>NZ_JBBOBS010000001.1:267500-5067500 GCF_038000305.1 Paenibacillus sp. FSL H8-0034
GACTTCGTAAGCCTAAGCTTTTTTCGAAGATTTACGCCTTCGAAATCGCTGCGAGAAAATATCCATCCTTACAAAGGACAGGCAGCTCAGAGTTTGCACCCTGAAAACTAGATCCGAAACTTCACTTTACGCTTGAGCAGCACGTCTTACTCGCTTTCGCTTATAAGACTCTTTATTTGGATAAGCCCTCGACCGATTAGTATTCGTCAGCTCCATACCTTGCGGCACTTCCACCCCGAACCTATCTACCTCATCGTCTATAAGGGGTCTTACTAAATTGGGAAATCTCATCTTGAGGGGGGCTTCGCGCTTAGATGCTTTCAGCGCTTATCCCTTCCGTACGTAGCTATCCAGCCGTGCTCCTGGCGGAACAACTGGTACACCAGCGGTACGTCCATCCCGGTCCTCTCGTACTAAGGACAGCTCCTCTCAAATTTCCTGCGCCCACGACAGATAGGGACCGAACTGTCTCACGACGTTCTGAACCCAGCTCGCGTACCGCTTTAATGGGCGAACAGCCCAACCCTTGGGACCTACTTCAGCCCCAGGATGCGATGAGCCGACATCGAGGTGCCAAACCTCCCCGTCGATGTGGACTCTTGGGGGAGATAAGCCTGTTATCCCCAGGGTAGCTTTTATCCGTTGAGCGATGGCCCTTCCATTCGGTACCACCGGATCACTAAGCCCGACTTTCGTCCCTGCTCGACCTGTTTGTCTCGCAGTCAAGCTCCCTTGTGCCTTTACACTCTGCGAATGATTTCCAACCATTCTGAGGGAACCTTAGGGCGCCTCCGTTACATTTTAGGAGGCGACCGCCCCAGTCAAACTGCCCACCTGACACGGTCCCTGCACCGGATTACGGTGCGAGGTTAGAACTCGGATACGATCAGGGTGGTATCCCAACGTCGCCTCCACACAAGCTGGCGCTCATGCTTCTTTGGCTCCCACCTATCCTGTACAGATCGTACCCAAGTTCAATATCAAGCTGCAGTAAAGCTCCATGGGGTCTTTCCGTCTTGTCGCGGGTAACCTGCATCTTCACAGGTAGTAAAATTTCACCGGATCTCTCGTTGAGACAGCGCCCAAGTCGTTACGCCATTCGTGCGGGTCAGAATTTACCTGACAAGGAATTTCGCTACCTTAGGACCGTTATAGTTACGGCCGCCGTTTACTGGGGCTTCGGTTCATAGCTTCACCTTGCGGTTAACCACTCCCCTTAACCTTCCAGCACCGGGCAGGCGTCAGCCCGTATACTTCGCCTTACGGCTTCGCACAGACCTGTGTTTTTGCTAAACAGTCGCTTGGGCCTTTTCACTGCGGCCCCCTCGGGCTATTCACCCTACCGAGGCACCCCTTCTCCCGAAGTTACGGGGTCATTTTGCCGAGTTCCTTAACGAGAGTTCTTCCGCGCGCCTTAGCATACTCTGCTCGCCCACCTGTGTCGGTTTGCGGTACGGGCACCTTCTCCCTGGCTAGAGGCTTTTCTTGGCAGCTTGAACTCATGACCTTCGCTACTGCAATTTTCGCTCCCCATCACAGCTCAGCCTTATCGATGTGCGGATTTGCCTACACACCAGCCTCGCTGCTTGGACGGACATCCATCAGTCCGCGTCACTATCCTTCTGCGTCACCCCATTGCTCATAACGGTTCACGGTGGTACTGGAATTTCAACCAGTTGTCCATCCACTACGCCTTTCGGCCTCGCGTTAGGTCCCGACTTACCCTGAGAGGACGAGCCTTCCTCAGGAACCCTTAGGCTTTCGGCGGACAAGATTCTCACTTGTCTTTTCGTTACTTATACCGGCATTCTCACTTGTGTAGTGTCCAGCGCTCCTTACGGTACACCTTCAACCTCTACACAACGCTCCCCTACCCAAGAACAATTACTTGTTCGAGCCATAGCTTCGGTGGCAGGTTTAGCCCCGTTACATTTTCGGCGCAGAGTCACTCGACCAGTGAGCTATTACGCACTCTTTCAATGGTGGCTGCTTCTAAGCCAACATCCTGGTTGTCTGGGCAACTCCACATCCTTTCCCACTTAACCTGCACTTGGGGACCTTAGCTGATGGTCTGGGCTGTTTCCCTCTTGACCATGGATCTTAGCACTCACGGTCTGACTCCCGGATAAAAGTCTGTGGCATTCGGAGTTTGACTGGACTTGGTAACCCTTGGCGGGCCCCGCACCCAATCAGTGCTCTACCTCCACGACTCTCAACTCCGAGGCTAGCCCTAAAGCTATTTCGGGGAGAACCAGCTATCTCCGAGTTCGATTGGAATTTCTCCGCTACCCCCACCTCATCCCCGCATTTTTCAACATGCGTGGGTTCGGGCCTCCAGTGCGTGTTACCGCACCTTCACCCTGGGCAGGGGTAGATCACACGGTTTCGGGTCTACGTCCACGTACTCAAGCGCCCTATTCAGACTCGCTTTCGCTGCGGCTCCGGCTCTTCACCTTAACCTTGCACGGGAACGTAACTCGCCGGTTCATTCTACAAAAGGCACGCCATCACCCATAAACGGGCTCTGACTTTTTGTAAGCACACGGTTTCAGGTTCTATTTCACTCCGCTCCCGCGGTTCTTTTCACCTTTCCCTCACGGTACTGCTTCACTATCGGTCACTAGGGAGTATTTAGCCTTGGCAGATGGTCCTGCCGGATTCCCACGAGGTTTCACGTGTCTCGCGGTACTCGGGATCCGTCTACAGGTGTCGCAGATTTTCGGTTACGGGATTGTTACCCTCTGTGATGAGCCTTTCCAGACTGCTTCACCTATTCTGCTAACCCGATGTTGACGTCCCACAACCCCTAAGAGCAAGCTCTTAGGTTTGGGCTGTTCCGCGTTCGCTCGCCGCTACTGACGGAATCACTTTTGTTTTCTTCTCCTGAGGGTACTTAGATGTTTCAGTTCCCCTCGTATGCCTCCTATGTAGCTATGTATTCACTACATGGTACATGAGCATTACCTCATGCGGGTTCCCCCATTCGGACATCCCCGGATCAAAGCCTGCTTACGGCTCCCCGAGGCATTTCGTCGTTCGCCACGTCCTTCTTCGGCTCCTAGTGCCTAGGCATCCTCCGTGTGCTCTTATTAGCTTAACCAATTCCGCTAATAAGTTCGATTCCGAAGAATCGATCTATTTGGATGTTACTCAACCGAAGTTAAGTAACGCTGCTCTAAACATTTGTTTCGTTTCGGTATCTAGTTTTCAAGGAACAAGCTTTACAGAGAGAAAGTTTATCCTCTCAAAACTGATCAACGAGTGAGCGTTGTTGTTGCCATTGGCAACTTGTATTACTGATACGCTTCGTTTGCAGAAGCAATATCTCCATAGAAAGGAGGTGATCCAGCCGCACCTTCCGATACGGCTACCTTGTTACGACTTCACCCCAATCATCTACCCCACCTTCGGCGGCTGGCTCCCTTGCGGGTTACCCCACCGACTTCGGGTGTTGTAAACTCTCGTGGTGTGACGGGCGGTGTGTACAAGACCCGGGAACGTATTCACCGCGGCATGCTGATCCGCGATTACTAGCAATTCCGACTTCATGCAGGCGAGTTGCAGCCTGCAATCCGAACTGAGACCGGCTTCTAAAGATTCGCTCCACCTCGCGGTTTCGCTTCCCGTTGTACCGGCCATTGTAGTACGTGTGTAGCCCAGGTCATAAGGGGCATGATGATTTGACGTCATCCCCGCCTTCCTCCGGTTTGTCACCGGCAGTCGATCTAGAGTGCCCAACTCAATGCTGGCAACTAAATCCAAGGGTTGCGCTCGTTGCGGGACTTAACCCAACATCTCACGACACGAGCTGACGACAACCATGCACCACCTGTCTCCAATGCTCCGAAGAGGGCACCTATCTCTAGGTGTTACATCGGGATGTCAAGACCTGGTAAGGTTCTTCGCGTTGCTTCGAATTAAACCACATACTCCACTGCTTGTGCGGGTCCCCGTCAATTCCTTTGAGTTTCACTCTTGCGAGCGTACTCCCCAGGCGGAGTGCTTACTGTGTTAACTTCGGCACCGCGGGTATTGAAACCCCCGACACCTAGCACTCATCGTTTACGGCGTGGACTACCAGGGTATCTAATCCTGTTTGCTCCCCACGCTTTCGCGCCTCAGCGTCAGTTACGGTCCAGAAAGTCGCCTTCGCCACTGGTGTTCCTCCACATCTCTACGCATTTCACCGCTACACGTGGAATTCCACTTTCCTCTCCCGCACTCCAGTCACCCAGTTTTCGATGCGACCCGGGGTTGAGCCCCGGAATTAAACACCAAACTTAAATGACCGCCTGCGCGCGCTTTACGCCCAATAATTCCGGACAACGCTTGCCCCCTACGTATTACCGCGGCTGCTGGCACGTAGTTAGCCGGGGCTTTCTTCTCAGGTACCGTCAATCCAGGAGCAGTTACTCTCCTGGCCTTTCTTCCCTGGCAACAGAGCTTTACGATCCGAAAACCTTCATCACTCACGCGGCGTTGCTCCGTCAGACTTGCGTCCATTGCGGAAGATTCCCTACTGCTGCCTCCCGTAGGAGTCTGGGCCGTGTCTCAGTCCCAGTGTGGCCGTTCACCCTCTCAGGTCGGCTACGCATCGTCGCCTTGGTGAGCCGTTACCTCACCAACTAGCTAATGCGCCGCAGGCCCATCTACAGGTCACAGATTGCTCCGTGTTTCTTGATTCAGACATGCGTCTCAATCACCTATCCGGTCTTAGCTACCGTTTCCGGTAGTTATCCCGATCCTGTAGGCAGGTTGCCTACGTGTTACTCACCCGTCCGCCGCTAACTGTTCCCGAAGGAACAATCCGCTCGACTTGCATGTATTAGGCACGCCGCCAGCGTTCGTCCTGAGCCAGGATCAAACTCTCCATTAAGGTAGAACTTTGATTTGTACTCATTCCTTGCTGACGAGAATTTGCATTCTCTTGTACTGCTATTTTCTCACTCGTTGATTCAGTTTTCAAAGGACAAAACGCGATCCATCAACATTACTGTCGACTTTCACTCTTATTGATTTATTCAATCGCTGTTTAGTGGCGACTTTTTTAATATAACATACTCCACTGCATCATTGCAAGCTTTTTATTAGATTAAAAAAAGTTTCTTATAAAAAATCTTCGTTGCTTGAAGCAGCGAAGATTAATCTACCATATATGTAAGCCAAGCGTCAAGCAAATATCAAAACTATTTACTTTTGAATAACATCTTGTATATACAGACTGCGCTCCATCGTTAAATTAATAATTTGTCCATTCACATTGACCCAAGGACGAGTGGGGTTAGCACGATCTGAAAACACAATTTCACCAATTCGTTTATCATTTAGCTTAACGAGAACACCATTATGGAATTGCGTTACTTTCTGTATAAAGGTCTGAACTAACGCAGGTTCCAATTTACCAAACGATTCTGTAAACAATTGATCCAACACCAGGTAAGGAGAAGCCGCTTTTTTATGGTACCGATCCGATGTCATTGCATGAAAGATATCACTGATGGCAACGATTTTGGAGTATAGGTGAATTTTATCTCCTTTGATTCCCAGTGGATAGCCTGATCCATCTTCACGTTCATGATGCTGAATCGCTGTTAATTTTACGCCTTCATTAATGGCAGCCACATTCTTCAATAAATTGTAACCAATCGTGGTATGCTGCTTCAGTTCTTCAAATTCCACCGGAGTCAGCTTGTTCGGTTTATATAAAATACCGGGGTCCACTTTTGCATTACCTATATCATGCAAGAGACCGCTTATCGCAATAGGCATAAGGTCCTTAGCAGCCAGTCCATGCCATCTGGCCAATGAATAGGATGTTAAACTAACCATGATGCTGTTATGGAACAGATAATCATTCAATTGAAACGTTTTGGGGCTAAAAGTCAAAATATGATATTGATCAATATGCTGCAGCAGCGCTTCCAGCTGCGTACGGACCTCAAGTATAGGGAAGTTTTGCCCACTCGCCGAATTAAACACCTTTTTTAAAAGCGAGAGCATCTTATCATATTGCTCATAGAAAGGCAGAATGGTGTTGTTCGGCTCGTCTATCACATCGTCATTGACAGGATCATTTTCTTTGGATTCTATAGAAATGGAAGGAATTAAAAAGGCTTTCAAGATCTCTATATCCTTCTCGCTTACTATTTTCCCTTTCATAAATAAAACGTTCCCGAGCTTCGTTTGTACGTTATCGCTCATCTTTTCGCCGGTCTTTAACTGGGAAACGGAAATTGTGGCCATGGTATTCCCTCGCTTTACTTTCTATCTTCTCCCTATTCTAAACGAAAAAGAATGGGGCTGTCACCCCATTCCTCAACCTTTTTTGATATATTTATTTATTCTTCAATCTCTGGAGACAAGGCTGTTTCTTCTCCATCGATTTCATCCTCTGCGGCATCTTCGCTCTTTTCAACTCTAGCTACTGTTGCTACTTCATCTTCATCGCGGATATGAATCAGTCTTACACCCTGGGTATAACGGCCCATAACAGAAATTCCCGACATACTGGTTCTAATTATTGTACCTAATGCTGTAATTATCATGAGATCTTCATCATCTTTTACAATCTTCAGACTGACGACAGGCCCATTCTTCGGAGTGACGTTCAGAGTTTTGATACCCTTACCACCACGTGATTGAAGTCTGTAGTCAGCAACCGGTGTTCGTTTACCGAATCCTTTGGACGTTACAATCAACACCGTATCATCGGGATGAACGACATCCATCGCGATAACGGTATCGTCCTCACCGATATTAATGCCTTTAACTCCCGTTGCCGAACGGCCCATTGAACGGACATCCTGCTCTGGGAAGTGAATCGAGACACCTTGAGCAGTTCCCATAATGATCGATTGATTGCCTTCTGTCAGTCTGACTCCGATCAGATCGTCATCCTCACGCAGCGTGATCGCAATCAAACCACCCTTACGGATATTCCCGTATTCGTTCAAAGCCGTCTTTTTGACCAAACCATTTTTGGTAGCAAAGAAAAGCTCCTGCTCGGACTCAAAGCCCTCCACTGGAATGACCGCATTGATCGTTTCACCTTGCTCAATCTGTAACAGATTGATAATTGGTGTTCCACGAGCTGTACGGCTAAGATCAGGGATCTCATAAGCCTTCAGGCGGTACACCTTGCCTTTATTCGTAAAGAAGAGCAAGAAGTGATGCGTATTGGTAACAAATAAATGTTCAACAAAGTCTTTGTCCTTCGTATCCATCCCAATGACGCCTCGACCGCCGCGCTTCTGGCTGCGATAGGTGGTAACCGGCAATCTTTTGATATAACCACTATGCGTGATAGTGATAATCACTTCTTCTTGAGGAATCAGATCCTCATCCTCGATGCTTTCTCCACCAATCGTAATTTCCGAACGGCGCTCATCACCGAATTTTTCCTTGATTTCATTAAGCTCGGTACTAATAATCGCTAGCACCAATTGCTCGTCTCCAAGGATAGCCTTGTATTCAGCGATTTTCTTCAACAGCTCTGCGTATTCTTCTTCAATCTTATCGCGTTCCAAACCGGTTAAGCGCTGTAGACGCATATCCAGAATAGCTTGAGCTTGATCATAGCTTAATGAAAATCTTTCGATCAAGCCTTCACGTGCTTCTTCCGCATTTTGTGATGAACGGATCAGTGTGATCACTTCATCAAGATGATCGAGTGCGATTCGCAAGCCTTCGAGGATATGCGCTCTGGCTTCAGCCTTGCGCAGTTCATATTCTGTCCGACGGCGAATAACGACCTTTTGGTGCTCCAAATAGTGATACAGCATATCCTTCAAGTTCAGGACCTTCGGTTCCCCGTTAACGAGAGCCAGCATAATGATACCGAAATTAGACTGCATCGAAGTTTGCTTGTAGAGATTATTCAAGATTACATTCGGATTCACGTCGCGACGCAGCTCAATAACAATACGCATTCCGTTACGGTCCGACTCATCGCGCAGATCGGTGATACCATCAATCTTTTTATCTCTGACCAATTCCGCAATTTTTTCAATCAAATGAGCTTTATTTACCTGATAGGGCAGCTCATGCACCAGGATTTTTGCTTTGTTATTGTTTTCTTCTATAACGGCTCTGGCTCTCATCGTAACCGATCCACGGCCTGTATTATAGGCTTGCTTAATACCTTCTCGTCCCAAAATAAATCCCGCTGTAGGAAAATCCGGGCCCTTGATAGATTGCATTAATTCCATCGGCGTGACGTCCGGATTTTCAATAAGCTGCTGAAGTCCGTTGATCACTTCCGTTAAATTGTGTGGAGGAATACTCGTAGCCATCCCTACCGCAATACCAGAGCTGCCGTTTACGAGCAGATTCGGAAAACGCGAAGGAAGAACAGCAGGCTCATGCTCTTCACCATCATAGTTGGGTATAAAGTCAATTGTCTCTTTATTAATATCACGTAAAAGCTCCATCGCAATCTTCGACAGACGAGCTTCTGTATACCGCATCGCGGCTGCCATATCTCCATCGATCGAACCAAAGTTACCATGACCATCGACGAGCATATAACGCAAGGAAAAATCCTGTGCCATCCGTACCATCGTGAAGTATACGGAGGAATCACCATGCGGATGGTATTTACCAATAACTTCGCCGACAATTCTCGCTGATTTCTTATGCGGCTTATCTGAATACATGCCAAGCTCGGACATCGCAAACAAAATTCGGCGATGAACAGGCTTTAAGCCATCGCGAACATCCGGCAGAGCACGACTGACGATAATGCTCATTGCGTAGTCCATAAAGGAAGTACGCATCTCCAAGCCGATATCTATTTCTTTTATTTGAGAAAACTGTTCTTCCGACATTTTGTCCTCCTAAAAGTTTTGCTAAAGCAAAACTGACTTCGTGAGCATATACTGAACTTTCCCTGCGGGAAAGTTTACTTCGTAAGCGTTGCTGAGTTTTGCTAAAGCAAAACTGACTTCGTGAGCATATATAGAACTCTCCCTAAGGGAGAGTTTACTTCGTAAGCATGATCGGCTTAAAAATCCAAGTTTTTGACGTATTTGGCGTGCTCCTGGATAAAGTCTCTGCGCGGCTCTACGTTATCGCCCATCAAGGTATCGAAAATCGCATCAGCCTCAATCGCATCCTGAATGCTAACCTGCAGCAGAGTACGAGTATCCGGGTCCATGGTCGTTTCCCATAGCTGTCCAGGGTCCATTTCACCAAGACCTTTATAGCGTTGTATATTAAGCTTCACGCCTTCTCCGAATTCCTGCGTAATTTGATCCTTCTGCTTGTCATTATAGGCATATCGGATCGTTTTGTTACGTTCGATCTTGTATAACGGCGGTTGAGCGATGTAAATATAGCCGACTTCAATCAGCTTACGCATATAACGGAAAAAGAAGGTAAGCAGCAAGGTTCGGATATGTGCACCATCAACGTCTGCATCGGTCATAATAATAATTTTGTGATAACGGGCTTTGGCGACGTCAAAATCATCCCCGATGCCTGTACCTGAGGCTGTAATAATAGCGCGAATTTCCGCATTGGATAAAATTTTATCAAGACGTGATTTTTCCACGTTCAATATTTTACCGCGCAGCGGCAATATCGCCTGAAAATGACGGTCACGCCCCTGCTTGGCAGAACCACCGGCAGAGTCACCTTCCACGATATAAACTTCGCTGATCGAAGCATCCTTGGATGAGCAGTCAGCGAGCTTGCCTGGCAGTGAGCTAACTTCCAAAGCGCTTTTACGACGCGTTAATTCGCGGGCTTTGCGGGCAGCTTCTCTGGCACGTGAGGCTTGTATGCCTTTTTCTACGATTTTCTTGGCTGTCGCCGGGTTTTCATTCATGAATTCACTAAGCTTCTCGGAGAACAAGGATTCCACGATACCGCGAACCTCACTGTTGCCAAGCTTGGTTTTGGTTTGTCCCTCAAACTGCGGATCAGGAATTTTCACGGAAATGATCGCTATTAAGCCTTCACGCACATCATCACCGGACAAATTGGCGTCACTTTCTTTAATCGCGTTATATTTACGCGCAAAATCATTCATAATACGGGTAAGAGCACTCTTAAACCCGGATTCATGGGTACCGCCTTCATGCGTATTAATATTATTAGCGAATGAATAAATATTTTCGGAGTAGCCCTCATTGTATTGAATGGCAACCTCAACCTGAATATTGTCTTTGGAGCCCTCGGTATAAATCGGAGCATGCAGCGGTTCGCGGTTACGATTCAAATACTCAACAAAAGAGACAATTCCACCTTCATACAAAAAGGAATTGGCCACATCTGTCCGCTCATCCGCCAAAGTAATTTCAATGCCTTTATTTAAATACGCCAGCTCACGGATCCGTGATTGCAGCGTGTCATAGTCATATTCCGTAACTTCCGTAAAAATCTCGTCATCAGGCCAAAATGTAATCTTGGTACCGGTATCCTCAGCATCTCCAACCACTTTGATATCATATTGAGGCGCACCTTGTTGATATTCCTGCTGGTGAATGTGTCCATCCCGCTTAACCTGAACGATTAATTTCTTGGAAAGCGCATTAACAACCGATACACCAACCCCATGCAGTCCCCCGGAAACTTTATAGCCTTCCCCGCCGAACTTACCGCCCGCGTGTAATACGGTCAAAACAACCTCAAGCGTAGACTTCTTCAGCTTGGTGTTCTCCCCAACAGGGATACCACGCCCGTTATCTATAACCGTAATGCTGTTATCACGATGAATGATAACATCGATTTTGGAGCAATGACCGGCAAGAGCCTCATCGATACTATTATCTACAACTTCCCAAACCAGATGATGGAGACCTCTTGAGCTGGTGGATCCGATATACATCCCCGGACGCTTACGAACAGCTTCGAGACCCTCGAGCACCTGTATTTGACTTTCATCATATGCATTTTCATTCACAGACATGCTGACACCCTCTTTTCCAAGGTAAAATCTAGTTTGTTAACAATTGGTTTGCCCGTTTCTTGAGGGTCATAGATGAAATCGGAGAGTAATAAACTTTTGATTTGGTAACGACGAGCGATTTGCTGTCTTCCTCTCCGATCACTTCAACCTTTTTCTCTTTATTGGCATAGCTTAAAAATTGCTTAGATATTTTGGATGATTTCTCTATGGATAGATCAAATATAGCGACGAGCTCGGATGCACGAATGATTTTTTCTCCGCCTAAATGAATGAACATGGGGGACATCTCCTCAAAACGTGAGACTACTTGCAGGCAATGACTTAAATCAGGCTTCCGTTCCGTACGTGAATCACAGAAGCGTTTTCCAGCTTTGAACGATCTATGCTTTCAATTCCGGTTGTTGTAATAAAGGTTTGCACTTTATTTTGAAATGTTTCGATCAGTTGAGTTTGTCGGTACTGGTCAAGCTCGGATAGCACATCATCCAAAAGTAGAATAGGGTATTCGCCTACTTCCTCATGAATCAGTTCGATTTCCGCAAGCTTCAGAGAAAGCGCCGTGGTCCTCTGCTGGCCCTGCGAACCGAAGGTCTGCACATCCTTGCCATTGATCGTAAACAACAAATCATCCCGATGCGGGCCTACCATAGTCACACCGCGCCGAAGCTCCTGTTCTTTCACCTGTGATAACTTTATCATAAATTGATCAAATAAAACAGTTTCATCTTCCAGGCT
Source organism: Paenibacillus sp. FSL H8-0034 (assembly GCF_038000305.1). NCBI lineage: Bacteria > Bacillati > Bacillota > Bacilli > Caryophanales > Paenibacillaceae > Paenibacillus > Paenibacillus sp. FSL H8-0034. The sequence goes on from NZ_JBBOBS010000001.1 coordinate 279,145, forward strand.
GTTAGCGTCAAACGAGCTGGCATATGTAATCTGAATATGCTCCTGGCCTGCCGTAATGCCATAATGAATTTTTTCTGCCCACCGCTGGAGCTTCTGTATAAAGCTTTGACGCTTTTTGATAATTTTAATACCGAGCTGGATCAATTGTTCATTCCACACGTCCAATAGCACTGCTTTCGTGTCCCGTGTAGTAAAAAGCTGCTTTAAATAATTGTTCCGCTGCTGCAGTACTTTTTGATATTGGGATAAGTCGTACAAATATGTGGGATGGACCTGGCCAATTTCCATATCGAGAAAACGCCGTCGGACAGATGGGGAGCCCTTAACAATTTCGAGATCTTCAGGTGCAAACATCACGACATTGATAGAGCCGATAAAATGGCTCAGCTTCTTTTGCTCCAAGCCATTTATTTTAGCTTTTTTGCCCTGCGGAGAAATAGTGAGATCCAGCTTGCAGGTTCCGTACTTTTTTTCAACTTCTCCATGCAGCATGGTTTGGCGTGCATCCCAATGAATCAACTCTTTATCCTGATGAGTACGATGGGATTTGGTCAGAGCCAGCACGAAAATGGCTTCCAGCAGGTTCGTCTTGCCCTGTGCATTAGGGCCGATAATGATATTAACCATATCTCTGGTTTCAAAATGCACTTCTTCATAGTTGCGGTAATTCCGCAAGGAAAGCTTATTCAGCTGCAAAACGGTTCCTCCTACAGACTGACTCTGCCAAGCAAAGCCGTTTTACAAGGTTATTAAGAACGTACGACTTGAAATTCCCCGCAGCCATCGACACGGACCTGATCCAGATGAACCAGCTTCTTGCCTCGCCGATTTTCCAGCTCTCCATTGACATGGATAACGGTCTCCTGCAGAAAAAATTTAGCCTGCCCCCCTGTAGATATGCAATCTGCCAACTTCAAAAATTGGCCTAACGTGATGTAATCCGTATGAATGGATATAGGATTCATGACAAGCCGTGCTCCTTTTGCTTAATTAGTGGTTCGGTAAGGGAGAATCAATTGCAGAAGCGAGGTCGTTTCTTCCGGTCGGATAATGATCGGCTGCATCGCACCTGTAAATCCGATATGAATCAATTGACTATCCATGACCTTGAGTGCGTCCAGCATATATTTGGAATTGAACGAAATGCGAAGCAGCTCTCCGCTTAAGCTTGAAACTTCCAGCTGTTCGGTTACTTTTCCAAGCTCGGAGGAGCTGGAGGATATTTCGATGGTTTGGTCCTCATTCATGATCAGCTTGACGATGTTCGTCTTTTCTTCTTTAGAAAGCAGGTAAGCACGATCAATCGCATCGGCCAGCTGGTGTGCGTTAATGACCAGCTCTGTTTTATAGGACTGCGGGATCAGCTTGGAGGTGTCCGGATAAGTGCCGTCCAAAATTCGCGTATAAAATAATATCGAGCTCAGCTTAAATAACACCTGATTTTCAGCAAAGATAATATCGATCAACGTGTTTTGATCCGGTAAAATTTTGGACAGTTCATTTAAAGTTTTCCCAGAAATGGAAATATTATTAAGGTTAAAATCGGCATCCACTTCTATGTTTGTTTCACGAGTCCCCAAACGATGACGATCACAGGCCGTAAATTTAAGCTTTCCGTTATCCACAGTCCACAGAACACCTGTAAGAATCGGTGTCGATTCATTAGTCGATACCGCAAAGGTCGTTTGTTTGATCATCGTTCTTAATAAATCACTGGGAAGCTGAAATCTTCTATATTCTTCGATACTTGGCAAGGTTGGATATTCTTCCGGATCAAGTCCGACCAATTGAATTTCCGAAGAGCCCGAACGAATGATCGTTTGGAAATTTTCCTTGACCTCAATCTCTACCTTTTGGGCTGGAAGCTTACGAATGATTTCAACAAAAAATTTGGCTGACAGCACAATACTACCCTGACGCTCTATTTCAATGATATTGAGTTCATTTTTTTCCAATGGGATAAAGCTTTGAATGGAGATATCGGTATCACTGGCAGTCAGCGTCATGCCGCTCGAATCCAGATCTATTTTTATTCCGCTCAGAATGGGGATCGGAGTTTTGCTCGATATGGCTTTTGATACATGTTGAATGGATTCATTCAAGTATTCTTTAAGGATCGTTAATTTCATTCTGTCACTCCTAGAATTCAAAAATGTAATTACAACTTTATCCCCTTATATTACTCTTTTTTTATTAGTAATAGTAGTAGGGGCTCTGGATATGTGGATATGTGAACAAAAGGCGCAATACAAAAGCCTATCCACATGTGAATAGTTTGTGCATAGGCCTCAAGTTATACAGACTGAATATTTGGTTGTTAATAGATGGTTCAGGCAGTTACGTTTTTCACTTTTTCAATCAGGCTGTGGACAATTTTGTAGAGCTCCTGATCGGTCTTCAGTGCTACAGAAATTTTCTCATGCGCATGAATGACTGTCGTATGGTCACGGCCGCCGAAAGCCTCGCCGATTTTGGGTAATGAAAAGTCGGTCAGCTCGCGTGACAAATACATCGCGATTTGACGCGGATAGGCGACCATTTTGGTACGTTTGCGTGCTTTAAAATCCTCCATCTTCATCCCATAAAATTCTCCAACCTTCTGCTGGATATCCTGGATCGTGATGACACGTGGACGACTGCTTGGCATGATGTCCTTTAAAGCTTCAGCTGCGAGATGGGACGTAATATCGGCATTAATCAATGATGAGTAAGCAACGACGCGGATTAATGCACCCTCAAGCTCCCGAATATTCGTATCGATTTGATTGGCTATGTACACCATCGCTTCTATAGGAACCTCAAGATTGTCTGCCTTGGCTTTCTTGCGCAGGATAGCAATCCGGGTTTCCAGGTCGGGCGGCTGAATATCCGTAATTAATCCCCATTCAAAGCGGGATCTTAATCGTTCTTCGAGCGTTGGGATCTCTTTGGGAGGCCGGTCACTGGAAATAATGATCTGCTTACGTTCCTCATGAAGAGCATTAAAGGTGTGGAAAAACTCCTCTTGCGTTCCTTCTTTACCAGCCAAAAATTGAATATCATCGATCAGCAGCACGTCAATATTGCGATATTTGTTGCGGAAGCTTTCGCCGCGGTTATCCCGTATCGCATTGATAAATTCGTTTGTAAACTTTTCGGACGAAATATAAAGAACCTTGGCACGCGGGTTATGCTCGAGAACAAAATGTCCGATCGCATGCATCAAATGTGTCTTTCCCAGTCCCACACCCCCGTACAAAAACAAAGGATTGTAGGCTTTGGCCGGTGCTTCTGCAACAGCAAGCGAGGCTGCGTGGGCAAATCGATTACCTGAACCTATGACAAACGTATCAAATGTGTATTTGGAATTCATCATATGACTGAAGGTTTCTTCAGGAACAGCAAGCGTAGATTGTGCACTGGATTGCGCCGAAGAGGGGGGAAGATCAACGTTTTTGTCTTCCTCGGATTCGATAATAAATTTGACATCTGTAGATTTCCCATTGTAATCCACGATGGTATCTCGAATCAGCTTGGTGTAACGATTTTCTAGCCATTCGCGGGCAAAGTTGTTAGGGGCACATATCACAACCTTGGCATCATTAAAAGTTACGGCTCTTGTGGATGTAAACCAGGTCTCGAAACTTGGTTTACTAAGCCGTGTTTGAATAATGGAAAGAACTTGCTGCCATTGCTCGTTAGGATGGCTTTCCACAATCTGTTCACTCCTTTGGAAATTAAGCGATGTGGCGTAAGCCGGAAAATGTATATATTAAAATTATCGGAATCTGTCGAATATTGTCCACAGTGTGCAAGGTACATCTAATAACTTATACATAAGCCAAATACTTGTGCACAAAGATATCCACAGCATGTTGATAACATTATCATGAAAAAGTGGCTATCCACAGGGAGGGCATAACCATAATATCAAAATTTGTAGGCATTATCAACGTATTGTTTAGAATTATCCACATTGTCTATAGCTTGTGTGTAAGTTTTATCAACAGCACTATATATTGTTAGTACCCTGTGATTAAATCGACAGAAGGTGTGGAAATCTTTAATTTTTATACACAGCTCGTAATTTTCGACTTAAAAGTTGTTCACCCGCCTGCAAAATACGCGGTTTTATTTAGATTGACTTTTCTAGCGATTATGTGGTTTAATATTAAGAGGTATTTTTGGGAATGCTTTTTCCTCAAGGAGGTGCAGGATAGATGGGTCCTACGTTTAAACCGAATACTAGAAAACGCAAGAAGGTACACGGCTTTCGCAAAAGAATGAGTTCCGTGAACGGTCGTAAAGTATTATCTGCTCGTCGTTTAAAGGGTAGAAAAGTTCTAAGCGCGTAATACAAGAGGCCACTCATCAGGTGGTCTTTTTTGTTGTTCAGATAACTACATGTATAATGGAATGAATGGAATCAAGGCGCAACGATCCGGAAGTAATGGAGAGCTGAATGTGGATAGAGAACATCGTCTAACGAAGAGAGAATATTTTGACAAGGTATATCGCGGAGGAAAGTCGGTGGCTAACCACCAGTTTGTGCTCTATTCCTATACCCGGGCTCGGCAGCCATCTTTTCGCCTGGGCATCTCGGTCAGCAAAAAGCTGGGTAATGCCGTAGTTCGTAACCGGATTCGCCGCATGATCAAGGAAATTGTCCGGCTGAATGCTCCCAAAGTAATGGGTGGCTATGACTTCATATTGATTGCTCGCAAACCCGTAGTCGGGATGAAATATAAGGAAATGGAAAAATGTATTTTGCATGTGTTAATGCGCGGCTCTTTACTCATAAGAAAGTAGAAAGCTGCATTTCTTTTTTGGGGTGAGATATGCTATAGTTTATTATTGGAAAAGAACATTTAGGAGGATTTCATTTTGACCCGTCGATTAGCTAAATATTGGCCGCTTTTTTTCGTCTTTTTACTGCTTGCTGGATGTACGCCGGCAACAACTAAAATCGACCCTACCAATAGTTTTTGGGACAAGTATTTCGTAGGTCCTTTGGCTGATGTTTTGGATTGGTTTGCGGCAGCACTATGGGGACAGTACGGATTGTCCATATTGGTTGTTACCATTATTATTCGTTTGATTATATTACCGCTTACGCTGAAGCAGTACAAAAGCTCCAAACGGATGCAGGATTTACAGCCTGAGCTCAAAAAGTTGAAAGAGAAATACAAGGACGATGCTAAAAAACAGCAGGAAGAAACGATGAAGCTGTTTCAAAGCAATGGTGTTAATCCATTAGCCGGTTGTTTTCCGCTAATTGTGCAGATGCCGATCCTGATTGCTTTATATAACGCGATTATGCGAAACCACTCGATTGCAGAGCATTCCTTCCTCTGGCTTCAATTGGGAACAAAAGATCCTTACTATATTCTACCGTTACTCGCTGCGGTCACTACCTTCTTCCAACAGAAGATGATGTCATCGCAAATGACTCCACAAATGCAAAATCTGATGTTCATTTTCCCGGTATTGATTTTCGTAATGGCAATGAATTTTGCTGCTGCCCTTCCATTGTATTGGGTATTCAGTAATACGTTTACAATCGTCCAATCGTATTTCATTTATAAAAAACCTAAAATACCTCAAAATAATAAGGGTGGCCTGACAAAATGAAAAAATTGTTGGTTACGGGTAAATCGATTGAGGAGGCCGTGCAAAATGGCCTTCGTCAATGGAATACCACGGAGGATCGGGTAAAAATTGTTGTGCTTGAACAACCCTCTCGAGGGTTGTTTGGCCTAATAGGAACCAGGGATGCGAAAGTTGAGCTGGAGCTTATTCCTGATGCTGTTGAAGAAACCATTTATTTTTTACAGGATGTCTTTCGTACCATGAAGCTTGAAGTAAGAATTGAAAAAAAGCTGGATAACGAAAATTTGGAGCTTCATCTATATGGGGCTGATTTGGGGATACTGATTGGCAGAAGAGGACAAACCTTGGATGCCCTGCAATATTTAATGAATATTGTAGCTAATCGATATTCAAGCACTCATATGCGAATCGTACTGGATGCGGAAAATTTTCGGGAGCGCCGGAAAAAAACGTTAGAGGAATTAGCCGATCGATTGGCTGAGAGAGTCATTCGAACCAAAAAAGAGGTTATTCTCGAACCGATGTCACCCCATGAGCGGAAGGTAATTCATGCCCAGCTGCAGGATCATGCCAAGGTCCGTACGTTCAGTAGAGGTGAGGAACCGAATCGAAGAGTCGTAATCGTATTCAGATAAGGTGAACTGCTGCAATGATGTCATCGTTATGACTCATTGCTTTTTTTTAATAGATTTTCTTTAAGTTTGGATTGCTAAGTATAAGATATTAGAAGTTGAGGTGTGAATTATGATCCAGGATACGATTGCTGCTATTTCCACTCCAATGGGAGAGGGAGGTATTGCCGTTATACGCATAAGCGGCGATGAGGCGGTTGCGGCGGCGGATCGCATTTTTTTTGGTAAAAGCGAATTAGGTGCAGTGCCTTCACATACGGTACATTATGGTTTTATTAAGCATCCGCTCACACTGGAACGAGTGGATGAAGTGCTGGTCACAGTCATGAAAGCACCCAAATCATTCACCATGGAAGATGTGGTGGAGATTAGCTGTCACGGCGGATTTATTTCGGTAAAAAAAGTGCTCGATCTGCTGTTAGAGCAGCAGGTACGATTGGCGGAGCCAGGTGAATTTACAAAGCGTGCCTATTTGAATGGACGTATTGATCTGTCACAGGCCGAGGCAGTCATTGATTTGATTCGAGCCAAATCGGATCGTGCCCATCGTATTGCCTTGAAGCAGGCCGAGGGCAGTCTCTCTACGAATATCAAACTGCTGCGACATAATCTGGTGGAATTGATGGCTCATATCGAGGTCAATATCGATTATCCCGAGCATGATGTGGAAGAGATGACCAATGCGTTTATAACTAACAGCTGTACCCAGGCGCTTGGCAAGATCGAGCAATTGCTGAATACGGCGAATCAGGGTAAAATTTTGCGTGAAGGTATTGTTACGGCGATTATCGGGAAGCCCAATGTCGGAAAATCTTCGCTCATGAATACACTTGCCCAGGAAAATAGAGCTATCGTCACTGAAATTCCAGGGACAACGCGTGATGTTATTGAAGAGTTCGTTACGGTTAATGGTATTCCATTGAAACTGCTGGATACAGCCGGCATTCGGGAAACCTCGGATATTGTTGAGCGAATTGGTGTGGAGAAATCGAAAGGCGCTCTAGCGGATGCGGATCTGATTTTGCTCGTGTTCAACGGTTCGGAAAAGCTGGAGTCTGATGAGCTGAGCTTGATCGAGCAGCTGAAGGATAAGCAAACCATCGTAATCGTGAACAAGCTTGATTTGCCGCAGCAGATTGAGAATGACATACTGGCTGGCCATTTTCCAGCTGAGCGTATTGTCATGATGTCGCTTCTGGAACAGCAGGGGATTGCTGATTTGGAAAAAGCTATAGCTAGCCTATTTTTCAGTGGGCAGGTAGAATTAAACGATCAGACCTATGTAAGTAATGTACGTCATATAGCTTTGTTGAAAAAAGCGAAAATCGCGATAGATGATGCTTTTGAGGCTGCTGGTGCTGGGGTCCCGATAGATTTGATTCAAATTGATATTCGCAATGCTTGGGAATACCTGGGTGAAATTATTGGTGATTCTGTCGGTGAGTCGTTGATCGATCAAATTTTTTCGCAGTTTTGTCTTGGTAAATAAAGCTATTCTTTCAATTATGCTTACTCGGGTAAGCGATTCTATAGAACGATTTAAGGAGGTTTATGATGAGTTATATTGCAGGAAATTATGATGTCATAGTTGTTGGCGCGGGTCATGCCGGCTGTGAGGCGGCTTTGGCGGCAGCAAGAATGGGCTGTGAAACCTTGATGATTACGATCAACCTGGATATGGTTGCGTTTATGCCATGTAATCCTTCCATAGGTGGTCCGGCTAAAGGTCACGTTGTGCGTGAGATTGATGCTCTTGGTGGAGAGATGGGTCGTAATATTGATAGAACTTATATACAAATGCGGATGTTGAATACAGGAAAAGGTCCGGCTGTACATGCGCTGCGTGCACAAGCAGACAAATTCCTGTATCAACACACAATGAAGCAAACGATGGAAAATGAACCGAAGCTGACCCTTCGTCAAGGCTTGGTTGAAGAATTGATCGTTGAGGATGGTGTCTGTAAAGGTGTCATCAGCAAGACAGGCGCACAATATTTGGCAAAAGCAGTAGTTGTGACAACCGGAACGTATTTGCGCGGCAAAATTATTATGGGTGAATTGATGTATGAGAGTGGGCCGAACAATCAGCAGCCTGCTGTCAAGTTGTCTCATTCCCTGCGGGAGCATGGTCTCGAGCTTGTTCGTTTTAAAACAGGGACACCTCCGCGTGTACACAAGGACTCGATTGATTTTGACCAAACCGTTATTCAACCAGGGGATGAAAAGGTGCGTTTTTTCAGTTTTGATTCCACTGAGGAAATACCTGATCAATTGCCTTGCTGGCTGACCTATACAACGGAACAAACCCATCAAATCATTACAGACAATTTGCATCGGGCTCCTATGTTCTCCGGCGCAATTGAAGGAACGGGGCCCCGTTATTGCCCTTCCATTGAAGATAAAATCGTTCGATTTAACGATAAGCCAAAGCATCAAATTTTTCTTGAGCCGGAAGGGCGCAACACTTCAGAATATTATGTTCAAGGCTTGTCCACGAGCATGCCTGAGGATGTGCAGTTAGAAATTCTTCGTTCGATACCTGGTTTGGAAAAGGTTGAAATGATGCGTACAGGCTATGCGATTGAATACGATGCGGTTGTTCCAACACAGCTGAAACCATCATTGGAAACAAAGGCGGTTGCCGGTTTATTTACAGCTGGACAAATCAATGGTACGTCCGGTTATGAGGAAGCGGCAGGTCAAGGCGTGATGGCTGGGATCAATGCAGCCCGCAAGGTACAAGGCGAAGAAGCTATTGTGCTGGATCGCTCAGAAGGCTATATCGGCGTATTGATCGATGATCTGGTGACGAAGGGAACTAACGAGCCTTATCGACTGCTGACTTCGCGTGCCGAATACCGTTTGCTGCTCAGACATGATAATGCAGACCAAAGACTAACGCCGATTGGCTATAAAATTGGATTAATTCCCGAGGCGCGTCATCAGCGTTTCCTTGAAAAGGTACGTCTTATTGAGGATGAAGTAGAACGTTTAAAATCGGTTAAAGTGAAGCCGGCAGACATCCAGGAGCTTTTGATTTCGATAGGCAGTGCGGAAGTGAATAACGCGATCGATCTGCTTTCCTTGCTGCGACGTCCAGAGGTAGCTTATGCGCATATTCACCAAATGTCTCCAGCACCTATAGAGTTATCCGATGAAGTAACGGAGCAGGTCGAAATACAAATCAAATATGCAGGTTATATTGATAAGCAATTAATTCAGGTAGAACGACTTCGCAAGATGGAGAAAAAGAAAATTCCGGACGATATTAATTATGAAGAAGTATACGGAATTGCAACAGAGGCTAAGCAAAAGCTAATGAAAATTCGCCCGCTTTCGATTGGTCAGGCATCCCGAATGTCTGGTGTAACGCCAGCAGATATTTCCGTACTACTAGTTCACCTGGAACACTATAACCGAGTATTGGCGGCTAGAGGATAGATGACAATGGATCTGATACAAACCCGTTTCCGAGAACAATTGGCCATGAAAAATATAGAATTAAGCGAACATCAATGTTCTCAATTTGAAACTTACTTTCATGAGCTTGTTACTTGGAATGAAAAAATGAATTTGACTGGTATAACTGATAGAGAAGAAGTATACGTAAAACATTTTTACGATTCTCTGTCAGTTTCTTTTTTTGTTTCGATGCGTGATGTGATGCAGATGGCTGACATAGGCTCTGGTGCAGGATTCCCAAGTATTCCTCTGAAAATCATGTTTCCACATATGAAAGTGACAATCGTTGATTCTTTAAATAAACGCATTCAATTTTTAAATCATTTGACTGCTGCTTTGGGGCTAAGTGATGTAAGCTGTGTTCATGGCAGGGCTGAGGATATTGCGCGGCTGCCGGAGCATCGCGATCGATATGACCTTGTAACTGCAAGAGCAGTCGCAAAGCTGGCTGGATTGAACGAGCTTTGCTTGCCTTTTGCCAAAGTTAACGGCACTTTTGTAGCGATGAAAGGAAGCGATTTTCAACAGGAATTGGATGATTCTTCCTATAGCCTGAATGAGCTTCGCGGCAAATATATTTACACCCGAAGCTTGGAATTACCTGATGCCGAGCATTCATCCAGAAATCTTTTATTCATACGGAAGTTTGCTCCTACTCCGAAATTATACCCGCGTAAGGCAGGTACACCATTGAAAACGCCATTGATCAAATAATGTTCCACGTAGAACATATGAATAACAATATATTATTCACATAGTTGGCCTCGGGCTGGCAGGAAAAAGGATATGACTAGAGAATAATTAATAGTAAGGCAATGCAGATGTCTGGGTAAACTTTGATGCAAATAAAGATCGGATGGTAATTGAATGAAGGAACAACTTTCGAAATTGTTTGGATTTACGGAAAAATCATCGTCAGATGAAATTAGAAATATTTCCATCCAAGATATTGTCCCAAGTCCATATCAGCCCAGAACTATTTTTGATGATGAGCGGATTGAAGAATTGTGCCAAACCATTAAAACCCTCGGAGTTATACAGCCGATCATTGTTCGAATTCGGAATAATGTGTATGAGTTGATTGCTGGGGAACGCAGATGGAGAGCCGTTACAAAGCTCGGACTGGATACGATTCCTGCTATTGTTCGAGATTTCAATGATTCGCAAGCTGCATCTATTGCATTAATTGAAAATTTGCAGCGTGAAGGCCTTACTGCGATTGAAGAGGCTAGCGCTTATCAGCAGCTTATCGACTTGCATCATTTGACGCAAGAAAGTCTTGCTCAACGAATCGGGAAAAGCCAGTCCACGATAGCTAACAAAATCCGTCTGTTAAATCTAAGTGAGCCTGTTAAGCAGGCTTTAATGGAACGTAAAATCACGGAGAGGCATGCGCGTGCTTTATTATCTTTAAGCCAGGAAGAACTGCAGCAGAAAGTTTTGGATGAAATTATTACCAAGGAGTTAAATGTTAAACAAACAGAAGCGAGAATACAGCTTTTAAAAGAAGTAGTTGCAGTCAAAAAAACAAAACGTGTATCCTTCTCCAAGGATGTTCGGTTGGCTTTAAACACGATTAGACAATCCGTGGATATGGTCACGTCTTCAGGTCTGCAAATTAATACCTCGGAGCAAGATTATGAGGATCACTACGAAATAGTTATCAAAATTCCTAAAAAATAATGGTTTGTTCCAAACTTCTTTGTTATGCAGCTTTGCTTTAAGGGGCAGATTTCGTGTGTATGTTTTTCATTTAGATACTGAGGTGAACAGATTTTGGCTAAGATTATTGCAATTACAAATCAAAAGGGTGGGGTTGGTAAAACGACTACATCGGTAAATTTGGGTGCCTCACTGGCAGCATTAGGCAAACGGGTACTGCTCGTCGATATTGATCCACAAGGAAACACGACAAGTGGTATCGGTATTAATAAAGCCGATGTTGTTTATTGTATCTATGATATGATTATCAACGATATTCACCCTAAAGATGTTATGGTCGATACGAACATACCGAATTTGAAAATCATTCCGGCTACGATTCAACTGGCAGGTGCTGAGATTGAATTAGTTCCTACGATCTCCCGTGAAGTGAGATTGAAAAAGTCTTTGCAGCTGGTTAAGCATTTATTTGATTATATATTGATCGATTGCCCGCCGTCACTTGGCATTCTTACCGTTAATTCTTTGACTGCTGCCGATTCGGTTATTATTCCCATTCAATGCGAGTATTATGCGTTGGAGGGATTAAGTCAGCTGTTGAATACGGTTCGTTTAGTGCAAAAGCATTTGAACACAACGCTGCAGATCGAAGGCGTATTGTTGACAATGTTTGACGCCAGAACCAATTTGGGTATGCAGGTGATTGAAGAGGTTAAGAAATATTTCCAACAAAAAGTATATAAAACCATTATTCCACGTAATGTCAGGCTGAGTGAGGCGCCGAGCCACGGTCAGTCGATAATAACCTATGATCCTCGTTCTAAAGGTGCTGAAGTGTATATGGAACTTGCGAAGGAAGTGATCAGTTTTGAGTAAACGTCTTGGAAAAGGATTAGATGCACTTCTACCTGCGCTTAGTATTAATGATGATGATAAGGTAATGGAAATTCCATTATCACAGCTCAGACCGAGTCCTTATCAGCCTCGTAGAAATTTTAATGATGAATCGATCAATGAGCTGGCTGCTTCTATTAAGGAGCACGGAATTATTCAACCGATTATTGTAAGAAGTGTTCTGAAAGGCTATGAAATTATTGCAGGCGAACGTCGCTTCAGAGCCTCTCAAGTATGCGGGTTAGCTACGGTATCTGCTGTAATAAAGAAGTTTACGGATCAACAAGTGATGGAAATTGCTCTGATTGAAAACCTGCAAAGAGAAGACTTGAATGCTTTGGAGATCGCTATCGCCTATCAAGCTTTAATTGATCAGTTTTCTTTGACTCAAGAAGAGCTATCCGTTAAGGTTGGGAAAAGCAGATCGCATATTGCGAATTTTTTGAGACTGCTGCAATTGCCTGATGAGGTAAAACAGTATGTTTCACGTGGAACACTTTCGATGGGTCATGCAAAAGCCATTATTGGTTTGAAGGATGCGAAGCTGATTCGTGCTTTAGCTGAAAAATCAATTAAAGAGCAGTGGAGCGTTCGTGAGCTGGAAGAAGAAGTGAAACGACTTGAGGATAAACCGGAAACAGCAAAAGCCAAATCCAAGTCGAAAAAAAGTGATCCTTATATCAATGAGTTGGAAGAAAACTTAAGAGAATTATATAGTACAACGGTAAAAATTAAGCATAACAATAATAAAGGCAAGATCGAATTGCTGTATTACTCTAAGGATGATTTGAACAGGCTGTTAGAGATCCTGCAAGGGAAGATCTCTTAATTATTCCTGACGCCAGGATTATATTGTTGATGTTTAGTGCCATGAACTGAGTAAGCTTCCTGTGTGACTTCGTGATCAAAAGGGGACTTTTTGAACAACCTTTAGAAATGGTTCAGTGTGAAATCAATCATGATAACATAGGTAGCATACCTGATTATTGCCATCTCGCTTGGGCAAAATAGGTATGCTACTTTTTGTAAAAGGAGAGTGTTTCGGTTGAACGTTGCTTATTTCGATCATGCCGCTTCATCCTGGCCTAAACCGCCAGAAGTATTGCTGGCGATGCAGGAATGTATGCTGCATGCTGCAGCCAATCCGGGGAGAGGCAGTCATCAAATGGCTGTTAAAGCAAGCCGGATTTTATTTGAAACTCGTAAGCAGCTGGCTAAGCTATTTAAAATCAAAAATCCGAATGATATTTCGTTTGCTTTAAACACCACGATGGCACTAAATCAGGCAATTCTTGGCTTCCTAAAAGAGGGAGATCATGTGATATGTACCTCGGTAGAGCATAATTCGGTTCGCAGACCGCTTGAATATGTGAAAAGAACACGTGGTGTGCAGATTACTTATGTGCAAACCAATTCCAAAGGCGAGCTTAGCCTTGATAAAGTGAAAGAAGCGATTACGAATCGGACTTCCCTTATGGTATGCAGTCACAGTTCAAATTTACTTGGCAATATCCTGCCTGTAGCGGAATTAGGTGAGCTATGCAGAGGAAAGGGGATTAAATTGTTGGTTGATGCGGCGCAGTCGGCTGGAACCCTTGATATCGATGTTGGGAAGATGGGCATACACATGCTGGCTTTTCCCGGACACAAGAGCTTGTTGGGACCACAAGGGACTGGCGGATTATACATAGAACCGGAGCTCGAGCTGGAGCCGCTGCTGTTTGGAGGTACAGGCAGTCAGTCAGAAATGATTGAGCAGCCGAACGTACGTCCGGATCGATATGAGTCGGGTACTCAGAACACAGTCGGTATTGCGGGGTTAGGCGAAGGTGTGAAATTCGTGCTGAAAGAAACAGTAGCACAAATACATGACAAAGAATGGGCTCAAACGCAGCAGCTCATGGCATCATTAATGGAGATTGAAGGGGTACAGCTATTAGGTCCGGATCTTGGGCAAAATAAAACCGGAATCGTTTCTTTTACTATTCATCAAACGGATTCCTCGGAAGTTGCTTTTATTCTCGATCAAACCTTTAATATTGCGGTTCGTGCCGGTTATCACTGCACACCGCTTGCTCACGAAGTTGCAGGAACTCTTGAACGTGGTGCGGTACGGGCAAGTATCGGTTATTTTACAACGGATGAAGAAGTGGATCGACTGGTTGCAGCCGTCAAGGAAATTGCCAAGCATATGAAATCATAAAGCTAGACAGACTTGCAGGGGGAATTAACATGGAAAATCTGGTACAATTATTAGATGTGAGACTGCTTCTGTTGGCATGCTCCGTCCTTATTCTTGTATTTTTGATTGTGGTTATTATATTATGGAGCAAGTTAAACAAGCTTCGCAAAATGTATCTGAGTATGCTGAATGGCAGCGGAACGCTGAACGTCGAGGAGACATTAATTGAAATTCAACAAAACAATGCGGTGTTAAAGCAGGAGACAGACAATGTACAGCAGCAAATGGATGCTATCGTTGGACAAATGAAAAAAATGAAATCAAATTTGGGCGTCTACCGCTTCAATGCTTTTGCAGAGAGCGGCAGCGACCAGAGCTTTTCTATTGCATTAGTGGATGATGAGCAGGACGGTGTGGTCATATCAGGTATTCACAATCGGGATGAAACCTATGTATTTGCCAAGCCGCTGGAGCGTGGAACTTCCAAATACATGCTTTCACCGGAGGAAAAGGAAGCTATCCTTCGATCTGGGCAAAAGAAGTAGCTGTAAACCGATTGAGACTGCTGAGCGCGACCTGAAACGATTGTGCAATAACCTCGGCCATATTGACGACCAGGCTAAGTCTTGTGTTTTGCAGTACAAAATATTCCATAAATCCGCCGACATTCACAATGCCTGTTATGTGCATATTGCCAACTGGTGGAAGATCCTTATTAACGCCTGCACCAGGCTTGACAGGGCCGTTGCCGATTTGGATGCAGCCTACACTTGCCAGCTGTCCTAAACAAGCATCAATGGCTATAATAAAGGGGTTGTGGTGGAGCTGCTGGATGGACTCGAGTGTATCCTTTAAATTTACAGCGTGTACGGGTTGGTCAAGTGTCCCATAGAGGTGGACGCCGTGCAAGCTTTGCTTTTCCAGGTATGAGCCGACCAGAGGTCCCAACGAATCGCCTGTAGAACGGTCTGTACCTACACAAATAATGAGGATGGGCTGATGGCTGGGGATTTGTCCCAAGATCGAATAAAGTCTTTCTGCGAGTGTGTCAATCGTGTTGATGTCTGAATGTAATACCTTAATATTTTCAATCATTTGAGGGCTTGCAATCTCTCTACGAAAAGGCAATGTCATCTTATAACCTCCGTATCTTTATGAAAGAATGATATTTTTATTAGTATACGGATAGTGATGGTAATTTATACGTAACTCCATAAATAATGGGGGAGGAATCCACATGCTGCTGATGGCATTTGACTCCACACAGCAGGCGCTGCGTGCCGAGATGCTGCTAGAATATGCTGACATTGAAAACGATATGTGTCCGACTCCCAAACAGATTACGGCAGGCTGTGCATTGTCATTGGAGTTCCCTGAGGACGACCTGGACCAAGTGAAGCAAATAGTGAGCGAAGAAAATGTAGAGATCCGTGGTATTTATATGAAAAAAGAAGACTATTATGTTGAGGTATAAGGTGGTTTGACAGATGAAGCAATGGCACATATCATACCTGACAGGAGAGAGCGCAGCTTCGGTAATCTCATCCTGGGAGAAGCTTGGCGATCAATTGTTCCAATACATTGCTGATCCTGCGGTATGGACAGGATTTATCCTCATACTTGTAAAGGTAGCCTTTATATTAATAGGTGCAAGAATCATTATTAAGCTGGCCAACACGGCTCTAGAGCATGTAATGGTGGAACGGGAACGCAATCCTTTGAATCTGGATCGTAGACGTACCAAAACGATTGGCAAGCTGCTGGGCAACATTACTTCATATGTCGTCAACTTTATTATGATCTTGATGGTTCTGAATCAATTTGGGATTCGTTTGGAGCCTTTATTGGCCGGTGCCGGAGTAGTGGGCTTAGCTATCGGATTTGGGGCACAGAGCTTGGTGAAGGACGTTATAACCGGATTTTTTATTATTTTTGAAGATCAATTTGCTGTAGGGGATGTTATTCAAACCGGTACTTACAAGGGCACGGTAGAAGAGATTGGTCTCAGGATTACCAGGGTTAAAAGCTGGACGGGTGAGGTTCATATTATTCCGAATGGTACGATTACGCAGGTAACTAATTTTTCGGTCAATAACTCGATTGCCGTCGTGGATGTGTCGATCCCGGCTGATATGAATATAGACAATGCGATGCAGGTGTTGAAAGATACCGTTATGAAAAATTACGAAAATAACGTGAATATGGTCAAGGAGCCAGAGGTACTGGGCGTACAAATGTTAAGCGCTTCAGAGATCATTATTCGAACAACGGTCGAATGCAAGCCTAATAGCCAGCTGCAAATATCACGCGAGCTTAACGCAGAGGTGAAGAAGGCGCTGGACAAATATCGTCTGGAAGTGGCTAGCTCAAGGGGGGAATAGCATGGAAAGAAAGCAGTATCAATTAGGGGATATTGTGCAGATGAAGAAGCCGCATCCCTGTGGGACTAACGAGATGGAGGTCATCCGTTTGGGCATGGACATCCGTATCAAATGCGTAGGCTGTAAGCACAGCGTACTCGTGCCTCGTGCCAAATTTGAAAGCAAGCTGAAAAAGGTGCTGCGCTCCAACCCGGAGGCGGCTTCCCATGAAGGCGAGGATTAGATCCAAAGCACCAATAAAAAAATCCAGCCAGGGGGTTGCAAAGTATCTCTTGGCTGTGATACAATAGCAATTGTCCGATTTTCATGGAAAGGTACCCAAGTGGTCCAAGGGGGCTGACTCGAAATCAGTTAGGCGTCGCAAGGCGTGCGTGGGTTCGACTCCCACTCTTTCCGCCATTTTCGTTTAAGATCCGCTGCATGCGGTTCATATACGTACGGTAAGGTACATAAGCATTATAAGAAAAGCCAATTACGATTCAGGTCGTGTGTGGCTTTTTTTGTTGTCCCATTGTGAATATCTATGCAATCATCTGAAGTTGTCAACAATGGGGATAACATAGTGAGGAACATTATGCACATGTGGACAACCTGGCGAAACAGGGAATCCAGCTACCTATTCACATATCCACAAAATGAATCCACAATGATGAAAAATGAGCTGCAGCACAAAAACGACCACAGATCTTTATGATCTGTGGTCGTTTTTGTGCTGCAGCCTTTGAAGGCTGCTATTGATTATTTGCTGTCTTTCTTAGCGTGAGATCCGTCGCAGTTGCCTGCCGTGTTTTGAGTGTTACCACATGCACATTTACCCATTTGTGTAGCCTCCTGCCTATTTGGTTTTTCATATTGTTAAGTATATAACACTTACTTACTTAAGTAAAGCTTGTTATAAAAAATAAGTAAATGAGAACGATTATCCTTCTCAACAAGATAAAAAACCGGCGGAGCTAATGCCTTACCCTTTTTCTCCATGACAAACGATCAATCACGTAGCCAATAAGAGTCCACGATAAAATAGTCGTAGTATAGAGAAGAGTCATGCTAACTCTGGTGTAGGTAAACAAAGAGTAAATCCAGGCGGGCACGCTGAGACTGTAAAAAATCATATAAACAGGGTCCGAATCATGGCCAATCATATGCATCAAGCACAATGCGGCTCCTATAGCTGTCAAGAGCAGGGTGTATGTGTATCTCATAAGGATGCTCCTTTAATGTTGTTATGGGCCTCTACACCCCCTTTAAAGCCGTGTGTACGGGTGTAGAGGGCTTGACCTACGCTTTTCTACGTATCCACTTGCGGTTATGGTTGGAGGTTTGCGGGAAAGCCTCGCCTTTCGCCAAGGTAATAATTTGGGGATCATTGATGCCCATGTGAAAATCATTTTCTCCGACCTCGATGTACTTCCCATCATTGGGAGCTGTATCACCTGGATTGAATTGACGCCATTCGCCCATCGTTGTTAGACCTCCTTACGAAGTATATAGATAGAGTGCCCAGCATGGATTCAAGTCATGACGATAAATATTGCCAACTATCCCTTTTGGGGACATTAAGAAGAAGCATTTGAACTTGCACTTGTTATTGTCCTCACGTTTTGATATAGTATTACAGTGCGAGTTTTGAATACTATTTAATTGCTCGCTCCTTGCTCCGATTGACCCTTGTCGATCTGTGGAGCCGTTTAGTCCAAAAGGAGGTGAAACCATGCGCAAATATGAGATTATGTATATCATTCGTCCGGATATCGAACAAGAAGCTGTTCAGGCTACGGTTGAAAAGTTTCAAAACATCATCAACAACGGTGGAGAAATTACGAAGCATGATGTAATGGGTAAGCGCCGTCTTGCGTATGAGATCAACAAGCATCGTGATGGCCATTATGTGTTAGTTAAGTTCAACGCTAACAATACGGTATTGACCGAGCTTGATCGTGTAATGAAGATTTCTGATGAAATCATTCGTTTCCTGATCACACAAGATGTAGCGTAAACAGTACGAAATGCTGTAATTGACATGCTGGGAGGGTTTAGATTGCTAAATCGTGTGATTCTGATCGGAAGGCTTACTAAAGACCCTGAATTACGTTATACTCCTGCGGGAGTAGCTGTAACTACGTTTACACTAGCTGTGGATCGTCCTTATGCGAACCAACAGAAGGAACGGGAAGCAGACTTTATCCCTGTTGTGACATGGCGTCAGCTTGCTGAAACATGTGCCAACTATCTGCGTAAAGGTAGACTTGCCGCAGTAGAAGGCAGAATGCAGGTGCGTAACTATGACAATAACGAAGGTCGCCGCGTATACGTGACGGAAGTCGTTGCTGATAATGTGCGTTTCCTGGAATCTTCCAATAGTGGTGGAGGAAATCGTGAAGAAGGAATGGGCGGCCGTCAAGATCAAGGCTATGGTCAACAGCGTACTGCTGGACCGCGCGACAACAATCAAGATCCATTTCAGGATGACGGAAAACCGATTGATATTTCCGATGATGATTTGCCATTTTGACGTAGAAAGGACTGAATAAACGAATGGGTTTTCAAAGAAGAGATAACAATAGCGAAGAACGTGGCGAACGCAAATTTGGCGGCCGTAAGGGTGGCAAAGGCGGAAAACGTCGTAAAGTATGTTACTTCACTGTGAATAAAATTACTCACATTGACTATAAGGATATCGAAACTCTGAAGAAATTTGTTAGCGAACGTGGTAAGATTCTTCCACGCCGTGTAACAGGTACTTCTGCTAAATACCAACGTGCATTGACAATTGCGATCAAACGCTCGCGTCAAATCGCATTGCTGCCATACACAACGGAATAGGCAACGATTTCCCAAAAAGAGCTGTCTCCAAGTCGTAATGACTCGGAGGCAGCTTTTGTGTTTTTACATATTGTCAATTGTCAAAGCCAAGCTCATCTTTATGGTATCATCAGAATCTCGCGAAGCTCCTGCTCGGTTAACGTAGATAAAGCCTCTTGACCAGGCTGGATGACTTCGTCGATCAGATTCTTTTTCTGCTGCTGCAGCTCATACATTTTATCCTCGACGGTGCCCTGGGTGACGAGACGAATCACCTGTACAACATTCTTCTGCCCAATTCGATGTGCCCTGTCGGCTGCCTGCTGCTCCACAGCGGGGTTCCACCACAGATCGTAAAGGATTACCGTATCGGCTCCAGTCAGATTCAGACCGGTACCGCCTGCTTTTAACGAAATGAGAAACAGATCGCGTTCGCCCTCGTTAAATCGATTGCACAGTGCTACGCGCTCAGATGCAGCTGTGCTGCCGTCGAGGTAGAAATGAGGCACTCCTTGATAGCCGAGCTCCCGTCGGATCAGACCAAGCATTTCGGTAAATTGGGAAAAGACGAGCATTCGTTTTCCCGCACTCCGGCATTCCTCAATGATTTCCATAAGCTGCTCGAATTTGGCAGAGCTTCCGGCATAGCCCTCGACAAATAGCGCAGGGTGGCAGCATAGCTGGCGAAGTCGAGTCAAGCCGGCAAGAATTTTGATCCGGTTTTTCTGAAAGCCCTGCTCGTTCAAATGCTTCACGGTTTCCTGCTGCAGCTTGGCCAAATAGGCGACATACAGCTTCTTCTGCTCCGGTAATAGCTCGGAGGCTTGCAGCGATTCGATCTTATCAGGCAGCTCTTTAAGTACGTCTGTCTTTAAGCGGCGCAGCAGGAAAGGGCGCACCCGCCTCGCGACAGCTTCTCTCGGTAATTCATTAAATGCTTTGCGGCTTGGGAACAGCTCGGGAAATACAGCGTCGAAGATCGACCATAATTCCTCCAGTCTGTTCTCCACAGGTGTTCCCGTAAGCGCAAACCGGTATACGGCCTGAATTGCTTTGACTGCCTTTGCCGTTTGTGTGGTATGGTTCTTGAAAACCTGCGCTTCATCCAAAATCAGCGTATGAAATGAAAGCTGGACATACAGCTCGAGGTCCCGACGCAATAATGGGTAGGAGGTAATGATGATATCGACCTGAGACTTGGGTGTAGCCTTTAGTTGATTGCTGCGTTCTTCCTTGCTGCCGTCCACAATGACAGCACGCAGCTCGGGTGCGAATTTCTTAAGCTCATTGTGCCAGTTATAAATCAGCGAGGCAGGGGAGACGATGATCGCAGGCTGCTGTCGACTACGAATCTCCGGAAGCATGGATAGAATAAATGCGATGCTTTGCAGCGTCTTTCCGAGTCCCATATCGTCAGCCAGGATGCCGCCAAAATGGTAGTGGGCCAACGTCCGTAACCATTGATACCCATAATGCTGGTAATCCCGCAGAACAGAAGACAGGCTGTCGGGCACAGGGAAATCCAGGTGATCCGGGTTACGCATATTTTCCAGCAGCCGACGGAATGCTTTGCCGAGCTTAATAGCATTGCCTTGTCTGGGCGAGTCCAACAAATGCATGCCGCGGAGCACAGGCAGCCGTATGTCCGGTCCCGACAAATCGGCTTTCTGGATGCCGATCTCATTCATAAAGCGGATGATTTCCTGAAACTCCGCGCTTTCGAGCGGAAGCAGGGAACCATTCGGCAGCCGGTAATACTTATGCTTCTCCTCAAGGGCCTGTAACAGCTTGCGAATATCCGATTCAGGGATTCCTTCCATCTCAAAGCGGAATTGGAGCCAATCTGTCCGTTCATTCATATCCACGGTTACCTTGGGAGCTACAGGACCGTTGTGCAGCCTTGCCTTTACGGCAGAGGTCGCGTATACATCAAGAAGCTTTTCAAGCTCAGGGACGGTATGATACAAAAACTCATATTCCGAATCTTCGTCATCCATAAAATACCCGGCATCAGTTTTGGCAAAAGGGGACTGCTCCATGAGCTCCAGAATGCGTCGTTCCTGCTCGCCGTCCCGCATCAGAATCCGGTCCGAACCGCGCACGGGGCCATTTGCCTCCAGAGGGTTAATGACAATATCTCCATATTGAAATTCCAACCCGGCCAGCAGTCTTGATTTGACCCGGTCTAAATACAGCTTGGCTTGTAGAGACAGATGTACAATACGTTCGGAAATAGCATGAGCGATGTTGACGCTGCCCAGCTTCATCAGACTCGGGATGACCTTTTCCATAAAAGCTTCCATACGCTCCTGTGGAATCTGAATGTGGCGGTTACGAGAATCGGCCAGTATGTGCTTCAATTCTGAAAGCCGCTTGATGGAATCTGGCTGCAGCTTTAACAGCTTTCCTTCGGACAAGACCAGACCATAGGCTTCCATGACGGTCAAACCCTCCATCCCTCGAATGTCCAGCTGGAAGCCCTCTGTCTGTGCCTGATCGAACTCGAATTGGAGCGGAATGGGCTCGTCCGATAGATGAACACCTTCAAAGACGCGGTTACCCTGATGGAGCTGTACACCAGGTGCCGCGGCAAGCAGAGGGTAGAGAGAATCCCAGGAGAGCGGGGGAATCAGCAGCATCCGTTCACCACTTGAGCTGCCGGTATGCATCGAATAGCCGTTCAACGTCTCACGGAACATTTTTTCATTATGATAGATCACGATTAGCTGATGAAGAATGGCAGCTTGCTGCTCCTGAATGCTGTGCAGCAGCGGATCATAAATAAAATGCTTAGAGAACACATAAGCTTCCCGCTTGTCGAAATGGTCGAGAAACTCTCTTATTTTTTGTACGATGTAGAGTCGCTTTGGTCCTATTTTCAACTCAATACTGAGCATATACTTGCGGTAGCTGTAAGGGAAAGGACGACAAATGATTTCCATATCGAGCTTCAGTCGTGTATGCATGAGAGACCGTGAACTGGCCGGACGCCGCGGTTTCTCGCTGAAAAGATCAAGCATTTCGTCCATAAGACGAAGATCCGTGGCTGGAACCCCGGAGGCTCTAAGTGAGGATATGCCGGAACGAACGGGTGATCGGTCTGTATGTTGGCTATCATGTATGTGCAGCAGCAAGGCGGCAACATGTTTGCAGTAAGGATGCTGGGGAAATAAAGGACAGGTGCACTCGGCATCAACATCACCGTGCAAATCAATCTGGACCCTGACTTGATAGAGGCGGGTACCTTGAACCTCTGCTTCATAGATTCGCTCCTCGGTATTCTGATCGATCAGCTTTACTTTATGGTCCTGATAGTAGGCCTCCCCATCTTCGTAGGCAAAACGACCGCATAACAATTTAATAACCCGTTGGGTCAGTTGAAAGCTCATGACAGAAATCCTTCTTTCTTCGTGTACAGGCTCGATATAAGAATAGTGCTACATCCTATGATAACAGAATCGATCACAAAAAAAACAAAGGCCCGTTATCCCCATTTTGTGAATAATTGCAGCTAGTCGGGTTGGATTCAGGAAAGAATCGACAGTCAGGTATTCATTTTAATCGACAAAATTCCGATAAAACTTAGAAGTCATGTAATTTGCATGAAAATCAATGCCCTGATGCCAATGTCGATAGTAGGATCAAGTATAGGTGTACCTGAAGAAAGAAGATTTATATTAATGGAGGTAAATTATTTATGATGGTTAGAATGGCTAGAGTGTTATCCTTGTTACTCGTGCTGATTGTGGCAGCAGGCAATTTGAACGGAGCCCGTGTGTTGGCGGCAGACGACATTGCAAGTTTAGTAGTGAGCAAGAATGAGGTAACTCTAGAGGTAGGAAGTACGTCGAATATAACAGCAACAGCGGTGTTTACAAGTGGTACTACTGAGAATGTAACGGTCAAGACAGATTGGAATTCCGGGTCAACGGATGTGGCAACCGTATATGCTGGCGCCATATCAGCGAAGAAGGAAGGCACCGCTACGGTAACAGCTACTTACATGGGCAAAACCGTTATTATTAATGTAACTGTAACTAAAAAAGTGAAATCATTAACCAAAGATAAACAGTTGATTAATTTACGTTTGAATCAGTCGGATAACATATTGATTACAGCCTATTATGATGATGGAACGTC
The DNA here is from genome assembly GCF_038000305.1 of Paenibacillus sp. FSL H8-0034. NCBI lineage: Bacteria > Bacillati > Bacillota > Bacilli > Caryophanales > Paenibacillaceae > Paenibacillus > Paenibacillus sp. FSL H8-0034. The sequence continues at coordinate 302,889 of NZ_JBBOBS010000001.1, forward strand.
GGCCGACGTGACCAATAAAGCCGACTGGAGCAGTGACAACAACTCCATCGCTACCGTTACCAATGGAGAGGTGAAGGGTCTCAGCTCAGGTAAAGCTACGATTACGGCTAAATATAATAGTTTAAGTTTAAGCTTGCCCGTCAATGTAGAAATCGTTCAACGTATTGATGCCGATCAGTCCCAGGTATCGTTGCTGCTGAAGGGTACAGAGAAGATCAAGCTGATAGCGACATATCCTGATGGAACGACAGAGGATGTTGCAGAAAAGGCAGAGTGGGAAACAGATAAGTCCACGGTTGCTGATGTGCTTAAAGGCACGATTACCGGATATGGTCCGGGTCAAGCTACGTTAAAGGCAACATATGGAACCAAAAGCACTACGGTTAAAGTAGATGTCGATAATGCTATTAAACTGGATTTCGTTGAGCAAACGCATTTGATGAAGAAAAATGGGACCTTGCAGCTTACGCTGAATGCAACCTATGCCAATGGAAATACAGAGAATATTACGGATCGTGCAGAATGGTCCTCCAGTGATGACAGTATTGTTTATGCGTTAAAAGGCAAGCTTACAGCCAATGAGATTGGTGAAGTTACGATTACAGCCAAGTATGGTGAAAAGCAAATTACAAGGACCATCTATGTTGATGTACCGCGCCGACTGGAAGTGGATGAAGAAACGATCTCGTTAAAATCAGGGGAAAACTCCCAGATTATTCTGTATGCTACGTATGCAGATTCCACCGCGCCCAGAGAGGATGTCACAGACCGTGCTGAATGGACCGTAGACAACAGCGCGGCGATCGATGTAATAAAAGGTAAAATTACAGCCTATAAATCGGGTGAGGCGCTGGTTACAGCTACTTACGGAGGAAAAACCATTCAGGTTAAAGTATTGGTGGATATCCCGAGCTTTGTAACGGCGAATAAGAAAACGTTAAATTTAGCGGTGGGCAGCTATGAACAAATCACTTTGGAAGCGTCCTATGCCAATGATGCAACCAGAAAAGATACGGTTACCAGCTCAGCAGAATGGAAATCAAGCGCTCCTGACGTTGTTGGTGTTTCGGGCGGTCTTATTACGGGTCTTGCAACAGGCTCCTCCGTGGTTACGGCCAAATATGGAACAAGAACCGTGTCGATTCAGGTAACTGTAGGCGTACTGGAAAGCCTGACAACAGAAAAAACGGAGCTGGTTTTGAAAAAGGGCGATATTAACAATATAGCAGTAATAGCGAAGTACAAGGACGGCACGATCAAAGAGGATGCCGGTTCTGAGGCAGTATGGACAAGCTCCAACCTGAAGGCTGTAACCGTCGAGGCTGGGAAAGTGACAGCTGTGGGTTCGGGGCAGTCTACGATTACAGCAACCCTGGATAACAAGACAGTTAGTATTACGGTAAGTGTGGATACGGCTGATGACTTGACCGCAAGCAGCACCTATTTGGTATTTGATCTGGGTGAGATCAAGCAAATCGTGTTAACAGCAACAGATCCATTAAATGTAACCAAAAATGTAGAAGCCGAGGCTGAATGGAAAACGAGCAATGCACAAATTGTGCAGGTGTCCAAGGGAACTATCACTCCGATTACCAGAGGTAAAGCTACGATTACAGCGAGTTATGGTGGCAAAAGTGTTACCATTAGTGTGGAAATCGGTGTTGTGCAAAAGCTGGAAGTCGATCAACGATTCATTTCGATGAAGACAGGTCTGTCGGTTCCCGTTAAGCTGACCGCAACGTTGTCTGATGGAAGCACAAGAGATGTGACTTCCGCGGCTACATGGAAAACTTCGGCGTATAAAGTGGCCGATGTGACTGCAGGAACGATTACGGCTGTTGGCTCCGGTAAAGCGATCGTGACAGGTACCTTCGGTGGTAAATCTATCGGTTTGCCTATCGATGTGAACACGCTCAAATATTTGAAGACTGACGTCGTGAAGGTAGATCTTACACAGGGCCAAGAGGTTCAGATTACGGCAACAGGAACTTACTCGGATGGCTCAGATGAAGATGTTACGATCCCTGCAATGTGGACATCAGCGAATAGTATGATAGCCGATGTAAAGGACGGCGTTATTAAAGCGACCGGCAAAGGGAAAACGAGAGTAACGGTTACGTTCTCCAATATCAGATGGTACGTGCAGGTCACTGTTAAATAATAGAGACAGGCACCGAAAGCACAGTCAGCCTCGCGCTGACTGTGCTTTTTCTTGGTATATATGATCAAACATTTGCAGCATGGCATTTGGGATACTTTCTTGGTATATGTTCTCGCATCCGGGTACGCGCTTACTATCCGTATAGGGTGGCTTGGCGGTCATAATCGGAATGGGTGAGCCTGCTATTGTCTACTATTGTTAAATATAGAAGGGGTTTAGTTGTATATCTTCTAATTGCGTCATAGTGTATTATGAAGTAGATAGGATATACTGTGATTTCAGTCAGGAAAGGATTGGTTTTGTGAACATCGCGTTTTTTCTTGTTCCTAAAGAAGACGTCATTTACTTATCTCCGAATTCCACGATGCGCCAAGCGCTAGAAAGAATGGAATACCATCGGTATTCGGCAGTTCCGCTCATCGACGATGCCGGCAAGTACGCCGGAACGATTACGGAGGGCGATTTATTGTGGAAGCTCAAACGTGAGCCGCAAATCGGATTTGACCATACGCACAAAGTCCTGTTGAAGGATGTTGCTCAGCATGTGGAGATCAAACCGGTCCGGATTGATCAACAGATGGAGGATCTGATCCTGCTCGCAACCAACCAGAACTATGTTCCGGTGATCGATGACAATGAGGTTTTTATCGGAATCATTCGCAGAAGAGAAATTATTGATTATTGCTTCAAGTTGTGGCAGGCAGAACAAAAGGTGTGAGATGTGTTATAATGGTCAAGTCATCGTTAACAGGTTAAAGGTGAGAACATATGTGTAAGAGGTGAACGGATTGAGGAACGGTTCCTTGGGATTACTGGGTTGGGGCTTGGCGACGGTTGTTTTATTGCTGTCGATAATGGTACCGCTAGTCAGTAGCATTACGATCTGCTTGTTGATGGTGCCACTGCTGGTACAGTACGTGAAGCTGGATACGAAACGTTTTTTAGTAATTTACGCAATTAGTCTGATTGTCGTTTATCTGGTAACCTCCTTACTGATGGTGGGATGGGTTGCTGTCATGCTTATTGCCGTATCCATATTCTTTTTACCCCCCGTTTTCCAAATGGGCAATCAATACAGAAAAGGCGCACCAGCGCGAAATGTTGTCACTGCGGGAACACTCACCCTGCTGGCGGAGATGCTGCTTAGCTTGGTAGTCTGTTATGCCTTTGGAATTAATTTGATTGAAAAAATGAAAATGTTCATGTTGGAAAGTATAAGCATGATGCCTGCTTACCTGCAAAATTCACTGGTCATGGATAAAGAAATGCTGGTTCAGATCGCAAGTCATATGCTTCCTCTCTACATGATCGGGATTTCTTTATTTATCGTATTAGTGACGCACTGGGCAGCCAGAAAGCTGCTCAATCGATCAGGCGAGCATATTCATGGGTTTCGACCCATTCGTGATTGGAAACTTCACAAATCGTTAGTATGGTATTACGTAATCGCTTTGTTCATGGAGTTTTTTGTAAGAGACACGAGCTCAATGCTATTCACGATCCTGATTAACCTGCTGCCTATGCTGTCGTTCTTGTTCGCGGTGCAGGCCATTTCCTTTCTGTTTTTCCTGGCTCACTATAAACGTTGGAACCGGGTTTTGCCGATTTGCGGAATTATCGTATCATTGCTTTTTGCACCCTTTATATTAAGTTTGCTGGGTGTGTTCGATACTGCTTTTCCGCTCCGTGAACGTGTGACTCGAAAATAAGATTGGATTAGGGGCGAAAGGGATGCCGAAGTTCCTGTTAAAGCGATGGCATGGCGCGCATATCGTATGGATTTTTGCTGTAATGACGATATTAATTTTTGTGCTCATGCTCTTTCAATGGGTAGTTGGTGTGATCGCCTTGCTCGCATGCCTGATTCTCGGATTTTTTACGATGAGGGCCGAGCAGGCATTCAGTAAGGATATGAATAAATACGTAACGACATTGTCCCACCGCATCAAGCGGGCAGGCAATGAGGTGATCAATGAATTGCCTATCGGCATTTTGCTGTATAACGAAGAAAAGATCGTGGAGTGGCACAATCCGTTTGTGGCCAAAATGGTCGGCAAGGACTCTCTGATCGGTGAAGGCTTGTTGGAATTGTTCCCGATCTTGAAAGGCCGTAAGGACAAGGATGTAGGCAAGGTCGAGATTACCCTTGGCAAATGCATTTATCAGGTGCAGGTAAAGCCGAATGAGCGACTGCTGTATGTGACGGATATTACGGCCTACAAAACACTATCCATACGTTATGAGGAAGAACGATTGTCGATCGGTATTATTATGATGGATAATTTGGAAGAAGCGACACAAGGCATGGATGATCAATCCAGAAGTATCATGATGGCCAAGGTAACCGGTGAGATTACCGAATGGGCGCAAAAGTATAACGTGTATTTACGTCGTACGGCCTCGGACCGTTACTTGATACTGATTGACCAGAAGGGCCTGAAAATGCTGGAGCAGTCACGTTTTGAAATCTTGGACGAGGTCCGTGATCTGACAATCGAGCACAAGCTGCAGCTGACTTTAAGTATCGGAATCGCTTCCGGCAACAACTCCTTAACGGAGCTGGGGCAATTGGCGCAGACAAGTCTGGATATGGCGCTCGGCCGCGGCGGCGATCAGGTTGCTGTGAAGATCGGTGAAAGGTTATCCTTTTATGGAGGCCGGTCCAATGCGGTTGAGAAACGAACGAGGGTTCGGGCGAGGGTAATATCCCATGCGCTGCGTGATTTGATCAAGGAATGTGACAAGGTTATCATTATGGGTCATCGATATCCGGATATGGATTCGATTGGCGCGGCTATCGGTGTGCTGAAAGCGGCCCATGTCAGCAATAAGGAAGGCTATATTGTGCTCGAAGGGGTAAACCCTTCCATCCAGAAGCTGATGGAAACGATCTATGAGGACGAGAAGCTGAACCGCTGGTTTATCACACCAGAGCAGGCGATGCAGATCACGAATCAACGGTCGCTGGCTGTTGTTGTTGATACCCACAAAGCGTCGATGGTAGCCGAGCCGAAGCTGCTGCAGCTGACGAATCGTAAATTTATCGTTGACCATCATCGGCGCGGTGAGGAATTTATTCAGGATGCGACACTGGTTTATATGGAGCCTTACGCTTCCTCGACCTGCGAGTTGGTGACGGAGCTGCTGCAATATTTTAACGATCGGCTGACAATGGGTGTGCTTGAAGCCACCGCGCTGCTCGCAGGTATTGTCGTGGATACGAAAAGCTTTTCGCTCAGTACGGGTGCCCGTACCTTTGAGGCGGCTTCCTTCTTAAGGCGCAATGGAGCGGATTCCTCGCTCATTCAAAGGCTGCTGAAGGAGGATCTGGAGGCTTATATCCAGCGTGCGGATGTCATTAAGAATGCAGTGGTCATTTATGAACATATTGCACTAGCCGTAACGGAGCCCAACCGTAAATATTCACAGCTGCTGATTGCTCAGGCAGCCGATACACTGCTAACGATGACCGGCGTGTCGGCCTCATTCGTCATTAGTGAAAGACCTGATGGATTAGTCGGTATTAGCGCCCGTTCGTTGGGACAATTGAATGTACAGGTTGTCATGGAGCGGATGGGTGGCGGCGGGCATTTAACGAATGCAGCTACGCAGTTTGAAGGGACGCTTGAGGCAGCAGCTGAGAAGCTAAAAGGAATTTTAAATGAGATGAATGCTGAGGAGGGGCTTTTTGAATGAAAGTTATCTTATTAAAGGACGTTAAGGGTCAAGGCAAGAAGGGCGATATTAAAGAGGTTTCCGAGGGGTATGCAACGAACTTCCTGCTGCCACAAAAGCTGGCAGCTGCCGCTAACGAAGGTTCAGTGAAAATGCTGGACCAGCAGAAGAAGGCTGAGCAGCGCAAGAAGGAGCAAGAGAAGGCAGATGCTGTCGAGCTTGGGAACAAGCTGGAATCGTTAACCGTGGAATTGAAGGCGAAGTCAGGCAAGGATGGCCGTTTGTTTGGAGCCATTCCAAGCAAGCAGGTAGCTGAGGAGCTGGAAAAGCAGTTCAAGCTGAAGCTGGATAAACGGAAAATTCTCATGGACGAGCCGATTCGTACGTTGGGTGTGACAGAGGTTGGTGTGAAGCTGCACACAGAAGTGTCCGCTAAACTGAAGATTCATGTGAGTGAGGATAAGTAAACTTTCTTGATGGAAGTGCCCAGGAGGGGAAATCATTGAACGAGGGCATGTTTTTGGATCGTATCCCTCCGCAAAATCTGGAAGCCGAGCAGGCCGTGCTCGGCGCTATTTTGCTTGACGGCGAATCACTCGTCACTGCGATGGAGCGGATCAATAGTGACGACTTCTATCGCACGTCGCACCAGCGGATTTTTGAATCGATGCTGGAGCTGGCTGAGGAGGATGAGCCGATTGACTTGATCACGCTGACGTCCAAGCTGCAAAATAAGCAGCAACTGGAGGAAGTCGGCGGGATCAAGTATTTATCTGAGCTTGCCAATGCGGTGCCTACTGCGGCCAACATCGACTACTACGCACAGATTGTGGAAGAGAAGTCGATGCTGCGGCGGTTAATTCGGGCGGCTACCAACATCGTTACGGATGGTTATGCCAGTACGGACGATGTGGCTGAGCTGCTGGGTGAAGCAGAGAAGAAGATTCTTGAAATTTCCCAGCGCCGTTCCTCAACCGGGTTCATCGCGATTCGTGATGTATTAATGGAGGTTTTTGATAAGGTTGAATACCTTTATAACAATAAAGGCGGGACTACCGGTGTCAAGTCCGGATTCCAGGATCTGGATAAAATGACTTCCGGTTTTCAACGTTCGGATTTAATCATCGTTGCCGCACGTCCATCGGTAGGAAAGACGGCATTTGCCCTGAATATTGCGCAAAATGTCGGTGTGCGGGAGAAGGAAACGGTCGCTATTTTCAGTCTGGAAATGGGCGCTCCACAGCTGGTACAGCGGATGATTTGTGCGGAAGCGAACGTGGATGCGACTCGGATGCGGACGGGCTCCTTGGAGGCTGAGGATTGGGAAAAGATGACGATGGCGATTGGTTCCCTGTCGGAAGCCAATATCTACATTGATGATTCCCCGTCGGTGACGGTTGCGGATATTCGTGCAAGATGCCGCAGACTCAAGCAGGAGCGGGGACTTGGGATGATCCTGATCGATTACCTGCAGCTGATTCATGGCCGCGGCAAAGGCGATAACCGGCAGCAGGAGGTATCGGAAATTTCCCGTACCTTGAAGCAAATTGCCCGTGAGCTCGATGTACCGGTCATTGCATTGTCCCAGCTGAGTCGTGGTGTCGAGCAGCGTCAGGATAAACGTCCGATGATGTCGGACTTACGGGAATCGGGCTCCATTGAGCAAGATGCCGATATCGTTGCCTTCTTGTATCGTGATGATTACTATGATAAGGAATCCGAAAAAAAGAACATTATCGAGATCATCATCGCCAAACAGCGGAATGGTCCGGTAGGAACGGTAGAGCTGGCCTTTTTGAAAAATTATAATAAATTTGTCGGGCTGGACCGCACGCATCAGGAAGCAGCAGGCCGATAAACCAATGGACGAACATTTCAACACGAAGCTGTACAAACGTTCGTTTTTATTGACTTTAGATCAAGTAACTGCTAGAATACTAAAGGTGCTTTATGCCTTTTTGGCTAATTATAGGTGAAACTTTCACCTGATGGGGGTTAGATTGCATGTCAACGGTTGTGGTTGTCGGAACCCAATGGGGCGACGAAGGAAAAGGTAAAATTACCGATTTTCTTGCTGAGTCTGCAGAAGTGGTGGCACGTTACCAGGGTGGTAACAACGCGGGTCATACGATTTTGATTGATGAAAAAAAGTACAAATTAACAATGGTTCCTTCAGGCATTTTTTATGAAAATAAAGTGTGCGTTATTGGTAATGGTATGGTAATTAATCCAGGCGCGCTGCTTGAAGAGATTCAATATATTCATGATAATGGTTTTACTACGAACAATTTGAAAATTAGTGACCGCGCACATGTCATTATGCCGTATCATTTGCTGCTTGATGGTCTGGAAGAAGACCGCAAGGGTGATAACAAGATCGGTACGACACGTAAGGGAATTGGTCCTTGCTATATGGATAAAGCTGCTCGTAACGGTATCCGGATTGCCGATTTGATGGATGCTGAGGAATTCACGAACCGTGTACGTCAGGTTGTTGCCGAAAAAAATGTGTTGATCGAGCAAGTATACGGCGCAGCAGCTGTAGATGCAGAAGCAATTATTGCTGAATATTTGGGCTATGCAGAGCGGATTCGTCCTTATGTAACCGATACCTCTGTCATCCTGAACGATTTGATCGATGCTGATAAGAAAGTATTATTTGAAGGCGCACAAGGCGTTATGCTTGACATCGACCAAGGGACTTATCCATTCGTTACATCATCCAATCCATCCGCAGGTGGTGTTTGTATCGGTTCGGGTGTAGGACCGAGCAAAATCCAACAGGTTATCGGGGTTGCCAAGTCTTACACGACACGTGTAGGCGACGGTCCATTCCCAACCGAGCTTAACAACGATATCGGTGATTGGATTCGTGAAAAAGGCCACGAGTACGGTACGGTAACAGGTCGTCCTCGCCGTGTGGGCTGGTTTGACAGTGTAGTTATCCGTCATGCGCGCAGAGTAAGTAGTATTACAGGATTATCCCTGAACTCGCTGGACGTATTGGCAGGTCTGGAAACTGTAAAAATTTGCACATCGTATCAATATCGCGGTCAAACGATCGAGCACTACCCGGCCAGCTTGAAAATGCTGTCTGAGTGTGTAGCTGTCTATGAGGAGCTGCCAGGTTGGAGCGAGGACATTACAGGCGTTCGGAAGCTTGAGGATTTGCCAGTAAATGCCCGTAAATATATCGAACGCGTTGTAGAGCTGACCGGGATTCCGATCTCGATTTTCTCTGTAGGCCGTAACCGTGAGCAAACGAATTTGGTACATGAAATTTTCTAATTTTAAAGCTTGCTCTATTCAATCTCTCAAGGCCTGTTTTGCAGGTTTTGAGAGATTTTTTGCTTGAAATGGGTTGATTTGGCGCAAAGCCGTCCATACTGAAGGAAGCAAGCTGTATTAGCAGCTGCTGAGAACTGAATGGCGGGAGCGGATAATCAATGAAACTAATTCAAGGTATGATCAAGCTGCTAGTAAGCATCATGATCACCTCTATCGTATGTGTAGTGTGTACATTCACAGTCATGAATGCCTATGTCGATATGGTTCTTGATCAATATGAACTGAAATCAAGTACACTAACAGCACCAAGCTGGTCGCAATTTATTGCTCATTTGGGTAAACAAGCGGAAGGCTATCACTTATTTGCGGAGGGTAAGAACGAAATTCCACCAAAAGGAACACAACCTGATAATCGAACAGGCACGAACCGTGATACACCACCGAATGATGCGATAGCTGTATTTGGACATCAACAGGGTACTGACAAGAAGGAAGAGAGCAAATCGGAAAATCAAGCTAACACAGGAAGCTCGACCAATACCCCGAATTCCTCTGAAGCTGGCAGTGAATTGGCTAAGCCAAATACTGGAGCGGTTTCTGAAGCTTCATCGAACAGTTTGAGCAGCAGTCTCAAAGTGGATGGAAGTACAGATATAGGTTCAGGTGGCAAAGTGGTCGTTTCCGGAGAAGAGTTCACGAAGAAAAAGGAGCAGCTTTCGAACGAGGATAAGAATCAGATTTTCAAGCTGCTGCTTACCCGAGTCCCTCAGACTGAAATTCAGCACATTTCCAGTATGATGGAGGATGGAATCACAGCCAGTGAGCTGAGTGAAATTGAGAAGATCCTCAAAAATTATTTGAAGCCGGAAGAATTCTCCCAGCTTCTTGGTATGATCAAACCTTAGCCTTCCACCCCGGCTTGTCCTGCAATGCCTCCATATTTCGCAATCGTATCCTCCGTTTGGCGGAGTCGCGATGACTCGACAACAACTTGCATCATGAATCCTGAGGTGGGTTCGGATGCAGAATTCGACAAGCTCGGGATCGCTGACTCTGCCCCATTGTCTGCAGCCAAATCCCCAGCTTGCATGTTAATATCGATTACTCCCTGCTCTTTCAGTAAGCGGATCGCGGATTCCATATCTGCCTGACTGCTAAAACTGGCAATTAAACTTTCCATTTAATGGCTTCACACCCCCGTCATGTTTCGACCTTCGTTTACAATCTCCTTTACAAATGTGTTGAAATTCACAGTTAACCTATGTTAAATTGATTAGGAGCCTACGGCTTTCATTAGTGTGCCTACTTAAGTTTTGTTTATGTATTTGGCAAAAAACAAGTTAAAGGAGAACAACATGAGTGTTTTAAAAGGAATGGGCTGGGCTAAGGAGCTGCTGGACAAGTCGAAGCAGAAGCTTACCAATAACCCGTTACGCAATTTGAACTTAAAGCGTCATCTGAAATCGGCCGCATCGACGAATGAACATGAACAATCACATATACCCGCAGAAGCAATCCAACTCGTAGAATCGGTAGATTCTAAGCAATCGATAGAGAACGTACAAGCAGTAGAAACATCAGAATCGATAGAAACCGTACAATTGGTAGAGAACGTAGAAGGTACAGATACCTTATCAGCAGCAGAAATCGTGGAAACCGAGCAAGTATTGGCGTCAGTGGCAACTGAAGAAGCGATACATAGAACAAAAGGAATCCTTGGGCTTGGACATAAGTGGACCCTAGTCAAGACGGCAGCTGTTGCCAGTGTGATTACGGCAGTAGTATGGGGTGGTAACCATTATATTGTTAGCAATATGAACCAGATCTATCATGTGTCCGTGAATGGAACAGAGATTGGTGTCGTGTCTGATGTATCTATGGTTGAGCAATATGAGGCGGCTAAAGTTAAAGAATTAGCTAGCAGTCAACAAGATTTGAGAATGGTAGTTCAGGAGCCTATGGTCACATATAGTGCTGAAAAGGCTTTCATGGCAAAAACCAATGATAAGGAAGTATTGGACAAGCTCACAGGCTATATATCAGCCTATCCGATCGGAACCGAGCTGTTGGTTGACGGTAAAAATGTAGGCGTTGTAAAGAATCAGGAAACCGCCAATCAGGTTCTGGAGCAGATCAAGACGAACGTACTCGATAAGAAGAAGGACGCTAAGGTTCGGATTCTATCAGCGGCTGCACCCGTAGAGTCGGGGGAGCTGCAAAAGATAGAGTTTGTGCAAAAGGTAGAGCTTCACGATATTCCGATTCAGCCTCAGGATGTAGTCAATCCCGATGAGCTCAGAAAAAAGCTGGAAACCGGAGATGTGCAGCCGGTACAGTATACAGTGGTACAGGGCGATTGTGTCTCCTGCATCGCAACCAAGCTTAATATATCCAAGCAAGTCATCTATCAAAATAACCCTACGATCGTAGATGATAAACTAAAAGTAGGCCAAAAGCTTGATTTAACCGTGCTGCAGCCTACATTAGCGGTTCGTACTGTTGAGAAGATAGTGGAAAACCAGGAGATTCAGTTTGATACGGATTTCGAAAAGGACAGCAGCGTGATGCTGGGCACAGACGAGACGTTGAGGCAAGGCAAAAACGGCATGAAAAAAATCACGATTCTCGTTACAAAAGTGAATGGCTTGGTCATTGAGGAAGCTGTCCAGGGCGAGGAAGTTGTCGTGCAGCCAGTCAAGGCGCTTGTGCGCAAGGGTACGAAGGTCATTACAGGCCAAGGTACAGGTAAATTTGCATGGCCGGTTCAATCCTACAGTATTACCAGTACATTCGGCTACCGTTGGGGAGCGCTTCATAAAGGTCTGGATCTAACATCGCCGAACAAAACGATTCTGGCTTCGGATAACGGAAAGGTCGTATATGCGAGCTATGATAACGGTTATGGCAATCATGTGATTCTCGATCATATGAATGGCTACAAAACATTGTACGGACATATGAGTCAAATGTATGTGAAAGTCGGGCAAATCGTAGAAAAAGGCGAAAAGATCGGTTACATGGGCAGTACCGGCAACTCAACAGGTGTACATTTGCACTTTGAGGTGCAAAAAAATGATACCGCCGAGAATCCATCGAAATATTTGAGTCGTTAGCACTTATACAGGTTAAGGATATTCCCCAAAACCGTAATTATATGTTATTGGAATTATGAATGATAGCTTGAGAGATAACCGACAGCGAAAGGCTGCTCGTTATCTCTCTTTTTATTACCATGATGTGTAAATTGACGGTCTAAAGCAGGTACAGCCGTTTATCCTCGCTTCAGGATGTGGTAAGATACAGATAGTGAATTTGAGAAGGAACAGGCGGTGATCGTAAGGATGGCGAAAATACTCGTTGTCGATGATGAACAACCGATTGCGGATATATTAAAGTTTAATTTGGAAAAGGAAGGCCATGAGGTCATATGCGCTTATGATGGGGGCAGAGCGGTAGAGCTTGCCTTTGAAGAGAAGCCGGACCTGATCCTGTTGGATTTGATGCTTCCGGTTAAGGATGGTATGGATGTGTGCCGTGAGGTACGAATGAAGCTGAACACGCCTATCATTATGCTGACCGCAAAAGATAACGAGATTGATAAGGTACTGGGGCTGGAGCTGGGAGCGGATGATTATGTTACCAAACCATTTGGAACCCGGGAGCTGCTGGCAAGGGTGAAGGCGCATTTGCGCCGACAGACGAAGGTGCAATTGGCACCTCCTGTGGAATCGGATGCCCGCCAAGGCTTTAAGATCCATGACTTATTTATCGATAGCGATATGTATATGGTGTACAAGGGAGAGCAGCCGCTGGATCTGACACATCGTGAGTTTGAGCTGGTACAATATTTGGCCAAGCAAAGTGGCAAGGTGATGACCCGGGAGCATCTGCTGCAGGCTGTATGGGGCTTTGAATACTTCGGAGATGTGCGCACCGTGGACGTTACGATTCGCAGACTGCGTGAGAAAATCGAGGATGACCCGAGCCGGCCGGAATATATTATGACACGCCGTGGACTCGGATATATGATGCGTAATCCGAAGACCGGGAGCTTTTGATCCATGAAAGGTCTTCGGTTTTTTCAATCGATCCAGGCTAAGCTGATTATTATTTATGTGCTGCTGATTGTCATTGCGATGCAATTGATCGGTGTCTACTTTACCCGGACGCTGGAGAGCTATTTTAAAACCGAATTTATTAATTCCCATAACACGCAGGCGCAGCTGCTGGCCCAATATGTGGAGCCTTACTTATCTGTGAACAATGAAGAGACGAAGTCGGGGGAAGCACGTAAGACGAATGCCGATCTCAATGATGTCGTCAATAATTTGTTTGCGATCAGCAATGCGGAGATTCAGGTTATCGATGCCAACGGGATTGTGCTGTCGACGTCGATGGCGAGCCATCAGGCGGTTGTGAATCAGAAGAATATCCAGACTGAGGTTACTCGTGCCTTACAGGGAATTAAGGATAACCAGCGGATGTTTACCGACTTTGACGGTGTGCGCAAGATGATCATTGCCAAGCCTGTAGGTACGGGCGTCAAGGTGAACGGCGCGGTCTATATTATTGCTTCCATGGAAGAAATGTATAAGCCGATGAATTTAATCAATCGTTTTTTGATCACGGGTACGCTGATGGCGCTGGCCTTGACGGCGATTCTTGGCGTGATGCTGTCAGCTACCATTACGAACCCGATCAAAGCAATCACGAAGCAGGCAACGGCTGTCGCTGAAGGACGATTTAATGCGGAGGTGCCAGTACTCGGACGGGATGAGATCGGGCAGCTGGGGCAGACGTTTAATTTTATGATGGGACGCTTGAAGGAAGCACTTTCCTTGAATGAAGAGGAGAAGGAAAAGCTGGCCTCGATCCTCACGAATATGAATGATGGCTTGATTGCTGCGGACGATGATGGCAAGGTTATTGTGATTAATCGGCGTGCCAAGCAGATTTTGCAGGTGAATGAGGACACAACGCTGGGCAGACAGCTGCATGAGGTACTCGGTATTTCAAGGGACGTGCTGCGACAGTTCGAATTCGGCGAAGACCCGACGCTGCTGCTGCACATTGAGCATGATGAGGAAGAACGGCTGTCCGTGAAGCTAAGCTTTACAGGTCTGTCCAATACGGAAAAAGGTCGCTCCGGTACGATAGCGATGCTCCAGGATGTAACGGATCAGGAGAAGCTGGAGGACTCCAGACGGGAGTTTGTAGCGAATGTATCCCATGAGCTGCGGACACCGCTGACGACGATTAAAAGCTATGTGGAGGCCTTGGAGGATGGTGCTATCAACGATCCGCAGCTGGCCGGCAAATTCATTAGTGTAACCCGTAACGAAACGGAGCGCATGATTCGGCTTGTAACCGATTTGCTCCAGCTGTCCAGACTGGATTCGAAGCAGGCGACACTGAGCAAGGAATACACGAATGTATTCGAGATGCTGGAAGAGGTGGCAGACCGGTTCTCGTTTCAATTGGAGCAGCGGGGAATCAAGATAGTTATTGAGGTAGCCCCTTTTCTGGAGGAAATCAAGATTGACCGCGACCGGATCGATCAGGTGCTCGATAATCTGGTGTCCAATGCCATTAAGTATACGTCAGAGCAAGGACATATAAGGCTTGGGGCTCGTCTTCCTGAACCGGATATGCTGGAGATCGCTGTGCAGGATAACGGAATTGGGATTCCAAAGAAGGACTTGAGCCGGATATTTGAACGGTTTTACCGTGTGGATAAGGCTCGTTCGCGTAACATGGGCGGGACAGGACTTGGTCTCTCGATTGCCCGGGAAATAGTAAGGCTGCATGGTGGGAATGTATGGCTGGATTCGGAGCTTGGTCAGGGAACGAAAGTGACATTTACGCTGCCGTACCCTGGGGATGAGGAGGCTGCTGTACTATGATGGAGACGCTGAAATCGGCCACGCTCATATTGCTTGTTGGACTCAGTTTCGTACAAAGCTATTTTTTATCCTACAGCTCCCCCAATTTTGATCCTTTGGTACAGGACGAATACGTGAAGACGGATCGTATCGGCTCACAGGCGGTGCTGGAGGATTTATTGTTTCCGGATCAGGTTGTTTTGCATTTGGGTAACCTGCAGCATACGGTTCTGTATCGGGGAACAGCTGATTATCGGATGGTAGTAGAGGGCGTAAATCAGCGTTCACTTGATGGGTTTCGTAAAATGAACCTGAGCGCCTTGAACATTAATTGGGATGATGTACGCAACAAGCAGCAAGGCATTGAAGTGAAATTTCGTGATGGCATCCCGATAAATGTGTTGCAACGGGTTATGCAGCTTAAGGGTGAAATGCCGCTTGAAAATGATACTATCACTAAAATCTGGATTTTTACGAAGGAAACCAAGGATGAGGTAAGGACGGTACTGTTCACCGATATACCGAATCTCGTGTATGAGGTGCAGAAATCAGATATTTCCGGCAAGGATATTGAACGGTTTGTAACCGAGGTGCAGAAGCCGGATGCAAGCGGCAAGGAAGTGATGATTCCTTATAAAACAACGAACGGGGATTATTATTTGCCGTTGAAGCCTATTACGTTTGCCGAGGTAAGACTGCCGTTCAAGCAGTTCACCGTAGATCAGCTAAAGCGAAGCTTTTTCGTGGATCCGGCAATTACCCGTAATCTCTCAGAGCGCGACGGTTCGGAAATTTATACAGACGCCAAGCGAGGCCTGCAGCTCAAAAACGACCAGAGGTGGATGACCTATTCCGACCCGGTCGCAGCAGCAACGGCTGTTGACAATAAAGAGGGCTTGCAGGAAAATCTGTTGTCAGCCGTTCAATTCGTGAATCAGCATGGCGGTTGGAACGGAGTGTACTCTCTGCAAAAGGTTCCGCAGCGGCTGCTGCCGGGCAATCAGCCTTTTATTTTCCGGCAATATTATGGCTCGCTGCCGTTGATCGATCAGCGTATGTACACGCTCGGACCGATGAAAATTATTGTGCAAAAAGGGGTTGTCGCCAGCTATGAGCGATCGACGATTATTCCCGATATGAGCAGCATAAGCAATAAGGAAACGACGATTATCGGCGGCGATGCGCTGGATGAGAAGCTGAATGAATATAGCAAAAAGAATTCAGTGATCTCCGTATTTCCCGGATATCGTACCGTTGTGAATGATCAATCGATGGATCTGATACCCGCTTGGGCTGTGGAGTTGCGGGATGGAAGCTATGAGTTTCTGGAGTAGATCGGAAGTGTGCAGCAAGCGGTTAAGCCGAGAAGGGGGTAAGCGATGGACTGGGGCCGGGCCAAAATGATTCTCATCGTGTCATTCTTTATATTGAATGCTGTGCTCGGCTACCAGCTTTGGACGACCCGTTCCGACCTGCTGGAGTTCGATGCCAATACGACGAGCGCAGCAGAGGAAATTCAGCGGCTTTTGAAAAGTAAAAATATTCAGATATCGGCAGAGCTTCCGAAGGAAGTGCCCCGTCTGAAGGAGATTGTGGTCAGGTTTACAGAGCCGGGAAATTCGAATAAGCAGATCAATCTCGAGATTCCGTTCAAGTATAACCCATTGGCAACTAAAGGATCTTCCAAGGATAATGTGGCAGCGCGAGCCGCCATCCCGAATCTCGATAAGTATCAATACGATCCGGTGATGAGCTCTAATGAGCAGTATGTATTTCATCAGCTGTATGGGACACTGCCGATGTTCGAAGTAAGGCTTGAATTGATTGAGCAAAACGGGATGGTAACTGCTTACCGACAGGGGTATGTGGAGGATCAGCTGACAGGTGCCCAGAAGGAGCAAAAGGTAATCTCTCCTTATACGGTGCTTCGCAGCTTAATCGAAACTTATTTCCCAAGCGGTTCAGTAGTGAGCAGCATTAAGCTTGGCTATCATGGCCAAGTGTTTGATTCACAGACGATGTTCCTGGTTCCGTATTGGCGGGTAACGCTGGGTAACGGAGATATTTATTATGTGCATGCGTTTAACGGGGCTGTTGAGCCGCCGCAGAAAAATAAAAGCAATGCATCAGGTTAAGGGGTCAGATGGGAGCTAGTTAGATGGGAATACGGTTTAGTGTGTTAGCAAGTGGTTCCACGGGGAACAGTACGATCGTGGCAACCGAGGATAGCAAGGTGCTGATTGATGCCGGTTTGAGTGCGAAACGGGTGGAGCAGCTGTTGAACGAAAAGGATTTGTCTGGCGCCGATCTGGATGCGATTGTCGTGACGCATGAGCATTCCGACCATATCAAAGGTCTTGGAGCGATGGCTCGCAAATATGATTTGCCGGTTTATGCCAATGAAAAGACCTGGGAGCAGCTTGATAGGCTGATAGGCGGGATTGCTAATGACAAACGTTGTGTGATGGAAACAGGCGGTGTATTGGATCTGGGCAAGCTGAGAGTGGAATCGTTCGGGATTTCGCATGATGCTGCCGAGCCGGTAGGCTATTGCTTCTATCACGAGAATCAAAAGCTGAGTGTGGCAACGGACCTGGGCTATATGAGCCCCAAGGTGAAGGAGCAAATCGACGATAGCGACGTGCTGGTGCTGGAGTCGAATCACGATGTCGAGATGCTGCGCGTCGGGAAATATCCGTGGAATATAAAACGTCGTATTTTGAGTGATATCGGGCATTTATCCAATGAGGCATCCGGTATCGGCTTGTGTGATGTGATGACAGAGAAAACCCAACGTGTGTATTTGGCGCATTTGAGCCGCGACCATAATATGATGGATTTAGCCAAACTGACGGTCAGCCAGATGGTGGAGGAGCGGTTAGCTCCTGATGATCACCGCGCCCGGCTGATGGATACGTATTATGACCGTGCTACAGCTTGGGATCGGCTGGAAGAGGAGTAAATGACTTATCAAGCTCGGCGGACATCACAGCAATATCATGAGCCGTCATAATTCCTTTCTCGACAAGCAGCTCGATAAGAGCTGTAACAAGCAGGCTGTTATGGTAATGGGCATGCTTCAGATCGGCAAGCTGGGCAATCCAATTGACCTGGTCCAAATGCTGATTAATACGATTCATGGGAGGGTTCGTCCTTTCCGGATTCAAGGGTTATATACTTAGTCTAGTCCGAACTTGTAGAAATCATTCCTGTTATTTGAAAGTTTTTGAGATTGCTAGTATGGATGGGTGCTCTGTACGGGGAACGGCAGAGGGGGGAGCGGAAGACGATGGGGTTGTTTGACGATGATTTTTATTCTACAAAGGTGTCTCGCCGTAATGAATGGTCTGTCAAAGGAAAGAAGTTTCATGGCGGCAATAGAAGACGACAAGTCCCATCCTGGCTTCTTCCTGCTTTCGGAGGAGCCGCTATTATGCTGATTGTCTTGGCGTTGTTCCGTCTGGGCAGCGGCTCCGAGCCAGCGGCGGCACCTGTCGCTGCGGCTGTTGCGAATGGGACTGAGCCGGCATCGGGCAATGGAACGGATACCCAGAAGCTGAGCAGTGACTCGGTTGTCAAAGCGGCAGAAAGAATTGGCCCAACGGTAATCAGCATTATCGGCTCTCAAAAGGAAGGCGAAAAGGCAGGCGCGCGCGGATCGATGGGACTCGGATCGGGTGTGATGTTCCAAAGATCGGGAGATAAAGTACGGATCGTGACGAACAACCATGTCGTGGAAGGTTTTGCTCAGCTGGATGTCGTAACCTCAAGCGGTGAACGCAAGAAAGCGACGCTGCTCGGTCGGGATCAAATGACGGACCTCGCCGTCCTGGAAATTGAAGGAAGCGGGATCAAATCGGTAGCGGACTTTGGCGATTCGGATGCGCTGCGGGCAGGCGAGACGGTAATTGCCGTAGGGAATCCACTTGGCTTGGGTTATGCACCAACAGTGACCAGAGGCATCATCAGCTGGCCGAAGCGGACCATTCCCGTGTCGTTGGGTGCACAAGGTGATTACGATTGGGAGATGGATGTCATCCAAACCGATGCGGCGATCAATCAGGGCAACAGCGGCGGTGCGCTTGTCAATCTGGAAGGTAAGATCGTCGGAATCAATACGCTGAAGGTGGCCGACACCGGCGTGGAAGGGTTAGGTTTTGCCATCCCGATCAATTCGGTGAAGTCGATTGTTGAGGTGCTGATCAAGGACCACAAGATCAAAAGGCCATATATGGGCGTGGTGACGCAGGATTTGCAATCTTTTACAGGGACAGAGGTATTAAAGCTGCCTGCTGATGTGAAAGCTGGTATTATCGTGCTCGATGTCACAGGTCCTGCCAAGGATGCGGGCTTGAAGACAAACGATGTAATTGTACAATTGGATACGCAGGCGGTGGACAGCACGCTGGCGCTTCGTAAATATATATACAGTCAAAAGAAAATTGGCGATAAAATCACGATTACGTATTACCGCGGCGGGAAAAAGGCGACTGCTACCATGACGATGGCAGAGCTGAAGGACCGCTAACAGCGAGGATCTAGTATAGAGAAGAGTGGGGTCAGGTTATGTTTGTCGTATGTAAGGAGCATTTGGAATTAGCGATTGATCAGTTTGTTGATGAGTATGAGGATGCACCCGATATCGTGGATATCCAGGAAGTGTCCTTTACCGCATGGAAGCCACCTGTCCATTGTGAGCGGTGTGCAGAGCAGGCAAGGTTTTTGGTTGTATAGCGTAAGGGGCGATAAGGAAAGAAGCCGTACTGTCGCGTGTTGGTTGCGGCTGGGGCTTCTTTTTTGTATGGGGCTGTGTGTAAAGTAAAGTGCCGTTGAGCATAAAAAATAGATCACAGGAGGTTGCGTATGCAGCAGATTCAGATTATTGCGGTTGGCAAGTTGAAGGAGGCTTACCTCGTGCAAGGGATTGCCGAGTATGTGAAGCGCCTTGGGCCGTATGCCAAGGTGCAGATCGTTGAGGTGCCCGATGAGCGGGCACCGGACTCCATGAGCGCCGCTGAAGAGGCGCTCGTCAGGCAGCGCGAGGGGGAACGTATCCTCGCGCAAATCAAGGGCGACGCCTACGTCGTGGCGCTCGCCCTTGATGGCATGCCGCTTACGAGCGATGAGCTCGCACGGCATGTAGAGGGCTTGGCCACGTATGGGCGCAGCCACGTGGCGTTTGTGATCGGGGGCTCGCTGGGCTTAGCCCCCGCGGTGTTGGCGCGCGCCGAGCTGAAGCTGGCGTTCGGACGCATGACCTTGCCGCACCAGCTGATGCGGCTGGTGCTAGTGGAGCAGGTGTATAGGGTGTTTAAGATTATTCGGGGGGAACCGTACCATAAGTAAGCACATGGTTTGGTTCTTTTGAAGCATTAAAGACAAGTTCAATGTCTTTAATGCGCCTGTCTTTTGGTTTATTAGCTTGTGTAAGTGTGATTTTGTTGATAACACTATGGAGTAGGTGTTTTTGTTTCTCAGGCGCAACAATTGGCAACAGTTTTGATAGATGGGAAATAATTGAATACACATCATCAATTGATACCTCTTGCACAGTAGGCTTAAGCATTTCGTGCTGGATGCTATTCATTTTAGCTGTAAGTTCATCTATTTCTAATTCCAACCTTGTTAGATTTTCAATAATGAATTTTGGAACGCTTTCGCATTCTTCTAACGTCTTAGCGTATTTACGTTGATTTTTTTTTGCTAAATCAATCTGCTTTTGTAGGTTTATCATTTGATACTCAAGCGGTTCTTTTATGACTTTAATCTTGCTATTAAGTGTCCCTACCAAATCATTAAGTAAAGACTTATTCGTAGAAGCCTCCTCAAATTTCTTATAAACATATGCTTCAGCATAATCTGCCCAAATCAAGTTTGAATTACAAACAGCAGACCCTTTGTAATGAAAATTACCACACTGATAATAACGTATATAATCTTTTGTACCTTTGGTTCTTTCTGCTCTGTGTCCAATCATACCTTGACCGCACATAGGGCATCTAAGCAAAGTAGTCAATGGGTAATGACCAGTGAATGTTTTGGTAGGTTTAGCTGATTTGGATTCAAATAGTTTACCTACCTTGTCCCATGTATCTAAATCAATTAATGGTTCATGTAAGCCCTTGATGATAATAGGCTTTTCATTTGTACCTTTTCTTCTCTGCTCGGACCAATTCTCTTGCTTATTATATCGGATAAAGCCAGCATATGCAGGATTTAAGATAATTTGCCTAACTGAGTTAGTAGAAAAAGCTTGATTCCTTTTAGTTTTATAACCTTCGTGGTTAAGCTGATTAGCGATTGCTTTGAACCCTTTACCGCTTAAATACAATTTGAAAATATGCCTAACGATGATGGCTTCATCTTCAACGATTATTAGATGCTTGTCCTTGGATGTATAGCCAAGCATTGAACCACCGTTAAAAAGTCCTTCCCTTGCTCTTTGGGACATACCTAATTTAACGTTTTCAACAATAGTATTTCGGTCAAGCTCTGCAAATGTCCCCATCACTTGAAGCATTGCCATTCCCATTGGGGTAGATGCATCTATGTTCTCTTTGAAACTAAAGAATTTAACGTTATGTTTCTTAAATTCTTCAATGAGTGTCAGAAAATCAAGTTGTTTACGGGAAAGCCTCGATATTTTCCATACAGCAACTATGCTAAAGCGTTCATGCTTGCAATCTTCCAGTAATTCTTGGAGTCCTGGTCTATCAACGGATTTAGCGCTTATACCCTCATCCTTATAAATTTTAAATACCTCTAATCCGTTCTTTTGAGAATACTCCGTCAAGGCGTTAATTTGACCATCAATTGAGTAACCATCCTCAGCTTGCTCTTCTGTAGAAACTCTCACGTAAATTGCTACCTTTTCCAATTTAGTTTTCTCCTTTTAGTTGGCTAATTAGGTTGATAATCTGGTTTTTGCTCTCTTTATCCAAGGTGGATAAATTAGTAAGAAATAATTTGCAGAAAAAACTAAAATTATCCTTATCTTTGGTCAGTGCTACAAGATTGGTAAGAATCGTATTTGCTCTTGTGACGTCCCTTTCTATTAAGATATTAAAAGTCTCATGTAAAGTAGCATTTTTAGATTTAATCTCCATGAGTTCACCATATACAAGCCATTGCAAGTTCTTCACAGCCTCCGTAGAGGCATCCTCTACTTTCATACTTGGTGATACAAAATTAAACTGAACGTATGGCATATCCTTTAATGGTGCTATGATTCTAAACTCAGCGAGTATGGAGTCAATTTTGTTCAAATCATAGTTAAGAAACTCCAGTATTTTGTAGCATGTAGCATAGTCGAATGTCTTTATTTTCCCTTTTTCTATTTGGGAAATGTAAGTTATTGCTTTGCCAAGTTTGGTTGATAAGTCCCTTGAACTAATTTTTTGCGCCGTTCTAGCCTGTTTTACGAAATCGCTAAAGCTGAGTAGCTCCATTTGGTTTCCCTCCGTTTATTATCGATATAAGTACAATGTAGCATAAAAAGTTTGTTGTAGCAATATGTTGACAAAAAACATTTTATATACTACAATATGCTACATAAAGATGAGGAGGTATTGATATGACAACAAAAACAATGGAAGCTGAAAAAGGAATGGAACTAATTGAGTCTTTAACAGACAATATATTGGAACTACTTATTTCAAATCATGTAAAGGACGATTATCTATCATTCTTGTTATTGTTCGGAGGAAAACGCCCTGTTGGTTATAGACCGTGGGAAGATGATGAAAAAAATAATATCAATGATTGTAGTAGGGACGAAGATGAATTAATCGATTTGTTGGAGCCTGGTGTTTATCATGCTTATATGGAAGAGAGGGATGAACAAAGAATTACGCAGTTTCTCCTTATACAAGAACACGACATATAATAACCACTAGAGTATTGGAACGATTGTAGTTAGCATTTTGTAAAGCATAATTCAGAAAATTACCAGAAATAATGTGCAAGGGAGCCATAGAATGACAGAGCATTTACATGAAGTATCTATCGATACCCTTTTCTTAGTAGCCAAGCTAACCAAAGAAGAATTAGAAGAAATAAAAGATCAGGTTCGGTTTAATCGGAATTGGAATTACAATAGCTCGTTCAAGTACATCTTGGTAAATATTGAACCGTCATATAGAGTTTATATTGAGCCGAAATTTGGCACGAGATTATACACTAATAGCAGTTACAATATAATGATTCATCTTCATAAAGATGCCATAAAAGCTAAACCTGCATTGATTACACTATTATTAAAAATAGGAAATTGGAAGGTTAAAGTTATGCATGTTGCTTATGATTGGAATATTGCCTTTTCCCGACACTTTATTTATAAGAGTGATAATGTGAAGATGGAGAGACATAAGGGAAGGAATCCAAGTTACTACTTATATAGTAAAAAGACAAATCCATGCATTGCCTTTGTGTACGATAAGAAAAATCAACTCTTAGAAAGTAAGAATATTAATATAGCTGAAAAACATCTTACTCGTTTTGAGATAAGAATCCGACCAAGACATAAAAATGCCCCATATAACGATCTAGCATGGGTAAAAAGTTATATGGATAAATTCACTTTCATACCAGACTGCGAAATAGTCACAAGGGCTTTGGCTAAAAGTCATGATAAAGAAAGTTTCGAAATTGTACGCAGAAGGAAAGGGATGAATTGGAAGGGGGTCTCAAAGAGGTCAAAGGAAAAGATAAGGGATTTATGCAAAGTAGCTGCTATTAACTTTTATGGTCTATTCGAGCAGCATAGCCTAAAGAGTAATTTATTTTAATATAAAGAGCCCAATCTATTAAGGAATGGGCTGATACATAAAAGTAACATTTCATGTAAGGCTGGAGCATCTTCTGACGAACGAGAGTGCTCTCTAAGACACGCTCATGCATTTCCAATCTATCAACATTACAAAGGTGGAGCGGTGGCGCAGAGTCAATCCTGCACATATGTTTTGATACAAATACAAAGTTTCCAAAACATACTAAGCAAAATCAAATTCACCTTGTTCTAGTTCAATAATATTAAACACCCTATTAAACTTCCTTTGAAATTCTTCCCATGTATCTGCCGCTTGCATTAATGTAATCACTTTTATTAAATGTTTCTCTAAATGAACGTTGCCTATATCAAGACTTAAAAATTGATGATGCCTAAACTTTCTTCGACCAGGAGAGGTAGTTGGGTTTTTCTGTTGAAGTTCTTCTTTTACTCCAGGAGGTAAAAGTTCATATACATACTTGTTAGTATAATAGCCGACTATACTTGGTCGTTTACCTGCTGGTCTTGGATAATCCCATTTCCTAAGTCGGAACATTTCCTTATAAAATTCATCAGGGAAACGTTTCGCCCATGGTAGAAGTTCCTCAGAAATATATGCTGCTAGTAATTTTTGAAGTTCTTCCCTGTCTCTATCAACCTGATAACCAGTAGCTTCATCTACAAGTGCAACAATACCAATTTTCGACAAACTTCTAACTATAATTTCACTTGCCTTAGCTAGATTTTCTTGTTGAACATTTAATTGCTTGTCCAAACGGGAAGATAGGTATACATCACATAACATGGGGATTATTCCTGCTTTATACCCTTCAACTAATTTTCCATTGCTGCCCTTATAGACTATTTTTTCATATAATAATTGTTTGAGGTCCGAATTGATATAAGGTAATAGGTTATTGGCATCAATGAAACTTGGTAGATCGGGCATATCTGCAACACGTATTTCACCACTTTTGCGACCGCGATTAGTCCTACCAAATACAATGAATATCGCATTTTTAGAAATAATCCTTGAGCCGTCTTCAAGAACAGCACAGTTTAATTCCTTTTCACCGATTTTTAATTTTCCATGATGCGTAGCGACCATAACGTTTTTATTCTCTTCCATATAAGTATCCATATCAATATCTCCTTCGCTTTGTATTTATCAGCAGAACTTTTGACAAAGCTTCAGCCTTTTCCGTGTCGTATCCCAGGATTTGGGCAACTTCAAGTTTATAGCTGTTAAACAGTGAGTTAAATTTCTTAAGTATTCTGTAAGCTGTCTTCTTATCAATGTTGACAATCACCGATAGCTTCCTGGAACTTAACTTATTATCTTGCAGATAAACGTCAAGTGATGTTACCCATTTTCTTAAATCAATTTTGGTGTTGTGCATTACCGTATTAACAGTTAGGCTGTGGTCAGAATTGCATGAATTACAGTGAAATCTAAAAGAGAAACGTAGTGGTGTATTTGATTTTGAGTTACAAAAGGGACAAATGATCTCAGATTTCCATTTGAGTGTTAATAGATACTCCGTGTAAGCATCCTCCGTAGGAAAGGTAATAAAGTATTCATTGACCATTATTGCAACCCCTTGAGAATTTCCCTAATATTAACATATTAAATACAATCGGACACTATAATTAGATGGGTCATTTTAGTATAAAGTTTAGTATAAGAACTTTTAGAAAATCCATATAAAGTAAAATGATCCAATATTAGCTCCAAGCATCTTCACAGCTGCGATAGGGTATCCACTAAAACAAAGATTAGTAAAGAATATATAGGTTCCTCACGATTTTCTTTTGGAATAAAAAATAAAAAAAGTACCAAGCAAGACCAATAACTTGCTTGGTTATACGAACTTTAGTTCGATAATAATGTCGTTAGTTAATTTTGACCTCATATTCTTTTACAAGTCTATAGAATGTCGGTTTGGTTAGTTTCGATAACTCCATAGCTTTTACTGCGGTTATTTCTCCATCTTTCCATTGCTTATACGCTTTCTTAAAAGCTTCTGAAATTTCTACTCTTGGTCTGCCTATTTGCTTGTTATTCATTCTGGCAACCGCAATGCCTTCTGCTTGGCGTTCTTTAATCAAGTCACGCTCAAACTCGTACAACGCTCCAAATATCGTCAGCATTAGCTTCCCTTGTGGTGTTGATGTGTCTATGCGTTCCTTTAATGATACAAGGGCTACACCTTTGTCCGATAAATCTTTAACAATGCTTAACAAGTCAACGGTATTCCTTGCTAATCGACTAAAAGATTCAATATAAACGGAGTCACCTTCTCGTACAAATGAGAGCATTTCTATGAGTTTTGGTCGTTCCTTGGTTGCACCGCTAATCTTTTCGGTATAGAATTTCTCAATTAAGTGTTCTTTCATCATTTCTAATTGACGCTGTTCGTTTTGATCTGCTGAACTTACACGTATGTAGGCAACTTTCATTCTTTCACGCCTCTCCAATTGAACTAGGTAATACTATTGTCCAACAAACCGTTTCTAAAAGTCAATAATATTTTTGATACGTCCCTAAAATAAAAAAGGACTTAAAGAAACTTACCGAACTCTTATTATACCGATACTAGAAAAGCGTTAAGAAAGGTGTGCTTTTTGATACGCTATTTTAATTAAACTAGACACTAGACACTAGATGCTCTCAAAGGGTAATACCCGGGGGTAGTTCCTACTTTATTTGATTTTGATATAACATATATGACTCGTAGCGCTACAAGAGCGCCAAGTGAAACAAAAACGACCACGACATTGAATCCGTCGTGATCGTTTAGCTTTTAGTATTCTTACCGTAATCAATTGCGGATAGCACTTCCAGACTTATTTTTTGCGCTATTCGAATTTCTTCTATTGAACGTTTCATTAGGGAAGCGTAAAGGTTGTCAAGAACCAATTTCTTATCGGCACGGGCTTCAAACAAGTTTAGATCATGAAATTGTAAGAGTTCGCTCGGTGAGGATTCTAAGGCATTTGCAATTTTTTCGATGGTTGCAAGTGATAAGTTTCGACCATCTCTTTCAAGTCTTGTTAGGTATGTATAAGACAAATTTGCTTTTTCGGCAAGTTGTTCTTGAGTCAAACCTTTTTCTTTCCGCAGTATTCGTATTTTGGCTCCGACTAACTTATAAAAGTCCGACAATCAAACCACCTCTCTATTTTAAGAGTAGGTTAGTATAAATACAACGCACAGTTAACTACAGAACAAATAATTATTGAATTTTTGTCTTATAATGTTTATAGTCTAGGAATATAGTGCAAAATTGGGAAATATTATTTACAAGTATAAGTAGTGAATGAGCAGGTTAGACAAAATGGACGGATATTTTCAATATGTAGTTAAGAGTTTATCCAAGCAAGAAGTAGCCGTGTTGTCCGCACTCAAAGATAATGACCTACAATTAAGATTAAAGCCATAAAGAATACGCTTCTATTAGAAAAGTGTGATTTATCTGAAGCGATACTTCGAAAGGTGCTTGATAAGTTAAAAGCTCTAAGGTTCGTTGAGGTTAATAGTGAATGAAGGAGCATTCTCTTTATATAACAGATTTTGTGAAGACTGCTTTGAAGATAGCATTGGAGAGTTAGTTAAGTAATATTTTATATAGAAGGGAATACAGGAAATGAACAATGAGAAAAGGAAGAGAAGCTGGAAGGGCTGGATAGTATATTTTGTTGTAGTTAGTCCTATTACGGTTTGGGCGTTCAGTTGGGAAACTATAAAGGGTGAGGAAACTAACTTTTTTGGTTGGTTTGCTTTAGTTTTTTTCTTTTTAATGATTCCTGCTTGGATTAGCAATGCGAAAGAGAAGGAACAAGAAAGAGAAGAAAAAACTAATACTAGATTGAATGCATTCCATGGCAATATCAGAGTAAATAAAGGCTTTAACGTTTCAAAGAAAATAATTGCGGCTGACCTTGACACAGCAATCTGCCTTGATGAAGAGTCAAAGACAATTTGTTTAATGTACGCAGGTATGAAAACCTCAAAAGTGTATTCATACAAGGATATTCTTGAAGTGGAAGTTGTTGAAGATGGAAATACAATTACCAAAACATCAAGAGGAAGCCAAGTAGGTGGTGCATTAATTGGGGCTGTGCTTGCTGGAGGTGTTGGAGCAATTATTGGTGGATTGTCAGGCAGTAAAGTTCAATCAAATCGAATTAATCGGATTGATCTGAAGATGGTCGTTAACGATACAGAAAAACCTGTTGTGTTTATTAACTTTATGAATGAATACGATGAAGCAACAGGCATCAAGGACACTAGAGGTGAGAAAAAGGATAGCAAGAAATATAAGTCAGCATATGAAAAAGTCACTCAATGGCATGGATTAATGAGTGTGCTAATAAAACGTGCAGATGAGGATGATAAAACAGAGGTTGCTAGGATCGATAACAGTAATTCTGTAGCTAATGAAATTTCTAAATTATTCAAACTTCAAACTGAAGGAATAATTACAAAAGATGAATTTGAAAGGCAAAAAGAGAAACTGTTAGCAAAATAACGGAAAGAGCCTATGGGGGGAATACCGTAAGGCTCTTTCCTTTTACAGCGGCACAATGAGTTCGGCTAAAATTACATTACAATGTATATTTTGTGTTCATAAGTAACTATGTTCTTTGATTGGTTTAGGTGAACCGTACCATAAATGACGGCTAAATTTTTCGTGCGGAAGGGCGTAGAGGCGCTGTAAGAGGTTGGAACTGGTAGGATGAGGGACGTAATAGAAGAAGCCCAATTAGCTTCTTTATGAGGCTAATACGGGCTTTGTTGGTTCTTTATATTTGAATATCTTCATTCTATTCTGTGCATTTTTATACACAGGTTGCTTTACACGTATAAATGAAATCAGTAATTTGTCCAACAGTTTCCTCGAAAGCCCCCCTTTTTAAATCATGCTCCCATACCCGTAACACATTCCAGCCCTTCTCTTGGTAAAAATCGTTCACAATTTTATCCCTATTTTGGTTTCTTGTTATTTTTGCATACCAATATTCCTTATTCGACTGTGGTGGTTTATAATGTATAGAACAGCCATGCCAAAAGCAAGAGTCGATAAAAATTACAATGTTGTATTTCTTGATTACAATATCCGGTTTGCCAAGTAAGTCCTTAACATTTCTGCGAAACCTAATTCCATTTCGCCATAGGGCTCTTGAAACAGATGTTTCTAACTTTGAAACTGATTTGACTGCTCTCATGTTATTACTTCTCTTATCAGGACTAATTGAATCCATTTGACTTTCACCCTCTTATACTATCATTATTAATAGCATATATGATATTAAGGGGAAGCCCAATATGATTCTTATTTCCAGTTCTTTAGATAAGAGTTGGGTTTATTTGGTTTTTTCATAAAAGCTGTTCATTAATATAATAGAATCATAGAAAAAGCTATTTTATTACGAACGTTTGTTTGGTATACTTAAAGTAAAATATGGAGGGCGTATATATGGAGAAATTAACTGCCATATCATTATTTTCTGGGGCAGGTGGATTTGACCTTGGCATTGAAGCAGCAGGATTTGAAACACGTGCCTGCGTTGAAATCGATTATCATAGCTGCACCACATTGAAAAATAATAGGCGCAATGGGAAAAAAACAGGGAAACATTCATTTTTCCATAATGCAGTTGTTCTTCAGAAGGATATTCGTACTGTAGAGCCCCAAAGATTACTTCGGGCCGCAAGATTAAAACAAGGTGAAGTTTCATTGGTGATTGGTGGACCACCATGTCAATCTTTTTCAGTTTTTGGAAGCAGAAAGGGTATGGAAGACCCTCGCGGCACTCTCTTGTGGGAATATATTAGGATGATTCGCGGCATAAAGCCTAAAGCGTTTATCTTTGAGAATGTAGCTGGACTGCTAACCATAGATAACGGAAAGGTCTTCGAGAGCTTTCTTGATGAAGTCTGCAGGGATGAAAACGGGAATAAACAATACACTTTGTCGCATTATTTGCTAAATACAGCCGATTATGGTGTTCCTCAATTCAGATCAAGATTAATTGTGTTTGGAACTCTAAACGGGGTGAAAGTGAGCAAGCCAGCGCCAACTCACCTTCCAAATCAAGAGTCGCAGTTAAAAGACCTGAACTTGCTTGCAACTCCTGTGGTAGGAGATATTCTTAAAGGTTTGCCCGAACTGCCCAACAAGGATATACCTAATCATATAGGAAGGGAGCACAGTGAAAGAATCATAGAACGGTATTCCCAACTTTCATTTGGAGAAAGGGATTCGAAAACAAGGATAAATAAATTGCATCCTGAGAAGCCGAGCTTTACTATTGTAGTTGGTTCTGACAAAGGAGGGGGAAAAGGACATATACACCCTTATCAACCCAGAGAAGTGACCCCTCGTGAGTCTGCCAGAATTCAAACATTTCCTGATTTTTGGGCCTTTTCAGGGACAAGCAGGCATCCTATAAGACAGATAGGTAATGCAGTTCCTTCAGTGTTTGCGGCTCAGCTTGCATCCCACTTAATAAAGGAAGCATTTAACGTGGATAGCACTACTAGTTATGAAGATATTATCGAAACGCTAGGCCTGAGCTACTTAAAGACTGGGAGCGCAACCGACCATGAAATGGTCACTGTATAATACATAATAGGGGATGAGCAATGAAAATCTGCTCATCCCTTATTTGTTTAACCTAGAAAATGATTCAATACTTGTCGTGATTCTTGAGGGCAGTCAAAATTTATCTCATCTACAAGCCAGCAACAATGGATGCCCCTATCTTTCACCAAATATTCGATCAACCAGGCATCGGGTTTTGTTTGAAGAACTAGACACAAAATGGAATTTGCTGAACTTGACCGAAATCTGTATTCGTAGAGTTGGGAGATTCCTTTCCTAATCTGAGCTAAAACATTGTCAGGGTTACAGCTCTTCATCTCAAAAATATATTGAGTGCCATTTAAATCAACATATAGATCGATAAATATATTTTCTAAAGGATTTCCTCCTGAGTGGCGTGCTAGAGTTGCAATCATGTTAACCATACGGGCATGGTCACGATTAGCCTTTTCCCTTTTGAGTCTTGTCAGTTCTGGGTCCGCTGATGCTTGCATGGATGAATACCGTCTTGTATTTGATACGGAATTATCATATGCCCCCATTACCGGAAAACTCATTGGTTGGGATTCCCTTATCACTCCTGCCGAGGAAGGAGCACTGCCCACTTCGGTAATCTTGTATAATAAACTTGTTGATAGATTTGCAGCAGAATCATAGTATCTGCCCCAAGCTAAACTGCGAACTTCTTTTTCTAGCTCGGCGCGCGTATTGCAATTGTTAAAAACAGCGAAGAATGATGTCATTTCAGAAATGGATTTTACCATTTCAATTTTATCATTCCTAAGGGAATCCAGTTTTAGCCCATTTGAAGTCCGGAGTAACAAACCCGTTTGTTCAAGTATATGAAAGTTGCGTTTGAATTTCGATAACTTATCACTCAGCCATCGAGGGGGGGCAATTCTCGTAAGGTCTTCCAAAACCTCAATAATTAGTTGAAAAGAAGGGTTTGGCGTAGTGTTAGTACGGATATCGTTAAAAAGCGCGAATAACTCCTTGTACGTGATTTCTGTATCTTCGAGGGGAAATCCCAAATATTGGGATTTTGCAAGCAAAGCTCTGCAAATTAGCCTGAAGGGAACTATTCTAAGATTTTGATTTATTTCCCTAAGAGTGTCAGTTAACGCATTTGCTTGAGCACGAACACTAGTATTTCCCGAGTTAGTTATTGAATAAGCAGCCCCCGCGCCGTTTGGATATTGAAACAGGGCTAATTGTGTCCGGCAGAATGCTTCAACGTCTGGTTCGGTGCAGCATAGGTACTTTTTGGCCGCATCGGTAAGATAAATGTATAGTCCTCCGCTATTCTCTTCAATTCTATACAATCCCAAATATGTTCCATAGGCACCAAATTCATCCCGATAATTAGAGGAATCCCGCTGAGTATAAGGTGAACGCTGGCTTAGTGTGGTAAATTGGTCGAGCAGCAGTTCTCGGTCATACTCTTGGCTATCGAACATGGAGAACATTTCCGCAATCTCCAATAAATAATCAGGCCAATCCTCACTTGAGCTTTCTATTTTGTTGACAAAAAACTTAGTGATTGTCGGGTTGTCGGGTAAAGCCATTATATCCATTCCTTCCTGTGCCTCAAGTAAGGGGAAATAAGAACTACTTTCCTTTCCATTATACTCCCAAAAGTTGTATATATGAACTAGAACCTTGTACTTGCGTTTGAACAACTAAATTCTAGACAAAAACCACCGATCCCTGGTGGTTTTTGTCTGACTGTATACCCATTCCTGCTAATAAGCATTGCTTATTAATATTCGTGTCCAAGCCCAAATGTTCATCAAAAAAACAATGTAGAAAAGAGAAGAAAACCATAAAAGAATACAAAAATCCCCAAAATAGCGATGGTTTCATTCTGAGCATTAGGATAAACAATGCCAGAATAAAGGAGTTACTTTTGTCATGAGATTTTTCCCAAATGAAAGATTGAAAGCCCTAGCGACTTTCGCCAGGGTTGATTTGGGATGTATACAAGTGTGGAGCGACGACTCATTAACCATCGGTTCCACTGATCGGATCGAATACTATGTTACGAAAAGGAAAAGAACAAACGGCCATTTGCTAGGCAGACAAGATGGCTTCTATATTTATGTAAACCAAATCGAAATCCCAGGGATATCAATAATTGAACCATGTGAGGAGTAGTGACAATGACTGAAAGAACAGATAATCATCCACAAGAAATCGAAAGCAAGCTGCTGAAATATTTGAAGGAAAAGCTAGAACGGAACGGTGATATAATGAATGACCCTGACTCCTACGGCAACATATGGATCATGGTGCTCTCCATAATTCCCTATGCACACAACCTAAAAGAATACTTACCCGCCTGCTTGGATGAGAGCCAAATACGCCATCCTGAGCAGGCTTTTCTAATTCGTGTGGTGCTGCGGACGACCACCTTGCAAGGCAGCAACGTATATGTAGACGGTACAACCCTCTGCCTGTCATTGGATAGCGGCACAGAAAAGATAGAGATTCTAATGGAAGAAGCTGCATTCTCTGATGCTCCCAAGTTCCATGGGGGACCCATACCAAGCGCTATTCAGTGGGTTATCCAATTGTCAGAGCCTTGCTGCCTGCAGTTCGAAGACCCGTTTCTGACGCAAGAGCAGAGGATTGCCCTGAACGGACAAGATGGGGACTACAAGCTGACAGAGGAGCAACAAGAAGTGCTCCCCTCAAAGACGGCCATTTCCGATGATTTCGACAAATGGTTCTAACCCCAGGCAAACTAGCAAACCCAAAATAGCGAAAGTGCTGTCAGAAGCGTAACATGACGCAATTGACACTACTTTCGACATTTTACTGAAAAAGGAGCCGAATCCTTCCTGCGGGGAAGATATTTTCATAGACCGCAACAGTTTCAATATCTGATTCGAAAGCTATTTACGGAGAACGTTACGTATGGAATGGCTACAAAAAGTTATCAAGGCCAGTTGCCGGAAAGGAGGTGAGGATCGATGAAGAATCCACATGAGGATTATCAAGAGCTTGTTGAGGAAGAAGATATTTTAATCAACCGCATTGCAACGTGTAAAGAGACAATCGACACAGTCTTACAGACGCTCTATGACAAAGATGGGCCAATTCATGTTCAAACTGTCCGCGATATATTGAGTGCCGTACATGACGTTCAAGTCAAACTCGAACGCGAATTGCTGATCGTCTGCGCAAACAAAAAGCTTACGGCCCGTGACATGAACCATAAGCCTTCCCAATTTACTTAGTATTCTCATTCCAATCAAGTACGGCTTTCAGAACCACCAGCGCTTTGGTGTGTTCCTGTGTCGGTCTTACCGACAACAACTCCACAATTTCCCCCAATGCATCTGTTCGGTCGGCAGGATCAATCAGTCGGAATAATTCCTCTAATGACATGGACAATCCCTCAGCAACCTTCTTCAAAGTAAAAACAGATAGGCTCTTCTCACCGCGCTCAATCTGGCCGATGTAGTTCGAGTTCAGCTCAGCCAATTCTCCCAGTTTCTCCTGCGATAGTCCTTTCTCCGTACGTAGTACCCGAATTCTATCTCCTACTATTTTTACAAACGCTTCTGCAGCCTTTTGATCACTTTTCGCTTTATGAACCATGGGAAATCACCTCATGATAAGCGTAGAGAGAGTTAATCTTAGTAACCAACTACCACAAATACGAATTAGATGATAAAATGGTATTTAATAATACATAATATGACTTTTTATTGTATTATTAGATACTACTATGCGTAGGTTGTACATCCATTATCAAATAAAAGAGGGGTATTCAAAGTGAACATGAAAAAACGAATTCTCGCACCTATTGTTACCGCCGCGCTACTGCTCGGGCAAATTGGAACTGCATTTGCAGACGACAGCATCAATGTCTACCTGAAAGGGAAGTTACAATCATTCGAGCAAGCGCCGATTATTAAGGACGGGTCTACATTAGTCCCAATGAGAGCAATTTTCGAAGCGTTCGGTGCTACAGTGGAGTGGGATGGAAACCAGCAAATCATCGATGCCGAGAAAGGTGCTAAGAACATACGACTGCAGATTGGTTGGAAAGGAGCTTGGATAGGAGAAACAAAAGCAGAGTTGGACGTGGCACCTGAGATTATCAATGGATCTACCATGGTGCCGCTGCGGTTCATCGGGGAAGCCCTTGGAGAGAAGATCGAATGGGATGGCGACACGCGTTCCGTACTGATCTCAACAGATAAGTCCCAACTTCCAAAAGCGGACAGCGGCGCTTATAAGGGATATGCTGACATTCTGAAAGAGGTCATTACTGCCAATACCGATAAGAGTTTGCAAATGAGCGATGCTACATATAACGTACTTGCGAGCAATGGAGATGCCTTCTTCTCGGAGAATAGGGGCAAGTTTTCCCTGGAAGGAAAGTCGAAACAAATCGGCAGCGGCGAGCTCTCCAAGAATCCTGTGAAATACAATTCGACCATCACAGAACTCAACCGAATCCGCCTTTTTGATGTCAAGGAAGTGAATTTGGACAACGGGCAAGTGGTGACCCTTGCATACGGAGAAAGTGAAAGCGGAGGATTGTACTTTCAGCTTTTCTATGTTGGATCGACGAACTATTCTAAAGGGCATACCATCGAAATGAGAGGAGTTCCTGTAGGCTCGTCAACAACGGGACTTGTTAATCGACTCGGAAATCAGTTCGAAGCGCCAGTAACCGTATTTGTGGCAGGGAACTTCTTTGCAGCGCTGGATAGGTATTTGGAAGATCAAAGCGCTAAAGAAGCTGAACGGAAAGCGGAAGAAGAGCGCAAGCTTCAGGATAAGGCATATAATGTAAAGACTGGACTAGTAAGCGCTATTCTTGATAAGAACGTCAATGCGGTCAAAGATCTGATTGCCAAGGGTGCGGACGTTAATCTTGTTGATGATTTGGAAAGCACTCCGCTGTTCTATGCGGTTGGACAATCAAGCCGCGACGATGCATTATCCGTACAAATTGTACAAGCATTGTTAGATGCAGGAGCTAATCCTAACCCGCCTAATAGGGGCATTACTCTTGCTAATATAGCTTACAAGAACGGAAGCACCAAAATAGGCAATATGATAAA
Source organism: Paenibacillus sp. FSL H8-0034 (assembly GCF_038000305.1). NCBI lineage: Bacteria > Bacillati > Bacillota > Bacilli > Caryophanales > Paenibacillaceae > Paenibacillus > Paenibacillus sp. FSL H8-0034. The sequence continues at coordinate 338,351 of NZ_JBBOBS010000001.1, forward strand.
TGCAGCAGCAAAGAAAGAGTAATAGAGAAGATTGAGGAGATCCCTGTGTTCGCATTACAGCGGGCATAGGGACAATAAAAAGGAGATTGGAGGGACAAAACCTTGGGCTTACTTTTTTTCGATATGATGAAGAATAAGATGGATATGAAGAAAGCGGAAGCGGCTGTGAAAAAAGCCGAGAAGCAGGACAATAAGCGATTCCGACAAGAACAGACGTTCACAGATCGGCAAATCACGATCAGCACCAAGGCAGAGCTAAAGGATGCCGTAAGCAAGAGGTACGGTACTATCATTGTCGTAGGAGAACTGACCAAGAACGTGGGCAGAGCCTACAAGGTTAAGGACAAGCTGGGATTACTGGAGAAATCGCAACCTAACACGACTCAGGCAGGTTCTCTGGCTACTCTTGGTATCACGGAAACGGTCATCATCACAGCTATCATAGCTCTAACAGTTGTTCTCGTTGTAGCAATGCTTAAGAACTATAGCGTGGATACGGACATCGAGATGAGTGAAACAAATCCGAAAATCAGACTAAGGCTTAATAAGTAAGGCCTTTTCAGGAAGCCCCGAATTCTATAGGTCGGGGTTTTTCCTTTCCCTCAGATAACGATTTCAATACTTACATAGACTCATGTATCTTTTGTAGAAGAATATTATTCCACCGGGTAGCTTTGGAAGAGAGTAGTAAGGAGTATCACGCATTTGCATAATTCCTCGTATTTATAAAGTAGGCACCCGATAATACAATTGTAAAGAAACCCGCAAAAATCAAAAGTATATTCATCCATATATAATTATGATGCGAGAGGAGTTGCTTGTGATAGAATGAATTCAATCGATTTTTACTAAGCAGGTGAGAGCTATGCAATTAGATGCGGAAACGGTTGAATTAATGCAACATGAATTACAAAGTAATATCGGTGATGAGAGATATAGAGTGAAGCTGAGAGCTGTCCTATTTAAACATAAAGGGTTGTCAAATAAGCAGATTGCAGATGAGTTAAATGTGTCTACTGAAACGATAAGAAGATGGATTCTCACATTCAACGACCAAGGTCATCAAGCCTTGCGAGAGAAGAATCGCAGTGGAAGGCCTTCGAGTTTAGCTCCCAAACAAGAAGAAAAAATAATCAGTTTCCTTGAGAAACACCCGGTATCCAAAGGATACCATGGTTCTAGATGGTCAATTAAAATGGTACAGGACACTGTGTTAAAGAAGTTCAACGTCCATTTAAGCAAATCTTCCGCACATAGGTTACTGTCCCATAACAGAGTAGAGAGCAGGAACACAGTAACGAAAGGTGAGCAAAGGGGAATAAGAAGGGATTTTGAAAAGCGGTTTATCGAGTTAGAACACGAACGAAGGGCTGGTGACGATTGCTGGTACGTGCATCGGCTGTATCTGGGGAGATTCCTCGAAAATGCCGGATTGATCAAATTGAATTATGACTACGAACTTTTTTGTGCAGTCAATATTAGCGACATTGATCTATTCGAGGAGAGTCAGCTTGAAACGACAATCACAACGTCAAGTATGCTCCATCCACCAGACTATTCGAGATACACAAGCTTCATAAGTCGGCTCATTAAAAAAGGTGACAAAGAGAAAGGTGATAAATCCGGTAAATCTTCGAAAGTACTGATCCTTATGCAGCAATTAGATTGGGAGAAGGCAGCGGCGGAGGAAATATTCGGTGATTGTGAAAAGCAAGTCGAGTTTTTGTTTGCCCCAATTAACTCTTTAGAGTATAATATCAGGCACTTTATTGTGATGGAAAAGTTGGAAAAGCAATTAAGGAAGTCATTGAAAAATTCTAAGCTCAGCGAAGTGAACGTAAAAAGTCAATTAGTAGAGAAAGTTACCGAAGCCTTCATGGAAGGACTCAAGTATTACGAAAAACACAAGACTTTTGGGAAAAGATAATTCGATAAATCTACACTAGTCAGGGCCTATCTCAGGTCCTGGCTTTTTTGTCGCCTTGTTTCAGAGGGGAGCGAGTTGGTCATTTCTGAGCATTCTTAGGATTTCCTGTATTCTTGGTTTCGTAAGGTTGATAGCGACCTTAACACCTAAGAAACGGGAGGAAACAAAATGACAAACAATCACGAAGAAATCGTAACCAATCAACAGATTGACTCAGCCCAAGATGCTGACCTAATCAGCGGTCTTAAAGCGGTCGGCAGCAAGCACCAAAGTAAGGGCACGGGTGGTGAAAGCGTGTTTTCCGTGATAAATACCCCAGGTAACGGAAAGCGCACTACAATCAGCCCCAATTTAATAAGTAAAATCGGCTCTCCTGCAAAGGTACAAGTTTCTGTAAACGATAAAGGTATTGCTATTAGCTCCAAACTTCCTGACAACGACTCAAGTTTCACGTTAAGGAAAACGAGCAGTAAGGCGGTTATTTACTCAAAAGAGCTTGTAGATGAACTTACAGCGCTTTTCGATCTTGACTTCAGCGGTAGAAGCAGCATTTCGTTTTATGATGTAACCTACCTAACCCTGGATGATGCAGAGGTGGCTTTTGTACCACTCAGAAAATAAACGAAACGATTGTCAGGAATCCTTTGAAGCGTGTACCCGCGGAGTTCGGGTACACGACATGACATATCAAAATTTAATCGAAATGGCGATTCATTAGCCACAATGGAGGAGATCGAAATGAGGAAATTTACGATAAAAACCTTACTGGAAAAGAAGGTTCAATATTTCGGCGGTGAAATCCAAATACGGTCAAAAATCAATGCAGGGAAGGCCCGTGTTCTTGGTTTTACGGTTCAATATCAGCATGAACACAGTACCCGACTAGAGGTGGACGTTGTACCATTTAAAGTCGAATCGGAAAAGGAACTTGTAGGGTTTGCGAAGCAAATGGAGCTGAAATACAATTCTGGACCAGGTACGATCTCCGTTATAGCCGGACTTGACGAGACAGAAGCTGATTCGCACATCGAAAAGTTTGTCTTTTCCATAGGTGCCAAAGAAAACTTTGAGTGCGTCACTTACACGGAGGAGGGAGATATTTCCCTAACCGAACTCATTCACCAAAAAGGAACAGATGAGGCCGTCGATTTCATAGAAGATCGGCAGTCCGGCTTTTGTACCATCAAGGTAAACCAATGGCAAACGGGACTTAACACCGAATGGTTCATGCCGAGCTACCGCATATTTGTAGAGGCCCATGTTAACCAAGAAGCGCTAAAGAAAGAAATATCGGAACGCTTCGAAGTGCTGGAAATCGAACAAGCCGAAGACGGCGGTATGTACTTCTACTGCTATGCTGAGGAAGGCCCAATTGTCTACAGCGTGAACGATGTTTTGTGGGTCATTTCGGAATGTTTTAGCCCTCATATCATTGGCTCGTGTGAACAAATGGGTGTAACCGACTACTGGGTCGAGTTCCATGTTAACGAGCTGTACTCATAGATGATGCCAGTGCAGTGCCAGTATTCATACTTTTACAAGGAGCGTGAAAGATTTGCGCAATTTCTATATTTTGAACGAATCCGTTAATGATAATCTAACTTTTTACAGGCTTGAGAAAGAGAAAAAAGCGATTGTAAGAGGTTATGACATCGTGTGCTTCGCTGAGGAACTTTCAACTACTGAATTCAAGAAGTTGATGGCCAAGATGCCAAAAGCGCCAAGTCATATTGTTTCCCCTGCCTATAAGCCGCTATATAAAAGTGAGCACCACTTGGCTTCTTACTTATTACAAAAACCGATTCCGGTAAATGACGAAAATGCCGTGTTGCATCTGTACCACCTAATGAGGGCCTCCATGCATAATAGGTTGTATGAAGCGGTATACAAGTATGACTTCGACCTAAGGCTTGTCGCTTTTCATGCTGACGATACCGAAATGAGTAAACCTTTTTTCATGGAGGCAATCCCCACATTTCGTAATACTTGGGGAGCGAAGAAAGCAACGATAACGGCCAAGGTGGATACTTTTGAGGCAATCCCGCTTAAGAACGTGCCTGAGGACCTCCGGCGTATCTGGATTGATAACATGAAGAAGGGCCTGAAATCCAGAGATCCCAAGCCTATTCATATAAAAGAGGCGAACGATCACATCGAAGTAACGTGGCACATCACTGGAAAGGAAGAAACAACCGATATGCTAAGCAGCGTCTTTTGGCTTCCTGGGCAGAAAGATAAGATCCCCAACGAGTTTGCCCACTATTACGATCTACACGATAAAGAGGATTTTAGTCACCAGCTTGGCCTGTTGCAAAGCAAGTTCGGAGCAGGTGAATCAAATGCCTGACAAGTTCCTGCCTCCCTACAGCAATGTCACTGAAGCGACGAAGGCCCTCGCCGCGCTAGGTTGGCCCGTCATACCTCTCTGTTCGCACGATCATAGCGGCATGAGCGAACAACATCGTAAAAGTTGCTCAAGGCCTGGAAAGATGCCTCTTCTGAAAGATTGGCCGAATGCCTCCATTCCTAAACCCGGGACCATTGACGAATGGGTGAGGCAATGGCCTTCCATGAATGTTGGGTTAGTCCTCGGCACTCGAGCAGGTGTCGTCGCTATCGACGTGGACGGAGATTACGGAGAAGAGCTGTTGCAGCAATGGAGCAATGGTGATCTCCCCGATACGCTTGAATTTACGACCCCAGGGGGAGGCAGGCGGCTCATGTACGCTGCTCCCTACGGCATTCGGTCCGTCAAATATGTCGAAAGCCATCCGGATAAATCACATGAAGAATGTGCGCTTCTCTGTGACGGTCAACAGACGGTTCTCCCGCCATCCAAACACGCAAATGGCGGCATCTACGAATGGAAGGAAGGGAAAAGCCCATGGGAATTCAGTTACCAATCGCCCCAGCATGGATGGTTCAGCGAATAACCCCTCCAAAAAAGGGACTGAGGACCGTTCCAGCTGTGAAAGGGTCTTTCGATGGCCTTAAGAAGTCTTGTCCCCGATTTGCCGAAGATTGGGAAGGGCAGCAAGATAAAGGACTGAATGAAGAAGCTTGGTTCCGATGGAGCGCGGTATTTGCTAATGCGAAATTCCTTGCTGAAGCGTTAGCGTTCTCCCGAGCTTCCCACAAGCACTCCCAGCAAAGTGAACGAAGAATACAAGAGATGACTAAGTCAGATCATGGCCCTACCCGCTGTGCGACTATGGGATGCAGCGATGATCAGATGCACCAATGCTTTGGCGATCAAGTGAGTAAGAATGAGGCAGGGGAACTTACAAACTCCCCCGCCGCGTTCCTCCAACAAAAGCCCTCAAAAGGCAAAGTGGACCAAGAGGCGATACTCAACGACATACCGGAAGGCTATGCGATTGAGAACGGTTTGCTGTGTGAAATGATCTATTACAAAGGAAATGAAAAAGCTGTCCCGATCTCCAACTTTCTGGCTGTTCCGACCAAAACCATTGTGAAAGATAACGGTCAGGAAAAGCAAAGGTTCTACCTAATTGAAGGGATAATTCTTCGAACCGGAAAGAGATTCCCGGACATTCTGGTTCCCGACTCCCAATTTGCGGCCATGCAATGGCCTTCGGGATGGGGGCTGGAGCCTAACCTGTTTCCCGGACCAACCGTAAAGGACAAGGCAAGATACGTCTTTCAGCACCTGGGGAAAAATGCAGTTGAAGAATCCATATTTACTCACATTGGCTGGAAAGAGATTAATGAAAGAAACTGCTACCTTCATGCAAACGGGTGCATCGGTGCTACTAACGTAAAAGTGGAGCTAGAAGAGCGGCTTTCAAAGTACAAGTTGCCTGCCTCTTCGGGGGATCGGGTCAAAGCAAGTCGGGCAAGCTTAGAGCTACTCGACCTAGCACCGCTTCGCGTCACATTGCCGTTGTTTGCGTTTATGTACCTTGCTCCTTTACGTAAATGGCTAGAAAAAGCAAGCTTTCCGCCAGCCTTCCTTCTTTGGGTATATGGCAAAACTGGAGGTAGGAAGTCTTCTCTCTCGGCCTTATTTTTGAGCCATTACGGTACATTTACGGCCAAAAATCTTCCGGCAAGCTTCAAGGACACGGCAAATTCCATTGAAAAGATAGCCTCCGATTGCAAAGATAGCGTTCTTCTAGTGGATGATTACCATCCGAATAACAACCCAGTCGATGCAAAGAAAATGGAACAAATCGCCCAGCAGCTCATCCGTGGGTTCGGTGATTTGATTGGAAGGGGGCGGATGAATGCTGATGGTTCTTTGCGAATGACAAACGTACCTCGCGGCCTGTGTCTGATAACGGCTGAGGACATGTTAAACGGAGCATCTACCAATTCTCGCTTGTATCCGGTGGAAGTGCTTCCGGGAGACGTCGATCTGGCTAAGCTGACGCAGGCCCAAAAGGATAGCAAGCTTCTTTCGCAGGCGATGGTCGGCTACCTGGAGTGGTTGGGACAAGAGATGCAGGAGCAGGACACTGAGCACCTAATGGAGTTTCTTCACGAAAAGCGGAACGAAGCCTCCCGACTAAATGTGCATGGCAGACTCGTAGAGGCGGCTACGATACTTTACACCGGACTTCATTACGCTCTTAAATATGCCCTTAGCATCGATGCCATTACCCATGAGCGTCACGACCAGCTTCTTACCGAAGGCTGGGAGCTTTTCCTTGATATAGCCAACGAGCAGGGGGAACAAGTAATAGAAGTTAAGCCAACGACACGCTTCCTCAGCATCGTCTCACAGCTTTTGGCTAACAGAAGCATTCACACACTTAACATTAAGCCCCAAGCGGTCGATGGTGTTGCTCCAAGCGGTACCCATGTTGGCTGGCACGACAATGAGTTCTACTACTTCCTTCCTGATCCGTTGTACAACGTAGTCAGTCAATTCTTGTCGCGTCAAGAAGAACGCTTCCCCACCACCAAACAGATGCTTTGGAGACATCTCGCAGATGAAGGCTTTACGCAAATCGAGATCGAAGGCAAGCAGAAACGATACACCAAGAAAAAGTCGATTGGCCGCTTTCGTGACCGCACGCTTTGGGTAAAGGTTTCCGCCTTGCGTGGGGCAGACGAGCGTCCCGCTGCCAGAGCGCGACGAGAGCAGGCACCATCCCCTCAAATGGAGGCCATGTTTGCCCCAGAAGAAGGGGAAGAAACCCCTGCAACTTAAAGATAGCGGGGCGGTGGAGGGGCCATGCGGTGCAAGCAAAAGCCGGGCATCCGCCCCTACTGCCCCTGCAAAAAAATAAATAAAAGAAAATAAAATGTCTCCCCCCCCTGCCAATCTAGCATGACCGTCATCCCCCTCTCCAAAGCAGGGGAAACAGGGGCGCTCTTCAAGAGGCTAGACGCGACATGGTATGACACACGACGCAAGCAGGGGCATAGCCCCTGTCTGGGAGGGGAACATCTGAGCGTAAATAAACAGAAAGCATTCTTAAATTATATCCTTGTAAACCTGGTTCTAACAGGGCATTTTCTAATGACGTTTCATCAACAAAGCAAGCTGCCGCGCTTAGGGGTACAGAAAAAGTGAAGAAAGAATGAAACACCACTAAAATTTTGTAAGGAGAATTACTATGGTTAATTCAAATATTCAAATACGGAGAGTTCCAGCTTATATTAGAGTTTCAACCGAAGAACAATGTAGCCTATTAATGGAAGAGCAGCTAGTTGAGCTTGAAAAATACGTCAAACAAAATAAACAGTGCCTTTTTCAAGAGCCTGATAGTGCAATGGCGTGTAACGATGCCGCTGAAGCTCCAACCTATAAATAGATATTATTCCTTAGAATGCTGTTGATTACTAGAGAAGATTCTAAGGAGATGAGCTATTTGGTTAACCTTACAAGTCAAGATTCCATTGTGAGTCAATTCAAGAAAGGTACACTATCTCAAGAGGGTATGACGTACCTTGTAGAAGAGTTTAAGCAGATACAAGAATCCCTTCATCATGACGATGAAAAGCCGTTCTCCCTAGTGGAACATGGCTACCGTATGCTGTTGGTTCAATCAGAAGATACCTGCATCCTAACAGATGGTAACAAGATTGTTAATCTACTGGAGACTGAACCAGAGTACGTGGAAATGGTGGAACTGCCGGATGAGTTTTGTATGTACCGAGCCTGCCTTATGCCTGATAATGAGTGCTTTCTGCTGATATACGCGCTTAGGGGCACTTTAAGAGCAGATTTGGAACAATGGTTTGCTGAGAAATCTGGATGCCTAGCTGAAGAGGACATGAAATGAGAGACTCCACACAAAAACCTGCTAAGCGGATCGAAGTTGTTTCACTTCGAATGGTACGAGAGAAAACATCGCTACTCTACCCTAATCGTGTGATTCGCTCACCTCAAGATGCGGTTGATTTGTTCCGCCAATTCATCGGCGACTGTGATCGGGAATCATTTTGTATCCTATGCCTTAATACGAAAAATGAGCCGACCGCTATGCATCAAGTATCCTGCGGTTCTCTAAACGCATCCATTGTCCACCCCAGGGAGACATTCAAACTGGCCATACTTGCAAATTCTGCGTCCATAATAGCTTGTCATAATCATCCGATTTACAAGCTTGAAGGAAAGGGGACTGATGTAGATGTCTTATACATTTGAGTACCAGCGATACGTAACACGAGGAATTAATAATGAAATAACCCCTGAGCTTCAACTGGTTCTTTGGGCAATGCTGGACGAGCATATCCGAAATGGGCTAAAGATGGACTACCTTCAGGTATTTAATTGAATGCGGAAACCATGGGGAATCGGAAGATACAAGTGATTAACCAGTCCCAAGAACAGCCCAAACGTAGCAAATCAAGCAGGTTTCCAGGCATTGATAAGCCGCTGAATGATGCTACCGTTTGGATCATTGATAGTGGCGAGTATGTGACGATGCTCCTGCCATCCGAATACTGAGAGGGTACGGCATATGAATCCAAGAGTTATTAACCTCATTGTCATTGCCCTTCAAATAACAATCGAAATCATTAAGAATAGACGAAACCAAAAATAGAGCTTGCACACCTTCTTGAAAAAGAAGCAGGCTCTTTTTTTCCAAGGAGGAACCGATGTGAGCGATGTCTTCAATGTTCAAAATGAATTAGAATCGGCCATTGACTTGCTGTCTGATATGATCATTAACTATATTTCAATGCAGGATAGAAGGGCTGCACACCGCGCGGAAGCAATGATTTGGCTGGAGCCGATCATGCTGGCAGAGGTTGAGGAAATTGCCAACCATGAGCTAACAGCGGAGCTGCTTGGAACATGGGATTACCAAATCGTAGCATGAAAAAAGAAGGGATGTAAGAGCCATGGCAAGCCAAAAAGTGGCGCTCTACGTCCGTGTCTCGTCGGAGGAGCAAGTAGAGGGTTATAGTATTGACGGACAATTGGACGTGCTAAGGGAATACTGCCGCATTCATAACCTTCCCATTTTCAATGAGTATGTGGATGCAGGGAAGTCCGCTAAATCGATAAAGGGCAGACAGGCATTACAGGAACTACTGGTAGATGCCGAGAAGGGTCGATTTCAAATCGTCCTTTTCTGGAAACTCAACCGATTGGCCCGTAATCAAAAAGATCTACTCCAAATGCTGAAAATTTTTAATAAAAATAATGTTAGCGCACAAAGTATGACCGAAGATATTAAAACGGATTCGGCAATGGGAAACTTCATCATCCAGATGCTTGGCGCTACGGCTGAACTGGAGCGGGGCCAAATCTGTGAAAACGTCAAGCTTAGTATTCATGAACGAAATCGGCAGGGCCGCTGGAATAGCGGGAACATGGTACTTGGCTACCAATGGCACAAAAAACCGAAGCCAGGACAGTCGCAACTTGAAATCGTGGAGAAAGAAGCGGAACTTGTCCGATACATTTTTGAACTGTATTCGGAAGGTTTCGGGTTTAAAGCCATTACCAATCGACTGAACGCAGAAGGTCACCGAACGAAAAAGGGACTTACCTTCGGCATCGCGGCGGTGAAAGGAATCATAAATAACCCAAATTATATCGGAAAAATCCGCATCGGCAGTAGCCTATGCCGAACGAAGGCAGGTTCGGAAGTGGAAATCATGGATGGCGAACAGGAGTCGATCATTTCGCAAGAACTTTGGGATGCGGTGCAATCGATTCATAATCAGCGCTCACGACCGACAACTAAAACGATAAACCGTCATTTTCCGCTATCTGGCCTGCTCAAATGCCCTCAATGTGGGTACAGCATGATAGCAGCACATACTAAAAATTATAACAAAAGTGGCACGATTCGAAAGAATTATTATTATGTATGCTCACTCTACACCAATAAGGGTTCTGCCGTGTGCAGTACAAATGCCATTCGAGCGGATGATTTGGAACGGTGGTTCTTTGGGCAAATTCAAGAGATAGTGATGAATCCCCAATTGCTCAAGCAAATTGTCTCGGCGGTGAACGCTAAAAGGGACACGGATCGGAAACCGCTGGAGAATGAGTGGAAAAGGTTAGAGAAGGAACTTAGCTCGTTTGGGAACCGACAGCAGCACTGTTTCGAACAGTTTGAGGACGGGCATATTGAACAAATCAGCTTTGTAGAGCAGCTTACCGAGTTGAAAGAGCAGCAAAAGGCAATACAAGTTACTCTCCAAAAGGTTGAGCAAAAGCTCGTTAACCGCCAAATGGAGACTATGGAAAGTGACCATATCCGAAATGTGCTTACACAGTTTCAAAAGATGCTCCAAACGGTTCCAGTGGAACAACAAAAGAAACTTCTTCGAAGCCTGTTCGATAAAATCACGTTGCCACTTGACCGTAATATCTCCAGAGCAACCATCCATTGCAGTTCAGAGTTACAACAATTACAACTAACCAACCAATTGGAGGAAGAACTGTGGAAAACCAACAACAAACTTGCGTAAAACATACTCGTGTCGCTATTTATGCACGTACAAATCGGAATGAGCACTCAGAAAGTAGCTGGACCATAGAGGAACAAGTCGAGAAGCTAAAATCTCATTGTCATCTGGAAGGCAAAGAAATCGTCAGCATCTTCAGCGATAAAGCAGTTAGTGGCATTCATGTGGAAAATCAACACTCACTTCTGCAACTATTAGAAGCTGCAAAACAAGGTCTTTTTGATGAGATGTTGGTCTGTAATATAAACCGAGTGGCGAGGACAACAGCGGATATTCTAGAAATAGCCGGACTGTTGGATAAGCATGGCGTAACTTTTACCTCTATTTCTGAGAAGTTCGATACTTCAACTCGCATGGGTAAGTTCACTCTACAGATGATGGCTGCGATAGCTGAGTTTGAAGAGGCAAGTCGAGAGGAGTTGCAATAGGAACAATGAGTAATCAGGAAAAACCAACTCGTGTCGCCATCTACGTCAGGGTCAGTACCGAAGAACAGGCCGAGCAGGGCTACTCCATCGATGCCCAGCTCGATACGCTGCGAAAGCACTGCCTCTACTCTGAAAAAGTAATCTTTCATGAGTATGTAGATCGAGGGATTAGCGGTAAGAGCATGGAAAAACGCTTAGAACTACAGCAGATGCTCAAGGATGCAGAAAAGAATTCGTTTGACGAAGTGTTGGTTTGGAAACTCAATCGACTGGCGAGGAACACCATTGACTTGCTGCAGATGGTTGAGGTACTTGAGAAGCATAATGTTGCTTTCAGTTCTTTCTCTGAAAAATTTGACACTTCAACGCCCATGGGGAAATTCACCCTACAGATGATGGCCTCGGTAGGAGAATTCGAGCGAAATACCATCGTTGAAAACGTGAAAATGGGCTTAAAGCAACGGGCACGTACAGGAAAGCATAACGGTAAAGTACCACTTGGTTACAGAGCCGTAAAGGACGCTAATAACGTCTCAAATCATCACGAATCCAACGTGGAAATCATTGAAGCAGAAGCGGCTATTGTCACCAAGATTTTCGAGAGGTTCGCCGCTGGTCGGGGATTCAAGTCGATTGCCAATGAACTGAATCACGAAGGGTACGTTACTAAACCTGGGGGTGCCTTCTCCATCAGTGGCGTAAAGGAAATATTGGATAATCCCTTTTATGCGGGAAAAGTTCGCTATTGTCGCTTCGAAAACTGGAGTGACAAGCGGCGCAAAGGACGCAACCCCAAGCCGGACATTTTTGAAGGATTGCATCCCGCAATCATCTCCGAAGAATTATGGAATAAGGTAAGGTACCTTCGGAATATGAAGTCTGTCGTGGCACTCAAACGCTTTGATGGAGAGTTCTTGTTGACCTGGCTCATCCGTTGCCCACAATGTGGGGGGCCGATGGTAGCGAACCGCATTCAGAATCGGCAAAAGGATGGCAGCAAGATCACGCGACTGTACTATTCCTGCAGCAACTTCCGAAACAAGGGCAGTAAGGTGTGCAGCGCCAATAGCATCCGCAAGCAGGAAGCGGAACAGTATGTAATAGAACGCATCAAAGAGGTGCTTGCCTTGCCGCAAATGCTGAGAGGCATCGTGAAGAACATCAATGAAAGGAAAACGAAACGTATCAAGCCACTCCAGCAGGAGCTTGACCATCTATTGAGTAAGATAACCGAACTTGAGGGCAAGAAACAGAAATATTTTGATCTGTACGAGGCCGATGGTTTGGCAAGAGAGATGTTCTCGAAGCGACTCGATGACATTAATGGAGAACTCGACCGACTTCATGTCAAAAAGTCCGAACTGGCATTTGAACTGAAAGATGACAATTCTCAGCCTGTGTCCTACGAAGTTGTCCGTTCGCTGTTGGATAAGTTCGATAAGCTTCTGGAATCCTCCTCCTTCGACCAGCGCAAGACGCTTATGCATCTGGTCATCAAGCAAATTACGGTCAGGGATACGCGAACGATCGACCAAATCCAGATGAACTTTGATGTAAATACGGTGCAACATTTTTTAGCCGCTGACCCTTCTGCGACCCATGCAGGAGGGTCTTTTGCTGTCCATATGAAGCGAGGGATCCAAGGTCAGAGCATTTCAGTAGTAATTTGACTGGGGGTAATGTTAAATAAACATTAATAGGTTATTTGGTTGACTTTTTAAAGGGAAATGGTAATATTGATTTATACATTATGGGAGTGAGGTGTTGACGGTGAAGTTCGAGTCGAGGATTCCTCTGTCAGATCAAGAAAAGTCTGCATTTATAGAAGCTATCTATAATGCACATAAAAACGACATACGTGATTTCATTTTAGAGTATGATCTAGAGACACAAAACTGTATACATTTTCTAAGATGGGACTTCACAAACACTAATATTATCAGAAAATTCCAAGGTCAGCGATTTCAATGTTTAAAAGTCAAAAGAGGACCTTGGAAATTCGTATTAATATACGACAGAGAAACAATGTTTCTGTACTCTCTAATGAGAGATAAACGCTTTGGAGAATTACAGGATCGAACTAGCAGACAACGTGTGCACTATGCTGATGCATTAGCCTCCCATAATCAATCACTAGAAGATGTCAGCGATGTGGAGAGATTTTTGGAACAGGATTTATTTGATATGGACGGTGCAATTTGGGCCGATGAGGTTCAAGAAGTGTTGAAGGAATTAACTGCAAACATAGAGGGTGAAGTGAAATATTATTCAGTAATCACTTTTTCATCAGAAAAAGATGAAATCACTTCAGTTTCTGCATATATTCCTACAGCAAGCTTAGGTATTGCATTTGAAGAAAACTGGAATGAGCACATTACAGCCGACTTTACGAACACATACACTACTTCAGGTATATCGACTGATTCAGAAGATGAAGATATTCATATCGGTCTACGTGAAGGAATTATCCCACAACAAGAGGAAGATCTCGTACAACCTAGAGAAGATGAAAAAGAGAAGGACAACGAGGAATGATCTCCAGACTTCTCTTGGGAGGAGTTTATTATGCCAACTATAAAGGTTTTTAATGGTGACAGGCTAAGAACAGCCCGGATATATAGGGGGAAAACCATTGCAGAATTAGCTGAAGAAGTTGCGGTTACTAAACAAGCAATTTCCCAATTCGAGAATGGAAAAGCTCCTGGCCTAGAAACGTTGCTCAGACTCATAAGTGCGTTAGGTTTTCCAAGAGAGTATTTTTATGAAGAAGATAAAGAAAAAATCCAAGTGGGTAATACATATTTTAGAGCATTGCTCACCTCTAAAAAGAAAGATCGAATGTCACAAATTGAAAAAACGAAAATTGTAGCAAGTATATACCATTTTCTTAACAAGTTTGTGGAATTCCCAAAGCTTAATATTCCTGATCGAAATTTTAACATTGATGAAATTGAGGACATTGCTAATCGGGTACGTCAATATTGGGGATTAGGGAATGAACCAATAAACAATATGGTTCGACTTCTTGAGAAGAATGGATTAGTTGTTACTTCGTTCGCGACTGATGGTGATGACATTGACGCATTTAGTCAACGTCAACAAGTCGAAGGGGTTGAGTATTATTTTGTAGTTCTGGGGGACGATAAAAAGTCTGCTACAAGAAGACAATTTGATGCAGCCCACGAACTAGGTCATGTTATACTCCATGACTGGTCGCATGACTTGGAGCTATTATCTCGTGAGGAGTTTCGTCAAGTAGAAAGCGAGGCTAACCATTTTGCAGCCTCATTTTTACTTCCGAGGGATACATTCATTAATGATTTAGTTTACCCGAGTAAGCTAGACTATTACGTGGAACTGAAGAAAAAATGGAGAGTTTCTATATCTGCAATGATTGTCCGCGCGTATCAACTAAAAGTGATTAATAATAATCAGTATCAAAATTTGATGAAGCAGATTTCTAAGAAAGGCTGGAGATCAAAAGAGCCACTAGATGACATAATACAGGTTTCAAAACCCTCGTTAATGAAAAAGGCAGTGGAGATTTTAACTATAAATCAGGTAATGAGTGGGGACCAAATTGTAAAGCAACTCTCTAATAATAACCTAAGTTTAAACGTCAATGAAATTGAATTGTTACTTGGGTTAGACAAAGGAACATTAACCAGTAAAAACCAAAGCAGTCCTGTGGTAAGCATAAAGAAAAACAGAGAATTCCCTCAAGATGTATAAGGAGTGTAGGAGTATTTTAAGCCTATACTCCTTTTTGTATTACCTAACAATAGACGGAGATGGAGGAGTAAAGTATGTCGGCATTAACAAAGAAAGAGATAGAGTCCATCGCGAAGGTGGTATCTGAGCATTTCAGCGAGTATGCATCAAAATATGAGGAAGCAAAGTACCCCGAGGAACCCTATAAGAAATGGTTGTCTGCGTTCCCTGATCCCAAAAGTGTAGAGATAGATGACATTAGACAAGTGATAGAGTGGAGGCATGGTCATTATGGAAAGTCCTCCTATGTCCCTGCACACAAGGTCATCATAGCCAAACTACAGAAGCATTGGTTGGAGTTTGCCGAATTAGGGCAATGTGATCTTAATAGTACCTTTACCTATTGGGAAGATCGGCTGGCTGGGCATCAATCTTTTACAACAGTAGCTTTCTTGGCCCATCTAATGAATCCGGAACAAGTGGGTCTTATAGACCCCCATAGCTTTCGAGCCATGAATTACCTCATGTCATCGATTAGAGAGGATTGGGTTTGGAAACGTAATCCGATGGGCATGGACGACATCGTAGCTTTCTCCGACTTTTTGAGGGTAATCCCACCTGCTGTCAAAGAATTGAAAGGTAGCAAACGCAATCTGAACAAGTTCCTCATGATGTTCGGAAAGCATAGGGTCAAGACCGTTCCCGTATCCAGGTCTAAAGTGGCGCCAGCAGTCTCAAAGAAGCATGATTGGAATACATTCAAATCGGAAGTCTTTGATCTTGATAAAATTACTCTGAGATCGAACGCTGATTTGTTGTTTGCATTACTCTTGCAATCCTTAGAAGGATGCGGCGTTGAGCCTAAGACTGCTTTTACAATAGAAGAGATTCAAAAACAGATCCCCATGCAGAAGACAGGGATTGCGATTGGCTCCAGCTACAATTACGCGATGGTCGCATTGTTTGGAAATCAGAGAGGGAGGGATTACTTCTTGTTTGAGAAAGGCAGTATAGGAGCATATTTCACTGAGCAAGCCAATGATCCTTCTAGAGATAATACCTGTTGGAAGAAGTATCTGGACGAGAAGGTACAGATCAATCCTAAGTACATTAAAGTGTCCAATCTCAGCGGTTAGGCTTGAATAAGTAGCGGCTATTTCGTTCTTGCGCTCTGCTATATTTGTGCTAGTTAGTTAGAAAGGAGAGAGGCGCATCTACATCGAATACTATTGTTATGGATACTTTTGTTAAGTGCTATTGAGGAAGAGGGGTTTAAGGTATGATTAATGAAAATCATCAGGAATTGTATCAGAAAATAACAAGATTTGTTGCTAACAATCAGCTTCTTGATAGGCTTGATTCTAAACTTAATGAGTTCAACCCATTCAAAGTGTTGAAAGTAGATCAGTTCGAAATAAGACATTCCAATATTTTGGCTTGGCTTCTTGATCCGAATGAAAATCATTCTTTAAGTGATATGATTCTCAAAAAGCTAAGTGCCGAAATACTCTGTGGAGATGTGCTTACTAAAAATCATGATTTACAAATAACTGATATTCTTCTTGGAAGTTTTCACGATGCTGAGGTTCTTCGTGAATGGAGGAACATAGATATTCTTGTTGTCTCCAAAAAAAGTAATTTCATTCTTTTCATTGAGAACAAGGTCCATGCAGGTTTAGGAGATCACCAACTACAAAAATATCTAAACATTGTCAGGTCTGCCTATCCCTCAATTCAGCACGTAATTCCTGTGTTTCTTACATTAGATGGGGAAGAAGCCCCTCACTCAGGATATTATAGCTTCAGTCATATTGGCATTCTAGATATTCTGAAAGCAATTCTAGAAACGAATCAAGATAAAATGAACGAGAAAATATTTGACTTCATATCCTATTATGCCAAGACTTTGGAGGTATTAACAATGCAGGACGAGCAGTTGATTAATTTGTGCCGTGAAATTTACAAACATCATAGAGACGCAATAGATGCAATAGTTAAATATGGTGCGGTATCAACATCTACATTAAACCAAGCTATAGACATACTTAAAGGTAATATCTCAGTTATTGACCATTCAGTTCATCCTGGCTTCCATTTGAGCGATAAAGAGCATTGGTTTATACCAGAATCAATTAGAGGAAACATGCCGGAGATAGTAGGTCCGTGGAAATCACCTTATCCTTTCACATATTTCTTCGCTGCACAGGAAGAAAGGCTATTCTTGATACTCGAAGTTGGACCTATACAGGATGGGCAATTGAGGGTGAATTTACTGAATCATATAGTTCAAAGTGATAGTGATAATTTATTTAGAATAAGGGCAGCTGCTCTAACGAATATGAGCGCCAGATTTACAAAATTGAGAACTAGAAGCGTGGATATAGAGGATTGGTCGGATGCTGACCATGTATTTGAACGGATGAATTTCTTGATGAACGAATTTAAATTTAATGAAGTCAATACTGTTCTTGATGGTATCCTTAGAGGATTTAATTTGGGCCAACCGAATATCAAGATCTAAACTTCATCGACAATCCAATCTAAACACCATAATAGGTCCCCCTCCAGTTTCCTGAAGGGGACCTATCAGTTAGAGGAGAGTAGGTAATAGTGCCTCAGAAATTTAGCCGTTATAGCGTGTAAGGTGAACCGTATCATAAATGACGGCGAAAAATTGCCGAATATCTAGTTTGGAATGACCCTATCTACGAAGTCGTAAATAGTCATTTTATCTCCGGATTGGGCTATTAAAATAGGGATTTGAAGATTATTACTGATCTCTTTAGCATACTCTATCTCTGCATTTTGGAATCCCTCAAGGAGATTCGGGGAGAACTGGTAGCCATCTCTTTGAGAGAATCTTTCTTGGATAGAGCTTATTAAATCAGTCAGTACAATAATTAAGCTAGGCGATATTTTATCAAATGTATCAAATGGGATGCGGGTAATCTCGCTCATTTGATTAAGTAGGCAACAATGACCGTCTAACAAGAACCAGCCGTTGATGTTAAGACGGTTTATCGAATTTGAGAGATGGTCTTGGTTTTGTTCTATATCGGGGATAAATTTGTTCTTTGAATAAACTTCCTTTTTTTCATCGGAGATCAGTTTGCTCGCTGAATAGTGAGGGATTTTGTAACGTAAAGTGAGTTCTTTACACAATGAGGTTTTCCCTACCCCATGAATACCTCCAATAAATATCATACCTCTCACGAGTTCCATCCTCCAATCGGATAATATAGATTGTTGAAAAATCAACGTTACCAATTATTCAAGAATATGGTAACATAGAGGTGGAGCTAGACTCAATAAGGAAGTGATAATCTTGGAAGGGTATATTCAACATAAAATGTTTTCCCAAATTGATCTTACAGATTCATTTTTTGATAGTTTAAAGGAAGACTACCCGGGTTTTGAAAACTGGTTTGCAAGGAAAGCACAAGAAAAAGCATATGTTTTATATAACCCTCAAAGAAAATTAGAAGCATTTCTTTACTTAAAGGTAGAGACAGGCCCAATAGAAGACGTCACACCAACTATATTGGCGAATCGTGTTCTGAAAATAGGTACAATGAAAGTTAACCCGCACGGTACTAGGTTAGGAGAGCGGTTTATCAAAAGAGCTCTAGATATTGCGATTAGCGAAGGCGTTGAAGGTATTTATGTTACTGTGTTTTCAAAACATGAAGCGTTAGTAAATCTTTTTGTTAAATATGGTTTTTTTCAACGATCGACCAAAGCATCTGGAACGGGAACTGAGCTTGTATTGTGGAAGACTCTAACAGAAATTAAGAATCATATGCTTCTGGATTACCCAAAAATTAGTCAGAGGGGTAAACGGAAACATATTCTCTCGATCTTTCCGGAGTTCCATACGAGACTTTTTCCAGATTCTATCTTGAATAACGAGAGTTTTAATATACTTGAGGATGTTTCACATACAAATAGCATTCATAAGGTTTTTATTTCTGCTGCTCCAGTCTCTGGACTTAATCCTGGTGATATAATTGTCATTTATAGAACCACTGATAGACCTGGTCAGGCAAGATACAGGTCTGTGGCCACTTCCATTTGTGTGGTGGAAGAAGTAAAGTCTAGACAGAGCTTTGGAGACGTTAGATCATTTATTGATTATTGTGACAAATATAGTGTCTACACGTCAAAAGAATTGCAAGATATTTATGCTGAAGGAAAACGACACTATGTAATCAAAATGGTGTATAATATTGCTCTTAGGAGAAGGTTAACTCGTGGACAGCTTATAGAACAACTTGGGATTGAGAGTGATCGTTGGACGTTTTTTGAACTGACCGACAATCAGTTTGATTCCATTTTACAGGCAGGTGATGCACATGAAAGTCTTGTTATCGATTAAGCCAGAGTTTGTTGAAAAGATATTTGCTGGAGAAAAGAAATTCGAATATCGTCGTACAATCTTCAAAAAAGATGTTGAATCGATAGTTATTTACTCAACTAAGCCTGAGGGCAAAATTGTAGGGGAATTATTTATAGAATATATTATAAATGATTCCCCTGAGTCCATTTGGTCATCGACCCAGAAGGATTCTGGTATCAGTTACAAATTTTTCCAAGAGTATTTTGGGGATCGAGCAGAAGGCTACGCGATAAAGATTTCTAAAGCAGTGCAATATGAGAATCCTTATGACCCCACTCAGCTAGATAGTAATTTTCGAGCACCACAGTCCTTTTGTTATATTGATTAGTAGAAAAAGGTTTCGACTACTGACGTCGAGACCTTTTTTGAATACGATCGATAAATATGGTTTTGTCAGAAGAGACTTTTCCGAAGGTAAAGCCCCTTCATTGATTAAACTGAAGGAACTGCACTGACCTGAAGCTGTCGTTCGGGTGGATGAAATTGCTGCATCAGCTTATGTGGCTGGTGCTGGTGGAGCGGATGTATCGGGCAATTAGATTAATTGGGGGACAGTGCCATAAGTGACGGCGAAAAAATTGAATTGAATTAGAGAGAGGGGATAGCTCTACAATGGCACTTCCATTTATTGATGACTCTGTTATTTTGATTGAAAGGAAGTTAAACCAACTTATTAGTATTTTTGGTGCGGAAAAGGCCCGGATGTATGAGGAATTTTATCATTCGATTCCAAACAAGAATCAGAAAGCGCTGTTCTCATTGCTTCATTATGAGATTAATCAACTTTTAGCTTTCATGTATTCGAAACATAACGGTCACTACAATGCTGAAGAAAGTCGTAGGCTGAAAAGTATTATTGAGATTGTCCACTTGCTACAAGCGAATTTAAAAGACACAGTCTACAGCTTTATGCTAGATTCATCTTATGCTTCATTACTAAACCAATGTAAAACTTTTTTAGTGGCCACAAATGGGAGTCCTATTCCGAATGATTTGCAACTTGTTGAGCTTATTGATTATAGGGCTATTTTTCATTTGATCGAATCGGTTTCTGCTCCAGGTTCATCTACCGTAGCTTACCCCCTTCATCATGTAGATGAAGGATCGTATGCCCACGTTTATAGGTACTTGGATGAACAATATAGTTTTCCTGTTATCGTAAAAAGAGCAAAGAAGAACTTAACCCCTGAAGAGATAACTAGATTTAAGAACGAGTTTGCGGACTTGAAGAAATTGGACTCTCCATATGTTATCAAAGCTTATCAGTTTAATGAAAATAAAATGGAATACAGTATGGAGTGTGCTGATGAAACATTAGATAAGTACATTACTAGAATGAACGATCGCCTCACAATGAATGAACGTATTCGATTAGTACAGCAACTTATGAGGGCTTTTGTCTATATACATGAAACGGGCCTTCTGCATCGAGACATCTCTTACTCTAACATATTGATAAAGCAACATAATGATGGCGTCACTTTGATTAAGGTATCCGATTTTGGATTAGCTAAACATCCTGACAGGAATCTTACGAGGCAAGGTACGGTAATAAAAGGGGTATTAAACGATCCCAATCTAGCTAGGGTTGGATTTGAGAATTTCGAACAGCGGCACGACATATATGCTCTTTCTTTTGTTATAAATTTTATTCTATCAGGCAAGAAAAACGGGATTCATATTACTAACAGCACCATTCTCGGATTTTTTGATAGAGGAATTGATGCGGATATAAATAACAGATACGCGGATGTCGTAACTATGGCTAATGAGTTTCAACGTATTATCCCCACTTTGCGTCAGTTGAATGTAGATAAGGTTTAATCTCGTTGCTTTATATGATAATGGAGACGACTTGTTTCGACGTAGAGGCTTTTCCTGGAAAAGGAAAAGCCCTTTCTGCCATTGGTTCAGCAGAAGGGGCTAAGTTAAAAAATGTTTCTCGGTCTACTCGTTGAAGGCGAACTTGACACTGCTGACGAGCTTCTTGTCATCAAGTATTAATAGTGTCTTGATCTACTTGCTGGGCATATAGCTTCACCCAAGCCAATCGACTCGTAATAACGCGTCCACATGCTCCATCCGCTTCATCATAGCCCCAAACATGCCCCACCAAGCCAACACAAAGGAGAACGACCATCACAGGCGTTCTCTTTTCGTCAAGCATGATCTTCCATTGCTTCTCTTGCTACCTGCTGTGCATAGGCTTCGCCGAGGCCGATGGATTCGTAATAATCCCGCGTCACCGTTTCCATAAGCTCGATCACTGCCTATATACCATCCAAAAATGAACCAATCCATCATAAACCTTCACAATTTAATGTGGGCAACTTTAACAGCTAGTGCGCCGTACAGACAGTGTGAAAGGCGTAGTGCTTTCTATGCTCTTTTCCCATAAAAAGAACTGCCCACCCCATAATTGTTGAGATGAGCAGTTATGAAAGTGTTTTCATTAACTCAGATGGCGATTTCGATTTTCTCCCGCTTCCGCGCTTGTTTTCGCTGGAGGGAATCACCCGCCGCTACTGCGACAGGAGAATCGGAGAAGTAAGAATCCACGGTTTCATCGAAGCTCAGTTCAATGGCCTCAATCTTCTTGCTTGTATCCAGCGTGATTCGCTTGATGAACAGGTGCAGCATTGTTTTTCGCTGTTCAAACGGCGCGGCGGTGAGCACCTGATGGAATCCATGAATCAACTCGCGCACCTGCTCGAAAACGACAGGAGAAGTATTGTCTTCGGTTAGTTCAAGCTCCAGCCGGGACTTCTCCGCTCGAAACTTGATTAAATCGGCCTGAATCTCCTGCATTCTTCCGGTGAAGAATGATTTGTCCACATTCCCATGCTCGAATAGATCGAGGTATTTCCGTTTTCTGGACTCAGCCTGTTCTAATTGGCTTCTAATGTGCTCTAGCTCCGCTTGGAGCGGTACTGTCCGGGTCGTGAGCCTGTGGTTAATTTTGTCCACGATGGCCTTTAGAATGCGGTCTTTGAACAGTACCTGTGCTAACCGATTCATCACTTCATCTTCGGCATCTTGCTTCCGAATGCTATTGGCCGAGCACACGCTGCTTCCCTTACTCCGAAAGGCTCCACACGAGTAATACAGGTGATGTACAATTTCTCCTGTCTTCGTTTTGCTCCGTGTGCGGCTGGCGACCATCGCCGAGCCACACTTCGGACAGCGGATTAACCCGGATAGCAGGAACTCACCATTAAAGATGCGGGATGGCGTGAATGATTTCTTCTGCAACAGGGACTGGACTTTCTCCCATAACGCATCGTGAATAATGGCTTCATGCTTCCCATCGGCAATGATCGGCTCAGCGCTCTTGCCTCGTCTACGCTTATTGCTCCAGTTTTCATAGCGGTTGTAACGTACTTTACCGTTGTAGAACGGATTGTTCAGGATTTCCTTTATGGCTGTTGTGGAGAAAGTATTGCCTGTCTTCGTCTTGTAGCCGCTGTGGTTTAGCTCATTCGCAATGCTCTTTAATCCACGGCCAGCAGCGTATAGCTCGAATATCTTTCGGACGATGATGGTTTCGTCCGGCACAATAGCAACAGCCTTGGAACGCTTGGAAAGGTTGCTGGGGTCGGGAACAACCCGATACCCCAGCGGCAGCTTGCCGTTGTGTTCTCCTTTCTTTGCTCGTTGCTTCATGCCCATTTTCACGTTATCGACAATCGTGTTTCGTTCAAGTTCACCGACAGCACCCATCATTTGCAGGGCGAACTTACCCATGGATGTGCTTGTATCGAAGTTCTCCGAAAAGGAACGGAAGGTGATGTTATATTTTTCTAATCGTTCGACGATGTGAAGTAGGTCAATGTTTTTTCGAGCCATGCGGTTAAACTTCCAGACGATAACCTCGTCGAATTTCCTTTCTTCCACATCCTTTAGAGGTTGTTGCAGTTCGTATCTACCGACGATGCTTTTGCCGCTAATTCCCCTGTCCACATACTCTTTATAGACCGCTTTTCCATATAATTCGCAGTATTTACGCAAGGTGTCGAGTTGGGCATCAATGCTATAGCCTTGCTCGGCTTGGTCGTCGGTGCTCACACGTGCATAAATGGCGACTTTAGCAGGTTTGCTGGTCATACCGATCGTCCTCTCCGCTTGCAAGCTCCAATTCGGTTACTGCTGCCATCATTTGCAGGGCGAACTTACCGATTGGTGTGCTGCTTTCAATACTCTCCATAATGGATCTGAGGGTAACGCCACAACTGTCCATTTTATGAATGATACTCATCACATCAAGTACGTTTCGTGCCAGTCGATTGATCTTCCAAATAATTACCTCTTGAAACTCCTGCTTCTTTGCATCTTCCAATAAGCGTTGAAGCGAATGGCGGCCTTCCATGCTCATCCCGCTTACGCCTTCGTCCACATACTCCGCGTAGATTTCTTTACCATTCGCTTCACAGTAGGCGCGTAACTCTTGAAGTTGTTTTTCGACTCCTTCATGTGCCTGATTGGTACGTGTGTAGATGGCAACTTTCGTTTTATCTGTGGTCATTGTGAAAAATCTCCCTTCAAATGGTTAGATGTTTGATCGCGGCTGTGCCTTGGATATGTATTCCGGTCACATCGCGATTCGGCGGCACTTGAACGCTTTGGATAAATCCACGGAGCAGGGCATTTCGTTTCCCCGCTTCGATGGTATGGAATGATTTAAACAGCTTTTTCATTGCGCTACGGACTTCTTTCAGCGATACTGTGCTGTTGTTGATTTCAGCGAGCTTCGATTCCAACTGGTGCTTGTTCTCGTTCAGTGCTAACGTAGCTTGTCTCAAGGATTCGAGTTGTTCCACAAGATCCGTAAGTTCTATACATTTACTCTCAAATTGCTCGTAGCAGTGTCGTTGTTGCTTTTCCAGTTTTTTCAGCTTCATTGTGGCCTGAGTTAACTGCTCACGTAATGGCGCTTCCGCTTCCTTGCTCCTGCGATTAATTCGGCTGACGATTTCGTTTAACAGGCGCTTGTTCGTAAGCATGTTCTGGAAGCGGGACAGCGTTTCGTTCTCTACAGGCGAAGCGGGAATTGCGTTCGCTTTACAGGCCGTTGAACCCTTGTTTGTGTAATTCCCACATACGTAGTAGTGGTTCATGTGAACACTCCCGTTCTTCCGATACGCTTTCGTATGGGCTGGAACCATGCTATACTCGCATACTGGGCATTTTAACAAGCCAGCCAGCGGATAATGCCGGTTAATCTGCTTGGTTGGCGGTCGGGAGCGTTGATTTAGAAGCGTCTGAACCTCTTTCCATACCTCCATGCTGATAATTGGCTCGTGTGTGCCTTGTACTACCTGCTTCGAACGGTCACTGGAAGCTCCGTTAAACTTCTCGTGGACGGTATACTGAATCTGGCCGATGTAGTTGACGTTGGTCAGGATACCTCGAACGGCAGCGATACTGAACGGTTTATTCCGTTTTGTCGTGTATCCAGCACCGTTTAAATGGCTCGTAATGGCTTTAAGCCCTTTTCCCACCCGATACTGTTCGAAGATCATCTGCACCAAGTTAGCTTCATGCGGTACCATTCTAACGTGCGGCTCCGCATCGCCCTCCGTTACCCATTCGTATCCGAGAACGTTATTGCCGCTGTTCCAGTTCCCCTCCGCGCTTCGTTTTTGCATCCCCAAGCGTGTGTTCTGGGCAATCTGCTCCCGCTCCATTTGAGCGATAGCTCCGAGCATTTGTGCCGTGAAGTACCCCTGTGCTGAATTGGTTTCTAGTGGCTCGGTCAGGCTCACACAGCCGATATTATGCTGCTTGAAAATCTCCAGCATCTTGAGTTGATCCGCTAAGTTCCGTGCGAGCCGATTCAGCTTCCACGTGATGATGGTTTGGAATCGGCCTCGCTCCGCATCAGCAAGCAGTTCAAGCATCGCGGGTCTTCCGTCTATGGATTTGCCGGAGTATCCATCGTCCACGTATTCATGGTAGATGGATAGATTGTGCTCTGCGGCATAGGCACGCAGTTCTTCAAGTTGTCCGGGGATGCTATAGCCTTTCAGTTGGTCCTCGGAGGATACCCGGACGTAAATTGCAATTGAATTGTTTATAACGATCACCCCTAAAAATGTAAATAAGTGGAATTTAATCGATCATAGGTGCAGTCTGAGAAAAGTTCAACTCGTATTTCCGTGGGTTTTAATGGCGCTTGCTCGGAATATCTCCGCTTTTCAAGCGTTAAATAGAGCAGGTGGCACGGGCTGTTTCTATGCAGGTAGTAGACTTATGAAGTGCGGGAAGAAGCATATCCGTAAGCAAATCAAGCAACTGTTCAAACGTTTGTTCTTCGAGTGCTTGGGCTTTCGACTGTACCTGTACCTGTTGCTGAAACTGCGCTTCGTTGCGGGGAAGCCTCCGCTGATCTCTTCTGGTCACTGTGAACCCTCCTTTTTTCTCCGGTGATGGCTAAATAAAGGGGGTTTACTCCGAATTCACACATGGAATTGATAAAATAGTGAGGAAACC
The DNA here is from genome assembly GCF_038000305.1 of Paenibacillus sp. FSL H8-0034. Lineage (NCBI taxonomy): Bacteria > Bacillati > Bacillota > Bacilli > Caryophanales > Paenibacillaceae > Paenibacillus > Paenibacillus sp. FSL H8-0034. The sequence goes on from NZ_JBBOBS010000001.1 coordinate 364,203, forward strand.
AATCAAGAAAGTTAGTATGGTGAAGTTCACAAAGGGAAAAATGAACAAAACGGGGAATCAGCGTCGAAAATGACGATATTTGAGCAATTATTGAAAGCGCAATTATCTTTAATTTTACTTTATATGGTGTTTCTTCCTTTCCATCCGTCGAGAGCGGTAGATAGCGAGTCTGATTCGAATGCCGGGGGTAAACGATGATTCTTCACGTTGACCGAAAATTTACGTTCAGCCGAATTATGGCTTCACAACGGAATAGTGGGATAAGCGCTTCTCAGCACCCCAAAATTCCGAAATTCCAAAATTCGAGTGCGGTATCGGGTAAACGTTAAAGGCCACGTAGTGTGAACGTGGCCTTCGGAAGCTTATCGGTTTAGTAGTTCTATTGCTTTTGGATTCAGTCCGTACATCGTCGAGTCACGCCCGTTTCCATGCCGCTCCATGTGCTGTACGAGTAAATAGTTACGATCTACAAGCTCTTGTAAGTCCTTGTCCATATAAGTGACTTTGGCGTAACCTTTTCGTTTCAACAGGTTCCAGATATTCGTTGGCGTGAACCACTTGATTAGCGTGTCATTCCCCTGCGCTATAGCCAGTGCTTGAAGAATATACTTCTGCTTTTCGGCGTGAACGCCTTCGGAAGCTTGCCCGAACGCCTTTAGCGTATGTGCGTAAAGGTATTCCTCCAGCCGCACTGCCGCTTCTACCGTGGATGCAGCCACTTCTTCGGGCAGCTCCTCCTGATCAGCGTGTTCGGCCATGTGGAGTAGCCCGCCGATACGCATAACACGCCCGACAAGCTTACTCAGCCACGAGCGTAAATCGCTTGTAAGGTGGGTATCATCCCTAAGATAAGGTTGAACCTTCATGGACAAACGATCATATACTTCACCGGCCTCCTGCGAAAATCGTAAGGTCTGCGCTGGTTCATCCTCCTCGGAGAGCTTTCCTCGGACTTCATTCAAGACAAGTTCGGTTAGGTCGATCTTATTTCCACCGTGAGTCGCAGGCTTCCGATTCAATAAAAGAGTCACCATGCTATGGTACGTGGTTTCTACCTCACAGGGGATGCTCGCCCCTCGCGGAGTCATTTTCCCCGCCAGGGAGTCAGGTATCGCATATAGAAATCGAGCGAAAAGCCCTTGACCGTGTAAGGAACGATTTGATAAAACACCCTTAAGCTTATCATTCTGTACCATCAATCCAATAGAAATAGCGGGAGAATCCAGATAGATGGAACCGCCATTCTTTCGGTCGTAGGCGTAGTATTCACAGTCAAATCCCTTCAAGTATATGTCTACGTTGGTTTTTTTATCGGCGTAAAGTCCAGATGCAATGTCCAGTATATTACTCTCCGGGCCCAGTATCCCTATCCTATTTTGATTTTCGGACAACACCTGTATTAGTTTCTCGGCTGTTATATCTTGCTTAATGAGCGCAGGTGGAAATAACTCTTTCGTTTCATCCAGACTTTGTTGAATCTCCACCAACCTAGATTGCGTATCTGCAGTACCCGTTTTGATACGTTTTAGTTCATTGGCGTACTGATCTTTGAGATTTTCAATATGAACTTTACGCTTCGCAATAACACTTGCCATCTCCTTTCGTAATTGTTTTTCGTAAGTTTGGATTGGTTCGACCATTTTTTTGAATACTGGCGATTTTCGCGCCCCCGAAGGTAATGCGGTTATCGTGTATAGACAGAGTGGCTCTACATAGCCCGGATAAATCTCCACGTTAAAGCGTCGTTGTACAGCTACAGCTAGAACGGACAGGGCCATCATGGCGGGCGCGTCAACGGGTGTTTGTACGAAGTTCGCCACACCACCTACGTAATCACGCAGCCACTTCGGAAAGATATCGAGTGGGAACGTAGGGATGGAATAAGCCTCGAAAGGTGCGATTTCGGGGTATTCGTCACCCTCGCTGTTATGATTATCAGGTTCCACCCCCACCTCGTTCTGAGTCTGTCTTGAGCGTTTGGAATACTTCTCCACCTGACCGTCCATTGCGTTGGTAATAACCCTGTCCTGGTAGTCCGCACGACTCTCCCATTTATCCCGTTTCCCTAAAGCGCTGGCGCTAAATAGGCAGCGGATTTGCTCCGTGTCACTGCTGTAAAAGGCAAGCTTGCTGGCGAAAGCAAAGTCGGCCTCACTGTGGCTCCGGTATCCCAGCCCTTCATTCCATCCCTGCTCGTAGAGCATTCGCCACTTGGCTCCTTGTGGCTCCCGGAATAGCTTTTCAAGGATTACGGTATCCGACAGTGCGTTTAGCCGATCTTCACCGTTTTTTATCACAGACGGCTTATTGGCATAGTCACGCTTGGCTGGCTCAGGAAACACCTGCGTATACAGCTTGTTCAAATCGCTTTGCCGCTCCATGACTTCCAGTGGCTCCCCGAAAACGTTGCCAGTGACCACGAAGAAGCGCTGGGAATCGTACATTTCGATTTTGTCCTTGCGGTTTTTTTTGCCCGGAATCGTTCCTTTCACGATAATGTGGAAGCCTGTACCCGACACGCTAAATTCCGTATAGGAATCCATACCCCTAATGATATCTTCGGCCCAAGATTCGATTGCGCCCGTGTCCGGGTCAATGCATTTATCCAGATCAATGCCGGTCAGCCCACCTCCCTCTTTGAAGACGAAGCCGATACCGTCGAATTGCCCGGCAGAGCTATTGAGAATCGTATCGGTAGCTTCTTTGAAGCTCATGTGATTTTGAACGTCGTTAGCATTACAAAGTGCCCCGTGGATATTACAAGGCACTTTCGTCGCCTTTCCTTCGCGGTTTTTTACTTGCCACAAAACCCATTGGTTTAGTCTCCGCATGGAGTCCGGTACGTTGTTGTAATCATCATTCATTTTTAATTTCTCCCTTCAATTTAGCGATAAGATTGGGAAGGGGATAAAAGCCCGGTATTTCCCCTACCCACGGCTAAATAAAGGGGGGGAGTAGAAGAATTCACACTGGAAACTCGATCACTGACATGGGAAATACAGGAATAAACAGGTGGAATTCAATGATAAAATTTTTTTATCACAAATTCATTATATGATCTTCACGTATGAAAACAATCCAAAGGGATGTACAGATGGCAGCAACACATTAAATTTAGGAAATTTGGAATTATGGTCTCCAAAATGCCTGTCATCCCGCTTGTAAGTGGGAGAGCCAAAATTTCGGTTCACAGGAATTTAGGCTGAGATTGCTCGTTCATGCCGTGTGCTTCACATGGAGAATAGGCAGATTGGGAGGAAGGTTTAGTAACCAGCGAAAGCAAAAGCCCCACCAGCGATAGTCGGGACGCTAATCGTCCTTCGTAACGCAAGTGGGGACAGAGAGAGCAGGTGTGTCATACTGCCATTCTCATCCATCGACAGGTAATTGCTTGAGTGGAGTTGATAACGAGCTATCTAGTTGAATTTCAACAGCGTAGCCCATACAGGTTACGAGCCAAAAGAGAGAACTGCGTATCTGAAACGTTCGAATTGAACGTGGAAGCGGGATTATAGCGTTCAGCAGCCGAGAAGTCGGTGTGATGTATTGAATTCAGTTTTGGCTCCAGTGTAAAACGAATATTAACGTAACAATGAGTTGGATTGTCAACAGTAAATCAGACAACTTTTTTAAGGGCTTCTTGTCGATATTGAACAGGCGTCATATAGTCTAAGGTTCCATGGATGCGATGCTTGTTGAACCAGTTGACGTAATCGTATAATTCCAATTCCAGATGGCGAAGGCTCTGGAAGTTCATCTGGTTCACAAACTCTGTTTTCATGATCTTGTAAGTGGCTTCAGCCACAGCGTTGTCGTAAGGACAGCCTTTCATACTTAGCGATCGACCGATTTCAAACGTCTCCAAGAGCTCATCCATCTTTTGATTTTTGAACTCGCTGCCACGGTCGGTATGAAACCATTGAATCTGGTGTAGATCACTCTTAACGGTTGCGAAGGCACGGGTAATCAGGACAGCGTCCTTGTTCGGACCTGCACTATGACCAATAATTTCGCGATTAAACAGATCTACTAGCACACAAATGTAATGCCATCGGTTCTGGACGTTCACATACGTCAAATCACTGACGACAAAGCGTTTAGCTTCCGTTTGCTCAAACTCTCTCTTTAGAACATTGGTCGTTGTCGCTTCGTTACAGGACGATTTATGGGGCTTATATTGTGCCACCGTGTAAGTGGAAACGAGCCCTTGCTCTTTCATGATGCGGCCAATGCGGCGTCTGGAGACGATGAACCCGCGCTCGTAAAGCTTCACTTTGATCTTGCGTGTACCGTAGGCTTTTCGGTTCTTGAGAAAGATATCCACAATAGCTTCGGTGACATCATCTTCAGTGGCTCGTTCTTGGGCGTCATAATAAAATGTACTTCTTGCGATTTGCAGGACGTCGCACAGTGCTGATACCGAGTATTTATCACGGTTGTTCTGGATGATAGCTACTTTCGTCCCATGATCAGCGCGGCTTGCTTTAAAATATCCACCTCCATTTTCAGACGCTGGTTTTCTTTTCGCAAAGCCATCAATTCCTCTTCTTCTGCCGAGCGATTGTCCTTCTCTTTGAAGGAGCCCGTTGTCTGGGATTGGTGGATCCAGCGGTCTAAAGCAGATGCTGTGAGGTCATATTCCTCCACAATCGCTGCTCTGGTTTTTCCATTTTCATAGAGCTGCACCATTTGCTTTTTGAATTCCGTTGTAAACGTGCGTCGTTGTTGTTTAGGCATTGTAGAGATCCGCTCCTTAGTATGATAGGTTTATTCTACAAGCCCTTATTTTTTCTGTCCAGCTTAGTGTAGCCGATCCATTATGCTACGAAGATGTGGACAAAACACGAAAGAATTGCTGCCCAAGCAAGAGCTTTTAAAGAAAATAGAGAGTACATACTCCCACTAATTTTAGATGACACTGAGATACCCGGTATCTTATCTACAGTTGGATATCTGGATATAAGAGAGGATTCAATAGACTATATTGTAGAAATGCTTAAGAAGAAATTAAGAGGAATTGATGAGCATTTCGTCTAACAATGTTATGGTGCTTATCCACTCTGTCTTTGATGCAATGGATAAACTGACATAAATAGTTGGATATACAAACTAACTAGACTAAGCGCTCCTCATCGGGGGTAGTGTATGGAAAGGAACTGGAAGAACAAGATGCGCAATAGTTTTGTACATCTTGTGGTCGGGTTACTGACAAGTGTAACCGCGGGTCTAATACTCATCCTTATCCAGAAGTTACTATGAGCGCATAACAAAGAAGAGGGGAAGCACGCTCCCTCTTCTTTGCGTTTCAGTTGTCCAAGCTCCAAATGAGGTAAAACCCCCCTGCAATTAATGATGAAAAAAATTTAATTTAATCGATTGTTATACGTTGAAAGTGCCCCAAAGGATAAGGCGTATATTCGGTAAAGTATTGGGCTTACTTAACTTGTTTACTTGCTTTGATTCTCAATCTCCAAGGCAAAAATAACTTTGCATAACACCATATTCAGGCCTTCTGTTATTTATGGTAAGATGTTAGGTGTGGATTACCATTTCTATTTCAATTAGTGGAGGCGCTTACTTATGGAGCAAGAATTGCAGCAAGAGGGATACTTTGGAGAGTTCGGGGGCAGCTTTGTCCCGCCAGAATTGCAGGAAGTGTTAAGCTATTTGAGTGAGCAATTTTACAAGTTTAGAGACGACCCAGAATATAAGGAAGAGCTTCGGTATTACCTGCGAGAATACGTTGGTCGCGAGAATCCGCTGACGTATGCGGAGCGGCTGACCAAAGCTTGGGGAGGGCCGAAAATTTACTTAAAGCGGGAGGATTTGAATCATACCGGAGCGCATAAGATCAACAATGCCATTGGCCAGATTCTGCTCGCTAAGCGGATGGGTGCCCAGCGGATTATCGCCGAGACCGGTGCCGGACAGCATGGTGTTGCTACGGCAACGGCTTGTGCCATGTTTAATATGGAATGTGTCATCTACATGGGAGCTGAGGATACGCGCCGGCAGGCGCTTAACGTGTTCCGAATGGAACTGCTCGGCGCGACTGTCGTACCGGTTCATAAAGGCCAAGGACGACTGAAGGACGCTGTAGATGAAGCGCTGGACGATCTAGTTCGCAATTATAAAAATACGTTTTATTTGCTGGGTTCCGCAGTGGGTCCGCATCCGTTTCCGACAATGGTCAAGCACTTTCAGGCGATTATTAGCGAGGAATCGAAGCTGCAGATTATGGAGAAAGAAGGCCGTTTGCCGGATGCGGTAGTGGCCTGCGTAGGCGGTGGCAGCAATGCGATTGGTGCATTCGCCCATTACATCGACGAGCCGACCGTGCGCTTGATCGGCGTTGAGCCCGATCAAGCACCATCCTTAACCCAGGGTGTCCCGAGCATCATTCACGGCTTCAAGTGCTTAGTGCTGCTGGACGAGGAAGGTCAGCCGAGGAAGACTTATTCGATCGCCGCGGGACTTGATTATCCGGGCATTGGGCCGGAGCATAGCCACTTGAAAGTGACGGAACGGGCTGAATATGCAACTGTCACCAATGAGGAAGTTCTGGAAGCCTTCCAGGAACTGTCCCGCACGGAGGGAATTATCCCTGCCCTTGAGAGCGCGCACGCGATTGCCTACGCGAAGAAGCTGGCGCCGACGATGAGTCAGGATCAAATTATTATCGTCAATCTGTCTGGCCGCGGGGATAAGGATGTCGAGCAAGTGTATCAAATGCTCAAATAAAATAACGGATGCATCACTTATTACAATATAGCAGAAACAGTTGTGTAAGACGGAAGGGCGTCCAATTGGGGCGCCCTTCGATTTTGCCTTAGATAGGTTACGTTGATCCCTACGACAAGTAGCGGCATGGTATTGGAGAAAATTCAGTAATAACCCGCCCGTTCTGCTTTTTCCCGCTTACTGACCCCTTTCCGTGATTGAACAATTATAGCTCATATGTTGAATATCATACCAAACCACCTGCATTATCGATTGCAAACAGTCTCATAGCCTATAAGATGATAGAACTCATGACTACCGCCAAAAACAATAGGTCACTTCAAATCTTTGAGTACGTAGAGGCAATATCGATGGTTTGTGACACTACGACGAACTTAATTTAGAAGAGACGCTGTTTTTATGTATATAGTGCCCGAAGAATAACATATAATGATAATTAGGTTATATAAGGCAGGGAACTTAGATGAGGGAACATTCTAGAGTAAATGAAGACGAGGTAGTTATTGATCCTAATAGACCCACAGCTGAATATATTGAGGCTGCACATAAGCAAAGGGAAAAGTTTCTGTATGCGATACAAGTGTGTGATCGGGATGTAGTTAAAGAATTTGAAAATGACTTATTTCAGAAGTTTAGAGATAAGCAGCTAAACATTTTGAATAGAATCCCGAATGATAAAATTCGATCTTATAAGAATATTCTATTGTCCCATAATACGCTCTACAGCTATTCTGCTGAAAAGGGAGGGTTGAGTGCATGGCAGACTCATTTTATTTCAGAGAAATATGCGATTATGATCGAGCACTCAGCAACGATTGCAGAGCTGGATCAGATTCATTCTAATATGGTCAAGGAGTACTCGGACCCAACGATACGAAGGTCTAACAGCGATAAAATGACCATTGCGGAGAAAGCAGAAAAATATATTGAAATGAATTTTGCTGAGGAGATTTCCATGGATGGAATAGCTGCTAAGCTACATGTTCATCCCTCACATCTAATGCGGGCTTTTAAAAAGGAAAAAGGGACAACCATTAGCTTTTATCGAAATCAGCGAAGATTAAAGGAAGCCAAGCAATTGATTCTTTACTCTAATTTATCCATTACAGAAGTATCCATTATTGTTGGCTTTAGCACCCCTCAATATTTTTCAACATTTTTTAAAGAGGTTGAAGGAGTAACCCCCGTAGAGTATAAAAAAGCTGAAAAAAAACAATATGAATAAAGTATTTTTGGCGTATGAATCTCATGCGCCTTTTTTGTTTGAGTTTATTATTTTGGAAAAAAATGGATGCAATTATAATATAAAAAAAGAGCAACTTTAGTGAAAATGTTTTAGTTGTTTTAATTGTATACTTTAAGCAGTAATTAAAGCGCTTACTCCTAAGGGGATTTTTACACAAAGTAAGGATATTCATTATTAACTATCTTCGCAAGAACTACAGAGGAGGGTCTACACATGAAAAAGTTTGGATTAAGAGACCAGGTTGGATATGCACTAGGAGATATCGGTGGAAGTTTTGTCAATTTATATATCGGTGGATTTTTCCTGATTTTTTGTACGTATGTTTTAGGTGTAAGCCCTTACTTTATGGGAACGTTATTTTTATTAGGGAAATTTTTTGATGCAGCCTGCAATGCGATCATGGGAACTATCCCAGACCGTTGGAAGCTTGGAAAGTCCGGTAATAAATTTCTTCCATACATTAGTATTTCAAAATGGATATTGGCAGCTTCCTGCTTATTATCATTTGCTGATGTATCCAACTGGGGATCTGCAGCAACCCATGTTTGGGTAGTGTTCATTTATTTGTTCTTCTGTGTTGCTTACACAGCCGATTCCATCCCTTATGGCTCATTAGCTTCTGTAATTACAAATGATCCTATTGAACGTACAAAATTATCTCGTGCCCGTGCAGTAGGCGGAATGATTGTCGGATTAGGGTTCTTATCCTTTGTTCCCATGTTTATCTATGATAGCTCTGGTGCTGTCATTTCTAAAGCATTCTTTCAGATTGCAATTGTGTTTAGTATTTTATCTGTTTTAGCTTACACAGGACTTGTACGATTAACAACAGAGCGTATACGGGACGATAAACCAGCGGGAAAAAACCTGGATTATAGCTTTAAGGATGCATTTAAAGTCGCGATCAAAAACAGGCCATTAATTGGAATGATGGTTGCATCCATTGGCTCCCTTCTGATCATCAATGGCGTAAACCAACTGGCTCCCATCGTTTTTGCTGAGCGCTACCATATGCCAGGGGCCTTTACCATTAACTCTTTTATTAACATTAGCATTACACTTGTATTATTTGTAATTATTCCCAAATTGGTTGCGAGGTTTAATAAAAGAAATTTAGTTATTGCAACCTCATTCTTTAGTTTAGCGGCGACGTTAATAATTACGCTGGTTACCGTTGAGAACGTATATGTGTTTATGACGTTATATAATGTAGCGACAGTAGGGTTGGCTGTATTTGTAATGGTTGTTTGGGCACTTGTAACGGATTGTATCGACTATGCTGAATTGCAAACAGGCAAGCATTATGAAGGGACACTTTATGCACTCTATTCATTCGCACGTAAGGTGGGTATGGGATTAGGAGCTGCCATTGGAAGCTATTCTTTGGGCTGGATCGGCTTCGTTTCAGGTGCACCATCACAAACACCTGGAGTAGCGAACAGCTTGTTGAAGATGTATACAGGTATTCCCGTGATTGCATTCTTATTGATAATAATCGGTATGGGCTTAATCTATAACCTGAATGCTAAGAAAACAAATGAAATGTATGCGGCATTAAAGGAAATGAGAGCCAAAAAGGCAGCTGTGTGATTCACAACAGTTCTTATTAAACAAAATGACAGGTGGGTATGAGATGCGAACTAGATTTCTTTCTAAAATGACCAATGAAGAGGTTGAACAATATTTAAACCATAATGATATCATTTATATTCCCGTTGGCGTCACCGAAACTCATGGGGCTTTACCATTAGACTCTGAAACGGTTTTAGCAGAGGCGATTGCTTTAAAAATGGCGGAAGCATCCGATGGACTTGTTTTGCACAACTTGCCTTATTTCTTCGCTGGTGGGACAATTGTCGGCAGAGGTACGATTCAAATGACTGTACGAGACGGAATGGCTTATCTGGATAAAATCGCAAAATCGTTATTGAATCAGGGATTTAGACGACAAATATATATGACAACTCATGGTCCAGCATATTTGACTGTCAGCGGTATGGTTCGTGATTTCTTTGATGAAACTAAGGTGCCGATTTTATATATGGATATATTAAAAGCCGCCGAATCAGTAAATTTGAATCTGATTGATGTATTCCACGATGTGACAATTGGGGCATATAAGGTTTTGGGCAGACTAGAAGATGTTCCATTAAATGTGCCGGAATCTTTATCTGTCACTTATGATGTTCAGCATATGTTATCTGGGATGAACCAGAATCCTGGCAATAGGTTAGGGAAGTATGCGTATCAATCTGGTGCCGTGGGCTCATATTTTCACGAACCTTCTAATCATATGGCAACACCGCTGCTGCAAACACCTGAAGAAAGAGAAAGATTCGCAGATTCGGGTGTTCAAGCGATACATGAGCTTGTTCGCGCATTGGATATGCCCGCTATCGTTGAATCCCTTCGACAGGCAGATATGTATACGAAGGAAACAATACTACCTAAATATGGGTCCCACTTACCCCATACTGCGAAATAACTTCTGCTATCGTTATATTCCTCCCAGCATGACAGTTCGTCCTACTCCCCAATTATTAAAAAAGTTCAATTTCATTAAAATGCAGAATCGTTAATGGAGCGTTTCAAGCCTGAAAGCTGTCGTCTCAATATGAGCGACAGCTTGTTGGTGTTCATATGAGCTTTTTAAGTGGCTTACTGACCGTAAACAGTTAATGCTTTAGCAAAGCAAAAGCCGAATCAGGTGCTTGTAACTGGATTTCGCTTATTACACATACAAGCATGATGGATTCTTGCAGGCGGCTTTGTCGAATGTCCCCCAAGTCCACGATGTCAATCCAACCAAGATCGTTAAGAAGAGACTTGACCTGATTTTTGGAATGTATTTCATTGCCTGAGATAAACATCGTTGGCATGCCTTCAATGAAGTTGGGATGAACCATTTTCTTATCACTGATCGTATTGAGGGTTTTAACGACATAACTGTTTGGTAACCACTCCTGAACCAACTCACCTGCTGAAGTACTATCGAATAGCAAGCGGGGAGCGTTGTCAAATTGAACAGCGTTACTTACATCAATTATAGTTTTGTTTTTCAGGTGCGCAGGGTCAATCTTTTCTAGTACTTCCCTCAAACATGACCAAGGAAGCGCTACAATGATAATATCAGCCAACTTGGCAGCAATATTAAAGGTAGTAATATCTCCATTATTCCCGACTTCATGCTTCCAAGCATAATATTTAGAATTTTTAGGATCGCGGCTGCTAATTAATACATGATGACCTGCATGAACTAATCCTTTGCTTAATGCTAACCCTACATTACCCGCCCCAAGGATTCCAATATTCATATCATCCTCTCCTCTCAATGATGTGATTATATGAGCTTTTTATTTTGCAGGCAATAAGGCACTTTTTAGTATCCAATAGTGGGATTGATATGATGTATAATTTAGTTAAAAACTTGAGGTGAAACAATGCCGGTCCAATTAAACGATTGCCCCGTTGAACTTGTCATTTCAATTATAGGTGGGAGATGGAAAATCCCCATATATCGGTATCTGTATAAAAATATGGAATCAGTACGTTATAGCGAACTGTTGCGTCATTTACCGTCGATTTCTAAAAAAATATTGACTGAGCAACTTCGGGAGCTTGAGGCTGACGGTATCATCGAAAGGAAAGTTTATTTAGAGACTCCGCCAAAAGTAGAATATTCGTTGACTTCCCGTGGACGTTCAATGATTGTATTTCTTAATAGCATGAGCGAGTGGGGCGAAAGGTACATCTATTCGGAAAAAAATAGTGTGCAGCATTCATTTGGGTGGTCCGCTCACAACAGCACACGTAAAAGACAAGCCATCGGAACATTTATGCAATCTTCCAGGAGGGGATCCTATTGCAGCAGCATTTTAACGATCTGATAAAGCAGGACGTAAAACCGTTTCTTGCCAAGCATGGCTTCGCCAAGAAAAGTTTGAATTTTAATAAGATAACAGGAAACCTCATCTACATGTTCAATTTCCAAAAATCCTCTGGCAATACAGCGGACAATGTAATGTTTTATGTGAACTGCGGTATTTATTCAGCAGAGTTGGCACAGATACAATCCAGAGAGATTCTGACAGCACCCCAAGAGTCAGAGTGTCACTTCAGAGCAAGAATTGGGGAAATTGTTGAATCCGTTCCAGATCGATTTTCTATCACTTCTGATACGAATAAGGAGGATTTAATACAAACGCTGCTAAGCGGATTAGAAGAGGTTATTCATTTCTATGATACGATGACCAGTGCCAGATCAATTGTTGATTATTACACTTCAGGTCCATTTTTACATCTGGGTGAAGAGAGCTTTCATTTGCTGTTACAATCCAATGATGTGGCAGCAGCACGACATTATTTGAAGGCTTTGCAGGAAAAACACGGAACAGAAAATCGATGGAGCATCTTTGAAAATAAATACAAGACCATTTTCAATAAATACGAAGTCGAATTTGAAAAGCTATAAGTCAGCATATGGAACGAGGCCGCCGATTACTTCGACGGTCTTATTTGTACATTAAAATAGTCCTTGAGCCAAACTACATGGTTTATCATATCCAAAAGGTGAACGTTTATATTGAATCATTGTTGGTATAATAGGGAGCTGCGTTTTTATAGGTCCTCGTTCTCCCTGGTTTTTAAAAATTTAATTTTTCCACTTACAATTTCTTTTATCCGTTGGAGTTCCTCGATTTCCTTTTCAACTTTAATTTGATAATTTTTAAGATATTCTCTTCTTTTTCTTAAACTGGTTGATTGTGCGCCAATAAACTCTGTTGTTCCTATCCCAATGCCTCTTAAGTATTTTACCAAAATAAGCCAATCAACATCTTCTTTGGAATACATTCGATAGTTATTAGTGTCCCTGCCAATACGCTGGAGAATTCCTATTTTCTCATAATACCGCAATGTATCCTTCGATAATCCCGTTAATTCAGTGGTTTGTTGAGTGGAATAATATAGTTCTTCGTCAGACATTTAAGTTCTCTCCTCTTGCTGTAGAGTTAACTCCACAGTTTATATTGTAATTACAATTCAGAATAAGTAAAGGATGATTACCTTGAAAAATGTTGAGAGTAGAAATAAAATTGCTGTCATATCGGGAGGAACGTCTGGGGTAGGGAAAAAAACCGCTTTAGATTTAGCGAAGAAAAATATAAATACAATTATACTGGGTAGTAATAAAGAAAAAGGAAGTCGAGTCAAGAACGAAATCATCAAGGAATCTGGCAATGTTAATGTTGAATTTTATCCCGTGGATTTATGCTCCTTGGACGAAATTAAAAAATTTCGTAGTGATCTTGAAACGAAGTATGATCATATTGATATTCTCGTTAGTGCAGCAGGTGTTATGCTCTCGGATTTGAAATTAACCAAGGAGGGATATGATCAAAATTTTGTAATTAATTATTTGGCGCATTTTTGGATGATAAACGAAATGCTTCCTCTTTTAAAAAACGCCAAGCAAGGGAGAATTTTGCTTGTTGGAGCTATTCCCTTCGTGATAAATCGTAGTAAAGTAGAGCTGCCAAAACTTGAACGAGGCACTAAATACAGCGGGTTTAAAATAGTTGGAGAATCCACCGTTTCAAAGGTGTTACTAACTATTGCTTTAAGTGAAAAGTTAAAGGGCACTCGGATAACGGCAAATATATTTCACCCTGGATATGTTACGGATTCAAATTATGGAGCAGACTCGTCATGGTTTGTAAAACTATTGGGAAGCATTGCTGGAACGTTATTTTCTAAAAAAAATCCAACGATAGGTTTGGAATTGGCGCTGGAACCGTCTCTTTCAACTACAAGTGGACAACTGTTCAATGAAAAAAAAGAGATAATTCCATTGTCTTCTAACTATAATAAAGCTTTGGCGGATGAATTGTGGCGCTTTAGCCTGAACTTGTATAGATAATACTGTCGGTATTCTGAAAAATGGCATTAATGAGCGCCGCGGCGGAGTTATCGCCGTTATACCTAATAGCTTGTGTTCAAAAATAGTGGTGCAAAAAAATTCTGGTAGATCATCACGATTTTGCTTGCACCTTACGTAACGTAATGTTTTACAATAGAGCTAACGGTACATAGCTAGCGCCAAGGAGTGGAGATGGTTCATGAAGAGACATTGGAAGGTCGGAGATCTCGCCAAGCTGACGGGGCTTACCGTACGAACCTTGCGGTTTTATGATCAAATCGGGTTGTTCCCTCCGTCGGGACAAACGGAATCCGGCCATAGACTCTACAATGAATTGGACCTGTCGCGATTGCACCAGATATTATCGCTTAAGGAGCTGGGGTTATCTCTTGAGGAGATTAAGTCGGCTCTCATTGGCGGGCAGATCAGTCCGCTTGAGATCGTCAACCTGCAGATAAACCAAATCAAAGGACAGATCAAACTTCAGCAGAAACTATTGGAGCAGCTCAGTTATGTATCCAAGCTTATGCAGGGCAAGGCAGAATTAACGGTTGAAGATTTCACGAGCCTTCTGCAAGCGATGAAGGTGGGATTTGAGAAACCGGTTATTGAGCGGCAAACGAGTTGGGAGCGACATTTGGACCTGTTGGGAGACTTTCTTGCCGAAGAGAGCGAAATTCCGAAACATAAGGAGGAAAATCAATGAACGAACGATTTGTCAAGCATGGAACCTTCGTCGTCGAGCGGACTTATGCCGCTTCACCGGAGCGGGTTTATCACGCATGGGCCGACCCGATTGCCAAGGCCAGGTGGTTTTCGAAGCCAGACATCTTCGATTTCCAGGTTGGCGGGCGCGAGTACAGCAGCGGCGGGCCGCCGGAAGGGCCGATCTTCATCTTCGACGCCAGCTACCAGGAGCTTGTTCCAGAGCAGCGCATTGTCTATACGTACACCCTGGATGCGGACGGCATACGTATCTCCGTCTCGATCACTACGGTCGAGCTTATCAAGGTGGAGGGCGGTACGAAGCTGATTTTCACGGAGCAAGGTGCGTTCTTTGACGGACACGATACGCTGGAAGTACGGGAACACGGTACAAACGTTATGTTGGACGCACTGGGTAAGGTGGTAGAAGGGGAGGAAGGAACATGACAATAGGTGAAATGAACTTATTGCTACGTCGGCTTGGCAAGGTACTGGCGGAATTGGCCTATTAGCTTTGCAAAGTAATATCTACTTAGAACTGCCAGTTATGTGATGACTCTAAAATTGTCGCCGTTTTCGTTCCCTGTTGGGAATCGGACGGCGATTTTTATTTTAGAAATGGGAGGACGGAGGTTGAGAGATGACAGCCTATCAAGGTGGTGGTAGCAACTGCCGGGTATGTTGCCGAATTTCCAGCGTTAATCGGCGCTATTGCGGCTGGCAAGCTTAAAGTGAACTTGGGGCTGTTTTTTTGCGCACGGTATTTATTTTTTGATCGATGAGATTGGTGACCAGCATATTTACTGAGGAATTTCTAGTTTTGTAATCTTGCTTGCTATTGTCGGTTACTTATATATGATCAGAAAAGCAAAAAATAAATGGATGCGAGCCGTTCATCGCTGGCAATCCATTGTTGCTATCTTGCTGGAAAAAATGACGGTTCGGGCAGGAGCAGTGCGCGGCGCGGAGAACCTTATCACAAATGACAGTTCATTTTTCTGGAAGGCTAGTTGAATTCGGGCACATTCCGGGGAAGTACGGAAGTACGGAAATTTAAAAGAAAACCTTGCCCAATATTTGAAATAAGGTCAAATAAAGTCATCCATTCGCATATAATAAATGTCGATTCTTTTTTTGCTTACAACTATCATATAATAGTAAATTTTAATATTTTAATCTACAATTAATAGTGGTACACTATGAGTAGGTTATATTTGATCCAGAAAAGATGTTACATTAGGTCGCGACCATGCTCGTAGCGCCTACATTTTTTCTGTAAATCTTAGGGCATAAGGACGGTAAAAATGAGTAACAGACAAACTAAAACAGACGTTATCTTAATTGGTGCTGGAATCATGAGTGCTACTTTGGGGTCGCTGCTGAAAGAACTAGTACCGGACTGGGACATTACAGTGTTAGAGAGGCGTGAAAACGCAGGAGAGGAAAGTTCTAACGAATGGAATAATGCGGGAACGGGGCATTCTTCACTGTGCGAGCTTAACTACACCGTCGAGAAACCGGACGGATCTATAGATATTAGCAAAGCTATTAAAGTTAATGAAGAGTATCAGGTTTCAAAGCAGTTTTGGTCTTATCTGGTTAGCAGCAAGCTGATACGCAATCCGCGTGATTTTATCGTGCCAGTGCCTCATATGAGCTTTGTACAAGGGGAACAAGATGTCACGTTTTTAAAAAATCGCTACGAAGCGCTGTCTGACAATCCTTTGTTTCAAGGCATGGAATTTTCCGATGACCCGGCAAAGCTGCTGGAATGGATTCCGCTTATGATGAAAGACCGGACATCCAATAAACCTATAGCGGCTACAAGAATTGAATCCGGTACGGATGTCAACTTTGGCGCTTTAACGCGTACATTGTTTGACCACTTGAAAAGTAAAAATGTCGATATAAAATTCAAACATAATGTTGATGATATTACACGTACTAGCGATGGCTCATGGGAATTGAAAGTGCGTAATGTCGATAACGGTACCGTTGAAAGCCATGCTGCAAAATTCGTCTTTATCGGTGGCGGCGGTGGAAGCCTGCATTTGCTGCAAAAATCCGGTATTCCTGAAGGAAAAGGTATTGGTGGATTTCCGGTAAGTGGACTATTTATGGTCTGTAAGAAACCCGATATCGTAGCCAAGCATCGTGCCAAAGTATACGGTAAAGCTGCGATTGGTGCTCCGCCAATGTCGGTTCCACATCTTGACACCAGATTTATCGACAATAAAGAATCGTTGTTCTTTGGACCGTTTGCCGGCTTTTCACCAAAGTTTTTGAAATACGGTTCTATGTTTGACTTGATAACTTCCGTAAAACCGCATAATCTCGTAACGATGATGGCAGCAGGTGTAAAAAACGTTCCATTGACCACCTACCTGATCAAGGAAGTTATGTTATCGAAAGAAAAGCGCATGGAAGCATTACGGGAATTTGTCCCGAACGCCAAGAGCGAGGATTGGGAGTTACTGGTAGCAGGTCAGCGCGTGCAAATCATTAAAGATACAGCTGCGGGCAAAGGAACGCTTCAATTTGGTACGGAAGTTATTAATGCCGCCGATGGCTCGATAGCTGCATTGCTCGGCGCTTCTCCGGGTGCTTCTACCGCGGTTTCCGTTATGCTGGAAATCATCAATAAATGCTTTCCGCAGCATATCAAAGCGTGGGGGCCGAAAATCAAAGAAATGATTCCTTCTTATGGCGTGTCACTGTTGAAAAACCCAGAGCTTATTGACGAAATTCATACTTCAACCGCGCAGACGCTTGGCTTGACAGATAAAAAGCAAGCAAATGCGAATAGTCTAAAAAAACGTATGGTAAGGGAAGCATAAATTAAGCGTAAGTTGCCGTATAAGCAGCTTATGCTTTTTCTTTATGTTTTTCAATTACCTTTGTTGGTTTAATCGACAGCAGATAATTGGGATGACTGTTAGCCAATTGTTACATCTACGACTCAGCAAGCCCATTATATCAGGTGCGCGGGGCATCGGTGTCCCAGGTTCAGGCCCGCCAACCGCATATAGACGTAGTCTTCGAAAGAGGGTGTCTCAAAAGCCATGAAAATGGTGAGGGACATCCTCTTTTCTTCTATGTTCAGCATTAAAAAGGAAGCTTTTGACTCTGCTGGAGCAGCAGTACGGGCTATACGATTTTTCAGATTGGTTATCTACGGTCTGAAATGTCATTCTCTCTATGTTCAAGTCTTGCGCTCTATGTTTTCGTATACTACTATATTAATTGAAAGGAAAATATAGCAAAATTCTTTTTACGTCATACTAAAAGGGCTTACCTCATGAATTCTACAGTAGAGCTTGTCTTTATGATTGCCTCCGTGATCATGACGTGCATCATTTTATTTTTTGCATACAGGTTTAGAAAAGCACGCGGAGTCAGTTATTTTATCGGTGTGATCGTGTGCAGGCTTATTTACTCAAGTGGCGTCATTCTGGAGAAAAGCAGTTATTTATTAATGGAGAAGCTGTTTTTTCACAATATTCAGTATACGGCGCTTAATTTTATAATACCTTTTATGATTTTGTTCGTACATGAATTGACCGGTCATGAAAAGATATTGAGGGTACGATGGAAGGTCATGCTGTTCGTAGGGTTCGCGCTCTGGTCGCTTCTTATGTGGTTCGACCCTGAACTTCATTTGACATATCGCACCATTCAGCTCTATGACGGACATTTAGTCACGACAAGAACCGCCTATTCAATCGCGTTCGTTATGATTTGTTATAGTACTCTGGCTGTATGTATTTATTTTATATTTCAGTATATACGGAATATCCGTAACGATTTTCGTAAGCCGGGAATGTTGGTGCTGTTTCTGTCCTCATTTCCGCTTGTTCTTGAGATTGTGAAATCGGTGAAGCCCGCATGGTCATCCTGGCTGCTTCCGTTGTCAGTTTACTGTGGATTTACAGGTATGTTAATGCTCGTCATTACACTGCGACTCAAATTTTTTTCTACCGTTCCCATTGCCAGAAATATTGTGTTAGATACACTTCAGGAAAGTATTGTGATCGCGAATGCTTCGGGAAAGATTATCGATAGTAATAAACAGGCCGCCGAATGGTTTGCAGAGTTGGGTTACACCTCTATTTATGGTCGGAATATGACGGAATTATTGGCGTCCTGGCCGGAGTGGCATAAGCTGTGCATGTCAATGGAACAGGGCCGTGTCGAGATTGACGCATGGCTGGATGGAGAAAGAAAAATCTACAATGTGAACATATATCCGTTACATATACTGGGGAAGCAGGGACAAGGCAGCATTTCTCTTATCTTTGATATTACGGAGAAGCAGCGGCATCTGGAGCAGATTGCACAGCTGAGCCAATTGAAGGATCAACTGTTTACGATCGTATCACACGATATTCGCAGTCCACTGGCGCTGCAGTTTCAACTAGTGGAATTGCTAGAAGAAGATAGGTATCGTTTCGATAGGGAACATCGGGAAATCATTGAGATGCTCGGTGACCAGATTCGTAATACACTCGGAATGGCCAACAATTTGTTAGAGTGGTTTCGCAGCCAGAGGGAAGATTTATCTCTTCGTCCACAGTCATTGGATTTGTCTGAGGTTGTGGAGGAATGCTGCCATATGCTGCATATTAAAAGTGAGGCCAAACATATCGATGTGACTCATACGATTGCCGTAGGCACTCGTGTGTATGCTGACCGGGAAGCACTTGGCTTAATTATTCGTAATTTGTTATCAAACGCCATTAAATTTACCGGACTGGGAGGTTCAGTCCATGTGTATGCCCAGTTATCGGGGGACATGGTGACCATTTCCGTCCGCGATAACGGGGTAGGTATGGATGAGGAGCAGGTTCAACAGTTATTTGGCGAAAAGCAGCTCAACTCAGTGGCAGGCACCTTGGGTGAGAAGGGGGCGGGACTTGGACTGCTCGTAAGCCGACAGTTTGTACAACTAAGCGGCGGAAGTCTATGGGTGGAAAGCCAAGCAGGGCAAGGAAGCGTATTTCACTTCACTATGAGAGGCGGATCAGATTGATGAAGGTTCTCATTGTTGACGATGAGCCTGCGATGCTGTTGGCTATGAAGCGACTGCTGTCGAATATGGAAGGCGTGGAGCTGGTTGGAAGCTTCCAGAGTGCGGCAGAGGCGCTCGACTTCATTCGGGACAGCGAGGTGGATCTCGCATTCCTGGACATCCAGATCGCTGCGGACAACGGATTAGAGCTGGCTCGCAGCTTGCGTTCGGTTCGTGCAGAACTTGAGATCGTGTTTACAACCTCCCATGCGGAATTTGCGATTCAGGCTTACGATGTTTATCCACTCGACTATATGGTTAAGCCTGTTTCCAGAATGCGACTAGCCCAGACTATTACTAGAGCGTCCAGCAGACGCGGTACTTCTTCTTCTGATGGTGGCGACCTCAAATTTAATCGCCTGACGGTTCGGGGACTGGGCTGCTTCGAGGTCAGCAGCAAGCAATTGGGTGCTGTGAAATGGATTTCCAAGAAAAGCATGGAATTATTCGCTTATTTGCTCGTTAATCGAGGCCGAAGTGTAGC
Organism: Paenibacillus sp. FSL H8-0034; assembly: GCF_038000305.1. Lineage (NCBI taxonomy): Bacteria > Bacillati > Bacillota > Bacilli > Caryophanales > Paenibacillaceae > Paenibacillus > Paenibacillus sp. FSL H8-0034. The sequence goes on from NZ_JBBOBS010000001.1 coordinate 384,364, forward strand.
CAAAATCCGTGTTTTGGAGGATATTTTCCCTGAGATGCCTGTTAAAAATGCGGAGACGTACCTCCATACGGCGGTTTATCAGCTTCGGAAAGCGTTGTCACAGCATGGGTTCAAGGAGATGGTCATTTCTGCGCAAGAACAGTATCGTGTAGATTTGGATCAAGCAGATGTTGATTTCATTCGATTTGAGCAGGCCGTAGGGGCATTATCGGAAATTCATGCAGCAAATGAAGCAGCGGCAATCACTTTGGAGAAACAGTTTGCAGGTGAGCTGTTTGAGGACAGATCGTTTGTATGGGCTGCTGCGGAGCGAGAACGATTAATGATCGTGTACGATGCCTTTGCCAAGCGTCTCGCAAGCTGGCTGCTAGCCCAGCAGAGATATCGAGAAGCAGTACATATTGCGAGAAAAATGGTATCCCACAATGAATTTGACGAGGAGTCCAATCTTCTTCTGCTGAATATCGTAGGGGCTATGGGCGATCGTCAATCCCTGCATCGCTATTATGAGCGCCATACACAATTGCTGCACCAGGAACTCGGCCTGCAGCCATCCTTGGTTATACAAAAGCTATATGAACAATATCAATGATGTCCCGTAGAGCAAGAGATATTTTTGACTCATTGGGTTGAGAGCCCGAGAGACTTGATTTCAGAAACAGGCTATGATACGGCTCAATCGGCAGAAACCGAGTAATTAAGGTTCTTGCCGATTCAATAATTCGTCTTACTATGGTTATTCGGAATAGCAAAGGAAACGGTAGTACCTTCATAGGGCTTACTGCGAATAGACAAGCCCTTACCGTATAATTGTATCAATCGTCGATTCGTATTGGAAAGTCCAATTCCCCTCTTTCCCTTCATTGTTGGACTCAACAGTTGATTAGCCTGTTCTTGTTCCATCCCCCTGCCATCATCTTGTACTTCAATCAGCGTGAAACTGTCTTGGCAGGTGATCCGAATATGAACTGTGCCGCCTTTGTTTTGACTCAGGACGCCGTGCTTGACCGCATTTTCAATCAGCGGCTGTAAGGAAAGCGGGGGAAGAAGCAAGTTGATGCAGGGCTCCACCTCCCATACGATGGACAGCCTGTCCTCAAAGCGTACTTTTTCAATATACAAATAGGCTTCGGCAAGCTCCAGCTCACGGGAAAGCTCGACCTGTTCCCCCGTACTTAGAAAATCAAAGCTGATCCGTAAAAAGGAGGCAAAGGCCTCACCGAGATCTCGCATTTTTTCCGTGTCTATCTCACTAAGCGCCATAATCGAATTCAGTGTATTGAATAAAAAATGAGGATGAATTTGTGCCTGTAGGTAGGCGGCTTCCATGCGTGAACGTTCATGGATGGATTGCTTCAGCGTGATCAGTGCCCGGATTCGGTATTGGAGCTCCAGCGCGTCCACTGGCTTGGTCACATAATCGTTGGCTCCCGACAAAAATCCGGTGTAAATGTCAGCAGGCTGACTGCGTGCAGTCAACAGCAATACCGGAAGCTCCGATACGGAGTAATGCTCCCGGACTCTCTGCGTCAACTCGTAGCCGGACATATGCGGCATCATGACATCGGCAATCAAGAGATCCCATGGCCTGGTACCGAGTAATTCCAACACCTCGCGTGCTGATGTAGCTGTCGTAATGGCATAGGGCTCTGCGGAAAGAATACCTGTAAGCACACTCAGATTGACAGGGTCATCATCAACAGCAAGTATGTTCATCATACCGTCATTCAATAGCGGCGGGATCAGTACGGAAGCTGCCAATTCACCGATTGCGGTGTCTGGAAAAACAAAGCCTGCGGGACCGGCTTCAATTCGATCCGCTAGTTGGCGGAGAGGAGGAGATTGCTGCGACAAAGAGAGATTCGACATGTTCGCTAACGGCAGATCAAAGCTGAATACGGAGCCCTTACCCAGCTCGGAGCGAACAGTCAATGCGCCGCCGTGCAATTCCACCAGCTGTTTGCATATGCTTAAACCGAGTCCGATGCCCCTCCCATCGCTTATTCCATAGGTACCTTGTTCATAAGGAAGAAACGCCCGTACCTGTGTTTCCCCGTCCATGCCGACGCCGGTGTCGGAGACATGGATGAGGACATGCTCGTCCCGCATCTCGGTAGAAACGGAGATCTGTCCTTCCTCCGTATATTTGAGAGCGTTATGCAATAAATTATACAAAATTTGCACGAGTCTTTTCTCATCGGCCATAACCGGGGGCAACGATTCTGCAATATTTATATGTAGTTGGATAGGCTTGCCATCTATCATAAATCTGAGCATACCCACGATGCCGGGAACGATAGATTGAATCTGCAGGGGCTCTTGCTGCAGGACGATGCGGTGTTCCTGGAGCCGAGCGACATCGAGAAGATCACCGAGCATGTGCGACATGCGGCGGCTTATAGTGATGAGCAGCTCCATGTCTTTAAGGCTTTGCTCATTCATAGTAGCTTTCTCTTTAGTTGCAACGGTTTGAGCGATATTCATAATGCCGTGCAGCGGCGTTCTCAGTTCATGCGACGTATTGGCGAGGAATTGATCTTTCAGCTTATCCGCCTTTTGCAGCTGCTCGTTAAGCTTGGTATTTTCCTTGGAATGGCGGAAGTATTGCTTAAACCAATAAGTAGAAAATCCAATAATGGCGGCTATGATATCCATTGGATAGTAAACGATCGTAAACTCTCGGATAGAATCCCATAAGCTCCACAGAAAATTAGACACAATGCCAGATGCTGATAACAGCAAGTAAACGGTGTCGTTGTCGGCTGGCCTCCTGAAGATCATGGTTCCTATTGTATAAACAAACCAAATAAAAGGTAATAAATAGAAAATGGCGAATATCTTGAGCTCAACCATCCCATTCACCAGTGGAGCCGATGCGGCCAATAATAATCCTGAATAAGAAATGAGCACTACCGTGTATGCTCGCAACCACTTGTTGTGTGGAGGTGCCGAAGCGAACCTTCTGAACACAAGAAGAATAAAATAGGTTTGCCACATCAGGGAGAGCAGCTTGATTTTCAGTGCCCACGTATAATTAATCGGCAGCCATAATAAGAGCAGGTTATCATGCCCGACCACAACCGAAACTCCAACCGCCAGCGTTAACAGACCGACAAACAACAAAGCCTTTTCTTGAGGATTAAATAAATAGAGAAGACTTGCGTATAAACCGTGAAGCAGCAAAATAATAAACGAAACCAGCTGAAAACCGATGGAATACCAACGCACGTAGTCAATCGCTGCCTGAGAGCCAAAGCGAATGGTGCGCAGAATACCGCCGTTGTAGGGATCGTCGAAGTTAGCTACTCGTATGAGTAGTTCAATCTCTTGAGTGCCTTCCACCGAGTAGGAGGCTGTGTAAGAGACTTTTCTCGGTCTGTAGTCCCGAGCGTTGTCGGCAGGCTTTCCAATACTGGCCTCAACCAGCCCATTGATCTCGACAGCAGATGCAGCTTGGATTCCTTGAAGCCAAAAAGCGACAGGCTGCTCCAGTGGATCGATTAAAAGACGCAATCGATACGTTCCGTACCCATACGACGAACCGGATCCATTCGTCAGGGCACTGCTCCAGTCTCCCGGAACCTGAATATAACGCGATTCGTTCTCTACCAACCGCACATCCTGATGAGAAACCAGTTTAGCAGGGTAAAACGCCCATTCACCATTTAACGGGATTGTAGGGGAATTCGTTAAGTCCATACCGCGCATGTCGAGTACACCTTGGACAATAGGAGGGTGCTCCGATGTCGAGAAGGTTTCGGACCAAGCCCATCGCAGGCCGAGGAGAATGGTAAGAAATAATAGAATTATGGCTATATAGGTTAGCGTGGTTTTATTGTATATTCGCATCATCATACAAGGAAATTCTACATAAATCGTGTTTATTCCTCTATTTCCTTTATTAAGATACCGAATTGAACGACACAAACCCCAGAGCCTTAGGGTCTGGGGTTTGTGTCATTTTTATTAAAGTGCCTCTTTAATCACCTTTTTGTAATAAAATACGGACAGTATCCCAAAAATCGAGTACAGCGCTGCATAGAGGATCATGACTATAATCATCGGAGTCCAGAGCTCAGAGCCAAAAAAGAACCAGCCGGATTGGACGGCAAAATAACTGTGGAGCAGCCCTACGATCAAGGGGATTCCAAAATTAAAGACCTGCTTGGCCCGAATGCCCTGTAATAAATCGTTCTGCGTGAAGCCAAGCTTTCTTAGAATCGTATAACTCGACCTTTCATCTTCACTTTCATCCATTTGTTTAAAATATAGAATGCAGCCGGATGTAATCAAAAAGGTCAGTCCGAGGAAGGCAACAATAAACATGATCAGTCCCATATTTTGTTTCTGACGGTGGCTCATTCCGAGTTGCGAATCGAAGGCATTGTTATCGTCAAAGCTCATCTCGTTAAACAGAGCATTCGCTGCTTTAACCATAGCCTTATCTTGAATCTCAATGCCGATATACACGGAAGAGGCTATTTGAATGGCTGGATTGAGATCTTTTTTCAAGCGCTCAAATATGGCTTCGTCTACAATGGCAACGGGCAAGCCGCCGCTCGTGAAATAACCCGATATAGGAGCATCGATATGGAGCCGTTTATATTGCTGTGGAATGACCTCATGCTGGCCCTTCAATTCAATAGCTCCAGCGTCCTTCATGGGCATGAATTTCTGCAGCATGCCACTGGAGTCTGTGAAAAGCGTCTCATCAGCGGACAGCTGGATATTGTCGACGGCACGCTCACTAATAACAGGTAGGGTCATGACTTTCGGGTCAAACTTTGCATTCATTTCTTTTAGATTGGTGTCCATGATTTTCTCTGTATTAACGGCTACCTGTAGGACATCAACGGTTTTGTCTGTGTACCCAATATGATTGGCAGTTAATGCTTTTTTAAATTTCTCTGCATCCTGGGTATTGGTGATTGAGAAATCTGCAGGAACATACAATTCAGCCGACTTTTCAGCGGAGTAATACGAAATGTAGCTTAACGACAATAAACCAATGGCAAGCCCGGATACGGTTGTAATGATGGTTAATAACACAGCATTCGATTTCATTCTGAACATAATAGAGGAAAGCGACAATACCTCATTAATGTTTAAATAACCTTGTTTCTTTTTTCGAATGATATTAAATATAAAGCTGACAGAACCTTTATAAAAAAGATAAGTCCCGAATATAACGGACCCGAGAATAACAATCATCGCCGAGAAGAGCTGATTCATTGTAGTGAAGTCTCCACCGAATAATTTGGAAGATAGATAATAGCCAACAAGGATCAGAATGATCCCAAGCATTCCGATAATCATTTCAAGGAGGGACACTTTTTTTAATTTGCCTTCTGTCAGGGAGGTCACTCTAAATAGAGATAAAATACTTTGTCTTTGGATGAACGTATAATTCATTAGCATGATGAAGAGATAAATGATAAAAAATACAATCAGTGTCTGAATAAGTGCCTGGTAAGAAAAATACAGGGCTGCGATAGCATCGACACCTATCGTTTTAAAGAGAATCATAATAATTAATTTGGAAACGGAAAACCCTCCAAAGATTCCTAACAGTAAGGATCCAAAATAAAGGATAAAATTCTCGGCTGTTAAGATCCAAAATATCCTGTTTTTGGTCATCCCTATAAGTTGGAACAAGCCAATTTCTTTACTGCGTCGTTTGATAAAGATGTTGTTGGCATATAAAAGAAAGATGAAAACAATGGCGACAAGCAAGATAGATGCTGCTTTAATGGCCGCGGCCCCTTTAATAGACCCTTCTAATTGCTCCATCGAGGGGTCATATTGTAAGGTGACAAAGGCGAAATAAAGCGCGGCACTGAAGATTAAGGCAAATACATACAGGTAATAATTTTTCAAATTCTTTTTCAGATTGCGAAGCATGAGCTGATTAATACTCATTCTGCACCCCGCCTAATACACCCTGGGTTTTCATGATATCTTTAAAGAACGTTTGTCTCGTTTCTTCCCCTTTATTGAGCTGTGTATAAATTTGCCCATCCTTGATAAAGATGACTCGACTGCAATAACTGGCTGCTACCGGATCGTGAGTTACCATAATAATGGTAGCCTTTCTTGTCTGATTTAATTCGCTCAGCTTATTTAATAAATCCGAAGCGGATTTGGAATCCAGTGCACCTGTCGGTTCGTCAGCAAAAATAAGGCTGGGCTCGTGAATAAAAGCCCGTGCAGCCGAGGTACGCTGTTTTTGCCCGCCGGAAATTTCGTTCGGATACTTATTGTGCAGATCCACTATCCCCAGTTCTGTCGCAAGGGCTTGGAATCGCTGCTCGGCTGCTTGTTTGGATGTCTTGGTGATGGATAACGGCAGAAGGATATTTTCCTTGACGGTCAGCGTATCTAATAAGTTGTATTCCTGAAAAATAAAGCCCAAATGATTTTTACGAAATTCGGCTAACTGCTTTTCCTTCATGCCCGAAATTTCGATGCCTTCAATCTTAATGGTGCCGCTGCTGATCTTATCAATCGATGAGAGAACGTTAAGCAATGTCGTTTTACCTGAGCCGGATGCGCCCATGATACTGACGAATTCACCTTTCTCAATCCGTAAATCCAGACCGCTTAATACGGATTGCTGATTCGATTTATTGCCATAGCTTTTGTGAATTTTATTAGCTTCCAAAATAATCATATCAATACACTCCCTTGTCTCATTGGTCTTATTATAAGAGAGTCTGCCTTTCTTATCCTCCGATTGACCGAACAAAACAACAAAGCATGTGACATTGTTGTCACACGCCTGTGATCCGAACAAATTCATTTTTTTGTGGAAACGTTAAGGTGAACGTTGTTCCTTCTCCCACCACAGATTGTACCTGGATATGGATGAGCAGCGACTGTGCTGCCTTGTGGGCTAGATATAACCCCATGCCTGTTGCGGCATGGTCTTGATGCATGGCTGTGGAGGTAAACCCTTTATCGAATATGCGCGGCAGATCCTTGGGGTCAATGCCACGTCCACTATCCTGCACCTCGACGAGGATTTGATCCGTTCGCTGATAGCTTCTGACGATGATGTCGGATGCTGAGCTGTATTTCACGGCATTGGTTAAGAGCTGTCTGAGGATAAAGGCCAGCCATTTGGCATCACTAAGCACCTCCGCTGCTTCTAACTGAATGTCAAAGCCGATCCCCTTTTGAATACACCACGACTGCAGCGTTCTGATTTCGTTGAAAATAATCGTTTCCAGATCGGTGTGCTCGATAAACAAATCATTTTCTATAAACGGAATGCGTCTTTGGTGGAGCTGCTGGTCGAGCAGAAGATGAATGCGCAGCCATTCATAAGTTAAATGTGTTTTCATCATGTCGTCGTCCAAGCGATCAATCATGAGGTGCATCGCTGTCAGCGGCGTTTTAACCTCATGAATCCAGGCTAACAAGTCATCCTTTTCTTCCTCCAGAGTGATCAGGTTCTGTGAAGCGGTCCTTTTCAGGAGCTCGATTTGGTTCGTCATACTGGTATCAATAATTTTCTCGAATGGACTTTCCGGACTGGCGATACTTGTTAAATCGAGATTGTTGTCCCGTTCTTCCAGGCTTTTATAGAAACGGGTCTCAGTATGATAACGAAACATCAAAAAGACTGTAAACACGATCATCGATAAAAACACCATATAGAGGATGGATGGGAGCGGGATGGTCGGATCCATATAAGCGACGAAGAGGATCAGCAGCTGCTGGCATATAAAAAGCAGAATCCAGCTGCGTCTTTCGATGAGATACGTTTTAATCAAACGAATTCGCCTCTTCAGTAGCCATATAACCTTGCCCGACCTTCGTCTCAATAAAGCGTCCCAGGTCAAGCTCATCCAGCCTTTTACGCAGACGATTTACATTGACAGTAAGGGTGTTATCGCTTATAAAACGTTTATCCTCCCACAAGCTGTTGATGAGCTCATCCCGGCTTACGATCTTATTCTTCTTCTCGATAAGCAGCTTTAATATGAAAATTTCGTTTTTGGTTAGCTCAATCGAGCCTGCTTCATTGGATACTACATTTTTCTCATAATCCACAGCTGCGCCGCACCACGATTTGAGCTCGACGGGGTCTGTATTGTAGTTGTATACACGTCGAAGTATCGCTTGTATTTTGGCAATAAGCACATCAAAATGAAAGGGCTTTTGCATATAATCGTCTGCGCCCAGCTGCATGGACATGACGATATCCGTTGGGTGATCGCGAGAGGACAGGAATATAATCGGAATATTCGAATGGGACCGAATCATTCTACACCAATGAAAGCCGTCGAATTTTGGTAGTTGAATATCAATAATGACCAGATCGGGTTTGATCTCTGTGAATTCCTGAATGACCTTACTGAAATCCGTAATCCCATATACATCATAGGACCACTGCGACAATCGATCCTTGATCTCAGTAAACAGCGTTGTGTCATCTTCGATTAATAAGAGTTTGAACAAATCGTTTCACCACACAGTTAGATTGATTTATGGTAATTGTATAGTAAAATCTTAGGGTATGCCACAGAGGGCTTGTTCCCCAATCGCAAGGTCATCCATGTAACCATAAAAGTATGCTATCATGAACAGACATCAATTCATCATGGAGGAATCAACTTGAGCAGGATGCCGAACATACTCGTGTATAATCGGGAACAGGGATATTAAATCTATCAAAATAAGGAATGGAGCACACCCAATCATGTCTAATTTACCAAATTGCCCAGCATGTCAGTCCGAATATACGTACGAGGATGGAAGTTTATTGATTTGCCCGGAATGTGCGCATGAATGGACTTTAGAATCGGAGTCCGAACATAGTGAAGATAAAAGGATTGTTAAAGATGCAAATGGTAATATCTTGAACGATGGTGATTCGGTAACGGTCATCAAGGATTTGAAAGTAAAAGGAAGCTCATCCGTCATCAAAATAGGAACACGAGTCAAAAACATACGTCTAGTTGATGGGGATCACGATATTGATTGCAAAATTGATAGCTTTGGAGCTATGAAATTAAAATCCGAATTTGTCAAAAAAATATAAAATCAGCTGAACCCAACAGAACAGGTAAGTATTGGAGGCCCTTTAATTTGAAGGGCTTTTTCCTATTGGAATGCTGCATAGGGATGGAATGAATGATCCATAATAAGGGATAAATCAGGCGAAATAATGCCTTTCCCGGAAATCCGTTACCGAGAATTTACATCAAGAGGTTTTAATTAGGAGGAAATAATTTTCATAATATATTTATTGGTGAAATTAATTTACAGACTCAAAAAATTGTGATATGTTATTTATGCTCACATTATAAAAACTACAGGAGGGGAATTCATTGAAATTAGAAAAGTTCCATGGAATTATACCGGCCTTTTATGCATGCTATGACGATCAAGGAGATATCTCAGAAGCCAGAACCCAAGCTCTGTGTGATTATTTGTACGAAAAAAAGGTCCAGGGGGTCTATGTCGGAGGAAGCTCCGGCGAGTGCATCTACCAAAGCCTGGACGAACGCAAAGCGGTACTTAGCTATGTAGCGAATCATTTGAAAGGTAAAATGACGCTCATCGCTCATGTGGGAGCACCTTCTACGAGAGACAGTATTGAATTGGCCAAGCATGCGGCAGCTTTGGGATACGATGCTTTATCTGCCATACCACCGATTTATTTCAAGCTTCCCGATCGTTCTGTATTTAAATATTGGACGGATATTATCGAAGCAACGCCTCTGGACTTTATTATTTATAACATTCCGCAAACTACGGGCTACACGTTAACGACATCCTTGTTCGAGAAGCTGCTCGCTAACAAAAAGGTGATTGGCGTCAAAAATTCCTCGATGCCGACGATGGATATTGAACGATTCAAAAAAACAGGCGGAGACGATGTTATCGTATTCAACGGCCCGGATGAACAGTATGTGGCTGGAAGAATCATGGGCGCTGATGGCGGGATTGGCGGCACCTATGCAGCAATGCCGGAGCTATTCCTCCAGGCTAATCAATTCATCCTGCAAGGCAAGTTTGAGGAAGCCAAGCACATCCAGAGCGATATCAACGACATCATTATTGCATTGTGCTCACAGAATGGGTCGATGTACGCCGTGATCAAAGAAATACTCAATAGAAGAGGCGTAAATGTAGGTAGTGTAAGAGCGCCACTCGAAGGCATTTCCAGCGAGGATTCAGGTCCAATCGATGAGATTATTGTGATGATCGATCAGGCCATTCAACGCTATTGCTAATGAGGTCATTAACGAAAAAGACGATTGTATGCTTCGGGGACTCGAACACTTGGGGCTACAACGCCGAAACGGACGTTAGGTTCGATGAAGCGACAAGATGGACGGGGCTTCTAGCCGCTGAGCTTGGCAGCTCATGCCGTATTATCGAAGAGGGCCTCAGCGGTAGAACGAGTGTAAATGAAGATCCCTTGTTCGAAGGCTTGTCAGGACTATCCTATCTGTGTCCATGTCTGATGTCGCATTCACCCTTGGATTTGGTTGTCATCATGCTCGGAACCAACGACACGAAAGCTCGCTTTCATTTGACTTCTTATAATATTGCTCAAGGCATTGTTCGACTGGCGAAGAAAGCTAGAGGAACTACGTCAGGTATAGATGGTAAATCTCCAGAGGTGCTGGTAATTGCCCCGCCTCCAATAGGTGAGAAGTATGTGGACACCTCAATAGGCAAATCAATGGGAACTCATTGCAGTCAAAAATCGTTGGAGCTCGCAGAACATCTGAACGATCTGCTGAAGGGAACGGACATTCATTTTGCCGATTCCAAAGCAGAGGTTGTCATGAATGAAATTGATTATATGCATCTGGATAAGGATGGGCATCGTCAAATGGCGAAATTTGTGCGGGGTCAAATCACAAGTATTTTAAATGAGAGGTAGATGTATACATGAAAAGAAAACGCCTACTTGCTGCTACTGGCGCGTTGATGATGTTGACTTCGGTTATTGCTGGCTGTTCAGGCGGCAATAACGAAGCTAATAGTGGAACCGGTACCAATGCGGGATCGACTTCTACTGGTAAAAAAGTAGAGCTTAAGGTTTGGCTGACTCCTCAGTGGAAAGGTGTCTTGGATGCTACGGAACCAGGCGCCGACTATGACAGTTTTTTGAAATACGCAGCTGATAAATTTACGAAACAATACAAGAAGTATGATACAACAATCAAGGTGGAAGTTATCGCCGGAGATCAGCGTGATCAGCTTCTCAACGTTAATTTGAGCAGCGGTACGGCTCCGGATGTATTTTATGAAGGTGTTTTTACAATGGGCGATTATGTCCACCGTGGTGCTTTGGTACCGTTGACCGACATTGTGGATGACGCAGCCAAAAGCGATATTCCTAAAACCTTTTGGGATGCAGTTACCTTCGGAAAAGATATTTATATGTATCCGTTCCAACATAGTCCCGGGACCTTGGTGTACAACGCCGATATGTTTAAAGCCGCAGGCTTGGAGAAGTTCGTCGGCGGAGAAAATGATATTAAAACATGGACTTTAGATGAATACGAACAAATTTTGAAAGGTCTTAAAGACAACCTGCCGAAAGATAAGTATTCCAATGCTTACCCGATGTCTTTATTCGCTGTGAATAACCAAGGCGATACATGGAACCTTGCTTATATGAGAATGTTTGGAAACAAGTTCTTTGATGACCAGGGGAATATTGTTCTCGATGATGCAAAGGGTGCTAAGGCTGCAGCGTGGTTGAAGAAAATCAAAGACGCGGGTTATACGAATCCAGGTCCTGAATCGGTGTCATCCAATGATGCTAACGGGATGTTCTTGAATCAGCAGCTTGCGATTAGCTTCACGAATCCGATCTTGTTCAACAATGCGAAAACGGATATGGCTAGCGGCAAAACGACGAAGTTTGATGCAAGACTTGCCAACATTCCGTCTGAAAGCGGAGACCCGCTATCCTTCACGTATGTGGCTGGAGCCACTGTATTCCAAAATAAAGATCAGACCAAGGTCGAAGTGGCAAAAGATTTTGTTAAATTCTTCTCCACCGATCCGGAATTGGTGAAATCCTCCAAGAACGGCATTCCTGTAAGAAGCTCCGTTGCTAAGCAATTTGAGAAAGAGAAGCCGCTCTTTGCAGCTTACGATGCGAATTCCAAATATTTGTTTAATTTCACTGGCAATGTTCCGGGATACAGCCAACTAAGAGAAGTTTTGTATCCAGAGCTTCAAGCTTTGTATATGGGAGCCAAAACACCTGAACAGGTCGTGAAGGATTATCAGTCTAAAGGGAACAAGGTCATTCAAACCAATAAAGCAGATTCGGTGATTTACCAAAAAAAATAAATAATTGATTAGTAGCCTTGGGATCAACGAGGGTCCTAAGGCTGGTAATTAGAAAGGTCCAACGATATGAGAATTCGTAATCAATCCATCAAAGATAATATCACCGGGTATTTGTTTATTTCTCCGCAGATGCTGATTTTCCTAATTTTTTTGGTGTATCCGATTATTGAAGGTATAAGGCTTAGCATGTATCGGATCACTTATCAAAGTGAGAAGTTTGTTGGACTGGACAATTACGTAACGCTGTTTAACGATCCTGTATTTTTTAAAGCGCTCTTCAATACAATTGTGTTCGTTGTGTTCATCGTCATATTGACGGTTGGATTTGCAATGTTTGTAGCTTCTGCTGTATTCGATAAAAATGCTAAGTACGTCTCATTCATTAGAGGAAGCTATTATGTACCCGTAATGGTATCCATGGTCGTCATGAGCATGGTGTGGAGCTTTTTGCTGAATCCTGCTAATGGACTTATTTCTTATTTTTCTAAGGAAATGGGTTTAGGTACGGTTAATCTCCTTGGGAAATCAACAACGGTTATGCCGGTTATTATATTCGTAACATTCGCTACAAATGTTGGGCAAGCGATTATCCTGTATATCGCCGCGATGCTCGGCGTTCCTAAAGATCTGTTTGAAGCTGCGGAAGTGGACGGCGCCAGCAGATGGCAAGTTATTTTCAAAATCCTGATTCCTTCTGTTCAATCCACGACCCTATATATTGTGATCATCAACATCATCGGGGTTTTGAAAATATTCGTTGTTATCCAGCTCTTAACAGGCGGGGGACCGAATAACTCCTCAGTGACATTGATGTACTATCTTTATAATAACGCCTTTAAATTTAATCAACTTGGTGTGGCTTCTGCGGTAGGGGTCATTATGTTTGTGATTACGTTGTTGTTATCGTTGCCGCAGTTAAGAAGCTTGATTAAGGATAAGTAAGGGGGGAGTCAGCATGGCGAAGACAACAAATAAAAAGAAGTTGGAGAAATTTGATATTATATCGAATGTGATCATCTTTCTCCTTGCACTCTTCAATTTATTTCCTTTGTATTGGTTAATAACAAGTTCTCTAAAAAACAGCTCGGATGTTGTGAAGATGCCGCCCGATTGGTGGCCTACAACCATTACTTTCTCCAACTATGTGGATGTGTTTAAAAGCCAGCCGGCTTTAAGATGGGCATTCAACAGCATATTTGTTTCAGGTGTTACCACAGTCCTTGTTATCGCCGTAGGGGCGATGGCCGCTTACGCTTTCTCAAAACTTACGTTTAAAGGTAAAGATACCATATTCATTATTTTCATCGCGAGCTTGATGATTCCTAAAGAAATTATGATTGTGCCTTTATTTCGGATTACGCAGCAATTCGGGATGGTCAACAGCTACAGCGGGATGATATGGCCGAACGTCGCTACTGCCTTTGGTGTATTTTTATTAAAGGGTTTTTTCGATGCGACTCCGAATGCATTAAGAGAAGCGGCAAGAATTGATGGGGCCGGGGAATGGAAAACCTTCATGCAAATCATGCTGCCCATTGTCAAACCTGGCATCGGGGCGTTGTTTATATTAAATTTCGTTCAAGTATGGAACGATTACTTATGGCAATCTGTCGTAGGGCAAGAGAAAAATATGAAAACCTTGATGGTGGGTACCGCAACGTTGATGCAGGATCTAAATCCGAATTTTGCATATAAAATGACGGGCGCTACTGTTGCCGCAATTCCGATGCTATTAATTTTTGTGTTATTCCAACGTTACTTTACCCAAGGAATGACGGCTGGTGCAGTCAAGGAATAAATTTATAGGTGTGGAGTTGGAAGCAGATGTATACAAACAGAAATATACTCGATATGATAAAAAGAAAAGTGGTCGTTTCTTGTCAAGCCTTGCCTGAAGAACCGCTGCATAGCCCATTTATTATGGGAAGAATGGCGTATGCGGCTTATTTGGGCGGAGCTTCGGGAATTCGAGCTAACAGCGTGGACGATATTAAGGAAATCAAAAAGCATGTGGATTTACCGATCATCGGGATCATTAAACGAGTTTACGAAGGATCGGAAGTATTTATTACACCTACCATGAAGGAAATCGATGCGCTATGCCATGAAGGCGTAGATATGATCGCGATCGATGCGACGGATCGCCCGAGACCGGATGGCTTGACGCTGTCAGAGCTGTTTTCGCAAGTAAGAGAGAAGTATAAAGACCAGCTCTTTATGGCAGATTGCTCAACTTACGACGAAGCGATTATGGCTGTTGAGCTTGGATTTGACACTGTAGGAACTACATTAAGCGGTTATACGAAAGCGACGAAGGACAGGTCCTTGCCTGATTTTGAATTGGTCGAGAAGCTCGTAAATACGTTATCCGTTCCAATCATTGCAGAGGGTGGCATTTCGACACCTGAGGAATTGAAAAGATTATTTGACTTGGGTATTTATTCGGCAGTGGTGGGGTCGGCCATTACAAGACCCATGGAAATCACGAAAAAATTCATCAAGGCTGTTCAATAACCGATGGCTATGAAAATATTAGCGGCGGATATCGGCGGAACCAATACCAAGATGGGCATTTGCGATGAACGAGGACTTATCGTCGAATTTAAGGAATATGCTACGGAAAGCCATTTGGGAGGCCCTCATGTAATGGATAATTTGCTTGCCCAGCTGTCAGCGTATGCTGACTACGATGCTATTGCCATCAGTACGGCTGGACAAGTAAATACCGAAGAAGGTTATATTGTTTATGCAAACGAAAACATTCCCAATTACACAGGGATGAAGATTAGTGAGACGCTGCAAAATCGATTTCACACGCCGGTTAAGGTAGAAAATGATGTCAATGCCGCCGCGCTCGGAGAAGCTTACTTTGGTGCAGCCAAATCGTTTGAAGATTTCTTATGTCTTACTTTTGGTACAGGGATCGGCGGTGCTATTGTTATTAATCATCAGATATACCGTGGAGCGAACGGTGTGGCCGCGGAGTTTGGGCATATCTTTACGCGTCCGTTACCGGAAATGAACGGCGGAGCAAGTAAACCTTACTATGAAACCTCAGCCTCAACGGCAGCCTTAATCCGAATGGCCAAGCAAGCAGATCCGGAATGTGTGGACGGGAAAGTTTTATTTGATAAAATAAGAACAGGCAACGATAAGCTGCAGCAAATTGTACACGCCTGGACGGCCGAGGTAGCCGTTGGTTTAGCATCACTCATTCATATTTTTAATCCATCGGCTATTATTGTTGGTGGCGGAGTGATGGAGCAGGATGAGCTGGTTCGTCTAGTCGAGGTACAAACCAAGGATTTAATTATGGAGAGTTTCTCGGACGTGAAGATAGTTAAGGCATCACTTGGGAACAAGGCTGGCTTATTAGGTGCGGCATCACTATTTTTACGATGAATGTCGCGCAGCTGTAATCCCTGAAGCCCCGAGCGTCTGAATCCTGAGGATTAAAAGAGGTGATAGGGTGCGTGCAGTCAATATTTTTACTACGATACATTCCAAGTACAATAACCTGACGAATACGGAAAAAAAAGTAGCGGACCATGTCCTGGAAAATGCGAAAAGTGTGGTATACATGTCCATTACCGACCTTGCGGATGTCTGTGGAGTGGGTGAATCCAGTATATTCAGGTTTTGCAGGTCCTTAAGCTATAAAGGGTATCAGGATTTCAAGATTGCACTGGCACATAGCATCACGGTGGAGAATGAAATTCCGCAGCTCACGGACAAGGTTCTGATGAATGATACGATCGATCAGGTGGCTTCCAAGGTGCTGGCAACGAATATAAGTGCGCTCAACGAAACGTTTAATTTAATCGATATCGCCAAAATGGATCAAGCCATAGACCATCTGCTTAAAGCGGAGCGGGTCATCTTTTTTGGTGTCGGCTCTTCGTTAATGACGGCTATGGAAGCAAAAATCAAGTTTATGCGCATCACCAACAAAACGGAATGTACGATCGATTCGCATCTTCAGATGATGTCGGCGGCGTTAATGACCAAACGGGATGTTGCCGTGATTATTTCATATTCCGGCTCTACCAAGGATACCATCGAGGTGGCCAAAAAGGTAAAAGAACGCGGCGCGACAATCATTTCCATTACCAGATTCGAGAAGTCCCCGCTCACTTCCTATTCGGACCTTACGCTGCTGTGCGGTGCGAACGAAGGCCCTTTGCAGGGCGGTTCCTTATCTGCGAAAATATCACAGCTCTATTTGCTGGATCTCCTCTATGTTGAATATTTCAAAAGGGATTATGAGGAGTCCATTAGAAATAAGGAAAGCACGGCTGCGTCCGTGACTGTTAAATTGCTTTGATAATGTGCCATTACTGAATGAAATGCTGTCTGAGATACGCAATTGGAGGAATCAGTTATGATTATAGGTTCAATGTCATTATGGGAAAATCAAGCCACCTTCGAGCATAAGATTATCGTATCGGCGATAGAGCAACTGAATACAATCCTCAAACAAAATTCCGATACAGGACGAATTGAAATCAAGGGTGACCAGATATATGCGACGATTATGGAATTCGATACCAAACCCATGCAAGAGCAGCTTGCGGAGAAACATGAATTGTATATCGACATCCATTACCTGATCGAAGGCGAAGAGACGATCGGCTGGTTTGCACTTCGGGACGATGTTGAAATCGTAAAGCCTTATGACAGTGAACAGGATTACGCGTTGTATGAGCCTTCGCCGGACGAGCTGTTGCTCCAGCTCAAGCCTGGAATGTATGCCGTCTTTTTCCCAAATGATATTCATAGACCCGGCATGGGGCAGGGGCAGCAAACGAAAATCAAGAAGGCCGTAGTGAAAATTCATGTCGATTTGTTTAAATCCTAAATTCGCAGCCCGGTATCTATTAAGGTACTGGGCTTTTGCTATTTTAAGCTGGAGGAAGCCTACTGTAAAGGTCACGTCGATGGAAGCAGCAAATGATAAGCTTCTGTCGTTTTCTTTAATAAATCGATGAATTCACGAGCAGCGTAACCCATATATTTTTCCTTGTGATGGACCACTCCGATTTGTCTGTGGAAAGAGGGATTTTTGATTTTGATCATGTATTCCCGAATATCGTTTCCGGCTTATGTTTAAAGCCTTCAAGGAATGCTGGCAATATTTTTGTTTTAAAATTATCACGCGGGAAAGCAACAACCACCTTCTCACGTATGTCCTCCGAGATGCTGCCAAAGTTTTCACCCATCACATCATAGCCTACTCCTGAATAGATTAACGCCACTTCGGGCTCTTAATACTGGGCAACCCCGATGGTCGTATGCAGGGCGATAGCATCCCATACAAGTCGAATCGATTCATCGGGAACTCCGTGCTGCTGAAGATAGCTTCTGGCTGCATTGGCCCCGTCGATTTCAAAATGTTTGTCAGGGCTGCTATATTTGGGGGTAAGCCCCAAGTCATGAAACAGTACGCTAATATAAAGAAGCTCGGGATCGAATTTGACTCCCGCATTCTGGCCTTGAGGAGCTCCGTAAAGATAGACACGGTGAGAATGGTTCCATAATAGGGTATCACCATGCTTACGAAGCAATTCAGCCGCGCCAATCGCCAGCTTACTGTCAGGAATACGAATATCAGCAATGGATTTCGACATCATAAAGGGCTTCCTCATAGGCAGTTGAATACAGCATGATTAATCGTATCTATGAAGTATCCATTGGTTATTTATCACTTGCCTTGATGAACCTCAGCTTGTCGGGGTTTCTAATGAAGTAGACACTACGAATCGTATGGTGTTCAATGTGCAGAAAGCCAACGGTGTCAATGTGTTCTCCCGTTCGAATTACAAACCCGGTCTGGCCGTTCAAGGGTCGAACCTCCACTTGAAAGCTCACTTCGTCTTGTGCGGCTTGGCGGATGAGGCCGAACAGGAAGCGGGCTACGCGGTCGCGTGTAACTATAGGATGAACAGCGGCTAAGACTTTGCCACCTCCGTCGGATAGAAGCACAATATCCTCAGAGAGCAGGGACAACAGTGATGGGACATTGCCTTGTTCGAGCGCTGATAAGAAGCGGCCTACCCATTCCTCCCTTGCTCCTTCAGCGGGAACTGAAGCATGCTGGGCAATTCCCATCTTTTCTCTGGCGCGACTGATGAGCTTACGGCAATTCGTTTCGCTTTTGCCTACCAGTCCAGCGATATCAGCATAATCAAAGCAGAGAGCTTCGCGAAGGACGAACACCGCCCGTTCTGACGGAGACAGACGTTCAAGCAGTACGAGCATGGCGTAAGATAGCAAGTCTTTGTGAATGACTGCTTCGAATGGATCTTCGTCTGAAGTCGGGATAGGTTCTGGAAGCCACGGCCCTATATAAAGCTCACGTCTTGAGCGGGCCGATCTCAGCAAATCGAGGCAGCGATTGGTTGTCATTTTGCACAAGTACGCTTTGGGATGTGCTAATCGTTCAGGGTGGATGTCGTGGACTTTCACGAATACGTCCTGCACGATATCCTCGGCGTCCGCCGCCGAGCCGGTCAACTGGTAAGCAAGCCTAAATAGCAGTCCTTTATACTTTTCGTACAGGTCCTCCATCACGGATTCAACACCTTTCTCTCAGGTCATGGATTCCCTTTATTTTAACAGACTCGCCATATCCCATGTAAACTTGCGAATTTTCCAACCGAGCTTTCCAGTCAGGATAATATCCAGCCCCCATTGGCGGGTCCACACCATTCCACGTTCCGGCCCGAGTCCAATGCAAAAGAAATCCATATAGCTCTTATGTGAAGGCGCAGGGGTTCCTTTCAAATCGGCTAACAGGATTTTGCCCAATCGCGCGGCTTGCCCAGTCGCTTCCTTACATGTCAAGCGATCGGCTTGACCACTGTTCGGATCCACGATGTGGGCGCAATCGCCGATGCCGTATACACCTACAGCACCCTTCACACGATATGAAGCATCGACGATGACCTGCCCTTCCTTCGTCAGCGGCAAGCCCATGCTGCGAAGCATGGGGTTGGGCAGCAGTCCGAGCGTCCAGACACACAATCCGACCGGAATTGTGCTGCCGCGAGACAGTGACAAGTGACCATCCCGTTCGTGGAGCGCCTTCTGCTCGTGAACGACAGTAACCCCGCAATCGGATAAAGCCTGTTCCAGCTTGCGTCCCATCCTGGGTGGGCCTTCCGAAAAAAGCCGGTTCTGCGCATTCAGCAGGTAGATCTTCACTTCTTTAGGGTCAAGGGCAAGCTTCTTCGCTTCTGCCCTCACCGTGTAAGACAGCTCGGCGGATGTTTCGATACCACTAATCCCTGCTCCGGCGACGGCTAGAGTCAGCAATCGCTGCCGCACTTCCCCTTGCGGCTCTTGAACAGCTAGCCGCAGGTTCGTGAGCCATGCTTCACGGATAGCCGAAGCTGAGTCCAATCCGGTCAAAGAGATGCCGCCTTGCTCGGGTTCTGCTTGCCGAACGAGACTACCCACCGCCAGAACAAGAATGTCATAGCTCAATACCTTCTCGCTATCCTCTTCATTCCGGTACAGCAGCTGTCTTTCTTTACCTTTTACCATCGTTACCGTACCTTGGACAAATTGAACGCCTTCCGTGAAAAGGGTTTTCAGCGGCACAGTAATGTCCATCTCTCCGGCAGCGGGCTTGAATAGCAATACTTTACGAAGATGATAGGGCTGCTTGTCGATTAATATGAGGTTTAGGTTTATGGTGTTTGCATGTTCTCCCAAGGTTTTGCGAATGGCTTGGATTGCATTAATTCCAGCATAGCCACCCCCAACGATAACGCATGTCAATTGTTTCATGTTAACCATCTCCTTGTTGCGGTATGTACATATAACGGAGATGGCGGTATTGTTGTGACAAAAGATGTCATCCTATATTTTACAATGGTGAAAGATGGTATTATGATGAAAAAAAGGTGTTAGTCAGTTAACAGTAACCAACCAAAGAGTCCGCTGTGAAGCTGCTTGGTGGTTATCGATCCCCACTACGATGAATGAGGTGTTGTAATTGGACAATAAGCTGTATTCCGGGGCGCACAAGGTTATTGGTCAAACGGCTTCAGTAGGTTTTCAAGTCGGAGTTCGAAGAACGCTTCCTGTCTCTCAGGAGCAGGCCTGGGCATTTCTGATCTCTACTGAGGGCTTGAAATTATGGCTCGGCGATCTGCCATCCCTTCATCTAAACGTGGGGGAATCTTTTCGATCCAAAGAAGGCATTACAGGTCAACTGCGAGTGGTTAAGCCGTTTCAACAACTCCGTATGACATGGGGGACCAAGGACTGGGAACAGCCATCCACTCTGCAAATTCGTTTGCTATCCGCTAAGCCTGACAAAACAACGATTAGCTTTCATCAGGAAAAGCTGGATAGTTCCAATACAAGAGAACAGATGAAGCTTCATTGGGAACAGGTATTAGCCGCGATCACAAACCAGATTACATGAAGAGGTTATTGTGGTCGATGACCCGGGCATTGATCATCATACAAACCTAGTCGAAGGTGGATGTTGAACTTTCAATGGCAAATTATGTGGATGAAAAGAAAAGAGAGATCAACATAAAAAAGAGATCAACATAAAAAAGAGATGACTCCTGATAAATCCAGGAAGTCATCTCATGGCCGCTGAGCAGGGCTTTCCCTGATGTGTTAGAAATTTGCGTTACCCATTTTGCCTGATTGAAAGTCTTGATAAGCTTCAGTAATCTCTTCGCGGCTATTCATGACAAAGGGACCTTGTTGAAAGATAGGTTCATCGATGGGCTCCCCGCTTAGGATAATGACCAGTGTGTCATCACTTTGTCCTTCAATGACGATCTCACCGGGAGTATTGCCAAATAACACAAAGGTTCCTTCGCTCGCGATGGTGGTTTCGTTGATTATGGCCTCCCCTCTAAGCACCAAAGCGGCAGTGTTGAACGAGGAGGGAAGCTCGAATTGCGCTCTCCCATTAGCTTTGAAATCAATATCAAACAAATGGATCGGTGTGAAGGTGCTGGCAGGCCCACGAACGCCGTTGTACTCGCCGGCAATGATACGGACTTCTCCACCATCATCAGGCAGTGCTACTCTACCCATATTTGATTTCAGCAATTCCTGATATTGGGGCGGGTGCATCTTATTCGCACGAGGGAGATTAACCCACAGTTGAATAAAATGAAAGCTGCCGCCGCGTTGTGAAAATTCCTTTTCATGATATTCCTTATGCAGCAGTCCAGAGCCGGCTGTCATCCACTGAACATCCCCGGGCCCAATGATCCCGTGATTGCCATGGTTATCATGATGCTCCACATAACCATCATAAGCAATAGATACCGTTTCGAAGCCTCTGTGAGGATGAGCGCCGACTCCTTTGGTTTTACTGCTGGGTGGAAAAACAAACGGTGCGTTATAGTCCATCAGAATAAACGGGCTGAATCGTTGTCCGAAGTTATTACCCGATGGAAAGTAGTTGGATACACGAAATCCATCCCCTACCATATGGAATGGTGCACCCTGATAGGTTCCTTCAATGGTCCTGAATGTTGTTGTCATATTCATGCACTCCTTTACCTAATAGTTTGAGCAGCACAATGGTTTCCTGCTTTTGCGCTGGTGAAAGGCCATTCATAATTTGCTGTATACTTTCTGCATGCTGTGGGAAAATGCGATCCATCATTTCTTTACCTGCAACCGTCAAGTCTGCATAAACAACCCTTCGGTCTTCAAGGCAAGGGATCCGCTCGACGAGCCCCTTTTTCTCCAGCTTATCCAGGTTATAGGTCATTGTGCCGCTTGTGATTAGAATTTTCTCGCCAATTTGTTGAATGGGTATTTTGCCTTTGGTCGATAATACCTCCAGAATTCCGAACTCGGAAGGAGTTAACTCATAGTTTTTAATATCCTTGGCAGCCTTATCCATAAGGCTCTTGTAGGTTTTGGATAACACGACCAAGAGCTTGAGTGAAAGAGCTTGATCATCATCCGCGGCCTGCTTCGTCATGGTGCATCACCCCATTGATAATATCTTTATATAAATAATCTTAAATTAAAGATATCATATGAAGAATGTTTAGTCAACCCATGCTTCCATCGATATGATGGGGAGATAAGGGGTTCCATCGTCGGACAGCCAGCCTAAAAATTCGTCGATTTAATGCGTAAATGCGTAATATGGTATACTATTCTCGCGTATGGGACGCTCGCATATGGATCGTGTATATAAAAGGTGGCATTGTCATGAAACAAAAGGGCATAGATATGATTTTTCTTATAACAGGTTCGTTGATGTTCGCACTGGCGGTTAATCTTTTTATTATTCCCAATACGTTCGGTGAGGGTGGGGTTACGGGATTAACGATTATTTTATTTTACTTGTTCCAATGGTCCCCGGGACTGGTCAACTTGATATTGAATGCATTTTTACTGATGATTGGCTATAAATTTTTGGATAAGACGACGATTATTTATACGATCATTGCTGTGGTCTTCAATTCCTTTTTTCTGTACGTCACAGAGGGATGGCGCATTTCCTCTAATGAACTGCTGGTGAATGCCATATTTGGCGGGGTATTTGCAGGTATCGGGCTGGGCTTGATCATACGGGTTGGTGGAACTACGGCAGGTTCGACGATACTGGCCAGAATTGCAAATAAGTATTTGGACTGGAATATAAGCTACTCCTTGCTGATGTTGGATCTGATCGTAGCAGCCTCTTCCTATTTTATTATTGGGGCCCAAAGCTTGATGCTTACGATTATTATGCTTTATGTGGGCACCAAGATGATGGATTTTATTATTGAAGGCGTTAATCCCAAAAAGGCGGTCACGATCATATCCGAGGAACAGAATAAGATCGCCGAGCAAGTGAACGTGCGGCTGGACAGAGGCGTTACCGTTATGTACGGTCATGGTTACTATTCCAAACAACCCAGAGAGATTCTCTATATTGTCGTCAGCAAGCAGGAAGTCAGTTTGCTCAAAAAAATAGTGAAGTCGATAGATAAAAATGCGTTCATTACCGTTCATGATGTGCGAGATGTATTCGGCAATGGGTTTGTTGATATTTCAAAGTAATACACAAGGGATGGTTCCTATGAAACGAATTACAATTTTGATAGCTGATGATGAGTTGGAAATTGCAGAGCTGGTTGAGCTGCATCTGCACAAAGAGGGTTATGACGTTATTAAAGCTTCGAATGGGCTGGAAGCTGTTCAAGCTGTTCAGCTGCATGCCATTGATTTGGCGATTTTAGATATTATGATGCCCAAGCTGGACGGTTATGAGGTCACTCGACAAATTCGGGAACAGCATACCATGCCTATCATTTTTTTGAGTGCCAAAACCTCTGATCTGGATAAGATCGCAGGACTCGTAAGGGGAGCGGACGATTATATGACCAAACCGTTCAACCCGATGGAATTGGTTGCTCGTGTGAATGCGCAGCTGCGGCGTTCGATGCAGTTGAATCAAGCGGCGGAAGCAAATAAACCCGTGTTGGAAGCAGGGGGGTTAGCCATTTATCCGGATCAACGTACCGTTACCCTGTATGGGCAGACTGTCGAGCTGACGCCGAAGGAGTTCGATATTTTGTATTTGCTGGCCCGTTCTCCCAAAAAGGTCTATGGTGCGGAACATATTTTTCAGCAGGTGTGGGGCGAAGCCTACTATGAAGGGGGGAACACGGTCATGGTGCATATCCGTACCCTACGGAAAAAGCTTGGAGAGGATATGCATAAAAACAAGCTGATCAAAACCATATGGGGAGTTGGATACACATTTAATGGGTAAAAAGTTGCGCAGCTTCCGGTCTACGATGATCCTGTTACTCGGTTTAAGTATGCTTCTATCCGGTACCATTACTTATATACTCTATAAAGCTCTCCAGCTGTATTATCATTCCCAAGTCCAATATGGAGATTCACTGGTTTATATTCGCTTGTTTGTGAATAGGATTGGAGACGTCAACTTTTTCCTGATTATATTTGTCCCGCTCGCGATAATGTTTTTCTTTTTCTTAACGAAGCCTTATGCTGCTTATTTTCATAAAATTTCCAACGGCATACATCATCTCGCCAATGGCGATTTTATAAACCGGATTCATATCTCAGCGGGCGATGAATTTGGCGATATTGCGAAGGATATTAATCTGGCGAGTGAAAAATTGCAAGCCGCTGTAGAGAGAGGCGATTTTGCAGAAAGCAGCAAGGATCAGCTGGTCTTGAATTTGGCTCATGATTTGCGTACGCCTCTGACTTCTGTTTTGGGTTATTTGGACTTCATTCTTAAGGACGATCAGTTGACAGAGGAGCAAATCAAGCATTATACGAGCATCGCTTTTACCAAGTCTCAACGATTAGAAAAGCTGATTGATGAGCTATTTGAAATCACCAGAATGAACTATGGTATGCTTCCCATTGATAAGAAACAAATAGATCTCAGCGAGCTGCTTATACAAGTCAATGAGGAGCTATATCCGATTCTGGAGAAAAATCAGCTCATAGCCCGATTGAATGTGGCTCCACATCTGAATATGTGGGGTGACGGCGAGCTATTGGCACGTGTATTTCAAAATCTGCTGACCAATGCCATCCGTTATGGCAGTGACGGTCAGTTTGTTGATATTAATGGCTATCTGGATGCCGGAGATGTGGTAGTTGAAGTAATCAATTATGGTGATCGTATTGAGCCTGAGGAGCTGCCCCATATCTTTGAAATGTTTTATACCGGCGACCCATCACGAACCCATCAAAGGGGAAGCACAGGTCTCGGCTTGTTCATTACAAAAAATATTGTGTCCCAGCATCAGGGTACGGTTTCGGTCCAAAGCAGCTTGATTCGCACGGTCTTTGAGGTGCGGTTACCCCGAGAGCACACAACCATTTAGAGAAGCCATACCATCCTATCGCATGCTTCTATTCCTCATAATTTAAGAAAAACTTTAAGTTTACCCGACTTCTTTTTTAAAATTTTCCCCTATCCTAAAGATGTGTAGGACAGGAGGAAATTGAGGATGAAGAAGTGGGTTTTTTTGTTTATTTTTGTTATGCTGCTCGGTTATGGAGCCTTTCAACAAAAGGCTGAGGTCGCATCGTTGTTTCCAACTAATAAACCGAATCAAGCACAAGAGGTGTCTTCCCAGGAGAAGAGCCAAACGATAAAGGTTGCAAAGGATCAGATCTACCAAGGGAATCTGATATTGGTCAATAAGGTATATCCCCTTCATCAGCAAGGTGTACGATCGGATGTGATCCAGCTGTCTCAGCATAAGGAACTCGTTAAGGGTTATGGCTTGTACGATAACAATATCCAACTATCGAAAAGTGTAGTTCAAGCCTTCCTGAAGCTGGTTGGTGCTGCTGAACAAGATAAAGTACGCAACTTTTCCATAACAAGCGGCTATCGGGGCCTGAAGGAGCAAGCGAAGCTATATGATGAAATGGGCTCGGACTATGCATTGCCCGCGGGGTACAGCGAACACAATCTGGGTTTATCTCTGGATATTGGATCTACTTTGATGGAGATGAATCACGCGCCTGAAGGAAAGTGGCTTAATCAAAATGCGTGGAAATACGGTTTTATTTTACGCTATCCAAAGGATCAGACAGCGATCACAGGCATTCAATATGAGCCATGGCATTATCGTTATGTTGGTTTGCCTCACAGCGCCATTATGCAAAAACAGCATTTGGTTCTGGAGCAATATTTGGACTATGTGAAAAAAGAAAAGAACATTACGTTCAAGGTCGATGGTGAGAAGTATGAGGTCTCTTATTATGCTGTTTCCAATAACATGACGATTAAAGTGCCAGCCAACCGCCGCTATGAGATATCAGGCAATAATATGGATGGAATCATTGTGACTGTGTATCCCTGACTTCAGAATTCGCTTTTTGGTGTATCCTGGAACTCCAGGCAAGCAGTGAGACCGGAGATATTTACGACATATGGATAACAGTCACGATTGACTACTGCAGATTAACGATATATAATCATAATTACATTAGTCACGAATGACTAATTGAATATGGGAAGCCTACTATTGGAGGGGTACAGTTATGGTCCAATTCGGTGCACTTCATATGCAAGTTATTTCGGGCATTGGAATGGTGGCGATGGCACTGCTAGCCATCTTTGTCCGTATGCGAGGGACCAACAAACCGATCACAACCGTGAAAATCATCATGCCACCGATCGGTATGAGCACTGGTTTTTTGATGTTTGTTGCGCCTGCCTTCCGGGTGCCAGGGATGTGGGGCTTGCTTGCTTTTTTGGTGGGACTGCTGTTATTTTCTTATCCATTAATCCGAAGCTCGCAATTGGAGCTGCATGATGGTCAAGTGTTCGTCAAGCGATCCAAGTCGTTGGCATTCGTCATGTTCGGTCTGTTGGCATTACGGATAGCGCTTCATAGCTATATCGAACAATATATATCGATTCCGCAAACAGGAGCGTTTTTCTTTTTACTCGCTTTTGGCATGCTCGTACCTTGGCGGGCTGCCATGCTGCTTAGATACCGAAAGCTGCAGCGCACAGTTTCGTAAAGCATCACACATGAAAATGTGGATATAATATAGCAATCTTGCTTGTGTTCAATTGAGATCAAGGACTGTGTGTTCTGCCGTTGCAGAGCCATGGTCCTTTTCTTTGGTAAAGTCATCAACCTCTTGCTTTCATAAAAGAGTTCTGGGACAATGAAAAGCAGATTCTTCATACGAAAGAGCAGATTGGAAAGGGCGTAATAGGATGAACTACAAAATGATCGTACTTGATTTAGATGACACGCTGCTTCGGGATGACCATACCATTTCTCCGCGTACCCTGAAAGCTTTAATCAGCGCACAGGAAGCAGGGGTTAAGGTAGTGCTTGCTTCCGGCCGTCCTACGTTTGCGATGACCCATATCGCCAAGGAGCTGGAGCTCGAAAAATACGGCAGTTATATATTGTCCTTCAACGGTGCGACAATTATGAACTGTGCAACCAATGAACCG
This sequence comes from Paenibacillus sp. FSL H8-0034, assembly GCF_038000305.1. NCBI lineage: Bacteria > Bacillati > Bacillota > Bacilli > Caryophanales > Paenibacillaceae > Paenibacillus > Paenibacillus sp. FSL H8-0034. The sequence goes on from NZ_JBBOBS010000001.1 coordinate 411,653, forward strand.
ATATTCAGCAGTACCTTAACGCCAGAAACCGTACATGAGCTATACCACATAAGTAAACAAGAGGAAGCATGGATTCACACCTATACAGGTGATGGGATCGTAACGGAAGCCCATAATGAGTATACCGATATCGAATCCGTTATTACGGGAATGAAAGTCGTCAAGGTAGACAGCTTTGTCAATGCGATCCAACAACCCGTTGTCAAGGTATTAATGATGGAAAACCCTGAAAAGCTGGTAACGGTCGAAAAGAAACTTCAAGAGCAGCTCAAAGGCAAGCTGAGTGTTATGCGCTCGAAGCCGTTTTTCCTGGAGTTCACGGAAGCTGGCGTAGATAAAGGGACAAGCCTGCATCATCTGATTCAGCAGCTTGGCATTCAACAAGAAGAGGTCATCGCCATCGGAGACAGCTACAATGACCTGGCCATGATTACATTTGCAGGACTGGGCGTGGCGATGGGCAACGCCCATGATGATATTAAGCAAATCGCCAATTTTGTGACGGATACCAATATGAACGATGGCGTTGCCAAGGTCGTTGAAGCCTTTATTTTAGATAAGCTTGCAGCTATTTGACAGCCAATTCTTCAATAGAGGTAACATTCATATAGGCAGGAACGACCAGTCCGAGCTTGGTTCCAATGAGATTGGGCCCCAGGTCCTCGAATTTACCTTGAAATTTCTCGTAATAGTCTTGATGTGTAGTGGGAAGCCAGCCAGCCACCATGGCGTCAGCGTCTCCGCTGGCGATCCCTGCCCACATCGGTCCGGCTTCCACCTGTAGCATATCCACCTGGTAGCCTAATTTGCTTTCCAGCACGTATTTGACTACATTCGTACTGGAAATTTCAGAATCCCAAGCGACATAGGCAAGCTTTAATTTCTTTCCGCCCACTTTGGGAATCCCGCTAATCCAGGCATTCACTTTATCTGGGTTAGCCTCCACCCACTGCGAAGCCGCTTCTTCCGGTTTGTGCCCCTCCTGAATGCTGGCCATCACCTGCTCCATATCGGCAGGCTTCCACTGAAAACGATCAAGGAATTGGTATGCAGCAGGTTGATCGGCTTGCAAATGCAGACGTACAATGGTGTGAATCTCCTCATCACCACCGAATACGTTTTTCGGATCGGCCAAATATTTGAGCTTGTACTTGGCAAACATCCAGTGTGGTGTCCAGCCAGTCACGATAATGGGCTTGCTTTCCTTGTAGGCTTTGTCCAGGGCTATGGTCATAGCTGTACTGGACCCTTCGATGAGCTTCCAGGAGGTAAGGTCATAGGCTTTAAGTGCTTTGTCCGCAGCATTCATCAGGCCTGAACCGGGATCAATGCCAATAATGCTGTAGCCCACCTGATCTCCCACTGAAGAACCCGTCGCAGCAGGAGCCTTGTTCTTTATTCCGATAAAGATAGCAGCGATGCATAAAGCGACTACAGCCGCGAGGATCAAAGGCTTTTTTAAGGCGAAAGACGTTTTCGCGGTTCTTTTCTTACCGATTACGCTCTGTGTCAATCGGTCCAGCAAGATGGCCAATACGACAACGGCAAGTCCTGCCTCAAACCCCTGTCCTGTTTTCAATTGGGTGACCGCCCGGTATACATCGGCTCCGACACCCTGAGCTCCGATCATGGAAGCAATAACTACCATCGACAAAGACAGCATGATGGTCTGATTGACCCCGGCTAATATAGTCGGCAGCGCAAGTGGAAACTGGACTTTAAAAAGCTTCTGAGCCGGAGTCGACCCGAAGGAATCCGCAGCCTCCACCAAATCATCTGGTACCTGTAAAATGCCGAGATTCGTTAAACGAATAGTTGGCGGGATTGAGAAAATAACCGAGGCGATAACACCTGGAACGACGCCAAGACCAAAAAAGGTAACCGCAGGGATCAGGTATACAAACGCTGGCATCGTTTGCATAAAGTCCAGTATCGGGGTCAGCGTACTCCTCACTGAGCGGTTTCGGGCACACCAGATGCCGAGCGGCAGACCAAGAATAATGGAAATAAGAGCGGAGGTTAATACCAACGCCAAAGTGTCCATGGTGGGTTCCCAATAACCGAGATTAAGAATAAGCAGCAATCCGAGTACAGCAAACAGCGCCAGCCGCCATTTACCGAAGTAGTAGGCAAGAAGCGTCAGGATTATGATAACGACAAGAGCGGGGAAAGCATGGAAAAGGAACGTAAATCCACCTACAATCCCGCCAATAATCGAAGAGAAGAAATGAAACAGAAATGCCAGATTCGTATTCATCCAGCTGATGACGGATTCTACCCAGCGGTCCAAAGGGATTTTCGGAAGCATCAGGGGTTCACCTTCTTGTCAGTAGGTTCAGAGGTTCCTGCAATGGCAGCCAGAACTGCGCCGCGGACGATAATACCTAATAGACGTCCTTTTTCATCGATCACTGTAACCGGAATTTTGGCACTGCTAATCAGCTCAAAGCACTCATTCAGATGGATGTCAGGTGGAACCGTAGGCACATCCCGAATGACGATATCCTCAATGGTTTGACGAGCTTGTACAGCCATCGCTGCATCTTCTGCCGTAATGGCACCTATCAGCCTCTTGGCTCTGTCCACGACATACAGGTTGGAAATCCCGCTTTCCTGCATCAGCTGCAGGGCGACTCGGGGTCCGCGTTCCATAGTAATGGTTTCCGGTCTACGCATCACGTAGGCAGCTGTTAATACTTTGGATAAATCGACATCCTCTACGAAACGTTCCACATATTTGTTCGCCGGATTCATTAATATTTCCTCAGGTGTCCCAATCTGGACAATCGAGCCGTCCCGCATAAGCGCGATCTTGTCGCCGATTCGCAGTGCTTCATCCAAGTCATGCGTGATGAAAATAATCGTTTTTTTCATTTTATCCTGAAGCTCCAGCAGCTCGTCCTGCATATCTTTGCGAATTAAAGGGTCCAATGCGCTGAATGCCTCATCCATAAGGAGAACATCGGGATCATTCGCTAAAGCGCGAGCCAGTCCAACCCGCTGCTGCATGCCACCACTCAGCTGGTCGGGATTACTGTCCCCGAGTCCATGCAAACCGACAAGCTCCAAGGCCTCCAGCGCTTTCTGCCGATTGGCCTGCTTGGAGCCACCTTGAATCTCCAGCCCAAACTCGACATTCTCAATGACTGTTTTATGCGGAAACAAGGCGAACTTTTGAAAAACCATACTGATCTTGCTGCGCCTGACTTGACGAAGCTGTTCCTGGTTCATCGTTACGATGTTCTCTCCATTAATGAGAATTGTTCCTGAGGTCGGTTCAATAAGACGGTTCAATAGACGGATCAGAGTCGACTTACCGCTTCCAGACAATCCCATAATGACAAAGATTTCACCAGCCTGTATGGTCAAATTGACTTTGTTGACGCCAATGGTATGCTTGGTTTCTTCGTATATTTTCTTTTTGGACCATCCCTTATCCAGAAGCAAGAGGGCCTTTTTGGGGTCTTGTCCAAATACCTTCGTCAAATTGATAACTTCAACAATATGCATAGTGACCTCCATCGACAAATTCCACTCGAACCCAAGTTTCAATGTTAATGGTATATACATAAAATAGAGAATTCATTCACCAGCTTCCGAAACTCACATCGCTTGCACGACAAATGGGGAAAAAGAATTTTTGATAATAAATGGCTGCTGCCTGCTATGGCGAATGGTTCCGTCAACATAAAAAAAGCTACCCTTTCCGCCTGAGCGGTCCTGGATAGCTTTTTTGCCGTGAAGATGTTATTCGTCTTCTTCCCATTTACGTGAGTAGGCTTTTTTGGTAATCCAAAAAGTCAAACCCAATACGATAATCAAAGAAATAACCGACCCAAAGATGATAGCAACCATCATGTTTAACACGATCCTTTTGGATATATTGAATTCCTAATTTCCAAACCCCATACCCTGAATGAGATAATGCTAGTTTACCCAGATCCTGTTGAATTCATGGCTATGCTGTTTATGGAGTATGGATTGTATATACGATTATTATATCACGTTGTTTGCTATATCTGACTATTCGAATGTGGCAAAATTGAAGCAGCGCCTGGGGGATGTCGAGGCTGGGCTAATAACGGCGAAGAGCAGCCCGACGGTTCCCTTTTGCCTTCAGAGTGCGCTGCTTATCGAGTTTTATGGTAAGCTTTACAAATGAAGATAGTAGGGTTGTATATTCCGGAGGGGATACATCGGTATGAACAAAACAGACCGTCTGTTAGCCATCGTACTCGAGCTGCAGCGCAAGGGAGTTTTAAGAGCAGAGGATCTGGCGGCCAAGTTTGAAACAAGTACAAGGACCATATATCGTGATATTCAAGCTCTTAGTGAGGCAGGCGTACCGATTGTCGGTGCTACGGGATTAGGATATTCCTTGATGGAAGGGTATTTTTTACCTCCGGTGAGCTTTACCGCGGGAGAAGCCGTGGCGCTAATGATAGGTACGGACTTTGTCGAGCATAAATTTGATTCGGATTACGGTGCAAAAGCACAAAGTGCTCGAGAAAAAATCGAAGCGATCTTACCGGAAAGTGTAAGTCAGGAGACAAACCGGGTGCGAACGACGATCAGATTGCTCACTACGCGTGAAACTCATAATAGTGGACGAGAAAAAGAAGGCTTGGAAGCTTTACGCCGGGCCATACTGGACAAGCGCAAGGTAAGATTCCATTATTCGAAGAACATACCTGGAGCCGATGGAAATCGTCATAGTGTTCGTGATGTTGCCCCATATGGACTTGTGTTTGCTCAAGGTTCATGGATATTGGTAGCGTATTGTGATTTACGTCAGGAGCTTCGCCATTTTCGCTTATCCCGTATGAGTGATTTGAGCTTATTGGAACACACATTCACGTTTCCAACTGACTTTAATTTACAGGACCATAAGCCTGCAGATGACCGGCATGTCCTTGTGCGTGTTCAAGTACACCCGGATATTGCGGATAAAGTTAAGGGGTCAGGCAGCTTTTTCATGACACAAATGGAGGATCATGAGGAAGGTTTATTGATGACCTTTCACGTTCGTCAGCCTGAGGATCTGCTGCATTGGGTGCTGGGCTGGGGGGCAGATGTCGTGGTGCTTGAGCCAGAATCGCTGCGTGATCGGGTCCGTGAAGAAGCTGAGAAAATGCTGAAACGCTACTGACATTATGGTGTCAGTAGCCTTGTTGTATAGTAAGAGCAGATCAAAAAGAAGGAGCTGTTCAAGCTATGCATACAACCGAAACCTTACGGCATTTTGAAGAAATCACCGATCATTATATTCAGGAATTAAATGAATTTACTATGGAGCAGCTAAGAAGACAACCGAGTGAGAGCGAATGGTCGCTGGGACAAATGTATGTGCATCTGATTAATTCTGCTCTGTATATGCAGCTTCGCAATGCGGATGATTGCCTGACGGGCAACGAAGCTGCGGTTATTTCTACAGAAGGAAAAACAGAAACAGGAGAAGCGACATTTAACCAAGGAAGCTTGCCGCCAATCCGTATTCAGGTTCCCGCTTCACCGCAATACACACCCGGACAGCCAGATAGTAAGGAGCAGCTTGTCCAAGGGCTGCAAGCGGTCTTGCGTCGAATGAACGAAATTGGACCGATGCTTGAACAAGAATCCTTGCAGCACACCGTCGCTCATCCAGGTTTTGGCATGTTAAATGCCAAGGAATGGTTTAGGCTCGTCGAGATGCACTACCGTCACCATTTACGACAGAAGGACCGGTTGAAAAGCGAGTTAGCAAGCAGCGTATAAGGATAGGCCATACCTGAATAACAACCGCCGCTGGTATTTGTTCTTAAAAGCCTTGAGCTTATAGCTCTAGGCTTTTTGTGCGCTGTAAGGAACGTGTCACACCTGCGATCTGTTGGACTGATAATGCTGATCATTACACGGTTACAGGTTGGGTCAAAGTTTTGAGGCTCTTAGATTTGTTATTTTCATGCCAGAGCGGGTAATTTATGATGAATAAAGCCAATCTATAACGGATAAGGTTTCTTCTCAATCATTTCCTTTCATGATAAGATGTCACTTAAGTGTTGAGATCGATTAGCACGTTATTTCATTCCAACAGTACAGGTGGTCCATACATGCGTTCCATATGGGAAATATACAAAACAGATTGGTTAAATATTTTCAAGGTGCCTACCGGGATTTTTCTGATCATAGCCATTATTTTGCTTCCATGCTTATATGATTGGGTAAATATTAAATCGGTTTGGGATCCGTATGCCAATACGGAAGGGGTCAAAGTTGCGGTCACGAGCGAGGACCTGGGAACAACTGTTGCCGGTAAGAGCATTAATATCGGCAAGGAGCTGCTGGACAGCTTACACAATAACAAGAAGCTTGGCTGGACCTTCGTCACCAAGGAAGAGGCGGAGAAAGGTCTGGACCGCGGCACCTATTATGCCAGCATCTTGATACCGTCCGACTTTTCCAGCAAAATCACAGGGATTGTCAACGGCAATTTGGAGCGGCCCGAAGTGATCTACAGCGTTAACGAAAAAGTGAATGCAGTCGCACCCAAGATCACTTCATCAGGTGTCTCAGCGATTACCAAGCAGATTAACGAGAACTTCACGGAAGCTGTCAGTGAAGCTTTACTTACGAAGCTTACAGAGATCGGCATTCAGATCGAGGAGCAGCTGCCCACAATTCGCAAGATCGAGACCGGCATCTTTGAACTGGAAGGCAAGCTTCCCGAGATTCAGGCTGCAGGACAAAAGGTGCTGGAGCTTGAACAGAAGCTACCTGAGATTCATGACAAGGCGCAAATCATTCTTGAAGTGGAGCAAAAAATTCCCGAGATCAATCAAGCCGCTCAATATGTTCTGAAAATCCAGCAAAATTGGCCGAAAATCAATGAGGCGCTCTCGGAAATCGTCGTCATTCAGAATAAACTACCTGAGATCAAACAGGCCGTCGCCCGAATTCAGGAGCTGGATGATAATTTTGACAAGGTAGCCAATACGATTTCCCTTGCCTCAGATAAAGCGGGTAAGGCTATCGAGATCGTGACGGCTGCCCAGAATGCATTGCCGCGAATTGCTGAAATCGCTGATGAAGGTACCGCAATCGCCAATGAATTGAACAAGTTCCTGACAGCAAACGAGGAGACGTTCAAGCTGATTGCTCCGCTGGTTAAGCAGAATTTAACGTTGGCACAGCAAGCTGCGGATGCAACCTCGCTGCTCACAGAGAGATTGTTGAATATTAATCCGGCTTTGCTGCCTACTGCAGCAGAGGTGACTGCCGTGAAGGACAGGCTCTCTACAGTTGTACGATTGCTGGGACATACCTCATCGCTGCTTAGCCGGATCAACAGCTATATTCCGGGTCAGCCATTAAATGATCATATAGCGCGGCTGCAAACCATTGAGAAAAATATGAATCTGCAAATCGCAATTTTGGGCGCGATTGCAACCGATCTGGAGAATGGGAAAACGCCCCTTAAGGATGCGGTTAAACGCTTGAACGAGCTATCCCAAAATACGAGTGCTGCGTTAGGGATCATTCTCTCCAAGTACGATAGCGAGATTGTACCCAACCTGACCAAGGGGATCGAAATACTAAAAACCGTCAACGGTACGGCCTCCGATATTCTTCAGACGGCCAAAGGCAAGCTCCCCGACATTAAAGCGATTCTGGAGGACGTGAAGAGTGGACTTGAATTCGGGCAAGCCGAATTGATTAAGATCCAGGAGCAGCTGCCGCAGATTCGCGCGAAGGTCCATGAAATGGCGCAAGCGCTGCAGAGCAAGGCAGAAGCTTTCGAGAAGGCGATTAATATCGCCGCCCCTTTTGTACAGGATAAGCTCCCTGAAATCGGGGAGAAGCTGGACAAGGCAGCAGCTTTCATCAATAACGATCTGCCTCAGACGGAGGAGGAGCTCGTCAAGCTATCCGATTTTGTGCGTAACAAGCTGCCTGAGGTGGAGTCCGGCGTCCATAAAGTCGCGGGTTTGGTTCGTGATGATCTGCCTCAGCTTGAGCGTGCAATCAGTCAGGCAGCGGACAAGCTTAGAGAGGTCGAGGCGAACAATCACTTCGCTGATCTGGCCAAGCTGCTGCGTGGGGACATTAAGAAGGAAAGTGAGTTCCTGGCCAGTCCCGTACAGATCAATGAGAATCGGAAATACCCGATACCGAATTATGGATCGGCGATGTCACCCTTTTATTGTGTATTATCCTTATGGGTGGGTGCGACTTTGTTGATTTCATTATTGAAGTCGGAAGCGAGTAATCCGGAAGGGCGCTTTAAGCCCTATCAACTATATTTGGGCCGATTGGCAACCTTCGTGACGATTGGGCTGTTCCAGGCATTATGCATCACACTGGGCGATTTCTTTATTTTACACGCCTATGTGGCAGATAAAATATGGTTCGTTCTGTTCGCTATGCTGGTCAGCACCGTATTTGTGACGATAACCTTTACACTCTTGTCCGTCTTTGGCAATGTTGGGAAAGGCATCGCAATCATCTTCATGGTATTCCAATTCTCCAGCTCGGGCGGAACGTTTCCGATCAGTATGACGACGCCTTTTTTCCAGGCTCTGAATCCATTCATGCCCTTCACTTATGCGATCAGTCTGCTGCGTGAAGGGGTTGGCGGGATTCTATGGGCAACGGCGCTCAAGGATATCGTTTGTCTGATCGTTATTATTGGTCTCAGCCTGTTCGTGGCTCTGGTTCTGAAGCGTCCGCTCAGTGGTATTATCAAGAAATCGATGGAAAATGCCAAGAAAACGAAAATTATTGATTGATGAAGGTTGACGTATGCGATAATCAAATCGTCCACGACAGGAAAGAGGTACACTGCATAGGCAGTATACCTCTTTCTTGTGACCACAGACATTGAATTATTTAAAAATAGTAAGCGTGAGCAGCACAACGGAAGCAGTCAAAACGAGATAATCCCGTAGCTCGAATCGGTATAATCGAATCGGCGTTCGCCCTTGATCACCAAGGTAACAACGGGATTCCATCGCTGTTGCCAGATCCTTGGCGCGAAGAATCGCGAGAACGAACAGAGGTACCAGCATCGGGAGCACTCCGCGAAATCGGGCTATCACGCCTTTACGGTGAAAACCGCCTCCGCGCGCTGTCTGCGCCTTTTGGATTTTATCAAATTCCTCCAGCAGCAGCGGAAGGAATCTCAAAGCGATGGAAAACATCATGACAGCTTCATGAACGGGTACCTTCCACCTTTTAAACACATTCAGCAGCAGTTCCATGCCTTCCGCCAAAATAATAGGCGATGTCGTTCTCACTACAAGAGACAATACGATGACGATTCCGAATATTTGCTCGCACATCATAATGCCTTTGATTGCCCCATTGTAGGAAAACTCAATAAAGCCCCATTGAATCAGCGTTTCGCCTGGTACTGTGAGCAGCATCGATTGATAAATCATCGTAGTAGCAAAAAATAACAACAGTGATAGGATCGTGAAAGCCAACATCCGCCAAGACAGCTTGGCGACAGCCCACAGGACGATCAGCAGAACAATTTGAATGCTCTTCAGCTCCAAATTGCTGGATAATAAAAGGCCCACTCCAAACAACAATGCGGCGATTATTTTCATTCTCGGATCCCAGCGCTCCAACCAGGAATCCTTCTTTTGATAGATGAGAAAGCTGGCTACGGAAGACATAGACGTTCCTCCTCCAATGAGCGCTGCCGCTTCTTAAACAGACTAATCAGTAATGGAGTGATTTCACTGATGTTGTACGGATGATTGATTTCAATACCGCAGGCTTCCAATACCAAGTCACGCAGCACCAAGGCAGGAGGTTTTTCCCAGCCCAGTGACGCAAGCAGCGTCGGGTCTGAAAGCAGCGCTTGCGGCAAGCCGTCGGCGACAATTGTACCGTCCTTAATAATCAACAGCCTAGAAGCGTGCCCAAGCATTTCTTCAAGCTGATGGCTGACCCATATAATTGTTGTGCCCAGCTCCTTATTGAGACGGTGCAGCATGTCAAACAAAGAGGTTCTGGATGGATAATCCAGACCTGCTGTAGGCTCATCCAGAATGATCAACTCCGGCTCAAGAACCACGACACCGGCAATCGCGACTCGTCGTTTCTCTCCACCGCTTAGCTCAAAGGGGCTTCGCTCTGCAAAAGCATCATAATCCAACCCGACTGCTTCCATCGCACGCTTTACTTTAGCTTTCTTCTCCTCAGGCGTAAGCCCGCTGTGACGCAGACCAAAGGCAATATCCTCCGCGACCGTTACCGAAAAGAGCTGATGCTCCGGATATTGGAAAATAAATCCAATTCGATCAAAGAGCTCGGGGCGCTTTGAGGTAAATGGGTTGGTTTGGTCCAACAGCACATCTCCAAAGGACGGTTTTAAAAACCCTTTGATCAATTGCATGAAGGTCGATTTGCCTGATCCCGATTTGCCAGCGACCGCCAGCATTTCGCCGCTTTGAATATCAATGTTCACCTGTTGTAATATGCAGGAAATGTCCGTTACTTTTGTTTTCCTGCTGCGCTTCTCGTAAGTAAATGAGACCTCCGACAGTTCAATATTCATAACCATTTCCTCAATTCCTCAATGCTTGAAGAAGCCGATACAGGGACGCCTGCTTTACGGAGCGATAGAGCAAGACTTCTTTCGAATGGGAGCTCTAAACCGCACGAAGTCAAAAGATCTTCATCATTCAAAATATCATCAGGCTTGCCCATCTGCCGGACACAACCTTGCTCAAACAAGACGAGGCGATCCGCATCTAGAACCTCCTCCAGGTGATGGGTGATATAAATGATGGCAAAAGGATGTGCCTTACGCGCTGTATGCAGCGTATCGACAAACTGTCTTCTTGCAATAGGATCGAGCATGGATGTGGACTCATCCAAAATCAGATACCGCGGGGCCAGCGCCAGCACGGAGGCCAGCGCCAATTTTTGCTTTTCCCCACCCGATAATTGGCTGACCAATCGATCCTCCCCCGCGTTTAGTTGAACCAGCTCCAACGCCCATTGAATTCGGTTCTGAATATCGTGCTGCGGCCATCCTATGTTGGATAATCCGAAGGCGATATCCTCCCCGACTGTTATTCCCACCTGTTGGTTTTCAGGGTTTTGAAATACAATCTGTACCGCCCTGCGAATCGCAGGAAGCTGCGCAGCATCCATCGTAGATCGTCCATCCACGGTAATGGTACCTTCCGTTGGCCATTCGATACCGTTAAGAAGCTTGGATAAAGACGATTTCCCTGAACCATTAGGCCCCAAAAAAGCAACGAATTCATCGGGTGCGATGTCCAGGTGGATATTCCGCAAAGCCCACCGATCGGTTTCACTCCCATAGTAGGAGAAGGAAACATCGCGAATAGAAATCATCGTTTCCACACCGCCTTTTCTAGTTGTTCAAATCATTTGCTTGCCGCGAAGTGGCAGATGGTTTCCGATCGGCTGCGATAGGACCGAAAATGCTTTTGTCATCTGTAGGATCAAAGTGTCCTTCTACCGTGTTAGGAATTTGCCAAAAGAAATCAATATGGACATCTGCTTCCTTAGCCATATCGAGCAGGTCCTGCATAAATACGCCTTTACCCGGATCGCAGGAAGGGCTCCCTGCAATGCCCAGCCCCCCTACGATTGTATAGCCGTGATTTTGATAAACCTGTAATTGTTCAATGACGGGAGCGAGTATTTTACGGTTATGCGCATGAAATTCAGGAGTGTCATACTGCTCGACTGTCATCGGTGGACGCTCAGGGCCGAGAAAAGTGAACTCGGGGCACGGAAGCTGAATAATTCCATAGCCTTGTTGATGGGACCATTCAATGACACTTGTCATGACCCCGTTGCTCCGCGCCAACTCGGCAACTACAGCGTTTTGATTCAGCACGCAGTGAGAAGTTACGATAATTTTCTTATTTCGCTTCATGAGAAGCACCTTTGTTTCTTAGTTTGAAATCCGGACGTTTCAACAATGATTGGGGAATGCTTTTGATAACGTAATAAATCAGGACAGCGGATAAAATCTTATCAATCAGGTTATCGAATAATCTCGGCAAAAAGGCAGAGGCGAACACGCTGGAACCTGCATTTTTAAGCCACAATACGGCAATATCCTGAATTCCGCCCGTCAATCCGCCGAATAGGCCTACCGCAATCACGGTTCCTACAACCGGGCAGACGATGCCAAGAATAATACCGGAGATAATGGAATTAAAGAAATTAAATCCGCGTTTGACGGCGATGAAGCCGACTATAAGCCCGACAAATGCATTAACGAGGGCAAAAGGAATCGATGTATAAGACTTGGTAACACCCAGCACCAAGTTAGTAAGAATACCTACAAGTGCTCCCCAGAAGGGGCCAAAGATAGCTGCAATAAAGATCGTACCGACGGTATCGAGAAAAAGGAACGGAATTTTCAGGCTGCCAATAACAGTGCCTGCGATCACATTGATAGCAACCGCCAGCGCACCTAAAGTAATAATTAATGTTTTCTGATTCATGCAAGAACTACCTCCAAGGATTCAATTAATAAAAACAGAACTTTCTATAAGTAGAACGTCACGCTTTAATAGTGAATCCAGATTCCCCCTTTGTACATAAACGAGACAACATTTTGGCGCCTTACGAATGTTACCTACCGACGAATAAAACCAAGTTAGTTTATAGTATTACTATAAGTATTCATTGTATGTTTTATTTTCGATAAGTCAATATGCTTTTCAAAAAATAATTAAATAAATTCAGATTTACAACGATTACGTACAACGCAAAAAAAGGAACCTGCCCCTGCTTGAGTGGCAAAGCTCCTTTTTCGTTTTGTAGATTTAATTGTTCAAGGACCCTTTGCAGCAATTCTATAGTGAAGCAATACGATTCCGGAATCAAAATGCTTGGTTTCCAACAATACGAGCTTCATTTCTTTGACATCTTTAAATAGCGGTTTTCCCGTTCCTATAACAACCGGCGTTGCCACGATCAAGAGCTCATCAATCAAGCCTTCATTGGCAAGCTGCTGCACAATCGTACCACTGCCAAATATACACCTTTCTCATATGGTTTGCCTCCTTATGCTCACTGTCCTGTCGGTTAGGCTCAGTCCGATACCTGTCGAATCTTATTTTCGCATGTACAAGCAGACGAGGGTTCTTATAGATTGCTACTTATTATGTTAAAATAAGGAAGATAATATTCTGCTAATTAGAGGTGATTGTATTGGCTGATGAAGTGCAAATCGAACCAATATTTTCGATAGAAGAACATAAAAGTGAGCTTTCGGAGCTGCTGATCCGGGTAGTAGAAGAGGGGGCATCGATTGGTTTTTTGCCTCCATTGAAGCTTTCTGAGGCGACTCGCTATTGGGAACATGTATTAAGTCCTGAGGTGATCTTATTTATCGCTACAACAAATAATCGGGTAGTGGGTAGTGTCCAGTTACATTTATGTACGAAGCAAAATGGCGGCCATAGAGCGGAAATTGCCAAATTGATGACCCACCCCGAGTATCGACGTCATGGTATTGGCCGGTTGCTCATGAACAAGGCCGAAGAAAGGGCCAGGCAGGAAGGCAGGTCGTTATTGGTTCTCGATACAAGAGAAGGAGATCCGTCCAATCTCCTGTATGCTTCCATAGGTTATATTCAAGCTGGACGGATTCCGGAATATGCGAGGTCTGCCACTGGGGAATTACACGCAACGATATATTATTATAAAAGCTTTAGTTAAGTCTGCGCGGCTGAAGAAAGCGCGATCTCACGGGAATAACAGTGTAATGGTATTAAGGAAAATCCAATGTATCGTGGATAATCATAAACATGGATTCTAATTGATCTGGATATTGCTGCTGCATTCGCTGCCAGACTTCGTTCGGAAGCACCAAGATTTCATGCGTATCAGACATATACGATTCCGTAATAAGACGTGGCTCATATTTGTCTTTGATAATAGCTGCGAAGCCTCTAATGGTTATATACCGGTCTTGGGGAGAGAAGCTCAGCTTAATGGGATAAACCTCCCCATCGTAGGTCACCTGCAATCCATCATCCGTATTTTCGACTTCAACCTCCTCCGGAATCGATTCCCCAAGCAAGCGAACAATTTCATCATCATATTCCCGCCAATCAATCGTTTTCGCGAATACAAGTGCAAAAGCATGAATCACCTGCTGGTCTAACGATTCGGCCGCGAGCTCCTTGAAATCTGTCTCCGTCATCCCATAACGCTCGAAAACGTTCTTATGATTGTGCAGAAATGGTTGGAGTTGAGACTCGTCTCTTTCAAAAAGAAAAGCTAAATCCTTTTCAGTCGGCATCATGGTCATCGTCTCCCTCGAATTTGGAATAAGCTGCTATTAAATTTTAGCATACGAGATGATAGAGGTCGATTTCTGTGGTTCAAGAATCCAGTTCCCTATAAACGGCGATCAGCACTAACGCAGGCTGGTCTCGGGTATTGGTTACTTTATGAGGGACACTCGCATTCCAGCTAAAGGAATCTCCCTGCTCCAGCACGGCGCTATCTTCCCCTTGTTCGGCTACGACGGTTCCGTTTAAAACAAAATGACATTCCTCTCCTTCATGAGCATGTGGATGATCCCCGGTCGATGCGCCTGGAGGAAATTCGACGATACGCATGCGCAGGTTCCCTTGTGTAGAGAGATGCTCAACCCTTAATTTTTCTATGCCGGTTGTTGTGTGCTGTCGTTCCGCTTGTCGTACGACCTGCATCCGTTGTTCTTTTTGCAGCAGCAAATAAGGGAGGGGAACCTTTAAAAAGGAGGCTATGCTTTCCAAAGTAGCGATGGAAGGGGACGTTTTATTATTTTCTACATTACTGATAAAGCCTTTGGAAAGGCCGGTTCCTTCGCACAGCTGTGGAATGGTTAGTTTCTTTCGTTTGCGTATTGCCCGAATCGTAGATCCGATATCCATAGTCGCATACCCCTTTAGTTTTGTAATAAACATATATTATTCATAATAGCAAATTGTTATTGACAATCCAACGATGAAATGATAGATTTGTTTTGTTAATACAGATATAAGTATCGTATAAGAATACTAATGAGGAGGGTTTGAGATGGAATTCCAATCTTTTTAGCATTCTCATAATAGGAGATAGCTTTTTATAGGGGATAACTTAAATATACGAGAGTTTAATAAGACAAATCAGCTTATGAATATAAAGGAGTGTTATTCACTTGAAGACAACAACAATGGTAACGATCATGAGAGTTCTATTAGGTATTTTGTTTATGGCACACGGCATCTCGAAATTCCAGATAGGGCTTGGCAATGCAGCAGGGTGGTTTGGCAGTATTGGTCTTCCTGAATCTGCAGCTTATGTGGTTGCCTACCTGGAGCTCATTGGTGGAATCGCCTTGATCATCGGATTCGCAACCCGTTACTTCGCAATCGGCTTTATGGTTATGCTTGTGGGGGCGATCATAACGGTGAAGCTTCCGGTGGGGCTGCTGGGGAACGCCCAAATGGCAGGTTATGAGCTGGATCTGGCGCTGCTGGTTATGGCGGGTTATTTGGCTATTGCGGATGAGCGCGGGGTAGGCCTGGATCGGCTGCTATTCAAAACGAAAACTCAATAACAACAGCATCAATGACTTGAAAATAAACCCGGTAAAGGAAGGGTCTTATGTCTATCGATTATGTCTACGATGTCAAATTGCCTGACGAGTACAATTCGGAAACGAAATATCCCGTTATTTTTGCTCTTCATGGACTCGGTTCTAACGAGCAGGATATGCTCGGTTTACTAAGCGATTTAAGCTCCGATTTTATTGTGATTGGCATTCGGGGACATCTTCCTCAAGGCAGCGGTTTTGCGTATTTTCATATCAAAAGCATAGGTAACCCCATACGTGAACATTTTGATCAATCGATGCAGCAATTGCAACAGTTTATTGAAATGGCAGCTACCCAATATGCGATTGATCCAGTCCGCCGCTATTTGCTTGGTTTCAGCCAGGGCGCTGTGCTTTCCATGTGTTTGGCTTTGACCATGGGTGAACGAATAAAAGGGATCGTAGCTTTAAATGGATACATCCCGAGCTTCGTTAAGGATGAATACTGGATTCAATCGGTAACCGATTTGTCCGTTTTCATATCGCATGGCGAGCATGACCCGATTTTTCCGAAGCAGCTGGGCGATAATAATCATGAGTTTTTCCGGAAGCTGTCCCATCATGTTACGTATACAACGTATCCATCAGCACACGGTGTGTCTCTGGAGAACCAACAAGACTTTATACGCTGGATCAGGCAAGATGCAGCAGCAGCTCATATACCCGGTAAAGGAGACTTACAATGATACCTTCTTTTTTTATGGCTCATGGCGCCCCCTCGCTGGCACTCGAACAAAACGACTACACAGCACTCCTCAAAAATTTTGCAGCAGATTATCCTAGACCCAGAGCGATCGTGCTTTTTTCCGCGCATTGGGAGAGCAGAGAGCAGCAGGTGTCGGCTTCTTCAGCACCATACGAAACGATCTATGATTTTTCCGGATTTCAGCCTGAGCTGTATCAAGTCCAATATCCGGCTTCCGGCGATCCTGAGCTTGCGAAGGAGATTCAAACCTTGTTTCAACAGGAACAAATCCCTGTGAGTCTTGACAGCGAGCGCGGATTGGACCATGGCGCCTGGGTTCTTCTGCATCTGATATATCCAGCGGCACATATCCCGGTAATCGCATTATCCGTAAATCGGCATTTGTCGAACGCAGAGCAATATCGGATCGGCAAAGCACTAGCCTCACTTCGGGAAAAAGATATACTGATCATCGGCAGCGGTGGGACCGTTCATAATTTGCGGAGACTGGAGTGGGGAGCCTCCCAAACTACGGATTGGGCAGCACAATTTGACGGTTGGCTGGAAGAGAAGCTGAATGCGTGGGATTTGGACTCGTTGTTTCAGTATGAGCAATTGGCTCCTTACGCCAAGGAAGCGGTGCCTACTCCGGAGCATTTTATTCCATTGCTGCTGGCTATGGGCACCGGAGATGCTAATCGAACAGCTTCGCTGATGCACCGCAGCTACCAATATGGAAACCTGAGCTTAAGCTGCTGGAAGTTTGACTGACCTAAGAAATATGATGAAAATAACGAGTAGGCTGGCCCCAAAAGGGTGCAGCCTCTTTTTCAAGAGATAATGTATAAGTTTTCATGACAAGCGGATTCCAGCGAATGCGGTTTTGACCAATTGCTGCACATAGGACTCGTCCAGTTGATCACCTGTTACCAGCAGACGATAAAAAATCGGCCCATACATGAGATCCGTGCATAATTCAATATCGAGATTGTTTTTCAATTCCCCGCGCTCTATACCCCGTTCAATCAGTTTCCTGGCCTCCATCCGGCGAGGATGGAAATATCGGGTCCGATAGGCCTCCGCCAATGCCGGATCAAACTGTCCTTCGCCTAGCAGCTCCGTAATGATGATTCCTTCCCGACTAGTTAAGAACTTCAATAAATTTGTGGCATGGATGAGTATATCGTTGAATACCGAACCCGTGTCAGGCACCGGCAATCTTGCTGTGGCCGTAGACATAAAACCATCCATGACTACGGCGGCCTTGTTAGGCCACCATTTATAAATCGTAGCTTTGCTCACCTTCGCGCGGTCAGCAATTTTTTCAACCGTGACCCCACCAAATCCATTTTCCAACAATAAAGAATAAGAAGCGGAAAGAATAGCATTTTGCGTTTCAACATTTCGAGGCCGCCCTTTTTTGCCCTGCAAGCTTAATCTCCCCCTTTTGTAAATTGTCCCTAAAAATAAACGATACGTTCAGTATACTAAGATTCATCTCAAAAGAAAATGAAAACACCTATTTACAAAACGATACGTTCAGTATATTATTTGATTATCAATTAGTAAACTGTACGTTCAGTATTTAGTAAGTGGAAGTAGTAGTTCTTAAATGAACGATACTGACGCACGCTCAGAAAACAATTATGAGGAGGATTATTATGAAAGAGGAGCAAGTGAAAGAGAATATCGACCTATCAAGCTGGATGATGTTTTTGTTGGCAGCCGCGTGTGGACTGATCGTTGCCAATCTCTATTATGCTCAGACCCTGGTAGGTCCTATCCGTATCTCTACGGGCCTTTCCTCCACAGCGGCAGGGCTGATCGTCACCTTAACTCAAATCGGGTATGTAGTAGGACTCCTGTTTCTCGTACCGCTCAGCGATATTGTTGAAAATCGCCGACTTACAGTTGTATCGCTAATTGTAGCGGTCGGTGCACTGCTTGTAGCCGGAATCGCACCCAATGCAACGGTGTTTCTGACTGCGTCTTTATTTATCGGTATTGGGTCTGTTGTTGCTCAAATTCTGGTGCCGTATGCGACCTATTTAGCGTCTGAAGAAAAGCGCGGCCGTGTAGTTGGCAATGTGATGAGCGGCTTATTGCTTGGAATTATGTTTGCCAGGCCGACAGCAAGCTTTATAACCAGCATATGGGGCTGGCAAGCGGTGTTTGTCTTATCGGCCATTGTAATCACGTTATTGGCTGCTCTGCTAGCGTTTGTTCTCCCAGAGCGCAAACCATCGCCATCGGTTTCCTACGGTAAATTAATTATTTCCTTAGGCACCTTATTCAGACAAACACCTGCATTACGCCGCCGTGCCTTTTATCAGGCCTGCTTGTTTGGAGCCTTCAGTCTCTTTTGGACCGTCGTTCCAATGCGGTTGGCGGATGATTTCGGAATGTCTCAAACAGGTATTGCATGGTTTGCCTTAGTTGGTGTAGGAGGAGCTATTGCAGCGCCGATTGCTGGGAGATTGGCGGATAAAGGGTGGAGCAAATGGTTAACCGGGCTTGCTATGGTCATTGCCGCCTTGTCCTTTTTGTTAATCCATCTTTTCAATCGCCATTCAACTACAGCGCTTATTCTGCTTTTTATTTCTGCAATCACACTGGATATGGCCATATCGGGAAATCTTGTTCTTGGGCAGCGTGTGATTTATTCATTGGGGAGTGAGGCGAGAGGACGCTTGAACGGGCTATTCATGGCTGTCTTTTTTATTGGCGGAGCTATAGGCTCATCATTAGGCGGTTGGGCTTATGCCTACGGGGGCTGGAGTTTTACCTCTCTTATCGGATTCTTCATGCCGATTATTGCTTTGCTTTACTTTTTCACTGAGAAAAGAACGGCAACATCAAAATGAAAAAGGCTGTCCCCAAATGGACAGACCCTTTGTTAGTAATCCTACTGTTCGTTCTCGATAGCTTGAGCTTCCGCCTGCTGCAAGAGTTCACGATTGTCATTCAATTGCTCTTGCAGCTGCTGAAGCGCCTCTTCATTTTCTTCGATTTTAAGTGTGTTCGTCAGCCCGTTATCTGCCCGCTCCAACGCATTGTGTGCTTGCTCGATCAACTGTTCACTGGGGTGTGAGGCAGCTTGCTCTACAGCACTCGTTACTTTATTGACGGAGTTGAACAGCTGGTTGATCGGTTTGTCCGGCTTCCAGCTCGTTTCTGTATGTTTGGCCATATCCATAACCTCCAGGTATCGTAATATACAAGAGAACTACTTCTTTACTATGGCAAAATAACTGGATTTTATGCATGGCAAACAGCTGGCTACTTTAAGCCTGTCATGGCTACTCCCTCGATAAATTTTTTCTGTGCGAAGAAAAACACCGTGAGTAGTGGGAGGGTGGCCACAACTGAAGCAGCCATCACCAGATGCCATTCTGTTCCGCTGTCCGAGGTGAATAAAGAAAGCGCAAGCGGAATGGTGAACAGCTTACTGCTGTTCAAGTACACCAATGGCTCAAAAAACTCGTTCCAGCTGTGCAAAAAAGTCAAAATCGACAAGGTAGCTATCGCAGGAGAGGCCAGTGGCAGCATGATTTTGCGAAAAGTGGTCCATGGCGTGCATCCGTCAATTTTTGCGGCTTCATCAAGATCATTGGGAATCGTGATAAAAAACTGGCGGTACAGGAAAACACCGAACATCCCGCCAGCTCCAAGCATCGGAGGAACAATAAGCGGAAAATGCGTGTCCACCAATCCGATTTTGGACAACCATATAAACAAGGGGATCGTAGTGATTTCCGTAGGAATCATCATACTGCTCAGGAGAATCAGAAATGTAGCATTTTTCCATGGGAAGGCGATCTTGGCAAAGGCATAGCCGGCCAGCGCGGCAAACAGGCAGGTTCCGATTGTGACCAGAGTGGCGATATACAAGCTGTTGAATAGATACAAATGAAAGGGCTGCTTCGCAAACAGGTCAAAGTAATTACTCCATTGGATTGGACTCGGTATCCACTGCGGCGGAAACGATAAAGCTTGCTGGAAATCCTTCAGCGATGTGCTGACCATCCAATAAAACGGAATCAGAATAAAGCTGGTAATCACCATCAGCACTGTGTATTTGGGAATGGCTTTTACAGCTTTTGACCACTTTTTATTGCTCATGATGCACCCACCTTCTCCTCAGGCTCCATTGCAGGATCGTCAGTACGAAAATAATGAAAAACAGGATAAACGCTACCGCCGAGGCATAACCAAATTCGTACATTTTGAACGCCTGCTCGTAAATATAATAGACGAACACATAGGTGCTTGTTCCCGGTCCGCCTCCGGCCAGCACGTAAATTTGCCCGAACACCTTCAATGATCCGATCATCGTAATCATGACGACCATGAACACGGAGGGAGTGATCAGCGGAAGCGTCACGTTGCGAAAGGTTGCCCACCTGCTGGCTCCATCCATCCTGGCTGCCTCATAGTACATATGGGGGACATCATTCAGCGCCGCCAAAAAGATCACCATGTTGATCCCGAGCCCCTTGAGCAGCGTCACGATAATAACCGTCGGCATCGCCAGTGAAAGATCATAGAGCCAAGCAGGTCCCGTAATGCCAACTATGCGCAATATGGAATTAACGAGTCCGTTGTCAGTTTGGAAAATATATTTCCAGACGGTTGCCCATACTACTATTGAGGTAACGACAGGCGTGAAAATAGCAGTTCTAAAAAAGCCGACACCCAAAATCTTATCCTTGAGCAATAAGGCCAAGGCCAATGTCAGCACGATATTAAGCGGTACAAATACAAGAGTGAAATAAAGGGAATTCCATACGGTGCTCCAGAAAACAGGGTCCTTGGTAAACGCCCTGATATAATTCCCCAGACCAATAAACTGCTCTTCCTTAATTAATGACCAATCAGTAAAGCTCATCGTAAATGCCGCGATAATAGGACCTAACAAAAATAGCGCATACCCGATCACCATCGGTAAAATGAACAGATAACCGTACCATTTCTCGCGCTGCATGAATTTCGCACTGTTTAACAAGGTAGACGGTTCCTTCCTTCGGTAAAATAGGTTCAAGAAATATCGCCAAGCGCGGGCTTGGCGAAGGGTATGTCATTAACCTGACATTACGTGCTGCTTATTTCATCAATGGGGTGACTTCTTCCTCCATTTTTTTGAGCATTTCCTTCGGCGTCATGTTGCGGGTATACAGCAGGTCAATGATCGTCTGAACCTTCACATCGATTTGCTGCCAGTTTTTATGAGCGTTTTGCGCTCTGAGCTTTCCATTCATCGGATCGATCAGTGCCGCTTTAATGCCTTCCTTGGTTGGGGATTCGAAGCCTTTGGTCAGCGCATCTGAAGCCAGGACGGAGCTGCGGTTCGGCACGTACATAAAGGCGAACTCGGTCATGGCCTCTTTACTTGTCATAAATTTCAACAGCTCGAGAGCCTCCGGTTTATGCTTGGATTCCTGCATGACGGAATATGCGGCCAGTCCTGTTGCTGCCGGTGCATCGGTGTTTGGACCCTTGGGCATCGGAGCGATATCCCATTCGAAATTTTTAATATTTCTGGCTGTATTGACATAAGCGTAATTTTGCCGGGACATCCCGATTTTCCCGCCTTCGAATGTGATTTGATCCCCCGGCTTCGGATGGATTTGATCCTTGAACATCATATCCGATATGAGCTGGAAGGCTTTTTCACCCTCAGGACTATTCAGCATAAACTTGGTGCTTTCCTCATTCATGAAGTCAGCTCCATAAGCCCAGAAGGTATCCAGGAAAGCATCCTCCCAAGCCTTCCAGCCGTTGGCTGTGATCAGGAAATTTCCGTAAATGCCCTTGGAAGGGTCGCTGATCGCCTTGGCTGCCTGAATATATTCATCATAGGTCCATTTGCCATCCTTGTACTGCTCCAACGGGGTTTTGAGTCCTTTTTCCTTAAACAGCGTCTTGTTATAGAAGATGACCTTCGGCGGGTTCAGAAAGGGTACGCCGTAGAGCTTGCCGTCTTTTTTCAAACGTTGAAAGCTCGAAGGGATGTTATCGTTAAAATCATAGGCCTTATCGTTCTGAATCTCGGAGATATCTGCCAACTGCTTGGCTTCGATAAACTGCGGAATCATTTTATCCGACATCCATACGAGATCCGGCGCCGTTCTGGAGGCGACCATAATCGAAAGCTTCTGCTGGTAATCGGCAAACGGAACAAGCATGAACTCTACCTTGATATGCGGGTTTTTGGCGGTGAATTGCTGGACGTACGCCTCCAGTATTTTTTTGCGTGAATCGTTTTCTCCCCACATTCCGACCTTCAGCAGCACCTCTTCTTTAGGCGCTTCCTTGTCAGTCTTCTTAACTTCACCCGGCTTCGGCGCAGCCGTCGTTCCCTTGGCTGTGTCCGCTCCTGCTGAACACCCGATGATGGAGCTTAGGGCCAATACAGAAAGCAAAACCAGCGACAAATGTCTTTTCATATTCGA
The DNA here is from genome assembly GCF_038000305.1 of Paenibacillus sp. FSL H8-0034. Lineage (NCBI taxonomy): Bacteria > Bacillati > Bacillota > Bacilli > Caryophanales > Paenibacillaceae > Paenibacillus > Paenibacillus sp. FSL H8-0034. Next base: position 434,400 of record NZ_JBBOBS010000001.1, read on the forward strand.
TTCCCCTTCATAGATCACTTTTATAAGCGCTTACACCTTTATAATAGTGAAAAACCGTACCCGGAAAAATCCAAAAGTTTCGAGTTATGGTTCAAAATTTCGAGTGTTATGCGTAAGCTAGCGTGGATGGTTTTCCCGAAAGTCCGTAGGGGTAGTACCGGTCAGCTGCTTGAACACGGTCATAAAATATTTGGCATTGTCATATCCCGACAGCTTGGCGATTTCGTAAACCTTTAAATTCGTCTCCTGCAGCAGCTGCTTGGCCCGTTCCATACGGCATTGAATCACATAATCGACAAAGTTTTGCCCGGTTTCCAGCTTGAATAAATACGATAAGTACTGAGTATTCATATGTACTTTGTTGGCAATGAATTGAAGAGAGATGTCCTGCCCCAGATGGGCATGGATGATTTCCCGGACCTCACGGATAATTTTTTTCTCGTTCTCCTCTATAGGAGCGTCAGGTGCAAGAGAATGTTTGCGGACGACGCTGCTGTTCTTTTCATCCAGTCGTTCCTTGAGCTGGGTTAAGTATTGCGTCAATTCCACTCTATCGACCGGCTTCAACAAATAATCATCGACCTTGAAACGGAGTGCTTTTTTTACATATTCAAAATCCCCGTAGCCGCTGATCACCAGAATCGCAATATCGGGAAAATTGTGCCGCACCTGCTCAATCATTTCAAGCCCATTCATATTCCGCATACGGATGTCGGTAATAATGCAATCGGGAAGACAACGTTTCATCGCTTCCAGAGCCTCCCGGCCATTCTTAGCCTCCTGCGTTACCTTAAATCCACCGATAACGTCCTCAATCAGCGTCTTCAAGCCTTGTCTGATCAGATCCTCATCCTCAATAAGCATAATGCTGTACATGTTATTCCTCCCATTGGAACGGTAATCGAATGAGCACCGTCATTCCTTGATGTGCATTTTTACGCAGGACGAGCCCGTAGGGCTTTCCATACAAAAGCCGGATTCGCTGATGGACGTTGCGAAGCGCATAACCGCTGCTCTTGTGCCCGAATTCCTGCTTGACGTGGGGATCTTCCCCGGCATAATCAATGCGCCGCAGCACCTGCTCTATCTCTGCTTCGTCCATCCCCAAACCATCGTCCTCCACGGATACGATCAAATCGTCATTTTCCGTTACCGCTTTGATCCTGATGGTCACCGGCTCGCTGCCCATGCCATGCTCAATGACGTTTTCTACGAGCGGCTGCAGGATCAGCTTGAGCACAAGCACGATTTGCAGTGAAGGATCAATGAAGATTTCCGCACGCAAACGGTCACCGCTGCGCAGCTCCTGAATTTGCATATAAGCTTCTACAAACCGAACCTCGTCTCGCAAATATACAAACGTCTGGCGTTTATCGACTGTATATCTCAGCAATTTGCCCAGATTGGTTACGACATCCGATAGCGCCAGATGATGATGCCTGACCGCCATCATATTGATCGATTCTAAGGTATTGTACAGAAAATGGGGATTCATCTGGCTCTGCAGCGCCGATATTTCCGCATCCCGTTCACGCAATTTGGTTTCGTACACTTCACGCACGAGACGCTCAATTTCCCCCACCATCCGGTTAAACACTTCGGTCAATTGCCCGATCTCATCATGGGTGGACACGATGGCCCGTTCTTTGAAAAAACCTTTTTTGACCAATTCCATCTTACTCTGCAAATGCCGGATAGGCTTGACTAACCGATCAGAGGAAAGGACGGCCAGCAGCAGAGCAGCCCCGAGCGATATCAGGGAGATCATCAGGGTGTAGCTCGTGATTTCCTTGGCTTCCTTTCGCAGCTCTGCCAGTGGAATCTGGCCCCATATTTGCAGCCCTGTATATTTGGAGCGGGTAGAAGCGCTTAACAATCCCGGATCGTTCAGGTCAGGCTCCGATGCTGAAGCTTGGGGATACAGGATCGTCCCTTTTTGATCATAAATGTACAGCTTGCTGTTATTGCCGAATTGAACCGAGGAAAAGATGTTTTCAAAGCCTTCCGTTTTGAGATCGACCTTGATATAGCCAATTTTGCTATGGGTGTAGGGCTCACGAATGAGGCGTGACAAGGATACGACCGTTTTTGGTCCAGAGGTGTAATAGGAGACCGTATGCGGGGGGTTAATCGTCAGCCCGCCATCCTCCAGGATGTCGTCTGCCATCCAGTTATTCGTATCCTGCGACCAATAGTTCATGACGCTCGTATCCGAATTGCTGAACAGGCTGCCGTCGTCGGTGAAGATGAGAATGCTTTCAATTTCCGAACGCTCAAAAGCCATTGAGGAGATAAACAAATTCATTTTAAACTGTTCCTCAGCAGTCAAATAAACCCCTTTCTGATAGGAGCTGGTGTGGTTTTTCAGAATGGCGAGGACGTTGGGATCGTACAGCGGAGACAGGGTTAATCTATCAATCTCCTTCATATACCGGTCCAGATTAATTCGGATTTGATCGACGATCTGCAGTGTGTAATTTTTGGTGCTTTGCTCGACATTCGCCGCGTATTTCGTATACGTGAAAGCACCGCTGATCATGAACGGTATCGTAATCAGAGCCATGAACAAGATCATAAATTTCGTGCGGAGCGAAAAAAATGTACGGTTAAGATGTACCAGCAAGATCGATCACGTCCCCTAATGGTTTCTTATTTGGAAGGCTGCAGGCATGGGACCCTGTGTTTTGCTGCTATCGTATCACATAAGTTATTTTTCCGTAATATGGTATGATAAATGAGGCGGACGGGTGAGTCACGGTCAGCCGTACCCAAGATAGCCATACATAGAACGTACCAAGCTGGAGGGTGATGAAACTGCAACGGATTAGCTTTATTGGGATGGGGGTCATGGGCTCCCGAATGGCGGCACGACTGGTTAAAGCCGGATATGAGGTCACTGTGTACAATCGTTCGGCGGATAAGGTAGAGCCGCTGGTACAGCTGGGGGCGAGCCGCGCGGCGACAATTGGGGAAGCTGTAGAACTGGCAGACGTGATATGTACCTGTCTATCGATGCCGCAGGATGTTCAGGCATTGTATATGGGTGAGCAGGGTATTTTTAAACAAGCGAAGCCCGGCGCCATCTGTATGGACTTTACAACCGTCGGTCGCGAGCTGAGTGTGCAGTTGGGGGTGGAGGCGGCATCGTATAAGCTGGTTTATTTGGACACACCTGTGAGCGGCGGCCCGGAGGGTGCAGAGCGAGGTACATTAACGATCATGGTGGGTGGACAAGCGGATGCCTATGAGCAATGCTTGCCTGTGCTCCAACAATTAGGCTCCAATGTGCAGTATTTGGGCAGCTCGGGCTTGGGCAGCGTAGCCAAGCTGATGAATCAATATTTGGTTGCCACCCATACTTTAGCGGCTGCAGAAGCTATGGCAGCAGGCAGTGCCTATGGAATCAATCCCGAGCAGCTGTATCAAATTCTCTCCACAAGCTACGGGGATAGCCGGATGCTGCGACGCCATGTTGAGCAGCATATTCTGGATCGCAGCTTTCAACCAGGGGGCGCTCTGAAGTACCTGCTTAAGGATGTCGGATTGGCTAACCGACTCGTAGCCGAAGCCGGGATAGAAGTATCAACCGGAAATCATGTAGAAGCCGTACTGCATAAGGCTGTGGAGCAGCAGCTGGGGGAGCTGGACATGTCTGCTGTGATCTTGTCTCTGGAGCTGCTAACGGGGACCAAGGTGGAAAGAAAGTAGAAGCACTTTTTTAAATAATCCATATATATCTGTATAACAAAAAGCCCCTTCACAACAATATGCTGTGGAGGGGCTTGATTGCATAGTCAGCTTATTAATAAGCAAGGGCAAATAATCCGTTAATGTGGGACAAGTAACGGGCGTTGCTCGCTTTCTTCATCAAGGATGCCGGAGTACCTTTTAATTCAATACCGCTTCCACCTACGGAGCCGATACCGTCTTTACGGCCAAGGCTTGCCAATGTTCCCGAGAATACAGGGCTGAAGCTGTCCATGGTTGTACCTTTGAAATGAGCAGCGATATTAGCGCCAGCAAGCTCACCCATTTGCCAAGCCAATTGCGCAGTTGGCGGGAATGGACGGCCTTCAGGTCCAAATACGACTGCGCAGTCGCCAGCCAGGAATACATCAGGATGAGAAACGGATTGCAGCGCTTCGTTAACCGTTGCACGACCACGATTCACTTCTACTCCACAGTTCGCTACCAGCGAGCTGCCTTGTACGCCGCCAGTCCAAACCAATGTGCTGGTATCAATCGTTCTACCGTCTTTGAGGCTTACGGTTGGTCCGTTCACTTCAGTAATCGCAAGGCCCGTCAAGAATTCAACACCGCGATTTTGCAGGCTGACCGTTGCACGCTCGATAAGCTCAGCAGAGAAGATTGGCAGAATGCTTGGCATAGCCTCGACCAGATACAGCGATACATCTGCGAAATCAACGCCATATTTGCGGCAAATGCCTGGAAGCTCATCAGCCAGCTCACCGACCAGCTCAACGCCTGTCAAGCCTCCGCCACCGATAACGAAAGTAGCGTCTGCTTTGTTGTTGGTGCTGCTGTAATTGCGAATGCTTTGCTCCACATGTGCAAATAGACGGTTGGCATCGGCTACGGATTTCAGCGTAAAGCTGTTTTCCTGCAGACCTGGAATACCAAAGTAGTTGGTTTCACTGCCAAGAGCGAGCACCAAAGCGTCATAGCTGAACGTTTTGCCACCCAAAAGAAGCACTCTGCGTTCTTCCACATTAATTTCATCAACCGTACCAACCACCACATTGATTTGTTTACCTTTAAGCAGCTTTTCCAAAGGCAAAGCTACTGCCTTCTCGGCAACATTGCCTGCAGCAAGACGGTGCAGCTCAGTAATAATTTGGTGCGAGCCCACGCGGTTAATAACGGTAATTTCTGCTTCTTCATGCGTTAGATGGGCACGAGCGGAAAGAGCGCTCAATAAGCCGCCGTAGCCGCCACCCAAGATCAAAATTTGTTTACTCACGTTTATCCTCCATTCTGGCAATAGGTTGTTTTATAGGTGGTCTTGCTTTTTTCTCTCGCTTAAAATATCAAGGTATGCCTGGCTAAAACGAAGCATTTTTTGCAGTTCCGGATCTTTAAGCAGCTTTAGCATGCCAAATAGGCCGATGGTGGCATCGCTTTGATCAGCACGATCGTTGGCTTCAATAGCAGCCGATGCGTAACCTTTTACTTTTTCCTCAATTGGTTTGACAACTTCCTGAATACCGCCAACCATGTCTTGAATCAATACACGGTCGTTGGCTACTTTATTAGCCAAATCATACGTTTTGGTAAGCAGAGTCATCATTTCCGTAAGTCGTGGCAGTTGATCTACCAATACGGTCAATGCCTCTTGTACCTCAGGTTTTAACAATTGATCCAATACATCTGCTTTAACGGTTGCCGGAGCTGCTGAAACTTCTTGTTCTGATACTTGAGCAGTGGTTTGTGCCATTCTTTGTTCCTCCTTTATTCATCTGAATTGTTCGCAAGTAGCAAAAACGATATTCCGCGATCTATATGAAATATAATATAGGTTATTATTATATTATCCATTCACTTGTGAAAAAAATCACATAGAAGTTAGAAAGTTTCCGTGTCTAAGCTGCTGCGAACCAAGTAATTGCTAAGCTATATTGTATACCTTATAACGCCGGGAGACAATAGTTTTTTCATCATTTAGTTACAAATTATTCGGTGTTCCTGGAGTTATTGCTGTAAAGGAAATTATGATGCGGATTTACATGCATAAAGTGGGAGCTGTCAGCCAAAGGAGATGTCCCCTCAAGCAGCCAAGCTGCTGGTGACATCTCCTTTTTCACGTCATAAGTAACTCGCGATTTATGATTGTTTTCTAAAAATCGATCGCCAGCCGAACACCTTGGCTTTAACCAGGAGCTTGCTCGTCCAATGCGAGAGAACATGCAGCACAATAAATAGGATTATCAACGGTTTGAATAGAAGCCAGGCGACGACCCAGGTGAGGAAGATTTGCCACGGCTTCATCTTTTTGATAAATGAGGGCAAAAGAAGCAAGCGGTAAAACCAATAGCTTTTTTGCAGGCTTTTCAGATATTCCCTGCGGATCTGTGCATCTGTGGGATCGAGTCTTATTGCATTTTTCAAATACTCCTGTTCCTTATCGTAGTCGCCTCTTTTTTCGGCGGCCCAGGCCAGATAGAGAAAGGTTTGATCGTGATCCGGGTTCTGGAACAAGGCGGCCTGCTCAGATGCCAGCGAAGCCTGGAAATTGCGGGCGTTGGCATGCAGATAGCTATCTCCAGCCAAGTACAAGGAGTTGTCGGGAGCCAACTGCAGCGCTTGGTCGAGTTCCTCCCTCGCTTGCTGAAGCTTGCCCTTTTTGTGATACAAATTAAAGCTGAGGAACAAATAATGGCTTTCATAGGGATCGATACGCTGCGCTTCCTTGACCGCCTGCAAATACTCCTTTTCCTTACCCTGGGAATATAAAACGATCACACGCACGAACCAGCCGATTTTATTCTCGGGGTCATATTTCAGAGATTCCGCCGACCAATGCAGGGCTTTGTCATACTTACCGGATTTCATATAGATTTGGGCAAGCATCCCATAAGCATTGGCATTCTCTGGTTCCTCCCTGAGCCACTGCTCGGCCTCAGCAATCGCTTCGTCAAAGCGCCTCCAGTTCGTCAGCTGGAACACCCGGGTCATATGGTCAGATTGCTCATAACGTAAGGACACCGCAATCACCTGCAGCCTTCTGCTTATTTGATTCGATAGGTTTTGATATACTCCAGCACATGCTCATAATCTTTGTTAATATCGCTGAAGGTTGCATAGTTTTTGGCCGTTGAAAACCAATCCAGTGTGGTCGCCTTGCGGCCTGTTACACTCTTTTTCAGATCTTGGTCCGTAATGGGCTGGATGTCTCCGCTCTCCAGGGATCGCTCCAGGGCTTGCTCAATTGCATCCCGGACCACCTGCTCGAGATCCGCACCCGAGAAGTGTGTAGTTTGCTCAGCCCACTTTTTCAGATTTAAAGGCTCCTGTGGCTTGCCCTCCAGCTTCAATCCCAGAATTAATTCCCTCTCGGCAGCTTCCGGCGGCGGTACAAATACCAGATGATTAAAGCGTCCTGGACGGCGCAGCGCAGAATCCAGATACCATGGCGTGTTGGTGGCACCAACCACAAGCACCTCATGATTATACGATTGCAGGCCATCCAGCTCCGTTAGCAGCTGATTGACGAGCATGCGATCGTGGTGCTGATGCATGTGATGACGGCTCCCGCCCATAGCGTCAAGCTCATCGATGAAAATGACACACGGCTTTTCGGCACGAGCCTTTTCGAAAAAATCATGCAAATTGTGTTCGCTCTGCCCTGCATACATCGATAAAATAGCCTGCAGCTCAATATGAAGGAAATTGGCATTAATCTCACCAGCGATAGCACGGGCGAGAAAGGTTTTGCCGCAGCCGGGAGGCCCATAGAGCAGTAGGCTGCCGCCAGCGGTTTTTCCGAATGCCTGAAACATTTCCGGCTGTTTGAGCGGGAGTATAAAGTTCATACGGATTTTCTTCTTGATCTGCTCCATGCCGCCAACCTGCTCAAACGTAATACGGGGTTGGTCCATTTCGATCAGATGATTTCGCTCTTTATTAAATGAAATGACCTTTAATTTGTTCTTTCTTTCGTCTTTACCTTGGGTATCATCGGACATTAGCTTCAACTCCTTAAGGGTAAGAAGAACATCATCCATTCGAACTTGAATTTAATATGATTTTATCAGCAAAGCCACGGCGGTTTCAAGTTTCTTGACTTCATGGCGACCGGTTGTTGTTCTGAAAATAACGATGGGATTGGTAAAATAAACGCCTCAGTATCGATTTTGATGATCTGTTTCGATTTTGAAGGTTTACTTTTCCATAGGCTTGTAGCAACAATGGCAATAGAGTGCACTCTAACCATTTGAAAGCGTTTTTAAAAAATGAAAAGGACGTGTGCAATGGTAAAGCGTAAACAAGTTTGTGCGTTGGTGGTGTTCATTTATTTACTAGTAACGATGCTCCCGATCTCCGCCACTTATGCCGCAGATGCGAAGTTTATCATCCCGATAACCAACGTAACGGCAAGCGGCAATGATGGAAACGAGCCGAAAAATGTACTGGACGGCAATTTGACTACCCGCTGGTCGGCTAGTGGCGACGGACAGTGGATTCAGTTTGATTTGGGAACGGACCTCAAGAAGCTGGCTTATGTAAAAATGGCCTTTTTGAACGGTGACACACGCACATCGACCTTTGATATTCAAACCTCCACGGACAATGTAACCTTTACGACAGTGCGCTCTAACGTCACGAGCAGCTTGAGTGCAAGCCTGCAAACCTTTGATTTTACGGATGTAGATCCGGTTCGTTATGTGAAAATTATCGGGCACGGCAACTCTGTGAATGCGTGGAACAGCTACACGGAAGTGGAGATTTACGGAGATGTATCGGCAGTCAATACATCGGCTGATGCCAAGTTCACGGTTCCTGCCGCTTCGATCAGCGATAGTGGCAATGACGGCAACGTGCCGGCTAATACAGTGGACGGGAATACAGCGACCCGTTGGTCGAGCAACGGTGATGGTCAATGGATCCAATACGATTTGGGGTCCAGCAAGACGGTAGCTTATATCAAGCTGGCTCCTTTTAACGGCGCTGCAAGAACCTTTACCTTCGATATACAGACATCTGCAGATAATGTGACGTTTACAACGGCGCGGTCCAATGTGACCAGCAGCTTGAGCGATGCCCTGCAAACCTTTGATTTCCCCGATGTGTCGAACGTACGCTATGTGCGAATTGTCGGTCATGGTAATTCGAGCAGCACATGGAACAGCTACAGCGAGGTTGAAATATATGGGCACAGTGAAGCGAGTACAGGTGTGGTGAACGTGTCGACGGCGGCCCAATTGGCGACCGCGATTAGTAATGCGTCTGCAGGCACAACGATTGTACTGGCGAATGGCAACTACTCGGCTCCAGGCCCGATCCAGATTGCTGGTAAAAACGGTACAGCCAGCAGCCCGATCAAGCTTATTGCGGCAAATCAGGGTCAGGCAATTATTAACGGCGGCGCATTTTTCTATGTGCAAAACTCCTCTTATGTGACCCTCGAAGGACTGAAATTTACGCAGCCAGGCAGCTCAACGAACGCATCGTTTGACAAGTCGGCTGTCATTTTGGACGGATCGAACAATATAAGGCTGACACGCAATTTGTTTGCTTTATCGGAGAGTGGCACCAATTCGATGTGGGTTCAGGTCAGGGGTGTGAACAGCCATCATAACCGGATCGACCACAATGATTTTGGCGGAAAGAAGGATACGGCTCCGCTCATTGCCTATGAGGGCGATGGCAATGGCAATATTTCGCAGTATGATACAATCGAATACAACTATTTCCATGATGTCGGTCCCTGGGTAGCGAACGGCAAGGAAACGATACGTTTGGGATTGTCCGGAATTTCGTTGTCCAACGGGTATAACACGATCCAGTACAATCTGTTCGAGAACTGCGATGGCGAGCCGGAAATCGTCTCGGTCAAAAGCAGCAACAACACAGTCCGTTATAACACGTTTAAAACCTCGAAGGGCGGGCTGACGTCCAGACATGGCCACAGCAACAGCTTCTACGGCAACTTCTTCCTTGGAGACGGGGTTGAAACTGAAGAGGCAGGAATTCGAATTTACGGCAACGATCATAAGATCTACAACAATTACATGGAAAACCTGACGCAAAGCGCGATCATCATCGACAGCGGTAGCTTTGATGGCGGAACGGGTGGTTATCCGCCGAATCCGACACCGACACAGTTAACGGCACAATGGAAGGTTTATCGCGCACAGGTCGTCAACAATACGATTGTGAACAGCACCTCGGGGATCATCGTTGGATCGGGTAAAACCTACGCTCCAGAGGGCGTCAGGGTGGCTAACAATATTGTGAAAAATTCAACAGGCACGCTCTATAATGAAGCGGCAACGACGAATACCGTGTTTGAAGGAAATCTCGGCTACGGCAGCACCTTGAACAATAAATCAAGAACGACTGGTGAAATTCGTCTTGCTGACCCGTTGTTCAGAACGTTTAACGGGCTGCAAAAGCTATCATCCACCAGCACGGCCGCAATTAACTCTGCAGTTGGCAGCTATACGTACGTCACCACGGACATGGATGGTGAAGCCCGTTCCATAAACGATGTAGGTGCGGACGAATATTCCGCCTCAACCGCTATTCCGGTCGTTCATCAGCTGTCGCCTTCCGAGGTAGGAACGAACGCGCCTTAAGGCTGGTCTATAAGCCAAGCATGAATATGTGAGCTGAAAGTCCGTTCCTCCGGGGACGGACTTTCGATTTTGAAGATCCTTTCGAGGTTTTGACGATATCCAAACGACAGCCGTTCATCGGATAATGACGATAGGATGGGGGGAAACACAAATGGCTACAATCTTTGTCGTTGATGACGAGCCGATTATCGGGATTGGATTGAAAGCGTTAATCGGAGAGTACAAGCGATTTCACGATATTCAGACGTTTACGGATAGTGTGAAGGCATTATCGCAGATGGTATCGAATCCGCCCGATGTTCTGCTAACCGATATTCGGATGCCTCGAATGGATGGTTTGGAGCTGTGCAGACAAATCCAGCTGCATAAGCTGTCCACACAAATCGTGGTTTTGTCGGGCCATGGGGACTTTGCTTACGCACAAAAAAGTATGTCCTATGGAGCCAAGGAATATTTGCTGAAGCCGATCACCGAGATCGAGCTTTTTCCAGTACTGGATAAGCTGCTTGCGGAACGAGAGGCTCCGGTATTTTCTTATGCCGATTTAGAGCGGTGGATCGATCAATTGGAAGCATCCATATGGATGCTGGATCGGATACACGTACAAGAGCTGCTCTCGCAGGGCAAGGAGGAGCTATTGGCGGGCGTTACAGGTGCTCATCTACGCCAGAGGGTGTTCGACGCCATGCTGCTGCTCGCCAGAAAGCTGAATGCCCGCGGCGTGTATCGATTTGAAACGGAATCATTGATGGCGGCCAATGCCGAGCATACGTTGACTTACGAGCAGTTCCAATCGGAGATAGCCGCTTGGCTCCAGCAATTGGGTGCACAACGTAATCACGAAACGATCAATGTGCTTGAAGCGGCTCTCTGCTATATCGATGCCAATCTATTCGATGAGAACCTCACGCTGGACCGTGTTGCCGAACGATTGGGCATTACGCCAACCTATTTCAGTCACTATTTTAAGAAAAAAACGAACGAAACCTTTGTCCAATACCGCTTGCGCAAACGAATGGAGAAGGCGAAGCAGCTGCTTGCTGTTCCGCATCACAAGATCATTGATATTGTTGGCGAGATCGGCTATGACAGCTATCCCCATTTTTCCAGAAATTTCAAGAAATCAACCGGTTATTCACCTACCGAATATCGTGCTTTGCTGGGGATCCAGTAATGAAGAAAAGTTTGGGGCGTAAAATTTACATTTATTTTGTCATTATTATTGCATTCACCCTGATCAGCGTGGCATTCACCGGATATTGGCGTTCGGCGAGCGAGCTGGAGAACCAGTACGAGGGCCTGCTCACGCAAATTGTTGATAATGTGGTTCACGAAACCGATCTGTTTTTGAAAAACTATGAGCGGGCCACGGTTTCGATTCTTACTTCTCCATTAGTGAAGGAAACGTTGGACCTTCCGAAAGGCTCCAACTTCTATACAGCCGAAAATGCGATCAAAACAGGTGTGTTCCAATCGGTTCTGATCAACAATCCGGAAATTTCGATGACCTACATCGTGGGGTATAACGGCTTTCGGGCAACGGATTTCAATATTCATATCGTATCGTTTAATTATAAAGGCTTTGAGGAATACGTCGAACAGCTTAAGGAAGACACAGGGTTAAATGGAAAGCTGATGATTCGGGATTCGGGATTTCTGGATGGCCATCTCACACTTGTGCGTCAGTTGGGCGACAGAACCTCCTCCAAATCGTTCAAGGGCATCATGGGCTTCGAGCTGCGAATTGGAGAGCTGAATACGCTTTGGAAAGGCATCAAGCTCGGAAAATCGGGATACTTCTTCATCGTCAATGAGCGGGGCAAAATCTTATATCACCCCGATTCGCAGCGTATCGGCAAGCAGCTGGACGGTAATCAATACAAAGCGGTGGAGGCCAATACGGATCAGACCTTCGAGCTGCCAGGTGAGCCTGGACGTGTGTTTTTCAGCCGCAAATCGGAGTATTCGGGGTGGACGCTCGTAGCGAGCATGTCGCGTAGTGAGCAGCGCCAGCCGATCTCGGATCTGCGCCAGACGACGATTATCGTAGGTATCCTGACTCTGGCACTGGCTTCGCTGCTCGCGTATCGATTCGGGCAATCCATCATCCGTCCGGTCCGGTTGCTGGAGAGCGGGATGCGGCAGACGGAAAGAGGACAGTGGACAAGAGTGCCGCTAACAGGCAGCCGTGATGAGATGGATCAGCTCATATCCAGCTATAACACGATGGTAGCCCGGCTGGAGGAGCTGGTGGAGCGTGTGTATGAAACCGAGCTGCATAATCAGGAAAATTTATTAAAGCGCCAGCTTGCTGAATTCCAGTCGCTGCAGCTGCAAATCAACCCGCACTTTTTGTACAACACACTGGAAATTATTATTTGCTATGCCGTTATCCAGAAGTCTGGGGAAATCAAGGACATCGTCCGTTCCTTATCCTATATGCTGCGGTATTCGATCCGTACCGACCTCGAGCAAATTACGGTGGCTAATGAACTGAAGCATGTGCTTTATTTTATGGAAATTATGAAATACCGGATTCAGCGCGATTTTGAAATTGACGTTCGCATACACCCGGATTGGCTGCTGAACAATATGGTTCGGCTAACGCTGCAGCCTTTGATTGAAAATGTGTTCAAGCATGCGTTTCAGGAGGGTATAGACGATTCTCATGCGATTGTGATCGACGCTTGGCAGGATTCCGTGGACTTTTGTGTGACCGTAACGGATAATGGCTGCGGCATGGAGCCAGACATATTATTAAGGCTGAACGAGCGGTTGATGCGCAGCCATGAAGAGAAATCGGGGTCACAGACCGGTTCCGAAGGAAGCATTGGACTTATGAATGTACACAACCGGATTCAGATGGTGTTCGGAGCGCAGTACGGGCTTACTGTGCAAAGCACGAAAGGCGAGGGGACGACGGTGACCATCCGCATGCCCAGCTCCAATGCTCCAATCATCACAAGTTCCCAAGCATATCCATCGTAAAAAAAGTCATAGGAGCGCAAATTATCAGTATGCTCCTACATACGCAATTTCGTATGCTGGGTATAGGAAAAATCAACTCAAATCCAAGCATTCGTTATCGAAAGAAGGAGGAATCTATGGAAGCATCAGCCAATCGAACTAACACCCGACCGGTTGCTTTCTTGAAAAAGGACAGTCTCATGACCAGACTGCGTAAGAACATGTCCAGCCGCTGGCAATTGTATCTGCTCATGCTGCTTCCGATTATTTATTTAATCATTTTCAAGTATGTGCCAATGTACGGGGCTATTATTGCCTTCAAAAATTACATCCCGACTAAAGGAATCTGGGGCAGCGAATGGGTGGGTCTCAAATACTTTTATCGTTTTTTTGAGTCCTATGAATTTGTACGGATTATGCAAAACACGCTGCTGCTCAGCTTCTACAGCTTGGTTGCCGGGTTCCCGTTTCCGATCATTCTGGCATTAAGCTTGAATTATGTAAATTCCAGATTTTTCAAAAAGTCGGTACAGATGATCACCTATGCGCCGCATTTTATTTCCGTCGTCGTCATGGTCGGGATCGTGCTGCAGATGATGGACCCGCGTATCGGACTCATTAACACGCTGATGAGATATATCGGGCTGCCGACCATCAACTTTATGGGTATGCCGGAATGGTTCTCACACATCTTTGTCTGGTCCGGTATTTGGCAGAACGTCGGGTTTTCCTGCATCGTCTATCTGGCTGCGCTTGCGGCCGTTGATCCTGCACTGCATGAGGCGTCCGTCGTGGATGGAGCGAACAAAATACAACGAATGTGGCATATCGATGTGCCGGGTATTATGCCGGTAGCCATTATTTTGCTCATTATGAACACTGGTCATGTGCTGGATGTCGGCTTCGAGAAAATCCTGCTGCTGCAAAATCCGCTGAACACAAGCGCCTCTGAGGTCATCGATACGTTCGTATACAAAGTGGGCTTGGCATCGACAGCGATTAATTACTCCTATTCGGCTGCAATCGGATTGTTTAAATCAGTGATCAATCTAGTTCTTCTCGTACTGGTCAATCGAATAGCCAAAAAAGCGGGACAAACAAGTCTCTGGTAGAAAGGGATGTTATGCATGACAGGAACAATTAGAGAAAGTGCGGATGATAGAGTATTTACGATCGTCAATTACATCATCCTGTTTATTTTTACGATTACGATTTTATATCCGCTTGTCTATATTGTTAGCGCTTCCTTCAGCTCATCCTCGGCGGTTGTTTCCGGCAAGGTTTGGCTGTATCCGGTGGAGCCTACACTAGCGGGCTACGAGGCGGTGTTCAAGCACCGACTGATCGGCTCGAGCTTCTTGAACTCGGTATTTTATACGGTAGTGGGTACGGTGATCAATGTATTCATTACATTAATCGCAGCTTATCCGCTATCCCGCAAAGATTTCATGCCGCGCAATGTGATTATGGCCTTGTTCGTATTCACGATGATGTTTTCCGGAGGTTTGATTCCATCGTATCTGGTCGTGAAGGGACTTGGTATGATTGATACCCGATGGTCGTTGATCATTCCGGGGGCTCTCGCCGTATGGAATATGGTTATTGCCCGTACGTATTTTCAAACCACGATACCTGACGAGCTGCTTGAAGCGGCCCAAATGGACGGCTGCAGTGATCTCACTTTTGTGCGCAAAATCGTGATTCCGGTATCGGGTCCGATTATTGCGGTAATTGCCTTATTTTATGCCGTAGGTCACTGGAATCAATATTTTAATGCACTGTTGTATTTGAAGCATCAGGAGCTTTACCCGATACAGCTGGTGCTCCGTGACATTCTTGTACAAAACGAGGTAGATGCGTCAATGATTACCGATCTTGCCGATCAAGCAGCCAAGGAAGGCTTGCGGGAGCTGCTGAAATTTTCATTGATTGTAGTTTCAACGCTGCCTGTTCTTATTATTTATCCATTCATTCAACGGCATTTTGTTAAAGGAATGATGATCGGATCGCTAAAAGGATAATAAGGGGAGAGATAGGTATATGAAAAAAAGATTAACGGTGCTACTTTCTGTAACAGCCTCATTGGCTTTGCTCGCGAGCGCTTGCTCAACCCCGAACAAACCCGAGGGCAATGCCGCTGGAAATAAGGAGGCAGGCAGCAGCGATCAGGTGACGGAAGCGGGTGTATTCCCGATCACGAAAGAAAAGACAACACTCAAGGTTATGGTCAAGGGCTCCAGTATTGTCGAGAATTTTGCTACCAATGAATTTACGAAGTGGCTGGAGGATAAAACCAACATTCACATCGACTGGGAGGTTGCCCCGGAAAAAACGTTTCAGGAAAAGCTCAACGTATCGCTCGCCAGCGGTGATTACCCGGACGTACTGCTCAATATAAGCGTGTCTCCAATCCAGCAGTCCATCTATGGAAAAGACGGTGTGTTTGTCGCACTGAATCCTTACATTGATAAATACGGCGTCGAAATGAAAAAGATGTTCCAGCAGGTCGATTACGCAAAGGATCTTATGACGATGCCGGACGGAAACATCTATTCGGTCCCTCAGGTCAATGAATGCTACCACTGTGCGCTTGGTCAAAAAATGTGGATTTACAAGCCATGGCTGGATAAGCTTGGATTGAAGATGCCGACCACAACCGATGAGTTTTATCAGGTGCTCAAGGCATTCAAAGAAAAGGATCCGAATGGAAACGGCAAGCCGGATGAAATCGCGCTTGTAGGCGCTACGAACGGACCTTCCTCGACGCTCGATTTATTTTTGACCGGGTCGTTTCTGGAGAAGGACTTCAACCTGCGCTTCGTTAAGGATGGCAAGGTACAGGTGGCCTATAACCAACCGGAGTGGAAGGAAGCCTTGAAATATATGAACAAGCTGTATGCGGAGGGCCTGATTGCCCCGCAATCGTTCACACAGGATCGGAACCAGCTGAAGCAAATGGGCTTGAATCCGGAAATTCCAATAGCCGGAGTCATAGCTTCGCAAAATCAGACCGTATTTGTCGATGTTGACAGTCCGCGGTTCAAGGACTACGTCTCGATACCACCGCTCAAAGGTCCTGCTGGTGTACGTTCAACCGCGTATAACCCTTATGCAGTGTCCACGGGTCAATTCGTTATCACCAATAAGACGAAAAATCCGGCTGCCGCCTATCGTCTGGCTGACCTCCTGCTCTCCGAGGAAGCGACGCTTCGCAGCACGCAAGGCCGCCCCGATCAGGAATGGGTACGCCCGGCCCAAGGAGAGCTCGGACTTAATGGGAAGCAGGCGGTCTGGAAGCCGATTGTGACGTTTGGCAAGCTGCAAAATATTCACTGGGCACAGTCGGGACCGTCGCTTCGAACGAATGAATGGCGGTTAAGTGTAGCGGCAGATCCTAAGAACCCGCTTGAAATCATCCTGTATAACGAAACGAAGGACAATTATTTTCCTTACAAGATCGATGTGAGCAAAATCGTGCCACCGATATTTTTCACCAATGAGCAGGCTGAAGAGCTGGCCAATCTGGAGAAGACGATTACGGACTACAGGACCGAATTTTTTGCCAAAGGCGTTACGGGCGCTCTGGACATCGACAAGGAATGGAACAATTATTTGGCCACACTCGATAAAATGAACCTGAAGCGCTACCTGGACATTTACCAGCAGGCCTACACACAGTTCAAGTCCAAAAAGTAAGATTAGAGCCATAACAGGAGAGCTTTTGTTGAGAGGCGGTAGAGCTTAAGTGCCGTAATCAGCAAAGGCTCTTTATTAATACCCAATGCGAATAGCTGGAAGTACAGGTTCAGCGCTAAAAGGTAAAGGCTGCTCTGCTGATAGTTACAGCTACCTATTCGAGGTATGGTACACTGAAAGGAGAAGCATAAATCCAACGCATCCAGAGTGCGCGACAAAGGGAGTCGTGTCTATGGGCTTGACCCGTAATCCATTCAATAAACGCAGCGTGTTGGTCACATGGTTCGTTTCCTATGTATCTGTTTTGCTCGTTCCGATGTTGATCAGCGGACTTATTTATACAGCAACCTGGCATGTGGTGGAGGCGGAGGTCAATCGCTCCAACGAATCGATTCTGGGCCAGACAGAGCAGGCCATCGACAACAGTCTCCTCGGTATTGAAAGGCTCAGCATAGAGATCGCCCTTAACAAGCGTGTGGCTGGTTTCATGAATACAACGCTGCCGCTAACGGATAGTGACCGATATGATCTGTTCAATATCGTCAACGATTTGCGCGTGTATAAGGTGGCGAACGATTATATCGAGCAAATCTTTGTATATTACAAGAATAGCGATACGGTTTTATCGACCAGGGATCATATGGACAGCCGTACGTTGTACAGATCTGTTCGCGGAAGCGAAGATAAGAGCTATGAGCAGTGGAAGGCCTTTTTCGATAAGCGTTATATGAAAGAGTATGTACCTATGCAGTATGGAGACGGTGAGCAGTTCGAGAAGGCTATCGTGTACGCCAAATCGGCAACACTGGACAATTCAGACCAGTCCGGGGCTGTGATCCTGATCGTGATCAAGGATTCCAAGCTGTTGGGCAGCATGATGCCGGCCCCTAACGCTTCCCTTGCGATTCTGGATTCACAGAATCGCCTTGTTGCATCCAAGGGACTCGTACAGAGCCCCGCATTTTTAACCTATGATCGGCTGCTTGGCGCCAAAGGACTTTTCTATGAAGAGGACAATGGGAACCGATTGGCGTTGTCCTATACGACCTCGGAGATTACGGGCTGGAAGTATGTTTCGATCATTCCGGCCGAGCTGTTTGACGACAAGATGCTGTATTTGAAGAAGCTCATCATCATGAGTCTCGTATTGTGTATCTTGATTGGTGGACTTGTCGCCTACATCTACCTGAGGAGGAATTATACACCGATCAGCCTGCTGATCCGTAGTTTTTCGCTCAAATCGGGTGTGTCCTTCGACGAGGGCTCCAACGAATATTTATATTTGCAGGCTGCACTTAACAACACATTTGACGAAAAAGAGAAAATTGATAGCAGGCTGATGCAGCATAGCGATGTGATCCGTGCGAGCTTTCTTCAAGGATTGCTCAAGGGAAGGCTGGATCATAATATTCCACTGCATGAGTCACTCGCAGCGCATGATCTGCGAATAGTTTCCACCGATTTTGCCGTCCTGCTGTTCCATATTGAAACGTATGGCAAATTTCAAGCGGAAGGAACTGCCGATCCACGGAAAATCAAGCTGCTGCATTTCATCATTCTGAACGTTGCCGAGGATGTGGCAGGTGAGCAGCATCAGGTATTCACGACGGAAATGGATAATATGTCGGTGTGTATTGTTAATTTCGCTGCACAACCCGATGAGCTGGAGCTGAAATTAATGGCAGAGCGGGTGCAATCATTCCTGTTCGACCATTTTCACGTCCATCTTACGGTGTCTATCTCCTGTATTCATCATGATTTATATGCGATACCTACTGCCTATCAGGAAACGCTGGAAGCGATGGAATACCGTATGGTGATGGGGAGCGGTGAAATTATTCGCTATGCGGAGCTGCCGATTCCTCGTGCGTCCGGGGAGCCCGGAAGCTATTATTATCCGCTCCATGTTGAGCAGCAGTTGATTAACTTTGTGAAAATTGGTGATTTTGAACGTTCACGGGAATTGATCGAAGAGATCATTCGCAGCAATGTGGGGGAAATTCCGATTTCCGTTTCCTTCGCCAAATGTCTGATGTTCGATTTGATCAGCACACTACTGAAGACCATGAGTGAGCTTCATACAGTCGATAAGTCCAAGGTGCTGGAGCATGCCGATCCTATTGAACGTCTGATTGGCTGCGAAACGATCAAAGATATGCAGGCACAGATTGTCGAGGTACTGGAGCAGGTGTGCAGCACGGTTGCCAATGATCACAGACACATGCATAACCCGCTTGCCGGGCAAATTATTGAATATGTCCAGGCGAATTTCTGCAACAGCAATCTAAATATCTCGATGATCGGTGAGGCGTTCAGTCTGACACCTTCCTATGTGTCCAAGCAGTTCAAGACGTATACGGGTGAGGCGCTGTTGGATTACATCAATAAAACCCGTATGGAGGAAGCCAAGAAGCTGCTCACGCTGCAAAATCTGACAGTTACAGAAATCGCCGGAAGAGTGGGATATGCGGACATCAATACGTTCAACCGGATTTTTAAAAAGCTCGAAGGCATCACGCCGGGCAAATATAAGGATCTGCAGTAGCCGCTGCTGTTCCGGGTTACTAAGGTTAGGGGCTTGAATGGTTGATGGATTTGCGATTTTAATGATCGATTTGCGATTTTGATGGGTTTCCTTAACCGGGAGCCCCCTGCATAATAGCTTGTAGGGTAGACAGATGCAGCATACTTAGGGGAATTGAGGGAACTACCATGCCTATACAAAGGAATGTCAACCCGCGCCATATTTCAGTGTGCTTGCTGGCAGCGATATGCCTTCTTTCAGCCTGCAGCTTGGAGACGGCACCACAGCAGGATGCGGCCAAGTCAACAGCGGAAGCTTCCAGGGAGCTGAATCGGGATCAGACGCAGGGAACTTTAACCTCATGGGAGCCGATCAACACGAATCTGTTTACTATCGTCAATAATATGGCGGAAACGCCGTTTGGCAAGCAGCTGGAGAAGGACACGGGCATTAAGGTGAAGTATATGCACCCCGCTGATGGGCAGGCGAAGGAGCAGTTCAACCTGCTGATTGCCTCCAACCATTTGCCGGATGTGATTGAGTATGATTGGAATAGTGCTTATCCGGGCGGTCCGGAGAAGGCGATGGCTGATCAGGTCATTATTCCATTGAATGATTGGATCGACAAGAAGGCACCGAACTTAAAAAAGCTGCTTCAAAGCAATAAGGAACTCGACAAAATGGTTAAAACCGACAGCGGCAAATATTATATATTTCCGATGGTTCGACCGGATAACGGGCTTGTATTCCGAGGGCCGATGGTTCGAAAGGATTGGCTTGATGAGCTGGGGCTTGCAGTACCGACGACGATCGATGAATGGTATACCGTATTGAAGGCGTTCAAGGAGCACAAAGGTGCTTCGGCACCGCTTACTGCGATGTATAGTAATGAACTGATGATTCAGGACGCTTTTATCGGGGCTTACCGGACTGCCAATCGCTATTATATCGATGACCAAGGAATTGTAAAATACGGGCCTATCGATCCCCAGTTCAAGGAAGCGCTGACACTACTGAGGAAGTGGTATGCTGAAGGGTTGATCGATAAGGATTTTGCATTGAATAATGATTCGAAAGCATTGGATAACAGGATGCTAAGCGACAGCTCAGGGGCAACCGTTTATTTGGTCAGTGGTGGCATGGGGCGCTGGATGGAGACGGGCAGGAAAAAAAATTCCCAATTTCAGCTGGTGGGTGCTCCCTATCCTACGTTAAAGAAGGGCGAGCGGGCGTTCATTGGGCAGCGTGATTTTCAATATGCGCCAGTGGGCAGCAAGGCTATCTCAGCCGCCGCGACAAATCCCGAGCTAGCCGTCCAGTGGCTTGACTATGCCTTCAGCGAACAGGGAAGTCAGCTGTTCAACTTCGGCATTAAAGGCGAGAGCTATGAGGTTATGAATGGAGTGCCACAGTACACCGATAAGATGTCGAGGAGCGGGAAGTACAATTTCCAGCAAATGATTTCACAGTACACTAAGCCTAACGGTCCCTTTCTTGGAGATCGACGCAAGAGCTTCAATACGTTCCCCGAGCAGGAAGAGACGATCCGGATATGGGAGCAAACGGATGCCGCCAAGCATGTCATGCCGTTATTTCTAACGCCTACGATAGAAGAAAGCAAGGAAATGGCGAAGCTGAACACGGCGATTACCAGCTTTAAGGAGGAAATGTTCCTTAAATTCATTACAGGCGTAGAGCCGCTGGATCGGTTCGATGACTATACGAGGCGGATTCAAGAGATGGGTGTGGATAAGGTCACCCGAATTTATCAGGATGCCTGGGATCGTTATAACAAGCGATAGGTTTGTATGAATAAATGGATAAAAGGAGGGGCCTATGCATAATCAGCATTTAGATGGTATCAAGCTTGATCTCGATTGGGAGTCCTATATGGGCAATCATGATATGGAATGGGTCGTGAAGCCAGTTTCGTGGGACGAAGGGGCATTCATTGGCAATGGTAATATCGGCGCGATGATCTATGGGGAGGAGCATTCGTCCAAGCGGCGGGTGCTGCGCTTTATTGTGGGGCGCACCGACATCACGGCAACACGAACCGACAGTACAGGCTTCAGTCCACGTGTGCCGATAGGGGAGCTTCATCTGGAGCTGGAGGGGATGATCTATCATCCGACCTGTATCCGAGTCGATTTGTGGAATGCAGAGGCATGTGCGGTTTTAACCACCACCCGGGGTGAAGTGCGTCTGCGGGCATTGGCCCATAGTGAAGAGACGATTATGGCTGTTGAAATCGAGACATCCGAAGGAGAGCACGGCGCCAATTTTGTCTGGTATCCGTACCCTGAGGTTGATCCCGTACTGATAAATGCCGATGGCATCAATCTCAATCAGTACATACCAAAGATTGAAGTGGAACGGAAGCGGGTTGTCCAAAGAAACGAAGCATCGGATACGAAAATCAATATAGAGACGAAGGGCAGAGCGGTGCCGGGGCATGCAGCAGACGTCGTTGAGGTCTGCATCCAGCGTTACTCACAGGGAGCTCCTGTCCCGCAGTCAGAAGGCTGCGTTAGTGCGTGGAATGAAGTTCATCTATCACCGAACCAAAGAATCTACTACCTATCCATTGAGAAGGGACACGACGAACAGGCGCAGGAGCAGGTTGTCCAGCATGTGATGAACGCAGTTTCCCGGAGCTTTGATGAATGGGTAGCTGCACACCGCGCTTGGTGGCACCGCTATTATCAACGAAGTCTGATCACGATTCCCGATGCCCGACTGGAGAGCTTTTACTGGATTCAAATGTACAAGCTCGCTTCGGCTACAAGAGCTGACAGACCGCTGATCGACAATCAAGGGCCATGGTTGGCCCCGACACCTTGGGCGGGCGTCTGGTTTAATATGAACGTGCAGTTGAGCTATTCACCTGTGTATACCGCGAACCGCCTCGATATCGGAGAATCCCTGGTGCGAACGCTGGCTGGCTGCAAGGAGCAGCTGATTGCGAATGTCTCTGAGCCTTATCGGGACGATTCGGCCGGACTTGGACGCAGCTGCAGCTACGATCTGCGCAGCGAGGTAGGCGATGAAGTCGGCAATCTGACCTGGATTTGCCATAATGTATGGCGGCAGTATCGCTACTCGATGGATGAAACGCTGCTGCGAGAGATGCTGTTCCCCTTGCTGCGTAGAAGCATCAATTTTTATTTTCATCTGCTGGAAGAAGCGGAGGATGGCAAGCTGCACCTGCCGCCAACCATTTCCCCGGAATACGGTTCTTTTATGAAAACGAAAGTCCGAGACTGTCATTATGATCTGGCGCTGCTGAGGTGGGGCTGCGAGACGCTGCTGTGGATGTGTGATCGACTGGAGGTAACGGACTCGCTGCACGATCAATGGGTGGACGTGCTGGAACGGCTCACGCCATTCCCGATCGATGAAACCGGGCTGATGGTTGGGCGCGATACACCGCTTGCTTACGGTCATCGTCATTTCAGCCATCTGCTGGCGGTGTTCCCGCTTCACTTGATCGGCAGCGACAGCTCTGAGGATAGAGCGCTGATCGCCAAGTCGCTTGAGCACTGGATTGGAAAAGAAGGTGACCTGCGCGGCTTCAGCTTTACGGGAGCAGCTTCGATTGCCGCCACTCTGGGACGAGGTGACGAAGCGCTTGGCTATTTGCAGACGCTGCTGCATATCATCAAGCCGAATACGATGTACAAGGAAGCTGGGCCTGTTATGGAAACACCGCTTGCTGGAGCGGAGTCGCTTCAGGATATGCTGCTGCAAAGCTGGGGGGATACGATTCGCATATTTCCGGCTGTGCCTACTGCGTGGCGAGAAGCTGCTTTCCATGATCTGCGCACCGAAGGGGCCTTTCTGGTCAGCGCGCAGCGTGAGAACGGGAGCACACGGTTTATCCGCGTGAAAAGCTTGGCAGGTGAGCCCTGCAGGATCAAGACAGGCTGGAGCGGCGCCGTTAATATGATGGCCATCGGGCCCGCGTCTGCATGGAGTGGGTCGGAATCCCATGCTGCTGGTGTGGTGGAGCTGCAGCCTGACGAACTTGGAGTGGTGGAATTGTCCTTGGTTAAAGGCGATGAAGTCGTTCTGTACCAAGGGGATACAGTCCCTGATCTGGTTATCCATGCTGCCGCTCAAATAAAGCAGCAGCCCATCCGCTATTTCGGCGGACATAAGCCTTGGCGTGTGCATGCAACAAGATGAGATAGCTTCACGGATATAAAGCGCGGCAGATTAATAAGGCAGCCTCAGGGAAGGAGTGTGCAGCGGGCAATTGAGCCAAGCCTTCCCTCGAGCAGCCGAGATTAGTTCTTTTTGCCGAAAAAAACAGCAAAATCGAGATATCTATACATGCAATCCACATCAGTGAAACCAGCCTGCTCCAGCCACTCGATTTGCTCGCCGAGCTTGGCGTTGATGTCGAGCTTTCTTCGTTCCACGGAGGCGTTGATAGACTCTCTGGAAAGGCCGCTGTCGTTAATATGGGCTAACCAGCG
This sequence comes from Paenibacillus sp. FSL H8-0034, assembly GCF_038000305.1. Taxonomy (NCBI): domain Bacteria; kingdom Bacillati; phylum Bacillota; class Bacilli; order Caryophanales; family Paenibacillaceae; genus Paenibacillus; species Paenibacillus sp. FSL H8-0034. The sequence goes on from NZ_JBBOBS010000001.1 coordinate 458,384, forward strand.
CTGCTTATGGTATTGATCTATCGCTGGGGTATTGCCCTGAACCTGATCAGCGTTGACAAATACACCGTCTGGATTCAGCAGCTGATAAACGGTTGCGAACAGCTGTCTTTTGGCAGGATGGGTCAAATGATGGATCGACAGCGAAGAGACGATAATGTCATACGATTCAGGAAATATGTAGCTGGAATAGTCACCGACGATGTATTGAACGTGATCTTCCTCACGAAACCGATGGCGTGCTCCCTCCAGCATTTGATCGCTGAGATCCATCAGAGTAAGGTGAGCGCTTGGGTATTTCTGCAGCACCATTCGGGAGAATAGTCCCGTGCCCGCACCCAAATCGAGTATACGGGGGGCTGGCTTTTGACTTTCCGTTAGCGATAGAGCCATCCCATAAAACTCATCGAAACAGGGGATCAATTGTTTTCGCTGCTGGTCATATTCATTGGCGACGGCGTCGAACAGTGTTTTGACTGATGGGTTCATATGAAAACCTCCTTGGTATGGGTTTCCTTCATTGTAGCGAGAGATGTATAATTGAGGAAATATATAAAATGAATGGTGACTATAGGGGAATCCTATATGTTGTCAAGGACTTCAGTTAGAAAAGCACAATAACATTCGGTATGTGCTTGTTCTGTCGAAGACGGGGAGGGGAACCGTATGAAGCCGTTCACGTTGAACGTTATCGCAATCATTAAAAGTATCCCTGAAGGGTATGTGATGACCTATGGGCAAATTGCCGAGCTTGCAGGCAGTCCGAGAGGGGCTAGGCAGGTTGTACGCATCCTGCATTCGCAAAGTCGGGTCCATCAGCTTCCCTGGTATCGTGTTGTGAATGCAAAGGGAGAAATTGCTTTTAATAATGAGGAGTCGCGCTTTATGCAGACGTTCCATTTAAATAGTGAAGGTGTAGCTGTGAGCGACGAAGGACGCATTGACCTGGAGCAGTACCGCTACATGCCGGACCTGGAAGGATTGCCGGAATGAGGTCCACTTGAAGTGATTTCTGAATGTTCTTGATCCGTCTCACTTCTTCAAACAAAAAAGTCTTCTTAATCAGTGGCTGACTAAGCTTATGACCCGTAGTAATAGAGCGCCTTTTTCAAGGTGTCCATCTTACAGGTCACAGTTCAGACAGGACGGATTGAAGACTTTTTTAATGATGTTATCCACTTAATGAAGCGCAGCTAGAGGTCCGGTGACGAACAAGCTCAGCATTCGAATCAGATGATAAGTTACGGCTTCTGCTGTGAAGGAGCACAAACCCCATCGTCACAAGCCTCACCCTCTGCTGTGCTGTCGGAAGTATTAAGAAGGGTCAGCGGCTGATCCTCTTCCCATGCCTTCTGCAGAGCACCCAAAAACACTTCGCTCGATTGTGCGCCTGAAATCGCATATTTGCGGTTGATCACGAAAAAAGGAACCCCGCGCACACCTAATTTGCCTGCTTCCTCCTCATCGTTACGGACCTCGGCTGTGAATGCCTGGCCAGCGAGCATCTGTAGAGCCTCCTCCTTGTTGAGACCGACTTCTGCGGCCAAAGCAGCTAAGGTCTGATGATCGCCAATATGCCTGGACTCAGTGAAATACGCATGCAGCAGACGCTCGGTCATTTCGCGCATAAGACCATGCTGGGCAGCGAAATGCGCCAATCGATGCGCGTCAAACGTATTCGTCAAAGTCATCGTGTCAAATTTAAAGGTCAGTCCAACGGATTGTGCCTGAGCGGCGACACCAGCATTCATTTCCTTGGCTTTCTCCAGGCCCATTCCATACTTGGAAGCCAGCATTTCATCTACGCCATGTGGAACATCACGTTCTGAATGGGCATCCAGCTCAAAGCTGCGGTAAATCACTTCGACGTGATTTTTGTTCGGGAACTGTTCAAGGGCCGCCTCAAAACGACGTTTACCAATATAGCAAAAGGGGCACATAAAGTCGGACCATATTTCAATATTCATAGTTAACCTCCAGGTAAGTGGGGATGTGATGGAAGCTCACGATTCCATCGATTCATTCTTACTATTTAGAAGTGTACTTGATGGCGAAGCATAAATCCAGCGCTGTAGAGCAAGTGGCCTAACTGGCAAAGCAGAATCGTTGAAGCTGCCCGCTGCACTGGATTAGCTCCATGCTGTGAATATCGAAAGGCTCGAATTACATTCGTTCAAGCAGGCTTGCTGCGTGCTTTTCTGAGTAAATATACAAAATAAGGTGCTCCGATGACTGCGGTCATGATCCCGACCGGAATTTCACGCGGGATGATCAGGATACGTCCCAGGCAATCGCCGAGCAGCATCAGGTCGGCCCCGATCAGCGCGGCGAGCGGGATCAGCCATTGATGCCGGGCGCCAACAATACTGCGGGCGATGTGCGGTGCGATCAGGCCAATAAAGCCGATAGCGCCCACTGCCGATACCGATATGCCGGCGAGGGCCACAGCGAGCAGCAGCAGCCAAAAGCGCTGCCGTACAATGCTCAGGCCGAGCGAGGTTGTCGTTTCATCGCCAAGCTGGAACACATTCAGCTTGGAATAATGGAGCCAAACCACAGGCAGCAGCACCACGATCCAGGGCAGCAGCGAGTAGACGGCATCCCACCGCTTGCTCCACAAGCTCCCGGCCAACCAGAGCAGTGCCATATTAATGTCGGTTGGATGCATCACAATCAAATATTGCGTGCCCGCCTGAAAGACAGCTCCAATTGCAATGCCGATCAGCGCAAGCGAGGCAGGCGTCATGGTCAAGCGTTTGCTGAGCAGCAGTAAAATGCCAAAGGCGGCAAAGGCGCCGATAAAAGCAGCTATTGGGAGGAAATAGCCAGGCGCTTTGGGAAACAGAAAAATCACAGCGGAAGCAGCCAGTCCTGCACCTTTGGTAATGCCGATCACGTCGGGACTGGCCAGCGGATTGCGCACAACGCTTTGCAGAATGACACCGCCGACAGCCAAGCCACAGCCCGCCAGAATGGCGACAAGGACACGCGGCAGGCGAACCTCGTAAATGATAAAAAAGTATTTGTTATTTTCATGCAAAATGCTGGACCAAACGTCCTGAAAGGAAACGGGAACAGCTCCCAGGCGCAGCGAGACTACTGCTAGCACCAGCATCAGCACAAACGCCACAATCAAAGCAGCAGATTTTTTCATTAGCGGGCACCTCCCTTTTTGCGGGCCAAATAAATGAAGAAGGGGGCGCCGATCGCTGCTGTCACTATACCGACTGGAGAGTCATAGGGAAACGCGATAAACCGACTGAAGAAGTCGGCATATACAAGCAGTGTCCCTCCAAGCAAGGCTGTAAATGGTGCCAGCACATGAAGTTGATTCCCGACCAAAGCGCGTGCGATATGAGGGACAATCAGGCAGATGAAACCGATCGGTCCGCATATCGCAACTGCAGAACCGGCCAGTACAATAACAAGCAGCATGCTGATAGCACGAATGATCAATACCCGTTGTCCGAGTCCCGCCGCTACTTCATCATCCAGCAGCAGCAAGCGGAAGGAAGGCAGCATCAGGCCAAAGGCGAGCAATCCGCCGATAAAGAACGGAAGGATCGTGCCGATCTCCTTCCAAGCTGCTTGACTGACAGAGCCGACGAGCCAAAACATCATACTATCGGTAGTTTGCTGATTTAATATAATGAGTCCCTCCGTCAGCGAGGAGAGCAGAAAATGAATCGTAATCCCTGCCAGGGCCAAACGGACATATTGCTTCGAGCCAGTCCCTGCAAGTGTCCAGACGAGAAGTGCTCCGAGTGCGGCCCCGATAAAACCAAGGTAGACAGAGCCTGTAAGCGAAACATTCTTGATCACAACCAAACCAAACACAACTGCAATGGCGGCCCCGGCATTGATGCCGAATACGTGGGGAGAGGCCAGCGGGTTTTTGGTTGTGAGCTGGGTCAGCAATCCGGCGAGTGCCAGTTGAATGCCTACTATGCCTGCCGTTAAAGTGCGCGGCAGGCGCAGCGTCTGAATATAGAGATGATTTTTATCATGCCCTTGATACGTTAAGGCTTCATACAAGACACGCCAGGATATTTGCGCCTGGCCCCATTTGACACTGCAGAGGAATCCAATGACCAGTAACAGAAAGGAAGCAGAAAAAAGAAAGAGCAGAGACCTGGTTCGGTTCTGCTTTTCCAATTGGACCTTGTTTATCATCGTCTAGGCTCCCAGGTTTTTGAGGATATCCTCGGCGATTTTCTCGGACCCAAGCAATCCGCGTGATAGTGACCAGTCACGTCTTTCTACTGTAAATACTTTTTTGTTGGCAACGGCATCGATTTGCTTCCACAGCGGGTTGGTTTCCCATTGATTAACGATCGTTTCTTTCTCCGATGGCAGTAGGAACATGGCTTGCGGATTGGCTTCGACCAGCTGCTCCAGAGTAAGCTGCGGGTTGGCTGCTGTATTTTTTACGGGATCTGTAAATCCGAGCAGCATCAGGAAGGAGCCGCCAAAGGAGTGGTCCGAATGCGCATAGAAGCCCTTGGAATTCGTAACGGCTGGCAGTACACGCAAATTGGTGTTGGTCAGCTTCTTTTTTACAGCGTCGATTTTCGTTTGGTGCTCAGCAAGGCGCTTCTTGCCTTCTTCTTCCTTGCCGACTGCTTTTGCAATAATCGCATAGTTTTTGAGCATTTGATTATAGTCTGCTTGCGAATCGTCCAGAACGAGCAAAGGAGCGATCGCTTTTAATTGTGGAAGTGCATTTTTGTGCTTATTCAGGTCTGCAATAATCAGGTCCGGCTGCAGCGAGCTGATCAATTCGATATTCGGTTCGTAGCGGGACCCGACGGATGTATAGTTTTTCAATTGGCTTTTGACGCTATCCATGAACAGGTCTGGGCTGGAATCGTCAGCAACCCCAATCGGTAAGGTGCCTAAGGTAACCAGTGCATCCGTGAAGCTGAAGTCCATTGTGACGATTTTTACAGGTTTTTTGGCAAGCTCGACCGTTCCTTGTGCATCCTGAACGGTGATTTTACCTTCTGTACCTGCTGTCGGTGCTGGTGTTGCTGTTGTAGATGCTGCCGGCGCCGAGTTGGATTGTGGCGCTGCCCCGGATGGATTCGTAGTCGAGGTTCCGCAAGCGGCAAGGCTTAATGCTGTAAATAAGCTCACCAGTGCAATACTGAGTGGGCGTTTCATCCAAAGATTCATCTGTATGTCCTCCTGAAAATGATTATTATTATCATTTGGATTATAGCCGATTCCTTTTGAAAGTAACATATCTAATCGTTAGATTGGACATGTCTAATCTTTAGATGTTCGATCCGTATTTTTGGGAGCATGGTTTTGCTGAAAGATGGAGGGGGAAGCTCCGGTTATCTTTTTGAACACCCTGCTAAAATGAAAATAATCGACGTAACCTACTTTTTGGGCAATTTCTTTGGCGAGCAGGTCGGTTTGCTGAAATAGGAGCTTGGCTTTTTCAATACGCAGATTGTTGACATACGTCATTAAGGTTTCACCGGTATGTTTTTTGAACAGCACGGTGTAATGGCCCTCACTCATACCAGCGCGACGCGACAGCATAGGCAGTGTCAGCTTTAGCATGTAATGCTCATTGATATAAGAGATGGTCTCCTCGATTGAATTCACAGAGGACTTGAATTCCTCCCGCATCCGCGATTCGTACAAATAAATGAACAGAATTCGCTCCAACATCAAACGTTTTCGAAACTGCTGTGCCGCCTCTTCATCTACGGAATGGGTGTCGATCTCGTTCATGGTGCGCAGCAATTCTTCGATCATATAGTGGATTTTAATTTCACTCATCGTATGGAGCGGCCCATAGAGAGTCCAGGTGCTAGTCTCCGGCTGCACGTGGTAGGTGATAACGACGTATTCCGCTTCTTTGGTTTTGGGAACTTGAATGTAGTAAGGACTATTGTCTGGATGACATGCAAAGCCTTGTGTACAAACGACAGGCTCCTGATCTTTGGCAGAGATGAGAAGATGCCCGCGTTGGACGATGATTAACTGATGGCTTTGGCCGGGGGTGACAACGGTTTGGGAGCTGTGACTTGGAGTGATCGCGTCAAGCGTGGGAATGAACTGTACGAGCTGTTGGAAGTACATGGCGGTTTGGCCTTCTTTGCATGTTGATGGATAACCGGAATATAGGCATATCGGGATTTCGGCAGGTACTGTCGTATTCCCATACAATAGGCTGCGCGGCGGGATTCCGTTACGCCTTGTTCGAGGCAATGGACAGCGTGGCCATTGGCTACGCTGCCACCTCGAGGAATATCCTTTCCCTTATGCTTGCTGCATAGGATGGAGGCTAAGGATTGAATTAAGCGTGATCTCCGGCGTTCACGAGCTCTGCCAAATATTGATAAGAACGTAAACGGGCCTTATGCTCATAGATTTGTGCGCTCACAATGATTTCGTCGGCTCCTGTATCCTGCAGGACCTGCTGAAGCTTCTTCTGAACCGTTGCTTTATTACCTGTAATCGTATAGCTCAGCTGCTTGCGGATATGAGCCTCTTCCTGAAGATTCCACAGTGCGTCCATGCTGTCGACAGGCGGATTAAGCGGACCTGTACGACCACGAATGAGGTTAAGGAACTGCTGCTCCTGGGAGGTTGCCAGCTTGCGGGCTTCCTCATCGGTATCGGCAGCAACAATGTTCAGGCCAACCATGGCATAAGGCTTGTCCAGCGACTCCGAAGGACGGAAGCTGCTGCGGTACAGGTCCAATGCGGGCAGCAAATAATCGGGAGCAAAATGGCTTGCAAAGGCGAAGGGCAGACCAAGATGTCCGGCGAGCTGCGCGCTGAAGCCACTTGAGCCTAACAGCCAGATCGGGATGCTGAGGCCCTCGCCTGGAATGGCCCTTACCCCAACGGGCCGTGCCTCCGGTGTATTATCCAGATAAGCGCGAAGCTCGCTAAGCAGATCGGGGAAATCATTGCCGTCGCTGCCCAGGCCGCGACGCAGCGCTCTTGCAGCGGGCTGGTCCGAGCCCGGCGCTCTGCCGAGTCCAAGATCAATGCGACCGGGATACATCGATTCCAGTGTGCCGAACTGCTCGGCAATGACCAACGGAGCATGATTAGGCAGCATGATGCCGCCCGACCCGACGCGTATCTTTTGGGTGCCTGAAGCAACATAACCAATAACAAGCGAAGTTGCAGAGCTGGCAATCCCCGGCATATTGTGATGCTCAGCAAGCCAGTAGCGGTGATAACCCCACTGCTCGGCATGGCGTGCGAGATCAAGGGTGTTTTTAAAGGAATCTGCCGCTGTGCCGCCCACAACAATAGGGGCTAGATCCAGCACAGAAATCGGGATATCTCGAGTAAGCATCGTATAGTTGCCTCCTGTCAGTTAGATCGATATAAAAAGCTGCTGAGACCATCCAAAGACGTTGTCACAGGCTACTACTAAACGCAGTATCTCTATTATATAAAAAATGCATCGAATAAAACAGGCCGCCCTCAAACAGGAGGCCCAGAGCCTGATTATCTGTGATCTAAACTTTCAGTGTCAGCCGCTAGTACTTTATTTTTCCGGTATTCCCCTGGAGGCATGCCAATCATCTTCTTGAACATGCGGATAAAAGAGGTGACGTTACGGTAACCGATCAGGACGCTGATCTCCTGTACGCTGAGAGCATTATCGGACAGCAGCTCCTTCGCTTTGTTGATGCGAATAGCATTAATGTGATCGCTGAAATTGGCTCCTGTTTTTTCCTTAATATAGACGGACAGGTAGCCTACAGAAATGTTCAATTTGTCGGCAAGCTGGTCGAGCGATACATCGTCCGCGAACCGCTTCTCAATGTAATCCATGACGAAAGTGATGGCGGGGTCCTGTTCGTTCTTTCTGGACCGGATGACGGCTGCGCTGGTTTGAAACAGCTCCGCATAAAATTGCTTGAACTGGTCAAGTGTATAGCATTCCTCCATGAGCACCAGCTGCTGCTGGTGATAAGAGGAACCATTCACATCGATTCCATAAGGCTCTAACAACTTCACGACCCTGGCAATGACCCCCTCGGCAAGCTGCCTCAATTGCTGAACGCTGACCCCTCTTTTGTCCAGCTGATAGAGCATTCGGTTCATAAACGTTATGCAGTTAAGATCATTGCCTGCTTGCAGGTTGGCGTATAGCTCCTGCTCCTGCGGCACAGTGAATACCAGCTGGGTAGGCGTGCTGCTGCGTTCCCGAATCACCTGACTTTCATCCACGGGCCTTGCCAACTGGACCATGTCCAGCACCTCGCGATAAGCTTCATTGAATTGGGACGATTGCTCATATGCCGAGCTGATGGCCATTGTCACAAGGAAATAGGCTTTATCACGGTCTACGATCGTCTTCAGCATCATGAGTGCGCGGTCCAGCTCATCTCTTACATCTGTACCGCAGATCAATGACAGTATTTGATTATTCTCCATTTGAAACGTCTGTGAAGAAGGAAAACGCTCGGAGAAGAGGACCTTAATATACTCCTGAATGTAGTAGGCCATGCGGTCTGTTTTCATTTCACTGTCCTCTACGGAGCGCGTCTTGAAATGAAGCTGAAACAGTACGATGATGAAGGGCTCATCCATTTCGGCGATATCCTTCCAGTCATTGATGTCAGAGGTTATCGCCTTCAGCTTGTTGATGTAGCCAAAGCTGGTCAGGAGTGATCGTTTGTCCACCAGCTCTTGGTGAACCGCATCTTTCTCGTCCAGTAATTGGCGGATGTTTTGGTGAATCAGATCGAATTCATGAATGGCGCTCTCCAGCTTGACGGGGTCACGACGTAGAATCGAGTTGACCATCTGCTTGACCGGTTGATTGAGCTTGCGGCTGAAAAATACGGAAGTAAGCAATCCGATTATAATGGACACCGCAAATATCAGAACCAGCGTCCAGCTGGCATTCTTTACTTTGGAAGCAATATTGGAATAAGGTACGGCCGTCACATAGGTGAGAGGCGAGCCTTCATTTTTCTCAAAGAAGAAGTAATAATCTCCAGACAAGCCGTATTCTTTTCCGTCAAGAAAAGTAGGAATATCCCTTGCAGACAGCTCCCCTGGAGAGCTATACAGCAGCGATCCATCCTCTTGCACAATCATGAACTGCCGATTATCCTCTGTGCCATAGAAGGCTTCCTTCATCAAACGGGCATCCAGTAACGCAATCACCTGATAGTTGGATGATGGCATACGGAATGAGAAGGGTATGAGCTGAGCCTTTATTGAAGAATTCAGGTTGGTTACGGTAAACGTTTTTTCCGGATGCAGCACATAATTGCTGGTCCGGTAAAATTGATTCTTCCAAAAGAGTGAAGGATAGTCGTTGCTTACATAAAACTGTGAAAACATCATATCGGCATGGACGCTGCCTTCCTTTTCAATAACAAGGGAGCGGGAATTGAAATAGATCAGCAAATTATTAAGATAAAACATCGGATTGTAAGCCTGAGAACGGATAACCTTCAGTGGATCCGTTGCTGTCCAGAACTCGACGTCCGCTTCGCTCTTCTTCATCAACTGACGGTTAAACGCAACAGTGGCTTCATTCATGTACATATCAAATAAGAGAGTCTTGATCCGTTCAAAGTGAGTCTGGTAACGTTCTGACGTATTTTTCAGCATTAAGCGGTTATATTGGATGATTTCATTTTGTACGATATTGCTGAACAAATGAACGGATAACAGGTTAAACCCGGAAAACAGAACAATGATGACTAGAAAGCTGGAAAAAATTTTGACAATTAGCTTTTGGCGGTTCAGACTTACCCATTTCAAGCGCAGCATGCTCCTTTTGTCTTGTTAATCTTATTGTGGGTACAGCTTTTTCATTATACCTTATAACGCATTTTGTAGAAGCTGACTCTTTTTTATAAAGTTATCATTTTATCATCGACATCATGAGTTGGAAGGTAACAAAAAAAATGTGAATTTGATTCCTCGCAGCCCTCTGCTATGATCCGGAAAGAACAAGTAGAAAGCAGGTGGGGATTTGTCGAAGCAATCTTCGATATCAGCAGTAGGAACAGCAAAGGCTGTATACAAACCGAAGCGTCTGGCAATCAGGAGACAAATACGAAAAAACTGGGACCTGTATTTGCTCATATTGCCTGTGATCGCCTTCTTTATTATTTTTGAGTATATCCCGATGTATGGCGTACAAATTGCATTCAAAAACTTTATCGCAACCAAAGGTATTTGGGGCAGTCCCTGGGTCGGGTTCAATCATTTTGAACGGTTTTTCAACAGCTATTATTTTTGGCGGCTGCTCAAGAATACGCTTGGCATTGGACTGTACCAGCTGCTCGTCGGTTTTCCGGTACCGATCATTCTAGCTCTTCTCATTAATGAGGTGCGCTCCAAGAAGTTCAGCCGTTTCGTTCAAACCGTGACATATGCACCGCATTTCTTGTCTACGATCGTGATGGTGGGAATCATCTTCATTTTCCTGTCACCGCAAACGGGTTTATTGAACAAAGTGGTCGTATGGTTCCTTGGAGAGCCCATCGAGTTTCTGACAGAACCGGCTTGGTTCAAAAGCATTTATGTGCTATCCGGCGTATGGCAGCAGATGGGGTGGAGCTCCATTATTTATCTCGCCGCGCTGACTGGCATAGATCCGCAGCTTCACGAAGCAGCGAGGGTGGATGGAGCAAGCCGATGGCAGCGTGTGTGGCATATCAATCTGCCTGGTATTATGCCGACCATTACGATTTTGCTCATTCTGAACATGGGTTCCTTGCTCAGTGTAGGCTTCGAAAAGGTGTTTCTGATGCAGAATTCTCTTAATATCGCCGCATCTGATATCATTTCCACCCATGTATATCACAAAGGGATTATTGATGGGCAGTACAGCTATTCGGCTGCTGTTGGACTGTTCAATTCCGTGGTTAATTTCATTCTGCTAGTATTTGTCAATCGCATGGCCCGCAAAGTGAACGGAACAAGCTTATGGTAAGAGCTATAACGACTGGGAGGTTACCCATGAATCATCAAAGCACCAGTGAACAAATATTCGATTGGATCGTTAATGCCATATTGGCGATCATATGCATCCTGGTTTTGTACCCGCTGCTCTTCGTTCTTGTCGCCTCCTTTAGCAGCCCCGAGGCGGTTATGAGAGGAGAGGTATGGCTGTGGCCCACAAACATTACCTGGATCGGTTATTTGCGAATATTTCAAAACAATGAAATGCTGACTGGCTATGTTAACACGATTGTGTATACGGTCGTTGGTACCGCCATCAATCTGATCATGTCCGTCGCTGCGGCCTATCCACTTTCACGCAAAGACTTTTACGGCCGTAATGTGATCGCGGCGATGATGGTATTTACAATGTTTTTTAGCGGGGGGATGGTTCCGACCTACCTGCTGGTAAAAAATCTCGGCATGCTGAATTCCATGTGGGCGCTCCTTATTCCTGGAGCCGTTTCCGTGTACAACATCTTGATTATGCGCACGTTTTTTGCAAATGGCATTCCCTATGAGATGCAGGAGGCCGCTTCGATTGATGGTTGCTCGAATATGACTACGCTGATGCGGATTGTACTTCCATTGTCCATGCCGATCATAGCAGTCATGATTTTGTTCTACAGTGTCGGTCATTGGAACGCTTATTTTAATGCCCTTATTTATTTGACGGATCGCGATAAATATCCGCTGCAGCTATTTTTACGTGAAATATTAATTCAGGGGCAAATGCAGGAGATGTTGGGCATCGGGGATGACACTCAGGGCCAAATCGTTCTGGAGGGCGAAGCGATCAAGTACGCTGTCGTCATCGTAGCCAACCTGCCGGTACTGCTGCTGTATCCGTTTCTGCAAAAATATTTTACCAAAGGCGTCATGATCGGAGCGGTCAAAGGTTGATAGGGATTAGCTACTAAGGGATGATACCCTTTTAGTCTATAGATACAATAAGAAAGCAAAATAAGGGAGGAAAATTCATCATATGAAAAGAAGACGTTGGACATCTGCAGCATTAGTCGTCGCCATGGCCGGAAGCCTGTTATCCGCATGCAGCGGAAACTCCGCGAGTGCGCCAGATTCAAACAGTCCCGATGGTAAAAAAGGGGAAGTTCCCAACTTAGAGAAGTCTGGTATGCCGATCGTTAAACAGCCTGTTTCGCTCACATTTTTCACGGGCAAGGCGGCGACCAACGGTAATAACTTTGAGGAAACAACAGTGTGGAAGGAATATGCCAAGTTGTCGAACGTCAATGTTAAGTTTCAGCTGGTCCCTTTTGACAATTTGACAGAGAAGCGCAATCTGGCTTTGGCTGGAGGCGATTACCCTGATGCTTTTTATTCTGCCCGCGTACCTGCGTCGGATTTGATGAAATATGGTGCACAAGGAACATTTGTTAAGCTCAACGACTTGATCGACAAATACGCCCCCAATTTTAAAAAGCTGATGGATAAATACCCCGATCTGAAAAAAGGGCTGACGATGCCGGACGGTTACATCTACTCGTTCCCCTCTTTTTACAGCCCGGAATTCCTGCCGATGCTGATCGGAACTCCGCTATGGGTTAAACAGGAGTGGCTGGATAAGCTAAAGCTAAAGGAGCCTGCAACGACAGAGGAACTGTACCAATATTTGAAGGCAGTCAAGGAAACCGATCTGAATGGAAATGGGCAGGCTGATGAAATTCCTTATGCCGGAGAAGGCATCAATCCGCTGATCGAACAGCTTAGGGGCGCATGGGGTTTTGGAAACCGTGGCTTGGGGCACAAATTCGTTGACGTGGATCCAAAAACGAACGAGCTGCGCTTTTTTCGTACCGATGCCAAATATAAAGAAGTTATCGAATATGTACGCAAGCTGTATACGGAAGGTCTGATAGATAAGGAAATTTTCACCGTCAAGACAAGTGCTTTATTCGCGAAAGGGCAAAAGGGTGTTTTTGGGGCAACCATCAATCCGAATCCGATGACACAGATGAATCAGCCGGGCTACGTGGGGCTTGGAGCTTTAAAGGGTCCGTATGGCGATCAGCTGTACACGCATGTTAAAGTGCCTGTAGTATGGCCTGGAGCCTTCGTTATTACCGATAAAAACAAAAATGTCGAAGCGACGATTCGCTGGATTGACCATTTCTATGGTGACGAGGGTGCTACGTTCTATTTCATGGGCCTTGAGGGGCAAACGTACCGTAAAACATCCGACGGCAAGCTGGAATTCGTGGAGGATATTACGAAAAATCCGAATGGACTAACGATGGATCAGGCACTGGCTAAACATATCACCTGGCTGGGAGGCAGCTATCCGGGCTTCGTACAGGAGAAATATTTCAAAGGGTCCGAGACATTGCCGGAGTCGGTGGCTGTTGGTAAAAAGGCTGAGCCGTTCAAAGTCAAAGAGCTGTGGAACAACTTTAACTTCACTGAGGAAGAAACCGAATTCAGATCCACGGTGGGGACGGATATGCATAATTATATCGGCGAGATGGAAGCCAAGTTCATCACCGGCTCCCAGCCGATGTCGGAATGGGATAAATATGTGGCAACTGTGCAAAAAATGGGCGTGGATGAATATATGAAGGGCTACAAGAAAGCGTACGAGCGTTATACAAATACGAAGTAAGAGTAGCAGTCTGCAGGAGGACGCGATAGACGCGCCCTCCTGTTAAGTATGACTCAACATGACTTATGGTGACCGCACGTTCTTGTTTACCGCTGATATTTACAAGCACCGGGAAGTCGAGCTTACCGATTCTTCATGGAAGGATAAGCTGAAGTCCGATATGATGGACATTCCTCATCATGGCAGCGAATCGACCTCCTCATCGGAAGTGTTTCTGAATGCTGTATCCCCGCAAATCGTCATCATGAGTCAAAACAACTTTCAAAGCCCAAACCTAAAGGAGCGTCTGGAGAAGAAAGGCGCCGAGGTTTACTCCACAGGGTTGCATGGCAATATCCTACTCAAGTCCGATGGAAAAATGATAGAAGTGACAACTGAAAAAGACTGGAAGCCACCAAAAAGGCCTATTACCAAGTAAACATCCTTGGATCTGAGTTACTGACACCTTTCACCGAGATGCAGACCCTCATACATCTAACCGTAATCAAAAAGTTCTTCTTAATCGCTGCGTGCGCAATGAGAAGACTTTTTGTGTACCGCATCATTCCTCGCATTTCCAGCTTTACATATTATTCATATCCCGTTGACACTCCCCAAATAAACGACTCCTATAATCAATTTGGGCACGAATGAACAAACTGAGCAATAATGGACATGGTTTAATACAAAGAAAAGAAACAGGATGAGGTAGTGAATCATGGTAGATTTATTAGCAAAAATCAAGAAGGCGACAGCAGGCTGTGAGGAAAGTATGCGACAAGCCATAGATCTGGATCTGATCAGGATCGATTCCGGTGCGATCCAGGAAGTGGCTAACTATTTGATAGGTAAATCTTATCGACAAGTCAGTATAGTGGCTGATTCCATTACCTATCAGGTGGCGGGTGCTCAATTAGAGACATTGCTCGCAGACGCAGGTTTGTCCACATATACCACGATGATTAAACCAAATACTCAAGGCGATGTTATTGCGGACGAGCCTGCTCTTATTCAGCACATCATCGACATACAACGTCATGCAGCCGATGTAGTGATTGCGGTGGGAGGAGGAACCATTCATGATATTGCCAGATACTCCGCCTACAGCACAAGGGTTCCTTTTGTCTCCGTTCCCACAGCACCCTCTGTAGACGGTTTTAATTCCAAGGGTGCCCCTATTCTGATCAGGGGAGATAAGCAGACGATTGCGGCGGTTGGTCCCGATGCGATATTTGCCGACCTGGATATTTTGGTTAAAGCGCCCAAAGCGATGATAGCAGCGGGCTTCGCAGATATGCTGGGCAAATATACGTCCCTGTTTGATTGGAAGTTCGGTTCGATTGCAGGTGCAGAGCCTTACTTGCAGGTAGCTGCGGATATAACCCGGACGGCACTGCTGCAATGTGTGAATCAGATTGACTTGATCGCGCTCAGGCAGAAGGAGGGTATTCGCACATTAATCGGGGCTTTGATCGAATCCGGTCTTGCGATGCTGCTGCTCGGTCATTCTCATCCAGCTTCGGGCGCGGAGCACCATCTTTCTCACTATTGGGAGATGGCGTATATACGGCTTGGCAAAAGACAGCTGCTGCATGGCGCGAAAGTAGGTGTGGCCTGTATCCAAATCTCCAGATTGTATCATCAGATCGCTAGTGAGGGCAGTGAGGTATGGAGGCGTGCAGCCGAGGAGAATTCATGGGCAGCGGGAGCGAGGATTGCCGATCATTGGGAAGAGCTGCGCCTTGAAATCGCGAACATCCCTGACCCTGCGACGCTTAGAGGGCTCCTTGAGAAAATAGGCGGTCCAACTTCGGTGCAAGAGCTGAGTGTAAGCGAAGAGCTATTGGAAAGCAGCCTGCGGGAGGCACATCAGGTTCGGATTAATCGATTTACGCTGTTAAGAGCCTACAATGAAAGGCTGAATTACCAGTACTGACAAGGGGTTCTGGCTAATATTCGCCATTTAATGTTGCCCGTGGAACAATAATTCGACATTCATTGCAGCTCAATCGGTACTTTAATCGATTTACGTATTCTTCATATCAGCTTAACACCCTCTTGACGCTTCGTGATTACAATACAATTGAACATGAATGAACAAAACGAATAATTTATATTGCAGTAATGAACAGAGCTGCTCAAGGGGGAAATGTAGAATGCTGGCGGCAGAGAGAAAGCTGCGTATTGTGGAATATGTGAGGCAGTATCGGACAGCGACTATTACCGTGCTTGCCCATGAGTTTAACGTGCATGAGGCTACGATCCGGCGGGATCTTACGGAAATTGAGCAGGAAGGCATACTGAAGCGGACTCACGGCGGTGTCATCATTGAGCAGTGGACTCACGATGAGCCCTCCTTTAACGAAAGAACGCACCAGCACGTGGACCAAAAGGAACGAATCGGTCAGATGGCAGCAAGTCTGGTGGAAGACGGGGAGAACATTATTATCGACTCCGGCACCACGACATTGCACATTGCCAAAAACCTCGTTCACCGCTCCCATATAACGGTCGTCACGAACGATATGAACGTGGCTGCCGAGCTGCGGGATGCCCCGCGAATTAAAGTGATTTTAACCGGAGGGGAGCTGTATCCTTCCAGTTATATGTTAAATGGCATGTTCACGGATCATGTACTTGGATCGCTGCATGTGGAAAAGGCGTTCATCGGAACGCCTGCGCTGCACCCGCAGCACGGACTTATGCATCCAGAGGCTCAGCTGGTGACGGCGAAGCAGGGGATGATCAAGTCGGCGAGGGAAATTATTGTCGTGACCGACGACAGCAAGATCGGCAAGCTATCGCTTCACACCGTAGCCCCGAACACAGCCATTCACACCTTGATTACAGGTAAAGAAGTGAGTGATTACGATATCAAGCCTTTTCAGGACTGGGGTATGACGGTGTACAGGGTGTAGATGGATTTGCACAAGGAAAGGGGGATTGCTTATGGCTTCCATTGAGTTCAGACAAGTTACCAAAACATTCGAGAAACACACAGTCATCAAGGATCTGGATCTAACGATAGAAGATGGTAAGTTCACGGTACTGGTGGGTCCATCCGGCTGTGGGAAGACAACCCTGCTGCGCATGATTGCGGGCATCGATCCACAGACGTCAGGCCAGGTGCTCATTAATGGAAAAGATGTAACGAGCATTGCACCTGGTAAAAGAGGGGTTGCGATGGTGTTCCAAAACTATGCCATCTACCCGACGATGACGGTGCGGGAAAATATTGAGTTCGGTTTGAAAAATAACAAGGTTCCCAAAGCAGAGCGGACCCGTCTGGTGGAGACTATCAGCGCTACGGTTGGACTGTATGAGTACCTGGACCGCAAACCGTCGACCTTGTCAGGTGGTCAGCGCCAGCGTGTTGCATTGGCCCGCGCTATGGTCAAGCAGCCTTCGGTGTTTCTGATGGATGAGCCTTTATCCAATCTGGATGCGAAGCTTAGGGTGCAGATGCGGATTGAGCTGATCGAGCTGCACAAAAAGCTCGGTACGACCTTCGTCTACGTCACTCATGATCAGGTGGAGGCGATGTCGATGGCGGATACGATTGTCTTGATGAATCAGGGTCAAATTCAGCAGGAGGCCCCGCCGGATGTGATGTATCGTCAGCCCAACAATCTGTTTGCCGCACAATTTATCGGAGTTCCTCCGATGAATGTTGGCGATTTGGGAGTGGGAGGGGTGAAGTACGGATTTCGTCCAGAGAGTGTCATTTTGTCGGCCAAGCCCGCTGGGCACCATTTATCGCTGCGTGGTGTGATTGTGACGAGAGAAATGCTGGGTTCGGAAACGATTTATCAGGTCAGATCAGGACCGGATGCTTTTATGGTGAAATGCACAGAGGATCTGTTTGCCGTCGACCAGGAGGTTTACCTCGGTGTACCGGAAGCGAAGCTGGATTTCTTCGGGGCGGACAACAGCCGGATGGGCAAGGATCACAAACAATGGGATGACTATATGCGGAAGCTGCGAGGGTTTTCCCATGGGTAAAAAAACAGTTTGGGAAAAGGTGCGCCCGTATCTGATGATCGCTCCTGCAATGCTCGGTATAGTGACCTTTGTCATCTACCCGATTGCGTACCTGATCTACTTGAGCTTTTATAAATACAACCTGATGAACAAATCGAAAAGCAAATTTATCGGCTTGGAAAATTTTGAGCAAATTTTTACCCGGGGTGACTTTTACAAGGCTTTGGGGAACACAGTGACCTATACCGTTGGCGTTGTTGTGCTCACCCTATTGATTTCGCTGCTAATGGCGATTTGGCTGAACAAAAAAATACGCTTCAATGCGATAGTGCAGGCGGGCATATTTACCCCGCATATCGTATCGATTGTATCGGTATCGCTCGTTTGGCTGTGGCTGATGGAACCGAACCAGGGCTTGCTCAATTTTGCTCTGAGAGCGATGGGACTGCCCACTTCCCAGTGGCTGCAAAGCTCGGATACGGCATTATTATCGGTCATCATCGTATCGGTATGGCAGGGCGTCGGCTACTACACGCTTATTATTGTGGCTGCGCTACAAAGTATACCGCCTACGATATACGAAGCGGCAGCACTTGATAATGCGAGCAGATTTAAGGTGTTTTACAAAATTACACTTCCTATGATATCACCGCAGCTGTTTTTCATCTTAATCATCATGACCATCGGCTCGTTTAAAGTGTTTGATACCGTCAAAATCATGACGGGCGGAGGCCCTAATAATGCAACCAATACACTTGTTTACTATATCTATGGTTTTCGAACCACGAGTATCGGTTACTCGGCTGCTACCGGAGTCGTGCTGCTGGTTATTATTAGCCTGCTGACGTTTGTCTACTTCCGGCTGCTGTCCAAAAAGGTGCATTATCAATAGACGATCCAAACGACGGAGAGAAAGGGGGTTCGTACATTCATGACATTTGAATCCAGGCACATCTGGTCGGTATTAAGCAATTTATTGAAAGTGCTGCTTCTCATCATCTTTGTTTTTCCGTTTTTTTGGATGATTTCGACGTCGCTGCAGACCATTCAGGAAACCTTGACGTTTCCTCCGACTTTAATCCCGGCATCGCCCCAGTGGAATAATTTTGCAACTGCTATGCGTTCTGGTCCGTTCTTGACCTATGCCCAAAATTCGATAGTCGTCACGCTGTCCATCATCGTTTTACAGTTTGCTGTGATGATTCCGGCTGCTTACGCTTTTGCCAAATACCATTTTGCAGGGAAGAAAATTTTGTTTGGCATGGTGCTGCTGGCTTTTATGATCCCAGGTCAAGTCACCTTCATCCCTGTCTACTTGATGCTCGCTGATTGGGGATTGATCAAAACCTTATGGCCGCAAATTATCCCTTTTATGTCCAACGCCTTCGGCATCTTCCTATTACGCCAATATTTCATGCAAATTCCTGAAGAAATTATTGAAGCAGCCAAGCTGGATAACGCCAGTGAGTTCAAAATTATTTGGAAAATCATGACGCCCATGTCCATGCCGGCACTGGCAACAATCGCATTATTCAGCTTTGTCAGTCATTGGAATGACTACTTTTGGCCACTCGTGATGACAGATTCGAACCCGGTTCGTCCGCTGACGCTCGGAATCGCCATGCTTAGAGAGACGGAAGGTATCAGCAACTGGCATATTATTATGGCCGGTAATGTGGCTTTAGTGATTCCGATTTTGTTCGTTTATCTGATTTGCTCGAAGCAAATTGTAAAGGCATTTGTTTATTCAGGGATTAAATAATCATTTAATCGCTTTCGAATAAGGGTTCATAATTGTGCACGAAGAAAAGGGAGGAAGATGATAATGAATAATAAAGTATCTACAATTATGGCATCAACGATGCTGCTTGGTGTACTTGCAGGTTGTAGTCAAGCACCTCAAGCCAATGACAGCGGAGCCACTCCAGCACCAACATCGGCACCGACGGCAGCGCCAGCACCAGCACCCGCAAAGGCTGGCAAGACGACGATTCAGTATTGGCATTCCATGGGCGGGAAAAACGGCGAATATACGGATGCAATGATTAAACGCTTCAATGAGTCACATCCCGATATTGAGGTTGTAGGTACCTTCCAGGGTGGCTACGATGAAGTGGTTACAAAGCTTCAGCAGTCAGCAGCAGCCAATACGGCGCCCGATGTCAGTATGCTGGAACGTTCCTTCGTTCAGCTGTTTGCGGATGCAGACGTGCTGGAGGATCTGACACCCTATTTGAAAAAATCGAATTTAAGCACAGATGATTTTGTCCAAGGTCTGATGGGCCACTCTACCTTTAATAATAAATTGGTCACTCTACCCTTGAACCGCTCCACGCCGATTCTTCATGTCAACAAGACGATGCTGGATGAGTTGGGACTTAAGGTACCTACGACCTGGGAAGAAATGAAAACCGTCGCCAATGCGCTGGTTATAAAAGAAAATGGTGCTTATAAACGTCAGGGCTTATCCATGCCTTTTGATGATTGGTATATCATTGCGATGATGACTCAGTCCAAAGGCAAATTCTTTAATGATGAAGGCACCTCGGTCGGGTTTTACGACAATGGCGTAGGGCTTAAAGTGTTCAGTTACCTGAAGGATCTTCAGAACACGGGAGCATTGTTCTACCCACCGACTCAGGATTCGGGAAATATTGCAAATCAAATGTTTGTGGATGGAAAAATCGGCATGCTGCTTCAATCGACGGGAAGTATCGGGGGTATGGCGCAAAATGCGAAGTTTGAGTATGTAACCTCCTTCCTGCCCAAAAATGATGTGTACGCCACGCCAACCGGAGGAGCGAACGTTACCATGCTGGCCTCATCCAAAAACAAAGCGGCTGCGTGGGAGTTTATCTACTGGTTGATGACGGACCCTAAGGGCGGTCAGCAGTTCGTAATCGACACCGGTTACCTGCCTTTCACGAAGAAAATGGTAGAGTCCAAAGAAATTAAAGAACTGTATGCAAAAGAACCGAATCGTAAGGTCGCGTATGATCAGCTTCAATACGCCATTGACACGAATAAGCACTTGGCATGGACGCCAATTGTACAGGAGTTCCGTTCTGCTATGCAAGCGATCATGTATGACAACAAGGATATTCAGACGACACTGACTACATTCAAAAATTCAGCTGATAAGCTTATGAAAAAGTAGTTTTTTTGGGTAACGGAGCTGATAACTTCATATTGACAGAAATATTGTCCAGTGATAATCTAAATAAACATAAATGAGCATAAACAAACAAAATATGAATGATTAATCTTAAGCTCGTCTATCTAATTTAGAGAGGTGTTTAACATCACTATGTCCGTTACGAACAAGCAAGCTGCCGCACAGCGTGTTCACTGGCAGGCTCATCAAAGCACGGCTGCGGAATTTCCAGAGAATACGATGGTGGCGATGGAGTATGCGTGGGAACTCGGTGGCATTCCGGAGATTGATATCCGGCAAACTGCTGATGGGATCATCATCGGTATGCACGATGAGACACCGGGACGCACAACAACGGCCTCGGAAGCAGACCGTGACCGACTCATATCGGAATGTACGTTTGAGCAAACGCAAGCCTGGGATGCGGGTGTCCGATTCAGCGATAAATATCAGGGAGAAAAGGTGCCTTCGCTTGAGCAAGTACTAGCTGTTTTGGCGATTCACCCTGAGCGGGAGCTGTATCTGGATTACAAACAGGTTGATCTGGATAAGCTGGCGGCGCTGATTGAACGCTGTGGTGTTGAGCGGCAAATCATCTTCTGTCACCGGGACCATGAGAACTGTAGAATCATGAAGCGGCTTGTCCCCGGTATTCGGACGATGTTATGGATATCGGGCGGATCGAATCCCGAAGCCGAGGTTGCGCGCAAATTCGCGGCAGCGGCTGATAGCGGCTTTGACGCTCTGGATATTGTACAAATTCATCTGGTTGATGCGGATAACTCAGGAGAAGCCACGAGCAGTTCCTGGACATACAAGGTACAGCGCGAGTATTTGCAGATGGCTTTGGAACAGCTCGCTGATAAGGGACTGGAGCTTGAGGTACTGCCGTTTCATTTCAGTCAGGAATCCTTATTTGCCTTGCTGGATATAGGGATACGGAGATTTGCAGTAGATGAACCGAAGGTTTTCGTCGCGACGCTTGAGCGGTATAGCTTTGCCTGACCATTAACAAACAAGAGGGAGGGGACTTAATGTCCCTCCCTCTTGTTTGTTAATGGTGGCTATTCCTTGCACGACAAATAGAAGTTCATATAAAGATCAAACCATGATTACGTTAACACCGCAATCGCGGAATTCTTGGATATCATATTCCTGAACTTCTTTCCCTGTGATCAAGCTGTGGATAGAGCTATTAGGGGCCACGGAATGAAGGGAGAGCTTACCGATTTTACTATCGTCAGCTACGACAATAATTTCTTGAGAGGCATGAATCATCCCCTGCTTAGCTGTCACCAGCTGAGCCTCCGGATGCATCAAGCCGTGCTTGGGATGTATAGCCGGTATACCCATAAATGCTTTTTCGACATGCAGCGATCTCAGGACATGATCCGTAAACATGCCATTCAGCATATAACTGGAAGGGTAGAGCTCGCCACCCGTTACGATAACTTTAATACCTGATGCATCCTTCAATTCAGCGGCAATGTTCATATCATTCGTTACTACGGTAATGTTGGAGCGGTGCACCAGGTTTTTGGCGATATGCAAGGTGGTCGTCCCGGAATCGATGATGATGTGTTCCCCATCCTCGACCATGCTGGCCGCCATCTTACCGATTCGCATTTTTTGTTCCAAACGTTGGTTCGATCTTTCTATGAAGGGTGGCTCATCATGAGTCCATTGTTCTACAATAACGCCACCATGGGTTCTCTTCAATAAACCCTCCTGTTCAATCTCCGCGAGGTCCCGCCGAATGGTAGCCTCATGAACACCAAATTCACGAGCCAATGCTGCAACCGTAGCCACCCGACTTTGTCTCACATATTCTACGATCCTCAGTTTTCTTTCAGCAGCTAGCAAGGATATCCCCCATTTTGACGAATGCTTTGCACATTCCCGTTATATCTTTGTTCATATATGTTTGTAGGCTACATGAAACCACCTTGCCTGTCAATATTGACCCTATATCTGAATGGATACAACGAGCATGGTTCCCCCTTAACCAACAAAAAGTGCTGCGTCACCGAGAATGGGTGACTTGTTCTAGCTGCTGATATATAATTTGAGGCAAGCACTTGCGTTGTGTGATGCAATAGAGGCATATAAAAGGAGTTCACCGATGAGTAAACGAAGTTTTAGAGACTATACATTAAGTGAAGATATTGTACGGGCATTGGAAAGCCTTGGTTATGAGGAGCCAACTGATGTTCAAAGCCAGGTGATCCCGATTGCGTTGACGAAGCAGGATCTTGCTGTGAAATCCCAGACGGGCAGTGGGAAAACGGCTGCGTTCGGGATTCCAATCTGTGAAATGGTAGAGTGGGAGGAGAACAGGCCGCAGGCGTTAATTTTGACACCGACGCGGGAGCTTGCCGATCAGGTGAAGCAGGATATAACCAACATCGGCCGGTTCAAACGGATTAAAGCGGTCGCGTTATACGGCAAGCAGCCCTTTGCCAAGCAGCAGCTCGAATTAAATCAAAAGTGTCACGTGGTTGTCGGTACCCCGGGACGAGTGATGGATCATATCAAAAGAGGAACGCTCGATCTGGAGCGGCTTGAATTTTTGGTCATTGACGAAGCGGATGAGATGCTCAGAATGGGCTTCATCGATCAGGTGGAAGCGATTATTGACGAACTGCCCGAGGATCGGATCACACTGTTATTTTCGGCTACTTTACCTAAAGACGTGGAGAAGCTGTGTCACCAATATATGAAAAATCCCATCGACATCGAGATTCAGACTGCGGTAACGACAGCGGATCAGATCGAGCATTCACTGTTTATGGTGAAAGAGGAGCATAAGTTTAAGCTGCTGAAGAACGTAATTATCGTGGAGAATCCCGATAGCTGTATGATCTTCTGCCGTACTCAGGAGCATGTGGACGAGGTGTGCGAGCAGCTGGAGCGGGCTGATTATACGTGTGATAAAATCCATGGGGGCATGATGCAGGATGATCGCTTCAAGGTAATGAATGCGTTCAAAAGAGGCGAATTCCGTTATTTGGTCGCGACCGACGTAGCGGCGAGGGGCATCGACGTCGATAATATCACACATGTCATCAACTATGACCTGCCTATGGAAAAAGCCAGCTATGTGCATCGGACAGGAAGAACCGGCCGCGCAGGCAAAACCGGTAAAGCGATCAGTCTGGTCACGCCTCATGAGGAGCGGTTTCTTGCAGATATTCAAGGCTACATTGGATTCGAAATACCGCAGAGGGAAGCTCCTTCGGCAGAAGAAGTCGACCTTGCCCGGGAAGCATTTGAAGCGAAAATGCAGACCCAGCCTGAGCTTAAGGCGGATCGAAACGAGCAGCTGAATAAGGGGATTTTGAAGCTGTACTTTAATGGAGGCAAGAAGAAAAAGCTCAGAGCGGTCGATTTTGTCGGAACGCTTGCCAAAATTGAAGGGGTTACCGTGGAGGATATCGGCATCATTACGATTCAGGATAATGTGACGTATGTCGATATATTAAATGGAAAAGGCCCGCTCGTACTCAGAACGATGAAGAATACGACGATTAAAGGGAAGCAGCTTAAGGTACATGAAGCTTTTAAGTAAGAGGTAAATAGATTCAGCCGGCAAGCAGGAGGTCAGGGAATTCCCTTGCCCCTGCTTTTCGTATGTTCATGAGATATTTTAGTCAAAATAATTACAATTCGGTCAAACCTCTGCATGTTTTAGTGAAATGGGATCCTCCATAATGAAGATAACTTAGTTGATCAACTAAAAAAGCTGCTTATGGAAAGGAGATGTTTCATTGTATTCCAACACGGCTATCGATCTGCAGGCGAGAAAATCTAAAGCCAGCAATAATCGGCTTCGCCGGATCGAAACGATGACGGGTTATGTATTTGTGGGACCGATGCTTCTCGGTGTTCTCGTACTGGTTATGGTGCCAGTCATCGCCTCACTGTTATTAAGCTTTGCGGACTGGAATTTTGTAGCGGGCATCGATCAAATGAAATTTGTTGGTTTAGGAAACTTTAAGAGATTAGAGGCCGATCCGATTTTTTGGAAATCGATTATGAATAATATGCTTTTTATTCTGATCGTTCCTTTGACAATGATCCTTGCTTTGCTGCTGGCAGTTGTGATCAATAAATCGGTTTATGGCAAGGACTTATTTAAAATTATTTATTTCATGCCTTATATTTCGAGTATTGTCGCTATTGGTATCGTCTGGCAAGTATTATTTCATCCGAGCCATGGCCCGGTTAACCAAATGCTGATTGCGATGGGTGTTTCCAATCCTCCCAAATGGCTGGCCGATGTGAATTATGCGCTTCCTTCTCTCATGGGAATTATGACTTGGGCAGGAATCGGGTTTAACCTGATTATTTATATGGCCGGACTGCAGTCGATCCCCAAGGATCTTTACGAAGCAGCGGAGATGGATGGTGCCAGCCCTTGGGTACAGCTTACGCGTATTACAATTCCTATGCTCTCGCCGACATCGTTCTTTTTACTCGTGACGGGTATTATCGGTTCTTTCAAGGTGTTTAATATTATTAGTGTTTTGACACAGGGAGGGCCAGCGCGGTCAACCTCGGTTCTCGTATATTACTTATACGAAACCGCTTTCATTAATTTGAATATCGGTTATGCATCGGCAATGGCATTGGTGCTCTTCGTGTTTGTCCTGCTTATCACGCTTATCCAGTGGTACGGGCAAAAGAAGTGGGTTAACTATTAAGGGAGTGAAGGCATGACAAAGCTCAATCCAACGAAATTGATGGTCACCGTGATCATGTCTTGTTTTGGAATCGCATTTATGCTGCCGTTTATATGGATGCTTTCTGCGTCATTAAAGCCGGAAGCGGATGTGTTCAATTATCCGGTTGAATGGATTCCCCGGCACTGGAATGCGATAAACAATTATAAAGCCGTGTGGATGGGCAAATCTCCCTTCCCGCTTTTTTACTGGAACTCTTTGAAAATAACCTGCATCACGACATGTGTTTCCATTGTAGTTTCCTGCATGGCGGGCTACGGTTTTTCCAAAATCGATTTTAAAGGCAAAAGTGTGGTTTTCCTCATGCTGCTATGCACCTACATGATTCCGCACGAAGCCATTCTGGTTCCCCAGTTCATCTTTTACCGCTGGTTGCAATTGTTTGACAGCCATACGGGACTTATTCTGCTTGGCAGCTTCAGTGTACTCGGAACCTTTTTGCTAAGGCAGTTTTTTCTGGGAATTAATAAGGAGCTTATGGAGTCAGCCAAGCTTGACGGTGCAGGGCATTATCGGACATTTGTTTATATTGGGATACCGCTTGTTCGTCCAGCGATCGCGACTTATGCGATTTTGCGGTTTATATGGAGTTGGAATGACTATCAGAACCCGCTTATTTTTCTTCGCTCTCAGCATTTGTATACGCTGCAATTAGGCATTCAGTCGTTTGCCGACGAAAATGGACAATTTTATTCACTCATTATGGCGGGTACCGTTTCAGCGATCATTCCACTGCTCGTTATTTTCGTTATTGGACAGAAACAGGTTATTGAAGGCATATCTCTTGGTGGCGTTAAAGGGTAAACATTCGAACGATATGGGGGAAATATCATGACAATAAAATGGCTGGCGATACCATTAACCGTAATACTTGCTTGTGGCTCTATACTTGGCTGTTCTTCCGGACCAAGTGCGCAGGACCCGAATAAAAAGACAGACAACCCGTCTGAAAAAAAGCCAGTCGTCATTAAGCTGCACAGCTGGTACACTAATGAGAGGGAAGCGATTAACAAAGCGGTTGACGCTTTTAATGCCAAGAATCCCGACATTAAGCTGGAGTATGAATTTCTTACTGAAAGTGCGATTGATGCTATGAAAAAGCTCGATTTATTGGCTGCTTCAGGTGAGCAATTAGATATTTTTGTACTCAATAGCTCAAGTGCTTATTCACAGCGTATTGGCATGGGAATGCTCGAGCCGCTTGATGAGTATATGAAAAAGGAAGGCCTCAACTACGACGACGAGTATATGCTGGACATGAAGTTTAATGGAAAATACTATGCCATTCCTGGAAAATACAGTGCAAAGCTGGTACTGTTGAATAAAGATTACCTGGATGCGGCCGGACTTCCCGTGCCGAAGGATTGGACCTGGGATGAGTACATGGATTACGCCAAGAAGCTGACGAAGGGCGAGGGTGTGAAAAAGGTATACGGGGGCCACTTCCATAATACATTGCTGAATCCAGTGCTATCGAATCAGCCACAGGAAAACGGGATGTATAAAAAAGACGGGACGCCCAATGTGGATAACGCCCGGACGAGGAAATCGTTGGAGTTGATGTGGAAGGCACAGCAGGTTGATAAAACGGCAATGCCGTATGCTGATATTATCGCGCAGAAGCTGGATAGCCGTGCTGCTTATATGAAAGGCAATATCGCTATGGTATTTGACGGGTCATGGCTGGTGAAGGAATCCGGAGGTACGGCTCAATTGCCGGCAACCTTCAAAACGGTATACGCCCCTTATCCGAAATTTTCCAAGGATGATACGAGTGGATATACAGGTGTTAATGGAGATTTTATCGCTATATCCTCCAAATCCAAGCATAAAGAAGAAGCGTATAAGGCAGCGCGCTTTTTATCGACGGAAGGATTGGTTCTGCAAGGCAAGGAGTTTCCCGCCTGGAAGAAAGCGGACAAATCCAAACTTGTCGATACGGTTATGAGCAATGTGGCCCAGCCACAATTTATGGATAAGGAATCGCTGCTGCATGTAATGAATACATTTAAATTTGCTGAGCTGGATATGCCTCCTACCTATAGTGCGGAAGCAGCAAAAGCTTTCAATGGGGAAACGGAAAAGTTCCTGCTCGGCGTTCAGGATCTCAACACGACGATTTCCCAGGGAACCGAAGCGCTGAACAAAATTGCAGCAGCAAACAAAAAGTAATGGATGATAGATGAGGATCAAGGAGATGATGGCTCCTCGGTCCTTTTCTTAACAACGGAAAAGAAGTGAATATATGAACGGTTGGGCACAAATCCTTAACGTCAAGTCATTTAGGCAAAAATTGCTCGTTTCCTCGATCCTTTGTTTGATTGTCCCGATGGTCATCGCAGTGCTCATCTCCAACTATGTTACGAAGGATGTGCTGAAGGAGCAAGCGGTTGCCAATACGGAGCAAACCTTATATACATTGGATATTTATGTTACGAATCTGATCAACAACCTGATATACACCACGAATGTTATTCAGTTCGATAATGAGGTTGCAACGATTTTGAATGACACGACGACAGACAAGGGATCTACAGCCCGATTTTTTCAGATCAAGAGGATGAATGAGAAATTCGCCAATGTGGAGACGGCTGCGAGCAATCCCATCTATTTGGCCGTCATAGATACATCTGGAACCGCTTACTCCAATTATTCTGAATTTCAGGATTACGATCCAATGAATTTCACACGCCTGGATTGGTTTCGTCAATTGGAGAATAGAGATGCGTTGGAAACGTATTGGGTAGGAACACAGCCCAACTATATTGTTTCCAGTGCTGGTAAAAGTCCATATCTGATCACGATAGCCCGTACGATTCGAAATTCCTCCAGAACGAGCGGCTATATTATCGCCAGCATGTTCGAAACGGATATTCATCATATATTTCAGAATTACAGCAGCTCACAAGAGATTATGCTGGTGAACAGTAAGGGAGCCGTGCTATCACATACCAACCCTGCACGAATCGGTACAACGTTTCCGTATATGGACCAGATCGGGGATGAGGGTGAGGGACCAGTCATCGTTAAGGAACAGAACAAGGATTTTTTGCTGGTCAGGCATAAGCTGTCTTTTTCGGATTGGTATTTGGTCAGCATGGTGCCTTATAAAGAAGCGATCGATACCATCAGTCATGTCCATCAAAATGTTTTGCTGCTGACGATCACTTGTTTTGCCTTATTTCTTATCATTTTGCTGTATTTGATGAACCAGTTGACCAAGCCCATCAAGCTGTTGGGTAAGGTGGCAGCCAAGGTGCGTTCGGGGAATTTAACGGTGAGGTCAAATATTTCAACCCAGGATGAAATTGGAGAATTCGCCCAATCCTTCGACCATATGCTTGATCGTATCCAGCTCATGATCGGACAAATTACGTTGGAGCAGACACGCAAGCGGACAGCGGAGCTCGAAATGCTGCAGGCGCAGGTGAACCCTCATATCCTGTTCAATACGATTAATTCCGTGCGAATGAAAATCTGGATGAAGGGTGACCGGGAAAATGCTGAATTGCTCAGCTCCTTATCCTCGTTTATGCGGATGACGATCAATCGCAACAATGAGTATATTTCCTTGCATGACGAGCTTGAGCTGATCTCCAACTACGTCCTGCTGGTCAATTTCCGGCATAAGGAGCCTATTGTCTTGGAGCTTAGCCCTGCCTCGGATACATTATTGGAGGAAATTCCGCGTTTCTCCATTCAACCTTTTGTAGAAAATGCTATTCTTCACGGGCTAAAGCATAAAGGTGGTACCGTTCGGGTCACGAGCTGGAAAGATTCCAAAGGATTAGCTATAACGGTAGAGGACAATGGGGATGGAATGGGACGGGAGGTGCTGGATAGGCTGCGGAAGAAATTATTTTCCGGTATGGATGTGGAGGAGAGCGGCCCTGGTCACACTGATATTTCGGGAATCGGATTAAAAAACGCTTATGAACGTCTACAGCTCATATACGGTTGTAACAGCACTTTAGCTATAGAAAGTGAGGAAGGCATCGGAACCAAGATCAGCATTTATATTCCAGGAAGCCATCGAAGGGAGGGGAAATCGAATGTATAAGGTCATGTTGGTTGATGATGATTACCCCGTACTGGAATATTTGGAACAAATCATACCATGGGAGGAGCTCGGCTTGCTCATGCAGGGCATGTATGATAACCCCCTTGAGGCCCTTGAACATGCAAAGGCACAAATGCCCGACATTCTGATTACGGATATCGGTATGCCGCACATATCGGGTATCGAGTTAATCAGGTTGCTAAAGGAACTGAACGGAGAGCTCTGCACCATCATCCTCTCCTGCTACAACGACTTTCATTATGCTCAACAGGCTGTGAAGCTGAACGTTCAGGATTACATGCTGAAGGAAAGCATATCTCCTGATACGATAACGACCCAGCTGCAGCAGCTTTGTGGGCGCTTGGATGCGGTGAGGGAAAGTCGGAAGCAGAGAAAACAGCTGCAGCATATTTTACATGACAATAAGGCGGAGCTGAAGCAAAAATTTTTGTTGGGCACTATGAATAACCAGATATGGCATAAGGAAGAGTGGTTGGATACGCTCAGGCAGTATGGCATTAACTATGAAGCCCACCCTTATTTGCTTGTGCTTTATCACATCGAACAGCATGCGCAAACGAAAAAGAATTTGAATATGTGTGATGACATGCTGATGTATGCAGTGGATAATGTGATGGATGAAATGTTGGAGAAGGTGGAGGGAGCGATCAGCTTTCGCTATAATACCAAGTCAGGATTCCTATTCATCCCCTGCCGCCTGACGGTAAAGGAGAACGGATACAGCTTGGTGCAAGATACACTCAAACAGGTTCAGGATTCACTGACCAAATATTTAAGGGTCCAGGTCTCATTTTATCTGGGTGAACGATCTGGACAGCCGCGCCAGCTAAAAGCTAACCTGCTCAAGCTATTAAATACGCTCGAACATCGTTTTTATTTGCCGGAAGGGTATATAGGTGTTATTAAGGAAGAGGAATTTTCAAAAGCAGATTTATTCACCTACTTTTCCGAGGCGCTTGAGGAAATCAAACAGCTTATTTTGCAGGAGGATGTTCAGGGCATGGAGGAGGCTGCTTCCAGATGGATGTCCTTTGTAGAGAAAGAACGGTTTCCTCCGGATATGGTGAAGGAATGGGTATTGAAGCTGCTTCTGGACATGCGAGTTAAATTCAAATCACTGCAAAAGTTCCAAACCAACTATTCCGTTGAGGTTCTCCACAGCACGATGAGCGAGATCGATCATACGAATCAATTGAAAAGCTGGATGTTAGTGCATTTGGAGGAGATGCTTTCGCAAATGGGCACTATATTCCAACAATCCAAGCGGGGGGAAATCAGTGAAGCGCAGCGATACGTTCAGGATCATCTGCATCAAAAAATAACGCTAGAGGAGGTAGCCGATTACCTGCACTTGAATTCCTCCTACTTCAGCAGATTGTATAAGAAGGAAACGGGCTTGACCTTTATTGAATATGTGATCCAAACCAAGATGAATAAGGCCAAAGAGCTGTTGGATAACACGGACAAGACGGTGGAAGAAATCTCTTATACGTTGGGCTACGACAATAAGCGTTACTTTATTCAGCTATTCAAAAATGAAATCGGTGTGCCCCCGATGATCTATAGCCGGGGCAGCGATACGAGGAGGAGCAAACCATGATTTACTTTGACGAGAAGAAATATATTCAGTCGGTTCTGGCAAAAACTACCCGTGAGTTTGATTATCACCAAGTATTGGATACAGGGAAGTGGCTGGAATGGCAGCAGGCTTTTCGCAGTAAACTGGCTGAGATCACAGGCCTTGAGCAAATCAGACGACAATCAGCCGGCGTCCCGCTATCGCCGCGAGTAACGGAAATAGTCGAGTTTCCTGATTATGTACGGGAGAAGATCTATATCACGAGTGAAACCGATATTGAAGTACCATTCTATCTTCTGCTGCCGAAGAATATGGTTAAGCCGGTGCCCTTAGCGATTTGTGCGCATGGACATGGGAGACGCGGCAAGGAGGACTATGCTGGTAACTTCGAGAGCCGGGAGGCTCGGGAAGAGGCAGTACGCCAGGATCGGGATTTAGCAGAGCAAGCGGTTGCGCAGGGCTATGCCGCTATTGTACCCGAAGTGCGTGGGTTCTGGGAAATGGCTCGGCAGGAGGATATGGACGAAGGCAAAAGTAAATCCTGCGATGATCTGCAGCGGATATCGCTCATGTTTGGCCGTTCCTTAATCGGCGAGCGGGTGCATGACTTCAGCAGAGTGCTGGATTATGCAGCAACTCGGACGGAGCTGGATATGGACAAGGTTATGATAACGGGTAATTCGAGCGGAGGTGCGGTGTGCGTATTTACAGCAGCCCTGGATGAACGTATTCGCTTGGTAGCGCCTGGCTGTTATTTTTGTACGTTTGAGCATTCGGTGGTGTCGGTCCATCATTGCATCTGCAATGCCGTTCCCGGAATGATGCAGGTCGGAGAGATGTATGATGTGATAGGATTGATTGCTCCCCGTCCTGTGCTGATGATCAACGGTGAATCCGACCCGTTGTTTCCAATAGAAGGGGTACATGTTTCCTTCGAGCATGTTCTAAACATATATGAGCAATTCGGTGCAGCTGACCGATGCGAGCTGTTTGTTGGTGATGGGGGACACCGTTACTTTAAAGACCGTGTATGGGATTTTGTCAGAGAGCAGTGGGAGTCTTGAGCTGGAGCTGTCTCGCGTCCTGGCAGCTCCTGCTTGTGCAGAAGCTGCAATAAGACTGCCGGTATTCCCGGCAGTCTGGTAGAAAGAGTGTCTTAGAGCAAGCATCGGCTGCATCGGAAGCGGTAAAGGCATCGACCCCAGCTGTGGATTCTCTGTACCTAAATAGCTGGGGGTATACCACTGCCAGTTACACAACAAAGCGATTAACTACTAGGCAGGGGCGTTGGTTCCACTACGACTTGAGGGACAGGAGCAGGCTTTGATTTGTCGTCGGATACGGGTGGTAGTGGCACAACGGCAGGGGCTGATCTTGTTGTGTCTTCTAACAGCATTGGCTTCTGCGCTGCGGCAGGTGCCGGAGCTGGTCTCGACTTCTCGTCGGACACGGCTGGCTCTGGTACAGCAACAGCTGCTGGCCTCGGTTTATCATCCAACACCGCTGGCTGCCTTACAGATGCGACCGGTTGTGGCTTGTCTTCCTGAACCGCTGGTTCCTGACCCGTGGATGCGAACAGCATCGGCTTCTCTACCGATTCCGTTGGCTGCTGTCTTGCAGGTGCGGCCGTTCCCGACTTGCCTTCTACGGCAGGCTGCGTTTCTGTGGAAGTGGGAAGTGGCGGTTTGTTCTCCTGCGTTGCTGATTGCGTCCCTGTTGAAGCGGGCGCTACCAGCTTCTCTTCGTTAGCTGGCGGATTCGAATCCGTAGCAGCCGACTGTATGGCTTTTTCTTCGGAGATTGTTGTACTCACTGATTGTGAAGCTGTCTCGCTTGCCTTGGGATTGGTTAGCGTACAGCCACTAATGAAGATGATGGCTGCCATCCCCAGGAAAGACCAACGATACGAATTGGATTTAAACTGTTTGATCATCGTAATTCTCCTTTGCAGCTGTACTTTACTGCCTGTAAGATGGACGTTCCCTGCAACTCTTGCAGGCTGTGAGAGATTTTCTAATAATTTGATGAGGGTATGACCATAGTCCTGACTTTTGTCAGGAGCAAGGTAACTGAGCGCAAGCGCGTCGCTGGCGATTTCCTGATCTTCCCGCATTCGACGATAGGCATACCACAGGACGGGATTGAACCAATGAATAATTAGCAAAATATGCATGAACCAATTGACCGCAATATCATTGCGCTTGCTATGGGCTAATTCGTGCAGAAACACATGCTGCAATTGCTCGTCATTCAAATGATTTATAATAGCTTGTGGCATAATCAATTGCGGTTTGATCATACCAAAAAGAGTCGGTGTAGACGTACTGGACGATTCCACCAGAGCAATCGGTTTATGGATCGACATCATTTTTTTACATTGATGAAAAAGCTTCAGTATTCTTGCATCGGTTATCCTAACCGTCTCTTTGCTCATCTGTTGGGCATATCTTCTGTTGATCCGAATCGTGTACGCCCCTAATAGACATACACCAATCAGCCATACCATGAAAACATTTCGGTACATCGTTTGGACAGCAGTTTTTTCCGGTAGTGCAGCTTCGGCAAGTGTTTCCTCCTGATTGACATGGACGGTTGAGTGATCGGAATCCGTATAACCGATCCAATTATAAATACTGAATTCACTCTCTGGGCCCCATGGCAGCATTAATCGGACTATAACCAGCAGCCACATCAAGTAATGCCATCTTGGCTTCAACCGATGCTTGAGCACGCGCTGCATCACTAAAATTAGCACAACCAAGACACTTGCCATGATCGAGACCGACCATACCCAATCAAACAGCTTGATAAGCTGCTCCGTTATTAGCTTCACATTCACCCTTCCCCTTCTCTCTTGTAATCATTTCAGATGCGATAATGGCGGGCTTGATGCTTGCCTGCAGCTTGTTCATTTTGTTTTATCATCAAGGATGCTTTTTAATTCTTTAATATCTTCGGCAGATAGCTTGTCTTCTTTCAAAAAATTAACCAGCATCGGTTTAAAGGCACCGCCGTAAATCCTTTTCAGGAAAGACTCCGTTTCGTACCTTACACATTCGTCCTCGGTTACGAGCGGGAAATAGGCGTACACCTTATTTTCCTGCGAATACGAAATAGCTTGTTTTTGGGTCAGTCTGTTTAACAGTGTTCTTACCGTTTTTGGCTTCCAATCGGTTTGATCCTCCAGAGCCTCGATAACCTCGTTGGCCGTACGTGGCATCTTGGCCCAGAGTACTTTCATCACTTCCCATTCAGCATCGGATATTTGGGGGACATTTGTCACAGGCTTTCCTCCTGACTATTGTGGATTACATATGTAATACAATAGTTATATTACAGATGTAATCCACAGCTGTCAACTGTAAGTTCAAATACGGGAAAGAATCTGCTGTGCAAGTATTTTAAATTGGGAAGGCGTGATAAAATAGAGCCTCAGGAGACACAGTCGCTGTCTGAATAAGCAATGAGGAAGGGTGGAGAAGCGTGACGGTCTCATTTTATCAAATCATGTCAGTTGTATGCATAGCCGTCATGCTGCTTGTGATGCTGTTAATTGTAACCTCCAGCCTGTTGAACGGAATTTCGCCGATGCCTTCATCGCTTCAGGTCCGCCGCACGGTAGCCGCCGAAATCAACCGATTTTCCAGACAAGGATCGATTGTAGAAGCTGGCTCTGGTTGGGGAACGCTCGCTCTGCATCTGGTCAAGCACTGTCCCGGTTGGCGGGTGATTGGCATTGAGAATTCGCTCATTCCGCTTTGGAGCTCGCAGTTGATCGGTCGCCTGTCAGTCCGTGACCGAAATAGAGACAGATTGGCCTTTTGCTATGGCAATATTTATGGGTACTTCTATGATCATACGGATATCGTGGTCTGCTATTTATACCCCGGCGCCATGAGACGTCTGAGCACAATCCTTCAGGAGCGGCTGGCACCGGGAGCGCTGGTGATTAGTGTCTGCTTTGCGATGCCAGGCTGGGAGCCTGATCGCATGATCACCTGTAAGGACCTATATCGAACCAAGGTTTACGTGTACAGCCGCAAGTAGAGGTATTCAGATGTATGCAACAAACAAGCATCAGGGCAGATGGCTCCGATGCTTGTTGGCGTTTATTGGTGAACGAGAACTGGCCTCGGAGTCAGAATATGGGTGGCATACCGTTTAGGGTGGTCCGATGGATTCAGCTTTGCGCCGATCGACTTTGTCATGCTTAGTTCTGCAAAGCTATCCAGAAGCTTGTGAAGAACTCACTGAGGTACGCGCAAAATGGGATGTTGAGAGCGAGAGGAGAAGCTCTTTTTCTTGACTCGTAACCAGGAGGGAAAGCCGGAGGAATCCGTTCGTATTTCTTTAAATGCGGAAGATCAAATGAATGATGTTGAATTACGAAAATTATGGAATGAAATCATGGCATGCGAAAGGGTGGAGGCACCATCAACCTGATTGCAGCGCGTTCTCATTTCACGATTAGCAAATTTTCAAACTGCCTTCGGCTTTCTTCCAGAACATCGAAACCGCCGTCTGTCATTGCCCAATGAAGACATATCCCGTTGGCTATATAGCACATCGAATCATGCAAATCTTCGGCACTCGCTGCATTCTTCACTTGACCCGCGTCCTTGGCTCGTTGAATTAAAGTTGGAATAATGCTGCCCAATAACGATGATTTGTCCTTGGTGAGCGGAACAATTTCGTTTCGAAGGTAGACCCTGTAATACTCCTTTGTCATTTTAACGCCCGCACTAACAATATGCTTAATATATACTTCCATAGCTTTCATAGCCTGATTGGCATAATCGCTGGCAGACAGAACGTCCAGAAAATCATCATTGGACATTAGATTGTCAACCGAAAAAAATCCCGAAATCAACTCATCCTTGGATTTGAAATAATAGTAAAATGCGGTTTTAGTCACATTCATCTCTTTACAAATTTGATTAATCGTCACTTGATCGAATCCGTGTTCGATAAATAATTTTATACTGGTGGATAAAAAAAGTTCTTTTGTTGCGCCTCTAGTGCTCATCGTGTAGATCCTCTCCTTTTCCAACAGTATAAATCATTTAACACAGAAATAGTATTGTGTTCCCTTGGTGAAGTTAAAAGTTAATGAGATGTTCAATGCTATTACCAAAGTAAGATTATGATAGGTTGCAGGAAATGATTTTTGCAGGTGTGCCTTTAAATCGCAGGGTAAAAGGATGCGCTTGGATTCATACTGACATCACAGCGCAGAGAGAACAATTCCAATCATACAGGCCGATCAAGCAGATTGCAATTAGCGCGTCAAGCTGCCTTGTTCGGTCTTTTTATGTGCTTTTGCAGCTCTACCATCACCCCGACAGCTTACGGGTGGCGCATGAAACCTATAAAAAAGTATGAAATACTATGGTCAATTAAATAATTACTTTGATATTGACAAAACTTTACCTCGGTAATATAATTCTGTTGTACATTCACTAAGAATAGGAGAGTTGAGATGAAACCAAATTCAACACATCTGATATTGGTTATTGGAGGCACAGGAACACAAGGCGGGAATGTAGCCCGTGAGTTATTGGCACACGGCCATCGGGTGCGTATTCTTACCAGGGACCCGGAGTCAACAGCTTCCAAGCAGATGGCTGCAAAAGGCGCTGAGATCGTTCAAGGGGACATGGCGGATTTGGCATCATTGGAACCGGCTATGGAGAATGTGTCGGCGATTTTTTCGGTACAGTATGCGGATCCCTATGATCCGTCGGTTGAGCCGCGAAACGCCGCCAACATGGTGCAAGCCGCACAGAAAGCCGGAATCGAACAAGTGGTACACACATCGGTGGCTGGCAGCAATCAATTTCCGCGTTGGGATAAATACCAGATATTGACGGAGTACTGGGATCATAAGTACGACATCGAAGAGAGCATACGCAACGGCGGTTTTCGGTATTGGACGATTTTGCATCCTTGTTGGTTTATGGAAAATTACCTGGAGCCCAACGTAGCTCTTATGGCGCCTGAACTAAAAAACGGGGTCATGTTTGGCAATTTGAATGGAGATATCCCGGTTCAGCTTAGTTCCGGAGGGGATACAGCCAAATTCGCCAGGGCCGCTTTTGAGAACCCTGGCAAATTCAGTGGAAAGGATATTAATGTAGCAGGAGACGAGCTGTCCATGACGCAAATAGCGGAAACGCTGAGCAGCGTGCTTGATAAAGAAATTGTCTACGAAAAGGTAAGCAGTGAGGAAGCTATCAAGCGGGGGATGCTGAAAGGAACGGTGTACAGCATGGAATGGATGGAAGATGTTGGCGGTTACGGATTTGACATTCAAGAAACGAAGGAGTACGGCGTGTTGTCTAAATCTTTTGCGGAGTGGGTGGAGGAGAATAGAGACAGGTTTTAATTTATTAGAAAAAACGGCTTCAATAAATAACCTGAGATCAAACAAGCCGGAGCGTAAGTGGGGTTTTGGTGCAACAATTTAAAAATACACAAGTTATCCTCGATTTTGTGGCTTTACTAGACTGTCAAACAAAATAATTTGTTGATTAATTCAACAGCAGAAAGGGCAGGCGAATGATTATATTCAACCTGCCCTTTCCTTATCATATACATGATTTCGATTCCCGCGATGGTTTTCTCAGCAGTTTTGAAGGACTTGAATCCCAACATTGGTTTTATGATTTTCTTTATGAATCGATGATCTTGTTCAATAATATTGTTGAGATATTTCTGTTGTCGGAGTATTGTTTCTTGACTCATAACTTTCTTGACCTTCAATTGCTGGACTGCGGCAGGGTACGCTGGGTTTTTGTCGACAGCGATCACGCGTGGTGATTGATTGTGTGATGAAGTTAACACCTTCTTAAAAAATCGTTTGGCAGCAGGAGCATCTCGATTTTCAGACAACATGAAATCAATCCTATTGCCGTTTGAATCTACAGCTCTGTAAAGATATTTCCATTGTCCCTTGGCTTTAATGTAGGTTTCATCCGTCCGAAAAGAATCATTAGTCGGCTTCAAATAGGGACGAATTCGCTTTTCTAGCTCTGGCCCAAACTCATGAACCCATCGCATGATCGTTGTATGTGCGAGTTGTAAACCCCGTTCTTCCATCATTTCTACTAAATCACGATAACTTAGGCTATATTTCAAATACCATCTTACCGTAAGCAAGATTATTTCCGATTGATACTGTTTCCAATTAAACAAATCTAATCCCGTTTACATTTCTTAATGCGAGATTAGAGTGGAATAAACCCGGCACAACTGACAAGTTTACATGGACGATTATGTGATGCTGCTGTGCAAAATCCACCAACTTTCAGCCAGCTTTCAGCTTCATATGGTATGTTCAAAGCAGCATATAATCATAAGCAGCGGAGGGTGGGAGCAGGGCTCAGATGAGAGAAAAGGCGATTCGATGGACGATGATCATGGGCTTGGTATCGGGGCTGTTGTGGGTAGGCGGGCTTGTATTTGCGATGCAGGATTATTTCACAGGTGCAGCGACCGCACAGCCTCCACGAGCACCTATAGAGCAGCCAGCAGCTGCGATCCCGGTATTAGCTCCCGTTGCAGTTAAGGAGGGCACCTTCCGGGTGCTGGCACTTGGCGACTCCTTGACCAAAGGGACGGGGGACCCGGAGCGGAAGGGGTATGTCGGACATGCTGTAGCGGATATGAAGGCCAAGTCGGGCAAAGAGATAGTGTTGGAAAATCTCGGGATAGATGGACAAACCTCCACGCAATTGGCGGCGTCTCTTGGACAAGCACCCGTTCAGGCTCAGGTCAAGGCGGCTGATATTATTCTCGTCAGCATAGGCGGGAATGATTTGTTCCGCGGCGGGCAGGCAATGGGGGATTTATCTGAGACCCGAATCAAAGAAACCGAGGACGCCTATTTGCCTCAGCTCGATGGGATTTTGCAGCAGCTGCGGGAGCACAATCCTACAGCGAGAATCTTCGTCATTGGCTTGTACAACCCATTCAGTGAATTGAAGGATAGCGTCACAACGAACAAAATCGTGAGGGACTGGAATTATAAATCATCAGAAATTGCTGCCAAATATACGTTAACTGTGCTGGTGCCGACCTTTGATTTATTTCAATTGAAGGTACAGGATTATTTGGCCAAAGACCTGTTCCATCCGAATGCAGCCGGCTACCGATTAATCGGGGACCGATTGGCTTCACTAATTACGTGGTAGGGGGTGGGGATATGGACGAGATCACATTGTCGGTAAAAGGTCTGAAAAAGGTCATAGGCAAGCGGGAAATTATTCAGAGTCTGGACTTCGACCTGAGGCGAGGCGAAGTGTTCGGTTTCCTGGGACCCAACGGCGCTGGCAAAACGACCACGATTAGAATGCTTGTAGGTCTGATTCGGCCTACAGCCGGGTCGATTCAGGTGTGCGGCTACGATCTGCATAGCCAATTTCCGGAGGCCATGCGGAATCTGGGCTGTATCGTTGAAAACCCTGAGCTGTACACGTATTTGAGCGGCTGGAGCAACCTGCAGTATTTCGCGCGGATGATGGAAGGGATTGACGAAGCACGAATAGCGGAAGTGGTGAAGCTGGTTGGATTGAGTGCCAGAATTCATGATAAAGTGAAAACCTACTCGCTCGGGATGCGCCAACGGCTCGGGATTGCTCAGGCTTTGCTTGGGAAACCGAAAGTGCTCATTCTGGATGAGCCGACCAATGGTCTGGATCCTTCAGGCATCAGGGAGATGCGTGAATTCATTCGTTATCTGGCGGAGCAGGAAGGCTTGAGTGTGCTCGTTTCTAGCCACCTGCTGAGCGAAATTCAGCTGATGTGCGATCGTGTCGCGATTATATCCAAGGGTCGAATTGTTCGGGTGGACAAGGTACAGAGCCTGCTGGCCCAGCAGGAGCGGGTAAGCTGGAGGCTGCATCCTATAGATAAGGGCTACCAGGTGTTGAGCGGTCTGACGGATTCGGTAGAAACGCGTGGGGCGCTCTTGATCACTCCCTATATGGAGCAGGAGATCGGTCGCTGGAATCAGATTCTCGTGGCAGCGGGAGTGACGGTAACCGAGATCAGCCGCAAGCTGCCATCGCTTGAGGATCTATTCATTGAGCTGACGGGGGGACAAGGCATTGACTAATCTGGTATTTAACGAGATGTTAAAGCTTACTGGCAAAAGAAGACTGCTGGTCATCGCGCTCATTTTGGGGATTCTGATCTCTGTATTTACGTATGCACAATATCGGCAAGCTGAGGAAAACCGTAAAAGGTTCGGAGATGTCAATTGGCGCGTAGCGATGGAGCAGCGTATTGCCAGCTGGCAGAACCGGATTACGAGCAGCCGAACGCCTGAGGCTACACGCAAAGAGCTGGAGATTCGCATGAATCAGCAAAAATATTATTTGGAATATAATGTGAATCCCTCTGAGCCCGGTGCCCCGACGTTTGTCCGGGGTTTTGTAAAGAGTGGTATAAATCTGCTTCTGCCTTTGATGATGATGATTATTGCCGCTGATCTGGTTTCCTCCGAGCACAGCGCAGGCACGATGAAGGTGCTGCTGACGCACTCGGTACGCAGATGGCGCATATTGCTCAGTAAATATTTAGCTTTATTGCTGTCAGTGTCCCTGATCATTACGCTGTTCGGCTTGCTGTCAGCCGTGATCTCCGGGCTCGTGTTTGGTTTTCAAGGGTGGGGAGCTCCGGTACTTACCGGCTTCAAGGTAAATGGCGGGCAGCTGGATGCATCAGGGATGCATTTGGTGCCGCAATGGCAGTATATTTTAATGGAGCTGGGGTTGGCGTGGTTCGTCTCGGCTGTGGTAGCTACAATTACGTTCATGTTCTCCGTTCTGGTGCGCAGCACCGCGGCGGTCATGGGGATCATGCTGGCTTGTCTCATTGCAGGGACGATTCTGAGTACGATGGTCGCCTCATGGGAATCGGCTAAATATTTATTTATGGTTAATCTGCAATTGATCAGCTATCTGGAGGATGCTGCTCCTCCGGTTGAGGGGATGTCACTGGGCTTCTCACTGCTCGTGCTCTTGAGCTGGGGCTCAGCTGCTTTGATCATTTCATTCGTTTCGTTTACGAGGCGGGATGTTTATTAGTAATCAGGCAGCTCAAAGCAAGCTATTAACTATTATAAGAGAGTAAGATTGATGTCCTGATAACTGCTAATCATTTGGCAAATAACCCTGCAGCACCACGAGTCATGTGGGATTGCAGGGTTATTTCTGATTGAATTGTCGCACCGGATAAGGTTGTTATTCAGCACCCGTAAAGGCTGACTTGTTATCTGTTAAAAACTGTTTAAGGGTTGTTGGAGATTTGCCTGTCAGCTGTTGAACTGTTGCAGATGTTTGCGCATATTCACCTCGGGCGGAGGCAGTATCAAAAGAAGCATACGCCTGAGCCAACCCGCTTGGAAGGCCGATAGATTCGAATATTTCAACTAATTTAGCTGTTTCCAACGGTACAAACTGAATGCTCTTTCCGCTGATTTCGCTGGCAATTTGTGCGAGCTCGCTTCCGGAAATGGCTTCCGGTCCTGTTACGTCCACGATCTGATTGTCGGTCGTAGTGGAAGCAAGTGCCGCGGCTGCGCTCCAGGCGCAATCGTGGCGGGTCACATAAGCGGTTGCGCCTTCACCTGTTGCTGTACCAAGAATACCGCTTGCGACTGCCTGCTGCAGCGTTGGAATCAGATTCTCGCTGTATAAATTGTTACGCAGGATCGTGTAGGAGAGACCGCTATTCTTGATCAGCTCCTCCGTAGCGTAATGATCGGGTGCAATCAGGCAGGCTGAGCCTGGTTCGGAATTGGGAATCGATGTATATACGATGTGTTTGACACCTGCCTGTACAGCAGCGCTTAATGCATCTGTTTGCTGCTTCAGACGTTGGCCCGGAACCGCAATAGCGTCCGTGCTGATTAACAACAAACGCTGCGCCCCGGCAAATGCCTCGCTTAAAGTTTCCGGTTGATCGAAATCAGCTTTACGTACGATAACACCGCGGGCCGATAGCGCCGATAGCGCCGATAGCTTCTCCGGGTCGCGCGTAGTCGCGATAATCGGTCCCTCATAATTGGCGAGCAGCCAGTCGATAGCGATGCTTCCGAGATGTCCACTTGCGCCTGTAACTAAAAGGGTTTGTTGGTTCGTACTCATTGTAAATTCCTCCTCAT
Organism: Paenibacillus sp. FSL H8-0034; assembly: GCF_038000305.1. Lineage (NCBI taxonomy): Bacteria > Bacillati > Bacillota > Bacilli > Caryophanales > Paenibacillaceae > Paenibacillus > Paenibacillus sp. FSL H8-0034. The sequence continues at coordinate 500,637 of NZ_JBBOBS010000001.1, forward strand.
AATGTTCGTTCTTTAACAGTTATCCTGCAAGAGTGATGTAACCGATTTGATTACAACTAATTGAAAAAAAATAGCTCAATGAAGAGCTTATTTCTCGTTGACGAGCTGACGAGCCAGTTGTTGCACGGTGACCTCAGCAAGCTCGCGCTCCAATGCCAGTTGGGCTGTGACCATTGTGGCACGAAGCGCAGCTTCGATGTTGGCACCGACCGGACAATCGGGATTCGGATGCTCGTGAAAGTTAAACAATTCGTTATGATCCACGACTTCCACTGCCCTGTAAATATCCAACAGTGTAATTTGATCCGCATCTACACGAAGGGTTGCCCCGCCTGTTCCAGCTCGAACTGTGAGCAGACCGGCTTTTTTAAGCTGCCCCATAATTTTACGGATAATGGCCGGATTCGTGTTCACGCTTCCCGCTATGACGTCGCCTGTAAGCGAAGGCATGACCGAAACGAGCGATATTATGTGTACGGCAATGGAAAATCGTGAGCTAATTTTTTTCATTAGGTTCACCCTCTTGTTGTAATCATTATAGTTACAACAGATATAGAAAGTCAAGAGTCCTTACATGGACGGTATCAAATAGATGGAACATTCTTTTTCATCACTTTGATTTCAAAAATAGAGGCTTGACAATTATCTGCAAATAAAGTATCTTTAATTTAAGATAATGACTACAACGAAAGAACGACCGAACAACAAAGAGGTGAGAAATTTGGAAAGTTTGAAGAATGATTCGCTGGATCTTTTTATTGCATTATCCAGAGCGAGCCAGTGGGTAAATGCCCATGCGGATCGGGATATTCGCCAGCGGGGTCTGAACAGGACCGAGTTCGGTGTTCTGGAGCTCTTGTACCACAAGGGAGCGCAGGCTATTCAACAAATTGGCAGTAAGGTGCTGATGAGCAGCGGTAATATTACTTACGTTGTCGATAAGCTTGAGCAAAAGAAACTCGTTTCACGGAGAGCTTGCACCGAGGATCGCCGTCTCATTTTCGCAGAAATTACCGAGGCAGGCAAGCAGTGGATAGAAGAAGTATTCCCCGGACACACTGAGGTTATCGAACGAGCCGTGGACGGATTATCCGCCGAGGAGAAGCAGGCTGCCGCCCAATTGCTCAAAAAACTCGGCAAGTATGCGCAGGAAAGCTTTAAATAGAATTTTATACAGTCAGCATCGCGATACGATCAGGAGTGGCAGATAGCAGCATAACAGGCTTGGATTGTTATCTGCCGCTACAATATCTTTAATTTAAGAATCTTAGTTTTCTATCATTTACATAGTCAATAACCAATCATACCGAGGAGGCATTATCATGAGCGATTTTATTAATTTATTGAAAGCACGAAGATCAGCGACTAAATTTATACCTGGGGTGGACATTACGGATTCTGAGCTGGAGGAAATTTTTAGTCTTGTGAAATTCGCACCCTCGGCTTTTAATTTGCAGCATGCTCACTATGTAGTCGTGAAGGATCCCGAAGTTAAAAATAAGGTGTACGAAGCCGCCTACAAACAATATAAAGTGCAAAGCGCCTCCGCAGCCATTGTGGTTCTGGGCAATAAAGAAGCTTACAAGGATGCCGGAAAGATCAATGAAGGATTGCTGCATCTCGGTGTCATTAATCAACAGGAATACGATATGACCGTAGATTCGGTACACAGCTTTTATGAAGGAGGAGGCGAAACGTTCAAGCGTGAGGAAGCGATTCGCAATGCCGGTATTTCTGCGATGCTGATGATGCTGGCTGCCAAGGAGAAGGGCTGGGACACCTGCCCGATGATCGGTTTTGACCCGAAGGCTCTGAGTGAAGTGCTGAATATTCCAGATACGCATGTTCCGGTTTTGCTGATTACGATTGGAAAAGAAGACACCTCGAAGCTGCGGCCGCGCGGCTATCGTAAGCCTGTCGGCGAATTTGTCAGCTTCAACAAGTTTTGAATCGAAATAAGCAGGTTATAGAAAGATAATTTAAATGAAGATAAGGAGCTGGAGAAGATGAGCCAACAAACGAAAGGGATTCATCACGTTACCGCATTTGTTAGGGATGCACAGCAAACCGTTGATTTTTACGCAGGAGTGCTTGGACTGCGGTTGATCAAGAAAACAATCAATTTTGATGCGCCAGAGGTATATCATTTGTATTTTGGCAATGAGCTGGGGAATCCGGGCACGATTATCACGTTCTTTCCGTATGCAGGCTCACGTAAAGGGCGAATTGGCGGAGGGCAGGTAGGCTACACAACCTATGTGGTACCAACAGGTACGTTGGATTACTGGGAAGCACGGCTGAAAAGCTTTCAGGTCTCGGTCACAAAAACGGAACGGTTTGGCGAGGTATATGTACAGTTTGCCGATAAAGATGGGCTGCGTCTTGAAATCGTGGAGCGGGAAGCGGGACCGTTAAGTCAATGGTCGCTTGGTGGCGTTCCGTCGGATAAGGCGATCAAAGGGTTTGGTGGAGCGATTCTGTACAGTATGGCACCTGAGCAAACCGGGAACCTGCTGGTAGAGGTGATGGGACTCACAAAAATCGCGCAAAACGAGACATATACCCGTTATGAAGCGACAGGCGATCTGGGTAACCTTATCGACGTCAACATCAATCCGATGGAGTTGGGTGCTGGAGGTGCAGGAACCGTTCATCATATCGCTTGGCGCGCCAAGGACGATGTGGATCACAGTCTGTGGAGAAGCCATGTTGAGCAGCACGGGTTCCATCCGACACCTATTGTAGATCGACAATACTTTAATGCGATTTATTTCCGGGAAATCGGCGGTATATTGTTTGAGATTGCTACAGATCCACCGGGCTTTACACGAGATGAGGAGCCGGAAGCACTTGGTGAGAAGTTGATGCTGCCCGAATGGCTCGAAGCCCATCGTTCACAAATTGAAACTAATCTGCCCCCTATTCAGGTACGGGCGTTGGAGGGGAATATCCAATGAAGCATGTATTTCGACAGGGCTCAGATCCAAGCGCACCCGTGATGATTTTGTTCCATGGTACGGGTGGTACAGAGCACGACCTGCTGCCGTTAGCGCAAAGCATCGCACCAACCTCGTCCGTACTTGGCATCAGAGGCAATGTGTCGGAAAATGGTATGAATCGGTATTTCCGCAGGCTGGCCGAGGGCGTGTTTGATGAAGAGGACTTAATATTGCGTACGCAAGAGGTCAAAGACTTTCTTGATCTTGCCGCCGCAGACTATGCACTGGATCGCCGTAATTTCGTCGCTATCGGTTATTCTAACGGTGCCAATATCGCAGGCAGCCTGCTGTTCCATGTTCAGGATGTTTTCCGTGGAGCGATTCTGCATCATCCGATGGTGCCGCTGCGTGGACTGCAGCTGCCCGATTTATCGGCAATTCCCTGCTTCATCGGTGCGGGTAGGAATGATCCGCTGTGCACGCCTCAAGAAACCGAAGAACTGGAAGGGCTGCTGAGCGGCGCGGGCGCTCCTGTCACTCTTCATTGGGAATACGCAGGCCACCAGCTCACCAAAACCGAGGTGGCCGCTGCCGCGGTGTGGTTCAGCTCGTATTTTGCAGAATGAAAAATAAATCGGTGAAATCCGCTCCGTTCAGGGAGCGGATTTTTTTTGAATCGATTGGCAGGAGCAATTTCTTTACAAAATCACATAATTCCGATAGCATAATAATGAATAAGAGATAAGCTAAATGAATAAATTTCTTCTCCTAAATAGGTTGATCATTAGAAGGGAAGTGTCATACTTGGAGGCTTCAAATGCCAGATACGAACTGAATGGCAAAAACTATCAATGTCCAATAGAGCTTTCAGTCTCCGTCATTGCCGGCAGATGGAAACCATCGATCTTATTCAAGCTGTTGGATGGAAAGAAGCGATATGGAGAGCTGAAAAAACTGATTGAGGGCATAAATCATAAAATGCTAGCCGAACAGCTGCGGGATTTAGAGGAGGCTGGCCTCATTTCCAGACATGTTTACCCGGTTGTTCCTCCCAAGGTGGAATACGAATTGACTGCTCTTGGCGAAGGCTTAAGAACGGCTATTATCTCTTTAATTCAATGGGGCGAGCAATTCCGGTTGGAAGGGACAGCTATACGCGAAGAGTTACCTGACCAGGATGAGCCAACACTCGTTCCTATACGTGCATAATCGGTTCCACAGAGGGATTTAATTACATGATAACGGCAGTCTAAGCATGAACTTCATGCTCGGATTGCTGTTTTTTTGTTGTGATCAATAAGTTTCATTCTTCCCGTTTGGTAAGTATTAACCCAAAAAGTGCGTACTTACTAATTTAAAGCAAATAATATATGATTAGCTTGTTGAAAAATATAGATGAATTGGAGCGAATCCCAATGAAAACTTTAGTTATAGCAGCACATCCTAACCTTGCTTCGTCCCGTATTAATAAGGCGTGGATTGAAGAACTGCAAAAGCACGACAATGTGACCGTTCACTCCTTATATGAGGTCTATCCCGATGAAGCCATAGATACAGCTCGTGAGCAGGAGCTGCTGAAGGCACATGATCGTATTATTTTTCAATATCCGCTCTATTGGTACAGCACGCCACCACTGTTGAAAAAATGGTTTGATGCTGTGCTCCAATACGGCTGGGCTTACGGTCCGGGCGGCGACCATTTGCAGGGCAAGGAAATCGGAGCAGCGTTGTCCACCTACGGCACGAGCGAATCGTACCAGCCGGAGGGCTCTAATCGTTTCACGCTGCCGGAGCTCGTCCGACCTATCGAAGCGCTTGTACATTTTGTCGGTGCCAACTACGTGCCGCCTTTCACGCTTAGCGATGTTACGAACGTAACCGATGAGCAGCTGGCACAAAGCCAGGTTGAGTATGTTAACCATATTACAGCCGAATCAGTGGCTTTGAAAGCATAATATTCAGTCTGGAATCATCGATAACCGCTGCAATAATCCGTTCCGAACAGGGAACGGATTATTTGTTTTTTTCTAATTTTCCGCGGTGTGACGGGCTTTTTTGGATTGAAAAAAAGTCTAATTGCGGAAATGTTTACGTTCCACTAGGATGTGATTACTGCTGGTGCACAAAGCTGACAAGAGAGGGGGTGTAGTATGGAAATGAATCAAGATATGACGTCTGACATGAGACCGGCTGCCCCAAAGACGATGAGGAAAAGTCGTTCGCGAGTGTTGGCTATTCTGATGCGGGATAAGTATTTATATTTGCTGGCGCTGCCGGGTATCCTGTATATCATTATTTTTAAATATGTTCCCATGTGGGGGATCGTTATCGCTTTCCAGGATTATTCTCCGTATCGGGGTGTGATGAACAGCGCGTGGGTGGGATTCGAGCATTTCAACCGTTTTTTCTCCAACCCGGACTTTATGCTGCTGTTTCGTAATACGATGGCGATTAATATTTTGAATTTGGTGTTTTACTTCCCGCTGCCGATTCTGGTGGCCCTGCTGCTCAATGAGGTGGTAGGTAATAAATTCAAAAAGACGGTGCAATCGATCGTCTATCTGCCGCATTTCCTGTCGTGGGTTATTATTGTCGGGATTACCATTCTGATGCTATCCAGAAGCGACGGTGTTATTAATAATATGATCGTAGCGCTCGGATTTCCCAAGGTAGATTTCTTGACGAATCCTAATTTGTTCTGGGGATTGTTAACAGTGCAGTCGATCTGGAAGGAAGCGGGCTGGGGAACGATAATATTTTTGGCGGCAATGGCGGGGCTTGACCCTCAGCTGTATGAAGCGGCTCGAATGGACGGTGCCAAGCGGCTGCGTCAAATGTGGCACATTACGCTGCCAGGTATTCGTAATGTGATCTTGATCCTGCTGATCCTGCGTATCGGCAATATTATGGATGTCGGATTTGAGCAGGTATATTTGATGAAGAATGGAGCCGTGTCCGAGGTAGGGGATGTATTTGATACGTATGTGTATCGTCTCGGCATTCAGCAGGGGCAGTTCAGCTTTAGTACGGCGGTCGGTTTGTTCAAGTCGGTGATAGGGCTTGTACTTGTATTAATTGCGAACGGTCTGACGCGGCGGTTTGGTGAAGAGGGCGTTTACTAGGTCCTTCGTTTATTAGCAGGCGCTTATCCAGTAAGGCAGGGGGATACTATGAGGAAAAGCAAGGAAGATCTCCTTTTTCCGATATTTAATTATTTCTTGTTAACATTAATTAGTCTGATTACGATTTTTCCGCTCTATTATGTATTTGTCGTTTCGTTCACAGATCCTTCTGAATATGTAAAGGGCGGGATGCAGTTTTTCCCTAGCAAATGGACATTGGTCTCCTACAAGTATTTGTTATCTACGCCAGCCTTTATGAATGCAACGTTTGTCAGCGGTTTTCTGGCAACCGTAGGTACAGCCTGCAGTCTCATTGTGACAGCGGCTCTGGCGTATACCCTTTCTCGTAAAAGAATGCTGGCACGGCGGCTCATTATGCTGCTTGTGTTATTCACGACACTGTTCAATCCGGGGCTGATCCCTCCTTATTTGCTGGTACGGGATTTGCATTTAATTAATAGTCTGTGGTCGTTGATTATTCCGGTATTGACCAGCGGGTGGTATATTTTGCTGATGAAGGGCTTCTTCGACAGCATCCCTGACAGTCTGGAGGAAGCTGCACTGATCGACGGCTGCAATGATATCGGCGTTTGGTTCAAAATTATTTTACCGTTATCGCTTCCGGCGATGGCTGCATTCGGTCTCTTTTATGCGGTCGGGTATTGGAATACGTTTTTCTCGGCGGTATTGTATATGAGCGATGCGTCCAAATGGCCGCTTCAGGTGTTATTGCAAAACATGCTGATTGATTCCTCAACAGCGGCGGGTGGTGCGGCAGCTCAGGAAATGATGAATGAGCAGACGATTCCTCCGGAAACCTTGAAAATGGCAGCGGTCGTGATTGCAACGGTACCGATCCTGCTCGTTTATCCTTTTTTACAAAAGCATTTTGCCAAGGGTGTTATGGTAGGCTCGGTTAAGGGATAAGATAGCCAAACATATATGGGAGGGTTTATAGAGTGAAACAACAACAGCATGTTATAGTTAAAGGATCGACGCTGCTTCTGGCAGCAAGTATTGCCTTGACGGGCTGCGGTGTAGAGGGCGGCAAGACCGAGTCACAGGGAGCTGCCACACCAAGCAAGCCGACAGACGTGTCGATTATGACCAACTTCAGCACACCGGAACCACCCGGTGCCGATAATGTGATTGTACAGGAAATTGGCAAGCGCACGAATACGAAATTGAATATTCAATGGGTGTCTCCCAACAACTATACAGAGAAAACGAAGGTAACGCTGGCCTCGGGTGATATTCCCGATTTGATGTTTGTCGACCCGTTCGATCCGCTGGTGCTGCAAATGGCCAGAGACGGGGCATTTTGGGAAATTACGCCTGATATGGTCAAAAGCTATCCGAACCTTGCGGCCTATCCCAAAGAGGTATGGACCAACTCGAAGCTGCAGGACGGCAAAAATTACGGCATTCCAGCTGTGCGTCCTTTAGGCGGCTGGTCATACCCGAATATTCGTAAGGACTGGCTCGATAAGTTGGGACTTAAAGTGCCAGAAACCATTGATGAGCTGTTCCAGACGATGAAAGCTTTTACCTTTAACGATCCGGACGGCAACGGCAAGCAGGATACGTACGGACTGGCCGGCAATGTTGGAACGTTCCTGTTTGAGCCGCTGTTCAACTCCACACAGGGCAAATGGAAGATGAAGGATGGCAAGCTGACCCACATTTATCTGGAAACGGAAACACGTGATGCGATTGCTTTTCAGAAAAAGCTGTATGACGAGAAGGTCATTCCCGAGGATTTTGCAGTTCTGAAAACAAGCCAGTTTGAGGATATGGCGAAGGCTAACAAAGCGGGCATCTGGACCGATACGGTAGAAGCCTCATGGCGTCCAACGGAAGAGCTGAGAAAGACGATTCCTAACGCCGATATGATGCCGATTACGTTCCTGACCAGCCCAAGCGGCAAAAAAATGGTGTACCAGTTTCGCGGTCTGAACGGGATTTACGTCATCCCCAAAAAAGTATCCGATGCGAAGCTGAAAACGATTTTGCAGCTGATGGATTACGGCTCCTCCGAGGAAGGTGCAAACCTGGCCTGGTACGGACTTAAAGATGTGCACTATACGGAAAAAGACGGCATCAAGACAGCAACCGAGCAGGCAAAAAAGGATATCGTCTCGCAAAGCGCACTCGGCAAAATTTTCAGTCGCGACGAGAAATACTTGTGGGCGTACCGTACCGGCATGCCGAACGATATCTTTGAGCGCAATAAAAAAATTATCGACGAGCGCGCCAAATACGCGATCCCGGATATCGGCTATGGCTTGTACTCGGAAACCGCGATCAAGCTGGGTGCGGAATTCGACAAGAAAACCGAGGATCTGAAGGTCAAGATCATTATGGGCAAAGAACCGCTTACCGCATGGGATGAATGGGCGCAGAAGCTGTCCAAGGACGCAGATTTCCAAAAAATTATTAAAGAAACCAACGATTCCTATCAATCGAGAATGGCCAATAAATAGGAAATGTATCGTATCATCATTCAGCGTGCTGGACTATTTATTGTCATATGATATGACCAGGCTCATGGGAGGCATCTCTCATGGGCCTTACCCCTACTAGAATACAGGTGAATGGATGATACGAATCAAGTGGCGTAAACGAACAGATACCCGAACCTACCGAGGTCACGTTTTCCAGCGGAGTCTGATCCTGATTTTGCTGGTTACGATCATTCCAACCATACTCATATCAGTCAGCAGCTACTATATAGGGGTTCGGTATATTGAACGTGAGGTTGAAAGAACCCACAGCCTGCAGCAGGAATACACCATCAAACAGGTTAACGATGCGTTAAGTCATCTTCAGGTCAGCATGAATCAATGGGCGCTTAATCCAATCATGAGCGAGAAGCTGCGAGGCATCGATTTTAAGGACAATTACGCGCTCACGATGGAATTCTATCAGTCTTTGACCGTTATGAACAACAGCAGTGCATTGATTGATCAGGTCTATGTATATCTGGAAAATCCATCAAGACTCATCTCCGACAGCCAAGGCATTCGCAAGCTCGGTACGGAGGAAGCGGAGCTGTACCGTAAATTGATGACGAGCAAGGAACGACTCTTCTGGAGGAGCCTGGATGCTGCGGGGAAACCGGGCATGTTTGTTATTCATAAGCTTCCGGTCATCGGGGAGCCGTTCGGTGCAATCCTGGTCCGTTTGAATGAAAAGCAGCTTATGAACATCGCCGGTTTCGATGAAAGTCTGGGCGGGACGATTTTTATCCGTAATCTGGAGGGCTATTCGTTATCCAGCGACTATTTTTCCCCCAGAATCAAAAGCTTGAATGAAGCGATCGAGCAGGAGATTCAAACGAGGATCGAGCCTTCTTCGTTTCGCTGGAGCTGGAACAACGAGCCTTTTTTTGTGTCGACCTCTACGATTCCATTAACCTCCTGGCAGCTGGTTTCGGCGGTACCGTTATCTGAATTCGTTAAACCGATTGTGATCGTATCCAGACTCATACTGGGAGTCGGGATTGTGGGGTTTATTTTGATATTATTCAGCTCGTGGTATGCTTCGGTTCGACTTTATCAGCCGATCCATCGACTTGTTCGTACCTTCATCTCGCCTTCAGGCTTCGAGCCGCTGCTCGTTCCCAAGGATGAGATCACCTACATTGAGGATCAATGGCGGCATCTGAACAGCGAAAGCCATATGCTGCAATCGCGGCTGGAGGCGCATTATTCGACCTTGAAGATCGGCTTCCTGCTGCAGCTGGTGCAGGGCCACTTATTACTGCTGAACGAGGATGAAATCAGGCAACGACTGGAGCAGTATGGATGGGAAACGGAAAATAAGCGGTTTGTCGTCGTTGTCGTGCAGCTGCTTGGATTTCAACAACTCAAAGGGGCATTTCGGGATGATGAGCAGCCTCTGGTCACTTTTGCAGCGGCAAACATTATTGAAGAGCTAACCCAGCACGACGATGTGTGTGTGATGAATCTGCACGATCTGTCCGTAGGCTTGTTTATTATGTTCCCTGACCGTATTTCCTCTTCGGAAATATCGAACCGTTTGAATGAAATGGCTGCTGAAATCGGACAAAGCCTGCATCGGATACTGAAGATGGACACGGTCGTAGGGTTAGGTAAAACGATGTCCTCGATCAGTCAGGTACCGAATGCGTGGGCAGAGGTGCAGCAGGCACTGCGGCACAGGAAGCTGCATGAATCGAATCAAATTATAGATTTAAATGAACCGATGAATGAGGACAACAGCGCGGCCAAATACCCGTTTACGGTTGAAAATGACTTGATTCATTCGCTGTTTATCGGTCTTGGCGATGACAGTCGCAGGCTGCTGAATGTCTTTTTTCAGGAATTGAAAAAAAATTCGGAGCTGGAGCTGTTCCTGCAGCAGGGCAGTCTCAAGCTGCTCGGTTCGATTCAAGCCTCGATTATGCAGTCTGGAATTATTCAGGCAGGCTCCTTGTATGATTGGGGCCAGCTGTACGCAGAGCTGTTGGCGCTAAAGGATATTGATGCGATGTGCAACTGGTTTGACGACAAAATCATCCAGCCGCTCATTACCGAGCTTGCGCATAACCAGAACCATAAAGCCCGACAGCTGATCGAAATTGCGATCGGTATGATACGTGCCGAGTACGATACGGATATTTCGCTTGATCTTTGTGCGGACCGCCTCGGAGTTGCTGCGTCCAGCTTGAGTAAAATGTTTTTCCAGGTGACCGGCCTGCACTTTGTTGATTATATTACCAAGGTCCGATTGGATCATGCCAAGCACTTCCTGATGCATTCCGATCTGAAAATGCAGGAAATTGCCGTACGGATCGGCTACCAGCCTGCTTATTTCAACCGGATCTTCAAGAAGATGGAAGGGATGACCCCAAAGGACTTCCGCGAGCTTCACAAAGTTTAGTGATGAATGACATGTTAATACATCTTATGAGAATTGCAGGGAAGGGAGCTTTTTGACATTGAAGGTTATGGAGCAGCTAAGTCAGATACAGCATCACATAGAGTCGATTGAGGTTTACCGTTATGATGTGGATGTACAGCGTAATTTTAGTCACGGTTCATGGAGCAATCGCATCCACGGTTTTATCCGAATCACGGCCGCAGGACAATCCGGCTGGGGAGAAAATATTATTGCAGTGAATCAGGATCAGCTGGATTTGAAAGCGTGGCTGGATTCGTTCCAACCCTTAATCGGCATGCGCATTTCAGATGGCATTGCATGGCTAATGAGCCATTTGCAGCAGAATGGGTCCAAAGCGACCGAAATGCTGGAGACGGCTTTGGTCGATCTGGCCGGAAAGCTGCTGGGTGTGCCAGCCATTGCCTTGTTGGGTCTGGAAGGGAACGAGGCTGTTCCCGGTTTGTATTGTATTCTGGAGAATGATACAGAAGTCGTGAAGGAGAAGGCGCGGCTGTCTCTTGAGCAAGGCTATCGCACCCATCTCAAGGTGAAGCTGTTTGGGGATGTCGAGCTGGATAAGGCGGTTGTTCAAGCCGCTCGTGAGGTCGTTGGTCCAGAGGTGTTTATTGTGGGTGATGTAAATGATGGCTACCGCAAGAAGCAAAGCACTGACAGTCTGGATGGGCTAACGGCTGCGATGCTACAGTTGTATGCGGTTGGATTGAACGCTTGTGAGGATCCGGCGAGCCTGACGACTGAACAGTGGATAGAGCTGCAAAATCGGGTCGGTGGGCTGCAGCTGCTTCCAGATGCGCCGCTGCGTCCTGCTGTCACAGCGATTCAAACGGCTGCTCCGGGTATGGGTGGCATCTACAATATCCATCCGGGCTGCGCAGGCTCATTGATTCATGCCGTCGAATTGGCAAGAACGATTCAGGGCTTCGGCGCCAAGCTGATGATCGGCGATGACAGTCTGGTCGGACCTGCATGCACCGTGTGGCAGCAGCTGGCGATTGGACTCGGAGCGGATTGGGTCGAAGCCTTGGAAAAGCCTGGTGAGTCTGAGGGCTTCGAGTCCTGCGTTCTGACACAAGCTACCTCGCGCAGTGCCGAGGGTCGATTATGCGTAACAGAGCCGGCTGCAGGCTTTGGCTTGTTTATCGATCAGGAGCGGCTGTTGGCAGTATGTAAGGATTACTATCGAATTTCTCAAGAGCTAACGGTATAGCAGTAACATACCCTCGTGTAACAAAAGTGAAGCGTGGTCACCTCCTTGGAGGGGCTGCGTTTTTTTGTGCACTCATTTATGTACGTAGGATTTTAATTTATTAAGGAATTGTAAATATTCAGTTCGTATTCAGTCACTGCTTAGAATCAGTTCAGGTAAGCAGGTTAAGATGTGTTTGTAAGCAAAAGTGCTGTGCAGGAGAGCTTGGATAGAAAGGGGTGCCACATGAATAAGCAGCTGAAATATCGTCATGAACTGAAGTTTTTCATCAATCAGCATCAATTTTATTTGATCCGCCAGCGACTTAAAAGTCTGATGAGCCAGGACAGCAATGTGGGTGCAACAGGAGAGTATCACATCCGCAGCCTGTACTTTGATGATGTAAGCAATAAAGCGCTGCATGAGAAGCTGGGTGGTATTCGGGATCGGGTCAAGTACCGGATTCGGATCTATAATGTGCAGGACAATGTGATTCATTTTGAGAAAAAAATCAAATTCAATGATTACATCGCTAAAGTGAAGGAACCGATCAGCAGAGCAGCTTATGAAGCTATCATTGCGGGAAATTTTGAAGTATTGAATAAGCCTGACAAGCCTTTATTGATGGAGTTGTATCAGGAGATGAAGCATAAGCTGCTGCGCCCCAAGGTGATCGTCGATTATGTACGGGAACCGTACGTCTGTCCGAGCGGTAACGTACGCATTACATTCGATAAAGAATTAAGGACCGGTCTGCATGCTACAGACATATTCAATAAGGATCTGCAAGCGGTTCGGGCCATTGATGAGAATCTGATCATCCTGGAGGTCAAATACGATGAATATATTCCTGAGTATATCCGGGCAGCCATTCAGCTTGAAGGGTTGAATCGGCAATCCGCTTCCAAATATGTGATGTGCCGCAAGTTTCTGAAATTTAATACGTGGGAGGATTATTAATTATGGATACTGCAATTGCTGCAATAACGGAAACTGCTGCTACCGCTACTTCTACAGGTACGACGGCTACTACCTTTACCGATTTACTTAAAAAGTCGGTCGTCAAAAACTTCGTTTCTGATATCGATCTTACCAAAATGCTGCTTACTTTGGCGGTTGCCTTTTTTATCGGGTTCTTTATTTACCTGCTTTACAAACGGGTTTTTAGTGGTGTGCTGTATTCCAAGAGCTTCAACATTTCACTAATCGGGATGACCATGGTTACGGCAATGGTGATTATAGCGGTCAATTCCAATCTGGTGCTGTCACTCGGGATGGTCGGTGCCTTGTCCATCGTTCGTTTCCGTACACCGATTAAGGACCCTACCGATCTAATCTTCCTGTTCTGGGCAGCTGCAGCAGGTATTGTATCAGGAGCCGGCTTCTACACCCTCGCTTTTGTTGGTTCAGCCATCATCGGTGTCATGATGTTTCTGTTTATCAAAAAAACATCCTTCGAAACTCCCTACTTGCTGGTGATCAACTGCGATGGGGATGACAGTGAGAAGCAGGTCCATACGATTGTAGAGAAATTGGTGAAAAGATACAACGTGAAGCAAAAAACCGTAACTAACGGCAATATCGAAATTACGCTTGAGCTGCGCTTGAACGATAACGAAGGTGCTTTTGTCAATAAAGTTTCGGGATTGGACGGCGTCAGAAATGCCGTGCTGATCAGCTACAGCGGCGACTACGTGTCTTAAACGGAATGACTGGAAAGGAGGTTGTATGATGAAAGCCAAGTGGATAGAGCTGCTGCTAGGTATCAGTCTTGGTTTCGGATTAACGGGCTGCGCGGTAACAGACAGTTTTTCAGCTACTAGCAGCAGTGCCGTATCTTCGGCAGCGGTCAGCAATCAGCAGAACCAAGCGACCCTTGTATTTCCCAAAGACCACGTGGTCGATGTGAAGATTACGATAGCTGCAGCCGATTTTCAGGATATGCTGGACAATGCCAGTCAGGAGGAGTTTAAAACGGCCTCTGTGGACTACAACGGACAGCACTTTGACAATGTAGCGATCCGAACCAAAGGAAACCTCAGCTTGAGAAGTGTAGTAAGCTCCGATTCCGACCGGTACAGCTTCAAAATTTCGTTCGACGAATATATATCGAGCCAGCAGCTGTACGGCATCAGTAAAATCAATCTGAACAACAATTACAGCGATGCCTCTTATATGCGTGAATTTCTAACCTATGAGCTGGCCGAACGACTAGGCTTGCCGACGCCCGGATATTCCTTTGTAAATGTATATGTAAATGGGGAGCTCAAAGGTTTCTATTTGGCAGTGGAGCAAATCGGCGATTCGTATCTGGAACGTAATTTTGGCAATGCTTACGGTGCCCTGTATAAAGCCAACGGCGGTAACGGCAGCGAATTGACATGGCTGGAAACGATGGATGCCTATAATGGGCTGGATTTGAAATCAAAATCCTCAAATAATAACGTTATTCTCGACATGCTCAAGGAGCTGAACACAGGAACGGACTATAGTAAGGTGCTGGATGTCGATGAAGCGCTCAAATTTATTGCGCTTAATGTACTGACCGCGAATATGGACAGCTACCTCGGCACCAACAAGCATAATTATTATTTGTATGAGAACAAAGGAATATTCTCGGTATTGCCGTGGGATTACAATATGGCGTTTGGAGGTCTTGGAGCATCGGGTATTCTCATTGACGAGCCAACCCAAGGCACACTTTCCGAGCGGCCTCTGATCGATAAGCTGCTGAAGGTGGATGCTTACAAGCAGAAGTACCATCAGTATTTGACGGAGAGCATCGAAGGCTATTTATCGGGTGAAGCATTTGCAGCCCGTGTGCAGGAGCTGTCCCAGCTGATTTCAGGCTATGTGGAGCAAGACCCTACCGCTTTTTACACTTATGATGAATATCAAAAGGGCGTGACTGAGCTGACCAGCTTTGCAGCTCAGCAGGTTGCCACGATTGCCAAGCAGTTGGATGGCACCTCGCCTTCCTCGGGTAATGGAAGCGGCAGCGGCGGTGGTATGGGAGGCGGCGGTATGCGAGGCGTCATGGGTGCTAAGCCTGGTGCAGGTGCGGCAAATGTGCAGGATGCCGTAACGGCTTCGCAGACCACTCAGGCGGGGCATACCGTATTCGCAGCGCGAGCTGTCTCGTCCGCGTCCGCGCAATCGGCAACAGGGGTACAGCCCGCACAGATGGCAGGAAATGGCCCAACGAGTCAGACTGCTCAATCACAGGCAGCAGGCCAAGGCGCTGAAACAGGTCAGGCTAAACAGGGCAACCAAACTAATCAAACTAACTCAGTCAACCCAAATGGTCAGGCAGGGCAAATGGCTGATCGTCAGGGCGTACCAGGTGGTATGGAAGCAGGAGGCCAAGGAGGTCCTCCTGGCGGTATGGGCATGGGTCGAGGCGGACAAGGGGGACCTGGAGGCATGGGCGGCGGTCCCGGAGGGCAAGCCAACGAACAGCAAGGCACGGTACGTGAGGCTGTAGCTGCAGGCACCGCATTCGTTATTCTTTTATTATCCTGCGTCTTCGTTGCTCGCTATAAACGCAAACGACTATGAATGATCAATGCATACACAATAAACAGCAAAAAAACAAGGACAACCGCTATGGGTTTGTCCTTGTTTGGTAGGTGCAGCAACTGCAGGCGATATGAATTAAATAATACCTTGTGCAATCATTGTGTCTGCAACTTTAATGAATCCGGCGATATTAGCACCAACAACGAGGTTGCCGGGATATCCGTATTCTTCAGATGCTTCTACGGAATTTTTGTAAATGTTTTTCATGATCATATGAAGCTTGTCATCCACTTCGTGGAAGCTCCATGAATATCTCATGCTGTTTTGCGCCATTTCCAGTGCAGATACCGCTACGCCGCCAGCATTGGCCGCTTTAGCAGGTCCGAACAGCACATCATTTTCCAGGAATACGTCGATCGCTTCAAGTGTACAAGGCATATTGGCACCTTCACCAATCGCTTTAACACCGTTGGCAACCATCAATTTCGCCGCTGCTTCGTCAATTTCATTTTGCGTAGCAGAAGGAAGTGCGATATCACACGCGATGGACCAAATATTTTGACAGCCTTCAAAGTAAGAAGCTGTTGGGTGCTCCAGTACATAGTCGGAGATACGCTTTCTTTCGACTTCTTTCAATCTGCGAACGGTATCAAGCTTAATGCCGTCCTTATCGTAGATATATCCATTGGAATCGCTGCAAGCTACAACCTTGGCGCCTAATTGCGTAGCTTTTTGGATTGCATAAATCGCTACGTTACCGGAACCTGAAACGACAACTGTGCTATCTTCAAAGCTTAAGCCCTTGGAGTTCAACATTTCATTAACAAAGTATACCGCACCATATCCGGTAGCTTCTGTACGAGCCAGGCTGCCTCCATAAGTAAGGCCTTTTCCAGTAAGAACGCCCGCTTCATTGCCGCCGCGAATCCGTTTGTATTGTCCAAACAGAAAGCCAATTTCCCGGCCGCCTACACCAATATCTCCCGCAGGTACGTCAGTGTCAGGTCCGATATATTTGTTCAGCTCTGTCATAAAGCTTTGGGTAAAACGCATAACTTCGCCGTCGGATTTACCTTTGGGATCAAAGTCGGAACCGCCTTTACCGCCACCAATGGGCTGACCGGTCAAGGAGTTTTTGAAGGTTTGCTCAAAGCCGAGGAATTTGATAATGCTGGCATTAACGGAGGGGTGAAATCTCAGTCCACCTTTGAAAGGTCCAATTGCACTGTTAAATTGTACGCGGAAGCCACGGTTTACTTGCACTTTACCTTTGTCATCTACCCAAGGTACGCGGAAGGAAATCATGCGTTCCGGCTCGACGATTCTTTCGAGCACACCATGTTCCATATATTTCGGATGCTTAGCGATGACAGGAATGAGGGATTCGAGAATTTCTTTAACCGCTTGATGAAATTCGCTCTCATTAGGGTTGCGGCTTACAACAGTTTCAAAGACGCTTTGCACATAATTGCGTGCTCTTACATCAGCTTCGTTCGTGGATTGAACAGTAATCACAGGGTCTAACCACCTTCATCGAGTAATTTCGTATTCCAAAGTCTACAGAATATATTTTCACATAATTTGAGTTCGGCGGCAACATTTATTTACAAAGCGTGTTATGTATGCATGGAACAAATCAACTGATTTTGGTAATCAGATTATTTGAAAAACGCAGAAAAACTGCAGAATTAAAGCATGCGGGCAGATGATTTCCATAATTACAGACCCAAGACAAGCTTCAGCAAAATGTGACAAATATTGAACTCTTGAGGTTGGGGGAGTAGGTTCTGACTAATAATTTTGGAGGAATGTATATTGCGCTTATATGCAGTTAGGTTATAATTAAAGATGCTTACTAATAAGATGCCAACTCCGAAGGTCCCCCTCTATGATGGCGATATGCCACTCTAAGATGAAACTCTTTTAACTACCCACATGGTATTGGAATGAAAAGCAACAGAACTTGAAATCACAAGCGGCAAAATGGGAAAGTCAACGATTGAAGCTTGCAATCCCCAATCATAATGCGTATAATCAAGTTGAAAATGATAATCATTATCAATTGAATTGCGCTTCAGCAATGTACGGCTGTTCGATTTTATAAATAAGAAGTTGAAACTAATCCTGAGCTTCTACGTATACGTCAACAGGTACACATATATCTACCATGGATTCGAAGAGAGGAAGATTTATTACAATGCTCCATAAGGAACAAGGCAGCTGGCGCAAAGACATCGCACCCTACGAAAGATCGCATCTCAAGCACAGTGTGTGGCAACTCCTGAATACCGTTATTCCTTTTTTCATTCTTTGGTATCTTGCCTATTTAAGTTTATCGGTTTCTTATTTTCTTACCCTACCGATAACGATCGTTGCAGGCGGTTTTCTCGTACGGATTTTCATTATTTTTCATGACTGCTGCCATAAATCGTTCTTCAAAAATAAACTTGCTAATGAGATAGTCGGAACGATAACAGGGATCTTGACCAGTGTTCCTTTTCGCCAATGGAGACACACCCACTCCGTACATCATGCGACCAGTGGTAATCTGGATAAGCGGGGCACGGGAGATATTTGGACGATGACCGTGGATGAATATTTGGCTGCCTCGTTATTGAAGCGGATCATTTATCGGATATACCGCAATCCGTTCGTGATTCTTGGTATCGGTCCAACTTACATTTTTCTGATAGATTATCGCTTTAACCGTAGAAATATTAACATGAAGGAACGAATCAACACTTATATAACCAACATCGGTATATTCGGTTCGGCAGCTCTATTGTGCTGGACACTGGGCTGGGAAGCATTCCTGCTCATACAGGTTCCGATCTTTCTGATTTCCGGTACAGCCGGCATCTGGATGTTCTACGTTCAGCATCAGTTCGAGGAAACCTACTTTGAAAATAACGACAAATGGGATTACGTAAAAGCGGCTATGCAAGGAAGCTCTTTCTATAATCTACCCAAAGTGCTGCATTGGATCACCGGAAATATCGGCTTCCATCATATTCATCATTTGAGTCCGCGTGTGCCAAACTACTATCTGGAAAAGGTTCACAATGTGAATCCGGTATTGCGGGATGTCGAGACAATTACACTGCGCACAAGCCTGCAGTTGCTTCGCTTCCGAATCTGGGATGAGCGGGATAAAAAGTTTGTCACCTTCAAGGACATTAAACATCTGGCTGTCAGTCGAAAAGTAGTAGAGGAAATGTAAATCATACAGCCCTTATTGCTCTTATAACGCTTATAGATAGGAACGAAAGGCACCCATCGGGTGCCTTTTGCATATGGGCTGCAGCCCATGGATCAACCCTCGTCAGCAAGCGCCCATACCGAGACACTGCCTCCATTCACCGGAAAGCTGGCAAACCCATCCGTTCCGATCGTGATTTTATCATTCCGCGTGTTGGTGAAGTCAATCCATACTTGACCCGCACGCTCCGGTCCAACGCACATTCGTTTCTCGCCGTTGTCCCCGTTGGAGATGACCACAGCACAGCCTGAGCGCTCAATATCCGGCACACCCCGGCGTACCCAGCCAATAGTATTCGGATGATCGAAGTAGTCCTCCTGGTCGCCATACGCTTTATGGTAGCGTGCATACAGCAGGGGATCGATGGCGGCTTGTTTGCTTGCAATCGAGGGTTCACCGCCAATGCCATAATAATCACCGTAAAAAACACACGGATAACCGTCTTTACGAAGCAGGATGATCGCGTAAGCGCTTTGCTTAAACCAGTCACCCACCCACGATTCCAGCGCCTGACCTGGCTGTGAGTCATGGTTATCGACGAAAGTCACTGAATTTTGTGGATGCGTGGCCACTAAGGAGTTTTTAAAAATCGTCGTCAGATTAAAAGCCTTGCCTGCTTGTGCAGCTTCATTAAAATTATAATGGAGACATACATCAAATAAGGATAGCTTGCAATCTACCGTGTCCAAAAATTCCTGACATGCGCCAGGATCCGAATTCCAGAATTCACCCACTATGTAAAAGTCATCACCGCGAGCCTTCATGATTTGGGTCACAAAATCCTTAATAAACTCGTGACTAATATGTTTGATCGCATCGAGCCGGAATCCGTTGCATTGCAGCGTATTGGCCAGCCATTGGCCCCACTTGATCATTTCCTCCTTGACCTTCGCGTGGTTATAGTCAATATTCGCAAACATTAAATAATCATAATTTCCGTAGGCATCGTCCACATGCTCGTTCCACTTTTTATTTTCACCGAGAATTCGGAAAATTCCACTTTTATTTTGCTTGGCATCAAAGTCGGTACCATTAAAATGCTCGAAGGTCCATTTAAAATCGGAATATTGATTGCCGCGGCCAGGAAACGTAAATTTGGTCCAACCTTCGATATCAAAGGGCTGGGAAATTTCCTCAGTCCGGTTATCGTCGTCCACCTGAATTACCTTAAAAACTTCCTTTTCGTCAGCACCGGCTTTATGGTTCATCACGAGATCGACGTATACGGCAACACCGTGCTCCTGACAGGTTTTGATCGCTGCTTCAAGCTCTGCTTTTGACCCGTATTTGGTACGGACTGTACCCTTTTGGTCAAATTCCCCCAGATCGTATAAATCATACACGCTGTATCCCGTATCCTCGACCGATTGGCCTTTGGTAACGGGTGGAATCCATACGGAATCGATCCCTCTTTCCTTTAATTCCGGGGCCAGCTTGGCCAGGTTGTTCCAATGGTTTCCGTCGGATGCCAGGTGCCACTCAAAAAATTGCATCATTGTGTGATTGCGTTCCATCCAGTTTTCCTCCCTAAGCTACGTACATATCGATAGATCGATCTTTTAAGAGATTACCCATCCGGTTGTTCAGATAAACACGATATATCCAAGGAATCGAACTTCTTCTATGAATGGCAATTAAAAAAGACTTTGGGTGAATCGAATCCATTCCCGTGCGGCTAAAGAGAGGTAGCTGTTTTTGCGCCAAATCATCACCAAATGCCAAGGAATGGAGGGCCCAATCAAGGGAATCGCTTTGACGTGGGCAGGGTCAAGCCTTTTGCAGATGGTTTCTGGCAGCAAGGCAATACCGAGATTGGCCGCGGTCATTTCATGAATAAAATCCCACTGCGAGCTTTCATACAGCACATGAGGGTGGAAGCCACTGCGGACACATTCAGCGATGATCTGATCATGCAGGGCAAAGTCCTGATGGAAAAGGATAAATGTTTCCTTGGACAGTTCCGAGAGAGCAACCTCACTGCGCTGCGCGAGCCGATGGGAGGGATGGACGATCAGCTTTAAATTTTCCCGAATAATCAAGTGGGAGTCGAACAGCTCCTCGTTCGTCGGCAGCAGCACAACACCCATATCGAGATGGCCGTTAGCAATTTCAATCTGCAGCTTCTTGGAGCCCTCTTCGACCATTTCTATCGTCACGCCCGGGTAAAGCTCGCGAAAACGGCTCATCACTTGAGGGAAAAAGCTCGACCCGACCATAGGCGGCAGTCCGATACGAATATGACCTTTATGTAAATTCGTCAGGTCACTCAGCTCCGATGTCAGGTTTTTGAACGAGCTTACGATATGCTGCGCCTGGGAGAGTATCGCTTGCCCCGCATCTGTTAATTCGACGCTCTTGCCGACTCGGGAAAAGAGGGTCAGGCCGAGCTCCTCCTCCAGACTTTTGATCATCTTGCTCAATGTGGGTTGTGTAATATGCAGTGCCTGGGCGGCTTTGGTGAAGCTGTTGTACCGAGCCAGTTCCAGCACATACTGCAGCTGCCTGATATCCATCGGTGTACCTCCTGACTATAGATAAATGGAATGATAGGCATTCAATACATTCATTTTACCAATGATAGATGTTGAAGTACACTTTATAAGTGCGGTGAAGCGAGACCTATTCACAGCACTTTGATGAAAGGATGGATTCACAATGAACAAACTCCTGAAAAGTGTGCTTCAGATTGGTTTTTTTATGCTGGTTTCACTAGCTATGAACCAACTGGTGGTGCTGATGCATTGGCCGATTCCCGGCAGTATTTTGGGGATTGTGGTCGTTTTTATTGGGTTGCAAACGAAGCTGATCAAGCTGGAGTGGATTGATGCTGGCGCGAGCTGGCTGTTGGCAGAGATGCTGCTTTTTTTCATTCCACCTGCCGTCAGTCTGATTCAATATAAAGATCTGATCATGTCCAGCGGATTGCGGATTCTGCTCGTTATGCTGGTTAGCTCCATAACGGTTATGGCAGGGGCAGGCTTCCTGGCACAATGGATGGTCAAGGACAAGAGGAGAAACCCATGATGCTTATACTGGCGCTAGGATGTCTGATCATAACGATAGCTGTATACGGGTTGTCCAAACGGCTGTATCGCGCTGTTCCCAAAGTGTATTTATCACCGATCCTGCTCACACCGACTGTTGTTATGATTGTGCTGCTGCTCACAGGGGTTCCTTACGAAACGTATCATATCGGAACGGAATGGCTGAGCGAGATGATCGGACCGGCGACAGTTGCCATGGCGGTACCGCTGTACAAGCATTTAGCGATACTTAAAAAACATGCGCTAACGATTATGGTAAGTGTCTGCTTTGGTTCGAGCCTGGCTATTATATCCTCGGTGTGGCTGGCCAAGGAGCTGCATCTTCAGAATCAAATTATCGACAGTCTCGCTCTACGCTCCACGACGACACCTATTGCGATGGCTATGACGGAGATGCTGGGTGGTACACCGGCAATCACGGCGATATTCGTCCTGATGACTGGCTTGTTTGGCATGATGGTGGGGCCACTAATCATCCGGCTATGCCGGATTGAGCATGATATTGCTCGTGGTGTGCTTTTCGGGACAAGCGCACATACGGCAGGTACCTCCAAAGCGTTCGAATTCAGTGTGGTCTCCGGTTCTATCTCCAGTGTAGCGATGATTGTGACAGCTTTCTTTACGCTCGGCACTGCGCCCTTGATATTGTTATGGCTGCTGTGACACCTAATTTGAAAATAACAAAAACAAACATATGTTCCTTAATTTGTGATATCATAGAAGGGTATAAGTTCACTCGGAGGAGGCGTTCGCTATACAATTGCTATGGTGTGCAAATTGCAGCTATGCTCATGATGCTGAACTATGGAAGGTAAAAGGATATAAGTATGGCTCGTGCCCGAAATGTGGTCAGAGCGAATATCGATTCGCCAACAATTGGATAGTCCTCGCTGATTTGAACGGCTGGTTATTACCGATTAACGGAAATAAATACGAAGTTCGTCAATTAAATCTCGATTTCAATGAGTAAGATGGAAGCGTATAGTTTGAAGACTTTAGCATACATTCAGGAAAATTTCGGAGATACCTCTGCTGATCCTGTTCTAGCTACATCAGAAGCTTTAAACGCATACCATAAATCATTAGGATTCGTCTTTAAAGCTGATGAGAAAACATTTATTTTGTATGCCCATGTTTCGTTGTTTTAAGAGGTTACACGTTTTATTTTACAGACCCAAATTATACTAAAACTATTACCACGCCAATACTTATAGACGGGTATGATGTATGTGGTAATTTAATATATAATAGTGCACAAATCATGCTTAATAGTCAGAAAACCCTATCATGTACCCAAAGATGAACAGATTTGGGGCATGTCATTTACATATTAGTTTAATCTTTAACAAAGAATCTGCGCGGCAAGCAGCTCCTTTCAAATCTTCACAAAGTAAGAGGTTTTGTTCAGATGTCTGCAATCAAAACCAGTCCAGAGGCATAAAAAAGGCCCTACAAGCCATTTTCTTTTTCTTGATCTTCGTAAGAAAGGGGAAAATGGTAAAATAGGGACTTTCTGTTTGTGTATGGCTGTATCGCATTTTTGTAGATACCATGGTAACATCTTCACAAAACTAACTGATTTTATACAGATGTCCGGCTGGGATCTGATTGAGGATACGCAAACCCTAGTCATCGCACAATATGAAGGCAAGGAACTGCATCTATTCGATGTGATCAGTAAAGAGCAGGTTGAACTGACAGCTTTGCTGGCCGCGGTCGTTAGCACGGAGATCAGCAGCGTCCACTTTCATTTTACGCCGCAATTTAGCGATATCCGGGTTGTAGCTACGCCTTCCCTTATTGAGTCGGACACGACACTTTTCATTCGGTCAAATTCAGCTCGTTTATCATTGCCAAACTTTCTGCGATTTCCTCTTGTGGCACAGGCCTGACAAAAGGGTAAAGCA
This sequence comes from Paenibacillus sp. FSL H8-0034, assembly GCF_038000305.1. Lineage (NCBI taxonomy): Bacteria > Bacillati > Bacillota > Bacilli > Caryophanales > Paenibacillaceae > Paenibacillus > Paenibacillus sp. FSL H8-0034. The sequence goes on from NZ_JBBOBS010000001.1 coordinate 524,539, forward strand.
GCCTTCTGGTATAGCAAGGCTGCCTGATTGGTTGTGTCTTTTATTTAACTGATGTCACCACTGTTCACATACTTGATACCTTCGACTTTTACCGAAATGACCCCGGAGGGTATGGCCAGCTGATACGTCTCATTGATTTGAGACATGAGTAATTGAATCCCCATGGGAGACAAAAACGAGATCAGGTTGTGGTTAGGATCAGCATGTTGGGGGAAAACAATGGTGAAGGATTCGATCCAATCATCGTTTACATACCGCAGTTCCAAGCGGCTTCCGATCAATGCAACGGAGTTTAGACGGTCTTCGTTAAGATCAGCAACGATTTTTTCGAGAGTTGAAGTATAATCTGATAATATCCGCTCAAACGCACTGCGCTTGTGATTGTTTTCCGGGAAATAATGATTCAAGAAATTGATCTTTTCTTCATCAAAATAAACAAGCTGATTGATCAACTGCAATCGTGAACCAACGAGCAGCGGACTACGGTTCATAGTAGATCTCGCCTCCTTCACGACTCACGAACTCTCTTGGATGGTTACAATCCATTTTCACACAAATCCCTCCCATATAAATAGAGGTCTCCCTTATGGAGACCTTGAGAACAGTATACCAAGTATTATATGTAAATCCAATCGATTCCTTTTTGTAAAAGAACAATTATTTATTTCTACATTCAATAACTTAGTTTGACAGCCGCCCCGTAGGGTGCTAAGATAGCTTAAAGTGAAGGCATTCCGCAAGTATTGCGGAATGCCTCATTGTCTTTTCACACCCCTCTTACATTAAATGTAACCGAATACAGGGGTGCGCGTCATGGAGTCACTTCTTGTGCTGCATGGCTGTAAAACCATTTGAAAAGGAGCTGCTGCAATGATCCAAGTTAAAGAATTTCTCGATACGGATAACTCTTATGCCGAGAACAAAGCGAATGAGTTTTTGGCCGGTTTAAAAGATGATCAATTGATTAACGTATGTTACGGTTCGGTCATCAAATCAACACTTTCTGGTGTAGAGCACCAAAGAAGTGCGATTCTGGTCGTTTACAAGACGAACGAAAAAAAGCGAGTGACATAGAAAAGCCACTCGCCGAATAATGAGGTGGGCTGCGCATTGAAAAAGAAACCAATGCTTGATTTCAACAAATTAAGCAAAGACAAAACACGTACATTTTTACTGTTAGTATCAGTATGCTCTACCGTGGTTCTTGTAGTTATCGCTATTTATGTTGTCCTTACAATTATTTCCAATAAATAGTTTATCAACAGGAGGCTGGTTTAAATGGAACCCTTAGTGTTATCGCATGGTGTACTTGCATCGAGAGTGATCTACAACGAACCGTAGTGAATCATCGGAATTGGCAGGAACTATGTAACGCTGAGTCAATTCTACACGCGGCTCCTCTACAGAAATTTAGCATTATCACATAGACATACCTTGATTCAAGGAGATCATGCCCTGTTGTTGAAGGGAGGTGATCTCTTTTTTTACGTGGCTGTCTTAGAAAATATCAATGGCACGGTGGATGACGAAGGAAGGCACTTGGATTACCCTCTATGGGTAGCCTGAGTGCCTTCCTGTGTGTATCAGACTCTGTAGATACGAAACAGCAAGGTTACACTCATGAAGAGATGATGCTCCGGGCCATGTGTTCATGATTACAGGCCAGCCAGCTTGACGTTACCGCTTCGATTTTTTCGTATAACACTTCCGCTTGTGAAAGGAGATAGACCGATAGGTTCTTGCCAGTTTCTTGATTCGTTTTTGGGGAATTCCCGCCGGATTCATGCTTAAGCTCTTGTTCAGTGCTTTTTTCAGAATGACACGCTTGGGGGAGCCGGCATACAGAAAATTCCCGTATGTCTCGAATTCGGAAAAACCAAACTGCTTGGATTTATTAATACTGCGGATGATCGCGGAATGCCAGCTGGTGTTGTGTCGGGCGGCGATCTTCTTTTTGAGTCGGGCCAGCTTCGCTTTTTCAAACAGCATATAGTGGGTGACGAAGGAGGACGGTCTCGGTGCACGCTTCCCCAGCAGCTTTCGATACGTATTAAAGTATTCAGGCTGACTCCAGTTACGGCAATAAAATATTTGTTTACCGCCTGATCTGAACAAATGTGGACGTATAAGCACGGTGTCTGCGTCGATAACGAGATAAAATTTTTGGGAAACCTTCGAACTGCCTCCGAACTTTAACAGCTGCTGGAACAGCCAGCCGGAGCGGTCCCATTTACGAGAGCTGTAATGGATATTTTTTTTGGTTATTGGCAGGACGGTATTTTCATGAACAAAGGTACAATTTTTCCGTGCGCAGAGGCTTTTGATCCGTTCGCTGTCCGGGGATACAATCATGATTTTCCCGATCGGATGCATCACATATTTTCTTACACTGTCAATAACGTAAGGCAGCGTCGCTAAATCCTTATCAATGGCAGGGATGAGCACATCGATCTTCGTGCGGCTGCGCCGCTGATTCCGGGTTGCACTGGACATTTGGTCAACTCCATCGGCTATTGGTTTTGGGCGAAAGCGCTTGTGAGCTGATAATTATTGGACTCCACGCCACAGCTCTCTATGAATTAAGAGTATGTGGATGCAGCAGGTGGCGTTCCGAATAAGTCATGCAACTTTGGCCCAATTGCGCTAAAATGAAATCAAAGCTGTTAAGGAGCCAAATATCTATGTGTGAGGAACAAGAGGAAAGACGTAATATTGGGATATTCGCTCATGTGGATGCAGGGAAAACGACGACGACGGAGCAGATGCTGTATCAGAGCGGCCGCATTCGCACGCTGGGCAGTGTAGATACAGGAACGGCACAGACCGATTCGCTGGATGTGGAGCGGGAGCGGGGGATTTCTGTGAGGGCTTCTGTTACACGCTTATCCTGGCAGGGAGTTTCGATCAATCTGGTGGATACGCCAGGACATGTCGATTTTCTATCTGAGGTTGAACGGTCACTGCGTGTGATGGATGGTGCGGTTTTGATTATTTCAGCCGTGGAGGGTGTGCAGTCGCAGACGGAGGTTATTTGGCAGGCTCTGCGTGAAATGCGGATGCCTACGATCATATATATAAACAAAATGGATCGGGTAGGTGCAGATCCGTTCGCTGTTATGGAGCAAATTCGACGTCTGCTCACTCCCGGTGCAGTACCGATTCAAGCTCCAGATGGAGTTGAGGATACCTTTGTCGGTCCGGTTGATCTGCTGGATGTGAGCAGGACCGAATATGAGGCATGGGCAGACCCTTACAGGAAGCTGCTTGTCGAGTATGCAGCTGAGCAGGATGATACATTGATGATGCAGTATATGGATACGGAGGATGTGCGTACCGCAGAGCTGCTGCCTGTCCTCCTTGATTCGGTACAGCGTTCGCATTGTGTGCCTATATGCTTCGGGGCTTCGAATCGGGGCATGGGTGTAGCACAGCTGATGGACAGGATGGTGCATCTGCTGCCAGCTCCTGCCGGTGCCAATGAAGCCGAGCTTTCCGGAATCGTCTTCAAGCTGGAAAAGGACGCGACGATGGGACGTATCGCTCACGTGCGCCTCTATAACGGGGTGATCCGCAATCGCGATACAGTGCCTAATCATACGCTTGGCATTGAGGAAAAAGTTACACAGATTCGTAAAGTAGAGGGACAGAAGACGATAGATACAGGGATTTTGCAGGCTGGCGATATCGCTTCTGTATACGGCTGGAGTCGGGCAAGAATCGGCGACATTATAGGTTCTCCGAAGGGCGTGCCGGGAGAGCAGCGGTTGGCGGTTCCACTGCTCACTGTGCAGGTGCATTGGCGCAATGAAGCCGAATATCCGGCAGTCGTAGCTGCGATGCAGGAGCTGGCTGATGAAGATCCGCTGTTGGATCTGCAGTGGCTGCAGGATGAGCGGGAGCTGCATCTCAAGGTTATGGGACGGATTCAGATGGAGATTATTACACATCTGCTAATCAGCCGGTTCGGACTCGTTGTCACCTTGGGCGAACCTTCGGTGATCTATAAAGAAACACCCGTACATGCGGGGGAAGGTTTTATGGCTTATACGATGCCTAAGCCCTGTTGGGCCATTTTGCGATTTCGGATCGAGCCTGGAGCCAGAGGTAGTGGGCTGCGGTACAGCTCGATAGTCAGAAATGAGCATCTGCTGGAACGGTATCAGAATGAAGTGGCACGGCGGGTGCCGATTGCTCTGGAGCAAGGGCTGAGGGGATGGGAGGTCACCGATTTAATCATCACGCTGATCGAAGGCGAGCATCATGTATGGCATACGCATCCGCTGGATTTTGTTATTGCGACCCCGATGGGGATTATGGACGGATTAGCCAACACCGGCACGAAGCTGCTGGAGCCGATGCTGCGGTTTCGCTTGTCCACACCGGAGGAATACGGTGGCAAGCTGATGAATGAGCTTGTGCTGATGCGCGGTCAGTTTGATACACCCGTGCTGCGGAATGGACGGATGGACATAGAAGGCATACTTCCTGTTGCGACATCGCTCGATTTTCCTTCACGGCTTGGCTCACTGACCAAGGGGCGAGGGACGTTATCCGTGTTTTTTGCAGGTTATCAGGATTGTCCGCCGGAGGTAGAGGTGGAACGGCAACGAAGAGGGGTTAACCCACTCGATCAATCCAAGTATATTCTCGCTGTCCGGAATGCGCTTACACAGCTGTAATGAAGCCAAGAGAATGACATCCATTCAAGATGAAGGAACGAGGCGCTTTTTGCATGATACAGTCCTATGTACTGCTGATTTTGTGTGTGATCTGTTGGGGCAGTAACTTCGTATTTGGCTCGATGCTGGTTCATGAGTTCCCTCCGCTGCTGCTGTCGGCTTTTCGATTAACAGCGACCTCGATTTGCTTGCTCAGCTATGCTTGGGGTACACGGAAGCTGGGTAAGCTGTCCCTTCGGGATTGGAAGCTGCTGGTTCCGCTCGCTATTTTCGGAACACTGCTCAACCAAACGGCGTTTTTTACCGGTCTTCAAACTGTTGATGCGACGACAGCTTCGTTGATTTTATCGTTGGCTCCGCTGACGATTGCTTTATTGGCAAGAATCTTTTTGAAGGAATTGATTACCAAGCAAATGCTGGTGGGCTCTGTGATCGCGATTACTGGTATTTTTTTCGTGGTAGGCAGATCAGATGGTCTTCAGATTTCCATTGGGATGCTGTACGTTTTTATAGCGATGTTCACCTTCTCCGTGTCTGTCATTATTATGCGTAAGCTGACGGAACGAATGGGTGCATTTACCGCTACCGTGTATTCGACGGTTATCGGCTCGAGCCTGGTCATACCGGTAGCATTGATCAAGGAACCGCTTCATCAGGTGAGTCCGCATCTGTGGGCGTGGGTGCTGTTGTTTGCTACAGGCATTGTGATGCAGGGTGTTTGCTCGGTCATTTGGAATATCCAGTTAACTCGGGTAGGGGCGGGTAAGGCATCGGTGTTTTTAAATTTACAACCGTTTGTCGCAATGCTTGTGGGATTCCTGCTCCTTGGCACTGCGGTGTCTATCGTCCAGGTCGTCGGTGCGCTGCTCATTGTGGGTGGAGTGGTGCTGGCGACTTTACAGAGAAAAGCAAAGGCTAATGGACTTGTTGAACCTATAGGCACAATCACAATAAAGGAGATAAAATAATGAAGAATCAAGCAGCATTAATTACAGGCTCTGCAACAGGAATAGGTAAAGCCGTCGCACTTCGTCTTGCCAGAGAGGGTGTCCATATAACGGTCAATTATTCCAAATCGGACAAGGAAGCCGAAGAAACCCGGCAGGAAATTGAAGCGCTGGGCGTAAAATGCCTGTTATTTAAAGGTACCGTATCGGATGATTCGCTGGTGAGACAGATGGTACAGGCCACGATCGATGCTTTCGGGAGACTGGACATATTGGTGAATAATGCCGGAGTGACGGATTTTGTCAGCCATGATGATCTGGAAGGTCTCAAGGAAGAGTATTGGGATCGGGTGATGGATGTTAATGTGAAGGGGATGTTTTTCTGCTCACGTGCTGCATCGGCTGAGTTAAAGAAGAACAGAGGCTGTATCATCAATATCACATCGGTTGCAGGGCTTACTGGGCTTGGCAGCTCGATTGCGTATGCGGCTTCCAAAGCAGCGGCCAACAGTGTGACCAAATCATTGGCACGTGTGATGGCACCTGAAGTGCGTGTGAATAGCATAGCGCCTGGCATTGTGCAGACAAGATGGGTCGAAGGTCAGGAGGAGCATGTGAAGCGCTTGGGTGAAGGAACACCACTGGGCAGAGTTGCCGCTCCTGAGGACGTGGCTGACGTGGTGTATGCGGTCATCGCGCACTCTCATTTTGTCACCGGTGAAATTATTAAAGTTGATGGCGGTATGTACATCTAGGAGACGGTCCTTTTGCGTGCTAGTCGTATTTCTCGTCGTCAACGCGGCTTGTGTTCTCCAGGATGAACTCTAGTTCGGTTTCAAAATTGAGCAGCAGCGGATCAGGCAGCACTTCGAGGATTTCCTTCACAACAGGTAATCCCATAGCTTCCTCAAGCGTTTGGGGCCGCTGCTCCAGCTCATCAACCCAATCACGGACAGTCTCGATCCATACATAAAAAGAAGCTTGGAATTGATCTGCCGTTGACTCGGCTTCCTCACTATCCGACCCAGCCATCGAGTTCCAGTTTCTAATAACGGCAGCTAGCGCTTGCTTGATCTTCTCATTCATAGTGAGTCCTCCTGACAATTACCTGCGTTACACTAAATTATCATAGAGCAGCCTGAATGCAAAGCTACAGTTCACAGCTTGGCAGGACAGGCTGCTCTTTTCTTATAACATAAGAATTTATAAGTTTTCAGCGGAGCTGAAGGATTCTTATGTTTCAAGAAAACCTACCTCTGAACCGCGGTCGCTCATCTTTGAAAGGCCTCGATAGAGGTTTTCTTATGATTTGCTTTTCCACAGGCGTTCAATTTGTTCAAGAGATTTACCTTTCGTTTCGGGAACGACTTTAGCACAGAAGATGACCCCTAATAATGAAATCACAGCAAACATCCAAAATGTTGCGGATGTTCCGATACCTTCGATAAGAGAGGGAAAGGTTTGGGAAACAAGATAATCAGCCACCCATAAGCATAGGGATGCGACGGCTGTAGCGCGCCCTCTGATTCGAGTAGGGAAAATTTCCGAAATCATGACCCATACGACCGGGCCCAACGAAATGGCAAAAGAGGCGACGTACAGAAGAATGAACAATAAAATCAGGTACCCAGGCAAAGTATTGGAATGAAAGCCATAACCGACTATAAACAAACAGATCGTCATGGAAATGGAGCCGATGAGCAGCAGCAGCCTCCGTCCGACTTTATCAATGAGCCAGAGTGCAATCAAGGTAAACACAAAATTAACAATGCCCACCCACACCGTTTGGCTTAGAGCGGTATCCGTTCCGGCACCCATTTGCTTGAAAATTTCCGGAGCATAGTACATGATCGCATTAATTCCGGTAATCTGTTGAAGAATGGCCAGAACGACTCCCACCAATAGTGGTATCCGAAGTGCAGGGCGAAACAACTCCCTGAGTGATGCTGAATCGTTGTCCTTCAAGTTCAGAATTTCCTGGAGGTCCGATTTTGCCGCTTCCTTGCCATTCATACGTTCAAGGACCTCCAGTGCGCGAACTTCCTGCTTTTGTTTCATCAGCCAGCGAGGTGTTTCCGGTATTAGCAGTAGAAGAAGCAAATAAATCACGCCCGGAGCAATGCCAAAACCAAGCATCCAACGCCAGCCATAAGCAATATCCCACGCTTCATCACCAAGTCCCGCAATAGTCGCATTAATAAAAAACGTCACGAATATGCCTGTAACAACGGCGAATTGGTAAATCGACACCAGACGTCCACGGTTTCTGGCTGGTGCGATTTCTGCAATATACAACGGAGACAATGTGGAAGCCATACCAACGCCCAGCCCTCCTATTATTCGGGCTATAATCAATCCGGTGACGCTGTTCGGGAGTGCAGAGCCGATCGAACCGACTACAAACAGGAAGGCGGACAGCATCAGTATTTTTTTACGCCCGAATGTATCGCTTAATACGCCTGATAAGGCTGCGCCTACAGCAGCCCCCACGATTAAACTCGAAACCATCCATCCCAGCATACCTGCATGTAAATCGAACCGCTCTTTAATGAAGCCAATCGCGCCAGAAATAACAGCTGTGTCGTATCCAAACAGGAATCCGCCTATGGCCGCGATAATGGAATATAGTGTCGCAAATTGCGGAAAAGATTTACGATTGGGGTTTGTAGTGGTCAACATCATATCTCCTTTACAATGGAAATGCCTGCAAATTGAAAACAAGAAGTAGTTTATTCTTACCCGTATTTCATCAAAATATTTGTATCTATATGACAGAATATCTGCGAGCATCAGCGTTTTTTTATTTATTGTTATACGATCGATCTACTAGGGTAAGAGCTCATAGAGCTGTGTTGCGAAGGGTACTAGATGAAGTTAGTACTTTTTTTATGGATCTATTGTAGTAAAATGGAAATCAATCGAATATCACTGAGAAACGGAGGGGAATTCATGGACGAATTTAAAGATCGGATGGTTTCGATCAAAGATAACCAGGCTGCGTTGATGAAGGAGTATCAGGCTTTAATCAATGAATACGAGTCTCATGATTTGATTCATGAAAACCAGATGCTTCGTCAGCAATACGAGGATTACAAAAGCCGATTATCTGAGCTGCAGGAGAAGTACAGGCATAAGGATGAAGAAAATGCCAAACTGCGGGTTTCCCTGAACGAGCAAATGCTGGATGAAAAGCTGAACCTGATCAAAGTGTCCCGTGAAAAGCTCAATACTTATTTCGCTGGTGCCGATCATGCTCATATGAATCGGTTGGCAGCCTTTGAAGCCGAGGCCAAGAAAAATGTCGACCAATTGATGCAAAAGGCCAACACAGAGCTGGGTGAGGAGAAACAGGAAATCCTCAACAGAATTGTGTTGCTTTCCAACGAGCTTAATGAGCAAATCGCTGCCCATCGTGAGTGGCTGGCTGAGCAGGAGCGGCAGCGGCATCAAGACGTTAAGGGCGGATTTGACCGCCTGGAGGCTGAAGGGGTCAGCGAAGAGGTGATGCAGAAGCGAATCAAGCAGAACCAGTTTGAAATGAAAATTGGCTTGAACTGGATCAATAAGCTCGGTATTTTGTTAATTATTCTCGGAGTGGGCGCTGCTTTTCGATACACCTATTCCACCTGGTTTAATGACTATATGAAGGGCAGTGTATTTTTCCTGCTGGGAGCGCTGCTGCTGGTAGGTGGAGAATGGCTGTTTCGCAAGCAAAAGCAAACGTTTGCGCTCGGATTGCTGGGCGGCGGGATTTCGATTTTGTATGGCTCGATCTTCTACAGCTATTTTTTACTTCATATTATAGATCTTTACGCCGGATTAACGCTGTCTGTGCTCGTTTCCTTAACGGCCGTGCTCTTATCGCTGCGTTATCAGTCGCAAACGGTATGCGCATTGGGTCTGGTTGGCGGCTTTTTACCGCTGTTTTCTTACGCTGGAGCGATTGGTTTGGAAGGGAACGCCATCTATGCCGCGATGGGTTATTTGTTCCTGCTGAATCTCGTTATACTGCTGGTCTCATTTCGTAAGCGGTGGACGATTATCAGCTATATCAGCTTTGCGTTTAATACCCCCTCCATGATCGCTCTGGTGCTGTTCGCACCAAGTGAAGCTGTAGGCATGCTCTACTCCGTGCTGACCTTTGCAATGTACGTGGGTGTTACCTTGGCTTATCCGTTTCGATATCAAGCAAAGCTGTCGATCGGAGACGTATGTCTGCTGGCGCTTAATACATTAATCAGCTGTGGCATTCTGTATGGCCTGATGGTCAGAGCTGGATTGCAGGATTACATGGGCTTGCTTGCGCTGATCTTCTGCTTGATCTACATTGGCTTGGGCCGATTTATCGAGAAGGTCATGCAGCAGGAAAAAGCGACGATGATGCTGTTTTATGCGACCTCGCTAACGTTCGCTGTCCTGATGATTCCGTTTCAGCTGGGTGTTCAGTGGCTGGCGATGGGCTGGCTTATCGAGGGTGTCATTCTGATTATGTTCGGCCGCATTAACGGTTTGAATAAGCTGGAGGGAGCGGGCTGGGGTATATTCCTGCTGTGTCTGGGTTCCTTTTACTTGTGGGATGCGGCGCTGCTAGAAGTACTGCTGTCCAAAGGGCGGTATTTTGATATCAAATACAGCTCTGTGATGGTCGGGATGCTGCTGGTTATGCTGTTCTATGCAGTTGGTATCCATCGTGGGCAAAGCAACCCTCAAGAATCTTTGCGGTCGGCGCATCCTATCGTCCGTCATGGTTTAACAGGCTTTAAATATTTCACGCTCGCCAATCTGTGGGTATTCCTGTTGATCGAGAGCAATAAGCTGTATGAGCATTGGGTGCCCTATAGATGGGTTCAATATGACTTTTACGAGCTGCTTATGGCGGCGATGATCACGATAGGCCTAGCTTACGGGCTGAGTCGAACGGCTGTGCTTTATGATAGGATCGTCAAATATTTCAGCTGGTTTCTATACATGATCGGGTACATCCTGTGTCTGGTTATTACAATAAGGGAACCTGTGCTGCAGCCAAGCTATATGGATAATACGGCAGCCGATTATTTTGCCTTGGTATTGTTAATCGGGTTTCATGTGCTTGTATTTTTCAGTGCACGCGATTTTCTGCTTGCCGCACTTCGCCGCACGTATACCAATTCGGAGCTGTATCCAGTCATACTCGGTGTATATTTGCTCGGGATTACGACCGCGTTCCTTGACGTCCAGCTTCGTTTAGGCGACATCAGCCTGATGTTCAGCTTTCTGTACCTGCTGCTGGCTATCAGCTATATCGTATATGGATTCCGCTACAAATATGTATATATTCGTAGGCTTGGCCTCGGGTTGACGCTGTTTGCAACTGCCAAACTGGTCTTCTACGATCTCAGCTTCATGTCGTCCGGCGGCAAAATGGTAGGCTACTTCTGCTTCGGTCTTGTACTGCTGGGTATTTCCTATGGCTATCAAAAGGTATCGAGTAAGCTGGAGGTGCCGCCTAATGATCACAATCCATCACAGCTGGCTCCCAAAGAGTAGTCTCCTAAGAGGGATGGTCATCACGACTTTGGCGGTCAGCCTGCTGCTCTGCCTCAGCAGCACCGGGTTCGCCGCGGAAGCCGCCAACCCTAGCAATTGGCGGTATGCGAAACCGATTGAGCTGCAGGGGAGCGATAAATATGGGGCACTGTTTCTGGATGACGAAGTGTATAAAGGCGCACGTGAGGATCTGGGCGATCTGCGGATTATGGATGATAAGGGACAATTCGTCCCTTATTATGTGGACAGTGGCGCTGCCAAGGCTGTGGATACACAGGTTGTCTATACATCGAATGTGATCGATACGGTCAAGAAGAATAACGACACCTTGATCGATTTTCGAATTTCCCCGATAGATGCAACCAAGGATATACAAGGCAATGGGGTAATACTGAGCTTGCCCGAGCAAGCCTTTCTCAAGCATCTGGAGCTTTACGGCAGCTACGACGGCAATCAGTGGGAGCTGCTGCACAAAGATTATGTGTATCGGACCGAGCAATTGGAGAAACATACAGTGGTGCTCGACAAGACGGTGAAGTTCACTTACTATCGTGTAAAGATTATCGATAATGTGGAAAATCTGGCATTCCCGCAGCTGCAGCTGATACATCGTACGCGTGCATCGAGCTGGCAGGAATTTGCCAAGACCACCTCACTCCCCTATGACACGAAGCAGGAACAGGGACAGACCTTATTGCAGGTTCGCAACGATAACCGGCTGCGGATTACGAAGGTACAGCTGGAAGCGCAAGGAAGCTTTCGACGTTCCTATACGGCACAGACGGCAGCTGGGCAGGATGTTTCCATCGAGGGAAAGCGGGAGCTTTATCGTCTTGACTTCAAGGATGTACAGCTGCAAAATACGATGATCGTCGGGGCTGTACCGATCACGAGTCCAGTATTAACGATCAAAATCAATAATCAGGATAATGCGCCAATCCAGCTCACCGGCTTGAAGGTGGACTATGTGATTGATAAGCTGGTATTCGAGCGCCAAGAGGGACGAACGTACCAGTTGGTATATGGAAATAGCGTCGCAGGTAAGCCAAGCTATGATATCGCCAGCTTCCGAACACAGATTGAGCAGGAAAATCCGACTCTTGCCAAGCTGGCGGTACAGACCGAAGCCCCTGAGGCAGCTCGTGAAGGGCAAGCGAATTCATCATGGTTCCAGACCAAAGCAGCATTTAATATGATTATTATTGCCGTATCCGTGCTGCTGGCTGTTATACTGGGTATGAAGCTAAGCAGGTCCAAAAGATAGTAGCCATTGCCATAAACCTACACATCGATCAAGGAGGAACAGGGAATTGAGCATTCATATCGAGCAGGTCATTGAAGTTTTGGACAAGGTGAGGGCAAACAATCCGCTTGTTCACAATATTACGAATGTGGTTGTCACCAATTTTACCGCCAATGGGCTGTTGGCTCTTGGAGCTTCTCCGGTTATGGCCTATGCCAAGCAGGAAGTGGCGGATATGGCCAAGATCGCAGGAGCACTTGTGTTAAATATGGGCACATTGGATAAAAGGGTGATTCGTGCTATGCTCATTGCTGGCAAATCAGCGAATACGCATCAGGTTCCGATAGTTTTCGACCCGGTGGGAGCTGGAGCGACACCTTACCGTACGGAATCCGCGCGGCTGATTATGAAGGAGCTGAAGGTCTCCGTACTCAGAGGTAATGCGGCAGAAGTCGCTAATGTGATCGGAGAGGCATCGACGATCAAGGGTGTAGATGCGGCAGGTACGGACAACGGGAATGCGGCCGAGCTTGCTGTCCATGCGGCTCGTACTCTGGGCTGTGTCGTTGTTGTGACTGGCAAGGACGATTATGTTAGTGATGGAGAGACCAGCTATAAGGTGAGCAATGGCACACCGCTGCTAACGAAGGTGACAGGCACAGGCTGCCTGTTAAGCTCGATTATTGGCGCCTTTGCCGCGGTTGAGCTGGATCTGGTTCTGGCCTCAGCAGCAGCGCTGGCCTATTATGGAGTTGCTGCAGAAGCAGCAGTCGCCGTGTCCGGTGCGGATCGTCCGGGAGCTTTTCAAATCGAGCTGATTGATGCTTTGCATCGAACAGGTCAAGAGGCATTGCAGCAAGGCGCTGTGATTCAGCAGCTGTAGTTGGTGAATAACGAAGCAGAAAAGCAGTACGAGCAGTACGAACAACAGCCCTGCCAGCATGAAGGGTGGGGCTGTTGTTTGTGTGCATCCCATTTGTGGTAATAATGGATATACAGACATTTCAAGCTGTGCAATCCATGGGGGAGGGAATCCGAATGAGAACAATTCAACTGTTGGTGCTGCTGCTGCTCGTCTTTATTTTCAATTCATCCATCCATACGGTGTATGCAGCCGATGTGCCCGAACGCTCGGGAGCGGTGACAGACCCTGCCGGACTGTTTACTGTCGAACAGGTCAAACAATTGCGTGAAGCCTTGCAGGGCCAAAGCTTTGAGCTGGTTGTTGTTACAGCAAAAGGTTTGAATGACGAAGCGATTCAGCAATTCGGCAATGATGTGTATAACACATGGAAGCTGGGAGCCAACCAACTGCTGCTTGTTGTCACTGACAAGCCTGGCACGGCCCAGCTGGTTTATGATAATGAACAGATGGCAAAGGCAGTATCGAGCACGGAAGCAGGTAATGCGCAGGGGATTATTGATCTTCAATATAAACCGATGGCGGCAAAAGGAAGCATGATCGAAGGTATCAAGGGTGTCAGCAGCTATGTGAATGGTCTGAATGTGCCGGTTACTAAGGAAACGTCTCCACAGCCTGTCCCGAGTGGTGTAGGGGTGACACCGCCCGTTCAGCCTTCGGCCTCGGAAGGGGCATCTGGATCTGTGACTCCGGTCCCGCCAAAAGGAGAAACACCAACAGCGCCAGATACTTCTTCCCCATCAGGTCATGTTGGGGAAACAGGGGCAGCGGATGGGACGAACCCGAATTCGTCATGGACAGCCTCAATAGTTACCATTATAGTGAGCATACTGATTGTAATTGGTGCTGTTGTGTACATAATGAAACGTTCCCGGAGAACGCAATAATCATTCTACAAACTATATAACGATAACCACGCCATGAAATGATGGAGTGGTTTTTTGTTTTCTATTTTCAATGGAGTTGTTATTTATTTAATATATTATCCTCCAATACAGCCGATTTATCCCCGTAAACCTTTGTAATATGAATGTCTCCCCAATTGCACAGTGCGCTTAATATACTGTCCAGACTCCATCCATATTCACTCAGCTCATATTCAACCTTTGGCGGAATTTGATGATAAATAATTCGCGTAATGACCCCATCATCCTCCAGCTCCCGTAACTGCTGGGTGAGCATTTTTTGTGTAATTTCGGGCATCAGGCGTTTCAATTCACTGGTGCGCTTTTTACCATGAGTTAGATGGCACAGAATGACGCACTTCCATTTCCCACCTATGACTTCCAAGGTCGCTTCGACTGATATATTATATTTTTTTTTCAGCATGGTGATCCTCCTTATTTATAGGTACTAAAAAGTGCCTATAGTACTTATTGGATCCTATAGAACTTAAAAGTACGTACTTTTAATTATTGCCTATATAGATCATAATAACATTTGTCGACTCGTTACCACAACATCAAACAAGAATAGGGGGTTATGAAATGGTCCTGGATAAAAGAAGAAGCACACTAGCGCTGCTGGCTTTGGCGGTCAGTGCATTTGCGATTGGAACCACCGAATTTATTAGTGTTGGCTTGCTGCCACTCATAGCCGAAGATTTACAGGTATCTATGACAACCGCAGGTTTAACCGTTTCGATATATGCGTTAGGGGTCACCTTTGGGGCACCGGTATTAACGGCTCTCACCTCTAGTATGTCACGTAAATCGTTATTGTTATGGATTATGGTCGTTTTTATTATAGGTAATGGCATTGCGGTCAGTGCTACCAGTATTGGTGTGTTACTCTCAGCACGTGTCGTATCCGCGTTGGCCCATGGTATTTTTATGTCGATTGGCGCTACTATTGCTGCTGATTTGGTACCGGAAAACCGCAGAGCCAGCGCGATCGCGATTATGTTCACTGGGCTTACTGTAGCGACGGTGACAGGGGTTCCCTTTGGAACGTTCATCGGACAACAATTTGGCTGGCGCTTTGCCTTCCTCATTATTGTTGTCATTGGCATTATAGCGTTGGTGGCCAACAGTATTCTGGTTCCGTCGGATATTAGAAAAAGCGCGCGTACTACCTTGCGTGATCAGGTCAAGCTGGTTACGAATGGTCGGTTGCTGCTTGTCTTTATTATTACGGCACTTGGTTATGGTGGAACATTTGTAGTGTTTACCTATCTGTCTCCATTGCTGCAAGAGATAACCGGTTTTCAGGCAAAAACGGTTGCGATTATTTTGTTGGTCTATGGTATTGCGATAGCTATTGGGAACACGATTGGCGGCAAGCTGGCTAACCGCAATCCGATTCAGGCGTTATTTTATATGTTTCTTGTACAGGCAGTAGTGCTTGTAATCCTGACGTTCACGGCTCCCTTTAAGGTAGCGGGTTTAATTACGCTTTTTGTGATGGGACTGTTCGCTTTTATGAACGTGCCGGGACTTCAGGTGTATGTCGTGACGCTGGCTCAACGTTTTGTACCGAGTGCGGTTGATGTGGCTTCTGCTATCAATATCGCCGCGTTTAATGTCGGAATTGCCCTCGGTTCCTTCCTGGGCGGTATGATCGCAGATTCTATAGGACTCATCCATACAGCATGGATAGGCGGAGTGATGGTTTTTGCAGCTATGCTTCTGACAGGGTGGAGCCGCGCTCTGGAACGAAAGGATCAGCAGGTTCAACAAGCTCAAGCGGCTCAAGCCGTAATCGAATAACACATCATTTAAGCACACCACTCAGTAGATGCTTACGAAGTAAGTTTTCTATCGAAAACTATTAGGAGGTTTATCCAGATGACGAACAACTTACAGGATACAATTACTTTGCATAACGGTACAGAGATGCCATGGTTGGGGATTGGGGTATTTAAAGTAGAAGAAGGGCCGGAGCTGGTTCAAGCTGTGCAAACCGCGATTGGGCACGGCTACCGCAGTATAGACACAGCGGCCATTTATGGCAATGAGGCTGGTGTGGGACAAGGCATCCGGGAAGGGCTCGAGAAAGCGGGTATTGCCAGAGAAGCGGTATTCGTCACCTCTAAGGTATGGAATGCCGATTTAGGCTATGAAGCAACATTAGCGGCCTATGAAGATAGCCTGAATAAACTCGGTCTGGACTATTTGGATCTATACCTCATTCATTGGCCTGTTCAAGGTAAATATAAAGAGGCATGGAGAGCGCTCGAGACGTTGTACCAAGCAGGGCGAGTGAAAGCTATTGGTGTAAGCAATTTCCAGATCCATCATTTGGAGGACTTGATGAAGGATGCAGTCATCAAACCGATGGTGAATCAAGTGGAATACCATCCGCGTTTAACCCAAAAGGAGCTTCAGGTATTTTGCCGACAGCACGATATTCAACTGGCTGCTTGGTCTCCTTTAATGCAAGGGCAGCTGCTGGATAATTCCGACCTGCAGGAGATCGCCACGCGCTACGGTAAATCTGTCGCTCAAATTATTATCAGATGGGACCTGCAAAACGGCGTTGTGACTATCCCCAAATCGACCAAAGAGCATCGGATTGTTGAAAACGCCGCGGTGTTCGATTTTCAATTAACAGATGCCGATATGCAGCGAATAGATGGATTGAATCTGAACCAGCGGGTAGGCCCTGACCCTGACAACTTTGATTTCTAAAAAGGATACCTCCAAGCAATAATCCTGAGTCATTGAGGGTTATTGCTTTTTCTATGTAAGCAGCCTGGATGTGGAACGATGTATTGACTTCTCGCCATTTTATATTTAAACTTAATCTAAATATAAACTATAGAGGGTGAGCTTGCGATGACACGAAAAGGAACACTAACCATCCAGCGCAAGACGATTTTGGAAATTGTAACGATGGCAACAGATCATCCGACTGCGGCCGATGTGATGGAGAGGCTAAAGGAACGCGGCTGCCAGTTCGCTTATGCGACCGTGTACAACTCACTTCGCTATTTGACAGACGAAGGGATGATTCGCGAGCTGAAGCTCGATGGAGACTCCAGCCGCTACGACGCGCGAACAGAAGATCATCAGCATATCGTCTGTGTTTCCTGTGGCCGGGTCGACGAGGTATTCACCGATGCACCGCAGGAGTGGCTGCACCATGTAGCGGAAGAGACCGGCTATGATATACAAGAGCAGCAATATTTGTTTAAAGGAGTGTGTGCGGCATGCAAAATATCAACCAAACCGATCCATTGAGTCCGAGTCCTCAGACGATTCCACAACAATCGGTAGCAGCAGACTACCCGATGGATGGAGACTTTTGCGTCACCACACGAAGAATTATGATCATCAGTCCATGGCCGGCCTCGCTGCACAGCTTGGTTGGGGAATTGACAGTCAAATGCTATGATGTTCTTTTATTTCACCATGCCGATGATTCGGCACTCAATCTGCTGCAGGGTGATCTGCTGCTGATTGATCAGACACGGGGCAGTATGTCGGATGAAGAGATTCAGCATTTGCGTGCGCGCGGCATTCCGATGCTGTCCCTGGTCAGTGAAGGAACGCCACCTAATCAGGTTGGGAGTGATTTCATTGTGTGGCCTTCATCGATGGAGGCTCTCGTGGAGCGTATCCAATCGTTCGATGCTCCAAGCAGTCGTCCCGTATTCGGTGGCAATGATCAATTGCAGCACAAAGATATCAGGATGGACCTGAAACGGATGGTTGTATCCCGTGGAGAAATACGGATCGATCTGACCAAAACCGAGTTCGATTTGCTGAAGGTGCTGCTCAGTGCTGACGGCAGTGTGCTCTCACGGCAGACGATGATGGATCTGGTATGGGGAGATCAATATTTCGGAGGCAGCAATACTGTAGATGCGCATATCAAAAGCCTGCGGCACAAGCTGGGCGACGATCCGAAGCAGCCGCAATACATTGTCACCGTTCGTGGTGTGGGTTACAGATTAACCGATTAAGCTCTTCATGAAACCTTCACGATACCTTCATTATACCTTCATGCAGTTAACCTGCTTGAATGGTATTCTTTTTTTAGCAAGTTTTTAAACTTAGTCTAAATTTAATAAAGGGTCAAACGAGACCCCATACAAGGAGTGAAATACTATGTCCACAGCTGCAGCGAACGTCATCGTCTATACCGGTAACCATTGTCCTTATTGCAATCAGCTCAAAAAATATTTAAACGAGCAAAATATCGCTTTTGAAGAACGCAATGTCGAAACCAACGACCAATATGCCGACGAATTGCAAAATATGGGGATGAGCTCCATACCGGTAACCGTCATCGGTGAGCACACCATTCTCGGCATGAACACGACACGAATCAAAAAAGCATTAGCCGGAGAATAAGCTGGTGCACGACCATCTATTTAACCCCAATATCTAACCCAAATTAACGATCAGGAGGAACATCAAATGACATTACAGACACAACCATTTCCAGTCGTATCTCAAGCCAAAATAGGGGAAAAAGCTCCAGGCTTTAATTTGCCCTCCACCAAAAATTTAACGACTCTAGAGGAGAATGTCGCTTTAGAGGATTATGCAGGCAAATGGCTGCTGTTCTTTTTCTGGCCTTATGATTTCACTTACGTATGTCCGACCGAAATTATCGCCTTCAGTGATCATGCCGAAGCATTCCGCGAGCTGGATTGCGAGATCGTAGGTGCATCTGTCGACAGCGTGTATACACACCGTGCCTGGATTCAAACACCGCGTGATCAAAGCGGTATCGGCAGCATCCAATATCCAATCGCCTCCGACTTTACGAAGGAAACCGCACGTGCTTATGGTATTCTGGACGAAGCTACAGGATCTGCGCACCGTGGATTGTTCATCATTGATCCCGAAGGTGTGCTGCGTTATCAGGTCGTGACCGATATGAACGTGGGCCGCAGTGTCGAGGAAACGCTTCGTATCCTGCAAGCACTGCAAGCTGGTGGCTTATGCCCTGCCAACTGGAAGCCAGGACAAAAGCTGCTCGGGTAAAAGGCAGCTGTGCTCCTAGCTGAAGCAACTAGCTATGAGCAACAAGGCACATATACACAAAAAGGAGCTGCCGCGGCAGCTCCTTTTGCTCGTACACAATGATTCTATTCGCTATGAATATACACATACCCGCGCATGTCCATATTCATCATCCTAACAATTAGCCTCCTATTAACTTGCACTCGATCGCCGTATTGGATCTAATAAACGACGATCGTCAGGATGGCCGCAACGAAGGTAGGATCGATTTCAATCTGGAAGAAGGCGAGTAAATTTGTTTCATTGCGATTATACGGACAAGTCAATCACTGGGAACAAGTTAAGTACAATCAGCACCGCTATGAACGCGAACATATGTGTGGTATAGTTGGAATAGATATTTACCTCGAACTGCTATTCCTGATTAATGGACAGGTGATACGATGCAAGGGAACGAACCGACCCAGCCTACAACACCCGTGAACCCAGCAATTTCTGAAGACGAACCTATACCGGGCATATCTACGAAGCCTCCATTGCCGAACATACAAATAGCGGTACGAGCCTTGGTGGAATATGTGTGCCGCAGCGGAAGCATTGATTCCGGATTTCGGACGGTCAGCTCGCTGACCGAAGGTACGAAGGCTCATCAGCATATCCAAAAGCAGTATGGCGAGCACGACTTGAAGGAAGTATACCTGACAACGGAGATCCCTTACGGTGATCTCCTGTTTGTCATTGATGGTCGATGCGACGGGCTGCTGCTGTCCGAGGCTGCATATACGATTGATGAGATTAAATCGACTGCCATGTCCATCGCACTCATAACCGAGGACATGTTCCCGGCCCACTGGGCGCAGGCCAAATGTTATGCCTACATGTATGCTCGTGCGCAGGGACTCGAACGGATGCGCGTTCAGCTTACCTATGTACAGGTGGATACCGAGCAGCAGAAACGGTTCGTCAAGGAGTCAGCATTTGAGGAGCTGGAGCAGCATATGCAGGAGATGGTCCGGCAGTATGCCCCCTATGCGCAAATGCTGCAACGGCACGTACGGCAAAGGGATAGCAGTATCCGTGAGCTGCAATTCCCTTTTAAGGCTTACCGTGAAGGGCAGCGCAAACTGGCAGGTGCTGTGTACCAATCGATAGAAACGGGAAGCAAGCTGTTCGCCAAAGCGCCCACAGGTACAGGGAAGACGATCTCGACGATCTTTCCTGCTGTCAAGGCGATGGGCATGGGGCTATTGCAGCGTGTTTTTTATGTGACCGCGAGAACGACGACAAGAACGGCAGCGGAGGAATCCTTTGCACTCATGCAGGCGGCAGGGCTGCATATCCATACGGTTACACTGACTGCCAAGGATAAAATATGCTTCAAGGATGAGGTCAGGTGTACGAAGGAGCATTGCGAGTTTGCGGATGGCTACTATGATCGGATTAATGGCGCGCTGCTCGATATGTTAACCCGTGAAACACTGATCAATCGGCCCATCATCGAGCAGTATGCCCGCAAGCATCGGGTGTGTCCATTTGAAATGTCACTGGATGCTGCCTATGCCGCGGATGTCATCATCTGTGATTATAATTATGTGTTTGATCCACGTGTATCCTTGAAAAGACTGCTCGCCGAGCAGAAGAAGCAGACGGCAATCCTTGTCGATGAAGCTCACAATTTGGTTGATCGGGCGCGGGAAATGTTTTCAGGTATGCTGCATAAATCGGACTTTTTGAACGTTCAAAGGGAATTCAAGGCACTTAGTCAGAGCGTCAGCAAAGCGGCAAAAGCCGTTAATGAGCAGTTCATTTCACTCAGAAAACAAAGCACGGAACCCATTCAAATTACTCAGGAGCCTCCGCAGGCACTGCTTGATGAGTTGGAACATTTTATTGTCCACGCGGAAAGGGAGCTCTCCTCCCACGGAGGGACGTCGGACCATTCGCTGCTGCTGGATACGTATTTTGCCGCTCAAAGCTTTGTAAGGATTGCCAAGCTATATGATGAACGCTTTGTAACCTACGCCGAATGCACAAGAAGCGAGGTTGAGATCAAGCTGTTCTGCCTTGACCCTTCCTACCTGCTGCAGCAGATGGGCAAAGGCTACCGTTCTCATATCTTTTTCTCGGCAACACTGGCCCCCTTCGCTTATTTTATGAGAATGCTGGGAGCGGGGGAGGATGATTACACGGTATCGATCCCATCTCCTTTTTCCAAAGAACAGCTTGACGTATACATTCAACCGCTCTCGACCCGATATCAGGATCGCGAACGTACGAAAGCGCCACTCACACAGCTGCTCAGTCAATTGCTGGACACAACGCCAGGCAATTATTTGTTCTTTTTCCCTTCCTACGCCTATATGAATGAGGTGTACGAGGAATTTATGGTCTTGGCGCCCCATAGAAAAACAATTTTGCAGCAGGCGGACATGACGGAGGAAGATCGCGATAGCTTTCTGGGGGCATTTGATGCAGACAATCGGGAAGCCTTTGCTGGATTTGCCGTGATGGGCGGAATTTTCTCGGAAGGGATCGATTTGGTCGGAGATCGTCTAACAGGTGTTGTGGTCGTAGGTGTAGGATTGCCGCAGCTGGGTCTGGAGCGTAATATCATCAAGGATTATTTCAATGCAGCGGGTCTTCATGGCTATGATTATGCTTATGTGTTTCCGGGAATGAACAAGGTACTGCAAGCCGGGGGAAGATTGATTCGCTCGGAGCAGGACCGCGGACTACTGATGCTGGTGGATGACCGCTATCTTCAGCCTCAATATCAACGTCTGCTGCCCGAGGAGTGGAGGCATTATACGGTGCTGTGATTAGATGGCGATACAGCAGGTCCGTAATAAATACCCTTACGAGAAAGAACAATTATAGTTAATATTTCCATATAAAAGGATTGACAGCACTTTACGCGCCATGTTAACTTACAATATATCCAATCGATCTTATTGACCAATCAACCCAAGTATCCCTAATCGTTCAGGAAAAGGAGGAGTCTACGATGAATAACATGCATACAAGCACAGTCCATCTACATGTTGGCGATCACAGATTTGCCCTTAATTTCATAGTTGATGACGTGGCCTTCCTGACCTTTGGACGCAAGAGATGCAGTTAACCCATCATGGGTATTGCTGGTGAATCCAAGGCTCATGTCACGTTTTTCGTGGCATGGGCCTTTATTATATAAGGCGCATCGCATACGAGCGGTGTGCTTTTTTGTATTTAGAGATAGGAGAGTGACTTATGATTGATGTGCTGCACAAGCTGGGATGGTTTTTTAAGCTGGAGCGCAAGCGGTATACCGTGGCGATTATCCTGCTCACCCTGGCAGGTCTTCTGGAAATTATCCCGCCGATGCTGGTCGGGCGTACGGTGGACCTGATTCAGCTCGGACAAGTGACATGGCAAAGCATTACGATGACGCTGCTTCAGCTGGCGAGTATTCTGGTAGGTGTCTATGTGCTGGCGTATTTTTGGCATTATCAATTATTTGGGGGTTCCTTTGTAGTTGAACGTTTGATGAGGTCAAGGCTGATGAGTCATTTTCTGAAAATGACACCAACGTTCTATGAACGGAACCGGACAGGGGACTTGATGGCACGCACGACCAATGACTTGAAGGCTGTCGCACAAACGGCCGGCTTCGGGATATTGACGTTTATTGATTCCACCTTGTGGATGGCAACCCTGCTTGTCACGATGACCGCGTTTGTATCATGGAAGCTGACGCTGGCCTCGATTATACCGCTGCCGATTATGGCGATTCTGGTCAGCCTATACGGGAAGTGGATTCATCAGCGCTTTATGGACGCGCAAAATGCTTTTGGACATATGAACGATGAGGTGCTGGAAACGATCTCCGGTATCCGCGTAATCCGCGCCTACACCCAGGAGCGTGAGGCGGAGCGTGATTTTGCCAATATTACGCAGGATGTGCTGGATAAAAATTTGGCAGTTGCCCGAATCGATGCTTTATTTGAACCGACAATCAAAATATTGGTGGGTGCCAGCTACCTCATTGGTCTGGGCTATGGCGCCTATCTGGTTTACCATAATGAGCTGACGATTGGTGGTCTGGTCTCCTTTAACGTCTATCTCGGGATGCTGATCTGGCCGATGTTTGCCATTGGTGAGCTTATTAATGTGATGCAGCGGGGCAACGCCTCCCTTGATCGTGTGCATGAAACATTGGGTTATAAGCCGGATGTTCCGGAGCCTATGGCGAGTGAGACAACAGGAATTGAGCAGCCCGGGCAAATTGAATTCAACCATGTGACCTTTCGCTATCCGTCTTCCTTATCGGACAATTTGAGTGATATCTCGTTTAAGTTGAGGCAGGGCAATACGCTTGGCATTGCGGGTCGCACAGGCAGCGGCAAAACCACGCTCATCAAGCAGCTGCTGCGGGAGTATCCAGCCGGACAGGGGATAATCTCCATCTCGGGTATACCCATTGAACAATGGGATATGGATCAGTTGAAATCGTGGTACGGGTATGTGCCGCAGGAGCCCTTTTTATTTTCCAGAACGATTCGAAACAATATTTGCTTTGGTAACGATATCGCAGAAGAGGAATTGGATCGTGCACTCCATGCAGCGGCACTCAGTAAGGATTTGGCTTATTTGCCGAATGGACTGGAGACGTTGGTTGGGGAAAAGGGTGTTGCTTTATCTGGTGGACAAAAGCAGCGTGTATCCATTGCCCGAGCGCTTATTAAAAATCCGCCTATTCTGATGCTGGATGATGCATTGTCTGCCGTAGATGCGCGGACGGAGGCGGAGATTATTTCCAACGTCCGTTCACTGCGAGCGGATCAGACGACGATTATTGCGACCCATCGATTGTCGGTCATTCGACATGCCGAATGGATTATCGTATTGGATGCAGGACGAATTATCGAGCAAGGCACACATGAACAACTGATACAGCTGCAGGGCTGGTATCAGGAGCAGTATGAACGGCAGCAGTTCGAAGCCGAAGGAACCGAAGGCGGGTGATCACAATGAGCTTGGACAAGGAACGTAATGCGAAGAAAGTGAACAGCACTAAGGATACTGAGGGGAAAGTGGCAGCCCAAGAATCCGATTCGGCTGACAAAAAGGTTCAGGGAGCGGCGACCGGCAGCTCGGAGCAGCCCTCCACACAGCCTCCTAACAAGGACAAACCGCAGCCGGATGGAACTGATCTCTTGCTGGAGCTGGATAAGGAGCCGCCCAAGGGCAGTAAAACGGCAACGATCCGCAGGCTTATCGCCTATGCCTTTCTCTATAAAAAGCAGCTGCTGGTGGCGCTGATGATGCTCTCGGTTGCTGTAGGCACGGATCTGGCAGGACCGTTCATAGCGAAACGGATTATCGATGTGCATATTTCCGGTATCAGCAAGCCTTGGTATACGACGGGAGAGGCAGGACCGTACACGGTTGCTTATGAAGGTGTCTTCTATAAAAGAGTCGATCACTTTGCAGCGAATGAAGCTCATGGCGGTGAGGTGCGTGTGCTTCAGGTCGGCAAGGATTATTACTTTATCCCAGAACCTGTCAAGGCAGATGGTTTGCGAAGCATGACGAGTGAAGGGAGGATTTCCATTGACAGCGGCACGAATGTCAGCACCTATCCCGCAAGAAGACTGAATACTGGTGAGCTTGTCCGCTTCTTCGAGCCGGAATTCGGCGGATTGATGCGCTTGTGCGGGTTTTATCTCGGTTTGCTTGTGGTATCGGCCCTGTTCTCTTATGGACAGCGTTATTTCCTGCAAGCTTCAGCCAACCGGATTATTCGCCGCATGCGGACGGATGTGTTCGGTCAAATTAATCGGTTGCCGATTCGTTATTTCGATAACCTGCCTGCAGGCAAGGTCGTATCGCGCGTCACGAATGATACCGAAGCGATCCGCGAGCTGTATGTGACAGTGCTGGCGAACTTTTTTACAGGAACGATTTATATGGCGGGAATTTTTCTGGCATTGTTCCTGCTGGATGTGCGGCTGGCGGCGATTTGTCTGTTTATCCTTCCACTGCTCGTGCTGTGGATTTACGTGTACGGCAAATTTGCCAAGCGTTACAACCGGATTATCCGTGCGGCGGTCAGCGAGATTAACGGGATCGTGAATGAATCGATACAAGGGATGCCGATTATTAAAGCGTTTCGCAAGGAAAAAAAGATGAGCAATGAGTTTGAAGCGTTCAACACCGAGCTGTATAAGTATCAAAACAAGCTGCTGAGCCTAAACTCATTAACCGGACATAATCTGGTCGGGGTACTCCGTAATTTGGCGTTCCTCTCACTCATTTGGTATTTTGGCGGGATGTCTTTAAGCGGACCGGAGCATGTGATCACACTTGGGGTGATGTATGCCTTTGTGGATTATTTGAATCGATTGTTCAACCCGATTGTCAACATCGTGAACCAGCTGCCCAATCTGGAGACGGCCCTCGTCTCCGCAGAGCGGGTGTTCGAGCTGCTGGATGTAGAAGGAACCGACGTAGCAGACGGCAAGATGGACCGCTATCAAGGTCATGTGCGATTTGACGATGTATGGTTCGCCTACAAGGAGGGTGAATACGTACTGAAGGGCATATCCTTCGAGGCGATGAAGGGGCAGACGGTGGCGTTCGTCGGGCATACCGGCTCGGGGAAAAGCTCGATCATGAACCTGCTGTTCCGATTCTATAATGCGGAGAAGGGCGCCATCACGATAGATGGGATGGACGTAAACCGCCTGCCGCAGCAGACGCTGCGTGAGCATATGGGGATTGTGCTGCAGGATCCGTATTTGTTTACCGGGACGATAGCCTCCAATGTGTCCTTGGATGATCCTGCCATATCGAGACAGCAGGTGGAAGCAGCCCTGGAAGCTGTAGGTGCCAATCGTCTGCTTGAGCATCTGCCTCAAGGCATTGACGAGCCTGTTATTGAAAAAGGCAGCACGCTTTCTTCGGGACAGCGGCAGCTCATCTCGTTTGCACGCGCACTTGCCTTCAATCCGGCGATTCTGATTCTGGATGAAGCGACCTCGAACATTGATACGGAGACGGAAACCGTCATTCAAGAGGCATTGGAAGTTGTGAAAAAAGGGCGCACGACCTTCGTGATTGCCCATCGGTTGTCAACGATCAAAAGCGCCGATTTGATTCTGGTGCTGGACCGTGGACAAATCGTCGAGCGTGGGTCACATGATAGCCTAATGAGTGAACGCGGCAAATATTATCAGATGTACCGTATTCAGCAGGGCGAGCTGCTGCCCTCAATTTGAATATAGGATGAATCCCGACCACGAATCGTTAGCTTCGAAGTACAGCAGGGGGCAGATACCGCCCCCTTGCCTATTGATTTTGACGTATTACATCGCCAGAAATGCTGACTGCAGTGCGACTGGCAGAGATGGAAAACATTTATATTTGTGAAATCGCCAACCACAACTTGCTATCCTTAATTATGTGTGGTAAGATGAACTTAATAAAGAATCCGTAACCAATATTCACATATTGCAAAGGGTTATCATGGAAGATGGAACCTTTCGCAATGTGTGAATTTTTTATTTGTGGTAAACAATAAAAACAGCATGTTAATAAAATTTTGGAGGTCATTACACATGGCACAAACAGGTACAGTTAAATGGTTTAACGCAGAAAAAGGATTTGGTTTTATCGAAGTTGAAGGTGGAAACGATGTATTCGTACATTTCTCCGCAATCACTGGCGAAGGCTTCAAGTCTTTGGACGAAGGTCAACAAGTAGAATTCAACGTTGTTCAAGGCAACCGTGGACCACAAGCTGAGAACGTTGTAAAATTGTAATTTCAAAAGCTTTACAAGCTGCCCTTAACCTACGTTGGGGGCAGATTTTTTTTGAGATCATCGAGGAGGCTCATCATGTATTTTCGAAAAAAATCGACTGAGGATATCCCTTTGGAAAATATCGCGATTTGGTCATGCGAGAATGAATCCTGCATGGGATGGATGCGAGATAATTTTGCGTTCGAATCGGCGCCGGTCTGCAGCTCGTGTCAAGCCCCTATGGTCAGTGGCATGAGAATGCTGCCTATGCTGTCCAATACGAACAGTAATTTCAAATCGCTCAAAAAAGGTGTTCAGATTTCGTAGTCTTCGATCAGATGGTGTCATTCTTGACGCTTGCTCATAATACAAACAAGGATCGCCCCAATAGGGCGATCCTTGTTTGTATTGCAAAAGTTAAAGTAAAACAGGTATCGAAATTGTGTTTTATACGGTAGTTTTGGAATCATAGCTGGAGGACCACTCATGGTATTCCTTCTCAGCGCGGTCTTTTTCATAGCCGTAGCGCTCCTGAATTTTGCCGATCAGCTTTTCGCGCTCACCGTCAATAACATCCATATCATCATTCGTCAGCTTCCCCCATTGCTTCTGGGTTTCGCCCTTGATTTGCTTCCATTTGCCTTTAAATACGTTGCTATCCATCGTAATCACTCCTTTTATAGTTTGAATGGATCATCATTCTGCTCAAGATACTATTACCCGTAAGCAGCATTTATTAATCATGATGGGGTAGCTGGGCCAGATGTGGAATTGTCGTTTACATTGTGTTTATATAAATAGGGTATGTTCTTCTTAACGAATCCAGATGGATAAGGAAAGGTTGATATAGGATGAAAAAAGCAAATGGGACCAGTGGCTGGAGAGAATTCATTCAGCTGATCTGGCAAACGAAGCCTCCGCTCCTGCTGATGGGTATTGCGCTGGCAATGAGCATGGGCTCTACATTGGTTGGATTAAGTATTCCGCTATTCACCAAAAATTTGGTCGATAGCTTTTCGTTGGCCTCACTAGATCGGATTCATATCATTGGTTTGGCTGCGGCTTTTATCATGCAGGCGGTTGCTGCAGGGATATCAATCTACTTGTTGAACCGAGCGGGTCAGACGGTGGTGGCATCACTGCGGGATCGGCTGTGGAAAAAGCATTTGCATTTGCCGATCGCCTACTATGATAAGAATCAAACAGGGGAAATGATCAGCCGGATCATTAATGATACAGGCATCGTCAAAGGGTTGATCACGGAGAATTTGACCAACCTTATAACCGGCTCGATCTCGATCATTGGCGCAATAGGGGTGCTGCTGTATCTCGATTGGAAAATGACGCTGCTGATTATAATGGTCATTCCGCTTTCCATGCTGTTCCTGATGCCTTTGGGACGCCGCATGTACAAGATATCCAAAGGCTTGCAGGAGGAAACCGGCAAGTTCAACGCTGTGCTGGGACGGGTATTGACTGAGATCCGATTGGTGAAGGTATCCAACGCAGAACGGGTTGAATACGACAACGGCAAGCAGGGGATCGATCATTTATTCCGATATGGCTTGCGTGAGGGCAGAATTCAGGCGTTCATTGCACCGCTGATGTATTTTGTGCTGATGCTGTTGTTCGTGACCATCGTTGGCTATGGGGGGCTGCGGGTATCCTCAGGCGAGCTGACGTCCGGAGATTTGGTAGCCTTTCTGTTGTATTTGTTTCAGATCGTCATGCCGATCACACAGGTATCGAACTTCTTTACACAGTTTCAGAAAGCGATGGGTGCTACTGAACGGATTATTGCGACCTTGAAGGTAAATGAAGAAGTGCTGGACAGCGGCGTTACCTTACAGGACAGTCAGCGGGCGATTCGGCTTGAGAAGGTATCGTATGCCTACGAGTCCGGGGAGCCTGTGCTCAGAGATATAAGTCTGACGGTCGAGCCGGGCAAGGTAACAGCGATTGTGGGACCAAGCGGCGGCGGCAAAACGACGCTATTCTCACTGCTGGAGCGTTTCTATGAGCCGCAGAGCGGGATCATTCGGATGGGCACGGAATCCGTCAATGATATGTCCCTGAAGTCATGGCGGAGCCAGATCGGTTATGTATCTCAGGAAAGTCCGTTGATTGCCGGCACGATCCGCGATAATATTACGTACGGTACGGAGCGGGAAATCAGCGAGCAGGAATTGCAGCAGGCCGCGCGGCTTGCCTACGCCGATGTATTCATAGATGAGCTGCCCAAGCAGTACGAAACTGAGGTTGGGGAGCGGGGGATTAAGCTGTCCGGCGGGCAGCGGCAGCGAATTGCGATCGCAAGGGCGCTGCTGCGTGACCCGCAGATTTTGATGCTGGATGAGGCAACGTCCAGTCTGGACAGCATGTCGGAGGTTGTTGTGCAGAAAGCTTTGAAAAACGTGATGCAGGGCCGAACAACCATTGTGATTGCCCACCGGTTATCGACCGTGGTGGATGCCGATCAGATCGTATTTATCGAGAAGGGCAAAGTGACGGGCAGTGGCACACATGAAGAGCTGTATCAGTCCCATTCGCTGTATCGCGACTTTGCCGATCAGCAGCTGCGTATGCAGCCATTGGCTTAAAGCGAGAGGAATCTGTGTCAGATGAGCCTGATAACAAGGGAGGAGTATCAAGATGCCTGCGATATTAGTTGTTGATGATGATCCGCATATCCGCGAGCTGGTGCGCTTATTTGTGCAGCGGGCAGGGTTCGATGTGCTGGAGGCCGTTGATGGACAGGATGCCCTCCTTAAGCTGGAGGGAACCAAAGTGGATATGGTGATTCTGGATATTATGATGCCGAATATGGACGGCTGGGAGCTGTGCAGTGAGCTGAGGGAGCACTACGATATGCCGCTTTTGATGCTGACCGCCAAAGGTGAAACGACTCATAAGGTCAAAGGCTTCGAGCTTGGAACCGATGATTATTTGGTTAAGCCGTTTGAGCCGGCAGAGCTTGTTGCGAGGGTGAAGGCGCTCTTGAAGCGGTATCGGGTAGCGGCTTCCCAGGAGGTGCAGATTGGTACGCTGTATATGAATCGTCATACGTTCGAGGTAAGGCTTGGAGATCAAGTCTTGACGCTGCCCTTAAAGGAGTTTGAGCTGTTATTCAAGCTGGCCAGCTATCCTGGACGAACCTTGTCACGGGAGCAGTTGATCGAGGACATTTGGGGCTACGATTTTCAAGGAAACGAACGTACACTGGATGTGCATATTAACCGCATCAGAGAGCGATTTACAGATGGGGATCCACTATTCAAAATCAGCACGATCCGCGGGCTGGGCTACAGGCTGGAGGGGGAAAGGTGAAGAAGGAGAGGCTGCGGCATTTTGCAAAGGGTGTGATGGGTATGCTTGTTGCACTGCTGGCTGAGGTGGCCTGTTGTGCTCTGGCGTATGCGATTACCTCCTGGTTTTATACCTATAGGGGTATAGCGGTACCGGACCTGATCAGTCAGCTCATTAACGTGGCGCTGGGGTCGATGTTCGCCATATCCATTATACTCATCATCGGCTTCATCTCAAGGCCCAAGCAGATGCGCTTTATTCATGTGGTAATGGAGGCTATGAGACAAATAAGCCAAGGGAATTTTAATGTCAGTCTGGACAAGACAAGCCGCCACCAAGGGCACTTCGAAGTGTTTGTCGACAGCATCAACCATATGGCACAGCAGTTAAAGCATATGGAGGTTATGCGACAGGAATTTATTTCCAATGTGTCGCATGAAATTCAATCGCCGCTCACGAGCA
The DNA here is from genome assembly GCF_038000305.1 of Paenibacillus sp. FSL H8-0034. Taxonomy (NCBI): domain Bacteria; kingdom Bacillati; phylum Bacillota; class Bacilli; order Caryophanales; family Paenibacillaceae; genus Paenibacillus; species Paenibacillus sp. FSL H8-0034. The sequence goes on from NZ_JBBOBS010000001.1 coordinate 555,320, forward strand.
TCAACGGCTTTGCGCAGGCGCTGCAGCAGGATCATCTTAGTGAGGACGAGAGAAGGCATTATTTGCACATTATCGAGACAGAGAGCAGACGTTTATCACGCTTAAGTGACAACCTGCTGAAACTGACCTCGCTGGAATCTGAGCATTATCCTTACAACCCCGGGAGGTATCGGCTTGATAAGCAGCTGCGTAATCTGGTATTAGCCTGCGAACCGCAATGGCTCGGCAAAAAGATCGACATGGACGTATCGCTGGTTGATATGGAGATTGTCGCAGATGAGGAGCTGTTGAGCCAGGTATGGGTTAATTTATTGTATAACAGTATCAAGTTTACACCGGATGACGGTACGATTACGGTTCGCTTGGAGAAGGATCAGGACCAGGTCTTGGTAAGTATCTCGGATACAGGTATCGGGATTGCTGAAGAAGATCAGACACGAATCTTCGAACGTTTTTTTAAAGCGGATATATCAAGGGACCGATCGGTCAGCGGCAGCGGACTGGGCTTATCCATCGTACACAGAATTATAGAGATGCATCAAGGAGCGATTACTGTAGAGAGCAAGCTGGGGACAGGAACGACCCTTACTGTTAGATTGCCGGAGACTGCAGAACAACCACAATCCCCGGAATAAGGGAGGTCAAGAACAGGCCTTAAGTGAAGCTTCTGACCTGATTCCGCCCCTCCTGCTTAGCCTGATACAGAGCCTTATCCGCCTTGCTGATCAACGCTTCCTTGTCCATCTGCGGATAAGGAATCATCGTGGCTACTCCAACACTAATCGTCACGACGCTCTTTACCGACGAGCCTTTATGCTGAATGGCTTCCGCTTCAACCGCTTCTCTAATTCTCTCTGCGATCAGAAAGGCATCCTGTCCATTCGTATGAGGTAAAATAATTCCGAATTCTTCACCGCCATAACGCGCGACCAAATCAGGCTTCCGGTAAAGTGATTGTTGGGCTATGGAAGCTACCCGTTTCAAGCATAAGTCACCGCCCAGATGTCCATAGGTATCGTTATACAGCTTGAAACAATCAATATCAAACATAATTAAGGATAACGCCTCCGAGCTGCGCTCCGCTCTTTTCCACTCACGTTCCAAGTTTTCCTCAAAGGATCTTCGATTGGCTATTTCCGTTAACCCGTCAATCATGGAAAGCTGGTGCAAAATACGGTTGGCCTCCAGCAGTTTTTCCTCCGCCTGCTTCTTCTCCGTAATATCCGTACCTATGCCCAGATAACCGGTAATTTGCTGATCCTGATCTTTAATGGAGCTGACAATCATATTGACATGCAGGTGGCTCCCGTCTTTCCGTACGTAGGTCCATTCTTTTTGTTGAGAGTCCGAATGCTTGGAGAAGTCGACCAGGACCTCAAATCCTTCAATGGGACGCTTGTGCAGACGGCTTAATTGTTCACTGTACTCCTGTATTTCGGAAGGCAGGTGCAGCACATATGGTGTATGCTTGCCAATCAACTCCTCCGCCGGATATCCGAAAAGTCGTTGTGCTCCTGTGTTGTAGAGATGAATAATACCTTTGGTATCCGTTGCAATAATGGCGACATCTTGTGCAGCATGAAGGATGGTGTCATATAACGTGAACAGGCTGCGGTAGCGTTGTTCGTTCTGTTCAACCGTAACGAGCAATTGATCGGACTTTTCAAGAAAGCGGATCAAATAAGCCGCCAGCAGGCCGCTGGCTAACACCATTGGCAAATAATAGGGTAATATTTCAGCACTTTGTGCGGGCAACAGGATAGTGACAGATGATATCGCAAGCAGCATATTTAAGGAAATGGTGCCCAGCCATGCTTTCCAATAATGGGTTACTTTTTGAAAAATAAAGACAGCTACAAAGGAAACCACCAAGGCGTTGAATGTTCCCATTAGGGAGGAAGGGTTGACGCCCCCAAACAGCAGTAAGCGTCCAATCGATATGATCAGCGTCGTTATCAGGGAAGAATAAATGCCGCCAAAATAGGCAGAAACGACGATCGTATTATTCCTGAAATCAAAAAATGTCTGGGGCGAAACGCTCACACTAAAAAACATAAGTACAATACCGAACAGTCCATGAAGAATACCCACCTTAATTTTATTGGACAACGAGGAGGATCGGGCTGTTGGTTGGAGTTTGAATAAGCGGCTGGAGAAAAAAAGAAATGTTGTCAGGAGCGCCAAATTGGATAACAATGTCTGGATCATAGCTGCAGCCACCTATCGTTGATGTAAGTAAATTTCACAGATATTGGAACTTATTCGACATATTTCGCTCATATCCTCTGTTATTTTTCTGTTTTCACAAATAAATTAATAACGGCAGAAAGTGCTGCAAAGCGGTTGATTATGTAATATAAAAAAGAGACGATGCCGGATACGGCATCGTCTCGGATGAAAGTGAAAGCCAGCTTTCTGTGACTTGTGTTTAAATGGTATTGACGGCCGAGCTGTGTGGTTGAGTAGGACGTTCAGGTGAAAGCAGAGCAAGCATAGGGTGATCCAGCCCTAAGACGAGGTTGCGCAGCATCTCTGCAGCGATCATGCTGTAGACCGTGCTGTTGCCTCCGCTGGACAAGGCATGAAATATTCCGGGCTGCTCGGAATTTTCTCCGAGAAAGGGAAGATCATCCGGCGATTCGCCAAAGGTTCCACACCAAGCGTATTCCGCCTCCCATTGTTTATCAGGGAATAGTCTCCTAAGCTCTTCAAGCAGCAGCCTGGTGCGATTAAGCAAATAGTCTGCATCGGCTGCCGGATCGGCTTGATCCTCATCCATACCCCCTGCAATAATTCTCCGATCGGGTGTGGTCCGGAAGTAAAAGTAGGGCCGTGCTGTTTCCCACATCATACAATCGTAAGGCCACGAAGCGGGTAATGAATTTGCAGGGGTGACCAGAGCATAGGAGCGTTTGAGGATCGGCTTGATGCGTGAGGAGCTTTCAACTCCCGGAATATCGCTGACGGCGCGTACAACCCGATTGGCGACAATTTCGCCAAAATCTGTCGTAATCACGAACTTGTCACCCATTCGTTGAACGCCCTCCACTACGGTGTTTTCATAGATATGTGCGCCTTTATGTGCAGCCTCGGCAATTAAACCGTGAGCAAATCGGATCGGATTGATTTCTGCATCCCCGTGTGTCACGAGTGCGGCAGGCTTGCGGATCGGCAGATGGTGGCCTGTATTGTGCGGAGAGCCCCACTCGACAGGAAAGCCGTGCTTTCGCAGCATCGAATATTCCTTGAACAATCGCGGAACATCGCTGGGTGTACTCGCACAGTACAAGCTGCTGCGTACATGAAATCCTGTATCGTAGGGGATTTCATCCGTGAGCTTGTACAGACGGGTTAAAGCTTTGCGGCATTCTCCATAAAACTGGACAGCGTCCGTTTCGCCAATTTTATCGGCAAGCTCACTTAACATTTTATCATTCGAAAACTGCAGCAGTCCTGTATTCACGACTGTACTTCCTGAAGCTATACGCTGACTCTCAACCAATACGGCCGGAATGCCGGCTCTCGCCAGAACGGCTGCACATAAGGCACCTGTGATGCCACCCCCAATAATAGCTACCTCGGTTGTGATATGTCCTTGTAAAGCCGGATAGTTGGGTACATGCGACAAAGTTGTCGGCCAGTACAGGCTGCCGCTGTGTAATTTGTGGGAATTGTTGATTTGCATCGTAAGTCCCCCCTCTTCATTAATGGTAATCATCTATAATAGCTGCCAAGTGGTAGGAAATGTAATGGTTACATACAACTTTTAACCATTTCTCTTACTTACTGAAACTATTTCCGTAAAAAATACTTGACAAAATCGACTTTCATATGCTTACGCCCTCATGAGGGTTGTACAAGAAGTCATGGCAACCGAAATGCGAATATCGTAATATAGAGGAAGGGAAATTGGAAATAGCGGGTGAACAGCCCTTCCCGCAGGTGAGGAGAGATAACGTAGATGAAGCTTGAGAGAAAAGCCGTACACAAGCGTGCCGCCGGGAAGCCTTCGATCCGATATCGGATAGGTTTAGGGGTATTGAGTGTATTGGTATGTGCGGCTGTCATAGTATGGTTTCGGTCTCCGGTAATGGCACCAGATGCGAGCGGCTCCGTTACGGCGGTCAACCCCAAAGTCGAGGTGAAGAAACGGGAATTGCTCGATTTTCACATGGATAACTTGACTCAGGGCTGGGCCCGTTATACCGATGGAATGATGACTACCAAGGATGGTGGTGTCCAATGGCTGGCGGCTGCGTCCGATTCCACTAATGCTGTGCTGTCTTCAGAGTCCGTTGGTGTCAGTGATGATACGGTAAGCTGGATGAGCGGCAAGGGGCAGAATCCGTCTGTCATACATGTACAGGACACAGATTATAAGGTGTACAAATCGCAGTTCCTGACCCGAAATGTAGGCTGGGTGCAGCTGGAGAATGGGTCGAATGCAGAGGCGCCTCTGTGGGTAACGATTGATGGAGGTGTGACCTGGCATCCCAAAGTGACTGCGGATATAGCCAAGGAAATGGATGCGGAGCGTGTGCGCATACAAGCAGCCGTGAAAGAGGCGGCATTCTATAATGAGCAGGAAACCGCACAAAAGGCCATGGAGGCCGAGTGGGCAGTGCTGCCGGAAACCGCCTCTCCAGGGGATGTGGTACTCGTACGGCATGGACAGCCGGGAGAAATCACATGGGAAGGGAAGACCTATAAGCTGGAGCCCTTCGGGGCGGGCTATTTCACTTATTTGCCGATGTCGCTTGCGATCAAGCCGGGCAGCTATCCGATTGGTGACAGCCTGCTAACCATCAAGGCCAAAAAATTCCAAACCCAATACCTGCAGGTCACCAAGCAAATGGAAACCATGAAGCAGGAAACCAAACGTATTGATGAGGATCAGAAGAAAATCGATAAAGCACGGAGTGAGTCTCAGAGCGAGTTCTTGTTCAGCACGAACTTTATTAAGCCGATTGAGGGGATTTTAACAACGCCCTACGGTTATACCCGCTATGTGAATGGGAAATTCGATAGCAGTCATCGCGCGCTTGATCTCGCAGCCAAGGAGGGTACACCGATCAAGGCGACGAATGATGGTATAGTGGCCTTGTCGGAGCTGCTCTATTTGACAGGAAACTCGATTTATATCGATCATGGCATGGGCTTGTTTTCGCAATATGCGCATTTGTCCGAGCTCCGCGTGAAGGCTGGGGATCATGTGAAGCAAGGGGATATCATCGGACTTGTGGGTACGACGGGGTTCTCCACCGGACCGCATCTGCATTTTACATTTTGGGCTCATAATGTGCCGGTCAATCCGGATCTATTTTTCGATACAACTCCATTTCACTGGCTGCCAGCACCGGGTGCTAACTTCCCGCAGTGAAACGGATAGAGGATGAATTGTAGCTGCTATTGCGTTAAACTTTGCTTGGTTGTGGCCGACTTTGGAACCAATCTGGCCGAACCGATCAGAATGCTGGCGATGAGGCTGACAACGATCAGAATGGCACCAACAAGAAATACGAGGTTCAAGGCATCACTAAATATTTGTTGAAGTATGTGCAGGATTTCAGCAGGTAAGGCAGTTCGTGAGTTGGAGTCAAGAAGCACCTGCGGATCAGTAAAATGCTGAAGCTGTTCCGCAGTAAGGCCAGTCATGGATGGGCTTAATGTGCTCAATCCTCCAGCCATTTGCTGAGTAAGCAGCGCTCCGAGCACGCTGACACCGATGGTTCCTCCAATAGATCTGAAAAATTGCGAGGATGATGTTGCTACCCCGCGCAGTGCGGGTACAACGGCATTTTGTGCAGCTGTTCCAAGCACCGGATATATAGCTCCCATACCAAGCCCTGTGACAATCATATACAGGATGATTTCCAATCGGGTCGTTTCCAGATGCATATGACTTAGCAGAAGGAACCCGATGGCCATCAGGATCAGACTGGGAACGAGAATCGCTCGATAAGAAGCCTTGCTCATTAACCGTCCGCTTAACGTGGAGGTGACGGCTGCTGACAGCATAAGCGGTGTTAAAATATAACCGGCTATGGATGGGCTTACGCCTATGACTCCTTGTACAAATAATGGAATATAGGCAATCGCTCCGAACATCCCCGCACTCATGCAAAATCCGGCAATATGACTAAAGCTGATGGCGCGAATTTGGAATAAATGGAGTGGAATGATAGGCTCTTTTACCCGGCTTTCGATCCATATGAATAGCGCGAGGAGAACAGTGCCGACTCCGAATAAACCGATCATGGTGGAGGACAATCCTGTAGAAATAGAACCTTGGCTCTGGTGATCGCCACTAAGCACGGGGATTAGTAATAAGGATATGACCGCACCACTTAGCGTAAGCGCCCCCAGCCAGTCAATAGACCGTTTCTCTGTACTTATCGTCTCCTTCATGGAAAATAGCATAATAAGCATAGCAGCGGCGCCGAATGGCAGATTCAGATAAAAGATCCAGCCCCAGTGGAAGAAGTCCACGATCAATCCACCAACAATAGGACCGACAATACTGGATATAGCGAATACGGTGCCAAACAATCCCATAAATTTTCCGCGTCGTTCAGGCGGATATATATCTGCGATAATGGTAAAGGCGATAGGCATCAATGCGCCTGCCCCGAGTCCCTGAATGCCTCTGAATAGGATCAATTCGGTCATCGTGCCTGCAAGTCCGCATAAGGCTGAACCGATGAGGAAGAGCGTCAGGCCGCTTAAGTATATCTTTTTACGTCCCAATAAATCAGCCAGCTTTCCGTATATGGGCATCGTTGTGGTAGAAGCTAGCATGTAGACAGCAAACACCCAGCTGTATAAGGAAAGACCTCCTAATTGCTGGACAATCGTGGGCATCGCCGTGGATACAATCGTCTGGTCCAGAGAGGATAAAATCAATCCTATTAATAAGCTGGTCGTGATTAGAGCCGTAGTACGCTTGTCGGTTTGCATAATGAATTCACTCCTTGTTCGGTGGTGTTCAGACTTCAAAAATATACGTGAAAATGGGAGAAAAGAATAGACTTATTCTTTCCTTTGAGTTATTGTATAGGTATAGTACGCCCCTAAACATATTTTACAAATATTCCCATATTGAACTTACTTTCAGCTATATTTTTATAATTGCTGATTTGAAAAAATCCTCTGCTATCCACCCGCCGTTATACTACGCCTTTCCAATACCCCTCACACCCGATATGTAATTGCCCAAGTGCATGATGTAGTCAATTCATAGTTACCCATGCGTAACTTGCAATATTATCCATACCAACTGATCATTATTTCAGCTCTTCCTTCCATCGGTTATATTAGGTATGATTCGAGGTAATAGATCATAGCTTTACCGAAAGGAGACCGCATGACTTCGGCAGCTGCCCCACGTTCTTACCGTATTCCCTTGTTTTGTGCCGTGACGTTATTATTCTGGTTTTCGATGTACACCTGTGTGCCGATATTGACAGCCTATGTGGAGGAGCTAGGTGCTTCGCATAAAATGGCCGGCCTGATTGTTGGTATGTATGGCTTCAGCCAAATGCTGCTGCGTATCCCAGTAGGGATCATGTCCGACCGATTTCACAAAAGAAAGCTGTTTATTACATTTGGGCTCTTGTTCTCAGTGCTCGCAGGGGCAGGCATACTGGTGACTAACAGTGTGACCTGGATTTTGATTCTGCGTGCATTGGCGGGCGCAGCGGCTGCGACCTGGGTCGATTTTACGATCCTGTTTACCAGCTATTACAAAAAGGATGAAACGACCAAGGCAATTGGTACGATCAGCGTCTACAACACATTGGGGCAGATGCTCGGCATCTTGTGCGGTGGCTGGTTTGCCGATATGTACGGCTGGGAATCGTCATTCCTGATCGGTGCTGTGGTCGGAATGATCGGGATGGCCGGATCCTTCTTCCTCATTGAGAAGTTTGATGATAACGCGCAGAAGATTACCGCCCGCGGCGTCATGGAGGTCGCCAGTGACCGCACACTGCTGGTCGTTTCGTCGCTCGCCATTTTATTTCAAATCCTGACCTTTGCAACCGTTTTCGGCTTTACACCGGTGTACGCCCAGTCGCTTCATGCAACGAAGCTTGATATGGGGCTGCTGACGTTCTTTTCTACGTTTCCAACGGCTGTTGCTGCATGGGTAGGAGGACGGCATCTGGCGCAAAAGTTTGGGGATCGATCGATTATTATTTTTGGCTTCGTGCTTAACGGGGTATTCAGCATGATGATTCCGTTTACGTCGGATTTGGGATGGCTGATTTTCACACAAGCCATTGCCGGGTTTGGCAGAGGCTTGGCAACACCCATTTTGATGTCACTCAGCATCAAGCATATGCATCCGGACAAGCGCGCGACAGCTATGGGATTTTATCAGGCGATTTATGGATTCGGGATGTTCGTCGGGCCGTTTTTTATGGGGGCTGCAGGTGATTGGCTGACGTTAAAGGAAGGCTTCGTTATCATAGGAGCGCTTGGTTGTGCATCTGCGGTGTTGACTCATTATTTATTAAGGCAAAAGCCAGTACCAAAAAGCACCGACAGCAAATCAATATCTAACTAATCTGGAATGGGAGAGATGACTTCTATGGAAAAAAGAAGATTCGGCAAAACAGATATGTTTGTCAGTGTGTTGGGCTTTGGCGGTGCAGAAATCGGCTATCAGCAGGCGTCCTTATCCACGGTGGAGCGGCTGCTCGGCAGCGCGTTGGACGCCGGATTGAACGTAATCGACACCGCAGAATGCTATAAATCCAGTGAGGAGCTTATCGGCCAAGCGGTCAAGCATCGCAGAAATGACTACTATTTGTTCACCAAATGCGGGCATGCCTCAGGCCTCGACGCCAAGGATTGGGACCCCAGGATGCTGGCAGACAGCATCGACCGCAGCTTACAGCGGCTGCAAACGGATTATGTGGATCTGATTCATTTGCACAGCTGCTCCGAGGCGATATTGCGCGATGGTGAAGTCATCGCCGTCTTGCAGCGTGCACAGGAAGCAGGTAAAACCCGTTATATCGGCTACAGTGGTGATGGACAGGCGGCATTGTATGCGCTCCAGTGCGGGGCCTTCGACAGTCTGCAAACCTCAGTCAATATCGCGGACCAGCAGGCTATTGAGCTAACGCTGTCAGAAGCAGTGGTCAGACAGGTTGGTGTTGTAGCCAAGCGGCCGATAGCGAATGCGGCATGGATGTCCGGCAGCGAGAAGCCTAAGGAAGCCTATCACCATACGTATTGGGAGCGGCTGCAGCAGCTGAATTACGATTTCTTGAAGCAGGACGCAGCAGAGGGGATCGAGCAAGCACTGCGGTTCACATTAAGCCAGCCAGCAGTCGCTACTGCGATTGTTGGGACGACCAAGCCTGACCGTTGGCTGCAAAATGCCGCTCTCGCTGATAAAGGAGTTCTCACGAATGCACAATTGCTAGCGATACGAGCGCGTTGGAACGAGGTAGCGGCTGGTAAAGAATGGGTAGGCCAGGGTTAATAAAGCTTAAAGCAATGAAATCGTGCGCTGGACATAGATACACCTAAAGACCATCCTTCTACATTGTAGAAAACATGGTCTTTTTTGCGCTCCTACGCTCCCAGGCTATTGAATGGAGGCCTTCATTCAGCTCGTCGTCTACAAAGTAATGAGAACCACAGTCCCGAGGTTCTCCTCGGATTGTAAAGTCAAGGTACCGCCATGCTTTTCCACAATATTTAGACAAACCACCAACCCAAGTCCCGTGCCCTTCTCCTTAGTCGTATAAAAGGGTTCAAATAACTGGGCCATCTTGGCTTCCGGAATGCCACAGCCCGTATCCGAGATTTGTAAAGCAACCTTGCCCTCATTCTCCCTGGTGACGATGGTGAGGGTTCCACTTGCATCCATCGCTTCCATTCCATTACGTATGATATTCAGAAGCAGCTGCTTAATCTCCTTATCGTCCAGAAGCAGGTCGCTTATCGATTCGTCCAGGTCGAGCACCATTGTATGTCCTTGCAGGTTGGCCTCTGCCGATAGGATCGGATAGAGTGTATGGATAATATCGTTAAGATTGCACATTTTTTTCTCAATCGTGCGGTTTTTGGACAGGGCCAGGAAGTCGCTGATGATCTCATTAGCCCTATCCAGCTCATCCAGAATGATAGGGTAATAGCCTTGCGGATCGGATGTGTGTTTTTCACCGAGCAGCTGAATAAATCCGCGAATGGTCGTTAGCGGATTTCTGATTTCATGGGCAATACTTGCTGCGAATTGACCAATGGTGGACAACTTGTCCGTTCTGTCCAGCAATTCACTCTGCTGCTCTTTGAGTTGTTCTAATTTCTTTTTGTCCATAATGTCTTCAATTTGCGCAATAAAATATAACGGATTTCCCGCATCATCACTTACCAGAGATACGCCAAGTAATGCCCAGATGAGCGATCCGTGCTTATGTATGTATTTTTTTTCCAAAAAATAATGACTGGTGGATCGTTTCAAAAGCCTATCTAAATCTTGCATATGCTTGTCCAGATCGTCCGGACTTGTAATATCCTTGTAACCTAATTGCAGCAGCTCCTGCTCGGAATAACCAATGAGGCTGCACAGGGCTCGATTGACTTTAATAAACTGTCCATTTAAATTGACCAGTGCCATCCCTATAAGTGCATGATCGAAGGCCCCTCGAAAGCGCTGCTCGCTTTGTCGGAGGCATTCTTCAGCCTGCTTACGATCTGTAATATCCCTCGCGATGCTTAGGATATACTGCAGCTCGCCTTCCTCATTTTTAATATGTTTAAAAGTAGCTTCAAACCACACATAATGGCCGCGCTTATGACGAAACCTGAAGTTTACGACGCCACTTTCTTTATTCGCATCATAGGCTTGCAGCACTTTCCTGTCCTCAGGGTGAATATAATCAAATGATGTTGTTCCTATCATCTCCGAATTCTCATAGCCAAGCAACGTCTGAACCATAGGGGACACATATCGGCATAATCCATCCGGTGTGCTATAGGAGATGATATCCAAGGTATTCTCGGTGATCAGTCTAAATAATTCTTCAATTTCTTGCTGTCTTGATTCAGTGCTCGTATGCCTAATGCCGTCTATAGGATTTGGTTCCATGTCTACTATTCCTCCACGTCTGGTTGAAAGCCAATTCGATATTGATGGTGGTTGCGAATACGCTTACAGGATTATTTGGTATATACGAACAAAGCCATACTGGAGAGTCTACCTCTCTTAATATTTGCTTGATCATTCAACGATATTAGCGGCTATTCCTAAGATTTATGTTTTAAACTCGCGTTTATTATTCGTTATGCTCCTCGTTTTAGGACTATTTTACCATTTAAAAAACATCTTGTCATGGTTAGTAAACAAATAGCTGATCCTGTGATGCAGGGAAGTGCGAGAAAAATGATGTGTACAAGTTGTGGATAATTTTGTGGATAACTGTGTAAAAAGTCTGACAATTAACGGTTTTATGTGTGCATAATATTCGATTTACATAATTAGGAAGGTTTATCGATGACGAATTGGGGTAACTGTAGTCTAGTAAGTCTGATTTTTATGATTTACTATTTTCTTTGCCTAAGGAGGAACCTTTCATATGTATCAAAGGCATATAAAATCGTTGTATGTTCTCATATTTTTTTTCATACTGGGATGGAAATCAGATTTCCATTCACAAGCAAGCGGCATATGGGAGTTCAACGCTGCCTCTATGGCGGAGGCTGATTCCAAAAGTAATCAAGTGGTTCAAGGTCCCGTTTGGGAACCAAGCCCAGATTACGAGTCGAACGGGGGTATGCAGCCCATAGCACCGAAACGAATCATGTATCAGGTCAATAAGGGAGATACCCTTGAGCATATTGCGCAGCAGTTTGACAACTCGGTGGAAACGCTGGCAATGGAAAATCAGCTGGAACCCTCACAGCTTCTTATTGTGGGTCAACAACTGCATATCCCATCCGCTGAAGCTGTAATTCCATTGCCGGATGATCAGCCCAAGGTGATTAGTCAGGTGATGAATTCAACCTTAACGGCTTATACGGCAGGTGTGGAGTCTACAGGCAAATCCGAGGGCCATCCTGAATACGGGATTACCTTTAGCGGAAGTAAAGCGGAGGAAGGGCGAACTATCGCTGTAGACCCGGCTGTGATCCCGATTGGCACGGAGGTGTTCATTGATGGAGTTGGTATTCGAACGGCTGAAGACACGGGATCTGCGGTGCGCGGCGCCCGAATTGATGTGTATATGAATGATTTAGGTGAAGCCGTTGATTTTGGCGTGAAACGGAATGTGAAGGTGTATGTGCTGTCCACAAGCCATTAAGCATAAGCTGAAGCGGAGGAGAAGTGGCGAAATCACCCATCTGATTTAAACAGCAGCTTGATTTGTGCAGTGTCTATTGGCTTTCCTGACAATAGGGGTATAATGTAATTTAGTGTTCCAAAAACAATTATATTCTTAAACGAATCAGGTGGAGAGATGAGAATAGCTTTTTTTGATTCGGGATTAGGCGGTATCACGGTTCTGCATGAAGGCATGAGACGCTTTCCCCAAGAGAATTTTTACTATTACGCAGATACGCTTCATGTTCCATACGGAACGAAGCCGAAGCATGAGGTTAAACAGTATATTTTTGAAGCGGTCGACAGGATGATGCAGCTGGACATTAAAGCGCTGGTGATCGCCTGTAACACAGCGACCAGTATTGCGATAACAGAGCTTAGAAGCGCCTACACCTCGATACCCATTATTGGTATGGAGCCAGCCGTAAAGCCAGCTGTGCAGCTGAGCCGCGTAAACGGCCGGCGTGTGCTGGTGCTGGCGACGCCGCTGACGCTGCGGGAGTCCAAATATATCGAGCTGGTGAACCGTATAGACGACCTCAGCGTTGTGGATTCATTGCCGCTGCCTGAACTGGTCCAATATTGTGAGTCGCTGCAGTTTGATGAAGCCTTGATGACTGACTATTTCTCTGCCAAGTTTGCACCCTACGATCTGAATAACTATGGAACGCTAGTATTGGGCTGTACGCATTATCCCTTTTATAGACAGATATTGCGGAAGCTGCTTCCCAAGCATATTCAAATTATCGACGGAAGCAGTGGAACAGTGAACCACCTGGCTGAGCTGTTAGTCAGCCATTCCCTGCTTGAGAACACGGGCTGTGCCGATGTGCAATTTATTTGTTCCGATGATAGCCCTTCCTACTTGCTAAGAATGGAGCAGGCGCTCAACATTTATAAGACCCATCATGACTGAAATAAAGCCGAGGCCACCCAGACGTAAAGTACGGGTGGCTTTTTCAATGGTGGTACCCAAGCTTGCATCCGTCCGTTCATTAAGTCCATTGGTCAGTTTATGAGTATCAGTTATTCAATTCAGGCAGGCCGAGTCTTAACTCTTCACCTGCTTAAATTCCGATGGGGATACGCCAGTATATTTCTTAAAGCAGACGCTAAAATATTGCGGGTTGCGGTAACCAACCTTTTCGGCGACCTCATACGACTTGAGATCGGTTATCCGCAGCAGCTCCATAGCTTTATTCATCCGCAGCTGGTACAGGAAATCGCTGAAATTAATGTTCTTTTCCTTTTTGAAAATGATGCTTAAATAGGTAGGGCTGATGTGTACCACACTGGATACATCCTGCAGAGACAGCCCCTCTTGATCATAATGAAGCTCCATATAGGCAACGGCCCGATGGATAACCTTTTTCATCTGGTGGTCGCGTTGATCGTTGACGATGGTGATGAGCTGAATAACAAGCTGGCGTATAGAGGCAAAGATTTCAGAGACTGTTTGCATCTGCTGCTGCTTGGTGTAGACAGCATAGAAATCATCCAATTGCTTGGCCTGTTCCTCTAATTCTTTATACAGCAGAACAGTAATCTCGACACCAATCAGCCGCATGCGGGATAAGGAAACTGTGTGGCTTTCAATAATGGCCTGCTCCATGCTGCGCAATAAGTCAAGCGCATCTCTCTCCAAGCCAAGCTTAACCTTCACGGCCAATTCCTTTTCCAGAACGTTCAATTCCACGGATTCCTTACGAGGAGCATCACCGGTGTCGGCTACGGTCAGGACGCGGTTGGTTCCTACTATATGGCGAAATTCCAATGCAGAGCGTGCGCCTTGATAAGAAAACGCTATTTCTGCAGCCTGCTCATAAGCGGACCCTATACCTGCGGTTACGGTAGTCTTCAAAAACTTCTCGACATTGCCGCGAATGGTCTCGGCAATCTCATAGGCATGCTGCTCGGCCTCTTCCAGTCCACCTTCGGCGCAAACAATGAGTACGACTTCATCCTCAAAGGAATTAAACACAAGCCCCCTGCCCAAGCTGGTCAGCGTTTCCTCGGATACATTGAGTACACAATATTTAAGTACCTCTTTGCCGAACCGGTTCTGGTATTCAGGATAGCTGTAGTCATCAGCCTTCAGCAGAATCACTGCGTAGTATGAGGCTGCAAGCTGAAGATCGAGAAAATCGCTTCCAGAACCGATTTCCGTGGGCGTGAGCTTACCGTCGATCAGCTTTTCGAGAAAGCGCTGCTTCAGAAGCGGCATGCCCTCGACAACCTTTTTCTTCATGGTGCACTCATATTCACGCTCCTTCATGGCCCGCTTGGCGGTCTCCAGCAATTTATCACTGTCAACGGGCTTCAACAAATAGTCGAATACCTTCAGCTGCAGCGCGCGCTTGGCAAATTCAAAATCGTCATAGCTTGTCAGCATAATAATTTTGGTATCGGGATAAGTCTTGACTACCTGCTCGGTCAGCTCGAAGCCGTCAACGAAGGGCATGCGGATATCGGTAATAATGAGCTGAGGACGCTGCTCTGCGATCAGCTTCAAGCCTTCCTCACCATCGGAAGCGGAACCGACTAGCTCGAAGCCGTTCCCCTGCCAATCGATATTTTTGCTTAACCCGCGAATAATGATGACTTCATCATCGATGATGGCTACTTTGTACATGTGGGGTTCACCTCTTAAAAGTTTTCGTTAGAAAACTGCTTCGTAAGCGTTACCGGGCTTTCCGTAGGAAAGCTGGCATCGTAAGCATAAACCGGAAGTTCGGTGAATCATGAACGGAGTGGCCAAATAATCCTGTAGAAGCGTCAGCGTTCGCCTTTGTTTCCGTACTTTTACCGCTAAATATCTTATAAAATCAAAAAATACGGAAACAACAGTGATCGTAAGGATATTTGGCCGCGCAGTGGGACTTATTCACCGGACTTCCAGGATTAGGTGTTCGCGAGCTTTTCGTAGAAAAGCTACTGCTTTCTAAATGTGACGATAGCTACGGTCCCCGTCTCGGGGCTGCTCTCGTAGCTGAGCCCACAGGACGCGCCGTAATTCAGCTGCAGCCGCTTATGCACGTTGCACACGCCAAAGCCGACCGCTTCTTCGCCCTTCATCATGACCTCCTGCAGCGCACGCTTGATGTGTGCCAGCTGCTCAGCCGACATTCCCGGTCCGTTGTCCTCTACTCGAATGACACCATTTTCACCAAGGATCGTACCGACAATACGAATGTGGCCTTTCTTGCGGATCTGCTTCATACCGTGATAGATCGCGTTTTCAACGAGCGGCTGCAGGGTCAGCTTGACCATTTTAAAATCCAGCAGCTCGGGGTCGATCTCAATGCTGTACGTAAAGCTGTCGCCATAACGCATTTGCTGTATTGTGAAATAATGATTGATATGCTCGATTTCCTGAGAAACGGGAATAATTTCACTGCCTTTACTGATCGAGATACGGAAAAAATCAGCGAGTGCAGACACCATTTGACTGGCTTCCTTTTTTTCGTCCATTTCGACCAGATGCTTGATGGAATAAAGCGTATTGTATAAAAAATGCGGCCGAATCTGAAATTGCAGCGCCGCCAGCTCAGCTGAGCGTTTCTTTTCCTGCTCTTCCTCAACCTGGACAAGCAGCTGCTGGATCCGCTTCAGCATATCGCGCATGCCACGGTTGAGCACGCCAATTTCATTGTTCGGATATTCCTTGAACTCGATATCGAGGTGACCTTCTTCGATTGTATTGATTTTGCGGGTCAATTGAATGATCGGCTTCGTTATATAGTTGGCCATGACGTTGGAAAAGAGGACCACGATCACGAACAAAATGGACATGACCGCCAAACTGAGGTATT
The DNA here is from genome assembly GCF_038000305.1 of Paenibacillus sp. FSL H8-0034. NCBI lineage: Bacteria > Bacillati > Bacillota > Bacilli > Caryophanales > Paenibacillaceae > Paenibacillus > Paenibacillus sp. FSL H8-0034. The sequence goes on from NZ_JBBOBS010000001.1 coordinate 571,469, forward strand.
TGATATAGCTGACCTTGTCCAGCAGCTCTTCCTTTGGAATGACGGCGGCTATTTTCCATCTGTTGATTCGGAGGGTATCATAGACGACCAGCATTTCTTTGCCGTATTCGTTGGTTATGGTCATTTGTCCAGACGGCTGCTTCGTTTGCAGGATTTGAGGCTGCAGATCGGCATCCTTGATATCGTATTTGTCGGCAATTTTTTTGTACGAGATCAAACCGTCCTCGCTCACGAGACAGAGATAGCCATTATTACTGATAGTTGGCGTAGTCAGGATCGTTTTGAAAAAGGAGTCCTTGATATTAAAAAGAATAATGCCTTTGCTGTGATCTACGTCTTTACCGAGCAGCTTATACAGGCTGACGACCTTGCCGTTGTAATTTTTATTTAACGATGCCGCAACCGGATCGGTATGCAGGGTCAGCCAATGGATCACGGAGGTGGGATCGGTTGCCTGCCGAAGCTTGTAAGGCTCAAGAGAAATTCCGACCTGTACGGTCAGATCATCCTTTCGGTAAAACGCAGGGCGGTCATAATTGTAATAAAGCAAAGTCGAGTCGATCAAGGCCCGGTCGGGAAAAGCCCGGTTCAGTGCTTTGTTCAACAATAAATAATCATCAGAGTGCAGCTGGTATTCGGGGTTCTGCGTACGTATCGTAATATCGGACAAATCGGAATCGCTGTCAAGAATAGTCAGACTGGTGACCACATCCGTTAATTTATCGTTCAAAAAGCTTTGGGTTTGCGATACGGTATCGGAAATACTCGTGAATGCATTTTGCTGCAGCTGGTCGGAAGCGAGCAGGTACGAGAACAAGCCGGTAATAAAAACAAATAATGTCATAATCGGGATAAATAATCGCAAAATGGATGATTTCAGTGAACGGTTGCGAATGAACGACAAGGCTATTCCCCCCATGGTTTCATGATAGCATAAGGCCTGATTAAATAGAGGGTTTAAAATGGAAAAACAACCAAGCCATGGAACAACATCGACATCTACCCGGGAGAAGGGAGTTGCAGCGCTGTTCCAAAAGGCTGGCTTGGCAGCATTCAGCAGATTTTTTTGACACGTATCCCATTAACCACGGAGCATGGCATGGCTGGAAAAGAAGCAGGCTATTTTTTAATACTCTTATCGTACTCCGCTTTGGCCTTCTCCATCGCGCTGGCCCATCCATCAAGGAAGGCTTCCGCCGTCATGGATCCGGACATCACCTTCTGGAAGTTAGGCTCCAGTGTTTGAGCCAGAATGCTGCTGTAATCCGGTAAATAGATCGGTACGTCCAGCACGACTGTATCTTTATCGGCCATGACCTTGGCACCGTCCTGGATATGCTGTGATTTCTTCACATAATCACTTTGCAGCGCATCTGAGTTGATCGGCATTTGTCCGATTTTTTCATTCCAATACGCTTGCGATTCACTGGAAAGGATGAATTTGAAGAACTCCCACGTTTCTTCCGGATGCTTGCTGTTTTTGAAAATTCCGTAGCCGTTAGCGCTTGGGGCCACAATAGTTTTGCCGGTGCTGGATTTGGGCAGGATCGTCGCTGCGAATTTGCCTTCACCGATCGATTGCACATGGTTGTTATAGGAACCAAAATTGTGCTGAACAATGGCAGCTGTTCCGGTATCGAACGTAGCGACCATCTCCTTGTAGGCGTTTGTAATATCGCTCGTTGGCGTATATTTCTTATACATGCCCACATATTTTTTGAGGAACTCCAGGTTCTTCGGATCGTTGACGGTTGCTTTACCCTTGTCGTTAAAATAACGCTCCACACCGGAATAGGCGTACATCGCGGTTGTCAGCTGGTTAATACTGCCCACACCGCCGCGAATCGTATAACCGAACCGGTTCTTGCTGGCATCGGTCAGCTTCTCGACATCCTTGAAATAGTCATCCCAGGTCGTAGGCGGATTCAGTCCGGCTTCTTTAATCCAGTCACTTCGGTACCAGAACACATCCATATACATCGTGCCGGGAATTTGATACAGCTTTTTATCGGGCACCAGTGTACGGTTGTATTCGATCAAGCTCTTGGTGATTTTGTCCTTGTCGCTCCATTTATCGAAGTAAGGGTCGAGGGCAAGCAGTACGCCCTTGGCGGCAAAGTCAGAAATCCAGATATTATTGACGCCAGCGATATCCGGTGTATCGTTGGAGGCGATAGCGACATCATATTTCTGTTTGGCTGAAGTACTGGGAATCCCGACGTATTCGACCGTGATATTCGGATTTTTAGCTTGAAAGCGCTTAATTATTTCCTGCAAATAAGGCGTTCGGTCCGGCCCGGCGTTCTCATCCCAGAAGGTGATCTTCACATTTTCCGCGGGCTTGGCCGGATCGGCTGGTTTGGCGGTGTCCGCAGGCTTGCTGCTGGCTGGAGTGTTGGCAGTACCACTATTCGCCGCAGTATCGCCACTCCCGCAGCCTGTCAAAACGGAGAAACCAATTGCCCCTAAAGTAAGCATCGAAGTCATTTTTTTTAACATGCGATCCACATCTCCCTTTCAATCTCCTACATGTATGCTAATCCCCGAGGGAAATTAGTTCAAGCTTAACCTTTGACGGCACCAGAGCCCATGCCCTGAACGAGATATTTTTGTACAAAAGCGAACAAAATGACGGCAGGCAGTAAAGAAATCAAGCTTCCGGCTGCAAGTGCGCCGTAGTGGATATCGAATTCGCCCTGCATATACCGTAAACCAACAGGCAATGTGAACAAGGCAGGCTTGCTGATAAACATCAGAGCGAACAGAAACTCGTTCCAGGCACTGATGAAGGTGAACACGGTTGTGGCCACAATACCCGGCAGCAGGATGGGGAAGATCACGAGGAAGATCGCTTTCAACCGGCTGCAGCCATCGACCATTGCCGCTTCCTCCAACGCTTCTGGAATATTACTGATAAACCCGCTCATGAGCAGCGAATTGAACGGAAGCTGGAACGTGCTGTACGTAATAATGAGAGCGAACAGGCTGCTTGTCAGCCCCAGCTGTTTGAAAATCATGAATAATGGAATGAGCAGCATTGCGCCAGGCACAAATTGTGTACAGAGCAGCATGATCATAAAGGCACCCTTGCCCTTGAACGTAAACCGGCTGATCGCGTAGCCTACCAGTACTGAGCAGATCAGCACGATGATGACGGTCATGGCTGAGACGAACACGCTGTTTTTGAAAAAAACCGAGAAGCCGACGTTGTTCCAGGCGACGAAATAATTTTCAAAGGTAACATGCTCTGGCCAATAACGGATCGGCAAACGGGTGATTTCGCCTTCCTGCTTCAGGGAGGTGACTACAGCCCAATAGAGGGGGAATAGGGTGAATGCCATCGCTGCGAGCAGTGGCAGTCTTAATACGAATAAACGGTCCAAGCTTTTTAGCATCTGTCTAGCCCTCCTTGCCAAAACGACTTAATTTCAGATAACCCATCGCAAACACAAGCAGAATAAGAAAGCTGATGACGGTCAGTGCAGAGCCGTATCCGAAGTTTTGCGCAACAATCGCCTGATTGGCCACGTACATGGTCAGTGTTGTTGTTGCATTAGCCGGACCGCCGCCGGTCATCGTGAAGATCAAATCGACATTGTTAAATTCCCAGACCGCACGCAGAAGCGTGGAGAGGATAATTGAATTTTTGAGAAAAGGAATCGTAATGTGGATGAACGACTTCCATCTCCCTGCACCATCGACAGTTGCCGACTCGTACAAATCCTGAGGAATTGTCTGCAGTGCGGCCAGCATCGTGATCGTGAAGAAGGGGATTCCCCGCCACAGCTCGGTAATAATAATCGCCGGGAACACGGTATTGATATCGGCCAGCCAGGCAAAGTTCTTATCAATGAACCCAAGCTTGATAAACAGGCTGTTAATCAGTCCCATATGCTCGTTGAACAGCAGCGACCACATGGTGGAGGTAATGACACCGGAGACTGCCCAAGGCATGATTGCGATGGAACGGAACAGTCCGCGCATGGCAAAGGTTTGTGTCAGCAGCAGGGCAATCAGCAATCCGAACAGGAGTTGAAATACGACCTCGATGGTCACCCATTTAAAAGATATGAGCAGGCTCGAAGCGAACAGCTCATCGGTGGTGAAGATGGCCTTGAAATTGTCCAAGCCGATAAAGCCATTATAGTAAGGCTTGGCTGGGTTGAAATTCTGAAAGCTGTAATAGAATACATTCGCCATCGGATAAAACAGAAAGCCCATAATGAGCAGTACAGCGGGGGCAATCAGCAGATAGGGCATCCAATAGGTGCGAGGCCGTTTCTTTCGATGCCGCAAGCGCTGGTTTGCCGCGGTGGTCGGCAGCTTGTCAGTGTAGGTGGAATCGGTACTCATCAGGTTCCTCTCTTTCAGTAAGCTTTGATGTGTGATGAACAGTTTGGGTATGTAGTAACTATAGAGGTAATTCCCTTTATCTGGAATCCAAAATCTTTTTCGCTTTGTTAAATATCTTTTCATCTTTATAATAAATAGTAATCAAAAGCACTTATTTCAGCTGAGGTTGAGTACGAGAGGAGACCCCCTTATGAATACGACGATTTATTGGGTGCGGCACGCCAAGTCACCCTTTTCCCTCGAGAATGAGCGGCTGCGTGAATTGTCACCCGATGGCAAGGCGGCTGCGGAGTGTGTAACTGAAATTTTGGTGCAGGAGCAGCTGGAGGCTGTAGTGTCCAGTCCGTACACACGCGCCGTTCAAACAGTGGAGGGTGCCGCGGCGAAGCTTGGCTTACCCATTGAGCTGGAAGAAAATTTGCGTGAACGACCACTGGCGAGTCTGGATCACGTTATTGAGGATCACGATTTTATGGCTGTCATAGAGCGTGCCTTTACCGATCCTGATTATGCGCTGCCTGGCGGGGAATCGAATCATGAGGCACAGCGGCGGGGAATGGAAGCCTTACAGCGCGTGCTTGATCGTCATCAAGGGAAGCGAATTGCCATCGGTACCCACGGGAACATTATGACGATCCTGATGAGTCATTGGGATAAAGAAGCTTATGGCTTGGCGTTTTGGAAGCAGACCTCGATGCCTGATATTTATAAAATGACCTTGGATGAACAGCAGCAGCTGGTGGCCGTAAGTCGCTTATGGCCTGTCAATCAACAGATTTCCCCAATAAATTCATAGATTCATAGATTCAAGCATTATATTTCTCAGCGTTTTTGTGTATGATAGGGTATAAAACTAAACTACTGCATGAGAAAGGTTGATTGTATTGGAGAATCCGTCTGTTTCATCCCATTTTATTAAAAACATTGTCATTGACGACTTACAATCCGGTAAAGTCAACCATGTCGTGACACGTTTTCCGCCGGAGCCGAACGGTTATTTGCACATTGGACATGCCAAATCGATCTGCCTTAATTTTGAGCTGGCTGACGATTTCAAGGGTCGCACGAACCTTCGTTTTGACGATACGAATCCTCTTAAAGAGGATACTGAATATGTGGAAGCGATCAAGGAGGATGTCCGCTGGCTCGGCTTTGAGTGGGACGGGTTGTTTTTTGCTTCCGATTATTTTGAAGAGATGTATGAGCGGGCCGTGCTGCTGATCCGTAAAGGAAAGGCATATATCGACGACCAATCGGCGGAGGAAATCCGTTTAACCCGCGGAAGCTTGACACAGCCGGGCCAAAACAGTCCGCATCGTGACCGCAGCGTGGATGAGAACCTTGATCTGTTTGCCCGTATGCGGAGCGGTGAGTTCAAGGACGGCGATAAAATTTTGCGTGCCAAAATCGACATGAGCTCGCCTAACATCAATTTGCGGGATCCTGCGCTGTACCGGATTTCCCACACAACCCATCACAATACGGGGGATGCCTGGTGCATTTACCCGATGTATGCTTTTGCTCATCCACTCGAGGATGCGATTGAGGGTGTGACCCATTCGATCTGTACGCTGGAATTTGAGGATCAACGTCCGTTCTACGATTGGGTCATTGCGGAATGCGAAATGGAGCATCAACCGAAGCAGTATGAATTCGCGCGGCTTAATATTACAAATACCGTTATGAGCAAAAGATTCCTGAAGCAACTGGTCGATGAAAAGATTGTGGACGGCTGGGACGATCCGCGGATGCCTACCATTAGCGGTCTGCGCCGCAAGGGCTATACACCGGAGGCGATTCGCAGCTTTGTGCGCGAGGCGGGCGTAGCCAAAAGCAACAGTACGGTAGATGAGCGGATGCTGGAGCATTTTATACGTGAGGATTTGAAGCTCAAATCACCAAGAACGATGGCTGTGCTGCGTCCTCTGAAGGTGATCATCACGAACTACCCGGAAGGCCAGGTCGAGATGCTGGAGGCGGAAAACAACTCGGAGAATCCGGAGATGGGCAATCGCGAGATACCGTTCTCACGGGAAATCTATATCGAGCAGGACGACTTTATGGAGACACCGCCCAACAAATATTTCCGGCTGTTTCCCGGCAATGAAGTGCGCCTGAAAAACGCTTATTTTATCAAATGCCACGATTTTGTTAAGGATGAGCAGGGCAATGTGACGGAAATTCACTGCACCTATGATGTTGAGACGAAGAGCGGCAGCGGGTTTACCGGACGCAAGGTCAAGGGGACGATTCATTGGGTCGAAGCCAGTCAGGCGTTGCCTGCTGAATTCCGTCTGTATGAGCCGCTTATTTTGGATGAGGAAAAAGGCGACAGTGACTCGTTCATGGAGCATATTAATCCGAATTCTCTGGAAGTGCTCCAAGGTTTTGTAGAGTCCAATATGAGCTCAGCGCAGCCGCAGGACAAATTCCAATTTTTCCGCCATGGCTACTTTAACGTCGATACGAAACGCTCGGAACCGGGCAAGCCTGTGTTTAACAGGATTGTATCGCTTAAAAGCTCGTTTGTCGTGTAGGATGAGTGAAGCCAGAATAGCTGGCGCATAGGTATGAATATGAACCGACGGTCCCTTTAACGGGTGATCGTCGGTTTTTGTTGTAGTGGTCAGCCGCGGATTAACAAAGGTTGTATGGCGCTCTGCGTCGTAATGGAACACAATGATTGTCGTTCATACAAACAAGTCATTCCATTATTTTCTTTGTATCATAGATCCATATCGCCATCTGGAGCGCCGTGGCGTCCTGAAAGTTCTGTGGGTCGTATCCGGTCAGCTCTTTGATTCGTTTGAGCCGATAGATCAAGGTGTTTCGGTGCACGAATAAGGCCTGTGCGGCTTCCTGGATGTTCAGATTGCAATCAAAAAAAACCTGGAGCGTTCGTACCGATTGCTCGGATATATCGGGGAAAATCCGGTTCACGAACCTTTGTTTTACGTCAGCATCAGAAGTGTGAACAATGGTTTGCGGCTCCATTCCCGCATAGTGATTCCATGGAGCCGCAGGACTGCCATGCCGCAGCGCAGCCTCTGCTTCCTGATAAGCGATGTGAACAGCCGCGAGCTCAGATACTTGCAAAGAACAGCCAATTTGAATCTGCTGTCTGGACGGCTTCAATTCGGTAGAGAGCCTTTCCAGCATGGCATTCATACGGGTTTCATTCATCGTAGAGAGCAGAACAAACAGCCGATGCGTGTCCAATACGCCAACCAGTGTTTGTGTGCCACCAAGCCGATCCTCGATGGCTGCGGCAAGGGGGTCATTATAGGACAAGGTAAGCTCCGTTCGCACAATAATCACAGTAAACGGTGGTTGCAGCTGCAGGCGCAGCAGCTGTAAGCGCTCGTCCACTTTATGGGCATCAAAATCCGCCTGGATTAACGCCTCAATGACAATTTCCTTCGTGCGGTTGCGCCATTCCTTCTCGGACAGCAGGAAGGCTTGATTCAGCATCAGCTCTGTCGTCATCTTGACCAATGCACCAAGCTCGGAAACCTCATCCGCTTGTCCTGTAATGCCGATAACTCCAACGATATGCTGGTGAAACCAAACCGGTATATTAATCCCGCATTGGCTGCCCTTCCATAGCGCTTTATTCGCTTCATTAATCAATAACGGTTTGCCGGAACGAATGGCCTCAATAGCTCCCATATGCCGTTCTCCCAGCCTTGACAGGTCGCCAGAGGCGATAATTCGTCCATCCGTATCCATAATATTGATGTTACGATGCAGCCGCTCCATTGTCTCCCGGACAATATGCTCAGCCATTTCACGAGTTAGCAACGTCCAACCTCCTATGCACAAAAAAAAGCCTGGATATGAAACTTTTTTTATCGTTTGTAACTGAATATTTCTAGTTTCCCATCCTTTATAATGAGAAAGAAAGCAGGCAGCTGAAATCAGAATTGTTGTACTCCATATATGTATTATAGACGAATAAACCTGTAGGAAGGTGGATCATCCGATGAAAATTATTATTGCCCCAGATTCGTTCAAAGGCAGCATTAGTGCGAGGAACGCGGCCCAGGCGATAGAACGTGGCATCAAACGATATATGCCGCATGCACAAACCATCCTCGTACCTGTAGCTGATGGTGGGGAGGGTACGCTGGATTGCCTTATTGCCGCAGCCGGAGGAATCAAAATGTCGGCCACGGTAACAGGACCGCTCGGAGCTCCTGTGACTGCCGAGTATGGATTATTGGAGCCGGATCAAACGGCCGTCATCGAAATGGCGACAGCCTCCGGGCTTTATCTGATCCCATCAGAGGAGCGCAACCCGCTTCTGGCGACAACTTATGGTACCGGTGAGCTGATTCGCCATGCCCTAGATGCCGGATGCCGCAGCTTTCTGCTGGCGCTTGGAGGCAGCGCTACAAATGATGGTGGTGCCGGAATGCTGCAGGCTCTTGGCATGCGGCTGTTGGACTCAGACGGCAATTCTGTAGGCTATGGTGGCGGTACTCTGGACCGGGTTGCCTCGATCGATGATAGCAATTGGGACCCCAGAATTGCTGAGTCTCGTTTTCTGATCGCATCGGATGTGCAAAATCCGTTTATCGGGCCGGACGGTGCCTCGCGTGTATTCGGACCACAAAAAGGCGCCAGCCCTGAAATGGTTGAGCAGCTGGAGCTGAATCTGACGGCATGGGCGGATATCATCGCAATCAAAACGGGCAAGCGTGTGCATCAGCTGCCTGGAGCCGGAGCGGCTGGCGGCATTAGCGGCGCATTCCTTGCGTTTTTTCCTGCCTCGATCAAACGGGGCATCGATATTGTCATCGAATACTCGCATCTGCGAGACCATTTACAAGCCGCTGATTTGGTTATTACCGGCGAGGGACAAATTGATTTTCAGACAGCTTCCGGTAAAACACCCATGGGTATCGCGCAGGAAGCGCACAAATTAGGTGTTCCGACTATTTGCCTGGCGGGCTCGGTAGGCCGGGGGATCGAGGCTTTGTATGAGGTCGGTATTACGAGCGTTCACAGTATCGTGACCGGACCGATGACCCTGCAGGAAGCCATGAGCCGTGCCTCTGAGTTGCTGGAGCTAACTGCAGAGCAGGTGGTTCGTACTTTCCATGCATCGACACAAAGGGAATAGAGGCCCTATGTATCATACCTCATCTATACAAAGAGGTCAGGGTTTTCATAATAAGTAAAAATAACCTCCAAAACCACTATGATAGTGGGATTTGGAGGTTATTTTGTATCTCAATATTACGATGTGCATAGTGGGGACTTAATTACTGACTATTTGCCAGTTAAATCAAGCAGACGCTTGATAACAACTGCGGCTTCGGCACGACTGGCTGTGTCTGAAGGTTTAAACGTGCCATCTGGAAATCCACTCAAAAGGCCGATCCCACTAGCAAGTTGAACACTGCTCCGCGCCCAGCTGCCAGTTTGGTTGTCGTCGGTGAACTTGATCTCCTGTGTAGCAGTGATCTCGCTCACTGGTTTACCCGTCCCCCTGCTGTAGGCTCTGATGATCATTACCGCCATCTGCTCGCGGGAAATGAGCTGGTTAGGTGCAAAGGTCGTGGCATCCAAGCCTTCAATGATTCCGGCGTCATAAGCCTGATAAACCATATCGTTGAACCAGTCCCCAGACTTCACATCCTGAAACGTCCCCGTGCTCTTTGACGTTTGGAGGCCAAGCGTTCTGACGAGCAGTGCTGCGAATTCGGCACGGGTCAGCTTTTGTTCCGGGCCAAATGTTTGGTCGGTAATTCCCGTTACAATAGTTTTGGAAGCTAGCAGCTCAACCTCGCTTTTTGCCCAATGTGTGGTCATGTCCGTAAATGTTTTATTGTTTTCCAATATCACATATTGTGAAAAGTGATTCGTAGAGAAAGTAAAGCTGCCATCAGCTGCAGCCTTCCCGCCTACATAATCCCAGCTTTGCTTGGCTTCATTAAAAGTGAACACCCCAAGCTTGGGCAGCTGTGCGTCCTGAGGAAGATCAACCTTCCATTGGATGGAAAGTGGTTTGACAAAGACATGGACCGGCAGAGCACCGAGGGTCAGGTTGAAATCATAGACCGAAGAAATGTCTCTCGCCTGATTCGGTTTCTTACTTAATGCAGTCGTCCCCGTGGTTGGGAGTACACTGAATGTAACGACAGCACTGCCGTCAGTCGCGGGAACAGCTCCTGGCGGGAGTTGGAATAACTGACGTCCAGTATCGATAACGACCGATTTATTTTTTTCGGCGGCGAGCATCAGGATAGAGGCATCGAATTCAATTTGCAGCCCAGTACCCGTATTGGCCGTTTTGCCATCGATTGTGACTTGAGTTGACGCTGAAGACTCCAGCTCCATTTTTAATTGCTCATTGGGAGCCTTCACTACAACGACAGTAGATGCACTCGTGTCGGTAGTAGTAGTTCCACCCATTGTGGGGATTATGCCAAATCCACCACCACCTCCTCCACCACCACCAGTGACACCTGTGCTTGTTGATACAGGACGAATCAAGGAGAACGTATAGGTTTTGGTTTCGCCAGTCACCGCAGATACGGTAGCCGTGAATGACGTATCGCCGGAATTCAATTGGACAACCCCTGAATTACCCGCAGCTATTACCGTATCATTCAATTTCACCGCAGCTGTGGAGACCATCGGCTCCAGTTTGACGGTAATTTGGGTTGCGATTGAACTGACTGCAGCTCGGTAGCTGGTCTGCTCTGGATTAAACGAAGGACTGATCGAAATCCCGCCGTCTAGCACGACACTTTTCAGCGTACTGCCTAAAGATCCACTCAATCGGATAATATTAAATGTATAGACACGTATCGTACTGTCAGGAGCTATCACTTTAACTTGACGTGAATTGCTTCCTACCTGGAACGGTACGGTATTCCTCACTATAAGGCCACTGGCAACAGGTGTGCTGTCGATGAGCATGGTAGAAGCTTTATTTTCCAATAGCGCTCCAAATCCGATGCTTGTAATCGAGTTATCGACATAAAGCGTGTAATTAAGGGTATCTCTGCTGAACTGCGGAGTGATAGACCCGGAATCATAATAGATGGAGCTGATATAGTTATTTGAAGGCAAGTATTTCCGGTAAATGGACACCGTGTAGATTTGGGTGGTGAGATTTTCCGCTGTCACCGTAATCGTAATCGAGTTGTAGCCCTCCTTAAGAGTTACGGTGCTTGAACCTTCTGCTGCACCTAATGCTTGACCGTTGATGCTGATTTTGGCGGCAGTTGAGTTTGCGGCTGCACTGATCTGTACGGACGTTACTGCATTTTCCTGATCCGGTATTTCATAATAGCCGCGTTCTGCCTGAAATGCAGGGGATAAAGCCATTTGCCCCTGATTCAAGCTGAGCGCTTTAAGGCTGCTATCGCCGGAAGGCAGCATGGCTTTAGAATAAAGCGGACTTGACGGTACATACAACTGATTGTCTGCTGCTGATTGCTGCACGGCGCTCACGCTGTACAATTGATTATTCAATGGTAGCTCCAGCCCGACGAAGGCGGTGCCTCCGGATAGCGAAACCTCGCGGTCAAGCGAAGGTATAGCTGGAGTCCATTGCCCGGTACTTGAGTCATACTGGTTTACTTTCAATACTACGTTGCCTGCCGAGGCAGATTGAATCGTGGCATTCACTTGACCATTGTAATCATTTGCATGGATGGTAACAGGCATATACATATACGTATTGGTAGCCACAGTAGGCTGTGATGGCTGCAGGTAATTCAGTTCAAGTCGTGGTGTGGTGAACGCACGCCCACCATCAATCAATCCATTTCCATAAATATCATCCCTGCCGGGCACACCCAAATCGGTTGCGGTGTTTGTAATAATGGTTTGAATTTGATCTGCATTCAGCTTTGGATTGGCCGCCTTCAGCATAGCTGCTAAGCCGGTGACATAGGGAGTTGCCATGGAGGTGCCGCTTTTGATAGCGTAGGCTCCACCGGGCACTGTGCTGTATATGTTTACGCCTGGTGCGACAACCTTAAGCTCGGGGCCTGTATTGGTGAAGTATGCATACCTATAGGCTCCTGTGTTGTTATTCGTAATATCGTCAGGGTCAGGTTCATCAATCGCACCGACACTGATTACACCGGGATAAGCAGCCGGATAAGCGACTGGAGCATGAACACCAGTTGCATGATTGCTTTCATTACCGGAGGCTGCTACGACAATCGCACCTTTTTTCTGTGCGTACTGAACGGCATCCTGCAAATAAGGATCGATGCTGTCGCCGCCCAGACTTAAATTAATAACACTGGCTCCGCGATCAGCAGCTTCAATAATGCCGAGCCCAATCGATCGGGAGTTGCCTGTACCTTTGGCGTTGGTTACTTTAATCGGAAGGATGCGGACACCACCTGCAACGCCTGCAATTCCAAGGCCGTTGTTCGTAATGGCAGCAGCAATTCCTGCTACATGAGTGCCATGTCCATTATCATCATTCGCGTTCGCTGTCGGGAGAGATGGGTTAACGAAGTTAGCTCCCGGCTCAAGGCTGTTTTTAAGATCGGGGTGGTTCAGATCAACCCCGGAATCGACAATGGCAATTACGATGTCCTTGCGCTTATCTGCGGATACCTTTTCCCAGAGCGGGTCTAGATGGGCAGCCTGGATGCCCCACTGCTGGGGTTGCAGGTCATTGGCATATACAACGGCAGAAACGCTGGGTGCTGATAAGCTGTACACATATACGGGCTGCGCATATTCCACATCAGGATTGCCATGCAGCTCTTTGATCGTCTGCCATACATCAGAGCCCACAGGCAATTCCAGTCTGACCGCACCGATACTGGCATCGGTTTCCATGGATTGAGTCGAAATCTGCGATGATGCCTGGGAAGGAGCATGGGCAGATGGGCTTCCTTTTTTATACTTCACGAGTACTTGGTCGGGCAGCATTGCTGCTTTATCGGTGACGGCAGTATACATGGAGTTGGCATTCAAATCGCTTGATGATCTTAGTGATGATTGTGCTGTCGTGCTGTCTGCGGCCCATGCCAAGCTCGGAGTCGTCTCTGTATCATACGATTGAGCATGAACAGGTGGGATACTCCAAATACCCAACAACAGTAGTGCCGATAACGCGACATTTACGATCTTCTTCAAAATAACGCCTCCTAGGCTAAACTGTAAGGTTTACCTTACAAATAAAGGTATATATAGGTAATTTCTATAGATGACAATGGAATCCTGCATCAGTGCCCAAATAAGCTGAAAATAGTCGAATCGTGGCAGCTCATTGCAGTTCGAAGGAGGTTGCTATACATGCTTAAAATTATTGTGCGTCGCACCAGATCGTCAGCTTTCGTTTTCCCACATCAGGTATGGTATCTTTAGAAGTATATAGTTAGATAAGAAGACCAATGTTGGGGGTGCGGTGGTTGCCATTTATAGACGATTGGGTCGTTCCTGTATGGAAATTTATTAATAACTGGATTCCTGTCATTAACCTGTTATTTGCTGCGGTCATTATTTTTCTGGAAAGACGCAACGTGGGCGTTACCTGGGCGTGGCTCATGCTGCTGCTGCTGCTGCCGTTGATTGGCTGTATTATTTATATTTTTATTGGACAAAACCTTGCGCGACAAAAGGTGTACAGGTTGAAACCGAGGATGGAGCGCTGGGTTCGGGAGGAATTGGAGGACCAGAGGGTAGCCATTGAAAATGAAACGTATGTGTACCATGATCCTGTGGTGTCGAATTTCCGTCATTTAATTTATATGAATCTGCTCAGTAGTGTTTCGCCATTGACCCAGAACAATGAGGTCACGCTGCTGACCGATGGCAAACGCAAGTTTGAGATGCTGCTGGACAAAATTGATCAGGCACAGCAGCATATCCATCTGCTCTATTATAAAGTGGGCAATGACGATACCGGACGACGGTTGATTGAAGCATTAACACGCAAGGCGAAGGAAGGTGTGGAGGTACGGCTGCTGTATGACGATATCGGATCGCTTGACATCAGTCGCAAGCTGCTGTTGCCGCTGAGGGAAGCAGGCGGGAGTGTATATTCCTTTTTTCCTTCCAAAATTCCGTACCTGAACTTTCGATTCAACTACCGAAACCATCGTAAAATTGCGATTATGGATGGGAAGATCGGTTTTATCGGCGGTTTTAATATCGGAGATGAATATTTGGGCTTGAACAAAAAGATAGGTTACTGGCGGGACACCCATTTGATGATATACGGGGATGCGGTGCATCGTTTGCAAATTCAATTCATGCGTGACTGGGATGTCGCTTCCAATCAGACGCTCTCCTTTGAGCCGGTGCTGTTCCCGGAGATGAGGGACGTGGCACGTACTGCGGTTCAGGTTGTGTCCAGCGGTCCCAACTCCGATAAGCAGCAGATCAAGAACGGCTATATCAAGATGATCTTTCAGGCGAAAAAACGAATCTATGTGCAAACACCTTATTTTGTTCCTGATGAGGGTGTGCTGAATGCACTGCGAATTGCGGCCTTATCGGGTATTGATGTGCGGATTATGATTCCCAAAAAAGGAGACCATCGATTGGTCCAGTGGGCATCCTATGCGCATATTGGTGACTTGCTGAGAGCGGGCGCCAAATGCTATATGTATGAAAAGGGTTTTTTGCATGCCAAAACGATCGTTGTGGATGGAGAAGCGGCCGCAGTAGGCACAGCCAATATGGATAACCGCAGCTTTGAGCTCAATTTCGAAATAACGGCTTTCCTGTACGGAACGGATGTGGCCTCAAAGCTTGAGGTAACGTTTGAACGGGATATGCAGGACTGTAGCTTGATGACCTGTGAAAGCTATGATTGTCGCAATAAGCTGCTGCGTGCTGCAGAATCGGTTGCCAGATTGCTGTCGCCGATATTATGAAATTTTGATATGCTAATGAAAAGGAATAATAAGGGAATGGATGAAACGTTGTTGGTCAGGATCACAAAGAGGGAGGAATCGCCGCCCATGTTGGAGGAATTGATTGAGCAGGTAGAGCGGGGATTAGTGCCGCACATACGTATTGAAAGTGTGGATCCGTTAAATCCTATCGTTGTCCGTCAGGTTCCGCCTCCGTGGGTGCTGCTGGGTGCGGGCAATTATGCAGCCGTTGTGAGACATCCTGATTTTGAAGAATGGGTAGTCAAGGTATATGCACCTGGTCGTCCGGGGATTGAGGAAGAGGCAGAGGTATACCGCAGGCTCGGATCGCATCCTGCATACTCGGAGTGCCTTCACGTGGGGGAGCGTTATTTGGTATTGAAGCGTCTGAGAGGCTTCACCTTTTATAACTGTCTGCTGCGCGGTATCCATATTCCGAAGCAGGCGATCAGGGATATCGATTCAGCGCTGGATTATGCCCGCGAACGTGGCTTACATCCACATGATGTTCATGGTAAAAACGTGATGCTGGACCACGGTCGCGGTAAAGTCGTCGATGTATCGGATTTTCTGAAGGAGGACCCCTGCACGATGTGGGATGATGTCAAGACCGCCTATAACCGGTTTTATTTCCCCGTCTTTCATAAGCTTCCTATCCCTGAGCATCTTCTCAATATGATCAGAAAAAGCTATCGTTGGCTGGGCAAGGGCAGCCGCTTTCGAACGGGATCGGGAAAAGGCACATAGCGACGGGAAAATAGGAGATACTAGCATAAGCGTTTCAGATGTGATATTAAAGGTTATATAAGAAGAGAGAGTTCAGTTCAGAAAAGTACATAAATTATTTGAGGAGAGTGGCAATTATGGCTAATGCAGTAAAAGCTCCAGCAAGTCAATTGGAAAAAGTATTGAATCATCAGGTGGCGAACTTTGGTGTGCTGTATATCAAATTGCACAATTTCCATTGGTACGTTAAAGGACCTAACTTTTTCACTCTGCATATTAAACTGGAAGAGCTATATAATGAAACGACGCTGCATTTTGATGCGATTGCAGAGCGTTTGCTAACCTTACACGGTCAGCCGCTGGCCACAATGGCGGGATTCTTGAAGGAATCCGATATCAAAGAGGCACAGGGCAACGAGAAGGCTGAAGATATGGTCCGCGCAGTTGTAGCTGACTTCAATTTGATCAACGATCAGTTGAAGGAAGGGATGGAAATCGCAGAGAAGGCCGGTGACGAAACGACCGGAGATTTACTGCTCTCGATTCATGCCAGTCTGGAGAAACATACGTGGATGCTGGAGGCTTTTCTGGGCAATTCCTAACAACAACACGATTAACGGTAAAATAATAGAAGGAGCACTGCTGCGGCAGTGCTCTTTTTTGCTTGTTCTTGCGCTAACTAACGATAAGTAAGTGAACTGTTTGCGATTGATCGGAGCAGCGTTTACAATGGAACTAAATCATAGATAAAACAGGGAGTGGAAGCAAGATGACAGCATCGGAGCACCAGCAGCCGGATTGGGTAAAGGAAGCTTGGAACCAAACAGTTAATAAGGTGAAGCGAACGAGCAGCCGGATTGGAGACGGATTCCCGCATGCAAGTGTGGATGGTGTGTATAAGCTGGAGCCTGCTTCCTGGTGGACGGCTGGATTCTGGCCGGGGCTGCTGTGGCTTGTTTACCGCGATACGAAGGATGAGGCTTTAAAACAGCTGGCCGAGTCCTGCGAGCGGCAGTTGGATCAAGTGGTGACTGATTATTACAAGCTTGATCATGATATTGGCTTCATGTGGACACTTACAAGTCTGGCCCGCTACAAGCTGCTTGGTGCAGAGGATTCCAAGCGCCGTGCCCTGCTTGCAGCCAATCTGCTCGCAGCCCGTTTTAACGTACAAGGCAATTATATACGTGCCTGGAATCCATGGCGTGAAGGTGAGCAGAATGCCGGATGGGCGATCATCGACTGCATGATGAACCTGCCGCTGCTGCATTGGGCAGCAGCGGTTACAGGTGACCCCCGCTACAAGCATGTGGCGGTGCGTCACGCCAATATGGCGCTCGAGCATTTCATTCGCCCGGATGGATCGGTGAATCATATCGTCATATTTGATCCGGAAACCGGAGAGAAGCTGGAAGTAAAAGGTGGCCAAGGCTATGCACCTGATTCAGGGTGGTCGCGCGGTACGGCTTGGGCGATCTACGGCATGAGCTTGAGCTATCAGCATACGGCTGACGAAAATTACTTGAATGCGGCCAAACGCGCGGCGCATTTCTTCCTGGCCAACTTGCCGGAAGATCATGTACCTCATTGGGATTTCCGCTTGCCGGAGGGTGTGCCTGCTTACCGCGATACGTCTGCCGGTGCTTGCGCAGCCTGCGGTCTGCTGCTGCTTAGCGATCAGGTAAGCGGTCAGGAATCGGCACTTTACCGTAAGGCTGGGGAGCGCATCCTTCACTCCTTGTATGTGAATTACGGAGCATGGGATTCGGAAACGGAGGAAGGACTTATTGTTCAAGGGACCTCACATTTCCCGGAAGGGAAAAATGTCAACGTGCCACTTATTTATGGCGACTATTATTTTGCCGAGGGCGTAGCGCGGCTGGCTGGGCACCGTGACTTGTTCTGGTAAATGGAGACGGAGGTCGGTATGGACATTGCTGCCTCCAACGTTTTTATTCCTGACATATAGGAGGAATGACGAATCATGAGTGGACTCAATAGCTTGAACGAATGGATGATCACCGCTGCGATGTCTATGGTGATTGCGTTAATAACGGGCTGCAGTGGAGCCTCCATCGATACGCAATCCCAACCGCCTGCCGTGACGGCTCCACCGACGTCGGTGCCTGCAGCAGGAACGGGTGGTAGTACAGGTTCCACTACTTCGCAGCCCAAAGATGGGTCGCAACCGCAAGCTGGGGCTGTGAATACGGCAATTCCCTATACACAGGAGGTATTCGCTTCGAAGCTGAATGTGCCTTGGGATATGGATATCGCACCGGATGGGCGGATTTTCTTTACGGAACGCGGAGGCGTTATCCGAGTCATCGATAAGGGCAAACTCGTGGGACAGCCTGTTTATCGGTTCGAGAAGCCTTTTCTTCAGGAAGGCGAGTCGGGACTACTCGGACTGGTGCTGGACAAGGACTTCGCGACTAATCATGCTATGTATGTCTATCACACCTACGAAGAAGGCGGAGAAACCCGCAATCAGGTGCTGCGCATGATCGAAAGCAACAATCAATTGCAGCTCGATAAAGTCATTATCGACAAGCTGCCTGGTGCCAGAACGCACGATGGTGGGCGAGTCAAAATAGGCCCGGACGGCATGCTATACATCACCAGCGGAGACGCCGGTCAATCCTCGATTGCTCAGGATCAGAGTCAACTGGGCGGGAAAATATTGCGCATCCACCCAGACGGCACTATCCCCCGGGATAATCCGTTTCCCGCTTCTCCCGTGTATTCATTGGGACACAGGAACCCGCAAGGCTTGGCCTGGCATCCGGTGACAGGCAAGCTGTTCAGCACAGAGCATGGGCAGTCAGCTCATGACGAGTTTAACTTGATTGAGCCCGGAGCGAATTACGGCTGGCCGCTTATCGAGGGTGACGAGTCTGAGATTGCGGCCAAGGACAAGAGCAATCTCGGTCCGGGAACACTTAAGCAGCCGCTTGTGCATAGCGGGAATGAAACCTGGGCTCCATCGGGTATTACTTTTGTTACCCAAGGACCCTGGAAAGGGAATCTGCTCGCAGCCAACCTGCGAGGGGCTCAACTACTGCGGGTCGTACTGGGCAGTGACCAGCAATCGATTCAACAGCTGGAGCCACTGCTCAAGAATGAGCTGGGCCGTATTCGCAATGTGATGGAGGGGCCTGATGGCTCGATCTATATTATGACGAACAATCGTGACGGTCGCGGTAGCCCAGGTGCTGAGGATGACCAAATTATCCGGTTGAAGCCCAACTTCCAGTAGGATTCAATAACGGTTAAGTCTGAATAGACGCTCGGATACAGCGAGTGAATTTTGAAGCACCGAAAGTATGAAAGAACAGAATGAACGGAGAAATGATCTATATGTTATCCATGGAAACACTTGTTGACGAGGTCATAACCAAGCAATCGCTGATTCAAGGTACCTTTAGTCAGCCTCGTCCGAATAATCTCTCCGATTGCAGCAAGGTGATGGTGAAGCCGCTCATCTTAAAAGGAGAGCTGCATTATCAGTTCAGCTCCTATTGTGGTAATAAAGTGCTGCATGACAACATGCGGCCCGATGCTGCCGCCGCTCAGATTCAACGGTTGCTGTCAGAAGCATTTCGGCAGGGGCTGCTTCAGACTAAGGATGCCGATTATCAGGTGCTGATCAGCAAGAAGGGCAAGCTGGGTATCTTGACCAAGCCGCCCACGAAGAAGCAAGCTGCCGAGCTTACCCACAATCGCAAGAAAAATTATTTACTGGAGGAAGGCACGCCTGTACCATTTCTAGTTGAGCTTGGGATCATGAATGCCTCAGGCAAGGTGCTTGCACCCAAGTACGATAAATTTCGGCAAATTAATCGATTTGTCGAGCTGATCGCTGATATTGTACCGCATCTGCCAACAGACCGAACATTGAACATCATTGATTTTGGCTGCGGAAAATCCTATTTGACCTTTGCGCTGTACCACTACTTGAAGGAGATACAGGGCTTCGATCTTCGCGTTATCGGATTGGATCTCAAAGAGGATGTAATCCGTCATTGCAGCGATTTAGCTGAACGCTTTGGCTATGAAGGCCTCCAGTTTCTCGTTGGAGATATCGCTCAGTATGACGGGTTGGAGCAAGTGGATATGGTCGTCACCCTGCATGCCTGCGATACGGCTACTGATGCTGCGCTGGAGAAAGCCATCCGCTGGCAGGCTGGTGTTATTATGTCGGTGCCTTGCTGTCAGCATGAATTGTTTCGACAGGTGGAGGCTCCAGTATTAGCTCCGCTTCTGCAGCATGGCATCCTGAAGGAACGATTCTCAGCGCTCGCAACCGACGCGATACGTGCCAGCCTGCTTGATCTATTGGGTTATAAAACACAACTGCTTGAGTTTATCGATATGGAGCATACGCCCAAAAATATATTGATCCGCGCAGTCAAGGCAGCCGCACCGAAGGCTGATGAACTGGCTGCAGCAGCTCGAAGCTATATGGAATTCCGCAGCCTGCTAAGCGCGGAACCTTATCTGGAAAAAGCGATGAGCAAGGAACTGCAGCCATTGTTAGCCGTTGCAGGTAAAATGGCGGAGTAACTTGTAACCAATCATTAGGAATGCGCATGTGAAAATTTACGACAAAGAGGCTCTGGTTATGTAAGGAGTCTCTTTTTGCAATGTTTGAAGTTAGACTATGTTCACAAAAAAATATATTTTGTCGAATGTTCATCTAAAAAACACATAGTTATCCCTTGTATTAGGTCTTTTAGCTTATATCATTGTATAATATTAAATATTATAGCATATTGTGGAGGTGTTACTGTGCTCAAGTGGACTCATTCATTAACTGCACGATTTATGTTATTTACAGGTGTGATTTTGCTAATATTGATCGGGGCTATTTATGCTTACGAGTGGAACAAGATTCGTGTCGATTCAGAAGCACAGCTTTTTGAAAAAGGGAGCGCCATGGTCATTTCTCTCTCCAAAACATTGCAAAGTATTGCTGAGGATGATATCAGGGACGGGACGATTTTGAAGAGTGGAAAGAAGCTCACTGGCGAGGAATTGAAGAGGAACTTGTTCAATGACAAGCTGCAGGTCGTACCGGAAAGCCAAAAGGAAGCCGAGAAGCGCTCCAAAGATCCCGCCTACGGCGACGTAAAGCAAGAGCTTTTTGACGGACGGATGATTCCGCTCGCACAATATGAGCTTAAGTATACAAGTGCATACGATGAGTATACGGATGATCACTGGAAGCGGGTTATCGATGGCTTTTTGGTCGATGAAAATGTGGTTTTTGTGGTGCCGATTGCGTATTCAGCAAATCCCGACTTTAATGGTTATGTAGCGACACATAATACGAAGCTGAGTCTTACAGGTGAGGATTCTAAGGATGCTTGGGGAGCGACAGGACTCGCAAGTCAAAAATATCGGGGCAATCGTGTATTCAACGATATTGTCGGTTACTCGGCGGCTTCCTATCAAGACACAACCAAGCCGCTGCTGCAAAAATATTCGCAGGTCGTCGAGCAGAAGGTGTATGAACGGTGGGACCTGGCTTATCCGTTGACCATTGACGGCAAGCACTGGGGAGCGGTTCGTGTTGATTTATCCAAAGAAGGCTCTGATGCGTTTATTAACAAGCAGCGTTTAAAATCGGGGCTCGAGCTGGCAGCATTATACATAGGTGTATTGATCCTATTATTCATATTATCGGGAGCCATCGTATCCCGGAAGTTAAAGTTTATGCTGAAGGCTGCGATTAATCTGAACTCTCAGGAAGCAGATTTGACCTACCGCATCCCGGTTCGTGGCAAAGACGAAATGGACAGGCTGGCTGAGGAAATTAACCGCTTTATTTTTCATTTACAGATGATGATGAGAACGATAGGCAGGATGTCTAACCAAGTCGGCACGATCTCCAGTGATTTGACGAGCAGTGCCGAACGTTCGAACACGAACGCACAGCTCATGTCCCAAACGGTCCAGGAACTCACAATGGGTGCTGGACATCAAGCGACCAGCGCGGAAGACAGCGCTCGAGCGATGGAAGAGATGGCTACCGGAATCCAGCGTATTGCCGAGGCTTCGGCCGATGTGACGGAAGCGACGCAGGAATTGGTACGAGAAGCGGAGCAGGGCAGCCGGGCAGCCGGGCAGGCCGTCAACCAGATGATGACTTTGAGCCAATCCGCGCAGGAAGTCGGTTTTTCAATTGAAAAGCTCGAGCAGGACATGCAGGCGGTGGGCGGCATGGCACAGGTCATCTCAGGGATCGCTTCACAGACCGGTTTGCTGGCGCTGAATGCGGCTATCGAAGCGGCGAGGGCAGGCGAGCAAGGCAAGGGCTTTGCAGTTGTAGCCAGTGAGGTTAGAAAGCTGGCGGATCAATCGGAAGCATCTGCTCAGCAAATTAACGAACGTATCACGGATATTCAGGCCTCGATGACAGCAGCCGTACAAGCCATGCAGCGGGGTGGTACGGACGTTGAGGACGGTGTTAACGAGGTTAGGCAGCTGCAGCAGGTATTATCGCGTATGCTGAATTCGGTGCACTTGGTATCTACACAGATGGAAGAAGTATCAGCGGCGGCTGAGCAGATGTCGGCAGGTACAGAGGAAGTTACGGCTGGGATTGAAGAAATAGCGCGTATTGCAGGATCTGCAGCCGATCAGGCGCAGCATCTTGCGGATGCGTCCTTGCATCAGCTGAAGGATTCTGAAGAAACAAGTGATCGGTCGGTAACACTTATGGAGGCTGCTGGCCAGCTGAAGGGAACGGCGGATCGATTCAAAGTGTAAGTTGGAGTATTATAACAGTTAGCATTGGGTAAAAGCGTAAATGAAGGGATAGTTTGCTCCAACAAAGAGGACGTAATGATGCCAAACATCGTTATATCCTCTTTTTTTCATGGCTAATCAAGTTGGAAAAAGCCGCTTGTTTAAGCGAATTCCGAAATGGTTAAGGAGAAGGTAATAGCATAGATACAAGCTAATGGGAAGACGGGGAGATGGTTAGATGCTACTTGAAGGCTTTTACCACATTGCCCAAAATAACTGGGCCTACGCGTACGACAAGGATACGATTCACGTTCGGGTTCGAACGAAACGGGATGATGTGGAGGAAGTGACCGCGGAGACGGGCGACAAGTATAACTGGGATCGGTTTTATCGGGAATATCCCCTTAAGAAAACCGGTGCAGACAAAATGTTTGATTATTGGGAGGCCAGTATCAAGCCTTATAACAAGCGCGTTTCCTATTGTTTTCGCATCCGGGCGGGGTCTGAGACGGTGTGGCTGACGGAAAATGGTGTATTGAGCTACAGACCCATGCCTACCGGAGGCTATTATGATATCCCCTATATCCATGAAATCGACCTACATACCGTTCCGGAATGGGCGAAGAGAGCTGTATTCTATCAGATTTTTCCGGAGCGGTTTGCAAACGGAGACCCATCGATTAATCCGTCCCACGCCGAGCGATGGGGTGGTAAACCGACTAATGATAACTCATTTGGCGGCGATCTTCAGGGAATTATTGACCATCTCGATTATTTGCAGGATCTGGGCATTACAGCATTGTATTTGACGCCTGTATTTGAAGCCCCCTCTAATCATAAATATGATATCGTAGACTACAAAAAGGTAGACCCCCATTTTGGAACCAATGCGCTGCTCCATGAGCTGGTTCAAGCCTGCCACCTTAAAGGCATCAAGGTTATGCTCGACGCCGTGTTCAATCACTGCAGTGAACAGTTTCCTCCTTTTCAGGACGTATTGAAAAAAGGACGGAAATCGCAATACGCAGGCTGGTTTCACATAAACAGCTATCCGCTTGCTACAAACGATGGCATTCCGAGCTATGATACGTTCGGCTTTTATGGACATATGCCTAAGCTGAATACGTCCAATCCTGCTGTAAAAAAGTATTTGCTGGAGGTCGCTGAATATTGGGTCAAGGAGGTCGGTATCGACGGATGGCGTCTGGATGTGGCGAATGAAATCGACCATTACTTTTGGCGGGAGTTTCGTGATGTCGTGAAAGCCGCTAATCCGAACGCCTACATTGTTGGCGAAGTGTGGAACGATTCTCTGAAATGGCTGCTCGGCGACCAATTTGATTCGGTGATGAATTATCCATTCTCGAATAAGCTGCTGGAATTTTTCTCTGATTCCCGAATGGATGGTTTTGACTTTGCAACCAGTATCAGCGGACTGTTGATTCGTTATCCGCAGCAGACAAACGAAGTGATTTTCAATTTATTGTGCAGCCACGATACCCCTCGGGTGATGAACCGGGTCGGATACAATAAGCGGAGATTAAAGCTGTGCGTCGTATTTTTGCTGACATTTATGGGGACACCGTGCATTTTCTATGGAGATGAGATTGGGCTAACTGGTGGAGAGGATCCGGATTGCCGCAAATGTATGGAATGGGATGAGGACAAGCAGGATCGCGAGCTGTTCGATTTTTATAAGCTGCTGATTGCGCTGCGGCGTAAGCATGAGGTGCTCGTATCGGGAAGCTTTCGGTTTCTGAGAGCGGAGCATGGTGATCGTCGTATTATTTATGAACGGTTAAACCATCGGGTGCATTTTACGGTGTGGATGAACAATACAGGAGACAAGACGATATTGAGTCACCCGATGGAAACGAACGATTGGGTTGATGCGCTGACGGGCGAGCCTGTGCGGACGAAGGATGGGCGGATGTTTATTCAGCTTGAGGAATTCGGCTACCGGATTTTATATCGCTCCCTGCAGTAACGCTGACAGTAGGATCGGTTACTTTTTTTAACAACTGCACGGGAGTGGTTATCATGCTGCAAAATAAATTTTTTCGGTTGTGTATCGGTATTATTCTGGTTTTAATCATCTTTAATTTGATGGATCGGGTCGGTTATCTGTTTAGTCCGCTGCTGATGATGTTCCAAACTTTGTTTGTGCCGATTTTGATCTCGGGATTTTTATATTATATGATCCGGCCGCTTGTTAACTTTTTGGAGAAAAAAGGCATTAAACGCGCTGTAGGCACCTTGTTGATTTATTTTGTCATTACGAGCCTGACTGTGCTGTTTGTCGTAGCATTCGGCCCGATGCTGCAAGCCCAGATCCAAAATTTTATTACGAATGTACCTGAATTGGTCGAGAGCACCAAGGTGCAGATTGAAAAGCTGCAGCAAAATCGGCTGCTTGCCGCTTATTTCACGAAAGATCATGGGGATCTCTCTACCAAAATTGCTGAATATGTCAACAATGCGATTACGTATGCAACTAATTATTTAAGCAATATGATCAGCTTTATGACCAGCATTTTACTGCTGATAACGACGATTCCGATCATTTTGTATTATTTGTTGATTGGTGGACACAAAGCGATGGAGAACGTGGTAGGGATGCTTCCCAAGGGGTATACACATGTAGCTCGAGAAACGCTGGAGGAAATCGACGGTGTGCTGAGCGGTTATATTATTGGTCGTATCATTATCAGCGTCTGTCTGGGTGCTTTGATTTATGTTGGCTTTTTGGTCATAGGACTGCCATACCCGCTGCTCCTCGCAATCATCGTTGCTGTCACCAACCTGATTCCGTTCATTGGCCCGATTATTGGTGCGGTACCGGCATTGATCGTGGCCTTTACGCAATCGTACCCGATGATGATGTGGGTAGCCCTGCTCATTATTGTCGCCCAACAACTGGACGATACATTGCTGGCACCACATGTATTTGGGAAACGGATGGATGTGCATCCGCTGACGATTGTATTATTACTGCTGGTCGGTGAAAATTTGGCAGGTATTCTGGGTATGCTACTAGCAATTCCCGTTTACATGGTGGTGAAAATTGTCCTGCTGAGGATCAATCGTCTATTCGTATTTCGCTATGAATAACAAGTGGGTTTAAGGCTGTCGGCGGTTTCAATTAGGCGCAGGAGCGTTTAATAGAACATACAACCTATGACAGGGAGGGATTATTGATGTCTAAAAAAGATTGCATTGCCATGCTTCTTGCAGGAGGTGAAGGACGCAGACTTTCTCCGTTGACGAATAATTTGGCTAAGCCTGCCGTTCCCTTCGGGGGTGAATACCGCATTATCGATTTCCCTTTAAGCAACTGTGCGAATTCAGGCATTCATACCGTAGGGGTTCTAACGCAATATGCGTCCGAATCGCTGCATACGCATATAGGCGGTGGCGAGCCTTGGGGCTTGTACGGCTCTGATGCGGATGGTGTTTCTTTGCTGGCGGCGTCTCCCGAGGATCCGTGCGGTTATCTGGGAACAGCCGATGCTATTTACAAAAACCTGAGCTTTATCGACGAGCATAACCCGGAAGATGTGTTGATCTTATCCGGTGACCATATTTATTCGATGGATTATCGCAAGCTAAGAGACGTTCATACCACTAGCGGAGCCGATGCAACGGTGTCGGTCATGGAGGTGCCGCTCGCTGAAGCGCATCGTTTTGGTATCGTCGGAGTAGATGAGAGTATGCGTATCGTGAACTTTGTTGAGAAGCCGACCAAGCCTCAGAGCACTCTCGCTTCGATGGGTATTTATATATTCAAATGGTCGTATTTGCGAAAGATGCTGATTGAGGATTCGGAAAATCCGAAGTCGAGCCATGATTTTGGCAAAGATATTATTCCGCGCATGCTGCGTCTCGATGGCAAATTGTATGCATATCCATTTGAGGGCTACTGGCGTGATGTGGGTACAGTTGATAGTTTGTGGGAAGCCCATATGGATCTATTGGAGCAGGATATGGAGCCTCATCTTGAGCCAGATCCTCATGCATGGCAGACCTACAGCCGCGACCAATATATGGGAAGCGGACGTTCTCCCATCTCACGGACAGACGAGCACGATTCCTCGCTTTCCCATTGGAATAATGCGGTGCTTGGCGACGTACAGCGCACAGTCGTGTTCTATGGCGTTCAGGTGGCTGAAGGCAGTGTGGTAGTGAATAGCGTGCTTATGCCTAATGTGAAAATAGGCCGTGATGTTCATATAGCCTATGCTATTATTGGAGAAGGAGCCATTATTAAGGATGGGACTCGAATCGAAGGCAGTATAGGTAAAATCGAGGTTATTGCACCGCATGCCGTTATCGAAGGGAGTGCATTCGCCCCTTCAACGGCCCTTAACATTCAACAAACCTAATAGTGGAGGGATTTGTGCATGATGAATGCAAACGACGCACTAGAGCAAAGCATACAGCAGAGGCTGCAGGGCAAGGTAGCTGTAATAACGGGAGGCGGATCCGGGATCGGTAAAGGCAGTGCCTTATTGATGGCGCGTCATGGCGCCAAAATATGCCTGTTCGATCGCACGCTGGACAACGCCAATATAGTCCGTGATGAGATCATAGCGGCAGGTGGTGAAGCTGTCGTTATACATACGGATGTGTCCCAAGCCAACAATGTTGAGGAGTCCTATAAAGAGGCTTTGCATACGTACGGTCGTTTGGATATTGTGTTTGCTAATGCCGGGATTAACGGCGCGATGACTTCGATTGAGCATATGGAGGTCGAGGATTGGCAGAAAACCATCGATATCAACCTGAGAGGTACATTTCTGACTGTCAAATATGCGATTCCTTATTTGAAAGAAAGCGGCGGCAGTATTCTGATCAACAGTTCGATCAATGGCAATCGTGTTTTTTCGAATATTGGATTTAGTGCTTATGCTTCCAGTAAGGCGGGGCAGGTAGCTTTTATGAAAATGGCTGCCTTGGAGCTGGCGCGTTATAAAATCCGTGTCAACGCCATATGCCCGGGTGCCATTGAGACTTCGATTGACGATAATACATTTAAAAAGCCGGAATTAAAGGAAGTCCAAATTCCTGTGCAATATCCCGAAGGCGACCAGCCGTTAGCCCATAAATCGGGGTCGGCCGAGCAAGTAGCGCAGCTGGCGTTATTCCTGGCCTCTCATGACTCCTCACATATTACCGGTACCGAGATTTATATTGATGGAGCGGAATCATTGATCCACGGATAAGCAGCGGCGAGTCGAATAAACAGGAATCCCCCTAATGATCAGGTATATGGCACACCAAGTGCGCTGCCAGGTCGTCAGGGGGATTTTTTTCTATATCCTTGTCTTCGATGGTCGTAGTTTATTCCATACGGTTTAGAAGCTCGTCTGTGACATCCACCATCAAGTCCTCTGTTTGCGACAATGGCTGGTTTTTTCCAAAGAAGGAACGGACCCTCAGCCCTTTAAAGGTTGCGCTCATTTCAAATAGCTTGGTGATGGCATCGTCCTTACTCAAAGGCCCAGCCAAAATTTTTTTGCGATACACAATGTAATATTTATTCATCTAAACCCCCCGTTGGTCGCGCTGCTCATGTTGGCTTTGATTGGTATTCGTATAAAGTCGGGATTTGGATCACTCTATTTTTGAATTTTTTGAAATTTTTTTGAAAACCAAAGCTGACAAGCCCGTTTATCCTCGCATACAGCTATGCTACAATATATAGGCCTCATGGGATGGGGCTTGTAGTTAAATATTAAAGGATCGGATGTCATCATGGGGTATTTTCTGCTTATATTGGCTACACTGTCATGGAGTTTTGTAGGGATTTTGGTAAAAACAGCAGCTTCGATGGTAGACAGCACGACGATTACGTTTGCCCGCTTCGGGATCGGGATTGTCTTTTTGGGGATATGGCTGCTGCTGAGACATCGCAGGCTTAGCCTGGATATTGGAATGAAATGGATTTGGATTGGTGTGATCGGCAAATGCTGCAATTATTTTTTTGAAAATATGGCGTTATCGATCGGCTCCTCGTACGGTAATATATTAGTTGGTCCGCTGCAAACCGTGCTGCTGCTGATCATATCGGCGTTTGTGTTCAAGGAATACGTGTCAGGTCGCGGTTGGATGGCTGCTGGCCTGTGTGTAGCCGGGGTGGTGACGATTAGCTGGAATGGCTTGCCGATTGGCGAGGTGCTGACAAGTAACGGGCTGGTCACGGTATTGTATATGCTATCAGCCGTCGGAAGCGCGCTGCATGTGCTCAGTCAAAAGATGCTGATCCAGTCCATGGATACAGGGAAAATGAATTTCTCGGTCTTTTTCTGGTGCTCTGTGCTGATGGCGTTACCGCTGCCTTTTCAAGCGCATATGACGGGACCGGTTAACGGTTGGGGGATCTTGGCATTGATTGGTTTAGGCTTAATCACAGGCTTAAGCTTTAACTGGTTTGCACAGGCGATGAAACGGGTGAGCTTCACCGTCGCCATCCTTGTCAGCAACAGCAGTATACTATTTACGATTGTATGGTCCTATTTATTTTTCCACGATCGAATTACGTTGTATATTTTGAGCGGAGCCGGAATGTTTATTGGCGGAATTCTGCTGCTTAATTGGCCGATGAAGCGGGCGCGGATCAAAGAGCTGGGAGCTTAAATGAACCAGGTGCAACAGGCGCCTGTCGGAGCCGCACAGCTCATAGAGAGCAAAGTAAGGAGGTCATAACATGGAAGCTGAAGGTCATGCGGAGTATCGGCTGCAGGGGCTGCCGCCAGTAATCCATGCATCGAGTCGAACGCTGATCCTGGGCTCAATGCCAGGGGCGGTGTCCTTAAGCAAGCAGGAGTATTATGGGCATCCTCGCAATCACTTTTGGCCGCTGCTCTATGCCATTTGGGGTGAGGGCAGACCGCCAGCAGCTGCGTACAGGGATCGGTTGGATTTTGCACTGAAGCAGGGTGTAGGACTGTGGGATGTTCTGGCGGGCTGTGAGCGGGAGGGCAGTCTTGATGCGGATATACGGAAGCCGGAGGCCAATGATTTTGTCCTGCTGCTGAACGAATACCCGACTATAGAGAGGGTGTTCTTTAATGGTAAGACGGCTGAGCAGCTCTATCGCAAGCAGGTGCTTCCACAGCTGTTGAGGCAAGAGAACGGCATCAACATAACGTACGATACATTACCCTCGTCAAGTCCGGCCAGAGCCATGTCTTTACAGGATAAGCTGGTGGATTGGCGTAAATTGGGGGATGCTTAAGATATAAGCTTCATTACACGGGGTTATTTTCTTGGACGAATGCTTATGAATCAATCGTTCCTTAAAGGGAACACGCTCAGGAGGAGTCATGATGGTCAAACAGCCAAGTATTGTGCCATTTGGATATGAGCCGGAGAAGGAGCGGCAAGGTCCACGTGGGACCATGTGGGTATACGATAGCTTTGCGGATTGCGGCGCTCAACAGCTTGTGCGAATTGTAAGCTTGGCGTCACGAATAGAAATGAAAAAGCTCGTGTTCTATCCGCTGCATGAAGAAACCTTGCGACGTATGGGCGAGCCGGGAGCTGCACCCTTTTACCGCAGAGCGGATGAGCTGGAGGAGCTGCTGGATAACATGGAGCTGCCCGTTGATACGGCGATTGATCGCTGGGAGGGGCGCCGCAAAAAATACACTCCGATGGACACGGCCTTCCGATTTTTGGAAGAGAAGTATGCAGGCCCTTACTTTGTATATATGACGGTGGATATGGCGAATACGGCAGCGAGCTTTGATAGCTTTGAATTCTGGATTAAACGGCTGCGGCTCTGCATCGATTTCAAACTAGCTTCATCGGAGTCCCTACACCCCAGACTGCAAGCTTTTGCTCACCGCTGGGAAGTTGTAGATTAAGGATCAGCTGTTGAACAACCGAGCATTAGATAACAATAAGTGATCATACAATGCCTTCAATCCTGCGCAGTTTCTGCGATGTGCGATTGAAGGCTTTTCATATGGAACAATGCGATTTTATTAATTTTATGCAATTTCAGGAAACCCACAGTTTTCGCTCAGTGTGAATTCAGGTAGGCGCGGTAAGATGATCTTGTAAACAACAAATACAAACTTATGGAGGAATATACGATGAAACTTAACAAAAAATTGGTTGCAACAACACTTGGAGCTATGCTGGCATTAAGCGCAATGGGATCGGCTTTTGCCGCTGACCTCACTACAACGAATACGAATCCGAAAACGGGAGTAGCCAAGCCCTATACAGTAAACAAAGATGATGTCAGTAAAGGCGGGTTCCGAGGCGGCGCAAGCTTGGAAAAGCAGGCTGCAGAGAAAGGGATCACGGTTGATGCTTTGAAGGCACAATTGGAGCAGGAGCATCAGGCGAAGCTGGAAAAGCAAGCGGCTGAAAAAGGCATCACCGTCGATGAACTGAAAGCACAGCTGGAGCAGGAACGTGGAACCAGAGGCGGTAATAAGGACGGAGGCAAAGGCGGATTCCCTGGTGGCTTTGGTGGCGGACAGGATCTGGAAAAGCTAGCCGCTGAAAAAGGGATTACGGTTGAAGCTCTGAAGGCACAATTCGAGCAGGAGCGCCAGACGAAGCTGGAAAAGCAAGCGGCTGACAAAGGCATCACCGTCGATGAACTGAAAGCACAGCAGGAGCAGGAGCGTGCTGCCAGAGGTGATAATAAAGGCGGATTCCCTGGCGGCTTTGGAGGCGGACAGGATCTGGAAAAGCTAGCCGCTGAAAAAGGGATTACGGTTGAAGCTCTGAAGGCACAATTTGAGCAGGAGCGCCAGACGAAGCTGGAAAAGCTGGCGGCTGAAAAGGGCATCACGGTAGATGAATTGAAAGCGCAGCTGGAGCAGGAGCGTGGAACCAGAGGCGGTAATAAGAACGGAGGCAAAGGCGGATTTGGAGCCGGTCAAAACTTAGAGAAGCTTGCGGCTGAGAAAGGTATTACTGTAGACGAGCTGAAAGCAAAATTTGAGCAGGAACGTCAGGCGCAGCTGGAAAAACTGGCAGCAGAAAAAGGTATTACTGTAGATGAGCTGAAAGCGCAAATGGAGAAAGGACACGGAAGCCGTACTCCCGTTGAATCGAAAACTCAAGAGTAACATGACAAGGACGAGGGCGGACTTACGCCCTTTTTCTTGCATTTATAAGTGCATAATTGCTGGACAACATGCTATACAACTGCTGTTCAAGAATATATACAATGGGACAAGTATCGGCCTTTGGTCAGTTATTTTTTCTGTCAACGGTTTGAGATCGTCAGTGAATTATGGTACACTAATAGTAATTGGAATTGTAACAGTATATCAACAAGGGGGGATATGATGATCAATGTTTACGGAGCAGCAAGATTATTGAGATATATCGTATTGGCTATTGCATTGATGCTGTCCCCTCCAACAAGTCTGCATGAAGAGTATACAACGTATGAGTCCATTCCCGAAACAGCGGCATCTACTCAAGGAAACAAAACCAAGTTGGCCACCCGAAAGCATTCTTCGCTTTTGCATAAGCTTATGGTTACATCGAAATCCCTCCCGATTTTATTTGTAATTCTTCACCTTATTTTGAATCGTATTCCTCTACCCCGTTTGAACTTTAAACCCTACATTTTTATATTACTGAAACGTTTGTTTATGACCCCCATTAGGTTCACCTCCACTTTAGTGTCAGTAAATACCTCACCTGCCGTCTAAAAATTTCACCTTTTTGCAGAGTCTATTTATCATGCTCAAATAAGAACGTACGTTCTATATTTCCGAGCTCTATTTGCTATTGCTAAAAATGAATGAAGTTCAGGTATTCCGAAAAAAAGAAAGGTTTCTCGGAGGTTATTTGGGTTGTTTATCAACAGGTATGAAAAAACAGGAGGTTATCCAAGCATGAACGTTAAAGAATCCAATTTACCAGGAATAGGTAGAAAATTTGAAATTCATACACGTGGTGGGGAAAAGCTGGTCGTTATTATTCATGATGATGGAAGGCGGGAAATGTATCATTTTGAACACGACGATCACGACGAAACGATCTCCACAATCACTTTAGATGATGACGAAGCCAGGCAAGTAGCCGCTATTGTAGGAGGTATGACGTATACCCCAAAAATGCTGGAGACGGTTGAAATGGCGTTTGACGAGCTGATTATTGAATGGTACAAAATCGAACCTCATTACAAAAGTATTGGCCAATCTATTGGAGGCCTGGATGTGCGCCAAAAATCAGGTGCAATGATTATTGCAGTCATAGAGAAAAATCATGCGAAACACGTAAGCCCGGGTCCAGAGCTCGTTATTCAGAACGAAGCTACGCTCGTCGTGGTCGGAGAAAGACAGCAGCAAAGATTGATCAAACAAATTTTATTGAATGGAAGTGGTTGATATATGGATCATATGATACTCGAAGTAGGTCTTGCGATTGCACTCATAGCGATGGCGGGTCTGTTATCAGCCCGGTTGCGCTTTTCGGTTATTCCCTTTTATATTCTGATCGGGATGGCGGTTGGGCCCCATGCGCTGGAGCTGTGGCATTTTGACTTCCGCTTTATTCAAAGCGCGCCGTTAATTGAATTCATGGGCCGGATTGGCGTGCTGTTTCTGCTCTTTTATCTGGGCCTTGAATTTTCAGTGGGGCGTCTGATCAAATCAGGGAAAGCAATTGTAAAGGGCGGATCGATTTATATCGGGATCAATTTTATGTTAGGCCTGATGCTCGGTTGGATTGCCGGATACCCGTGGGCTGAGGTGCTTGTCATAGCCGGAATTACGACGATTTCGTCGAGTGCGATTGTGGCCAAGGTACTGGTTGATCTGAAGCGGACGGCTAATCCCGAGACGGAAATGGTACTGGGCATTACGATGTTCGAGGATGTATTCCTCGCTGTCTATATTTCGATTCTGTCAGGCCTGGTGCTGAGCAATTCCTCCAGCTTCGGAGGGGTGCTGCTGACAGCTGCGATTGCACTGGGTTTCATGCTCCTTGTCTTGTTTGTCGGACGCAAGGCGGTTCCGCTTTTGAATCGTGTGCTGAATATTAGGTCCAATGAGCTGTTTGGCTTAGTGATCTTTTCCATGCTGTTTCTGGTCGCGGGCTTCTCTGAGACGATTCACGTCGCTGAAGCCATCGGTGCATTATTAATTGGCCTTGTTATGGCAGAGACCGCCCATGCCAAACGGATTGAACACCTGATCATGCCCTTCAGGGATTTCTTCGGTGCCATTTTCTTCTTCAGCTTCGGATTAACGATCGATCCAATGGCATTAGGCGGTGCCATCTGGCTATCGCTTGCCGCGGTGCTCATCACCCTGATTGGTAATTTCACTGCGGGGATGCTGGCCGGGATGAATGCGGGATTATCCGTTAAATCCTCGCTGAATATTGGATTCACGATTATGGGACGTGGGGAGTTCTCGATCATCATGGCTAATTTGGCCAAAGCAGGCGGGTTAATGCCGGTTCTCCAATCCTTCGCCGCGTTATACGTACTCATTATGGCGATTTTAGGGCCGTTATTGTCCAAAGAGAGCAAGCATATCTATACGTTTCTCGACAAAATATTTAAATTCAAGGAGAGGTCCAAAAAGAAAATTAGCACGGTAGTCCAGGATTAAGCTATGTAAATTGATGTTCTGAAACGCTAGCTCGGAACCGGCTGTCAAGGCTTGGATTTCAAAGTGAAAGAGGAGGAACTAAACATGCTACGTGCTGCGATCAACCATGTACAGTTTGCTGCTAGGGGCAAGTCTGCGAGATCTCGCCAACGGGGGACTCATATCCTGATTGTGATTCTGGGAGGTATTCTGGCCTCTATTGGGTTGGAGCTTTTCCTGATACCGAATAAAATTGTCGTTGGAGGCATGACAGGGATTTCAGCGCTTTTGTCCCATATGACGGAAATGCGGATTGGGTTACTGCTGTTCTTATTTAATTTGCCATTCATTGTTATTGCTTACCGTCATATACGTTTGGAGTTTACGATCATGACTCTGCTTGGGATCATCGTACTTTCGCTAAGCTCGATCGTTCTCTATCCTGTACCGGCATTATTGGACAACAGCTTGTCGGCTGCGGTATGTGGTGGTTTGTGCTTGGGTTTGGGGATCGGCATGGTTGTCCGCTACGGGGGCACCTTGGATACCCTGGAAATGAACGAAAGATATTTGGCCAGACATCGCGGGTTGTTGTCTCCAGAGAACGTGATCATGATGATGAACTGCGGCATCTTAACAGTGGCGGGATTCATATTCGGTTGGCAGCAGGCGATGTACTCCATTATTGCCTATATACTGGCGTTTGAAATGCTGCATGTTTCGATTCGTGGCATTCATGGGCTGCTTCCTTACCGAACGTTATGCATCATGAGCAGACGCGGTGAAGAAATTGAACGGGCAATCCAACTCCGGTTCCGTAAGATTGATGATCCTGTAGAGCTGAAAGTAAGCAGTGTAAGCCCGGCTCAAGGGACTGGCGCACAACCTATGTGGGAGCCAGCCACACGACCTCCCCAATTTCTGATGTATACCGTGCATTTCCTGGATGTGATGAGGTTGAAGGCGATTATCAAAAATATCGATCCAGCTGCCAGTATCGCGGTTGGTGCTGGCCGAGTTAACCAAGCGGGTAACGTCATGAAGAAAGTGGACAATAAACAGTAAATAAAGCACATACTCATCAGGATAGCTTGGATAGATAACCAGGTAAACCGAGCGGGAGCACTTTTTCTGGACACAGACAATTGGCTGAAGCCAGAAAAGGTCTTCCTGCGTTCACTGTATTCATTGCAGCCAACCACACCTATTTGTTTACAGTTGCATAAAATAATTGACTCCGCTATAATCAATCTCAATACGTTGAAGGAGAGAATACCTATGTCTATGTATACATGTTGGATCTCACAACTTCATCATCACAAGCGGCGTTAGCACACCTGTTACAATAACAGGGAGGGCTAGCGCTAATCGCGTTGGCCTCCCTGCGACATACAAGGCGCGCGGGACCAGAGGTCCTGCGCGTTTTTTTGTTTTCTTTTCCATAAACGAATGAAGGAGATGTGATTCCTGTATGCAAAATGTAAAAGGAACGTTTGATTATGTAGGTGCAGAGCAGGCACTTCGCAAAAAGGTGCAGTCGGTTATTGAAACCAACTTTGAGCTGTATGACTTTGATTCCATGGAAACCCCCGTTTTAAACGAGCAGGAGCTGCTGGCATCCAAATATGCCGGAGGCGATGAAATCCTCAAAGAAATGTATCAATTGAGTGATCAGGGGAATCGGCAGCTGGGACTCCGCTATGATCTCACGATTCCCTTTGCCAAGGTAGTCGCTTTGAACCCGGGACTTGAAATCCCTTTTAAAAGGTATGAGATCGGCAAAGTATTCCGGGATGGTCCCGTCAAACGGGGACGGCTGCGTGAATTTATTCAGTGTGATGCAGACGTAGTTGGTATTCAGGGACCGGAGGCAGAGGCGGAGCTGATGCAGCTTGCGGCAACGGTTTTTCGGCAATTGGGCATGGAGGTGGTGATTACCTGGAACAATCGGCAGTTTCTGAGTGAGCTGCTGGCTCGTTTGGGGGTGACTTCTGGGGATGAACGATTATCAGTGATGCTGACATTGGATAAAATCGCCAAGATGGGTCGAGAAGGCGTTCAGGCAGAGTTGAGCACCAAGGGCTTGGATGACGGTGTCACACGTAACATCATCGGATTGATCAGTATGGATAACTCAACCTTGGGGCAGCTTACCGCACAATTTGACCTCGGGTCCAGCCGCGGTGCGGAGGAGGCTGCTGCGCTTCAAGCTCTTATTGATGAGACCGGATTGGGTAGCAGCTGCAGATTTGACCCTTTTTTATCACGGGGTTTATCGTTTTATACAGGTACAGTGTATGAGATTTTTGATAAAACCGGTTTGTATGGGTCCAGCCTCGGTAGTGGTGGACGTTATGATGATATTATCGGGCACCTTGTCGGCAGGGAGGATCTTCGTTATCCGGCTGTAGGTCTCTCCTTTGGCATGGAATCGATTATGGAACTGCTGCTGGAAAAGGAAATGCCTATCGCACCCAGTTATGTGCTCGTCTTGCCTTTAGGAAAGGAGCAAACATCTCTTGCCCTGCAAGCAGCCACGAAGCTGCGGTCCGCAGAGATTCGTACTCGCGTGGATGCCAGCGGGCGTAAGCTGAAAAAGTCGCTCACCTCCGCAGCGTCCAAAGGAATCCGGTACGTCATTTTGATAGGTGAGGATGAGGCGGTCCAAGGTCAGGTTCGTTTAAAGGATATGAGGGAAATGACCGAGAGCACCATGCCGATTGAAACGGCTGTCCTGACGATTCGGGATGTATAGTTTATGGCTGACAGCTGAGTCTGCCAGTACTAAGTAATTCGCAGTAAGGACGCCTTTTCAGCACTATCCGGTACGTTGGGTATGCTCGATGCAGCTCGAAAATCGATAAGACTGGGGAGTTTATTGCTCGGAGAAGGGGACGTGGTATAATGGATGGAGTTTATTAACAAGTGGAGTGACATAGATGAGAATTAATAAATTTATTAGTGAAACAGGCTTTTGCTCGCGTCGTGCCGTTGACAAATTGGTTGAAGAGCAGCGTGTGACGATCAACGGCAAGCTGGCTGAGCTGGGTAGTCAGGTCCAAGATGGAGATCAGGTATGTGTGGACGGGCGTCCAGTGCTTGCCAAGAAGCCGCCTGTGTATATCGCCTTGAACAAGCCGGTTGGGATTACGTGTACGACAGAGCTGCATATCAAGGGCAATATCGTCGATTTTGTCGGGCATCCGGAACGTATTTTTCCAATCGGTCGGCTGGATAAGGATTCGGAAGGCCTGATACTGCTTACGAATGATGGGGACATCGTCAACAAAATTTTGCGTGCAGAAAACGATCACGAAAAAGAGTATATCGTGACAGTAGACAAGCCGATCAGCTCGATGTTCTTACAAGGAATGGCTGGTGGCGTAAGGATTCTTGGCACCATGACGAATCCTTGCACTATAGACCAACTGGAGACAAGAACCTTCAGGATTATATTGAAGCAGGGCTTGAATCGACAAATTCGCCGGATGTGCTCGGCATTAGGCTATGAGGTTAGAAAATTAAAACGAGTTCGGATTATGAACATCCTGCTTGAAGGGATCGGGGTTGGGCAGTGGCGTGACCTAACGAATCAGGAAATGGATGAGCTGCTGCAGCGTATCGCCTACGACCGAAAATAAATGTTTATTTAGCAATAGGCAGTTCGGTGCATACAGCTAGTCGTTTATAACCGCATCATTTACAAATTGCTGTTGAATTTATAGCCGACACCGCGCACTGTTTGTACGTAAGTAGGCTCAGCCGGATTGGGTTCAATTTTCTTGCGGAGGTTGCTAATATGTACAAGCAGTGTTCGGGTATCGCCGTTGCTGTCCATACCCCATGTTTTTTTATAAAGATGCTCAATCGGGATGACTTTATTCGGCTTTTTGGCTAGCAGCGCCAGCAAATCGAATTCCTTGGATGATATGGGTGCGAGCGTCCCGCTTGTCCATACATTGCGGGTCAGCAGATCAATTTCGAGACCGGGAAAGCATAGCTGTTGTGAATCCTCCTGTTGCTGATCGGATAGCTGCTTGCGCCGCAGATGAGCCTTGACACGGGCTACCAGTTGGCTGGGACTGAAGGGCTTGGTCATATAATCGTCACCACCGGTGCCGAGACCGAGGATAATGTCGGCATCTTCTTTTTTACAGGAGATGAATAAAATCGGGACGTTGCTCGTCTGGCGAAGCTGTCGACAAATTTCGATACCATCCATACCCGGCAGCAAAATATCCAATATAATCAGGTCCGGAGCGAACTGCTCCATATACTCAAATACGCTTGGGCCATTGTGCGTGCTTTGTACTTTATAGCCTTCTTTGATCAAGTACATTTGTATTAACTCAACGATTTCCGGCTCGTCATCGACGAGTAAAATTTTTTCTCCTGCCATAAGATCCTCCTTGTGTACGTCGAAGCTGCCCTTCTGTGATTTTCAAAATTTTACGGAAAGTAAGTGGTATGGATTCCCAGATATTATCTTTATTATATATGGACTCTTGTCCTTTGTGCCATCCTTTTATTAAGTACAAGCGGCTGTGAGGCTGACAAGTCTTCATCGTCTTCCAGGACTGTGAGTGGGTGGGAGGCTGTTCAAGGCGTACAAAATTTACGTGAGTGGAGTTTTGGCAATAATGGTATTGCTACGTTAAACGGGCAATGGGAATTTTATTGGGATCAGCTGCTGAATCCCAAGCAAATCGCCGCACTGCAAGATCAGGAACGGCTTAGACAGTGGATCAACCTGCCGCAGGCATGGAACGGACAGGAGGTGGATGGAAAGCGGATATCCGGAATGGGGGTTGCAACCTTCCATCTTGAGGTACAGCTGAATCCGTCCTCCCGTGTGCTTGCCGTGGAGCTGCCGATGATCCGTACCGCTTATCGAATGTGGATTAATGGGCAATTCGTCGCTTACGGTGGCAGGGTAGGTCTCGATCGTGACACTTCAACTCCGGTTAATTACCCGCAGCTTGTGCTTTTTCCCCAGGCAGGTGCGGATAAGCTGGATATCGTGATTCAGGTATCGAACTTTGACCATCGGTATGGCGGCATTGAGAGTGAACTGATGTTAGGTGAAGCCAGGCAAATGGTAGGCTTTCATGATCGGCTGATGGGCCTCGATATGCTGCTGGTCGGCAGCCTGCTCTTAATGGGATTTTATAATTTGGGTCTTTTTTTGATCCGCATGAAGGAAAAAAGCCCCTTATATTTGGGTTTGTTTTGTTTATTGGTTGGTATCCACACGATGTTGGTGGGCGAAGGAGCCATGT
Organism: Paenibacillus sp. FSL H8-0034; assembly: GCF_038000305.1. Lineage (NCBI taxonomy): Bacteria > Bacillati > Bacillota > Bacilli > Caryophanales > Paenibacillaceae > Paenibacillus > Paenibacillus sp. FSL H8-0034. The sequence continues at coordinate 611,021 of NZ_JBBOBS010000001.1, forward strand.
TTAAGCTGTTCCCCCGGCTGAATTGGGTGACAAGCATGCGTTTGGAATATGTGTGCTTTTATTTAAGCACGGCTGCCGCACTCGTATTTTGTTATTCATTATATCGCAAGGAAACCAGCAGGGCTATTGTGCAATTTACCCTTTATAGCTGTGCCCTGTTTACAGTCGCTACTTTGCTGGCGCCTCCATATGTGTTTACTTCTATGGTTATGGTTTATCAATGGTTAAACGCTGCCGTGTGTGTGTGTCTGATTATTACTTTAATTAGAGCTTTTGCGGCAAAAAGAGAAGGCGCCCGCCTCATTTTATCGGGTGTCATCATCTATATGATCATGGCGGTGATAGATGCGGCTGAGTACGATCAATGGATCGGTTTTGGGGGCATTTCACCGGTGGGCCTGTTCTGTGTTATTTTTATGGCTTCCTTTGTAATCAGTATGAAGTCGGTTCAGGCGTTTGCTTCCGTAGAAACCTTATCCCGTGAGCTTCGCGATCTGAACATGCGGCTGGAGTACCGGATCAAGGAGCGAACTGCCGAGCTGGAGCAGTCGAATTTGACCTTGGCCCGGACGAATGAAGATCTGGCACGGCTCGAAACGTCACGCCGTCATCTCTTAAGCAACATTTCACATGACCTGGGCACACCGATGACGCTGATTCAAGGCTATGTAGAGGCATTGATTGATCGTGTTGTGGTTGGAACGGAGCAGCAGGACAAATATTTGAAGCTGATTCTGAGTCGGATTCTGGGCTTGAATCGATTGATTACCGACTTGTTCCAGCTCTCCAAGCTGGAGGCGCGGCAAATTGACTTTTATATGCAGGAGCTGACTATAGCGCAGTTTGTCACTTATTTTAGTGAACGTTATGTCGTAGAGGTCCATAACGCGGGTTTGCAATTCGAGTTCCGGTCAACCGGCACGAACGGGCCAGAGCTGCCGTCGAGAGTGTTAATGATCGATGTGAATCGGATGGATCAGGTGTTTACGAATCTGGTGCATAACGCTATTAAGCACACATCGACCGGGGGTTTGATTCAAATGCTGCTGCAGGAGAATGAGCATGACCTTATGCTGAAGGTGCAGGATACCGGAAGCGGAATCGAGCAGGATGATTTGCCGTATGTGTTTGACCGTTTTTACAAAAAAGACAAGTCTCGCAATTCTGCAGCGGGCGGCAGCGGCTTGGGGCTTGCGATTGCCAAGGAAATCGTTGAATTTCATGGGGGCAGCATCTGGGCGGAGAGCCTGCCTGGACATGGCGCGCAAATTTGCCTGGTGCTGCCGCTGAGAGAAGTGGATCCCGCGAACGCGCGCTCTCCCGATGATACCTACTAGCTGAATAATGCTGGCTGGAGCAGGTTCAAATGCCTTTGCGGATTACAGCCGTTTCATGGCATCTCGGTAATCGGTTGGCGACATCCCGTACAGCCGCTTGAATTGCTTGGAGAAATAGAGTGGGTCCTGGAAGCCGACAGAGGATGCAATCTGCTCGACAGTGAGCTCCTTGCGTTCGCGCAGCAGCAGACGAGCCTTGTCAATTCGCAGCCGCAGCAAAAAGGTGACTGGTGTCAGGCCCGTATGCTTCTTGAACAATGTCGACAAATAAGCTCGATTGTAGCCAAGCGTCTCTGCCATCAGTTCGATCGTTATCGGCTCTGCATATTGGCTGGATAAGTAATGAAGTGCCTGCTGGGCGATCTGCTCGCCACTGCCGGTTAAATGAAGATCGTTTTGCTGCTTGGGCTGTAGTGCCTGTGCATATTCGGCCAGCAGCAGATGGAGATACCCGACTGCTTTCAGACCGGCGTGAGGCACTCTGGCTTGGAAGGCGGCCTGCACTTGATGATAAATGACTGAGATATGACGCTTGCCGCCGGTATGGACTATCGGCTGTTGTGAGGACAGCCCAATGCTCTCCAGCAATTGAGCAGCTTGACTCCCTTCAAAGGCCAGCCAGCGGTAATGCCAAGGTTCTGCTTCATCTGCCACGTAGCTGATCAGTTTACCGGGCTCAATCAGGAAGCTGTCGCCCTGTCCAAGCTGGTATGTATGGCCCTGACAGGTGTAGGTGCCGCAGCCTGATTGGATGTAGTGCAGCAGGTAATAGTCCACCACCTTCGGTCCCGGCTTATGTCCTGGCTTGGTTTGACTGCTGCCGGTGAACAGCACAGCCAAATTGTCCTGCTCCGATGGCTGTGGATTGGAGACAACATAGTAGCTTTCCGTGCGTTTGATTTCATTGGTCATGCGGATATCCCTCGTTTCATGGTGCTGCTGAATATGCCTGCGCTAGTTTTTATTTTACAATAGTTTGCTCATCCAATGCATTAACACGCACAAAAATCTAACATTTTTCCATGCCCTGCTAACATCCCTCCATAGTGAAAAAGAAAGCGCAGACGTATACTAAAGAGGAAGCAGACAGCAGTGAACCAACAATTACTCATTATGATACAGGCGGTGTAATGATGGCAGACCTACAAGCATTGAAACGTACATTTGTTGAAAAATTCGGTGAAGACGATGAAGCTATCCGAGTATTTCATGCTCCTGGTAGAGTTAATCTCATAGGTGAGCATACGGATTATAACGGCGGTTACGTATTTCCCGCTGCACTTACTTTCGGCACGACGATGCTGGTTCGCAAAAGACAGGATGCACAGCTCGGGTTTGCGTCAACGAATTTCCCTGAACACAAACATATTTCCATTCAAGGTATCGTATTCGACAAGGCAGACGACTGGATCAACTATCCGAAGGGGATTATTGACCAATTGCAGCAGCAGGGAATTGAGCTTGGCGGCTATGATATTTTATATAGCGGTGCAATCCCGAATGGCTCTGGCCTATCCTCATCCGCCTCGATTGAGGTTGTTACAGCGTATGCATTGTTAACACTGGAAGGCCAACCGACGGATAAAGTGAAGATCGCGCTGCTGGCCCAGAGAGCTGAAAATCAATTTATGGGTGTGAACTGTGGTATTATGGATCAATTTGCCGTAGCTATGGGTAAACAGGATCACGCCATTCTGTTAATGTGCGATACGCTGGAGTACAAGCATGTACCGTTTGACAGTGGTGCCTATAAGCTGGTTATCGGAAACACGAACAAAAAACGTGGGCTTGTCGATTCAGCGTATAACGAAAGGCGCTCTCAATGCGAACAGGCGGTTGCGGATCTGCAAGGTCAGTTCCCACAGCTGACGCTGCTCGGTCAACTGACGCTGGAGCAATTCAATGAGTACCAGCACCTGATTACCGATGAAACCGTACGCAGACGTGCGCAGCATGTTGTTGAAGAAATTGATCGTGTTCTGGAATCGATGAAAGTGCTGGAGAAGGGTGATTTGGAAGCCTTTGGGCAGCTGATGATTGGCTCCCACAATTCGCTTCGCGATCTTTATGAAGTTACCGGTCTTGAACTGGATACGATGGTCGAGGAAGCTTTGAAGGTGCCAGGGGTGCTCGGTTCAAGAATGACCGGGGCGGGCTTCGGCGGTTGTACAGTTTCTCTTGTGCATGAGGATAGCGTGGATACCTTCATTGACCAGGTAGGCACGAATTATAAGGAAAAAACCGGATTGACCGCCGATTTCTACGTATGTACGATCGGCGATGGCGTTAAGGAAATTACGGAGTGATGAATCAACAGCGATCGTAGGAATACTTCGTCCGCACAGTGGATCGCATTCATCTGCCCTTAGAGGATAATTTTTTCACTTAATATTAAGGAGGAACTACAATGGCGATATTAGTAACAGGCGGAGCCGGATACATCGGGTCTCATGCCGTAGCCGAGCTGCTTGCCCGTAACGAAGACGTAGTCGTGGTCGACAATTTGCAGCAGGGACACCGGGAGGCGGTGCTGGGCGGCAAGCTGTATGAAGGAGATATTCGTGACGCAGCGTTTATGGATACTGTGTTCCAGGACAATCAGATCGAGGCCGTCATCCACTTCGCCGCTCATTCTTTAGTGGGTGAAAGCATGCAGAACCCGGCAAAATATTACCAAAACAATGTATTCGGTACATTATGTCTGCTTGAAAAAATGAACGAGTACGGCGTCAAAAAAATCGTCTTTTCCTCGACTGCGGCAACCTACGGAGAGCCGGAAAATGTACCTATCCTCGAAAGCGACCGTACCCTTCCTACGAATGCGTACGGTGAGACGAAGCTGGCTATGGAAAAAATGATGCGTTGGTTCGACACGGCGCATCAAATTAAATTTGTGTCACTGCGTTACTTTAACGCGGCTGGTGCTCATGCGAGTGGCCGAATTGGTGAGGACCATACGCCAGAGACGCATCTGATACCGATCATTTTGCAGGTAGCTCTAGGCCAACGTCCACATATTTCGATATTTGGCGATGATTACGCTACCTCCGATGGTACGTGTATCCGTGATTACATTCATGTAACCGACTTGGCTGACGCCCACATATTGGCGGTAGAAAAGCTGCGCAATGGCGGAGAGAGCAGCGTGTATAATCTTGGTAATGGTACAGGATTCTCGGTTAAGGAAGTCATCGATATTGCTCGTGAAGTGACCGGTCACCCGATTCCGGCTGTTGTCGAAGCGCGTCGTTCTGGTGATCCGGCTGCGCTTGTAGCCTCATCAGAGCGCGCACGGGCAGAGCTCGGTTGGAAGCCAAAGCACGACCAACTGAAGCAGATCATTGAAACAGCATGGACTTGGCATCAAAACCATCCTGGCGGCTACGCGAAATAAAGTCGGCATAGAGAAACAGGAGGAAACAGACTGTGGAAGAACAGATTCAAGTAAAACAAGGAACTAAACAAGATGTTCAAGCGGTGGCTTATGCAGTGGAGCAGCTGCTTGGATTTGGTGTCAAGCAGGGGCTATTGGAGCCGCTCGATTGCTATGATGCGCGTAATTCACTGCTGGAGCTGCTGCGTCTTGATGAGCCGTACAGCGGCGAAGTGGAGCCTACGACGACTACCAAAGTCGTTGAGCTGCTGGAGCCGCTCCTGGATTATGCAGCCGCTTTTGGAATTATAGCGGATAACAACACGACGCTGCGCGATCTGCTGGATGCCCGCATCATGGGTTTTCTGATGCCACGCCAATCGCAGGTGGCAAGTGCCTTCTGGAAGACAGCCAAGCTGAGTAGCGTCACGCAGGCAACAGACGCTTTTTACAAACAATGTATCGATTCCAACTATATTCGTGTGGACCGTATTGCCCGCAATCAATATTGGCTATCGCCAACCGATTATGGGGATCTGGAAATTACGATTAATTTGTCCAAACCGGAGAAGGACCCGAAGGAAATTGCGATGCTCAAAAATGTGCCGCAAAGTGATTATCCGAAGTGCCTGCTTTGTATCGATAATGTCGGTTATCCTGGAAGGCTGAATCATCCGGCCCGTCAAAATTTGCGTGTGATTCCGCTCAAGCTCGACGGAGACCCTTGGTACTTTCAGTACTCGCCCTATGTGTATTACAATGAGCACAGCATTATTTTCGATCAAGAGCACCGGCCTATGAAAATGTCGATGGCGACCTTTTACCGACTGTTTGACTTTATTGATCAATTTCCTCATTACTTTATTGGTTCCAATGCGGACTTACCGATTGTTGGAGGCTCTATTCTGAACCATGATCATTTTCAGGGAGGCAGACATCGGTTTGCGATGGAAAAAGCGCCGGTCGAGCACAGCTTCACCCATCCCGAATACCCTAACGTGCGGCTCGGAATCGTGAAATGGCCCATGTCAGTGATCCGCATATCCGGTCATAACAAGCTGCTGCTGCTTAAGCTGGCAGATACGATTCTGAACGAATGGAAGGCTTACAGCGATCCGAATCATGACATTATTGCCTTTACAGAAACCGAACAAGCAGATAACCCGATTCCCCATAATACGGTGACGCCCATCGCACGAAATAATGAGCGCAACGAATATGAGCTTGATCTGGTGCTCCGCAATAACAGAACCAGTGACGAGCATCCGGACGGAATCTTCCATCCCCACAAGGAGCTTCATCATGTCAAAAAAGAAAATATCGGGTTAATCGAAGTGATGGGACTCGCTGTACTGCCGGGACGTCTCCAGGATGAGCTCGCACTGTTGGAACAAGTATTGACTGGTGAGCTTGATTTTGATGAACAGATTACTGAAAATCCAGAGCATTTGCTGCATAAACATTGCGCTTGGATTCGTGAATTGCTGGAGGCTCATGGAACGGCGATGCAGGCAGATGCAGCCAGGCAGGTGCTGAAAGCGGCGGTCGGCGACAAGTTCGCAGCAGTGCTGAGGGATGCAGGGGTATATAAGTGTGACGAAGCTGGATTGAAGGGTTTCAAGGCCTTCCTTGCGACGTTAGGTTTTCAATGATAATAGCGCAGTGTACCCGACCTGAAGAGGTTGGGTGCTTTTTTTTGTACTTTTCCACATATTACACAGGTTTTGAGTTTTTTTGACCTCATTTACGGTATTTTACCTCACAAACTACACGAAAATACATATATAATTGGTTGAAAATAGGAAATAGGTCTCACATCTATTCAAGTGATGTGTTATAATTGTTAACACTTAAGTCGCGTAGATTTCAAAGGATGGGGGAGAGGCTTATGTTTGATTGGCTGGGATTTAAAAATGGTTTGCCGCTCTGGTGGTCCTATCGATTGAATCGGGAGTTAAAAGCGGATGTGGAGGATATATTTGAAGGCATAGCTCACACGCGTAAAGAGCTGTTAACAAGCTGGACAGTCGAATATTGGTCTCATATGGAACGGTTGCTGGAGCAAATGGAGCTTATAGATGAGGATCGGACCAAGTCTGTGGAGCGATGGGCTTTGTCGATGGACAAGCTGTTTGCGGCAGCTCGCAGCAGAGCGATGGATTTATCTGAAATCTTTTTGCTGGACGAGCAAGCAACTGTCGTATTTTCATCACACTCCGCACATACAGGTATCCGATATGGTACAAGCAGCGTGATTTCGGCAGGTCTTGAATATACGCATGCAGGCAGCAAATGTCTATATGGACCGTTTGCTGATCCGTTGACCTTGGAAATCGGTCCAAGTACCTCTGCTTTTCATGACAAAATGACACTCTTGTATATCGTCCCCATCATCAAGGGAGGGATTTGGAAGGGAGCGCTTTGTGGCAGAGTTCCCAATGATGTAATCGGCGACCTGATACAGCGGGAATCGGGACATGTCTACCCGGATTCAGGTGATAATTACATATTTATGGCTCGTCCAGGTCTGAATAAACGGATCGCACCGGGTACGGCGCTGTCTCGAAGCCGTTTTGAGGACCGGACGTTTACCCATGGGGAGAACTTGAAGGATGGCGTTACGACGAATTGGGGCACCGTGTCGGTTAAGGAGCATACGGAGCTGGAAATTATGTTCACGGATCCGGCCACAGGCAAGCTGCATCCCGGAGTGGCCAATACGATCGCCAATGGCAGCAATTTGTTCGTCGCTTTCCCTGGTTACTCTGACTATCGGCACATCCCTGTCATAGGAAAAGGAGTGACCTTTCAGCTCCCGCATTGTCCGGATGTGTGGGGGATGATGTGTGAAGGCGATTTGGAGGAAGTTTACCGAATTCGCAGTGTTCGCTGGAAAATGATCCGACTGCAGGTACCCCTGCTTATTGGATATGCAGCTCTGTCGACAGTACTGATAACCCTGTTATTTGGACAGCTGCCGACGCTGGCTGCTGCTGGTATTATGGCCGTGTTTAACTTATTGTACGGTTGTATCGTCATGGCTACGCTGCACAGGAAGGCGGCAAGTCCAGTCGTGGATAATTTGCAAAAAATCAGCCAATTTATTCGCATCAACGCAGAGGGTAAAGGTGATCTGACACAACGGCTCGACCATGGGCAATTTGCGCATGATGAGACCAAGGAGCTGGCGATGTGGATCAATAACATGATCGACTCATTGGAGGGGATCATGCTGCAGGTGAAACGAGCTGCCACGGAGGTGCTATCAAGTCAGCAGGTGCTGCATCAATCGACCGTCAGTACGGAAGGCTCGACCGAGCGGATGAGCGGGATTATTCATGACATGATACGAAGTATCCGCCGCCAGCTGAAAGATATCGATATTGCCAAGGATGTTGTCGGGGATATGCAGGGAACCTTACGGGCACTGGAGCTCAAAGCATCCGAGCAAATTACTGTTGCTCACACGGAAGTAGAGCGAATCGGCGAAAAGATGGGACAAATCTCCAATAAAGTAGCAGAAACGAACCGGACTATTGTGACGTTCATGGAAACGACGCAGCAAATTCGCAGCGTTTTGCAGGTCATTGAGGAAATTTCCAGCCAAACCAATCTGCTGTCGCTGAATGCTTCTATAGAAGCGGCTCGAGTAGGGGAGCACGGCAAGGGGTTCGCGGTTGTGGCCGGTGAAATTCGTAAGCTGGCGGATCGAACGCGCCAATCTACAGAAGAGATTAATGAAACGGTTCAGCTCATATACAAAAATGCGAAGGAAGCCTTTGCCTCGATGGAGGAAGGTACGCTGGTAGTACAAGAAGGTACGCAGCTTGTCGCGGCAGCTTCGCAAATATTGAGTGGAGCCAATGCTGAGGATGAGCAAAAAACACAGGTAGTCGATGAAGTGGTAGGTCTAATGGAGAAAATCGCCAACGTCAGCATGGAAAATCGCAAAATATCGACCGAAGTGGAAGGTAAGGTTCAGGAGCTGTTGATGGATATTGTCAACGTTCGCCATACCTCTAACTATGTGGAGGTCATTACCGATTTCCTGCAGCAGCTGGTTAATCAATTTCGACTTACAGAAACTCGACGTAAATAGGGTAATAATGGATAGATTTATAAGATACGCGGGCATGCCGCTTATTCCTGACAATCGGGATAAGCAGGCATGCTTTTTTTACGAGAAGGCAAATGTAAAGTAATACAAATCGAGATGAAAATTTTGTTAATTTAATGTTATGTATATTGACATAATTTAGCTCTAGGCGTATGATAATCTGTATAAACCTGTTAAACATTCGGATATAAGTGATTTATCTATCTTTATATGTTATTTATTCTATCATATATTAAGAATTTGAGAGGGGGAACTGATTTTGCAGTCCTTCAAGACTTGCAAAATCGGGACATCACATGACGCTAGCCAATCGGTCTCACCCTACTCCGTATCCGCTGGAGTCCTTTTACGATGAGATGTTTCAGCATGAATCTGCAGTGCGTTCCCACTACTCACAAGCGTTTAATTGCTTCTCGCGTATGAATGGGGATGAGCTCGCCGCCAGGCAGAAGGCGATGGATCGGCGCATGCTGGAGGAAGGAATCACATTTACGCTGTATCAGCCAGAGCAAACCCTTCCGCTTGAACGGACCATTCCATTTGATATGATTCCGCGGATTATCCCGAGCGATGAATGGGCTGTTCTGGAAAAAGGATTGCTGCAAAGGGTTAAGGCGCTGAATATGTTCCTTTATGATATGTATCATAAGCAGGAGATTATAGCAGACGGCATCATTCCTCGGAAAATGATTGTGACGAATCGATATTTTCGGCCGGAAATGATGAATGTGGATGTACCTGGAGGCGTATATATCACGACATCCGGGATTGACCTGATTCGTAATGCTGATGGCGGCTATTACGTACTGGAGGATAATTTACGTTCGCCCTCGGGCTTCTCTTATTTATACAAAAGCCGTTCCGTGATGAACCAGCTGTTCCCTGAACTGGCTTTCTCTTCATCGATCAGGGATGTGGAGCACAGCCTGAATCATTTTCTGTCTTCCTTACGCAGCTTGGCCCCATCCCACAAGGCAGACCCGGTTATTGCCTTATTAACGCCTGGTGAATTTAATTCCGCTTATTACGAGCACACCTTCCTTGCACAGCAGATGGGTATTCATCTTGTAGAGGGACGTGATCTGGTTTCGATTGATCACAAAATTTACATTCGCAGCATGAAGGGCTTGCAACAGGTGGATGTGCTCTACCGGCGTATTGACGACGATTATCTCGACCCGCTAGCTTTTCAGGCTGATTCTGTGCTTGGAGTCGCTGGTATTATGAATGCTTACCGTGCAGGTAATATTGCCATCGCGAATGCGCCTGGAACGGGCATAGCTGATGACAAGGCGATCTATATTTATGTGCCGGACATGATTCGCTACTATTTAAATGAAGAGCCGATTTTATCCAATGTACCTACGTATTTGCTGGATCGTCCCGACGAGAGGGCTTATGTGCTTGATCGGCTGCATGAGATGGTAGTGAAGGAGACATCGCTGTCCGGCGGTTATGGGATGCTGATCGGGCCTTCTGCCAGTGAGCAGGAGCTTGCCGCATTTACCGAACAAATCAAACGTGACCCCGGTCGTTATATTGCACAGCCGACGATGCAGCTCTCCCGTGCACCTGTCATGCTCGACGGCAGGATGGTACCGCGTCATATCGATTTACGTGCATTCGTGTTGGTGGGCAGCAACAGCACCCATATTATTCCTGGGGGACTGACGAGAGTTGCATTAAAGGAAGGCTCATTGGTTGTGAACTCGTCGCAAGGAGGAGGCTGCAAGGATACCTGGGTACTCTCTTAGTGTAAGATCAAAAGGGAACTTTTTGAACAGCCTCTCTTAACAAATAGACAAGGATGAAAGGTGATGTCTATGCTCAATCGTAATGCAGAAGCTTTATTTTGGGTAGGCCGTTATGTAGAAAGGGCGGAGAACCACGCTCGGTTGATCGACGTGCATTATCACATTCAACAAACTGCAGACTTTCAGGATGAGGAGCATAAGTGGGCAAGGCTCATTGATGCACTTGGTGCGCGTTATGCGTATGAGCAGCAATTTGAGGCCTTTACCGAAAAAGATGTGCTATCCTTTATCACCTTGGATCGAGGCTACCCGAATTCTTTATTTTCTTGTGTCGCCCAATCGAGAAATAATTTGCGCACTCTGCGGGAGAAGCTGCCGAGCGAGATGTGGGATGTGCTTAATGCATTTTACTTGTGGCTCGGCGAAAAGCAGGTGGACGATATTATGAAAGATTCACCCCATGTTTTTTATAGACAAATTAAAGAGCGCATGGCGATGTTCCAAGGTGTTGAGCATTCCGTCATGCAGCGGCAAAATGAATGGCATTTCATCGAAAGCGGACGATTGCTGGAACGAACGGAGAATACGGTTCGTATTCTGCAATCAGTGACAGGCACCCTATCGGTTGAGGCCGCTTCGCCATACCCCAGTATGCTGGCTGTGCTGAAATCAGTGAGCGGCTATCAAGCCTTTCGGCGATTTTACGCAGATGGCATGTCAGAGCGGCATATTATGGAATTTATGATTAACAGCGTCAGCTTTCCGCGATCGATTCAATTTTCTTTTACAGAGCTGGAGCAGCACTTGAAGGGCATCCAGCTGGAAGGTTACGGACAGCACCTTCCTCATGAGAAAGCGATCCGTCAGGTTGGCAAGCTGAAGGCAGAGTTGGCTTGTCTGGATGACGAGGATTTTGTGCCTGAGCGGGTATCCGCTATTTTGGACCATTTAACGAGCTCCTGTCTGGCACTGGGAGGGACGATGGCGGCTGCCTTTTTTCAATTGGAGGAGGTCGGCGCATGAAGATCGAAATCAACCATGTCACTCGGTATTCGTACCTGGAGTCGGTCATGGACAGTGTCAATGAGCTGCGGTTGACGCCGCGGACCAATTATCGTCAATCCTGTTATCACCATGAGGTCAGCACGGAGCCCAGCGCTTCCCTGTTTACGTATGAGGATTACTTCGGTAATCGGGTTCATTCGTTCTCGATCAACAAGCCCCATAAGGAAATGGTGATCAAGACGAAGGCGATTGTAGTGACACAGGACCAAAGCTCGATCGCCAAGTTCGGATTGCCATATAAGGGACAGCTGGAGCTGCTGCAAGGTGATCATTTGCAAAACCGCTATATTGAGTTTTTGCAGCCGACCTCCTATACGGAAATTAACGAGGATCTTCTTGCTTATGCGACCCAATATCCCGTTGATGAGGAAGGGTTCTACGCATGGGCGATGTCCCTCATGTCAGGCATTAACAGTGATTTTATTTATGATCCTGATGCCACCAATGTCAATACACAGATCAGTGATACGCTTCGGCTGCGTCGTGGGGTATGTCAGGATTACACACATCTGATGATTGCGGTATGCCGCAGTATGGGGATTCCGGCCCGCTATGTGAGCGGCTATCATTTTGTCGGCGACCTGCAGGGCGGCAGCACTGATTTTGAGCAGGCTTCCCATGCTTGGGTCGAGGTACATGTGCCGGGAACAGGATGGCTGGGCTTCGATCCGACCAATAATGCGGAAGTGGATTGGCGTTATGTAAAGCTTGGGCATGGCCGCGATTACAAGGATATTGTTCCTGTGAAGGGTGTGTACCGTGGTACAGCTAAACAAAAGCTGAATGTTACGGTTGATGTGCGTCTATTGGAAGGGTAGGATCTCACACAGTCCAACGGATCCGTGGTGCAGCAATCCAATCGCATAGAAACTTGATAAAAGCCGCCCAGACGAATTGGTCCCGGGCGGTTTATTGATAGCCTTGGGCCTATGCATCCCCAATATGAATAAAGAATTGCCACTTTGTCCAATCTGCCTTACAATAGCTTTATAATGATGTCAGGAATGGTATCATTTAACTAACGCATGAGGCAGCAGGAGGTGAATGGCGTTGCTGCAAACCGATTCCTTTTTATTAGAAGAACATGAACTGAGACCTTTTTTTCAGCCCATTCTTTCCCTGCAAACCAGAAAAATTATAGGCTACGAGGCGCTCGGGCGCAGAGTTCAAGCTGGCCAAGTACATAGCCTAGGCCCATTTTTTCAAAACCCGGATATCGATGAAGAAACCCATTTACGGGTAGATCGGATGCTGCGGGAAAAAGCGATATCGACATTAGCGCAATCGGAAGGGGAATCTTTGTTATTTATCAATTTGAAGCCATCCTGGATTTATAAAATATATAAGAAGTCAGGTATACTTCCTACGCTGCAGCTGGTCGAAAAGTACGGCCTGGATCCATCGCGTGTGGTGATCGAGGTAACGGAGGAAGAATTTCACGGAAAGCTCGATGAGTTATCGGAAATTATTGATGTGTACCGCAAGCAAGGCTGTCGGATTGCTATTGATGATATCGGTAGCGGTTACAGCAACTATGACAGGATAGCTTCCTTTAAACCGAACATATTGAAGATCGACTTGAAGCTGTTAAAAAAAAGCGGCCTTCATGTCGGATATAGAGCGTTATTAAATTCATTCTCCATTTTGTCTTCACAAATGGGTTCTTCGCTGCTCATCGAAGGTGTGGAAACGAAGCAGGATTTATACCATTCGTTAAAGGCTGGTGCCAGATACGTGCAAGGCTTTTTGTTTTCTGAAGCCCGTGCCGACTTTCAGCCTGTTGATGCTTACGAGACGCTGTTGAAGGAAGAAATACGAATCTACACGGAGCACGAAATCACGCGATATCGCGAGCTGTTTGCCGTACAGGAAAGTCTGAATGATCTGGTAAATTCGGATATGATGATTTCATCGGCAGCCGACGCGGATGCGATGATTGGGAGCTTGCTAACGAATGTGAATGACAATGTGATGCGCATTTATATATGTCGCGAGGATGGATCACAGGTGTCGTCCAATTATACAAGACATGCGGAGGATGGGTGGCAGCGGGACGCGCAATTCCAAGGCTCTAACTGGATTTGGCGCCCGTACTTTATTCCCAATATGATGCGGATGAACAGCCAGCGTCAAGGTATGCTATCCCAGGTATATACCGATCTGGATACAGCGAGACTGATGCAAACCTTTTCTTGTCCTGTTGGAGATACTCATTATATTTTTCTGGATCTCAATGTGTAAGGAGGCAGGTGCCGAGAAGTCCGGTGAAAAAGTTCTACTGCACTCGATCTTCAGTGGACTTTTAGCCCTCCAGCCACTCGCTGCGCAGGGAAAATAGCTCCTTTAGATCGGTAGTCGACATTTCTGTAATCCATTGCTCGCCACTGCCGACGATTTGCTGGCTTAGCTCCTGCTTTTTCTCAATCATTTCATCGATTCGTTCTTCGAGAGTGCCGAGGGTGACGAATTTATGCACCTGTACATGACGGGTTTGGCCGATTCGGAAAGCCCGATCCGTCGCCTGGTTCTCAACAGCCGGATTCCACCAGCGGTCAAAATGAAACACATGATTCGCAGCAGTCAAATTCAGTCCGGTACCGCCTGCCTTCAGTGATAACAAGAAAATGCCCGGCTGTGCCTTCACCTCTTGTACATCACCTTGAAATTCGGCAATCATCCGGTCTCTGCCTGCTTTGGGCGTACCGCCATGAAGGAAAATGACAGGCTCCCCAAGCTCCTGCTCCAGTATACGTTGAAGCAGATGTCCCGTTTCCACGAACTGTGTAAAGATGAGGCATTTATCTCCCTCTTGACGCAGCTCCTGCACCATTTCGAGCAGACGCTCTACCTTATTGGAGCGCTGCTGCCAAGGTGAATTGGCTGCCTCTTTCAGCATGAGCGAGGGATGGTTGCAAATTTGCTTCAGCTTTGTTAAAGCTGCCAAAATTAATCCTCTTCGTTCCATCGCTGTTAAGCGGTCCAGTCTTTCAAACATATCCTTAATATAGTTCTCGTACAATATGCCTTGCTCCGCGGTAAGGGCAACGAAGGTTTTGTATTCGTTCTTGTCTGGTAAATCGAGCTGAATCGCCGGATCCTTCTTCACTCTGCGCAGCAGGAAGGGACGAATTAGCCGCTGCACCTTCTCTACCAGCTCGGGATCATTCGATTTTTCAATCGTGTTGACGTACCGCTGCGTGAAATCCCGAAGCGAACCGAGATAACCTGGATTCAGGAAGTCGAATATCGACCAGAGCTCGGTTAAGCGATTTTCGATGGGTGTTCCCGTCATGGCGATCCGATGACGACCTTTGAGAGAGCGAATAGAAGTCGCTTGCTTGGTGTAGGCATTTTTAATATTTTGAGCTTCGTCCAGGCAGATCGAATTCCATTCGAACTGTGTCAGCTCGGACTCATCCAAGTGAGACAATGTGTAGGTGGTCAGCACAAGATGATGGCCTTCGCAGGCAGCTTTAAACGCCATCCCCTTGGCCCGATTGGGACCGTAATGGAGATGGATTTTCAGCTTGGGTGCGAACCGCTGCAGCTCCTTTTGCCAATTGCCCAACACAGATGTTGGACAGATGAGTAAGGATGGCGTACGCTCGGTTGCTGTTTCGTCAGGGTTAACCACTGCCGAAGTGTCATGATTAGGTTCTAACTCTTCCATGTTGAGTAAATAAGTAATCATCTGGATCGTCTTCCCAAGCCCCATATCGTCGGCCAGACAGCCGCCCAACCCGATTTGGCGTAGGAAAAGCAGCCAGGACATGCCTTCTAGCTGGTAAGGACGAAGAGTCCCTTGAAACGAGGCCGGAGGTTCAATCAACGGCGGTCGTTTCGTGTGGTTGAGAAGCTGAGCCATTTCCTCCAGCTGCTCGTTCAGCTCAACCTCCATTTGCAGAGATCGCTGCAGCCCTAAATCTTCTTCACCTGCGGAGGAGCCGAGCAAATGCAGCTCCAGCACATCGCGCAGCGTGAGACCTTGCTTCTTGTGCACCTGCTTCATCACCTGCTCCAGCTGAGCAAGATGCGCCGGGTCCAATTGAACCCATTGGCCGCGAATTTGCACCAGTCTGCGCTTCTCAGCCAGCAGCTCGCGGAATTCCTCCTCGGTTAGCTCGATGTCGCCAAGGGCAATTTTCCAGTCGAACTGCATTAGCTGCTGCAGCCCAAACATCGCTTGCGGTGCTGTACCGACGGAAGATTTGATTTTGGCTTTAAGTCGTGGTCGAAAACGACGAATACGTTCCCACCAAGCAGGCAGAAAGACAGAATAACCGGCCTCCATCAGCCGCAGACTCCCCTTGGTCATCAGCTCCCAGGCTTCATCGGATGAGAGCTCGGTGCGTATGGCGCTGACTGATTCGTCTTGCTGCTGAAGCACAGGGACGATGCGCTGCCACTTGGCCAGGTCTCTTGCGGCTCTTGCCAGATGAGGCTGCCAAGCCTCGGGCAGCAGATCAAGTGTCGGTGGGAGTGCAGGCTGAACGGAATCAGCGACATGATCAGGTACAAGGCCGTCAGACGTTGCGCCGTTGGCAGTATCTGTAGCAGAGCTTATAGTTGAGCTTGGCGTTAAACTTGCTGTTATGCTCTCGGAGCCATTCTCGCTCCCGGTCGTCTCTTTGTCTTTGGCACTATCCCGACTGCTTTGTTGGATGTCATCTAAATTAGCTAAAGCCGTAGCATCAATTTCGTGCAGCAGATCTTTATTGGAGCGATCCTGCAAAATTACATGAACAGGCCAGGCACCCTGACCATGGATGGGCTCGCTTAGCTGCAGACAAGTACGAAAAGGAGTGCCGTCCGTCTGCCAGCCGATCGAAAAAAGCCAGTCCTCCTCATCCATCCACATGTCGGAGGGCAGCTTGCCGCGCAGCATCAGCGGATAGTTCTGCTCCAGCTGTAGAATGCTTTGGCGCAGAGCGCCATCCTCCAATCCCCATTCGGGGATGAGCTGATCAATCCATGCAGAAGCAAGCGGTGTTAACGCGGCTGCAGCTATCGTGTCCGGAAGGTCCAGCTTCCAGCTCAGCTCTCCAGCTTTCCATTTGGTGAAATCCGGCATACAGCGGCCCTGGACCAGCGCCTCCTTCACATGAGGGGCCAGACGCATAAGCTCGCGCAGATCCCGGTTCCATTCCAGCTTCGTATGGGAGACGGCGCTTGGACTACAGAAGTAGTCGAGCGCCGTCAGAGCAGGCAGATGCAGCCCCTCCATGTTCATAAACTCGGTGATCTCGATAAATGTTCCATAAAAGGAGGGCTGATGCCAGGCGAAGAGCAGATGCTTCAAGTCGTAAGCGTCACAAATACCGCCATTGGGACGCGCACCATACAAGAAGAAACCGGCAGGCGTCATGGGGCGGATATGAATGGTGATCGCAGAAGGTTCTATCATGGAATCCACTTCCCTTTCCGAAGCTCTTCTTGCAATGCGCGTAGACGGGAGTATCGCGTAGAGAGCAGATATATATATTCATCCCAGACCTGGGGCTTGCTGAGCTTCGTATAGTACGCTTGAAGTTTTTTTAAATATTTCATCGCGAGCTTATAGGAATTCCGGTTTTTCTCAGCAATGCAGCGTTCTACTGCCTGATGGTACAGAGGCAGCAGCAGTGAGGGGTTCTTCGCTTCCACCAGCTTCAAGTCCGCAGAGTACAGGTCGATGGGAGAGACGCGATTGGAAATTTGCAGATCGACCCATGACCTGAAGCGCTCTGATTTCATTAAATAGGAGGTGTAAAAATAGTAGGTTCGCGGCAGCAGTGCAACCATAACCTCAACCCATTCATTGTCATCGGGCTGGCGACTGACGGCTTCCATCCAATACGTGCAAAATATGCGCAATTCCTCCTGCTGCGCCCGCTGGATCGTTGGCAGCAGCCAGCGAAGCCAATCGAGCATGCGCTCCCATTGCTGCTCCTCATAAAATCGGTGTAAATACAAGAAGAAATCGCGTGCCTCTTTTTTGGCCAGCGGTGACAGCAGAGCTCTGGCATCTTCATCCCGCTGCTCCATGACCTGGAAATGCGCCAAAGCCATCAATATGGAATCGCGATTGCTGGGTTCGCTTTTCCCGGTCTGGCTGGCAGCGGACGCTTTGGCAGCCAACTGCTCCAGCCTCTTGCGTTCCTTGGCCAGCCGCTTCGGCTGGCCTTCAAGCTTCCACCATAGGCTGCGGTATACGACAAGCCATTGCATGGGAGAAGGGCTGCCATTGAGCGCAAGCTCACCGAGCAGAGCCAGGGTTTCATCGAGTGCCTCCGGATAACTGCTTGCGATTTGCTTGCAGTCCATCTGTGGCAGCAGCAAATCGAGCTGCTCCTGACAAAGCTTGGCGATGATCTTGCTGCCGGAATCCATATAGGAGGCCAGATAGGAGGTCTTGGAATCGAATATAAATTGTTCGACCTTACGCATCACAAATAACAGGACGTGCAGCTCGAATAATTGCCGTATGGAAGTCTCCCACTTATTTGCAATGGGTCGCAAAGAGTCCTGGGCAGCATGATAAAACAATTCAATTGAATTTTGCTGAGATAACGAATATCCATAAAATTGCTGGTCAAAGAAACGCTGCCACTGAACGGGCAGCTGGTCCGCTTGCGGGGTCTCCAGCCGATCGGCCTTTTTCTCAGCCTTGGTGGAGCCTGTGGCTGCCCGAGTCTGCTGCTGACGGCTTTTAACCAGAATCGCCTGTTTTAGCTGCTGCAGCAGGATCTCAGGTCTGGCATACGGCGCATAAAGCGCAAAAATAACCGCTGCCTTATGCTGACAGTATTTCCCCTTGGGGCAGGTGCAGGAGCTTTTGGCAAATTGTTCAAGATCCAGAATGACTTCATATAGCTCGGCACCATGGGCTTGAGCATGAATCTCCATACCGTGACGCAGCTCAATGTCCTTCACTCGCCCTTTGTGTACATACTGCCATCCGCGCTCCAGAGCCGACAGTTCGAAGTCCTGCTGCATCCGTTCTATTAAATAATTCAGTCGGTTTTTTGGAATTTGCAGCTTCAACATAAGAAACGTCCCGCCTCCGAACTTTTTGTCTATCCTTACAGTGTAACAGATTTTGAAACGAAATGCTTAATTTGGATATTTGCATGAAGAGCTTTTTTCGGGTTAAAATGTTTAGTAAGTATTTCCATGTGGTTGTGAACCCGAAGGAGTGGTAGAGGTGGGCATTAAATTTGGCCGTGAATACCCGGATATCATTAGTGATTTTACAGAGGCGCTGCTTAGCATCGATGAGTGCTACAGTTTTTTGGAGATGACAGCAGGGGAATGGGAGGAGCTCGAGCCTGAAGAGCAGCGGGCATGTATTCAGACCTTGGCCGACGATTTGTTTTATGGTCTGGGTACCGATCCCAAAATTCCTGTGGGCAGATGTACGCTGAGTCACGATAAGGAGAAACATGTCATCGTTATCTATCACGAAGAAACGCTAATTAATGTCATTTACTTAGTGTGAGAGGGTGGAGACGAATGAGCAAGCTGTCGGAGGAAGCGGTAACAGAAAGACTGGAAAAGGCGGAGGGGTGGAGCCGTGAGGATGGTAAATGGATATCCAAAAAGTATCGTTTCTCCCGATTCCTCGACGGTATTGCGTTTGTTCAGGAAGTGGCGAATATGGCCGAAAAGGAATTGAATCATCACCCTATGATCGCCATTGATTATAAGCTGGTAACACTGCGTCTGACTTCATGGAACGCAGGTGGATTAACGGAGCTGGATTTTACGGCTGCAGCTAGATTCGATACTGCCTTCGAGATGGGGACTATGGGCCAGGCAACATAACAAGCATGATCTTGGTTCAAATCCTGTATAGCACGCTAATGTGCGATTATGTTTTTCTTGGCTTCCATACCATACAGTAAAATAATTCCTTGCCTGTAGGTGTCGTCTTCGTATACGTATCGGTCTGTTCATAACCTGCTTGCTGATACACCCGATAAGCACGAACATTCCAGGCGAGCACTTCCAGATCAATCTCGTTGGCTGGTGTTCTTCTTCTGGCTTCGGCCGTAATGGCTTGAACAAAAGCGACGCCGTGACCTTGTCCACATAATTCGGGACGCATGCCCAGTCCGATTCGGGTAACCCCTACTATAGGGAAAAATTGTACAAAGCCCCACATCAGGCCGTTTTTGTCTACGATGGCACGGTACTGTTCCTCTCGAAGCTGCTCATCCGCAAATTCATCCTGCTGAGCAAGCATGGTCTCCCAGGAAGGCCAGTTGTACGTATGGTAAGGCATGGGATAAGACCAGGTACATATATCATGGCAATGGGCTTCGGTTAAGGGAATGAACTGAAACATGGGTGCAATATGAGCGACCATAGAGAGCCTCCTTCGATGTACCTGAGCACATCATGTTTATCGTATAGGGTCACTCCATTTTAACCGCATTCCTGCGAGCTGTCGACTTAAGGCGTTGCGTAGTGGACCTGCTTGATTAATAGTATGGTAATATTTGACTATATAATGGTAAGATGAAGACAAAGACAAATAAAGGAAGTGTAAGAGGATGCAGCATATCGTTGCTCAGGATTGGTTGTTTGAGCATGGAACGGACGAACAGATCGTTATTGTAGATTGCCGGTTTACTCTCGGTCAACCCGAAGCGGGACGCCTTGCCTATGGCATCGATCATATTCCTGGAGCCGTCTATCTGGATCTGGAGCAGGATTTATCCGCTCCCAAGGGCGAGCATGGTGGCAGACACCCGCTGCCTAATTGGGAAGATTTTATGCACCGGCTTGGTGAGGTTGGTATTGATTCGGAATCGACAGTTATCGCTTATGATGATCAGGGCGGAGCAATGGCTTCCCGCTTATGGTGGATGCTGCAGGCTTTGGGACATTCGAAGGTATATGTATTGGAAGGAACCTTCTCGATGTGGAAGCAAGCGGGCTACCCGGTTACCGATGAACCTCCGGCGATGCATGCAACGATCTACGAAGGGAAGCTGCAAGAGGGATTTCTGCTTCAGATGGAGGATGTCAAAAATCGTATAGGTCGTCCGGGTACGGTGCTGGTTGATTCACGTGAGAAACCAAGATACCTTGGGCTCGAAGAAGCGATTGACCCTGTTGCCGGACATATCCCGGGAGCGAAGTCTTACTTCTGGAAGCAGGGCCTGAATGCTCAGGGCGGCTGGAAGGATGCTGCCGCTCAAAAAGAACGATTCGCCGATCTTGCGTCTGCAGATGAGATTATCGTGTACTGCGGATCGGGAGTGACAGCCTGCCCTAATGTTCTGGCGCTTAAGGAAGCAGGGTTCTCTAATGTGCTGCTGTATTCGGGCTCATGGAGTGACTGGATCAGCTATGAGGGGAACAAGGTAGCGACAGGAGAAGAGTAACAACCAAGGGGGCGCACGGAAGGTGGGCTTAGGGACTGTGACAGGCTGCGAATTAAGCGGTCTGCTGCAGTCCCTTCTGTGTTTTTTGCAGCAGGTTTGCCTATAAGAACTTCCGAACCGGATGCTGCCGGACATGGGAGGTTGTATGTCGTTCTCTGGCAATTCGTGATATGATTTAGCACATACATGTATAAAGCGAGGGCGGCTGGATGAAGAAGTACGGGTTTGCTTTGCTATTAGGGATTATATTCATTACCCTGCTGCCGCTGTATGGGGTTATTCGCAATATGGACAGTTTCCAGAACAATCCTCAAGCTAATAAGGGTTGGATGGATTTGAGCGAATGGAACTTTGCGACTGATGGACCAGTTCAATTGACCGGTGAATGGGAATTCTATCGCAATCAGCTGCTGACCCCCACGGATTTTAGCGAATCGGCAAGTGCAGCTAAGCAAAAGCCGGTTCATACCGAAATGGTATCTGTACCTGGGAAGTGGAATGATTATATGGAAAACGAGCAGGATGAATCGACTGCAGATGGTGCAGGTACCTATCGACTGCGCCTGGTGCTAACACACAAGGAGTCTGCCATATACGGTATTCGGACCGTCAACATCCGTATGGCCAATCGCTTGTTCGTTAATGGTCAACTGATCGGCGCAAGTGGTATCCCTGGATTGACCGCCGAGGAAAGCACTCCGAACAATGTGCCTTACGTCCGTTTTTTTGCCGTTAATGGAAATGAAATTGAGATCGTCGTACAGGTGTCCAATTTTAGCTATTCCTCGGGTGGAATGATTTATCCGCTCTTGTTTGGCGATCAGCCGTCCATATTGAAAAACCGTGAATATCATATCTTTGGGTATTTGCTTACGACAGCAGGGTTTTTAATGTTATCCGTATATTTTATGCTGTTATTCCGCTTGCGTAAAAGGGAGTCTTCCCTGCTGCACCTCGGTGCGTTCTGTTTTTGGGGTCTTATGTATGTATTGACCCATGGAGAGAAGCTGATTCTGGCGGAGCTGCCCTTTATTCCTTATGAGTTGGTCATGAAGCTTCAATTGATAGCCTCCACATTTGTCTACTATTGCTTGATTTTATATACAGTCAGTTTATTTCCGAGATTTCATCAACGTGCCATCATGCCTTGGTTAAAGGTGATTGTCTCCTTATTGACACTTGAGGCGATTTTTTTACCAAGCCGCCTGTTTTCAGAGGGGGAAATTGTTTATTATGTGTTCGGCTTTATTAGTGTGGGCTATATCCTTTATTTGATGCTAAAAGGCTTGAAGCTGGGTGAGGACAATTCACTTGCTATACTGGCAGGCTTGCAAAGCATCCTGATGATGCTGGCGATCAATTTGTTCAATATTTTTGGCTCATTAGAGGATTACATCTTCTTTCCTTACGAAATTCTCGTTTTTATTTTTGCGCAGGCCCTGCTGCTTGCCAAACGGTTCACAAACCTATTCAACAAGGTGGAACAGCTTTCACGCAAACTGCTTACCCTAGACGACATGAAGGATGAGTTTATGGCCAGTACGTCCCATGAGCTGAGAACTCCGTTGCATGGAATCGTCAATATGGCAGACTCGCTGCTTGGTGGGGTAGCGGGACCACTGAACACGGAGCAGGCCAGGCATTTATCGATGATTGTGGCTACGGGCCAACGATTGAAATTCCTGATTAATGATATTCTTGATTTCAACAAGCTGAAGAATGGGCAGCTGCAGATGCAGCGTCAAAGGGTAAATCTGCCTTCTGTCGTTCAATCGGTGCTGGAAGTGGTACATCATGTCAGGGACGGGAAAAACATTCGATTTGTGCAGCAGTGGCCGGATGGCCTGCCGATGTTGGATACGGATGAAGACAGACTGAGGCAAATCCTCTACAACCTGCTCGGAAACGCAGTCAAGTTTACCCAAGAGGGAGAGATCCGGATTTATGCCGAGGTGGAAGACAGGGAGGTGAAAATATACGTTTCTGATACCGGAAAAGGGATTGCCAAAAATCGGTTGGACGATATTTTCAATCCATACGTCGAGCTTGCGGATGGTGACAGTCAGGCGTATATGGGAACCGGCCTTGGTCTGCATATTACCAAAAAACTGATTGAGCTCGGTGGCGGTAAGCTTGCGGTAGAGTCAGAGCCTGGTGTGGGATCGCTGTTTTATTTCACACTTCCCGCAGCATTGGGTAAGCCAGAAGTAGTACAAAAAATGCAGCAGCAAATCGTGTTTACTGAAATATCTGCAGCAGCAGAGGTATTTGTTGAGGGAGTGCAGTCGAATGAATTTACCAACGGAACCGTATTGATCGTCGACGATGACCCTGTCAATCTGCAGGTGCTGATGAACTTGCTGACCCTGGAAAACTATCGTGTGCTTGCCGCCCATCATGGAGCTCAAGCTCTCGATATCATGAGCCGCAACCCGCAGATCGATCTGGTTATAACGGATTGGATGATGCCGGGGTTATCCGGACTTGAGTTGTGCCAAGTGATACGTGAGCGGTACATGCTCTCTGAGCTGCCTGTGCTTATGTTAACGGCGAGGAGCCGTCCTGAGGAAATTGTCGCAGGCTTCCGTGCTGGAATAAATGACTTTCTTACGAAGCCTGTGGATGCAGGTGAGCTAAGAGCACGTGTCCGCACCTTGCTGGAGCTGCGCAAGTCCGTACAGACCTTGATTAGTACGGAGATGGCCTTTTTACAAGCACAAATCAAACCGCATTTTCTATACAATGCCCTTAATACCATTATCGCCATTTGCCGTCTGGATTCGAATAAAACGATGCAGCTGCTCCTGGAACTGAGCCGTTATTTACGCAGCAGCTTTGATTTTCAGAACCGTGATCAGCTGGTTCCACTTCATAAGGAGCTTGAGCTGGTCCAGGCCTATCTCTATCTGGAACAAGCCAGGTTCGAGGAACGTCTGGAGGTACAATACGATATTGTCGAGCAAGGCTTCATCATGATTCCACCGCTCTGTATCCAGCCGATTGTTGAAAATGCGGTCAGACATGGCATTATGCAGCGCAGTGAAGGCGGTAAGGTTCAAATCACCATCCAAAGTCAGGAGACGGGAATCAAGGTGATTGTTGCGGATAATGGCGTCGGAATTTCAGCCGAGCAGCTGGCTGCTGTCTTATCCGACAATGGCTCCAGCGGAGTCGGACTGAAAAACATACATAAACGGCTGCTCATGCTCTACGGGAGAGGGTTGAAGATCGAGAGTGAGTGGAAGCAGGGAACAACCATTAGCTTTGAAGTACCGCTGCAGGGTCCTGACATCAAGGATATAGAGCTGTGAGCTTCGAGCTTCATTCAGCCTCTTTCATGAATTGATTATATCGCTCCCGCAGCTGTGGCTGGGGGGTGATGTCCAAATCATTGCGCAGCAGCATGACGAACGATTCGTACACGTTTTGCAGTGCCGTGTAATTTTTTAGCTTGGCTAGACCCATCATTAGCAGCTCCGTTATTTCCTCGGAATACGGTTCCTTCTCCTGTGCCTGTTCCAGCCTCCCGATTGCCTGACGCTCACGACCTGTGGCTAGTTCATACTCTGCGGTTCTAAGTGTCAGGTTCAGGTAGCGCTGCAGCAGCTGATTTCTTCTCGCTTTGGCCCAACGATAATCCTGCTCATCAAAATAATGGCCTGTATATAGCTTTAAGGCTTGGTCGGCTTGCCGCCATTGGTTCTCGTTCAGTGTATCCAGCCCTTCGATAGGCGCAATTTTGTTTTCAAAAAAGTCCACATCGATCGCTAGATTGTCGGTATTCAGACGGTAGCTTTCTAAGGAAAAATCCAGTGTCGTAGGCAGACCGGATTGCTTGATAATTTTTCGAATCTGATAGATGGAGGTATGTAGATGAATCATGGCTTTGTCAGGAGTAAAGTGGGGCCAGATCTCCTCAAGCAGCACATCCTTGGCGATCCGGTTGCCTTTATGATGAATCAGGAAGGCAAATAACTCCTTGGTTTTGGCTGTTCTCCATTTCACCTTGCCATTAGGGTCAATATGAGGAGATAAGACAAGATTGTTAAAACAAAATACGAGAGGTTCCGGGTCGGTTGGTATCTTTACAGTGCGCTCTTTAACCGGAGTGTAAGCCTGAATGCGATTCAGCGTCTTGGAAAATCGGACGGGATCGACCGGCTTCAGCAAATAATCAAGCGCATGAAGCTCGAAGGCTTCGAGTGCATATTGCGCATAGGCGGTTATATATACAATCTGGATATTATTGTCAATTTGTTGGATGTATTCCGCAGCCGTTAAGCCGTTCATTTCAGGCATTCCAATATCGAGAAATACAACATCAGTCTGTTCAGTAGCCAGATGCTCCAATCCCGCCTTTGCTGACAGGAATTTACCAGTGACTTGAATGCCGTTAACATCCTGAAGCAGCTGCTCCAGCTGCCGCAGCGCGGGCCGCTCGTCGTCGATAAGAATGGCTTTCATTCATACTCACTCCTCGTAACAAGATAAGTTGCCATGTTCCAATTATATCACGATCGGTGACAATGAACCTCACATAGTACTCGCTTTTCCTTCGATAAGCCTCTGCAGCGGGCATACCCTCTTAGTTACGCCCACTTTGCAGGATCCCCTTATAAACCTCGATAGCGCGGGCTCGTGAGGCTGTCAGCTCGACAAGAGCATGTGCCTGCGGCAGATGGATCTGTTTGTCGGATAAACCTGCAAGCTCCGGCAGCCAGCGCCGAATGTAATCTGCGCCAGGATCATGTGCAGCGGATTGAGTAGAGGGATTCATGATCCGAAAATATGGTGCAGCATCAAACCCAAGCGAAGCACACCACAGCCAGCCTCCACGGTTCAGCACATTGTCATAATCGCTCAGCTTGTAGCGAAAATATTGCTCTCCGTAGGTGAACGGACAGAGCAGGTTTTTGGTCAGAAACATCGCGGTTACCATACGCAGTCGATTTGGCATCCAGCCTGTTGTATTGAGCTCTGTCATGGCCGCATCGATAATCGGGATACCGGTACGCGCTTCGCTCCAGGCCTGGAAATAGCGATTGTCCAACGGTGACAGATCATATTTTTTCTCGTAATGAAAATAATCGCCATCAAGCCGTGACTGATAGATGTAGAAGTCGCGCCAGGCGAGCTGCCGCAACCAGACCTCGCGCTGCTCTGATTCCAGCAGCGCTTCGTAGACGGTGCGCACGGATATGGCGCCAACGCTAAGGTGCCGGCTCAAGCGGCTCGTCGCCTCGCGCGCGAAGCGATCGCGCCCATCGGCGTAGCCGCTTAGCCGCTCCGCGAGGAAGCTGCGCAGCACGCTGTGCGGGTCGGGCGCCCCAGGCGCCGACCCGCACCCGTCCGCGGCGTCCGCGGAGCCTGTGGCCAGCACTGCCTCCAGCTGCGGCGGCAGTGCATACGCGGCGGCTGCATCAGGAGCCAGCGGGGCCGTGGCAAGCTGGCTCACATGCACGCCTGCGGCCGGGCGATAGAAGCGGAGCCGATAATCGCTCCACTTCCGGTAAAAGGGCGTAAACACCTTGTACGGCTCGCTGCGTCCGCTCCATCGGTGAAAGTCTCGCAGGTCCAGAAGCGCCTGCTCGTCGAAGGAGGTAACGTTCACCCCTGCGGCCTCTGCAGTCGCGCGAAGCAGCCGATCTCTTTGCTTGGCATAAGGGGTGCTATCCTCGTGAAATACGAGTTCCTCCACGGGGTGTGCAGCCAGCAGTGTACTCAGTACCGCAGACGGCTCGCCATACACAATATGCAGCTGCTGGGCAGCGTCCAGATACAGCTGTCTGAGCCGTGCCGCATGCTGGAGAAAGTTGACGCCGCTGTGCTCCAGATATCGTTCATGCCCCAGCAGGAAGGGGTCCAGAATGAGCACATGCAGGCTTTGCTTGTGCATAGCGTGAATATAGTTGAAGGCGAGCATATCGTCCACCCGCAGATCCTTGCGATGTAAAAAAATAATCATGAATAGGCACCTCGTTTACAGCTTTGTACAACAGCAGTGAAGCTCGTTTGGTGCATGTTGGAAATGACACGCTGCAAGTAATGGTTATAATAAATGGAATATTCAGAATAATTGAACAGTTGTTTTTGATAGGCGATTCAACCGATATTTTGTAGGGTAATAGAGGGTAATATAATGAAGAGAGCCCTGCAGCCTTGTCCGACGCAAGAGGTGCGTAACGGAAGCAAGCACTGAGGGCTCCATACAAAATGGTTCGCTCAACTGTAGAAGTATGGTGTAAGAAAGTAGGTTTCTTTCACTTCATTCTATTGATTATCTGACATAAAAGCTTCGTACTGCTCGTCAGACAAAATACGTTTAGCGGTAACATAATACTTGGAGTAGTAATTTTCATTAAGCTTGTTGACAGTAACGCCTATATTGGTAGCTGAGTGGTAAAACTTACCGCCCCCAACATACACGCCAACATGAGAAATTCCTACACCGTCTGTCTTGAAAAACACAAGATCCCCAGGACGCAGATCGTCTTTTTCAACTGTTGTACCAACTTCTGCTTGCCCTTTGGATTGGTGCGGCAGTTTGATATCCAATTTGGCAAAAACGAAAGCTGTGTAACCAGAGCAATCAAATCCGTTCTTCGTCGTACCAGCGTACTTGTAAGGAGCACCCACGCCATCGTTAACAGCTTGGCTCAAAGGGGTTTCGGCAAAAACACTGCCTACTTGCACACTGCAAAACAGTGCTAGACCTAATGCAATACCAAAAAACTTCTTCAAAAAATTTTCCCCTTCCGGTGCCTACGAGGTTAGCTGAGGGTTCGGTTGAAGGTTCCCTATGATCACTCTGAAACGAGATCAATTCACCCAGATTGGATCCCCCGTTTTCCAATATGTCGGAAATTCGGCAAATGCATAGTTTTTTTGTTACACTTAATACGAATTCGGCGTTTACCTTAAAATTCCTCCTTTAGTCACAAAATGTACACATTTAATGGTCGAAACATGAAACTTTCTTCAAATCCATTATAAACCTTATACAGCAAGGGTTTGAATGGGTTTGACTCTATACAGCGCTGAAATTGAAAACGCATTCCAACAATAAAATTCGATATTTTTTATTTATTTTGTAAAATTTATGTCGAATTTGATTAATAAAAAAGCGTCTTTTTGACGAAATCAGGACTATAGTCATACTATTTATTTACAAAGAAAAAACCTCGGCCACGTTCTATAAACGCGGCAGCGAGGCTTATTTAGGTTCGTTTGATACAATACGGAAAGTTTCTAACTCAAGAAGGCTGATTTATTCGTGATTGGCGTTCCACAAGGCGTGCTGTGAGGTGATCGTCCACATCTTGCAAAACATATGAAGCAGCCGATAAGCCTGAACCAGCACGAGAGCGGCAAAGCCCGCCCATACGAGAGCTGAGGTCATCACAAGAGCGGATAGGGCGAAGGTGATTGTCACCGTGACGATAGCCAGCAGCAGGATGGTAAGCACATTGCGGACGAGCAGCCGACAAGAAATGAGAACCGATTTGCCGCTGGCAAGCCCAAACTGCATATACATAAATAAGGTTTGTATCAGGATCAGATAAGCCATATAGATGCCAAGCCATGGCAGCAGATGCCAGCCGATAGCCGTCAAGGAGGCATGGGAGTGATAGCCCTCGATGACTTTCGTTCCCAATAGGTACAAGGGGGCGACTGTCAGCACGATTTGCAGCAGATACAAGCCAAGAAAGGGCAAACCGAGCTTGCGGATTCCGCGTACAAAGCGATATCCAGCGTTTAATTCCGTATGCTCCAGCGAATAGTAAATGCCAGCGCTCAGGAGCGGGCTCAGGACCATGCGAATCAGCAGCAGTACGAGTGCCCACCATAGATATGGCACGATCAGATCGGTTTTTGTAATTTGGAATTGCCCCTCCAGCCAAAATAATTGAACCGCCTCACGGGACAGCTCAGGGCTGGGGTAGCGGTGCAGCAGCGGAACGACAATCGAGCGAACTGCAGTATACAGGATCAGGCCCCACAACAAATTATAAGTAAACATTGCACAGACGGCAAAAGGCTGATTCCAAGCTTTCATTAAACCGGATTTTAGCAGCTTCCACATCCTTTGTGCCTCCTCACCAAGCGACCCCGTCCAGCAAGGTCTCGATTAATTTGACGATACCTGTCTGCAGGCGCATCACAAGCTTTGAGTCCACGTCGGTTTTCATAAAGCTGTTCATACGTTTGTTTTCCAATACAAGGGTATGCTGAGGGTCAATAACTGCCCATTGCAGCTGTGTCGGATGCTGCAGTTTGAACGTAACGTCACCATCGATGCCATCCCAGAGTCGATCGATCTGTGAGCCATCTGCAAAATGGAACCGGATCGGTACCTGATGATAAGTTCCGCCATACTTTTGAATCCTGACCGTATTTTCATAGAGCGGTTGTCCGTCAGCGATGATTTGTTTCGTATGAATCCCTGTTATGGCGTAATCGACCATTTGTCCACCATAGACGAATTCGTCAAAAAACTGAGCCCAGCTCTTTTTGGTTGTATCCTCAAGTGTTTTTTGAAAATCGGATGTGGTCGGATGTTTGAACTTCCAGCTTTGAAAATAAGATTTTAAAGTCCGCTGCATCATCTCGCTGCCGATTTGGGCTTCGATTGCACGAAGCACGAGCTTGGCGCGCGTGTATACATTTTCTGCGTAGGCCTCATGTTTCCCATAGCTCCAGGAGTCAAGCTTCAGTGACTTGGGATTGGTAATATAGCTGGCTTCCAGTGTCAGATTAGGCTTGACTCCGTATTCCTGCTCCATCAGCTTATCCTCGGCATAGGAGGTAAAGCCTTCATCAAGCCAGGCTTCCTCGAACTCGTTGCTGGCTACCATCCCGTACCAGAACTGATGGCCGATCTCATGCACGATAACGCGCTCCAGATCAAGGTCCGGCTGATCCTCGGAAGCTCCCCAGCCTGTAACCAGTGTCGGATATTCCATGCCACCTGCACCATTGGCGTTCTCGGGTGGTACGACGATGGAGAGCGTCGAGTAAGGATAGCTGCCATACCACTGTGAATAGCGGGCCAGCGCTTTCTTGGCTGCGGTCATATAGCGTCCTTTTAGCTCCTCGTGCTTGGGGTCCAGATACAGCTTGATGCGTACCCCAGGAATCTGAGATGTAGCGTACGGCTCCTCGTAATAAATAAAATGTGGTGAAGCCGACCAGGCAAAATCATGCACATCATCTGCGTAGAACGCATAAGTTTTGGTTTTGCCATCGTCCACAGGCGGCTTGAGCGGAAAACCGGTTGCAGCTACCGTATAGCTGGAGGGCACCTGAATGCGAACGTCATAAATACCGAAATCAGCGTAAAACTCCGAATTGCCATGGTATTGATGGAGATTCCAGCCTTCTGCTGTGCGGCCTCGCCGTCCCTCCGGCTCGTAAACCGCTACTTTGGGAAACCATTGCCCTGCCATCACGAAGTCATCCGCATAACCCATACGTGCAAATACGGCCGGTAGCTTGACGGAAAATACGCCTTCGAGTGTTATCTTTTGTCCAGGTTTGATTGCTTTAGGCAGTGTGATCTTCATGAGTGAGCGGTCTTCTTTGTTGCCATCATCGGGCTGGACGTACTGTAGGCTTCCAATGAGCTCTTCGCCATCGAGTGTCTTGATGGAACTGATTTCCATGCCGCCATAGCTGCCTTCCTTGCTTGTATCGTCACGCAGCTTGCCTCCTGATTCTTTCATGAAGGTCGATTTTTTAGAGCTGAATGCGTTGGGATACATATGGAAATACAGCTCCTGTACCGGCTGCGAGCCGGGGTTTTTCCAGGTTAACGATTGTGTTCCTGAGAGCAGCTTGCTCTGGGCGTCCAGCTGAACATTCATGTGATACTCCACGATGCGGTTACTGAGCGGTCTTGGGGCTGGTGTTTCCACAGGCTTGGCCGGCAGACTTGGCGGCGCAGGGGTTGACTGGGGTGGTGCGGTCGGTTCTTCGGCCATCGCTGAGAGCAGGGCCGAGGCAGATAGGGCCTTCGGCTGATTTTGTACGTTGGGGCTGTTGTTTTGCAGAGCATAGCTGCCCCATGTGAGTCCACAAGCTAGTACAATAAGTAAGCACCATTGCGCAGCGCGGCTGCCAAATTGTTTCTTCATCTCATTTTCACCCCGTTGACAAGCATCTACAGCATGTATATGTTTGCAAAACGAGGATTATTAGCTAAAATAAACAAGTAAGACAAACTTTATTTGTAATAGGATGGTGCCTTTCATGGATATAAATAAAGATCAACCTCAGGAGCAGGCTGCAGCACAGCCTGCGGATAAGCCGAAGAAGCTGGCACTGAATATCGTCAGCGGCAAGGTAGAGCATCGCGGCTTTGGAGCAGGAGCGATTAATTTAAGCCAGATGTCGAGCGTTATCATTGAAGAAGGCGAAGCGTATCTCGATATGGGGGCGCTGCATGCCAAGAGCAAGGTGGAGAAGGGCATCAAATTCTCTGTTAACAAGGAGGATGTGCCAAATGGTGTCTCCAGCTGGATTGTGTGGGTGGCCGCAGACCGCAAGGAAGAGGGTATGTATTACGCTGGTGTGACCTCGTGTGAAATGCTGGTAGACAGGGAAGCGCGGCGCGGCTGGAAAATCCTTGCCGATCACGTTAACCGGATGGACTATGCGCTGAAACGCCGCATCATGCTTGACAATTTGGGTGATCAGGAGAAAGCGGCTTTGAAGAAGCTGCTGATGGAATATAACCCCGAAATGTGGGCAAATTCGAACGAGGATCTGAAGTCTGCTTTAGCTTGATTTCAGGGTTGAGTTCAATAGTATGATGATCAACTAACGGTTACCTGCAAGATCAAAGCGTATTTATGGCGATTATGTGAAGCGCATTGTGCAAGCAGGCGGGTTGGTTGTATACTGAACGCTAGTATATAACATATACTAGGACAGCAATAAGGCAGATCCCCTGGATCTGCCTTATTGTGTTGCTTATTTGCCGACAAATAAGCCGTTGTTCTTGTGGTGTTTATGGTAATAATTAAAGTCCGTTTGCGGTCAATCGTCCATCACTTGTAATAGGAATTGGATTACCGAGATAGGTTGGTTTGGGATGGAGCAGATTCACATAGGCAAAATCCTTGTTTCTCGCCAGCACCTCACGCAAGCGATTACGCGTCATATTCGGGTATTCCTGCTTGTCCGAAGCAACACCGTAAGCGTCCAAGCCCATTTGTCGGGCAGTATAGACAGCGCGCATCAGATGATATTGCTGAGTAACGATCAGCACCTTGTGTGCCTGGAAAATATCACGCGCACGATACATACTCTCATAAGTGCTGAAGCCGGCATGGTCCATAAAAATATTTTGAGGCTGCACATCCCGTTCCTCCAAAAAACTGCGCATGGCATTAACCTCGTCATAATCGATTTGCCCGTGATCACCGCTTACAAGGAACCGATCCGATTTACCGGCATTTTTAAGCTCTAGCGCAGCTTGCAGACGGTCAGCGAGAATCGTCGAAACCGAACCGTTAGGATATACTCTTGCTCCAAGCACAACGATCACATCTGCCGATGGGGCATCCTGGGTCTGGTAAATGTAGGGCGAGGCTTTGCTTTTGACATACGCATCCACGCCGACAATCCAACAGACGGGTGCAAGGACAATCAGGAGCAGCGGCATCAGCTTGAATTTAAATACATGCTTCACAGAACCGCTCCTCTATTTTATATTTCTAAATTGTATAGGCATGTATATGGCTTCATCGATTAGACGCTTAATTCTGTAGGAAGTTGCAGTAACGGATTGTTTGTTAATAAATGGGAATGAAATCCAGTAATAATTGATATCAAGATTAGATTGGTGTAATATAAATTAAGCAATTTACGATATGGAAATAACGCTTATAATTTAATATATGTGCACAATGCTTTGTTCAAGTTATTAACTTCCCTCATATGGGGTTAATATAGGGTATTGAGTCTTTTAAGTAAGCAGCTTTTTGTTTCTAATAAACATTGGAGTGGAGAGATATGTCAATGACACCTGGCGAAACGAAGCGCGGGCCGTGGGAGGCCTACTTTGGTCCCAACCTGGGTTACCTGTATGAACAATATGATCAATACGTAATCGATCCTGATTCCGTGGAGGCTACCTTCCGGGAACTGTTCGATCTTTTTGGAGCGCCACCATCTGAGTCTGCAATTCATGCTGAACATGATTCAGCAAGCGTTCCTTCAAGAGCACCCGTGCAATCGGGCACCTCTCAGGAAGATCAATTGGCGTTAATGAGAAAAGTGGTTGCCGCTGACAGATTGGTTTGGAATATTCGTACCTATGGGCATTTGGCTGCAGATACAGATCCGTTAGGCTTGCGTGCACCGTCGGATACAAGAATTTTGGAATCGGCTACTTATGATTTGAGCGAAGCGGATTTAAAAGAAATTTCGGCATCCCTGATTTGGGAAAACGCGCAGGGTGCTGTCGTAAGCGGCTTGGATGCGATCCAGCGTCTGCGTGAAATATATACGAAAACGATCGCCTATGAATTCAGTCACGTCCATGAGCAAGAGGAGCGGGAATGGCTCAACAAGCAGGTGGAGTCGAATACATGGCCCGCGCCGCTCGCCGTGGAAGAACGCAAGTCGCTTTTGAAGCGATTAATTCAAGTTGAGCAGTTTGAGCATTTCCTGCAAAGGACCTTTGTTGGACAAAAACGTTTTTCCATAGAGGGTCTGGATGTTCTCGTACCGGTTGTTGATGAGATTGTCAACCGCTTTACAAAGGATGGAGCCAGCCATATTCTGATGGGAATGGCACATCGCGGCAGATTGAATGTACTTACACATGTGCTTGGCAAGCCTTATAGCAAGATTTTTTCAGAGTTCCATCATTCACCGAACAAAGATTTGATTCCTTCCGAGGGCTCCATGGGAATCAATTTTGGCTGGACAGGTGATGTTAAATATCATTTAGGTGCTTATCGTTCGGTAACGGACGGCGAGAAGGGCGAGACCCGCTTGACGCTGGCGAACAATCCAAGTCATCTGGAATATGTCAATCCGGTTGTTGAGGGCTTTACACGTGCCGCTCAGGATGATCGCAGCTTACCGGGATTCCCTGAACAGGATGTTAGCAAAGCGGTTACGGTCTTAATCCATGGCGATGCAGCTTTCCCGGGTGAAGGCGTTGTTGCTGAAACCTTGAACTTCAATAATTTGTCGGGCTACAGCAATGGAGGCACGATTCATATTATTGCGAACAACCGGTTGGGCTTTACGACCGAGAGCTCCGATTCACGCTCAACTCATTATGCCAGTGATTTGGCCAAAGGTTTTGAAATGCCGATTGTCCATGTTAATGCCGATGATCCAGAGGCTTGCGTAGCGGCCATTCGATTGGCTAGCGAATACCGTATCCGTTTCAAAAAGGATTTTCTGATCGATCTGGTTGGGTATCGCCGTTATGGACATAACGAAACCGATGATCCGGAAGCGACACAGCCGATTATGTACAATAAAGTGCATAAACATCCGACTGTAAGTGAAATTTATGCGAATAAGCTAAAAAATGAAGGTGTTGTCGCACAGGATCAGCCGACCCAGATGAAGCAGGATGCGTTGAAGGTCATGCAGGATGCTTATGATCAAGTGAAGAACAACGAAGGTAATGGCAAGGAAAACAATTTCAGTGAGCATTTTGGAGATCTGATCGATCCAACGACACTTCCGACAGCTGTTCCACTCGAACAACTGCAGGCCATTAACAAGGAGCTATTGAACTTTCCTGCGGACTTCCAGGTGTATCCAAAGCTGCAGCGGATATTGGAGCGCCGCGCCAATGCGTTGGAGGCTAATGGAAAGGTTGACTGGGCGCTGGCAGAGACACTGGCTTTTGCCACTATTTTGGCCGAAGGCAAGCCGATTCGTCTAAGCGGTCAGGATTCTCAACGCGGTACATTTGCCCATCGGCATTTGATGCTGCACAATCCTATAACAGGGCGCACCTATTCACCGCTGCATCAGATTCCACAAGCCAAGGCTTCGTTTGCGATTCATAACAGTCCGTTATCCGAAGCATCGGTACTTGGTTTTGAGTATGGCTACAACGTGTTTTCACCACAAACACTGGTAATCTGGGAAGCGCAGTATGGTGATTTTGCTAACGCGGGTCAAGTTATATTTGACCAATTCATCTCTGCTGGACGGATGAAATGGGCGCAGAAATCGAGCTTGGTTGTAATGCTTCCACACGGCTCGGAAGGTCAAGGACCGGAGCATTCCAGCGCTAGACTGGAACGGTTTTTACAAGCTGCTGCTGAAGACAACTGGACAGTAGCCAATCTGACCAGCGCAGCTCAATATTTCCATCTGCTAAGACGTCAAGCGGCGATTACCGAAAGCGAATATGCCCGCCCATTGATTTTGATGGCTCCCAAAAGCCTGATTCGTAATCAACGGGTAGCATCCCCAGGCACTGCTTTCAGTGAAGGCTCCTTCCAAAGCGTACTGGAGCAAACCGGACTTGGAGAAAAGCCGGATCAGGTGAAACGTCTGATTCTGTGCAGCGGTAAAGTAGCGATTGATCTGGAGGATGCTATTGCCGAACAGAAAGATCTGGAATGGCTGCATGTGGCTCGTGTCGAACAGCTGTATCCATTTCCAAAAGCCGAGTTGTCCGCGATTATCGAGCGCTTTTCCAATCTCGAGGAAATTATCTGGCTTCAGGAAGAAAACAAAAACATGGGCGCATGGACTTATATGGAGCCGCGTATTCGTGAGCTGTTGCCAGAAAGAGCTAGCTTGCGTCATGTAGGCAGACCGGAACGGGCAAGTACGGCCAGCGGATATCAGAACGTTCACAGCTTCGAACAGCAGCGTATCCTTGCTGAAGCGTTGAAGCCGATGGAAGTTAATAAAGAAATGATCGCGGTATTAGGCGAATAAATAAGCGGAGTAGCCGCGGGATTCAGCATGATAGATGAATCAGAATAGGTACAACAAATACGGGAGGCGCTAGCTGCAATGGATATTAAAATACCGGAACTGGGAGAATCCATCACGGAAGGAACAATCTCTTCCTGGATGAAAAAAGAAGGGGATTCCGTTAAATTCGGCGATTTGCTGCTTGAATTGGAAACCGATAAAGTAAATTTGGAGATCAATGCTGAGTCTGATGGCGTTTTGTCAAAAATTAACAGACAAGCTGGTGAAACAGTGCAGGTTGGCGAGAGCGTTGGTGTTATCAGCGCAGGCCAGGCAGCAGACGCACAGCCACCTTCAGCACAACAGCCAGCGGTGGCTTCGCCATCCCAGTCAGCACCGATTGAGGCTGCCCAAGCCTCTACAGGCGCAGGTGCAGTGAATAAGGAAGCTGCTGGCTCCAATGGTACTTCCATCGAAGAGGAAGGTCCTTACACGGCTTCTCCATCCGTGCGTAAGCTGGCGAGAGAACGGGGAATCGATCTGAACCAGATGCGCTCTGCTGGTGGAATTGACGCCAACCGGGTTTCACGCAGTGATATCGAAGCTTACTCCTCTACGGGATCAGCCGCAGGCAGTGTATCGCCGGCTGCTGCACAGCGAGCACCAATACAGGCTGAGAAGCGTGCTGTTGTTGAAAACGCAGCTGTGGATGCCTCGAAACCGACTGAACGGAAGAAAATGTCCAGACGTCGGGTGACAATTGCCAATCGATTAGTGGAAGCACAGCGTACTGCTGCCATGTTGACCACGTTTAACGAAGTCGATATGACGGCCATCATGGATGTACGTAAGCGCCGCAAGCAATCATTTCAGGAGAAGAATAACGTAGGTCTCGGTTTTATGTCGTTCTTCACCAAAGCGGTTGTGGGTGCGTTAAAAGCTTTCCCTCTATTGAATGCAGAGATCGAAGGGGAAGAGATTCTCGTTAAAAAATATTATGATATCGGAATCGCGGTAGGAGCTAAGGAAGGTTTGGTCGTTCCGGTAGTACGTGACGCGGACCGACTGAGCTTTGCCGAGATTGAACGCAACATCGGTGAGCTGGCTGTTAAAGCACGCGATAACAAGCTATCGCTGGCTGACTTGCAGGGTGGTACGTTCACAATTACAAACGGAGGCGTGTTCGGTTCGCTTCTGTCGACACCGATTTTGAATACACCACAGGTCGGTATTCTGGGTATGCATACGATCCAACGGCGTCCTGTAGCAGTTGGCGTAGATGGAATCGAGAACCGTCCGATGATGTATTTGGCGCTTTCTTACGATCACCGGATCGTTGACGGCAGTGAAGCAGTACGTTTTCTGGTGACGATCAAGCAGCTGCTTGAGGATCCGGAAGCACTACTGCTGGAGGGCTAAGCCAAAGACGGAGCTTCGGCTTCAGGCAAGTCATTCATAATATGAACAAAAACCGTTTAGAGGCGCAGCGCTCTGAACGGTTTTTGTGGTTTGAGGGTTTTCATGGACAAGCTCATAGGCATAATTACATACCATGACATATCCGTTATTTCTTTGTTTATTTTTGTACCATAGCCCGCACCTTTAAGGTAACTTCAATGTTGTCACGGGTCGCTTTGGAGTAAGGGCACACCTTGTGAGCAGCCTCGGCAAGCTCCATGACCTGGGCATCTTCAAGCCTCGGTACAGTAACCTCCATCTCCACAGATAAATGGTATTGTGTACCCTCGCTGTGCAGCGTGACGTGTGCGGTAACCTGTGAGTTGGAACTGTCGATGCTTTTGCTTTTGGCGATGCTCTTAAGAGCGCTGTGAAAACATGCGGCATAAGCCGCTCCAAATAGCTGCTCAGGGTTTGTTCCTGCCGCCTCGCCCTCATTAGGTGTGCCGACCTTTAGATCGAATTGACCGTCTGACGTACGAACAAAGCCGTTTCTTCCGCCATGTGATGTGACATGAGCCGTATACGGTGATCCCATCATGATCTCTCCTTTCATCGTTTCGAACAATCCTTAGTAGCGTGTCCAAATCATTTTACCTTGCATGGTATACATACCCTTTGGTCCAAGGAATGAACCGCGGCTGAAGATACAGTGCTGGCAGGTGTCGCACCGTTTACACGGTTATGTTATGATGAAAGCGTTTGAATGACTTGAGGGAGGAAATCGTTGAATGTCATACTTATCCGTAAGTACATGGAGTTTGCACCGTCTGCTGGGCCCGCTTCGTTGGACCGTTTGGGATGCTGAAAAAGGTACACATCAGATCAAGGAACAGGAGCAGCCGCAAGTTTTGAGTTTGCTTGAATTACCTGCAGAAGCCGCACAACGGGGATATCAAGCCCTGGAAGTATGTCATTTTCATTTTCCTTCGACGGAGCCCGATTATTTGGCAGCCTTGCGTCAAGCTTTTATTACGGCTGGGATATCGTTTGATACCTTGTTGTTGGATTACGGGGATTTAACTGCACAGGATGCAACACGACGTGAAGCTGATTTTAATTTGATACGCAATTGGATCGATATCGCAGCGGGTGCCGGGGCGAAGCAAATCCGTGTAATTGCCGGTGAAGCTATGCCTACAGATGAAGAAGCGATTCGGCAGTCAGCGACCTCGCTTCTGGAGTTGGCAGAGTACGCAGCAGGCCAAGGGGTACGTGTCGTTACCGAAAATTTTCGTTCGCTGACCTCGACGGCTGCCAGCTGCGAACAGCTTCTTGATTACACCGGTGATCAGGTCGGGATGATTACGGATTTCGGAAATTTCAAGCCGCCGACCAAATATGATGAGTTTGGCATGATCCTGCCGTATAGCGTTTCGGTCCATGCCAAAGCCCAATATGATGAACAAGGCATGCCGGATGAGGCAGAGTTTCACAGCTGTCTGGAAACGGTACGTGCAGCAGGCTGCAACTGTGCCATCGTGCTAATCTATGACGGTCCTGGCGACATGTGGGAAGGACTGGAGCGAATTCGACGTATTGTAGAGCCATACCTGTAACCCTTAACGGGGGCATACTTACCCAGACATTACTAGGTTAATCCATTGTAAGCCCTTTCGCAAATCATAAAAACTTTCTATAATGGACATAACGTCGCTTATGAAAATCGTTTGCTGCATACTCGAAAATTGCCATGCTCAGTTTTGATAAGGCAACACTCTAAGGAGGAATTGTGAATGAATGTGCGTTCATTGGGTAAAACCGGTTTACGGGTTAGTGAATTATGCTTGGGCTCGATGACCTTTGGAGCTGCAGCGAGTCAGGAAGAAAGTTTTCGAATGATGGACCGTTTTGCTGAGGTAGGCGGTAATTTTATCGATACAGCTAATGTGTACTCGCAGGGTGCTTCGGAGGAGATTGTCGGTAACTGGCTGCGCAGCCAAAAACGCGATGATTATGTAATTGCGACCAAGGTTCGTTTTCCAATGGGAGAGGGTCACAACGAGAACGGGCTTAGCCGTAAGCATATATTAGCCTCTGTTGAGGATAGCCTAAGACGTCTGGGTACGGACTACATCGATTTATACCAGATTCATGCCTGGGATTTGTTAACTCCACTTGAGGAAACCTTGAGTACGCTGAATGATTTGGTTCGCAAAGGAGTGGTTCGCTATATCGGGGCCAGTAACCTAAGGGCGTGGCAGCTGCAAAAGGCAATCTATACGAGCCGCCAGAACGGCTGGGAAACGTTTGTCAGCCTTCAGCCACAGTACAATCTGCTTTGCCGTGCAACGGAGTATGAGCTGCTGCCGCTATGTGCGAACGAGGGTATTGGTGTGATCCCTTGGAGCCCGCTTCGTGGGGGTTGGCTCAGCGGCAAGTTTCGTCGTGGACAACAGCCTCAGGAAAATACCCGTGTAGGAACCAACAAGGAAGTATGGGATCGTTATAATAACGAATTTACATGGAATATTATCGACACCTTGCATGCAATTGCTGAGGAAGCAGATAAATCTCCGGCTCAGGTTGCGCTGAACTGGATGCTTAGTCGTAATGTTATTACAGCACCAATTATTGGTGCGCGGAATGTGGAGCAGCTGAATGATAATCTGGGCGGCAGCGGCTGGTATTTAACGGAAGAGCAGATCACTCGTTTGGATGATGTCAGTGAATTACCTGTCAGCTATCCATACGATTTGGCCGCCGAGAACCAACAAAGAAGAGGCCGTGCGCCAATAGTTACCCGATTAAGCTAATAGAGGATACTTAATGGATATGGTAATTTGGTAACGGTATCCTCTGCCTATGGATGGATAACTCCGCTCCAATAGTTCTTGATATCGATAGGCAAATGAATGACAAGCTTTCCTGAGCTTCGGCAGAAGGAAAGCTTGTTTGCTTTCTTGATCTATGGGATAGGGTTACTGAACCTAACCTCATGATTGCGATACACAAAGGTTTACACACCCGGATAAGAGTGCTACCATTTACTTTGTTAATTATTAATGAAGCGTTTCATTGTATCCTTCGATGGGCTAGACTTCATAAGATCGGGCATTAAGGAGTGAATGCAAGTGGAAATGTGGAAACGGAATTTATGGCTTCTGTGGGTCGGGTGCTTTATTACATCGGCCAGCTTTTCGATGGTGATTCCTTTCTTGCCTCTGTTCCTGCTTCATATTGGTGTTCAGGATCATATTGAAATGTGGTCAGGGCTCATATTCAGCTCTGCTTTTTTGGCAGGTGCGATTGCTTCACCCTTCTGGGGGGCGATGGGTGACAAGTATGGACGTAAGCCGATGATTGTACGTGCCGGTATTGTGCTTTGTGTAATTTATTTGCTGACTTCGTTGGTAACGAACCCCTATGAATTACTGGGACTTCGTATTTTGCAGGGACTGCTCAGCGGGTTTATTCCGGGTGCGATTGCTCTGATCGGGACGAACACGCCGGAAGATAAGGTAGGCTATGCGATGGCCACGATATCCACCTCTACGGCCACAGGAGGTATTATTGGACCTCTGCTGGGAGGTGTGATTGCGAATTTGTTTGATAGCCGCGTAGCCTTTGCAAGTGCTGGAGTACTGGTGCTGATGAGTGCCTTGCTGGTGTTGCTTTGGGTAAAGGAAGAAAAGGTGGTGCGGAGCAAGGAGCGCAGCTCGATAAGCGGGTCCATGCGCATGGCTGTGCAGAACCGACCGTTTTTGACCTTGCTTGGCATTACGCTGATCACCCAGTTTTCGATAATGACGATTGAGCCTGTGCTGCCTTTGTACATCGTACAGATCGGCGGGTCTGTGAAAAATGCATCATTAATGGCGGGAATTGTTTTCTCGCTGGTAGGTATTGCGGGTATCCTGTTTGCTTCGCGATGGGGCAAGCTGGCAGACAAAGTAGGTTTCCATAAAGTGCTGATTATTGGTCTGATCGCTGGTGGATTAGGCAATCTGGCGCAAGTTTTGTTTCATGGAATTTGGGGCTTCTCGATTATTCGCTTTGTGTATGGAGCCTTTTTCTGTGCGGTGTTCCCGGCATTGAATGGACTGGTCATCCGTACAACACCAGCTGACTTTCGTGGGCGGGCGTTTGGGCTTAATCAGACGGCGAGTATGCTGGGAGGTATGCTGGGGCCGCTCGTTGGGGGATATATAAGCGGCATCTTCTCGATACACAGTGTATTTTGGGTGACGGGTCTGCTGCTGCTTTGTTCAGCTGGTGCTGCGGTATGGTCGCAAAATAAATCAACAGCCGCACACTCCCAGGGAGCTTCAGGGAGCATGTAATAGTTAAAGCAAGGATTGCAGGCGGCTGCGGAGAGTGGACGGTAGCAGTTCATCCAGCAGGCTGTGCACGATTTTGCGATTCGCACCGTGTTCAGTTATATAGCTGAATAGCAGCTCGGCTTTAGAATCGCGTTTCATCAAGGTATAGGCTGCTGCCCAGATTTCGGGACTTCCCATGCTGAGGCTTTGCCAGGTGCTTGCTACCCAAGTCGGCAGCTGACATATTCCTGATTCACTGTGAATGGCATAGCGGCCTATGATATCGACAGGCAGATCGTTATCCTCTACAGACAACCTGTAGCTGCTGGCAAACGGATAATCACCGCTTGGCAAGCTAATAAAGTCGATGTCCTGCAAGGCTTGGGCGACAGCTTCATAGGGAGCCTCCGTCGTTAAGTCCCAGTCTCTGACTCGTTCTGTAAGTCCCAAAGCGTATAACAAACCGCTTCCGCCTGTTGCATAGGTAATTCCAGCTGCATCAAGCTGCTGTGTGATTTGCTGAACAGATGCTAGATTCATGGTTCAATTGACTCCTGTCTCTTATCTCATATTTGTATGTTCGAAGTCTATAGATTCTATGATACCTTGATAATCATAACAGCCAAGCAGCCTCAAAGCCACTCAGGTGGTAGGGAGACGCTTGGCTGTTATTCATTTTATTCAAGAGTGGTGAGATGCTCCCGCATAAAGGTCAATGTCTTGGCAAACGAGTCCTGAGCCGGCTCGGCTCGGTAAGAAGCGCGTGTATCATTGGCAAATGCATGCGGAGCACCTTCATAGATCCGATAGTCAAATGCTTTGCCCTGCTGTTTCATTGCTTCAGCAAAGACCGGAACCTGGTCGGTGATACGAGTATCCAATTCACCGAAGAAACCAAGCACAGGGCAGTTCAGCTGTGCAACCTGCTCCGCCTGCGGCAGGTTGCCGTAGAACACGACCGCGCCGCGCAGCTCGGCGTCGCGCGTGGCCAGCTGGGCGGATAACATCCCGCCCAGGCAATAGCCGACGGCGGCGACCGGCCGCCGCCGCGACCCGCTCTCGTACTCGCGCAGAAAGCCTGCGCTGGCCTCGAGCACAGCCACATACGCGGCCGCCTTCGTACCGGCCGCGAAGATCAGCTCCAGCGTCTCGCCGATGGCTTGACCCTGCGCCTCGGGCAGAGCGTGAAGCGCCGCATCTCGCGCTTGTGGGTCACGCCATGCTGCCGGGGGCAGGGTATCGAGAAAACGCTTCGCATCCTCGATACGCTGCTCCTGCAGCTGGGGCGGTTTGCCGCCGGCCTGGTGAAACAGGTCTGGCGCAAATGCGATAAAGCCGGCCTGCGCGAACCGGCTCGTTAAATCCTGGATATGGGGGTCGACACCCCATATTTCCTGAATAACCAGGACCGCAGGCTTCGCAAGCGGTGCCGGACCTTCGGGAAGCACCAGATAACCCGAATATTGCTGATGATCACCATACTGTACCCATTCACCCTGCAGACCCATACGCGTACACACTCCTCTTTTGAGTTGGTAATGGACGGCGTTGCGGCCGCCTTTACCTTCAGAATAAGCGAGTAGGGCTGGGAATACAAGCCATCGATTGTTAAACAATTTTGATGCATCGTTTGAAAGGGGAAGCCATTAGGGTAAGCAATAGTAGCAGGTATGCCGCATATCAGCATACCGTGCCAATCCTAATGACCGGAGGTACAGAGAATGGGACAATATATTCAGGTTGATGACAAGGTTAAGATATATGTAGAGGATATCGGTGAAGGGACCCCTGTGTTGTTTATTCACGGCTGGCCTTTAGATCACACCATGTTTGAATATCAATTTATGCAGCTGCCACGTCAGGGCTATCGTTGTATCGGGATCGATCTGCGCGGCTTCGGCCGATCTGACAGCCCGTGGGAAGGCTATTCCTATAATCAGCTGGCTGATGATATCCGCGTCGTTATCGATGAGCTCAAGCTGGACAACGTGGTTCTGGCCGGATTTTCATTGGGTGGTGCGGTTGCGATACGATACATGTCCCGCCATGAGGGCCATGGTATTGCCAAGCTGCTGCTGATGGGCGCCGCGGCACCCTCGTTTATCCAACGCAGCAACTTCCCGTTTGGAGCTCCTGAAGAGCAGATCGAAAAGCTGATGCTCGCTACACTTGCAGACCGTCCGCAGATGGTAACGGATTTCAGTAAAATATTTACTGAAAAAGGTGGCAGTGCAAGCTTTGAGGATTGGCTCCACCAGCATGCTGTAGGTGCTTCGGCACAAGGTACCCTGCGGGCGCTGGAATCGCTGCGGGACGAAGATTTGCGCGGCGATCTGGCAAGCATCAGGGTACCTACCGCTATCTTTCACGGAGAGAAGGATCAGATTTGTTCCTTCGAGCTGGCCAAGCTGACGAATCGCGGTATTGCCAATTCCAGACTGATCGTTTTCGAAGAAAGTGGACACGCCATGCTGTTCGATGAGCCGGACAAATTCAGTGAAGAGCTGACCGGATTTTTGGCAGATCATTCGGCTAATCGTTCCACCAGCGCTTCAGATCTTCCCACCATGATCTACCCTTCGGTTTAACAGGGGCATTGCCGTCCTTTTTCGCAGGCTGCTCTGTGCAATACGTAGTAGGTTCTGTACCCTGGACAAAAGCCTCAGGTCGCGACTTGGGGCAGTCCTCGTTGGCAAGCTTGCCGCTCACGGGATCAATATTGACGGTCAC
Source organism: Paenibacillus sp. FSL H8-0034 (assembly GCF_038000305.1). Taxonomy (NCBI): domain Bacteria; kingdom Bacillati; phylum Bacillota; class Bacilli; order Caryophanales; family Paenibacillaceae; genus Paenibacillus; species Paenibacillus sp. FSL H8-0034. The sequence goes on from NZ_JBBOBS010000001.1 coordinate 655,395, forward strand.
CACACCATCCGGGACTGGAAACAGCTTCGGCGGAACCGATTCTAATGACCGCTCGGTGAATTCAGCAAAAATCGGCGCCGCGACATGAGACTCCAACGTGCTGATATTACGATCCTTGTCATAACCGACCCAGACGGCCGTAGAGAGCTCAGGTGTATACCCGACCAGCCAGGCATCGGTATTGGTTGTGCCGGTTTTACCAGCTACAGGCCGTTTGATCACGGTTGATACCCGGTTGCCAGTACCTCCTTGCTCGAACACACTTTCCATCAATTGGGTCATGACATACGTATATGGAGGCTCGATAACCTGCTCGCGTTTGGGCTGGGCCTCATAGAGCACCCGTCCGCTGCGGTTCTCAATCTTAAGTATCGCTGTCGGTTCAACACGTACACCGCCATTGGCGAAGATGGCAAAAGCCGAAGCCATCTCGAACGGACTGACGGGGAAGGTTCCGAGTGCTAATGAAGGCAGCGGCTTCATCGGACTGGTGATGCCCATTTTGCGTGCCGTCGCGATTACATTTTCTGCTCCTGTTTCGATAATCGAATGTACGGCAAATATATTATCTGATTTGGCAATTGCCTGCCGCAGATCAATCCAGTTGTAATAAACGCTGCCAAAATTATTGGGCGTATAGCTCTGTCTGCCATTATCGTAGGTGAAGGTAGTCGGCTCGCTTTTGAAGCGAGTAAGCGGTGTGAATTGCTTTTGCTGCATAGCGGTCACATACACGATCGGCTTGAATGCTGAGCCGGGCTGACGTGTAGTAGCGAACACGCGGTTATACTGGTTGTCCGCATAACTTCGCCCTCCAACCATCGCGCGTACGTAGCCATTACGTGGATCGATAGCGATCAGCGCTGCCTGCATGTCCCCATACGGCTCCATTTGAGCGGCGACGACCTCCTCGGCGATCTGTTGAGCCGAACTGTCCAGCGTGGTGTACACCCGAAGTCCGCCTTCATCAAATTGCTCCTCTGTAATGCCATACTGCTCAGTAGCCAGACTTCGCACATAATCGCGGAAATAACCGGCAATCGCTGGTTTACGCGGCTCAAGCGTTAGTATATTCAGCTTGACCTTGCCGGCATCATCGGCCTCCTGCTGCGTGATCATGCCTGCTGTTGCCATGGTCTGGAGTACCGTTTGCTGCCGTTCCATCGCGCTCTTCAGATCATAATATGGTGAAAAATAACGTGGACCTTTGGGAATACCCGCCAGCATGGCGCTTTCCGCTAATGTTAAATTAGCCGCATCCTTACCAAAAAACAGCTTGGCTGCAGCCTGAATGCCATAGGTGGAGTGTCCATAATAGATTTGATTCAAATACTCGTCCAAAATTTCATCCTTGCTCATCTGCAGCTCCATCTGCACGGCATAATACGTTTCCTTCAGCTTCCGCGTCCATGTGCGTTCGTGCGACAAGTACAGATTACGCGCCAACTGCTGTGTAATCGTACCAGCGCCCTGCACCTTGGACATGTGCTGTATATTAACGACCGCAGCCCGTGCAATCCCTTTCAAATCAAAGCCAACATGATGATAAAAGTTCCGGTCCTCAATAGCCAGTGTCGCCTGGATCAGATAGGGGGATATTTCCTGAAGGGACACGCTTTGGCTGTTCTTACCACCATTCAACGTATCCAGGACTTGCCCGTGAATATCATAGATTTCGGTCGCAGGTGTCATTTTCGATACCGGAAGCGCTTGGGAACGCATGTATAAGAGTGCTACAAAGAGTACAGCTGCACAGATCAAGATAGTCGAGAATGTTAACGAGCAGACCATTTTGAAGCGCCGAAAGCCGTGGAGACCTGTTTTACTGTTGGAGCTTTGCTGCTCGGCACGGGAGGGGCGGTTACTGGGCTCTTGAGACACGGTCATCCATCCTTTCGGTTATTTGCGATTCGGAGTGCCTATAACACCAGTATGGAAAAAATCGCAAACTGCTAATCATCGGAAACCATTATAATGTTAATTTATTTTGAACACGGCGCCTTTGGGCCGTTTAAGGTTGCATTTTCGAGTAGATACACTATAATACAACTTGACGCATAGCTATTGGCTGACGAAGCCAATCGACCCGGATTTTGGGGCTATATCGGCTTGAGATTCGTAAACAAGAAAGGTGAGATGAACATGGAATTATGGTACACAGAGAAACAAACGGAGCAGTATGGGATTACCGCGAAAATTCGCGAGACGCTTGTAACGGAGAAAACCGATTTTCAAGATCTTGCTATCATTGATACAGTAGAATTTGGTCGTATGCTCGTATTGGATGGTATGGTCATGACGACCGTTAGAGACGAGTTTGTTTATCATGAAATGGTGGCACATCCTGCACTATACACGCATCCGAATCCAAAGCAGGTGCTGATTGTAGGCGGCGGCGACGGTGGTGTTGTTCGTGAAGTGATGAAGCACCCGGGCGTGGAAAAAGCGGTTCTTGTCGATATCGATGGCAAGGTTATCGAATATTCCAAGCAGTATTTGCCGGAAATTGCCGGTGAGCTGGACAACCCTCGCGTAGAAGTCATTGTTAACGATGGCTACATGCATATCCACGATCACAAAAATACATACGACGTGATCATGGTCGATTCGACCGAACCGGTAGGACCCGCGGTTGAACTGTTCAGCAAAGGCTTTTATCAAGGAATTTACGAATCTTTGAAGGAAGACGGAATCTTTGTTGCACAAACAGATAACCCTTGGTTTAAAGCCGATCTGATTCAGAGCGTAAATCGCGACGTCAAGGAGATTTTCCCGATTGTCCGCGTTTATTGTGCAAACATTCCTACTTACCCAAGCGGTTTGTGGACTTTCACAATGGGCAGCAAAAAGTATGATCCCCTGCAGGTTGATGAAACGCAAATTCCTGATATCGATACTAAATATTACAGCCCTCGACTGCACAAAGCGGCTTTTGCACTGCCGAAATTTGTTGAAGATCTGTGTAAGTAAGACATTTGAACTGAAATATTGGTTTTGAATCTGTCGGCATATGCCCAGGCGGGTATATGCAAGCCTACTTAGCCGATTGCTGCTGGAGCAACCTGCTTCCTCGCAATCGGCGAAACTGCTTATTTTAATGAAGGAAGTGTGAAGCATGCGTTTGGATCAAGCCTATTCCGGCAATGTATTTATATTAAGCTCCGATAACTATGAATCTTCCCGTGCTGTTATTTATGGTATGCCAATGGACTATACCGTCAGTTTCCGACCTGGTTCCCGTTTTGGGCCGACACGGATTCGCGAAGTTTCGATAGGATTGGAAGAATATAGTCCTTATTTGGACAAAAGTCTTGATGAAATGACGTATTTCGATGCGGGCGATTTGCTGCTTCCCTTTGGTAATGCAGCGCGCAGCTTGGAAATTATTGGAGATTACGTGCGAGGCTTGCTGAAGGACAATAAATTCCCGCTAGGCCTGGGCGGTGAGCATTTGGTATCATGGCCGGTGTTCCGTGAAATGTATGCCAAGTATCCCGATCTGGCGATCGTTCATTTTGATGCCCATGCTGACCTGCGTGAGCAGTATGAGGGGGAGCCATTATCCCATTCCACGCCGCTTCGTAAAGCAGCAGGCTTGATCGGGGGGCGCAACATTTATCAGTTCGGTATTCGTTCCGGCTCACGTGAGGAATTCCAATATGCGCGTGAACATATTAATTTTCACCCGTTTGAAGTGCTTGAGCCATTGAAAAAGGTGCTTCCGGAGCTGGCTGGTCGTCCGATTTATTTAACTATCGATATTGATGTGCTTGACCCTTCCTGCGCACCAGGCACAGGTACAGCCGAAGCTGGTGGCATCACCTCCAAGGAACTGCTGGCTGCGATTCATGCCATGGCTGCTGCCAACCTGAATGTAGTTGGTGCTGATGTTGTTGAGGTAGCTCCCGCTTATGATCCGACAGAGCAAACCCAAATTGTGGCTGCCAAGCTGATCCGTGAAATTTTGCTTGGGCTTGTGAAGTAGCTTTACTTGATTCAAACATGTCCAGACGGTTAGTTTGGAAGCATACAGCAAACAGCCTGCTTCGCCTTAGTGCGTAACAGGCTGTTTGCTGTATGGGGTGGGATTCGAGACCTCAGAGGGAATTTATGTATTCGGCAATAGACACGGTGTACACGGTATAAATTGTATTTATCCGCTTCGGAGTGTAAATACGCTGAGCTCTGGTCGGCAGAAGAAACGGATCGGCAGCACGGATACGCCAATACCTCGGTTCGTGTACACCTGAAGCTTGCCATCATCAAGTGAGTAATAGCCATCTGGATATTTGGAGCCATAAGCAGGGGTAAACAAGTGTCCGTAGAAAGGCAGACGAACCTGCCCGCCGTGACTGTGACCGGATAGCTGTAAATCGATCGAATGCTTCAGTGCTATATCTGCAAAATCAGGACAGTGCGAAAGCAGCAGTGTAAAAGCATCGCTCGGTACATCGTGAAGTGCTTTTGGGAGATCGGGCTTACCATCCCACATATCATCGACACCGCTTAACCAGATCGTTGACTTTTCGCGTTTTAGGGGAACTGACTGATTTATCAGCAGAGCGAAGCCGCTGTCCAGCAGTATGCGCTTTATCTTTTCGGTCTCCTTGCCGTAGTAATCATGGTTGCCAAGCACTGCGCCTTTACCAAGAGGTGCCTTCAAACGAGAGAGTACTTGTACAGCAGGAGCAGCATCGCTGCCAACCGTATAATCAAACAAATCACCTGTAAAGCAGATCAGGTCCGGCTGGAGCGACTGGATATGGTCTACCAGTTTATTCAACTGCTCAACCGTGTAGTGAAAGCCAAGGTGGACATCGCTGAATTGGATCACACGCATGCCATCAAAAGCAGAGGGCAGCCTCTTCAACTGTATAGTTATCTCCTTTGTATAGAGCCAGCGGGGCTCTGCAAATCGGGCATACGTATATCCTGCAGATGGTGTTAGAATGAGACCTGCCAGCGTAAATAGGCATTTTTTCATAAAAGCTCTCCGGTTCATATCAGCATTCATCCGTTCATTTTAGAAGTGCGTTATTCCTAAGCTTTCTGTTTGGCTGGGGTGGCTTATAAGTACTGCGACTTCTCTCAGTGGGACGCTTGATTGCTCGTGTTTTCAAAACGGATGATATCGTCTGTATCTATAGCAGCCGATGAATGCTGCGGAAGGCGCTCGGCGTGATCCCTTCTTGGCGCTTGAACAGCTTAATAAAGTAACTGCAGTCCTCGTAGCCGACTTGGCGGGCAACCTCGCGAACCTCCAGCTCCAGCGGCTGCAGCAGTAGTTCCTTGGCTTTACTCAGTCGATAACGAGTAAGATAAGCAATCGGTCTTATGCCCATCGTTTGTTGAAATAACAGACACGTATGCTGGGGAGTGACTCCAAGCTTATCGGCTATTTGCTGCATGGTAATGGGCTGATCAAAGCTTTCTTCTATGAGAGCAAACACAGGTGCCAACTGCTCCATGTGCTGCTGCTTGGAGCGCACCTCTGAAGATGAGGCATGCAGGAACAAATCGAGCAGCAATTCATAAGCGAGAGCAGAGCATTCTGCGCTGCGCAGCGGATTCTGTGATTGCAAGATGGATAGAATTGAATGCATGACAGCAAGCGTTACATCGGGATTGGGTAAATAAAGCACTGTGGAAGCCTGTACTCGCATGGAGTCCAACAGACTGGTCATGCAGGCTCCATTAAAGGTAACCCAGCGCACTGTCCATGGTGGTGTGATGGGTTCATATTCATGCATGACGCCAGGGAATAAGAGCATTCCTTGTCCTCTGTGCACCGTGTGAATTTTCCCGTCGACCTTTAATTGCCCGGTACCGTTCAAGGTTTGAATCCATTGGTAGTCCGGGAAACCTTGCTCCCGCTTCATCATATTTTGATTGTGCCAGCCGCCTGCTCCCGTTACATACACAGGCAGCCGCATCTCCATCTCGGTCATAACGCCAAATATATTCATCGTCATCTGCCGTGCCCTCAATTCCTTAAGCCTATTCTTATGGTAACAATAAAATAACAGTATTGCCACCCACCCAAACCCTCCCTATAGGGAGGGCCCCAAAGGGCGCTGCCCTCTGGACTCCCATGGCCGTGCGCAGAGTTTAGTGGTGCTTGGCTCGCTTTCGTCCCTGTGGGACACGCTTAACTGTTGGTGTGAGGGAGGATGGAGTGAGTGTGGAGGGTTGGACTCGCTTTCGTCCCATACGGGACACGCTTTACTGGAGGTGTGAGGCGGATGGAGAGACTGTGGTGGAATGGGAGTCGCATCGTCCCTGAGGGACTCGCTAGTTTTAATGGGATCGTGTACTACTTATTAAGTATTCAAGAACTCAACAGCTACTGGAGAGCTACTTTCTCGGAGGTGTTAAATGATTGGTGAATAAAGAGCGAAGCGGCCAAATGTCCTGGAGAAGCGTCAGTGTTCGCCTTTGTTTCCATGCTTTTACCACTAAATGTTTTATAAAATCATAAAAATAGGGAAACAACAGCGATCGGAAGGATATTTGGCCGCGCAGCGTATCTTAATTCACCGGATTTTCCGAACTTAAGTTTGAATAATTTGATTTTGTTCGCTAGACTGGGATGTACAAACATGCAGTTGGCTGCGGTTATGATTTAGGAGGACATGATGAGTCAATCCATACAAGTGAACATACAGATAGAAAGTCGCATAGATGATGATCCTGTCACCCGCCATAACGTAGAGGGCGATCTGTATCCAAAGGGGAACCATTACTATCTGCGATATAAGGAAGCAGATCCCGAGATGGCGGGGACGTCGACATTAATCAAGCTGGAAACAGGGCTTGTCCGAATTATTCGGCAGGGCAATGTGCGCTCAGAGCAAACCTTTGTTGCCGGGCAGCGGCTCAAGGGTTATTACGACGCGCCGCACGGCAAGCTGGAATTGGAAGCAGATACCCAACAATTAAACGTACAATTGGTACATGGACTTGGTACTGTGGATTGGAGCTATGAACTATTTGTTATGGGAGAAAGAGCCGGGGCCTATCGGCTGCGGCTGATTGTAAGTGCCAAGGCATAGAGTGTTATTTCACAGCCGTTTTTGGTTTCATCACGGCGTTAACAGCTCTGAGCGCATGGACTTCCCGAATACTCATGCCGGGCTTTATCAATAGGCGGGCATGTCTTTTTACTATCGACTTGATCTGAGTAGGATTCAATCCTGGTTTTCGGGAAAGCATGAGCGCAACGACACCGGACACATGGGAGGTTGCCATCGAGGTGCCGCTGAGCTCGTGATATTTGCCTTTTAACCAGGTGGAGTATATTTTTTCGCCGGGTGCGTAAATGTCGATGGTTTTGCTGACGTTGCTAAAAGGTGCAATTTTGCCTCGGCGGGTCGAGGCTCCGACTGCAATCACCTGCCGCAGGCGGGCTGGATAATCGATAATCTTTTGCTTGCCCTCATTGCCCGAGGAAGCGACCACGATAACACCGGATCGGAAAGCGTGCAGAACGGCGAGCTCCAAGGCCTTGCTGTAGGTTTTCATTCCAAAGCTCATATTAATAATATGAATTTGATTTCTTACACACCAATCGATGCCGCCAATGATGTCAGATACAAAGGCGCTTCCTTGGTGATCAAAAGCTTTGACCGGATGAATAATAGCTTGCGGCGCTACACCAACGATGCCTTGCTGGCGGCTTGAAGCGGCGGCGATCGTACCGGCGATATGGGTGCCGTGTCCGTTATCGTCATTTGGCAGTAAATGCCGATTGACCAGATTGACTCCATACGATAGGCAATGGCGTAAATCAGGATGCGAATAATCGGCCCCGGTATCAATGACACCTACCCGAATACGATCTCCCTTTGACTTGCTCCATGTTTGAGGCGCGCGAATATGTTTAACTCCCCAAGGGACGCTTGGCGCATGGCTGTGCGCTGTACCGCTCGATGGCTGCACCGCATTGACAACTTTAATGGCATGAACACTCATAATCCTATCGGTTTCGATGGATTTTATATATGGGATGGACGGCGGTTTGGTTGTTGTGTTCAATGTACAGGAAATGGCATTAATGATAGCAAGCGGTTGTATATCAGGTAAGGGAACGGAGTTTTTGGTGGCAGCGTTGAGCTGTTGGATGCACTTATAATAATCACGGCGGCTTGAGAATCGGATGATATGCTTACAGTCGACGTTTTCGGTGTCCTGCATGGCTGCTGCTTCCAGCCAATTGATAAAAGTGGATGATTTCAATAGTCATCGGCCCTCCTGCACATCGTAAATGCCCTACCTAATCTTATGAAAAAAAATACGATATGGCATGTGCGTATAGCCTTGTAGAAATAAATGGGTCATCACCCGTGTCAGAAAGCAACGGGCATCATACGATACATAGAGAGAATCCAAAGGTTCTCTTCCCTTTCTCCATAAGGGCAGTAGGGCGGACGCTGTTCAAGTCCCCACGGATACAGTCAGGGCGAAGGGTTTTCCCTTCGCTTTTAAAATTTACAAGGGACACCCCCGAAGCAGTTGCTTTTTTACATAAAATAAGGTTTACTATTAGGAGTATAAGGGAACATGCAGTTAGGTTTGTGAAAATGTTCGAGGGGATGTGCTTGAATGAGTGCGCAGTACACTCTAAAGGTCGGTATGGATAAGGCGAAAGAAATGCCAATGGTCGACCTAGCATTTGAAGTATTGAGAGCAGCGAATACACCTTTTTATTATCGTGACCTGATGGCGGAAATTTCAAAAATTAAAGGTCTGTCTGAAGAGGCAGTGATGCAGGTAATCGCTCAATTATATACGGAAATCAATATCGATGGCCGATTTGCTTGTGTAGGATCGAACCTGTGGGGCTTGAAGCGCTGGTACCCGATCGAGAAATCGGAGGATACAGTGGGTAGTGGCAAACGTCCGCGTATCATTAACGATGAAGACGATGATATGGACGACGATGACATGTTTGCCGAAGAAGAAGATGTATTTGTTGAGGAAGAGGATTTCGATTCCTTCGATAAACCGGCTGAAGAAGATTTTGAAGCTGAGGAAGAAATCGAAGAAGAAGGCGAGTTCTTGCCTGAAGAAGAAATCGACGAAGATGATGATAGTGATGATGAGGATCTGGATGAAGACGGCGATATTGAGACCGATCTGGACACGCTTATTGAGGAAGAGCTCGAGGATGACGAAGACGAGGAGAAATAATTCGAATCGGGACCATCTACTTGACAGCAACCCTTCGATGAGAGTAAACTATCTTCTGGGCTTTTGAAAAAGCTATTCAATTATGACTATAAAGTGCCCCGCTTTTGCCGGGGGACTTTTTATTTTTTTTGAACGAAATTTTGTCAAATATTTGTTGTAGATTGCCGTACCACCGAAAGTAAAGCGTGTCCCGAAGGGACGGTAGCGAGCACAATACACTGCAGTCTGGATTCAAGTTGGGAGTCCAGAGGGCACAGCCCTTTGGGGCCCTCCCTATAGGGAGGGTTTGGGAGGGTAAATCATAAGGGAGGTATTACATACATGACGAAGTATATATTCGTTACAGGGGGCGTGGTTTCCTCACTGGGAAAGGGCATTACAGCGGCATCGCTCGGAAGGCTGCTCAAGAACCGCGGATTAAAAGTAACGATCCAGAAATTCGATCCTTACATTAATGTTGACCCGGGAACGATGAGTCCCTATCAGCATGGTGAGGTGTTTGTAACCGACGATGGCGCAGAAACGGATTTGGATTTGGGTCATTATGAGCGTTTTATCGATATTAATTTATCCAAGAGCAGTAACGTCACGACCGGTAAAGTGTACTCTTCCGTTATTACCAAAGAGCGCAGAGGCGAATATTTGGGCGGTACGGTGCAGGTTATCCCACATATTACCAATGAAATCAAGGACCGTGTTTTCCGTGCAGGCCGTGAAGCGCAATCCGATGTCGTTATTACCGAGATTGGCGGGACAGTTGGCGATATCGAGAGCTTGCCGTTTATTGAAGCCATTCGTCAAATTAAAAGCGATATTGGCCGGGACAATGTGATGTATATTCATGTTACACTCATTCCTTATCTAAAAGCAGCCGGCGAAGCCAAAACGAAGCCGACACAGCACAGCGTGAAGGAGCTGCGTGGTCTGGGCATCCAGCCGCATATTATTGTATGCCGCACTGAGCATTCACTGGGAGAAGACATGAAGCGTAAGCTTGCGCTTTTCTGTGATATCGACACCAATGCGGTTATTGAATGTCATGATGTGGATACGCTGTATGAAGTGCCGATGATGCTGCGCGAGCAGGGCATGGACGATATCGTAGTTAAGCATCTCGGATTAACTAGCAATCCACCGGATATGACCGAATGGGAAAATCTTGTTCATCGCGTCAAATCTTTAGAGCATACGACTGAAATCGCAATCGTAGGAAAATATGTGGCTTTGCATGATGCTTATTTAAGCATTGTTGAAGCTTTGGGTCACGCTGGCATCGATTGTAACACGGAAGTGAAGATCCGATGGATTAACGCGGAGGATGTTTATGATCATAATGTAGCGGAGCTGTTCCAAGGGGTCCAAGGTATTCTCGTACCCGGAGGCTTCGGGGATCGTGGGATTGAAGGTAAAGTATCGGCTATCCGCTATGCGCGGGAAAATAATGTACCATTTTTTGGAATTTGTTTGGGCATGCAGGTTGCTGTCATTGAATATGCACGCAGCGTGCTGAATCTGGAGGGCGCTAACAGCTCCGAGATTAATCCGGCAACACCTTATCCGGTTATCGATTTGCTGCCGGAGCAAAAAGATATTGAGAACTTGGGCGGTACTATGCGTCTTGGTCTATACCCATGCAAACTGGTGGAAGGATCTCTTGCCATGCAGTGCTACGATGATGAGCTTGTGTACGAAAGACACCGTCACCGGTATGAGTTTAACAATGAATATCGTGAAGTAATGGAAAAGGCAGGCTTCCGGATCAGCGGCACATCGCCGGACGGACGTTTGGTTGAGATCATCGAATGCCCGACGCATCCTTGGTTTTTGGCTGTTCAATTCCATCCGGAATTTGCATCCAGACCGAATCGTCCGCAGCGTTTGTTCAAGCATTTTGTCGAAGCCGCTTTTTCATTATCGCGAGTTTAATATATAATTATGGTCAGATGGTAAGCATAGAACATCCTTCGACAGCATATATCCAACTATAGCAAGTAACAGCGAAACTTCAGCATACCGACTGTACATGGTGTTCAGAAAATGCATGAAATGTAAAACATTTCAACTTTTTCGAAAAAAGCAGCAGGAATCTCGATATTTATATCGAATTTATCTTGATATGCTCGATGGGACAGGCCGGAATTCCGACAATCACGATCGTGGACTTGGGAGGCTGTATGGATGAAGAAGTTACTCATTGTAGATGATCAGAATGGTATCAGGATTTTATTGACGGAGGTATTCAGTACCGAAGGATACCAAACTTATCAAGCGTCGAATGGCAAGCTCGCACTGGAAATTGTCAGAACTACTTCTCCTGATTTGGTTTTACTGGATATGAAAATTCCAGGTATGGACGGATTGGACATTCTCAAGCACATTAAAAGTATCGATGCTTCGATCAAAGTCATTATGATGACAGCTTATGGCGAATTAGATATGATCAAAGAGGCAACGGATCTGGGTGCGATCATGCACTTTACGAAGCCATTTGATATCGATGAGCTGCGGCAGGCGGTTAATATCCATTTGGGGAAGCCGAGAAATAGCTCGTATGCAGTGGGATCCTGATTACAGGGTCCTTTTTTTTCTTATGACTATGAAAACGAAGCAGCTTGGTTATCATTTGAATTAAACTATGATATAATAACGCAGTATGACAGAAGAGCGGTCTTTGATACTTGACTCGGTCAATAACTACTAGGAGGAAGAAACATGCCATTAGTTTCAATGAATGAATTATTGCCAAAAGCAAAAGCTAACAAGTACGCAGTAGGGCAGTTCAATATGAATAACTTGGAATTTGCTCAAGCGATTGTAGATGCGGCTGAAGAATTAAAGTCTCCTTTTATTTACGGTGTAAGTGAAGGGGCTTTGAAGTATATGGGTATCGAGTTTACTGTAGCCCTTGCGGAAGCAGCAGCAAAAAAATCGGGCTTGCCAATCGCACTTCATTTGGATCACGGCAGCAGCTTTGAAGTAGCAATGAAATGTATCCGTGCAGGCTTCAGCTCGGTTATGTTCGATGGCTCCCATCATTCTTTCGAAGAAAACATTCGTTTGACGAAGGAAGTTGTTAAAGCAGCGCGTGCAATGGGCGTATCCGTAGAGGGTGAGCTTGGTACGATCGGCGGCGTGGAAGATGACATCAGCGTAGACGAGGAAAATGCAAGCTTGGCTAAACCTGAAGAAGCGATTCGTTTCTACGAAGAGACTGGCGTAGATTGCCTGGCTATCGCGGTAGGTACTGCTCACGGTATGTACGCTGGCGAGCCTAACATTCGTTTCGACATTATTCAAAAGGTGGCAAGTGCCATTCCTGTTCCTGTTGTACTTCATGGCGGATCTGGCGTACCTGATGAGATGATTCGTCAAGCAATCGCTGCTGGCGTAGGTAAAATCAATGTTAACACCGAGAATCAAGTAGCGTGTACGGATGCCATTCGTGAAGCTCTCAATAAAGACGCGAAAATCTACGATCCTCGTAAATACCTCACTCCTGCCCGCAAAGCTATGGTTGAAGTCGTTAAATCCAAAATTCAATTGTTCGGAAGTTCTAACCAAGCTTAATGTCTCCAATAGGAAATGCATCGTCATGGTGCGTTTCCTTTCTATATGCATAGTACCCACCTGGAATTACCGCCCTAACTCAGTATGTAAAGCTTGACAGCAGTCATTTGGAGGGAAGATAAACGAATGGAGAAATTGATGGTCACCGGAGGTCGTCCCTTGCGGGGAACGGTCCAAATCAGCGGTGCCAAGAACAGCGCGATAGCGTTGATACCAGCTGCAATTTTATCGGAAACAACCGTTACCTTAGATAATTTGCCGGTATTAAGTGATGTTGCCATTTATTCGGAATTGTTGGAAGAATTGAATGCACCCGTGATTTGGCAAGGGGATCAGATGATTATCGATCCGAGCGCCTTGCGATCCAAACCTATGCCTAATGGAAATGTTAAGAAATTGAGAGCTTCGTATTATTTAATGGGAGCGCTGCTTGGTCGTTTTGGAGAAGCAACAATTGGTTTACCTGGAGGATGCAATTTTGAACCGCGTCCGATTGATCAGCATATCAAAGGTTTTGAAGCATTAGGAGCACGTGTGAGCACCGAGAATGGGTCTTTGCACATTCAAGCCAAAGAGCTCCGCGGAGCGAAAATTTATCTCGATGTGGTTAGTGTTGGAGCTACAATTAATATTATGCTGGCTGCTTCTCGGGCCAAAGGCGTCACTTTGATTGAAAATGCGGCAAAAGAGCCTGAAATTATAGATGTTGCTACGCTATTAAATTCCATGGGTGCGAGAATCAAAGGAGCGGGAACCGAAACCATTCGTATTGAGGGTGTGGATTCCATGCATGGCTGTCGTCACTCGATTATTCCCGATCGGATTCAAGCTGGAACCTATATGATCCTTGCGGCTGCAACGCGTGGGGATGTTGTCGTGGACAATGTCATTCCGAAGCATTTGGAAGCTATCACGGCCAAGTTGCAGGAGATGGGTGTTGAGATTCAGGAAATGGACGAATCCATACGTGTCATCGGTAAGCCAGAGTATGAGAGTGTGGATGTTACAGCACTTGTATATCCAGGATTTGCAACTGATTTGCAATCACCGATGACAAGCCTCCTGACACAAACGAAGGGTACCAGCATTCTGAGTGATTATGTATACAGTAATCGCTTCAAGCATGTTCCCGAGCTAACCCGGATGGGTGCCAAAATTAAGGTTGAAGGGCGTTCCGCTATTATTGAAGGCGGTCAGCTTAGCGCAGCCAAGGTGAAGGCTACTGATCTGCGTGCGGGAGCAGCACTTGTGATTGCAGCACTGACAGTTCCTGATGGAGTCACCGAAATAACAGGCGTCGAATATATCGATCGTGGTTATGATCATTTGGTCAGCAATCTATCAAGCTTGGGCGCAGAGGTTTGGCGTGAGCAGGATTAGCATCGTATAGCCTCTACTTTTTTGGGTAATGCTAGAATGAGTTTCACAAAAGTACAAATATAATAGTTTGGTGGCTGAGATTATGGATATACCACTAGCGCAATTAGAAGCGCAGAAACTGACTGAGTTGTATCAGTTAGCTAAAAAACATCAAATTCCTTCCTACGGCACTTTGAAAAAGAAAGAACTCATATTTGCTATTTTACGGGCCCAGGCAGAGAAAAGCGGTCTGATGTTCATGCAGGGTGTACTCGAAATTTTATCCGACGGCTTCGGGTTTTTACGTCCTATCAACTATCTGCCCAGTACAGAGGATATTTATATTTCTGCTTCGCAGATTCGTAAATTTGATTTAAGAAGCGGTGACCTCGTATCTGGAAAATGCAGGCCTCCTAAGGAAAACGAACGTTATTTCGGATTGCTCCAGGTAGAAGCCGTCAATGGCGAAGATCCGGTAACAGCTGCTGAGCGTCTTCATTTCCCGGCGCTAACTCCGTTATACCCGGAAAAGAAAATTTTGCTGGAAACTTCTCCAACGCATCTATCGACTCGCCTTATGGATTTGCTGGCACCTGTAGGACTGGGGCAGCGCGGATTGATCGTAGCACCACCCAAAGCTGGTAAAACGTTGCTGCTGAAGGAAATTGCCAACAGCATTTCGACCAATCATCCAGAGATCGAGCTGTTCGTGCTTCTTATTGACGAGCGCCCGGAAGAAGTAACAGATATGCAGCGTTCGGTTAAGGGCGAAGTTATTGCCTCAACCTTTGACGAGCTTCCCGAGAATCACATCAAGGTCGCTGAGCTTGTGCTTGAACGGGCCATGCGTTTAGTTGAACACAAAAAAGATGTCGTCATTTTGATGGATAGTATTACACGGTTGGCTCGTGCCTACAATTTGGTAGTTCCACCATCTGGCCGTACATTGTCTGGCGGTATTGATCCGGGTGCTTTTCATCGTCCCAAACGTTTCTTCGGTGCTGCGCGTAACATCGAAGAGGGTGGCAGCCTGACGATTCTGGCAACGGCACTCATTGAGACCGGTTCCCGTATGGATGATGTCATTTATGAAGAATTTAAAGGTACAGGTAACTTAGAGCTGCATCTGGACCGCAAATTGGCCGAGCGTCGTATTTTCCCATCAATCGATATGCGTCGTTCAGGAACACGTCGTGAAGAAATGCTCTTAAGCAAAGATGTGCTGGATAAAGTATGGGCAATTCGCAAGAGCATGAATGAATCGCATGAATATGTAGAAGCTTTTATCAAGAAGCTGGTTGATACCAAAACGAATCAGGAGTTCCTGGATACACTGGAAAAACTGGGGAATGGTTCTAGCAAACCACCGGTTAGCAGCAATTCCTCGTCGTCCGTGAATAAGCCGTTGGCTAACGGTTCTGCCTCTTCCGCGGTAAGTAAGCCATCATCCAATGGAAGTATGAATACTTCTTCTGCAGTAAGTAAGCCGCCGTCCACGAGCAGCGCTTCATCCGCAGCAAGCAAGCCGACAACCTCCAGCAGAACCTCATCAGCAATAAGCAAGCCATCATCTGGCAGAAGCAGTGCTGCTTCGTCAGCAAGCAAATCATCCGTCAGCACCAGCAGTTCTACCGCAGGTTCGGCTCCGTTGTCTTCCAGCAATGAGGACACCTTGTCCCCTACGCCGAATACAACTACCAAACGTGTGAAGAATTCTGCGTCGTAATTCAACAGGTTAGGAGTATAATGCTATGAATTTAGTCTACGCCGACCTCGACGGGAACTTATTTGACCATCCCGATTATATTGCGCTTGGTCGCAATGGGGATATGGTCACTGATATTATGGAAGATGAGTTAATTCCATTGCCTGAAGGGGCAACCATGGTTAGCTTGCCTTTTACTAAGCCGATCGGGATTAATCTGAAATCCGGAGACATGCAAGTTGTTCCCGGTAACGTACAGGCGGTTGGGGCGCTGTTACCACAAGGTTTTACACGATTGCTAATCCCAAGCTATGTGAAGTCGGATGCCAGCAAGCTGCTTCCTTTATTCGGTTATACAGCGGTTGTTTGGAAAGATGGAGGGTTTTATGTAGCCGCGCATGCGACTGATGATCCCGAGCCATGGAATCCGCGTAACTGTGATCCGGCAGAGCTGGAAGTTCAGGTACAGCAATTTCTTCAGCAATACGGTGACAATCGGGTATTCCAGCATCTGTCCAAATGTGCGTTGGAATACGAATGCCTAACCGCATCGAATACATTTTTAAACCGTCTGGAAGGGTCGATACCGGTGTCCTTTTCCTGTAATGCCGGTTGCTTTGGCTGTATATCGGAGCAGCCTGATGATAGCGGCTTCCTTGCACCGCAGACGCGAATGAACTTCAAGCCGACTGTCGATGAAGTCGTACAGGTTATGCTCCAGCATCTAAAGACGCCGGATAACATCGTGAGCTTCGGCCAAGGCTGTGAGGGAGAACCATCTACCCAGGCGCCTACCATTATCGAGGCGATCAAGCGAGTTCGGCAGCAGACGGACGCCGGTTACATTAACATCAATACCAACGCTGGATTAACGGATCATATTCGGGGTATCGTGGATGCAGGCTTGAATCTGATGAGAGTCAGCACGATCAGTGCGCTGGATGATCACTACAATGCTTATTATAAGCCGCGCGGCTACACGCTCAAAAATGTGGAAAAGTCGCTGCGCTATGCTGCTGATAAGGGTGTAATCACTTCAATTAACTATTTGATTTTCCCGGGAGTTACGGATCGTGAGGAAGAAATTGAAGCGATGATCGAGTTTGTGCGTCGTACCGATTTAAAGCTGATCCAGCTGCGCAATTTAAATATTGACCCGGAAAGCTATTTACAGCTGATCCCCAAGGCACAGGGTGAGCTATTTGGTATGAAGCAAATGCTGGAGATTTTTGAACAAGAGCTTCCCGATGTTATTTTGGGCTCCTATACACATTTGCCTGAATCATTAAAACAAAGAAGACACTTGCAACAATCTCGGTAGTCATGCTATAATCTGCTCATGTGTTCAATTAGAACTCTGATTCACATGGTGTTTCAGGGCAAAAGAGGTGAAAGAAATGAAAGAAGCTATCCATCCGACTTACCACAACACAACAATTTCTTGTGCTTGCGGCAATGTTATCGAAACAGGTTCGGTTAAAGCTAATCTTCGTACTGAAATTTGCTCTTCCTGCCATCCTTTCTACACTGGTAAACAAAAGTTTATCGATGCTGGCGGACGTGTTGATAAATTTAAAAAGAAATACGGCGTATAATTCAGCCTATTTCCACTATTTTATTGCATAAACCCACCTTCTGTGGCAAACCTAAGAGCGAAAGCTTTTAGACCATGCTGCAGGAGGTGTTTTTATGTTCAAATCTTATTTATTCAAATGGGTGTTGACAGGTGCATTGCTCATGATGCCCGTCGCGCTTGCGTCTTGTCAGAAAGCAGGGCCCAAGGTGCAATCGTACGCTCAGGATGGATTGCTTGGGATCAGTGACGTAAATCCGAACATGCCGATGAGTCCAACTTACCATACGTATGGGGAAGACACGAATCTGATGCAGGCAACGATCGACCAGGTACCTCATGTAATTGATTCCAATATTCGAATTAATGGACCTGTTGCTACTGTTAATATTCATGTTCCAGCAGAACTGACTGCTGAGGAAACGGCTGCAGTGGCACGGGATGCGCAAGACAAATTGACCAAAGCGATGCCAAGATACACGATGAAGGTTACGGTTTCCCGAAAATAAGGACGGGTTGCTATTTCGTAATAAATCGACTATACTTATGTTTGCCGTGCTAGATGGGGAGGCAGCGGTGCCCTGTAACCCGCAATCCGCTACAGCGGGGTTGATCGCCTACATGCGGTATTGCGATGTGAGGTTTGGGTTTTAGAATCGGTGTTGAGAGCTGGGTCCTTCGCAATGGATGCCTGTGAATCCGGTCAGGTTCGGAAGGAAGCAGCCGTAAGTGGGATGTTTCATGTGCCGAAGGGTTGCCTGGCTTGAGTCGAGACTAAAAATTCCACTTGGATCGTAATATCAAAGTAGGTGCACGGTTATATTCAATTTATGTAACCAATAAGGTGTAACGAACATACGAGCATTATGAACAACCATTGTAATAGGTTGACTCATAGTGTTTTTTTGTGTTTTTAGAAGGAAAATGAAATATTTAGGAGAATTGTATACTAAAGTTAACTTGTTTTGGTAGTAAGGGGTGGAGCGATGCAGCATGAACTCAATTTATTACAGCAGTTTGCAGGCACTTTTTTAAAGGATATCAATATGGGGGTCTTTGTAATAAACACCGATTTTGAATTGGTGGATATTAGTGACATGGCATGCCGTGTATTAGGGTTGAAAAAAGAAGAGGTTATGAACCAATCGATGGATAGTATTTTTGTCGAGCTCCCTGCGGAGCACCGTTTAGTGCATCGGAATATATTAGAAGGTATGGTCGTACGTAATCATGCGCTGTCGTGGACTAACAATCAAGACCGATATGAGTTACTGCTTGATTCCAATGTGCTTCGTGATGAGCAGAACAAAATTGTCGGGGCTTATATCATTTTTAAAGATGTCACTAATCTGCGCTCATTGGAAGAGCAGGTACGTAGAAGTGACCGGTTGGCGATGATTGGGCAGATTGCAGCGGGCACGGCTCATGAGATTCGTAATCCATTAACGTCCATTAAGGGATTTCTTCAGATGCTGCGAAAAACGCTGCAAATTCACGGGATGGATCGTGAGAGCGGGTTTGCCGATATTATGCTCGGTGAAATCAATCGTATTAACGAATTGGTCAGTGAATTTCTGCTATTAAGCAAACCGAAGAACGTAACGTATCAGTCGCTTGATATTTCTCAGGTTATTAAAGAAATGCTGCCGATCATTAATAATGAAGCTGTACTACATAGGGTCATTGTCAGGTATGATGCTGCAGAAAAGCTGCCGCAGGTTATAGCGGATGGTGAGCTGTTAAAACAGGTTTTTTTGAACATATGCAAAAATGGCATCGAGGCTATGGTGGATGGCGGGCAGTTGGTGTTGACGGAAAGAGTGGATGTGGAGGAGCGAATTGTAAGCATCGATATCCATGATTCAGGGCCCGGCATTCCGATGTTTGTTATTGATAAAATTTTTGATCCCTTTTTTACAACCAAGGATGAAGGTACTGGCCTGGGGCTGTCTGTGTGTCAACGAATTATCCATGATGTAGGCGGGCATATCCGTGTTTCCTCCAAAGGCTTCGGTACTACGTTTACGGTAGGAATCCCGTACCCGTAAGTACTTCATTCGCGCGGGTAAGTGTAGTATACTATAGAGGATGAACCACTATTGGAGCTGACGCTATGGCACATATCGCTTTATACCGAACGTGGAGACCGCAGGCTTTCCGAGATATTGTAGGTCAGAAGCATATCGTACAAACACTTCAAAATTCGCTGCGTGAAGGGCGGGTTACACACGCTTATTTGTTTAATGGTCCACGCGGAACAGGGAAAACGAGTGCAGCCAAAATATTGGCCAAAGCCGTTAACTGCCTGAGTGGTCCTGCTGAAGAGCCCTGCAATCAATGTGCCAATTGTATCCGTATTACGGAAGGTGCCGTGATGGATGTAGTGGAAATCGATGCCGCCTCTAATCGGGGGGTAGAAGAGATCCGTGATATTCGTGACAAAGTGAAATATGCACCTACCGAAGTTCGCCAAAAGGTGTATATTATCGATGAAGTACACATGCTGACAACAGAGGCATTTAATGCGCTCCTCAAAACATTAGAAGAACCGCCTCCTCATGTGATGTTCATTCTTGCTACTACTGAGCCTCATAAGCTGCCAGCAACGATTATTTCCCGCTGCCAACGGTTTGACTTCCGGCGTGTTTCACTGGATGAACAGGTTGAACGTCTTCATCTGGTCTGTCAGGAAGAACAAATAGAGGCTGAGGAGAACGCACTCCGCTTCATTGCTCGTTTGTCCGATGGCGGGATGCGGGATGCACTAAGCTTGCTGGATCAAATTATGGCATTTTCGGGTAAACACGTTACGTATGATGATGTAGTATCGATTACCGGGGGAATGGCCTCAGATCAATTTCAAATATTGGTTGAGGCCATCAAGCGCCGAGATGTACCGGCCGTATTGCAATTAATCGAGTCATTTATGCAAGAGGGCAAAAGCGCAGATAAATGTATGGAAAATCTGCTCTACTACTTCCGTGATTTGCTGATGGTTAAGCTGGTGCCTGACTCCCAGGCTGTCACGGATCGTATTCATGATGTCAAAGCGTTTGTATCCGTGGCAGCGGCGTTTACGTCACAGGAGCTCATTTCGATGATCGACTCGCTTAATTATTATCAGACAGAGATGAAGTACTCCGTTCAGCCGCAGACACTGCTTGAGGTTGCCTTGATGAAGCTTTGCAGTGTATCAGCAGTGGATTCAGGTGTAGCTGCAGCTTTGGAGTCGACTGGTGCAGTGCAGGCGACTGGAGAGTCGGCACCCAGAGATCGTGCGTCCGATGGGCTGGTAACCCAGCTAACCAGTCGGATTCAACGCCTTGAAGAGCAGTTGGCCCAGCTGTTGAAGCAGGGGGTTGGAGCGTCCGCAGCCAGTTCGAACGGCGGCAGTAGCCCTTCGGGAACTGGCATGCGTACTTCCTCCAATCCCGCGGCCATGAAGAAAAGCGTTGAGAAGCTGGATGGCTACTTGCTTGGCAGGGAAGAACCCGAATGCAAGAACGTGCTTCAAAAGTGGGGTCAAGTATTGTCCCGCGTTAAAGAGCAAAAAATAACGATTCATGCCTGGCTCGTAGACGGAGAGCCGGTCTCGCTGCATAATGATAATGTACTGGTTGCTTTTAAAAGCGCCATGCATCGGGAGACGACCGAAAAGCCAGCTAATAAACCGATGATTGAACAGGTAATGGCTGAAGTAATGGGTAGACCGCTGAAGCTGGTTACCATTATGCTTAAGGATTGGAACGCTGCTTCAGATGAATCGAAGAATGTAGTCAGAAGTAAAGAAGAGCTCAAGCTTATTCCTGAAGGAGAGCCTGCTGCTCCTGTCAATGAACAATGGATCGACGAGGCCATCAAACTGTTTGGTGCCGATCTCGTAGAGATCAAGTCGGACTGATGAACAATTAATTAAGGTACTTCATTTGAGGTACACAATGACACTTACATGACCGAGGAGCTGAATCGAATGAATAATATGAATCAAATGATGAAGCAAGTAAAAAAAATGCAAGAGCAAATGCTGAAGACTCAAGAGGAGTTGGCTCTTAAATCAGTAGAAGGAACAGCAGGCGGTGGCGTTGTCACGGTTGTCGTGAACGGCCAAAAGAAAGTAACCTCCATCTTGATTAAACCCGAGGCTGTTGATCCAGATGATGTTGAAATGCTGCAGGATCTTGTGTTGACAGCCATTAACGATGCCATGACCAAAGCTGAAGAACTGGCTAACAAAGAAATGGGACGTTTAACCGGCGGCGTGAACATTCCAGGTCTGTTCTAGTCTTCGAGTCCAATCACACTATAAGAGCGCGATCTCACAGGCGTTTCTCCATGAAGCGTCCTGTTTTTATGATCAGGCTCTATAAGGAGCTATCCCTTTGTTTTATCCCGAACCGCTAGCGAAACTTATCGATGCCTTTTCCCGATTGCCGGGTATTGGACCCAAAACAGCGGCACGACATGCTTTTCATGTGCTGCGCATGAAGGAAGAGGATTGCATCGAATTTGCCAAAGCTTTAGTCAATGTCAAAAGAAACCTGCACTACTGCTCGGTATGCTGTAACATTACGGATATGGATCCTTGCCGCATTTGTCAGGACAAAGGCAGGGACCGATCTATCATTTGTGTCGTTCAGGAGCCTAAGGATTTGGTTGCTATGGAGAGGACGAGAGAGTTTAATGGTTATTACCACGTTCTTCATGGTGCTATTTCTCCAATGGAAGGTATCGGTCCGGATGAGCTCCGCATAGCTGATTTGTTGAAACGTTTGGGTGACGAACAGGTACAGGAGCTTATTCTTGCTACTAACCCCAATATTGAAGGAGAAGCAACCGCGATGTATTTGTCTAGATTGGTGCGTTCCTTTGGGCTCAAAGTTACCCGAATTGCTCACGGGCTTCCGGTAGGCGGAGATTTGGAATACGCAGATGAGGTAACGCTAACCAAATCGCTTGAAGGCCGTCGTGAAATATAAGCCCGCATTAGAATTGAGTATGAATACAAGATTCCACCAACAAAAGCCTTACAGGTCATTCCTGCAAGGCTTTTTTATGTTGTGACCATAGTTCTATTAATGCTATCGATTCCATACTTATAGAGTATAGGACAAACAGGTTCAGTAGCGGCTGAGGGGGCTATTGGACAGGTTCGTCGTCTTGTATGCTTAAGGAGGGAACGCATGGGGATGTGGGATCGTATTACGCGTGAACAACGGAAGGATATGCAGCTTCTTAACCGTGAAAAGATGCAATTGCTGCAGGAAATTGAGAGGGCGCGCTTGGATTGGGTTACGGCTCAACATCGTCTTGATATTGTCATAGAACATGATCAGATTGACTATGCGATCTATGCCCTGGAAGCTTCCCAGAAGCGCTTGGACATGCTGTTTAAACAAGCCAAGAGGATGCAGCTAACTGCGTGGGATGTCCGTAACAGTAAAAATGAGATTGTAACATTTAAATGAAGGCATCGTGTTTTGCTAATGATATAGCTTGCTAAGGCACCGTTAACATTTTATACAGTTAGCTGGCAGTGCAAAGCGTTGGGAGGGTGACATAAAGTACATGACGAAGCTATATTTACTGTGGGGGATACTTAGTATTTCGGTAATATTACTGATGATTATCTTGTTTCGCTATAGACAAGCTTTCCAATGGCTTGGATATCTTTGTTTCAATGTTGCATTAGCTGCTTTTTTATTGTATATTGTAAATCTGCTTGAAGGCTATACACAGTTGGAAATACCTATAAACCCAGTAACTGTGGGAACAATAAGTGTTTTGGGTATACCTGGACTTCTCATGCTGGTTGCTTTGAAGCTGTGGATTGTTTGAGACTGTGGTTGGAAATCGTAAGTATTTTTATTTTCAAAAAAAGACTTGCATTAATCTTTGGAGTTGTGTTATATTAAAGAAGTCGCCGCTAAAAGAAAAACGATTAAAGCGGTAACGTGCTAAAGTAATAAATGCAGGCAATAAATGAATGATTTTGCGGCAATTGTCCTTTGAAAACTGAATCAACGAGTGAGAAAATAGCAGTACAAGAGAATGCAAATTCTCGTCAGCAAGGAATGAGTACAAATCAAAGTTCTACCTTAATGGAGAGTTTGATCCTGGCTCAGGACGAACGCTGGCGGCGTGCCTAATACATGCAAGTCGAGCGGATTGTTCCTTCGGGAACAGTTAGCGGCGGACGGGTGAGTAACACGTAGGCAACCTGCCTACAGGATCGGGATAACTACCGGAAACGGTAGCTAAGACCGGATAGGTGATTGAGACGCATGTCTGAATCAAGAAACACGGAGCAATCTGTGACCTGTAGATGGGCCTGCGGCGCATTAGCTAGTTGGTGAGGTAACGGCTCACCAAGGCGACGATGCGTAGCCGACCTGAGAGGGTGAACGGCCACACTGGGACTGAGACACGGCCCAGACTCCTACGGGAGGCAGCAGTAGGGAATCTTCCGCAATGGACGCAAGTCTGACGGAGCAACGCCGCGTGAGTGATGAAGGTTTTCGGATCGTAAAGCTCTGTTGCCAGGGAAGAAAGGCCAGGAGAGTAACTGCTCCTGGATTGACGGTACCTGAGAAGAAAGCCCCGGCTAACTACGTGCCAGCAGCCGCGGTAATACGTAGGGGGCAAGCGTTGTCCGGAATTATTGGGCGTAAAGCGCGCGCAGGCGGTCATTTAAGTTTGGTGTTTAATTCCGGGGCTCAACCCCGGGTCGCATCGAAAACTGGGTGACTGGAGTGCGGGAGAGGAAAGTGGAATTCCACGTGTAGCGGTGAAATGCGTAGAGATGTGGAGGAACACCAGTGGCGAAGGCGACTTTCTGGACCGTAACTGACGCTGAGGCGCGAAAGCGTGGGGAGCAAACAGGATTAGATACCCTGGTAGTCCACGCCGTAAACGATGAGTGCTAGGTGTCGGGGGTTTCAATACCCGCGGTGCCGAAGTTAACACAGTAAGCACTCCGCCTGGGGAGTACGCTCGCAAGAGTGAAACTCAAAGGAATTGACGGGGACCCGCACAAGCAGTGGAGTATGTGGTTTAATTCGAAGCAACGCGAAGAACCTTACCAGGTCTTGACATCCCGATGTAACACCTAGAGATAGGTGCCCTCTTCGGAGCATTGGAGACAGGTGGTGCATGGTTGTCGTCAGCTCGTGTCGTGAGATGTTGGGTTAAGTCCCGCAACGAGCGCAACCCTTGGATTTAGTTGCCAGCATTGAGTTGGGCACTCTAGATCGACTGCCGGTGACAAACCGGAGGAAGGCGGGGATGACGTCAAATCATCATGCCCCTTATGACCTGGGCTACACACGTACTACAATGGCCGGTACAACGGGAAGCGAAACCGCGAGGTGGAGCGAATCTTTAGAAGCCGGTCTCAGTTCGGATTGCAGGCTGCAACTCGCCTGCATGAAGTCGGAATTGCTAGTAATCGCGGATCAGCATGCCGCGGTGAATACGTTCCCGGGTCTTGTACACACCGCCCGTCACACCACGAGAGTTTACAACACCCGAAGTCGGTGGGGTAACCCGCAAGGGAGCCAGCCGCCGAAGGTGGGGTAGATGATTGGGGTGAAGTCGTAACAAGGTAGCCGTATCGGAAGGTGCGGCTGGATCACCTCCTTTCTATGGAGATATTGCTTCTGCAAACGAAGCGTATCAGTAATACAAGTTGCCAATGGCAACAACAACGCTCACTCGTTGATCAGTTTTGAGAGGATAAACTTTCTCTCTGTAAAGCTTGTTCCTTGAAAACTAGATACCGAAACGAAACAAATGTTTAGAGCAGCGTTACTTAACTTCGGTTGAGTAACATCCAAATAGATCGATTCTTCGGAATCGAACTTATTAGCGGAATTGGTTAAGCTAATAAGAGCACACGGAGGATGCCTAGGCACTAGGAGCCGAAGAAGGACGTGGCGAACGACGAAATGCCTCGGGGAGCCGTAAGCAGGCTTTGATCCGGGGATGTCCGAATGGGGGAACCCGCATGAGGTAATGCTCATGTACCATGTAGTGAATACATAGCTACATAGGAGGCATACGAGGGGAACTGAAACATCTAAGTACCCTCAGGAGAAGAAAACAAAAGTGATTCCGTCAGTAGCGGCGAGCGAACGCGGAACAGCCCAAACCTAAGAGCTTGCTCTTAGGGGTTGTGGGACGTCAACATCGGGTTAGCAGAATAGGTGAAGCAGTCTGGAAAGGCTCATCACAGAGGGTAACAATCCCGTAACCGAAAATCTGCGACACCTGTAGACGGATCCCGAGTACCGCGAGACACGTGAAACCTCGTGGGAATCCGGCAGGACCATCTGCCAAGGCTAAATACTCCCTAGTGACCGATAGTGAAGCAGTACCGTGAGGGAAAGGTGAAAAGAACCGCGGGAGCGGAGTGAAATAGAACCTGAAACCGTGTGCTTACAAAAAGTCAGAGCCCGTTTATGGGTGATGGCGTGCCTTTTGTAGAATGAACCGGCGAGTTACGTTCCCGTGCAAGGTTAAGGTGAAGAGCCGGAGCCGCAGCGAAAGCGAGTCTGAATAGGGCGCTTGAGTACGTGGACGTAGACCCGAAACCGTGTGATCTACCCCTGCCCAGGGTGAAGGTGCGGTAACACGCACTGGAGGCCCGAACCCACGCATGTTGAAAAATGCGGGGATGAGGTGGGGGTAGCGGAGAAATTCCAATCGAACTCGGAGATAGCTGGTTCTCCCCGAAATAGCTTTAGGGCTAGCCTCGGAGTTGAGAGTCGTGGAGGTAGAGCACTGATTGGGTGCGGGGCCCGCCAAGGGTTACCAAGTCCAGTCAAACTCCGAATGCCACAGACTTTTATCCGGGAGTCAGACCGTGAGTGCTAAGATCCATGGTCAAGAGGGAAACAGCCCAGACCATCAGCTAAGGTCCCCAAGTGCAGGTTAAGTGGGAAAGGATGTGGAGTTGCCCAGACAACCAGGATGTTGGCTTAGAAGCAGCCACCATTGAAAGAGTGCGTAATAGCTCACTGGTCGAGTGACTCTGCGCCGAAAATGTAACGGGGCTAAACCTGCCACCGAAGCTATGGCTCGAACAAGTAATTGTTCTTGGGTAGGGGAGCGTTGTGTAGAGGTTGAAGGTGTACCGTAAGGAGCGCTGGACACTACACAAGTGAGAATGCCGGTATAAGTAACGAAAAGACAAGTGAGAATCTTGTCCGCCGAAAGCCTAAGGGTTCCTGAGGAAGGCTCGTCCTCTCAGGGTAAGTCGGGACCTAACGCGAGGCCGAAAGGCGTAGTGGATGGACAACTGGTTGAAATTCCAGTACCACCGTGAACCGTTATGAGCAATGGGGTGACGCAGAAGGATAGTGACGCGGACTGATGGATGTCCGTCCAAGCAGCGAGGCTGGTGTGTAGGCAAATCCGCACATCGATAAGGCTGAGCTGTGATGGGGAGCGAAAATTGCAGTAGCGAAGGTCATGAGTTCAAGCTGCCAAGAAAAGCCTCTAGCCAGGGAGAAGGTGCCCGTACCGCAAACCGACACAGGTGGGCGAGCAGAGTATGCTAAGGCGCGCGGAAGAACTCTCGTTAAGGAACTCGGCAAAATGACCCCGTAACTTCGGGAGAAGGGGTGCCTCGGTAGGGTGAATAGCCCGAGGGGGCCGCAGTGAAAAGGCCCAAGCGACTGTTTAGCAAAAACACAGGTCTGTGCGAAGCCGTAAGGCGAAGTATACGGGCTGACGCCTGCCCGGTGCTGGAAGGTTAAGGGGAGTGGTTAACCGCAAGGTGAAGCTATGAACCGAAGCCCCAGTAAACGGCGGCCGTAACTATAACGGTCCTAAGGTAGCGAAATTCCTTGTCAGGTAAATTCTGACCCGCACGAATGGCGTAACGACTTGGGCGCTGTCTCAACGAGAGATCCGGTGAAATTTTACTACCTGTGAAGATGCAGGTTACCCGCGACAAGACGGAAAGACCCCATGGAGCTTTACTGCAGCTTGATATTGAACTTGGGTACGATCTGTACAGGATAGGTGGGAGCCAAAGAAGCATGAGCGCCAGCTTGTGTGGAGGCGACGTTGGGATACCACCCTGATCGTATCCGAGTTCTAACCTCGCACCGTAATCCGGTGCAGGGACCGTGTCAGGTGGGCAGTTTGACTGGGGCGGTCGCCTCCTAAAATGTAACGGAGGCGCCCTAAGGTTCCCTCAGAATGGTTGGAAATCATTCGCAGAGTGTAAAGGCACAAGGGAGCTTGACTGCGAGACAAACAGGTCGAGCAGGGACGAAAGTCGGGCTTAGTGATCCGGTGGTACCGAATGGAAGGGCCATCGCTCAACGGATAAAAGCTACCCTGGGGATAACAGGCTTATCTCCCCCAAGAGTCCACATCGACGGGGAGGTTTGGCACCTCGATGTCGGCTCATCGCATCCTGGGGCTGAAGTAGGTCCCAAGGGTTGGGCTGTTCGCCCATTAAAGCGGTACGCGAGCTGGGTTCAGAACGTCGTGAGACAGTTCGGTCCCTATCTGTCGTGGGCGCAGGAAATTTGAGAGGAGCTGTCCTTAGTACGAGAGGACCGGGATGGACGTACCGCTGGTGTACCAGTTGTTCCGCCAGGAGCACGGCTGGATAGCTACGTACGGAAGGGATAAGCGCTGAAAGCATCTAAGCGCGAAGCCCCCCTCAAGATGAGATTTCCCAATTAGTAAGACCCCTTATAGACGATGAGGTAGATAGGTTCGGGGTGGAAGTGCCGCAAGGTATGGAGCTGACGAATACTAATCGGTCGAGGGCTTATCCAAGAAAGAGTCTTGCAAGCGAAAGCGAGTGAGACGCGCTGCTCAAGCGTAAAGTGTAAGTTTCGGATCTAGTTTTCAGGGAGCAAACTCTGAGCTGCCTGTCCTTTGTAAGGATGGATATTTTCTCGCAGTAATTTCGAAGAAGTAACGCTTCGAAAAATCCCGTTTGGTGATGATGGCGAAGGGGAACCACGCGTTCCCATCTCGAACACGACCGTTAAGCCCTTCAGCGCCAATGGTACTTGAACCGCAGGGTTCTGGGAGAGTAGGACGTTGCCAAGCACAGTAAAATAGCCTTTTTGGATACTTATCCGAAAAGGCTATTTTTTGTTTGGCATAAAGACCTTGCCGTCTGTATACATGCAGAGCAGTCCTTATATAGGGGCAAGGTCGTAAAGATATGTATGTAACGTTGTTTGATGAATCTAAACGTAACCTAAGTGCAAACCAATATTCAAATTGCAATTTTTTATTGCGAGTAACATGAAGTATCTTTGTCATTGAGTTTTATAAATCCTCTGGTGGAATGCTTTCTCAGACGAAACAATATGAACAATCGCGGCAAAAAAATCCATAGATGAACGAAAAACAGACTTATCATATCTAATGGTGCCCATGGATAAAAACATCCAATAATCATGATTGTAACCCAAAATACTTGCATTTGAAGTCCTCTGAATCTCTTTAAACCTATATGATTGGTTGGCGCTAAACCCAGCCACGGCAAACGAAATCGGAATTGCCAATGCGTAAGTGGTCGTTTTTCCTTTAAAGTGATATGCAAGTAGATGAGTAGGGCGTGGAGTAGTGGAAGGAATGCTATTCCCAATAACATTGCATAGGGACGCAGATGGATTAACTCCCAGGCGAGCATGCTTACAAGGATGCCCCAATAGATGAGATTGAGAATAGTGCTGTAATGAATTCTTTTGAGAAGTCGATAGTGGTATACGGTGGATTCTTTAGAAAGCTCTTGTTTATTCACGATAGCTTCACGCGTCCATTTCATAGAATTCGATTTCGTCTTTGAGTAGGGCATAGCTACAATAGTAGTGAAGATATGTATGGATATTGCATTTATATATATCGGCTGCAACGATTCAAATGTTAAGCTTTGGAACCTTGTATAAGCTATATTCATAATCATATAGTATCCCGAGTTTAAGTTAAGAGAATACGGACATACTGATAGAAAAGAAGAATAGAGGTGAGTCTAATGGGAAAGGTTATCAAGGAACTAGAGGAAGCCCAAGGCTGCATCATCTGTGGACAGACAAAGGAACACGGTATCATGATTATATCCGAATTTATTTGCGAAGATTGCGAACATGAGATGGTACAAACGGACGTCATGGATGCCAAATACCCTTTTTTTATCCGCCAAATGAAGCGAATTTTTTACAAAAAAAATGCATAAGCTCTTGTCCATGTATACAAAGCTCTCTTTCGACGTTAAAACGTTGGAGAGAGTCTTTTTGTTTGTTACAATAGAACTATACTTTCACATGCCGACTGGAGAAGCAACTTATGACAATAGATAAGCACAGAGCCCCGTTATTCGAAAAACTAACGGGTCATGCCGAACAATCCTATGTAAGCTTACACGTACCAGGGCATAAATCAGGGCAGGGCTTGGATCAGGCTGCGCGTCCTTACTATGAATCTATAATGCGTCTGGATTTAACGGAAATATCAGGTCTGGATGATTTGCATCATCCCGAGGAAGCAATTTTGGAAGCACAGCGATTGGCAGCAGATTGTTTTGATGCGGAGGAAAGCTTTTTCCTCGTAAACGGAAGTACAGTGGGCAATCTGGCTATGATATTAAGTGTATGTCGCAGGGGGGACCTGCTACTAATCCAAAGGGATGCCCATAAGTCGGTCATTCACGGCCTCATGCTCGCTGGTGCACGCGCAGTGTTTGTAAGCCCTGAAGTAGACCCGATTACAGGAATGACGCGTGGGCTGCGTCTGGAAGCGATACAGGAGGCTCTTGAGAAGTATCCTGAAGCAAAAGGACTGCTGGTGACACGTCCCAGCTATTACGGTATGGCGCTGCCGCTGCAAGCTATCGCTCAACTGCTTCATGAGCATGGAAGACTGCTGCTTGTCGATGAAGCACATGGGGCGCATTTCGGCTTTCATCCCGCTCTGCCTCCATCTGCACTCGCCTGCGGGGCTGACGCGGTAGTCCAGTCAACGCACAAGCTGTTAACAGCCATGACCATGGGCTCGATGCTTCATGTACAAGGCGAGCTCATAGATCGAAATGAATTAAAACGTTATTTGACTATGCTGCAAAGCTCCAGTCCGTCCTATCCGTTAATGGCTAGCCTGGACCTCAGCCGTCGACAGATGCATACTGAAGGCAGAGTATTGTTAGACAAAGCACTTACCGTTGTTGATAAATTTAACAAGGGTTTGGAATTACTTAGTGACTTTACGATACTTGAGCCTATTACGGATAATGAGATCATTTGCAAGGACCCCTTTAAGGTGACGATCAAAGATTCAAACCATCGGCTAAGCGGTTTTGATCTGAAGGATAAATTGGAGGCACAGGGCTGCTTTGTTGAACTGGCTGACCCACAAGCTGTACTACTCGTATTTAGTCTGGCATCGACAGAGCAGGATGTGCTCAAAGTGCTGAAGGCGCTGAAGGCGATAAGCCTGGCACATAACGAAAAAACAGTGGGAGACAACAGCATAGAAACATTACGCAGCTTTTCCTCTACCGTGATGCCTGGTTTATCCAAGCCTGTTTCTTTTGACGAATCCAATGTTCGCCAGAAAGGTGCGATTCAGGTGGCACTAGAGGATGTGGAAGGGATGCATTCAGCCGAAATGGTAGTCCCTTATCCTCCTGGTATCCCGGTACTATGCCCAGGAGAGCTGATTTCTGCTGAAGTATTGCGTTATTTAATGCAGCTGGTCGCTATGGGGGCAAGAATTCATGGGTTAATTGAGGGTGAGCAGCCCATGCTCTCGGTGTTAAGTAGTGCCAAATCTTAAGTGGAGCGATATTTTATTAAAATTGTGAGGTAATCATAAGGCAAACGATATATAATAGAAGAAACAGCTTTAATTGACTGTTCAGAAGTCGCTTTTCAGCACTGTGAAGTACAAGTTTTCGTAGAAAACTCGCTTCGGAGGTGGTGAAAAGGAGAATCGCAATAAGCTGTGATTACAAAGTATTGGAGTAAACACGATGTATAAAGGATTTTTCATTACAACGGAGGGTTGCGAGGGCGCAGGGAAAACTTCGATCATCCATTTGCTCACTAACCATCTATCTGCTTTAGGTTATGAAGTCATGACGTCTCGTGAGCCGGGAGGCATTCAAATTGCCGAACAAATCAGAGAGGTTCTTCTAGATACACAGAATACAAGGATGGACGGACGCACCGAGGCCTTATTATACGCGGCAGCCAGAAGGCAGCATTTGGTTGAAAAAATTGTACCGGCACTGCAGGCAGGTAAAGTTGTCATCTGTGATCGGTTTATTGACAGCAGCTTAGCTTATCAGGGTCATGCCAGAGGTTTGGGTATTGATGAGGTACTAGGTATTAATCGATTTGCGATTGATCAGATGCTTCCTGATCTCACGATTTATCTGGACGTATATCCAGAAGTTGGACTTAAGCGGATTCATGCCAATGAGGAAAGGGAAATCAACAGACTCGATTTGGAGGAGCTGGCTTTCCATCAAAAAGTGCGTGAGGGTTACTTGATCCTGACGGAACGTTTTCCTGAAAGAATCGTGACGATAGATGCTAATGTTGAGATCGAGGCTGTTTTTAAGCAAGTGAAAGCGGCAATTACCGATTTTCTCCAAAAATAGTTCGTTTATCGCTCGTTTTCGATCGTTTTTAGCGTACAGCAGCACTTGTCATTGCAGGAATTGTGCACATGGATGTCAAATTATTATAGAGTGGGAGAACATATTTCACGAGGAGGTTGATGCTAATGAAACTAGTTATTGCCGTTGTCCAGGATAAAGACAGCAATCGTCTTTCTAATGCGTTAATCAAGGAAGGGTTTCGTGCAACCAAATTGGCCAGTACGGGTGGATTTTTGCGCGCAGGGAATACAACCTTTATGATCGGTATTGAAGACGAGCGCATTAGCGATGTGATGCAGGTGATTAAAGCCAATTGCAAGGTTCGTGAGCAGATGGTTACTCCCGTGTCCCCTATGGGCGGAACGACCGATTCCTATATACCTTTCCCTGTAGAAGTACAGGTGGGTGGAGCTGCGGTGTTCGTGCTTCCGGTTGAACGATTCGAGCACTATTAAATGAAGGAAGAGTGGACGCGGAGTGAAAATTAATCCGGGCTGGCGACCTTTCGGTAAAGAAATTCAACGGATGGAAAATACAGCTTCCCAGCAGCTGCAGCAGAAGTCTTTCTCAGATATGATGCAGCAGCAAAATGAAGGAGCGAATCAGGAACAGCTTCAACGTATTTTGCAGGAAATACACATGCAGGGTGATCGTCTAAGCAAATCCATGACGGTACGTGAGCTGCGCCAGTATAAATTGCTCGTTATGAGGTTTTTGGAGGAAACGGTGCGTCGGGGTGTCCAACTGCGTGATACACGGGGTTGGGACCGACGGGGCCGCTCCAAACGCTATAAACTGCTGGAAGAGGTTGATCAAGAGCTGTTGACGCTTGCTGATGATATGCTGGAGAGCGAGCAGGGACGGATCGATATCTTACACAAAATTGGCGAGATCCGGGGGATGCTGATTAACCTTGTCTTCTAAATGACAAGAAATGGACCCACATTTAAATATTATAGAGTAGGAAAGGATTTTACAGACCGAGATGTCTATTGAGTCCATAGCTGGGCAGGAACGCGTCAAGCGCATATTGCAAAATAGTTTGCGGACGGATAAAGTGTCCCATGCCTATATTTTTACAGGTCAGCATGGAACAGGGCGGAGGCAGATGGCACTTGCTTTTGCTCAGGCCCTGTATTGCAAGGTACTTCCCGATGATGCCTGTGGAGAATGTCTGGACTGCCGCAAGGTGGAGCATGGTAATCATCCAGACCTCCATTGGGTCAAACCTGACGGAGCATCGATCAAGATCGAGCAGATTCGTGAGCTGCAAAAGCAGTTTGCGTATCGTGCAGGGGTTTCCGGCTTAAAGATGTATGTACTGGAGAATGCTGATACGATGACCGTGCAGGCGGCGAACAGCTTGCTGAAATTTTTGGAGGAACCGACGTCTCGGGTAGTCGCGATCTTGATTACGGATAACGGGCAAGCGTTGCTTCCTACCATTCGTTCAAGAGCGCAGTGGGTGCCGTTTGCTCCACTTAGCCGGGTGTTGATGATAGAAACGCTGCAAGCGGAGGGACATCCGTCCTTTTTGATTCAACCGGCCGTTCGTTTGGCGGCAGGCACTGAAGCGGCACGAGAGCTGATTCAAGGAAATGGGTTTGCAGAAATTAGAAACCTAGTGATACAATTAGCGAGGGAGAGCTTGACTCGACTACCGACATCGATGCTGACCGCACAACAGAAGCTGGCCAAATCGGAGTTAACCGATCAGCTTCCATTATTTATGGATATGCTCATTTTGTGGCTGAAGGATATGGTTCGATTAAGTCTGGGTGATCACAATGAGCTGGTTTTTACAGATCAAACCGAATGGATGGGCGGACAAGCCTTGAGTTACGATATGAAGCACTGGGTCCGCTGCATGGAGCAGGCGATCGAGCTGCAAAAAAGGCTTCGTTTCCATGCAAACCCGCAGCTGGTGCTTGAAAAAATGCTAATGCACTTGAAGGGGGTGTAACATGTACTCGGTTGTAGGTGTACGCTTTAAAAAAGCTGGGAAAATTTATTACTTTGATCCCATCGATCTTCCGGTCGATAAAGATAGTGCTGTGATTGTTGAAACGGCTCGTGGCATTGAATATGGAAAAGTCGTCATTGGTAAGCGCACGGTTAAAGAATCGGATGTGGTTTTACCGCTAAAAAAAGTCATACGGATAGCGGATTATACGGATGCGCAGCTGGTGGAAGATAATAAATCGGCAGCCAAAAATGCATTCGCGCTCTGTCAGGAAAAAATCAAGGATCATCAGTTGAAAATGAAACTGGTTGATGTTGAATATACATTTGATCGTAACAAGATCATCTTTTACTTTACAGCTGAAGGAAGAGTCGATTTCCGGGAGCTGGTAAAGGATTTGGCTGGTGTGTTCCGTACACGAATTGAACTCAGACAGATTGGTGTTCGTGATGAGGCCAAAATGCTGGGGGGAATTGGTCCATGCGGACGAATCCTATGCTGTTCTTCCTTTTTGGGTGATTTTGAGCCGGTCTCGATTAAAATGGCGAAAGATCAAAACTTATCATTGAATCCAACGAAAATATCCGGGCTTTGCGGCCGGTTAATGTGCTGCTTGAAATATGAGCACGATAATTATGAGAGTGCCAAGGAAGATGTGCCGCGTGTGGGTAGTAATGTGATTACATCATTGGGCAGTGGACGCGTAGTTTCGCTGAACATGAACGAACGTACGGCAAAAATTCAAGTTTATGATTTGGGAAAAGTAATGGAGCTTTCTTTTGACGATGCGGTTGAGCAGCATTAATGGTAGTTCAAGTTCAAGCTTCCTTGAGGTGAACGCGTGGATAAAAGAAACGTATTTGTGCAAATAGAGCAGATAGAAGAACAAATGGGAACGATATACGGCGAGCTTGGTCAGATGAAGCGGCAAATAGTCGAGCTTCTTGAAGAAAATAAACGTCTAAGTATAGAAAATCAGCAGCTGCGCAAGCTGATGAAGATGGACACCTTACCGTCTGAGGTCATTGTGCCACAAGCGCCTATTACACCGGCACAGGCCAAAGAGCTTACAGGGGAAGGCTATGACAACCTGTCTCGACTGTACCAAGAAGGATTCCATATATGTAATGTGTATTATGGGCATTTGCGGACAGAAGGAGATTGCTTGTTCTGCTTATCTTTTCTTAATAAATAATCAGCATCGAAACGCGCATGCGATGAAGTGATAAACTGCAAATAAAACCGCCGTAGGGGAGCAAGCTTCTCTACGGTTTTTTTAGAAAGAGGAACGATATGGGAAAAGTATCTTTGCATGCCAGTGAGCGGGTTGATGATCTGCTTACAAATGATTTGAAAATTATCCAGAGTGATGAGGTGTTCAGCTTTTCTCTGGATGCTGTATTACTGGGTCGCTTTTGCTATACGCCACCAAAGGGACGAATGATCGATTTATGTACAGGTAATGGTGTGATCCCCTTACTGCTAAGTACACGAACCAAAGCCTCGATCGTAGCCATCGAAATACAGGAAAGACTCGCAGATATGGCCAAGCGTAATGTGGAACTGAATGAACTGGAGCAGCAAATCCGTATTATTCATGGTGATTTGAAGGATGCCTGCTCGGAACTGGGCCATGGGGCATTTGATGTTGTTACCGTCAATCCGCCATACTTGCCGATTCAGGACGGAGAGCAAAACAGGAATGAGCATTTTGCTGCTGCCCGGCATGAGGTGTTGTGTACGTTGGAGGATGTTGTCAGGGTCAGCAGTAAATTAGTGCGTGCCGGAGGGCGGGTCGCGATGGTTCATCGGCCTAGCCGGCTGGTAGAGATTTTTGGTATGATGCGCGCCTATAAGCTGGAGCCAAAGCGAATTCGTTTCGTTCATCCACGTGCAGGAGAAGAAGCCAACATGGTGTTGATTGAAGCGCATAAGGACGGCAAACCGGAGCTAAGAACGCTGCCGCCGCTGCTGGTATATAAAAATAAGACGGAATACTGCGAAGAACTCATGGAGCTTTATTATGGCAAACGTGATGAACTAATCCAACAACCTGAGAACTGAAGAGGAAATCATAATGAATATTCAAAAAAGCTATGGACAAGAGAATGGATTAGGCAAGCTGTACCTGGTAGGGACCCCGATCGGTAATTTGGAGGATATGACCTTCCGAGCCATTCGTATATTGGGAGAGGTACAGTGGGTTGCTGCTGAGGATACACGACAAACGAGAAAGCTGATGACGCATTTCAACATCCCTACAAGGCTCGTCAGCTATCATGAGCATAATAAGCACGCCAGTGGGCCAGAATTGATTCGCTTGCTGGAAACGGGGGATTCTATCGCTCTGGTCAGTGATGCCGGATTGCCGGCGATCTGTGATCCAGGATCGGAATTGGTGAAGCAAGCGATTGAAGCGGGTATTGATGTAATTCCGATACCAGGTGCCAATGCGGCTTTATCGGCTTTGATTGTTTCTGGATTGTCGACAGAGCGATTCACGTTCCTGGGCTTCCTGCCCCGTGACAAAAAATCCTTGCTTCAAGAACTTGAGCTACTGCAGCCTAAAAAGGAAACCCTTATCTTGTATGAATCCCCGCACCGGATTGTTAAGACGCTTGAGGCTATGCTAACGGTCTGGAATCCTGAACGTCAGGTCTGCTTGATGCGTGAAGTGACCAAGAAGTATGAAGAGGCTGCAAGAGGGACGATACGTGAATGCTGCGATTGGCTGAACGCAAACGAGCCCAAAGGTGAGTATTGCATCATTGTTGAAGGCAGCACGGCCCCGGAGACGGCATTGACTGTCGAATGGTGGGAATCCTACACCATCAAGGCGCATGTAGAGCATTATGAGTCGCAAGGCTCGGACCGCAAGGAAGCGATGAAACGTGCTGCCTCCGACCGTCAGATGCCCAAGCGAGAATTGTATAACTTCCTACATAAAGAAGAATGAATCGAATGGCTTAAAACTACTCATAGTCGGCCTTCTACGGAATGGTCTTCTTTCACAAAAA
The DNA here is from genome assembly GCF_038000305.1 of Paenibacillus sp. FSL H8-0034. Classification (NCBI taxonomy): domain Bacteria; kingdom Bacillati; phylum Bacillota; class Bacilli; order Caryophanales; family Paenibacillaceae; genus Paenibacillus; species Paenibacillus sp. FSL H8-0034. Next base: position 692,400 of record NZ_JBBOBS010000001.1, read on the forward strand.
AAATCCCTGAGTCATAGTTATCTATGATTCAGGGACAAGAGGAGATATGAAAAAGGTTAGAATTACCTAAGTAAGAATTGCTATCCTTATTATAAACTATTTTTCTTATTTTGTCACAGGTATTGGCATATCGGACAAACATTCGTGACAAATAATTTTACCTTTATAATAAGAAACATTTTCAGCGTTACCGCAAAAGATACAAGCAGGTTCATATTTTTTGAGCATGATGCGCTCGCCATCTACATAAATTTCCAAAGCGTCTTTTTCGCCGATACCCAAAGTTCTGCGAAGCTCGATAGGAATAACAACCCGACCCAATTCATCGACCTTTCTAACAATACCAGTTGATTTTAACATGTTATAAGTCCCCTCTCAGAAAAAAATAATCGTCATTATTCGACATAATTCTTATTTTCTATGATACCAACCATTCCCATAATAGTCAACCACAACTTGTCGTTTTTTGACAATCATGATGTCGAATTTGTTCAAATTTAATTAAAAATACATTCAAAATAGCTAAAATTTTCTTGAATTGATTTATTAAAGGCTTTATGAGGGGGATTTAGCTAGTTGAATGTATGATAAAATTGGAAATACGAATATGATATTATTCGACAAATATACAGGTTTTTGTTTGTTTATGTCGAAAAATCGAAGAAAGTGCAGGTGAAGGATCATGACTCGTTCTCTTCAAGAAGAAAAAGTTTTTAAGGACCCTGTTCACAAATATATTTATGTTCAGGATCAGACGATTTGGGATTTGATTAATACCAAGGAATTTCAAAGGCTGCGCCGGATCAGGCAGCTTGGCACCTGCTTTGTAACTTTTCATGGGGCAGAGCACAGCCGATTCTCACATTCGCTTGGCGTATATGAGGTGACTCGAAAAATCATCTCGCAATTTGAACGCAACCAGTATGAGGATTGGCCTCGGGAAGAAAGACTGCTCTCCTTATGCGCTGCTTTGCTTCACGATGTCGGGCATGGTCCCTTTTCCCATTCCATCGAAAAGACATTTGGCACCCACCATGAGGATTGGTCCTGCAGGATCGTGCTTGGCGATACCGAGATCAATCGTGTCCTTAAACAGGTGTCACCCACCTTTCCTGAGCAAGTTGCTGGTGTTATTTGCAAAACCTACCACAAGGAAATTGTCGTCAGCCTCGTTTCCAGCCAGCTCGATGCTGATCGTATGGATTATTTGCTTCGTGATGCTTATTTTACAGGGGTCAATTATGGCACCTTCGATCTGGAACGTATATTGAGAATTATTCGCCCCTTTCAAGGCCATATTGTTGTGAAGGAGAGCGGGATGCATGCCGTCGAAGATTATTTGATGTCGCGCTATCAAATGTATTGGCAGGTCTACTTTCACCCGGTTACGCGAAGTGCTGAAATTATTTTGCAAAAGGTGTTCGGACGCGCCAAGCATCTATATGAGGAAAATTATGAGTTCGCTTTTATGCTTCCGCCTCTATTAAGCTTATTCCGCAAAACGTTAACGGTGCAGGAATACCATATGCTGGATGAAGCGTTTATGCAGACCGTGCTGGCACAATGGTCAACCGAAAAGGATCCGATTTTGTCGGATTTATGCTCACGGTTTTTAAACCGCCGCCTGTTTAAGTATGTGAGGCTGGAGCAGCTGGATATTAAACAATTGGAAAAATTACGAGTTGTGATGCAGGACGCAGGCATAGATCCGACATTTTATATGGAAATTGATTTTCCCTCGGATCTTTCGTATGATGTGTACCGTCCGGGTGAGCACGATGAAAACTTGCCGATATTGCTGCTTGATCAGCATGATCAATTAACTGAAATTTCCCAGAAGTCAGAAATTATCCGTTCAATCAGCGGCATTCATAAAGGGCAATACCATTTATATTTCCCTGAGGAGCTGCTGCAGGTTGATCGCAGTACCATCCCGACCGAGCTCAGAAACCTGCTGGATGCGGAAGACTAACTATAGAAGGAGCCATAACCATTATGCTAACCGACACTCATGTACATTTAAATGCGCCCCAGTTCGATGAAGATCGACAAGAGGTCATACAGCGCGCGTTAGAGAACGGAATCAGTCGAATGATCAATGTCGGATTTAACAGAGAAACGATTCCAAGCTCGATCGCTTTGGCTGAGCAATATGATTGTATTTATTCGACTGTGGGCTGGCATCCGCAAGATGCCAAAGATATGACGCCTGAAGATCTGGAATGGATCGAGCAGCTGTGCAGCCATCCCAAGGTTGTCGCTATTGGAGAAATCGGACTCGACTATTATTGGGATACTTCTCCCAAAGATGTCCAGGACAAGGTGTTCCGTCAACAAATTCGGCTCGCCCGCAAGCTGGGTATGCCCATAGCCATTCATAACCGTGATGCTCACCATGATATTATTCAGGTACTGCGTGAGGAGAAGGCAGCCGAGGTCGGCGGCGTGATGCATTGCTTCTCTGGCAGCTGGGAAACGGCGAAGCAATGTCTGGATATGAATTTTTATATTTCCTTTGGAGGACCTGTGACCTTTAAGAATGCCAAGCAGCCAAAAGAAGTGCTGGACAAGGTACCTCTGGATCGATTGTTGATCGAAACGGATGCCCCTTATCTGACGCCTCACCCCTACCGCGGCAAGCGGAATGAGACTGCTTATGTGAAATTAGTCGCAGAAACTGCTGCTCAAATTAAAGGCCTTACACTTGAACAAATTGCTCAAATTACTACCCAAAATGCCATTACATTATTCGATCTAAAATGAATCATTTGTGGGTGGTGAGAAGCTTTGTTTTTATCGGTCTAGGGGATATCGCAAGTAAATATACACATGCATAATGAAAATGAGAGATAAATAGGGTTTTTATCGGTAAAAACCTGAATTATGGCCTAATTCAATTGAAATTCACCGTTTTTTGCCCTGTTTGTATACTTTACAAGTTCACACCGGAGAGCGTAAACTCAATATTAACTTAATACGATTACCAATTTTCCATTTTCGCTGAGTTTCCTAATGGGAAACGGGGGAACCAAAAAGTGATCTGCACATTGCATTCAATGGGGCAAAAGTCACGATTTCTGGGGTGAATCTTTCGGATAGAATCACGTGTTTACGCGTATGCGATTCAATCCAAAGTAGGGCGACTCTCAAGTCCGAATCCGTCAGCTAACCTCGTAAGCGTTAAGAGAGAGGTAACGATTGTCGTGTACTTTATTTCACCACGCCGGTGAAATAATATAAGAGTCACGGGAAGAGTCCTCTTCTCCGCTGACTTTTTTTGTGTTCTCCCGTCATTATAGCAGGGGTTCCGGAACAGGCCGACATCTTACACTGGGGAGGTGTTGAACGCACTCAGAAAGAACGATATGGAACGTAGATTGCAGCCCTTTAGTTTCTAGACAAATGCGCCTCGATTTTGAATGGAAAAGCCGAAGCCGTTTATCCTCGTTTAACGAAAGATTGCAAAACCTAAACCATAGTCGCGTCAGATGAATCATGTGATACACTCGACGGCGGGGCTTTAAGGAGGACCGAATAAGTGGGAGCTATTGAGTATGAGCAACCCCATGTAAGACGATCATCCAGCATGTCCTTCGCATTGCGATGGAAGCATGAAAACTTGCGTTTGATTTCGATCGTTTCACTGATTTCAATCGCTATCGCTTTCATGTTTTTAATGATGTTATACGGCACGGCTACCAAGCGGGTATCTGTGGTTGTCAATGGACAAGAATCAGTTGTGTATACGAAGCAATGGATTCTGCAACGTTTACTGGATGAACAGGGGATTTCTATTGGAGAGCATGATCGTCTCTCCGCATCGCTGGATGCAAAGGTAAATACGGGCGACCGCATTGCCATTGACCATGCGAAACCGTTACAGCTTACAGCTGACGGAGAAGTAAAAACCTTCTACACAGTGGCCAAAACTGTAGGAAGCGCTTTGCAGGAATTTCAAGTCTCGATCGGAGAGCTTGATAAGGTGAGTCCTGCGCTTGACACCGAATTATCTGAAACCGGTGTAGTTCAAATTGTTCGCGTTAAGAAAGAAAAAGAAGAGTTCTCGGAAAAGATAGCCTTTGATGTTGAGAAGCAAAGTGATGCGCAGCTCCCTAAGGGCAAGGAACAGATTGTACAAGAGGGTCAAGAGGGCGTAATTGTAAAAACAAAAGAGAAGTTGTTTGAGGATGGAAAGCTGGTATCAGAAGCAGTAGTGGATGAAAAGGTTCAATCCGAGCGTGTTAACAAAATTGTGGCAATAGGTACAAAAAATCCGGTTACGGTTTTATCTGCTTCTTCACCGAGCATTCAGGAATTATCCAAGAGTGGCTTGAAATTTAACGTAAAACAGGTTATAAATAATGTGACCCTGACTGCTTATTCAGCTGGTGTATCATCGACTGGCAAGAGCAGCGAGCACCCGCAATATGGGCTCACTGCGACAGGTACGAGAGTAATGGAAGGTCGAACGATTGCGGTGGATCCCACAGTGATTCCACTTGGCTGGTGGATATATATAGACGGGCTTGGATTCCGCAGAGCAGAGGATATTGGTAGTGCAGTCAAGGGGAACAAAATCGATGTTTATTTTGATAGCAACGATTATGCGAACCGTTTTGGCATGAAGCGAGGAAATACTATCTATGTAATCGGACCAAACAAGCCAACGTCAGACTAACAGTCGGCAATTGGGGCAGACTCATCATATATAGCATTACAGGAAGAGAAGAGGAATCCCTCTTCTTTTTTCTGCTTTGAAAGGTAAGGTGCAGGTGTGATTAAAGAAATGATTGTGGTAGAGGGGAAAGACGATACAACGGCAATCAAACGCGCTGTTGATGCCGAAACGATCGAGACCGGAGGTTCTGCGATTAACAAGGATATTATCCGGCGGATCAAGCTGGCGCAGCAGCGACGGGGAGTCATTGTGTTTACCGATCCTGACCACGCGGGGGAACGAATTCGCAAAATCATTACAGCCCAGGTTCCGGGATGCAAGCACGCCTTTATAACGCGAGAGGATGCGACCAGCAAAGGGGACATAGGAGTCGAGAATGCGTCGGTCGATACAATACGGAAAGCGCTAGAGAACGTGCGCACCGATTATGAAGCGGCGGAGTCGGATATTACACTGGAGGACCTGATAGCAGCGGGACTCATCGTTCATCCCCAAGCAGCGGCGAGACGCATGGAGATGGGCAAGCGGCTTGGCATAGGCTACTGCAATGGCAAACAGTTTTACAACCGCTGTCGAATGTTTCGAATCACACGTGAAGAATTTGCAGCTGCCTGGCAGCAACTTGAACAAGAAGAGGGCTGAAGGATGGATACGAACCAACGGACAGAGCAAATGGATATTGCCTCACCCAAAAGAACAAATGATTTGCTGAAAAAACATAGCCTTGTATTAAAAAAGAGCTTGGGCCAGAATTTTTTGGTGGACCCTAACATTCTACATAAGATCGTAAGCTCGGCAGATCTGGATGTAAACAAAGGCGTGCTGGAGATCGGTCCTGGTGTCGGAGCTTTGACTCAACAGCTTGCCAAAAAAGCGGGTAAGGTTGTCGCTATCGAGATTGATCAAAGGCTGCTTCCGTTGCTTACAGAAACCTTGGCGGGGTACGCTCATGCGAGCGTTATTCATGGCGATATATTGAAGGTCGATCTGCAGGCTTTATTTCAAGAACAGTTTAAGGATTTTGCTCAAGTAAGTGTTGTGGCCAATCTTCCTTATTACATCACAACGCCGATTATTATGAAGCTGCTGGAGGAGAAGCTGCCTCTCGAGTATATCGTTGTCATGATTCAAAAGGAGGTAGCCAGTCGGATGTCAGCCAAACCGGGTGGCAAGGAATATGGAAGCCTGAGTATAGCTGTTCAATACTACTGCGAGCCTGAGGTCGTCACGATTGTTCCCAAAACCGTGTTTATCCCCCAGCCGAACGTAGATTCAGCTGTTATCAGACTGAAAGTGCGTCAGCAGCCGGCTGTCGAGGTCGAGGATGAGGCTTTCTTTTTTGAGGTGGTCCAGGCCTCATTCGTTCAACGCAGGAAAACCATCTATAACAATCTGGCAGTCCGCTATTTCACCAAAGAAACCAAGGGGCAGCTGGAGGCTATTTTGTTGGAGGCTGGCATTGACCCTGTGAGACGCGGTGAAACGCTTTCTATGGAGGAGTATGCCCGTTTAAGCAGTTGTTTGTCCAAGGCACTGGGCAGAGCTTAAATCGCCTGTATGGTGACCCTGCTCGGTATTCACCAATGGCTGTGAAGCGCCATAAGATACACGAGGAGGCGATTGCCCATGAAACAGGGAGATCTGGTTACTCGTAGATCTTATGATAATGATATTGTGTTTAAAATTCAGGACGTTATACAGCGGCAGGCTCTCCTAAGAGGAGTGGATTATCGTTTGCTTGCTGATGCGCCTCTGAGTGACCTGCTAAGTGCCCCACAGCTGGATTCATATCCGCCCGCAAGCAGAGTGCATCCTCCTTGGATGGACATGATTCGCAGTAATGAGGTTCAGCAAATGTTATTGCCTTCGATGGATTCACATGGGGCGAAGGCAGCGCCTAACGAGAGCATAGCTATGAGATATTTTGAATTACCGGGCAAAGTGCTGCATTTGGACGGAGATCCCGCTTACTTACGAAAATGCATGAACCTGTATGGTGAGCTCAGGGTGCCAGCAGAAGGCTTTTACGTGTCTGAGGTCAAGATGGCTGAGGCCTTGTATCGCTTGCTGCCGCAAACGAAGCCGGATATTCTCGTCATTACAGGTCATGATGGCATTCTCAAAAATCGCAGAAGCGATATGAACCAGCTGGGCAGCTACAAAAACTCTTATCATTTTGTTCAGGCAGTCAAGGTGGCCAGACAATATGAGAAAAACAAGGATGAGTTGACCATTATTGCCGGAGCCTGTCAGTCCCACTTTGAGGCGCTGCTGCAGGCAGGTGCCAATTATGCCAGCTCACCGGCCCGTGTGCTCATTCATGCGCTAGATCCGCTCTGTGTCGCAGCTAAGGTAGCCTTTACTCCGATTCGTGATACCGTCAATGTGGCAGGTGTTATAGGCTTGACCCATAGCGGCTTTGAAGGAATGGGCGGTATTGAATCGCGCGGCAGCTTTCGCAGAGGAGTTCCTCAATTTCAATAGGACGGCTGACCAGAACGCCTTAGGGCGTTTTTTCTTTGGGCAATTATTTGGAGTGACGATACAGAATAAAGGTCTTCAACTGCAATTTTGACATTTCTGTGAACGTCATTAAACTTTTGCACACCTAAAATTGACTCAATTAAGCAAAAATGCCGTTGACAATAGCTTTGGACCACTGCTATAATATTTAACCTCATTTGACATAACCCCACTAATGCGGTATACTTTAGTAAGAAAGAGGTGGAGTGGTCAAATGGCTAAAAATGCGCTGTTGGATATCAAACGCAGTTTGGAACCTCATGTCGGACAAAAAATCATGTTAAGAGCAAATGGTGGTCGCCGTAAAACGATTGAACGTTCCGGTGTGTTAGAAGAAACCTACCCATCTGTTTTTATTGTGAAGCTTGATCAGGAACAAAATGCCTTTAAACGTGTTTCTTACAGTTATGCAGACATCCTCACTGAATCTGTTGAGGTTACGGTGTGTCAGGCTGATGGAGAACTACGGATTGCTATACATCAATAATTACATAAACAGCATACCCTTGGCGGGTGTGCTGTTTTTTGTTATAATATCAGAATTTATATGTTTTCAGCAGAGCTGAATATTCTGATATTGCAAGAAAAGCAACCTAGTGGACACGAATGTATCTTCACCGAATAGGCTTCGATCAGAAGCTTTTCTTACAGTGGATCGTATGAGAGCGGGGCAATGCGGGGATACTACAACCATCTTACCGAAAGGAAGGGTGGTTCGTATGTCACGCAGAGGCCGAAGCCGGGGAGTTATGTCTGAAGGGTTTAAGTACGAGCTTGCAAAGGACTTGGGTTTTTATGAAACCGTACAGCGAGAAGGCTGGGGCGGTATACGTACTAAGGACGCCGGAAATATGGTGAAAAGGGCGATTCAGATTGCCGAGCAGGCTTTAAAGCAGCAATCACAGCCTCCATTCAGGTGACCTCACAGCGATTCTATTCAGGCTGAAGCATGCATTAAGCGGCTTTAGCTTTTTTTTGTTCGTTTTTTGGTATAGTATAAACATATAGAAGCATAGAGCCGCAAAGAAGGTGTCGTAATGAAGGTTTTTGAGAAGGCTCCGGCCAAAATTAATTTATTACTGGATGTTTTGCGCAAGCGCGAGGATGGATATCATGAGGTTGAAATGATTATGACGATGGTCGATCTGTCCGACAGAATAGAGATGCAGGAATTGCCTCGTGACACGATTATCATTTCCAGTCAAGCCGGCTATATACCGCTGGACGAGAAGAATTTGGCGTTTCAAGCGGCTCGGTTGATTAAGGACCGTTATGATGTGAAGCAAGGTGTTTACATACATTTGGATAAAAAGATACCGGTAGCTGCGGGCTTGGCAGGCGGCAGCAGCGATGCCGCAGCCACTCTGCGTGGATTGAACAGATTATGGAAATTAAACATTCCTGCTGAGGAAATGCAGGTTCTGGGAGCTGAGCTGGGCTCGGATGTGCCCTTTTGTGTAACGGGAGGGACAGCGATCGCTCGCGGCCGTGGAGAGAAGCTGGAGCCTATTGAGGCGCCTCCGCAATGCTGGGTTGTGCTGGCCAAGCCTCCGATCAATGTATCGACCTCCGAGATCTACGGAAAGCTGCGTGCCAATCAGATTGTCAACCATCCTTCCGCGTCTGATGTTCTGGAGGCAATTCGACTGAAGCGGTTTGATTTATTATGTGAGCGGTTGGGCAACGTGCTGGAAGAGGTTACACTGGATCTTTATCCCGAGGTTAGGCAGTTGAAGGAGTGTATGGTTAGATTGGGTGCCGATGGCGTATTGATGTCAGGCAGCGGTCCGACCGTATTCGGACTGGTCTCTAGGGAAGCGAAGGTGGCAAGAATATACAATGGGCTGCGGGGTTTTTGCAAGGATGTATATGCGGTTCGTCTTTTGACCTGATTAGGGGGAGAGCTATCTGCAGAAATGATGAAATGTTAGTTCTATGTTAGAATAATTTTCATGGACATCTTGAATAAATACGTATAAAAATGGTATATTCTCATTATAATATTCGGATTTTAATGAATTTTACCATGAGGGGGTGCACTATGAAAAAAATGAAAAGAAGTGCAAGGTTGGTCGAAATGACGCAATACTTGCTTTTTCGCCCCCATACACTGATTCCTTTAACTACATTTGCCGATAGGTATAATTCAGCAAAGTCTTCAATCAGTGAGGATTTGGCGATCATTAAGGAAGTGTTTGAGGAGGAGCGACTTGGCGATCTGCAAACGCTGGCTGGAGCAGCCGGAGGAGTGAAATTTATTCCTAAGGTTTCGAAAGCGTACTCTTTGCAATTTATCCAAGGGATATGCCGACAATTGGAGCAGCCGGAACGGATCCTGCCTGGCGGGTATATGTATATGTCCGATATTATGGGGCAGCCGCTTATTTTGAATGAGGTTGGCAAAATGTTTGCGACAGCATTTGCTGCGAAAGATATCGATGTGGTGATGACCGTTGAGACCAAGGGAATACCGCTTGCTTATGCAACGGCGACATTTTTGAATTTACCTGTCGTTATCGTACGACGTGATAATAAGGTGACTGAAGGCTCGGCAGTGAGTATTAACTATGTTTCTGGCTCCAATAAACGGATTCAGACGATGTCCTTGTCGCGTCGGGCGATGAAGGAAGAGTCGCGCGTGTTGATTATAGATGATTTTATGCGTGTGGGCGGTACGGTTCATGGCATGATGGATTTATTGCAGGAGTTTAAAGCGACAGTTAAAGGCGTAGGGGTGTTCGTTGAATCCGGTGAGGTGGAAGAGCATCTGGTAGAGGACTATATTTCACTGGCCAAGCTGTCAGGTGTAGATCCGCGGACGAAGCATATAACGGTAGAACCCGGTAATTATTTTTCTGATGGAGAGTGACTTATGACGATAACTTTGAATACAATCGCAACCGACAAAGCGCCAGCGGCCATTGGGCCTTATTCACAAGCCGTTCAATTTGGCAATCTATTGTTTACATCCGGACAAATTCCGCTTGGACTTGATGGACAAGTGGTTGAGGGTGGAATCGAAGAGCAGACCCATCAAGTATTTCGCAATCTGGAGGCCGTATTGGCTGAAGGCGGAGCGAGTTTCGATACGGTGATCAAGGCAACCGTTTTCTTGAAGGATATGAATCAGTTTGCAAAGGTAAACGAAATCTACGCAACCTACTTTGGAGCACATAAGCCATCCCGCTCTACGGTGGAAGTAGCTCGTTTACCAAGGGATGTTTTTGTCGAAATAGAACTGATAGCGGCGAGAATTGTCGAATAATTTTTAATTAAATAAATATTAAAAAAAATAGTTAAAATGTTACAAAAAAAAGAAGGATTTAGCACCAAAATGTGGAATTTAAACACCAAGTCTTCTCAAGATGTGAAAAGGTGGTGAACACTAGTGCAAATTACAGACGTAAGACTCCGTCGGGTTAACTCCGAGGGAAGAATGAAAGCCATCGCTTCCATTACCATAGATAACGAATTTGTCGTTCATGACATACGAGTTATTGACGGGAATAACGGGATGTTCGTGGCGATGCCCAGCAAGCGAACACCGGATGGAGAGTTTAGAGATATCGCTCATCCGATTTCTTCAACTACACGCGAAAAAATCCAAGCTGCTGTTCTGGCAGAATACGATTTGGCCGCGTCTGAAACAGAAGAAGAAGCCGTTATCGTTGAAGGAGCATAATACGTATTCCGGGGAGCCTTTCGAGGCTCTCTTTTCTTTTGGTACATATTCATATAAAATTGAAGGCAAAACATGTTCAGGGGAAATGGAGTTGACGGATTTGAGTATTATGGGGATTGTACTTGCAGCTGGGCAAGGTAAGCGGATGAAATCTAAATTATATAAGGTACTTCACAAGGTATGCGGCAAGCCCATGGTGGGTCATGTGGTTAGTGCCCTGGAGCAGATAGATGCAAAACGGAAGGTCGTTGTAGTCGGACATGGAGCCGATTCTGTAAAATCATACTTGGGTGAACGTGTTGAGTATGCGATGCAGGAGCAGCAGTTGGGTACCGGGCACGCTGTTCTTCAGGCTAAGGCATTACTGGGTGAAGAAGACGGGCTCACCGTCGTTCTGTATGGAGATACGCCGCTAATTACGAATGCGTCCTTACTGGATATGATCAAGCTGCATCAGGAAACAGGTGCGGCGGCAACCGTAATGACCGCGATCATGGAAGACCCTACAGGTCTGGGAAGAATTATTCGCGATTCCAGCGGCAGACTCTCAAGCATTGTCGAGCAGAAGGACTGTAATGATCAGGAGCGGGCTATTAAAGAAATTAATTCAGGGATGTATTGCTTTACGAACCGCAAGCTTTTTGATGCGCTGAATAAAGTAACGAATCAAAACGCACAAGGGGAATATTATTTAACGGATGTTATTGGTATTTTGGTCGGCGATAATGAAATTGTTCAGGCTTACTGTACCCATGACGCTATGGAAACACTGGGTGTGAATGATAAGGTGCAGTTGTCGGAAGCCGAGCGCATCATGCGTGCGCGAATTAACAACAAACATATGCTGGCCGGAGTTACCTTGCTCGATCCGTTAACCACCTATATCGAGACAGATGTACAAATCGGTGCCGATACGATTGTGGCGCCTGGCAGCGTTATTCGAGGCAGTACGGTGATCGGAGAGGATTGCTACATTGGCCCACAGGCAGATATTACGGATAGTACGATAGCGGACAGTGTTCAGATCAAGTATGCAGTGCTGTCGGAGGCTGAGGTGGGGAATGCAACGGCAATTGGACCTTATGCCTATTTGCGTCCGGGTGCGAAGCTGGGATCGAATGTGAAGATCGGCGATTTTGTCGAGATCAAGAATGCAACCTTGGCTGACGACGTTAAGGTTTCCCATCTGAGCTATATTGGGGATGCCGTCGTGGGGAAAAATGTGAATTTTGGCTGCGGCGCGATCACGGTTAACTATGATGGATTCAATAAACAATTGACTGAGGTTGGCGAGGATGCCTTTATCGGCAGCAACGTGAACTTGATCGCCCCACTGAAGATCGGCAAGGGTGCCTATGTCGTAGCTGGCTCAACCATTACACACGACGTGGAGCCCAACGATGTTGCTATTGCGCGTGAACGTCAGGTCAACAAAGCAGGTTATGCAGCCAAGCTGAGGAGCAAATTCAGCGAGAAGAAGCAGCAGACCAAATCCTGAGTTAACGAGGATGCGGAATCGTTAGCATGTGTGTTGTTGGGATGGAATCGACAACGGGTGTTTGATTTTCTTTGATTTGGGGTAATGTAATAGCATATCCGCAAAATCATCGAAATTTGAAGGGGGCACAACCCGTGGTATTAGCATTGAAAGCAGAAGCACGGAGAGGTACAACCAAGTCTGAGCGCAAAGGATTGCGTTCAAATGGAAAAATTCCCGGTGTTATATACGGCTCTAACATTCCAAGTAAGCCTATAGCGATAGAAGAAAAGCAATTATTGGCGTTGCTTCGTACTCACCCTAATGCGATTGTTGAAATGGACGTGCCTGAATTAGGCAAGCAGTCTGTAATGATCAACGAAGTTCAACGCGATCCGATTTCTAGATTTGTGACTCATGTTGACTTTCATCAAATCAATATGAATGAGCCTGTTATGGCAACCGTTCGTCTGGATTTCCATGGCGACTCGATTGGTGTGAGAGAAGGCGGTATTCTGCAAATCCAGCATCATGAAATTACGATTCGTTGTTTACCCGATGACCTTCCGGAATCGATAGTAGTGGATATCAGTGAGTTGGAAGTGGGCAAAAACATTTTGGTTTCCGAGCTGAAGCTATCGAATAAGCTGGAGATCAAAACCGACGAACATGATGTGCTCGTATCGATTCTGGCTCCTCAGAAGGCAGAGGAAGAAGTGGAAGCAGACACCACTGAGGCGTCTGGCGCTGCTGCAGAGGCTGCGGATTCCAAAGCTGAGGATGATAAGTAATCGATTGTAACCATTGTTATATTCAAAGGCGTATCGATCGTTATTCGATGCGCTTTTTTTGCGCTCTTTTCCAGAAAGGTTAAGATGTTTTTATAAAAGGACAAGCTGGCACGCTGCAAAATGGTGTTCATTTTGTGGTATGATATATATAAGTTATTTGGAAAGCTTGGCAGTCTGGAAGGGGCGCATAACAAGAGTGAAGTGGATTGTAGGTTTGGGTAATCCGGGCACTCCCTATCAATCGACCCGTCATAATATAGGTTTTATGGCCGTGGATCGTTTTGCGGAAAAGCACGGAATCAAAGTAACACAAAGCAAATGCAAGGCACTGCTTGGTGAAGGCAATGTGAACGGTACAAAGGTATATTTGATCAAGCCGATGACGTATATGAATTTGTCTGGCGAATCGATACGAGCATTTATGGATTTTTTCAAAGCTCCGATTGAGGATTTTATCGTCATTTATGATGATTTGGATACTCCATTTGGGCAAATCAGGCTGCGTTATCAAGGAAGTGCCGGTGGGCACAACGGAATTAAATCGACGATTCAGCATTTGGGAACCCAATCCTTTAACCGGATTCGGATGGGAATTAATCGCCCTTTACCGGGCTATAATATTGCAGATTATGTACTGTCTTCTTTTTCCAAGGAGGAGGTCAAATCGATGCCTCAGCTGTTGGATACGACCTGTGAGGCTATGGAGTACGCTTTAGGAAACCCTTTTGAAAAAACGATGGCCAAGTTTAACGTATAGTCAGTGTGATGAAGGCTAGCATTTTCCTTTTTGGGTCATAATGAATGAAAAGGAGGTGTTCGCTTTGACCGTTACTTATATTTGCCGTCACTGCCAAACATTCATTGGTGAACTGCCCCAGCAGCAGGTGAATGAACAGTTGCTGGGTTTCCATTTCTTGACCCCTGAGGAGCGTCAGAGTATAATATCGTATAGCCCGAATGGAGATGTCAAGGTCAAAGTAATTTGTGATTATTGTAAAGAGGCTTTGGACAGCAATCCGGAGTTATCTTTGATAGTCAGTCCATTGCAGTAATTGACCTGGATTAAAGATCCACACGACAAACAAATGTAGTTGATACCGGCCTAGGCTTGAAAGTCTAGGCTTTTTTCAAATATCAAAACGATGTCTCGTGCCATGCTCAGGGCAATGATGAAGGAATTAAAGATTTCACATATGGCTTATCAAGGGGCCTCACCCGCAACTGGTGAAGCTCCTTATCCCCGTTTGCGGAGGATTTTGAAATAGGTATATGGGTTTAAATGGGTGAGAGGGGTGTACCGTTTTGCAGGCATTAATACAAGCATTCTCCGCGGATCCTGATTTACAAAGTATCGTTTCGGGCGTTCGCTCGGGGATGAAGGAGCAATTATTATCCGGCTTGTCCGGATCCTCACGGCAGGTTATGCTGGCAGCCGTGTACGAGGAGCTTCAGCGGCCCTTGTTTATTGTCACGCACAATATGTTTTCCGCGCAAAAAATATTTGAAGACTTGATAGAGTGCTTGCCCAGTGACAAGGTGCTGCTATTTCCAGCACAAGAGCTGTTGGCTGCTGAGACAGCCGTAGCGAGTCCAGAGATGCTTGCACAGCGGATTGATGCGTTGACGAGGCTTGCGGCAGATTTCCACGGCATCGTGGTTGTGCCTTATGCTGGGATGCGACGGGTGCTGCCATACAAGGAAGACGTTGCAGCAGCCCGGATCACGATTCGAGTCGGTCAGCAAATCCCCATGGACGAACTGATTGTCCGTATGATCGGTCTTGGCTATGAGCGTGTGGAAAGAGTTGAAGCCAAGGGAGAAATGAGTGTCCGCGGGGGCATTATTGATTTTTATCCGTTATCTTCGCCTCAGCCGTATCGTATTGAAATGTTTGATGTTGAAATTGATTCGATTCGCAGCTTTGATATAGCGGACCAACGTTCGATTGATAAATTGAATGAGCTGGTCATAACGCCATGCCGTGAGATTGTTGCCGATGGAAAACGTTTACAAGACTCAGCTCAGCATGCGTCAGACCTTTTGCAGGCACAGCTGGATAAAATGTCCGACCGCAATGCCAAGGATCGACTGCTCGAGGGCGTTGGTCATGAAATCGAAATGATGCGGGAAGGCAGCTTTTTCCCCGGCTTGTTCAAATATGTTTCTTTATTGTATCCAGAGCGCAAAACCTTATTGGATTACATGCCGCAAGATTCGATTCTGCTCATAGACGAGCCAGCTCGTTTACTGGAAACAGCCAAACAGCTTGAGCGCGATGAGGCGGAATGGATGACGATGTCACTGCAGGATGGAAAAAGCATCCCAGCCCTTATTATTTCCAAGCCGTATGAAACGTTACTGCAGCGCAAGCCGTATCCGACCTTATATATGTCCTTGTTCCTGCGTCAGGTGCCGCAAACACAGCCGCAAAATATCGTTAATTTCATGTGCAGGGTGATGCAAAATTTTCACGGCCAAATGAATGTGCTCAAAAACGAGATGGAGCGCTGGAAAAAGTCTAACGCCAAAGTGCTCATACTGGCCAATGGCGAGGAACGTGTAGAGCGGGTGCGTCGTGTATTGGCGGACTACCACATCGATGAGCCGATGATTCTTAATGGCAATCTACAGACCGGGTTCGAGCTGCCTAATATTCATTTGGTTGTCATTACCGAAGGTGAAATGTTCACCCAGAAGCAGCGCAAAGTACGTAAGGTTGATAAGAAGATCGAAAATGCCGAGCGAATTAAGAGCTACCAGGAGCTGAAGCTGGGAGATTACGTTGTCCATGTCAATCATGGCATCGGTAAATTTGTAGGTATCGGGACCCTGGAAGTTGGCGGTATTCACAAGGACTATCTGCATATTTTGTATGCGGGCGGCGACAAGCTGTCAGTGCCTATCGACCAAATTGATTTGATTCAGAAATACGTTGGCTCTGAGGAGAAGGAACCGAAGGTTTATAAACTGGGCGGTGCGGATTGGAATCGTGTGAAAAGCAAGGCACGTTCCTCTGTAGAGGATATCGCTGATGATCTGATCAAGCTGTATGCGGAGCGCCAGGCGACGACAGGCTACGGATTTAATCCCGACAGCACCTACCAACAGGAATTTGAGGGTATGTTTCCTTATGAAGAAACGTCCGACCAACTGCGGGCAATTAGCGAAATCAAGGAAGATATGGAGAAGCCGCGGCCTATGGATCGACTGCTTTGCGGCGATGTTGGGTACGGGAAGACGGAGGTCGCCATTCGAGCAGCCTTTAAATCAGCAATCGACGGCAAGCAAGTGGCCGTACTGGTACCCACAACTATTTTGGCACAGCAGCATTATGAGACCTTCCGTGAGCGTTTCTCGGGCTATCCCTTCAATATTCAGGTATTGAGCCGTTTCCGTTCCAAGAAGGATCAAGCGGAGACGATGAAGGGAGTTAAAGCTGGAACCGTTGATATTGTTATCGGAACGCACCGCTTGCTATCGGCTGACGTGAAGTTTAAGGACCTTGGGCTGCTGGTTGTCGATGAAGAACAGCGGTTTGGCGTTTCCCACAAGGAAAAGCTCAAGCGTCTAAAAACGAATGTGGATGTGCTGACATTAACAGCAACGCCGATTCCACGTACGCTGCACATGTCGATGTTGGGTGTCCGTGATTTATCCGTTATCGAGACCCCGCCAGAGAATAGGTTTCCTGTGCAGACCTATGTGGTAGAGCACAATACAGGACTTGTTCGTGAAGCAATTGAGCGAGAGCTTGCACGTGAAGGACAGGTATACTATTTGTTCAACCGTGTCCAGGGTATCAATCAAATGGCTGAGCAAATTTCGATGCTCGTTCCAGATGCACGAGTGACGGTAGCACATGGTCAAATGTCCGAGCATGAGCTGGAAAAAACAATCCTCGACTTTTTGGATGGAGAGTTCGATGTTCTGGTGTCTACCAGTATTATCGAAACGGGTGTGGACATCCCCAATGTCAATACCTTGATTGTACATGACGCAGACCGGATGGGCTTGTCTCAGCTGTATCAGCTTAGAGGACGCGTAGGACGCTCGAATCGAATTGCGTATGCTTACTTTACGTATCAACGGGACAAAGTATTAACAGAGATCGCTGAAAAGCGGCTGCAGGCCATAAAAGAGTTTACAGAACTTGGATCAGGGTTTAAAATTGCGATGAGGGATTTGTCCATCCGCGGCGCAGGTAATTTGCTCGGCTCGGAGCAGCATGGTTTTATTGCCTCGGTTGGTTTCGATTTGTATTCACAAATGCTGGGTGAGGAAATCGCCAAGCGTAAGCATGAAATTACTGGTGAAGCGCCTGTGGTCCAAAAGCCGTGGTCAACCGTATTGGATATACAATTAGATGCGTACATTCCTGGGGATTATATTTATGATAGTGTACAAAAAATTGAAATTTACAAAAAGGTAGCGGCTCTCAAAACGTTAGATGAAGTTGCCGAGCTGCACGACGAGCTTGTAGACCGTTTTGGCGACCTGCCGCAGGCGGTGCACCATCTGCTTGCTGTTGCCAGATTGAAGGTATATGGTGCCATGTATGCCATCGAAACGATTTCACAAAAGGCTGCCGATTATGAGATCAAGATTCATGCGGATCAAACCCCTAATCTGGATGGTCAGGCTTTAGCCGCATTGGCAAGCGAATTTGATCAACGATTCAAGCTGATAGCGGGTCCGCAAATTCATATCCAGCTTAAGGGTAAAGGTTTACAGCCAGAAGAATCCATCGATCTGCTCGAAAGGTTTCTGGTACAATATAAGCGAGCTTTGAAATCGAAGGGAGAATTACAGAATGTTATCAATTAAATGGAATCGTGCAAAAAAGGGTCTAATTACTTTAGCGACAGTCATGACAGTAGCGGCAGTAGTCGCAGGCTGTGGAGGGGATAAAGCAGGAACAGGAGCAGCGCCAGCTCCAACAGGAACACCAGCAACACCAGCAAAAGGTGATGCTAGTGAGGTGCTGGTTACTTATAAAGATGGTGGCAAGGTAACTCGTGGCGAGTTCGATACGTTTGTCAATATTAACACCTTTTTCTATAAGGAATATGCGCAATACAAAGAAGATCCGGCATTTCAGCAGGATATGATGAAGCAGCTGGTTACGTTCAGTGTATTGTCTGCGCGTGCCGATGATAAGGCCAAGGCTGAGGCGGATACAAAAACCAAGCAGCAGGTTGAGCAAATTAACACTTACCTCGGTATGCAAGAAGGTGGGATGGAGAAGCAACTGAAGGACGCTAATCTGAACGCCAAGGATATTGAACAGTTTATTGGACGCAGCATGCTCGCCATTTCGGCCCTTGAATCCAAGGTGTCCGAACAGCAGGTAAAAGACGCGTACGACAAAAAGCTGGCTGCCGACAAAAACATTTATGATATTGCTACAGTATCCCATATTTTGGTGGGAACTTCGGATGCGGCAACAGGCAAGGAGACCAGAACCAAGGAAGAGGCTATGAAGCGCGCAAAAGAAGTGCAGGACAAGCTGAAAGCTGGCGGTGATTTTGCTGCACTGGCATTGGAATATTCTGACGACCCGGGTTCAAAGGATAAAGGCGGTAAATACGAAAATGTCGAGCTTTCGATGTGGGTGCCTGAATTTAAGAAGGCTGCAGCCGAGCTGCCAATCAATCAAATCAGCGATCCCGTTGAAACGAGCTATGGCTATCATATTATGAAAGTTGAATCACGTAAGACCAAAACCTATGACGAAGTGAAAGAAAGTCTGCGTTCAGAAGCAGCAGAAACCCAAGTGTATGATTTTGTGGAAAAAGAATTGCCGACTTTAATTGAAACCAATACGCTGCCAACGCCTACACCACCACCTGCAGCAGCTCCTGCTCCTGCTGCACCAGCGGCTCCACCTGCTGAAGCACCAAAAACAGAGGCGCCAGCAGCAAAGTAATATATTACCAGGGTACCCCTAAGGGTACCCTGTTTTTATTTCACAATTATGGACATAATGTAAACAACGGCGCCCCAAAGTTACATAGCTGAAAAAAACGGTCGTCTGAATAATAGCCTCACATGCATAAACTGCTGGGAATGAATGAATACTATGGTTACTTAGTCGAATCCCCATTTGATGTTAGGTATAGAACAGATTCACATCCAGCAGTATTTAACTCCTCAAGGGAAGCGAGGCATCTAGAATCATGAAAGCAACTGGAATTGTTCGTCGTATTGACGATTTAGGCAGAGTGGTTATCCCCAAAGAAATTCGTCGCACGTTACGGATCCGTGAAGGGGACCCGCTGGAAATTTTCGTTGATCGTGATGGGGAAGTAATTTTGAAAAAGTATTCTCCTATCGGTGAATTGGGTGATTTTGCAAAGGAATATGCAGAATCCTTGTACGAGAGCACCAATCATACGACCATGATTACGGATCGGGATAACATCATAGCGGTTTCCGGCGGATCCAAAAAGGAATATTTGGAAAAGCAGGTCGGTCCTCTTGTGGAAGCGTGTATGGAAAATCGCAAGACCACTCTCGAAGGTGAAGCAGGACAATACGAACTGATCAAGGATCTCCATGAAGCCTACTCTTCATATGTAGTAGCGCCTATTATCGCAGGCGGCGATCCGATCGGTGCGGTCATCTTGCTGAATAAAGACGAACAGGTCAAAATGGGGCAAATGGAAACCAAGATGGCAGAAACGGCTGCTGGGTTTTTAGCTAAGCAAATGGAACAATAGGTTGTAATATAGCTTGGAATAACAGGTCCCCTTAATAACGTAGCTTGTCGAGACGTTGGCTAGGGGGCTATTTTTGATGAATATTAATGTGTTATCGATACAGGGGACTTCGGAAGTTTTGGACCAACGAACCGTTAAAGAGATGGACGGAGGCTTGTGCTATAATAAGGGGGATTGACGAGACGAAGGGGAAACGGAATGAACAGTAAGCAAAAGCTTCAAGGTACCGAAAAGCTGATGGGATCGATGCTTTTAAAGGGAGCGGTCGTTCTTGGGCTCGCTACAATCGTGTCGAAGCTGATTGGAACCATGCAAAAAATCCCGCTGCAGAACATGGCTGGTGATGCGGTATTCGGTATTTATAATGCGGTATACCCTCTATACATTTTGATATTGTTTTTGGCGACAGCCGGTTTTCCGCTTGTTGTGTCCAAGTTTGTATCAGAGCAGGTGGCGATGCAGCAATATGAAGAAGCGCGCCGCGTGCTGAGGGTAGCCTCTTACGTATTGATTGCTTCCGGTTTCGTCTGTTTCCTGCTGCTTTTCTTCGGTGCGGATTGGCTGGCGGAGCTGATGGATGCAAAGCAGACAAGTATGGCGATTCGCAGTGTATCATTTGCATTGCTGCTGGTGCCAGTCATGTCAGCGCTTCGTGGTTATTATCAAGGTTACCAGAATATGATTCCTACAGCAGTCTCTCAAGTTATCGAGCAAACGGTTCGGGTAGCAACCATGTTTGGTTTACTGCTATTATTTATGCATTGGGGCTACGGAGCTGATTGGATTGCTGCGGGTGCTACCTTCGGATCGGTTACAGGTGCTGCTGCTGGTCTTATTGTTATGCTGGTCTACCATCAAAAGGATAAGCGAAATCAGGGTCAGCAGGAAAAGGGCAATGCAGGACGCTCTATGACGCGTGAAGCAGAACTAACGCATCAATGGGACGAACCTCACAGATTGCAGAGGCGGCAAAGCAGGGAAAGCGATTGGGTTCTGGTTCGAAGGCTGCTGCTGTATGCACTGCCAATTTGTCTGGGAACGATTTCATTGCCTATTCTAACTTTGGTCGATTCCTTTACATTGCCGCGATTACTAAAGCTCTATGGGTTGGATGAGACAGGAGCCCTTTATCAATTTGGCTTGTACAATCATGGAATGCCGCTTGTACAATTGGTTGCCATGATAGCATCCTCGATGTCAGCAGCTCTTGTTCCCTCGATTGCGGCTGCAAAGCTTCTTTCTGACCCGGAGATTCTGAGAAACCGTACAAGCGTAGCGCTGCGGTTGACTTGGGTAATCGGACTGGCGGCTGCGGTAGGTTTATCGCTCTTGGCTGAGCCGCTGAATGTGATGTTTTACAAAAGCACGGATGGTTCTTTTGCGATGAGCTTGCTTAGCTTTACAGCACTGTTCAGCACGCTTAACATTATCGCAGGCAGTGTGCTGCAGGGCTTCGGCGCCGTCGTAGCTCCGGCGCTCTACCTGCTCGCGGCCGCGGCTGCCAAGATCGCGGCGAACGCCGCCCTCGTGCCCCATTGGGGCATCGATGGCGCCGCGCTCGCGGCTGTTGGCGCTTACGCGCTCGCAGGCTTGCTGGCGCTCGCGCACGCGCTGCGCGCGACCGGCGTCACGCCGGCGGTCGGCCGCGCCGTGATCAAGCCGCTGCTCTGCGTCGGCTTGATGGCGGCAAGCCTGCTCGCCGTGACGCACGGCTTGCCCGCGCTGCTGGGCGTGCTTCCTGTGGCTCTGCCCCCAAGGGGCTTAGCCACAACGGTCGCACTCGCAGGCGTAGCGGTTGGCGCGCTCGTATACATACTCGCGCTGGTTCGCCTCGGCGTTGTCAGCGCCGCCGAGCTGGAGCAAATTCCCAAGCTGCGAGGCAAGCCGCTCGCGCTTTTGCGCAAAGTCGGATTGCTGCGCTAAGCGATAAATCCGCTCCGGTTCATCCTGAATCCTAGATATTTTCATAATTTCAGTTAACGGCGACACCCCTTATTTATCCATTGGAGGCGAATAGTATCATGAAACCCCATATTATCATTATAGGTCTTGGGTCCGGCGATGAAGATCAGCTGACACTAGGAATATGGAAAAAAATTCAAGCTGCTGACAAGCTGTATCTGCGTACGGATCAGCATCCGATGGTCCAGATGCTGACACGCAACGGAATTACTTATGAATCCTTCGATGCGATTTACGAAAGCCATGACCAGTTCGAGCAGGTGTACGAAGCGATAACCGCTGAGCTGCTGGCTAAGGCCAAGGCAGCTGCTTCTGCCGATACCCCAGCAGGTGAAATTGTGTACGCTGTACCTGGACATCCGATGGTGGCTGAAAAAACCGTCCAGCTATTAAGGGAGCGATGTCCGGAAGCGGGCATTCAGCTGACATTGCTGGGTGGGGAGAGCTTTCTCGATCAAGCCTTCCTGCGGCTTGGCTTTGATCCAATAGAAGGCTTTCAGCTGCTGAATGGATCCGATCTGTCGTTGTACAGCCTGAATCCGCTGCTGCACACCGTCATTACGCAGGTATACGATACGCTCAGTGCCTCTGATGTCAAGCTATCGCTGATGGAATTGTACCCGGATGAGCATGAGATTGTTGTTGGACATGCTTTGGGTGTGGCGGGCGAGGAACGTATTCACCGCATCCCGCTGTATGAGCTGGACCATCTGCAGGATTTTGGCAACCTCTCCTTGGTGTGGGTTCCAAGAAGCGAACAGGAAAGGCTGCGCAACCGCACCTTTGCCCGCCTGCATGAAATTGTCGATATTTTGCGGAGTCCCGAGGGCTGCCCATGGGATCGGGAGCAGACGCATCAATCGCTGCGTAAAAACCTGATCGAGGAAGCCTACGAGGTGCTGGAAACCTTCGATGAAGAGGATACAGACCATATGGCCGAGGAGCTGGGCGATTTGCTGCTGCAGGTCATGCTGCATGCGCAAATCGAAGCCGAAGCGGGCAGCTTCAACGTTTGGGACGTTATCGCAGGTCTCAATGAAAAGCTGCTTCGCCGACATCCTCATGTATTTGGAGCTGCTCAGGCGGGTAATGCCGATGAGGCGCTTGTCAATTGGAACCAGATCAAACAGGAGGAAAAGCGCAAGAAGGGGATCGATCCCGATCAGCTTCCACTGCTTTCCGGAGTGCCTCGTGAGCTGCCTGGCCTGATGAGAGCCTACAAGCTGCAGAAGAAGGCAGCAGCTGTCGGGTTTGATTGGAGCCGGTTGGAGGAAGTTATCGAAGTCGTGGAGTCCGAGCTGCTGGAACTTAAGGAAGCGATTGCGTCTTTATCCAAAACCGAACAGCAGGAAGAGCTGGGCGATCTGCTGTTTTCTGTCGTCAATCTGGCCCGATTCCTGAAAATTGACCCTGAGGAAGCCATGAGTGAAGCCAATCGCAAATTTTTTAACCGTTTTGGTTATATTGAGCAGCAGGTACGATTAAAGGGTCGGAATTTGGAGCAAACTGGTTTACAAGAGATGGAAGCCTTATGGCAGGAAGCAAAAAAAATATAAAGATAACAGGCTTTTAGCAGGATTTTCCTGAGGCATCAAGAATACATACCAATAAGCTTTATTTTGAGGAGGAATATATAACGATGAATAAAACAGATTTGATTACGAATATTGCTGAAAAAAGCGGACTGAACAAAAAAGATGTGGAAACCGTCCTGAATAACTTTTTAGGTGAAGTTACGGATGCGCTTTCCACTGGCGACAAAGTCCAATTGATCGGATTTGGTACTTTTGAAACGCGTAAGCGTTCGGGACGTACTGGCCGCAACCCGCAAACGGGCAAAGAAATCTCAATCCCAGAATCGACTGTACCGGCTTTTAAAGCAGGTAACAAGCTTAAAGAAGCGGTAAAATAATGCGTCTTGATAAGTTCCTTAAGGTATCGCGGTTGATCAAACGACGGACAGTGGCCAAGGATGTATCCGACCAAGGACGTGTTTGGATCAATGACAGAGATGCCAAGCCGAGCAGTGCGGTGAAGGTCGGGGACGAGCTGAAAATCCAATTCGGACAGAAAAGTATCACGGTTCGCGTGGAACAGCTTTCCGAATCTACCCGCAAGGAAGATGCAGCCCACATGTATACACTGCTCAAAGAGGAAATGCACAAATCCGAATTATGGCAAGGCCAGAGAGACTGATCTTTCAGTCTCTTTTGTGTTCTAAATGTGGACATCCCCCCATATGTGTAGAGTATACAAGCTTTGCAGACAATCAAAGCTGATGGGAGGGATCGGTTCATGGCCATTGAGCAGGGAAAAGTGAAACGACAAGAAATCAAAATGCTCAACCGCAAGCTGCTTGAGGTGTCCGGTGTTTTAAACGTGGAAAGCTTCGATAGTGAGGAATTTATGCTGGAGACGGACTATGGCTTTCTTAGAATCAGGGGACAGAACCTGCATATCAAGAACCTCAGTCTGGAGCAGGGATTCGTCGTCATAGAGGGCTTGATTAATGAGCTGCTGTATGTGGATGCAAATGCACAGGGGAAGCCTAAGGGATTATGGGGCAAGATGTTTAAATGACGCTGGAGATGCAATTTGCCACGATGGGTACCATGCTGCTGGGAGGTCTGTCGCTCGGGGGATTGTTTGACTTGTATCGGGTGCTAGCCCATCATTTAAGGGCTCCTCGTTATGCCTACTATGTATTGGACCTCGTATTCTGGATTATCGGGACCTTGCTTATTTTTAAATTGCTGTATGACATCAACTGGGGTCAAGTTAGACTATTTATATTTATCGGTCTGCTGGTAGGGGTTATCGTCTATTTCTGGTTGTTCAGCGGAATACTCATTACATGTTTGCAATTTCTTATCCGTATGGTGAAAATTGTGATTCACTGGCTGGTACAATTGGTTAATATACTGTTGATAAGACCTGTTGTGCTGCTTTTTAGAGTGTTCATCATATTTTTTGGATTTTTATCGGCAATAGCTATTTTCCTGTATCAAGTTATGTTACAATTGCTATATACTGTGTGGAAAATAGTTAAATTTTTAACATTCCCACTAATCAGATATGTTCGTGCTCAAATAGGTAACAATACAACCGTTCAAACGATGGTAAAGTTCATTCGTCGGTTTTTTCATCGGACGTAGGAGGATTCTCAAACGATGCGAGCTGTCTCCATAACAAGCAACAATACGAAACCAAATAATAAAGGCTCTTTCCGCAGACGCCGCTTGGTCCTGATTGTTCTTGCTTGCTTTATGAGCTGGGCTGGCGTAACCTTGTGGAATCAAGTAAGTAAGCTTGGTGCCAAGGATGAGAGAATGAGCGCTTTGCAGCAGGAGCTGGATGAAAATCGGAAAATCAATGAAGCGACGAAGCGTGAAATTGTCCGATTGAATGATCCGGAATACGTTGAACAAAAAATTCGAAAAGAGCTGCATTATGTGAAGCAAGGGGAAACATTATTTTATGTGCCCAAAGAGCTAAAGAAATAGGTCTATGCAAGAAAGCTTTGGTTGACCGTATTGCAGCGTGTACGTTATAATCTCCATTGTTGAAGTCTTTTGTTAACTATTTAAGGGAGGAACATTTTACTTTATGGCAATTGAAGTGGGCAGCAAGCTGGAAGGCAAGGTAACAGGCATTACTCATTTTGGGGCGTTTGTTGAGCTCCCAGAGGGTGGTACAGGTCTGGTGCACATTTCGGAGATCGCAGACAACTATGTAAAAGACGTCAACGATCATTTGAAATTGAGCGATGTGGTAACGGTTAAAGTTATCAATGTCGACAAAGACGGCAAAATCGGTTTATCCATCAAGCAAGCAGTTGACAAACCCCCTGAAGCGCCAAGACCTCAACGCTACGAACGACCAGCTGGTAGTTCCAGTGGCGGCGGTATGGGTGGCAGCGGCGGAAGTGGTGGAGGCGATCGTGGCGGTCGCAGCAGCGGAGGCGGCGGTGGATTTGGAGGCCGTGGAGGCGATCGTGGAGGCCGTGGAGGTAAACCTCCAGTAGGCAAATTAACGTTCGAGGACAAGGTTTCGCGTTTTTTAAAGGATAGCGAGGAACGCATCTCTTCCCTGAAGAAGAACACGGAAGGGAAACGTGGAGGTCGCGGCGCTAGACGCGATTAAATATAGTAAGGTGATGAAGCTGTATGAGCGAATTGCTTATGCGGCTTTTTTGTTGCTTGCTGTCTGATGCACCTTGTTTACAGGGCTAAACCAAGCTTGACAATGAGGCCAAGCCTGTTATATAGTCATACATGTTGTGGCGGTGTAGCTCAGCTGGCTAGAGCGTACGGTTCATACCCGTGAGGTCGGGGGTTCGATTCCCTTCGCCGCTATTGCAAGAGAACAAAAGCATCTTGCCGAGACGTGCTGTCCGGTGAGGTGTTTTTTTGCTGTTAAAGGGAGGCTGTCATACAGATGGCTTCTTTTTTGTCGGAAAAAATTATTAGTCTACCAACTGATTGTGACAAACTTTACAATAGACTCTCGATATACTAGAAAACACTAATCAAATATGGGTGGTGTTGGCCAAGTATGTTGAAAAGTTTAGGATGGACTCAAACAGGAATGGAACGAAACCGCTGGTTTCAAAAGACAAAACACAATGTGGTCGGCAAGTTTGCGGATAATCGATGGGTGCAATCAATAGCAGCACGAAAAGGCTCAATCCTCATACTAGGTATGGCCTTCCTGTTGGGACGGGCAATGATTCTTGATCAGCTGGCTCCGTTTGCCGTTGCATTTTTTGCCGTGATCTATTTTTTGCGCAAGGAATTGTTAGTTGGAACCGGACTTTTCTTGATTGGAGGAAGCTTGTTTTCGCAGGCACCGGAGCATACCGGATATATGGTAGTAGCGATGCTGGTGGTACTGCTTATACAAAAAGGTATAGAGCGCTTTCAACGCTCTGACATTTCATATGCACCATTGATTGTTTTTGCAGCTACCTTTTTCGTTCAGCTTTTTGCCGTATTGGCTGCTGGCAGGCTTTCCTGGTACACCTTGACGATAACGGGTGTCGAATCGGTATTGAGCTTGATCTTGACGCATATCTTTTTGCAGGCAGTTCCCGTCTTTACGCTTACGCGCAAGCATTACAGCTTGAAGCATGAGGAAATTATATGTTTGATTATATTGCTTGCTTCCGTTATGACGGGTACAGTAGGCTGGTTGATCGGACCGGTTACCCTGGAGCATGTTCTGTCCCGTTATTTGATTCTACTGTTTGCATTGGTCGGAGGTGCGCCGCTGGGGGCTTCGGTCGGAGTTATTACAGGGCTGATTTTGAGCCTGGCGAATTCGTCGGCCATTTACCAGATGAGCCTGCTCGCTTTTGCAGGGATGCTGGCTGGACTGCTGAAGGAGGGACAGCGGATGGCGGTGTCTCTGGGCATGCTGCTCGGCTCTTCGATTCTATCCATCTATATCGGGAATCAGTCCGAAATACTGAATTCAACTTGGGAGTCGCTGGCTGCTGTGCTGCTGTTTCTGTTGACGCCTCGCGGGGTACTTCTGCTGCTTGCCAAATATGTGCCGGGAACGCAGGAAAATATGAAGTCACAACATGATTATGCCAAAAGAGTACGAGATATTACTGCTGACCGTGTGGAAAAATTCTCGGAGGTATTTCGTCAGCTGTCCCGGAGCTTTAGACAAATTACAGCGGAAACAGAACCTATGAAAAGGGAGGAAGAGATCGGTCATTTTATGAATTCCGTTGCAAACCGCAGCTGCGCCTCTTGCTGGAAGCGGGATCAGTGCTGGGACGAGAAGTTTTATCAGACCTATAAGTTTATGACGGAAATGATGACAGAGGTGGAGCTCGGTCATGGGCTCAAGCGCAAGGACATGCAGCCACAGTGGAAAAAGCTGTGTGTAAAGCCGGATCAGGTTGCGGAGGTCATGCAGCAGCAGTACAAGCTGTATCAGAACGATCAGCATTGGAAAAAGCAGATTGTGGACAGCCGGCATTTGGTAGCCGAGCAGCTATTTGGCGTCTCCCAGGTCATGGAGGACCTAGCCAATGAGATCAAGCGCGAGGGACAGGAGTTGTTTGTACAGGAGGAGCAGATTCGCAGTGCTTTGGAGGAGCTTGGACTCTCCATTCATAGTATCGATATTATTAGTCTGGATGAGGGCAATGTCGAAATCGAGATTATTCACCAATACACCAAAGGCTTTGATGAATGTCGAAAAATCATCGGCCCCTTGCTATCGGAAATATTGGAAGAACATATTACGGTTAAAAATGAGCAGATGCTGGAGCGTAAGGAGGGCTACAGCACGGTAGTCTTTGGATCGGCGAAGGAATATGAAATTGAAACGGGCGTCGCTGCCGCTGCCAAGGGCGGAGATGTATTGTCTGGCGACAGCTTTAGCACGATTGAGCTGGGTAATGGCAAATTCGCAGTCGCTTTAAGTGACGGAATGGGCAATGGGGAACGGGCAAGAGCCGAGAGCAGCACCGCACTTACGATTTTACAGCAGCTCCTACAGTCCGGTATGGATGAACGATTGGCTATTAAATCTGTTAATTCTGTCCTGATGCTTCGATCCTCGGACGAGATGTATGCAACCGTTGATGTGGCGTTGATTGATCTTTATGATGCCCATACGACCTTCCTGAAGATTGGATCCGTACCCAGCTTTGTCAAGCGAGGCAGCGAGGTCATACCGATCACGGCCAATAACTTGCCTGTAGGGATTGTACATGAGATCGATGTGGATCTGATCAGTCTGCCGTTATATCCAGGGGATATTCTTGTGATGATGACTGATGGGATCTACGACGCACCCGGACATGCAGTGAATAAAGAATTGTGGATGAAGCGAGTGCTGTCGGAAATTGATACCGAATCACCACAGGAATTTGCCGATATTTTACTGGAGCGGATTGTTCGTTATCACTACGGGGAGATTTACGATGATATGACGGTTGTAGTAGCTCGTGTGGAGAAGTACAAGCCGGAGTGGGCAACCTTTAGTTGGCCCGGGCTGCAGCGCATTGAGCGTCCAAAGGTGGTGAGCTAGGGCTATCGTTTCCCTCCATATTTGCATAATTGTTGACTCGAATAGGATTCCTTCCTTTAACTTTCATTATGAAATAAAGAATACAGCTGCGTAGAAGAGAATCGTAGGGTATATGCCGACGATTCTTTTTTTGTGAATGTGGGCGGGCCTATTTCAACATATTGTCGATGAGTTTAAGAAACTTGCAAACTGGAAAAACTAAACCTATTAATTGCAATAATAGGAGGTTAACCTGTGAAACAGATTCTTTTAATAACCGACGGCTGCTCGAATGTAGGTATTAGTCCTGTTATAGCGGCTGCGCAGGCCAAGGCTGAAGGTATAGTGGTAAATGTCATCGGATTGCTCAATGAACATGAGATTGATGAGATGGGGGCGGATGAAATTCAGGAGATCGCTCGGGCCGGAGGGGGGACCAGTCGAATTGTAACACCAGCCAAGCTGTCGCAAACGGTTCAAATGATGACCCGAAAAACGGTTGCACACACCATCCAGCAAATCGTAGGCAAGGAGCTGCAGCATATTTTGGGTGATGCCAAGCTGGAAAGCCTTCCTTTGGATCAACGCGCACAGGTTGTACAGGTAATGGATGATTTAGGCGAAACGGCATCTATAAAGGTTGCGTTGCTCATTGATACAAGTGCCAGCATGAAGCAGAAGCTGTCGGCGGTCAAAGAAGCTATTTACGATTTGCAGCTTAGCCTGCAAGCACGTACAGGCAGCAGCGAAACGGCTGTATTCCACTTTCCAGGGGCAGGTGCTCATCAGGAAGAGGCACAAATGGATCTGGATTGGACACGTAACCTTGCAAATTTAAACCGTTTGTTTTATAAATTAAACATGAGAGGTACGACTCCGACGGGTCCCGCTCTTTTGAAAGTTACCGAGTTTATCATAGGCACTCCTGCTGCCGATATATATGAAAATGGGAATTCTCGCCAGAAGGACACATTCGTGACTGGAAACGCGTCAATAGGCAAGGATGGGATATTGAGTGACTACATCGTTTGATCAAATTATACAATCCGATACCGTCCTGACGGGCAAATGGAATAAGGCCGTTTATCAGGTTGAACGTTTGCTGGGTGAGGGGGCCAATGGCAAGGTATATCTAGTTAAGCGCGGTAAGCGTCAATATGCACTCAAGCTAGGGTTGGATGCGGCAGATCTTCAATCCGAGGTGAACGCTTTGAAGGTGCTGTCGAAATCAAATACATCCTTTCAAAATTATTTGCTGGATGTTGATGATTTTCATCACCAGGGTGCAGACTATCCGTTCTATGTGATGCGTTATATCAAGGGACAAACGATTTCCGATTTTATTAGGCACAACGGTCGTGATTGGATGGGTCTGATTGGTTTGAATATATTGCGCAAGCTGGTCGAGCTGCATGAACGGGGTTATGTGTTCGGTGATATTAAAGTGCAAAACATGCTCGTATGCGGCTATGGAGATGTCGAATTAATTGATTTTGGCGGGGTCACGGCAAAAGGACGATCGGTGAAGCAATTTACCGAAGTGTACGACCGTGGCTATTGGGGGGCAGGAACAAGGTCCGCAGACGAAGGCTATGATATGTTCGCTTTTGCCGTTCTCCTCATAAGCAGCACGGAGACAGAGCAGAGAATGCATGGGATTGATAAGCTGCTGCCGCAAAACCGCAATGTCCAAATGCTGATTGATTTACTGAAGACCAATCCGATATTGGAGCCTTGTAGGCCTGTGCTGCAAAAAGCACTGCTAGGGCATTACACAAGTTCCAGCCAGGTATTGGCGGCATGGCGGCGGTTGAAATTTCATAAGCGCTTACCTGCTACCTCTGCTAATCGGGAGTCATGGCTGAAATTAGGATTTACGGTCTCCCTGGTGTTCTTCGGATTAGTCGTATACTTTTACTGGACATAGCTGGCAGCAAGCCGGAAGGAGGGGGATATGGATCTAGCAGTCGATTTAGCAGCAAGAGTGGAGTTTTTAATCAAGTCGGAGCGGTTATTGGTGGAAGGGGAATGCATAGTTGTAGCGGTATCGGGGGGACCGGATTCCGTAGCACTGCTGCATCTCCTTTTTACAATGTCGGAACGGTGGAATTGGCGGCTGGTCCTCGCGCACGTAAATCACGGGTTTCGCATTGAGGAGTCGGAGCAGGAGGCTCAGTATGTGGCAAGTCTGGCGGATAAGCTTGGGCTGCCTTGTGAAGTAGCGAACTTCGATCTCCCGCAATATATCCGGGAAACAGGGAAGAATCCACAGGTTGCGGCACGTGAGCTGCGCTATCGGTTTTTATTTGAAGTCGCACACCGTTATGATGCAGCGCGTATTGTACTTGGTCATCACGCAGACGATCAGGCGGAAACGATGCTGATGAGGATGCTGCGGGGAACAGGGCCGGCCGGACTTACAGGCATCCCAATTCGTCGCTTAGAAAAAGATGTGGAACTTGTACGCCCCTTGCTTCGTATATATAAATCAGAGCTATTGGACTATTGTCATCATAAGCAGCTTGCTTTCTATGTAGACAGTAGTAATATGGATACTAAATATTTCCGTAATGAAGTTCGCCTTGGCTTGCTTCCGCAGCTTCGTAATTACAACGATCAACTGCCGCAAGCATTGAACCGACTGTCTGTGATGATGACAGCTGAGCATGATTTCATGCATTTGCAGACCATGTCAGCTTTTGCGGAGGGGGTTAACCAGGAAAGTGATTTCTGTGAATGGTCAAGAAAATGGTTTGAAGGGCTTCATCTTGCTTTACAAAGACGTTTGATTAAACTAATATTAAATTGTCTTCTTGGTGACGCAGATTCCATAGATTTCCTAAAGCTTGAGCAAATGCGGGACGCTATTCTCGGGGACCTATCTAACCTGAGCCTACATATAGGAGGCAGCTTGGTTTTAACAAGGGAATACGATCGGATTTATGTGCATAATGATGGGGTACCACCTGCATCCTACAGCTATACGTGGGAGCGGGACATCGATAGCCTGACGATTGGAGAAACAGGAGTCAAGCTGGCATGCAGCTGGATGGAGCGTACTACGGTGGATGAGCATTGGGTTGTACCTGTTCATGATCGTAATACTGCCTGGTTTGATGCAGAGCAGCTGCAGTTTCCCTTGCAGGTTAGAAATCGCAAGGATGGAGACCGAATGAGTCTGCTTGGACTGAACGGGTCCAAAAAGGTAAAGGATATCTTCATCGATTCCAAACTGCCGCCCAGCTTAAGATTGCAGGTGCCGGTTGTCGTGGACGCTCAGGAGCGCATCGTGTGGCTTCCGGGGGTTCGTAGATCGTCGCATGCCTTGATTACAGGGCATACACGATTGATGATTTGTATAAGTGCGTGTTCAAAAAGTCTATAAGTGCTATCATTTAATTTTATTTCAGTAGGAGGTTCTCTGTTGCAAAACGACATTCTCGAAGTACTTTACAGCGAACAAGACATTCAAGAGAAAGTTAAGGAGATGGGGGAGCTATTAAGCCGTGATTTTGAAGGGCGCAATCCGCTGGTCATCTGTGTATTAAAGGGCGCGTTTATTTTCATGTCGGATTTGGTGAAGCGAATGACAGTTCCTTTGGAAATTGATTTTATGGCGGTGTCCAGCTATGGACAGTCAACGAAGTCGTCAGGGGTTGTCAAGATTGTTAAGGATTTGGATGTTCCCGTAGAGGGAAGGCATATCCTCATTGTGGAAGACATCATTGACAGTGGACTTACACTCAGCTATCTCATAGATGTTCTCGAACGTCGCAATGCGTTATCGATTACTGTCGCAGCCTTATTTGACAAACCAGCGCGTAGAACGACCGATTTGGAAGCAGACTATAAAGGATTCAGCATACCGGATGCATTCGTAGTCGGGTACGGATTGGACTATGCGGAAAAGTATCGCAATCTGCCGTATGTCGGGATTTTAAAGCCGGAAGTTTACTCACATTAGCATTTCTTGTTATGCCCAGACTTGCTGTGGTACAATAAACAAAGTTGCCGTTTGAGAGGAGGTAAGGGATGAACCGAATTATACGCAATACAGGGTTTTATTTGCTCATTTTTTTGGTCACCGTCGGTATCGTTCACTTTATTAGCACACAGAATGAACAGAAAGACGTAATTAGTTACGATAAGCTCCGACAGGCCTTAGTAGAGAAAAATGTGGATTCGGTCAATGTCAAATTTGACGGATATACATACTTGGTTCGTGGGAAATATAAAAATGCGCCCTTGCCGGATAAGAAGAATTTCGAGACTCGTGCGCCCTTTGACCAAGAAGTAATCCAGATGTTTGAAAAGGCTGAGGTTCCGAACATCACGATTGAGAAAATGGAAGGTGACAATGTTTGGATTAGCTTCCTTACCTCCATTATTCCGTTCGTCATTATTTTCATCCTGTTCTTCTTTTTACTGAATAACGCGCAGGGTGGCGGCGGCAAAGTCATGAATTTTGGAAAAAGCCGCGCCAGACTATATAACGAAGAGAAGAAGCGCGTTACCTTTGAGGATGTCGCGGGGGCAGATGAAGAGAAGCAAGAGCTGGTCGAGGTTGTTGAGTTTTTGAAGGATCCTCGTAAGTTCGCTGCTGTAGGTGCAAGAATTCCTAAGGGTGTATTGCTTAATGGACCTCCGGGAACAGGGAAAACCTTGCTTGCACGGGCTGTAGCTGGTGAAGCTGGCGTTCCGTTCTTCAGCATAAGCGGCTCGGATTTTGTTGAAATGTTCGTAGGTGTTGGGGCATCGCGTGTACGCGATTTGTTCGAGAATGCCAAGAAGAACGCACCATGTATTATTTTTATTGATGAGATTGATGCTGTAGGTCGTCAGCGTGGCGCAGGTTTAGGTGGCGGACATGACGAGCGTGAGCAGACATTGAACCAATTGCTTGTAGAAATGGATGGTTTCGGAGCTAACGAAGGCATAATTATTGTCGCCGCTACGAACAGACCTGATATTCTCGATCCGGCATTGCTGCGTCCAGGACGCTTTGACCGTCAAATTACGGTTGACCGTCCAGATGTCAAAGGCCGCGAAGAAGTACTAAAAGTTCATGCTCGCAATAAGCCATTAAATAAAGATGTTAAGCTGGAATCGATTGCGCGTTATACGACCGGATTTACAGGCGCTGATCTGGAGAACCTGTTGAATGAAGCTGCGTTAATCGCCGCCAGACGTAACCGTAAAGATATTTCCATGGGTGAGCTGGACGAAGCTTTTGATCGTGTGGTTGTAGGTACCCAGAAGAAGAATCGTGTTATTAGCGAACGCGAGAAACGTATGGTCGCTTTTCATGAAGCCGGACATACGATTGTCGGATATCATATTGAAAACGCCGATATGGTCCATAAGGTAACAATCATCCCAAGAGGTCGCGCAGGCGGCTATGTGATGATGCTTCCTAAAGAAGGCGAAGACAAGATGATGAATACCAAAACCGAGCTGCTTGACAAGGTAACGGGATTGTTGGCCGGTCGTGTGGCGGAAGAGTTATTCATCGGACAAATCGGTACCGGTGCCTACAGCGATTTCCAACGTGCGACTGGCATCGTTCGTAAGATGATTATGGAGTATGGCATGAGCGATAAGCTTGGACCGATGCAGTTTGGCAATGTGCAGGGGCAAGTATTCCTGGGTCGTGATTTTGGCCATGAGCAAAACTACAGTGATGCCATAGCTTATGAAATCGATCAGGAAATGCAAACCATTATCCGCAGCTGCTACGCGAAAGCGAAGGAAACATTGGAGAAATATGCAGATCAAGTACGACTCATTGCCGAGACATTATTGGTAAAAGAGATCCTGGAAAAGGATGAAATTATTCAACTCATCGATAACGGCAGTCTTGATGATGCTTCCGATGTGAGAATTAATATCCAAGGCCAGGAAACAACATCAGAAGCCAATAAGCTTGATTTTGACAAACATCCAATTGAAGAAGATCCGAATAAAGAATCTTAATTTACTGCGTTATACAAGCCGGCGGCATATTCATTGCTGTCGGCTTTGTTATAATATCAGAATTTATAAATTTTCAGCAGAGCTGAATATTCTGATATTGCAAGAAAAGCTACATATAAAACACGGATGTATCTTCCTCGAATAGGCTTCGATCAGAAGCTTTTCTTATTGCTAAGGAGTCAAAAAAACAAGAACTGGACTTAAGCTGAGGGTATACGGAACCTGCTGACGAATATGCGAATAATTAGTTCATTTTGCATCTATTTAAGCATTGACACAGCCTGTGATGTTGTGTAAATTAGGTGTAAATCTTTAAACTTTATGTGAACATTTTCACATACTAATATCGTTAAACCAACTGCAGCTCAAGAGAAAGGGAGGGTTTCTTATGGAAGCACTGGCATTGGAACGGAAAGAAGATCAAAAGCGCGAGTTAAAAGAACGAATCCTTCAGTTAAAGAAGGAACGTAACGCGATCATATTGGCTCATTATTATCAAAGAGATGAGATTCAGGAAGTTGCTGATTTTCGTGGTGATTCCTTCCTTTTGGCGCAGAAAGCAGCAACTACCGATGCTGACGTCATTGTATTTTGTGGTGTACATTTCATGGGGGAAAGTGCAAAGATACTGGCCCCAACCAAAACCGTGCTGATTCCTGATGAACGGGCTGGCTGTCCGATGGCAGACATGGTTAATGTAGACGGTCTCCGTGCACTTAAGAAACAGCATCCAAATGCGAAAGTTGTTGCTTATATCAATACCTCGGCTGATGTAAAATCAGAAACCGATATTTGCTGTACGTCGGCAAACGCTATTAAAGTGATCGAGTCGGTAGATTCCGATGAAATTATTTGGGTTCCAGACAAAAATCTGGGTGACTATGTTTCCAAATTTACGGACAAAAAAATGATTATTTGGGAAGGTTACTGCAACACCCATGACATGCTGACCGTCAAAGATGTAGAAGAGATGAGAGCGCAGTACCCCAATGCCAAATTTGTCGTTCATCCTGAATGTCGGCCTGAGGTAGTTAAGCTTGGGGATTTTGTGGGAAGTACTACAGCCATTATCAAATATTGTAAAGAATCAGAGCATCAAGAATTTATAGTAGGTACTGAGGATGGAACCGGGTTTCAATTGAGAGTGGACAGCCCAGACAAAAAGTTTCATTTTGCTACCAAATACCTGGTTTGCCCTAATATGAAAGTGAACAACTTGAAAAAAGTGGTACGCTGTCTGGAAACAATGCAGCCGCAAATTTATGTACCGCCGCATATTGCCGATCAAGCCAGAGCATCCTTGGAGCGCATGCTGCTAGTGAAGTAGCATGCGCTACTCTCTTTGTAGAAGAAAGTGAGCGTACTCATGATACCACGTTATTTAGTAGACTTTGATATCAGCAAGCTGCCTCAAGTTCATACCGATGTTATGGTGATCGGCGCTGGAATCGCCGGTCTTTTTACCGCTATCAAAGCAAGTGAAAAATATAGTGTGCTAATGGTAACGAAAAAATCGCTGCTCGATAGCAACACACGTTATGCTCAAGGTGGAATCGCCGCGGTTATAGCTGATGATGATTCGCCGGATTATCATTTACACGATACTCTGGTAGCTGGTGCAGGGCTGTGCTCCCATGAGGCAGTTGATGTATTGGTGCATGAAGGGCCGGCAGGCGTCAGGGATTTGATCAAGATGGGTACGCAGTTCGATCTGGAGGATGGAGCATTTGCACTGACCCGAGAAGGAGCTCATAGTCACCGCCGTATTTTACATGCTCACGGGGATGCAACAGGAGCTGAAATCGTAAGATCCTTATCAGAGAAAACGAAGCTGGATCCAAATATTGAGGTTTGGGATGATCATTTTGTTATAGATTTGATAACCGAAAACGGGGAATGTCTTGGTGCGTTGGTGCAAAAGCCGAGTGGTCAAAGGGTTTTTGTCAAAGCCAACGCTACGATTCTATGTACGGGCGGAGCGGGACAATTATTTCGGTACACTACCAATCCAGATATTGCTACAGGTGATGGGATTGCAATTGCTTACCGTGCAGGAGCACTTATTCAGGATGTTGAATTCATACAATTTCATCCGACAGCACTTTGTTATCCAGGAGCACCACGTTTTCTGATTTCCGAGGCTGTTCGTGGTGAAGGCGCTATCTTACGCAATATTACAGGTGAACGATTTATGGAGAAATACCATCCACAGCTGGAGCTGGCGCCGCGTGATGTCGTGGCAAGGGCTATCGTGAATGAGATGGAGCTGACGAAATCTACATTTGTTTATATCGATTTTACGCATGAATCCGAAGAAACGGTGAAGCATCGTTTCCCAACCATATATGAGTTTTGTCTGAACTATGGTTTGGATTTGTCTTCGGACTGGGTCCCTGTTGCACCTGCTGCGCATTATATGATGGGCGGTGTGAAAACCGATCTTTACGGTGAAACGAAGGTGGCCCGCTTGTTTGCTTGTGGTGAAGTGTCGTCAACCGGGGTTCACGGGGCTAATCGTTTAGCCAGTAATTCACTATCTGAGGCGATTGTGTTTGGTCGGAGAATTTTGGAGCGTATTGACCAATTGTCTCCTTTGACTGCGAATCCATCTGTTCAGCAAGTAACGTCTCGTAATGAACACGCCAAACAGCCAATAGTTGAAAAGAGGCTAAAGCTGCAAAAAATTATGCTGCGTTATGCCGGACTAAAGCGTGAAGCCAAAGGGCTGGAGAAAGGTTATGAAGAGCTGCGCCGCCAGCTATCCATCTTTGAATCTTGTTTGAACAAGCGCGAGGATTACGAGTTTGCCAATATGCTCACATGTGCGCTCTTAACAACTGAGGCTGCTTTGATTAGGAAAGAAAGCCGCGGGGGACACTACAGGGATGATTTTCCGGAGAAGGACGATCTGAACTGGAGGAAGCATACGATATTCAGTCGGGAAGACGGGATTACGGAGGAGAAGATTGATGATGTTTGAGCTGCAGATGGATATTGTAAAGAAAAACCTTCAGCTGTGGCTGGAGGAAGATATTGGCATGGGTGATGTCACGACCATGACAACCATTCCCAAGGATCATCAATCAAAAGCTATTATTCATGTCAAGGAGTCTGGAATTATCGCTGGATTGCCGATCGCAGCAGCTGTGTTTGCGCTTGTTGATCCCGAGCTTCGTTTTGTAGCGAAGGTTGAAGAAGGACAAGCTGTGGACAAGGGCTGTGTGTTGGCTGAGGTGACAGGCAATACCCGACATATTTTACTGGGTGAGAGGCTCGCTCTTAATCTGATGCAGCGTTTGTCAGGGATAGCTACCCGTACCAGGCAGTTTGTCGATGCTCTGCAAGGCTTGCCGGTCAGACTCGTGGATACACGTAAAACAACTCCAGGTCATCGGCTGTTAGAAAAATATGCAGTGCGGGTCGGAGGCGGACATAATCACCGTTTTGGTCTGTATGATGCGGTTATGATCAAGGATAACCACATTAAAGGATCAGGGGGCATAACAGAAGCAATCCGTGCTGCGCGTGCTCAGATTCCTCATACAATGAAAATCGAGGTAGAAGTTGAGAGCAAAGAGCAACTGGAAGAGGCATTACTGGCGCAGCCTGATATTATTATGCTGGACAATATGACAACAGATCAAATGCAAGAGGCTGTTACACGCATGAAATCAGCAGCACCGCATATTCTGATAGAAGCATCAGGATCCGTCAATTTGGATACAGTCGGTGCCATAGCACAAACTGGTGTGGATGTAATTTCGGTAGGTCGATTGACGTATTCGGTGCAGTCGCTCGATATCAGTCTGGATCTGAATGCACAAAAAGGGGTGCAAGCATGATTTTGGTGATTGACGTCGGTAATACGAATATCGTATTAGGTCTTTATGACGGAAAAAACTTGCTTCATGACTGGCGACTTAGTACCAATCGTGCTTCAACGGCTGATGAGTATGGAATGACGATGTATAATTTGTTCCAGCATGCCGGGATTAAGTTGGATCAGGTAGAGGGCGTCATTATTTCTTCGGTTGTACCGCCTTTAATGTTTGTATTGGAGCAATTGTGTTTAAAATATGTTAAGAAAGCACCTCTGATTGTGGGTCCTGGTGTAAAAACCGGCTTAAATATTCGTTACGAAAACCCTCGCGAGGTAGGTGCAGACCGGATTGTCAATGCTGTTGCGGCTATTGAGATGTATGGTTCTCCCGTTATTGTTGTTGATTTCGGAACAGCAACGACCTTTGACTACATAGATGAGGCTGGACAATATATTGGTGGAGCGGTTGCGCCGGGTATCGGGATCTCTACGGAAGCCTTATATCAGAGAGCAGCCAAGCTGCCGAGAATAGAGTTGGTTAAGCCCAAAAGCGTTGTGGGACGCAATACGGTAGCCTCCATGCAAGCAGGCATCATATTCGGTTTTGCCGGGCAGGTTGACGGAATCGTTGATCGAATTCGCGAGGAATTTGGGACGAACCCCAAAGTTGTTGCAACCGGCGGGTTGGCTGAATTGATTTCCAAGGAGTCGCGTACGATTGAAACGACCAACCAATTATTGACCCTGCAAGGATTGCGAATTATTTATGAACGCAACCAATAAGAAGATCGATTATATACAATTACGTCAACAAAGAAAGGGTAAGCGATGCAGGATCAATTGATTAGAGCTACAGCGATGGACGGAAAGGTCAGGGCGTTTGCTGTTCGTACCACTGGGATTGTGGATGAATTAGGCAAGCGGCATGGCATGTCGCCCACAGCCATGGCCGCTTTAGGACGGACGGTGTCAGCAGGCCTGATTATGGGAGCGATGCTTAAAGGTGATGAGCAGCTGACCATTATTGTGAAAGGCGGAGGGCCAATTGGTCAAGTTGTGGTAGATGCAAATGCCAATGGTGATGTTCGAGGTTATGTGGACAATCCTCAAGTGGATTTGCCGCTGAATCAGGTGGGCAAATTGGATGTTTCCGGTGCTGTCGGTACGGAAGGTTTTTTGAATATCATTAAGGATTTGGGACTGAAGGAGCCTTACCGGGGAAGTATTCCATTAATATCAGGAGAGTTGGCCGAAGATTTTACTTACTATTTTGCCAAATCTGAACAAACGCCATCCGCAGTAGCTCTTGGTGTGCTGGTAAATGTGGACTACTCGGTTATAGCTGCTGGTGGTTTTGTTATTCAACTGCTGCCAGGCTTAAGTGATGATGATATTTCCTTGATCGAGCTACAGCTTTCTCACATTGAACCCATCACAACCTTATTAAGCCAAGGAATGGATCTTGAGGATATTTTGCATCGAATTCTTCCAGAGGTGCAGGTGCTTGGAGTAATGGATGTCAGGTTCCGCTGCAAATGCTCCAGAGAGAGGGTCGAGCAGACCTTGATTTCATTGGGACGCGAAGAGCTTGAATTGATGCTTCAGGAGGATGGGCAAGCGGAAGTTTCATGTCATTATTGTAATGAAGCCTATCTGTTTAATCGGGAAAATCTTGAAGGTCTTATCCAGGAGCTATAACCAGAAGTTTGAGCAAACGTTAGTTATAGAGGTTGTTGTTCAAAAAGTCCTCTTTTGATCACGAAGCTGTACACGCTGCTTACTCGTGATCGAATCCTGCAACCTGGCTCGAAAACTTTTACTGCTCGGAGCAGAAAAGTCGACTTTTTGAACACGTACTTTATAGCAGAAATAGCTCAATCTACGGAGAGTGACCATACGAGGGGACTAGGAATGCGAAACATGAAGATATTGTGGGGAGTCAATGCACTGTTGCTGCTTGTCGTTGTCATCCTTTCCTCCGTAATATTTGCCGAATTGTTTAAGAAGCCTCCAACTACAATGAAGCCTGACCCGTCGGATTCCCGTGGGCGAGTGATCGCCAAATTGGGCGACAAAACGATTACAAGTGAGGATTTGAATCAGCAGTTATTGCAAAAACACGGCCGGGAATTGTTAGATCAAATGGTGGATCATGAAGTCGTTCGTATGGAAGGAAATGCGGAGGGCGTGACCGTCACCGAAGACGAGATAACAAAAGAATTAATACGTATGCAGCAAGGGTATGATAGTGAAACACAGTTTTATGAATCTATGCAAGAGCAGCTAGGTTTTACACCAGAATCACTAAGAACCGATTTGTTTAACAAATTGTTGCTGGAGAAGTTAGCGACCAAATCGATCACCATCACAGATGAGCAGGTTGATTCTTATATCCAGGCACACCCTGATGAATTTATTTCTCCCATTCAGCTAAGGCTTCAACAGATTGTTGTCGGCAGCAAGGAGCAAACGGATAAGGTAGCGGCAGATCTGAACAAAGGGATGGATTTTGCACAAGTGGCCAAGAACCGTTCGCTTGATGATTCAACACGCGACAAAGGTGGCGATCTGGGCTGGCTGGATGAGAACGATCCGTTTATGGCCCCATCCATTATGAGCGCTGCCAAGAAGCTTAAAGTAGGTGAAGTCAGCAAACCGGTTCTTTTCAACGATAACTTTTATATCATCAAGCTGAAGGAACGGAAGGAAGATTCCAAAGCCAAAAAGGATGAACTCAAAGAAATAGTAAGAAAAGAGATGGCACTACGAGAAGCACCACCTTTAAAAGATGTAATGCTCAAGCTTCGCGAGAGATGGAAGGTTAGCATTACATTTTAATCCAATTGGATATTGACAACCTCAGCACAGGTTGATAAGATAAGAACAGAATACCAACCAAAAAACTCGGATATTATTCATAACGATTCTAGGAGGAACTCGGCATGGCGAAATTAGTTCAAAGTATTACGGATTTAATTGGTGGCACCCCTTTGGTTAAATTAAATCGTGTTGTACCTGAAGGTAGTGCAGAGATCTATGTGAAGCTGGAATATCAAAATCCGGGAGCTAGTGTTAAGGACCGTATCGCGATCAGTATGATTGAGGTTGCTGAGAAAGAAGGCAAAATCAAACCGGGTGATACGATTATCGAGCCTACAAGCGGCAATACCGGAATTGGATTAGCTATGGTTGCTGCGGCAAAGGGATATAAGGCCATTCTCGTTATGCCAGAAACAATGAGCTTGGAGCGTCGCAATCTGCTTCGCGCTTATGGGGCACAGCTGGTGCTG
This sequence comes from Paenibacillus sp. FSL H8-0034, assembly GCF_038000305.1. NCBI lineage: Bacteria > Bacillati > Bacillota > Bacilli > Caryophanales > Paenibacillaceae > Paenibacillus > Paenibacillus sp. FSL H8-0034. The sequence goes on from NZ_JBBOBS010000001.1 coordinate 734,344, forward strand.
ACACCTGGGGCTGAGGGAATGAAGGGTGCAATTAAACGTGCGGAAGATCTTCAAGCCGAGAACCCGTCTTATTTTATTCCGCAACAATTTAATAATCCTGCCAATGTTAAGGTTCACACGGAAACAACAGGTCCTGAAATCGTTGAAGCTATTAATTCCCATGATGGCAAACTTGATGCTTTCATCTCAGGGATCGGTACAGGCGGAACAATTACGGGTGCAGGTGGCGTCTTAAAAGAAAACTTCCCTAATATCAAAATTTATGCGGTTGAGCCAAGTGCGTCTCCAATTTTGTCCGGAGGTAAACCGGGTCCACATAAAATTCAAGGAATCGGTGCCGGTTTTGTACCGCAAATTTTAAATACGAACATTTATGACGAAGTCATTCAGGTTGATAACGAGGAAGCTTTTGAAACCTCCCGTCGTGTTGCCAAAGAGGAAGGTATTCTTGGTGGTATTTCTTCCGGAGCAGCTATTTTTGCAGCATTGAAAGTTGCCAAAGAACTCGGTCCCGGTAAGCGCGTAGTTGCCATTCTTCCGAGTAACGGTGAGAGATACTTAAGCACACCTTTGTATCAGTTCGAAGAGTAGCAGCATCGATAGAGCCCTTCAGTTCCTTGAGGGGCTTTTTTTCGTTGGGAATATACAGTATACTAAATCCTAACTTATATGACTGTGTAGATAAAAGGGGGGAAGCAGGTGTTTGTAACAACCTATAAGCAATGGAACGAATGGGCTGGGCATTACACGATGCTTCCTTATGTACAATCGTTTCCTTTGGAGAATGACCGTATACTTTCATGGGAGTATGCTTGGAAGGAAGCAAATCCGGGTTCTTTTGTATTGGAGAGCGGAAAAGGCGGACGCTACACGTTTCTTGGTCTTCAGCCGATTTCGGAAATTCGGGGGAAACATGATCAAGCGATCATTAAAGATACAGATGGGTCTGCCGTTGAACTGCATGGGTCTCCACTGGAGCTGGTTCATCAATGGATGAAGCCATTCCACTCCCCTGTCGTCGACGCGGCACCGAAGTTTCTGGGAGGCTGCGTTGGTTTTTGGGGATATGATGTGGTCCGTTCACTTGAGAAGCTTCCTGAGACGTCTGTGGACGATTTGGACATTCCTGACTATGCTTTTGTCCGTTTTGATCAAGTATGGATCATCGACCACGAGAAGCGGGAGCTGTATTGCTCATCTTCTCATAAGTGGAACCCAACAGCGTACGGACTTGATGAGCTGGAACAGCTTTACAGCAAGGCGGCAGCAGATGTGTATCGGATGAAAGAAAGATGGGACCGGATAGCTGCAATTAATAAAGAGGACGATACACTGCGCAAAAGAGACATGATGCTGAAGCAAATGGACAACGATCAGCTTCGTATTGATGTCGAGTCTATTGAAGGCATTAAGGCAGATTTCCCACGGGAAGCTTATATCCATGCCGTCAATGCAATCAAGGATTACATCAGTGCTGGGGATGTGTTTCAAGTTAATTTGTCCGTCCGTCAACATAAGCAGCTCACTCAAAGTCCTGAGGAGATCTATGAATGGCTGCGTATTATCAATCCGTCACCTTATATGGCTATGATGCGATTTGACGATTTTCAGCTCGTGTCTGGCTCGCCGGAGCTTCTGGTGCAGTTGGATAGTGGTGTGGTCAGAGCACGTCCGATTGCAGGCACAAGACCGCGCGGCAAAAACGCCGAGGAGGATCGTAAGCTGGCAGACGAGCTGATTCATCATGAAAAAGAGCGGGCTGAGCATATTATGCTGGTTGATCTGGAACGCAATGATCTGGGTCGCATTTCAACCTATGGAACGGTGAAGGTCAAGGATTTTATGGTCATTGAATATTACTCTCATGTGATGCACATTGTATCTCAGGTTGAAGGGCAACTAGCGGAAGGCAATGGGGCCTATGAGGTTATTGCTGCCAAATTTCCCGGGGGAACGATTACGGGCGCTCCCAAAATTCGCACCATGCAAATTATTGAAGAATTGGAGCCTGTCCGCCGCGGACCTTACACGGGTTCGATCGGATGGATTGACTATAATGGAAATATGGAATTCAACATTGTGATCCGTACCCTGGTTGTTGTGGATGGTATAGGCTATGTGCAAGCTGGTGCAGGCATTGTCATTGATTCGATCCCAGAGAAAGAATATATGGAATCAATCAACAAAGCGAAGGCGTTGTGGAAAGCAATACAATACAGTGAAGTAAACGTTCAAAATCCGGTGTGAAGGTGAGGGATTACGATGATTCTAGTAATTGATAACTACGATTCGTTTACGTATAATTTGGTGCAATATTTGGGTGAGCTTGGCGAGCAGGTCGAGGTGCGCCGTAATGATGAGATTGATCTGGATGGTATCGAGGCATTGAAGCCGGATCATATTTTGATTTCTCCAGGCCCTTGTACGCCGAACGAAGCAGGTATTAGTCTGGCCTTAATTGAGCGTTTTAAAGGTAAAATTCCAATTTTGGGCGTGTGTCTGGGGCACCAGTCGATTGGACAAGTATTCGGAGGCGATGTTATTCGTGCTGAGCGGTTGATGCATGGCAAAACCTCTCCGATTATTCATGACGGTAAAACCTTGTTTAAAGGCCTGCCTTCGCCCTTTACGGCTACCCGTTACCATTCCCTGATCGTAAAAAGAGAAACGCTGCCGGATTGCCTGGAAATTAGTGCGGAAACAGCCGAAGGTGAAATTATGGGATTACGGCATAAGGAGTATCCAATCGAGGGTGTGCAGTTTCATCCTGAATCCATTATCACAGATCACGGATTGCAAATATTGAAAAACTTTTTGCAGGAAACAGGAGTTAAGCAAGCGTGAAGATCTATATCAACGGTCGTGTGACGAACGAACAAGAGGCCATGGTATCAGTCTACGACCATGGTTTTTTATACGGCATCGGATTGTTTGAAACATTCCGCACTTATGAGGGTCAGCCCTTTTTGCTGGAAAAGCATCGGACACGCCTGCAGGCTGGCTGTGAACAATTGGGGATTGCTTATCAAACCGAAGCAGGGCGATGGGAGCAAATTGTTCATAGTCTGCTGGAAGCTAATGGGTTGAAGGATGCTTATATAAGATTTACGGTAACAGCCGGACAGGAAGCATTGGGTTTACCCACGGGCTCTTACGCAGAGCCTTCTGTCATTGTGTACATCAAGCCGCTTCCTCCATATAATGAACAGCAGGACCATTACGGGAAATCACTGCAGCAGCTGCAGCTGCCCAGAAACACGCCGGAAGGTCCTGTACGCCTCAAGTCCTTGCATTATATGAACAACATCTTGGCCAAGCGTGAGCTTCAGCAGTATCCTTGGGCTGACGGATCTGAGGGTCTTCTTGCGGATGGACAAGGGCATATAGCGGAAGGGATAGTTAGCAACGTATTTTTCGTGAAGCACGAACGTTTGTACACGCCATCCTTGGCAACCGGCATATTACCGGGAATTACGCGTGCTTTTGTAATCAGTCTGGCTGAAGCGGCTGGGGTATCCGTTGAGGAAGGCTTGTATGATTGGAACACTATGCGTGAAGCGGATGAAGTATTCATTACGAATTCTATTCAGGAGATTGTACCGATTACAAAGCTGTTTGATCCTACAGGACAGCAAACAATGGTGAGTAACGGAAAGATTGGCGATATGACTGGGCGTCTGCTGCAGCTATATAGGCAGCGCACAATAGCGGTAATATAAAGGATGAATAAGATGGAACACTCACATAAACGAGATATTGAGGTCGATTGCCGCGGGATCATACTGGATTTGCGCAATCGAACGGCGATTATGGGGATTTTAAATGTAACCCCGGATTCGTTCAGCGATGGAGGCTTGTACGTTGGCGTGCAAGCAGCGGTAGATCAGGCAAAGCGGATGGTTGCTGCAGGTGCTGATATGATTGATATTGGTGGAGAATCAACCCGTCCGGGTTCAGCTATAGTACCCCTTGAGCAAGAGCTGCAGCGAGTTATCCCTGTTGTAGAGGCTCTGATAGAGGCTGGAATCACGGTTCCTTTATCCGTAGACACCTACAAAGCAGAGGTTGCTCGACAGGCCCTCGCAGCGGGTGCGCAGGTATTGAATGATATTTGGGGCTTGAAAAGAGAACCGGAAATGGCTCAATTAGCGGCACAATATGGATGCCCTATAGTTATTATGCATAATCGGAATGAAGCTCTGTATGATGATTACATTCCTGAGGTTATAGACGATTTGCTGCAAAGTATTCGCTTGGCGCATGCTGCGGGAATTCGGGACTCACAGATCATACTCGATCCGGGCATTGGCTTTGCCAAATCGTACGAGCAGAACTTACAGCTGATGAATGAACTGCATCGAATTGTCGCTATTGGTTATCCTGTTTTATTAGGGACTTCAAGAAAAAGCATGATTACGCGAACGCTGGGCCTTCCTGCCAATGAAGTACAAGAAGGAACCGCGGCCACAACCTGCATGGGGATTCAACAGGGCTGCTCGATCATTAGAGTCCATGATGTATTGGCAATGAAACGAGTCGCATTGATGATGGATACGATGCTAAATCATAAGGGAGGAACAAGCATTGGATAAAATCATCATGACGGGTTTGCAATTTTTTGGCTATCACGGTGTGTTTCCTGAAGAGAATAAGCTCGGTCAACGCTATCAGGTGGATGTCGAGCTGATGCTGCCGCTGGATAAGGCCGGTCGAAGTGACCGTGTTGAGGATACTGTGAATTACGCTGAAGCTTATGAGGTCATTCGCAATATCGTGGAAGGACAAGTATTTAAGCTCATTGAAGCGCTGGCAGAGGAAATTGCGGCTGTACTGCTGCAAACGTATGCGAGTATCTTTGAAGTGACTGTACGCGTACTGAAGCCGCATCCGCCAGTGAAAATGTTTTTTGATGGTGTCAAGGTTGAAATTCACAGAAAGCGGGTATAACTTTATGGGCTCTCAGCTGCCATGTTGTGCATACCTTGCACTTGGCTCTAATATGGGTGATCGGGAACGGTATCTGCAGGATGCCATTCAATGCCTCAATAATCACGAACATATTTACGTCTCCGGACGTTCACACATATATGAAACCGAGCCTGTTGGTTATGTGGATCAGGATGCTTTTTTGAATATGGTAATTGAGGTAGAAACTCGGCTATCGGCACAGGAGCTATTTGCTGTTATGCTAAGTATAGAAAATAAGCTTGGTCGTATAAGAGAGATTCGTTTCGGACCACGAACGATCGATTTGGATTTATTGCTGTATGAGGATCTTCGACAGGAAGATCCGCAGCTCATATTGCCGCACCCGAGAATGACAGAGCGGGCGTTTGTATTGGTACCCCTGGTCGAGGTTATGCAGCAGAGACACTCCAGGCTAGCTGGTGAGTGGGCTGGGCAGTTGGATCAGGTGGATGGGAAGGAGGGTGTCAGAGTATGGAAGCCTATGCCATAGCACAGCGCATTCGCGCGTTTCGTAAGCTGAAGGGCTTTACACAGACGGAACTGGCTGATCAATTGGATGTATCGATTGCTGTTCTGGGAGCTATTGAACGAGGAACACGAAGCCCAGACGCACAGATTATTAGTAAAATATCCGAAGTACTCGGGATTGACCCGGAAGAGCTTTTTCCAACTGCAAAATAATCAAGAATTGAAAGGAGGTACTCTAATGTTAAAAATAGGAAATGTCGTCGCACCCAACCAAGTCGTATTAGCACCGATGGCAGGGGTCTGCAATCCGGCTTTTCGGCTGATCGCCAAGGAATTCGGCTGCGGGTTGGTATGTGCCGAAATGGTAAGTGACAAAGCCATTATTCATGGTAATCATCGTACGATGGATATGCTGTTTGTAGATGATCGGGAAAAGCCGCTCAGTCTGCAAATTTTTGGTGGAGATACAGAAACGCTGGTGGAAGCGGCAAAGCACGTGGATCGTCATACGAATGCCGATATTATTGACATCAACATGGGCTGTCCCGTTCCCAAGATAACAAAATGTGAGGCTGGAGCCCGTTGGCTGCTTGATCCATCCCGAATTGAAGAGATGATCACAACCGTCGTGAAGGCCGTAAGCAAGCCGGTTACCGTGAAGATGCGGATCGGTTGGGATGATGAGCATATATATGCGGTGCAAAATGCTAAGGCTGTCGAAAATGGTGGTGGTTCTGCTGTATCTGTCCATGGCCGGACACGTGTACAAATGTATACGGGACACGCCAATTGGGATATCATTCGAGAAGTTAAGCAGTCCGTGTCGATTCCTGTCATTGGGAATGGCGATGTGACAACACCTGAGGATGCCAAGCGAATGCTGGATGAGACTGGTGTCGATGGTGTTATGATCGGGCGTGCTGCGCTCGGTAATCCGTGGATGCTATACCGGACCATTCAATACTTGACCAAGGGAGAGCTGCCTCCAGAGCCAACCGGTCAGGAAAAAATTCGCATTGCAATTTTGCATATGGATCGATTGGTAGCACTCAAAGGTGAGCATGTTGCCGTTAAGGAAATGCGTAAGCATCTGGCCTGGTATCTGAAAGGTTTACCGGGTGGAGCACGGGTGAAGGACATCGTTATGGAGACGACCAAGCGAGATATCATGGCTGGCGTGCTGGAGGAATTTGTTGCTTCATTGGACAATACCGATTCCCAGGATGGAATGCCGATTATGCGACAATTGGTCTAAAAGTTGTAGGTTTGGCTTAGATTGACATTTGTATAGGCTTGCAATATAATCAGTCAATAGTCATCCTCATGAGATATTAGTCATTAAGAATAAGATGGTCAACATATGATTAACAGTGAATTCATACTCCATGAATACGCTCATAATACGGGAATTTTTCACATGAAAGGGGATCGTTACCGTGGCCGAGAAAGAAGTCATCCTCACGCAGGAAGGTTTAAAAAAGCTAGAAGACGAACTGGAGCACTTGAAATCGGTCAAACGCCGTGAAGTGGCGGAACGGATCAAAGTGGCAATTGGATACGGTGATATCAGTGAGAACTCTGAGTATGAGGATGCCAAGAATGAACAGGCTTTTATTGAAGGCAGAGTCATTACTTTAGAAAAAATGCTGCGTAACGCACGTATTATTAATAATGCTGATGTGAACACAGATACGGTCAGTGTTGGAGCCATTGTAACACTGAAGGATTTGGAATTTGGCGAAACCGTTGAGTATAATATTGTGGGTACAGCAGAGGCTGATCCATTCAATAATAAAATTTCCAATGAAAGTCCTGTAGGTAAGGCTATTCTCGGCAAACCGAAAGGAACTAAAGTGGATATTAATGTTCCCGCAGGCACGATTCAGTACGAAATCATTGATATTAAGAAGTAAGATGTGGAAAGCAAGTTGAAATCGATACGGTTTTATACAAGTAAAAAGCTTCCTCTGGAAGCTTTTTTAATGTAAGAAGAATGATGGATAAGGGGCTGGGAGCACGATGTCAGAAGAACAAGAGTTTAATGAATTACTGCAAATACGGCGTAACAAGCTGGATGAACTGCGGGGCCTGGGCGTTGACCCATTTGGTCAAAAGTATGAGGTTACCCATCACGCAGGCGAATTACTGCAAGCTTATGATCAATTAACCCATGAAGAATTGGATGCACAATCCATAGAAGTTAGTCTAGCAGGACGTATTATGCAAAAACGCGGCATGGGTAAAGCAGGTTTTGCCCATATTCAGGATATTTCCGGTAAAATTCAATTGTATGTACGTCAGGATGCACTGGACGCTGTACAGTACCAGGCCTTTAATTTACTCGATATCGGAGATATCATCGGCGTTCAAGGGGCTGTATTTAAAACCAAAACAGGTGAGCTCTCCGTCAAAGTGAACAATGTCGTCGTGCTTTCCAAATCGTTATTGCCACTTCCGGACAAGTTCCATGGCTTAAAGGATGTGGAGCTTCGTTACCGTCAGCGTTATGTGGATTTGATTATGAATCAGGAAGTTCAGGCTACCTTTATTCAGCGTTCGAAAATAATTCAGTCCATGCGCAGATATTTGGATTCCCACGGATATTTGGAGGTGGAAACGCCGACCCTGCACTCGATAGCAGGTGGTGCGGCTGCGCGCCCTTTTAATACGCATCATAATGCGTTGGACATGCAGCTCCATTTGCGTATCGCTATCGAGCTTCATCTGAAGCGTTTGATTGTTGGCGGTATGGAAAAGGTGTACGAGATTGGACGTGTATACCGTAATGAAGGAACATCGACTCGCCATAATCCAGAGTTTACGATGATTGAGCTTTATGAAGCGTATGCGGATTATTTGGATATCATGAAGCTGACTGAGACTTTGATTGCACATATTGCTCAGGAAGTGCTGGGTTCAACCAAGATCCAGTATCAAGGACAGGAAATTGACCTGACTCCGGAATGGAGACGCGTTTCGATGGTTGATGCGATTAAAGAGGTTGTTGGCGTTGACTTTAGCAAGCATATGACCGATGAGGAAGCACACCAATTGGCTAAGGAACATAAGGTTCATGCTGAACCGACAATGACCTTTGGTCATATTGTGAATCAATTCTTTGAAGCATTTGTAGAAGAAACTTTGATTCAGCCTACTTTTGTGTATGGCCATCCTGTGGCGATTTCTCCTTTAGCCAAAAAGAATGCTCTGGACCCGCGGTTTACTGATCGTTTTGAGCTGTTTATTGTGGCCCGTGAGCATGCGAATGCATTCACTGAATTAAATGATCCTATAGATCAACGTGAGCGTTTTGAATCGCAATTGATTGAGCGTGAGCAAGGCAATGATGAGGCACATGAGATGGATGAGGACTTCCTACGTGCACTGGAGTATGGAATGCCACCTACAGGCGGACTCGGCATCGGAATTGATCGACTTGTTATGCTGCTCACAGATTCCCCATCGATTAGGGATGTCTTATTATTTCCTTCGATGCGCGAACGCCAAGGCGAATAAGTTCCTTTGATATAAAATGAGTAAGACGCATCTCCTTTTGGGAGGTGCGTTTTACATTTTTTTTGGTTAGTTGGGCATACTGAGATAGCTGAAAAACAAGCTGAAAAATAGTTGTTGCAATTTTCTTGTCGATTTGTTATATTACTTTTTGTCGCTTCGAGGGCAAGCTTTTCTGGTCATGGTGAGAAACATATAATGATAAAAAAAGTACTTGCAATGAAGCTGGCCAATGTGCTATATTAATCAGGTCGCTTTTGACGGAATGTCGAAAATGATCGAAAAGAATTGTCCTTTGAAAACTGAATCAACGAGTGAGTAAATAGCAGTATAAGAGAATGCAAATTCTCGTCAGCAGTGAATGAGTGCAAATCAAAGTTCTACCTTAATGGAGAGTTTGATCCTGGCTCAGGACGAACGCTGGCGGCGTGCCTAATACATGCAAGTCGAGCGGATTGTTCCTTCGGGAACAGTTAGCGGCGGACGGGTGAGTAACACGTAGGCAACCTGCCTACAGGATCGGGATAACTACCGGAAACGGTAGCTAAGACCGGATAGGTGATTGAGACGCATGTCTGAATCAAGAAACACGGAGCAATCTGTGACCTGTAGATGGGCCTGCGGCGCATTAGCTAGTTGGTGAGGTAACGGCTCACCAAGGCGACGATGCGTAGCCGACCTGAGAGGGTGAACGGCCACACTGGGACTGAGACACGGCCCAGACTCCTACGGGAGGCAGCAGTAGGGAATCTTCCGCAATGGACGCAAGTCTGACGGAGCAACGCCGCGTGAGTGATGAAGGTTTTCGGATCGTAAAGCTCTGTTGCCAGGGAAGAAAGGCTAGGAGAGTAACTGCTCCTGGATTGACGGTACCTGAGAAGAAAGCCCCGGCTAACTACGTGCCAGCAGCCGCGGTAATACGTAGGGGGCAAGCGTTGTCCGGAATTATTGGGCGTAAAGCGCGCGCAGGCGGTCATTTAAGTTTGGTGTTTAATTCCGGGGCTCAACCCCGGGTCGCATCGAAAACTGGGTGACTGGAGTGCGGGAGAGGAAAGTGGAATTCCACGTGTAGCGGTGAAATGCGTAGAGATGTGGAGGAACACCAGTGGCGAAGGCGACTTTCTGGACCGTAACTGACGCTGAGGCGCGAAAGCGTGGGGAGCAAACAGGATTAGATACCCTGGTAGTCCACGCCGTAAACGATGAGTGCTAGGTGTCGGGGGTTTCAATACCCGCGGTGCCGAAGTTAACACAGTAAGCACTCCGCCTGGGGAGTACGCTCGCAAGAGTGAAACTCAAAGGAATTGACGGGGACCCGCACAAGCAGTGGAGTATGTGGTTTAATTCGAAGCAACGCGAAGAACCTTACCAGGTCTTGACATCCCGATGTAACACCTAGAGATAGGTGCCCTCTTCGGAGCATTGGAGACAGGTGGTGCATGGTTGTCGTCAGCTCGTGTCGTGAGATGTTGGGTTAAGTCCCGCAACGAGCGCAACCCTTGGATTTAGTTGCCAGCATTGAGTTGGGCACTCTAGATCGACTGCCGGTGACAAACCGGAGGAAGGCGGGGATGACGTCAAATCATCATGCCCCTTATGACCTGGGCTACACACGTACTACAATGGCCGGTACAACGGGAAGCGAAACCGCGAGGTGGAGCGAATCTTTAGAAGCCGGTCTCAGTTCGGATTGCAGGCTGCAACTCGCCTGCATGAAGTCGGAATTGCTAGTAATCGCGGATCAGCATGCCGCGGTGAATACGTTCCCGGGTCTTGTACACACCGCCCGTCACACCACGAGAGTTTACAACACCCGAAGTCGGTGGGGTAACCCGCAAGGGAGCCAGCCGCCGAAGGTGGGGTAGATGATTGGGGTGAAGTCGTAACAAGGTAGCCGTATCGGAAGGTGCGGCTGGATCACCTCCTTTCTATGGAGATATTGCTTCTGCACAGAAGCGTATCAGCAGTATAAGTTGCCAATGGCAACAACAACGCTCACTCGTTGATCAGTTTTGAGAGGATAACTCTCAAGTCATACCGCAAGCTTCGTTTGGTGATGATGGCGAAGGGGAACCACGCGTTCCCATCTCGAACACGACCGTTAAGCCCTTCAGCGCCAATGGTACTTGAACCGCAGGGTTCTGGGAGAGTAGGACGTTGCCAAGCGAGCCTCTTTAGAGGTTATGAACACCTATATACGCAAGAAAAGAACGACTGAGGGCCCTTAGCTCAGCTGGTTAGAGCGCACCCCTGATAAGGGTGAGGTCGGTGGTTCGAGTCCACTAGGGCCCACCAAATGAATATTTTTGAATCCCTTATGGGGCCATAGCTCAGCTGGGAGAGCGCCTGCCTTGCAAGCAGGAGGTCAGCGGTTCGATCCCGCTTGGCTCCACCAATTTTATATTTACCGAATAGCTTGTTCCTTGAAAACTAGATACCGAAACGAAACAAATGTTTAGAGCAGCGTTACTTAACTTCGGTTGAGTAACATCCACATAGATCGATTCTTCGGAATCGAACTTATTAGCGGAATTGGTTAAGCTAATAAGAGCACACGGAGGATGCCTAGGCACTAGGAGCCGAAGAAGGACGTGGCGAACGACGAAATGCCTCGGGGAGCCGTAAGCAGGCTTTGATCCGGGGATGTCCGAATGGGGGAACCCGCATGAGGTAATGCTCATGTACCATGTAGTGAATACATAGCTACATAGGAGGCATACGAGGGGAACTGAAACATCTAAGTACCCTCAGGAGAAGAAAACAAAAGTGATTCCGTCAGTAGCGGCGAGCGAACGCGGAACAGCCCAAACCTAAGAGCTTGCTCTTAGGGGTTGTGGGACGTCAACATCGGGTTAGCAGAATAGGTGAAGCAGTCTGGAAAGGCTCATCACAGAGGGTAACAATCCCGTAACCGAAAATCTGCGACACCTGTAGACGGATCCCGAGTACCGCGAGACACGTGAAACCTCGTGGGAATCCGGCAGGACCATCTGCCAAGGCTAAATACTCCCTAGTGACCGATAGTGAAGCAGTACCGTGAGGGAAAGGTGAAAAGAACCGCGGGAGCGGAGTGAAATAGAACCTGAAACCGTGTGCTTACAAAAAGTCAGAGCCCGTTTATGGGTGATGGCGTGCCTTTTGTAGAATGAACCGGCGAGTTACGTTCCCGTGCAAGGTTAAGGTGAAGAGCCGGAGCCGCAGCGAAAGCGAGTCTGAATAGGGCGCATCGATATTTCCTTTGGAAAATCGTAGTACGTGGACGTAGACCCGAAACCGTGTGATCTACCCCTGCCCAGGGTGAAGGTGCGGTAACACGCACTGGAGGCCCGAACCCACGCATGTTGAAAAATGCGGGGATGAGGTGGGGGTAGCGGAGAAATTCCAATCGAACTCGGAGATAGCTGGTTCTCCCCGAAATAGCTTTAGGGCTAGCCTCGGAGTTGAGAGTCGTGGAGGTAGAGCACTGATTGGGTGCGGGGCCCGCCAAGGGTTACCAAGTCCAGTCAAACTCCGAATGCCACAGACTTCTATCCGGGAGTCAGACCGTGAGTGCTAAGATCCATGGTCAAGAGGGAAACAGCCCAGACCATCAGCTAAGGTCCCCAAGTGCAGGTTAAGTGGGAAAGGATGTGGAGTTGCCCAGACAACCAGGATGTTGGCTTAGAAGCAGCCACCATTGAAAGAGTGCGTAATAGCTCACTGGTCGAGTGACTCTGCGCCGAAAATGTAACGGGGCTAAACCTGCCACCGAAGCTATGGCTCGAACAAGTAATTGTTCTTGGGTAGGGGAGCGTTGTGTAGAGGTTGAAGGTGTACCGTAAGGAGCGCTGGACACTACACAAGTGAGAATGCCGGTATAAGTAACGAAAAGACAAGTGAGAATCTTGTCCGCCGAAAGCCTAAGGGTTCCTGAGGAAGGCTCGTCCTCTCAGGGTAAGTCGGGACCTAACGCGAGGCCGAAAGGCGTAGTGGATGGACAACTGGTTGAAATTCCAGTACCACCGTGAACCGTTATGAGCAATGGGGTGACGCAGAAGGATAGTGACGCGGACTGATGGATGTCCGTCCAAGCAGCGAGGCTGGTGTGTAGGCAAATCCGCACACTATTAAGGCTGAGCTGTGATGGGGAGCGAAAATTACAGTAGCGAAGGTCATGAGTTCAAGCTGCCAAGAAAAGCCTCTAGCCAGGGAGAAGGTGCCCGTACCGCAAACCGACACAGGTGGGCGAGCAGAGTATGCTAAGGCGCGCGGAAGAACTCTCGTTAAGGAACTCGGCAAAATGACCCCGTAACTTCGGGAGAAGGGGTGCCTCGGTAGGGTGAATAGCCCGAGGGGGCCGCAGTGAAAAGGCCCAAGCGACTGTTTAGCAAAAACACAGGTCTGTGCGAAGCCGTAAGGCGAAGTATACGGGCTGACGCCTGCCCGGTGCTGGAAGGTTAAGGGGAGTGGTTAACCGCAAGGTGAAGCTATGAACCGAAGCCCCAGTAAACGGCGGCCGTAACTATAACGGTCCTAAGGTAGCGAAATTCCTTGTCAGGTAAATTCTGACCCGCACGAATGGCGTAACGACTTGGGCGCTGTCTCAACGAGAGATCCGGTGAAATTTTACTACCTGTGAAGATGCAGGTTACCCGCGACAAGACGGAAAGACCCCATGGAGCTTTACTGCAGCTTGATATTGAACTTGGGTACGATCTGTACAGGATAGGTGGGAGCCACTGAAGCATGAGCGCCAGCTTGTGTGGAGGCGACGTTGGGATACCACCCTGATCGTATCCGAGTTCTAACCTCGCACCGTAATCCGGTGCAGGGACCGTGTCAGGTGGGCAGTTTGACTGGGGCGGTCGCCTCCTAAAATGTAACGGAGGCGCCCTAAGGTTCCCTCAGAATGGTTGGAAATCATTCGCAGAGTGTAAAGGCACAAGGGAGCTTGACTGCGAGACAAACAGGTCGAGCAGGGACGAAAGTCGGGCTTAGTGATCCGGTGGTACCGAATGGAAGGGCCATCGCTCAACGGATAAAAGCTACCCTGGGGATAACAGGCTTATCTCCCCCAAGAGTCCACATCGACGGGGAGGTTTGGCACCTCGATGTCGGCTCATCGCATCCTGGGGCTGAAGTAGGTCCCAAGGGTTGGGCTGTTCGCCCATTAAAGCGGTACGCGAGCTGGGTTCAGAACGTCGTGAGACAGTTCGGTCCCTATCTGTCGTGGGCGCAGGAAATTTGAGAGGAGCTGTCCTTAGTACGAGAGGACCGGGATGGACGTACCGCTGGTGTACCAGTTGTTCCGCCAGGAGCACGGCTGGATAGCTACGTACGGAAGGGATAAGCGCTGAAAGCATCTAAGCGCGAAGCCCCCCTCAAGATGAGATTTCCCAAATTAGTAAGACCCCTTATAGACGATGAGGTAGATAGGTTCGGGGTGGAAGTGCCGCAAGGTATGGAGCTGACGAATACTAATCGGTCGAGGGCTTATCCAAAGAAAGAGTCTTGCAAGCGAAAGCGAGTGAGGCGCGCTGCTCAAGCGTAATGTGAAGTTTCGGATCTAGTTTTCAGGGTGCAAACCTTGATGTAAAATCCCGTTTGGTGATGATGGCGAAGGGGAACCACGCGTTCCCATCTCGAACACGACCGTTAAGCCCTTCAGCGCCAATGGTACTTGAACCGCAGGGTTCTGGGAGAGTAGGACGTTGCCAAGCACAGTAAAATAGCCTTTTTGGATACTTATCCGAAAAGGCTATTTTTTGTTTTTGATTTAAAGAATTAAAACAGTCCGAAAAGCGGAAAATAAAATGATGCAGCTCCCAGTTGCAAATTATCAGAAAACTGCTATAATAAAGTTAAAGTCAAAGAAAGTCAAAGTCAATTTACTTCTCGTAAGGAGGTCGAATTGATGCGTAATGTCTCGGAAGTCATCGAGCAATACCTGAAAAGTATTTTGCAGCTAAGCGATGAAGGCGTAGTAGATATACAACGTAACGATTTGGCAGATCAATTTGAATGTGTTCCTTCTCAAATTAATTATGTCATCAGTACCCGGTTTACATTGGAAAAGGGTTATATTGTAGAGAGCAAACGCGGCGGCGGCGGCTATATCCGTATTCAAAAAATAGAGCTGAACGCTCACGGGTCTGTTCTCGATCTTATTTTCAAAACGATTTGCTCACAGATCGATCAAGGGACCTCTGAGGGCTTGCTGTATCAGTTGGAGGAGAGCGGATATATTACGACAAGAGAAGCAGCGATGATGAGAGCAGCGATCTCTAGAGACGTTCTCCAGTTGAAGCTGCCTCTCCGTGATGAGATCCGAGCCAAGATTCTAAAAGCCATGCTGATTTCCTTGTTGAGTAAATAAGGAGGGATTCCAATGATTTGTCAGGAGTGCGGCAAGAAACAGGCAACACTTCATTTTACCAAAATTCTTAATGGTGAGAAAACCGAATTTCACATTTGTGAATCATGCGCAAGAGACAAGGGAGAGTTAATCCCCGGTACACCGAATGGGTTCTCGATTCATAATTTACTCTCAGGGCTGCTGGATTTCGATCCTGCCAGTCAAGGGTTAACACCTAAAGCTCAGCCAAGCCGTTGTGAGAATTGCGGGTTAACCTACAGCCAGTTCAGCAAAGTAGGCAGATTTGGCTGCAGCTCTTGTTATAAATACTTCGATGAGAAGTTAGATCCTTTATTTAAACGAGTTCACGGCAGTACGGTTCATACCGGAAAGGTTCCTAAACGTTCAGGTGGGTTAATAAAGCATAAGCGGGAAATCGAATGCTTAAAGAAAGAGCTTTTGAATCGAATTGAAAATGAAGAGTTCGAACAAGCAGCTGAACTTCGGGATGAGATTCGCAATTTGGAGAAAAAAGTACTAGAAGGATAAGTTTAGTTCCTTTGAGCAGGCAGGAGGCAAGCTTATGGTAACAAATCGTTTTACGGAACAAGCCTTAAGCGATTGGATGAAGGGTGAAAGCCCTGACTCAGATATTGTAATCAGCAGCAGAGTACGTATTGCCAGAAACCTGCAGTCGCATCCATTTCCCATGCTTTCGACAAGTGATCAGTCCAAGGAAGTGCTGGATATGTTAACGGGCCTTCTGCAGAATGAGGAATTGCGAACCATTAGTGATTTCTCGATACTGAACTTGGACGAATTGGATGAGCTTGAGAAGCGAGTACTGGTTGAAAAACATTTGATCAGTCCCGCTTTAGCCAATGAATCGCGTAACGGGGCTGTTATTCTAAGTGACAACGAATCGATCAGCATCATGTTGAATGAGGAGGATCATTTACGAATACAATGCTTGTGTTCAGGATTCCAGATTCAGGAAGCATGGGATTTGGCAAATCAGCTGGATGATGTTTTTGAAGAACAGCTGAACTATGCTTTTGATGAAAAACGCGGTTATTTGACCAGTTGTCCGACAAACGTTGGTACTGGAATCAGGGCATCGGTAATGATTCATTTACCTGCTTTGGTGATCACCCAGCAAATTAACCGAATTTTGTCAGCCATTACACAGGTAGGTTTGGCTGTACGTGGTCTGTATGGTGAAGGCAGCGAGGCTTTGGGCAATCTGTTCCAGATTTCCAATCAGATTACTTTAGGTCAATCAGAGAAGGAAATTATCGATAATTTATGTGGGGTAGTCACCCAGCTTATCGAGCATGAACGTGGAGCCAGAGAGAAGCTTCAGCTCGAGATGAAGGCGAAGCTGGTGGACCGCGTAAGTCGATCCTTTGGCATTATGTCTTATGCCGCGATCATGGATTCCAAGGAAGCTGCTCAGCGACTTTCGGATGTTCGGCTTGGTATTGATTTGGGTATTATCAAAAATGTCCCCATGCAAGTCATGAACGAGCTTATGGTCATGACACAGCCAGGCTTTTTGCAGCAGCATGCAGGAGAAAAGTTAAGTTCTGAAGAAAGAGATATACGAAGGGCACAGCTCATTCGGGAAAGGCTCACACCCGAGTAGCGCAGCAATGGGGCGTTATGCTAAGGTGTAAGTAATTTCTTATTTTATAACAGAAAGGTGTGTTATATATGATGTTTGGAAGATTTACGGAACGTGCGCAGAAAGTACTGTCTTTAGCTCAAGAGGAAGCTGTTCGTTTGGGCCATAATAATATCGGTACGGAGCATATCTTGCTTGGACTCATCCGTGAAGGCGATGGCATAGCAGCCAAAGCACTGATAGCTTTGGGACTCGGCTTGGAGAAAATTCAAGACGAAGTGGAAGCTTTGATAGGCCGGGGTCAAGAGCAGCCGACCAACATTGCATACACACCGCGTGCCAAGAAAGTTATAGAGCTGTCCATGGACGAAGCACGCAAGCTTGGCCATACTTATGTTGGAACAGAGCATATCCTGCTTGGTCTTATTCGTGAAGGTGAAGGTGTAGCCGCGCGAGTATTGAATAATTTGGGTGTGAGCTTGAATAAAGCGCGTCAGCAAGTGCTGCAATTACTGGGCAGCAGTGAGACTGTAACAACAAGCCATGCTAATACAGTAAATGTAAATACGCCTACGTTGGATGGTTTGGCTCGCGATCTGACTGCTTATGCGAAAGAAGGCCATCTGGATCCGGTTATCGGAAGAAGCAAAGAAATCGAACGTGTTATTCAGGTGTTGAGTCGCAGAACCAAAAACAACCCTGTTCTTATAGGTGAGCCTGGAGTCGGGAAAACAGCGATTGCTGAAGGCTTGGCTCAAAAAATTATTAACAACGAAATTCCGGAAACTCTTCGTGATAAACGTGTTATGACACTCGATATGGGATCTGTAGTAGCAGGTACTAAATACCGTGGTGAATTTGAGGATCGCCTTAAAAAAATCATGGATGAAATTCGTCAAGCGGGCAATATCGTACTGTTCATTGATGAGCTTCATACCTTGATTGGAGCTGGTGGGGCTGAAGGTGCTATCGATGCATCCAACATTTTAAAACCGGCTCTGGCTCGTGGAGAGCTTCAATGCATCGGTGCAACAACGCTGGATGAGTACCGTAAGTACATTGAGAAAGATGCTGCTCTGGAAAGACGGTTCCAGCCGATCACGGTTGACCAGCCTTCACCAGAAGAAGCGATCCAAATTTTGTATGGCTTACGTGACCGCTACGAGGCTCATCACCGTGTGAAAATTACGGATGAAGCGATTGTGCAAGCTGTTCAATTATCGGATCGATACATTCCTGATCGTTTCCTGCCCGATAAAGCCATCGATTTGATGGATGAAGCAGGCTCGAGAGTGAGACTTCGCTCGTACACGGTACCACCAGATTTGAAAAAGCTGGAGAGCAAGCTTGAGGATGTGCGCAAAGAGAAAGATGCTGCCGTACAAAGCCAAGAGTTTGAAAAGGCCGCTTCCCTTCGTGATACTGAGCAAAAAATGCGTGAGGAACTGGATTCCACGAAGAACGAATGGAAAGAAAAGCAAGGAAGTACGGATTCCGAGGTCACTCCTGAGGACATCGCGCAGGTTGTAGCAAGCTGGACGGGGATTCCGGTCCTCAAGCTGGCTGAAGAAGAAACCGAACGACTGCTCAAAATGGAATCCATTTTACATGACCGTGTCATCGGTCAAGAAGAAGCTGTTAAAGCGGTCAGCCGCGCGATACGTCGTGCAAGAGCAGGTCTTAAGGATCCGAAACGTCCGATTGGATCATTCATCTTCCTGGGACCTACAGGTGTAGGTAAAACCGAGCTGGCACGTGCGTTAGCCGAATCGTTGTTTGGTGATGAGAATGCGGTCATTCGGATCGATATGTCCGAATATATGGAAAAGCATTCAACCTCACGTCTGGTAGGGGCACCTCCAGGATATGTAGGCTATGAAGAAGGCGGTCAGCTTACCGAGAAAGTACGCCGTAAGCCTTATTCCGTAGTACTGCTGGATGAGATTGAAAAAGCGCATCCTGAAGTATTCAACATTTTACTTCAAGTGCTGGAGGATGGACGTTTAACGGATTCCAAGGGCCGTACAGTCGACTTCCGTAACACGCTGATTATTATGACCTCAAACGTTGGGGCCGATGTAATCAAGAAAAATTCTTCACTTGGGTTCACCGCTAACCAGGATGCAGGTAAAGATTATAGCAACATGAAGGATAAGGTAATGGGTGAGTTGAAGAAGAGCTTCCGTCCTGAATTCCTGAACAGAATCGATGAAACCATCGTATTCCATTCGTTGGATGAGCA
Organism: Paenibacillus sp. FSL H8-0034; assembly: GCF_038000305.1. Lineage (NCBI taxonomy): Bacteria > Bacillati > Bacillota > Bacilli > Caryophanales > Paenibacillaceae > Paenibacillus > Paenibacillus sp. FSL H8-0034. Next base: position 753,493 of record NZ_JBBOBS010000001.1, read on the forward strand.
GCATATCGGTCAAATTGTCACATTGATGGCAGCTGACCTGAGCAAGCGTCTTAAGGAACAGGATGTTGATTTCATCCTCACTGACAAAGCCAAAGCTTTTCTGGCCAAAGAAGGCTACGATCCGACATATGGTGCAAGACCGCTTCGTAGAGCGATCCAAAAACATATTGAAGATCGTCTTTCTGAGGAGATACTCCGCGGCACGATAGTGAAGGGTAATTCGTTGGTTATCGACGAAAAAGATGGAGCGTTGACAGTAGCTCAGTCTTAATAAGACAGATACTTTTTGAACAATGAGTTTTTAAAAAAGCTAGAGCATCTTTCCTTCTATACACAGGGGGAAGGGTGCTTTTTTCTTTATCGGTGTAGGGTTTTCATTACTTGTGCAAAATGGTAAACTTTGATGGATACGATTATAATAAAGCTAACAATTGAAATCAGCAGGGAGATTACAGATGGCTAAGCAAAAAACAAAATTCTGCTGTCAGGAATGCGGATACGATTCGCCCAAATGGTTAGGAAAGTGTCCGGGTTGTCAAGCTTGGAATACGTTTGTAGAAGAAATAGAAACCATATCCAAAACACAGATGACACATTCTTCTTTACTCCATACGAAAGAAAAGGCAGTATCGATCATAAATATAAAAAGTGGAGAGGAACAGCGCATCCTAACGGGTAATAAAGAGTTGAACCGTGTACTGGGAGGAGGCTTGGTGCCCGGTTCCTTGCTTCTGGTTGGTGGCGACCCTGGTATTGGTAAATCAACGCTGCTGCTGCAAACCTCGCATGATCTGACGCAGGTGGGAAAAAAAGTTCTCTATGTTTCCGGAGAAGAATCGATACGCCAAACCAAGCTTCGGGCTGATCGGTTGAATGCGTCCTCGGAGATGCTGTATGTACTTTGTGAAACGAACCTGGAGCTGATAGAGGAGTCTATTGCAGAGGTTCAACCGGACTTTCTGGTGATCGATTCGATCCAAACGGTATACCATCCGGCTGTAACCTCGGCTCCTGGAAGTGTATCCCAAGTTAGAGAATGCACAGGCCATTTTATGCGAATTGCCAAAATCAAAGGTATTGCCACGGTGCTTGTGGGTCATGTTACTAAGGAAGGGGCAATTGCCGGCCCGCGGATGCTCGAACATATGGTCGATTGTGTTCTCTACTTTGAGGGAGAACGGCACCACTCCTATCGGCTTCTCCGTGCGGTGAAAAATCGGTTTGGATCAACGAACGAAATCGGTATTTTTGAGATGCGGGAAACCGGCTTGGTTGAGGTAAGCAATCCGTCGGAGTTATTTTTATCGGAAAGGCCGCTTGGGGTTGCCGGCTCTACGGTTGTCGCCAGCATGGAGGGAACGAGACCCGTTCTTGTAGAACTCCAGGCTCTCGTATCGTCAACAAATTTTCCTTCACCGCGGCGGATGGCTACAGGCATCGATCATAATCGTCTCGCTTTAATTATCGCAGTATTGGAAAAGCGGATGGGCATGTTTTTGCAAAATCAGGATGCCTATGTCAATGTTGCCGGTGGCATTAAGCTGGATGAACCTGCTGTTGATTTAGCCATAGCGGTTAGTATCGCCTCCAGTCTCAGAGACCAGCCAACTCAGCCTTTTGATGTCGTATTTGGCGAAGTCGGGTTAACGGGTGAGGTACGCGGAGTTTCCCGTGTCGATCAGCGAGTCAGGGAAGCTGAGAAACTTGGTTTTCGCAGAGTAATAGTCCCTGAGAAAAGCCTGAAGGGCTGGACACCGCCCACGGGTATAGAAATCATAGGCGTAAACACAGTATCAGAAGCATTAAAAGCAGCACTAGGATAGATGTAAAAACAGGGCCGGCAGGGAGGAACAACATGAGCAAGGAAGAAGTAAAGAGAGATGTAATGAACCAGCTATTGCAATTAGTTGCGCCAGGCACTGCTTTTAGAGCTGGGCTCGACAACGTGCTTAGTGCCAAGACCGGAGCCTTGATTGTTGTCGGCTACAGTCCGGAAGTGATGGAGCTGGTTGACGGCGGTTTTTCGATTAATTGTGATTTTTCTCCCAACTATTTATATGAACTGGCCAAGATGGACGGAGCGATTATTCTTAGTGAAGATGTGAAAATGATTTTGTATGCCAATACCCAGCTGATACCGGACTCCACCATTTCCTCCTCTGAGACGGGAATACGGCATCGTACGGCTGAACGTGTAGCGAAGCAAACCTCCAAGCTTGTGGTATCTATCTCACAGAGACGTAATGTTATCACCCTGTATCAAGGAAACCTGCGCTATTCGTTAAAAGACATAGGCGTTATTCTTACCAAAGCTAATCAAGCGATTCAGACGCTGGAAAAATATAAATCAGTGCTAGACCAGGCTCTGACCAACCTGGGCGCCTCTGAATTTGAAGAACTGGTTGCACTGCATGATGTGACCAATGTTATTCAACGGGTTGAGATGGTGCTGCGCATCAAGGCTGAAATCAAGCGATACATTGTGGAGCTTGGAACCGAAGGAAGACTCATCAGCATGCAGCTTGAAGAGCTGGTAGGTACAATAGAATACGATGCTTATTTGCTGCTCAAGGATTATGTGAAGGATTTGAATGAGGACAAAATCAAGGATTTGACCAACAGCCTCAAACGGTTGGCATCCGAAGAGATGCTTGACCATTATCATGTGGCTCGACTGCTCGGCTATCCAACTGCCAGCAACAGCGCTGAAGAAACCGTTTCCCCAAGGGGCTATCGTGTGCTGCACAAGATTCCACGGATGCCCTCTACGATCATTCAAAATGTTGTGGAACGGTTTGGACGCCTCCCTCATTTGATGATGGCTACGATCGGCGAATTAGACGAGGTGGAAGGAATTGGAGAGGTTCGGGCAAGGACAATCAAAGAAGGTTTGAAAAGAATCAAGGACCAAGTATTCATTGACAGACACATTTAGCTTGCAAACAATCAGTGGGTGCCTTAATATAGTAAGAAGTATTAGGGTAAAGTAAAACCAGAGGTGGACAAAACATGCTGACAAAATCTCTTCCCAATATTTTCACAATAGGAAATCTATTTTTGGGAATTATCGCGATCATTCTCGTTTTCAATAAGCAACCGGACTTAGCTGCTATTATGGTAATCATTGCCATGCTTCTGGATGGTTTGGATGGACGAGTTGCTCGAGCGTTGAACGTACAAAGTGAATTTGGTAAAGAATTGGATTCCTTATCCGATGTCATTTCGTTTGGTGTAGCACCGGCTTTTATTATGTATGTTGTGGCTTTTACAGAGTTAAATGCCGCGACAGCCTGGATTGCAACTGCAGCGTTTCCAATTTGTGGTGCACTTCGTCTGGCACGGTTTAACGTGATTGCGGGTACTCCGGGCTATTTTATCGGCTTGCCGATTCCGGCTGCTGGTGGTGTCCTGTGTACATTGGCGCTCTTTCACAATGAATTAAATACGTTTGTACTCGTTCTGAGTACATTGTTGTTATCTTATTTGATGGTAAGTACAGTCAAATACCCTAATTTCAAAAAAATGGGCATTCCCAAGAAAGCGATCTGGATTACACCGGTTGTTGTGATCATCGCCGTTGTTGTTGCCATTCAATTTCCAGGCACGTTATCTAAAATGATTTTTGTACCGCTGCTGCTGTATGCGCTGTACGGCTTAAAAAAAAACGCTGAACGACTGTTTACAAAGCGTAAAAGATCACGTAAATCCGGTGATGATGTGAAGCCGGAAACTCCATCTCTTTAAAATAAGTCGAAAATGAAAAGCATTTATTTTCCGTATTCGGAATTTAAATGCTTTTTTTGTTTTTTTTACATAACTGAGGATTAGGCAGCAAGCTTTTGGTTCATAATGTTAACGAACCTGAACGTATGAAAAGGAGCATGGAGGTGACCCTATTGATGAAAAAATGGTTTCAATGTGTTTTTGCCGTTATTGGAGGTCTATTGAGTTTTGAGTGGAGTGCTATCGTTGGTAAACCTCTTTTTGGTATGCTGGATACCGCTTTTGGTATCAAGGAAGTAGCAGGACAAGGCTATTGGATGATGGTTATTGGGGTTTTGATATTTTATGGGATAGGCGCTTGGGTAGCTGATTATGGATGGAAGCTTTTGCAGCGCGCAGAGAAGTGGATTGGACATATCCCTATTGCTGATTTGATATCGGGTATACTTGGGCTCGGAGTAGGTTTGCTGCTGACAGTCAACCTGCTGACACCTTTTGAGCAAGCTGGCTTATTATCTCCATTCTTGCATACGGTATTGACCGCGATGCTGGGTTTTGTAGGATTTCGTCTGGGTTACGCCAAACGTGAGGAATTCATCAGTTTGCTGACCAAAAGCCGTTCCTCCAGAGAACGTGCAGCAGCAGGCGAAGTGAAGGGCTTTGAGGAACATAAAATTTTGGATACCAGTGTCATTATCGACGGCCGCATTGCCGACATTTGCAAAACCGGATTTATTGAGGGGACGCTCGTTATTCCTGAGTTTGTGTTGGAGGAGCTGCAGCATATTGCGGATTCATCTGATTTGCTTAAAAGGAACCGTGGTCGCCGTGGGCTGGATATTTTGAACAAAATCCAAAAGGAACTAGATGTGAAGGTGCTGATCTATGAAGGAGATTTTGAAGAGATTTCCGAAGTGGACAGTAAACTGGTCAAGCTCGCCAAGGTACTGCAGGGCAAAGTAATCACCAATGATTTTAATTTGAATAAAGTGTGCGAGCTGCAAGGGGTATCGGTGCTCAATATCAATGATTTGGCAAATGCAGTTAAACCGGTCGTGCTTCCGGGAGAGGAAATTTTGGTCCAGGTCATTAAGGACGGCAAGGAGCACGGACAAGGTGTTGCTTACCTGGATGACGGTACGATGATTGTTGTGGAAGGTGGACGGGAGTTCATCGGGACGACGCTTGAAGTGATGGTAACCAGTGTGCTGCAGACCTCTGCCGGCCGAATGATTTTTGCCAAACCGAAATTATTGGAAAAAGCACTCTGAAACGTTTATGATAGAGGAGTGCAGTACCTTTGAAACCATGTTGGGAACAGAATGACACCAGCAGTGTAAGGGTGAGAAGGCGCTAGGATGCAGACGGCAGGTGAATAAAATAAATGAATCAACTGGCGGTTGTTGTGGTGGCTGCGGGCAAAGGATCGCGAATGCAAACCGTAGAAAGCAAACAGTTTCTGATTTTAGATGGAAAGCCGATTCTTGTACATACATTGAGTCTTTTTCAAAAGATGGAACAGGTTAACTCCATCGTACTCGTAACGGGTGCCGATGATGTAGAGCGCTGTAGGGGCTATATGAAGCAGTATGGGCTGTCCAAGGTGCAATCGGTTGTCGCAGGTGGCCAAGAACGGCAGGACTCCGTTTACAAAGGTTTACAGATGTTGGCAAAGGATACGGAATGGGTATTGGTGCATGATGGTGTCCGGCCTTTTACAGCCAAGGAGCATATTATCGCTTGCTGGCATAAAGCAATGGAAACGGGAGCGGCTGTTCTGGCAGTGCCCGTTAAGGATACGATTAAAGTAGTTGACACGACGGGAAAGATTCAATCCACACCTGATCGTCGAAGCTTGTGGGCTATTCAAACCCCACAGGCTTTTCGCTTTTCATTGCTGCTGGAAGCTTATGAGCAGGCAAAAAAGATAGGATTTATCGGTACGGATGATGCCATGCTTGTTGAACAATTGGGCATAAGCGTTCAAGTTGTAGAAGCGGACTATTACAATATTAAAATCACAACGCCGGAGGACCTGCCTTGGGCCAATTGGATTATCCATAATGTTAGGGGAGAGAAGCAATCATGATTCGAGTAGGACAGGGCTTTGACGTACACCAGCTGGTGGAAGGGCGTAAATGCATTATCGGTGGAATTGAAATTCCTTATGAAAAAGGACTGCTGGGTCACTCCGATGCGGATGTATTGCTGCATACGATCAGCGATGCGATACTTGGAGCACTTGGCATGGGAGATATCGGCAAGCATTTTCCGGATACGGATGAGGCATTCAAGGATGCCGATAGCTACCAGCTATTGGTGCAGGTATGGCAGTTGGCCAAAGAGGCGGGCTACAAGCTGGGAAATATCGATTCAACGATTATTGCCCAGAAGCCTAAGATGGCTCCCTATATTCCGGCAATGGTGGACCGTATTGCTCAAGCACTGGAAGCGGAGCCTTCACAGGTCAATGTCAAAGCGACCACTACCGAACAGTTGGGTTTTACAGGACGCGGTGAAGGAATTGCTTCACAATCGGTTGTTTGTCTAATAAGAAATGTGCTATCATAACAACTATTATTATTAGGTTAACGGTTTTTAATACAGGAGAGGAGCCATTATGATGTCAGATCATTTGCGTGTAAGATATGCGCCAAGCCCAACCGGTCAATTACATATAGGTGGAGCGCGAACAGCATTATTCAATTATTTGATGGCTCGTAAAGATGGCGGACAATTTATTATTCGCTTCGAGGATACCGATCAAAGCCGCCATATTGAGTCCGGAGTCAGCAATCAACTGGATGGATTAAAGTGGCTTGGTTTGGATTGGGATGAGAGTCTCGACATTGGTGGCGAGTACGGACCTTACCGTCAAATGGAGCGTCTGGATTTGTACAAGCCTTTCGTGGAGCAGCTTCTTGCAGGCGGACATGCCTATCCCTGTTATTGTTCCGAGGAGGAGCTGGAGCAGGAGCGTGCCGAGCAGGAAGCAAGAGGGGAAATGCCCCGTTATTCAGGAAAGGGCCGTTATTTAACTGCGGAACAAATTGCTGCTTATGAGGCTGAAGGACGTAAGCCGTCGATACGGTTCCGTGTGCCCGAGGGTCGTCTGATCGCTTTTAAGGATCGGATTCGTGAGCATGTGGAATTTGAATCCGATGGGATTGGCGACTTCATCATTGTACGCGCGGACGGAATCCCGACCTACAATTTTGCTGTTATTCTGGATGATCATTTGATGAAAATTAACCTTGTTATTCGCGGCGAGGAGCATTTGTCGAATACGCCAAGACAGATTCTGATGTATGAAGCACTGGGATTGCCGATACCGGAATTTGCTCATTTGTCGATCATATTAAATCCAGACCGCAAGAAAATGAGCAAGCGCGACGAGTCGATCGTCCAGTTTATTGGCCAATACCGCGATTTGGGTTATTTGCCTGAAGCGGTGCTGAACTTTATTACTTTACTCGGATGGTCTCCAGTAGGCGAAGAAGAGATTTTCACCAAAGAAGAAATTATTGCCCAATTCGATCTAAGCCGTGTGTCCAAAAGCCCTGCGGTATTTGATATGGACAAGCTGAACTGGATGAACAACCATTATATGAAAAAAACGGAGCTGTCTCGTGTTGTGGAGCTTTCGCTGCCGCATTTGCAAACTGCCGGACTGGTTCCGCAGATATTGAGCTCCGAGCAGGAAGATTGGATTAACAAGCTTGTAGGCTTGAATCAAGACCGGATGCAGTACGCTGGAGAGATTGTTCAGCTGAGCCAAATCTTTTTCCAGGAAGATGTATCCTATGAGGAAGAAGAAGCAAAGGCCATCTTGGCTGAAGAGTATGCGCCGATTGTCATTCGCGGGTTCCTGGACGAAGTGGAGCGTGCTGAAGTCTTTGAAGCAGAGCTTATTCCAGCTATGCTGAAAGCTGTCCAGAAGGCCACAGGCTATAAAGGCAAGCCGCTTTTTATGTCGATTCGTGTTGCCTTAACAGGTCAAACGCATGGTCCTGACCTCAATATGACCGTGTTTTTGCTGGGAAAAGAAAAGGTTGTTGCACGTTTGAACAAATTATTGTAAACCGAATGCTTTTTCGTTATACTAATCCTAATATAACAATCGTGGCGTAGATCAGGAGAGTACAATCGAGTTAGGGTTTTACAGAGAGGACAACCGCGGCCATACAGCCCGAGCTGAAAGCTGTCCATATCCTGTCGCTTGGAAATGCACCTGGGAGCCGTATTGACGAGCTGCTTCAGATGGCTGCCTATAACGGGCACAGCTGAAGTCAAGGTAGTCTTACCGTACCTGTTCACGTTACGAACAGTTGAGATGGATAGGATGTTGCTGTCCAAGCAGAGTGGAACCGCGACTTTTTCGCCTCTGCAGCCTTCATGGCTGTGGGGGCTTTTCTATGTGTACAGCTTGTTGGTCAGCCTACGACAAGAAGGAAAGCAGGTGGAGTGGCTTGTTAAAGTTCATGCAAGAAGATATCTCGACGATATTCGAAAATGACCCGGCGGCTCGCAGCTGGTTTGAAGTGGTCTTTACTTATTCAGGACTGCATGCGCTATGGGCGCATCGTGTGGCACACCACCTGTATAAAAACCATTGGTATACGATTGCCAGAGTGATATCTCAATGGAGCCGTTTCATGACCGGAATTGAGATTCATCCGGGAGCTGTTATTGGCCGTCGTTTTTTCATCGATCACGGTATGGGGGTAATTATCGGAGAGACATGCGAAATTGGCGATGATGTCGTGCTCTATCAAGGAGTAACCCTTGGAGGCACCGGTAAGGAAAAAGGAAAACGCCACCCGACGATCGGCAGCAACGTGGTGATTGCCTCTGGAGCCAAGGTGTTAGGCTCTTTTCTTGTAGGCGATAATTCACGCATAGGCTCCAATGCGGTTGTACTCAGTGAGGTGCCGCCCAATAGTACAGTTGTAGGTATACCTGGACGAATCGTGAAGCGGGATGGGGTTCGTGTGGGACGGTTGGATCATAATAATTTGCCCGATCCGGTTATCGATATGTTTCGACAGCTGCAGCAGCAGATTGATGATTTGAAATTGGAAGTAGAGACGATCAAACAGACAAGTGGAGGTAGCCAGGATCATGGTGCTTAAAATTTATAATACACTAACAAGAGCAAAGGATGAATTTCAGCCTCTCGAGTCTGGAAAAGTAAAAATGTACGTATGTGGTCCGACCGTATATGATTACATCCATATAGGGAATGCACGTCCGATGGTGTTCTTTGATGTCGTTCGGAGATATTTGGAATCCATCAACTATGAAGTCAATTATGTTGTCAATTTTACCGATGTGGACGATAAGCTGATTAAAAAAGCGGCGCAAATGGAATTATCCGTCCCTGAAGTGGCCGATATGTTTATTCAAAAGTTTTATGAGGATACGGAAGGCTTAGGCATCCGCAGAGCCACATTAAACCCACGTGTAACCGAGAATATTGACGAAATTATCGCATTCATTGAGGGTCTTTTTGAAAAAGACTTCGCTTATGAGCGCGGTGGTGATGTATATTTCCGTACAACGCAGTTCACAGAATACGGCAAGCTGTCGCATCAAAATCTGGATGAATTGCAATTCGGCATCCGTGTAGAGGTTGACGACCGCAAGGAAAATCCCCAGGATTTTGTACTTTGGAAGGCTGCCAAGCCAGACGAAATCTCATGGGACAGTCCATGGGGCCAGGGACGACCTGGCTGGCATATCGAATGCTCCGCGATGGTTCGCAAATATTTAGGTGATACGATCGACATCCACGGGGGAGGGCAGGATCTGCAGTTCCCTCATCATGAATGTGAAATTGCGCAATCTGAATGCTTGACCGGCCACCCTATGGCTAACTACTGGATGCATAATGGGTATATTAATATTGATAATGAAAAAATGTCGAAATCACTCGGAAATGGTGTCAATGTCCATCAGCTGTTACAAACGATCAGCCCGCAAACCTTGCGTTACTTCATGCTATCGGTGCATTATCGCAACCCGCTGAACTTCAGTGAAGAGACCATTGAGCAAGCCAACAATGGATTGGCGCGAATCGAGAATTGCCTGGCCAATATTAAGCATCGTCTGTCTACAGCTGGTGAAGGAGAGGTTGCCGAAGAAATCGCACACGCGGTAGCTGAAGTGCAGCGGCAATTTGAATTGAAAATGAATGATGACTTCAATACACCGGATGCGATTACGGCTGTATTTGAATTGGTTAGCGCAGCAAACCTGTATGTCCAGCAGGCAGAGGTGACACGCAGCTCGCTGCAGTTGTTACTGGAACGGTTTGAAACGATGGATAAGGTATTGGGGATATTAGCCCAACCAGCGGAGCAGCTGCTGGATCAGGAAATCGAACAATTGATTATTGATCGCACGGAAGCACGCAAGTCCAAGAACTGGGCGCGTGCGGATGAAATCCGTGATCTGTTAACGGAAAAGGGGATCACACTGGAGGATACGGCACAAGGTATTCGTTGGCGGAGGAAATAATGAGCCAAGAACCTTTTTTTATGGAGACCGATTTATTTTGCTTCCCTCCCGCCAAAGAACCAAAGCTGCTGGGTCCAATCGTACTCGCCTATATAGGGGATGCGATCTATGAGGTATTTATTCGACAATACGTCATTTCAATGGCCAATCAACGACCGAATCATTTGCATCGTTTGTCAACACAATATGTTTCGGCGAGGGCGCAGGCCAAAAATCTGCAGCGTCTCATGCCGTTACTAACCGAAGAGGAAGCGGATATCGTCAAGCGTGGACGTAATGCCAAGTCAGGGACATCAGCGAAAAATGCAGATATATTGGAATATCGCCACAGTACGGCATTCGAATGCTTGCTTGGCTACTTATATTACACGAAGCAGTTGGAAAGGCTTCAATACATCATGATGCAAACAATTGAACCTAATCAGCAGGACGCAAAATGACGATGGCAATTAGTTAAAGCCAGCTTTTGCATAAAGGAGAGCATGAACATGGAGGAAGAAGAATATATTGCCGGCAAGCATTCGGTGCTTGAGGCTTTGCGTTCAGGACGAACGATTAATAAAATATGGGTCGCTGAGGGCGCCCAAAAGCAATTGACTCAGCCGATCGTAACCGAGGCTAAACAAAAGGGGATCATTGTCCAATTTGTGGACAAGCGCAAGCTTGACCAGATGGTCGATGAGGTGCCGCATCAAGGTGTTGTCGCTCAGGTTGCCGCGTATGCTTATGTGGAAATTGAAGATATTCTGGAATATGCGAAAAGTCGCAATGAGGAGCCATTTATCCTTATTTTGGACGAGATTGAGGACCCGCATAATCTGGGTTCGATTCTTCGATCTGCTGACTGTACGGGGGTGCATGGGGTTATCATTCCCAAGCGCAGAGCGGTAGGTTTGACGGCTGCTGTATCCAAAACCTCGGCGGGAGCTGTGGAGTACGTTCGAGTGGCGCGGGTGACGAATTTGGCGCAAACGATCGAGCAATTAAAAGAACGTGGCGTATGGGTAGCGGGTACGGATGTTGCTGCCAATCAACCCATTTATCAGACCAATCTGACCATTCCGCTCGCTATCGTCATAGGGAATGAGAATAAAGGCGTAGGCAGATTAATCAAAGAAAAATGTGATTTCCTGCTCAAGCTTCCTATGTTCGGACACGTCAATTCGTTGAATGCCTCCGTAGCTGCATCCGTCTTTATGTACGAGGTAGTCCGTCAGCGGCTTGCTGTGAAATAGATGGTAGCTCCGGCATTCAAGGAGTTTCTCATTGTGGACGGATACAACATTATTGGAGATTGGCCCGAGCTGCAGAAGCTTAAGGATATTAGCCTGGAGGATGCGCGTGACCGATTAATCGAGCTGCTGGCTGAATATCAATCCTTTTCCGGTATCAAAGTACTGCTGGTGTTCGATGCCTACTATGTGCCCGGCCTGGGCGGCAAGTATGAACACAGCAAGCTGCGAATTTATTATACGAAGGAAAAGGAGACGGCGGATGAACTGATTGAACGCCTGGTTACCGAGCATGTGGGGCGGCGCAAGCAGATCTATGTGGCCACCTCCGATATGACCGAGCAGAATGTGATTTTTGGAAAAGGTGCATTTCGTATTCCGGCCAGTGAGCTTCTGGTGAAGGTCAAGCATGCCAAGCGGGAAATTGATAACAAAATCGAGCAGGACACGTCGCGAAGGCGTAATACATTTGACAGCAAGCTAAGCAGCGAGATGAAAGATCTCTTTGAAAAATGGCGCAGAGGCCGATGACGATAGAATGAATAAAGCCCATGCTATCGTGAATTCGGTTGACGATAATAGATTACATAATGTATACTTATCCTATCTTTTAGGATCAAGTAGATTATGAGTCTTGCCTAGGCCGGAGGGATTATTTTGAGTGTCGACCTCAAAGAATTGAGAATGTGCGAATACGACCTCAAGGCAGATGAAGACATTGTCGAAGCGGTCCGCGAAGGGGATAGCGACGCATTGGAGTACTTGATTAACAAGTATAAAAACTTCGTTCGCGCCAAAGCACGCTCCTATTTTCTAATAGGTGCTGACAGGGAAGATATCGTGCAAGAAGGTATGATAGGTTTATATAAATCGATACGTGACTTTCGTGGAGACAAGCTGGCCTCCTTCAAAGCCTTTGCTGAACTTTGCATCACCCGTCAAATCATTACGGCGATCAAAACCGCAACCCGCCAGAAGCATATTCCTCTCAACTCCTATGTTTCGCTCGATAAACCGATTTATGATGAAGACTCCGATCGAACCCTGCTTGATGTCATCTGCGGATCACGTGTGACCGATCCTGAGGAATTGATTATTAACCAAGAAGAATTCAGCGGGTTGGAAGATAAAATGGGTGAAATTTTAAGCGATCTGGAACGCAGAGTGCTGATGCTATATTTAGACGGCCGTTCCTATCAGGAAATTGCAGTAGATCTGGATCGTCATGTGAAGTCGATTGATAATGCTTTGCAGCGTGTCAAGCGAAAGCTGGAACGGTATTTGGAAGTTAGAGATGCAAGGTAAAGCGCCTGTTGATGATGCGGTGCTTTATTTTTTTTGCTAGTTTAGTTTCCCAATACTTCGTATATACTGGTAAATAGGTTTTCCTTGACATGAAAATAGCGCTATGCTAAAGTAATCAGGTAGCCTTAAAACTGGTAGGCTTTTTTTGCTCTTTTTAAGGATTCAAATATGAGGCTGGGACCGTAGGAGGTGTACATCATGCGGGTAATTATTACGTTAGCGTGCACGAACTGCAAGCAAAGGAACTATACGTCCAACAAAAATAAGCGCAACAACCCGGACCGCATGGAGTTGAAGAAGTTTTGTAAGTTTTGCAATGAACATACTGCTCATCGCGAAACTAGGTAGTTTCTTGGAGGTGTAGTTTTGTCATTTCTGGTTCGAATGAAGCGGAGCTTCGGTAACACATTTTCTTTTTTTGCGGACAGTTGGGCCGAATTAAAAAAAGTAAAATGGCCAAATCGTAAAGAGTTGATCAGCTATACGCTGGTTGTGCTGTTTACGGTTGCTTTTGTCACTGTTTATTTCTATGTGCTGGATTTGGGTATTTCTGAGCTGCTACGCCTTATTTTTAAATAAGCGGGAGTTATAGGTGGCGATTATGGAAATGGAAAAAAGATGGTACGTCGTACATACCTATTCCGGGTATGAAAACAAGGTCAAAGCAAACTTGGAAAAACGCGTTGAGTCTATGGATATGACTGACAAAATTTTTCGTGTTTTGGTTCCGATGGAAGAAGAAATTGTAAACAAGGACGGCAAGAAGAAAACGGTTATGCGTAAAGTATATCCGGGTTACGTGCTGGTTGAAATGGTTCAGACGGATGATTCGTGGTATGTCGTGCGTAATACGCCGGGTGTCACGGGCTTTGTCGGATCGACGGGATCAGGCTCGAAACCAACTGCTTTGCTTCCTGAAGAAGTGGAGGCCATTCTTAAGCATATGGGCATGGAAGAGCCTAAGCCTAAGATTGACTTCGAATTGAAGGAAACCGTACGTGTCAAAGAAGGTCCTTTTGCTAATTTTGTTGGATCCATTGAAGAAATTCTGGTCGACAAGAGCAAGCTGAAGGTACATGTCAACATGTTCGGAAGAGAAACGCCTTTGGAGCTTGACTACCATCAGGTAGAAAAGATCTAAAGGGTAATATCGTATACTAGCGCAAGGAGGTGTAACACAATGGCAAAAAAGGTTATTAAAATTGTTAAATTGCAAGTTAGTGCCGCTAAAGCGAATCCGGCTCCACCAATCGGTCCGGCTCTGGGTCAAGCAGGTGTTAACATCATGGCTTTTTGTAAGGAGTTTAACGCTCGTACTGCCGATCAAGCGGGTTTGATTATTCCTGTTGAAATCACAGTTTTCGAGGATCGTTCCTTTACATTCATCTGCAAAACGCCACCGGCTGCTGTATTGCTGCGCGTTGCTGCTGGAATTTCTAAAGGCTCCGGTGAACCGAACAAGAAGAAAGTTGCAACTGTAACAAGTGCGACAATCCGTGAAATCGCTGAACAAAAAATGCCTGACCTTAACGCTGCATCTGTTGAAGCTGCAATGCGTATGGTTGAAGGTACTGCACGCAGCATGGGCGTAGTTATCAAAGACTAGTTCCGTGCACAGTGGGAGGACATTCCGCTAATACCACTTAGGAGGATAACCAAATGGCTAAAGTAAGTAAAAAGTATGCAGAAGCAGTTAAACTGTTTGATGCAGAAGCTTTGTATGAAGCTAAAGAAGCAATTGAGCTTGTTAAAAAAGCGGCAACTGCTAAGTTTGATGAAACTGTTGAAGTAGCAGTTCGTCTGGGTGTAGACCCAAGAAAGCAAGACCAAGCTGTTCGTGGCGTTGTTGTATTGCCACACGGTACTGGTAAAACTAAACGTGTTCTTGTATTTGCCAAAGGTGATAAAGTAAGAGAAGCGGAAGCGGCTGGTGCTGATTTCGTAGGCGATCAAGACATGATTAACAAAATCCAACAAGGTTGGTTTGATTTTGATGTTTGCGTAGCAACTCCCGACATGATGAGTGAAGTGGGTAAGTTGGGTCGTATCTTGGGTGGTAAAGGTTTGATGCCTAACCCTAAAGCTGGTACCGTTACATTTGATGTAGCGAAAGCAGTTCAGGAGATCAAAGCAGGTAAAATCGAATACCGTTTGGATAAAGCCGGACAAATCCATGCTCCAATTGGCAAAGTTTCCTTTGATGACGAGAAGTTGGCTGAAAACTTCCGCGCATTGATCGATGCTTTGGTTAGAGCGAAGCCTGCTGCTGCTAAGGGTATCTACCTTAGAAACATCGCAGTTTCCTCAACAATGGGTCCTGCTGCTCGCGTTAACACACAAACATATAGATAAGTTGGATTGACTTTTTAGTAAGGTCATGATAACCTATTCTAGCTGATAATCGAATATGACTTACCGTAGACAGCAGGTGCTCATTTAGAGCTTAATGTCCTGCCGAGGTGTTATGATATAGAATCGGGTTTCTTTGTTCGACCAAAGATAACGTGAATCATCATGCCTTCGCAGCGTCTGCGGAGGCATCTTTACTTTTACGGATGCCTTCGTTTACGTGCTGAGTTCAGTTTTAAGATTATGCTTACGAAGATAACTTTCTTACGAAAGTTAAGATCATGCTTACGAAGAAAGCATCTTTACAGATGCTCTTAGGAGGTGCAAAAATGGCAAACACGAAAACAATTGAATTAAAAGCCGAGAAAGTGAATGTAGTAGCTGATAAATTAAAAGGCAGTTCTTGCACAATCGTAACGGATTACCGTGGATTGAACGTATCTCAAGTTACCGAACTTCGCAAACAATTGCGTGAGGCTGGTATTGAATTTCAAGTACTGAAAAACTCTTTGGCTAGACGCGCAACTGCAAGTGCTGACCTATCTGCACTGGATGAATTTTTGACCGGTCCTACGGCAATTGCATTCAGCAAAGATGACATCGTTTCTCCTGCCAAAATCTTAACGGATTTTGCTAAAAAGAACGACAAGCTTAGCGTTAAAGCAGGCGTTGTTGAAGGTAAAGTTGTTGGCTTTGATCAAATCAAAGCATTGGCGGATCTGCCTTCCAGAGAAGGTATGCTCTCCATGTTGCTTAGCGTTTTACAAGCTCCTGTTCGCAACTTCGCTCTTGCAGTTAAAGCTGTTGCAGAAAAGCAAGAAGCTTAATTTAAGAATAATAAATATTTCATAAAACAATTAACGGAGGTATACACAAATGAGTAAGGAAACAATCTTGGAAGAAATTAAAGCAATGACAATTTTGGAATTGAACGATCTTGTAAAAGCGATCGAGGAAGAATTCGGCGTTACTGCAGCAGCTCCAGTTGCTGTGGGCGGCGGCGCAGCAGTAGCTGAAGTTGCTGAGCAAACAGAATTTGACGTAATTTTGACAGGCGCTGGCGCTTCCAAAATCAACGTTATCAAAATCGTTCGTGAAATCACTGGTCTTGGCTTGAAAGAAGCTAAAGACGTGGTTGACGGCGCTCCAAAACCAATCAAAGAAAAAGTGGGCAAAGAAGAAGCAGAAGCTGTTAAAGCGAAACTTGAAGGCGCTGGCGCAACTGTAGAAGTTAAGTAATTTTTTGTCTTAAAACCCCTTGAAGTTTTTCTTCAAGGGGTTTTCCATTTCTATATAACTGATTTCGAAGAGGTGAAATTAGTGTCTGAGCATTACTATTCGCAAAAGCCGACAGCGGCACATGATCTCCACCAAATCCAGGAGACCTTACGCGGCCGTACCTATACATTTGTGACGGATGCAGGCGTTTTTTCCAAAAAAGGCGTGGATTATGGCTCTAAAGTACTGATCGAAAGTTTGCAAATTTCTGAAGGCAGCGAGATTCTTGATGTAGGCTGTGGTTATGGTCCGATGGGGATCGCGGCAGCAGGGCTGGCCATTCATGGAACAGTTACCATGGTTGATATTAATGAAAGAGCCGTGGAGCTTGCGCGAATGAATGCCGAACGCAACCGAGTGACGAATGTCGAAATTATGCAGAGTGATAAGCTGGATGCTGTCATGAATCGCACCTTTGATGTTGTCATTACGAATCCGCCTATTCGGGCAGGCAAGGAAACCGTCCATCAGATTTTTGAGCAAGCGCATCAAGTGCTGAGAGATGGAGGCAGTCTGTGGATTGTGATTCAAAAAAAGCAGGGGGCTCCATCTGCCTTTGCAAAGCTGGAAAGTTTATTTGCACACGTGCAGGAGATGGGCAAGGACAAAGGGTATCGAATCATCAAAGCGCAAAAGTAAATGCATATTTTTCACAAATATTATTGACTTGACATTTCCTTTATGTTATCATAATAAAATGTCAGCATTAAAGATGGGGTTTTTGTCTTTAGTTAGCTAAAATGTCAAGCGTTATTTTATCTTCGGTGAATAAAATTGACACTTTATACGTATAATGTGTAAATTTTAGGTGCACCATAGCAAAAGGTAAGGGAACTATCGGTTAAATGAATTTTATGCATGGAAAGCTTCTGTAAGAAGTGACACTTCGGGCAGTATTTACTCGAGAAGGCTTCAGGAGAGGCTTTTATTTTGTTCTATTGAGTAGACATGAGGGGTGAATCAAACTTGGCGGGTCATCTTATTCAATTAGGTCGACGTAAACGCAGGTCATACGCTCGGATTCATGAGGTTTTGGAGGTTCCTAACCTTATTGAGATCCAACAAAAATCGTACGATTGGTTTTTGGAAGAGGGATTGCGTGAAATGTTTCAGGATATTTCCCCAATTCAAGACTTTACGGGAAATTTGATACTGGAATTTATCGATTACAACTTAGGAGAGCCTAAGTATTCGGTCGATGAATCCAAGGAACGGGACGTCACTTACGCAGCTCCACTTCGTGTGAAGGTGCGCTTGATCAATAAAGAAACTGGAGAAGTTAAAGAGCAGGAAGTGTTTATGGGAGACTTCCCTCTGATGACGGAAACTGGAACCTTTATTATCAATGGCGCTGAAAGGGTTATCGTCAGTCAGCTAGTTCGTTCTCCGAGCGTCTACTTCAGTACGAAGATAGATAAGAACGGTAAAAAAACGTATACAGCAACTGTAATTCCTAACCGCGGTGCGTGGTTGGAGTTGGAAACTGACGCAAAAGATATCATTTATGTAAGAATCGATCGTACCCGTAAAATTCCAGTTACTGTATTACTGCGTGCATTGGGCTTTGGTACCGACGCGGAGATTCTGGAGCTGTTGGGCGACGATGAATATCTTCGTAACACGCTTGACAAGGATAATACGGATTCAACGGATAAAGCGCTAATAGAAATCTATGAACGCTTGCGTCCAGGTGAACCACCTACATTGGATAATGCAAGAAGCTTGCTGGTTGCTCGTTTCTTTGATCCAAAGCGCTATGATTTGGCGAATGTAGGACGTTATAAAATCAACAAAAAGCTGCATATCAAAAACCGTTTGTTTAATCAACGATTGGCAGAAACCTTGGTTGATCCGGAAACGGGTGAAATCATCGCAGAAGCAGGTCAACTGCTGGATCGCAGACTGCTGGATGAGGTTCTGCCTTTCTTGGAAAAAAGCGTAGGCTTCAAAGAATACACAGCCTCTAATGGTATTGCTGAAATGGAACGCATTCCACTTCAGTGTATTAATGTGTATTCACCGATTGAAGACGGCAAGATCGTTAAAGTGATTGCCAACGGTAAAATTGATAAATCAGTTAAAAATATTATGCCTGCAGATATCATTGCGTCGATTAATTATTTTATTGATCTTCTTCATGGTATTGGCAGTACGGATGATATCGATCACCTGGGTAATCGTAGATTGCGTTCGGTTGGCGAGCTGCTGCAAAACCAGTTCCGTATCGGTTTGTCCCGTATGGAGCGTGTTGTACGCGAGCGGATGTCCATTCAGGATGCCAATGTGATCACACCACAGGCGTTAATCAATATTCGTCCCGTTATCGCTTCAATTAAAGAGTTTTTTGGTAGCTCCCAGCTGTCGCAATTTATGGACCAAACGAATCCATTGGCTGAGCTGACTCACAAACGTCGTTTGTCTGCTTTGGGACCCGGCGGTTTGACTCGGGAACGCGCGGGCTTTGAAGTTCGTGACGTGCATCACTCTCACTATGGTCGTATGTGCCCGATTGAGACACCGGAAGGTCCGAATATCGGTTTGATCAACTCTTTGTCTTCTTTTGCGAGAATTAATGAGTATGGCTTTATCGAGGCTCCATACCGTTGGGTAGATCCGAAAACCGGCATCGTTACTGAGCAGATTGCTTACCTGACAGCTGATGAAGAAGATAACTACGTTGTTGCCCAAGCAAACTCGGAGCTGAGTGAAGAAGGTCATTTGAAGAGCGATATGGTTATCGTGCGTTACAAAGATGATAACTTGATTCTTCCCAAAGACCGTGTCGATTATATGGATGTATCCCCTAAACAGGTTGTATCCGTGGCTACGGCATTAATTCCGTTTTTGGAAAACGATGACTCCAACCGTGCATTAATGGGATCCAACATGCAACGTCAAGCTGTACCTTTGCTTATTCCGAAGTCACCGTTGGTGGGTACGGGTATGGAGCATAAGTCGGCTAAAGACTCCGGTGTATGTATTGTGTCCAAAATAGATGGTGTTGTTGAACGTGTGTCTGCTAACGAAATATGGGTGCGCCGCCAAGCTATGGTAGACGGCAAGCTGGTTAACGGTGACCTGGTAAAACATAAATTGCATAAATTTATGCGTTCCAACCAAGGAACTTGCATCAATCAACGTCCGATTTGCCATAAAGGCGAGCAAGTTCGGGTCGGAGATATTCTTGCAGATGGTCCTTCTACGGAAATGGGCGAGCTGGCGTTAGGTCGTAACGTGGTCGTTGCCTTTATGACTTGGGAAGGTTACAACTATGAGGATGCGATCCTGCTTAGCGAAAAGCTGGTAAAAGAGGATGTTTACACCTCTATCCATATCGAGGAATATGAATCAGAAGCCCGTGATACGAAGCTGGGACCTGAAGAAATTACTCGTGACATTCCTAACGTAGGTGAAGATGCTCTGAAGAACTTGGACGAGCGCGGAATTATTCGTGTCGGAGCCGAAATTGGTGCTGGTGATATTCTGGTAGGTAAAGTTACGCCGAAGGGTGTTACCGAGCTTACTGCTGAAGAACGCTTGCTGCACGCAATTTTTGGTGAGAAAGCACGTGAGGTTCGCGATACGTCGCTTCGAGTGCCGCATGGTACGGATGGTATTGTTGTTGACGTTAAAGTGTTTACCCGTGAAAACGGTGATGAGCTGCCTCCAGGCGTGAATCAACTGGTCCGTGTCTATATTGCGCAAAAACGGAAAATTTCCGAAGGCGATAAAATGGCTGGACGTCATGGTAACAAGGGTGTAATCGCACGTATTTTACCGGAAGAAGATATGCCGTTTATGCCGGATGGTACACCTGTGCAAGTTGTATTGAACCCTCTGGGTGTTCCTTCGCGGATGAATATCGGTCAGGTGCTGGAGGTCCATTTAGGAATGGCCGCCAAGTATCTCGGAATACACACAGCAACGCCGGTATTTGACGGTGCCCGTGAGTATGATGTGTTCGATACGATGGTTGAAGCAGGTATGCAGCGTAATGGTAAAACCATTCTATATGATGGCCGTACTGGTGACCCGTTTGAGCGAGAAGTTACGGTTGGCGTTATGTACATGATCAAGCTTGCGCACATGGTTGACGATAAAATCCATGCCCGTTCTACAGGTCCTTACTCACTCGTTACCCAACAACCACTGGGCGGTAAAGCTCAATTCGGTGGACAGCGTTTCGGTGAGATGGAAGTTTGGGCGTTGGAGGCCTATGGAGCGGCTTACACGTTGCAGGAAATTTTGACAGTTAAATCCGATGATGTAGTCGGACGTGTGAAAACGTACGAATCGATCGTTAAAGGCGAGAACGTTCCAGAGCCGGGCGTTCCTGAATCCTTCAAAGTATTGATTAAAGAGCTGCAGAGCTTGGGCATGGATGTTAAAATCTTGTCTGGCGATGAAAAAGAGATCGAAATGAGGGAAACAGACGATGATGATGAGGTTAGCAGCGATAAGCTGAATCTCAATCTGGAAGGTTCAGAACTGGGTGTAGAATAACCCAGTTCCATCGTATGTTCACAGGTCTATCTTGCACTTAAGGTTTCCCATAAAACATAAGGAGGGTGGCTCCTTGATGGATGTTAACAACTTCGAATTTATGAAAATTGGATTAGCTTCTCCAGAAAAGATCCGTTCGTGGTCCCGCGGAGAAGTGAAGAAGCCAGAAACAATCAATTACAGAACCTTGAAGCCTGAAAAGGAAGGTCTGTTTTGCGAGAAGATTTTTGGGCCTACTAAAGACTGGGAATGTCATTGCGGTAAGTACAAACGTGTACGCTATAAAGGTGTTGTTTGCGATCGCTGCGGAGTGGAAGTAACCCGTCAAAAGGTTCGCCGTGAGCGTATGGGTCACATTGAACTCGCAGCTCCGGTTTCACACATTTGGTATTTCAAAGGAATCCCAAGCCGTATGGGCTTGGCGCTTGATATGTCTCCTCGTTCACTCGAGGAAATTATCTACTTTGCATCCTATGTGGTTACAGATCCCGGAGATACACCGCTTGAGAAAAAGCAGCTCTTGTCCGAGAAGGAATACCGCAGCTACCGTGAAAAATACGGTTATGCATTTCAGGCAGGTATGGGAGCCGAAGCTGTAAAGAAATTGCTGCAGGACATTGAAATCGAACGTGAAGTGGAAATGCTGAAGGAAGAGCTGAAAACAGCTCAAGGTCAGCGCCGTAATCGTGCGATCAAACGTCTTGAGGTTATGGAAGCATTCCGTAATTCAAAAAACTTGCCAGGCTGGATGGTTCTTGATGTCCTCCCTGTTATACCACCAGAGCTTCGTCCTATGGTTCAATTGGATGGAGGAAGATTCGCCACCTCAGATTTGAACGATTTGTATCGCCGCGTTATTAACCGGAACAACCGCTTGAAAAGGCTGTTGGATCTGGGCGCACCGGATATTATCGTTCAAAATGAAAAACGGATGCTGCAGGAAGCCGTCGATGCACTAATCGATAATGGCCGCCGCGGCCGTCCAGTAACGGGTCCGGGCAACCGTCCGTTAAAATCCTTAAGTCATATGCTCAAAGGGAAACAAGGACGTTTTCGTCAAAATCTGCTCGGTAAACGTGTCGATTATTCCGGTCGTTCGGTTATCGTCGTAGGTCCAAGCTTGAAAATGTACCAGTGCGGACTTCCGAAGGAAATGGCACTTGAATTGTTTAAACCTTTTGTGATGAAGGAACTGGTCAATAAGGGGCTTGCTCACAATATCAAAAGTGCAAAACGTAAAGTCGAGCGCGTAAGTCCTGAAGTTTGGGACGTATTGGAAGAGGTCATTAAGGAGCATCCGGTTCTCTTGAACCGTGCACCTACGCTGCATAGATTAGGTATTCAAGCGTTTGAACCGATTCTGGTTGAAGGCCGTGCCATTAAGCTGCATCCATTGGTATGTACCGCTTATAATGCCGACTTTGACGGAGATCAAATGGCGGTTCACGTTCCATTGTCTGCAGAAGCACAAGCAGAAGCTCGCTTGTTGATGCTGGCAGCCGGTAATATCTTGAATCCAAAAGACGGTAAGCCGGTAGTTACGCCTTCACAGGATATGATCTTGGGAAGCTTCTATCTGACAACCGATAATAAGGAAGCACATGGCGCCTTAACCATTGTTCGTACTGTACATGAAGCTGTATCCTTATACCAACGTGGAGCAGCTGCACTGCATGCGCGTATCGCTATTCCAGCCAAAGCATTGAACAAAACAAGCTTTACACCGGAACAGCAAGAAGCGATGCTGATTACAACGATCGGTAAGGTAATCTTTAATGAAATTTATCCTCCAGATTTGCCTTATATCAATGAACCTACCAAATCGAATTTATTGAATGGTGCATCCGATCAATATTTCGTGTTTGAAAAGGGCGCTGACATACGTAAAATCATGCAGGAGCTTCCGGAGGGCAAAGCAGTAGGTAAAGAGTATCTGGGCTTGATTATTGCTGAGTGCTTCCGGAAATACCATACAACCAAAACTTCGGTTATATTGGACAAAATCAAGGAGCTTGGTTTTACTTATTCAACGAAATCCGGTATTACAATCGCAGTTGCGGATGTAACGGTACCGCTTGAAAAAGATGCCATCCTTAAAGAGTCCGATGATAAAGTCAATATGGTAACGAACCAATATCGTCGTGGTTTGATAACAGATGAAGAACGTTATGATCGTGTTATTACGATTTGGAGTAAAGCGAAGGATGAAATCACGGATATCCTGATGAAATCCCTAGACAAATACAACTCCATCAACATGATGGTGGAATCCAAGGCACGGGGTAACAAATCACAAATTACACAGCTGGGCGGTATGCGTGGTCTGATGGCCAACCCGTCTGGTAAAATCATTGAGTTACCAATTAAATCGAACTTCCGTGAAGGCTTAACGGTTTTGGAATACTTTATTTCAACGCATGGTGCGCGTAAAGGTTTGGCCGATACAGCACTTCGTACAGCTGACTCCGGGTACCTGACACGCCGTCTGGTAGACGTAGCACAGGATGTTATCGTTCGCGATGAGGATTGTGGTACGGATAAAGGCTTTACCGTTAACAAGATTCAGGATGGTAAAGAGGTCATCGAGGATCTGTATGACCGGATTGAAGGCCGCTATGCATTCGAAGTGATTCGTGATCCGCAAACCGGTGAAGTGATTGTTGGACGCAATGAATTGATAGAAGCGAACATCGCGGATACAATCATCGCAGCCGGCATTGAAAAACTGCAGATTCGATCCGTTCTGAGCTGCCGTTCCCATCATGGCGTTTGCAAAAAATGCTACGGTCGTAACCTGGCAACTGGACAATTTGTAGAGATTGGTGAAGCTGTAGGTATTATCGCTGCACAATCTATCGGCGAACCAGGAACGCAGTTGACCATGCGTACGTTCCATACCGGTGGTGTTGCTGGAGATGATATTACACAAGGTTTGCCGCGTATTCAGGAGTTGTTTGAAGCCAGAAATCCGAAAGGTCAAGCGATCATTTCGGAGATTGATGGGGTAGTTAAGGAGATTCGTGAAGCCAAGGATCGTCGTGAAATCGAAGTTCTCGGTGAAGCTGAATCCAAAACTTATGCAGTTCCTTATGGTTCACGTATTCGCGTATCGCTTAACCAACAGGTTGAGGCGGGCGATGAGTTGACGGAAGGATCGATCGATCCTAAGGAAATGCTCCGCATCAAGGGTATCCGTGGTGTACAAAACTACATTCTTCAAGAGGTTCAACGTGTTTATCGGAACCAGGGTGTAGAAATCAACGATAAGCATATCGAGGTTATGGTTCGCCAGATGCTTCGTAAAATACGTATCGTTGATTCTGGTGACACGACGCTGCTTCCAGGTTCCTTTGTGGATATCCATGAATACGAAGAAGCCAATAAGGTCGCTTTGTACTCCGGACAAGAGCCAGCGGTTGCCAAACCGGTTCTGCTCGGTATTACCAAAGCTTCGCTTGAGACGGATTCCTTCCTGTCCGCAGCTTCCTTCCAGGAAACTACACGTGTATTGACTGATGCTGCCATCAAGGGCAAGGTTGATAAACTGCTCGGATTGAAGGAAAATGTTATTATTGGTAAGCTGATTCCTGCGGGAACAGGTATGCATAGATACCGTGACATCCGGATCACGAATCCGAATGAAGTGGAAGCTGATAACAAATCTTTAGAATTAGAAGTCGTTTCGGCTGACTAATTGCTTATAGAAGGATGAGATACTTGCCCTTGCTGAGAGATTGTGTAAATTCTTTGTAAGGGCAGGTAATTGTCTTGACAACGGCACTTTCAAAGTGCTATTATATCGAAGTGTGCCATTTTGTGAAGTGTTTCCTGTCCTTTGGAGGATATTTTATATGTCTTATGAAAAAGTAAAACAGGCTGCTAACATTAGTATTGGCATGAAACAAACTGCAAGAGCAGTCGAGATGAACAAATCATCCGAAGTTTTTGTAGCCAAAGATGCAGATCCGCGAATAACGATAAAGATGGTAGCCCTTTGCAAGAAAGAGGGTATTCCAGTGACCTACGTTGATTCCATGAAGTTATTGGGTAAAGCGTGCGGTATTGATGTTGGAGCTGCTGTGGCAGCAATAGTGAATGAATAAAGCAAATCCGTTTTTGTTCAATAACAGAAATGTTGGCGGCAAAAGCTTTTCGTTTGTTCATTTATGATTCGCCTGGATCTGTGGGCTTGAAAGAGAACTAATAAGATTGGAAGGAGGTGGCGATATGCCAACAATTAACCAACTCGTTCGTAAAGGACGTAAAGCAAAAGTGGAGAAATCCAAATCACCAGCTCTTCAAAGAGGATTTAATGCCTTGAAAAGAGAAGCAACCGACATTAGCGCTCCTCAAAAGCGTGGTGTATGTACGCGTGTAGGTACAATGACGCCGAAGAAACCAAACTCTGCACTTCGTAAATACGCTCGTGTGCGTTTGACAAATCGTGTTGAAGTTACTGCCTATATTCCGGGTATTGGACACAACTTGCAAGAGCACAGCGTGGTATTGATTCGTGGAGGTAGAATTAAGGATCTTCCAGGGGTACGTTATCACATCGTTCGCGGCGCATTGGATACATCCGGTGTGAACAACCGTAAACAAGCTCGTTCCAAATATGGTACGAAGCGTCCTAAAGCAGCTAAGAAGTAAATAAAGCAAATAAAAACGGATGATTTTTTCAGAAAGGGGGATAACTATGCCTCGTAAAGGTCCAGTTACTCGCAGAGACGTATTACCAGATCCAATCTATAGCAGCAAACTTGTTACTCGTCTTATCAATCGCATTATGCTCGATGGCAAAAGAGGTGTTGCTCAAACCATCTTGTACAATGCATTCAAAATGATTCAAGATCGTACAGGTAAAGAGCCGATGGAAGTTTTCGAACAAGCCATCAAAAATATTATGCCTGTTCTTGAGGTTAAAGCTCGTCGTGTAGGCGGAGCAAACTATCAAGTGCCAATCGAAGTTAGACCTGATCGTCGTACGACTTTGGGACTTCGTTGGTTGGTGAATTATTCTCGCCTTCGTGGTGAGAAAACGATGGAAGAAAGATTGGCACAAGAAATTATTGATGCCAGCAACAACACAGGTTCTTCCGTTAAGAAACGCGAAGATACACACAAAATGGCTGAAGCTAACAAAGCTTTCGCTCATTATCGCTGGTAGAATCTAAATTCCTTATAATTTGAAAGGAGACATCCTGATGGCTAGAGAGTTCTCCTTGAAAGATACACGTAATATTGGGATTATGGCGCATATTGATGCAGGTAAAACGACCACGACCGAGCGTATCTTATTCTTTACAGGTCGTACTCACAAAATCGGAGAAGTGCATGATGGCGCTGCGACGATGGACTGGATGGAACAAGAGCAGGAGCGCGGAATTACAATTACTTCCGCTGCTACTACTGCTGCTTGGAAGGGTCACCGCATCAATATCATCGATACCCCGGGACACGTTGACTTCACTGTTGAAGTGGAACGCTCCCTGCGTGTATTGGACGGGGCAGTTGGAGTATTCAGCGCCAAAGAAGGCGTTGAGCCTCAGTCGGAGACGGTATGGCGTCAAGCTGACCGTTATAATGTTCCTCGGATTGCTTATGTTAACAAAATGGATATTATTGGTGCTGACTTCCTTGGTGCGATCCAGCAAATGCGTGAGAAATTGGGAGCTAATGCAGTTGCTATTCAATTGCCAATTGGTTCTGAAAGTGATTTTGACGGCATCATTGACTTGGTTGAACAAAAAGCACATATATTCAAAGATGACAAAGGTGAAAACATCGAGATAGTTGATATCCCAGATGAATTCAAAGAACAAGTTGAAGTATTAAGACTTGAACTGATTGAAAAAGTTGCAGAGCTAGACGAAGAGCTGACAATGAAATATCTCGAAGGTGAAGAGATCACTGTCGAGGAAATCAAAAAAGCACTTCGTATTGGTGTATGCCAAGTAAAAATCTTCCCTGTTATTTGTGGTTCTTCATATAGAAACAAAGGTGTTCAATTGATGTTGGATGCGGTAGTAGATTACCTTCCATCCCCTCTTGATGTACCTGATATTAAAGGTGTGCTTGATGACGGTACTGAAGTCATTCGTAAGTCTTCGGATGATCAGCCTTTCTCAGCACTTGCCTTTAAAATTATGACGGATCCTTATGTAGGAAAGCTTACTTTCTTCCGTGTATACTCTGGTGTGTTAAATTCAGGTTCTTATGTTCTTAACGCTACTAAAGGTAAACGCGAAAGAGTTGGACGGATTCTTCAGATGCATGCAAACACGCGTCAAGAGATCAGCATTGTATATGCAGGTGATATTGCGGCTGCTGTAGGCTTGAAGGATACTACAACGGGTGACACACTCTGTGAAGAGAAAAGCCCAGTAATCCTTGAAAAAATGAATTTCCCTGAACCGGTTATTCAACTCGCTGTTGAGCCGAAAACGAAGGCTGACCAAGACAGAATGGGTATTGCTTTATCCAAGCTGTCCGAAGAAGATCCGACTTTCCGTGCACACACAGATGAGGAAACTGGACAAACGATTATTGCAGGTATGGGTGAGCTTCACCTTGAAGTTCTAGTGGATCGTATGCTGCGTGAATTCAAGGTAGAAACAAACGTGGGTAAACCACAAGTTGCTTACCGTGAAACATTCCGTCAAGAAGCTAGAGTTGAAGGTAAGTTTGTTCGTCAGTCCGGTGGCCGCGGTCAATATGGACATTGTTGGGTTATCTTCACACCTCAAGAAGCTGGTGAAGGATTCTTGTTCGAAAGCAAGGTTGTGGGTGGTTCGATTCCAAGAGAATACATCGCTCCAATTCAAGCCGGTATCGAAGAATCAATGAAGAACGGTGTTATGGCAGGATTCCCGCTGGTTGATATTAAAGCAACTGTTGTTGACGGATCTTACCATGATGTTGACTCCAACGAAATGGCGTTCAAAATTGCAGGTTCAATGGCATTAAAGGCAGCGGCAGAAAAATGTCGTCCAGTTTTGCTTGAGCCAATCATGAAAGTTGAAGTTACCGTTCCAGAAGAATATATGGGCGATGTTATGGGTGATTTGAACTCCCGTCGTGGTCGTATCGAAGGTATGGATTCCCGCTTTGGTGCACAAATTATCCGTGCTAAGGTGCCTCTCTCCGAGATGTTCGGTTACTCCACAACTTTGCGTTCACGTACTCAAGGACGTGGCGTATATTCGATGGAATTGTCCCATTATGAAGAAGTGCCTAAGTCCATTGCAGAAGAAATTGTTGCTAAACATAAGGGCGCTTAATACAAATATAAGTTAATCGAGGAGGCAATCCAAGCCATGGCAAAAGCGAAATTCGAACGTAATAAACCGCATGTTAACATTGGAACTATCGGTCACGTTGACCACGGTAAAACAACTTTAACTGCAGCTATCACAACTGTATTGTCCAAAAGATACGGTGGCGCAGCAGTAGCGTTTGACCAAATTGACAAAGCTCCAGAAGAGCGCGAGCGCGGTATCACAATCTCCACAGCTCACGTTGAGTATGAAACACCTAACCGTCACTATGCACACGTTGACTGCCCAGGACATGCTGACTATGTTAAGAACATGATTACAGGCGCAGCACAAATGGATGGAGCTATTCTGGTTGTATCTGCAGCTGATGGCCCTATGCCACAAACTCGTGAGCACATTCTTTTGTCCCGCCAAGTAGGCGTACCTTACATCGTTGTTTTCTTGAACAAATGCGATATGGTAGAAGACGAAGAGTTGCTTGAACTGGTTGAAATGGAAGTTCGCGATTTGCTGAACGAATATGAGTTCCCAGGCGATGATACTCCAATCATCCGTGGTGCTGCTCGTGAAGCATTGCAAAACCCAGATGGTCCTTGGGCTGATAAAATTATCGAATTGTTTGAACAAGTTGATACTTATATCCCAACTCCTGAGCGTCAAACTGACAAGCCTTTCTTGATGCCTGTTGAGGATGTATTCTCAATCACAGGTCGTGGTACCGTTGCTACAGGTCGTGTAGAGCGCGGAACTATCAAAATTCAAGAAGAAGTTGAAATTCTTGGTCTTCAAGAAGAAACTCGCAAATGTATCGTTACAGGCGTTGAAATGTTCCGTAAATTGTTGGATTCCGCACAAGCGGGCGACAACATTGGCGCATTGCTTCGTGGTGTAGACCGTAAAGACATTGAGCGTGGTCAAGTTTTGGCGAAACCAGGTTCCGTTAAAGCACATACTGCATTTTCCGCTCAAATCTACGTTCTTACTAAAGAAGAAGGTGGCCGTCATAAGCCTTTCTTCACAGGCTACCGTCCACAGTTCTACTTCCGTACAACTGACGTAACTGGTATCATTACATTGCCAGAAGGTACTGAAATGGTAATGCCTGGTGATAACATCACCGTTACTGTTGAACTGATCGCTCCAATCGCTATTGAAGAAGGTACTCGCTTCGCGATTCGCGAAGGCGGCCGTACAGTAGGCGCTGGCGCAGTAGCAACAATCAGCAAATAAGATCATCACAGATCTGAGAGCCTTCCATCGCAATTACTGGATGGAGGGCTTTTATTTTTGTTAATTTTTCACTGTGAATAATGGATTTATAAATTTATAAAAAAAGAATGGAAATGTTCTTGCTTTTTGTTTTGATATTTTATATAATAGTGAACGTTGGTCTGAGACGTTGCGATGATGTGAGAGGTTGCTGACACACCCGGCCCCTTTGCCATGGGGAAGGCGTCAGGAGATTTTCACTGAGTATGTCCGATACTAAATTGGGCGATAGAAGGAGGGAATACTATGGCAAAGCAAAAAATTCGTATTCGTTTGAAGGCATATGATCACAGAATTCTGGATCAATCTGCTGAAAAAATTGTGGAAACGGCAAAGCGTTCAGGTGCAAGCGTATCTGGTCCGATCCCATTACCTACGGAGAAAACAATCATTACTGTTCTTCGTGCGGTACACAAATACAAAGACTCGCGTGAGCAATTTGAACAACGCACACATAAGCGTTTGATCGATATTGTTAATCCGACACCACAAACAGTAGATGCGTTAATGCGTTTGGATCTACCGTCCGGTGTGGATATCGAAATTAAATTGTAATCCACATGTGTATAAATAATTGAAAGCATAAGAAGAAAAGAGGTGTCAACGATGACTAAAGGTATCTTAGGAAAAAAGCTTGGAATGACCCAAGTGTTTACTCCTGAAGGCTTGGTAATTCCGGTAACGGTAATTCTTGCAGGTCCTTGTACGGTTTTGCAAAAAAAGGATGCTGAGAATGACGGATACGAAGCTATTCAAATCGGTTTTGATGACAAGAAAGAAAGTAGAGCTATCAAACCTGAGTTGGGCCATGCGAAAAAAGCTGGTGCAACACCTAAGCGCTACATTAAAGAAATTCGTGGTATTCAGATCTCTGAATACGAAGTTGGCCAAGAAATCAAAGCTGACTTGTTCACAGAAGGCGAATTCGTTGATGTAACCGGTACTTCTAAAGGTAAAGGTTTCCAAGGTTCTATCAAAAGACATAATCAATCTGTTGGTCCAATGGCTCACGGCTCGCGTTACCATCGTGGTCCAGGTTCCATGGGTTCCATCCAATCCAACCGTGTTCCAAAAGGCAAAAAGCTTCCAGGACATATGGGTGCGGAAACAGTTACGATTCAACGTCTTGAAGTTATCAAAGTCGATGCGGAACGTAATGTGATCCTAGTAAGAGGTTCCATTCCGGGTCCTAAAAATAGCTACGTGAGTGTTAAATCAACAGTTAAGTAAAGCAAGGAAGGAGGATTAACAGATGCCAAAAGTAGCATTGTATAATGTAAGTGGTGCACAAGTGGGTGAAGTGGAATTGTCTGATTCCGTGTTCGGTATTGAACCCCATTCCCACATTTTGAATGAAGCAGTATTAATGCAGCGTGCTTCGTTACGACAAGGTACACACAAAGTTAAGGGACGCTCCGAAGTTCGCGGTGGCGGTCGTAAACCTTGGAAACAAAAAGGTACAGGTCGTGCACGTCAAGGTAGTATTCGTTCCCCTCAATGGAAGGGCGGCGGTATCGTTTTTGGACCGACTCCACGCAGCTACGCGTACAAGCTTCCTAAGAAAGTTCGTCGTATTGCCATCAAGTCTGCATTGTCTTCCAAGGTACTTGGCAACGAAATTATCGTACTGGATCAATTGCTATTGAATCAGCCAAAAACCAAGGAATTTGCAGCGATTCTTAACAATTTGAAAGTGGATCGCAAAGCTTTAGTAGTAACAGCTGGTTATGAAGAAAACGTGGCATTATCCGCTCGTAATATCCCAGGCGTGAAATTTGTAGTTGCTGACGGAATTAGCGTGCTTGATGTTATGGTTTACGACAAGCTGATCATTACTAAGGATGCGGTACAGAAGGTAGAGGAGGTTTTTGCATAATGAAAGATCCTCGCGATATTATTAAACGCCCTGTAATCACTGAGCGTACAAGTGATATGATGGCTGAGAAGAAATATGTATTTGAAGTTGAGCTCCGTGCAAACAAAACGGAAATCAAATTGGCTATTGAGTCAATTTTCAAAGTAAAAGTAACGAAAGTTAACACTTTGAGAATGCCGGCTAAGCCAAAACGCTACGGTCGTCATGCCGGTTATACATCGGAATGGAAAAAAGCGATTGTTTCGTTAAGCGCTGATAGCAAAGAGCTTGAATTTTTTGAGAGTGTGTAATTAACCTTTTCAAGTAAGGAGGAATCCAAGTGCCAATTAAAAAATATAAACCAACGTCACCTGCCAGACGTCATATGTCGGTTTCTACATTTGAAGAAATCACAACGTCAACACCGGAGAAATCGTTATTGGCTCCGTTGTTCAAGCACGCGGGACGTAACAACCAAGGTAAAATTACGGTTCGTCACCAAGGTGGAGGACACAAACGTAAATACCGGATTATCGACTTCAAACGGAATAAAGATGGAATACCAGGTCGCGTTGCTACGATTGAATACGATCCGAACCGTTCCGCTAACATTGCTTTGATTCATTATGCTGATGGTGAAAAACGTTATATCATCGCTCCTAAGAACTTGAAAGTCGATGATAAAATCGAATCCGGACCTAAAGCGGATATCAAGATCGGTAATGCTTTGCCGCTTGAAAATATTCCTGTAGGTACAGTTATCCACAACATCGAGTTGAAACCTGGCAAAGGCGCTCAATTGGTTCGCGCTGCTGGTACTGAAGCTCAATTGCTAGGTAAAGAAGAAACTTATGTGACAATTCGTCTTACTTCCGGCGAAGTTAGAAAAGTTTTGAAAGTTTGCCGCGCAACTATCGGTTCTGTTGGTAATGAAGATTACGAATTGATCAAAGTAGGTAAAGCTGGACGCTCGCGTTGGTTGGGTCAAAGACCTGAAGTCCGCGGTGTTGTAATGAACCCTAACGATCACCCACACGGTGGTGGTGAAGGCCGTGCTCCTATCGGTCGTAAATCTCCAATGTCTCCTTGGGGCAAACCGACTCTTGGTTACAAAACTCGTAAAAAAGGCAAAGCATCTGATAAATATATTGTTCGTCGTCGCACTAAATAATCGGATTCTAGCAAGGGTTGAAGAAAGGAGGAACGAAATATGGGTCGCAGTTTGAAAAAAGGTCCTTTCGTTGACGGCTATCTTATGAAGAAAGTTGAAGCGCAAGGCGACACTCAGAAGAAACAAGTTATTAAAACTTGGTCGCGTCGTTCGACTATTTTCCCGCAATTCATCGGCTTTACTTTTGCGGTATACGATGGTAAAAAGCATGTGCCGGTTTACGTTACAGAGGATATGGTTGGTCACAAACTTGGTGAGTTTGCTCCAACTCGTACTTACAAAGGTCATGATGATGACAAGAAGACGAGCAAGCGCTAATTAGAGCTTTGCTTGAGTAATAAGCAGTAAATGAGAGGAGGTACAACACATGTCAGAAGCAAAAAGTATTGCAAGATTCGTTCGTATTGCTCCCCGTAAAGCGCAGCTGGTTGTTGATTTGATCCGCGGCAAGCAAGTAGGAGAAGCAATTGCGATTCTGCGTCATACACCAAGATCCGCTTCACCGATCGTTGAGAAGGTTTTGAACTCTGCCATTGCTAATGCTGAGCATAACTACTCCATGGATCCGAACAACTTGGTCGTATCACAAACATTTGTTAACCAAGGACCAACAATGAAACGGTTCCGTCCACGTGCAATGGGACGTGCTAGCCGCATTAATAAACGTACCAGCCACATTACAATAGTGGTATCCGAAAAATAAGGGAGGGATAACGTGTGGGTCAAAAAGTAAACCCAGTAGGACTTAGAGTTGGGATTATTCGCGATTGGGAATCCAAATGGTTCGCAGGTAAAGATTTCGGCGATCTTCTTATTGAAGATGTTAAAATCCGCGAATACTTAAAAACGAAGCTGAAAGATTCAGCTGTTTCACATATTGAAATCGAACGTGCTGCTAACCGTGTGAATGTTACCATTCAAACAGCTAAGCCTGGTATGGTTATCGGTAAAGGCGGAGCAGAAATCGAAGTTATTCGTAACTACATTGCTAATCTGTCGAACGGCAAAAAGATTCATATCAATATCTCTGAAATCAAAAATCCTGAATTGGATGCAATTTTGGTTGCTGAAAGCATTGCACAACAATTGGAACGTCGTGTTTCATTCCGTCGTGCTATGAAGCAATCGATCCAAAGATCGATGAGAGCCGGAGCAAAAGGAATCAAAACAGCAGTAAGTGGTCGTTTGGGCGGAGCAGAAATCGCTAGAAATGAAGGCTACAGTGAAGGTACAGTGCCTCTTCATACATTACGTGCGGATATTGACTATGGTACAGCGGAAGCTCATACTACTTATGGTCGTATCGGAGTAAAAGTATGGATCTATCGCGGCGAAGTTCTTCCACCGGCTAAGAAAAAGGCTGTTACGGAAGGAGGCAACTAAGAATGTTAGTTCCTAAACGTGTCAAACACCGTAAAGAATTTCGCGGTAAAATGCGTGGTCGTGCTAAAGGCGGAACAGAAGTAAGTTTCGGTGAATTCGGATTGCAAGCTTTGGAGCCTGCATGGGTTACCAACCGTCAAATCGAGGCTGCTCGTATTGCGATGACTCGTTACATCAAACGGGGCGGTAAAGTATGGATCAAAATTTTCCCTTCGAAGCCGGCAACACAAAAACCGCTTGAAGTACGGATGGGTAGCGGTAAAGGTAGCGTAGAGAAATGGGTTTGTGTTGTAAAACCAGGTAAGATTATGTTTGAACTTGCCGGTGTTAGTGAGGAAATTGCTCGTGAAGCATTACGTCTGGCTTCTCACAAGCTTCCGATCAAAACCAAGTTTGTTAAAAGAGAAGATGTAGGTGGTGAAGCAAATGAAGGCTAGTGAATTTCGCAACCTAACCACTGCTGAAATTGAACAAAAAATTGCCGGCTTTAAAGAAAGACTCTTTAGCCTCCGTTTTCAACTAGCTACCGGTCAACTGGAAAACCCAGTACAGATCCGGGAAGTCCGCAAAGAGATTGCTCGTGCAAAGACTGTTTTGCGTGAAAGAGAACTGGGGATCATTAGTTAATGAGTGAGAGAGGAGGATCTTCCATGAGTGAACGTAACGATCGTAAAACTCAAGTCGGTAAAGTCGTGAGTGACAAAATGGAAAAAACCATCGTTGTTGCGGTTGAAACATACAAAAAACACGATCTTTATCACAAAAGAATTAAATATACGAAGAAATTCAAAGCGCATGACGAGAACAATGAGGCCAAAATCGGTGATGTTGTGAAAATTTCCGAAACACGTCCTTTGTCCAAAGACAAGCGTTGGAGATTGGTTGAAATTGTAGAAAAAGCTGTTTTGGTATAAAAAGATACGTAGCATCAATTCCGGAAGGAGGGTTTAAACAATGATTCAACCTCTATCTCGTTTAAAAGTGGCTGACAACTC
Source organism: Paenibacillus sp. FSL H8-0034 (assembly GCF_038000305.1). Classification (NCBI taxonomy): domain Bacteria; kingdom Bacillati; phylum Bacillota; class Bacilli; order Caryophanales; family Paenibacillaceae; genus Paenibacillus; species Paenibacillus sp. FSL H8-0034. The sequence continues at coordinate 788,352 of NZ_JBBOBS010000001.1, forward strand.
AGGAGCAAAGCAATTGATGTGCATTCGTGTTCTTGGTGGTACTGGACGTCGTGTAGGTCATATCGGTGATTTGATTATCTGCTCGGTCAAAGAAGCAACACCAGGTGGCGTTGTCAAAAAGGGTGATGTTGTCAAAGCGGTAATCGTTCGTACAAAGAGCGGTGCTCGCCGTAAAGATGGTTCTTACATTACTTTTGATGAAAATGCAGCTGTAATCGTTAAGGATGATAAGAGTCCTCGTGGAACTCGTATCTTTGGACCAGTTGCTCGTGAACTTCGTGATCGCGACTTCATGAAAATTGTTTCTCTTGCTCCAGAAGTTATCTAATTTAAATGCTGCTTAGCAGCTGCACGATAGAAGAAAAGATTTTTAATAAGATAGTTTTCTTACGAAAACGAAGAATATGCTTACGAAGTTAGCATTCTGCGAATGCTCTCAGGAGGTGGAAACTCAATGCCAAAGCAACCCAAGAAATTGGAGTCTCATAATAACAAACTTAATGTTAAAAAAGACGATAAAGTGTTCGTAATTACTGGCAAAGATAAAGGTAAAAAAGGCCGTGTAATTGCAGCATACCCTCGTGAAAATCGCGTGTTGGTTGAAGGTGTAAATATGATCAAGAAGCATAGCAAACCTTCGCAATCTAACCCACAGGGTGGTATTATCTCGCAAGAAGCACCTATTCACGTATCGAACGTGATGCTGATTGATCCGAAGAGCGGCCAGCCTACCCGTGTAGGTTACAAAGTTCTGGACAACGGTACAAAAGTACGTGTAGCTCGTAAATCCGGTGAAGTTATCGATTAATCGTAAAAGTTAGGAAAGGAGGTACATGAAAGATGGCAGCAAGGTTAAAAGATCGTTTTTTGAATGAAGTAACTCCTGCTTTGATGCAGAAATTCAGTTATACAACGGTTATGCAGGTGCCTAAGATTGAGAAAGTCGTCATTAACATGGGTGTGGGTGAAGCAGTTTCGAACTCCAAAGTGTTGGATGTAGCTGTTCAGGATCTTCAGTTAATCGCTGGTCAAAAGCCGGTTGTTACTAAAGCAAAGAAATCAATCGCAGGCTTCAAATTGCGTGAAAATATGCCGATCGGTGTAAAAGTAACGCTTCGCGGCGAGCGCATGTATCATTTCTTGGACAAATTGTTCAACGTTGCGCTTCCTCGTGTTCGTGACTTCCGCGGTGTTTCTTCTAAAGCATTTGATGGACGCGGTAACTATACATTGGGTTTGAAAGAACAATTAATTTTCCCTGAAATCGAATACGATAAAGTTGATAAAGTACGCGGTATGGATATCGTTATCGTAACTACAGCCCAATCGGACGAAGAGTCCCGTGAGTTATTAACCCAATTAGGAATGCCGTTTACCAAATAAGGTACGGTACAACCGGAGGTGTAAAAGTAAGTGGCAAAAACTTCAATGATCGTGAAGCAACAGCGCACTCCAAAATTCAAGGTGCAGGCTTATACACGCTGCGAACGCTGTGGCCGTCCGCATTCGGTTCTTCGGAAGTTTAAAATTTGCAGAATTTGTTTCCGCGAATTAGCACACGCAGGTCAAATCCCTGGCGTTAAAAAAGCAAGCTGGTAATTACCCAAGTTTCGGGAAGGAGGTTCACATAAATGGTGATGTCAGATCCAATTGCAGATATGCTTACACGTATTCGTAATGCAAACGTTGTGCGTCATGAAACGGTTGAAATCCCTGCTTCGACGGTCAAAAGAGAAATTGCTGAGATCCTCAAAAAAGAAGGTTTTATCCGCGACGCTGAATATATCGAAGATAACAAGCAAGGAATTATCCGCGTATTCTTGAAATACGGACCTAACAATGAACGTGTTATTTCTGGTCTTAAAAGAATCAGCAAACCCGGCTTGCGTGTTTACACAAAAAGTCAAGAGGTTCCTCGCGTACTAGGCGGTTTGGGAATTGCGATTATTTCCACTTCTCAAGGCGTTATGACCGATAAAGAAGCTCGTCAAACTAAAGCTGGCGGAGAAGTTATCTGCTACGTTTGGTAATAAAGAATTTAAATGAACGGAGGTGCATACCATGTCACGTATTGGTCGCAAGCCCATTACAATCCCGAGTGAAGTAAACATCACTCTTGATAACACTCTTATCACAGTAAAAGGCCCTAAGGGTACTTTGTCTCGTGAGTTACACAGAGATATGAAGCTGGTCGTTGCAGAAAATGAAATTTCTGTTGAGCGTCCTTCTGATAATAAATTACATCGTTCTCTTCACGGTACTACAAGAAGCGTTGTTGCTAACATGGTAAACGGCGTAACTACTGGTTTTGCAAAAAACCTTGAGCTGGTTGGAGTTGGATACCGCGCTAACAAAACAGGTGATAAGCTGGTTTTGAACGTTGGTTACTCGCATCCAGTTGAAATCGAACCGGAGAACGGTATTGAGTTTGATGTTCCATCAAACACGAAGATCACGGTTAAGGGCATTGACAAAGAATTGGTCGGCGCAGTTGCTGCAAAGATTCGTTCTGTTCGTGAGCCTGAGCCTTATAAAGGTAAAGGTATTAAGTACGAAGGCGAACGTATTCTTCGTAAAGAAGGTAAAGCTGGTAAGAAGAAATAAGCTTGCATAAATGCAGGATCATCCTTCATTTAAGTTGAAAGGAGTAAACCTCGAATGATTAACAAAAGCGACAAGAACAAAGCTCGTTTGAAAAGACATTTACGTGTCCGTAAGAAAATTCAAGGAACGACTGAACGTCCGCGCTTGAATATTTTCCGTTCATCCAAGCATATGTACGCACAATTGATCGATGATGTTAAAGGTGTAACTATTGCATCTGCTTCCACTCAAGATAAAGAGTTGAAAGAAAACATCGGCAATGGTGGTAATGCTGAAGCAGCTCGCAAGGTCGGAGCTTTAATTGCAGAGCGCGCTAAGCAAAACGGAGTAGAAAAAATCGTATTTGACCGCGGTGGATATTTGTACCACGGACGTGTGCAGGCATTAGCCGATGCAGCTCGTGAAGCAGGTCTTGAATTTTAATCGAACATATAAGGAGGTAAAATCACTTGCGTATTGATCCCAATACTTTAGAGTTAACAGAAAAAGTTGTTAACATTAATCGTGTATCTAAGGTAGTTAAAGGCGGACGTCGCTTCAGCTTTAGTGCATTAGTTGTTGTTGGCGACGGTAACGGATGGGTAGGCGCAGGAATCGGTAAAGCTGGCGAAGTACCAGATGCAATTCGCAAAGGTATTGAAGATGCTAAGAAAAACCTGATTCATGTACCTATCGTTGGAACCACTATCCCTCACTTGGTTATTGGTAAATTTGGAGCTGGTAATGTTCTTTTGAAACCTGCTTCCAAGGGTACTGGAGTGATCGCGGGCGGTCCAGTTCGTGCAGTGTTGGAACTTGCTGGTGTTGGCGACATCTTGACCAAATCTTTAGGATCTTCTAACTCAATCAACATGGTAAATGCTACTCTTGAAGGCTTACAGCGTCTGAAGCGTGCTGAAGAAGTTGCAAAGCTGCGTGGCAAAACTGTTGAAGAGATTTTAGGGTAGGAGGGATATCATGGCTAAACAATTGCAAATTACCCTCAAACGCAGCTTGATCGGCCGTCCAGAAACACAACGTCGTACTGTAGTTTCACTTGGACTGGGCAAACTGAATTCAACTGTTGTACAACAAGACAATGCAGCGATTCGCGGCATGGTTAATCAAGTAAGTCATTTAGTTGAAGTTACTGAACTGGAAGCATAAATTTGCTTTACAAAACGTATTAAGAGGAGGTGCAAACGATGAAATTGCATGAGCTTACTCCGGCTATCGGGGCACGTAAAGCCCGCAAGCGTGTGGGTCGTGGTATCGGTAGTGGTATGGGAAAAACGTCAACTCGTGGACATAAAGGACAAAATTCGCGCTCTGGCGGTGGTGTTCGTCCAGGTTTTGAAGGGGGACAAAATCCTCTATATCGTCGCTTGCCTAAACGTGGATTTACTAACAGATTCCGTAAGGAATTCGCTATTGTAAATCTGACTGAGCTTAACAAATTTGCTGCTGGTACTGAAGTGACTCCAGAAATTCTTCAAGAGTCCGGTATTATCAAAAATGCAAGAGATGGAATCAAAATCTTGGGCAATGGCGATCTTACTGTTCAGTTGAGTGTAAAAGCTAACAAGTTCTCTCAATCTGCGGTAGAGAAAATTCAGGCTGCCGGCGGTAAAACCGAGGTGATTTAATGTTACGTACCATATCCAATATTTTGAAAGTAGACGATCTGAGGAGAAGAATATTCTTCACCTTAATCGTTTTGATCGTCTACAGAATTGGTGCTTTTATTCCGGTACCTAACATCAACACAGATATTATCAAACTTCAGGATCAAGCCAACACAGGTGGTGTGTTCGGTTTGATGAATACTTTTTCCGGTGGCGCATTGTTCCAATTCTCGATCTTCGCGATGGGAATTATGCCTTATATTACAGCCTCGATCATTGTTCAGCTTTTATCGATGGATGTAATACCACGTTTTGCTCAATGGGCAAAAGAAGGGGAAGTGGGCAGAAAGAAGTTAGCGCAGATTACCCGTTACGGTACAATTGGATTAGGGATTATCCAGGCATTTGGTTTGGCTATCGGATTTAACCGAATCTACACAGGGTTAGTTGTGGATCCTACGTTCACAACGTATGCTTTGATCGCAATCGTTCTGACAGCGGGAACTGCATTTCTGATGTGGTTAGGGGAACAAATCACTGAAAATGGAATTGGAAATGGTATTTCCATTATCATCTTCGCGGGGATTGTAGCTGCAATTCCGACAGGAATTTCACAGATATACAAAACTCAATTAGCCGATGCTGGAGATGCACTGTTCTTGAATATTATCAAAGTCGTGCTCATCGTAGTTGTTATTATTGCGTTGATCGCTGGGGTTATCTTCATACAACAAGGCATTCGTAAAATTCCGGTGCAATACGCCAAACGGGTTGTAGGTCGCAAGACTTATGGTGGGCAATCGACACACATCCCATTAAAGGTAAATGCAGCGGGTGTAATTCCAGTCATCTTTGCTTTATCATTACTTGTTTTTCCTCCAACACTAGCTAATTTTTGGAGAGGTAATGTAGTGGCAGATTGGATCATTACGAATTTAAACTATACAGCACCACTCGGTATGGTTCTGTATGTACTTTTGATCATTGGGTTCACCTTCTTCTACACGTTTGTTCAGATTAATCCTGAACAGATGGCTGACCAAATGAAGAAAAACGGAGGTTACATACCAGGAATTCGTCCTGGGAAAACAACTTCTGTATACTTGACCAGAGTAATGACTCGCATTACTTTGTCTGGTGCTCTTTTCTTGGCTGCGATCTCCATTATTCCAATGGTACTGGGCCATCTTGCAGGCTTGCCGGAATCGGTTCGTATTGGAGGAACTTCCTTGCTAATTGTTATTGGTGTAGGCTTGGAAACGATGAAGCAGGTTGAAAGTCAACTGATCAAACGTCATTACAAAGGGTTTATCAATAAATAGTAAATAGGTTCTGATAGTGAACTTTCACTATCGGCACCTATTGTTCTGGTTGCATCATTTGCTGTGATAGGGAGGAATCATTATGAACGTAATATTTATGGGTCCTCCTGGTGCAGGCAAAGGTACACAGGCGGAATCAATCGTCAATGAGTTTCAAATCCCGCATATTTCAACCGGCGACGCTTTTCGTTTAGCCATGAAGCAAGGTACGGCCCTTGGGTTGGAAGCAAAAAAATATGTGGATCAGGGTTTGCTTGTATCGGATGAAATTACGATTGGTATCGTAAAAGAACGACTTCAGCTTCCTGATTGTAAGTCAGGGTTTTTGCTTGACGGATTTCCAAGAACGATCGAGCAAGCGGAAGCTCTCGATAAGATCATGGATTCTTTAGGTTCAAGCATTGATCATGTTATAAACCTTCATGTTGATCGCAGCCTGCTTTTGGCGAGATTAACAGGTCGCAGAATTTGTAGATCTTGTGGTGCTACGTATCATGTCTTGTTTAACCCTCCTCATACTGAGAATGTATGTGATAAATGCTCAGGCGAATTGTACCAAAGATCAGATGATACCGAAGAAAAAGTAGGAACTCGGCTTGACGAGTATCTGAATAAAACAGCACCGCTTTTATCGTATTATCGTAACAAAGGAAATTTGCGTGAGGTTAACGGTGAGCAAGAAATAGGTACGGTTGCTGCACAAATCAGCTTACTATTGCGAGGTCAAGCGAAATGATCATTTGTAAATCTCCAGCTGAGTTGGACTTAATGAGAGAAGCAGGTCGAATTGTAGCCGAAACGCATCGCTTATTACAAAAGGCCGTTCAGCCCGATATTACAACCAAGGAGCTCGATCAAATCGCAGAAGGATATATTCGCAGTCAAGGAGCAATCCCATCTTTTAAAGGATACAACGGTTTTCCTGGAAGTATCTGTGCTTCAGTCAATGATGAATTGGTACATGGTATACCCGGACCGCGTAAGTTGTTGAATGGCGACATCATCAGTATTGATATCGGAGCTCAGTATAAAGGATATCATGGTGACTCAGCTTGGACTTATGGTGTTGGAACCATATCGGATACAGCCAAGAAGCTTTTGGAGGTAACTGAGCAATGCTTATACAAAGGACTAGAGGAAGCTAAACCGGATGCTCGGTTGTATACAATTTCTCATGCTATTCAAAAGTACGTCGAGAACGAAGGTTTTTCAATTGTTCGAGAATATGTTGGGCATGGAATTGGCTCCAAATTACATGAAGAGCCGCAGATTCCAAATTACGGTTTACCAGAACGAGGACCTCGACTGAAGCCGGGAATGGTATTAGCAATCGAACCCATGGTCAATGTCGGTGAACGTTATGTTAAGACACTGAAAGACAATTGGACGGTTGTTACAGTGGATGGCACACTGTGCGCGCATTTTGAGCATACCATTGCAATTACGCCGGATGGTTACGAAATATTTACGAAAGCCTAAAGCGTAGGTGAGCCTTGTGAATTCGGTAAACAAACCACAGCTTGGACAATTAGTTAGGATTATTCGCGGCAACGATTCCGGGAAGTACGCTGTCATCATAAATGTCGAAGACCAACGATTCGTGTGGATTGTAGACGGCGACAAACGGAGATTCGACCAGCCTAAGAAGAAAAATATACTTCATCTCGAATTGTTACCAACGGTGAGCAGCGAAGTTGTGGAAAGCATGAGCGATAGCGGACGTGTAACCAATAGTAAATTGCGCTTTGTAATCAATAAGGTTGTGAACCAAATTCAATCAGAAGCACAAGAGAAAGGAGAATGACTGTGGCCAAAGAAGATGTTATTGAAGTTGAAGGTACAGTGATTGAACCTCTTCCGAATGCAATGTTTAAAGTGGAGCTGGAAAACGGTCATAAGATACTTGCTCACGTATCCGGTAAAATCAGAATGCACTTTATCCGGATCTTGCCTGGAGATAAAGTAACGGTGGAACTTTCACCTTATGATTTGACTAGAGGCCGTATAACCTATCGTTTTAAATAAATGTATGAACATATATACCTATGCCTACCAAGATAGCTCACTAAAGCTTTCTCGGCTCATGCTTACGAAGACAGTTTTCTCTTGAAAACTCAGCTTATGCTTACGAAGTCAGTTTGCTAAAGCAAACTCTTAGGAGGTAATAAAAATGAAAGTTAGACCGTCGGTTAAGCCGATTTGTGAGAAATGCAAAGTCATTCGTCGCAAAGGCAATGTAATGGTTATTTGCGAAAATCCGAAGCACAAACAAAAACAAGGTTAAGGAGGTGCTTGTATAAATGGCACGTATTGCTGGTGTAGACTTACCTCGTGAAAAGCGCGTGGAAATTGCCCTGACATACATTTTTGGTATCGGTAAAACAACATCCCAAAAGATTTTGGCCGAAACCGGTGTAAGTTCGGCAACTCGCGTTCGCGATTTGACCGAAGATGAAGTAAGCAAGCTTCGTGATGCTATTGACAAAACTGTCAAAGTAGAAGGCGACCTTCGTCGTGAAATTGCTCTGAACATTAAACGTCTAATCGAAATTGGTTGCTATCGTGGTGTTCGTCACCGTCGCGGCTTACCTGTTCGTGGTCAACGTACTAAAACAAATGCCCGTACGCGTAAAGGTCCTCGTCGTACTGTAGCTAATAAGAAAAAATAGTAAAGGGGGTTAACACTGAAAATGGCTAAACCTAAAAAAGTTGTTCGTACGAAACGTCGTGATCGGAAAAACATTGACACCGGAGTAGCACATATCCGTTCAACGTTTAACAATACCATCGTAACTATTACCGATCCTCACGGTAATGCAATCTCTTGGGCGAGTGCTGGTAACATGGGCTTCAAAGGCTCACGTAAAAGCACTCCGTTCGCAGCACAAATGGCTGCTGAAACAGCAGCTAAAGCGGCAATGGAGCATGGGATGAAAGTCGTTGAAGTTATGGTTAAAGGTCCAGGAGCTGGTCGTGAAGCAGCAATTCGTTCGCTTCAAGCAGCTGGTCTGGAAGTTAACCTGATTAAAGACGTAACTCCTGTACCTCACAACGGTTGCCGTCCTCCAAAACGTCGTCGTGTCTAATTGAGATTACGAAGAGTGGTATATTTATCCAAAAGTTGACAATACTATGTGGATAAGAATACTGCACGTTTTATGCGTCTTAAGTTATCCAGAGGGAAACGACGTTTTGAAGGAGGGTTATCATTGATCGAAATCGAAAAGCCGAAAATAGAAACCGTAGCATTAAGCGAAGAGGGCACTTACGGTAAGTTTGTTGTAGAGCCTTTGGAAAGAGGCTATGGAACAACTTTGGGAAACTCGCTGCGCAGAATTTTGCTGTCCTCCTTACCGGGGGCGGCGGTTACCTCGGTTCAAATCGACGGAGTGCTGCACGAGTTTTCAACCGTTCCTGGTGTTAAGGAAGATGTCACTGAGATTATCCTTAACTTAAAGGGACTTTCGCTTAAAATTCATTCCGACGAGGATAAAGTGTTGGAGATTGACGCTGAAGGCGAAGGAGCGGTCGTAGCTGGCGATATTCGTGGTGATAGCGATGTTGAAATCCTTAATCCGGATTTGCACATTGCTACACTTTCATCCGATTCCCGTCTTCATATGCGAATTCACGCAAATCGTGGACGTGGATATGTACAAGCGGATAAGAACAAAAAAGAAGAGCAGCTTATCGGTTTAGTACCGATTGATTCGATTTACACGCCAATCACTCGTGTCAATTACAACATCGAAAATACTCGCGTAGGCCAGGTTACCAATTATGATAAACTGACTCTTGAAGTGTGGACCGATGGAAGTATTCGACCTGAAGAAGCTGTAAGCTTGGGCGCCAAGATTTTGACTGAGCATTTGATGTTATTCGTCGGCTTGACTGATGAAGCTAAAGATGCTGAGATCATGGTTGAAAAAGAAGAGGACAAAAAAGAGAAAGTGCTTGAGATGACGATCGAAGAGCTTGATCTTTCAGTTCGTTCTTACAACTGTTTGAAGCGCGCGGGTATTAATACCGTACAAGAATTGATTACGAAAACCGAAGAAGATATGATGAAGGTTCGTAATCTTGGACGCAAGTCCCTTGAAGAAGTTCAAGAGAAGCTCGAAGAGCTGGGTCTTGGTCTTCGAATGGAAGACTAGACGTCAACGATTATTAAGCATAAGGAGGTTACACATACAATGGCACAACATCAAAAGTTAAGTCGTGATTCCAGTTCACGTAAAGCATTATTTCGTGACCTGGTAACGGATCTGTTCATTTATGAGCGTATTCAAACGACAGAAGCTAAAGCAAAAGAATTGCGTTCTATTGCAGAAAAATTAATCACTTTGGCAAAACGCGGAGATCTTCATGCACGTCGTCAGGTGGCTTCCTTTGTTCGCCGCGAAGCAGCGAATGAAAACCAGGACGCTATCCAAAAGCTGTTTGCTGATCTGGCTCCTCGCTACGCGGAACGTCAAGGCGGTTATACACGTATCTTAAAGCTTGGACCACGTCGCGGCGATGCTGCACCAATGGTTTACTTAGAGCTAGTAGATCGTGCATAAAGGGATTGGAAAGGGTGGACAGGATCTTATGATTCTGCTGAAGCCCTTTTTTTTGTAGCCTCAGCTTATGGATATGAGACGGAGGTTAGCCTTGAGAAATATATGCATGACCGTAAGCTATGACGGAACGGCTTATCACGGCTTTCAGACACAGCCAAGCAACAACACGATTCAGGACATTCTGGAGCGTGCGATACGTTCTCTGACGGGTGAGACGATCAAAATAACCTCTTCTGGACGTACCGATGCAGGTGTTCATGCCAGATGCCAGGTTATCAACTTTATCACCTCATCCCCGATTCCTCTCGTTCGTTGGTGCTTGGCTTTAAATACGCTTCTGCCTGCTGACATTATCGTTAGTAACGCAAGGCAGGTCGATGATAATTTCCATTCGAGACGCAGTGCAGACCGCAAAACCTACCGATATACCATCCGTTGCGGCAAACACCCTGATTTATTTCGTCGTAACCAGGAATACTTCCATCCTACACCATTGAATACAGAAGCCATGCAATCAAGTTTGCCCTGTTTGGTGGGAGAACATGATTTTACGTCTTTCTGCTCAATTCGTTCTACCAAGAAGTCCAATGTGCGGACGATCTATGCCGTCTCATTGGAATGTGAACCGATGGATCCCATTTTGCAATCATATGGTATTCATATTCATGTGACCGGAAATGGTTTTTTATACAATATGGTTCGAATTATTGTCGGTACGCTGATCCAGATCGGAGAAGGCAAACGATCAGCTGACGCAATGAGCGAGATTCTGGCTTTACGAGACCGTGCTTTGGCCGGACCAACCGCCATGCCTCATGGGCTGGTACTCTGGGAAGTTTTATACGGTAACGATGAGATTAGTTCTTGATTTAATCTTCCGTACGTAGTATAATACAAATTGGCGTTTCTTGATCGGCTAACCCACGGCCCCGGATCAAGCAGGAGCCGTATAAACCATATTAATTAAATGATACAGATAAATTGGATGATGAGATGACAGGTTGTCTCGGTATCAAAAGCGAAACTGTGTCATCAATCAATTACCGATATGCAAAATGTTTAGGAGGAACAACGAAATGCGCACGACATACATGGCTAAGCCTAATGAAGTAGAACGCAAATGGTTCATTGTTGACGCTACAGATAAAACTCTGGGTCGTCTTGCAAGCGAAGTAGCAGCATTAATTCGCGGCAAACACAAACCACAATTCACACCTCATGTGGATACAGGAGATTTTGTTATCGTCATCAATGCAGAAAAGATTCATTTAACAGGTAAGAAATTGCAAAACAAAATGTACTACCGTCACTCCATGTACACAGGCGGTTTGAAAGTAACATCCGCTCAAGACATGATTGCTAACAAACCAGAACGTGTCCTTGAATTGGCAATTTTCGGAATGCTTCCGAAAAACCGTTTAGGTGATGCAATGAAAACGAAACTTAAAGTATATGCAGGATCCGAACACCCGCACCAAGCACAACAACCAGAAGTCTGGGAACTTCGCGGTTAGTTAAAAGGAGGCTATCTTGTGGCACAGGTTCAATACTATGGAACAGGTCGTAGGAAGCATTCGGTAGCTCGCGTACGTCTAGTACCAGGCGAAGGCCGAATTGTGATCAACAAACGTGAATTGGATGAATATTTTGGTTTAGAAACTTTAAAGCTTATCGTTAAGCAACCATTGAATCTTACAGAGACTTTGGGTCAATACGATGTATTGGTTATTGCTAACGGTGGAGGTATCTCTGGACAAGCAGGAGCGATCCGTCATGGTATTTCTCGTGCATTGCTGAAGGTAGATCCTGAATTGCGCGGATCGTTGAAAAAAGCGGGTTTTCTGACTCGTGATCCACGTATGAAAGAGCGTAAAAAATATGGATTGAAAGCCGCTCGTCGTGCTCCTCAGTTCTCCAAGCGTTAAGATATATACAATTATCGAACAAAAAAGTCTTTCTGCCGTTTTGGTGGAAAGGCTTTTTTTGTTATGCATTTGCATATCGATATAGTAGTCGTTTTGCTCCTAATGGCAAAAGAAAAATTTAATTTGACAAAAAGTCTGGCGGCATTATAATGAAATTATACAAAGAAAGCATATTAATATACTCGGAATTAATTATTTAGGAGGAATTGTAATGAATTTATTTGAAAAAGAGCGGTGGATTCAGGAAGCAGCGGAGCATTATGAGAATCAGTCAGCAGAAACATTGATCGAACTGGCAGTAGAGAAATTTCCCAATATTACATTAGCCTGTAGTTTCGGCGCAGAGGATGTAGTATTAGTTGATATGCTGCAAAAGCTGAGTCCGAAAACAGATATATTTTATTTAGATACAAATGTTCATTTTCAGGAAACGTACGATACACGTGACAAATTGCAGCAGCACTACGGTTTGGAATTTGTCCAAGTACTTCCGAAGTTAACTTTAGACGAGCAAGCTGCACAATTTGGTGATGAGCTTTGGAAAAGCAGTCCGAATCAATGCTGCAATATAAGAAAAGTCGATCCATTAACCGATATTTTGAAAAATTATGATGCATGGATTACCGGTATTCGCCGGGATCAGGCACCAACACGTGCCAATTCCAAAAAAGTTGAATATGATACCAAGTTTGGTTTAGTAAAATTCAACCCATTGGCTAGCTGGACAAGTGAAGACGTATGGAATTATATCCGTAAAAACAATGTTTTGTATAATCCATTGCATGACAACAACTATCCAAGCATTGGCTGCACGCATTGCACACGTCAAGTTGCAGCTGGTGAAGATCCTCGGGCCGGGCGTTGGGCTGGCAATGAAAAAACGGAGTGCGGTCTTCACAAATAATTATAAAGGAGAATTGCAACCTATGACCGAAACGATTCAACCTCATGGAGGCACGTTGATCAACCGAATCGTGGAAGGTGCAGAGAGAGAGCACCTGCTGGAGCTTGCGAAAACTTTGTACACACTTAAAATAAGTGCATGGGCTATCTCAGATCTGGATTTGATTGGGGTAGGAGCATTTTCACCACTCACCGGCTTTTTAGGAGAAGAGGACTATCAATCTGTTGTTGAACGAATGCGTTTGGCTAATGGTACGGTATGGAGTATTCCAGTAACGCTTCCTGTTGAAGCTCATGTAGGGGAAGGCTTATCAATCGGACAGCAAATTGCACTTGTTGGTGAATTGGATGACGTCATATATGGCATTCTGGACGTTCAAAGTGTCTACAGTGCTAACCATAAGCATGAAGCCATAAAAGTGTTTAAAACCGACGATTCTGCCCATCCTGGCGCCCGAAAATTGTTTTCCCGCCCTGCTACCCATGTAGGTGGATCGGTGCAGGTATTAAACAGACCTAAAGCAGAGAAGTTTAAGGAATTTTATTTCGATCCCGCAGAAACCCGCCGCTTATTTGTTGAGAAGGGCTGGAAGACGGTTGTTGGTTTTCAAACCCGTAACCCTGTGCATCGAGCTCATGAATATATACAAAAAACAGCGATGGAAATCGTCGATGGTCTATTTCTGAATCCGTTGGTAGGCGAAACCAAGTCTGATGATATTTCGGCTGATGTTCGCATGAAAAGCTATCTGGTACTGCTGGAAAACTACTATCCGAAAGATCGCGTATCCTTAGGGGTGTTCCCAGCAGCCATGCGTTATGCTGGACCTCGGGAAGCGATTTTTCACGCAATGGTTCGCAAAAATTACGGCTGCACGCATTTCATCGTAGGTCGTGATCATGCAGGTGTGGGCGACTATTACGGCACGTATGAGGCTCAAGAAATATTCAGTAATTTCACCAAGGATGAGCTGGGCATTACACCGTTGTTTTTTGAGCATAGCTTCTTTTGCAAAAAATGCGGCAATATGGCTTCAAGCAAAACATGTCCTCATGACGCTTCAGAGCACTTGCATTTGTCTGGTACCAAGGTTCGCGCCCTACTGCGTGATGGACAATGTCCACCAGTTGAATTTACTCGACCAGAAGTAGCTCAAGTGCTGATTGAAGGCATGAAGGATCCTGACAACGAAGTATAAATTCATACGGATTTACGCTTACAGTCATAAGGTATATTTGTCCACCTCAACCCATATAGATGTACAGAATCTATAGGGACTTGAGGTGGATTTTTGATGTGGAAAAGAAGGAAGCGAATCGTCATATGGCTCACTCTGCAAAGCGGCTTAAAGATCGGGCTCTCAGCTCTGCTTGTTGCCCTCATGCTAATTATGTTTAGTTATGAATTGCCTGCAACCAAAACATGGACATACTGGACGATGCCTTTGTCTGGTAAGGTCATTGCGCTTGATCCAGGACATGGCGGCCCTGATGGGGGCGCGGAAAGCAAGGACGGAACTGTAGAAAAGGACATTAACCTGAATATTTCTTTGCACCTCCGAGATTATTTGCAGGAAGCAGGCGCACTTGTTGTCATGACCCGAGAGGACGATAAGGATTTGGCGGACTCCTCTACCAAGGGCTACAGTAAAAGAAAGACCGAAGACTTGATGAATCGTGCACAATTTATTAATCAGCAAAAATCGGACTTGTTCCTAAGTGTCCACGTAAACAGCATACCCTCCACAAAATGGTCAGGGGCACAGACGTTCTACTATCCCAATCATAAAGACAGCATTGTATTGGCCACTTTCATCCAGGAGGAACTGAAAACCAATCTGAATAATACAGAACGTATCGCAAAGCCAGTAGGTAATGTGTTCTTGTTAAAAACTTTGCAAATGCCCAGTGCCTTGATTGAGGTAGGTTTTTTATCAAATCCTCCGGAGGCTGACAAGCTGAAAAGTCGTAATTATCAAAAGAAACTCGCGGCTGCTATCTATCAAGGTGTACTCAGATATTACTCAGGTGAAAAAGTGGGTTTATAAACAAACTATGTTATAATAACACTCGAGTATGAATACAGATTGCTGGGGTGAATCTATGGTTACGAAGGAACAATTATTAGATGCAGTCCGCTCCATTCATGATCAGGAGTTTTTGCTGGATTTGGGAGAGCTGCATTTTATTCGGGATATGGTTATTAAAGAAGGGCGTGTCGCAGCAACGGTGCTGTTGTCCAACGAAAGTGAAGACTACCGAACAACTTTGGAAAATCAAATTACAGCCGCTTTTCAAAAAGTGGGTGCTCAGGAGGTGCACTTGCGCTTCCGAGGATTATCTGAATTTGATCGGAATGAAGCTTCGCGCAAAATCCAGGAGGCTGCTACGGCACAAAAGCAAGCAGATACACCGAAGGAACCTGCTGATCATCCAGTAAACGCACCTGCTCGTAATATATTAGATGCTGCAGAGGGTGTGCAATTCATTGCTATTGCAAGTGGCAAGGGAGGAGTAGGTAAATCCACCGTTACCGTTAACCTGGCAGTAGCGCTTGCAAGATTGGGCAAAAAAGTGGGCCTTATTGATGCCGATATTTATGGCTTCAGTGTTCCGGATATGATGGGGATCGACCATAAGCCTGAGCTTATTGACAATAAAATTGTACCGATTGAGCGATTTGGAGTTAAAGTAATCTCTATGGGCTTCTTCGTAGAGGATAATACACCAGTCATTTGGCGTGGTCCGATGCTTGGTAAAATGCTGCGCAACTTTTTTCAGGAAGTGACCTGGGGAGATGTGGAATATGTATTGTTGGATTTACCGCCCGGCACAGGTGATGTTGCCTTGGATGTACATCAGATGATCCCGCAAAGCAAAGAAATTATTGTCACAACCCCACATGCTACTGCAGCTTTTGTTGCTGCAAGGGCTGGTGCTATGGCTATACATACCGAGCATGAAATTATTGGAATCGTAGAAAATATGTCTTATTACAAGGATTCAAGTGGGGAGAAGGCTTATGTATTTGGTAGAGGGGGCGGCGGCAAGCTGGCAGAAGAACTGCATACAGAGCTGCTTGCTCAAATTCCTTTGGGTGCACCTGATAATCACCCTGCTGAGTCTGATTATTCGCCATCGGTTTACAAAGCTGAATCCGAAACGGGTAACCTGTATAAGGAACTTGCACAAAAAGTCATTAATAAATAATACAGAAATAAACAGACCGTCCGAGATCGAAATCGGGCGGTCATTTTTTTGTAAGTTGTTGTGGACACTACTTTCTTTGGCATTTTCGAATTATTTTTTCTGATTACCGCCGCCGCCGCTTTCCTGAGAGCCGCCGCTACTCTGGCTGCTTTCTCCTCCTGAATTTGACTGCTGCTTGGGTTGTGATTCTTCCTCAAGCACCTTTTTCATCACATTCATTAAATCAAGACGAAACAACGGACTTTGCATGGATTCTTGAATGACGGTTTTGGTCTGCTGTCTGTAAGGAGTACTTTTCAACGTATCCAGAAGCATTTTTTCAAAATCCGGATTTTTCATGGTGCTGACCAGTGCTTGCTGATATTCAGGGTCTTTCATCAAATCCTTTTGCAGCTGCTTCATTTCCTTTTGAATCGCCTTGGCAAATTCACCAGCAAATTTAGGATCAGTAATAACCGTTTGTAAAAATTTATTATTGCTCGTATCGGTAAGTACGTCCTTAACCGCAAGTTGAATGTGCTGGGCATCACCGGCTGACAATAACTTTAACTGACCTCCGTCTTGTGCAGCTGCCTTTTGCGATGCTGTGAGTATAGCCTTTTGTCCATCCTCGGTTTTTAATATGTCGAGCACCATCGTTTTGGTATCCTTGTAACCGCCGTTTTGCGATTGTGAAGAGCTGCTATCCGAGCCGCAAGAAGATAATACCATCCCAATAAGAATGAGAAGAACAACCTGACGCAACCATTGAGATTTCATGACTTCGTGGCTCCTTTCATGATTTGTTGTGTGTAGTATTCGCCAAAATGCCTTATTTGAAATCCCCTCCCCATTAGCTTTTTATTGAGAAGGTTGGTACAATTAGCATCAGAAAAGACGCATGTGCTGGGGGTAAAAGTTGTGACATTACGTAAATGGTTTTATTTATTCTGGACGACACTTGTGATTGGAGCTGTAGCAGCTTTAATTATCGGTTTTATTCTACAGTCCACCGATCAGAAGATAAGTGTGCTTAATGGTAACGAAATTGGTTTTAACATGGTGACGATGCTGCTTGGTGGTGCCATGATCAGCGTTCTCAGTCAAATGGGTTTTTTCTCTTACTTGATTGTTCGTTTTATAGTGATGGGCATGATAAGAGCTAAATGGATTACAGATACACTGCAGTTGATCTGTGTCCTTATTGCCTTGGTCGATTTGGTGTTTCTAAGACATGAAGATGCGCAAGAGAGCTGGCTTACCTACATGCTGCTGCCGCTTATTTTACTTGTTGTCGCGTTCTCCACGTCTTGGTGGAAGGTGAAGCTGACGAACAGGAATGGATTTATCCCTACGTTATTTTTTATGACAGCCGTTACGGCCATCGAAGCAGTACCAGCGCTCAGGCTTAATAGTGCAGCTTCAACTCTCTTTATGATGATCCCTTTGCTTGCTTGCAATGCATGGCAAATATTGATTTTATCGAAAGTGCTAAAAACAAACAAAGAGCCGCTGTGACGGCTCTTCTTAATTTCTATTAGTCGACCCTGAATTATTGCAGCTGTTTCATGGCTTGGTCTTCCACGGGTGGTTTGTTGCGAACTTCTGTTTGCTTCATCAGCTCACTGACCGTAACGAACTCATAGCCTTTGGCGCGAAGCTGATCGATAATGACGGGCAGCGCTTCGTGAGTTTGCTTGACAGAGTCGCTGGCATGCATAAGTACGATGTCTCCGGGGTGAGCCTTGGATACAACACGATTAATAATATTATCGACGCCTTTATTCATCCAATCCATAGAATCTGTATCCCATTGGATGACCGTGTAATTAAGCTCGTTAGCGATGCGCAGCACTCTTTTGTCAAAATCACCGTTAGGTAAGCGGATCAGATTCGGATTTTTACCCGTAACCTGGTTTAAGATTTGGTTGGCTGTTTGTATTTGTGTCCGAATCTCATCGTCGTTGAGGCTGCTGTAGTTGACATGCTTATGCCCGTGACTCCCAACCTCCCATCCACCTTTGACAATTCGCTGCACCATCTCCGGATGATCTTTACTCCAGGGTGAAGAGAGGAAAAAAGTAGCGTTCTTTACTCCTTTGTCCTCCAAAATTTTGAGGATTGGTTCGGTTCGTTTGTCCCCCCAGCTGATGTCAAACGTAAGTGCTATCCACTTTTTCTCGGTTTGTACACTGTAAATAGCTGCGGGTTCACTTTGCGAAAAGACTGTCACTTGATCTCGCTCTGAATAAATAATACCAATTGCAAAAATGATCGCTACAGCAATAATAAAAACTTGCTTAATTTTTTTCCCGTTCACCACATAAAAATAATTCATGAACCTAACCTCCCGGCAGCCCTGCTTACCAAGAAGGGCTTGTATATTTTGCATTTAATACAGTGTATGCTGGGACAAGGAAGATATGATAAGAGCTTGGCTACTACTTGTGAAACCATAGAACAATCGTAGGGAGATGAGAAAGCATGAATAATATAAGAATACAGCTTAAGCTAATGAAGCATTATTTTATCGCGGCGACGCTTGTCTTTGTTGTTGGGATGATACTTGGAGCGGGATTTTCGGAATCATTCCAGACTTTTATTGAATCACAGTTAAAAGCCTTGGAGCAGCTGACACAATCGATGGCTGACAAACCGAATCCGCAATGGTCAATGTTCTGGCTGATTTTTTGGAATAATGTATTGAAGACGATGCTTGTCATCGTATTAGGCGCTTTTTTTGGGATATTACCTTTGTTTTTTTTGCTAACGAACGGATTGCTGCTCGGTTATATCGGAGCTTTGTCTGCCCATAAGGAATCGCTGCTCTTTGTTTTAAAAGGAATCGTCCCTCACGGGATTCTTGAAATTCCGGCGATCATCATTGCAGCTGCGTTTGGTATGCGTTTGGGTGTTCTAATGATGAAGTCTTTAGCTGCCCTGATTAGCCCGAATAGACCGAATGCTTATAAGGAAGAGCTGCTCGGCTTTGCTAAGGCGATAGGCCCTGTCGTGCTCGTGCTTGTTGTTACATTGACTGTAGCTGCGCTGATCGAAAGTACATTTACCTACTGGCTTGTAAAAAGTTAACGCGTATACCGCATAAAAAAACTAAATATGTGCATAACAGTAAAGCAGACGAGCTGCTTAACTGGCTTAGGCATGCAGGTTTAAAGCGCGAAGTGAATTTGGATGGACCAGTGCTTTAACATTGCATGCTTTTTGGCGTCTTCAGATGGTCAGGATAACTTCAGATGAAAGGGGCATTAAGGCTAATGCTCGGTTTTTTGTTTAATGCAAGGGAATGCAGTGAGCTCGACTACGTGTTAAAAAAAGAATTGGATGAAATGCTGTTCGACTTAAATGATAAAAAATTGGATAATGAAATCAAGAAAGCGATTGAATCCCGTTACAAAGTAATTTTTCGAATGTATGCAAGACTGGCTTCGCCCAGAGAAATCTCCAAATATGCGAGGAATAAAATGCAACGTTAAAATAATTGAAATGAATTGCTTGACTTATACAGCAGGGGTATGATACATTACATCTCGCCGCTAAAAACGGTACAAGCATAAAACCAACAAGATCAAGCCTGTTATCGTTAATTTCAAAAAAAAGCTTGCATCGAAGTAGGTCAGTGTGGTATATTAAAAAAGTCGCCGCTAAAATTAAATGATTAATAACATTTAATGAAAATGTTGGTGCAAAATGAAGTTTTAACAGATTGTCCTTTGAAAACTGAATCAACGAGTGAGAAAATAGCAGTACAAGAGAATGCAAATTCTCGTCAGCAAGGAATGAGTACAAATCAAAGTTCTACCTTAATGGAGAGTTTGATCCTGGCTCAGGACGAACGCTGGCGGCGTGCCTAATACATGCAAGTCGAGCGGATTGTTCCTTCGGGAACAGTTAGCGGCGGACGGGTGAGTAACACGTAGGCAACCTGCCTACAGGATCGGGATAACTACCGGAAACGGTAGCTAAGACCGGATAGGTGATTGAGACGCATGTCTGAATCAAGAAACACGGAGCAATCTGTGACCTGTAGATGGGCCTGCGGCGCATTAGCTAGTTGGTGAGGTAACGGCTCACCAAGGCGACGATGCGTAGCCGACCTGAGAGGGTGAACGGCCACACTGGGACTGAGACACGGCCCAGACTCCTACGGGAGGCAGCAGTAGGGAATCTTCCGCAATGGACGCAAGTCTGACGGAGCAACGCCGCGTGAGTGATGAAGGTTTTCGGATCGTAAAGCTCTGTTGCCAGGGAAGAAAGGCCAGGAGAGTAACTGCTCCTGGATTGACGGTACCTGAGAAGAAAGCCCCGGCTAACTACGTGCCAGCAGCCGCGGTAATACGTAGGGGGCAAGCGTTGTCCGGAATTATTGGGCGTAAAGCGCGCGCAGGCGGTCATTTAAGTTTGGTGTTTAATTCCGGGGCTCAACCCCGGGTCGCATCGAAAACTGGGTGACTGGAGTGCGGGAGAGGAAAGTGGAATTCCACGTGTAGCGGTGAAATGCGTAGAGATGTGGAGGAACACCAGTGGCGAAGGCGACTTTCTGGACCGTAACTGACGCTGAGGCGCGAAAGCGTGGGGAGCAAACAGGATTAGATACCCTGGTAGTCCACGCCGTAAACGATGAGTGCTAGGTGTCGGGGGTTTCAATACCCGCGGTGCCGAAGTTAACACAGTAAGCACTCCGCCTGGGGAGTACGCTCGCAAGAGTGAAACTCAAAGGAATTGACGGGGACCCGCACAAGCAGTGGAGTATGTGGTTTAATTCGAAGCAACGCGAAGAACCTTACCAGGTCTTGACATCCCGATGTAACACCTAGAGATAGGTGCCCTCTTCGGAGCATTGGAGACAGGTGGTGCATGGTTGTCGTCAGCTCGTGTCGTGAGATGTTGGGTTAAGTCCCGCAACGAGCGCAACCCTTGGATTTAGTTGCCAGCATTGAGTTGGGCACTCTAGATCGACTGCCGGTGACAAACCGGAGGAAGGCGGGGATGACGTCAAATCATCATGCCCCTTATGACCTGGGCTACACACGTACTACAATGGCCGGTACAACGGGAAGCGAAACCGCGAGGTGGAGCGAATCTTTAGAAGCCGGTCTCAGTTCGGATTGCAGGCTGCAACTCGCCTGCATGAAGTCGGAATTGCTAGTAATCGCGGATCAGCATGCCGCGGTGAATACGTTCCCGGGTCTTGTACACACCGCCCGTCACACCACGAGAGTTTACAACACCCGAAGTCGGTGGGGTAACCCGCAAGGGAGCCAGCCGCCGAAGGTGGGGTAGATGATTGGGGTGAAGTCGTAACAAGGTAGCCGTATCGGAAGGTGCGGCTGGATCACCTCCTTTCTATGGAGATATTGCTTCTGCAAACGAAGCGTATCAGTAATACAAGTTGCCAATGGCAACAACAACGCTCACTCGTTGATCAGTTTTGAGAGGATAAACTTTCTCTCTGTAAAGCTTGTTCCTTGAAAACTAGATACCGAAACGAAACAAATGTTTAGAGCAGCGTTACTTAACTTCGGTTGAGTAACATCCAAATAGATCGATTCTTCGGAATCGAACTTATTAGCGGAATTGGTTAAGCTAATAAGAGCACACGGAGGATGCCTAGGCACTAGGAGCCGAAGAAGGACGTGGCGAACGACGAAATGCCTCGGGGAGCCGTAAGCAGGCTTTGATCCGGGGATGTCCGAATGGGGGAACCCGCATGAGGTAATGCTCATGTACCATGTAGTGAATACATAGCTACATAGGAGGCATACGAGGGGAACTGAAACATCTAAGTACCCTCAGGAGAAGAAAACAAAAGTGATTCCGTCAGTAGCGGCGAGCGAACGCGGAACAGCCCAAACCTAAGAGCTTGCTCTTAGGGGTTGTGGGACGTCAACATCGGGTTAGCAGAATAGGTGAAGCAGTCTGGAAAGGCTCATCACAGAGGGTAACAATCCCGTAACCGAAAATCTGCGACACCTGTAGACGGATCCCGAGTACCGCGAGACACGTGAAACCTCGTGGGAATCCGGCAGGACCATCTGCCAAGGCTAAATACTCCCTAGTGACCGATAGTGAAGCAGTACCGTGAGGGAAAGGTGAAAAGAACCGCGGGAGCGGAGTGAAATAGAACCTGAAACCGTGTGCTTACAAAAAGTCAGAGCCCGTTTATGGGTGATGGCGTGCCTTTTGTAGAATGAACCGGCGAGTTACGTTCCCGTGCAAGGTTAAGGTGAAGAGCCGGAGCCGCAGCGAAAGCGAGTCTGAATAGGGCGCTTGAGTACGTGGACGTAGACCCGAAACCGTGTGATCTACCCCTGCCCAGGGTGAAGGTGCGGTAACACGCACTGGAGGCCCGAACCCACGCATGTTGAAAAATGCGGGGATGAGGTGGGGGTAGCGGAGAAATTCCAATCGAACTCGGAGATAGCTGGTTCTCCCCGAAATAGCTTTAGGGCTAGCCTCGGAGTTGAGAGTCGTGGAGGTAGAGCACTGATTGGGTGCGGGGCCCGCCAAGGGTTACCAAGTCCAGTCAAACTCCGAATGCCACAGACTTTTATCCGGGAGTCAGACCGTGAGTGCTAAGATCCATGGTCAAGAGGGAAACAGCCCAGACCATCAGCTAAGGTCCCCAAGTGCAGGTTAAGTGGGAAAGGATGTGGAGTTGCCCAGACAACCAGGATGTTGGCTTAGAAGCAGCCACCATTGAAAGAGTGCGTAATAGCTCACTGGTCGAGTGACTCTGCGCCGAAAATGTAACGGGGCTAAACCTGCCACCGAAGCTATGGCTCGAACAAGTAATTGTTCTTGGGTAGGGGAGCGTTGTGTAGAGGTTGAAGGTGTACCGTAAGGAGCGCTGGACACTACACAAGTGAGAATGCCGGTATAAGTAACGAAAAGACAAGTGAGAATCTTGTCCGCCGAAAGCCTAAGGGTTCCTGAGGAAGGCTCGTCCTCTCAGGGTAAGTCGGGACCTAACGCGAGGCCGAAAGGCGTAGTGGATGGACAACTGGTTGAAATTCCAGTACCACCGTGAACCGTTATGAGCAATGGGGTGACGCAGAAGGATAGTGACGCGGACTGATGGATGTCCGTCCAAGCAGCGAGGCTGGTGTGTAGGCAAATCCGCACATCGATAAGGCTGAGCTGTGATGGGGAGCGAAAATTGCAGTAGCGAAGGTCATGAGTTCAAGCTGCCAAGAAAAGCCTCTAGCCAGGGAGAAGGTGCCCGTACCGCAAACCGACACAGGTGGGCGAGCAGAGTATGCTAAGGCGCGCGGAAGAACTCTCGTTAAGGAACTCGGCAAAATGACCCCGTAACTTCGGGAGAAGGGGTGCCTCGGTAGGGTGAATAGCCCGAGGGGGCCGCAGTGAAAAGGCCCAAGCGACTGTTTAGCAAAAACACAGGTCTGTGCGAAGCCGTAAGGCGAAGTATACGGGCTGACGCCTGCCCGGTGCTGGAAGGTTAAGGGGAGTGGTTAACCGCAAGGTGAAGCTATGAACCGAAGCCCCAGTAAACGGCGGCCGTAACTATAACGGTCCTAAGGTAGCGAAATTCCTTGTCAGGTAAATTCTGACCCGCACGAATGGCGTAACGACTTGGGCGCTGTCTCAACGAGAGATCCGGTGAAATTTTACTACCTGTGAAGATGCAGGTTACCCGCGACAAGACGGAAAGACCCCATGGAGCTTTACTGCAGCTTGATATTGAACTTGGGTACGATCTGTACAGGATAGGTGGGAGCCAAAGAAGCATGAGCGCCAGCTTGTGTGGAGGCGACGTTGGGATACCACCCTGATCGTATCCGAGTTCTAACCTCGCACCGTAATCCGGTGCAGGGACCGTGTCAGGTGGGCAGTTTGACTGGGGCGGTCGCCTCCTAAAATGTAACGGAGGCGCCCTAAGGTTCCCTCAGAATGGTTGGAAATCATTCGCAGAGTGTAAAGGCACAAGGGAGCTTGACTGCGAGACAAACAGGTCGAGCAGGGACGAAAGTCGGGCTTAGTGATCCGGTGGTACCGAATGGAAGGGCCATCGCTCAACGGATAAAAGCTACCCTGGGGATAACAGGCTTATCTCCCCCAAGAGTCCACATCGACGGGGAGGTTTGGCACCTCGATGTCGGCTCATCGCATCCTGGGGCTGAAGTAGGTCCCAAGGGTTGGGCTGTTCGCCCATTAAAGCGGTACGCGAGCTGGGTTCAGAACGTCGTGAGACAGTTCGGTCCCTATCTGTCGTGGGCGCAGGAAATTTGAGAGGAGCTGTCCTTAGTACGAGAGGACCGGGATGGACGTACCGCTGGTGTACCAGTTGTTCCGCCAGGAGCACGGCTGGATAGCTACGTACGGAAGGGATAAGCGCTGAAAGCATCTAAGCGCGAAGCCCCCCTCAAGATGAGATTTCCCAATTAGTAAGACCCCTTATAGACGATGAGGTAGATAGGTTCGGGGTGGAAGTGCCGCAAGGTATGGAGCTGACGAATACTAATCGGTCGAGGGCTTATCCAAATAAAGAGTCTTGCAAGCGAAAGCGAGTGAGACGCGCTGCTCAAGCGTAAAGTGTAAGTTTCGGATCTAGTTTTCAGGGTGCAAACCTTGAATAGTTTGGTGATGATGGCGGAGGGGAACCACGCGTTCCCATCTCGAACACGACCGTTAAGCCCTCCAGCGCCAATGGTACTTGAACCGCAGGGTTCTGGGAGAGTAGGACGTCGCCAAGCTTAATATTCCCTGATAGCTCAGTTGGTAGAGCACTCGACTGTTAATCGAGTTGTCACAGGTTCGAGTCCTGTTCGGGGAGCCACTTGCTTCCATAGCTCAGTCGGTAGAGTGCATCCATGGTAAGGATGAGGTCACCGGTTCGATTCCGGTTGGAAGCTCCAGTGTAAGGCCCGTTGGTCAAGTGGTTAAGACACCTCCCTTTCACGGAGGTAACAGGGGTTCGAGTCCCCTACGGGTCACCATATTTTAATTTCATAATATTGGACGCGTAATTCAGCCTTGAGGTTCGGTATTCTATCAGAGAGCCCATTGGTTCAATCACACGGTTCACTAAGCCGCTGTAGCTCAACTGGTAGAGCAACTGACTTGTAATCAGTAGGTTGGGGGTTCAAGTCCTCTCGGCGGCACCAGTTTTAACTTCGATTATTGGGGATTAGCCAAGCGGTAAGGCAACGGACTTTGACTCCGTCATCCCTAGGTTCGAATCCTAGATCCCCAGCCATAGTATGAGACATTAGCTCAGTTGGTAGAGCACCTGACTTTTAATCAGGGTGTCGTAGGTTCGAATCCTACATGTCTCACCATTAACACAATGCGCGCGTATGGCGGAATTGGCAGACGCACTAGACTTAGGATCTAGCGGGCGACCGTGGGGGTTCAAGTCCCTCTACGCGCAGTATTTTGCGGAAGTGGCTCAGCGGTAGAGCATCGCCTTGCCAAGGCGAGGGTCGCGGGTTCGATTCCCGTCTTCCGCTCCATTAATAACTTGATAGGCGCCCTTAGCTCAGCTGGATAGAGCGTTTGACTACGAATCAAAAGGCCGGGAGTTCGAATCTCTCAGGGCGCGCCATTTAGTTTATTAGCTCACAATTTGATATTCAAGCTTATGAAGTTAGCTGAGTTAAGCAGCCTCATATACCATCGGGACGTAGCTCAGCTTGGTAGAGCACCTGGTTTGGGACCAGGGGGTCGCATGTTCAAATCGTGTCGTCCCGACCATTATTTTTTAAATGCTTTTGAGATTTACGTAAGCGGGTGTAGTTCAATGGTAGAACTTCAGCCTTCCAAGCTGATAGCAGGGGTTCGATTCCCCTTACCCGCTCCATATTCAATCACAACAAGACCCAACGGGTCTTTTTTTATTTTCTCTATAAATAAACTATATATCAGCGTACTGTTGTGTTAAAATACTCATTATGGTCTAAGACATTACAAAGAAAATTGCTATGTGAAGCAAGCCTCAGGAGGGGAACCATGTCGGATTCAAACAGTTCGATCAACAAAAATACTGCGAATAACCTACTGCGTAGAGATGTTCGATTTCTCGGACATATTTTAGGTGAAGTGCTGGTTCATCAAGGCGGCAATGAGTTACTGGTCATTGTAGAGAATATTAGAGAAATGAGTAAAAATCTGCGTGCTCAATACTCCACGGAGATGTATGACGAATTTAAAGAAACGATCACGTCACTGGCACCGGAAAAGAGACATCAGGTGATCCGGGCTTTTGCGATTTATTTTCAACTGATTAATATTGCTGAGCAGAATCACCGTATTCGCAGAAAACGTGACTATGAACGTTCGGCTGGCGAAAATGTACAGCCTGGTTCTATTGAAGATGTAGTACGCGATCTCAAAAACCAACAGATTAACGCAGTCGAAGTACAGGAAATGCTGCAAGGTATTTCGTTGGAACTGGTTATGACGGCACATCCTACAGAAGCAACACGACGTGCCGTATTGGATATTCATCAACGCATCGCCAATCAAGTGATGGAATTGGACAACCCTAATTTGACCTTCCGGGAACGGGAGCAGCTTCGTGATAAGCTCATGGGTGAGGTTATTACTCTATGGCAGACGGACGAGCTGAGAGATCGTAAGCCAACGGTTATCGATGAGGTGCACAATGGATTGTACTACTTCGATGAAACGTTGTTTGACGTGCTTCCAGAGGTGTATCAGGAGCTGGAACGTTGTCTGCAAATTTATTACCCTGAACAATCCTGGCATGCGCCTATCTATATGAAATTCGGTTCATGGATTGGTGGAGATCGTGATGGCAATCCGTCGGTAACTTCCAAAGTTACATGGGAAACACTTACGCTTCACCGCAAGCTGGCCCTTCAAAAATACGATGAGCTGTTGAATGAATTCACCACGCATTTAAGCTTTAGCAAAAATATTGTAGAGGTTACTCAGGAATTGCTCGATTCGATTCAGGTGGATCGTGAGCATCTGGATCTGCGCAATCATGAAGTATGGCGCAATGAAAAAGAACCTTATCGCATCAAAATTGTCTACATGCTCCAAAAAATCCGTAATGCTGCCGATTCATCCATTAATAGTTTGCAAAAATACAATTCACCTGTTGAATTTCTTGCGGATTTAAAAATTATTGATCGCAGCTTGCGTAATCATTTTGCCGATTTCATTGCCGATGATTATGTCGTTAAATTGATTCGTCAGGTTGAATTGTTTGGCTTCCACTTGGCTTCATTGGATATTAGGCAGCACAGTAAAGAGCACGAAGCAGCTATGACAGAAATCTTAGCAAAAATGAGCATTTGTCCGGATTATTCGGCACTCGCTGAGGAAGATAAGATCAAGCTGCTGAGTGGTTTATTAACGGAACCAAGACCGATTACTACACCATACATGGACTATTCAGAATCAACTCAGGAATGTTTGAATGTATACCGCGTTGTGAAGCAAGCACAGCAGGAGTTTGGTTTGAACTGTGTGTCCAGCTATTTGATCAGTATGGCAGAGGCTGCCAGTGATTTGCTGGAGGTACTTGTGTTCGGTAAAGAAGCTGGCTTATACCGTCAGGAAGCCGATGGTTCTGTGACATGCACGCTGCAGTCCGTACCCCTGTTTGAAACGATTGATGATTTGCATGCTGCGCCTGATATTATGAGGACGTTGTACCAAATCCCGGCATATCGGAACAGCTTGGTTAGCACGAATCACTTGCAGGAAATCATGCTGGGCTATTCCGACAGCAATAAAGACGGCGGTGTGATTACAGCAAACTGGGAGCTGAGAGTGGCACTGCGCTCGATTACAGAGGCCGCGTCTGAAAATGGCGTGAAGCTGAAGTTTTTCCATGGCCGCGGCGGAGCGCTCGGACGTGGAGGAATGCCATTGAACCGCAGCATTTTGGCACAACCAGCCGATACGATTGGTGGAGGCATTAAGATAACGGAGCAAGGAGAGGTATTATCCTCCCGTTATTCGATGAAGGGCATAGCTTATCGCAGCTTGGAGCAAGCAACCTCAGCATTGCTCATAGCGGCGCTGAATGCTCGGAATCCACAGATTGAAGAGTCTGAGGAGCAGTGGGAAACGATTATGCGCGATATTTCGGAAAAGGCGCAAACGAAGTATCAGGACTTGATTTTCCGTGACCCGGATTTCCTGACCTTCTTTAAAGAGTCTACACCACTTCCGGAGCTTGGAGAGCTTAATATTGGCTCTCGTCCATCGAAGCGTAAAAATAGTGATCGATTCGAAGATCTTCGCGCCATTCCTTGGGTATTTGCCTGGACACAAAGCCGTTACCTGCTTCCAGCTTGGTATGCAGCCGGTACGGGTCTCTACAGCTTCTACCAAGGTAAAGAAGAAAACCTGACGATTATGAAAGATATGTACGAAAATTGGTCGTTCTTCCGTTCCTTGATTGATAATCTGCAAATGGCAATGGCCAAAGCAGATTTGTTGATCGCGAAGGAGTACGGCAGTATGATCAAGGATGCTGCTATCGCAGAGCGTATTTTTAATGAAATCAAGGAAGAATACGAAAAGACGTCTGATTTGATTTTGAAGATTAGCGGCCAGCAAGAAATTTTGGATAATGTGCCGGTCATTCAAGAATCAATCCGACTTCGTAACCCTTACGTAGATCCGTTAAGCTATTTACAGGTTCAGCTCGTAACAGAGCTAAGGGCGGAAAGAGAACGTGATGAGGATGATACGCTGCTCATACGCGAAGTATTGTTAACGATTAATGGTATCGCTGCAGGACTAAGGAATACTGGCTGATCAACGTTTAGTCGGGATAACGATAGGATAAGCAGCAGGCAAGACATAACAAACATCATTTATCGTCTGCTCATTGTAGAGTCAGGTAGCCTGAGATTGAGCTGCCTGGCTTTTTTTTAAGTCGTGTTGGATGCTTTTCAGGTAAACGTAAGGAGGATTGAGGCTTGAATTCAAGATGGTTTGCGATTGTGCTGGTCATCGTAGGAGCTTCAAGCTACGGACTTTTGTCTCCGCTAATTAAAATGGCATACCAAGACGGTTGGAACGAGTTTCAGATTACAGCGAGTCAAATGACGGCAGGTGCGGCTTTATTATGGCTGCTCGTGCTGCTTCAGCGACAAGCATGGGGAAATCCATTCAAGGGTCCATGGATCAAGCTGTCGTTAGTCGGTATGTTTGGTTTAACCGCTTCAACACTTCTCTATAACACAGCTCTGTCGGAAATGGATGCGACGGTTGCCATCGTCCTATTGTTTCAGTTTACCTGGATAACGATCGTGATGGATTCGATAGCCAATCGCAAATGGCCGGAACGTAATCAGTGGTTAGCCGTAATTATGATTATGTTAGGGACGTTATGTGCTGTGGAGGCTTTCGAGGCAGATTGGAGCCGATTCACTTATTTGGGCATTATTTGCGGGATTGGGGCCGCAATGACTTACGGCTTCTTTCTATTCATGGCTGGCAGGATGGAGACACATCTGCACCCTTTTATGAAATCGGCTGTTATGATTACCGGTTCACTACCTTTATTGTATCTGATTTATCCGCCGGTAGTTTTTTTTCAAGCTGGAGGAGGGGCACTGCTATTATGGGGAGTAGGACTCGGCGGATTGGGTCAAGCGCTGCCTACGATCGCATTTATGGTAGGAATACCACGGATCGGTAGTACCTTGGCAGCGATGCTTGGAGCTATGGAATTACCTGTCGGTATTGTGGCTTCATTGTTCTTTTTGAATGAAGCTGTACATGGTGTACAATGGTTTGGTATGCTCTTAATATTGACAGGAATTGTAGTAGCCGAGAAACGCAAAGTGTCCTGAAGATTCCGGAATCAAGCGCATGAACGATGTAGGTTGTGGATCGGAAGTTTGGAGGAATGTCGGTTGGAGCAGATGGATGTGAGGCTCGCCAAATTAGCTCGTAAGGGAGACAGAGCTGCTTTTGCCGAGCTGGTGGAGCTATATAAGGATAAAATTTTCCATCTTGCCTACAGAATGCTGCATAGCAGACATGAGGCAGAGGAAATTGTGCAGGAAACATTCCTTAGGGTGTTTACCAACCTCGACAGGTATGATGAGTTTCAGAAGTTTTCGACATGGATTTATAGGATCGGAACGAATCTTTGTATCGATCGTCTCCGCAAACGTAAAGCCACTTACTCCCTGGATGCGGAAATGAAGGATGGTGAAGGTACCGATTGGTATTCAACGCTGCCCAGTCTTGAGGATACACCTGATGAGCAGGTTGTCTTATCCGAAACGCAAACGGAAATTCGTAAATCAATAGATTCTTTGCCGGAGAAATACAAATCGGTTGTGATTTTGCGGTATTTGCAGGATTTGTCTCTTCAGGAGATCAGTGATGTATTGTCCATGCCAGTGACTACAATCAAAACACGTCTACACCGGGGGCGGGAATTTTTGAGGAAAAAGTTGGAGCGGGTTTTGTAAACTTATTTTTGAAACATCTTGCGCGCATTTACGTATGTATTACACAGTAACTATGTAAACGGAAAGGAGTGGCTCGCTATGGATTGCAAGGAAGCCCTCCCTTTGATACATGAATATATGGACGGCAGTCTTAAGGGTTCGGAAGCTTTACAGCTTAAGGAGCACCTGCTGACCTGTCCAACCTGTAAGATGCGGCTCCAGCAGTTGGAGCGAGTCGAGGCTCTTATTCAGTCTTGGCCCCGCGTAGAGGCCTCTGCCGGACTAACGGAAAGGATCATGGCGGCTTTACCTCCGATGAAGCAAAGAAGCGTCTGGAGGCAGTGGATACGGAATCATCCAGGTATCTCTGTGGCTGCTGTATTCGTACTTGTGATGACGGGCAGCTTCATGTCCATGTGGAATGAGAACTCGGAGCTTATCGTAAAAGGTACGGATCTTCAATCCGTCGTCATCCAGGGCAACACCGTATATGTACCTGTCGGGAAAAAGGTTGCAGGCAATATTATGGTCGAAAACGGCAAGCTGCAGGTAGATGGAGATATTGAAGGGGATATTGTTGTTGTTCAAGGATCAGTCATTCTCGCTTCAACGGCTCATATATCGGGTCAAATTACACAAATAGATGAAGCTTTTGGCTGGTTATGGTTTAAAATGAACGGTTTGGCATCCAAGATATCACAGGTCAAATAGGACATATGGATCATTTCAAAAATCCTTCCTTAAAGATATCTTGAAAGGGAGGATTTTTCCTCATATTATGGTATGATTTAAGGATCATCAAAAAACATTCAAGAAACAATCAAGCCGCGTGTCGTTTGGGGGCAGATACGATGGACTATATAACAGCCATCAACATAAAAGATATTATAGATATACTCATTGTAAGCTACGTCATATATAAGCTGATTTTACTTGTACGTGGAACAAGGGCGATTCAACTATTAAAAGGGATCTTCGTCGTTGTTGTGACTTGGGCACTAAGTACCTGGTTCAAGCTGAGCACGCTTCAATGGATGATGAATCAGATGTTTACCTTCGGGGTACTGGCGGTCATTATCATATTTCAGCCGGAGCTGCGTCGTGCATTGGAGCAGTTGGGTCGGGGTGCGCTGTTCAGTCGGACACCTACAGAGACAGACAACGAGCTGAATAAGCGGGTCGGTGAGGTCATCAAGGCTGTAGATTATTTGGCTCGCCGTAAAATCGGGGCTATTATCGTGTTTGAACGGGAAACCGGTTTGAATGACTATATTGAGTCTGGAATTGCTATAGAGTCACATATCAGCTCGGAGCTGCTAATTAATATTTTCATACCGAATACTCCTTTGCATGATGGGGCGGTGCTCGTGCGCAATAATCGTTTGATGGCTGCGGGATGTTACCTGCCGCTGTCGGAGAATCCGTTTATAAGCAAAGAGCTCGGTACCCGACATCGGGCGGCGATTGGGATGAGTGAGGTATCGGACGCTGTATGTGTGATTGTATCGGAGGAAACCGGTCAAATTTCGTTGGCGCTTAATGGTCATATTATTCGTGATATTAAGGAAGAAGCCTTGCTTTCCAAGCTTTTTGAAGAGCTGAAAAACAAGAACAAGACCAAGGAAAAAAACTCCATTTGGAAATGGAGGTTATGGTAATATGGATCGGTGGCTGCGTAATACAAATGTAGTTAAAATTTTGGCGCTTGTTATCGGCATTTTATTATGGGCTGTGGTACATATGGAAGATAACACCTTGCCAGGAACGAGTAATAATGGGGTAAGGGAAGAACAAATTTCCAATGTAACGGTAACGCCTAAATACGATAGTAATCAATTTTATGTGCAAACGATGGACCCTGCCGAAGTTATTGTGACATTAAGCGGCAAGGAAGCGGCTTTAAAAAAGGCAATGCTCAGCAAATATTCGGTAGAGGTCGATTTGACGAATTTGGGTAAGGGTGAGCGGATTGTTCCTTTGACCCCCGTTGGTTTTCCAAGCGGTGTTACGGTGAGAGTCAGCCCTCCTAACGCGAAAGTCGTCATCGATGAGAAGTCGAATAAGCAGATGCCAGTAACGATTAATGTAACAGGTATGCCTGCTGTGGGCTTAAAGGCGGGGCAGCCTATTGTTAAACCGAATAAAGTGACGGTAACGCTCCCCAGTGGAAGCATAGATGCTGTAGAATCGGTCAGAGCCGAGGTGAATGTGGAGAAAGCACAATCGGCTGTGTCGAATAAAGCCAAGTTGGTCGCTTACGACAAGACAGGCAAAACAATGGAGTTAGCTACCATCAATCCGGCTGTTGTCGAAGTGGAGGTTCCGATTACAAGTCCATTTACGACGGTGCCCTTACAGCTGAAGCTGTCGGGTGAACCTCCCAAGGGATTCAGTGTTGCTTCTCTGGTGCAAAACGTAGATAAAGTAACGGTATTCGGGACACAGGATGTATTGAACCGCTTGGAGTTTTATGAGGGTCCTAATATTAATCTCGCTGACTTAAAGGAAGAAAAGGAATACACGTTGAATCTGGATATTCCGCTGCGGAATAAGGCGACTCAGCTGGACCCTGCCAAGGTAGAGGTGAAAATCAATATCGTAGCCTCCGCTACAAAAAACCTTGAGCAGGTACCTCTGTCCATCGTCGGTCAAAATGATGGGTTCGATACGAAGGTCATGCTTCCCGAAACGGGGAAAATTAATTTTATTGCTGAAGGCGCACCGGCGATACTGGATAAGGTGAAGGTGCAGGATGTTCAGGCCATTCTGGATGTGAGCAATATGCCACCTGGCCGCTATGAAATCCCTGTAAGCTGGAATCTGCCTACGTTTATTAAAAAGAGTACGCCGCAGGATTTTAAAGCTACAGTCGAGATCAGTGCCAAAAAATAACGAATGTTACGAAACGATAATTGAAGGAGACAGCAAATAAATGGGGAAATATTTCGGAACCGATGGTGTACGGGGGATTGCAAATCAGGAATTAACGGCTGAACTAGCCTATAAAATAGGCCGCTGCGGGGGTTATGTGCTGGCAGGGCAGGTTGACAAGCCCACAGTTATTATCGGGCGTGATACACGTATATCCGGCTCGATGCTGGAGGCTGCGTTGGTAGCGGGACTATTATCGATCGGCGCTAATGTCATACGTATTGGCATTGTATCGACACCGGGAATTGCCTATTTGACACGTAAGCTAAAAGCGGATGCAGGTGTGATGATTTCGGCATCACACAATCCGGTTGAGGATAATGGCATCAAGTTTTTTGGTGGGGATGGCTTTAAGCTGTCCGATGAAACCGAGCTTGAAATCGAACGGTTAATGGATGCGGAACAAGATGAATTGCCGCGGCCAACGGGTGCTAATCTCGGCACGGCTGTGGACGACGAACAGGCTAAATATGCGTATCTGGATTATGTGCAGGCGAGTGTTAAGTCCTCTTTTCAAGGCTATAAAATCGTGCTGGATTGTGCGCATGGAGCTGCCTATGAGCTTGCACCCAAAGTATTCGAGGCTTTGGGCGCTGAGGTCATTACTGTAGGCGCTGAGCCGAACGGATGCAATATAAATGATCATTGTGGGTCTACCCATCCAGAAGCCTTGCAAAAAGCAGTGCTGGAGCATGGCGCATTCATTGGCTTTGCTTTTGACGGGGATGCAGACCGCTTAATCGCGATTGATGAAACCGGTGAGGAAGTGGATGGGGATTATATTCTCAGCATTTGCGGGCATGCCTTGAATCAATCCGGGCAATTACAGCAAAGTACGATTGTGACGACGGTGATGAGCAATATCGGATTTTTTAAAGGCATTGAAGCGGTAGGTATGAAGGCTGCCAAAACGGCGGTAGGTGACCGTTATGTGATGGAGGAAATGCGTAAGAATGGCTATAACCTGGGTGGCGAACAATCTGGGCATGTGATTTTCCTTGACTATAACACCACCGGCGATGGTATTTTGACCGCATTGCAGTTGATGGATACTTTGGTGTTGTCCGGCAAAAAGCTAACGGAAATGAAGCAAATTATGCGTAAATATCCCCAAAAGCTCGTTAATGTCAGAGTAAAGGATAAGAGTAAGTGGCAGGGGAACCCCGTTATTGAGCAGGCGATCCTGAAAGTCGAGCAAGAGCTTGGCGATAATGGTCGTGTACTGGTGAGACCTTCGGGAACGGAATCGCTGATTCGTGTAATGGCTGAAGGACCGGATAAGATTCAGGTTGAGGCTTATGTAGACGATTTGGCAGCGATTATTGAAAAAGAGCTTTCCTAAAGTTTACTTGATCCCACAAGGTTTATAGGCTTGTGGATAAATACTTATGGAGAATGGGGTCGAAAGCCCTCTAATGCTTGCCATTAGAGGGCTTTTGTCGCTGAGATTGTCGGAATTTAAAAGAAAAATAGTGTTGCACTCTACGCATAAAATGAATAAGATGTTAATAAGCTTTTTATTCAGGAAGGAACAGGAGGATCGGGGTTACGTATCAATAGCGCCAGAACTTGTGAGGGTGTCATGGGAAGATAGCCAGGCAAATCAAGCGTTAAGAGACAGTCTGTTCAAAGAACAGATGTCGGGCTTGGAATGGATGGTGTCCCGCAGGCAGCCGCTTGCAAGTTGACGAGGTGAAGGTGTTCGGAATATTCGGCGGGGACCTTCCGGTAGCGGCTCTACCGTTAAGTTGGAATGCAAAGCACATGGGTGACTGTGTGTACAAGACTCCAGCATGACCGATGAACGTCATAACATCTACGGAATAATCCGTTTTTTTAAATATGCAGGAGGTTCTATCCCTATGTGTGGTATTGTTGGATACGTTGGTAAACGTAATTCTCAAAATATATTGATTGAAGGCTTGAAGAAATTAGAATATCGCGGTTACGATTCCGCAGGTGTGGCCGTATATACGCAGGATGGATTGCAAATCACTAAATCCAAGGGCAGATTGGCCAATTTGGAAGCTGTGCTTGATGGGGCACCATTAACCGGTTCAATTGGGATCGGTCATACGCGATGGGCAACACACGGTAAACCTTCCGATGTGAACTCCCATCCGCATACCGACAATTCGCGCAAATTTTCTGTGGTCCACAATGGGATCATCGAAAATTATATGACTTTAAAAGAAGAATTAATGGCCCAAGGCCATGTGTTCGTGTCTGAGACTGACACGGAAGTGATCTCCCATCTTATATCCAGTCTTTATGAAGGTGATATCGTCAAGGCAGTGCAAAAGGCGATTACCCGGATGACCGGTGCTTTTGCATTAGGTGTGTTGACGGAGTATGAGCCTGAGAAGCTGGTTGCAGTCCGTTTCTTCAGTCCTTTAATTATTGGTGTTGGTGAAGGTGAGAATTTCATTGGATCCGATATTCCGGCAATTCTTGATCACACGCGCAACGTATATATTTTGAACGATGGTGAAATGGCAGTTTTGACCTCAGAGGGTGTCGAATTAATGACGCTTGAGGGGAATTTTATTTCCCGGGAATTATTTCATGTCGATTGGGATATTATTACAGCTGAAAAAGCCGGATTTGATCATTTTATGCTAAAAGAAATTTATGAGCAGCCGAAGGCTTATCGCGATACAATGGGCAGCCGAATCGACCCAACGGGCAAGAAGGTTGTCATGAACGAATTAAAGATGACTAACGAGTACATCAAGTCCATTCAACAGGTTCATATCGTTGCTTGCGGTACGGCGTATCACGCAGGGATGGTCGGTAAAAGCATTATTGAAAAGCTGGCTCGTATTCCAGTGGAAACCGATGTAGCCTCGGAATATCGTTACCGCTCGCCGATTATCACACCTAACACACTCGTAGTGGTCGTCAGCCAGTCTGGAGAGACAGCAGATACTTTGGCCGCATTACGTGAAGCCAAACGCTGCGGTGCGCGTGTAGTAGCCGTTACGAATGTTGTGGGCAGCTCCGTAGCACGCGAGGCGGATGATGTGATCGTAACGTGGGCAGGGCCGGAAATTGCGGTAGCCTCTACAAAAGCATATACCTCGCAGCTTATCGCTTTTTATTTGTTCGGATTGTACCTGGCGCAAACGCTCGGAACACAGGATGAAGCTTATATCGCTGATGTTGTTGCAGAGCTAAAGCAGCTTCCAGAAAAGGTTGAGCAGATTTTGGAGCATGCTGAAGTGATCAAGGAATGCGCAGAGCAAATAGCTACACACAATAACCTGTTCTTCATTGGCCGCGGCATCGATTATGCGGTTGTTTTGGAAGGTTCGCTTAAGCTGAAGGAAATTTCATATATTCATTCCGAAGCTTACCCATCAGGTGAATTGAAGCATGGTACACTGGCTCTGATCGAAGAGGGTATTCCTGTTATCGCCTTGGCGACACAGCCGGATCTATTTGAGAAAACAGTGAGCAACATCAAGGAAGTTAAAGCACGCGGAGCGTATGTGTTCGGTATTCATACCGCAGGTGAGACAGAGCTTGGTAAAGCTGTGGATCAAATGTTGGAGATCCCGCAGACGATCCCGCTGCTTAGCCCGGCATTGTCTGTCATTCCATTGCAGTTGTTGGCTTACTACGCTTCGCTTGCACGTGGTAATGACGTCGATAAGCCAAGGAATTTGGCGAAGAGCGTTACGGTTGAATAAAGGAGGGGGGAAACCCCTTCTTTTTTTGTTCTGTGAAAATAAAGTTGTAGACTGATAAATAAAGTATTAGACTCAAGTGGTGACGCTCAAATAAGATATCTATTAATGTTAATTATAATGAAAGGACGATTGCTGAACGATGAACCGTTACACCAAGGAGACCGCCGGACAGTTGTTAAAGCAATTGAATCTGCCCGATGCTGTCATGCAAATTTTTGATAAAGGAGGAGAAGGTGTTCACCCTTTATTAACTGATTATCGCGATCCTTATTATATTTTTAGTTCATGGGAAACCATTCCTTACCTGGATATCGTACCGATCTGGGAAAAAGGTATCGTTTTAACTGCTTACGATAGGATACGCGAGGGATTCGTCCGATTCAGTCTTGAGGCTCCTGAGGAAGAATGGTTCCTCTATTCCCATTTTAACGGAATCGCCGCGGAAACGCTGATCGATATGCTGGAAGACGAGGATATAACTGAAGAAAAGCTGGACGAAATCGCCAAGCTTTTTGCTTTTCCCTATATGTGTTCTTTGCAGGAATCCTACCATGCCTCGAATCATCAAACGTATCAGGAACACAAACGCTGGACCAAGGAATTCATACTGGCCATTGGGGCATTGACGGTTAGAGGTAGCTGAAATGATTTGCTTAGGTTGCAGGGCAAACTTAGATTAACTAATAAGTTTTAGACTGAAAAGATAAAATGCAATAGCGGCCTCCCAAGACGTGAACATATAGTCCTAGACTAGCCGCTGTTCCTCATTCGAGATAAACTGATGCCTGTTTCAATCCCAAGTACTGATCGTGAGCGGTTAACAAAAGCCAAGGGCTTTGTCGGCTTTGCGACAGACTTCGTCACTTACGAAAAACAGAACAACGATATCGTTTCGGTATTGATCGGAAATGTGATCATTATGGAATCGTTTCAAACTGCAAGGAAATTACCAGTTTCCATTCAACGAAAATATCGAATCGTTTCGATATTGGGAGAACAGATTCAATTGGGTTCAGTTTGGACCGTCGGCGAGAA
Organism: Paenibacillus sp. FSL H8-0034; assembly: GCF_038000305.1. Lineage (NCBI taxonomy): Bacteria > Bacillati > Bacillota > Bacilli > Caryophanales > Paenibacillaceae > Paenibacillus > Paenibacillus sp. FSL H8-0034. The sequence continues at coordinate 826,548 of NZ_JBBOBS010000001.1, forward strand.
TGCGGACTCTAAGAAAGGCTCCATAGGCTGCTGGAAGAGACGACATGTGCTGCAGGAAACATTAGATACAATTGAACGATATAAAACCAATCTTCAAGACGTTCAAAACCGAATCAAAATTGAGCAAAATAATGAGAAGCTTTGATACCCAAAAAGAAGAAAGATTGTCCATGATTTGGCCACCTATATTTAAATGAGTGGCTTCCAGAATGTTCAATTACAGATAAACTGAAAAAATTAAGAAGTTACAATCTTTTACATTTAGACCACTATCCTAATAATTCACCTGATTCTATAGACCTACTTATCTGAAGATGGTAGAATTATGTAAAAATATACGGATGGTGAAATAATTTGAATTGTAATAAATGCGACAATGAAATACAGGAAGACAGTGTTTTTTGTAATAAATGTGGGGAGAAAGTTAATTCAACGTCTAACGATGAAGTAGCAGGTGCTAGTGAGATACAAAACATACCCCATATAGTTTCGAAATCCAAGTTTAAAACAAAATTAATTGTATCGATTAGTATAATATTGGTTATTGCTTTATCTGCTGGTGGATGGTTCTACTATGATTATTCCAAAAAACAGGAAGCAGCAATGAAAATTCAACGTGAAAAAGAATATGAACAAGATTTAAAGAAAGTTGTATCGGATATGCTCAATACTTCGACTTTAGCAGAAAATATGATTAACACATATTCTAAAATTTGGAGTGCATCTATAAAAATAACATTAGATGATAGCCGTATGGCAAGTGAATTAGGTATAAACATTAGTGATGTACGTAAATACTTTAAAAATGACGATGGTGGGTATATCGCTTTTCAAGGACATTTTGATACTGCATTAAAAAAGATGCATAACTATTATGAACAAATAGGGAAAAATGGGGAATTGGGTTCATCAAGGGAAGAAATTTCAAATTCTATAAGAAAATTAAACACTCCTCCTGAAAAATATAAAGATGCTTATAATATAGCTTTTGAATTATATAGTAAATATGAAAATTATATCTCATTTGCTCTTTCTCCTAGCGGTTCACTGACAACTTATAATCAGAAAGCAAATGAGTTATCGTCAAATGTTGTAACCAAAGTTAAAGAATTTGAAGTTAAATTACCATTGAAATAAATTGCATTTACTATCAGTTAGCACCCTAAATGAAAGCTCTGCAAAACAACGAATACAGATTCTGTAAAACAATCCAATGCCGTGAGGCATTGGATTTGTTGTATACTGGAAGAAAAGTAAAGAGAGTTGAACGGTTGTCCGTAAAGCTTATTATCAAGTTCAAGATCAGTTCTATTCATCCTACATTAATTGTAGGAAGACAAGAACATGATTCCATTAGCCGCCAGCGCAGACAGTAATAAAAAACCAGCTGAAGCTTTGCTTTTGCGCCTTCCTTCTGTATCGTTCCTCTATTTTCGAACTGTTCTCCTCCTTTTCCTTCCAGATTCCCCACCTCGTTTGAATCGTTCTCTTTAGCGCAGTCGGCTTCTCGTGCCACAATGAACACGAAAAAACATGCAGACAATCCACCGGATTGTCGCCAAAGGAGAGTGTTTTTGTTGTGAAGCCGATTGCCCGCTCAATGCACCAAACCATGCTGCTTTTGCTTGTGTTATGTCTTAGCGCACTGGGTCTGCCGCCTGTAATGGCGTTCGCGGATCCACCGATCGTCGCCGCGCCGACGAATGTGACGCTAGTCGCCAAATCGGATACGGCCGTCAGCTTGTCGTGGACAGCTTCGACGAGCAGCGACATTATGTCGTATGAAATTGTAAGCGGAACCACGGTCGTTGCTGCGGTGTACAGGCTCAGCGCAACCAGCTCGCTGCCAACCGTGTACGCGTTCTCCGGGCTGTCACCGGCGACGACGTATTCGTTCGCCGTCGCCGCCCGCAGCGCCGCGGGCAGCGCCTCCGCACCAAGCGCTGCGCTGACGGTAATGACGGAGAGCGGCGGCGCCTCCGTCAATATCGCGCTCGGCGGCGTCGCGACCGCCGACTATCAGGACTTCGACCGTCCGGCGTGGAAGGCGGTCGACGGAACGACTGCGGTCGTCAGCGGCGTCCGCAATTTGTGGCAATCGGCCAATGTGACCGGAGCGCATTGGCTGCAGGTCGATATCGGCAAGCCGCGGTACGCGAAGCGGTTTGTCGTACGGCACATGGGCGCGACAGGCGGTCCCGTCTCGGACAGTACGAGGGATTTTAAAATTCAGGGTAGCAATTCGACAATGGCTTGGGACGATTTGCTGACCGTCACCGGCAACACGTATAACGTTACCGATCATACGGTGACGCCGACGGCGGCTTATCGCTTTTACCGAATTTATATTACTAATCCGGGCAATACGGACGACCGTGCGCGCATATCGGAACTGGAGGTTTATTCCGATCCGTCGCTCGCCGATCCGCCGTATACGCCGATCGACGAGGTGAATTTGTCGCAGGATTTGGTTTCGTTGGGCATTTACAGCGCCAATATGACGCCGAATCAGCCGACCATAGACGCGAGGCCCTACATTGAAGCGGCGCTCCAATACGCCAAGGGCGTTGGGATTCATAAGCTGACGGTTGACCAGGGAGATTATTATTTTCTGTCCCAGGTGGCCTCCGACCGTCATTTGGAAATTGTCGGCGCGAAGGATTTGACGATCGATTTTGCCGATTCCAACCTGTATTTCGCGAACGGGCATTTGATCGCCATTTTACTGACGAACTGCGAACGGATGACACTTACGCGGCTTAAGGTGGATTACCTTCAGCTTCCGTCCACGCAGCTTGTCGTGAGCAGCGTGAACGCGTCCGCACGCACGATCCAGTACACGACGATGAGCGGCTTTCAGTCGCCTGTGGCGTTTAATGCGTCAAGCACACCGTATGGCGATCCTGGCGCGCTGCGCGTCTTCGTATTCCGCGGCGGCGAGCGCGTTCAGGAGGTTGGCCGGCTGCAGGCGTCCCGCAATGCGACGATCGACACGATAAACATTATCAACGACGACAAGCCGTGGACGCAGGAATCGAACCTGGCTGCGATCCAGCCGGGCGATACGCTCGTCTACACCGACCGCAGCGGCGGGCATACGATCAAGATGAATGGCGGACAGGGCAACACCATCAGCTATGCGGAGGTGTACGCCTCGCCGGTGTTCGCCTTCCTGTTCCACAAGCAGTTCAACACCACCGTCGATCACGTATCGGTGAAGCCGCGTCCCGGAAGCGGGCGGCTGATGAGCTCGAACGCGGATGGCATTCATTTTGGCAATGTCCGCCAAAACAACGTCGTCCAAAACAGCTTCGTGCAAGGCACCGGCGACGACGGCATCGCCTTCAACTCGACCTGGCTTGCGACGGTGACAGGCCAAACCGCGTCCCGGACGCTGACCGTGCAGCGCTTTATTAACGAAAAGTTCCCGGTCGGCACCGAGGTCGAGTTTATGGACGGAGCGACCGGCGAACTTAAAGGAACGGCCGTTGTGACGGAAATGTCTCCGCCGTACGGCAGCCAGACGTTTCTTGCGAACGAAAATGTCACCGTCACCTTCGACCGCGACATGCCGACGCTTTCGGCGGGCTCGGGTATGTATGTGACGAATCCGAACGAACGCGGCTATGGCTCAAGGGTGCTGAACAACCATATCGAGCAGACGAATTTGGCGCGCGGCATCCTGTTTGCGGGCATTATGAACGGCGAGATCCGCGGCAACACGATCAAGAAAACGAACATGTCGGGCATCAACGTAAACCAGGAATATTTGTTGTCCACATTCAAGGCCGCGCCGGCCAACGGCATCACGATTGAAGACAATACGATCGAGCAGGCGTTTCTGTGGGGCGCACCCGCCTCGGAAATCGTCAATTCGGGCGCTGCGCTGCTCGTCAACTCCTATACACCGTCCGGCTGGTCGCCGGGCATGCCGCACCAGAATATCGCGATTCGCGGCAATACGATCACCGATTCCGGCCGCTCCGGCATTCGCATGGAAAATACCGATGGCGGCGAAGTGTCGGGCAATACGGTGCTCCGGCATACTCTGCTGCCCGAGCAGGTGTACGGCGTGCGCGGCACGGCGGATGAGATCGCGACGCAGTGGGAGGAAATTCGCTCCGGCATCGTGATCAAGACGAGCGATGCCGAAGCGTTCGGCAACACCGTGACGCCCGCCTATCCGCTGACGACGCTGCTCGCCTCTCCAGCGGCGCCAGATGGCCCGGGCGGCTCGTACAAGTCGCCCGTGACGCTGCAGCTTACGCCCGGCAGCCAGCGACCGACGGTGACTTCCACCGTCTACAGTTTCGACGGTGGCACCAAGTGGTCCGCCTACAGCGGGCCGATCGTGCTAGCGTTGGACGGCGACTACAGCTTCAGCTACCGCTCGACAAATATCGCGGGCGTGACGGAAACGGCGCACACCACCGCGTTCCGTCTGGAGTTGGACCCGCCCGTGGGGCCGTAGCGTGTAACTCGCCCTGGCTTCGTGGCATTGCGTTCCGACCACAAATCCGATGATGCGGACGCATTCGTCTTACGGCGCAAATCGAGCCTACAGCCCATTCTGACTTTCCCCTTTTGTACGTGCAGGGCCGCACCGATAGAGACCGTCGGCGCGGCCCTGCCTCGTTTTTTTACAGACGCCGCGACCGGTTCTGGTATAATAGCGCTATATCCCGATTACCCGTAAAGGTGGACAACTATGCCGAAGCCCGTTGTTGGAAAGCTGCAAATGCGCATCGTTCTGCTCTTATGCTGCGCCGTGCTGCTGCCGATCTGCCTGCTCTCCGCCATCAACTACCGGATGACGCTGAGCGCCGCGCAAAACCAGACGGAAAAATATAGCCGTCAGCTGCTGGAGCAGGCAGTGCGTGAGCATTCGATCGTACATGAGCAGATGAAGAATGTCATGTACGACATTCTCGGTAGCATGGACAAATATTTTTCCGTGCTCGGGGACTATTACACAAATGCGCAAACGCTTTACTTTATAAAAGAAATGGAACAGCGCGTCGCGATTCACAGCAAATATATCGCCTCGATCGAGCTGCTCGACCTGGAGCGGCGAGTCGCCTATTCGACGACAGATAACCGGCTGATGCCCTTCGACCGGTTCGCCGATCAGGAGCTGCTGAGCGGCATCGCGCGCAAGGACGATTATACCGGCATCCGGTATTTGCCGCGTCCCGGGCTCATCACCTATTACATGTACGTCGGCGTGTCCGAGCCGCAATCGGGCGTGATCGCGATCAATGTGAAGGACGACGACATGCGGCAGTGGGCCTCGGTGCTGCTCGCGGAAACGGGCGGCTCCTTCTATGTCTCCGACACGAAGGGGCATCTGCTGCTGGGTGGCGGCGAGGAGGAGACGTCTGCCGCGCTGCGCGAACTGGCAGTGGGCAACACGGAGCCGCGCGAAGGAAACAGACGTTATCTGCTGCTGCGCGAGCAGGCGACCACAAGCAAATTCGAATACGCGCTCATCATTCCGTACGCCTCGTTCGCGCAGGCGGCTGAGCGTCAGAGCCTTGCGTTCGCGGTCATCGGTCTGGTAGCGGCGCTGCTGAGCCTCGCGATCGTCATCCTTGCCTCGCGGTATTTGTACCATCCGATCGTGCGCATCATGAGTGCCATTGGCAGCCGCGCGCCTGCGGCGTCGGAACCGAAGGCGGCGCTGCTCGACGAATCCGGCTACATTGTCGGCGCCTTCAGCCGCCTGACGGACGAAAGCGAGCGGCTGAGCGACGCGGTGCGGAATCACCGCGAGACGATACGGCACAACCTGCTGATGCGCCTGCTGCAAGGGCGGCCTCCGGAGCTTGCCGCCGCCTCTCCGCTGCTGGAGCTGCCATGGCCGCATCCGGTATTTACGGTCCTGTCCTTGCATGTGCATTGGGGCGAGCTACGCGAGGATTACAGCGAGCTGGACATGGAGCTGACTAATTATGCGATCCGCAACGTAGCCGCGGAGACGCTGCATCCGCTTGGCGTGGCGGAGACGCTGGCGCGGGACGCGGATACGATCGTCGTCATCTGCAACACGGCGCAGCAGGAGACGGCCGGGCGCTGGCTGGCCGCCGCCGCCGAGGTGCGCCACAACGTGAAGCGGTACATTCGGCTTTCCGTAGATATCGGCATAGGCAGCGCGGGCGAAGGGCTGGCGCACGCCGCCGTTTCGTACCAGGAAAGCCTGCAATGTCTGAGCTACAACCGGCTGTTCGATCCTACGAAGTTGACGCATTACAGCGAAATTGCGGAGACGACGGCGCGGCCGCGGAGCCGCTCGTTCGTCTGGTCCAATTATGAAGCGGATTATGTGAAGCATATCCGCCACAGCCGCGTGGACGGTGCGCGGGCGCTATGCGAGCGGCTGCGCGAGGACGCCAAGGACGCACAGGCGAGCGTGGCGGAGACGCAGATTATGACGCTTCAGTTGTCCGCCAGCCTCCTTCTTCTGTTGGAGGAATACGGCTTCGACAAGGAGGAGGGCGGGCTACGCGACGAGGTGACGGCGCTGCTAGCGACTAACCGCTTCGCCGAGACGACGGAGCTGCTAGCAAGCTTAAGCGAGCGGCTGATCGCCTCCGTGGAGCGGAAGCGGGCCGGCGTCAACCAGGAGATCATGGAGAAGGCGGCCGCCTGGATCGAGCAGGACATGACGCTGACCGCGGAGCGCATCGCCGCCCAATTGTCGCTTAGCCCGCCATCGCTGAACAAGCTGTTCCGCGAGCGAAAGGGCATCACCGCCGGAGAATATATTCTTCGCACCAAGGTAGAGCGGGCGAAGCGGCTGTTGCTCGAAACCGACGACAAAATCGAGGACATCGCGGCCAAGACCGGCTATGCCAGCACACGCGGGTTCTACAAGGTGTTTAAGGAACTAACCGGAACGACGCCGACGGAATTTCGGAAAATGCATGGGTAACGCGCGGCAGAAGGGACAGAAATCCCCGATGCAGCGCGTTTTTTTCATCATTTGCTTTGGCCTGGCGGCCGTGTTTCGGAAGGTGCTGCATTTTTCGGATCGTTCTGTTTACGCGCTTCTTTTCCCCGTGACATAATCGGAGCGAAGCCGGGGCTGCCGAGGGAAAGGAGGAGGACAACATCATTGCAACCGTAAACAAGCACAAGGCGCTGCTGCTTATGTTTTTGCCCGGCCTGCTTTATTTTATCTTATTCAAATATGTGCCGATGGCGGGGATCGTCGTCGCGTTCCAGGATTACAACTTTGTTCAGGGCATTCTGGGCAGCGACTGGGTCGGCTTCCGTCATTTCGAGCGGCTGCTGGCGGACCCGATGTTTGCCCGCGTGCTGCGCAATACGGTGCTGATCAGCATGTATCGGCTTGCGTTAGAATTCCCTGCGCCGATCGTGTTCGCGCTGCTGCTGAACGAGCTGCGGAAAAGTGTGTTCAAGCGCTGGGTGCAGACGATAAGCTATTTGCCTCATTTTATTTCGTGGGTTGTCATCGCCGGGCTGCTGAACGTCTTTTTTTCGCCGAGCTACGGTATCGTCAACTGGGTGCTGCAGCTTGCCGGAGTCAAGCCGATCTTTTTTATGGCATCGCAGGAATGGTTCGTGCCGATCCTGATCATGAGCAACATCTGGAAGGAGCTCGGCTGGGAGGCTGTCGTCTATTTGGCGGCGCTGTCTGGCATCGATGCGAGTCTGTACGAGGCGGCGGAGATGGACGGCGCAAGCAAATGGCGGCAGACGGTCGCGATTACGCTGCCGTCGATCGCGCCGGTGATCGCGGTCATGCTCATTTTGCGTGTCGGGCACATTTTGGATGCGGGCTTCGATCAGGTGTTCAACCTGTACAGTCCTACCGTATATGAGGTCGGCGACATTCTCGACACGTTCGTGTACCGGCTGACGATGGTCGATATGGACTACAGCTTCGGGGCCGCCGTAGGGCTGTTCAAGTCGGGCGTCGGCCTGCTCATGATCGTGATCGTCAACGGCGTGATACGCAGACTGACCCGGGGCGAACAGGGAGTCTGGTAGAAAGGAGGAGCCTCTAAATGATGCAAAATCGAACCTTCGGCGTGCGAATGTTTCAAGCGGTCAACGGACTGTTTCTGATCGCGCTCATGGCGCTGACTCTGTATCCATTCGTGCACCTACTGTCGGTGTCGCTGAGCGAAGGCGCGGAGGCGTCGCGCATCGGCCTGCACTTGTGGCCAAAATCACTCGACTGGGTGGCGTACCGCGAGGTATTGAACTCGGAGCTGACGTGGATCGGCTACCGCAATACGGTGCTACGAACCGTCATCGGCACGGCCCTGACGGCCGCGCTGACAGCGATGACCGCCTATCCGCTCGCTAAGGCGTATTTTCCGCTGCGCCGCACCTGGATCGTGTTGATCGTGTTTACGATGATTTTCAGCGGCGGGCTCGTGCCGAACTATTTGCTCATCAAGGAGCTGGGGCTGCTGAACTCGCTGTGGGCGCTTATTTTGCCAGGGCTTATCAGTCCATTCAGCCTGCTGATCGTGCGCAATTTTTTTCAGTCGATTCCCGTCAGTCTGGAGGAGTCGGCGCGCATCGACGGCGCTTCCGAGCTGACCGTGATGCGGCGGATTGTACTGCCGCTGTCGATGCCGGTCATGGCGACGATTGCACTATGGACGGCGGTGGGACACTGGAACGCTTTTTTCGATGCGATCTTGTACATGACGGACAAAAACAAGCTTGTGCTTCAGGTTATCCTGCGCAAAATCATCCTGGAGCACCAGATGATCGGGCAATACGACGGTGCAGGCCTGAACATACGGACAGCGCAGGAAGCCGTCGAGGCGGCGACAATCATCGTTTCGACGTTGCCGATATTGATCGTTTATCCATTTTTGCAAAAGCATTTTGTCAAGGGTGTGATGCTCGGCTCGATCAAGGGCTAACGCACGTCATTCCACGGATTGAAAACAATCGAAAAAGGGGTGTGTCACGATGAAAAGATACGGATACCGCATAGCATCGGCGTTACTGGTCTGCTCGCTTGCGGCAGGCTGCAGCGCCTCGGGCGGCACAGAGAAGGGAGATAGTGGCAAGGAAGGGGGCAAGGACGGCGCAGCGCCGATGACGATTTCCTGGCTCGGGCGCAATCAGCTCCCCGGCACGGTGATGGATAAGGATACGGAGGCGCAGAAGCTGCTGGAAAGCAAATTCGGGGTGAAGCTCGATCCGATCTTTATCGACCCAACGAGCTGGCAGCAGCAAATTACGGCCCGCTTCGCTTCGGGAGACATTCCCGACGTCATCTGGGTCAACAATGTTGCCGAGCTGGTCACCTATGCGAATCAGGGTGTGCTGGCCGAGGTGCCGCTTGACTTGCTTAAGCAATACGCGCCGAACTATTACAAGGATGCGCTGGACATCGATCAGCGTGTGCTGAACCTGTCCCAATACAAGGGCAAAAACTACGCAATGGTCAAAATCGACCCGATCGCCACCGTCAAACGTATGTCCGGCGTGCGCCAGAGCTGGTACGACAAGGTCGGCATCGCGAAGGAGCCGGAGACGATTCAGGAGTTCGAGGACATGTTCAAAAAATTCCGCGACAACGATCCCGACGGCAACGGCAAAAAGGATACGTACGCGTTCAGCATCGCCTGGAAGGACGGCAGCGGCAACTTCGGCGGCGCGGCCAACGATATCGTCAGCCAGTTTTTTTACACCTACGGCACGATGCCGAGTATGCGCTTCGTCAAGGACGGCAAAATCGTCGACGGCTCGGCGCAGCCGGAGCTGAAGGATGGGCTGAAGCTGCTACGGCGCTGGTACGACATGGGCATTGTCGATCCCGAGTTTGTCGTGGACGACAGCAAAATTTGGCATAACAAATTTATCGACGGCCGCGTCGGCTTCTACGGACGCACCGTCTGGTGGGTTAATCCGAACGGCCTAGCGACGAACGCGCTGCGCGAGAAAGCGCCAAACGACGGTATCAAGCTGCTGAAGCCGCCTGTCGGACCGAACGGCTCCAGGGGCATCGTGCAGGACAACCCGGCGGGCTCGGGTCTTGTCGCCTTCGGCAAGCAATTGGAGAAGGACCCGGACAAGCTGAAAAAAATCATTCAAATACTCGACAGCGCGGGCAGCGACGCGTCGCTAACCTACTCGATTGGCCGTGTCGGTGTCGAGAACAAGCACTGGAAATTCGACGATAAGGGTGCGCTTCAGCCGATTGCGCCGTACGACAAGGCGGAAAATCTCGCGAAGGAAGGTAAAACGGAGTTTTTTGCGCCGTGGCTGAACAAGGCATACCAGTTTGGCGTACTGCCCAAAGGGGTGGACGGCATGCTGAAGACGTATGGCATTGGGCCGTTCGATCCGATTTACAAATACCCGCTGCCGAGCGCCAAGCAGTACCAGAACAACGTCAACGCCGTCGTGGATGAATGGCTCGCCAACTTTATCGTCGGCAAGAAGGATATCGATAAGGACTGGGACGCTTACCTGGACGCGTGGAAGAAGGCTGGGGGCGACATGCTGGAGAAGGAAGCGAATGACATTTATCAATCGATGTTCAAAAAATAGGAGGGACATTCCATGTCTAACACCACTCAACAAATCTCGTCACGTTCACTTTACGTAGGCAGCGATCCGTATTATTTGGTCTGCGAGCCATTCCTGCGCAAAGCCCCGAACGGGGAGCTGTTTATCTTTTTCCAATCAGGTGGCCATACAGAGCCGGCCAACAACAATACGCTGTTCATCACCCATTCGCGGGACAAAGGTGAGACGTGGACCGAGCCGCGTGAAATTATCACGACTGAAGGCAAAGGCACCTGGAGCTCGGAGGTGTTCGTGGACGACGACAAAATCACCGCCTTCGTATACGAGGTGGAGCAGGACAACCATTTTGCCACGCTGCGGGCGTTCCGTTCGTACAGCTACGACAGTGGAGTCACCTGGACGCCGCGGGAGAAATTCGAGGGCTTCCATGAATGCCACAACATGCGTCAGCGCATCATTCGCTCCGACGGCGCTTGGGTCATCCCGTTCTGCTATACGGAGCCGGTCAACCTTCCTGAGGAGAAGCCGCAGCCGGCGTACGAATCGAGCATCGCGCCTTGGCGGGCGTTCTACCAGAATCATCTGTACCGCAGCGGCGTGCTGATCAGCACTGACGGCGGCCTGACGTTCTCGCGCCATGTCGCGCCGGGCCCGCGCAGCGAGCAATTTTTGTGGGAGCCGAACGTGATCGAGCTGTCGACCGGCGAGCTGGTCATGCTGATGCGCAACGAATACAATGGCTGGCTGTGGCGGTCCGTGTCGCGCGACGGCGGCGTCACGTGGAGCGAGGCCGAGCAGACCGATATTCCCGACGCGGCGGTGAAGATGCGGTTGCTGAAGCTGGCGGATGGCCGGATCGCGCTGTTCTGCCATCCGAACCCGAATATCGCAACCGATCCAGACTGGCTGAAGAACAGCTCTCGTACATATCGTTACCCGTTCGAGCTGTGGGTATCGTCCGACGATATGAACACCTGGTCGGTCAAAATCGACCTGCAGCACGTTCTGCCGCCGCGCCGCGAAATCGACCTGTACCACTATCCCGACGGCTACGTGGACGAGGAAGACCAGGCGATCTATATCGCCGTCGATTTGAACCGCAACGAGCTGATCGCGATTACGATTCCATTCGGGGCGTTGGAGAGGTGGGGTTAAGGCCGGCGCATTAGAGGAGCTTCCTGTAGGGAGGCGAATCAGAGACATTTGATCTTCCGATCTGTTAAAATCAGATTCCCTGATTTAAGAATTCCAAGGTTGGAGTCAAATTTTATACGAAGTCGCTTCCCTATTCAGCGTTACACAAAAAGCAACGATTTAAATCGTTGCTTTTTGTGTTGAAACAACTTATAGATTTTCGGGCCAATAATCTCATCATTATTATTTTGATGCAATTCACCTTTAAAATCCTCACAGGTAAACATGATTTGTACCATTAGAGACTTGGTCTCCATTCATAAAAACTTTCTCAATGTTTGAATAGACGCCAAACAATTCCCTACTCCCTAGTTGTAATCCTGTTTCCTCGAAAACTTCTCTACGTGCAGCATCTTCTATTTTCTCTCCTAATTTCATTGTCTATACGGCGATGTAACAGTAATTGATGTGTTTCATTGAAAACAAAAACACCTGCGACTACCATAATTACTTTCGTATTCCCAACCAAATTACGTAATTCTTTAATGTAATCTGCCAAATCCTGAACCCTTTCTTTACTTATTATTTGGTTTTTGAAATGCATTATATTGCTCTAATTCCTGCCATTCGCACTGCATATGAGAGTATCTCGACGGAATGGATGATTAAGGTAAGTATTGAAATTAAAACGATTCGTTCAATCAATTGAGTTAGCCCCCATCCTCTGCTTCACTTTTCTGCCGCTTAGCTTAATCCCGTAGGGAGTTTTCGTATACCTCCTTTTCACTTCAAGGGAGACTCGTCGGGAATGAGATAATGTTCTTGTCACCCGACATTCCTATAATATTTTTTATTGTTACTTTTAATGGTTCATTATTAATATGAGCATTTTGCATAATTCCGTTTTTGACTTTCAGACAGCAGGAACCAATAGGGATGAAGCATAATGGCGGCTCCGTTCTAAAAATGGGCAGACCTGCAGAGCCTTTGAGCCCATCCGTTAGTCTGACTCCAACGTCTAAGGGAAAGGAGATCCAAACGTTTTCAACTAAAACAGTGTATTTATTACAATTAATGGAGTGGATTAAACAGCACGAATGTACTCACGTTGCAATGGAAAGCACAGGGGTATTTTGGAAGCTTCTTCGTCATGGATACTCAAAGCCAGTTTCATTCCAAATCGAAATCAACGGGAACCTCGTGAACTTGTTCGGTACCGCCGCAGTATCATTGAAGAAAGAGCTCGACAACACAACCGAATTCAAAAAGTGTTAGAAGGAGCAAATATTAAACTCAGTTCTGTTGTCTCTGATATTATGGGCGTTTCCTCTCGTGATATGCTCAGTGCCATTGCTGATGGTGAAGACGATCCTCAGAAACTAGCGAGCTCACATAACAAAAGTACTGGAAAACGGAAGTCAGCCAAAGCCAAAAACGGTAACAAATATCTGAAATCTGCCTTAGTAGAAGCCGCCCATTCTGTTGCAGCGTCAAAAAACCACCTAGGTGCCATGTATAGATGTACAGCTGCACGAAAAGGCAAAAAACGAGCTGCGTCTTCTTTAGTGCTGCCTTTTTCCATACGATGGTGGGATTCCGAGACGGAGCTTATTAACCGTTATATGGGGGCTATTTTCAGTGGCAATCTTGAAAAATTACGGGAGATGAAGGCAAGTATATAATGTACAAAAGGAGTGTAAGTATATGGAAGTTAAAATTCTGGAGTTCAAGCTTCCCCATGTTGACTCAGGGCCATATGGAATCACGTTTGGGTCGGACGGGACATATTGGTTTACGGAGCAGAGAGGGAATCGAATTGGACGTATGACGGCCGACGGAAAACGCCTGTCCGGTTGGCTTGGCATGTGGTTCAGACGGGGCGATTTGGTTCGTCGAAATCCAAGGCAATAAAGTAGGAAGAATCACGACTGATGGTCACATAACAGAGTATGAGATTCCATCCAAAGAAGCCCGACCTCACGCGATCACCCCAGGAAAGAAAGGGGAATTGTGGTTCACTGAGTGGGGGACAAACCAAGTCGGCCACATTACAACGAACGGGATTATTACAGAGTACCCGATTCCAACTCCAAACGCGGAGCCTCACGGTATCGTGTGCGGTTTGGACGGCACAGTATGGTTTGCAGAAGAGTGCGACCAGATTGGGAGACTAATTCCCCCCAGTGTCTGACTCAACGACTATTCAATCGGGTACGGATAGCTGAATAAAGCAGCGGCGAGTCTAAGACTTTATTTTCAGGTCTTAGGTCGCCGCTTTATTCGATTATATCCGGTATCCAAGTGCCTTGGCGAGACGTGCCAATCCGCCAAGTAGTACTTTCTGAATGATAGGAGGAAGTCCTGTAGCATAACCATCGCCATATTTCCAAAGCATACCCAGCCACAAGAGGTTATGCGGAGTACCGCTTTTGCTCAGCTTTCCTTCGCACTCCAGCTTGTGGTGTAGTAAAAACATTTCCCAATGAAACCCTGGCGGACGAACTTCATGCACACCTATAAGCGGCTCCTCACCGACATTGTAAAACTGATGCACTTGTTTGGGGTAAATCGTCAGGCGCTGTCCAGGTCCTAATACCTTCTCGACTCCGTCCACAATGCCCTTAAGCGAACCTTGTTTTACCTCGAATGATTCTGTAAGCACCGGATGCCAATGGGGAGCATTCATCGCTCCTTGCCGAGGCACCATATGCTCCATTCGTAAAAACGGTCCCGATTCATCATATCCCTGCTCCAAAAAAGTGATTGTTTTTCCATCGAGGTACCGTAAGAAGTTTATGTCCTTCCTTTCAACGGCGCTTCTATTTGTTTTGTTATGACGATCATTCATTGTATCACCTTCCTTTAGCCCTTTTCGGAGATCCTTCATTTGAACGTGTCATAGCTTTTTCAACGATGTTAACCAGCACCACAACCACAAGGGTCGAAATGGTTGCAAAAACCAAATCCCAACCGGCGTGTACCCAAAGTACAGGAATCCAGGCAATAGACAAATAACGATGAATAAACTTCATCCGCTTATTTCTAACTTTCCTTATTAAATATCCGTATCCGGCTATGGTTAGTATGAATATAAAACTGGCAATACCAGAGTAGATATGCTGGTCTTGAATCTCTACGAACATAAAGTAAATACCATGCGCACAAACGAGGATTAAAGCTGTCCAGCCCGAATAGTTGTGAAGTGTAAGAAACAATTTTCCAATTCGGCGGACAATTTTGGAAGGAGACCTCAATTTTCGCTTTACCCATAACAAGGAAATACACACTGCTCCTAGATAAACCGCTACCGTACCCATGTCATTAAACAAGATACCTATTCTTACACGAAGATCGACTTCGCCTTTTGCTAGTTGCTCCGTTGCCAGCCGTTTTAGATCACTATCACCGTTCCCATACCAGGAAATGTAGTAACAAAAATATCCCAAGAACAGCACTGCGATCGCTACTGCAATAATGGATGGAATCCAAACTCGTAAACTCTTGCTCATTTTATTCCTCATTTCTTGATAAATATAGTTCGCTATTCAGAGGCAATAGGGCGGATTCCAGGAATCTGGGGGAGTTCACCATCACTTGTGTAATGGGACCAAATGAGTTGCAAGAAAATAGTTTGTTATACAAACAATATAGTTTGTGCCACGTACAATGTCAATAGCTAAACACCACCTTATAATCACAATATACCGGGCCACACTAAACTACCGTCCATCAAATGTTAAACAGTTATTAAACAGCATTTAAAATAAAAATCACGACTTCAAAAGAAGTCGTGACCTAAATTAATCCATTATTTTAGATTATGGCTTAAATCGGTATCCGGCCCCCCATACTGTTTCAATATGTTTGGGGTTGGCCGGGTCTTTTTCCACCTTGTCCCGAAGGCGATTAATGTGAACGGATACCGTTCGGCTATCTCCCGCAGCATCCAACCCCCATATACGAACGTATAAATCCTCCCGGCTGTAAACCCGTTCGGGATTGGACATCAGAAAATACAGCAGCTCATATTCTTTGTTTTTAAAATCAATCTCCTGTTTCCCCAAATACACACGATGGGACAAGGTATTCATGGTGATATCGCCAAATCTTATCTCTTGCACAACTTGGCCGCCTGCTTTTGCAGTACTGCGTTCATGCTGCGCAAGATTGGCTTTTACCCGCGCTACAAGTTCAGTCGGGGAAAACGGTTTTGTGATGTAATCATCCGCTCCCAAGCCAAGACCCATTATTTTATCGGCTTCTTCTATCTTTGCAGTCACCATTAAAATAGGAATATCAATTTTGTCACGGATTTGCTGGCACAGTTCCAAACCATCCATTCCCGGCAGCATCAGAAATGATCTGTAAGTATTCATCCTGCATCAGTGGTGTTGAAGCTACACCTTTTATAAGCCCCTCCGCATAGGCTTTAATTGAGGTAAGCGGAGTGCGTAAATCATGAGAGATCCCCGCAATCAATTCGCGCCGGTTTTCATCATCTTTACGTCTTGCTTCCATCAGCTTCTGAAGCTGTCGTGCCATCTCATTAAAGTCATCGCATATTCCAGCAAATTCGTCTTTTTGGTTATATTCAATCCGATAGTTAAGGTTACCGTCTCGTATCTCATGAACACCATCTACAAGGATGGTTAGCGGGCCAACTATGCTCTTAACAATACTCTTATTCAAGATGCGATTAGCGAGCAGTACAATCAGCGCGATGAGAATAACATCATAGGGAAAAGGATCATTTTCTCCCATCACGGTGTTTTCTTCCCCATATTCCTGGTTTGTGTTCATCAAATAGAGCCGATAATCGCCAATATCTACACTATAAAGTGCCGTACGTCCCATCGTATAATGATGTTCTTGCGGTTGTTTATTGGCGACCTCAAACAAAGCGTTTTCAGAAAAATTACCCCACGTATAGACTTGTTCTGTACCTTCATAGATTGCAATGGAGAGCGCGTTTCCTTTGTAGGATGCTGCCTTCATTTCTACATCACGTACCATTCTCTCCACAGTAGCATCTGCAATCCATGAAACTGAGGATTTTTGAATCCATGTAATTGTCTGATAAAACAGGTTTGCATCCTTTCGGGAAGGTTCGTATATGCCCCACCTGTCCATCAACATATTCGCCGAGATTGCTGCCAGCAATACAAACACCATAATAGCATTGGAAAGCAACAGACGGCGTTTTATTGTCAATCTTCACACCCCACATTTTCCAACTCATTTGGAATGATAGTATATCACAGGAATGATGTGTCACTAAACCATCCAGAAACCATAAGGTTACGGGGTGAAGTCTGTCATGCATGCAGCTACTTTCCAAAATTGCGGGATAGACTATCGCCTATGCCGCCCAACCCATCGGACAAGTTATCCCAAAAACGGTGCCAGTTGTCTGTCGCGCTGTCCCATGTGGAACCCTGAGCATGAGCCAATTAAATTACTTGTTCTGCCGTGGTCTCCCGGTTTACTGAGTGGAATATATCACGAAATACCAACAAAGGCCCTCAATCGCTCCTGCTGGAACGATCAAGGGCTTATTGAGCCTGACCTCACGTTATTTCGATTAAAGGAATCGTCGTATTCGGTTCGTATCTACTTAAATTGTTGTATTTTGAAATTAGAGATTGCGTGGCTTCTTCGAAAAAATCATTGAGATCCGCCGAGATGATGAGAAGGGTGACCATTGCTCAATTCGTTGGAACGAACACGATCCGATCGCCTAAGCTGGCAAGCGTATTCCACGTTTCCTCGACTTTGGTAAGTGGCACGGCGACTGCACTCAGCTTCAGTTTACCGGCTGACAAGGCTTCAATCAGCGACGGTAGCTCGGCGAGATAGCCAGCCGTCGAGACAGCACCTTGACCACTCCCGAGCAGATGGAAGTTAGCCGAGCGGAGCGCGGCGGACGGCACAGCGGCTGTCTGCCCCGCAACCGAGCCGATCTGGACCCAGGAAAGCTTGCGACTACGGTCCGATCTTTGCATCAATAATGGAACCATTGCATGCTCAGCGGGTTGTCCCCACAAATAGTCGATTACGATATCGACTTCAGAGGCCGCCTCGCCCAGTCTTTTCGCAACTTCCTTCGATTCGCCGACGAGAGATACGACTTCGTCGGCACCGAGCGCCAAAAGCGAATTGAGACGTTCCTGATCCCGACCGGCACCGATCACTTGACTCGCTCCAAACAGCTTGGCGATTTGGACGGCCATTTGTCCGGAATTTCCGGTCGCGCCAAGAACGAGAATTTTCTGCCCTGGTTGAAAATCGACTCTGCGGCGAAGCGCCACCCAGGATGACATTGCTGGATTCATTGCTGCAGCGATTTGAATCGCATCAGCACCTTCAGGTAGGGAAATACTACGGCGAAGATCGACAACTGCTTTTTCAGCGAAAGTCCCAAAAGAAGTGTCGGGAGCGACAAAATAGACCAACTGACCATCTTGTAGACGCCCAACGCCGTCGATACCTGGAATCAAGGGGAGTTCCCCATCACTTGTGTAATGAGAGCCATCCGCCTGTGACCGTACCCGAGGATGTAAACCTGCAGCAACAACGTCGAGAAGAACCTCAGTGTTTCCCGTAGGATGTGGTATTTCGAACATTTCATACTTAGGAGCGGAATCGAAAGAACGCACAACTGCTGCATACATGATAAAAACCTCCTTAAAAAATCAAAAATAGTACGTGATACAAACAATATAGTTTGTTACACGTACTATGTCAATGGTTTTTGTGGTAAAATCTAAATTGTAACGGTCAAAGGATTAGTCACATAATATCAGTTTGTCTGGAGTGGGAATGAGAATGGTGAGTGACAATAACTCTAATCATCAAGAGAAACTTTCATTTATGGATAGTTTGATACAGTTATCATTCCATGTTCATGGAATTCTTAACCGAGTGGGAGGCGATTATGATGTCTCCATCATACAGATTCGATTGTTCGGAATTTTACGGGATCGAGAACTAAGCATGTTACAACTGGCACAGTATCTCGACCTCGACAAATCCAGTATTACCGGTCTCATTGATCGAGCGGAGAGGCGGGGGCTAGTAGAGCGTATTAGCTCCATTGATGACCGGCGTGTAATTAATGTAAGAGTGACACCTGAAGGTCAAAAAATTATTCATTTGGTTAGTAGTGAGATCGAACGTCAAATCAAAACAATAACTGAAATTCTGGATGGGAACGAACGCTCACAGTTTACTGCTATTGCGTCTAAAATATTGATACCGTATGGCAAACAGTAGCTGGACACGGAATACAGATGCCAAGCGATAAAAGTGTATCTACCCAAAGTGATGAAATCCTGCGAATGAAGAAGTATTCGTTAGATAAGCGATACCAACGACTTCAAAACAATACTTTGTTGTAATAAATCATTTTTTTGTTCGGTGAAAATAAAGCCCACGTTAGCCGCTGTTTCATTTAGGGGGTTAGTCAACATAAAAAACCTTCCGAAAGGAAGGTTTTTTATGTTTCCAATATTTGTGATTAAACCTGCTTGTCCAACTTATTTTATCCTAATCTTCTTAGGAGGCTTCACTATATTTTTTGAAATTGTCCATAATTGCCTGAAAGCCTGCTTTTTGCATTTCGATGGAGTTGGTCGTTTCTGCTTCAAAAGTTTCAATTACCTTCGTGTCGTTGTCTTGGCTAATAAAAGTGATCGCAACTTTTCTTCCATCACCAATCGTGTAAGAAATAAACTCGTTTATTCTCACTTCATCATAAACACCACCGAAATCAAATCCAAAGCTACCGTCCTTAGCTTCCATTCTTGTAGAAAAATTCCCGCCAACCCTTAAATCATTTTCGGCATTTGGTGCATGCCAGTCATCAGAAGCAAAACACCATTTTGTTATATGCTGCGGCTCCGTCCAATGTTTCCACACTTGTCCAACCGGTTTATGAACTGTCGTTTCTACCGTTATTGTTGTATTACCTGTTTCCATTATAATTCCCGCCTCACTTTATTAATTTTAGATTCTTTGATTGATTATACCATTAAAATCTAAAGAGATTTCTTATGGATTGCTGGTTACAATTACCCCCTAATCATTTAATCCCTTTCCAAGCAGAATTTGCTGTATATATTTTTCAATCCTTGACTCTCGAGTTTGGGCTTGTTTGGGTTTAGAAAAATAAAGAAGGTATGCTCTTTGCCTTCCCGGTGTCAATGCATTAAAAGCAATTTTCAAGGCAGGGATTTCATCCCATTTATTTTGAAATTCTTCAGGAATTATGAATTCTGTATTCTTTTTAAAATTCACTTCCAAACCGGCTTTTTCAACTTCAATGGCTTCATAAATATAGGTTTTCAAGATGGTTTCCATTTCAGTTATTTCTTGAACATTGGTGAATCGAATCTGGCGGGCCGCCTGTACATTCTCTGTTTGTTGGATTAGGATGCCATGAGCATCTTTTAACAAGGCACCTTTGTGAAACAGAAGTGCACAGTATTCTTTAAATCCATGGATTAAAACTATGTTTTTATTCTGAAACGTGTAACAAGGATGCATCCACTTAAATTCTTCGGTCAGCTCACAGTCAAGAACGATATTTCTTAACTTCCCATATTCTTCCTTCCACTTTGTGGCCTTACTTAAATATGTATCAACCTTAGGATTCAAGCTAGTATTCATCATCAAGGAACACCCCTTTTCATCATTATAATATAGTATTTTCCAAATAGCTCTTTAATAACTGCACAACAAAGCCGTAGGAGATCAGCATGGAAAAGGCGGAGACGCTGGTGCCATGGATCATCGAGACCAAATAATTAGTCATCTAAACAAAGAAGGAAGCGGTCAGAGATTATCATGCTCTGATCGCTTCCTTGTAGTTTAAGGTTATGAGCTGGAGATCACCTCATTGAAGCTTCCCAACGCTTATTCAGTACTCCGATTAACCTTGATTTTGTTTCTGTGTGCTAGTGGCTGCCGTTTTATCGCCCACAGTTACGGCAACGTCCTTCTTGACGCCGTTGCTGATAACTGTGATCGTCGCTTGATCTCCGGCTTTTAGTGCCTGTATTTTTGTAGTTAATTCGGTGGGACTTGTAATTTTTGCGCCATTGACTGCGACGATGACATCATAAGGGCGAATGCCAGCTTCAAAAGCCGGGGATTTGCGCTGTACATCAGCTACCAAAGCACCGTCTGTAGTATCGACTTTGAGATCAGTCAACATATCCGATGTCAGCTCCTGAACGCTCACACCGATGAACGGAGCCGGTTCTTTGGGGATGGTGACATTATCCTTAAGCTGCTGTAAAACCGAGCTAATCGTACTGGACGGAATGGCAAATCCTATTCCTTGAGCTTGCGAATTCACTGCGGTATTGATACCAATGACTTCACCGTCCATGTTTAACAGGGGACCGCCGGAGTTGCCGGGATTAATAGCGGCGTCGGTTTGAAGCAAATGCTTGTAATCACGGGTACCGTTCGTATCCGGGATGCTGATCGGACGCTCTTTGGCACTTAACAATCCAGCTGTTACTGTATAGTCAAAATCGTACGGATTACCGATGGCTACAACCCAATCACCAACACGCGCATTGTCCGAATTACCAATCGGCAGCGTTGAGAAAGGAGTGCTTCCTTCAATTTTCAAAACCGCCAGATCAAGATCGTAGCTGTTGCCGAGAAGTTTGGCTTTGTATGGTTGATCTTGTCCTTCAATGGTTACATTAATTTCATCGGCACCATCAATGACATGTTCATTCGTTATAATGTAGCCGGACGATTCAAAGATAAAACCGGTGCCCAACCCCGAAGGTTGAAGCTGTCCGTTTGGATCTTGTTCCTGACTGCCGCCGTTGTCTCCAAAAAACTGACGGAAAAATGGATCGCTATAGAGCGGGTTATTTTGCTTATTGGAGCTTTGAGCTTTCGTTTTGGTTTCAATCTTAACAACAGCCGCGCTTGCCTGTTGCGCAATATCAGCAATATTGGTGGGTCTCACAATATCCAGTGAAGCTTTTTGTGCAGTACCGCTATTTATTGTAGTAGGTGCTGCTGCAGAAATGCTGGAAGCAGGGGTACCTCCAGTAAACATATTCATTCGGTCAGAGGCAAACATCATGCCGCCGACGACGATCACGCCAGCCATAAAGGCGGCAAAGACGCTTTTTCCACTACTGCGGGAATTCTTGCTTCCCTGCGAACCCGATTCAGGAGGACGCTTATCTTTGGGATGTGAATCACCGAATAATCGAGGCTGGGTGACCTTGAAATTACCGGAATCCTCTTGGTATAAAAATGAATTTTGTTCGTTGCGGTGTTCATGATCCTTGGACGGCTGTATGATAGTATCGGTATCTTTGTGGTTGTTTTCCATTGTTAAAACCTCCATTTTATAAAGTTGAAATATGGGATTGGATAATAGTGAGTAAGGCGTCCTTCTGTTATCTATATTGGACCTCAAGTATTAACGCCAACTTAAATTACTTATAAAATGACATTAGATTTAACTGGAAAAATCATCCTATTGGGCATCATACAGTTAAAAGCAATGCAAAAGAGCCTTCATCCCACTTATGGATGCAAGGCTCTTGAAGATATACAGATATGAGATGCTTTTTGGGATCTGTGGGTCAAGTAACCCCAGAATAAGCCTGCAATGAAAAAAGGGAGCAGCGTGAGATCAGCGATTATTAATCTCTTTGCACGCCTTCGGGACCTAATCCTGTAGGGACAAAACGATCTTTATAGCTGTACACCATATGCGCCTGCAGGGTGTTGCCTTGAAGCAAATGCTCACGTACCATCGCTCTGCCACTTTCCGGTGTCATGTCCTTGTACCATACGCCTTCAGGATATACGGTAACCACACAGGCATCCTGGCAGCGTCCATTACAGCGTGTTCGTGTGGTATGGATAAACCGATCAGCACCTTGTGCTGTTATTTCCGCACGGATGGCCAAGGTGACTTCTTCCCCCTGATGCTTCATACAGCTCCCGCCGTTGCAAATTAGCACATGATGCTGCGTTTCGGATAAATTCCAGGTTGCCATGCTTGCACCGCTTTCTAGTAAATTCTACTGATTAAATTGAGGAAAGGTAGGCGTATCGGCTAGCAGCTTGCGTGTATACGCATGCTTGGGTTCGTTAATTAATCGTATTGCCGTAGTATCCTCGACAATCGTGCCTTTCTCAATGACGAGTACACGTTCACATAGCTCGGATACGACGGCTATATCATGGGAAATAAATAAGTAGCTGACCTGCTGCGAAAGATGCAGCTGTTGGAGCAATACGAGCATTTGCGCTTGAATCGACACGTCCAAGGCCGATAATGGCTCATCCAATATAAGCAGCTTCGGCTTTAATGCTAGCGCACGGGCTATGCATACCCGCTGGCATTGTCCGGTGCTCAGCTCGTCTGGATAGCGGTTCAAATACCGTTCGTCTAAACCAACCTCCAGCAAAAGCTCCACAATGCGCGCCTCGACAGCAGAGCCATAATTTCGTAACGGCTCAGCGATGCTGCGTCTTACTGTCCAACGCGGGTTCAAGCTGGTTCGTGGATCTTGAAACACAATCTGAATGTCTTGTCTCCAAGAGCTTCGAGCGCTCCATGATAACAACGATTGATCATTCCATAGTATATCGCCACCACTTGGTTTATCAAGACCCATTATGCATTTGGCGATAGTGCTTTTCCCTGATCCGGACATGCCGATCAAACCGACGATCTCTCCCTGTGCTATCGCAAAATCAATAGCATGCAGCACCTGCTTGCCACGGTAGGCCTTTTGCAAATTTTTTACTTGGAGCATGAAGGATCTCCTTTCGCCATAACCGGGCTGTGCTGCGGGATAAACAGACGAGGAATAGAGGCCAGCAGCAGCTTGGTGTAGGTTTCTTGGGGCTGCGTAAAAATCGATTTCACATCATTCATTTCAATCAGTCGGCCTTGATGCATCACGCCAATACGATCTGCGACCTGGGCAACGAGCCTAAGATCATGAGATACAAAGATCATCGCAGCGCCACTGCTTTGCTGCAGTTTTTTGAGCAGTGCCATAATCTTGGCCTGTGTACTTACATCGAGCGCTGTTGTAGGTTCATCGGCAATGATGATTTGTGGATCGTTGATCATAGCCATGGCTATGACGACCCGCTGCCGCATACCCCCACTAAGCTGATGTGGATACATTGCATAAACCTCAGGCGCAAGCTCGGTTTTGGACAGCATATCGATAACTTTATTTTTCATCTCGACTCGTCCTAATGGAGGGTTGTGTTGATGATAAATCAGACATTCCAGCAGTTGGTCACCGATCGTCAATGTTGGATTGAGGGTATCCATCGGGTCTTGAGTAATATAGGTGAGCCGCTTGCCGCGGATCATCCGCCAATCGTCCCATTGCCAGTCAGATGTACTTTCGCCCAGAATGGCGAGGCTGCCGTCCGATTGTTGGAGTGGGTGTCTCAGAAGTCCCATGATGGTCAGCGCCAGTGTGCTTTTGCCAGAACCGCTTTCTCCGACCAAGCCTAAACATTCTCCTGGATATAGCTCCAGGCTGATCGACTGTAAAATCGGCTGCGACTTTTGACGTTTACGAGTGCTGAGCACTTCCACACTGATGTTGCTGACGATAAGCAGCGGTTCTTTACCCGCAGTTGCTTGCTGATATCCAATGGCTGCGGCTGCAGCCGTTTCCATGTTCGCTGCCCTTTGGCTGCTTGAGATTTCGGTGAGCTTCCTGCTCATTCGGCTTCTTTTCTTGAATAGCAGCGGAACATGAAGTGTTCTCGGCTCCAATGCATCCTTAACCGTGTCACCCAAATAATTAGTCGCCAGCACCATAACGAAAATCATCGTGCCAGGAGCTAGAAATAACCAAGGCGCTTCCTCCAGGTAAGCTCTGCCTTCATTTAACATAGCACCCCATTCCGGCTGTGGCGGACGAATCCCGAGGCCAAGAAATGATAAGGAAGCGATACTTAGAATGACATATCCTATATCCAGCGTTATGAGCACCAGAATTGGTCCGATAATGGCTCCCAGTATATGAGTGAGCATGATTTTCCAAGCCGGTGTCCCTGAACAGCGTGCCGCCTGAATATAACCATCCTGCTTCACCATCAGCACATAGCTGCGGAAAATCCGTGCATAAGAAGGCCAGGATACGGCGGCTACCGCGACCATCAAGCCCGTTAATCCCGGACCCATCAGCGCTGCAATAGCTATCGCCAGTACCAAGGTTGGAAACGAAAGCAGTACATCCATGAAGCGGGTCAGTATTTGATCAACCCAGCCCCCCAAATAGCCTGCTGTTACACCGATTACTAAACTAAGTGAGATGATCAGGCCTACAGCCATGAAGGAAGCCGTTAAGGAAGCGGAGCCTCCATAGATCAACCGTGTGAACACATCTCTGCCGAAATTATCGGTACCCAAAAGATGTTCACCGGAGGGCGGCATAAACACTTGTGCATAATCGACCTTGACCGGATCATGGCTTGTAAATAAGGGTGCGCCCAATGAGAGAATGATCACCATAACGATGAATAGCAGCAAAATCAAGGCAATCGGGTCCTTTACTATTGTTGACCGCAGCTGTCTGAGCATTCGCTTATCCATGGGTTCCCTCCTCTATCCGCACACGGGGATCGATCCAGCGGTATATGATATCTATCAGCACATTGATCATGACATAGGTTACAGCCATAAGTAAGGCGAATGCCTGAATAACGGGATAATCCCTTCCGTTGATGGCATCGACCACATAACGTCCGATACCTGGCCATGAAAAAACAGTTTCAATAATAACAGCTCCTCCGAGCAGACCACCGATGATCATGCCGAAAGACGTAATAACGGGAATCAGCGCATTGCGCAGGGCATGCTTGTATACGATGACAGATCGAGGCAGTCCTTTGGCCTCTGCCAGCACCATATAGCGTTTGGAAAACACCTCCAATAAAGAGGTGCGCAGCAATCGGGAGGTCGTTGCGGCCAGCCCTGTTCCGAGCGTTAAAGCAGGGAGGACCAAATGCTGCCAAGAGCCTCTTCCGAGTGTGGGAAACCAACCGAGCAGATAGGAAAGGCAATAAACCAATACCAATCCGAGAAAAAAATTCGGAACGGATACGCCCATTAACGCGATAAAACGGGTGATATGGTCGGTAGGACGCCGATGAAATACGGCACCGGCTATCCCAGAAGGTAAAGCTATGACGAGCATGACTACCAATGCTGCGCCTGCTAGCTCCAAGGTTGCCGGAATCCGTACCCAAAGCTCTTCTGTAATGGGTGTACGGCTGCGAAAGGAGGTTCCCAGATTACCGGAAACGACCTCCTTCAGCCATGTCAAATATTGAATCGCAAAAGGCTGATCAAGTCCCAACTGCTTGCGCAGGATAGCGGCATCGACATCCAGATCGGTCACGGTTGCCCCGGGATCAAA
Source organism: Paenibacillus sp. FSL H8-0034 (assembly GCF_038000305.1). Classification (NCBI taxonomy): domain Bacteria; kingdom Bacillati; phylum Bacillota; class Bacilli; order Caryophanales; family Paenibacillaceae; genus Paenibacillus; species Paenibacillus sp. FSL H8-0034. The sequence continues at coordinate 852,650 of NZ_JBBOBS010000001.1, forward strand.
CATCGTTAGCAAAATCATCTGCGCAGGGTCACCTGGAATAAAGCGTAATAACGAAAATATGAGCAGTGTGACACCGAGAAGTACAGGAATGGTGACTGCTATACGAATGAGCAGATATTTGAAGATACTCATTTGCTGATGTACATTTCCGGTACAATCTTCGTTCTCAGGTTCTCATCTATGCCTTTCACCTTGTTGTTGTAGGCCGAGCCCCAGCTTGCCGAGTTATACATATATACGATTGCCGTTTCATCCAGTACGATCTTCTGAACTTGCTTCGCCAGCTCATTTTGCTTGTTGGCATCAAATTCAGCTGACAGCTGATCAATCAGCTTGTCCACCTCAGGATTGCTGTATCCACCATAATTGCTAACGATGCCACTCCGGTAGTACGATTTCAATTGGCCTCCGATATCTCCGGTTACACTGCCGCAGGAGCAGTAGGTAGCCATCTCGAAATTGCCATCAAGCATTAACTGATTCGAAGCCGTAGTTTCAACAGGTGCAATTTCAATATTAACGCCGACAGCCTTTAACTGGCTTTGTAAAGCTACAGCAGTTGGCTGAAAGAACGAGTAAGTCAGCAGCTTGAACTGCAGCTTTTGACCATCCTTGGTACGAACGCCGTCTGCTCCGGCTTTCCAGCCTGCTTCTTCAAGCAGCTGCGCTGCCTTGGCACGGTCGGATTCCGGCCCTTTGTCCAGTGCATACGGAAGTCCCTTCGGGAAGTGGCCTGTCACGGGCTCGGCAAACCCACGGCTCACCCCGTCAATGAGCTCTTTGCGATCCAAGGCCAGGCTTATAGCCAAGCGAACCTTGGGGTCTTGAAAAGCAGGAACCTTTTTAATGTTCAGCCATAGATTGCGCGTTGAGCCCGGAGGGTACAGCACATTGAATTTTTTATCCTTTTCATAGGCAATGCGTTGTTCAACCTCCACATTCATATCCGCGTCAGTATCTCCGCTTTTCATAGCGAGCAGGCGACCTTGACCATCGGAACCCAGCCTTGCCTCTATACGCTGAAGCTTGGGTTTTGTGCCCCAATAGGTGGGAACGGCTTCGGCAATCAGCAACTCGCCCGGAATGAATTGCGTGGGCTTCATGAATCCGGTTAAATCGGCTTCTTTATTAAATTTATCGCCAAGGCGATCCGCTTCAGCCGCATTGTGAATTGCAAATCCGGTAAGCTTGAATATAAAAGCCGGGTCGGGCTTAGGTGTTTTGAACTGAATGTGCAGCGCATCCTTGACGATGAATTCCACGCCGCCGATCTGTGAGGAAGCCCGCTTGTTCAGCTTCTGATGGCGTTCAAGCGCTGCTTTGACTGCTGCCGCATCCATCACGGCTCCGCTCCAAAACTTCACATTAGGCTGCAGCTCCATTTCCCAAAGGGTAGGCTCTACGTTTTTCCATGACTTGGCCAGCCATGGACGTAAGGTTGCATCATCATTGAGCATGACCAATGGCTCGGCAATCCCGTCTGACGTAATTCGCTGTGCATCCACATTAGTTGGATCCAACGAGCGGGGCATATTCAAGGTAACATATTTCAGCACCTGTTGATCGGCCATCGCGGAGCTTGTACCTGCTGCGGCACTGTTTGCACCTGTACCTGAGCTCGCTGAGTTTGTAGCCGTACTGCAAGCGGATAATGCGATGAGTAAAGTCAAAATGAATGTGAGCCAACTACTTTTCTTTAAATAAACCAACATCTTGTTTGTCTCCTCCTGTGTTCCTTCTCATAATTGTATTTCCTGTGTCACCTTGTTAAAGCCGGAACATCGTATACAACGCAAAAAAGACATCGTTACCCTATAACAAGAAAAAGGTAAAGATGCCCATAGTTTTATTGTATGAAACTTTTGGCCGTCCTTAACACCTCCCTATCCTTCGTAGGTAAAAGCAGTGTTGTCAGAACTGGCAGGTCTCCTGGCTTCGGGATCATGATCATCAACGGCCTTCCCAATCTTAACATGGCTAAGATCAGTGGCATAATCGTTGAGGACTTCTCCGTTACAGTGGCGGGACCGCGTCGGCATTGCACCGAACTTCCCTTTTAAGCTTCAGCTTGCTGAAGCACCTGTTCCCACAAATATTCAATTATCAACCTTGATCATAAACAATATTAATATCTTATGCAATACCAATATAAAGTAAGTGAAATAAAAATTGCAGCTGTCATCGTCCAACGGTATGGGAATTATCAGTTTAATCCCAATCTTTCCTTTGACATGATTCATGTAAAAAATTACTATTTGATTATACTTAAACACTATCTGTATAGGGTTATCAATCGTGAATTGAAAAGAGGTGGTCATTTTGGCAGCATCTTGTATTGGTGAACTCCGTGAAATCCATCGATTTCCAGTAAAGTCATTCGCGGGTGAACGTTTAGAGAGTGGCATAATTGAGAGATACGGATTGTATGGCGACCGCTGTTATGCTTTTATAGATGAAACCAAGGAAGGATGGGATAGCTTTATTACCGCAAGAAGCATCCCTGAAATGCTCGGTTATAAAGCGGAGCTCATGGGTGAAGGATCGGAAAATGAGTTTCCTAATATTCATGTAACCTCGCCGTTTGGGCGGAATTTTACATGGAATGAAGCTTTGCTGGATGAAATACAAAGGTTTTCCAAGAAAAAGATAACGATGCAAAGCTATGATCCCCAGAAGTCCGACCTCTTGGCTGTTGATGCGAGCAGTATTCTGATTGTCACAACAACCTCATTACGTAAGCTTGAAGAGATCTGGGGCAAAAGATTGGATTTGCGTCGGTTTAGAGCAAACTTCATTGTGGCCTTAGATGACGAATCAATCGATGAAAGCGACTGGATTGGAAAGCGGTTAGTCGTGGGCGATACACATTTACAAGTAGATAAGTATTGTCGCCGTTGTTCCATGATTACGATTGATCCTGATACGCAGAAGCATGATACTTCTCTATTGAGGAAAGTAAATGAGGAGATGAATTTGAACTTTGGCGTGTATGCTTCTGTAGCACAGGTGGGCCAGATTCATGTAGGTGACAAGGTATATCTAGAGCATTGAAAATAGCAAGGAGTCACTCGTATGATAATAAGAAAGTTTCAAGATTCCGATATCAATCAGATCGTTTCATTATTTTACGAAACCGTACATACCATAAATGCACAGGATTATTCAGCAGATCAGCTGCAGGCTTGGGCACCAAAGGACGAAAAATTCGCTAAAATCTCGGCTTGGAAAGTTTCGTTGAGTCGTAACATTACATACATAGCGGAAATGAATGGTGAAATCGTCGGGTTTGCCGATATGACCTCAGAGGGTCACTTGGATAGATTTTATGTACATAAAGATTATCAGGGGCAGGGGATAGCCTTTGCCTTGGTGAATAGACTCGAAGCAGAAGCAAAAGAATTAGGGCTAGCTGAAATGGATACGGAGGCAAGTATCACGGCAAAACCCTTTTTTGAACGGCAAGGATATCAATCCATTCAATTGCAGGTTGTTGAACGCAAGGGTGTTAAGTTGGTTAATTTTAAAATGACTAAACAATTATCGAACTAAACGAATAAGTTGATTGCGTATCATTTAAGCATCTATAATGTAAGGATGATATACAGTCTTTCGTTAAGGGGAGATGGATACAATGAGTACAATTAGCTTTAATGTCAACATCGCACCATTGGCGGCTTTGAATTTAGTTAAAGACAACCAGAACGCTGATCTCGTACATGAAGAGTATCACAATGTGGGTCAGGATAAGCTTATCGGCACCCAGATTTATGAGAAATATTATTTTAGATCTAAAAATCGTGCGGCGCTTATTGTTATTATCGATAATTTAAAGGGTACTACCAACGTAAGGGCTATTGCTACAGGAAGCTCCGAAGGATTGATTTTCAATTTCGATTGGGGTGCTGCAGTCGATTTTGCTTCTTCAGTAGAAAATATTTTAGATCCTTATATTATCGAATAAGGCCAACTATGATTGCTCGATATCGTTTATTTTAAATACGGCTGCCGTTTATAAAGGAGTACATCAATGGAAATTCGCATGTTAGGTTCTAATGAATCACTGCCTATGGAGCTGCTCTTATTAGCAGACCCCTCCGAACAAATTGTTAGAGACTATCTGGAAAGAGGGCAATGTTACGTGGCAGAGCTGAGTGAAGCTGTTATCGCTGTTTATGTATTACTGCCAACAAGACCTAATACCGTTGAACTGGTGAATATAGCCGTCCATGAGGACCATCAAAGCAGAGGAATAGGCAAACAATTAGTTCACCACGCTATTCATAACGCTAAATTACAGGGATATAAAACAATCGAGGTAGGCACAGGCAACTCTGGGATCGGGCAGCTGGCACTTTACCAAAAATGTGGGTTTAGAATGATTGGCATAGATAGGGATTTTTTTGTCAGACACTATGCGGAAGAAATTGTTGAAAACGGTATCCGCTGTAGAGACATGGTGAGATTATCACAGGAATTATAAGAAAAAGCTGCCGCGAGGCAGCTTATTTATTTTAAGGGATCGAGAAAGTGATTAGTAACCGAATTGCGGCATCATCTGCTCCAATTCCAGCTGTAATTGATTAGAAATCGGCCCCATCGGTAAACGCAGGGTGTCAGATGAGATGACTCCTTGTCGGGTAAGTATCCACTTGATAGGTGAGGGATTCGATTCCTGAAAAAGACCTCGAATTAAGGGAACCAGCAGATCGAATGCCTGTTTGGCTTGAATAAAGTTACCGTTGCTAGCGAGTTCAAAGACATGGATTAAAGCTTCTGGAATAACATTTGCTGATGCCAGCATGCCACCACTCGCCCCCTGACTTAACATGGCGTGAAAATAATGGTCTTCCCCACAAAGAATTGGCTTCGTATCATAACGTGTCAGCTCCGAGATGAGCTCAATGCCGCCTGAGCTATCTTTTAAACCGATTACCTGGTCCAAATCCATTATTTTTCTTATCGTATCTGTGGTTAACCGAACTCCAGTACGGGAAGGAATCTCATAGGCTATAATCGGTACTCCAACCTGTGCGACCCTCCGGAAATGTTCAAGAATACCCTCTTGCGAAGGACGACTATAGTAGGGCGTCACAACGAGAACAGCATCTGCGCCTAATAATCCTGCCATTTCTGTTCGTTTCACTGTAGAAACGGTACTATTCGTTCCTGTACCGATGACAATGGGGATTCGTTTCTGCTGCATACATGCCTGTGTCGTCTGTACGAGCTCGCTCACCTCTTCCCACATAACCGTCGGTGCTTCGCCGGTGGTACCGTTAATAACCAACCCTTGAATATCGTGTGTCAGCAGCTTCCCGATGTAATTCTGATACGAATCCAGATCTAACTGTTCATTCCCAGTGAAGGGAGCTACAACGGGCACATAAATGCCTTTTACATCCGTTTCTTTCAACATAACGATTCCTCCCATTCTTCTTTCGTGATTTAACTTTACCATGGAATATTACATCATAGTTATCTATAATAAGTGATAGATAGTATCAATAATATTGATGTATGGGGGATATGATGGAGCTAATCTATTTGCAAACCTTTAGGGAAGTAGCGGTACGTCAAAGCTTTACCCGGGCAGCGGAAGAGCTTGGGTATGCACAATCCAGTGTGACCATGCAGATTCAGAGATTGGAAAAGGCTTATGAGGTCAAGCTATTTGAACGGTATGGCAGAGGGCTTCGTCTGACTTCGGCTGGAGAGGAGCTGCTGAAGGTCGCTATTCAAATGCTTGATCTATACCAAGAGTCTAAGGAAAAGCTGGCCAAGCAAGGAGGGGGGACTCTTTCGATCGGAACGATTGATTCATTGGCTTCATATTTTCTCCCACCTTGGATTCAGCACATTCGACAGCAATACCCTGATCTAGCCATCCGACTTCAGCCTGATCGTGAAGCACACATTGTTAGCAAAGTAAGAGAAGGTGAAATTGATATCGGGCTTATCCTGGAAAATAAACCGTCAGATCCAACGCTCGGGTGGACCAAGATTAAAGAAGAACCTCTGGTGCTGATCGCCAATCCGAATCATCCGCTAGCTGCACTTAGTAACATACAGTTGGAGCAGCTAAATGGTGTTGAGTGGATTATGGCAGAGGATAGCTGCAATTACCGGATTATGCTGGAAAAGGTACTGCGGACACATGGAATTTCGTATCGAATAGGATTGGAATTAGGCAACCCCGAAGCTATTAAAAGATGTGTTAGGGTCGGTTCAGGTATTTCCTTATTGCCGAGAATGGCAGCTGAAGAAGAAATACAGAGAGGGGAATTAGCAGTCCTTCCATTCGCACATCCCGACATACGATTGGACCTGCACATGGTTATTCACCCGAAAAAATGGATGTCACACGCACTGTCGGATTTTATCGAAATGCTCAAGTTGAGTTCATAAACGGGAAGATTGTAGTGTCTAACCATGAAAGAATCGGTCCATCCTTATTTAGTTTAGGGATGGATTATTATTTACTTGTGGTCAAATGTATAATACAATCTTTGCGGAGTATAAACGGATAGCATTTAACTATTTTCGATTGTGTTAGGAGTTGTTGACGATTAAGCATTTAGCTGGCCTTATTGTAGTAGTCATCATTTTAGTTGTGGCTTGGAATCATTTTTCTAAATCTGAAGTTCAAGAAGAGCCGATCAAGCCTGTGCAAGTCCAGAAAAAAACGCACACGAAGGAAGAAAAAAATGCAGCCATGCTAGCGATTATTAACGGGGAAACCGATAAAGTGCGAGCTGCACTGGAGGATGGGATGTCTCCTGACTCAATTGCACGTGTGCCTGGCGTTAAGATTGAACTGTCCTTTCTGGAGATCGCTGTCCGCAAAAACCGTCCGGATATTGTAAGGCTTTTGCTTGATAAAGGCGCTAGTGTTGACGTCCGGGTAAAAATTGACCCGAAGGATCCCGACAACACCTCGAACTTTCCTGTGATATATGAAGTTATTTACGGAGGAAACGTTGAAGTGGCCAGTATTATCCTTGAGCATCTAAGCCCATCGGATCAAAGCTATAAGGGTATCTTCGCTGGATTGTCCTGGGCGGTTGCCAAGAATGCAAACACGAAGCTGGTTCAATTGTTGATTGACAAAGGGGCCGATGTGAATTATTCATGGAACGCACAAACGCCTCTTATTCATGCGATAGATGAAAACAACATGGAAACCCTGCAGGTGCTTGTCAATGCCGGCGCGGATCTTGATAGGCTGGCCCCGTATGGGGATTATTGGGTTAATGAGAAAAAAAGATATATCCCCAAACAATTTACCGCCCTGGATGCGGCTAAGATCTGGGAGCGTCGTAATATGTACGACTATTTGAAAAGTGTGGGTGGAAAGGGTGTGCTGTATCCGTAAAACAAGGTGAGGTTGCCCTTGGCCAGATACACCCAACTAGAAATGTCACGTGGACCCGACAACCACAATGTGCGTCACAACATACGCTCAGTATCAACGGGCATTTCCTATCGTAACCATGTTCAAAACACAATGCGGCCGCGATTACTGCGGCTTTTTCCAGTTCATGAGCAGGCAAACCGGAAGTCGAGATTCAGAACAGTCACAACAAACAGCGACAAGGCAATTAATAGCTGGAGTCTGTATATAGGAGAGGAAACCATCATGATACTTGAAACGCCCAGACTATACTTAAGACATTATATAAATGAGGATATTCATGCGCTGTACCCCATGTTTTCAGACCCGGAAACAATGCGGTTTTATCCATCTCATTTTAGTTATCAGCAAACACAACAATGGATTCAAAGAAATATAGAGCGATACGATAGGGACGGATATGGACTTTGGGCCGTCTGTTTGAAGGATACCGACGAATGTATTGGTGATTGCGGTCTTATTAAACAGCATGTTAACGGCACAACAGAAGTTGAGGTTGGGTACCACATTAGTAAAGAGCATTGGTCAAAAGGTTATGCAACGGAAGCGGCATTAGCTTGCAAGGAGTATGGGTTGTATCAAGTCGGTTTGTTCAGGTTGATCAGTATTATAGACCCGGGCAATATCGCATCTATTCGTGTGGCAGAGAAGATCGGTTTCCATAAAGAAAAAGAGGCTGTTATATTCAATAAGAATCATTATATCTATGCATTCGTCCAAGCGACTGAAAGTATAACCCCAAACATTGAATGCAGCCCCATCTGATTTTTGAACATATAGAGCGGAATCGATTCTATTTATATACACAAATAATCATAATTGGATTAAAAATCCAATGTCTAAGTGAATTTGCGGTGTGCATCATAAGATAAGGCGGGTTAATTTATTGCTTCCTTTGAAGCCAAGTTATTACAGTTCTCAAGCGTGATGCTCGTAAAAGCGACCTCGCGGCCATTTACCAGCAGGGCAATCCGGTGCTCCCCCGGATAATGACGACGGGTTGTAAGGTCCGACCAACGGTGAGTTCGAGTGCCGTTCAGCGAGGTGCCGCCAGGCACTGTTTTATCGGACAGCAGGAACGATTTGCGTGAGCTGCGGCCACTAGCTTTTACAAAATCGATTCCGTATTCAATACGGACATGAGCGGGTTCGCCTTCCCGGATCCGCAGCTCATACCGCAGCTCGCAGGCTCCACCAATTGACAGCACAGACGGTTCTGCTGTGAATGCCTCGTGGCTTGTAAGTGCCTCGCACTCGGTTGCTTCCGCATATCCAAAAAGTGTCATCACCTCGGGATCTGCTTTACGAATCAAGGTTCTGCAGCCGTGTCGCACAATCCAGTCCGTATTCGGATCGACGCCCCTCCAGCGTCGGGCGGTATCGAGTACAACGGAGGGATGATCCTTGGCGATGTCGTTCAGGTTATTGGCAACGCTTTTGCGCACATAAAGCGAAGGGTCTGCCTTTAGCAGCTCCAACACCCGCAGCACGGGAGCCGGGTCGCGTTTGAATATCGGGAGTGCTTGTCCCCACGGCAGACGTGGCCGACAGCCTTCGCTAGCAAGCCGCCTTACATGCTCATTCGGAGACTCGGACCAGACCTCCATCTGGGCCATCATTTTCTGGGGCTCACGGAGCAGGAACGGTCTTACAGCAAACTCCGCTGATGATTTTGGTGTAAAGCGTTCCAGTGCTTTCATGGAAAGCGCCCAGTGCTCCTCCGCCTGACCATACACCTCCACGAAATCGGGAAAGAACAAATACGGAAAACCGACACAGGTCTCGTCGATTGCAAACAGAATCTCCAGCGCCTCTTCGTAACGTTCCGGCAGATATGCCCCAAGCGTCTGGGTAATCCGCCGCATACGGGCCTTCAACTCCAGCCCATCCCATCTATCGTCAATCGCCACACCAATGAAACCTTCTGTATGGAAGGCCTCGTATACGGCACGTATTTTCTCACCAAAGCTGCGCAAAAACTGTTCATTGTACATGGCTTTTAAAGGCTCTCCCATTATGTATCTCCTCCTTCTGTTAACCATTATAACGGATCGCTCCCGGCGTTTCACTGTGCTTCTGGTGAAATCATCATATCTCATTGCAAATGAGTGGAATGGATAACGTACGAAAAAAAACCTTTGGAGCAGTACCCCAAAGGTGGATAGAAATTGAAATGCTTCACGACTTTTAAACTTAAAGTCCCATAAAACTAAAATAAACGACGCACAATGGCCTCGTAGGTAAATTTTAACTAGAGTTGATTTTTTTCAAAGTTCAACTAGAAATAGAACTGTAATCGCTGTCTATAATATTAGAATAACACACGGAAAAGAAACAGTCTAGTCTTTTTTTCCATTTTACTTTATATTTTACATGTTGCTTCGATTAGATCGTAAGTTTGCAAGCAGATCTCAGAATGAAAAGAGCTGGAGGTGCTCATGTTTTCCTTAACGTTAGCCCGCAAAGGTTATCTGAATCAACTGCAGTACCGGAAAGCGCACTTGCTTCGCATGCTCGCCAGTGTCGCGATCGGATACGTATACATGTCGATCTGGGCTGGTATCAGTCATGACCAATCACTTGGCGAATACGGGCTGCAGGGTATGCTCAGCTATATTGCATTCAATCAAGCCTGTATCTGGATTTTATTCCCGACAGCAGGTTTGGGAATTGACGGTATGGTTCGAACGGGACAAATTGCTCACGAGCTGATGAAGCCAATGCCGTTCTTCTGGTATTTACTCAGCCGGGAGTGGGGACAGCTGATCTATCAGTTTCTCTACAGTACCGTCCCGATCTATCTCATCTATGTTGTTTTTCTGCAGATTCAAATTCCTCAGCATCCGCTAACCTGGCTGTGGACCCTCATAGCCCTCATGTTATCCGCTTATATCGCCCTATGTATTTCCTACTTGGTTGGAATCACAGCCTTATGGACCACCGAGTCACGTTGGCTATGGCATGTGCATCATGCACTGAATATGCTGCTCTCCGGTTTTTTCATTCCTGTAGCCTGGCTGCCCGGATGGCTTAAGGCCCTCAGCCTGCTCTCCCCTTACCCTTGTCTGCAATATTATCCGGCGCGAATTTATCTTGAATTGGATCCGGTTACGGTTCTCGGCAATTCCCTGATCTGGTGCTGCTTGCTAACAACTGCAGCGATACTTATGACTCGTATGATGCGTCGCAAGGTGGAGGTGCAGGGCGGATGAGCTGGATACAATTATATGCCCGGATGGCGGGAGCAAGCCTTCGCGGACAAATGCAGTATAAATTCAATTTTATTTTTTCCTCGATGATGGCGTTATTCATGTTCTCTCTGGAATTTCTTACTGTGGCCACCGTCATTTATCGGTTCAATGGTATTCAAGGCTGGGGCGTGTACGAGATTGGGTATCTGTTTACCATCATGATGTTCACCAGAGCCTTTTACCGGATATTGGCCTCGGAAGTTAACGGCTTTGAAAAATATCTGGTGCAGGGCCTGCTTGATGGACTATTGATTCGTCCGGCGCCCGTGCTGCTGGTGCTGATGACGCGGAATTTTCGCCCGATGCTCGGTGAGTTGATTCTTGGCACGATTCTGGTTAGTATTTGTCTCCATCATCTGATGGCGAGCGGTCAGGTGACCTGGTGGGCGATCCCGTTAACCGGCGTGGTTGTGGCGAGCGGGACGATGATTACGTTTTCGATCGGCTTGGCGACAGCGGCGGTAGGCTTCTGGACGCATCGGATCGATGATTTACAGCGGATCACAGACAATGCAGGCACGATTGCCGGGCAGTATCCCTTAACTATTTATCCGCAATGGATGCGCGTCGTTTTATTGACGATTGTACCGATGGGCTTTACTGCTTATGTACCATCGCTGTACGTAATTCGTGGCGAGCAGGGACCTTGGGTAGTGGTGGTTACCTTATTGGTAGCGATTGTGCTGCTGCTTGCGGCGCTGCGGTTGTGGCGGTACGGCATTTCACATTATCAAAGCACGGGTACCTGACAGACGGATTCAGCGGATTTTTAAAAAGGAGGAGACCTATGATTATTGCCAAAAGCTTGCACAAAACGTTCCGAATCCCTGTCGTCAAGCAAGGTCGGTTGCAGGGGCTAAGAACTTTACTTACGCGGGATTACCGCTTGGTTGAGGCGGTGAAGGATATCAGCTTCGAGATTCCCAAGGGCGAATTTGTCGGTTATATCGGGCCAAACGGGGCAGGGAAATCGACCACGATCAAAATGCTCTGTGGCATTCTGCATCCCACCTCAGGTGAAGTAACGATTAACGGATGCAGTCCGCAAAAGAACCGGATGGAGCTGGTCAGGCAGCTCGGGGTGGTGTTTGGTCAGCGTACTCAGCTGTGGTGGGATCTTCCGGTCAAGGATTCGTTCGAGATCCTCGCATCGCTGTATAAGATCGGTAAACCAGCGTACAAACGCCAGTTGGGTAAGCTGAGTGAGGTCTTGAATCTGCACGATTTTCTCGACACACCGGTACGGAAGCTGTCACTCGGCCAGCGAATGCGGGCTGATCTGGCGGCGTCTCTGCTCCACGACCCCGATTTATTGTTTTTGGATGAACCGACGATCGGATTGGATGTGCTCGCCAAAAAGCAAATTCGTGAGCACCTGCGGCTGTTAAATCGGGAATTGAACAAAACGATTTTGCTAACGACACACGATATGGACGATATTGAGCAGCTGTGCAGCCGAGTCATCGTTATTAATCATGGTCAGGCGATCTACGATGGAACGCTGGAGCAGCTGAGGGGTAGAATCGGGCTACCAACACGGATGAAAATAACGTTTCGTGAAGCGATTGAACAGCCATTAGCCCACACATCTTCTTTTGAGATTCAGAGGATTGATTCGCGTATGATGTCTGTTGCCTGCAATCGGCAGGAAACAACAGCGATGGAGGTGCTTCAGGCGATGAGTGCTTGGGGTGTTATCGAGGACGTGCATATGGAGGAGCCGGACTTTGAAAAGGTTATCCACCGTGTGTACGGATAGAAGAGACAATTAACGTGTCAAATAGTTAGTAACCTAAATCTAAACTGAAGAGGTGGAACTCAATATGTTTCCCGATATTACACAGCACCCCGAATGGCTGCGGGGACAGACACTAGCCTGGTGCAATCGACTTGCTGAGCAGACGGGTAAATACGAGTACCCGTGGACAACGATCATTGAAGGGGAGATTGCGGAGGATATATTCAGTGAGGAACTGGCGAAGCTGGTGCGCGGTAAGGTTCTCGAGGTAGGCTGCGGTCATGGAGCTTTTGCGAATCGATGGGCGAGTCAGGCTGATGAGATCGTTGGTTATGATATGACAGAGGGCTTTTTACGTACAGCAGAACAGAACCGTGAACCGAACGTCTCATTTGTTTTGGGGAATACTCATGATGGCTTGCCCTTCAAGGATAAGGAATTTGATCTTGCTTATACGAAGAAAGGTCCAACCAGCTGGTATCCCGTAGCAAATCGAATTCTCAAGCCGCGAGGTGATGTGCTGTCTTTGCATCCTGGCGATGGAAATGGTGAAGGTATCGAGCTGGCTAGCTATTTCCCTGGACTGTTTGCGCCACCGCAGCAAGGAACACCGATTCTGGATAAAATCAACCTCATGCTCTCACAAAGCAAGCTCGATGTGCTCTCCATTCGTAGATTACGCGATACGACGTACCTGCCAACAGTGGAGGATGTGCTCCAAATCATCGGATTCGGGCAAACCGAGGACTTCAATCAATTCGTGCGAGTAAACTGCCTGGAGGAAATTGGACGACAGTTTGATCTGAACAGAGGTCAACAAGGGTTGAAGACGATCAGCTTTTATTATCTGGTTCAGGCGAAGGGAACCAACTGATCTATAGGAATCTTACAGCGTGGATGAAGCCAGTTGACTACATTGAAGTGGTGCAGCGTGTCAGAGGGATGCGAAATATGGAGGAGGGCTCATATGTCAGATGAAAACGTTCTGCTGAAAGCAAGCCTATATGATGGTAATATCACCACTTTATTGATGGAAGCAGGTCAAATATGTAAAGTATTCAATCAGCAGGACTCGGGATGCATTTCCTATGGTATCGAGGCTATGGGTCAACGTTGGTTCGTCAAATACGCGAAACGAGCTGAAGCTATTGCTTTTATGCAAAATGCGGAACGGATTCATCGCGCTGTTGCGCATCCGCGGCTCCCCAAACTGCTCAACTCGATCCATACCTCTGAAGGTTTTGCTCTTGTGTATGAATGGGTAGACGGTGAGGTGCTCGGAACACCGGAATTCCCGGGCAAAGAGGGCAGAAGCTCGCCGCAATCGCCACACTACCGATTCAGGCAGCTGCCTGTGCACAAGATCATTGCTGCTTTATCGGCTGTATATGAAGTACACGCCTATCTGGAGAGTGAGGGTTTCGTTGCGGTGGATTTTTATGACGGCAGTATGATTTACGATTTCGATCGGGATGAGCTGCACTTGTGCGATTTGGATTGCTACACACAAGGTGCTTTTACACTGGAGATGGATCGTTTATATGGCTCAAGCCGGTTTATGGCACCGGAGGAATTCGTGAAAGGAAGCCGGATTGACCAGCTTACTAACGTGTTCACAATGGGAGCTGCCGCATTCGTCTTATTGGCTGACGAGGGCAGTCGGGACCCGAAGGATTGGCTGGCGTCTGAAACACTGTATCGGATTGCTTGCAAGGCTGCCTCTGCGGATCGAAAAGATCGGTACGATAGTGTGGCTGCTTTTTACCATGAATGGCTGGAGGCAGCTGCTAAGAACTAATAAGGTATTCATCCTACTCGAAGATGTAGTTCTTCTCCCTTGAAAGGTGTATGATGGGCTTGAAGCAAGTCCATTCTATACCTTAGAAGGAGATGATATGGGATGTTTGATCAATTTGTAAAAGAGCACAATTTGAGTGAGCTATTGGTATCAGCGCAGCAGTTCCACCCGTACCCAAAAGCTGCAGAGCGTGAGTTCTGGGAGAAGCTCCCGCAGGAGGCACGTGCGACCTGGATAGGCTGGGCGGAGGAGCGATTGGATTATACATGGCCGGCACTTCCAGCCGTTCGTTATATGGATTATGTGCGTAACGGCAACCGTACGTATTATGAAGAGGCTTATTTTGAAAGAAGAAGAGTATTAGGCGATCTGCTGTTTGGAGAATGTGTCGAGGGTCAGGGCCGATTCTTTGAGCAAATCATGAATGGATTGTGGTGCTTATGTGAGGAATCGTATTGGGTGATTCCCGCTCATATGACGCTGTCCTCCCAGAGTGATGGTTATTCGCTGCCTGATGTCACGGAGCAGGTGATCGATTTATTTGCCGCGGATACGGGTGGTTTGCTTGCTTGGGCGACATACTTGTTTAAAGACAAGCTGCAGGCGGAAAGCCCGATGATTCTCAAGCGTATTCGTTATGAGATGAACAGGCGTATTTTTGAGCCTTATTTGGAACGCGAGGATTTCTGGTGGATGGGCTATACGCCGAAACGCGTCAACAACTGGAATCCATGGATTCATTCCAATTGTTTGGCAGCTTTTCTGATATTGGAGGAGGATGTGTCAGTCAGGAGCCGTGCTGTAGCGAAAGGCATGCAAAGTCTCGATAGCTTTATGGGGATCTATCATCCTGACGGTGGCTGTGATGAAGGGCCGGGTTATTGGGGGCGGGCAGGCGCATCCTTGTTCGATTGTTTGGAGCTTCTATATGAAGGGTCAGCAGGACGCATCGATTTTTACAAGGAGCCGCTTGTGCAGGAAATGGGCAAATATATTTATCGGGTGCATATTGCTGGTAACGATTTTGTTAACTTTGCCGATGGCGATGCGCGTCTGAGCCTGTCTGCTGATGTGGTATATCGTTATGGAAAAAGAATGGATGATTCACAAATGAGTGCGCTGGGTGCGTATACGTTTCAGGCTAATGGCATTACGCGTGATCGAATTTTTTCATGTACGAGAATACTAGGGGAGTTCACGAACTATACCGAGCTTACAGGGCAGCGGGCAGTGGCACCCTTTGAACGGGATGTATGGCTGAAGGATACCCATATTTTTGTCGCAAGGGAGCACAAGGGGAGCTCGGCTGGGCTGTATCTCGCAGCCAAAGGTGGTCACAACGATGAGAACCATAACCATAATGATGTCGGACATTATATTGCCTACTTCAATGGACATCCATTTTTCATTGATGCAGGCACGGAAAGCTACACAGCGAAAACCTTCAGCGAGCGGAGATACGAGATCTGGACGATGCAATCAGGCTACCACAGCTTACCGACAGTAAATGGCGTGGAGCAGCAGGACGGTGAGGCCTACAGGGCGACCGACGTCGAATACATGAACACAGATTCAGCAGCCAGTTTATCCTTGAATCTTACATCTGCATATCCCGAGTCGGCGGGGATCGAATACTGGAAACGAAGCATCACTTTGCATCGGACACAAGGAGAGCAGGCTTATGCTGAGATCAAGGATAGTTTTGAATTAAAAGCGGCTTCGGCTGATTTGGTGTTTAACTGCTTGCTGCTTCCAATGCCACAGTTAGTAGAGGATGGATGCATTGAGCTAACGAATGAGCATGGCGAGCGGATTTGGATTCAATATGAAGCCAATCGGCTGCAAGCTGCGGTGGAGACGATCACGGTTAGTGATGCCAGAATGCAGTCGATATGGGGAGATACGTTATATCGGTTACAGCTTCGTTTATTGGAGCCTGTGCAGGCCGGTGAAGTTGTGATGACAATTTCCGAGGCAAACAAGGGTACAACGTCTGCTGTGTGAATAAGAAGAGCTTCCATGTTAGCCGGAGAACCCTTCGTTAACAATTTGTCTACTATGAATGGCAACTGCAGATGCGGCTGCGGGCGAGATTAAGTGCTGGATGGTTAGCATATACTGTGTAAGTTCTTCTAAGCTGTAGTGCGCGGATTTTCTTATTTCCAATCGCTTGATAGTGGAAGCTTTGTATAACCGGTTGTTTGGTTCCATTGCCTTGTCGTAATGATGCGTAAAGGAGAGATGCTGCATGGAGAGTACAGGTGTGACGGATCATGGTGCAAAACCTCATCAGGATGCATGGAAGCAAGCTTTGGAACGCTTATATGAGCAGTTTTGCGACTATGGCAGAAGGGCAAGCCGGGGCTTTGATAGTGAGGATATTCATCAAGCACGGGTCAACAGCCGGAAGCTGCTGACACTGCTGCGTATCCTTGACAAGCCTGATCATTCCGGACTGTATGCATTAATTAAGCAAGCGCAAAAACGCCTCGGTCAGGTGAGGGATGCAGATGTGCTGATCGAGTCTTTTCAAGCAAGACGGAAAAGTGCTAAGCGAAGCGGCAGACGCAAAGAGGCCGATTTGTTAAAGGCAGTCATCCAGATTCAGAGAAAACAGCGGAGACGCAGCCGAGCAAAGCTGGCCGATAAGCTGCCGGAACTGATTAATCCTGCGCTGGATGAGAAATGGAAAGCGTTTCTGAAGGATTTGAAGGAACTGCAATCGCAAAGTGATGATATCAACGTAAATCAGGTGATGCGTGAGCTTGAAGTTTCCTATGAACAGCATAAGCAAGCCTACCGTCAGCTTAGTAGGCACAACGGTGCTGAAACGAAGGAAGCGTTCGACGCTTTGCACGATTTGAGAATCGCAGCCAAGGAGCTGAGATATACGGCATCTGCTGCATCCTTTGCGTTGGATCAGAAGTTTCATTCGCATGAACAGCTATATAAAGATATTCAAGAACAGCTGGGTCAAATCAATGATCGGCGAATATGGCTGGAAACGGTCCAAGCGATCGGGCAAGACAAGATGGACGTTGGCAAGAAAACATGGAAGGCGTTCAAAGACGGCCTTATGAGAGAAATCCGCCAGGCGCTGCGTGCCAATCAGCTTGTAGGAAAGTAGGAGTAGGAGTAGGAAGGGACGAATCCAATCCGCTTTGACACCAGATAAAGGTGCAGGCAGCTGATTTTAACACGCACTTCTATGTACGGTCCTCCTTTTGGTTTATAATGGTTAGGACAAGCTGATGGTTATAAACAAAGGAGGATGACAGCAATCATGGGTAATAAGTTGGCATTACATAAACATGGCTTCCAGGCCAGTCGTCTCGTTATGGGCTGTATGGGTTTAGGTGGAGGATGGACGCGGGAAGCTATCACGGCTGATGATATGAAAAAGGCGCATACGGCTGTAGATGCAGCGCTTTCCGTGTCCATCAATATGTTCGACCATGCCAATATTTATGCCTACGGCAAGGCGGAGTCTGCATTCGGACAAGTACTGAAGGAGCGTCCGGAGCTGCGGGAGCAAATGATCATCCAATCCAAATGCGGCATTCGGATGGAGGAGGGTCGAGGGCTTCCAGCGAGGTATGATTTTTCCGAGGAGCATATTATCTCCAGTGTAGACGGCACTTTGGAACGGCTTGGTTTGGAGTCTATCGATATTTTATTGCTTCATCGGCCGGATCCGTTAATGGAGCCCGAAGAGGTAGCAAGCGCTTTTGACAAGATAAAGAGGCAAGGGAAGGTCAAAAGCTTTGGCGTTTCCAATATGAGTCCCACGCAAATTCGTTGGCTCCAATCTTGTTTGGACGAGCCATTGATCGTCAATCAGCTCGAATTGAATCTTGCCAAGCTGGATTGGATTGATGCAGGGATATCGGTCAATCAAAAAGCAGGAACACAGCTGTCATTCCCTGAAGGGCTGCTTGAATTTTGCCAGATGGAGCATATTCAGGTTCAATCGTGGGGGCCGCTGGCCAAAGGGCTGTTCAGTGGCAAGGATTTGACGGACAAACCAGAAACAGTACGCAAAACTGCTGAACTCGTTAGGCAATTAGCGGAGCAGAAGGGTACATCACTGGAAGCTATAGTACTTGCTTGGCTTATGCGCCATCCATCAGGGATTCAGCCTGTGTTAGGCACAACGAGCCCGGATCGGATACGCGCTTGCGCGGAAGCAACCGGAATCGTGATCTCGCGCGAAGAATGGTACGATCTGTACGTGACGTCCAGAGGTGTCAAAGTTCCATAAGTATTGCGTAACATCTTGAGTCGATCAAGATGTTTTTTTTATGGGGATTAGTAGATAATTAAGTCGAGGTAAGTGTTCTATAAATAAAGTAAGTGTGGTACTCTGTTATTAAAGCGCTCTCATTTATTGAGGGCTATCAGGATTTAAAATAAAATAATAAGAAGCTGGATGAACCCATGACCAACACTAACAAGCTGGCTTTATTTACGATAACATGGCCGTTATTTATTGAATCCTCTCTGCAAATGGCTATGCGGGCTGCAGACACCTTTATGGTAAGTAACGTATCGGATGGCGCGGTAGCTGCAGTAGGCGTGTCCAATCAACTCATTATTTTTACGTTTTTATTGCTGCAGGTGATCTCTGCGGGATCAGCTATCGTCATATCGCAATATTTGGGCGCCAACAAATTGGAAGCAGTCCGCAGATTTGCCGCCGGTGCAATTTTGCTGAATTTAATATCGGGTGTAGTCATTAGCATCGTGATGGTCATCTTCAGCAGGCCGCTGCTTGGACTGTTCGGGCTGCAGCAGGACTTGCTCGGAACAGCACAAACCTTTCTGTCTATTGTCGGAGGGGCTTTATTCATTCAGGCGCTCAATCTGACGATTTCGGCGATTGTTCAGGTCCATGGATTCACCCGATATACGATGATGGTCGCCATTGGCATGAATCTGATTAATTTAACCGGCAATTATTTGTTCATTTTTGGTCCGTGGGGATTTCCGAAGCTGGGTGTTCCGGGTGTGGCCATCTCGGCGGTCATCAGCCAATGCCTCGGGCTTGGCGTCTATATTCTGATATTACGTAAAGTTGTTAAGCTGGATCTGGGCTTGAAGGAGCTCGTGAGATGCAAGCTGGAGGATATGAAAAAGATTTTGTCGATTGGCATCCCCACGGCGGGCAATCAGCTGTCGTATGCAGCTAGTCAAATCGTCACTACGTATTTTATTACGTCGCTTGGTGCCGAAATGCTGTCGACTCGCATCTATACGCAAAATATTATGTATTTCATCATGGTGCTCTCCATTTCACTAGGCCGTGGCACGCAAATTATTATTGGCCGTCTCATCGGCGGCGGGGAAAAGGAAGAAGCCTATCGACAGCTATTCCGCAGCCTGGCCTTAAGTCTGATGCTGTCGATGGGGGCTGTCATTGTAATCGCCATATTTAGAAAGCCGCTGCTTGGCTTATTTACGAGCGATCCTCATATTATTACTTTGGGTGCCGCGCTGCTGCTATTGGGATTTGTGCTGGAGCCTGGTAGATGCTTGAATATTGTGATTGGCGAAGCGCTGCGCGCGTCGGGTGATGCGAGATTTTTGGTCATAACCGGTATTGCGGTTGTATGGGGAATGTGTATCCCTTTGACCTATCTTCTGGGTATTCATCTCGCTTATGGACTGATGGGAATTTGGATCGTGTTTATCCTTGACGAATGGGTGCGGGGAATTATTATTTTGCACCGCTGGCGCAGCCGGGCTTGGGAGAAAAAGGTGCTGGTTCAGGCGGACGCGAAGGAAGCTCAAGCTACTGTGTAATTTACATGATCGAACCCGTTCGTCGATGATACATCTGTGTCTGAGCGGCAGCACAAAAACCGGATTCACGCAGCTGAACCTCTGCTGGTGATCCGGTTTTTAAGTGTAATCCCTATCCCTAAATATATTCGGTCATTCCATTTTCCTTCAGCAGCTCGACGATTTCTTTGACAGACTGCGCTTTGTCCTTGGGACAGATTAATAGGGCATCACCGGTGTCAGCAATAATAAATCCATCTACGCCTATAGTCGCGATCAGTCTGCCGTTTCCATAGATGATCGAATTACGCGTATCAATGCCCAGGTGATTCGCTTTGATTATGTTGCCTGATTCATCGGGTGGAAAGATCGAACCCAGTGTATCCCAGCTGCCGATATCATTCCAGCCGAATTGACCTGACAGCACCACGACATCATCGGATCGCTCCAGAATGCCATAATCAATCGAAATATTTTGAAGTGTCGGATAAACCTGATTAATGATGTCTTCTTCCTGCTCCGTACCGAGAAATTCGCTGATTGGCAGCATCGTCTTATACAACCGAGGCAGGTAACGCTTGAAATTATCAATAATAACGGATGTTTTCCAAATGAATATACCGCTATTCCATAAATAATTACCCGAGGACAGATAGCCTTGGGCTTTCTGGAAATTCGGTTTTTCAACAAATTCGGCTACTTCATATACAGCTACAGGTTTGGAGGATATCGGATTCTTGTTAAAAGCGATATAACCATAGCCGGTAGAAGGAAATGTCGGTCTAATGCCGATAGTTACGATTTTGTCTGATTCCATCGCGACCGTGCAGGCTTCGTCGAGCGTAAGCCGGAATTGGTCCTCATCGGTTATATAATGATCGGATGGCAATACGACCATTAATGAATCGCCGTGATTTTTTTCAATGGATAACGCCGCAAACAAAATGCTGGCAGCTGTGTTTCGCGCCACGGGCTCAATCAAAATATTACTTTTAGACACGCTGCTATGCATGATGCTTTCCATCAATACAGCTTGGGAACGATTCGTCACGATGACTGTATTTTCCTGAGGGATAATCCCTTTGAATCGTTCGATGGTATCGTTTAACATAATATCGTTTCCGCTAATATTAAGCAGCTGCTTCGGAATCTCCTGCCTGGACAGCGGCCAAAACCGGGTTCCGCCACCACCTGCAAGGATAGTTGCAAATTTATTCATGATGCATCACCAAACGTGCAATGGAGAAGGAAATGATACTTTCGGAGCCTTGATTAAGATTCAACCCTGTTGAATGGATACCGTCGTAACAGGCACCGGTTTGGGGATCGATCAGAGACGTTTTAATTGAATTATGACCAACATACCATTCATAACATAAAGCTGCTTGCTTCAGATAAGCAGGGTCTTGCAGCACAACTGCAGCTTCCTTGCAAGCTAGCAGCATCTCACACGCTTCAATCGGCTGTTCGTCGTAGGGAGCGGCCTGTCCGTCGCGCAGCAGCCAGCCGTGACTGCCGATTGGCTTATAATAACCTTCTTTGGAGAAGGTTCTCGAAGCTAGAAAATCAAGGCTTTCCTTGGCTGTTTCCTTCAAACACACATTACCGGAAATACGGAATGCTCTTAAAAGTGCCCAGGGCAGCATCGAGTTTCCGTAGGTAAGACTGTCTTCAAACCAATTCCAACCGTCTCCCTTATTGCGCGTATATTGATTGTACAGCCTGACAGCCATATTTTCGATCAAATCAAGAATAAAGGCTTTAGGTAAAAATGCTTTATCTTCCGCGGTATTTGCCGTATGGAGATAGGGGAAGGAGTAGGTTAAAGCATCAGGGGTTTCGATCAAATAGCTGAGACCGATCATGGCATAGGCCCCGGCACGCGGTGAACCAAGTGCATGAATATGCGGTAATGCCTGATTGATTAAATAACGGCATGTGTTTAATAAATTATCGGGTAGGGAGGAAGAATGAGAAAGTGCAAATCCAAGTGCCCATAACGTACGTCCCTGACAATCCTCAGAGCCGCTATCCTCTATAAATGAACGATTATAATCCATAAAATTTCTAAAGTTTCCCTCTGCATTTTGTGCGTGATGAATGAAGGAAATATAAGTGTGGATGAGGTCCAGTGTGGCTGAATCTTTGCTGCTGCTGTAAGATAAAACGGCTGCGATTAATGCCCGTGCGTTATCATCGGTTGTATAGCCCTTCGCACGATCGGGGACTCCAAACTTCGTATGCTGAAAAATTCCCGTATCATCCGTGATCCTGCGCATGTAATCGATATTAAACTTTATGATCGTTTGTACCTCCATTAAATTACACTCCTGTTCGTTAACTGCGAAATCGTTATTTTTTCTTGAAAAAGCGCAGCGTAGGTTTTGGCGACTTCGCTCCACAGCATGGTTTTGCCTAGTTCAAGTGTGCGATCTTCCATTTCTTTTACTTCAGCAGGATTGTTCAGCAGCTGGAGGATACAAGCTTCCAGAGAGGCCGAATCACGGAAGTTTGCCAGTAAACCTCTGCCCTCTGCGAGCATTTCCTCAGCGTATCGGTAAGGTGTTGAAATAATCACTCTTCCATAGCCGACTCCGTATGCCAAAGTACCGCTAACGGCCTGATCCTTGCCCAAATAAGGGGTCATGTAAATATCGGATATCACAAGCGATTGTATAATTTCCTTCTGAGTCAATAGTTTGTCGATGAAGATAACATTATGATTTAAATCATATTCCTTCACAAGATCGAGCAGCTTATGTCTGTAAACCTCGCCGGTTTCTTGTTTGACAACCGGATGTGTTTTCCCGGAAACGATGTAGAGACATTCCGGATGCTGCTTAACGACACCGCGCATGGCCTCTATGCTATATTCAATTCCTTTGCCAGGGCTTAAAAAGCCAAAGGTGGACAAAATCTTGCGGTCTGCATAACCATATTGTTCTTTGAGCTCTGCTCTTGTATCTGTTGTGACATCAGGCACGCCATGATGAATGAAGGTGACCTTGGTGGCATCAATCCCATAAATAGAGATCAAATCCTTAACGGTAGATTGCGCCATTGTTACAACTTTAACGCTCAGCTTCCCAATACGATTCATAATGTGCCGCTGTTTGGAGGAAGGCTTCGTTAACACGGTATGAAAAATGACGATAAAAGGAATACTTAGTCTCTCGACAAATGGAATCAAATATTCCCCGCTTTCTCCGCCATAAATGCCAAATTCATGCTGAATAACGAGAAGATCCACGTCTGATGAGTTCAGAAAATCAGCCGTATCGATATATGCCGACAGGTTATGCTGGTCAATTTCCCTCATCACCTGTTCCTGATACGAGTAGGTTTCGTTGTTGTTGATGGCAATGATCCGAGGCTTATTGAAGCCTTGTATATGTTCAAATTGATCCAGTAAATCTTGTGTAAAGGTAGCAATGCCGCATTCTCTCGGCAGACTGGTACCAAGAAAAACGATATTCCGATTACTACTTGTGTTTCTCATATCAATAGCCTCCATATGCGTTCACGATTTTTGGGTAAAAAAAAAGAAAATAAAGAGATCTTTATTTCTAATTAGGGAAAGTGGTATTAAATTTTCTGAAAATTCCAAATTATTTCCTGTTTACCTACTATACCATGACCATTTTTTCTTGTCAATTTTATTGACTCTCCATCCTTCTCCATATATATTAATGTTGGAGGTGTAAGTATGTCAGTTATACGTAGTAATTTAAAAGCGGTCATGGAAAATCACGATCCCAAATTATCGATACGTAAGCTTGCCAAAGATATAGATTACCACTTTGATTCGGTACGTCGTATGTATAAGGATGAGATGGTTCAGTATCCGAGGGATTTGCTGCTCAAGCTTTGTTTGTATTTTAAAGTTCAGCCTGGGCAGCTCATAAGAATCGAAGAGAATGTGGAAAGCGATTGGCTGAAAGATGAATCGATAGAACATCAGGAGGACGGCAATGACAAGGAAACCTGCACAAGTGGAAACCTGTAAACAGCTTCTGGATACATTTTATGCGAATCCTCGCATAACGAAGGTAGAGAAGCTCACGTTCTCTGGGGTTGGAAACCGAGATGTATATAATATAACGGCTCCGTTTCAATATGACGGGGAGGAAGTACTCTTGGGAAGAGTTGAGGAACGGGACAGTGAGTTCTCTCAAGTCTTTTTTTTTACATGCGACAATCAGGTATGGAGTCCTCGCATGCATACACATACTTATAATTTGCAGGACCCCTGTACAACGATTATCAAGGGTGAATTGATTGTTGGCGGGGTTGAGGTCATCACTGCAGCAGATAATCCGGGTAAAATCGTGTCGTGGGTCACTCAATTTTATCGCGGCTTTCATATAGATTCGTTATGCCACTTTTCATCTGGCCCTGGTACGATGAAGGATATTCGTCTAATTGAGCTTATGGATGGCCGGATAGGCATATTCACAAGACCGCAAGGAGCGAAAGGCGGAAGAGGTCAAATCGGATTTACGATTATCGATTCGCTGGATGAGCTTGATGAACAAACGTTTACTGATGCAGAGATGCTGGGAAATCAATTTGTCCCCGAGGAATGGGGAGGGGCAAACGAAGCGCATTTATTGAGCAATGGGCATGTGGGCGTTCTGGGGCATATCGCCTGCTTTGATCTATCAGGCAACAAGCACTATTATTCTATGGTATTTTCGATAGACCCCGAAACTTGTGAGAAAACGCCTTTAAAAATTATTGCGGCAAGAAGTGATTTTCCAAGAGGTCCGGGCAAGCGGCCGGATCTGGAGGATGTTATTTTTAGCGGTGGACTTATACGGTCAGGCCATGGTCGGGCCGTGCTCTCCGTTGGTGTGAGTGATGCTGAAGCCTATCAGATTGAAATTCCCGATCCTTTTGTCGAATATGAATCTTAAAATCGATGAATTTGACTAGATTCTATGGTCATGTTATAATTGATTTGACAAGAATTTATGGTCAAAAGAGAGCGGGAACCAACAAATGAGTAAATTTATTCAATTAAACAAGCGCACTGGTGAAACAAAGTCCCACATTAATCAAGCAAGAAAACAGGGACGCATCCCCGCTGTGTTGTATGGGATTGGTAAAGATACTTTGTCATTAGAAGTAAATGAAAAAGAAATGCTGAACATTTTGAAAAAAAATCCGCGTGCTATTTTGCAGGGGAAAACCTCTGATGACAAAGTACTGCCGATCGTTGTTCAGAACATCCAAAGGGAAACCTTGTCAGGCAAGCTGCTGCACATTGATTTTCATCATGTGAACATGAC
This sequence comes from Paenibacillus sp. FSL H8-0034, assembly GCF_038000305.1. Taxonomy (NCBI): domain Bacteria; kingdom Bacillati; phylum Bacillota; class Bacilli; order Caryophanales; family Paenibacillaceae; genus Paenibacillus; species Paenibacillus sp. FSL H8-0034. The sequence goes on from NZ_JBBOBS010000001.1 coordinate 877,920, forward strand.
GGAAAGCATGGATAGTAAAGTTACGATCCATTTTCTGGGTGAAGCAATCGGCTTGAAATCCGGTGGCGTCCTGCAGGTAGAAAAGTATGAAGTAGAAGTTCGCTGTATGCCTGGTGATTTGCCAACCTCCATGGAAGTGGATATTAGCGGCCTTGATGCTGGCGACCAGCTTCTCGTTTCCGACCTGATTTTCCAGGATGGAATTGAAGTGTTGACGGATCCGGGTACTGTCATGATTCAGATCAAAACGGTGCACGAGGAAGTTGAAGAAACCGCATAGTAGATCTGGGCCAAACATAAATAGTGAGTATAGGGTACATCCCCTTCTAACAGGAAGTGTGAAATTCATGATTTCATGAATATGGACACGGCTGTTTGGAAGGGGATTTTTGGTGTTGAATATACGCTGAAATCGTCTTTGCGAATAGGTTCATTATGGCTTATGATCGCGAGATCTCAGTAAGTTTGAGGTGTAAACCCGCATTTGCTCCATTAGCTTTCTCTGCTTCAGGGAGATGCCGGATTCTCTGCTTTGTATATTGGCTTTAGCTGTGTTGGGGACGATACGGTAAATGGGCCGCTTTCCCCGAAAATTACGATAAGTCCACGTAGATACCCAGTCCACCCCGCTGATAGTGGTACGTGATCCATCCTTGCGTACGGTCAATTGAAGTATCAAACCATTATTGGTATAAGGGTTATCGTTTAAGCGAATGGATACAAAATTACCAAGCGAGTATATGGCCAGTTGGTTGGAACTCGTCCTGAGGATCGGCTGCAGCACGTGAGGGTGAGAGCCAAGGATAACGTCTGCTCCATGCTGCAAAAGCTTGCGAACGAGCGCTCGCTGCTCCAAGGTCGGTGCTGCCTGGTACTCCTGTCCTACATGGAGACAAACAATATTCAAATCGGTTTTTGGCTTAATTTCGCGTAAATCCCTTATCATTTGAGCTTCGTTGATCAGATTGACTGACCCTCTCATGGCGGTAGGAAGGGGGATACGGTTGGTCGTTTTGGTATAGGCGAGAATCCCGACCTTGATTCCTTTAACGTCCATGATCAGTGGCTGCCGGGTCTGCTCGGGAGCGGCATAAGTACCGGTATGGGCTAGTTGATTGGCATCAAGCACCTGCAGGGTACGCCGCAGTCCTTCGATCCCATTATCCAGACAATGGTTGTTGGCCGTTACCAGCACATCAAAACCGTTTCGCTTTAACGCCGCGGCAAGTTGCTCGGGTCCATTGAACATGGGAAACCCTGTTCGCGGATTCTTTTTTTTAATAAAAGGCATATCCCCTTTTAAGGGAACCTCTAAATTGCCGATAGTCAGGTCAGCGTTCCGTAAAATAGGCGCAACACCTTCAAAAATGCAATCAAAATCATACCGGTTGGCATCACGCTGCTTGACTGACATCGAAATAGCCCCATTGATTAAAATATCACCAACTGCAGCGATCGTTATTTCTTGCATCGGATCACCTCTTGCTATCAGGATATTCGTAACCATACTAGAGAGTGCAGGCAAGTGTTCGAGAGGCTTCCGTTTATGTGTTGGAGGAAGTATAATGATAAGATGCAGAGATTTGGAAAGGATGATACCATGTTAACCATTACTGGTTATAGTGTGGAATTGATCAAGGACCCGTTCGGGATTTTGACGGGTAAGCGATATGAGTTGCTGCTGGATATTGAGGTGGCGGAGGATGACGAACTATTCTCGGAGAATGGATTGTATGTACGGGTCATCTATGTGGTGGAGGAAAGTCGCTCCGGCATGGTGAAATATGCCATTCATGAGAAAACCAATGATAATTACGTGGATTTTGAGCTTGAAGATGATGAACTGGCAGTCATTGAAGCTTTTTGTAAAGAGCATTTGATGGACGCTGAAGAGTAGTAGAGATATGGACTGCACATAACGAAAGTCATTAACGACATTAAACTTCCAGCAACGCCAGCATAATTACATCGAAAAATACTTTGGTCACATCGTGCATCAAATATTGCTTCAACAAACCTTCCTGTTTAAAGCCAAACTTCTCCAGGAGTTTTAATGAGTTTTTGTTTTGGGGGACAACCTCCGCTTGCATGCGATGAACGCCAATATGGTTAAAGCCATAATGGATCACGGCCCCCAAGGCCTCAGACATAAACCCTTTATGCCAATGGGCATCTGTGAGCTCGAAGCCTACGGAAACAGGAGATAGCGGATGATAATCGAACGTGCCGCGAACGGGCATGCACATAATGGTTCCGATTAATTTATCGTCCTTATGCTGGGTTATCCCCCAAGGCAGAAGCCTTCTTTCTTCAAACTGCTGATTCCAGGCGATGATCAGCTCACGGGCTTGCTCCATGGAGGAAGGTCCATGCCAATCGAGATACTTGATAATGGGGGAGCCTTCAGCATAGAAGCTATAAAGCTCATCGGCATCATCCTGCGTCATTTGTCTTAATAACAAACGCTCTGTGGACAAATTGGGAAAATCTGAATTATTATACATATATATGAATCCACACTTTCGTTAGAAGGTTAACATATACAAATTATAGCCTATCTTTATGAAATTAGTATGAAAACAATTTCAGGTGGAGGGTGACCCATAGTTGAAGGCTCTATTGGTTGATGACGAACGACTTGCGCTCATACAGCTGGAAAAAATGTTAAAAGAGCTCACCGACATCCAAATTGTTGGTACAAGTATGAATCCGCTGCAAGCTATAGAGATGGCTAGGAATTTAATGCCGGACGTTATTTTCATGGATATCCAGATGCCGGAATTATCAGGGCTGCAGGCAGCTGAGCTGCTGCAGGAGATTTGTCCATCAGCTGAGATCGTTTTTGTCACTGCATTCGATGAGTATGCGATCCAGGCGTTTGAGCTTCAAGCTCTTGATTATGTGCTCAAACCGCTGCAGCGAAAACGTTTAATCAAAACACTCCAGCGGTTAAAGCAACCGAATGTTAACCCTCCTAAAACCTCACTCCTTGAAGAGCCTGTATCGATTCGCTGCTTCCCATCGCTTCAAATCGAATATAAAGAAAATCAAGCTGAGGAACTCATCAAATGGAGAACCACTAAGGGTCAGGAGCTATTCGCCTACTTGCTTCATCATCGAGGACAATTAGTACGTAAGAGTGAGCTGCTTGATTTACTATGGCCAGACATTGATCCCAAAAAAGCAATCACCTTGCTATATACGACCATTTATCAAATTCGTCAGAACCTCAAGCGCAATGCGATTGATATCCCCATTCAAAGCTTGAGTGCGGAGGAAGGCTATATGCTGGATGCTGGACGGGTACGGGTGGAGTCCGATGAATGGGAGCACAACCTGCGTACACTGGAGCCTGTAACCGTGGATAATTTAGCCGCGCATCAACAGGTGCTGGACATGTACAGAGGTGAATATTTGGGCAAACATGATTATTTATGGGCAGAGGGAGATCGTCAGCGAATGGCAATGCGCTGGCTGCACCATGCCCAACAGGTCGCAGAGTGCTATTCGCAAAACGGAATGTGGAACGAGGCTGCGGGGGTGTATCATCGAATCCAACAGGAGCAGCCTTTGTCGGAGGATAGTTTCTTTGCATTAATGAAATTGTATGATCTTATGGGCCAGCGCGCGTCTGTAGAAGAGCAGTATCAGCTGCTGTTGAAGATGCTGGAACAGGAGCTGAACCTCGAGCCTAAGGGGGAAATTACCCATTGGTTTGAGTGCTGGAAGCAGCAGGTCAGTGACACGAGGACACATGCATCGATATTCAGCCAACGATAGTTAATGGATAGAACAGAGCAGACAGCCGGAAACATCCCGGCAGTCTGCTCTTTGCAATGGGTAATTCAACTTATTTGCTCTTCAATACTCAAAGACTCGATTGAGTAAACCCATGCAGGTATGCTACTATTTGATCATTCTTTTTATGTAACGGAAGGGAGCGGTATGAGTGGAGACTCATCTGGAAGCATTGCTTCGACAAGTTGACCAGCGTCAGGTGGAACTCATCGAATTGGTCGAGCGTTTGATCCGGTTTCAAACACCGGCACCACCAGCTCGCAATACAGAGGAAGCCCAGCAGTTTGTCGCTGCATTTTTGCAGGATAAGGGCTTTGTTATTGATAAATGGGACGTATACCCAGGAGATCCGAATGTCGTTGGTGTGTTAAAAGGCAGCGAATCGGATACGTACAAAAGCTTGATTATTAACGGTCATATGGATGTGGCTGAGGTGAGCCCGGACGAGGCGTGGGAAACGACACCCTTCACCCCGATTGTCAGGGACGGTGCGATCATTGGCCGAGGTGCCGCGGATATGAAGGCGGGGCTTGCCGGGGCGCTGTTTGCCACTCAGTTGCTGCATGAAGCTGGTATCCGGCTGCCCGGTGACCTTACATTCCAATCCGTGATTGGTGAGGAAGTGGGCGAAGCGGGAACGCTGGAATGCTGCAAACGTGGGTACAGCGCGGATTTTGCCATCGTTGTCGATACAAGTGATTTGCATATTCAAGGGCAGGGCGGCGTCATTACGGGCTGGATCACGGTGAAGAGCAAGCAAACCTTTCACGATGCGACGAGAAGGAGCATGATCCATGCCGGAGGCAAGCTGTTCGGCGCAAGCGCTATTGAGAAAATGGTGAAGTTGGTTCAAGGACTGCAGGATTTGGAGCGTCACTGGTCCGTAATCAAAAGCTATCCGGATTGTCCACCAGGAGCAAGTACGATCAATCCTGCCGTTATTGAGGGAGGTCGACACGCCGCGTTTATTGCCGATGAATGTCGATTATGGATCACCGTACATTTTTATCCGAATGAGACCCATGAGCAAGTAGCCCAAGAAATCGAGGAGCATATCAGACTGGTGGCCGCCGGAGATGTATGGCTTCGAGACAATCCCCCTGAGTTTACATGGGGCGGATCGTCGATGATTGAAGACCGCGGCGAAATCTTCCCTTCACTGGAGGTGGACCCGCAGCATGCCGCTGTTCGTGCGTTAATGGGGGCTCACGAGCGTATTTTGAACAGCCGGCCTGTTGTTGATGTATCACCGACTGTCACTGATGGGGGCTGGTTTGGGGATGCTGGCATTCCCGCAGCTATTTATGGACCAGGCGATTTGGGCAATGCCCATGCCGTCAACGAGCAGGTATCGATCCAGCAGGTAGTAGATTTCACCAAAGTGATGCTTCAATTTATATACGAATGGGGACATACAAAGAAATAACCCTTTAAAGAAAAGAGGAAGCTATCGATGACATTTTCAACCTACTTATATGAAAAGCTCCAGCATGTCTGGCGCCAAAATCATACTCATCCTTTTGTACAGGAGCTTGGGCGGGGAACGCTCCCCATCGAGAAGTTTCGCTTCTATATGGTTCAGGACTATTTGTATTTAATTGATTATGCGAAGCTGTTTGCTATGGGTGCTGTAAAAGCGAATGATATCGGGACGATGGGCAAGTTTGCTGCGCTGCTGAACTCCACGATGAATGAGGAGATGTCCTTGCATCGCGACTACGCGGCTCGTTTTGGGATTTCGCTAGACGAGCTGGAGCAGGCTGATCCCTCTCCTATCACGCTGGCTTACACACACTATATGCTGCACGCTGCGAACAATGGGTCCTTGGCTGATCTGGTTGCGGCGCTGCTTCCGTGTATGTGGAGCTATTGGGAGATCGGGGTGGAGCTGAATCAAATACCGGGAGCGTCCGAGCATGAATGGTATGGAGAGTGGGTGCGGATGTACAGCTCAGAGGAATTTGGCAATTTGGCTCGCTGGTGTCTGGATCTGTTCGATCAATTGACAGAGGGTAAGCCGCAGGCGGAGCTGGATCGGCTGGAAACGATTTTCTTGAATACGACCCGCTATGAAACGCTGTTCTGGGATATGGCTTATCATCAGGAAACATGGCCAATTCGTTAAAATGAAGTAATGGACTGCAATTTGCTGACTGCCATATACAAAAACAAGCCAGAAGAGGATGAACATACATGCTCTCTGGCTTGTTTGACGTTCTTATTTTACACGAGAAGATTTAATAAAGAGTGATACGACAAGACCCACGATGGCAAGAATGAGACCGAAAATGAAGGAATCTTGAACGCCTGCGGTTAATGCGGCGCTAATTGCTGCTGGGTCAGCTGGATTTGTCACATGTTTCATATAACTGCTTTGGGAAGCAGACATAATGGTAATGGCAACGGCCGTACCGATAGCGCCCGACACCTGCTGCAGTGTATTCATTGTAGCTGTCCCATCGGGATACAGCTCTTTAGGTAATTGATTCAGCCCATTGGTCTGAGCAGGCATCATCACCATGGACACACCGATAAAAAGAAAGGAATGCAGCAAGACCACCGTTAGTATAGAAGTTTCTGTGTTGACGGTTGAAAGTATCCATAACATGACAATCATGATAGCAAAACCAGGAACAACCAGTCCCCGAGGTCCATATTTGTCAAAAATACGACCTGTTAATGGCGACATCAAACCATTCAATACGCCTCCTGGCAACAGCACAAGCCCTGCTGAGAATGCCGCTAATGCCAGCCCCGTTTGCAAGTATAAGGGCAGCAAAATCATAGAAGATAAGATGATCATAAAAGTAATAAATACAGCTAATAAACCTAAAGTAAACATCGGATATTTAAAAACACGCAAATCTATCATCGGCTTGCTCATTTTAAGCTGTCTCAACGAAAACAGGAGTAGTGCGGTGAGACCTACAACGATAGTAGAAATCACGATACTACTGCCCCAGCCACTTTCACCTGCACTGCTAAAGCCGTACACAATACCGCCAAAACCTATGGTTGATAAAATAATCGAAAGAACATCGATTTTGGGCTTGGTGATGGTCGAGACATTTTGCATGTAGGTGATGCCAGATAATAACGCGATGACAAGAAACGGTAACGACACCCAGAAGATCCAATGCCAATTCAAATTCTCGATAATTAAACCGGACACCGATGGTCCAATAGCGGGTGCAAACATGATCACTAATCCCATCAGCCCCATGGTCGCTCCTCTTTTGTGAATCGGAAAAATCAATAAGATCGTATTGAACATCAGAGGTAACAATAAACCGGTGCCGATGGCTTGAATAACACGGGCTAGCATGAGCATGGCAAAGCCTGGTGCCACTGCCGCGACGAGCGTTCCGATAATGGAGAAGATTAGTGACGCTGTAAATAATTGACGAGTACTGAACCATTGAAGCAAGAGGCCAGAAACGGGAACCAGAATCCCCAAGGTTAGCAGATATCCTGTTGTCAGCCATTGTACCGTGGAAGAGCTAACCTGAAATACGTTGATTAAATCACCAAGTGCCATATTTAAAGCTGTCTCACTAAATAATCCAATGAACCCTGCAATTAAAAAGGAAATTAAAATAGGGGTTGTTCTAATGACTTGCTGCTGCTGTGATGCAAGTGTTGACATGCGATATTCCTCCAATAAAAGCTTTGATTGACCTGTGTTGATAGTATTTTCTGAAGCTGTATGCGGTATGAAATTATTTTATAGATAATAATAACGGGATCTGTTCAGCAATGGCCCGGAGCGGGGCACCGTTGGTGGCAGTTAATGAATAAACAATACCGCCTTCTATTAACGCGTTGATGACAATACTTAAATCCTTAGACTGCTTATCGCTGTAGCCTGCTCCTAATAACTTTTTAATGTACATAGATTGCCACTCCTCAAAAGCAGAATGACAGGCAATTCGTATAGGCTCACTTGTTGAATGCTTTTCACCTGCTATCGTTCCGATGGACAAACCGGGAAATGCATTTGTTTTATCAAAAATCCCCTCGGATAATTGGTAAATATGAGTCTGAATCGCTTGTACAGGATCTTCAATGCTTGTAAATACCTCTTGAATTTCGCCTAAAACGATCTCTTTTGTATAATGAATCGCCGCGATAGCTAATTCTTCTTTGCCTTTAGGAAAATAATGATACAGCGATCCCTTAGGGATACCACTTTCCTCAATAATGTCATTAAGCCCTACACCATAGTAGCCATGTATTCGAAAAAGCCGAGAAGCGACTTCAATCAGAATGTCTCTGGAATTTTTTTTGTCTGCCACAGCTGAATCACCTTCCTAAAATTATAACAACCGGTCTATTAGTAGAATAGTGGCATATCCCGAATTTGTCAATGATCCTTCATAAAACAAAGCGACCACTCCCGGTACAATACCGTAAAGTGGTCGCCGCTGAACATGCTTATCGTGCAGTCTAATTTGGAGGTCATTCCCTTTTCTTGCCTGAGGCGGTCAATACTCCTTCAAACATATCGATAATTTCCAAAAACCGCTCCGCTTCCCTGAAAACGTGATCCGCCAATAAGGGGTGGATAATACTTTTAATTTTACATGCATAGATTAGATCTCTCGCCGTTTGTTTAAAATCGCGTAATGATTTCACAGAGACTCGATTCTGATCCAAAAATTGGGTTAAAAGAGGCTGCGTTTGCGATTGTGGACGCATAGAGCTCAAATCCTGGGCCTGGAACAGCAATTGATCAAAATCCTGGCTGAACTCGCGGGCCTGATCTACCAGCTTACGTTCGGAAGGGTCAAGAAGGTGTCCTATGAATTTGGCGTGATCTGCCATGATTTTCAGAAAAAATACATTTTCGTCAAGAATCGCATCCTGCAGCGGCTCCAGCTTGCCTTGATTCAGTTCTTCCAGACGATTTCGAAAATAATTCGCTTCCCGACTAACATGATCGACCAATAGGGGGAAGTTGTTTTGCCCGGGAAGCTGACAGGTCAAGATCAGACCTAATATTTTTCTTTTGAACACCCATATATGCGAAACGGCTGTATGTACTTCCGTGTTGAATTGTCGTATAGAGGAAGGATCCGTATCCAGACCAAAAGAATGCGATTTGTGTTCAATGCCTTCAAACAATTTGTAAAAGTAATTCGCTTCATTAATGAGTTGAGTATCCTCGCAGCGAAAGCCCAGCCTCAAGAAAAATGAATGTTCTTTCATGATGCGGGACCAAAAGCGAATTTCATCAATAGAACGTACGACAAAAGCATCCGGCACACGAATAACCTCCCAAGGTATATTTGTAATACCTTATGCGAGGTGTTCATGATTATACATTATTTGGACGGTATGCAGTGTCGTATATAGGAATTAATCTTGCATCTGCCCTTTATTTGGGTATTTTAAAACTGACGGTAGTACCTTGATCAACTGCGCTTTGAATCTGAAGTCCTGCACCATAAAGCTGCTTCAAGCGCTGATCCGTGTTGAACAGACCAATACCGCTCTTTTTGTCGCGGCGGCCGTCAAGTAATCCCTGCAGCTTCTGCTCATCCATACCGACGCCATTATCTATGATCGATATTTCAATATGGTCTGCGGCAGGACGAATCCGAATTTGTACTGTTCCTCCACTAGCGCGTTGGAGAATGCCGTGATTTAACGCATTTTCTACTAACGTCTGGATGGATAACGGAGGCAGCTTGGCATGAAGGTGTGGTTGAATTTCCCAGACAACCTGCAGCCGCTCATCGAACCTTTCTTTTTCTATGTATAAATAGGAACGGACAAGTTCAATCTCGTTATCCAGAGTAACCTCCCGTTCCAGGTTTTGCAGGCTGAAGCTGGAACGCATGTAGGTCCCGAATACCTCTAGGAGAAGCCTCATTCTTTCCATGTCCAGATCACCAAGAGCAGAAATCGAATTTAGCGTGTTGAACAAAAAATGCGGTTTAATCTGGGCGTGCAGCCACGCTGCTTCCACCCGAAGCTGTTCACCAATCGATTTTTTTAAATCCGTCAGGGCACGCACACGGGATTTTAATTCCAGTGCATCCATCGGTTTGATTACATAATCATTGGCCCCTGCATGGAAACCGGTAAAAATATCCTCTGAACGGCTGCGTGCGGTCAATAGCAGAATCGGCAGCTCTGATAAGGAGAAGCGCTCACGAATGAGACGCGACAATTCATAGCCAGACATATGCGGCATCATAATGTCGGTGATGACCAGATCCCAATGCTCACTTACAACACGTGCTATCGCTTCCTTGCCGCTAGTCACCGTGACGATATCGTAATTTTCGATTTCCAGCATACTTTGAAGAATTTTGAGATTAAGTGGATCATCGTCCACAGCCAGGATGCGTTGCTTGCTGCCGCTGCTCACAGCTATTGGTTCAGAAAAATGCTCTGACACTTTGCTCGCTACAGCTGCAGCTGTTTCTGAAATAATTTCTGAAGCCTCATAGACGGAGGTGGAGGCAGGGTGCTCTCTTAGAATTGCTTCCTGATGTTCTACCGGGTCGAACAGCGGCAGGGTAAAGGTGAATATGGAGCCTCGAGATGATGTCGTGCTGACGTGGATATTACCACCGTGTAATTCTACCAGCTGCTTGCAAATATTGAGTCCAAGTCCGAGACCGCCGCCTACAGCTGTGATGCTGGAATCACCTTGCTCATATCGCTGAAAGATCCGCAGCCGTACCTCTTCCTCCATACCCGTTCCTGTATCGGCAATATGAATGCTGGCCCTTCCAGCCTCGACATGAGCGGTAATGGTGACATAGCCTTCGTTTGTATATTTGATAGCATTGTGAACCAGATTAAATAAAATTTGGATAAGCCGATTCTCGTCGGCATAGACACTCGGGAACGGTTCCGGGATATTCAGAATGAGCTGAATCGGCTTACCCTCGGTCATAAATTGCAGCATGTCGACAACACCCGACGCCACGGAATGCAGGTCAATACGGGTTCGCTGCAGATGAATCTTGTTCTCCTCAAGCCGATTCAAATCCAGCAGATCGTTCAGCAGGAAGGTCATACGACGACCTACATGGATCAGCAGCTCCATATTTCGCGTATTCGTGTCATTCATAGCTTTTCCATCGCTGTCCAGGACCGTTTGGGCGATATTAATGATGCCATGAAGCGGGTTGCGTAATTCATGAGACGTATTCGCCAGAAAATCATCCTTCAGCTTGTCGACTTTTTTGAGCTTGTCCGCAAGCTTCACAATTTCAATAGAATTCCGGAAAGACCGTTTGAACCAGTAAATCGCAAACCCGAGGAAGTTAAAAATCAGATCGAAGGGATAGTAGGTCATCTCGATCGAACCGGCATTTCGGGTAATTCCCCATACGATATTGGCAGTGATGCTTACGGCCCCCAGCAGTAAAAAGATGGCATCATTGTCCCCCTTGATTACTGCACGAAGCAGAATTCCTGGAACAATCAGATTAGAGAGTAATAAAATAACGGCGAGCAAAAACAACGTCTTAGTGATGGCTTCGGTATTAGCGCAAACAATAAATAAGCTGTAAAGACTGCAAAAATAGGGAAACCAGACAAAAACCTTCATTTTCGTATAATCAGGAAACAAATACTTTATAAATTGCACAAAAAATGCGGTAAGACCAATATAAGCTATAAAAAAAATTTTTAAAGACCAATCCTGTTGAATGGGCATCCAGATCAGCAGTAATCGGTCGTCATCGACAACAACACTAAGGATCGTAAACAGGTTTAATAGAGCAAAGTAGATCAATGCCTTTTGACGAGAGCCTATGAAATACAATAAGATGGCATATACCGCGTGCAGTAATAGAAAGACACACAGCAGAAGCTGCATGCTCATTGTAAATAGGGTTTCATGGTTGAGGGCAGGCTGGAATCCAAATCGAATAGGCTGAACGATGCCTCCGGGACCAAAGCGGCTGGCATTGGATACTTGAATAACAACCTCGATCTCAGGCGTATCCGGTGTGAAAAATACGGAGTAAGGGATGTCAACAGCCATATACGCATCAGGGTTTTCTGCAGGATGACCAGCGTTTCCGAGCAGTCGACCGTTCACGAACAGCTGAGAAGCTGTTTGGATTTTGGGGATTCGAATGCCATAGGATTGATCCCTTGTGGGATTAGTCAAAATTCGCAGCCGATAAGTCCCGTAGTTAAATACAGTATCCCGATCAAACTGAGGATTGTTATCCCAACTGGATGGCACTTGAATAAAGCCTCTTTCCTTAGAGGAAGGCTGCGCTTGAAATGAATTTGGATGTAAAAGCAGATTCGGGTAAAATTCCCACTGACCGTTTAATGAAATAGTGTGCTCGGATGGCAGGTCCCAATCCCGTAAGTCCAGCACCCCTGCTGTCACTTGAGGATGTTCGGGGGTCATATGGTAAACAAACCAAGTTAAGCGTAACCCGGTTAATACAATCAGGAAGATCCCTATAAGGATGAGGATTTTTGTTTTTGACATAGTAATAAATATTTCGACACAGATCTTATAAATCCCTTCTGGCCATGAGCCAACCGAAAGCCCCTGGTTTTCCGAATTTCTGCATTATTTGAGTTCGGGATGGATTATAATTGGAAGTGACACCGACTGTTTGTATGCTAATTGTACCCATTAGAAAAAATAGGTTGACTCACCGTAGGTTGAATGATAAGATTGTAAAAATTTATCTGAAAATATGTGATCAAAACTTTAAGAGGAGTGAGAAAAAGTGGCCAAGTACTACACGGAGCCTTCGCGTACGTTTACCGAGTATCTACTCATACCGAACTTGTCGACCAAGGATTGTACACCTGCAAATGTAAGCTTACAAACACCTCTCGTCAAATTCAAAAAGGGGGAGAAACCGGCAATCTCGCTGAATATCCCGTTTTCATCAGCAGTCATGCAGGCAGTATCGGATCATCATATGGCGGTTGCGTTGGCCCGGAGCGGCGGTATTTCGTTCATTTTTGGATCTCAGCCGATTGAAGAAGAAGCGGAAATGGTGCGTAAAGTCAAAGGCTATAAGGCTGGCTTTGTCGTCAGCCGTTCGAACCTGACTCCCGAGCATACACTTGCCGATGTGCTCGATTTAAAAGAAAAAACAGGCCACTCAACTCTGGCTGTAACCGACGACGGAACTGCGAAGGGCAAGCTCTTGGGTATTGTGAAGGGCAGCGACTACCGGATTAGCCGTGACTCTCTGGACAAGCCGATCAGCCAATTCATGACGCCGTATTCTTCATTAATTTATGGCAAGCTGGGTATTACACTGTCGGAAGCGAATGATCTGATCTGGGAGCATAAAATTAACTGTTTGCCGATTGTTGGCGATGACCAGCGTCTGGAATATTTGGTTTTCCGCAAAGACTATGAGGCGCATAAAGACCATCCGAATGAGCTTTTGGATGCCAATAAAAGCTATATTGTAGGTGCGGGCATTAACACTAGGGATTACAAGGAAAGAGTTCCGGCGCTTGTCGATGCTGGAGCTGACGTTTTGGTCATTGATTCCTCCGATGGATACAGTGAATGGCAGCGGGATACGATTCAATATGTGAAAGCCAACTTTGATGTGAAAATCGGAGCCGGCAATGTTGTCGATCGTGAAGGCTTTCTTTATCTGGTCGAGTCGGGCGCCGACTTCGTGAAGATCGGAATTGGTGGCGGATCGATTTGTATTACACGGGAACAAAAAGGAATCGGGCGCGGTCAGGCATCATCATTGATTGAGGTTACTGAAGCGCGGAACCAGTATTATGAAGAAACCGGTATTTATATCCCGATATGTTCTGATGGCGGAATTGTCCACGATTACCATATCACTTTGGCTTTGGCGATGGGCGCGGATTTTGTGATGATGGGCCGATATTTTGCGAGATTCGATGAAAGTCCAACCCGCAAGCTAAAAGTGAACAACAATTTCGTTAAGGAATTCTGGGGCGAAGGCTCCAATCGGGCACGCAACTGGGAACGTTATGATTCTGGCGGCAAGAGCGGCCTGATGTTTGAAGAAGGTGTAGATTCGTACGTACCGTATGCGGGCAGTCTACAGGAAAACCTGGAGAAAACAACCAGCAAAATCAAATCGACCATGTGTAATTGCGGCTCCAAGTCGATTGCCGAGCTGCAGCGGGAAGCCAGAATTACGGTTGTATCGGCGACCAGCCTTGTTGAGGGCGGAGCACATGATGTGATACTGAAGGAAAGCGGCTTATCCGGAGAATAAATAATTTCATACCAGGACGTGTCTTCTGCTTGTGCAGGGGAGCACGTCCTTTTATTTTATTAATATAGGTAAGAATAACAAACAATGCGTTATATGCCGCGTAAACGTGTTCCTTTGAATGCATAAAAAGCCGGGGATGGATAAATAGCATCAATGTGTAAAGCTGCAAATAATGCGGGCATGAGCTGTCTGGCTGTCTGGAGATCAACCCAACGTACCTCAGTGATGTCATCGTCTGGATCCTGAATAAGCATGTCCCCATCTGTACGAATTCAATTGATTTGATACATATATTACCACGAAAAATTAATAAATAGCAAACATATGTTCTTGTTTATGTACTGGTCTGTTTAATCTTCTTTGACAACCAGCCCCATCAGATTGGCAAATACGGCCGCTTGCTCACGGGAAATGATACAGCCTGGTAAATCCTCCAAGCCTACGCCTAATGAGCTGAACTGACAATTGCTAAGATCAATGCCGTCGAGCTTGGTGCCGGAATATTGTGCCAGATCGATAAGGCAACTTTGAAACATCGTCTTAAGTAAGGTGGAATTGTAAAAATCCGCACTGCGTAAGGAGCAGTCCTCGAACAGCACCTGCTTGAAATTGGCAAAACGAAACGTTGCATAATCACCGAGACATTGATGGAAGCGCACATTTCGAAGGGTAGCGCCAGTCAGATCCAAGCCGATGAGCTTACAGTTCCTAAACTCCGTTCTATGGATGGTCGCATCCTGGAAATTGACATTGGATAGATCGCAGCGTTCAAAAACAACATCAGTAAGCTCAAGTTCGGTCAGTGACGTCTCGGTGAAAGTGACGTTATTCAAAATCATTTTATCAAAGGACATTTTGCGTGCGCTGCAATTGTCGATAAAACTATCTTGAACCCTTCCCAGCTCGATATGATCATAGGATTGCATATTAACAAGCTCAAGCTCCGGCAGATGGGCCGGTAGCTTGGGTGCTTCGAGTGGTGCAGGTGGTTTTTTCTTGTTCACAGGTTTATTCATAGGATCTCCTTAGGTATCATATTATCGCAGCTCGGATTGTCTCTTTTTGCGGTAGTGGGATGGGGTATGACCGATATGCTGTTTAAAAACACGAACAAAATAACTGATATTGTCGAAGCCTGTATCGAGAGCGATAGCGGCTATTTGATGGTCGCTCTGTTCCAGCTGCACGGCTGCTTGCCGGGTTCGGAAACGATTGACGTAATCAATAGCGCTTGTACGCATCATTTCACGGAAAAATCGGCAGAAGTGTCCTTCACTCATATTGGCCAGAATAGCAAGCTCCTTAAGTCGGATCGGCTCTTGGTAATGCTCGTGAATGTAATGGAGACGGTTTTTAAGAGCTCTGTTTTCTCGCGGTTCGTATAGGTCCCTGTATCGGGTGAACGCTCGGCAGCATGGGAGAACAGCTCGGCAACAATAAGATACAGCCGCGCCTTGGTCGTCAGCTCGCGTAAAGGTTCGACCTCCACATTGGAACGGATCATGTCCTGCAGCAGAACCAACACGTGCTTTTCCCAATCCAGCTCGCCTTTTAACTGAATCGGTGGCGTATAAGGACGATTGAGCAGGGGAGCGATGAACTTCTCCTGAATGGAATCATAGGTGGAGCTGGCTACAAAATCGCTGTGGAACACAAAAGCGTCAAAGCTGCAAGGACTCCCATCAATCGGAAATCCGGCATGAATCTCGCCACTCGGAATGAACACAGCTTGCCCCGAGCTCACCTCCATCATCTCGGTCCCCACCTGAAAGAGCGCTCGGCCGGAGGTCACGATGAGAAACTCTAATTCCTCATGCCAATGGCAATCCAGAATCGGCTCTCCAGCCGCGTATTGCAGCTTATAGACACTGACGGGATATATGGGGTGTCCGTGAATACGATTTTCTTTCAACGTATCGCGGTTCATCTCGGCGACCTCCATTGAATATCAGGATACTGCTAGTATTCGTCATAATAGTAGAAGAATTCCTTCAATCATATCAATATTATAGAAGTATAGGAAGCTCGAAAAATTAGAATTCAATGTCTGGAGGGGACAATAATGAAATTCACGGATGGTTACTGGCAAATCAGAGAAGGTGTAGAAGCGCATTATGCGGTAGAGGTGCGCGATATCCGTACAGATGCAGATTCTATTACGGTATATGCGGCAGATAAAAAGGTTCAGCGCAAGGGGGACACCCTGAATAGTCCGTTATTAACGTTTCGTTACAGCTCACCTATTCCTGATGTCATTCGTGTACAGATTGTGCACCATAAAGGCAAGGTTGTGAAGGGGCCAGCGTTTGAGCTCAATACCGGGGAAACGCATGTTCAGCTTGTGAATAACGAGCAGGGAGCCAGTCTGACCAGCGGTAGGCTCAAGGTGGATATTTCCAGAACGGATACTTGGAAAATCGATTACCATTATGCCGGGAAACGCCTAACGGGAAATGGAAACCGCACTTCCGCTTATATGCGGACTCCGGGGAACCGCGCTTATGTGCGTGAGCAGCTTGATCTGGGTATCGGTGAATATATTTATGGCTTGGGCGAAAGGTTCACTCCATTTGTGAAAAATG
This sequence comes from Paenibacillus sp. FSL H8-0034, assembly GCF_038000305.1. Taxonomy (NCBI): domain Bacteria; kingdom Bacillati; phylum Bacillota; class Bacilli; order Caryophanales; family Paenibacillaceae; genus Paenibacillus; species Paenibacillus sp. FSL H8-0034. Next base: position 894,520 of record NZ_JBBOBS010000001.1, read on the forward strand.
GCCAGACGGTCGATATTTGGAACGAGGATGGCGGCACGAGCAGCGAGCAGGCTTATAAAAATATTCCTTTTTATTTGTCCAACCGCGGCTACGGCGTATTCGTCAACCATCCGGAAAAGGTATCGTTCGAGGTTGCATCGGAAAATGTATCGAAGGTGCAGTTCAGTGTGGAGGGTGAATCGCTTGACTATTTTATTATCGGTGGCGATACGCTCAAGGATGTGTTGAACAACTATACGACCTTGACGGGTAAACCTGCATTACCGCCAGCCTGGACGTTTGGGCTCTGGCTGACGACTTCTTTCACGACCAGCTATGACGAGGAGACGGTCAATCATTTTATCGACGGGATGATCGAGCGTGAGGTGCCCTTGCATGTGTTCCATTTTGACTGCTTCTGGATGAAGGAATACCAATGGTGCGATTTTGAGTGGGATAAGGACGTATTTCCTGATCCAGAGGGCATGCTGAAGCGGCTGAAGAGCAAGGATCTGAAAATCTGTGCATGGATTAATCCGTATATCGCGCAAAAATCGGCCCTGTTCGATGAAGGGATGGAGCAAGGCTATCTGGTGAAGAACAAGGAAGGCGATGTCTGGCAGTGGGATAAGTGGCAGGCGGGCATGGGGCTTGTCGACTTCACCAATCCGGCTGCGGTCAAATGGTATCAGGGTAAGCTGAAAAGGCTTGTTGATATGGGCGTGGACAGCTTCAAAACCGATTTCGGTGAGCGGATTCCGACGGGTGTCGTTTATTATGACGGCTCTGATCCAATGAAAATGCACAACTATTATACGCAGCTTTATAATAAAGCGACTTTCGAGCTGCTGGAGCAAACACTGGGTAAGCATGAAGCTGCGGTATTTGCCCGTTCGGCTACAGCTGGCGGTCAGCAGTTCCCGGTTCACTGGGGCGGCGATTGTTCTGCCAATTATGCTTCGATGGCGGAGACACTGCGCGGTGGACTGTCGCTTGGGCTGTGCGGTTTCGGTTTTTGGAGTCATGATATTAGCGGCTTTGAAAAAACGGCTCCACCTGATGTGTACAAACGCTGGGCCGCCTTTGGGCTGCTGTCTTCACACAGTCGTCTGCACGGTAATGAATCGTATCGGGTACCCTGGCTGTTCGGGGATGAAGCGGTGGATGTGCTGCGTCATTTTACCCAGCTCAAATGCAGCTTAATGCCGTATTTGTACAGTGTTTCAGTGGAAGCAATGGTTCGAGGCTTGCCCGTGATGCGTGCAATGGTGCTTGAATTTCCCGGGGACCGGGCAGCGCATCCGCTTGATCTGCAATATATGTTAGGTGAATCGTTGCTGGTCGCGCCGATCTTCAATGAAACGGGAGATGCTTCCTATTATATACCGCAAGGAATCTGGACGAATTATTGGACTGGAGAGAGAAAAGAGGGCGGCAGCTGGATAACCGAGCGTCATGATTATTTTAGCTTACCATTATGGGTCAGACCAAATAGTATGATTGCCGTCGGCAGTAATCATTTGCGTCCGGATTATGATTATGCTGATCATGTTGTTGTACATGCTTTCGAGCTGCAGGATCAGAGCGCGGCAGAAGCGGCCATCTACAGCACACAGGGTGAACTGGAGCTGACCGTTAAGGCTGAACGAACAGGATCAACGATTCATGTTCAGGCTATCGGTTTTCAGCATGCTTCCAAACCTTGGAGTCTCATGCTGAGAGGGATGACAGAGGTTGACAATGTGTTCGGTGCGGATTGGCAAGCAACGGAGCAAGGCATTCTTGTGACACCGGGAGCAGGTATCTCATCAGCAATTACCATAGAGCTATAGGCATAAACAAGCAGCTAGTCGAATAGGTATTGCGTATGGAAAGCAGCAGCGCCGTTAACCAGGAATAAATTCCTGACTAACGGCGCTGTTTGCTACGGTAATGCTTATGATATACGTTACGGTTTTGCTTATGTTTTAGGTTCGGTTCTTACCCATTGAACGCATAATCAAGCTAACGATAAACACGAGCACGATCGCACCGATAAGCGCGGGTAGTAGAGCAAAACCGCCCATTACAGGTCCCCAGCTTCCGAGCAGCAAACCACCCAGCCATGCACCAACAAAACCTGCAATAATATTTCCAATGATACCACCTGGAATATCTCTACCCATGATGAGACCCGCTAACCAACCGATAATACCACCAACAATTAATGACCATAAGAAACTCATTGTGTATTCCTCCTTTAATGTATGTTGCTTGACTTACTTGTTTACTTGCTTGCTTTTTATTAACCTTTCCAGATTGGTCTGAAACTATAAGTGGCAAGGCAAATTTTGTCGAGTAAAGCTCAAAATCGGTTTGATCTCAAGGAATTGTGGGTAGTTTACACGAAGATTTCAACAAATATGATATGATCATGAGTGTAGTTATTTGCCACTACAGTTGGTGAGGAAGGCAGATATATCAAACAAAGGGAGCGGAATGCGATGATATTGGAGGTTGCTATTTTACAAGTAAAACCAGGCTTAAGCAATGAATTTGAAAGCAGTTTTAGAAAAGCATCCCGGATCATCTCCCAGATGAACGGCTACATCAGCCATGAATTGCAAAAATGTGTAGAAGTGGACAATAAATATATTTTGCAGGTTAAATGGGAGCTGCTGAAGGATCATACGGTTGGTTTTCGAACCTCACCGGAGTACGAGGAATGGAAAGCTTTATTGCATCATTTTTACGATCCATTTCCAGTTGTTGAGCATTATATTCATATTCCGCTGGGTTTAAATGAAGAACCGAATTGACAATAGGGAACTGAGAAATACATGAATGGAATGGAGCGAAGCTGGTTGTCGAAGTATGATGAGCTGTTTATTGAACTGATATCGGATAATGCTGAAATGATGAACGATCTGTTGGTCGTCCGTTCCCTTGAGCTGCCTCATGGGTACATTGCTGCGGGATATGTCCGTAATTATGTTTGGGATTATTTGCATGGGTACCAGACGCGAACGCCATTGAATGACATCGATCTGATTTACTATAATAAAGACGAACTGGACGAAGAGGTTGAGAAAAAGCTGGAGCAGCAGCTAAGACAGGCAACCGGAAACCCGCTCTGGTCCGTCAAAAATCAGGCCCGCATGCACATTCAGAACGGCGATGCGCCCTATCTATCTATAGAGGATGCGATCAGCTATTGGCCTGAGACGGCAACGGCTGTTGCGATTACTTTGGAGACAGATAACCGAATAACCTATGTGTGTCCGCATGGTTTGGATGATATGTTTGAATGCAGGGTGAGGCAAAGCCCGTTGTTCAAGGATGAAGCCTATTATCAAAAGAGGGTGCGCGGCAAGCAGTGGGAAGCCATATGGCCGAAGCTTACGTTTATCGGACTATGACGGAGAATTACATAGAGGAGGGCACGATGATCGTACCGAATGACGTTTTTTTCCAATTAAATGAGCTGGTTGTTCGTGTCTCCGATGTGGATCACATCCGTCGATCCGAGCCATGGAGCCTGCAGTCTGAGATCCTTTCTTCTTATCAGGTTGTTTTTATACATAGAGGATCTGCAATTTTTGATATAGATGGAATTTCCACTCGTGTGGGACCGGGACATTTGTTGTTTTTGGCAAAAGGAAAAAAGGTTCAAGCCGCATCCGATTCCGCAGATCTATTGGTGATTTACAGGATCAGATTCAGTTATCAATCACCGATCCGTTCAACAGAAAAGGGGAATTTGTATCGGGAGGATGGTAAGGCGTTTCCCCTGGAAGGTGAATTTTATATACAGAGCCAACCACAGCTGCTCCTTCTGTGCGAGCAGCTTCACCATAGTATGAGCGAATTGGAGCATGGCCGCAGACACTATCGCCAAACTTGTCTCATACAGGAACTGCTGTACCTGGCAGCTTCAGAAATCGAAACAGGAGAGGAGCAGCAGCTGACGGCCATAGAGCGGACAGTGGAGTACCTGAATCACAATTACATGCTGCCCATTCAGCTCGATGCCTTATCGCGTCTTGCAGGCTTTAGCTCCAGCTACTACTCCCGCTTATTCAAGAAGCTCAAGGGAATCAGTCCAACCGCGTATATGACTATGCTGCGGATGAAGCGGGCGAAGGAACTGCTGATTGTTTCCCAAAGCTCCCTATCCGAAATTTCCAAGCATTTGGGATACAAGGATGAATCGTATTTTAGCCGTGTATTCAAGAAGGAAACCGGCTATTCACCTGCCTATTATATCAAGCTGCACAGCCAAAAAATTGTGGTCATGAAGTGTACCTTTAATGGTGATTTGGTCGCATTGGGTGTCACTCCATACGCATCGGTTCGGGTAGGCAGCAGTGGTGGAACTACTTTTGATGGGCTGCTGAATCATGTACCCCGAATATCTGCGGAAGGCAAGGCGTGCCAGAATGCTTTGATTCAGCTGCAGCCCGATATCATCGTATGTGACTCCCAGTGGGCCAAGTATAACAAAGATGCAATTCAGATTGCACCAACAGCGGTTATACCCTATTGGGATATTCCTTGGCGAGAGAGATTGAATCAAATTGCGGAGCTGGTAGGTAAGCGGAGGGAAGCGAAGGAATGGCTTCAGAATTACGACAGTCAGGCAGCACTGGCGAGTCGAAAGCTCAAAAGCGTCATAGGGGAATCGACGGTCATCATTCTCAGAATCGTCTGCGGCAAGCTGAGAATATATGGGGTTGAGCGAAATATTGGCAGTGTGCTGTATCAGGATCTGAAGTTAAATGCGCCTGCCGAGGTGAAGCAGATCAAATGGAGACGAACCATATCGTTAGAGCTGCTGAGTGAATTAAACGCTGACTATATACTGCTGATGGTATCCTCGCATAAAGCTGATCAGAAACTGCTGCGCAAGCTGCGTGCCAGTCAGGTGTGGAATAATTTGTCTGCTGTACGTCGGAAGCAATGCCTGGAGATAGATCTTTATCCATGGATCGATTACTCGGCGATGAGTCATAAGCTGATGATTGATGCCGCAATCGGTTTATTTGTGAAGCCGTGATGTCAGAATTGTCCAAGCTATTGAGCAAAAATGTTCATAGATTATTCGCAGCGCTCCAGATATAATTTTATAGCGAGCCCATGCACAGTCTCATTGATAATGATATTCATTATCTGCATGGAGCCTTGTTAATCATGATGATATCGATATGGGGGAATACTACATTGTTTACTTTAAGAAAGTCGATGCTGGTTGTGAGTATGGTTGGATTAGTGAGTGCATTCGTTCTGTCAGGTTGTGGATCCACTCCGGCTGCGGGTACAAATAAAGAGAAAACAGGTGCAGCGGCATCTGCAGGCAGTACAGCCAATACGAACACAGCACCAAGTCCGGCAGCGAGTCCGTCTGCAGCAGAAAAAACGATTAAGCATGTATGGGGAGAAACGAAATTCAAAGAGGTTCCTCAAAAAATAGTCGTTCTCGATTTCGCCTATGTGGATATGGTAACAGCGCTTGATGTGAAGCCTGTAGCTTCTGTCGGTATTGGCGATTCCGGTTTCCCTGAATATTTGAACGGCAAGTTCAGTCCGCAAAATGTGGCGAATGCCGGTCAGGCCAAGCAGCCTAATCTTGAAATCATTAAGTCCGTGAAGCCCGATCTTATTATTGCGAGCCCGAACCGTCATGAAATGATCAAAAAACAACTGGGCGAGATTGCTCCGACCGTCGCGTTGGATGATGGCAGCTATCAGGCGATTCTGGCCAACTTTACTTCACTGGCTGATGTACTCGGCAAGAAAGAGCAAGCGGACAAAGTTGTGAAAAGCATTGAAGGCAAGATCAAATCCGGTAAGGAAAAATTGACAAACAAGCCAAGTGTGCTCGTTGTTGGTGCCTTCGAGGATGACTCGACCGTATGGCTCAAAACCTCCTTCATTGGCTCATTGCTGAGTGAAGTAGGCACTAATTATTTGTTCGAAGGCAAAAAGGATTTGTCTGCTGCTGAAAGTAAAACAGACATTGCCAAAATCAATCTGGAGCGTTTGAACGAATACAATCCCGACTACCTGTTTCTATACGGAGAACCGAAAAAATGGGACAACAATCCACTCTATAAAAACTTAAAAGCGGTTAAAGAGAAAAAGGCACTTGAGGTTAGCCGTGATCTTTGGTCCAAAGGACGCGGGCCACTCGCTGCCGAGCTGATTCTGGATCAAGCTATACAAACCATGGCAGGCGGAAAATAAGATCAGGGGGTAGTTCACTGTGAATCGGCTGCAATCGAGCAGGAAGGGGCGGACTATGTCTGTCCCTTTTCTGTGTATCGGATTAATGACCCTGATGCTGGTTGTTGGTATTATTGCCCTCACATCAGGTGTCAAAGGATTGGGTTGGCATAATCTTTCGGAATTGATGAGTCTGGAGCCATCCAATCTGCTCGTGTATAAGGTCTGGTATGTAAGACTGCCACGTGCCGTGCTGGCTGTTATTGTGGGGGGCGGGCTGGCCGTAGCCGGATGCCTGCTGCAGGGGATCACACGGAATCCCTTGTCAGATCCTGAAATTATGGGGATTAATCAGGGGGCTGTGTTTTTTGTCGTGGCATCCCTGGCCTGGTTTGGATTGAAGGATGTAACGGCTACCATTCTGATAGCCGCCTTCCTAGGTGCGGCGGTTGGGGGCAGCATTGTCTATGGCTTGTCTCAGGTTTCCGGCTACACGGCCATAAGGCTGCTGCTGGCTGGGGTATCGGTTTCGCTATTCATGGGTGCGTTAACGACAGGACTTATTATTTTACACGATGACCGTTTGTCGGAAATTTTGTATTGGATGGCAGGCAAGCTGTCCGGAACGAACTGGACAGATGTACAGTTAAGCTTGATCAGCATCGTTCCAGCTATGCTTGCCAGTATGTTTCTGGCCAATCAATTCAACATATTCGTGCTTGGGGAGGATGCGGCGCGGGGGCTTGGACAGCACATTGTCTGGGTGCGCCGCGCAGCCTTTATTCTGGTTATTGTGCTTGTAGGGGGATCAGTTGCCTTGTGTGGGCCAATTGGATTCGTCGGATTGATGATCCCTCATATCGTTAGAGCGTGGATTGGAACGGATTATCGGATATTGATTCCGATCTCGGCGCTAACGGGTGCCTGCCTCCTGCTGGTGGCTGACACAGCCGGACAGTGGATTCTGTACCCTACTGATACACCTGTAGGTATTATAACGGCGCTGCTCGGAACCCCGTTTTTTCTGTATTTGATGCGCCGCAAAAGGGAGGAGGGTTAAATGCTGAAGCTGAATCCTCTACGTAGATTTCAAATTACCATGACCGCAGGCTGCGTGCTGCTGCTGGTCTTTGCCGTATTATCATTACGTCTTGGCGCCGTAGAAATTCCCTTCGAGCAGTTAATGGAGGAGCTGATCGCGCATTCCGGAGTAGTTTACGATTATCGGATGCCACGTTTGCTCATTGCGATGCTGATCGGCGTCAATATGTCATTATCCGGGTCGATCCTGCAAGGAGTGGCACGGAATCCGTTAGCCGCACCCGATTTGATGGGAATTACAGCAGGTGGAGGTCTCGTTACCGTGCTGATGATTCTGGCTGTGCCGAATTATTCGGCTGCTTCACTGCCACTGTTCGCTTTTATCGGGGCTGTGTGCGCCAGTATGCTGGTATACGGTTTGGCTTACAAAAATGGAATTAGGCCGGAACGTCTCATCCTCTGTGGGGTAGCGGTTAGCGGCGGTTTGCATGCATTGATTACACTGCTTGTTGTGAAATTTGCTCCGTCGGCGGCTCAGGCGCTGATTTGGCTAAAAGGAAGCCTGTATGCCCGCTCCTGGGAGCATGTCGATATGATATGGCCGTGGACAGTGATTGGCCTCCTGTTGGCATTGATGAGCAGCCGATATTTGAATACGTTGCTGTTAAGTGAAGAGACCGTTCGTGGACTGGGTATGCGTATCGAAACGGCACGGCTGTTCCTGATTGCCGTTGCTGTAGCCTTAGCGGCAAGTGTAGTTGCAGTCGCTGGTGCCATAGGTTTTATCGGGTTGATTATCCCGCATCTGGCCCGTCTGCTGGTCGGCTCGAATTTCCGATATGTCCTGCCGGTTTCCGCTTTGCTTGGTGCTGTATTGGTGAGCGCCGCCGATACGGTCGGGCGCATTATTATGCCTCCGGTAGAAATCCCAGTCGGGATTATGATATCTTTGATTGGAGCCCCGTATTTCCTTTATTTGCTGCTGCGCAGAAAGAAAAGGGTTTAGCGATAGGCGCTGCCTGCAGGGGCTACATTGACGGTCGGATGAGAGGAGCGAACCCATGACGCAACGAACATTGGTGATCAGCGATATTCATGGCTGCTACGAGCCATTTAACCAGCTTTTGGATCTGATGAGCTACGAGCCCAAGGTGGACCAATTAATATTGCTTGGGGATTATGTTGATCGAGGTCCGCACAGCAAAGAGGTTGTCGAGCAGATTAGGAAGATGGTTCAGGATGATGGCGTGATTGCGCTGCGTGGTAACCATGATCAGCGGTTCATCGATATCGTCCGGACTGAGGATCATCTGGTCAGCTCCAAATTTGTTGACCATGGCGGTAAACAAACGATGATGAGCTATCTGAATATCGATACAATCGATTATGCGATGATTCATGAAGAGCTGGAGACGTTCAAGCAGCTGGTTCGCACTGAGCATGCGGCACATGTGGCTTTTCTGGAGAGCTTGCCCTATTATTACGAGGCACCTGCTCATATTTTCGTTCATGCGGGACTGGACCCGAAATATGTGGATTGGCAGAATCAGCCGACCCGGGAATTTATGTATATCAAGGAACCTTTTTTCAAAAACAAAACGGTAGTCAATAAAGTTGTGGTATTCGGACATACGAAAACGAAAGATATTCAAGGAACGCCGGACATTTGGTTTGGTGGCGACAAGATTGGCGTAGACGGTGGCTGTGCGTTCGGCATGCAGCTGAATGGTCTGGAAATCACCGATACAGACACGTATCGTACATTCAAGGTTCAAGCATAGATGATTAGCGATGTTCTTGGCCTGGTTCTGTAGCTTGCATGAATTCGTTGTCTATGAGTCCCCTTGTTCCTTGCCGCGGTGTCGCCGGGAGGCAACGCCTTTGAACTTGAAGTCAGAAGGGGGGCGACCATACTGCTCCTTAAACTGTCGACTGAACAAATAAATATTACCGTAGCCAAGCGCCTCCGCAACCTGGGAAACATTCATAGAGGTCTCCTGCAAGAGATGGAGCGCCCGTTCCAGCCTTGCCTCAGTCATATAATGCTTCAAGGACATCCCCATATTTCGCTTGAACAGCTTGTTCAAATATTCAGGGGACATGCTGACTTGGTCAGCCAGCTCCTGATGACTGATCCGGTAACCCGGAACATCCTTGATAAGGGCAACAACACGCGAAAGCAGTTGTCCGTGCTTATCCTCCCTTAGTCGGGTTTCCGGAACATTCGCCTGGCTGCGGAGCAGTTGAAACCACAGCTGCTTCATAATCAGATCAAACTCCAATTCTTTCCACACGAATTTTCGTTCTTCCAGCTCCATAATCCGATTCAACATCGTTTCAAAAGCATACGTTTCCGTGATAACTGTATGCCGCTCAGGTATGTATGCACGGCTTGCCTCTTCTTCATGGGGAGGGGCATATTGAAAATGAATAAAAATGACCTGCAGCCGATCCTCGGACAGCTGTGTCGCCTGGGGAGTGTCACCAGGGCGAACGAGAAAGCAGCTGCCCTTACGGATCGGATAAGACTGTCCTTGAATACGCATTTCACCTCTGCCTGAAAGTGCATACCACAAATCATAGTCATGCAAAGGCGGCGGATTCCAGTTCCAGCCTTCCTCACAGCGTGCTTTTCCACTATTACCAGATAGGGTGAAAATAATTTGTTCTTGAAGCTTGTTGATATCCATGGAATCTCCGCCATCCCGTCCAAGATTCATTGTAGATCATTCACCAACTATTATAGCAAAATGTAAGGCGAAATGACTGTTTATGACGCTAAGCCTGCAAGTTATTGACGACATCAAGGCAGATGTATAACGCGAGCCCAGTGCTTCAGCATAAAGAAGCCTCCCAAACCACGTCTACCCGTGATTTAGGAGGCTTTGTGCTGTGCAGTTATATTCAACAAATCATGCATCGATATTTAAAGCATCAGACTCATACCAATGTACACTCAGCACTCGGCTTTGGTCATCTCATTTGTAAACCAGCGTTTGTATTCCTTCGGGGACATCTTGACAGCCGTTTCAGGTGCATAATGAAATTGCAGGGAGCGTCTGCGTTTCTCCGAGAAATTCGGTGGTGTACCATGAAGCGTCATCCCGTGGAAGATAAGAACACCGCCTGGTGCAAGCGGAACGATGACATCCTGCTCAACCCGTACACTGGTGTCGCACACCTGCCAATCGCGAACGGCATAATGGGGAACCGGACCCTCCATATGTGAGCGCGGGATCACGTGCATACAGCCGTTATCGGCTCCTGCAGGGTCAAGTGCAATCCATACGCCAATGACCGGTTTCTCATAAGTCAGATTGCCGTAAGCCATATCCTGATGCCAAGGCTTCTCGGCGCCGCCATGCGGAGGCTTCAATATTCCCTGCTGCTGCACAAGCTTGGGGGTGTCGGAGAACAGGCTGCTCAGCAATTGCATCATACCCTCATGGTAGGCAAGATGATGCAGACGCGGATCATGCTCGACAAAACGTTCGATTTTGCGAATCGCCAGCTCCTTCTCAAAGTCATTTTTCAGTTGATCGCGCGGCTTGACGAACTGCAGCTGGGGTCCCTTCACACGCTCCAGAATAATGTCCATAATCGCTTCGAGCGATGTGTTGACTTCTTCCTGATTGAAAACGTTATCAACAACCATATAACCCTGCTTCCAAAAATCGGCAATGTCAGCCTCGGTTACATTTGCCAACGAATCGATATGATTGGTTGCAGGATTGTCATAGCGATACATTGTGGCATTGATACGTTCAGCAAGTGCGACTTCTTCTTCTGTTCCATAATTATAAAGCGCTGGTACGGTTTCCATGTCGCTCACCTCTTATTTGTATTTGATAGTTGTATCTTAGCACCTGCGCATGTCCGCTTTGAATGCATTGAAACTGATAATCTTTATACTGAAACGGACAAATGAAATAAACTCAACAATTTGCAAGGTGATTTGTAGCGATTTGCAAGATTTTTTTAATGCATTCAAGAAACTGCGGGGCTATAGTAAGGTCTGGAACCGAGCACATCACAGGCCGATGGCTCCCCAAACGGCTGTTTCAATTTCATAAACGTAGGAGCGTGATACCCATTTCATCACCAATACACACGAGCGCTCAGCTGGGAGAGCGACCCCGACAGACATGGCTTAGCCTGCTCGGCCAGACACTAAGACGCGACTTATTTTTGTATCTGCTGATACTGCCAGGTATCCTCTACTTCCTGATTTTCAAGTACATTCCGATGTGGGGAGTATTGATTGCCTTTCAGGATTACTCGCCTTATCTCGGATTTCTGCATAGCGACTGGGTTGGGTTAGAGCATTTTGAGCGGCTGTTTGCTAATCAGGACTTTTACCGGATTTTCCGTAACACGATGGTCATTAGCCTCCTGAATCTGGTGTTTTTCTTTCCGCTGCCGATTGTACTGTCGCTGCTGATGAACGAAATACGCCGGGAATGGTTTAAGAAAACGATTCAATCCATCGTATATTTGCCGCATTTTCTATCTTGGGTCATCATTGTTGGAATCAGCTTTCTGATGCTGTCCAAGACGGAAGGGGTCATCAATCATCTGCTCGAATATATCGGTCTGAACCGGATTGATTTTTTGACAGAGCCGGACTACTTTTGGGCTTTGCTGACACTGCAATCGATCTGGAAGGAGGTTGGCTGGGGGACGGTTATATTTCTCGCGGCGATTGCCGGGGTAGATACGCAGCTGTATGAAGCCGCCCGGATGGATGGTGCAGGCCGGCTGCGCCAAATGTGGCATGTCACGCTGCCTGCGATTCGCAATGTGATCATTATTTTGCTTATACTGCGGATCGGCCATATTATGGATGTTGGTTTTGAGCAAATTTACCTGATGATGAATGGGGCTGTATCCGAGGTGGCCGAGGTGTTCGATACGTATGTGTATCGGGTGGGCGTGCTGCAGGGGGAATTCAGCTACAGCACCGCTGTCGGACTGTTTAAATCCATTATTGGACTTGTGCTGGTCATCGGTGCTAACAAATTAGCGAAAAAATTCGGAGAGGAGGGCGTCTATTGATAAACACTACGATAAAGCCAAGCTACGCTGAGCGCGCGTTTCAAACGGGGATTATCGTCGTGCTGTCCCTGGTCGGATTGATTTGTCTCTTTCCCTTCTACTACATTGTCGTTGTATCGTTTGCAACACCGGCGGAGTTCAGGCTGGGCGGGCTGCTGCTGTTTCCGAAGGCGTGGACGCTGATCTCGTATGAGTATATTTTATCGACCAAGGCTTTTGTCAAATCGGCAGGGATCAGCGGCTTTCTGGCGATTGTCGGTACGGTAGCGAGTCTGATTGCCACCTCCACACTATCTTACGGCTTGTCCCGTAGAAGGCTGAAGGTGCGCAAGCTGCTGATGTTGATGATATTGCTGACGACATTGTTCAATCCCGGCATCATTCCCGGCTATCTGGTGGTGAAGGAGTTGGGTATGATCAACAGCATCTCTTCACTAATTATTCCGGTGCTGACCAATGGCTGGTATGTGCTGTTGATGAAAGGATTTTTTGATTCGATTCCGCCAAGTCTGGACGAAGCGGCACGCATTGACGGCTGTAACGATATTAGCGTCTGGTTCCGAATTATTTTACCGCTGTCTCTACCTTCGCTGGCTGCCTTTGGACTGTTTTACGCAGTGGGCTATTGGAACACGTTTTTTACCGCTGTGCTGTACATCAACAACCACGAGCGGTGGCCGCTGCAAATTTTATTGCAAAATATGCTAATCGATTCCTCTACCGCCATGGGAGTGAATGCGCTCGTCGAGACGGGTATGCAGAATATTCCGTCGGAAACGAAAAAAATGGCGGCTGTCGTCATCTCCACGTTACCTATTCTTGTGGTGTACCCATTCCTGCAAAAGCATTTTGCCAAAGGAGCCATGGTCGGCTCTGTGAAGGAATGAAACATAAATGTATGTAAGGCTAATGAATTGCATGAAAAAAAGGGAGGCATTACCATGATCAACAAGCAAGCTGCTCGCTGGAAGAAAGGCACTCTCACTGCCTTCATGCTGAGCGCCGTCATGACCGTATCTGCGTGTGGAGGCAATGAAGCTGCGAAGGAAGCCCCTGGCGCATCGGGCTCAAGCGATAGCAAGCCGCTGGAAATCAGCATCCTATCCATTTTTTATCAAAAGGAACCACCAGCTGTCGACAATGCCATCTTAAAGGAGGCTGAGAAGCGGACGAATACCAAGCTGAATATTACCTGGGTTACTCCGAATAACTTTGGTGAAAAGGTCAATGTCACGCTGGCCTCTGGCGATCTGCCGGATTTGATGCTTGTGACTGATACGGGCAATGCCGCATTCCGGAGCATGGCCAAGCAGGGAGCCTTCTGGGATCTGACGACGATAATCAAGCAGTATCCGAACCTGTCGAGATTCCCGGATATTACTTACAAAAACCTGATGATTGAAGGGAAATTGTACGGTATTCCACGGGTACGTCCAACTGAAGGCAACGCACATCCATTGGTTCGCGCCGATTGGCTGAAAAAACTGAACCTGACGATGCCGCAAACGACAGATGAGCTGTACAGTGTGATGAAAGCTTTTAAAGAAAATGCGCCTGACGGTCAGAAGGATACGATCGGATTGTCCGGTTATGTAAACCAGAATGATATGGGTCAATTTGGTTTTATCGAGAGCGTGTTCACGGGCGCCAGCGGCAAATACAAGGTGAAGGGTGACAAACTTATCGATGTAACGCTTGAGCCGGAGATGCGCAAGTCATTGGAATGGTTCCAGAACGCCTTTAAAGACGGCCTGATTCCGCAGGATTTTGCTCTGCTCAAGCATAATCAGGCCAAGGATTTGGTGATTGCCGGCAAAGCGGGGATATTTCCGGATAAACCGAATCAGGAGCCGCTGTTCATTAAAGAGATCAGTACGATGAACCCGAACGCCAAGCCGGATATGGAATGGGCTCCATACATGACAGGTCCACAAGGGAAATATGCCTCTAAGGGTACTGGAGTTTTCGGGATGTTCGTCATTCCCAAAAAAGTGCCTGAGGCCAAGGTCAAGAAGCTGCTGGAATTCATGAACTATGGTACGTCAGACGAAGGTCATGAACTGGCCAGCTATGGATTGAAGGATATTAATTTCAAGCTCCAGGATGGGAATTATGTGGTGACGGAAGCGACCTTGAACGACCCGAGCTATCAATTCCTGCAAAATATTTTTATGAAATACGATAAATATGCGAGTGTTGCTACAGCCGGTCTGACCCCCGAGCAAATCACACGGGACAAGAAGCTAATAGATATCTCCGAGCCGGTGAGCATTCCGAGTCCGACCTCAAGTCTAATATCGGAAACGAATAACAAGCTGGGCAGTGATTTCAATAAGAAAATTCAGGATATGAAAACGAAGGTCATGATGAACAAAGCGACGCTTGACGACTGGGATGCTTTCGTAAATGAGCTGAAAGCTGACAAAAACTACATGAAAATATTGGATGAATATAATGAAGCATACCGTGCGAATAGCGGGGCCAAGTAATTCTGGTTCATTCGAATTTGATTGCAAGCGCGGATTGGAAGCCTAAGTGAAATTGAATTCTGTTGAGGTACCCTCCGCGGAAAGCTGCCATGGGGGTGCCTTTCTTTGTCGGGGAGATCCGAGTTACGCTATAATGTATGTACTTGAAGGGGGTGGCGGCTTGCAGCGGTGGTGGACTACAATTACAGGCTGGCGATGGAAGGAAGAAAAAGGCGATTATTTTCGCAAAAGCCTGATCCTTGTGCTGCTGATTACAAGCGTACCCTCCATATTTATAGCTATCTCCAATTACGTGATCGGAATTGGTCAAATAGAAAAGGAGCTGTTTCGCACCCATCAAATCAAATTTGAGCAGTTCTCGGATACGATGAACAAGCAGTTCGATCAAATTGCGCTCGTGATGAGCCGATGGTCAACGAATTCCTTGTATGGTGATCATTTGGATGATCTCGTGTTTATCGATAATATTGACCGGATGCAGGAGATCATGCAGTCACTGCTCGTGGTTGGCGGCTCAAACGTGCTGATTGATGAGGCTCAGTTGTTTTTGACACGTCAAAGGGCTGTGCTGGCATCAGATGGTATCCGCTATTTGAATACGGAGCAGTTGAAGCCTTATATGTCCGTATTGAACCATAGGGAAGGGCTGTTTTTCGCCTATGGGCTGCCGATAACTTCCGTGTCGCAAAAAGGAACCGCTCCTGTATCCGTCATTTTTAAGCTTCCATGGCACTCCGAGCTGCCGTTTGGCGCCTTTGTGTTGAATTTGAACAAAACGGAAATGGAGCAGATGATTCGCCATATTCATACGGATGAGAAGGGAACAGCGGCATTCCTGATGCGTAAAACCGGCGAATGGGTCGTTCCTCCGCGGCCAGAGGAGGCAGCGCTTTCCTTGCAGCTGAAAGAGGTTGTGCTGAACCGTCAAGGCAGCATGGAAGCTTTTCCGTATAAATGGAACGGGGAAAGCTACATGGTTTCGTATGGAGAAGTGACCAAGGCGGAATGGCTCTATGTGACGGCGACACCGATGGCGGAGCTGACCAAGCCTGTCTTTGACACCTCCAGGCTCATTCTGGCAAGCAGTGCTATTGGTGTTCTGGCAGCGCTAATCCTGGCATGGTTCGCTTCGAGGCGGCTCTACCGACCGATTGGAAGGCTCGTGCAATTGTTCCAAACCGACCGCTTGCTTCAGGAAGACAGCGTGAAGCATGAGATCGAGTTTATCGAGCAGCAGTGGAAATCCTTAACCCGGGAGAGCCAGACACTGCAGGAGCGGTTAAAGCTGTCGATTCCTTCCTTACGCGAAGGGTTTCTGCTGCAGCTGGTACAGGGACATCTATATGCACTTGATGAAGTCTCGCTAAGTGAGCGAATGAGCAAGCTTGGCTGGGAGGTCAAGGACAAGTTTTTTTCGATGCTTCTGATCCAGTTGTCCGGCTTAAATGAACAGCTCACACGCTTTAAGGAGGACGATCAGCAGCTGATCAGCTTCGCTGCGGCGAATATCGCCGAGGAGCAGGCTTCTGTACGAATTCCAGATGCACATGTCATTAATTTTCAGGATTTGTCCATTGGATTGTTATGTATGCTGCCTCAGGAGAGGAGCCGGGAGGAAAGTCGGCGCGAGCTGTATGGTCTTGCCCAAGAATTGATACCAACACTCGGCAAAATGCTGGGCTTGCAGGTAACGGTGATGATCTGCCGATTAACCGATCAGGCGGGAGATATTCCAGAGCTGCTGGAGCAAGCGAGACAGGCTGCCAGGTATCGCGATTTGCAGGTCAGCGAGCAAATTATCGACATGGAGGATTTTGCTCCCAGTCCGCAGCCGGTGGCTCATTATCCTTTTACGCAAGAGAAGGAGCTTATTCATGTGCTGCGGCTCGGTTTGGCTGAAGAAGCCTATACGAAATTCAACGAGTTTATGCGTGAGGTTCAACTGCATGCGGACAGGGAGATTATGGTTCAGCAGGCATTGTTTCAATTGGTCGGCAGTATGCGCCATATGCTGATTGAGTTAGGGTTTACCCGTCATGCGCTGTTTACCGAAGGTCATCTGGTTGAGGAGCTGATCGCGATCCATGAGCCTGCGGTGATGGAACGGTGGTTCAGGCAGCGTATGATGATGCCTTATCTGGATGAATATCGGCACACGCAAAATTTGCAGTCGCGGCATCTGATCGAACGTGCGATGGAGCTGCTGCAGGCTCACTATATGGAGGATCTGTCGTTGGAGGAATGCGCCGAGCGTTTGTCAACCAGCCCTTATACGTTAAGTCGTTCCTTCAAACAGGTTGCAGGTCTTAATTACGTCGATTATATAATGAACGTGCGGATTGACAAGGCCAAGGAGCTTTTAATGAGTACACAGTTAAAAATTAGCGAGATCGCCGAGCAGGTTGGTTATCAGCATTCATATTTTAATAAAATCTTCAAGGGAGCGGTCGGTTCGACGCCAACCCAGTATCGGGAGCAATTTCGCAATCGGAAGTAAGGAATACATTATTCCATAACAAGGGAGCTTGAATGATGATCCGTTTATTTGAAACGAATCAGCTTCGTCAATTGGAGGAGCTTGAAGGCATATGGGATTTTGCCGTTGTTGAAGAGGAGAGTCCAGACAGAAATGATGCTGCGGATAGCCCCAGTAATATGGTGGCAGGCAGGGATACCATCACAAAAACGGAGCTTGATTATTGTTATCGACTTCCGGTTCCAGGCTGCTGGGAGCAGCATCCCAAGCTGTTAACCTATCGCGGCAAAGGTATGTATCGAAGGAGAATCGTCATCGCCAAGGAAACCCCTGCATTGCGTTTTGTATTCAAGGGAATAAGCCATACCGCGCGTGTGTTTTTTGACGGCGAGCTGATTGCCGAGCATTATAACGCTTATACGGCGTTCTCTGCAGCAGTACGGCATGTAATGCCAGGTGAGCACACGCTAACGATAGAGGTGGACAACAGCTTTCATGAAGGCTCAGCGCTCCATATCCCCAATGACTATTACACATATGGCGGGCTGATTCGGCCTGTGGTGATGGAAACGATTAACGAGCTGTACATCGAACGGATCGGTTTTACTCCACAGCATCAGCATGGAGAGTGGAGCGCACGAATTGAGGTGGCCGTCCGCAACGTATCGGATGTGGAGCAAAGCTTCCAGCTTCGAGGCGAGCTGGCAGGGCAGCCATTGCAATGGAATACGGCGAGCATTCAGCCAGGAGCAGAGCTGGTTGTTGCGGAAAGCTTCCAGGTGCCGGATGCCAAAGCCTGGTCGGCTCGTCAACCGCAGCTGTATGCATTAAGCTGCCAGCTGTTCGTTGATAATGGGGAGTCGGATGGGAGCTTAACGGCTGTTGACGATCTGATAGAGCGAGTGGGCTTTCGAACGGTCACTACGCTTGAAGGACGTATTCAAGTCAATGGCGAGAATATTGTACTGAAAGGCTTCAATCGGCATGAAGATCATCCAATTGTCGGAGCGGCTTTTCCGTTGGCATTGATGGTGAAGGATCTGGACCTGATGGCGGATATGGGCGCGAATTGTGTTCGTACAAGTCATTATCCGAATGATGAGCGATTTTTGGATTTGTGTGACGAAAGGGGCTTCTATGTCTGGGAGGAAAATCATGCACGCGGCTTGAGCTTGGAGCGGATGCAAAATCCACATTTCATTGAGCAGTGTGCAAAGGTGAACAAGGAAATGGTCGAAGGGCACCAGAACCACCCTGCTATCATCATTTGGGCCATTTTGAATGAGTGCGCCAGCGATACGGAGGAGGGCAGAGCCCATTATAAGCGACAGCTGGAGCAGATTCGCAAGATGGATGGAAGCCGTCCGCTGACCTTTGCTTCGCACCATCGGGAGAAGGAGCTGTGCTTCGATCTGGCCGATATCGTTTCCTTTAATTTATATCCAGGCTGGTACGGAGCTGAAGATCCCGGTGAGCTGTGTGACAGAGCGAGAGGCTGGGCAGATGCAGCAGGAGGACTTGGCAAGCCGATGATTATGAGCGAGTTTGGTGGCGATGGCTTTTATGGTTATCGATCTCCTTCCCGTGTGAAGGGGACTGAGGAACGGCAAGCCGACATTATTGACAGCAATTTGCAGGCTTACGGCGCACGCGATTATATATCGGGTATGTTGATTTGGCAGTTCTGCGACTGCCGCGTGAGCGAAGAGGACTCATGGGCGATCTGGCGTGCACAGACGAAGAACAGCAAGGGCATTGTGGACGAATACCGCCGGCCGAAGCTGGCTTACGAAATTGTCCAGAAGCATTTTAAGAAGACGAGCACGACAAGAGATTAACGTTCCCAATCATTAACCATCTAAATTATAAACGTCCGACAACCTTTTGATCATTTCCTGAGAGGAATGCAAAAGGTTATTTGGTGTGAAAAGAGTGCAAAACGTACGGGAAATGTATATTTCCGAGCGGTTTGATTGATGCTAAGCACAGCCTATTGGCCCTATCGGAACCCTGAGATCACTCGAAAAGGCGGAATTTCACTTGAATCATACGAAGAAACTCGAACTCGCGGCTGTCGCATCGATTCCGATTATTATGACATTGGCCAATTCCATGCTGATCCCGTTGCTGCCGATCATGGAGAAAAAGCTGGGTATTTCCTCCGTTCAATCGAGTTTAATTATTACCGTTTATGCGGCAATTGCGATTATATGCATTCCGATAGCCGGTTATTTGTCTGATCGCTTCGGACGAAAAAAAATTATTATACCGAGTCTGATTCTCGCAGCGATTGGAGGGGGCATATCGGGATCGGGTGCCTGGTTAATGGATGGTATGGCTGCCTATTGGGTCATATTGGCGGGAAGATTTGTACAGGGGATTGGAGCCGCCGGGGCCTTTCCTATCGTGATACCGCTCGTCGGTGACATGTTCCAAAGCGAGGAGGAGGTAACTAGCGGATTGGGCATCGTAGAGACCTCAAATACATTCGGGAAGGTGCTCAGCCCTATTCTGGGTTCTGCTCTGGCGCTGCTTGTGTGGTTTTTGCCTTTTCTAATTATTCCCTTTTTCTGTCTGATCTCGATACTGGCCGTTGCTTTTTTGATCAAGGTACCTGGCAGTAAACAGGGGGAGAAGGTGACGTTAAAGGCCTTTATCTCTTCAATCAAACAAATTTTGCAGCAAAAGGGACGTTGGCTATATGCCATATTTGGCATTGGCGGTATCGGCATGTATATTTTGTTCGGATTTTTATTTTACCTGTCTACGATACTGGAAGAGCAATACCACATTGAAGGGATACGAAAGGGGCTGCTGCTGGCAGTTCCGTTGACAGCCGTCTGCCTATTTTCCTATGTGACGGGCAAGCTGGTAGGGGAGAACAAGCAGCGGATGAAATGGTTTACCTTCATAGGGCTCATTATTGTGACTGCAGCTATGCTGGTATGTGGATGGATTCCTACCAAGGGATTGCTGCTGCTGCTATCCCTGCTATTCGCCGCGGGGCTTGGTATTGGGGCGGCATTGCCTTGTCTGGATGCGTTGATTACGGAAGGCATCGATAAAAAGCAGCGCGGCACGATTACTTCACTTTACAGCAGTATGCGATTTATAGGTGTTGCGGCTGGCCCACCTGTCACTTCACTGCTTTTGGGTAAAGAGCCGTTGTTATTTTATACGTTCGCCGCTATCGCAGGGGTGGGCGGTTTATGTGCATTACTTGCGATCAAGCCCAAATCGTCATCGTCGTTAAAGAGTAACTGATGATAACTCAGTTACTCTTATTTTGGATTCCGGTTGATGTATCTGTGCTCATTTTGAGCAAAAATTGCTTTGGCGTACAGCCATTAAATCGCTTGAACATTTCATAGAAGTGAGCCATGTTCTCGATTCCGATGGATTCAGCAATTTCCGTAATCGTCATGGAGCTGGTGAGAAGCAGCTGTTCAGCACGGGAAATCCGCTTTCGGTTAATATATTCGGTAAATGTGAGACTCATTGTTTTTTTGAAAAACTTGGAAAAATAGGAGTAGCTCATATTCGCCAGCTTGCTCACTTCCTCCATATCGATCTTTTCGCATAAATGCTGGTCCACATGCTCAAGTATGGGTCGCAATAAGAGGGTGCCGTCCGCGATATTACCTTTCAGCAAATTTCTGTGGTCTCCCCGCAGCATTGTCAGCAAGATGTGGCGGATATAAATGCTGGTTGCAATCTCATAGCCTTTATCTCGTCCCATCATTTCTTCATGAATGCGGAGAATGTAGCCAGCTATTTCTTCTCTAAGATGCTGGTCTTCCCGAAACATGTCGTTTAGCGTTTCAAGAGGCTGGTGGACTTCAGAGAAATGCGGATAATACATCATCATCGTAGGATCAAAATAAGGCTGCAAATCCACATGAAGCACGATATATACGAGATCTTCATCACTGAGCTTGTTGCCCCAGTGCAGCTGGGAGGAGCCAATGACCATAAGATCGCCGGGATTCAGGATATATCGATTAGTAAGCGTATGCATACCATGAATACCTGAACGTACATAAATAAATTCGACTTCTGGATGATGGTGCCAGGTTAAGTTAATAGGAGGGCTTAAGGCAACGCTGCCGCTCGAAGTAAACTCCCAGACTTTGATATGTAGAAGAGGATTCTGGTAATGAATCGGTTCTTTATAAATGTTCATTGCTTCTCTCCTGTATGGCTACCAGCCGACAAATTAGGATAGTAATTCAGCAAAAGCGGTCATACAAGTCACCTTCATCTAGTTGTATCTTGAATGTAGAACTATTATACAACAATCAGAGAAGAGGGATACATATGAAAGTCGCTGTAGTTGGCTGTGGAGGCATGGGAAACATACATGCTGAATGCTATGCGAACATTTCCGGAGTCACGGTTACAGGTGTTTGCGACTTGTTGGAAGAACGAGCACAGCAATTGGCTGCCAAGGTGGGTGCCAAAGCTTATGTGTCACTTGCCGATATGTTGGCACACAGCGATTGTGAAATCGTGAGTATTACGCTTCCGAGCTATTTGCATAAATCGGCTGTCATTGAGGCGGCTAAAGCTGGTAAGCATGTGATTTGTGAAAAACCGATTGCGCTCCATCTGGAGGACGCTGCAGAAATGATTGAGGTCTGCAAACGTCATAACGTCAGGCTGTTCGTCGGACATGTTGTCCGCTTTTTTCCGGAGTATGTTCAGATGAAGCAGCAGATTGACGATGGCTCGATTGGTCGGCTTGGCGTTGCACATGCGAAGCGGATAGGCGTACATCCCGGTGACATTCGTCCTTGGTATCGGGAGGATGACAAAAGCGGTGGTGTGGTGTTGGATTTGATGGTGCACGATATTGATTACATGCGCTGGACTGTAGGTGAAGTCCGTTCGGTATTCGCGCAGCACAAGCATAATGATCAAGTGGACTATGCAACAGCAACGCTTGTATTCGAAAGCGAGGCTGTCGCTAATCTGGAAGCGTATTGGGGATATCCGGGAGCGTTTACGACAGCAGTGGAGTTTGCCGGAAGCGGCGGTGTTATCCGCAGTGACAGATCGTCCTCCAAATCGCTGCAAGTACGGAAACCGGCTGCTTCGTTAAGCAAGGGACCTTTTGTGGAGGTGCCGGAAAGCCCGGGATATGAAACTCCGTATGAGAAGGAGCTGCGTCATTTTATCGATTGTGTTCGCGACAACCGGGAGCCAGTTGTAACTCCAGAGGATGCCTATAAAGCGCTGGAAATCGCTCTTGCTGTCGTTCAGTCTGCTCATACCGGAAAGGTTGTCACAATAGGTCAAGACAAACGGGAGGTATCGCCGACATGAAACGTTTAAAAGTAGGTATGATCAGCTTTGCTCACGGACATGCCCATTCATATCTGAAATCTCTTCTGGAGCTTCCTGAGGTCGAGATCGTCGGCATTGCGGATGAAAATAGCAGCAGAGTGGAGTCTGTGGTAAGTAAGCATGGACTGCGATATTTTGCCGATTATCGGGAATTACTGAAGACGGATGCGGATGCCGTGGTCATCTGCTCGGAAAATGTGAACCACGCTGCGCAGGTTATCGCTGCCGCTGAAGCAGGCAAACACGTGTTGTGTGAAAAACCGCTTGGCTTATCCGTTGCGGAAATGGAGCGTATGATCGATGCTTGTGAAACGAACGGGGTTCAGCTGATGACGGCGTTCCCATGCCGCTATCTGGCAGCCGTAGCGAAGGCGAAGAGGGCGGTTGAGCAAGGTGACATCGGCGAGATCCTGGCGATTAAAGGGACGAACCGCGGAACCGCACCCGGGGGCTGGTTCACAGAGCCCGGTTTATCGGGCGGGGGTGCGCTGCTGGATCACACCGTCCACGTGATGGATCTTATGAACTGGTTCACCGGGTCCAAAGTGACAGAGGTTTACGCATATTGCAATACTCTGTTTCATGAAGGGCTGGAGGTTGACGATGTGGGGATGATTCATGTCAAGTTTGCGAATGGTACGATCGGTGTGCTGGACACAAGCTGGTCAAGACCTAAATCGTTTCCAACATGGGGTGATGTGACGATGGAAATCATCGGATCGAAAGGTCATCTATCTATCGATGCTTTTGCCCAGAGCAACATGCTCTACAGCGACTCCTTGGGGAAAGGCGTAAGTATGTTCTATGGTGATCCGATGGACTTTTACATGGTGAGAGCATTCGTTCATGCGCTGCTTGCTGGCGAGTCGGTACCGATTACGGGATTGGACGGCCTGCGTTCGACTGAAGTTGCCCTTGCGGGTTATCGATCTGTGAAGCAGGGAGAGTCCGTGGCGATATCATAGCAGCGGAAGCAGATCCGGCTTTTCTCGATCACCAAATCCACCCACAACGCAAAAAGCTTTGCCACTAAAGTACGATGGCGAAGCTTTTTTTGCACTTATCAAGGAAGGGTGGTTTGCCGCTTATTTGGAAGCCTTCTCGACAGTATGGCGTAAAAGAATTTCATTATCGAGAACAAGATTATTCGTCCAGACGAAGGAGCCTTTTTTGAATTCATTGCTGAAGTTTGTATATTCCCGCTTATTATCGACTCCTACCGTTGCAGCTGAATAGGTGACAGCCTGCGGCCATGAAGAGTCATTGAAATCGGCAGCATACCAATTGTCAGGAATAGCAAAGTGGGCAGCATAACAATTTGCCGCACATGATGGAGCTTTAGAAGCATTGGGAGTGGATCGGATGATCCTGCCATTCTTCTCCTCGATTACCAGATCCGTTTTGTTCATAAGTGGGGCGATATAGTAGCTTTGTGCCTTCCAGCGGTTATCGGTCACGGTACCATCGCTGAAGGTTGCAACAATACCGGCATCTCCGGGATGATATTTGTTGCCTTTGTTATCCTCGGTACCGAGGCCAAGATTTTCTTCCCAATCGACTACCTTAAACGCATAGGTCATCGGATATGCAGCTTTGAAACGGACGACATGAGAGTTGAATGGTGTGAAAGGAACAGCATCCTTGACCGCAGGCTTGCCATTGACATATAGCTCGAAATAGTTATCTGCAAAAATGTAGCCAGTGATGATTGTACCGTCTGGATCGATTTCAATGACAGGAACTTTGTTTAAGTCAACGGCTGCGAGATTTGGATGCAAAACATTTGTACATGGATTAAGCAAGTCAGAAGCATCAGGAAGCTTATTGTTCACAGTAGTGGGGACTGTCCAGATTTTGCCGT
Source organism: Paenibacillus sp. FSL H8-0034 (assembly GCF_038000305.1). NCBI lineage: Bacteria > Bacillati > Bacillota > Bacilli > Caryophanales > Paenibacillaceae > Paenibacillus > Paenibacillus sp. FSL H8-0034. The sequence continues at coordinate 918,968 of NZ_JBBOBS010000001.1, forward strand.
CCTCTGACTTGATCTCTCCAACGGCACTGACACGCCCTCCCTTGCAAGCAAGCAACCCGGGGTTAATGGTGGTGGCCGCACCCTTCGTGAAGCTTGCCTGCTCGGATGCAGTTGGCACTGATAGTGGCGGAGCCGTTGTCGTCGTTGTGGGCAATATCGTTCCGTTCGTGTTGGTGCAGGCACTGATGAGCAGCATGGCTGAAAGATAAAGTACATGAGCAAAATGCATAAGATCATCTCCACAGATTTAATTTATATTTAGTGTACGATGGCAGTGTGTCAGGAGCATGTCAAAATAGTTTGGATTTTATGAATCTACCTTAGCTCTTTTCCATTCTGGTTTAGGTCAGGTCAATCGTGGTAATCATGAACAAAGAGAACCTAAACCGCAGAACGAAGGAGTGAAGTGAAATGAATGCTGATCACCCGTCCGCCGGGGGCAAAATCCCGGAATCCCCACAATCGTATTGGACCCTATCCGCTCCTCCGAGCTCGTTCCCGCCGCTTAACGAGAATATCGATGTCGATTATGCAATTGTTGGCGCCGGGATCACGGGTATTACACTTGCCTATCTATTAGCCGAAAAAGGGCATCGGGTCGCTCTATTCGAAGCTAATCAGATTATCCACGGAACCACGGGCAATACTACAGCCAAAATAACTGTGCAGCATGACCTTATCTACGATGAATTAATTAAAAATTTTGGCGTGGAACAGGCGCTGCTTTATTATAAAGCTAACAACGAGGCGATGAAGTTTATTCAGCGTACGGCAGCCGATCTGCACATCGATTGTGAGTGGTCGGAGGAGGACGCTTATTTATATGCCCAGACCGCCGAATCAGCCGATAAACTGGAGTTGGAGTATAAAGCCTACGAGAAGCTGGGGATACCCGGGGAGTTGGTCCAAAATATTCCATTACCTATCGAGGTACGCGCGGCACTCAGGCTGTCTGGGCAGGCGCAATTTCATCCTGTGAAATTTATGAATGGATTGCTAGCCCGGTTTGTTAAAGCTGGGGGACGGGTATACGAGCATACAAGGATCGATGGAAAAGTGGAACAAGGAGATCGTCAGAAAATCTGGACGATGGATGGTAAGCAGATTACTTGCCGTCACGTGATTGCAAGCTCTCACTTTCCGTTCTATGACGGACTTGGTCTGTATTTTACCCGACTCCATGCGGAACGCTCCTACATTATTGCCGTGAAGCCGATCACAGCCTATCCAGGCGGGATGTATCTGAGTGTGGACGAGCCTAAGCGCTCGTTGAGATCAGTAAAGATTAATGGTGAGCAGATGGTACTGATCGGTGGGGAGACGCATAAAACGGGACAAGGGGAGCCGACTTATGAGTATTATCAGAATCTTGAACGGTTCGGGGAGCAAACCTTCGGTATTCAAGACATACCGTACCGCTGGTCTGCGCAGGATTTGCTGACGTTGGACAAGGTTCCTTATATTGGTCCCATAACGGCAAGTCATCCCAATGTTTGGGTGGCTACCGGATATAAAAAATGGGGCATGACCACAGGGATAGCAGCTGCGCTGCTGCTGAAAGATCAGCTCATGGGACAAGAGAATCCTTATGCTGAGCTGTTTACCCCTTCACGGTTTAAACCAGACCCTGGTATTAAAAATTTGATCGTGGAAAATTTTGATGTGGCCAAGCAACTGATCGGTGGCAAGCTGGAAGCTGTTTCGAGGAAGGCTGATTCGTTAGGCTTGGATGAAGGCTCGGTGATCCAAATAAACGGAAAACGTGCGGGGGCGTATCGAGATACGGAAGGGAAGCTGCATCTTATCGATACGACCTGTACCCATATGGGCTGCGAGGTCAAATGGAACAATGGGGAAAGGTCCTGGGATTGCCCATGTCACGGCTCACGCTTTAATTATAAGGGTGAGGTGCTTGAAGGCCCGGCCTTACAACCACTGCCGACAATCGATTATAATGGATAAGTAGTAAAAGGGAGAGCCCGCGCTGAGTAGGCTCTCCCTTTGATTTGTCATGATACTATATGGCTCTGATCCGATAGTTTCTGTAGATATATCATGGCTTCTTTGATTGTCTTATTTGCGTGACTGCACGGGAACGGCGTTGAAATATTCCTCTAACGTTAGGTTTTTTTGCGCCAGCTCCTTGGACAGCTGTGTCCCTACATAACGCAAATGCCAAGGTTCATATTGATAGCCCGTAATGGATTCCTTGCCATCAGGATAACGAATGATGAATCCATACTCAGTAGCATGACTGTCCAGCCATTTCGCTTCTTTGGTGACGGCAAAGCAATTTTGTGCGGCACATTTGCCGTTGCTGCCTGACACATCAATCGCAAGTCCGGTTTCATGCTCGCTGTGGCCAGGTAAGGCGCTGTAGGTTTTGGCTTTTTCTTCACCGTCTTGTTTTACATAGTTGTTATATAATGCTTTTTGTGTAGCGTAGGATCTGTAAGCAGAAACTCCGGCCAAGCTGATCCCGTCTTTTTTGGCGCCTGCAAACAAGGTTTCCAAAGCTGCAGCGGCTTCCTTGCGCATTTTGCGTTTATCGATTTTTTCAGTGAATGTAAAAGGAACATTCGGATAGACCAAATCCTTCGGCTCATAGCTTTCAGGAAGGGCCTGCTGTTTATTGACGAGCACTGTGATGCTTTCCGGGCTGGTTACGACCTGAATGGCGCCTGGGTTGGACGGGGTAGAGTCCGCAGCTTTTCCCACGCTGCCTGGGGCAGCACCTGAATTGCCGGATTGAGAACCGGTTTGGCTCACATTAGGAGCAGCGGTCTGATTGTTTGCTGGAGTGCCAGATTGCGTATTGGTTTGGTTGGCGTTACTAGCGGTGGCAGGTTTCTTATCGGTTGCAGCTGCTGATGTACCACTATTCGTTGATGAAGCAACAGGTGGGGATTGAACAGCCGGAGTTTTAGGTTCTCCGCCGCATCCGCTGAATACAGATAGAGCTATTGTCAGGCATGCAACAGTGAGCATCGGTTTGTTTGTCATGGTTATCTCCTTGCTGATTAAAATGAATAAGGATTTGTTCTTAATGATTTAAACTCCAAATCGACCGAAAAGGTTTCAATCTATTGTAGCTTAACTGATGGTAATAGTCTAAATATGTAACTAATCTGACACAGACAACAAATTTTACTGGAACAAAATGTAATCAGACTTCGTCTATAGGATATAAATATTAGCTTCTGCAGCAAAATTCGTGTTGAAATCCGAATAATGCTAACGAAGTCAGCTCTCTGCTAAAGCTCATAGGAGGAAAAGAAAAGTGAAAAGAGGACTTGTTGGTTTGTATACGCTTTTATTTGTGTTTGCGACGTTTATCGCGGTGCCACAGCCTTCTCAGGCGTGCTCCTGTGCCAAAAAGCCATCCGTTCAGGAGGAACTGCAGAGGAAGACGGCGATATTTTCTGGCAAGGTTGTGAAGCTCACTGAACCGCAAAAGGGTTTCTTTAGCTCCTCGGCTGATCCTGTGACCGTGACATTCGCGGTGTCTACCGTCTGGAAGGGAGAGGTGCAAGCCGAGTTGAACGTGAACACGCCCATAAGCGGTTCCAGCTGTGGCTACAGCTTTGAAATGAACCGGGAGTATCTGGTGTACGCCAGCAGCGATGGCAGTGGTAAACATACCACAATGCTGTGTGATGGCACGAAGCCGTTAAGCGGTTCTGCGGACGATCTGGCCGTGCTTGGTGCAGGAGACAAGCCGCCAGCACTGACGCATTCTATTGCACCTGTGGGTGGCATTCCGCTCTTTATCTATGTGTCTGTGGTAGTTTCTTTTGTCGTTGCCCTATTGCTTTGCTTTTGGGGAATTCAGATTGGATATGGGATATACCTCTCTAGAAAATATATGCATGAGCTGCCGGATATCGGTAAGTTGATGGGACAGAAGAAGGAACTGCCGTCTGAAGTGGAATTTGTGGTGAAGCGCAGCAGAGAGAAGATGGGAAAACGTATTGGGGTAGGCTTGATTAGTATCGCAGCAGCTGCCATAATTGCAGCAATTGTGTATGCACTGATGATGAGTATGTATACGAGTTGATGAGGTGCTATTACAAAAAGAACGGGATCGCTTTAGTGGTCTCGTTTTTTTGTATTTACCCATGGTCAGTGCAATCAAGCAAGACTATTATTTCAAGGGGATGAGCATTATCCGCATCATTCTCCGTCATTGGAATCAATTGTCTGCAACGCCATCATACGTTGGTCCTAATCCCTTCGTCCTGGCTGAAAGCTAAAAACGATATTTAGCTAAATTTGTATAAATTTTAATATTTTCAAGCAGGCTTCACGTCACAGGATGTCGAATAAATGTATGAAATGTAGAAATATAGGGATCAAGCACGATTAAGAAAGTTCAAATCATTTACAGCGGGGTGCTCATCGGGTATGGAAAAGGCAACAGTTATTGGATTAGTATTGGCGGTTATCGCCGTCGGTGTCGGCATGACGCTAAAGGGTGCAAGTGTCATGTCGTTATTGAATCCGGCAGCACTTCTTATTATTTTCGTAGGTACAGCGGCGACCTTGTTCGTTGGCTTTCAAATGAGTGAGCTTAAGAAGTTTCCCAAATTGATGAAAATTTTGTTCAAGCAGCAGCAATTAATCGAAAAAAAAGAATTGGTTCGCCGCTTTATGGATTGGGTTTCCATTACACGTCGTGAAGGTTTGCTTGCATTGGAAACTCAGGTAGATCAAATTGAAGATTCGTTTCTGCGCAATGGCATGCGGATGATTATTGATGGTAACGATAGTGAATTTGTCAGGGATGTTCTATTGGAGGAAATCTCATCAACAGAGGAACGTCACCGTAACGGTGCCCTGATCTTTACACAAGCAGGAACCTATGCGCCGACACTTGGGGTGCTTGGTGCGGTCGTTGGACTCATCGCAGCCTTGAGTAATCTGAACGATGTTGAGAACCTGGGTCACTTGATTTCCGCGGCTTTTGTCGCTACACTGCTTGGTATTTTTTCCGGTTACGTGCTCTATCACCCGATGGCCAACAAGCTGAAGCAAATTTCCAAGAAGGAAATCGAAATCAAGCTTATTATGGTAGAGGGTCTGCTGTCCATTCAATCCGGTATTTCCACGATAGCTATGAAGCAAAAGCTGTCCGTCTATATTCCGCCCAGTGAACGTCATTTACTTGATGAGGGAAGTGGCGCTGAATGAAAAAAAAGCGACATGAGCATCATGAGGAGCACATCGATGAAACCTGGCTTATCCCCTATGCCGATTTGCTGACTCTTTTGCTGGCTTTGTTTATCATATTGTTCGCTTCGAGTCAGATTGATTCCAAAAAGTTCGAGCAAATCATGAAGGGTCTCAATTCGGGCTTTAATGGCGGAACAGGTATGTTCGAGCAATCGAATATTGTACCTTTGACTGTTTCACCTAACATTGAGAAGAAAAAAGAAGATGAAAAGAAAAAAAATGAGCAGGAAAGTCAGCAAGAGCAGCAAATGAAAGCTCTGCATGATAAGGAAATGCAGGATCTTAAGGAGCTTCAACAGAAGCTGGACGGATATATCAAGGATAATGGTCTCCTTTCCCAGCTGGAAACCAAGCTAAATGAGGATATGTTAAAAATTACGATTCGCGACAATGCCTTATTTCAATCCGGCTCGGCGGAAATTAAGCAGGAATCGCAGGTACTGGCACAAAGCATTACGAGTATGCTGAGCGGCTATAATCAATATAATGTGGAAGTGGCGGGCTTCACGGATAACGTTCCGATCAATACGAGAGAGTTCCAGAGCAACTGGGATTTGAGCGCCAAGCGATCATTAAATTTTATGAAGCTGCTCATGCAAAATGGCAAAATTGATCCGGCCCATTACCGTTCTATCGGCTATGGTGAATATCAACCGATTGATACGAACGATACTGCCGAGGGGCGCGCGAAAAACCGCCGAGTAGAAGTGAACATTATTCGCCAGATTAATTCTGCTGGCGCCAAATCGTTTATACCCTAAGTTATTTTCAGGCTGATCAGTGTAACTGTAAACTGAAGTATAAGAACAACCTTATATGTCTAAAGCCCTCCGACTGGCCGGAGGGTTCTTTGTATACCACCCACATGTAGGGTGAGCTCACTTGGATATTATTGAATGTTGGCAGCATTTATGTGATACTATAGCTTCAATGTAAAGGGGCTATGGGTGTACTGAAATCAGTCCCGATGGAGGCATATGCAGTATGGATCTGTATCCGTTTCATTATGATCGCACCCAGCCCTTCGTGAAGCAGGCATGCGAATGGATTGTGGATGTGTTATACGATATATTACCGGAATCCGGCTTCGAGGTTCGTGATGAGCAGATTTTTATGGCGTTCCAGCTGGAACGGGCCTTTACCGGAAAAGAAACGATATTCGCGGAGGCCGGGGTCGGAACGGGCAAGACACTGGTGTACTTGCTGTATGCGATTTGTTACGCGCGGTATACCCGCAAGCCCGCCATCATCGCTTGTGCGGATGAATCCTTGATTGAGCAGTTGGTCAAGCCGGAGGGAGATATCGCCAAGCTCACCCGATACTTGAATCTTGCGATAGACGCCAGATTAGCCAAATCTCCTGATCAATATGTGTGCTTGACGAAGCTGGACGAAGCCAGATTAGGCCATGAGGATGCGGGGCTGTACAGGAACCTGTACGAGCATTTGCCGGAGTTCGTCCGTTATCGTGAAACGCTGCAGTCGTTTCATGCTTATGGAGACCGCAAGCATTATCCGGATATGAACGATGAACAATGGGAAAAAATCAGCTGGGATGCTTTTCAGGATTGTTTTGTCTGTGAGCAGCGGCATCGGTGTGGACAAACGCTTTCCCGCGATCACTTTCGGCGTTCTGCGGATCTGATCATTTGCTCGCACGATTATTATATGGAGCATGTATGGACCTATGAAGGGAGAAAGCGCGGAGGACAGCTGCCACTGCTGCCGGAACACTGCACCGTCGTATTCGACGAAGGCCACCTGTTGGAGTCCGCGGCGCAGAAAGCCTTGACCTACAAAATCAAGCATATTGTGTTTGAAGAATTAATTGTTCGGCTGCTGAAGGGCCAGATTCGCCATTCGCTGGCGGTATTGATCGACGAAGCGATCGACCGCAGTGAGGCGATGTTCGATCTGCTGGAGCGGCAGAACAGGGCGATACCGGGCTCGGATCGCAGACAGATTCTATTGAGTGAGCAGCTGCTGAACGAGATCAGCCTGTTCCGAGAGTCGCTTGCGATCATTGAAGAGGAGCTGGTGCTGGAGAGTGAGCTGTACTCATTGAATCCATACCATTCACGAATTGTCGAAGAGCATTTGGAAATGATGCAAAAGGCGCTAAGCCTGTTCCTGCAATCAGAAAGCTTTGTGTGCTGGGTAACGGAGAGTATCACGGGCTTGACCTTGGTCATCATGCCAAGGGCCGTAAAGGAAGTGCTGAAGAGACGGGTGTTCAGCGCCAATATGCCGATTGTATTTACTTCATCGACACTATCCGTTAACGGCTCCTTCGATTATGTGACGAAAAGTCTCGGAATTGAACATTACCTGTCGTTCAGTGTGGATTCTTCATTTGATTATGCACATCAGATGGAGGTTATCGCGCCGCGGTGGTCATACCGAGGCACCTTTTCTGAAAAAATGAAAACGGCGATCCGCCTATTGGTGCGAACCGAGGGTAGGGCTCTGATTTTGTTCCCGACTAAAGATACACTGCAGCGGTTCAAACGAGACATCGTCCATTATCCGGAAGTCGCGGGGATGCGGTTCCGTTTTGAAGGAGACCGTGAAATCAGCGATTTGATCGCGGCTTTTCAGCGTGAGGAGACAAGCATTCTAGGTGCGGTTACTTTATGGGAGGGACTCGATGTGCCCGGGCCATCTCTATCCAACGTCATCATTTGGGAGCTGCCTTTTCCACCGCAGGATCCGGTCTTTATGGCCAAACGCCAATCTGCGATTATGCCTTACGAGGAGGTTGACCTGCCTTACATGCTGCTGCGGCTTAAGCAGGGTATGGGGCGACTGATCCGTACTCGTGAGGATCATGGCCTTATAGCGATTCTCAGTGAGGAGCTGTATGGGGAGCCAGCCTTGAAAGCGCATGTTGAGGGGCTGCTGCCGTCAGGGGTTCATTTACGGGATTCGTTGTAAACAAGCGGAGGGTATTCTTAAGTTATAAAAATATAAAAAGCGGCTTATCGGATGAAACCGATAGGCCGCTTTTTTGGTCTTATTTTACTTTGAAGATATTAAGGAGTAGCCAAAAGAGTAATGTGTACGGTATCGCTTGTTGCTTTTCCAAGTGATGTAGCATTGAGAGATAGTTGATCTCCAGGTTTAAACGTATCTGTTGACCAATAAATCGTATAGTTACCATCCGCTGACGCAGTAGCAACAAAAGTGTGTGCTCTCGAATCGTTTGTCAGAGTAATAATGGCACCGGGTTCTGCACGTCCACTTAAAGGATTTGTATTTATTGCGCCATCAAGAATTGTGGGTACGGCTGTTTGGCCGACAGTTGCTTGTACAATGATTTTGACAGATGCGCTTTGCTTCTTGTCGTATGTTTGAGCCCTTAATAGCAGCAGTTCACCCTCTGTCAGCGTTACGTATGGGGTAAGCTGGCTTGATGAAAAAGAACCATCTGAATTTGTAGTAAAGGAGCCCACGTAATCGCCATTTTGTTTATTTAAGGTAATGTAGGTATATGTCGATCCAGAATCTGCTATTCCATTAAGCATGAATCCGTTTGTATACACAGTTCCTGCTAACGTGGGCATTTCGGTTGTCGGTGATGCTTGCACGATAGCAAGAACCGGATCACTGGTCGCTTTTCCAAGAGTAGTGGCCGTAATTGTCAGTTGATCTCCCCAATTTAATACACCTGTTTGTATCATACCTAAGCTGAAGGAGCCGTCATACATGGACGCTTTTGTAAAGGTGCTGTATCCATTCAAACCCATCTTTATGCTGATCATCGCTCCAGGCTCTGCCTGTCCACGTATAGCTGCTTCTGAAACAACTGTCAAGGTAGGTACTGTCGTTTGACCAGTAACCGCCTGTACGATGATTTTTACAGGATCACTTTCCTTCTTCCCGAAAGCTTGAGCTATCAATTGCAACTCTTCGCCGACTGCAAGCCTCGTAAACCATTGCTCATACAGCTGTGAGGTTGAAAAAGTTCCATCTTCATATACACCGAATGAGGTTACATAATTGCCGTTTGGTCTTACTAAGTTAAGTACCGTCAATTTTTGCGCTGATCCGGGCTCTGCTGTTCCCTTAATATCAAATGCATTGGGATACACAATTCCGATAACCGTTGGTGATGCGGTTTTTGGTGATGCACCTACTGTTACATAGATCGGATCACTTATAGTTTCTCCGATGTATGTTGCAGTTATTGTCAGTTGGTCACCTAAGAAAAATGTATTTCCTCCTGCCTCTGCACTAAAGAAGCCATCAGTAGGGGATGCATTAACTTTGCTGTAATGTCCGTTTACCTCATTTTTTATCGTAACCAGGGAGCCAAATTGTGCCCATCCACTGATAATGGTGTCGTTTACGATATCCGTCATAATGGGAGCCGTTTTGCCGATAGTATCATTTACGATAATAGTTACAGGATCACTCATTTTCTTACCAAAGGCTCGGGCTGTAAGTTGCAATTCCTCACCTACTGATAGTGCTGGATAATTATTATAAATATTTGATTTGATTGTGAATAGTCCATCGATCCCAGCCATGCTTTCAGTTATATAGGTACCGTCCTTTTTAGATAAAGTAACAATAGTCATGATATATTGCGATTCCGGTTCTGATCTGCCGCTGACTATGAATCCATTGGTATATACTTTGTTTACCGTCACTACAGGAGTTTCAGTTTGGGGTGCGGCTTGCACGGTTACATAGGTCGGATCACTTACCTTTTTACCTAGTACTTCAGCAGTTAGCATAAGTTGTTCCCCTATACTAAATCGCCCGGAGTATGAATTAAATCTAAAAGAGCCATTGTGTGCTTCAGCTCTTACGGTACTATCGTATCCATTGCTATCCTTTAAGGTGACGAAAGCCCCAAGCTCAGTAAACCCATTGATTTCATATGATAAATCATTAATTGTACCTGTGACCGTAGGTACAGTTGTTTGACCGATGAGACCCTTCACAACAATTGTGAGAGGATCACTCATCTTTTTCCCATTGGCTTTGGCTGTAAGGATTAATTCTTCACCCGCCGAAAGCGTAACTCGATTGTAACTATTTGATTGGAGAGTAAATGTGCCGTCTGACCATACATCGCTTTGGGTTATATAGGTGCCGTCTTTCTTAGACAAGGTAACGGAGGTCCTGTTACTCTCTCCTAGTTCTGCCTTTCCGCTGAGCATGTATCCGTTAGTATACACACTTCCAATTACCGTTGGATTCTCGGTTTTTGGGGCGTCCTGTACCGTAATGTAAATTGGATCACTTGTGGTTTTGCCCAACGTAATGGCGGTCAGTATCAGTTGATCTCCTACACTGTATTTCCAATAAGGATACAAGCTATATGATCCGTCATATGTATCAGTCGTGACGGTCGAACTGTATCCTTTTGAACTATCCTTTAAGGTGATGGTTGTCCCTTGCTCTGAAAATCCATTGATTACAGTTGTTAAATCATAGACAGTACCCGTAACTGAAGGCATTTTCGTCTGACCACTAAGTGCTTTTACAACGATTTTTAAAGGATCACTTATCTTCTTGCCATTGGCTTGTGCCGTCAGCGACAGTTCTTCACCAACCGAAAATATTTCATTATCGTAACTGCTCGACATGAAAGTGAAATTGCCATCCGATACATAATTTCCAGTTAAATATGAACCGTCTTGTCTAGTTAAAGTAATATAAGTTGAATTCGATTGCTCCATTTCTACTTTGCCGCTAAGTTTGAATCCATTCGTATAAGTATTTCCTGTTACCTTAGGCGTTGCAGTTTTCGGGGCTGCTATTACGGTAATATAGTTTGGATTACTTGTCTTATTGCCTACAGTTTCGGCGGTTAGTACGAGTTGATCTCCCAGATTTAATTTCGGATAAGGATAAAGACTGTAATAGCCATCAATTGACGAAGCAATTGCAGTTGAGATGTATCCATTAGTAATATTCTTAAAGGTAATGAACGCACCAGGGGCTGTATATCCATTGATTAAATTTGTTATATCGTAGACGATGCCCGTAACCGTAGGCATTGTTGTTTGGCCGCTGAGAGCATTTACAACAATTATAACAGGATCACTTACCATTTTCCCATTAGCTTGAGCCGTCAGCAGTAGTTCTTCACCTGTCGAAAACGTTAAACTTAAATCGTAATTGTTTGATATGAGAGTAAACGTTCCATTAACTTCCACAAAACTTCCAGATAAGTAGGTACCGTCGTGTCTTGACAACATAATATAAGTTCTTTGTAATGTTCCCAGCTCTGCTTTTCCACTGAGTTTGAATCCATTCGTATAAGCATTTCCAGTTACCGTAGGTGTCGCGGTTTTCTGCATGGAATCTGTTACTGCAGGGATTGCACTTACTTCGTTAGACGCGGTGATGACTCCATTCACTGTAGCTTTAACAATAAAATAGTACTTCGTTCCGTTATTCAATCGGTTTACTGTATACGTAGTACCCGTTACCGTTGTAGGCGCCTGGGTATATGATCCACTTGTCTTGGAGCTGTAAACCTGATAGGTTACGTTCGATCCTAGTGTGTTCCAAGACAACGACACCTGGGCATCACCTGCGATTGGCTTTAATCCGAAAGCATCTGTAGGTCCAGAAGGTACATCCACAATAACAGGCACTGTCACTGTTTTCCCACCGTAGCTAATCGTGATGTTGGCTGTCCCGTTAGCTATAGCAGTAACAATACCTTCCTTACTTACTGAGGCTACAGTCGGCGTGCTGCTAGTATAAGAAGCTTCTTTCGTTACTGGATGAATCGTGGCATCCGAGTATTTTGCAACGATGCTCAAAGGCTGGGTTGCACCCAAAGTCTTTAAAGACACATAGCTTGGTTCGACGGATAATGAGTCCAGAATGGGTACTGTAGGCTCAACTGGAACGGAAGTTCTTTGGGCTAATACTGTAATCGGATATTCAACATCCCGTACTTGACCATTTTTGGATATTAAAGCTGTTAAGATAACTTGTACATCTGCTTGTCCTAGTGCAGGGCGAGTCACCAGACCCGTGCTGCTTACAACCGATGGTTGGGAGGATTTCCAAGTTATGCTGACCCCTCGTAAAGCATCAACTGTCGAAAGCACGATATTTTGTGTAACAGCCTGGAGCGTATCAGTTCCTGCAAAACCGATTTTCAAATCCTGATAAGCCGCTTCCAAAGCGAATGTGGTCATCAAGCGTTTGTATTCAACCAGCTTTGTCGAATAATCGGTAATATCCGCTTCAGCTGCTCCAAGCAGGATCGCATTATTCGCAATCGTCTCTGCTGCAGTAATTGCGGCATCCACTTCCGCAGAATACGAATTAAATGATCCAATGGCCGCGATAGCAGCAATGGCTTTAGCCTTCAAAGTATTGATTAATGTTGGAGATGCCTCTACTTTAACTCCGGGGCTAACGGTAATGGGAATAGTCCCGATTACAGCGGCATCACCTTCTAATTTAATATTTGCATTTAATTGAAGCGCAGAAATTTTGGTGCTCGTACTTGAAAGGTTCAATGTTGTGCCTTGTGCTTCCTTAGACACGGTAACCGAGCGAAATTCACCTTCACCATTTAGAGTAACCGAAGTGTTCGGTGCCGTGATGCTCAAGCTTCCTAAGGAGGTACCTGTGGCTGCACTGATCGTTGCGTTAGTGCCTATGTTCAAGTTTGCGATGGAAGAAGTGCCTCCGTCTTTTGGGGCGGCAATCTTGATCTTCGCACCTTCACCCTGTACAGTTACATCACCTTTGATGGTGCCTCTTAATTCAATCTCTTGTCCTTGGGCACCTGATCCGATTGTGATCATTCCCAGGCTTCCAGCACTGGATTCCATGATTACCTTCGACTGGATATTAGTATTTGTTACTTCGGAACCGCTGAGGGACTCGATCCGAACAGGCTCTGATTGATTATTGGCAGCCACTCTTAACGTGGTAATGATCGTATTTTTCAATTTAATGGAGTTAGAGCTGCCTGAAGCCACTACAATATTAGCAGCCTCCACATTCTGCAGCAAAATCTCACCACCAGCACCAGGATTTAATGTCAGCGTACCTGTAACAATCGTTTTAGCCGCACCGTCAGCAGGACCAACTGTTCCAGAAGATGTAATAGAGAGAGAATCGTATGTACCGCCGCTATTTACTTTATCAAGATCGGATTTTGAAGGAGGAATTACAGGAGAGTTTTGTGCGCTTCTACCACCTCCACCACCACCGCCGCCAAAATCACCAGCAGCAAATCCTGTAAAGGTTAAGCCGGTATCTTTACCTCTATAGCTCAGCTTATATACCGTTCCAGTTGATTGCACGCTAGTTGTCAATACTACGACAGTTTTGCTGTCGGTTTTCAACGCTGCGTTCGTAATATTCAACCCATTATCAAAAGTAAAATCCGTCTCATTAACGGTAATAACGTCCTTGTGGAAGGTAACTTCGACGCTGCTGTTGTTCACAACCGACACCGAGCTAACATCAGACAAGCCCGTATTGGCAAAAGCTTTCCCTTTGCTTATGTATGCTGCTTTGTTCGTATTGAACTCATAAGCTAACCGAGCCAAAGCTTGTCTTTCTGCATGATCCTTAGGGCTAAATTTCAAAGTGCCATCGTGGCTCTCAATTCCATTGACGAAACCGATTTTGAAAGCTAATGATACATGTGACTGAGCCCAGCTTGAAACTTGTTTCAAGTCAGACAAATTAGCATCAACAGCTATCTTTCCGGCTGCTTCTTCAAGACCCATAGCGCGAATAAAAAATACAATGAGTTCTTCTCTTGTCACTTTTGCGTTGGGCGAGAATGTGGTTGCCGATGTTCCTTGCGTTATTCCGGATTCAACCAATGCACCTACAAAACCTTGGTACCAATCATTTTTACCGACGTCTGTAAAAGCAGATGCCCGATCCGTATTTTCTTTTAGACCGAGAGATAAGACGATGATTTTGGCCAATTCTGCACGACTCATCGCTTTAGCAGGTTGAAAGGACCCATCCTCATAGCCGCTGATCACACCGTTATCTACCAAATTCCGTATTTCTTTTTGTGCGTAAGAACCAGAAATATCCGTTAATTCTACTGGAGCGGCTGCGCCGAATGCCCAAGTGGGTACCAGCATGCCAAACAACAGCATAAAAACCAGGAATCCACTGATTTTACTGTAACGATTTCTTAAAAACACATTTGTTCCTCCTTATAATGACTGCTTAATAATTGTTACTTTGGACCTGTGTTCTACGAAATTTATAGGCTCACGAGACTATGAAGATGTAAAATGCAGGAAAGTGCTATGGGCATTATACCATCATATTTTGCGAAAATCTTACAAATTAATGAAAAATAATACGAAATTTATATGTATAGGTCTATAATCATGGAATATACAAAAATTAGTCATATTATGAATCCAATAACAGCTTCGCAAAAGGTGTGAGATCAACTGAGGTGTTACATAAATGAATACGTGATGGGTTGAAAACCAGAGACTCTCGTATTCGAGTTTAACCCCGGCAACCTAGGTTATAATTTGGTGTCCAGTGGGTAACTATATAAAAGAATGTGAGCATTTATAAGATAATGGAGGTATCAATAATGGCAAAGGACTTTTTGACAGCGGTTAGAGAACGACGCAGTATGTATGCAATTAGCAAAAAATCTCCAATTTCGGATGAGCGTATTTTGGAAATTGTCGAAGATGCGGTTAAGCACGTGCCTTCAGCTTTTAATTCGCAGAGTACAAGAGTCGTGGTGCTATTAGCAGCCCAGCATGATAAGCTGTGGGATATCACGACTGATATTTTGAAAGCAATCGTTCCGGCGGACCAGTTTGAATCGACCAAGCAGCGCATGGACGGATTTCGCAATGGATATGGGACCATCCTGTTCTTTGAAGATCAGCACGTGGTTACAGGCATGCAGGAGGCATTTGTGACTTATCAGGATCGTTTTCCTGTCTGGGCACAGCATACGAATGCGATGCATCAGTTTGTGATCTGGACAGCGCTTGAGAGTGAAGGGCTTGGTGCCAGTCTGCAGCATTACAATCCGCTGATTGATGAGAAGGTCAAGACGGAATGGAAATTGCCGGAGAACTGGCAGCTTGTAGCCCAAATGCCCTTCGGGACACCGACCGCACCTGCGGGAGATAAAGAATTCAAACCGCTCAAGGATCGATTGCACGTATTCAAATAAAGCAAAGCGTACCGGGCTGTTGGGGCCTGGTACGCTTTTTTTAAAAGGATGCTATAAAAGAAAAGGATGGCAAAATAGCAAAATTTACGGCGTATAAAAATTTTCAGTATAATATATGCTCATTTTCCCGCCAAATGCGACTCCTACACCAAGACGCTCAATATCGCTTAGCAGAGCCTTGCGATGGCCTTCCGAGTTCATCCAACCATGATGGGCGAATATGGCGCTCGTCTGACCTGCGGCTATATTTTCTGATGCAGCGCGTAATTTCAGACCATCATCTTTCATACGATCAAAGGGACTTTTACCTTCCGGGGTTTCATGTGCAAAATAATTTCTGGCGGCCATATCCATGCTGTGCTTGCGGGCTGTTCCGGCGATGGTATCGTTCCACACCAGTATAGGCTTTCCAAGCTTGGTGCGGTGTGCATTCGCCAGATCGAACGCTTCCCGTTCATAGGCTGTGATTAAAGCAGGGCTTTCTTTTGGATAAAACGATTCCAAAGCGAGCTCATTGGGCTTGGCCACTGCCTGCACTCCAGTTACGACATTATTCAGGAACAGGTCATAAAAGAAGGTAACGTAGACACCGTCAATCTCATAGGTGCCACTTTCGCCGTTCCCATAATTGAATATAAATCGGGTATTGCCTTTTCTTATCGACTCCAGGGGATTGCCGTATTGATTAATCACCTCGGATTTGGCTGACCCGTCCTGGATGCCCTTATTATTGGACCAGTTGGTGGACAGGGAATACAGGGCAACCACCTTATTATCACTGATCCCAATCTGCGCATAACTCGAGTAATCCTGATTGTACACATACCAGGTAAATCCATATTCACTGGCATCCTTACGGGCTGGTTGACCCAGCTTGCTAAGGGTTGCTTCCAATGTGTCCCCAATATGCACATCCTTCAAGGTAACGACTGCGGAAGCAGAGACTGAACTCGTGGGTGCGGTTGGGCTGACAGGTACATCCGGTGTTACTGGAGAAGGTACGGTTGGAGCAGAACCGGCAGCATCCTTACTTGCTGAAAGCTGGAACTGCATTTGCTTCAGATTACGTATGAACTGTACAGCCTCGGCACGAGAAAGCTTATCGGCAGCCCGGTAGCCTTCGATTGTCGCGGCTGTTTTGCCTTTGGACAAGCCTTGATTGAGTAAAAACGATATAGCATCGGTTAAGCTCACGGTACCTTTTTGTGTAGCGGCAATGATTAGGGCTACATGGCCCCGGTTAAATTGGTCACGATTGCTGGCAGACAGTACTGGCCACTTCTGAGCCGCTGCTATGTCGTAGTAAGGTGTATACCAAGGCAATCCAGCAGCGGTGTTCGGCAATTTGATCTCAGGATAAGCCCGAAGCAGCATTGCAAGAAATTCGGGTTCAGAGACCGGGTTATCCGGGTGAAAGGTACCATCGGCATAGCCATCCACAACTTTATTAAGCACAGCCCAGTCGATAGCATCTGCGCCCCAGTGTTGTGCGGTATCGCTGAAGGGAGCGGTATTGGCTGCATGAGTAATCGGGGTTGAGGCCAAGGGTACGAACAGCACGGTGACAAACATCATCAAGGGAAACCAACATCTTGCCCATTTTTTCAAGGTATGAACCCTCCTTAGAGTTTTACACAGCAAAACTGGCATCGAAAGCATAGGCTAGGTTTTGCGCAGCAAAACTGGCGTCGTATGGATCACGTGTTTTACACCTATATATTTTCGTGATGGTTTTACTATATATGTCCTGTAAGCGGATGTCCACGCAATCTATTCAGCATAAAGAGGAAGAGCAGCTTCAACATCAGGCAAGCATTTTTCGAATATGACATAGAGTGTTACTGTAAAATTTACATTATAAACGTGACGTAAATGCTGATACAATTTGCCTCACGATTGTAATCGAATTGAAACATACGCTTCATCTTCGTTTAATGTTCTTAGCCTATACTAATAGATGACCCCCTTTTAAAATATATAAACTTGAACCCCGGTTGCCGCGGTGGCAGCTGGGGTATTTTTTTGCGTAAAATTCGACGGTTGATGTTAGAAGCATTGAATGAATGATTCGATTCAAGCTCAATTGGCTAATAAAATAAGGTAATGACTAATTCCAGGAGGGACTACTATGCCATGGAAAAAGAATGATTACCCCGTTTCAATGAAAAATTTGGAGCCTCGCGTCCGCAATAAGGCAGTCGAAATCGCAAATGCTTTGTTGGAGGATGGGTACGAGGAAGGCAGAGCAATCGCTATTGCTACGGCCAAGGCGGAAGAGTGGGATGATAATCATCCCTTACACAGACAAAAACATGAGGAGAAGGAAGCATCCTCAACTCAAAGCAGCCGACAATCAGCTTCCCATAACGAGCACAACAGACACAATCTGCATGTGGTTCCCGACGGAGACGGATGGGCTGTTAAGGAAGAAGGCTTGCATGATGTACGCTTGAATGCCGAAACGAAGGCAGAAGCCGTCGAGAAAGCTAAGCAATGGGCATCAGATATGAACACCAGCGCAATTATTCACCGTAAGGACGGTACTGTTGAGACTTCACATAATTACACATAACCATAAAACATCAATAAGCCACATAAAAGCGTAGCCACATGTACAAGCTAGCTTACAGCAACACATGATTGGGACATTATCACTTTAATATGAAAAGGAGAGATACCCATGCCAACCAAATCACCCACACAAACGATGCCTCCACAGCATCAGAATCGCCAGCCCGGACTGGAGAGTGAGATGAATCCGAAGCCGAATTCCGTTGACCGCCAATACAAGGGCAGCGGTAAGCTGCTCGGCAAGGTAGCGATTATTACCGGAGGAGATAGCGGTATAGGTAAGGCAGCCGCAGTATGTTATGCAGCTGAAGGAGCGGACGTGGTGATCGTCTATCTGAATGAGCATGACGATGCCAAGGAAACGATGAGACTGATTGAAAAGGAAGGACGTCGCTGTTTGCTAATTGCCGGAGATGTTGGCGATGAGGCCTTTTGCCAGGAGGTTGTACGCAAAAGTATTGCTACTTTTGGCAAGCTTGATATTCTGGTTAACAATGCAGCTGAGCAGCATCCGCAGGAATCAATTGAAAATATAACCCAGGAACAGCTGGAAAAAACGTTCCGTACTAATATTTTCTCGTACTTTTATTTTACGAAGGCGGCTTTACCGCATTTGAAGTCAGGTGCGTCCATTATTAATACGGCTTCGATCACGGCTTATAAGGGTAATCCACAGCTGATAGACTACTCGTCCACAAAGGGAGCTATCGTCGCTTTCACTCGGTCGTTGTCGATGAGCTTGGCGGATAAGGGCATTCGGGTTAACGGTGTAGCACCGGGACCGATCTGGACACCACTGATTCCTTCAACCTTTGATGCCAAAAAAGTCAGTGAGTTTGGTGGAGATACGCCCATGAAAAGACCGGGTCAGCCAGAGGAGCTCGGCCCCTCTTACGTCTTTTTGGCATCGGATGATTCCTCTTACATGTCAGGACAATTTCTGCATATCAATGGTGGCGAAATTATTAATGGCTAACAGGATTAGCCTGATTAAATATTAGGTTATCTATCTAATACGCGTAGCTTTAGTTTCATGACACTTCATGACTGGATTCCACGATAAGGAATCCAGTTTTTGTACTTTTTTAAAAAGTCCGGTGAATAATGAGCGAAGCGGCCAAATAATCCTGTAGAAGCGTTAGCGTTCGCCTTTGTTTCCGTGTTTTTACCACTAAATATCTTATAAAATCAAAAAAATATGGAAACGACAGCGATCGAAAGGATATTTGGCCGCGCAGCGGGACTTATTCACCGGACTTCGTCAGACTTCACCAAACTCCCATTGGTCTTTTAAATAGAATCAAAGAAGCTTATACTGAAAAGGGCAGATTCTGCATAGCAGCTATCTGTACAAACAACAATACGTTGGGGAGGCATCATTCATGATTTTCAGTGATTTGGCAACTTGGGAACGTGAGAAGGCACTTTATCCGAAAGCGCTTAACCGTGGATTGGAGTACATCCGTTCCACCGATTTTAGCACGATGGCACCGGGCAAGCATGATATTGAAGGTGATTTGATGTTTGTGATGGTTCAGGAGCCGACAACTCAAAGCTGGGAGAAGCAGCGTCCGGAATCACACCAAACCTACATCGATATTCAATACCTGATCGAAGGCGAAGAGCTGATCAAGGTGGCGCGCCTAACATCGGATGCGGTCATTTCCGAAGAAGATTTTGCATCACGAGACATTGCATTTTATGAAACAACAAGTGTGGAAAGCTCGATCCTGCTGCTTCCGGGTAACTTTACCGTTTTTTATCCGAGCGATATTCATCGTCCAGTATGTAGTGTTAAAGAAGATCAGAAGATTAAAAAAGTTGTTATCAAGATACATAAATCGTTACTGGAGCTATAACCCGAAGTCTCCTGCTGAACGAAGCCTCATTGTGACCCAATGAGGCTTTTTGTCGTATGAAATAAGACGATTCGGGTATTCTAACAGAACAGAAAACATAGACAAAAGCACAGTAGGAAAGGATGGGCACCAGCATGCCATTTGTCGATGTGAATGGAACGACTCTCTATTATGAGAGCGTAGGTCAAGGAATACCGATTGTGTGCATACATCCGATTCTTTTAACCGGAGAAATCTTCAGCTATCAGCGTACTTCTCTATCCGACCGTTATCAAATAATTACCTTCGATATTCGTGGCCACGGTAAAAGCCGTTATTCGGAAGAGCCACTTACCTATACAATGATCGCTGAGGATATAAAGCAGCTTTTGGATTCCCTTGGAATTGGCCAAGCCTATTTGTGCGGGTACTCGGTAGGGGGGCAAATCGTTTTGCAAGCACTTCTGAGCGATCCGGACCGTTATCTGGGGGCAATCCTGATAGGCTCAACATCTGAATTAACGGACCCTATTCAGAGAGGCTTGGTATGGATTGCACACTTGTTATGCGGACTACATGGAAAACGTCTGCTATCCGCTCTCGATGCTGGAGGCAATGCGACTAATTTTCATATTTTTAAATCGATGTACGACAGCTGTAATTCAGGAAATGTAGTGAACATCGCCCAATATCATGAGCAGGTGCTGAGTTTCAATTGTACGGATCGGCTGCATGAGATTCAAGCACCAATCCTGCTGCTCTTTGGTCAGAGAGATACCCGGTTCCACCAGTATGCACGGGTAATGCAGACGAGGCTGCCGCACAGTACTCTGCATTTTATTCGCGGTGCTCCGCATCAAATCCCAACGAAGCATGCTGCTGATGTGGATGGACTTTTACGTCTGTGGATTGAAAATCAACAGAACCAGTTAGCGCGTGAGCGACATAAGCATAAGGATCAGGATCAGGAGCTTGAAGAGCAGCAGAGCTTGCAAGCGCAAAATACGCTTTTTGAACAGCAAGATCCTCTAGAACAGCCAGGTCAGCAGGAACATCAATAAAAATGAATCCCTTCGGATAAATAGTGCCATTAATGGTATGATGGATGCATACTTTACTCTCATTGAGGTTCATCCAATTATTATTTATCAGGAGGGATTATTTATCTATGCAAACAATTCGTTGGGGAATTATCGGCTGCGGAGACGTAACTGAAGTCAAAAGTGGTCCAGGCTTTCAAAAGGCGGCTCATTCCGAGCTGGTTGCTGTCATGAGAAGAGACGCCGCTTTAGCGGAGGATTATGCCCGCAGACACAACGTGCCGAAGTGGTACATTGATGCCGAGCAGCTCATCGAGGATCCGCAGGTTGATGCAGTCTATATCGCTACACCGCCAGCCTTTCATAAAGAATATGCGATCAAAGCTATGAAAGCGGGAAAGCCGGTTTATGTGGAAAAGCCGATGGCGATGAATGTAGCGGAATGCGAGGAAATGCTGGAGGCAAGCCGCCAAGCGGATGTGCCCTTATTTGTAGCCTATTACAGGAGACAATTACCGAGATTTCTGAAAGTGAAGGAGCTTCTTGAGAGCGGAATCATTGGTGAGGTTCGTTTGGTAACCACGATACATTTGGGGCAGTTTAAAAAAAGCTCCTGGAGAGTCCAGCCGGAAATATCCGGAGGTGGGCTGTTTGTGGATGTAGCCAGCCATACGCTCGATCTGCTTGATTATTTGTTAGGGCCTATTGCGAGTATACAAGGCTTCGCAGGCAATCAAGGCCATCATTACGAGGCAGAGGATATTGTAACGGGGGCGTATCAATTTGAGTCCGGCGTATATGGTACCGGAAATTGGTGTTTTACCTCTTATGAGGATATGGACAAGAACGAAATTGTGGGCACCAAAGGGAAAATTACATTTTCTACCTTTCAGAACAATCCGATCGTTGTAGCTACCTCAGAAGGTGAGGAGCCGTACATGATCGAGCATCCGCATCATATTCAGCAGCCCTTGATTCAAACGGTTGTCGATGCTTTACGGGGCCAAGGGGCTTGCTCGAGCACTGGCATTAGCGCGATTAGAACAAGTAAAGTTATGGAGGATATCCTTAAAGCTTACTATTTAAAGGACCATTAAAGATTCAGTAAATATGTGCTGCTGTGAAGCCAGGCTTTCTGTCGGAACTTGAGTATACATAGTGAAGATAAACAAAAGGGACTTCGGTATGTACCGAGGCCCCTTTTGTACGTGTATGGTGATTACTTCGATGCAAATTTTTTGAAAATATAAATTACTTTACAGTTTTATTGTAAGTACCGAGCTTACCGCTAATTTCCTTGGCCGCACCGTCAAGTGCCTCCTTTGGTTGTTTTTTGCCATTAAGAACCTCTTCAATCGCACCTTCTGTAAGCTGGCGAGCTTCCGGGAATACGCCCATGACAGCGCCTTGTGTTGCCGTGTTGGCTTTGGTAGCGTGAAGCTGGTCAACGGCTGTTTTCAGCTGTGGATATTTCACCAGATTGTCTTTTACGACTTGTTCATCATAAGCTTTTTTGGTAATAGGGAAGTAGCCAGTGTTCACGTGCCAGTAAGCTTGCTGCTTAGGCTCAGCCAGGAATTTGATAAACTGCCAAGCGCCGTTTTGCTCGGCTTCACTGCGATTGTTCAAAATATAGACGCTGGCGCCTCCGACAATCACGCCGCCTTCCTTGGCGTCGGATGGTTTGGGCAGATAACCTGTTCCCACTGCGAATTTGCCTTGTGCTCCGTCTACAATACCGCGCAGAGAGCCAGTGGAGTCCAGTGTCATTGCAACTTGTCCGGCAATAAAGGCTTTTTTGGTATCATCGGTTTTACGACCCAGGTTCAGGGACGATTTATCATCCACCATTTGCTTCCACCAGGCAAGTGTTTTCACGCCTGCGTCACTGTTCAACATCGATTCGGTTGCCAGACCTGTGCGGCCATTGCTGTTATTCAGAAACTCAGCACCTTGATTGGCAAAAAATTGCTCCATAAACCAACCATAGATAGCGAAGGAATTGCCGTATTTGCCGTCTTTGGTTAATGCTTTGGACGCTGCTGCTACTTCTTCGTACGTAGCTGGCGGTTTCTCGGGATCAAGACCTGCTGCTTTGAACATATCCTTGTTGTAGTAGAGGATCGGGTTGGATGTGTTAAAAGGCATGGAGTTTAGCTTGCCGTCAATCCGATAATAATTGAGAATGTTTTCTTCAAGCTGGGACAAGTCATATTTGTCGGCATCAATAAATTTTTGCATAGGGGTAATCGCCTTGGAATCAATCATAAAACGGCTGCCGATTTCGAATACCTGAATCAGAGCAGGACCGCTTTTGGAATCCATTGACGTTTTCATTTTGTTCAGACTTTCATCGTAAGTACCTTGGAATACCGCTTCTACGACAACATCTTTTTGCGATGCATTGAAGTCAGCAACAAGTTTATCTATCGCTTTGCCAAGCTCGCCGCTCATGGAATGCCACCATACGACCTTAACCGGTTCCTTGCTTGCAGCAGGCTTAGGGGCCATTTCTTTATTGTCTGTTCCCTTTGCTTCTGACGGTTGCGTTGGGGTACCGCCGCATGCTGCCATGAAGAGCATCACGATGGCCATACAAAGCGTCACTAAACCTTTTCTACTCCAGCTTATCATTGTCGTCTTCGCTCCCTTAAAAAATGTTTTATTTATATAGAGCGTCTTGGGGACGCGCTATTTCCACCAAACGCAAGGCTAACCCTTCACAGCCCCGGCTGTAATACCGCGAACCAGCTGCTTGATCCCGAGCACGAGCAGCAGCAGCGATGGCAGCATAACGAGCGTAACGCCAGCTAATACGAGATTCCACGAAGTCATTTCTTCGAACTGCAGCATACTGATTCCAATCTGAACGGTACGCATCTGCTCGCCGTTTGTGATCAGCAGCGGCCACAGGTACATGTTCCAATGTGTCAGGAACGAGTAAACACCAAGTGTCGCTAGTGCCGGACGAGCTAATGGCAGGACCATCTGGAAAAAGCTTCGTATATGACCGCAGCCATCGATCTTTGCTGCTTCGAACAGCTCGGCGGGAAGCTGCAAGAAAAATTGGCGCAGTAAAAACGTACCGAACGCCGTAGCCAGAAAAGGAACAATCAGCCCTTCGTAGCTGTCCAGCCAGCCCCAGCTTTTGACGGTCAAATAATTGGGAATCATCGTGACCTCCCATGGAATCATCATTGTGGAGAGGAACAGCGCGAACAGGATGCCTTTGCCTGTAAATCTTAAAAAAGAGAAGGCATAGGCGGCCATGCTGGCGGTCAGCAGCTGTCCGATCATAATGGCGGTGGAGATCAGCAGGCTGTTCATAATAAATTTGAAGATTGGCACCAGGTGCGTAACCGTAATGAAATTATCCCAATACAATCCACCAGGCAGCAGCTTGGGCGGGTAAGACGATGATTCGGCAGGAGTCATCAGAGCTGCCGAGAACGTAAACAGCAAAGGATACAGCACCAGTGCTGCAGCGATACCTAATAAGAGGTATACGATAGTATTCTGAAAGCGGCTGGTCATTGATAATGCACCTTCTTTTCAAAAAAGGTAAACTGCAGCACGGTCAAAATAAGAATGATGGCGAACAGAACCAGTGCCTGTGCACTGCCGATACCGAAGCGAAAATTAACAAACGCGTCCTGATAAATGTTATAAACGACGACATCGGTCGTGTACATCGGACCACCCTTGGTCAAAATATGCATTTGTCCAAACGATTGGAAGGCTCCAATTACCGATACGATAGCTACGAAAAATAGCGTTGGCGATACGAGCGGCAGCGTTAGCTGTATGAAGGTACGGATCGGTCCCGAGCCGTCGATTTTGGCGCTGTCATATATTTCCTCAGGCACACCCTGTAGTCCGCTCAGCAGTACGATGTAATTAAATCCAAGCGTCATCCAGATCGTCATCATCGAGACAGAGATCAGCGCCCATGCAGGATCGGTAAGCCAACCAACAGGTGAAATACCCGCAAGGCTCAAAAAATAATTAAGTGTACCGACGCTTGGATGGAACAGCATCATCCAAATCACAGAGCCGGTTCCGACAGAGATGGCGATAGGTAAAGAGAAAATGAACTGGAATACGCGCATACCGCGCAGTCTGGATTGTGTCAGTGCTGCCAGCAGCAGCGCCAACAGGATACAGGTAGGGACGGTCAGCAGGGTAAAGGACAACGTTACCTTCAAGCTTTGGTAAAAGCGCTCGGACAGGAACAGCTCCTGGAAGTTCTCCATGCCTACAAATGCGGCAATACGTCCGCGCGGATCGGTCAGATGCATGCTCAGATAGATGGATTGCAGCAGCGGATAAAATAGAAATACGCCAAACAGCAGCAGAGAGGGGGCCATAAATAAATAGGCAAGCAGATTTTCCAGCAGACGCTGCTTGTGAAGGCTTTGGGTACGGCCTACGGCAGCTGGCTTTGGTCTGTTAGTGGAAATGCTCCCGAGTTGTTTTTCCATAAGGCTCATGCTTCATTCACTCCTGACGGTAACGGCTGGGTTAAGCGGTTATCTTTTGATGTGGAAGCTGAGTTCTTCCTTGGCATCTTTGTCAGTATAAAGTTCATTTGTTAACCAGGGGTCAACTACATATAAAGGTTTTATGTAGATAAGGGTCAATCTCTACCAACAACCGATTCTGAATATTGCCAAAGGGTCTATAGTGGAAGCTGCAAGCTGCATATGTCGTTAAGCAGGATAAGGCGACATGTAATAATTACCATATAATGACGACCTCACGTCTCTAGCAAAAATGTGCGATAGCCAGTAGGTGCCACAAATAACGCAATACAAAAACCTCTTCTGCAGCAGCAGAAAAGGTCGTCTATCAACAATGTGGCTCCCAGTAAGGCAGATCATGAATTGGATACCACATCCACAACGATACTGTTAAGCAAGCGGTCGTTGACGTATGCCATAAGCCGCCACCGTCCAGGTTCAGGCAACGACATGGATGAAACCGCCGTACGATCAGCTCCATTCAGACCTCCGCCTGACTGACTGGTCGAGAACACTTGTATGAGTTCAGTTGAACCAATTTTTTTCGTGCTCGATGAAGTCGTGTTTTGACGGTCGCTTCCGGTATTTCAAGCAGTAAGGAAATTTCTTTGTTTGTTAGCTGATAATGAGCATTCAAAAGCAGTATTTCTCTGAATTTGCGGGAAATCCGCATAAGAGTAGCCCAAATATGACGGGTCTCCAAGCGATCAAACAGCTCTGCTTCTGCGGAACGTGAGGAGCCTTTTCGAATAACATAATCAACCAAAGTCACTTTACGAATGAACGCACTTTTCAAATAATTAAGTGACTTGTTGCGGGTAATCGTCAATAGCCAGCTTTTCACACTACATTCACCTCGAAAGCTGTATAGCTTGTCGTATACGGATAAAAACACATCCTGAGTGAGATCATCCGCTGCGTCAGCGTGACGGGTTAGAAAAAACGCGAAGTTCCAAACGTCGTTTCCATATTGGGTCATCAGGTCCCGAAGTATAACGTCTTTATCACTCCCGCCAGTCAGATGCTGTAAATAATGTGGTTCCACGAAATCACCTCTACTATTAGACAGACTGCTAAGCGAATAGTTCCCGAAATATAAAAAACGACCTCTTTTGATAAAAGAGACCGTTCATGGGTGCGTGTAATGGACTTACTTTACTGTCTATGGGATGAATGTCATTCACTTTCTTTTAGGAGGGACTTGGTAAAATACAAGTTTAAATCGTCATCCACACAAACTTCGGTACCGGGGGTGACTGGCTGCTGTCTGTACATCAAACCCCTGCCATCTGGCATATATCCTCTTCTAGCGTATAAGCGCTGTGCACTCCCATAGCTTTGATAAAGTCCAACACCAATGCCGACAATTCCGTATTTGTTCAAGGCTATGTTCTCGACGGCTTCGATGAGCGCATGACCGATTCCGAGCTTTCGCAATGGCGGGATTACATTAAAATCGTTGATTTCCGGTATGCCATTTTCTCTAAAATAAGGATATTTGGAGGCTGAGAGCAGATGCAGGCTTCCTGCAAACTGACCGTCGTAAGAGGCCAATAACGTTAACCGTTGATTGGTTACATTTTCTTCCCAGCACTTCTCGATGTAATCCAAAGGCTTGTTAATCTGGTGTTCAGTAAAAATGCGAAACACGGGTTCTATGTCTGCCTTCGTCATGGGTCCAACCTCAATCGAATTCGTCATCGTCACACCTCATTTCCCTTGATCGTCATTTTCTTCGATAGGACGTATATAATTGGAATGTTTTCCCAAATGGCTTGCCCGTTTCTCCTCATATATCGTCCGTGTATGACTCCAATAAAGGTGGAGCCCGATGGAAGGTAGCTTGTTCGAAGCCGTATGCAATTTTTATCAAAGTCGGTTCACTCCATGCTTTACCAGAGAAGACGACACCAAATGGTCCTTTTGTAGAGTCGCCATCGGCATCGATGCTGCCATTCACTGAATAGCCGGCCGGAACCGTAATTAAGGGGTAGCCCAAGCGTGCAGCAATATACATGCCGTCCACGTCCCCAGGCAGCAGAAGTGCATCCAAGGAATGCGTATCTATGGCATAATCAATGCCCTGCTGCAGCGGGAGCTCCGAGTAGGCTTGCTTCTTAATCAGATAGGTTTGCTCGGTGAGAGTGTTTTCTTCAGATCGGATCAACGTGTCCTGTCCAAATTGCAGAGCTATTTCGGCATGCTTTTCATTATAGGCAATCAATTCCTTCAAAGAGTGGATTGGCACGGAGTCTGCTAACTGGGATAAATAATCGTTCAAGCCCTTCTTGAATTCATACGTAATGACATCATTGTTCCAGTTGTTCTGTTCAACGTGAAGCGTAACCTTATCGACGATAGTGACGCCTTCGTGGATCAAAGTCGTAATGACCGCTTCCATAATAGCAAGTCTTTCCTCGTCCAAATGTCTGTAATAATATCGGGGTATTCCTATTCTTGCGCTACGCAAAAAGCTTGCATCCAAAAAGGGCGTATAGTCTGAAAAAGAACGGTTTTCACTGGGTAGAGTAGCCGAATCCTTCTCATCAATCCCTGTACATGCACCCAGTATCATCGCTGCATCCGTAACCGTTCTGGCTATAGGTCCAGGCGTGTCCTGACTGCTGGAAATCGGTATAATTCCGGCGCGGCTGATCAATCCGACAGTTGGCTTGATCCCCACCAGAGAGGTTTGGCATGCCGGTCCGACAATGGAGCCCGCCGTTTCCGTTCCGATCGCTGCTGCGCACAGATTTGCCGCTACAGCAGCCGCAGATCCTGAGCTGGAGCCGCTAATGAAGAGCTCGCCCGCACCATACGGATTTAGAACAAATCCGCCCCGTGAGCTGTATCCCGCCGGCATCCGGCTGGACATAAAGTTGGACCACTCCGTCATATTGGCTTTCCCGAGCAGAACGGCACCTGCCGAGCGGAGCTTGGAGGCTATACAGGCATCCGCCGCTGCGAATGATCCAGCTAACGCGACCGATCCGGCACTCGTATGCAGGTTATCCTGTGTATCGATATTATCCTTCAAAAGTATGGGAATGCCGTGCAGGCTTCCCCGACCTCCATTATCTCTGCGTTCCTGATCTAAAGAACGCGCGATCTGTAATGCATCCGGGTTGATCTCCAGGATCGAATTGATGCTGGGATCATACTTATGTATTCGGTCCAAATAGGCTTGAACAAGCTCCTCCGAGGTGATGGAGCCGGATTCCATAGCTGCTTGCAGCTGTGTTAGGTCTGCTTCTATGATCCATTCATGCAGATGTGTGCTCACTGGGACAGTCCTCCTGAACATGACGTAGTGGTGCATGATTTACATGGGAGTGAGTCTGGACAAATAATCTTCCTCCATACTTTGGGTATAGAGCTCGATGACATTATTTTCAGTGTCCTTAAAATAAACTCTTTTATGAATGCCTCTTGTGATGATCTTGTTGTCGATATGATGGCTCTCAAGCAAATGAATCGCGGCTTCAATTTGATCTATTCCTATATATAACGCCAGATGCACGTGAACACCGCCTTCATCAAATAACCCATTCCATAAAGAAACGGGGGAGGCCTTTTCCACAAGCTGCTGATTATTAAAATTGCGCGGCAGCCATAATCCTAATCTCGTCGGTCCGCCCACATACAGCCATGTAGCCCAAATTTCACTGGCTTCTTCTGTAAATTGATTGTCCTGATACCCCCATTGCTGCACAACAGGAAATCCTAACTGACCTGACCAAAAATCGACGGCACGTTTCATATCGCTAACTTCCAACACGACCTCTGACACGCCTTGGGCTTTAATTTTCATATTGGCCTCCTTGATATAAGGAATAGGTTTGAAACCACTATCATTAAGGATATCGTTCCGCTGTGGCACGATCAAGGTTATGAATGAATAAAACAAATATATCCGGTCAAATATCCACTCAAGGAAACACTATGTTTTGGTTCTTTCTGAGGCTGTGCTGATTTCGCTGGGGGATACGACCGTCCGTGTACATCTATATGACATGCTGCTAAAGCGGTTATCCGATAAAAAATAAATGTTGAGTTCGCACAAAAAATATGGAAGGCTTATAAAATGAGAAGCAAGCTGCCGCACGTAGGTAGCGCGACAGCTTGCTTTTTACTTCTATGCTCTTCGATCGATTAACCGACTAACCGGCAAAAAAGTGCGCTGGCATACCGGATACGCCAGGCCTCACGCGAAATATGCCGCCTGCATGCGGCTGCTTTGCCAAAGCTTCGTCCGATTGACGAACACGGGCAGTCGTGATGTATAACTCATCCAGATTCGGTCCGCCAAATGTGCAGGATGAAACCTGGGCTACGGGGATCGGGATGGCAATCAGCATTTCACCCGTATGCGGGTTCCAGCGTGACACCTGCCAACCATCCCACTGTGCGATCCACAGCATGCCTTCTACATCAATTGTCATGCCATCGGGGAATCCGCCGCCCTCAGGGATCGTGATAATGGTCCGCTGACCGCTTATAGCACCTGTATCGATATCATAATCGTAGGCTACCACTCGCTTTGTCGGCGAATCAATATAATACATCGTGCGCCCGTCGGGACTCCAGGCGAGTCCGTTGGAAACCGTCACCCCATCAACCATCTTGCGAACGGTATGATCGGCTTCAAGACAATATAACGAACCGACAGGCTTCTCTTCGAGATGACTTGTCGTACCCGCCCAGAACCGACCTGCCGGATCACATTTTCCATCGTTAAAACGATTATCCTGGAGCTGCTTCTCGGGGGCATTGACCAATGTCAGCTGCTCTGTTTCCAGGTCCAACAGGAAGAGCCCATGCTGCAAGGCCAGCACGACACCGCCAGACTGTCTCGGTACGACAGCACCTACCATTTGGTCCAGCTGAATAGTACGGTTTTCCAAGGTTTGCGGATTCAGAATATGTACCCTTTGTCCTTTAATGTCTACCCAGTAAAGGAGCCCGCTGCGGTGATCCCAGCAAGGGCCTTCTCCCAAAGTTGCCTGCGCATCAACAATCAATTCTACTTGTAACGGGTCCAAATTTCTTTCCTCCAGCCTGCAGGGCAGTTATTTTTGTGTTAATTGAGACGAGCTTATGGCCATGATGACTGGCTAAGAGCCGTAAGCAGCATCGAATTCAATAATATTGTGATCGGGATCCAAAATATAAATTTGCGAGAAGCCGGCGAGACTGTCAGGTCGGGCTTCATAAGGAATAGCTGCCGCTTCCAGTGATAGTATCGTATTCCGATAGCTTTTGACCCAAATGGCAAAATGGCCGTCAATCGAATTAATTTCACTCGTGCGCAGCGTTTCTCCATCGGGAAATTCCAGTAAGTGCAGCTGCTGGGAGTCGCCTATCGCATACCAGGCCCCCTCTGAATCGAATGGAGGTCTTACTAACTCCTGAAATCCAAGCGTACTGCCGTAAAATTGCTTGGCCTGCTTCAAATCCCTGACAGCAAGACTAATATGGTGCAGCCTTTCAAATTCAATCATCGTAGCTCCTCCGTGGTATCCATAGTAAATTCCAACTCGGTCAAGCAACCTATGTCATAGTGATTAAGCGACTTGGAGTTTTATTCTCAAGGAAATCAAGCGTCGGTGCTGCTTCTCATCCAACATTTCGATGCTTGTAGTCTATTATCCTCTATAACCGTTTGATTTATAAAGCTTATCATATCAACAAGGGCTGCCGCTCAATCGTTGGATTGAAGCGGTAGCCCTCGTGCTTTTTTACCAAGGATCAAGTCCCAGCAGCTTTCTTCCGAGCGGAGTGAGGCCCGGATCTTCAGGTGTTTGCGTAAGCTCCCAGCCGCGTGGGTCAACAGGCAGTGGATTGAATTTATTGGACTGCTGGTGCATCGAGGTTTTGTTCTTCAAGCTTTCGAGCGCCAGTCTGTGTCTTTCTTCAAATTGTGAAGGGTCGGCCGGATACATCGTAATATATTGCGCCAACCGTGGCCGGTCTGATAAATTCTCTCCATTACCATGGGCAACGAGAACATCCCACAGCAGCAAATCGCCAGCTTCGCCTGGAATGACCTCGACTTCATGTCCCGAATAATCTGGGTTGATCGGGTTGCGATCCTCCGGCTGCGTTTTCAACCATTGCTCAAAATCCTTATAAATACTCGGCACGCAGCGGAAGCCGCCTTGATGAATATTCGTATCCTCAAGGAACAGAACGCCTTGCAGCGGCCGCGGTTGGGGAAGAGGGAAGGTTAGGTTGGTCGTATCGGAATCCCAATGAATAAAGCTCGCGTTCAATTCCGGTTTATCGTCCCGCTTAGGCGGTTTCATGTTGACGCGGTCAACGGTTACCCACAGCTTTTCTTCACCCAGCAGCTCAGCGAACGCTTCATATAACCGCGGATATTGACGGTTGTCCCATAAGGCCTGATGCTGGAAAAGCGGAATCATGCCTCTTTGTTGATCATTCCACAGCTGATCCATCCCTTCGGGAGGCGTATACCATTCATCCTGATTATCCGGTGATTTACCCATGAATTCCCAGATCGTATCTACAGCCTTCTGGCAGTTTTCCTTGGGGACCGCATTTTTAATAACCACATACCCATTTTCTTGAAAAAACTTTTTCATTTCCGCTGTCATAACTGCCATTTCTCTCATCCTTCCAGTGTGTAGGGTGTACTAGCCTTTTACGGCACCGCTAGTAGTGCCTTGTGCAATATATTTCTGTACGAAAAATCCGACAATAATCATAGGAACCATCGTGACGGTGGCTGCAGCGCTGCTTTTGCCCCAATCCACGGAAATTGCGCCTACAAAGGTCGAGATGCCTACAGGTAAGGTGTAGGTGTCCATATCCGTCAGCTGCATGGAGAACAGCAGCTCGTTCCACGAATATTGCATGGCCAGAATAGAAGCTGCTGCAATGCCCGGCAGTATAATCGGGACGACAACCTTCCAAAAAACCTGCATTTTCGTACAGCCATCAATGGTTGCTGCGTCGTTGAGCTCCTTCGGTACATCCCGCATGAAGCCCATCAGCAGCCAGATAATAAAAGGTAAATTGAGTGCAGCATGGGCAACAATGGGACCGACCAGAGTGCCGAGGAAGCCGGTAAGCCTGATTAAAGTGAACAAGGGAAGCAGCATGGAGATCGCCGGAACCAGCTTGCCCAGCAGAAAGCCGTTGGCTATCGTGTTGGACCATTTTGAGCGAAAGCTGGTCAAGCCATAAGCGGCAAACGTGCCGAAGCCGACAGCGATGAGTGAAGAGATCACGGCGACATACGTACTGTTAATAAAGTATAAGGAGAAGTCCCCTTTTGAAAATGCGTTAAAATAGTTCGTTAAAGTTGGCGTAAACCACAAGGTAGGCGTGGTAGTGAAAATGTCCATTTCTTTTTTGAACGAATTGGTGACGACTAATGCAATGGGGACGATGGTCCACAGCGTGAAAAAGAGCAGTACAATGATTTTAAAACCCACACCTGTCCAGCGTGTTAGCATAGGGTCTCCTCCTAGGCGCGTTCCTTATGGAACGCTGACTTCGTAAGCATGAACTTGTTGTATGAAGCAGAAGTGGCTTGGCAGGCACGAGCCTTAATCTTCTTTTCCCGCAGCCGAGTTTTTCATTAAAGAGCCGAAGAGCAGGATAAGTCCAACCAAGGTTAAGACCGATACCGCCATCGCGTAGCCCATTTCATTATTTTCATACGCTTGTTTGAACGCGTAGATGCTGAGTGAGGAGGTGGAATTGGCAGGTCCACCGCCGGTCAGGGCGAAGATGATGTCGAATACCCGGAAGGCATCGGTACCGCGTATGAGCAGGACGACCACGATCACCTTGCTTAACAAGGGAAGCGTGATATTAACCATGGTCCGAAAAGGTCCTGCTCCGTCAATTTTGGCAGCCTCATACAAGTCATTGGGAATTGAGGTAAGCCCTGCGGATACGACCAGCATAATAAAAGGAGTCGCGTGCCAGGCATCGGCTATCACAATGCTGAATAATGCCCAGCCCGTCGTCTGCAAGCCGCCGAAATGCGAATCAAGTCCGAATAAGCCCAGCACGTAGTACACAATGCCATAGGTGGGATCATACATATAGCGCCATATCAAACCGACGATAACATGTGAGATCAATAGCGGCATGGTGAACAAGGCGCGGAAGAAATTCGCGATCTTCATAGGAAGGCCTAACAGGAAGATTGAAATGCCGATGCCCAGTGCCAGCTCAAGGGTAAGCGCCATGGCAGTAAATAGCAGTGTGTTCCATAAAGATTGTAGTGCGACTTCATCCTTGAAAAATCGAATATAATTATCTAGAAAAACGAAGGTTCCTGCTGCCTCTTGCCCCAGTTTATAATCATATAAGCTCATAACCAGCGCATAAAAGAGAGGAACAATCATTGCTATGAAAACCACGGCTGCTGCCGGAAGAATAAGAAATCCGGCAAGATAGCTGGCCTTCCCCGAACTAAGGCTGCTCCGGGAAAGCTTCTTCATATCAATAGCTCCGTTGTGGGATGTATTCATACTGGGCTCTCCCCCTTGTATAGTAAGTTATTCATGCTAGTTAGAAGGAAGCAGCTAAATCAGCTTGAATTTTTTCTAATATTTGCTTCGGATCTGCACCAGTAACAATAATGGACGACATTCCATTGCCAAGTGCCTCTATCAGCTTGGGTGCATTGGGCTGCAGCGGTGCAGTGACGCCATCCTTCAGTGCGGCACCGACTGCTGGAAGCCACGGCGCTTTGGAGACAAGCTCACTATCGTTAAATAACGATTGCCTCAGGCTAATATGGCTGCTGTTTTTCAAGCTTAATTTCTTCTCGGTCGTTTTACTGGTTAACCAGGCTGCCAGCTGAAAGGCTTCCTTCGGATGCTTGCTGTCCTTGGGCAGGCACCAGCTCCACACATTGATCAAACCGGCTTCATGCTTGTTATAAGGCAGAGGGGCATAGCCCAGCTTACCCGCGACCTTGGACTTTTCCTTGTCTTCAAGCTGCGAGAGCAGACCCGATTGCGTAATACCGATTGGGATTTGCCCGAACTGAAGCCCTTTGGTAACCTCATCCCACCACCATGTTGTGCTACCCTTGGCAGACGTTGCGGCAAGCTTTTTCCAGAATTCCATCGTTTCGATGTTTGCAGGTGTGGCCAGTGCCAGCTTGCCCGATTTGTCAAAATAATTGGAGTCGTTGGAATGATTCAGAATCGTATAGATGCTGACGCTTGCGCTGCCTTGCTTGCCCGGGATGCCAATTCCTGTGCCCTTGTCAAAGAAATGCTTCGAAACTTTTAGAATATCATCCCAGGTTTTGGGTGGTTGTAGCCCTTCAGCCTGCAGCATTTCCTTGTTATATACGAGTAAAGGCGTTTGTTCAAAGTTAGGCAGCCCATACAATTTGTTGTCGACTGTAAACGTCTTGATGACACTGGGATTATAATCCGCAAAGTCAAAATTACTGCCTGTTAGTGTCGTATCCTTAATCAAATCATCCAGTGGGGCCAAAAAGCCCGATTTCACGTAATCGCCCAACCAGGCTTCCTGTGCCCAGATCAGGTCGTATTGACCGGTTTGGCCGGACATATTCAAGGATTGCTTTTGTTTCAGCTGTCCAAAATCGATCGCGTCCATCTTGACTTTGATGCCCGTTTCCTTCTCAAATTCCTTTAGCAGCTCGGCTTGATCGTCGGCGTGTGGTCCTGCCCAGCGGGATATTGTCAATTGGACGTCACTTTTTGCAGCGGGCTTGGGAGCATCTTTTGAAGCGCCTTCATTTCCGGTAGTTTTGGCAGTCCCGGTCGTACCTGCAGCACCAGAGCAAGCAGAAAGCAATAGCGTGAACGATAAACCCATTAAGGAAAGCTTGATTCTTGACACAGAACATTCCTCCATCGTATATTTCAGGATTTTTGTAATCGATTACATAAATAATTGTTGGGTGGGTGTCCATGGACACGTTATCACCCGTGATTTTAACGTCTATTCAACAAGCTGTCTCTAATCTGTCTTTTGTAAACCTCGGGTGTAATGCCAGCGTGCAGCTTGAACAATCTGCTGAAATGGGCCAGGTGCTTGAAGCCGGTTTCCACGCAAATCTCGGTCACGCTTCGTCTCGGATTCGTCATAAACAAATTACGAGCCTGATTAATCCGTCGGCGGTATATATAATCAAAGATCGTAAAGCCTGTAATTTCCTTAAACAGCTTGGACAAATAGGACTTGCTGAAATGCAGGTGATCCTCCATTTGCTCCAAATGAATTTCGGCTGCGTAGTTATCTTCAATAAAGGAAATGATCTGCTGGACAATACGTTCCTTTTCCGAGGCGCTTTCCGTTTTATGCTGCAAAGGATTCAGACATTGCTCATAAATGATATAAAGCAAATCGACGAAAGCCAGCTGCATCCGATATACACCCGTTCGATTTTGTCGCAGCTGCTGTTCGTTCATATTGGCCAGCAGACGCTCCACTTCTTCCTTTACCTTCCCATTAAGGCTGATTCTCCGATTCCTGAGCTCCTGAAAGGGCTGAAGCAAATTAACGGCATAAGGCAGCTCCAGAAAAGGCCGCAGAAAGGTTGGGTCAAAATGCACGATAGTCCGAATATAAGGGACCGTAGGGTCGGCATTTGCGCCATGCAGCGTCATTCCGTACATGAGAATCAAATCGCCCGGAGAAAGCATGTAAATCTTGTCACCAATCAAATAATTGCAGCGTCCCTGATGAAAATAATACACTTCATAAAAAGAATGGGAGTGAAACATAGGAACAATCGGATTTTCAACCCAGTAGTCGAAATCGATCATTCCTTTTTGATCGAAAGCGATTGGAAGCATCCATTATTCCTCCTGAGCCCTTGTAAGATTAATAAATAGCTAGCAAATACCACACCTCTGTTTACTTGATTTTTAATCAAATAATTCGCATGTCCAAGCCCATGCTAGCAGGGTCAGCCTTTCCGGATGAAAGCCTTCCCATGAGGTGGAAGTGCCTTTCCCTCTTGGTATGTGGAAAGTAACTTCTTTGTTATTATAGCATTAGTCCAGAGGAATTGTTTCACTGTCGTTCGACAGATCGAACCGCTCATTTAACTGTGGTTCTTCTATCTCAGGGGGAGGCAGAATGTTTAAATCCTGCAATTTGAGGTTAATCAGATCATGTGAGCATGATTCAACCACACGGAGGCAGCTTAACCTATGGAGACAACCAAATCGGACTATATTCTCATCCTACATACAGGCAATGACATTCTAATAGAAGAAGATATTCATGAATCCTTTGATATCGACAGCTACATGCAGCAGAATCAGGTGAAATTTATGGACTACGAGTTTATTACCAAGCAGGAGTTCAATGATCGATTGGATCAAATGCTGGGCGAATACTAAATGATCAGATATGATGCATACAACCGCCAAACCCACGACGATTCATGTGGAGGTTTGGCGGTTTTTATGTCTAATGGATGATTCAGATTTCTTTGGCGATGTATGATATAAGACAGGGAAAACATGGGTAAAGTGAGAGGAGAAGACCATACTGCATATATTCAAGGCGCTGGCTTGGATTGATGTGGAATTGGACTGGAAAAGGAGCTGCTGACTATGAATCATATAGACCTTACCGCTAAACGGAAACAAAAAAAGCTGCTGTTCGGTGTTGGTCTTAGCTGGCTGTTCGATGCGATGGATGTAGGTATTATCTCGTTTATCGCCGCTGCACTGGCGGTAGAATGGAGCCTGGGTGCTGAACAGATCGGATTGTTGGCGGCGATCAATTCGAT
Source organism: Paenibacillus sp. FSL H8-0034 (assembly GCF_038000305.1). Lineage (NCBI taxonomy): Bacteria > Bacillati > Bacillota > Bacilli > Caryophanales > Paenibacillaceae > Paenibacillus > Paenibacillus sp. FSL H8-0034. The sequence continues at coordinate 956,107 of NZ_JBBOBS010000001.1, forward strand.
CGGGATGGCAGTGGGTGCAGCCGTCGCAGGATCGATGGCGGACAAGTACGGCCGCAGGTCGGTGCTGCTGTGGACGCTGCTTATCTTTTCCGTGTCCAGTGGGCTATCGGCGCTGGCAGCCGGCTTTGTGATGCTGTGCGTGCTTCGCTTCACGGCAGGCTTCGGACTGGGCGGCGAGCTGCCGGTTGCTTCGACGCTGGTGTCCGAGTCCGTGCCTCCGAAGGAAAGAGGGCGCGCAGTTGTCCTGCTGGAGAGCTTCTGGGCATGCGGCTGGATTATTGCGGCATTGATTGCCTACTTCATCATCCCCCACTATGGCTGGAGGATGGCATTTGCAATAGGGGCTGTACCGGCGCTGTATGCCTTATATTTGAGGCGGGCGATACAGGATCCGCCTCGCTTTACCGAACAGCGCAGCCTTAAGCTGTCGTTCCGCGAACGGGTGGCGGCGGCCTGGTCGCCAAAGTACCGCAGATCGACGATAACCTTGTGGATCTTATGGTTCACTGTCGTATTTTCTTACTACGGCATGTTCCTGTGGCTGCCCACGGTGGTCATGCTTAAAGGCTTTGGACTAGTGAAAAGCTTTCAGTACGTGCTGATTATGACGCTGGCCCAGCTGCCCGGTTATTTTACCGCCGCCTATTTGATTGAAAGATTCGGCCGTAAGTTTGTGTTGGTTACCTATCTGCTGTTGACGGCGGTGAGTGCGATATGTTTTGGAAATGCCGATACGGTCGGTGTGCTGATTGCATCTGGCATCTGCCTTTCTTTCTTTAATCTTGGTGCCTGGGGAGCGATGTATGCTTACACGCCAGAGCTGTACCCGACCGCGGTTCGTTCCACTGGAGTAGGTCTTGCCGCTTCCTTCGGGAGAATTGGCGGTGTCGTCGGGCCCTATCTTGTAGGTATGCTCGTTGCCCGGAAAATACCGATCACTTCGATCTTCACCGTGTTTTGTATAGCGATCGTGATTGGTGCGGCTGCTGTGCTGTTTTTGGGCAAGGAAACGAAAGGGACGGACCCGGATCGTGAGACCACGGATAATGAGATGAGTGTTCAATAAGAGATAGTGAGAAGCATACGAGAAGCCCATGATCCTATTTTCGGGAATCCTGGGTCTTTTTTTGCGTATAGCTTGTGGGAAAATAAGAAACCGTTAAGAAATTCCCATACAAATTGTTAAGATTTTACTGTTACTCTTATCTTATCTCCAATCTGAATAGAGTCGCACGGAAAGCATGCTTTCCCGTGACCGTAGGGAGTTGGTACCCATACCTATCATTATCAGAAAAGGAGGCTTCGTCTATGAGAAGCTTCATCATGAGTATGCTGCTCATCAGTTTATTTGGGCTAATAGGCTGCTCCGAGCAGCGGCAATTTAAAGGAGAAAGCAGCAACTGGTCCGTTGTCTGCTCGGTGACGGCCAAAGACAAATCGTATGAGATACGATATATCGGACAGGAAAGTCAACCTGATACTATCGTTCAGTATGTTTTTAAGGAAAGCCGTAATTTCCAAAATAGCGGTGAAAGCAAGGGCAGCTTCAAGAACAAGATCATTAGCGGTACATCTACGATGAATTCACCGTATTTTGACGAAGATCATTTTACGCTGCATGTCCAATGGAATGATAAAGAGGAAACGATTCGTGTCGTCAAGCAATAAGCTTGTACACGTTGCGGTTACTTGGTATTGAGCGACTGCCGAAAGCTATAACACAACCTGAGACATTGGAAAATGGCTCGGGTTGTTTAGGCATGAAGCTGCCATTACATTAATTATTTCTTTGACATGGAAGGAATAGAGGGCGGCTCCCGTGAAATATAATAGACCTGGCCAAACAGGCTTGAATGTGTTCCGATTAGGAAAAGGATTGGCCAATCGTAGAAAGGGTGGGTACAAAATGAAAACGATTGTATGTGAACAGCCGGACCAGTTCGTGCTTAAGGAAATGGAAGCGCCTACATCCAGACCCGGTCACGCATTGATCAAAATACGCAGGATCGGTATTTGCGGGACGGATCTACATGCTTACAAAGGCCGACAGCCGTTTTTTTCTTATCCCCGGGTACTCGGGCACGAGCTGTCTGGAGAGATCCTGGAGATTGGCAGCAATGAGGGAGGGCTGCAGGTCGGTGATCCCGTCGTCATCATACCGTACCAGCACTGTGGCTCCTGCATTGCCTGCCGCAGCGGCAAAACGAACTGCTGCACCAAGCTCGATCTGATCGGTGTGCACAGTGACGGCGGTATGTGCGAGGTGATCGCACACCCGACCTCACTGCTGATCAAGGCCGAGGGCATCAGCCTGGAGCAGGCGGCTATCGTGGAATGTCTCGCAATTGGCGCTCATGCCGTGCGAAGGTCCGAGCTCCAGCCTCAAGTAAACGTGCTGGTCATCGGCTCTGGGCCGATTGGTCTGGGTGTGATGAAGTTTGCCAAGCTCGCAGGTGCAAGGGTCATTGCGATGGACATTAACAATGAACGTCTGGCTTATTGCTCACGCTGGGCGCCGGTGGATGAAACGGTTAACGCGCTGAATAATCCTTTGGACCGGCTGCTGGAGCTGACGCAGGGAGAGCTGCCGACGGTTGTCTTTGATGCTACCGGCAATGCCAAATCCATGATGGATGCTTTTCAATATACTGCTCACGGCGGCAAGCTGGTGTTTGTGGGTCTGGTCAAGCAGGAGCTGACCTTCAATGATCCCGAATTTCATAAACGGGAGATGACCCTGCTTAGCAGCCGCAACGCAACGAGGGTCGATTTTGAAAAGGTGATGCAAGCGATGGCGGCTGGTCTTATCGATACGGATTCATATATTACACACCGCTGCCCGTTTGATGCGATGATCGGTGAGTTCGAATCGTGGCTGAAGCCGGAAACAGGTGTAATCAAGGCGATGGTGGAGCTGTAAAGGTGAGATTCAGCAGCTGCATGCAGTTCCGTTAACAGACTGCCGGGAATTCCGGCGGTTTTCTTGTGTTAGCTTACAGGGCGCAGGTACTGCTTGGCAGTGTGGGTTTCACAACGTTCGTTTTCCCAAACGGCCAGCCCTTATGGTATAATCAAAATCGCTTCAACACTGTGCTTTTCTCTGGTACCTCATCTCTAAAGGTACTGGATCGCAGGTGGGAAGCCGGATATTGTACAGATAACGGTATTGCCCGAAGGGAGAGCGGAAGTCATCATTCGTTATTGGTTGACAGGCCTGCTTATATGTGTGATAGGCCTTACGATAGTTCAGCAATTCGACAAGCGCAATGCGCATTATACCGATCAGGTTGCTGTCCTCATGTATCATCATCTTCATGAAGAGGATACGAGCTCAAGCACGATCAAGCCCGAGCTGTTCAGGCAGCAGCTTGCATATTTGCAGAGCAAGGGACATCACTTCATTACCTTGGATCAATTCAAAAAGTTTCTCGGCGGTGCGGAGGTTCCAGATAATGCGGTACTGGTAACTTTTGACGATGGCTATGAGAGCTTTTATACAATGGGTGTTCCCATATTGAAGGAGCTGCAGATTCCGGCAGTCAATTTTATTATTACCGAAACGCTGGATCACCCGCAGGAGGATACTCCGCCAAAAATGTCGCGGGAGCAGATCACCGCCATGACCATCGGCTCCGATTTGATTGATGCCGAGTGCCATACGCATGCTTTTCATGGTAAACGCGAGGATGGAAAAGCTTATTTGGTTCAAGAGGCCGGTGAAACGGATCAACAATACATAGATAGAATGTTGGCGGATACCCGAACCTGCAAAGCAAATGTGGAGCAGGCTGATCCCCATCAGGTGGATACGATGGCGTACCCTTTTGGCATTTCTGATAAAAATACAGCCATAGCTGTCCAAGCAGCCGGTATCCGCTATGGCTTTACGATCCAGCCCTTGATGGCGACCCGAGGCGTAGATCCGTACCGGATACCGCGCATTAATGCGGGTGCTCCGCAGGTGTCTCCAGAGGGACTGGAAGCGATAATTGCTCAAAAGATTGTTGCCGTGCGGAAAACGTCTCGTTGAGGATGGGCCAAATTATGATTAGGCTTCCAGGTGTGTGATATGCACTTGGGGGCCTTTTCGTTTTAAATGCTGCCAGACAGTAACCGTAGAGAAAATAGAAGTAAGATGTCAACCTTTGGCTTAGGTCTGTGAGTGTGCGTATGTATAAATTATGATGATTCCATAGGTACGGTTATAATAGAAATATAATTCTTTGATCCCGAGGGAGCTGATATTATTGTCCAATGTATATGTGATTTCTGATCATCATTTTGGTCATGCGAATATTATAGACTTTGAATCAAGACCTTTTCGTGACGCCGATGAAATGACCGAAACGATGATTGAGAAGTGGAATGCGGTCGTAACCAAGGACGACAAGGTGATCCATCTGGGCGACTTTTCATTTTTGAACAAGGACAAGACAGCAAGTATCGTGTCAAGGCTTAGCGGTTACAAAACCTTGATCCTCGGAAATCATGATCGTGGTCGATCGAGAAGCTGGTGGTTGGATGCCGGTTTTGATGAGGTAAGTGAAAACCCAATTGTATACAATGGATTTTACTTCCTGTCTCATGAGCCGATGTATATGAACAAGCATATGCCTTATGTGAACGTTCATGGCCACATTCATGGACAGAAATATGAAGGAAAGCAGTATATTAATGTTTCAGTCGAGCTGTGGGACTACACGCCAATTTCGTTCGAACAAATCAAGGCGATGGTTGTTCCCAGTGAGGAGCAGTGAAGAGAAAAAGATGTTCAGGTTACAACAGCTTGAATCTCTCCAGATGCTGCCACAATTGCTCTTGTTGTAATATTGCGATTTGCCTCGGACCGATCAGATCATAGTGGGGATAGGGCTGGCGATGATGTATATAGTCCGGGTTCAATCCATTAGCTGTACACCAAGCCGCCAGCTTGCCCAGATCGGAGCAGCCTACTTTGGTGACAGTGTTCACATTTGGAAAGCGCGGATCGAACCAATAATGGGTGAGAAAAGCGATATCACCTTTTGCGACCGTAGCTTTCCATTGCTGAAGCTCAGCTCGTTTGATACCGAATGCCATGATGTAGGCTCCTTTACCTGGGAGTTCGGATAACCTTGCTCAGCTTGTTAGTTATAGGGCTGTAGTTATGAAGGTTCAAGTAGATCCTTATTATTTATCATAGCAGATTTCAGGTAGTCCCCCAAATCATATCGCGCTTGGAGATCCATCCGCATTCATTTTTCTTTGCCCCGTTTTTAATTAATCATGCATAATTTACTCCACTATAAACCAGAATAATATGGGTGCTATACCAAACCTATCCATTCTGAGGAGGAGATTCACATCCATAACATCGTCCAGCAAGCACGTCAATGCCAGCAAATCATTCAACAGCTGATTCAGCAAACGCAGCATTCGAATCAGACCTATCAAATTATGCTTCAGCAGGAGCAGCAAAACGCTCAACAGCTGGAGCAAATCGCCCAGCGTGAGCGTCAAGCGGTGCAGGTTATCCAAAATGCGCTGCAAACTCATCAGGTTGCGCTTCAGCGTATGCAGGAATGCGCTCAATTGTGTTCGCAGCTGGAGATGGCCGTGCAGGAGGCCACGAATGTTGCCTTTCAATCGCAGACCGGCAACCATCTGCAATCCTTTAACCGCAGCTTATATCAATAACCTGCAGGCAGCGCTATAAATAGTTGCAGATGACCACCGCTCTGTGAGCAGGTTCCGTTCACTACTTCCAATACCTCACGAAAAAGACTATGAGCTCCTGAACAAGGAACTTATAGTCTTTTTCCGTTTCATAGACTTGTTGAGCAGGCCCAGACTTCATGTCCAATCCAAGCTTCTACTCCAGCTCCAAAATCATGCCGGTTCGGGCCATAGTCACACTCGCGGGAAGGCCATACTGCTCAAGAACGTCAACACCATGCGACATATGGGTAAATATCGTATGCTCAGGCTTCGTTTCTTGCAGCAGCTCAAGGGCTTCGGTCATATCGTAGACAGAGCGCGTCTCGATCGCAGATTCTTCCTTATAGAAATTAGTACCGATAATTAATAGCTGTAAGCCAAATAGGGGAGCTTTTTCCTCTTCATTCAGATTAATTGCATCTGAACAGTAGGCAAAGTGGTACGGCTGATCCGTGTGCTTGTCAAAGCGATAAGCATAAGAGAAGCCATTCTTGCCATGGCATACCTTCCAAGGACGAACAACCCACTCACCCCATACCAGGCTGCCGCTGCAATCGTGGTAGTCAAGCTGGTTTTCCAGCCAGGGAAACATCGTGCGAAGCTGGGCCAGCACATCGGCTGGCGCATACACATGACCCTTCATATGGCTGTAACGACAAGCATCCGCCCATTCGGGAAGTCCGGCTATATGGTCAAAATGCGCATGAGTAATGAGCACATGCTCAAGACTCCTGAGTCCGTAATGCTCCATTTGGGTGCGCCACTCGGGACCGCAATCAATCAATAGCGTGCCAACGGACGTATGCAGCAGAGCGGATGAACGGAATCGCCGATTAGCGCCGCTCGTTCTGGCCTCGGTGCATACCCCGCAGGAGCAATATACTCTGGGAACACCCATTGAATCGCCTGTCCCCCATAAGGTCAAGGTATCTTTCACTGTTTCCACATTCTTTCCAGCTGATGATTTAAGTAAAATAAATATAAACTACTTGGTGGGATTTGTACACTCGGAGAAACCGTTCGGGGAATGTAAAAAAACCGGCCGCAGGGACCGGTCATACGCATTTTTTATAACATAAGCGTACGATGTCAAATTAATATTTCAGACATTTGGGTAACTCAAACACACCTAACCACCATTCAGTCATAGGATCAAGTAAAAAGTCTTGCTTTATAAATATAGCCGCCTGTATAATCGTTCCAACAAACGTGGATTCATCATATTGATCCAAGGAGAACCGATATGAACTGGATAAAAAAAAGCTTGTTTGCGAAATTATTAACGGGAATGCTGGTTGCGTCAGTTATTCCCTTCTTTCTATCCAATGTGATCGCTTATCAGACGAATAGCAATTCCGTGAAACGGCAAATCATTGAGTTGAACAAGCACTCGATGAAGATCCGCATGGACGGGCTCAAAAGGTATTTTGTTGAACTATCAGATTTGGCCGTATCCTTTTATAAAGACGAGGATTTAATGAAATATTTGCAAAGCTCGGAAATCACACCGTACGAAGCCTTATATTTTTCGCAACAGATGCAAAAAATTTACGCAAGCCATCTTGAATTGAAGGCCGTTGATTTCATGAGCGCTTTATCCGGTCAGCGTTATATGATTAATAGTAACGGGCAAAGCATCCAATCCTCAGACCCCAAGCTGATCAAAGCACAGGCTAATGAATGGGACATTACCAAAGAATTTCAGGTTTCTCATATGGGTAAAGATCGAGTTTTGTCGATGAATAAGCTGCTAATCGATTATCCCGACTCAAGGGTATTAGGCTTGACTTCTCTCTATATTGGTCCCAAAGAAATCGCAGGAATCGTCAGCGGAATCTCCAATCCTGAAGAAGAGAGCTCGGAGTTTTTCCTCATTCATCAAAAGCCTCAATTGGCATTCACTTCCGATTCCGATCTGAATCAGGCTGGAGACGATAAAATTACCGCTATGGTGGCAAGCATTCGTGATCAGAATGGGTTCATCAGCGGAGAATGGAACGGAGCCCAAGGTGTTTTTATATATGCAACAGATCAATTCAGGAAATTACCCCTTACCATAGTAAGGTTTGTACCCGATTCAACCATTAATAAGGCAGCTAATCAGACGTTGAGCCAATCGTTGATCGTTCAATCCATTGGTATTGTATTTATCATTGTATTGGTGACATTGATGTCCTACTATATGATCCTGCGGATTAAGAGAATGATAAGAAACATGGCCAAGGTCCAGACCGGGAATTTCAAGGTGGATAAGAAGACGGGGGTAGCGGATGAGTTGGGAGTTTTGGAAGAGCGCTTTCAAAATATGGTTCGGCAGCTGGATATATTGATTAACGAAGAATACCGGAACCGATTGGAGCTATCAACTGCCCGGCTAAAAATGCTGCAGTCGCAAATTAATCCGCATTTTCTTTACAACACCCTCCAATCTATTGGAACCTTGGCACTCAGTCATGGCGTCAGGGAAATCCACGATAAAATTGCTGAGCTGGGAGATATTTTTCGTTACAGTATGGACCTTAAGACGGAGGTGGTAACTTTGCAGACCGAGCTTAGGCATATTGAAAATTATTTGTCGCTTCAAGGGGGGAGATTTGCGAGCAAGCTGTCCTATACAATTTCATGCCCGCCACAGCTGATGAACATTCAGGTACCGAAAATGATTCTTCAGCCATTGGTTGAGAACAGTATCGTGCACGGCATGGAAAAAGGTCGAGGAAACGGAACCGTGCACATTTGCATTGAGTCCGGTGCCGCTATTGAAATCCGAATCATAGATAACGGCAAAGGTCTTGAACCTAAGATGATCGAGCAGCTGGAGCAGAGCTATGCGGATTATCAGTTTAATTCCGATACAAGGATAGGGCTTCTTAACGTTTTGCATCGGCTGCAGCTTTATTACGGACCGGAATTTCATTGGAGGATTCGAAGTGTACCTTACGAAGCTACCGTCGTGTCCTTTACGATTCCTTATCAAACTGCAGAGGGGAGGACTGAATCATGAAAGTAGTGATAGCCGATGATGAAGAGCATGTCCGTAAAGGAATTGATCTTGCTGTGGATTGGGTACAATTCGGCATAACCGAACGATTCATGGCCGATAACGGTATTCAGGCGATGGAGCTGGTCAGGAAGCATCATCCTGTCATTTTATTTTGCGATATGAGTATGCCGCAGATGGATGGGATTCAATTACTGCAGTCGCTCCGGGATGAAGGGTGGGATACCCAGGTTATCGTCGTTAGCGGCTATGCCGACTATAGCTTTACAAGAGCAGCGCTGTTAGCAAACGGGGTCGATTATATCCTGAAGCCGTTCAAGACCAAGGATTTGGAAGAAGCTGTTTATCGCGCCGTAACGGCCAGTCAAGCCATCCATAACAAATCGATAGAGGAGCTTGAAAAGCGTCACCGCCTTCGCCTTGCCGATTCACTTCTCGATGAGCAGAAGTTGGTCGAATTTCTGAAAGGGAACGTTGTGCTGCAGGACGAAACCCTTCGTAATTTGTTTCATAAAATCGGGCTCCCCGCTCACAATCTGAGTATTTCTTTTATGCTGCCGCGAAATAAAACGAGGCTGATCGATGGAAGATTTGTAGGGGATATCGGATTATTTCAATTCGCTGTCAATAATATTGCGCAAGAAATTCTAAAATCTCATGTGGTGCATTACTTATGCAGGCTGGATGAATACCAATGGGTCCTGATCATGTCATCTACACATTCAGATAATATGAAGAGCGAATATAACTGGTATCTCAAGAATTTAGAGCAGGCATGGCGGGAGACGTTAGGCTTGGAAGTGCTGCAAGGAACCTTTATATCGGTAGCGGATCCTACACAGTTGCTTCCTGCAGTCGCCGAGGCACGAGCCTCCTTATTGAAAAGCGAGCTATTGAAGGGCTCGGCCAATCCTACCCACGAATTGCCCCGATGGGCGGATCGGGAAATCTTGCTGATGAACGCTATCCAGAGAGGTCATCATGCCGGTTTGACGGATATTATAGGAGCTTTTGTTCAAGCGCTGCATGCCTGTGGTTCCTTGCGTCTGGAACAACTTCAAGTGTACACGATGGAAGCCAACCTGCTGGTGAAACGTATCGCAGGCTCTAGTCAAACGAACAAAGATCGAATAGATGGTTTACTTTCTTTATGGATTAGTGACTTGGATGAATGGCAGGCTCAGCTTGAGCAGCGCTGCTGGGAAATCGCCGAGTATGGAAACGATCAATCGTTATCTTTTGGAATTGAAGGGGTTTATCAGTACATCCATAAGCATTATCAGGAGCAGATTTCGTTGTCTACGCTGGCAGAGGCCTTTCATTTCAGTCCACAGCATTTGACCAGAAAATTTAAAGAACAATACCATACCACCATCATGTCCTGCTTAACCAGCCTTCGTATGGAAAAGGCGATATCGCTGTTGATCCATTCAGATACTCCGATTGCGGAAGTAGCTAATTCACTCGGCTATGAGGATGAGAATTATTTCAGCAAAGTTTTTAAGAAACAGACCGGATTATCTCCAATCCAATTCCGTAAACACAATAGAGACAGGTAAACCTGAAAAAGTTCAAATATTCCTTTTTTACAAGCCGATCCTCCTTGTTGGGTACGGTCATTCTTATCTTATAATAGGACTGTAGCAGCGATAAAATAGGGGGTTAGGAAATGGGGAAAAAGTGGTCTTGCTCCATGCTGTCGGTCTTAATGGCCGTTACGGTAGCTCTGGTCGGTTGTGCTAATCAGGTACCGGGCAATGGGGGAACGAAGGAAAATTCGGCAGCAGGAGAATCAGGCAATAAAGCGAAGCCGACGAAAAATGTTACGCTGAAAGCAATCGGATTAACGCCGCAGCATGCCGAAAATGTTAAAGCGATCGTTAGTGATTATGAAGCTGAGCATCCGGGAGTGAAGGTGGATTTTCAAATTCCTCCGGATAAAGCAAGCACTTTGTTAAAGACGCGCTTTGCTGCTGGTGACGCGCCGGATATCTTTTACTTGGGCGCTTCCGAAATTCCCGCTTGGGCAGATAAACTCGCAGATTTGTCGAAAGAGCCGTGGATGGCGCACGCACTGAAGCCGAGCCTTGCCCCAATGACGATTAACGGTAAGCAATTGGGTTTTCCGATGCAGGTTGAAGGGCATGGCTTTGTATACAACAAGGATTTATTTGCAAAGGCGGGAATCACTAAAGTCCCGACAACCTTGACGGAGCTGAAGCAGACAGCTGATAAACTGAAAGCAGCCAACATTCAATCCTTCGGGGAAGCATGGAGCAACTGGGGTTTTCTCATGCACCTGCTCGGCATTCCCTTTGCTTACGAGAAAGATCAAGCCGGATTGATCGATCAGATCAACAAGGGCACGAAGCAAATCAAAAATGTGACGAATATCGATAATTTTTTTACGGTTTTGGATCTGACTGATGATTACGGCTTGGGTAAGCAATCGGTAGGCTATGACTTTAATCAGCAGCAAAAGGATTTCGCCGACGGGAAAATGGCTATGATCAAGCAGGGAACCTGGTACACGGGGCCTCTTCTGAAACTAAATCCGAAGCTGAACATGGGGATGTTCGCCGTACCGCTTAATGACAACGCTGAAGAAACCAAGATGCAAGTTGCCACAACGGCATATTTCGTTCTCCACAAAGACTCAGCGAATCTGGAAGAAAGCAAGGAGTTTCTGACCTGGCTTCATAAAAACGGACAAAAATATATTGTAGAAAAAATGAATTTGGCTCCTGTGTTTGATGATGTAAATGGAAAAAACTTAGGACCTTTACACGAAGACATGAACAGCTACGTGAAAGCGGGTAAAACCTATGATAATTATGGCACCGGACTGTGGCCAGCCGGCTTCAATACGGATATTGCCAAGCCTTTGCAAGCCTATATCGCAGGCGTAGCGAATAAGGAAGAGACTTTGAAGCAGCTGCAGGATCTCTGGATTCAGCATATGAAAAAATAGCTTTTCAAAGTGGGGCTTGGTACTTGTCATAACCAGGCCCTTCTCATTGGCACACGTCGCTATCATAAGGCTTGGAAGGAGTTCATCATGGGTAAGAATGTCATTCAGCGAAGGCTGGTATATGTCGCATTTGTCGGTCCGATGCTTGTGTTGTTTTTCATGTTTATCTTCATCCCGTTTATCCGCTCAATTCTGTACTCTTTTCAGGATTGGGATGGAATCAGGAGTGAAATCCATTGGGTAGGATGGAAAAACTATATAGGCTTGTTTAAAGACTCGAACTTTGCCAGAACCATCACCTTCACCTTGAAATATGTGGCTGCTACGGTTATTGCGTATAATGTACTCGGGTTATTGTTGGCAGTCGCCTTAAATACCGGATTGAAAATGAGAAATTTTCTGCGAACCGCATTCTTTTTACCGACGGTCATGGGGCTCGTTGTGGTGGGCTTCCTATGGAATTTTATTATTAAACATATGTTCCCGCAGCTGGGTCAATTCATGGGGATCGACTTACTGAAGGATAACTGGCTCTCCTTGCCGAGTCATTCTTTCTGGGCCATCATCATTGTTACGGTATGGCATGGTCTGGGCTATTATATGATTATTTATTTGGCAGGGCTTCAAGGTGTGTCCAGCGACCTGAAGGAAGCCGCGGAAATAGATGGAGCCGGCAAGCTTACGCTTTTTTGGAGCATCATTCTTCCATTGATCCGGCCCTCGATTACGATCTGTGTGTTTCTTTCTATTGTTCACGGATTCAAATCGTTCGATCTCAACTATTCACTTACGATGGGCGGACCTTACGGAACGACAGAGTCCATCTCCTATCAGATTTATCAAGATGCCTTTAGCAGCGATTTGTTCTCCTACGCTTCTGCTAAAGCGGTCATATTTTTTCTAATACTGGCTTTGTTCTCGGTTACCCAGGTAGCGCTCATGAAAAGAAAAGAGGTGGAGGCGTGAGGAAAACGCGATATGGAGTCGGGTTATTGATGCTTGAATTGCTGCTGATCCTGTCTGCGGTTCTCATGCTGTATCCTTTCTATTTAACATTTCTCAACAGTTTTAAAACGTATCTCGAAGTTTCGCAATCTTTAATTGCACTTCCCGGCTCGTGGACTCTGGACAACTTCTCCAAGGTATGGGTTTCGATGAACTATCCCCGTGCCTTGCTTAATTCCATCGTTGTCACCGTTTGTTCGGTAGGGGGCGTATTGCTGGTAAGCTCTGCCGCAGCTTATCGACTCGTCAGAAGCCCGGGCAAAGTCAGCCAGCTTATATTTTTCCTCGTATTATCCTCGATGGTCATTCCGTTTCAAATTGTTATGATACCCGCACTAAAGGTAGCCAAGGATTTATACTTAATCAATTCGGTTTATGGTCTGGTTATCATGTATTGGGGCTTTTTGGTTCCTATGGCTTTGTTCCTGTACCATGGTTTTGTCAAAACGATTCCCATTGAATTGGAGGAGGCCGCGTTTATAGATGGCTGTGGTCCATTTAAAATGTTCTATAAGGTCGTTATGCCTTTATTGATGCCTATTACGACAACAATCGCCATCATCAATGTACTTGGGGTGTTTAATGACTTCATGCTGCCCTTGGTCATGATCAGTTCCGATAAGTTCCGGACGCTTCCTTTAGCTGTCAGTATATTTTTCGGTGATTATGGCAACGAGTGGAATTCCATTATGGCTGCGCTCACCATTTCGATGTTTCCGATAATCGTATTTTTCTTGTTCATGCAGCGATTTATCATTCAAGGTTTGGTTGCCGGGGCAGTTAAAGGTTAGCCTTATGTGAGATATATATCAGCGTTGTGTGGTATGATAAAGCTATACTGATGATGCGGGTGACAACTTGACGATTTTACTTATGGTCCTCATGGTAGCGGCTATTGCGCTGTTCATAACCAAAGCTCGAAACCCTTCTGCATACTGGATGGGTTTTGTTCTGTTTGGGTGGTTCCTGAGTATAGCCGGTCTTATTTTGTTTATAGCCAAATACGGCGGCTTCTATTATAAGGTAAACATTGTCTTGTTTTTCAATGATGACATTCGCAATCTGCTGCTGAACTCGCCAATCAAAATTGAAGGCATCAGCCGCATGATTACGGTAGGAAGATCGATGTTTATTTTCAGTCTCATCGGGTTATCCCTGTCGCTGTTATCTTCTAGGACGATTTGGAAGCAGTGGCATATCTACGCGCTGAGCTTGCTTTTGGCGCTTGCCAACATTATTTTTTATGATCCGGTTATATACAAAGAGGCACTTACGGTCATGGAACGCCATTATACGTATATGGTTGGTTGGCTGACACGGGGTTGGATCGTCATCTCTGCTCTTATGGCGGTTTCCATCATGATCTGGAGCTACCGGAAAATAACAATACCCTGGGTGAAGCAGCAGAGCAGATTCATTATATTGGGCGTATGCTCGTTGGTTCTCTTTTATTTTTTCCTCGGTTTTATGGGACCTCTGCAAGTATTTGATGTACGGACGTTCTACGTCCTGTATTCGGATTTCTCGAATTTCAATCCACCGCTGACTCTCATCCAGTGGTACTTGAGCATCGTGTTTACGGGGGTGCTGTCACTCATTAGTATTGTGTCGATATGGAAATATGCGGAGATCGAAAACAAGATGGGTAAAAACGACCTGCACCTGCAAAGAAAGCTGAAAACGGCTAATATGGGTGCCCAGGTATTCACACATGCGATTAAAAATCAGCTGATTATGATACAATTGCTCATCACACAGGCAACAGATCAGCTCAACAAGCAAGAAACACCTGGCTCTGCCGAGGCGATGATCCCTTTGGAAAAAGCGGCACATATCGCTGATCACACGCTCGGACGGCTGGACCAGTTATATAAATCTTCGAAAAGCAATCATCTTCAATTAAAACCATATGCTGTCCACAAGCTTATCGATCACACGCTCGACCGCACGACGGTGCCGGAGTCTATCGCGATTGAGGTTGAAGTGCCAAGCGAAGAAACTTTTATATTAATCGATGTGTATCACATGTCCGAAGCGATCCACAATTTGCTGGTAAATGCCATCGAAGCGATTGGAGACGATCCTGAAGGTCGAATCCGTCTGATCAGCTATGTGGAGGAAAACTGGGTCATAATTAAAGTAACCGACAACGGCCCCGGCATTGCAAAAGAGCTGCAGGAAGGCGTGTTTGACCCCTTTTATACGAGCAAGAACACGACTAGAAACTGGGGGGTGGGGTTATCATATGTTAAACATGTCGTGCTGGGCCACTACGGCCATATTCATCTGGACAGCAAGGGAAATACCGGATGCACCTTCCAGGTCATCATTCCGCTATACTTATTAAAACCGTCAGCAAAGGAGGGATGAGGGCTCTATGACACTACCAATTCGTATTCTTGTAGCCGAGGACCTGGACGTATTGAGAGAACATTTTTGCTTACTGATCGAGCAGACAGAGGGTATGATCCTCGTTGGACAAGCTTCCAGTGGCAAAGAGGTGCTAAGTCTCGTTCCGGAGCTTAGACCGGATATTATTTTGATGGATATTGAGATGGATATGAAGCATGACGGTATTATTACCGCCCAAAAGGTACTCGCTCAATTTCCTGAGACGAAGATTATTTTCCTGACCGTCCATGAGGATGACGAAACCGTATTTAGCGCCTTTGAAACGGGGGCCGTTGATTATGTATTGAAAACAAGCTCGGTTGGCGAAATCATCAATAGCGTCCGAACGGCCTATCAGGGCAAGGTCCAAATCCGGCCTGAGGTCGCCTATAAGATCAAAAATGAATTTACCCGCATTCGGCGCAACGAAGAAACCTTTCGCAAGTCCATTCAGATTTTGTACCAATTAACTCCCTCCGAGCTAGCCATTCTTGATCTGCTGTTAAAGGATATGAAAATCACGGAGATTGCCAAGGAACGGCAGGTGGAGCTGTCTACCATCAAATCACAAATTAATCTCATTTTGAAAAAATTCAATAAAAAGCGAACAAAAGAAGTAACCGCCATGCTGCGTGATTCGGACATTATACCCTACATACATAAAATAAGAGAGGGGCTATAGAGCCCTTCTCTTATTTGTAATCATCACAATGTATAAGTTTCTGTAGAGCTAAGCGTGGTATCGCTTGAACCTGCTTACGGGTTAACCGCTTTGATAGCTGGATCCGTCGTCATGAATTTTTCCGATGGCACGATGCTGTCCATTTTGCCGTTAGCAACAAACAGCTTTTGCAAATTGTCGAACCATTGCTTGGCTGTGCCGTCCTTGAATACGGTCGCAAGCTTCTTGCTATCGATCCAATCAATACTTTCCAACTCTTGCTTTAGGCTATCCTCAGGCACCTGTGTATAGGCAGCTGTTAGTTTAACGGCTTCGTCACTATGGCTAATTTTGTACTCGGTTGTTTTCGCCATAGCTTTCATGAATTTGTCAACCAATTCCGGTTTTTCCTTTAAGAATTTCGGATTCACTACCCAACTGGACGGGAACGAGTATTCAGGGAAGAAGCTGCTGTTATCCCCGAGCTTAACCATGTTTTCTTTGCCAATTTGTTTCTCGATCTCTGATGTGTACGGGGACCAGATGGCGACTGCATCGACCTTGCCTGCAACGTAAGCGGTAACAGCACCGGCAACATCCATGTTGACGATATTCACATCGCTCAGCTTAAGCCCGGCTTTTTCTATGCCCAGATTCAATACCATTTCACCCGAGGTTCCTTTGGGTACCCCAACGGTTTTACCTTTTAAATCTTTAAATTCTTTAATACCGGATTTTTTCGTGGCGAACACCATATCACTCTTGCCGAGACTGACGATCCCTATAATGTTGCCTTGACCTTGAGCTGATAGGAAGGTCGCTCCAGGCCCAATATAAGCAATATCGATTTCACCCGCTGCCATGGCTTGAAATTCCGGAGGGCCGCTTAGGAACTTCACTGCGTTCATCTTAATGCCTGCTTCTTTGAAGAAGCCTTTTTCCTCGCCAATCGCAATCGGTGCTGCTCCGCCCATGTTAGGCATATAAGCGAAATTAATGGTTTGTACTTTTTCCTCGGTTTTGGCTGTGGGGGTTGGCGTTTGTGGTGCATTGGCATTCGTGGACCCGCTGCCTGAACCACAGGCACTGATAAGAAGTGTAAGACTAAGTGCAAGTGCTGCCAGTGGAAGCTTAATTACGGATTGTGATTTGTAAACCATGTTAAAAACCCTCCCTTTATTATGATTAGTATAACGGTAATATATACCGATTACTTCGACACCTCGAGATATTCACGGTACACTTTGGACCATATCTCATTTTTGATACTGATATATCGTTCATCCAGCTTGGTTGACTGATCTCGAGGGTAAGGGATGTCTACATCTATAATTTCTTTGATACGGCCGGGACGTGCACTCATAATAATGACACGCTGGGCCAGGATGACGGCTTCCTCAACATCATGAGTAATAAAGAAGCACGTTTTCTTTTGCTTTTGCCAGGTCTTGAGCAGCTCCTCCTGCAGCTGGGCTCGCGTCTGGGCGTCTAACGCTCCGAACGGTTCATCCATAAGAAGTACTTCCGGCTCCACCGCATACGCTCTTGCAATCGCGACCCGCTGCTTCATCCCGCCTGACAATTCCTTCGGATACGCATGGGCAAAGTCCTTGAGTCCCACCAGCTCCAAATAAGACTCGGCCTTTTCCTTGCGTTCCTTCTGGTTTAATCCGCGCAGCTTCAGTCCAAATTCAACATTTTTTAATACGGTTTTCCACGGGAATAAGGCGTACTGCTGAAACACAACACCGCGTTCCCTGCCGGGGCCGTTCACCTCCTTGCCATCGACTCGCACAGAACCTGAGGTTGCGGCTTCAAGTCCGCCAATAATATTGAGCAGGGTTGTTTTCCCACAGCCGCTTGGGCCGACTACACATACAAATTCATTATTTTTGATCGTTAAATCCGTGTTTTGCAGGGCAATGGTATCGCCGCCACGTCCCTTGTATATTTTCGAAAGGCCGCTGATCTCAATTTTGTTCGCTTCTGTCGCTTGATTATTGATGCTGTTCGCTTCTAGCTTTGACGAAGTTCCTGCCATCCTGTCAGCCTCCTCTCCAGAAACAATACGAATTTATCCATAGCCAAGCCTATAATCCCAATGACAATGATACCGAGTATGACGACATCCATGCGGAAGTATAAGCTTGCTTCCATGATCATGTTGCCAAGTCCTTTATTGGCGCCCGTTAGTTCAGCAGCAACAAGTGTTGTCCACGCAGCAGCCAGACCAAGTCGCACCCCTACCAGAATATAAGGGAAGGAGGCAGGTACAATGACCTCGAAGAAAATGTCCCGATCTCTGGCGCCAAGCACCCGGGCCGCACGGATTAAGGTTGGATCGACGTTGCGTATTCCTTGAAAGATCGTGATCACCATGACCAGAAAGGTAGCAACAAAAATAACGCTGATCTTCGCCGATTCGCCCACACCCTGTGAAACAATAACAAGAGGGATCAAAGCGATAGGAGGGATCGTCCGAAAAAATTGAATCCATGGGTCCACGATGGAACGGATCAGTGAGTACCATGCCATCAAAAAGGCAACAGGTATAGCTACGATCAGCCCGAGTGAGAAGCCGCCAAGTACCCGGAGCAGGCTCGCCCATACGTTGGTCCACATCCGGCCGCTCCCAATCTCCGTGGAGAACGATTTCAGCACCCTGATCGGACTCGCTATAATAGCTCCTATAGCCGGAATCGATGATAGCAGGTACCAGAGCAGTATACCTACGATCAAGGAGATGATCGTCAGCATCCAGTTGGGGATTTTTTTCATAGTTTTAACCTCTTTCGTAGGGCTCAATTTATTTAATGGGGGCGGCTGCAGGTAGGTCTACCCATCATAGGCAGGCTGCAGCGCCTCACTGGAGTAGATGCTTCGCAATTCCGATGCCGCTTCATTCCAGCCGCTCTTTTCTAATTTACGAACCCAATCCTCAACCTTCAAATATTTCCATGGTCCGGTTTCGATGACTTTTTGCATCGGGTCTACCTTATAGCCTGGCTTGCGTGCTTGCTCGTGCTGCCATTGGGACAAGCGATGGTCCATTTCTTTCACGATGTCCGGGAATTCCATTGCAACATTGCTGGTTTGATTAGGATCGTTAACCATATCGTACAAAGTCACATCGTCAAAATGCAGCATCAATCCCGGATGATACGTGCGGATGAAATACCATTTCTCGTCCCGCACAGCGCGTTGGCATACATACAAAGCATGATCCATCACCAGATAATCGCGTCCTTGCCAATGCTCGCTTGTTAGTGCTGGAAGAAAGGAGCGACCGTCCCACCCTGATGGCACTTCGAGTCCTACCAAATCTGTAAGGGTAGCGATTACATCGACGTTATAGACGAAGCCGTCAACGGCTTGCCCCGGCTGGGTTACACCCGGAATTGTAACAATCAGCGGAATATGATGGACAGCTTCCGTCGCACTTGCGTGCTCGATGTAAATGCCTTGCTCCCCAAGGGATTCGGCATGATCGGCACTAATAATGAAGCACACTTCATCTTCGATGCCAAGCTCGCGCAGCGTGTCCAACAGCTCACCTACATATTTATCCATGTAGCTGATACCGCCATCGTAGCCGTCAATGACATGCTTAAGATCGGCGCGATTGGCGATTTGTCCTGGCATCGTTGCCGGATACTTGTCACCCCAGTGAAGGAAAGGAGCGGAACGCGGAAAGCTGTCCTTTTGTTGGGAAGCAATGGTTGCTTCATCAGGGAAAGCCTTCAGAGGCGCGTCCTTCCACTGCTCCATATATTCGATGGGGTACGTGTAGAATGTATGTGGGTCCCAATATTGAATGTGTAAAAAGAAGTTATCTTCTTTACCATGCTGCTTCAGCCAAGGAATTACGGAAGCGTTTACTTCATCGGCATTTTCGTTGCCTTCTTTTAAAGAATGCGTATGAACTTCGTTCCAGCCGGCAAAATACCACCAAGCGTGATGGCGATCTCCGAAGGTAGAGAATGTAACCGTTTTATATCCAGCTTTGCGGATATGTCTCGTAAAGAAAGGAATGTCTTCACTGTGCCCGTCGCCTTCTGGGTAATGAAACTCTCCGCCCGGTCCCCAATGCGTCAGCGCTCCGTGGTGAATACCGAATCGGCCTGACATGAAGCTGGCTCTTGATGGTACACATGGAGAAGACGCGGTGTAGCAATTGTTGAATCTCATACCAGCTGCGGCAATTTTATCAATGTTGGGTGTGGTATTGCGGTTGTAGCCATAACAGCCCATATGATCGGGACGAAGAGAGTCGATGTCCAAATAAATAATTCTCATGTGTTGACCTCCTGTGCTAAGTGATATTTTTATTATATTTTTAATTTTCTGTAAACATAAGGTTGAACATTCTTCAACCCTTATTGGCCATATCCACGACGATATCCCCATAAAAAAAGCAAAAAAACTGCCATTGTGGGCAGCTCCTTTGCTTATCAATCAATGGAGATCATATGTGAAATTTGAGATATAGCGTTTCATTCATAGCATCCATGATTTATGATTCGTTCTGGATCGGATCGGAGACCAAGCCTTCTTCATTAAGCTCTGCCTCGGTTTTCATATTTTTCATATCCTTGCCCAGTCGCTTGATTTCTTCCATATTGGGAGCCATGGATCCGTTCATAACTTCACTGATCGGGGTATCGGACCCTTTTTGCTCATCGAACTCTTCGTGTGCCTTTACGCTCGTTTTCAAATCCTCGTTATTATAGGTATTGTTCGACATATCAGGTCGCCTCCAATGTTAGTATGCACTTGTGTACTATTATTAACCTGATCGTAATAAAACCAAACATAATTTACATTATATGGATAAAAAGTGAGGAAATTTACAAAAAGGCTATCCTGAGCCCAAATGCTGCTGCAGAATAACCCTTTTTATACCATTTAATTGTTAATCAGACCTGCTTTTTGAAGAAGTCTTCTCATCATGGCTGCTGTTTGTGCACGGGTCACATTATCCTGAGGCATTATTTTTTGCTGATCTCCCTGAATAATTCCGTTCGATACAACTGCAGCCATTGCCTGCTTGGCCCAATCCGCTATCATCTGATTATCATTGAAATTTTGTAGCAGTTTGGTCGTATCTCCTGATTGAAATGCATTTAATTTGGCGAGTTTAGAGGCCTGATTAAGGATCACAGCTGCTTCAGCTCGGGTTATGGTCTGATTAGGACGGAAGGAGCCATCCTCGTAACCACTTATTAACTGATAGGATAATGCTGTCGCAACCGTATCCGTATACCAATCATCCTTGCGGACGTCTGATGGCAGAGCCGCGACTAATCCATGTTTAATTCCAAGCGAACGAACCATAATTGTTATAAATTCCGCCCGTGTAATCGCTTCGTCAGGTGCAAATGAATCCTTGCTGACTCCCTGGATAATAAGCCGGGAAGCCATATCGTTGACGTCCTGTTTGCTCCAGTGTGTCGACACGTCAGAGAAAATTCTGGGACTCCATACGACCGTGTACGTACTATTGGTCAAACTGTTGATAATGGCATTGTCATGGTTGCCCTGCTTGATTACTTTTGTTGGCACGTGAGTGAACGAACCATCTGGATTTAATACGACACCTGTCGTAATTTGTGAAGCATCGACACCATCGGGCAGTGTAATCGTACGCTCCGCATAGCTGTTAAACCGTTCAACCTCAACTTTTTTATCTCCCAAGGTAGCTGTAACTTCAAAGGTGACTGGCGCGACCTCTAATTTCACACCTGTTTCGTTTGCTGCTTTTTGAAGCATATCCACTGTTTCCTTGGAGGGTGTCGAGATAATCACATTGATGATAATATCCTGCAGTTGTACGTTGCTTCCCAGCTTAGCGGAGATGTCATCAATCTTCATTTGCAGGGCCGGAAGTGTATAGGAGGCACGATCGGTTTTGATTTCCAGTACGGCCTCTTTCATTTCCATTAGCTTGACCAGTTGTCCGGTCAATTGGCCAACTACCACATCGCTGTTCCCACTAACAGGAATCGTAATGATTTTACTACTGTCATTCTCGAGCTTGGTGGTTACTTTATCCTGCTCCAAAATAATCTTTGTGGTCGTGATGTCGCCATTTTTTTCCGTTTGAGCTGTTGCCAGCTTGTCCTGTTTTACACCGTCTATAATTATCTCGACAACGCTGCTGCTGCTCGGTGCTTGTGTAGTTGTCGGTGCTGCAGTTGTGCCCGTTGATGAGCTTGTTGTTGATGTATTGGAGGCTGCGCGGCGTACATTCAACGTATACGTTTGGGTGTTAACTCCGTCCTGTGCTTTCACAGATATGCTGATCGTATTGGTTCCTATATTGAGCCTGATCGCATCAGACTCGGAGCCGCTATTAACCGACACTCCATTAACACTAAGTTGGGAGGATGCATCGTAAACGCTGGCAGTTACGGTCATCGTTTGAATGGCTGTACCCACAAACAGATCATAACTTGTCGTTGACGGTGAAAATTGTGGGTTAACAGCACCAATGCTTGTCGTGAGGCTGCTTAGCTGAGCATTAGTTGAAGGTGCGCGATTAATGATAAGTGTATAAAGGTTCGTATAGGAGCCGTCAGCTGCCTTCACCTCTATCGGAATCGTGTTATCCCCGGTAGCAAGCGTAATCGGGCTTGACGCTGTACCGCTTGCAGTCGTTATTCCGCGAATTGTCAGGGTGGCAGAAGAATCATAGACCACTGCGGTCACCGTGGTTTGCAGCGTGTCATTAGCTACATTCTGATGATAGGAACGAATACCGGTATTGAAAGCAGGCGTCAGATCACCAGTTGAGGTTGATAATGTTATAAGGTCTGCCAGGCCGGATTTCCCTATAGTTACAAGTACGGAAACGTTATGGCCCGAAGCATCAGTTGCATTAAGCTTTTCTGGGTCGGTCGTATCCACAGACAGCAGCTTGCTGCCCGATACGATATTACTCTTGATCATAAAGCGGACCGTGAACAATTCAGTGGTCGTAGTGACTGGATGGCTGCCACCCGACACATCAAACCAGGCCGCCCTTAACGAGCCGGACGCTGCGTGTATGAGAGATTGGAAACAGCCATTATTGTCATTCACACATTCGGTCTCGGATGGATTGCCGTATTTCGGTGTGATGCTGACAGCCTCCAATACATTTTTATCATAGTTTATCTGCAGGCCGTATGCTGCAACCTCGGAGCTCGGAGCTATCGATACAACAACATCTGCTTGTTGACCGACAACTCCTGTTACCGGTGAGATGAAGACTTGTGCGCCAGCCGGAGCTGCCGAAGCTTGAAAAGGATGGATGAGCATGATGGTTATTAAGAATAACAGTACGCCTAACCCTGTCCATGGTGTACTGGAACATTTATTTCGAACTGGCATGAGTTGACCTCTCTTTCCTTTCAAGGATGACTATTGTTTATGGAGTATGGCTACCAAGGTATTGATAAGTTCCTTTTGGATATCTGATCCAGTGATTAAGTGCGAAGCTGCTCATACCGCCTATAGTTCCCTGTTTGCGAACCAGCGTTCCTCCATCGGCTAGAATCGGTATTGCATCAGTAGCATCGGGAGTTCCAAGTACATCAATGATTTGACCATTCTTTTTAAGAATAAGCGCAGTCATTTCAAATTGAGTTGGATTGAACATGGGAAAATCATCATTAAAAGCATTGATAGGAGTATCATCCATAGCATTATAAAAGCTAGAAGCTAGGATGATATAGGGATCTGCTGGAACCACTGGAAAGATGGAACGAGTTGATTTCTGAATTGTGTTGGTTGCCTTCATATATTTCTGCACTTCAATTTCATAGCCTTCAGCTTTATGGCTGGGATTACCATCCCCCTTATAGTAAAGCTCAATAGCAATTTGACCGTCTCCACCGTCTACATATTCGGAAAAGAAAAGGTTCAACGTTGGTACTACCGTGTCTATAGTCATAACATTCGAAGTGACAGCTGCGCCTTGGGTCATCGCACTTGCCTTCGCTGTGATACTGAAATTTGTAATGCTTGGTGTGTAGCTGACCCAATCATGTTCCAGCAGTAGGTAAGCTTTTCCGTCGCTCACGAAGGCTAATGCAATACTTAATCCGGCTGGAGCATTGTTTAGAGTAAAGTCTGCAGCTTCGGCATCATCCTTGAAAGAGTCGCCTGTCACACTCAGCGTAATGAGTGCTGCATCCAAATTATCCTGATTTAGCGAAGCTGGGTCTGTCTCGGCTGTCATTGTGGCAGCAACCGTTGCCGATGTTGTAAATGTCCATCCGCTATTGCTCGTTATACCTGCATAAGGATTACTAGAAGCATCGAAAAACGCACCTGCATCGATTTTTACATAATAGCTTGTGCTGGCGAGCAAAGCTGGTGCTTTAATCGTCACTTGCTTGCCGCTGATCGTGACATTATTTAGATCATTAGCAAAATAGCTGGCAACCTCGTTATTATCCGAAGAGGTATAAATCCTAACTTTCTTGTCACTCACTGCAGTCACATTCTCACTGAAGGTCATACTGATGGAGCTCATTGACGAATTTATCCCCACAGCACCATTAGATGGAATCGAACTTATCAGTGTCGGCGGGTTGTCTACCGTTGTAAACTTCCACGTGCTGCTGCCGCTTATACCCGCAAACGAATTACCTGAAGCGTCCTTGAACGCACCTTCATCAATTTCAACGTAATAGGCAGTATTTTCCTCTAATCCGGTAATGGTTATATCCGCTTTGTTACCTGCAACAGCTACGCCTGTTTCATTTGCCTTGCGAGTAGTCACGACTGAATTGTCGGAAAACTTACGTATCGTGATATTTTTGTTCAATGCGAAGATATCTTTATTGAAAGTAATGCTGATCAAAGAGATTGTCGCATCAACGTTGGATAAGCCATTATCAGGCGTTAGACTCGCAAAAGTGGGAGCTGTTGTACCGGCAATCTTGGCACTTGCGGCGCTGATAACTTGTTTACCAACTATACCGCTCTCGACCGGGGTGACACCGAAGAACAGGTACTTGTCGACATCCTGCTGCTTGACTGTATAAGTGCTTGAATTTGCTCCTGAAATTTCTGATTTATCACTACCGTCAGCATTATCGCCACTGTACCATTGTAATAGACTTTGGGCCTCCGGTTTTTCCTCCACATCGAAGTATCTGTAGGCGCCTGTTACGACTTTGTCAATCTCTGCAAGACCAGTTATATTCACTCCAAGAGCCAGCGGCAGATCATTAATATCCTGGAATATAGCGGTATAGCTGGTGACTCCGGAGTTTGCATCCTTTCCTCCGACATAAGAGGTGGTAAGAGCGACAGCGTCGGCATTGGTTATCTTACCGTCCCCGTTAATATCCATCATCAGTTTTTCATCTTCACTTACAGTTTCCTTACCGGCAAGGTATCGAGAGATGAATAATGCATCTGCAGTCGTCACCAGTCCGTCACCTGTAAAGTCGCCCAGCTTGGTTATCTTCACACCAAAGGTATCCGTTATCATATTATTGTCGCCATCGGTTCCGCTCAGTGTAAATACGGGGGACCCGGGCTTGGATATTGTAATCGTCGCTATGTTTCCTGTGACTGAGCCTGAAGCCATGCTGCTATCACTGGAAACCAGCGTTAGGCCACTATAGTCTTTAAACCGTTTCGAAATATTAAAAGTAAACTGGGTATCAGTATCAGCCGAGATATTGCGTGTGGCCCAGCTCATGCTATCGGTCACAATAGCCTTGACTTTAACCGTCTCTGCGTGAACCGGATTTGGAATGGAAACGAATGGAAAAACCAAACTAATTGCACTCGCAAATACCCCTATTTTTGCAGTCAAAGACCATTTCTTGCTTGTCGGGTTAGACGGCATCTAGTAGCTCTCCTTGTTGTCTTATAGTAGACTTCAGAAAAAATTTAGTTGAAATTTGTTGAGAAATAGCATAAAGGACAATTTCGAAATTGGTGAAATTGATGGTCGACGAAAATTGAAATTCTGAAAGGTTGAGATTGATTAAGGATGTTCCTTTCCTGGATGTCATATGAGGCTGGTAGATGTGAGAAGAATGGAAATAACTGAGGTTTGGAAAAGTCGTATATTGTTGAAATATGTTGTAATTATATCAAAAAAATTATTTTTTGTGATCTAAATATATTTGAAATATATTTTATATTTATTTTATAAAGCACTCTATCTGTTCAATTTAAATGAATGGATTGATCTTCCCGCAGGGTAACAATATTGAGGTACCTAAATGCAGCTACAGTGGAACTAATAGTTGTCTCACCAGATTTTTGCAAGTTACGAAATCTGGCATGACATGCTCACTTCAGGTATGATAGAAAGACTAAATAGTCGACAAGTACACAAGATGAGGTGAAACGGATGCAATTTCCGGCAATGTGGCTGCAGGGGGCTTCCCTGGGTGAAAAAATTTCCAGTGAGCTTCGTTTGCGGATTATTAATGGAACGATGGCGCCTGATACGGTGATAACGGAAAATGTGCTGGCCGCGGAATTTGGAACCAGCCGTTCACCGATTCGCGATGCCCTCAAAATTTTATCCAATGAGGGCTTGATTCGGATGGAGCGCATGGGTGCCGTGGTCATTGGTCTTAAATCCAAGGATATGGAAGAATTGAATGATGTCCGTTTTCTGTTCGAGGGGTTCGCGGTTCAGAAGCTTTCCAGCGCTTATGATGAGCAG
The DNA here is from genome assembly GCF_038000305.1 of Paenibacillus sp. FSL H8-0034. Classification (NCBI taxonomy): domain Bacteria; kingdom Bacillati; phylum Bacillota; class Bacilli; order Caryophanales; family Paenibacillaceae; genus Paenibacillus; species Paenibacillus sp. FSL H8-0034. The sequence continues at coordinate 982,514 of NZ_JBBOBS010000001.1, forward strand.
AAGATCAAGCAGCTGCAGCAGATTGTGGACAAAATGGAGCTGGCAGCAAGCCACGATGATCCTGTGCAATTTGCCTATTATGATTTGCTGTTTCACGAAACGATTATTTTAAGCGCTCATCACAGCCGGATTTTATATTTGTGGAATAACATTCGTTATGTCATCCTCACGGTTCTATTGGTGGCAACGGAGCGGCGATTCTCGAAGCATAAGGAGGAAATCCAGCCGCTGATTCACCGGCATAAGCTGATCGTGGAGGCGCTTGTTTCACGCGATGCTTCCAATATGAGCAAGATCATTCAGGAGCATTTTATGGATACGAAGAAATCAGTGGATGAGAGCTTATTTTAAGGCTTACGTTATGATAAATGGTATTTACAAGCCTTAAATAATTCTTTATACTTAAGTTGTCGACAAGTATACAAGATACATTGGAAGTCATTCAAAAGGAATGTGAAGTCAAGGTTTGGGAAGGCAGCAGCCCAATCCTCTGCTCGAAGAAAGCTTCCCAAATGAATATAGAGGAGTAGAGCCTAATGATGATGAAAGCAGGATTATATATTTCTGAAAAGAAGGTGCTGGCCGGTCAAATTGCAGTGCCCGATCTACAACCTGGAGAGGCGCTGATTAAGGTAGCCTTTGCAGGGATTTGCGGAACTGATATGATGATTTATGCGGGCAAGCATCCAAGAGCCAAAGCCCCGCTTGCGATGGGACATGAGTTTTCTGGAAGGATCGAAAGGCTGCAGGGTGAGTCTGATTGGGCTGTAGGGGATCGTGTGGTTATAGAGCCAACTCTAAGCTGCGGCAAGTGTGAGGCATGCCTCGCCGGTGCGTCTCATGTGTGTAAAACCTTGAAGCTGATCGGTATCGACAAGCACGGCGGCTTCGCGGAATATGTAGCGGTTCCGTTCGACAGGCTTCACCGGATTCCTGAAGGTTTATCGGATGCACATGCAGCGCTTGCAGAGCCTGTAGCTATAGCTGTCCATACGGTTCGCCGTTCCAATCTGAAGGTCGGGGATCATGTGGTGGTGTTGGGCGCGGGGCCTATCGGTTTGCTCACCGGCATGATCGCCAAACAGGCAGGAGCAGGCCAGGTGCTGATCTCCGATATCAGCTCGTATCGTCTGGCCAAGGCGGAGCAGCTTGGACTTACCGCCTTGAACGCTAAGGAAGTCAACGTGACTGAAGAGATATTGAAACGAACAGACGGGAATGGCGCCGAAGTCGTGTTTGAGGTAGCAGGTAACCAAATCACAGCCAAGCAAATGATTGAAACGGTCAAAACTCAAGGGCAAATTGTTGTGGTCAGTGTATTCAAGCAAGCGCCCACGATTGATTTGGCAGCGATGCATTATAGAGAAATCTCATTAACGACGACGCGCTGCTGCAGCAAGAGTGATTTTGCCAAGGCGATCAACCTGTTGCATAGTGGAGCCATTGATGTAGCCCCGCTCATTTCCCATGAGCTACCGCTTGAACAGATTGAAGAGGGTTTTCATTTGATGGAAAATCCTGATGTTTCGATTAAAGTGCTGTTCCATCCCTAGAGTGATAAGGAGAGAAGAAATGGGAACCCATTTATTTAGTTTGGAAGGCAAGGTAGCCGCGATAACGGGAGCAACGAGGGGAATCGGAAAGTCGATGGCTCTGGCCTTGGCAGAGGCGGGTGCAGATATTGCTTTGCTTCAGCGAAGCCCCGAGCAGACAGAGCTGCAGGAGCAGATCGTGAAGCTTGGCAGGAAGTGTCTGATTATACCCTGCGATTTGGACAAGCCACTTCAGGTAAAGTCCGCAGTGCCCGAGGCGGTATCGCAATTCGGTCAGCTGGATATTCTGGTCAACAACGCAGGTATTCAACGCCGTTCACCTGCCGTCGATTTCCTGGAATCGGATTGGGATGACGTGCTGCAAATTAATTTGAAGGTCGTGTGGACTCTATGCCAGGAAGCAGGTCGTCATATGGTGCCGCGGGGTAAAGGAAAGATTATTAATACCGCCTCCCTGCTGTCTTATCAGGGTGGAATTACAGTTCCGGCGTATGCGGCTGCCAAGGGCGGGGTAGCCCAGTTAACGAAAGCGCTGGCGAATGAGTGGGCCAAGCATCACGTAAATGTGAATGCCATTGTTCCCGGTTACATAGCAACAGATATGAATGAGGCATTGATCAACGATCCGGTCCGCAGTACACAAATCCTGAATCGGATTCCGGCAGAGCGGTGGGGCAATCCCGATGATTTTAAAGGGGCTGTTGTCTATCTGGCTTCAGAGGCATCCAATTACGTGCATGGTCACATGTTGGCTGTGGATGGAGGCTGGCTCGGTCGTTAAGCCTTCTTATCCATCTATAACAAATATTTCAAGGTCAACCAGACGGCTATGGTTGGCCTTTTTAACGTGAGCAATTACCAGGATAAAACTGGATATTAGTTAGAGGATTTCAAGCGGATTTGGAGCTGGATACGTCGTTAGTGCCGATTAATGAGTTTATCCTATTAATCACGGAGAAGACGATGATCAGCGACATTTCCATGTCATCATACAGCTGTATATGATCAAACCGATACGGAATAGACGGATATGTATGAACCACAAAAGGCTTCGCTACCCCAAATGGGACGGCGAAGCCTTTTGTGTAAGTATGCACACGTTTGAAGAACTGCTTTGCTCTCAATTAATCAATCAATTAGCTTAGCCTTCCTCAACATTCGCTGAACGATGGCAGCCGTTTCCGCTCTTGTAATATCACTCCCAGGCATCAATCCAGCATCGGTGCCGCCCACGATTCCATTCTTCACTGCCAAAGCAACAGCAGGTTTAGCCCATGCGCTTATAGCTTCGCTCCCCGAAAACATGGATAATGTCTCTGAGATATCTGTCGTGCTCATAGCTGTTTCCAGTCCCGTCAGCTTCATCGCCCGCATGACAAGGGTCATCGCTTCCTCGCGTGTGATGGTGTTCGCAGGACGGAACGTTCCATTCTCATATCCATTGATGATACTGTATTCCTGTGCCTTTGACACAGCCCCTGCATACCAGTCGCCGGATTGCACATCTGTAAATGCAGCAGTGCCTCCTGTGTCGGATAACCCCAATGCTCTCACAATAATCGCTGCGAACTCTGCTCGTGTCACTGCTTTATTCGGATCATATTGCGTTTCATTGGCCCCGTTCACGATGACCCGCGAAGCCAAATCATTCACCTCATTTTTTGACCAATACTTATCCACATCCGCAAACGTCTTTTGATTTTTAATAAGAGCGTAAACATTATTCGTTAAACTATGGATTATTGCGAAGTAACTCCCGTCTTTTGACCTCAAGTACGTAGGTACATGGTGTAACGTCCCATCCTCATTCATCGCAACAGCCGTTGTGACCTCATTCAGCTCTGTCCCGTCGGGCAGCGGGATTTCCTGTTTGATATACGAGAAGAACTTGCTTACTATCTCTGTATTTCCTTTATATGTGGCAGTTATTTGGAAATCAACCGGCTGCCCCACAAAGGTATACTGACGATTACCGGCTCCATTTGCATTCCATTTGTCCCAGTTGAACTGGTTCTTCCCGATACGTACCTGCACGATAATATCCTTCAATGCTGCTGTTCCAAACTGTGCAGCTAAACGGTCGATTCCTATTTCTGATGCAGGCAGACTGTAATTTCCATTAGGCGTGCGAACTTCCCATATGATATGCTTTCTTTCCATCGCTTTAACTATATCTCCGGGCAGAAGCACGGAAATGCTGTCCACCTTGGAGGGAATTAGCATACTGACAACCGATATAATTTCTGTTTTCTCTAGAAACTCCTGCATTTGGGCAGCATCTATCGTTATCGTCAAATTCTGCTCCCCAGTCATACTGGTACTCACGATCTGACTATAAGACTTGTCATCGATCATCAGCTGAATTTCGTTTTGCTCCTGTGGTTGCACTTGCACCAATTGCTCGTCTCCGATTTGATTTGACCCAGAGCTCGATGAACCTGACTTGGAAAATAGTCTATCCACCGTCACTACATAAGTGTTCGTCATGCCGTTCTGTGCTGTGACCACAATACTGATCGTGTTTCTGCCCATATTCAAGGTTACCTGGTCGTCCATAATCTCTATACCATTCACTGTGATTTTTGCTGTCGCGTTTTTCTCATATACGGCTGCCGTCACAGTTAATGCAGCCATGCTGCTCGGTACAATAGTGGTGTATGAAAAGACTCCTGGCTCAAACGTTGGGCTTAGTGTAGCGCCGATTAAGTTCAAGCCTTTCAAGCTCGTATCCCCACTAAGCGGCATGGCGATGACTTCATTGGAGTACAGACTGTTTCCTCCCGTGCTGTTTGCCATGACCGTGAAGTAATAGCTTGTACCATTTGTCAGACCTGATGCCACATAACTGTATGTTGCACCACTTACGGTTCCTATAGGAGATGTGCCGTAGGAGCGGGAAGTTGTTCCTCCGTACACATTATAGGAAACAGATCCCTGCACACTTTGCCAGTTTAACGTTGCCATTCCATCACTGGCCACCACTGCGAGTCCAACAGGAGCTTCCGGGGCTCTCATAATTGTGACGGAATAGGCTTTAGTCGTACCATCCTGTGCCGTCACATCCACAATGATCGTATTGTTTCCCTCGCTCAGATTAACTGCTTCAGTCGCTTGACCGCTTGTAACCGCCACGTTGTTCACTTTTATGACGGAATGGCTTTCGTACACCCATGCCGTCACGGTGACTGACCTGATGCCGTTAATAACATTCGCCGTATAGCTCGTTGTATTGGCTGCAAAGTTCGGATTTAGAAGCGTGTCTGAAACTATCAAGTTGCTCAAGTCTGCGCTACTACTTGTCGTCCATTTTGCATGAAGCGTCGTATTACCCGTGATTATTGATGCAAAAGTGAAAGGTTTCGTCAAACCTGCGTCCGTGTACCAGCCTTCAAAAGTATAGCCCGACTTCGTCGGATCAGCAGGTGCCGCGGCCATGCTATTGTAACTCACCGCCTGACCGCTAATGGCCGTGCCGCCGTTGCTGATGAACGTCACCGCGTAACTGTTCGTAGCCCACTTCGCATACAGCGTTGTATCCGCTGTGATCGCCGTGTTGAATAGGAAAGGCGTCGTCAGCTCTTCGTCCGCATACCAGCCTGCGAATGTGTAACCTGGTTTCGTCGGGTCTGCTGGGACTGTGGCCGTGCTGTTGTAGCTCACCGCCAGACTGCTCACCGCCGAACCTTCGTTGCTGTCGAACGTCACATCATAACTGTCCGTTGTCCACTTCGCATACAGCGCTGTATTCCCTGTAATCGCCGTCGTGAATGTGAAAGCTGTCGTCAAACCTACGTCGGTATACCAGCCTTCAAACGTGTAACCTATCCTCGTCGGATCAGCAGGTGCAGTAGTCGTGCTGTTGTAGCTCACTGCCAGACTGCCCACTGACGTACCGCCGTTGCTGATGAACGTTACTGCATAACTGTCTGTTGCCCATTTCGCATACAACGTTGTATTCTCTGTAATCACCGTGGTAAAAGTGAATACTGTTGTCAAGCTTGCGTCTGTATACCAACCTCCGAACGTGTAGCCTGACTTTTCTGGATCAGCAGGTGCCGTGACCGTACTGTTATAGCTAATCGCCAGACTGCTCACTGCCGTACCACCGTTGCTGTCGAATGACACCGCATAGCTATCCGTTGTCCACTTCGCATACAGCGTCGTGTCCTCAGTAATCACCGTGATGAATGAAAAAGGTGTCGTCAACCCTGCGTCCGTGTACCAGCCTTCAAACGTGTAACCTGTCATTATCGGGTCGGTAGGTGCTGTGGCTGTGCTGCTGTAGCTCACCGCCAAGCTACCCACGGACGAGCCGCCGTTGCTGTTGAACGTCACTGCGTAACTGTTCGTAGCCCACCCCGCATACAGCGTCTTATCCTCTGTGATAGCCGTGGTGAATACGAAAGGTGTCGTCAAGAGTTCGTCCGCATACCAGCCTCCGAATGTGTAACCTGTTTTCACGGGATCGGCAGGTGCCGTGACCGTGCCGTTGTAGTTTACCTCTAGACTATTCACTGTCGATCCTTCGTTGCTGTCGAACGTCATGGTGTAACTGTCCGTCGTCCAGTTCGCATACAGTGCCATATTCCCTGTAATCGCGGTCGTAAATGTGAAAACTGTCGTTAAGCCTGTGTCCGTATACCAGCCTTCAAAGGTATGGCCCGCCTTCGTCGGATTGGCAGGTACCGCGGCCGTGCTGTTATAGCTCACCGTCAGACTATCCACTGCACTACCGTCGTTGCTGTCGAACGTCACAGTGTAGCTATCCGTTGTCCAGTTCGCATACAGTATCATATCCTCTGTAATCTCCGTGGTGAATACGAAAGGTGTCGTCAAGCCTGCGTCCGTGTACCAGCCTTCAAAGGTATGGCCCGCCTTCGCCGGACTAGGAGGTGCAGTAGTCGTGGTGTTGTAACTCACCGCCTGGCTGCTCACGGATGTACCGCCGTTGCTGTCGAATGTCACGATGTAACTATCCATCGTCCATTTGGCATACAGCGTCATATCCCCTGTAATCGCCGTAGTGAATACGAAAGGTGTCGTTAACCCTGCGTCCACATACCAGCCTCCGAACGTGTAACCAGTCTGCGTCGGATCAGCAGGTGCCGTAGCCATGCTGTTATAGCTCACCGCCTGGCTGCTCAAGGTCGTACCGCCGTTGCTCTCGAACGTCACCGTGTAATTGTCCGTCGTCCAGTTCGCATACAGAGCCATATCCTCTGTAACCGCTGTGGTAAATGCGAAAGCTGTCGTCAACCCTACATCCGTGTACCAGCCTTCAAAGGTATGGCCCGCCTTTGTCGGATTGGCAGGTGCAGTAGCTATGCTGCCGTAGCTCACCGCCAGGCTGTTCACGGAAGTGCCGCCGTTACTGTTGAACGTCACTGCGTAGCTGTTCGTCGCCCACCCCGCATACAGCGTTGTATCCTCTGTGATAACCGTGGTGAATAGGAAGGGCGTAGTCAAGAGTTCGTCTGCATGCCAGCCCCCGAACGTGTAGCCTGTCTTCACTGGATCAGCAGGTGCCGTGGCCGTGCTATTGTAGCTCACCGGCAAATTGCTCACGGTCGTACCACCGTTGCTGTTAAACATTACCGTAATACTATTTGCTGTCCACTTGGCATATAGCGTCCTATTTCCAGTAATCGCCGTTGTGAATACGAAAGGCGTTGTCAAGCCTGCATCCGTGTACCAGCCTCCGAACGTATAGCCCGTTTTTGTTGGATTGGCAGGCGCTGTTGCTGTGCTGTTTTGATTTATGATCTGGCTGCTCACGGCCGTACCGCCATTGCTGCTGAACGTTACTGTGTAGTTCAATACCCATTTGGCGTACAACGTCGTATTTCCTGTGATCATCGTGGTGAATACGAAAGGCGTCGTCAACCCTGTGTCCGTGTACCAGCCTCCAAACGTATAGCCGGTTCTCGTCGGAGCCGTAGGCGTCGAGGCGGTGTTGTTGTAGCCTATCGTCTGGCTGCTCACGGCCGAACCGCCGTTGCTGCTGAACGTTACCGTGTAATTGTTCAACGTCCACTTGGCATACAGTGTCGTATTCCCTGTAATCGCTGTGGTGAATGCAAAGGCTGTCGTCAAGCCCGCATCCTTGTACCAGCCTCCGAACGTATAGCCCGTTTTTGTTGGAGCCGTAGGCGTCGAGGCGGTATTGTTGTAGCTTATCGTCTGGCTGCTCACGGTCGTACCGCCATTGCTGTTGAACGTTACCGTGTAATTATTCGGTGTCCACTTGGCATACAGCGTCGTATTCCCTGTAATCGCTGTGGTGAATGCAAAAGCTGTCGTCAACCCCGTATCCTTGTACCAGCCTCCAAACGAATAACCCGTCCTCGTCGGAGCCGTAGGCGTCGTGGCCATACTGTTGTAGCCCACCGTTTGGCTGCTCACGGCCGTACCGCTGTTGCTGTTGAACGTTACCGTGTAATTGGTTACCGTCCATTTCGCATACAGCGTCGTATTTCCCGTGATTGCCGTCGTGAATGTAAAGGCTGTCGTTAAGCCCGAGTCCTTGTACCACCCCCCGAACGTATAGCCTGTCCTCGTCGGAGGCGTAGGCGTTGCTGCCGTGTTGTTGTAGCCCACCGTCTGGCTGCTCACGGCCGTACCGCTGTTGCTGTTGAACGTTACCGTGTAATTGTTCAATGTCCACTTGGCATATAGCGTTATATTCCCAGTGATCGCTGTGGTGAATGAGTAGGCTGTCGTCAAGCCCGATTCCTTGTACCACCCCCCGAACGTATAACCCGTCTTCGTTGGAGCTGTAGGTGTTGCTGCCGTGTTGCTGTAGCCTACCGTCTGGCTGACCACCGCCGTACCGCCGTTGCTGTTGAACGTTACCGTGTAATTGTTCAACGTCCACTTGGCATACAGCGTCGTATTCCCTGTAATCGCTGTGGTGAATGCAAAGGCTGTCGTCAAGCCCGATTCCTTGTACCACCCCCCGAACGTATAGCCTGTCCTCGTCGGAGCCGTAGGCGTCGTGGCCTTGCTGTTGTAGCTCACCGTCTGGCTGACCACCGCCGAACCGCCATTGCTGCTGAACGTTACCGTGTAATTGTTCAACGTCCACTTGGCATACAGCGTCGTATTTCCTGTGATCGCCGTGTTGAATGCGTAGGCTGTCGTCAAGCCCGCATCCTTGTACCAGCCTCCGAATGTGTAGCCCGTCCTCGTAGGATCAGCAGGTTTATTCGGAATGCCGTCGGAGCCTACCGACTGGCTGCTCACGGCCGTACCGCCATTGCTGTTGAACGCTACCGTGTAATTTATGAGTGTCCACTTGGCATACAGCGTCGTATTCACAGTAATTGCTGTGCCAAATGAGAAGGCTTTCGTCAAGCCTTCGTCCGTGTACCAGCCTCCGAATGTATAGCCCGTCCTCGTCGGATTCACGGGTGCAGTTGCTTTCTCGTTAAAAACCACATTCTGGCTGCTAACCGCCGAACCGCCATTGCTGTTGAAGTCAACTGAGAATTTACCCTTTTGAACATTGGCAATACTGATATTGTCCAGCTTAAATCTGGATGGGTCCGAATTATCCGAAAATATCCATAATATTGTAATACGTCGCACATCATTTTTCTGAAAAGGTTTATTTGAATTGAATAACGAGGAAAGTTTAACTGTACTTGTCCCAATATTTGACCAGCTACCCCCAGAACCATAATTATTCATAAAGGTCATATTGCCCTTTGAATCGTAAAAAGTGATGTGAAATAAATTAAAACTGAGACCCTTGCTGACCGTAGTGCTAAAGCCTAAATCCTGAAATGTAAAGCTTCCAAGCGTGGAAGTCCCTTCAGCAGTGAGTTCCATATACCCGGGATTATTTCCATCCACTTGTGTTTGCGGCCATAGACTTGTTCCGCTTTTCACAAGATCTTTGCTCACAAGAAACTTGTCGCCTGTCTTCTTGTAGGTACCGTCATATGCCGCCAAGGTACCACCGAAATCATAAGTACCGTCTGTTACCCCCGTAGCTACCGCTTCCGCTGTGCCAGAAGCAACAGGAAAATACACCAAAACTGCCAATAGAAGCAGACAAATGAATCTCATCGTTGACCGTATTTTGAACTTCACAGAAGCGTTCCTTCTATCTCCCATTCTTCCCCACCCTCGATCCATTGTTGAATCTCTTCATTATGACAAAAGCTGCTTTTCCCATCCATGAGCTTATACAAAGAAGTGCCGTCAAACGAGTATAGCGATTTTTTTCATAGCGTTCTTTCCTCCCAAGCTGTTCGGTTTCGATGATAGACATTGTAACAGAACTCAATGAAAGGATTCTGAAAGAACAGTACCGGTGTCTCGCTAAGGAGTAGTCTATAACAAAGAAAAAAGCCCGATCCAACGTCCCGGTTAACAGGACGGATTTGGATCGGGCTTTTTTTGGAGATAAGACGTTCAGGAGCTTCTCTTACTTTACTCGTTTTATCGGATGAGGCAGGTCCATATGGCCCATTAGCGATTCAACCGGTTTGCCGTCCACTAAAATATCGATGGAATCGACTTCGGGGAATTGAAATAAGGTTTTTTGGATAGCCTGCAGCAGCATAGCCTCTCCCGGAGCACCGAGACGTCCTTCTCCGGATATCGTGATGTCCAGCGTCAGCTTTTTATCTTTTAATACGGCAGATTTAAAGCCAAGTGCATCAGCCAAAGGGACCAGCTTGCTGTCCGCAGGAGCTTTTTTCAACGTCCATAGCGCGGTTGTGTACTTTTCCTTGTCCTCCGGATAGTTGATGGTTACTTCTTTCTCCACCAGCTTGGTCGCCTGCTCATCACCATAATAGGCTTTGATCTGGGCTTGGATGGGCTTACTCTCGACCGGCGTAGGTGTAGGAGTAACCTCCGGCTTGGAAGTGGGAGGTACTACACTGCTGCTTACCGGATTCTGTCCGCTTGAGCCTTGAGAGGTCATCCCACTGCTCGCAGGCTTTTGTCCGCAGCCGGATAAGGCCATGGCAATTGCTCCTGTCAGAACGAATCCGATGATTGTATGTTTGTTCATCAAGACCACCACCTTTTTCTACACATGCGATTCTGACTTACTTGATGTTAAGCTGTTCCTTGATACCTGCAACAATCGACCCAGCAACCTTGTTCTGGAAATCCTCGTTAAACATCAATGCGGTATCCTTTGGATTGGACAAATAACCAACCTCCAGCAGTACAGCCGGCATATTAGTTACTTTAACCACACGGAAGGGCTCTTGACGCACACCGCGATCAGCAAGTCCCGTTGCCGCTGCTAAATGCTTGTGCATAATTTTGGCGAATTCGGTGCTATCCGATTTGTAATAATACGTTTCAGTTCCTGTAGATGTCGCCAAATAGCTATTCCCGTGAATGGAAACAAAAACATGGGCATTCAAGTCATTCGCAAACTTGGCACGATCATCCAATGGAATAAAGGTATCATCGTTACGCGTCATATAAGGTTGAATATTGGCTTCCTGCTGGAGCAGCTTGTACACCTTCAGCCCCATAGAAAGGTTAAAGGTTTTTTCGTTGCTGCCATTGGAGGCCTTCGCGCCGGGATCCTGATCTCCATGACCAGGGTCAATGACAACTCGATATTTGGCTGGTTTCTGGATGCTGCCGACTAAAGAGGCCGTACCCATTCCGGAAATCCAGTTCAAATCCATCGAGTCCTTCATATCCAATACGATCCGAACAGTGGAGGGACTGGTCGCATACAGGGAGTAGCGCACATTGCTCACATACACATTGGCGGACACAGTTGTACCGCTTTTGTTAGCCTCATCCTTATAGAGGGTCGGATCGAGTGTTGCATTAGGAATATCCAGAACAATCCGTTCAGGATTTTTCAAAGTAAACAGCGTGGGCTTTAATTCCCCCGTGTCCGCCTTGATTAGCAACTGGGAGGCCGTCATATCGATCTTCTTGATTGTAGACAAGGAAGAATTGCCATTGGCAACCGAAACGGGCTTATCCGTAGCAGTCTTGTCCGTTACATCAACAGGTTGGCCCGGTGTATCAGGCGTTGGCGTAGTCTGAGCGACTTTTTCATTCAGGTAGACAGCTCTCTTGACGTCGTTCCAGCTCACGTCGATGCCCATATTTTCGGCAATAAATCGAACGGGCAGCAGCGTGTTTCCCTCAATTAGCAAAGGGGCTGAATCCAGCTTGTATTTATCCCCGTTTACGGTAGCCGTGAGCTGATTGATGACCATTTCGATTTTTTGCGTATTTTTGGTTATCGTTACTTTCTGAGCTTCCTGATTCCAGGTTACCTTGGAGCCAAGCTCCTCAGCAATAATCCGGACAGGCACCATGGTGACATCTTTAATAATGCGGGGGGCCACCTCGGGCTTCAGTTCTTTTCCATTAAAAAATAAAGGGACGCCAGCGGCGGAATTTACAGGAGCAGCAGCAGATGCCATAGCAGGAAGCATAAATGCGATGAGCAGCAATAAAAGGGTATACATCCACTTCAATTTCATCATTCACCTCTAAAAAAACTTTCATAGTTGGTTGTGACGCTATACCATCATCAGATACGGACAATTCGACAGTTACGGGCATTTCCTTCATTAAGGGTTCAAGTGTGTGTTGAAACGTTGATTTGCCGGCATGACCTCCTATTCGACAGCAAGCGTTATATCATTAGACTCCATTTATCGAGAAACGTTGCATTTTTTTTGAAAGAAATTCCGATATGAAGTCGAAAAGAGAGGCTGTAAGGAGATAAAGCCGCTTGGCTGCGCCGATTTCAACGAATTGAATTTATAAAAATTTTGCTTGAAATTCAATGGAAGTCATGAAGCAATTCGTATCATTTTACTTGTGTTTCTTTTCGTTCTATACTAGCGATGTTGAGGATGGGAGTGTTTTGCCGTAATCAGTTTATGAGGAGGAAGCACATTGAGCATTCAACTGAAGACAGAGGTTTGTCAGTTGTTTAATATCCGTTACCCGATCTTTCTGGCAGGTATGGCAGGAGGTCCATCAACGGTTAAATTGGTGGCCGCCGTGTCAAACGCAGGTGGACTGGGGACGCTCGGAGCGGCTTACATGGAGCCGAAGGCGATTCGCGAAGCGATACGTGAAATTCGTCAGCTAACAGATGCACCTTTTGCCGTTAACCTGTTTGCGATACAAGTGCCGGATAACAATACCCGAATAGGGGAAGTGCAAGGTGAGCTCAACCGGCTGCGCAATGTGCTTGGAGTTACTCATGCAACACAAGAACCCGTAAGCACACCCGATCATTTTCAGGAGCAGCTTGCCGTTGTGTTGGAGGAAAAGGTTCCGGTCATCAGCACAGCGTTCGGTGTACTTTCAGAACCGTTCGTTCAGCAAGCGAAGTCTGCTGGTATACGAATTGTCACGATGGTCACGACAGTGCGTGAAGCTATACTGGCTGAGCAGGCTGGCTGTGATTGTATTGTCGCTCAAGGAAGCGAAGCAGGCGGACATCGGGGAACGTTCGATGTGAAGGAGCATCCCGTAGGTGCCAATATTGGTACGTTTTCTTTAATACCGCAAATAGTTGATCACGTTAAAATTCCGGTTATTGCTGCTGGAGGTATTATGGATGGACGGGGGCTTGTCGCCGCGCTTGCGCTTGGAGCCCAGGGTGTACAAATGGGCACGCGTTTTCTAACGGCTGTAGAATCCGGAGCGCATGATACCTATAAGCAAGCTCTATTGGCAAGCACGGAAGAAAGCACCGTGATCACCAAGGCCTTCTCCGGTCGTCCGGCAAGGGGAATCCGCAATTTGTTTATTAGACAATGGGATGCGAGCGGGATCGAGCCGCTTCCTTTTCCAACGCAAAATACGGTGACCCGGGATATCAGGAATGCCGCTGCCAAGCACAACAATGCTGACTATATGTCCTTGTGGGCAGGACAAGGGACAAGGCTGCTGACTTCCGGGCAACGGGCTGAGGACATTGTCGCCGAAACGGTCCAACAAGCCATGTCCATCCTGTCTTAAGTGTGGTTCTGTAATCAAAATGAAATCTAATTTTCATCTTGGATTAAGGATTCACACTTATACTACATGTATCCCCCCTTATTGATATATATAATGAAGACCCACATCCCGTTGATGTGGGTCTCTTTTTTGGGATGGTATCTCTTCTTTACTTTAAAGCTATACAGTGCTCCTCGATGATCCTGGCAATTTCTTTGAAGGAATGTCTATGGTTAACCATATCTATGGTAAAATCTTCGGCTGCTTTATGATCCATAGAAAAACGGAAGCCATTGTAATGCAGGAAAATAACAAAAGCCGTAAAGGCTGTCCTTTTGTGAGCGTTTTGGAATGGGTGATTGTGACCCAGAGACTCGAACAATGCTGCGGCTTTCTCATACAAAGTCTGATAAGCATCATCGCCAAAAGCTGATGATTGCGGTCTTAAAACGGCTGATTCCAGTAGACTGCTGTCTTTTACCCCAATATCCTCACCGATACTGTATTTTTGTATGACGGCAATATTAATAGCTATGGCTTCTGGAACGGAGAGATAACGGATTTCACTCATTATCTGTCTTTTAATCCTTTTAGCGTCTCGTCATACTTCTCCATGACGTGGGAGAGGGTATCCAGAAAGTCGGTACTGATTCCAGTCGGAAGATCGACTTTGTTAACTTTTTTGATGACGATTTCTCCATCACTTTGATGAACATCAATGCGTACTGTATCTCCTGCTTCAAGTCCGAGCTGTTTTAAAGCATCCGTCATGGTAATACCGAGGCTGTTACCGAACTTTGTAACCTTCCTCTCAATTTCATTCAGTTTACTCATGTATAATCACTCCTTGTTATACTATTTGACTGTTATAATGATTATATAATAAGGTGTTCTAATTGTGTATAGGTTAAACAGGTGCTCAACATCATTATGAATAAAGGCGGTGGATTGTTAATGGGACAATTCAGGGGAGTTATTCTGGAAGGATATTCCCATGCGGGGAAAACCTCCACATTAAAAGCGCTCAAGCTGCTTCAAGCACAGGAAGAACAGGCTGAACGGAGTGTGGTAATTCTCGGTGAGCATTATTCCCAGATATTAAACCGAGTCCATGGTGAACTGGTTGCTCTACATAGAGAAGAGCATTTGGAGCTTTTACATAAACGTGTTGCCATGCTTCAGGAATTGAATCAGTGGGCAGAAGCATTAGGGCAGGCATCACGGCAAAGCAGAGGTATCTTTTACGTGCTGGAGCGTTTCCATCTGAATCATCGAGCCGCTTTTGCTGACCAAGACTCAACTCAGGTGACAGAATTGGAGCGCACCTTGGTGGACTTAGGGGCGATAACGATTCTGCTAACCATATCGTCAGAAGCCGTAGAAGAGAGGATTCAAAGCCGAAGACCTGCCCAATGGCTGGGTAAGTCGAAGGCGTATATGGCAGCCCAGTGCGACGAGCTGCTTAAAGTTCAAGATAGGCTTCGAGAGCAATCCAAGAAGTCGTTGATTCCTACAATAGAAATAAATACGGATAGTAAAGACTGGTCGTTATTCGCCAAGCAAATATTGAAACATATCGATTGATGGGGTACGTCTGGATCCAATTTTAGAGATAAAAATGCAAACAAATAGACACTGGTCCTTTATGGATAGTGTCTATTCCGAAGTTGATGAAATGTTCATGGTTAGGTTATAGTGCAATCGAGGCATTTACCGTGCCAGGGTGGATTTATTTGTCATATACTTTAATAATTTGAAAAAAACCAAACAGGGAGGAGGATTATGATGGACGATCAGACAGGTCAACCGGGTCAAACGGGTCTGACTGGACAAACCGGTCAAACGGGTCAAACCGGCCAAACGGGTCAGACAGGTCTAACAGGCAAGACGGGCAAGAGAGGCAAGAGAGGTAAGACTGGTAAGACTGGTCCAAGGGGGGAGACAGGTGCGACTGGAGCAACGGGTCCAACTGGCCCTCTCCCGATCGTAACCATCATACCTGTTGCCAATCGTTATTATTATATAGTAACCGCAGATTTAGTACTTACGGACTCTGCAATGCTTCCAGCTAATTTGTTCACGGACGATGCAGGGAATTTAATCAACGCTTTTTCAGGCTTGGGTACCAATAGCTATAATAATCTTTTCATCAATGGGATGCTGCAAGAAGGCAATGCATACAGCGTAACTCCCCATACATTGACTCTATTGGCAGATGGCAGCACGATATACGAAGGGACACCGATTACACTGGAGACCCTGCAGTTTATTGCTCAGGTCTCGTAAGATAGGGTTAGCGATGAATGTAACAAAAGCAGCTCGTATTCCATTGAGGAACGGGCTGCTTTTATTTGTGTTCATTATGGATCCTTCATTCATCACCAGGATTCTAAATTTCGTTCGACTGCTCCCGTATCTCCTTACGATATTGCCCCGGAGGGACGCCGACGGTTTTCTTAAATGTACGCGAAAAATTTTGCGCATTGCTGTACTGCAGCCGCGAAGCCATCTCGTCCACGCTCATATCGCTGTGAAGCAGCCAATTCTGTGCTTTGACTATGCGACTGTGCAGCAGGTAATCCGAGAATGTTGTATCGTGAACCTCCTTCAACGCTTGCTTGCCGATTGAGGTGGGCACATTCAGTGCCTTGCAGCAGCCTTCCAGTCGCAGATCGGCTTCATTATGCTCGTGAATGTAGATGGAGAGCTGGCTCGCCACCTTATGCATATGCTCCATATGCTCCTGCTGCAGATCGGCGCAGAGCAGGTCGATCACGTTCGTCTTGAGCCAGCCGATCCATTCCTCAAGCGTAGAGAGCTGCATCAGCTCAGCCATTAACGGCTCGGCAGGGGGCTTGCGCAGTGAGCTGCCTATCGTTCTGTAAATGGAGAACACCATTTCTGTCAGCTGACTTTGCAGCCATTGGTAGTTAAGGGTTCGCAGGCCTTGGAGCGTACTCAACTGATCCGTATAACGATAAGCCAGCGTCGGATCGAGTGAACGAATGGCATAGATGACGTCATTTTCCAGCTCGCGGAAGGAGACAGGCAGTGCGGTGGTTTGACTCTCGTTATCCTTTTGTTGAAACTCATCAATGGGAATGACCTCGTTCGTGCCGGTTACAAGCTTATGCTTGAGCGCATCTTCTGCTTCCTGCGACGACAAGCTCAAATAAGCGTAATCCTTGCGCACCAGACTGATTCCGATAGAAACCGTGAACGGAAAGTATTGCTCGATAAAATCGCGGATCGTACTTGCGGCTTCCTGCATAGAAGCTTTCACCGTTCTCTGTCCGAGACCATCGTCAGGCAAGGAAATCAGAGCCAGAAATCTGCCCTCGCCACTGCTGCTGACGACCCCTTTGCCCTTCCCGTCAATAACTTCTTGGATCACCATGGACAACCCATAGCCAAAATAATACAGATCCACCTCTGAATAGAGGCCGGTCATACTTTTATACTGATCGATCTCAACGCACAAGCAGCCGTAGCCACCCGCCAGCAGTGGAATTTGATACCTTTCACATTTGTCCAGATCCTCTTGGGAACGAAGTCCTTTATGCAGCATGTTACGAACAAAGGCTTCACGAATTTCGGGTGTCAGCACCTTAACCTGTTCCTTGAGCTCATCCCGTGTCTCTTTAATATGCTGCATTTTATCGTAAATCGATCGGAATTCATCATCCCGAGGTGCACGCTTGCTTGCTCCTGCTTCTTTGTCCGATTGAACTGTGGCATCATCCAGCAAGGTCACAATATCACTCCAGCCCCGCCACAGCCGATTAGTGGAAAGAATCGTTACAAGGGCCGCCATGGCTAGTAAAATACCCGCCAAAATAAACACGACATTGCGAATCCGGTTGATCTTGGTGAACAGCTCATCATTGGGGATCGCAAAGCCAAAGACCCAACCTTTATAAGAGGGAGGCAGGTGAGCGACGAACAGCTCTCTGGAGCTGGCTTGCCCTTGTGTAATCTCCGGTACCACATTCAACATTAGACTTGTACTGTCAAGCGTACCGCGATTTTGCAGCATTTGCCCCGATTCATCGAGTATAAAATAATTGCCTTTCACTTCGTCCGTTGACCCCAATATGTGATCGAAAAACTGCTGATTCAGATGAAGGATCATATAAAGCGGCTTCGATGCTTGAAAAATCGGCAGCTTACGGATATAGACAGCAGTAGGTGCCTTCTTGACGATTGTATTGAAAAAGGCGGTGTCCTTGTTCATCGCTTCAAACTTGCCGATTACGGCTTCGTAATCATTTTGAAAGTCGCTGACCTGATGATTGGTGCTGTACAGCCGTTTGTTGCTGAGACGGTAAAGCGCAATATTATCGACGTCGTCAATCGACGTTTGGATGCGGAGCATCGTTTCGAGAAGGGTCAATATTTCAAGATTGTTTTCTTCCTTCCCAGGTGTGATGAGCGATTGAAGAGCAGGAAGCTTTTCAAATTGAAGGACGGATTGATCGATCTGTCGGAAATAGCTTTCGACCCGATCTTGTGTGCGCTGCAAAGATACGTGGTAGGCACTCTGCACCTCTTGTGTTAACGTGTTAGTGGCAACAACGTACACAGTGTAACCCATTGCCGTGATGCAGAGGGAGGCCAACAGCAGCATGATGATCAGCGTTTGTACCTTCTTGGAGCGTTGCAGCTGCATAGGGTTCTCCCCTTTCTATTAAAAATATAACCGTAAAATTATAGCATGGAAAGTGTCATTTCGCGTAAAAAGCGGATTTAGGCATAAAGATACCCGCCAACAATTGGCAAGAAAACACCGATATCAATAGCTTTTAATGGTCATTTGCTCAAATTCGATTGATTTGATCGTAATGATCATTGCTTGAGCAATACACACAGCTGTACATTGTTAACGAAGCAGCACCAGATCCACAGCCAATCGAATAGTTAACGAAAAGGGGAATAACAACGATGACTAAAGGGATTAACACGAATAATCGTTTTTTGAAACGTACGGTAAGCACCATGCTTGTGACTGCATTAGTAGGGGTAACGGCAGCCTGCGGCAGCAATCCACCCGTTCCAGCTGCTAATGGTAATACGTCGACACCGGCTAAAGCGCCAAGCGGTCCTGTGAAGCTGAAGCTTGCGTATGACGTCGGTAATGCAATTCCAAGCACTTCTGCCGACAGCAATGAAGCGATGAAGTATTTGCAGGACAAATTGGGCATCCAATTCGAATTTAATGTCAATGCTTACGAGATTTACAAGGAAAAAATCCGTGTACAAATCGCCTCCGGTGATATTCCCGATGCGTTCGCTTGGCGGACGATGGATGATTTTATTGTTGGTATGATCAAAGCCGGTGAAATCGTACCGCTAGATGATTACATTGATAAGTACCCGAACCTGAAAAAGCAAAAGGATCTGGATATCACAAGGTATCAAAATAAGATCTGGGCCGTGACCAACGTCCGCAACCCTGTAGCCTCAGGCGACGCGCCGTTGATTCGCCAGGACTGGCTCGATAATCTGGGCTTGCAGACTCCCAAAACTCTGGATGATCTCTACAATGTTGCTAAAGCCTTTACCTTAAATGACCCTGATAAAAATGGTAAAAAAGATACCTATGGCATACAGCTTGGCTATGCGAACAATGCTTTTGTCGGAATAGGCGGCTTGCAGAAGCCCTTTGGCATTCAGGATAAATGGGTAAAGCAGCCGGATGGTAAATACGTGCCGAACTTTGCGACACCGGCTTTTAAGGAGTATTTAACATGGATGAACAAAGCGTTCAAGGACGGTCTGATTGACCCCGACTTCGCGGTAACCGATGGCCGAACAGCTGAATCGAAGGTAGTCGGCAAAGGACAGGCGGGTATTTTCTTCCATTATATGTCCCGTGTTAATGATTTTGAGGATAATTTCAAAAAAGCGAACCCTACTGCAAAGCTGCTGCCGTTTGAACCTGTCAAAGGTACTACAGGTTTGCAAGGAGCTACAGGACGTGTAAATTATGGCGGTATGTTTGTATCCAAAAAGGCAGGTCAAGACCCGGCCAAAATGCAAAAGCTGATGGAATGGTTTGACTTTGGAGCCAGCCCTGAGGGACAGAACTTTAGTTTATATGGGGTGGAAGGCATCCACTCTGTGAAGAAAGACGGCAAAACTGAAGTGAAAAGCGACTTGATCTCCCGCGATATGCCGGGTACATTCATTGCTACGCTGCCGCTGCAGCCGACAGAGGAAGTATTCGTCAGCAAGAAAAACTCCGAGGAAGCACAAAAAATTGTCGCCGATGGCAATAAAATGCTGGAGAAATTTTTGAAAATTCCAAAACCGCTCGATTTTGCATTCTCACCAACAGGCGCGAAGTACAATGCGGAAGCAGAGGCTTTTATCAACACAAGCATTGTCAAAGTCATTATGGGCAACATCAACGTGTCGGAATGGGATGGTATCGTGAAGCAGTGGTATGACCGTTTCGAGGGTGCGAAGTGGATTGAGGAAATTGCTGCGACCGACGGAAAATAGCTCAGACCGTAGAATCTGGCTGCTGTAATCGTAATGTCACAGTCATAGTCACAGTAATAATAATGAGAAATGGAATGCATAGCAAGATGACAAGCGGGTACGTTCTGGATCATCGGGACGTACCCGAGCTTTCTACAGGGAGTGATTATGATGTCAATGAGAACGGAATCGGTTCCAACCAGCAGGCGACCCCAAGCAGCAGTCCGTTCCGGCAGCAAGCTAAAAAAGAAATTATGGTCGGATCGCTATATGTATTTGCTGGCACTGCCTGGTATGGCCTTTATTTTACTATTTGATTACGTCCCGATGTACGGGATTGTATTGGCTTTTCAGGACTACAACCCTTTCGGAGGTATCCTGCATAGTGATTGGGTAGGGTTTGCACATTTTGCGAGATTGTTTAAGCATCCGGATTTTTGGCTGGTGCTTCGCAATACACTCGTGATCAGCCTGCTCAATCTGGTGCTGTTTTTCCCTACGCCGATCGTGCTTGCTTTACTGCTGAATGAGGTGCGTTCCCATTGGTTTCAACGGACGGTGCAAACGATTGTGTATTTACCGCATTTTGTATCCTGGGTCGTAATTTGCTCGCTGACGATAACACTGATGAACTCGGAGGGACTCGTTACCCAACTGGTTCATTTCCTCGGATTTCCGAAGGTACAGCTGCTGCTGGACACCAAGCTGTTCTGGGGAATGATTACGCTGCAAAGCATCTGGAAGGAAGCGGGCTGGGGTACGATCATATTTCTCGCCGCACTGGCCGGAATTAATCCTGAGCTGTACGAAGCAGCGCGTGTAGATGGTGCAAACCGCTGGCAGCAGATGAGATCGATCACCATTCCGGCACTGATGAGTACGGTAGTTGTGCTGCTGCTGCTGCGGATTGGACATATTATGAGCCTGTCATTCGACCAGCTGTACATTATGGGTAACCCGATGGTCAACAGTGTGGCCGAAGTATTCGATACGTACGTGTTCAAGGCGGGTGTGCTTCAGGGTAACTTCAGCTTTGCTGCCGCTGTCGGACTGTTCAAATCGGTTGTGGGTCTGGTGCTCATACTCGGATCGAATTATTTGGCTAAAAAAACGAGCGACAATTATTTGTTTTAAGGAGATTGCACATGAAATCACAAACAAAAATAGGGTTTGAGCTAGTGAACTATGCGCTGCTCGGCTTGATGGCTCTGATGATGGTGTTTCCGTTCTGGAACGTGCTGGTAATGTCATTCTCCACACCGTATCTGGTTTACGAGGGACAGCTGTTATTTTGGCCCAAGCAGTGGACGACAGTAGCCTATAACGCCGTATTTCAAAATCGTCAATTCATTCAAACCTTTCAAAATACGGTCTTCATTACCATAGTCGGCACGGCAGTAAGCATGCTGCTCACCACGACGCTTGCGTATCCACTCTCCAAAAGAACGATCAAGGGTACGGGCGTCATGCTGTTTATTGCTTTTTTTACGATGCTGTTCAATGGGGGAATCATTCCGTCCTATTTGCTGGTCAAGGAGCTTGGGATGTTGAACTCCTTGTGGTCGTTGATCATTCCAAGTGCGCTGAGCGTGTTCAATTTGATGATTATGGTCAGCTTTTTCCGATCTTTGCCAACGGAGCTGGAGGAATCGGCCAAAATCGACGGTTGTAATGATATCGGCGTATTGCTGCGTATTGTCATTCCAATCTCGCTGCCAGTTATCGCTACGTTGACGCTGTTTTATGCGGTATCCAAGTGGAATATGTTTTTTCAAGCGGTTATGTACAACAGTGATATTAGCAAAATGACGATGCAGGTGTTGTTACGGCAAATATTGATGCAAATGACGAGCGATGCCGTTGATGCGGCAATGGCCGGGGAGGTTCCGAAAATCGGCGTTACCGTAAAAATGGCGATGATTATTATTGCAACGGTTCCGATTTTGCTGATTTACCCTTTCTTACAAAAATATTTTGCCAAAGGTGCGATGATCGGCTCGGTAAAGGGTTAATGGATGAACATTTGATGATGGACCGCGAATATAAGAGCTTGCCCTAAATGATGAGAGGAGAGGAAAACAAGGATGGATACCCAGAAGCTGTTGGACAAAGCGCAGCAGGTTTATGCGTACATGGTAACGGCCCCGGAGAACGATTGGCAGCGCAATATGGGCAATTGGGACTGGAAGCCAGGCGTCGGTCTCATTGCTGCCGTTGCCTACGGTGAAGCGACAGGCTCGGATGAGGTAGATGTTGGATGAGGGACAATCGACATAAGGCGGTACAACAGCGTGTTATTAATTCGACGGCACCGTTCGCAGCACTAACCGAGCTGCTGCGCAAGCAGCCGAAAGCGGCAGCAGAGTGGATGCCGCTCATACGTGAGCACGGCGAATGGCTGATGAACGAAGCGCCGCGCACCAAGGAAGGCGGCTTTGAGCACACGGTAACCGAGGGTGTCGATTTCCCGGAGCAGCTATGGGCGGATACGCTCGTTGTTGGCGCTTTATTTTTGGCGCGTCTGGCGTCGCTCACCGAAGATGAAGCGATGGCACGCGAAGCCGTCAAGCAGGTAGTCATTCATCTGCAGATGCTTCAGGACGAAGCGACAGGCGTATTGTTCCATGGCTTCGATGGCTATAATCGCAATCACATGTCAGCTGCAACGTGCTAATGCATGGGTGACGTTCGGTGTGCCGGAAATTGTCGCCGAGATCCAGCATCTGACCCCGATTCCGGTGGGAATCGGGGAACGCTACACCGCCTTGGTACAAGGTTTACTTAAGCTTCAGACCGCTAATGGCATGTGGCATACCGTCATGGATCGACCAGACTTTTATCTGGAAACCTCAGCCACAGCCGGCATCGCCTATGGCTTCGAGGTAGCCCTGCGTACAGGTCTCATCACCGATGATATCCTGCGTTCGCAGCTTCAAGAGTCGGTACGCAAAGCAGCCGAAGCTGTCATGATTCACGTAGACGTATACGGCGCCGTTCATGGTGTTTCCGGCGGTACCCCCGTTATGCCAACGATCGAGGCCTATAACGAGGTGAAAATAACCCCAACCCCATACGGCCAAGCTTTAGCGCTTCTACTCATCAGCGCTTTACTGAAGCGCAATAAGCTCTAGCTCATGATTATATGTTTATTCAAGTTTTATGTTTAAAGTTGTCCATACAACAAGGTAAAGTCATGATGTTCCGCAGGAACGAATCCAACGCACCCCATTCACTGTATACCAATCCCTGCCCCACCGTACAGCGCAGCACAATACCAAGCGTGTCCCGCAGGGACGACAAGCGTCCCGAGAACACTAAGACCCTGCCACCCACCATGCAGCACGAGACCAAGCGTGTCCCGTAGGGACGGAAAGCGCCCCGAGAACACAAAAAGCCTTGCACACGTGCCAAGGGAGTCCAGAGGGCAGCGCCCTTTGGGGCCCTCCCTATAGGGAGGGTTTGGGAGGGTCAAAAATATAGGAGGAAACCAAAACCAATGAAAACAAAAATTATGGCAACCGCGCTGGCCATGCTAGTGTCCGTATCCACTATGACAAGTCCAATAATGGCAGAATCATCAGCAATAACACCGGACGCAAATTTGTTTTTAGATCGAGTAGACCGGGTGTATCCCGACGTCGCCACCGCGGAAAAACAGCTGCAGTTTTTCAAAACGAATCTGTTAAACAACCAGCAGCCTGACGGCAGAATCGATAATTTTCCGCAAAAGGTGACAATCAGCGCCGGTAATCTGGTTACTGGCAACATAACAACCAATATGGGCTTTGAGCAGGGCACATCCAGTACGCCTGATGGTTGGAGCTATACAGGCACATCAAATTTAACCTGGATACATGATCTGGAAACTTCCTATGAAGGCACCCGTATGGTTAAATTGGAAGCGCTATCGGAAAGCAATGGTTCACTTAAACAGACGATCTCCAATCCGCTGGATGTGCTTGTGGATTATGTGACGCCTGCAGCCGCAGTCGTTAAGCAGGACAGTCTGCTGCTGCTGAGCACTTACGTCAAGACCGAGCAGTTAAGTGGTTCGGGTAAAGGCGTCTATGTAAAAGTATCCTTCAAGGATGCTGGCGGAGCCGATCTCGGTAATTCGACTATGGTTGCCGTAAATCAAGGAACGCAGGACTGGAAGGAGCTGCGCGGTCTTGTTACGGTTCCTTCGAATCAGCCTACCCAAATCGTGATTGAAGCCGGAATGGATGGGGCAATAGGTACCGCTTATTTGGACGGGATCCGTCTCATGCGGATCGACAGCTCGATTTCGACGGCTGCAGGGTCTGCAGGAGTGCAGGTTGGCAATAAAGGAGCGGCAGCGATTCCAAATGCGAATTTTGACGCGACACCTGCATGGACGGCAAACAAGCAATTGAATGCAAGTGAACCCGAAGCGGCGATCAATCAGACGTTAGCTAATGGCGTGTCTGGAAAAGGTGGACAGATTGTTTCCACCTCAGCAGATACGGTGGCTTCGCTCAGCATGAATGCAACGGCTTCCTCTAATGGTACACGGCAGTTTGGTGGCGATTACCGAATTTTTTCGGTCAAGTACAAGACATTGCCAGGCTTTACGGCAGCGGATGGCAAGGGAGTCGCTGCCAAAATCAGCTACAAGGATAAATCCGGCAAAGTCATCGGCAATCGAACTTTTTACGGTGGTTCTACTGACGGCAAATGGGGTGAAATCAGCGGTGTTTTTGATACGGAATACCCTGTATATACGATGAGCTTTGAGCTGCTGCTGGACCATGCGGTCGGTACGGTTATTTTTGATAATGCTTCGTTTATCGGGATCGATCAACAGAGCAGCAGCACGGAGGCTGGGTTTGGTGCGGCTGGACTGTTCGCCTACATATGGGAAATAACAGGGAAAACTGATGCTCTGCTGGCGAAGCAGGCGAGGAAAACGCTCGACTTTTATATGCATAACCGTGTGCAAACCATCGATAATCCTGCTAATGCCGACAAGCTGCTACCTGGTGCGGCGAACAGCGGTGCCGCTTATGTGCCTTACTATGTAAGCGGCAGCACAACGGGTGCGGATTACCCGACAACGGCGTTTGGTCTGCACAATCTGGCAAGCGCGCTGAAGTATGGACAGGAACTGTTCACATCAGCTCAGCTTGCAGAAGGAAAGACACAGGCTTACTCTATGTGGAAGTGGCTGACGAGGGTCGTCCAATTCAGTACGCAAAAATCTCAAAATCAGGCTTTGGTTGCTTTGCTGGGCGGAATTGAGGTTGCTGTGCTCTATGACGATGCCGCTTTAAAAGCTGAAATTTATGACTACTATACCAAAGGTATTCCCGGGACGAATCTGCCTGATAAGGCATTTCGCGATGAAGCCAGGGAGGTAGTGGATGGAAAATCTATTTTTTACGAGGTCAAAGGCTTCGACGTCAGCTACGCGGGGGTTTCTCTAAGTGATCTTGCCGAGATTATAGGGGAGCTGCCTGATCAGGATGCATCTTTTAAGGATCTGAAAGCGGTCATTCATGCCGATGGTATGGAGATGGCCGAATATTTTAACTCAAGGCTTGCGGCGGATGGCTGGATTTTTGCAGGCTCACGTCATAATGAAGGCGGCGGCTCCAGCTTTAATATGGGAAATTTTTCGGGCCTCTCTTATTGGGCACAAGCTTTGAATTCCGATTTGGGGCGATTTCTGATCAAAGGGCCAAGTGCGGTAACTCCTTCTTATGGGGAAACAGCAAATCTGGGGCATATTGCGGTTCACGGACCTGTAGCTCTGCATCGTACGATCCAGCAGTATCCGTGGGTGCCGAGCGAGCAGCAGAAGCTGGAGGACTACACCTTTCGTAAAGGAAAGGTTTCCGCATATTACAAAAATGAAAACAGGCAGCCACTTCATATTTCCGTATCCGGTACTGATTTTATCGAGAATTTGGTTGATTCCGGTACCACGACGTCTAAAGGTCCAAAGATTGATCGGATCATGGGCATGTATTTCAAGGATGGGAATGACAAGTGGCAATATGACGATGTCAAATCCACTACAGCGAACATGTCGACACCCGGTTACTTTGTACGCAAGGATACAGGGGTGACTACAGCCAAATCGAACGTCACCAAGCAGTACTATATTACGAATGGCAAATCACTTTACAATGTGCTGGCCGTTCAATTCAGCTCGGATCAGAGCTATAAATCATTGAATCAATTGATCGGTCTTCCCTATATGTCGGTGCCTGATTATCCGTATGTTCCAGCCAGTGTAGATCTGCGAATGGTACGGATCAATGGAATTTATGGCAGTGACGGTACACCTCTGCTCGATTTAACCAAGGATACCGGAGAAGCGACAGCTCCTGAGATGCGAATGGGTACGGCCAAAGTCAGCGGTTGGCCCGAACTTAAGGCGGTCAATGCGCCAGCGGGAGGTACGGCAAAACCAACATGGTTATCGACTGCCGACATCAATCAGTTGAACGCAGGCTTTACCACAACGAATGGCAAGGTTATGGATGATCTGTACACGAAGGCGTTATGGGACCCGACAAATGTCCGGGTATCCGACAATAATGGCGTTACTGTTCAGTTTGCCAATTCGGATAAGATCATGGTCAAGCTGACGGACTCGGCAGCGCCTGTTAACTATAAAGCAGGCGAGTGGGTTTATTTTGTGGCCAAATATGCGCCGGATAATGATACGGACAGCTTCACCGTGACACCAGTTCAGACATATTCAACGCGCAGCGATGTACTCCAGTCCATCACAATTGAGGACAGTGGTATGAAATTCGTACTTAACGGCAGCAGTGATTTGTTCGTCGATAAGCAGGCTGGAAGCGTAAGGTTGAATGGAGTAAAGGCGACTGCCTCCGATCTGGCAGCCTTATGGCAGGAGCGGGGACGGACGATTGCTGGAGACAAGGCGAGTTTTCCTTACCAGCATGATCTGGATGGCAACGGCATTATCGATCTTACGGATCTGTCCCTGCTGGGACTTTATATCAATAACTAGAAAGGAAAGGGAGGGGATTTTCTATGGGTAACAAAATAATAAATTGTTTCAGGGCAGCTGCTGCCATACTGGCAGTCGGACTACTGCTGCTTGGCGTGTCCGGGTTCGTCACAATTGTGGCAGCAGCGGCTTCTGTTACTGTCGATGAGAGCTTTGATAATTATCCGACGGGCGCTTTATCCGGCTCAAACTGGACCATTTCAGCGGCATCGGGCTCGATAATGGTCGTGGAAGACCCGAGTAATCCAAGCGACAAAAGCGTCAAAATAACGAAAACGAATACCTCCGGTACGGTAAATTCGGATCGTAAAAACCTTGCACAATCCGGTCAATTTGTTGTTGATTATCGGGTGAAAAGCGATGAGATCGCTGGAAGCAAGTCAGCTCCCTACGTGTTTGGCAGCACGAGCGGGACTAACCTGGTGAGTGTATTGTTCGATGCAGGTTTTATCAAGGCATATAATAGTACAACGAACACGAAGCTTCAATCGTTTACGCCTGGCACCTGGTACCGGATTCAACTTATTTTGGATACCAGCACCAACAAATACGATATGTATATTGATGGAAAATTGAAGGCAGACCAATTTGCTTTTCGTAATAATGCTGGAGAATCTACGCTCTTGCGGTTTGCTTTGGGCACCGACCAGACCGGAACGATATATTTTGATGATTTAAAAGTAGCGCAGCTGCCCGCTTCGATATCGATGGGCGATGATTACCAGCTGGCTATAGGGCACACCCATGCATCATCCGTCACGGCTATCTATCCCGATGCGACCAAAGGCAATGTGACGAAGGCTTCCTGGTATGACTCTTCCAATCCATCGGTGGCTCAAGTGGACGCGGCAGGAGTCGTTACGGCACGATCCATCGGTACAACCACCATTACTGCGCATTATGCAGGCAGGGCAACGGCTACAACCGTACAGGTTACCGACGGTATTGTTTTGAATAGCCTGCAATTGGATTCAACTGCTTATAGTCTAGCACAAGGCTCGGAGCATGCTACAGTGGTAACAGCTGTATATTCCAACGGTACCCGTAATGTAACTGTGAATACCGCTTATACATCCGGTAACCCGTCGATTGCTTCAGTTAGCCAGAGTGGACTGGTGACTGGAAAAAGTGCAGGATCAACAGTCATTTCGGCCACATATGGCGGGAAAATCGCTTCGGTAGCGGTCACTGTCACACCGATTCTTACTGAGCTTCAATTGGATTCAGCTGCTTACGATCTGCAGGCAGGATCGGTGCATCAGACCGTAGTAACAGCTGTATATTCGAATCAAACCACTGATGACGCTACGATGCTTGCCACCTATACGAGCTCGGATGCTTCCGTAGCCTCGGTCGATCGTATAGGCAATGTAGCAGGTATTCGTGCGGGACATACCGTTATTACCGCAACCTATGGCGGTCAAACTAAAGCAGCCCATGTATCGGTCAGCTCTATTAGACTGGATTCGGATGTTTATGAGCTGCAACCGGATGCAACACACTTGACGTCTGTACTGCAGTTATCGGCAGATGGAGTGGAGAGCCCGGTTACGAGTTTTTCCAGCTTTAGCTCATCCAATTCTGCTGTGGCCCAGGTAGATATCACTGGCCAAGTCACCGGAAGGTCTGAGGGCACTGCAGTTATTACCGCTGTGTACGGAGAGAGCCGGGTTATAGCTAACGTGACTGTGCGTTCAACCGGAGCCTCGTCGCAAATCACCGTACCAAGTGTTGGAAAGGACACGATTCAGGTTCATTTATGGGCACAAGGAATCGACAATGTGTATGCAGCACAATCGGAAATCGATTTTGACCCTGCTATACTGCAGCTGCAAAAAGCGGTATCGGGACTTTTCAGCGGTACACCTGAGATGCTGGACAGCCACAATACGATCTATTCGAACAACGGTATACTCACAGGGTTTCAAAGTTTGGCCTTACAAGGTGGACACCTCTCGTATGGTGCTACTCAAGCTGGAGCTGGCACTAGTGGTACCAAGCCCTATGTTACGCTGTTTTTTAAAGTATTGAACCCAATTCAAAACACCAGCTTACAGGTGAACAACACCAACGTGACTTCTGTGTCAGGGAATACAATTACAAAAGCTGTGTTGCCTGTTATAAGTGTTACATTTGATGAGGCTCCGATAGATCCGCCAGACACGTCGGCTCCTAGTGACCCGATTGTTAGCGTAACAGGGAGGACGCCGAGCAGTATAGCTTTGGGTTGGACAGCAGCGACGGATAACGTCGGCGTTACAGGATATGACGTTTACAATGGAAACGACAAGCTGGTTTCTCTGACAGCAAATGCTAATCTCGGCTACACTGTAACCGGGTTGCATCCGAATACAACGTATATCCTCGTCGTAAAAGCCAGAGATGCCGCTGGCAATATGTCGAACGGTGCCAGTATTTCGGCTAAAACAAGCGGTGGTAACCAGTCCGCGAGCAATAGTGGTGGTGGTGGTGGTGCCGCAGCCGGAGTCGATGCCGGTATGAACAAGGAGGCCGACAAGAGCGGTGACAAGCAAATTGTTCAGGCCAGTGATCTTGGGGCAATCAGGGACGGCAAGCTGACGATCCGCATGAACGGTGGCGCCAGCGAGCTGTTAATACCAGCTGATGCCTTGTCACTCGGCGGAAGCTGGCTGGAAATCCAAAAAGGAGCAGCGACTATCCGTTTTCCTTCAATTGTGATCCAGTCGCTAACCGGATTGCTCAGTAAGGAAACGTTACAGGGCGCACAGATTTCCTTCAAGCTGAGTGTGGCAGGAGAGAAAGACACGGAAGCCCTGCTTGCTCCAGCTCTGGGCAGTAAGGAAGCTGTCATTAAAGCAGCAGCACCAGTGCTCCAGCTCGATTTATCCATTATTGCCAAGGATGGAACGGTTAAGAAGTTAGCTTTGTTCGATAAGCCTGTCGAGGTTTCGTTACCCTATGATGGCGATTCTGATCTTAATGAACAGCTGCTCGGTGTGTACCATCTTAACGAACAAATGGAGCAATGGGAATATATAGGCGGACAAATCGATACTGCTGCCAAGCAGATCAAGGTACAGCTGGCTCATTTCAGCAAGTACACAGTTCTTGAATACAACAAGTCTTACTCTGATGTTCCGTCCAGCCATTGGGCAGCGAATGCCATACAGGTGCTTTCTGCCAAACATATCGTTAATGGCATTAATGATATAAACTTTGCGCCGCAAGCCTTCACAACCAGAGCTGAATTTACGACTCTGTTGGTTCGTACGCTTGGATTGAAGGCTTCAGGCTATGCGCCATTCCAGGATGTGTCTCCGGCAGATTGGTATGCGGAGGTAGTGACAGCAGCATACGAATCGAAGCTGATTGGAGGACGTACGGAGAAAAGCTTTGCACCTCTGGATCAGATCAGCCGGGAAGAAATGGCCGTAATGCTGGTAAGAGCTTACGAAGGCTCGGGTGCTGCAAGTCCATCGACAGTTGACGTTTCCTTATCGGATCTTAACAGCGTATCGGACTGGGCTCTTGGCTCCGTGCAGGCTGCGGCCTCCATCGGATTAATGAATGGAAGAGGAAATAACGAGTTCCAGCCCAATCAGCTGGCGAATCGCGCAGAAACCGCACAAGCTGTATATAACCTGCAGCATCTGCTATCACGTTAATAACCAACCACACAGAAGCTACGAAACATCCCTTGCCAGCCATGGTGAGGGATGTTTGCATTTACAGCGAATTAGGCACATCATAATACTCAATCGCCCTGTTTATATTGCGGTAATGAACCTGAAATCGTAGTATACTAATAAAAGGTTTAATAGCCGAAGTAAACGATGAATGGGATGAGCACAACGATTATGAGTGAACTAGCAATGGAAACCCGGGAACAATCGAGCAAACCGATAATGACAAAGGCACTTATTCTTTTAATGGCTGTGGCCTGCGGATTGTCTGTAGCGAATCTGTATTATAATCAACCGCTGCTTGCTGACATAGGCCGTACCTTTCATGCAACGGCGAGGGAAGTCGGAAGCGTTTCCATGTTAACGCAGATCGGTTACGCAGTGGGCATGTTTATATTCGTGCCGCTCGGAGATATGAAGGAGCGCCGCGGACTGATTGTGATGATCCTGCTCGCCGAGATGATTGCGCTTATCGGAGTGGCGACTTCTCAAACGATCCTCTGGATTAATATCGCCAGCCTGGCCGTCGGTTTCACAGCCGTCACTACACAAATTATCATTCCGCTTGCTGCACATTTGGCTCCTCCTGCAGAGCGTGGCAAGGTGATCGGTACGGTTATGAGTGGACTGTTGATCGGTATTTTATTGGCAAGAACGGTATCCGGTGTAATCGGCGGCTTTATGGGCTGGCGTTCCATGTACGGGATTGCCGCGGCTCTTATGTTAATTCTGGCGATTGTGCTATGGAAGGTGCTGCCCAAAGCCGAGCCGCAGGTTGCTATCACCTATAAGCAGCTAATGAAGTCGATTGCAGAGCTGATCCGGACACAGCCTGTCCTTCGTGAAGCCTCATTACTAGGGGCTTTATTGTTTGGCGGCTTTAGTGTGTTCTGGACGGCACTTGCTTTTTATGTAGAGGGGAGCCCTTATCATTACGGCAGTGAGATCGCGGGCCTGTTTGGCTTGGTGGGCGTATTGGGAGCTGCTGCTGCTCCAGCCGCAGGCCGTTTAACCGACCGGTTCAGTGCGACGGGGATGGTAGGTATCTTTATTGGTTTGGCCTTATTATCCTACCTTTCCTTCTGGACAGTGGGCTCTCATCTATGGGGTTTGATTGTGGGTGTGATTTTGCTCGATCTGGGTGTGCAAGGCTCTCAAATTTCCAATCAAGCGAGAATTTATGCTTTGGTTCCAGAGGCCAGAAGCCGGATTAATACAGTATTTATGGTTAGTACCTTTATTGGTGGGTCCATAGGCTCGGCGCTTGGCAGCTATGCCTGGAGTATCGGAGAATGGAATGGGGTTTGTACCGCAGGAGGCTGCATGGTTGGAGTCGGTGCTGTTGTATGGGCTGTTCAGCGTATGAAGAAAAATTCCGTTAGACCTGCTTGATCCCCCGAAAAATAAAAGCTATGATGAGCTGTATGTGTAAAATATGCACAAAATTTGGGAGGCCTAATCGATGAGAGAAGCTTTTATGTTTGACGCGGTGGACAAATACCGTAACCGCCTGCTGCAGCTGGTGGATAAATGTCCAGCAGAGCAGCGTAATGTGGTACCGACGGGATTTAACAATTCGATCTTATGGCAAATCGGTCATATTCTAACGATAACAGAAGGCCTTGTCTTTGGATTTTCCGGGGAAGCTGTCCAGATTCCTGCGGAGTACCGTACCTTCTTTGGCAGTGGCACGAAGCCTGCCGATTGGACGGAGGAGCCGCCGACATGGGAAGCGATCCTTGAGCAATTGAAGCAGCAGCCAGTTCGGATACGCGAAGTTTTTGCAGGAAAATTGCAAGCTTCGGTTAAAGAAAACTTTGCCAAGGCTGACCATGTGGAAGAGATTCTCCTGACCAATCTGCTTCATGAGAACAACCATGCGGGAATGATCCAAGCGATGCTCAAGGTGCTGGTGAAAGGGTAGGGGGACTACTAACATTCAAAATCGCGAATTTGGCCTTGTCTAATATATTTGACAAGGCTATTGATCTCCTGTCGAACCCGTTTGGTGCCCGTTTCATGCAGCCACCAATTGTCAGCCCGGGTCACTTTATCATCTACGCTGCATATGGTGTATTCGATCCAGTCCGGCATATAGGTTTGCAGTGTAAGCAGGCAGCGTCTCATATGATAATTGGTCGTGACGACAAGCAGTCTTTTGATCTTATGGAGTCCGATCGCCCGATCAAGCACGAATAATGCGGCCAGTACATTTTCCTTCGTATGCTTGGAGCGGGTTTCAATAATAATATCCTTTTCTAATACACCGGCCTGAATGGCGCTGCTTTTCATCGTCTTGGCCTCAGGGGTGTCGAATACACCACCTGTGAACAGGATTTTATTGGCGCGTCCCTGCTTGTACAGCTCGACGGCTTTGGGAACCCGGTAGGTGACGGCATTGCGGCTTCCGAATACAAAGATACAATCCCCCTGTTTCCCGTCATCGTCCATATTAGCGTAGAGCAGCTTATGTATGTGTTCCTTGGTCAGTTGATCCGTATGGATTTGCGAGACAAGCATGTCAGTCCCTCCTTTTATGAATATAATAAGCTTCTTTGATATGTCTGGGCTCCATTTTTTTATTACCCAGATTGCTTCTGTTTATCCACTCATCCGTATTTTTGTTGAAAAAAATGTAAAAACCGCTGGGACGTCACTGAATCATGTGTCGTAACAGCGGTTTTTGGAAGTTTGGTGAACCAAAAGCGGAAGAGACGAAATTGTGCTGAAGCACAGAGCCGAGCACACCGATTAACAGGGTTAATGATTAGCGTCGTACAGCACTTCGGTACATGAGTATCAGCAGATACGGAGTTCCCAAGAGTGCTACAATGATTCCAGAAGGAATTTCCTTGGGAGCCAAAACCAATTTGCCAATCATATCGGCTCCGACGAGCAATAAGGCGCCTATCATCGCGGACAGTATAACAGAGTGACGATGATGTTGACCTGTAAACAAACGTACGGCATGAGGGGCTAGCAATCCGATAAAGCCGACAGTTCCTACACTGGCTACTGCAGAAGCGGCAAGCGCCACACCGATGGCGGCTGTGATCAGTCGCGTACGCTGCAGCTTAAGGCCCAGACCCAACGATACCTGATCTCCAAATGCGAGTAGATCGACCCTGCGACCCAGCAGCCAGGCAAGCGGCAGCAGGATAACATTGGCAATTGTGAGGCCGATGAGGTCCTCCCAGCCTTTGGCATATGTGCTTCCTGCCAACCAGGCAATGGCTCCAGCGGCAGTAACCCCCGATTTAATGACAAGGAATTGAATAACGGCCGAGCCTATCGCGGAGATAGCGATACCGACAAGCACGACAACAACCGGATTCAATCCTTTTTTCCAGGCAAGCACATATACCGCTGCTGCTGCGACAAAAGCTCCCGCCAGCGCAGCGGCAGGCAGCCACGCTGCCGAAGCCTGCGGCCAGACGACCAGCAGCAGCAGAGCACCGCAGCCTGCACCGGCGGTAACGCCGACAATCGATGAATCGGCCAACGGATTGCGTAATGCGCCTTGCATCATCACGCCGGCGACAGCGAGCGCTGCTCCGGCCATGGCAGCAACAAGGATACGCGGCAGCCGCAGGTTAAAAACAATATTACGGGCAAGCTCCGTACCGCCGCCGCTCCAGATCGACCACACCTCCATGAATGACAGCCTCATCGAGCCGGCCATCACACTGACTGTGATCAGCAGCACGAGTGCCACACTGACGGTCAGGACAAGCACACTATACGGAATCTTTCTATTCAGATTGCCGACGCTCATGGACGAAGAGCCTTCTGCCGACCGCTGCTCGCGGATACCCCGAATGGCGAGCCAGATGAGCCATGGTCCGCCAATCATTGCGGTCACTGCACCTGCCGGAAGCTCACCGAGCGTGCTGTGGAACATACGGGCTACTGTGTCAGCGCCCACCAATATGACAGCACCCCATAGAGCGCTTGCAGGCAGCAGCATACGATGGCGGCGCAGCCCGATCAATCGTACAAGATGCGGGGCGATTAGTCCGATAAAGCCAATCGGTCCGACTACGCTGACCGTCACACCTGCCAGCAGAACAGCAAGACCTAATGCAGCAAACCGGGTAAAGGTGACGCTTTGACCGAGTGAAGCCGATGTTTCTTCATTCAGCTCCAGCAGGTCGAGTGGACGGGCAAACCATATAGCACCAACTATACCGAGTGTGACCCATGGCCAAGCATAACGGACACCGACCCAGTCATTCTGGACAAGTGAGCCGGACCCCCAGACGAACAGGCCGGAGGTTTGGTTCTCATAGATGAGCTGCAGCGCGCTGGTGAACGAGGACAGCACGAGGGAAACAATCAGCCCGGCGAGTGCCATCCGTACCGGTGTGCTTCTGCGGCCTCCACCCATCAGATACGCCATAGCAGCTGCACCGCAAGCGCCAATGAGCGCGAGCAGCAGCGGCATGCTGGCCTTTAAGCCCGGGAAATAAACGGCAGCCAACACGATAATGAAGTAGGCGCCTGCATTAAGTCCGAGTGTTGATGCCGAAGCGAGTGGATTGCGTGTTACAGTTTGCAGCAAAGCTCCCGCCACGGCAAGTGCGGCACCTGCAAGCATTCCGATACAGGCCCGGGGCATGCGAAGGCCGAGTACCAGGTGGTGGGAAGGGATATCCTGCGGATGCAGCAGCGCATCGATGACTGTTTGCATCGTGACGCTGGCTTCACCTTGGGTCAGACTGGCAAAGAGGAGAACGATCAGCGCAAGAAAGCCGCCTCCGAATACAAGGACCGGCTTCCAGCCTACCATGCTTGTCGATGTCAGAGGTGCGGCGATTTTACGGGTTGTCATTTCGCAATGGCCTTGGTCGCAAGCTGGACGAATACTTGAGCAGATAGCGGACCGCCAAATACCCACGTAGTTCCAGGCAGCATGTAAGAACGGTTTTCTTTTACAAAATTGAGTCCCTTCCACACGGCGTTGTCCTTCAGCTGCTTCTCGAATACATTATCATCCGGCTGAACAATGTATAAAAAGTTGGCGTTCTGTACAGAAGGCAGCAGTTCAACCGAGCCAGTTGTAAAACCGAAGCTTTCAAATTTACTTGATTTAAAAGCATTTTTCAAGCCGGCCCGCTGCAAAATTTGTACAGCCATCGAATTGTCAGTGAACAACCGCAGCTGTGCCGCATTTTGGTTGCTGTAGGCTTGGGTTAATACGAACTCGGCGCCTTCCTTATTCGCTGCTTTCAGCTTTTCTTTGGAGTCGGCATACGTTTTTTGCAAATCGCTTAATACTTTGTCAGCTTCACTTGTTTTACCGGTGAGGTCGGCGATTGTTTTGAAGGTCGTTTCCATCTCTGTATATTGATCACCTGCACCTTCAGCCGGATACGAGTCAAATACGATCGTGGGTGCGATTTTTTGCAGCTGCTCGTAATTTTGCTTGGCACGGTTGGCAGAGGTAATGATAAGGTCAGGCTTAAGACCGGCAATAGCCTCCAGATTCGATTCCTGTCGTGTTCCGACATCTACGGTTTCGGCAGCCAGCTGTGGCTGAATACTGAAATTCCTTTTATATCCGGCAATGTCGGCTACGCCTGTTGGCTGAACACCAAGTGCCAGCAGGTCCTCCGCATACACCCATTCCAGGGTTACGATACGCTTGGGTGTACCCTTAATTTCTGCGGTACCCATCGCATGCTTGATCGTCTTGGTGGCAGCTGAGGCGGCAGGGGGTTGAGCGGTTGGAGCGGAAGCAGGTTCTCCAGGGTTTGGGGTAGAACCGCATGCTGAGATCAGAAATAAGAGGGTTAAGCTTAATATCGCTGTAACAGACTTGAACATATTTTGCACAATGACAACTCCTTATAGAGATTTAGGGACGTTGTTCAACAACGATCCACCACTATCATGATAATGATTATCAAGATCATTTTCACGATAATGATTATCAAGCGAATTGTCAAGAAAAAAAGCTATTATTTTAACCTTTTTACTAGTGTAACTAACTTGGATGGCCTGGAGACCCTATCAGGTTATAGTTTCAGCAAAAACGTCTAGCCCCGAGTAATAAGAGGCTAGACGTTTTTAGGTTGTTCACATGCAGGAGTCAGTCATCCAAAGCATCACTACGCTGGAACAGCATCAGCGGCATTTTGAATACAAACGCGACGACGATGACAATTCCAATGATCATGCCAATAACGACAATCACACTGCTCAAGGATAAACCGCCGATTCCCGTAATGACGTTGGCAATATTGCAGCCAGGTGCGATCCGTGAGGAAATACCCATCAACAGACCGCCACCAATGGCAAAAGGAAGCCGTGACGCTCTCGGGATACGGAATTTGAAGCTGCCGCTTAGAAGAGATGCGACAAATGAGCCGATCACCAGAAAAATAATAAGTGTTTCTTCTGGACCGAGTCCAACCCGCGGAAAATCGGCAAACATCGCATTCAGGTACGTATTGTTAAATACAAAATCATTTCCCAACAGCTGCGCGAGGGCAACTGCTCCGATTCTCGTTTCAGGCCCGGTAATACTGACATTGGACATCAATGCGAACTGAATGGTAGCTACCGCTCCGATCAGGAAAGCGACCAACCGAATATCCCAATGGGACTGCTTCAGAGGGCTTCCTTCCCAATCCGTCAAGGACGACTTGATGCCGCCAACAAAACCTTTCAGCCCGAAGCGATAAATCGCTATAGCCAGCATAACCGCAACGATAACTACAGGAAGTAAATAATAAGGCAAAGGCCATGAGAACAGCGTATATCCGCCTTCCAGTACAGTAAGAGGTTTAAGCGCATCGCGCGCCCAAGGATCATAAATAAGTGCAAACAGCAGATTACCGGCAATGGCAAACAACAGCACGATCCAAAATTGGATATAGCCCATGCCGCAGCGGTAAAGCGTTCCGGAGCCGCAGCCGCCGGCAATCGTCATACCGATACCGAACAAAATGCCGCCGAGCAGGTTAGCGCCGCCAAGCGGTACCGTCCAGATATCGGACACGCTTTTGATATCCAGGGTCAGCACGAGTCCCCAGCCAAGTAAAGCAGTTGCCATCAGTACAAGCACACCATTCAGGATTCGGGTATCTTTGACGCTGATCCAGTCACGAATCGAGGCCACAAAGCAGAAGTCCGCCTTTTGCAGCAGAAACCCGTACAGAAATCCAAAGATAGCAGCCATTAAAAAGACATCCCAAGTATAAGCCATGATGTAAACCGTCCTAACCTTTAATAAATTAAGAAGCAAATCCGCATCAGGATTTGCTCATCGTGCAGCTTAAGCTTTTTTGATAAAAATGTGATAGTTTCCGCCTTTTTTGGCGACACCGAGGAATTCTCCGTATTTATTCATTTTCACCGCTGCTGGAATGGTTTTGGTTGCAATCGAATGATCGGTAATTTCAACGACAATTTCACCAGACTTGGCTTTTTTCAAGCCAGCCAGCGCCAGATTTAAGGTATGAGGGCATACTTCGCCGATAGCATCGACAATATGATCCGGTTTGATTTCAAGTAGTTGCTGTTCGTTCAAGCTCATTATCCACGCTTCCTTTCCAATTGCTCAGGTTTGAAGTTCTCGATGATGTCCTCGGCAGGTCCAAACGCAATATCGTGTCCCTGCTGCTGCCAATTCAGCATGCCGCCCAAGTGGTTATGCACGCGTTCAAAGCCGTTATTACCAAAAAACTTGGCGACCTCATAGCTGCGGCGGCCGCTCCGGCAGACGAAGATATACTCTTTGCTCGGGTCCAAACGATCCATCAGGTCGGCAATCTCACCCATCGGAATTAATGGAAGCCCCTCAATATGACCTGCTTCGTATTCCTCAGGCTCACGAACATCGATGATGATGACAGAGCTGTTTGTATCGGATACAATATCCTGCAGCTCCTGTGAGCTAATGTGGGATACACCTTCAATAATTTGTGCCATGGAGTTGACTCCTTTCTATTTTACAACAGTTGTATCAGCGGCATTGCCCCATTCTGCAAACGCACCTTCATAAGGACGAATATCCGTGTAACCCAGCAGACGAAGCGTAAAGTAAGTGTGTGCTCCACGGATATTGGTTTGGCAATAAGGAATAACGGTTTTGCTCTTATCCTTGTCGACACCGGTTTGCTCGAATGCTTTAGTCAAATCCAGATAGCTTTTAAACACAGGTACGCCGTCCTTGGCGTTAGCATCGATAGCATCGCTCCACTCCCGGTTGACAGCTTTATCGATGTGACCGCCTTTTTGGTTGCCGCGCAGGTCATCGCCGGAGAATTCCTTGGCAGAGCGTACATCAAGCAGCGTGCATTGTTGAATATCCAATGCTTTTAGTTGCTCCTTTGTAGTAATTAGCTTATCATTAGGTGCGGCTGCAAAATTACCCTTGGCAGGTGCAGCAGGGGTGTCGGTTGATACTTCCTTGGAGGCTGCAGCCCAAGCAGCATAACCACCATTTAGTATTTTAACATGATCCTTGTGTCCATAATACTCCAATGCGTAAAAAACACGAGCAGCATTCAAGGAATTGCCTTCATCATAGATAAGTACAGTGGTATCGCTGTTGACACCGAGATTTTGAAATAACTCAGTAAATTTATCTTTGGCTACAATGGTGTTGTTCGCGGCATCTTTCAATAGACCTGAATTCAGCGATAATGCACCGGGAATATGTCCTTGCTCATAGCCTTTGGCACGAGCATCTAGTATTTTTACTTTAGCATCCTTCAGATGCTCCTCAGTCCATTTCACATCAGCCAACAGCTGTGCGTTTGGATATGGGTCTGTTGCCTTGATGGAAGCTGAGGCTGCAGCAGCTTCAGGCTTCGCGGCCGCGGTAGTTGCTGGTGTGCTGGCTGCTGGTTTGGCGGCATCCTTACTTCCGCATGCTGCGGATACAATGGCTAAAGCTAATAATGTAATCATAACGACCGGTTTTTTCATTTTTAATTTCCCCCCATGATGAAATGAATTGTTGATTTTAAAGCTTTTCTTCCTGTATAATAGCACTAATTCCGATATAAATACAATGATTTATTTATGTATAAATTGTCCAAGTTGTGAGGAGAGCCTGCAATGATACACTCAAAAAAGATGATGATTATCGCTATTGCCATGTCGGTCTTATTAGGCGGCTGCGCGATGGAGACGAAGGAGGAGGCCGCACAGCGCCTGCAAACCAAACCCGGAGCTGGTGGTGAATCGGTAAATACCGAGCAATCCTCTGCCGGCAAATTAACGAGCGTCCAATTTTATGTGCCCAGTGAAAAAACGAACAGCCTATCGGTGATCGATGTCGTATCGAGTAAGGTGGTCGGCAAGATTCCTCTCTCTGAGGCTCCGTCTACCGTTATTTTTTCCTCGACCATGCGGGAAGCCTATGCCGCGAATATGAACAGCAGCATAGTTTCCTTCATTAATACACAAACACTGAAAGTGACCAAGGAAGTTCCGGTCGGACCGATGCCGCACGGCATGGTGCTGTCGCCTGACAATAAAATGCTGTACGTGGCAGCTGTTGCCGATCAATTTATTTATTTGGTCGATACGAAGGAAGGCAAGGAGGCCGGAACGATTGATTTGGGGGCAGGTGCCAAAACCAATTACCTCGTGCTCTTCGGTGACAAGCTGTATGTGAGCGATCATGAAAACCATAAAGTATATGTCGTCAATGTCAAAACCAAGCAGCTGCAGCAGACGATTCCTACCGGTAAAGTGCCACGTGCGATCAAGGTCAGCGATGACGGGAAAAAGCTGTACGTTCCGAGCGCGGGCGATAACACGTTGGAGATTTACGATACTGCTGACGGCAAGCAGTTGAGTAAAATTAGCTTGGCGCCGGGTGCGACAGATGTTGTTGTTACGGAAGATGGTTTAACCGCTGTTGTAACCAGTATGGAAGGCAATGCGGTCAGCTTTGTTGATTTGCCAAGCGGCAAGGTGATCAAATCGTTAACGGGCTTATCCGGTGCCAGACATATCTCCTTTAATCGTCAGCAAAGCAAAGCTTATGTGACGCTGAGCGGCTCCGATGAGGTTGTCGTGATCGATACCGTCAAGCAGGAGGTCGTGGAGCATATTAAAGTCGGGGCGCAGCCGCACGGTATTCAGCTCAAAGCGCTGCCGGGTATCGGGGGAAGCTGCTAGTTATGAAGCGTAACTGGATCATTATGGGTGTTATCCTGATTATGGCCGGATTTGCTGTGTTTCAGGCAGTTCAAACCCAGCAGAATAAGGCTGCTGTGCCGGAGGGAGTCGGTCCTCAGCCCGGGCTGGCTGCTCCAGCGCTGGAGCTTCCTGCTTTTGACGGACAGACCTATAAGGTGGGGGGCAAGCGGGATAAGCCCTTGCTGTTGAATTTCTGGGCCTCCTGGTGCACGCCCTGCCGTGATGAGGCTCCCGATTTAACACGCTTGTATAACGAATATAAGGATCGTTTTGATGTGTACGCGGTGAATGTCACCGTGCAGGATGAGATTGCCAATGCCCGGGATATGGTCAAGGAATTTGATTTTAAATTTCCGGTGCTGCTGGATTATCAGGGAAGAAGCATGGACGCCTACCAATATAAGGCGATTCCGACGAACTATCTGATTGACAAGGACGGAACCGTGTTGGAAGTGCTCCATGTTATTGAGCCGAAGTATTTGGAAAAAAGAATTATTGAGCTCAGTAAATAAATAATTGTAAAAGTACTCGCCCTGTAGTGCAGCTAACGATCCAGTTGGCTTGATTACGGGGCTTGCTGCATTAACGGCCACTGGGGACTGGATTCTAATCCATTCCCAAAAAAATAGCCCGGCATAAACTATGCTGGGTGGCTGCTGTCATCTCAAGGTCAAGGTTAAGAGGCAGCATTTTGTACCGGTGGTTAATTAATTTTGATAAGCTGGCTTTGAAGTACGGTATTTCCTTGCTGACTGGTATAAGGAGGAAGACTTCTTCCAAAACAGTTGGCAATAATTTTTTTGTGTTTGTGAGATATAATCCGGATTTCGTAGAGATCGACGGTTTCATCCAGATCAGCATACATCACAGCCAAATTATTGCCTGCCAGGCGGTAAGGAAATATTACTGGAACGTTATCGCCGATAAGCACTGGAAGTAGTACAGGATCGGAATAGGAGGACCAATCCAGTACTTGGACAGTAATACGGTGTGAATCGTCCTTGTCCACATTTGCAATATTGATGACGGCAGTAATAGTTCCAGGCTCTCTGGTCAGCACACCGGTTGATAGAGTCACTTTGTCAGACATATGAATGCACTCCTTTCATAAGTAGATTTAAGTGCACTATACTCTATGATTTAATTTGATAGATGGGTACTGACAGGTTTACTAACTTTCAATAAATGAGGCTGACATGAAGGAGGATACCGTTCAGGCGTCTACAGCTTTTTAATAGTTTTCTCCAGTGTCTGCTTGCTTTCTTCATCCCATACCGAATGGATTTCAAAGGTTCCCTCTTCGAAGAACAAAGGAAATCGCTCCTTGAACCACGGCTGCATGGGAAGATTCAAAGCCTCGCTGATCGGAACCCAGAGGAGCTCGCCTTCGGGCGGGTTGTGCAGCAGGGTACCCTCATAAGCCGTAGCCACATAGTTGAATACCATGTAACGGTAATTGGTTTTGGGCTCGACGTGCTCAGCCATTCCTTTATAGACCAGCTTCGTAACGGTTAACCCGGTTTCCTCAAGCACCTCGCGAATAGCTCCATCAGCAGGGCTTTCAGGAAAATCAATTTTGCCTCCAGGACCGATATAACCTGGAAATCCTTTTTCGCTTGGGCGATTTACCAGTAATACACGGTCTCCGTCCTGAACGAGGCACATCGTGTACATTCCATAAGTATAAGGCAGCGGTTCTATGTTGCTCATCAGATTGTTTCATCTCCATTGAATAGAAGCTCAAGGTGTAAGTAGCACCGGCCTCTCGATAATAAGTAATCTTGTTTCATTATTCAGTTGCTATCAGGCGAAAATCAAAAGGCGCATCCCGATCGCAAATCAGCCTGCCATCGTTAACCGTAAGCTTTGCGACCTGAATCGAGGTCCGGCGATCCTGATAGGTACGTTCAGGCTGACCGGGCTTGCGTTCGGGATGAGTAAAATAAAAGATAAAGGCATGCTCGCCCTGGACCACAACATCGGCATGAAGGCCAATTGCCTGATCATCCTCACGCTGTCCAGGCTGGTCAAGGATAAGCCCCTGGTTCACCCAGTCTATACCATTCTCTGATTGGTACACGCCTTGTCCGCGCCATTCATCGACTAGCAACCAATAGCTGCCGCCAAGGATAAATACGTTAGGTCCTTCATGACCGCGACCTGTAATCACGGGTCCGACTACCGTCCAATTGTACAAATCATCACTATCTGCAGCATAGGTGTGCGAATGATGGTCCTCATCCTTATACCACATCCGAAAGTTGCCGGCTGGAAGCTTGTGCACACAGGCATCGATCACACGCTCCGAGCTTAATTGTAAGCGGGATTGGTAAGTCCACTTCAGTAAATCAGGGCTTGTATAATGAATAATATGGCGCGAGTGGCCTGCCCATTGCTGCGGGATTCCTTGAATATAGCTCACATACATATGATATTGATCTTCATGCCAGATGATTTCCGGAGCCCAGAATGTATTACGACCCCATTCCAGCTCAAGTCCGGCAAGTGTACCCCGATACAGCCAGTTTTGTCCGCCATCGGCAGAGGAAGCCACCCCCAGATCGGTCCCATGCACCCACTGGACTCCAAGGCCACCAGCTGTAGCTCGGCGGTTCGTATAAATCATCCACCATTCGGCAGCTTGACGGTTCCAAATCACGACCGGATCAGCCGCGCCATCATAGATCGGATCTCTGAATAAAGGTGCCTTGGGAGCAAATTCATTTATTGTCATAGCCGATTTCGCCTCCGTTTTATGGAAATGCACTGTTCTTTCAGTTACTCTGATGTTCTTGCGATGAATCGTGGTATCTCTAGAAGCGGTTTATTCACGATTTCAAAGGCGAACGCTCACGCTTCTCCAGGATCATTTGGCCGCTGCGCTCGTTTATCACCGGACTTCTAGGAATATTTGATATACTAAACCTTTGATAGCATGAAAAGATAGTTACCTTATTACCAAGGTGGTATTTATATGCAGGATTGGAATCAGCTTCACCATTATATAGATGCAATCCAGCGGCTGCCTGCCGATAAGCCTTTAACGAAGCAGGATCTGCTTATTCCCGATTTTCTTCTTCACAGGGAAGGTGGGCTGGAGATGTATTATGCTCCTCATAACGAGTATATCAATCAAGCTGCGAAGCTGGTCATACTTGGCATTACTCCGGGCTGGACACAAATGGAGCTGGCATTCAGACAAGCCAAACAGGATGTGGATGCAGGGCTGTTGCTCGAACAAATCGCCTACAGGTCTAAACAAGCTGCGAGATTCGCCGGTACGATGAGGAAAAACCTGTGCAGCATGCTCGATCAG
This sequence comes from Paenibacillus sp. FSL H8-0034, assembly GCF_038000305.1. Lineage (NCBI taxonomy): Bacteria > Bacillati > Bacillota > Bacilli > Caryophanales > Paenibacillaceae > Paenibacillus > Paenibacillus sp. FSL H8-0034. The sequence goes on from NZ_JBBOBS010000001.1 coordinate 1,026,656, forward strand.
ATTGAACTTAACACGGCTCTCGGGCTTTCATCCTGTACGCGATTATTTGAAGATCAGGATGAGTGGCTCCATACGTCGTCGGTTATTAAATATCCTGTTTTTTCACACGGACTTAATTATACAGGGCACAATCCGCAGCTGGTAAAATCACAATTCTTATCGGCATATGTATGCAGCACCTTGAACAATGAACTGAAACAGCTCGCAAATCCGCTCCTTATACCGTTGGGGAAAATGGTGGAGGATGCTTTGAATCTCCTCGTCTCACAAGGAGTCATCGAGCGTCAGAGCTGCTTGTCCGGATTTCCTCACCCATCTGGAGCAAACGGACACCGGCTTCAACAATTGAAGACAAACTTGCCTTTATTGAAAAAGCAGGTTATCCAGTTCTTTAATTAGCTGCATCTCGTAGTTTGAGAGTAATCAGCTCAATGGCTTTCTCAGTGGTGAGTACAAGCACTTCTTCCGCACCACGCTCCTTCCATTCGATCAAGCCTTCGCCCGCCTTTTTACCAACAACGATGCGTATGGGAATGCCGATCAGGTCGGCATCCTTGAGCTTGACGCCGGGTCTTTCCTCGCGGTCATCCAGCAGTACATCGGCACCTAGCTGGCCAAGCTGCGCATACAGGCTCTCGGCCACCTGCATCTGGGTCGTATCCTGCACCGAAACGGGCACGATATGGACATGAAAGGGAGCGATGGAGAACGGCCATACGATACCAAACGCATCATGAGACTGCTCCACCGCAGCTGACAGCAGCCGTGAGATACCGATTCCGTAGCAGCCCATCAGCATGGGCTGTTCCTTACCTTCAGCATCAACAAAGCTTGCTTTCAGCGGCTCGCTGTATTTGGTGCCGAGCTTAAAAATATGGCCAATCTCAATGCCGCGAGTCAGCTTTAAGGAGCTTTCGCAATGTATACAGAGGTCACCTTCCTCTACGTTGCGCAGATCCGCTGTATGCTCCAGAGAGAAATCCCGCCCTGGCCGTACATGACGCAGATGGAAGTCTGAGAGATTGGCTCCGGTAATCGCAGAGTTCATGCGGGCAGCTTCCTGGTCCACGTATAGGGCAATGGACAGCTGCATGGGTCCAATATATCCAGAGGGCGCCCCGGTGGCGCGGGCAATCGTATCGGCGTCAGCAAGCTCAAGGCTATCGGCATTCAGGTAGTTTTTGAGCTTCGTTTCATTAACCTCATGATCGCCGCGGACACACACGGCTACTGGTTGACCATCGGCTATATAAATCAAGGTTTTGATCAGTTGATCAGCCGACACGTTCAGAAAATGTACAAGCTGGTCAATTGTCTTCATATGGGGAGTTGCGATCTTTTCGATATCCAAACGATCCAAACGATTTAACGGATCTAAACCATTGAAGCCTTCAGCAGGCATTCGTGATACGGCTCGCTCCAGATTAGCGGCATACCCACAGCTCTCACAGGTTACGATCGTATCCTCGCCAATATCTGTTAATGCCATAAATTCGTGGGTGCCGCCCTCGCCGCCGATGGCTCCGGCATCCGCTTCAACTGCACGGAATTTCAGACCACACCGATCAAATATGCGGTGGTAGGCGCTGTACATAGCTTGATAAGCTTGATCGACACCTTCCCAGCTTGTATCAAACGAGTAGGCATCCTTCATCACAAATTCCCTTCCGCGCAGCAATCCGAACCGTGGACGCCGTTCATCCCGGAATTTACTCTGAATTTGATACACGATCACGGGAAGTTTACGATAGGAATTAATTTCATCACGAATCAGCGAGGTGACAACTTCCTCGTGAGTCGGACCCAGGGTGAACTCTCGTGAATTGCGGTCTTGAAAACGGATCAACTCGGGTCCATACACCGAGTGTCGTCCTGATTCGTGCCATAGCTCTGCAGGCTGCATAGCAGGCATTAAGATTTCCTGGGCTTGGGTATGATCCATTTCTTCCCTGACAATAGCTTCGAGCTTGCGCAGAACCCTTCGGCCTAAAGGCAGGTAGGTATAGATGCCGGCAGCCAGTTGGCGGATAAAGCCTGCCCGCAGCAGCAATTGGTGACTGGCGGCCTCTGCATCGGATGGGGTTTCCCGTAATGTAGGAATGAATGCGTGTCGTTGTCTCATGATCAAGCTCCTCCTCCAAATCAAATAACCGCATTCGTTAGGGACGAATGCGGTTTCGTGGTACCACCCTATAGTTAACCACCGTTTGACAACGGCAGTCCTTAAACGGAATAACGGGTTTCCCCGGCAACAGATTTCCCCATCGCGGCTGCAAGGTGGGAGGGTTGAACGATGATTGGGGCGCCTTGCAGCCGAGTGCACCCTCTCTGAGCAATCATACCGTTAACCGTATGTCCTTGGTTAAAGCCTGTAGCTTAATGAATATACTATCAATTTACCGTACACGAACGCATTTAGCAATAGTGGCTATGGATATATACAATGACTTCAACGCTCTGTGGAGTAGGTGGGGTCACTTCAGCAGCAGCTATCTACAACGATGGCAATCCAATCCATAAGATCAGCAAAAAAAGCTTCGACAGTAAAGACAATGTCATTATCTCGCACTCTGCATTGAAGGAAGGCTGGGATAATCCGAATGTATTCCAGATTTGTATACTGAAGCATAGCGACTCTACGTTGAAAAACGGCAGGAGGTTGGTCGCGGCCTAAGGTTATGTGTCAACTAGAATGGTGATCGAATTGACTCTAGCATCCCCGAAGTATAAATAAGCCAGCCGGTTTCAGGCTGGCTTTATTACATTATATGATCTTTCTAATACCTTCAGCTTTTGGTTCATCTACTTTGGATGTTTCAATACGAAGAAATTTCAATCGGGTGTCATACTCCATTCAAGTCTGTACATAGCTTTCTTCAGCATCGGTTCGTTCACTGTCAACGCCTCCCAATTGGTCTGCTCTACGCCTCTTAAAAACAAAAGCCAGTTTACCAAGCCACCGCCCATCGGAACCTCGTATTCCTCCAGCTTGGGCAATTCCATCACATGGACTTCAATATCATCAATTAATGGGATTAGTGTATGATCTTCACGCAGATGAAAAACATTAGGGTAGCGGTCATTTGGTAGGAACGAATAGTTCAGAATGGTGATTGTCACACATTTACCCAGTTCGCTATAATTGCCGCCTTCTTTAATTTGATGGAAGTACATCCCGCTCCAGTAAAAAAGCGTACGCTTCTCCACGTTGTATGGGTTGAACAACTGCATCTCAATATTGATCAGCTTGCCTTCGGCTGTCTTGGCTTTAATGTTGAGAATGGATTGCTTATCCTTTGGGTCGTTTTGTCGGTATAGGGATTCATCAACGTAATCTCCGTCAGCGGCGGCTCACCAGCCTCCATAAAGGTGCTGTTGAGAAACGCGAGCAACACATCCTTGTTGCTGTCGCTTCCAAATATTTTTTTGAAAATAAAATCGTTCCGTGCATCGAGTAACTCCAACTTCATCATCACTCCATTGTTGTATGTTATTATATCATACTGCTGTTGTAGGAGCATTACAGTGGTCACAATTTTGGCCACAGACTCTTGCCCTCAGGCGTGATGTCTGCCGCCCCGACAACATCAGACGAACTGAACTTCTTGATTTGAACGTCGGCAGGTGAGGGCTCGCCAAAAGCAGATGCGATGCTGCCAAACGATAGACAGTCCGCCAGCACAAGGTACATAGCTGATTTCGAGATTATTTTTTTGCAAAGTCTAAACATCATAATTCCTCTTCTTTTTCTATTATTGATATAAGTCGAACGGATTTAAATCCGATTCGCCACAGCAGGTGATATACAACATTTCTCGGCTGAAAAGACCGTTTACGTTCATTAGATCGATAATGCTGCAGAATGTGTACCGTTCCTTCAGTAATCTCCAACAATTGTTGTATAAAGTACAATGAATTTAAAAAATATTTGTCCAATACAAAATGTGGGTGAACTAAAAAATCCCCCTACCTGTGTAGGAGGATAGCAGTATGGATGGTATAAGGGAACTCTCTTGTCCCATCTGTTTTGGCGAATGCCGAGTGGCTGTACAATGAGTAGGAGGATAGCAGCAATCAATTGCAGAACGCAGTCTGATTTATAACTCCAGCAAGCTTTGAATAAGCAGAACGGGCAGGGCAGCAATGGCAATAAAGCTATAGAAAAAACCAATCAGAAAATGTTTAACGTGACTCATGGCGATCCCTCCATTTGTTGGTATGTGCTACATTATACGCCGCCTGCCGAAGAGAAAGCTTAAGCTAAGCTTAGAATCTTATTAAATTTTCAGAATATTTTGCTAATAGTCTGTCCGATTACAGTTCAGCGCAAAATTGATTCATCAATGGGTGACAATACTTGATGTTACAGTGTTTTTTGAAAGCCAGTTCAAGAACTGTCACTTACATGCAGTCGAAGATCACACTACAATTAAGCTGCAAACGACCCATATGAGCCGAATTGGCTTGGCAATCGGGATCGTCACGAAAAGATATTGAGCAGATATAGGGAGGTTTATGAACATGAAGGTTTTATCTCGTAAAGCAGTCAGCTCGTCCCTGCTAATGACACTTTCTTTAGGTGTGATCGCAGGGTGCGGCGGCGACAATCCACAGCCACAAGCAGCAGGAAGCACGCCCCAGGCTCCTACGGATCTTAAGGTTCAATTCATGGTTCCATCGTACGCCGATGTTCCGAACATGAATGATGAGTACTGGTCCAAATTTCAAAAGGAAAGCAAATCTCAGCTGGAGGTGGAATGGATTCCTTCCGGTGACTATGATACCAAGTTCGATCTGGTGCTTGCTTCCGGCAACATTCCGGAGGTTCTTGTAGCGGGTAACATTACACGTCCGACCTTGCAAAACGCAGTTAAGCAAGGTGCATTCTGGGATTTGGCACCATTTCTTGGGGACTTCAGCAAGTATCCAAATTTGAAGAATAACAGCTACAAGGAAGTATGGAACTATATGAAGTCCGAAGGCGGCATTTATGGTGTGCCGAGAAATCGCCCGCAAATCGATATCAGCTTAAAAATGCGGAAGGACTGGCTTGATAAATTCAAATTGCCAGTGCCAACTACGTTGGATGAGTACACAGCCGCATTAAAAACGATAGTCAACGGCGATCCTGACGGCAACGGGAAAAAGGACACAATTGGTCTCATCGGGCAAGGGTTTTTGCTTGCTGACGGTGATGGCAGCTTCCTGTCTGCCTTTGGCGGTCTGGACCCGGTGTACGACAAGGAAGGCGGTCTGATTAATAAAAATTTAACTTCAAATTATACGGATATGGTCGCCTACTTCCGTCAATTGTATACAGATGGCATTTTGGCTAAGGATTTCTCGGCTATCAAGCAAACGCAGGCAGAAGAAATGTACACGACCGGACGCGCGGCTTCATATGCCCGGAACGTTTGGCGGGACTTCACTTTTGAGCAGGGGATCAAGAAAGTACAGCCGGAAGGGGAAGTCATTTCATTGCCACCGATGAAAGGTCCTGGAGGGGTCAGTGTTCAGTTATCCGTACCTTTCTCGGGTGCCTTCTATATTTCCAAAAAAGTGCCTGAAGAAAAAGTGAAGCAAATTCTCGATTTCTTCGAGAGAACAACAACGATGGAGCAAACGGACTATAACTACTACGGTATTGAGGGCGTACATTATACGATGGTCGAGGGCCAGCAGCAGCTGACCGATCTTGGTAAGAAGCAGGTAACGGCTAACGGGACAGGCGCAATCTTCCCGCTTGCTTACAACAACAAGATGAAAGTTATTAATCCGGCGGCCCCGAAAGTGTACAACGACGCCAAATCGGCATCTGTAGAATCGTACAGCAAGGTCGGCAAAATTGATTTCTTCTCGATTATCAATTCCAATACGTGGATATCGATCTGGCCGAAATACAATAGCGAATGGCAATCGATGGTTGTGAAAGCTATCGTCGGACAAATTTCCATGGACGAGTACAAAGCCTATGTTGACAAGCTGAACAGCAGTGCGGAGTTCAAGAAGGCGTATCAGGAATTTGCCAAGGAATACAAGGAAAAGATCGGCAGCTAGAACAGCATCTATGGGAATCTTCTGCTGGCACTTGATGTATTGTGCTTCACTCCCTATCATTAAAGCCAGCACACAGCTCATACTTAAGATGTTGAGCTCTAGAAATGGGAGGACTTATGGCGAACTGGAGCAAGTTATTTTTGAAATACCTGGGAATCGAGCGACTGACTAACCCCAATAAATATTTATACAAGCTGATCTGGCTCGGCTGCATATCCGTATGTGTTCCGGTTATTTTGGCAAGCACGGTCTATTACCAGCTTTCGATGAATCGGATGGAGACCTTTATTCAGACCGAAAGTGATTCGTCCTTGACCATTCTGAAGGACCGTGCTGAAAGGGTGTTACAAGAAATCGAGCAGGATTCGCTCCAGCTAGCCAAGGATCCCATGTTACAGGAAGCCTACACAGGTTCATCTAGTGATAGTACCATCTGGAATATCGAAATCTTGAAAAAAATTGCGTTGGTTAAAAACTCGAACAGCTTTATTAATGAAATCTTTTTATATAACAGCCCGGGCAGCGTAATTCTATCTAACGAATATGGCCCCATTCCGAAGGAAGAGTATAAATATAAGGAAGATATCGACCGATTGCTGGCAAGCAAGTATTTGACTCAATGGTCCCCGCTCAGCAAAAGGGAAGGATACATTACCTTTGCCAGATTACTTCCATTAATTGGGAATGGCGGACCCGAGGGCTTACTCGGCTTTGAGATCGAGACGTCGGCGCTCAGCAAGTTTTTAGAGACCGATACGGTCATTGTGACCAGTGCCCAAGAGCTGATCATCGTCAAATTGCACGATCCCTTTGGCTTGGACAGGAAATCCGATGCTGAGCTGTTGCAGCAGACCGGCAGCTTAAAGGGTATACAAATGATTCAAGCCTCTGACAAAAACTCCGGTCGGTTTGTGGCCGAAGGTATTGACGGTAAGCCGGCGCAGTACAGTTATGTGAAAAACGTGTTTGCCAGAACCTATGTTTCCGTCATACCGGAGCAAGCGATTACGGATCAATTGGACTGGATTCGCAGGATTATGGTGCTCATTCTTGTGCTTTTTGTGGGCGTTGGGGTCCTGCTGACCTACTTCACCTCCAAACGGGCTTATAACCCTATAGAGCAATTGATTAATCAAAGTCGTTCGCTCCGTGTAGACGGAATTCAGGATAAGGAAAATGAGCTGGATATCATTAAGGAATCTCTGGATTATTTGAGCAAGGAAACGAAAAAGCTTGGTGCCTATATGGACAAAATGGAGCCTTCTTTACGGGAAAAGTTTCTTTTTCAACTATTGAGCGGCGATTATACGAGAAATGAAACGCTGATTCAGGATTGTGAAACGTATGGGATTGAAGTAACCTCGACGAATGTCGTGCTGATTGTTGAAGCCGAAAACATATACAAAGAGAAGCGGTTTTTACCTGAGGAAAAAGGGATCGTGGCCTTTTCGTTGGCGAATGTGATGCAGGAGATACTGCGCAGTCATACGCTGCAAGGCTATGTGATCCCTTATCAGGGGAGAGGGGCGGCGATTCTGCAATTCAAGCCCGATATGGTGCAGCAAGCGATGCTGGATCTCACAAGGGAATATGCCGCTGCCATCTCAGCAGCCTTCCACAACTATTTATCGTTTGAGGTGACCGTTGGTATTGGACGATTGTATGCGCATGTGGCTGACGTTCCGGTGTCCTACAAGGAAGCAGAAACCGCACTGCAATATCGGATATTCCGGGACTCGGAAACGATTTTATTTATTGAAGATGTGGAGCCTGTGAAGAAGCAGGCCTTGATCAAATACCCTCGTGAGCAGGAGGCAGCTGTTGTGGCTGCACTCGAACAGGAGGATATTCCATTCGCTACTCAAAATTTCAAACGATTTACGGAGATTCTGCAAAGCTCCCAATCCTATGTATTTATTTATCAGAGCTACCATGTACTGCTCTCTTCATTGATCGTCTCTTTGGAAAAGCAGGGAGCCAATGCCGTAGACGTCATGGAGCACAATTTGTTTGGACAGTTGGGCGACAAACAGACCTCACAGGAAATTTGTGAATGGTTTGAGGATACACTGTTCCCACTGTACCTTTGGTTGACGCGGAACGATCGGGAGTCAGCAGGTGAGTCGATCATTCAAACAATTTGCACCTATATCAGTGAAAATTGCGGAAATGATTTGTCACTGGTACAGTGTGCGGAAATTGTCGGTGTGAGTCCTTCCTACCTGAGTCGACTGTTCAAAAAAAGCATGGGCAAAAACTTTCTGGAATATGTCGTGGAAAGCAAAATCGATGAAGCCAAACGGCTTCTAAGGGATACGGATCAGGGACTCGGCGAGATTGCCACAGCGATTGGATATTCGGAACGAAACTTTATCCGGATTTTTCAGCGGCATGTGCAGATCACGCCAGGCGGCTACAGATCAAACCACCGTTAGATTCGAATCAAGATGGAGGCCAAGTGATGAAGATTAAAAGTATAGAAACCTTTACGACCCGAAATTTATCCTTTGTTCGTGTCACATCCGAGGACGGCTTGCAGGGATATGGACAAATTGCTCCTTACCATGCCAATATATCAGCGCTCGTGCTGCATCAGCAAATTGCCCCTCATGCGCTCGGAGCCGACTGTGATGCAATCGAGGTTTTGACTGCGACCTGCATCAGGGAAGAGCACAAATTTCCTGGCTCTTATATATGCAGGGCGGTCGGCGGGCTGGATACGGCATTATGGGATTTGAAGGGGAAACGATTAGGGAAAAGCGTATGTGAGCTGGTGGGCGGAAAACCGCGTCAGGTAGAGGTTTACGGTTCCAGCATGAAGCGCGACATTTCCCCGGAAGACGAGGCTGAGCGGATCAAGCGTCTTCAGGATACGTATGGGTACGGTGCTTTTAAAATCCGTATCGCCAGCAATTTCGGTAATGACGTGGATGTCTATCCGGGTCGTTCGGAGCAGGTGGTGAAGGCGGTCAGGAAAGCCATTGGCGATAACACGCCACTGTATGTTGATGCCAACAGCGGCTTAACGCCGCGCAAAGCGATTGAAACCGGACGTATGCTTGCGCAATATGGCGTCTGTCATTTTGAAGAGCCTTGTCCGTACACGGAGCTGGAATGGACCAAGCAGGTGGCAGACGCTCTCGATATCCCTGTCACTGGCGGTGAGCAGGATACCGATCTGGCGCAGTTCAGGCGCATGATCAACATGCGTGCGGTTGATATCGTCCAGCCGGATATATGCTATGTGGGCGGCTTCAGCCGTGCGCTGGAGGTAGCCAAAATGGCCGCGGCCGTGGGGATGACCTGCACACCACATGCTGCCAACCTGTCGATGCTTACGATATTTACCCTTCATATGGTCGCGGCTATTCCGAATGCGGGGACACACATGGAATATACGATCGAGCAGGACGTTTGGACGAACAACCTTTTTATGGAGCCCTTGGAAGTACGTGATGGCAAAGTGCAGGTTCCCGAAGGAGCAGGCTGGGGTGTGACGATTCGACCGGATTGGCTCGCTAGTGCGGACTATCAGATCAGTGAATAAGGCGATATGCGCATCATCTATAACACGAAAATATCTTCTTCAAAGGCATCATTCAGAGGCTTTTAAAATAATGAGGTGACTTTATGCAAACGGCTGTTATCAAGAAGCAAACCAAACAACAATCACGGCGTAGTTTGTGGTCAACAATGGTACAGCAAAAATGGATGTATGTACTGGCAATGCCGGGAATCCTGTACTTTATTTTGTTTAAATTCGCGCCCCTGTGGGGCTTGTTGATCGCCTTTAAGGAATACAACCCGTATAAGGGGCTATGGGGCAGCTCATGGATCGGCTTGACCAATTTTACAGAAATGTTTGCCAGTCAAACCTTTTATATCATGCTGCGAAATACGTTTGCGATTAATATTTTTGGCATTATATTTATGTTCCCCGTACCTATTTTGCTGGCATTGATGCTTAATGAGGTCCGACATGAGGTATTTAAGCGCATTAATCAATCGATCGTATATTTGCCGCATTTTCTGTCCTGGGTCGTTGTAGCGAGTATGACCTTTTTCATGCTCTCCACAGATGTAGGGATTGTCAACAAAATGATATCCGGTATGGGTTTTGAGACGGTATCCTTTTTATCGACCCCGAACTACTATTGGGGACTGATTACCCTGCAAAGCATGTGGAAGGAGGTCGGCTGGGGAACGATCATCTTCTTGGCTGCGATGGCTGGCGTTGATCCTCAGCAGTACGAGGCCGCAGTTATAGATGGGGCGTCACGCTTCAAGCAAATCTGGCATGTCACCCTGCCGGCGATTCGTCCGACCATTATTATTTTATTGATTTTGCGGCTCGGCCATATGGCGGATGTCGGTTTTGAACAGCTGCTGCTCATGAACAACCCGCTAGTTACTTCGGTTTCCCAGGTGTTTGATACGTATGCTTACACGATCGGAATTCTCGGAGGAAAAATCAGTGTAGGTGTGACCGTAGGCATGTTCAAGGGCGTTGTGGGCTTGGTTCTCGTTATGCTGTCCAACTATGTTGTCAAGAAAATGGGACAAGAGGGCATCTACTAGAGGTTGTTTAACACGCACAATAAAGGAGGTACACCCCGTGAGTTTCGTAGCGACTAAAAAATTGACGCTTTTTGACTATATAAATTACTCACTGCTGGGCGTGATTTCGTTGGCCTGCATCTTTCCGTTTATTTATGTGTTCAGCGTATCCTTCACAGACCCTGAGGTCTATGTGCCGCTGCAATTTTATTTATTACCGGAAAAGTGGTCATTGTCGGCGTACAAGTATATTTTGTCGACCAACAGCTTTATCAACGCTTTAAAAAGCACGGTATTCGTAACGGGCATCGGAACGGTGCTGAGTGTCATCATTTCGTTCACGTTTGCTTATGTGCTGACCAAGAAAGTTGTTCCTGGACGGCGGTTTATGCTCAGCGCGGTTATTTTTACACTGGTATTCAATGCCGGCATTTTGCCTAATTACCTGCTGATCAAGGAGCTTGGGCTGTTGAACTCCTATTGGTCGCTGATCCTGTCCGGTTTAACCAATGCATGGAGCCTGATCGTGATCAAAAGCTTCCTCGAATCGCTGCCTCCGGAGCTTGAGGATGCAGCCCATATTGACGGATGCTCCGATATCGGTGTGTTTTGGCGGATTGTGATTCCTTTGTCCATGCCGGCTATCGCGGCCTTTACGTTGTTTTTCGCGGTGTCGTACTGGAATACGTATTTTAATGCGTTGATCTATTTGACCGATGCCAAGAAATGGACACTTCAGGTGCTGGTCAAATCACTTGTTATCGATTCGGATTCGAATGGGGTAGGCGCAGCTGGCGGGGGTGGAGACGATCGTGTCATTCCTCAGGAGACGATACGAATGGCCTCCATTGTCCTCGCAATTGTGCCGATTCTCATCGTATATCCGTTTTTGCAGAAGCATTTTGCCAAGGGTGTCATGCTCGGATCGGTTAAAGGATAGCCAGGTAACACTTGACTTGTTCCACAAGGTTTAGCTATGATAAACATGGTTTACCTTGAGGACAGGAGAATGAACATATGGATCTTGGGAACAAAATTATGAAAATCCGAAAAGAGCAGAACCGCAATTTGACCGAGATTGCCAACATATGTGGCTTTTCCAAAAGTCTCTTGTCAAAGATTGAAAACGGGAAAACGGTTCCTCCTATTGCCACTTTAATCAAAATAGCCGATGCTTTGGGAACCAAGGTTTCTTTTTTACTTGATGATCAAGTGCAGTCCGGTACGATTTATACAACATTGGAAACGAGCGAATCGAAGCTTGTCAAGACAGAGAAGGGCTACTCCTTCTTTGCCTTTGCTGTTGAACGTGGTGAAAAGCTGATGCAGCCTTTTCTTTTTGTTTCACGTAAGGACGAGCACGACAGTAAAAATGTGTACAGCCATAATGGCGAGGAGTTTATTTTTATTCTGGAAGGCGAAATGCGCTACAAGGTTGGCAATGTCGAGTATACGTTAAAGCCTGGCGACAGTCTGTACTTCGATTCGGTTGAAAAGCATATGCTGTGCCCCATCACAGATGAAGTGAAGTATATAGGCGTATTCACACAGTCCAAAGCGAACAGTGGACTACCTGACGCTCCATCGTAGAGAAGCTTGTCCAACTTATTTAATCCAAAGCTTGAGGAACAGCCTCAGGCTTTTTTGTCATGCTATCGATGATTTCCATCTCAAGGATTATGGACAAGCTAACGGGTAATTAATTGTCAATTTTTTGAAAGAAAGCGATTGCATTATTCATAATGATGGTGTAAAATAAATCTTGTTCAACATAGTTGAATTAAATACAACTTTGTTGAAAATGAATTTGTCGTGCATCTCGTTGTCGAATCAGTGTGCTGGGTCAACCAATAATTTCAAGAGGTGGAGTGGGACGATGAAAAAGTACAGAGTAGGTATTGTGGGTGCTGGCGGCGTCACGGAATTGCATTTTGTAGGGTATAAGGAACATCCTGAGCGAATTGAGATCGTAGCCTTGTGCGATCCGAATCCCGAAGCCTTGCATGCCAAAGCGGATAAATATGGAGTGCCTCAACGTTTTACCGATCTGCACGATTTTATTCAAAATAGCGGTATCGATGTGGCAGTCGTGTGTACACCTACCTCCATCCGGAAGCAAATTGTACTGCCGTTGATTGAGGCTGGTCTTCCTGTATTTGTTGAAAAGCCGTTCTCCGATACGTTGGAGGAAGCGACCGAGATTACCGAGCAAGCGAGACAGAAGGGCGTACCGATATCGATCAACCAGAACTTCAGACGCCATTATCCATTTGAGCTCGTCAAGAACAAGGTGGCGGACGGTGTAATTGGCCAAATTACGTCGATTGTGTTCACGAATATTTTCTTTAGACAGGACGTAGGCTGGCGCCAGGAATGCGAACGCAACGCGATGTCTGTGATGGGGATTCATTGGTTTGACGGGTTTCGGCAAATATTGGGCTGCGATGCCGTATCAGTCGTTTGTCAGAATCGTTCCTCCTCCGCCATTCAATGTGCAGGTGAGACCGATGCAACCGTTCAGGTCGTTTTTGAGAACAATGTTGTGGCTACTTATGTACAAAGCTTCTCCTCCACCTTTAACAGAACTGAGATGATCGTAATTGGCGAGACGGGAACAATTGTAACCGGCTATAATCGTGCCGATCTTTACCGTAAAGGCGAGAAGACGCCTGCAGAGACCTGGGAAAATAATCTATCGAGAGAAATCGCTACATACGAAGGACTGAATCACCTGCTGACCTCACTGGAAACGGGCGTTGAAGCGCCTAACAGCTCGAAGGACAATCTCAAAACGATTTCTATTTTGGACGCAGCCTATGTATCGGCCGATGAGCAGCGCATCGTTCAATTAAAGCACGGGATTCTGGTGTAAGCGTGCAGCCTGTCCGATATTTTGACCATAATGATGGAAGTGGAAGGTAGTGAATATGGAAACACAATCATCTGCGATGCAATCGTCCATCACCAGAGAGAAGAAAAAAGTGCGGCGGCCACTTGTGTCCGATATCCGGCGTGATAAATATTTGTATATGTTGATTTTACCCGGCGTTATCTTTTTCATCATATTTAAGTACTTTCCGATGTGGGGAATCGTGATTGCCTTTCAGGAGTATTCCCCATACGCAGGCGTTTGGAATAGTGATTGGGTTGGGCTGGAGCACTTTATTCGTTTTTTTTCTAATCCCGATTTTATACTGCTGTTCCGTAATACGATGGTCATCAGTTTTTTAAACCTGGTGTTTTTCTTCCCACTGCCTATTGTCTTATCATTATTGCTGAACGAAGTAAATAACAAATTTTTCAAAAGCGTCATTCAGTCGATTGTTTACCTTCCACATTTTCTGTCATGGGTCATTATCGTCGGGATCTCGTTTTTACTTTTGTCCCAGTCCTCGGGTATTGTCAATATGATGATGAGCTCAATTGGACTGCCCAAGTATGATTTTTTGACGAATACCGATACCTTCTGGGGAATGCTCGTGCTGCAAAACATCTGGAAAGAAACCGGTTGGGGTACGATTATCATTTTGGCGGCGATTACAGCCGTTGACCCGCAATTATACGAAGCCGCCAAAATAGACGGGGCCAATCGATGGCTGCAGGCTTGGCATGTAACGCTGCCTGGAATCCGGAGTGTTGTTCTGGTCCTGCTCATATTGAGGCTCGGACATATTATGGATGTCGGGTTCGAGCAAGTATTTCTGATGAGTAATGGTGCTGTCGCCCAATATGCGGATGTTTTTGAAACGTATGTGTACCGGAATGGTATCCAAAGTGGACAATTCAGCTACAGTACAGCGGTAGGCTTGTTCAAATCCTTGGTAGGTCTTGTTCTCGTGATCGTGGCCAACAGGCTGGCCAAGAAAATTGGCGAGGATGGCGTCTATTAAGTACAAGCGACAAAGGTGGTCAGGACAATGAAGGGAAGCTTCGGAGGACGTATATTTAACATTGTGAATGCGGTAGCATTAGTCGTAATCGGAATCATTACGGTTTTCCCCTTATATTATGTGTTCATTATTTCCTTTACCGACCCTTATGAATATCTTCAGAAAAGCGGCTTCGTCTTGTTCCCGCAGAACTGGTCGCTCGGTTCTTACCGATATTTATTAGATACGGATACGTTTAAAAATGCCACGTTAGTCAGTACCTTCCTGGCCACGGTTGGCACCGGATTAAGTCTGATCTTCACCTCAGCCATGGCGTTTGGTATATCCCGCAAGCGGCTCAGAGGCAGACGCATCCTGATGCTGATGATATTACTCACGATCTTGTTCAATCCCGGTATTATTCCCAATTATATCGTCGTTCGTGACTTGGGGATGATCAACAGCGTATGGTCGCTTATTATTCCTGTGCTTATCAGCGGATGGAATGCCATTCTGATGAAAAGCTTTTTTGACAGCATCCCGGTTGAGCTTGAGGATGCGGCTATGATCGATGGCTGCAACGATATCGGCACGTTCTTTCGTATTGTGCTTCCGTTGTCGGCCCCGGCCCTGGCTGCCTTCGGCTTGTTCTATGCGGTCGGCTACTGGAACACCTTCTTTAACGCTATTCTGTTTATTAATGATTATACGAAGGTGCCCTTGCAGGTGGTGCTCAGAACGATGCTGATTGATTCGGAAACCTCTACAGGCGGGGCATCGGCAGCCGAGATGGTGTCAGAGAATCAGCTTCCGAAGCAAACGATCAAGATGGCGGCAGTTGTCATAGCGACAGTCCCAATTTTGGCTGTATATCCGTTTCTGCAAAAGCATTTTGCCAAAGGAGTTATGCTTGGTTCAGTTAAAGGTTGATCGCAGTTTCATTTTAATGGGGGGTTCGGCTATGAAAAAACGCTCAAGGAAACATGCATTGATCGCGATGTTGTCGGTTGTTGCCGTCTTAACTACAGCTTGCTCCGGCAGCAATCCAACAGCGACAGCACCAAAGGGAGAGGAAGGCAAGCAGGAAGCACCGGTCACTCTGAATATTTTCAGTAACTTTTCCATTGCCCAGCCGCCATCGCCGGATAATCCGGTCACCAAGGAATTTGAAAAAAGAACGAATACCAAGCTGAATATTACCTGGGTTTCGGATACGGTTTTTAATGATAAATTAAATGTACTTCTGGCCTCGGGCGACCTTCCGGATGCGATTAAACTGCCGGATACGACCGTTCCCCAGTTTCTAACGATGGTGAAGCAGGGCGCTTTCTGGGATCTTACCCCCTATTTAAAGGATTACAAAAACTTGATGGATTCACCCAAAAGCATGTGGGAAAATTCGAAGATTAACGGTAAAAACTACGTCGTTCCGATTGTTCGTCCCCTTGAAGGTGGAACTACCTTTTTTATTCGCAAGGATTGGCTCGATAAGCTGGGGTTGAAGATGCCAACAACGCTCGATGAATTGTATCAGGTCATGAAGGTTTTTAAGGAAAAGGAACCCGATGGGAAAAAAGGTACCTACGGTTATACGATGCGTACCAACGATCAAATCGAATTCATTTATACTGGCGCTGCAAGCAAATGGAAGGTTAAGGATGGCGGGCTTATCGATATTACGCTCGAACCTGCAATGCGTGAATCTTTGTTGTATAAGAAAAAGCTGTTCGATGAGCAGTTGATTCCACCGGATTATTCGGTGATGAAGAACGATGACTGGGTTGATATGGCGTCAAGCGGTAAAGTAGGAGTTACGACTGAAACCATTGAAGCGATGTGGCGCTGGACCTATGATCAGTGGAAGCGCGATCCTAAGGTAAATTGGGAGCCGATCGTGTCCTTATCGGGCCCAGGGACAGGACCGTTCCAGCAGCAAAACAGCGGATTTATTGGCGTCACAGCGATTC
The DNA here is from genome assembly GCF_038000305.1 of Paenibacillus sp. FSL H8-0034. Lineage (NCBI taxonomy): Bacteria > Bacillati > Bacillota > Bacilli > Caryophanales > Paenibacillaceae > Paenibacillus > Paenibacillus sp. FSL H8-0034. Next base: position 1,043,106 of record NZ_JBBOBS010000001.1, read on the forward strand.
CGAAGAGCGTTCCGGAAGCGAAGATGCGTAAAATTCTGGCCCTGCTCGATTACGGCGCTTCGGAGGAAGGCAGCACCCTGTCGCAATATGGTATTGAAGGTGTCCATTACAAGAAAGAAGACGGTTTTTTTATAACCAACGAGCAAGCGGTTAAAGACAACCTGGGTACCGGGTCGTTTGGCAAGCTCTTTATGAAGCATGATCCGTATATGTATGCTTTTGCCCCGGGCATGCCGAAGGAAATTTTTGAAAAGAACAAAAAAATCATTGATGCCAAAGCCAAAATCAGCACACCTATACCTGTGATCGGGCTGGTATCCGAAACCAACAATAAATTAGGTGCCGATTACACCAAGAAAATCAACGATATGAAAACCCAGGTTACGATGGGCAAGGTCGGTATTGACGCATGGGATAAATTGGTTGCCGATCTGAAGGCAGATGCCAATTACCAAAAAATTATTCAGGAAATGAATACCGCATATAAAGAGCGATTAGCAGCTAAGTAAACATATAAAGGAGACTGAGAGTGTATGGCTACCATCACTGACTTGAAAAAGCAGGAAGCAGCACGTATTTTAAACGAAAACTGGGGCAAAATTCAATGGCTGTGCGGGCAGGATATTGATCCAGCCAGCGAAATGACATTCGGAATGGTCTATATTAACGCAGGCCAGGCAAATCCAAGGCATGTACACCCGAATTGCGAGGAAGTCATCTTTATTTTATCCGGTGAATGCGATCATACTTTAGGTGACGAATCCTACCATTTGGAGCCGGGTATGATGCTGCGGATTCCGCGCAATGTGCCGCATAATGCAACAACAACGAGCTGGGAGCCTTGCCGGATGATCATTGCTTACTCAGCCCCGGACCGTCAGACGATCGGCGAATAAAGGATAGGCAGCATAGCCTGGGGAATGAACGACTTCTCCCGGTTATATCTGCTTGGAGGGGTGTTCTCGACAGGATTAAATACGTTCACGAATATATAGTGACAAGGGAGCAATCGAGATGAGCAATAAGCTGGCTTTTTCAAGACTGACGGCAACCGTTGAGGAGCAGGAACAGCTTTTTCAACAATTTGGTGCTGTTGGCTATGATGGACTTCAACTAAAAGCAGTGCAATATTTGCCTTATCTGCATGAACCGAACCGATTTAAAGAAGCCTTCGGACATTTGCCGGGTATCGGCTCGGCTCTGATTGCAGGCGGTAATCTGGATGCGAGCAGTATCGAGAAGCTGCAAAGCACGATTCAATTTGCTTCAGCAATTGGCACGGAGCTGATTGTTTATTGTCATGGTATTCCAAGAGCTGATGTGACGGCTGCTGACATTCGCCAGTATGCAGACGTGTTATCGGATCTGGGACTAGAAGCGCAGCAGCAAGGGGTTAAGCTGTCGCTGCATCATCATCATAATAATCCGGTCATGTACCGCGATGATTTTGACATCTTCTTTAACCAAATCAAGGAAGGCTCGGTAGGGCTTACGATTGATACGGCCCATTTGGTTAAGTCCGGTATTGACGATGTGGCGGAGGTTATTCGCAGCTTTGGTCGCGTGATTGATAACTTCCATATGAAGGATTATGAGCAGGGTGAGTGGAGGGTGCTGGGTCAAGGGGCTATTGGTTTTGGCCCGATCTTTGCCAGTATTCGGGATATAGGTTATACCGGATGGATCTCGGCTGACGAGGAAAGCGGTGGTGATTTGCTTCAAGGCATGAAGGATTGTTATGCATATTTGCACAACGGATTGTTATAATCGCTCAATTTACTGGCAATACATGAAGCTTTCCTGCAGGTTATGAGCTAAAGGAGCGGATACATGCGATGAAAAAGGTGGTTGTGCTCGGGGCTTTGGATACGAAAGGTTTAGAGTTTCAGTTTGTCAGGGATCAGCTGAAGGCATGTGGTGCAGCAGCGTTTGTCATCGATACCGGTGTATTGGGAGATCCACTGTTCCCCCCGGATATAACGGCAGATGAAGTGGCAAGGGCAGGGGGCTCCAGCATCGAGCAATTAAGGCAGCTGAATGATCGGGGTACAGCCATTGCAGTGATGACCCGTGGTGCTGCCGAGATCATGATCGGATTGGAGAGGCAGGGGATGGTTGGCGGTGTGTTCGGCATGGGGGGCACAGCGGGTACGACAGTCGCCGCTTCTGCGCTGCAGGCACTGCCGATAGGTATTCCAAAGCTGCTCGTATCAACGGTAGCATCGGGAAATACACGACCATACGTTGGTGTTAAGGACATTACGATGATGTATTCGGTTGTCGATATTGCCGGTTTGAACCGTCTGTCCAGACGTATATTGAGTAATGCCGCCCATGCCTTGGCGGGTATGGTACTGAACATGGAGGAAGAAGTCGAGGATGATAAAGTAACATTGGGCATAACGATGTTCGGTGTCACGACGCCTTGCGCTACCCGTGTTCGTGAAATTCTGGAGGAGCAGGGTTACGATCTGCTTGTCTTTCATGCGACAGGTACAGGCGGCTTGGCTATGGAGGAATTAATCAAGGCAGGTTATATCAAGGGCGTTGCCGATATTACAACAACCGAGCTTGCTGATGAATTGGTAGGGGGCATATTCAGCGCCGGACCGAACCGTCTGGAGGCAGCGGGTGCGGCAGGCATTCCACAGGTAGTCTCGGTGGGAGCACTTGATATGGTTAACTTTGGTGCTCCGGATACGGTTCCGACACAGTTCAAAGAACGCACCTTTTATCAGCATAACCCGACAACCACGCTGATGCGTACAACGGTTGATGAGAATAGGGAATTAGGTCGCAGACTGGCTCTCAAGCTGAGTGCTGCCACTGGCCCGACTATTGTTGTGTTTCCGAAGAAGGGGGTTTCATTGCTTGATATGGATGACAAGCCTTTTGCAGGAACAGAAGAGCGTCAAGCCTTGTACGAGGGTATAAAGCAGCATTTGCGGTCGGATATTCGATTGATCGAATTGGAGACGCATATCAACGATACAGTGGTAGCGGAGTCGATCGCTGGCTATTTACTGGAGCTCCTAACACAGAAGAAGGAAGGGTAGAGCAGAGATGGCAATTTCCAGAGTAGACATATTAAGCCGACTGCGGGGGCAATTGGAGCAGGGGCATTTTATTGTAGGAGCAGGAGCGGGAACCGGGCTATCGGCGAAATGCGCTGAAGAGGGCGGCGTCGATATGATTATTATATACAATTCAGGTCGCTATCGGATGGCTGGGCGAGGCTCCCTTGCGGGCTTGATGCCTTATGGTGATGCGAATCAGATCGTTGTGGACATGGCGAGTGAGGTGCTTCCTATTGTTAAGGATACTCCGGTGCTGGCGGGTGTATGCGGTACCGATCCGTTTCGTTTGATGGACGTATATCTCCAACAGCTGAAGGATATGGGCTTCTCCGGCGTGCAGAATTTTCCAACAGTCGGCTTGATTGATGGCGTCTTTAGACAAAATCTCGAGGAAACCGGCATGGGCTATCATTTGGAAGTGGAGATGATCCGCAAAGCACATAAGCTCGACCTGTTTACGACTCCCTATGTGTTCAATGAAGAGGATGCCATTCAAATGGCTAAGGCTGGGGCGGATGTGCTTGTTGCTCACGTAGGCCTGACGACCAAAGGAAGTATCGGGGCCAAAACGGCTTTGACGTTAGATGAATCGGCTAACCTGGTGCAGCGTATTTATGATGCCGGGAAAAGTGTAAATCCCGATATTATCGTCATCTGCCACGGCGGACCGATTTCCGAGCCGGAGGATGTTGATTATGTGCTGGGTCATACCCAAGGGATTGCCGGCTTCTTCGGCGCTTCCAGTGTAGAACGGCTGCCTACGGAGATTGCGATTACCGAGCAGGTGAGGAATTTTAAAAGCCTCACGAATAAATGAACAGGCTTCTCGTCTTTCAATTGATGAGCAGTCAGCCTACCGTGGGTCCGAATGAGGCTGCGGTACAGGCTGGCTGTTCTTTTTTGGCATGCTAAGTGCCATTAGGTAAAACCTCAAATTGTTAACAAATTGTTATGGAATTTAACCCGCGTACAACAAGTGTCTAAAACTCCTCTAACTCCGATTTGCTATAGTAACATTATCAAGTAGGAACATATGGAGATGGGGCGTTACAGCATGGCAAGAGTAATGGTAGTAGACGATGCGGCTTTTATGAGAATGATGCTGAGAACAATGCTGGTTGAGGGTGGTCATGAAGTTGTGGGAGAAGCGGCCAATGGTCTGGAAGCCGTGCAAGCTTATATGAAAATAAAACCGGATATTATAACGATGGACATTACGATGCCCGAGATGGACGGGGTCGAGGCGGTGAGGGAAATACGCAAGCTTGATGCAGCAGCCAAAATCATTATGTGCTCCGCGATGGGACAAAAAGCTATGGTTGTAGAAGCGATTACCGCGGGCGCGAAGGATTTTGTCGTCAAGCCTTTCCAGAAGGATCGGGTCATCGAGTCGGTCAATAAAGTACTGGGTGGTCCTGTAAGCTGAGGATCGTTACGATTATCCACTGTTTGAAGAGCCGCCTCCTATTGTATTTAGACAATAGGAGGTTTTTCGTCGTTTCAACATAAACATTAAAAAAGCGTTTGGATTATTAATAAATAGAAGATCGTTTCCTGAAAGTTACCTAATAATTACCTGTTATACTAAGGATATAAATCAATAAGAAAAATTGGAGGCGTATAATGGCAAAGGTCATGGTCGTTGATGACGCTGCTTTTATGAGGATGATGCTAAAGATGCTGCTGGTTGAGGCTGGACATGAAGTAATTGCTGAAGCTACGAACGGTAGGGAAGCCGTTCATACATATATGAAATACAAGCCTGATCTGGTCACGATGGATGTGACGATGCCCGAATTGGATGGAATCGGGGCTGTACGACAAATTCGTAAGCTCGATCCATTAGCCAAAATTATTATGTGCTCCGCCATGGGGCAAAATGCCTTGATCGTGGACGCAATCAGTTCAGGGGCCAAGGATTATATCGTGAAGCCTTTTGAAAAGAAAGAAATTATTGATGCTGTTAATAAAGTTCTGGATGAATCATCGTTATCCTTTGAAGACCTTCGTCGCCGTTTCCGGTGATGGAGGTTTTTTAATGTTACGAACATTTATGAACAATTCTTATGAAAAAAAGTATATGTACGATGCGCAGGAAGTGTATGGTCCCGCTATACGGATCGGTGTACGCTGTTAATAATCCAAAGCTGACAGCCTGAAATGAGCCCTTGGAGGTTATAATTGACGAAGTGGGATAAATCTTTTACGATGCAGAGAGTGTAAGCGCTTAAAAAGGAGTGACTTCAGTTGTATACGATGATGATTGTAGAGGATGAAACGATTATTCGCGAAGGGCTGAAGAGTTGTCTGGATTGGCACTCGCTCGATATTGAAATTATCGGGGAAGCGGCTGATGGGGCGGCTGCTCTCCAGCTGGCTAAAGCGATGCTTCCGGATATTGTGTTAACCGATGTGGTAATGTACGGGATGGACGGTATTGAATTTGTAAGCAGACTACGCGAGGAACTTAGCGACAAGCAGGTGCAGGTGATTTTGATCAGCGGGCATGAAAATTGGTCCTATATCAAATCAGCACTGCAGCTGCAGGTGACGGACTACCTGTTAAAGCCATTTGATACGGCAGAGCTGGAGCAGGTGATTCATAAAGCAAGGAAGGCTTGCGATGCCGAACGGGAGCGCAGACTGTGGGAGCAGGGGCTTCCCCCTCACCTGCAGGCAGAACAGGACTATTTTCTGGAACGTAAGGCCGCATTGGAGACGGCGATCATCGTGGAGCTCGAGCAGAATGAGCGGATGAACCGGATCTATTCGGTCCGATTATACTTTGATTGGTTTCGTAAGTTCGAGCGGAATGCCGTACCTTATTTGCAGGCATTTTGCGGAATCCTGTTGATGCAGATCAAGCAGCGTTTCACAATATTGGCCGAGTCAGGCTCCACTGATTTTGTGGCTGAAGGGATAGAAGCGATGAAAGGCTGTATTACCGATGAAGAGCTGGAGGAATTTATGGTCAATTTACTTGACCATTTGGCTGAATTGATTCACAGCAAGCCGGACCAGCGTAGAACCATACGCAGTATTATGGAGCTGATTCAATCGTTTTATATGGAGGAGCTAACGATTTCGTATATTGCAGCCAAGGTTCACTTGTCCCCCAATTATTTGGCTACACTGTTCAAGAAGGAAGTGGGAACGACGCTCAATGATTATGTCACTGCCGTCCGTATTTCTCATGCCAAGCGTCTGCTCTCGGAGGGCAATCTGCTCATTCAGGAAATTGCCGAGAAGGTCGGCTATAAGGATGTCAAATATTTCACGAAGCTGTTCAAAAAAGAGGTCGGACACAGTCCGAGAGCGTACCGCGAGCAATGATCAGGCCTACACTTCTGCGCCGCTTGCTGCTGCTTGACGCCCGCATTAAACTAAGGCATAAGCTGTTGATCGCCTTCATTCTGATCGTGCTGATTCCAACGCTTAGCATTGGTTTTTTTTCGTACCAAAAATCATCCTCCATCATACAGGAGCAGACGAGCCATGCCTATCTGGAGGCGCTTCGCCAAACAACGATCAATATCTCATACCGGCTTAGGGAAGTCGAAAATATTTCAGAGCTTATTTATACAAATGAAAAGCTGCAAAAAATTGTCCGTAGGGCAGCTGCGCAGGAGCTATCGATTTCTGAAGTGTATGAGGATTATAAAAGCCTGACAGAAATCATAACGAATCTGGAAAAAAATCGCAATATATTTCGAATCCGCCTGTTCGTTCCAGGTAATCCCTTATATGCAACAGAAAATCGTAATATTTTTCCCATTAATGCTGTAGATGCAGAAAAGCTGAATAAGGAGCTGCTCAGCCAGCCAGGATTTATGAAATGGAGCTTTGTCGATCAACAGGCGTACTTATCGAACGGCATCAAATCAGTGCTGTCACTCAATCGGCTGATGAAGGATTTTGAACAGGTGAATAATGTTCTGGGTGCTGTTGCGATTGATGTTGACGAGAATACGTTGAACGAGGTGCTGCGCGATATGAGCTTGTCACTTCCTTACCAAGCGCTGCTGGTCAATAAAGATACGGTAATTACGACCTATACGAACAACAAGTCGGATCAGTTGTCGATCAGCTGGGACATATTGAGGAACAAGCTGCAGAGCCACCCGCTTCCATACAAGGGTTATGAGAAACTTGAAATCGATGGCAAATCGTATCTGTACCTGGTCCACCCTGTCGATCAGCTGGATTGGAGGCTGGTGGTCCTCATACCTACGATAAATATTACGGATCAAAGTACACTGCTCGGTTTTTTTATTTCGATTCTGACTTTAATTCTGGTAGTAGCTGCCATTTTATTATCGATCGTGCTGTCGGGCAGAATTACGCGTCCCATCCACATTTTGGCTGAGAAAATGAAGGGCATTGAGCAGGGGAACTTCGGGGAAATGGTGGAGGTCACCGGCCATGATGAAATATCGCTGCTGCAAAGGCGATTTAATCGGATGTCGACCGAAATTAACAGCCTTATTGAGGAGGTTTACAAAATCACGATCAGCAAGCAGCAGGAGGAAATGAAGGTGCTGGAAAGCCGCATTAACAGCCATTTTCTATACAATACCTTAGATACGGTCAAGTGGATGGCCTTTCGCAATAAGGAGCCGGATATCGTGCAGATCGTGACAAGCCTGTCCAAGTTTTTCCGAATCAGTCTGAATAAAGGGAATGATGTGCTGACAGTGGATAAGGAGCTGGAGCATGTGGCTGCCTACATGGATATCCAGAACGTACGGTTTAACGGCCAGTTGGGGTATCATCCTGTTATTGATGCCGAGATATTGGGCTTGGAAATCATCAAGCTGATTCTGCAGCCTATAGTTGAGAATGGCATCATACATGGTGTGAACAGAAAAGCCGACAAGAAGGGTAATATCGTCATTCGTGGAGTTATTGTCGGGGATTTCATCGAATTTATGGTGATTGACGATGGGGTAGGCATGGATGCGGCTGCAAAGGATCGTCTATTTACTTCCTCCACTACCGGATATGGTTTACGTAATGTCCATCAGCGATTGGTGCTTACCTATGGTCCGGATTGCGGGGTTAGGGTCTGGAGCAAACCCGGTATGGGCACGGCTGTCAAGCTGATTCTGCGCAAGGAAAGAAGGACACTTCCCTTGGAAAGAGCGTAAGATAAGACACCTATTCGTAGGTTTGCCCCGTTACGGGGGCTTTTCTTTTTGTGTATGATAATTGATGTAAGCGATACCAATGATTGTACAGCTACAAGATAGAGAGGAGGGTTACCGTATATGGAAGGTGTGAACGCCAACATGCAGCAGGAAGAGACACGGAAGGGAGCAGGGGTCCGACCCAGAACGTGGTGGAAGGATTTGCGGCAGGATTACGATCTGTATTTGCTGCTGCTGCCAGGCTTGATCGTATTGCTGCTTTTCAAATATACACCGATGTTCGGTGTTGTGATTGCGTTCAAGGATTACAATTTGTTCGATGGCATATGGGGCAGCCCCTGGGCGGGATTCACGTATTTTGAAGAGCTTTTTGCTAACCCCAAATTTTATACCGTGCTGGTCAATACGTTACTGATCAATCTATACAAGCTGGTGTTTCAGTTCCCGCTGCCGATCATCCTTGCGCTGATGATTAATGAAGTACGTCATTTGCCCTTCAAACGGGTTACCCAGACGATTACGTATTTACCGCATTTCTTGTCATGGGTTATTATCAGCGCGATATTCATCAACCTGCTTTCACCGGAGACCGGAATATTAAGAGAAATCTTCGCCTTGTTCGGCATGCAGCATGTATTAATTATCGCAGACGAGCGGTTTTTCCGCAGCTTGCTGGTGGTATCGGCAGCCTGGAAGGAGACGGGTTGGTCCTCGATCATTTATTTGTCAGCGATCGTATCGATAGACCCGCAGCAGTACGAAGCAGCCAAGATGGATGGGGCAGGCAAGCTGCGGCAAATCTGGCATGTAACCTTGCCTGGTATTCGTAGCGTTATCGTATTCATCATTATGCTGCGGATCGGCCACGCTTTATCGAATGATCTGGAGCAAGTGCTGATGTTCTACAGTCCGCTTGTCTACAATGTTGGTGATGTTATCGGAACCTTTGTGTACCGTGTCGGGCTTGGAGAGATGAAGTACAGCTTCACAACGGCCATTGGGTTGTTCCAGTCGTTGATCGCCATGATCCTCATTATAACCGCCAACGCAGTAAGCAAAAAATTTGGCGAGCGCAGCTTGTGGTAAGAAAAGGAGGCGGTTAACCGTGCGCTTGAAAACCAGAAACGAAGTCATGTTCGAACTGTTGAATTATATCCTGCTAACCTGCATCATCCTGACTTGCCTGATCCCGGTGCTGAATATTGTAGCCAAGTCGTTCAGTGGCGAAGCCCATGTACTTGCGGGAGACGTGTTTATTTGGCCGATTGAGTTCCAGCTTGATGCTTATCGTGTAGTACTCGGCAGCCAGAAATTTGTAAGCTCCTTTTCGAACTCGGTATTTATTACCGTGGCTGGCTCTTTGATTAATGTCACACTGACCGTGTTTACAGGCTACGCGTTGTCGCGCAGCAGGTTAAGAGGGCAGAAGGTGATCATGATGCTGTATGTGTTCACCATGCTGTTTGGAGCGGGACTCATTCCCACTTATTTGGTCATCAAAAGCCTGGGGCTGCTGGACACCTTATGGGCATTAATTATTCCGACCCTCGTAAGCCCATTTAATATGATTATCGTCCGTTTGTTCTTTTTCAATATACCTGACAGCCTGGAGGAATCGGGGAAAATGGATGGAGCGGGCAACCTGCGAATTTTGTTCTCCATTATGCTGCCGCTCGCAATGCCTGTGGTCGCAACGATAGGACTATTCTGCGCGGTAGAATATTGGAACAGCTATTTCGATGCTTTGATGTACATTAATAATAGTAAGCTGCTGCCGCTCCAGGTGTTTTTACGCGAGATGCTATTGAGCGCTTCGGATGCAAGCAACAATATCGATATGCTGTCACAGGTTCATGTATCCCAGGAATCGATTCGCGGAGCTACGGTGGTAACGGCAACACTGCCGATTGTGCTTGTTTATCCTTTTTTGCAAAGATATTTTGTTAAAGGCATCGCGCTTGGAGCCGTAAAAGGCTAATACAAGCAATCATAAAGCGACTTGAAAAATGAAATGGGGAGGCATAAACATGAAGATGATGAACCACAAGAGAGTTGGCGGTGTTGTATCCACCGTGATGCTCTGTACGGCCTTGGCGGCCTGCAGCGGAGGAAATACAGCACCGAGTGCAGGTGGGACAGCAGCAGCCGGTGGAGGCAAGGATAAGCCGGTAATCAAGGTGCTCGGTCCCAACAATATGGAGGAATTTCCGACGGGGAGCGATGTGAACAACAATGAGATGATCAGCGAGATCCGCGAAAAAACCGGTTTTAACGTTCAATGGGAGCTCCAGCCCAAGGATGCTGAGGCAGCCAAGCAGAAGCTTAACGTCATGATGGCTTCAGGAGACACCCCTGACATTATTATTCTTAACGATAAGGCGACATTCGGCAGCTTTTTGCAGCAGGGACTGTTAACACCGCTCGATCCACTGCTTGATGAAGTCGGTAAAGATGTCAAAGCTACATTGACACCCGATCAATGGAAATCAGCTTCCTACAAAGGCAAGATTTACGCGGTTCGTACTGTTAATTTCGGTGTGGGCACTAAAGGATTGCTTGCCCGGAAAGATTGGCTTGATACATTAGGCATCAAAGAACCGAAGACACTAGATGATTTCTACAACATGCTGAAGACAATTAAGGAGAAAAAGCCGGATGCAGTTCCTTATGCAGGTGCGTTGGCGCAGGGTGGAGGGGATTTGTCCAGTCTCGAGGTTATAGCTGGTGCTTTCGGTCAGGCTGTCGATTACACGGCGAAGGATGGCAAGGTCGTGTACAATTCGGTAGAGCCAGAAGCCAAGGAGTTTCTCGCTTACACTAACAAGCTGTACAACGAAGGATTGCTGGATAAAGAAGCATTGGTTAACAAAAATGATAATGTGAAGGAAAAGCTGGTCAGCGGCAAGGCGGCTATGTCAACCATTGGTTGGGCAGATGCCAAGGTTATTGGCGATGCGATCAAAACGAAGGACCCAAGCTCCAACTTAATGTATATCGATCCGCCTACGGGCAATAACGGAATGTCCGGTGTAGCCAAAGGCCAGACGACTGTCAAATATTTCATCATTCCTAAGTTCAGTAAAAATGCTAAAGCCGCTGTAGAATTCCTGAATAAAATGACCAACAAGGATCTGATTGATTATATTTCCTTCGGTGTGGAAGGCAAGCATTATACGAAAAAGGATGGCAAATTTATCGCCACACCAGAAGCTGAAAAAATTCGCTTTCGTGTCTATTACAATATGTTCGATACGATAGAGCTTGGCTTGCAGCGGATGGAGCAAAAAGGCTTTGCACCTTATTTTGAACCGGTTGTCAAATATTCAAAGCATGAAAATGTGATCGATCTGGTTCCACCAATTGAAATCGTCGACAAAAAATCGAAGGAGCTTGCCGATCTCAAAAAGGAGTATTTCCTGAAAATCATTTCGGGTGCACTGCCGCTTAGCGCTTATGACGAGTATGTGGCGAACTGGAAAAAAGCCGGTGGTGAAGAAGTGCTGAAGGCCTTGAGCGACGCCTACTTACAAAAATAACACAGGGCACGTGAATAATATAAAATCATGCATCAGCAAATAAGCTGAAACAGCGGAGGTAGAACCATGAAAAAGCGACTAAATTTTCTTTCCCATGAACAGTTGGAAAGCTATAATGCAGCAGGTTATCTCGTACTTAAACATGTATTTACCGAAAAAGAGGCACAAGTACTTCAAGCGGAATGCGATCATCTGCTTGAGTTAGAGCAGTATACCACGCACGGGAACATTCGTGTAGCACACCGTAATTACCCGGACGGCAAGGTCATGATAGAAAAGATGGACCCCGTGCACGATCTTTCACCTGTCTTTGCCTCCTTGGTAAGGGATGAGCGCATTCTGGACCCGATTCGTGATATTTATCTGGATGAGCCGCTGCTGTTCAAGGATAAATTGATTTTTAAACTACCCGGGGCAAATGGATATACGATGCATCAGGATGCTGCCTATTGGCAGGGCTTTCAACCCGATGGCTTGATTTCGGTTATGGTAGCGATCGACGGAGCGAGCACAATAAATGGAGGTTTGGAGCTTTTCCCTGGCTACCATGACCGATTTCGTTCAACACCGGGCGAGCTGCGGAATATGAATCAGGAGGAGATCGATGAGATTGATCCGTCGACCGGTCAGATTGTCGAAACCGAGCCTGGTGACATCATTATATTCCACTCCTATACCCCGCATCAGAGCGGCGCTAATAACTCTGAAATTAGCCGCAAGCAGCTTTACTTGACCTACTCACCGGCGAAGAATGGTCAGCTTTACAAGGCCCATTATCAGCACTATCAGCGCTATGTTTTAAAAGGTAAAGATCCAAGTGTGTATCACTTCTTATGATAACTTACTCGGCATCGAATCTTGCATTCAGGCTTGCAACCTTCTCGGTGCTGAAAAGCCGACTTTAACACGCACTATTAATAAAAAAAGCTTGGCCAAGTATGCCCCGTCGCATACAGCCAAGCTTTTTTTATATATAACGCCACATGTATATTCGAGCCTTCGGAACCTGATTCTCTACAAATTAAGCATTAACGTATTTGCTTTGAAATTCTTCTTCGGTTTTAGTCAGGTAAAGGATACCCTCGATCAAACCGATGATGCCTGGAATACCAGTCCAGCAGAACAAGAGGTAGACAACACCTAATCCGATTTTGCCTAAGTAAAATTTGTGGGCACCAAGGCTTCCCAACAGAATCGCGAGAATTCCAGCAGTTGATTTCGATTTCATGTTAATTTCGCTCCCTTATCATCGTTCATTTTCTTGCCCTTGCAAGTTATTTTCATCTTATCGTACTAGTTCTTAAAGCACATCTAACTAAAGTTATAGAAGCATAAATTTATCGGAAATAATCGAATATTTTTTGAAATCTGCTTATTTTTACACGGTATTAGTACTTTGGTTACATCCCTTTTGCATGTTTAGACATTATACTAGCCTTTGTGCAGCATATTGTGCGAATTAAGGCGTATTATACAAAAGGGGATGGATAGGATGCTGAAGAAATCATTATTACAATTCATGGTGCTTACTTTGTTAGTTGCTATGGCAACGGCTTGCGGAACGAATGTATCCAGCAACGATGTTAATGAATGTGTGAAAAGCGGTGTCTCCAAATCGGATTGCGAAAAAGCAATGAAAGAGATCCAGGACCTGCAAAAAGCAAAATAAATATTGGGACAGCAAAAAACCGTAGCTCTACTTAGGCAGAGAGCTACGGTTTTTTGCTGTCCCAATTGAATAATGCCATAAATTCCATGATAGAAACAATTACATTGACTATAACTTTAGTTACAGGGTACATCAAAAGGTGATAAAATAAAGGATAGACAAGTTGGAAATAAATTGGACTTGAAGAGAGTTCAAGTTATGTGAGGACTACAAGGGAGGCTCCATGACGAATATTAAGAACACGATATTGCGCAATAGGTTGGAAGGAATGGAATGGGATGTCCAGCCTTTTATATATACAGCTGTAGCTTTGATCGAGATGGTTGAGCCGATGCATAAAAAGGGATTGGTCATCCGCGATTTGAGTCCAGATGGAATCATGCTGCAAGATTCCAATAAGGCAGCACTTGTAGAAGAGCGCAAGTTGAAGTATGCGTACCTGTCACCTGAGCAAACCGGCAGGATGAATCGGACGCCAGATGCTCGCAGTGATTTGTACGCGCTGGGTGTTATTTATTATGAAATGCTTGCAGGCTGCCTACCTCTGCAAGCAGATCGAGCGGAGGATTGGCTGCATGCACATCTGGCGATGGTACCCAAGCCGCTTGGTGACTTGCGTCCAGACGTTAAGGGGCCGCTCGCAGACATCGTGATGAAGCTGCTGTCCAAAGCTCCGGATGAGCGATATCAGAGTGCATCGGGACTGCTGGCAGACTTGAAGAAATGTATTTCATTATTGGAAGAGACAGGAGGAATTCCTCCATTTAAAATCGGCTTAACGGATGATGCAGCCCGTTTTCAGCTGCCCAGGACCCTCTTCGGACGTGAGGCTGAGGAAGCGGAGCTATGGAATGCTTACGAGCAGACTCAAGGCGGCAGTCCGGCATTTGTCTGGGTTACGGGCCGCTCAGGCAGTGGCAAGACCACATTGATTCGACAATTGCAGCTTCCTGTTATGCGTTGGGGAGGGCGATTTGTTGAGGGCAAATGCGATTTAATGAATCGGGATATACCTTATGAGCCGATACTTCAGGCACTTCGAAGTCTGGTGCGGCAAATCTGGCAGGAATCTCCCGAACAAATTACTGCATGGAAAACCCGGCTGGCCACAGATCTGGGCTTGTCTGCCAGCATTATTGCCGAATTGATACCTGAGGCCACGCCTCTTCTGGGAGAGCTCTCTCCTGTAGAGACATTACAGCCCGCTGAAGCCGTTATCCGTTTCCGCTGGTTATTTTCTGCTTTCCTCCAAATATTCGCCGATACCGAACATCCTCTCGTGATGTTCCTTGATGATCTGCAGTGGGCCGATCCGGCTACACTGGACATACTGCGAGAGTGGATGCAGGATTCCACCCTTCAGGGCTTTATGCTCATTGGTACGCATCGGGTGGAATCCGATTCAATCGGTAATGAGGATGGAGAAGAACCTGCTGCTGTATGGCTGAAGCAGTTTTTGTTACCGTCTACGGAAGATACCAAACGGTTGAAGTTTATCACGATGGGGCCACTGCCCTTCACACAAGTCAATCTATGGGTAGCCTCTGTGCTGGGTGGTGAACTGGAACGTTCGCGTCGACTGGCTAAACTTTTGTATCAAAAAACAGGGGGAAACCCCTTATATCTGCATCGTCTGTTGGACAGCCTGTATCGTGAGAAAAAGCTGGTTTTTGATGCCGATCAGGCCTTCTGGACATGGAATGAGGAGGCCATTAAGGAACTGCCTGATGATCTGGATGTGCTTCAGCTTATTGGCGCTCGTATCCGTACCTTACCACCAGATACGATTGATTTGCTTGGCATAGCAGGGGCGATGGGACAGAGGTTTCGTTTATCATCAGCCGCTTTGGTTAGTGGCAAGACGCTTCAGGAGCTGCATCAGATTATACAGCCGTTATTGGATGAAGGCTTGTTGTTTATGGAATCGAACACGCTGCTGGATCAGGCTGAAGACCGATTGTACAGTTTCATGCACGACCGGATTCAACAAGCGGCATATGCCGTAGTTCCGGAAGAGGGCAGGGCTGGTCTGCATAGGAACATCGGCTATATGCTGCAGCTTCAGACTGAGCCTGGTTATGAGGAGCAAGCACTTTTTGATATTATTCATCACTTGAATTTAGGAATCAGTGAGGTTAAGGATCAGGCAGAACGAAGAAAGCTTGCTGAATATAATCTACAGGCAGGTTTGAAGTCAAAGGCGACGACGGCTTATGTGGTGGCACAGCATTTTTTGGAAACCGGTCTGATGCTGCTCGGTGAGGATGAATCAGGAACAGATCCATTGTTTTACAGGCTGTTGCTGGAGCTATCGGAATGCGAATACGTGGGTGGGCGTTCTGACCGTGCGGAGGAACTGCTCCAGCGTTTGATGAATCGTACCGTGGACCCGCTGCAGCGCTCCGGTATTTATTTGATCCGGGTGGCCATGTACGCCTATCTGAAAAAGGAAGATAAAGCTGTAGCCGTAGGACTGCAAGGATTGGAGGAGCTGGGCTGGAGCATATCCGCGAAGCCGTCCAAAGCCGTTATTGGACGGGAAATGATCAGAACGTTCTGGGCATTGAAGCGTAAAGGAACAGAACTGCTGGAGCTGCCTATCAATACCGATCCTATACATCGGGCTTTGTCTGATCTGGTCATGGCCATCGCGGCCTCCGCTTTTATTTCCAATCCTGAGGTTGCTGCTTTGTTGTATGCGAAATTCGTTCGATATGGGTTGCAGCATGGGAATAACGAAGCTTTTACGTTTATGCTCGTTGCTTTTGCAATGATCCAGGGCATAGCGCTTAATCGTTACAGCTTTGCTTATCAACTGTTGGATGTCGCTTTTCAGTTATCGGCTCAATTTGAGAACACGAGCTTTAAATGCCGACTGCATTTTGCAACAGGTCTCATTGAGCAATACCGCGACCCCATTAAAGCAGCAGAGCATTTTCAAAAATCAGCTCGTTATGGTCTGGAATCAGGGGACCTAACCTTTGCCGGATTTTCAGTATCTCTGCGTATTCTCAATCATACCGGGGACCTGCGCGATCTGTCAGCATGCGTTTCAGTCTACGAAGCAAGCTCTTGGCCGTTGCTGGATGAGGTCACACGGAACCTGCTGCGAATTACACGCAGTTATATAGATGAGATGGAAGGTAAGCCTGGTGTCCATATGGAGCTGGATGAGCTGATGAATGGAGATTTTACCAATGTGACACAGAAAAATCAGGCCTTTTATGCTTGTACCTCAAAAATCCAGATTGCCTATTTAAATGGAGCTTTTCGCGAAGCGCTGAGCTGGGTAGAGCTTACGAAATTCAACCCCCATCAACTAACTTTGTTTCAGGTTCGTAAGCAGTATTTTTACCAATTTCTATCGTTAGCTTCGCTATATGAAGAGGCGACAGTGGATGAGCAGCGCAGTATCCGTACGGAAATGGGCAAGCAGCTTCGCTCGATGAAAAAATGGACTAAGGGTGATATTCAGCACTCTGCAGCTTACCTGCTGATTCTGGCGGAAGCCTTTCGAATCAAGGGCAGCAATAGGCTGGCTGTGACGAGTGGCTACGAGCAAGCTCTGACAGCTGCGCGCGAGGAAAGAAACGTGATGGTAGAAGCCTTGGTTTGCGAACGGATGTCCAGTTGGTACCGGGTGTCCGGGATATTGACTGCTGCCGATGCCTTTCTTGTCGAGGCTTACTCTGCTTATGTACGTTGGGGTGCGACTGCCAAGGCTAAGCAGCTTCGTGAGCAATATTCAAGATTGTCTGCCTATGCCAATGTATCGGCGACTTTAGAGAAGCCTGGTTCTTCTGAGCTGCTGGGATCGTGGATCGCTCGTGGTGAATACATGTCGGATATACACACTGTCGACGATTTGGATGAGGATGAACGGGAATACTTACTGTTCAGAGACATCGACAATTCCGTGATGAAGCAGGCAGCTGGCTGGCCGGGTGGCATTGGAGAGGGCAGTCTTATGAAACGTTTTCTGGAGTCGGCGATCCGTTATGCAGGTGCGGGTAAAGGATATGTGCTGAGTATGAGCAGTGCGGAGGAGGCACTGTTTACCATAGAGGCAGCTGTGGGAAACCAACCAGTCGATGAATTCGAGCAGGCTGACTTTGCTGCTTCGATTGTCCGTTATGTAGTGCGTACGGCAGAGCGAGTCATACTGGCTAATGCTTCATTAAGTCCATACATGACAGATCCCTACATTCGTGGCAATCGGCCGCAATCCATACTGTGCATGACACTTCCGCATCCGGGAAAACGGCACCCTTACATCCTTTATCTGGAAAACAATCTGGTATCAGGTATATTCAGAGAGGATAGGTTGGATGTACTTGACATGCTGTTCTCACGAATGGTATATCTGGAATCGCTGGGTATGCCTCGCATGGAGGCAGCTGCCGTGGAGGATGTGGAGGATAACTATCATGAGACGAATCCTGCTGCCATGCAGCCCTTGGTCGATTCGTTGACAAACCGTGAAGCCGAGATTTTACGTGTATTGTCTTCCGGCTTATCGAACAAGGAAATTGCAGTTCATTTTGGCTTAACAGAAGGAACAGTTAAAAACCACGTGTTTAACATCTACAGCAAGCTGGGCATCAAACGAAGAGCTCAGGCGATCGCAAAGGCGAGAGAGCTGCGTATTCTGGACTAGATGGTGCAAGTAACAGCGGTTCTCGGTAAGTTAGGCGGAGTGGCCAAATGGATCAGCCTGTGCAGGTGCTAAATTGGCAAGCTTCTATAGGAATACAGTGTGAGCAGCGTAATCCGGAGCCTACAGGTATCCGGTTGTTTGCGTTGTCTGCTAAAAAGCTATGCCCCTCTGGCAATGCTGCTTGCACAGGAAGGGTTTCGGACATGGATAGTGAAAATCCCTCTGAATCTCGCTGTGCTTGGAGCGAATAAGGCGGACGGGATTATGGATGCGGCACCAGATCAAACCTTTGTCATAGGAGGCCATTCGCTTGGCGGTGTAATGGCAGATATGGATCACAGAAAATCGATGGGATTAATGGGATAAAGGTTTGTCGACAACGAATCCGCAAATGAATAAAAAAACGATTGCGCCGCTCTTGAATAGGAAGGGGCAATCGTTTTGACATTCAGGAAAGCTCTAATTTGTGCTTGAAGGCAGGCTCCGTATCTTCATCAGCTTGACGATGCGCTATCGGTTCACCGTTTTTATAATAAACATAGGGACTCAACAAAATAAAAAAGATATGAACCTGCTCATAGCCGGACTCCCGCAGGATCTGATTAAACTTGGCTGCTACGGCGTCATGTACCTCTTGCTTTCTGGGGAATAGCAGAATTTCCAGACTGAGCGGCACCTGCGAGATAGCTTCAGTTAGCAAGGTTTCGATCTTGACCATACTCTTGTCAATTTGAACAAGCTGGGCAAATTCCTCTATTAGACGAGGTGCGACGGAGTGTAAATATTCTTTGGAAAATCCTTTGAAGCGCAAATAAGGCATGCTGTCGGTCTCCCTTATTTTTACGAAAATGCAGGTAAGGTCTACCTGTGACTTTGATTAGTCCAAATCGTACTATGGTTTCAGTCGGTTGTCAATGTGGTCACTACTCATCTTGTGGAGGATTTATGAACATCAAGAGGCGAGGAATGTCTTGTACCTCTGGTAGCAATTTGTGCTATGATTATATGAACAAAAGGTTCTTAAGACCTAATTAATTTATGGAAAAAGTAATATTGGAGGGTGCGCATCTGTATGTTTACATTGAGGCCCAAAAAAATAGTTTGTTACGGAGAGTTATTGACGGGATATAGGCTGGAGGAACAGGAGCAATCAGATGGGGCGGCCTTCTGCAGCCAGACTGCAAGTGGAGGAACACCTGCTTATGTGGCGGCGGCAATAGCAAAGCTTGGCGGCGATTCCCGTTATATAGGAAAGATCGGGAGCGACGAGTCCGGTACGTATTTGCGCAGCGAGCTGGAGGCTGCCGGGGTTGAGGCTGCGCTCGTCGGTACAGATACGGCGAGTCTGGCATGGACGGAGTGGAGCGAGGACCCTGACGATAATAAGTCTGGAACCAAGCTCGATGCTGACGGAGAGACAAGGGTGAACGGTAACAAACTGAAGAGGGCGGAGTTCGATGAGACCTGGCTGGATGACGTTGCCGTGTATCATTATGGTTCTGCGCCTCTGAGTGAAGGGCGCTCACAGACCTCAGCCTTGGCAGCAGCACGTCGAATCAAGGCGGCAGGCGGTCTGACCTGCTGCTGTCCCAATTCGAGTGCTATTTTATGGCCGGATGAAGAAACGATGCGGCAGGACCTGCGGAACCATATCGGGACGGCCGATATCGTGAAGATCAATGAGAAGGACGCAGCCGCCCTTACGGGTCTGGAACCTGCGGAAGCCGTCCAGCAGCTGCTGGATATGGGGGCAAAGGTAATTGTCGTGACGCTTGGCGAATACGGCTGCTGTGTGGTTACACGCCAGGCCATGACTTCGGTTCCCGGTATTCGTGTCAAATCGGTAGATCCCTCAGGCGCTGGTGACAGCTTTGTCGGTGCGATGCTGCTCAAGCTTGCGGAGTGTGGAGCGACTGCAGAGCAAATCGAAACCATATTTAATGACGAGGAGCAGGTACGCTCTATTTTTTCTTTTGCCAATAAAGCAGGTGCTATGACAACTACGCGTCGTGGTGTGTTTGCTGCTCTGCCAACGATGGCGGAGCTTGAAGGTATGGAGGATTCGTGAACAATTCCACTAATGGTTTCCAGGGATTCGACAGGAGCTCTTAGGAACTTCCATTTTATCGCATGAAATCGACAAAAAAATCCCGATATAAGTAGAAATCAATTGTAAAAGTGATGTAAGAATGTTACTATTTAGTCATATAATTATCGATTTCATGGTACTTACGAATTAGTCTTGGCCATTTGTTACAGGCATTTAGTTCTAATGGAATAAATCTATATTTTTACATTTTTTGCAATAATCACTCACATACGATAAAGGCAAACTTGCTGAAAGGCAAGGACGCAAAGCAATGGACCTAAAGATATTTCTATGGTCGCCATGCCACCGAAAATGGGAGAATACGGATGAGCTTAGTGAGATGAGACATCTTTCCCGTTACTTGGGGAAGGTGTCTTTTTTTGTGAATCCGGATAATGGAAAGGAAGACGAGAATGACGATTCCTATCAAAGAAACTGAGATCATGAAACTGTCCCAACCGTCGTCAGCGATTCCCAAAGTGGATACATCCTCCTCCAAGCCGATAAGGGCTTCTGAAGGCGGTAATGATGAGCATAATTGGATTTGGGTCCACAACGATCACATTCATGTTCAAGTGGATACGGCGAAGGGTGCACTTCCTGTTATCGAAGCCAGCTATCCGATAAGCCTGATCATTGACGGTGAGTTGGTAGAAGGTCCTTATGCCGTTAAGGGCAAAGAACGAATGGAATGGAAGGCTGAACATGAACCCTTGTTCCAGATTCTTGTATCCGAGGATCAGATGAAAGTATTCCTGATTGTACGCCATACACAGCTTGTTCAACCCAGATTGAAAAACACAGAGCCGGCCACTAAAGTGACGCTTGAGCTGGATCGGGAAGCAGGAAAGCTGATCCGCAAATTGGAGCTGGCTGAGGTGACTCAGGAGCTTTCCCAGTTATCGATTTCATACAATCTGGATATCGGGAGTATATATCAGGAGCTGCAGGAGCCGACCTTTAAGCCTGTTCTCGTTGCACAAGGCAGCTATCCCGTTCCGGGTGAGGATGCGCGTATGGAGCTGTTTTTCACTGAAGCGGTAGAAAGGGGCTTCATGGAGGTCGGCGGTGGAATGGATTATCGGAACTCGCTGAAGATTCCTTCAGTTCGCAAAGGTCAGGTTATTGCCAAAAAAATCAAGGCTGTCGAAGGTATTACAGGCTACAATGTGCACCGTCAATTGGTGATTCCCCCCAAGCCGCAGGATGTAAACGTTATAGCCAGGGAACATGTGGAACAACAAGGTGATACTTTTATCGCGATGAGGGAGGGTAGGCCGCGGGTAACGGGTACCCATACCTTGTACTTGGATATTTCAACCGCTTACATTGTTTCGGGTGACGTGAACCTAAGCACGGGGAATATTGTTTTCTCAGGTGACGTAATGGTGTATGGCGATGTTACGGAAAATATGACGATTGAAGCGCTCGGTACAATTTATGTGGTTGGCTGTGTGTACGGAGCCGTATTGACCGCTACGGGAAGTATTATTGTAAAAGGCAATGTTGTGAAAAGCAAGCTGTGTGCAGGCTACTGCGGTGAAAAGGTCGTTCGTATTCAGGAGGACTCGCAGGCATTGTCTGTGCAGCTGGTGCAGCTGATGGAAGCCGCCAAGCTGCTAACCGATCAGGTCAGGCAGAAAGGTCAAAATGCTGCTTTTGGACAAGTTGTCAAATTGCTGGTAGATAATAAATTCAAGGAAATTCCGAAGCTGATCCATAAGCTGCTTGTCCTTGTCCATAGCGTACCGGCGCAGGATCATGAAGCCTGGCAGTATTTGATGGATAAGCTGGAAATGTTCAGCGATGTATCCAAGGTGTATTCGCAGGGGTCCGAAGCGTTATGGCTGAGTCTGCTCAATGATCTGAAGCAAACCGTCGAAAAAATCGACAACATGAAGGAAACCAACATAAAAATTGATATCGGTCAATGTCATCTTTCTACACTGCTGTCGCAAGGAGATATTATGATCCGCAAGGAGGGTGTGCTGCAAAGCGATCTCCGATCAACAGACAACATTATTTTTTATCACAATGATGCGGTGTGCAGGGGATCCCGACTGGAGGCGAACGGCATGATATCGGCTTCTATTATTGGGGGTGTCACGGGCTCCTTGTCGCAATTGAAAGCGAAAGACAAGATCATGCTTCGCAAAATGTATTCGGGGCGCGTATGTGTCGATAGCTTCTGTGTGGATGTAGTGGATGTGATCGAGAATCAGACCATAGACAAGGTCTGGATCATGCGGCAGCTTCGAACTTCTTAACTGTAAGAAAATCAGTGAATGCTGTGCGAAAGTTAATCTGACCCATGACGGTTAAAGAGGGGGAAAAGTCATATCTAAGAAGAAATTGAATGCTTTCGATGTGTTTAAGGGTCGGCGAATTAACAAAAATATTTATACATCCCAAAGCGCCCTGCTGCTTCCCGCATCGACACTGCTGAATGAGAAGTCAAGCCGCTTGCTGTCGCAACACTGTATTCACCTCAGTCCGGAGGATCTGGAACCGGCATTCGACGAGATGGAGCAGATTATGGATCAATCGGTCATGGAAGTCAAACAGATTTTCTCGGAAATTGAGCACAGTGGGAACATTCCATTCGAGAAAATCAAGCAAACCATACTGCCTACGCTTTGTGACCTGTCCAAGGATTTTGGAATTATCGGATTTATGCTCACGATACAGCGGGTAGATGATTATACGTACCGACATAGTGCGGGCGTCGCAATGATGGCTGCGATGATTGGACGCTGGATGAAGCTGCCCGAGGATGAAATCCCGCGCCTGGCAATGGCTGGGATGCTGCATGATGTGGGCAAGCTGTTTATTTCACCGGCAATTTTGCAGAAGCCCGGTCGCTTGCTCAGTGAGGAATATGAACAAATGAAGCTTCATCCGGAGCTTGGCTACGCGTGCTTGATGCGTCAGCCGGAAGTGGATGAACGAGCTGCTCTCGTCGCTTTGCAGCACCATGAACGGGAAGATGGCAGTGGCTATCCGCTCGGAATCAAGGGCTCAGAGATGGATCCGTGGAGCAAAATTGTAGCTGTTGCAGATGTCTTCCATGCGATGACCTCGAAAAGGGCCTACAGGGAAGAGCTGCCTTTGTATGAGGTATTAAGAAACATGTGGGTACATGCCTATGGGGCCATGGATCCCCTTGTCGTGCACAGCTTTATGGAAAAGCTGATGATTTATTTAATAGGCTGTGAGGTTGTACTATCGGATGGACAGCTCGGTAAAATCGTGATGTTAAATGATAAAAATCCAGTGAATCCGTTAGTTGAAGTTGAGGGAGGTTTTATTGATCTCAGCCAGGAGCCATCCTTATATATTGAGAAGCTGTTTAAGGTGGAAACAGAGAGTGAGGTGTAAGAGAAAGGATACGGTCAGGAACCCATACTAATGGTTGCTGATCTATGCATTGAAGAAAAGGCTGTCCCCCGGCATGATTTGCAGGGAGGACAGCCATTTGTGTGTATGGGCCTACTTGATGACTAAGCTGCTATCTGAACCCTCCACATCAGTGGTTACGATTCGCTGATTAAGCTACCGCAACGACTCTGTGATTACCCGTAGACGCGTATTTCAATTACTTCTGCGTGGAGGCTCCCGTTCGTTGCTTCGATGACCAGGCGCAGCTGATCGGTATGGACTGCTGTAGGGAGCCGATGGATTTGCTTGCGCTTGTGATTGGCAGTTTCCTCATGGACCTTGACCCATTGCCCATCCACATAGGCTTCCAGATGGTAGTCCCGAACCAGCTCAGGTATAACCGGAAACGGGGTATAGTGATGATGAAGATTGATCAGATCCTCATTCACATCGTCATTGAAGGTGAGATGAATTTCACTAATTTGCACAATCTCCTGCCACTGCAGCTCAAGGGAAGCGGGCTCAGATACAGCCGGGTCGCGAGCCTCCGACAGCCACATGTGCGGCTCACCATAGGTTCGGACAAAGCCATCCGTGACATGCTCGACCTCAAAGGCGGTCGTTTCCGGGTACATGCGGAAGCAGAAGGGCTTGCGCACCAGCTTCTTCATGCTCCACAATACGACCGGTTGTTCCGGATCCTGATTGCTAAAATCAGCAGATACGGCCGTAGACGTGTTTTTAACGAATGAGAGCACACCGGTTTGCGGCTGATGGGATACATACAGCGTTACATGCTCATTGGCTTTGACAATAATAAAGCCATGCTGTGCCGTCGACGGCTTCCATGCTAGCGGAATGCTGACCCATTGGCGTTCGCCGGGTGCGAGGGCAGCCAGGTCGCTTACTTCCAGTCGATGCGGGATATAATTTTCCGCGCGTCCGGTGCTCCATACCTCCACCTCAAGCGTAGTTGCCGCCGCGGCGTCGAGCAGCAGCTCAATCCGCTGCAGCTCTGGCACCACCGGCACCAGCAGGGCGACGTCCCCGCCCTGCAGAGCCATCGGCTCCGCGGCGTCTTCGACCGCCAGCCGTCGCAGTGTGCTCGACGCCGTGAGCTTCGCACGCCGTGCGAGATCCTCGTCATCGCTGCTGCGCAGGCCGATGACCGAGGCATCCTGACGCAGCAGCGTTTGCTGCAGCTGCGTCAGGTGCTGCTCGTACACGGCGCGTGGCGTCACGCCGTGCTGCACAGCCAGGGCCGCGCCGGTACCCGCGGCCTCGCCAATGACCGCGCATGTCGCCATCACGCGCGTCGTGCCAAAAGCAACGTGCGAGGCGCTGATATTGCGCCCGGCGAACATCAGGTTCGATACATTAACCGAGTATAACGAGCGGAAAGGGATGTGATAGATGCCGTCAGGATGCAGGTGCTTCGAGCCGCTCTCCGTCGCGTACATGCCACCGGGAGGATGCAAATCAATGGACCATCCGCCGAAGGCGACTCGGTCCTCGAACTCCCGCTGCGCGAGAATATCGTTCTGGTTCAGCACGTAATCGCCGATAAAACGGCGGTATTCACGTTTGCCGGGAATCGAGCCGACCCATTCCAGTGTCATCGTCTCGGCCTCGAATTTACCGGAGTTTTTGATATAATCCCAAATACCGTATACGACCGACCACAGCTCATCGCGAATACGCTCGTTCTCATGCACCGTATCCAGCTCGCCACCCCATTCGATCCACCAATAGCTGCAGCCGTTGTCACCGCTGCGGATTACCCTTTTAAGCGGAATCGTTGTGGCCGCAATATCCTTGGCAAAGCTGGGCGGTACATATCGAACCGGATGTCCGACATCCTTGGTATAAAATAATAGCGTGCTGCCCAGCGTGATGTTGTCAGCGACCTCGGGCGCCCAATCCTCATTGTATTCATCCTTGGCTTCACGACCGATCCGGTGCTGTGCTCCGGCAAGGAACCCTACCAGCCCATCGCCAGTGCAGTCCAAAAACAGCTCGCTTTCAAAACGAATCCGCCGCTCGGAGCCCATCATCCAGCCTGTGACTGAAGCGATCCGTCGATCGTCCTCATCTCCATACGCCTCGACCTCATGCACATCCGTATTCAAAAACAACTGGATATTAGGCTCGGCCAGCACGGATTCCAGCACAACCATATCCCATAAATACGGATTGCCGTCGGGATTGCGGTATTGGTTCTCAACGAACATTTCACCCATAATGCCCGTCTCGCGCGCATAGCGGTTAACGCCATGCGAGGTGGCTCCACATACCCAGACACGGACCTCGCTGCTGGAATTACCGCCAAGCATAGGGCGGTTCTGGATCAGAGCTACCTTTTGCCCCAAGCGGGCTGCCGCGATCGCCGCATTCACACCGGACAGGCCGCCGCCAACGACGGTAATATCGGTTTGCACAGTTTCATTTTTCATTAGGATCACCTCAGTAGTATAATGGTTAATATCTGTAATTTCATTATAAAATCGGCTGGTTGTGATGAACATGCACGGATGATACATCAGGCATATCCTTTATTTCATGATTCGGGAATCAAGCCGCTGCTGCCTGGCCGGACGGGAACAAGTGATTCCAGAGGAGGAACCGTATGCACGCACCGCTATGGGAATGGAAGCCTTATTTTATTAGCTATGCCTATTGGCACAAGAAGGACAAATTCCAGTTCATGCAGGACAGCTATGCGGAATGGGTGATGTTTGCTGTCGAGAATGGCTCCTTTCGCTACCGAATCGGAGAGGCGGCTGGAACTGCGATATTTGGCGATGCTATCCTGTGCCCGCCAGGTGTTGTGTTTGAGCGTGAGGTGCTGGAGCCGGTTTCGTTCCATTTTATTAGGCTTGGCTGGCCGACGGATGTCTTGCCATCGATGCTGCCCAATGCAGCACCCTTTAGGAGTGAGGGGACATCGGACTTCACCCCGCCCGTTCAGCTTATCTATATGGACCATAATCGGCTGTCTTCCACTTATTACTACATCCACCAATTGACACGTTTGCCGGATGAGCAGCGGCTGCTGCTGTGGGACCATTATTTGAACGATCTGTGGCAGCAGCATGTAGTCGAGAGCGGTTTTTTCCAACAGACGAGCAAGCAGCAGGACAAGGACCCCAAAATCGTGGAAGCAACCCGATGGCTGCAGCAGCATGCTTTTGAGCCGGTCAGTCTGAAAGAGCTGAGTGCCAGTCAGGAGTTAAGCCCTGTGCAATTTACGAGGAAGTTTCACGCGGCTCATGGGACAACACCAATCGATTATTTGACGACCCTCCGCATGCAGAAAGCACAGACGCTGCTGCTTGAAACCGAAATGACTCTGGAGCAGATCGCCGAACGCTGCGGGTATGAGAGCGGTTTTTATTTAAGCCGCGTGTTTACGAGGAGGATGAAGGCAAGTCCCTCCCAATATCGTAAAATGCATCGGGTGTAGTCGTAATGTTGAAGCGGTATGTCACCTTTTCGCAGTAGGAAGCCTACCCGGAACATGATAGAATTTGGCTAATCATACAAGCTTGGTTACAAGTAACAAGTACAGGAGGCGACAAGGGTGGCACAGACAATAAAGATTGGTATTATCGGCAGTGGCAACATTGCAGGCGCGCATTTGAAGGCTTATCGGCTTATGGATGATGTGGAAATTGTCGGGGTAGCCGATATTATTCCAGGCAAAGCGGATGAGTTTATCGCGAGGCACGAGCTTGAAGGTGTAAAGGCGTTTGACGACCATAACAAGCTGCTGGAACTGGAGCTGGATGGAGTCAGTATTTGTACGCCCAACGTCTCACACCACTCGATCAGTGTGGACTCTTTGCGTGCAGGTAAGCACGTCCTTGTGGAAAAACCGATGGCGGTCACGATGGAGCAGGCCGTAGAAATGGTGCAAACGTCCAAACAGACCGATAAAATGTTATCCATCGCCTTCCAGCCCCGCTACGATCCGAACATGCAGATGATCCGTGATATCGTCCGGTCCGGACAGCTTGGCAACGTATATTATGTACAGACAGGCGGCGGACGGCGCAGAGGCATGCCGAAGGGCACCTTTATTTCCAAGCAGCTGGCTGGCGCCGGGGCACTGGCCGACATTGGCTGTTATTCGCTCGATATGGTGCTTAATGCTCTTGGGTATCCGAAGCCGCTGACCGTTTCAGCGATGACGAGCAATCATTTTGGCACGAATCCTCACTATCATCCGCAGGCCAGCGCGTTTGAGGTCGAAGACTTCGGGATGGCGATGATCCGCTTTGAAGGAGACCTTGTCGTTAATTTCAAAATCGGCTGGGCTATGCATATGGATACGCTTGGACCTACTCTGTTTCTTGGCACTGACGCTGGCTTGAAGGTCACACCTTCCGGTAACGGGGCCTGGGATGGCGGCATTACTTCGGTATCGCTGTTTCATGATATTTTGGGTCACAACACGGAGAGCGCTTTTCCTGTCAAGCAGCATCAGATCAACATTTTTTATGAGAAAATCCGCGATTTTGTCACTGCGATCCAGGAGGGGCGACCTGCTCCTATTCCTGGTTCAGAAATTATTCGTAATCAGGCAATTATTGACGGTATATTGCGCTCAAGCGAGTTGAAGCGGGAAGTCGATATTTTTATTCCTGAACTGTAAACTGCTTATTAAATGGGTTAGGTTATACTCAATGGGCCTTTCGCGTTATGCGAAAGGTTTTTTGCTGCTGCTGCTTGATGAAATATTGTATAATAAACATACAATTCTGCGGGCGCATGACCCGCATCGTGGAAAGCGAAGTGAGTAATATGAACAGGAACACACCTGATGATCAGGCCGTTCAACAGCCTCAGGAAGGATCTGTGACCGCTGGGATTGGTGTGAGTGATACAGAAGCAGCTGGCTGTACAATCCATGGAGCACGTCAAAGCCACCATTCTGATCAGGTCAAGAGCAGCCTGACAACGAGGCTGAACCGGATTGAGGGCCAGATTCGTGGTGTTAAGGGAATGATTGAGCGGGACACTTATTGTGATGATGTGCTCAACCAGATCGCAGCGATTCAATCAGCACTTAATGGCGTCGGCAAAATTTTGCTGGAGGGCCATATGAAAAGCTGTCTGGTCGAGCGGCTGGAGCAGGGAGATACAGATGTCATTGATGAGCTGCTGAAAACTATGGGCAAACTGATGAAATAAGTAAAATACGTGACAAAGCTGAATAGACAGCTTCATAATAAAAGCAGTCCAAGTGACTTGCTTTGTATTGTGGGGCTGTTGTTTTTTTGTTAAGATTTGAGAAGTATAAATTAAAGGAGAGATAATGACATGCAGGCAGCGGTATTGCAAGGCAAGCATCATATTGAAGTAGTGGCATGGGAGCCAGCCGAGCTTATGCCCGGAGAGGTCAGAATTCGTGTTCAGGGCTGTGGAATTTGCGGCACGGACCAGCATATTTATCATGGAAATCCGGGTTCAGCAGCCGTGACACCTCCTATCGTGCTGGGACATGAGCTTGCTGGTGAAGTCACGGAATGCGGAGAAGATGTCACCCAGCTTAAAGTAGGGGATCGGGTATCGGTTGACCCAAATATTTACTGTGGCAGCTGCCGATATTGCCGCAATGGTCAGCTGAACCTATGTGATCGCCTTCAGGCTGTCGGTGTTACGCGAGACGGTGGGATGGGTGAATATTGTGTAGCGCCTGCAGCCAATTGTTACCTGCTTCCTGATTCAATGAGCTTTGTGGAAGGAGCTATGGTTGAGCCGCTCGGTTGTGTGCTTCACGGCTTTAAGAAGCTCGACATTCGTCCGATTCATACTGTGCTTTTGATCGGTGGCGGATTTATCGGCCAATTGTTCCTGCAGCTGGTCAAGAAGCAGGGAGCAGCCCGAATTATCGTCAGTGACCCTGCAGCCGAGAAGCATGCGGCACTGCTCGCATTAGGAGCGGACGAGGTCGTAAGCCCGACTGCGGACGTTGTGGAGCAGTTGAAGAGCCAGGCCGATGTCGTTATTGAATGCGTAGGGCGTCCGGAATCGATGGAGCTGGCTTTTGAAGCTGCGGGAAAAGGCGGTCAGGTGCTGCTGTTTGGCGTTGCCTCACCAGCTACGCAAATCAAGGTGTCGCCATTTGCGATTTTTGCCAAGGAGCTTCGTGTATTAGGTTCATTTATTAATCCGCACACACACGAGGAAGCCATTGCCCTGATTCAACAGGGAATCGTGAGCATAGAGCCGTTAATCAGCCACAAATTCAAGCTTGCAGATATTCCACAGGTGATGGGCGATTATCCTAAAATGAATGTGAACAAAGGCGTTATTGTATATTAAGAATCAATTCAATTGCTATTGATGAAGGAGACCTACGATTATGATTTTGGGAGCAATAGAAGCAGGAGGCACTAAATTTGTTTGCGGGATTGGCAACGAGCATGGTGAAATCATGGATCGGATCAGCTTTCCGACAACCACACCGGAAGAGACCTTGGGTCAAGTGATTCGTTATTATGCAGACAAGCAGGTTGAAGCGATAGGAATCGGTTCGTTTGGTCCGATTGATCTGAATAAAGAGAGTGCTACCTATGGAAGCGTTACAACCACGCCCAAGCCATATTGGAGTCAGTACCCGATCCTGGACGAGCTTCGCAAGCATATTCATGTGCCGATAGGATTTGACACTGATGTGAATGCCGCAGCTCTTGGGGAAGCGGAGTGGGGAGCAGCCAAAGGATTGGACAGCTGCGTATATGTGACCATTGGTACAGGAGTCGGCGCGGGAGCCGTGGTTGAAGGCAAGCTGCTGCACGGCCTGCTTCATCCGGAGATGGGGCACATTCTGGTAAAACGTCATCCTGAGGATACGTTTGCCGGATCTTGTCCCTACCATAGTGATTGTCTGGAGGGTATGGCTGCAGGACCTGCCATCGAGAAACGTTGGGGCCGCAAAGGGATTGATCTGGTGGAAAACCAGCAAGTATGGGAATTCGAAGCTTATTATTTAGCGCAGGCTGTGACGAACTTCATCTATATTCTTTCTCCCAAGAAAATCATCCTTGGCGGGGGTGTCATGAAGCAAAAGCAATTATTTCCGTTAATCCACCGTCATGTTATTAGCATATTGAACGGCTATGTCCAGAAGGAAGAGCTGACACCTGAGAAAATCGGCCAATATATTGTACCACCCGCCTTGGGGGACAATGCCGGTTTGAGTGGTTCCTTAGTGCTGGCAAGGCAGGAACTGGAGCGGAGCCGAGTCACAGTCTAGTATTGTGGCTTTCATTCAGCTGTTGCTAAGCCGCTGCAGCGTTTGCTCGACCTTGCGCAGATGGGAGGCCATACGTTTTTTGGCGAGTGTGGCAGAGCCCTGTTCTATCGCTTCTACCAGTTGAAAATGCTCGTCTGACAGTCTGGACGCTTCACTCTGCTCGGCGAACAGCCAGAGACGGCGGCTTTCACGCATGATGGGTCCCATGGAAGAAAACAATGATTCCAGCGTTCCCGCAAGCAGCGGATTTCCTGAGGCTTGGGCAATCGC
Organism: Paenibacillus sp. FSL H8-0034; assembly: GCF_038000305.1. Classification (NCBI taxonomy): domain Bacteria; kingdom Bacillati; phylum Bacillota; class Bacilli; order Caryophanales; family Paenibacillaceae; genus Paenibacillus; species Paenibacillus sp. FSL H8-0034. The sequence goes on from NZ_JBBOBS010000001.1 coordinate 1,074,190, forward strand.
AACGTGGAAGCGGATGTCAGCCTGATCAAGCTGGCTTTCCTCCTGGAGCGTCATCATCTCCTGGATGATTTGTTTGAGCAAGGTGAGCTGCTCAGCCGAGCGGCGCCCGGCTGCCAGGCTTGCGCTTTCCGTTTCAAGTATATAACGCAGCTCAAGCCAGGCTTTGAGCTGTTTGATATCCTGAATTTCAGGAGCCTGCCAAATTCCCATGGCAGGCTCTTTATCTTTGAGCACGAAGGTACCTCCACCGTGGCGTACGTCCACCCAGCCTTGGGCTTTCAGCGAAGCCAATGCCTCGCGGATTGTGGAGCGCCCGACCTGAAAGAGCTCTGCCAGCTTTTCAACGGAAGGAAGCCGGGAGCCTACGAGCCATTCCCCCTTCATAATTTGTTCGCGTAGAGCTTCTGAGACTACGGCAGAAGCTTTTGGAATCAACATAATATCGATCCTTTCATTAATAGGCTAATTCGATATTGACATAGGCAAAAGCAACCTCTTATAATTAAAGTCATCAGATGACCTGAGGAATTATTATTTGCTATTTATGATTGTAAATCAGAACGATTCAATATGCAACGGGGAGGCTTTATATCGATGATATCACCATCCGTACATGAAGAACTGAAGGCTGCTGTAGGCCCAGGCTGGTACAAATATGATAATGAAACGCTCGTTTCCTACAGCTACGATGCAACTCCGCTTTACCAGGCAATGCCTGATGGGGTCGTATTTCCGGCTTCGACCGCAGAGGTGTCGGCTGTGATGAAGATATGCGCCGCTAATCGGATTCCTGTGATTGGACGCGGTGCAGGCAGCAATCTGTGTGCAGGCACTGTTCCGATGCAGGGTGGCCTCGTAATGGTAATGACACGGATGAACAAGCTGATCGAGATCGATCAGAACAATTTGACCGCTACCTTTCAAACCGGCTTGAATACGAAAAAATTCCATTTGGCGGTTGAAGAAACGGGCTTATTTTATCCTCCAGACCCGAGCAGCATGATTATTTGTACAATGGGCGGCAATATTGCACTGGGAGCAGGGGGCTTGCGCGGACTGAAATATGGAACGACCAAGGATTATGTAATCGGTCTGGAGGCTGTGCTGGCCAATGGCGAGATTTTACGTACAGGTGGTAAGCTGGTCAAGGATGTGGCGGGTTACGACCTGACGAGGCTGCTTGTTGGCTCTGGTGGTACGCTGGCCATCTTGACCGAGGCTACCGTGAAGCTTGTTCCGCGGCCGGACTTCCGACGCTCCATGATTGCGATCTTCAGTGATCTTCAATCGGCAGCCCGAACCGTATCACAAATTGTAGCCAGCCGAATTACGCCCTGTACGCTGGAATTTATGGATAAAGCGACAATTCGCGTCGTTGAGGACTTTTCCAAAATCGGCTTGCCGGTGGATGCAGAAGCGATTCTGGCCATTGAGCAGGATGGGGACGAAGCCATGGTCGAGCGCGATTTGTTGAAAATCGCCGACATTTGCAAGCAGCAGGGAGCGATCCAGGTTAAGGTTGCAGCAACTCCTGAGGAGGGTGCCAAGGTTATGGAGGCCCGCAGGACGGCGCTTGCCGCTTTGTCGCGCTTGCGTCCGACGACGATTCTCGAGGATGCCACCGTACCTCGTTCAAGGCTTGCCGATATGGTGCTGGAAATACAGCGCATTGCCAGCAAGCATGATGTACAAATTTGTACCTTTGGGCACGCAGGCGATGGCAATTTGCATCCGACGGCGATGACGGACGCGCGAGACGAGGAGGAGCTTCACAGGGTCGAGCTGGCCTTTGAGGAAATCTTTGAAGCGGCTATTGGCATGGGTGGGACGATTACCGGCGAGCATGGTGTTGGTATGGTCAAGGCACCCTTTTTGGAATGGAAGGTAGGTGCTTCCGGTGTTGATATCATGAAGCGTCTGAAGGCGGCATTTGATCCGGACAACATTCTCAATCCCGGCAAGCTATTCGCCGAAACGCGCAAGCGGATTGTATATAAGAACGAAGCAGACGATACAACGCCACATGAGCCCGACGCAGCGGCCAAGCAGACTGTCGATCCAATCCATAACGAGCATAATGGTCAAACGAACCATGGGGAGGGGTAAAAGGTGGAAACTACACAACAAGCGCTCAAAGATAAATTGATTGCCACCTTGGATTATGATCAGCTGACGAATTGTATGCGCTGCGGCTTCTGTCAGACTGCCTGTCCGACCTTTAATGAAACCGGACTTGAAGCGGCCTCGCCAAGGGGAAGAATCGCATTGATGAAGGCGGTCGCCGATGGGTTCATGGAGCCTGGTCAGCAGTTCAAGGAGCAGATGGATCTATGTCTTGGCTGTCGTGCTTGTGAGCCGGCCTGTCCATCCGATGTGAAATATGGTCAATTGATCGAGCAGGCCAGAGAATCGATAGCTACGGAAACCGAGTTTCCTTGGCATGTCAAGACGGTTCGCACCTTATTCATGGAACGATTGTTTCCGAATCATGGCCGCATGCGGATGGTGGGCGGATTGCTTAAGCTGTACCAGCGTTCCGGCATGCAGACCCTAACGCAAAAAAGCGGCGTGATGAAGCTGTTCCCCCGGCATATGCGGGAGATGGAGCAGATCCTGCCGCCGGCTTCCTCCGATGGCGTTATTGCAGCGTGGGAGAAGCTGGGACTTCCGGCAGCCTGGGAAACTGCAGCCAATGGACAGCGGATTCTGGTCATTCCGCAGGTTGGTGACAAGCGAGCTCGCGTAGGCATGTTCCGCGGGTGTATCATGGACGTATTGTTTACTTCTACGAATATTAACACCGTCAAGCTGCTTTGCGAAGCAGGCTTTGAGGTTGCGATTCCTGAGGCCCAAACCTGCTGCGGTGCTTTGCACGCCCATGCCGGAGAAGCGGAGAGCGCCCGTCGTTTGGCCCGCACCAATATTGATGTATTTGCTCATGCCCAGGTAGATTATATCGCGAGCAATGCGGGTGGCTGTGGCGCCAGCTTGAAGGAGTATGATCATCTGCTGCATGCGGAGGCGTCACTTGTTCCCGCAGCCAAAAATTTTGTTGACCGATTGAAGGATGTGTCAGAGCTGTTGATCGATTATGGCCGACCACTGGTATTGAAGCCGACTACACCTGATGCTCCCGTGAAGCTGGTTACGTATCAGGATTCCTGCCACCTGCGAAATGTGATGCGGGTCAATCGGCAGCCGCGTGATTTGTTGAAGTCGATTCCCGGTGTACAGCTTAACGAGCTTCAGGGTGCGGATACGTGCTGTGGCTCAGCGGGCATTTACAATCTCACACAGCCGCAAATGTCGACACAGGTACTTGATCATAAGATGGAGCTGGTCGATCAGACTCAGGCTCAAACGATTGTTACCGCCAATCCGGGCTGCTTACTGCAAATGCAGTGGGGAATTTTGCGTTCCGAACAAGGCCAGCATAGAAAAGCCGTGCATGTGATCGACTTTTTGGCTGAATCTGTCGATTATGAGGCAAATAAAAGCAATATTTAACCATTTATTTCATTTCTACCCCTATAAAATCAGCTTGATCACCGAAAGGGTCTATTATAAGTTCATGTTCAATAAGACTTCTACAGTTTTTTGTTTCTTATGTCGAATAGAAGGGTAATGATTAATGATTATTCGATAATAAGCAAGCTGTTTAGGGTTGATTAAGCTGACATAGGATGTGAGATGTGATGATTCTATCCAACTGCAGCAGCTGCGGGAAGCTGCAGCTCCAACAAGCAGAAGCGTTATGTCTGGATTGCTTCAAGCAATTTATCGAGGATACCCATACGGTAAAAAACTTTCTGAATCAAAATCCCTATGCCAATATGATGGACGTGGTTCATCAAACTGGTCTTTCCTTAAAAAAGGTCAAGGAACTGGTCAACAGGTAAGCTCTGCTCATGCAGGCGCCTGTAGACCGGTTTTTTTGTACAAAAAAGAGGACCAGGCAGGTCGAAAGCTCCGACTGCCTCATCCCCTTGTGTGGACATCCCTGCTACAGCTTATGAGCCGCCTTACGTTTTGATGCATAGCATTTGCGGCACACAGGCAAGTAGCTTTCATTACCGCCAATTTGAATCTGTTCTCCTTCGAATAGGGCAACCCCATCCTTGCAGCGCATATTCATAATCGCTTTTTTATCGCAAAACCAGCAGACGGTTTTGATTTCCTCAATTTTATCTGCCATGGCCAGCAGATGATAACTGCCTTCGAACAACACGCCCATAAAGTCGGCACGCAGGCCGTAGGCAATAACAGGGATGTCCAGCGTATCCACAATATCTGCCAATTGCTGAACCTGAGCCTTTGTTAAAAACTGTGCCTCATCCAATAAAATACAGTTTGGCTTTTCTGTGGAGGCAAGCTCCACCATATCGATGCGATCATCAATGATAATCGCCTTTTTTTGCATCCCGATTCTTGACGTTACCGTACCGATCCCGTGTCGATCATCGACGGATGGAGTGAACAGCAGCACCTTTTTGCCCTGCTCTTCATAGTTATGGACGGTTCTTAATACTTCTATAGATTTGCCGCTGTTCATGGTGCCGTATCGAAAATAAAGTTTGGCCACTGAGATAGACAGTCCTCTCCGCTGAAATATGTCCATAATCATAGCACAGGATGCCCTATAAATGTATAGGTCCATGCCTTCATGGAAGCTTTCGTTAATCATTTGGAATTTAATAGGCATTTGTAGAAGGTAAAAAGAAGTGATTGCATGCACAATTTATGTATCAGGATTTATTGCTCGCTTGATCACGATTTTAAGCATTTTAGCCTGCTTTTAGGGGGTCTCATGTTAGCTTTTTGCGGTTTAAGCGCAGTAAAAACCGAATATTAAGTGAAATCGTTGCGAAAAAAGATAGCTTTTTATCGAAAAAATGATATTTTTTAAATTGATATGTTAGGTCTCAGGTGTTAATATAAAACATATTATCATTTATAACGTTCGTAGAATCGGCATGATTTTGCAAGCATGGAAGTTAATCTTACAGGAAGAAAGGTTGTACAACATGAGCAGAAAAGGATTACCAGTCAAACAAGGTCTTTATGACCCACAGTTTGAGCATGATGCGTGCGGCATCGGTTTTGTAGCTAATATTAAAGGGAAGCCATCCCACGAAATTGTGGGTCAGGCGTTGAATGTACTTTGCAATCTGGATCACCGCGGTGGCCAAGGCAGTGAAAGCAATACGGGGGATGGAGCCGGTATTTTACTGCAAATTCCACATAGCTTTTTTAAAGCGGAGCTTGCCCTTGAACATATTGAATTACCGGAGCCGGGCCAATATGGTGTCGGTATGGTCTTTCTACCACAGGATGCAGCTCAGCGTGCAGCCTGTGAGCAGGTGCTTGAGGCGCAAATCAAGGAAACCGGCCAGCGTCTGATCGGTTGGAGAACAGTTCCTACGGACAACTCGTCACTGGGTGCTTCCGCCGTATCGGCAGAGCCGTTCGTTCGTCAGGTTTTTATTGGATCGACAGTTGAGGCATCGCAGGAACTGGCATTTGAGCGTAAGCTTTTTGTCATTCGCAAGCTGACTGAAAATGCGGTTCGTGCGCTTGATCAGGAGCAGGCCTTTTATTTTGCCAGCTTGTCCAACCGTACCATTGTATACAAAGGTATGCTTACACCTGAACAAGTGGACAATTATTACCTTGAGTTGAAAAATCCGAAGTTTGAGACGGCGCTTGCGCTTGTCCATTCCCGGTTCAGTACGAACACCTTCCCGAGTTGGGAACGCGCCCATCCTTACCGCTATGTGATCCACAACGGCGAAATCAATACACTTCGCGGTAACGTGAACTGGATGCATGCGCGTCAGGCGATGTGCGATACCGATCTGTTCGGTGATGATTTCAAAAAAATTCTGCCGATTATCGATGCAGATGGCTCCGACTCGCAAATGTTTGATAACACGTTGGAGTTTTTGATGCTCTCCGGGCGTTCCTTGCCACATGCAGCGATGATGATGATCCCTGAGCCATGGTCCAAGCATGCGACGATGAGCGACGAGAAGAAAGCTTTTTACGAATACCATAGCTGCCTTATGGAGCCATGGGATGGGCCTGCAGCGATTTCCTTTACGGATGGCCGGATGATCGGTGCTGTTCTGGACCGTAACGGATTGCGTCCAGGCCGCTATTATATAACCAAAGACGATTTGATCGTACTTGCTTCCGAGGTAGGGGTACTGAACATTGCTCCCGAACGGATTGCCAGCAAAGAACGTCTGCAGCCGGGCAAGATGCTGTTGATCGATACAGTCGCCGGACGCATTATACCGGATGAAGAGGTTAAAGCCGGGATTGTTGCGGAGCAGCCTTACCGTGCTTGGCTGGATGAGCACCTCATTTCACTGGAGGAGCTGCCACAAGCCGAAGTTGTTCCTCAGACAGACCACGCTACCGTGCTGCAGCGTCAGCAGGCGTTTGGTTATACCTTTGAGAACATTCGTAAAGTGATTGAGCCTATGGCCAAGACAGGCGTTGATCCACTTGGATCGATGGGCTATGATGCGCCGCTTGCCGTTCTTTCCGACAGACCGCAGCTGCTGTACAGCTACTTCAAACAGCTGTTCGCCCAGGTAACCAACCCGCCGATCGATTCCAACTTTGAGGAGATCATTACGGCGCAAGGTACAACGGTAGGTCCAGAACGCAATCTGATTCAGCCGGAACCGGAAAGCTGTCGTCAAATCCGTTTGGCTACACCGATTTTGACCAATGCGGAGCTTGCCCAATTGCGTGAGATCAAGCGTGATGGTTTTAAAACCGTAACGCTGCCTATTTTATTCAATCCAGCTTCAGGAACACAAGCGCTTGAAGAAGCAATGGAGGCTTTGTATACAGCTGCCGACGAGGCTATTGCTGATGGAGCTAACCTGATCATTTTATCCGACCGTGGAGTCGATGCGAATAACGCTGCCATTCCTGCTTTGCTGGCTGTATCGGGTCTGCATCATCACCTGATCCGCGTAGGCACGCGTACCAAAGTGGGCTTGCTGCTGGAATCCGGCGAACCGCGTGAAGTGCATCATTTTGCTCTGCTGCTTGGCTACGGTGTGAGCGCAATTAATCCTTATCTGGCGCTGGAAACTCTGATTGATTTGTCCAGCCAGAACAAATTGAAAGATCTCACTATCGAAAAAGCACTGTACAACTACGTGAAGGCTTCAACAAAGGGTGTCGTTAAGGTATTAGCCAAAATGGGGATTTCCACCATTCAAAGCTACCGCGGGGCGCAAATTTTTGAAGCTGTCGGCTTGGATCAATCCGTAGTTGATAAATATTTTACATGGACGTATACACCAGTAAGCGGTATTCAGATTGATACGATTGCCCAGGAAGCGATTTTACGCCATGAACGGGCTTACTCCGAGCAGGAGGGTCGTGACCGTGGACTGGATACAGGCGGAGAGCTGCAATGGCGTAAAAATGCCGAGGAGCATCTGTACAATCCGGAAACGATTCATGCGCTGCAAGCGGCGGTAAGAACGAACAATTATGAGATGTACAAAAAATTCGCAGGCTTGGTACAAGGTCAAGATGAGAAGTTTATGTCGCTTCGTGCTTTGTTCTCGTTCAAATCGCAGCGTGAACCGATTTCTATTGATGAAGTTGAATCGGTAGAATCACTGTTCAAACGTTTTAAAACCGGTGCGATGTCCTATGGCTCGATTTCCAAAGAGACACATGAGGATATGGCGATTGCGATGAACCGCATCGGCGGCAGATCGAACACGGGTGAAGGCGGAGAGCATTATGATCGCTTCACACCGGACGAGAATGGCGATTCACGCCGCAGTTCGATCAAGCAGGTTGCATCGGGCCGTTTTGGCGTAACGAGCAACTACCTGGTGAATGCGGATGAAATTCAGATCAAAATGGCGCAGGGCGCCAAGCCGGGTGAAGGCGGCCAGCTACCGGGTACGAAGGTTTATCCATGGGTAGCCGAGGTTCGTGGTGTTACACCAGGCGTAGGACTGATCTCGCCGCCACCGCATCATGATATTTATTCGATCGAGGATTTGGCCGAGCTTATTCATGACTTGAAAAATGCCAATCCACGTGCAAGAATCAGCGTCAAGCTCGTATCCGAGGTAGGTGTCGGCACGATTGCTGCCGGTGTGGCCAAAGGTAAAGCAGATGTTGTATTGATCAGTGGTTATGACGGAGGAACGGGTGCTTCACCGCAAACAAGTATTCGTCACGCAGGACTTCCATGGGAGCTGGGTCTGGCCGAAACGCATCAAACGTTAATGCTGAACAATCTGAGAAGTCGGATTGTGGTTGAGACTGACGGTAAGCTGATGACAGGCCGTGATGTTGTGGTTGCTGCTCTACTCGGTGCCGAAGAGTTTGGATTTGCAACGACACCTTTGATTGCACTTGGCTGTATCATGATGAGAGTGTGCCATCTGGATACGTGTCCGGTCGGTGTCGCAACCCAGAACCCGCGGCTTCGTGCCAAATACACGGGGGACCCTGAGCATGTGGTGAATTTCATGAACTTTGTTGCCCAGGATGCTCGTGAGCTGATGGCTGAGCTTGGATTCCGTACCATTGAAGAAATGGTGGGTCACACGGAATTTCTGGAAACGAAGCAAGCCATCGACCATTGGAAAGCCAAGGGCGTTGACTTGACACCACTGCTGCACAAGCCAGAGGTTGGCGAAGATGTGGGCAGCTTCTGCTCCATGGCTCAGGATCATGGACTTGAGAATTCTTTGGATATGAAAGAGCTGTTAAGCATTTGTGAGCCTGCTCTGGAAGAGAAAAAGAACGTGCATGCGATCCTTCCGATTCATAACGTAAACCGCGTTGTTGGTACCATTTTGGGTAGTGAGGTTACACGTCGTTATGGACGTGAGGGATTGCCGAACGATACGATCCGCATTCATTTTAATGGCTCTGCTGGTCAAAGCTTTGGTGCTTTTGTACCAAAGGGCATTACGCTCTCGCTGGAAGGCGATGCTAACGACTACGTCGGCAAAGGCTTATCCGGTGGTAAAGTTATCGTATTCCCATCCGAGCAATCGAGCTTTGCAGCGGAAGAGAACATTATTATCGGGAATGTTGCTTTCTACGGAGCAACCGATGGTGATGCTTATATTCGCGGTATGGCAGGGGAGCGCTTCTGCGTACGGAACTCCGGCGTTCGTGCAGTCGTTGAAGGTGTAGGAGACCATGGCTGCGAATACATGACGGGTGGACGTGTAGTCGTATTGGGTCCAACCGGACGTAACTTCGCAGCGGGAATGTCGGGTGGTACTGCTTATGTACTTGATGAGCAGGGCACCTTCAAGGACCAATGTAACCAGGAGATGGTTTACCTGGAGCAGGTTGAAGAGACCTTCGAGGCCGAAGAGCTGCGCAACATGATTCAGCGTCATGCTACCTTTACTGGAAGCTCGGTGGCAGAACGTGTCTTGAAAAACTGGGAAGAGTACGTATGGAAATTCGTCAAGGTCATTCCGAAGGACTACAAACGGATGTTTGAAGCGATTGAACGCGTAAAACGGTCCGGCTTAAGTCAACAGGAAGCGATGCTAGTGGCGTTTGAAGAAAATATGAAGGACGTATCCCGTGTCGGCGGTAACTAATCCTTAACATCAGTAGGTTTGATAGGGTTCATGTCGTAATTTGCTAGGTTTGCTCGGAGTCGGCTCCATCATCTGTACCTTTACCGCACCTGTGCGGATAAGGAGACAGATGGTGGACAGCTCTTGGCCTCTCTATTGAAATGACATGAACCTTTAATCATATTAATATTTAAAGCGCTTTCACAATCCAATATGGAGGTATGGGAATGGGTAAACCAACCGGATTTATTGAATATGAGCGCCAAACACCAAGCGAGATTTCACCATTGCTGCGCATTAGTCATTGGAACGAATTTAGCGTTCCGTTGTCAGAAGACAAGCTGCAACAACAAGGTGCACGCTGTATGGACTGCGGAATCCCATTTTGTCACACAGGCACCTTGATTAGTGGTATGGCAGCAGGCTGCCCGGTCAACAACCTGATTCCCGAATGGAATGATCTCGTCTATCAAGGTGAATGGCGTGGAGCGTTGGAGCGTTTGCATAAAACGAACAATTTCCCCGAATTTACCGGTCGTGTTTGCCCGGCTCCCTGTGAAGGCTCCTGTACCGTGGGCTTGAGCGGATCACCCGTCACCATCAAGAACATTGAAAAGTCGATTATCGATAAAGGTTATGCAGAGGGCTGGGTTGTTCCCGAGCCTCCGACTATTCGAACAGGCAAGAAGGTGGCAGTAATAGGCTCAGGTCCTTCCGGACTGGCATGTGCAGCACAACTTAATAAAGCTGGTCATACCGTAACCGTCTACGAAAGAGCGGATCGGGTCGGTGGTCTGCTGATGTACGGCATTCCGAATATGAAGCTGGACAAAAAGTATGTGCAGCGCAGGGCTGACCTGCTTCAGGCAGAAGGTGTTACCTTTATAACCAACACCGAGATTGGCAAGGATATTCCGGCAGCGCAGCTCAAGGAAGAGTTTGATGCAATAGTATTGTGCGGCGGTGCGACCAAAGGCCGTGATCTGAACATTGAAGGCCGTGATCTGAAGGGTGTTCATCTTGCAATGGAATTTCTATCCAAGAATACGAAAAGCCTGCTCGACTCCAGGCATCACGATGGACAATTTATTTCTGCAGAAGGCAAGGATGTTATTGTGATCGGGGGTGGCGATACAGGTACAGATTGTGTGGGCACCTCAATCCGCCATAAATGCCGCAGCGTTACCCAATTCGAGATCATGCCACGATCACCGGAAAAGCGTCCGGCTAACAATCCTTGGCCAGAATGGCCGAAGGTGCTAAAAGTCGATTATGGTCAGGAAGAAGCTGCACAGCTTCAGGGACAGGACCCGCGTCAATATTTAATCAATACGAAGAAATTTGTTGGTGATGAGAACGGCCATGTGAAGGAGCTGCATACCGTGCTGATCGAATGGCAGCTGGATACGCAGGGTCGGTTTGTACCGGTAGAAGTGCCAGGCAGTGAAAAGGTATATCCGGCGCAACTGGTTATGCTTGCGATGGGCTTTATGGGTCCAGAGTCCACAGTGCTTGATCAACTGGGAGTTGAGAAAGACGCACGCTCCAATGCCAAGGCCGATTACGGCAAGTACGCCACCAATGTAGAAGGTGTATTTGCGGCTGGAGATATGCGGCGCGGCCAAAGTCTGGTCGTATGGGCGATTAATGAAGGACGCGAGGCTGCCCGCGAATGCGACCGGTTCCTGATGGGATCATCGAATTTGCCGTAATGACCATATTTGATCGAACAGGAACGTTTATCGGTAACGATGAACGTTCTTTTTTTGAAGAGATAAGCGTATAAGTTTTCAGCAGAGCTGAATGATTCTTATCTCGCAAGAAAAGCTACCGCTTAGACACGAATTTATCTTCGTCGAATAGGCTTCGATCAGAAGCTTTTCTTATGTCAGCGTAATAGACTAGTTAAGGACCTGGGTGGGTTTAGTTCCAAGGTCACTAGTCCGGAATTAAATAAATGTGCTAAGGTGTATCCAATAAAACACGCAGGAGGTAGATTTATGTTAACGGAAGATGAGAAAACAATCGCGTTGCTATCACACGTGTTGTGTCTGGCTGGAGGTTTTCTTGCCCCACTGATCATTTGGCTGCTTAAAAAGGATCAATCAGCCTACATAGCCGAGCATGCGCAGGAATCACTTAATTTTCAAATATCGGTCTTGATTTATTCTACTGTAGCCGGATTCTTGTGCATTATTTTTATCGGCTTTGTGCTGCTGCCTTTGATCGGTATTGCCGCTCTGGTTCTTATCATTGTGGCCACGATGAAAGCCTATAAAGGGGAAATGTACCGTTACCCTTTTACGATTCGTCTGATTAAGTAATACAGGCGAGCTGATTATTATCCATTCGAGGAAATGGTCAATAAGACACAACCTTAGAGCGTCTATGGTTCGTGTCTTATTTGATTTGTATTTTTGCCAAGCACCGCTTATTGTCCATCCCGCTGTGGCTTGAACCAAATATTCTTGAACTGCACCCAATCGAGGGAGTCGAGCGTGATCCCTTTTACAGAAGAATGAAAGGCTGTTTTAAGTCTTTTAAAATATAGCAGCTGCAGCACATGCTCATCATGCAGGCGCCGCTCGATGCTGTGCAGTAAGCCTGCCCGTCCGTCACGCTGCGGCTCGCGTAGCGTGGCTTGTATGAATTGCTCGACGGCAGCCTTGCAGCCCGGCTCCAAATGATGCTGCATGCTCTTGTACAAGTCGATCAGACGCAGCTCGGCATCATTGTCGAGCATAAGGGAGAACAGTAATAGATCAGCCTGCAGGCGCCGTTCTCCCTTGAACTCCTCAACAGGAAGCAGTACGACTTCAATGTTCAAGCCTGCCTCACGCAGCAGGATTTGCACAAGCAAGGCATCCCGCTCGTAATGAGGGATTGTGCACAATACAATACGTTCCCCAACATATCCCGACATTTTGATTTTCCCCCGTACCTGCTCAAGCTCCGTCTCGGCAAGGTCTACAGGTGTATGGCGGATGAAACTGTCAGCCGCATAGATCGCATCGCCGTCAATCAGCTTCAGCAGCTTGGCTTGATCGAAGGCCTCGTACACCGCCTCCCGAATCGCGGGGTCCTTCAGAGGGCCCTGCTTCAATAAATTGAAGGTAACGAATTTTGCGGTTGTACCCTGCTGCTGTACCTGCATATAATCGCTTTCCTTCGTATCCGGCATCTGATAATTATGAATAATTTGAAAGCTCTCCAATGTGCGGAGCTGATCCTTCTGCTGCTCCTGCATATCCGGCACATGCCACAGCTCAACCCGATCCAAATGCGCTCTACCCTGAAAATAATCGGGGAAGGCATCGAGAATCGACATCGAAGCATCATGAAAGGTGAGCTTAAATGGTCCTGTACCAATCGGAGCAAGCGCAAATGCAGATTCTCCTTCCCGATAGGCATCGGATGGAATAATGGCAGCCCGGTTCGTACTCATAAACTGTGGAAACAGCTCGTTAGGCTCAGTTAAATGAATCGTTATCGTCAAGGGATCTATAATCTCGATCCGTTCCATTTGTTGAAATACCCAGCGGTATAACGAACGTGCGGAAGAATGCTTTAACCGCTCCAGCGTGAATTGAATATCCTCGGCAGCCAGCTCCTTGCCGTGATGAAAACGAACACCTTTGCGCACATAAAAAGTCCATGCCGTCCTTGCTTTGTTGGCTTCCCAGGCATGAGCCAAATGCGGCTCCACCGTTTGCGTCAGTCGATTGTAGCTTACCAGGCTGTCGAACAGCTGGTTGACCAAATGGGACTCAGCGGAAAAGTTCGTAAAAGCAGGGTCCAGCGTCTGGATCGGTTGAGTCAACGGAAACCGCAGCGTATCAAATCTTTTGCTGTCTCGCAGCTCACTGCTGTAACCGAAGTAGCCGTTTAGCCAGCTATGAAAGTTCGCCTTTAGCGAATCGGGTATCGAGGAAATGTTCATTTGCTCCAAAGCGCCACGAAGATCCTTGCGCTCGACCAGCTCTTTGGCCAAGAGCAGCACGACCTCCTCCACAGGCGTCAGAAACTGCAACAAGGAGCGGTTGCCCCGGCCTTTTCTTGGCGTCCATTGCAGCCAGCCCTGCTTGTCCATCTTTTGCATAATCATCGTTACATTCCGATGCGTACAATCCAGGATGGCGGCTATTTCATCTAACATGATCTCCTGCTCCTGATGCTCTTGCGCATAGGGCAGCTTTTCCCGCAAACGTACGTAATGGCTGGCCAGCTTCATGCTATCACCTCAATCTGTGAATACGGAGTGTTATCCGCCTTATAAGGGCAATTCTGGGTAGGACTTAAGCATAACCGAACCTGAGCTGGAAAAACAGGAAATTTACATTTGGAAAGTTGCCCTTTTTATTCCTGTTTTTATGTCTACAATAGAATTAGGCTCACGGACTGGGCTATTAATGGAGGGATAACAATGATAAAAAGCATGCGAACCACAGAAGGCTTTACTTTGCACATGCAGTGGATTGAGCAATTTGTGAAGGAGGCGGAGCAAGCTTTGGAATTGGAAAATGTGAGGACGACCGCGCAGACTGTACTATTTTATGCAGGCATGCACGTACAAATAGAAAAACAACAAGCCGCCGCTTCACAAGTTCACCAGCAGAACGGTAGTCATCAAGCGGGATCACCACAGACGGAAACGGCCAACGATTGGCTGCTCGCTCCAGAGGAAGAGGTTGTGAGGGCAGCTCTTGAGATTACTGCGGAGGCATTTCATCCACTGCTCAAGCTGTCTCTTCAAACAGTACTTGAGGATGAAGAGAGTCTGCTCACCATTGAAGAACGCACCTATATCCATTCCTATGCAAGTAGGTATATTAGTCAAATTAAAGAGAAGGTTAGCCAGTTCGGAACCTATTGGCTGCATTAAAATAGATAGTCGGAGGTATAAAATTCATGCAGTTACTCGACGAACAACAAAACAAGCAGCAAACGATGCTGCTCATAGGTGCTCTGATATGTGGTTGTATTCATCATCTCTTGTTCTATGATCAAGCATGGGGTGTTTCCTATCCATTATTTATCGCCGTTTTTTATATGTATTTCTATTGGGCGTTGAAAGAGAGGATTGCGCTGCGTCTGGATGCTTCCTTTATGCTGCTCATCCCGATAGCCTTACTATCCTTAACGTACGCGGTTTTTTCAAATACACTGTTCATGGTGCTCAATGCATTTGCGATTCCTTGCCTGATCTTTGTGCATACCGTATGGACGCTGCGGCGGCCTGCAATTCGCTGGTACGAAGCAAGTATGGTGCTTGCTGTTCTGGAGCAGCTGTTCGGACATACGATGCGCTATGTTCCGCAGCCTGCTCTCATAGTGATCAAAAGCATCAAGGAAAAAATTCAAACGGGTCGTTCTCAGCGCATGTGGAAAATACTGATCGGGATTGTCATTTCACTGCCAATTGTGCTGCTTGTCGGATCGCTGCTTGCTTCCGCGGACACGATGTTCGATCGTCTGCTTTCTCAGCTTCCGGAGCTTGTGGGAAAGATGCAACCAGGTGAAACCATATTCAGGTTGATCTGGATCGCTTTCGTAACTAGTGGATTATTCGCTTATGTGTGGGGTATGCTGTACCCATTGAAGAGGAGGCATAGACCGGAGGACGTACCTGCTGTTCCCATGAAAAAGGTCAGTATGGACGCTACGGTGACGATAACGATCCTGCTGATTTTGAACACGATGTACGTGTTGTTTGCTGTTGTGCAGTTTTCTTATTTTTTTGGAGGGGGCATGACGGCACTTCCAGCAGAAATGACTTATGCTGACTATGCCCACCGCGGCTTTGCTGAGCTGATTGTAGTCACGGTTATTAATTTTACACTGCTGATGATCACGCTGCACGGAACTGACCGTTCTGTACGTTCGATGGATTTGTTCCTTCGATTGCTTTTGGCTGTATTGATAGGCTGCACGGGCGTTATGCTATGTTCGGCGTTTTTGCGGATGTTGATGTATGAGGAAGCGTATGGTTTTTCGGAGACGCGTTTGTTGGTCGATGTATTTATCATCTTCCTGTCAGTATTGTTCACGATTGCTTTGGTGAAGCTGTGGAAGGATCGCCTCCAGCTGATGAAGCCCTATGTGAGTCTGGCGTTGGCTGCGTATTTGATCGTTAACTATATGCAGGTGGATGCGATTGTAGCTTCCAACAATATCAAACGCTTTGAAGCCGTCGGCAGTATCGATACGGAATATCTGGGTTCTCTAAGCTTTGAGGCCGTGCCTTATCTCATAGATTTAAGACAGCAGCACCCAGAGCTGGATGGTACGGATAAAGCGATCCAGATCATGAAAAGACGCCTTCCGCTTCCTGGGGAGACGTCATGGGTATCATTCAATTTATCGATGTGGAAGGCTGGCAAAGCGCTGCAGGCCATCCCATTGGAACCGTTGGAATCACCAAAGCTCTATTCGAGATAGTCCACTTAAGCTTACATACCGGATGAAGTCGAAGATATATAGCTGCGGATCGCTTCCGGAATTTCATATAGTGAGGCTAATGTTAAGAAAGCCCCCTGCGGCTCCGTGTCAATATCGACATGATTATAGATCCATTCCTGTAGAGCAGGCATAAATATCGTGTTTAGGCCTGCTTTCAGAGCGGGGGTAACATCGGTGCGAAGCGAGTTGCCAATCATCCAGGTCGATTTACGGTCAAACTGCTGCTCAGTAATCAGCTGCTCCAGATATTCGTCAGTTTTGTGGCGGGTGACATGAATATTGCTGCCAAAAAAACGCTCCAAATCGGCTTCCGTTACTTTGCGCATCTGAATCATTCTGTCTCCGCCTGTATAGAGATGAAGCTCGTGTCCTTCAGTTTCCAGTTGGGTTAACGTCTCTTTCATCCCTGGATAAGGCTCAATACTATGTCCGTATACGGTTCTTCCAATTTCCGTCAATCGGGCAATTTCATCGGAATTTTTCGGTCGACCGGTTAAGTCAGAGAAATAGTCATAGGTTTCAACGAATGACTCGGGAAAATGGTTAGGATCAAAGCCAAGCCGCATCACACGATCCAGATCAGCCTCAGCCTGCTTTTTTTTGATTTCCTCGACAGGGACATGGTAGGTATGAAAAAACATCTCCATTAAATCCGCGAATTGCTCAACCACCAGATCAAAATATTTGTTGCAGTGAATTAATGTATCGTCCAGATCAAATAAAATCGTTTGCTTTATCATAGGTTGTCTCCGTCATTTTTTAAGCAGATTATATCATGGCATCAGGGAAAATCCTATCCTCAGTATGCCCTCCATGGAGTGTGTATCGCCCTAGATCATGCTTATTTCTGAGATCTCTGGAGGCCTTGTCATCTTTTGCTGAGCGAATGAATCTCCATGTAAGAGGTGTAGATGAGCAGGATGGAGCAAAGCCCATACATACTTCCACAGATAAAGCCGACACTTGACCAGCTGTTGCTTTTCCAAAGGCCGATTATTAATGCACCCAGGCTGATGGCCAGCAAAATATAGGTCCATCGTTCCCAGCCTTGCTGGGGTGATCGCTGCAGCGGAGAAGCAGGTTTGGGAGGTGCAGCAGGCTTTTGTGTACCATTATCCTTCGTGGTGTCGTTCTGATCGTTTTTTTGATCCTGATGAATCGGATGGCGCAGGGACAGCAGCCCCAGCAATATAAATAGAAGAGGCTGGTAGCTGAGCGTAATGACGGACGAGCTGTAATTAACAAAACTGAATACCTCAGTGGTGCTTTTAAATGCAAGCACGGTCGTCAGCAGGAGAAGCAGGGCGACAGGTGTATTCAATTTGCTGTAATCTCGCTGATTCACCAGGCTCGCCATTCCTATTTGAAAGGCCAGGTAGACGAGGAGCACACCACAAGCGGTAACCGGAAAACAGATAACCAGAACAAGCAAGTCCAGCCGGTCCAGAAAGTCAGTAATATGAATCTGCTGGATCAAGGAATAGTTGGGGTAGACCATATTTGCTGGAATTGTCGGACCCAGTACCAGCACCTCGAGCACGATGAAATTGAAGAGCATGCAGGCTGCCATCAGAACGCCGTGTCGTATGGCAGAGCCAACCTGACGTGCCCCCCATAACGTATGTAAGAAGGCACCCATGACAAAAATATCGCCGAACCAGCCCAGACTAAGTACATTGATTGAGAAGATGGAGCTCCATGGTCTGGTCAGTACGGGCTGCATTAACCGGATGTCCATTTCGTTGGACAAGGCAAGCGGTGTCAGCAGGATAATCAATATAAATGCAGGAAATAACAGGTCATTGACTCGTGCCAATACCTCCACACTCGTTTTGCCATATACGATAAGCAGCACGACCAAGAGCAGGAGGATCATTTCCCCAGGGGTATTGGGCAGCAATGTAATCCCGATAAATTTACCGAATGTCGATAAATCGCGTGTGAGAATCAGCCATAGATGAAACAGAAGTATCAGATTCACGATAGTTCCGATCACAGAGCCGAAGACGATTTTATTAATTTCAAAAAGATGCTTATTGGGAAAACGTTTCACCAGCACAGTGAACAGGGCTGCAACTCCGATCACATACAGCACGGGAAGCATATAAGCCGACCACGCATCCGAGTAGCCAATGCGAAATAATACCTGTTGGATACTGATGAGACCACCGCCAGAAAGTAGAGCGGCGGTCAGCCAGGCGAATTGTCGGTAATTAATTATTTGTTTAGAGTCCATCTGCTCATCTGCCTTTGCAAGGTTCTATTTAAGTGCACTATTCAAAGATTGAAGGAGAGAGAACACCCAAGGTGAGACATGGTTGACAAAAAAACGGGTAGGCATCGGGATGCTAATATGAAACACGATGCACAAAAACAAGCTGAACGAGCATGCATATACGATCCGGCAAAGCCACCTGAGCGGCAATGGCTGCTTGCGCATTTTCTTCAGGTTCAACAGTAGATTCAACACAAGAACGAAAAAAATGATAGTCAGGAAAATGAGATTCATTGGCTGATCCGCTCCCTCGTAACATTATCAAAGATGAGCCCCGTATCTGTCAGCTGGCTTTGTACCTGTATATTAAATTTGGCGTCCTTCAAACTCTCTGGCCAGTTTTTCTCAAACTGAGATTTCCATTCGCCAGGATATGCTCTCCATAGAAAGTTTCCAAACTCACAGGAGTCGACATTATTTTTAAGAGATTGATTAATGACTTCCTGAATGGCACTCTTTACCTTTTTGGATATACTATCCTCGACCAATAAGATGTTTTTAGTTTGACTCAAATCGTAGTGGGACGTGTCCTCCATTAACGTAGCTTTTATATTCAATGCTATATCATATTCCAGCTTTTGATTTACCAGCTTGGTGTTAATATTTGTTAGTGCTTCGTAGATCCGTGCAGCCATAATTTGACCGTCTCCCATTTGAAGCGTGATGGAGTGGCTGATCATTTTTTGCCCATTGATGATACTGAGACCCATTGCTGCATCATTCTCCAACGTACCCACCATCTTATCGTGGCGAAATTGTGCATAGCCTTTAAGTTCCACTTCCTTGGAGGATTCAACCCCCTGTTCTGAATCCTTCACGGCCATATACACGGCAACCGGATCAGCACCAGGTAAGCTAAGTGAAATCCCAAAATCCTTGAAGTTGATGTCCATAACTGATTTGGACTTGATTAATTCACGTATGGCTTCAGATGGAAAGTGCTCGAATTTGGGCGTGGAATTCATCATGTCGTAAGCTTTTCCCTTGGTGACCACGAGAAAGGTGGTCATCCGGCTTTCAGGGCTGCGCGGTACGGTGTCGAAAAGCTCACGAATCCCTTGTCGTGCCAGATCCTCTCCGACCAGAATGGTTCTGCGATGAGCCAAAAACATACGTCTCGACATTCGTTTTTGCAGCTTCATATGGCATTCACGGTACGTTGCTCCGACTTCGGAATCTATATAGTAGCTCTTACCGCTACTTGAACCCCCGCCGCCACCCCCGCCAGTGGCCCCACCCATTTGTCCTGGCAGCGGCAGCATAACCGTATAACGAATTTTTCCATCCTTCTCCAAATCGATAGCGGAGGTCAGAATAAAGGCCATATCATTAACTTCTGTACGGTCCCAGCAGCCCGATAGCAGCGTTGAAGCCAGCAGTAGCAGGAGTAAGCTGATGCTGCGTGCGTTCATAGGGTGTCATCCTCCTTCTCATGGTGGATCGTTTCCCCCTTCTGCCCGCCCTGCTCTTTGATTTCAGCTGGCAGCTCGTCTCCCAAGCGGATTGAATCCTGAACGGGCATAAAGTAGGACCGATGCTTGTTGAGCCACAGAGGAGGGCGCACCGCGGTATCCATCAAATCGCCGACGGATAGAGGACCCAGTGGAGACAAATAGGGAATACCAAATGAACGCAAATTAGCCATATGTCCGATAATGATTAATACCGTAATCAGGATGCCATACATGCCAAAGATCGAAGCGGCGATGATGATTGGAAAGCGCAGCATCCGAATTGCGATCGCTCCATTGAAGCGGGGAATTGTGAAAGAAGCGATTCCCGTTAGCGATACAACAATGACCATCGGTGCCGAAACAATCCCCGCCTGCACAGCCGCTTGCCCCACGACCAACGCTCCCAGAATACTGACGGCAGAGCCGATCGTTTTGGGAAGTCGGATACCTGCTTCCCGCAGACCTTCGAACGTGATCTCCATAATTAATGCTTCTACAACAGCAGGAAAAGGAATCGCTTCTCGGGCTGCAGCTATGGATAACAGCAAGGAAGTGGGAATCAAATCCTGGTGAAAAGTTGTGATGGCTACATACAACCCTGGCGTCAACAAAGAAAGGACCATGAACATGTAACGTAATATTCGGATCAAGGACGAGATCTGAAAACGTTCGTAATAATCTTCATTGGATTGCAGGATGTCGGTAAAGACGAACGGTACTATCAATACAAAAGGAGTTCCATCGACGATGATTCCAACCTTACCTTGTAATAAAGCCGCAGCGACCGTATCAGGGCGCTCCGTATATTGAAGCTGTGGAAAAGGCGAATAAGCTGAATCCTGAATAAATTCTTCGATATAGCCGGATTCTAGCACTGCATCAATATCAATCTTCTCCAGCCTGCGCAGCACTTCTTTCACAATCTCCGGATCGGCAATATCGTCCATATAAGTGATAACAATACTGGTGTTGCTTTCTCGCCCGATTGTCATCGGCTTCATTTTCAAATGCGGAGTTTTCAGCTTGCGGCGAATCATCGACGTGTTGGTACGAATATTTTCCACAAAGCCTTCACGGGGACCGCGAATGACGGATTCCGTTTCCGGTTCATTAATAGAGCGCTTCTCCATACCTCGAATGCCCATGAGCAGTGCCTGATTGTTACCCTCAACAATCAGTCCTGCATCACCGCTAAGTATAGAGATGAGCATATCTGAATAATTGTCTGTTTTCTGCGTTTGACTAATGGGCAGTGTTGCTTCGACAATGGCATCGATCAGCTGTTCATGTCCCTCAAGGATCATGAGCGATTTCATCGCCTCGTTGGCGAATTGGGTATTGACCATGCCGTCCACGAACACAATGATCGCTGAGATGCCGCCTTCAATGGTGAACTCACGGATGACAAAATCCGAGCAGTCCGCAAATAAATGCTTTAAATAGTCTTTATTTTCCTCCAGCGTTACGAAGATCGGTACCGATTTTAATTCGTCAATAAATTGATAATCAAAATGGTGCAACGTATCTGTCTGTTGTTTGCCGGATTTGTTTTCTTTTCGTTTACGAAGCATGTTGACGACCTCCTTGAGTTTCCTGTGCTGCCAGCGAGTGGCGGAGCGTCTCACGTGTAGGTTGCCTTAAATTGAAAATTTTATGACTGTATCACAGAAACTCCGAACAATTTCTCGGCAGCGCTTTGTCTCTTGTATAGCTCCTACGCGATAGGTCAAAGCTAGAGGACGAATGACAAAGGGTTGATTACATGTGAGAAAGGGGTTGCGTTTCATTGTTATGGCTGGTTATTGTGCTGCTGATATTTATTTTTCAAATACTGACCATATTGCTGATTGATTACCGCAAACCCGCCAAGACCCTCGCATGGCTATTTATTTTATTTGTTTTTCCCATTATTGGATTTGTTATGTATTATTATCTGGCTACGGAATATTCACGCAGGCAAAAGGTGCGACGGCATGAATTTAACTATGAATCCTTGCAGCAGCCTGCAGGTTACAAACATACTTCTGCTGTATTGCCGTTAAATAGTAAGGATCACGAGTATCTTCCAGATTCGAATCGAGATGTGCTGTCTACGAAAACTCGTTTGGATGAGCTCATAGACCAAATATCAGCTGGGCCGCGTTCTTCCAATAATGAAATCAGGGTACTGACTGACGCGGACGAAGCGTACCCAGCCATGCTGGAGGCAATGGAGGCTGCGAAACATCACATCCATTTTGAAATCTACACCTTTCGGGGCGACGCTATAGGTTTGACTTTTCTGGAGATGCTGATTCGAAAAGCGAAGCAAGGTGTTCAGGTGCGCTGCATATTCGATGGAGTGGGCAGCTATCAGCTGGAACAGCGCTTTCTTGATCAACTCCGGCAGAGCGGGGTGGAGGTTTATTTGTTTTTGCGGCCCCTCATTGCTTTCTTCGATAAAAGGATGAACTATCGTAATCATCGCAGAATACTGGTTATTGATGGATATAAGGGTTATGTGGGAGGACTCAACATCGGAGCAGAATATATGGGTGGTGACCCGAAGCTTGGTTTTTGGAGAGATACGCATTTGGAGCTTGTTGGCACCGTTGTACATACACTGCAATCTATTTTTTTGAAGGAATGGATGTTTGTTAGCGGTAAGCATGTGACCGGTGGTGGTTTATATCCGGATCTCCGGACTTACGGAAACAAGTCTGCCCAGATTATTAGCAGCGGCCCGGATACGAAGCAGCATAAGATTTTACAGCTGTATTTTGGAGCCATTACTAATGCGAAGCAGAAGATTATTCTGATTACTCCATATTTTATACCGGACCCGAGTCTACGTATGGCTTTGAAAACAGCCGCTATCAGCGGTTTGGATGTAAAGGTTGTATATCCGCTTAAATCGGATTCCCCTGCTGTTAATTATGCTTCAAGCTCCTACTTTGAGGAGTTGATGGAGGCCGGAGTCCACATTTATGAATATCAAAAAGGATTTATGCATGCCAAAATTTTGATCATTGACGATAATTTCGCTACGGTTGGCAGCGCCAATGTAGATCTTCGCAGCTTGTACAGCAATTTTGAATTAAATGCCGTGTTGTTTGATAAAAAAACGATCAAGCGACTTGAAGCCGATTGCGCCATAGACCTACGAAACAGTACGGAGTTAAAGCTGGAGGTATTTCGATCTCGTTCCCGCTGGCATCGCACCAAAGAAATTGCAGCCCGCCTACTCTCACCGCTTTTTTAAAAAACGTATGCCAGCTATCCGCGGCGATATGAATGATAGCTGGAGTGGATTGGACATGCTAAAAGAGCGTGTCCAACAGTACTATTAAACTCCAGGGAGGTAATCCAATGAGCAAGTCCAACACCAATACGAACGAATCGGCAGAAAAGGAACCGATCAATGAAATTACAAAGGCACGAACTGGGGAAGACGCAGCAGCAATGAGCTCAGCCTCACCAGGTACAGGTGTGGATGTTCAAGGCCGTGAGGATTATTTCATGGACATCGACCGAATGGTCAATGAGGGCTTAGGCGGCGGCAATGTCACAATGAGTAACGGTCACATCGGAGAATCGACAACCGATACGATGACGTATCCAGAATCTGTCCTTAATCATAAAGAAGAGAAAAGTTAAAAAACCTCATCAGATAATCGGGCGCATCCGCGCCAGCGCCCGTCCCGTCCGGGACGAAATCGTACAGAGCTGATTACAGTCTGTCTCATTCCAGCATTCAAGTAACCCTGTTCAACGTATTTCTTATTCACTCCAAAAGGGTCCAGATGGTTTAGCTCTCCGTGTCCCTCCCTTTTTAGGGAGAGGACTACCTCTTTGTTGCCACCTTTGATGGAGAGGGATATAATAGGGGGAAACCAATTCGGAGGCGGCTAAACGTTGAGTTCTTTGGACGAATTTGCACTTATACGGCGTTTGACAGAAGGAAAACAGTCAGCTGCTTTTCAGCAGGCTAGCGGGGTCGACATAGGAATCGGAGATGACGCTGCAGTTGCGTATTTGGCACCTGGATGCCAGCTTGTGATGACCTGTGATACGATGACGGAATCGGTCCATTTTCAACCGCATACGATGCGTGACAGCGATGTGGGCTATAAAGCGATGGCTGCCGCGATCAGTGATATAGCCGCAATGGGGGCGATACCGCGTTATGCGCTGATTGCGCTCAGCATTCCACAGGAAACGCCACAGCATAAACTGGAAGCCGTTTATCAAGGGCTGTATGAATGCGCCAATCGCTGGAGTGTTGTCATCGTTGGTGGAGACACAACCTCCTGTATCGGTGGTCTGACTGTGACCGTTACCGTGATTGGTGAAATTCCCGATGGTCAGGCACTGCTGCGTTCAACAGCCAAAACAGGTGATGTTGTATTCGCCACGGGCGAGCTTGGCTGCTCTGCTGCGGGTCTGGAATATTTGCTGCAGCAAGCACTTCCAAGTGAGCAGTGGCCTCAAGTTGGCAAGGATTCGGCAGAAGCCCGATTAATAGCGGCCCATTGCCGTCCTGAGCCACAGATTGAAATGGGGCAGCTTTTGCAGCAATCCAAGGTTTGCGGGGCTTTGAACGATGTAAGCGATGGACTTGCCAGTGAGGCTTGGGAAATTGCCCAGGCATCCGGTGTGGGGATCGACTTGATCGAGGATCGCATTCCAATTGCCGATGAACTTATGGCGTATGCCGAGAAAGCCGAAAAAGATCCGCTCCATTATATTCTCTACGGCGGTGAAGACTACAAGCTTATCGGTACAATGCAGGCTGAGCATGCGATTGAAATGCAAATCAAATTCAGGGAAGCCGGGCATACGCTATACATTATCGGTTATGTGAATGCGGAAGATAGCGGTGTGCGTCTTGTTCAAAGCAGCGGATATGTCGTTCCGATTGATAAAAAAGGCTACAATCATTTTCGAAAGGATTGAGCTTGTATGCCGACAAAACACACTTATTCATACCAGGCAACCGATCTCGAGCATACAGCGAGTCTGGCATCCGCTCTTGCATCCTGCTTTCAACCCGGCACCGTAGTTACACTTGACGGTGATCTGGGTGCGGGTAAAACCGCATTCGCTCAAGCGGTCGCCAAAGCTCTCGGCGTGCGTGGTATTGTGAACAGTCCTACCTTTACTATTATTAAAGAATATGAAGGGGAGAAGCTCCCTTTTTATCATATGGATGTATACCGTCTTTCTTTGGAGGAGGCGGATGAGCTCGGATTGGACGATTATTTGTATGGGTCAGGTGTTACTTTAATAGAATGGTCTTCTTTAATAGAAGAGCTGTTGCCTGCAGATCGTTTGTCCGTTACCATCGAGAATTGTGGTGAACAGACCCGCTTATTCAGGCTGAACCCGCACGGGGATTCCTATGAACAATGGTGTGAACAGCTTAAGGAGAACGGAGTTTTAATATGAATAACGATCAAACAGTCTTACAGGGCACGCTGCTGGCCATAGATACTTCCACGAGCTCCATGTCAGTTGCATTAACGCGCGGCGGTGAGCTGCTGGGTGAGTTGAATTCTAATGCAGAACGCAATCATTCGATACATTTACTTCCACATATTCAGCAGGTGCTTGCATCTGCTGGGCTTCATTCACGGGATGTGGATGCATTCGCAGTCGGTGTCGGTCCCGGTTCTTACACGGGTGTACGTATAGGCGTCACCGTCGCCAAAACGTTGGCTTGGACGCATCAGAAGGTATTGCTTGCCGTATCAAGTTTGGAAGCTCTTGCTTTAGGCGGCGTCCATACGATGCTGGAGTCCCCATCCCATACAGCTAAGGGTCGTACCTTGGGAGCGTCGGTATTTTCCCATATAGAAGAACTTCAGGAAAAAGTCTGGGTGGTTCCGATGTTCGAGGCTCGGAGAGGTCAGGCTTTTACTGCTCTTTATCAAGCAGCGAACCAGCAATGGAGCTGTTTGGCGACCGATGGCATTCGTCTCATGTCCAGTTGGTCGGAAGAGCTACTCGAACGTGCCATGGATAAGAGTACGGTGGCTGAGCGGCCGGATCGTATTATTTTTACAGGTGAGACCGGACTGCATGAAGCGACAATTGAGCAATTTTGTAAAAGCTGGACAGGCACAGCAGAAATCGTACATCATGAAATGAGAGCCCGTTATACGGCTGATTTGGCGCTTGAACAATGGAAACATGGAAATACTCGGGAGCCGCATGGCTTAATTCCCAATTATACGCAGCTGACAGAGGCAGAGGTCAAATGGAAAGCTCAAGCAGAGGAGGCGAAATGACTAGTGAATCATAACGAACCCATGGATGCCCCTCGAGCCTTGGAATTTCGCGCTATGTGTCTTGAGGATATTCCGACCATTTGTGAGATTGAGCAGGAAGCATTCACGACACCATGGACCTCGGCAGCCTTTTATAATGAATTAACAAACAATCAATTTGCCCGTTATATGGTCATGGATTCGGAAGAAGGCGTGCTTGGCTACGGCGGAATGTGGATCATCGTCGACGAAGCGCACATTACCAACATTGCCGTCGGCAAGAAGCATAGAGGGAAAAAGCTTGGTGAAAGACTGCTGAGAGAGATGCAAAAAACAGCTGTTTTTCTTGGGGCTGCGCGAATGACACTTGAAGTAAGGCCCTCTAACCGCATAGCCCAGGCATTGTATGAAAAGCTCGGATTTTATGGGGTTGGTGTACGACGAGGGTACTATACAGACAATCAGGAAGATGCAATCATCATGTGGGCGGATTTGCCTGACTCCAAGCGCACGCTAAATAACTTACAGGGGAATTAAAATGAATAGCAACGATATGCAAGTAAATCAGTCAGCATCCGATCTCAATAAGCCCTTATATATTTTGGCCATAGAAACGAGCTGCGATGAAACCTCGGTAGCCATTGTCGAGAACGGTACGATTATTAAGGCTAATATCGTTTCCAGTCAAATTGAAACCCATGAACGCTTTGGTGGAGTCGTGCCTGAGCTGGCTTCACGCAAGCATGTGGAAAGCATCACCTGGATCATTGAAGAAGCTTTGGAAAAGTCGGGTGTTGCACCAAGCGAGCTTTCTGCCATCGCTGTTACACAAGGACCCGGGCTTATTGGAGCTTTACTGGTTGGCGTCGTGGCTGCCAAAGCATTGGCGTACGCCTTAGAGCTGCCTTTGATTGCCGTTCATCATATTGCAGGTCATATATATGCCAATCAGCTTGTGCATGAGCTGCAGTATCCATTGGTGTCGCTCGTTGTATCGGGTGGGCATACGGAGCTGGTTTATATTGAATCTGAGGGTAACTTCAAAATTATTGGTCAAACCCGGGATGATGCTGCAGGTGAAGCCTATGATAAAGTGGCGCGTGCTTTAAAGCTTCCATACCCTGGAGGTCCATATATAGACCGTCTGGCTCAGGAAGCGGGCGAGGCATTGCCTCTTCCTCGTGCGTGGCTGGAGTCGGATTCTTATGATTTTAGTTTCAGCGGACTCAAATCTGCTGTTTTATCTGCATTGAATCAGGCCAATATGAAGGGGCAGCCGCTTGATCCCGGATCTGTAGCCAAAGGCTTTCAAGCATCTGTTGTTGAGGTTCTGGTAGAAAAAGCACTGCGAGCCGTTAAGGCTTACGGAGCGAAGCAGCTGCTGCTGGCCGGAGGAGTAGCTGCGAATCAAGGGCTGCGACAGCAATTGGCTGTACGTTGTGCGGAAGCAAATGTGCCGTTGCTTACACCGCCCCTTGGATTATGCACAGATAATGCTGCGATGATCGGCGCGGCTGCCTATTTGAAGTTTCAGCGGGGACAGTTTACATCTTTGGATTTTAAGGCTGAGCCTCTTTTGAGTTTGGAAGAGTGGTCCGTATAATCCGCTTTCTGGAGCCGTTCTGCAAATGTGCAGGGCGGCTTTTTAATAGGATAAACCGTGCCTTCTAATTTCTTTATTAATAAATTGAAAATAGTACTTGCATTCTGTATCTGGATTTGTTATATTACTTCTTGTCGCTTCTGAGGCAGTCGAGTTTGAAGGCATTGAAGAAGACAAAAATATTCATAAAATTACAAAGTGTTTAAAAATAATGCTTGCAATTGAATGGATGAATGTGCTATATTAATCAGGTCGCTTTTGACGGAATGTCGAAAATGATCGAAAAGAATTGTCCTTTGAAAACTGAATCAACGAGTGAGAAAATAGCAGTACAAGAGAATGCAAATTCTCGTCAGCAAGGAATGAGTACAAATCAAAGTTCTACCTTAATGGAGAGTTTGATCCTGGCTCAGGACGAACGCTGGCGGCGTGCCTAATACATGCAAGTCGAGCGGATTGTTCCTTCGGGAACAGTTAGCGGCGGACGGGTGAGTAACACGTAGGCAACCTGCCTACAGGATCGGGATAACTACCGGAAACGGTAGCTAAGACCGGATAGGTGATTGAGACGCATGTCTGAATCAAGAAACACGGAGCAATCTGTGACCTGTAGATGGGCCTGCGGCGCATTAGCTAGTTGGTGAGGTAACGGCTCACCAAGGCGACGATGCGTAGCCGACCTGAGAGGGTGAACGGCCACACTGGGACTGAGACACGGCCCAGACTCCTACGGGAGGCAGCAGTAGGGAATCTTCCGCAATGGACGCAAGTCTGACGGAGCAACGCCGCGTGAGTGATGAAGGTTTTCGGATCGTAAAGCTCTGTTGCCAGGGAAGAAAGGCCAGGAGAGTAACTGCTCCTGGATTGACGGTACCTGAGAAGAAAGCCCCGGCTAACTACGTGCCAGCAGCCGCGGTAATACGTAGGGGGCAAGCGTTGTCCGGAATTATTGGGCGTAAAGCGCGCGCAGGCGGTCATTTAAGTTTGGTGTTTAATTCCGGGGCTCAACCCCGGGTCGCATCGAAAACTGGGTGACTGGAGTGCGGGAGAGGAAAGTGGAATTCCACGTGTAGCGGTGAAATGCGTAGAGATGTGGAGGAACACCAGTGGCGAAGGCGACTTTCTGGACCGTAACTGACGCTGAGGCGCGAAAGCGTGGGGAGCAAACAGGATTAGATACCCTGGTAGTCCACGCCGTAAACGATGAGTGCTAGGTGTCGGGGGTTTCAATACCCGCGGTGCCGAAGTTAACACAGTAAGCACTCCGCCTGGGGAGTACGCTCGCAAGAGTGAAACTCAAAGGAATTGACGGGGACCCGCACAAGCAGTGGAGTATGTGGTTTAATTCGAAGCAACGCGAAGAACCTTACCAGGTCTTGACATCCCGATGTAACACCTAGAGATAGGTGCCCTCTTCGGAGCATTGGAGACAGGTGGTGCATGGTTGTCGTCAGCTCGTGTCGTGAGATGTTGGGTTAAGTCCCGCAACGAGCGCAACCCTTGGATTTAGTTGCCAGCATTGAGTTGGGCACTCTAGATCGACTGCCGGTGACAAACCGGAGGAAGGCGGGGATGACGTCAAATCATCATGCCCCTTATGACCTGGGCTACACACGTACTACAATGGCCGGTACAACGGGAAGCGAAACCGCGAGGTGGAGCGAATCTTTAGAAGCCGGTCTCAGTTCGGATTGCAGGCTGCAACTCGCCTGCATGAAGTCGGAATTGCTAGTAATCGCGGATCAGCATGCCGCGGTGAATACGTTCCCGGGTCTTGTACACACCGCCCGTCACACCACGAGAGTTTACAACACCCGAAGTCGGTGGGGTAACCCGCAAGGGAGCCAGCCGCCGAAGGTGGGGTAGATGATTGGGGTGAAGTCGTAACAAGGTAGCCGTATCGGAAGGTGCGGCTGGATCACCTCCTTTCTATGGAGATATTGCTTCTGCAAACGAAGCGTATCAGTAATACAAGTTGCCAATGGCAACAACAACGCTCACTCGTTGATCAGTTTTGAGAGGATAAACTTTCTCTCTGTAAAGCTTGTTCCTTGAAAACTAGATACCGAAACGAAACAAATGTTTAGAGCAGCGTTACTTAACTTCGGTTGAGTAACATCCAAATAGATCGATTCTTCGGAATCGAACTTATTAGCGGAATTGGTTAAGCTAATAAGAGCACACGGAGGATGCCTAGGCACTAGGAGCCGAAGAAGGACGTGGCGAACGACGAAATGCCTCGGGGAGCCGTAAGCAGGCTTTGATCCGGGGATGTCCGAATGGGGGAACCCGCATGAGGTAATGCTCATGTACCATGTAGTGAATACATAGCTACATAGGAGGCATACGAGGGGAACTGAAACATCTAAGTACCCTCAGGAGAAGAAAACAAAAGTGATTCCGTCAGTAGCGGCGAGCGAACGCGGAACAGCCCAAACCTAAGAGCTTGCTCTTAGGGGTTGTGGGACGTCAACATCGGGTTAGCAGAATAGGTGAAGCAGTCTGGAAAGGCTCATCACAGAGGGTAACAATCCCGTAACCGAAAATCTGCGACACCTGTAGACGGATCCCGAGTACCGCGAGACACGTGAAACCTCGTGGGAATCCGGCAGGACCATCTGCCAAGGCTAAATACTCCCTAGTGACCGATAGTGAAGCAGTACCGTGAGGGAAAGGTGAAAAGAACCGCGGGAGCGGAGTGAAATAGAACCTGAAACCGTGTGCTTACAAAAAGTCAGAGCCCGTTTATGGGTGATGGCGTGCCTTTTGTAGAATGAACCGGCGAGTTACGTTCCCGTGCAAGGTTAAGGTGAAGAGCCGGAGCCGCAGCGAAAGCGAGTCTGAATAGGGCGCTTGAGTACGTGGACGTAGACCCGAAACCGTGTGATCTACCCCTGCCCAGGGTGAAGGTGCGGTAACACGCACTGGAGGCCCGAACCCACGCATGTTGAAAAATGCGGGGATGAGGTGGGGGTAGCGGAGAAATTCCAATCGAACTCGGAGATAGCTGGTTCTCCCCGAAATAGCTTTAGGGCTAGCCTCGGAGTTGAGAGTCGTGGAGGTAGAGCACTGATTGGGTGCGGGGCCCGCCAAGGGTTACCAAGTCCAGTCAAACTCCGAATGCCACAGACTTTTATCCGGGAGTCAGACCGTGAGTGCTAAGATCCATGGTCAAGAGGGAAACAGCCCAGACCATCAGCTAAGGTCCCCAAGTGCAGGTTAAGTGGGAAAGGATGTGGAGTTGCCCAGACAACCAGGATGTTGGCTTAGAAGCAGCCACCATTGAAAGAGTGCGTAATAGCTCACTGGTCGAGTGACTCTGCGCCGAAAATGTAACGGGGCTAAACCTGCCACCGAAGCTATGGCTCGAACAAGTAATTGTTCTTGGGTAGGGGAGCGTTGTGTAGAGGTTGAAGGTGTACCGTAAGGAGCGCTGGACACTACACAAGTGAGAATGCCGGTATAAGTAACGAAAAGACAAGTGAGAATCTTGTCCGCCGAAAGCCTAAGGGTTCCTGAGGAAGGCTCGTCCTCTCAGGGTAAGTCGGGACCTAACGCGAGGCCGAAAGGCGTAGTGGATGGACAACTGGTTGAAATTCCAGTACCACCGTGAACCGTTATGAGCAATGGGGTGACGCAGAAGGATAGTGACGCGGACTGATGGATGTCCGTCCAAGCAGCGAGGCTGGTGTGTAGGCAAATCCGCACATCGATAAGGCTGAGCTGTGATGGGGAGCGAAAATTGCAGTAGCGAAGGTCATGAGTTCAAGCTGCCAAGAAAAGCCTCTAGCCAGGGAGAAGGTGCCCGTACCGCAAACCGACACAGGTGGGCGAGCAGAGTATGCTAAGGCGCGCGGAAGAACTCTCGTTAAGGAACTCGGCAAAATGACCCCGTAACTTCGGGAGAAGGGGTGCCTCGGTAGGGTGAATAGCCCGAGGGGGCCGCAGTGAAAAGGCCCAAGCGACTGTTTAGCAAAAACACAGGTCTGTGCGAAGCCGTAAGGCGAAGTATACGGGCTGACGCCTGCCCGGTGCTGGAAGGTTAAGGGGAGTGGTTAACCGCAAGGTGAAGCTATGAACCGAAGCCCCAGTAAACGGCGGCCGTAACTATAACGGTCCTAAGGTAGCGAAATTCCTTGTCAGGTAAATTCTGACCCGCACGAATGGCGTAACGACTTGGGCGCTGTCTCAACGAGAGATCCGGTGAAATTTTACTACCTGTGAAGATGCAGGTTACCCGCGACAAGACGGAAAGACCCCATGGAGCTTTACTGCAGCTTGATATTGAACTTGGGTACGATCTGTACAGGATAGGTGGGAGCCAAAGAAGCATGAGCGCCAGCTTGTGTGGAGGCGACGTTGGGATACCACCCTGATCGTATCCGAGTTCTAACCTCGCACCGTAATCCGGTGCAGGGACCGTGTCAGGTGGGCAGTTTGACTGGGGCGGTCGCCTCCTAAAATGTAACGGAGGCGCCCTAAGGTTCCCTCAGAATGGTTGGAAATCATTCGCAGAGTGTAAAGGCACAAGGGAGCTTGACTGCGAGACAAACAGGTCGAGCAGGGACGAAAGTCGGGCTTAGTGATCCGGTGGTACCGAATGGAAGGGCCATCGCTCAACGGATAAAAGCTACCCTGGGGATAACAGGCTTATCTCCCCCAAGAGTCCACATCGACGGGGAGGTTTGGCACCTCGATGTCGGCTCATCGCATCCTGGGGCTGAAGTAGGTCCCAAGGGTTGGGCTGTTCGCCCATTAAAGCGGTACGCGAGCTGGGTTCAGAACGTCGTGAGACAGTTCGGTCCCTATCTGTCGTGGGCGCAGGAAATTTGAGAGGAGCTGTCCTTAGTACGAGAGGACCGGGATGGACGTACCGCTGGTGTACCAGTTGTTCCGCCAGGAGCACGGCTGGATAGCTACGTACGGAAGGGATAAGCGCTGAAAGCATCTAAGCGCGAAGCCCCCCTCAAGATGAGATTTCCCAATTTAGTAAGACCCCTTATAGACGATGAGGTAGATAGGTTCGGGGTGGAAGTGCCGCAAGGTATGGAGCTGACGAATACTAATCGGTCGAGGGCTTATCCAAATAAAGAGTCTTATAAGCGAAAGCGAGTAAGACGTGCTGCTCAAGCGTAAAGTGAAGTTTCGGATCTAGTTTTCAGGGTGCAAACTCTGAGCTGCCTGTCCTTTGTAAGGATGGATATTTTCTCGCAGCGATTTCGAAGGCGTAAATCTTCGAAAAAAGCTTAGGCTTACGAAGTCAGCTTTCTAACGAAAGCTCTTAGTTTGGTGATGATGGCGAAGGGGAACCACGCGTTCCCATCTCGAACACGACCGTTAAGCCCTTCAGCGCCAATGGTACTTGAACCGCAGGGTTCTGGGAGAGTAGGACGTTGCCAAGCACGATGAAGCAGTTGATCTCAGTGATCAGCTGTTTTTTTGTATTTGGGTTCGTATTTGCATCGATTTATGATAGAGCACAGCAAAATAGTCTCGGTCCGTTATTACCACGGATCGAGACTATTTTGTGTATAGTATTTTCAGTTTTACTGAATGGAACGTCCACCGATCCAGACCCGTTCTAACTCAAGCTCTGAATTAACGAGCAGCACATCAGCCTGCAAGCCAGGCTGTAAGCTGCCGGTAGTCTGATCTATGCCAAGTTGTCTAGCCTGATTACCGCTGGCCATAAGACTCGCATGCTCGATGCTGACACCAACCTGTTGAACAACAAAACGGAATGCATCGATCATCGTTAAGGTACTGCCAGCGAGGCTGTTGCCTTCTTTCAATCGAGCCACACCGTCACGAACAATAACAGCAAGTCCACCGAGTTCATATTCTCCGTTGCCCAGACCGGCGGCTGACATCGCATCAGTGATTAATAGTACGCCCTCTGGTCCTTTGGCTTGCACAAGTAAACGAATAGCTGTCGGATGGACATGATGTCCATCTGCAATGATTTCCCCCAAAATAGCCGGATTCGACATAATAGCGCCAACAGCGCCCGGTTCCCGATGGTGCAGCCCACGCATAGCGTTGTAGGTATGGACGGCTTGACTTAATCCGTGCTCAATAGCCGTGTTGACTTGCTCATAGTTAGCATCGGTATGACCGAGTGCAGCGATAATGCCGTGCTTAACCAACGCTTCAATATAGTCAAGAGCACCTGCTGCTTCAGGAGCTAAAGTCTGCATACGGATGAGCCCAGGAAAACGCTGAGTCCAATCCGAGAGCCAGTCCGGTTGGGGAGGAACGATAAAGGCAGGATTTTGTGCTCCACACCAGTTGGCATTAATAAAGGGACCTTCCAAGTGAACGCCAAGCAGTTGAGCATAAGGCATAGCCTGATTACGGTATGAACCTATCCGCTGCAATACATGGTCAAGCTCCTCTTTGGCAGCAGTCACAGTCGTAGCCAGCATGGTTGTGGTACCATTCATGCCGTGGAAGTGTGTAATCGCATCGAGGCCTTCAGCATCGGCATCCATGAAGTCATGGCCATAGCCGCCGTGCACATGCATATCTATGAAGCCGGGCAGCACCCAGCTCCCTTTGGCATCTATTTTTTCTGTATCTGCTCCAAGCTTACTTGAGTAGATATCATATTCCTGTTCAGTTCCGATTGCATGAATAAGGCCGTTAACGAGATGAATCCAACCTTTTTGCAAAGTGATTTGAGGAGTTAGGATCGCAGCATTATAAATAAAAACATCGGGTTGGGGTTGGGTCATTACAATAACCTCCCTGCTTCGGAATCCAGAAGTACGACGAGATGTGGATGTGTTTGCAGCAGGGATGCCGGACAATCGGTAGTGATGGGACCTTTCAGAGCGCGTTGAACGATCTCGGCTTTGTCGCCGCCTTTGACGATGAGCAGGATCATTTTGGCTTTCAAAATCGTACCTACGCCCATAGTTAATGCATGTGTCGGTACCTCGTCGATGGAATCAAAATAACGGGCATTCGCCTTGCGCGTTTCCTCGCGAAGCTCCACAATATGTGTGCCCCCGGTCAAGGCATGGTCAGGCTCATTGAAGCCGATATGTCCATTGTGTCCCAGACCCAGCAGCTGCAGATCAATTTGGCCCGATTGCTCAAGCAGTTGATCATAGCTTTGGCATTCTGCTGCAAGATCGGCTGCATTGCCGTCAGGAATGTGGGTTTGGCTGCGCTGCAGCTGAATCAAATCGAACAAATGAGTATTCATATAGTTGTGGTAGCTCTCCTGGTGATTCTCAGGAAGCCCGACATATTCATCGAGATTAAAGGTTGTCGTATCCTTAAAACTGACTATTCCTTGTTGATAGCTTTTAACGATTTCCTGATAAATGCCTATTGGCGTACCACCGGTAGCAAGCCCCAATACTGCTCGGGGATTAGTTTGTACCATGCCGATGATAATGCCTGCACCGGATTCATGCAGTTTTTGATGAGAATCGAAGGTTAATATATGCATAGTAGTGGTGCTCCTTTGTTAACGGTATTTGCGGACCATTTGGTATGAAGTTTCAAGCCGTGGGACAAGCTGGTCAAATTGTTGACTCAACAAGCCTACAAATATAATATCAATGACGTGCAGTTGGGCAATTCGGGACGCCATATCACCTCGGCGCATACCTTCCTCAAGTGTGGAAGTGAACAGGCAAATATCTGCAAGTGAGGTAAGCGTATGGGTGCCGAATTTGGTAAGTGAAATCGTGGTAGCTCCGTGCTCGGAGGCGCATTTTAACGCGGCGATAGTTTCTGTGGTTTCCCCGGAATAGGAGATGCCAATGGCGACATCACCTTTGGTCAGGTTGGATGCAGATGTCACCTGCATATGTGGATCGGAGAAGGCGACACTGCGTTTGCCAATCCGTATCAGCTTTTGGTAAAAATCTTGTGCTACCAGCCCTGATGTAGCTACACCATAGAGATCAATTTGCCTGGCAGCGGCAATTGCATCGATCGCTCTCTGAAGCTGCTTCATATCAAGCAGGCGAGTTGTATCCGTGATGGACCGCACATGATTTGCCTCCATCGCGGCGACGATATTGCTGAGCGAGTTGTCGGCGATGATGTCCTGATACGATTGGGCTGCTGGTGGTTGGGCGAGCTCGGCAGCCAGCTTGATTTTAAATTCGGTGAAACCGGCAAAGTGAAAAATCTTGCAAAAACGCGATATAGTTGCTGTGCTGCTGCCCGATTCCTGGGCCAACTGCGTAATGCCGATTTGAGTCATACTGGCTGAATGGTCAATAATATATGCGGCGAGTTCTTTTTCTTTGCGGCTCATGGAGCCCATTTGTTCTTGAATAGCGCTTAAAATTCCCGGCATAGTGACCCTTTCTTTTTGAAAATAATTTACTTAATATTTATATATTAAAGAAAATAATTTACATATTTACTATACCGAATTAAAAACATATTTTCAAGTGAAAGTTGACAGGGACGCTGTCTGACTAGGTATCGTATGCATATTGATGGTATGCTATATTAGTGTTCTCAGTTCCATAGAAAATCGTGCATAACGAGCTTATTATAGCAGGGAATCAAGTGTTAGAAAGGAGTGAATGTTCGTGGCCACCATTTTGATCGTCGATGATGATATTCATATTCGTCAGTTAATTAAGGTATATTTACGGCAGGAAGGCTTTGATGTTGTAGAGGCAGGTCATGGCAAGGAAGCTTTGCAGGAAATGGAGAAGACCCGAATTGATCTTGTTATTCTGGATATTATGATGCCGGAGATGGATGGATGGGATCTGTGTGTCGAGCTGCGTGCAGCCTATCCGAATCTG
Organism: Paenibacillus sp. FSL H8-0034; assembly: GCF_038000305.1. Taxonomy (NCBI): domain Bacteria; kingdom Bacillati; phylum Bacillota; class Bacilli; order Caryophanales; family Paenibacillaceae; genus Paenibacillus; species Paenibacillus sp. FSL H8-0034. The sequence continues at coordinate 1,110,608 of NZ_JBBOBS010000001.1, forward strand.
CCGCTGCTTATGATAACGGCCAAGGGCGAGACTGGTCACAAGGTAAAAGGGTTTCAGCTTGGTACCGACGATTATTTGGTAAAACCGTTCGACCCGGAGGAACTGGTAGTACGAGTTAAGTCCTTGATGAAAAGGTACCGGATCGTAGCTTCACAAAAGGTGCAGTTCGGAGATATCGAATTAAATCGGCAAAGCTATGAAATCATTATTAATGGGGTAAGAACCACACTGCCGCTAAAGGAATTCGAGCTGCTGTTCAAGCTGTTTAGTCATCCTAATCAAATTTTTACGCGTAATCAGCTCATCGAACAAATCTGGGGGATGGATTACGAAGGGGATGACCGGACTGTCGATGTCCACATCAAGCGAATCAGGGAGCGTTTTCCAGAGGCTGTTGACAATTTCAGTATCGTGACGATTCGCGGGCTGGGCTACAAGCTTGAGGTAAGATCATGATCAAAACGTTGTATGTTCGTGTGGTGCTTACTTTTTTGGCGGCGGTTCTGTTTGGGTTGGTATCGGCGTTTTTTTTGTCATCTTTAATTTATACGAACCTGGTTAGGGAAGAGATCCAGGATACGATGATGAGAAATGGCAAGGACGTAGTACATACGTTAACCTTGCTGCAAAAAGATAAAACCGATGAATATTTGACTAGTGTCAGTCGAATAATTGATTTTTATATTACTTTATATGACGATGACAAACATAAAAGCGTGTATGGGGAAACCGAGCCCAAAGAAAAGGTGGATATTGCTGAGCAGGTGGTCGATCTGGTACGAGGCGGAGAGATGTACCGAAGCGAGACCGGTTTTCCCGATCAGATCTTAGTGGGCATTCCATTCCAGATGGATTCGATGCGTTATGCGATATTTTTTCAATATTCAAGGCACAACAAGGAAGGTGCGCTGCAGAAGGTAGTTGGTACGTCGTTACTCATTACGCTGATGATGGGAAGCTTGTTCATTTTCGTGGCTGCACGTTATGTGGTTAAACCGTTGAGGGTGATGACTGAGGCGACCAAACGGATATCCAAGGGTGATTTTAATATGGATTGGAAGCTGAGAAAGCGTAAGGATGAGCTGGGGATGCTTGCACAAAGCTTTAGTGAAATGGCTCTGGAGCTCAAACAGCTGGAACAGATGCGGCAGGATTTTGTATCCAATGTGTCGCACGAGATTCAGACGCCGTTAACGTCGATTTCCGGATTTTCAAAGGCACTTCGCAGCAATAAAATGTCGGAAGAGGAGCGGCTGTACTATCTGGAGATCATTCAATCGGAGAGTGAGCGCTTGTCGCGTATGAGTGAAAACTTGTTAAAGCTGGCTTCGTTGGAATCCATGCATCATCCTTATCAGCCGCATACCTACGACTTGGATGAACAGATCCGTCATGTGATTGTTGCCTGCGAGCCACAATGGTCTGCGAAAGGGATCGAATTTGAGTTGAATATGCCCAGTATCAAAATATGTGCCGATGAGGATTTACTCAATCAGGTGTGGACGAATTTAATTACGAATAGCATTAAATTTTCGCATCAAGGCGGATCGATCCATATCCAGGTAAAGCAAACCACGAATGAGATCACAGTCAATATTTCTGATCAAGGGATCGGGGTTTCCGAGGAAGATCAGGTGCGGATTTTTCAACGCTTCTACAAAGCCGACAAGTCGCGGACAGGCGAGCATAGCGGCAGTGGTCTCGGCTTAGCTATTGTCAATAAAATTGTGCTGCTGCATGGAGGGAAAATCAGCATCCAGAGTGCGCCAGGTAAGGGCTCATCATTTTCAGTTACTTTGCCAAGTATGCCAGTAGCAAGCATTGGGCACTGAATATAGAAGTAAATGTAATTAATTAAAATATTTAGGATATGAATCCTTCGCAATATCAAAGATTAATGCCATGGAGCCGACTCTCCATGGTTTTTTTGTTGTTGGTTCATAAAGAAAGCGCTACCGTTCATATTGAGTTCATATTGGTTATGTATGCTTGGCTGCAGATAACAACGAAATTAGTCGTTTTGCTAGTTAGCCAAAGCTGATGCTAATTGATGTCAGTCATACATTTTGTTAAGAAAAAACACTGTTAATGCGAATGAAATCAGTTTAATTACAGAAAAAGCTCAGCTTACATTCATGCTGATGCAAGACTCACAGGAGGGAAACCCATGAACAAGCTTACAAGCTTCTCTATGAAAAATGTGGCGGCAATTTTAATTATAGTCGCTATTCTGTTAGGTGGAGGGCTGTATTCGGCTTATACGATTAAGGTAGAAAATATGCCGAACATTTCTTTTCCGGTAGTGTTGGTTTCTACGACCTATCCAGCATCCCCGACAGACGTGATGAAGGAAGTCACGAAGCCGATTGAGGATAAGATTTCCAATGTTGAAGGCTTGGACACATTAACATCCACCTCCAGCGATAATATTTCAACGGTTATCGTTCAATTCGAGCAAGGTGTAGATATTGATAAGAAAAAGCAGGAGATTGAGAGTCTTGTTCAGGAAGTGAGGCTGCCTGCAACGGCAGAAAGACCAAAGGCTTCCACCTTCGGCTTTGCTTCCATTCCGGCCTACTACCTGGCCATATATGCGGATAACGGGATGAGCCAGACCGAGCTGGATAAAGTTTATGAGGATCAAATCAAGCCGGGCTTGGAGTCCATACCGGGCATGGATCATATCGATTCGATTGGTGCCCGAGAAACGTCACTTGATATTGAGCTGGACGCCGATGCGCTTACCAGCTTCGGATTGACCCCCGTTCAGGTGAGCACGACTCTGAAAAACACATTGGCTAATGGCGCCATCGGAACCGTGGATTTTAACGGTAATACGAAGGTAGCTCGTGTAACAGGTAACATTGACAGTCTGTATAACCTGGAAAATATGGAGATCGCCGCAGGCAATGGCAGTACATTGATGCTGAAGCAGGTGGCAAAGGTTCAGGCTGTGACCGATTCGGAATTTATTGCACGCTTGGATAATAAGCCTGCACTTGGGATTCATTTATTTAAAACAAGCAATGCGAACGCAGTTGATTTTTCGGATGCGACCGACCTGTTGATCAAAAAATGGGAAACGACCATTCCTGATATTACTTTTAAACCCGTATATAACAGTGCCGATCAAGTTAAGGAATCGATTAGCGGCATGTTAAAGGAAGGTATAACAGGAGCTTTGTTAGCCTCCTTGATGATTTTGATCTTTTTGCGAAATGTAAGAATGACATTAATTGTTCTCGTATCGATTCCTTTATCGATTATGATTACACTGCTCGTTATTTCGCAATTCGGGATCACCTTGAACACGATGACGCTCGGGGGCATATTTATTGCGGTGGGCCGGGTCGTCGATGATAGCATTGTCGTTATCGAGAATATATATGCATCACTGCAGAAGGCGCAGGAACGTAACGAATCGGTCATCAAGCTCGCAACGAAGCAGGTAGCGATGGCGATTACTTCATCAACGCTTGCCACAGTTGGCGTGTTTGCTCCGATCGGGATGGTAAGTGGTATCGTGGGTGAGCTATTCCGCCCTTTTGCCATCACAGTTGCAACTGCAATGCTGGCTTCTTTGCTGGTAGCCTTGACGGTAATCCCAATGATGGCCAAACTGCTCGTACTTAATAGTGATAAGATTGTCCATCACGACGAAAACAAAAAAGGCAGATTCATGTTACTGTATGAAAAGATTTTGAAAGCATGCTTGTCCCATCGCTTTAAAACATTAATTATTTCAGGATTGTTGTTTGTCGTATCGATAGCTGCGATTGTTCCCAATTTGGCTGTCAGCTTCATACCAAGCAGCGGTTCCGAACGCCAGATGTATTTTCAGGTCAAGCTGCCTAATGAAACCTCTATCGATGGAACCGATCAAATTTCCAAAGAATTGGAAGGGATGATGCAGGATGCCAAGGATAGCAAGGGTCAACCGCTGTTTACCTTTGTTGAAGCACTTGTGGGCTACGGCGGCGGTAAGGATCAGGTAGCCAATATGGCGGAGATCTATACCGAGGTTAATGCTCAGGCCGATCCTGATGAAGTGAAAAAGGAATTCAAGGAACGTATTCTGTATGAGCTGCCAAAAGGATCAGAAGTAACACCCAAGTCATTGGCTGGTGGTGGCGGCGGTGTCTCATCAACTGACTTCTCGTACTCATTAAAAGGTGACAATCAACTTTTATTACAGGAAGCAGCCGTCACAATCAAGCAAAAACTGGAAGAGTACCCGGAGCTGAGCGAGGTTGAAGATTCACTTAGTGATTCCAAAACCCAGGTGCAAATTACAGTAGACCAAAGTAAAGCAAGAACCTTTGGACTCAGCACCTCACAGGTTCGTGATACCGCAAGAAGCTGGATTATGAAGGACCAGCTCGGAGATATTCAGTTCGACAATGTAACTTATACCACAACCGTACAGCTATCCAAAGCGGATAAAAATTCAATCGAGAAGCTGGGAAAAATCCCGCTCAAAACAGCGCAAAACTCGACGATTTATTTGAATGAGGTTGCGAAGCTGACGGAGGTTGAAGCTCCGTTGTCCCTGCAAAGAGAAAGTAAGGAACAGGTACTGAAGATTACAGCCAAGATCGATTCGGTCAATAAATCGGCGGTCAGTACGAAGATATCTAGTGAGCTTGGCAAAGTGGCGCTGCCGGATGGCATATCTCGTGAAGTTAAGGGAGTAAGCGCCGATATCAATAAAAGCTTCTCACAATTGTTTGTGGCTATGGCAGTGGCTATCGCTGTCGTATATCTCGTAATGGTATTAGCCTTTGGCAATGCGGGCGCTCCATTCGCGATTCTGTTTTCCCTACCGCTGGCAGCAATTGGCGGATTGCTGGGATTGTTAATTACCCGGCAGTCGCTCGATGTAACCTCAATGATCGGTTTTATGATGTTGATCGGTATTGTCGTTACCAATGCCATTGTGCTTATCGACCGCGCCCAGCAGCTGCGTGAGGAGGGATACACGGTACGCCATGCGCTTGTAGAGGCAGGGATGGTTCGTTTCAGACCAATTATTATGACAGCAGGAGCTACGATTATGGCGATGATGCCTTTGGCGCTTGGCTTGACAAAAGGCACATTGATTTCAAAAGGCTTGGCCGTTGTTGTAATTGGGGGTCTGACGACATCCACAATCCTAACACTTGTCGTGGTGCCAGTCGTTTATGAGCTAATTGAATCGAGCAAAAAGCGTATGGGTCAATGGAGACATCGCAAGCCTAAGTCAAAAGCAAATACAACTATCGAGATGTAAGGGAGAGAAGGGATATGAATAATCAGATGTCAAAGAAAAGCTTCGGCAGCGGCTCAAGGACCGTCGGTATTCTTCTAGTAGTCACTGCATTGGCGGCGGGGTGCTCAAGCCCTGCACAGCCGCAGGCAGCCGCAGCCGTTCAGTCGCAGAACAGGCCAGTCAAGGTAGCTGCCATTGTCAAGCAAAGTATGGGTGATCCCAAGGAGCAAATTGCGGATGTTAGCGCCGCAGTGCAAATTGATGTGATACCCAAAGCGGACGGACAGGTTCTGGAGGTATTGAAGAAGAAGGGTGAGCTTGTCAATCAGGGTGACGTTATAGTCCGGTTGGATGCTAGAGATGCCCGACTGCAAATGCAAAAGGGTGAGCAATCGCTGAAAGGCGCGGAGGAATCACTTCGCAAATCGATTGAAGACCAGAACAACAGCCGGGTTGATCTGCAAAGCTCGCTGGTCAAGGCTAATGAGCAATTAAGTAATGTGGAAAAGGACTATAACAAAGCGCGCAATGACTTTGAGGCCGGTACGGTGACCAAACGTCAGGTAGATCAGGCGGAAACGCTCGTGACTAACGCGCGGTTGGATGTGCAATCTGTTCAGAACAAGCTGGATGCTCTGGATAAAACCAACCCGATTGCTTCTCAGGAATCACAGGTAGCGACAGCGCGGCTAAGTGTAGAGGACGCGGCCAATGCTGTCGGCAATTATGAGATCAAGGCGCCAATTACGGGTGTTTTAACTGATCTGACTGCTGAGGTGGGCATGAATATGTCCCGCACGGCCAAGATTGGTCAGGTACAACAGCTTGATCCACTCAAAATTAAAGCCGATTTGACAGAGTCAGCCGCCAAGCTGGTTAATAACAAGCAGGAGCTCACCTTCTATAGTGCGGATAATCCCGCCGACAAAAAAACAGCCAAGGTGACGTTTCTTGCCAATCAAATGAACAGTACGACAAAAGCTTTTCCGATTGAACTGGATTTGGCAAATCCGGATGGTTCGATCAAGCCTGGCAGCCGTGTTCAGCTGCAATTGACCAGTCCTGAGGAGGAGCAGGGGCTTGCGGTTCCAAGCTTGAGCATCGTCAGAGAGGGCAATGCGGCCTTTGTTTTCATATTGAATGGTGATCAGGTAGAGAAACGCGCGGTCAAGCTCGGACGCGTCAAGGATGCATTTCAGGAGGTGTTGGAAGGTGTGAAAGCAGGAGAATCTGTAGTCGTTTCCGGTCAGCATCAATTGAAAAATGGGCAAAAGGTTGAAGTTGCCAAGTAACCAAACCGTTTGTAGTTCGCAAAAGCAATTATAGAATAATTAGAAAAGATAGAGATAGATAAATAAATATACAGATAAATATACAGAGGAAGATATGAAAAGGTAGAAAAACGGAATACGGATTAGCCAGCCCATATTCATACAGAAGCCCATATGTCGGCACACAGATTTAATCAGATTGAACAGAGCAGTAAGGATAGAAGTCAGCAGTGTCGATTTCTGTCCTTGAACTTAAGAGGAGGCTATACGAACATGAGAAAGAACTTAACTGCAGCACCGAAATGGAAAACTACGCTCGGCAGCACTTTGCTGTCCATGTCTTTAGTTATATCAGCTGTTCCTTCAATGGCACTGGCAGACGCTGTACCTGTACAGGAGGCAGGAGCACCGGTCCAGACACAAGTACTTACGCCAACTGCAGTCTCGTATCCGTTAACGGAATCGATTCAAGCGAGCATTAAAAGCTTATCCATCAGCAAGTCAACTGAGGGTACACGCATTGGTGCGGTGGTCCGCCTGCATAATAATACGACCCAGATGAAGCGGGTTCCCGATTATGAAATCCGTGTCCAAGCTTCGGATGGCAGTGAATATAAGGTTACACCAAGCGCATCCAACCCGAAGTCGATGCTGGCGATGGAAAATGTAGAGCTGACCGGTATGGTCACGGTAGACCGTCAGGATGATATTACGATAACAGGGATGTCTTTTGTAGAAGTCGATGAATATGTGTATCCCAAACAGGAAACGGTTCGCTTGAGCTTGCCCATAACATCCGTGTGGAATGCCACCAAGCCTGATATTACTGATCCTGCTTTTATTAAAGCGTGGGGAGATACGTTTATGGTTCCTGAATCTCCATCTCCAATTAAATTCACAACGACCAGTTTAACCGAGCAGACAGATGAAAAGGGTGTGCATACTCAGGTCGTAACCCTACTGGCTGAAAATCCGGGTACAGCTAGTGAAACGGTGCCTGGCTTCCGTTTGGATGGCAAAGCCGGAGATCAAATTTATGCCGGTACACGAGCCGATGCAAATCCAATTGTACTGGCCGCAGGTGACCGCAAATATATTCAATATTTGATCCCGACAGATAAAGGCATCAAGCTGCAAAGCTTGCTGCTGATGACAACAGAAACTTTTGCTGCTTCCGCCGGAACTGCCGGAGCAGGAGCAGCAGGGGGTTCAGCGGGTACCGCTGCGGCAACACCGTCCAGCACGCCTGGGTTTGATGTCGGACGCTTGAAAATCGAAGTGGCGGCAGATGCTGTTGCTTTACCTAACACGCTGCCTGCATACGCAATAGGCACTCCGATTGCCTTCGATCCATTGAACCGTTTATTGGATTCCAGCACGCAGGTCTCTTTAATGGAGCTGCATATGCATGAGAATACAGGGTCAGGCTTTAAAAGCGTAGTCGCCAAATTCAGATTGCAAAATAAAAGCGACCAAACCGTTACACTTCCCGCTTTTCAAACAGAGCTGGTAGGAAGCGACGGCTCCAGCTATGCAGGTTCTCGCCAAACGGCAACAGCAGCTAATTTGATGCCGAACCTGAGCTATGTAGTCAGCTACTCGTTTATGGTTCCAGCCTCGGAGAAGGGTGAACAGCTTGGTCTCAAGCTGCTGGACAATCTGACTTCTGCGCCTTACAGTACGACGATTGCCGGATTCCAAACTGCTGTACAGATCGATGATGTGGATAGCTCAGTAATGGCGTTCTATCCGTTTAATGTCACACTAAACGATTGGACAATGTCTGCATATACCAATGCCGGATTACCTGTAACCTATTCCTATAAGATGAAGATGAATTTAACTGTGGACCGAGTTGAGGATGTCGTCGTTGATGACAACTTCCCGAAATTCACGATTGAGCTTGTTGATGGGTTGGGTCGGACACTCGGTTCGCAATCGGTACCGTTCACAGGAACCGACATGCTGATCAGCGGTGAACAGACGGTTCAGATCAATAACATCAAGACAGAGCAGCAGGAATATCCGCTGACTATTAAATTATATGAAACTATTGAGACGCCTAATGGTGTGGCCAAACGGCTTGTGAAGACATTACAGCAGTAAGGTACAGTACCCAGATAAATGGAATTATATGTAAAATTAGCGCATCCCTCCTTGCATACCGCGAAGAGGGATGTATTTGTGTATATTCAGGAGTATACAAGCCAAATTCACATAGGAAATGTATGAAATTTAACAATGGAAATAAAGATTTCTTTCTAAAAATAAGATAAACTAGATAGTAGATATCATTAACAATAATTATCATTAATAGTTTATATAGAAAGAAGGAATGACAGGGTTATGCGTACATACTTGGGGTTCAAATTCAAACGGAGGCTAGCGGAAACATTGATTTTGAAGGAAGTAATGGCCATTATTGGCTGTCTGGTTGTTGTACTGGCAGGGGTGATGCTGTTACATGTGGACAAGGTACAGGCTGTGGCAGGCACTTCTGTCAGTTCGCCTACGGTTTCTACCTATCCGGAAACGAGACTTGCCGGAAATCATAATGAATGGAATTTTCAATTTACTGCTACAAGCTCATTGAAAAACGGTGACAAGATAACGATTGATTATCCCTCTGATTTTAATATTAACAGCGACGAGAGTTTTGATTATGTCAATAACCAGTATATCCTTTATTATGGTTATAGTGTTCCTATCGTTAAAGTTAATACGTTGGCAGCAAGTTCTATAATTGTTACCGGACAACAGTTGCAAATCCAGATTGTAAATTCTGTACCTGCCGGATCCATGGTAGACGTGAACGTTATTCAAGAGATAGTCTCGAATCCGAGGACTGGGGGTACAAAAAGTATTCTTGTACGGACTTCGACGGACATAGATCCGGTAAATATCCCCGTGACAATAGAAAGCAGTACATTGATGGTCGAACTGAGCAACAAGAACGAAGGCGCACAGAAGGTAAACTATAAGCTTACCTTCAAAACTCGAGAAACGATAGATTACGAACGTCCTCTTTATCCGGTTCTTCCTTACGATTTGGTTGAAAATATATACGCAATGGACCCATCCAAGGTATATCTGAACGGTGCCATGGTTGATAGTATTATTAATAGTGAAGTTTTTAGTGTTAACCCTAGTTTCGGTACCAATATTTCACCAGGCGAGACAGTAACACTGGAATTTACTGCAGAAGCAGGTCTGAGCAATCCGGTATTTGAAGAAGGGGATATCCCTACGAAACAAATAGGAATTCGCTTCGGCAATCTGACTGAATGGGCAGAAGTAACTTATACGAAGGATTACATACCTCCAACAGGGACTGTTACTGTTGAGGGTATACCAGCATCGAATACAATATTCAGCCGCTCTATCTTGCTAAATTTGAATGCTACTGATGAGGGATCTGGTGTCATTGCCGGATATGAAGTATCGGATACGGATTATTTTTATGGCTTCGACGATAGACTGGAATACAAACCCCAGCTATCTTACCTTCTTCCACCTGGTGCAGGCCCCAAAACGATTTATGTTAGGTTCTATGATGCTGCCAAAAATCCAAGCGTGACCTATCAAATCACGGTTATTTATGATGATAAGCTTAATCTGGGCAGCTTGACGGTTAAAGATGAGAATATTGCCAATGTGGCTTTAAGTCCCTCTTTTTCGGATGCACTTGATGTGTATGATGCAGTGGTAGGTTCTTCAGTAAATAGGGTAAAAATCAATTTATCCAAATCAGCAGCTGCGAATATAATATTGGATGATTCTAGGGCAGTCTACACAGCGGTGAACTCTACCAATGGAGAAATCACTTTTTCAAATTTGGGATTCGGCAGCAACGATTTAAAAATTCGAGTTTCAGCGGCTGAAGGCAATAAAGATTATCATCTTATTATTTTCAAGGAAGGACCTGAGCTACAACATTCCAAAAATACGACGGTAATAAATAATGGCAGCATCGTAGTATTTGGTGGGAAGCAATGGGTGCTAACGGATAAAACTAAACGGCAGTTAACACTTCTGCAGCCTTATACGGAGTGTGCTTGGTATGATTCCAGTAACTGTAATTGGGACGGTTATGGTAATAGTTGGGATACGGAAGGTTGGTATGATGGATATACATTCGATCCTATGGCTGAAGATAGTGTTGCTTATTATTTAAATAATGAATTTTTAAATACTCTGGGTCAGGAAAATATTGGCAAAATATCCATGTATCCTTTCGATAACACGATCTATTCAAAAGGGACAGTGCCAACAAGGTGGAGTGAGGAATACAGGGTCAAGGCATTGGTTGGGCTACTATCGATTCCGCAATATCAATCATTGGTTGGTACTGGCGTATTGAATCGCTTTCTGGGTTCGGAATGGTTTTTGATGAATCCTGCTCATGCAGGTAGTGATTATTATATATTTAGCGTTGACTCTGAAGGCAGCTTGGTTGCTAACTGGAACAGTAAAGAAGTTCATCCAGTCGTATACTTAAAGCCAGGTATGGTCATTAGTGGCGGTAGCGGTAATGAGGTTAGTCCTTATACATTGACTAGTTTTTCAAACAATGCAGCTTTAAGCTCGTTGAGTATTCAAGTAACAAATGATGTAACTACACACATTCCAGATACGTACAAAAATGTTTCAATGAGTGTAGCGAATGCAGTGTATTCGATTACGGTAACGGGTGCGGTTTATGAATCAGGAGCTAAGTTATCGATCAAAACGAGTACTGGCAGCGATGTCTATATAGGCCAGCCGATCAATTTGAACGAAGGAGCCAATGTGTTTACGATTGTTGTTACCGCACCTGATGGAGCAACTACCCTTACATACATGTTAACTATCACAAGGTCCTCTAGTGGGACTGGGGGACAACAGGAAGCATCTGTTAACAACGAACACCCAATAGTCACGCTGACAGGCGGCACTACAATTGATTTTACAGGATCGACTTTTGGTCCTAATGCCAAAGTGTCGGTAACGGAGGTAACCCCGATGAATACAGGCGGTACCGGCTTAGTATCCGCTGGAAAGACTTTGGAGTTTACGCTGACAGGGATTACAATTGATCCTTTAAAGCCTGTGAAGGTATCGATTCCCACGAATGCCAATGCGAATCGCAGTAAAGTAGGCGTCTTTTACTATAATCCATCGACTCTAAGTTGGGAGTATCAAAAAACAGAGATCGATAACACGGGAGTTGCGTCTGCAAAGGTAACACATTTTTCAACTTACGGTGTGTTTGAAGCGAATAAAGTAGCGACCCCTACACTGGACTCTTTGTACACGAATGACACAACGAAGCAGGTTACTTTGTCCACATCTACGGAGGGAGCAGCAATCTACTTTACACTGGATGGCTCGGAACCGACTACAGCAAGCAGCTTGTATAATTCAAATAACAAGCCTAAATTGCTATCGACCCAGACTCTGAAAACCATAGCTGTCAAAAACGGAATGGTTACAAGTGATACGGTCAGCTTTGTGGGGAAAGCACGCAAAACGATTACCAACATACTAACCAGCATTTTAAATAAAGCTGATCAGAACGGTGATAGCCAATTTGATCACTCAGATGTAAGAGCCCTGCTTAATCAGGTAGAAGCAGTTCGCGGTCACTAAAAAATTCATGGAACCATAGCTTGGGAATAATCCTGGGCTATGGTTTTTTTGTGCCATCATGACTTTTTTCAATCGTCACCTCAATAAGGTACAATGAACTTATACGAATCAAATTCATAACTGGGAGGGACCGCATTGTACCAACGGGATTATTTGATGCGAATGATCGAACAATTTTCGATGACACTGGGTCAGGTGCTGTTCAAGCGGCGAAACCAGCAATTTGCGGAAGCGATGGAGCTGTTGACACAGGCAATGAAGCAACTGCTGGGGCTGAATTCCAAGCTAGTGCTTGCTTTATCCGTGAAGGACCTGATGGCTTTGCTAACGACTCAGGGTCAATTCGATGCCGGTAAAGGTCTGCTGCTCAGTGATATGTTAAAGGCAGAGGGTGATTTACTGGTTGATGCCGCGGAAGAAGACGAAGGCATAGCATGTTATATGAAGTCTGTGGAGCTGCTGCTGGAAATGAGATGGATGCAAGAAGCTACCGAATTAGAGCAGGAGATGGAGGAGCGAATCCAAGACCTGCTTACTATCATCAAGCCTGGATTAATGCCGCTGCGGGTCCTTAAGCCATTGGTCCATTATTATGACAGTGCAGGGCGGCTGGCCAAGGCGGAGGACACGTTATTTTTCATACTGGATGCAGATGTGGACCAGACGCATTGGATCGATTCAGGCCTATACATGGTGGAGCGTTGGCAAAAAATGTCGACGGATGAGCTTGCACAAGGCGAGTTGAACGCAGAGGAAGTCCAAGAGACCTATACCCAACTAGTTAAAATGAAGCAAAAAGCGAGCAAGATCGAGAGAATGTAGCAAACTGCTTTGGAAATGCGAACTTTTCATATGATTAATTCGTATAATGTTCGTCTTCTCAGGTTGACAGCCGCTCTCTATCCCTGTAAACTAAACACGTAAAAGCTTTCTTTTTTTGATCTAAACTTGTCGAAATAACGAAAATGAAAGGTCGGCGCTTCGGTGTTAGGCCTTAGCTTGCGCTTGGGATTATTTTACCGTCCTGTGGGTCAATGATAGTGATCTTGGTCTGCCGGACTTTTCATATTATACACATTCAAGCTTGCACGTATTTCAAAAGTAACCATTTATGGAGGTCGAAATGTCTGTTCTTGTTGGAGTCATTATGGGAAGTCAGTCGGATTGGGAAACCATGAAGCACGCCTGTGACATGCTGGAGGAGCTGGGAGTTTCTTATGAGAAAAAGGTTGTTTCCGCCCATCGTACGCCAGATTTAATGTTTGACTATGCAGCATCTGCAGTAGAGCGAGGTTTGAAGGTCATTATAGCAGGAGCGGGAGGCGCCGCTCATTTACCCGGTATGGTTGCCGCAAAGACGGAGCTGCCGGTTATTGGTGTTCCCGTTAAAACGTCTACGCTGAATGGGTTGGACTCCCTGCTGTCTATTGTTCAGATGCCAGGTGGTGTTCCTGTAGCCACCGTAGCGATTGGTCATGCGGGAGCCACGAATGCGGGCTTGCTGGCTGCGCAAATATTGGGTGCGTTTGATCCTGAGCTGCAGCAAAAGGTACGTGAGCGTCGTGAACGCACTCGTGAGAAGATCACAGAAAGCAGCGTGCTGGAATGAGTGAATATGATCGAAGAGACACCAAAAAGATAATACGTCCTGGCAGCACCATTGGTGTGTTAGGCGGCGGACAGCTTGGGCGCATGATGGCATTGGCTGGACGCGCCATGGGCTATCGGTTTATTACACTGGACCCGACAGTAGACTCTCCTTGCGGTCAGGTGGCTGACAGACAGATTGTGGCCGCTTACCATGATATTGAGGCAGCAAGGATGTTATCCGAGCAGTCGGATGTGATCACCTATGAATTCGAAAATGTCGATGCCGAGGTGACTGAGCTTCTTATGGAGGAATCCTACGTGCCTCAGGGCAGCAGACTTCTCTATATTACGCAGCACCGCTTGCGTGAAAAGCAGGCGATTGAAGCAGCTGGCGTCAAGGTAGCGCCTTATGCGCAAATTGCGAGCAGCGCACAGCTTCGTGAGGAGCTGCAGCGGTTGGGCACCCCTTGTGTGCTGAAGACAGCGACAGGCGGCTATGATGGCAAAGGACAGTGGGTAATACGTTCGATAGATGAAGCTGATGAAGCTTATGAAGAAATCAGTCGGGCTGGAACTGAACTGGTTCTCGAACAATTTATCGACTTTGACAAAGAAATATCCGTGATTGCGGCGCGAAGCCCAAGAGGAGAAGTTAAGGCATTTCCCGCAGCGGAAAATATACATGTGAACAATATTTTGCATCTGTCGATCGTACCGGCCCGTGTAGATGAGGCTGTGCAGCAGGAAGCCGAGCAGTTAGCGATTCAAATTGCGGAATCGTTAAATGTGGTTGGACTGATTGCAGTCGAAATGTTTGTCACACACGAAGGCGAGCTTTATGTGAATGAATTAGCGCCGCGGCCTCATAATTCCGGTCATTATACAATGGAAGCTTGCAAAACCTCGCAGTTCGAACAGCACATGAGAGCGATCTGCAATCTGCCGTTGGGCTCAACGGAGCTGCTTACACCGGTTGTCATGGGTAACATTCTGGGTCAGCATGTCGAGTCCGCGATGGACTGGATCATGCAGCCTGAATCGGAGCAGGTTGGCAGTGGTATTACAGCAAAGCTACATATGTATGGCAAACAGGAGGCCAAGGACAATCGGAAGATGGGTCATTTGAACGTGCTTGCACCTTCAGTTGATGAAGCCTTGCAATGGATTGAAGCCTCAGGCATATGGAATACGAAAGAATAGCTAGCACGAAGAACGGGGGATTAATCAATGATTGAACGTTACAGCAGGCCGGAAATGGCACGGATTTGGACAGAGGAAAATAAATTTAATGCTTGGCTGGAGGTCGAGCTGCTATCTTGCGAGGCCTGGGCTGAGCTTGGGGTCATCCCGAAGGAAGATGTAGTGGAGCTGCGCAAAAATGCTGCTTTTGACATCGACCGTATTTATGAGATTGAGCTGGAAACACGCCATGATGTGATCGCCTTCACGCGCGCGGTATCCGAAAAGGTAGGCCCTGAGCGCAAATGGGTACACTATGGCTTGACCTCGACAGATGTTGTGGACACGGCACTCGGTTACTTGCTGAGACAGGCTAATGAGATTTTGGAAAAAGACTTGCTTAATTTTATTGAAATATTGCGGAATAAAGCCATTCAATATAAAGATACACCGATGATGGGACGGACACATGGCGTACATGCCGAGCCGACAACCTTCGGTTTGAAAATGGCCCTGTGGCTGGAAGAAATGAAGCGGAATCTGGAGCGTTTTCGCTTGGCGGCGGACGGTGTACAGTACGGTAAAATTTCCGGCGCAGTAGGTACGTATGCGAATATCGATCCTTTTGTTGAAACCTTTGTATGTGAGAAGCTGGGTACAAAAGCGGCTCCAATCTCGACGCAAACCTTGCAGCGTGACCGTCATGCTGAATATATGGCGACACTGGCGCTGATTGCAACGTCCATGGATAAATTCGCGACTGAAATTCGTGCATTGCAGAAGAGTGAGGTTCGCGAGGTTGAGGAAGCTTTTGCCAAAGGTCAAAAGGGTTCATCCGCTATGCCGCATAAGCGTAATCCAATCGGCTGTGAAAGCATTTCGGGCTTATCCCGTGTCATTCGTGGTCATATGATCTCAGCTTATGAGAATGTAACCTTATGGCATGAACGCGATATCTCGCATTCGTCTGTAGAACGGATTATTTTGCCGGATGCAACGATTTTGCTGAACTATATGCTGAACCGTTTTGGAACGATTGTAAAGAACCTGACTGTGTTCCCGGAAAATATGAAGCGCAATATGCAAAGCACTTACGGCGTACCGTTCTCCGGTCGTGTTATGACCAAGCTGATCGACAAAGGCTACAGCCGTGAGCAGGCTTATGATACCGTGCAACCGCGTGCCATGCAGGCGTGGGAAGAGCAGCGATCGTTCCGCGATATTATTGAGAACGAGCCTGTAATCCGTGAGCAGCTGAGTGCGGAAGAAATTGATGATTGCTTTAACCCAACCTGGCATTTGAAGCATGTTGATACGATTTTCAAACGTTTGGGCTTAACCGAATAATAAATTAGGGGAGGACCACAGACGATGGTCTCAACAAAGGCGATTTCGAGCGCCGAATCTTATCTGAGCGCACCGCTGATCTACAAAGGTAAGGTTCGTGAGCTGTATGATTTAGGGGAGCATTATTTGATCGCGGTAACGGACCGGATCTCGGCATTCGATTGGGTGCTGTCACCTGCAGTGCCTGACAAAGGTAATGTGCTCAACTCTTTAAGCAAATTCTGGTTTGAGCAAACCGCAGATATTCAACCGAATCATGTCGTACATGGCGATGTTGATCAATTGGGCGATATTGTCAAAGACCGTGAGATCATGAAGGATCGCTTCATGGTCACCAAAAAAGCGGAACGTATTGATATCGAATGTGTCGTCCGTGGTTATATTACGGGCGGAGGCTGGCGTCAGTATGTACAAACAGGCGAGATCAATGGGCAAAAGCTGCCAAGTGGCCTGCGTAAAAATGAACGCTTCGAGAAGCCGATCTTCACGCCTGCAGCCAAAAACGATGTGGGTCATGACGAAGATATTTCGATCGAACGGATGAAAGAACTGGTCGGAGCCGAATTGACCGAGCAGCTGCAAGCCAAGAGCATTATGCTGTATGAATTTGCTCATCGCTATTGTGAAGAGCGTGGCATCATATTAGCCGATACCAAGTTCGAGTTTGGACTCATTGATGGAGAAATCATCCTGATCGATGAAATCTTCACACCGGATTCCTCACGTTTCTGGGCCAAAGAAAAGTACGCCTTCGATATCGAAATCGATGGAATGGACAAAGAACCGGTTCGTACGTATCTGTCCAGCACGAATTGGGATAAAAACAGCGAGCCCGACCCGCTGCCCGCCGATGTCGTCGAGGAAACCTCCCGCCGCTATAGAAGCATCTATGAGCTGCTAGTTAAGTGAAAAATTTAAAAGCTTGGTGAATAAGTTCCGCTGCGCGGCCAAATATCCTTCCGATCGCTGTTGTTTCCGTACTTTTTGATCTAATAAGACATTTATCGGTAAAATTACGGAAACAAAGGCGAACGCTAACGCTTCTGCAGGATCATTTGGCCGCTCCGCTCATGATTCACCGAACTTTTAAACCAAGCTCAAGCCTCTAATATTAAGTGCCATAATTATATAGAACATTCTCAAGCAGGCGCTTGCGAAGCGAGTGCTCTGCGCAACATAGTAGATGCTTACAAAGTAAGTTTTCTGCGAAAACTCTAAGGAGGATTCATCCCCATGTTAAAAGCAACCGTGTACGTCACGATCAAACAAAGCGTTCTCGACCCTCAGGGAGTAGCCGTACAAGGCGCTCTTCACTCCATGGGCTTCGGTGAAGTGGATAAAGTACGTGTAGGCAAATATTTAGAATTTGAACTAGGCACAGCTGATCGTGCAGAAGCTGAGCAGCGTGTTAAATCGATGTGTGAAAAGCTTCTAGCGAACACAGTCATCGAAGACTACCGCTACGAATTGGTTTAATCTCTTCAACCTCAGCCGCCAGGCCAACCATCAGCGAGCGAAGCTATGCTGATCTGTTTACAGCAGTTGATGTTAAAGAGTTAACACTCGGCACCAAAAGTTCAGCGTGTCCCGTTAGGGACGAAAGCGCTCATCATAAGCACAGTATGCGTACGAAACGTATCACCCAAGCCAAGCGTGTCCCGATAGGGACGATAAGCGCCCCGAGAACACAAAAGCCTTGCACACGTGCCAAGGGAGTCCAGAGGGCAACGCCCTTTGGGGCCCTCCCTATAGGGAGGGTTTGGGAGGGTGAAAATAAGGAGGAGTAAAGTATCATGAATTTCGCTGTATTGGTGTTTCCAGGCTCCAACTGTGATATCGATTGCTACAAAGCGGTTGAAGAAACCATCGGGCAGCCAGTTGAATATGTATGGCATACCGAAACCGATTTGTCCAAGTATGACTGTATTATTGTGCCAGGTGGCTTTTCATACGGAGATTATTTGCGCACAGGCGCGATAGCTCGTTTTGCTCCTGTTATGACAGCACTTGTGCAAGCGGCCGAGAAGGGTACCTACATTATCGGGATCTGCAATGGTTTTCAAATCTTGCTGGAATCGGGCTTGCTGCCTGGCGCCATGCTTCGTAACAATTCGCTTAAATTCCGCTGTCATGCGGCTATGCTGCAGGTGGACAATAACGAAAACCCGTTTACAAAAGAGTATAGCAAGGGTGAGTTGGTTAACATTCCAATCGCTCATGGCGAAGGCAACTACTATTGTGACGATGCTACTCTTGCAGACCTGCAGGCGAACAATCAAATCGTTTTTCGTTATGAAGCAGGCAATAACCCGAATGGTTCTGTGGATGATATCGCAGGCATTTGCAACAAAGCGGGCAACGTACTTGGTATGATGCCGCATCCGGAACGCGCAGTAAAAGAATTGTTGGGTTCGGCGGACGGCAAGCGGATGTTTACATCGATCTTGAGCACTTGGAGGGAACAACATGGCGCAGCAGTTAACAGCTAAGGAACCAAACGCGGAGCAAATCGCGGAACAGAAGCTTTATAAGCAGATGGGTGTCACAGACGCGGAATATGATCAAGTATGCGGATTCCTCGGACGTAAACCGAATTATGTGGAAATTGGCGTATTTAGCGTTATGTGGTCCGAGCATTGCTCCTACAAAAATTCGAAGCCAGTTCTTCGTAAGTTTCCTATAACAGGACCTCGGGTTCTAATGGGTCCAGGTGAGGGCGCGGGGATCGTCGATATCGGCGATAATCAAGCGGTTGTTTTCAAGATTGAAAGTCATAATCACCCTTCTGCTATCGAGCCGTTTCAAGGCGCGGCCACAGGCGTGGGCGGAATTATTCGTGATATTTTCTCCATGGGCGCACGTCCAATTGCTGTTCTGAACAGTTTGCGTTTTGGTAATCTCAAGAATGACCGTGTTAAATATTTGTTCGAGCATGTCGTGTCGGGGATTGCCGGTTATGGTAACTGTATCGGGATTCCAACGGTCGGCGGCGAGGTTATGTTTGATGAAAGTTATGAGGGCAACCCGCTCGTTAATGCGATGTGTGTAGGGTTGATCGATCACGATAAGATTCAAAAGGGTGTTGCCAAAGGCGTCGGCAATCCGGTGTTTTATGTCGGACCGGCTACCGGTCGCGATGGTATTCATGGTGCGACTTTTGCATCGGAGGAACTGACTGCGGAGTCCGAAGCGAAGCGTCCTGCAGTACAGGTAGGCGATCCGTTCATGGAGAAGCTGGTATTGGAAGCTTGTCTCGATTTGATTAACTCAGGTATCGTGTTGGGCATTCAGGATATGGGTGCAGCCGGACTTACTTGTTCGAGTGCCGAGATGGCGAGCAAAGCAGGTAACGGTATGGAGCTGTATCTGGATGAGGTGCCGCAGCGTGAGGAAGGCATGACGCCTTACGAAATGATGCTGTCCGAATCACAGGAGCGGATGCTGTTCGTTGTTGAGCCTAAGGATGAGGCCCAGGCTAAAGCGATTTTTGAACGTTGGGGCTTGCATTGTGCAAAGGTTGGTAAAGTAACCAATGATGGAGCACTTAAGCTGTTCCATAAGGGTGAGATGGTTGCGGACATGCCGGTTACGGCATTGGTTGATGAAGTTCCTGTATATAATAAGCCTTCTCAAGTACCTGCGTACTATCTGGCTAACGCTGAGGTGGATACGAATCGGTATGCAGAAGTAACAGATCTGAATGATGCTTTGAAAAAGGTGTTGGCTTCCCCGACTGTAGCCAGCAAAGAGTGGGTTTATAATCAATACGATTACATGGTGCGTACAAGCACTGCAGTTCGTCCGGGTTCGGACGCAGCGGTCGTAACGATTCAAGACTCGCGCAAGGCGCTTTCCATGTCGACCGATTGCAATGGACGTTTTGTTTATCTGGACCCTGAAGTGGGTGGCAAGATTGCGGTTGCGGAAGCAGCTCGTAACAATGTATGCTCCGGCGGCGAGCCGCTGGCGATTACAGATAACCTGAACTTCGGAAGCCCGGAAAAACCGGACATTTTTTGGCAGCTGGAGAAAGCCGCAGACGGAATTTCAGAAGCGTGCCGCAAGTTGGATACACCGGTAATCGGCGGAAATGTCAGCTTGTACAATGAAAATTCCAAAGGTGCTATTTACCCAACACCGGTTATCGGAATGGTAGGCTTGGTTCATGATACTGACCATATTACGACACAAGCCTTCAAAAAAGAAGGCGATGTGATTATCCTGCTCGGCGACACTAAAGCAGAATTAGGCGGCAGTGAGTTCCAATATGTACTCCATGGAGTTACAGAAGGACGTCCACCTCAAATCGATCTGGATGTTGAGAAAAAGCTGTTAAGCACCGTGCTTGGCGGTATTCAAAAAGGTCTTGTTGCTTCGGCGCATGACTTATCCGATGGTGGCT
This sequence comes from Paenibacillus sp. FSL H8-0034, assembly GCF_038000305.1. Lineage (NCBI taxonomy): Bacteria > Bacillati > Bacillota > Bacilli > Caryophanales > Paenibacillaceae > Paenibacillus > Paenibacillus sp. FSL H8-0034. Next base: position 1,131,273 of record NZ_JBBOBS010000001.1, read on the forward strand.
TGGCTGCAGCTCTTGCCGAGAGCTGCATCAGTGGTAGCCTGGGTGCTCAAGTCGATTTCTCAACGGAGCTGCGCAATGATATTGCACTGTTCAGCGAAAGCCAATCCCGTATTTTGCTCAGCGCTTCGCCTGAAAAAGCGGAAGCTTTGAAGCAATGGATTTCCGAACAAGGCGTGCCATATCAGCAATTAGGTCAAGTTCAAGGAACAGAGTTGCATATCCACATTAACGCTAAACCCGTCATCCAGTCACCGGTTGAACAACTACAAAAGGTTTGGAAGGATGCGATTCCATGTCTGATGAAATAAAGACATTGCAGGAGCAGCAGCTATGGACAGGCAATTATTATAATGAAGATATGGGCAGCCGTGACGGGCTGCTCGATAAGCTAGGGGAGGAATGCGGCGTATTCGGAGTGTATGGTCACTCCGAAGCCGCTTCGCTCTCCTATTATGGTCTGCATGCGCTGCAGCACCGTGGCCAGGAAAGTGCAGGGATTTGTGTAGCAGATGGTGAGGGCTTCAAATACCATCGCGGCATGGGACTTGTAAAGGAAGTTTTTAATAATGATAATTTAACCACTTTATCTGGAGCCAACTCGATCTCACACGTTCGTTATTCGACAGCAGGTGAGAGCAAGCTGGCTAACGCTCAGCCTCTAGTGTTCAAATACCGCGGCGGCGATTTGGCGATTGCCACCAACGGTAATTTGACTAACGCGGCCGAGGTGAAAAGAAAGCTTGAGGACATGGGTTCGATCTTTCAGACAACTAGCGATACCGAAGTTGTTGCTCACTTGATTGCACGCTCCAAGCATACGGAAATTGAACTGGCTGTTAAAGAAGCGTTGCTGCAGGTGGAAGGCGCGTACGCGTTTTTGTTTCTGACCAAGGATAAGCTGGTTGCAGCTTTAGATCCACATGGCTTACGTCCTTTTGTTATGGGCCGACTGGGCAATGCTTACTTGTTCGCTTCGGAAACCTGTGCGTTTGACGCGGTGGGGGGAACCTACTATCGTGATGTGATCCCGGGTGAATTGCTTGTCCTTGATGCGAAAAATGGTTTGATTGAGGATCGGTTCTCACCGATCAAGCAGCGTGCTATTTGTTCGATGGAGTATATTTATTTTGCTCGGCCTGACAGCGATATGGATTCGATTAATATTCACTCTGCACGCAAACGGATGGGTAAGCAGCTGGCACAGGAAGCGTTCGTTGACGCTGATGTGGTCACTGGCGTGCCGGATTCCAGTATTTCAGCGGCTATCGGCTTTGCTGAGCAAACCGGTATTCCTTACGAGCTGGGCTTGATCAAAAACCGCTACAGTGGTCGGACCTTTATCCAGCCGAGCCAGGAGCTGCGCGAACAGGGTGTAAAAATGAAGCTGAGTGCTGTGCGCAGTATCGTTGCCGGCAAGCGGGTTGTGATGATCGACGATTCCATCGTTCGTGGCACGACCTCACTGCGGATCGTCAACATGCTTCGTGAAGCAGGTGCAACCGAAGTTCACGTAAGAATCAGCTCACCACCTTTTATGAATCCTTGTTACTATGGAATCGACACACCGGACCGTAAAGAATTAATCGCGGCTCAAAAGTCCATCGAAGAAATTCGGGTTGCGATCAATGCCGATTCACTTTATTTCCTTAGTAAGGAAGGCTTGTTAAACTCAATCGGCCGTCCTAAGGGCGATGTGAATCAAGGAAATTGTACAGCCTGTTTTGACAATATGTACCCTACACGAATTACGGAAGAGTCGGAAGTCGGATGTGGGTGCGACTAAGGGTCTGAGTGAGAAAAGTGCAGCGCAGTGATTGAAAACCAGTGAATTTGGATTCATACGGACGGTTATTCCAGAAAAGGGATGCCATTACACCGCTGTTGAAAGAAAGCCACCAGAAATAATTCCTTATAGGAAGCAGCTTTCTTTCAAAGGCGGCCGTTACACTTTCCATGGCAATCCCTTTTCCTCCATACACCTGGATGAATCCAAATTCACATGCACTTCCCTCTCAAAGATCCTTGTCTGTGAGTAGAAAGAGAGGCGGAGGCATTTGGCTGCTCCGCCAGGCTGGCAAACTAGCTGGCGTGAGTCACACCGCCTCATAAAGTGACAACTAAATGGCCAATATGTCCAGGCACATTAGTAATAGCTAGAGTGGGCCGTGAGCACGGCCTACCGCGCAACAACTTAACGCGGCCGTAGTCCGGCTCGTCGACTGAACAACTAGCGGGGCTAGAGCTGCCGCGCAACCATTAATAAAACGCAGGTTGTGTAGACTGCGTTGAGCCTTTCGCACTTGTGGCTTGTAAGATGTGTGCCTGATCGCCTTGTAGGCAGAGGGCTGTGTGCTTGCCGGAGAGTATACGGGACGCCTTTGAAAATGGGTTATCACCACCAAGTCTAATCACAATAATCCATTTTCAACAGCGGCCGCAGGCAAGCAGCACAGCCCGGAGCCGACCTTAGGCGATCAAGCATGCCCTTAATCTTACTCCATAACTGCGAACAGCCCAACCCTCCCACCAACCAAGTTAAAGGAGTGTAACAAGTGTCGGATGCATATAAAAAGGCCGGAGTCGATATCGCGGCTGGAAATGAAGCAGTAGAACGGATGAAAAAACACGTAAAAACCACATTTCGTCCCGAGGTTCTAACGGAGTTGGGTGGATTTGGTGGGCTTTTTGGATTGAATAAGGATAAGTACGATGAGCCGGTACTGGTGTCAGGTACGGATGGCGTAGGAACGAAGCTCAAGATTGCTTTTGCTATGGACAAGCATGATACGATTGGTATTGATGCTGTAGCCATGTGCGTTAACGATATTATTGTTCAGGGCGCAGAGCCTTTATTTTTCCTTGATTATTTGGCTTGTGACAAAGTCATCCCAGAAAAAATCGAATCGATTATTAAAGGCATCAGCGATGGCTGCGTTCAGGCAGGCTGCGCACTAATCGGCGGCGAAACAGCTGAAATGCCGGGTATGTATGCGGAAGGCGAATATGATATTGCCGGATTCACGGTTGGTATCGTTGATAAAAAGAAAGTCATCGACGGCTCCACAATCCGTCCGGGTGATGTCGTACTGGGCCTTGCTTCAAGCGGCGTGCACAGCAATGGCTTTTCGCTAGTTCGCAAGCTGTTGTTAGAGGAAAAAGGCTACAGCCTGCATGACACCATTGACGCATTGGGCGGCAAGCTGGGTGATGTGGTGCTGGAACCAACCAAGATTTATGTCAAATCCGTACTTGCTGCATTGCAAAAGGTTGAGCTTAAAGGCTTGGCGCATATTACGGGTGGCGGTTTTATCGAAAACATTCCGCGGATGCTGCCTGCTGATGTCAATGTTGAAATCAATTATGGCTCTTGGCCGATTTTGCCGATTTTCCAGCTGCTGCAGGAAACAGGCGCAATCAGCAATAACGATATGTTCCGTACCTTCAATATGGGTATTGGCATGGTAATCATCGTGCCAGAGCAGCAGGCTGCTGAAGCCGCAGCTATTTTTGCTGAGCAGGGTGAGCAAGTGTATACGCTGGGTCATGTAACCTCGGGAGATCGGGTGGTTACGTTTAGCGGAGCCGTTGTATGAGTAAGTCCTTTCGCATTGCCGTGTTCGCTTCCGGGAGCGGGTCCAATTTCCAGGCTATTGCGGATGCGGTGAATGCTGGCAGGCTCGATGTTCACATCGGGCTTCTTGTCTGTGACCGCCCCAAGGCACAGGTAGTGGAGCGGGCGAATAAGCTCGGGATACCTACATTTGTATTCCGGGCAAAGGATTATGCAAGCAGAGAGCAGTATGAACGGGAAATTGTACAGCGGCTAGAGGAAGAGCAGATCGATCTGGTTGTAATGGCAGGCTATATGAGATTGATTACATCTGTGCTTGTCGAGCCTTGGTATGGGAGGCTGATTAATGTTCACCCTTCCTTGCTTCCTGCATTTCCAGGTCTGAATGCTATCAAGCAGGCGTTGAATTACGGGGTAAAAGTAACCGGAGTCACTGTACATTATGTAGATGGCGGCATGGATACAGGACCGATCATTGCGCAGCAAAGCCTGGACATTACCCCGGAGGATACAGAAGAAAGCTTGGCTGCGCGTATACACCCAATCGAGCATGTGCTGCTGCCGCAGGTCATTGCACAGATTGCAGCCGGACAAATAAAGCTGAATCCATAACAATAGCTCCCACCATGAGAGACACAATGGAAGCTCTATGAAGTTAAAATCGTTTAAACCAGTAAACACGTACACGTCTCATCCCGTGCTTGAGATCTGCAAGCGGTACAGAAGGTTCTGATGCAGTATTCATCAATAAGCTATTGAGTTCAAATGTTCCATCTATATAAAACCAGATAAAGACCAGTTCCACCAATACAGCTGCATAGGAAAGGAATTTAACGATGAGTAACCCTAACGAAATCCATTTGCGCTACGGTATGAATCCACACCAAAAAGAAGCCAAGATCTACAGCGAGAACGGCAACCTGCCGCTGCGTGTTGTCAACGGTGACCCAGGCTTCATTAATCTGCTGGATGCTTTGAACAGCTATCAATTGGCTCGTGAGCTGCGCTTGGCTACAGGTCTTCCAGCGGCTGCTTCCTTCAAGCATGTAAGTCCTACCGGAGCGGCTGTATATGCCCCTCTTAGCCCTGAGCTGGCGAAGGCGTACTTTGTAGAAGGCTTGGAGCTGTCTCCCCTGGCAACTGCTTATGCAAGAGCGAGAGGCGCTGACCGGATGTCTTCCTTCGGAGATTGCGCGGCGCTAAGCGATATCGTCGATGCATCCACGGCACGTTTGCTGAAACGCGAGGTTTCCGATCTCGTTGTAGCTCCAGGCTACACGGAAGAGGCTTTGGAGATTCTGCGTTCGAAGAAAAAAGGCGGGTTTTTGGTGCTTGAGATCGATCCGGAATATGCAGCTGCACCTATCGAGAAGCGTAATCTGTTCGGCATGACTCTCGAGCAGCAGCGCAATAATGCCGTGATTGACAGCTCAGTGCTGACTCACATTGTAACGAACAACAAAGAGCTTCCAGAAGAAGCAAAACGCGATATGCTGATTGCCCTGATCACTTTGAAATATACGCAATCCAACTCGATTTGTTATACTTTGGACGGACAAACCATTGGTATTGGTGCGGGTCAGCAGTCCAGAATTCATTGTACCCGTCTTGCTGGTGATAAAACCGACCGTTGGTTCCTGCGTCAGCATCCGGCAGCACTTGCCATGAAATTCCGTGCTGGTATTACCCGTCCTGAACAAAACAATGCGATTGATCTGTGGCTGGAGGAGGAAGTAACCTCTTTTGAAAACGCCAGCTGGGAGCAATATTTTGAGGAAGTACCTGTTCGTTTGACTCGTGAAGAAAAGCGCGAATGGTTGAATAAGCTGCAAGGTGTTACCTTTGGTTCGGATGCCTTCCTGCCGTTCCGTGACAATTTGGACCGTGCAAGCCGCAGCGGTGTGAAATACGTCGTTCAAGCAGGCAGCTCGATGCGTGACGAGGAAGTCGTCCAAGCTGCTAATGATTACAACATGGTTATGACCTATTCCGGCGTTCGTTTATTCCATCACTAAAAGTTACAGCCCGTAAATATTCATACAGCACATATCGATTTAATTATAAGGGGGATTTATCTACGTGACTGCAAATGAAAAGCTTACAGCTGAGCACAACCTGGAGGGCTTGCAACATAATCCGTATCCGGGCCGGGGAATTGTAATTGGTCTGACACCAGATGGGACCAAACTTGTCCAGGTATACTGGATTATGGGGCGTAGCGTGAACAGCCGCAATCGGATTTTTGTCCAAGAGGAGAATGGTTTTCTGCGTACCGAAGCCAAGGATCCTGCGCTATTGACCGATCCTTCACTTATTATTTATTATCCACTCAAGCACACCGATGGCTCGCACATTGTAACCAATGGTGATCAAACCGATACGATCTATGATGCTTTGCTTGCGGGAGGTACTTTTGAGCAGGCATTAACGACAAGAACCTTTGAACCGGACGCGCCTAACTACACACCGCGTATTTCCGGACTCATCGAACTGAACAATCCACATTGTCAGTACAAGCTGTCCATCTTGAAATCCAATGCAGGCAATCCTGAGCAAACGTTCCGTCAATTTTTCCATTACGAGCAGGCAATTGCAGGCTACGGACACTGCATCCACACGTATTCCGAAGACGGCGATCCATTGCCATCGTTCCAGGGTGAGCCGAAGCTGGTTCCTGTATACGATAATATCGACCAGACGCTGCATGCTTACTGGGATCGGTTGAATGAAGATAACAAAATTTCACTGCTGGTCAAAACCATTCAGCTCGATAATGGCCAAACGGAATTAAAAGTCATTAATAAGCAGTAATCTTGAGCATAGTGATTAGGAGGGATGTAAAGTGCGGATTTTAGTTGTAGGCGGTGGTGGCAGGGAGCATGCGATCTGCTGGGCGCTGAAAAAAAGCCCCAAGGTGCGTGAGCTTTACTGTGCGCCAGGTAACGGAGGCATCGCCGGAGTAGCGGAATGCGTACCGATCCAGGTGAATCAATTCGCGGAAATCGCTGAATTTGCAGTGGATCATGCGATTGATCTCGTCGTTATCGGCCCTGATGACCCTTTATCTGAGGGAATCGTCGATTTCCTTGAAGCAAAACAGTTAACTGTGTTCGGCCCGCGTCAAAATGCAGCGATTATTGAGTCGAGTAAAGTATTTTCCAAGGAATTATTTAAAAAATATCACATTCCAACAGCAGCCTACGAGTCGTTTGATAATTACGAAGCAGCGCTGGCCTACCTGCACAGTCAGCAAATTCCGATTGTTATTAAAGCAGATGGTTTGGCTGCAGGCAAAGGTGTCATTATTCCTCACTCGATGGAGGAAGCAGAGAAGGCACTTCATGATATTATGGTTGCCAAAATCTTTGGCGATTCCGGTAATCAGGTTGTGATTGAGGAATTTATGACCGGTCAGGAAATGTCGATTTTATCGTTCGTTGATGGCAATGTAGTACGTCCGATGGTCGCTGCACAGGATCATAAAACCGTGTTTGACAATGATAAAGGTCCAAATACAGGGGGCATGGGTACATATTCACCGCTGCCGCATATTGATCCGTCTGTGATCGAAGAAGCGATTGAGAAGATCATTAAGCCGACAGCGGCGGCAATGGTCAGTGAAGGCCGTCCGTTCCGCGGCATCCTGTTCGCTGGACTGATGCTCACTCCGCAAGGACCGAGGACGATTGAGTTCAATGCACGGTTTGGCGATCCAGAGGCGCAGGTCGTGCTGCCGCGGCTCAAAACCGATTTGCTGGACATTTTTCTGGCAGCGATTAATGGTCATTTGGGACAAATGGATATTCAGTGGAGTGACGAAGCCGCAGTATGTGTGGTTATCGCGTCTGAAGGGTATCCGGGACCTTATCCTAAGGGTCTGCCGATTGAAGGGCTGGACGATGTTCAGGATGCACTTGTATTCCATGCGGGTACAGCACTGAAGGATAACCAGATTGTTACTAATGGAGGCCGTGTGCTCGGTGTTACGGCACTGGGAAGCGATATTGCGGATGCTCGTGCAAAGGCTTATGCAGCCGTCGAGCGCATCACGTTCCCCGGCAAGCACAGCCGTACCGATATTGCGAAGAAAGCACTGGTCGTACAACCATAATAAAAGCAAGAAGGCGGGAGCAATTCCGTCTTCTTTTTCTTTTGATGCCCAGTTGTGACAAGCATGGTGAAGGTATAACGATTTGGTGTATGATGATACAAATGGGTGATTTCAATTGAAAGCGCTAGCCTGTACATAGTGAGGTACAATATGGAAAAAAGAATAAGCCGAAAAAATTTTCGGGTGCGATTGGATGAGATGGTTGCGACCCTGCGCCAGGAAATCATATCAGGCCAAACCGCTATCGGCGAGTATTTGCCATCCGAAAGTGATCTGGAAAAGCGATTCAGCCTCAGCAACGCATCGGTGCGCAATGGGCTGAAGGTATTGGTGCAAGAGGGTTTAATAGAGAAAATACCACGGGTGGGCAATCTTGTTAAACCTCCTTCTCCAGACCAGACGAGAACTATCAAATTTGGATATGTACACTCGATTGCTGCCCTTGTTGAGATGTCGGAGCTGTTGGCCGGTTTCAGTGAACAGTACCCGCACATCCATGTAAAGCCTGTAGAGCTGCCCTCTGGGAGTTATGCCAAAGTGCTTAAGGAATACATGGAATCGGGAATCCTGGATGTGGTCCTTATTAATAATAACAATTTTCAGGATTTTCTGGAGAACGACTGCACGGACTTGCTGGAGCCTTTAAAGCCGATACAGCACTGCTACCCGTTGTTGCTGGAGCCCTTTCGACAGGGTGAGCACACGCTGGTTCAGCCCTTTATATATTCGCCGGTCGTGCTGTGCTACAATAAACAGCATTTTGAGCAGTCGCAGGTTCCATTCCCGGACAGCAGCTGGACCTGGCACGATCTTTTCGAATATGGTCACCAGCTGGCTGTGAACGAGGATCGATTCGGTTTTTATTTTTATTTGCCTTCTCTTAATCGGTGGCCGATCTTTATTCTTCAGAGCGGTCAAGTATTTGAAGCGGATGAGAATGGGAGGTATAGCTTGTCTGATAACAAGCTGCTGGACGGCTTGGACATCTGCCGCGAGCTGCTGGCTATGTCCGATGTGTTTCCAAGAATTCTCTCCGAAAGCAACGCCGATGCGGAAGCCTTGTTTTTGGAAGGAAAAGTATCGGTTATTATGACGACCTACTACTTTTTGAATCAGCTCCGACAATCATCGATTCCCTTTGATATTTCGCCTTTACCGGGGCTGCAGGATACGAGCACGCTGCTGATCATTAATGGCTTGGCTGTAAACAGCAGATCTCGGGATAAAGAAGCAGCCGGATTGCTGGTTGATTATCTCGGTTCCTACGAAACACAGCTCATCGTTCGCCGCAAGACACTGAATATCTCGGCACATCGCCACGCCATGGAATGGGAAGGAGAAGAATCGGTATACCGGCCTTCGCGATTTTACATGTATCGAGAGATTTTTCCGACCTTGCGGCTCATTACCGAGCTGGGGCTGGAGAATGCCCAGTTCAGGGCGATTCAGCGGGAAGTCATGATGTTTCTGTCAGGGTTGCAGGATCGTCAAACGATGAGTGAACGTCTGGAAGGGATACTTGCTGAAGCGAAAAAGAGGCCTAAGTTAAATGCAAACCACACGCTGGTGTCCGATGATCGGCCCAAGGTGTGAAGTGCCTGAAGCTGCTGATAAGGCAGCATATAGAGAGACCGTCCGAGGCACTTCGGACGGTCTTTGTTAGTTCGCGGCTGAACGGGTGCAAAGGGCTTCACGGCTATGAATAACGGGTCGAAAATAAGATCAACAAGCATATTTGACTCATAAAATCACAAGTCGACCTAAAAATAACCAATTGACTGCATTTTTAAATGTGAAATACTATATATATGAGTTAGATGTAAGTCAATAAATAAAATTGTTGGAGTGGTCATGAATATGCTGCATCAAAACATCTATTTTCATAATGTTACGGAGCTGGAAATATCGCCACAAACACCTGGCTGGAAATTACAGCGGTTCCCGAAGGAGGTTCGATATTCATTAGAGGAGAAAGGCAGGACGAAGGCTGTACAATCCAATGGCTGTGAGCTGCGATTTGTGACTGATGCCAAGCATGTACGCGTTATGGTGTCTTCGCAGGAAGCGGACGGTCAAGTGCTGGTGTTCAAAGGGGACTTCCTTCATTCCTCCCATCAGCTGAAAGCGGGGGTGATTCATACACTTCAATTGGAAGCTCCGGAAAGGTTCCCCGACGTGCATCCAGAAGTGCTGAATAATTCCGCATTTTCATCGAGGGTATGGCGTGTTTTTTTTGAAAGAATTAATGGTGTATTCCATGGGATTGAGGCGTTCGGATTCGACGTACGTCCACCGTTGCCACACGAAATCCCCGGTTTGACGATGTTCGCGTACGGTTCTTCGATCACGCAGGGTGCCGGTGCGTTAAGCAATTACAACTGCTACGTCCAGCAGACGGGAAGGCGTCTGGGGATCGACGTTCTGAATCTCGGTCTGAGTGGTTCCTGCTATTGCGAGGAAGGGCTGGCAGATCATATTGCGGAGCGAGATGACTGGGATATCGGTTTTCTTGAAATCGGTGTCAATATGCGCGGCGTATACACAGTCGAGGAATTCCAACAAAGGGCTGTTTATTTGTTGGACCGGATCATTGAACGGCATCCGGAAAAGCCGTTGTTTGTGACCACGATGTATCCGAATCGGGCCACGTACAGCCAGGAGGGAAGTGCGATATTTGCCTACAGGGACAGTGAGCAGCAATTTAATGACGTGTTGATACGGTATGCCGCCGATAAAAAACATGCAAACCTGCAGCTGCTGCAAGGGGAGCAGATCATGAGCGATTTCACATCCCTTACGAGTGACTTGATTCATCCGTCGGATTATGGCCATATACGGATGGCGGAAGCACTCTCCGGTATGATTCAACCTGTAATAGACAGGCTTCGTGCCGAGCAGATCCAATTAACTATGAATACAACCTATAGAGGAGGCTCCATATGAAAAAGCTTTTAACAATTGTAAGCGTTCTCTCGATTGCGTCAACAACTATAGGCTGCTCACAAGCAGGCAACAAGGCAGCCGAAGGTTCTGCGGGACCACAAGGAAAGGCCGCTTTCTCAATATCTTTCAGATCGGGCAATATCTCTTATGCGGAGCAGCATCCCAACATTAACGAAGAAAAGTGGGTTAAGCGGCTGGAGGCGTTAACGAATACGGATCTGGATATACGGCTCATGCCGCATAAGGAATTTGATCAGAAAATGATTCAGATGTTCGCCATTAACGATATTCCCGATGTCGTGCAGGCAAGCTCCGGCTTGAACAATCCGCAGCTTGCCGGTGCTGTGAAGGCCGGAGTATTCATGCCGCTGAACGATTTGCTGGCCAAGCATGGGCAGAATCTGTTGAAGAAAATACCGAAGGACGCCTGGGATACAGAAACGGATGCCAAAGGCAATATTTACGGGATTCCCGAATGGCTGTCTAATCCCGCTCGCAGAGCAACATGGATTCGGTCTGATTTACTGGAGAAGACCGGGCTGCCGGAACCGAAGACGGTTGAGGATTATTTGAATGTCATGAGAGCGTTCAAGAAGCTGGGAGTGGAAAATCCTTTTATGGGCCGGGAGGATTTTGTGTATTCCGATGCTTTTTATGGTGCGTATGATGTATTTGGCAACTTTTTTATGAAGCAGGGCGACCAGGTCGTTCCAAAGTTTTTTAATGTGGACGGTATGCAGAAGGCAATTCAAACGTATAAAACGATGCTTGATGAGGGCCTGATCAATAAGGAATTTGCTACGATCAACCCGACTCGCTTCAAAAATGACATCATCGCAGGAAAAGCCGGAATCTGGAACATGAACGTCAATCTGCTAATTCAATGGGATTCACAGCTTAAGGAAAGTAATCCGGCGGCCCAAATGAAATTAATTGCATCTCCAACCGGACCCGACGGCAAGGGAGGACTCAGGCTTGTCGGCAAAGTGACTAGAGCCTATCTGATCAATAAAAATGCAAAGGACCCGGCGGGCATCATTAAATTTTTTGATTGGATGGTCAGTGATGAGGCGGAGAAATTTTTTACCTTTGGTGTCAAGGGAGAAAATTATACCGAAGAAAACGGCAAAATCAATTACAAAACCCCGGCAACAGCTGCAGAGGTTGATGAGGAAACATATCGACAAACGCTGCTGTGGCTCGTTCAGGATACAACGTACAACAAAGGATCATTAAGTCTGACCCCGGAAGGCCAGAATCTGATGAAGCTGTATGATACGGTTCTTGCTAAGGAAGGCCGTGATGGTATTCAATTCGATCCTCAGCTGCAGGCGTATGCCAAAAATCCGGACATCGCTCCTACAGGAGACAAATTGCCACCTGTTATCCTGACCCATGTTCTCAAAATGGTATATGGCAAAGAGCCGATCTCGGATTACCCGAAGGTGTTGGAGGAGTGGAAGCAAAAGGGCGGCAATAGCGTGATCCAGGAAGCTACGGAAAGAGTGAAGAATAATGAAGGCGTCATTCAGTCGAAACGATAAGAACAAATAGTATCATCGAGAATGGCTATCAGCTGTAAAAGGGCAGGTACCTGTAGAGGAGGTTTGTGTATGAAGCTATGGATTCGTGATGGTATTTTCAAAGCTTATTTATCCGTACTATTGGTTATTACGTTAATTTTTCCACAGATGGATCTGAAAGCGGTTTCGGCAGAAGCTGTTGACAAGCAGCTGTTTTATGATGGATTCGAATATGGGGATAATGTGACAGTGCCGACGGATACCACGCTATGGACTCAGGATGGAGGAACCAGTGTCGTCAAGACTACGGCAAGCGGCAAACGGACGGGCAGCTATGGTGCCAAAATAGATTCCAAGGACTCGCTAACGCTGCATTTGAGCACTGTAGGCTATAAGGATATTTACGTAAGCTATTGGTATAAAGCCAGTAGTGTAACGGCTGGGGGCATCAAGGCGGAATATTCGGTGGATGGCGGCACGAACTGGTTATTGCTGCAATCGATTACGGCCAACCAGAGTACATTTGTGCAGAAATCCTATACGCTCAGCGCACCGGCGTATACATCGGCCGACAATCTTGCAGACGTCAGGGTGCGTTTTCGTGTAGACCCAAGCATCACCCTTGCGGGAAATATTTATTTGGACGATGTCGAGGTCAGGGGAACGTCTATGACGGAGGCACCTCCATTGCCAGACCCGGAAGGACCGGAGCTTGAGATTTATACAGAAAATTTTGATGATCCCGACAATTTCGGTTCAAGCGGAGGTGTTGTGATTCCAGCGCCATGGGTGCAGGAGGGTGCCAATGGGAGCGCAGCCAAGACATCTTCATCATCAAGTGCTCCTTCTTTACCGAATATGGTCAAAATGGATAGCAGCGATGCATTGGCACTACCGCTCGATTTAACTGGATATGGCAACATCAAGCTGAGTTATTACACAAGAGCATCCTCCTATACGGCCGGAAGCATCATTACCGAATGGTCTGCTAATGGAGGCGTGACCTGGACAACACTAGAAGAGTATAAGCTGCCAGCAGGAACGACCAGCGAGCCCAATACCCAAAAGCTCTGGACACTCGGAAAAGGAGCCAACAGCAATACGAGCGTCAAAATTCGGTTTCGGGTTGGAGATGTTGTAAACGCCAATATGTATATCGACAGCGTGTCGATATCAGGTCAGGCCATTCCCGGTATTCCACCGGCAGCATCGCCGGTTCCTGTCACGCCGCCACCTACCGATCCGACTCCCTATATCCCTCCGGCAGGTGTGAAAATGTATGAGGATGTGCAGATTGGCACGGCAGGGACCCGGCCCCTCTATGCATCGATTGCAGTTCCTGAAACAGCTCCGGCTGCGGCAATGCCCGTTATGGTATATATCCATGGAGGAGGCTGGAATCACGGAGACCGGAAGCAGGCGCTCAGCAATATTAGCAGCTATGTCGCCAAGCGTGGGTATATCGGTGTCTCACTTGATTACAGGCTCACGCCTGAAGCGCCCTACCCGGCGCAAATTCAGGATGTAAAGCTTGCTATTCGATACTTAAGGGCGAATGCGGCGTTGTACCATCTTGATCCTTCTCGGATCGGAGTTTGGGGCTCATCCGCGGGAGGGCACCTGGCAGCTCTGTTGGGAACGACGGGAGATTTGATGACCACCGACCAAGTTCTTTTGGACAACGGGCATACGGTTCCTGTACCTGATCTTGAAGGCTCAGGCGGATGGCCGGAATACTCGGACAAAGTGCAGGCCGTAGCGGATTGGTTTGGACCTGCGGATTTTACGACGGAATTTGCCAACAGCTACAGCTCGGTCACGGCGCTTTTGGGTGGACGTAAGGCCTTTACTGTACCGGATGAGGCAAGGACAGCGATGCCCGGTACGTATGCTACCCCTGACGATCCACCGTTCTGGATTCGCCACGGTGATGCCGATGCAACCATTCCCTATACGGATAGTGTGAAGTTTGCTAGTCAACTGAGAGCGGCTGGAGTCAATGTTGTCGATTTCAGTCTTGTGCCGGGTCAAGGCCACGGTTTTACCGGCGACGCATCGGATCAAGCTAACGCTGAAGCTTGGATTTTTATGGATAAATATGTAAAAAATAAAATAGTTACCGAGCCTATTCTATATAAAACGGGAAATCCGCCTTCTGGAAACCCTTCGATCACTTTGAATAAGACATCACTCACACTGGCACCGAATGAATCAAGCGAGCTTACCGCAATCATAACACCTGCTGACCCATCAGGCTCAGCATTCATCTGGACGTCTTCAGACAGCCATGTGGCAGCGGTAGCATCTAGCGGGCCTGCAGCTGCCACTGTAACCGCGTTAAGTCCTGGCAAGGCGATAATAAGAGCAGCATCAACGGTCTCGCAGCAGGTATACGCGGAGAGTGAGATTACGGTTACCGAGCCACCTGTCGATCCAGGCAATATCGTTTACCTGGATAAAGGGAGCCTGACGCCGACGGATGACGCAGTCATTGACAGCAGCAAGGCCACTACCAATTATGATTCCGCAACCGGCAGCAGTGCCGGACTATTCAGTGTTTCCTCTGGAGGCACGAACAAGAAGTACGTTTACTTCAAGTACGATGTTTCTGGATACAGCAGCCCGGATTACAAGTATACGTTTAACGTCGCTGCCAAAAAAGGTTCATCCAACACGGACGTGGCCTTATCCCTCTATGGCATCGAGGATACAGGGTGGACCGAGTCGACACTGACCTGGAGTAATGCGCCCTTAACGAATTTGGCTTCCGCGTCCTACATTGACAAATTTACGGTTACAGCCGATAACACGGGCAGTCCGCAATTATATAGTGTGGATGTATCGGCCTATGTGAGGAGCAAGTTGTCCAGAGGCGGCAAGGTAGCTTTTGTACTTGCAGATGCTTCGAACACAGGGATTTCATTAAACATTTACTCCAAGGAAGCGAATGGCACGAGCAATCCGCGGCCGAAGCTTGTTGTACAGGAGCCTGTCGATCTTTCAAGCGATAAGGAGCCGCCATCATGGCCGAACAGCAGCAGCTTGTCCGCAGCTAATTTGGGAACGGACTTCATTCATTTGTCATGGCCTGCAGCTACCGATAACAAAGCGGTAACGCAGTACCGGATCTACAAAAATGATGTATTGCTGACTACTGTTAGCGGAACAGCCTACCATGTCACGGGACTAATCCCTGGGACGGCCTATACCTTCAAGGTAGAAGCCGGAGATCTCTCGAATAACTTTACTCCGTCACCGCTAACCTTAAGCAGGACGACACTATCAGCGCCCATTACGCCGATTCCAGTCGAGGGTGTAGTGGCAGGAGGCAGTGATGGCAATATAGAGATCAATACGATCGATAACAATTTGTTCACCCGCTGGTCAGCTTCTGGAGACGGACAATGGATACTATATGATTTGGGTGAAAGCAAGCGAATTGGTTATGTGGGCATTGCATTTTATAAGGGCGACCAACGTGCAACAAATCTAGCCATTGAAACGTCTGACGATGGGAAGGTATGGTCAGAACGATTTGCGGGTTCGAGCAGTGGCAAAACGACCGACATGCAGGCGTTTGATATACAGGATCAGGATGCGAGATATGTGCGGATTGTCGGTCGCGGCAATTCGGATGGGAGTGCATTTACAAGCATAACCGAAGTGCATATTTACGCACCGTTTGCTAACGGAGATACACCGGTTGCGAGCATTCCTTATTTTATCCCGGGTCCTCCCCCGGGTGCTGTGCCCTTTACAGTACCAGGAATGAAAAATGCAGATGGCACGGAGCATCCCATTCATACGGCTCATGCAGTAACGGGGCGGACACTCAATGTGCTTGATTATGGCGCGAATCCTGCCGACAATGCAGCTGATGATCGCCAAGCTATTCAGGCAGCGATTAATGCAGCTGTAGCAGGCGATGAGGTGCTGCTGCCGAACGGAACCTACAATTTGAATTCGTCCCCCGATGGATTGATTAACTTGACGTTGAAGACGGGTGTTAATCTGCGTGGGGAGAGCCAGTCCGGAACGATTTTAAAAACAGCGTTGAACAAAATCAAAAATAGTGCCATGCTCAAAGTGTCCGGACAGCATGATCTGATGATTTCCAATCTGACCTTAACGTCCACCTGGGACGGAGCGTATTCTACGGATCATAAAGTCAATAACCCGGCCTCGGGCGGACCTGACAGCATGCTGGTCATTGCCAACTATGGAGATACACCTTCCTATCATGTAACGATGGATCATCTGATCGTGGAAAAGTTCACACGGATGGGCATACGGATTGATAACAGCCACGACGCGGTTGTCCGAAACAGTATCTTCCGTAATGCCACTGATGTCGGCCCTGGTGGTTCAGGCTACGGTGTTGCCATTCAAGGTACTGCCAAGGTCGATCGATTGGGCTTCGATAACGATACCCGGTGGAATCTTGTGGAGAATTCATCCTTTGAAGGTCCTTACCTGCGGCATGGAGCGCTTATTCAATTTGTCGCACATAACAATTTAATCAGAAACAATCTTTTTAGTAGAACCAAGCTGGATGCCATCGATCTTCATGGCGAGCTTGAATATTTAAATGAAATTACCGGAAATACCGTTACCGATATTCTTACCGGTGGGGCAGTAGGTCTCGGCAACACAGGGGGGACTGCGCCAAGCAATCATAGCAAATCGGGCCCCAAAAACTTTATTCACGATAATACAATCCGTAACACGCGGGAAGGTATTGTCGTGACGATGGGTACGCCGGATACGATCATCCACAACAATTTGATTGAGCTTACAACCAACATCGATGGGGCGGCCGGAATTCGGATATTAAACGGACCCGGCACTGTCATTACTAACAATCTTATTCGCGGCAACACAGCCAATGGCTATTGGGGCATCCTGCTGGAGCACGATAACGGAGATCAAAATGCCGGTTATATCGGAGCGGGCGATCCAAGTCATGTACAGATCATCGGCAATACATTAACTGGGAATTCCAACGGTATTCAAATTAAAGCGGGCACAGGCATCGAAGTACGCAGCAATACGGTGAACAGTCTCAATGTCAACTATGTGAAAAGCGAAAGCGCACAGGTTGTCGAAGAGTGGCCGTCTGGGAACACGGATACAACACCACCATCCTGGCCAAATGGCCTGACGTTAAGTGCAGCGAATATTACACAGACGGGGGCGGTGCTAAGCTGGCCAGCGGCAGCGAATAATATCGGCGTGAGCGGATACAAGGTTTATAAGGACAGCGTGCTGTTGGCTACGGTCACAGGCACCACCTACAGCTACACGGTTAGCGGATTGAGCCCGGGCATGACATACAGTTTCAGTATTAAAGCAACTGATGCCGCTGGCCTTGATAGCCTGCCGCTCAACGTGAACGTGACGACAGAGCAAGGCACGCCACCGATTGTGCCGCCAGCTGAGGGGGATTCGACACCACCATCCTGGCCAAATGGCCTGACGTTAAGTGCCGCGAATATCACGCAGACGGGGGCGGTGCTAAGCTGGCCAGCGGCAGCGGATAATATCGGCGTGAGCGGATACAAGGTTTATAAGGACAGCGTGCTGTTGGCTACGGTCACAGGCACCACCTACAGCTACACGGTCAGCGGATTGAGCGCGGGTATGACGTACAGTTTCGATGTTAGAGCGACTGATGCCGCTGGCATTGATAGCCAGCCGCTCAACATGAGCGTGACAACGCAGCAAGGGACAACGCTTCCTCCGGTTGTACCGTCGGACACAACACCACCGTTCTGGCCGAGCGGAGCGCTGCTAAGCTTATCGAATGTTTCGCAGCGAAGCCTGACCTTAAGCTGGCCGGCAGCAGCTGATAATATAGGGGTTACAGCATATAGAATTATCCAGGATGGTGTATCAATAGAGACCATCAAAGAAACGAGTTATAACGTGACAGGATTAATCCCAAGCAAAACCTATGACTACAGTATTGTCCCACTGGACGGAGCGGGAAATGCAGGCGGTGCGTTAACAGTTTCTGCAAGAATGATTCAGAATCGTTCGAATACTTCAACCTCCTCAGGCTCTGCCTCAGCTGGATCTGGTTCGGCTGTAGGCGGAGATAATACCAGCACCAGTGCACAAGTCGATGGCACTCCGGGACCTAAGGGTGCAGAAGTAGAAGGTTCAGCAATTACGCTCATCCCAGAAAAATCCGCGGAGGGAGCAACGACAGACCATTTTATAGTGAACACAGCAGGCCTATCAAAAGCTTTGGAGAGCATTAAAGACAAAGATGCCTCCGAACAGATCATTTCAATACAAGTAAAAGGTACAGGAACAGCAGCCACCGTAGAGCTGCCGTCCGCAGCTATTCATGAAGCCATGCAGCATGTACCCAATGCCATGATCTCCATTCAATCCGGCGCAGTTACCTATAATCTGCCCATTAAGGTGATTGATATTGCAGCGGCAGCTAAGGCTCTGGGAAGCGATACAAAAGATGTGCAAATCCATCTAACAATTGAAAAAGTAGCGGGTCCGATGGCTGATGAAGTACAACGAGGAGCGCTCCATGCAGGACTCACTCTAGCTGGCGGCGACAAGCCTAAGATCATCCGGTTTGACTTAACTGCTTCAGCATGCGGCAAAACCATAACGATTCATAGCTTTGGTACCACATATGTCACAAGATCCATAATATTGGATCACAGCATTGATTCGAGCAAAGCGACGGCGGTGCTGTATGACCCAGTGAATCAAGAGATGACCTTTGTTCCGGCTGTTTTCAGCAGTGATAACGGAAGTGGAGGCACACAAATCATAATCAAAAATCGTTCTAACAGCATCTATACCATTGTGGAGTCCAATAAAACCTTTATCGATGTAAGCAACCATTGGGCCAAGGCAGATATTGAGCTTCTTGCCGCCAAGCTTCTGGTTAGGGGGGAGACAGACACTACATTTGGTCCAGACCATACGATCACCCGAGCACAATTTGCGGCATTGTTGGTTGGGGCGCTTGGCCTTGGTAATGAGACTCGAACCGTTTTTATTGATATGAATGGGAGTGAGTGGTTTGCAGGTGCAGTGGGTGCCGCAGCACAAGCTGGTCTTGTCACAGGCTTTGAGGACAGAACCTTTAAACCGGATACAGGAATAACCCGTGAACAAATGGCATTGATGTTAGTGCGTGCCATGTCTATGGCTGGTACAACATATAATGAACAAGGAGATCGAACCGAATTATTATCGAAGTTTGACGACAAGGATGAGATCAGCAGTTGGGCGCAATTGGCTGTTGCTCAAGCAGTCGGAGCGAGTATACTTAATGGACAGAGTGACAATAAGTTTGGTTCGTTCGCGAATGCGACCCGGGCAGAGGCAGTCGTGATGTTAAAACGCTTTTTACAATTTGAAGGATTCATTAATTGAATATCCAGTGCAACCCTCGCTTCCTAGTGAAGCGGGGTGACTTTTGCAAAGGCAGTTTATCCTCTTGACAGAATCAACTGTAATCGATATAATAACAGTATAAGGTGAAGGCAGCAAGTAGTATCGTCAGGAGGATATCTAATGAATAGCGAATTTACAATAGCGGTTCATAGTCTGACGCTTCTTGCTTACAAGCCTGAGCATATGGCAACCAGCGATATGATAGCACACAATGTTTGTACCCATCCGGCAAGAGTGCGCAAAGTCATGGCGCTGCTTCGCAAGCAAGGTTATGTTGGAGCCAAGGAAGGTATCGGCGGCGGATTTATACTAAAATGCGAGCCTGATCAAGTCACATTGGGTGAGATTTATCAGCTAACTTCACTCGGCTCTGTGAAACCGGGTTGGTGTTCAGGTGATATCGAGCAGGAATGTATGGTTGCATGTAATATGGCTTCAGTTATGGAGGGTATTTTTATGAACGCAGAGCGTCAGATGATTGAGTACTTCAATCAGTGGACCATACTTGATGTATTGATCCAGGTCCGTAAGGAACAGCAGAGTAAGGCTTAGCGTAGAATATTGCCTGTATAGTATAGGCAAAACCGATGCTATTCTATACTTAAACTGTAACTAATATCATTATAGTTATTGGCATCATATGCCTTCATGAAAATATTTACAATTTAACACTTTCTATTGATTAAACATAGGTTATAAATGGGTAATCTTGTAACAGAAAGATTTCGGAGGGGAGAGTGGCAAGCATGGAATGGGCAAAACAAACAATGATCGGCGTTGGGGACTGGGTTGGAGGGACCTCAATCGAGGATGAAAAAATTATCGGCTACGTAGATTCAATGGATGCGTATGGAACTGTGAAAGTGATGGTCACGCAATCGGATCGTCAGGAAGCTGTCGGGCACATCGTTAACAGCAAGAGGTTCAAGCTGGAAAAGCTTGATGAATACACACCTACCCATGAGTCTGATGTACTCAGTTTGATGGATTTGGCATTGATGACGAGGGACCAATTGTGGTTTGATGAGCTGGGCTCCACTCTCCGCAGCATTCAGTCCAAGAGACAGAATGATTCTTCCAAAGAAACGACAGGTTTTAAGCATGCTTCAAGAAGAATAAAAATCGATTAATAATGAATCATATAAATAAGGAGTGATAGTTATGGCAATCGTAAAAGTAGCAGATGATAATTTTAAAGAAACCATTGGTCAGGATGGATTGGTACTCGTAGATTTCTGGGCACCGTGGTGCGGTCCCTGCAAAATGATTGCACCCGTACTGGAGGAAATGAATGGGAAATTGGGAGACCAATTGACCATTGCCAAAATGAATGTTGACGATAACCCGGAAACTCCAGGAGCTTATGGTATCATGAGTATTCCGACTCTCAAATTGTTCAAGAATGGTGTAGAGGTTTCCAGTGTTGTCGGCTTCAAACCGCTTCAGGATATGCTGGCTTGGGTTGAACCACATTTGGCATAAATTTGTTACTATACTCACGGATTAATCATACAGCAAATCGCTATAATAGAAGTTGCCGGAGCCATCCAGCTGCCCTTACAGAAGCAGCGGACACGGGTCCGGCTTTTGCCGTTTATTTCTGAATTCATAGCTTCAAACTTGGACCAGAGCTGCGAAAATGGTGTTCAAGTTTACTGAATATTCCGATTGTTCACGTTAACATAGATTAATTGGTTGCACTTTGCTATACTTTTAATCGTAGGAGAAGTCCATAATAAGGCTAGGAGGGTTCGCCATGAAATTGTCCGTTTTCACCGTAGTAACGCCTGATTTGACACCGGAAGAGCTGGCAGCAGCCGCTAAGGAAGCAGGAATCGAAGGTATTGAGTGGCGTTTTAAAGAAGTTCCACAGGATGCGAAGGATGAGTCGCCCTCTTTTTGGCGCAACAATCTGTGTTCCATAGATCCATCAGCAACCGATGCTGAACTGGATCGGTTTGCCAGTGCTGCACGAAATAACGGCTTGCAAACCGTCAGTGTCACTCCATACTTACAAGCTGGTGATCTAAAAAGCACGGAGCGTGTGCTGCAGGTAGCCCAAAAACTGGGTGCAAGTACGATTCGTGTTGGTGTTCCGAGCTACGATGGCACAAAGCATTATAACGAACTGTTCCAATTGGCTAGTGAGTATATCAAAGGTGTAGAGCCGTTGGCCAAGCAGTATGGCGTAAAATGCCTGGTTGAAACCCATCACAACACGATTACGGCAAGTGCTTCCGCGGCCTATCGGCTAGTTAGCAACTCCGATCCTGCTCATATTGGCGTCTTGTTTGATCCAGGCAACATGGTCCACGAGGGTTATGAGAATTTCCGCATGGGTATGGAGCTGCTGGGACCTTATCTGGCACATGTGCATATTAAAAATACAGGCTGGAAAAAGGCCGACGTACGTGAAGACGGATCGCAAGCATGGACTTCTTACTGGGAGCCCAATCTGCAAGGTATCGTGAACTGGCGTCAAGTATTAACAGATTTGAAGGCAGTTGGTTACGATGGATATCTTGGTGTTGAGGATTTCAGCGGATTGTACGGTTCGAAGGAATTATTAAAGAAATATGGCGAGCAAACGCGTGAAATATTGGCCAGCATTTAATTAATTAAGCAAAATGTATACCCACTGAGTACAAAATAACCTTCCAAAATCACGGTTAATGTGAAATTGGAGGGTTATTTGTTTTGAACTGCATTCCTGTTGTTGTTCTGGCTGGTGGAATTGGAGATAATAGAATTGGCTGAACAATTGCCTTCAGCTTTTCTTAGCCGCAACCGCAGTCCTTCGTTCTTATTTGGGTAATAAAGAGTACAATTTATTGATTACATCTGTACTTTGGAAGGAGGTATTGGAGTGTGGTTCAAAAAGTTGCTGTATCTCTGATCGTCTGCGGCGTATTAGCGATGGCTACAGCTTCATGCGGTATAAATAAGGATAATCCTGCCGCTGTGGTTGTAGTACCTGCCCCTGATGAGACCGTCACGCATGAGTTTCAACCGCCTGTTATAAACAAACCTCAACTTCCGGAATATGTATGGCCACTCACGGGCACAGAAGCGCCAAGTGCAACCACAAATCGGCCTTTTATGGTCATGGTTAATAATGCACCGCAAGCGAGACCCCAGTCCGGGCTCAGCTATGCAGACGTATTGTTTGAAGTACTGGCAGAGGGGGAAATCACTCGCTTGGTAGCCGTTTACCAAAGTAAACATTGGGATGGGCCGATTGGCCCAGTTCGAAGCATCCGTCCTTATTACATAAATTTGGGGAAAATGATGGACGCGGTACCTGTTCATGCAGGAGGAAGCCCAGATGCGTATACGGAATTATCAGCACAAAAACTCGAACATATGGACGAAATTACGAATGCGGGACCTTTTTTTTGGCGGGACGCTGCCCGTAAGGCGCCACATAATTTATATACCAGTCTGGACAATCTCGAAGCCGGAGTTAGGAAAATGGGCATTCGAGAGCTCAGTCAGAATCTGCAGGCACAGGCTACATTCATGGCAGAAACTACTGCGGAAGCACATGAAAACCGTCTTACCCGAATTAACGTTACCTTTTTGCTAAATAACTATGTGGTTTCTTATCAATATGACCCAGAGAGCCGACTATATAAGCGATTTATCAACGATTCACCGCATTTGGATATATCTAACCTTGTGCAGCTAACCGCAGCCAACGTGGTTGTCATTGAAGCTGAGCATACTATTTTGGACGATGAGGGTCGTCGTGATGTTGGACTTGTTGGCAGCGGCAAGGGGTATCTGTTTCAGAGAGACAAAGTGCAATCCGTGAGATGGGAAAGATCAGTAGAGCAGGATCATTTCCATTTATTTCAAGAAAATCAGGAGCTTGGCTTATATCCAGGCACGACTCATGTATTAGTTGTACCGAATAAACCGACTTTCGAAGGACATATTCAGATTATTGGGCATGAAAAAAATTAAATGTCGCACAATAACTGTTGTGCGACATTTATATGCAGATTAATGCAGATTAATGTACATTTTTGTCAAAATATTACTCAATAAAGTATAGTTCAAATGCCCTATCAAATCAACACTTTTGTTAATTTTTTGATATCTTGGATACGATCCTCTAAAAAGAATTTTATAAATATTCATTCAAACTCTCATGTACAAAATCGGGTGCTGCCTTTTTCAACTGCTCAACCGTATGTAAATAACGCTGTGTTGTATTGATATGAGAATGTCCCAAATTTTCCTGAACCTGTTGCAGGGAAGCGCCGTATAGTAGTGCTAATGTAGCATTCGTATGCCGAAGCCAATGGGGTGTGAAGCTCTTACCCAAGTCGCATTGTCTGCTTGCTTGTTGGATAATACGCTCGATTTGCCTTCCCGATAATGGGAAAAGCCTTTGTTCATTTTTGTTATCTGGCTTATCGGATTTGAGATGCTGGAGTAACAGTTCCCAGAGAGGCTGCGGAACTTTGATTGTTCGCTGTTTGCCACCCTTTCCATCCATCACAGTTAACCACATGGAGGCCTCCATAGCATCTTTACTAAAATGGTTCCATTCGATGGAACTAAGCTCGGACAAGCGCAATCCTGTTAAAATAAAGGTTAATCCGATCAAATAATCCCGATCACTTTGCTTTTTTAACTGATTGAGCAGACTGCCTACTTCCTGCTTGGTCAGATAATGATTCTTGCTGTTAACCTGAATCGTGGGCATGCGTACACATGATGTGGGATTCATTTTGAACAAAGCAATATTGGGATCACTTCCCCATTTATAAAGAGAACGAAGTGGTGCAATAAAGCTCGCAACCGTGGCTGAAGCCAACGGTTTTTTGTTTTGGCTATAATAGCCTCTCATCAGGCCGATTTTGTAAACTTCGATTTCTTGCCAGGTTACTTCCGATAAGGATTTGCGGGAAATGAACTGACGGAATCGCTCTATAGCCTGCTTATAATTGCGAATCGTATATTTGGAACGACTGCAAGTTGCTAAGAACATATCGATAATCTGATCGTCTGTGTAGGGTTCCTGTTGCTGTTCATATTGGGATACCGGAGTAAATGCGGATACTTGATTAATCAATGGTTCTCCTCCTTTTTGTCGCACAACAGTTATTGTACGACATGACTGGAGGGAGCGTAATCCCCCACCAGTAGGATATATGTAAATGTGTGTCGTATTTTGTTGGAGGGTGGTGCAAAATGTCAAATGCAATACACGTTGATGATTGATGAAATGAATCAACTGATGGACAAGGACAGCCTAACATACGACCACAGTGTCAGAGTCTCCTCATTGGCCAAAGTGATGGCCCGCGGTTTAAATCTGAATGAACGACAAACCAATCATTTGGTAACTGGCTGTTTTTTGCATGATATCGGCAAGCTGCGTATTCCTGTAGAGATATTGAACAAAACATCTGCATTGGCGCCGCATGAGTGGGATTTGATGAAGTTTCATCCGAGCATAGGAGCCAAGCTATTGCAAGAGTATAGACATCTGGATAAAGAGATCATAGAAATTGTCCAATTTCATCATGAGCGTTGGAATGGCGAAGGTTACCCCACTGGTATAAGCGGACACAATATTCCGGATTTTGCTCGAATTTGTGCGATTATTGACGCGTTTGATTGTATGGTTTCGAATCGTCCGTATCGGCAAGGAATGTCAGTCGGAGAAGCAACCAATCAGCTGTTATTGCATGCCGGCCAGCAATTTGATGAACATTATGTGCGTATTTTTATCCAACTGTTTCATCTGGAGCCTTTGGGTTCCCGCAATGATCCTAAATAATTCTTCCGGAGATGACAAGATGAGCATTCTTTTACAAGAGCAATATATTGAAATCGTGCTGGGTAAGGCTTATTATGCACTAGCCACTCAAGAGGTGGATAAGATTATCAAAATGCAGACCATTTTCGATACTCCTGAAGACAATTCCTATTTACGAGGATTTATATATTTACGTGAAAAAGCCATACCCGTTATTAGTTTGCGTACACTCTTTGGTATGACAGAAGAGGTTTTTACCCCAGCCACGCGTATTATTATTCACAAACATCATCGTGAATCCATAGGCTTTATCGTCGATCAGGTAAACAAAGTGTCGGTCTATGAGAACATACAGCCTGTGCGGGATAAATTAGGCTCTGTAAAAGGTACTTATTTTAAAGGAACTACGAATCGTGATGGTGTGCCGGTGGGCGTTTTGAACATGAATGAGATTGTTGCGCATGCGTAAATCACAAGCAGTACAGGCATTTGCACTGTCAACCCCCTGAAGATTAAAATTTTCTTATCTGATTCTAATAGAGTGATTGAAAGCCAGAAGCAGCAAGGGATCGTTAAGCCCTTGGTAGATGCTGGCTTTTTTTTGCGTGTTATACTCGTTGCATGACAGGGTACAGCCCACTAGGAATTCAATTTTTTGTTAAAACAGGAGGGAATATAAATGAAATTTTTGAACAAGCAGCACATCGGTAAAACATTGATCGCCACTACAGTCAGCTTATCCATGTTATTCTCGGTTTCTGCCATGATTCCGTCGAATACAGCATACGCATACAGCGCATCCAAAGCTAATTCGGTTATTGCTACGGGTAAAAAATATATAGGTGTACCTTACAAATTTGGTGCGACATCGGGACAGAGCCGTAACTTCGATTGTTCAACGTTCACGCAATTTGTATTTGCCAAGTATGGAATTCATCTTCCGCGTACCAGCCAGCAGCAATCGAAAGTAGGTACCTATGTGCCTAAGAGTCAATTGAAGCCGGGTGATTTGGTATTCTTCTATTCCCCAATCCATCATGTTGGGATCTATATCGGTAACGGCAAAGTGCTGCATACGTATGGGAAGCCGGGTGTTACGATATCGAATATGAACAACGCCTTCTGGAAATCTAAATATAAGACGGCACGCAGAGTACTTTAAGCTGGACAAGCTGTTAGTTGTAGGCTGATTAAGCAGCTTCAAAATGAATACTTTTGCCGCCATTCAACTCTCCGTCTCTTGCGACGGAGAGTTTTCGACGTGAGATTCTGGCGTGTCTGATACCTGCGTATCGTATCGGAGTGGCAGCTTCACGGTCACCTGAGTTCCTGCACCGACTGAGCTTGTAATGGTGACGGTTCCTTTATGGAGCCGGACGATATTGCGGGCAATAGCAAGCCCCAAGCCGCTGCCGCCAGTTTCACGGCTTCTGTCTTGATCGACGCGATAGAAGCGATCAAAGAGTCGCGGGATCTCCGTGATTTCTACACCGATCCCTTGATCAATGACCTGCAGCACAATGATGTGCTCATCCCGCTGATCCTTGATCAGCTTGATACGGACCGGCTTTTGGCTGTATTTAATCGCATTATCAAGCAGAATGATAAGCAATTGTTTGATTTGTCCGGGATCTCCGTATAGAGGAATATTTGGCTGCTCGCTTTCTACTAGAATGGATCGATGAAACGCCTGCTGAAGTGCTGCTGCTGTTGTGCGCACAAGCTCGAACAAATCGAAGGTTTGCCATAGCTTTTGGCCTTCCGCTTCTGTATTGGCAAGTGTTAACAGGGACTGGGTCAGGTTGCGCAGTCGGGCTGCTTCGGATTGAATCGCTTCGATAGCTTCTTCCCGGAGCGCGGTATCGTTACCACCCCATCGTTTCAAGAGATCGGCATAGCTTTCAATAATGGTCAGAGGTGTTTTCAGCTCATGGGATGCATCGGCCAAAAACTGCTTTTGCCGATTGAAGTTGTGCTCAAGCTTGCCGATCATCGTATTGAAAGTGTGGACCAATTGTCCAAGCTCATCCTGCTGTCCATTAGGAGGAACTGCCATCTGCATGAACACACCGTTCTGCTGGTTGACCTCCATAATGAACGCGAGGCGATGTATCGGTCGTAAAATGACCCTTGTGTAATACATCCCGCTCATTAAGGAAAAGAAAGCCGCCCCAAGTGTTGTAAACATGAGTACAGTAATAAGTACACGCAAATATTCATCCAGTGTATCCAATTCACGCCCCATCTGGAGTGCTCCCAGGGTTATGTTATTTTCATCGATGATGGGAGTTTGAATGTAAACGATCAGGGTATTGGCTGTTTTGATTGTTTTGGCAAACCCACGGGAGCTGAAGGTGGCCGGTATTTGGGTCAGCTGATCCTCAGAATGCAGATCAGCCTGTACTAGTGAGTTCGTATCGATAATCCGGATCATGGACTGTGGCGTAAGAAAAGGCCGAAGCCAGCCAATACGATTCCAACGTTCAGGGTTGTATAACCCAGGCTGCGACATGATGGGCTGAGCAGCTTCCCATAGAAGGCGGATTTCATTTTGGGTTGTCATGTTGACGACCGTGATGTAGGTAATCACATTGAAGAGCAGCAAAACCAGCAGCAAGGAAAAAGCGATCAACAGTGTTATTTTTGTGCGCAGCTTCACTAGGGTGTCTCACCATCTTTGACCAGATAGCCGACACCACGAAGCGTATGGATCAGCTTGTTGGGAAAGCCCTGGTCGATCTTCTGTCTTAAGTACCGGATGTACACATCCACTACATTTGTATCCCCGATAAATTCATATCCCCATACCTGTGACAAAATTTGTTCACGCGACATCACTTCCCCAGGTCGGCTTGCCAAGTAATAGAGCAAATCAAATTCTTTGGTTGTAAGCTCAATGGCTTGTGATTCCCGTTTCACCTGCCGGGTACGTATATTCATGCTTAAGCCATCTATATGAATTTCATCTCCGTGAGCACCCTCACTACCCGTAGGCTGCGTTTGAAGGCTTATTGCGGACATACGCAGCAGATTGCGAACACGTGCCAGCAGCTCCTCGATGGCAAATGGCTTCGTCATATAGTCATTGGCTCCCTGATCCAGACCACTGACGCGGTCGGGAACCGTATCCCGTGCTGTCAGCAGGATAATCGGGATTTGAATGCCTTGTTGTCGAATACGCCGGAGCACTTCAAGTCCATTCAGCTTTGGAAGCATGATATCTAGTAAAATGAGATCCCAATTTTGTTCCAGCGCAGCATCCAGTCCATCTCTGCCATTTTTGGCGCAATGCACCGAGTAGCCTTCATGCTCCAGTTCGAGCTGCAGGACCCGTGCAATTTTAATCTCGTCTTCAATGACCAAAATGCTGTGCTTCAAGCTGTTCACCCGCCCATGCTTGGTATGTATTGTACTTGTAGTATGCGGCTTGGGAGCAAAAAATATGAAGGACAGCAATGGAATGAAGTTAGTGTTCGGTTCGTCACGAAGTCAGGTGGAAATCTGCATATCGAAGGGCTGGGAGCCAAGGCAAAAAAAAGCTTGAAACATCATATGAATTGTAATATATTAATAACACATCATATGAATTTACGAAAAAATGAAGTGCAGGTGAGATGGTGAACAAAAAGTTAACGTATGAAACCGTCTACGATGAGATCAAACGGAATATCAAGGAAGGACATTGGAAGCAGGGTGAGCAGCTGCCGCCGCTAGAGCAGCTTTCGGCTGAGCTGGGTGTAGGCATTTCATCGGTTCGTGAAGCGGTCCGTATACTCGGAAAGCAAAAGATTTTACGAATTGAGCAGGGCCGCGGCACCTATGTGGAAAGTGAGCTGACAGAAACACCGGAACATCGATTGGACTTCCTGGAGCGGGCGACCATGCTGCAGCTAACGGAAGCGCGATTGATCATAGAGCCGGAGCTTGCCGCGATGGCTGCCGACAAAGCGACCCAGGAGGAAGCCGAAGCTATTATGGTGACGGCTGAGACGATGAAGCGCAAGGTGGAAAAAAAACGTGATTTTCTAAAGGAAGATATGGAGTTTCACGATCAAATCGCCAAAGCCTCGCACAACGAGATTATGTCCCATATGCTGGATCGGATGAGTGACTTGTTAGTGGACAGCCGACGTAAATCGATGAAATGGCAGGGGATGAATGAGAAAGCGTCTTCATTTCATTATTTGATCGCGCAGGCGATTATACAACGCAACCCGACACAGGCTCGAGCTTTGATGAAATGCCATTTGGAAGATATGCTAACTGAATTTCATAAGGGAGAGATTAAAAATGAAAATTAAATCGATGGAACTATTTAAAGTACCACCGCGTTGGCTGTTTTTGAAAATTACGACTGATGACGGAATTGTCGGCTGGGGTGAACCGGTCGTTGAGGGTAAGGCTGATACCGTACGGACGGCCGTAGAGGAAATGAGTGAATATTTGATTGGCAAGGACCCGGGCAATATTGAGGATTTGTGGCAGGTGCTGTACCGCGGCGGCTTTTATAGAGGCGGTCCGATCCTGAGCAGTGCCATTTCGGGGATCGAGCAGGCTTTGTGGGATATCAAAGGGAAAAAGCTGGGTGTGCCTGTCTATGATTTACTTGGCGGTCCTGTTCGCGACAAGATGCGTGTGTATGCATGGATCGGCGGCGACAAGCCATCTGACGTAGCGGAAGCTGCGAAGGAAAAGATTGCTCAGGGCTATACAGCTATTAAAATGAATGGTACCTCCGAGATGGAGTGGATTGATTCTCCTGCCAAAATTGAGGAAGCGGTGGAGCGTCTGGCTGCTGTTCGCTCAGCTATTGGCAATAGTAACGGAATCGGTGTCGACTTGCACGGACGCGTACATAAGACGATGGCCAAAGTGCTGATCAAGGAGATGGAACCGTTCAAACCGATGTTCATCGAAGAACCGGTATTAGCTGAAAATTATGAGGTCATTCATGAAATTACAAAAGGCTCCAGCGTACCGATTGCCACGGGCGAACGGATGTATACACGCTGGGACTTCAAACGACTACTGACACACGGCGGTGTCGATATTATCCAGCCTGACTTGAGCCATGCAGGCGGCATTTGGGAGGTTCGCAAAATCGCAGCGATGGCAGAGGCTTTTGACGTGGCAGTTGCCCCGCATTGTCCACTTGGACCAATTGCATTGGCGTCCTCGCTGCAGTTGGATTTCTGCACCCCGAATGCTTTTATTCAGGAACAAAGTCTGGGCATCCATTACAATCAGGGGTCTGATCTGTTGGACTATTTAGTCGATCCGGGAGTATTCGATTACGAGGGTGGTTTTGTAAAGCGGCTGACCAAACCAGGGTTGGGCATTGAAATTGATGAGGCAAAGGTACGTGAAATGGCTGCTATTGGTCATCAATGGCGCAATCCGGTATGGCGTAATGAGGATGGCGTTGTTACGGAGTGGTAGGAAGCTCATGAATTGAATCCTGAAGAGCTGTGTTTGCGCACAGCTCTTTTTGGGTTTTAACAGCGATTCGACTGAACATAAAGAGAATCATGCTTTTGTAGCAAAAGCCAGACACTTAACCATCGTACCTATCCCTTGTTCAATCGCAGAATCCTTCACATTGGAAACATTCAGCTTCAGAATCGGCGCCTTGGGGAAGTGTGGTAAAAAATGCTTATCAATCGCTTCGATGATAATGGAATGTGGCTTTAGCTGAGCCACGAGCCTGGAAATGGAAATCGTAGGGTTCAGCATGATATGGGTATGAATGCAAGGCTGCTTGGCTTGGGTAAAAGTGAACAAACCGGGATACAGATCACATAATCGCTGAAGCGTATCCGCCAGCAGTTGGGCCCGCTGTCCATAAGAGGAGCTGATGTGCTGCTTGTGCCGTTCGAACATCCCGCTTTTGAGATAAATTTCAAGCGCACCCTGTGATAGCATGGAGCTGTCGATATCGAGCAGACGCTTATAACGATTGAATAGATCCGCCAATACTTCGGGAATGACGGCGATACCAATACGTAAGCCAGGGAAAATAATTTTGGAATAGCTTTTCAAATAAATCACATGTTCCGTGGTATCATATGCATATAAAGGATCAGCCTTGCTGTCCTGCTCCAAATCAGCTAAATAATCATCCTCTACTATGTACACATCATATTTGCGGGCCAGCTCGACTATAGCGATTTTGTCCTCTTTGCTGTAGGAGCTGCCAAGTGGGTTCTGAAATCGGGGCATTGTATAAAAGAATTTGATATCCGCAGTGCGGAACAGCGTCTCCAGCTCCTGCAAATCAATGCCTTGAGCAGTTCTTGTGATGCCGATAACCGGAATTTGATGCGTTGTCAGATGCTCAATAAACAAATGATAGCTGGGCTGTTCGATCAAAATCGTCTGTTTTCGATTTGGAAAAGGCAGCGAGGTCAATATCGATAAAGCCTGCTGGATGCCAGAAACAATGAAAAGTCGGTTTTGACTTGTAAATACCTGATAATTCGCCAGCTGTTTATGAACAACCTGGATGAGAGAGGGCAGACCCTTGGAAGTGCCGTATACAAACAGATCGTTTTTGTACGTATCGATAGCTTTATTGATGCAATGCTGGAAATCCAGATAGGGGAAAATTTCGGAATCCGGAGCGGCCCCGGCAAAATCGATCCGAATCGGTTCCTCCTGTTCCACATTTACCGTACGCTTTACTACATAGTAACCGCTCTTCGGTATCGAATAAATTCGGTGCCGCTTCTCAAGCTCATCCATCGCCTTGATGACGGTGCTTTTGCTATAGCCATATTGCTCCGACAGCGTGCGAATGGATGGAAGCTTGTCCCCTTCTTTATATGGATGGCTTTTGATCAATGCCTCCAATTCATTCAACAGCAGCCCGTACTTCAGCATTTTTTCACTCCTCCGTGATAATCTGTATCGGTACAGATCGTTGTTTTGATCATTGTAGCACAGCTGATTTCCGGTTACTATGAAGCCATAACGGCCGATAAATCCAATGTACTGCATGCGTACAGAGAGAAGAATGGGAAAATGAACAACAAACCGAATCAAATCGTTTATGCAGCCGCGGCTCTTTACGCCTGCATCATAGGCTGCTCGTATTTATTTGTCAAATTGGCACTGGAATCTGCACATCCTGTGGACCTGCTGGCACATCGCTTTACAATATCGTTTGCGGCAGCTTCGATTCTGGTGCTGCTCGGCTGGTTTCGCTTAAACCTCAAGCTTAAGGAAGTTATGGCCATTGTGCCCTTGGTAGCGATCTATCCGGTACTGTTCTTTACGTTTCAAACTTATGGAATGGTTCATACATCATCATCCGAGGCGGGAATTATTCAGGCGACCGTCCCTATTTTTACACTGTTAATGGCGATGTATTGGCTAAAGGAAAGTCCAGGTATGCGTCAAAAACTATCAACCCTGTTAT
Source organism: Paenibacillus sp. FSL H8-0034 (assembly GCF_038000305.1). NCBI lineage: Bacteria > Bacillati > Bacillota > Bacilli > Caryophanales > Paenibacillaceae > Paenibacillus > Paenibacillus sp. FSL H8-0034. The sequence goes on from NZ_JBBOBS010000001.1 coordinate 1,164,042, forward strand.
CCGTTGCAGGTGTCGCTTATTTGTTTGTGTCCAAGGGGATTCATTGGCAATCCGGTGGGTTTCAGGGGAACATGCTGATACTGGCCTCCGCGATTTCTTTAGCTGGCTATGGGGTACTTGCCAGAAAACTGCTGCGAAATATTAGTGCGACGAGCATCACCTTTACGATGACAGCTATCGGTTTTGTATTCTTTAATGGTATGAATATTGTACGTCATGTAGAAAACGGGACATTGGGGCAATATTTCGAGCCTTTTACGAACATGTGGTTCGTGGGTTCTATTCTTTATCTCGGTGTGATGGCTTCCTTGGGCTCTTCGTTTCTCTCCAATTATGCATTGTCAAAGATGGAGGCTTCCAAGATGAGTGTATTTAACAATGTATCGACGCTGGTTACCGTGACGAGCGGGATTATTTTTTTGCAGGAGCAGCTGACGTTGGATACGATGATCGGGGGCGCAGCCATCATTGCCGGAGTTATCGGTACTAATTGGAGACGGGCTGCGAAGCCAGCTGCTGCTAACAAGGTTTCTATATAGCCTTTTAGTGGTAATAGGAAAGTAGTGGCAATAAATAGGAAATACTAGATTCAGAATCGAAAAGGGGCGGCAAGTATGCGAGAGCCAAATCATCTAAAATCTGCTAACCGTCTGTTAAAAATGGAACGCTTACCCATGAATAATAGCTGGAGGGGCGTTATCGGCTTGCTGCTGTTAGCGGTTGTGCTCTTACTTATATTTTTGGCGTTCAAAATACCGAACAGAGTCCAGGCGGTCGGAATCGGAACGAAGCTTCCTGAGCATCTTAATCTGACCTGGCAGCATGATCCCAAAACTACCCAAAGCTTTACGTGGCGTACAGCACAGGGACGGTTGGGAACAGTTGTCGAATATATGCAAACCTCCGATTATGGCGGCTTTCCTTCCAATAGCGCTCAACACATTACAGGTACGGAGGTGCCGTTTCTCTCTGACGTGGGTGAGATGCTGATGCATGAGGCTGAGGCTGTTGATTTGCAGCCGGGTGTATCCTATACATATCGTGTGGGAAGTGGTAAGGATGGGGAATGGAGCGGTCCCTTTCAATTTGTAACGGCGCCTGAGGAGCAGCAGCCCTTTACTTTTTTATTTGTGTCTGATACACAAGCTGCGGCCGATCCAACGAGCGTTAGCGGGTATGGCGTTTGGGGCGAAATGCTGAATAAGGCGCTCGATCAACAGCCAGATGCACGTTTCCTGCTGCTTTCCGGTGATATTGTCGATGTTGGTTACTCGCAGGCACATTGGGAACGCTGGTTTGAAGCGGCCAAAGATAAGCTGCCTGGGCTCAATATGGTGCCAACGCTTGGCAATCATGATGTGTTGAAAACCGGAACGAAAAATTTTCGTGCCCAGTTCCAGCTGCCGCAAAACGGGCCTATAGGAGAGAAGGAGCTGGCATATTCTTTGGATTACGGTTCTGTGCATTTGGCCGTGCTCAATAGCGAGGGCAATTTATCGGCGCAGGCTGCCTGGCTTCGCGAGGATATGTTGGCTAGTGAACTGCCTTGGAAAATCGTTGCGTTCCATCGTTCGCCTTACCAGAGCCATGCCGCACGCGCGAGTCTTGATGTGAGAGATGCGTGGACACCGATCTTTGACGAAGCAGGGGTTGATCTCGTGCTGACAGGTCATGACCATGCCTATATGCGCAGCTGGCCATTATATAAAGGCCAAAATGTAGCAGAGGGAGAAGGCACTACCTATGTGATTGGAGGTACAGCAGGACCCAAGTTTTATGATATGGGTGACTACCCATGGATGAAGGTTAAATTTGATGATAATACGCAAATTTTTTCGGCAGTCACGGTGGCCAAAGAAGATTTAACGTTCAAAGTGACAGCTCGCGATGGCAGCAGCGTAGACTCGTTCACGATCCATAAGCCTGTTCCGGGACAGCGCTACGCGGATGTGACACCGTCTCACTGGGCCTACACTACGATTGACAACTTAAGTCGTGAGGGCATTGTGAATGGCGTGGAGCCGCTGCGCTTTCGGCCAAGCCAGGAAACGACTCGGGCGGAGTTTACCTCTATGCTAGCAAGGGCACTTCATTTGCCGGCTTCTCCTGCAGCTGCGCCCTTCAGCGATGTGTTGGAGAGCGATTGGTTTCAAGCTGTTGTGGCCTCAGCTGTGAAGGCCGGTCTGATACAGGGCAGCGATTCGAATCACTTTGCACCCAATGAACGGTTAACCCGTCAGGAGCTTGCGGTGCTGCTTGTACGCGCATATGATTCACAGGCACAGTCAGCAGTCCGTAACCGTTCTGGTACAGCTACTCAGCTATTATCATTTGCCGATCAGACCCAAGCGGCGGGCTGGGCTGCATCTTCGATTGAAGCGGCACTTGAGCTTAAGCTTCTGTCAGGGCGTACGGAAAGTCTTTTTGCGCCTGCGGCATTTGCCACTCGTGCCGAAACCGCCCGTGCTTTGGAGAATTTGTTAAGTTTACTCCATCAAGGCAAATAATCTTTAATGCCGCTGCATATCAAAAGCCATTCCTTATCATTACACATAGGGAATGGCTTTTTATTCAACTACCAGATTCCTCGTGTTCTCGTACGCTCTGTTGTGTAGATCCGCGTACGTTCTGCCACAGCAGTATCCTCTCGCCGCAGGCTTGTCCAATCCGTTTCCAGCCCATCCAGGTCAGCGTCATCATTCCATGCCATCACCATAATTTTACCTTTGTCCAGCTCTTGCTCATATCGATCCGCCTCTTCCTTGGATAGTCCTAAGGAGTGCATCTTGACACGCAGCTGGTCACCACGAGAACGAAATAAATTGGTGAACGTATTTGCAAGTCCTTGCTCATGCATACCCACTTTATTGGTTGACATTAATTTACTAAGACCTTCTGTAGTTCCATCATCATGGGCGATTACATAAATTTCCTCCAGTGTGTAACCTTCCCGTTGAAAAGCGCGTATCTCCATAATCGCCTGTTCCTCATGCGTCACCAATTTCACCTTGTTATTCATCATATCGCTCCTTTCTTTTTTACAAAAGAAAACGGTTTCATGAAGTCTTTCATCCATTAATTTTTCCAGCGCTTGGATAAAATATAAGGTTCATTAACCTTATAAATGGTAATTGAAACAAGTAACGTGATTCAATGCACCGACACAAGGTTACATACATAGTAGAACTAAGTTATACTTAACAGAGAATTAATTACGTAACTCAACTAATAAGGGGACCCACTATGAGCATCGCAATTGTAGACGATAACCCGGTTAACCTAATGGTAATCGAGAAAATATTAAAGAGTGCGGGATACGAGCATTTCATTAAGATGGAGTCGGCAATAGAACTGCTGGCGTTATTGAATGCGGAATCAGATGGCCAGCCCAAGGTTTCTATTGATTTGATATTACTGGATATGATGATGCCCGAAATGGATGGACTTGAGGCCTGTCGGCGCATACAGAAGCAGGAAAGCTTACGGGATATACCGATCATCATTGTTACGGCAGTTGGTGATTCGAACCTGCTTGCTGATGTTCTGGAAGCCGGAGCGATCGATTACATTATGAAGCCTATCAACAAGGTGGAGCTGATTGCACGAATTCGGGTCGCCCTGCGCCTGAAGTTTGAAAAGGACTGGCACAAAGAAAATGAGGCGCGTATACGCAGTGAGCTGGATTTGGCCAAGCAGGTTCAGAGCAGCGTTCTGAGTCAGCCGATTCATCGAGATGAGCTAAGCATATCCGCATCGTATCATCCTTCATTCGAGCTGGCTGGAGATCTGTATTCCTGGTATCGTCTGGATGATCATCGTTATGGCATCATATTGCTGGATATGATGGGCCACGGAATTTCCTCTTCACTCGTATGCATGTTTATTTCCTCGGTTATGCAGGACACAATTACCCGTTTTGTAGCTCCTGAGATGGTTATTGCCGAATTAAACCGGTATATGAGTCAGCTGAATAAGAAAAATTCGTCGGTCAGCTATTACTTTACCGCGATTTATTTGGTGATCGATACCCATAACAAAACCATTGAGTATGTGAATGCTGGACACCCCCCTGCCTTGCTGTTTGAACGGGACAAACCTCCTGTTCAGCTCAATAAGGGCAGCTTTGCGGTCGGATTTTTTGAGCAAATGGACATTCAAAAGGGTGTGCTCTCCTACGATAATGAAATCGAACTGTTTCTGTTTACGGACGGGCTGCTGGAGGCGCTGGAAGAAGACGGACTTGATGAAATTGAGAAGCTGACGGATGGATTGAAGGCCTGCTCAGGTCAAGATTTGGCTTATATCGTAGACAAGCTGCTGCCGCTGGAAATTCGTGATCAGCAGGAGGATGATATTTGTATGGTAATGGTCCGCGCGAGATAGCCGGTGTGTCGATCAGGTTTGCAGGAAGAAAGGTGAAATACATGATGAAAATAAAAACAAAGCTGTTTCTGGGCTTTGGCATATTGATGCTCCTGATGTTTGCTTTGGCGGGAATCGGGATTAACCGGTTAACTACGCTGGATAAGAGCATGAATGAAATATTCAGTAACCGTTATGCGAAGGTACAAATCGCTTCCACGCTGCGTAATGATACGGCTGAGCTTGCTAAGTATGTGGCCAATTTGCTTTTGAATGAGGATCCGGGCTCCAACGCCAAAATACTTGAAGCGATTCGTACCTCTACGCAGAAGGTGAACACTTCGATGGAGCAGATCCAGAATTTGTTTAAAGGTCCGAACGAACAGCAGCTGGCAGTAGATATGATGAAGAAAGGCAAGCAGTTCCTGGATTACAAAAATGATATCGTCAATTTAACCCGGGCCAATAAAAAAGATCAAGCCAATAGCTTGCGATCTGAAGATGGTCTGACCTATCAGCAGGAGTTTCTGGATAGTATCGCGGCAGCGAGTCTGTATCAGAATGATGCCTTGATTCAAGCTATGGAAAGCGCCCAGGAGGAAAGTCGTAGAACCTACATGTACACAGGAATGCTAACCATAGTTAGTTTGCTGTTAAGTGTCGCTATTATGTTCTGGATCGTTCTGGGGATAACCCGTGGTCTTGGCATGCTGTCAGGTATTATTTCTAACTTTGGCAATGGGGGAGGCAGCTCAGGCTCGTATCGGGTAGCGGTAAAAACTACGGACGAATTCGGAGAAATTGCTCATATTTTCAATACTATCACGGATGATCTGGAAGGCACGACCCACAATGAGCGTAAATTGAACAAGCTTAACGCGGACCGCGCATGGCTTCAAACCAATATTGCTGAGGTGTCTACGCAATTGCAGGATACACAACGGCTGGAGGAAGCATCGGAGAAGTTCATCGATGCTTTATGTCGTATTGTGGGAGCTCAGAGCGGGGCGATGTACATTGTGGAGCAGGAGGGTAGTGAGCGCAATATTGTTTTGAAAGGTACGTATGCCATGCCTGAGCACCCTACTGTAGAGCACGTACAACCTGGACAAGGCTTGATTGGACAAGCGGTTAAGAACGGTCAACCGATAACAATGAGCGATGTGCCCCCTGATTATATTAAAATTTCGTCTGCCTTTGGTACCATTCCTACCGTTTCACTGGCCGTTCGGCCGGTTACTCATACCGATCAGGTGATTGCCGTCTATGAGATTGCTGCTGTCAAACCATGGAGTGAGCTTGAATTGCAGCTATTGGACCATCTGAACGAGGTTGCAGCGATAACGATTCATCGGATTAAAGGACAGCTTCGTGTGGAGGAGCTTTTGCGTATTTCACAAATGCTGACCGACGAGCTGCAAAATCAATCGATGGAGCTGCTTACTCAGCAGGAGGAGCTGCAAGCTTCCAACTGTAAGCTGGAGCAGCAGACGGAAGCGCTGCAGATGTCCGAAAAGCAGCTGCAGAAGCAGCAGAGAGATCTGGAGCACAGCAACGATGAGCTGCGGAAGAAAACGGGACTGTTGGAGGAGCAAATACAGGAAACTGAGGAAATCAACCGCCAGATTGAACATGCCCGAGATACGTTGGAAAAGCAGGCCCGAGAACTGGCATTTGCCTCCAAGTATAAGTCGGAATTTATGGCTAATATGTCACACGAGCTCCGTACGCCGCTGAATAGCTTGCTTATTTTATCTCAGCTGCTTAAAGAGAATAAGGAAGGCAATTTGAGCGACAGGCAGGTCGAGTATGCCGAAACGATTCTTTCTTCTGGAACAGACTTGCTCAGGTTGATTGATGATGTACTGGATTTAGCCAAGGTAGAATCAGGACGAATGGATATTCAGTACGATAATATACTCGTATGTGATGTGAAGGAATCATTAATGAAAGCCTTCATGCCCATATCGAGAAAGAAAAATGTGAAATTTCAATTTGAAGTGGATAAGCTCACACCCAAGCATATGTTTACGGACAGTATGCGATTGCTGCAAATTTTGAAAAATCTGCTGTCCAACGCGTTTAAATTTACGAATGAGGGCAGCGTTTCTGTTCATATAGCACCTGTAGAGAAGGATCCTTCGATATTAGCCTTTTCGGTAACCGATACGGGGATTGGCATCCCTTCAGAGAAAAGCCGCATGATCTTTGAAGCCTTTCAGCAGGCGGATGGCACCACAAGTCGGAAGTATGGCGGTACCGGATTGGGCCTCTCGATCAGTAAGCAGCTGGCCAATCTGCTTGGCGGGACTATCGAATTGGATAGTACGGAAGGGCAAGGCAGCGTGTTCACCTTGTACGTGCCTCATCATGCGATACCAAGCGACGAAAGCGGAAATCGGGAAATAGCTGCTGCTGCCGAATTGGAAGCATTTTTTACTGAACCGCGGCAAGCGGCTTCTCCTGATCCCGTTATTGCTTTATCCTTGCCTCTGCCTGCTCAAGAGCAGCCGACATCACATAAGGAATTGCAGGCTCAGACAAACGACCTGCTGTTGCTGGATGACCGGGACTCCATTGGAGGAGAAGACCGTGTATTGCTGCTCGTGGAGGATGACATCCATTTTGTCAGTATACTTGCCGATATGGCTCGTGAACGCAGCTTCAAAGTATTGATAGCTCTGGATGGGGAATCTGGTCTTCGCTTGGCCAAGCAGTACAAGCCTGATGCGATTCTGCTCGATATCCAGCTGCCTATCATAGATGGCTGGTCGATTCTCGTACAGCTAAAGAACGATACGGAAATGCGTCATATTCCGGTTCATGTGATTTCAGTCGTCGATGAGGTTCAGCAGGGGCTTGCTATGGGGGCGATTGCCTATTTGCAGAAGCCTTCCGGCAAGGATCGTCTGGAGGAAGCTTTTGCCCAGATTGAAGCTTTTCTGGAGAAAGGGCCGCGCAAGCTGCTCATTGTCAGCAAGGATTCCGTTCAACGACATAATATGATGGAGCTTATCGGTCACGATGACGTACATATTGTGGCAGCAGACGGGGGGCAGGAAGCTTGGCAATGTCTGCAGCGGGAGTCTTTTGATTGCATGGTCATTGATATGGGTCCTGACGATTTAAAAGAATTTGAGCTGCTCGATCAAATCAAATCGGCCGCTGAGCTGCGTGGACTACCTATTGTGATTTATACGCACCAGGTATGGGAGCAAAAGGAGAAGCTAAGGTTGAAAAAATACGCGGAATCGATCATCATAAAAGATGTCAGGTCGCCTGAACGATTATTGGATGAAACCTCGCTTTTCTTACATCGGGTTGAGGATAATCTTCCTGAGGAGAAAAGGCAGATTCTGCGCAAGCTGCACAGCAAGGAAGAGATGTTTACAGGCAAAAAAGTACTGCTGGTTGATGATGATATCCGCAATGTGTTTGCACTCTCCAATTTGCTGGAGGGCTTTGACATGATCGTTAATTTTGCGGAAACCGGTAAGCAAGCTCTGGATCGGCTGCGTACAGATTCGGATTATGACATCGTGCTGATGGATATTATGATGCCGGAAATGGACGGTTATGAGGCGATGCGCCAAATTCGTAAACAGCCGGGCTTTGAACAGCTGCCAATCATTGCTTTGACCGCAAAGGCGATGAAGGATGATCGGGAGAAATGTATTCAGGCCGGTGCCTCCGATTATATTACGAAACCGATTCATACGGATCAGCTGCTCTCGTTAATTCGTGTTTGGTTATGCCAATAAGATTAATCAGCAGTTCACCATAGAAGAACGTACAGAGGGAAGGGGACAATGCCATTGGACAAACCAAAACAGCCATCTGGAGTACTGGAGCAGCTGCGTGGGTTTTCGGATGAGGAACGGGAGAAAGTAGAAATACAGCTGCTGCTCGAGGGCATGTTTCGATTATACGGCTACGATTTTCGCAATTACTCTTATCCTTCGCTTCGACGCCGAATATGGAACCGGGTCTATGCGGAACGTCTGCAGTCGGTATCCGAGCTTCAAGCTAAGGTACTCCATGATCATGATAGTATGAAAAGATTAGTATCGGAGCTAGTCATCCATGTAACGGAAATGTTTCGCGATCCGCGTATGTTTGCTTATTTTCGAAAGCATATCGTTCCGATTCTGCGCAATCTGCCATCAATACGCATCTGGCACGCCGGTTGTTCTTCGGGAGAAGAGGTGTATTCCATGGCGATCCTCTTACATGAAGAAGGGTTGTACGATCGTACGACCCTGTATGCAACCGATATGAGCGAGGATGTATTGGAATATGCACAAGCGGGGACGTACCCCCTCAATAAAATGAGGGAGTATACGAAGAACTATATTATAGCTGGTGGCAAAAATGAGTTTTCCAAATATTACTCAACCAGCGACAATGCTGCGACCTTTCATTCCGTACTCAGCAATAATATCGTATTTGCCCAGCATAATCTCGTAACTGACCGTTCATTTAATGAATTCCACGTCATTCTTTGCCGTAACGTCATGATCTATTTTAATGCTGACCTGCAGACAAGGGTTCATGAGCTTATTTACGAAAGCCTGTGCAAGTCGGGATTTCTTGTGTTGGGTGACAAAGAGACGATTACCTTTACCAAATATTCAGATTGTTATGAGCTGGTGAACCCGCAGGAAAAGCTGTATTGCAAACGGAAATGAACGGACAGCAGACTCAAAAGAATGGAGCAGCGACTATGATAGAGCCGATTCGTATTTTGCTGGTAGACGACCAGACAGAAAATTTACTGGCTTTGGAAGCGGTGCTGGGAGACCAGCAATATCTTTTGGTCAAAGCGAACTCGGGGGAGGCGGCGCTTCGTTGTCTGCTTTCCGATGACTTTGCTGTCATCGTTCTGGATGTGCAAATGCCGGGAATGGACGGGTTTGAAACCGCGCAATGGATTAAATCCCGCGAAAGGACCAAGGATATTCCGATTATCTTTGTAACAGCCGCTTACGGAGAGCGTGACCAGTCCTTCACCGCCTATTCGGTGGGAGCGATTGACTACATGGTAAAGCCCGTGATTCCTCACGTGCTGCGTTCTAAAATTGCCGGCTTCGTCCATATTTATTTGACCCAGCTGAAGCTGCAGCAGCAGACAGCACTCTTAAATGAACGCAATGAGGAGCTGGAGCTTGCCAAAGAAGCCGCGGAGCAGGCCGTACGGGCTAAATCTGAATTCCTGGCTGTGATGAGCCATGAAATTCGCACTCCCTTGAATGGTGTTTTGGCGATGGCCGATCTGTTAATGGATACAGAGCTAAGTGCAGAGCAGCTGGAGCTTGCCGAGACGATCCGCAAGAGTGGCGCCTCCTTGCTGGCGATTCTCAATGATATATTGGATCTCTCGAAGATCGAATCCGGCAAGATGGAAAAAAGCGAGGAGCTGTTCCATCTGCGTTCGAGCTTACAGGAAGTGTTTGATTTATTTCAGCTGGATGGACGTAAAAAGTCTTTTGACATGGCTTTTGAAGTGGATCCTCAGCTGCCGGAGTATCTCGTTGGTGACGAAGCCAGATTAAAGCAAATCGTAATGAACTTAATTGGAAATGCTGTAAAGTTTACCAAAGAGGGTGGCGTATATCTGAGTGTGGCCATGCTCAAAACTTACGATGAGGAAATCGAGCTGGAATTTTGCGTAAGGGATACAGGTGTTGGCATACCGGAAGGAAAAAGAAACGAGCTGTTTCGTCCGTTCTCACAGCTCGACTCTTCGACGACGAGAAAGTATGGAGGAACCGGGCTTGGATTAGCTATTTGCAAAAACCTGGCCGAATTGCTGGGTGGAACGATTCGCCTTGATCCCGACTACACCAATGGCGCGTTATTCATATTTACGATACGTGCCAAGGTAGGCGGAGTGGACAATTTAACTGGATAAGCAAAATAAGGAAGCAGCAGCTTGGCCATTATGGCAGGGCTGCTTTTTTTTGCTTCTGAACCCAATGTTTCAATGATTTCCTCATCGTTTAATAGAGATTAGGAGATCATAAAGGGAAAGATGAAACTAATGAAGGGTCTGGTGATAAGGAATGGGCAAGAGGGAATGTGTGGCAATGTTACTTTCCGGAGGGGAGGGACGCAGACTCGGTGTCTTGACACATCACAAAGCGAAACCTGCTGTTCATTTTGGCGGGGCTGCGCGAATGATCGATTATGCATTAAGCAATTGCCGAAATTCGGGCATCCAGCACATCGGTGTTGTGACTCAATACCGGCCTGAGGCCTTGCACCAGCACATTGGTGCAGGATCACCATGGCTTCAAGACAGCGAGCAGGGAGAAGTGGCTATTCTATGCTCAACTCAGGAGCATGTAGGTAAGGATGGATTTACAGGAACTGCCGATGCCGTTTACCAAAATTGGCACTTTATCGAACGCCATCAGCCTGAATACGTGATTGTATTGTCTGGAGATCATATATATCAAATGGATTATAGTAAGCTCATCAAGCAGCATCGGGACACGAAAGCTATGGCCACGATTGCCGTAACAGCTGTTCCTTGGGCTGAAGCCAGCCGCTTCGGAATTATGAACACGGATGAGTATGGACGCATTACCGAATTCTCGGAAAAGCCGGACAAGCCTGTAAGTAATCTGGCTTCCATGGGTATTTATGTGTTCGATACAGCTTTCTTGCAGCAATACTTGAAGCAGGATGCAAGGATCAGCCTATCCAGTCATGACTTTGGCAAGGATGTTATACCCGCTATGCTGAAGAGTGGAGCCAGGATGAATGCTTTTGCCTATGACGGGTATTGGAAGGATGTAGGGACCTTGGACAGTCTGTGGGAAGCGCATATGGATTTGTTGGGGGATAACCCTAAGTTTGCTATCCATTCGCAAGCTTGGCCTTTGCATACAGTTGTACGTGGAGAACCTCGACTTTTTAAGGAAACCACAGGTATGATTCGCCACTCGTTGGTGTATGATAGTTGCAGTATCCAAGGAATGGTTGAGCGCTCCGTAGTATCGGCAGGAGCCAAGATTGGTCAAGGCAGCCGGATTTATGACAGTGTGATTATGCCGGGTGCTGTGATCGGTCAAGGCGTAACGCTGCACAAAGCAATTATTGGTGAAAATGCAATTATTCATGATGGCGTCAGCCTCGGAATTCCTAATAGCAATGGTGTTTCTGTCATAGGTGACAAGGAAATTATTTATGCTAAAGGTGAAAAACTGCCTAAAGTATATATTCCAGCCAATAAACTGCTTGTAGAAATGATTGGCTAAGCTTCTCTCATGCACGAATCGGGTAACAGCTGCGTAAACCATATAGATGAGCAAAATCCGGCTGAAGCTGTTAAACCTTAACATGCTATAGTTGACTAGCTTTGCAAAACCCAGAAGATAATTTGAAGCCAGCAATACTCAAGCGAGGATGGCTCATGAAGGAGTTTCAACAAAAGTTGCTTACGAAGCCGGTGTTGCTTGGCAAAAACTCTTAGGAGGAGAAGCTCATGAATAAGCTGCTTGGAGTGGGTTTACCATTAGCCATGCTGGTAACGGGTGGTTTATGGACGCAATATCAGGAATACGAACATCCTGTGCTAACCACAAGTGTGTCTGCATTAGCCGAGAATATCGCGGCCACAGACATCACCACAGCCACTTATACGACTCCTGAGGTTACGGCTGCTGTAACTTCGGCTTCCGAAACACCTTCATCTCTTCTGCGGTTTGGCTCAGTCAACGGGATTGCTTTATCTGATGATTTAAAAACGATTGTTGAGCTTAAAGGAGAACCTCTAAGCATGATCCAGGATGAATTCATAAAATCTTCGCGTACTTACCTTTTCAAGGACTGTGAAATCAATGTCGTGGACGGCGCAGTTCAAAGCATTATCGTCGGTGCAGCAGTTGGAAAAGTTGAGATCGATGGGATCAGCTTTCCTTTTGATAAGCTTAAGGACAGACTAGGGATGCCTTACTTCATTAGTGAGGATGGGATTGTTTATAAAAAAGGCAATATGGCCTTCAAAATTTTCATGGATCCTCATGATAATCACATCAAATCCGTTAGCTATTTTCATGCAGGCAATCAGTAGGAGTATTTAATGCATGATGATTGGCTTCATTAAAAAGACGTTAGCAGATGGGGATTATGGTAATTAATCCCCATCTGCTAACGTCTTTTATTTTACATAGCTCTGCGATGGATGCTTGCTGCCGTCACTTAATGAAAAGCCGGGAATACGTACTTGACGATAAAGTATAGAAAGCCGAAGAAAATAATGATGTAAGCCGCATACTTGATAAAGGTAGAAGCGACCTGTCCTTTGTCCAGACGTGTTTCCGATGTATTGACCTTCTCGGTTTTGAACTCATCCATAGTAGATCTCTCCTTTTAGTTTAGGTTGTTGGTGATACCTGCTTATGACTTCCATTACCCTTGTAAAATACGGTTGAATCAATGGTTCAAATAACGGCCTTAGGGGTAATGAGTAACATAACTGAAGCAGGTAAACTCAGGGGTACATATGGAGGAGGATATCGTATGAATAGTATGATTATTGAAATTAGTGTTGCAGCGGTAGCTTTGGCTTTTGTAGTGTTGGTTGTGTTTTTGATCACAACTTTAAGGTCGATGTCAGCTCTATTGGTCCAAACCAATACAACGATCCACGATCTGCAGAATCATGTTGTGGGTGTTACTAAAGAAGCATCGGATGTGCTTCGTCATACCAATGCTGTCACAGTGGATGTGCTGAATAAACTGCATAGCTTGGAGCCTACTTTTCATTCAGTGAAGCAGGTCGGTGAAGCGGTGGATGAAATTACAAAATCGGTGAAAAATGCATCGGTATCTGTTGCGAGGACCATTAAGGAGAAGGTGGCTAGTGAAGCATATTCCCCGACTACCAGTAAGATTGCGAAAGCAATCAACACAATTCCACTTGTGCTTGATATCTGGCACCAGATCAAACATAGAAGGCAAGAAGCAGCGGTAGCAAAATAATTCGTAATTGCTGTTTCGAAGTCTTTGGGTTAGGGTAAAGATAAGATATATTGTACACCCTTATAAGGTGATTTGAAGGAGGAACTACTTGAATGAATCGTCAACATGTATTTGAGATAGAGAAAGAGGCTACAGCGGACAGCTGGCTGCTGCATTTAAAGGGAGAATTGGATTTGTCCAAGGCTGCTGAGCTGCGGGCTGCCGCTGACCCTTATGTAGCAGATACAGGACGCAAGCTTATCCTTAATCTAAAGGACCTTCAGTATATCGACAGTACGGGAATTGGTGTGATTTTATCCTTGTTAAAAGCCAGACACGTGTTGAAAGCACCTATTGAAGTGGTGGAGATTCCGCTTAAGGTTCAGCGTTTATTCGATATGACCGGCTTGACATCTTTTATCCAACAATCCTCGAATAATACGAATTAGAAAGGAAAGAAGCGACGATATGAATGGGAACAATCGAATGGTCTGTATGACTCTGCCTGCGGATGCGGAATTTATTGATGTGGTAAGGTTGACGTTGTATGGTCTATGCAGCAAGGTTGGTTTTTCTTATGAGGAAATTGAAGACATGAAGGTTGCAGTTGCCGAAGCATGCAACAATGCAGTCGTACATGCTTATGAGCCTGGGCGATCGGGAACCATGGATGTGAAATTTGAACTGCTCGAAACCGGTATCCGGATCTCCGTTAAGGACGAGGGAGCCAGCTTTAATTATGCAGAAAAGGTTCAGCAAGCGCAGTCCTTGCATGAGCAAACGTTGGATGAAGCCAATATCGGTGGTTTGGGTATTTATCTCATGCAGGCTTTGATGGATGAAGTCGAAGTGAAAAGCAACGGAGGCACAGAGGTCATTTTGACAAAATGGCTGAGTAAAAGTGAGGAACTTGTATGAAATTAAATTCTGAGAGACCGGCATTCAATACCCATGAGCTGATCACACAGTATCAGGAAACGGGAAGTAATGAAGTCGCAACAACGCTACTGCTAAAGTATGAATCCCTTGTAAAAATGGCAGCAGGTAAAATGTCGCGCAATCGTCCGGACCTCTTCGAAGATTTATATCAAGTGGGACAAATGTCGATGCTTCGACTTTTTAAGCAATTCGATGTTGCGCAAGGCGTGCAGTTTGAGCCTTATATGATGAAAAGTGTCATTGGGCATATGAAAAATTACTTGCGGGATAAATCCTGGTATGTTCAGGTGCCGAGGCGGGTAAAGGAAAAGGGCGGTCGGATTCAAGAAGCGATAGATCGCCTGACAGTGATCCTGGAGCGTTCACCGAATGTAGAGGAGATCGCTGCTGACGTGGAATTAACCGTTGAGGAAACGATCGAAATTTTGGCAGGAAGAGAGTATTACCACTATGTCTCGCTGGATACACCTCTTTCCACGGAAGAAAACGGGGCTACCATCGGTGATCTGTTGGGTACTGACAAAGACGATTTTCAGCAGCTGGAGAGGCGGCTTGATATCGAGGAAGCTATGCGTCAATTGAAGCCTGAGGAGCAGCAGGTGCTTCATCTTGCTTATGTGGAGGGCCAGTCGCAAAGAATGATCGCTCAAGAGCTGGAGGTTTCACAGATGAGCGTTTCACGAATCCAGAAACGAGCCTTGGATAAGCTGAAAACATTTTTTGCAGAATCCAGAGGTAGCCATGATGTATAGAACTCATAGATTATTTCTGTAGAACGCGTCCTCTGGAGAGGGCGCGTTTTACAATTGATTCAGGGCTGCGCCCAGCGGGTAATAAGTAGTAAGAACTCCAGTAGTACAACTCGAAAAGGCGGTGGATGTTATGACGATAAAACACAGTATTACCTGTGAGGGTAGCGATGTATTGGTGCATGAGACAGATTCAAACTCCTATCAGGTAAGTATTCAATCCAAATCAAATCCGTTAGGAAAAGGCAATGTGTTGGAAACGTTCACTCGGTTGGAGGAAGCTATCGTTGCGGCGGAACACTTTTGCAAGCTGCACGCTACCGCTAAAGAGAAGGGCTACTATCTGGAAAATGGGCATTTTGTTAAACCAGACCGACCCAAGCTCCATGTAGGCCAGCTGCTTAATGAAAGAAAAGAGCCGGAGCAATTTTTGCAGCTATTGGAAAAGTAAGCACCCGACAAGGGTGGTTAAGCGAATATAAGAGATGGCAGCAGGGAGTATCCTGCTACCATCTCTTTTGTATATATGGAAGGGAAAAGTTGCGTATTGCTCTCACTTGTTCTCAAGAGGGGTATGAGGGAACATCATAGTAGGAGTACCTGCCATCAACTAAGTATCGGGTACGATGTAAAGCATCATAACACAAGCATCTTTCATGAAATGAAGAGCTAATGCGATGAAAAACATCGTTAAAATTTAAAAAATGAGCATTTTGATGAAAACAGCAGCTCTTACGATGGTTTACATCATTAAAAGTGCCTGGATCAGTCTGAAATTCGCCAATCCGATGTTTATCATCGTTATAAGTACTCTATCCATATTTGATTACTCGTATTAATTCATAGCCTATTGCAGGAGAAGTTGTAGTATAACTTGCAGTAAATATTGCAGTAAATATTGCAGTAGAAGGCGGCCACGGTTGTATGGGTGCAGGGTAAGATGATGGTAAAGCGGTATAGCCGTTGCAGTTTTAACACGATCCCATGTATGGCCAGCTGGAGGGTGCGCCAGAGTCCCTATATAGGAAGAAGTAACCCATGTACCTGAATACTATAAAGAAGGCAACAGGGCTCATTTATCTGCTTCCAGATCGGCTCTGCAAGAAGAAGGCAACCCCAAGCTCAGAGTAGAACAAGTAAGGGAATGGGTATGGGGTGGAGGAGCGCTAGCGTCCGCCTTTGAAGCTCCAACCGCTGCAAGCTTTCCATTCAGGGAACACGAGCTTCAACAGCGGCCAGAGTCTCATACCCGTTCCCTCCGCACACTCGAATGATGGGTTTAGACTGACTAGGTTTTGAAGCTTGAAGTTTGTTATATGCACAGCAAAAGAACGATTCCCTATCATGCGGGGAACCGTTCTAATGTTTGCTATGATGCCGATACGGTGTACGTATCAGCATTCAATTAGTTTTTGCTGCCAACAGCATCTAATTTTTTGGTTTCATGTAAGGCCTGATTGGTAGCATTAGCTGCCGTATCTGTTGCCCTATGTGTGGAATCAGCAGCCTGATCCGTCACGCGATGAATCGTATTCGCGGCTTGATCCGTCGTTGTATGAACGGCCTGAGCAATGGATTCAGTAGCATTGCGAGCAGATTGAGCTGCGCTATCGGCAGCGCTCTTGGCTTTGTCCAACAGCTCTGAGCCATGCTCCGAAACTAGCTGAATCGCGTCTGCTGTAGTGGTTTTGGCTTGTTCCACCCATTCCGAGCTTTTGGATTGCAGAGTTTGAACTGTTTCTTTAATATCTTCTCTAAGCTCACGACCTGATTTCGGTGCCAATAATAAAGCGACTAGTGCACCTACGGCACCACCAATAATTGTTGCTGTGATTACGTTGCTGCGATTTGATACTGTACTCATGATTATCCACTCCCATTTGTTTTTTTTGTGTAATTAATAGGATCTGCTGTTCATCGTTCTTGACAATAAAGTCAACAGGAATACGAACAATGCAGCCCCAATAATTGCAGGTACTACGGCAAAGCCTCCGATAACAGGACCCCATGCTCCCAGCAGCCAGCTACCAAGCCATGCTCCTACGAATCCGGCAATCATTGAGCCGAAGATGCCACCTGGCATTCCGCCCGGTGCTATCGCGGAACCAATAGCTCCAATAACGATTGCCATGATAATAGTAATAACTATTCCAATCATGTCATCAAGCTCCTTTCGGATAAGGTTTCCTTCCATGTTGTCTATTACCCTGCTGCTTGATAGCCGAAACAGGGCAAAAAGAGACCCGCTAGCAACGGGCCGCGGGTCTTAAGAAAACCTGTATTTTAAAAGGGGGTTATGGAATACTGCAACCGTTCTACATAAAGAGAACCTGAAGGTCTCAACCGTTCACGTCCAGCGCCTCAAACCCGTGACTATCATAAAACATAGGGCCTCTCGACCAGGTGCAAGCCAAATGCATCAGCAGCTCTCCGGTCATTTGTTCCCGACGTCTTGCATGAGTTTTATCGGTATACAGATTGGTCCACTCATTAGGGTCTTCAGCAAGATGGTAAAGCTCACCTTGAAATTGGTCTACTCTGCCTACGGCATCATTCAGAGTACCTTTCATGTAAAGGATAAGCTTCCAGTCCTTCTTGCGCCACATCAAGCCTGGAGTGGAATGGCGTGCGGATGCTGTTTTGCCATGCAGCTCGCAAAAGGTTCCTTTACGCTGCAAGCTGCCGAATAAATCCAGACCCGGCAGAAGTGGATTGCGTGGCAATCCCGCTACTTCGCTTAAGGTCGGCACCAGATCAATCAGTTCAGCCGGACGTTCATCTACCGTTCCCTGTCGGGCTTCAGGTACATATGTACCTGACAGGATCATGGGCACACGAACGCTGCTGTCATAGAGGCAGTATTTGCTGAACCGGTAACGGCGCTCTCCCAGCATCTCCCCATGATCCGAGACGAATACGATGAGCGCGTTGTCCAGAATGCCTTGCTGCTCCAGACCATCAAGCACACGTCCAAAATAATGGTCAAGCCAGGAGCAGTTTGCCCAATAGCGCAGGGTCGTACGCTTGCGCTCTTCTGCCGTGAGCCTCTCCCAGACGGCTCTGCGCCTGGAGTAATTGCTCTCGGAGCTGGCTTCATCTTCGGAAGCAAGATGGGTGTCGGTTTCATACATCCATGGCGGCTGGGCGATATCGGGAATGTCGTGCAGCTGGTACAGGTCCTCGAACTCTTTGGGGACGTTAAACCCCGCATGAGGCTTCAGAAAGGACAAGTACAAGAACAAAGGCTTGGTCTGATCAATCCCATTCTCAATGTAGCGCAGGCATTGCTCGGCAACCCAGCCGTCCCGATGATGCTCCATCGGTATTTGGCTTGTAGCTCCAATGTAGCCCAATGCATTCTCCTCGCCGCTGCCGTAATGTTTCGTTTCTTCGTGATAGGCCTGTAATCCATCAGGCTCCAGATCACCCATCATGGCTGCGTCCTGTTCATAATGTCCGCTGTTCCTTGCAAGGCCCACAGCCCGTACATCAAACCCGCGGGTTGGCGGAAGCGGGTTATGCAGTCCATGATTCCAGTGTGTTTTTCCAAAACCGGCTGTATGGTAGCCTGCACGACGCATCAGCTCAGGCAAAGGTTCGGAGGGCAGCTTCTGCTCCTCGTATAAGCCGCCATGGTTCGTACGTACGCCGAGCTGCGATGGGTAGAAGCCGAACATCATCGAGCTTCGGCTCGGTACGCACATGGGAGCCTGGCAAACGGCCTGATTGTAGGTGATTCCACGCTCTGCCAATTTGTCCAGATTGGGTGTTTGAATATGCTCGTTAAATTGTCCCAGACAGTCCCATCGCTGCTGGTCTGTCATCAGAAATATAATATTGGGTTTGGTTGGTACCATGACCGTAGACCTCCGATACATTGAATTGTTATCCTTTTACTGAGCCTACCATAGCTCCTTTGGCAAAATGCTTTTGCAAAAATGGATACACGATCAGAATGGGTACTGTTGCAATAATAACAGCAGCCATTTTGAGCATTTCCGATGGAGGAGCCTGCTGGGTAACATCGTAGGCTTCCAGATCCGTGTTGGATGCACTCAGCAGCATATTTTGCAGCAGAACCTGAATGGGCCATTTGGCAGAATCGTTGATATACAGCAGCGCCTGAAAAAACTGGTTCCAATACCCAACCGCGTAAAATAAGCCGAAGGCGGCCATCGCAGGCAGCGATAAGGGAAGAATGATCCGAACCCATGTCTGGATATCGTTGCTTCCGTCAATCGACGCGGATTCATCCAGCTCGGCAGGGATGCTTTCAAAAAAGCCTTTCATCAAAAGAACATTCCACCCGCTGGCTAGTGCCGGAATAATGAGAGACCAGAGGCTGCCGATCAATCCGATCTGTCTGACCAGCATGTAATGGGGAATGATACCCGGACTGAACAGGATCGTAAGCAGCACCATCATCAGCACCATACGCCGCCCGCTCATCCTGCGGCGGGATAAGGCATAGGCGAGAGAAGAGGTTACCGACAAGCTGCAGGCGGTTCCTACGGTTGCCAGAAAGGTGCTGTTGCCAATTGAACGAAGGAACGCTTTTGTGGAGAGCAGATACTCATATGAAGCAAGGCTCCAATGGTTTGGGAATAACGTCCACTTATCGAGCATGTACTCCGTAGGGTCCGTTAGCGATACAATCAGCACGTAATAGAACGGGAAGACAGTGACCAGCCCCAGCAGCCCGAGTAAGGATATATTAAACGTTTGGAAGATCAGACTGCCAGCATTGTGGGGTTTCATTTGCATTTCCTCCTTATACTATCAATATACGCCCTCTTCGCCGAGCTTGCGGGCCAGACGGTTGGACAAGATGACCAGGATCAGTCCGATAACCGATTTGAACAAGCCAACAGCTGTGCTGTAGCTGAACTGACCCCGTTGAATGCCTGTCCGGTATACGTAGGTATCAAAAACTTCGGCCACCTGAGAGACGGCTCCGTTGTACATCAGGAAGATATGCTCAAAGCCCACATCCATGATATCGCCCAGCCGCAAGATCAGCAGTATGACAATGACGCTGCGGATCGATGGCAATGTGACATGCCATATCTGGCGCAATCGTCCCGCCCCGTCAATACGCGCTGCCTCGTAAATCTGCGGATCGATCCCGGAGATCGCCGCAAGGAATACGATGGTTCCCCACCCGGCTTCCTTCCACATGGACTGCAGCGTAACCATGATCCAGAACAGATCGGGGTTGGTCAGAACGTCAATCCGCGACCAGCCGCCCGCCTCCAGCACATGATTGACCAAACCTTCGCCTCTGGCAAACAGCATAAACGTCAAGCTGGCGATAATGACCCAGGATAAAAAGTGTGGCATATAAATGACGGATTGTATGATCCTTTTGTAGATGACACCCCGAAGCTCGTTAAGCATCAGGGACACTACAATCGGCAGCGGAAAAAAGAACAGCAGACTCAGCGTATTGATAGCCAGCGTATTGCGGAACAGCAGCCAGAAATCGGAGGTGGCAAAAAAACGTTCAAAATGCTCCAGGCCGATCCAAGGGCTGTGCAGAATACCGCTGAGCGGAGAATAGTTTTGAAAGGCGATCATGACGCCCCACATCGGCACATATTTAAAAACAATGAAATACAGGATACCTGGCAATGCCAGCAGGTACAAATAAAGGTTTCTTCGCAGATCACGCGTCAGATTATTCACCTTATTTACCGACTCGTGTAAGATAAGCCTGCGTCATTTCTTCGGACATCTTGATCACGTTCGGATCGGATTTTGTCTTGGCGACAAAATCGTCCCAGGCTGTGATGGGCTCGCGTCCATAAATAATTTTGGCTTTCAGATCCTGAATTTTCTTTTCCAGATCGGGAAGCACCTTTTGCGCTGTTGGCGAATTCAGTCCGGTGCTGATATCTCCTATGCTCACTTTGGAACGCTCCTGCTTTACTTTATCAAATAGCTCTTGGGAAGCTTTTTCCTCTGGCGTGGTAGGTATGGGATCAAGACTCGGATCAATCGGATTCACAATTTGATTGAAATCGGAAGCATTGTCGGCGTTTAATTTGTCTGCAAGTTGCACCTTTACCCCATTGACGACTTGGTGATGGACACCTTCAAAGCCAAACCGTTGGATGGCTGACACATCGGTATTCATCCAGTCATTGATCAGCTTCAAAATCCGTTTCATTTTGGCTTCCGGTACGGACTTGGGAATCGCCAGAATCCCGTTGAATCCGGCGCTTTTCGGAGTGTAGCCATTGATGGAGGTCAGCGGATAAAACTCCGTATCCTTAAAGTCGGGGACCACCTTTTTTAAATCTGTTGTGTAGACTCGGCTCGCGGTTCCGGATTTATCGACAATGATTCCGGCTTTATTTGTTTTGAACAGGTCACGAACCTGTGTGATTTTTAAGGAAAGCAGGTCCTCTGGCATCAACTTCTCCTGGAACGCCTTGGCGTTGTATTCCAATGACTTTCGCACCTCAGGCAGCAGGGCCGTATAAACGAGCTTATTATCGACCAGCTTCCAGCTTCCGGTCACGCCGGTAAAGGAGCTTTCAATCATCCCCAGCACGGGACCGATTCCCCCTCCAGTGGTCGTATCGTCGGACGGAATGTAGGCGGCTAATGCTGTTGTATCGTTTTTGCCGTTCTTATCGGGATCTTTTTCTTTAAAAGCCTTCATGACCTCATATAATTCATCTGTTGTCGTAGGTGGCTTAAGGCCGACATTATCGAGCCAGTCCTTGCGGATGATAAAAAAGCTTTCATCGTTCTCGTCGCGTCCACGAGGAATCCCGTAGTTTTTACCGTCGGCCATTTTGGTAGATTCCCATGCTATGGGGGAGACACCTTTTTGGAAATTGGGATAGTCCTTAATATATGGTGTGATATCCCAGAATGCGCCTTGTGCGGCCATGGTGCGGAAATTGCTGGTGAAAGGATTATTGATCATAGTCAGATCAGCGATATCTCCGGAAGCCAATGAAATATTCAGTTTGTCCGAGTAGACATTATTGGAGGTCCAGCGTATCGTCATTTTGGAATTGGTCGCTTTTTCGATGGCTCTTTTGATCACATTGTCGTCGCTTGCTGTAGGTGTACTCGGCGTTATGGTCATGATGCTTACCTCTAAAGGAGCCTCTGTCTGACCTTTCACGGAGTTGTCTGCAGCAGGAGCCGGGTTGTTGGCCGGAGTCGGGCTTGCGCCGCAGGCGGATAACGCCAAAGGCAGCATGAGCAATAAAATGCTGGTGCCTGCGAGCAGTGACTGCTGCCTTGGAAACCTCTTCTTGTCTGGTGTTGTGTTCAGTATGTTCTCTCTCTGTGTACGCATATCCGGTCTTCCTCTCTATATGTGATGGATTATTTATGAAATACGTCGGTTCTTGGCCTGCTTGCGAAAACCGCTCGGTGTGTCTCCAACAATTCGTGCAAACAAGCGGGTAAAAAAAGAAGTATCACCGAAGCCGACAGCCAGCGAAATCGATTCAATGCTACGCTCGGTTTCATGAAGCATATGCTTGGCGCGCTCCATCCGGATATTTTGCAGCTTGGAAGTGATGCTCGTTCCTGTTTCCTGCCTGAATACCCTGTTCAGATGCCGTTGGCTAATATTGAAATGCTGGGCTAACAGGATGCCTGTAATTTTGTGCTGATAATTGCTTTCGAGAAACGCGCAAACCTTACGGATCAGAATCTCGTGTCCGCTCGACAGCGGCTTGGAGCCAGTTTCCTCAAGCTCGCGCTGTGAGTGATAGCGGGAAAGCAGAATGAGCAGATCTATCAATTTATGACTGAGGATGGTTTCAAATGCAGTATCACGCAGCTTGATTTCCTGAATCATGCTCGCAAGCAATCCCAATACAATCGAGGATTGCCGGGAGGTTAACCTCGATCTTTTGGGCAGATGCTCGAGAATGTCATAAAAGGGTGCCAAATAGGCGAGACTATGCAGCTGGGTCGGTTCAAGCGGCAGCCCGTCCCGAACCGTTTCTGGGAGGAACAGGCAGTTGATGATCTCAAGCCCGCTGTCCTCTACATCGAGATAAGAATGGCTTTCGCCGGGAAGAATCGTGTACACGTCACCCGCCCGAATTTCGTAATATTCTTCATTAATCTTGTGCATGCCGCCACCGTGAACGACATAGACCGTTTCAATAAAATCATGACCGTGTTCTTCAATCAAATTGTGCTGCCCGTGGGAGGAACGTTGAATCCAGAGTGGATAGCCTTCTTTTTGGTAGCCCTCAAATGTTTTGATTAGCAATGGTACCAGCTCCTGTTTTGTCTAAATAAATCACTCCTACCTTAATAGAGGTAGTTCAAAAAGTCCCCTTTGATCACGAAGTTTCACTGGAAGCCTACTCGGCGTCGAATCTTGCATTCAGGCTCGAAGTGCGGTGCTCCTACACGGTTTTGCCTAAACTCTGCTCCTCCTTCTCTACCTTCTTGCAACATAATCGGTGCTGAAAGGCGACTTTTTGAACACGCACTAATACCAAGTATAACACTGGTTTTTATTTGTTTTGTTTATTTATCATAAACGATTTTTGCCTGGCACGTTATGTTCGATTAGGCCAAATACATGTCTAATTGCGACATAAGCTATCCAAAAACGGACAATCGGGCCATTTAGAGAATACTGGCAGCTTATTGGAGGGGGTCTTCGAGTGAGAATAAGGGTGGTGGATAATGCCCGTTGGTGAGCATAAAGACAAAAAGAGACCCGCTAGCAACGGGCCGCGGGTCTTAAGTCAAACTATATTTTAAAAAGGGGGTCATGGATTAGTATAGCCTAACTATATGAAGGAATGATGTATTCTTCATTTCAGTTGTATGACAAAATGTTAAAGTTTTGATACATACAAGCATGCAAATGGATAGTTCTTATATCAGATGGGATTTATGGTAAAATAGGAATAACGATCTCAGAGTGCTGCATATGTGCAAGTCTATAAACCAATTCCAATAACATGTAAAGGAGCCCAAACCATGACAGCTGTTCAAGTTCAACAAGCGGTACCGGATTTTACTTTACCAGCGGCGAATGGAGCCGAAATTTCTCTCAGTGATTTTCGTGGCAAAAAGGTACTGATCTACTTTTATCCGAAAGATATGACACCTGGCTGCACCAAGGAATCGTGCGAATTCAGAGATTTTAACGGTCAATTTGGCCAATTAAATACCGAGGTGATCGGAATTAGTCCGGATGATCTGGCCTCCCATAATCAATTTATCAACGAATACCAGCTGCCCTTCTTGCTGCTCAGTGATGTTGATCATCAGGTATGCGAGCAGTTCGGTGTGTGGAAGCTGCGCGAACGAGACGGAAAGCAGTTTTATGGCGTGGAGCGTTCTACATTTTTGATCGATGAGCAGGGTGTTCTGATCAAAGAATGGCGTGTGGTTCAGGTCGACGGGCACGTGGCCGAAGTATTGGAAGCTATCAAGTCGTTATAAAATCAGATGGAGCTGAACGATGGTTTCTGTTCTGGTTGTTAAAATGTCAAAAAACCGCTCATATGCCCACAGGGGGATAAAGCGGTTTTTTCGCTGTGAGGAGCTCTAGACTCTGTCCATCAGCTGCTCACGGTTCGGTCCGTTGGATACCCAACGAATGGGCGTCTGGATCAGCTTTTCCAGTAAGGTGACATAAGCTTGTGCCTGCTCGGGTAAATCCTCAAAGCGGCGAATATGGGAAATATCGCATTTCCAGCCAGGTACCGTTTCGATCACCGGACTGGCATAACGAAGCTGCTCCGACACCGGAAAAGTAATTGTTGTCTTTCCATGAAGCTCATACGCTGTACAGATCGGAATCTCATCCAGATAACCGAGTACATCCAGGTTCGTTAAAGCCACCTCTGTGGCTCCCTGTACCTCACAGCCATAACGGGTTGCCACAGCATCGAACCAGCCGACCCGTCTTGGGCGTCCAGTTTTGGAGCCGTATTCTCCTGCATCCCCACCGCGTTTGCGCAGCTCTTCAGCAGCATCTCCCTCAAGCTCCATCACAAAAGGTCCAGCCCCGACACAGCTTGAGTATGCCTTCACTACGGCAAGAACACGTTGGATCGAATGGGGAGGAATCCCGGCTCCTACCGCGGCAAAGCCAGCCAGCGTAGAGGAAGAGGTCGTAAATGGATAAATGCCATGATCAGGATCACGCAGGGAGCCGAGTTGACCTTCAACGAGGATGTGCTTACCTTCCGCCAGTGCCTGATTCAGCATCGTTGTTGTATCCGTAACAAAAGGCTTCAGCCATGCAGCCAGCTTCATTAATTCCGGTATCAGCTCATCTACCTGAACAGGCGGTTGCCCGTATAGATGCTGCAGCAGTACGTTTTTGGCAGCTAGCGAGGCCTCCAGTCGGGTCCGTAAATGCTCTGGATTATAGAGCTCGGAGACCTGAATGCCCAGCTTCGCATATTTATCGGCATAAAACGGCGAAATTCCCATCTTGGTCGACCCAAAGCTGTTCGCACCGAGGCGGGCTTCTTCCAGCTCGTCAAAGAGGACATGGTAAGGCATCAGCACCTGGGCACGCTCCGATACGACCAGCTGGGGTGCCGGAATCCCACGTGCCTGCAGATTGTTCCATTCCTTCATCAGATCAGATATGTTAAGTGCAACTCCGGGTCCGATTACATTGATCACATGAGGATCAAATACACCTGAAGGCAGCAAGTTGAGCACGAATTTGCCGTAGTCATTAATAATCGTATGGCCTGCATTGCTTCCTCCCTGATAACGCACTACATAATCCGATTGGGATGCCCATGCATCCGTCATTTTACCTTTTCCTTCATCTCCCCAATTAGCTCCTACTACAGCCGTAACCGGCATATTCATCGCCTCTTTCCATCAGATTGCTTGCTCCTACAGGTTTCAGTATAATCTGTATTAATATATAAGTTAAATTGATATTATTGATATAGGATATAAAGGGAGTTGATATTGGTGCTGGAAAATTTGGAATGGTATCGGGTTTTCTACAAAATCGCTATGACTGGAAGCTTCTCCAAAGCAGCGGATGAGCTGTATATTACCCAACCGGCGGTGAGCTATGCCGTTAAGCAGCTGGAGAATAGACTGGGCAGCAAGCTGTTTTTTCGAACCTATAAAGGGGTCAAGCTGACGCACGAGGGAGAGGTGCTGTTTCGATATATCGAGAAAGCGTACCACTTCATTGAAGCTGGAGAAAAAGAAATCGCTTCGATACATGAGCTGCACAGCGGGGAAATTACTATTGGCGCAAGCGATACGCTGTGCAAGCATTTTTTGCTGCCACATGTGGAGCGGTTTCACCACGATTATCCGTTCGTTAAGCTGCGAGTGACGAACCGGACGACACAGGAAACGATTGATTTGCTGAAGCAGGGGAGGGTTGACTTTGGTATTGTCAATTTGCCAATCGAGGATAAACAGCTGCAGGTACAGGAAGCATTGGAATTACAGGACACGTTTGTAGCAGGAAAGGATTATTTGGCGCTGGCGCAAGCTCCGATTACGATGG
The DNA here is from genome assembly GCF_038000305.1 of Paenibacillus sp. FSL H8-0034. NCBI lineage: Bacteria > Bacillati > Bacillota > Bacilli > Caryophanales > Paenibacillaceae > Paenibacillus > Paenibacillus sp. FSL H8-0034. The sequence goes on from NZ_JBBOBS010000001.1 coordinate 1,190,559, forward strand.
AACGGTTGATTACCTATCCACTGCTGCTGTTAGAGAAGGGCAGCAGTATTCGCCGTTATGCTGACAGCCTTGCGGAAGCTAGAGGGGTGAAGCTTCAGCCGGAAATTGAGCTGGGCAGCATCGATCTGCTGGTTGATTTTGCGCGGATTGGACTTGGTATTGCTTATGTGATCCGTAATTTCGTATCGCCTGAGCTCGCATCGGGCGTACTGGTTGAAATTAAGCTGAAGGAGCCCATACCGTCACGGCAGGCTGGGATTGTTACACTCAAGGGCGTTCCCGTATCTGCGGCGGCCAACCGGTTTATTAATATGCTGCTGCCAGAGAAGCACAGTATTACGTAAAACCATCGGCATACGGATATATGTTTGATACGCTTTTCCAACGCACGCAGCTCCAGAGTGTGCGTTCTTGTTGTTATATCGTAGTTGTCGAACCCCACGTGGCGTAGTTCAGCGTACAGCAGCCTGCTGAATTCAATTAAATTAATCCCCTAAATGTTAAGTTAATGCTATAGCTAAAAATGCTGGACACAATAAAATAAAGGTTAGAAGTCCGGTGAAGAACGAGCGCAGTGGCCAAATGATCCTGGAGAAGCGTAAGCGTTCGCCTTTGAAATCGTGAATAAACCGCTTAATTTCATCCAACTTCACGATTTCAACAGCTGAGAGTTTGCTTAAGCAAACTGGCTTCGTAAGCACCATCCCGGAAGGATATTTGGCCGCGCAGCGAGACTTATTCACCGGACTTTTAGAGATGACATCATGAGGAAATGGGGGAAGGTTACGGGTATGAAATTAAGAATGAACACCTTCGGCAAAGTAATTGCTCTTGTTTTTTTTCTGCTGATTCCGATCATTTTATTATACGGGTACTCCTATCAGGTAAGCGTCAATGTGGTGAGAGAGACCGTGGAGGACACGAATCGCAACAGGCTGTCTTTTTTTATGAGTCAGATGGAAATGATGATTGATCAATTGACGAAGTTTCCGGTTACGGTCAGCCGGGACTACAATATCAAACAATATTTTAACAGTCGAAATTCGGATGAGTCCCGTACATTATTGCAAAAACAGCTGCAGATTGCAGATACCCTTAATATTCAAACAGCAACGAGTGGTTGGAATAATCAGCTCATTTTATACTTGCTCGATTCCAAAGAAATCTTGTCTCCCGATTATTCTGTGCGTTATGAGGAGAACTATCTGCTTAATCCGGGTTCGAGAAAATGGCTGCACCGCAGTTCATTAGTATACGGAATGTATCAAAGCTATTTTGCCAAAGTGCATGAAACCGACCTGACCAACCTGCTAGTTGAGGTGAGATTCACGGATGACAATATCAAAAACATGCTGAGCACGCTGAAGCAAGGGGGTCAAAGGGAGCCTTTTTTATACCGGACAGGTATGGAGCCTATCGTTAATTACTCTGCTAATCGCATACTGATAAACCGGATTATTGAACAGCTGGACCAGTCGCAGCTTGCCTATAACGGAAGTTTGAACATCTCATTGGATAAGCAAAAGTATATCGTGAATTACATTCATTCCGAGAGTCTGGACTGGTATCTGATCGATATTGTGCCGCTGGAGAGCATTTTCTTCCCAATTACAACGAGCCGGAATTTATTTTACACCTCTGTCGGATTGTTAATGGTGTTAAGTATTTTGGCGACGCTTTTGTTATACCGCAATGTTCAAAAGCCGATTCAATTGCTGCTGCGAGGCGTGCAAAGAATTAAACAGGGGCAGTATTCCTCGCGACTAAGGAAGCAGCCTAATAATGAATTTGATTTTCTGTTCGTCAGCTTTAACGAAATGGCTGAGCAAATTCAAGAGCTGATCGAAAAGGTGTATAAGGAAACGTTACAGTCACGCGAGGCCACCTTAAAGCATTTGCAGTCACAAATTAACCCGCATTTCTTATATAATTGTTTATTTTATATTAAAAGCATGGCCAAATTAGGCGATCAGGAGGCCGTGGTGGCGATGGCTTTAAATTTGGGCGAATATTACCGTTACACCACGCGGCTGGAGAAAACGATGACAACGGTGAGTGAAGAGCTGAAGCTGATTGAAAACTATTTGAAAATCCAGATGCTGCGTATTCAAAGGTTTCATTATGAAATTGAGATTCCTGAGGCGATGATGGGCATGGAGATCCCAAGGCTCATTATTCAGCCGCTTGTTGAGAATGCGGTTATTCATGGGATGGAAAATAGTCTGGAGTACGGCATGCTGCGGATTCACGGGGAGTCTAAGAACGGTGTCCATACCATAATTGTGGATGATACGGGCCCAGGGCTTTCCCCTGAAAACTTGAAGGAGCTGCAAAGGCGAATCACAATTCCGTTGAGTGAAGAAATGGGCTGTGGGTTGTGGAACATTCACCAAAGACTGCTCCATATGTACGGTGGCACATCAGGCTTGTCCTTTTCCCAGTCTCCGTTAACCGGTTTTCGTGTCGAGTTGAGATGGGAAGATATGAAATCATCCACCGAAGGGGGAGCTTGAGTTGTTTAAATTACTGATTGTAGATGATGAGGCCTTCGTCGTCGATAGTCTTGGCGATACGCTGCTATGGGAGCAAATAGGCGTCACAGCCGTATTTAAAGCTTATTCGGGCTTCGAGGCGCTTGATATATTGAAGACGAATTCGATCGATATTATGATCACGGATATTCGAATGCCCGGAATGAATGGCTTGGAGCTTCTGGAGCAGGTGCGGCGCAGCTGGAAAAGAATCAAGTGTATCCTGTTGTCCGGACATGCGGAATTTACGTATGCCCAGCAAGCGATCCAGCATAACACGTATGAATATTTGCTGAAGCCGATAAGTGATGAAGATGTCATGAGCAAGGTGAAGGAAGCTGTAGATTTGCTGCACAAGGAGCAGGAAGAGAATCAGTCCTATCAGCAAGTAGTAAGGGCCTTTGAGGAAAATCTTCCCAAGCTAAGAGGAGAATTGTTAAATGAAATGCTCCAAGGAAGGAAGTATGCCTCCCAGCGTTTGATGGAGAAGCTTGACTCTCTAAAAATGTCCATTAAGACGGATGAGCAGTTTGCCTTTATGCTCGTTCGACTGGAAGGTCCGATGCTCGATTTTGACTTCTATAGCTTATCTTTAATGGAATACGCGGTTGTTAACATGGCCGAAGAATTATCCGGCGAATACTTTCAGCTGTGGTCAAGTAAAGATGTCCATGGATATTTGGTATTTCTGGCTACGGTTTCTCCAGATAAGCAGGCAGAGCTTACCGGAACTCCGGATAAGGGGATCGCAATTCTTGAAGAACAGCTTGACCATATGGGCTCCCAGCTGCAGCTGAACGTGAATCGTTATTTGAAAGGGACCGTTTCCGTTCTGCTTAACAAATGGGGGAGCTTCCCTGGCGATGTGCAGAAGCTGTACCAGGATAGCTTACTTTCACTTCGCAGACGTATCGGAAATCAAAGTGAGCTGTTAGTTTATGTAGCTGATGAAATCGAGCAGCTTGGCGTTCAATCCCTGCAAAAGCTGTACGAGCCGCCGCATATCATTCATTTACTGGAATCCGGGAATTGGGAAGTGACTCACGAGAAGCTGGTCAGCATTCTAAATGAATTGAGCATGAAATGGGCCGATTCCCAGGAGCATCTTATTGAGGTGTTTTTCTCGGTCTATGCGTCCTTCAGCTCGTTTGCACATAAGAATGGACGTGAGCTTGCGGATATGATTGGTCCGGGCTTGTCCGAGGTCTCGGGCTTGCCTGCTTGCCGTTCGATAGCCACCTTGGAGCAGTGGATCTTTCATTCGTTCCGGCAGCTGCAGCAAGGGATGGAGAATGAGACGAGGAATGATCGTGAAGGTGCAGTCCGCAAAATACAGCATTTTGTCCAGAAGCATCTGGTCGAAGATGTTTCCCTGCAGGCGATTGCCGACCATATGTATATGCATCCTGTGCATGTGTCCAGAGTGTACAAGCTGGAGACGGGCGAGAATTTAAGCGATTATGTGCTGCGTCTGAAAATGGAGCTGGCGGCTTCTCTGCTTGCCAACGGCGCGCTGAAAAACTATGAAATCGGATTAAAGCTGGGTTATCAGAATCCAAATTATTTTATTAAGGTGTTCAAAAAATACTATTTTGTAACCCCCCAGGAATTTCGTTTGAGACTCGAAGAGGGAGAATAGAGTCTGCTAATTTAGTGCTATCGATGTTAAATTGTTAGCATTTTAACGTTATCTTAGATGCAATACAATACATACAGAGGCAAGGATGCTGTGAGCAGGGGATGCTCAGTACTTCTTGCTATCCAAGAAAACATGCACAGATTTTACGACTATGGGAGGTCTATTCACATGAAACAATGGGTGTCCAAAACTGTGGCTGTCGCTTTAATCGCGTCTGTTGCCGCGGGCTGCAGTACAGAGAAGCCGACAGGTGAAGCTGCCACAAATACAAGCTCCAAACCGTCGCAAACCTTAACCTTCTGGATGAAAAAGCAGCTGTTCGATGACCAGAACAAAATGATTCAGGAGCGGGCCAAGCAATTCGGTGTTGAAAATAATGTGAATGTCAACGTCGAGATTATTGCCTATGAAGATTTTTATCCCAAATGGTCGGCAGCTATCGAAACCTCAACCGTACCCGATGTATCGTTCTTCGGTTATCAGGAGGTTGGCCAGTTTTACGGTAAAAACGTTCTTGAGGATATAACGGATGTAGTCAAAAAAATAGAAGGCACCAACGGTGAAATTCAGGAAAGCCTGAAAAAGGCAATCAGCTTTCAAGGAAAGCAGTATGCCGTACCGTATTGGACCGAATCACAAGTACTGTACTATCGTAAGGACCTGTTGAAAAAGGCAGGATTCGACGGACCTCCGAAAACATGGGACGAATTTAGAAAAATGGCTAAGGCGCTCACCGATCCAAGCAAAGGGTTATACGGCGCAGGGATCGGCTATGGAAAAGGAAATTCGGATGCAGAGTTTTTGACGCGCGGGATCATTTGGTCATACGGCGGCTCCGTCGACACGAAGGATGGCAAAACCGTGATTGTGAATTCACCGGAAACGGTTGAAGCGACCAAATACATCCGGGATATTTTCCTGACTGACAAGAGCACGCCGCCGAGTGCAATCGGCTGGGATGACAGCGGCAACAACAAAGCCTACTTGAGCGGACAGGCTGCGATGATTTTCAACACAGGAAGTGTGCTCAGCACGTTGAAAAAAGACAATCCGGAGATGTACGAAAACACCGGGATTGCTCCTTATCCTGCAGGACCTAAAGGGGTCTTTATTCCCGGAATCAGCAACAACCTCGGAATTTTTAAGGATTCCAAGAATAAAGAATTGGCCAAACAATTTATGGAGTACATGCTGGCCAACGACTGGTACAAAACTTGGATAGAAAAAGGAGCACCTTTATCGGGTCCGGTTTATACGAAGCTGATGAACGAGCCTATATGGCAGGATGAGAAAAATAAAGCTTTCGTTGAATCGGTCAAAGGCTTTAATTTCCTTGGATATCCAGGTGAATACAATCCGAAGGCGGGAGAAATTTTCAACCTGAGACTTGTTAACGATGCGTTCCAGCGTCTGCTGCTGGAAGCAAGCTACACTCCTGAAACCGCGGTCAAGGATTTGCATACGAAGATTGAGGAAGTTTATAACAAAAAATAATTACCAAGCTTGGCAGCGGAGTGACGAAAAGCCGTCATTCCGCAGGTCTGGCGGGTTAGGCGGGATGAAGCATGAAAACAAACGAAGATAGCAAGCTTGCATACGTACTGTTGAGTCCTGTGCTCCTTTATTTGCTCGCCGTTATGGTGCTGCCGTTCGGCTGGGCTGTCTATTTAAGCTTTACCAATAAAGCAGTGGGTACTCCTGCCACCTTTATCGGGCTGAAAAACTATATCGATCTCATGAAAGATTCGCTGTTCTGGAAGGTAGCCTGGAACACAGTTCTGTTTACTATAGTGGCAGTAATTGGAAAAACTGTATTCGGCATGATCATGGCCTTAGTTTTGAACGAAAAAATTGTTTGCCGTAATCTATTCAGGGTGCTGCTGTTTCTTCCGTGGACAATTCCAACCATCGTTTCCGTGTTTACATGGCAGTGGATTTATTCAGATGTTGGAGGCGTGTTGAATTATATATTGACGAAAACTGGGATCCTCGACCATCAGGTAGGCTGGCTGGCGACTCCAAGCTTGGCAATGTTTTCGGTCATCCTGGTTAACGTATGGAGAGGTATTCCATTCATGGGTATTGCCATTCTTGCCGGTTTGCAGACGATATCCAGGGAGATGTACGAAGCGGCTATGCTGGACGGTGCGGGCGCAATTAAACGATTTGTATATATGACATTGCCTTCTGTTAAAGAAGTCACGATATTGGCGGCTGTGATGACAACGATATGGACGCTGAACGATTTTGAAATTATTTGGCTGTTAACCCGTGGTGGACCATCCAACGGCACTCAAGTTTTATCCACACTTAGCTATACGACCGGATTTTTGAATTTGAGCCTTGGTAAAGCGATTGCTATTGCAATTATTACGATGCCGCCGTTAATCCTGCTGATTAACTATGTGACAAAGCGTTCGCTTTCATCAAATGAGTAGGTGATGCTGCTATGGAAAAAAATAATGTAAGTAAACAAATTTTAGTATACGTGACGTTGGCCATTTTATTAATCTTTGCCTTGTTTCCGCTTTACTGGATGTTGAATACTTCTTTTAAATCGCAGGGTGAGATTTATAATATGGTTCCATCATTTTGGCCCAAGCATTTCGAGTGGTCCGCTTATGTGAAGCTCATTACCGAGAAGCATTTCCTGATCAACATTAAAAATAGCCTTGTAGTGTCGCTGATTGTTTCCTTAGTCTCTATTATGATTAGTGTGCTGGCAGCTTATGCAATATCCAAGCTTCGTTTCCCAGGTAGAGGCATCATTTCCAAAGGGATTTTGTACGCATATTTAATGCCGAGAGCTGTATTGTTCATCCCTTTGTATATGCTGGTGTCTGCCATCGGTCTAAACGATTCTATATTTGGCCTGATGGTCATATATCCAACCATTACGATTCCTTATGCAACATGGATGCTTATCTCTTATTTCAAGTCCATACCGGTGGAGATCGAAGAGGCGGCTATGATTGACGGCTGCACAAGGCTGCGTACGATGATGAGTATTATATTTCCGTTATCGGCACCGGGCATTGCGGCCACCTTTATTTTTGCCTTCACGTTGTGCTGGAGCGAGTATTTGTATGCATTAGTGGTGGTAACCAAGGGTGCGGACAAAACGATTACGTTAGGTTTGGCTGATATGATTGTTGGTGACGTATTTGCTTGGGGTCCTCTCATGGGAGGTTCTATCATCGCTTCTATTCCTGTCATCATTATGTATTTGTTTACTTCAAAATATATGGTCAGCGGAATGACTGTCGGAGGAGTTAAATAATGACAAAAGTGAATAAAATATTAGTAACGGCGACCAACTATTCCAAGCTGTGTGCAGAAGCCAAACAATTATTGGAGGATAACGGCTGTGAAATTATAGAAAATAGATTGGGCCGCCCCTTCACGTATGAGGAATTAAAGGATATCGTGCATGATATCGATGGTGTTGTCGCTGGTGTCGATACATGGGATGAGGCTGTGTTCCAGCTCGCTCCCAAGCTGAAGGTTATCGCAAGATTTGGCGTCGGCGTAGATAATATCGATCTGGAGAAGGCCAAGCAATACGGCATCAAGGTTACGAATGTACCAGGTGGAAATGCGAACGCGGTAGCAGAGCTAGCCATTGGACTTATCCTTGGCGCCGTGCGAAATATTCCGGCATTGCAGCAGTCAGCAAGAAATGGAGTGTGGGACCGGTTTGTCGGAGCGGAGCTTAAAGGCAGAAAAATTGGTTTGCTTGGATTTGGAAACATTGCCCAGATGGTTGCCAAGAAGCTGCAAGGCTTCGAAGTTGAGCTGTCAGCTTACGATAAATACCCGAATGCCGACAAAGCCCAAGAGCTTAACGTTACATTGACTTCTTATGAGCAGATTTTGCGTGAGTCCGATGTAGTGAGCATGCACTTGCCGAGTCTGCAGGAAACGCATCATTTCATGAACAATGAAACTTTCGGGATGATGAAGGATGGTTCCTACTTCGTTAATACGGCAAGAGGTGCTGTTGTTAGCGAGAAAGCACTTTATGAGGCATTAAAATCAGGAAAGCTTGCCGGAGCCGCTATTGATGTGTATGAGCAGGAGCCTGTTTCCGCAGACAATCCATTATTTCAAATCAGCAATATCGTCACCACACCGCATACGGCTGCCGAAACCTATGAAACGTACCATTTGGTTAGCTTGACGACGGCTCAAGCGATTCTCGATGTTTTCCATGACAAGCAGCCGGCCAACCTGCTCACGTAGCTTGCAGCAGTACACTTTATTACGAGATCGAGGCGGGTGCAGATATGATGGACACAATTCTTCCCCGAATGATTCCGGTTGAACAGCATTTTGCACGTAAAAGGGTTGGGCATATACCGGAAGCTATACAGCAGCAATTTGCTTTAGAGGATATTCATCGTAAAATTGGCAGCGGCATGAAGGTCGCAGTGGCAGTTGGCAGTCGGGGCATTGCTGATTTGCAGCAGGTTGTAGCTGCTGTTATCGCGATGATTAAGCATTATGGAGGGGAGCCGTTTATCGTTCCCGCTATGGGCAGCCACGGTGGAGCCTCTGCCGAAGGCCAAATCGAGATATTGGCGGAATACGGAATTACGGAAGCTGAGGTTGGAGCGCCTGTTGTCAGCTCGATGGATACGGTTGAGGTAGGGATGACGAACGGTGGTATCCCGTTGTACTTTGATCGGAATGCCTTTGAAGCGGATGCAGTTGTCATGGTGGGACGAATTAAAGCCCATACCGATTTTAAGGGCGCTGTGGAAAGCGGGCTGCTCAAAATGGCAGCGATTGGCTTAGGCAAGCATAAAGGAGCAGCAGCTCTGCACAGCCAGGGCTTCGACTCGTTTGCAGCGTTGATTCCGGAAGCAGGCGCTATTTTGTTGGCGAAGACACCCATTGTGTTAGGGGTTGCCATCCTTGAGAATGCGTATGACGAAATAGCGGACATCCAAATCCTTACCTCCGAAGAAATAGCTGCCAAGGAGCCCGAGCTGCTGGCTATAGCTAAAACCTATATGCCACGAATTCATCTGGATCAGATAGATGTGCTGATCATCGATGAGATAGGCAAGAACATCAGCGGAGCCGGAATGGACCCCAACATTACGGGCCGATTTGGCGGACCGATTCATCATCCTGTTGAAGCTCCGTCTATTCAAAAAGTGTTTGTCCGCGATTTAACCTATCCATCTCATGGAAATGCTACAGGGATTGGGTTGGCGGATATTACGACAAGACGGCTGGTGGATAAGATTGATTTTAACAAAACCTATACGAATTGTATCACTTCAACCGTTCTGACAGGTGCCAAAATACCGGTTACGATGCCTTCGGACCGTGATGCCTTGAATATCGCCATTCAAACGTGCAACAAAATTGTTCCGGAAAATGTTAAAATCGTTTGGATTAAAAATACATTATTTTTGCAGCATATTTACGTATCGGATACGTACGCTGAGGCTTTGAGTGGCTGTTCCACGCTGTCTGTTATGGGAGATACTATACCTTTTAAATTTGATGAATTGGGCAATTTGGCAGTACCGCCGTTGTTTGTTGGGCACTCTTGATCAACATAGCGCTAGTAATGATAAAGATCATCTGATCATTAAGGAGATAGGACAAATGAAACATTTATATGGTGTAACGACAGCTATGGTGACTCCGTTCGATGAGCAAGGCCATGTTCAGATCGATAAAGTGGAGGAGCTGACGGAATTTTTAATTTCCAAGGGCGTTCATTGCTTGTACCCGCTCGGTACAACAGGGGAGATGCTGAGACTTTCGGTAGAGGAACGGAAAAAAGTTGCCCAGGCCGTTGTCCAAAAGGCAAATCAACGTGTAACTGTCTATATTCATGTCGGTGCAATGAACGAAGAAGAGACCATTGCTCTGGCTAAGCATGCTTATGAGATTGGCGCGGACGGGATCGGCGTCGTTACACCTGTGTTTTTTGGAGCAAACGATAAAGAGCTGGAAACGTATTTCATCAATGTTGCTTCCAGCGTACCGGATCATTTTCCTGTATATTTGTACAGCATTCCGCAATGTGCGGCGAATGATATCAAACCGGATGTGGCTCAGCGTGTGGCTGACCAATGTAAGAATGTGATAGGCATCAAATACAGCTATCCCGACTTTTTAAGAGTGAACGAGTATCTTACCGTTAATCAAGGTGATTTCTCGGTAGTGCCGGGTGCTGACCGCCTGTTTTTGCCTGCATTGGCTATGGGCTGTGAGGGTGTTGTATCAGGTGTATCCTGCGTATACCCTGAACCATTCGTAGCCGTCTACAACGCCTATAAAGACAATGATTTGGATAAAGCAAGAAAGATGCAAAGGCTGGCTACCCAGTTTTGCGAAGCATTGAAGAGTGGAAGCAACATGTCCTACTTTAAAGAAGCTCTCAAGCTCAGAGGTGTTGATGCCGGTTTGATGAAAGCACCTCAATTAAATATGACTTCGGCTGAGATTACTGAGCTGGAAGCAGTCTTAAAGAAACTTGAACAACAGGCAGCCGTGTTATTGGGATAATTGGGTGAAAAGAAGCAGAGCAAGGAGCACCCAGAGAGGTGCTCCTTGCAGGATGAGGTCAACCGGAAGCTCCGGTTGGCCTTTTTGGTGTACCGTGTTCTAGGGGACGCATCCTCTGGCATATTGTTTGCAAATACATCATCAGCATCTATGCACCTGCAGCCCAAGCAACTCCATATCCTCGAAAAAGCGCGGATACGTCTTGGATACACAGCCGGGGTCCAGTAGACGGATACCACCGATGCGAGAGCCGATCAGGGTAAGCGACATCGCCATACGATGATCATCATAGGTTGGCAGTACAGCAGGCTGCGGGGTGCCGGGATAGATTGTCATTCCGTCAGGGTGCTCATCGACCTGAATCCCGAGACGGCCAAGCGATTCGCACATGGCCTGTATGCGGTCGCATTCATGTGCTCGAATATGGCCGACCTCCGTAATTGTAATCGGCGCATCGGCAAAGATAGCCATGGCTGCCAAAGTCATCGTCTGATCCGACATTTCCTTCATACTGATCGTAAAACCACCCTTTAATTGCTGTGCTCCCCATAGCTCAATACCGGCGGCACTCTTCTGAATACGGCAGCCCATTTGTTCAAAAACCTCCAGCATACCGAGATCCGGTTGGTTCGTTTGGTCTGGAAGATTGGTTATCCTCACATGACCACCGGTTAGTGCAGCGTAGGCCAGCGCGTAGCAGCTGGTTGATGCATCGGCTTCGAGTATCAGCGTCTGGGCTGCGTACACCTGCGGCAAAATTTCGTATTCATTCAATTGTTCATGGTGCGTTACGGTAACACCAAATTGCTTCATCAGGCTTATCGTTAAACTTACATATGCGTGCTGGACGATGGTGTCTGTGATTCTGATTCGTGTGGCTTGCCTCGCATATGGACTAGCAAGCAGCAGCCCGCTTATGAATTGACTGGAGACAGAACCGGATACATGTACATTGCCCCCACGAAGCCCATGTGCCTGAATTTCTATAGGCAGCTGCCCATCAAGAGCCTTATATTCGATGCTTGCACCCAACTGCTGAAGGGCTTCAATCAATGGCCGAATCGGACGCTCGCTTAGACGTTGGCTGCCTTCGATCAACCAATTCCCTTCAGCACTTGCCGCCAAAGCTCCTGGCAGGAAACGGGCTGCTGTGCCAGCCGCACCCAAATACAGCCTTCCGCTCTGATTTGGCCATTGGCCTCCAGTTCCTTCAATGGTTACCGTGCAGCCATCAACCTCAAGCTTCACACCCAGTCTTTGCAAAGCATCCAGACACCAGTAAGAATCATCACTGCGAAGAATATGTCCGATTGTGGATGTGCCTTCTGCCAATGCAGCTATATGGAGCGCACGATTCGTACAGCTTTTGCTGCCGGGAATGGCGATGGCATCATCCGGTACACGAAGGGGAGGATAAATCTCGACTTCCTTCTTATCTGACAGAGCGGCCCAAGGGGAGCGGGCTTGAAGATCGGGGGTGAAACTGTGTTTAGAATCGTTCTTTCCATTATTTGGTGACTGGTTAGCAGACATCAGCGTGTCACTCCTTGTTTACGAATTTGGATGTTTTCTCTATTATAAGGAATAGATAGACATTCAAAAAATTGTTATCTTCTATACTTCACATAGAGAGGTGCTATGTCATGAGCTCGATGGACTACTATAAGGTGTTCTACCACACTGTGAAGGAAGGCAGTATAACCGGAGCTGCGCAGAAGCTTTATATTACGCAGCCGAGTGCCAGCTACGCCATCAAACAGCTGGAGGAGCAGTTGGGCGTACGTCTGCTGCTGCGCAAGGCCAAAGGAATTGAAATGACGGAAGAGGGCAGGGTACTGTTTCAATTCGTGGAGCAGGCTTACGGGCTGCTGGTTGCCGGAGAGCGGAAAATCAGCGAGATGAAAACCTATATAGCGGGGACGATTCGTCTCGGTGCCAGCGACTCGCTCTGCAAATATTTCCTCTTTCCTTTTCTCGATAAATTTCATAAGGCGCATCCAAGCATACGCATCTGCTTATCTCACGGAAAAACGGAGTCCATCCTGCAGCGTCTGCGGGATGGTGAGATCGATTGCGGAATTGCCCATCTACCGGTGGATGACCGGCTTCTTGTGCAAACGACGAAGCCAATCCAGGACTGCTTCATAGCGGGGCCTGAATATGCAGCTCTTGCCCAAGCACCGATTACGCTTCAGGAGCTGAGCAAGCAGCCTTTTGTTATGCTGTCGGCACACAGTCGGACGCGTACATTTTTTCATGCGCTGCTGCAAACCTATGGGTTGGATGTCGTACCGGATATTGAGCTCGGGAGCGTGGATTTGCTGATCGATTTTGTCCGTAAGGGGATGGGCATTTCTTTTATAACCAAGGAGTTTGTAGGCGATGATTTGGCGGCAGGTACGCTGGTCGAGCTCAAGCTTGTGGAGCCGATCCCTTCCCGCTCGATCGGGGTCGTTACGATACCGGATGGTGCTTTGTCGCAAGCTGCGGCTTTTTTTGTAAAAGAGCTTGTCGCTCATATGGAGCAGAATGAAATGGAAGCGCATCCGATAGATCATATGGTATGATAAACAGGAAGCTGTGCGGATCGGATTTTCGTTAGGCTGTACGTTTCGTATCTGATTGTAGACCGGGGAATGATAGTTATGGGTAATCCTATGATGTTCAAAGACAGGGGCAGGCTTCTTGCCGGAGTGGGTTTACTGTCGATCTTTACTTCGTCTTTTGTATACATGCTGGGCGTCCACATGCTGCGGCCGATCATGGCGCTATATTTTGATAGTGTGGGATATGCTGCGGTGATGATTGGTTTGTTTGCTTCGCTGAATGCATTTATTCCGATTATGTTCGGGATGCCCATTGGCAGCTGGATCGATCGTATGGGCACCCGGCGAGCTGTCGTCATAGGCTGTTTGCTCGGTTTGCTGAGCGGAGTCACTTTTATGGTCGGGAGCTCACAGGGGATGATCCTGCTCGTACTGCTCGGACAAGTCATTAACGGGGTCAGTGGGATGTTTGCCTGGGGAGCGCTGCAGGTAGCCGCTTCGCTTGCAGCCAATCAACAGCACAATCCCAATAAAAGTAATCATGTGATTTCCAACTTTTCTTTCGTTAACTCGATGGGACAGCTGGCGGGTCCGGCGGTCGGCGGGGTGGTATCGGATTGGGGGAGCTTCCAGCTCGTATTTTACCTATTTGTCGGATTGAATCTGCTGGGACTGGTTTTGTCGATGGCTTTGCCTGCAGGCTCATACGCGAGTCGTATGGACAAGCTGCTCGCTCAAGAGCCTGTGCAGGGGGAAGCAGCTTTAGAGTCCAAGCAGAAATCGAAACCAAGCTCCGAATCCGGACAAGTCAAAAAAGAACCGCTCTGGAAGAGCTATGGAACAGGATATGCGATGATGCGCACCAATAAGCCGTTTGCTGTCGCTATTTTGTTAAATGGCATACTGTTTATGCTTATCGATGTGCGGACTACATTTTTCCCATTATTTCTGGTCAATAAAGGACTGACACATACTGAAATCGGCAGCATGCTGTCCGTGGCTGCCTTGGCTGCGCTGATCGTTCGGCCATTGGCCGGGTATTTGATGAATCGACTTGGCTATCATAAAATTATGATGATCAGTATTTTTAGCGGAGCTGGCTGCTTACTGGCACTACTGCTGAATACCGGGTATGGGCTGCTTGCTGCCAATGTATTTATTTGGGGAGTTTGTACGAGCGTCAATCAACCCGTTGCACTCATGATGGTGTCACAAACCGTGAAGCCAAGCGAACGGGGCTTGGGGATGAGTATCCGCACCATGTCCAACCGGATCGTGCAATTAACGAATCCGCTGCTGTTTGGTATGATGACGACAGTTATTGGTCTTACTGGCGGCTTCGGTGTCATGGGAGTCCTGCTGCTGGGCTTCGGCGTGCTGTATCATCGGCAGAGCAAGGCAAAGTCTTAGACAGGGTACCGGATTAGGTATAACCTCCGGATAAATAAATCGCATTTCAACAGGTGGAGTCCCGGTATTGCCTTGGGGTGACACCTGTTTTGCTTTTAAACAAACGATTAAAAAACTTTATATCCTGATATCCGGCACGAGAAGCGATATCACTTACCTTAAAGGTGGTTTCCCTGAGAAGAAAACAAGCCTCGCGAATACGCAGATGCTGGAGCAGACCAACAAAGGTCATTCCTGTTCGGGCTTTGATCAGTCGTGACAAGTGGCGTTCACTGACCTTAATCGCTGAAGCAACCATGGAGGCCGTCAAAGGATGAGCAAAATCACGTTCCATCATGGCCAAAGCTTGAGCGAAGGGTTCATTACTGGCACTCAGGGTCGGTAAACTTGCGGGATTGGACATCGGTCGTGCTGTATGGAACAGTAAACCGTTCAGCTGGAGCATCCCTCCATAGACAAGGAGCTGCCAGCCGGGCTTTTTGGCGGAGAAAGCTTGATGGAGAAAGCTGAAAATCCGCTCGAATTCATCGCTTTCCTCACGATGCCGCAGCCAGCTGTCTCCGTTCATGCTGTCCAGCGGCACACTTCCCGGTTCCCATGGCAGGATGCTTTGCATATGACTTACGGCTTCCTGGGAAAATAGGCAGTTATAGACGATCAGCTTGGTTTTGGCGGTCGGTGATTCGGGACGGAATACATGAGAAACCCCAATTGGAATAAAGGTCACATCCCCTTTACGTACCGGAAAGCACTGCCCTCCTATAAAATGAAA
Organism: Paenibacillus sp. FSL H8-0034; assembly: GCF_038000305.1. Taxonomy (NCBI): domain Bacteria; kingdom Bacillati; phylum Bacillota; class Bacilli; order Caryophanales; family Paenibacillaceae; genus Paenibacillus; species Paenibacillus sp. FSL H8-0034. Next base: position 1,205,988 of record NZ_JBBOBS010000001.1, read on the forward strand.
GCCCGATCCTTCCCCGACGTAACAAATTTCATAGAAATCATGCGAATGCATCCCAAGATGGAACGATTCCGCAACCCGATTCACATAGATAGGAAAGCTTTTGTCAAAAAATTGCTCACCTCGGGTGACAAAAACGGCTTGCTGAACCATACTCCATCATCTCCTTTGAAGAATACCCCTATTAAATGTCCGTATAGACCCTAATATTCCATTGCGATCATATTAAAATAAGATTAGACAGTAGTCAAGCATCCACTTACGAAGTAAGTGTTTCTAAGAACGTTTTATATATTTAAAGGAAATCTAAGGAGGGCAATACATGGAAACTGGAACGGTTCACGATTTACCGTTTGTGCCAGAGGCGCGCTGGATTTGGGGAGAAGGGGAAGAAAGTCCGAGAAACGAATGGAGGTGCTTCAGGACTTCGTTCATCCCTGTAGTCGACCCCATGGGAAAAGCCGAGCTGCTGCTATCCGCAGATACCCGCTATGTGTTGTATGTGAATGGGGTGTTGGTTGGACGTGGTCCTGTACGATCGTATCATCACCAGTATGCTTATGATGTTTACGAGATCTCTCATTTGCTGCAATCGGGAGCTCCAAACAGTATCGCTGTATTGGTGCTGCATTTTGGGGTGGCGACCTTTTACAGCTTGCGGGGACGCGGCGGATTGCTGGCACAACTGACCTTGTCAGGTACAAGCAGCATCGTACCTGCCAATAGGAGTGAAGCTTCTGGAGCCGGGGCAAAACGGAGTTCGGAACCAAGGAAATCCATTGTGACGGACTCCAGCTGGAAAACGGCGCTGCACGCAGGTCACGATCCTCATCAGGCGCGGATGTCCGTACAGCATGCTTTTGCCGAGAGTACGGATGGCAGGCTGTGGGATGACAGCTGGACGGAGGCCAAATTCGATGATAGTGGGTGGCAGGCTGCACATACCATTGGTCCGGTAGGTACGGCACCGTGGACGGGTATGATGGAGAGAGACATTCCGATGCTTACTGAGGAAGTGGTGTACCCTGCACGGGTGGAATCGTTGAACCAAACGAGACCTCCGGCATGGTCGATTGCTATCGATGTCAAATACCAGTGGGAGGACTATGGCGCTGATCACGCCAATCACTACCAGGTTGCCGGGATGGTGGCGGCGCTAATACGTCTGTCCGAGCCGGGACTGGTGACTTTATGTATGGTGGGAACCTCATTTCTCGCTTGTGCGATTAATGGACAGCTGTATCAGAAATCGGATTTTGACGGGGAAGATCCGAAGCTGGAGCTTGGTGTGGAGCTGACTGCAGGAGACCACCTGCTGCTCCTTGACGTATCCGGCAAAGACCATGGCAAAGCCTTCCGGATTGCGTTGGATGCTAACGTTCCATTTGAGGTTGTATCACCTTTGGAGTCGTCATCATTAAGCAATGAAACGCAGCCATCGCCAGTCGTCACGGTAGGACCTTATAAGCATATGGTTATCAAGGATACCGATGTCGTGGATGCCAAGGAGACGGAGGCTTATGTTGAAGCCTTGTCCAAGGTTACCGAAACGATTAACCAGATTAAGTCGATAGAAGATTTACTTGGTGGGGCCTACCCGGTGAAAGCCATTTCTCCAAGTCTGGTTCGAATGGCGGATACGTTTGCGATGTCGATTTGGAAACAGGATTCCGTGAGTCATGCCGTTCCCGCATCCTTACAGCTTCTGGCAGCGGCCAATGGGGTACCTGTGGAGGCTCCATTATTTGAGGGAAGCGATACGGAATTTGTATTGGATTTTGGCAAGCAGTGGTCAGGCTTTCTGGAATTTGAGCTGAATGCTCCAGAGGGAACGGTAATCGACATGTATGGCTATGAGTTCCAGCAGGATGGCTGGCGCCAGGAAACCTACGGTCTGGATAATACGCTGCGATATACATGCCGTGAAGGCAGGCAAAGCTATGTATCGCCCGTTCGCCGAGGATTCCGTTATCTCATGGTCACCGTACGCGGCGCCGTGCGTCCGACTCTGTGGTATAAGGTAGCAGTCCGCCAAAGCAACTTCCCGGTTGCACAAATCGGCGAATTTCAGTGCTCTGACCCCTTATTAAATGATATATGGGAAATCAGTCGCCATACGACCCGTTTATGCATGGAGGATACATTCGTGGATTGTCCAGCTTATGAGCAGACCTTCTGGGTGGGTGATAGCCGTAATGAAGCCTTAGTTAATTATTATGTATTCGGGGCGACCGATATCGTAGAGCGATGCATGCGGTTGGTGCCGGGGTCGGCTGGACAGACTCCTTATTATGGGGATCAGGTGCCAAGCGGCTGGGTAAGCGTCATACCGAACTGGACCTTCTTCTGGGTCATTGCCTGCAAGGAATATGTCGACTACACAGGCAAAATCCAGTTTGCAGAGGACATTTGGCCGCATGTGAACTACACGCTTGATCATTACCTTCAGCACATTGGCGAGGATGGCTTGTTCAGCTTTAGAGGCTGGAACCTGTTGGATTGGGCACCCATCGACCAGCCGCGGGATGGTGTCGTTACTCACCAAACGATGTTTTTGGTGAAGACGCTGTACGCAGCTGCGGAATTGGCCGAAACAGCAAATGACAGGGTACAGGCCGTGCTGTATCGGGAGCGTGCCGCGCAGCTGGCTGCGGCGATCAACCTTCATCTGTGGTCAGAGGAGCAGCAGGCTTACGTGGATTGTATCCATGTAGATGGAAGGGTTTCGTCTATATTCAGTATGCAAACGCAGGTTGTGGCACTGATTTGTCATATTGCCAGCGGGGAGCGCGAGTTGATTTTACGCGAGTATTTGCTTGCACCTCCGGAGCATTTTGTGAAAATCGGGAGTCCGTTTATGTCTTTCTTTTACTACGAGGCGCTTGCCAAATACGGTGAAACGGGCCGTGTGCTGGAAGATATTCGTCAACATTTTGGCGAAATGATCGAGAATGATGCGACGACCTGCTGGGAGATGTATCCAGGCTTTAAGGAAAATCGGGCGAATCCGCGCATGCTGACACGCAGTCACTGCCATGCCTGGTCTGCGGCTCCGGGATATTTCCTGGGAGATCAGCTGCTCGGTGTCAAACCGTTAACTCCAGGCTGGACTCAGGTCAAGGTAGCGCCGTCTCCAGGAGATTTGCGTTATGCCAAGGGACGAATCCCACTGCCCGTTCAAGGCTGCATCGAGGTATCCTGGAAGCTGGATGCACAGCAGCGTCTGTTCCAGATTCGGGTAAGTGTCCCGAAAGAGATCCAGCTGGAGGTCGAATGTCCGACCGGCTACACGCCTGATATCACGATCGTTCGAATCTAGTCAACGAGCGAACACGGAAAACTTACCTCTTACGAAATATTTTGAATAGGTGTAATCAAAAAAGACGACTCAAATTCATTTACTGAATTTTAGAGTCGTTTTTTTATATTATTTGGAAATCGAAACTATGAATTCATTTATGGATTTATTGAATTAGTATTTTTGGATGTTTTAATACAATCCAAAGTACTTTAAGCTAAGATTGCTCGATCAACACACATGAGTAAAAAGCAGAAAGTGGGGAGAAGATGGGACATTTTGTCGAAGAAAATCTCGAAACCGTGCGTCACTACATGAAATGGGCTAGCCAAGCTTCAGAATGCGAGAAAGAAGCTGTGAAATTATTACCGGAACGAAAAAGCGCGCTGGCGATTAGGAAAGAGGTAGGAGAGTGCATATGAACACAACATCATCTTCGTTACGCGCCCGAGATTTGATATCGCCTACCTTAGCTGCTTTAATTTCTGTCATTGTCAACTATGGGGGCACATTTATTCTCGTGTTCCAGGCAGCAAAAGTTGCGGGTCTGAGTCCCGAAATGACTGCTTCATGGATATGGTCGATTTCCATTGGTGTGGGTGTAACCGGAATATGGCTAAGCTACCGATATCGTGAACCCATTATTACGGCTTGGTCAACACCAGGAGTGGCTTTTCTTGTTTCGGCGCTAGCCGTAACCCCATATGCGGAGGCTATTGGCGCTTATATGATATCTGCATTAGGATTTATTATTTTGGGGCTATCTGGTATGTTTGAACGTTTAGTCGGTCTTATACCACCAGGCATTGCCTCCGGGTTACTGGCAGGTATTTTATTGCAATTTGGAATTTCAGCATTCGGAGGAGCGAAAGTTGATCCCTTGCTTGTCGTTGTCCTGTTTGTAGCTTATGTGGTGTTGAAGCGATATACATCTCGATACGCAGTCGTTGGCATTTTGGTGCTCGGTCTTATTTTTTTGATTAGTACTGGGAAAGCAGATTTCAGTAATATCAAACTGGCTATAGCATCACCGGTATTTGTCGTTCCGGAGTTTTCGATTCATGCTTTATTGGGAGTTGCATTGCCACTGTTTGTTATTACCTTGACGGGACAATATATGCCCGGAATGCTTGTGTTGCGAAATGATGGATTTAAGACGAGTGCGAATCCGATTTTAACGGTTACTGGTTTGGGCTCGCTCCTTACAGCTCCATTCGGCTCACATGCCTTTAATGCAGCGGCGATTACTGCGGCGATTTGTACAGGGAAAGACGCACACGAGAATTCAACAAAGCGTTATATTGCAGGTATTGCATGTGGCGTTTTTTATATTTTTGTTGGAATTTTTGGTGTGACGCTGGCTGCTTTGTTTCTGACTCTTCCTGCTACCTTTATCGCGACATTAGCGGGATTGGCATTGCTGGGGACAATTGGTGGCAGCCTCACCAATGCTTTAGCGAATCCCAAGGGACGTGAGACAGCGTTAATTACTTTTCTGGCGACTGCTGCGAACGTTACATTGCTTGGAGTTGGTGGTGCATTCTGGGGGCTTATTGCTGGTTTGGCGGCACATATGGTGATTCATGGACAATTTCGCAGAAAGCAAAGCAGTACGAGTGGATTACAACAAGCTGAACAGAAATAGAAGGAGGCATTAAAAATGAATACTGGGAAAATAGCCATAGCTACGGAGGACGATAGCGGTGATGACACTAGTACGTGTTCATTCATTCAGATAAAGATAAGACTTATGCGGGGATGCTTATATTATGAAAGCATCTCCGCAAGACGATAAATTCCCCGTTCAATTGCAGCCTCGTCTACTTTTGCGAAGCCCAGCACCCATCCTTTTCGATCGCTTTCCAAACAATAAGTACTGAGCGGATAGACACCTATCCCTATTTCGAGCGCTTGGTAAGTAACGGTTTCCTCATCAAATGAATCCTCACCTTCTAGAAGCATGTGCAATCCCGTTTCTACGCCACTTAGTTTAAAGCGTTCGCCTAGACCGCTCGCGACTATGGCCTTCGTCATGGCTTCGTGTCTCCTCCGATATACGTTTCTAACTCTTCTCATATGGCGCATGAAATGCCCGTGTTCGATAAAGTGAGCAAGCGTTAATTGCTCCATAATTGGAAGATGGCGATAGGTCAACTCATGGACTCGAGCAAGTTGGTCTATAGCCTCCTTTGAACCAACGATTGCTGATATTCGGATACCAGGAGCAACCATTTTGGAAAAACTCATCATATATAATGTGTTTTGAGGCTGTTGGCTGAACAAAGTCGGAAGAGGATCACCACGATATCGAAATTCACTGTCATAATCATCTTCGACAATCCAAAATCGATTTTGAACGGCCATGTGCAGTAATTGTTGCCTGCGAGGTTCCGACATAATGACTCCAATCGCGCACTGATGCGAAGGGGTAACAAAGGCTAGCTTGGATTGTGGATGAATATGGTCTACTTGTATTCCGTATTCGTCGACAGGAACAGGAGCAACATTCATTCGCCGATATTTCATTGCCATCCAGGCAGCAGGGAAGCCGGGATCTTCAACAGAAACCGTGTCTCCTTCATTTAAAAGTGCTTGGGCGATCAAATCTATACTATGCTGGGCACCTGAAGTTAATAAAATCTGATCGATATGCACGTGGATGCCACGTTCTAATGATAAGTAGCGTTGAATCTGTTCGCGTAGCGGAACGAAACCGTGGGCATTGCCGTAAGTCCAACTGGTCAGGTCAGTTTCGTTTGAGGCTTGTAAAAATGATTGTCTCCAATTTTTTTGAAATTGTTCGTCCAAATACGGTTCATGGGGACTGAAATCGATCTCCACTTCCCGATGCTCTTTGCCTCTGAACCAATTGTGCAAATGGTTAACTGCAGCGTTTAATGAAGGCAATTCGGGCGGGACAGGTCCTTGAGAGGTAACGTCCTCTGAAGAACAGGTCATATAGCTCCACTCACTTACCCTTGTTCCGCCGCGCCGAGAGGTTAATGTGTAACCGCGACTGAACAATTCCTCATAAACGATCTGTATCGTTGAGCGAGAGACACCTACCAATAGGGCTAGTTCACGAGATGGAAGCAGCAATTCGCCTGGTGGCCATTTTCCAGTTGTGATATTATGGATAGCTTGGTCAAGCAGTTGCAGCCACAAGGGACGATCGTCGTTTCGGTTGACTTTTAGCATTCGATTCACCTCCAGGTGTAGTTACAAGTAAATAGGAATATGGATTGTTCGAATCTCTGATTCATGGAATTTTAATACAATCTATTAATTGATACACTATCATGACGACACATGCTATGCAATAAAATGGATTCAGACAAAAATCATTTATTAAATAACTTGAAATACATAGTTGTCAGAAAATTAAAAATAATCAGAATTATTTCTTGACATGGAAATGCTTACAAAATTATGCTTTATTTATTCCAAAAATACCATTTGCAGGGGAGCGGATAGCTGATGAGAATTTCCGAGGGAAATCATGAGTCGATTGTGGATGCTTCAAACCGTTGCTATACGGAGTATCAGTATTTTACAGGACTGTCTCTCTTCGAGCTTAATCGCCTACAAGGTAACTATTACTCGGAATTACATACGCTTCAGGAAGAATTTAATCACCTGATGAATGAACTGCGCGAAGAGCTGCAGCACAAACAAGGTCAGCTATCACAAACTGCGTAGCCAGTCTCACACACACCCTCAGACATAACTTCTACCTGCGCTGTGTGCAGTATCAGCATACAATGTATAACATAACAAGACCTTGCTTGCCCGGATCCGGGCAAGCAAGGTCTTGTCACGTTCTATATACAGACAGCATCAAGGTCTTTTCACTGCATTGCCAGCTCCGGCAGCAACAGCAGGCGCGCTGAGACCACCGATATATTGATCGTAGGCTTGATACATCTTGGCAGCGATAGGTGCAGCCCCGTACTTTCCGAACCGACCCTCGGGCACGACTACGGCTATCGCCAGGACAGGATCATTTATAGGGGCAAAAGAGATAAATACCGCGTTATCTACACGTCCGCCCGGAACGTCCTGTGTGGAGGTACCGGTTTTGCGGGCTACAGGAAAGGGCAGCTCTTCAATGCCTTCCGCTCCGCTTCGCATTCCATTAATGACCGTATCCCAATAGTTCTTAGGATAATTAACCTCGTTAAGGACTACAGGCTCATAACCACGAACAAGCTCACCGTTCGATTGAGTCACTTTTTCCACAAATTGCGGCATCATGCGTTTACCTCGGCTGGCCAGTGTTGCGGCAAACTGTGTAAGCTGCAGTGTCGTGTACTTTTCGTTTTGTCCCCAGGAGGCATAGACCATAGCGGATTGATAGCTGCTGGACTTGGCATTTTTATAAAACTCATTGGAGCCCTCGTACTCGTTGGGCAGCTTGCTGCCTGTTTTGACACCTAACCCAAATTCGGCAAAATACTTAGCCCATACGTCGAGTACCTCTGATTTCTCGCCACCGTATTTGTTATACAGCGGCATCCCGATCATCGCGGACATGAACGTATTGGACGATACTTGAATGGCCGTTGTTGGATTTAGCAATCCGTAGGCGTGTCCGTCCGAGTTGCTGATGGTTCGTTTATCCTTACCGAACGTAAATGAGCCGCCATCACTGTAAGTCGAAGAAGGTGTGATTACATTTTCCATCAAGCCGATCAGTACCGACAACGGTTTAACTGTAGAGCCCATGTAGACCAGGGAAGATGGGTGCTTGCTGCGCTCCTTTTCCGGATAATCGGGGTAAGAGGTTGTGATCGTACCGTTATTGATAAAAGGCATAATCTGGTTGTATTCTTCCGTACTCATGCCGCCTGTCCACGTATTTGTATCATAGTCGGGCATGCTGGCCATCGCTACGATCTTACCGGTTTTGACCTCCATAGCTACCGCATAGCCTGAGCGGGCATTGGGTGCGTAGGCGATATCGCCTGCCAAACGGCGGTTGCGAAGGAAATTCAGATGATCCGTAATCGCTTGCTGAGCGACCAGCTGTACATTTTTATCGATGGTCAGATGCAGGTTGTGGCCTTTTTCCGGAGGTGTGAGTGTGGCAGGGCCAATAATTTTTTGGAGAGCATTGACCGGATACGACTTGATACCCTTTTGCCCGCGAAGCTCATCCTGATACATCAGCTCCAGCCCATCGAAACCGACATCCTCCACCTCCAAATATTCGTCTCCCTTGTTTTTGTAGAAATCAAGCCCTGATACAGGGTTTCTTGCGGCATTATATCTTTTCATATAACCGACGAGCTGGGCCGATATGCTTTGCTTGTCGTACACGCGGATACTATCCTCAAACACTTCAATGCCCCGAAGCTGGTCGCGATGCTCCAATAAATAGGCAATTTCTGTATTGGTCAGGTCGGTTTTGATTCTTCGGGGAACGGAATAATAGCTGGGTTCCTTCGCCTTGTTCTTATCCATGTCGAATCCGACATCCATCAGCTTGAGAATATCACCGGCGCTGAGACGTTTTTGCTCCGGTTTACCGAAGCGGGCAAATATATCTTCAAGCTCCTTGGCAAGGCGGATAATGTCATCCTTATCGGTTGCCCGCCCTTCTACGCGGTAATATACGGATTGCATTGACCGCGATTGTGCGATTGGATAACCTGTGCGGTCATAGATGGTACCTCGGATGGGGGCGATGGGGCTATTGCTTTTGGTAATTTCGGATGTTGCTTCCTTCAGATATTTGCTCTCGACAAACTGTAAAATAGCCAAGCGCACAATCAGTACAGTGAAAATCAAAAAGGTAGCAAAAAAGAATATGTTCAGCCGTATCGAAAAATGTTTTTGTATTCTTCCCTTTTTCTGGTCCGGCGGTTCCTCCGTATATCTCGAAAATTGGTTTGCCATCCGTTCACTCTCCAAGCCCTGTATTCAGTTCATTACATTCGTATTCGTTGGTAAGGCAGCCCACAGCACAATCACCCAGAGAAGAATGCCACTTAGCAGTCCCAGCATGAGATAAACGATAGCCTTGCGCCATTGATTGCCCTTGTGCTGATGGCTTTCTGTGTTTCGCATCCATGACTCTCCTTTTACCTTTATTTTACCACGGGAATGATCAATAAGGCGAAAGATTAATTATAAAAAAACAGTTATTTTTCCAGGCCTGAATACTCATATGAAACTAATTCATGTACCTCAGCGTCTAACTGATTGGAAAATAATTATAAATTCAGGAGGAAACCGCGATGTGGAGATTTTTATTTATAGCAGTGCTATTCATCGTGCTGCTTGGACAGCTGCCGCAGCAGCTTCAGGCACAGTCTGGGCAAGTGCAAGTTACAATCCCTGAGTTTCCCATTACGTTGGATGGGGTGCAGATCGATCAGGAGCATAGCGCCTACCCGCTGATTACCTATAAGGACATTACTTATTTTCCGCTTACCTGGAATGCTGCGCGCGCATTAGGGCTTGCTTTCACTTGGAATCAGCAAAGCGGACTTACGATCGTTCCTGGCTACGAGCAGGGGCTGCCGGGCAAAGACAAATGGAGTCAGGATGATTCCGTCACGAATCGTCTGGGTGCCAGCTACAATGCAACGGTCGCATCCTTTAACGTTATGGTATATGAACAGCCGGTTGATCAAGCATCAGAGGCCTATCCACTGCTGCAATTCCGCGATATTACGTATTTTCCGATGAGTTGGCGTTACGCTCATGATCTATTTCATATGAATCTGCAGTGGGAGCGCATAGCTGGACTGACGATCACAACAGATCAGACCCGCCTGTTAGACCGTATCGAATATGATGATGAAAATTATGTGTACATCCGAAATCATATGTACAAAAACAACGAATATGGCTATATAAAAATTGCAAAATCTCTACAGGAGCCACCGCAGTGGATCAGAGGAACAACGGCAGGGGAGCTGTTTGAACATGTATCGCAATGGATGTGGACCTATAAGGATGAGGTGGCCTTGGAACGCAAGCAGGATGAGCTCTACTACAATAACCTGCAGCTGACCTCATTGACGAAGTATTTGAGTGAAAGCCAGACGCTCTTCGCGCTGTATCCTGACGCTGTGAATAACGGGGTGACCTACCGTGCTTTGACACATCGCTTGAGCGAGAAGCAAACGCTGCTGACGCTTTCTATTAACGTCGATGTACCGGTGAAAGGCCGCTTTCAAGGACCGAAAGAATACCAGCTCAGTTATCTGATTCGGGGAGGAGTCGTTACCGGGCTGCCTTTTTCAATAATCCGTGGGTCCTGGAATAACGCGGATGGAAGTCACTGGGTGGTGGGCGATAACTGGAAGCTGCTGCTTGTTAGTTCCCAAGGTGAGATTTCAACCGTGAACGATCTGTTTCAGGGAGCGGAGGTAGAGATTCCGCACTTTGGTTATCCGAGAACAAGTGAAGGAACATTGATTATTAAAACCCATTCGCCTTCATACAGCACGTATGCTCTGGATACAAAGCTGAACGTCAAAAAGCTTTATGGCGACTATGGAGCAGATCTTCCCTACGGTGCGTATGTAGAGGGCTATCATTATGATCTATTCAAAGTGGATGGAAATACGATCACGAATACAACGCGCAACGAGAGTCGTACCTTCTGGGACTATGAACTTTTTGGCGCCTCGGAGGTTACGGGTTCAAATCAAACTAAATAATGAACGTTTTCTTGATCGCCGTACTGACGCTGCTCTTCTCGCGTTGGCACGGCGTTATTTTTTTGACCATAAAATTGGAAAAGGGAACCTTTTATCCGATGCTTCGTCCAATTGTGTGAGAGGTGAGCAAGGGTGGCATTTGAATATTTGAAATCGCTCTCCAGCGGTATGGACAAAAATGTCATCTTAGAGGATTTGATGGTGGCATATGGAGAGGATGTATGGAATTATGCATTTTTTCTGACACGGCAATCCGAGCTGTCGGACGATATTACGCAGGATGTGTTCGTGCGGGTATATGAACGCTTGTTTTCTTATAGGGGAGAGGCTTCCGTGAAAACCTGGCTGCTTACGATTACACGAAATTTGGTCAGGGACCATTGGCGCTCGGCCTGGTTTCGCAAGGTTATGCCATTTGGAACACCACTGGCCAAAGGGGAGAGTGCCCCCTCAGCGGAAACAGAGGCACTGAACCGACTCGTCAGCGAGGAAGTGTGGCTGGTTGTGCTATCTCTCCCGATCAAGCTGCGTGAGGTACTGCTGCTGCATGCCCATCATCAATTGACGCATACCGAGATAGCCCGACTGTTGTCGATTTCCGAGGGTACGGTCAAGTCCAGATTGTATCGGGCGCGGGTGAAGGTCGGCAAGCTCATGGAGCCTACATGGAAACAACAGTGATCGCAGAGATATTTGGCCGTGCAGCGGGACTTATTCACCGCACTTCTAAGGGGGAGACAATATGAAGCACAACGAACCGGAATATTGGGAGAAACAGCTGGCAAATTCACCAATCCCCAAAGGTGAAGCAGGCTTTTCCAAGGATTTAATGCAAAAAGTTAAGGAGCGTGTTGAGATGCAGGAACGTCCGACAAACAGGCGGTGGCTGAAGCTGGCTCCGCTGCTGGCTATAACTGCGATGCTTGTGATCGGCTTTTTTCAATGGGAACGATTGGAAAGTATAGTCGGTCCCATGTCCAAGCCTGTTGTTCCGATGGCCTTGGAGCCTATCGATGCAGAAAAGGAATTCACCTTAAAGGTCGCCTATTTCCATGAGGACACCTTTATGATGCACTATGGCAAAGCCTACACCATTCGTTATCCCAATATTGAGGTCAAGGTCATTACGATGGGGGATAACGGGTGGAATAGCTATGACGATAAGGACAAAATCCTTGAGCTGCTGGATAAGGAAAAACCAGACGTCGTTTACCTGTCCCCGAATATGTACGGTGAGCTGGCCAAGGAAGGCCGTCTGTATCCGCTTGATCCTGTAATGAAGCAGGACAGCTACGATCTGAACAACATGTACAGCGGCGTTACGGAAACACTGCGCACAGCAGCAGAAGGCAAGCTGTATGGTCTGGCGCCCGATTACGAGATGAACGCGCTTTACTATAATAAGGATTTATTCGACAAATATGGTGTACCGTATCCGAAAAGCGGGATGAGCTGGGAAGAGACGATGCAGCTGGCGGCTCGTTTTCCGACAAATGGTCAAGGCGGCGATCGAGTGTATGGCCTATTGCCGACCTATTACAGTGAAGCCTCACAATTGGCCGGGCAAATTGCCAAAACGATGGGCTTGAGCATGACGAATGCGGATGGGAATCAAGTAACGCTGCGAACAGACGGATGGAAAAAGGCATGGAGTCTCGCTGCTGACGGGTATAGCCAAGGTTATGTATATCAGCCTGAGCCAAGGGCGAATCCGCAGGGCAATATCTTAATGGAGGATATGTACAAAAGGAATCCTTTTATTACTGGCAAGGCAGCAATGGCGTATTCCGGCTATTCACTCAGCAGGGATTTGGAGATGGCCAAATCACAGTATAAAATGAATTCATTTAATTGGGATATGGTCAGCGAGCCTGTTGATCTATCAAGACCGAATGAATCGGCGTCGTTCACGCTGGGTCCTGTATATGCAGTGAATGCACAATCCGAACATCAGCGTGCGGCCTGGGAAATGATCAAGCTTATCAATAGCACAGAAATTATTAAGAAGCTGAACCGTTCTGCAGGGGGAGGCAGCTTGTCAGTGAGGCTGCAATCCTTAAAGCCTGAGGATGGCCGCAACTATGCGCCGTTCTATAGCATGAAGCCAAGCACGGTGGGAGCCGAATCGGGACTTCATCCTCGTGTGCTGCGCAAGTTCATGGAGGCGTACAGCCCATTGGCAGTCAAACAGATGAAAGCGGTAGTGGAAAGGCGCTTGAAGCTGGACGACGCTTTGAAGCAGCTGCAGGAGGATTCGCAAAATGCGCTGTTCTCGGCGCTGCTTGATAGCCGAAACTAATTCATGGAGCTGTATGGTACCAGATAAAGGAGCGATTGAGCATGAAAGTAGCTTTCAGTAGGAAAAGCAAATCAGCACGGACTCCGGGATGGCACTGGCTTGCTATGTCCATCGTAGGCTTTGCGCTTGTATTAAGTGGCTGTGACAAGCCTGAGGAAGCGGCCGCCGCTTCCAAGGGGGTGCTTCGTATTGCCATAGGCAACGAGACTACCTTTGAATATATGTATGCCGATTATTTTGCTGCCAAGTTCCCTGAATTGGAGGTCCAGATTATACCGACGGAGGGGATTTATGGTCCCGGCAAAAAACCGCTGCAGGAGCTGACCAAGCTGATTGATCAGGAGAAGCCTGACCTGCTGTTCACGAGCTCTTTTGATTATGAGAAGCTGGCTTCGCAGGGAAAGCTGTACGACCTGTCCGCACTCATTGAAAAGGACCGATTTGATCTGGACAATTTACTGCCGGCGGCGGTCGATTATTTACGAATCAAAGGGCAGGGGAGTATATACGGATTAGCTCCTAAGTTCTCAAGCTCTGTACTGTTTTATAATAAAGAGCTGTTTGATCGTTATCACATCCCTTATCCGACAGACCAAATGACCTGGGCGGATATGTTCCGCTTGGCTCAGCGGTTCCCGGCAGAGGGTGGCAAAGGAGAGCGGGTGTACGGCTTTCATATGGGCTATATGAGCTCTCCACAGGATCTGGCTGATTATATAGGACAAGCTCAGGGACTTGGAATGATAGATGCTGAAGGAAAAAAACTGCTGATGCAGACGGATTCCTGGAAGCGAATCTATCAGCTGGTTATGGATGGCTATCGAAGCGGTGTGCTGCAATGGAATTATATCCCCGGCAAAACCCGATATGAAAAAGAGGATGTCGAGGCAGAGGATTTATTCAGTATCGGCCGCACAGCGATGACGATTTCCAATGAAGGACAGCTCAATGCTCTAAGGCAGCGGGGAGCCGCTTTCGAGTGGGGGATGGTGGGCACACCATCGGCAGATCAGGGGCATATGCGTAATCCCAATTTTTATTTATCTCCCATCTACAGCATTAACGCTCAGGCTGAGCATGTAAAGAGTGCATGGGAGGTCATTAAATATTTCAATGGTGCGGAGGCTGCAAAGATTGAAGCGAAGACTTCCAACGATTTGCCGGTTCGCAAGGCGTTCGCCCATGAGATGGATGGGCACAGTCTGGAGCCTTTTTATCAGGTGAAATATGAGGAAACGGTGCAGGGCGGATATAATGAAAACGTACCGGGTACATTTATTGAAAAGTATCGTTCCATTGCCAAACAGCAGGTTGACGCCATGCTAACAGGAGAAGTTACCGTCGAGCAGGGCTTGCAGCGCATTCAGGAGCAGGGTCAGCAGGCATTGGATGAAGCCTATGCGGCTGAGGTCAAGTAGGAAAACGGATGAAATTAATAAGAATGGTTTCCCTCAGCAGAGCTGGGGGTCTTTTTGATTCCATGCGAATTGTATTTACATAAACCGAATAATCGATTATTATTTTATTGTAGTAGAGTGGTAAAGTGATAAAGCACGATAGATGGATAAGGAACCAAGCTTTAATTGGATTTTTTATGGTACGATAGAGCATATGGCATCGCAACTAAGCAAAGCAAGCATAGGAATGGGGGCTTTTTCATGATTAAAGCAGTCGTATTTGATTTTGATGGATTGATTATAGATACGGAAACCGTATGGTATGAAGCTTTTAAGGAAGTATTGCAAGCTTACAATGTTCAATATCCTTTAGAGGAGTTTGTGAAGGTTATTGGCACTCATGATGCGCTGCTGAATCAATTTCTTGAGGCTAGGGTGGGTCTTGCCGAAACTGCAGTCGTTCGAAAGCTGGCCAAAGAAAGTTATTTGGTGAAAATACAAGCGTCAGAAATCCGCGATGGGGTTAAGGACTATCTGGAGACTGCACAGGAGCTTGGTTTGAAAATTGGACTGGCCTCCAGCTCTAATCGGACATGGGTGGAGGGGTATTTGAAGCAGCTTGGGATTTTTGACTATTTCGAAGTGATAAAAACAGGCGATCAGGTCGAAAAGGTAAAGCCAGATCCTGCTTTATACATAAAAGCGATAGAGGAGCTTGGGGTAGCTGCGGATGAGGCGATCGCTTTTGAGGACTCCTCCAATGGTGCAAGGGCAGCCAAAGCGGCAGGCTTACATTGTGTCATTGTACCTAATGAGGTTACAAAATCGATTATTTTTGACCAATATGATTTAAGGATTCATTCCATGAGCGAAATGAGCTTGCAGGAAGTCATCGAGTATTTAGAGAAAATTTGTGATTAAGGGGCAGTCTGCTGCAATTGGACTTGTTTTTACATACTAAAATGTCCTAAAATAAATTTATATGCTTAAAGTGAGATTAGTTTAACCAAATCCATATAAAGAAAGGCCAACATAATGAATGAGACGAACGCTTTATACCAAGAGGCGATGGATGTATTGGCTGAAACCAGTCGAACCTTTTTTATACCGATCAGCCGTCTTGTGCCCGGCTTGCAGGAGGCTGTAGCTTCTGCTTATCTGTGCATGCGAGCCATCGATGAGATCGAGGATGACCCCTCTCTGGCGGTCGAAATTAAGGTTAAGCTGTTGAATGAGATCAGTGATATTCTCCATCAGCCAGTCTATGAGGAAGCCTTGGCAGCGCTGCTAACCCCGTATAAATCGGTGCTGCCGGAGGTCACATTACGGCTGGCGGATTGGGTCCGGTTCTGCCCGTTGTCGGCGAGTGACGTTGTACGGGAATCAACCTCAACCATGGCCCGAGATATGGCTGGCTGGGTTGAAAGGGATTGGCAGGTTCATACGAAAGAGGATTTGGACAGCTATACTTATTGTGTGGCAGGTGCGGTGGGCGTGCTGCTGTCGGAGCTATGGTTATGGCATGACGGTACTGAATCCGATTATACGGAGGCTGTAGCTTTTGGCCGCGGCTTACAGACGGTTAATATTCTTCGTAATCGTAAGGAGGATATGGAACGGGGAGTCGACTATTTTCCCGATCAGTGGGGAACGGAAGAAATGTTCGCCTACACTCGCGGCAATCTGGCGTTAGCTGACCGTTATGTCGCTAATTTGAAGCCCGGCCCAGTGTTTGATTTCTGCAAGCTGCCGTTAGCATTGGCTCATGGCACACTCTCGGCTCTGGAGGCTGGGGAAGAAAAGCTGAATCGCGCTGCCGTTATCGAGATTGTGAAGCAGGCATCCGCAGAATGAGAGTATTTCCATCGCAATAATGAAGAGGCTGTCCCGAAGTCAATCGACTTGTGGGACAGCCTCTACGTGTTGGACACATAATGCTGGGAAGCTTTACTTATAAGCCCATCCGGGTGAGCGCACCCTCAAATGAGGTGTCGACCTTATCATCACCGCATAAGAAACGCCAGAACTTGGCGGTTTGGATCTGATTGACACGCGCTTCGTCGCCGCACCAAGGATGGTAGGCCTTCTTGAACACCTCACGAACTTCCTCGCTATTGTAACCATCGGTATTGAACAGATTGCGCTGCTCTTGACCGGGGCGCAGCCGCAGCTTGAACACATAACGGGTTTCATCCGTATGGTTGGGCTGGGCGCAGTGCCATATGCCGTGATGGAGAAAACCGATTGTACCGGCTTTGGCTACCATTCGTTTTTGTCCTACGATATTTTTGTATCGGCTGATGCTGCCATTGCTGACCTTGCGCAAATGCGAACCAGGGAGCACCAGAGTAGGCCCCATTTCATCCGGCGCGTCGTGAGAGAAATAGAACGCTTGAATATCATAGCCAAACGGGCGAGTATCGATGACGGAATCGGCATGATAGCCTTGACCCTTAAGGTGTTTGGCGCGAACAATATGCATAAATGAATGGTCATAGATAGGATATTGACCGACAAAGCTTTGAAGTGCTCCCTTTACCTGGGGCAGATTAAAGATATCCTGAATCACCTTCGATTCGTTCCAGTAGGTGGAACCGTTGCCCTGGAATTCCCGCTGCTCCTTATAAGCAGCTTCATTCAGTTCTTGCGGGACGACTTCGTCCAGTCGGAGAAAGCCATTCACGGCAAATTCGGCCATTTGCTTGGCGGTCAGGAGATGCTGCTTTTCTATGCTACTCATCGATCGTCACCTTCTTTTCCAATACGGTTTCATAAGGCAGATGTCCTTGGTCATGTTCAAAGCCTGTGCGGAAGATCGGCATCGTTGGCAGTTGGATGACGTTCCAGCCGTCGCGCATAGCGTCAAGCACGGAACCGTAGATCGGCTCGTTGGAATCGCCTGTGTTCATCTGCAGCTGCCCCTTGGGAATTGTGCTGTCGTAGAGCGCCCAGGCTACGGTGCGGCTCTCAAGATCGGGATCACTGGAATGGAGTATCAATATCTTTTGTCTGGTCAAGCTCATGAATAGTCCTCCTTAGAGTTTGCGAAGCAAACTTGCTTCGAAAGCATTTACTTAGAGTTTGCGAAGCAAACTAGCTTCGAAAGCATTTACTTAGAGTTTGCGAAGCAAACTAGCTTCGAAAGCGGTTAGAAGTCCGGTGAATAAGTCCCGCTGCGCGGCCAAATATCCTTCCGATCACTGTTGAAATCGTGAAATGGGATGAGATTTAGTGGTTTATTCACGATTTCAAAGGCGAACGCTGACGCTTCTCCAGGACCATTTGGCCGCTGCGCTCATTATTCACCGGACTTCTTGAGTTTGCGAAGCAGCTTTAACAAAAATTGAATCCATAAACGTTCCTGGTTGTTACTCAAGTGGTGTTGAAATTAGCTTTAGCACATTCACCTCGTAAGCGGTATCAGGCTTGTGTGTGAGCAGCTGATATATGTATTGTAGTATGCAAAAGGCGATCTGAGGATGTATGATAGTAGCATAAGTTTACACAATACTAAGGAGTTATCAGTCTAATGGAGGGCTCATATGGATCAGGACAAGCTGCAGCTGCAATTGATACGCAGTTATTTGGAAAATGCTCAAATCATGATGCAGATGGCTCATTATACGAAGGTTGGGCCGAGCTGGCGGGATTCATACCGGATGACCGACGTGAATCGGCTCTATTATATACGTGAGGGCAGCGGGTGGATTCACATTCGCGGCAAGGATTATTATCCGAAAGCAGGTCAGCTGTATCTGCTTCCAGCCGGGATGAAATTGGCTTATGCACGGGATGATGCCGACCCGCTGGGCAAATACTGGTGCCATTTCTCGGCTACGGTGGGAGATGTGAATCTGTTTCAAATGCTGGAGCAGCCGCACTGGATACAGGTTCAGGATGAGGCGCGGCTGGAGCAGCAATTTCAGCAATTGGTCGAGCTGCATCGCAGCAATACGTTGACCGCACCTCTGAGGATCAAATCGATCCTGCTTGAGATTATTTCCGAATATATTGAGCAGTCCACCGAGCAGCCGCATCTGACAGCAACTACGAGCACATCAAAGATTCATAGTGTGCTGTCCTACATCGAAAGCCATTTGTCCGAGCAGATGTCGGTAGATGAGCTGGCCAAGCTGGTGCACTTTCACCCGAATTATTTTATGCATTATTTCAAAACCATGATGGGTCTTTCACCGATCGTCTATATTAACAAAAAAAGATTGGACAAGGCACGCAGACTGCTCACAACAACTGAGCAAACGATCTCTGCGATAGCCGATGAAATCGGAATGGAGCTGTATTATTTTTCGCGTATTTTCAAAAAACAGACAGGCATGTCACCGTCTGAGTACCGCAAAGCCTCCGGGAAAGCGCATATTTCCGAGGAGGAGATCGAGCAGGAGCCGAACGGGATTTTCCCTCATTAACAAGAGGCTAGGGAAGGTCAGTTATTCAGTGCACCTGAAGGAAAGTTTGGCTATTAATGGAATTGGGGATTTAATAATTATTCAAAATTGATTATGATGGGGATAGAGAACAAATACATTCGGGTACAGAGAAAGGAAAGTGATTGGGATGCTTCGCCGTTTTTTTTCCTATTACCGGCCTTATAAAGGGCTTTTTATTCTCGATTTTGCTTGCGCGGTGTTTGCGGCTTTACTGGAGCTCGGATTTCCGTTAGCCGTCAATCAGGTGGTGGACAAACTGCTGCCCAGCAAAAACTGGACCTTGATTTTATGGGCGTGCGTAGGGCTGCTGGTGATTTATGTATTTAATATGTGCATGCAATTCGTGATCAACTACTGGGGCCACAAGCTCGGCATCAATATTGAAACCGACATGCGGCGCAAGCTGTTTGAGCATGTACAGAAGCTGTCGTTCCGTTTCTTTGACAACAATAAAACAGGCCATCTCGTCTCTCGGATGACCAACGATCTGATGGAAATTGGCGAGGTTGCGCATCATGGGCCTGAGGATTTATTCATTGCTGTGATGACGCTGCTTGGAGCATTTGCCATCATGCTGTCCATCAACGTGAAGCTGGCTATTCTTACTTTTGCGATGGTGCCTTTCCTGATCTTCTTTTCCATCTATTTCAACAAAAAAATGACGGCTGCGTTCCGGCGCATGTTTGCCGATATTGCCGACTTTAATGCCCGTGTGGAGGACAATGTAGGCGGTATTCGCGTCGTACAGGCTTTTTCGAATGAAGAGTTTGAAAAGTCGCTGTTCGCTGTAAACAATGGTCGTTACCGGCTCACCAAGCTGCTTGCTTACAAGATTATGGCCTGGAATTCATCGATCAGCTACCTGCTGATGCGCTCGGTTTCGCTTATCGTGCTCATGAGCGGAACGTGGTTTGTGCTGAACGAGTCGATGAGCTATGGTTCGTTTATCGGATTCGTACTGCTGACTAATGTCTTTTTGCAGCCTATTCAAAAGATTAATACGGTTATTGAGAGCTATCCGAAGGGGATTGCCGGCTTCAAAAGATACACGGAGCTGCTGGAGACAGCCCCGGATATTGACGATGTTCCGGATGCGGTGGAAGTCAACTCGCTGCGCGGTGATATTCGTTATCGTGGTGTTTCGTTCGGCTATGAGGAGCAGGCCCATGTGCTGCACAACATCGATCTGACGATTCATCAAGGGGAAACGATCGCTTTTGTAGGTCCGTCAGGTGCCGGTAAATCGACGATTTGCAGCCTGTTGCCCAGGTTCTATGAGGTTCAGGAGGGTAGCATCAAGATTGACGGCATCGACATTCGCCAAATGAAGCTGTCCTCGCTGCGCAAGCAGATCGGGATTGTCCAGCAGGACGTATTTTTGTTCACAGGGACCTTACGGGAAAATATCGCCTACGGCAAGCTGAATGCAAGCGAAGAGGAGGTATGGGAAGCGGCCAGACGTGCGCGTCTGGAGGAGTTTATTCGTTCGCAGGAGCTTGGCATGGACACGATTATCGGCGAACGGGGTGTGAAGCTGTCGGGTGGACAAAAGCAGCGGCTTGCGATTGCCAGAATGTTTTTGAAAAACCCGCCGATCCTGATTCTCGACGAAGCGACCTCGGCGCTGGATACCGAAACCGAAGCTGCCATTCAGCAGTCGCTAACCGAGCTGTCCAAGGGACGTACGACGCTGATTATTGCCCACCGATTGGCTACGATCAAGAATGCGGACCGGATCATTGTGGTTACCGAGGATGGCATATCTGAGCAAGGCCGACACGGCGAGCTGATCGCTGCGGGTGGTGTTTACAGTCGTCTGCATCAGGCGCAATTTGGTTCGTAAAATTAATTGAACCCTTATCAAAGATCGTACGATTCAGTCCTTATGGACCGGATTGTGCGATCTTTTTTTGGATTTTCTGTGTTTTTCCGACAGATCAATTTTTGTCTTACCTGTGTAAAAGAGCGGTCTGACGGCGATTATTGGTCTCTCTTTTATGGATACATGTAAGTCTAAAGCAGCACTACGGCTGTAATTGGATAACAGACAATGTCTTACCTTCAACAGTACAAAAAGTGTCTGTTCAGCGCCGTGCTGATCCATGGTAACATGGGGCCAGTCTTCAAAAAGTGTTGAACACGCAAGGCTAAGTGAACGAGAATAGGGTTGAGGGAGGACAAGTCCGTGAAGCTGATTTACAATCATCGTGATCCTGTAATTGAATTTGGTGTGGAGCAGTTGAAAAAAGCTCTTGAGCTTAAAGGTATTTATTATATCGAGCAGTTTGAGGGACATGGAACGGTTGTGCTGCCTGATCAAGGAATCGTTATTAGAAACATACCAACAGCACGAAATCAGGCTCCGTTGTATGCGAATGAAGCCTTTCGTATTTATAAAAGTGGAAACCGGGTGCACATTGAGGGCTCGGATTCCCGAGGTGTCCTGTATGGGTGTCTGGAGTGGGCTGAACGCATTGGGCGTGGAGCGGATTTGAAGGCGAACGAGGAGATCAGCCGTGAGCCTGCGCTTGGTGTTCGGGGTATCAAGTACAATCTTCCTTATGTTCCATTTGATGATGGAGATCCTTTTGTGCTGAATGCGGCCACATGTATGGATATCGAGTTCTGGCGTGCGTATATCGATATGCTGGCGCTGAATCGTTACAATTGCCTCAGTCTGTGGTCGGAGCACCCTTACCATCTGATGGTCGTATCGTCCAAGTACAGGGAAACCAATCCTTACAGCGATGTACAGATCGACCGCAATATTCGTTTTTTCCGAGAGCTGTTTCGTCATGCAGCCCATCGTGGTATTGATATTTATTTGTTTACATGGAATATCAGGCTGACGCCGGAGGTAGCGCGCGGATTGGGGCTTCCGGAAAATGTTGGGGATTACGGCGATATGTACGATGAGCTAATTCATCGAGTTGGGCTGCCGCTTAATCGCTTTCGCGGCCAATCCGAGGTAATCCGCGATTATATTCGTGAGATGGTGCTGCAGGTGCTGTTAACCTATCCTGAGCTTAAGGGTTTGGGGACATCGGCAAGCGAATGGATGGATGGCAGCGGGCATGAACGGGAGCAATGGATCGTCGAAACGTATGTGGAAGCCATCAAGCAGTCGGGGCGGACCATCCCGTTCATTCATCGAACCAATATGCAGAGTGCCGGCAAGGAAATCAAGGAGCTGGTACAGCCGTTATTCGATCCGAAGCAGTTTTATATTAGCTGGAAATATTCGAATGCCCATGCTTACTCCCATCCAGAGCCGCAGTTCGAGAAGCTGTGGGACGCTTGGGACGGGATTGATCTGTCATCGACCCAAATTTTATATACGGTACGTAATGATGATGTGTTCACCCACCGCTGGGGCGATCCCGATTATGTGAGAGCCTATGTAAAAGGAATGATCAAGCCCTACATTAAAGGATTTTATTGGGGCTCGGATGGTTATGTGTGGGGACGCGACTTTCAGCATATCGATCATGGACATAAAACGTGGAAGTATGATTTTGAGCGGCACCTGCTGCAGTTCCAGCTATGGGGAAGACTTGCCTATGATCCGGAAACCGATGATTCGACGTGGACGTATTTATTGCAAAAGCAGTATGGACCGCAGCATGCTCCCGACTTTTTACAAGGCCTGCGAGTGGCCTCGCGAATTATACCTGCTGTAAATCGCTTGTTCTGGATCGACTACGATTTCCAATGGCATGCAGAGAGCTGCTTGTCCCAGGTGAGCGGCTTCAAAACGATTCTCGATTTTGTCGGCGGTGTTCCGATGCCTGGAGTAGGCGTAATGGGTATTGCTGAGTATGCTCAGGCTGAGCAAGAGGGTCGGTTGGAGGCCTTACAGGCACATTACGGGGAAACACCTGCCGATATTATACGCATTCTTGATGAATCAGCCAAAGCTACGGAGCTTGCGGCAGCCCATCTGGAGACAATTCTTGGCGAATACCGGGGCAGTCATGCGGAATGCACACTGCTGGATTTACAAGCCTACGCGGCGATGGGACACTATTACCGCTGCAAGTTTGCTGCAGCATTGGAGCTGAATCGGTACAGGCTCAACGGGAAATCATCGCATCAAGAGCAGGCTGTTGTCCTACTGGAGGAAGCCTGCGGTCATTGGGAGCGTCTTGGATTTTTCTGGAGCCAGCATAACAAGCCTTATTTTATGGCCCGGGTGAAGCGAACCTTCGGTTACCCATATTATGCTGAGGATGTAAGAAGCGATGTGGAGCTGGCGCGGCGGTTTGAGCCGTAATAAGTAATGATACAAGGAGGCCATACCGTGAAACGGTGTGGTCTCAGCTCGTTGTATGCTTGGCAGGCCCATCAATCAAATGGGCTTTTATTCGTGTTATAATGGAGAAAAACAAGCATAGGAAACAGCGGCTGGTATCGTTATCCAACTGGTTTTGTAACACTTATAACTCAATGTTGATGGAGGGTTAGCTGTGGAATGGAATTATTATAATACGTTTATTACGGTTTCGCCGGACTGTCCCGCAGTGATGGGTATGGTGCCGCCAGATAAGAAATCTGGAAAGACGAAGCCCGGAATTGAATTTGAGTTAGTGTCGCAGGCTCCTTATGTATATACGCAAGAGGAGTTATTGTACGAAGTACACATTCGGCACAAGGAAATTCCGCAAGAGGTATTATTGGATCATGGAACTCAATACAGAGATGAGTTTTTTCAAAAACCGACGGCCTGTCTAAGGGCATCCATGCTGCCCAAGAAATACGGATGGGGCATTCATTTTAATTCGGAAGGGAAAATGGCTCTCGTCCCTATGGAATCTGCTGAATATCAGCATTTTATCGATGGCGATCATGCCGAGATCAAGCTGGTCGCCGCTATGCGCAATAGCAAGGGAAAGTAGAATATCCTCTGTCGAGGTTATCCCTCCAAAACATCAAAGCTAATAGCTAAGACCAGACAGTGTATTTACTGTTTGGCCTTAGCATTTTTTATTTGAAGTCCTACATTATCTCTTAAGCCTATTAGGTGACAAAAGGTAAAATAGGGTTGCGTTCCCAATGATGATGACTGTAATTATGTAGCAGGCAATTGCTTGTCAAAGAAGGAGCGCCAGTTTCTGTGCAGCAAGCCTTCCACAAAATCATTCGAATAGTGGTTGGCAAGAAGCTCTGCGAGCGCGTTGTATCTACCCATATGCTCAAGTCCGTTTGTAAACTGGACTGTGCCATCAAAATCGGAGCCGAAGCCGATATGCTTACTGCCTCCCAGCGAGGCTATATAATCAATATGCCGCAGCAGGTCGGTCATAACAGCTGGCTTCTCCGAATTGACCAAGGGGGGAATAAAGGTGAGGCCAATGCGCCCGTCTTTTTGCAGGATCGCCTGAATTTGATCCTTGGTCAAATTGCGTTCGTTCGGAGAGATGACGCAAGCGTTGGAATGGGAGGCGATAAATGGCCGCTCGGACAGTTCTGTGAGCTCCCAGAACCCCTTCTCCGTCAGGTGGGACACATCCAGAATGATGCCGAGTTCATCGCATTGCTTCACGAATTGCTTGCCTTTTAACGTAAAGCCTCCTTGTCGCGGTTCCTTCACCCCATCGGCTGCCCAATTCGCATAGTTCCATGTGATTCCGATAGAGCGGACGCCCAAATGAAAGAGCGTCCTCAGATAAAGCTCTCGTCCCATTAACGGTTCAACGCCTTCAAGTGTCAGCATGGCTCCGATTCGACCCTCCGTCTCAGCCTGCCGTAAATCGGCTGCGGATCGAATCTGCATCATCTTCGGGTGAGATACAATTTTGGAAGCAAACAGATCAATAGCTTTCAGGATGTGATCGAATTGCGGATTGATGATCTGCACGGACATATAGACGGCAAACAGCTGCAAGACAGAGCCCGCTTCAATCAAACGCTCAAGCGTAACATTCAAGCGATCCGCATCATGAAAGTCGATCTCCGGGTGAAGCATCATCTTATTCAGCACATCGCAGTGCGCATCGATAACTTTCATTATCCTCGTCCCCATTCTGATAAAATGTCAACACTGTCATCATGCTGCTATATTATTAAGACTCACGTGAGAATTGATTGTTCGGACGAGACAGCCCGAGATGATCACGAAGCATGGTCCCTTCATATTCCGTCCTGAACAGTCCACGTCTTTGCAATTCCGGAACGACGAGATCAACAAACTCATCCAGACCATCCGGCAAGTACGGAGACATAATATTAAAGCCGTCCGCGCCTTGCTTAACGAACCATTCCTCCAGATGATCGGCGACCTGTGCAGGAGTTCCGACGACTGTATGATGACCACGTGATCCGGCTACCCTCATGTACAGCTCACGAATGGTCAGCCCTTCCTTGTGGGCGATATCGATGAGCAAATGATTCCGGCTTTTGTCTCCATTGCTTTCAGGCAGATCCGGTAACGGTTCGTCCAGAGGATATCCGGAAATATCATGTCCGAGCTTACGTGAGAGAACATCAATTCCGACTGCGGGGTGTATCAGCTCTTGCAGCTGTTCCAGCTTGTCCTTGGCTTCCTGCTCGGTGGCTCCAATCACAGGGAACACCCCTGGCATAATGAGCAGCTCGTTCGTTGATCGTCCGAATGCGGCGACCTTCGCTTTAAGCCCGGCGTAAAAAGCTTGTGCTCTTTCAAGTGTAGGCTGTGCGGTGAAAACGAGTTCGGCCGTTTGAGCTGCCAGATTCTGGCCTTCTTCCGATGAGCCGGCTTGAATAATGACCGGGTAGCCCTGTGGGGAGCGCGAGATGTTTAGGGGGCCGCGCACATTGAAGTGCTCCCCGCGGTGATGGAGGACATGCATTTTGCTGCTGTCCGCGAAATGTCCTGACTCCTTATCAAACAAGAAAGCATCGTCTTCCCAGGAGTCCCATAATCCGGTCACGACCTTCAAAAATTCCTTGGCGCGTTCATAACGGAGGGAATGCTCCAAATGGTATTCTTTACTGAAATTCAACGCTTCGTCTGCTAGTGCCGAGGTCACCACGTTCCAGCCCGTGCGTCCTCCGCTAATGTGGTCTAGTGACGAGAACATGCGAGCGATATGGAAAGGCTCGTTATAGGTGGTTGTGGCTGTGGCTGCCAGGCCGATGTGGCTCGTAACCGCTGCCAGGGAAGCAAGCAAAGTAAGCGGCTCCAGACGAATGGTCACATTGTGATCGAAAAAGGAGTTATAGTTAGGAACGCCAAGCGTATCGGCAAAAAAAACGAGGTCCAGCTTGCCCCGTTCCGCTGTGCGAGCCATTTCCTGATAGTACTTAACGTCTACAACCCTGCTGGCCCCGGCATTGGGGTGTCTCCAGGCCGCGACATGATGTCCGGTTTCCATTAATATTGCGCCAAGCTTCATTTGTTTATTTTGATTGCTCATAGTTGATTTCCCCTTTCTATAGGACCCTGAATTTAATCTTCGAATGATTTGTTGACTTGCTTGCGATACGTATGCGGAGTCATCCCCATTTTGCTTTTGAACGATTTGACAAAATAAGCACTGCTGTTGAAGCCGGTCTGTTGTCCAACCTGGGCGATCGTCAAATCGGTGGTAGAGAGGAGCAGACGGGACTCGCGCAAGCGGTGGGCCAGTACGTATTGGCTCAACGTACAGCCGGTTTCCTTACTAAACAAATGGGATGCATAGTAGGGGGATA
This sequence comes from Paenibacillus sp. FSL H8-0034, assembly GCF_038000305.1. Taxonomy (NCBI): domain Bacteria; kingdom Bacillati; phylum Bacillota; class Bacilli; order Caryophanales; family Paenibacillaceae; genus Paenibacillus; species Paenibacillus sp. FSL H8-0034. Next base: position 1,232,771 of record NZ_JBBOBS010000001.1, read on the forward strand.
AGTGCAGGCTTTCCGCCAAACGATCCAGCGAAAACTCCTCTTGAAAATGCTCCTCGATCCATGCCATCATCTGCTCGACATGCCGGCTGTTGGTTCGGAGCGAACCGTCTGATGCATGCTTCTGTCCGGCTTCGGCGAGCTTGCGGAGTTCACGCAGCAGGGTGAAGAGAAATAGCACGACCTCTTCGGTTTGCTGCAAGCTCGGACAGGAATTAAGACTTGTATGGAAATCCTGAAGCAGCTGACTGAGCAGCATTTGATCCTCGGGATTAAGCTGAAAAACCTGCTGATCCAGTCTTGCCTTCCAAATTTTATGGAAAAAAGCGTGCAGAGCGGGAAAAGCTGCCGCATAGCGCTCAAACAAAAAAGGATCAAACACCAATACGGACCGAATATAAGGCGATTCCTGGGAAATATTCATTTTGAACTTGTGCAGTTGGTAAGGCTGGCACATCAGTAATGTACCGGCCGATACCGAATGCAGCTTTTGATCAAAGATAAGGTGACCATTGCCTTCATGTACATATAGGAATTCGATGCCTTGGTGGGAATGAATCTGCTCCCAATCTCCTTCTTGGGTGATCCGACGATAATGGAATATATAGTTGCTTTCCTGAAATTTCGGCTTAGGTTCCACCATTTGACTCATGTATCCACCTCTTTCCTTCCACAAGGCTGGTAGTCAGCTTCCATCAGACTAGCCCTTGATAGCACCGATCAAAGCGCCTTTGATGAAATACTTTTGCAGAAATGGGTAAATTAACAGGATCGGTAAGGTTGCGACCATGATGGAAGCGTATTTGATCGTTTCTCCGATCTGTAATAATTCGTTAACAGCGCCGCTGGATATCGTATCTGTCGAATCGGCAATCAACAGCTCACGCAGCACAAGCTGGAGAGGATACAGCCCGCGATCCTTCAAAAAAATCGAAGCATAAAACCATGCATTCCAGCGGTCTACCCCAGAGTATAAAGTAACTACGGCAATGACAGGCATGGAGAGAGGAATAATGATTCGCAGCAGAATCGTCAAGTGGTGAGCACCGTCGATTTTGGCGGATTCCTCCAACGTTTCGGGCAGAGCTTGAAAGGCTGTTCGCATAATGATCAAATGAAAGGTGTTCATGGCAAAAGGCAGGACCACAGCCCACAACGAATTGATGAGACCGGTTTGCTTCACGATCAGGTAGAGCGGAATCAAGCCGCCGTTAAAGAACATGGTGAAGATAATAAAAAATATAAAAAACTTGTTCCACAGCACGTTTCTTCTCGACATCACAAATGCTGCTGAGGTTGTCAGTGCCACATTCAATACAACCCCGGCGCCGACGACAAACAACGTGTTGATGTAGCCTTTAAACAAGGCTTGATTGGCAAGAACCTTCTCATAGCCGCCGAGGTTAAAGCCAAGAGGCTTCCAGAGCAGGCCCTGATGAGCAATTAACTGGCTTCCGTCACTTACGGATGCGAAAGCGACATACAGCAGGGGATACAAAGTCAGAACTGCCAGAATAGAAAGCAATATTGTAACGATGCAGCTAAAGAATTTATCTGAGAGACGCGAAGTGTTCATAGGTACCACCTTTACCATAAGCTGTTCTTGCTCCATTTGCGGCTGAGATAATTCGCGCCCACCAGAAGAAGCAGATTGAACGCCGAATTGAATAGTCCCACCGCGGAGCTGAATCCCCAGTTCGCTTCAAGCAGTCCTTTGCGGTATACCGAGGTCGATATCACATCGGCTGTTTCGTAGATCACAGGATTATATAACAAAATAATTTTTTCATAACCAACATTCAGCATATTGCCGATACGAAGAATCAGCATAATCATAATCGTGGGCATCAGCCCGGGAAGCGTAATATGCCACATTTGTCTGAGCCGGCTTGCACCGTCGATTCTGGCTGCCTCGTACTGCTCCTGATCGATCCCGGTTAAAGCGGCCATGTAAATAATCGATTCCCAGCCGATCTTCTGCCAAATTTCCGATAATACGTAGATTGACCGAAATAACTCCGGCTTTTGCAGCAACGCTTGTCCATCCGTACCTGTGACAAAGGTGTAGGCGAGATTGACGAGACCTCCGCTGCCGGTAAAATCCTTAACGATCCCGCAAATGACAACAAGCGAGATGAAATAAGGCATGTAAGCAATCGTCTGCACCATATTTTTAAAGCGACGGTTCCGCACCTCGTTAAGCAGCAAGGCGAGCAGAATTGGAGCCGGAAATTCGAACAGCAGTGTATTCAAGCTGAGGAGCAGCGTGTTGGTAAGCAGCCTCCAGAAATAATAGCTGGAAAAGAACGCTTGAAAATGCTCCATGCCCGCCCATTCGCTTCCCCAGATGCCCTTCACCGGAGAAAAGTTTTTGAAGGCAATGATCGCACCGTACATGGGCATGTAATGAAAGACAACGTAATATGCGATGATAGGGAGCATGAGCAGGTACAAATATTTATTGTGTAAGAAGTCCTTGGCATACTTCGAAGCGCCAGGTTTTCGTTTGTGTTGAGTCGACATGGCTTGGGGGGCGGCGTTCCGGCGCATAGGTACACCCTTTCTCATATAAAAAATGATAGACGGGGCTCATAAATCGGTCGCCCCGTCACTGGTATTACTTATCTTTTGTTGTATTGGTCATAAGCTTTTTGCGTGATTTGAATCGCTTTGTCCAAATTCACAGATTTCAGCTTGGCCAGATGGCTGTCAAAGGAATCAACAGGTAACGTGCCAAGAATGATTTTGAGCGAGGTCTCATCCACCAGCGTATTCACATCCGACATGATTTTGGAATACTCACCGGAATCAGCAAGCGAGATCGTCACCGGAGGCAGTGCATACTTATCGTTGTCACTCTTCCATACCGTCAAGGCATCCTTCTGCTGAGGCATAGCGTAGAACTGCTCGATAAACCGTTTATCCTGAATGAAAGGTCCGGTACCCGCAGCGCGGATGTATAAGCCCATAGCTTGGGATGGTGCAAGCTTATCCGGATTTTTCAACAATAGATCGGTGTATTTAGGATAGCCGTTCTCCAGATTGTAGCTTAAGCCCGCAGTTCCGAAGTTAAAGAAGTTGTACCCTTCCTCACTGTAGGCATAGTCAAGAAATTTGACGGCAAGCTCCGGATTTTTGGCTTTGGCTGAAATGGCAGCCGATGAAGCACCCGAGTAAGAAAATTCTTTTTGTCCGAACTTCGGTGTGTCGCCTTTTTTCAGCACTGGATATGGAGCGGGTACCAGATTAGCATTCGGTTCCTTGGCAGTCAATATCGGTCCCCATTTGCCGATCCCGCCGCCTGCTCCACCGATAGTAGCGCCCGTGGCTCCAGAGGTAACAGCCGCGTCCAGCGATTTGGTATCGGCTGTCGTAAAGTTCTTGTCGAGCAGCCCTTCCTCGTACCATTGATGCATCGTGGTCAGAAATTCCTTATATCCTGGCTCCGCCGGTCCATATTTGACCTGACCGTTATCGACATAGAAGTTTTTCACAACCCCATATGCTCCTACAAAAGAGCCGTTAATCAGACTTTCAAGCGCTCTAGGCTTTCCTTTGATAGAAAGAGGAGCTGCAACGCCTTTCTTTTCCTTGAACGCCTTCAGCACATCATGCCATTCATCGATAGTCGTTGGAGTCTGCAGTCCCAGCTCATCGAGCCAATCCTTACGAATAACGGGTCCTTCCGTTGTTTTGACCAAATCGTCCTTGCGAATAAAAGGGAACACATAATAGCTGCCGCTGTCCGTTTTGACCATCTTGTCGACATCCGGGTTATCTTTGAGGTACTTTTTCAAATTCGGAGCATGCTTATCGATCAAGTCATTCAGCTTTAATATATATCCATCATTAATCATCTTCTCCGGACCGCCAGGTGCGCCCGTCAGCCAGTTGTACTCAACCACATCGGGAAGATCGCCTGAGGCCAGCATCAAATTAAAGGCTTCCTTGGACTGTCCATTAGGGATTTCTGTAATATTCAACGTCACCCCGGTATTTTTCTGCCAATCCTGAAAGAAAGGAACATCCTTTAAGGTTGATTTAAGCCCCAAAAACGATGCGTTCATTTCGATCCAATAGCTTAGCGTTTCTTTCGTCTGGATCGGGTACTTAGTCGGTTCGGCATTGGTCTGAGCGGCTTGACCAGCAGGCTGTGCTGGCGACTGTGCGCATGCGGACAACAGTCCGAGAATAAGGGTACCGGCTAAGGGGGCTTTTAATAATTGCAATTGTTTGTTCATTTCAGGTCTTGGCTCCTCTTTAATAGTTGGAATTTTTTATATGTTGTTAAAAATTGATATAACTATTTTTAGATTTTGTTGCCTCGTCAACGGATGATGTGATGAGAATAGGGTAGATCATAACCTACCAAAGAAGAAACTTCTTCTTCGTATTTAGCTAAAAAAAGGAAATTATGGTTAGGAAATGAGACCTATTTTTCAAAATTCGTCATTTTTCCTTATAATATTATATCAAATCCGAGTTGTAAAGTCGGAAAAGATGGTAGCGCAATATTATTATACTATATAGCAATATTGTTATGTCTTTGATTGATATAATACAAGAAACAGGTTACAGTCCAGCTGTACGGAGTCTATGGACATGATGAACATGAATATTACGAACACTAAAAGTCTGGTGAATAATGAGCGGAGCGGCCAAATGGTCCTGTAGAAGCGTTAGCGCTCGCCTTTGTTTACGTACTTTTACCGCTAAATCTCTTATAAAATTAAAAAATACGGAAACAACAGCGATCGGAAGGATATTTGGCCGCGCAGTGGGACTTATTCACAGGACTTTTAATAAAAGGAGGAACACCCTTTGAAATATGCATTTAACTCAGCTTCTTGTCCCAACCTGACATTGGACGAGATGATGGCGGCAGCACAGGCTTATGGGTATCAGGGATTAGAGCTGCGCAGCGGAACAGGGCATCGGCATGGGGCAGAGCTGAGTGCAAGTCAATCAGTAAGAAATGAGCTCAGGAAGCACGCGGCGGATTCGGAAATAGAGCTTTGCTGCCTCGGCATTTCCAATATCTATTCACAACCGGAGAACGTTGAGGCCCAGATCGATGAAACGAAAAGCTATATCAAGCTGGCCCATGATTTGGGGATTCCTTATGTCAGAGTATTCTGCGGAAGAATTCCGCCTGAAGGTACACGGGAGGTGTCCCGGCACAGCATTATCGAAGCATTCCGCACTCTTGGACCATATGCCCGGACTCATGGGGTAACGATTGTTGCTGAAACTCATGACCACTGGTCGGACCCACGTGTGATGGCGGATATTATGCGTGAAGTGAACGATTTGAATGTGGCGGCAGCTTGGGACGTTATTCATACGGAGCGTGAGGGATTGACTGGACCGGATTCTGTTATCGACAGCTTGGGGCCATGGATACGGCATGTGCATTTTCATGACGGGTTGAAACGACTGGACCGTTTGCATTACGCACCGCTCGGAACGGGTGAATTTGATCAGCTGCGAATTGCAAAAGCTTTATTGAAATTAGGTTATGAAGGCTATGTGAGCGGGGAATGGTACAATTGGGAGCCTTATGATATTCATCTCCCCCGCGAGCTTGCAGCCTGGAAACGATATGTAGCCTTAGCGATGAAAGGTGGAGACGAGGATGGCTTTTAAAATAGTAACGATAGGCTGCGGCAGCATTGCACTGCGAGGCCATGGACCCGCCTACCGGAAATACGCCGAATCGAATCCCGATGTGGAGCTGGCGGCTTGCGTAGATATAGATGGAGATAAAGCGGAGGCATTCCGCGATCAATTCGGCTTTCAAAGAGCTTATACGGATATGGATACAGCGCTGGAAAAGGAGAAGCCCGATGCGGTCTGCCTTGTCGTCCCTTATCAGCTGACTGCTCAGCTGGCTGTAGCCATACTGGAGAAAGGCTATCCGCTGCTGATGGAGAAGCCGCCAGGAATGACCAGACAGGAGACCTTACGGATGATCCAGGCGGCTGAGCTTAGCGGAGCGCCTCATCAGGTGGCCTGGAACCGCAGATACATGCCCGTCGTGGCCTATGCGAAGCAGTGGTTATCCCGCGAGCTGTCGCCGGGCAGTCTCCATAATATACGGTACGATCTCAATCGTGTTAACCGTATTGGCTCTAATGCTTCCATGACGATGGTACACGGCATTGATATGGTCAAATATTTGGCTGACTCCGACTATAAGCAAGTGCGTATTCGTTATCAGCCGTTCAGTCATCAAGGTGCCACCGAATCTAATATTCATTTGGATTGCGAATTTGAATCGGGCGTATGGGCACAAATTCAATATCGCCCTTTATCCGGCAGTGTGCTTGAGCGTGTCGTCATTGATGCCGTGAACCATACGATGCACCTTCATCTTCCTTTTTGGTCTTCGCCCGATGCTCCCGGCAAGCTGATTCATATGGTCAACAACGAAATCAAAGCCGAGCTCGGCAATGTGGAGCTCGGCAGAAGCGAAGAAATGTTCATTGTAAACGGCTTTTATTCAGAGAATGCGTTGTTCTTTAATGATATTCGTGCAGGGCGCAAGCCTGGTGATACTTTGAAATCAGCCATACAAGCCGTTGAAATCTCCGAGGCGATCCGAATGGGGCGGGAGCTGTATGTTTACGGCGAAGCCTAAAAGTGCGGTGTACAAGTTCCGCTGCGCGGGAACACCTCTCTATTCATAGCTGAAGATGCCAGATCCCTGCGCATTCAGGCAGATGGGTTAGCTTGTGCTCGATCACCTGTTCAGCCAAGGCATCACCAAAGAAAAATCGCGTTAGCCGTTCTGCCTGCTGCCAATGATCAAATGTATAATCGGTTCTCATCCATTGGTGAGCAAACCCGTAATCCTTTTCCAGCATGGCATAATAAGGCTGCAGGAAATCAGGGGCGGTTGGCGTCTCTGAGCCTGTGCCTAAGGTTTCGATAATAACGGCGGTTCCATCAGGTCGGAGAACACGTCGTATTTCGCTCATCACCTGATGAATATTTTGCTGCCAGTTGGCATCGTTCGTGCTTCCCAAGTAACAAATACTCCAGCCGGATACGATCAAATCGGCACTTTGATCAGCCAGTGGAAGTCTGCGATGGTCAGCAGCTTGTGTGCGCCAGTTGGTTAATCCGGCTTGCTCCAGTCTGTCCGCGGCAATGCGCAGCATAGCTTCCGAGGCGTCAAGAGCAATGATCGATTTGGCTTTCGCTGCTAGCTCTACCGTTAACCGTCCTGTTCCAGCACCAAGGTCTACGATATCGAGACCGCAGCAGGGGCGCAGCTCTTCAATCCTTCCCATTAAATCTGCTTGCTTTGAGATGAGCTCGTGGTAGATGTCGGCTTCCTGTTGATAAATAGTTGTGTGATCAGGCATTGCTGTATCCTCCTTGTATCGATCCAATGAATGTGAACAACTCAATCGTACAAGTTAACGTAACGTCAAGGTCAACACCTTTCCATATATTTGTCCAATGTCAGTCAAGAGCCCGCAGAACGTTTGAACCGATAGGGGCTTATGCCCACGTGTTTTTTAAACAGCTGACAAAAATAAGGGAAATTTCCGAGGCCAATCATCTGTCCGATAACCTGTACACTCAAGTCGCTTGTTTGCAGCAGCCAGCAGGCTTGACGAATCCGGCGTGCGGTTAAATATTCGGTGATGGTTGTGCCGATCGTCTGTCTGAATACGGCAGATGCGTGATTAGGCGATAAGTGAACTGCTTTGGCTAATACCTTTAGTTGAAATTCCTCCATATAATGCTCCTCAACCCATTCCATAATCTGCTCGGATGCCGTTGACTTAGGTCTGGCTGCAGGCTCGGTATGCCGATCAGTCACTGCCTGCCCCTTCAAATAATGCAGCAGGGCCACCAAAAAAAACATTTGTTCCTCCAACCGCAGCTCACCTTGTACAGTATGTGCAATACGATCTCGATACTGATTCAACAGCGGCACAATCGTTTGCTGCGGAAGCCCGCTAAAAATTTGCGGCTCCAGCGGGTCTTTCCATAAACGTTGAAAATATAATTGAAGACTCGCAAACGGGCTTAAGTAGGAATCCAGTACAGAGGGCTCGAATACAAATAGTGAGCGTATATAAGGCGCTTCCGGTTGAATATCCATTTGGATACGATGCAGCTGAAAAGGTCTGAAGCACATCAGACTGCCCGGAGCCAGCTCAATAATTTGTTGATTGACAATGACGCGCCCGTGTCCCTCGTGAACATACAAAAGCTCCATGCCCTGATGGGCGTGATAAATATCTACAAATTCGTAAGTTCGGTCTTTGGCAAAAGATAACTGGACCGGATACTGGTTCAGATTCATATAGTTCATTATTTTCAAGGGGCAGCCTCCTGCAAGCTTTCTAGAAGAAGCGTTCTTCAACGGACTTTGGTTGCTATTTAATCGTAATATAACAACATTTTATCATAAGGATGCCAAACATTCCGGTGCTATTTTTTGTTAAGGTTATTAAGTAGAAGCAGAACGTGCCTGAGCATAAATAAACAACTGGGAGTGAATGGCTTGATTAAGCATCGATTGATCGACAATTGGCAGCATCACCGTGGAAGTCTGGGTGGTCCCTGGGAAGTATGGAGACAGGACAAGCTGCAAAATCACTATAACGTGCCCTGGCATGAAGTTGAGCTGCCGCATACCTATAACGGTTTGGACGTATTGGATCCAGACGGTAAATACTATCAGGGACAAGGCTGGTACAGGACACTTCTGAAGCTAAACAATCCCTATCCGCAGGGACGGACGCTGCTGCATTTTGAAGGAGCAGGCCAGCGCTCTGATGTGTATGTCTATACGAAAAAGGTTGGCTCTCATCTGGGTGGCTATGATGAATTTACAATTGACATTACAGAGGCTGCCGAGGAAGCACTTAAGCTGGAGCGTTATCATGGGGTTACGCCGATAGCAATTGCTTGTGATAACAGCCGCGACCTGGAAACGATACCATCAGATGCGAGCGATTTTAATCTGTATGGGGGTATTTACCGCTATCTGAATGTAGTCTATGTTCCGGCGATTTCCTTGGAGCGACTGCATATCGAGACATCGCTGTCAGCAGATTTGGAAAGCTGTCAAATTGCTGTTCGTGCTTCCTTATATAACCCGCTTCAACGGAATGAAGAACTGGAGCTGGTCATTCGTTTGCATGGACCCGATGGGCGGGAAATGGATGAGTTTACGGTTCAAACCCAGACATGGCAGGGAATGAAGCAGCTTGCTTCGTATGAGATTGCCGCGCCTTCTCTCTGGACGCCTGCCGAGCCTCACTTGTACAGCTGTACCGTTGAGCTAAAAAATGGACAGATCCAACAGATGAATACAAGCAGTCAAACCAGCATTACAGAACGCTTTGGCGTTCGCAGCTTCGAATTTGTCAAGCAAGGCCCGTTCAAGCTGAATGGTGAGCGGTTACTGCTGCGCGGTACACATCGTCACGAGGACCATGCAGGGATTGGACCTGCCATGACAGAGGTCATGATCCGTACGGAAATGCAGCTGATCAAGGATATGGGAGCTAACTTTATCCGGCTTGGGCATTACCAGCAATCCCGTATTGTGCTCGATTTATGTGATGAGCTGGGGATTCTGGTATGGGAGGAAATTCCTTGGTGCCGGGGTGGTCTGGGTGGTGAGCAATACCGTCAACAGTGCAGGGACATGCTGAGCGCCATGATTGAGCAGCATTACAATCATCCTTCCGTTATTTTATGGGGGCTTGGCAATGAGAACGACTGGGAGTGCGATTTTGATTATTTTGATCAGGAAGAAATTCGCGGGTTTATGCAAGAGCTCCACGACCTGTCGCATAAGCTTGATCCAAGCCGCCTGACAGCAATTCGCCGTTGTGAATTTTGCAAAGACATTATTGATGTGTATTCCCCTTCAATCTGGGCCGGATGGTACCGTGGCATTTATACAGATTATGAAGAAAGCAGCAGACAAGCCTTTGAAAATGTCGATGCGTTTTTCCATATGGAATGGGGCGCGGACAATCTGGCGACACGCCACGTGGAGAAAACCTTCACAGGCTTTGAGTTTATCGGGCAGGGTGGCGGCAATACCGATGAGCGCGACGGTGACTATTTGCTGACAGGTGGAGAGCCCCGTGTATCGCGTGACGGTGATTGGTCGGAAACCTATTTCTGCGAGATGATCGATTGGTATTTAAAATCGCAGGAGCATATGGACTGGCTGACAGGTACTGCACAGTGGTCCTTCAAGGATTTTGCGACTCCGGTACGTCCGGATTCACCGATTCCGTATTTGAATATGAAGGGTATCGTCGAACGGGATTTCACAAAAAAAGACGCCTACTACGTCTACCAATCGTATTGGACGGATCAGCCGATGGTGCGGATCGAAGGTCATACAATGCCGGTTCGCTGGGGCAGTCAGGATGAAATCAAGCGAATCAAGGTGTACTCCAACTGCTCGGAAGCCGAGCTGTTCCTGAACGGAATCAGCCTTGGAGTTAAACAGCGCGATTCACGTAATTTTCCTGCTGCCGGACTTCGCTGGGATACGGTGCTGCAGCCGGGGATCAACCAGGTGAAGGTGGTAGGGACGAAGAACGACGTGACCGTGACGGATGAGCTGTCATTCGAATACCAGACGCAGAGCTGGGGAGCTCCGGCTGAACTGAAATTAAGCGCACAGGTTCAAAAGGATGGACTCGTGCTTGCCGAGGTACTGGCGTATGATGCTCAAGGCGTTTTATGTTTGGATGCGACCAACTTTATCCGCTTCGGGCTGACCGGTGATGGCAAGCTGATCGACCATCAGGGCACGGTTCGAGGCTCCAGCCTGATCCAGCTTGCCAACGGTCGCGCCCGGATCTTGATCGATCCGGTTGGCGGGGCTGCTGCTAATGTGCAAATTAGCGGCTTCGTATCGGCAAGCGGTCCTGCATCCGGGGGAGCCGGAACAGCAGCGCCTGTGACAGCGGGTCTGACTACTGGCGGAGTCAACGATGGTATCATCGATGATAGTCAGGCGCCAATAACGGGTGCTTCGGTTCGCAGGTCTGCATCCGTCGTGAGTGTGGCAAGTGAAGGACTATCTACCGTATTTATCACTATTTAATAAATCTGCCGTGCCTTAACGGCTGCTTCATAGCACGGACAATTCCATTCCAATTTCAGGAGGATGAACAGGATGAATTCACCGGAATCAACAACTTTTTTGCAAGCTGATACTTTGCAGGAAGCCTTGCCGCAATTATGGGAAGCACTACAGCTTAAGGTAGACCGTATGATTGAACAAATTGGCAGCAAGTCGCCGCATGTGGCGACCCGGGATTCAGGTATTTATGACGATATGCGTCACGATTGGTGGACTTCCGGCTTCTGGCCGGGAATTCTGTGGATTATGTATGAAATGACAGGCAAAGAGCATTACAAGCAAGCGGCTTGGGGCTGGGATGAGAAGTTTGAGCAGAAGTCGATTCAGGTGAGTAACTTTCATCATGATGTGGGCTTTCAATATTTGCCGACTGCCGTTATCAAGTACAAGCTGACCGGAGATGAAGAGGGTAAACGCAGGGGATTGGCGGCTGCGAATTTCCTGGCAGGCCGTTTTAATATGGCAGGCAATTTCCTGCGGGCATGGAATCAGGATAAAACCGGCTGGTCGATTGTCGACTCCTCGATGAATCTGTCGATTTTGTTCTGGGCAGCCGAAGAGATTGCCGACCCGCGGTTTACGCATATTGCCAAGGCTCATGCTGACACCGTCGCGAATCATTTCATTCGTCCCGACGGTTCAGTGAACCACATTGTCAGCTTCGATCCGCTGACAGGGGAAGTCATCGAGTCGCTTGGCGGCCAAGGCGCCGGTCCCGACTCGGCCTGGAGCCGTGGCGCCGCATGGGCGCTGCACGGCATGGCGAACACGTATCGCTATACGGGCGATACGAAGTATTTGCACGCGGCACAGCGCGTCGCGCATTACTTCCTTTCCATGCTGCCGGACGACCACGTCGCGCATTGGGACTTCCGCGCGGCAGAGTCGCTTGACGCTGAGCCGCGTGACACCTCGGCGGCCTCCTGCGCCGCCTCGGGCCTGCTTGAGCTGGCCGCTGCGCTGCCTCCGGTACAGGGGAATCCGTACCGCAAGGCCGCTGAGCGCATCCTGCTCTCGCTGACGCAAAACTACGCCACGTGGGATCGTCCCGAGCACGAGGCGATTCTGCTGGCCGGCACCGGCCACAAGCCGGCCAACTCCAACGTCGACGTCTCCCTCATCTATGGAGACTACTATTACGTCGAAGCGTTGGCCAAGCTGCTTGGCTGGAAAACGCGGATTTTCTAAAAGCATAGGCACTTTCCAAGTCAAGTCCTGTTACGATGCAAAACATCGTTACAAACCGAAGAACAGCCAAATAGGCTTGCAGTACGATGAAAAACATCGTAACAGGACGATATGGAGCCTCAAATGTGCGGAAAGCTCGCTGTAACGATGAAAAACATCGTTAGAAGCATCCGAACGGGGTTGTATTCCTTGTAGCGATGTTTTTCATCGTTATGAACCCCGTCTGTGGTAGAAAGGGAGGTGGAGCATGCAAATTGTGCTAAAGAGAACTGAGAAGCTGAAAATCAGCACCAGTGTGTTGCTTTTTGCACATGCAGCCTCACTATCCGAAAAGCTGTCGAGCATTGATTATATGGAAGCTCCGATAAAGTAGAATAAAATAAACTCCGGCTGACCGATTGGGTTCACCCCGCTCCTTCCATCAAGGAAGAAGCGGGGTTTTCGTGTGACCTGCTTTTCGTCCGCAAAGTATAAGCTAATGATTCCCAGCGGCTTGTAACCTGCAAGGAAAATCGTTAAACTAGGAAATGATTATCATTATCATCATTAAGCTTCAAGTGCAGGTATAAGGGTTCCATAATCATACAAGTTTCTTTCTCGTATTTGCTCCTTAATCGCGATTTTTTAATATAGTATCCAAACCTGCTTGGTCAACAATCACAAAGTTGTCATTGTCCAAGCATAGCTTGTCTACACTCACGATTCCGTTTTTTTAACTTAGCTCATTTTTCGCTCTATCCCATCACATGATCTGGTCAGTGTAAAAAAGGAGATGTCTACTACTATGCGACAGCCTGATCTGAACGGTCCTATGAACCTAACCTATAGAAGCACTGAAGAACTCAAAATCGTTAAAGGCCAGCCGCTTCACATACACACAGCCACTGAGTATGCTTTTGCTTTTGTGATGCAGCACAAAGTGAAGGTGACGCTGAGAACCTCCCGTAAGCCCATGATCGGTAATGCGCTCAGTGGAGAAATTTTTCTGATTCCTGCCCATTGCCAGTGCAAGCTGGAACAGACCGCGAGTCAGATGGTGACGATCATCGTCATCCGGTTTAGCCAAGATACACCTCAGCAGCAAGCCAAGGGAAAAGCGGATTATCAGACCATGGACGCGCTGCTCTCCGATGACTTCCATCCATTCCGCACACCGCAGGTCCGCAGCTGGATTCATGATTTTATGAGTGAAAATGAGTACGTGGAAACCGCGTTGTATTACCAGCTCCAATCCCATTTATACGCGATAGCTGCCTGTTATCTGGAATCGGTGCAAAAGCCGAAGGAAACGCAAACCGACCTGATCATTTTTGTCGAACAGGCACGTCAACTCATGCTGGAACAATACAATCATCCGTTGGACATTGAAGAGCTTGCCAAATCCTCGGGTTCGAGTCCCAGTCGGTTCTATATGGCTTTCAAAGAGCAGACTGGGCTCAGTCCGCACAAATATATGACCAAAATCCGTATGGACGCTTCGCTTCACCTGCTGGCAGGAGGGACAACATCCATTGTAGAGGCCGCCCACGCTGTCGGTTATCTCGATGAGTACTATTTTAGCCGCTTGTTTAAGAAGCACATGGGGATGACGCCAACCGAATATACCGCGCGTGCGAAGAAAAAAGTTGCTAATCTCAACGGTGTTTTTGCCGGTGATCTTGCTGTTCTAGGTATGACCTCGTATATATCGTTCGAGCGGACTTGGCGGGAAAATAATCCGGAGCTTGTCCTGGAGCAGCTTGCCATTGCCCAGCCGGAATTGATTATAAGCGGGCCGACCACGAACGAGTATTATGAGAAGCTTTCAGAGATTGCCCCGGTTGTTGTGCTTCATTGGAAGGAATATTCATGGAAAGAGCGGCTGCTGGACATTAGTGAGCTGTTAGGACTGGCATCAATCGCAGAATGGTGGCTATCCTATTACGATATGAAGGTGGAAAATGCCCGCCGTCATGTGAAAAATGTGCTTGGTAATGAACCGTTTCTTGTTGTCCATGCGGTGGAGGGCGGATTTTATTTGTTTGGAATGAAATCTAGAAAGCTGAGAGAAATTTTTTATGAGGATCTACAGGTCACCCCGCCGTCTCCAGCCAAGCAGATCAGCCTGATGAAGGTCGATAAGCTTGAAGAAATTGCTGAGCTCGATTGCGAAAATGTATTGTTCCTGATGCATTCTTCGACAACAGAAGCTTTTTGCGTGGAGCTTGAAAATCAGTGGTGCGTCTTGAAGCCGAGTCGCCTCAAAAAACGATGCCTGTTTCTTCGTGAATATGATTCACCGCTCTACAATCCGATAGTCAATGAGAGTCTGGTGGAGCAAATGGTAAAACAATTGCTTGTCAGAATGGACTAAAACCAGCATAAATGGCGATGTCTGCCTGTGTACAAATAGGAATATCCAAGCCCCCTGCAGAAAAGTCCATTCTCAGCAGAGGGTGGCTGTTTTATGATATCGAAGTGAGAATGATTATTACTATCACGTTTTCACCTTATTAGCAGTTCAAACTGATCTTGACCACATTCTGGGGGAAGAAATATGAACTTAGCAGAGCTTTTAAAAGAAAGACGGTCCGTCCATCGGTTTCAAAACCGTGAGGTTCCCGTTGAGCTTGTAACCGAACTGCTTGATACCGCAGTATGGGTGCCAAATCACAAGATGACACAGCCTTGGCGGTTTGTGATTGTCCGTGGAGAAGGGCGCAAGCGGATCGCGGAAATCAGTCGCAACAACGTGGGAAAGAGAGAGAGAGACCCTGAGAAAGCCAAGGAGCTCGGACAAAAATTTTACGATAAATTTATGGCGGTACCCACGTTCGTTGTCGTTGTGATGAAAGAAAATCCGTCTATTAGCGTTCGTGAGGAGGATTATGCCTCTACAAGCTGCCTCATTCACAACTTTAGCCTGTTAGCTTGGGAGCAGGGCATTGGCTTGGTATGGGAGAGCTATCCGCTGCTGTCTGACCCTGGATTCCGTGAAGCCTTGGGCATCGAGCCGGGTGAAAGAGCAATAGGCAGTTTACATGTAGGTTATCCGGAGCAAATTCCGAACGCACAACCGAGAATTCCCGCTGCTGAACGCATTACGGTCATCGATCAAGCCTTATGAAACAGAGATATTTGATCATAGCGATTGTGATTTTATCATTTTGTTCGGTGTTCATAGGTGTGAAGGACATCAGTCCCTTGCATCTGCTGAGTCTGACGGAGGAGCAGTGGGAAATTCTGCTGATCAGCCGTTTTCCGCGTTTGATCAGTCTCATTATTGCTGGCGTCAGCATGAGTGTGATTGGTCTCATTATGCAGCAGCTGACCCGTAATAAATTCGTCTCGCCAACAACGGCAGGGACTGAGGATTCGGCGCGCTTTGGGATTTTGGTTTCCTTAATGATGTTTACAACTGCCAGTCCAATGCAAAAAATGCTCGTTTCCTTTGCCTTTGCCCTGCTCGGTACATTCATTTTTATGAAAATTCTCGACAAGGTCAAGTACAAGGACGTTATTTTCATCCCTCTGGTGGGGCTGATGTTCGGGCAGATCGTTGGTTCGACGACTACGTTTTTTGCTTACAAGCATGATCTTATTCAAAGCATCTCGGCTTGGCTGCACGGAGATTTCTCAATGATCATGAAAGGCCGTTACGAAATGCTGTATATCAGTATTCCGGTCGTGATCATTGCTTATTTGTATGCCAACAAGTTTACCGTAGCGGGTATGGGTGAGGAATTCTCGATTAATCTCGGACTCAACTACAAGCAGGTCGTCAACATTGGGCTGGTTATCGTGGCGTTGGTTACCTCAGTCGTGATTCTGACCGTCGGTATGATTCCGTTTCTTGGGCTGATCATTCCCAATATCGTCACGCTGTATCAAGGCGATCATCTCAAAAAAAGCTTGAGCCATACCGCCTTATTGGGCGCTGCCTTCGTGTTGTTTTGTGACATTCTCGGTCGGGTCATTATTTATCCGTATGAGATCTCGATAGGCCTTACAGTCGGTGTCATAGGGAGCGGGATTTTTCTGTACCTGCTGTTGAGGAGAAAGGCTTATGCATAATAAAGTCAAAATTACGATTTTGGCCGCAGTCGCACTGTCACTTATCATTACGTTTATATTTATTCAATCCGGCACCAACTGGGGTTACGTGCTGCCCAGAAGAGGAATCAAAATTCTTGCCATCGTACTGACGGCTGCTGCTATCGCATTTTCTACCATGGTATTCCAGACGATTACGAATAACCGGATTTTGACGCCAAGTATACTCGGACTCGATTCGCTATATATGCTTTTCCAAACGTTTATCGTTTATTTCTTTGGTTCTGCGGCATTGTCGTTGATGAGCAAGCATATGCATTTTGCAGCTTCTGTGGGCTTGATGGTTGTGTTCTCAGGGGTGCTGTACAAGATCATTTTCAAGCGAGAGGGGCAAAACATCTATTTCCTGCTGCTGATCGGCATTATAATGGGTACTTTGTTCCAAAGCTTCTCGTCCTTTATGCAGGTGATGATTGATCCGAATGAATTTTTGCATGTGCAGGACAAAATGTTTGCCAGCTTTAACAGGATCGGCTCCGATCTGCTTACGGTTTCCTTTATTGTTGTGCTTGGAGTAGCGGTGTATTTCTGGAAATTTGCCAAATACCTGGATGTGCTCTCACTGGGAAAGGAGCATGCGATTAATCTCGGCATCAATTACGATCATGTGGTCAAAAGATTGCTGATTCTCGTCGCTATTCTCATTTCCATATCGACTGCCCTCGTCGGCCCGATCACCTTCCTTGGATTGCTTGTGGCGAATGTGGCCCATCAGATGTTCAGGACGTACCGGCACAGCATATTAATTCCCGGGTCGATTCTGATCAGTATTGTGGCTCTGGTTGGCGGGCAGTTAATCGTCGAGCGGGTATTTACGTTCACAACGACCGTCAGCGTAGTGATTAATCTGATCGGCGGTATTTACTTTATTTATTTGCTGTTAAAGGAGAATAAATCGTGGTAGAAGTAAGGCGGGTATCCAAACGATACGGTAACAAAAATGTCGTCGATGATGTATCAGTTAGAATCGCCAAAGGTAAAATCACCTCATTCATCGGTCCGAACGGAGCAGGCAAAAGCACACTTCTATCCATCGTAAGCCGACTGATCACGAAGGATAGCGGCGAGGTGCTCATCGAGGATACCGAGATTGGCAAGTGGAAGAGCAATGATTTGGCCCGCAAAATATCGATTCTCAAGCAATCCAACCATATCAATATTCGTCTGACCATCAAGGAATTGGTAAGCTTTGGACGCTTTCCCTACTCTCAAGGCAGACTAAGTCCCGAGGATTGGAAGTACGTGGATGAAGCGATTGTCTATATGGATCTGGTGGATATCCAGGACAAATATTTGGATCAATTAAGCGGCGGCCAGCGGCAAAGGGCTTACATTGCTATGGTAGTCGCGCAGAATACGGAATACATATTGCTCGATGAACCGCTGAACAACCTGGATATGAAGCATTCCGTGCAAATTATGAAGGTGCTGCAAAGGATGGTCAGTGAGCTGGGCAAAACGATTGTGCTGGTGCTCCATGACATCAATTTTGCTTCCTGTTATTCCGACTATATCGTAGCACTCAAGGATGGAAGGGTCGTCAGAGAGGGCACGACTGACGAGATCATCGACTCCGAGGTATTAAAGGAAGTTTACGATATGGACATTCAGATTGAAACGATTAACGGCAATAAAATATGTGTTTATTTCTCATAAACAAGCGTTGGCTCCATGAACCAACGTCTGTACATGAGTACAAATAAAAAAACTTATAGAGGTGAACAGAGTGAAAAGAAAATTATCCATGTTTGTTTGTATGTTAATAATTGCCCTTGTTGCTGCTGCGTGCGGTTCGACCGCTTCCAATGAAACTGCCAAAGCTCCGGCTGCAACAACGCCAGCACCTGCTGCGTCCACACCGGCTCCAGCAGCTGAACCTGCCGCTCCGACTGAACTTACGATCAAGCACCAATTGGGTGAAGCCAAGGTCAAAACAAACCCGAAAAAAGTTGTCGTGTTTGACTACGGAATGCTCGATACTTTGGATAAATTAGGCATTGAAGTTACAGGGGTGCCACAATCGAATCTTCCTCCATATCTGGCTAAATACAAAGATGCCAAATATAAAAATGTCGGAACGCTGCAAGAGCCTGATTTTGAAAAAATCAATGCGCTGAGTCCTGACCTGATCCTGATTTCAGGTAGACAGAATGCTTCTTATGCAGAACTTAACAAAATTGCACCGACTGTATTCGTAGGCGTGGATGCGAAGCGTTATATGGATTCATTCACCGAAAACTCCAAAATCATCGGTAAGCTGTTTGGTAAAGAAGCAGCGGTTGATGCAGAATTAGCCAAAATCAATGAATCCATCAAAAAAGTCAATGCCAAAGCCGCAGGCGACAACAAAAAAGCTCTGATCACATTAGTTAGCGGAGGCAAAGTAACCGCATATGGACCGGGCTCACGCTTTGGTATTATCCATGATGTACTGAATGTGGTACCTGTCGAGAAAAACATTGAAGTATCGACACATGGTCAATCCATCTCTTTTGAATACATTGTTGAGAAAAACCCTGACTACCTGTTCGTTGTTGACCGCGAAACCGCTGTAGGTGAAAGCAAAACAACAGCGAAACAAGTGATCGAAAATGAATTGGTTAAGAAAACAAATGCTTTCAAAAACGGTAACATTGTTTATCTGGATCCAAACTACTGGTACTTATCCGGTGGTGGCCTGATCTCCACTGCTGCAATGATCGATGAAGTTGATAAAGGGTTGAAATAGTAAGCAGGCATAACAATAAACAGGAGCAAGCAGCGAGCAGCTGCTTGCTCCTGTTTATTTGTATATACGCTTCACTTATTACTTGGTAGTTTTCTTGGATTCGGTCGTATTTTTGCTGCTCTTGACGATAGGAGTTTGATCCTTATCTTTAGTATCTTTAGCTTTATTCTTGTCATTGGAATCCTTGGACGCCGCCACAGTCTTCTGATCCTTAGCGGGAACCGCTTTATCGTTCTTGGTATTATCCTTATTATCCGAATCCTTCTTGGTACTTGCTGTTGTTGGAGTCTTATTCTTGTCAGCATTGGAGGGGGCGACTGTCGGCTTGCCGTTGTTATCCTTTTTCGTGTCCGCGGGTTTGTCTTTGCTGGACGGTGACTTCACGGCGAGCGCAGCCGCTTTGTCAGCCTCGGCTTTGGCGATTAGGGCTTGCTTCAGGGCCTGTTCCTTATCACGGGCTGCTTTCTCGGCTGCAGCAGCGGCAAGCAGGATGACCTCCTGTTCGCCATTAATTCTTTTGCTGCCTCCACGCACGTAGGCATAACTCTCGGGTTCTTCGAAGTCGGATACGGGAGCATCCTGCAGCGCACGGCTGACGACTTCTTTAAATAAAGCGGCAGGGTACCGACCACCTGTTGTTGATAAATAATGATCTTTGTTCGTTTTTTCATATCCCAGCCATACGGCAGCAACTAGCTCAGGGGTATACCCGACAAACCAGGCATCCTTGGAGCCGTCGATTTGATTGCCGTTTTCATCCTTGAATTCCGGAATGTCGGGAAGCTGAGTCGTACCGGTTTTGCCAGCTACGGGTCGATCCATCTGAGCACTTTGCCCGGTACCGTCATTAACGACCTCTTCAAGCATCCTGGTCATCGTGAAGGCTGTACTGGGGTCCAGCAGCGGCTCCAATACCGGAACCGTCTCGGAGCCGACCAGCTGCCCCTTGCGATCAACGATCTTCGTAATGGCATAAGCCTTGGCCATATTTCCTTGATTGGCGAACATCGTATAGGCTTGTGCCATTGCAAGCGGAGAGGTACCCCTGCTCATGCCGCCCAAGGCTATCCCTAAGGTTCGATCCTCAGGCTGTAGGGTCAGTCCGGCTTTGCTGGCGAAAGCCAAGCCATTATCGATACCGATTTCCTTCAGCAGGGCTACAGCCGGAATATTGTAGGATTGAATCAGGGCATCCTCCAGCGTGACCCAGCCATGAAGCTGACGCATGTAATTCATCGGTGTATAGGAGCCGCCAAAATCGGTTTCCGCGTCAAAGATCTTATCCTTCGGACCGTAGCCCTCGCTTAGTGCAGGCGCATATACTAGAATCGGCTTGATGGCTGACCCCGGCTGCCGTTCATTTTGTGTGGCATAATTGAATTCACGGAACTCCTGCTTCGGATTGCGGGAGCCTACAATGCCAAGTACAGCACCGGTTTGCGGCTGCATCAGTACGATTCCACTCTGCAACCCACCAGCATCCTCGGGGAACAAGGAGGCATCTTTGTATACCTCTTCCGCCGCATTCTGAACTGTGGGAGCCATGGTCGTGTAAATATGGTAGCCGGACGATAAAATCTGCTGTTCCGTTAAGCCGTACTTATCGATGGCTTCGTTAATCACATGATCCACAAAGGATGGATGCTTGGCAACCTTAGGCTCCGTCCGAATGGCAAGCTTGATTTCTTCATTACGGGCGTTATCCCGTTCAGCCTCTGTAATACGGCCCTGCTCTGCCATCAAACTTAATACAAGATTCCTTCGTTCCTTGGCCTGCTCAGGCTTTTTCACAGGTGAATAGTTGGTGGGCGATTTTGGAATGGCAGCAAGCAAGGCACTCTCCGATAAAGTTAATTCCATAGCTTGTTTACCAAAATACGATTCTGCAGCCCGCTGTAACCCCCAAGAACCTTCACCAAAATAAATATAATTCAAATACAGCTCCAGTATTTGATCTTTGGAATACTCTTTTTCGATTTTGATGGAGGCGACAGCTTCATTGATTTTACGGGAATACGTTTGCTCGGGCGAGAATAGCAAAGTCTTGGCAAGCTGTTGAGTAATGGTACTGCCACCTTGAACCGTCTCCCCGGACTTCCAGTTATGATATAAGGCTCGTGCGATTCCATTAAAATCGATGCCTTGATGCTCGCGGAATCGGGCATCCTCCACGGCAATAACTGCTTCCTGCACCGTCTTGGGAAATTGGTCGAGAGGCATATATTCCATCCGCGAATTCGTTAGTTCGGTGATAACGCCCCCGTTGCCGTCATAAAAAACCGTAGAACGCGGAGGCTCCTTACTGAGGGCTGAAATATCGATAGCTCGATATATATTCATATAGGAATTCCAGCACCAAGCGACAGTAGCCGTTCCGAGCCCGGTGAACACGATGAGAAACAGAAGGGACAGCGCTGCGATTTTTAGTTTGATTTGAATAGTCATCTGTTGTTCCCCCATATTAAGTTGTACTAGGGTTCTTACCACTAGAGGGGGTGGGCCAAACATGAAAGCTGATTTAAAGATGATTTGTAGTCATGAAAGGCTACGCACATTGTTCCTCATATTGTATACTGTTCGAAAAATGATGTCTCTTTAGAGGTGTAGTTGGGTACATATCGATGAAATTCAGGATTCGAGTTTCATACGCAGCTTAAATTCCTTCGGGGAGCAATGATTATGTCGTTTAAACAGCTTGTAAAATTGCGCCATATTCGGAATCCCGACAGCCTCGCCTACTTCTACTATACTGACATCCTGGGTGAGCAGCAGACGCTCGGCTTTTTTGATGCGCTTGAAGTTCACATAATCGACGAAGGACAACCCCATTACCTTTTTAAAATATTTAATAAAATAATGGTAGCTCAGGTTGAGTACTGCGCATGCCTGCTCGATCGAGATTTTCTCAGCCATATGCTGCTCCACATAATCCAGTGCTGGCTGCAGGCGTGTCAGCTCATCCCGTTCCGAGCCATGCAGTACACCACGTGTATCATTTCGCAGAAGAAGCAGGAGCAAGCGCCGAATGGAAGCCGTAATGGCAAGCTCACAGCCTTTTTGTTTGGTTTGTGATTCTGTAAAAATGTCCATAATAATATCATGTGCCTGTTTTTGTATATTAGCATGCTCACAGAACATATAGTTAAGAAGCCCAAGCGGGCGGCGGATTTCGCTGAAATAATGCAAATATGGCATTATACTTTCGTCAAAATGCTGAGCCAGATCAAACTGGCATACCAAATAATTAAACGGCTCCACACCTTCCTTCTTGGTGCGATGAAGCTGCGAGCTGCCCAGCACATGGACATCCCCACTCTGCAGCACACGAATATCATGCTTCGTCTGCACGCTGAGCGAGCCTTCAATGATGGCGAGGAATTCAACTTCCTTATGATAATGCCAACGACGTTTCGATGGGGGAACGATTGCGGGGGATTTGCTCGTATCTTCATTTTTCATGACCGTATCGTCATCTGTAATTCGCCATACTTTCAAACGAAGTAACGGATTTTGATAATCGACCAGCTCATTGTGAACTTCTGTTTCTTGCTCCGGAGCCATGAACATATGGATGCTACCTCCAAAATTTAACCGATCAACGATACCAGTATTGGATAATCGATTTGTTTGTATGTATAGATTAGTATAGCATGATTTGATGGGGCGAAGGCGTTTTTGAATAAAGAACACACAGTTTTGAGCATATCATTTTATGGGTATATTCCTATATAATACAGGTTATATTACAAACCAATCGATATGGAGGCTACAATCCCAATGAGTCAAAAGCTGCGTGTTACCGTATGGAATGAATTTCGTCATGAACAGGAAAATGAAGCAATACGTGCTGTCTACCCGAATGGCATACATCAAGTAATCGGTGAGGGCTTGGGAACGGAGCTGGATGTGTCCTATGCGACACTCGATGAGCCTGAGCATGGCTTGACCGAGGAGCGTTTGAACAATACGGATGTGCTGATCTGGTGGGGGCACAAGGCGCATGGCGATGTACAGGATGAGATTGTACAGCGTGTACATAATCGCGTGCTGCATGGAATGGGTCTGATCGTGCTGCATTCAGGTCACTTCTCCAAAATTTTCAAAAAATTGATGGGCACTTCCTGCGATCTGAAATGGAGAGAAGCCGGCGAGAAGGAACGTCTATGGGTCGTATCCCCGGGTCATCCGATCGTCGAAGGCATCGGCTCCTACATTGAATTGGAATCCGAAGAAATGTACGGCGAGCACTTTGATATTCCAGCTCCGGACGAGCTGATCCTGGTCAGTTGGTTTGAGGGTGGAGAAGTGTTCCGCAGCGGCTGCACCTTCCACCGTGGACAAGGGAAGATTTTCTACTTCCGTCCAGGCCATGAATCTTACCCTACCTACTATAATGAGCAGGTGCGCCGTGTTATCCGTAACAGTGTCTATTGGGCTGCTCCGACTACTCGTGAGTATCCGAAGTATGGCAACAGTCAGCCTTTGGAGCCGATCAAGGCGAAAGAGTAAGGGTTAGTTTTATATTACGAGGCTCTAGTGGCTCCACAACAAATCAGCTGCACCCGGTTATCTGGGCGCAGCTGATTTTGCGTCATGCAGCTTTACGGATGTTCCTTCAGCAGAGAGGGTGGAGATAACGATGGTATGAAAGTGCGGCCTTGGTTAGCGTGCTTTCCGGCGTTTGCCGCGGTTTTTACTCGTGCTCTTGCCGCTGGTGCGTTTACGACGTCGGCGGCGAAGCGGGGCATCGCTATCGCCATCCTTTTTCTTTTTACCGAAGGAGCCCATCAGTACCTTAACGAGCGGTGCCATCTGCTGTACGCTCTGGACCATCTTTTGCACCTTGCCCATGGTGTCCATAATGCCATCGATTCCACCAAGACGATCAAATACTTGCTTCATTTGAGCAATATTGATTGCGCTGCTGGCCCCTGTAGCTGCTCCTGAACCGGCTGCACCGCCTCCGCCGAAGAAAGAAGTCAGCTTACTAAGTGCTCCACCCCCACCGCTGGCTGGCGGAGTTGGTGGTGCTGCTTGCAATACCTGTGGCGTATACTGGGGCTGTGGTGTGTAGGAGTTGGTGCCGATCCCCGGATACGGATTGGGAAGCTGTGTCCCCAAAGAATAGGATGGAGGTTCTTGTGTGAAGCTGCGGGTATTCACGCCTCGATTTCCTATAGGTGGTCTTTGTATGCTCACCGGATTCACATTCCTTTTTTGGTTTGGTTATAGACGATTGCCCTTATGTAGTTTATGTGGTAGGCGAATGGATGGATTGGACTCCTGTCACGGTTTTTTGGTTTTTTTCCTGATTTTAGCCCATTAACGCATAAAAAGAGTAACGTATTGCTAACCTAAAGGAAGGAATTTTACAGTGCATGTCGAATACATCCATTATAGGATTTTAGAAGACCATCAAGGGGTTGAATGAACATGCAATTGAAAAAGCTAAACGACAAAGCGATCGATCAACTGTTTGAATCGATTTTGACATTAAAAGATGTGGAAGAGTGTTACGTTTTTTTTGATGACTTGTGTACGGTTAATGAAATTCAATCCTTGTCCCAGCGGCTTGAGGTCGCCAGAATGCTGCGCAAGGGCAACACATATAACCAGATCGAAGCCGAGACGGGTGCCAGTACGGCGACAATTTCCCGGGTTAAGCGTTGCCTGAATTATGGCAATGACGGTTATAAGCTCGCTTTGGAGCGCATAGGACGCTGAATCAGACAGATTGCTTGCTCACTTGGCTGCAAGACAGGTTTGGGATTCGAAACGATCACTAGTGGAAGGCTTAGTTACTTGATCGTATTTCAAGAAACGGATGAAGCGGATGCTAAAGACTGGTAAGGTCGCTTTGCCACAGGTTAGGGGGCTGCTGAGGCAGACTCCTTTTTTGTTTTTGACCATGAATGACTTTGGAGCAGGCTTTACAGATACGGTGCCCTCCATAGGATATAGCAACTTACCACCAGATGCGACTATTGGCATGTTTACCTATTTGGGATGGGTAGATTTGTGCTATAATGGAAGAAACAGCGGCAAAATTAACGGAGGGGCACCGAAGCGCTTCTTTTTTGTTACGAGAGAGGGGTAGGTCTTTGGTCACATATGGTGTATTGGTTATTAGCCATGGCTCGCGCAGTGAGCATTGGGTTCGACTGGTTGACGAAGCCGTCAATGCGGTGCAGGTACCGACGGGGATACCGGTGTTTTCCAGCTTTCTAGAAATTGTCGAGGGTAGGCTCATTCAGGATGGAATTACGCATCTGGAGTCATTGGGTGTAACAGATATTATCGTGGTGCCGTTATTTATTTCCTCAGGGAGCACACATATCGACGAAATCAGCTATGCGCTTGGCGTTAAGCCTGAACCGATTCTTCCGACGGATATGACACCCTTTGCTATTCGGGCCGTCATTCATTTTACAGCACCGATTGATGATGATCCTGTTATTGCTCAAATATTGTATGAAAAAATGAAGCCGCTGTCAGCAGCTCCTTCCCAGGAGCTTGTGCTGTTGGTCGGTCATGGCAGTATAGAACGAAATTTTCATCTTCTGTGGCGCAGAGGGTTAGAGAAATTAGCTTCAAGGTTAAAAGAATGTGGAGGCTTTGATGAGGTGGATGTAGCGATGCTGCTGCCCAACCAGATTCCAGCCAAAATGGATCGTTGGCGCAAGCTGAAACCAGACCATACGGTGCTGGTGGTACCGCTTTTTCTCAGTGAGGGATATTTTACAAACGAGGTCATTCCTGAGCGGCTGCAAGGATATACTTATCAATATAATGGGAGGTCGTTGCTTCCTCATCCGCTGTTGTCAAGGTGGATTGAGCAGCAAACGGCTCCTTTTTGGAAACGTTAGGATTGCAATATATGTGAACGGGTGATTAAGGAATGGCCAAACGTGCAAGATTAATATATAATCCAACCTCTGGCAGAGAGGAAATGAGAAAACGTCTGCCGGAAATTTTGCAGCAGCTCGAACGCGGCGGGATTGAAACCTCCACTCATGCGACGATCGGCGAGGGCGACGCTACACTGGCTGCAGCTGATGCAGTCGAACGCGGCTTCGATATTATTATCGCGGCGGGTGGGGATGGTACCCTGTACGAGGTTATCAACGGCGTAGCCGAGAAGGCATACCGGCCTCCCATCGGAATTCTTCCACTCGGAACGACCAATGATTTCGCTAGGGCGCTCAACATTCCACGCAGCTGGGAAGGCGCGGTTGACGTGATCCTGCAGCAGCATGCGCAATACATTGATGTCGGCAAAATGGATCAACGGTATTTTATTAACATCGCGGGTGGCGGCTCCCTGACAGAGCTGACCTATGAAGTGCCCAGCAAGCTGAAAACGATGATCGGCCAAATGGCTTACTATATGAAGGGGCTGGAAAAGCTGCCTCGCTTAAGCCCGATTGAGCTCTACATCCGTACAGATGATAATGATTTTCATGAAGAGGTCATGCTGTTCCTTATCTCCAACAGCAACTCTGTCGGTGGCTTCGAGCGACTGGCGCCGGACGCTTCCCTGAACGACGGCTTGTTCGATGTGCTGATTCTCAAAAAGTGCAATCTCGCCGAATTTATCCGCGTCGTGTCGTTAGCGCTGCGTGGTGAGCATCTGGGAGATCCTAATATTATTTACCTGCAAACACGCTCGATCCAGGTCAGCTCACCGGATTACGTACAAATTAATTTGGATGGTGAATTCGGCGGAACGCTGCCATGCACGTTTACAAACCTGCCCTCCCATGTGCAAATTTTTGTGGATGAGAGTGGATTATCGGTATACAAGTAATTCCAGTGGTAATTACTCATATAGGCAAATATAATCGTGGTAATCAATGACCAGTTTTATGACAAGTTCGGCTGTTAATAACGAATTTATGTCGCACAGGAGTCTGTTCAATGGATGAGTAAGGGTGAGCGTGCTTCACCGGTTTACTTTCAATGGACAGGCTCTTGCCGTGCAGATCAGGAAATACAAATATGGAGTGAACGGATATGAATAGAAAGAATGGCAAGAGTGGCTATAAAAAAGATCGGTCCGGCAAGGATGCGAATAAAGTGGGCAGCTCAGGCACTCTACTGAATTCGAATCGGGGATTGAGAAGCAGGACTGCGCCAAGTGTAGATACAACGGATTTGCCGGTTGCCAGGAACGAGGAGTATGAGGCCGAGATCGTCGGCATCGGACATGAAGGTGAAGGGGTAGGCCGCGTGAATGGCTTCACCCTTTTTATTAAAGGTGCGCTTCCGGGCGAGCGAGCGCTTGTTAAGGTGATGAAGCTGAAAAAGCAGTACGGTTATGCGAAGCTGCTGCGAATTGTGAAGTCCAGCCCAGACCGCATCAAGGCTCCCTGTCCCATCTATGTGCAGTGCGGCGGATGTCAGCTACAGCACTTAAGCTACGAGGCGCAGCTGGGCTTCAAGCGTCAGCTTGTCGTCGACAATCTGGAGCGAATCGGGAAGCTGAAGGTGGCTGAGAATGGAGCGGAAAAAGCTGACGCTGACGGAGGTATCATCGTTCATGCAGCGATGGGTATGAACGATCCGTGGAGGTATCGCAATAAAGCACAGGTGCCTATCGGACAAGCTGGCGCTCAGCCCGCTTTGGACTTGAGCGGCAGTGGCGAAGCCGTGCCTGCGGTTATGGAAGGCGGCTTAGTTGGCGGCTTTTATGCACAAGGTACTCATCGTATTATCGATATGGAGGCTTGCCTGATCCAACAGGAGAATAACGACCGCGTCGTGTCCGAGGTTAAGCGGATCGTCCGCGAGCTGGGTATCCGTCCGTATAACGAAGAAACCCATAAAGGCCTGCTGCGTCATGTCGTAGCCCGCTATGGTTTTAATACCGGAGATATTATGGTCGTCCTGATTACCAATGGTCATGACATCCCGCACAAGGATGAACTCGTGGGCCTGCTTCGTGCGGCGATTCCCGGCATCAAGAGTATTTGCCAGAACGTGAACAGAGAACAAACGAACGTTATCTTCGGTGAGCAGACAAAAGTACTATGGGGCGACGATGTAATCTACGATACAATCGGAGATATCCGATTCGCGATATCCGCGCGATCGTTTTTTCAAGTGAATCCTGTACAGACGGAGGTTCTGTACGGCAAGGCACTTGAATTCGCCGGCTTGAGCGGCGAAGAGACGGTGATCGATGCCTACTGCGGCATCGGCACGATCTCGCTCTTCCTGGCGCAGCGTGCGCGCCAGGTGTACGGCGTCGAAATCGTCGAGGAAGCTATCGACGATGCGCGGCGCAATGCGCTGCTGAACGGCATTAGCAACGTTCAGTTCGAAGCCGGCCCAGCCGAGGTCGTCATTCCCAAATGGCGTCGTCAGGGCATCAGCCCCGACGTCATCGTGGTCGACCCGCCGCGCAAGGGCTGCGATGCGGCTCTGCTATCGACGATTCTGGAGATGCAGCCGAAGCGCGTGGTGTACGTATCCTGTAATCCATCGACGCTGGCGAGGGATCTAAGGGTGCTGGAGGATGGTGGGTATCGGACGGTGGAGGTGCAGCCGGTGGATATGTTCCCGCATACGGTGCATGTGGAGTCGGTCATATTGATGGTTCGAAAATGAGATGTGGCAGATTCGCTCAAATGTAATGTTGATGAAGGTTTAGTAGACTTACCTCAGCTGAGAGAGCGCTTCGCTGGCAGCGATGAGGTCAGGGGTTCGATCCCCCTAGGCTCCATACCGAAAAAAGCCGCTAAACACAAGGGTTTCCAAGCGTTTGGCGGTTTTTTCTATGCCTGAAAAGGCGGCGATTTGAGGCTGTGGTCACACGTTTGGTCACACTAAGAGATATTTGGGTGATATTTCGGCTTTTTCGGGGGCTGATGGGATTCGATCAGAACATTACTTTTTCGCAAAGAGAAGCAATCGCCCTGTCCTCTGATGAAGGCAGGGCAATTCATTTTGTACCGCTCTGAAAGCTCTGTTGAGAGGCGGTCAGTAGCTTGAGGGCTAATTATTGAATCGTCATAGACGATTCAGAACCGGGATCGAATAAGCTACTCGGTGGAATGGAGGAGAAAGCTTCTTTTTCCTTTTTCTCATGCTTTGTTCCAAACAGCATGTTACCGTACTGAATTGAAATTTCCTTGTGAACGGATGGTAATACATGAGAATAGGTGTCGAGGGTCACTCTAATATCGGAATGCCCAAGAATTTCCTTCACAATTTTCGGATTAATATTACTGCTAAGCATTAATGTGGCAACCGTATGCCTTAAATCGTGGAAGCGGATTTTAGGGACGTCGGCCTTCTTCATCAGGTCATAAAACGTGCGGAGGAGATTGCGAGGATTGACAGGGGTTCCAATCTTGGTGCATATGACTAAATCATTGTCTTGGAAGAACGCTCCGGCAGAGCTCCGTTTCTTTTCGTATTTCTTTTTCTGCTCTTTCAAATCTCCAAGAGTTCGATCAATCAGTGTAATATTTCGCATACTTGATTTCGTTTTGGTATCCTGATATATCTGCTTTCCATCATGGCTGAGAGTTTGACGAACATAAAGCACGCCTTGTTCAAGATCTACGTCTTTCCATCTCAGCGCTAATATTTCAGATTGCCGCATTCCGGTGGTCAGCGCTAGCAGAAATGCAAGATGCAATTCATATGTCTCACAAAGTTTGAGGAATCGCACAGACTCGTCCAGATTCCATACGCTCATTTCCTTTCTCGGGACTTTAGGTGCTTCTGCCTCTGCTGCCGGGCTGTAGGAAAGATGTTTACGTTTTACAGCCGTTTGGAACGAGCTTTTTACAATTTTATGAATGTCCTGAATCGTCCGCTCCGACAACCCTTTGGTTTGGAACAAGTGTGCATAAAATTTCTCGATCATTTGCGTGGTGATTTTGCTCATCTCTTGATTTTGAAAATAAGGCTTGATGTGATTCAGAATGTTCTGCTTGTATGTTCCTAATGTAACGGGTCGCAGCTTTAGAGCTTTACTGTCCAACCATTCGCCTTCGAGAAATTCATGATACTTGATCTTGGCATTCTTGATATACGTTTTGTCATCGACTTGCTGCAAAAGCTTCCGCATTTCTCTCGCTGCTTCCTTCTCCGTTCGAAAGCCACGGCGTTTAATTTGCATTCGTTTGCCGTTCTCATCCTTTCCGGCGCTTACTACGAACCAATAGGTTCCGTTCGTTTCATCTTTGTTAATTTTTGTCTGCATATTTAATACCTCCAATATTTTTGATTACAATTGTGTTAGAGGACAAATTATTTTGAATTGGAAACCGAGCGAACGGAGGATTCAATTAATGCATCTCTTTCATAGCGTAGCCGCTGTATTTCGACTTTAATTGCAACTCTTCGTGTGGAATGGGTTGTTCCTTCTCCAAACTCCAAAACCAGCTTTACGTGCCTTCTGGCGAGACTGGCTAGGCGGGAATGAAGATGAACATCCTCAAGAGCGGCCCATAGCTGTTTGTTCATTGCGGACACCTCTTTCGCAAATATCAGGGAAACAAAAATATCCCGCAGCGATTGCTGCGGGATACTGCTCCTTTTTTTAAGTTTGGTTTTATTTCGTTGCTGCCTCGCGTGGTTACCGAAAACTGTTTAGAACATACTCCTGAACGCTTTGCTTAGGGATTCTGTAAGTACGTCCTATTTTAACCGATTTAATCTGATTGCTCTTCAGCAGATAATAAGCTGAATTTCTGCCTATACAGAGCATCTCCATTAGTGTTTCAACAGTAACGATATCATCGTAATCGTAAAACAATAGTCATTCCTCCTTCTCCAAGGTATAATATAGAAACGAAAATCAGGGGAACACGAAATGAGATTGGCAAAGTTTATGTGGTCCCCTGTTTCATTTGTTTGTCCCTTATTTGATTGTTACTGATTTCTTATCACTACCTTGCTGCAAGCGGCTTTGAGCAGAATTCAAGATTAAGTCTAAAAATATAACTTCCCAACTTTCCCATTATTCCCGGCTTCCCCAAATCCCCCGAAATTAAATGGAAGATTCATTGGAGTGCTTGTACTGGCTTTGGGGACTATGAGTGTTTGGGAAATGCTTAATTAAAACGATGTACGTCTAAAAATTATTTCTTATGAAACAGAAAGCAGGTGATTAGGTGATAAAGGATTTAGCCGCTCATTTCTCCTCAAAGGCAGTCCGGTACGTAAGACGTACAGAAAACCCTGAGGAATTTGCAGAAATTGAGAAGGCGAAGGAAGAGATTAATGCGATCTTCTCGGAAGTGGGAGAGGATTTTTTAATTGAAGAAAATAAGCTGTTGAAAGTATCAAGAAAAAGAATTATGCAAATTCAAGAGGATGAAGATGAGGATGATGAGTCAAAGAAAGATGGGAAACCGATCTGTAATTTCTTTATCATTCCCAAATATCGACTTCGGGTATTTGATGATGAGCAACAGCGATTTAAGGAGGCGGGCCTGAGCATCGGAGCTTATGTCCGAATCAATTGGCATACATACAAGTACATAGAATTGGATTTGCTTAATGAAACGCTCGCAGGGAGCAAATGGATTAATCCTAACTACCTGGATTACGATTATTACCTGTACCGGGACAGTCTATATCCGTATTTATTGCGCTCAATATGGCTTTCAACGAGATATTTAGACGACGACGAGAGAGTGCTTTTTGACGATAGTATCGGATGGGTGGATGAATTTTTTGGGCGAAGGGAGTCTGGGTATTTCCATTACAGGAAAGATGGTCAATTTGCAATGTGGAAAAGTGCAGAAGACCCAAAGATAACAATGGATCAGATGACATATCGATCAATTGTGTTTTTAAAAAGCATTAAAGGCTTAATCGATAAATCAAAATTGTTACCGATGAACGACTCTTCCAGATTGCAAGAAGGCATGATTGGTTGGGAAGATGACTCCAAGTGGGGCATTAAATTTGACATAGTAAAATCGCACACAACGGAAGAGATTAAACGTTCGGGCAAGAATTTCAAAGTAGACAGTCAATTATATGCTCATCTTCATAAAATGGGGATATTAGAAGTTGAAGGAGATGAATTGAAGTTTCGGCCTGATAAGAAACTGAGTAATGGAAAGCGAGCCTTTGTGCTTGATAAAGCGCGTTTGGAGGAGTTTTTGTCCGAAAACGAAATTTATCTATAGTCACATATACGTATATATTTATTTTGAAAGTGTAGTGATTCATTCTTATAGTCAGTTCACCTGTTTATCGAAATATAATGGCCTTATATTAAAAAACAAAAATGCGCGTAACAAAAACCTAAATCAAATATGATTGGAGGTTTTTTGTTATGTTGCATACGGTTCATATGTTTTACAAGTTAAATTACCACTTTTATTCAGGAGTGTTTGATGTACTCCAACAACTCTCAAATCATCAGCACACGAGTTTCTACAAGGAAAAGGATGAAACCTATCACTGTCATTTGCTGTTAAAGCAGGGTTTGAGACTAATTCTTAGGTATGTAGAAATCGGGGAAGGCATAAGCTACTCCGCTTTAGAAATTATAATGAATCCGATAAGGTTGCTGGACGGCAACGATTATTATCAACTTGCAGATGAAAGGTATGAAGCGGCAATAATCAAAGCGTTTAAAAAAGCATTCGATCCGATCAGGAAGGCCTTTGTCAGCAAGAAAGGAAACAAGTATCTCAAACCATTCATGCTTGATTTGCTAAATGCATACAGCGTGAAAAGAGTAGACTACGCCGTTAATTTATACACTCAGCACAGCAAGCTATACATGGAATTAATCCGCCGCGCCAATATTCCTGACGGCTTTCAGCAATATGTTATCTTTAACCGGACAAGCAAGCGTTATGAACCACCCGAGAATAGCTTTTATATTTTTAGAAAGAGTCAGTCCAAATCGAAAAACAGCCATGTGACACTTACCGTCAATTGTTATGATAAGGGTATACAAATGCAAGAAAACGAATTGCCTTGTAACGATAACAGAGCCTCTAAAACGATTCGTTTTGAGGTTCAATGTCATTATAATAAAGTGTACCAAACCATTCGCGCCAATGGACTTAATAGGGTAGGTTTTACCCAATTTCTTAATCAAGATATTGCTTGTTCTATTCTCCGCTCTTTTTTCAAAAAAACGATTGGGATCGGTGACTACTATACACTACCGAGGGCAAGGCAAATCATTCAAAATAAGAAGATCGGGGCAGATAAGAAGGCCGCTCTACTGAGAATGTTGGAGATGGTCAATGCCAAAAGAGGAATTTGGAAGACGAAGGATGCTGTTATGGATAAGGGTGAGTTTGCGAAGTGTGTGAAGCAATTGCATGAATTAGGCATAAATCCTGTCACTATTCCGATCAAGTGGGGCATAGATTATTTGCCCTGCCTATTCGAATTGTAAAAAATATAAGGCGCTCTGGGCTGAGCGCCTTATACAGTGAAGCAGTTGTGGACTTTTATTTGTCTGCAGTAATACTTGCAGCATCAATCCAGCTTTTGGATTTGTACTTTATGCCTGCTAGTGCCGCCATAAAATCAGCATCTTCATCCTTCAGCCAGAGATTATTCTTGCTATCCCATGAAACCAGCACTCTGCCCCGATCAATCTTCTCAACTTTTCCATAGAAGAAGCTGTAAGTTACCCTGTCTCCAACAGCGATTAGTACTCCATTTTTATCAATGGGTTTATCGCTTGTAACGGTATCGGTGCTTTCCTTTGTATCGCTCCCTTCATTTCCGTTGTTTGGAGTGTTGGACTCATACTTAAAATACTCCCCATAGCTTGTAGGCACATTCGTGTAGTCACCATTGTAAAGAGCGATAATTTGGTTGTCTCCATCCCAGACTAATTTTATCTTTAAATTGTCGCTTACAAATCTCAAAGGAACCATTGTCCGATTATTGATAATAGTTGGCGAGACATCGAGTGTCTTCTCCGTTTGGTTAACAACGGCTTTCTTACTGTCAATCCACAAATTTATACTGTTGCCGTTTAAGACTATGGAGACTTTTTTGTCTGATGAATCCCATTTGACTGTTCCACCAAATTCATTGACAATGTTAGCAATGGGGAGTAACGTTCTGTCATTGCGAATGACTGGGGTTGCACCTTCTTCAGAATCAAGCATTTTAATATCTTGGTCAGTGCCGCTGTTGACATACATCCACGGGTCGTTTACCTTCAGTATAATACTTTTGTTGTTGCTGTCATTTGATGCATGAACGTAGGCTGCTGGAGCCGTAACAGTGAACAAAGTAAAGACGGCAGTCAAGCCGATGGTCATTTTCTTGAATGAAATCATAGACAGTTATCTCCTTTTGTTAGCATCTGCACCATGTAACAAAGTGCTCGCAATTGTTAAAAATTAAATTATATTCTGACTCTCCTAATCTACTGTAGGCTTTATTTATAGCTTCATCACGACTTCGTTTCAAAGAAGAATGACGTTTCTCTATTGTTTTACCATTCTTGAATGTTACTAAAGAATCCATTTGAATTATTCCCTTACCGTTAGATTTGCTATAATGTATGACCATTCCGTTACCAATGTAGAGGCCATGATGCGTATACCCGCAATATACACTGATATGGTCACCATTCTCCAAATGAGGGTCAGTTCCGAAATATGCCTTAGCAGCTTTTATAGGAGCAGCGCGACTACTTTCAAAGGCATTAACAGCTGTTTTAGTCGCTTTTTTGATCACTTCACCTAAACCTGATAGCGGATGGTTCATTGAAATTTACCTCCTGTGATATTTTATTTTTCCTCTAAGCTCTCAAAATTCTTTGGAGGACTACTCACATATAGTGAAAAGCGACAATATAAGAGGCGGGGTTACTCAAAACTTCATTAATATTTGTTTTTTCGTTTGTTCAAACTCCTTTTCAGTTATAACTCCTTCATCCCGTAATTGTTTTAGAGCTTTCAATTTTTCGGTTAAGCTATTTTCCGCTTGCTTCTTATCATCTTGATGCTCACCTCCTATTTCGATTTCCTTAATTAAGCTTTCATGTGAGGAAAGTCCTAAACCGCGTGCTATTTTGTCGAGCAATTGAATTGTCGGATTTGTTTTCTCGAATCGTTCTATTTGTCCGAGATAGCTGGTATTTATACGAGCTAGCAGAGCCAGTCGTTCTTGGCTTAATCCTTTCCGCTGCCGCAACGTTCGAATATTTTCACTAATAATCCTCATTCTATCCACGTTTCTCACCTCTATATTAAAGAATAGATCATAAAGCTTTGCGCTAGCGACAGGACATATCAGAGTAAGAAGCGTATATAAGCGGGACTTGACCATCAAATTTTTAATAAAATCGTTATGTGCAAGATAGTCCTCATAATACAATTCAGTTACTTGTCAGAGAAAAAGAGTATAATTATTGAGAAACGATATGGGAAAGATGGATCTAATATCAATTTTTACTTAGAACATTGGTTTTCTGCCTTTGAAGTACGAACTAAATGCAATAAAAAAATCGCCCACTTCACGGAACGGCAAGAAAAATCCTCTACGGAACATACAGCGTCCCATTCAGGAATTTCCAAGCTATCCTTTTGAAGTAAACGATTATTATTTAATATCAATATTCTTGATTTGAAAAATAAAGTCTATATTAGAATAGACGACTTTTCTGTACTGTGCAACTGGAAATTTCAATTTACATCAGCCCCTGTTCCTTTAGAGAAACAAAGTTACCTGCTCCGATTATTAAGTGGTCCAGTACATCTATGCCAATGATTTCGCCAACACTCACAAGCCTCTTGGTTAATGCGATATCTTCTGGAGACGGAGTAGAGTCCCCGCTGGGATGGTTATGTGCGCATATGAGAGAAGCGCTACACCTCTTGATCGCGGCGCGAAATACTTCTCTTGGATGAACGATAGCAGCATTTAAAGATCCTATAGATATTACCTCCTTTGATAGTAAATGGCTCTTGGTGTTTAAGAATAGGCATACGAAATGCTCTTTGGTTAGATGACTAAGTTCAGATGAGAGTAAGGTGTGTGCATCATTTGGGCTTCGGATTATGTATTGTTCGTGATTAGGTACTGTGAGAGCTTTTGCCAGCTTAAGCATTGCAGTGACTTGACGCGCTTTACTCATACCAATACCTTTAATCTCAGTCAGTTGCTGTTCAGTGGCATCTAATAGTTCTAAGGTCGTAGGAAACTGTTCAAATAGCAGTTGAATGGTATAGCTGTCCTGCCGTTCTCTTAGAGATTGGGACAGAAGCGACTTCAAGTTTTCATTTTGTTGTGTGTTCATTTTTAACTCCTCCTGATAAGTGAAATTGGATAACGAAAGAGCCGAACACATTTAATTGTGTCCGGCTTCTGCATGATTAGTCTCTTGCGAGGACTACCTATCATACATAGGTATCAGGGAAATAATATATAAATATAAATATGGGAATTACGCATAACGCATCAATAAATTAGAAGGGAAATATCGGAAAAGGTCGAATAATAGTACTTGAGACACTTCTCGAACGATCCTTTTATTGGAGGGGGAGGTATTTGTGCAAAATATACTAAATTTACAATTGAGAGAAAAAGCAGGATCGGATTCGTATAATCGATTTGAATATCAGGCACACTGGATTCTATATCATATGTTAGATAACATTCAAAATAAAAAAACTTTTTTAGTATTTTGTGAATTTCATGATGATATGGCAGAAAGTGAATATGGCCCTTCAGCAACTGGCATGAACTTTTATCAAGTGAAAACAACAGATACTAAAGAGCGTTGGACGCTAAGCTCTCTTTTTCAAAAATCAAAAAGAAAAGATGGTAGTTATAAAAACTCTTTCCTCGGATTTATTTTTTATAACTTTGATAAATTCTCTAAAGAGTGTAGCAGTTGTCATTTTATTTCTAATGCGGACTTTGATGATGAAGTCTTACAATGGCAATCAGTAGTAAAGGATCAGAAAGAATTGAAACAAGAGGATCTAACATTGTATATGAAAATTAAAGATTACATTAGATTAGAGTACCCAATGATGCCTCAATCTGAATTTGATGTTGTATTTGATAGATTCGTTCAGAATTCATTTTTCAACAAAAGCCCTTTATCTTTGGAAGGTCATGTGGAGCAAGTTAAGGGTGTCTTTTTTGAAGTGGCTAGTAGATACAATCTAGATTTAAAAAGTGGATATCTATTGCTTACAAACATCATTGACTCCGTTAGGAAAAAAACGAGAACCATTATAAAGACCCCTATCAGTTATGAAGAACTTAAGAAGAAAAAGGGTATTTCTTCAGATATTTTTGATGATCTGGAGAAAAGCTTTAGATCAATTCCAAAACATGAAGAATTGTATACTTTAATTGAAAATCATTTGATGGAAAATGGCTTATCCAATTTACAAAGTAATGCAATTCTAAGAGCTTTAAAGAAGCACCATAAAAAAATATTGGATATTTCTGATACGTTATACCAAGATGTTATTCGGTTCTTCATTAAAGAGGTAGATGACTTCATTGATAATAACTTTGAAGTTTTGAATGACTCCGTAGTAACAAAAGAACTGTCAGAAAATTTGATCGAAGCTTTTCTAAAACGATACACTCATCAAGATATAAATTCTATTGTGTTGAGAGGCGTGTTCTATGAAACGATCCTATCAGACTAAAGTGATGATATATAAAAGGCTAATTCGGAACTTAAGGCTTAAGTCTCAAAAAGAAGGTGAATCTAATGGAAAACGATCTGACGATAAGAAAGATAATAATTATAAGTAAGGTAGAAGAGTCTTCTATTGAGGTGCCCCTTACAAAAGGCTTAAATATAATAATTGGTAAAAATAAAACGGGGAAATCATCTATTATTAAAACTATTTTTCACTCACTAGGGTGTGAAATAAAATTTGATGAAGATTGGGGAAAGTTAAATAAACGATCAATTGTTAGTTTTAGTATAGGTAGTTCATTTTTCTTAGTTGAGCGTACTGGAAATATCTACACGCTCTTTGCAAGTTCTGATGATTTGACGTTAGTATCTTATATTGGAACATATACATACTCTGAATTCTCTACTAAATTTTTAGAGTTATTTGATATACATGTTACTTGGATTACGAAAAATGGGGATGACAAGCCTGTTGCACCGCCATATATTTTTGCATTTCAATATATTGACCAAGATAAAGGATGGCATTCAATTGCTAAGAGTTTTGAAAAACTATCATATGTTCCAAATTGGGAAAGGCAAATAATTAAATACATAGTTGGCTATCAAAATGAGGAATATTTTAGACTAAGAAAAGAGTTAGAAAAGTATAGGATATTAATCAAAGAGATTGAGTCTAAAATAAATACCTTAGAAGAGTTTGTATTAAATATTTTGGAAAGAGAAAGACAGAATACCTCTCTTTCACCCGGTACAGATGCATTAGATGATGATTTTGAAAAAAGTAAACTTATTTTAGAACAGCTAACTATTCTTGAAAAAGAACGAATAGCTACGAGCAATCAAATAAGTCAACTTCAGAATGAAGAATATGAAAAAAAACTAGTTGTAGAGGCTTTGAATAAATATTCTGAGGAGCTTGTTGAAGATCATATTTATGCTTCTAGCTTAGATGAGCTTATTACTTGTCCTTTTTGTGGGGTTGTTCATCTCAACGAACTTACTGAAAAGTCAGAATTGATTAAAGATGTCCAAACCGCAAGTAATATTCTCACAAGTACAGCAACGGATTTAAAAGAATTACAGAGGGAGTTAACTTTATATCAAAAAAGATTTGTTGAGATTGAATCCAGTTATAAAAAAATGAAAAGGGAATTGAGATTGCTTGAAGAGAATACTAGTGTAATTAAAGCGTTAAAAAATGAAGGTAAAAATGATTTAATTAATACGAGTCACTTGGAGATTGAAGGAATTAAGGAAATGAGAAACAAATATTTTGGAACTAGGGAAGAAACTCAAGCAAGCCTTAAAAAAAATGAATCGGCAATCAGGCGAAACAAAATATCTAAAGAAATTAAAGTCCTCATGGGTATTTTGTTAGAAAGATTAGAATTGTCTGGAGCCAATGTGAAGCTAAGCAATTTCTTGCCAGTACTCAAGCATACAGGAAGTGAATTGCCCCGAGTTATTTATGCATATTATATATCACTCTATTTATATAATTTAAACCGAATTGATAATCCCTTTAAGTGGCTTGTTATTGATACTCCTAATCAGCAAGGTCAAGATGATGAGAATTTAAGAAATATTAATAAAGCTTTGGAACTACTCATGGATGTTAAAGGTCAAGTAGTAGTAGGAACCGAAAGACTAACAGGAGTAGAAGATACAGCAGCAAATGTATTTCGGTTAAAAGAGTATAAAAAATGCTTGACTAAAGATAAGTATTCTTCGCACGTTCTTCTACTAAGAAAACTTGATCAATTAAAAGAAGAAAGCGCGCTGTTACAAGTAATAACGGACGAATCAAAGAAGTTAGATCATTGATTTTTAATTAATTTAAAATGGTTCGTAGCTATACGTGATGGGTGAACTAATTTTTCATAGAGTGACTTTACATGGAGTGGCGGGCATTATGGGCTGAGCCGCCATGGCGAGACCCTTGTGGTGTCACCCTTCGCAAGTAATCATGCCCGCAGAGGCTTCATGTCAAGTCGTCAATCTATCAATCTCGACTATAGTAACTTAATCCACGAAGTATAGTGAGTAGCCTTAAAATTAATTACTTTTCTACCTGACTTTCTACAAGAAAAGGGAGTAGATTAATGGATAAAAAATTCAAATGGAATATGTTCATAACATCATTTATACCATTATGGTTATCAATCTTAGTATTTAATGTTTGGGGAATAGTTTCAAATATATATGAAAATATGTGTAAGAATTCTGGGTTTGTAGAAATTCTTGATTTCATTTTCAAAACGAATACCTTAGAAGTAATTTCAATAATAATAATTTTAATTATTAATTGCGTAAGTATAGTAAGTATTAATATTTTTCTTAAAGATAAAAACTCATTAGAAATTAAACCGAGTGGAAAAATAATAGAAGTAAAACGTTCAAATAAACTATCTTCAGAATTCTTGCTTGCTTATATATTACCAATGATTGCATTTGATTTTTCTGATCTCCGAAAAATCATTCTTTTTATAATCTACTTTTTAGTCTTAGCTATATTGTGTGTTCGAAACAACAACGTATACACAAACATACTGCTTGAATTCAAAGGATATAAAATGTACGAGTGTGACATTGAATGTTCAGTACTTAATGGTAAGTATATCTATAAAAACAGCTTGATCATAAGTAAAAATGATCTAATGACGGAAAAAGACAACGAAATTTTATACTGGGATTTTGATAATTATATTTATATTTGTTTGGGTAAAAAGGAGGCATAATTAATAGTGAGCAAACAATACTTAGAATCTATGTTTGAATCTTTGCAAAATGGCCCATATTCATGGTCACTATATTTTTATACTAGAGACCGCCGAAAGAATAATCCTTATACTGTTTCAAAGATGAGGTTTAAAAATGCAAAGTATTTAAGTGAATATGGTAAAGATTTAATCAGTTGCACAAGAGAGTTTCAATTAAAAAAAATAGAGTCAGTCCAAACATACGATGGAAATAATAGTAAGATATCATGCGACAAAATTGAATTGAAAAATGAAATAATCAATGAACAATGGACTAATTTTATCCAAAGAGTGGCCACAGCTTCGGATACTGAAATTAAAGGGAAGTATCATGGCTATATAATTGTCGCTCAACCAAGTGATGAAGCTTTGTCATCAGTTACTTTCGTCAAGACGAGCAACCCAATTATACAACTTGAAAATAAAAGATCAATTGTTTATAAAAGGACTTCTAAAGAAAATAATGAATTAGATCAGCTTAGTGATGATATTTGCCGTCTGTATTTAACAACTGATTTTGTTATATTCGGTGAAAATTTATATGCATTCACGCATACATTTGAGGACTTATTTTATCTTGAAAAAACCTTGCAAAAAATAAAGCATAAAGGAATAGAAAAGATTGCATTAACAGAGTCAATTTCTGACATTGATTTATTTAAATCATTGGCTTCAAGGTATAAGAGTCCAAGAACGTTTATAACATTAAAAGCTGAACGAATAGAACGAATAGCTGATAAACAAAATAGAGAGACTATTTCTAAAATGCTCAATATAAAACTGGATAAAAGTTCTCAATTTATTATCAATTCAGATGAAGAAGCAGCAAAGTTAATTAAATACTTGTGTTATAAGATTTTTCAAGATTATGAAACCCAAGATGTTTTAGAGGCTTCAACAGTATCAAAAGTGAACTGAGGAGATTGGTCACA
The DNA here is from genome assembly GCF_038000305.1 of Paenibacillus sp. FSL H8-0034. Lineage (NCBI taxonomy): Bacteria > Bacillati > Bacillota > Bacilli > Caryophanales > Paenibacillaceae > Paenibacillus > Paenibacillus sp. FSL H8-0034. The sequence continues at coordinate 1,274,232 of NZ_JBBOBS010000001.1, forward strand.
TTTTTGGTCACAGTTTTTCATTTCCGAGAGCCGCGGCGCATTCGAACGTAGAAACAAAAAACTCAAAAAAGCCTTGTCCTACAAGGCTTTCCCCCGCTATTCCCTTAACGTACAAAGCCCCATCTCTCCACTGGCAGCGATGAGGTCAGGGGTTCGATCCCTCTAAGGTCCACCATACACGATAAACGTACGCAGTCCGTCGGGGCTGCGTTTTTCAAAATTGGGGCGTCCCGTGCGTAGGGAGTGCTGAGAAACTTCAACGAATTGTCATCAACGGACGAAATATCTGGATTGTCAACATAATAAGGAACTCAGGAGTGTATCAACACTGCTAGGCCCAGAATAAAGGAATACAGTTGATTAGCAAACACTTAAAGTGTTTGTTAGAATTTAATTATAGTGTTAGTCAAAGGTGAGGTTTATGTTATGCCAAAAAATGATAATATGCTAACCATTCTATGGATGTTGAATTCGGGAGAGAAATGGACTGCGAAGCAAATATCGGAAAAGTTAGAGATAAATATAAGAACAGTTTATCGGTATATGGATGCCTTATGTGCCAGTGGCGTCCCTATCATATCCGACACCGGGCACAATGGCGGGTATAGCTTGCTGCACAATTTTATCAAATCTCCTCTGTTATTTAGTATGGATGAAAAAAAGACACTGCTTCATGCTGCCCTATTTGCAAAAGAAGCCGGGTATCCTTTGAGTGAGGCATTAGAGAATGCAACATCCAAGTTGAAAATGTATTCGACTCAGGAGCAGGAAAGGTTACTAAGCCGTCATTTAGCCGGATTTGAAGTAATAAACCGCAGGGGATACCCCGCTGTACAGCCGGTATTGCAGGAAATGGAGCACGCTGTAACAAATGAATGGTCTGTAGAAATTTCTTATCGTAACAGTCATGAAGAGCAGTCCCTCAATAGGGTAATAGACCCCTATGGCGTGGTTAATTGGAACAATAAGTGGTACACCATTGCATTCTGCCACCTGCGGAATGAGATCCGCAGCTTTCGGGTAGAACGAATTCTGAGTATCACACGCACGCCATTCTCATTTACGCGTCCCAATGAATTTTCAGCGCGTACTTTTTTTATGAATAATCTGTTACCAGATGTAGCAGGTAAATCCGGATACATTTCTTTAATTATTAGCGGCAAGGCAGAGGCGTTGGATGATCTATGCATACATTGGTTTTTGGAGCATCATTTGCAGGAGCGGACATCGACGCAAGCCATTTTTTTACTTGAGAAAGAAGCACTGTATACACATGTTCCGTTAATCATTCTTCCTTATGGGAAATCCATTCGTGTTATAGAGCCGCAGAATCTAAAGAATAAACTTGTGGCGGTTGCTTCAGAGTTAATGGAATATTATCAAGTTTAACAGCTTCACTGACAGCAGTTGTCAGTGAGGTTGTTTTATTATAAGGATAACCACTCATTACAGATGAATGGTTGCTGTTACCTAATAAACCTGATGAGGAGCACTTAGAAATGAATAATACCGTATATCTTTATGTATTTGATACCATGTCCGATTGGGAAATAGGTTATTTAGCCGCCGAACTGAACTCTGGAAGATACTTCAGACAGGGGCTGGCTCCTGCCAAAATAGTCACCGTTGGGATGGAAAAGACTCCAGTAACTACAATGGGCGGATTGAAAATAATGCCTGACATCAAAGTGGATGAGTGCAGCATTAAAAGCGTAGATGCACTGATTTTACCTGGTGGAAATACATGGACAGAAGCTGTTCACGTACCCATATTAAAAATGGCCGAGATGTGTTTAAAGGAAGGGATAGTCGTTGGAGCAATTTGCGGCGCTACCTTAGGACTTGCTCAAGCAGGATTGTTGGATTCACATTGGCACACAAGCAATGACTTGTCCTACCTTAAAATGGTTTGCCCTTCTTACGCGGGAGAAGAATATTACAATACGGAACCGGTTGTCACCGATGAGGGATTGATCACTGCATCCGGAGTAGCTCCATTAGAATTTTCTGCTCATGTTTTAAAAGCGTTAGATGTGTTTTCTCCCAAAACATTAGACGCTTGGTATCGTCTTAACAAAACTCATGAACCTAAATACTTCTACGAGCTAATGAGCTCAATCCAATGACATTTTAGGAATACAAGGCATGTGGAATCGGTTATATTGATGATTCGAAAATGAGGTGTGGCAGGTCGCTAATAGATTGTAAAAAGAAGGACAGGTGGGCATGTAGTCTTCTGTTGTTGAAAAATAGTGATCTAAAGGTGCTTTGGTTTTCTTTTTTCTGTAGACCAAATCATTCATTCAAAGTAGAGATTTACGACTACCATATAATGATTTTTGTGATAAAATAGATTTATATATTAGGAAAATTCAACCAGTATGGAGGGTCGGACATGCACGATATTTTTCTTAAGGCTATTCACGAAAGAAGGAAAATACTCATAACTTTTTTTTCCAATGAAGATGGGCATACGTTAAAACGTATATGTGCCCCTTTTGATTACGGACCAAGTAACAGATACAAAGACAAGTCTCCCCGGTACCATATGTATGATTACACAAGTGACTCGGGAAGTCATGTCTTAAGTATATTACCAAGCCAACTAAAAGAGGTTATTTTAACCGAAGAATATTTTAATCCTTTAGACTTAGTATCTTGGACTCCTAAGTGGCACGTTCAAAGAGATTGGGGCATTGTTTCATAGTCAGGAGTTTTCACATATGTTTATACATTAAAATTTGAAAATAAATAGCGTCCTTGAATACAGTTTCTGTTAAAAAACTCAGGCTAATAAATTTGCTTGAGTTTTTGTTTTTGAAAGGAAATACTCCCTCAAACTTAATACACTATAGTAACTAATAGATATTTATTACGTCATACATAAAGGTAATTGATAGGGGGGGGTTATTTCTTGGAGAAGTTATTTTTTGGATTTGGTTTTCTTATTGCATCATGTATCGCTCTCTATGGGAATGTACCCTTAAGTTCAATACAGGTTTTTGGGTTATCGATAAGTGCTTTTCTCATGAGTCTTTCGGGAGTCTTTGATTCCCCATTGATGACAAAAAAAAGATTTCTTTAACAAAAGTATTTAAAGTACTCAGTTATGGAATTGCTCTGATTGTAATTGTTATTCTTCCTACATTGGAAAGCAATAAATTTATACTATCATTTAAGGAGAAAATCCCGGACAGCGTATTTTTATTATCTGCACTAGGCTTTTCATTCATTACTATGTATCTTGGAGACATTTATAAAGAAAAATTTAGATTATTATTGAAGCAGGCAAAATTAGAAGGTAAGCAAGACTTGTTGGCTCAAATAAAAAATGTCTTAGAGAATAAAAAAAATAAGGGGTAATTTAAAATGATATTTAAGGAAAATGAAAATAAAACTTTTGACATACCTTTTTAGCCCCCTAGAAGACTCGGACAGCACACCCCTTAATCCAATACAATATTAAGTAGACGGAGGGGAACGTTATGAAACGTGTGCAATATGATCTTAATTTCAAGATGGAAATCATTCGAAAAGGGAAAGAGATAGGGAATTTTACGGCCGTAGCTCGGCAGCATGAACTGGATCCCAAGATGGTCTTGCGATGGGCCAAAGAATTGAACCGTAAAGATGTGGACCAGTTGGACGGAGCCAGCAAGAGGCAAACTGCTTTTATCCCTACTGCTGAAGATTTCAAGCAACTTGAGCATGAGAATGAAAAACTGAAGAAGCTATTAGCGGAACAAGCCTTGGAAAGGGAAATTCTCAAAGACCTGCTAAAAAAAACGAACCCCAGCTTGCGGATCAAATAGAGATTGTCCAGAAGTACATCGGCCAAGGATACGGTATTGCCTTCGTGCTCCGTGTGTTGGAAGTCGAACGATCAACTTATTACACACATGTGAATAAAACCGAAAAGAAACCGATCCACAGGGGCGGCCGACCTGCACCTGGTTACTCTTATCGATGCGATGGCAAGCCCGTTAGCGATGAACAAATCGGTGAATGGCTGATGGAGTTTCTGGCTGGTGAAGGGGCTAATTATGGCTACCGTAAGCTCACAGTGCTGTTAAAAAGACGCCACCAGCTTGTGATTAACAAGAAGAAAGTGTACAGGCTGTGCAAGCGTTTGGAGGTTCTGAGGCCACAGCGCAAGCTGAAAATGAAGCACCCAAGAAGGCTGGCGAACAACCGAGTCCTTACAGGTTCTAATCAGCTGCGGGAAACGGATATTAAGTATGGCTGGATTGCTGGCGAGCGTCGATTCTTCTTCATTATGTGCATCCTAGACGTGTTTGACCGTGCGGTGATTACGTACCACCTAGGATTAACCTGTGAGGCGAAGCACCTGGTACAGATCACCCAGGAAGCTCTGATGAAGCGCCAACTCTTTGATAAACCCAAGGAAGAGAAGCCCTTCATACGCTCGGATAACGGTCCACAGTTCATTAGCCACCTGTTTGAACAGGCCTGCGAAACGTTCGGAGTTATCCATGAACGGATCTCACCCAGGACGCCAAACAAAAATGCACATATTGAATCTTTCCATTCGATATTAGAGGCAGAATGCTATGGGCGTCATGAATTTGAGACCTATCTACAGACTTACGAGATCGTCACGCAATTCATTCAAGACTACAACCAGCAACGGATCCATGGGAGTATTTACGACCTATCGCCCTATGAATACCTTGATGCCTTGAAGAAAAATCTTGTAAAACCTAAGCCTGTTAAGGTATAAACCAAGAGAAATGAAGCTAATGGAAATAATTTTAAGGAATTCGATGTAATCGGCTGGTTAAGAGGTGTAGTGTCCAGCATAAGGGTGTTTATCCGGTAGAAGTAAGAATATTTGGTTCAGAAGAGGAGTGTTCGGTTTGGAAAAGAACAAATTTCAGTTAAAAAGGGAAGCTACCTATCAGCAGATGCTAAATGCGGCCTTGTTGTGTTTCTCCGAAAAAGGGTACACATCAACGACATTAGGAGATATCGTTGCGCGCACAGGGCATACTAAAGGAGCCTTCTACGGTCATTTTAAGAGTAAGGAAGAGCTGTTTTTCCACGTGCTGGATTACCAGAATGAACAGACGCATGGGTGGACAGACGTACCTAAAAGCTACAGCCCGGCGGATACGACATTGGAAGAGGTCATCAGGCTCACCGTGGTGAATCTTGCAGAGAAGCTGCAAGGGATCGATAACTGGATCGTCGTATTGATCGACTTCTATTTGCAGACGAAGCATCATCCCGAGCATCATGAGAGACTGAAGGCGAAATACGGATTATGGATATCCGAGATTTCTACTCTAGTGAGGGTGTTGCAAGAGCGAGGCTGGGTCTCTCAAGACAAAGATGTCCAACTGACCGCGATGCAAGTGATTGCGTTAAATGAAGGGTATACGATCTTTTCCGCGCTGTTCGGAGGCGTGAACGATCGAGCTTTGATCCAGGGGTTGGTCCGATTGCTGTCATAGTTCAATGTCTTTATTGACCGTGGCAGTAATCCGTTTTAATATATACCTTACGTTTAGTATTTAAAGGAATACGTCACTCGACGAGTCTGCCGCATCCAAGGAGCTGGCTAGGGCGCGTCAATTGGCGATTTCTCTGAATCTATTAAGAATTCTTTAAGGGTTTTAAGCTATTGCTGCAAAGTATAATTTCTTTGATAGGGAAGAGGGTGGGTGGTTGATGCAAGATTTGGTCGCGGATAAAGCAGTCTGATAAGTATTAAATATAGCGAAATCTATGTTTGGAGGAATACATATGAATCATTACAAACGAATTCGGCGGTATTTGGCGGTGCTTTTGTCCGTTGTTATAGCGATGGGATTGATGCCGATCATGGAAAAGGCAAGCGCGTCAACGACAACGGTCAAAGTAACTCAGATTGCCGCGGCTATGGATAATTCCATCGCCCTGAAATCGGACGGCACCGTTATCGTATGGGGGGAGAATGTCACCACCTGGGCCAAGCCTCCCGAGGGGCTGAAGGATGTAGTCGAAATATACGCCAAAGACCAGATCTTTCTGGCTCGCAAATCGAACGGCACGGTTGTTGCATGGGGAGCTAACTACGTTGGAGAGAGGGATATTCCAAACGGTTTGAGCAATGTAATCTCCATGGCAAGCGCTGGTATGCACACCTTGATGTTAGTTGAAACGTCCACTATCCAAGGAACAGGTACGGTGATCGCATGGGGGAATAATTATGAGGGACAATCGATTCCACCGGAGGCTGCGAAAAGCGGGGTTGTTAAGGTAGCGGCAGGAAACTATTATTCGATGGCATTAAAATTTAATGGCACGGTCGTCGAGTGGGGCTCGAACGGACCTGGTGCGACTAGCATGCCTGCGGGTTTAAGCAATGTTATGGCGATTGATGCCGGGTATTTATTCGCATTGGCTTTAAAGAATGACGGCACAGTAGTGGCCTGGGGGCAGGAAGATAGAGGGAACGGGATCCTGGGCGTGCCGAGCGAGCTGCAAGGGGAAACTATTGCTATATCGGCACAGAACAACCACGCGTTGGCGTTGAAGCGTGACGGCACGGTTGTTGGCTGGGGGACTGATACCAGAGGGAAAGCGACGCCTCCTGCAGGACTTAAGGACGTTGTTGCGATAGCTGCGGGTATATCTCATTCACTGGCCTTGAAGCGTGACGGTACCGTTGTCAGCTGGGGAGAGCAAACATCAGTGCCGGGCGACAATGAGTTGAGCGGCCTGACGCTTGCGGAGGGCGAACCGACCACTGCGTTCTCGCCATCCGTTACCTCGTATCACTATGACATTGCACCAGGGGCAACAAGTGTCCAAATTAACGCAGTTTTGAAAGACACTGATTATTCCGCGCTGTATATCAATGATCAGCTGCAACCAAGCGGCCAGACGGTCGCGGTTCCGGTTCCAACGACCGGAGCCGTAATTAAGGTTCGAGTGGAACCGTATATGAAGGCGCCCAAAACGTATACCTTAACGGTATCACGCGATCGCGTTAAGCCTGATATTGCAATTTCCCCTAATGGCAGCACCGCGCCATTAAGATTGATTAACGCTGGTGCTACGGTTACGGATGCAACGAGCGGCGTGGTCGCTTCTACGCTTGAATATGCCTGGACACAAACCGCTTCTTCTCCTGTCGTCGGATGGACTCGGTTCTCGTTCATTCCCTATACATCATTTGCTCAATTTGTGCAAGCCGGTGCAGATGGGAAATGGTATTTGCATATCCGGGCCAAGGATAATGCAGGGAACTCGGCAGAGGTGACTTCAGCGCCATTTTTGATAGATAACACGCCGCCAGTGCTTAGCTTGACGGCGAAGGAAGCGGACGGTAACGACTATGCGAATAATACCTGGACAAACAAAGAGATAAAAGTCACTGCCGCAGCGACAGATGCGCAAACCGGAATAACACTAATTAGGTATTCTCTTGATGGCGGCAAGGTATGGACGACCTATTCGGATGAGCCTATTACCCTAAACACATCCGGAGTGCATACAATTACCTTCCAGGCGTTCGACACGATAGGCAATGTGACGACCGCCAGTCGCATTGTCAAAATCAGCACGGGTGACTTAAAGCTGACGCCAACGATGACGAGGACGAACGATGGCGGCGTTTATACGAGCGGGGAATGGACGAACAACAATGTTCTGGTTAGCGCTACGGTAGAAACGGGAGAACACGCTATCACCTCCTTTACTTCGTCGCTGAACGGAGAAGCAGCAGCTGCTTATACTGGTGGGAGTACGATTGCATTCTTTCAAGAAGGTATGAACTCGATCGTATTCAAGGTGACTGATGCACTCGATAATAGCTTGAGTGCTCCACTTGCAATCAATATTGATAAGACTAAGCCAACGGTCATCTTTAGTCCGAATGGCAACGGATCATCGGCGCGGAAGGCTTCGGTGACGGCAACAGTTGCTGACAGTGGCGGCAGCGGTCTGGTAGAATCAACACTGGAATATGTATGGACACAAAGTGATACTTCAAAACCAACTGAGGGCTGGCAACAGTTGAATAATGGGAGTGCGTTGACGAAAGAAGGCGTGGATGGGGATTGGTACTTGCACCTTCAAGGCAAGGATACGGCAGGCAATGAGGTACACGCTGTATCGGGCCGCTTTGTACTGGATAATTCACCTCTGGACAGTTCGATCAGTCCGAATACAGGCAGCTTCGATAAGAAGTTGTCTGCGCAAGCGGTTGTAGAAACGACGCTGTCGCTAAACGGCAACGAATTGGACAGCATCAACGACGGAACAAGGAAACTTGTATCTGGAACGGATTACGCGATTGCGGGCAACACGGTGATCATCCAGAAGAGTTATCTGGTTACGCAACCGGTGGGCACGACGAGCCTAAGGTTCACATTCAACGGTGGAGCGGATCAGACGCTGACCATTGCGGTCAGCGACACGACACCATTGAATAGTACGATCAGTCCTGACATAGGCAGCTATGATAAGAAGACTTCTGCACAAGCGGATATAGAAACGACGCTGACGCTTAACGGCAACACACTGGTTGATATCAGCAACGGAGGCATTGCGCTTGAATACGGCACCGACTATACAGTGTCGGGCGATACGGTGACGATTCTGAAGAGTTACCTGGCTACGCAGCCGCTAGGAATAACAAGCTTGACATTCAAGTTCAGCGCAGGAGAGAAACAGACGTTGATCCTTTCTGTCACGGACACAACCGTGACACACAGTATGATCAGCCCGAACACAGGCAGCTTCGATAAGAAGACTTCTGCACAAGCGGATATAGAAACGACGCTGACGCAGAACGGCAACACGTTGACTGGCATTAGCAACGGAGCATCGGTGCTCGTGTCCGGTACCGATTATACGGTGATGGGCAATACGGTGACGATCCTGAAGAGTTACCTGGCTGCTCAGCCGGTCGGTACCACGAGCCTGACATTCACGTTCAGTGGTGGAGCGGATCAGACGCTGACCATCACGGTCAGCGATACAACAGTGCCGAACAGCACGATCAGCCCGAATACCGGCAGCTTCGCTAAGAAGGATTTCGAACAGGCGGATGTTGTAACGACGCTGAGACTGAACGGCAATACGTTGGCAGGGATCAGCAACGGAGCGGCGGCGCTTGTGTCTGGCACCGACTATACGGTGATGGGCAATACGGTGACGATCCTGAAGAGTTACCTGGCTGCTCAGCTGGTCGGTACCACGAGCCTGACATTCACGTTCAGTGGTGGAGCGGATCAGACGCTGACCATCACGGTCAGCGATACAACAGTGCCGGACAGCACACTAGATAAATACACAGTGACATATAACGGCAACGGCACTACGTCTGGAAGTACGCCAACGGATAGCGGCTCTTATGCGCAAGGAGTTACGGTGTCGGTGTACGGCAATACGGGAAATCTGAGCAAGAGGGGTTACACGTTTGCAGGCTGGAACACACAAACAGATGGAGACGGAATGAGCTACGCGGCGGGGGCGACCTTCACAATGGGAACCTCCAACGTTACGTTGTATGCGAAGTGGAAAAGCAGCAACGCGGATTTAAGCGATTTGACGTTGTCGGGCAGTACACTGAACTCGACATTTGCGGCAACCACGACAAGCTATACGGCGAACGTGACGAACAGCATGAGTCGCATCACGATAACGGCGACGTTGCATGATGCTGTCTATGCCACGGTAACAGCTACTGTGTACAACAATGCGGGGACGATAACAAGCGGTCCAATCACATTGACAAACGGTGATGTGTCCTCATCGTTTCCACTGAACGTGGGCAGAAATTTCATTAACCTGGTCGTGACAGCACAGGACGGCACAACGAAGACATATGTAGTTACTGTGAACCGCGCATCAAGTGGTGGCAATGGGGGTAGCAGTGGCAGTTCAACCCCACCATCAACAATTCCAAGTGATGACCAGGTGCCAGATGTACCGACAAAGGAGCCTTCTACAGATACGAACCCGGCAATTACATTTAGTGATATTGCCGGACATTGGGCTGAGGCACACATTAAGCAAGCTGTCAGAGACGGAATCGTCACTGGCTATCCGGATGGTACATTTAAGCCGAATCATACCGTGACTCGCGCTGAATTTACTGTGATGCTGATGAATATGCTGAAGCTGCCAGGAGAAGGAACGGCACTAACGTTCACCGATACAGCGAAGATCGGCTCATGGGCGCAGAAAGCGGTCGCGCAGGCTGTACAAACAGGAATTATAAGTGGCTATGAGGATGGCAGTTTCCGCCCGGATGTAGAAATAGCGCGTGTCGAGATGGCCGTGATGCTTGCAAATGCATCACGTTTGTCTGTCGAAGCGAACGCCGCAACCGGCTTTGCGGACGACAGGAATATTCCGACGTGGGCGAAAGGCGCAGTTTCGGTTATTAAGAAACTTGGCATTATACAAGGTAAAGATTCAAATGAATTCGACCCTAATGCCAGCACAACAAGGGCCGAGGCAGTTACCGTACTGATGAGGATGTTGGCGCCAAGAGTTAGCTTTCCCGACGGGTATGGAAATATAAATACGGAAGTGTTGACCAGTCATGAAGATTCGGTGTGGCTCCATACGGTAGAAGTTTAGCTCGCCATCTCCTGGGTTTGATCAGAGAGCGGCAACAAAAAAGGGTAAACGGCTGATCCATGAGATCGGCCGCATATTTTTACCCTACGATGCTCTCAACAAGGCAGCTTGATCCGAAACACTGTCTCCACATTCGGCGTACTGCTCAGCTCTACATTGCCCTGGTGGGCAAGGGAGATATCCTTGACAATAGCCAGACCAATCCCCAATCCTTCTCCCGATCTTCCGCTGTCCACCCGGTAAAAGCGTTCAAAAATATGCGCCTGATGTTCTGGGGGAATCCCTTTTCCTTTATCCTTCACAATTACACTTACGGATTGCCCGTCTGCTGTCAACCGGATGCCGAGATATCGTCCGTCCTTCCCATAACGGATCGCATTATCCAGCAGATTTCGCAATGCTCTTTCGATCAGCGGAGCATCCATATAGAGATGAATATCCTCATCCGGGGTATCGACATCGAGCACGACTTGGCCGCCGTCGAGGATCATGAAATATTCAACCGCGATTTTGCGAACGATCTCGGATAAATTATGATGCGCCAAACGAAGGGTCAGATCGTCCGCATCTAGACGGGAGATGTCCAGCATCTGATCCAGCAACTTGTCCATATACCTGCAACGTTGAAGAATAATTTTGGCTCTGCTTTGGAGTTCATGCTGATCCTTATAGTTTCCGGTGCGAATCATTTCCGCGCAGCCGAGCATCGTCGTCAGTGGTGTGCGCAGATCATGCGACAGGTTGGAAAGCAGGAGTTTGCGTTTGCTCTCGAATTGCTGAATTTCCGTGAATTGAGATCGAATTCGCAGCGCCATTTCATTATAATGCCGCGAAATCTGGCCCAGTTCGTCCTTGGATGCATCTATGAGTGTTACTGTCGGAGAGTCATGCTGGATATTCAGTTGATTCAGGGCGCGATTGAGCTTGCGAATTCTTCGATTAATGGAAGAGAACAACCATATGGCGAGCAGAAAAGGCAAAGAAAACGCCAGGATAAGCGGAATGGTCAGCGTGAGCAACGACGAAATTTTCCGGATAAGAAAATAGACCTCGCCTTGCTTCATCGCGGAGGCCGGAAGGCTGAGCAGCAAGAAATACGACTTTCCGTCTTTATCTGTCTGCGTAAGTACATGAACATCAGCATCCGTCAAGTAGCTCTTGGGCAGTTGCTGCATAAGCATGGCCAAATCTTTGAAAGAATAGACGGGATTGAGTCCAGCCGTATCATAGATAGATCGGCCCTGATCGTCCAGCCACATCCAGCGAATAGCGGGATGCTCCGCATGCGCCTGATCAAGGATTGGTTTTACCGTATCCGGCCCGAATACAGGCTGCTGCTCGACCAAGTCCACGACCGATTGAGCAAGCGGATTAAGCTGGAATAACGCATATCCTTTATTCGCTACTTTGCCGATCCAGACGGAACTAAAGCCAAACAAAATCATACTCGCCGCGGTACTCACGACAAGCAACAGCCACAGCTTGGTGCGTAATTTCATATGCCAGCCCCCGTCAACCGATAACCGACGCCGCGCACGGTTTGAATTTCCCAAGATGACTGAGCCCGCTCCAGTTGTTTGCGCAGTCGGCTCATATAGACACTTAAGTTGTTGTCGTCATACCGTTCATGCTGCCAAACCTGTTGATAGATTTCGAGCTTCGTCATGACGCGGTCGGGATTTTGCATCAGGAGCTGCATCAAATCGCACTCTACCATCGTTAAGGAAATCTTCTCGTTGTAGATCAGCAGGGTATAGTTATCGATATCCAGAACCATATTGCTCAGACGGATGACGATCGAGGAGTGGCTGGATTTCGGATGACGTCTGCGAAGGACCGCTTGGATGCGGGCCATCAACTCCATCGGGCTAAAGGGCTTCGTCATATAATCGTCTGCCCCGAGTCCGAGCGTGGCGATCTTGTCATGTTCCTCTCTCCTAGCGCTAACCACGATGGTCAGTACATCAAACCTGCGATTGTTCAAATAATGCAGCACTTCGAATCCATCGCGATCGTCCATCATGAGATCCAAAATGAGGACATCCACCTGCTCGGTTTCCAGCCTATCTATTGCATGTTGACCGGATTCGGCTTCGACCGGGTGCATGCCTGCCTGTTCGATATGGGCGCAGATCACTTCGCGAATTTGGGGATCATCATCCACCACAAGTACATGTTCCATTTTATTTGATATCACCTCATATAGAATTTAGTTTAGACCGATCATATCACAATTGATCTGATATTTGTCTCTTCCGAATGCTGAAGGCAAATCCTTTAAGATTTCATTAAGAGTTTCGAGAAACGGCTATTGATATAATTTACGCATCGGCGGGCTGGGATCAAAGAACAGAAGTATTCGTTGGATGAGAACACATGGTTGGACTATACAGATGGTGAGTCGATCCCGTTCAATCAGGATGGCATGCATAAGATATGGTTTAAGATCACGGACAACGCTGATCAAAGCTTGGTCGCACCTCTGACAGTAAACATCGACCGGACGAAACCTGCTGTAAGCTTCGGCACGAATGGCAACGACGCACCGGCGCAATCGGCATCGACAACCTAGCCGAGGATCGCGCCAAGCAGTGTGAGACTGGACGGCTACAAGGATATCGGAAGCGTGAACGCGTCCTATCTGGAGAGTGTTCGTATGATGACGCAGATTAAGATTATGACAGGCAGAAGCGAGGATAATTCAGTCCGAAGGGCGAGACGACACGCGCACAAGCGGCGACCGTATTCATTCGTACGCAGCGCCAGCTTGGCATGATCGAATAGCCGTACATGATTATCGTAAGGGATTTGCCCGGAAGCCGCGAACGACTGGCTTCCGGGCAAATCCCTTTCTGCTTGTCCTACTCACTCAGCAGCCTCTCTCAACCTCTGCCAGCTGAGTGTCAGACTGCCCAATCCTTTAAGATTCCATTAAGATAACTTCGTTAGGAATGCTAGTATAATTTTCTAATTGAGGAGAGAATTCGTGGTAGAAGCTCCCCGATTAATGGAACGGGGAACAGCGCAAGCAAGTGTCGAATCATCGGGAGGCTGCTTTGACTGGCGGTCGATGAGCGCACATGCGGCGGTTTGATCATTTGTATGCTGCGCCCGATGCGATGCTCGACGGAATCAATCGTCATCCCAAATTACAATCATAAAGCGAGGCGAACAACAATTATGTCCGTATCCGTGAGGAAGATGTTAGCAACACTATTGGCCATGCTCTTTGTACTCTCGTATCTATTACCCGCTGTCGGCATCCAGGAAGGGAGGGCAGCGGCCGCAGGCACAGTCGCGGAAGGCGACTATATCACATTCGGCTCCTATAACGGGAATCCCTTGAAATGGCAAGTCATCAAGATCGATGGGAATGGATACATGCTTTTTGCGGCCAATTCGATTGGTTTAAAGGCGTTTGACGCAAAAGGGGACGGAACGGATGGCCGCACCGATGCGAATCGGGAGGCCTACGGAAGCAACTTCTGGAAGAAATCCAATCTACGAGAATGGCTGAATTCAAGCGATACCACGGTTGCTTACAGCCATCAGAAGCCTGATAGCGGTCATGTTAATAATTACGCTTACGCTTACGATCAAGAGCCTGGCTTTTTGTCAAACGGTAATTTTACCGCTCAAGAGCGGGCGTTGATTCAACCGATTACCCATAAGACGCTGCTCGCTTCGATCGATGGAGCGGTAAAGGATGGGGGCACGGCAGTGCACACCTACTCGACGTCATCTATACGTGATGCTGAACAGAACTATAACACGGCGTATTACATGAACGTTACGGATACGGTCTTTTTGCTATCCGTCCAGGAATTAATCGAACTATACAATCGAGACCCGTTAACTGACGGTGAAAACTTCCCTTCTGTGAGTGGCACTAGTTATTGGTTAAGAGATCCGAACGCCAATTTCTCCTATTCGCAAAGAGTAGTGAATACGATTGGTTTCAATATTAATACGAGTAGCACGTACAATTTCGCAGGAGTGCGGCCAGCACTTTATTTGAAGGCGGGCATCGTCCTCTCGGGGACGGGGACGTCCGCGAGCCCGTATACGGTAGATGCAGGGGGGGCGGCACAATCGTCGTTTACAGCTACCGCAACGTCGTTGCTGGCCAACGGGACGATGTTTCCGATATTGAAGGTAACTCGGCTCGATGCCTTCGGTCATCCGCTTGCGGGGCATCAGATCACGATTGAGCAGGGCCCGGGCAACTCTATTATAGCGCCATTGATTCCGTTTCCGTCGTCGGCTACAACCAATGGGAATGGAGAAGCCTACTTCTCTGTGGGAAGCACGAAGTCGGAGGTCGTTACCTATTCCGCGTACGATAGTACGGATGCTGTGACGTTGGATCAAAAGGTGCAAGTGACTTATATGCCGGGAGCGCCCAGCATATCCTCGCCGATTGATGCGAGCCCGAGCCAGGTAGAAGCAAACGGTTCGGCGACAGCCACGATTACGGTGACATTGACGGACGCCCTCCATAATCCGATCGCCGGTCATACGGTAAGTTTGTCGCAGGGGGCGGGCAGCTCGACGATTACCCCGGTGTCCGCAGTGACGAGCGCAAGCGGACAAGCCAGCTTCTCGGTGACGAATACGAAGTCGGAGTCCGTGGCCTATAGGGCCAAGGATGAAACGGGAAATGTGACGATGGCGACGACGGCGCAAGTCGACTTTACGGTGGGAGGAGTCGTGGAGCAGTTTGGCCTAGCGACCGGCGCGACCTATTATTTCGACCTGTCCGGCGAAGCGGATCATATCGGTACCATCTATTCCGCAGTGCCCGATACGACCTTGCACTATGTGCCGTTTACTTATGCGGGAACCGTCAACGCGTATAGCCTTGATAGTTCAAGTAGCGGCTATTCCAACGCATCTTTGACGGCAACTGTCAATAATAGAAGCCTATTCGTGGCTGATTATGCCTTGAGTCATTCCGTATCGTGGAATACGCTGAATGGGAATGGCCTTATTTTCGGCAAAACCTATCATACGAACTATAATTTGCGATCACTGAGTGTCGGTAATACCGCGGGCACCAGTTCGCCAACTACCAATGAATGGGATCGAATCTTGGACAAAAATAGTTTACTGATCAAAAACGGGTCCATGCGCTCCATTGGACAGGACACGAGTACAGTGAACTGGTCGATTCGTATTGCGAGAGGAGGTGTGGCTATACGCAATGAACTAGGCATCTTGGCGAACGATAGCAGCCTTTTGGCATACGGTTATCGTCCCGCCCTTGAAGTGCTGAATGTCGGCGCGCTGGGCTACGCCGGATTAAAGGACGTCCGTCTTGAACTTGGCGACGGAAGTCTGCAGGGAGCGACGAGCATTCATATCGTGAGCGTTGGTGGAAGCTTTACTGCTCCGGGCAGCGAGGGGCTAACGCAGCCGGGCAATCGGGTATTCGATAAGTGGAACACAGCAGCGGATGGCAGTGGAACCAACTATGTGGCGGGGGCGAGCGTGCCTGATACGGTAACGGTGTTGTACGCTCAATGGGAACCGACGCCTGGTAGCACCTATTATTTTGACCTGTCTGGCGAAATTGACCATATTGGCACCATGAATACGGCTGTGCCCGATACGAGTTTGCACTATGTACCATTCACCTACACGGGCACGATTCAAGCGTACAGTCTTGACAGTTCGAGCAACAATGACACAGAAGCTTCTTCGCATGCCCCTATAAGCAGACGCAAGCTCTTCGTGGCGGATTACGCCGTGAGCCATACGGTGTCGTGGGATACGTTGAATATGAACGGCCTCATTTTCGGAAAGGCCTTCGATACGAAGTATACGCTGCGCTCGCTAAGCGGTGGAAGCGGGCCCGGTGTTAATGTCGGCACGCCAACTACCAATGAATGGGATCAGATACTCAATGGCAATGCGTCATGGATTCAGAATTGGTCCATTTTATCGTGGGTGCAGGATACCGCTGTGGTAAACGCGGATGCTCGTGCTACACGGGGCGGGGCCGTAGTGAACCAATGGGTTGGCGCTGCTCATGATGATGCCAGGAGCAATAGGGGCTTTCGGCCCGTGATTGAAGTGCGGAATGGCGGCACGCTGGGGGCTGACGGGATAAAGGATGTCAGTCTGGTTCTCGGCAGCGGTAACGTGAATGGAGCCAATCTGGTTCACATCATTAGCCCTGGCGAGCAGTTCGCCGCGCCGAGCGGCACGGGGTTGACTCCGCCTGCTAATATGGTATTTGCGAGGTGGCAGAAGACAGGCGATCCAAGCACCACCTTTGCCGCCGGGCAGAGCGTCGCCTATTCGAGCGGGTTGGGACTGACTGCTGTATGGGAAAGCATTGTGACGCCGGAAGCGACACCTGCGATTGTAATCGACTATGGGGCAGAGCAGTTGACCGGGTTCGTGGGTGGCGGTAGCTACACGATCAACGGCACGCCGATCAACCCGGTTGGCGGCAAGTTGGATGTAGTCAGCTACATCGGAGCGACGATCTCTATCGTGAAGAAAGGTAACGGAACGACGACGACAGACAGCGCGCAACAGAACTTGACGATTCCTGCACGACCGGCTGCCCCGACGGCAGCAGGCGTTGATCCGACGACCATCGGGGGCACGGGTAGCATTACCGGCGTTACCACCGGGATGGAGTACCAATTGTCGGCAGGTGCGTGGAACGATGTAACGGGAATGGAGCTGACCGGTCTCGCACCAGGTACCTACCATATCCGTGTCAAATCAACAGCAAGTGGCTTCAAAAGCACCGAGCAGACCGTGACGATCGCGGCACTGACGCCGGGAGCGGAAGCGACACCTGCGATTGTAATCGACTATGGGGCAGAGCAGTTGACCGGGTTCGTGGGTGGCGGTAGCTACACGATCGACGGCACGCCGATCACCCCGGTTGGCGGCAAGCTGGATGTAGCCAGCTACATCGGAGCGACGATCTCTATCGTGAAGAAAGGCAACGGAACGACGACGACGGACAGCGCGCAACAGAACGTGACGATTCCTGCACGACCGGCTACCCCCACGGCAGCAGGCGTTGATCCGACGACCATCGGGGGCACGGGTAGCATTACCGGCGTTACCGCCGGGATGGAGTACCAATTGTCGGCAGGTGCGTGGAACGATGTAACGGAAATGGAGCTGACCGGTCTCGCACCGGGTACCTACCATATCCGTGTCAAATCAACAGCAAGTGGCTTCAAAAGCACCGAGCAGACCGTGACGATCACGGCTCCGAGTGCGTACTCCGTTACGATTGGAAATGGCGGCACTGGTTCAAGTGGCAGCGGTAATTATGCGAGTGGTGTGACTGTTACCGTCTATGCCGGAAGTCGAAGTGGATACACCTTCACCGGCTGGACTTCGACAGATGGTGTGACCTTTGCCAATGCAGGCAGCGCAACAACCAGTTTTGTCATGCCCGCCCAAAATGTGGCCGTTACAGCGATTTTCGAGCCGATCCCCGCAGCCAGCTACAATGTGACGGTAAACGGCAGTTACGCAGGAATCACAGGGGCGGGCAGCTATCCGGCAGGTGTAACTGTCGTCGTCTATGCCGGAAGCCGAAGTGGATACACCTTCACCGGCTGGACTTCGACAGATGGTGTGACCTTTGCCAATAGAGGTAGCGCAACAACCAGTTTTGTCATGCCCGCCCAAAATGTGGCCGTTACAGCGATTTTCGAGCCGATCCCCGCAGCCAGCTACAATGTGTCGGTAAACGGCAGTTACGCAGGAATCACAGGGGCGGGCAGCTATCCGGCAGGTGTAACTGTCGTCGTCTATGCCGGAAACCGAAGTGGATACACCTTCACCGGCTGGACTTCGACAGATGGTGTAAACTTTGCCAATACAGGTAGCGCAACAACAAGCTTTATCATGCCCACCCAAAATGTGGCCGTTACAGCCAACTGGAGCTATAACGGCGGATCGCCTTCTAGTGGAGGTTCGTCCGAAATCATGCCAAGCATCACCATCGACAAAAAGCCCGGTAAGCCCACTGTAGCATCCATGAATCTGACTGCGGCGGTGGATCAGAATCGTGTCGCTTCTGTTACGATTACGGAGCCTCAGGTAAAGAGACTGATCGACGCCGCGAAAAAGGATGCTCAGAACAAAGGAAATACGGCTGACGGCATAGGTGTCGCCTTCTCTATTTCGTTCGGTGCAGACGTGACGGGCTTCATGATTAAGCTGGAGGAAGGAGCACTTGCCCTTCTGGAAAAGGAAGGTGTGTTACGCTTCGGTGTGAACACCGAGCTCGTTAGCTTTTCCTTTGAACAAGCAGCCATTCAGAAAATGAAACCTCAGACGGTGGGAGACGTCACGATCAGAGCGATTCCTGTCACCAAGCTGTCTGATGCGGCCAATATACTGATCGGTAGCGGTCCGGCGTACGATCTCACCATCAGCTATCAGAGAAACGGCAAGACCGAGTATGTGACCAATTTCGGCAAGGGCGTGATTACCTTGGGCATCTCCTACAAGGTGGCTCCCGGTGAGAAGGTTGGTGACCTCTATGCTGTGTATGTAAACAAAAGTGGTAAACCACAGCTTCTGATCCGTTCTAACTATCATAATGGAAAGTTGATTTTTAACAGAAATAGCCTGTCCATATACGCTGTGGCCGTTCCGGCACCGGCACCGACGTTTCACGATACAGCGAAGCATTGGGCAAAAGATGATATTGCGTATGTTGTCAGCCGAAGGTTGATCTCCGGCATTGAAGAGACATCCTTCTTGCCAGATACGGCAATTACCCGTGCGGACTTCCTGATGGCGTTAGGTGTACTCTCCGGTGTGGATATGAGTGAATACAAGCAAAGCAGCTTCACGGATGTTTCAAGCACATCCGCTGCCATGCCCTACATCGAATGGGCGGTGCAGAACAAGATCGTGCAAGGCGTTGGTAATAACCAGTTCGATCCGAATAGTCCGATTACCCGTGAACAGATGGCAGTCATGATGGCGGGTTACGCCCAAATCACGGGTTACACGTTGCCAGTCAATAGGCTGGGTGTCACCTTTGCAGATGACGCGATCATCAGTTCATGGGCGAAGGAAGCGGTAAAAGCGATTCAGCAGGTCGGCATTGTTAATGGTAAAAATAACAACCTGTATGATCCGGTCGGAAAGGCAACTCGTGCAGAGGCTTCAACGATTCTGCACCGGTTCGTGGAGTTTGTCATTGACGAGGGAACGACGCAGCTGGAGTGAAAATGAAAATGATATCGGGAGGATATTACGAAGCTCAGTTAGATCAATAAATACAGGCGTTGGAAGGATATGTACATCCACCAACGCTTTTTGTATGTAAACTTATGTTTCCTGACATTCCACACCTCTTGTTTATGGTATTTATATGAAAATATCTGAAGTATCCTTTCGCAATTTGGATAGACATTTCATTGTAAGAGGAAGTATGGAGTAGAGTGGGGAGTTATAATCCTGGCAGTCAAAAGATTGTTTGCAAACTTTTAAACACGCCATATCAAAGTTTTACTTTACAAGAAAGTGATTGCATTGAAATAACTCTTACCAAGTTAGATGATCAGATCGTGTTTTTTGGCAAGAGTTTTTCACCCTGATTCATTACCATGAACAATCTCGCGAAGCGGTGCAGGTGAACGAACATGTGCTTCCGTCCGCTGTGCTGCTGTCTTTCATAAACGCCAACATAAAGAACCTTCCCTTGTGCAGAAAATATCAGCCAGTTATTTCAATTCATGATACAATATTTGCATGAACATGCGCTGAAGCCAAGCTTCGGTTCAACTTTCTGTAATCGGTTTCAATCCTCCCTACTCGGTGGTCAGTAAGCTCTCCAAAGATCTGTGCGGATACCCGATTTATATTTAATTCAAGTGAAATCTTAAATAAGGAGTTAGAAATCTATGAACGCATCTTATCACTTTGACGAAGTCGGTAGACTTCCCTTACCCGGAGATAATGTCGCTATTGCCATTCGCCAACTGGAGGCTGGCACTACCATTGACTATCAAGGCCAAACCCTGACCTTGAATCACACGGTCATGGAGGGCCATCGCTTTGCGGTGAAGGAGATTGCTTCTGGTGAGACCTTGCTTTCCTGGGAATTACCCTTTGGTGTGGCTCTGCAACTGATTCAGCCCGGCAATTACGTGATCAACAGTGCCGTGCTGGAAGCGCTTAGTGTCCGTTCGCTGGGATTTGCACTGCCGACGGCGCCCAATTTTGCCGATCAGGTTCATCCTTATGTGCTTGACGAGGTGAATTTCCAACCGGCTCCTGCATTGCCCGCTTACCCGGATACGCGCTCTTTTCAGGGCTATCGGCGCAGCCAGGCCCGCGGCGTCGGTACTCGCAACATGATTGTCCTGTTGGGCACGACCTCACGCACGGGGAGCTATGTCAAGCAGCTTGCAACCCGTTTGCAGGGCGATCTGAAGAACTACCCTCAAGTGGATGGAATTGTCCCCGTGGCGCATACGGAGGGGGGTATTGATCAACCGAATAATCTGGCGCTATTGCTGCGCACGTTGGCCGGATTTATCGTTAATCCCAACGTGGGTGCAGTCTTGATAGTAGATTATGGCGTTGAATCTGTGACCAATCAGATGGTGGAAGCGTACTTACGCGAACACAATTATCCACTAGATGAAGTGATGCATCGGTTCCTGTCACTAAAAGGCGGCTTTCAAGATAATTTAAACGCTGGGGAAGATATTGTGCGTGAATGGTTGCCAACTGTCAGTGCCATGGAACGTACAGCTGAATCCATTAGCCATCTAAAGATTGGACTGCAATGTGGTGGCTCCGACGCCTTTTCCGGCATTTCCGCAAATCCGCTGCTGGGCTGGATTGCACAGGAATTGGTGCGCTACGGCGGCGCTGCTAGCTTAGCTGAAACCGATGAATTAATTGGCGCCGAGCCTTATGTCCTGCAGAAGGTGCGCGATGTGGAAACCGCCCGCAAATTTTTAAAGCTTGTAGAACAATTCAGGGAGCGTACTTCTTGGCATGGCGCTAACGCTGAAGGAAATCCGTCAGGCGGCAATAAATATCGTGGCCTTTATAACATTTACCTCAAGTCCATTGGCGCTGCCCGCAAGAAAGACCCGGACACCCGCCTGGATTATGCTATTGAGTACGGCGAGATCATGAGTGAACCCGGCTTTTACTTTATGGATAGCCCCGGAAACGACCTCGAAAGTATTGCCGGACAGGTGGCTTCAGGCTGTAATCTGATTTACTTTACGACAGGCAACGGTTCGGTTACTAACTTTCCATTCGTACCGACAGTCAAGGTGGTGACAACGACGCCGCGCTTCCAACTGCTGTCCAATGATATGGATATCAACGCCGGTGTATACTTGGAAGGCGTATCCATGGATGAGCTGGGCAAGCAAGCCTTCGAGCTTTCGATACAAGTGGCCTCCGGTCAGCGCAGTGCGGGTGAAAAAGCGGGCCATTCGCAGGTGCAAATCTGGAGAAATTGGCGGCAAACCGATACAAGCCAACTGAATACATTGCTGAATGCGCCTCTGCCGACAGGGAAGCCTATTGCGGTTCGAACGGACGCAGCCGCGGCTGCCAACCCTGTCAGCTTTACGTTTACTCGTCACGGAGACCATCGGGCCAGTGACAGAATCGGCTTAATCCTGCCCACCAGTCTATGTGCTGGTCAGGTGGCAAATATGATTGCATTGCGGCTGAATAACCAGAGATTAGGTCAACCCGGACATCTCTCGCGTTTTGTAGCCTTGGCTCACACGGAAGGATGCGGGAATTCGGGTGGTCAACCCGAGCAGTTGTACGCCCGAACAATGATTGGTTATGTTACCCATCCGCTAGTCAAGCATTGTCTGCTGCTGGAACATGGCTGTGAGAAAACCCACAATGACTTTATGCGTCACGAGATGGAGGAGATGGGGGTTGATCCGGGTCGTCTTGGTTTTGCTAGTATTCAACTTGACGGCGGGATTAATAAGGTAACTCAAAAGGTGGAGGCGTGGTTTGCTGATCAATTGTCTGCAACTGGGTCAATTACGAAAGAGACTGTCGGTCTAGAAGCATTGCGTGTTGGGATTCTAAGTGATGGTTCCGTTACTGACGCTGCTAGTGAGCAACTGGCGATGTTGACAAAAATGATTGTCGGTGCAGGTGGTATGGTGATTGTTCCCGAGAACAGCGGGTTGCTTTCCACGCCTGCTTACAGTGAGGATGTATTGACTACATCCAATGTCAAACCTTCATTGGCCTATGGGGAACAAGCCCGCCACACCGGCTTCCACATCATGGAAACACCTACCGAGCATTGGGTAGAGACGGTCACAGGCTTAGCAGCCACGGGAGTAGAGTTGATTATAGCGCTGGTCCATCGTCGCCCTATGCAGACGCATCCGTTCGTGCCAATGCTGCAAATGGCATCGGACCCGTCTATGCAGCAAACCTATGCTAATGACTTGGATCTGTTACTCACCGGAAATCCCGCTGCTTGGACCGATCAGATTCTAGAGAGTTGTAAGCAAGTCATTGAGCATAGCTATACTCCACGGCTCTATCAACAAGGTAACGTTGATTTTCAATTAACACGCGGATTTCTAGGCGTTTCGTTGTGATCGGGAGTAAGCTGAGGATCACTCTGGTTTCAGATGAAAGTCAGCTTTGCTGAAGTCCTCATTGTAGGATGCAAGAGTAAAATACTCCATATGTCAATCGAAATAAACTGTAAAGGGGCCTCAAAGTAGATAATCTCGATTGAGAGGCAGCTCGGTACTGAGTTTTTGATTTCAATAGGAAAAGGAGTGAGCAGGAGGGATTATTTCTGCTCGCTCCTTATTTATGTTTAGATTGACTGTAGCAAGCCATGATGCAGAAAACGAAATCCACGGTTGTTTTTTCGTCCCTGTATCAATCATTCGGAAGCTATTAATTATATACAAGATATAGTGAACCTAAATATTAAATCTACATAATATGTCATTAAATCAACTTGCCTATTGGTACTTTATTGCTCGAATTTTCCTATATACCCAATTTTATTGGTGCAAAAAAACAGGGTAAGTGCATGTGTGAATTACAAGTCTATTATTCTACCATTTAAAAAGCGGGTGAGGTGGGGAGTTGAGAACTTATTTGCATTGGGACAGGGGGACAAATTCAATAAATCTTCTAAAGTAATCAAGCCTTCTTGGTGTGCCCTATACACAGGGGGTCCAACCTTCTCTCAAGTGTGTGGTAGCGGTGCTAAACACTTCGGGATTGGGGAGGTACTCCTTTTTTCTTGTCTGAATGATTTAAGCCCAGCAAGGGTTTGGAATTATGAAATTGATTCAAATATAAATAATTTTACTTTTTTCCACTTTGCATAAAAGCTAGAATCTGATAGAATATAAAGAAATACGATAGATTTAGTGCGAATTAAAAGGAGGCACCTTTCCATGCAAAAACTGATGCTTGATTCCATACACGAAATGACGCATCTGGATCAACTCGAGGCTGAAGCGATTTATATTATACGAGAAGTAGCGGCGGAGTGTGAAAATCCCGTGATGCTGTATTCGATCGGGAAGGATAGTTCCGTGATGCTTCATTTGGCTCTGAAAGCCTTTTATCCCGAGAAGCCGCCATTTTCTTTCATGCATATTGATACGACGTGGAAGTTTAAAGAAATGATTGAATTCCGCGACCGCAAAGCGAAAGAATTCGGAATCAACATGATTGTTCACTCGAATGAAGAAGGTATTAAACAAGGGATCAACCCGATGGATCATGGTTCCGCGTATACCGATATTATGAAAACCCAAGCATTAAAAGAGGGATTGGACAAATACGGATTTACGGCTGCATTCGGCGGTGGAAGACGTGACGAGGAAAAGTCGCGTGCGAAAGAGCGGATTTTTTCATTCCGGAATAAGAATCATGCGTGGGATCCGAAAAACCAACGGCCGGAAATGTGGAAGCTTTTCAACACAAGAATTAATAAAGGCGAAAGCATTCGCGTCTTCCCAATATCCAATTGGACAGAAAAAGACATCTGGCAATACATTCGAAGAGAAAATATTGATATTGTGCCTCTTTATTTTGCAAAAGAAAGACCCGTCGTCAATCGCGATGGACATATGGTCATGGTGGATGATGATCGGTTGAAGCTCGAGCCTAATGAGAAGGTTGAAATGAAGAAGATGCGGTTCCGCACACTAGGCTGCTATCCGCTTACTGGCGGTGCCGAGTCGGAGGCGGATACGCTAGATGCCATTATCGAAGAAACGCTTGGTGCGGTTTCATCCGAACGGACAACTCGGGTTATTGACCAAGAGGCGGCTGGAAGCATGGAAAGACGTAAACGGGAGGGCTATTTTTAATATGAAAAGTTTGCTTAAATTTATTACATGCGGAAGTGTAGACGACGGAAAATCTACCCTGATTGGACATATGCTTTATGAGGCAAAGCTTTTGTTCGCCGACCAAGAAAAAGCATTAGAGCTGGATAGCAGACTCGGCAGTCGCGGTGGAAAAATTGACTATTCCTTGCTTCTTGATGGATTGATGGCCGAGCGTGAACAAGGGATCACGATTGATGTGGCTTATCGGTATTTTACGACGGATCACCGTTCATTCATTGTAGCGGACACACCAGGACATGAAGAATATACACGTAACATGGCAGTAGGCGCATCCTTTGCGGAATTGGCCATCATTCTTGTGGACGCAACCAAAGGGGTCATTACTCAAACCAAACGCCATACCCGGATTTGCGCACTCATGGGGATTAAACATCTTGTATTAGCTGTAAACAAAATGGATTTAGTTCATTTTGATCAAAAGATATTTGATGCTATCCAAGAAGATTTCTCCCGAACGGCCGCTGAATTTCATTTTCAAAGCATACAGGTTATCCCTGTTTCTGCCACAGAAGGGGATAACATTACCAAACAGTCACAACATACGCCTTGGTATGCGGGTCTTCCTTTGTTGTCCTATTTAGAAAATGTGGATGTTCTTGATGCCAGCAATACGAAGCATTTTATGATGCCCATTCAGCGTGTATGTCGACCGGACCATACGTTTCGCGGTTTCCAAGGCCAGATTGAGGCTGGGAGCATCGCAGTTGGCGATGAGTTGACGACTCTACCTAGTCGTGAGAAAGCGAAAGTCAAACGTATTTTAGTGACAGATCAAGATAGGGACTTAGCCTATGCGGGACAACCCGTAACCATTCAATTGGACCGTGAAGTCGACGTTTCGCGGGGCTGTGTATTTACGAAAGACAATCAAATCCAAGAGGCTGATAGCTTCGCCGCCACGATTCTTTGGATGGATGATTCTGTGCTGACTCCCGGTAAAAACTATTTGGTCAAAGTAGGAACGAAAGTCCTGCCCGGTACCGTGACGGCAATTAAGCATAAAATCGATATTAATACTGGAAATACGGTTCCAACCGATCATATTGTCAAAAATGAAGTGGCACGATGTGAATTTGCTTTATCGGACAACATCGTTTTTGATTCCTTTGAACAAAATAAAAGCATTGGCGGATTTATTCTTATCGATCGTGTAACCAATATGACATCCGCTTGCGGAGTCATTGACGAAGCCCTTCAAGGATCCGACAGTTTGGTAGGGCTAGACACGGAAATCACTAGAGATGTTCGTGCTCAGCAAAAAGGTCAAAATCCATTAACCCTCTGGTTCACCGGTGCGGTTCCGGATAACTCAACCCTTGCGAAGGAAGTCGAAAAACGTTTGGTATCGACAGGCCACCATACCATGTTACTGGGGAATGGCCAGGGAGAATCGTTGCAGCGATTAGCAGAAGTTGCAAAATTGATGAACGATGCGGGACTTATTGCATTGGTATCGAATGATTCCCCGACCGAGAACGACCGAGAAACCGCGCGAGACATCATTGGCAAAGAATATATTGAAGTTTATGTAAATGGACCGCTTGCAGGCAGTTCGAGTACGAATGATACACCTGGGAACCCGGAAATCGAAATCGATACAAGCAAGCTTTCAATCGAAGAAGCTACAAATCATGTTGTGAAACGGATTATCAGATATTTAATCAATGAGAGTAGTCGTGGGCAATTCCTTAATTTCTAATGCGAACATAACCCGTGTTTGGTAGCTCAATCGAGCAAGAAGTGAAAGTCTCCCATACACATGCTTAGAAAAATCGATTCAACGGAATAGTCTTTGAAACATAATATCCCTACATCATCGTGAATAGTGATGTAGGGATATTAATTGTGTCCGCGGCAATCCTTAGAGCGTACGGAACGGAATAACCGGATTTCTTCATTTTAAAAAAAGAAGAGATCGCAGTTCTAGTCAGTACGCTGATTCTAACGTCATATCATTTATACCAAGGTGCAATAGCTGTGATATTAAATTAGTTTATTTTTTTGTTTCTTTATTTATTTTAAACATTAATCTTATCCAAAAATTTTAAATAAAGGAATGTGCAGGAGACTAGATCAAAGCCTATATGATCAAAAAAATATCGATCTCCACAGAAATTACAATTTTTTCTTCATTTGTATATCATATTGTCGAAGCAAGTGAAGGCTTCCCTTTAAATATACAACTTCTTCCTCAGTAAGCTCTTCCTTCGACCCATCCAAATATGTAATATTTGCAGACTCATTAGTAGCTTTAGTGGCGCTCCATTCTCTTCCAAGAAGGTTGTCCAAACTCACCTCGAAAAAATCTGCCAATGCAATCAGCGTATTAAAATCTGGTTCTCGGGTGCCTTGTTCGTAGTTAGCGATCTGCCCTCGGGATAGTTTCATCCGTGCTGCAAGCTCATATTGGCTAATCCCTAATTTGTTTCTCAGTTCTGCTAATTGTTTACCGAACAATGATAATCACCTCTCATCCATTATAAGGAACAGGAATCTGTTGGTACTATATTGGACACGATAAGTTTCCTTTATGCTTGACTTATGGAGGATTAGGAGATGTATTAGAAAATAAGGGCACAATTTGTTTCTGATATCAGGAAGACACATTAATGGTGAAGATGTAAGCGAATTTTGGCGATGCCTTTGGAGAGGTGCTTTCTATCAGGGTCGATCCTTAAACCAGATGTGGTTTTATATCAGGAAAGCTTGGACATGAATCGGCTAGAAGAGCCAGCGGCAGGATTAATTCGGTAACGACCTGATGTTGGTATCAATCGAATGCAAAGATCCATTTTTCATGGTAAGCTGAAGTACCAAGATCCTAAACTGCCAGAGTGGGTCTTGCCAATTCGAAGCCAATTAGATTTGCCATGAATCGAGTCATCCTACACTAAAGTAGTACGTTTCGGGTTATTTCTTTAAGCTAAAACCCCTCATTCCTTTTGCCGAATAGAGGGGCTGTCTTACATGCTTGGAAAATGAATGTATTAAGATTTTTGTGCGAAAAACCAAACGCCGAGCTTGACTGAAGTTTTTAGGGAGTATTTGATCCCGTTCTTATTGACGGAGGAGTCCAAATCAGATACATTCTCACCTTTGAGACCTAGATCTGTGATAATAGCCGAAATTTCTGATACCTCTAATTCGGGATTTGTGGCTGCAATCAGGGAAACAATCGATAATATGATATCATTTCCAGATGCATCCGTTTTTCCATCCCCTACCCCGGCTATGAAAACTTCGCGCACACTCCCATCTTTTTGATTGATAGCTCCGTTTAATATCAGATTATTAGTAAATTTCACTTGAAAATTATCCGGAGCATGAACCCCGAGATCAATCTTGTTAATTTGGTGTGAAAACCCAATTTCTTTTGCGAATGCATTAAACGCTTGTTTGAAATGTTCGATGCTGGGACTAACAGAACTAATTTTCTCCTCTTGTGCGAGCATTTTGGTCACTGCTTCATAATCTTTGAAATTTTTATCAGCTTTAGCTTTAGCTGCCTGTGGTGATCCGCCTTCAAATTGGAATAAAATTTCATTTATATCTTTTGCACCGGATAAAGCTACCCCTCTTTGAGTGAGTGGAAATCTGACTGCTCCCAGGAATTGTCCGGAAGTAGAAGAGGCATTTGTATTTGTGTCATGAAAGTATAGCCAGACGAATTCGAAACCTTTCGAATCCTTTCTTATATTTTCATAAATTTGATAGAATTCAGCTTCGGTAGCGGCATCAGTCATAACTCTGACACCTCTGCCGGGTCCCATCTTACTTTTATTATCTTCAAAAATTGTATAGGGCACTGCTTTTGGAGCTTCTTTAACGGGGGGATGATTGGATGCGGCAGTTTCAACATTCATCCCATTTGGGATAGCTGGAGCTTCAGGTGAAGCAGGCGCTGCAATGATAGCCACTATAAAAAATACAAATAACGCTCCTGATATTATAAAGTATTTAGTGTGTAACCCTTTCTTTTGAAAAAGTGCTATTATCGCCCCAAGTAAACAAGCGAGTGATCCCAGGAAACACATGACACTAATAAATACCCACATGTTAACAACTCCATATACTCTCTCCATCGGTTGAAGAATTTGCTCGAAATCTGTCAAATCCAAATATACCAAATATAGGAACAAAGTGCTATGCACAATTGTGAGAAGTTTTCATTATTAATCTTTCATCCAACGCAAAATTCCTCCAGCAATGGTGGGATTTTTTGCGTTGAATTGTATAAAAAACCGGAAAAATAGCCTTTTGCAGTGTTTACAAAAGATTGTTCTTTCACCTTACTCAGCCGTTATCCTTGCTATGCTCAGAATTGGTTCAGAATAGACATGTTAAACTAACTATACAAAAGAATAATACAAAATTAGACAAGGGAGAGGACGGAATATGTCAAACTATGTCGGATTTTTGCCTGCTTGAATACAGTAGGTAAGATGATAGATTTGTGTCTAATAACATTTCTAACAAGCCTAATACAAGTGAATGTGAAGGGGATTATTTGGGTGAGAAAACGTTGGAATTCCGGATTGGCCAAAATATTAATTGCTGCTCTGTTGGTTCAGTGTATGCCTCTCTTGCATGGGGGGGTTAGTGCGGTTCAAGCAGATGGAACGGTAACGGGACAAACTTACGGGAGTGGAACCAATACCGTGCAGTCGAATACTTACACCGTAGTTACGCCGACGCTGCAGCTGACTACGCTCACAACGACCAGTTCAATAAATGACTATAAATGGGAGAGAGTCACGTCTAATTTATCTCTCGCTCCCAGACAAGCTGCGGCTATGGCTCACGACGAGAATGCAGGCAATGTGGTCATGTTCGGTGGTCAGGGCAATAGCGGACTGTTTGATGAGACCTTGATTTGGGATGGTAGACAGAAAACCTGGCAAGAATTGATTCTTTCTTCCAAGCCTCCCAAACGTCAAGGAGCAGTCATGGCCTATGACGCCGTCAGCAAAAAGGTGCTTATGTTTGGCGGCGAAGGTCAGTCAGGCGTGCTTAACGATACATGGCTGTGGGACGGTATTGATGCCAAATGGGAGCAAGTAAGCGGGACAGCTCCTTCAGCCCGTGGAGGAGCTCAGCTCGCCTATGATGGTGAGCAGCTAGTCTTGTTCGGCGGTTATACAGGCAGTGGAAATTCAAAGACACCGCTTGGCGATACATGGCTGTGGAATGGTACGACATGGACACAGGCGCAGCCAGCTCAGTCACCTCCTGCTGCATATAGCGGTCAAATGGCTTATGATGGCAATACGGCGGTGTTGTACGGCGGTCGCATTGGGTCTATCTCCGCAACCTATGACGATAGCTCTCCGCTTTTGTGGAAGTGGGACCGGGCTGCACAGTCATGGAGTTCGGTGAATGGTCCACATGTTGATTACGGTCGTTGGGGCCATGTTATGGCTTATGACGGGCGCCGCGTTGTGCTCTTTAGCGGGGAACGGGACTATGTCCATACGTCCAGTGCCGAGTTGGTGAAAGGCTTGAAATTGCCTACGACCAGGTATCCCCCTGCGTTCGACAGCATGGCGTACGGTTGGAGTAGCGACGAGTGGGAAGGCAGTGCGCGGCCGAAGTTCAGCATGGAAGGAATCTTTGAGAACAAAACGAATCCCACTAACGCAGTCTCCTATGATGTTCAGCTAGTTTCCAATCAGCAGATTCCCTTCCCGCTCAGCTATGCCAGCATGGCATTTGACGGTAAAAATTTTGTTGTATTCGGCGGAAGCCGTAGTGAAATTGGTGTTGTAAACTTCCCGAGTAGCGGCAATGCTCAAGTCGGGACGTGGCCTGCAGCTATTATGAACGAAACCTGGGTGTTCGGTTATTCGCCGCCGACAGCGCCAGGCATCAAGTTTGATGTGGATCCGGTTATCAACTTTGACTCTCAGCATATCAATGATACCGTCAATGTCGTAACGAATGTTTATGACGATGGTACCAGAAAGATCTCCTCACAAGGGGTGGAGTACCGTAAGAAGGGAGATAGCGCATGGACGCGGGTGCCTAGTACAGATACGATCCCCGAAGACCCAAGTCCCTTTACGATTACACTCACCGGTCTGACTTGGCAGCAGGATTACGAAATCCGCGGCTATGCAGTCAATGAGATTGGCACTAGCTACACAGAAATCAAGGATTTTGCGATGAAGGACGATCCGAACATGCTGCCGCCAGATGTCCATTTCGACCGGGTTGGCGCATCGTTCCTGCATGTTAATGACAAGAAGCGGCTGGTCGCTGTCGGTACGGGTGTTACCAATTTACTGCGCAAGCCTTTGGATGGCATTCATTATTATTTGAAGGCTCAAGACGGTACACAATATCCGTTGACTTATAATATTTTAAATGATCGCCAGCTTGAACTGACATTGAAGGTGACTGACCCTAAAATGAAGGATGAATTACCGCCAGGTAAATATGATGTACACCTGGAGCATGATTTTTACAACAATACCAACCCACCTGTCAACCCACCTGTATTCACGGAAGGGCTGACAGTGACGGCACTAGACTTCTACAAGCCGCGTAACTTTGCCCGAGTAGAAGTTCCAAGCACATCCGCAAGCAATGAAGTGAATAGCCTGGTGCTGCAAGGTCCATTTACGGAGGACCCCAATACGGCGAATACGTATACGCTTAATGACACATCAGAAACCGTGACGATCAATGAATCCGTCATGTTTAAAGGCAGCCGTCTTGCGGTGACCAAGGAGCCATCGACCGGCAAGGCCACGATTAGTGGAGAGGGTCGCTTATTCGTCAATGGCGGTGGAGCCTTGGGAGCGAATTTGTCCTACACGATTCAGGACGGAGCGTTCACGATTTCGTCGGACAACTTTTCCGTTGCTCTGAACAGTAGTCAGGCAACAGATTATTTGAATATCGATATGCCTGTCAAAGCGAGCAGACTTATTTTTGCAAAGGATGGCTTGCGTTTGACTGGCGATTTGGAAATAGGCTTGCAGGTAGGGAGTCAGAAGGTTACAGGTTCCGTACCGATTGAAGAATTGAAATTCCGCAATAACCGGTTTGATCTATCCGGTACGTATACGATGAACAACAGCTTTAAGGTTGGACCGTTTAACGCAAACGACACCAAATTTGTAGTGGACAGTCGCATTCCTTATGTTGGCGTTCGGGGTACGGGCAGCCTGCCTGATACCGATCTTAGCTTTGATTTGAACATGAAGACCAAGCAGGGGCGTCTAGATGGTGTAAACTTTGGCATGTATCACAAGACGAAGCTGGCTTCGACAGGCCTTCAGGTTAATTATTTGTTCGGCAATGTAGACAAGCTGGCGGAAAAAACGCAAATTCCCCAGAAGTTTAACGTTACCGGCTCAGTGATGGATCTAATTGTACCCGAGTTGAAGCACCCACAGGTTAATTACAAATTCAACCTGATCGGAACCGATTCGGTGAATATGGATGTATCCTCCTATGGCTTTAACGCCAGTGGAATCGAGTATTATTATTGGCTGCCTGTGAATAACATGAGCATGCAGACTGTGGTTAATCCGGCGACAGCTGGAATAAAAGGCTTTTCCTCCCCGGGCTTTGCTTCGAAGGGTGATATTAACTTATTTGAAGTGGTTAAGGGAGCGATGACCAACTATTCCTTCAATAAAAAAGGCTTTAACGGGGCCATAAAGGGAACCGTATATGTTCCCAAAGGTATCCCGCGTATCGGCGGGGCGACGGTGAACAACGTAGCACTCAGTGTTAATGAAACTGGGATATATGGTACGTTCAAGCATAACGGGATTGGAGCTAATGTAAAGTATACCTTTAACAACAACACGATTCTGTTTGAGGTGGAAGCTGAGCCTCCGAAGAAGTCGTGGTGGGACAAGGTTGGGGATTTCGTGAACAATGTCACCGACTTTATGGATGCAGCCGATCCGTGGCTGGATATCGCGGAAGAATTGTTCCTGATGAAGCCAGATTCGAATAAGCAGGTAACTATTGCAGCGGCCGGCGCGTTAAAGAGGGTATTTGATTGGACACCGGTGAGCCTGTCCTTCCAACCTGAGGATACGGTGCGCACAAACGTTAAGGCACGTCTAGTCGATGGACAGCTTACTACACTGGATCAGACACCGCTGATGACATCGGAGGTGAACGCTTCGAGTGGACAGGTGACCAACGGTTTTGCAGTGGATCGCACTTATAATGCGTTCATCACTATGAAGGGTGATCAGCGATCAGCTGTTCTGAACGCTCCTGCAGTAACGGACCCAGCGTCCGAGCCATTCGTACAGCCGAAAGTATTTTATCATGCAGCTAGCGATACATCCTTTATGCGCGTGTCGTTATATGCAGGAAATTGGAAGCTGGTGACGAACAGCAACAGCCGTATTGGTATAAATGAACTGCTGTTTGCGAACGAAACACTGACGCTTGATGCATTGGCGAATTTATGGGCGCAAACGCCTGAGCGGTCAGTTACATCACTTACGATGAAGGAACGCGGAGCCTACGCACTGAAGGTTGGCGCAGCGCAGGGCGAGGTTATCATTTATAAGCCTGATGGACGACCTTATGGCCTGCAAGCCGTGCAGAATCAGCCAGATTGGAATGCCTACCGTGATGCAAATGGCAATTTGTATGCGCTGCTCGATGCGGTGGAGGCTGGAACCTGGATCATCAGCGCCGGCACTAGTCCGACAGCAGCTTTGAACATCGTGCCGTCGCAGGCCAAAATCGGCGATGTAGCACAATGGGTACAAGCCCAAGATTATCCTACGGCATTTCAAATGAGTTCAACGAACAATGGCCAGGCGATTGTCGAGATTTATGGGGCCAATGCGCAGACGAAGCTGTATACGCCAAAAGGCGAGCTTTATACATTGCAGCTTGACCCGAACCAAGCGGGTATGAACGCCATTTATGATGAATCACAGCAAAAGCTGACCATTTTGCTTAACGGGGCTGATTTGAGTGGAAAGTGGACAGCAACAAGCAGCAGCTTTACGAGTGTTGTTGCCTACACATCCACAAGGAAGTTCAAATCGATCAAGCCACTGCTGGCGGAAGGCCGCTTTTCCAAAAACTTTGAATTGGCCGAGGCTGGAGATTATATGCTGACGATCAGCGGTGGAACTGCTGACACGGTAATCACGGCTCCGGACGGAACGCCGTATACTTTGAACTTTGAAACTCCAAACGGCAATGCTTACCTGCAGCCTGCTGCAGACCGGGTATTAAGTGCAAACACGGGCGTAGATCCGCTTAAGCAGACACAGATAGATACACCAAACCCTGTTCAGGATGGACGGGATACGCTATATGTTTCGCTGCTGGGCGCGCCTGTAGGCCAATGGATGGTCCAAAATGCGAAAAGGGTTAATCTGCAGATCCAGAAGCTAATACCAACGCCTGTAATTAAGGCGTCGGTATCACCTGTTTCCGGTGCAGAAAACCGTATTCGAGTAACGTGGTCGATGGAAAATGCAGCGTCTGATGCGGAAGTGACGGTTATGCTCACCGACAGCGCCGATCAATCTATCGGGGAAGTAATCGCAGATGGCTTATCTGCTTCCGGCAGCACAACCATCGATATACCGGCCTCAACGATGCCTGGGACTTATTATGTGTCCATAGCAGGTGTGAGTGCTGGAAAAGCGCCTGTGTACGCAACTGCGGTAGGAACGGTTGAGGTAACTGCTCCTTATACGCTTAATGCGCCAGCACAGCCTGAGGTGATTTCTACAGGCAACGGAGAAGTATCGCTGCGCTTTACTTCCATAGCGGGAGATGTGAAGGCTTATCGAATTTGGGTCAGCGGAGGCACAAACGGCCAGACGGCTGTTCCGATTATGGACTTTAATCCGCAGACGGGAGATTGGCAGTATGCGATTGTTTCCGGTTTGACTGCCGGAGCTTCTTATACCTTTGCGGTATCGGCTATCGGGCAAGAGCAAGGAAGATTTGTATTGAGTCCTCTTTCTTCGAGCGTGACATCGGAGCTTCCTGTTCCTCAACCGGCCACTTTGGCGGTTTCGCTGGATGCAGCTTCACATGCGGTTGAGCGCGCCTATACAGCGTTTGACGGAAATGAGGAAAAGCTGCTTCTTACAGCGGCTGAGCAAGCTACCTTGCAGGTGACGGCGAATCAAAACACGTCGCTTACACTGACGGTCAATGGACAGCAGTTGGGCAGTGGGCAAGTAGCTGCAGATGGCACTTATGGGTTTGCTCTGCATTCTCTGCTTAATGTAAGTGTGCTGAAAGAACGGGAATACAATTTGCTGATCGAAGCGGTTAATGAGCGCGGCGACCGCAGCGTGGCGTACCGCAAGCTGTTTGTCGATCGTACTGGTCCGCTGCTTATTGCGTCCGGAGGTGATGATGCACAAGGCAAGCCGATTTCGTTGAACGGTACTGTAACCAATGACAGCAAGGTTTATATTACCGGTCAAACGGATGCCGGAGCGAAGCTTGTCATTAATGGAATTAGTGTTCCTCTTAATGACGAAGGTCGCTTCGTATATTACGCGCCGCTCGATTGGGTGACGCAGGCAGATCGGAACCAGATCAAGATCACGGCATCCGATGATATCGGGAATAAGACGGAATATGGCCTTGAGGTACTGCGTGATTTGGTAGGAACGATCCCAACTTACCCTGGTGATCTTGCTGCTCTGACAACAGGAAGTGCTAAGATGAGCACACCTTATAAATTTGGTACAAACTCGTATCAAGCATTAGCTTACGCGGATAAGGTTCGTGTCTACGCGGTTCCGATGGTTGTATCCTCCGTGGTGAAAGTAGACGGACAAACACTTTCGGAAAACGGCTATGTAGATGTAGATGTGCCTGCTGCTGGACGTACCGTGCAAATACTGGTTCATCCTGATAATGCGGCAGACAAGCAATACACGCTGCAAATTAACGGAACAGGCTCCAGCGTAGCGGTATTACGTACGTTGAAGCTGAATAACGCCACGGCTTCGCAAACGGGTGATGAGCTCGCTGCACAGCCTTTTACAGGAGCTGAAGAAAGCTATGCCGTTTATGTGAACAATACGGTGGACCAGGTTACCTTGACACCTGACGCCCTGAAGGCGGGATCAGACATTAAGGTTAAGGGACAAGCGGTGCCAAGCGGGCAAGCTTCCCAAACGATTCAGCTGCAAGTAGGAGAAAATCAAATTCCTGTGGCTGTTACTTCACCGGATAAGTCGGAAACACGCAGCTATATGGTTGCCGTATGGCGGGAGCCAAGCAGTAACGCACAGCTGAAGCAGCTGGGGCTGGCTACGGACGGAGCCAAGCTGGTGTCTGAATTCCATCCGGCTACCTTGAATTATCAGGTGCTTGTACCTAATGCGACAGGTGCGATTACGCTTCTGCCTGCTGCGGAACAGTCTGATGCAACCATTCGCATCGAGGGAGAAGCCGTAACGAATGGAACAGCCCTGTCGATTCCGGTTACCCAGGATGCTCAAACATTGGCGATCGAGGTAAGTGCACAGGACGGAACCAAGCTCACGTATAATGTTTCCGTTCTGCGTGAGAAGACGCTGCCTGTACAGCCGCCTTTGCTGTCGAGCTTGCAGGTGAATACAACCTTGGATAGTGCCTTCAACCCTTACAAGCTTAACTACGGTAGTAGTTTTACGACCACTAGTGGTAAAGCCAACATAACGGCAATTGCCAATGATCCGCAGGCAGCGGTGACGGTAAAAGGTGCGTCACTGAAGGGTGGGGGCATCTTCACTCCTGATCTCAGCATTGGGGATAATACCATCATTGTAAGTGTCGAGTCGGCTGATCGAACCGTGTCGCAGACTTACTCCATTGATATGAAGCGTGTACGTAATTCTTCTAAGCCGGACCAGAACGAGCGTCAAACGACGATTTCAGGTGGCTCCGGAGGCTGGACGTACCAAACACCAATCGTTCGAACCACAGAAGGAGGAAAAAAGGTCGATTCGGTGAAGTTAGATGCGCAAGCAGCACGCTCCATATTGGAAAAGGCTGTTCTGAATAAGGACAGCGTTGCTCGCATCTATGTGACTGATGTACCTGATGCACCTGCGGATGAGCGGTTTGTAAGCTTGAGTGCCGATTTTGTGAGCTTGCTGGCAGATGGCAGCATGTCGTTACAAATCGTATTGCCGGATGTGCAGTTCACTTTAGCTGCAGCCTCGCTGCAGCAAATGGGTAAAGACGGTAAGGATGCTTATTTCAGAGTTGTTCCAATTCGCGCCGATGTCGAGCGCAGTGAGGTGACATCGCGCGTTCAGGCAGCCGAGCTGGTACAAAACGCGGCAGGAGGTCAACCGGTCATCGTGATCGGTCAACCGATCAAAATTGAAACTAATTTCTCTGGGTACACGACAGAGCTCTTGTTCCCACTTAATAACTTGACGCTGCCTGAAAATGAGGCTGCCGCCAAGCAAATTTTATCGGAGCTGGCTGTTTATATTGAGCACAGCGATGGCGACAAGGCGCTTTCGCAAGGAGAAATCCGTTATGATGCCGAAGGCAAGCTGGCTGGTATTGCTATTGAAATCAATAAGTTCAGCACATTCACAACCATTCAAAAGAATGGAACAGATGCGCTGAAGGTGCTGCAACCTTATTTGTCCGGCTACCCGGACGGCACCTTCCGTCCATCGCAAGCGATCACGCGTGCAGAATTGGCAACGATTTTGCAGCGTATCGGGGCCCGCAGCACTACAAGCACAACGGCATCGGCACCAGCGGCTGGCTATCCTGATGTAGCTGAAGGACATTGGGCTGCTAAAGCAATTGCCGACATGCAGAGCGCGGGACTAATGCTTGGCGATAACAACGGGTTGTTCCGCCCTGACGACGCCATTACCCGCGGAGAGGTGGCCAGCATCGCTGCCAGATTGCTTCCGGCAACTGCGACTGGCAATGCACCGACTGTCGACTACAGCGATACCCGCAATCACTGGGCTTCCGAAGTGATCAAGCAGGCATCACAGGCAGGTATTTTGCAGGGTTATCCGGATGGCACCTTCCAGCCGGATAACAAGCTGAATCGTGCAGAAGCGGTCAAGGTATTGAACAGATTGTTTGAACGGCCGTTGGCGAACGTGAAATCTTCAAGTTGGCCAGACGTACCGCAGGACCATTGGGCAATACAGGAAATTGAGTCGGCTTCTGGCACGGTGAAGCTGTTGTCAGATGGTAGTGTGTATGTGGCACCAAATCATTAATAAGCCAAATAAGCGTTAAAACGTTAAAGCCCATGATGCCTATTTAGGCGCTCATGGGCTTTCGTTGTGATTACTCTATCTGCTTGGTTAAGGGGATCGACCTGCACTTTTATATCATAATCAACATAGACTCGACTTAAATATGGTATGATTTTACTAATCAAATAATGGCTAATGAAGCCATGTTCATCTGGTTAGAGAGACTAATAGATTATTAACGGTACAAGTATCTATAAGTGTCTATGAAAGGAGAAATTATGGAAGGAAACCATAAAACTTCGGATCCAATTGATGCATACATATCCAAATTCCCTTCTGAGGTTCAGGAAATTCTTAATACGTTAAGAAAGGTTATACAAGAGTCGGCGCCAGAAGCTACGGAAAAGATAAGTTATCAAATGCCTACATTTGATCTGCATGGAAATTTGGTGCATTTTGCTGCTTACAACAATCATATAGGCTTTTATCCAGCTCCAAGTGGGGTCGATGCGTTCAAGCATGAATTATCACCATACAAATGGGCAAAAGGGTCTATACAATTTCCTTTAGACAAGCCGCTGCCTTACGAATTAGTAAGTCGGATAGTTAAATTCAGAGCTGACGAAAATATCAAACAAGTAAAAAACAGCAGTACCCGTACCAGAGGAAAGAGGTCTTAGGCATGAACTTTAATGAAATAAAGAACATCGTGGGTGAGAGCGGCAGCATTGTTTTTTTCGGAGGTGCGGGTACTTCAACCGAGAGTGGAATTCCTGATTTCCGTTCTGCTGATGGCTTATATAATGAAGGAACGGACAAGAGGTATACGCCGGAAGAAATGTTAAGTCGTGATTTTTTCTTGGAGCGGACGGAGATGTTTTATCATTTTTATAAATCCAAAATGCTTTATCCAGATGCAAGGCCTAATCCGGCTCATGAAGCATTGGTGAAGCTTGAGCAGAGAGGGCAGCTGAAGGCTATCATTACACAGAATATCGATGGTCTCCATCAGCTTGCTGGAAGTATGAATGTGCTTGAGCTGCATGGATCTGTTCACAGGAATCGCTGCATGGGTTGCCATGCGGTATATCCTTTGTCGTCGATCGTTGGATCACGTGGACCTGTGCCTTTATGTGAGCGGTGTGGTGAGCTGATTAAACCGGATGTCGTTTTATATCAGGAAAGCTTGGACATGAGCCTGCTGGAACGCGCGGCCACATATATACAACAAGCAGATGTATTGATCGTCGCAGGTACTTCTCTTACGGTTCAGCCAGCAGCGGGATTAATTCGGTTATATGAAGGAAACCAATTCCTGCTAATTAATAAGAGTGCCACGCCTATGGACGGATTAGCCAACTATATCATCTCGGAGAGCATTGCCAAGGTGCTGAGTGCGCTGACAGCCGATATGATATGAAATTAAATTACACATTAATAATTAGTCACATAGTTGATGAGAGTGGAACCTACTACTACGGGAAAATATCGGAAAGAACTATTATATAAATTAGTAAACGAACTGATGGAATCGACATATACCATAATAATTAAGGTTATCTCTTCAAACGATAAATGGTTTGAAGGATAACCTTTTTCAGCATGTTGTTTATAAGCTATTGTACTAAACCTGAAAAGCCTCCATCTGCCTGCTCCACTCGAAATAAATATCCGTCAATCGATCCTCCAGCAGGTCCTTATCCGCATCTACGGTGCTAGCTTCGCTCTCATACCAGTCGAGCATCATGCGAAGACCTTCGTTTAACGATATAGTAGCTTCGAAGCCGGGAATATCTGATTTAATAAGAGAATTGTCGAACAGCCCGGAATAGCTTTTCTCGAATACTAGATGGGCAAACAAACCAGGGTTCGCTTTTGCCAAAAGCTCTGAGGGGATATGGACGATCCGCGGCTCGATCCCGATAATGCTGCCGAACTCCACATACAAATCGTTCCAGATATGTACATCCTCATGGGTGGCATGATAAGCCTTGTTGTAGGTCCGTGTATTTCCAACAGCGCCAACAAAGGCTTTGGCCAAATCAGGGGCAAAGGTAAAAGCCCACGGCGTTGTTCCATCCCCGAACATCACAAGCGGTTTGCCAGCGCGAATTCGCTGAACAATGTTGTAATTTTGTCTCAGCACACCCAGATTACTGCCCCCGATTCCGTAGGTTAACGATGGCCGGATAATCGTGATCGGAAGCTGAGTCTCTCCGGTAATACGCTGCAAATACCGTTCCATTTCGGCCTTTTCGTAAGCATAGGCAAATTCCGGGTTATCGAAAAGCTCCGCGGCATCCTCTTTAATCGGATTGGTCTTGTACGGCCGTTTGTACGCAGCTATGCTGGAGCATAGGATAAGCTGTCCGGCACGATGGTTAAAGGTGTTAACCGTTGAACGGGCGTCAGCTTCATTAAAGCTGATCATATCGATCACGACATCGAACGTACGCTTGCTCATGGATGCTTCAAAGTGTTGTGCATCTGATTTATCACCGGTTATCCATTCCACGTCTCCGGCAAATGGCAGCTTTCGGGAGCCCCGATTAAATATAACGACTTCATGACCAGCGAGCAGCAGCTGCGATACAATTTGTCTGCTAATCACACCGGTTCCACCTAATAGTAGAACGTTCAAGACTATCACCTTCTCGTTATGATTATGTTCTCATTCCTATTCTTAGTATATCGAAGATCAACGTAATATTTAAGAGCTATCTTCATATTCAGTAAGTTACATGGAAGTGATCTATGGGTTTACAGAGTCATGATAGATACCTCTATAATAAGAAATATTGACTCGTTACAAAATGTATCGTAATATTTTTATATGCCTGATATTTTTGCGCTATATTTGAGATGAGTAGTCCATTTTAGGTGAATTCGCAGGGGGAAGAAAAAATATTAGGGGAAATCATGTATTTTATGATACGAAATGTATCAAAAACGTGTTCATCCTAAATGCTTATTTCTTCTTTTTCAGCGTTTTTTCAAAATTCCGCTTCAAAGAAAGGAGGTTTTCTCTTGAATCCCATCAAGGGCCGTTTTAAAAATCATTTGGATGAGGAGATGGTGCATCTTCATAAAAATCTGTATCTCAACCGCAGTGACCCGATGTATTATGAAAAGGTTATTCGTTATTTGGACCCCCGTTCACCTGAAGCACATTATAAGCTAGGCCAAAAATTTGAAGCAAAAGGCATCGTGGATAAGGCGATTTTTCATTATAAGGAATGCAGGAAAACCTATCCGTCAGAGTTTTACTTTGCTTCGGCCAGCGCCATACGAGGTTTGGAAGGTAACGGAAAGGGGATTGAATCGCTTCCGGTTTCTGATCTTCCTATCGTCTACAAGAGCAGCTCTACATCTCCACGTTTGTGGAAAATCATTCTGTTCATGATGTTGCTGCTGAGTATGTTTCTATGGGGTCTCCTATGGGGAAAAGACTCGATAACCAGAACCGTATCCGCTTTTCAGCTGTGGGGTGTAGGGAAAGAGATTACTTATGAGGTCGTGGACATGCCTTATATTATTTATTTAACAAAGAACAAGCCCCACAAAGAAATCGAGAACGAGCTGTACAACAAAGCTCTGGACCTGGCCAAAACCAATCCTGGCCAAAATATTTGGCTGTACGGAATCGCGAGCAATGGCCAAAACCCCGATAAGAAGCTAGTTCCTTTAACGGATGAGACCCAAAAAGGGAAGGCATTCGTGGTGGCGCAATACAATTCATCTGAGGATCCAACCGTGAAAATTCGTTTTCTAAATGCGGATTATGGCAAGCTGCTGAGTTTGACGGAAGCGGGGGCGAATCTTGTGCGTACTGCATTGGAGGCATATATTTCCGATAACGGCACCCCACCAGACAAGCTGGACAAGCTGGTAGCCGATTACCCGCAAAACTATTTAAGCTTCATCCCTCAGGAAATACAGTCGGGCTCAAATCAAATTGTGGGGAAGTACGACGGTGACGGCGGATGGGTGTTTGATCCGTTGGCTAAGCAGTATAGCGATATGTTTTATGCTAATACGATGGAGAACCCGAATTCGCATCGGGCAAATTTTGAACGTTTCCAGGTAGTAGTGGGGAAAAGCGACCATTCTCTGCAATTGTTAGCTGGCTCAACGCTGCTGATGGAGAAGAAGGTAGGACTGGGGGCAGATGATGCGACACCGGTAGGTAGTTTTTCTGTATTGGACAGGGTGAAGGAGC
The DNA here is from genome assembly GCF_038000305.1 of Paenibacillus sp. FSL H8-0034. Classification (NCBI taxonomy): domain Bacteria; kingdom Bacillati; phylum Bacillota; class Bacilli; order Caryophanales; family Paenibacillaceae; genus Paenibacillus; species Paenibacillus sp. FSL H8-0034. The sequence continues at coordinate 1,316,636 of NZ_JBBOBS010000001.1, forward strand.
CACAAGGCAAGCATCCCAACGTGTACGGCAGCTCAGCACTTGGAATGGGCGCGATCGCCTTGCATGGCACGAACGATCCTGCTTCCATCGGAAGCAATCTGTCATTGGGCTGCATCCGTATGACGAATGCCGATATTGAGGAGCTATATCCGTTTATTCCCAAGGGTACAGTTATATTCATCCGTGATAACAACCCTACAGGGCTGACAGCCGCTACCGCCGCTCAGTGGAATCCGCAAGCTCTTGTTCCCTTGGGCACCAAACTTCCGAATGAATCTGCAAAAAACAAGGTATTCCATTGGTTAGGCTAAAAGAAATACGAGTAAAACCGCCCGATTCTGCCGCTAGTTGGTAGTGTCGGGTTATTTGGTTTGAAAATCTCGCTTCTTTTGTGCGTATATTTGTGTTATCCTTACGTGTTATGACATAAAGGGACGGTTTGTGGAGACAGTACTAGATATGTTAAAGATACGTGAATACAAATATACATGGTATACAATTAAGGAGACAACATGACATTTAATGACTTGAATATTACACCCACGATTTTAAAAGCTTTAGCCAAGGAGAACTATACAAAGCCTACACCGATACAGGAGCAGGCGATCCCGGCTGTATTGGCTGGCAGAGATTTGCTGGGCTGCGCTCAAACCGGAACCGGGAAGACGGCTGCGTTTGCGGTACCGATTATCCAGCTGTTAAGTGAGCAGCAGGGCAGACCCCATACACAGCGTCGAGTGCGCTCCCTGATTTTGACACCAACAAGAGAGCTCGCTTTACAGATTTCAGATAACATTGTGGCCTACAGCCAATACACCCAGCTGCGCTGCACGGCTATCGTAGGTGGTGTTTCACAAAAAACGCAGGAGCGAGCACTGCATTTGGGAGCGGATATCGTGATCGCCACTCCGGGCAGACTCCTCGATCTCATCAATCAAAAGCATATCGATTTGCAGCATGTCCAAATCTTGGTATTAGATGAAGCCGACCGCATGCTGGATATGGGTTTTATTCATGATGTGAAGAAAATCATCTCCAAAATGCCAGCCAAAAGACAAACGCTTTTCTTCTCGGCCACGATGCCTCCGGAAATATCCAAAATGGTCAAAGACCTGCTGAAGGATCCAGTGAAAGTCGAAATTACGCCGGTCTCTTCTACGGCAGACCGCATCCAGCAATCCGTATACGGGGTAGATAAGGAAAACAAACAGTCACTGCTGAGCTACCTTTTGCAGGATAAATCGATTGCTTCAGCGCTCGTATTTACCCGGACCAAGCATGGTGCAGATCGGGTTGTGAAAGCACTGACCAAGGTGCATATTACCGCTCAGGCCATTCACGGGGACAAGTCTCAAAATGCCCGTCAAAATGCACTCAGTAATTTCAAAAGTGGCGTCACGCGAGTGCTGGTAGCGACAGATATTGCAGCAAGGGGCATAGATATCGATGAGCTTTCGCATGTAATTAATTTCAACCTGCCTAATATTCCGGAAACCTACGTTCATCGAATTGGCCGTACCGGTAGAGCAGGACTGAGCGGGATCGCCATCTCTTTTTGCGAGCATGAAGAAATTCCGTATCTCAAGGATATCGAGAAATTGATCGGCAAGACCATTCCTGAAGTGAAGGACCATCCGTATCCGATGCTGAATACAGCCCCTCCTTCCAAGGCGGCACAGCCATCGAAACCGGCAGTCTCCAAACCGGCTAAGCCCAAGACTAGCCCTAAGGCCAATCCGAAGCTCAAGCCCAGATCCGAGTGGTTCAAAAAAGGTAGTAAACCGAATAGATAAATAAACCCATACCTCCAGCAAATCGTGAGTTACAGCGATGCAGGGGGTATTTTTTTGTTATCAATGTACACTCCATGATGAATTCGCAAGATAGTATTTGTTGTGTAACAAGATAGTATTTGTTGTCCATGACGATATCGCATATAATCACAATAATTGTTGTATTGACGTGTTTTTTTTCAAATAATCCAGCTTGCCTAAGGTGATGTCACATGCTAAATACTAAAATGCAATTGAATGACAATCAGCGGTTTCTTATACGAAGTGTCTCTATTATTGTGCTGGGTCTTTTTATTAATCAACTGCTGCAGACCGTGGGGAGCATCGTGGTAGCACGTGTATTGAATGATCCCGGCAAATTCGGTGAAGTGAACTTATTGCTGCAGGTTTTCGGAATGGTGAACCTTTTTCTCAATGTGGGATTTAATTCTTCATTGGTGTATACGTTTTCAACGAACCCGAAGGACGCGATCGAAAATAAGTTTCGGTTGGCCATGCTGGGCAGTGTGTTTTTTGGAGTGGTCGTCTGCATTCTGCTTGCAGTCTTGTCGCCGCTACTCGCTCATACGTATGCATTGCCCTCCTTACAAGGTGCTCTCCTCATAAGCTCGATCATGCTGGTGTTCAATTCGATCATTAATATGGGGGTATCCGCCTTCTCCGGTAATCGCAATTTTGGTACGCAGGCGTTATTTATGGTGATCACAACGACGCTTTCCACAGCAGGTACGGTATTAGGCGTATTATGGCCTATAGGTGAGGATGGCTTCCTATGGGGAGTGTCCATTGGGATGGGTATCGGATCGGTACTGGCTGCGCTGTTCATTTGTTGGAAGGTAGAAAAGGTGCATCATCCGAAATGGTTAGGCCGTGTGTCTATTCCTGAAATCTGGAAGATGATGCAATATGGCGTTCCGCTGTGGGCTGGCAATATCGCGAAGGCGTTTCAACAGCCTTTTGTGACGATGATTATTGGTTCCAGCTCGGTCATTGCCGTTGGACATATTAGCAACGCTTTTCGCATAACGGGATTTATCGGAATTGTGACTTGGGCGTTCATGATTGTGACCTTTCCGTTTGTCGCGGCGAGCTATCAGGACCCTCTGGAAAGCAAAAGGAGGGGTACCTTGTGTATCCGATATAACAACCTGATCTTGTACCCTCTAACGGTTGTGATTTGTTTGTATCCAGATCAGATTAATGGATATTTGTTCGGGGAGGGCTATACGAGCGAAGACTCGGCGGCATATATCCGGCTGCTGGCGCTCGGAGTGTTCTTCTCGTCCGTTGGCCGATTAGGCGGCAATATCTTAGCGGGGATTGGCAAAACCAAAGCGAATTTCTGGGTGATGATCGTGGCCGGTATTTTTGTGATCACGTTGGTTCCCACTATTGCCGCGAGCCATCCTGTCTTGGCGGTATGGATCTATACGGGCGGCTGGGCTATCTCTGCCATCTGTATGATCTGGTTCTTTTATTTGGAAAATTTCACGCTCAATTGGTGGAAGGCTTACGGGGAGCCTTTGATTCCGAGCCTGTTTATGGGCCTGTTTATGGAGGTGGGTCGGTTTACAGGAGGATGGATGACGAGCTTCGTTGTTGTAGGGATTCTTTGTTTGATTGTGCTGACTATGTATGTAGAGCTGAGGGCGGGGAAAGGATTGGGAGCGACGAGGAATGAGGTTATGTGATGGGGGAGCGACTATAATTCCTCAAATTGCAATAATTCACCTATATCAGAAATTCCCAATGCGTCGGCAATACGTTCCATTTGTTCAAGATTGATTTCTTGCCTCTCATTTCTACAGAGCTCCGATATAGCGGCTTGTCTAACATTAGCTTTTTTAGATAGCTCTAGCTGTGTCATATTCCGTTGTTTCAAAGCGTCCTTTAATTTTACCGATAATTTCATCATCAAGAAGGTCCTCCAAGCAGTTTTGCTATTTTAATGGAAATAATTTACATATTACGCCCGAGTATATATTGTCAAATTACGCATAAACGTATAATTTTATACTTTATAAAATGAATTAGTGGCTGGGAGGGGAAATATGGATAGTGATTTAACAGCCCCATATGAACTATTAATAACTGAAGAACAGGTGTTAATGGAAAAAATTAAAACTTGTGAAGCATGTGTTTTTGCAGTTCTTGATGCTGTTGTTCAGAACGGCAATAGTTTTCATGCTATTACAACCGAAGAAATCCTTACTGTGATACACAATATGGGCAATGATTTTCAGACAGAGTTACTGCATTTAAGATTAGAAAAAAGCATCTTAGCTTCAAGTGCTAGCCACATAGATACTAGATGCATATAGCTAATGGTTGGTACGATTAACAAAATGATGATGCGCCTGATAACATTACTGTTGTTGGGCATCTTTACTATACATTATATCGTATCTGATGGTGTTGGTAATGTGAAGTCAACTTGATCAAATCTGTATATACAAACGTGCCGTTACCCATTGTTATCTAGGTGGTGTCATATAGTTGCCACCACCCAGAATGGAGCGCCAGTGCGGCAGATTGAACTGTCTACTCCTGACGGGTTAACGACCTTACGACCTCTTCTAGACGATCAAGGTTTTCTTCATTCGCCGGAACAACAAGTTTTTTTAGCTTGTTCAGTTCCGCCGCCGTCTCGAACCTTTGACAAAACGTTACTTTGGTTTTGCCCTGGATATCCTCAAAATCAGCAATTATCTGAAATTCATGTACAGGGGAAAGATGGCGTATAACCATTCGTTCAGGGCTGCTGATTTCAACAAACATGCATTGATTCGGATAATCCACACCGTTTGGACCATGCATGATGAAAGTCCAAAGCCCGCCTGGCCTGGCATCAAATTGTTGAAACGTATTCGTGAAGCCTTTGGGCCCCCACCACTTAGCAAGCAGCTCTGGAGTCGTCCAAGCATTAAAAACAATTTCGCGTGGTGCATCTATGAGACGGGTGTGTACCGTTTCATTGCTGCCTTCATCATTCGTTGTGCTGGAGCTGTCATCATTATTTAACATTGGGAATTCCTCCGATTCATAGGGTAGTTTCTTTGTGAACTTCTTATTTATTTCCGAACACCTCCTTTGTTGACGCTGATCATTTACCGGTATCTTTACTATAAAACATTACGTAACGTCAGGTGCAAGTATAATTTGTAATTTGAATTATATTCATGTGAGTGGACCATGATGGTTAAGTGATCACCAAGAAATTAATGAAATCACTCATTATTTTGAACGATTGGGTATATGATAAGGATGCGAAAATATCAGGAGTTTTGCTGCTAGAAGCGGATAAATCCGATCCGTCCAAATACGTACAAAACTCCGTAAGTCAAAGGCTGAAGGATGTCAGCAAAGCTAATCCTGCTTGGGTACGACAGATTTGCGGCGGTCGCAATCCATATTTTTTAAAATCCTGCTTCGTCTTTTGCATGCATTTGTGTTATCCTTATGTATTGCGATGTGAAAAAACGATTCCGGTATCAGCAAGATAGCTGGATCGATAAAACTGATTTAGGGGTGGTATTCTGAGAAAGCAAAAGCCAATGTCATTTGAGGATCTGCTGAAGGATTTACAAGGCCAAAAAACGATTCAGGAAGACCCGAACCATGTTTCATTAGACAAATTGTTTAATGAATCGTTCATGAGCAAGCATTCCAGCTTCAAGAGCTTTGACGAGTTTTTAGAGAAAGGCAACTTTCAAGTAAAGACACAAGAAGATATTAATAACATTCATGACGAGCTTTTTGATCGGCATGTTGTAAGGGAAACGGATTTTGCTAGTTGGAAATCGATGCTGGACACGGCGAATGTCGAATATTCCAGTGAATCCTGAGCAGTGAGGTACAGAGCAGATAGGGAGTAAGTAACCACCTTTTATCTGCATGGACACGTTGAAAAGTCAAGCTGAAGCTATGCTTGGCTTTTTTGTGTTTTCATGTGGTTTCCCTGCATACGCGGAAGCACGTTGAATGGTCCTCACGTATATTGATTAAAAGGATCAATGAGAGGATGGAAGGTTGCATGAATTTAAAACTGTTGGAGTATGGTTACAGATTTCTGCAGGAGAATAAAGGTATGCAAAAAATGTTCAAGGATATGGAAAAATTGAACAAGGAAATGGATATAATAAAAAAGCATGCCAAAAAAATCAATGAAACGAAAGGTAAGAAATGAATTACGAGACGAACCTGCATAAGTCACCCCGTATGATCTTGTCCTAAATCAATTTCCTCCGCATAAATATGTAGTAAAGAGGAGCGTGAATACAATGGACAAGAAAATAAAGCAATATTACCAACTGAAGCAAAAGCATAAAGAGATAGAGCAAGAGCTGACAGAGCTGCGCAGCGATATTTTGAATCATTGCACAGAGCTTGGCGTATCCAGGCTGGAGGTTGGAAGTTACTTGGTGAAGGTTGTGCTTCAGGAGCGTAAGGAATACGATGATAGCAAGCTGTACGAAGCGCTGCCTGATCCGGAGGTATGGCGTTTGCTCTCCAAGGCGGATTCCTCCAAGATCGCCAGTCTGCTCAAATTGAACGTCATTACAGAAGATAAGATTAAGGATACCTTTTCGATTAAGAATATCTCGCTGCTTCAAGTGGATAAAAAGTAGGACGCGTGTAAGTGCTATTTCAACAACACACGACTTCAACAGCGGCTGCAACCCCATAACCGTGTCCTCCATAACGCATATAAAAGGCCGTTCCGATGATCAGTCACGGACGGTTTTTTGCTGTATGTTCAAATGCAGCAACCAATGAGATTTAGAATAAAAACGCATTCATCTGTCGTTTGCCGGGAAGGAATGTGTTATGCTCGGGGAAGAACCTATATTGAACCAACAGGTGATCATATTGATAGGATGGATATCCCGATTTCACGATTTAAAGCTGCGCACGAAGTTTTTGCTTTCTTTTATTGCTGTTATACTGGTCACTGTGCTGCTCGTTGTCGCTGTCATTTACCAGGTCTCGATCAAGACGATCAAAAGCAATACCTCCGTCTACTCGCATTTTCTTAGCCAGCAAATGGGCATTAATCTGGATAAGCGGACACGCGATTTTGAGACGTTTGTGTTTCAGCAGTTCAAAGTGTCCCGCTTAAATCTCCCTGGTGAGGTGGGCAGCCAGGAGTATGAGGTTGAAGCGTTGTTCCGTGGACGTAACACGAATGATTTCATAGCTGGCTTGATGCTGTCGCAAAATTATTATCAATCCGTCCTGTTTTATGATGAGCAGGATCGGCTGTATGTTGCGGAACGCTCCGCCGGGCTGAACACACTCAGCAAGCTGCCAAAGGGCTTAAATGTAAACGCTATCAAGGAGAGGCGAGGCCGAGCCTCATGGCTTCCCGGCGGATCGAATCTTGTTTTTATGGCCAAGTCGCTGTACAGCGGAGAAAGCAGCGCTTACGCCGGAACGGTTATAGTCGGCATCGACAGTGAGCAAATCCGCAGTATCTATACGACGGTGGACGAGCTTACGCAGGGCAGCGTGCTCGTCCTTAACGAGGACAATGAACGATTGGTCCAGGATGAGCCGATGGAATCCACGATCCGTTACTTTATCCAGCAGCGGTTGTTTGAGCAGACTGCGGATAAACAGCCAACCTTTGAATTGAACGGCCGGGATTATATATATACGATTCTGGAGATGCCTTATGAGAAATGGAAAATTATTCAGATTATTTCCGTGGATGAGCTGACCCGTGGTACGGTAGTGATCCGTTTTTGGACATTTACCGTTCTGATTGTGGCGCTGCTGCTAGCATTTGTGATGGCGGCCTTCCTCTCCAGACGCATCACCGAGAACGTAGGTTTGCTGCTGCAGAGCATGAGCCAGCTGTCCGTCGATTTCACACCCAGATGGATCGTACCCAAAAGCCGGGATGAATTCGGTCTGCTGGCTGACAGGTTCAACTTGATGACGACCCGCATCAATGAGCTAATTAATACGGTATATAAAGAGCAAATGATGAAACAGCAGGCCGAGTACCGCACCCTGCAATCGGAATACAGGACACTTCAGGCACAGTTCAATCCGCATTTTCTGTACAATACATTGGAAACGATTCACGGTCTTGCCAAGCTGAAGGGCGACGAGCAGATCGGGGAAATGGTATACCTGCTCGGTTCGCTGCTGCGGGAGAGCATCAGCAGGAAGGGCGATGTGATAGGGCTCAAGGACGAGGTTGCCTTTGTAGCGAAGTATTTGGAGATACATCGGATTATGTACGAAGATAAAATCGAGGTCGGCTACGAAATGGCTCCGGATGTGATGGACTGCTGGGTACCCAAATTTATTTTGCAGCCGCTTGTGGAGAATTCGATTGTGCACGGTATCGAAATGAAACCGGGACGAGGCTTTGTTGGCATTATGGCCTATAAGGATAGAGATTCGCTGTTTCTGGAGGTGGCGGACAACGGAATAGGTATGGATGCAGCGACTGTCGAGGTGTTGCTGGAGGAGGATGCAGGCGGGGCAGCGGCCAAACCTAACCATACGCGGGTCGGACTGCTCAGTGTGCATAAGCGGATCCGGATGTTATATGGAGAGCAGTTCGGGCTTGAAATCAGCAGCCGGATTGGCGAAGGAACCAAGGTGCGGATTCGGCTGCCTGTACTGGAGGATAAGGAGGTAGAGACAATTGAAGAAAACGGTTGTGGTGATCGACGATAAGCCGATTATTCGCAGAGCTATTGTGCAGACGATCAAATGGGAGGAGCTCGACTGTGAGGTTGTAGGTCAGGCGGAGGACGGTATTGAGGGCCTGGCTCTGCTGGAAGAGAAACGGCCGGACATCGTCATCACCGACATCAAGATGCCGGGTCATACGGGATTGGAGCTGGCGCAATGGATGCGCGAGCATGTACCGCATGCCAAGACGATCCTGATCACAGGCTACCAGGAGTTTGAATACGCCAAGCAGGCGATTAAGCTCGGGGCGTTCGATTTCATCGTCAAGCCGATCCATAATCAGGAGCTGTCAAGAATAGTGCGAGCGGCAGCGGATAAAGTCGAGGAGGAACAATCGGTTCTCCGGCAATCGGCGCTGCTGAACGACGAGGTATCCAGACTGGTGAAGCGGCATTCACATTCGCTTCCCGCCCTGCGGGGACAATGGCTGGAGAGGCGAATTAACGGGACGGAGGAGGCTCTGGAGGCTCGTGATGCGCAGCAGGCGATGAATGAGCTTGGTATTGAATACAGCCGCTTTGTCCTGCTGGCTTTCAGGCCTCTGGCTGGTAACGGACCACGCTTTGAAAAGCCAGCCAACCGGGAGGCATTGGCCGAGCTTGCCGCCGAATGCTGCCGCAAAGAGGGCATGGGCACGATCACGCTGTACCAAGGTGGCGATCTGATTGTGATGTGCCAGTTCGACCGTGTTCCGATTGCCCGTGAGGTCAGAAGGAAATTGAATACTGCTGCGGTCGAATGGCTGTCTATGGCGAAGAAAACGGCAGGAGCCGAATTTCGTGCATCCTTTGGCTCCGTGTACCGGCTGTCCCAGGAGCTGGAGCAGGCATACAGAGAGGTTAGCGCGCTGCTTGACTCGGGTTTCTTCCGCAGCGAGGAAATGATTTTGTCAGCGGAGAGCGAGCAGGCCGCCAGAACCCAGGTCAAATTTTCCGTGATGCAGGATATTGAACGCTTCGAGAAGTCGATCGAGCAAATCCCGATGGAACAGCTGGTTGAGGAAACGAAGCGGATCGTTGGGCAAATCGGCATATATGCCGAAGGCAATATTACGGTAGCCAGAGGGCTGCTGGCGGAGATTTGTTTATCTGCAGCCCGTTATTATTTTCATGCGACAGGTGACGAGCTTGGTCTGGGCAAGAGCATCGACCAACTGCTGGAGGAGGTATACCGACTGGACAGCCTGAAGGAGGCGTCGGATTATATGACGGAGCTGGTAACCCGGATCCGTGTCAAGCTCGAAGGTGGAGAGAAGGAGTATAGTCTGATTGTCAAAAGCATTATGGAGCATATTCATGAACATTTTGCCGAGGCCGTTACGCTGACTTCGGTCAGCACTCATTTTGGCATCAGCTCGGGTTACCTCAGCCGTTTGCTGAGAACGGAGACCGGCGAAAATTTCGTCGATATTTTATCCAGGGCGAGAATCAAAGCGGCCAAGCGGCTGCTCAAGGACCCCAAATATAAAGTCAACGAGGTCGGGGAAATGGTTGGCTACAAGGAGTACGCGTATTTTTATCAGGTATTCAAGCGGATCGAGGGAAGCTCACCCAAGGAGTTCAAAAATAAAAAGTAAAGAAAACTAATAAAACCTTTAAATATTGATATGGTAAAGGTCGACACCCCGATTTACAGTAGGAACAAGAGATGAAGGAGTGGAACAGGATATGAGCGGGAGATCGGATCAAGAGGAAATTTGCACACATTTGGGTGACGATTACGATCGTTATCTCGGCGCCATTGTGCCGCCGATATTTCAGAATACGCTGTTCACGCGCAAGACCATGGATCACGGCTACACGTATACGCGTGTGGCGAATCCAACCACGGAAATCGCCGAGCAGAAGATCGCCGCATTGGAATCGGGCGAAGCGGGACTGTGCTTTTCTTCGGGCATGGGAGCGATCAGCGCTGTGCTGATCAGCCTGCTCGAGCACGGCAGCCATGTAATTTATCCGTTAAACGTGTACGGGCCAACGCGTACGTTCATCGCGGGTTATATGTCCCGCTTCGGCATCGAGGCTACAGCCGTGAAGGGCTCCGATCTGCAGGAAATTGAACAGGCGATTCGTCCGAACACGCGGGTGATATATTTGGAAAGTCCCTTGTCCAATACGTTCGAGCTGCAGGACCTGCGTGCTGTTGCGGAGCTGGCGCGGGCCCGTGGCATCACGACCGTTATCGACAATACGTGGGCGACTCCGCTGCTCCAGAATCCGCTGCTGCTGGGAGTGGATATTGTGGTTCATTCCGCGTCCAAATATTTGGGCGGTCACAGCGATATCCTTGGCGGTGTGGTTGTCGGTGGCCGAGAGCGGCTTGCCCGCATCAGCCGTGAGGAGCGCGGCTTGTTCGGAGCGGTGATGGACCCGCATCAGGCATGGCTGCTGATCCGCGGGCTGCGGACGCTGCCTGTGCGCATGCGGCAGCACGAGGAAAGCGCGCTGCGGATAGCGGCCTTTCTGGAGGCGCACCCGTGCGTCGAGCGCGTGCTGTATCCCGGCCTGCGCAGTGATCCGCAGTACGAGCTCGGTCAATCCCAGATGTCCGGGTACTCGGGACTGATGAGCTTTGTACCCAGGTGCGATACCGACCAGGTGCTTGGGCTGGTCAAGGGGCTGCGCCTGTTCGAGGAAGGACCGAGCTGGGGCGGTTTTGAGAGCTTGATCAACTCGCCCGGTCTTTGGCTGGATGAGGAAACGTCCGTGCGCCACGGTATTCCCCGGGGGCTGCTGCGAATTTCGATTGGCTTGGAGAATGCCGATTCGCTGATGGAGGATCTGGATCAGGCGCTGCGATCAGTGTGAGCAGATGAGCAACGGATAGAGACGTCCTACGGGACGTTTTTTTATGTGAAACGGGCTTCAGCAACTTATCGAGGAAGTTGAAAAAACTAATAAAAAGTAAAGATTGCCGCATTTAAACCGCTTACAAATTATTTTATACTTCAATTACTAATAACGAAGCGAATCAACCCCCACTGAAAGCGTTACCAGGAAGTGGTAACTCATATCGACAGAATAAGGTGTCAAAGCTGGGGTTGTGCAGAAAGGAGAGACGATATGGAGATTCACACTGCGGCTATCCGTGAAAGGGAGGTCGGCAAAAAATCGAGTCCTCGTATTCGGGAGTGGAAGAAAAACTATGATTTGTATTTGCTTCTTCTGCCGGCTGTAGCTTTTTTTATCATTTTTGCCTACATTCCGATGGTAGGGCTGATTATTGCTTTTAAAGATTACAATATTTTTCAAGGCGTGTTTGGCAGTGAATGGTCCGGCTTGGAAAATTTCAGGGAAATGTTCTCGATTCCCGAGTTCTGGCAAATGATCCGTAACACCCTGCTGCTTAACGTGCTCGGTCTGGTGGTCGGATTTCCGGCTCCTATCCTGCTCGCGTTGATGCTGAATGAAATCCGCTCCAAATATTTCAAAAATATTTCCCAGGCGCTGCTCTATCTGCCGCACTTTATGTCATGGATCGTACTGGGAGGGATCATCTACGCTGTACTCTCTCCGAAATATGGAATCGTCAATGCGATTATCCGCTGGCTCGGCTTCGGAGAGATTTATTTTATGGCCGATAAAGCATGGTGGGTCGTGGTATATACCCTGGCTGCCGTCTGGCAGAGCGCCGGATGGGGCACGATCATTTACCTGGCGGCGATGACCGCCATTGATCCTTCGCTTTATGAGGCCGCTTCTATCGACGGGGCGGGACGTCTGCGCAAGATCGTCAGCGTCACCATTCCGAGCATTATGCCGACGATTATTATTTTGTTCATCCTGGCGATCGGACATATGGTAAGCATCGGTATCGAGCAGCCGCTTGCACTGGGCAACCCGGTAGTCAATGAAATATCCGAGGTGATCAGTACGTATGTGTTTGCCGTAGGGATCAAGCAGGGTGAATTCGGTCTGACGACAGCCGTCGGTCTGGTACAGTCGGTCATCAACCTGACACTGATTCTTACAGCCAATTACTGGGCTAGAAGAGCGGGAGGCGAAGGCTTGTGGTAAATGGCAGACAAGAAAGGAGGAAACTGCATGGCTGACACTCAAAGCACAGCGGCCGGACAAAGGTCCAGAAAGCGTCTTTATCCAATCGGTGATATTTGCTTTAACGTGATCCTTTACGGTGCGCTTACTTTTTTCACTTTCCTTTGTCTCTTTCCGTTTTTGAATACGCTGGCTAACGCCTTCAGCAGCAATCAGGCGATTCAGACGGGTCAGGTGGTGCTGTGGCCAATTGGCTGGCAGCTGGATGCGATGAAATCGATTATGACGGACGTTACAATTATCCGCTCGCTGTTTATTACGATTTATATTACCGTACTGGGCACGGCGCTGAATTTATTGTTTACGGTCGTTACCGCTTACCCGCTGTCACGGCGTGATTTGAAGGGGCGGGCGGTGTTCATGAATTTTATGATCATCACGATGCTGTTCAGCGGGGGAATGATTCCAACCTTCCTGCTTGTGAAAAACATGGGCATGCTCAATACGTTGTGGGCGCTGATGATACCCGGACTGATTAGTGCATTTAATGTCATTATAATGAAGAGTTTTTTTCAAAGCTTGCCCGACGAGCTGAGAGAAGCCGCCATTATGGACGGCTGTGGCAATATCCGATACCTGATCCGGATTGTGCTTCCCTTGTCTGGCGCTTCACTTGCGACCATCGGATTATTTTATGCGGTAGGCAACTGGAATGCATATTTCAACGCTGTTCTGTACATCGATAATCCCGATCTTCATACGCTTCAGGTTAAGCTGCGCAATATTTTGCTGCTATCGCAGATGGACACGTCGCTGGAAACGATGCAGCTGCAGCAGAGCAAGCTGAGCATCATTCAGGAGTCGCTGAAGGCATCGGTCATTATTTTCGCTACGGTTCCGATTCTGATTGTGTACCCGTTCCTGCAAAAGTATTTTGTTAAAGGCTCATTATTAGGATCCGTAAAAGGCTAGAGTTGTATACGATGCGGTAGGCTGCCTGCAGCGCCTGTCTTCATATAAATCTGTGACAGACAACAAGGAGGAAACGACTTTGAAAGCAACATTGAACAGGGGACTTAAGCTTTCTATGGCAGCTATGCTGATTCCAAGCCTACTGATTGGCTGTACGGGAGGTACCACTCCAAGCGGCTCCACGGCGGCTACTGGCGATGCCAATAAAGCTGCCGATCCGGTTAAATTAGAGAAAGTCCGGGTATCGCTCTGGGATCGTTCCAACTCGCCAAGCGGCGAAAAGCTGACCGATTCATTGCTGGTCAAATGGATCAAGGAGAATGCCAAAAAGGAAGGTCTGGACGTTGAGTATGTCACACTGCCAAGGTCTCAGGAAAGTGAGAAGAACAGCACCTGGATGGCTTCCGGTGAATCGCCGGATATATTGATCACGTACGACTTGAACGCGATGTTCAAATGGGCCGAGCAGGGTGGCTTATGGGAATTGGACACCCTGCTCGATAAATACGGACCCGATATCAAGAAGCTGATCAAGCCTGCACTGGATTCCGCGGGTACGTATAAAGGCAAGCGTTACGCCATACCGGCTATGCGGATGAGCACGGCGGTCGGTCCCTCCATGAAAATCCGTCAGGACTGGCTTGACAAGCTGAATATGAAAGCGCCTACGACGCTCGATGAGCTGTATACGGTATTGAAAGCGTTTAAGGAAAAAGATCCTGGCGGTGTAGGAAAAGACAACGTGGTGCCTTGGGCGATCCCGGCGATTAATCAAGGGATGAAAGCTTTCTTCTACGGTCCGATGTGGGGCGCGGGCGTTGCGATGGACGGTCCGAAGACCGAGGTGTATATGCCGACAGGCAACTATACCGATGGTGTGTTCCATTCCGCGGTTGATCTTCCCGAGGGCAAAGCGTTCTTCGCCTTTATGAATAAGCTGTACCGGGAGGGCCTGTTGTCCAAGGAGTTCGTAACCGATGTCAACTCCCAGCAGTATCAACAGCATTATACGTCAGGCACAGCGGGCTTTATTGATTCCAATAATACGGTCTGGGAAATGAATGTTGAGACGAGAAAGACGGTACCAACTGCTACCTGGGTAACGGTGGAGCCGTTCAAGAGACCGAATGGTACCCAGCTTACCTCGCTTGAGTCGCAGTTCGGGCTGCTTAATCTAATTCCAAAGTCAACGAAAAATCCGGAAGCGGCCGTCAAGTTCCTGAACTTCCTCGCCAAAAACGTCGCGGTCGTGCAGAGTGGCCTGGAAGGCACGCACTATAAAGTCGATAATGGCGTGCGTACCGTGATCGATCCGGCCAAAAACGTCAAGGAGATCGATTGGTATTTCAATGACCTGAATCTGCTGACTCAAGGTTATATGGGACCTCCTACGAAGGAGCAGATTTTGCAAATCAATGCGGCTGATCCGAAGAAGGAAGAGATCGCCAAACTGATGGACCCTTACTATCGCATGTTCGAAAAATATGGAAAAAGCTATCCGGTTTTCGATACGCAGCGTAAGGTAGCCGAGAAAAACGGTGTGAACATCACTAAATATTTGTACGAGAAATTGTCCAAGGTGATTATCGTTCCGAACTTTGACCAGGAGTGGGATGCTCTCGTAGCCGGCTGGGAGAAAAATGGCGGGCGTGAGTATGACAAGGAAGTTACCGAAAACCTGAAGAGCATCAACTGGAAAACGACCAATAAATAGGTAAAGACAGCAGGAAACAGGCATACGACAAGAAGTGAGAAGAGATCTGCCAAGTAGTGCAGAGGAGGAGGAAGAAGGAGCTTGTTCTCCTTTCCTCCTCTGTCTATTTATAGGAACTACAGGCTGTGCGATAACAAGATGAAGGAGCGAATAGGAATGAACGGTATCCCGTATAACAGTGCTGCCGAGATCAGGGAATTGATTGATCTGCAGGATCATAGATTGGATGAGGAATTGGCCAGATTTCACGATGAACAGGTGCATGGGAGGAAGCTCAGCTCCCAGGGGCTTGAGCTGGGCAGACTGGCGCTGATGCTTCCGCTGTACTGCCAGCCGGATTCGCGGTATTACCACAACAGCGAGCTGCTTGCGATACTTCATGAGCTGGCTGCGGCATTTCTTGCGATCCAGCTGCCAAGTGGATCGGTGTCGTTGTACAACTGCAATATTGATTCACCGCCGGATACCGCGTTTACTTCCCATCTGGTTGCTTTGCTGGTAGAGCTCGGAAGACGCTTCGGCGGTGAGGAGACGGCGGCAATCACGGAGACGCTTGAGTTGTTTATGGAAAGGGCGCAGGACAGCATGCTGTACGGAGGCATCCACACGCCGAACCATCGCTGGGTGCATGCCTCTGCGCTTGCCAAAATGCATGAGCTGTTCGGCGGAACCGCATTCCGGGACCGTGCATTTCAGTTTTTGAATGAAGGTCTCGATATTACTGAATATGGAGAATGGACGGAACGCAGCAATGCGATATACAACGCCATCTGCGCTTATTATTTGCATACAGTCGGACGAACGTTCGACTATGAGCCTGCCTTTGAAGCCGCTCAAAGTACTTTGGTCATGATGAGCTATCTGCTTCATCCGGGCGACACGATTGCGACCGAATATTCGGGGCGCCAGGATCTTGGTCAGGTGGCGAAGCTGGATGACCGTTTTTATGCAGCCTGCCATTTGATGGCAGCACGCAGCAAGGACCCGATACTGGCAGCGTTGGCCCGCACTGCCGACCGGACGTCGTCGAAGGGCTCGCTCGGTTTAATCCACTGGATGCTGGAGCCGGAGCTGATGGAGCTGCCGGGTGACGAAACGCCTTTGTCCGACAGCTACACGGTATTGTTCGGGGAAAACAATGTGGTACGGGTACCGGACCGTGTGCCCTATCTTGGTCCCGTTGTGAAACATCCGCATGGAGCATCAGTACTGCGACACCGCAGGGGCAAGCTGAGCGTAACCGTGATGGCAGGCCAACAGGAAATGATGTATATCCAATACGGCCAAGCTAGAATGCCGGCATTGAAATTGGGTGTCGGCTGGTTCGGTATCGGAGCGGCTGCGTTCCCCGGTATCCGCAAGCTTGCGGAGGATACGTACAGAATGGACGTTGAGCTGGAGGGTTGTTATTTCCAGCCGCTTGCTGAAGAGCATACGAGAAATGCCAAAGGGATGTATGTCAATATGCCGAATCATCTGCGTGAACGTACCGATATTCTTCATTTGCGCATCGGGGTTGAGGTCAAGCTGCTTGACGATGGCGTTGATGTGCGCATCGTCTCGGAGGAGAGAGCCGGCATCTACCTGCAGGCCATCTGCATGTTTGATGCTCATGGACAGCTGCAAGGTGATGGCCTTGAGCATACAGCGCCTTCCATACAGCGTTTGACTGAGGGTGCTGCCATCTACAGCTGCGGTGAAGACCACATTCGCATTGAAGAGGGTGCTTTGGAGCACTTTGAAGTTTTCATGCGCAATGATGTTATCAATAAGGAAGCACTTAATTTGACTATGAACTGGGTCACGCCAGCGGATCGCATACTCCGATTCCGATTTTTTTCGGAGCCTGAACTGCACTGAACCATAGTGAACCAATAAGAATGCTCTCCATGATTCATTCCGGACGTTTAGTCTCTGAGGAACGAATTTTTGGCAACACGTATAAAATTGTTGGCGGTAGTCGAGAGACTCCGTCCTTTTTTATGTGCTACCACATAGCTGCGAGTCGTATTTTCAGCCAAGATACGGCAATATGTGGGTTGCTCATCAACAGTCAATGATCCAATCAAAATTTCCGGGACGAAGCCTACCCCCATTCCAGTGGCCACCAAGGAATTGATCGTATCCCAGTTCATCGTTTCAAAAACGATATGTGGCGTGAAGCCAGCCTCATTACAGAGGCGATGTCCCATCGGTGTGAACTTTTGCTCCGTTTTAAGAAAAATAAACGGCTGATGCTTGGCCAACCGCAAATCTATAAAAGGCAAACCAACGGACATGGCAGGTGTCAAATAAGCGTTAAGCTCATTGTTCTTCGGAATGGCAAATAAAATTTGCTCCTGATAAATATGTTGATACTCGATCTCTTTATAGGAAAAAGGAAGAGGGATCATGCAAAAATCAACCTCATCATTAATGATCAGCTGCTCCAGTGTAGCGGAATGCTTCTCCATAATGTCTAATTTGACTGAAGGGTACTGTTTGCTAAAGGCGGGTATGATCCTCGGGAGGTAATGGTAGCTGTAGAATGGAGAAATGCCAATGCGTAGGTTTTCCTCTCGCGTGTTGGCTATTGCTGAGATCTCCTGGGTTAATCGCTCGCTTTTGTTCATAATTTCGCTTCCCTCTTTAATAAACACCTCTCCGGCTTTTGTCAGCTTGACCGTATTGTTTTCCCGAAAAAATAGAGGGGTTCCCAGCTCCTGCTCCAGCTTTTTGATACATTGGCTCAAGGCTGGTTGGCTGATCGAAAGTTGTTGAGCAGCTTTGGAGAAGCTCAGCTCTTTGGCTACAGTGAGTGCATACTGAATGTCACGTAATTGCAAAAAGGCTCACCATCCTTATAATATTTAATTATAGGTTTATTATATAAAATTATTTAATAGAGATCAAGAATCGATATTTACATCATTTTTCAAGTAAATATATGGTAATATTTGCTCTTAATATCATATATAGTATTATTATAGATCAAAAAAGACTGAATTTCTGTTTTACAAAACGTTAACTTGATCTGTATTCATTATCACTTATAATAAAAATATATAAGGAAGTCATTAAATCGATGTGAGGTGATGCTATGACAGTCAGGAAGCGAAGCGAGAATACGGCGGGATATGTACTGTTACTTCCTTCCCTGCTCATTTTGTTAGTTTTTGTAATCATTCCCATTTTTTATAGTGCAGGCTTAAGCTTACTTTCGTGGGACATGATGAGGCCGATGCCCGAGTTTATAGGATTAAATAATTATGTGAGCTTATTTCAAAACAAAAGCTTCTACAACTCGTTATTTCGAACGCTGCTTTACACGATCATGACAGTTCCAATTTCCATGATCCTTTCGCTTGGATTCGCATTATTGCTCGACAAGGGACTTCGTTTGGCACTATCGCTATACCGGTCGTTGTTCTTTGCCCCTATAGTCACGTCTACAGTAGCGATTTCTGTTGTATGGATGTTTATTTATCACCCTGACTACGGCATGGCCAATGCGGCTATGAAATGGCTGGGACTGGAGCCACTGCGCTGGTTGAACGACACCAAGACGGCGTTAATTTCTTTGGCCATAATGGCAATCTGGAAGCACATCGGGTTTTGTGTCGTTATTTACTTGGCTGGCCTACAAGGGATTCCAACAGATGTGGAGGAAGCGGCCAAAATGGACGGTGCAGGTCCACTGCGAATCATGCTAAGCATTAAGCTTCCATTACTGACGCCAACAATCTTTTTCCTACTTATTTATTTGACGATTGAGCAGCTGCAGACCTTCACGCAAATCGACGTTATGACCAAGGGAGGTCCAGCCGGAAGCACAGAGCTTGTGGTCATGCACCTGTGGAATTATGCGTTTGAGCGCTTCCAGATGGGGTATGCCTCAGCCATTGCCATGGTATTACTAGGCATTATTCTCTTGCTGACTTGGGTGCAAATGAGATTAGTTGGCCGCAAAGTGCATTATCAATAAATGACGGAGGCGTAAACAATTGGATCATTCAACCAAGCTAGTAAGCCGTGTCTCTCCTCAAGGTCATCGAATTAAAAGTCTGCAAAATTCATCAACGATGATTAAACAAGCCGCATCCATTCTGAAGCATCTATTGCTGATCAGTGCGTCACTTGTGATGGCATTTCCATTCATCTGGATGGTGATCAGCTCGCTGAAGATGCCGGATGAAATATTTGGCGGAGGGCTGTTAAGCATGCCGGGCTCCTTACGCTGGAGTAATTATTTGCAAGCTTGGCAAAGTGCGCCTTTCGATCGCTTTTTTATGAATAGCGTGTTGGTATCCGTCTGTACGGTTGCGGGTCAGGTAATTACGTGCAGCATGGCCGCCTATGCATTCGCATGTGTTGATTTCAAAGGTAAGCAAGGCTGGTTTCTCCTATTCATTGCTACAACGATGATTCCCTTCGAATCGACAATGATCCCATCCTATTTGGTGGTCAAGTCTTTGGGGCTTATCAATACGCACCTGGCGCTTATTATACCGAGCTTGACGAGTGTGTTTGGCATCTTTTTGCTAAGGCAATTTTTCCTTACAATTCCTAAAGATCTGCTTGATGCGGCCAAAATCGATGGATGCTCTCATTTCACAACTTTATTCCGGATTGTGCTGCCCTTATCGCAAACCATTTTAGCTACCGTCAGTCTGTTTGCTTTTATTAATTCGTGGAACAGCTATTTGTGGCCACTGCTCGTGACGAATACGACGCAGATGCGTACGGTGCAAATTGGTCTTAGATATATGATCGATAAGGAGCTCGGAACGCAATGGCCGCAACTGCTCGCTGCCTCTACTTTTGTCATCCTGCCGATTCTGGTGTTGTTCTTGTTCCTGCAAAAATATTTTGTTCGTGGTATCGTCACTAGCGGATTGAAGTAACCCATCAGGTGGCTTGTCGTTTCTATTGAATCCTAATTGAAGCTAATTTAATCATACAATAAATGAGGAGATGAACAAGATGAAGAAGAAAGTATTAGTGACGATGACAGCTTTATTAGCTATTCTATCTGGTTGTGGAGAGCAGCAGGGGAGCACCAGCACCTATGAGACTCCAAAAGGGGCAGCTGCAAGCGGACCGATCACGTTGAAGCTGTGGTCTACGGAAAAAGATTTACTAAAAGGCTACATGGATGCGTTCCAAACGGCTAACCCCAATATTAAGATCGAAGTTGAATTCATGGGTGATTATGATGAAATGGCCAAAAAGGTTCAGGCAGGTATCGTATCCAACAGTCTGCCTAATGTCGTTCAACTGGGTCAAAGACATGCGATTCCGCAAATCGCGGACAGCGGGAAGCTGTTGCCGATCGAAAGCTTTATGTCCAAGGAAGAGATCGCACAAATTTTACCCGGATTTTGGCAGCGGTACACGTATAAGGACAAGAAATGGGTGATTCCGTTCCAGAGCAGCACTCCGGTCATGTATTACAACAAAACAATGTTGGAGAAACAGGGCTTAAAGGTGCCCGATACGTGGGATGAACTGATCGAAGCGGGGAAAAAGGTGAGCGGCAATGGCGAATGGGGGCTGAACTTAAACAGCGATAGCCCGTGGTATTTCCAACCAATGGTATGGAATCGTGGAGGGCAATTGATCAAAGCGGACGGTACGCCTAATGTAAACAGCAAAGAGGTTGTAGAAACGCTAAAATCGATACAAGATGCTGTACATACGTCCAAAATCATGCCGCAAAATCAAATTAAAACCTCAGGTGAGGATTTTGCAGCGGGTAAGCTGGCTATGTTATTCCGCTCAGGCGCATCGCTTGCTGCTTTGAAAAAGCAGATTGGCAATAAGTTTGAAATCGGAGTAGCGTATTTGCCAAAGGTCAATCAACGTTGGGTACCGATCGGAGGCAACGGACTGGGTATTTTCAAATCGGATAAGACTCATGAGGAAGCGTCATGGAAATTAGTGTCCTTTTTGACGAGTCCGGAGATTACAGCTCAAAACTCAATGAGCACCGGATATATTCCTGTCAGTAAAGCAGCTTACGAATTGCCTGATTTCAAGCAGCACTTGACGAAAGATCCGAACTTTAAAGTGACCATTGATCAAACCCAATTTTTACGCGCAGAAGGCATTCATCCTGCTGACGCACTCATTTGGTCCGGTATTGTCAATGCGATTGAGACTGTACACAACGATGCCAAGGCTGATCCGCAAAAGGTCATGGACGCTCTGCAATCCGAAGTTATCAATTATATGAAATCATATAAATAAAAGTCAAAGGTGTGAATAAATCAATGATTATGAATATTGCTCACAGGGGAGCGTCACATAACGCGCCGGAAAACACATTGGCAGCCTTTTACAAAGGATTGGAAATGGGAGCCAATGGCTTGGAAACCGATCTTAGAATGTCCAAAGACGGTGTTATTGTTTTGCATCACGATGAATTGCTGAATCGCACGACCAACGGCACGGGGCGTCTTTCCGATTATACATGGACAGAACTGCAGCAGTTGGATGCAGGTTCCTGGTTTTCTGATCAGTATGTGGGGGAACGATTAGTGAGTATGGATGCATTTCTTTATGCTTTTGGTAATAAGCCCATCCATCTGGCGTTGGAGCTGAAAGAATCCGGGCTTGAGGAAGAGCTTATCTATGGATTAAAAAGACATGATCTCATTGAAAAGGTAACCATTACCTCTTTTGACTTTGAGAATTTGCAAGCTGTTCGGCAAGCGCATGGCTCCATTCGGTTAGGCCATCTGGTTCGTCAATGGGATAAGAATCATTTGGAGTTGTTGAAGGAGTATGGAGTTATCCAACTGTGTCCCCAGGCAGATACCGTGAATCTGGAAGGAGTCCGCTTGTTGAAGCAGCACGGTTTTGAGGTTCGGGCCTGGAAAGTAGCCGATGATGCATTAATGAAGCATTGTCTCGAATGTGGCGTGGATGGCATGACGGTTAATTTTCCTAATCAATTAAACGAAGCTCTTCAATCCAATGTGTACTCTTCATGATTGCTTGCTGTAACGAAGAGGGTTCACGGTAGTTGAGATGTGCCACGTTGTAAGCAATTATTCAATTCATAGTTCAATATCCAAGGACTGCCATGTGGTAGTCCTTTTTCTCTGCTAATAAAGGTACTGTGGACCATCTTAACTTATCCGTCGGGTGTAACCATATAAAAGATCACTTGCCAGCCCCCAAGGATGACGGAATGTCTTTAATCCTCGGACACCGACTTTCTCGATTTCCGCAAGCCGTAAGAAACGTTCGCGCGCATGGCGTGATAGGATTCAGGTGAAGAACGGCCTTGGCCAGAGCCGACCAACCGGCAAGAACTGCTCGAAGCGTTGGAATGGAGCATGCCTCTCGCCGAGAGCAAGCTTCGGGAATGGGGAGAAGACGGGCTAAGGGATATCTGGAAGCTCGTCAGCAAGGGGGAGACCGTCTTGGAAGCGCCCCGGATCGACAGGGTGCGCACGCTGATGTTCAATCACGTTTATCATCATCGGGGTCAGTTGACGGTCTATCTCCGACTGCTCGGAATACCGGTTCCAGGGATGTACGGCCCCAGCGCGGACGAACAATAACGGTGATTCAGTGAATGACTCTAAATTAAATCTGGGTTCTACGAATAAGAAAGCAACATTACAAAATTTACCTTGTGTTATAACTATCGTGTACGTATTAGACACAAGAGGAGATTAAAATTATGACTAGATTGAAGGGTAAAGTTGCTTTGGTTACGGGTGCAAGCCGCGGGATTGGACGTGCCATTGCGACACGTTTAGCGCAAGAAGGTGCATTAGTAGCTGTTCATTATGGCACGAACCGTGAAGCTGCAGAAGAAGTAGTACATGATATCGAGCAGAATGGAGGGACTGCATTCACGATTGGTACGAAACTTGGTTCTTCAGAAAGCATACAGACACTTTATAAGACATTGGATGAATTGTTGAAAGAAAGTACAGGTGACATTCACTTCGATATACTAGTGAACAACGCAGGGATCGCCCTAGTAGCCCCAATTGAGGATACTACAGAAGACGCATTCGATAAAATCATGGAAATCAATGTAAAGATGCCATTTTTCCTGACTCAACAAGCTTTGCCACGTTTACGAGACGAAGGTCGAATTATTAATTTGTCATCCTCTATAACAAGGATTTCCCTGCCTGCCATTCCCGTATACAGTATGACCAAGGGGGCAATCAACACACTCACGCTCGCTTTATCGAACCAACTCGGCCCACGTGGAATTACGATCAATGCCATCCAACCTGGATTCGTTGCCACGGATATGAATGCTGCAATGCTGCAAGATCCTGCCTCACAAAAATTTGGTGCTGATTTTTCTATCTTTGGAAGATGGGGCCAACCAGAAGATGTCGCGGATATAGCTGCTTTTCTAGCTTCTCCCGACAGTCGCTGGGTAACCGGGCAATTGATCGATGCCAGTGGGGGCTCTCATTTGTAAAGTCATCAGGAAATAGGATGGATCTTTTTGAAGTTCAAAGTGTTATCTGGCCTCTTCTTGGTATAGGATTTTTAATGTTGAATGGGAAGGTAAGTACGTGGGGCAGACCGCCGATGCGGTCTGTTTTTTCATTGAACTATCTGGACACGCTAACACAACGGAATTTCATTTGTTACTTCTCAGCAGCCGCTAAAAAATCGGCAACCTCATCAAACGAAAAGGCAGGTTAATGCCGTATGGAAAGATGATGAATATTTGAGCTGAAAACGTTACTCTATAAGGTTCACCAAGGTCTAGTTCCTGTTGCATATGCTACAGGTTTTTTTATGATTTGACATGCAACTAAAAAGTTGCATATAATGGAGATATGGACAAACTCTTTAAAGCACTTGCCGATGGAACACGTAGAGAATTACTCGACCTCTTGTTCGTCAATAACGGGCAATCCTTGGGCGAACTCTGTAAACAAATGACAATGAGTCGTCAAGCTGTTACTAAGCACCTTCTGCTGCTGGAAGAGGCAAATCTAGTTACTGTCGTTTGGCAAGGCCGCGAAAAGCTTCATTATCTTAACCCGGTACCTATCGGGGAAATTTATCAACGTTGGATCGGTAAGTTTGAGCGTCACCGGATTGAGGCATTGAACACACTAAAGCAAGCCTTAGAGGAGGATTCTAATCATGAATAAAGCTTCATTCGTTTATGCGACTTACATCGCAACCACACCCGAGAAGCTATGGGCAGCCCTAACTAACAGTGAATTTACCAAGCAGTATTTTTTCGGTCGTGAAATCGTTTCGGATTGGCAAGTTGGTTCCAGCTTTAAATTGATGAATAAAGATAAGGTTGAACATTATGGTGAAGTTCTTGTATGTGAGCCGTATCGATTACTCACTGTTACCTGGAGTGTCAAAGACGTTGAAGGAGAGCGAATTTCTAAGGTTACATATGAATTAACACCCATGACCTCTACGATAAAACTGACGCTTCGACACGAGGATTTATTAGAAAAGGATATTCGCAAAGATGAAGGTAAAATGGAAGGGTTTAACAACGGATGGCCTGCCATCCTCAGTAATTTAAAAAGCCTCCTCGAAACAGGAAAAACCCTTCAAGTTTTTTAGTTTCACTTTGGTTTAGGCTAACCTCTGGAAGTTCCCGGCTACGAAGGACAGTTATCATTCGGCAATGTGAGGTATGCGAATTTAATACGGAGCGGACCTTAGAAGCGATTCTATAGGTTCGTTTTTTTTCTGCTATTTTATTTTTTTTGAAAATTGGACTTTTCAGTGGCCTCCGAAGTTTGAGCTTGGTTTTTTTTGGAATCCCACGCCATTCATGTCACAAAATATATCCGCTAATTGTCTGAGATGACTAACAAAAAAAGAAGCTGCTCATTATTAATGCACATCCCAAAGTGGACTCTGATTCGTCCGTAAGCCTACAAGTACTTAGGCATTTTCTGGAGACTTATAAAAACTTAATCTGGAAGGGCCCATTGAACAAATCGATTTATATCGGAAACTGAGTTCACTTCATAAAGGAATTACAACACTTCTTGCCTATTCTGATGAAAAAGCTGATTACGTGTACAGCTTGCTGGAGCGAGCAAGGCAAAGTATACAACTTGATTAATCAGGGGCAGTTTATTGAAGTAACGGGCAGATTTCTTCAGTAATGAATTTGCGAATGGATGGAAAATAGATAATTAAAGGGAATAATTAAAATGATTAGCTTGAACCTCAGGGCAATACCAATAGAATTCCGAGTACGATGATAATAATAAATAAGTAACGTTCGAATTTTCCAGCAGGAATTCGATTATTCAAAAAAACACCGAGTGCGGTAGCTATAAGAATAGCCGGTAAAGAATAAGCATAATAAATTAATGCGTCAAACGTCCATAACCCGCCGAGTGCATGTCCTGTAACAACAAGAACGCCAGATATAAGAAAATGAGCTTGCAATGTTCCTCGAAAACGATCCGGATTCCATCGTCGTAATGTACCGTAGACAACGACCGGCACACCATTAAAATTATAAGCACTGCCAAGAACTCCTGAGGCAAATCCGAACGGTAATACCCATCCGCGATCATTAAGTAATGGACGTTCGATTGCCCGAGAGAGAATCTTCTTAGTTAAAGAGTAACATCCAAAAGCAATCAGAAAAATTCCAAGTCCAAACGTAATCACGATTGCAGGAGTAAGATGAAGTAAAACAAGGCCGAAGGGGATTCCGATTACGGTAGAAACTGCTAGTCGGATCAGGACAGGGCGCTCAACATGACGCCATCCGCTGAAAACGGTTAGTAAAGCAACGGTTAGCCCCGCTAACCCGATTAGAGAAACCGAAGTTTGCAGAGTGATCGGAAGTAGTGCAAGCAAAGGCATGCTTACTATTGCTTCTCCGAAGCCAAACATAGATTTCATCAAGGCACCAACAAAAACCGCAACGACAACCAGCACAATAAGGGTAGTTGTCATTGTACAATATCCTCAAAGAAACTAAATTTTATATTTGGCAGTTTTAAAATCCTTGTATTGAAGTCAAAAATTCGCACAATAACACCCTCTTCGTTTATTTTACATTATATTAACATGAGTGAAATGCAATTAAAATACAGATTTTAACGCATGTAATAAGCTCTGTAATCGTTTGAAATCAATCAGACAAGGTTCCTATACATAATTGATGAAAAAACGTATTAAAATTAAAATTTGGGGGTGTGAGACGGATCTGATTCAGAGTGCTTTTGCAGGTATAAGCCTTGATTATTAAAGGGCAGGAATGTTTAATAAATCCTCTCCCTTGCAGCTAGGAACAGTCGTTCATTATTATTGACATAATCGAACTTAGGACTGGAGTGAGAATTATGAACGTGCAATACACAATTTCGAATATTGTTGACAGCTTAAAACAAGTCAGAGGAATAAGTGCTCTGGTTCTCGGCGGTTCAAGAGCTAGGGGGACTGGAAGCCCTAACTCTGATATTGATATTGGTATTTACTACGATTCCGAAAAAGCGCTGGACATTACCGAGCTTCGTCGGGCTGCTGCTGAATTGGATGACGATCATAGAGAAAACCTAGTGACAGAAATAGGCGGCTGGGGACCATGGATTAATGGTGGTGGCTGGTTGAAAGTTAATCAAATTCCAGTTGATTTTTTATTTCGTGATCAAAATAAAGTGTCACATGTTATTGAAGAATGTGTCATGGGAAATATCACAATAGATTATCAACCGGGACATCCCCACGGATTTGCCAACTCGATTTATTTGGCTGAGATCGCGTTATGTAAAGTATTATGGGACCCCTCAGATCTTATAGGGAAACTGAAGAGTAGAACAAGCCCGTTCTCACCCGTTTTTCAAGAGGCAACCATCCAAAAATTTTTATGGGAGGCAGCCTTTGCTCTCGATAATGGATACAAAGGCATCTACAAAAAGGATTTATCTTATATCGCTGGATGTTGTTTCAGGTCGGTATCCTGCTTGAATCAGGTTTTGTTTGCAATTAATGAAACCTACTTGATGAATGAAAAGGGGGCTGCTGCCATTGCCGATTCATTTAGTACAGTGCCAAGCAAATACGCCCAGAGAATAAATGAGGTTTTCACATTAATCACGGAAGATCAAGAGTGTTTAAAGAAGGCTATCAACATGATTCGTGAGCTTATTCAGGAAACAGAAAATCTAATGAAAACCAAATCGTGATTGAATTAACGAGAAACGAGAGTGCAGGAGTTGCTTGTAGTGGCTCCTTTTTTTATTTCCGTTGAAGTAAGAACTGTTTTGTCGAATAAGTTGTAAATTTAATATTGTAAAGTAAGAGCATTTCTTTGTAATGAGAAATGCTTTTTATTTTATGAAAAACGATATTAATTTATTGTTAAACGATAAATAATGTGGTAAATTAAAAACTGACATTAAATAAGTGAGGTGCACTTTATGAAACGAGGAACAACACTCTTTTTGAAACTGGCTGTTATTCTTATTGGAATCTCAATTCTTGCTTTTTGTATATTTTTAGTGCCCAAGATTGGGAGTTTTGCTGGAGAATTGTATCCAGAAATGGCTTATATGAAATCTCTCGTCTTAATCGATATGTACGCAGCAGCGATTCCTTTTTACTTTGCTCTGTATCAAGCTTTTAAACTTATAAGCTATATTGATGTGAACCAAGCGTTTTCGGAATTATCGGTAAAAGCTTTAAAGAATATAAAATACTGTGCCATCACAATCAGTTCCTTGTACCTTTTGGGTATGCCACTCTACTATCTCATGGGGAAGAGAGTTGATCCTCCGAGTTTCATACCAATGGGATTGACCATTATTTTCGCCTCTATGGTGATCGCCGTTTTTGCTGCTGTTCTCCAAAGACTTTTACAAGAAGCTATTCATATAAAATCAGAAAATGATTTAACGGTTTGAGGTGGAGCATATGGCAATTATTATTAATATTGATGTGATGTTAGCAAAACGAAAAATGAGCGTAACGGAGCTTTCGGAGAGGGTTGGCATTACAATGGCCAATCTTTCCATTCTGAAAAATGGGAAAGCAAAAGCGGTTCGTTTTTCAACATTAGAAGCGATATGCAAGACTTTGGATTGTCAGCCAGGTGATATTTTGGAGTACAAAAGTGACGAAGACACTCAATAAAAACAGAGAACAAATTTATTTAACTGACGGGTCTCGACAGCTGAATAAAGGGCATTTGAAAAAACGGCTTTTGAGTGCAAGTCCATAAACAATACCTCTACAGCATCGTAAGAAATGCTCTACAAGTCATTTTCTTTTTATTGGCCGAAGGTATAATCTTCGCATGAAAGGGGAAAGTGGTAAAATAGGGCATTTCTGTTTGTTTGATGCGTTATCGCGTTTTTTGTAGACACCACGGGGTAACATATAACAGCTGCCTCACTCACTTCAATTGTCCATCAACGCCTACCGCTGAACCGTTTGATCGCTTCCTCGGTCACCGGCGCGAAGAGGTTAATCAGGTTGCCGTCGGGGTCGCGAAACAGCACAGCACGGTTTCCCCACGGCATCGTGGTTGGTTCCTTAACCCACTCGTCGACAAATGGCTTCAAGCGCTCGTATTCGGCATCGACATCGTGGACGCGGAACTCGATGATGACAGTGTGATTGTCGGCCGCCACTGCGGAACCAGCGCCGAACAGTTGCACCGTCTGGGAGTGGCCGATCGCCAGGGTGCACGATGGCACAACAAGTTCGGCAAAGACAGGCGCGGGGCGTTCCGCAGAAACACCCATGACTTTCTCATAAAACTCGACGAGACGATCTACGTCGTCGGTTATAATGCGTACAGAAGCAAAATTCACGAGATACCATCCTTCCTATAATAAATGACACAATACCGCATCCAATCATTTTGGGCCAAAATACTTCGCATTTATCTCCCACTCCTTTGTGTTTACTTACTCCGATTATAAAAAGACGCTACTGACAACTGTATGTCAGTAGAATTTTAACATTTTTCGAGCTTACTCCCGAATTCGCTTTTGGAATGCGTCCGTACACGATATGGAAATTGCCGCGTTCCCCGATCTCAATCTTGGTATAGTTGTTCAGCAAGTCCATTTCGGTCGAATAGCCTTACGGTTTTGAAAGCTGCCTTGGTTACATGATCACAAAATAAGTGATTTTATACAGATTTCCTACCCCTTTATCCAAAATATGGTACTATTTAGGGTAGGAGGGAAAACAAACATGTCATTATATGTAATCGGGCAAATTGTAAATTTCATATTTTTCTTATCTCCGTGGGCAGCAATATATCTGCTCTATCGCTTTTTAAAAACGTACGAGTCGAGAAAAAGAACAGACGAGGAACTACATCGTAAGCTCGACGAAATACACAAACAAGTTGCTGAAATAAAGGAACATATGAACTATAAGTTGTAAGGGTAGGACACCTGATCAAAACACCTACTTTGAAAATCAAGGTTATGATTGAAAGGATAGAGTAGGTAAAAAGAGTACAGAAAGCTGAACAAAAATAGATGAATTTAGGAGGATTGAATATTGAACAAATGGATTGGATCAGCAGGCTTACGTGTGAATTCTGAAAGACAAATACATACTGTTTTACAAGGTAAGCCAGAAGAGGAAAAACGATGGTCGGTGCCTTCTGGAGGTAAAGAAAACGAGGAAACTTTAGAGAAGTGTTGTATTAGGGGAGTCTTTGAAGAGACTGGTTACCAAAGCAAAATCATTCATAAAATCAAAGAAAAGCAAGGGTCACATGGTCCCGTGGAGTACGAAATGACGTATTTTGAGGTGGAGATTATTAATGGACAGCCGACTATCCACGATCCTGATGGACTCATACATGAAATTGCTTGGAAAACAGTGGAGCAAGTAAAAGAACTTCAGCTATCCTTTCCTGAGGATAAAGAATTTTTATTGAACTATATCGAGCAAAAAGATTGAACTGACGAGGAACAATAGTTGAATAAACATCAGATTCGCGGCTATCTTAATAATTCGGCAGCCGCTTTACGCAAACTGGTAGTTTAATGCAATCATATGGAAATAGTAACCCTATTTTATTATATAATGGATGTCGATAATGATCCTATCCAGGAAGAGGCAGTCAGATTGCAAATGCTTTAAGACCGACCAAGGAGTAGTGGGCGGCCATGGGAATGGAAGCTCGGGAAATTTAAAAACGCGATAAGCGCACCCTCTTTATGAACTTTGTAGAGTGCGCGCTTTTTGTGCTGATTTGAAAATAAATCATGGAGTATTATTCCCTGTCGAATGGGCTATGGTCTGTATTCTGGGTGGAACCGCTTATTTCAAACCAAAGGCAATCATCCCGACTTTATTGCCCGGCTGATTCTCGCCGGCTCCCTTGGCATCGGTAGAATTAATGGAGTAGACGAGCCTTCACTGCAAGCCGCGAGTGGCGAACATGCCGTTGCAATAACCCGGTCTTGCACCGATTTTCCCCCAGAAGGTGACACTTTTGATCGTGGTTCTTATCATGCCCATACTTAATGTAGCCCGACCGACATCTTTGCCGTCTTTGTTCCAAGTAGGGACTTCGGGGACGGTAAACATGTTCTCGAGTACATCAGAGGGCAGCAGCTTACCACCGAACAGAGCGGTCATAAAGGTGTTCAGATCTGAGGTGGTTGATATGATTTGGCTTGCGGCCCAAGTGAAAGACTGGTTGCCTTCCGTCACATCTACAAACACGGTCTTTCCTTCATGATCGACTGCCTTGTATCGAAGAGCATTCGTGCCTACAATTCTAGTATCGCTCCCGGGTAGGATCTAGTAAGCTTAATGATTGCACAAGGCGAGATTGAATTTCTACCTCGTATGGATTGCCAGTCAGTTTCTCGATCAGCAGGCCGGCAAGGAAGTAATTGATGTTCACGTAGTGTTGTTGGATGCCAAACTCGAATTCCACGGGTTGATGGATGGTTAATTCGACATATTGCTCCGGCGTCCAGTTCAGGAACTACATATCCGCATCCGTCACACCCTCAGACAGGACGGGGCTTGGAAGTCCACTGGTGTGATTAAGCAATTGGCCTACGGTAATCAATGGAATGATTGAAATCTTATTTTCATATTGTATTAATCATTCGAGAATATAATAAGAGTCGACTCCCTTTAAATATAAACTTAGACCCACAGCCCGTTGCTGTGGGTCTCCTTTTTTTTATTAAACTATAGGGTAGTAGTTTAACGCAATACAGGAGACTATTGTAACTTAACAGCCGTTTTGTAAGGGTAGCTGAAACGGAGGTCAGACAGATGTGATAATATATAGAAAAGAGGGAAACAAAGTTACCCAAAACAAAGGAGGCAGGAGAACATGTCGAACATGGACAAGGAGAAACAGGCTCTAGATAAAGCGAAAACGGTGTATGAAACAAGCGAGATCATAACGACGAAAGTGTACAAGGTCAGCCCGGAGCAGAAAAAGGAACTCGATCGTCTTTCAAATGAGAGGCTCGAAAAGTTACGCGAGGAAGCAATACCGAAGATCCGCGAGCGGTACGAGCAGCTGGTCAAGCTCCGGCAGCAACAGACGAAGGCCGACGACAGTGGCAAGCCTACTGGGGATTTCGCTAACAAATACTCTAGTTGAGGGGTTTGCTTCGCGGCAGCTCTTCTTTTGTTTATTAAAGTAACGAGCAGTCTAATGTAAAAATATGTTATTAATGGATATATATATCTACGTTTAGAAGAGCTGAGGATATGGGTGAAGTAATTATACAAGAGATTAATGATGTAACTGCACTTCAAATTGCTGAAATGGATTGCTCAATACTACCTAAGGAAAGAAATTCAATCTATCTCAATTTTTAATGTCTTTTTCGTGATACATGTTTGTTCGCTGTAAATGATGGTGAAGTCGTAGGTTTCGCATTAGTGATAATCGACCAGACTTCTACATCACATGCCTACCTTAACTATTTATTTGGCAAAGAAGACTACAGGAAAACAGGAATAAGCAAAAGATTATTGGAACAATTTGAGATAGCCACTTCAAAAAAAGTTTGTAAGTTTGTAACTTTATTAACAGGTAAGAACGAGAATATTGATTACTACCAAAGGCAAGGTTACGAAAAGATATTTTCTGCGGGAGCAGTCCGTTTACTAGAGGTAACAAGCCTTCAAAATAGCTGTTGACATTTTCCGTCGCTCTGTATATTCTTAAAGCTATAAATGAATGAATTGTTCATTCATTATAAAAGGAGTGTAAAAAAACAATGGAAGCAAAAAAGGGAACTTGGTCGATAAAAGGCAAATACGTCATCATTACCGGCGCAACTAGCGGAATCGGTTTGGCTGCGGCCAAGGAGCTTTTGAAACGAGGCGCAATTTTGGGGATTGTCGCCCGCAACCGAGCGAAGGCGGAAGCGACAGTGGTGACATTGAAGGCGGCGGCAGGGAATGATGCTAAGGTGGATATTTTTCTGGCCGACATGGCCTCGCAGCAGTCGATTCGCGATGCGGCGAAGGACATTCAGAACAGATGGGCGAGGCTGGATGTTCTGATCAATAATGCGGGCGCGATGTTCGTTAAGCATCTTACTACCGAAGACGGTATCGAGATGACGTGGGCGGTTAACCATATGGCTCCGTTCCTACTGACAAAGCTGCTCCTTAACAAGTTGAAGGGAAGCGGACATGGACGTATCATCACGACCGCCTCCCATGGGCATAAGATGGCCCGGAACGGTATCGGATTCGATGACCTGAGCGGCCGGAAATACTATCGTTTCCCGCATCTTCTGATTGGCGGCCCCAATTTCCGCTATGGCGAAACGAAGCTTGCCAATATCATGTTCACGGCTGAGCTGGAAAGGCGTCTGGAGGGATTCGGCGTTTCGGCAGCCTGCTTCGATCCCGGGCTCGTGGCGACGAATTTTAATCAGGACAACGGTCTGTTGGCCCGCATGACGATGGCGGTCATGAAGCAGTTTTCGCGCACACAGGAGAAAGGGGCCGAGACACTGGTTTGGCTCGCGGATTCCGATGAAATGTCCTTATCGAGTGGGCACTATTACAAGGATATGCAGCGCATCATTCCTTCCGGTCAGGCACAGGATCCGGCTGCAGCGAAACGGTTATGGGAAATGAGCGAGAATCAGCTATAATAGCGGAATAGAGGAATTCACAAACGGGGATAAGCGGGAAGGAAGAAATGAAGATGAAGCAAGTACAAGATCAGAAGCCAGAAGCTTTAGCCGACGACCGAAGGGAACGAATTAAGAAAGCTGCTTTGAAAGTATTCGCCAAGCGGGGGCTGCAGGCGGCGAAGATGAGCATGATCGCGGAAGAAGCCGGCGTCAGCCAAGGATTGTCTTACCGATATTTCAGCTCCAAAGAAGAGCTCTTCACGATCCTCGTGCAAGAAGCACTCGATGAAGCGGAGACGTCCTTGGCAGACGTCTCGCAGCTGTCCGGCTCGCCAAAGGAACGTTTAAGAGCGTTCACGTTGACTATGCTGGACGAAAGCCACAAGAGTTACTTCATGCTTCTGCGGTACGCACAAATTGAGGAAGGGGTGCCGGAGCAGACAAAGCAAATCTTGGAGAGCTATTCGCCCGACCGGATGATCGGGCAACTGGTTCCGTTAATTCATCAAGGGCAGCAGGCTGGCGAGTTCAGCGAAGATGAGCCGCATAAGCTGCTGTTCTTCTACTTCTCGGTCATTACCGGTCTGATGTTACAGGATGTCCCCGGCATCTATGGCGATTGGCAGAGCGAAGTCGATCGGTTAATGAAGTTGATTCTGAAATGAAATCGCCGCGACCCGAGCAAGGCGTGTCTTGCTCGGTCGCGACGATATTTTCTTTAAGCGCGCATCATGCGGGTTAGTTGTTATTAATCGTTAAAAAAAACACGGTATAAGGATCTATGGCACCGACTTAACGTTCAATTACGATTTAGAAATTGCTTCTCTGCTCGAATATGTAATTAGTAACCTAAATAGCTATTGGGTTAATTGGATAAATAGATTAGAGAAAAAATTGTCGTTTGCTAATTTATCGGAACAGGACATCAATGTTGAGCAGCTTGATAAAGCAGTTGAGTGGTGTACTCTCGGAATGTTGCGACAGTTGTATACGTTAAAAGAACATGATATAACAAGCAAAATTGGATCTGGTAACTATGGCATTAATGAATTGCCAGAAAAGTGGCACGGACTTATTCATGAAGCAATAGCTATAAAGCGAATTCAACCCAATCGTTACTATAAATCACAAATCCCAAGATTGACCGACCTGTTAGCATTGCTTAGATTTATTCATTTGGAAGCTAATCATGTATATAAGTTGAACAATATCTCCAATGCTGCCCCGAATCGGTACGCTTGGCAGCGTATCGACTAAAATATATTTTTTGTTCTGGACTTATCGGTTCGGAATGGTGTATATTATTTTTAAGGAGGTGAGATACGAATGGTTCGTCCACGCAACTTTGATGAAATAGATGTATTAAGGAAAGCGATGACTTTATTCTGGACAAAAGGTTATGAAGCGGCATCCCTAAATGATTTGCTACATGTTACTGGACTTAGTAAAAGTAGTTTATATGAGACTTTTGGTAACAAACATGATTTATTTGTGAGAGCATTTGATTTATATCGCGAGGAGCGTCTATCGGTATTAAATAATTATTTGAGTAACGAGGATGTATACCAGGGTATCGAATTATTTTTTATGGCCCTCCTTAATGTCGTTAGCAAGGGTTGCATGACGTCAAATGAAGCTATCGAATTGGCGCCTCATGATAAAGAATTTCAAAAAATGATTGAAAAGGATTTCGAAGATGTTGAACATGCATTTTTAAATGCAATTGAGATTGGTAAAATCAATGGTTCTATTCAGTCTAAAATCGATTCACTAAAGCTTGCTCGATTTTTAACGGTCTCCTTACAAGGTATAAATGTGATGGTGCGAGCTCAAACAAATCAAGACAGAATTGTAGATTTCGTTTCTGTAATTTTAAGCAATTTGAGATAGATAAAAGTGTACTTTTATTTTTTGATAGTTTTGGACCGATAGGTCCTTAATATAAAATAATTTAAAGAAAAGAGGAGCAAACATGAACAACAATTACAAATCTATTTTCGAACCATTCGAGTTTCCATCTGGAGTGCAGTTGAAAAACAGGGTGATGATGGCGCCTATGACCCTTGGAGCATCAAAGTCTGACGGAGCCGTTACTGATGAAGAATTGGCTTATTATATTGAACGGGCTCAGGGTGTAGGCGCCGTGATTACCAGCAGTGCCCTTGTTTCGCAAAATGGAAAAATGCTCGAAACGGGCTTCGGCGTTGACGATGACGCTCTGCTCCCAGGCCTGAAAACATTGGCAAACACTATTCATGAACAAGGTTCCAAAGCTTTTGTCCAAATTTATCATGCGGGCCATAGAAGTAATCCGGCTTTGCTGTCTGGAGCACAACCGTTAAGTGCAAGCGCAGTTGCAGCAGAGCGTGAAGGATCTGTTACCGCAAAGGCAATGACAGAAGAGGAAATTGAGAATGTTATTGATGATTTTGCGAATGCAACCCGAAGGCTGATTGAAGCCGGATTTGACGGAGTTGAGATTCATGGCGCCAATGGCTTCTTGATTCAGCAATTTTCCTCTCCACATTCCAACAGAAGAGAAGACCAATGGGGCGGGACATTAGAAAAGAGAATGAGATTCCCTCTTGAAATCATCAAACGCGTACAAGAAATGGTTACAAAACATGCAAAATCACCGTTTGTGGTTGGATACAGAATTTCTCCGGAGGAAAGAGAAGATCCCGGCATCACAATGGAAGATACGCTTCAATTCGTGGATGTTCTGGCCGTACAGAACCTAGACTACATCCATCTTTCCGTGGATCATTTCTGGGGTGAACCGAGGAGGGAAGGATCAAGCAGTACGAAGTCACGTACAGTAATGGTTCAGGAGCGTGTAGGTAATCGTGTGCCTGTAATCGGTGTTGGCGGACTTTCCACACCGGATGATGTCGTTAAAGCACTGGAGACTGGAATCCCACTAGTAACAATGGGTCATGCCTTGATCATGGAGCCCAAATGGGTTGAGAAGGTACAAAGCGGACAGGAAAAGAAAATTAGAACGACACTTCCCCGAACAGCTCAAAAAGAACTGGTAGTTCCCGATATTTTGTGGGGAATGATAACCAGCATACCCGGATGGTTCCCTGTCGTGGATTAAGGAGTGCCAAGATTCAGAATATGACATGCCAGGCCGCCAAGGAGGACCCGTGCAACTTGCCGTTACAGGCAACGCGATGAACCATATCGCACATACTGGTACAGAGGAAAATAGAGTTGCCAATAGGAGCAGCAATGCTAAAAGTGACAGTAGGTATGCAGGTTACAGCACTCGGATTATGTGGAGTGTTACTCACTGTTGGTCAGGAAAGACTAATAGTTGAGATATATTGGCGGAAATAGTAAAGAGGGGGGGCGAATCCCTCTTTTTTGTTGGGTTTGTTATCGTACTATGTTGTTTCTTTCTTGCACAAAATGTGACTACCATTAAGGTATAGGCGGTCACGTGATTATTTCACTAACGTTCCCTGCTAGTTTTAATGATATTAATTAGAGCTGCTGAAAAGGATACTTCCTCTTGTCATTCATCTACTCGACTATGTTCTTGTACTCCGACAACTTTCGTTATTATGGGTGGAGAAAAGATTAGCCGTTCAACTGCTTAAACATTGCGTCACGTTCTTCTCGTGACGCTTGCGCGGTTAACTGAGACCAGCCGTAAGTTACTTCTTGTTTTCCATCTGTCAGGCCTTTCATTACTGCGTCCGCAAACTCTTCAATTGGTATGCCAGCTGTGTTTGCCCCCGGCGCTCCAAGATCCGTATTTGTATGCGGCGGACTTATCTCGATTACTTCAATGCTGTGCTTTTCCAATTGTTTTCTTAGAGACAATGTGAACGAATGTAGACCTGCTTTAGTCGCGTTATATACGGGAGTTACTGCAAGCGGTACGTGGGAAAGACCCGAAGTCACATTCATAATAGCTGCATACTCTTTCCCAATAAAATGCTGTGTGAAGAGCATTGCCAAATGAATCGGCGCATCCAAATTCGTTGCAATTTCGGATTCGGTATTCTTCCAAGGCTCCTTTTCATCCAACTGTAGATAGCGCTGCATACCTGCATTATTGAGCAGTACGTTTACGTCAGGATGGTCACGCGTCACTTGCTCGTATAACGCGATTCGATCTTCTTCCTTGGAGACGTCAAACTTGTAGGTATGAATCTCAGGGATTTTTGCTTTTGCTTCTGCCAACTTGTCCTCGCGTCTTCCGCAGATAATTACCTTGTTTCCTGATTTTACAAATCTTTCAACTAACGCCAGTCCAATCCCTGCTGCGCCCCCGGTAATGAGAATCGTGTTCGAATTCAATTTTTTCATATGAATACTCCTCTTTGTAATGTTATTAGTTATCCTTGCTTAGTAAATCACGTTGATATGTGGCTATTTTCTCTTGAATCTTAATTAAATTCGCTTCTATTTCGTGGATTTGTTGAAGAACCTTTACTTCTTGTTGTTTCATCATTTCCAATCGCTGTGGGATTGTATCCTCTCCACTCATAGACCAACTAATGAAATTTTTAATTTCTTTAATTGGCATTCCCGTATCCTTTAGACATAGAATCATATCCAAATACTTAAGCGCTTCGTCATTGAAAATCCGATCGCTATTCTCTTTTCGTTCGATAAAGGGAAGAAGTCCTTGTCTGTCGTAATAATGCAATTGAGAAATGGTCAGATGCTTCATTTTCGCGACTTGTCCGATCGTATATTTCATACTGGCTATACCTCGTTTAATACCAAGGGATAATTCCTTTTTCATTCAGAATTTTTCCGTTGTAATTTTCATTACTCAGTGCAAAGTTTGTGACGATTTGTGAACCATCAACTGCTGTATGACTACCTGGTTTATTTCCGTTGAGATCAGTTGTGGTAAAATCAGCTGTCATGCCTAGAATCTCAGGGCCGTTTGTAGCAAATTCTTTTCCTAAGGCTAATATCATTGAGTTGACGGCGGTTTTTGATGAGTTATCATTAGGGAAACCTAAGGATTCAACAGCTTCTATTCCTAATTTCTCATTGTGAGCCTCCCAAAATACATGATAATTTTTATTAGCTGGCTCGCGAACAATTTCATATCCAATACCTTTGTTAGAACCAGTTACAAAAGAAAATTATGACAATTTAAATCACCTCCATGGGTTTATAAATATTTGGATACAAGAAAAGAATAATACCTAAACCTTAGTTTAGGTCAAGCGATATTATTTTACTCTGTTATTGCTCTTTTACAAGGGTTAGCTTAATGTACATTGTTTAGGAATGCTACATACAGGGTATATTCTTAAAAAATTTTATACGGAGCGAATGTCCCATACGGGGCTGAGTATGACCGGTAAGACAACTATCGTCACAGGTTGTTACTCTGCTCTGGCCTCGGTTTGGAGACAGCCCGCGTACTGGCGGCTGCAGGGGCGACGCTTATCGTCCCAGCGCGAACACGGGATAAGGCTGCCGCAGCAGTCGCTGGTATTAAAGGTATTGAACTTTAAACGACTCTGCAACCATCGATGCCTTTGCGGAACGTTTCCTTGCTTCAGGTCGGCTACTGCACATTCTTGTGAACAGCACAGGCATTATGGTCCCACCACTGGCGAGAGACGCTTGCGGTTATGAATCGCAATTCGCCACTAACCATCTCGGTCATTTTCAATTAACTGCTCGACTGCGGCCTGCCCTTCAACTTGGAGGTAAAGCACGCGTCGTATCCGTCTCTCCGGTGCGCATAGGTTCGGCAGTGCTGACCTGGAAGATCTGAATTACGAGCACAGAGCGTCCAGTGGCAAGCGTACGGCCAGATATACATGTATATGATCTCGGCCGTCTTGTATTTCCTGACGCATTACCCGATCTGGTCATTTTTGATAATCTTATTCTTAAGCTTTGCCATGGGTATCCTCTTAACGATATGGCGTAACCACTACAAATGGTTTTTTATCTTGCCAACTGTGGGTTTTCTGGCAGCAATTTTCAATATCTTTATCACACATTATGTAAATTCATTATTTCTTAACGCAGTTGGAACGGAGGGTACTGCAATCATTGTTTATGCAGAGGAAACAAATTCCTTGTACAATGATCAATATGTTTGGGAGTACGAAGTAGTCCTTAAAACCTCCGATGGGCAAGATGTGGCGACGAATTTCACTACCATGTCCGCCAGTATCTATCCGCTGCGCAATGCCATTCTTATTCCGCCCAAGGGTGAAGCTTTCGTGGCCAAATATGTAACAGGTTTCGAACGTAATATTCTCATCATGAGCGATAAATCAGAGTATGGTAAAAAATGGGTAATTAATGAAAATCTAAAACCGGTTATAAAAGCCGAAGGCCAACTTGCAACAAGCCCCACCAATCCGAAATTCATTTCGGAATACCGCCTGGCACTTCAGGCATTCCTCGAAAAGCACCACGATGAGCCCGATTCAGCTCTAATGCGTCAGTATGAGCAAAAACTCAAAGCTCTAGAAGCGACGGAACGGAAGCTGCAGCCTTAGCAGTAGGATTCTAACCCTTTTCATAATCTGTGCTGTACAGACGGCAAACGGAGAACCATAGTGGAGGAGCTAGTCGCGAGATAGCTTCTCTTTTTTGATAGTCGTCATACTTGTGCCATGTTCGCTTAGCCTATTTTCAGCGATAATAGAAACAGAAGCGACACAACGTGCAGGATGAAGGAGGCAGTGCCAGATGACCGATTATCAGCGACTTATTAAGGAAGAGTTGCAACAAATTGAGCGGGATGAACAGGTTCGGATTTTGTATGCATGTGAATCGGGTAGTCGTGCGTGGGGATTTCCTTCACAGGACAGCGATTACGACGTCAGATTTATATATATCCGACCGGTAGAGTGGTATTTGTCCATTGTCGATAAACGGGATGTAATTGAGCGTCCGGTCAACAATATGCTGGATATTAACGGCTGGGATTTGAAGAAAGCCTTGAAGCTGTTTCGCAAATCCAATCCGCCGCTGCTGGAATGGCTGCAGTCGCCGATGGTATATATGGACAACTATTCGGTTGCTGAACAAATCCGCGGCATTTCTCCAACAACCTTCTCACCGCATTCGTGCATGCATCATTATCTGCATATGGCGAAGGGGAATTACCGGGAGTATTTGCAGGGAGATCAAGTGAAGATTAAAAAATATTTTTATGTACTGCGTCCGATCCTGGCGTGTGAGTGGATTGAGAAGTACAATACCATGCCGCCTATCGAGTTTGATTTATTGGTAGAAGGCCTGGTACCAGAGGGCAGCGAGCTAAAGGGCATTATTCAAGAGCTGCTGGTTCGGAAAATCGCTGGGGATGAGATGGATTACGAAGCAAGAATCAACCCGATCAATGAGTTCCTGGAAGATAGAATCAATTACTACGACAGAACGGTATCCAATATGCCTTCTGCTGAGGGTGGTCTGACTAATCGGCTTGACGAGTTGTTCCGTTCGGCACTCGAGGAAGTTTGGTCCCTTGCATAGAAACTTACCCAATAGTAGAAATTACCTGTATGGCAGAAGCTGAGTTGCCTATTTAGTTGAAAAAAGGAGATGCCGATATGGGGATTCTGAAGGGTAAAGTAGCTATTGTGACGGGTGCTGGAAGCGGGATGGGACGCGAGGAAGCGATTCTGCTTGCTGGGGAAGGAGCCCAAATCGTAGCCACCGATATTAATGCTGCTGCCGTACAAGCTGTTGTGAAGGAGATTGAAGCAATCGGCGGACAAGCGGTTGCTTATGCGCATAATGTTGCAATGGAGGACGAGTGGATCAAGGTCGTGGCCGGAACTATGGAGACATACGGCAGACTGGATGTGCTGGTTAATAATGCGGGGATTTCATTGGCTACTGGGTTGTTGGAGACGACGATTGAACAATGGGACAAGGTCATGAACATCAATTTGAAGAGCACCTTCCTTGGGATGAAACACGCTATTCCACATATGCAGGCCAACAAGGGGGGATCCATTATTAATATTTCTTCCATTGCTGGTCTTACAGGGAGCAGCGGCGCAGGTGCATACACAGCTTCCAAAGGCGGTGTTCGCATGCTGTCCAAAGCCGCTGCCGTTGATTATGGCAAGGATAACATTCGGGTCAACTCGGTTCACCCCGGCTTTATTGAGACGCCGATGAGCTCAGATTTTGTACATAACGAGCAGATGCTGAAGTGGTTCTTGTCCCAGACAGCCCTCCCAAGGGTAGGACAAGCTTCTGAAGTGGCGGCAGCGGTGTTATTCCTGGCTTCGGATGCGTCTTCCTATATTACAGGTATTGAATTACCTGTAGATGGAGGCGTTACGGCAAAGTAATCTGCATAGTATCCATCTTATAGAACAAGCCTGAGCTGAGATCTTCACGATCTCGTTCAGGCTTGTTTGGCTGTCAGGCTGAAAAGACCATACTGCATCTCGCACATCGGGATGATGAGAATAACC
Organism: Paenibacillus sp. FSL H8-0034; assembly: GCF_038000305.1. Classification (NCBI taxonomy): domain Bacteria; kingdom Bacillati; phylum Bacillota; class Bacilli; order Caryophanales; family Paenibacillaceae; genus Paenibacillus; species Paenibacillus sp. FSL H8-0034. The sequence continues at coordinate 1,358,324 of NZ_JBBOBS010000001.1, forward strand.
CTTCCCAATCCATTAAGGATACACTATATTTAGTAATACATGGAATTAATAGGAGGCTGCTATGTGCGCAAATGGCTCGGTTTCTTTCTAAGCATCACTTGTATCGCCACTACGTTAGTGTTTACGATGTATTATACCTACCAGTTTTATATGGCCAACCAAACCGACGAGTTCCAAAACACAGCTGCTCCTGATACCAAATACAGGTTAATGTTTATCGCTACCGAGCAGAATGCGCCCTCCAGGGGACGCGTTCAGGAAAGAGCCTTGGAAGAAGCGCAGAAGCAGGGAGCTTCGATCCAATTTCGCAACGCGGTACGGCCGAACGAGGATGAAATTATGAAGCAAATGGAGGTCGGGATAGCCGCCAGGGTCGATGTCATGATTGTTCAGGGGATGGACAGCCCGAGGTTTGTTCAAGTCGTGAATAAGGCATCCGCTCAGGGGATTGCAGTCATTACCGTATTTACTGACTCACCGGACAGCCTGAGAAAAGTGTATGTTGGCGCAGACCATTTCATTGAAGGCAATCAGATGGCTGATAAGGTCGCGAAGGCTGTTCATTATGAGGGAGCCGTTGGTATTCTGTATGACAGTAAGGATCACAGCTATCAAAATGAACGGTTGAAGGGAATTGTACAAGCGCTAACCAAGTACCCGGCGATCCGCGTCGTTCAGGCGCAGTTTGAAGGAGACTCCCGTGATGGGGCCTATCGACGCACAAACGATTTATTAAATGATGGCGAGCATCTGCGTGCAGTAGTCGGATTAAGCTCGGAGTCCGTGGTCGGCTCTGTGCAAGCGCTTACTAGCCGTGATCGGATTCAGGATTATTTTGTTGCTGCCTTTGATGATTCACCGGAAATTATGCATTTGATATCTTCGAACAAGATTGATGGGGTCATGCTGCATGATGACGGCGATGTCGGACAAACCAGCGTTTCATTAGCGTTGGAATGGCTGCGAGGCAAGAATCTGCCGCTGGAGCCTTACCATTATGTGACGAATCGGCTGTATACGAGTGAGGAGTTCATGCATGAAAACATTGCAAAGTAAAATGATCATGCTGACGGTCATTATTTTGGTATTTATGGCAGGTCTATGGCTGTTTCTTAACAATCAGCACCAACTGACGATTGAAAAATACAATTCGATTCTGCAGCGCTATATGGCAATGAACGAGCTGACGAATCTGAGTACGGAAGCGGTCAAGCAGCTTAACGGGTATACCAATAACCCCAGTAAGGAAACAGAAGCCCGATTTAGCTACGCGGTCGAGAAACTCGAAAGAAATTATGTCGAGCTGCCCGCGCTTATCAATTCGGGTAACATGACGACCTTGCTTAATTTCAAAAATATGATTGCGAGCCTGGTCGAGACGATGAAGCTCTCAGCCAAGGATACCGAGCGACAGGAGAAAAACTCGGCACTGACAAGGCTGGAGGAAGCGATCCAAGTCAACAAATTCGTTCATGAGGAAATGCTTTCTTTGCTTAACCAGGAGTTGAATACATATAACGATTTTTATGTGCGTATGATTCGGCAGAGTGCAGATTTGCGCAAGCTTGGATTTTGGAGCTTAGGTCTGGCCTCGGCGCTGCTATTTTTGTTCTCGTATCAATTTGTCGGCAGCATTACCCGTCCGGTTCGAACGTTAGCGGCTGCAGCCCGGGAAATATCTGCGGGTAATTTTGATAAGCCTATAGAAATCAAAGGCAGGGATGAGTTGTCCTTGCTCACCTTGACAATGAATCGGATGAGAATCAGTATCAAAAATTTGATTGAGGAAATGAGTATCAAAGCGCAGCTGGAAAAAGATTTACGGGATCATAAATTATTGTTGAAGGAAAGCGAGCTGCGCAGCTTGCAAAATCAAATCAATCCTCACTTTTTATTCAATACACTGAACATGCTGGCCAAAAAAGCTTATTTGGAAGGTGCCGAGGAAACCAGCGAGCTGATTGCGAGTGTGTCCGGTCTTCTGCGCTACAATCTGCGAAGCTTGAAAGGGATGGTGACGCTCAGGGAGGAGCTGCATGTCATTCAAGAATATTTGATCATACAGAAAGCCCGATTCGGCTCCAGAGTAGGGTATGAGCTGAAGCTGGATGAGTCGTGTTTTACCGTACCTATTCCTTGTATGACGCTGCAGCCCTTTGTTGAAAATGCGATCATCCATGCCATTGAACCGCTTGAGCAGGGGGGGACGATCCGTATCGAGGTAATTAGACAGAATGAACAAGTGATCATCGAAATTGCCGACGATGGCAGCGGCATGAAGGAGGAGCAGATTGCTGCTTTTTTCCATTTACGGGATCATGATCCGGAGGAATCTACCCCAGTTGGTACAACTACCGGTATAGGTATTCCCAATGTGATTCGGCGTCTCCAGTTGTATTGTGGGGCGGACGACGTCGTTCAAATTAGTAGTGATAAGGACAAAGGAACCGTCATTCGGTTGACTTTGCCGCAACAAGGAGGAATTAAGGGATGACTACATTTAAAATATTGATCGCTGACGATGAGGAGCTCGAACGTGAAGCGCTGAGCCGTATTTTAACGAAAGGCCTGAATGACATCGAAATCGTCGGGCTGGCGCACAACGGGAGAATGGCGGTGGAGCTGGCGGAGCAGCATCGACCTGATGTGATTTTATTGGATATCAAGATGCCGGGAGTGGACGGACTGCAAGCGGCCCAGATTATCCGCAGCACGGATCGTGATGTCAAGATCATTATGGTCACGGCGTTTGATTCCTTCGATTATGCCCAACAAGCGCTCCGCCTGCAGGTGAGCGATTATATGCTGAAGCCAAGCAAGTCGTCGGTGATTTTGGAGACGGTGGGCCAGGTGCTGAAGGAGCTGGAGGGGGAGCGGGAGAATCGTCAGCGGCAGCTTCGTGTAGTGGAAAGGCTGGATAAGCTGCTGCCTGTATTGGAGGCGGATTATGTGACACAGTTATTATATGACAGCGTTCACGAGTCGCATCTGCAGGAAATGATGTCATTGCTGGAATGGAAGGAGCAGGGGCCTGCCTTTGTCATGGTATGTACGATTCAGACGGAAGGCGATGACGCAAGCTTGCCCGCCGTCTATAAATCGCTGACCGAATATTTCCGAACCACTTCAGATGGATGGGTTGGGAAGCTCAGCTTTAACCAGCTGCCGATTATTGTTCTGGCTGATGTGCAGCAATCGTACCGTGCGCAAAGCACCTCGCTCATACGCAAATTACTTAATTACGTTAGCTGCTTTCGTGGTGTACGCGTATTTATAGGTATAGGAAGCTGCTCGGAGTCTACTCACGATATCCGGCAATCGTATCATGAGGCACTGTTAGCTTCCACTGATTTGTCGATTCCGACCCATTGTCGGCATTATTCCGATCTGCTGCAAGAGGATAATCGGTCAGCTCTGCGTTCTTCGGAAACGGAAAAGGAGGTGCTGGAGCAAGCTCGCCGAGGCCAATGGCATGAGGTGAACAGGCTTCTGCAGCAATGGATCAATGGCTTTGAAGCTGAGAGCTGTCGACTGGTTGAAGCACAGCAGCGGGTTCAAGACCTGCTATTGATCTTGTCCCGATTTACCCTGGAACTGGGTGCCAAGACAGAAAAGCCTTATTATGCCTTTCAAATGGTGAGCTATGCCCAGCTTCGGTCGGAGCTGCTTCGTATTGTTGATGGAATCGTACGTTCCGTCAAGGAGATGCAATCGCAGGTAGAGCCCGACTTGATGCTCAAGGTCAAAGCCTATATTATCCAGCATGCACAGCGGGAAATATCGCTTGATTTGATCGCTGAGCATGTCCAGGTCAGCCCATTTTATATAAGCCGGCTGTTTAAGGAAACCTTCGGGACGAACTATGTGGATTTTTTGACGGAGCGCCGGATCGATAAGGCGAAGGGACTTATGTCTGATGAAGGCAAGAGCTTGAAGGAGATTGCCTATGAGGTAGGCTACCATGATCCGAATTACTTCAGCCGTGTGTTTAAAAGAACCGTAGGCCAATCACCGACTGATTATCGAAAAGATTTGCTGACGCGGCATCGTCCGCTATCCACTAACCATGAAAGCGTTTAAAAAAGTGAAGAAGATAACAAGATAGTGCAGATAATGGTTCAACTGAAAGCGCTCTCCCCATGATAAATTCAAGTTGTAAGCAAGTTTAACAAACAAATAACTTTACAATTAGAGGGAGAGGTTCGAATTGATGAACAAATGGTTGAACAAGAGCGGCATGTTGGGCTTGGCATTGACTTTTACCGTAGCTCTAACGGGCTGCACGACTGGAGAAACCAAGCCAGCGGCAGCAGGTGGCGATTCGAAGCCAGCCGCTACAGCTCCAGCCGCGGATAAGAAAGACAAGAAGATTGTTATCGGGATGTCGCTGGACACCTTGCAGGAAGAACGTTGGCAGCGTGACCGCGACATGTTCGTAGCCAAAGCCAAGGAGCTTGGAGCGGAAGTTAACGTGCAGGCAGCGAACAGCGATGACGCTAAGCAAATCGCACAGGCGGAGAACTTGATCAGCCAAGGTGTAGACATACTTGTGGTCGTTCCTCATAACGCTGAGGCGACAGCAGCCATTGTTCAAAAAGCACATGCGGCCAACATCAAGGTCATCTCTTATGACCGATTGATCAAAAACTCGGACGTGGACCTTTACATTTCCTTTGATAATGAGCGCGTTGGTGAGATGCAGGCGAAAGCGATTGTTGAAAAAGCGCCAAAAGGCAAATATGTGCTGATCGAGGGCTCAGAAACAGACAATAATGCACATTTATTCAAAAAAGGGCAGATGAACATTTTAAAGCCGCTGGTGGATAAAGGCGATATCAAGATTGTATACGAGCAATGGACCAAGGATTGGGGTCCGGCCAACGCACTGGCTAATATGGAAAATGCGCTGACAACGAACAAGAATGAGGTTGATGCAGTTGTTGCTGCCAACGACGGTACAGCAGGCGGAGTTATTCAAGCACTGACGGCGCAGAAGCTGGCTGGTAAAATTCCGGTTTCCGGCCAAGATGCGGAGCTGGCTGCGATGCAGCGTATTGTTGAAGGTACGCAGTTAATGACCGTGTATAAGCCGCTGAAGAAGCTGGCGGATGAAGCTGCTACTGTTGCTGTGAAGATGGCTAAGGGCGAAAAGGTAGACGCTCCGAAAAAAGTGAATAATGCCAAAATCGATGTACCTTCCATTCTGCTCGATCCTGTAGCGGTGAACAAAGATAATGTGGATTCAACCGTCATTGCGGACGGCTTTCATAAGAAAGAAGATGTATACAAGAACGTTAAGAAATAAGCAGCGAGCCGAGAGGGCGGGGAATCCCGCCCTTTTTCTGAGAGGGAAACCGAGAAGGGGGAATAATTACATGGAAACCATGGCCCTTGAGATGAAAACGATTACGAAGGAATTTCCGGGGGTTAAGGCACTGAATCAGGTCACATTTAAGGTGAAAAAGGGTGAGGTGCACGCTTTGTGCGGGGAGAACGGAGCGGGCAAATCGACTTTAATGAAAGTGCTAAGTGGGCTGTATCCGGCGGGAACCTACGAAGGTGAAATTCTGGTCGACGGTGTCGTACAGCGGTTCGGACATATTAAAGATGCGGAGAAGGCAGGCATTGCTATCATCTATCAGGAGCTTGCATTGGTGAAGAATCTGACCGTTGGCGAAAATCTGTTTCTAGGAAACGAGCCTTCCCGCTTCGGTATTATGGATTGGGATTATGTTTATCTCGAGACGGAAAGCTGGCTGCGTCAGGTGGGTTTAAGCGGCATCAAGCCGGATCGGATTACGGGTACGCTTGGCATTGGGCAGCAGCAATTGATTGAAATAGCAAAAGCCTTATCCAAGAAGGCAAAAATCCTCATCCTCGATGAGCCGACAGCGGCACTGACCGAAAAGGAAGTTGCTATTTTGCTTGCCATTTTGAAAGAGTTCAAAAATCTGGGCGTTACCTGCATTTATATCTCACATAAATTAAATGAAGTATTCGAGATCGCGGATACGATTACCATACTGCGTGATGGACTGACGATTGCTTCGCAGCCGACATCGGAATTGACCGAGGATAAAGTGATTTCACTTATGGTGGGACGGGAATTAAAAGAACGATTTCCACGTGTGGAGGCACAACCGGGTACAACGATGTTGGCAGTAAAGGATTACACGGTATGGGACCCGAGCCAGCCGGGACGTAAAGTGATTGACAACCTATCTTTTGAATTAAAGCAGGGAGAAATTCTCGGCATCTCGGGTTTGGTCGGAGCCGGTCGCAGTGAATTGGTGCTGAGTTTGTTTGGAGCTTATGAGGGAGCAAAGCAAGGCAGCGTTGCCATTGACGGCAAACCTGCAAATATTAGAAGTACACAACAGGCCATAGAGCACGGAATGGCACTAGTATCCGAGGATCGAAAAAAATATGGGCTGGTGCTGGATATGGATATTAAAAACAATATCAGCTTGTCCAGTTTACATAGCATTTCCGTCCGCGGGGTCATTCAGGAAAATCAGGAAATAGCCGTCGGTCAGGATTACATTCAACAGCTGAAAATAAAAGCGAATTCGGTAGAAACCGTTGTAGGTACATTAAGCGGCGGCAACCAGCAGAAGGTGGTTATTGGGAAATGGTTAATGACCAAGCCCAAAATTCTCATATTGGATGAGCCGACGCGTGGGATCGATGTAGGCGCTAAGTTCGAAATTTATAACATCATGAATCAATTATTATCGCAGGGGGTGGCCATTATTATGATCTCATCCGAACTGCCTGAAGTTCTAGGGGTCAGTCACCGGATTATGGTGATTTCGGAGGGCAAGATGGCCGGTATATTCAACTATCAATCAGCAACTCAGGAGGTTATCATGGCGGCAGCAACAGGGGGAATCAAACATGGCTAATTTTGGCGGCATACACGTACCGGTAGACAGGGGCAAAAATCAGAGAAAAATTCAGCTGTGGATGAAAATGGACATTAGGGCCTACGCGATGATCGGCGCTTTGGTGGCGATATGGCTGTTGTTCTCCTTGCTTAACGACACCTTCCTGACACCGAGAAATCTATCCAACTTATTTTTGCAAATGTCGGTCACCTCGGTATTGGCGATTGGCATGGTACTTGTCATAGTTGCCGGACAGATCGATTTGTCTATTGGCTCGATTGTTGGCTTGACCGGCGGGGTGGCCGCCATTCTCAATGTTTGGTATGACTGGAGTACGGTCCCCGTCATTATAGCTACCATATTGCTGGGCGCAGTGATCGGATTCATTCAGGGCTGGTGGGTCGCTTATCGGGCTGTTCCCGCATTTATCGTGACGTTGGGCGGCATGATGGTATTTCGGGGGCTTTGGCTGGGCATTTCCGGCAGTAAAACGATTGCTCCGCTATCCCCGGGATTCAAGTATATAGGCCAATCGTATTTAATTGGACCCATCGGTCTCATTTTGGCAGTAATTGCAATCGTATTTCTGGTGATTGGACTGCTCCGCAAGCGAAATTCACGCAAAAAATACGGCTTTGAGCTGGAGCCTATGACGTTCACAATGGCCAAGGCTGTCATCTATGCCGCACTCATTCTTGGCTTCGTGCTTCTCATGAATCAATATCAAGGTATACCCGTACCCTTTCTGATCGTCATCGTCTTGGCAGTGATCTTCACTTTCATGGCCAAAAACACTGTGTTTGGACGCCAAACGTATGCGGTAGGAGGCAATGCCGAGGCGTCCCGCTTATCCGGGATCAATACGAAACGAAGATTGCTTGTTGTCTTTGTGCTGTGCAACACACTGGCAGCGGTAGCCGGATTGATTCTGACCGCAAGGCTGAATGCGGCTACGTCTAATGCCGGTAATATGTATGAGCTGGACGCGATTGCAGCCTGCGTTATCGGCGGAACGAGCTTGCTTGGCGGTGCTGGAACGATTATCGGCGCTATTATCGGGGCATTGGTAATGGCCAGTCTCGATAATGGAATGAGCATCATGAACGTGGACTCGTATTGGCAGCTGATTGCCAAAGGCAGCATCCTGGTCGTTGCCGTATGGTTCGATATTTACAGCCGTCAAAAAAAGAAAAAGGCGTAAGCCATGCGAATTCCGAAGCTTATGGATTGAACAGCAGCTGGGTCCGTACCTGCTGCGAGGTTGTATGAGCGAACAACTCATGCAGCCTTTTTTATACAATGAAGTATTTCCCATTCCCGTAGACAAATACGTATAGATTAATTACAATACAATTAAGCCATACAAACCGACCCTTATGATTGGCGGGGTGGGTTTATTTTGCATGTGCAAGTAGGAGAGCAAATAAGTTCGATAGATGATAAAGCAATAATTACATGCTGGAGGTGACAATTAATGAAGGAACAGAGTACCAACAGCTTATCCAATTCCCCAACCTATCCTTCTGAGGACAGCCTGTTATTGGAGAATGACGAAAGACTTCGAGGTGCTTTGAAGGAACTGTCAGATATTAGACATGCATTGGACCAGTCATCCATTGTGGCCATCACCGACCCGCGTGGAACCATTCTCTACGTCAATGATCAGTTTTGTAAAATTTCTCAATATGAGCGGAATGAATTACTGGGACAAGATCACCGGATATTAAATTCAAACTATCACGCCCGCGATTATTTCAAGGACATGTGGGCCACAATTGGGTCTGGACGTATTTGGCGAGGAGAAATCAGGAATCAAGCCAAGGATGGCACATTCTACTGGGTAGATACGACGATCGTTCCATTTTTAAATGAACAGGGAAGACCTTACCATTATGTTTCGATTCGAAATGATATTACCCGTCGCAAGCAAATGGAGGAAGAGATAAGAAAAAGCGAGGAAAAATACCGTTTAATTACCGAAAATTCGTCGGATCTGATTTCAATCATCGATACAGCAGGGAACTTTGTGTATGCATCCCCATCGCACATGATTTTGTTAGGACACGACCTGACTAGCTTTGAATCCAGTCATTTGCATCAATGGGTACATGAAGAGGATCGTGAGATTGTATCTACTAGTATTCAGCAAATCATACATACGAGAAAATCGTCGACTCAACTGGAGTTTCGAGTTCGAACGCGCAGTGATAGGTACTTATATGTGGAAACGACGCTTAATCCGATTCTCCAAGCAAACGGGGAGGTTACAAGCCTCGTTCTCGTCATGCGTGATATTACCGAACGGAAAAAATCGGAGCAAACGATTTATCATTTAGCTTACCACGATACCTTAACGGATTTACCGAATCGACGATTATTTATGGATCGGTTGCGCAAGGAGGTTCAGCTAGCGAAGCGTCAACATACTCAATTAGCGATTATGTTTCTGGATTTAGATCGATTTAAAGACATCAATGATTCGCTTGGACATGAAGCCGGCGATCTTATTCTTATAGAATCAGCTAAAAGAATCAGCCATTGCGTCGGTCCCAACGGTTTGGTCGCTCGTCTGGGGGGCGATGAATTTGTTGTGCTATTAAAGAGCCTGTCGAGCCTGACGGAAGTGGAATCGGTGTCAATCACCATTCAAACCAGTCTTCAAGAACCGATCGAGCTTGCCGGGCAGCTTTATAGTATGTCCTGCAGTATGGGAGTCTCCTTTTTCCCTTCCAATGGGAGGGACCCGGATGAGCTGTTAAAACGCGCAGATATGGCCTTATATGCTGCTAAGAATATGGGAAGGAATGGGGTTTCATTCTTTCATTCGGATATGGAGGAGCGTTCTTTGGCACGTATCCTGTTAGAAAACGAGCTGAAAAAGGCGATTGAGCTTGAGCAATTTCATATTGATTATCAGCCTAAGCTTGATCTATCAACGGGACAGTTAGTCGGTATGGAAGCACTTGTGAGATGGAATCATCCCGAATTAGGGAGAATACCTCCTGATAAATTCATTCCTGTAGCAGAAGATACGGGACTGATTATCCCTCTGGGAGAATGGGTTCTGCGGCATAGCTGCGCGCAAAATAAAAAATGGCAGACTCAAGGATACCCTCATGTACAACTATCTGTGAATTTGTCGGCCAGACAATTTTATCAGCCTGATCTGCTGGACAAGGTCAAAGAGGTACTAACGATGACCGAACTGGATCCGCAATGGTTGGAGCTGGAAGTTACCGAAAGTGTTTTTGCTGATATTGATCATGCTGTGACCATTCTGGAAGCAATTAAGGTATTAGGAGTCCATACCTCCATAGATGATTTTGGAACCGGCTACAGTTCATTCAGTTATATTAAGCATCTTCCCGTTAATACCTTGAAAATTGATGCCTCGTTTATTCGGGATATTCATCATAATAAAGAGAGTCAGGCCATTGTCAAAGCCATATTGACCATAGCTCAAACGTTGGATATCAATGTGATTGCCGAAGGTGTTGAAAGTCAAGAGCAGTTAGCCATTCTGCAAGAGGACGGCTGCAATCAAGGACAAGGCTTTTTATTCAGCAAACCTTTATCCGATCAGGATTTTGGAGCGTATCTGCAAGGTATGCCAATAACTCACAGCTACTGAGATTGTAAAGGTTCGCCAGCCAGCCAGAGCAGCACAAAAGGCATACTGACGTGTCAGCATGCTTTTTGTGCAGCATGAACGCTTTATCGCGGATAAATCGAGTAGAGCCATTGCTTTGCGGTATCCAGTTAATCCTGAAGCCTTGTGTTCAACGGATGGGTATGCATTTTCCCGTATCTTTAAATCCGTCCCCTCCAGCATATGCTTCGCTCTGCGAATTCGAACACCATTCAGGTATTCGATGAACACTATTACAATGGGCAGGCCGATGGTATTATAGGTGACCAAGTGAAGTACGTCTATGTTTGACAGATGGCATGCAGCTATTGTACAGTAAATAAAGTTAAGTGCTTAACTATTTATTGGCGGTGGTTGGATGAAGAAGGATCTGCAGGAATACGTACTGGATTTACCTTTGCATACAGTTGCTTTTTTTTCTCTGGTTGAAGCAACGGCTAAATTAGTCGATGTGTCGGAACGATATTGGCAGTCCAAAGGTCTGAATGGTGCCAGAATTCGAATATTGGTTGAAATCATGAAGGAGGGGGGCACGATACTCCCTTCCATGCTGGCCCGCAAAATAGGCGTTACCAAATCGAATATTAGTCTCTTGCTGATCCCCTTGGAACATGAAGGCTTGATTATTCGGGCAAGCCATCCGCAGGATGGTAGAAAAACGGTGATTTCAATAACAAGTGAAGGCCAGAGCATCCTATTGAAGCACTTACCCGAAAACCGTCAACAGATTGCCGAGAAAATGAACGTCCTGAATGAGCAAGAACTGCAGCAATTGCTGGTCTTATTAAATAAACTAACAAGAATGTAAAATTTCTTGTTGTCCATTTAGTTAAGTGCTTAACTAAAATACTGCCACAGGAAGGATGTTATCCGATGTCGATTGTCATTACAGGGGCCAATGGTCAATTAGGAAGTTTAATTATGGAGCAGCTTCTCCAAAAAGTATCGGCAGATCAAATCGTTGCGTGTGTTCGTCACCCTGAAAAAGCTATTGCGTATCAGAAGCAAGGAATTGAAGTGCGTTATTGCGACTACGATCAACCGGAATCACTGGAACAAGCTTTCACCGGAGTTTCCAAGCTATTACTCATATCAAGCTCCAATCCAGACGATACGATTCGGTTGCGACAGCATGCCCATGTTATAGAGGCGGCGAAGCAATCCAAAGTCGAACATCTTCTATATACGAGCTTTGCTTTTCTTGGAGTCGGCTCGATTGCACCGTCTCATTTGCATTTGGCCACAGAGCATGCGATTCTGACAACCGGAATTCCCCACACTTTTTTGCGGAATGCGTTGTATACGGATTTTGTTGGAGTACTTGGTCTGGATACCGCCCTAACTTCTGGGGAGCTGAGCGTTTACCCTGGAGATTGGCAATTTAATACGGTAACACGAAGTGATCTGGCGAAAGGAACAGCAGCCGTTCTTACTGAATCGGGTCATGAGCATCAAAGCTATGAGCTGACTGCGCCGCGTCCATGGACCTTTCATGATCTGGTGATTGTGCTGTCTGAGCTTGCGGGTAAGCCGGTTTCACTTCGTCAGGAACCTCAAATCCACAACTGGATATACGGTTACTTGCGCAGGATCGATACGTCCTCAACCTCAGCCGATTTGGAGAAATTAATAGGTGGTCCCGTCACTTCACTAAAAGAAAGCATCCAGCCTTTTATCACTGCTCAATATCAATGATGTCTATGAATTATTTTACGAAAAACCCAGGTTTCCAATAGGCTTGGGCTTTTTTCTGTACATATCGGTTTCGATACTGTATATTTCAACATACTAGGTATAATAATTAAGTATACAATTGATAGCGGAGTGATTATTTGAGTAAAGCTAAGGGCAAGGGTGGAACAGGTAGAGGAACAGACAGTAAAGGCTGGAATCGATGGCAAGCTAGCGCCAATAGAGCCAAGAACTCTCCCAAACCGTATACGAGCAAAGCAGATAAAGCAGGCGGGACCAAGAACGCTGGCAGTAATAAAGGTGACAAATCGGACAAGTAGACAAAGGAGATCGATGGTTTGAATAACATAGCAGCACAAAGTGAATTACCCCCCAATTATGAGGGATTAATCAAGTCAGCCAATCGTACAGCGAATTGGAAAGAACGGTTGGATGCGGTTGAAGAGCTGGGACAGTGGAATATCCCACAAGTTATCGCTGTGCTTACACGGATCATGAACAACGATACGGTATTTCAGGTTCAAGAGGCTGCGTTCCATAAGCTGAAGGCTTTCGGTGAAGAGGTCCAACTGCCCTCCAAGAAAAAAGGCGAACTGATTAAAGGGACTGCCAAAATATTTACAAGAATTAAAAAGAGCTTTCCTGAAGGCCATACGTATGAGGAATTCAAAGAAAAACTGAAAAAGATGAGAACTGATGTGTATGATACTTACGAAGGCGAAAAGGGCGCGGATTTTGATGCGTGGCTTGAGCAAACGTGGGCGTCATTAACGAAAAAATAGACAAGTTTCATAAAAGACCCAACACCAATAGCTCTTTACGGTGTTGGGTTTCTTTGTATGATGTAGCGTCCATATGCATTATTTAGCCAGATCAAACGCTTTGCTTTGATTGATTGTAATCAGCTCCGACAGCTTGGTTTCAGAACCCACTCTTCGATATACCCATCCTTTGGCAAGCAGCGAGGCTTGTCCATTGTTAACTTCAATTTTTCCGGAATAAATCCGTTCGTCGCATTTTTTATGGTTACCATAATTCATATGATACAGCTCCGTAGCGTTTCCTTGCAAGTTAAAGGGTTTGCCGGGGGTGATCGTAGATTCCAGACCTGCGGAGGTAATCCCTGTATCAGGAAGCACGGTTCCATCCTTCTGGTATAAGTATAAGGTTATATTCGCGGTTGTACTGCTTGCATTTGACAATTGAAAGCCAAAATCAAACGGGTTATCCGAACTGCAATAATCGTGCATCGGAACTTGAAAGGATATGGATTGGGGAGAAGCTGGAGCAGCTAAAGCTTGAATATTTTCAGTAATCGTGCTCGATGGTTCAACAGCTGTGGCAGGTATGACGAACATAAGGCTTAAGGCGATGGCTGGCAGCAAAGCTTTTTTCAGGGTGTTTTTCATAGATAACGCTCCTCTTCTGGTCCTAGGACAGGGTGTTGATAAATGTGGGGGCTGCTTATTTGTGAGTTCATAGAATTTGCTGGAATACTATAATTATAATGGAAAACGATGACGGTGCAAAGGATTCAATACGACATACTACCCCCAGAGAAGATATGCTTGACGCGAACAGTATGAAAAATAACACAATAAATATCACACACTGCTGCTTTACGGCCTAGTCTATTGGCACAGCGAGAGGGAGCGTGTCTATGTTTAAAAGGTTTGAACAACTGTTCGGCGTTGATCTGGGTACTTGCAATACATTAATTTATCAACAAGGCGTTGGTATTGTTTTGAGGGAGCCTTCTGTGGTGGCCATTCATAAGGATACAGGGCAGATCGAAGCCTTTGGTGAACAAGCCTATGCCATGATCGGGAGAACCCCTGCCAATTTGGAGGTTATTTACCCATTAAAGGATGGAGTCATTGCCAACTTTGACATGACCTCAGTGATGCTAAAACATTTTATAAGTAAAATACAAGGTAAATATAATTGGTTTCGTGGTTCTCAAGTATATATATCTGTGCGGTGCGGGATTACCGAGGTGCAGAAACGGGCAGTGGAAGAGATGATCGTACATAAAGGTGGAAGAAAATCGGTAACGATCGAGGAGCCGTTGGCTGCGGCTATTGGTGCGGGACTGCCCGTTGCAGACCCTATCGGGAACATGGTCGTTGATATTGGTGGCGGTACAAGTCAAGTGGCTCTGATCTCGCTGGGTGGGATAGTCGTCAGCCAATATGTGCGGATTGGAGGCATGTCGCTTGATCAGGACATGATCGAATACGTCAAAAGAAAGTACAATTTGGTTATTGGCGAGCGAACTGCAGAGGAGATCAAGAAAAATTTGGCTTCAGCTGTCATGCCGGAAGGCGATGTGCGGATGGATATTAGAGGCAATGATATGATGGAGGGCTTGCCCAAAACGATTTCTATCACTTCCAAAGAGATTTACGAGATTGTGGATCAATTCTCCATGTCGATTGTCGAAACGATCCGCCAGACGATGGAGCAATGTCCACCTGAACTGGCAGGCGATTTGATGGAGCGGGGTATCCTGTTGTGCGGAGGGGGAGCGTTACTGCATGGACTGGATCGAAGGCTGCAGCAAGAAACAGGAATTCCGGTTTATTTGGCTGAGAAGCCGATGGAATGTATCGCTCATGGAGCCGGAGAGATGCTGAGCTATAAGCTTCTGGCATCAGGTCATCACGGTGCTGGAGGCTCCAAGCCGTCAAATAATACTGAAGCAGATGCGGTATAGTAAATAATCGGAAGTCCCAATACATGATTACACGTTGTTAAAAGGCCGTTCTTTGTGAGCGGTCTTTTTCTCATAAGCCAACTGGCATCATTTCATGCCTAAATGGTTACAGTAATAAGGGATACCCCTAAAGGTTAAGTACATTAATAAACAGAGGAGCAAGCTGATCATGACCAAGTCAAAAAGCAGAGATAAAAATTTGCAAAATGTAAATAAGGATTTACGTAAGTCTCCTGTGAACAGCCACCAGGCTCAGCAATTGCAGCAGGATACGAATGATCGCAGACATCAAGATGCCTTAAACCATGAAGACTAAATGGTGATCGATTAGTCATTAAAATTCAAAACATCCTTGGCTAGTTGGATGGATTTAAAAGATCGCTTTCGTATAAGTTAACCTCAAATTACGCATATTACCGAAGTTATCACAATCCCAATATCAAAGGAGACTTCGAGATGCAGCAGCAAACAAGTTCCAGCAGCAATACCCAAGGCTCTCAGCAAATGAATCATGGGGGTCATGAGCTTTTTGATATGCACGAAGTGTTAGGATGTACCATCAATGTGTTGGATCAATTTATGATGTTCAGACAATTCGTTCAGGACCCGGAGCTTCTGGACATTCTGGATCGTCAATATAATTTTACACTTTCCCAATACAACCTGACGGCTGAGTGCTTCACAACAGGACAAAAGCCAAGCCAGGAAACATCCACCTATATGATTAAAAATGTAACGCAGCCGATCTATGGGCTTACACCATCCCAGCCAAAGAAACCAAATCAATCATTGGCTGATGTTAAGGATGCAGGCATTAGCGGGCACATGCTTGGTCTGATCAAAAGCCATGCTTCGACCTTGACGATGTGTGCCGCTGAGGTGACGAATCCGGTCGTACGGCGGGTATTGGCTTCGCAAGTGGAAAATTATATTGAAATGGGCTACGAAATTTTTATGTATCAAAATAAAAATGCCTACTACCAGGTACCGCAATTGGCAGCAGCTGATACCCAGCAAATGCTCAATTCGTTTGTACCGGCAACCGGAAAACCACAAATGCCGTCTAATGCAGTCACTACCATTCACTAGTCATGACAATAATCCGGTAGAGGTCAAGATAACCTGTGCCGGATTTTCTTTGTCTTGGCTGGCCCTGAGATTAAGGATGTGGAGGGATTCTTTATGCAGACATCTCAGGGGAAGCTGCCCTGGTGGCAGCTAACTCTATTTGGCGTTGGATGCACCATTGGGACGGGGTTTTTTCTTGGTTCCAGCATCGCCATACATAAAAGCGGTTTTTGGATTTTGTTTATTTTTATCCTTGCTGCCTTAGCGACTCTGTTTGTTTATGAGGCCTTGGCTCATATGACCGTTCAGCACCCGCATAAAGGCTCTTTTCGAACCTATGCACAACAAGCCTATGGCCGCTCGGCAGGCTGTAGTGTGGGTTGGATGTACTGGAGCTCAGAGATGCTGATTATGGGAAGCACGTTGACGGCACTCGGAATTTTTACGCAATTCTGGCTTCCGGCTATTCCTCTTTGGCTGCTCGCAGCCGGTTACACGGTGCTTGCCCTTTTTGTCGTGATATGGGGCTCTAATGGGATTAATAAGGTAGAGAACCTGCTGGCTATCGTCAAAATTGGCGCAGTATTGATGTTCATTCTGGTGGCGGGATTTGCTTTTATAAAAGGAACAGGTGGCGTCAGGCCCGTTCATCAGAGCGCGGCGAAGTGGTTTGATACAGGCTGGCTGGGAGCATGGAAAGGGCTGCTTTATGCGTTTTATGCCTTTGGCGGTATTGAGGTGATGGGATTTATGGCCGTGGATTTGCGTGACCCCAAGCAAGCCCCGAAGGCTGGGAGACTTATGCTGCTTGCCGTTACAGTGCTGTATGTATTTTCAATCGGCTTGGCCTTGCTTTTTGTGACCCAAGAGGGTGTATCCGCTGATAAAAGCATGCTTATCGCAGCACTCGAAGTTATGGGTTTGCCTTATCTGGTGGTTGTGTTGAACGGTGTGCTTATTATTGCAGGCTTCTCCATTCTCGTGGCTTCCTTGTATGCCATTTCTACGATGCTGCTTGCATTAGCTGAGGATGGTGATGCTCCTGCATGGATAGCCGTTACGTCAGGAACACGCAAGCTGCCGCTATATGCGCTTGGATTTAATACAGTCGGTCTTGGTGTCTCTATTCTGCTTGCACTGCTTATGCCTAAACAAATTTTTGAGCATATCACGACAGCGGCGGGCTTGGTGATTTTATATACGTGGTTGTTTATTCTTGCCTCCTATCTGAAGCTGATCAAGCCTGGAGCTGGCGGCTGGGTGAAATCATGCGCAGCCATTCTTCTCATTACAGCAGCTGCTGCGGGGCCGCTTTTGGAGGAAACCGGTCGGCCTGGTTTTTGGTCAAGCCTGCTTATTGTGTTGGTCATCGGACTGATTACAGGATGGAGGTGGTATAAAGCAAATAAAGGAACCAAAGAGCTAGCCTAATCGTAGTTTGCTATTTATGAAAACGTACGCCCATAGCTTTGAATTTGTTTTTCATATAAGTAAAGGGACACTTGGACGGCACGGTTTCATCATCACGTAAATAATACTGCTTCCATTCCTGATTATTTTCCTGTCCATACCATTTCAGTGAGGGGTGTGCGCGTACGCCGTCGTAGTCGGCTAATTTTTGACGAATCAGCTTTTTCACGTTGCGACCAAAAGGTGTTGAATCGTTGATTTCATCAAATACCCACCGGGGCTGAAATGCAATAAGAAAATAAGGGGTTGTTCGGCTTTTACGAATCTGATGGGCAGGCGTACTGCAAAAAGCGAAATAAGGATAGCCGTCATAGCAGAATTCCCAGGAAGGATGGGAAGGATCTGTCGAAATGTGATCTGGCCAAGGGGAAGGGTCTTTGGCGTTAACCCGATTCAGAACGGACCAAAAAAGCTGCTCGAAGTCTTCTACTGAGGACTTATTCACAAGCTCTCTTGGTGTATTGAAAAATATAACGAGCGAAGCGTATTTGCCGGTTTCACGCGAACAGCCGCCATATTGCTTCAAGAGCTGCATAACATCGACAATAGCCTGCTCGGATCTTGGATCTGCTGCGAAACCGAAACGCAGGTTGTTGGTAAGAAAACCTTGTCGTCCCGGAATACACGGGTACTTCTGTTCGGGATCGGCAATCATATTTCCGAATTGACAAAAGGCATCCCGCTGCCATTCCGCGAGGTCTGACAGGTGAGCATCGAGCCAGACCTTGGTAGTTAAGCCAACCATGTTGAAAACCTCCTTCACGAGTACGGTGCATACTATGCGATGGAGGTTATATGGGTGAATGCCCTAATTTTTCACTAGTAATTAACGAGTAAGCTGTACAAAAGCCTGATAACCGAAATACATGCCAAAGCCAATGAGGGAGAGGCCGGCCAGTGCAGAAATAGTTTGCAGTAGGGTGCGATTGCCGAATTTGTGAAAGGAGCTGGCCAGCGCAGCCATAACCACATCCCACAACAGGATGCCTGCAAATATGCCCAAGCTGTTCCACAGTACTTGCGAGATACCGTGTTGGTGCATGCTCTCCGCCAGAATGGAACCGTAAATACCGAGCCAAAATAAAATATTAAGCGGATTCAGAAGTGCCATGACAAATCCGGAGCGGAAAGAGCTGATAGTCGATTGTTCATCCCTTGTCCTGGGCGCGGGCATTTTTTTTATATTTTGTAACGTCTCTATCCCTATGTACATCAATACAAAGCAGCCGAACAGCCACAAAAAGGTTTTCATAAAAGGTGTGCTTAAAAAATGGGCCAGACCAAAATAAATCAGCAGCATATATACCAAATCGGCACACATCGCACCCAACCCGATCAACCACGCATGGGTAAAGCCGTATCGGGCTCCCCTGTCGAGTTGAGCTGCATTAATGGGACCAATAGGTGCCGATAACGATATTCCAAGAATCATATAGGTGAAAAACGCATTCATGCACATTCCTCCCTTGGATGCCAAGACTTGTACATGTCATTGTATTCAAGGGTGCACTCCATTAGAAGAAGCTACAGGATTTCCACATCAATTGGCGTACATTTGTATCCATTACATTCGCTTTCTGAACACGGACAAGCCGAGATCGCGATGATCAGATCCATCTCCGCGCGAAGCTCGATATAGTCTCCGGCCTTCGATAACGGTTTTTCCACACGAATTTGTCCGGACGGATGAATCACCGTGTTCATGAACAAGTTGAATGGATAATGTTGATCAGGCGGGGATATGCCAAAAGGCGCAAGCGCTTTGTTCAGGTTATCATAACAGCTCGCATGGTTCTGTTTATTGTACAGCAGCTCATACATTTCAGCGCGGCAGGCGGAATTAATAAAATCGTGCTGACCTACGGTATCCGATAATACGGTGAGCAGCGGTCTGTATTTATTGGAGTAAATGATGTCGCCAGGCTTTACTTTCATTGTATGCAAAGCGTCCATAGTAACGCTCGGATCCAGACGCTCACTCGTATCGAGGGCTACATAGGCTACCAGATCAGCGACCTGCGCTCCCTCCACATCGGTTACTCGGACGACCTGCCCTTTTACAAGCTGAAAACCAAGCTCTTGTGTAGCGGGAATGAACCATTTTTGTTTAATCATTGCTGCCTCCTGCAGTGTTAGATGGGTTACTTTCACAGTATGGCTGCGGGGAGGGGTTGTCATGCAAGTAAAAAAGAGGCTTTTCAGCCTCCCTCATTCACGCATATGCAATTTCTTTAAGCTGGGGTTTAATTGAAGTTAAATGAATTAATTCAGGTGTTTTGAAAAACTCGGCCAATCTCCGAAGCCGCATGTATATCGTGCGCAGTACTACGGAATCCATCTCGGTTATCATACTTTGGTTGGCTATGAAATCTTGTAAGCTTACCTTAATGAGATATTCGCTGTCACGCAAATTTATAGAAAGCTGTCTGCTTGGACTGTATCCATTATTCACAACATATTTAGTTTGATTGACTGCACTTTGGTACAGATCGAGGCACCGCTTCGTTACGGTAACCTGTCTCTTGATGCCATGGCAATCTTTTAAAGTAAGCATCTGGCTTTCCACGTCTAAGGAATCTTTCTTTAAGTATACTAATTCGTGGATACCGAACCCTTCCATAAGTAGGCGAATAATAATGGCGTCTTGGGGGTTAATGCACTGGGACTCAATGAAACGGATTTTATCAAGTGTTATAATAGTCGATCATCCCTTCGTAATTCTGTATATGGGTTTACTGGAATATTTTACATTATATTAAAAGTTTTTTATACGATGTAAAAGAGGAGGTTTTGTCAGTTCATGACTGAAGGCGATTATACTTTATGACAAAAGTTTATGTTTTCTTTCATTCCTGGCGTGACTTTGCTCCGAACAATCATCTATGATTTAATGGCAGGTTGGGCTTGAAAAAGGGATGCTATAATAGAAGCTATAGCTTTTGGCCACTCGACGAAGAGGGGGGTGGAATCAGATTTTTGAAAAAACACTTGCCATGGAGGTAATAAACATGATAGATTAGTCTTCTTGCTGTTGCGAAGGCATTAAGCAGGAGGCAGATAGATGGACGATTTAATCATGCATTTAACTTGCAGGTAACGAGAAAATAACACTTGCAATTGAAGATTAAACGTGATAAATTAACATTCTTGCTGTTGAGAAGCTGAATTACTAATAGCAAGAACATGGATGATCTGATCATCAAAAAGAAATTAAAAAAAGTACTTGCAATTGAATGGGTGAATGTGATATATTAATCAGGTCGCTTTTGACGGAATGTCGAAAATGATCGAAAAGAATTGTCCTTTGAAAACTGAATCAACGAGTGAGTAAATAGCAGTACAAGAGAATGTAAATTCTCGTCAGCAAGGAATGAGTACAAATCAAAGTTCTACCTTAATGGAGAGTTTGATCCTGGCTCAGGACGAACGCTGGCGGCGTGCCTAATACATGCAAGTCGAGCGGATTGTTCCTTCGGGAACAGTTAGCGGCGGACGGGTGAGTAACACGTAGGCAACCTGCCTACAGGATCGGGATAACTACCGGAAACGGTAGCTAAGACCGGATAGGTGATTGAGACGCATGTCTGAATCAAGAAACACGGAGCAATCTGTGACCTGTAGATGGGCCTGCGGCGCATTAGCTAGTTGGTGAGGTAACGGCTCACCAAGGCGACGATGCGTAGCCGACCTGAGAGGGTGAACGGCCACACTGGGACTGAGACACGGCCCAGACTCCTACGGGAGGCAGCAGTAGGGAATCTTCCGCAATGGACGCAAGTCTGACGGAGCAACGCCGCGTGAGTGATGAAGGTTTTCGGATCGTAAAGCTCTGTTGCCAGGGAAGAAAGGCCAGGAGAGTAACTGCTCCTGGATTGACGGTACCTGAGAAGAAAGCCCCGGCTAACTACGTGCCAGCAGCCGCGGTAATACGTAGGGGGCAAGCGTTGTCCGGAATTATTGGGCGTAAAGCGCGCGCAGGCGGTCATTTAAGTTTGGTGTTTAATTCCGGGGCTCAACCCCGGGTCGCATCGAAAACTGGGTGACTGGAGTGCGGGAGAGGAAAGTGGAATTCCACGTGTAGCGGTGAAATGCGTAGAGATGTGGAGGAACACCAGTGGCGAAGGCGACTTTCTGGACCGTAACTGACGCTGAGGCGCGAAAGCGTGGGGAGCAAACAGGATTAGATACCCTGGTAGTCCACGCCGTAAACGATGAGTGCTAGGTGTCGGGGGTTTCAATACCCGCGGTGCCGAAGTTAACACAGTAAGCACTCCGCCTGGGGAGTACGCTCGCAAGAGTGAAACTCAAAGGAATTGACGGGGACCCGCACAAGCAGTGGAGTATGTGGTTTAATTCGAAGCAACGCGAAGAACCTTACCAGGTCTTGACATCCCGATGAAAAATGCAGAGATGTGTTCCCTCTTCGGAGCATTGGAGACAGGTGGTGCATGGTTGTCGTCAGCTCGTGTCGTGAGATGTTGGGTTAAGTCCCGCAACGAGCGCAACCCTTGGATTTAGTTGCCAGCATTGAGTTGGGCACTCTAGATCGACTGCCGGTGACAAACCGGAGGAAGGCGGGGATGACGTCAAATCATCATGCCCCTTATGACCTGGGCTACACACGTACTACAATGGCCGGTACAACGGGAAGCGAAACCGCGAGGTGGAGCGAATCTTTAGAAGCCGGTCTCAGTTCGGATTGCAGGCTGCAACTCGCCTGCATGAAGTCGGAATTGCTAGTAATCGCGGATCAGCATGCCGCGGTGAATACGTTCCCGGGTCTTGTACACACCGCCCGTCACACCACGAGAGTTTACAACACCCGAAGTCGGTGGGGTAACCCGCAAGGGAGCCAGCCGCCGAAGGTGGGGTAGATGATTGGGGTGAAGTCGTAACAAGGTAGCCGTATCGGAAGGTGCGGCTGGATCACCTCCTTTCTATGGAGATACCGTTTCTGCACAGAAGCGTATCAGCAGTATAAGTTGCCAATGGCAACAACAACGCTCACTCGTTGATCAGTTTTGAGAGGATAAACTTTCTCTCTGTTAAGCTTGTTCCTTGAAAACTAGATACCGAAACAAAACAAATGTTTAGAGCAGCGTTACTTAACTTCGGTTGAGTAACATCCAAATAGATCGATTCTTCGGAATCGAACTTATTAGCGGAATTGGTTAAGCTAATAAGAGCACACGGAGGATGCCTAGGCACTAGGAGCCGAAGAAGGACGTGGCGAACGACGAAATGCCTCGGGGAGCCGTAAGCAGGCTTTGATCCGGGGATGTCCGAATGGGGGAACCCGCATGAGGTAATGCTCATGTACCATGTAGTGAATACATAGCTACATAGGAGGCATACGAGGGGAACTGAAACATCTAAGTACCCTCAGGAGAAGAAAACAAAAGTGATTCCGTCAGTAGCGGCGAGCGAACGCGGAACAGCCCAAACCTAAGAGCTTGCTCTTAGGGGTTGTGGGACGTCAACATCGGGTTAGCAGAATAGGTGAAGCAGTCTGGAAAGGCTCATCACAGAGGGTAACAATCCCGTAACCGAAAATCTGCGACACCTGTAGACGGATCCCGAGTACCGCGAGACACGTGAAACCTCGTGGGAATCCGGCAGGACCATCTGCCAAGGCTAAATACTCCCTAGTGACCGATAGTGAAGCAGTACCGTGAGGGAAAGGTGAAAAGAACCGCGGGAGCGGAGTGAAATAGAACCTGAAACCGTGTGCTTACAAAAAGTCAGAGCCCGTTTATGGGTGATGGCGTGCCTTTTGTAGAATGAACCGGCGAGTTACGTTCCCGTGCAAGGTTAAGGTGAAGAGCCGGAGCCGCAGCGAAAGCGAGTCTGAATAGGGCGCATCGATATTTCCTTTGGAAAATCGTAGTACGTGGACGTAGACCCGAAACCGTGTGATCTACCCCTGCCCAGGGTGAAGGTGCGGTAACACGCACTGGAGGCCCGAACCCACGCATGTTGAAAAATGCGGGGATGAGGTGGGGGTAGCGGAGAAATTCCAATCGAACTCGGAGATAGCTGGTTCTCCCCGAAATAGCTTTAGGGCTAGCCTCGGAGTTGAGAGTCGTGGAGGTAGAGCACTGATTGGGTGCGGGGCCCGCCAAGGGTTACCAAGTCCAGTCAAACTCCGAATGCCACAGACTTTTATCCGGGAGTCAGACCGTGAGTGCTAAGATCCATGGTCAAGAGGGAAACAGCCCAGACCATCAGCTAAGGTCCCCAAGTGCAGGTTAAGTGGGAAAGGATGTGGAGTTGCCCAGACAACCAGGATGTTGGCTTAGAAGAAGCAGCCACCATTGAAAGAGTGCGTAATAGCTCACTGGTCGAGTGACTCTGCGCCGAAAATGTAACGGGGCTAAACCTGCCACCGAAGCTATGGCTCGAACAAGTAATTGTTCTTGGGTAGGGGAGCGTTGTGTAGAGGTTGAAGGTGTACCGTAAGGAGCGCTGGACACTACACAAGTGAGAATGCCGGTATAAGTAACGAAAAGACAAGTGAGAATCTTGTCCGCCGAAAGCCTAAGGGTTCCTGAGGAAGGCTCGTCCTCTCAGGGTAAGTCGGGACCTAACGCGAGGCCGAAAGGCGTAGTGGATGGACAACTGGTTGAAATTCCAGTACCACCGTGAACCGTTATGAGCAATGGGGTGACGCAGAAGGATAGTGACGCGGACTGATGGATGTCCGTCCAAGCAGCGAGGCTGGTGTGTAGGCAAATCCGCACATCGTAAGGCTGAGCTGTGATGGGGAGCGAAAATTGCAGTAGCGAAGGTCATGAGTTCAAGCTGCCAAGAAAAGCCTCTAGCCAGGGAGAAGGTGCCCGTACCGCAAACCGACACAGGTGGGCGAGCAGAGTATGCTAAGGCGCGCGGAAGAACTCTCGTTAAGGAACTCGGCAAAATGACCCCGTAACTTCGGGAGAAGGGGTGCCTCGGTAGGGTGAATAGCCCGAGGGGGCCGCAGTGAAAAGGCCCAAGCGACTGTTTAGCAAAAACACAGGTCTGTGCGAAGCCGTAAGGCGAAGTATACGGGCTGACGCCTGCCCGGTGCTGGAAGGTTAAGGGGAGTGGTTAACCGCAAGGTGAAGCTATGAACCGAAGCCCCAGTAAACGGCGGCCGTAACTATAACGGTCCTAAGGTAGCGAAATTCCTTGTCAGGTAAATTCTGACCCGCACGAATGGCGTAACGACTTGGGCGCTGTCTCAACGAGAGATCCGGTGAAATTTTACTACCTGTGAAGATGCAGGTTACCCGCGACAAGACGGAAAGACCCCATGGAGCTTTACTGCAGCTTGATATTGAACTTGGGTACGATCTGTACAGGATAGGTGGGAGCCAAAGAAGCATGAGCGCCAGCTTGTGTGGAGGCGACGTTGGGATACCACCCTGATCGTATCCGAGTTCTAACCTCGCACCGTGATCCGGTGCAGGGACCGTGTCAGGTGGGCAGTTTGACTGGGGCGGTCGCCTCCTAAAATGTAACGGAGGCGCCCTAAGGTTCCCTCAGAATGGTTGGAAATCATTCGCAGAGTGTAAAGGCACAAGGGAGCTTGACTGCGAGACAAACAGGTCGAGCAGGGACGAAAGTCGGGCTTAGTGATCCGGTGGTACCGAATGGAAGGGCCATCGCTCAACGGATAAAAGCTACCCTGGGGATAACAGGCTTATCTCCCCCAAGAGTCCACATCGACGGGGAGGTTTGGCACCTCGATGTCGGCTCATCGCATCCTGGGGCTGAAGTAGGTCCCAAGGGTTGGGCTGTTCGCCCATTAAAGCGGTACGCGAGCTGGGTTCAGAACGTCGTGAGACAGTTCGGTCCCTATCTGTCGTGGGCGCAGGAAATTTGAGAGGAGCTGTCCTTAGTACGAGAGGACCGGGATGGACGTACCGCTGGTGTACCAGTTGTTCCGCCAGGAGCACGGCTGGATAGCTACGTACGGAAGGGATAAGCGCTGAAAGCATCTAAGCGCGAAGCCCCCTCAAGATGAGATTTCCCAATTAGTAAGACCCCTTATAGACGATGAGGTAGATAGGTTCGGGGTGGAAGTGCCGCAAGGTATGGAGCTGACGAATACTAATCGGTCGAGGGCTTATCCAAGAAAGAGTCTTGCAAGCGAAAGCGAGTGAGACGCGCTGCTCAAGCGTAAAGTGTAAGTTTCGGATCTAGTTTTCAGGGTGCAAACTCTGAGCTGCCTGTCCTTTGTAAGGATGGATATTTTCTCGCAGCGATTTCGAAGGCGTAACGCTTCGAAAAAAGCTTAGGCTTACGAAGTCAGCTTTCTAACGAAAGCTCTTAGTTTGGTGATGATGGCGAAGGGGAACCACGCGTTCCCATCTCGAACACGACCGTTAAGCCCTTCAGCGCCAATGGTACTTGAACCGCAGGGTTCTGGGAGAGTAGGACGTTGCCAAGCAGCCCCCACGAATGTGGGTTTTTTTTTACCATGAATATTCCCTGATAGCTCAGTTGGTAGAGCACTCGACTGTTAATCGAGTTGTCACAGGTTCGAGTCCTGTTCGGGGAGCCATATGGAGAGGTGTCCGAGTTTGGTCGAAGGAGCACGATTGGAAATCGTGTAGGCGCCACAAGCGTCTCAAGGGTTCGAATCCCTTTCTCTCCGTAGTCATTATTGAATAAGGCCCGTTGGTCAAGTGGTTAAGACACCTCCCTTTCACGGAGGTAACAGGGGTTCGAGTCCCCTACGGGTCACCAAAGCAAGGGCGCTTAGCTCAGCTGGGAGAGCATCTGCCTTACAAGCAGAGGGTCGGCGGTTCGATCCCGTCAGCGCCCACCATATATGTATTGATTGACGCGGGGTGGAGCAGCCCGGTAGCTCGTCGGGCTCATAACCCGAAGGCCGCAGGTTCAAATCCTGCCCCCGCAACTTAATGATTTCGAGGGTAAATGTGCTTCGAAAACACTGTGGAGCCGTGGTGTAGTGGCCCAACATGCCTGCCTGTCACGCAGGAGATCGCGGGTTCGAATCCCGTCGGCTCCGCCATTTTATTGAAAATACATAAGGCTCGGTAGCTCAGTCGGTAGAGCAGAGGACTGAAAATCCTCGTGTCGGCGGTTCGATTCCGTCCCGAGCCACCATGTACTTCCTAATTGTATACATTGTCGGGACGTAGCTCAGCTTGGTAGAGCACCTGGTTTGGGACCAGGGGGTCGCATGTTCAAATCGTGTCGTCCCGACCATTTTAAATTTAATGCTAATTACATATAGTGATAACCGATAAACCTTGTCTATCAAGGTTTTTTTGCTATTTCGGAAAAGCTTTTAATAAGTATCCATTTAAATAGTAGAAACACGGATAGGAATTCTTAATTACATACAAAAAATCCATATTCAAATAGCCTTCCATTATGGATAATAATAGGAAGAAATAGCGGATAGCGAGGAGTTATGAACATGATATTAGAAAAAGTGGCTTATGGACAAAAATCGGTTCTGAGACAGCTAATGGAGCTGTATAAATATGATTTTAGCGAGTATGAGCTTGATGATGTTAACGAGCAGGGATACTACGATTATCCATATTTGGATCATTACTGGACTGAGGACGGCAGGTATGCTTTTTTTATACGAGTTGATGGGAAGCTGGCTGGCTTCGCTTTGATGAGAGCGCTTGGAGTGGATACAGAAGGGGATGCGATCTATTCGATGGCAGAGTTTTTTGTGATGAAGAGATTTAGAAGAATGGGAATAGGAAGCAAGGTAGCGATCAGCTTGTTTGACATGTTTCCAGGGAAATGGAAGGTGGGGCAAATAAAAAATAATACTTCATCGCAGCTGTTTTGGCGAAAGGTTATTTCCGACTATACAGATCATAACTACGAAGAAGGCAGGCGTGATGATGGTGAAGGTCCATTGCAAACCTTTAAATCAAATAGGTCGAACGAAGTTTGAGACTGCTTAAGGAAGAGGTATAAATACGGCTATGAAGGATGGAGGTTTCTATGTCCAATATGAATCAATTGAACAATTCACTTGATAAAATAGCTGTCATTACAGGAGCGACACGTTTGCAAGGAATTGGTGCTGCAATATGCAACGCACTGGCGCAGGCGGGAATAGATATCTTTTTTACAACGTGGCCAAGCTATGATCGTACTATGCCTTGGGGAGTCCATGATAATGAAGCATTTCAAATCCAGCAGCAAGTAGAGAGCTATGGAGTTCGCTGCAAATTTATAGAAATTGATCTATCTGAAGCAGACTCGTTCAGCCAAGTTCTGAATACGGTGGAGCAGGAGCTTGGAGCACCATCGATTCTTGTTAATAACGCAGCCTATTCGACTCGAGATGGCTACGAACAGCTGACTTCCTCGATACTGGATGCGCACTATTTTGTGAATATGCGAACAGCCTCCTTATTAAGTGTGGAGTTCGCACGCAGATTTGACAAAGGTACGGGCGGGAGAATCATAAATCTGACCTCAGGACAATCTCTTGGAGCTATGGAACAGGAGCTAGCCTACGCGATGACAAAAGGTGCAATAGAGGTGTTAACCAAGACGTTAGCCGCTGAAGTAGCGGATAAAGGAATCACGTTAATTCGGTCAACCCTGGGCCAACCGATACCGGCTGGATGACAGACTCTATTAAAGCTGAACTGCTGACTCGATTCCCGAGAGGACGAATAGGAACACCGGTGGATGTGGCACGGCTTATCGCCTTCTTGGCAAGTGATGAAGCAGAATGGATTACAGGGCAGGTTATGCACTCCGAGGGTGGATACAAGCGTGGGGGCTGATTGGAAGCACTGAGAGATTTTAATTCCAAATTTATGAATAATATCCTATAATCGTATTAAGGGTGTATGGGAATGCTGCTTGATGAGACGCATTCCTTTTTGAGCTATAAACAATCTGAAGCGAAGGGAGATATGTGCATGCAGCTAGTTACCGAGCGATTGATAATAAGAGAATTTAGACAAGCAGATTGGGAAGCCGTGCATTTGTACGCCTCAAGTCCTCTGGTTGCCACACATATGATCTGGGGGCCCAATACAGAAGAGGATACCAAGGATTTTGTGAGCAGAGTCATCGAGCAGCAGCAGGTGCAGTCGAGAAAAGATTATGAAATGGCTGTCGTCCTGAAGGCAACGAATCAGATTATTGGCGGATGCGGTATTCACCTATCTGAACCGAAGCAGGGCGAGATTGGTTATTGCTTCAATCCGGAATTTTGGCGACAAGGCTACGCAGCTGAAGCTGCTAAGGCTATGCTTGGCTTTGGATTTCAAGCTCATGGACTACATCGCATCTACGCCACTTGTCGTCCCGACAACATCGGTTCAGCCAAGGTCATGCAGAAAATCGGAATGACTTATGAAGGGCGTTTGCGAGAACATATGCACCATAAAGGCAAATGGCACGATTCCTTACTTCACTCCATATTGAAGCAAGAATTTAATCGTGAAGATAGTTCGCCGGAATAGGATCATCCCGATCTGTTTGAAAAACGATTGCAGCTGTAAGTGAACTTATATAGACGGAGTGATCAGTCATGAACATTGAGGTAAAAGAAGCAGGTATCGATCAAGCTGATCTGATCCTGTACACGATGCAGCAAGCTTTTCAGGAGTACACAGGTAAGTTGAATCCGCCCTCAGGGGCACTTTCCGAAACAACGGACGATATTATTAAAATCATGCAGCAGGGCGGCGGAGCGGTGATAGCCTGGGCGGATCAGACCGCTGTGGGATCGGCCCGTTATAAATTTAAGGATTCACACATGTACATCGGAAGAGTGTCAGTCTCACCTGCCTACAGAGGGAATGGGATTTGTAAAAAGCTGCTGAGCTTTATTGAGGGACAAGCTAGAGTCAAAGGAATATTGGAAACCAGGGTGGAAGTACGCTTATCGATACCAGGAAATGTTGAATTGTATCAGAAGCAGAAATATGAAATAATCGATCACATTTACTATCCAGATCGAGTAGATAGCTGGTATGTGATGAGTAAAAAGGAGTAATGAAGTTCGTTTTCTGTGAGCTGTAGAATGGAGACAATGCATGATTTTTTGTAAAAAAAATAAAATTTTAATATTTTGCTTGCATTCGTATTTTATTCGTGATATTATACTTCTTGCGCACATGAAGCAGCGCAAAAATAACTGCTGGAATGCAGAATATAATTATATACCGCGCGCCCTTAGCTCAGCTGGATAGAGCGTTTGACTACGAATCAAAAGGCCGGGAGTTCGAATCTCTCAGGGCGCGCCATACACTTGCCGGTGTGGCGGAATGGCAGACGCGACGGACTCAAAATCCGTTTCTTGAGAGGGAGTGGGGGTTCGAGTCCCTTCACCGGCATCATGGAAATACAAAAAGATGAGGATCAATTGATCCTCATCTTTTTTTGTTCATTGAGTGTTCACTTTGATTAGAACCTAGTGAACCAAGACCGTACGTATAAATGGCTTGGTCCACTAAATTCGCTTGCGTAACCTTGAAGCTATAAATTGCTGAGAATGGAGCTGATCTGCACCTTTTCCCCACGCTTCGCGCTTTCGATCGCACCGAACACCATTGCCATGCTGTTCAGGTTATCCGAGCAATCGGTCTCTGCCTTGCGACCTTCGATGAGCGAGGTGAACATCTCCTCAAAGCAGCCATCGTGCCCCTCACGGCCTTCCCAGACTGCGGATGGGTGAACATGCATATGTTCGTTCATAAAGGCTCCTTGAGCCGGTTCTACGGGTACAACTTCAGCGTAGGGCCTGTTCGTGCCATCCCATATCAAGGTTCCTTTGGAGCCGACAATTCGCCACGCACTTTCCCAGGAGGTTGGAGCGCCTTCAGCACTCCATGAGCCATTATAGGAAAACACGGTGCCGTCCGACATTTCAAATATGCAGACTGCCGAAGCATTGCCTTTGTACCAGGAATAAGGCGGATTAAATTCATGGCAGTACACGGATACCGGGTTGGCACCGAGCAGAAAGCGAGCCTGGTCAAAGGTATGGATGGCCATATCGAGAATGAGCGGGTTGTCCATCGCTTCGCGAAAGCCGCCAAAGTGCGGTCCAAGGAAAAAGTCGGCTTTCATAAAGCCAGGCTGTCCGATGACATCCTGCTCGATCATTCCTCTTGCCTCACGGATTTGTTTATTGTACCTGCGGTTCTGCATAACAATGTAGCTTTTATTATGTTGATTCACGAAGTTCTTCATCTCAACTGCATCCTGCATGGAGGCGGCCATCGGCTTCTCTCCGATCACATTGCAGCCGAGCGCTGTTGCTGTCATCACGACGCTTTTGTGAACCTCGGGTATCGTAACGTCCATCACCAGATTGGCTCCGGTAGCGCGTATGGCTTCCTCAAGGCTGGTATATCTTCCGCAGGTAAGACCGAGCTCATTCGCCATCGCTTCCGCGGCAGCTGGATAAATATCGACCAAAGCGACAATTTCAACGTCTTCTCTCGAAAGCGCGTATTTGACCCAACGCTTGCCCATGTTGCCACAGCCGACCTGGACGGCCCTGAAGGGCTTATTTGCTTGAACAGCTTCCGACATATTACTTACCTCCTTGGATCGTCTCCAGCGGCTTGCTGTTGCCATAGACAGGCACTGGACGAGTGGATGGCGCTGCCCACGATACAGCGTTGCGGATAACGCGGCGGATCTGTTCATTATAATAAGTAGGATAAGTTTCGTGACCGGGACGGAAATAAAAGATTTTGCCTTGTCCACGATGGAACGTGCAGCCGCGCGGAATACTTCCCCGCCCTCGAACCAGCTTGTAAAAATCAATTCGTCCGGCTGCGGAATGTCAAAGTGCTCGCCGTACATTTCCTCCCGCTCAAGCTCGATGTATTCACCAATGCCTTCAACAATTGGGTGTCCGGGGGATACGACCCACAGCCGTTCCTTCTCGTCAGCCTCACGCCACTTCAAATTGCAGGAGGTACCCATCAGCTTCATGAAAATTTTGGAGAAATGTCCGGAGTGCAGCACGATTAAGCCCATACCCTCACGTACACGTTTATGAACGCGGTCGACGATGACGTCAGCCACCTCACGGTGCGCTTTATGCCCCCACCAGATTAGAACGTCTGTACCGTTCAGCTTCTCTTCGGTTAATCCATGCTCTTCTTCATCCAGGGTAGCATAGCTGATCTCAAAAGCATCGCCGAGGCCTTCACCGATAGCGTGATGGATGCCTTGGGGATAGACGGCCCGCACCTTTTCGTTATTTTGTTCATGACGGAATTCATTCCAGACGGTAACGCGCAGCTTTGCACTCATATTGAATACCTCCATTATATGTTTGGATATGTGCTTTCTTCTCAGATTATAGGCAACCGCTTACACAAAAGATAGACTGAAAACTGCCCGTTCCTTCTCCAAAAATGACCTTTTTGATTTTATCGAAAGATCCTGTGCTATACTCGACATATATAGATCTCAATCTATAAGAGGAAACAATCTTCTTAAGTGAAACCGATGAGGTGCATTCGTTTATGACTATCACAATGGATACGCGGCATGATCCCGTCAGGGAGGAACTCGTTATATATCAGAATCCATCCCTTTTTTTGAAGGTATGGGAGGTACAGTCCGACAAACAGACAGTAGGAATTCCCGAGGTATGGCCATGGCATTATCACAAAGAGGTTGAATTTCTAGCCATAACTGAAGGCCGTGCAGGCATACAAACGAAGGATGATTATCGTATTCAGGACTATGGAGATATGATGCTGTTCGGCTCATCACAGCTGCATCGAATTCATAAAGCACTGCCAACCCCGCTAAGGTTCATTGTGCTTCAGGTCGACTTGCTGCAGCATTTTGACCAGAGCTCGCTGCCTTATTTGCACTGCTTTTCCGAGCTGACCCAGCCACTGAGCACATTAAATTATATATTCAGGGAGCATCCTGAGGCTTGTGAAGAGGCTTTCTCACTTGTGAACGAGATCTATAGGGAGTCCCAGTCGCAGCAGCGC
Source organism: Paenibacillus sp. FSL H8-0034 (assembly GCF_038000305.1). Taxonomy (NCBI): domain Bacteria; kingdom Bacillati; phylum Bacillota; class Bacilli; order Caryophanales; family Paenibacillaceae; genus Paenibacillus; species Paenibacillus sp. FSL H8-0034. The sequence goes on from NZ_JBBOBS010000001.1 coordinate 1,390,778, forward strand.
GGCTACGAGCTGGCAATCGGTGCTGCGATCAAAAAGCTGCTGCTGCTTTTGCTGCGCTATGACTCCCGGATGCTGCTGCAGGGTGATACGGAGCTGGAGGTGGTTCGTCTGCGGCCCGCACTTGATTATGTGGAGCGGAATTTGGGTGAGAAAATTACAGTCGAAGAGGTTTGCAGTCTGCTTAATTTGAGCTACGCCTATTTTATCCGCTATTTTCGCACAACGATGGGACTTTCTTTTATCGAATTCGTTAACTACAAGCGCGTCAAAAAAGCTGAACGGCTGCTGGCGACCCGTGATCTGAGCATTACGGAAATTGCCTGTGAGGTAGGGATCCCGAGCACTGCGCAATTTTATAAACTATTTAAACGGCACAATCATTGCTCGCCTGGCGAATTCAAGGCACGAATGAGTGGTAAAACAGTCGGTAGCTAGTGCCTAATTTTGCTTAAGAACAGTGTTGAAGTGGATGGAACTTACCGGACTTTTCTTTCGTTAGCGGCCACGATCCCCGCTTTTCCTTATTAAGTACGGCGGTAGAGCAGGACATTTCTTTTTGAGCAGCGATGTAAAAGTATTGTCCGTATTCTGCCTTTCCGATGCCGTATATAATTCGACTTGTGCACTCCGGTAGCATGTAGGAGCTGCGCATCGATAATCACAATGGGGAGGATTTTAACGGATGAAGCACAAGAATAAAAGGATGTATATGACGTTGACACTGATGTTAGCGCTTGCGACAGCTGCGGGTTGTTCGGGTCAGACGGAGACGAATAAGGTAGCCGGGACGGACAAAGGTTCAGCGCCATCAGGACAAAGCAAGGATGCGGATAAACCGTTATCGATCAAAATGTTCGCTGGATTGTATAACGAAGTACCGAATATGAATGATGATTATTGGTCGGAATGGCAAAAAAAGACCAACTCCAAGCTCAACGTGGAATGGGTACCCTCTGGTGATTTGAACACAAAGCTCGATTTGCTGCTCGCTTCCGGTGATCTGCCCGAGGTCGTTGCTGTTCCCGATTTTAAGAAGGCCACCCTGCTCAGTGCGATTAAAAATGGCGCGTTTTGGGACCTCACCCCGTTTCTCGGTGATTTGAGCAAATACCCGAATATGAAAAACAATCTGGTTAAGGATGCTTTTAAATACAGAACAATAGATGGAAAAATTTACTCGCTGCCGGGATCACGTTCAAGAGTAGACCCAGGCATCAAAATCCGTAAGGACTGGCTCGATCAGTTGAAAATTCCGGTACCTACGACACTGGATGAATATGCGGACGCTTTGAAAAAAATCATCGATGCCGACATTGACGGCAACGGCAAGAAGGATACGCTTGGCCTGATCGGCCATGGAGTGATCGTGAGTGATGGGGATGCTTCCTTTGCCGCTGGATTTGGCGCCTCACAGCCTACCTACGATGCTGCTGGAGGCTTGATCTATACCAGCTTGAATCCGCAGTACACGGAGATGATCGCCTGGTTTCAGAAGCTCTACAAGGAGGGCATATTGTCCAAGGAATTTGCCGTCATGAAAACGACCCAAGCCGAGGAATTATTCCAGACGGGCCGCGCCGCTTCCTATCCAAGAAGTATTTGGTGGGATAAGCAGTGGGAAACCGCGATGGAAAAAGCCGGGCAAAAAAATCCGCAGATTCTGAATTTGGCGCTTAAAGGTCCTAAAGGCATGGCGGTTGATCTATCTATAGGCGGCGGTGGAGGCTTCTTGATATCCAAGCAGGTACCGGAAGCCAAGGTATGGCAGCTTCTTGATTATTTTGAGAAAACGGCATCGGAAAGCATCACCGATTTTGCCTATTACGGTACAGAGGGTGTACATTATACGGTAGTCGATGGACAAAAGGTATTGAACGAGAAGGGGATTAAGGAAGTCAATACAACAAGTAAAGGGGTCGGAGTACTTACCTATCAAAAATGGGGTAAAGTCATCAGCGCATCGGGAAGCAAAGCCTACAATGACGCCAAAATCAAGGAAGTAGCCAACTTCGATGAAATTGGTCAGGTGGACCCGTTCCGCTTCCTGGTGTCCGATTCCTGGATCAATGTGTGGTCCAAATATGAGAGCGAATGGAAATCGATGGTGACCAAGGTGATTGTCGGCCAGATTAGCATGGATGAATACAAGCAATATGTTGATAAAATTAATAATCTTCCAGAAACGAAGCAAGCGTATCAGGAATTCGCCAAAAATTATAAAAGCTATTTAGGCAAGTAACAACCTCTGTTTGCCGGGGAGGCGTCTATGAAATACTGGATACAAAGGGGGCTTGCGCTGCTTGGCACCATGCTCCCCGGAACAAACTATTTAAGTCGTCTGGTCTGGTTGGGATGTATTTCGGTTTCGCTGCCCATTTTTCTGCTGGGCAGCGCTTATTTGCACGTGTCCGAGAACAAGCTGACCCAGCAGTTTCAGGAGGACAGCTACGCCTCGCTATTGCAGCTGAAGGAACGTATGGAAAATGTATTAACGCAAATCGAATATCAATCGCTGCAGCTATCGATTCAGCCCTCGATTAAAGCTGTTCTCGGTCAGCCCGACTTTGCCGAACATTATGTAGAGCAGTCCGAGATCCTGGAAACACTGCTGGTGCAAAAGAATTCCGGCAGCTTGATTCATGAGGTTGTTTTCTATCAAAGCGCGAGCGATATTGCCATATCCAGCGGGTACGGAGCAGCGACTTTGGAGAACTCCCCGCAGCGTGACAATATCTTAAAGGTTCTGTCTATGGAAAATAAATCGGAATGGGTATATCTGCCTTCTTCCGTTCAGGATGGCTGTATTTCTTACGTACGTCGGCTTCCGGTAACGAATTACGGCAAACCGCAGGGTATTATGATTTTCCAGGTCAGAGAGGCGGAAATACGCAAGCTGCTGTTTAATTCCGGCTCCAGCCTGCGTACCCAGGATCTATTAGTTATGGATGGCAAAAATCATATTATGCTGCACTCATCCAATCATTTCTTGCTGGGCAAGCCTGCAAATACACAGCCGCTGCTAAACCGGGTCCTATCGGATGATAGCGATACCGACCGTTTTATTCAAACCGATGATCAAGGTGAGCGTCTGCTGACCGTATTTTATCGAACGGCTCTCGGAAGAACTTATGTTTCACTGATGCCGGAGCGCGAAATGACAAGCCAACTGACATGGCTTCGTTTGTTTATCGCCCTATCCGTGTTGATTTTTTTGCTTCTTGGTGTAGTATTGACGATTGTATTCTCTAAGATGGCATATAGCCCCATCGACAAGCTCCTTAAATATGGCGAACAGCTGCGAAATGTAGGTACAACGAGGACTCCCGGCATCAAAGGCAATGAAATCGAGTTTATCCGCTCCTGCTTGACTTATTTGAGAGATCAGGCGGAATCCTTGGACAGCTACGTGAAAAAGATTCAGCCGGATTTACGCGACCAATTTCTATTAAATGTGTTAGGCAATACATTGGCAATCCGCAAAGATGCTTTAGATTCATCCTGTCGTACGTACGGGATTCCACAGGAAGGCATCTATGTGGTACTGGTTGTGATGGCGGAAAATTTGTTCAAGGAAAAAAGGTTTTTGCCTAATGAAGGTGCGATCATTGTGTTTGCTATCAAAAATGTGATGCTCGAATTGCTGGAGCACTGCGCCCCGGCACAAGGATTTGTAGTAGAGAAGGATGAGAAGGAAGCTGTCGGCATTGTGCATTTTAACAGCAGTACTGACAAGGACGTAATTACACAAACGATTCAAGGGTATGCGGATCAAATCTGCGAGGCTTTGCAGACGTACTTGTCATTCAAGGTTTCGATTGGGGTTGGAGGGCAGCGTGAGAGCGTCGCTCTGCTGTCAGAATCCTATAATGAAGCTAAGCTTGCTCTGCAATACCGGTTGATTAGCGAAAGTCAGCATGTGCTTTATTACAACCGCTTAGCCGTTCCTAACGATAAGCTGAAAATTTTTAATTATCCGAAAAGCTTCGAGCTGGATATGGTTGAATTCTTGCTTCAGGGCGAACTGTCGTCAGCCGAACAGACCTTGGTGCAATTCTCACAGCGGGTGAGGGCTTCAGATTCATATAACACAGCGATGCAATGCTACCTGGTTTTGTTATCTTCAATCATTCAGTCACTGGAGGAAATGGGCTATGGTGTATTGGATAGTCTCGGTGACAACTTATTCGAGCAGCTCAAAGCCAGACAAACGTACCAAGAGGTTCATGAATGGTTTGTGGAGATCTTGTTTCCGATGCACCGACAAATTACGGAAGAAATCAGGAATAATACGACAAAGCTTGCCGTACAAAGGGTATGCGCACATATTGAGGCTAACGAGGGCTTGCCTTCGTTGATTGAGTGCGCGGAACTGGTCAATATGAGTCCGTCTTATTTGAGCCGTCTGTTCAAGCAGGAAGCAGGCATCTCCTTTATTGAATATCTGATGAAATACAAGGTGGAAAAGGCACGGAAACTATTAGAGGTAACGGACCATAGTATAACGGAAATTGCCTCAATGGTCGGTTATTCCGAAAGAAACCTGAACAGGGCATTTCAGAGGCATGTGGCGATGTCTCCCAAGCAGTATCGATTGTCAACACGATGAGGTATCGTGGAGACAGTTTATCGGAATATATGCAAGAAAAGGAAAACCCGTGAGAGACAGCCGATTTCTTGAGCTGTCCCTTACGGGTTTGTTGATGTTGCTTAGGATATTTTCACGTACTATGGCAGCTTTTTAATGTGCAACCGCATTATACGTCATAATCCATATCGAGCCGGATACAATCGTCACCAGAATAACCAGACCGAGTATCAAAGCCATCAAGTTGTAGCGCGGTTTCTGCTCTTCCTTGATGTGCATGAAGAAGATCATCTGTATCGCGAACTGCAGAACAGCGATTAAAAGAATAATGACAAGCGTTGCGGTAGTGTTAAGCATATGGTTCATAACAAGCACGAGCGGAATGATGGTCAGCACAATGGATAAAATAAACCCGATTGTATAGGATTTTAATGATCCGCCATGTGCTTGATGCGGCTCAGCATTGTGATTATCCATTTACATCACCCCCATTAAATAGACGACTGTGAACACGAAGATCCACACAATATCAAGGAAATGCCAATACAAGCTGATGATCGTAACCTTGCGCTTTGTCACATCGGTGATACCGCGGCGGCTGAGCTGGATCATGATGCCTATCATCCATACGAGTCCAAGCGATACGTGAAGGCCATGCGTACCGACGAGCGTGAAGAAGGCAGACAGGAATGCGCTGGTGGAGATCGTCGCACCTTCGTGCACCATAGTAATAAACTCGGATACTTCGAGCGTAATAAAGGATGCACCAAGCAGTACAGTGACAGCCAGCCAACCGATCAAAGCCTTTTTATTGCCCTGATTCATGGCGAGAACGGCCAAGCCGCTGGTAAAGCTGCTCGTTAGCAGGATGAAGGTCTCAGCGATGACACCAGGCATTTCGAATAGCTCATGAGCTGTGGGACCACCGTTCGTATTCAATCTTAACACCACATAGGTGGCAAATAAGGTACCAAATAAAATACAATCCGTTATCAGAAACAGCCAGAAGCCGAAGGTCTTCATGGATTCTTGATCGACATGGCCATCGTGATGATGGTCATGCTCGTGAGCGTGCCCATGTCCGCCGCTGTGTGCGGAGGACTTGTTGGTAATTGTCTGTGCCATTAATGGGACCCCCTTAATGCAGCTTCTGTACGTTTAACCTCATCGACTGGAATATAGTAGTCGGTGTTGTAAGTGAAGGAGCGAACCAGCAAGCAGACAACGACGCCGATAAGTCCAGGAATAGCCATCCACATCCAGCTCCAGACAAACCCGAAGCCTGCAACGAACCAGCAGACTGACATGATGAATGGGATTGCAGAGTTTCTTGGCATATGAATCGGCTCGATCTCCGGTGCCGGAGTGGCAATACCGGCTGCACGTTTATTTTTCTCTTCCAGCCATGGATCCAGCGTATCTGCCCGTGGAATGGTTGCAAAGTTATATAGCGGTGCCGGTGATGGAATGGACCATTCGAGCGTACGTCCGCCCCATGGATCGCCTGTTGTATCCTTTTGCATAAACTTGATACTGTGGGCAATTTGCCATACCTGGAAAATGAACGCAATCCCCATCAAGAAGCCGCCGACGGTGGAAATGACATTAAGCGGCTGCCAGCCCATATCAAAGTCATAGGCATTAAAACGGCGCGTCATGCCCATCAAACCAAGTGCATATTGCGGCATAAAGCAGACGTAGAAGCCGATATTCCAGAACCAGAAGGCCCATTTACCGAGACCCTCATGCAGCTTGAAGCCGAACATCTTCGGCCACCAGTAGTATAACCCGGCAAAATATCCGAATACGACACCACCGATCAGCACCTGGTGGAAATGCGCAATCAGGAAGTAGCTGTTATGAAATTGAAAGTCAGCTGGTGCAACAGAGAGCAGCACGCCTGTCATCCCACCTACAATGAAGCAGGGGATGAAAGCCGCGGTCCACATCATCGGCGTGGAAAATGTGATTTTCCCTCGGAACAGCGTGAACAGCCAATTGAACACCTTGACACCGGTTGGTATGGCTATAATCATGGTCGTTATGGCAAAGAATATATTCACATTGGCACCGGAGCCCATCGTGAAGAAGTGATGTGCCCAGGTAAAGAAGGACATAATACTGATGGAAAACATCGCGAATACCATTGATTTATAGCCAAACAGCTTTTTCTTGGCAAACGTCGAAACAATTTCTGAAAATATACCGAATGCGGGCAAAATAACAATGTAAACCTCAGGGTGACCCCACATCCAGATTAAGTTGATATACATCATCGGATTACCGCCGCCATCCAGCGTAAAGAAGTGAGCGCCGAGGAAGCGGTCCAGGAACAGCAGGGCAAGCGTAACGGTCAAGATCGGAAAGGCAAAAATGATAATGATGCAGGTTGTAAATACAGACCATGTGTACATGGGCATTTTCATTAACGTCATGCCGGGAGCACGCATTCTCAGGATCGTTACAATAAAGTTAATGCCTGTCGCCAAGCTCCCGATCCCAGAGATTTGTATGCCCCATATATAAAAGTCTTGGCCTACACTCGGACTACCGGATAGCTCCGAGAGCGGCGGATATGCCAGCCAGCCTGCATCGGGTGAACCCCCAATGATGAAGGACAGGTTGAACAGCATCGCGCCAAAAAAGAACAGCCAAAAGCTAAGCGAGTTCAGGAACGGAAAAGCGACATCGCGAGCGCCGATTTGCAGCGGTATCGCAATATTGAATAGACCGAACATGAGCGGCATTGCCATGAATAAAATCATAATGACGCCGTGCGTTGTGAAAATCTGGTTATAATGCTCAGCCTGCAGAAATTCAAGCTGCGGGAGTGCAAGCTGGGTACGCATGAGCAGTGCGTCAACACCGCCGCGGAACAGCATCAGCAGGGAAGCGATGATATACATAATCCCTACTTTTTTATGGTCAACTGTAGTTAGCCATTCGGTCCAAAGCCACTTCCATTTTTTGAAAATCGTCAAGGCCAATACGATAGCCAGCATTGAAATGGCGATGGAGACTTGAGCTCCAAGAATTAGCGGATCGCCCGTGACGAAAAATGTGGATGAAAATTGTTTGATTGAATCCAGCATGGTAGGTCTCCTTTCGTTTCGTCGTTAATGACCCGAATGTCCATTAGGGGTAGTTGCAGCTGCAGGAGCTGTCTTGCCTTGCGTAGTGCTGGTATCAATAGCCTTTGGCTGTTGTGAGCCGCCATGATGGTGGGCACTTCCGCCAACCGCATATTGCGTTACAATCCGCTCAAACAAGCCGGCAGGGAAGGAAGAGAAATATTGCACGTTAGCAGGTCCCGGTTCAGCAAGCTTGGTATAGCCGTCCATCGTAAGGGCAGGGGAAGCATTTTTCGTTTTTTTCACCCATGCGTCAAAAGCATCCTGGGAGGTAGCATCAACCTTGAACGTCATTTGGGCAAAATCACGACCGTTGAAGTTAGCTCCGCTGCCAAAATATTGACCAGGCTCGTCTGCTTGCAGGAACAGTGTCATGGCCATGCCGGACATTGTGTAGATTTGGCCGCCAAGCTGAGGAATCCAGAATGAATTCATCGCCGTTGCCGAGGTCAATTCAAACTTGACCGGGACGCCTTGCGGTATTTGCAAATAATTCACAGTTGCTATGCCTTGCTCCGGATATTGAAACAGCCACTTCCAGTCCATTGAGGTAACCTGTACCGTGATCGGCTTTTTATCGGATACGAGCGGTTTGGAGGGTTCAAGGGCATACGTGTATTTAGCGGTTACCAAACCCAAAATAATGATAATAATAATCGGTATACCCCACCAAATGATCTCCAGTTTGGTACTGTGCGCCCAGTCGGGTGCGTAGGCTGCTTTACTGCCCGCCCTTTCCCGGTATCGCCATAAAATAAATCCGCTCAACAGCAATACGGGAACGATAACGACAGAGCACAGCAGAGTTGAAATCCAGATCAAATCCTTTTGTGCCGCGCCGACAGGGCCTTTAGGATCGAGCACAATAAATTGTTCGCTGCATCCCGTGAGCAGGACGATCGACAATAAAAATAACAGTGGCATTAGAATGCGTAGGTTCGGCCTCAAGCTTTTCATCTCCTTTTTCAACTCTGAATCTCAATTCATTAAATCACTATCTATAACTTAGCAGAAATGAAAGCAGATAACTGCAGACTTAACAATACCGTCAATAATTTGTCTTTTCTTCGTAATACAAATGTCACCTGTTCGACATGTGTGGTGACTTGTCCATCATTATGCACCAAAATAGTGAGCTAAACAGAAAATAAGTACAAAAAAACCGCCTCGTTATCACGATGTGATTTCGAAGCGGTCGCTACAGCTTATGTGTACCCAAAAACGCAACCTACGCAATCAATCCAGAAAACGAAGTTCGTTACCTTAGAATGGCTGCTTATTATTATCGAGATGACGCTTGTGAACAAGTCCCATCGCAGTTCCGATAACGTAAATATGCACACTGCCTACAATAAAGCCAAGTCCGACCATAAGCCCGGTATTACGGTCATTGAATTGGTTCAAATTCATGAGACAAAGAAGGACGCCGACGCCTAGTGCAACCCAAGCGATCCAGGTCATTAAGGTGACCAGACGAGGGATTTCGTTATTCGAATGGTTCTTACTAAGATCTGCATGATGTACTGAAGCTGTTTTGGTTGTCATAATAAACACCCCTAATCGTGTAAGTGCTTTCCTATATACAGTATACTACACTTTTTGGCAGTTGTTCAAACATTATTCGCAATTCGATCAATAATTGGACATAAGTTGGGGTGCGTTTCAATAAAGTTGACTTGACATCGTTAATAATGAATGAAATAAATAGTAAACCTAATTAAGACGAAATCTGACATATATGCTTTGTTATACTGATTGAGAAGTCTGGAAAGTAATGATGACGAATTCAATAGGAGGCTGTGTTTACAATGAAGGCTTTAAAGGGAAAAGTAGCTGTAGTGGCAGGTGGTACACGAGGCGCAGGCCGCGGGATTGCTGAGATGCTGGGGGAAGCAGGCGCTACTGTTTATGTGACAGGACGCAGTACAAGAGGGAATCTATCCGACATGGGAAGGCAGGAGACCATCGAGGAAACGGCAGAATTAGTTACGGCACATGGTGGTGTCGGAATAGCAGTAAGGGTAGACCACACGGTTGAGGCCGACGTAAAGTCACTTTTTGAGCAGGTGCTTTCGGAGCAGAAAGGAGTACTCGATATCCTTGTTAATGATATATGGGGCGGCGAGCAGCTGACGGAATGGGGGAAGCCATTCTGGGAACATTCATTAAATAAGGGACTGCAAATGCAAATCCCTGCGGTACATGCTCATATGGTCACAAGCTATTATGCTGCTCCCTTAATGATTGCCAGGAACAAAGGATTGATCATTGAAATTACCGATGGCTTCGATTATAGATATCGTGGAAATTTGTATTACAGTCTGGCGAAGATATCGGCGATCCATCTCGCCCAGTCCATGGCCGCGGAGCTTCGTGAGCACCGTGTAGCTGCAGTTTCATTAACACCCGGTTTTTTGCGTTCGGAGGCGATGCTGGATCATTTTGGCGTGACGGAAGCGAATTGGCGTGATGCGGCGAAGGCAGATCCACATTTTCTGATATCGGAAACACCCTATTATGTAGGAAGGGCAGTTGCAGCATTGGCAGCAGATTCGAATGTGCTTGAAAAGTCAGGACAGATTCTGACCTCCTGGGACCTTTCAGATATGTATGGCTTTACGGATAGGGATGGATCACGTCCTCATTGGGGACGATATGCCGAGGAGCAGGGCTTTTATAAATGACTTTAATCATGAATAACCCGAGCCGCGGCTTCGGGTTATTTGAATTGTATAAACCGACACCATTCGGCATAAGTTGTTATTGCAAGGGCGAAATGTATTATAATAGAAGAAGATTTTTACATTAGCTCATTGAATGGGAGGAATATATAAGCTATGAAGTACGAAATTCTATATCAGGGTGCGTTTCCGTTGGTGAAAATTGAATTGGAGAAAGGGGAAAATGTAAAGGCGGAATCGGGAGCTATGGTGTCCATGACACCTGATATTGAACTTAAAGGTACGGTGGATGGCGGGTTGATGCGCGGACTTGGCAGAATGCTGAGCGGTGAAAAATTCTTTTTCCAGGAATTATCAGCTACACAGGGCAGAGGTGAGGTGCTTTTGGCGCCCGCGGCGATTGGTGATGTACAAGCTATTGAGCTGGATGGCTCCTATAAGCTGTACGTGCAGAAGGATGGCTTTCTTGCCGGGACCAATGGCATTCAGGTTAACACGAAGATGCAGAATCTGATGAAGGGATTTTTATCCGGGGAAGGCTTTTTCATTGTTGAGATTAGCGGCAGCGGCACCGTATTCTTATCGTCCTACGGCGCTATCCATGCGGTTAATCTTGGGCCTGGGGAAGAAAGGATTATCGATAACGGGCATTTGGTGGCTTGGCCTGATTATATGAATTATACGATTGAAAAGGCATCCAAGGGCTGGATATCCAGTATAACGAGCGGTGAGGCTGCAGTGTGCCGCTTTCGGGGTGAAGGTGTAGTGCTGATTCAGACCCGGAATCCGGCAGGCTTTGCTTCATGGATCAAGACCTTTCTACCTAAATAATGATGACATAGAAAAAGCAGTACCCCTGAGACCAAGCTTTCAGAGGTACTGTTTTTCTTATTTTATCCTGCCCGTTGGGCAAGTCGCACCAGCATATGAGCCAGCTTATGCTGCTCTTCTGGAGTTCCGACTTTCCATAGTTCATTCAGCAGTTTTTCCTCACTGTTTCGTGGCTCCTCATTAGCAGCTAAATAATTCGCTATTTTTTCAGCTGTAACCGCAATCTGCTCTTCACTCAAGCCCAGCCTTTCGGCTAATTCAATACGCTTTCCCAAGTAGCTCTTGAAGGAATCGAAGCTTTGCAGAATCTGTTCTTTTTTAGCGGGATTGATTCGGTCCAGTGCGCTATCTACCTTGTTTACGGCTAAGTGATCTTCTTTATCTACCACATGATTGTACTCGGACATAAGGTACGTCTCCTTAATGGGATATAATGCTTCGGCACCTTTTATTACACAAGCCAAGCATCCCTTGAATCAGAGACAGCTAGTTCCAGGCCTCGCCAATCATGCGAATAGCAACAACAAAAAAAGTGATACGCAGCACCCACATCAGCTTCTTGCTGCTCAACGCGCTGGCGATTTTGGCTCCGAGCCATCCACCAACCAGTGCACTCGGCGCAAGTCCCAGAACCATCCAGCCGTCGACTTCTCCCAAGCTTAGATGGGTGACGGTACCCATAATGGACGACAAAAAGATGACAAACATCGAGGTAGCCGTTGCCACATGCGGCGGATAACGAAATAAAATCATCATCGCCGGTACGAACAAGGAACCACCGCCAATGCCGAACAAGCCGGAAATGATGCCAACAAGCAGTCCGATCGAAAGTGCGGGCATCACTCCGTATCCATACGAGTGCACGAGTCCTTGTGCATCTGTGTACGTTCTTTGGATGGGCCATTTCAGACTTAGCGGCTTCAAACGGTCTTTAATGATCAGCAGGATCGCCATCACCAGCATGAAAATACCAAAGGCAAGCTGAAATGACTTGGCATCGACAAATTGAGTCATATAAGAGCCCAGCATCGCGCCGGGTCCGCACGTCAAGAAATAGAGCCAACCACTGCGAAAGTCCACTTTACGCTGCTTATGGAAAGCCCACGTAGAGGAAAATGCCGTAAAAATCAGCACAGCCAAGGACGTCCCGACTGCTGTTGATACTGAAATTTCCTGTCCAACAAAATAAGGACCGAGATAGATGAGAGCGGGAACAATGACGATACCGCCCCCCAGACCGACGAGACTGCCAAGTGTTGCAGCTAGCAGCCCCACAACCGTATAAAATAAAAAGCTCATGCTTGTACCTTCCTTTATAAATCAGCCATGTATGATTGGTATTTATCATAGTATCATACCTGTAAGGAAGGTCAATGCATCAGCTCAGCCATTATTTCAAATAAAGTCCACCGATTAGCGGTTTATTGGGCAAATAATGTACAGTACGGATAAAACGGACAGTTTTCGTTTTGGCTCTCATGACGATCGAGTGTGTCTCTGCGCGTTGATTGCCCATATACTGCACACCGCCAAGGAATTCTCCGGGAGTGATCCCGGTGGCCGCAAAAAATACATCCTCGCTTCCAACCATATCGTCCATGCTCAGCAGCTTGAAGGGATCGCCAATTCCCATACGTCGGCAGCGTTCCAGCTCCTCATCATTGGCTGGCATCAAACGTCCCTGGAGCTCACCGTCAAGGCAGCGTAGCGCGGCGGCAGCTAATACACCCTCGGGTGCACCACCGGAACCGACATATAAATCGATACCGGATTCATTTAAGCAAGGAGCCATTGCGCCCGCCACATCTCCATCGCTTAACAATTTAATGCGCACACCGACGCGGCGGAGCGTTTGGATTTTGTCTTGATGGCGTTCGCGATCCAAAATCATTACCGTCAGATTACTGAGCGGCTTATCCAGGTATTGAGCAGCTTTCAACAAAGTGGTTTCCAACGGATCATCCAGATGCAGCTTGCCCGCCAATAATGGGCCTACAGCCAGCTTATCCATATACATATCAGGAGCGTGCAGAAGGCAGCCTTTATTGGCCATTGCAATAACGGACAGCGCATTATTCAAGCCCTTGGCCACGGATTCAGTTCCTTCCAAGGGATCCACGGCGATATCGACCTCGGGACCTTGTCCGTTTCCTACCTTCTCGCCAATGTAGAGCATAGGAGCCTCATCCATTTCACCTTCACCAATAACGACGGTACCTTGTACAGAAACAGAGTCGAACATCGCCCTCATAGCCGTAGTTGCAGCCCCGTCAGCTTCATTTTTGTTGCCGCGTCCCATCCATTGTGCGGCTGATAATGCGGCCAATTCGGTAACCCTTACTATTTCCATCGCTAGCTCTCGTTCCATCCCTATTCCCCCAAACTCATATTTTAATAAATAAGTTGCAATATATCGTGATTTCAGATTAATTATTACACACTATATATACATAATGTAACTGATAAATGTGAAAAAAACCATTTTTTTCGATAAAATCTTTATTATTGGCAGATAAATATTGTTTATAGGACGTATTTGTGTAAATCATTTCTGATTTTTGGTATACTTTATAACATATAGAAGGTTCCAGAAGTATAAAGTTCCGGGACAGGGAGGTCACGATTATCGAATTGTCAGCCCGTCAATTACATATTGTTGAACTGGTCAAGCAGCATTCGCCTATTACTGGAGAGCAGATTGCAGAGATGCTCGGGTTAAGCCGTCCGACGCTTCGTTCAGATTTGGCCCTGCTGGTGATGCTTGGATTGGTCGATGCCAAGCCGAAGGTTGGCTATACGCCGGGTTCATCCATTTCTGCTGAGAATCAAGTGTCTCGAAGATTGCAATCCTTGAAAATAAAAGATATACAGGCCGTACCTGTCGTAGTCCGAGAGTCGGCATTGATTCATGATGCGGTTGTTGCGCTTTTCATGGAAAATGTCGGCAGTCTGATTGTAGTTGATGAAGAAAGCTGTTTATCTGGTATTATTTCACGTAAGGACTTGTTGAAATTCACACTTGGCAATCCTTCGGCTTCCACGATGCCTGTCAGTATGGTTATGACCAGGGAGCCCAATGTGATTCATGTACAGCCTGAAGACAATGTACTTGAAGCGGCGCGTAGGATGATCCATCATCAGGTGGACGGCTTGCCGGTGGTTGTACCCATCAAGCAGGACAACGCTCAGGGTCGTAATCGCTGGGAGGTCGTTGGCCGCATTACCAATACGATGATGACACAGCTGCTGGTAGAGCTTGCCTCGGAGTCTTGATAGTTCGGGAACTCACCGAATATCTAGAAATAGCCGATACAGTATGATGTGAGCAAAGGAGAACAGTGGATGACGGACGATCGGCATTATGAGATAACCATTTGCTCGGATTCGGTAGGTGAAACGGCCGAGGCGGTTGTAAAAGCGACCATGCGCCAATTCGATGCCCATCAGGTCACAACAAAACGGATTGGACATATCAAGCATGAGGATGAAATACGTGTAATCATGGAGGCTGCCGCCAAACGGGGAGGCTTTGTAGCTTATACGCTTGTGCAGCCGGAGCTGCGGGAAATGATGAAGGAAGAAGCCATCCGTCTGGGAGTCAGAGCCATAGATATTATGGGACCGATGATGGAGGCGTTCATCGACACATTCAATGATTCGCCGAAGCGCAAGCCTGGGCTGCAGCATGAGATGGATGATGATTACTTTCGCCGTGTCGAGGCTATAGAATTTACTGTTAAATGCGATGATGGACGTGATACGAGCTCATTGCTAAAGGCAGATATTATATTGATTGGCGTATCACGAACCTCCAAGACACCACTCAGTATTTTTTTGGCACATAAGGGCCATAAGGTGACCAATTTACCGCTGGTTCCTGAGGTCAAGCCGCCGAAGGAGCTGTTCATGCTGCACGGCAGGCGAATTATCGGATTAATCATGGATCCGGATAAGCTGCTCAAGATTCGTACCGAGCGATTAAAGGCTGTAGGGCTGCCCGATGGCGCCAAATATGCTGCGCTCGATCGGATTGTTGAGGAACTGGAGTATGCCCAAGTCATCATGAAGCAGCTGGGCTGTCCGGTCATTAATGTAACCGATAAGGCGATTGAGGAAACGGCAGGCATTATTCTGGGGTATATGTCTTAGGGCTGCAATAAATATCAAATAACCAGTTTGGAGAGGAATGATACTTGTATGTTCAAAAAAATTGCTGCTGATGCGTTAGGGTTAAGCGATATTGGAAGCGTAATTAAACCAGCGGATTACGATAAGGTAGATGCTGACGATTACGTTATGAATGAGGACAACGAAAAAATTTATTTTCTGATCAAATCCAAGGCGGATGAGTACTGCTTTACCAATTTGGGGCTTATCCATCTGGATGGTACGAGTGCACTAAGCAAAAAACGGACGCTTCGCCGCTTTAATTACAGCCATCATCCCATTTCGAACGTAGCTCTTGAAACAGCGGGAACTGTTGATCTCGATGTGGAAATTAAATTCACGATTGGCGCAGCGGTTTATTCCATTGATGTTCACAAGAAGCATATTGCCGAAGTCAAGGATTTGTATAAATCACTGCTCAAAATTGCAGAAATTTCCTATGATAACGAAACGACACTGCAATATGCAAAAGAAAGCGTTCATCTTGCATCAGCAACATTAAATCGTTCGGTCAAAGAGGGCGGTAATATCGTCGAGCAATTTAAGGAAATTACGGAGTCAGCTTTCTTCTGGATGGTGGAAACCCATAAGCAGTACAAGGTCAAAGATTATGGTCATATTTTCGAGCGTTATATTAATCAGTAATTTAACCTCTGCACTCATATACGTTTTTATTTTAGATAACATGAATAAAAGCCTTGTCGAGCACAAAATCGGCGGGGCTTTTGTTGTTCTTACAGGTTATAAAAGAAATGAGAGCTGATCAGGAGTTTGTTAAGGAATACGTAATATTTGCAGGTGAAGGTTATGTTAAAATACTGACATAGTATGTTTTGTTGAAGCTGGAGTTGACCTGAATCTCACTGCTGATCCCAAAAAGGAGGGCGTACGAGTCTATGGTGAAAATATTGGTCGCCGATGATGAGGAAAATATAACCGATGTGTGCGCCCGATACCTGCAGCGTGAAGGGTTTGAGGTCGTATGTGCCAAGGATGGCGATGAAGCGCTTCATATATGGGAAAGCGAGTCACCGGATTTTATCGTGCTGGACGTGATGATGCCGAAAAAAACGGGCTGGCAAGTGTGCGAGGAGATTCGCAGCAGCAGCGATGTGCCGATTATGATGCTAACAGCCAGAGGAGAAGAGCTGGACCGGCTCATGGGACTTACGATGGGCGCGGATGATTATATGACGAAGCCGTTCAGCCCCCGGGAGCTGGTGCTGCGTGTGAAAGCGATTCTAAGACGTCTGAGGCCGATAGAATCAGCCAACGCCACAGGAGTCTCGTCTCCGGCTGGCAAGTCGAGCTCGATCATTCATCGAATGGGTCTGGAAATCGATAGTCTGCGAAGGACAGTCAGGGTAGGCGGTAAGGAAGCGGAGCTTACGGTGAAGGAATTCGAGCTGCTCTGGTTGTTTGCCAACCATCCCGATCAGGTGTTTTCCCGCAATCAATTATTGAATACGATTTGGGATATTGATTATTTTGGAGATACGACAACGGTGACAGTTCATATCCGAAGGCTGCGGGAGAAGATTGAACAGAACCCTTCTACCCCTAAATACATCAAAACCGTTTGGGGTATCGGTTACAAGTTTGACGGAAAAGGGGGCGAGCCGGGATGAACCGGTTTATGGGCTCGGTGGGCCTGCGCACCTATTTGCTGTTAACGAGTTTGGTTAGTATTGCTGCCATCTTGATCAGCTTGCTTGTCAGCTACAGGAAGATGTTTTTGACGCTGGATGAATTGATATGGCTTACTCTTGTAACTGTTGGCGCAGGAATCCTTTCCTTGATTGTACATCTGATCATGACGCGACCAATTGAGCGGGCCATTGATATGATCAGTAGGGAATCTCAGCAGATTGCGCAGGGAGATTTTCGTGGGGAGCTGCCGCTGATCGGACCTGTGGAGTTTCAGGCGATGGCTGTTCATTTTAATGAAATGAGCCGTCAATTGAATGAAAGCTTCCAGCAGCTGCGATCCTCGGAGGCTTCGCGGCGTGAGCTTGTGGCCAACGTGTCGCATGATTTGCGTACGCCGTTGGCTTCGATTCAATCGTTTGTTGAGGCTCTGCAGGATGATTTAATCGAGGACCCGGATACGTACCAGCGTTACCTGAGTACGATTCGTCTGGAAACCCAGCGTTTGAGTGGTCTGATCAATGATTTATTCGACCTGTCACGCAGGGAGGCAGGTGCGGAAAGCTTTGAGCCTGAGGCGTATCATCTGGATAATCTGATTGTCGAAACCTTGCAAAGCCATCTGCTGCAAATTGAGGATAAAGGAATCGAAGTGGAAGGACATATTCCTGAGGGGCTGCCACCCGTCTCGATTATGCCTAATGAAATTAAACGGGTCGTTTCCAATTTGCTCCATAATGCGCTGCGTCATTCTCCTGATGGAGGTAAGATTCGAATTTACGCGCAAATGCCGAAGGACGGGTTCGTATTGGTTACTGTGGAGGATCAAGGTGAGGGCATTGCTGAAGAGGAGCAGATTCGGCTGTTTGAGCGCTTTTACCGGACGGATCATTCACGCAGCAGGGCGAGCGGCGGCTCCGGGCTTGGTCTGGCGATAACCAAATCGATCGTGGAAATTCACGGAGGCCAGGTGGGAGTAAGCAGTCAGCTTGGAAAAGGAAGTCAGTTCTGGTTTACGGTACCTGTGGTTCAGCGGTGAGGAAGATTGGTGTAGAGGGCTGCAGCACCATCAAGGAATTGATGTAAACAGGAAAGGCGGTGCGGAAATGGATAGATGGAGAGATTGGTTAAAGGAATCTTACGGCAAAAAATTATCAAGGCTGCACGCATGGAACGCTTGGGTTATACTTTTGCTGGCTATTACGGGTGTTGTGCTCTATGTCCCAACGATTCGTGGTGATTTGGGCGCACTTCGTGTAGTTCTGAAGCAGGCTCATATTGTGCTCGGTATCGCGTCCGTTGTTCTCATTGCCTTGTACCTGCCGTTGATTCCGAAGCATTGGAAGCAGCTCAAAACGAGATTAAAGCAGCGGTGGAATTTAGCGGTTGTGCTGTTTTTACTCATAGGCTGGGGGATTACAGGACTTATTCTGTGGCAGTTCCACAACCTGCCTCCGGTGTGGAGTAACGTTTCACTGGTGCTGCATGACTTGTTCACTTGGGTCGGAATCCCGTACGCCTTGTATCATTCGATTTCACGAAGCCGTTGGCTCAAAACGATGCGATCTGAGGAACAGAAAGCAGCGAGACAGCTGCTGAAGGATAAAAGGGAAACGGCGGGTGTGGCAGGAGCAGAAACGGGATCTGGTTCAGGAGAGATAGTGGCAGCAAGTGCTATGAGTCCACAAAAATTTGTGGAATTTTTGAAAAATGCACCGATCTCGCGGGCGACTTTTTTGCGTACCGTTATTGGGCTTCTGCTGGTATTCGGTGTAGGTCCTTATTTTTACCGTTGGATGAAAAGTATTTCGGACACCGGGGGCGCTGAGCTGGACCAGATTTATGCGTCCGATGCCAATCAAATGCAGCCAAAGCCTGTTGCACTTGCCGAATCGAGTCCTCCTGTCGGAGGAGGTCTGAAAGGCGAGTTCCGTATATATACAGTTACGGACATCCCGGCCTTTTCGAGCGACAGCTGGCAGTTTTCGATATCGGGTTTGGTGGATAAACCAATAACCTGGAACTGGGAACAGTTTATGCAGCTCAAACGTAAGGTACAGGTGAGTGATTTTCATTGTGTGACCGGCTGGTCGGTGTATAAGGTAACCTGGGAAGGGATTCCGCTGTCGGAGCTGCTTCAAATGGCTGGAGTGAAGGGCGCAGCACGTTATGCCAAAATGTATTCGGGCGACAAGGTGTATACGGACTGTTTGTCACTGGAGCAGGTTAAAATGGAAGATGTGATGGTTGCGGTGTTAATGGACGGTAAACCGATTCCAAATCAATTGGGAGGGCCTGTCCGGCTGATCGTCCCGAAAATGTATGCTTACAAATCAGTCAAATGGCTGCAGGCGGTCGAATTGATTGATGAAGAGCATATCGGTTATTGGGAGGTTCGCGGCTACGATAATGATGCTTGGGTACCGGGGAGCAAGCTGTCTTAGACAGTTCGGCTCCTTTTGCCGTATGAGCTGCGATGTTGCAGAGATGATGTATCTGACCGTTTTAGCAATTTCGTATAGCCTCCACTGACTTTTTATTTTATAGTAGAAGGAAAAGAGCTCGCGCAGGACAGTTGACAGGCGAGCGGGAGGCTTATGGACATGAAGCTGGTTTCATTAAATATCAGTATGCCGGTTACGGTCGATTATCAGGGAAAACCTGTACAAACCGGAATTTTCAAAAATCCCGTAGATCAGGAGCTGCTGCTCTCCACGACCCAGTTGGAGGGAGATGGGCAGGCAGACTTGGTGAATCACGGTGGAGCTGACAAAGCAGTTTGCGTCTATTGCGCCGAGCATTATACCTATTGGCAGGAAAAGCTGCAGAGGCAGCTTCCATATGGAGCGTTTGGAGAAAACTTCACAATCGAGGGATCACTCGAATCTGATATTCATATCGGGGATACGTATGAAATTGGTACAGCTGTCGTCCAGCTTAGCCAGCCCCGGCAGCCGTGTTTTAAGCTTGCAGTTAAGCATGGAATCAAGGATCTCCCTGTACAGGTGCAGGAAACAGGCTATACCGGTTATTACTTTCGCGTCCTGCAAGAGGGACGTGTCTCAGCAGGGCAAACATTCCGTCTGGTCGAGAGACAGCCGCTTGCTATTACAGTTACTACGGCCAACCGTCTCAAATATGTCGATAAATCCGATACCACCGCTATTCGCCAATTACTGTCTGTCGGTGCCCTGTCCGACAGCTGGCGAGCTTCTTTCGAAAAACGCTTAGAGACCCCTGAATAGGGTTGCTTGATTAATTGTTTTAATAATCGAAACTAAGCGTGTCCCGTGGGGACGAAAAGCGCCCCGAATACACACAGTCAATCATCTAACATACAATTAAAGTAAGCGTGTCCCGTGGGGACGAAAAGCGTGTATAACACACTAAAGCGTGCATACGATACAGGGAGTCCAGAGGGCAGCGCCCTTTGGGTCCCTCCCTTCCAGGGAGGGCTGGGGAGGGTACTGCACTTGGGGAGGGTGATTGTACTTGATCTCTGGAGTCATTTTAGCCGGTGGCAGCAACCGTCGGATGGGCGGCAGCATGAAGGCGCTCCTGCAGCTGGATGGCAAGCGATTCATCGAGCGGCAGCTGGAAGAGCTGAGCAAGCTGTGTGGTGAGATTATCATTGTAGCCAATCAACCCGAACTATTCGAGCTGTTTTTGTCCAATCAGCAAGTGAATGTACGGATCATAAGGGATCTGAATCCGGGAAAAGGTCCGCTTGCGGGTATGCAGGCTGCAATGGCTGAGGCAAGGTACGAGGAGCTATGGGTCGTTGCTTGTGATATGCCCTTTGCTTCGGCAGCGGCTGCTCAACTGCTGCTGGAACTGAGGCGCAGCAAGGGCGAGGCGTACAAGATTGCGCTGCCGCAGATTGCGGGCAGACTGCAGCCGCTGCACGCGATCTATCATCGGTCCTGTAAGACGATAATCGATCAGCTGCTGGATGAGGAGTGCTACCGGATGATGGCATTAATTGAGCTTGCGAGCAGTGCAGTCGGTGAAGAGTCTTTGTTCGTGCAGCAAGAGATCACGTTGAATTTTGTTGTCAATGTCAATGAACCCGCTGATTTGGAAAAACTGCATAGGCCAGTGAAATAGACTGTGAAACTTATGCATGATTTACTTTTTGATTGTTCTACAATCTAAGGAAACGGGGTGAATGCATATGGCGGATATACTCCAGGATCGTTTTGGTCGTGTTCATGATTATTTGCGCATTTCCGTTACGGACCGCTGTAATCTGCGCTGCGTCTATTGTATGCCTGAGGAGGGTATGGAATTTGAGCCTGAGGACAAAATGCTCAGCTTTGATGAGATTTATGAGGTTGTGCGGGTTCTCGCTGGTCTCGGTGTGCGCAAGCTGAGGATTACAGGTGGAGAACCGATGGTCCGAAAAAATCTGGAGCAGCTAATCGCTCGCCTATCCGCGATTCCCGGCATTGAAGATATTGCTTTGACCACGAATGGCATATATTTTGCACAAAGAGCGGATAAATTGCGTGCAGCAGGATTAACGCGTATTAATATTAGTTTGGATTCACTGCGTGCTGATCGATTCTCATTCATTACAAGAGGCGGCGATATTCACCGCGTATTGGCTAGTATTGAAGCCGCTTATCGTGTAGGTCTGTATCCGATCAAGCTGAATGTAGTCCTGATGAAGGGCTTGAATGATGATGAAATTGATGATTTTCTGATGATGACTATGACCCGCGATGTACAGGTGCGGTTTATTGAATATATGCCAATCGGCCATGATGATTCGAATTGGAAAAGCAAATATGTCCCTTTAACGACTGTGATGGATAGATGTGTGGAAAGAGGATGGACGGCGTTACCCTCTGGTGAAGTGTATGGCAACGGGCCTTCGCAAAATTATCGAATCGAAGGTGCGCTTGGATCGTTTGGTTTAATACATCCGATTAGTGACCACTTTTGCGAAACGTGCAACCGACTGCGGTTAACGGCGGATGGTAACATTAAGCCTTGTCTCTACTGGTCTGATGAGTTTAATGTGCGTTCTCGTATCGGCGATGATCTGGCATTGGCAGAGCTGTTTCTGAAGGCACTTGATGTGAAGCCGGAGAGTCACGAAATGGCAAAAGCGCTGTTAAGTGAACAGCAAAGTCATAGTCCCACTTTACGCAGAATGTCGCAGATCGGAGGGTAATGGACACGGTGACAGAATATCGATTTCAGCGAAAGCTGATCCAGGTGGAGGATGCGCAGCAAGCAGTCCTCCATTACGTGCGTCTGCAGGAGACAGAGGAAGTAGGGCTTGTTGACAGTTTTGGACGGCGATTAGCCGTTATGGTGACGGCCGACCATCCGGTTCCGCATTTTCGCCGCTCCGGTGTAGATGGCTATGCGCTGCGCGCGGCAGATAGTATAGGATCGGCACCGGATCGGCCCGTTAAATTAGCTGTTACCGAAATGATCCCTTGCGGAACGATGCCGTCTCTTCCCGTAGGGCAAGGACAAGCTGCACGAATCATGACAGGCGCGGTTGTTCCAGAAGGTGCGGATGCGGTCATAATGATGGAAATGACGAACACTCTTGCTGATCAAGAGGTATGTATTCACAAGCAAATGGCCGAAGGTGACAATATAACTCCGATTGGACAAGAAGTAGTGTCAGGTGAGGTACTGCTGCGGCCGGGCAGAATCATTCGTTCTGGTGAGGCGGCAGTGCTGGCTACTTTTGGATTTGATCGGGTACGTGTATTTCGTAAGCCGCGTGTGGCAATATTTTCTACAGGCTCGGAGCTGCTGGAGGTGGGAAAGCAGCTGGAGCCAGGGAAAATTCGCAACAGCAACAGCTATATGCTGGCTGCCCAAGTGACCGAGGCGGGCGGAGAGCCCGTCATAATGACCATTTTACCAGATGAGCCGGCAGAGGTGGAAAGATCACTGCTGGAGGCATTGGAGGATATGGATCTGATCATCACGACAGGTGGCGTATCCGTAGGAGATAAGGATGTCCTGGTAGATGTATTCGAGCGCTGGGATGGTCAGCTGCTATTTAACAAAATCGCTATGCGACCGGGAAGCCCGACCTCAGTCGGATTCTGGAGAGGGAAGCTGCTGTTCGCTTTATCGGGTAATCCCGGTGCCAGCTTTGTAGGCTTTGAGTTGTTTGTCCGTCCTTATTTAAAAGGAATTCTTGGGTGCGAAGAACGGAAGCATGCAGAAATAAAAGGATATTTGCAAGCCGACAATACCAAAGGCTCCGCCTATCCACGATATGTACGAGGTACGATGAAGCTGCAGGAAGGTCGGGTATATGTCGAGCCTGCCGGCAAGGATAAATCGAGTATTATGATATCAATCAAGGACACCGACTGTCTGATTCATATACCTGCGGGTGGGCGTGGCGCCGAACGGGAAGAGCTGGTTAGAGTGCTTTTGCTTTAACAAAACCCATATATAAGTAAGCGTTTGTTGAAATATAATGTAAATGTATTCCAATTGAAATCAATTGTGTTATTGAATATAGAACCCCCATGCAGAGCGAACCGGCTGTGCATGGAGGGTTTGGTGTTGTTTTATTCGTATTCTACTAATGGAAACAACTATTTGAGTGCAATATGAGTGCAATATTATCGGACAACTAAATCGGTTGTCCGTTACTACGGCTTACAAAAAAGTACGGGAAATAATTACAAGAAGGATAAATAATACAAGAATCACACCTGTACTGGTGTGTAATCCGCCAATAGCGCTCATTCGAAATCCCTCTTTCAGCAGGCACACTCCATCATATGCCAGAGGGATGTGAACTGATTGGACAGGGGCCGCAAGGGTGGATGTAGAACTGTCATTGAATCGCGGGAGTTTGGCTCATGGGCTTGCTGGTTTCTGCTCTTCAAAATCTTCCTCCGTTGTCTGCTTGGTCAAAAAAGCACCGCCAATTAGAAAAGCACCGCTGACGTAAAAGACGGAAACGACACCTGCCCATGTACCCAGCAGCCCGAACATCATAGGTGCCACCAGCTGCGACAGGCGGTTAATGGCAAGCCGTAGACCAAGCACCTCTCCGGTTCGGTCCTTTGGCGAAGCATTATAGGTAGTCGTCATGGATAGAGGCTGCCCACAACCGAGCCCAGCCCCCATAAACGCGCTGAGCACCCCAAACAAGATTGCATTACTGGACAAGGGTACTAACAGGAAGGACAATCCAGCGACCAATATAGAGCCGAGCAGCACACGACCTCGCCCGAACTTGCCGCTCAATCGGGTTAACGAAAAACGGACGATCACCATGGTTAATCCTTGTATCGTAATAATCCAGCCGATATCTGTGGCTGACAAGCCCATTTGACTGGCGAACAGTGGAAAGTAGGCGACAAATATATCTCTTGAATACAGAACGAGAGCACTGGAAGCGAGCGCCTTGCGCAGCAGGGGGATTTTGAGCAATTGGAGCGAGGAGCCTGTTTTCTCTGTATCGGCTTTTTTCTTGCGTTCTACATGTGGAATCAGGAAAGATAAGCAAATAGGTAAGACCCCGATGCAGGCCGCAACGAAGTAAGCGAAAGGATAGGATATCAGCTCGGCCAAATATCCCCCTAGAACAGGACCGATCAAGCCACCTGAGGCAATAGCCGTGCTGTATAGGCCGAATTGATGATCGCGGTTTTCTTTGGTGGATATGTTTCCAATTACATTTTGCAGAGAAATGACGCCAAAAATTTGAGATACTCCGATAATCGCCTGAGAAACATAAAGCGACCATAGGTGAGGAAACAGGAAAGGTAAAGCGACACCGACGGTCAGGCCGATCATGCCAAATATGACGGGCAGACGGTCTCCGATGAAGTCCGTTATTTTTCCGATATGAACGGCCAATACGAATGGAAAAAAAGCGAATGCTGCTGTCAGCATGCCGATCTCCCAGGTGCTGGCTCCCAACTGCAAGGCGTACAGGGACATGATAGGCCGGGTACTGAACAGCATGATTTGAAAGCTGAGTGCGATAAGGATGACGATCCGAAGGGACATGATTAAATACCTGCCTTCATTTGGATTAATAAGGGATGCGGTGAACGATAGAAACGTTAGTGATTATAAGCGGCGCTTAAGGTGCAGTCAAGCTGCAATTTGAATTAGGGTGATCCCGTGCTTACTTTTATCATGTAAGAGTGGCGACTTAATCTGGATTAGATCGTTCCAGAGCTGATAAGAAGTACACAATATAGGCTTCGCAATCCCAAGGGGACGGCGAAGCCTTTTTGTCATGCCTGGGATAGAAATGGCCTTCCAAGCTCATCATTACATAGATTCAGTTGTAGACATGTAGACAGAAACGGCAAACAGCCTCCTATATTGATTTTGGAGGCTGTAAATGTTAGAATAAGAAATAGTCTGAAAACAACGTAATCCGAACGTGAATATCTTTATCTAAGTATAACATTAATACTAATGCATTGTCAATGATATTCCTGAATAACCTTACCTAACTCACTATTTTTGAAAGAGGGCGGCTTGAATGAGCATGACAGAACAGCAATGGAATGAGGAGCAGCAGCGTGTTAATAACGTTGTTGGCTTGATGGAACAGCAAATCAAGCAGCTGGAAGGAGAGGTCGGTGAGGTTAGGGGCGAGGTTGTAGATATCCGTGCTCATTTCTGGGATGATGTCACGGTCAATATGGGTACGGCTGAGGATGCAGCCGAAACCTTATCCAACCTTAAGCAGCAGGTGGAGATGCTGTCCGAACGGGAACGTACCCACCGTCTGGCTTATTCTGCGCTGAAGAAGCTGAATCGTATGGTCAAGTCGCCGTACTTTGGCCGAATTGATTTTAAGGAAACGGGCACGCAACAAACAGAGATGATTTATCTCGGTATTGCGTCCTTTATGGACGAGAAGGATGATACCTTTCTTGTCTATGATTGGCGTGCGCCCGTGTCCAGCCTTTATTACGATTACCCGCCGGGCCCATCCGCCTATGAAACTCCCGGAGGCTCCATTGAAGGAGAGATGCTGCTCAAAAGGCAGTATGTCATACGTGAAGGCGATATTCGGCTGATGTTCGATACCGGTGTTACAATCGGTGATGAGCTGCTTCAGCAGGTGCTGAGCCGCAGCTCGGATGCGCAAATGAAGAGTATTGTCGCCACGATCCAAAAGGAGCAGAATCAGATCATCCGTAATGACCGCAGCCGTATGCTGATTGTTCAGGGGGCCGCAGGCAGCGGCAAAACGTCATCGGCGCTTCAGCGGGTGGCTTACCTGTTATACAAAAATCGCGAAACGCTGCAGGCTGACCAGATGCTGCTGTTCTCACCGAACCCGATGTTCAACAGCTACGTATCGACCGTGCTGCCTGAGCTTGGCGAGGAAAATATGCTGCAAACGACATTCCAGCAATATTTGGAAAGCCGAATCGGCCGTGACTTTCAGCTCGAGGATCCTTTTATCCAGATCGAATACGTCTTAAGCACACCAGAGGATATCGAGTATGCAGCCAGAAACAGCGGTATCCGCTACAAGTCGTCCGTGGACTATTTGATGGTTATGGATGCGTATAAAACCTGGCTGGAGCAGCAGGGGATGAAGTTTATTTCCATTCGCTTTAAAGGTCGTGAGGTTGTGTCCTCGAACCGAATCAAGGAACGATTTTACAGCTTTGATTCCTCCATTCGTCTGGCTAACCGGGTAGTGCTGCTGCGTGATTGGCTGCTGAAGGAAATCAGTGCTTTTGAAAAGCTGGAGCGGAGTATGCCTTGGGTGGAAGAAGAGATTGAACTGCTCGATGTCGATGATTACCGGCGCGCCTATAAAGAGCAGCAGCGCATTCAAAAGGACAAAGGCACGACGTTCGATGACTTTGATGTGGAAAAAAGCTATCTGGCCCGCATGGTTGTCCACGATCGCTTAAAGCCGCTGCGGCGACGTGTTAAGCAGCTGCGCTTTATTAATGTACGAGCGCTGTATCGGCAGTTATTTGATAAGGAAGGACTGCTGGCGAGCTTGTCGGGAGAAGCCGGTATACCAGAGTATTGGCCTGAAATCAGTCGTCAGACGATTCAGCGGCTGGAGCAGTCAGAGCTTGCTTATGAGGATGTAACCCCCTACCTGTATTTGCTGGAGCAGGTTCAGGGCTTTCAGACGAATACGAGCATCCGCCATGTCATTATCGATGAGGCTCAGGACTATTCGCCGTTCCAGCTTCATTTTCTCAAACGATTGTTCCCTCGCTGCCGTATGACCGCTTTAGGCGATGTGAATCAGGGGATTTATGCCCATGCTTCCTCCTTGGGTGAGCATGACCCGATTGCCAAGCTTTATGGTGCCGAACAAACCGAATTGATTCGGTTAATGCGCAGCTACCGTTCCACGCGAGAGATTGTTGAGTTCACAAGAGGGATGGTACCCGGCGGTGAACATATCGTGCCGTTTAATCGTAGCGGAGAGAAACCGAAGGTTATTGTGGCTTCGGAGCTGGAATTGCTGCACAATCGTATGAAAGCTGATTTGCAGACGCTTATTGCTGACCAATATGAATCGATAGCCGTGATTTGCAAAACAGCGAACGAGAGTGCAGAAGTATATGAAGCGCTGCGTGAACAGCTCCCGCTGCGTCTGATCACGAAGCAAACGCCGTCTTTTGAAAAAGGTGTGCTCATTATCCCTTCCTATCTAGCCAAGGGTGTGGAGTTTGATGCGGTCATTATTTATAATGGGTCCCGTGAGCGGTATAGTCGTGAGAATGAGCGCAAGCTGTTCTATACGGCATGTACCCGTGCGATGCATCTGCTGTATATATACTCCTTGGGTCAGCCGAGCCCGTTTATTACTTCACAGGCAGACGATACTTATCTGATCATGAACGGTTAGGTGCTATTTCATAGTCTTATGATCGGTGTTGTCTTTGCTGTTTACGATGGTTTCGAACAGAATGCTAACAATGCTTCAGGGTGTCTTCCAAATCAATGGAAAGCACCCTTTTGGCGTTTGATTATTTCGGTTACCCATAAAGTATTGCGTAGTGCAATGGATGCGAAATGTTCGTTATGATAGCTGACATATCATGGAATTCATCCTTGAACTGGGTTACAATGGCACGAGAGAGAACATCGTCGATTTTTCCTTATACCTGTTGCATACCTGCTAAGGCTCATGGGGATTTCTTCTGCGTGCAGAATTTGGTCTTGTGAATCCAGAGAGAGTTTATTTGCGAATAGAAGTATAAGAGGGAGAGTCGCCTGAAAGGAGATCCTTCATGAACGGTTTAATGCCCGACCAAGAGCTGATGAAGCGAATTTCAGCTAAAGATGAAGAGGCTTTAAAGCAGCTGTATGATCATTATGAAAAACCAATCTATTCATTCGCCTATCGTATGGTAAGAGATACGATGATGTCCGAGGAAATTGTACAGGAGCTGTTTTTGCGGATCTGGCAAACAGCCGAGCGCTTTGATGGCGCACAAGGCAAGCTGACGAGCTGGATGTTCACGTTGACACGCAATATTACGATTGATCTATTAAGAAAAAAAAGAAGCCGTACACCGCAATCTATGGCTGAGCCTGATCAGCTGCAATTTGTTGCGGATGAACGGATGAATACAGAACTGAACGTGGAAAAGAAGTGGGTCGGTGAGCAGGTAAAGGCCGCTTTGGATGATTTGAACGAGGATCAGAAAAAAGTCGTCGAATGGATCTACTATCAGGGATATACGCATCAGGAGGTATCGGACAAGTACGCCATCCCTTTGGGGACCGTTAAAAGTCGTGTTCGGTTAGCCATGAAGCAGCTTCAGCGGCGTCTATCCGATGGGGGAAGGAGGGAGTTCAGCAATGAGTAACCAACGAACAGATCTGATGTGTGAGCTGGTAGAGCTGTATGCTTTGGATGGCTTAACGAAAGAGGAAGCAGCCCAGTTCAAGAAGCATCTGAAAACTTGTGCCGTATGTCGTAATCAATTAATTGAGCTGCAGCTAGTTGTTGATTTACTGCCAGCTGCCTCCGAACCGATAGAAGTGCCGCAAGGGATGCGAGAACGAGTTCTGGATCATGTATTGAATAGTACGGCAGCTAGCCATCCGGTACAGGATGTGGTGATTCGGTCTGTCTCGGAGCTCGATGCGATGGCTGGTTCGGGAACCGCTTTGAAAACCATACGGGCAAGCCGTTCAACTCAGGCTGCTGAAGAACAGCAAGCGATGGACGATTCGTCCAAGGTTACGGAGCTCAGCCGCATATCCAGTCAAGGCAAAGCAGATCAAAAGCTTCGTTACTGGAGGCTCGCAAGTCTTGGACTCTCAGCCGCTGTAATCGGACTCGGGCTGTATGCCTATTCGCTTAAAGGCAGCCTGGGTGGGCTGCAGGCGGATTTGGTTGCCATACAAGAGACGGTCAACGGGCTGCAAACCGAGCTGGTTGGACTGAACAGCAAGCTGGCTGTTGCGAGTAAGCCTGCAGCGGGCATGCAGGTTAATAAAATCGTCACGTTGAATCCGGCGGCGGAAAATATTGTATCCAAAGGTCTGGCTTCCATTGTCATCGATAGTAAAGGCACGCACTTGATCGTACAAGCTGATGATCTACCTCAAGTGAATCAGCAGGAGGTCTTTCAGGTCTGGCTCATCAAAGATAATCAACCCGTGAGCGCAGGAACGCTCTCCCCTCAAGATGGCAAAGGCGTCGTATATTTTACATTTGAACCGAAGGATTACGACACTGTTGCGATTACGCTTGAACCGGATGCCGACAGTGAAACGCCAAGAGGATCCATCGTGCTTGCAGGTGGTTTAAAAAGCTAGCCTTCACTAGTATAATAAATGTAAGGTTATGGAATGGGAGGAAATAGGGATGAGTACATTGGACATTCGTCAAATTCATAAGGAGCATGCCGCGGATAGTATCGCTTTATCCGAATTCGCTTTTCAGATGGAGCTGACTCCGCAGCAGCGGGAGGAACGATTTGCTTTTTTCAATGAACAGGAATCATGGGGCGCTTATGTGGATGGCAAGCTGGCAGCCCGACTGTCGATTCTTGATCTGCATACGTGGCTTCATGGCAAGCGCTTTGAAATGGGGGGAATTGCTGGAGTAGCAACATGGCCTGAATATCGCCGCGGCGGCCTGGTTACAGGGCTGCTCCATAACGCATTGCGTGTCATGAAGGAACAAGGCCAAACTTTATCGTTCCTGCATCCGTTCCAATTCGCCTTTTATCGTAAATTTGGTTGGGAAACCTACACGGATTATATGAAATATGAGATTCCAACAGCTATGCTGCCCAAGCTTCCATTGCAGACGGGGAGCATTGTGCGTGTGGATGATCAGATTCCCTTGTTAAATGGGATTTATCGCAGCTATGCAGTTCGTTACAACGGCACGCTGGATCGGGATGAGCAGTGGTGGAAGCGGCGCATTTTTGCATCCAAAAAAGGAACAGCTGCCGTGTATCGTGACGAAGCGGGGGTACCGGGCGGGTATGTATTTTATGATGTTAAGAATAGCATTTGCAAAATTCATGAGATGATTGCTTTGAATTATGAAGCAGAGCAGGCATTATGGAAGTTCATAGCAGATCATGATTCGATGATTGAAAAGGTTACGCTGCAAGCACCTGCCGATAATCGTCTATCGTTTTTATTGGACAATCCGCGGATCAAGCAGGAGCTGGTGCCTTATTTTATGGCGCGAATTGTTGACGTCGTTAGCTTTCTGGAGCAGTTTCCGTTTGCAGTGGCGGATGATCTGTTGGGAACAGGAATGAGAGAAACTGAACTGACCCTGCACATCCGGGATCGCCATGCCGAATGGAATGATGGCAGCTTTACAATTAAGATAGATGCCTTTGGCACCGCCAAGGTGGAAAAGCTTCAAGCAGGGCAAACCGACTTGAACGAGCTGGCTGTGGAATGTGATATTTCGACGCTTGCTGCGATGTTCATGGGCTATCAGCGTCCCGAGTTTCTGCATAGCATTAACCGGCTGCAGGGCTCTGAGGAGTCGATAAGGAGACTCGAAGCCTTGATACCGCGTCGTCAGACTTATTTGCCTGATTTCTTTTAAACTGGAGCTGGTTACGAAGCGGAGTGATTTCTATGGCACAACCCTTTGAAGGAACGACAACCTCATATCATTCGGCAATCTGGCCTGAGCTTTCCATTCAATTAAAACAACAACATATCGTGGTTCATACGCAATCGGGATTTATCACGCTGGGTAGTGCCTTATGGGGTGGTGGTTTGGGAAACTCATCTCATTTTGTTAATTTACACGTCTCCAAAGATTTTGATTGCAGTATGCCCGAAAAAACTTTGGAAAGTCTCATCCTTGAATTTGGTTATCCATTAAATAAAACAGTAGGACTGATGACGGCGGCTCATTTACACCGCACATCTGTTCAAGAGGAGATCGGTGACCAGTACGGTCTCGTTGTGTGTACAACCAGCGGTGTGGGGAACGCAGCAAGGGCGGGCGTGCAACGGACGGTTTATTCATCTTATCGACCGGGAACGATCAACATCTTGATGTTTATCCAAGGCTCAATGACTGCTTCGGCTATGATTGAGGGCATTATGGCGGCTACGGAAGCCAAAGCGGCAGCACTTCAAGATATGTCGATCATGGACCCGGAGACAGAGCTGATCGCTACGGGAACGACCTCTGATGCTATAGTGATTGCCTGTGATTCTCATTACTTTCAAGGTGGCGTTCACCAGCATGCCGGGACAGCAACAGATATCGGCAATGCAATTGGCCGTTTGGTGTACCGTTCGGTGGTGGAGTCGGTGTCATCCTAATGATTTAGGTACGGGTCTGAAATAAGGAAGCAACAGAAGAAGCGCAAGCTGCCGGGAATGGCGGATTGCGCTTTTTCTGTTGATGCTTTAAGCGTAAATCCATAGTTGTCGCCTGAGGTCGCATAGGTGCCCCGACTTTGGTCCAGTATGAAATACCGCCGCAGGTCCGTTTTGAAAAAGGGTTGTGTGGTCTAGAATAAAGACATGAGCAAGGGACATCACAACGAAAGGCGGTGAATACATAAATGAGGTTGAATCGAAACAGCGGTTTGGCGTTAGCGCTTATAGCATTTGGTGTCATGATTCTGCTTAGCAAAATGGGATTGCACATGGGGCACATCATGAGTTACTTATTCCCGGTTGCGTTGATTGGACTTGGTTATCTGGGACTTCGGAATGATCGTACGATTATCGGTCTGATCCTGATTGCCATCGGTTCGCTGGTGCTGATCGTGAAGTTGTCCGGTGTGATTGCCATTATAGTTGCCATAGGGTTAATCGTATATGGAATATCTAGCTTGAAAAGAAAATCACGCGCTTATTAAGACTTATAGTCAGATTCCAAGATGAAGGTGGTTAAGAGTATGGGTTTAGGCAAACGATTCAGAGATATTACGGTTGCTACGTTCAATGAAATGCTTGAAAATTCAGAAGATCCGGTTCGACTGATTGATAAATATTTGAACTCACAGGCCGAGCAAATTCGAGACTCGGAGCGCCTCCTGCAGCAGTGCTTGTCACACGCCTCCGGGCTGAGACAGCAGTATATGACGGCTGCGCAATTAATGGAGCGCCGCGAGCAGCAAGCGCTGATGGCATTGAAGGCTGGTGAGGATGAAGTAGCCCGCATAGCTCTTCAGGAAAAGCTGCAGCAGGAGGAACGCAGTGTGCAGTACAAGGCACTGTATGATCAAAGCAAGCTTGGCATTGTCGAGCTGGAAAGCCAGCTTCAGCAGTTCAAAGCAGATTACGAGGAGATTGCTTCCAAACGCAGCTATTACATTGCACGATTGGAGAGCCTGCGCCTGCAGCAGCGGATGAACGAACGGCTGCGCGGTATGGGTGGCGGAATTGGCGCTGAGCAGCCGCGGATGTTCGATCGGTTAGAGGAGCGGGTCTCCGATATGGAATCGGCAGCGCGTGCATTGCGTGAAGTGAGAAGCCATGGACGTGAGGTGCTGCAAGCCGTAGGAACGGCAGCCTCGCAAGCGCTGGATCAGGAGATGGCTAAACTCAAGGTTAAATTGCAGGAGGAGGGCTGGATGCGATCATGAGTAGATTATTTCGTTCACGTTCGGACCGATATGTAACCGGTCTGTCCGGTGGCTTGGCAGAAACTTTAGGAATCGATTCAACCTGGATTCGTTTGATTCTGGTGTTCACCACATTCTTTTCCGGTGGAGTCGTAATTGTCTTGTATTTCCTTGCTGCACTGGTTATTCCGAAGGAGCCGCGTGATCATGGACCGTTTGGTCCGGGTTACGGATTCGAAGGTGCCGGGGCACCGAATTGGAATGGGCAAGCTGGACCTGGATGGGGACAACAGCCATGGGGACAGGAATGGAATGGAAAAAAACATGGCTGTGGCTATCGCAAGCATAAACGCAATGAATATCGTCAGTACAACAACCCATTCGGAGCAAATGGAGCTGGCTTTCAAGGCTCCCAAGCGAACGGACAAGGTCAAGCAGGCGACAATCTGGATGACTTGATGAAGGATATTGAGAAGAAAGCAATGTGGAAAGAAATCGAAGAGCTTCGTGCCAAAGTAGCGCAATACGAAAAAAACCAACAAACTAAAGGGGACGTGTAAACCATGGGAGTATTTTCAAGAATTAAGGACATGACGAAGGCATCGCTGCATGAAATTTTGGATAAAGTTGAAGATCCGATTATTATGTTGAACCAGTATTTGCGTGATATGGAGGAAGAAATTGCTCAAGCGGAAGTAACGGTAGCCCGCCAGATTGCCAACGAGCGTAAGCTGAAGGAACGTTATGAAGAAGCGATTCGTTTAACTGATCAACGTGAAGAGCAAGCTAAGGAAGCCTTGAAGAATGGTCAGGAATTGGCTGCTCGTCAGGCTCTGGAACAAAAGCTGTATTACGAAGGCAAAATTACCGAGTATGCCGACTCTCATGAGCAGGCCAAGGTGCAGGCTGCCGAGCTCGTTCAACAGCTTCATGAGATGAAGGATGCGTTCTATCAAATGCGCAACAAGCGCAGTGAGCTGGTATCTCGTGCTCAACTGGCGAGAGCACAGCGTCAGATGGCACAAGTCAGTGCACACAATGTCATCGAAGGCGGTCAAGCAGCAAAAGGCTTTAGACGTATGGAAGACAAGATTGTAACCCTTGAAGTGGAAGCTGAAATTGCTCGCAAACCATACGTGGGCAGCAGTGCATACTCGGGTGGAGTTGGCTACACACCTGCGAGCAGCGTAGACGCGGCTAAGCAAAAGAAAGTCGATGATCAGCTGCAGCTGTTAAAAGAGAAGCTGGGTACAGAAAAGTCACAGTAATTTGTTCGCATTATCCTCTTTGAGTGGATACCGAATTGTGATATGCTTGGTAAGGCAAAAAGCCATAGGGCCATTTCAAAGCCGCTATGGCTTTTCCGCCTATATAAGGATTAGAGTCAATGCATATGCATAGGTGTCATATACTATCACCCAGAATCAGCATAGGAAAGGAGGCAGCATAGGATGAAGAAATTTGACCGTAAATGGAAGGGAAGCGACCGCGGAGACGGCACCAGTCATGACCGGAAGGGCAACCGCAACGACCGCAATGTAGCGCTGGTATTGATCGGCGTCGGCATATTTTTGCTTTCCAATAATCATTGGGGCTTTTTCACCGTGCTTGCCATTGTGCTGATCTTTGTCGGTATTCATAGGGTGAGAAAGTCCTCTCCCCGCAAGGGCTACATTTTGATGGGCATCGGGCTCGTTATTTTATTAGGCGGTAATTTCTCGTTGCTGCTTGCCGTTATATTAATATCCTTGGGATTTTTCTATATTCGTTCGAGGCAGCTGCACCGAGCTGAAAGCTATGTGAAGAAGAGCTTGATTGAGAGCGTGCGTTGGGGAAAAGAGCCATGGGTATTGCGCAATAGCTCCATTTGGCATGTCATTGGCGAAGCGAAGATTGATTTGACCTATGCGATCCCTGAACAAAAAGAAGTCACGCTTGTTCTGCAGGGCGTCATTGCAGATCTGGATATTATCGTACCGGAGGATATGGGGCTGTCAGTCACCTCGTCCGTTATTTTCGGGGAAGCAGTGATTGGACCTAATAAAGAATCAGGCATTTTAAATAAAACCGTGTGGCAAACAGCCAACTATGAAACGGCGGATACGCAGGTGAAGCTGATGATTTCCTATATTATCGCTGATATCGATATCAAGATTGTATAGAGGAATTATCCGAATGCTGGGAGGACATGCTTAATGGAAAGGCACAATAAACGGCTGACCAATATGATGTGGCGAAGCATGGGTGAGTCGATTGGGCTCAGCCTTGTTTTGTTTGGCGTTATTGTGTATTTCCTGATTCATTATGGATATCTCAAAGAGTTTACATCTTGGAGTGAAGGGATTCAGATGAGCCTGACCCTGATTCTCATCGTTGTTATCATCGGCGGCGTATATGGCATCTGGTACAGTGGCAAGATGAAATCCCGACTGGAGCAGCTTGGCGAGGTCATGCTCGCACTGGAAAAGGGCAATTTGACACGCACCGTTCCCCCGCTTGGTGAGGATGAAATCGGACGGCTCGGAGAGCAGCTTAACGAGATTACGAAAAAATGGGAAGAGCAGGTCAGCTCGCTGCAGCGGCTTTCCAATAACAATGCGCAGCTTGCGCAAAAGGCCAAATATTCGGCAATTGTTGAAGAACGGCAGCGGTTGGCGAGAGAGCTGCATGATGCGGTCAGTCAACAGCTGTTCGCAATCTCGATGACGGCAACGGCCGTTGGACGTACACTGGATAAGGATTTTGACAAGGCTCAGCGACAAATATATTTGATTGAGGAAATGGCATCCGTCGCACAATCGGAAATGCGTGCGCTGCTGCTGCATTTGCGGCCCGTTCATTTGGAAGGCAAACGGCTGGCAGAAGGCTTGGTCGAGCTGCTGGATGAGCTAGCGGCCAAGGTGCCTATGGAAATCGTGGGAGAGCTGACGGACGATATTCATCTGCCTAAGGGTATAGAGGATCACCTGTTCCGTATTGTTCAGGAAGCGATGTCGAATGCACTGCGGCATTCCAAGGCGACACGTCTGGAGGTAAGGCTCACGCAGTCATCGGCAGAAAGCATTCGTTTGCTAATCCGTGATAACGGAATCGGCTTTGATCTGGATGTAAAGAAGCATGCTTCTTATGGCATTATGACCATGAAAGAGCGTGTGAACGAAATCGGCGGTTCCTTGAATCTGATTACGGCGCCGGGTAAGGGCACGCGGATTGATATTCGGGTTCCAATTATAGCGGAAGGAGTGGAAGAGCTTGGAGAATGAGGAACAGGCAATAAAAGTATTGCTGGTGGACGATCATGAGATGGTACGGATCGGTCTTGCTGCCGTGTTAAGCACGGAGGACGACATTGAGGTAGTTGGTGAAGCCAGCAATGGTGCGGAAGGAATTCGTCTGGCACAAGAATATAAGCCGGATGTGGTTCTGATGGATCTTGTCATGGAAGGTATGGATGGTATTGAAACCACGAAGCAGCTGCTCAAGCTGTATCCCGATTGTAAGGTCGTTGTGCTGACAAGCTTTCTGGATGATGAGAAAATGTATCCTGTTATTGAAGCGGGCGCTTTCAGCTATTTATTGAAAACATCACGCGCGGCAGAGGTGGCACAGGCGATACGTGCTGCGGTCAAGGGACAATCTATTCTTGAATCTCAGGTTGCTTCAAAAATTATGAACCGCTTCCGGCAGCCGAAGCCTGTCGCCCCAGCCCACGATGAACTGACGGAACGCGAGATGGAGGTACTGCGGCTTATTGCATCCGGACGGTCGAATCAGGACGTTGCAGACGAGCTATTTATCGGGATCAAAACGGTTAAATTTCATGTGACAAACATATTGGCCAAGCTCGGTGTCGAGGATCGTACACAAGCAGCCATCTACGCGTTCAAGAACGGATTGGCTGAATAAGCATTGTCTCAAATCCTCGAAAATATAGAACAGCATCTGTTCCCATACATATAGGCTCCAATAAACCATTAATTGAAAGATAGATAGTTTTTCCTGTATTTAAAGCTGTGAATAAACTCATTGTCGCAGGATTACAGCCATTGACAATCAGTTCATCATGCACCAATTCGGCTAGATGCCCATATGCTATAGGCGACTAACCATATGAGGTGCTGAGATGATGATGAATGAAACACAGACGAATCAGTTGATCCGGGCGTATGCCGCCCAAGCTGCGCAATCGCTGACTGTAGACCCGAACTCTCCTCGTCCCGTATCTATTGCGGTCGATCTGGATGGGGATGGGATCCCCGAAATAGCCTACGCTTACAAGATGAACGGTGAGAATGAAGTAACGATATTCAAGCAGCTGGTGAATGAATGGAGACCCATTGCTTATTTAAAAGGCCCAGGCTATGCGGTGAGCCTGCTTACTGCTGCACCAGTGACCAGCCGTGACCGCAGCAATTTGATTGTCGGCTGGCAGATTGGCTCGATTTGGTCAAAGCTGTCTGTTTATGAATGGACGGCACAAGGCTTCAAAGATGTAGCCCCAACTGATATGAACTACAGTTATGTGGAAATCGAGGATATGCCTGGACGGTATGGCCGGGATGGATTGAGTGAAATTGCGCTGTGGCTCCACGATACGGGTGAAGCATACAAGGTTGAGGTGCTTAGATGGCACGATGGCCAGTTTACGACTGCATGGGATGTGTATCCTTATTATTTTCAAAGGGTAGTCCGCTACTATGAGGCATTAACAAACAAGCATCCCGATTATGCGTTCTATTGGTACTATTTGGCGGATGCGCAGTATAAAGCCGATATGCCTGAAGCCGCGGCTGTATCGCTTGACAAAGCAATCAGCATGAAGCCTACTTACCCTACTCCAGACATGCTGCAGGATTTGCAGAAGTTGATTCAGCTGGAGCAGGCTCAGCTGGAGGCTGATACGCGTGCGACCTCGCTGTTTCCCGCTTCATTGTTAACGATTCATGGAACGAAGTGGGGGTATATCAACGATAGGGGCGAATGGGTTATCAAGCCCCAGTATGATTATGCAGCACAATTTCAGAGCAATGGCTATGCGGTTGTGCAGGTTAAAGACCATAGCGGTATGATCGATCTTACGGGCAGGCAGGTTGTGCCGCCTGTATGGGATTCCATCAGTTCTTATTCCGAAGGACGCGCTATTGTAATCGACAGTCAGGGTTTTAAGGTAATGGATGAGAATGGTCAGGTTGTCACCGACAAAGCCTACAGCTATATTGCTCCTTACAGTAATGAACGAGCGGTGTTTGCCAATTTAAGCTCAAACAACCCCGAAAGCCAACGCTATGGTTATCTGGATTTGCAGGGTCATGAGGTCATAGCTCCGCAATATGAGGATGCAGGAGACTTTCAAGCCGGCAAGGCCGTTGTTAAGCTAAAGAAGAAGTTATATAGCTTGATTGACAGGGATGGAGCACAACTCTCATCGTATCCTTATGCGTATGTGGGTGCATTGGGAGATGGACTGCTGCCTTTTCAGAAGGAATCCTCAGGCAAATTCGGATACATCAATGAACGCGGCAAAATCATTATTTCACCACAGTATAGAACTGCCTTGCCTTTTGAGGACAACAGGGCAGTCGTGGATATTTCCGAGGACTACACTGCACAATACGGCTTAATTGATCGTGACGCCAACTTTGAAATTAAGCCTGAATATAACACGATTCGTACGCTGGGGGAACAAAGGGTTGCAATCGGGCAAGCCATTGATCCCAAACGGCCATATATCGGCTCCAAATATGCCATTGCCGATCTGTTTGGCAAGCGGCTCACGGAGTTTGTGTATACGGATATATCCGAGTTCAAGGACGGACTTGCTTCTGTCACGGATGGTGAGCATACTTATTTTATCGATCCAAGCGGCAAACCCGCAGAGGGCTTTCCACGTTTGGAGGGAAGTGGCACTTTGGTGTGGATGAAGCCGCTCATTCAAGTGAATATCGATCAAAGGTTGTCGTACGTGGACCGCAGGGGGCATGTCGTATGGCAGCCCAATACGGTGATCCCGCTACGTTCCCCGTATCGTGTCAGGGAGCTTAAGTATAAACCGAATAAAGACTATCTGGTGTACTACCCACAGATAGAAGGAATGAGTTCGCAGATCGCACAAACACAAGTGAATGAGAAGCTGAAGCAGCTGTCACAAGTGAAGCCAGTACCTGCTGATACTCAGCTTGATTACAGTTATAGTGGTGATTTTAACGTCTCATTTTTTAAGAAAAATTTGCTGCAGCTTCAGCTGAATGGTTACAATTTTCCGTTCGGTGCGGCGCATGGGATGCCTACAAAGTTGTATA
Source organism: Paenibacillus sp. FSL H8-0034 (assembly GCF_038000305.1). Classification (NCBI taxonomy): domain Bacteria; kingdom Bacillati; phylum Bacillota; class Bacilli; order Caryophanales; family Paenibacillaceae; genus Paenibacillus; species Paenibacillus sp. FSL H8-0034. Next base: position 1,430,144 of record NZ_JBBOBS010000001.1, read on the forward strand.
CACCTATTAACTTGATGAATGGACGGATCTATGAGCTGAAGGATTTGTTTAAGCCAGACAGTGATTACGTCTCGGTGCTAAGTGACATTGTAGGACAGCAAATCAAGCAGGACCCGCAATATTCGTATGTATTCCCGGATACTTACAAGGGGATCAAGGCGGATCAGCCGTTCTATGTATCTGAGCATGCACTGCATCTGTATTTTTATCCCTACGATATTGCGCCCTATGTGGCGGGTTTTCCGACATTCAAAATTCCTTTTTCCAGCATCATGAATCTGATTGCAGTCAACGGCGAGTTTTGGCGGGCTTTTCACTAAACATAAAGGATAAGGAAAGGGATATGGACGCAGCTCCTTGCCTAATGGCAGGTGGGCTGTATTTTTTTTGTGAAAAATGAAAGGAATTACGCCTGAGCTGCGTCTATATAGTGTAGAGAATGTTGTGGAGGTCGATTATGGATGATCAGTTGAACGACGAAGCGCTGATCAAAGAAGTGCTTCAAGGTGGAAAGGAAGCTTTCGCTTTCCTTGTAAACCGGTATAAAGACCGAGTCTATGGGCTGCTTAGAGGTATGGGTGCGCAGCAGCAGGATGCCCAGGATTTAACTCAGGAGGCATTCATCAAAGCGTATCGCAGCTTATCCTCCCACCACATTGAACGCAGCTTTGCTTCATGGTTGTATACGATCGCTGCCAATTTACTGAGAGATTCATGGAGGCGCAGACAGGCTGATATTGCCTACGGACACAACCTGAATGCGCATGAATATATGGAGTGCCCTGAGGCTATGTATTTGCAAATGGAAAAAAGATTGGAAATTCATGATATGCTGCTGGGTTTATCCCCACAACACCGAATGGTGCTGCTGCTTAGATACACAAATGATCTGAGCTACGAGGAAATTGGGGTCATTCTGGACATACCCGTCAGTAAGGTGCAGAACGATCTGCATCGTGCCAAGAAAAAAATGAAGCAGTTGCTGAAGGACAAGGAGGTGAACGTTCATGAGATGCTGGAGCGCTGAGGAAGCAGATTTATTTCTGGCCAGCTGGAATGTACATAAAAGCACGGATAAAGCTTGTTTACAAGGCAGTGGCTTCAAGGGTGCACCCGTGTTCTTTGAAGAAATTCAGCAGCATCTAAGCAGCTGCGCGACCTGCCGAATGCGGTTGGAGGAATGTCGGATGGAGCAGTCGCAATGGGCAGACCAGCTGTTTCCCCAAGAGGATGCGCTGCCAGGTTCATTTACAGCAGATCTGATGGCCAAATTAGATGATGTGGCACTGACGACGGTATACTCAGAGAGTGGGCCGCGAACCGCTTTTGTCCGCACGGAAGCTGAATCAGCAACACATCCGGAATTGCTGCTGGATGATCAGGAGTCACATTCCAATCAGCCATCGATATCTGTACGGAACAGTCAGGACTCGGAGATCAGTCAAGCGCGTCTTCCACGGTGGAGCCGTTGGCTTACTGTTCGCAATCAGAAATGGGCATTCACGACGGCTGCATTGATCCTTCTCATATCCAGTACTCTGGCAGTCATGGCGTCTCCGTCCTTAGCGGAATATGTCCGTTCCTTATTTGCGCCTGATGTTGTCGATTACGGGCTTTTAAAGTCTCAGGAGCTTGGTTTGGTCAACAATCCCAATATCAAGGTCAAGGATCAAGGGTACACGATGGAGATCAACGAGGTGGTAGCGGATTCGACAAGAGTTGTTATGGCGTTAAAGCTGACAGGACCCGATGGTATGCCCAATCATAATATGCTGGAGCTAAGCGGCCCCAACGAGATACAGATAACGGACCGTAATGGGAATAAGCTTGGAGAGCTGTATGATATCGGCATGACCTCACAAATGTATGTACTTGTAGCCCATTTTCCGCAGGAAATACAGGCTGATGAATTGATGATCCAGGCGACCATTTCCAGGTTGGGTAGTGACATACAACGAATCCCTTATATTCAGGGAAAATGGAGCTTTGCGTTTAATGTGAACCTGAAGCAGGCTAAGGCTTTGACAACGGTGCAGCCTTTGAACCAATCGTATACAACGGAGAACGGTATGACTATCCGTATGAAACGGCTGGTACGGACTCCAAGCGGGGTCAGGCTTGATCTGGATACCGAGCTATCGGCCGCTGCCGCAGAACGTTCACCAGCAAGACTGAGGGAAAGGGAGCAGCTGATGTTCCATTTTGAAGACGAGAGCGGGGAAGAGATTCACAGTGTGATGAGCACGAAATTTCCGCATCAGGACAGTTTATTGACCGCATCCAAAATAAAGGATCCCGCAGCGCATATCATGCATTGGTCTTACTCGTTCAAATATTTACCCGCAGAAAGCTATGTACGGTTCGTATGGGACGGTTACATACTCCCGGAAATAACGGAGGCAGGACTAACCTTTATTCCTGATGATTTGTCTGCACAGCCTGCAATTTTCCATCATGAGGGGGACGAGCTGCGCTTGACAGGTTTTGAAATGGATGATGCACCTGATCCAAGGGAGAACAGAAAAGAAGCGGTATTACGGGTTCAAGGCATATTCAAAAACAATTTTACTGGCGATGAGTGGGTGGTTAAGGACGCAGACGGTATCGAATATCCGGTTCATTACCGCGGAGGCTCGTCAGCTTTTGACGGCGTTGTGACATTAGGGAATGAGTTTCCTGGTAAGGACTATGCGTTTCGTATGCCTACACTTCAGCAGATTCCGGAGAAGCTGACCTTAATCCGCAAGGTGATAGACAGAACGTACCCAGAACCACCCGTATCAGGTTGGTCTTTTACCATAAATGAAGGAGGCAGAGCCAATGGCCGCTAGTTCCAGACCTTCTATACTTGAGACGGTAATTCCGTTGACAGCTCATGAAAAGGTAACAATACTGCGTGCCTATGAGTGCAGCTGCTATCAAATTACATGGTTTATGCTGCGGGATGAGAAGCAGGCTGTCCATGCCGCCAAGCATATTTTATTGAAATTATATACACATGATGAATGGTTTTATATGGAGGATGCCGCCCGACTGGCTGAGGTCAGACATGCGGCGTTGAGCTATTCGTTGGAATGCCGGAAAAAAGTGATAGGTAACGTCCTTCCCAAGACGTAATTGAAATCTGATAGGGTTTAGCGTGTGCGGAAAACCATAAAAAAGGCTAGACACCACATACATCGTCGTGTCTAGCCTTCTTTGTCTGCATCCAGAATGCAGATATATGAAGACTAAATATAATCATTCATTAAGATACCGGACAGGGGTAATGGCAGATAAGTATTAACAGGAGTCCCATCCCGTTGATTCAACTGATAATTATTGAAGGATTGAAATAAGGCCTGCCCTTGATCCAGCAATTCAAACGAAGGCGGGTCGAGTAATGTCTTGGCAGCCACATTCAGTGCTGCAGCAAGCCCACCGAAGCCTCGTAAACTGAATTCCAGCAGATCAAATTTGGATATAGCCTGCTGCTCCAATACGGACAAGTCCACTTTCAGTGAACCATCTGCGTTCAGCTGGATTCCGATCATCTCAAGTGGCAGCGATGTCAGCTTGCCCATTACCGATTCGGAAGCTTCACTTGTGAGCAATCCACCTGATTGGGTAAGCAATAAATGAAGAGAATTATATCGGTCAACGAGAGCTTGAACCTGTCGTTTAATTCCTATCAAATCCGGATATATGTTGATTTGTACAGATTCTTCCGACGCAGCCAATAACGTAATGGAGACATTGCCCTGATCCCATACAATCTGATTGGAGGGTGACACTACGGGAGTATCGCTGTTAATGTGGTAGACAGCATCTTCCGCCTGCTGCGTTACATTAGCAATCCCGCTGATCGCCGATGCATTCCCATATATATCCATAATCGAAAAAGCATGTGCTGCTCCTGTGTGAAGGCTGTTAATTTTTAATTGCACGGTATCATTAAGATCGTCCCAGGCAATGGAAGCTTGAAGATCTGATTTGGTGCTGTTGATAGCGCTGCGAATTTTTTGGAGCGCTTGCTGATTCGTATCTGTCGATATAATGTATATGGAGAAAGAAGCCGTTTGATTTTCAGTGACAAGCTTCATCTGATTAGAGCCCGCTGTCATGAGCGTCGGTGAATTACGCAGTAGAACGATTCCATCATTTTGCTGTGCTTTCGCAATTTGATCGGATTGAATGAGGTACGAGCCGATTTGGGCACCCTTTTGAACTACGGCGGTTAAAACAGAGGGATGACTAACCTCAACCGTTCGATGATCCAAGGACGAATCTGAACCCAGCATGGCTTCTCCTGCTTGCTTCAACTGCTCTGCTGAGGTCAATAAGCCGGCTACCGCCATTGCGGTTGCACGAGCATGCTGTCCAAAGGCATACCGTTGAAACACAACCTCCGCACTGGCTTTCGATGAGACCAAGGGACGATACTGCCAGCCGCCCTCCTGCCACGCATGATCTTCCTCACGCCATATGTCATTTGTTCGATATATACGATTGACTTCGGAAATTTTGGAAATCATAGCTCATACACCTCACGATCATGGATGTTATATGTATAATTATACTAGTTTGTCGAGTTTTCGCAAATTATTATTGACAGCTGGATGAAAGATCAATTATGATATAAAATTAACTTCAAGAGCAATCTAATTTAACTTATTATCAATTAATAAACTCCAGATACAGCATTTGAAACAGGATATTCTAAATTTAATTAAGGGGTACAAGCTATGGACTGGATTCAGATCGCCGTCATTATCATTGTAGTTGTTATTAGCGTATTGTTTTTGGGCTTTGTCGGCAAAAAGTACTTGAAATAATAGCAGACGATCCGTGCACTTCATAAGATAAAGTACAATTATCTATGGAGGCGATGGTTATTGATCTGCAAACATCTACCCCTGCATGACAAAGCGATCCTGGGGCTGGTTAAGAGCTTGCTGCTGCCGTATGCCAGAATAACCCAACCGGATGTAAAATTGGACCTAAAGGCGCTTCGGAAGCGATTACGCGGCTGTGCAACCTATGTTTATATCCGTGGGGCACGTAAGGTGTGCGGATTTATTGCTATCAGACAGGACAAGAATGTGATGTATGTCGATATGCTGGCTGTCGATAGAACGATCCAGGGACTCGGGATTGGGTCGGCCTTGCTCCAACATGCAGAACGATATGGGCAGCAGAAGGGGCAGCAGGAAATTTACCTATGGGTGGATGATACGAACACACAGGCGCAGCGCTTTTATACAGCCAAAGGCTACGAGTCGATTCATTATGATGCAAGTATCCGCTGTTATATGCTCAGAAAATGGTTACATGCACCTCAAGCCCAGGGGAGACAAGGGTCCATGGGGTACTAATAGCAGGAAAGTTTTCGACAAAATAACGAATGAAAATGACCGTTGGACAACAAAATAAATCATGTGCACATTCCATTTACAAGCCGTTCCAAGGCTTCGCATCACGTGGCGGGGTCTTTTTGGCGAGTTATAATGTCCCTTTACATATTTTATGTAGAAGCTTATAAAAATTTGTTATAGCTGGGATGTTGAATCCTGCGTTATATTTGGTTATGCTTAGTAAGCTGAGATGAAATGATATGAAATAATAGCAACGAAAAATACATAAGAGAGAATGATGATAAAATGACCGATACGGTAATTTTGCTTTTTGGAGCAACTGGAGATTTGGCACGCCGCAAGCTATATCCTGCGATATACAGCCTTTACCGTGAACGTAAGCTTGGCGACCGCTTTGCTGTAATCGGTTTGGCACGCAGGCCGCGGACGAATGAGCAATTCCGTGAAGATGTACATGAATCGATCAAGGAATTTGCACGCTATAATGTGACGAAGGACGAACAGTGGGAATCCTTTGCCGAGCATTTTGAGTATATGTCGCTGGATACGAATAATGTCGAGGCTTTTAAAGAGCTGAACGTTATGACTAACCGACTGGATGCCAAGTTTGACATAGGTGGCAACAGGCTCTTCTTCCTGGCGCTTTCCCCTGAATTGTTCGGCAACGTATCGTACAATTTGAAGGAAGGCGGATTACTGGAAACATCCGGTTGGGCACGTCTTGTTATCGAGAAGCCATTCGGCTATGACCTGCCATCTGCTGAAAAGCTGAATGGCCAGATCCGTGAAGTGTTTGAAGAGAAGGATGTCTATCGGATCGATCATTACCTCGGCAAGGAAATGGTGCAAAACATTAATGTGGTACGGTTTGCCAACGCATTCTTCGAGCCGCTATGGAACAATAAATATATTGCCAACATTCAAATTACGCTAAGTGAGACGGTTGGTGTTGAAAGCCGCGGCGGTTATTATGATCACTCCGGTGCACTGCGTGACATGGGGCAGAATCATATGCTGCAGACGCTGGCCATGATAGCGATGGAACCGCCAAGCCGGCTGTCTCCGGAAGATATCCGTGACGAGAAGGTAAAGGTATTCCGCTCGCTCCGCGGCTTCCAGACCGCTTCTGAGGTGCGCTCCAATACAGTCCGTGGTCAATATTCAGCAGGTACCATGAAGGGCTCTCAAGTATCCGGCTACCGTCAGGAGGATTCGGTAAATCCTGAATCGACGACGGAAACCTTCTTCGCGGCGAGAGTATTTGTTGATAACTTCCGTTGGGCAGGCGTACCGTTCTATATTCGTACAGGCAAAAGACTGCCAGTGAAAACGACTGAGGTTGTTGTTGAATTTAAAAATGTTCCGAATAATGTGTATTTGTCCAAGAAACATAAGCTTGAACCTAACCTGCTCGTGTTCCGCGTTAATCCGATGGAAGGCATCTATTTCAAAATGAATGCCAAACAACCGGGCTCGGAAGGCTCGATTCTGCCGATATCGATGGATTTTTGCCAAAGCTGCCAGGTAGGCTTGAATACGCCGGAAGCTTACGAGCGTCTGCTGTACGATGCTGCACGCGGCGATTCCACTTATTTCACCCGTTGGGACGAGGTAGCATTGGCCTGGAAATATGTCGATAAAATTGCTTCTGCATGGGCGGAGCGTACCGACAATTTGATGCTGTATCCAGCTGGAACATGGGGCCCGGATCAAGCTCAGCAGCTGCTCTCGGAAGACGGCTTCAAATGGTGGCCAGTAAATGGACAAGATGAAGGCGAAGTGGCTTGGGAAACAGCTTTAAGAAAATAAGCTCAGCACAGGCTGAATCATTCGCTTCTGCAGAAGGGTCCGTACTTTATCGGGTACGGGCCTTTTTTTGCTTACATATCGTCAAAAAGTGTACAGATACCTGTCTAACAAGATATAATAGTAAGACATCATTTTGGAGACCATCAGGAGGTTAATAAATATGTCGCGTCGGGCTTTTATACGTTGGATGCTCGGGCTTTTTGTGATGATTGGTGCGGCCACAACCGGCCTTATTTATTTGCTACAGCGCTCCGTTAATTCACAGAGCGTCGTTAAGCATGCTGCTGAGCAGCCCCAGGCTGCACCGAAGCCCGAGACACCAGAGCCGAAGCCAGCGCCGATTAATGATAAAGAACCGCTGTTGTCGTTCATGATATTAAGCGATCTTCATGTATCTGTCTACGATCCGGATACGATCAAGCATTTGAAGGAAGCGTTTGATGATATCAAGCAGTTCGAGTCACCAGTGGAGACCGTGCTGCTGACGGGAGATTTGACGGATTTTGGCGATCCGGACGGCTATAGGGAGCTGCAAAAGGTAATATCGGCCTACAAGCTGCCTCCGCTTCACGCCAATATGGGGAATCACGATTACTACGATATTTGGATTGACAAAAAGGGTGCTTTCAATAAAGATACGGTGCCCAATGGCAAAACAGATTGGCAGTCACGCGAGCGGTTTCAGAAATTTTTTGGCTTGCAGAAGCCTTACCATGCCGCCCAGATCAACGGTTTATCGATCCTGATGCTATCACAGGAAGCTTATGTTCAAGAGAAGCCTGAAGTAGGTGAGGGTGCCTGGTATTCCGATGAGCAGCTGGACTGGTTGAAGACGGAGCTAGCCAAGCACAAGGATGGCAAGCCGGTATTTGTCATGGTCCATCAGCCGTTGCCACCCATCGGCTCTGATGGTGGCAGCCATACGTTGATCCGAGCCAAGCTGTTTCGAGAAATTTTAAAGCCATATCCCAATGTGTTTGTGTTTTGCGGCCATCGTCATCAGGATTTTCAGAACGGCACCGAGCATTATGTGAAGGAGACTTTCCACTTTTTTCACAATTCCTCAGTGGGCCGTGTCTTAAACCGCAATTTTCAGAATGAAGGTAAGAATAAATCCCAAGGGCTTTATGTGCAGGTATATAACGATCATGTGACGGTTCGAGGACGTGAGTTCAGTAATCGTACCTGGCTCAAGGAAGCGGATTGGAATTTAAAGCTGACTAAGTAAACAAATATTTAGTGATATGAAGGAAGGAACAACACAACCCATGAGTATGAACATGCCACAGAAGATGCAAGAAGAAGTTGAGAAACGCCGCACCTTTGCGATTATTTCTCACCCGGATGCGGGTAAAACGACATTAACGGAGAAGCTGCTGCTGTTTGGAGGCGCGATTCGCTTGGCCGGTACGGTCAAAGGCCGCAAGGCAAGCAAGCACGCCACCTCGGACTGGATGGAAATTGAGAAGCAAAGAGGGATTTCTGTTACATCAAGCGTGATGCAGTTCGATTATGATGGCCATCGCGTCAATATTCTGGATACACCGGGTCACCAGGATTTCTCCGAAGATACGTACCGGACGTTAACCGCGGCAGACAGTGCCGTGATGCTGATCGATTCTGCCAAAGGGGTCGAGCTGCAAACGAAAAAGCTGTTTCAAGTGTGTCGCAAACGGGGAATCCCGATCTTTACCTTCATCAATAAGATGGACCGCGAGGGACAAAACCCTTTTGAGCTGCTGGAGGAACTGGAGCAGGTGCTTGGGATCAGATCTTACCCGATGAACTGGCCTATAGGCTCGGGCAAGCAGTTCCGTGGTGTCTATGACCGCCAGCAGACGCAGGTCGAGCTGTTTCAGGGCGACGATCATAAAATGATTGAAGTGCGCAAAGTAAGCGGCTATGAGGACCCACTGGTCAAAGAAATTGCAGGCGAGTTTTTCTACGATCAGCTGATTCAGGATCTGGAGCTGCTGGATGTAGCAGGCGATCCGTTCGACTACGAAAAAGTGCAAAGTGGCGAATTGACTCCAGTGTTCTTCGGCAGCGCGATCAATAATTTCGGCGTGCAGACCTTTCTGGAAAATTTCCTGGAGCTGGCGCCTATTCCAACACCACGTAGAAGTACTCAAGGGGATATTGATCCGCTTAGCGAGCAATTTTCCGGGTATGTATTTAAAATTCAGGCGAATATGAACCCTGCGCATCGGGACCGGATTGCTTTTCTACGTATTTGCTCCGGTAAATTTGAGCGTGGGATGTCCGTGAAACACGTTCGTCCAGGCAAGGACATCAAGCTGGCTCAACCGCAGCAGTTTCTGGCACAGGACCGCGATATTGTTGAGGAAGCGTATCCTGGTGATATTATCGGGCTGTTTGACCCGGGTATTTTTCGAATTGGCGATACGTTGTGTCAAGGCGGCAACTACGAATTTGATGAGCTGCCTACCTTCTCCCCAGAGCTATTTTCCAAGGTGACTGTCAAAAATGCACTTAAGCATAAGCAGTTTCAAAAGGGTATTGATCAGTTGACAGAGGAAGGCACCATTCAAGTGTTCCGTACGATCGGCTTTGACGATATGATTCTCGGTGTAGTCGGCCAGCTGCAGTTTGAGGTATTGGAGTACCGGATGAAGGCAGAGTATGGTGTTGAGGTACAGCTGCAGCGGATGAACTTCCAGTTCGCACGTTGGATTGTAGATAAGGATGTCGATCCTGCCAAGTTCCGGATTAATTCACAGCTTGTGAAGGATAAGAAAAATAATTTCGTCGTGCTGTTTGAGAGTGAATACGCGATGCGCTCGGCAATGGACAAAAATCCGACTGCGCAATTTTTGGAGAATGCTCCTTGATCTCAATGTGCTAAGGATTCGATATCTACCCTATACAATGGTTAGGAGGAATGATCCACATGGAGCATTTGGGGCCTACATTGCTTATTATGGCATTGATTGCCTTTGGGATTTACCGTAGGGTGAAACGGACGATCGGTTTTCAGAAGCTGAACCGGAAACGGCTTATATTTCGTACGACGATTTTTGGTGTGTTAGGCTGCGTGTTTCTGTATGCAGGTCTGCTGCATCCAATTCATTTTATTGCCGATGCGATAGGCTTGGCTGTCGGGCTGATCCTTAGTTACTACGCTATCAAGCATATTCAGTTTGAAAAAAGAGAAGATGCTTGGTACTATCGCACCCATCTGTGGGTTGAAGTAACTTTAATTGTGCTGCTGCTGGGGCGGATTGTGTATCGACTGCTGGCTATGTATTACATGCAGAGCGACTCGGGAATGACCGGGGCAGCTGCAGCGCCGACACTGGAAAGCTATACGAAGGATCCGCTGACTGTAGGCATATTCTTTGTATTGATTTCGTTCTATATCCGCTATTTTACTTACCTGCTGCGTAAGCAGAGGGAGCTGGATGGGCCTGAAGCGCATTTGACTTCATAACGTCGGTTCAGCTAGCAGGGCAGCTCCATAGGAATTTAAATAGCACAAATAAGCAGTCCCACAGGGGCTGCTTATTTGTGCTGCAGTGGCTTGCGGAAAGGATCAGAGAAATTTGAAGCGCCCTTTCAAGTAGCGCCGCATGTGCATACAATAGGTTGAAAGTGGGAGATATTCACACTCATGTTTGTTACTGCTCAAGGAAGCTTGAAGAAAGGTGGAGCCGAATGCGCAAAGTAAATTATAGTAGGCATATTGTAAGTAAATGGAGAAAAACAAGCGTGATGCTGCGTAATGCCAAGCTGCGTACTTATGTGCCCGAGACGAGAAAAATGACGCGTACCTCTCTGCACGACCTGCTAAATCAATATGGGATGGTCTATATCAAACCGGATAGCGGCACTTACGGCAACGGTGTTATGCGTGTGGAAAAGAGCTCTGTCACGGATGGGAAGCGTTACAAGTATCAGAATGGAGTGGTGAAAAAATCATTTTCCGACTTTGATGATCTTTACAATTCGATCCGAAAACGCACAAGAAAACGACTATATCTCGTACAGAAGGGCATCCATTTAACCAAATACAAGAATCGGCGTTTCGATATTCGAGTTATGGTTCAACAAACGCCGAACAAAAATTGGGAATCGACGGGTGTCATAGGTCGTGTTGCGCATCCCAAAAAAATCGTTACGAATGTCCATAACGGAGGTACGCTTAAACCGATAGGGACGCTGCTTTCCGCGTATGTATCCGGCTCCGCGAAGAAAAAATATATTCATCGCTTGCGAAAGCTTGGACTATCTACAGCGCGTCAGCTTCACACGACCTATCGCGGACTGAAGGAAATCGGCCTGGACGTGGCATTGGATGATAAGCTGCACCCGTGGGTGCTTGAGGTGAATACTTCTCCCGATCCTTATATATTCAGACGTCTGAAGGATAAGTCCATCTTCGGGAAAATTCGCAGATATGCAAAAGCGTATGGGAAACGGCTATAGCTTCAATACAAGTCTGAGCTGGACCGTCACATTGTTTTGGGCCTCTAATAAAACCGTATGCGGGTTTTTCATACCATAATCGGCGAAGGTTACGACTGTACTGCCCTCCACATTCAAGGCACCTTGACTGTATAACGCTTCACTGGTAAAGGTTACGTCCTTCGCGATGTCTTTGATTGTGAGGGTTCCGGTCATGGTGAATGAGACCTTGCTGCCTTCCTTCCACTCCTTAGGGAAGTTATCAAAGGATTTCACGGTGAACTTGGCTTCCGGAAATGTAGCTGTGTTTAAGCTATCATTTCCTTTGACATGGTTGTCTCTTTGCGGATTACCTGATTGCAGCACGGTCGTATCGACGATGCCTTCTGCTTTCATGAGGTTCGGCTCAGCAGTATTGATGACCCATGATCCCTTGACAGAGGCGCCTTCAATATTCACGGTTTCCTTGGAGGTCGTTACGGAGAGATACACTTTAGAAGCCGGCTGGATGGTCCATAATCCGTCCAGCTTGGCTGGTACAGCAGCTGTCATGCTGTTGGTGGGAACAGAAGTAGTTGTGGTCGCAGCTGTTGGAATAACCTGTTGAATGGTAATGTGATTCCCGGCATAGTAGTCATAAGCTGCATAACCGCCACCTATTAGTACAGCCGCTGCGCCTAACGCAAGTATAGTTTTTCTAATATTCATGGAAAAGCCTCCTTTTACATATGAGCCGGTAGCCTGAAGTGGCATGACGGACATCATTGTACTATAACACTACGATAAGTAGTGTTGTTGCTTAAAAAAATAACAGCACTGCAACACGGCAGAGTGTCAAGGGTCAAGCCTGTGGTGGAGTTCAACTGCTTTTCAGTAGTATACGATTACAAACTGAATGCTCGCTGAATGGAAACTGAGCATGAGCTTAAAGAGCCTGTACTGAGCACAAGAGCCATGTAGTCTGCTGACCACATGGCTCTTGTGAATACAATTGGGTCTAGATTACTTGGCGAACTTCTTCTCGGCATCATCAAGTGCCATTTTGGTACCAAGCGCGGAGTAATCCAACCACGGTTGATCAGGAATCAGATAGACGTGTTGGGATTTTACAGCCTTGAGACCTTGCCAGATCGGATTGCTTTCAATTTGTTTAAATAATTTCTCGGCTCCATCTTCTCTGTTCACGATAACGAAGATTGCATCCGCATCGTAGTCCGGCAATACCTCTTGAGAGATCACGTCAAACGCTTTGTCCTTGCTTACTTTCTCGACGCCTTTGGCCGGCTTAAGGCCAAGGTCTTCATACAAGAGAGGACCCATGGGGCGTCTCGTTCCGAATACGCGCAGCTCCTTGGCAGTTACACGAACGGCCATTACGGTAGCGTCCTTGCCAAGCTTCGTATTGATCAGTCCTTTTACACGTTCCTTCTGGGCTTCATAGTCTTTAATGAACGTCTCGGCTTCCTTGTCGCGATCGACTAGCTTACCGATTTTTTTCAGGTGATCCCGCCATGTGCCTTCATCAAGATCGAATACTACGCTCGGAGCGATTTTTTCGTATTTGGAAATATCTTTGCCGGCATACTGCTTATCCAGATAAATAACATCAGGCTTCAATGACAAAATGGCCTCCATATCCGGTTCGGTAACGACACCGAGAGGCTTGGTGTCTTTCAAACGATCGGCTACGTGAGGCAGGAACGCTTTTAAATCGCCACCGATTACAGATCCGACCGGAGTAATACCAAGCGCCAGCAAATCATTCGTTAAGTGAATGGAAACCGAAGCGATTCTTGGTGCTTTGGCTGCCGGTTTGTCGTTTGCTGCTGCTGCGGGAGCAGCTGCGGGTGCTGGCTGTGGTGCCGCTGTCTGAGGGGTTGGTTGAGCGCATGCGGAAACAGTAATCATCGATACGGCGCTTAACAGGATCATGAGTGTCTTTTTCATAAGGTCTCCTTAAGATTGAGTTTTATTTGGATCTGGTAAGTAAATATAAGAAATACGGAGCACCGATGGCGGCGACTACAACTCCTGCAGGAATCGCGTTCGGCTGAAATAAGGAGCGTCCTATCGTATCTGCAACGACCAAAATGACGAGCCCTATAAGACCTGCTATCGGTAAAAAGTGTTGGTGCATCGGTCCGACCAAACGACGTGCAAGATGAGGAGCAACCAAGCCGATAAACCCGATTCCTCCGGCCATCGCTACACTGGCGCTGGATAAAGCGACGGCAGTTGCCAATAGTAGTAATCGCTGCTTACGTACGGCCGTTCCAATACCAGTCGCTACTTCATCTCCAAGCGAAAACGCATTTAGTGCTTGGGTCTGGAGGAAGCTGTAAGGAACAAATATGAGAATCCATGGAAGCAGGGCATAGACGTGAATCCAATCCCGTCCCCAGACATTGCCAACCAGCCACCTTGCAGTGAATGCATAGGTCGTTTCGTCCAGTCGAAGCGATAAAAACAAAGTGATCGCACTGAAGCCCGCAGCTACTGCAATTCCTATTAATATGAGGCGAATAGGCAGCAGGCCTCTTTGGCGGTCATAAGCGAGCAGAACAATCAGAAAGGCTGACAAAACACCACCTGTTAAAGTGAATAAGGGAATCAGCAGAGCAGAGGCGTCCTTCATTGAATGAAAAAAACTGACGAAGGCAATCAGTCCAAAAGCAGCTCCAGCATGAAGCCCGAGAATACCGGGATCAGCCAGTGGATTGCGGGACAATCCTTGTAAAATAGCACCGGAAACACCTAATCCGATACCAGCCAGCATCGTGATCAAAATCCGCGGCAGGCGATACTCGAACAAAACCAGCTTGTCATCGGGACTGCCATGGCCCAGAAAGGTTTGAATGACCTGAAGGGGAGCGAGCCGGATCGTTCCAGTGTTCAAGCTGATCAGGATGACGCACAAGCCGATAATGAGCAGGATGATCCCGACCTGGATCGTTTTTTTGCTCCTGTTTGATACTTGCTGCTGCATCTATAAACTCCTCCTTTCTTTACGAGCCAGATAAAGAAAGAAAGGAACGCCGACCAAAGCGACCATGATGCCAAGCGCAAGCTCTCGGGGTGGGTTAACCATTCTGGCGCCCATGTCGGCGACAACCAGCAGTACGGCACCCAACAAAGCAGAGAGGGGGATAATGAATCGATAATCGACACCGACCAGCTTGCGTGCGATGTGTGGGATAACCAACCCGACAAATCCAATCGCACCCACAGCAGAAACCGATACCCCGGCAAGAATCACAGATGCGGTCATGCCCAGCAGTCGAATCCGCTTCGTGTTTACCCCAAGATTAATGGCTACGTCATCACCCAACGATACCAGAGAGACCGAACGCCCCATCATGAAGGCCCATACGATAGTAATCAGAATAACTGGAACTAACAGCTGCAATTGTACCCATTTGACCCCGGCAACACCTCCGGCGTACCAAAATGCTAAATCCTGAGCCAAATTGTAATAAATCGCAATCCCTGAGCTTAATGAATGCAGCAGAGCGGCTACCACTGCTCCCGCGAGGGTGAGTCTTAATGGGGTTAGGCCGCCTGGAGCTGATCTGCCCAGCATAAAGATAAATAGCGTACTGAGCACAGCCCCGGTAAAAGAGATCGCAATTAAAGCCGAATAAGGCAAATTAGGGAAAAATGCAAAGCTAAGGGCCACGGCAAAGGTTGCACCCGAGTTGATTCCGAGTATCCCCGCATCCGCCAGCGGATTACGTGTCACACCCTGCATTAAAGCTCCAGCGACAGCGAACGCCGCGCCCATAACCGCTGCTCCTATTACCCGAGGGAGCCGCAGCTCATGAATGATCTGGTGTGCGGTCAGCTTGGGATTATAATCGATGACGGCTGTCCATACGGTGCCAAGTGTCATCTCTTTGGCTCCGTAGGAGATAGCCAGAAACATCGCCGCTACTAAAACGAACAACGAAATGATAAAAATAAGGCTAAAGGAAAAGAGCTTCATACTCGAAGTAGCTTGTAATTTTCTCATAGGATTGCTGTGTTGCTTTCGACACCTCCAGCGTACGGATCCTCTTATGTATGAGCAAAAATACGATAATGATAATTATTATCAGTCGAAATTATACGTTCTTTTCTATAGAATAGCAAGAGAGAATTTAGGATTTCACCTTGGGAAGCGTAATCATAAAGCTAGAACCGATCCCTGGTGTACTGCTCGCTTCAATCGTGCCTCCATGAGCTTCCACGAGCTGCTTGACAATGGACAGACCGAGTCCGGTTTCACTGCTGCTCTTGGCGCGGGATGGGTCAGCCTTATAGAAGCGTTCCCAAATAAGAGCAAGCTCCGCGCTAGTCATCCCCCGTCCGGTATCGGTAATATCAATCAGGGTGGAGGCTTCGGTTTCTGTCGCTGTGAGCCGGATCGTACCGTATTCGGTAAATTGAATACTGTTTTTGATCAAATTGATCAGAATTTGGGTGAGCCGATCGTAATCGCAATAGACGACCAGGTCAGAGTCGCATTCAATGACAATTTGCAGCTTTTTGGCTTCGATCAGCACTTCCAAGGTTTCCACAACCGTCTCGATAATTTCACGCAGCGGACTATTATTCTTAACCAGCGTGATCAAGCCATTTTCGATCTTTTCCATATCCAGCAGCTCATTGATCAGACGAATAAGACGAAAGGTTTCTTTTTCGATAATGGCGTAGTATTTGTGCTTATCCTCAGGTTCTGTGACGAGATTGTTTTTCAAACCTTCAATAATACCCCGTATGGAGGTGAGTGGTGTACGCAGTTCGTGGGATACATTGGTCATAAAGGAGTGGCGGCGTAATTCGTATTGCTCGAGTTTTTGAGAGGATAGCTCCAGCTGTACTGCCATCGCGTTGAAGTCGAGCGCCAAATCACCCAGCTCATCGGAGCGAATGATCGGCATACGGGCAGCATAATTCCCGGCGGCGATCCTGCGTGTGGCATGGCGCAGTGGTTGAAGGCTTTGACTCATCCTGCGGGATATATACATGCTTATAAGGGCTGCTATCACAAAAATAAATGCTGCTGCATATCCAACATTTCGATCCAAGGTCAATAAGGTTTCCTTGAAACCAGCTGCAGGGGAAAAAATGAACAGGTACATATCGTTCGTTTTGCTTTTCGGATGAATGGGTTTGGTTAAGACGACAAGCGGCTGCTCGGGGCTGCGGTCAACGATGAAGCTTTGATTGTCTTTGATGGACATGATACGGGCACGAAGGCCATCCAAAAATGCTTTATTGCGCAGAGCGGCCGACATTTTGGAATCGCGGTACACAATCTCTCCGGTTTTATCTAAAATAATAAAAGATATTTTACGCTCGGATAGCAAACCTCGATAAGCCAGGAGCGGTGCTGTCGGTTCTTCCTCTTCACGGGTTAGCAATCGGACAATAACTTTGCCTGCGCTGCTCAGCTCCTCCGTTACATGTACATATGATTGCTGTTTCAAATAATAAACAAAGCCTGCACCTGTCAGAGCAAGAATCAGAATGGATACGAGCATATGACTTATAAATTGGCGTTGAAAAAAAGTGAAGCGATAATGCAAACGTTTCTTCCCCATTGTCATTCCTCCAGCTTGTAGCCTATGCCCCATACGGTGACCACGAGTGGGTTCTCAGGTGTTGATATTTTGTTGCGCAGCCTTTTGATATGGACGTCTACGGTTCGTTCCTCACCTATGTAGTCGTAGCCCCAGATGCTCTCGATAAGCATATCGCGGGTAAATACCTTTTTCGGGTGGCTAACAAACAGGCACAGCAGCTCAAATTCCTTGGGAGTCAAATTTGTCAGCGCAGCTCCACGTATAATAACGGTCCGGGTATCCAATTCGATCCGAATGTTCTTGTGCTTCAAGATGTTCAAAGAATCGTGTAGATGATGCGTAGGCTCTGATTGTAAATTGGATGAGGCCGTACCAATATGATAACGACGATGGACCGCTTTGATTCTGGCAATCAGCTCCATCGGGCTGAAGGGCTTGACGACATAATCATCTGCGCCGCTTTCCAATCCGAGAATCCGATCCTGCTCCTGTTCCCGCGCGGTAAGTAATATAATCGGTGTTTGCGTTAGGGTGCGAAGCTGTTTGCAGAGGCTGATTCCATCTTTGCCAGGAAGCATCCAGTCCAGAATGACGAAATCCCAGCTTTCCTCAAGCAGACGCTGCTCGGCATCCCATCCATCATGGACGAAGGTGGTATCATAATGTTCTTTTTGAAAAAAAAGCTGCAGCATTTCGCATACGGATGTATCGTCCTCAGCTACGAGCAGTTTCATAGAAAATCCCCTCCGGGCTTGGCAATTCGTTATTTCAAGCATAGTCGCTCGATCCCTCAATAGCAATATCTTGATGGCTCGGAAGATTGCTGAATAGGTATTGCTGTGCAATGAGAAATAGGGGAAGCTAAGTTATCTAGATTATGTATTGACATGGGAAGCGTCCCGTGAGAAAATGTACGCGTGTACATTGTGTGAAATAAAGCTATAAAAAGATGCTTTCGAATTACTTTTTATCAAGTTCGTGAGAAGCTTGTAAGCAGAAGGTTAATGAAGCTAGTGGGTTTGTCAGTTAATATGCTATTTAAATTAGTTAGTTAGTTTGTTTGTTGTACAAACTCAAAGAGTTTGGTGAATATATGAGCGGAGCGACCGTGGTGTTCTGGAGATAGCGGAGCGGTGCCTTTGTTTCCTGAATTTTACCGCTATATGTTATAAAATAATTCCGGAAACAACAGCAATCGGAGGAATACTTCGGTCGCGCAGCGGATCTTTATTCACCGTACTTCTCACGAAGTCATTTTGCTTCATAAACCTGAAGGAGGGATCGTCCTATTGTAACCAGGAAGGAAGTTGCTGAGCTGGCAGGTGTATCCGAGGCTACAGTTTCCCGTGTTTTTAATGGTGTAGGACCCATGAAAGCACAGACGAAGCTGCGGGTTCAGGAGGCTGCCAAAACACTTAACTATCACCCCAACGCGATAGCTCAGAGCTTTGCCCGCCGCAAAAGCGGAAATTTGGGCGTTGTACTTCCCTATTTGCCGAAGGTTCATTTGTTCTCAACGTATTATTTTTCCGAAGTGTTAAGCGGTATTGGCGCCAAGGTGAAAGATAAGGGTTATGATCTGCTGCTTACCTTTCGTTCGTTGGACGAAGAGAGCGATTACATTGAACGATTCCGTTCGCAAAAGGTGGATGCCTGCATTATTCTGGGGGCCAGTGATACTCCGCAAGAAAGGGAACAGCTAAAGACGCTGGAGTCCGAGGGGCACCACTTCTGTCTGGTCAATCAGCATTTTGCCGGTGAAAGCTTTAATGAAGTAGATGCGGATCACATCGGCGGCAGCTATCGTGCAGTGAAGCATTTGATGGAAAAGGGCCATAAGCAAATCGCCTTTTTGAATGGCTCCTCGCAATTTTCCAATAGTGCGGATCGATATGAAGGCTACAGGAAGGCAATGGGCGAAGCAGGTAAGGATGCCGAGGCACTTCGTAATTTGTATTATGAAGGCAATTACAGCCGTACCAGTGGATACAGGATGGCTGCAGCATTATATGAACGCAGGCACGAGATCGATGCGATATTTGCGGCGAACGACCGCATGGCGATAGGTCTTATGCAGGGCTTGCGTGAGCTTGGCTGGGAAGCCGGCAGGGATGTCGCGATTGTCGGTTACGATGATTCGGATGCGGCCCGAGTGACGGACCCGCCGCTCACAAGCGTGGCCGTTCCCTTTTATGATATGGGCAGTCTGGCAGCCGAGCGTCTGCTGGCACAGGTGAACGGTGAGCAAGGCAGCTTTCAGGTCAAGCTGGATACCGAGCTTGTCGTTAGACAATCATGCAGCAGAAATTTTAGTTAAGCTGCATGTTATTCAGATAGTTGATACGCAGAGCAGCGAATGTTGTACACCACATTGCAGATGAAAATCCAATGTAAAACTTTGAAGGAGGCGGATTCTAGTATGAAGCAAATTAATATCGGGATGGTCGGTTATAAATTTATGGGCAAGGCACACAGCCATGCTTATCGTGATTTACATATGTTTTTTCCGAAGGTTGCCAAGCCGGTTATGAAGCTGATCTGTGGTCGTGATGAAGAGGGTGTCGCTCAGGCAGCTGAACAATTCGGCTGGGACGGTTATGTGACGGATTGGCGGGATTTGTTGAATAACAAAGATATTGATGTGATCGATATTAATGCCCCAAGTAATGCGCATATGGAAATTGCTTTGGCAGCGGCAAAGGCTGGCAAGCATTTGTTCTGCGAGAAGCCGCTGGCGCTGACACTGCCGGATTCCAGGGAAATGCTCAAAGCAGCAGAGGATGCAGGCGTGAAGCATATGGTGGGCTTCAATTATCGTTTTGCACCTGCTGTGATGCTGGCCAAAAAGCTGATTGATGAAGGCCGTTTGGGTGAGATTTATCACTTCCGTGCCTGGTTCCTGCAGGATTGGATTGTTGACCCGGATTTCCCGCTGGTGTGGAGACTGCAAAAGGAAATTGCCGGATCCGGCTCTCATGGAGATTTGGGCGCACATCTGATTGATTTGGCGCATTATTTGATTGGTGGCATGACCGAGGTGATCGGGATGAGTGAAACATTCATTAAAGAACGTCCTGAGCCTACATCGATGACAGGCTTGAGTGCGAAGGGAAGTAAGGATGCGCCCAAGGGCCCAGTTACGGTCGATGATGCGACATTGTTTATGAGCCGTTTTGCCAATGGCGCGCTCGGCAGCTTCGAAGCAACCCGTTTTGCACCCGGACATCGCTGCACGAATTCTTTCGAGATTAACGGCAGCAAGGGCAGCGTGAAATTCGATTTTGAGCGAATGAATGAGCTGCAGGTTTATTTTACAGACGATGCTGAGGATGTTCAGGGCTTCCGCCGCGTGTTGGCAACCGATCCTTCTCATGCCTATATGGACGCTTGGTGGCCAGCCGGTCATACCATTGGATACGAGCATACCTTCATTCATGAGGTTGTCGAGCTGATGCAGGCCTTGGAGGAAGATCGTCAGCCTGTGCCTAATTTTGTTGATGGCGTGAAGTGTCAAGAGGTACTGGAAGCGGTAGACCGTTCCATTGCGGAGCGCCGTTGGGTTCGAATTGACGAAGTTTAGAAGTCAGCTTACAATCATCCAATCTTACTAATTAAAGGGAGCGTGCAGAATGAAAAAAGCATTGATCGTTCAAGGCGGCTGGCAAGGTCATCAGCCTAAGGAAGTATCAGAAATTTTTCGTGTTGTTTTGGAGGAAGAAGGCTTTGAGGTTGAGGTGTCCGATACACTGGAAGCTTTTGCAGATGCCGAAAAGCTGTTAGGACTCGATCTAATTGTGCCTGTATGGACGATGGGCGAGATTGATAAGCAGTACGCCAAAAATGTCTCGGAAGCCGTACAAAGCGGAGTTGGACTAGCAGGCTGCCATGGCGGTATGTGCGATTCGTTCCGTAATAATGTGGATTGGCAGTTCATGACGGGCGGCAACTGGGTAGCTCATCCGGGCAATGATGGAGTGGAATACGTAGTTAACATTAAAGGCAGCACAAGTCCGCTCGTAGAGGGCATTGAAGATTTTACCGTTTCCAGCGAGCAATATTACCTTCATGTGGATCCGGCTGTTGAAGTATTGGCAACTACAAGATTTCCTGTGGTCGAAGGCCCTCATTCCTTGAATAAGGCAGTTGATATGCCTGTGGTCTGGACCAAACGTTGGGGAGTCGGACGCGTGTACTACAACTCGCTCGGACATCAAGCCAACATCATTGACATCCCGCAGGTTAAACTGCTCATGCGTCGTGGCTTCCTATGGGCGGCAGAGGGCAAAACTCAAGCAAGCAACAAGGCATCTACCACTGCTGCGTACTCGGGTATGGGTGATAGTCAGGTTTAAATCGGCATTCATATGTATTAGAGTTTGTTCACAAAGCCATCTTTTGATCACGAAGTTATACACGTTGCTGACGCGGCATCGAATCTTGCATTCAGGCTCGAAGTGTGGTGCTCATTTAGGTATAGCCTAAACTCCGCTCCTCCTTCATTACAGCTTACGAAGCGAGTTTTCAGAGAAAACTTTAACTTCTTGGTGCTGAAAAGCCGACTTTTTGAACACGTGCTATTTAGTAAAAGGGATACTTAATAAAATTGGCAAGCAGAGAGGAAGCATTGAAAATGGAAAAGGTACGTGTAGGTATAATCGGCTGCGGTAAAATCAGTGCTATTTATTTTAAGAATTGCCAAACATTTTCGGCTTTAGAGGTTACAGCGTGCGCTGATTTGAATGTAGCGAGAGCAGAAGCGAGTGCAGAGGAGTTCGGTATTGCCAAGGCTTGCTCCGTTGCCGATCTATTGGCGGATCCAGACATTGATCTGGTCATTAATTTAACGATTCCGGCAGCTCATGCTGACGTATGTATACAGGCGCTCGAAGCAGGTAAACACGTATATGTGGAAAAACCGTTAGCGGTAACCCGCGAAGAGGGTCAACGGATTTTGGCTGCTGCGAAGAAGAACGATCGATTGGTGGGCAGCGCACCGGATACTTTCCTGGGTGGCGGTATCCAAACTTGCATCAAGCTGATTAACGATGGTTGGATCGGAACTCCGATTGCTGCCAGCGCATTTATGATCGGTCGCGGTCATGAGCATTGGCATCCGGACCCAGAGTTCTATTATGCGCCAGGTGGCGGTCCTATGTTCGATATGGGTCCTTATTATTTGACTGCTCTCATTGCTTTGCTGGGTCCTATTCAACGGGTGACGGGCTCCGCCAAAATCTCCTACCCAGAGCGGACGATTACAAGCGTTCCGAAATTTGGGCAAAAAATCAAAGTGGAAACACCTACGCATGTTGCAGGCGTGCTCGATTTTCACAGCGGCGCTATTGGAACGATTATTACAAGCTTCGATTCCTTTGGCGGTTCGCAAGTACCGCGCATTGAAATTTACGGAAGTGAAGGCACGCTAAGCGTACCAGATCCGAACACATTCGGTGGGCCAGTATGGGTACGTCGTCACGATGCGAAGGAATTTAGTGAAGTGCCACTAATTCACGGCTATGCAGATAACAGCCGTGGTCTAGGCGTGTTGGATATGGCTTTTGCCATTCGCAACGGTAGATTGAACCGCGCTAACGGGGAGCTTGCGTATCACGTTCTTGAAGCGATGCATGGCTTCCATGATGCATCCGAGCAAGGTAAGCATTATGTGATGCAAAGCACTTGCGACAAACCTTTGCCGTTGCCAAGCGGATTGGTTAGAGGCATATTGGATTAAGCTTACCAAGATTTGTTAAAGTAAAAAGCCACTGTGGACCGAGCTGCTTGTAATCGCAGCATTCGGATCCAGACAGTGGCTTTTTACTATTTGCTTATGCAATCCGTGGTATAAAGCACTGAGCATCCTACACAGGACCCAATCATTCCACGAATGTTAAGCCAAATGCTCCTTCAAAGCCGTGACCATTTGCGATTGAGCACTTTTTTCGCTGTGCTGCCAAATGATTTCGAACAATACACCCAAACCGGGCAGCACCTGCTCAGCCCCACCGACAGAGTCCTCGATAATACCCGTCAGCTCGTCATCATTTTTATCCGTCACGCGTTGAATAATGGCTTCTCTAAGGGTAATGTTCATAGTAGTTTCCTCACTTTGCTCACTGAATTTACTTGATTTAATATGTGCCAAATTGCTGTGGTTCATGCTTGGTTATGGAGAAATCATTTTATGGTATAATAAAGCACAATGGAAATACGTTCAGCTGAAAAGTCAAACCGCGATTGGATAGAAGGGTGGTAGTTGTCCGTGAAAAAGCAATTTGCCGTTATTGGCTTGGGTCGTTTCGGTACCAGCGTTGCCAAAACCTTGTCAGGATTGGACTTTGAAGTATTAGCTATTGATAGCGATGAACATCGGATCCAGGAAATATCTTCGGTAGTTACCCATGTAGTACAGGCGGATTCGACAGATGAAGAAGCACTCCGAGCATTGGGGCTGCGTAATTTTGACGTTGTGGTTGTCGCTATCGGTGACGATATTCAAGCAAGCATTCTCACGACCATTATCGTAAAAGAAATCGGAGTACCCAAGGTTATTGTCAAGGCTCAGAATGAGCTTCATGGCAAGGTGCTGAAAAAAGTTGGTGCTGATAAAGTTATTTATCCAGAACGGGACATGGGCCAACGGGTAGCGCATCATTTGATTTCCAAGAACATTATTGAATATATCGAGCTGTCCGAGGACCATAGTATTGTTGAAATCAGAGCTTCTCGGAATATGGTTGGCAAAAACCTGCGGCAGCTGGATATCCGGGCCAAATATGGCTGCAACGTCATTGGAATCAAGACAGGTGTCAAGATGAATATCGCTCCTAACGCAGAAGAACTGATCAATTCTGAGGATATATTAATTGTTGTTGGGAATAATGAAGATTTACAAAATTTCGAAAAAACGTTCGCGGAATAGCAGGATGAAGAGGAGTAGTGAAGCATTGATTACATCTGTACACAATCCGCGTGTCAAAGCGTGGGCACAGCTGCTGGACAAAAAAGGGCGGGAACAGCAGCAGCAATATATGATCGAAGGCGTGCATCTCGTGCAGGAAGCATTGGCTTCCGGTGTCAAGATCGAGGTGCTCGTCTACGCAGAGGAGCGGCAGCAGTCTCTGCCTCCGGGAATGCTTCAGTTGGCAGAAAGTGCCAAAGTTGAATGTATCGCCGTTAGTGATGCGGTATTAAATAAATGTACGGATGCTTTAACGCCGCAGGCGGTATTTGCCGTGCTGCCCAAGCTGAGCTGGGAGCCGCAGGATTTGCTTCAGCCCTATGAGATTGATAGAGAACGTTCATCCTCTAGTAAAGAAACCTCCGCGGCTTCAGCTCCCAGCCTTGTCGTCGTCATCGATGGCGTGCAGGACCCTGGTAATCTCGGCACGATTATTCGCAGCGCGGACGCTGTAGGTGCTACCGGTATTTTACTGGGCAAGGGCACTGTAGATTTGTACAATCCAAAAACCGTTCGTTCCACAATGGGATCAATGTTCCATCTACCGATTGCCTCGGGAGATTTGGTAGAATGGCTGCCTTCAGCCGCTTCGCAAGGCATTGCTATTGTGACTACCAGTCTTCAAGCTACCGCAAGCTGTTATGAGTTCGACTTCCGCCGTCCGGTCTGGTTCATCATTGGCAATGAGGGACAAGGGGTATCGCCCGAGGTATCCCGTCTTGCAACACAGCATATACGGATACCGATGCAAGGCAAAGCAGAGTCGCTGAATGCGGCGATGGCAGCTACGGTTGTGCTTTTTGAGGCTATGAGGCAGAGGGGTTAGGGTTATCCACCGCAAATAAACTCATAACTGTGAGCAACAGTTATAGATGAGACCGATTTGGTTAATAGATGTGACAAATTATGGTTTATGTTTGAGACTATGAATTGCAGCCCAGTTAGATCAATCCCTTGATTTAACTGGGCTTTTCTTTTGTAAATATGAAAGGAGAGAATTTAGCTAGAATGGTTATTAAAGAATTGGGATAAAGAAGATAAAAAGTGTGGCTATAAAAGGAAAATTAAGGATTATTTGTAATTTCTAATGATTATTTGGGACTTACGACTAAACATGAAGTCGAGCTGCTTAACCCCGGATCAACGTGACCTTAAACACACTTCCTAATTCGGAACTCGTCTCCAGTTCAACGGTCCCCTGGAAAAATGCAAGCAAATGGCGGACAATGGACAGACCAAGACCAGCCCCGCCATTCCTACGTGCCCGTGATGAGTCGATTCGATAAAACCGCTCAAAAACCAGCTCCCTGGATGAAGGGGATATTCCCTTACCCGTGTCCGAAACCCGAACCACAACCCGTCCATCTTCATGTAAAACCTGCAGCGTAACATTCCCATTTGGCCGATTATACCGGATGGCGTTGTCCAGCAGGTTTCGAAAGACCATGAATAAGAAGCTTTCTTCCCCCTTAACCAAAGCTGTGCAGGGCTCCAGCAGATGAAGCGTCACCCCATATTTGACTGCCACCGGTTCCATAAATGAAGTTGCGTCTGCGAGAATGTTGGCAAGCTCTACAACATTGTGCTCACTCTGCATCCGATCGTACGTCCCGTCAGCTAGCAGCAGCAAATCCTCCGTTAATGACTCTAGTCGCGAAAGCGTCCGCTCCGTTGTCGCCCTGTAATCTCTCCATTCGCTTGGATCAATACCATAGCTGTCTCCGAGCACTTCAAGATTCGTGCGCAGGATGGAAAGCGGTGTTCTTAATTCATGCGCGGCCGCGGAAACAAAACGTGCCTGCTGTTGAAAAGAGTGTTCCAGCCCATCCAGCATCGTATTGAATACGATCCCGAGCTTTTTCAATTCATCATGAAGTTGGTCAATCTCTAGTCGTTTGTGCAGGGTGGTTGCCGTTATTCCAGCAGCTGTTTCACTCATCCGTTTCACAGGCTTCAGGATAATCACTGCGAGCCATTGCGCGCTGAGGACCATGCCTGCTAAAGCTACAAGCAAGCTTATGATTCTACCCTGTAGCTCTGACACAATTTTGTAAGCTGAGAAAAAAGACTCTATAGTCGCATAAAGAATAATCATTAGCGCCAGATGAAGGATAGCATACAGCGTCAATCTTGATCGCAGTGAAAGACGATTCCATGGTCTCATGTCGTTTCCTCTTTCTTTCCAGCGGTGCGCAGAGTCCATTTATATCCATAACCTTGAACGGTCTGAATATACCTTTCTCCTGCCTCTGGCTCATGGTGCGAGAGCTTTTTGCGCAAGGAATTGATGTGAACCCGGACCGTTGTGGTAAGAGGATCCGCATGGATATCCCAGACGTGCTCAAGAAGCCTTTCAGACGAAATGACCTCGCCGGGATGAAGCATCAGATATTCGAGCAAACCGAATTCTTTTCTCGTCAATGAAATAAGTACATTCTCTAACCAGACTTCCTTCGTTTTCGAATCAAGGGTAATCGGGTCGAACTGCAGGACGGGGCTTTTCACTGACGAACTCCGGCGAAGGAGCGCCCGGATGCGGGCAAGCAATTCATTGAACACAAAGGGTTTACGGAGGTAGTCATCTGCACCTGAATCGAGCCCTTCTTCCACCTCATCCGAATGGCTGCGAGCTGTCAACATGAGGATAAAAACATCGTTATGGTGTGATGACTGGCGAATTCGCTGACAAAGTGAAATGCCATCCAGCTCCGGAAGATTGATGTCGAGAAGAATCACATCATAATCATTGGTATCCGCCAACTCCCACCCGGCTAGCCCGTCATCAGCGATGTCCACTGCATAACCTTCCCGCTTGAGACCCTTGGCTAATGCACGTGAAAGGTCCTCTTCATCTTCAACAATGAGGATACGCATATCACCACTCCTTCCTTCCATGACAATAGCATATCACACGCATTTCCACGATACGAGGAAAATAATGCAGTCTTTCGGGCGTCACTTAACAAGGATTTAACAGTCCAACCTTTATAATCAAAGTAATCTTACTTTTGATTGGAGGATATTTAACAGAATATGAAAAGAAGGAGGAGTTCTTTTGTTAATTGAGGTTGTAACAGCTGGACCGGGGTGTTCAATTTGCCAAAAAGCGCTAAAGTTAGTTAAGCAAGTAGCGGTGGAATTTCCGCAAATCGAGACTCAGGAGTTAAGTGTGGTTGATCAGTTTGAACGTCTCCAGGAACTGAACATTTTCAGCGCCGGAGCGATTCTTATCAATGGGCAAGCAGAATTTGGCTCCTTACCCTCACTACTTAAGCTTCGTAAACGTGTGTATGAATTGCTCAATAATGAAGATAATCACTAAAAAAAAGGAGAAACTAATGCAAGATTTATATCATTTCACAATCACAGGCGGAATTTCCGCCTCTACCTACATCCTTGTGTTCATCGGCGGAATCGTGAGCGCGGTATTGGCATGCTATTTGCCTGTGCTTGCTATGTTTGCGAGTTATGTCCAGAGAGGAGCAGCTGGCGATAAAAGAAAAGCCATTCTGATATCTATCAACTTTATCTTGGGTATGCTTGTCACTTCACTGTTGATTGGTTTGATATTCGCGCTGCTCGGCCATCAGTTCCTGCCCTTTGTTGAGAAATATCGTTTACAAAACTGGATTCCGCCTTTCTTTGACATATTGGCTGGGCTGCAGCTGCTTGGTGTCATTTCAATCGCAATGCCTACTTTCCAAAAGTCGTTTAGCCGGCCAGAAATCCCAGAAAGCACCGTAGCCGCCTTCAAATTAGGAATTCCTTATGGACTTGTCATATCGCCCTGTGCAATCCCAATCTTTTTTGCGCTGATTAGCTATATTGCACTTCAAGGAAGTCTGATTCACGGAGCGTTGCTCATGATTACCTATTCGTTAGGGAAAGGTGTGGTACTCGCAGCTGTTGCAGTCTTTTCCATTTCCATTCTACGCAAATTGGCAAAATGGGGCGGTCCTGTAAAAAAAATTGCCGGCTACTTCTCACTCGTGATTGGTATCGTATTTTTGATCATTGCGTTTATGAAATATTAGCTTAGTTGAAAAAAGTGCCTTCGAGCCCAACACTGCGCCAGCGTTTGGATCGAATATGCCGGTCTCCGTGAATTTTGCAGAAAAAGCATTCGATCGTAAGCTCCGGCAAGTGTTTCACGTGATCACACGTACGATGGATCGGGATGGGATGGTCAGTTGCTGCTGCTTCCGGAAATCGAAGTAAATGTATTTTAGCGGTTCAATTATAAAGGAGGAACAAAACATGTCATTAACGCAAGTTTTAGCGGAAGCCAAACAGAAATTTATCGCGCATACCCCTATTCAGATTCAAACGGAGATGTTCCGTCAGATCCGGGAACAGCAGGAATCCGGTATTGCTTACGGCCGGCATGAGGGGCAGAAGGCCAAGGATTTTACACTCAAGAATGCTTTGGGAGAATCGCTTAATCTTTATGATGAACTGTCCAAAGGGCCAGTTGTTCTGACTTTTTACCGGGGCGGATGGTGCCCGTTCTGCAACAGTCAGCTTAAGGCCTATCAGAAGCTCCTGCCGGACATTGAAGCCCTTGGGGGCCAGTTGATCGCGGTCAGCCCGCAAAGCCCGGACAACACGCTTTCCCAGCAGGAGAAAGAAGAGCTGACCTTCCAAGTGCTTAGCGACACAAACGGTCTCGTGGCCGCTCTCTATAACATCCTCTACGACGTTCCGGATTACATCCAGGACATGATGAATCAAATTGGCATGGACCTGGCGGAATACAACGCGACGAACCGCTGGATCCTGCCGATTCCATCCACCTTTATGATCGACGAATCCGGCATTATCCGTTCCGCCTACGTGAATCCGGACTTTATGCAGCGGTTGGATCCGGAGAATATCCTGCGTGAATTGAGAAAGCTTTAATTATTGATTGTCCTGACTGATGGAGCAGCCGTATGTACTGCTGTAATCGCTGCCTGCTGGACTAACAGAATTACCTTAACAATAAAATGCGCAAAGGGCCCCAGAAAAGAGAGCCCTGTAAAAGCCAACCTTTTGTAATAGCTATTACTTCGAACTGAAAATTCGGGTACCATGGAACGAAAAAGCAGTCGATCCTCATCCGAGGGCGGGCTGCTTTCGTTCTATTAGCTTCACCATTCGTTTTGCATTTACAACGAATGCCTTCTATCCATATGGAAGAACAGATTAAAGATAGAGGACAAGATCTGGATAAACTGATTTTGCCAATGAACATGGATCGATACGATGATGAGTGGAAACAAATCTTCTAAATGGTGGGAGGAAATAGAAATGTTCAGTAAGGTATTCATCTGATAAAAATTGTTTTAATTTGCATTATAAAAAACGGTTGGCTGTCAACTTTTGGATCATATCCTGTAATTCGGTTACTAGCAAATAATTGATATTGCTTTCTGGTCTGGTCATGATTTGCCCGTATTAAATAGTCTCATAGAATGCACCTCAATTACGAGGATAGCATAATGCTCAGCAGGCAAGCAGGACTTATTAGCGTTTGAAATCCAACCCTTGTGCTGGATTCGAACAGGCATTGCAGGGCATGGTGAGAAAGGTTGAATTTTAGTAATTGACATTGAGAGATCACAGGAGTAACATTTTATATATATTCAAATAATCAAATATATGAAAAATAAGGCAAGACTGATGAAATGGGAGGTATTCCCACTGCCTGCCAATCATTGTAAACGGTCTTTGCTGGTTTGTGAATGGAGGTTGCGATTGAAATCCAATGGAATTGGGCTTTGGATGATCATTTTCGTTTACGTTGGTTTAATCATCTGTTCTTTCGTTATCTTGAAGACAAATAGAACTTATTCAAAAAAACGAAAAGAAGATGAACGCTCAGATAAATAAAGATCGCTTTTCATCGTATATAACAAAATCCAAAACGGTTCTTCAAACTGGAGAGACTTATTACACATTAAAGCTTTCATAAGGAAAAGAGCAATCTACAATATAAACTTGTAGGTTGCTCTTTTCTATTACGAGAGTCGGCCGAAGGTTACGAATTGTGATCCCTTAAGCCTTCAAATAAGTACGGAAAAGAAAAAGGATTTCCAAGAATATAAAATTATTACAAAAATAATTTGTAAAATTACATTTTAATTAAAATTCATGAAAGTATAATTCTTTACATGAGATCTATACAGCAAAATGATTACACCGGAGCAGTTCGTCAGCAGTGGCGGACACAGCCTATAGGAGGTGGTCAATATGTAAATGGCAATCAATTTTGAGAGCGTTTCCACGCAAACTGGGATTAGAACAAATCTGTGGGACTACACTGGAGCCGACAATCTGCTGGTAAGATTTGTTCCACAGGGGGGATGGAAGCTTTAAGTTTATTTTTAAGCATTCTGGCCAGGCAGGGGAGTTAAAGTGTTCAACAAGGAACGTAAATTGTTAGTCAAAAAGGAGGTTGTCTCATGGGAAAAATCAAAAAATCTAATTTGGTATTGTTTTGCGTTTCAATTGCAATTTGCTTGTTTGCATCTTTACCGGGACTTGCTTATGCTGCTCCGATTCACTCTGGTCCACAATTTGTGGATGGCTATTATGCAGACCCTGATGTACAGATTTATAATGGGACATATTGGGTGTATCCGACTCGTTCGACTCAAGTTGGCGAGTCTGGCACTGGCGCAAAATCTTTAGACATATTTTCTTCAACAGATATGGTCAACTGGACAAAATACTCAAATGTAATAAGTTCTGCCAATATATCATGGTTACAACATTCATTGTGGGCACCAAACGGGACTTATCGCGATGGAAAATACTACATTTATTTTGCTGCAAACGCAATCAATGGCGATGGACAATTAGGTGGAATAGGCGTTGCAGTGGCTGATAATCCACAAGGTCCTTATACCGATGCGATTGGCGCACCACTTATAAATGTTGTAAGAAATGGCGCAGGTCCAATGGATCAAGATGTATTTATTGATGATGACGGTCAGGCTTATATGTATTATGGCAGCTGGGGAGAGTGTAATGTTGTAAAGCTTAACGCTGACATGAAGTCTCTGGGAACATGGCCTGATGGAACCGTCTATAAGAAAGTTACTCCCACTAAAAATGGCAATAATGATTATTTTGAAGCGCCTAAAGTGTTCAAGAGGAACGGGATATACTATTTGACCTATGCTGCCGGTGTATGGGCAGATTCATCTTATAAGGTCATGTATGCAACTTCGAGCTCTATAACAGGGCCATTTGTACCAAAAGGTATTATGCTGCATACGGATACTACAACAGCAGATGGACCTGGTCATAATGGTATTGTTCAATCACCTACAACAAATGATTGGTATATTTTTTACCATAAGCGTTATCTGAATAGTTCACAACGTGTACTGGCGTTTGATAAATTTGGGTTTAATGCAGATAATACTATTATACCAGTCGAAATGGCAGTAGAAGATAACTTTGATGATGGTAATGATACAGGATGGACAAAATATGGCGGTACATGGACAGTATCAGGCGGTCAGTATAATGTAGCATCCAATCCGGGTGCCAAGGCTCTTCTGGACACCAATTTCACAGATTTGATTTATGAAGCTGATGTGACACCAGGTTCAACCGGCAATGCGGGTCTGGTATTTAGGGTATCAAATCCTGGAACTGGTACTGATGCTTACCAAGGCTACTATGCTGGACTCGATGTTCCTAATCAGAAGGTTCTGATTGGGAAGGCAAACAACAACTGGACATCGCTTGCCACTGCTTCCATGAGCTTAACGGCTAATACAAAGTATCATGTTAAAATTTTTGCACAAGGTGATTCCATTAAGGTTTATGTTGGTGATATGGCTACACCTAAGATTAGTGTGACGGATTCAGCGTATACGAGGGGTAGTATAGGAGTTAGGACATTTGATTCAGCTGCAAAATTTGATAATATTTCAGTTCAAAGCAGTCGATATGAAACAGAAAATTTAAGTGTAAGCGCAACCTCGGGCGTCAAACATTCCATGTTCGGAAATGGATCGGGTACGGACCTCAATCTGAGCGGTGGATATGGAACTACGCTGGAAGCGAGTGGAGTCAATGACTATGTGACATACACCGTGAATGTGCCTGAGGCACGCAGCTATAGTGTAAGGGTTGGTGTGAAAAAGGGACCCAACAGGGGGCAGTTCCAGTTGTCGGTAAACGATGTAAATCATGGTTCGGTTCAGGATTTATATTCAACTGCTTTAAACTATGTGGAACTAAATGTGGCAAATATAACCTTCAGCTCGGCAGGCAATAAATCCTTCAAGTTTAATGTTACAGGTAAAAATGGTTCAAGCTCAGCACACCATTTGTTACTTGATTATATTAAACTAGTACCAAACTGATGCAAGTATGTAAAGAGGACAGCCTGACTTCTATACCTGCCTGCAGTTAAGCTTTACACCTAGGCCCTGGCCTAGGTTTTTTGGCTATCACAGATCAATTTTCATTACGGAGACAAGTTTTAATGGCAGCGAAAAGGAGAGAGTTTCTTGGCTGGAGGATGTTATTCGGTGGATTGACCCTACCGGACGCCAGCATGCCTCGGTAAATAAAATTATTAAAATATTACCAAATTAATTTTAGAAAATTACATTTTATTAATAATTGTTGAGAGTATAATTTTTTACATGAAGATATCTTTATAAGATTTGTAGCGCAAATTATTGAACAGGAGGAAGTTTGGTTAAAACTTATTGGAAGAGGGATGATGTAATTGAAAGCGGTTGTAGGCAGCTCTAGAGACAGTATCAAAATAAACAGGAAAAACAGTATCGTACATAGTTTTAAAAAAGATTCTCTACTTTATTTTCTCTTACTGTTGCCAATAGCTTATATCATAATATTTAAATATGCTCCCATATATGGTGTATTGATGGCTTTCCAGGACTATAACATTTTTGAGGGAATTAGCGGGAGCGAGTGGGTTGGGCTGGACGTTTTCAAATTCATATTTGAACAAAATAGTTTTTACCGCGCTCTTAAAAACACACTCGTTTTAAACTTTCTGGATTTGATAGTCGGTTTCCCAGCACCAATAATACTGGCAGTTTTGTTGAATGAACTCCGACATGTAAGATTTAAAAAAGCGACCCAAACTATTTTATATTTACCGCATTTCTTGTCCTGGATCATTATTGGAGGTATGGCATACCTGATATTTTCTTCGGGAGGCATGGCGAACAGCTTCCTATCTAGCCTTGGTTTCGCTAATATTGAGTTTCTTTCCCAAAAAACGAACTGGCTGATCATGTATCTGGCTATTGGGATATGGCAAAGTGCAGGGTGGGGTACAATCTTATATTTAGCGGCAATAACTGGAATAAACAAGGAGTTATATGAGGCTGCAGATATGGATGGGTGCAACAGGCTTCGTAAAATATGGCATATTACTTTGCCTGGAATTAAGCCTACAATTATTATTTTGCTTATTTTACAAATTGGAAGAATGCTCTCGATAGGGTTTGACCGGCCA
The DNA here is from genome assembly GCF_038000305.1 of Paenibacillus sp. FSL H8-0034. NCBI lineage: Bacteria > Bacillati > Bacillota > Bacilli > Caryophanales > Paenibacillaceae > Paenibacillus > Paenibacillus sp. FSL H8-0034. The sequence goes on from NZ_JBBOBS010000001.1 coordinate 1,463,750, forward strand.
TTTGTTTTGGGAAATTCACTGGTAAGTGAATACTCCGATGTAATCAGCACATTTGTTTATAGGATCGGAATTGGATCTGGCGATTTTTCACAGGCAACAGCAGTTGGACTATTTCAATCTGTTGTCGGGTTGGTATTTTTAGTGACAGCGAATTTTATTGCTAAAAAAATTGGGGAACAGGGAATTTGGTGAGGAGATGGGCTTGTTGAGTAGAAAGCAAAGAACTAATTTAGTTGATCTATGTATTATATTATTCCTTACTGGAGTAGCCATTACTTGTCTGGTTCCATTTCTGTATATGATTGCTCTTTCACTAAGCTCGAATAATGCAATTATTTCCCAGAAGGTTGCTCTTTGGCCGGTAGAATTCACAATTGAAACCTATAAAACAATCTTAAACGATATAGAGATGATTTATACACTAGGGTATACGATTGTTCTTACTATTATATATACAATAATTTGTATGTTTTTAACCATATGCGCAGCGTATCCGCTTACAAAGAAAAGATTAAAGGGAAGAAGCTTCTTTTTAACATTCCTGGTGTTTACGATGTATTTTAGTGGAGGTTTGATACCGAGCTATATTCTGGTAAAAAACCTGCTAATGATCAATACGATATGGAGCTTGGTTTTGCCTGGTGCTATGAGTGTTTTCAATTTGATCATACTCAAGACCTTCTTCTCATCACTTCCGGAAAGCCTGGAAGAATCGGCATCTATAGATGGTTGTAATGAATTTGGGATACTTGTACGGATAGTGCTTCCACTATCTTTGCCTGCTATAGCAACCTTAAGCCTCTTTTATGCGGTTGACAGATGGAATGGTTTTCAAGATGCACTTTTTTATATAACAGATAAGAACTTATATCCGATGCAATTAAAGCTGTATCAAATTATAACTGCAAATCAACAGTTAGATGCCCAGCAAGGTGAGGGTAGTATGGGTGCCTATATTGTCCCTGAGTCCTTGAAGGCGGCAAGTGTAATGTTTGCGACAGTTCCTATATTAATTGTTTACCCTAAACTTCAAAAGTATTTTGTTGATGGTGTCATGACGGGGGCAATTAAGGGCTGATCCTGAATTTGGAATAGAAAGGAGGTGGTTACTTGCCGATCAGCCAGGATTGGTGAGGCACTCATACAAATGGCTGCTATACAGTTATCGAAATGACTACCAATAAAGGAGAGGTCGAAAATGAAAAATAAAAAATTGTTGGCTGTATTACCGGTTATGACGTTATTACTAAGTACCGTGGCAGGATGTGAAAGCGGGAGTAAAAAGGAAGGCCAGCCAACGTCAACGGCAGCTGCAACGCCTTCAGGTTCGCCCGTTACACTAACGGTTGAAGTATTTGACAGAGGAGTACAGGGACAGCCGGACTTGAACAATAATACCTGGACACGGTACATTAATGAAAATTTCGGAAAACCGAATAATGCGGTTGTGAAGTTCGTTCCGGTACCCAGGTCACAGGAAATTGATAAGCTCAATGTATTGATGGCTGCAGGTGAGGCGCCTGATATATCATTTACTTATGACAGCGCAACCGTATCACGATACGCTAAGGTTAATGGCATTATTCAATTGGATGATTTATTAGCTAAACATGGTAAGGAATTAACGAATTATCTCGGTAAGACCGTTCTTTCTTACGGACTTTTTGGTGGGAAGCAGATGGCGATCCCTGCAAAAAGAACTTCGCTGGCATGGAATGGTATGTTTATTAGAAAGGATTGGCTGGATAAAGTGGGGATGCCCGTTCCTACCACCCGAGATGAATTATATAATACTTTAATTGCGTTCAGAGATAAAAATCCTGGAGGCGTAGATCGGGTTATTCCTTGGGGATTGGCAGCAACCGGTATGAACTATAACTATGGAAATTTAGGCGAATCTTTCTGGGGGAAGCAGTCGGAGGAAGAATTCGTTACAACTCCGAGTTGGCTAAGACCCGGAAATAAGGATGCGCTCAAGTTTCTTAACAAGCTCTACAATGAAAAATTAATCAGCCCTGATTTTGCTCTAGACAAAACGGCTAAGCAGGCGGATGCTGACGTTACAAATGGTAAAGTTGGATTCTTGATTGCTAACTGGGATTATCCGTTAAGGCAAAATATCAGTGAGCCCTTAAAAGCAAATGTACCTAACGCAAGCTTTGTTCCTATTGATACTTTTAAGAATGCTGAAGGGAAATACAAGAAAATCGCGTACAATGAAAATGGAGTGAATATCTTTATCCCTAAGAGCAGTAAAAATGCAGAGCTGGCAATTAAATACTTAAACTGGATGTCCGACCCCAAAGTATTATTCTTCCTGCAATACGGACAGGAAGGCGTTAATCACAAGATGGTTAATGGGATTCCGCAGGTTATCAATCAAACAGGGGACAACATGCAAACCAGTAATCTAAATCTTGATCTTACATTGGTTGTAAATGGTGTGGAGCTGGGTGATCCTCAGAAGAATATTAAGGCTTTAGCTGCATCGGCTCCAGGTCTCGAAGATGCTGCAGAAAAATCATACAAAATCAATACTACGGATACTTACACAAGTTTCTTCTATGATACGCCAAGTGAGTCTAATATTAAGTTTGGCAAAACACTTGGGGATATGGACAAACAAATGACGGATAAACTTATTGTTTGCAAGCCTGCAGAATTCGACAGCTTGTACGATAAGCTGGTTGCAGAGTATATGGCAGCAGGCGGGCAGACTGTAATGGATGAAAATGTGAAAATCTACAAGGCCATGCAGTCCAATAAGAAATAAGAAGTAATCCAAAAGTTCATACAGGCCGTTGACCTATCAGCGGATAAGTTAAAAGCCTATGGACATAACGGCGTTATATCCATAGGTTTTTATCATCGAACGTGTGGCTGTCTTGTTATTTTGCTGGTAAAGGGTTAAAATTTTAGCAGATTATAGGACGGCAGGCGGACAGGCTGTTAGGAATAGGTATATCAGCTATCAAGGGGGTACTTATGTATAGTGTGATTATTATAGATGATGAACCATGGGCGATAAAAGGAATACGGAATGCATTTAACTGGAATAAATACGGGTTTGAAATCACAGGCCAATTTACAAGCGTCCATAAGGCAATTGATTTTATAAACGAAGAGCGTCCTGATCTCGTTTTTACAGATATCAGAATGCCTGAAATTTCCGGCCTTGACCTTATTAGAATGACCAAAAAAAAGGAATTGGATGTTGAGTTCGTTATTGTAAGCGGTTTCGCTGAATTTGCATACGCGCAGGAGGCCTTAAGGTATGGTGCGCTGGATTATTTCCTAAAGCCCATAGATATTGAGATGGCAGATCCGTTAATTGAAAAGCTGGCCTTGCATTTTTCTAAAAAGAAAAGTATGAGAAATAACCTTATGTTAGAGGCTCTAATCTCAACGGATAAAAGAGAATTACAACATTTAACTCCATTTTTTGATCATACATCGGACTATTACTATCGTGTACTTATCATGTATTCAAATAGTGAAAAAAAGGATTATAATGACAGACCGTTTTTTGATAGTAAACATACATTGGAAGTTGAATTTGGATCAAGAAAGACACTATATATTCTCAAAAGTGAAAAAAGAACTGATTTGGATAAATTTGATTCTGCAGTTTTCAATGGTTCCGATATAAAAGCGATAGGAATCAGCAGCATTTCTAATAATTATGAAAATATTGCAAAGCTTATAAAGGAATCAGATATCGCAGCGTCAAACATATTTTTAAATGAAGAACAAGGTATATTTGAATACGAGCCAAAGCTTAATTTGGTTAAGCCGTTTATAGATGGAATTTCTTCTATTATTCAAGAGAATCAATTTGAAGAAATGGATGTCATCATGAAAAGACTCATGTATGCTTTCAAACAAAATAATTTAGGTATGGGAGAGGTGGTTTATTTATGGAATCAAGTGGTCAGTGTGTTGGTTGGCACATATTACGAAGAGCTGAGATATATGGAGCTTGATTTCCTGAATTACTCTGAACTGAAAGAGCGCTTTAAAAACTTTGAGTCCTTATGCAGTTTTTTGTATGACATTTTTATATACATCAAGCAGCTGAACAGCGAGTCTGTAAATGAAGGGGATATCAACTCTTATTTTATTCAGATGGTTAAATATATCGACAATAATTTTCAGCACAAGCTATATCTTAAAGATCTATCCGTAAAATTTTTTGTAAACCAAGTATATTGCTGCCAGCTTTTTAAAAAAGTGTTGGGCAAAACCTTTTCGGAATATGTAACTGAATTGAGGATAAAAAAAGCTTGTGAGCTATTGAAACATACAGAATTATCAATTGAAGAAATTACAACAAAAGTAGGATTTTCTGATTACTATTACTTCAATAAAGTATTTAAAAAGCAATGTGGGATAACGCCTACGAAGTTCAGAAAAAGCTGAATTATATAACCTTGTTGCAGGATCGGAGTGGGGGAATTTGAAGATTAGTAGACTGAAGCTCAAACATCAGATATTACTCATATTTTTGTTCGCGATTATAATATTTACAGCAATGGAGTTCTACTTCTATTATAGCTTTTATAATTTGACTCAGAATAGAGCTACCAATTATGGTAATAAAATTATCGAACAAACACGCCAAAAGATAGATTCAGTTTTTAATGATATAAAGGTCAGTACAAACATAGCTGTTAATAATAAAAAGATACAAGAATTCACCATTGCAGAGGATGATTATACGAGGGATTTCGATATAGGCACTTATGTACTGGATCTAATGGAGTATATGAGGTCCTTTAATTCTTATGTGAATGGTATTGTTATTAATGACAATCAGGGAAGACGAGTGTACAGCTTAGCTTCCACAAATGGTGATATTTTTTTTTTGAAACAATATGATGAATTTATCAATGAATATAAAAATGATAGTGAGTCTGGTAAAAAGGGAAGATTTACGAACATATTAAAAAACGAAAAAACAGGAAACGAATATTTCTTTTATATAGCACCTATTATCGAAGCTATTGGCGGGGTTCATTTTTCTCAAAAAACGGGCTATTGTTCAGTTATGGTTAATACGGACAAAATGCAAGAACTCGTTGAAAATACGGAATTGACGCCTAACTCTACTTTGTATATACTCAACAGCCGAAATGAGGTCATTGCATCCAATAATGCAAATTTACGTGGCGTTTTATTCAAGGATCTACTTTCAGTAGATAGGCATAGTTTAACCAATGGAGTAAAAACAACAATAAATGGGGAAGACGTAATCGTTCAGGAAAAAGGCCTGGAGCAGGCGGATGGCTGGAGTATAGTAAGTATTATTCCGGTGCATGAATTGACAACGGACATGAATGCTATTAAAAATATTAGTATTATAGCAGGAATTGGTATAAGTCTAAGTATGATTATTCTCGGGTATTTTTTCTTGAATAATCTAACACGACCTGTTATGGGGCTTGTAGCAGATATGAGAAAAATTGGTGAAAGAGATATGGGCTTCAGGATAAAGGTGCGCTCAACCAATGAAGTCGGGGTGTTGGCCTATGATATCAATAGCATGATTGACAAAATGGAAGAGATGACAAGAAATATATTTAATACACAGGGAAGATTATATGAGTCAGAACTCAGCAAAAAGCAGGCTGAATTTTCTGCCTTACAAAGTCAAATAAACCCGCACTTTCTGTATAATACATTAAATTGCATAAGCAGTATCGGACTTGAATACGGCAGCAAGGAAATAGCGCAGATCACTTCAAGCATGTCCAAGATATTTCGATATAGTATTAAACAAGACGAACTTGTTAGAATAAGTGAAGAAATTCAATGTATTAAGGCATATTTGAATATTATCTCAATTAGATATGAAAACAAGTTTTCTATGGAAGTAAATGTTGATGAAAAGCTGTTGGAAATGAAAACACCTAAAATGATCTTGCAGCCCATTGTCGAAAATTCAGTATATCATGGACTTGAAAGTATGGATGCAGGAGGACATCTTAGCGTGAGCGGTCATCTAGATGCTAATGGAGATGTATGTTTTCAAGTATCGGATTCTGGAAAAGGAATAGGTAAAGATGAGCTGGAAAGCATTAAAGTGAAGCTGAATATGGAAGATTCGGAGCGAGTGAAAAACAGTTTTGAAGGGAAAAGTATCGGTCTTTCCAATATAAATAACAGGATAAAGCTGCTGTTTGGAGAAGGTTATGGGGTAGGGATAGAAAGCCAGGTAGGTTATGGAACGACAGTGATAGTTAAGATCCCCTATATTTGAAGTAGGCTATGCAACTATTATATATGCGAAGAACGCATCTATCTCAGGGACAGATGCGTTGTTTGTTATGACAAAAACCTATAAACAACTAGGCATCGACAGCTTGAATCCTTATGGCTGCCTGCGGCAGGCAGTCGGTGATAACTAGATCCAATCCGCCGCACGGGTTCATTGTCCAATTTACAACACAACCTGTGCTGCTGGCTTCATACTGGTATCCGCTCGCCATATTGACAATCAAGCTGAAAGGTTGATCGGTAGCCCCTTCATAGCAGAATTCGGCGTTGTATGCAGTGAGCGTCTCGTTAAAGGACTGTTCCAGCATCCATACATTGAACCCGACAGAAACCTTGCCCCGTTCATAGTAAGCGGCGAACCAGTTCAAGACGGGGGCCGACAGCCCGCCAAAATGATGCCATCCTGCTCCGCGACCGGTATGCACGATAAAATGCTCGTAACAGTTATAAGTCGTTTCGGTTTCTCGTTTCCATACCATAAGCGCTGTATCGGCAATTCGGAAAGCCAACTCGGGATGACCCAAGTCCAGCATCGTTTTCCAAAAAAACCACTGGTGAGGCATCCAGACTGCACCGTTCCAGTACCCGTCTGCTTGATAGTAGGAGGCGCTTTGGTCAACTGTCGATATTCCGATTGGCGTCCAGAGTCGGGTTTCATCAAATAACGCGGAGATCAGCCGTTCGGCCCGCTCTTTGGTGCAAATTCCGGCAACTAAAGGATACAGGCCATCCATGCCCCTGTTATAATTGGCGCCTGAAGCATGCCGAAGGATGCCTTCGGGTTGGCCATCTTCGCCATGAACAACATAGCTGTAATATCCGGCTTCTTCATCCCAAGCATACGCTTCAAGCGCTTCACTCCATAAGCGGATATCTGCCTCGTACTCCGGAATATCCTTCAGCCATGCATCCGACATGCGGGCAGCCATTTTAAGTATTTTAGCAACACGAATGGCTTGACTTGTAGTAATAACAGGTGCAACTGTACGCTCCAATGATTGTGCATGTACATATTTCTGAGGCGGATAGTCGTCCCAACCCCCGGAATTGTAGAAGTAATCCCATGTTTTTAATAATCCTGAATGGCTTGTATCTGTTGTGGAGCCGCCGATTTTGCCAGCTAGAAACAAGTAATATTGCCTTAATTGCGGATATAAAGCATGCACGTAGGCTTGAGCTTGGCCGCGGTTCCACAATTCCAGGAACAAATAATGTTGGACAGGCACCGGACTGCCATGATGGATGAAGGCGGCCTGGGAATCTCCCGGCTCGGTCAAATAGGCATTCAAGCAGTCCAACGCACGCTGGGTATCCAGCTCCGTGAGACCGAGTCCGATAAATCCAGAATCCCACGTATAAAGTGAATCCCACCAACGGCCGGGTGTATTGTGACGGATATAGCTGCGCTTCGTATAGACAGGAAATACCGTATTCGTGAGCAGCGTAGCTCTCATTAATTGCTGGCTGAACAGGTAGGTATCGCCTGTCGGATAGAAGGAAGGGCGATTCAGCTCTGCCCTTGCTGCTTGATAAACAATCTCGCACTGCTCATCCTTCAAGGTAAACTGCTGAAGGGCGCTTTGCACCTCCTCGTATGAGCCAGAGCAAACCATGCCGTGCAGGGTAATGGATGAATTCGGCTTCAAGTGAATCGGCCGCATGAAAATATTCGTAAAGTGGCCTTTCTCATTTCCGAGAAGGACCTCATCGACATGATTGTGAACCGTATGACGCGCATAACGATCCAACTCATCGTTCTTATATTGCCGAACCTCGACATCGGGATAATTCCACATAAGCCCGTAATGATAAGGGCAGTTGTCATACCGGAGAATCAGGCTGCCTGTGACAGGACCCTCCAGCAGCTCAGGCTCCGTTTGCCAGGGTAAGTCAGGGAAAGAAACAGCTTCGATATCAGCTTGTTCGACTAGTGTAAATCCATCTATTATGATGGCTCCTGTGCCTGTCCCACATAGTTCAACGCTGAACGAGCCTGCAGGGATTTCGCCTACGTGTATAGTTGAAGTGCGAAGCTCTTCTGATTTATGCACATTCAAGCGATAGGACTGTTGGCCGATTCGAATATCGAGATCACCGTTTTGAGATGCTTGATATCGGAGAAGAAATGTGCCTTCCCGCAAGGAGGTGTTCAGTTGTACTTCATAGAGCAGCAGATCGCCTTTATCCGTACCGAAGCCTTGTCCGATGGCAGAGCCTCCGGTATAATGCTGACCGCGAGTTTCTCCACGCAAGTAGCCGTCATACACTAAACCGTCTGATGGGCGAGGGTGCGCAAAGGTCAATTCCTTGTAATCAAGCGAATCTACCCATTGGGCTCCTTGGGGCAGCCGAGCCTCAGCGCATACATGAATTTCCCTATGTCCCGACAGCCGGGGCGGTTGAAGGGAAGCCATCCAATGCAGCACCAGGTTTTGAGCATGGTTGGTCTGGTTGACGAATCCCGCACGCACCAGACGAGAGTTATCGTCCAATCGGCTAAATGAGATATCCGTGTATACATCATCCTTCCATTCCAGCTCATGGCGGTGAGAGAAAAAGCTGTAATCTGCGGTAGCTTCCCACGGATGATAGCCGGATTCCCATAACACGGAGGGGATGTCAATCTTTCTTCTATAAAATCCCGGCATTAAGCTGAGGTCAAAGCGTAATCCTCGCGCTTGATCACTGATATGGGAGATGCCCATATATTGCTTCGTATAAGGGCCCCAAGCCGGCAGCCTCAGGTCATGGCCAGCAGGTAAACTTTTCATGCCAGGTACACTCCTTCCATAGTGGCTTTCCTTCTCTTTATTTTAGATAATTATGTAGAAGAAAGCCTCTTGAAATCAGCTAAATATGTCTTGAAATCGGACATTATGGTAAAATAAGGACAAGTCAAGTTGAAGTCGGAGGAACTGCTGTGCCCGTTAATCTCGAAGCGTACGACAAAGAACAGGTGGACTATTCGGACCCTTATTTCAGACTGAAGATATGGACCATTCGTCATGCCAATGAGGCATCGGAGCAGTATGGCGTTTGGCACTACCATCAAGAAATGGAGTGGATAGCTGTTGTAGAGGGAGTGCTGCGGATGGAAACATCCACTTGCAGCTATGAGCTGCAAGCCGGCGATGTGGTGATGCTCGGCTCCAATGAACTGCATCGCTCTTATAAATATCGGCAGCAAGCGTTGACGTATATCGTTTGTCATGCAGACATAGCATCGTTTATGGACCCGTCCTTGCTGCCCTATTATGCTGCATTCACGGGTCGGTCTACCAGCTTGATCCCATTAAACGAGCAGCTAATCAAGTACCCGGCATGCAAGCTAGAAGCATTTCGGATTCTCCAACTAATGCTATTGGATATGTCGGATAAGCAGCGCGGCTATGAGCTGTCTGTAAATGCAAGCTTGAAAGCTCTCCTGCACGTGCTCATTAAAATTGACGAAGATCGGCTGATCGTACCTATGGATCCGCATCTTGCCGAAAAGCTGCGCCCAGCTCTCGCTTTTATCGAAGAAGGTCTCGAAGGTCCTTGCCACCTTACGGCAGTCAGCGGCAAATTGAACTACAATGGCAGTTATTTTGCCAAGCTGTTCAAAAAGGGAATGGGGATGACCTTTACGTCTTATGTCCAAATGCGCCGGATGAAGCGGGCGGAGCAGCTCTTGCTGACGGAGGCCTGGTCGGTAACAGAAATTAGCGGAAAGGTTGGCTTTACGAGTCCTGCCCAGTTTTATCAATTGTTTAAAAGATATCAGGGGTGTTCACCAAGACAATATATGGATAGGCGTATGCACCAAGAAAGACGGCATTAGCTCTTGCACTCCATAAAGCGGGTGAGTATATTTTTATGATTAAGCAGTAGTGCTTGATTGCTAACCCACGCAAAAAGCCGCGGCCGTCTACCAAGTATGAAAAGGAATCACACGCTTCAATCCTGATTTCAGATCGAAATTAGAATGGAAAGAAAAAAGAGGCATTCAGGTTAACTGATGCCTCTTGATGCAGGTTGACGGAAAAACAATTTTAGCGCGGAATTGTAGCTTGTATTGAGCGCATTCAACCCGTTGCCGTTGCATTCCAAGTTCACCAATCGTGTGTTGCGGCGAATATCCAGCTCAGTCAACTTATTGTGTGCGCAATTCAGGACATCCAGCGAAGTAAAATGTTCCAGTCCGTTCAAGCTTGTGATATCTTTGTGCGAGATTTGCAGCTCGCGAATCCCTTCCACATCACTTGTTTGAATCGAATCCCGGCCGCCGCAATATGTTTCCAATAGGAATGTCCGGAACTGTTCATCAATAAAATCGGGGGTAATATTCATCTGTCCTACTCCTTCCAGCAATCGGTCCAAGCTACTCTATCATTTTATACCGACAGAAGGCATATGCACCACCGCCAAAATTCCCATATGTTTTGCTTAGACAAATTTTAGAGTGATCCCTTAAGCATTCAAATAAGTACAGAACGGTATAACTAGAGATAACAATAAGTAGCCGCCGCTAATGGAGAAAAATACCACTTTATCAAATACCATCGATAATTCCGGCTTTTCTTGTCTTCTATATAAGTTATAGGACAAAATGGATGCTACCACTATTAAAAAGACCGAAATCAATGACGATAACGTAAGGATATCCAAAAGTCCAAAGGTGCCTCCATTAGCTGGAACGAGGGAATTCACAACATAGGCATTGGCAACTACGCCGAAGAATGAAGCGCCACCTAAACCGGTTCGTGCGTCGATAAGATCGGGTTTTGTCCACAATACGATTAAACCCAGTGCAACTGACAATAAGTACGGAAAAAATATTTTGAAATAGAAGCTCCAGTCGGTTCTATTCATTGAAATAGCTATTGCATACTGAGAGAATACCCGGTTTAAGCCGTTTGCATTGGGCGAGCTAAAGGTGGATTTATATTCATGTGGTTTAACTACATTCTGAAAATTAGTGACACGATAACCGGGAATTTTCACTCTGGAGCTGATGGCTGAGTTGTCATCCACAACATAGTTCAAGGCTCCTCCATCATTTTTTTTATCTTCGATATAGATATTAAGCATGTGATCCTCAAGTGAAAAACGCGTAGTATCGAAAACCTTATCTATAGTAACGGTAACCTTATAACGTTGGTAATTATTACCATCTTCAAGGTAATGTTCACTTGAAAGTTCCTTTGAATCCATTTTTCCACCTATAACCTGAAAGGTTTCACCCGGATTCAGATCTTTATTGCCCAGCCATGAGAACCATAGGTAGAGATCGGCGGAAAATGTCGAATCTGCAATAGAAACATTATGTATGTTTTCCAGGTAAGAACCAATCTTCACCTCAGTGAAGGCAGATTTTTGCGGAGGATATTTAACCTCTACCTTAGTAACATCCATACGATTTTTGTGATCTGAAAAGGATTGCTCTCTGGCATTTGACATAAATAAACCGAAATAAATAGTAAAAGCTACGTATATGGCCAGAATAACAATAGCACATAGGATCAATCCTGTTTTTTGTTTTTTTGTGATTTTCATTAACTTTTCTTGCACAGTACCCACAACCTTCTCCGTATTAATTAACTGTTTTATATTTTCGTTCATTCCGCTCATTGCGTTCTTCCAATAACAAATATTTCAACTCTCGAACCTCGTCCCGCAGCTGTTGAATTTCCGATGTATCTTCTTTTATGTCGTGCACGTTCTTTTCGATATCAGCTATGTCCTCCTCAACCTCAGATGGAATATTGGCTGCATTATTAACAATCTCACCGACTACCAGATTCAACATCACGAAGACAGCAATAAAGATAAACGTAACAAAATAAACGAGGGAAAGTGGACTGTTCTCCGCAATAGGCCGATAAATGTTAGCCCAGTCATCAAAAGTAGCGATTTGGAACAGGGTAATCAGCGACGCAGACAGATCCCCAAAATAAACCGGTGATAGTTCCGCGAAGAAAGTGGAGCCGACAACTCCATAAATATAAAAGACGATAATCATTAATAAGGAAATGCTTCCAATAGTAGGAACTGCCATAAACAAGGATGTGATGATTCGACGCAGGGAGTGGATGGAGGAGATCGTCTTCAGAATCCGTAGCACCCTGAGTATTCGCAATACACTGACAAATTGAGATTGCATGAAGGCGATACTGGCCGCGACAACTATAAAATCAAACAGGTTCCATCCATCTTTGAAATATTTACTTTGGTGCGCAATCACTTTTAATATAACTTCCAAAGTGAATATGCCTAAAAATATTAAATCAAATTTTTCAAAAAGAGATTCATATGCACTATTAATCGAGGGATAGGTCTGCAATCCGATCACAATGGCGTTTAAGAAAACACAGAACAAAATAAAATTGGTGAACCACTTGCTTTGAACGAACATTTTGAGACCTGATGATTGCTGTTGTGAAACCATGTTATTTACGGATCCTCTTTTCTATAGGTGTAGTGAGCTTTGAATATATAAAGTAATATTTTTTCATTACTATACTAGTCAGGCTAGTGAAAACGCATGTAACTAAAGTTATAAGAAATGTTAATTAATTGTAAAGGAGGGTAAATAGGTCCGAATTCCTATTTCAGTCATCTATTTTGCTGTGTTAATCCTTTGTGGACGGTTATGAAGGAAGGCGGGCCCTTCCATGCCAAGGGCTACTTGAAGGACTACGCACTTAGGCTGGAAGCACAGCACAAAGAAGGTCACGACATTTTGTGTGACCTTCTTTGTGCTGCTTATGCTCCTGCAATCTACTCCAGGCGTTTCGTGAGCCTACCTGGACTTCTTCTGCTTATGCCTGATCTTCTTTGAGCTTCTCCTTACTAAACTTGCCTTCACCCAGCAGTTTTGCCGATATCACACCTACCAGCAAAGACCATACCGGAGCGGAAATACCAAGAAAGGAGAGATTCGAAATGGCGATTACAAAAACAAACAAGATGGATAATTGATAGGAAGGCTCAGAAAAGGAGGATCGCAAGCTGTTTAACAAAACTCCCAAAAGAGCAAAACCAGAAAGCAGCGTAATAAATGAAGAAGGGAGCAGCTCAATAATTACGATCATTTTCCACGCAAACAGTCCGAACAATGCGACTAATCCACCGGAAACTATCGCTGCTACCAGCCGTTTCTCTTTCGGGCCCGCTTCATCGCTACTGCAAAGCGCAGTCATCATCCCGCCTATATTTACTGCATGTCCCCCAAATAAGCCAACAATTAACGTGCCCAATCCCGAAAAAACAAGTGTTTTATTGACAGGTGGATGATATCCATTTTTTTTCAGGGCGGCTAAAGCGACAGCAATATCATTACTTAAAATTAATACAGCTAAGGGAATCGCAATCGTAATAAAGCTATTCAATGTAAAGGTCGGCACAACAAGCTGCGGTAAACTAAATTCAGTTGTTTGAACAATTGGAAAATCGTAACCTATGAAAAGTCCCAAGACACCAAAAATAAGTACACCTAATAATGGAGAGATCCATTTAGATATTCTAGGCCCGATGAAAAAGCCGAGAATAGCCAGCCCACCTACAAGTGGAGACTCTTTAAATGCAGGAACGATATGAACAACATAATTCAGAATAAGACCCGCGAGCATGGCATCAATCATCGGTTTGGGTATGAACGTCAATACTTTATTAAATAATCCCGAAAATCCGAATATAAGGACAAGTCCACCGGTCATCATGAAGCTGCCAGACAATTCATTGACTGAAAAATTAGCTGCCACTGTACTTAAAAAAGCGACGGCTGTTATGGAGTGTGCTCCGCCAAAAGGGATCTTGTACTTGAGAGACAAGGCGATGTTGAAAACACCACCGATAAAGTAAACAACGAATATCCATGAAATCAGCTCTGATCGGTTTAATCCAATCATTTCTGCACATTTAATGACCAGAATCGCGCCACCTGTGCAGGCCATTAAAGCGGACAGGATACCAGCCAAAACGTTTTGCATGTTCAAAATGGAAGCTGCTCCTTCTCTTAACCTGTTGTATAGGAATGTGCTATATAAGTGATTATGATTCCTTAACTATATTAACTTAAAAAAGATCATCAGTAACCATCCAATATATGAATTTTCGAAGTGGTATAAATTTTTCGGATTTGGTCATGTTCCTTGCTTATCAGTCAGAAGTCTAACATTTATAATTGAACAATGACTATCAATATAATGAAGGTAGGGGAAATATAATGAAATCCTTTCCATACGGATCCGTGCTCAAGGTACAACGGGAATTTACAATTGAAACGATCAAAAAGAAATTGGATGATATGAATCAATGTGGAATGAACTTTGTCGTCATTTGGCCTGCTGTTTTTTGGTGGGAAAATAAAGCTAACGCAAATTACCCTTTTCAGACGGGGATCGAGATTCTTAAGCATGCGGAGCAAATCGGGATGAAGGTTATTATGGAGCTGGCCGGGCAAATTACCGCGCTGGAATATGCGCCTGATTTTCTGATGAGGGAAGAATATTATGCTACCAAAGCGAATGGAACCGTGGATAATGATAAAATTATTTTCGATTATTTAAACTACAACCATCCTGAAGTGAAGCAGCTGGTTAAGAAAAATTACACCGATGTGGCCAATGCTTATAAAGGATATGCAGCTTTGTACGGCTATGATATTCTGAATGAGACGATGTTTACCTCTTATGATCGTTATACGCTGCAGCTGTTCCGCGGCTGGCTGGAGGAGAAATACGGTACGATTGACCGGTTAAATGAAGTGTGGGACCGCTCGTATTATGATTGGCAGCAAATTGAATTTACCTATTGGCTATGGGCCAGCGTAATGCCGTTTGTCGATTGGGAGCAATTCCGTAAGGCTAACGTCGGCATGATTTTGAATGAGTGGAAAGGTTATGTGAAATCCGTTGACCCGGATCGTCCGACGATTGCCGATAATATCAATTCGATGATTGCTACGGATAATTTCTATACGAGACCGCATGATGACTGGAACGTTGCGGACAATGTGGACGAGTACGGGATCTCGTTTTATCCAAAGGAAAATTTGGTGGGTCAGCCGCATTATAAGCGTTGGGAAACGTTTGTTGGTGTTCATTCTGCCACAAAAACAGGCCGTTTCTGGATTTCGGAGCTGCAAAGCCATCATCGCAACATGTTCAATCCGAATAGTATCGTATATCCTTACGAGCTCAAATGGTGGAATTGGGAAGCTATTTCTCACGGGGCCAAAGGCATGATATATTGGAAATGGGATCCATTCATCAAAGGCATTCAAACAGCGGGTCGGGGATTGGTGGATACGCAGGGCGGCTTCACGCCAAGAGCGCATGCAGCGGCTGAAATTGCCGATATTCTCGAAGCACATGCCCATGAATTTACCACATATGAGCCTGAGCAGCCGCGTGCAGCTATTCTCTACGATAAGCTGACCCATGACTTTACCAAAGCCTTCACGCTTACGGTGCCTAAAGAAACGAATATTTATATCAATTCCATTGCCGGCTTGTATGAAAGCTTGTGGGAGCTGAATATTCCGGTTAAATTTATTACGCCTGAAGATGTGAAGAGTGGAAAAGTGAACGAGTTCCAAACTTTGTTCCTGACCAATCAACTAGCGATTGGGCCTGAGCTTGCAGCTGCAATCAAGGATTTTGCAGAGCAGGGCGGCACGGTTATCGCGGATGGTAAATTTGGCGAAATTCGTGAAGACAGCGTCCTGAATGAGGAATTGCCGGGCGGAGCGCTGAATTCAGAGCTTGGCTACCGTTTCGTCGATATTGATCCACTGAACCTGCAAATCTCACTTGAAGCAGATGGAGAAAAGGCAATAACGGGGATACCTGGATATTTTGAACGGAAAATCCTGAGTATCGATAATTCGAAGGCAGAAGTATGGGGCAGCTATTCAGATCATCATCCTGGAGTGCTGTGCTCGCCGATTGGCAAAGGCCGAATCATTTATATTTCCACAATGCTTTGGTATGGTTATCATATGGAACCTAATCCCGATGTATTGAAATGGGTTCAGCAGTTGGATGCCAAGTATTCGCTTTCCCTGCATGCCGCCGCTGATTCCCGATTGAAAATATGTACATTGCGAGGGGAAGACGGGCTCTTGTTGTTCGTATTCAACTACACAGACGAGGCCGTGGAATCGGAAGTGGTATTGAACGGAATCAGCTCGAAGCTTGAATCTGCTTCCAACATCACTAGCGGCAGCGCCGTGGATGCACGTCAGCAGCAGGACCAAGTCGTATTACCTGTAGCTTTACAGAGCAAAGATGTAGCAATTTACAAGCTTTCATGGAGGGGATAACGATGTCCGAAACAAATTTCGATAAACTGGCTTCGCAGCCCATTTTGCTGCAAGCCAATCGGGTATGGCGCACGTATTCAGGCGGCAAGCTCATTGATCAATGGCAGGGCAATGATCATCCTGAAGACAGCAGCTTTCCGGAAGAGTGGGTTGCTTCCGTAGTGAAAGCTACGAATGTCGGACGCGAGCATATCCAGGATGAGGGATTAAGCACAATCAAGCTCACAGATGGAACAGAAGTTACCTTGCAGGAAGTCATCGATTCCAATCCGGAAGCGTATCTGGGCAAGACTCATGTGGAAAAACACGGGTCCCGGACAGCAGTACTGGTCAAATTGCTCGATTCCAGCGAGCGGCTGACGATTCAGGTACACCCGGATCGCGAGTTCGCGCAAACGATGTTCAATTCCCAATTCGGCAAAACGGAAGCCTGGTATGTGATTGGTGGCAGACAAATCGATGGGGAAGAGCCCTATGTTTTGTTTGGCTTCAAGCCTGGGATGACAGCAGAGAAATGGAAAGAGCTGTTCGAGAAGCAGGATATTCCCGGTATGATCGACGCCTTGCACCGGATTCCGGTGCGCGAGGGTGAGGTTTATCTGGTCGAGGGTGGCGTACCTCATGCTATTGGCATTGGCTGCTTCCTTATTGAAATTCAGGAGCCTACGGATTACACACTGCGTACGGAGAAAGTGACTCCAAGAGGAAATATTGTCCCGGATCAAGCGTGCCATCAGGGGCTTGGTTTTGAAAATATGCTTAATTGCTTTCATTATGATGCTTATTCCCTGGAGCAAATTAAAGACAAATGGTTCATTGCTCCAACCGAGCTTCAGGAAACAGCCGGAGGCAGCTTAACCGCACTCATTAAGGAAACCGATACGGACCGCTTCACCATGAACCGTCTGACCGTCGTGTCCGAGTATGCTTACGAGAATGACGGGACGTTTGCGATTGCCATTGTTGTACAAGGAAAAGGCAAGCTGCTATGGGGATCAGAAGAAATCAGCATTAAACAGGGGAATACTTTTTTCCTGCCTGCCTCCTTATCTTCAGTGAAATGGATCAGCACAGATGAATCACCGTTGGAGGTCATTCTTTGCTACCCTCCGAAGCCATGATTCATTGAATCACAGCTCACGGCTCTAATAGTTTTAAGCTCTCCTGGACGTTCAGGAGGGCTTTTTAATTATGGCCCCCATACCCATGTCCTCGCCAACGCACTCAAGTATGGGTTTATGTAGACCTACCCCAAACAAGTATAAATTTTTTCAAACCGGTCACTTTCAACGCTTATGGACAATCCTCGTGTTCCGTATACTAAAGTCAACGAACATCAATTAAGAAAGGAAAGGCTGAAGTCCATGAAAAAAAACAATGTCTCCGAAACCATAACGGGTTATATATTTATCGGCCCACTAGCGATAGGCCTGCTTGTACTGACACTAATTCCCATTATTATCTCCATCGTGTTGAGTTTTACAAGCTGGAGTTTGGTTCAAGGGCTGCATGGGATTCAATTTGTCGGATTGAAAAATTTTGTCCAATTGTTCCAAGACCCTGTATTTCTTAAATCGCTCAGCAATAATTTCATCTTTATTCTTGTCGTACCGGTGACGATGATTAGCGCCCTTCTCCTTGCTGTTACTATTAACAAGAATGTATATTGGAAAGACTTGTTCAAGGTCGTTTATTTCATGCCTTATATCTCAAGCATTGTAGCGGTAGCGATTGTATGTCAGGTGCTCTTTCATCCAGAGTACGGGCCGATTAATGAGACGCTAAAAGCTATCGGAATAGCCAATCCGCCTAAATGGCTTGCCGATCCTCAATTTTCACTGCTTACGATTATGGGGATCACGGTATGGACCGGGGTTGGGTATAATCTGATTATTTATTTGGCAGGTTTGCAAAGCATTCCGAAGGATTTGTATGAAGCGGCCGATATCGACGGGGCCAACTCGATCGTCAAATTTTTCAAAATCACGCTGCCGTTGTTATCGCCAACGACCTTCTTCCTGTTGGTCACGGGCATTATTGGCTCTTTTAAAGTGTTTGATATTATCGTTGTTTTGACCGGCGGAGGGCCTTCCGATTCCTCTTCCATGATGGTGTTTTACTTGTATCAGCAAGCTTTTATTAATTTGAAGACAGGTTATGCGTCCGCAGTATCGGTTGTTCTTCTCGTCTGTGTATTGATCATCACCTTGATTCAATTTTTCGCCCAGAAAAAATGGGTCAATTACTAGGAGGGTCGCTGCATGAATCTTAGCTTACGCAAATCCAGCATCACCTTACTGATGTTGATTATAGGTATCCTGTTTTTGTTTCCATTTTTTTGGATGATTTCCGCTTCATTCAAGCAGGAAACGGAAGTGTTCAACTTCCCGATCGAATGGATTCCGACGCATTGGAACGCGGTGCAGAATTACACGCAGGTATGGTTAAAAACCCCGTTTGCTCAATACTACGGGAACTCTATCCTCGTGTCCGTGTCAACGACAGCTTTATCCGTTTTTATTTCATGTATGGCGGCCTATGGATTTACTAAAGTCCATTTCAAAGGAAGAGAAGTCATTTTCCTTATTTTGTTAGTCGTTTATATGATCCCGCATCAAGCCATACTGGTACCACAATTTATTATTTTTCGTTGGTTAGGCTTGTACGATACACACATAGGGCTCATATTTTTGAATTGCTTCAGCGTATTGGGCACTTTTTTACTCCGTCAAGCCTTTTTAAGTATTAATGATGAATTTATAGAATCCGCCAGAATGGACGGTGCAGGTCACTTTCGGATCTTTACCTCGGTCATTGTGCCTTTGGTGAAGCCGGTCGTTGCGACTTATGCGATCCTAAGATTCATCTGGACCTGGAACGATTATCAGAACCCGTTAATCTTTTTGAATTCCAAGCATTTGTTTACCCTGCAGTTGGGCATTCAATCGTTCGGTAATGAGAACGGTCAATTTTATTCGTTGGTGATGGCTGGAGCCGTATCGGCTATTTTACCGCTGCTGATTGTGTTTATCATTGGTCAAAAGCATGTCATTGAAGGTATTTCTGCAGGTGGTGTGAAGGGTTAAAAAGTATTGTTTAAGTAAAAATATTTACCAATAGGATAAAATTGTTGCTTATGTAGATATTTTCCGATCGCTATAATGAAGTTGCTGCTGGATCTTACAAAATTGAATTCAAATAAAGGGGATACATTCAAATGAAAAAGACAAGTGCTTTGCTGCTTACCGGTGCAATGATGGCTTCGTTGTTAGCAGGCTGTGGAGAAAAGCCTAAGGAAGAACAGGCTGCTGCAGGCGCTGGCAATGCGAAACAGGTTAATCTTAAGGTTTACACCTGGTTGTCTGAAGAAACGGCTCATTGGAGCAAGATCATGCCCGAATTTAATAAAGACTATCCGAACATCAAGGTTGATGTAAATATTTTATCCTCCAAGGATGATGCTCATGAAGCAATGAAAAAGCTGGACTTGGCGGCGGCTTCGGGTCAACAAATGGACGTTATCATGCTGAATGACTCAACTGGATATACGCAGCGTGTGAATGCAGGAATGCTGGCTCCGTTGGACGATTTTTTGAAAACAGACGGGATCGACTATGATAGCGAATACAAGGCTACAACTCAAATCAACGGTAAATATTACGCGCTTCCAGGCAGATTGCTTACCTGGTTTGTAATGTTAAACAAACAAAAGCTTGATGAAGCAGGCCTTGCGGTTCCCAAGGAATGGACCTGGGATGAGTTCATGGATTATTCCAAGAAGCTAACCAAAGGCGAAGGCCCATCCAAACAGTACGGAACGTATTTCCACAACTGGATGCAGTACATTACTTTAGCTATGGTAAACAATCCGGAAAATAACCGTATTGTAACCGCGGATGGCAAGGTTGAAATTAATAATGACCGTATCCGTAAATCGTTGCAAATTGCCAATCAAGTACAGAACGTGGATAAAACGGCTCATTCGTATGCAGATGTCATTTCGCAAAAATTAACATACCGCAATGAATACTTTGGTGGTAAAGCGGCTATCATCCCGACAGGAAATTGGATGATTACGGAAGCAGCAGGCAGTGAAACGATTCCGGCCAAATTTGTATCCGTGTTTGCTCCATACCCGAAATTTTCCAAAGACGATCCAAACGGCCAGACATTGGCGACGATTGATTATATTGGTGTAGCTGCAAGCTCGAAGAATCCGAAGGAAGCTTACGAGTTTACCCGTTGGTTTACGACCAAAGGTATCCTGGCTTCGGAGGCTATGATCTCATCATGGACGAAAGCAGATTTAAACAAAATGATCGACGGCTTGATTAAGACAGGTAAAAATCCGGAAATGGTCGATAAAGCATCATTGGAATATGTAATGAACAGTGCGAAACCGGTTAAAATTGTTGCTCCTCCAGCTTATATCAGCGACGCGGAGAAACGCTATACCTCGGAAGTAGAAAAGTTCTTGTTGGACAAGGTAGATCTGGAAACGACGATTAAAAATGCAGAAAAAGCTGTAACTGATGTGGTTAATACCAATAAATAATTAGGTGCAGGGTATGATACAATAGATCTATCAGAAAAATACAAGCCGTGGAGAGTGATTTACTCTTCACGGTTATCCTGTTTTACGCAAAGTAGGGATGGAATTGAACTCATTATTTAAAAAGCTGTTCAAATTGTCTCTGAGACAAAAAATTATGTACTCCATTATCGCTTGTCTGATCGCTCCTCCCATTATCGCCATTCAGGTATCCGATTATTTTACAAGAGATGTACTGCGTGAGCAGGCTGCCACGAATGCTCAGGAATCATTGGATGTTGCGAATTTATATGTGACGGACCTGTTGAATTCCATGATTTATATGACCAATAACATTCAATTTGACAATGAAACTGCAACCGTCATGAGAAAGCTGGGTCAAGAGCCGTTTGATCCCTCGTTAATCGTGATGGAAGGTAAATATATAACGAACAAACTGGAGACGCTTGTGTTCTCCAAGGATCATATGTATATCTCGGTCCTGCTGCCCAATGGGGCTTATTTTACGAATTATTCGGGCTCTGAATTCAATCCGCTGCAGTTTCGTTCCGAGCCCTGGTTTGCAAAGCTGGATTCCATGACCGAGTATGATATTCACTGGGTGGGAACACACCCGAACTATATTGGCTCAAGAACGAAAGCAAGCCCTAATCTGGTAACGATGGCAAGGGTGCTCAAGTCAAGCAGATCCAAGCCCTATGCTTATATTGTTTTAAGTGCGGAGGAGCAGATGATCAGTGATTTTTTCAACAAGTATGCTCCAACGCAAAAAATGATGTTAACGGATTCAGCAGGCACCATTCTTTCAAGTACGGATAACCAGCAAATAGGAACGGTCTTTTCACAGATGGAAGCTGCCGATCAATCGAAAACAAAATTTTTAATGGTGGACAACCAGGAATATATATTATTAAATGAACCGCTTTCGATTTCGGGATGGCATCTGATCAGCTTGGTGTCTTATCAAACGGCGATTGAAAAGATTCAAAATATTCGCAAAAACGATTATTGGGCTCAATTTGTTTTTTTGCTTATTTTTATTGTGTTCCTGTTCTTGATTATTAACCGAATTACGAAACCACTCGTTGTATTGGCGAGGGTAGCTTCCAGTGTTAAATTAGGAACATTGAATGTCAGAGCGGATATTCGAGGCACGGATGAAATAGGCCGGCTTGGACAGGTGTTTAATCAGATGCTGGAACGCATTGAATTGATGATAGAGCAGATCACGGAGGAGCAGACGCGTAAACGGATGCTGGAGCTGGAGCTGCTGCAGGCGCAAATCAATCCGCATTTTTTATTTAACCTGTTAAATTCGATCCGGATGAAGATCCGAATGAGGGGGGACCGGGAAAGCGCCGATCTGATTACATCACTTTCCAAGCTGCTTCGTATGACGATCAACCGCAACAACGAGTTTTTGCCGGTGGATGTGGAGGTGGATACGGTTCGCCATTACGTGAAGCTGATGAATGTTAGACATAATCAAAAAATCCAGTTTGAGGAGTCCATCGTACCGAATGTGCTGATGGAGGATATCCCCCGATTTACGATTCAGCCTTTTATTGAGAATGCTTTTATACATGGGTTAAATCAGAAATACGGTCATATCATCCTGTCTATATGGAAAGATCAAACTTATTTAATCATATCCGTGTGGGATGACGGTGTGGGCATCGATGAAGAGAAAATGGATGAACTGAAAAAATCATTTAATCGCGAAGCGAATGACTCCAAGAGCCGAATTAATGGGATCGGATTGAAAAATGTCCATGACCGTTTGGCCTTGATTTATGGTCCTTCCTTTCAAATGGATATTCAAAGCGATGCCAAGAGCGGCACGGAGATTACCATCAAGCTTCCGCTTCGGGCAAAAGGGGAGGATTAACTTGTACAAAGTACTGTTGGCAGACGACGACTATCCGGTAATCGAGTTTTTGAGACAAGAAATCCCTTGGGTTGAACTGAATCTGCAATGCATCGGATATGCAGAGGATGGTTTATCGGCACTGGCCAAAGCACAGGAGGAGATGCCCGATATTTTGATTACCGATATCGGCATGCCCGGAATGAATGGCATCGAGCTGATCCAACACTTGAAGCAGCTCAATCCCAAGATGCGTACAGTCATTTTGTCCTGCCATGATGAATTTCAGTATACCCGCCAAGCGGTTAAGCTGCATGTACAAGATTATGTGCTCAAGGAATCGATGGAAATTGAAGAGCTGGTCGATATTTTGAAAAAGCTGCTGGTTCAAATGGATGAGGAACAAAATGAAACCCGGAGAAACCAAGGGATGCTGCTATCGTTCAAGCAAAATCAGGATACGCTGAAGGAGAAGCTGATCAGCAAGCTATTGCATGCTCCGATCTTTGATGAAGCCGAATGGCATCGGGAGTTTGACAAATTCGGTATCGACTTTTCAACTAAAAAATACTTCCCCGTCATTTGCTACATCAATCAGTATGACAAGCAGCTGAAACGGTTCCAGTCCGAGGAAGTGCTTGTATATGCGATAAGCAATATCATCGATGAAATTTTGCATAATAATCAGGATGCGGTCTGTTTCCGTTTAGGCTCCAAGGAACTATTGTTTCTATTTGCCGGGTCGAGAATGAACGGTAATCAGGTAACGGATTTCGATAAGAAGCCTTTACAGGATATTCAGTCAGCCATTCATAAATATATAAAAATTGATGTTTCCTTTATTATGGGAGAGCATTACAGCAGCAATATTAAAGTGCTTAAAAGGGAGATCAATGTCTTAATGGAGTTGTCCCTTCAACGGTTTTATTTGCCTGATAGGGTGGTCATCCGCATGGAGCAGCTAACCGTTCCGTTTGCCCGTGAGGATATTTTCCAGTATTATTCGGAAGTCTCAGACGCCCTCGGGAAGCTGTTGCTTGATGAAGCTGTGACTCTGATTGATGAAACGATTTCGCAATGGTTCCGCTTCTTCATTGAACAACGGTTTCATCCTGAAGAGCTGAAGAGCTTCATTCTCAGACTGGTGATGGACCAATATGTGAAAGTTAGATCCTCAGCACAATATTTTGATTTTGAAATATCTAAGGAGCTGCTGCATCAGGCTGTTTTATCTGTCGAATCGGTCTGCGAATTGGAAGTGTGGCTGAATTTATTTTGGAAATCACTGCTCGAATCTATTTCAACGATGTCGAAACGTTCCAGACGTATGGAAATCATTAAGGCACAAAAATATGTATTGACCCATCTTGACCAGAAAATTACTTTGGAGGAAGTTTCGGAATTGCTGCATTTGAATCCGGCCTATTTCAGCCGTTTGTATAAAAAAGAGACCCAGGAAAGCTTTATCGGCTATGTCACCCGTATGAAGATGGAGAAGGCGAAGGAATGGCTCGAAACGACAAACAAAACGGTGGAGGAAATATCGGTTCAGCTTGGCTATGAGAATAAAAGCTACTTTAACAAATGCTTTAAATCGATTTACAAAATGCCACCTTCCCTGTTGCAGCAAAATCTCGGCTTGAAGTAAGGGTGGATTACATGCTCGTAGCGCAGCGCGGCGGCCTGTCTGGGTGGATGGGTGGCCGCACTAATTGATGTGAATCATAAGTAACATGTTGGAATGGAGATGAAAATTTGAGCAATCCTAATGCTATCCTGCATTATATGAACGCGTATATGAAGCGTTTTCCGTTTTCAGGGGTTATCCATGTGTTTAATGCCACTGGGGATGCTCGATACGACGCTTGAGGATGGAATGGAAATCCTGCCAGGCAAAGCCTTTGGATATGGCATGAACCATGAAAGTATAGTAAGGGGAGAATATCATAATCCGGCTTATAGTATCGGTGCTGGAGGTATGGTTTCTAACTGTTCAGACTTATATAAATGGTATCTTTGTCTCAAGGATCGTAAATTGCTGGGCAGCAGCACGTATTCTCGCTTTTTTCAGGAAAATGTAAACGGTTACTGCTATGGTTTATTCAAGGATTATATGTACGGAAAACCAAGATTTTATCATGACGGTGCATATCTTGGAATTGGTGCGTATATGCAAAGTTTTTTCGAAGATGATATTTGTATTATGGTGCTATGCAACTATGACTTTGTTAATTATTTTCGGGTAGGAAACGCGATCAGTGAGTTGATCTTTACGGGAAAAGCAGAGGTTCCACAGAAGCTGGTGGAAATCGTTCTTGATGAAGAGTTAGCTGAAAAGTATGAAGGCGTCTACGTAAAAAATCGTGCAGAATTGAGAAGAGTTCATCATCGTTGGGAATTTGTACATTTGGGCCGCTTTCATAAACCTCTCTATCCTATTGGGAACCATCAATTTCAGAGCACATGGTTGGATAAATCCTATATTCTAAAAGGATGTGAGGATGGTGAGTTTGAGTTTATAGGATTAAGGAAGCAGATTGACTCCTGAAAGAGCTGCTTGAAATAGTGCGATAAGGAACACCGCCAAAAGATTCAGAAGTATGTAACTGACCCCAATAAAGGTGCATTTATTATTGAAAATTCAGTTTTGTCCATGCCCATCGGTATGATCATGTATTCCATATCCAATAGGGATGATGTGTATCCCTGGAAAACGATATATAATGAATTAGATCGTACCTTGTTTCAAAGTGACGGTCGATTCTCGAAATTTTTCAATTATGGGTGCATCCAAATTACCGCAGAGCAGGCTTGGCAACACAACTTAAAAACAAGCTGGAAGAAGCGGCTCAATATCACAATGTCAATTTAATATATACCCATACCGAAGCGGTAAATGATCACGTCATTGAGCTTAATAAAAAAATAGGTTATCAAGAGGTTCGACGTGTCCTATTTGGGATGATATCATTCGTGTTAGCCTTATCAAACAGGTGAAAGTATCCAATTAAGAGTATAAGCATTGGAGTTGAACACCATGTACTTACGCAGCCTGGAAATACTCAGAAATAAAGATCAAAACCCAAAAGCGTATCCCTTTACGATACCCGCGATCAAGGAATTGGACTCCATTTCGTTCGAAACGAATGTTACCTTTTTTGTGGGGGAGAATGGCTCGGGGAAATCTACACTGCTGGAGGCGATCGCCTATCAGTGCGGATTTAATACGGCTGGAGGAGGGAGAAACAACGCCTATGAGGTCGATGCTTCCGCGTCCATACTGGGGGATCATATCCGACTTTCGTGGATGCCCAAAATTACGAATGGATTTTTTCTGCGAGCAGAAACCTTTTATCACTTTGCGTCCCATATGGACACGCTGCCCGAGGGCTTGCAATATTATGGAGGTCGTTCCTTACACGAGCAATCGCATGGGGAGGCGTTTCTTTCACTTTTCACACATCGCTTTGGAAAAAGGGCGATTTACCTGCTGGATGAACCGGAAGCGGCTCTATCGCCTGCGCGGCAGCTGGCACTGCTGCGCATTATTAAAGATCTGGAGCACGATGCTCAGTTCATCATCGCTACACATTCACCAATTCTGCTCGGATATCCAAATGCGCAAATACTGAACTTTGACGTACAGCCTGTAGCGGAGATTCGATATGAGGATACGCTGCATTATATGATTACAAGACGTTTTCTGGAAAACAGGAAGGCCGTCCTTAAGGAATTGTTTGAAGATTAACAGATGATACGAGAACAACAGGATTTACCAACTTTTTGTTGAATACATGAAAGATATGTACGACGCCATGTCGTGTGTAATTCATTTTGAACTGGTATATAGTATTATCAAAGCGACTTACAAGGAGGAAGAAGATTGAGCAAGCCCAAAGCGCAAAGTTATGATAATCACAAGAAATTTGTACCACTATTCCATTTTGTCCTGGCACCTATCGCGCTGATCCTATTTATTGCGTCGATTATTCACGTGTTCAAAGAGCAATTTAGCTATGCCTCCCTTTTTGATTTTGGTATTATCTTATGCGTATTCATATTGGCGGCGCTTATTCGACAATTTGCAACCCAATTGCAGGACCGTACCATTTTACAGGAAGAGAGATTTCGGCATGTTCAGCTTACAGGCAAACCTTTGGATGCAAGACTCAGTTTAAAGCAGATCATCGCACTTCGTTTTGCCTCAGACGAATCATTTCCTCAATTATGTGTGAAGGCCGCCGAAACGGGGATGGAGCCAGATAAGATCAAGAAATCCATAACTGAGTGGAGAGCGGATCACCACCGAGTGTAACGTGATCATCTTTGCGGATTGTGTATGGCATTACATATCAATAAGATGCACTTTAAGTAGGAAGGGCGTGTCGCGGTCAGCGATACGCTCAGGTTCGCTAAAGCTCATGATCATCATTAGTTGTTCTCATTTAAAAATGTGTTTGTTTTCAAGCCCGTATACCTCATTTTAACATCTACAGTTACATCTATATCTGCTTTCGCGAACTCGCTATTCCACTTTTCTTTGACCCTTTTAAAATTATGATAATCCTGCCTATTCATGACTTCTCCGAAGCCGAATATATCCGAGCTGTATTTCTTTTGGGCCTTCTCAATGATTCCTTTAATTCCAGCTTTCACCCGCTCTTCAATCAGGCTTTGATAATGGTTAAACGTTTCTAATTTCCTCATGTCATCTCTACATTGCGTACCATCCATTTTCGCTTCCAAGGTCACCGAGATTTGTATAAAAGGTTTATCGTCTTTGTAGTAAGATTTAACTTTGGAGTGAGAATTAAATATATGAACAGTGATGAGCTTGTTCTCTCCACATGGAGCGGTGATAGAGGTGGATTTGATTTTATTTTGGGTCCACAAATAATATCGGGTATCATCTACGTCAAGATAGCCCTGCAGCCGCTCGCCCTTGAAAATGGCTGTACCGCTCAGTAACACCATAG
Organism: Paenibacillus sp. FSL H8-0034; assembly: GCF_038000305.1. Taxonomy (NCBI): domain Bacteria; kingdom Bacillati; phylum Bacillota; class Bacilli; order Caryophanales; family Paenibacillaceae; genus Paenibacillus; species Paenibacillus sp. FSL H8-0034. The sequence continues at coordinate 1,491,727 of NZ_JBBOBS010000001.1, forward strand.
CATCGGGTTCAATTGTCTCCATATTACTTTTTCTTTTCCCTTTTTCAGCATCACCTCGGATGGTAACAGCCGTTAGCACAGGTTCTCTTCCTTTTGAAATTAAAGAGGAAACAAAATTCTTGATGGTACTTTGAGGATCACCACCATAATCCTTGAACATGGTTTCGAGCTGTGCTTTTAGTTTAAATGAAGAAGATTTTTGCAGTGGATAAGAAACCTTTAATACATCAGACGCTGGAACTCCTTTTGCAATAATCAGATTATATTCATTCCGTATTTCTCGATTTCTGTCCAGAAAGTCAATAAATTCAAGTAAACCTTCCTTAGCCACCTTCTCGCTAATGACTATAACTTGTACATGAGAGTAAGTTGAGCTTCTCGTGAAGCCAATGTTCAACCTATTCACAAGTTCTGCAATCATATCGCCTTCCAGACTAAAAATGATGGAAGGGGTAGCCTTCCCGCCTGTCTTTGGATTTATTTCTGTTTCAATAATCGATTCAGTGGTCAATTTATATTTTTTGAGCTCCCCTTTGTCTATGGCTATCCCTGTAATAAGGGATGTTGCATTCAGCTCTTTCCGGTCCCAACAACCACTTACAACAACGACGATAATAAGCAAAGGTACACACAAACCGATTATTCTTGTCATCATCTGGAACCTTTCTCCATCGGAGGGGTAGGGGGTTCAACGTTGGGCTGCATAAGTGGTTTTTTCGTTTTGAGGTAGCTGGGTCTGTTTTTTAATGAAAAAATAGGAAATCGAAATACAACATCTTTGTGGTCCTCAATAATAAAGGGTGCAAACGGAGCCATGTAGGGAATTCCGAAAGAACGAAGACTGCACAAATGTCCGATCAAAATGAGCAAACCTAATGCGACTCCATAAAGACCGAATACAGATGCAAAAAGAATCAGAATAAATCTCAACAAACGAGTCGATACAGCAAAGCTGTAAATAGGGGAAACAAAGCTGGAAATTGTCGATAATGCAATAATAATAACCGTAGAAGACGAAACAATTCCCGCTTCTATTACGGCTTGACCAATAACCAAACCTCCAACAATTGACACGGTAGGGCCTACAGCTTTAGGCATTCGAGCACCTGCCTCCCGTAAAATTTCAAATGTGATTTCCATAATAAAAACTTCGAATAAAGCTGGAAAAGGAATATTTTCTCTTTGAGACGTAAGGCTTACCAATAAGGTTGTCGGAATAATTTCAATATGATAGGTGATAACTGATAAATATAAAGAAGGAAACAGGAGAGAGATCATAAAAGATAGATATCGAATCACTCGAGCAAACGAGCTCATCAGGAAAGGATGATAATAATCTTCCGATACTTGAAAAAAGTCATTGAAAACCGTAGGAAGCAGGAGCACGAATGGGCTCCCGTCCACGATAATTGCAATTTTTCCCTCCACTAAATTAGCTGAGATCGTATCGGGTCTTTCCGAATTGTAAATAAGCGGGAATAAGGTGGTGGTTTTATCCGAAATCAATTCTTCTAGCGTCCCCGAATCAAATAAGGAAGTGGTTTTAATGTTATTGATTCTATTGTTGATTTCCTTTAAAACTCCATCATTCACTATGCCATCTATGTAGCATACGTAAACAGTCGTAGCGGTATCTGAACCAAGCGTATGTTTTTTGAAGCGAAGTGAAGGATTTTTGATCCTGCGTCGAATCAGACTTAAATTCGTATCGCTTGATTCGGTAAATCCATCCTTAGGACCACGAATAATACCTTGCGTGCTGGGTTCTTCTATAGAACGTGAAGAAATGGAATTCATACGTATAGAAATTGTTTTAGTAAAGTCTTTAATAAAGAGAATAACATGCCCGGTAAGGATACTGTCGATGACTTGAGTTTCATACTCTAACAGCTGAAGCTGGGTTCCTGCCAATTTCTCCTTACAAAACTGTTCAAGCTCACTTTCATTTTCTATACATAACGGATTAACGGAAGCGACAGAAAGAGAGAGCACAATTTTTTCATTAATTGCTTGTTCATCGGTCATGGTCGTGAGGTAGCACATCAATGCCTCTCGTTGTCCTATATATAACGACTCTATGTAAAAATCGGAGGTCTGTCCGAAAATTTCTTGAAAACGATTTTGGTTAGCAATTAAATCTTTTCCGATGGGTACATTCCGACTTTCTTGTGGAGGGGTCCAGGGATCAATATTCCTTTTTTTGGATTTAAACAATTTTTTAAACAACATCTTTGGCAGCGCCTCCTTTTTTTATATTTGTACAAATGATAAACAAAAATATAATGAATGGAATTATATATTGAATAGGTAAGTGTATATACAGGGGCACAAGCTCAAAACCTTCCTGGAAATGTTCAGTAGTATTTTCTGCAATTAAAATGGCAAACAAGGCTATTTGCATTGCGACTGGAATAACAAACGGACGATAATGCAATTTGGAGACGTATCCTATACCTCTCAACGCGCAATAGAAAAAGATACTCACCTTCACATATATTCCCATCATCATTACAAAAACGACTATTGCGTCCAATCGCTCAATAAAATTAGCAACCGATATTTCTCTTGCTGCATTGAGTAGAGGGAAGGTGGAACGTTCATTAATTTCAAACCCCAAAACACTAATTTTAATCATTGTAAAACAAGTGAGTAGTAACCCTGCTAGAGTGACAGAAATGATACTGATCTTTTTTATATGCTTGCATTGATTCACAGAGGCGCCAATAATCATAAGTACGATTAATTCTCCGTTGGGAAAAGTTAGAAGAACCGGAAAAATAGCCTTTAAAATCGGTTTAAATCCTTCAGCAAGAATGGGCTGTAAATTTTCCAGGTGAATGTTGCCGCCAATAAAAAGTAAGCACATAATTAATATTAAAAAAAATATCGTGTATGGAAAAAATATTTCCATACTCCTCCCCAAAACCTCAATTCCCATGTAGAGAATATAAGCAATGACCAGCATGAAGGTTAAAGAGATGAATTCCATAGGTGTATTTGGGAAAATAACGATTTTAATCAACTCGCAAAAATCACGTAAATTTCTGGACGCCGTATAAATAAAGTATTCTATGTAACCTATTGATACGAAAACAGCCATTTTTCTTCCAAAACATACCTCTAGAATTTCAAATATGTTTTTATTGGGCATTTTCAATAAGATAAAGCTATAAAATTGTACTAAACCGATCCCTATGAAAGAAGCAAGCAAAATAGCGATCCATGCGTCCTGTTTCGCCTGATTGGCGACACTAACTACAATAGCAGTACCTAAATGGAAACTGAATATAAGAACGAATAGCTGGGACAGCGATATTTTTTCCACTAGTCTCACATTCAGTCAGCTCCTTATTTAATCTGGATGATGGCTGTAAGGGTTTTTATTTTCCCTTTAATCGATAATCGACAATAATGGCATAAATAAAGCTGAGTCCAAGTGTTACAAATACAATTTGCCTCCCTGTGTGCATGTTAATTTCTGTGATGTTCATGAACGCTTTTAGGAAAGTAGTGCCATAAACAATCGAGTCTATACAAGTAATGATGACAATTCCGATAAGTAAAATGACAAAAGAAAAAAATGTAACCAAACCTGTATTCCCTCTTTTCCTTAAGGATTATTATTTTAAAGTACCCTAACATGAGAGATATATGCAGAAGATAGATATTATGGAATAATCAGTTGTTGAGGGGGGAAGTCTTTCAACGAAAAATGTTAATTTTGTGGTATTCTAATATGGTGCAAATAGAAATTTTGGAGGAATTCTTATGAAAATCGCCTTTAACCAAGCCACCACAATGAAAAATTCAACGCTTAAAATCGATCTTGAATTTTGTGAGAAGCACGGGTACGATCTGATTGAAATCCGCTTGGATAAACTAAAGGAATACTTAGAGGAATTTACGGTAGCTGATTTGAAGAGCTTTTTCGATACGAGTAAGATGAAACCGTTTGCTTTCAATGCGCTTGAATTCATCAGCTTTCGAGATGAAACCGGTTACAACAAAATAGTGGAAGACCTGCAATTTCTTTGTGAGGTTGGCTCCGTTATTGACTGTAAAAAAATTATTGTTGTTCCTACCTTCGACATCGGCGATTATACCCGTCAACAAATTCAGGAGGAAACCGTCAGGGTGCTGCATGATTTGGCAGACCGTGCGCAAGCTTACGGGGTAAGCCTGGCCTTCGAATTCGTGGGTTATCCGAACTGCTCGGTCAATACGTTCGGACAAGCCTATCAAATTGTTCAAGCGGCTAACCGCGACAATGTTGGAATCGTGCTGGATTGCTTCCATTTTCATGCTATGAACTCCAGGCTTGAGGATTTACAGCAGGCAGATCCCGCTAAAATTTTCGTGTTCCATATTGACGATTGCGAAGATTTGCCTGTTGGTGCTTTGAGGGACCAACACCGGGTATGGCCAGGGCATGGCTGTGTGGACTTAGATGCGATCCTAAGAACGCTGAGTGAAATTGGATACAGTGAAATGGTATCTGTGGAATTGTTCAGGCCGGAATATTGGGATTGGGAGATTGAACGAACGATTCAAACCGGCAAAGAAACGACGGAACAGGCGATCCGTACATATTTTGCTTAGCCAAAAGCTGCCAAGGGCAGCTGCCTTATGCTCCAAAGCTCGTCCAATGTGTTGGGCGAATGAGCGAAGAGGGCAGCTTGGTATCGGCATCGCCCTTCGCCGCGTTAAGCTGGGCTTGGGTGAGAAAGATACTGTCGGTAAGGTCGGCGCCGCTGATATCAGCGTCTCGGAAATCTGCCCCGATGAGGTCAGCCACTCGCAAGTCGGCACCTTTGAGGTCAGCGGCAATAAGGTACGCCCCTCGCAAGTTGGCGCCTTTGAGATCTGCTCCTCCAAGCTTAGCCCCGATAAGGTCAGCCCCTCGGCCGTAGTTCTTCTTACGCCGTGGGGAAACCGGCTGCTGATCACGAGCTTCGGCTCGTACAAGTTCGCTTGTCCTCAGGAGCAGAGAATTGACATAGGCCCGATGTTCGGCCACGGCAAGCTCCATGAGAGAGTCGGGACTGAGGTAAGTTAAGCGTTCTGTTTCTTCGAGTGCGAGGCTGAGCTCACCGTGGATTGACTGGGCCTGCTGCAGCGTCAACGCTTCTGTCAAATACCAGAGCAGCTCATGAAGCTGCCGCATGATCGGAAATACCTCGAACATTGGCTTCGCCATATCCGGGGCTTGCCGCCAGTCTTGTCCACCGAAGGTGACTTGGGAAACATGCTGCCCTGCACCAAAGCAGTCATAAACCGTGCAGCCTCGAAAACCGAGTTCTCTGAGGCTTGTGTGAACACCGCAGCGAAAATCCGACTGCAGGTTGGGACAGGGCTGACCGGCATTTTTGTCGATTGCAAAATCAGAAGAAGCTGCAAAGGGCAGCGCGGCACAGCACAAGCCGAAGCAATTCTCGCAGTCAGCTTGCAGATGGATACGATTCCTGTCAGGGAAAGACCCTGAATTATCGAGATTCTTGGACATGTGAGGCCTCCTTACGCTGCCAGCTTATAGCAGCTAATTGACTCAAAATTAGGTTGCAATATTAACGTAATACCTTTAATGCACCGCTCCAGACAATGACTTGATCGAACAAACGATTTGATTGCCTCCGACCAAGCGATCGTATGCGGTTTCGTATATCGAGCCATTACAGGTGTATCATATCAGATGGATTCCTTACAGTTCAAAAGAAACAACCGTTATAACTAATGTTTCCGTTTGACAAAGTATACAAAATGGTCGTAAAATAGAATGAACATTCGATCTATGTTTGTTAAGCTGATTCACGGAGGGATGCCATGTTTGATAAATACAATAAAGTACAGCAGGCTGTTTTGGAGACGACCCTTCGCATCATTATTCAAAGGGAGCTGCAAGCTACATCGATGGCGTTGATCGCTAAGGAATCCGGCGTATCGACAGGTAATATTTATCACTATTTTCAGAGCAAGGAGGATATCGTCAACGAGCTGTATAAGGGGATTGTAACCTTTAACGGTGAATATGTAATCCAGGGCTTGAATCAAAAGGGAACTATTCGGGAACGCTTTAACTGGGGCTGGGAGAAGGTCATTGAGCTGAGCAAAAAGTACCCTGAAGGCTTTTTGTTTATTGAGCAGTATTCGTTTTCACCCTATATTTATGAAGAGGTCAAAAAAGAGGCATACTCGGGCGGTTGGTGCGGCCCAATGAACAAGCTTTATGCCGAGGCGATTGATCAACAGCTCATTATCGACATGCAGCCGGAATTAATGGTTCAAATGCATTACGGATCTATCGTATATATGGTCAAAGGACATATTCATGGGAACATTGAATTCACTGAAGAAATTGCTCGCGACGCGATACAGGCTTGCTGGAACGGAGTCAGCCGAGAGACCCCAATAGCCAATTAAACAGGTCTTGGTTTAACCAAGGCCGATTTTTTAAAAGTCATTAGAATGAACATTCGATCTATACACGCTTGAGATTAAGAATGCTCCATATCAAACAAATCAGAAAGAGGAGATCAACCCATGAACAAAACGATTTTTATTACAGGAGCCAGCTCTGGGCTGGGCAAATTAACGGCAATTCATTTTGCCAAGATGGGCTGGAACGTAGCCGCTACGATGCGCACGCCTGACAAGGAAACGGAGCTTACCAAGTACAGCAATATTAAAATTTTCAAGCTGGATGTTACAGATGTGCAGCAAGTACGAACAGCCGTAGAGCAGGCGATTGCTGCATTCAGTCGAATTGATGTGGTTGTGAATAACGCGGGGATGGGTACCTACGGTGCCTTGGAGCTGGCCGATGAGGAAGATATAGATTGGCAGTTTGCTGTTAACGTTCGCGGTCCCATTAATGTAATTCGTGCGTTTTTGCCGCACTATCGTGCCAATGGGGGCGGCATGTTCATCAACATCAGCTCCATGATGGGAGTTACGACTGCTGTACCGACCGGATCGTTGTATAACATGTCCAAATTCGCATTGGAAGGACTGATCGAAGGTCTTTATTACGAGCTGAAGCCGCTGAATATCGAATTAAGATTGGTGGAGCAGGACGGTTCCAGTGGTAATAATTTTGTGAATAACGTCATTTGGAACACGAACGAAGATATTAAGGACTATGATGCCATAACCGCAAAAGTGAAGCGCATGTTCGAAAATATTGACAGCAGCCGTTTGGAGGACCCACAAAATATCGTCGATGAGATTGAGGCTTTGGCAACCGGGGCCAGCCAGCAATTCCGTACACTGGTAGGTCAATCCAGCAAGAACCTGGTCGCACTCAGAAATTCTGTGCCGATTGAGGAATATTTGGAAAAGGTCATGGCAAACTTTAAATAAGTGGTGGTTACTTTCGGAAGAGGATATAGAAGGTATAACTCATAAGCAAAGGCAGGGTAGCTGTTTAATAAGCTTCTCTGCCTTTGCTTGTGTTCTACGATTTGCGCAGTGCTTGGTCCACGCCGGTTGGCGCACCCGACCATATTTGCTTGGCTGTCCAATCGGCTGAGCCCTGCCAGAAGCTGGAATGGGCCGGCAGTCCCAAAGTAATAAATCCGGTCGAGCATAAATACAAGCTGCCCGTTGAAATATAATACTCACCGATTCCCGGCTGCGCACCAGACAGGCCAATTTGCAGCCAGCCATTGGCATCGTAGGTACCAGGAGCGTCAAGTGTGCGGCGGATTACGGCGGTCAGCGCACAGCGGACTTGAGCCGGCGCGATATCGCCCGGCAGCTCCTCGCGCAGCGCGACTTGTGCAAGCAGCTGAAAGGCGCCGGTCCGGTAAGCCAGTGACCGACCGATCGGAGGGAAGGTGCCCTCCGGTGAAATTAGCCGTTCCTGCACAGCTGCATATCGCTGCGCCCGCAGAAGGATCGGCGCACGCATTTGCTGCCATTCCGGGTAACAGTCCCCGACGGTTTCAACAATGTCGATGAGCATGGGCTGAATCACATAGCTGTTGTAATAGTCCCAGTGAAATTCAGGGCCATCACCATAGGCTCCATCGCCTTTATACCACTGCTCATGCTGCCTGAGGGCGTAATCAACACGCATGGAATCCCATGCGGCTCCCATCTTGAATAACGCGGCTTCGACAATAGCAGAGAACAGCAGCCAATTGTTGAAGCCGGGTTTGCAGTACCGCGTGGCCGTTAATTCGGCAATGAGGTTGTGCCTCACGGAGTCGTCGAGCTTGTCAAAAAGCTCAGTCGGTGCACGCAATATCGCATGCGCGACAAAGGCTGCATCAACGACAGGCTGAAAGCCTTGACGGAAATTAAGATAATCGGCTGAAGCAGGGTCAACCGCAGAACGAATCGCTTCGCGGGCCAGCACAGCGATATGCCTGCGCAATTCACCTTCATGACCGGAATCGGAACCTGACTCCAGCCAAGGAGCAAGCCCGGTCAGCGTTCGTCCGAATGCCTCGAGATGCGTGAATTGGGCACGGTCCCCCGTGTTGTTCTCAATCGGCATCGTTTGTTTGAGCTGGCCAGCGGCCAGTGCTTCCAGAACGGGGGTCACAACCCGGCATAAGGTGTGGACCCAGTAGCTCCTGTCGTTCGTGGTTTCGGCTGGATGATTCACGAATGTACCTCCTTACGGTGTTTAGATAACCTATTACGAAATGACACAGCCGTATCCCTTCCAGTGGTCGTGGTGTCCGTATTTGTATGCGTTGTATCGTTCAGTATACAGGATTTTAACGCTCACCAATGTAACTCCATTGTGGTAAAATGTTGTTGGATTGATATTTTTGGGAGGGAACACCTTCGTGAACAAAATGGAGTATATTGCACTCGGTCCGGATCACTGTACATTTACTTTTAAAAAGCAAACAGTCGGCGAATTCCCCGGATACTATCATTACCATCGGGGGCTTGAGTTGTATTATGTGCACCAGGGTAAAGGCCATGTTGTGCTGAATCAGCGCATCTATGAGCTGCAGCCGGGTAAACTGTTCATTTATCGTCCTTATCAGCTTCATAAGCTGCACGTAGATACCGATGAAGCTGAGCCCTACACACGCAGTATCATCTTGTTTGAGCCGGCTGTGTTTGAGTTATATGTCAAACCATATCCCAAGCTTCACCAATTATTTATGAGTTTGTGGAAGGAGGAGCAGGAGCTGCAGGTGTATGAACTGAACCCTTTTCACGACATGCTGATCCCGGTTATGGACCATTACGCGCAGCGGCTGCGGGATACGAAGGATGGCGAGAAGGCACCTGTATTTGCACTGCTCCTGCTGCAATTGCTGGAGACCATTCATCCTTTGTGGAAGCAGGGCACGACGCTTGGCAAGCTGAGACCGAGAACGCTTAAGCATTCGGAAACGATCATGGAATGGGTGGAGGAACGGTATGCAGAGGAGATTGGACTGGAGTGGATTGCAAGCAAGCTTCACCTGTCCAAGCATCATGTATCCCGATTATTCCGCAAGGAAACAGGAAGCAGCATTACCGAATATATGGCTAACCGACGAATTCGACAGGCTTGTTCACTGCTGGGCAGCACTTCTTTATCGATACAAACGATCGGACAGCGGGTTGGGCTTCACAACACCTCGTACTTTTGCCAGCTATTTCGAAGCATGACGGGAGTTTCCCCGCAGCGCTTTCGTAAAGAGATCGATCCGTGGCATGATTTGGGAAGCAAGGGATAGAGCTTATTTGGGGGAGAAGGTGGTTGGAGCATGAAAGAAGCGGGTGAGATTATGAAAGAAGGCTGGGAAAGAGCGGTGTCGCCCCTTTCTCTTGACCTGAGGCAAATGAATGAAATCGTCAGACCTGCCTTTGGGGGCAAACGGGTCACCTCCGCTGAACGCATAGGAGTCGGCTGCAGCAATTTCAACTACAAAATCCAGCTGGAGGATAGCGTCGATTCGTACCTGGTTCGTATATTCAGCAGGGGAAAAGAGGTTGCAGATAAAGAGCTGGCCATTGCACAACTTGTACGGCAAACCTTACCTGTTGCTGACTTCCTCTATGCGGATACAAGCTGCAGTGCGTTCGATAAACCTTGGGCTGTCCAGGAGTGGAAGGAGGGATTTTTGTTAAGCGATGTGTTTAAAAACGGAACCCTCGAGGAACTCACATCGGCCGCAGCCTCAGTCGGCACCACGCTTGCCAGCATCCACAGCTTTACGTTTCCTGAATCGGGCTTTTTTGACAAGGACCTGAAGGTAACTCAGCCATTCAGCATGAACGGCGAGCGGTTTCTCTCATTCATCGAACAGTGCCTCTTTCATGAACCATGCGGCCAATGGCTGGGCAATGAGCTTAGAGAAGCGGTATGGTCCTACTGCCAAACCTATGGTCCTTTATTGACGGAGAGCCAAGAAAGGCCTGTCCTTGTTCATTCGGATTTCAATGGCTTGAATATATTGATGCAGCATGGGCCAACAGGATGCTCGGTGTCAGCCGTTCTTGATTGGGAGTTCGCCTTTGCCTGGAGTCGGTACGTGGATATTGCCAACATGCTAAGGTATGAACAGGAGGGCTCAGTCTTTGAACAGCATTTTATTCGAGCCTATCAGGAGCAAGGCGTGGTTCTGGAGCCTAATTGGCGGCTGCTTGCGAGGCTTGAGGACCTCGTTGCCTTGTGCGATATGATGAACACTTCCACCCTGGATACCCCTAACCGGATGCGGGATCTGCGGAGCTTGATCGTTGGAACCGTCTCTTCCTAAAATGAATTTGTCGGTATCCTGTCTTACTGTGCGACAAGCTTACGGCTGGGCGGACGCAGTGCCCACGACGCAATGACCAGTGCCAGGAAGACGAGCGGTTGGGCGGTAAGAGCAAGGCCGTCACCCGACAATGCATGGGATGCAGCCGCGCCGCTGAGCTCGAAGACAAAACCTGCATAAGCCCATTCCTTCAAACGCGGAAAGCGCGGGATCACAATAGCAATAACACCCAGCAGCTTCCAGACTCCCAGAATGGTAGCTACATAGACGGGATAACCAAGCTGATTCAATACGGCCACCTGCTGCTCGCCGTGGGTGACGAACAGGAAGCCGCCGATGACGAAGCTTGCTGGACCGAATATCGTGGTTACCCAATAAAGAATCGTTTTCATTTTTCCATTTTTCATTGTGAAAGCTCCTTCTCTTACCTGATTAATTGTAATCCATCCTATAGCTAGAGTTTATCATAAAACATAGATTTGGGTTTCTTGTGGATTGCTAACAAAAAGGATGCAGCGCTGAGTAAGCGGCACCCTTTTGTGTCTGATCAGGCATCTTTATGTTTGATGGGAATGTAGATGTCCATCTGTGCATCTGGCTTGTCGGGATGACAGCGTTCATCGTAAAGCTCGAACTCCGGTGTCCCGGCGTGCTCGTAGCCGGAATGTGGAAACCATTCCGCGAAAATCGATTTCCATGTGCTTTGAATGGAGGGGGAGAACTGATCATGCGGAACTTTCGGTGTTGTAAACACGGCATATTCGGCGGACATGAACTCACGGCATACCAGGCCTTCGGGCACCCCTTCGAAATGTTCAGCCTCCATGCCGATCAAATACGTGAAGATTCCCGAATCCATATCGAAGCTGTGGCAAATCCCAAGCTCGACAGGGCTATCTGAATGGATGCGGTTTGGAATGGATTTGGACCAGCCGTTCTTGAGATATTGCTGCCAAAAAGCCGGGATTTGCTGCAGGTTCTCCCCATTATTGGTTGAAGTACGAATCTCATAACCTACAACTTTAAAAGCAGGTTTGGTGATGATGCGGTATTCCATACGAATGCCTCCTAAATAAGGATTGTACTTACGTTGAAGCACGTTCAGCTTTGAATACTTCGGCGGTTGAATCCCTTTTTTGCGGTAATCGGTCGGCGTCATTTCGAACATGCGCTTGAAGGCACGGGTAAACGTCTCATGATTGTGGAATCCGTTCTCCAGCGCAATGTCCAGCATCCGTGCATCTGTGTGGGCTACCTGATAAGCAGAGAGCGCCAATCGTCGTGTGCGCACGTATTCCATCACCGTAACCTCCGCCATGGATAGGAAGACGCGATGAAAATGATAATCGGAGAGCCTCGCAACCTGCGCCAGTCGCTCCAGTGACAGCTCCTCGGCTATATGTGTCTCTACATAATCGATGGTCGCTTGAATCTGTTTCAGATAGTCTTCCTTCATGCGATCGGGTGGCCTCCCTTTGTCTCCATTCTAGACGGTATTCGCGTTTACTTCTTGATAATTCTTGCTATATTTGAGTTGAAGGACAAGATAAGGCAGCAGCTGTTATAATAGGGTTAGTCCTGATCGAGGAGGGATGCATATGAAGCTCGGAATGCCTACATTGGTACAATACACTTCCGTTGCTGAAAATGTCCAGTTGTGCAAAAAACTGGGTTTGGATTTTATCGAATTAAATATGAACCTGCCCATCTGTTTACCCGAAAATTTAAGCTGTTCAGAAATAAGAACCTATCAAGAGCAATACGGCGTGGAGTTTACGATACATCTTCCCGAAGAATTGGATGTAGCCTCCTATCACCCTTCAATAAGGAAGGGGCACTTGGAACGCTGCAGACAAGCGATGGAATGGGCTCATTTATCAGGCATCCAAACCTTGAACATGCATATGAATAATGGGATTTATTTTACCCTGCCGCAGACAAAAGTCTGGATCAATGAGCAGTACGAATCGAATTTTAGAGAATTGCTTCAGGATTCGTATGCAGAGCTTTATCAAATAGCTGCAATCTATGATGTAGCCTTATGTATTGAGAATACAGGCAATTTTCAACTTCCTTTTATTCGAAAAGCTCTTGATCAGTTAAGTGCTTTCGATAACTTTTATTTGACCTGGGATGTTGGTCATGATGCCAAAGCAGGCTTTGCAGAGGAATCGTTTTTCGCTCATTACAATAATCGCATTCAACATATGCACCTGCATGATTATAATGGCAAGTCAGATCATCAAGCTTTATATACGGGCATTGTACCTATAAATGACAGATTGGAATTTGCACGGAAGCATGATTGTTCGGTCGTTATTGAAGTGAAAACGAGTGATTCCTTGGCACAATCCGTAGCTAGCCTAAGGGAAAATGGATTTCTATAATAAAGGAGACTACGAAGATGGGTTGGGGTGAAATGCAGCTAATACCGAATGAATATAATGATCAATTTAGATCCATTGACGAAACCATCCTGAGACTTCTGAATGAACGCAAGCTGCTTGCTAACGGCAAACGGTACTTTCCGACAAAAGAAATTATGGAGGAATGGGTGACAAGCTATGAGCTGGACATTCCCACAATCAGTTGGCTGATGCACAGTCTTAATGAGAGAAGCCAGCCCAAGATGCCGAATGAACCAGGCGAACTACTGAATGTATTGCCCATTATGAAAAAGACGGTTGTCGATGGCTTTGAATATTCTTTGACGCATGCCATGCAGCATAAGAACGCAAGTATTGTCTTTCTGGAAATTGAGCAAGTCCAAGGTGAAGAAAGGAAAGGTCATGTTCGCCCGCAATTGCTGCTGGAAGTAAAAGGGGATCAGGAATACTATGTGCGTAGAAACGGCTCCCACGGCGGCGGGGGACAAGCTCAGGTACGCTTTATGGTCATACCTCCGCTACCTAATAATATCAATGAATGCAGCTTAGGCTTGATTCCATATGCAGCTCCCATGGAGTATCCAGCTAAGGAGATTATTTTGGATCAAGAGGTTGTTTTTGAATAAGCTTCATTTACCTTTATCATTTCGATTCAGGATAATGCTATAATCAGGCATATAAGAAAATGCATAATGACCACTGAAAATATAAGGGATGTACATGTTCAGCAAGGGGTCTTTTGAAAGGGAATATCACGATCATGATGAAACAGGAAGATTTTTTTGTCCGCAAGCATAAGGAAATTGGTGTGTCTCTCAGTGAAATTCAGAAGCAGGCTGTCCGTCAGACGGAGGGTGCCCTGCTTCTTTTGGCGTCGCCGGGATCGGGAAAGACGACTACGATTATTATGAGAATCGGCTATTTGATAGAGGAAAAGCGTGTGCATCCGTCACGGATCAAGGCCGTTACCTTCAGTCGGGCCTCAGCGGCGGATATGAAAGAACGGTTCAAACGATTTTTCCCTGAGCTCCCGCCTGTTGATTTCTCTACCATTCATAGTTTGGCCTTTGAGGTCGTTCGTGAGCATTTTCGCAAAACGAGAATAACCTATCATTTGATTGAAGGAAATATGGAGCATGAGGAGCAGGGGAAAACGAGGATGGATGGGCTGCCGCTGCACAAAAAGCTGATCCTGCGGGACCTGTATACCAGACTCCATAACGAACCGATTACCGAGGATCAAATGGAGGAGCTGACCACCTACATAAGCTACATCAAAAATAAAATGGTTCCTGAAGAATCGTGGCCGCTGGTCAAATGCGAGGTGTCTAAAGCGGATCGGATCCTGTGGGAATACGAGCGGTTTAAACGAACAGGCACCGACAAGCTGCTGGTCGATTATGATGATATGCTGACACTATGCAATGAGATTATGGAGAGAGATCGTGAGCTGCTGAAAAAATATCAGCACAGGTATGACCATGTATTGACCGATGAAAGTCAGGATACCTCGATGGTGCAGCATGCTATTATCGAAAAGCTGGTGCGTGAGCATGGCAATCTGTGTGTAGTCGCGGATGATGATCAATCGATATACAGCTGGCGTGGTGCGGAGCCGTCATATTTGCTTAACTTTAAAGAAGCTTACCCGAAGGCTGTAACGCTGTTCATGGAGCAGAATTACAGATCGTCTCAAGATATAGTCAGTGTGACCAATCAATTCATTAAGCGAAATCAGAATCGGTACGACAAAAATATGTTTACAAGCAACCCTTCACACAAACCGATTCTGATCAGGAGCTTTGCCGATTATCAATATCAGGTGAAGTACCTGATTGAACAGGTTCAAGAGGTCGACAATCTGCGGGATGTGGCCATTTTGTACCGCAACAACGCTTCATCGGTCATATTGATTAATGAATTTGAGCGGGCGGGCATTCCTTTTTATATGAAGGATCACGATCTGCGTTTCTTCTCCCATTGGGTTGTGAAGGATATTTTGAATTTCATGCGGATGACCTTTACGGACAAGCGTGCCGATATTATGGAAGCTATTCATACCAAAATCAGCGGGTACATTACCAAGCAGCAAATGTCCGTACTGAAGGAGATCAATAATAACGAATCCGTCTTTGATAATTTGCTGAATCACGTGGAGCTGCAGGATTATCAGCGAAAAATATTGCTGGAGTGCAAGGAAACCTTGGCTCAGATGAAGGATATGCCGCCGCTGAATGCGATCCAGGTAATACGCACCAGACTGGGCTATGAGAAAGCGATTGAGAAGCTGAGTGAGCGGCTCGGATTCCGCAAGGATACGGTGATCGGGATTCTGAACACGCTGGAGGGGATCGCCACCACCTTGGACACGATGACCGATTTTGCCCAGCGTCTGAAGCATCTGGAATCCGTCATGAAGCAGTCCAAGTTCCAAAGGGAGCACAATGTCGTCACGTTCTCGACCTTGCACAGCTCCAAGGGCTTGGAGTTTGAACGGGTATATATGATCGACCTGATTGATGGAATTCTGCCCTCCTCTGAAGATATCGAGAAGCAGGCGAAGGGGGATTTGGCGCTTATGGAGGAGGCAGTCCGCTTATTTTATGTAGGCATGACACGAACCAAATCGCAGCTGGAGCTGATTACCTACAAAGAGCGTGATGGAGAGAAGGTTAGCGGGTCTCAATTTGTGACGGCCGTTCAGCATATCCTGAGTCCTCCCAAGCCGATCTCTCCCCAAGATAAATCTGTGAAACAGGTCAAGCGCAAATCCGATATTCCCGACAATCCCAACGCGATCAAACGTAAGGCGGACCTGGGCGTAGGGCAATTTGTAAAGCATCGGGTTATCGGTCATGGGGAAATTACGAGCATCGAGGAGGATCGGGTACACATTCGTTTTAAATCGGGAATTAAAGCTTTATCGATCACCATGTGTATGGAGCTTGGCGTGTTGGAGCCGGCGGATGGAACTCCTCAGTCTGAGTAGATTCTTTCCGGAGTCTGATGAATTTTAACACTTAACACCAGGCCCATCGAGATCATATTTGTTAAAAGCGAGCTGCCCCCATAGCTGATAAACGGCAGCGCAATGCCTGTTAAGGGCATTAACCCGATATGCATGGCAATATTTTCAAAAATTTGCAGCGTAAACATCGATATAACACCTATGACGACGTAGGTACCTTCTAATTCTGAGCGATTGATCGCGATTCGGATCATCCTATAAATTAGGATAAAATAGAGCAGCAGCAGCGCAGAGGCACCCAGAAAGCCAAATTCCTCACCGATAACAACAAAGATCGAGTCCGCGTAATCATAAGGGATATATCCTCTGTGCACCAACGTCCCCTTTTGATAACCATCTCCTGTCAGCTGTCCGGCAGAGATAGCCTTGATGGAGTTTACGACGTGCCAGCTGTTGTCAGGATCGTTTTTGGGATCAAGGAACGTCTGAATCCGCTGCATTTGATGCGGCTTCACTATTTTGGAAAACAGCGGAGATTCGGACAAGTAGAGCGTTGTGACTCCTGCGACAAGAACACATATGGCAACAAGGCCAATAATGACGTGAGTCAGACGAATATTGCCGATCCAGATCATGCCTACAAATATAGCGACAAATACAATCGAGGTGCCAAGGTCGGGCTGTTCAAGCACAATGAAAAAAGGAACAAATACGATAGCCGCCATCGGAAGGAGATCCTTGAAAAAATGCAGGGAATGCCCATCTCTTTTTTTCATCCACTTGGCGAGCAAGACAATAACGCAAATCTTCATGATTTCCGAAGGCTGAAAGGCCATAAAACCGATGTTCAACCAACGTTTGGACCCATTGATATCCATCCCTTTAGCCATAACTAACAAGAGCAGGATAATGCCAATGACATAGATAATGATTGAAAGATGATTGACAATGATTCTGTAGTCAACCAGAGCCACACCGATCATCACAATAAAAAGCACACCGAAGGTAACGGCATTGTTAATATGCAATCCACTGTAGCTGGTTCCCATGGTGGCGCTCAATATGACAGCCGTGCTTATGATGAGGAAGCTGAATAAGACCCATAAGATGGGCTGATCCAGCTTTTTTAATTTTTCTTTCATTTGATCACTCCGTCAAACATGATGTTGTCGTGCATGTTCCTGCAAGCTCCCGAGCCTTGCCCAATAAAGGCATGGCTATTTCCTTATGCTGCTGACAAGCCAATTTATGGGCGCATTGATCCCAAGTAATCACAATTTGGGCTGGGCGGCATAAGGTAGGAGATGGTATTCAATATGGATGAAATGGGGGCATCAACATGCACTGGATTTCTATTATCTTCATTGCTTTAGCTTCCAACTTGGATAATCTTGGCATAGGCATCTCATTCGGCATTCGTTCGACGAGGATACCGGCATTATCCAATGGGATTATAGCGGTTATTACGATGCTGGGTACCTATGTATCTGTAACCCTGGGAGAATATGTGACAGCCTACATGTCCGGGTTTGCAGCTAACCTCCTGGGTGCACTCATGATCTTGTTTATCGGGGTTTGGGGTATAGTAAGCAGCCGTCGGCGTGCGCCAGTTCCCCAACCGTCTGCTGCTGGCAGCCATAGTCTGATAGATGTTATCCATCATCCTGCAACGGCTGACGTTGATCTGAATAAAGTCATTTCGTGGAAGGAAGCATTAACCTTGGGCTTGGCTCTGGCCTTGAATAATATGGCGACCGGATTTGGAGCTGGAGCGACGGGTGTCTCCCCTCTATGGACGACAGTGGCTGCTGGAGTATTTTCAATTGTGTTTATTAGCTGTGGCACACGGATCGGCTTGATGGCTTCCAAAACCTGGGTGAGCCAATATGCTGATCTGATCGGTGGCGTCCTCTTAATTCTTATAGGTATTTACGAAATGATAGCGTAAGACCATACACAGACGGGTAAGGGCCCCACTGTATGGTTGTTGGGGGCATACCTTTCAGTATACCGCCGCCGATGGGGGATGTACAGTACTTAACGGATTTCAACCAGGCAAGGATAGGAGAGCTGCTGTGCTTCAGCGGCGATATGGGATTTTGTTGAAATTGTACAATTATCGATGCATCGTTGAGAGGGGACAATCATGCTGAACGGCCGCCACGATATGACGGCCGATCGGACAGAGGGATTGTTCGGAGTCGTGCTTAACCTGCTGTATGCAGCCGATGCAGCTGCTCTTGAGTCAGCCGGATGTTGAGGGAATCGAGATTCTCCTGAAGCTGCTCCGGCTTACTGGCTGCGATGATAGATAGGGTAGTTGGGGTACTCTGGAGGAGCCAAGCCAGGACGATTTGATTTAAGGTGCCACCGGTTTCCTGAGCTACTTCTGTCAGGACGCGGAGTCTTGCTTGAGTATCCTCACTCTCATATTGCTTTGGAAGCGGCGTATCGCTGCGGGTGTAGGAACCATTCAGTAAAGGCGAATAGGCTAGAAGAGAGAAATCATCATGGGTTGACAATAGTTCAATAGCTCATCATTTGCACTGATTTGGACACCAAAATCCGCACCAGGCTTTGGCCGAAGATACGTATATCTTTGCTGTATGCAGCTGTACGGTGTCCAATGATGGGATTTGCTCATATTCCGTGCCTTCTCTACTCGCCACGTATGGTGGTTGCTGCAGCCTAAGGCTCTTACCTTTCCCGCACGGACAAGCCTATCGAATGCCTCCATCGTCTCCTCCAGCGGCGTATTGACATCATCGATGTGAGCGTAATAGAGATCCACATAATCGGTCCCGAGCCGTCTCAGGCTTGCGTCAATCGCTTGTTCAATGGCCTTGCGAGACAAGCCTTCCATACTTTCAAAGCCGCCCCCTGGAATCGTCGGTTGGGCGCCTACCTTGGTTGCGAGAACGATGTGCTGCCGATTTCCCCGATCCTTCAACCATTGACCCAACAGCAGCTCGCTTTCCCCGCCCGAGCAGCCTTCATTCCAAAATGCATAATTATTGGACGTGTCCAGAAAGCTGCCGCCAGCATCTACATATTGATCAAGCAGTCGATAAGACGTTTCTTTATCTCTACGAGATCCGAAATTCAAACATCCCAAGCCGAGAGCGCTCACTTGTATCCCTGTATTTCCTAATAACAGCTGCTGCATCCAAAAGTCTCCTTTGTAACAATGAGTGGTTGAGGTCAGCCCGTTATCGGTTTCTTTTCATGCTGCGACATTTCCCATGAACGGTAATATCCGATTTTATCACTTGGGGTAATACCAGCCGTAGGTGTCACAGACCGCAAACATGGACATCTGCAAATGTAAAGGATCCTTATCAAAAAAAAGATTTATCGTAACATATTCTAATCAGAATCCGTCAAAGGTAATGATTGGATGTAAAACACTGTTAATATAGCTTTATACTTCGTTTTCCAAAGCGCCAGAGTAAGTTTGTTCTATGCACGACGATCCAAAACATAATGTTTGGCTTTAACAATAAAAGGAGGCAAAATGATATGAAAAAAGTGGTGGGTATTTTGTTGATTGTATTAGTGGTTTTAGGTTGTTGGTCTACTTATGAATATAATAAGCCAATTCTTACAAATGAACAGGCAATTTCTTCAGCAAAAAGATATCTTAATACAGTAAATGAAAAAAAGAAAATTAATATCAAGACGGAAAGTCCAGTCGAGCTTATATACTTAAATAAAAATAGTTTTTGGGATAAAGCCACTGGTAACAGGACCTGGGAAATTGTCATTGATGGTGTTGCTGTTTACTTAGAAGCAGATACAGGTCAGTTTATCCAATTGATATTTCCACTGGATGGTATCATAATGAAGGCGGATTATCCTGATTGGTTTAAATAAAGGTTCAACCCACAAAGTAATAACTGCGCGGATTTACAAATGATTTATGGATTAAAATGGTTCTAAATCACCATATATATCATGTTAATAAATGGTAATTTAGTAAACATAAGAACATAAAGAGCTATAGTACAACATGGATAAATATGTAATAATATGAAAGTTAATACTATTAAAGAAGGTAGGTGTAGTTATTAGTGCTTAGAAAAAAGTTCCCCATTATCTTGTCGCTCGCATGTTTATCAATTTTTTTGCTTAGTAGTTATGTAGCATTTGCACAGGTTTTTCCTCAACGATGGGTTTCTTATAAGATCTCATCTGGAAAACTCGATCTTGCGTATAATTACGATTATGTAAACTCAGGTGCATACTCCAGTGCAGAGGTTGTAGCAGGTGCAAACAAGTGGTTAAATATTGGAGCCAACGTATTGTTAACACCAGCAAGTTATTGGAGCTCAGATGTTATTCTACGAGAGGTAGACTATTCAACATGGCTTAATAATGGATGGTCGCAAACAACATTAGCTTGGACACTGCAGATTGCTGGTAGTAAGCCGTGTTCAAATGATGCTTCGACTAACGTTTGTACTGCAAGCGACACGATTACAGCAGCAGCTATTTATATAAATACTGCTCAAGCACCTGGGCTCTTTAGCGGTGATAAACGTCAGGCATTAGTTGCACATGAACTTGGTCACGCTTTTTCAATTGCTCATAATTCAGTGATTGGTCAGGATTCATTAATGAAGAATGGCGCATGGAATGATAGCAGATTTTCCTATACTCCAACAAACCCTGATATTGCTGACGTGAATAGCATGTATCATCCTTAATACAAAGGAGAAAACCTATGAAGAATATAAAAAAAATCCTAATATCTCTTGTAGCAGTATCGTTGAGTATAGTATTGGGTGCAGGAACAGGTCAATTAATTCAAGGACATGCTTTGGATAGAGACTCTAGTCGAGAAATAGGAGGGGGGGTTCGTTCACTTGAAGAAGAGTTGAGCTTTTCAAAAATAATAGTAAGAGGCACTGTTGTTGAAGAGTTACCCACTTATATTCAAGATGCAGGCCTTGATCCTCGGACAAATTTTAAATTCTCAGTAACACCTTCAAAAGTGAAGGTTAGTAAAGTGATTGCTGGAGATATCAAAGTTAACGATACCATCGTTTTTTTACAGCATGGGGATCGTTCAACTGATAAAGAAAACTTTGTTAAATCTAACGAAGATGTTATCTTAATTTTAAATAAAACATCAGATGGTAGATACTGGTCTTATAGCTATGAAGATGGTTTGTGGAAGATCAGTAATGATAAAGTATCTTCAAAGAGTAGGAATGATAACCTCCAAAAAATGAAAAATTTAGATACAAGCTCATTTGAAAATTTATTATCAAATGGTTTTAAAAATAGAGTAAAGCCAGAACGTTGATATATGGCTACTCTCGTCAAATAGCCCCCACCTTGAGAAGGGGTTATTGACAAATGGGTTTTGGGGTGGTGTCAGCTACGCTGGTACTACCCCATCCGCCCAATTAAGTAAAGACGGGAAAGAGATAAAGAAGATCCAAAATTTTATTGATACGCAATATAACAAAAGATACACAAAGCCTACAGATACGATACACCAATGTCTGCGTAAAAAAAGTGACTCTCAGTATTGAGGGTCACTTTTTTTACATTTATACCCATACGTTTGCGAGTAGTGTCAGCTACGCTTTTACTACCCCCACTTAGCAGAGCAAGGGTGGTTTGCAGCTCCTGGTACTGCTCAAGCAGTTTACGCTCATGAGCTACCAATAATACGCACCGATCTGCAATGGTGGAGTCCCCTTGACGGACTATGCTGGCAAATTGCTGCATCTCGGTAGAATGCAAGTGAATTAACAAAACAATCCACTCGATATCATTCTCCCACTAAAAAGTAATGTTTTCGCCTGTTTTCTCACTCATTCTTAGATTTACAACTTCGACACCTTGGAGATGATGGAGGAATATTGTCGCAGAACCATATTTTTCTACAAGGGCCGGTGGCGGAGTGGAGTGATATTTAATAGTATGGTAGGTTTTTTAATAAAATTTATGTCGTACAGATTACCATAGTGTATAAAATTAATTAGTAATCTGTGACCTTACCTCATAGTCAGTACTGGACAGTCCTACAAATATATTTCAGTCAATATTTGATTCGATTCAGCCTGTTTTAAACGTGATCATTGGGTCTACATGAAAGCCCTGAATTAATCAAGCAATGATTTTGGTGTTGAGTCCTAGTTTCATTACTCTATCTTCTTTTCTATCATTAAATAATGAAGAGGAAATTTTTAATTATATACATAGTTTACATTATTATACATATATAGTATTATTTTATATGAGACTTAATATTTACAAATTTATACAAATAACTTAATTTGAGGAGATGAAATTTTTGAAAAAGTTTACTATATAAGTTGAACTAAAGGAATTCATTTCCACATCGTCGAATAAAGAACTACAACCTAAAAGTGACGGTGAAATGATGGAAACGAGACCAACGTATATTGAGATTGAATCCTTGATGAAAAAAGAAAAAGATCGGCGCATGTTCGAGCGGTACCAAACCATTTATTTGCATTTGAAAGGTAAAAATACGCTAGAGATTTCAGAGATTATCGGCAGAACGGAACGAACGGTCTATAAATATTTGCGTGCCTATCGCGAGGCTGGTGTAGTTGGACTGCAAATGAACTATTCAACAGGAGCTCCTGAGCGACTGACGAAGGAACAGCAAGAACAACTGAAGCAGACCATCGTATCTTCCGTTCCCCATGAAGTCGGTTTTCTTAGCAAATATAGTTGGACCCTCTATCTCATTGGCGAATATATCCAGCGGGAATTCGGTCCTACCTACTCACTGCGTGGCATTTCAAAAATGGTGCACCGACTTGGGCTCAGCTACACCAAACCCACCTATACGCTAGCTGCGGCGGATGAAGTCAAGCAACAAGCCTTCACAGAAGTAACTTTTCCTACTTTGAAAAAAGGTTAATGGACGAGGAAATCGCTCACTTGCTCTTCGAAGATGAGTCGATGATCCGCGATTACCAAGCGCTTCAGCATACGTGGTTTCTCAAAGGCAAGCAACGTGTCATCCAAACAACAGGCAAACATCGTGGTGTTAAGCTATTAGCGGTTCTGAACTATGCTACAGGCCACATTCTTTGGAAAGAAGATGAACAGTATGATGCCGTGACGTTCCTATCCTTCCTTCAAAGTGTAATTGAAGCGTATCCGCAAGGAAGGATGGTTATGGTACTGGATAATGCCCGGATTCATCATGCCAAGTTGCTTCAACCTTTTTTGGAGAAACATAAAGAGCGTCTTGAATTGGTTTTCTTACCGCCATATAGCCCGAAGTTGAACCTGGTCGAAGGACTTTGGAAATGGCTGAAGGCAGATGTCATTAACAATGTGTTTTTTCATTCTGTTACCGAGATCTGTAAGAAAGTTACCGCATTTATGAAGAACATCGCTCTCGATGCCCAGACGATTATTGATCGTCTATGTCTTCGCTTGGAAACCAACCAACTTCCTGAACAATTTTAGTTCAACTTATATAGATACTTATTAATTGCAACAATGACTCTTTCATTAGCAGTACCATCATTTGCTATTGCCGCAACAAATGATCCATCACAAACATCAACCGATGGGAGTTTAGATCGAATAAAAGCTTTCAGGGAAGAATTAGGTTTATCAACTGATACTTCCTATATTACAAACCTAGAAAGTAACAACGCGTTAAAAAGTAGTACAAAAAAGCAAGATTGGGGAATTACTCTTTCTGATGATGAAAATGAAGATATTACCCAACGACAAGATTTGATTAATCAGGGCTCACTTCTTATGAAAGACTACTTAGAAAAATATAAGGGTACACTAGGTGGCATTTACTTCGATCATCACAAAGAAGGTGGGGTTTTAAATATTGGCGTAGTTAATTCCACTAAAAGGGAAAGATTTATTGAAGACGTCAAAATAAAGTTAAATAACAACAAGAGAATTAGGTTTTTTAGTGTTAAAAACAGCTATGATCAACTTGTAACAAAGCAAAATGAAATAACGGATTATATAGACAAAAACAAGAACCTTTCAGGTTTATCTACTGAGTTATCAATACAAGAAAATAAAATAATTATAGGTTTGCCTGATAAAGATCCTAAAATTGAAGAATATCTAAATACATTATTTGGTTCGGAATATATTTCTTTTAAATTGGAAAAGAGAGTTAGTAAAAACTTTGATAGAGTCTTCCCTGGTACCCGGCCACTAGTTGGTGGACTAGCAATTGATCAGGGAATATGTTCTGCAGCATTCAGTGCAAAAGATTTTAGTGGGAATTATTTTTATATTACTGCAGGTCATTGTGCACAACAAAATGCTTCTCCTGTTACCGTTAAACAGGGAGCTGACAGTATTGGTACACTTTATTCCTCTGGGGCATATAATGGGTACTGGAACGACTCGGGGGCCGATGTAGCTGCAATTGCTATTTCATCTAGTAATAAATCATACAAGGACTATGATGGCAATATCATAGATGACGAAGAATTATTCCCAGTCTATGGACAGATTGTGTGCCTTTCTGGAAGAACATCTGGAACAATATGTGGTACAGTAAGTAATATTGGCGGCACATATACTGATGATAATAATATACATTTGAAAGATCAGGTATTTTATACTGTAACGGGAGCTATGGGTGATAGCGGGGGACTCGTTTTTGTGAAAACTTCACAACCAGGCCATATTAAAGCACTTGGAGTTTTACACGGGGCCTTAGGTGATTATGGAACTGCTACAAAGATCATTGCTGTTACAAATTATTTGCATAATCGAATCGTCACAGCACTGAATCCATAGTCTATAAAAATATTAATCCAAGAGGCATGGCCAAGGGCTATTCCTTTTGGATTATTTATGTATAAAATGCTTTTTTATAAACTATACATTCTTTAGTTCAAAAATGTATACTTAGTTATGTTCCCTAAAAAATCGCTTTAGGAGGTACACATGAAAAAGTTTGTTCTCGGCTTGACCTTAGGACTGATTTTATCAGTTTGTACTGTATCTTATGCTTCAAATGAAATTAAAGCAATATTATTTCCGGTAACGTATTTATTTAATGGTACTGAGAAAATACTGCCTTCTGATTATATGACACTTAATATGGATGGACATACCTATGTACCAACACGTTTTATTGCAGAACAGACAGGTTCATATATTTCTTTTAATGATGCAAATAAAACAATTGAAATTCAATATCCTACTCAACGAATCATTAAATCAGAAATCAATTCGAGTACGGAAGATGATAGTTTCAATCTTTCTCTTCACTCAGAAAAGGAATTCTACAGTAATAATCAGTTTTTAAATATTTGGGCAGAACTCCGATATAAAGGAGATACCACTCAAATTTTTGAACACAGAGAAAATATACTAGCTTTTTACATTGAAGATAATAACGGTAAGCGTTTTGAGCTAGGACGTAATTTAATTTCTAAGACTTCTGAACTCAAAAAAGGTGATGAATTTAAAGGGAATATGACAGTATCCTTAGTACAACAATATTATAGTGCTGTTATTTATAATAATACAAACGTAAACCCAGAATTTATTAAAGGCAATTTGCCTCCTGGCATTTATACTGTTGGTGTTTCTGCTTATTATTCTAATGGTTCATATATTGATGAAAAATCATTAAAAACAAAACTACAGATAACAATTAAAAATTGATTTTTCCCATATTTCGTCTAACTTGTATCTATTTGGTTTTATATTTAAAAGTATGTAAATATGGACCAGCTCAGTGTGAGTCTGGAGCTCTCGGTATATCTGAGATTGAGCAATGTTAAAACCCTTGCCACAAGACTTTACACCGTAGTTTTCCTTTAAGCTTAACCTAAAAAAACACCAAGATCCCCGAACCCATGCCCCGTTGGCTGGGTTCTCTTTTTTTACAAATAACCCTTAACAGCACCATTCACACAACCCTCACTCCTTCACAGCTCGCCACCTCGTCAACAACTGCTCACGACGCTGAGCGGCAACATCAAACCGATACGTAACCAACAAATTCTCCAGCTTCACATGAGAGAGCAGAGGATGAACTGGAATGTCGGGAAGTACAGGGAGAGAGAAGGCTGCATTCATGTAATCGGTTTGTGCTTCCTTGGACAGGACGAAATCGACGAGCTTTTTGGCTGCTGTGGTGTTGTTCCCGCTTTTCAGGATGGACACAGCTCCGATCTCCCAACCGGCCTGGGGCGGAATAAAGGAGTGGATGTCATAGCCTGAGTTCGTAAAGCGAAGCTGATCGCCCAGGAAGCATACGACTGCGGCGACATCGCCTACGGCAAGCCGTTGGGCGGAAGTAATTCCGGCGAATGTGGTCGATGAGCTTTGCTTCTTCAAAGCTTGCATCAATTGAATGGCCGCATCTTCTCCACGCTCCTGTGCCAGAGAGGCCAACAGCGTATAGCCGGTGCCTGAGGTTTCAGGGTCTGGAATTTCGATTTTGCCCTTTAACTCAGGCAGGAGTAAATCCTCATAGCGCTGCGGCAGCGGTAAGGAGGCCAGCTTCGGATCGCGCTGCCATATTTGTTGATTCACACCGATCGCAAGCGCTCCCATATACATGCCCGTCCAATAGCCCTCTTTATTTTTATACTGCAGCGGGATGTTATCGCTTTTCGGGGAGAAGTAGCTTACGGATTTGCCGCTGTTTCTTAATTGCTCGTGGAGATCGGCAGGTCCGCCCAGCACGACATCAATTCCGCTTTTGTTCATGGTCAACAGATGATAGCTGGCTTCCCCGCTGGACATGCGGATGATTTCGTACGCTTGCTCGGTCTGCTTTTTGAACTTTTCCAACAGGATCCGGCCTTCATCCTCCTGAAAAATAACATAAACCTTGAGCGGCTGGTTATTGGGGCTGCCCGAGTACAACGTATAGATCATGATCACGCTTGCCAGCAGCAGCAAGAACACAATGCCTTTTTTCCACATCCCAACCGCCTCCTCCACATACATAGGCAAAAAAGGAAAACGGTTGTTTTCCTTTCTTAGCTCTTATTTCACTTATTTTAATCTATTTCAATTGCTGATTTTAATCAAATGAATTTTATTGGCTGTGGCATGTATTTTTACGATTCCCTGATAAGAGGTCTGACCGATGTCATACACATCGACAATCCATTCTTTACCTTCATCGCCAGCCAGGAAATACCGTTCCTTTTCACCGAGAAACATGGAATAGGTGACGACGACTCCATCCATAATAAATTCCCCTGCATCGGGTCCGTTGATACGCATCGACTCCGGTCGGACACTTAATAGCACATTCTCTCCAACCGCAAGCTGCTCATTGGTTTGAACGGTAACGATATCATTTTTTTTGCCGTATTTGACAGTCGCCTGATCACCTTCGAGTTGTAGAACGACCGCATCGACAAAGTTAGTCGTTCCAATAAAATCGGCTACATATTGGGTGCGAGGCTTGTAATAGATTTCATGAGGGGTGCCGTACTGATCGATGGCCCCTTTATTAAAGACAACGATATGGTCCGACATCGATAAGGCTTCTACCTGATCATGGGTCACATAGATGACCGTTAAGCCTAGATCAAGCTGAATATTTCTCAATTCGACCCGTACCTCTTCACGCAGCTTGGCGTCCAAATTACTGAGCGGCTCATCCAGCAAAATAATCGGAGAGTCCATGACAAGTGCGCGGGCCATAGCAACACGCTGCTGCTGTCCACCGGACATTTGATGCGGGTAGCGTTCCTCCAGTCCGGTCAGCTTCACTTTGGCTAATGCGGATTTTACCCGATCCTGGATTTCACCCTCAGGGCGCTTTTGAACATCCAAGCCGTAAGCTACATTATCAAACACGGTCATATGAGGGAATAGCGCGTATTCCTGGAATACCATGGGAGTTCCACGTTTATAAGGAGGCAAATCGTTCATCAGCTTCCCATCGATCCAGATTTCTCCTTCATCGACCGTATAGAAGCCAGCAATCGAACGCAGCAGGGTTGTTTTTCCGCAGCCGCTCGGACCCAGGAAGGTAATGAATTTGCCTCGTTCAATCTGCAAGTTAATATTTTTCAAAACGTGATTGACGCCGAACACTTTATTCACGTTTTTGAGATCAAGTAATATTTCTGTACCCATTATTCCCACTCCCAGCCTCTAGAAATCAAATATCTTCACTTTAGAACGGAAAATCAATTTAATGATACCAAGCGTACCCAATGTTGCGCCCATCAGTCCCACAGCAACTGCAGCAGCCCAATAATAGGTGCCTGTCTCTGCATAGTTGAAAATGGATACGGCTGCTACGACCCATTGAGGTGTAATTAAAAAGACAATGGTACTTAAGGTGTTCATGTTTTTCATAAACGCATAAACGAAATTCGCGACGATTGTTTTTTGCAGCATCGGAAAGACGATTGTTGTTAGTGTTTTGCGGCTGTCAGCGCCAAGATTCATCGAGGCTTCTTCAATGGATTTATCCACCTGCTTGAAGGAAGCACTGAGACCACGATAACCAACAGGCATCTGCTTGAGCAGCATCGCTACGATAATTAAGACAGCAGAGCCTTGCAAAATAATCGGTCCGGAGCTGAAGGCTACGATCAATGCGAGTCCTACGAAGGTACCTGGTAAAGCGATAGGCAGCACAGCCGTGAAATCCAGCAATTTTTTGCCTGGGAAAGGCTTGCGTACTACGACATAAGCTAATACGAGCCCAAACGCTACAGCAAGCAGGGAGCTGATTAAGGAGAGCACCAAGCTGTTAAGCACCGCAGGACTGGAAGTACTGAATACAACCTTCATCATATGATCGAGCGTGAACGTATTGTCTCGGCCAAAGTTTTTCGTGAAAGCGAACAGAATCGTAATGGCGAACATCGCAATAATGAAAATGGACATCAACGTATTAAATGAAAAGAGCATGATATCGGTTTTTTTGGAGGTGGTCACCCGATTCAGGCCGGAAACAGGTTTGCCTGTAATGGTCGAATAGGAGCCTTTGGACAACAGTTTGTTTTGAATAACGAAAACAAGCAGGGCAGGAATGACCAGGATGATCCCCATAACCGAAGCGAGTCCAGGTTGGTTATTAATGATTTCACCATAAATTTCAACAGCCAGCAGGGTATAGTTGCCCCCAATCAGCTTCGGATTACCAAAATCGGCAAAACAGTTAATGGCTACAAGCAAGAAGGCGTTGATAACACCCGGAAGCGCAAGCTTAAAGGTAATCGAGCGGAACAGCTTAAAGCCTCGTGCGCCCAGGTTTTGTGCAGCAACCTCCAGGTTCGGTGAAATCGAACGCAGGACGCCGGTTATTGTCATGTACGCAAGCGGGAAATAGGAGATGGTTTGAACAATCCATAGTCCAGGTAACCCGTATAAGTCCAGCTCAACATTAAACCATAATTTCAAATATTGGGACACCATGCCGCCTCTGCCGAACAACAGCAGAAAAGCGAGACCGCTCATGACCGAAGGAGCCAGCAGTGGTAAGAAGGCAATAAAACGGAAAAACTTTTTACCTTTGATGTTGCTGTAGTTGATCGCATAAGCATAAATGAAACCGAATATGGTTGCCGTAATTGCGGATAGCGAGGAGCTAACCACCGTATTCATCAGTGCTGTGCCGTAACGGCCTTTGCTAAAAAAAGTGATCCAGTCTTCGCCACTCGGAATAAAAACGACAAACACGAGTGGATAGACAACAAATAAAAGTAGAATGATAAAGCTGATCAATACAAGCATGAGTGAAGAGGGATCCCTGACGAGCCGGCCGATCGACTCCCCGATGCCTTTTTTTTCTTTCATCATAGGGGGAGAGCTACCACCTTTCTGAATCTTCCAATGGAGACATAGCAAGACATTGACTGTCCTGCTATGCCGCAATGGTTCAACTTATTTCAAATCCTTTAATGCATCCTGCAATACTTTTCTTTGCTCGGCTGCCGTCCATAGGCTGTACGATTTATTGTATTTGGTCGTTTTGATATCGACGCCGCCTGGTGGAACGGGAACGCCCGGCTTCACGGAGACGGAATAGGCAGATTCTGTGTAAATTTTGCCTGGTTCAGCAGTTAACATATAATCCATCAGCTTTTTGGCTGCTGCCGTGTTAGGGCCATTTTTGACAATAGCTAATCCGCCTACTTCATAACCAGCTGCTTCCGGCACGATGCTAATGATCGGATTGCCTTGATTTTTCACTTTGATTTGGTCGCCCAGGAACGTAATACCGATGGTATATTCGCCTTTACCGGCCTTTTGAATCGGTTCGATACCGGATTTAGGTCTTTCCTTCAGGTTGGGCAGCAATTGAGTCATGTATTTCAGCATTTCATCCTTGCCCCATACTTGAGCGAGTGAAGCAACAGCTGTGTAGGAAGTACCGGAGGTAGCCGGATCGGACATCCCGATTTCGCCTTTAAATTTAGGATCTAACAGTTCTTTAAAGGTTTCCGGATAAGCGGCTGTTCCGTATTTATCTTTCCAACGCTGGGTATTAATGCCGATTGCAATTGGATTTAAATAAAATCCAGTCCATGCGCCTTCTTTATCCTTCATGTTATCTGGAATATCCGAAGCATTCGGAGAGATGTAGTTTTCCAATGCGCCAGCTTTTTTCAATACCTCATGGGAATCTGCGGGACCACCCATCAGGAAGTCAGCTTGCGGCTTACCCATTTCATTTTGTACTCTTGAAACCGCTTCACCACTTGGGAGACGTAAAATATCATAGTCGATTCCAGTATCCGCTTTAAACTTATCCATGATTTTACGTGCTTCTTCCTCTTGGAAAATCGAATATACGGTTACTTTGCCTTGGGCCTTGCCGCCAAACACGCCGGATTTGTACATAAAGAACCCCGCTATAAGCACAATTACAATTACTGATAAAACTATGACAGGTGTATTATTTTTCTTTCTAGCCATGCCATCCATCATCCCTTCAAATTGTTATGAGGCGTCGTTCAATTTGAAATAGGCTCTTTGGTTGGTCTCATCCAACAGATCGAATACGACAATGTAAGCGTTATTGTAACGGTCCAGATGTAGCCAATGCTGCTTGGACTTGGAGTCATCTGTGAGTCGTACAACAAAGTGGGCGTCAGGCCGCTCTGCCAGGTAATCAAAATGGCTGAAATCGATGACGCGGATAGCCGATCGCATTTTGGCAGTGAGCGCTCCCCGCTCCGCACTTGTTAGCAGGGTAAGCTCACCTTGCTGCAAAGAGAACACATCGTTACGGGCATCGTCCATAGCGGCTCCAATAGTATCTGAAGTCAGCGTTTTATCGATGAGCGTACTTTGCAGCTTGCGAATTTCGGCACTCACATTGAGTGAATTGACTGATTCATCACCGAAACGAAAGGCATTGGTCTCGACTTGAAAAGGAATGTCCTCCTGATCCAGATAGGCCATTGAGCCTGTAAGCAGCAGCCGTGGAGATTTAGCTGGATTTTGCTGCTTGCCTGTGGTCAATAGTCCTGAGAAGGTATTGGATAATTTCAGAAGCTCCTTCGGGTCATCAATCGAGATAGTGCCAAGGCCTGGGTAGGTGATATTGACGCGCATGGGAACTCCGGCTACCTTGTCGCGGTCATCCTGCTGTGGCGGAACGATGCGAACTTCATCCACAGGGATGCGAAAGCTATAGGCACACACGGCTATCAATATGCAGCCAACAACAACCTGTAGTAAGATGAGGCGAAACCATGAAAGCCCTTTCTTTTCCTCTGGCATTTACTTTACGCTCCTTTTATCTCAAAAAAATTGTAGGTTTGTATCAATTTTGTAACAACCTTTCACCAGAAAAGTCCCTTATTAAATTGCAGCTGTACTTCAGTCCCGACACCTGTCCGGCTGTTTATCACGATATTGCCGCCCTGCAGCTCCATTAATTGTTTGCATAACGGCAAGCCGAGTCCATGAGATTGAGCTGATATAATCCGGTCCTGCTTATGCTCGGACGGCACAAATAAGGTAAGCCTGTCCTGCTCGGAAATTCCTTTGCCATTATCAACAATGCGAACACAGCCTTGTCCCTCATTATCCTCCAGCAAAATATCCAGATGTGTGCATTCGCTATGCTTAATCGCATTGTCAATCACATTAAACAGCACTTGCTGGGTGCGTTCCGGGTCCAGATACACATCGCATGGCGATATATGCAGGGTTGTCGTAATGGATGACTTGTGCAGAGTTGGCTCCAGAATTCGCAGACTGTCGGTGATTACGGAAGCCAGATCCATGAACTGCAGCTTCACACGCCATGCCTCTTCCCCTTTGAGTGAGGTTTGCAGCAGCTCCTCGACCATGTTCAGCAGACGGCCGCTTTCCTTGCGGATGTATACATTGCAATTGCGGATATCGTCCTTCTGATCCATGTGTGCGATCAAATCGGAGAAGCCGATGATGGAGGTGAGTGGTGTTTTCAATTCGTGGGTCATATTGTCGTAAAATGTTTTCTGCTTACTTTGCTCGTAATGCAGCATTTCGATATGGTGCTGTAAGGAATCGGACATGTGGTTAAAGTCTTTAGCCAGCTCCCTGACTTCATCCTGACTGTTCACGACAATTTTTTTGCTGAAATCACCGACAGATACAAGCTTGAGCGCTTGCTTCAAATCATGCAGCGGCTTCATGAGGATAGAAAAGAAGGAGTAGCTTGCCAGTAATGATAAGAGCAGGCATCCCAAGGCTACACCAATAAACCAATATCTCATTTCATCAAGCGTTTGGACATGCTGATTCAGATCAAGCAAGTACCGAAATCCGCCGACTATTTTTCCCTCATACATAAACGGGGCCGAATAAATTAAATACTGCGTATCCTCGGATTCCGTAATCACGGTAGCCTTTTGCCCTGTCAAAGCGGTCTCAATATCATCACGTTTAAGCAAATTTTCCTTGTCGCCGCTATTGCCGACGATCGTCTCGTCCAAAGCAAACAGCTGAACCTGAAAGTTGCTGTTGGCAGCCAGATGTGAAGCAATAAGCGGCGCATAGGTTCCGGAGAACAGCTGCTCGATGCTGATTCTTTTATCATTGACAATTTTTAACGCTTCGATGCGGTGCAGGGTGTTGTATTGGCTCAAGGTGCGGATATCGCGTTCAATCATGCTTTTGCTAATTGTATAATTTACGATAAAATACATGGCGGTAAGCAGCATAATGATGGTCACGGTATGTTGGAGAAACAGCTTATTTCGCAGTCCCATGGCCTATACCTCCAGCTTGTAGCCGGTACCGTGTACAGTTGCGACTAAATGGTCATAGGGCTTCATCTTTTCCCGCAGCCGATTCACCATCATATCGACGGAGCGTGTCTGTCCATAAAATTCAAAGCCCCATACCTGATCAAGAATTTGCTCACGCGTAAATACGGCTTTGGGATGGCTGCATAACAGCCACATAAAATCAAACTCCTTGCTGGTCGTTTTGATGAGGGTGCCGCCGACCTTTAAAGAACGCTCCCGCTTGTCGATCTCGATCTTGTCTACCTGGATAGTATCAGGTGTTGAGCTCGTGGTGTTCATTCGCCGGATAACCGCCCGGATGCGTACAATCAGCTCCCTCGTTTCAAAGGGCTTTGTTAAATAGTCGTCCGCTCCCAGCTGAAAGCCGAGTATTTTATCGTTCATCTCATTTTTGGCACTGAGTACAATAACGGGAATCGTTTTGTAGTGCTGCTGGAGCGTTTGGAGGAGTTCAAAGCCGGAGCGATCCGGCAGCATCAGATCGAGCAGGATCAGATCCGTGTGTTGAGCCGCCAATGTGTCCATGCCAGCTGCCGCCGATCCGGCCACCGACGTTTGAAAGCCTTCAACCTCAAGACTGAGCTTGAGCAGCATTTGAATACTGGGATCGTCCTCGATAATTAATATATTCATAGTTAAACACCTTCCAAACCTCTTAGTATGAAAATACAGCAAGCGTCGATTCCAAGCATAGGGTAAGGTCGATTATCTAGTATGCACGACCCGGATTATATTATAATATCAGAATTTAAAAATTTTCAGCAGAGCTGAACATTCTGATATTGCAAGAAAAGCTACATTTAAAACACGGATGTATCTTCCTCGAATAGGCTTCGATCAGAAGTTTTTCTTATAACTTAACGCTACCTTGCCAAAAAGTAAATGGAGCGTTTCAAGGGGTTGCAATATACAGCCGAACTGTATATAGTATAGCTATACATTTGAACTATACAGTCGCGTTGAGTAAAAGGAGGGGAACCATGAGTAGAGACAAACATTTACCGCTGACGGAAACCGTTTATTATATTCTTCTGTCCTTGATCGAACCGGCTCATGGATATTTGATTTTGCAAAAGGTGGAGGAGCTCAGCGGCGGACAGGTAAGAATGGCGGCGGGGACGCTTTACGGAGCTATTGAGAACTTGTTGAAGCTGAAATTTATACAGCCCGTTACCAGTGAGGACAGCCGGCGCAAGGTTTATGCGATCACAGAGCTGGGACAGGAAATACTGCGTCTCGACTTTAAAAGAATGAACCACATGATTGAGGTTACGAAACATACCTTGAGATGAGAAATGAGGGAAATCGTGATGAGAAAATTCAAGTTTTTTATTAATTTTGATAAGGAAGAAGAGTGGCTGAATGAGATGGCAAGGCAAGGCTATCTATTCACAGGGAAATCATTCGGATATAAGTTTCAACCAGCCAAGCCCGAGCATGCAGCGATAAAAATGGATTACCGTACCTTTAAGAAGACAGCGGATTTTGAAGATTACCGTGCGTTATTTGAAGACAGCGGCTGGAAGCATATCGCCGGAACGAAAAGCTCCGGTGCTCAATATTTTAAAAATTCAGGCGCTCACGGAAGCGAGGATATTTTCTCGGATACTGATTCCAAAGCAGCAAGATATAAAAGAATTTCAGAAATATGGGTCTCAACGGCTACTGCCTTAATCCCTCTGTTCGTTGTACTGACGACTACAGACTCGATTGATGTGAATGCTTTTTTGAACCCCAAATTATTGTATTATACACCAGGGCTATGGGAGAAAAGCGGAGCGGTTTTTTGGCAGGCCTTTCTTTTTGAAACACCGTTTGCTTTATTCAGAGGGTTTTTCTGGATGCTGATTCCGATTATGATCGTTGTATGTTTTCTCCTGGCCCATAAAGCGAATAAGCTGTACAAGGAATCACATCACGCATAGAATCAACCCTTTCCAAACTATTTTCCTTATTGTACCATAGGGAAATTACCATTCCAGCCCTTCCTGATTTATAATCAAAGTGATCGATCATGCAAATAGCAGGGAGTGATAGCTATGAATCCAAAAGAAATTGCCGCTCAGCAGGCTGTCCAATTCATTGAAGAGGGAATGATTGTAGGACTCGGAACCGGATCTACTGCCTATTGGGCGATTCAACAGATAGGGCAGCGAGTACAAGATGGACTGCAAATCCGTGCGGTGGCAAGCTCACAAAGCTCAGAGGATCTGGCCAGACAAGCAGGGATTCCGATGGTCGAATTTTCCGAAATCACAAGTATTGATCTGACCATAGACGGGGCCGATGAGGTTGACGATCAGCTGAATTTGATCAAGGGTGGTGGAGGTGCGCTGCTGCGGGAAAAAATCATCGCTTTTCATAGCAAAAGGTTTATTGTCATCGTGGACGAATCGAAGCGGGTGGAGCATCTGGGGCGGTTTTCGCTGCCTGTCGAGATCGTGCCATTTGCCTCCAATCTGACGATCAACCGTCTCCAGGAATTGAACTGCAAGCCGCAGCTGCGTCTGGATAACGGCAAGAAATTTGTAACCGATAATGGCAACTGGATTGTGGACTGCAAATTTGAGAAAATCCTGCTGCCGCAAGAGCTGGGAGCCCAAATTCATTCGATACCGGGCGTTGTGGAGCATGGACTATTTGTCCAAATGGCAAGCTCGGTTGTTG
This sequence comes from Paenibacillus sp. FSL H8-0034, assembly GCF_038000305.1. NCBI lineage: Bacteria > Bacillati > Bacillota > Bacilli > Caryophanales > Paenibacillaceae > Paenibacillus > Paenibacillus sp. FSL H8-0034. Next base: position 1,527,683 of record NZ_JBBOBS010000001.1, read on the forward strand.
TTGGCTATAAGGACGGCTCAACGAAGATATTGTCCAATTGATGGGGCTTGTAGGACAGTCTGGCGAAGTGAAGGTTCTTCGCCAAGATTTGTCCTCAAAAGCGCAAGTATATGATACAATGAGAACCATTATACATGCAGTATGGAGGAAGCAGTATGCCCTCGCGTTATTCTTTTTTTATCAAGCTTATGACATTTACTACCTTGATCAGCACCATTCCGCTCCTATTTCTCGGTATCTATTCATTCTTCCAATCGACTTCCACGGTTCAAACTAAAGTTAACGAAGCCAACGTGTTCATCCTGCAGCAGTCGCAAAGCCGCGTCGAGCAAATCCTCAAAGTTATTGAGCAAGTATCAGGCCGTTTCGCTGAATCGCCTTTGGTTGTCAATTCCGTATCGAGGCATATGGAGATTGAGGACTTTCAGGATGTCGATTTGCTCGTGAAAGGGCTTCTTAGTGTTCAAACCTATGAGCTTGGTGTTAAAGACATTGAACTGCATAGTCTTCAGAACGGCTGGTACATCAAGGATAGCGGCTTTTACTTTGGAACGGATACAGCGAGGATACCTGTTTCTTTGAATGCTGCCAATAATTCCCGTTGGATGCCGGAGCAGAGTCCAGCCTTTGCCGGCTTGAAGCTGGTAAAGGCTATTCCTGCCACGGCTGCGGAGCCAAAGGGTTATTTGTCCGTCCGCGTATCCAATACGGAGCTTGCCAAGCTGCTCACGCAGGGCTTTTCAACTCGGGAAACGATGATTCTGGACGATAAAATGAATATTATAATTCACAGCAATGTGCAGAGGATCGGCCAAAGCGTTGCATCCGAGCCTTGGCTGCAGGAGCTCAAAAACACGGATCAGACACATGGCTATATTAACAGCACCTCGCAGGGAGCTTCGTACAGTGTTATTTATAACCAGTCTCGCTATAATAACTGGACGTATGTGTCGATCATTCCTTTGGAGGAGGCGAAGAAGGAGTCCGCTTCGATCGGTTGGGCAACGTTGACAGCTGTTGTGCTACTGCTGCTTTTTACAGGACTGCTGTCTTATTGGGGCTCCAGACGCATGTATTTTCCAGTGCGCAGTCTGATGGAATTTACGATGCGTCACAGCAAGCCTACGAGTGGAGGCGCTGCGGTTAAGGATGAATTGCAATGGATTGGTACGCAGTTTGCATCCTTGCATCAGTCTAATGAACAGCTGGAAGGGCAAATGAAGATCCAATCCGCACAGCTGATCGATTACTTTATGCTGAAAATGTTTCAGGGCGAGCTGTATCGCAGCGAGCTGGAGGATAAAGCAGCCGAGTTTCAATTCCCGGTCTGGCGCCGTTATGCGGTGCTGGTTCTGCAGATCGATACACTTGCGCAAACCCGCTATAATGCGAATGAACAGGATTTGCTCCTGTTTGCCATTAATAATATGGCGTCCGAGCTGATTCCGCCGCCGCAGCGAATTCATGCGATGCCGATTGGCAATTATCAGGTGACACTTGTTGGTAGTGATGCCGACAATCAGAGCGAGCTGTTAAGTGAGCTGGGCAGTCTGGCCGAGTCGGTTCAACGGGCGGCTGCTGAATATTTGGAGCTGAAGGTCAGTATCGGGATCAGCAGGCCGTATGAGTTGCTCTACACAACATCGCAAGCGTTTCTGGAAGCGAAGGAAGCTCTTCAATACCGGATTCGTCTTGGAGAAAAGGCGATTTTGTATCTGGATGATCTGAAGCCGCAGCAGGAGTCACGTCACTATTATCCGCATCATTTGGTATCCGAGCTTACGCAAGCGATCTCCTTTCTCGATAAGGACAAGGCCGGAGAGCTTCTCCAGCAGTTCATACAGGATGTGCTTCGGGTCGAAACCGATCCTCACTTGTACCGGATGTCGTTCGCGATGCTGCTGACTGATCTTGCCCGAATGCTCTACGATATGGGGGATACCGGAGAGCTGTTCTCTCAGGATCACCGCAATGAGTACGAGCAGCTGTTCAGTCTGAGGACACCGCAGGAAATAGAAGACTGGTTCAAGACCCAGATTATTTATCCTATGATGGAGCTGACCCGCAAGCGGCATGAATCATCAGGCAAAAGCATTTCCCGCTCGGTAATGGATCTGGTACAGGAGCATTATGACAGCGATCTGACGCTGGAGCAGTGTGCGCTGCGTCTGAATTACAGCACCCACTACATTCGCCGGATGTTCCGTAAGGAAACCGGAATGAATTACAGCGACTATTTGGCTGGGTATCGGCATGATATGGCCAAGAGCTGGCTGAGTGGAACCGATATGAAAATTACGGAAGTCGCTGAGCGGCTGCAATATACGAATGCACAAAACTTCATCCGGCAGTTCCGTAAGCTGGAAGGAATGACGCCGGGACAATATCGGGAACAGAAAATGAGTGAGCTGTAAAGGCATCGTAGAGGAGCCAGGTTATGTATACCCGGAGCTCCTTTATGCTGCGTTTAAATCCATTAAGCAAAGCAGGTTATCCAGTATGAACCATAACGAACCGTCTACATATCGTTTCAGTGAAGCACCTATTTGGGAGCTGCAGCGAGCTTATTATGAGGAACAAGGAATTCGTGCCTGGCAGAGTGAAGAAGTTCCGCAGTACATTACGAGTAATCCGATGATTGCAACTGCGTATGCGGAAATCATCTTCGGGTTTCTTCAGGATAGAGCCAGATTAGGTCTTACATCCGCACCCGTTACGATTGTGGAGCTTGGAGCAGGCTCGGGCCGATTAGCCTGTCAGGTTCTTAAGGAGTTATGCGAGCTTAAGGATTATGCGGGCCTCCCGCTGCCTCCTTTTCGCTATGTGATGACGGACTTAGCTATTCGCAATATTTCGTATTGGCAGCAGCACGAGAGCTTGCTTCCTTATGTCGAGCAAGGGATTTTGGATTTTGCACAATTTGATGCGGTGTCGGGCACAGAGCTGCATTTGACGCAATCGGGCGAGCGTATTGGACCTGCTGAATTGGAGCAGCCGCTGCTGATTATCGCGAATTATTTTTTTGACAGTATCCCGCAGGAACTGCTGTATGTGGATGAGGGCCGCATATTTGAATGCGACGTTTCGCTGCATGTCCCGGATGAAGCCACCAAGCAGACTCCGTCGGATGTGCTGGAGACCATCATCCCTGAATACCATTATCGCAGAGCGGCTGAATATGAACAGGAATCGTACCCTTACCTCAGCCTTATCGAGCTGTACACGGACAAGCTGGAGGATTCGCACGTTCTGCTTCCGGTAGTGGGACTGACCTGTTTGGAACGTCTTGGGCGATTGTCACAAGCAGGTTTTTGTCTGCTCACCGCGGATAAGGGAGATCATCGATTGGAAAGCTGGGAATTTGCTGAAGCTCCCAAGCTGATTCATCATGGGAGCTTCTCTTTGGAGGCCAACTACCATGCTATTCAATATGTTTGTGAGCACAAGGGTGCATTGACCTTATTCACGACGCATCAATATAACAATTTAAATGTGGGCTGCATCCTTATGCTTCAGGAACCGATCCATTATGCCCATACCCGTCTCGCTTATCGGCGGTTTGTAGATCGCTTTGGCCCGGATGATTTTTTTAGTCTCAAAGCCTGGTTTGAGGAGCAAACGTCTGTCATGGAGCAGCCGCAGCTGCATGCCTTCTGGAGATTAAGTGGCTACGATGCTCAGTTGTTCCTTCATAGCGCTGAGCGCATCGCGGAGCTGCTGCCCACATGCAGCGAGCAAGCAATGAAAGATATTTGTCATGGACTGCATACGATGTGGAAGAGCTACTACCCTATGGAAGAGAAACCGGATTTAGCTTTAGCTTGCGGGCGGCTGCTGGTTCACATGGATTTGTTCGAGGATGCGCTGGTCTTCTTTGAACGGTCATGTTATGTAGAGGATGCAGATTCTCATATCCTATATACGATGGCGCTTTGCTATTATGAGGTCGGCAAAGAAGCTGCTGCAAGAAACTATGCCTATAGAGCTACAGCCTTGGACCCTGATCATGAAGAAGCTTTGGCGCTTCTGGATCTATTGTAGGTCGGCGCTAGTCTCCAAGGACCGATTATCAGATGCGGCAGGATGATCTCTGGTTCCATTAAATCCAGAGTGGTCCGCCTGCCGCACAACTGTTACTTTCTCCGTTGGATTCATTTCTTTTTCATAATCGGTATCCATATTTCACTTTTAAAAGTGGGTGAGGTTACATCCTTGTCTGCATTCCACAGCATTTCCGGACCTTCTATTTGTTCATAGCTGGAGGATGGGAACCATTCGGAATAAATACGTCCCCACACATTCTGCAGCGTATCAGGAAAGGGCCCGATGGCTTCAAATACAGCCCATGCTGAGGCAGGGACCTCGAGCTGTGTGAGATTATCCGGACACGCCTTGGTTGTTGCTGCACCAATATAATGATCAAGCTCCCCTTTTTCCTCCATCCTGCCTTCTGAAAAGTTTGTTGATGCACTAAGCAGTCCAATAGGCTCGACATTGGAAAGGCCTTTAAGGTTCTGGATCGTTTCAGCATCTAAGCTTTTCCACATAGAGGCAATCTCCGGATTAACCCCGTTGAAAATGATAGGAACTCTTTTCTTAATACCAACAATGCGAAATGCTTCTTTATCCTCAATTCGATAATTCATTTCAATTCCCCCTTTAATGGTTAGCTGGAAGGTCATTGGCGGGTAGGCTTTCAGAGAATGGCCATTATTTCTGGCTTCCGACGGTGTAACACCATGCATATGGTGAAAAGCTCTTGCAAACGAATCGGGAGAGCCGTAACCGTATTTGATCGCGATGTCAATGACCTTTATACTGCTGTCCTTCAACTCAAATGCTGCCAGAGTAAGGCGTCTGCGTCGGATGTATTCCGATAACGTGATGCCTGATAGAAACGAAAACATCCTTTTAAAATGGTATTCGGAGCAGTAAGCCCGTCTTGCTGCTTCTTTAAAATCAATCTCACTCGTAAGATTTTCCTCCATGTACGTTATCGCTTTATTCATGTTCTTAAGCAAATCCATGTAGTTGACCTCCTTGATTTATACAATAACAGGAATTGAAAACCTTCATCCGACATTTCGTGCACGATGATGTTGGGTCTGCGCGCCTGCTTTCAATGATTACGGATAAGGGACGCAAGTGATTATTATCCATGTTAAATCACGGCTAAACCCTTGATATTACTGAGAAAAAGCAATTGGAGCGCTGTTGATTATTGAGCGCAATTCGGAGTCCTTGGTATGCTGACGCTATCAACAGGAATGAAGGAGGACGATGATTGGTGGAACTAACTTCTGTGCCGGCACAAACGGCCAACCGGAGCAAAGCCCGCCGAAGATTACAACGTCTGATGAAAAACAGGTGGCTGTATCTGATGGCACTCCCGGGTATGCTCTTCTTTATTATTTTTCGCTATTTTCCGATGTGGGGGTTGCTCATTGCCTTTCAGGACTATCAGCCGGCTCTTGGCATGATGAATAGCAATTGGGTCGGACTCAAGCATTTTGAACGTTTTTTCTTTGATGCTTCCTTCGGTATGCTGTTCCAGAACACGCTGATCTTGGCAATTTACAATTTGGTGTTCTTTTTTCCACTGCCGATTGTACTGGCATTATTATTGAATGAAATTCGCATGGAAGCGTTCAAGCGTACGATTCAAACCATTGTGTACATTCCGCATTTTGTATCGTGGGTCGTGGTTGTCGGGATCTCTTATATCTTCTTCACAACCGAGGGCGGAATTGTCAATGACATGCTGGCAGCTCTAGGATTTCCCAAAATCGATTTTCTAATTTCCAGTGATTGGTTCCGAACGATGATCGTATCTCAGGTTGTGTGGAAGGAAACCGGCTGGGGAACGATTATTTTCCTGGCAGCATTGGCAGGGGTTGATCCTCAGCTGTATGAGGCGGCAACGATTGATGGGGCCGGACGGTTCAGACGGCTGTGGCATATTACACTTCCAGCGATCCGCGGCGTTATTGTTATTCTGTTCATTCTGCGACTCGGATCTTTCCTGGATACCGGATTTGAACAAATCTTCCTGATGCTCAATTCGATGAACCGCGAGGTTGGCGAAGTATTCGATACGTATGTCTATAATGTCGGGATTCAGCAGGGACAATTCAGCTACAGCACAACAGTCGGTTTGTTCAAATCGCTGATCGGGCTGGTGCTTGTAGTGGGCGCAAATCGAATGGCCAAAAAATTCGGTGAAAGCGGCCTGTATTAAGAAAGGGACGGTGCAGGATGGTTAATAAAGGCTTGGGCAGCCGTATATTTGACGGCTTTAATTATACTTTTTTATTCGTATTCGCTTTAATCACGATAATCCCGTTTATTTACATTGTGTCGGTTTCCTTTGCAGAGCCGGAAGAGGTGCTTCGTCGTGGCTTTATCCTCTTTCCGACGACCTTTTCGCTGGAGGGATACCGTTACATTTTCTCGACGGATACGATTGTTCGCAGTCTGTTCGTGACCATAGGCATTACCGTAGCGGGTACACTGATCAATCTGATCTTCACCTCGCTGCTGGCTTATCCGTTATCCAGACAGGATTTTGACGGGAGAAAGCTGTTCATGATGCTGATTGTGTTCACCATGCTGTTTAATGGCGGTATTTTACCTACCTTTATCGTAGTGAAAGCGATGGGATTATTGAATAGCTATTGGGCTTTGCTGATTCCGAATGCGATCAGTGCCTTCAATCTAATCGTGATCGTCAGTTTTTTTCGGCAGCTGCCGGACGGTCTGGAGGAGGCGGCGAAGATTGACGGCTGCAGCGATCCGGGTATATTGGTGCGTATTGTGCTTCCGTTGTCAGCGCCGGTGCTGGCGACATTTGCCTTATTTTATGCGGTAGGCCATTGGAATACCTTTTTTAGTGCGATTCTGTACATTAACGATTCGAAAATGTGGCCTATTCAGGTATGGCTGCGGCAAATTGTGATCTTGTCCCAGGGCGGGATTGGCGACTCGACCCAGTTTGACCAGAACTTTGTGGCGCTGCCGCCGCAAATTATCAAGATGGCCGTTATTGTCATCTCAACCGTACCGATTTTGCTCGTGTATCCTTTTTTACAGAAGCATTTTGCCAAAGGGGTACTGCTTGGTTCCGTAAAAGGTTGAAACGGGTTCGGACGATTGCTGTTCGGGATACGTTCACATACAATTAGATTAGGGGAGGCACATTCACAATGAAAAGACGTAACGGTATAAACAAAGCAGGCATCGCCACAATGGGTATTATGGTAGGAACTGCGGCCATGCTTGCAGGCTGCGGCAGTGACAGCGGCAAGGCTCCTGCGGCCAGTCCCGCCAGCAATAATGCGGCCGTAGAAAACAAAGGACCGCTGAAGCTCAGCGTCATGACGCTCATGTATTCCGAGCCGCCCAAAGCCGACAGCGAGGCGCAAAAGAAAATCGAGGAATATACCAACACCAAGCTGGATATTTCCTGGGTGCCGAATTCCTCTTATAAAGAAAAGGTTAATGTCACGATTGCTTCCGGTGAGCTGCCCAAGGCACTGCTCGTTCAAAATAATAAGGATTCCAACATCCTGGCTGCCGTCCGTTCGGGCGTCTTCTGGGAGGTAGGGCCGTACCTGAAGGATTACCCAAACTTATCCAAAATGAATAAGTCTGTGTTCGATAACATCAGTGTGGACGGCAAGGTTTACGGCGTATTCAGGGCTCGTGACCTGGCGCCAAACGGGGTTATTTTCCGCAGTGACTGGTTGAAAAACGTCGGATTGAGCGAGCCCAAAACGATTGACGAATTATACAATGTGCTGAAAGCCTTTACACTTAACGATCCTGACAAAAATGGGAAAGCAGATACTGTAGGGCTGACCGATGAGAAAACGATGGATGGCTTCGGGGTAGTCGCCTCATATATGGGCGCACCCAACGGATGGGAAGCCAAGGACGGCAAGCTGAGCCCGGATTTCATGTCGCCTGCTTATTTTGAAGCGATGAAATTTTACAAAAAGCTATATGACGAGAAGCTGATCAAGCAGGATTTCCCTGTACTGAACAATCAGCAGAAGAAGGATGATATCAATCAGGGCAAGGCAGGGGCGGTCATCTCCAGCATGCTGGATGCGCCGAACTATCAAGCATCCCTGACCAAGTCGTTCCCTGGGGCCGATGTGGATGTGGTCAGCCGGATTAAAGGGCCACTGGGTGAAAGAACACCAGCCGGACAAGGCTACAACAGCGTATTTATGTTCCCTAAATCCAGCGTAAAAACAGAAGCCGAGCTGAAGCAGATTTTGGGATTCTTCGATAAGCTGTCTGATCAGAAAATGCTGGATTTACTCGGATGGGGTATCGAGGGAAGACACTATAAAATGGAGGACAATAAGCCAACCTTCACGGATCAGAAGCTGTTTGACACAGAGATCGGCTCCAGCTTGCTTCAATTGCAGGTAGCCAAATATTCGGCGAAAACAACGGGTAAAGAAACACCCCTCATGGAGAAATATGGTAAAATGATTACAGACAACGAGGCTATCGCAATTAACAATCCGACCAATCCGCTTGTATCGGATACACAAACGACCAAGGGCAATGAATTGAAGCCGATCATCGATGATGCCCGTACCAAGTTTGTATTGGGCAAGCTGGATGAAGCTGGCTGGAAGCAAGCGATTGAGCAATGGAAAAAAGCAGGTGGTGACAAGGTCATCGAGGAGTACAGCGCACAATACGCAAAAATCAGCAAATAATCGGATCGAAACAGAGAGGGGCAGCGATGCCCCTCTGTATGCTGCAATCAGTTCGATCATATCTGGGTGTGAGGAGAGAGAACAATGACAAGTAAACACATTAACGTACTGCTGATTTCCGGAAATGACCAGCACAAATGGCATAATTGGGAGGAAACAACGCCACTCATCAAGGAAGCGCTGGAGGAAAAGGGAACGATTAACGTAACGGTTTCTTATGATATCGAAAGTTTGGCCGAGGAAAGCTTGCTTGCTTTTGATGTGATTGCTTTCAATTACTGCAATTGGCAAGACCCGACCGAGCTGAGCGAGCAGGCCAAGGCTAATGTCATTGAATTTGGCGAACGAGGCGGCGGGATTATCATTCTGCATTTTGCCAACGGCGCATTTCATTTTTCCCTGCCGGAGGCGGGTCCGTCGGATTGGCCGGAATATCATCGCATCGTGCCCCGGGCATGGAACCATCATGGCAAGAGCAGGCATGACAAATATGGCGAGTTTGAAGTGTTTATAACGGACAATACCCATCCGATTACAGAGGGGATTGCGTCTTTTACCATTACGGATGAATTATATTTTGATCAAGAGGGTGACGTGGATATCCATCCGTTGTATGCTGCACATTCGAAGATTACGGGTCAGGAAGAACCGCTTGCCTGGGTAAGCGAATATCGCAATTCAAAAGTATATCAAACGTTGCTGGGACATGATCGGAACGCTTATCTTGTGCCTGAGGTAAGGGAAATGCTGAGGCGGTCCGTTGTCTGGGTAACCGAAAAGGAGCAGCAATCATGACGAGCACCAAGACGGTTTGCATATCGGGTACCGATAGAGGGATTGGACTGGCATTAACCCATCAATTGCTGATCGCCGGCTATACAGTATTCGCTGGAGGCATCGTACCTGACAATGAATGGTTGAAGCAGCTTCAGGTACAGTTTCCAGAGCAGCTGCACATCATTACGTTGGATGTGGGCAGTGACCAGAGCGTAAGGGAAGCCGCTGCATTCATTGAGAGTAAGACCGACAAGCTCGATCTGCTGATCAATAATGCGGCGATACTCGGTGATACGCAGGCTACGGTGGAGGACACTATTGACTTCGATGAAGTCCAGCGTGTGTACAATATTACGGCAGTTGGCGCCATTCGCTTGTCGAACGCTTTAATCGGACCGATCATGAAGGGCGGCAAGCTGATCGTCAATATTTCCTCGGAGGCAGGCAGCATCGGGAACAATCAACGCGAAGCCTGGTTTGGCTACTGCATGGCCAAGACGGCATTGAATATGGGCTCATCCCTAATTCATAACACCATTCGCAAGCAAGGCGGGCGTGTTCTGTTGCTGCATCCAGGCTGGGTGAAAACCTTCATGCATGGTGCCTGGAGCGACAAAGGGAGACATACGCCGGAGGAAGCAGCCGTACATATCTGGAACCGGATTGAAGCGCTAAAGGATATCCAGCGTGAGCAGCCGATTTATGTAGAAGCGGATACCGGTAAAGAATTACCGTGGTAAGCATGTAGGCAGCATCCCGCCAATGTCAATATCCTGATGGGTCAGGTTCTTTTGTGGATATGCAGCCTGTATTGGTGCGGCGTGCTGCCCATCGTATGGTGAAATACACGGCAAAAGTAAGAAGGATTGGGTATTCCGACTCGGACCCCGATCTCTGGAATGGTTAAAGACGTTGTAATCAGATACACGCAGGCGTGCCGGATTCTTGTTGCCTGCGTGTAAGCGACAATGGTTGTTCCTGTGGCCTGCTTGAATAAGTGGGCGATATGGTAATGGGAGAGATGCAGCTCCTCAGCCAACTGCTCCAACCGAAAAGGCTCATGATAGTGCTCCTCGATCCACTGCATAACCTCTTCAGCCCGATGATGATGCCTTCTCGCAGGTAAGGAGGAATTGTCCTCGGGCTTGTACCCTAATGTCTTTAATTGACGAAGAAAGCCAAGCAGGAAAAAATGGAATTCCTCCTTGATTTCATGGGCGTTCATTTTCGATCGTGCCTCGTTAAATGTCCCCAAATGAGTAATAATCGGCTCAGATTCCCGAATGCTGTGCACCGGTTTACCATTAGCTTGCTGCTGCAAATCAAGGAAAAACCGTTCAATGACAGGAAAGCTGGCCCAATAGGGCTTCAGCAGAGCAGGGTCGAACTGGATGACGGTTCTGATGAAGGGTGAATCGGAAGTGACCTGTATTTGCACGCGATGCAGCTGAAAGGGCTGGAAAACCATTAAGGTGTTGGGCTCGATGGAATAGGTTCTGCCCTCAATAATTAAATTACCTCTTCCTGTATGCACATAGGTGAACTCCATCTCGGGGTGGGCATGGAAGACTTCTTTAAAATTTAGCGTTGACGTTCGCCGATAGTCAAATTGGAACGGATCGGAGACGATGCTCATCCTTTGGGTTCACCACGCTTCGTTTAATAATAGCAAGATATGAACATTTTATCACAACATCGCTGCATAAAATAAGCCCGGATTCGATTATGATGAAGATATGAAAAAGCATGAAGTATCTTAATCTGGAGGGATTCAGCGATGTTGAAGGTAGCGATTATCGGAGCGGGAGCGATAAGCCCGTCTCATATCCAAGCTTATTTGAAATTTTCGGAGCGCTGTGAAATTGTGGCGATTTGCGATATTTATGTGGACAAGGCGCAGTCGCGTATCGATCAATTCCAATTGACCGCGGCCAAGGCCGTTTCCGACTATAAAGAGCTGCTGGGGCTGGACATTGATCTCATATCCGTGTGTACACCTCCCTACACGCATGCGCCGATTACGGTGGATTTTTTGCAGGCTGGCAAGCATGTATTGGTTGAAAAGCCGATGGCATCCTCGCTGCAGGAATGTGATGAAATGAATGAAGCCGCCCGCAAGAGCGGCAAGATCCTGTCGGTCGTCGCTCAAAACCGTTTTAAAACACCAATGATGAAGCTGAAATCGGTTCTGGAGAGCGGACTGATGGGCCCGATAGTCCATGCTCAGGTCGATTCCTTCTGGTGGCGCGGACATTGCTATTATGATTTGTGGTGGCGTGGTACCTGGGAGAAGGAAGGCGGGGGATGCACGCTTAATCATGCCGTGCATCATATCGATGCGTTCCTGTGGATGATGGGACGTCCGAGCGAGCTTCAGGCATTCATGAGCAATACGTCGCATGACAATGCTGAGGTTGAGGATCTGTCGATCGCGATGTTGCGTTTACCGTCCGGTGCCTTGGCGCAAATTACAAGCTCCGTCGTCCACCACGGCGAGGAGCAGCAGCTTATTTTCCAAGGCAAGCAGGCGCGCGTCTCGGCGCCATGGAAGCTGAAGGCGTCGAGCTCGAAGGCCAATGGGTTTCCTGAACCGAATATTGAATTGGAGCAGGAAATCGTCAAGCTGTATGAGGAGCTGCCAGAGGTAGCGTATGAAGGCCATCAGGGTCAAATTGATAATGTGCTGCAAGCCATCGAAACCGGTGCTCCCTTGCTTATCGATGGGATTAGCGGCCGCAGCACGCTGGAGCTGATTCTGGGCATTTACAAATCTTCAAGCACAGGTGAAAAGGTAACCTTCCCAATTGGCGCGGACGATCCTTTCTATACCCGTGAAGGGATTCAGGCGAATGCCACTCACTTTTATGAGAAGAAGGCATCGGTTGAGAATTTTCAGGATCAGGCGATTACAACAGGCAGCAGCTTGAAGACAGGCAGCTGATTCGGTTAAGGATTGAGCATACAAAAGCAGCAGGTCTCAGGATTTTCCTGGACCTGCTGCTTTTATATGTCCGGTAAGGACAGAATATCTTTTATTCCGCCATAAAATTGACGGAATCCTGAGGAGAAAATACGGATATATGGTCCACTTTTCCGGTTGATTTAGGGATGATGAATTTGAGCTGAAATTGATCATTTGCTTTGAAGATGTAGATCGTATCGTCACCGTTCAACTTGATGTCGGCGGGTTTGCCCAATGCTTGCTCAATCTGTTGAAGCGTAAGCTTGTGCAGAGAAGGATCATTGGAACGAACATCGAATATAAGCATGCCTTTGTTAAAGCCGAGCACGGCATTCTTTTTACTATAGGTAGCGTACACAAAGCCTTTGCCCGCTGAATCCTGTTTATCGGCTTTACCCCAATCCTTTTCTACCTCATCTATCAATGCGGTATGTGCAGCATATTTAATACCAGGAATCTTGCCTTGCTTGGCTTGCTCAAGCAGCTCTTTAAGCTGCTTACTGGTGTCTTCAGATCCTGCCGCCGCTGTCGGTGCCGAAGAGGGTGCAGGTGCAGTTGTTGGGGAGGCTGCTGTCGGTGCAGGGCTTGGAGTCGTGTTATTCGTCGGTGCAGCAGGTGTAGGACCCGGAGCTGTGTTATTCGTTGGCGCAGCAGGTGCAGCAGCTGCAGGATCAGGCGCAGCAGGTGCCGCGGTTTTGCTATCTGAATTACAGGCTGCGAGTGTGAGTACACCTGCGAGCATCATGGAGTAAGCCAAAGCTTTAATCTGTGGTTTCATGGTGTTATCTCCTTCATGGATCTCATTCTGTTCATTGCTGCCGCTGTTTAGGCTGCTTTCAAATTAGACGGACGATATCCACTGAAGGTTGCATCTATCTGTTTACTGCAAACGGTAATCGTCGGTTTTTTCCCCGTCCTCCCAAATTTCCACGAAAAGCGCATCGCAGTCTTCGAAGTCCTCTGGCTTGAAAGCTAGCGCTTTTTCCTCGTCTGTACCTACATACACATTGTCCATAGACTCTCCATTAAAGGAGAGAATCACATATATTTTCATGCTATGAATCCTCCAAAGTTTGATATTCGACATTATAACACAAAACCTTACCAACACCGATGCTTTATAAATTTTAAATAGAATTGAATATAAATGCAATAAAATGTATAATTATTAATATCAATCTGCGAAATTGAGGTGTTCAGATATGGACAATACCGTGTTTGTCGATGGTCAAGAGGGAACGACGGGTATAAAAATATTCGAGTATTTATCCAAAATAACAGGAATCCAGTTGTTAGCCATTGACCCTCTGAAACGAAAAGATCCGCAAGCTCGCAGTGAGCTGCTGAATGCTGCTGATATTGTTTTTCTATGCCTTCCTGACGCTGCAGCCAAGGAGTCGGTTTCACTTATTACCAACAGCAAGACCAAGATCATCAATGCGAGCACTACCTTCAGGACTGACCCCGATTGGGTATATGGTTTACCTGAATTAACAAGCAGCCAAAGAGAAGCGATTTGCAGCGCAATGCGAGTGTCAGTGCCCGGATGCCATGCTACAGGTTTTATCCTTAGTCTGAGGCCGCTTATTGACGCTGGTGTCGTGCCCAGAGATTACCCCATTAGCTGCTATTCGGTAACAGGCTACAGCGGCGGAGGGAAAAGTGTGATCGAGATGTACGAGAATGCCTCCATCGTGAATGAGAGGAAGCTGAGCGTACCCAGACATTATGCTCTGCAGCAAACACATAAGCATATCCCGGAGATGCAAAAGTACACCAGCCTCCAGTACGAGCCGCTTTTTACACCTATTATTGCCAATTTCTATCAAGGGCTGGCCATGTCTGTTCCCTTAATCAAACGTAATCTGACTAAACCAATGTCCGCTAGGAACGTTCATGAGCTGTTGTCAGCCTATTATGAATCCGAACCGTTTGTGCGTGTGATGCCTTATGAATCCGATGCTTATCTGGATGAGGGTTACTTTAAGCTGGCGGAGTGCAGCAATACGAATAGGATTGAAATCTTTGTATTTGGTGAAGGGGATCACATCCATCTGTTATCGAGATATGACAATTTAGGCAAAGGGGCGTCAGGAGCAGCTATTCAAAATATGAACCTGATGCTGGGTTATGACGAAAGGTATTGTCTAATCTAATAGCTGCTTGATTATTTTCCATAAATATTCAATAGTATAAGTAGGCTAGCAGAACAGTAGGATGAGGAGCGTACATATGAATATTTGGGAAAAGTTTGCGATGAAGGATTATTGTTCAATCGTTACAGGAGGGGCTACAGGACTTGGAAAAGCGATGGCCGAGGCACTTGCAGATATGGGATCACATATCGTCTTGGCTGATTTGGATCAGCAGCGGGCCGAGCAAACGGCTGAGGCACTGCGCACGGAAAAAGGGGTCCGGGTACTGGCGATCCAGGCGGATGTTACCAAGAGTGAGGATGTTGAGCGTATTGTTGAAGAGACGCTCGCTTCCTTCGGTAAAATTGATGTGCTGGTGAATAATGCGGGTATCGTGCGTAACGCCAAGGCGGAGGAAATGTCCTTTAAGGATTGGTCCGATGTGATTAATGTGAATCTTCATGGTGTTTTTCTGATGGCACAAGCGGTAGGGAACGTAATGATTCAGCAGCGCAAAGGTTCCATCGTGAACATTTCATCGATGTCCGGAATTATCGTAAATACGCCTCAATGCCAAAGCTCTTATAATGCCTCCAAGGCCGCTGTCATTTCATTAACGAAAAGCTTGGCTGCCGAGTGGGCAGTCCATTCCGTCCGGGTGAACACGATTGCTCCCGGGTATATGAAAACAGAGCTGACACAGCCTTTCTTTGATAACGGCGGGGATATGACGAAGCTGTGGATGGAACGGACTCCGCTTGGCAGACCGGGAATTCCAGAGGATTTGGGTGGAATTGTCGTATATCTGGCTTCCGAGGCTTCCGCTTATGCAACCGGTGGGGTATTCGTGGTGGACGGCGGGTATACGGTACTGTAGTTGGAATAGGAAAGCTAGCTGGGTTTAGAGGATGTTTTGAGATTACAAAAGAAACGGCGCCGCGACTTACAGGTGACCGTTTTTTGTTGTTTGTCGTTATAAGTATATAATAATGGTAACGATGATTAGAAATGGTAATGATGATTTGAGACGCTTGATACAATTAATCCGATCCATATAAGGAGGATTCTATATAGATGGGAACAGATCCTTATTTGCAGCGGGTACATCCAGTTCTGGCTGCCTGGTTCAAGGAAAGCTTCAATGAGCCTACGGATGTGCAGATGCAGGCATGGGCATCGATTGAAGCCAATCGCCATACGCTGATTGCTGCTCCGACGGGTTCAGGTAAAACATTAGCCGCCATGCTGCCGGGATTAAACCGGATTATTCAGTCCAAGCTGAATCCAGAAGGCGATCAGCGGCCTGGGGTCAAGCTGCTCTATATTACACCACTCAAAGCACTGAATAATGATATTCACCATCACGTGGTTTCTTTTGCCACGGAATTGGATAAGCTTGCCGAACAGACAGAGCTTAGCTGGCTTGGACTTAAAGCTGCCGTTCGTACAGGAGATACACCGCAAAAGGTACGTGCCTCCATACTGCGGAAGCCTCCGGATATACTTGTGACAACACCGGAAACTTTGTATTTGATGCTGACCTCGCTCAAGGCCCGGGAAATTCTGCGCTCGGTAGAGCACGTTATTGTTGATGAAATTCATTACATCGCAGGGGATAAACGAGGGGCTCACCTATCGCTTTCGCTGGAACGGCTGGAGGCGCTGTGCGGGAAGTCGTTTCTTCGTATTGGTGTGTCCGCTACGCAAAAGCCGTTGGAACGGGTGGCTGCTTTTCTTGGCGGTTGGGCAGAGGATTCGACCCGACCTGTGAACATTGTAGAAAGCAGCATCGATAAAAAATTTGAGCTTCGTGTGGCGGTACTCGATCATGACTCAGCTCAAAATAAAGAGATAGTCTGGTTTGCGATTATGGACCGCATCCTTAAGGAGATGGAAGGCTGCCGCTCAACGTTGATCTTTGTCAACAACCGTAGGCTGTGTGAGCGGCTGGCCCAGCAATTGAACGATTATTGCGGCGGCGATTTCGCCAGCTCGCACCATGGAAGCATCTCGCGTGAGCAGAGGCTGGAGGTCGAACGACGCCTGAAAGCGGGCGAGCTTAAATGCTTGATCGCCACCTCTTCGCTGGAGCTTGGAATCGACGTGGGTCAGATCGATGTGGTCATTCAGATCGACTCTCCGCTTGCAGCCGCGACGGGTATACAGCGAATCGGTCGTGCTGGACATGGTGTTGGAGAGGTTAGCCGCGGTGTCATTATCGTCCGTCAGCGCAGCACGCTTCCCGAGGTGGCTGTGCTCAGCAGGATGATTCGGGAAAGGGAAATAGAGCCCATCGTCATTCGGCGCAACCGAATCGATGTTCTGAATCAGCAGATTGTTGCGATGATTGCCGCGGATGAATGGACAGTCGATCAACTGTTCCAGCTCGTGCGCGGCAGTGATTGCTATCACACGCTGACACGCGACAGACTGGTAGCGCTGCTGCGTGTGCTATCCGGTTATTATCCCTTTGTTCGCCCTCTGATCGATTGGGATTTGGACACGGACAGGCTGAGCAGCAGAAGCAGCAGCCGGATGGCAGCCATTATGGGAACCGGCACGATACCGGGGAGCGCCAATTATCCGGTTTACCATATGGAGAGCCAGATCCAGCTGGGTGAGCTGGATGAGGAATATGTGCATGAGAGCAAGGTTGGCGAGCTGTTCCAGCTGGGAGCGCAGTCGTGGACGATCCGGGAAATCCGCAATGATCGTATATTGGTCAGTGAAACAGCTAACCGGATTAGCGAAATCCCTTTTTGGCGCAGCGAGGGGCTCGGTAGATCGTTTGGGCTCGGAGAGCGGGTAGGTGTTTTTTTGGCTGAAATTTGTGCACGATTGGAAGATCGTCATGCGGATGTGGAAACTGTCGATTGGCTGGAGCAGATGTATGGCTTTGATGCGCTTGCGTCGGATAGTCTGATTCAGCTGATCAGAAAGCAGCAGGCGGCAAGCGCAGTTCCGACGCACCGCTCTATTGTGATCGAGCATTATCAGGATGCCATGAACCAAACCCATGTCATTCTCCATAATGTGTGGGGACGCAGGCTGAACCGGACGTGGCAGATCGTACTGGAGCATGAGATTGAGCGTAAGCTGCAGCAATCCCCTTATATGGGGGCTAAGGATAATGGGATCGAGATGATTTTCAAGGAATGGGACCCGGATTGGCTGTCATCGATTTGGCGGGCTGCGGTGTCAGCGGTCGATCCGATTCTGATGGAGGCAATGGGGCGTTCACCGATGTTCGCAATTACCTTTCGCCGGATGGCTGAAGTGGGCCTGCTGCTGTCACGGCAATTTACGCGGACACCGATGTGGCAAAAGCGCCTGCGCAGCGAGGAGCTGCTTAAGGAAGTGCTGCCCTATGCCGAACAGTTTCCCTTCTTCGAGGCGGCTATCACGGAATGCTTCGAGGAGCATCTGGATGCAGACGGTCTCAAATATGTACTGGGTGGCCTGAAGTCAGGAGCGATAGAGGTCAAGATCACGGAAAGTCGTTTCCCCTCGCCTTGGGCTAATCAATTTATGTGGGACTATGTGAACACTCAAATTTATGAGTCGGATGCGCTCAGCAGCGAGCTGCAAATGCAGGTCATGAACATTAACCGTGAGATGGCAGGCGCGGTATTCGGAACGGCTGCGGTAGGCGTTGTTTATGAGCCGGAGGTAGTGGCTGCGGAACGGCAGCGTCTGCTGGGTGAGCCGCAAAGTCCTGATGAATTGGCTGCACTGCTGAAAAGGCGAGGCGATTTAAGTAATGCCGAGCTGGAGGAAGCTTACGGAGAGCAAGTCGAAACGTGGACCCGACAGTTGGAGACGCAGGGTGTCGTTATCCGCTTGCAGGTAGGCGGTGAGCCACGATGGATCTGCCGTGATGAAAAGGACACCTACGAGCTGTTTCCACATGATCCAGCTTCGGTTACATTCGTGCTGGGTCGCTATATCGATGGTCGTCTGTCGTTCTCGGAAGCAGAGCTGGGACGCAGATATTTGCTGAGCGCTGTGCAAACTGAGCAGCTCATGAGGAAATGGGAGCAGGAGCGGCGTATCGAGCGTACTCCTTTTAGCAAAGCTGATCTGGCTTACGAAGCTGATGAAATCCAGTGGTCGGGCAGCAAGGTTTGCGACCGTATCACACGTTTGTCCTTACAGCACTTCCGTAATGCGGGTGAGCCTGTGGCACCAGCTCGACTTGGACTTATGCTGCTGCAGCGGCATCACCTGCTGCCGGGACAGCAAATGAAAGGTGTCGATAGCTTGCGTCATGCGGTGACCTTGCTGCAAGGGATTTTTCTGCCTTATTCCCAATGGGAGCAGCTGATATTCCCGTCCAGGGTAGCCGGGTACCAGAAGGCGGATCTGGATCTGTTGTGTGCTTCAGGTGAGGTGATATGGATGGGCCGTAAGGAGGCTAACGAAAAGGAAGGCAAGATCGCCTTTTTTCTCGCAGATTCGGCTTCACTCTATAGTCCGTTTGTGCCAACTACAACGGAAACAGCACATCCCGAGCTGCTGGCCCTGCTTCGTACCCGAGGAGCAAGCTTCTTAACCCGACTCTCCACCGAAACAGGGCTGGTTCCTTCCGTGCTTCTAGCCCAGCTGTTTGATCTTGTCTGGGAAGGTCATATCTCAAACGATCAATGGTCTCCACTGCGTAATTATAGCGCGGCCAAAGGCAAGCTGAATCCCAAGATGGGCTCGGGTCTTGGACGCTGGTATCCCGTTGAATCGCTGGCGAGTGCTGCTATACCTCTTGAGGAATCCGCGTTAGCCTGGGTTCGGCACCTGCTGCAGAATCACGGGATCATCACCAAGGAGGTCGTCTCCCAGTATGCACCCTTTTTATGGGACAACATGCTAAAGGTGCTCAAGCGCCTGGAGGAGCTTGGGACGCTTACGCGCGGGCTGTTCGTTCAGGGCGTGCAGTCGATGCAATTTATGGAGCGTGATGTCATTGGCATGCTCCGCCAGCAAGACGAGGCCCAGTCCACAATGGAGGATACGGATCGTGCTGTAGCGATCCATGCGGCAGACCCTGCCGATGTGTTCGGAACCGTTGTACCTTGGCCAGAGGTAGGTGGGATTCATTTTACTCGCAAGCAAGGTAATTTCCTTGTGTATCACCGGGGCATGTGGGTGTGCTGGCTGGAAAATTACGGACGCAAGATCGTATTTCTGAGGGACGATTACAATCAAAATCCGGAGCTGCTGCTGCCGATATTTCGCCAGATGCTGGATTATGGCAAATCCCGCAAAATCGTCATCGATTCGTGGAACGGACAACAGGCGGTCGATTCACCCGAAGGTCAATTATTGCTGAAACGAGGAGCGGAGCGGGATCGAAATTCGATTGTATTTTGGCCGAGCACCTTGGGTTAAGCACAGTGCTGATACCATCTGATTAGCACACGCCCGAGATGGGTAATATACTATATCAAAGCTACAGGTGAGGCGGGCTGAATATGGATGAAATTATGAAACAAACCAGGATTAACTGGCATCATTTCATGTCCAACTTTTACTTGATCCTTCATGAACATAGTATGGACAGGGAACTAAAAGCGACGTTGATGAAAAAAGCTTATACCCATACGCTCAAAACAAGAGACTTGTAAAGGTAAGCGCATAGACATATACGCTTGGATATACGTAATAAATAAAGCTTAACAGGATTGCGTTTAGTCGCTTTCGTTAAGCTTTTTTTGCGTTCTTATTGCTTGGTTTGCTGGTCTACGGATTGTACGATCGTTCCCATACGTCTCAGTATGGTATCAACCTGCACATGGAACTCCAATTGCTTGAATTCTTCATTCCAGTCTTTGTATTGAGACCAGATTTTTGGGTTTTTTTGGTGAATAAGCTCTCCAAAACCAAAAATATCGGTTCCATATTGCTTTTGTACCTTGTGAATGGCGTTGGTAATCAATTTTTTTAATTTTTGATCGCCTTCCTCCTTCAATTTGTCGAGCACAGGCTTTTGGGTGATGTCGACATCACATTCGATGTCTGATATATTTTGCTCTATGCGGACATGGATATCAACAATCGGTTTTCCATTTTTGACCCGGGTATCCATGTGAGATCTTACATTGACAGCATCTACGGATACCCTACCACTTTCGCCTGGGCAGGAAAGATAACCAACGGTTTGATTGACTGTATTTTGCACATAGTTCAACGCTTTCGTCTCGTCCTCGTCAATCCAGCCTACCATACGATCTACCTTGAAAATAGCCATGCCTGAATACCTTAATAATGCCGGTGGCGCAATCTTTTCGACATTCAGGGTACTCTCACCAATAACCTTACTCCCGATAATTTCAACTCCGGTCATTGCAGGACTTTTACCAGGCTTGCTGAGATCCTGAATCAGCTTATCAAGCGTAATTTTACCGGTTGCGGCCCACAGCTTATCTGAGGCTTCCAGTGTTGTATATAAATTATTTGCCGGAATCGGATCCATACGGCTGAAAACCTTTAGTACCTCGGAGGCATCGGAATTTTTGGCAATAATCAGAAAAAAATCGGTCCGCATTTGCGGGTTTCTGGATATGAAATCAAGCGGTTTGCTAATTCCCGATTTTGCAAGCTCTTCCCCAAGTACAATCATACGCAAATGCGCAAAATACAGCTTGCGCGGTACCTGAACCTCCATACGTCGCAGTGCTTCAGGGAGTGTTTTACCTGATTCCTCAAAAGTGACGACTGGACTGGCATTGCTGCTAACTCCAGCTTTGGGGGCGACACGGGACGGATTCACGAGTTGAACGCTTACTTTATACTTATCGTCCACTTTATCGAGGCCAAGCCCAACAACGAGACTGATTTCATTCAATTCATTACGGTCCCAGCAGCCAGCCAGCAGGGGAATCAGCATGCCTATGATCAAACACAACGCGAGTCGTCTCATCTTTATTCCTCCTGCTGGGTAGAGCTCCTTTTTTGTCTAATCAGATTACGGGGCTTCAGGCTTTTGGGCCGGGTAATCATGCTCATCAACGGAAATCTGACGAGTGTATCCTTTTGATCCGACATGTGGAAGGGAGCAAAGGGTGACATGTAGGGGACGCCCAGTGAGGACAAGCCGCACATATGGATGACGAGCAGAATAATCCCCATAAATATGCCAAACAGACCGAATGTCCCCCCAACGAGCATCAAACAGAAGCGTATAATACGTGCTGCAATTCCCATATTGAACGCAGGAATAACAAAATTGGCTATGGCGGTTATGGAGACAACAATAACCATACCGGCAGTGACCAAACCGGCTTCAACTGCTGCCTGTCCGACGACCAATGTACCTACAATTGAGATGGCTTGTCCAATCGTCTTGGGCATACGAACGCTCGCTTCGCGGAGGATTTCGAAGGTGATCTCCATAATCAAGGCTTCGATCAGAGCAGGGAAAGGCACCCCTTCGCGTTGGCCCGACAGGTTGTAGAGCAAGGTTGTGGGGATCATTTCCTGATGGAACGTTGACAAGGCAATGTATAGTGAAGGCGTTAATGTTGCGATAACGAGACACACAAAGCGCAGTAAACGAATCAGGGTAGCAAAATCACTTCGTTGGTAGTAATCCTCGCTGGATTGAAAAAATTGTGTGAATAGTGCTGGAGCCAACAGTGTGAACGGGGTGCCGTCTACCATTACTCCTATTCTTGCCTCCATTAATCCGGCTGCGACAACATCCGGCCGTTCTGTATTGTAAATGGTCGGAAATGGGGTGTAACGCTGGTCCTGAAGAAACTCTTCGAGATAGTTGCTTTCCAGCACAGCATCAATATCGATTTGGTTGATACGGCTGCGGACTTCGTTAACCAGATCATCAGAAACCAGATTTTTTAAATAGACGAGGGCTACCTCGGTTTGGGTGACGGTGCCGATCTTGAAAAATTCGATCCATAGATGACGGCTGTTAATTTTACGACGCAGCATCGCCGTATTCCAGGAGAGTACCTCCGTGAAGCCTTCGCGGGGGCCGCGTACGACGGATTGCACATTTGGTTCTTCAACGGTACGGGCTTTTACTTGCTTGGTTCCAACTGACAGGCCGTAGGCACACCCTTCAATAAGCAGGATACTGCTGCCAGAAAGCAGTCCATCGAATAATTCCTCAAAGTGAGTGACCTCTCTCACATCACCCTCAGAAATCACGCTGACCTTGTAGTGGTAGAGAAGACTCTCAGGATCGGACAAATCCTGCGGTTCATAGGCATCAGCAAGCAAAGACTGCAGCATGATCTGTGAATTGGAGTAGCCCTCTACATATATGATAGAAGCCTTCAGAAATGTATTCCCGATCCCGTCTATTTGGAAATCCCTGAATCTGATATCGCCACTGTTGCCCAGGGTTTGCTTGATATGCTTAAGGTTGGGCTCAAGCTGATCGCTGATTGGATCGGTTATATCGTCAGATTTGCGCATAGCTTGGGAAGTCACCCCATTTCACGATCAAATTAGTTGCTGCTGTTGGCATTCTGGCGGCGAATGAGCGATACGCCGAATACAAGCAGCGGAAGTATCAGCATGAACAGAAGAGAGAAGGCCGCCCAGCTGTGGGTAAGCAGCTTGATGACAAACATCGTGCTGGGATAGCACATCGACGATAGGACAATCATTCCGATGGCAAATGGCCAGACGAACGGCTTTTCATCCTTGAAATTGAAAATCTGCGCCATACCGAGGACAGAGGCATGGAACGTTAGTGTAATCTTCATGAATATGGATAAAATCCAGAGAAACATCATCACCGATTCGATGCGTTCCAAAAACTCGCCAATGTTAATGTGCTTTGCAACCGCATAGGCAGGAAATAATTGATTGGCTGTAAGTGCAGGCCCAAGAACAAGAATACTGGAGAGAGTCATAATAATGAGGAGGCTGCCACCTATCGACATGCCTATAATAAATCTGCTTCTGCGATCCTTGGCACCAGCCGATACGTATGGATAAAACATTAGCAGCACAACCATCTCCTGCAGAGCGAGAAAATTGTAGGCACCCTTAAATACAGGCTTGATACCAAACTCCAGCAGCGGATAGAGATTGTCAAAGTGAAACTTGGGTGCGGAAGTAAGGATGAGCAGGATAAACAGCCCAAACATCCATATAATAAAGATTTCCGCCGCATGGGTATATACTTTGAGTCCTGCTCGAATAGCCATAACGATAACGAAGGTGAAAATAATTTTTAATATTTCCATCGGTGTGTCCGGCATAATTTGCGATGTCAGAAAAATCCCCATATCGCCAAGCATCAGGGAGGCAAGTATATAGAAAAAGGCTATAAACAGCAGAGCCACGAATTTTCCGATCCAGGGTCCGAGCGAGATGATGCAGTATTCGACAAATGTCTTATTCGGATATCGATTGCCAAGCGTGGCATACAGCAGCACCAGCAGGATATTGATAAAAACACCTAAGATACTTGCCATCCAGGCATCCTGCTTCGCATCGATGGCCAAACCGCCGGGCGTAATCAGAATGGAGGTGCCCACCGCGAACATAATAACGAGAATCATAAAAGAACGCGCCTTTATGGTTTCCTTTGAATCCATTATCCACACGTCCTCTTCATTCAAATACGGAATAGATCGCCTGATTTAACGGTTCAAATGTCGAATTGATCCATTCGAGTGGATTGGGTAGCGGAAATTGGAGAGCTTCCAATACACTCAGCACACCAGCACCGCACATCAGCGACAGGAATAAAGTAAGCTCTTTAAACTTGCTCGCTTTCCACAAAGCAGGGGCCTCCAATGAAGCAATGAGCATGATAACCACAACAACACCTGTTACAATCCATGCCATAGTTTCCTATCCTTTCTTGCAGATTATTGTTAATATTGTCCGAAACCAGTTTTTTTAACCAAATTGTAGCTGCTCGTTATGACAATATAAAAGCGCTAGCTGTGTTGTCTCTGCAAGAAGACAACACAGCTAGCGCGATACATCCATACTGCAGAACGAAGTCCAGGCTTATATGCTTCCTCTTGTGTTCATTAGTAGCTAAGCGTAAACCCTCTCATAATGGTGTTCCAAGCCTGATCGGAGCCTTTCCAATCACGACCGCTTGGTACATTAACCGAGCTCACTCCATCGATACCCCAATCCTCGTGCATCACCGTGTGTAAGCCGCTGGCATGATTATTAACAATAAGTAATCGGAATTTACCGTACATCAGCGTGTTCAAGGCCGCCTTGAGTTGGATCGCTTCTCTCTTGGACGTTTGTGTTCTAATAAGTACAACCGGACTGCTGTACCTTGCTGTTCTCAAAAAACGCTGAACTCGCCGATCGATCTTTCCTTTGAAAGGAGGATAAGCATCCCAAATTCGCTCGGTCGTAAGGTACCGGGGGAAATCGTGAAAGGAGACAACCTCATAAGCATTATCTCTGACAACGAAATGATCATAGGTTCTGTCAATGAGCTGGAGATGATCGAACTCCATAAAACCATAAAATCGTTTGCGAATCAGTTGGACCAGATCAGGTACGGAATCAGAAATAAACCAATCCAAGGGACCGGCAAATTGACGCAATCCCAGTCTTTGTAGTTGATGGGCCGTTTGACAGGTCGTACCTAAGCTAAGATAGGCTTTATAACTGCCCGTACAGTCATTCCATTTCATAGCGCTCACTCCTGGCCAAATAAATAAAAACGGATTTTTTGGGAAAACAGGCATACACACAAGATTTAAACCTTAAACTAGTATATAAAGGCCCAGCGGCATGTGTAACGGCTAATGACATATGACTAACAGATTTGGAAGCGTTAACAGGAGAGGTAAAGAGGAGTGAGTCTGCTTGGAGATCAACGGCTATTGTGGAGGAGCTTGGAAAAAATATATTTGGCATTTATCTTGTTCTAATCAAACCTTAATGTTGCATTGCTAATCTTGAATCTAAAGGAGTGATGAATATGACATCTTCTTATTTCAACGAATGGCTGGATGAGTATAATGATTACTTGAGACTGTATGAAATTTTTGGGGACAAGGAATATTTGGAGGAAGCGAGGGAAGTACTCGTTAGTTTGAAAGCGATGGTCATTCGCGCTGAATACCATCAAAGGTTCCTACACCAAATCATGAACGGAAGCGTCAACGCTTCCTGAAATATGGTAATAAATGTTTATCCTGGGCATATCATACCGGCATATTCCAATTATTCTAACCTGAACACGGAGAAGCAGCTCCGGGTTCTTTTTTTTTACAGTGGAATAACCAACATACTATGCTTGTTTTCAAGGTTTTGGAGGTCTGCTAGGGGATCTTTTCTAAGTCTTTTCCGCAGTAAACTTTCGTTCAGTCTACTATTCCAGCGTTCTTTTTGTTGTTTGTAATTTTCATAAGAAACAAGACTTAACCTGTTCGTCAAGTCTTCCTGTTGTAATGCATCATCAACAAGTACTACGTACTCTCCATTGCGAAGTATGTATTCATTCCAGCTCCGACGGCCTGTCATTCGTCGATGATGGGTCTTCGTCTGCCTGAAAAACCGTTCGTGATCATTGTTCGTTCGAGGTAAGTGGCCAAAATCGTAGAACGCCCAGGATTGTTTTAAGAAGGGCCACTTCTGGGATTACGGTGGCGTTTCCTCGTCAAATACCCGAGTTGCTCTTGGAATGCAAGCAGCAAGCCTACCATACTTTGCAAAGTTACCGTTTGCGCCTGGCTTCGACCCTTGCTTGAAGAAAGGCTCTGAAGTCGTGCCAGCTTTTCACGTATCCAGCTTTGACCGTGTAACCTCTGTACGGTTTCCAGAATGGTTTCCTCTGTGATCACCCTGCCGCTTAAATATTGATGCAAAACACGCAGCGCTGTTTGGGAATACAGATCATAAAACACACCTTCATACGCAGGAAACACTTGGTCAAGCAACGCCCGCATATTCAGCTTGGCTTGCACGTACATCGCTGTTATGAACATATGCTGTCACGTGAGATGCTGGAGCTCTAGAAGTTGCCCTTCACCTTTACGATGAGGCTTAACAACGCCATGGTAATACATTTCTGCTAAGTGCCATGCATCTGCGGTATCTGTTTTTACTTTTCGTAGTTGAGAACCTTTTGCTCGTTTGGATCGCAGTGGATTAATGACCATGTGGCAGAACCCACTTCGTTCCATGTAGCCACTAGCCCCCGATGATAATGCCTGTTGCTTCTAAAACGACTACTGATTCTTTACCCGTTTTCTGACGCAGTTCTCCAAGCCATTCTCCAAACTTCTCAAATCCTTCTTCCGTATGAACAATGCATCTCGATTTTCCATTCTCTACATTACGCGCGGTGAATGCTTGCGCCATGGTCTCAACCAGCTCAAACATGGTTATTGTGTGGCAGTGGGAGAACAGTTTTTTGTCCGGGGTTTTCCCCCTAAAAGCCCCCCGTTCTCCCGACTACCGCCATCTTATACCGAATCTAAAAAAAGGCCAACCAGATTTTTCCGGCTAACCTAATAATACGAAAAAGCCCTTAACAGAGGCTTTTCATCATTTTAATTAGTCATCGTATCGGTAGTTGTAAGAAAAAGACTTCGTTCTATGACGTTAAAATCAACTACCACTTCAATTCTCTGCTTATGATATGGCTCATCGGCGAAATAATCAGGGCCCCCTTTCAAGGATGCTCTGATTCTATAGACGTATGAATAGATTCGGGCGATTTTGCCTTGGCCTGATTGGCAATAGCGCGAATGTCTTTAAGCGGCGGTAGGCCGAAGAACCGTTTGTATTCTCGGTTAAACTGCGTCAGACTTTCGTATCCGACCTCGAGCGCAGTTGATGTGACATCAATATCGTCGGCAAGCAAAATTCTGCGCGCTTCCTGCAGTCGCAGCTGTTTCTGATACTGGATTGGGCTCAGCGTAGTGACAGCTTTGAATTTGTGATGCAGGGTAGAAGGGCTCATACAACCTACTTGAGCAATTTCCTCAATGGTAAGGGGACGTGTATAGTTTGCTTTGACATAATGAATAGCCCTGCTGATGCCCGCCGCTTCATGATGCAATAGCATGTTGTTGTAGAAGCGCGCGCCGCCCTCATCGGTTAGCAGGCGATAAATCAGTTCACGCTTAACGCCAGGTGCGAGAAAGGCCGCCGCTTTATTGTCAGTAGCCAACTTAAGCATCCGCTCAAGCACATGAAGGACTTCAACTCCAGTCTTATCAATATACACCCCTTCAGCCAGTCGGCTCTCTCCCAGAGCGTTAAGCTGGGCATCCAGAACAACGGATGCAACCTCGTCAGTGGTAAAATCGATTCGGAGCGCCAGGTATGGCGCCTCTTGCGTGGCTTGGGCCACTTGGCCTTTGACCGGCATATCGATGTTGGATGCAATATAATCTCCGGCTCCATAGTTGTAGGTGTGATTGCGGGCTATCAATGTTTTGCTGCCTTGAAGGATGACACATATCCCGGGCTGGAAAAAACCGTATTGAATGGTGGTCGGCTGGTCGGCTTTCAGCAGCGAAATGAACGAAATACCAGTCTCGCAAATATCGCGGTCAAAGGAATAAGCGTTGCAGATGCGTAGCATCCGCTGCAATACCACTGATCGCTCATCAGTATGATGGGACATAAGCATCTTCCTCCTCATGATTTGCCGGCGGAACGCAATCATTTTCCGGCTATTAGTTTCCGTATCCAACCCCTCGGAGTTTTAGGCAAAAATTAGACACAATCCTACTATCTCCTCAATTATAATCACCCTACAATAAGAGACACAAGGCCGTCTAGGTAAAGGCCTTTCTACTAAGTACAAGTTTAAAATAGGGAGAGGATTTCATGTCAAAGGTGTGGTTAATTACGGGAAGCGGTAACGGCCTGGGCCGACATATTACCGAGGTTATTCTTGCCAAGGGTGAACATGTAGTCGCAACAGCTCGCAATATTGAACAGCTAGATGATCTGGTTAAGCAATATGGTAGTCAGATCAGTGTCGCTAAGCTGGATGTTACCGATGAAGAATCGGCACATAGAGCGGTTCAACTCGTACTTGAAAACTTTGGACGGCTTGATGTCCTGGTCAACAATGCAGGCTACGGCGATACCCAGCCTTTCGAGCAGGTGCCGTCCGAGGATTTCCGCCGGCTTGTCGATACATGCCTCTTTGGGGTCGTGAATCTCACCCGTGCGGCGATCCCGATCATGCGCCAGCAACGAAGCGGCCATATCCTCCATATTTCCTCGGCCGGCGGTCGTTTCGCTACCGCAGGCAATGCAGCTTATCATGCATCCAAATGGGCCGTGGGTGGCTTTACCGAGGCGGTCGCAGCAGAGATCGCCCCGTTCGGGGTCAAAATGACTGCCCTCGAACCCGGCGGCATGCGCACCAATTGGGGCAAACGCGCCTTCGATAATCGGACCTTCATGCTGCCCGAATATCAAGCGTCAGTTGGCAAAGTGATAGAACAACTTGAATCCTATTGGGGTAATGAGCCAGGCGATCCCAAAAAAGTCGCCGAGGTCGTTTTCAAAGTTGCCTATGTCGAGAATTTACCCGCTCACATTCTGCTCGGTGGCGGTTCCGCCAAAACGATCCACCAAATCGAAGAAGCAAGAATGGCCGATGCCGAACGTTGGTCGGTAATCAGCGACTGGATCGATTTTTCTGAAGAAGGGCCAATGCCGGAATTGCCGACAACCTGACCACCTTCACACCCTCAAAGTTGCCATGGAATGAAACACTCGATAAAAGGATAGCAAAAACAGCACTGAGCCATGAGTCCAAGTGCTGTTTTTTTACAATATTCCTGCTTTTATTTAATATAGTTAGCTATCTCATCACCTATACTCAATGATATAGGGATTCATACCTATTCTACTGATCCTAAAGACCAATACGAGTGATATGGACAAGGAGGCCTATGTGTATGGTAAACGAAGCAGCTGTAATCTCGAAGGAAGAAGCGGTGGAGGTACTTACTCATTACATGGTACGTGTAGGGGAATTAAAACAGTCGTTAGAGGTGGTAGAGAGGGATGGAGATGGCAGCGCTCAGGCATGGATCGACCTTACAGAGAAATATGCTTTGATCGAAAATGATATTAGAAAACACTATGCATACATAAGCTCAGGGGGAACCTTTGGCATGAAAGCCGCTTTTTTTGAAGCTGCGATTAAGGATATGTATGTAAGCCTGACCCATTTGAACATGGATATGAATGCCAAGGATGCTGCTCCTCAGTTGGGTCGTGTACTGGTCGAAATCGACGGTTATTCGAGGTTTTGGATGTCGTACTCCAATAGAATCTAGCTTAAGGTGGGGAATCGGGTGATTAAGCAGAGAGTGTTGATGCAATTTACAAGGATTCAAACCAAATTCCTGGTATTTATGCTTCCCATCCTTATATGTTTGACCTTATCTTTGTCGTGGATCAGCTATACATTCTCGCAAAATATGATCACCCATGAGATCGAAGGCAAGATGAACAATCAATTGCAGCAAACCATTCACGATATTCAAAACAAGCTCTCATCGCACACCCGAATCCCGCAAACTGTGGCCAGATTGGTAGAAGCACGGGGAATGGCGTGGAATCCACAGGATTATAAGGCCATGCTGTTGAATATTCCCTCCTTAAATCCCGATACGCTGGGTGTTGGCGTCTGGTTTGAGCCCAATCGGTACAAGCCGGGACAGCCATACTTTGGACCCTATGTGTACAAGGATGGGGATGAGGTGACCTATACCGATCAATATATGACCGCGGAGTACGATTATCCCAGGACAGAGTGGTACCGCAATGGTATAAATTCCAAAGAAGGCGCGATTTTTACAGATCCGTATTATGACGAGACGATCAAGACAACGATGATTACGGCAACCGTCCCTTTTTATGATGAGCGCAAGCAGTTTCTCGGCGTGACCACTGGTGATATCAGCTTGAACAGCATGCAGCAAATGATTAAGGAAATTAAGGTCGGTGAAACCGGCTGGGCTTTCCTGATGGATAAAACGGGCAAGCTCATCGCCGAGCGGGATGCGCAGAAGGTGATGAAGGACGAGTTGTACAAGGATGCCAATCCTTCTTTGGCTGCTCTGGGCAAGAAGATTATGGAGGACGTGAAGCTCGGCGGCTCCAGCGGATTTCAAGGAGGCTTTGAGCAGTCCGGCAAGCAGGTTCGGGTGTTCTATTCGATCATTCCCGAGACTGGCTGGAGCTTAGCACTCGCGATACCGGAGCAGGAGCTGTATGCTCCATTGAATAGCCTGCTGCAGCGGATGCTGCTTGTGATTGTTATTGCGGTATTGGTCATGATCGGAGCGATTATTGCCTTCAGTCGTTATATTACGACCAACATTCACAAGGTGAATGTGTTATCGACCTCGCTTGCCGAAGGGGATTTCAATACTAGGCTTGAGATTCGTACGAAGGATGAATTTGAACAGATGGGACATAACTTTAATCGTACGATCGGAGTTCTGAAAGGGATGATGGTTCAGATTTCGGTCTGCTCGCAAGAAGTCGCTACCCAGGCCGAGCAGCTGAAGCAGGGAGCGATGGAGACGAATAAGGCGACGGAGGAGATTGCTACCTCGATTCAAGGTGTTGCCGAAGGTACGGAGAAGGAAGTCCATATTATCGGCAATTTGAAGCAAATGTCTACCGAGGTTTCCCTGGGTATGGAGCAAATTGCCGGTAGTGTTGAGCTGGTCAGTGAATCGACTTCAACCGCGATGGCAGCTGCGACAGCAGGCAATGAATCGTTATATGAGTTGATTCGTCAGATGAACACGATACACGGCACGGTTCATGAATCATTTCATAGTGTTAAGCAGCTGCAGGATAAGTCACAGCAAATCGATGATATTGTGAGCATGATCACGACAATTTCCAGGCAAACGAGCATGCTTTCGCTGAACGCTGCCATAGAAGCGGCCCGTGCAGGTGAGGCGGGAAAAGGCTTTGCTGTAGTAGCGGGAGAGGTGCGCAAGCTGGCTGACCAGGCTGCACAGGCAGCGAATCAAATCAGAGACGTGATTACGGAAATTCAGGGAACGATTCAGCAAACGGCACAGAGCATGGAATCGGGCAGGCTGGCAGTCGCCGCTGGCATGGAGAAGGCCGGACATGCCGGTAATTCGTTCGGGGATATTGTGGACGCGGTGAATAAAGTATCACAACAAACTGAGGAGGTGTCGGCTGCTGTCGAGGAAATTTTCTCAAGTACTGAGAATATGGTCCATGAGATGGATGGAATTGTTCATTTGGCTCGTGAAACTGCAGATAATTCGGGATATGTAGCCGCAGCCGCCCAACAGCAGACTGCTACGATCGAGCAGGTTGCTTCGTCAGCAGGTACTATTTCCAGGCTCGCTTATGAGCTTAAAGCCTTGATGCTGCATTTTCGCTACGAATAGTATTTCCAGCCAGAGTAGAGGGAGCAAGCGATTCCTGATGGTTATTACCTAACTTGGGATCGATTTGCTCCCTGTATTCGCTTGGTGTGATATCGGTCCATCTTTTAAATTGGCGGCTAAAATGGGGGCTTGTTCGATACCCGAGCATCATTGCAATATGATCCACGGACAGATCGGTTTGTTGCAGCAGACGTTTGGCCTCGTTCAACAAAATTTCAGACAAATATTTACGTGGAGCTTTGCCATACACCTGATGAAAAATACGATTGACCTGGGAGGTGCTCATATTAACCGATTTGGCGATATCCTGCACCCAGGTCCGTCCATTTTCGTGAATTTGCCCATGCAGCAGCAGGGTTTGTACGGAGTCCTCAATCTGCTCGGCAATTTGACTGGCCATGACTTCTTTTTTGGTCAGCATGACATTATCGGATTGCGATAGCTGGTCAATCAGGCTTCCAAGCAGATCAAATACAGCGGAATGAACCTTCATGCTTTTCGAGGTGGACAAAATCGAGCTTTTGATCTCGATCGACAGGTCATAAAGGGTAGATAATGCAGGCTGAATGCCGATCGCCAGCGGTGATGCAGCCGGATAATAGGTCGTTTGGTGATGCTCCAGCTCCTTGGAGAAAATACGGTCAATGACACTGAAGTGCACGCAGAAGTAAGTGAAGCCCTGCGGTCCGGACGATTTGCAGGAATGGGTAACCCCTGGCCGAATAAACAGAATGTCCCCTTCGGTTTGTCGATAAATGTGCCCATCTACGACCATCTCCATCTCCCCGTCAATGACCCAATGAATTTCGTACATTGGATGCTCATGAGAAGGGTAGCTCCAGTGCGAATCGACCTTCCGTCCATGCAGACCCATGAGTTGAACGGTAATTCGCAGATCAGGAAGCCGTCCCAGCTCAAATTCATCAGAATAGCTTTTCATCCTTACGCCCCCCCGTTAATTCCGTTATTTTCAGTTTTATGCAACAGGTTATACTAGTATATCACCGAATTTGATCAGAGGAAAATGCGCGAAAAGGGTAAATTGCAGCCACGATTAGTGTATCGTCATTCATTAAGGTTAGTGGTATGTTAGTATTACTACTAAACAAGGGAGGGTATGACAGCGGTCCGGAGCATTAAGAATGCACATAATGAAAACGATTTCAAGCTAGCTGTTACTTTATTATCACAAATGGAGGTCAGCCATGAAAGCACTGAATACTAAAAAAAGAAGTGTAGTTGCCATTACTTCAATCCTGACAATGTCGTTGTTAGTCGGCTGTTCGAGCAATACCAATAATGCCGCTCCCCCAAGTAATTCAGCACAAGGTCCAGAACCGCTGCCCATCAAAATATCGTTGAATTTTGACGGAAAGGATATCCCGCAGCCTGGGAATGAAGCACAGAAGGCGATAGAGAAATATACGAATTCGAAGCTTTCGATTAACCTGATTTCGAGCAACGATTTCTGCAGCAAGCTTCCCGTTATGATCGCCTCGGGTGACTTGCCGCAAATTCTCGCCAGCTGTGGAGCGCCTAATCAATCGTACCTGATCAGTGCAGCGCAGAATGGCGCTTTCTGGGATATCGGTCCTTATATTAAGGATTACAAGAATCTGTCATTAATGCCGCCGGCTGTGTATGACAATGTGAAGATTGACGGCAAGCTGTATGGGGTTCCGCGGTATCGCCCGTTCGCCAGATACGCCTATACGTACCGGAAAGACTGGTTGACGAATGTAGGTCTACAGCAGCCCAAAACCGTCGATGATTTATACAACATGTTTAAAGCGTTTACAAACAATGATCCCGACAAAAATGGGGTTAACGATACCTACGGTTTGACGATGATGATTAAGAATGATTCCTTGAGACCTGATTTCGGTGTAACGTTCGGCGCGCCCAATGCGTGGGGGCTGAAGGACGGTAAATTTACCAAATCCGAGGAAACCCCGGAGTATTTCGAAGCCATCAAATTTACAAAAAAATTGTATGACGAGAAATTGATCAATCAGGACTTTGCTTCGATCGATGTGCCTAAATTTGAAGCCAACCTGGAAAACGCCAAAAGCGGTGTCATTAATGAGGCCACCAACAAAATACTGACTTTTGAAACTCGTGTTAAAAGCCATAATCCGAATGCCGTTATGGATGCTTTCAGTATTGTGGAAGGCCCTAAAGGCAAGTTGATTAACGGCGAACGCGGCTCCAACGGTATCCTGATGTTCCCCAAATCAAGTGTCAAAACAGAAGCCGATTTAAAGCAATTGCTTGGTTTTATCGACAAGCTGTCCGATAAACCGATGGCTGATTTACTGGAATGGGGCATTGAAGGCAAGCACTATGATCTGAAGGATGGAAAAGCGGTCAGAACGAATCAGGATGCCTTCGACAACGAAGTAGGTTTCCCGTATAAATTCCCTTTTGAAACGATTCCTGTTACCAAAATCAGAACTGAGGGCGTACTGGACCCGATGACCAAGCTGCAGATCCAGCTCGAGGAAGATAACGATAAATATGCGGTGCTGGATCCAACGATTGTGCTGATCTCGCCGACGTGGGCCACCAAAGGCCAGGAGCTGC
Source organism: Paenibacillus sp. FSL H8-0034 (assembly GCF_038000305.1). Lineage (NCBI taxonomy): Bacteria > Bacillati > Bacillota > Bacilli > Caryophanales > Paenibacillaceae > Paenibacillus > Paenibacillus sp. FSL H8-0034. The sequence continues at coordinate 1,562,247 of NZ_JBBOBS010000001.1, forward strand.
AGCAAATTTTGCTGGATGCCAAGGTGAAATACATCATGGGCAAGATTGATGAAAATGGCTGGAAGGCCGCAATAGATAAATTCAAAGGCGCAGGCGGAGATCAAACAGCCAAGGAATACGCAGAAGCTTACGCTAAGACACAAAAGTAATAATAAAGCGCTGCCATTAAGGCAGAAACAGAAAAACTTCCACAACAGGAGGTTTTTCTGTTTCAACCATCATCCCGCGATTTGTTAAAAAGGAATACGCTTGTATTTTAACTTGGGAGGACATCATGACGGATCGAATATTTTTTAACGCACATCATTCACCTATCGGTGCATTTGCCAGCTTTACACTGGGATTCCGCGGCGCTAAGGGTGGCTTGGGACTTGAGCTCGGCAAACCAGCCGATCAAAATGTATTCATTGGATTGCAATCCGATGACGGCAGCTTGTATGAGGCTCTGCCCTTCTTTACGGAGGCCGTGGAGGCTGTGGATGAAAGTGCAAGATACGATGTGGAAAAAGCGGAAGAGACCGTCCCTGCGAACAAGCAGCGTCTCGTTACTTTCCCTGCTCAAAGCATCGTTCGCGATTATAAGCTAGGTACGGATACATGGAAAGCGGGAGAGCTTACGTTTCGAATTTATTCACCGGTACGCAGCGTTCCTGATCCAGAGACTGCAGAGGCTGATCTACTGAAGGAAGCAATCGTTCCGGCTGTTTTTGCCGAGCTGACTATAGATAATACGAAAGGCACCCGCACAAGGCGGGCTTTCTTCGGCTATCAGGGCAATGATCCTTATAGTGCGATGAGAAGGCTGGACGATACGAGCGAAGGTCGATTTAAAGGTGTCGGGCAGGGGCTTAACACAGCTATTGTATCCCTGGACCCGGATACTTCTTCTGCTCAGGGCTTTACGATGGAGAAAATTTTGAGCAATTCCCTGAATGAAAACCGTGCGTTCGGCCTTGGCGGATGCGGCGCCCTGATTACCGACGTTGCGGCGGGTGAGAAGAAAACCGTGCGGTATGCGATCTGCTTTTATCGCGGGGGCATTGTTACGGCCGGGATGGATACGTCTTACCTGTACACACGCTTTTTCAAAAATATCGAAGCGGTTTCAGCCTACGCACTTGAGCATTATGACGCACTGGTCGCTTCATGCGAGCAATCGAACGAAATGGTCGATACAGCCCATTTATCCGATGACCAAAAGTTTATGCTTGCTCATGCCATCCGCAGCTATTACGGCAACACACAGCTGCTGGACTATGAAGGGGAGCCCTTCTGGGTCGTCAACGAAGGCGAGTATCGGATGATGAACACCTTTGATTTGACAGCAGACCAACTGTTCTATGAGCTGAAAATGAACCCTTGGACCGTCCGTAACGAGCTGGATATGTTTGTGCGGAGGTACAGCTATGAAGATCAAGTAAGCTTTCCCGATGATGCTGTCGAATACCCCGGAGGTATCAGCTTTACCCATGATATGGGTGTAGCCAATGTGTTCTCCCGTCCACAGTATTCATCCTACGAAATATCCGGTATTAAAGATTGCTTCTCCTACATGACGCATGAGCAGCTGGTCAACTGGATTTGCTGTACCGTCGTCTATATGGAGCAGACGGGGGACAGCGATTTTCTGAACCGCCATTTGGCCACACTTAAGCTATGCTTCAATAGCATGCTGAACCGGGATCATCCGATTCCCGAGCAGCGCAATGGGATTATGGGACTCGACAGCAGCCGAACGATGGGTGGAGCGGAAATATCGACCTATGACAGCCTGGACATTTCTCTGGGTCAAGCGCGCAACAACATTTATATGGCAGGCAAATGCTGGGCTGCTTATGTTGCGCTCGAGAAGCTATTCCGCAGCACAGGCGAGGAACAGCTAGCCATCGAAGCGGGCAAACAAGCGGAGCGATGCGCAGCAACACTTGCCTCCAAGATGACGGATCAAGGATATATTCCCGCAGTTATTAATGAGCATAATGATTCGAAAATTATTCCAGCGATAGAGGGATTGATTTTTCCTTATTTTGCAGGCTGCGAGGAAGCTTTGGATGCGAAGGGCAGGTTCGGTCCTTACATTCAGGCTTTGAAGCAGCACTTGGCTGCCGTTCTGGTCCCTGACATTTGCCTGTTTCCCGATGGAGGCTGGAAGCTGTCCTCAACCAGCAGCAATTCATGGCTGAGTAAAATCTATTTATGCCAGTTTATTGCCCGTAAGCTGCTGGGCTTCCCGCAGGATGAGAAGGCCGATGCGGCTCACGTTGACTGGCTGAAGCATCCGGAGCATTCGTATTGGAGCTGGAGCGATCAAATTCTTGCCGGGGTTATTATCGGCAGCAAATATTATCCGCGAGGCGTAACCGCCATATTGTGGCTGCTGGAGGAGCGTAATGAGCGGAGGCACTCCCTTTCTCAGTAGTAGCGGCGCATCTTTTTGAATAGTGTTCTAATGAGGATGTTCAGTTAAAAACAGGAGGTTATATTCATGATTAGAGTCGCGATAGTAGGTACAGGCGGTATTTCGGCAGCTCATTTGGCAGCCTACATTTCTTTTCCGGAGCGGTGCCAAATCGTCGCTTTATGCGATATTTACCCGGAAAAAGCAGCAATACTTAAGGAACAGCACAAACTGAATTGTGACATCGTCAGTGATTCCGCCGACCTTGCTTCACGGGATGATATTGATCTCGTTTCCATTTGCACGCCGCCTTATACACATGCCGATTTATCCATTCAATTCTTGAATGCCGGCAAGCATGTGCTGGTGGAGAAGCCGATGTCCTCCTCGTTGGCTGAATGTGACCGGATGATTGCAGCGGCAGAGAAAGCGAAGAAGATTCTGTCCGTAGTCGGTCAAAACCGCTTCCGCGATCCGATCATGAAATTAAAGCAGGTGCTGGATTCAGGAAAAATGGGCAAGGTGGTACATGCTCAGGTGGAATCGTACTGGTGGCGTGGACATGTTTATTACGATCTCTGGTGGAGAGGCACGTGGGAGAAGGAAGGCGGAGGCTGCACGCTCAATCATGCGGTGCATCACATTGACATGCTTCAATGGATGATGGGGATGCCGACCAAGGTGCAGGCGATCATGAGCAATACCTCACATGACAATGCGGAAGTGGAGGATTTGTCGATCGCCGTCCTATCTTATCCGAGCGGTGCGCTGGCGCAAATCACAAGCTCGGTTGTTCATCATGGTGAAGAGCAGCAGCTCATTTTTCAAGGGGAAAAAGCAAGAATCTCGGCTCCATGGAAAGTGTACGCTTCCGTTCCCAAAGAGAATGGATTCCCCATTAAAAATGTCGAATTGGAAAATGAAATTGAACAGCTGTACAACGAGCTCCCTCCGGTACCTTACAGTGGACATCAAGGACAAATTGATAATGTGCTGTCAGCTATAGAAAACGATACGTTGACCGTATTGGTCGATGGTTATGAAGGAAAGAAAACGCTGGAGCTGATTACCGCGATTTATATGGCAGCCAGCACAGGGCAGCAGGTCGAATTGCCTTTACAGCCGGATAGCCTGTTTTATACAAGAGAAGGCATTATGGCCAACGCTACCCATTTCTACGAAAAAACAAATTCGGTAACCGGATTTGCCAAAAACGATATTACGTTAGGCGGGAAATATGAATAAAGGAGCCATTCCTGTAATGAAGTAATTTGAGCTTTGAATGAAAAAAGCGCCTCTAGTATACTGGGAACGTTCCGGGAAGAACAAAACCCACATACGAAAAGAGGCACTCACTATGAAGAATAAGCTAAAACAGAAACAGAATCAACGGATTACCCGAATTACCGAAAAAACACTGGTCGTTGGAGCAGATATCGCCAAAAAGGTTCATGTGGCTCGAGCGGTGGATTTCCGAGGCATTGAGCTAGGAAAAGACTGCGTGTTCCATAACGACCATACAGGGCTAACGAAACTGGCCATGTGGATGAAGGAACTCGGTCAAACACACAGCAAAACAGACATCGTGTTTGGCATCGAACCTACCGGACACTACTGGTTTCCGTTAGCGGCTTTCTTGCAAGATCAAGGCATCCAAGTCGTCGTTGTGAATCCGCATCATGTGAATAAGACGAAAGAACTGGAGGACAACTCTCAGACCAAGAGCGACTACAAGGACGCCAAAGTCATTGCCGATCTCATCCGAAACGGGAAGTACTCGGAGCCAAAGCTACCGACGAAGGAATATGCAGAATTACGAATTCTCATGAACCTTCGGGAGAAGGTGTCGGCTAGCTTGACTCAGGTCAAAGGTCGCATTGGTAACTGGCTTGATCGGTTCTTTCCCGAGTACACCACGGTATTCAAGGCCTGGGAAGGTAAGGCATCGCTCATGACGTTGCGATCATTTGCGCTGCCAGCGGATATTGTCCTGAAAGGGGCAAGAAGTGTTCTGTCTCACTGGAAAACGGAGGTCAAACGTGGCGTAGGTATCAAACGTGCAGAGGCACTCTACACGGCTGCTTCTGAATCGATCGGACTTACAGAGGGTGCAAGAGCTGCTCGGATTGAGTTGGACACGCTACTGGGGCAGTACGACCTGTTTTGTGAACAACTCGAACAGATCATCAATCAGGTTATGCACATACTCAGCGAGATCCCAGGGGCTGAACAGATGCTGAGCGTGCCAGGAATCGGAGCGATAACAGTAGCCGGTTTTCTAGCGGAGGTAGGCGATCTGAACAACTACGATCACGGACAACAAATCATACGGCTCGCTGGACTGAACTTGAGAGAGAACAGTTCGGGCAAGCGCAAGGGCAGGACAGGGATTAGTAAGCGAGGGCGATCACGTCTGCGTGCGCTACTGTTCCGCGCCGTGATGCCAATGGCTGCTAAAAACGAAGCGTTTAAGGCTCTTCATAAGCAATACACGACCCGTAGCCAGAATCCGCTCAAGAAGAAACAGTCCCTCATTGCCTTATGTGGAAAGCTGATTCGAGTCCTGCATACCTTGGGGACAAAGCAAAGAGAGTACAACGCGAAAGATGTACTCGGTCCTGTTCGACAGTTTCATATGCAGCTAGAGGCAGCTTAAAAACAAAGCAAATCATCTGTAACTCGAGTTAATTCACATGTGTTAGGCAATGACAACAGAAGCATCGGAGAAGCCGACGAACAACATTCCATAAGGGCAACGACCCCGTAAAGGAGCAAGAATCGGCATCCACCCCTTGAGAGGTAGAACGAAGGAATGTGAGGGCATAGACCCAGTGTGACATAGGAGGGTAAACCCCAAGGGTGAATGTGGAGATCCAACTGTGCGATCATATCCAATTATCCACAGTTTTGGAATCCAAACGATCCTAAGCTCTGTTCCTGCCTACGTCCTTACAGAAAATCAGGTGTAGGCTACATTCTGCACAACTACCACTCAAGGTGTCAATGTTGAAATACTGAGGATAAGCGAGAAAACAGGAGAAAATATTACTTTATAGTAGGAGGTTTACCTGCCGTGCAGACGATTATGAATCCGATTCTGACCGGATTTAACCCGGATCCATCAATTCTTCGGGTTGGAGAAGATTATTATATTGCAACATCGACATTTGAATGGTTTCCCGGTGTTCAGATTCATCATTCCAAGGATTTGGTGCATTGGCGCCTCTTAACCCGGCCCTTGAATCGCATTTCGCAGCTGAACATGGAGGGTGAACTGAACTCAGGAGGCGTATGGGCTCCCTGCTTAACCTATGATGACGGTTTATTTTATTTGATATATACCGATGTGAAGAGCCGAAAAGGGGCATTTAAGGATACTCATAATTATATGGTTACGGCCCCTGATATGATGGGTCCCTGGTCGGAGCCTATTTTTCTGAACAGCAGTGGATTCGACCCTTCGCTGTTTCACGATGATGATGGGCGGAAGTGGCTGGTCAATATGCTGTGGGACCATCGCAAAGGAAATAATAAATTCGCGGGCACAGCGCTGCAGGAATATTCGGTGAAGGAACGCAGGCTGATCGGTCCGGTCATTAATATTTTTAAAGGGACGGAGCTAAAGCTCACCGAAGGGCCGCATTTGTACAAAAGAAACGGGTTTTATTATTTAATGACCGCTGAAGGCGGTACGCAATATAACCATGCGGTGACGATGGCGAGAGCCAAGTCCATTGAAGGCCCTTACGAGGTGGACCCTACCAATCCCATCCTCACATCTGCCGGTAAACCCGAGCTGGCGCTGCAAAAAGCGGGGCATGGCTCATTGGTGGAAACACATACCGGAGAATGGTATTTAGCCCATCTATGTGCCAGACCCGTTAAGGACAAATACTGCAATTTGGGTAGAGAGACGGCTTTACAGCGCTGCTATTGGACCGAGGATCACTGGCTTAGGGTTGAAGAGGGCAATGGGCCCAAATCGAGTGTTAAGGCGCCGAGGATCGATCCGTTTGTTTTTGAATCGGAACCGGCAGTGGATCACTTTGATGATGCGAGTCTCGGGGTCGTATGGAATACGCTGCGGATTTCGCCGGGGCCGGATTGGCTTTCTTTGACAGAACGACCTGGGTTTCTGCGTCTGAAGGGTATGGAATCGATGAGCTCGCTTCACAGGCAAAGTCTTGTAGCCCGCAGGCAGCAGGCGTTTCATTGCGAAGCTGAAACCGTTGTGGAATTTGAGCCTGACAACTTTCAGCAGCTGGCGGGGTTGATTGTTTACTACGATACGGAGGATTACATGTATTTGCGTATCACTCACCATGAGGTGCATGGCAAATGCATCGGGATTATTCAATCGGTGGGTGGCGTGTATGATGAGCTGTTGGATACGGACATCCCACTGCAGGACATCACCCGCTGTAAGCTAAAAGCCATTATCGACCGTGAAGTGCTGCAATTTTATTACGCAGCTGACGGTGGCGAATGGGCGGCCATCGGTCCGGCTGTCGATATTTGTCATTTATCAGATGATTATCCTGATTATATTCGTTTTACAGGCACCTTTATCGGAATGTGTGCTCAGGATTTAAGCGGCACCCGAAAGCACGCTGACTTCGATTCATTTTCTTATATAGAAAAGGCGGTGGAATAGATGGCAAAACCAGCAACATTCAGCATCATCGGCGGCAGTGGGTTTCGCGCACAATATTTTCTGAGAATAGCGCAAGCACTGCCGGAGCAGTTTCGCATCAGTGGCATGGTGGTCCGTGACGAATCCAAGGGTCGGGCCATGGAGGACCAATGGCATGTAGCGACCTATCGGAGTCTGGAGCAGCTGTTGGCGAATGAACAGCCAGATTTTGTCGTATTATCCGTTAGCTCGTCGGCTGCTTTTGATTATATGGTGCAGCTGGCCGAACGGGGAATTCCTGTTCTTGCGGAAACGCCTCCAGCTCCGAATCTCGAAGGTTTATTACAGGTGTATGACAAGCTTGTCCGCCAAGGAGCGCGGATTCAAGTAGCCGAGCAGTATCAGTTTCACCCTGTACAAGAAGCGCGGTCAGCTATTATCCAGTCAGGACAATTAGGCAGCGTGAATCAGGTGACCGTATCGATTTCTCAATTTTATCATGCTGTCAGCTTAATTCGAAAAATGCTTGGGGTCCAGTATGAGCAAGTCAAAATTAAGGCCATGCGATTCGAATCGAATTGGGTTGCCGGGCCTAATCGCAGCGGTCCTCCGACAGAAGATAAGCTAGTCAAGTCGGAGAGGGATTTGGCTTGGCTCGATTTTGGCGGCAAGCTCGGTATTTATGACTTCACCAAGGATCAGCATCGTTCCTGGACACGCTCCAATCATATGAGTATAAGGGGAGAGCGCGGGGAAATATTCGATAACCGGATCAGCATACAGGACCCATCCTGCACACAGATTCAGTCGGAATTAAAGCGCGTCAACAAAGGCGAATATGAGAACGCGGAGGGCTACTTTCTGAAAGGAATTATGGCAGGTGAACGTTGGGTATACGAAAATCCTTTTATGCCGGCAAGGCTGTATGACGATGAGATTGCCATTGCTGCCTGCCTGAACAAAATGGCTGCTTACGCCGCAGGCGGCCCCGGATTCTATGGTTTGCCGGAGGCATCCCAGGACCACTATATCGGGATGCTGATTGAGCAGGCGATTGTGACCGGTGAAACCGTAGTATCAGTTCGTCAACCATGGGCTGAAGAGTAACTAAAGGACAGCTGCAGAATTCAAACAGGATGAGGTGAAGAACACAATGCAGGTACAACTGGCCATGAGAGAAATGTGGAAATACCGCTGGTTATATTTGTTTATGGTTCCGGGCATTATTTATTTCTTTTTATTTAAATATGTCCCTTTGTGGGGCGTGATCATGGCATTCAAGAATTACCAGCCTTTCGCCGGATTGATGCAAAGCGAATGGGTCGGGTTGGCGCATTTCAGACGATTTTTCGGGATGCCGGAATTTTGGATGCTTTTCCGAAACACCATCGTTATCGGGCTGTACAGCCTATTGATCTTTTTCCCGATAACGATTGTCCTGGCTTTGCTGCTGAACGAGGTTCGCAGAGAGATGTTCAAGCGATTCGTGCAAACCCTTGTTTACATTCCACATTTTCTGTCGTGGGTCGTTATTGCCGGTATCTCTTACGTGCTTCTGACTACAGAGGGCGGTATCATCAACCAAATATTAATAGCGCTTGGGTACAAGCCTGCTGAATTTTTAACCAGCGAATATTGGTTCCGGCCTTTGATTGTGATGCAGATGATTTGGAAAGACGCAGGCTGGGGCACCATCATATTCCTGGCAGCTCTGGCGGGAGTGAACCTGCAATTGTATGAGGCGGCCCGTATGGATGGCGCTAATCGGTTTCAGCAGCTTTGGCATGTGACGCTGCCTGCGATTCGGAGCGTTATTGTGATTCTCTTCATCCTGAGACTCGGAAGCTTTCTTGATCTGGGATTTGAGCAGATCTTCCTGATGGTCAATTCCGTTAACCGTGATGTCGGCGAAGTGTTTGATACTTATGTGTACCGCGTCGGTTTACAGCAAGGCCAATTTAGTTATAGCGCGGCGGTCGGGCTGTTCAAGTCGGTGGTGGGACTCGTCCTGGTGCTCATGGCAAACAAGATTGCCAAATGGTTTGGCGAAGAGGGAATATATTAAGCAAAGGTGGAGAGCACCATGCATCACAATCAGACTTTTGGTGAAAAAATATTCGAAATGTGCAACTACGTCCTGCTTGGTTTGATCGGATTGCTTACTTTTTTACCATTCGTATACGTCATTATCACTTCTTTCTCTGCAGATACCTCAGGCTGGCCGAGTGATTATAATCTGGACGCGTACCGCTACATTTTCTCAACGAAAACGTTTGTCAGAAGCTTGGGTGTTTCGATCTACATTACTTTGCTGGGAACGGCTCTGAGCTTGCTTACGACCGCATTGATGGCTTATTCCTTATCTTATAAGCAGCTTCCCGGCCGAAGCAAAATCATGCTGCTCGTGTTATTCACGATGCTCTTTCAAGGCGGGCTTATCCCTACTTATTTCGTGGTCAAGGAGCTGAACATGATTGATTCGCTGTGGGCGCTTATGATTCCCGGCTTGGTCAGTGCTTTTTATCTGATTATTTTGCGCGACTTCTTTTCCAGCGTGCCGACCGAGCTGATCGAATCCGCCAAGATGGACGGGGCCCATGAGATTGTCGTGTTAATAAGAATTGTTTTACCGCTTTCGCTCCCGTCGCTCGCTGCTTTTGGTTTATTTTATGCGGTTGGCATATGGAATCAATATTTCAACGCGATCATGTTCATCAACACTCCGGATAAATGGCCGGTTCAGGTACTGCTCAGACAGATCGTCGTGCTGGCGTCCGGCGGCTTGGGTGATGGCGGCGAATCGGTGGCCTTCTATGGCGAATCCGTCAAAATGGCGGTTATCGTCGTATCCACGATTCCTATTATGATTGTATATCCATTCCTGCAGAAGCATTTTGCCAAAGGAGCCTTAATGGGCTCAGTCAAAGGTTAAACAAAAACGACAACTCGGAGGACACTGACAATTTTTCTATGTCGCTGGCAGGTCTTCGTATATAATAGTGATAAATAGTGAGTAGAAAACCGCAATGTGTGCAGTATCCGTCAGATGCGTTTTTGTCCTCGTATATCATACAGCATGAGCTCGAATGAGCCTGGGAGGTTTTTTAATGTCTACGCAACTAACAACTTTAAAAGATAAAAAGGGACTCATTCGGGATCATGTATACGAAAACCTGAAAAAAAATATTATGGAATTAAAGCTGGAGCCCGGACGTTTAATCTCGGAAAAAGAGCTGGTGGAAATGCTTCAGGTCAGCAGGACACCGATTCGCGAGGCGCTTGTTAAATTGTCACAGGATGAGCTGATTGAAACCACTCCGCAAAAAGGATCCGTGATTTCGCTGATCGATATGCAGCATGCTGAGGAAGCCCGATTCCTAAGAGAAACAATGGAGTCCGCGATTGTGCGTGAGGCGTGCGTAAAGCTGAGCAGCGAGCAGGTGCTGCACCTTCAGAACCTGATTGCGCTGCAGGAGCTGTGCGAATCCGAAGAGAATTATGAACGATTGTTCGAGCTGGACGAGGAGTTCCATCGGTCCATTATTGTAGGCTGCGGGCGTACGCGCACCTGGGGTCTTATTCAGCAGGTGACGACACATTATAACCGAATCCGTTTTTTGCGATTGGCTACGAATCATGACTGGAAAATCATTCTTTCCCAGCATCGTGGCATTGTTCAAGCGATCAAGGACAAAAATCCTGATGCAGCCGAACAGGTGTTACGGGATCATCTGGAGCGGGTCGTTATTGAAAAAGAGGAATTAAAACACAAGTATCCCGGATATTTTAAATAGTCTCACGCGGGCTATTTATTTTTTGAGAAAACGTATTCAAACATATAAACAATCTAGTATACTAGTCATATCAGTATAATTAGTTGTTGTTGGAGGAATCAGGATGAGAATGGTATTTAGATGGTATGGAGAAGGCAACGATACCGTAACCCTGCCGCAAATCAAACAAATTCCAGGAGTTGAGGGCATTGTCTGGGCGCTTCATCATCTGCCCGCAGGCGAAGAATGGCCCATGGAGGACATCCTAGCTTACAAAAAACTGGCTGATTCTTACGGCTTCCATCTGGAGGTCGTTGAAAGCGTCAATGTCCATGAGGATATCAAGCTGGGTCTGCCGACGCGCGATCGCTACATCGAAAATTACAAACGGACGATTGAGAAGCTGGCCAAGGTAGGCGCGAAGGTGATCTGTTATAATTTCATGCCTGTGTTTGACTGGATTCGCACCGATTTGTTTAAGGAGCTGGAGGATGGCTCAACCGCGCTATTTTACGAAAAAGCGAAGGTTGACGCGATGGACCCGATGGAGCTTGTGTTGAAAATCAACGAAAATCCCGACTTTACGATGCCAGGCTGGGAGCCTGCCAGATTGCTTCACTTATCCTCGGTATTCGAGTCGTACAAGAACGTCACCGAAGATGACCTATGGAATCATCTTCAATATTTTCTGGAGCAGATTATTCCGGTTGCGGAGGCCAACGATATCAAGATGGCGATTCACCCGGATGATCCGCCTTGGTCGATTTTCGGCTTGCCGAGAATTATGACCGGTCCCGACAGCATCCGTAAGCTGCTGAAGCTGGTCGATAATCCGTATAACGGCGTGACGCTGTGCAGCGGTTCACTCGGTGTGAATCCGAACCATAATGTAGCCGAGATGGTCAGGGAGTTCGCGGACCGGATTCCTTTTGCCCATATTCGCAATGTGCGGCTTTACGAAAATGGGGATTTCATCGAAACCTCGCATAGAGCCTCCGACGGAAGTGTAGATATTTGCGATATTGTAAAGGCGTACCATGAGAAAGGCTTCACAGGCTACGCACGACCGGATCACGGCCGTCATATTTGGGATGAGAAATGCCGGGCGGGGTACGGCTTATATGACCGTGCGCTTGGCATTATGTATCTATGGGGGATATGGGATTCATTGGAGAGAACGAAACGGGGGACGAGGGTATGATCAGCATTAATGAGAATTTACAAGGAAAAGTAGCGGTTATTACTGGAGGCAGCGGCGTGCTGTGCTCGGCAATGGCCAGAGAGCTTGGACGTCAAGGCGTCAAGGTGGCTATCCTCAATCGGACAGCGGAGAAAGGCGAGCTCGTCGCGGCTACGATTCGTGAGGCTGGTGGCGTTGCGATTGCAGTGGCTTGTAATGTGGTCGATATCGAAAGCGTACAGGCTGCAGAGAAGCAGGTCACCGAACAGCTCGGCATTTGCGATATTCTGATTAATGGCGCAGGAGGCAATCATCCGAAGGGCATCACAACGAATGAAACACTGAAGCTTGAGGATTTGGATAACAAAGAGCTGAAGACGTTTTTTGACTTAAGCCAGGAGGGAATTGAATATGTATTCAATCTGAACTTTCTGGGAACGATCCTGCCAACACAAGTATTTTCCAAGGGGATGATCAATCGTCCGGGCGCGGTTGTGATCAACATGTCCTCAATGAGCGCACCGAGTCCGATGACCAAGGTTCCGGTCTACAGCGCGGCGAAGGCTGCTATCGAAAACTTTACCCAATGGCTTGCTGTGCACATGGCGGATTCCGGTATTCGGGTAAATGCAATTGCACCGGGCTTTTTCCTGACGGAGCAAAATAAGAAGCTGCTGACGAACGAAGACGGCTCGTTAACCGAAAGATCGCACAAAATCATCACGCATACGCCAATGAGAAGATTCGGTACTCCCGACGATCTGCTGGGAACGCTGCTGTGGCTGGCCGATTCGAATCTATCCGGCTTTGTGACCGGTATTACGGTGCCGGTGGATGGCGGATTTATGGCTTATTCAGGTGTGTAGCAAAGGGTTTAGAGAAGAGCAATGTGGATATGTATAGAGTATAGAAAGGGCCATCCGATTGATTCGGATGGTTTTTTTGTATTTGGCAAGATCGTTACGGGAGGGAGGGGAAAACTTGGCATACCGTTGATGAAAACACTTACATCCTTTACAATGATCTAACAAAGGGGCTGAGATGAATGGTATTTGAACACTGGAGAAAATTGAAAGTATTTAAATCTCTGCAAAATCAAATCTTATTCGTCTTCTTAATTCTCATTCTTCCTTCAAGTATCATGTTAATTTACTATAACTTTTATGCGATTGAGGTCATACGGAATCAAGTCGCCCATTCCAACGAAAATCTGTTAAACCTGTACATGGGGACGATAGATAAAGAACTGGAGGATGTCGACAAGTATTTAAATAACTTAATTGCTCAAGAGCCTGATTTGTTAGCCTTGGATTTACCGGAACAAAGTAACTCAGATGTATACAATTTGGCGCGTATCCGGTTGTATAATAGGTTATCGAATGACATTGTTTACTATGACAAAATAGATATGTTCTTTATCTTCTCTAATACGAATGGTGATTTAGTGTCTGCCCCAACCCAACAGATGGCGTATTTGGAGCGAATACGGTTAAAAAGCGAAATCCAAAGCTTATTTGATCAACAACAAAATCCAACTCATCCACAATGGTTTCTTTACCAAGAGAAAGCGACGCCATCCCTCTACAGATTGATTCGATACGGAAATGTTTATATTGGGGCGATGATTAATATCAACCAGCTTATGCTTCCTTTCGAGTCCACGGACCTGGGACAAGAAGGGGCGGTTCTAATGGTGAATGAGCAATATCAACCTGTTATTTTCGATCCCACTATCAATAAGGAAGGCATTGAATTTCTTCCCACTTTAAATGGATATAGCAGGGTGGGCAGCCATAATCAGTATATGACCGTTAGCAAGAAGTCAAGAAAAGGGAATTTTACTGTTTTTGCGATGATCCACGAAAGGCAAATCATGGAGAACATTCCGTATTTACGTCGAATTGTAGCGATGATCGTTGTAGCAACGATTATTGTACTGCCGGTCGTTTATTTATTTTTGAGGTTAGTCGTACTGGTTCCCATGCAACGGGTCGTTTCTGCGATGAGAAAAATCAAGTCCGGCAATTGGGAGGCTCGAATCGAACCGAAGGATTCCTCCACTGAGTTTTCCATCATCAACGAGACATTTAATACTATGGTGACACAAATCAAGGAATTAAAAATTAACATTTACGAAGAACAGTTAAATAACCAAAAGACAGAGCTGAAGCATTTGCAGCTGCAGATCAATCCTCATTTTTTCTTAAATGCACTTAACATTATTTATCATTTGGCTCAAATCAAAAATTACGTTCTCATTCAAGAAATGTCACTGAGTCTGGTCCGATACTTCCGTTTTATGTTCCAAAGCAACTTGTCATTTGTTCCGGTCAGAGATGAGATTGAGCATACACGTAATTATTTGAAAATCCAGCAATTGCGGTTTCCAGAGACGTTGACCGTTACGATCATGGCGGAGGATCAATTGATGGACAGCCTGGTGCCACCGCTTGTATGTCAAACTTTTGTAGAGAACACGATCAAGCATGCCGTATCGATGGATTCATTGATGCATATAACGGTCAAGGTATACGTCGACGAGGGAGATCCTCATTATATGTGGATCGATATTCGCGATACCGGAAAAGGCTTCCATCCGGAAATCCTGGAGAAATTGCTGGACGGGATTGATATCGGGGGGGATGAAGGAAACCATATCGGGATTTGGAATATAAGACGTAGATTACGGTTGTTGTACCCCAAAGGAGGAACATGGATTCATTTTGCTAACGATATCAATAAAGGGGCTGTCGTACGAATCCATGTACCGATCATTAACCAGGAAACTAGGGAGGTTGAACGTGATGCACCAAGTGCTTCTCGTAGATGATGAATATTATGCTTTACAGGGACTACAATCTGGGGTGAATTGGGAGAGATTTGATATCGATACGATACACCTCGCCAATAACATACGTCAGGCCAAGGAAGTCATCGATAAACATCCTATTGATTTTCTGATATGCGATATCGAAATGCCGGAAGGAAGCGGAATTGAACTGTTAACGTGGGTAAGAGAGCATTATCCTTCGATAGAATGGGTGTTTCTTACCTGCCACATCAATTTCGGGTTTGCGCAGCAGGCCATCCAATTAGGCAGTCTTGATTATTTGTTGAAGCCGGTTTGCTTTGAAGAATTGGAGAGCGTTATTCAAAAAGCGATGGATAAAGTGGAGAAGAGACAGCAGGAGGATGAATTCAAAAAAAACTACGATCATTACTATACCCTATGGAAGAAACAGCAGCCGCTCATTATTGAACGTTTTTGGCTTGATTTATTGAATCGGACCCTGTCTTCTAACCCGCTAGATATCGGGAATACTTTGTTGCTGCGGAATATTCCACTTACGGAGCATATGCGATTTAAACCTATACTGATCAATGTGCAGCGCTGGCGTCGGGAGTTATCACCAAGGGATACCAAGATCATGGAATATGCAATGAGAAACGCTGCCGCCTATAGTCTGATCCCTGATCATGATATGGGGCAGGTGATACTATTGAATGGTGGAATATTGTTGGCTATTTTGCCTCATAAGGAATCTGGGCTTGACGAGAAGTCTGTGTTGAGAGAAAAGTGCCGATCTTACATTCAATTTTGTAATCAATATATTTGCTGCGACCTGTCATGCTATATTGGCCAACCCGTTCATTTGCACGAAATGATAGATATGATAGAGAAGCTAAGTATCTTTCGCAAAAATAATGTGATTAACGTAAATTGTGAGTTTTTCATCGAAGATTACCCGGTTCCGGATGAAGTGGCCCGAGGTCCGAGAATGATTGAAATACCGTTAATGAACGATTGGACAGAGTTGTTGAAGCAAGGCGAATGGAGCCGTTTGTTGCTCGAAGTCAAAACGTTTTTGGAAAGGATCAAATCGGACGAAAAGGCGAATGCACGTATGCTTCAGCTTTTTTATCAGGATTTTATACAAATGGTATACTATGTGCTTCACTTAAAGGGTGTGATGGCTCACCAGATATTTTCAGATCATTTATCGCCCGAGCAAGCTATTTCTGTAACCAGCTCTGTTGTGGAGCTCAATGAATGGGTGGAGCACATCATCGAGATTGTAGCGGCGAATCTAGACGAGCAGGAAGAAACTCAAACTATCGTTGAGAAAGTAAAGCGTTTTATCGCCGAGAACATCGATCAGCCTTTAATGCGCAAGGATATTGCCAATCATGTTTATTTGAATCCGGACTATCTTGCCAAATTGTTCAGGAAAAAGAATGGTTTAGCACTCTCCGATTACATCGTCAACGAACGGATGAAATTGGCCAAATCGATGCTTGAACATACCGGAGCATCGATCGGACACGTAGCTTCCTCCGTAGGATACTCAAGCTTCTCCCATTTTTCAAAAACGTTTAAGGGGAAGTTCGGGATGACTCCGCAAGATTTTCGTACAGAACTTCAGAATGGATAGGGTGAATGACCTCGCCTACGATGAATACGTGGTCTTTTCCTATTGGCAAACAGTTTATCAGGTATAAAATCTGAATTATTATAATGACAGGTCTGTTTTACGTTAGATGAGAGCCCAAGGATCATTGTACAATAATGACAGTCCATATGATAACAGCCTTCGCATAGAATGAAAAGAATCAACGCATGACTTAAATGAGTCAGAAACTGACGACAACATCTTAATAGTGGGGGGATTTACATGCATAAACATCAAGACGATGTGTTGATTCGCTACGTGAACAACTCTGGGGGCCCAACTCTGGGTTATTCCGAATCATCCGGAGTTCGCATCCTGTATCAGGATGGTTTTGCCTTCAAAGATCTTAATAAAGATGGCTTATTAGATAAATACGAGGATTGGCGATTGTCTCCCGAAGAACGGGCGAAGGATCTTGCATCGAAAATGACCATTGAACAAATTGCCGGGCTGATGCTGTACAGCAGCCATCAAGCTATTCCGGGGAACCTCGGTTGGAATTCGGCGACCTACAGCGGTAAATCGTTTGAAGAGAGCGGGGCATTGCCTTACGATCTTTCGGATCAGCAGCGTGTGTTCCTGTCTGATGATCATATTCGACATGTACTAATCACGAAGGTGGGAAGCCCGGAGATCGCAGCAAGGTGGAATAATCTCTTACAGTCGTTTATTGAGAGTCAGGCTCTTGGAATACCAGCTAACAACAGCTCGGATCCGCGTCATGGGATGGACGCTTCCACTGAATTCAAGGTAGGAGGCGGGGGCCACATCTCTGTATGGCCGGAATCTATGGGTCTCGCAGCGACGTTTGATCCGGAAATCGCGCGAAAATTCGGTGAGGTGGCGTCCCAAGAGTATCGTGCACTCGGCTTGACTACAGCCTTGTCTCCTCAGGTCGATATCGCAACCGATCCACGCTGGTTTCGCTTCGGCATGACCTTCGGCGAAGACCCGCAGCTGGCGGCCGATATGGCCCGTGCTTATATCGACGGGTTCCAGACGTCTGAGGGAGAAGCGGAGATTGCAGATGGATGGGGCTACGATAGTGTCAACGCGATGGTGAAGCATTGGCCAGGCGGGGGCTCTGGGGAGGCAGGGCGGGATGCGCACTTCGGCTATGGTAAATATGCTGTTTATCCCGGGAACAACTTTGATCAGCATCTCATTCCTTTTACAGAAGGGGCGTTTCGGTTGTCCGGAAAGACGGGGCAGGTATCCGCAGTCATGCCGTACTATACCATATCCTATGATCAGGATAAGAAAAATGGAGAAAACGTTGGAAATTCATACAGCTCCTACATAATCAACGATTTGCTTCGTGATAAGGCCGGTTATGACGGCGTAGTCTGCACGGATTGGGGAATTACGAGCGATGAGTCACAGGATATAACCAAATTATTCCCAGGAGGTCGCTGCTGGGGAGTGGAGGAAGGCTACACGGTGGCGCAGCGCCACTACAAGCTGCTGATGGCAGGCGTTGACCAATTCGGAGGCAACGATCAAGCCGGACCGATCATTGAAGCGTACGACATCGGGGTCAAGGAACATGGTGAAGCCTTCTTGCGCAAACGGTTCGAGCAATCCGCTGTGCGGCTGCTGAAAAATATATTCCGCTTAGGTCTGTTCGAGAACCCTTATCTTCAGATAGACAAATCCGTTGCAAAGGTAGGCAGTGACGAATTTGTGAGCGCAGGTTATGAGGCACAGTTGAAATCGTTCGTATTGTTGAAGAATGACAATCAAGTACTGCCTCTGCAGAGGCAGAAGACGGTTTTCATTCCAAAGCGGCGTCTTCCTGCTGGTACGGATTGGATCGGTATGCCGACACCTGCAATAGACGATTATCCTGTCAATTTGGACACTGTCAAACAATATTTTCAAGTGACGGATCAGCCGGATGAAGCGGATTATGCTCTGGTATTTATCGAGAGTCCCCGTTCTACGATGGGCTACAGCAAGGCTGATGCTGAAGCGGGAGGAAACGGATACGTTCCGATTAGTCTACAGTACGCTCCATACACTGCGGAGTATGCCAGGGAAACGAGTATGGCCGGCGATGCTCGGGATATATTGAATCGTTCTTATCGAGGCAAGACGGTAACGGTTTCGAATGCGGGTGACCTCGATATGGTTATCCAAACGAAGCAGTTGATGAAAGGGAAGCCGGTCATCGTTTCCCTCTTGTTGTCTAATCCAGCCGTTGTGGGAGAATTTGAAGGAAATGCCGATGCGATCCTGGCGAACTTTGGGGCGCAGGAACAAGCTATCATGGATATATTAACCGGAGCAGCCGAGCCTGGCGGGTTGTTGCCCTTCCAAATGCCGGCCCATATGAAAACTGTGGAGGAACAATTGGAGGATGTTCCACATGATATGGAGGTTTATATCGATTCAGCGGGGCATGCCTATGATTTCGCCTATGGGCTTGATTGGAGCGGGGTCATTCGAGATGCTCGAACCGCCAAATATGGCAAAAAGATGGCATAGATCAAAACAAACCATTCTGAGGAGGAACATGCAATGAGCTTACAATTAGGACTTCAACTTTATTCCGTCAGAGACGAACTGAAAAAAGACTATTGGGGAACTCTGGAAAAGCTAGCTTCTATCGGATACAAGAACCTTGAAATTGCCATCCATAATGCTGACCAGGGCTTGGAGCCTGGTGCCACTGAATTGAGAAAACGATTGGATGCGCTTGGCTTGAAGGTGGTTTCCAGCCATATCCATCCGCTGGACCGTTATGAGGAAATTATCGCTTATAACAAGGAGATTGGGAGTACCGCTGTTGTTATGGGAATCGCTTTCTTTAAGAACAAACAGGAATTGCTGGAAGGTTGTCAAATCATGAACCGACATGGTGAAGCCTATAAAAAAGGCGGCTTGGACTTTTACTATCACAATCACTTTCATGAGTTTCAGAAGTTAGATGGCCAATATGTCCTGGATATCATTCTTGAAAACACGGACAAGGACCTAGTCAAATTTGAATTCGATACGTATTGGGCCGTAAGAGGTGGAGTCGATCCGATTTCCTATTTGCATAAGCTTGGAGACCGCTGTGATTTAGTTCATCAAAAGGATCTGCCGGCAATCGCCAAGCCTGTTAATCTGTTTGAAGTCGTTAAGGAAGACGAGAATATTACGCTTGAGCGATTTGTCGATCTGTTGGATGCCGATCATTTTGCTGAAGTCGGTGAAGGAACGCTGGATATCGGGGGCATTATTAGCGTAGCAAGGCAAATTGGTGCGGCGAATTACATTTTCGTCGAGCAGGATTTGACATCCCGAAACCAACTGGAGAGCGTCGAACTCAGTTACCGGAATATCTCCAAGTTTTTCGAAGAATAGTCTGGGGGAACGAAAGTGAGAAAAGTAAAAGTAGGTATTATTGGTTGTGGCGTCATCAGCCCGATCTATTTTGAAGCGGGGCGGAAATTCGAGATCCTTGATATCGTAGCCTGCGCCGATTTGGATCTGGATAGAGCAAAAGCAAGGGCAGCTGAATACGAGATTCCCAAAGCATGCGGCGTGGAAGAGTTGCTGGCCGACCCGGAGATCGAAATCGTCATTAATTTGACGATTCCGAGCGCACATGCAGAACTCCATCTTCGGGCGCTGGAAGCAGGAAAACATACATACGGCGAAAAACCGCTTGCTATCCGGTTAGAAGACGGACAAAAAATATTGGCCAT
The DNA here is from genome assembly GCF_038000305.1 of Paenibacillus sp. FSL H8-0034. Lineage (NCBI taxonomy): Bacteria > Bacillati > Bacillota > Bacilli > Caryophanales > Paenibacillaceae > Paenibacillus > Paenibacillus sp. FSL H8-0034. The sequence continues at coordinate 1,582,377 of NZ_JBBOBS010000001.1, forward strand.
GGCCAAGGAGAAAAACTTGCTTGTCGGTTCGGCGCCGGACACATTCCTCGGCGGAGGCATTCAAACATGCCGTAAATTGATCGATGAAGGTTGGATCGGCAAGCCGATTGCAGCCACGGCATTTATGATGGGATCGGGGCCGGAAAGCTGGCACTCGAATCCAGGATTTTTTTATCAAGCCGGGGCTGGACCGATGTTTGACATGGGACCTTACTACTTGACCGCGCTCGTTAATCTGATTGGCCCAGTTAAACGTGTTTCCGGTTCGGTTCAGACGACTTATTCAGAACGGACCATTACGAACAACATGGATTACGGCAAGAAAATTCCAGTTGAGGTTCCGACCCATATTGCCGGAACACTCGAATTCCTGAGCGGCGGGATAGGCACGATCATTACAAGCTTTGACGTGCAGGGCTCCAGGCTTCCGCGTATGGAGATTTATGGATCGACCGGTACCTTGATTGTTCCAGACCCGAATACGTTCGGTGGCCCTGTATATATCAAAGGGTACAACCACACTGACTTTGTGGAGATTCCGCTAACGCATGGATTTGCGGATAATAGTCGTGGGCTGGGTGTCGTGGATATGGCTTACGCGATTATTAATAAGAGAGAGCACCGTGCAAACGGTGAAATGGCCTGTCACGTTCTTGAACTGATGCACGGCTTCCATTGGTCTTCTGATCGCGGCAGTCATTACAATGTGATAAGCGACTGCAAACGGCCGGCCGCGCTTCCTAATAACCTTCCGTATAATGCTTTGAACGGTTAATGGATGAGACCACGCTCAATGGCAGAACGCCTTCAACATAAAGACAGGGGATATGTACGTTGTTCAAACATTTTCGGGAACTATCCATAAAGAACAGACAGTATCTCTTTTTTACCGTTTTCTTTTGCATGCCCTTGTTCATTTTAGGTTTGATTTGGTATGCCGCATCGACAAAAGAGATAGAAAATAACGTTATTTACTATAACGAGAAACTGATCTCACAGCTGAACAATCAGTTGGATCAATACTTTGCCGAGATTAAAGCCGATACACAAATCATCCCGGGAAATCCGCTCGTTCAGGAATTTGTCAAGCTGGAACCGGGAAACGATTATGAGATGTTTCAGTTTAAAGAGCGGATTCACAAGGAATTGTATCTCAATATTATGTACAGGCGTAAAGATTTTGTCGGGTTTGGCTTATACTCACACAAAGATAATACATTTGGTAACTTGTTTATAGGTGACATACGCCCGGGTTTTCGTGACTTGCAAGGGATAGAGAGTAATTATCACATTGTGGGCATTCGGCAATCGAATGCTTACAATGTCATTCTGATTTATCGAAACATCATCGACAATGTGACCTATCGTTCGGTGGGGGGGCTTTTGATAGCATTTTCCCTGGATACCTTAGTGAAGATGACGGATAATATTGCGTTTGGCAAAGAGGGTTACATAGCCATTGTGGATTCTAGCAATCGGTTTATTTATCATCGGGACCCGAGCAAATGGGGTGCGCAGGTTCCCATGTCATTGGTGCATGAAATGAGCCCCGGGAGCGGACAATTTGTTATTCAAGCTGAGACTGGAAAGCGAATCGTGATGTATAAGACTTCACAATCGACTGGATTAACGATTGTTTCCGAGGTTCCGATAAAAGAGGTCATTGGCAACTTGTCCCACCTGCATGTCATTACTTTAATTATCGGCGGGATGATTCTTATATTCGCTTTTATTTTCTTCAACAAAATGCTTGCGGATATTAAACGTTTAATAGGGATCATTCACTTGTCCCGTATGAAAGAAAAAGAAATGGAACTGAAACATAAGGAGTCCACCCTCCAGGCTCTTCAATCGCAAATTAACCCTCATTTCCTTTATAATAGTTTAGAAATTATTAATTCATATGCTATACTTGCCAAGATCAAGCCAATAAGTCAAATGACATTAAGTTTAGCAAGCATTTTTCGGTATAGTGTAAGTAATCCACGCCAGCTTGTGCTGCTCGAAGATGAAATTAATCATATAACGAATTACTTGAATATTCAGCAGGAACGCTATGCAAAGATGAGAGTAACTATTGATCTAGAAAAAAGGCACCTAAGTCTGGTTTGTTTGTTTCGTTTAATTGTTCAGCCTATTGTTGAGAATGCGATTATTCATGGTTATGAAAGGCATGGTCTCCATCCCGCGGACATTGTAATATCCGGGTGCATGCGCGAGGAATATTATTCCCTAAGGGTTACGGATAGGGGTAAAGGAATGGATGCGGGGGTCGTGGCGCGATATAATGCCGCTTTTAATTCAGCGAAAATTAACACAACAGATGTATCCCTTCATTCCTCGCAAAAAATTGGTTTGTGGAATGTGCACAATCGGCTGCGTTTGGCTTTCGGGGCTCCTTATGGACTCTATATTGTGCGTTCCGACGAGACGGGAACAGAAATGGAAATCAAAATTCCTTATACGACTTCGGATTGCATATTATTTTATAAAAGGGGGAGGAGTCTTGATTAAAGTCTTAATTGTCGATGACGAGCGGATGATCAAAATGAGTATGAGGAGCGTCATCGAAACGGAAGCGGAAGGATTTGTCGTGGTAGCGGAAGCAGACGATGGGCGGCAGGCGATCGATTTGGCGGAATATCACCAACCGGACATTATTATTACCGATATTCGCATGTCTATGATGGATGGACTTGCCTTGATTCATGAATTGCGCGAGCGGGATAGTCAAGCGGAGTTCATCATTGTTTCCGGATACGCAGATTTCGAATATGCAAGGACGGCTTTGCGTTACCATGTAACCGATTATTTGCTTAAACCGATCAATTATGAGCAGCTTCTGTCAGTATTGAATACAATTAAACTTCGTCTTTCGCAAGGAGACTCGAACAACACTAGCTGGGACAAATGGGTATTGGATAGTAAAATTTACGCAGAACAAGCTGCCAAGGCGATATGGAATATCCGGGAAGGGGAGCTTTGTGCGGAATTAGAACGAATTAAGGCAGATATTCAAGCGGAAGAAAGCGGGGATGTAAGTTATGTAGTGAAGAAATATCTTTGTTACTTTTCGTCTTTTTGCGAGCAAATGGAGTTGGTTAGCCAAAATTCCATAGTGCTTTCGTCTGATGTCGATTGGGACCCTATGAGCGATTCGCTGGCGATTTACGAGCATATTCGCGCCTTTATGAGCGATTTGGCGGAATCCGTTCGGGCAACCCGAATGGCTTTGAGTCAACGTTACATGATGAGAGATGTTCTGGCATATATCGAGCAGCACCTCAGTGATCCGAACTTGTCTCTTAAAGATGCGGCGGATTATTGCGGATTGTCTGCTAACTATTTTGGAAGTTTATTTAAAAAGGCGACCGGGGATTCATTTCTCCAATACTTAACGGAAATAAGAATCAATCGCGCGAAGTCGCTGCTGCAACAGCCATTCGCCAAAGTATACGAAATCGGCTTGATCGTCGGTTTTGAGGACTACTCCCATTTTTCGAAAATATTTAAAAAACAAACAGGTTTTTCGCCAACTGCCTACCGCAAAAGTGCGGATTTTTTGGCGTGCATTTATGATGGGAAATGACATAATTTCGTTAGTATATGCATGTGAATCCGCATCTTGCTCCGTTATAATAAGGATGAGCAGAGGGCCCTGTTCATTTCTAGTTAAGTTGGGGGAGGTATTCACAAGTAAATGAAAAAACGAATCGTCGCAACTTTGGTATTAATTCCAGCTTTGTTTTTGACGGCTTGCAGTAATTCAGCAGAGAAGCCAGCGGGGGACGCTAAAAATACTGAAATGAAAAAGAAAGATATCACCGTCCTGCTTACCCATGTCGATGGAGTGTTCGCCACACAAAGACCGGCGAGCGATCATAAAATTTATTTTGACGAGCTTAATCGCTTGTCTGGCCGCAACATTAAATACGACTTTCTTTCATGGGGCGGCGGAAACGACTATAAACAACAATTGGCGCTCCGCTTCGCTTCCGGAGATTTGGCTGACCTGGTCCGCACGGATAGTATTGATTCGTCTGTCCATCGGGGAGCTGTAGATCAAGGCGCATTTCTGCAATTGGACGAGCTGATCGATAAGTATGGACCTCATCTCAAAACCAAAATTCCGAAGGTTTCCTGGGATAGTCCCAGGGTGAAAAAGGATGGTAAAACGTACGGTATTCCGGTCACATCTGGATGGCCTGCAACCCGCGTGATGTTTTATCGTCAAGATTGGCTGGATGAATTGGGTATGGAGCCTCCAAAGACGTTGGATGAATTTCTGAAATATGCGGAAGGCATCAAGCAGAAGGACATGAATAAGGATGGCGACCCGAACAATGAGTATGCATTGCCTTTGAACGATAATCTTGAATATAGCGATATATTAAGCGGAGCGTTCGGGGTAAGACCTGGTGCCTGGCAAATGCGTAACGGTCGTATGGAGCCGGATGTCATTCAACCACAGATGAAGGAAGCGGTAGCCTTTTATAAAAAGCTTTATGATAGCGGTTACATTCAAAAAGATTTTGCTACGAAAAAGCAATCGGAGCGCACGGCTGAAATTTATAAGGGGCAATATGGAGCGTTCACGGCCCTTGTGGATCATTATGTGAGATTTGACGGCGCATCCAAATATTTGAATCAGCCGAATGCGAAAATAACGATGGCCGCACCGCCAAAAGGCGCGAAAGGCGAGTCTTACGCTGATCTTGAAAATGAGCAAATCGACTTTGTTTGGGTCATTCCGGCTAACACGAAAAATCCGGAAGAGGTGATTCAATTTTTGGATTGGGCGTGGAGCAGCCCAGAAGCGGATCAGTTTTTCGCTTTCGGCGTGAAGGGCCATAACTATACCGAAGAAAATGGGCAAGTGAAGTACGATCCAAGTGCTCCTGCCAACAGTCAAAACAATGCCTACGAGTTTTTTCAAAAGCATATGAACTTTAGGGAGGTTGGTGTAACGAACCCGAAAGTAGTCAGTATGCTTCCCGACAGCAAAAAAATATTAAAGGCGTACGCCGATGCGGAATCTGCGATATATAAGCATGCTTCCTTAGGAATGCCGATTCTGAAGGCGCTGGACGGGCATCCTGAGCTGACCCCGAATTTAACGGGCGGAAGCTTGTTCAGTGATGGCTTCGTGCGCTGGGTCGTCGGCAGAGAAGATCTGAACACCGGGTTCGAGAAATTCGTGAACGATTGGAAGCAGCGCGGAGGTGAACAGGCTATCAAGGAAGCTACAGAGTGGTATCAAAAGAAGAAATAGCTGCGACAGGCGCGAGGGCGCTCCCTGTTCCCGGGATTTCTGGGCGGGAGTTCCCTTTTTATTTAGGAACAGTTAAAGGAAAGGGGCATTGTCATTGCTGCAAAAGGTCAAATTCACAGATTCTCTTGTTTTGCTGCTTATCGCGCTGCCAGGAGTGCTCCATTTTATTATATTTAAGTACATTCCCATCGCCGGAAACATCATTGCTTTTCAAAACTTTACTTTGTTTACCGGTTTTTTCAACAGCAAGTGGGTCGGCCTGGATCATTTTATCTACATGTTTCAGTATCCGGAGTTTTTAATCATCCTGCGAAATTCATTGAAATTCGGGTTGTATTCGATCGTATTCGGATTTCCAGCCCCCCTGATCCTTGCTTTGTTTTTAAATGAAATTAGACTGACTGCATTCAAACGCTGGGTGCAAACGCTGCTTTACTTACCGCATTTTTTATCCTGGATTATCGTGGGCGGTATTTTTCTTGAAATTTTATCCTTGGACGGCGTATTTAATACCATATTAAAAGGCATGGGGATCGGTCCCATATCGTTTTTAACGGAACCCCGGTATTTTTTCGGCGTTGTCATCACCGGCGGTATCTGGAAGGAAGTGGGCTGGTCGATGATTATTTATTTGGCAGCGATGACAGGGATCAATCCCAGCTTGTATGAAGCGGCCAATATAGATGGGGCAGGGCGTTGGAGGAAAATGTTCAGCATTACGATTCCTTGCCTAATGCCCGCGATCGTCGTGCTGCTTTTGCTGCGTATCGGTCATCTGCTTGATGCGAATGTAGAGCAAGTGTTGTTTTTCGTTAACCCGCTGAATAAAGAGGTCGGTGAAGTTTTCGATACCTACATTTACCGGGCCGGTTTATTGAGCGGACTGTATAGCTATACGACAGCCATCGGCATATTTAAGGCGGCGATCAGTGTGGTTATGGTCGTTTCGCTAAATCAACTCAGTAAAAAAACAAGTGGAGAGAGCATCTACTAAACGGGAGGAGGATGGGGAGTATGATCAGGGAACGCTCAGATACGATATTTCAATGGATAAATGGAATCATCATGGTCATCGTTAGTTTAACCATGATAGCACCGATGATCCATCTGCTCGCGATTTCATTGAGCAGTTCGGTTCATGCGGAGGCAAGAGTCGTTTATTTATGGCCCAAAGGATTTAATGTGGATGTATATAAGTCCTTATTCGCAATGGGAGACATGTGGCGGGCGATGGGAGTCAGCGTCTGGATCACCGTTGCCGGGACACTGCTTTGCCTGGCGCTGACCTCATCGGTATCCTTCTGTCTGGCCAGACCGCAAATGCCGGGTCGCACGCTGCTGACACGACTCATTTTATTTTCTTTCATTTTCCCTGCACCGCTGATTCCGACCTTTCTGGTCGTCAAAAACTTGGGATTGATCAACACACTGTGGGCGCTGATCATTCCAAGCGCTTTGGGAGCTTATTACGTTTTTATTATGCGAACCTTTTTCCGCAGTATCTCTAACGAGCTGATTGAGGCATCGAAAATCGATGGATGCGGAGAGCTTGGTGTTTTTATACGTATGGTTCTGCCTATGTCGAAACCGGTGCTGGCCACGATTGCTTTGTTTCATGCGGTAAGCCAGTGGAACTCTTATTTCGGCGCGCTGATTTATATCCGTTCGCGTCATTTGCATCCGCTGCAGCTGAAATTAAGAAGTTTAATTGTAGAAGGGGATGTCAATTCGGGAATGGACGCCAGCAATTTTGATGTAGGCTCTCTGCAAGCGCCGGAAGTGATCAAGGCTGCCGCCATTTTGTTTTCGACCTTGCCGATCCTGATTGTGTATCCAATGTTGCAAAAGTATTTCGTAAAGGGTGCCATGCTGGGTTCCCTGAAGGAGTAACCATTCTATTATGAGGAATACCATAATGTTAGGAGATACGCACATGAGATTTGACTTTCATACTCACCATGAACGATGCGGACACGCGTCCGATTCCATTCGCGACTATGTGGAGTCGGCGATTGAGCGGGGGCTCGATTTGATCGGAATTTCAGACCACTCGCCTTTTTTTGCCAGTGAAGTGGATCAGCTAATGCCTGGTATTGCAATGGCTAAAAGCGAATTTGAGTATTATGTGGCCGAGGTCCTGAGGCTGAAAGAAGAATACCGCAACAAGATCGAGGTGCTGCTTGGCGTGGAATCGGACTTCTTTCCGGAGCATGCCGATGTTTATCGGCGCATGTACGAGCAGTATCCATTCGATTACATCATAGGGTCTGTGCATTGGTGCGAAGGAACGAACATTTTTGACAAAAAGAGGTGGATCGGCGCGGATGAGACTGCACGGATCCGGTCCAAAGAAAGCTATTATGAGTTAATCCGGCAATCCGCCCGCAGCGGGATGTTCCAAATCCTCGGCCACATCGATGCCATGAGGGCCTATTGTCCGGAATTTTCGGGAATTTCAACGCCTGCTGTTGACGAGACCCTCAAGGTCATAGGTGAATGCGATGCTGTGATCGAAGTCAACACCTCCGCCAAGTTGAAAGACTGCGGCAATTGGTACCCGACTGACGAGCTTTTGGAACGGGCGCTTTATTATGGAGTTTCCTTGACGCTTGGCTCAGATGCTCATGTGCCGGATCGAGCTGGCGACGACTTCGATGAGGTGCGGCAGCGGATAAAGGATATTGGCTTTAAAGAATGGGCCATATTTCGCCAAAAACAGCGGTTCATGGTGCCTCTCTAATCAATGGGGCACGATTTCAACAGCGACTAAAACCCCATACCCGATGCTCACCCCATGCACGAACGTATGGGTTTGCATACCCAAGGACCGTCCGGTGATTTTTCCGGACGGTTTTTCCTTAACAATCGAATAAATTGTCGAATAGGATATCTGAATTTTTATAACAACAAGTCTGTTTTACGCTAGATGAGCGCAACTTAATAATTGTAGAATACTAGTAACCCCAAATTGAAGAGAGGAGATGGCAAGGTGAATACTGAGGAATCATTGCAATGGCAAGGGACCAAAGATAGTGTAGTCAGAAAGGGTAATGTAGCAAAAAAGAAAGCTTCATCGTTCAAAAGCTACTCAAAGTATAGCGTGCTATATGTAATGATGGTGCCGGGTATCTTATATTTCCTGATTAACAACTATTTACCGATGTTTGGTATTATTATCGCGTTTAAGGACATTAATTTTGCCAAAGGGATACTTGCAGGCGAGTGGGTTGGGTTGAAAAATTTTGAATATTTGTTCAAAACGAAAGACGCCTGGGTCATTACAAGAAACACAATTTTATATAACGGTTCGTTTATCATCTTGAATCTGGCAGCGGCCTTGTTCGCAGCTATTATTCTGAATGAAGTGAGGAACCGGGTTTTAAAACGTTTCTATCAAAGTTTTATCCTGCTGCCCCATTTGATTTCATCTGTTATTATCGGGTACCTCGTATATGGTTTACTGAGTATGGAGACAGGATTCATTAATAAAACGGTGCTGCCTATGCTGGGCATAGCGGAAATATCTTGGTATAGTGAACCCGAATATTGGCCTTTTATTTTGCCAATAGTGAATATATGGAAGCAAGCCGGTTATTTGTGTATCATTTATCTTGCCGCAATTGTAGGGATCGATAAGGAATACTATGAGGCTTCCACCATTGATGGAGCATCGAAATGGCAGCAAATTCGCAGTATTACCGTCCCTCTGATCATGCCCGTTATTATGATTATGACATTATTGCAGATAGGCCGGATCTTTTATTCCGACTTTGGTCTATTCTATCAGGTTCCGCTTAATTCAGGGCCACTGCTGGATACGACAAACGTTATCGACACGTACGTATTTCGCGCATTAATCAGTCTGGGGGATGTATCCATGGCCTCTGCAGCCGGGGTATACCAGTCAGTGGTAGGATTCGTGCTTGTTATCACGGCAAATTTTATAACAAGAAAAATCAACAAGGACAATGCGTTGTTCTAATGTGAAGAGCGAGGAGGAATTGGTTTGGAATCCAAAGAAAGAATGTATCAGTTACTGGCTAACTTGATTATGGCTATAACTGCCTGTGTATGCGTCCTGCCCTTTATCTTGCTTTTTTCATCATCCATCACATCGCAGGCATCCATTATTAAACACGGATTTAATTTTATTCCAACGGATATTAGCTTTGAGGCCTATGGTTATTTGTGGAATGACGCTGCCAAAATAATAAGGGCTTACGGGGTTACCATTGTAGTCACGCTCATCGGAACAACCGTCAGCCTGATTATTACTACCATGCTGGCTTATCCGTTATCGAGGAAAGATTTGCCGCTTCGTAATTTCTTAGCTTTTTTCATCTTTTTCACTCTCCTATTCAATGGTGGATTGGTTCCTCTGTATCTCATTTATACAAAATTGTTTGATTTCAAAAATACGATCTGGTCACTTATTATTCCGATAGGATTGACGAATGCCTTTTTCGTCATGATCACGAGAACGTTCTTTCAAACTACGATTCCGTACGAAGTCATTGAGTCGGGGAAAATGGATGGGGCGGGTGAATTTAAAATCTTTTATAGGATCGTTCTTCCCCTGTCATTGCCGATCTTGGCAACTGTCGGTTTGTTTCAAACCATTCACTATTGGAACGATTGGTTTAACGGTTTGATCTTTTTGACAGATAGCAAGCTGTTTAGTATCCAGAACCTGTTGAACCGTATATTATTGGACGCGCAGTTCCTATCCAGTATGGACTTTGGAACGGCTCAGGGCGATTTGATGGCCGCCGTGCCTACGCAAACGATCAGACTGGCCATTGCCGTTATTGGAGTGATTCCGATCTTGATCATCTATCCTTTTTTTCAAGGATTCTTTGTCAAAGGGCTTACAGTTGGAGCTGTTAAAGGATAAGGCTTAATCCGATTTCTATCGGTCAAGTATAGATATGATGAATCCAAGGAGGGTTTTAAGTGAAAAAAGTATCACTGCTGCTCATACTCATGCTGGTTTTTTCAATTATCGCGTTTGGTTGTTCCAATGGTGGCCAAAATTCCGGGGCGACTGGACCGTCTGCGACCGGAGACAAAGGAGTACCGCCTTACGAAGTTACCATGGTGTACATGGGCAACGAATCCCCCGACATGAAACGCGTAGCGGAGGCAATGAGCAAGATTACGAAAGAAAAAATCAATGCTACTGTTAAGCTGCAGCCGATTAGTGCTGGTGCTTGGGCACAGCAGGTCAATTTGGCGCTAACGAGTCAGGAGAAAATTGACGTCATCATGGCTTCTTCCATTTACGGCTTTACTTCACAAGTGTCTGCCGGCCACTTTCTTCCTCTTGATGATCTGCTGGCGAAGCACGGACAGGACATTACCAAGCTTGTGGATCAGGCCTACTTAAATGCGGGAAAGATCAATGGGAAGCAATACACGATTCCTACGAACAGAGATATGGCCCAACAAGGCGGCATCATTATGCGTAAGGATTTGGTAGAAAAGCACAAGATCGACCTGTCGAAAATAAAAACAATCAACGATCTGGATGCAGTTTTTGCGACCATCAAAAAAAATGAGCCCAATATGCTTCCGATTACAACAACGACAGCAACAACACCTGTAGACGGATTGCCATTCTATGATTCGCTGGTAGACAGGATTGGAGTGCTGCCCCAATACGATAACGGATTAAAGGTGGAAAACCTGTACGAACGTCCCGAATATGCGGAGATGTTAAAAACGATGAGAAAGTGGTATGAAGCAGGCTATCTTTCGCGTGATGCCGCGACTTCTACGGAACCGCCAGCCGATGTAGTGAAGGCGAACAAGGCATTTGCGTTCTTTAATCCGATGAAGGTAGGTTCGGCAGAGTCGCAGAGCCTGCGTACCGGGATAGAGATGGTAGCCGTTCCTTTGACAGAAGCGATATCCACCTCCGCAAATATTACGAATTTCATGCACGCCATTCCAAGGGGCTCGCAAAATCCGGAAAAGGCTATGATGTTTATAAATTTGCTTTACACGGACAAAGAGCTGGTTAATTTGTTGAACTGGGGGATTGAGGGAGTGCACTATGTTAAGACATCGGGTGATATCATTAATTATCCTAAAGGCATTGATGTGAAAACTGTCGGTTACAACACGGGTAACATCAGTTATATGTTTGGAAATCAATTCCTTAACTATGTGTGGCCAAATCAATTGCCGGACATATGGAAACAAACGGATGAATATAACAAAAAAGCCAAAAAATCAGTAGCACTAGGCTTTACATTCGATTCAACACCGGTGAAAACAGAAGTCGGAGCCGTCAACAATGTGCTGCAGCAGTTCAAGGCAGGTTTGGAGACGGGCACATTGGATCCGGAAAAAACGTTGCCTGAGTTTAACTCGAGATTGAAGGCAGCCGGGATTGAGAAGATTATCGCTGAGAAGCAGAAACAATTGACTGATTGGAAGAAAACAATGAAGTAGTTCCATATCGAGTGCTTCAACTGCAATCCAATAAAGGATTAACGGAGGACTTTGTTGATGAATATTATCTTGATTACTGTAGACAGCTTGAACAAACATTACTTGAAGGCTTACGGCGAACAGACCGGGATTGATGTTCAGACGCCGAATCTGGATAGATTTGCTGCAAAATCAGCCATATTTGACAGGCATTATTCAGGAAGCCTGCCTTGTATGCCTGCCAGAAGGGAATTATACACAGGTATCCAGGAATTTTTATGGCGTTCATGGGGCCCGGTGGAACCGTTTGACATGCCGATTGCCCGTGCCGCGAATCAACAAGGCTATGTCACACAATTTATTACCGATCAATTTCATTTTTTTCATGGTTACAGCCATGGTTATTATGATGATTATCAAGGCTTTGAGCTGATTCGCGGACATGAGTTGGATGCCTGGAAAACAGCACCGCTGGGTGACGAAGACCAGTCGTTCCTACAAAAAATCCACTACAATCCGAAGCTGCCGGAGCCGTTTACACGCGGAGCATACGCCAAAAACGTTAAGAACTTCAAGGAAGAAGAGGAATTCTTCGCACCAAGGGTGTTTCAGACTGCAGAGCAATGGTTGGAGGACAACCATACTCATGAGAAATTCATGCTGGTCATCGACAGCTTTGATGTTCATGAACCGTTTCATAATCCGGATAGTATCGCCGGTATGTATACAGACGAGGACATTCATGATCCGGACTTGCCGATCTGGGCGCATTCAGGAAGGACGGACGAAGGGAACGGAAAGTTAAGCGAAAGACAGCTTGCCTTTATTAGGTCACAATATGCGGCCAAAATAACATTGGTCGATAAATGGTTGGGCAAGGTGTTCAATAAGCTTGACGAACATCAATTGTGGGATGATACCATGGTCATTGTCACATCCGATCACGGGCATTATTTGGGCGAAAGAAATTTGATGGGCAAGCCTTCTTACAATAATTACAATGTTCTGGCCAATATTCCGCTTATAGTATGGCATCCGCAAGGCGCACATAACGGAAGTAGAGTTTCCTCCTTGACGTCGACAGTGGATCTGTATGCGACCATGATGGTAACGCTCGGTGGCGAAGTTCGGCATTCGGAGCATAGCCGCAGCCTATTGCCTATTTTGACAGGTCAGGCAAGTATAATCAGGGACTGGGCGATATACGGTTATTTTGGCAGAGCCTTAAACATTACAGACGGCCGGCATACATACCATGTCCCGCCGGATGAGAATATTCCACTGTACAACTATTCGACTATGTATATCAATCCGGTAGCCTTCTTTTTTCCCGGATATGTCCCGGACAAGGTTGAGGCCGGTCAATTTTTACCGTATACGAATGCGACGGTTTGGAAATATGAAGTTAAAGTGCCATCGGAATTCGCTATCTTCACCAAAGGAAAATATGCCCATGAGCTCTATGATTTGGAATACGATCCTTGGCAAGAGAACAATCTTTTGGACAGCTCACCGGAGCTGCACACCCGGATGAAGGAACTGCTGGGATCCGCATTGTCTCAGCTGCAGGCACCCTCTGAAGCATTTACACGAGCAGGTCTTGTACCGAAATGACGGATGGGAGCGCACAGTGGCGTTCAGGAATGACGAACAGTCCGCTGTAATTTATCCAAGTAAGACCAAATTGGAAGTGATGTGTTAATGACGACGGTCAGTACAAGTATATGGTATATCAGTTATGGGGACTTAACACTTCGCGTTCTACTTTCTCTGCTGTTAGGGGGATTAATCGGTATTGAACGTGAGTGGAGCAATCATGCAGCTGGCTTTCGAACCCATATTTTGGTTTGTTTGGGTTCAACGACGATTATGCTGCTGTCGATTTACGGCTTTGGCGATTTCGCTAATGAATTTAATGTCAGGATGGACCCTGCCCGGCTTGCTGCGCAAGTGATCTCAGGAATTGGTTTTCTAGGGGCAGGGGCTATTATGCGAACGGGGGTTACCGTTTCCGGATTAACGACAGCCGCCTCCATTTGGGTTGTTGCAGCCATTGGTTTGTGCGTGGGTGCGGGATTCTATTATGGAGCTGTCCTCGTAGCTTTCCTTGTTTTGGTAAGTCTGTTTGTTCTGAATAAGTGGGAGAAACGATTGCCTGGCAAGCGAAAGAAGCATGAGCTGCATGTGCAAGTTAAAGCTTGCCCAGGTGTATTAGGCAAAATCGACACGGTGCTCCACGAGCAGGGCATACAATTTAAGAATCTAAGGATAGAATCGGAAACAAGCGAAGGCACGCCTGAGACGATTACGATGCTGCATTTCCAATTGCATCCATCAAGACACCAGCAACTGATGGTTGCGATTGAGCAAATCTACGATATTGATGAAGTAATTTTCGTCGAGATTCCAGTGGCCTTGGACGATCACAAAGTGATGGTACATGGGGGCAAATCGGCGCCAGTTTGAATATGTAGGTAAAGCAAAAGCAGGCGAAGAATTCTTCGTCTGCTTTTAGCACATTTCAACAAGAGAATAAGATAAGCTGTTTAATTCCCTGTATAGGTAAAAAATGGCCAGCTGATGTATAATGTTTCTAGCCGTTAAGCAGCTATGGTCTACATCACATTGGATGGAACAGAAATCTATAAGGACCCCGTTTCAACAAGAGATTGGGACCGTTTGGTCCAAATAAGCAGCCTCAGAGGCGATCATTTAACCTGCTTTGGGATCGAAGAAACTTTTTCCAATGGACTCGCTGCCGAGGTAGCCTTACCCATCTTGAAGCATATAGATTGCCAGGTGATTCCAAGCAGGTTCCCTGACCATGAAGTGGCATATATGGGGATGTGTTAAGGCGGATTTCGTAACGAGAACAGTAGACGATGACGGCATTGAATACGCGCTTCAAGCCTTCCATATCCTGTAATTCAATAATCAATCTTAAGGAGATGCTATTACTTATGATCATGCCCATGAAGCTGCCTAAAGAACAAAAGGAAGAAATCATTACAAAGGTTCAAGCCTATTTTAATGAAGAAAGATCGGAAACGATAGGAGATTTGGGAGCAGAGCAATTGATTGATTTTATGATTAAGGAACTTGGGCCGTATTTGTATAACAAGGGGATTGCTGATGCCAGAAACTTGATCAACGAAAAAGCCGCTCAAATCGAAGATGAATTGTATACGCTTGAACAGCCGCTCCATAACCGAAAGAGATAATTCCATACAAGGTACAGCCAGGATTGCCGAAGAAGGCAGTCCTCTTTGTTGTTTATATCAAGGTTTGGTATAGCTGACCTTACAAATAAGCAGTTGACATGGTGAATGGATTATTCTGCTTCCACTGGGACTAACCGGGAATCGGGGTGAGGGCTGATTTAGAGTAAAATCCTGTTTTCAAATATGTTTTTCATACTAATATGAGATTTGGAAGGTCCGAGCTCTACAAGTGAGTCTTGGAATTCGGCAAGCTCCTCAATCGATGCTGTTTGTACCTGGATAAGATAATTGAACTCCCCGCTGATGCGAAATAAATCCGTTACTTCCCTGGCCTCTTTACAAAAGTCCACTAGCTCTTGGCAGCGTTCTGTCTTGATTAGAATAAAAGTGGTCGTACCTCGATTCATCTCCCGCAAATTAAATATGGTACCATACCCGGAAATGATTTTTTTCTCTTCGAGCTTCAAGATTCTTTCTTTAACCGATGGTTGAGACATCGAGATTTCTTTACTGATTTGGGAAATGGACATTCGCGCATGATGCTGCAGTAATTGCATAATCTTTTTATCAATATCATCGATCAGATGTTCCATATTCGGCGGACTCCAAATCCATTTTATAAAGTAAGGTATTTAAGTGAAATTAACTTATATTTAATAACCATTCTAATATAAAACCCTCATTTATAGTATATATTCTACAGAAAAATATGACTATAATAAAAACAACTTATAGATCGAGGAGAGATCAGTGATGAGCGTAAAGGGAATAGCGCATGTGGCGATACAAGCCAAAAATTATCAAGCAACCATTTTATTTTATACTGAAGTTTTAGGGTTTAAAGTAGGTCATCATTGGAGTCTCCCGTCTTTCCAGATCAAAGAAGCTTCGATGCTGGTCTCACCTGATCAAAGAACGTGTATTGAAATCTTTGATAACGAAGCGGTCATTCCGGCACAAGGGAAAAAAGCAACGTCCGAAGCGGAAATAGCTCACGGAGCGTTATTACATTTGGCCTTTTATGTAGATAATGTAGACGATATGTATCATAAAGCCTTGACTCATGGGGCCAGCACATATATAGAACCGGGCCAGCTGTCTCTTGGCGAACCCCCACTCGTTGTCAAAAACGCTGTAATTTACAGTCCGAATGGTGAGGTTATTGAATTTATTGAGGAAGTTGATTTTGATCTAAGACCGGTTATTGTCCCGTAGGCTCGTGGTGTTGTCCATCCTCGGGGCTTTTACCATCGGGCACACTGTAACCATTTTGTGAAATTGTTTGGTTGTCCCTTACCAGATAAGAGTAAGTCCAACCCTTTTCATTCTCAAACGTCACATCCAGGGAATAAGGATTATATGGTCGTCCTACTTTTCGATCGATTTTCCACTCCTGGTTTGGATATTTCTGTTTCAGATACAGGTTGAGCTGATCTGTTTTTATGGAAACTTTGTAATCGATCCAATAGGGACGAATAGCAAACCATGAAATCAATACCAACGTTATGAATAAAACAAGGAATAGACTGATTTTTCTTGCCTTTTTCGGAATAAGCATAGTAATAATAAAAAGTAAGACTACACAAATAACGGAAGCGGTTATTTCGATGACGGTTATGGGATGCATATTTTCCTCCTGCCCAACAATCATAGCTACGGGGTGTTCCTACTCATGTAAGTGTATCATATATGGCATTTTACGCGCTGATTATCCTTTGTTGAGTGCGCTCATAAAAAGGCAGAACCGAATACAAATCATTCGTCTGCCCCTGTAAAGTCAGATGATGATATCAGATTAACGCACAACTTTGAAGTTAAAATGGGAGTGACCCACAGTCATATGAACTCTGACCAAAAGGGAAAAGAGCATTTCGGTGCTGCGTGCAGAAGACAGGTCCCCCAAATCAAGGATACTTTCCCAACCGAACCAATCCTTCAAATATCCAATGACCTCGTTTCTGGCATCAACATCATTTCCGCTTATGAACAGATCATGCTGACCTTCTGCAAGACTGAGTGGGTTTACCATTAAAGCGGCTGACACGGTATTCATGGTTTTCACTACTTTTACATGGGGAAAGGCACGTTGAATTTGTTCCCCTAATGAATCTGTGTTGGCTACGAACAAATTCAGGATACCGTTTGAAAAATCCAATGGAAGAGAAATATCGATCAATATTTTACCCTGCAAATTATGACTTCCCGCTGCCTTCAATGCCTTCAAAGAACCTGCTCCTGAGGTAGCATTAAAGACAATATCTCCATGTGCAGCGGCCTCATCGAAAGAACCAACACTAGCCCTGACGTCACTAACTTGATTCAGCCACGCATCCAGTTTCTGAGGGCTTCTAGTTCCCAGCTTGACTACGTGACCACGTTTAACAAGTGCCTCGCCCAAGGTTTGCCCGGCATTTCCCGAACCGATAATTCCAATTTTCATGGACCTTCCTCCTCTATATACTTACAAGTCAGTATACTTACATTGACAGTATATATACCGATCTGTATAATGTCAACTAGAAGAGGTGGAGATGATCTTGATGAAATCAGATGGAAAGAAATCAGCTGCACGCGAGCAATTGCTGGTTACTGCAAGCAAATTGTTTTTTGATAAGGGATTCCATGCTGTCGGAGTCGATATGATTGCAGCTGTATCAGGAATAACCAAAATGACGATGTACAAGCATTTTCCTTCAAAGGATCATCTTATCGTTGCGATATTGGAGCGTTCAGGCGAGCTGTATTGGGAATGGTTTGAAAGTATTGTTCATGGAATTGCCCAACCGGAACAGCAGCTCATCGCAATTTTCGAGGCGGTTTCCAAGCAGCATGCCTTATCTCCCCAATCGACGTTCTGTCTTTATCAGGCCGTTGCTGTCGAGTTCCCTTCACGGGAACATATGGTGAATAAAGCGGCTGTTGAACATAAACAATCCATCGTCAAAAGGTTGGAATTAATTTGTGAGCAAGCCGAATTACAATCACCACAGCCCCTTGCCCGACAACTGTTTGTGCTGCTTGAAGGGTTTTGTATGTCTTCCCGTTTTTTTATTGCAGACAGCCTTGAGACTGAGACGGATATTGTTAATGCGGCCATTACATTGATCCATGCACATCATCAATAAAACATACGGAAAGACTGGGATGTTACTTTTAACATTCCGGTCTTTTTTTATTTAGCTATGTGGTTACAGGGATCTTGTTATCGTTCAAATTGCGTTTATTTTTACCATAAATTCCAATTTGAAGTTATAATATTATTTACATCAAATCATGGATGACTGGGAGGTATATGATGACATATCCGATAAGAGTAAGGCCCACTGCGCTGATACTTAATGAGGGAAAAGTGCTGCTGATTGAGTATTGCGAAAATGATCAATACCATTACAATTTGCCAGGTGGTGGGGTGGAGTCCGGAGAAACAATCATCGATACGTTAAGAAGAGAGTTACTTGAGGAAGCAGATGCTGCAATCCATGTTGGCCCCGTCGCATTCCTATATGAATATTCCCCACACAAGCAATCCGGTCAATATGAATCCAGTATTCCAGGACTCAATATTATTTTTGACTGTAGTCTTCAAGCAGGATCTGTCCCTCAGCTGCCAGAGCATCCCGATCCCCACCAAGTGGGTGTCAAATGGGTGCCCTTGGAAGAATTGGAAGCCGTAGTTCTGTATCCCAATATAGCGAACCATATTACCCAATATGCAAGGAATAAAAGACATATCGAATTGATAGAGGATCACCAATTGCAGTGTTATGCAAAATAGCTGAGCCCTCTGACCCGTGTACTGTCTATTCACACTATAAGGAAAAAGGTGGTGCCGCAATGCATTCCATATTTAAAGAGGTTACACAAAACATTCAATTTACGGGTGACTTAAAGCACGATATCTACTTATTTCTATCGGCTAACAACTGCAGCAAGACGGCAGAGCATTGCATGGATGTGGGTACAGAAGCAAGAAGGATAGCCTTATTATTTGATGCCAATCCCGAAGCGGCCGAAATATCCGGTTGGTTACACGATATTAGTGCTGTGTTTCCAAATCATCAGCGAATCGCTGTGTCAAGAGAGCTGCAGATTGAAGTTTTGCCAGAAGAAGAGTTTTTTCCAATGATTATTCATCAGAAGCTCTCTAAAGCTATGGCAACAGATATTTTCAAAATCACAGATACAGAAATATTGGATGCAGTGGGTTGTCATACGACTTTGAGAGCTCGATCCACCCAACTTGATCAAGTGTTATTCGTAGCGGATAAAGTGGCTTGGGATCAACCGGGTGAGCCACCCTATATTCAAGAGCTTCAGAGGAGCTTGAAAATTTCATTAGCCCATGGAGCTTTTTCATATATCCAATTCTTATGGGAACGTAAGGAAACGCTTAAAGTTGTACATCCCTGGTTGAAAGAAGCATACGAGGAAATGAAGCATATAGAGAATATTAATAACCATTCACAGAAGCGATTTAAATGAATAACTATCATCTGTAACATTATTACGAATCTATCGTATTTTATTGATTAATTACTACATAACCGAGCCAGGCAATAAGGAAATAAACTGGAAAAAGCACAATTACGGATAACAACCTTGCCCTTTTATTAATCGAAACTGCTGAGCCGATATACAACAATGGGAACACAAGTCCCCAAATTGAAAATCTTGGTGTGGCAGAAAGATAAAGGGATAGAGGCAATATTAAACAAGCGGAAATGAACAATAAGCTGGAACGGCTGAATATGACTCCAAGCAAAGATGTGATCACCGAGCAAATCATTAATGGCCAAAATAATAATTGTATCATGACTCACCTCCAGGCTGTGATTACTCTCAGAAACACACAAGACTAGGCACCCTACCTTAACCATTATATACCATCCTATTGGAGGTATCGTAGAGATGTTAACATTTATTACTGAAGTACCGACGGATAAGCCTGTTAGCGGTGTTCATTGCATACCGGTCCTGGATAACGGAAATGTAGTCATGGTTTGGGATACGGATGAACAGGTATTAACTACCATAGGCGGAAGATTAGAAACAAATGAATCATTATTTGAAGGCATGGATAGAGAAGCGTTAGAGGAAGCCGGAATTGAATTAATGGATGAAAGAATCCCTTTTGCCTGTTGGTATTGGAAGGAATTTGACTCATACCGCATTTATTATTTAGCTAAAGTGAAGAGATTCCTTGAAATGTCCCAAGTGTACGAAAAAACAGGATATGTCATAACGAATTTTGATACCGCAATTGAAATCATTCAGAAGGTTGAAGGACGTGAAGAACGGATTGCTGTCATAAGGAGAGCAGGGATCCTAGCTGGACAAGTCAGGGAATAGGGCAGCAGTAGACAGCATCCCCTTCCTGCGGCATGGTTAACGCCCCTACAATCCTTTGATGTATAATGGTACTTATGGAAAAGATCCAAATCGAAACTCTAGGAGGATATCAGATGAAATATCGTAAACTGGGCAATAGTGGATTAAAGGTCTCATTACTGGGATTGGGTACCAATGCATTAGGAGGGAGGGCCGACCAGGAGGAGTCGATCCGGATTATTGGGCAGGCGATAGACAAAGGCATCAATTTCATCGATACCGCTAATATATATACCAAATCCGAGTCGGAGCGTATTATCGGGCTGGCCTTGGAAGGCAAGCGACATGAGGTTGTATTAGCGACGAAGGCAGGATTAGTCCGCGGCAGTGGACCTAACGAACGGGGATCTTCGCGATTTCATCTTCAGCAGGAGCTCGAAGGTAGTCTGCGTCGGCTAAAAACGGATTATGTGGACTTATACCAAATACATACTTTTGATCCGGAGACTCCGCTCGAAGAAACACTTAGAACGCTGGAAGACATGGTTAGCTCAGGCAAGGTGCGCTATATTGGTGCGTCCAACTACGCTGCATGGGAGCTGATGAAAGCACTTGGGATTAGCGAGCGTCAGGGCTGGAACCGTTTTGTTTCTCATCAAATTTGTTATTCGCTGGCTGATCGGACCCCTGAACAGGAGCTTGTTCCCATTTCTCTGGATCAAGGTGTGGGCATCATTCCGTATTTCCCGCTGGCAGGTGGCATTCTGACAGGGAAATATACATCCGTAGGTGCAGCACCTGAAGGATCAAGGGCCGATAAAGATCCTAACTTTGGCAAGTTTTTGACGGATGAAAGATTACAGCTGAGTCAAAGCGTCAGTGAATTGGCTGCCAAGTGGGACTGTACTCCCGGCAATCTGTCACTATCCTGGCTGATGCACAACCCTGTCGTATCGACCGTTATTGTTGGAGCTTCAGGTGCTGCGCAGCTTGAGGAAAATTACAAAAGCTTATCGATTGAGCTGAATGCCGATCAACTGCAGGAGCTTGACCGGGTCAGTGAATATTCGCGTTATGGCAAGCCGTTTGCACATTTTCGACTGCCGCAAGCCTAAAGGGTAAGAATGGTCGAAGAAAACATTTCGGATATCTACAAGTCCGGTGAATAACGAGCACAGCGGCCAAATGATCCTGGAGAAGCGTCAGCGCTCGCCGGAAACAACAGCGATCGAAAGGATATTTGGTCGCGCAGCGGGACTAATTCACCGTACTTCTAAATTGATCATTGTTTATGCTTTTTCAACAACGGCGCAAGCTGCACAGCAACAATGGCCGTTCCAGCGATACATAACGAGCCTGCTTGCAAATAGGTGATACTGCGTCCGAGAAACAAGATATCCATCAGGGCAACCTCCAGCAGCATTAAATTATTGATAAGGCTGCTTTCATAGGCGCGCAGCTGCTTTTGCGACCAAGCCCAAAGTGTAAAGGCCAACGCTCCATTGATGGGTCCGAGCCATAACAGAATGAGGATCAGCTTTAAAGAGTAAGGTGGAATACCTTCTAGTATGAATCCAGTTAACAGCATACCGGCAGCCCCGATCAGCATTGGTATAAAAACGAGTGCGGAAGGGGCTGTTTGTTTGCGGGTAAGCAAATAACGGGAATAGGTCAAGTGCACAGCGTAGCCAACACAGGATAGCAGGATCAAGCTGATGCCGATCAGGCTGCTTTGGGCAAAATGCCACGGATAATAGTAAAATACGATGCCCACCATAGCTGCGAGAACAGCCAGGAAGGTGGCGCGGCCCTTTAACTCACGCAGCCAAAGCGCGTCAATAACGAGCAGGAACAGCGTATTTCCCACCGATAGGAACATGTTGGACTGCGTAGGGGTCAAATAAAATTGACCTGCATACTGAAGTCCTTGAGCCAGAATAAACCCGGTAATTCCAAGAAACAAGTAGTGCTTCCAGGTCAGCCTCCATTTCCCCTGTGTGACTTCTGAAGAAACGTTCTGGACGTCATTGACACCATTTGCCTGAGCGTGCTTTCGATCACGAAGCCGCAGCACCACCCATAAGGTCAACGCCGCTGCGCTGTAGCGCATGCCTGCAAGGGTAAAGGGACCTACGCTCTCAGCAAACGCATATTGATTCAAAATGTAAGAGGAGGACCACAGCAGCGTTACGAAGACGGCCGCTGCAATGGAAAGCGCACGAATCATCGAAAGCCCCCCGTTTGAACGCTGCCACACCGCTATGTTGCGATTGTTCTTAACTTTCTTTTCTGCATCCATAATAAGCTATTTCCCTTCTCTAACAAGGCTATTGTTAACTTCATAGTAAGCTTGTAAAAAGGGGATAAAAAGAGTAGACTTTCTTTTATTAATTTTCCCCTTTTTGAATCATCACTCTGTTTAAGGAGATTTGTATGCAAATTGCTTATCACTACTTGAAGCTAAGGGAACATGTGGGCTATGCAGAAAAAGAGCCTGTGGAGGTTTCACTGGAGCAGCTTGCAGAAGTGTTGTGCTGTACACCGCGAAATGTGAAGCTGATTGTGAAGCAATGCCAGGAGCTGGGGTGGATCGAATGGCAGCCTGGGCGTGGTAGAGGGAATCGTTCCATAATTACATTTAACATGGAATCGAAAAACGTAATACGCTCATGGGTCCAGACCAAAATAGACAAAGGTCAGTATTCGCAAGCGATAGAGCTTATGCGTAGGTATGATCAGAGCCCGCCTATTCAACAACAAATAACAGAATCGATCTATAAGCAATTTGGCATCCAATCCACGCCATATAAGAAGGGGCACATCGATTTGCTGCGGCTTCCTTTTTACCGGGAAATGCCTCTATTGGATCCGATCAACGCCACGCGGAGGACAGAGCTGCATATGAATGGCCAGCTTTTTGACACACTTGTTGAATGGGATTGTTCCAATGCAGTATTTGTACCCCGGCTTGCTGTGCACTGGGAGCAGAATAGGGATGGGACCGTATGGATGTTTTACTTGCGTAAAGGTGTCCTTTTTCATAATAAAAAAGAGCTGACGTCCGCGGATGTTCATCATACGCTCATGCGTCTTAGCCAGTTAGATTCGGATTGCGCAAATCTGGAGCCGAATAGACTGTGCTGTGAATGGAAGGTGCTTCATATTCGCAAGATAGAAGCCACACATCGGTATGCGCTGCGTATTCAACTGGCTGCACCAAGCTCCTTGCTGCTGCATTATCTGGCTGCACCCAAGGCTTCCATTATTCCATGTCAGACTCACGAAAATAATGAGCGGTTACCAATTGGAACTGGGCCGTTTAAGCTGTTGCGTAATGACGCGGAGATGGTGGTTCTGGAGGCATTCGCGGACTACTACCGGGAGAGGGCACAGCTGGATAAGGTTGAAATTTGGATATTGAAGGAGCTGCTCACACAAAAAATGCCCGATGGTGGTTTAGGCGGACAACCTATGCTTTACACGCATCCGTTCCAAATTCATGCGCATGCTCCAACGGGGACGACGATTATGGAGCAGACGGAGGGAGGCTGTGCGTTCATAATCATGAACAGTCGCAAGCAAGGACCGTTACAGGACTCTGCTATGCGGCACACGCTGCGTAAGCTTTTGCAGCCCGAACAGTGTGTGGCGGAGCTTGGAGGTAATCGGATCGGAGCCGCCTACAGCTTTTTTCCAGATTGGAGTGCAGCAATAGCGACTCAGATAGTGGTAAAGAGCAAGGTTAAGCATGGGACCGAGGACCCTGAGACAGAGCAGTAGGTGGCTACAGCTGCTGCAGCAGATACGACGGTTTCTTTACAAACCAATGGTTATGAAAATTCGCTTCAGCTGTACACGCACTCCATCTTGAACAATTCGCTTGAGCAGACGGCTCATTGGATTCAGCAGCGATGTGCATCCGCAGGCATTCCAGTACATATTCAAGTGCTGCCCTACGAACAATTCAGTCAACCTGGAGCGGTAGATGCTGCGGATATCGTGCTGCTTAACGCTATTACAACGAATAATCGGGAGTGGTCGCTAATGCATGTACTGCTCCATGAAAGCTACGGGGTCCATCGCTTCGTTGATCCGGTATGGTTAATCGAGCTTGATCAAAGGTATGCGGCCATAGCCAATGAAACGGATTCCGCAGCCCGATCCGTACTTTTGCAGGAAGTGGAAACATTGCTGCTGCATCATGATGCGCTGCATTTTCTTTACCATTTGCGGCACGCTGCCTTTTACCATCCGAACCTGCTCGGAACAGAAAAAATCAACCCCTATGGCTGGGTTGATTTTCGTGAGCTGTCACTGCGGCCTGAATAGCTTTTACAGTGTAAAGAGTTTATTTTTTTCAAGCTGCTCTATGTAAACTTTATAATTGACGCGCAATTTAATTTGTCTTACAATATGACTAATGAATCTTACATGCATCATGAAAAGGGGGGATAGGGATGGGAACCGGTCCAAAGGAAGTAACGATGAAATCGATCAAACGGGAAACGATGTCCAAGCAGGTGGTTGATCAGATTATCGAGCTGCTGACGAGTGGACAGCTTCATCCTGGAGATAAGCTGCCGACGGAGGCCGAGCTTACGGATAAGCTGTTTGTCAGCAGACCGGTTCTCCGCGAAGCGTTAAGCTCATTGGAGACGATGGGGATGATCCAGAGGAAGACACGCGAGGGCACTTTTTTTTCCAATAAGATTGGCAGTAAGCCGTTTTCGATTATGCTGGCTTTGTCAGCGGGGGATATTCCTGCCGTAATGGAAGCAAGAATGTCCTTGGAGCTGGGCTTGGTCACGATGGCCGCGGAGAAAATTACCGATAGTCAGCTGGAGCAATTGGCTGAGATTCTGCGTGCGACAGCTCTAAGCAAACAAGGCTATGTGGGACTGGACAAGGAATTTCACCGAACGATTGCCTATAGCGCCAACAATCCAATTCTTGAAGGCAGTATCGACCCGCTGTTGAATATGTTTGATGAAATTGAGAAGCAAATTCCTACGGTGGATCGTGATCATAGGGCGACCATGCAGGAGCACCAAGCGATATTTGAGGCGCTTCAGCAGCATAATCCGCTTGCAGCGCATTCAGCCATGTATCACCATCTCAACCATGTCCGATCAAAAGTGTTGAAGAGTCTGGGATAAGCCGATGTGAATGGCATCTATGTAACCGAAACCGTATTAGTGAATGAAATCATGAAGGGTGGAGAAATGAACATGAATCAGGTCAGACAATCACCAACAGGAATTTTGGGATTTCCCGTAGCACCGATGGATCAACACGGCAAGCTGGACGAGAAAGCTTTGGAGGCGAATATTCAATTTTTGATCAAGGAGGGCTTGTCGTCCATATTCATAGCATGCGGATCTGGTGAGTTTCATGCGCTGTCTCACCGTGATTACAAGTCAATGGTTGAAGTGGCTGTTGCTACTGCCAAAGGCAAGGTGCCTGTCTATACCGGAGTTGGCGGTAATATAAGCCATGCTTTGGAATTAACGGAGCTGTCGGCTGAGCTTGGGGTTGACGGGTATCTGATTTTGCCACCGTATTTGATAGAGCCGGAGCAGGAGGGGCTGTACCAATATTTGAATACAATTATCCAAAGTACAGACTTGAATGCGATCGTATATCAGAGGGATAACTGTGTATGTTCTTTGGAAACGCTTCAACGGTTGCTGGAATCCCCTCAGCTTGTCGGTTTGAAGGACGGCTTGGGCAACATGGATTTGAATATTGAGATGACACAAACCATTGGTAAACGCCTGGAGTGGCTCAATGGGATGCCGATGGCTGAGGTCACAATGCCTGCTTATGTAAATCTGGGCTTCAGAACGTATTCTTCTGCAATTTCCAATTATATTCCGCATATTTCGGCGCTGTTCTTCGATGCCTTGCTGAGCCACAATGACGACCTGCTCCATGAGCTGTATGAGCATGTAATCCTGCCGATTAACAAAATTCGCAAGCAAAGAAAAGGTTATGCCGTTGCTTTAATTAAAGCGGGCATGGAAATCGTCGGTCATCCGGTTGGTACTACTGTTCGTGCACCTATCATTCAGGTGGAAAAAGATCATTACGACAAGCTGGCCCAAATTATCCAGGTTGCTTTCGAGAAGTTTCCAAAGGCAGCAAAATCATAAACGAAATCATATCCTATACAGCATCATAATTTGATAAGACAAGGAGACCGACCATGAGCAGCCCGACTGAAATTCCGACTTATTTAAACTTTATCAATGGACAATGGACACCGGCATCCACAGGTGAAGTGGAGGTTCGCAGTAATCCAGCCAACACCAACGACAAGCTGGGGACGATCGCTATGTCCTCTCTGGACGATTTGAACCTGGCGGTGTCGAGTGCCAAGCAGGCATCCCGAGCGTGGAAAAAGCTGTCAGGCAGCGCACGCGGTGATTACTTGTTCAAGGCAGCCGCTATTCTGGAAAGCAGAGTGGATGAAATTGCCGAAACAATGACCAGAGAAATGGGCAAAACGTTTCCAGAGGCCAAGGGTGAAACCATGCGGGGTGTTGCCATATTACGCTATTATGCGGGAGAAGGCATGCGTTCAATCGGAGATGTGATCCCTTCCACAGACAGTGAAGCGCTGATGCTGACCACACGGGTCCCGCTCGGCGTAGTAGGTGTGATCACGCCGTGGAATTTTCCGGTTGCGATTCCGATTTGGAAAATGGCTCCGGCCTTGATCTACGGCAATACCGTGGTCATCAAACCAGCGGCAGAAACGGGAATTACAGGCGCCAAGGTGATAGAGTGCTTTGCAGCAGCCGGTTTTCCAGCCGGAGTTGTGAATTTGATCAACGGCTCGGGTCCCGTCATCGGCCAAGGCTTGGTTGAGCACCCTGATGTCCATGGTATTACGTTTACCGGTTCAGGAGCAGTTGGCAAACGGATCGGACAGTGGGCCCTGGCTCGCGGCGCCAAGTACCAGCTGGAAATGGGCGGCAAAAATCCGGTGATCGTCACAGCCGATGCCAATTTGGATCTTGCCGTTGAAGCCACCATTAGCGGGGGCCTGCGCTCCACAGGACAGAAATGTACAGCAACGAGCCGGGTTATTGTTCAGAGCGAGGTGTATGAGGCCTTTCAAGACAAGCTGCTGCAAAAGGTACAGCAAATCACTGTAGGCGACGGCATGAAGGACGGCATCTGGATGGGACCTTGTGCGAACGAGAATCAACTGAATAAAGTGCTTTCTTACATAGTGAAGGCCAAATCAGAAGGTGGGAAGCTGGTCGCTGGAGGAAATCGCCTTCAGGGAGAAGGGTATGATCAGGGGTATTTTGTCCAACCGACGGTTTTCTCAGATGTAACGACGGACATGACGATTGCCCAGGAGGAAATTTTTGGACCTGTGCTTGCACTGATGAAGGTGGATTCCGTAGAAGAAGCATTAGCGCTTGCGAATGATGTGGAGTATGGACTTAGTGCCTCGATATTTACAACACGGATTGATCACATGCTGTCCTTTATCAACGAGATGGAAGCAGGGCTTGTGCGCATTAATGCAGAAAGCGCTGGAGTTGAGCTGCAGGCACCGTTCGGCGGGATGAAGCAATCGAGCTCTCATTCTCGTGAGCAGGGACGCGCAGCAATAGAGTTTTATACATCGATTAAAACAGTTTTTATCAAATCCTAGCTCGCGGGCTCACCGTTCTTCCAAACTTGAATAGGAGTGGAGTGACACTATGAATGCTCAACTGACACAGGACAGCGCTCAGGGAACACCGATAATTACGGAAATGCGGGTTATTCCTGTTGCGGGCCATGACAGCATGCTGCTCAATCTGAGCGGTGCGCATAGTCCTTATTTTACAAGAAATGTGGTTATTCTTAAGGATAATGCAGGGCGTACAGGGATTGGCGAGGTGCCTGGAGGCGAACGGATTCGGCAAACGCTGGAGGATGCAAATGCGCTCGTCATCGGTCAATCGATCGGGACGTATAACCAAATTCTCGGTAAGGTTCGCAGGAGCTTTGCTGATAGGGATGCGGGCGGGCGGGGCTTGCAAACCTTTGACTCGCGGATTACGATTCATGCGGTTACAGCTCTTGAGGCTGCATTACTCGATCTGCTGGGCCAATACCTTGGTGTACCTGTTGCCGCCCTACTCGGAGAGGGGCAGCAGCGCGAGTCCGTGGAAATGCTCGGTTATCTGTTCTACATTGGGGATCGCAGCAAGACGGATTTGCCATACCTGAGTGATCTGGAGGCTGAGGACGATTGGCTGCGCCTGCGGCATGAGGAAGCGCTTACGACAGCGTCAATTGTTCGGCTGGCTGAAGCAGCGCATCAACGTTACGGCTTCAACGATTTTAAGCTAAAAGGTGGTGTGCTGCGCGGCTCCGAGGAACTGGAAGCCGTTACGGCGCTGGCTGAGCGTTTCCCACAGGCGAGAATTACGCTTGATCCGAATGGCGCGTGGTCGCTAGAGGAAGCCATCCGGCTGTGCCGCGGACAACAGCATGTGCTAGCTTATGCCGAGGATCCATGTGGTGCGGAACAAGGGTATTCCGGCCGCGAAATCATGGCGGAGTTCAGACGGTCTACCGGACTGCTAACAGCTACGAATATGATTGCCTGCGATTGGCGGGAGATGGGTCACGCGATTCAATTAGGCTCGGTCGATATTCCATTGGCTGATCCGCACTTCTGGACGATGCAGGGCTCGATCCGTGTAGCCCAAATGTGCCATGAATGGGGATTGACTTGGGGCTCGCACTCGAATAATCATTTTGATATCTCGCTGGCGATGTTTACGCATGTTGCTGCAGCCGCACCTGGACATATTACAGCGATCGATACACATTGGATTTGGCAGGACGGTCAACGACTGACCAAGGAGCCTTTGCGAATTAACGAAGGCAGGATCACGGTTCCGACGAAGCCAGGGCTTGGCATTGACATCGATATGGAGCATCTCGAAAGCGCTCATCGGCTCTACCTGGAGAAGGCACTCGGAGCTCGCGATGATGCAATCGCCATGCAGTATCTGAAGCCTGGCTGGAAGTTCAATAATAAGCGTCCCTGCCTGGTTGACTAATAAATAGCGAAAAGGAGGCCAACTGGCGCTCCTTTTTTGTCTTTATCCGTTGGTAGGCTTATACTGGAAAGGAAAACCATTGTTCCATTTTCCCTTATTTAGAAGGAGGACCTTATGCAATCGATTGATAGAAAAGCTTTGGTTAGCCGGCATCATCCTATGATTAGAGAACTGAATCCTGTATCACCCCTTACCGTCGGAAATGGCGAGTTTGCTTTTACTGCCGATCTGACAGGCTTGCAAAGCTTTCCGGAATCGTATCAAATGCCGCTAGGCACGCAATCGCAGTGGGGCTGGCATCAAACGGGAGGCAGCCGGTATACATTGGAGGATGCGCCCATGCAGTCCTTTGAGACCCATGGACGTCAAGTGGAGTATCCATTTGCACCCGGAGATAAGCCGGATATTTTCCACTGGCTGAGGCAAAATCCGCATCGTCTGCAGTTGGGGCAGATCGGGCTTGTGCTCATGACACCAGATGGCCAACGAGTCGGAATTGAACAGCTGGAGCAAACCGAGCAGCAGCTCAACCTGTGGGAGGGCATTCTGACAAGTCAATTTACGGTATCTGGAGCTTCTGTCAAGGTGATCACCTGCTGCCACCCTGACTCCGATCAGCTTGGGATCCATATCGAATCCCCGTTAATAGAGGCAGGCTTACTGCAGCTGTCCATTCAATTTCCTTCGTCAACCATGACTGCGAAGGAATGGCGCAGCGCGCTTGACTTGGAATGGCAGCATGAAACGCATCGCACAGAGTGGGTGGAGGTATCGGCCAGCAGCGGCACGTTTGAACGGACATTGGACGAGGATCGCTATAAGGTAACCTGCCATTGGAATGAGGGCGAGCTGAAGCAGGAAGGGCCTCATCAGTATCGGATTATTCCCGGTAAAAATGGCCATTCGTTCTCTACTGTGATCGGATTTATGCCTAATGCAATTAATCTGACAGCGCTTACTTTTGATGAGATTCGGACTGCCAGTATGGAGCATTGGGAACATTTCTGGCTGAGTGGCGGAGCTGTAGAGCTTGCCGGCAGCACGGATGCGGGTGCGCTTGAGCTGGAAAGACGTATCGTACTGTCTCAATTCGTTACGGCAATTCATTGCGCGGGATCCCTTCCTCCTCAGGAAACCGGATTATTATATAATTCCTGGTATGGCAAATTTCACTTGGAAATGCATTGGTGGCATGCGGTACATTTTGCGTTGTGGGGCCGTACGCATTTGCTTAAAAAGAGTCTTGGATGGTACCGGGATATACTGCCGGTAGCAAAAAAGCTTGCTCGTGATCAAGGATATCCAGGAGCGAGATGGCCCAAAATGGTTGGACCGGATGGACGGCAAAGCCCTTCCCCAATCGGGAATTTACTCATCTGGCAGCAGCCGCATCCCATTGTGTATGCAGAGCTCTGTTATCGAGCCGAGCCTACACTGGATACACTGAATGAATTTGCTGACATCGTCCTGGAGTCAGCGGAATTTATGGCTTCCTATGCACATTGGGATGAGCAGAGTGGGCGATATGTGCTCGGCCCGCCGCTGATTCCGGCACAGGAAAATTTTGCTGCGGAGGAAACATGGAATCCGACCTTTGAGCTGGAATATTGGATGCAAGGACTGGAGATCGCTCAGGCGTGGCGTTCACGGCTTGGTATGGAACCAACACCGGAATGGAACCGTATTATTGAATTGTTATCCGTGCTTCCTGTTCATAACGGTGTATATATAGCCCACGAAAATCGTCCCGATACTTTCCTGACGGATAATACCGATCACCCTTCGATGCTCGGTGCATTTGGCATATTGCCAGGCAAAAAGGCGGATCGTTCGATCATGAAAGCGACCCTGCTCAAGGTGATGCAGGAGTGGAATTGGCAGACCTCCTGGGGCTGGGATTTCCCGATGGCTGCGATGACGGCAGGGCGTCTGGAGGATGGGCGTTTAGCGGTAGACATTTTATTGCGGGACGAAGTGAAAAATACATACCTGCCTAATGGACATAATTATCAGAATGCGTCTCTGATGGCTTATTTGCCTGGCAATGGCGGGTTATTAACTGCGGTTGCGATGATGGCCTGCGGATGGGATAACGGACCAGCTATCCATGCACCAGGCTTTCCGACTGATGGCACGTGGGAGGTTCGGTTTGAAGGCTTGTCGAAATGGATGTAAATGCTAAGTCGCAAGTAGGGCATTCACTATGATAATCGAAAAGAGGTGCCAGTCATGAACACTTTTTCTACGTTCCAGCTACCGCAGCAGGTCATCTATGGTCATCATGCTTTGACCCAGCTAGGACTCCAGACTACTAGGCTGGGTAGAACGGCTTTGTTAATCAGTGATCGCATCATGGAGAAACTCGGGACCGTTCAACAATGCCAGCAGCATTTGGAGGAAGTCGGTATTGTGCCTGTTTGCTATTTGGATGTCAATTCGGAACCGACCGATTTTCATGTATCCGAAGCTCTTGCTGTTTGTCTGGAGCACCAATGCGATGTCATTATTGCGGTTGGTGGCGGGAGCTGTATAGATGCTGCCAAAGCCGTCTCCGTATTGGCCACAAATGGTGGACAGCTTGGAGATTATGTGGGTGGTAAAGCTGTGCTATCGGCACCGCCTATTCCGTTGATTGCCATTCCAACAACAGCAGGAACGGGATCAGAAATGACTAATGTGACGGTCATTATCAACACACTTAACGATGTGAAAATGATGGTCAAGCACACTGCCTTTCTTCCAAGCGTAGCCATTGTCGATCCTATGCTTACTGTATCAACGCCGCAGAGCGTTACAGCTGCCACGGGCATAGATGCGCTCTGTCATGCAATAGAAGCCTACATCTCCCGCAAAGCACAGCCGATGACAGATCAATTAGCCCTGTCTGCGGTAGCACTGATTTCCCAAAACTTACGTAAGGCCTACACGGATGGCTCAGACCTGGAAGCCAGAGAACAAATGGCATTGGCTTCGATGCAGGCAGGGGCTGCTTTCTCTAATGCGTCCGTTACATTGGTACACGGGATGTCCCGCCCCATTGGAGCTATATTTCATGTTCCACACGGTATCTCGAACGCCATGCTGCTTCCCGCGATATTGGAATTCAGTAAAGATCGTGCTATCGAAAGATTAGCTGTTGTCGGACGTTTATTCCGCCCCGATTTATCTCAGCTTTCCGATCAGAAAATGGTTGAGGTAGCGATTCAAGAAGTGAAGGGGTTATGTAAGGACCTGCAAATAACGAATTTGGAAAACTGGGGCATTGACAAGCTGAAATTTCAGGAAGCGGTTTCCAAAATGGCCGTGGATGCTCTGGCTAGTGGAAGCCCTGGCAACAACCCTCGCGTCCCTACGGTTGAAGAAATGATCGAGCTTTATCATACATGCTACAGCTATTCCTTCTCTTAACAGGAATGAAAGGAAAACCGATATCATACAATGAAGCCAACTGTCACGACAGTTGGCTTGTACTGCATTCCATCGAAGCGAAAAATCATTGCAAATTTGCAAAAACGTGATATCATTTTTTGTAGAACAATAAATAAAGGAGGAGCTATGAAGGAGCTCACTTTCGAATCATGGCAGCAGTACCTGGCATTTATACAGCACAAGTTCATGCAAAAGGGCCACAAGAAAGGACTGGAAGGTGACGCGCTTGCGGAGTACGTGAATAAGCACGAGCAGAATGCCGCTTTGGTCTGGGCAGAAAATGATGGCGATACCTGCATCAAGCAGCAGGGTTATATAACGCTTCTAGTCTGGAAGGATGAACAGGGTCAACGAAGAATTGGAAGAGGAAGACCGAAAAAGTCGAGCTGCGAAAAGCTCAATCATTCAATCCATGTGCGTCTGGATGATGCAGCCTATGCGAAATTAAACAGCTATTGCCAGGAAAAAAAGCTCGATTTGTCTGAGGCGATACGATTTTTGATCGATACTTTATAGCATTGGAATGTACATGTGTTTAGTAGAGCTGAACGAAGACATCTTCGGAGGCAGCCATCGTTCAGTTGTTATATTCTTATAAAGGTGGTTAACAAATTAGCATGAATAGTTCAATTAATAGTACAAAGGCTGCACCCCAGCCGGTCACGCGGGGGAATAAGCTGTGGATGGTGCTTGTGCTTGGCTCTTTGGCAGCCTTTGCCCCTCTGTCCATTGATATGTATTTGCCAGCGCTGCCTGCAATAGCCGGGGAATACAGCACCAGCGCGTCACTTGTTCAGCTTAGTCTTACTTTTTTTCTGCTCGGATCTGCACTTGGACAATTGTTTGCCGGGCCGATCAGTGATGTTCGCGGCCGTCGGATGCCGCTTCTGGTTGGTCTGGGTCTGTATGCCGTTACTTCGTTGTTATGTGCATTCAGCCCTTCGGTCGAAAGCCTGATTATTCTCCGTTTTGTCCAGGGACTGGCTGGCTCTGCCGGAATTGTCATCTCGCGTGCGATTGTACGAGACCTGTATTCGGGAACGGAGCTGACGAAGTTTTTTACACTTTTGATGCTGGTGAATGGGGTAGCGCCAATCCTTGCTCCGATCGCTGGAGGACAGCTCATGAGGGTAACCTCGTGGCATGGCGTATTTATCGTATTATGTGTTTTGGGCATGGTGATGCTTGCTGCGGTGTTCTTCGGTTTGCGTGAAACGCTGCCGAATCAATTGCGTTCCAAGGGCGGCATTGGCAACACCTTGTCGACCTTTCGCGGCCTGCTTGTAGACCGTGTGTTCATGGGGTATGCGATTGCGCAAGGGTTGGTTTTTGCAGCCATGTTTGCTTATATATCGGGCTCACCGTTTGTGCTTCAGGAGATCTTTCATGTATCACCGCAAATGTTTGCCGTATTTTTTGGAATTAACGGTATTGGCATCATTATTGCCGGTCAAATCACGGGTAGGCTGGTAGGCCGATTAGGTGAAACGAAGCTGCTGATCACAGGTCTCGGTATTTCATCTTGCGGTGGTATACTGCTGCTGCTTATGATCGTAACAGGTGCAGGTCTGTATGCGATTCTGCCTGCTCTATTTATGGTCGTGTCGAGTGTCGGTATCGTATCTTCAACCGGGTTCTCATTAGCGATGCAAAACCAAAGCAAGTCTGCAGGCACGGCATCGGCGCTGCTTGGTGTACTCTCGCTTTTGCTGGGTGGCGTTGTAGCTCCGCTTGTTGGTCTGGGTGGAAGCCAATCTGCCTTACCGATGGGCCTCGTTATTGCCTGCACATCTGTAGGCGCTGTGATCGTATACGTATTTATGGTGCGCCGCAAAGCACCTGTCTCATAAATTCAGAAGGCGCCGCCTGGCCAAGCTATCGTTTACAGCGGTCATGAACTGCTGTAATCTATAGCTATTGGAAGGCGGGCGATATTCTTATGCAATTTTTTCGAACCTTGATGCCCTATTTGCTGCAAAATAAGCTATTGGGCATATTTTTTATATGTGGTGTTATAGTCGAAGTTGTTTATTTGGTAGCAGCGCCGCTAAGCCTGAAATATTTGGTAGATGAAGCGTTTGTACCAAAAAACTTCCAAGTTTTCGTTGTCATATTAAGCATTTTGGTCATTGGTGGTGTGTTAAGCGTCTGTGCCGGTACCGGCGGTGATTATGCCCTTAACAAGTTGAGCGGGAGGGTCATTCAGAGGCTCAGGACAGAACTATTTGCCCATATGCAAAAGCAATCGCTTCCTTTTTTTGAAAAATATCGGGTAGGCGATCTTGTCTCCCGTTTTTCGTCTGATATGGCTTCTATTGAAAGAGTGATTTGTCAATCGTTTCCCTTTCTTATTAAAGAAACGTTAAGCATTCTGATGGGGCTAGTCATGCTGTTGGTATTAGAATGGAAGCTTACTTTGGCGATGCTGATCGGTTCCATATTGATGTTTATCGGACCTAAGCTGCTGCAGGGCAGGGCAGAAGCCAGTAATGCTAAGTATAAAGAAGCGCAAGAGCAATTTTCCAATATGATCGATGAAACGGTCAAAGGCTATAAAACCGTTAAAGCGTTACATCAACAGGACAGGCTTCTGCAGCGTGCCCAAGGGCAAATTCGAGATTTGCTCTCTCTTGGTTTAAACATGCACATCTTGAATTCGCTGCTTGAACGGCTGCCGCTAACCGTACTGCTGGTGCTGAACGGGATGATGATCGGCTTTGGAGGTTATTTGATCTTTCATGATGAAATGACAGTTGGTGACTTTATTGCCTTCTTTACTTTATTTATGAGTGTTGGTCAATCTGCATCGAACCTTTCCTATTTGATACCTAACCTTATTGATTCCAGCATCAGCTTCAAACGAATAGCGGAAATATTGAATCATCAACCAAGTGTGCCGGAAGCATCTGACCCCGTTGCTCTGCCTCCCCTGGACAAATACATAGAAATGAATCAGGTAACCTTTGGTTTCACAGAGGGGACGGAACAGATCAAGGAGGTCAGCTTGCGTATCGCTGCCGGCAGCTATGCGGCGTTTGTAGGTCCAAGCGGCTCAGGTAAAAGCACAGCCTTACAGCTTTTGTCGCGTTTTTACGATCCAAGGCAAGGCTCCGTTCGTATCGATGGTTATGATCTGAAAACCGTAAGCGAGGCTTCCTTAAGGAGGCAAATGGACATTGTGTTCCAGGACACGTTCCTGTTTAATACGACAATCAGGGATAATCTGCGGCTTGGCAGCGAACTGGTTACAGATGCCGAGATGATGGAAGCGGCCGAGCTGGCCCGCATTCATGAAACCTTGATAAGCTGGCCAGAGGGCTACGATACGCTGATCAACAATGAAGGAGCATCGCTTTCAGGCGGGCAGCGCCAGCGAATTTCGATTGCAAGGGCGCTGCTGAGGCAGCCGAGACTGCTGCTGCTGGATGAGGTAACTTCAGCTCTCGACCCTGCCACTGAGGCTGACATCAATCAGACTATCCAACAGCTGAGGCATCATACGACGATTATTTCCGTCACGCATCGATTGTCGTCAATCGTGAATGCAGATGTGATTTTTGTTTTTAAAGACGGCAGGATCGTCGAGTCGGGAACCCATCAGGAGCTGCTGCAGCAGTCTGGACTGTACCATGAAATGTGGGAAAAACAGCATGGCTTTATGCTATCTCAGGACGGGCTTCATGCCACAGTCGATGGACACCGATTAGCGAAGTTTCCATTTTTCGCTGGAGTTGATTCGCTGCTCCTGCAGAACATTTCCACTCTGTTTTCTACGGAGACCTTCAAGGAAGGCGACACCGTCGTCCAGGAAGGGGATCAGGGAGACAAATTTTACATCATCGTTCGAGGCAAGTTCGAAATTCTGAAAAGCTTTCAGAGTAGCAGCTTGCAGCGGGTTGCGACGCTGCAGGATGGGGATCATTTTGGCGAAATCGCCCTATTAAAGGGAATCCCTCGAACGGCCACAGTGAGGGCAATGGGTCCTTCGGTATTGCTATCTGTGAGACGGGAAGCTTTTCTGGAATTAACCGCGAAGTATCCGCAAATTTTTACCGTTGTGGAACGAACCTTGAAGGAGCGAATCTAATCGAAAGGAGCGGAACGTTGTCCATGACTATTTATTGTAAACGCTGTGCGACCGATGATGATTATGCCAAAGCGAGTCTGTTTATGCTGCAGAATAAGACAGAGCTGCATCCCGGCTTAAGCACCGTGGATATTATTACGCTGCTTTACTATTATATGACTGCTGGCAGCCTGATTATGGTTATGGATGCAGATGAACATATGCTGGCTGTGGGTGCATACTATATGGGTACGCCTGAACAGGAATTTGTGGATAAACAACGGGTTGTGTTGGTCGATAATGTGATCGTAGCCAGATCATATCGAAGCACTCGTGTATTTATTCGTGGTTTTCGATATTTGCTGAGCCAGATTATCGAGGATAATCAAGAAGTACAAGAATTTCGCTTCGTCGCGCTTTCCGAGAATACGTATTTACAGAAGCTCTATCCCAAGTTTGCTAGTTTCATAGGCAGTCGGGAAGGGACAATAGGTACCGAAGACATATACAGTGTTGAAATTCACAAATTAAGGACTTTTTTGGATCGATTCGCTAGGATATAATAAAGCTACTAGGAAATACACTTAGTGACAAAGGAGGCATATGCTATGTTCCCAATCCCCCCCAACTTAAAAGGTAACAGTAAGGGTGGCGGTTTATCGAAAATCGTGAAAACCAATGATAACCTAAGAGTACAACCTCAATAATGGTACTTCAATTTCGCCTTAGTCAGTTTGAAATGGATCTGGAATTATATATATCTTTTTTGCTCGAACACCATGGTGAACTGAATTTACCTTATTCGTTTGCAATGAAACTGAGTTTTATCGCCAGTCCCTTGGTCTTAGGTAAAGCATTGATGATTTTCAACGAAGAGCCATATGAGATGATCGGGACTGCAGGTTTTGTCTATGGAACCAGTGCCCATGATTATGAAGATCGGCATATTTGTCAGGTGGAGGTAGCCTTTATTCAAAAGGCCTATCGTCAAACTTCTGTATTTGCTCAGGGTTTAAGAGAATTGGTTCGAGTCATTAAAGCGGATAACGAAGCTGTGCAGCAGGTTCAGTTCTGGACGCCTGTTGATCAGCCCGATCTGGACAGGCTTTTGGGCAGATTCACTTTATTGCCTCATGCAACGAAGTCGATCGTGAACAATATGGCCTTCTACACCATTCCATTCGATGAACTCGAGTCCTATTGCAATCGTTTGCGGGATTTCAGGTGATTGGCTCACAACATAGGTAAGGACTCAGGTACCCGTTGGGTGCCTTTTTATTTATTCACTAAAACGTCCAGATGCATTGCAAAATCGCAGTAATTCTCTTATATTTAGGTAAAGCGCTTAATCGTCTGCTTTAATTTGTTTGCGGAAAGTTGGGTATGGCATGAAGGTTACTATCTACGATATTGCCAAGGAAGCGGGTGTCTCTATAGCTACCGTGTCCAAGGTTATTAACCGTGGGGGACGCATAAGCGAAAAGACTCGTAATAAAGTCATTAAAATTATGGAGGAGCTGAATTATCAGCCAAGCGTTGTTGCATCGGCTTTAACCGGCAAGCAAACCTATACGCTGGGACTGCTGCTGCCGGATTTGGCGAATCCTTTTTTTGCGGAGATTGCGAGAAGTATAGAGGATCGTGCCCAGGAAATGGGCTTTAACGTCGTCATTTGCAGTACGGATAACAGTCTGGATAAAGAAGAACGCTACATCTCATTGTTAAAGCAAAAAAGCGTCGATGGCATCATTATCGCAACAGGGGTTCGCAATGATGCTTTATTAAAGGAATTGGTTCGGCAGAAGCTCCCCGTTGCACTTATCGCGCGGGATATGCCGGCTGTCGCTGTGGATATCGTGCTGGTCGATGATTTTCAGGGTGGATATTTGGCGACCTCTTATTTGATCCAAAATGGTCATAAGCAGATTGCCGTAATTGCCGAGGATACCGAAGTCATGAGCAGCAAGGAGCGGATTCGCGGCTATCGGCATGCCTTGGAGGAGGCGGGGATTCCATTTCATCCTGAGCTGGTGCGCATCAGTGATTTTAGTGTGAAAAGCGGCAAAATAGCTGCAGGTGAGCTGCTGCAGGGACTTAAAGCTTGTACGGCCGTGTTTGCCTGTAATGATTTGTTGGCCATCGGTACGATTCAGGCTGCACGCGAAATGAAGCTGTCCATCCCTGACGATTTATCGGTCGTAGGGTTCGATAATACGATTCTGGCCACGATCGTGGACCCGCCGCTCACGACGATAGCCCAGCCGATTCAGGACATGGGGGCTCAGGTCGTCAATATGATTCTTCGCCATATTAATGGCGGTCATACGATGAATCAGCGAATGGTGCTGCCACCAGAGCTTGTTATTCGCTCGTCGGTATCCAAGCCGAGGAAATAAAAAAGCAGGAAAAAGCTTGTATAGTCGATTCGCTATACAAGCTCTACGGTAATTTCTGTTTGTAAACGATCTACATCATGAAGCTGCACATAACCTGCACGTTCCGTCAATGCATTCGCTGAAGCAACGGCAGAAGCGTACTGCAAGCAGGTGGGAAACGGGAGGTTTTGAGCAGTAGCCATTGCCATGCCAGCGACAAAGGAATCTCCGCAGCCAACGGTATTGACTACCTGAATAGGAGGGCCCTGTACCCGATATAATACTCCTTCATAAGCACTGATCGAACCCGCTGCTCCCAGAGAAACGGTCACACGCGGGATGCCCTGTTGCTGCAAGCGAAGCAAGCCCTCGGCTCGGTCAATATCTGGTTGATCCTCGGTATTGCCCCCAATG
This sequence comes from Paenibacillus sp. FSL H8-0034, assembly GCF_038000305.1. NCBI lineage: Bacteria > Bacillati > Bacillota > Bacilli > Caryophanales > Paenibacillaceae > Paenibacillus > Paenibacillus sp. FSL H8-0034. The sequence continues at coordinate 1,621,994 of NZ_JBBOBS010000001.1, forward strand.
AAAGCCCCAAGCAGAGTAGTGACCTCATCTTCGTTAGGCTTCACAAAATCAGGCTGCGCACCTACCCCTTGCAGCAGCGCATTACCACTCGTATCGAGAAAAGCAAGCGCTCCGGCTTGCTTCACAATACGGATCAGCTGTGCGTAGCCGTCGGTGGGTACGCCCTGCGGTAAGCTTCCCGAGAAGCATACGATACGCGACTGTGCAGCGAGACCAGCCAGCTTGGCCTGGAAAAGCTGCCAGGTTGCAGCCGAAATCCATGGGCCTTGCTCCAGAACCTCAGTTGAAGAGCCCTTCGATTCATCAATCATGTTCAGGCATAGCCGTGATTCTTCCTCGATCTGTACAAAATCATGCTTGATTCCTTGCGCATCCAATTTTTGTTCGATGAACCGGCCATTATGACCGCCAATGATACCGGTAGCTAGAACCGGATAGCCCAGCTGCTGAATAACACGGGCTACATTGATCCCCTTGCCACCCGGCTCGGCGTACATCTGTCGTACCCGGGATACCTGTCCGAGTGGAAAGCTGTGTATATAGTAGGTTTTATCGATGGCTGCGTTCAGGGTTACGGTAGTAATCATGAGTGCCTCCTTAGCGGATACCGGACGCTTTACCGATGCTGCCAAGCATCCGCATTTTTTCCATTGCCGCTTCTTTTACGGCTTTTTTGGCAGGCACCATATATTTACGTGGATCGTTTTCATCCGGATTGTGCGCGAATACCTGTTTAATGGCATCGGAGAAGACGATGCGTATTTCGGTGGCGATATTCATTTTGGACATGCCCAGCGAGATACAGCGTTTGACCTGCTCCTCGGGAATACCTGAGCCACCATGCAGCACGAGTGGAACCGCTACGCGATCAGCCACCTGACGGATTCGCTCAAAATCGATATTCGGGTCGCCCTTGTAAATGCCGTGCGCGGTTCCAATGGCAGGAGCCAATGTGGGAACTCCGGTAAGCTCAATAAAGCGGGCACATTCCTCTGGGTCAGCTAATAGCGCTTCGTGCTCGGCGACTACGATATCGTCCTCAACGCCGCCAACCTTCCCAAGCTCGGCTTCCACATTCACACCAGCAGCGCGGGCGATGTCCACGATCCGTTTGGTTTGCGCCACATTTTCCTCAAAAGCAAACATCGACGCATCAATCATGACTGAGGTATAGCCTGCGCGGATGCAGTGAATGATCATATCAAAATCGGTGCAATGGTCCAGATGAAGTGCAATGGGAACACCCGAACGATTGGCGGCAGTGGTCGCAGCTGCGACCAAATAGTCAGCTCCCAGATGCTTGACCGTTCCTACTGTTGATTGCAGAATGAGCGGGGAATTCGTTTCCTCCGCAGCGTCTACCACGGCTTGCAGCATTTCCAAGGTGTGTACGTTAAAAGCGCCAATCCCATAACCTTGGCTGCGGGCAACTTGCAATAAGGCTGTCGATGAAACTAACGGCATGGATGATTCCTCCTAAGAGTGTTCCTTAAGGAACACTGACATCGTAAGCATAAGCTGAGTTTTGTGTAACAAAGCTAACGCTAAATTTTCACAACCTGTGTCAAATTGCGCGGCGAATCCGGATCGGCATTACGGTTCAAGGCTGTGTAGTAGCCTAGAAATTGCAAGGCAGGCAAGTAAAGTACACTTCTGGCTTCATCGGAAATGTCGCTGCCGCCGACTTCAAACACAGCATCGGCAAATGAGGTATCCTCACCTTTGTTAGCTGTTAACAGCAGTACAAACGCTCCATACTCCTGCATTTCGCGTGCAACCTTCAATTCATAATCACGAGCCTTTTCTGACAGCAGCAGGCAGACGAGCGTACCTGGCTCAACGATCGATTTGGGACCATGACGGAATTCCAGCGTTCCATACGCTTCTGTCCATACATAGGACATCTCCTTGATTTTCAAACAAGCCTCCAATGAAAGACCGTACAGTGCTCCCATACCCAAATATACATATTTAATGAAAGATTGCTCACGTACCAGGGTATCAATAAAAGGTTGGGCTGCCAGAACGGTAGCTCCATCCTGCTTCACGACTTTGGCAAGCTCCTCCAACAGGTCATGGCGGCCTGCGGCTTTGGCGATCGCCGCTTGCATCATAAATGTCATGCTGCTGAGTGATTTCGTCATAACAGTGCTCGTTTCTTTCCCGAGTGGGGAGACGAGGCATTCCGCCAGCTTGGCCATCGAGCTTTCCTCATAGCAGGTGATTCCGGCAATCGTCCAGTTGGCAAGCGATTGTACGGACTCCAGCGCCAATACAACCTCAGTCGATTCACCAGAACGGGACACGCCAATTACCAGATAATTGCGATAAGAAGGAGCTGTTTGCTCACGGAACAGCAGCAAATCTGACGATGGGTAAGCAACAGCACTTCTTCCCAGCCAGGCTCTGCAGGTAGCGGCCATCGTAAGTGCCTGATAGTACGAGGAACCGGATCCGATAAAAATGATCTCTTCAAAAGCAGCGTTATTCAAGTAACGTTCAATCCAATCCTGCTGAAGCTCCAGTTGGTTCCATGCGGCTGAAATCGCCTCGGCTTGTGCGTTAATTTCTGAATAGGTATGTTGTCCTAATGTCGTCATTTTCACAGCTCCCTTCGATATAATGAAATTATAATTCATAATTATGATTTATTCAATCATTTATTTGATCTTGTAAACAAAAAAGGCCTTGAATCCTTCATCAAAGAATTCAAGACCGTTTAAGGTCATAGGCTTATTTATGTAATCCTTTTATTCTGCTGTATATTCGCGATATTGCTCCGCAGTTAACAGCTGGGTTAGCGCTTCCTTGGCATGGTCATCGATTTCGAGCTCCACCATCCAACCTCCGCCAAAAGGATCACTATTCACGTTTTCCGGTTGATCCAGCAAAGTGTTGTTGACTTGGGTGACGACACCCGATATCGGAGCGTATACATCAGAGACGGTTTTGACGGACTCGATATTTCCGAGACTGGTTTCGCTTAACACCTCGGTGCCAACTTCAGGCAGCTCAACAAAGACGATATCGCCCAATTGGGACTGTGCAAAATCTGTAATGCCAATCCGGATCGTACGCTCGCCAATCACCTCTACCCATTCATGCTCCTTACTGTACAGCAATTGATCCTTAACCACCGACATGGCCAGCCCCACTTTCGAATTGTTGTTAGTTCCGCCTACTTGCGAATAGGATGCTTTCAGACTAAATCAGCGCTGTGGGTCATGTCAAGTTTACTGCTAAAAAAGTAGCCATGCTGCCAAAATAAGGTTGACAATGAGATAAGCGGTAAGGTAATAATGAGTGTATGAAATGAATAAGCGGATGAGAGCATAAGGAGAGACTGACGCATTGACGGCAGCGCCGAAGGAGTAAACCCGACAAGGTGAATCTCTCAGGCAAAAGGACTTTTGCAGGACGCAGCTCTGGAGAGACTTCGGCATCATAAGCCGTGGCACCGATGGGGAAACTACAGCCTTTCTTTGCAGGTCAGAAGACTAGGTGGTAGGTAACTCTCAGGTACAAAGGACAGAGTGAGAAGCAGGTACGGTCGTTCAAACAGGATGAGCCTCTGCTTTTCACGCTGTCTTTTTTGCTTTTCATACAGGACGGAAACGATGATTACATCCAATGGAGGTGAGGGTATGTCAGATTTAAAACGAACGCCGCTATTCCCGATTTATACACAGTATGGGACTCCGAGGGTTATTGATTTTGGAGGCTGGGAGCTTCCCGTGCAGTTTACTGGTATTCAAAAGGAGCACGATGCTGTTCGACACCAGGCCGGCTTGTTCGACGTATCTCATATGGGCGAGGTGACGATTACGGGAGTGAATGCGGAAGCCTATGTGCAAAAGCTGACCACCAACGATGTCACGAAGCTGAGTAACGGCCAGGCTCAGTACAGCTTGATGTGCAATGAGGCTGGGGGCGTAGTGGATGACCTGCTCGTATATCGTCTGGAGGCTGACCGATTCATGCTTGTCATCAATGCTTCCAATATAGATAAGGATATGGAATGGCTGCAAAGTCATCTGATTGAAGGGGTGCAGTTGAACAATATTTCTGAGCAGACTGCCTTGCTTGCCTTGCAGGGACCTGCGGCTGAAGAGATATTGCGTAAGGTGACGTCGGTTCCGGTGCATGAGCTGAAAGCTTTTTCTTTCCTTACCGATGTTGAGCTCGGCGGCTTGAAGGCGCTTGTGTCTAGAACGGGGTACACGGGTGAGGATGGCTTTGAGCTTTATGTAGCTGCTGAGCACGCCATAGAGGTCTGGACTCTGCTCATGGAGGCTGGCGAAGCATATGGCTTGCAGCCGGTGGGATTGGGAGCGCGCGATACACTGAGGTTTGAAGCCAAACTGCCGCTGTATGGGCAGGAGCTGTCCGCTTTGGTGAGTCCGCTGGAGGCTTCGGTCGGATTTTTTGTGAAGCTGGATAAGGGGGATTTCATAGGCAGGGAAGCGTTGATCCGTCAAAAGGAAAGCGGCATTCCCCGCAAGCTGGTAGGCATCGAGATGGTCGACCGCGGCATTCCCCGCAGTCATTATCCGGTATATGCTGACGATCGTCTCATTGGCGAGGTTACCTCAGGCACGCAGTCACCGACATTGAAGCGGAATCTCGGTCTGGCCTTAATTGAAGCTGGATATAGTGGATTGGGTACAGAGGTGTGGGTGGAGATTCGTGAAAAACGACTGAAAGCGATTGTTGTAAAGGCGCCATTTTATAAACGTGATCATAAATAAGGAGTGGATCAAGTGAAGCACCGCTATTTGCCAATGACCGAGCAGGATCAGACGGAGATGCTGGAGACGATTGGCATGACAACCGTAGAAGAATTGTTCAGTGATATACCAGCTTCCGTACGCTTTCAAGGACGTCTTGAAGTATCGGAAGCTTTGAATGAGCGTGAGCTGTTAAAGCATATGCGGTTATTAGCCGGGAAAAATGCCGATTTTGACCGTTATACCAGCTTCCTGGGCGCAGGCATTTATGATCATCATATTCCGGTTGTTATTAATCATGTGATTTCCAGATCCGAATTTTATACAGCGTACACGCCTTATCAGCCGGAAATCAGCCAAGGCGAGCTGCAGGCGATATTTGAATTTCAATCGTATATTTGCGAGCTGACCGGCATGTCGGTAGCCAATGCCAGCATGTATGACGGTTCCACCGCATTGGCGGAGGCCGGTGCGTTGGCATCGGGAGCAACCAAACGCAAGCAGCTTGTAGTTTCCCGCGCTATTCATCCGGAAGCGAGACAAATTGTGGCGGCGACGGCCAAAGGCTTGAATCTGGACATCGTTGAGGTGGGCATACGTGATGGAGTCACGGATCTGGACGAGCTGTCTGCATGTGTGACCACGGATACAGCAGCTGTATTGATCCAATCGCCCAATTTCTTTGGCTGTATTGAGGACTTGCGAGCTATCGAGCCTGTAACGCATGGAGCGGGTGCTCTATTCGTAGTCAGCGCCAATCCGCTAACTCTTGGGCTGCTGGAATCTCCTGGTGCGCTTGGAGCGGATATTGTCGTTGGCGATGCGCAGCCTTTTGGCATTCCGGCCTCGCTCGGAGGACCGACCTGCGGTTACTTTGCAGTATCAACGGCCTGGATGCGCCGGATGCCCGGCCGTATTGTCGGACAAACCGTGGATCGGGACGGAAAACGCGGCTTTGTGCTAACCTTGCAAACGCGAGAGCAGCATATTCGCCGTGAGAAGGCGACCTCCAATATATGCTCCAATCAGGCATTGCTCGCGCTGTGTGCTTCTGTCTATATTTCAACCCTGGGTAAGCAGGGAATTCAAGAGGTAGCTGATCTGAATATACAAAAGGCTCATTATGCCGCTGATGTATTAAGCCGTATATCCGGTGTATCGGTTCCATTTGGACGGACGCCATTTTTTAATGAGTTTGTGATTAAATTGCCCGAATCCTCTTCCATTTCCATTACAGCATTGAATGAAAAGCTGCTTGAAGCCGGATTTATTGGCGGCTATGACTTAGGCAGAGATGACGCGGCGCTTGCAGGCCATATGCTGATTGCTGTGACGGAAAGCCGAACGAAAGCCGAAATCGACGAATTTGCGCTACAATTGGAGGCTGCCCTATGAGTGAAACATTGGAAATCAAGCACGATAAGGCACTTATATTTGAAATGAGCAAGCCTGGGCGTGTCGGCTATTCCTTGCCAGAATGTGATGTACCGAGAACAGACACGGATAAGCTGATCCCTGGGAACCTGCTCCGTGCAAAGCCGGCGGAATTGCCTGAGGTGTACGAGGTAGACGTGATTCGGCATTATACAGCGCTATCTCGGAGAAACTTCGGCATTGACAACGGTTTTTATCCGCTTGGCTCCTGCACGATGAAATATAATCCAAAAATTAACGAGGATGTCGCCCGTTTTTCCGGCTTCGCCAAGATTCACCCTTACCAGCCCGAAAGCTCTATTCAAGGTGCGATGGAGCTCTTATACCAGCTGCAAAACGATCTGGCTGCGATTACGGGCATGGATCAGGTGACGCTGCAGCCCGCAGCAGGCGCGCATGGCGAGTGGACCGGACTGATGATGATTCGTGCTTACCACGAGAGCCGCGGCGATTATCGGACCAAGGTTATTGTACCGGACTCCTCGCATGGTACGAATCCAGCGAGTGCGACTGTGGCAGGCTTTGATACGATCACGATCCCGTCGAATGCGAAAGGGCTTGTTGATCTGGATGCGCTGCGCAAGGCTGTTGGGCCGGATACGGCAGCGCTGATGCTGACCAATCCGAATACGCTTGGTTTATTCGAGGAACAGATTGTCGAGGTTGCGGCGATTGTGCATGAGGCAGGGGGGCTGCTCTATTATGATGGAGCCAATTCCAATGCGATTATGGGCATCACGCGTCCAGGTGATATGGGGTTCGATGTCGTCCATTTGAATTTGCACAAAACGATGAGCACACCGCACGGCGGTGGAGGTCCGGGTGCAGGTCCGGTTGGCGTGAAGCAGCGACTGATACCCTTCCTGCCTAAGCCGCTCGTGGCTAAAGCTAAGGATGGGACGTATTACTTTGATTATGACAGGCCGGAATCGATCGGGAGGGTCAAAGCCTTTTACGGCAACTTCGGTATTCTGGTTCGTGCCTACACGTATATTCGTACATACGGTCCGGAGGGCTTGCGTCGGGTATCGGAGTGTGCCGTGCTGAATGCCAACTATATGCTGCGCCGCTTGGCGCCATATTACGAGGCTCCTTTTGACCGCGTCTGTAAGCATGAGTTTGTACTGTCGGGTCGGGGGTTAAAAAAATTCAACGTTCGTACACTTGATGTCGCGAAGCGGCTGCTCGATTTTGGCTACCACCCGCCGACGATTTATTTTCCACTGAATGTTGAGGAGTGCATCATGATCGAGCCGACGGAAACCGAAAGCAAGGAAACGCTGGATGCCTTTATTGATACGATGATCCGAATTGCCAAGGAAGCGGAAGAGACGCCAGAGCTGCTTCACAATGCTCCTTATACAACAGATGTTCGCCGTTTGGATGAAACCTTGGCTGCACGCAAGCCGGTGCTGAATTGTACCTGCGGTTAAATTCTGCATGGTCCTGTGCGATCCCTTCAAATTAATGGGTAAGCTCCATATCCCCTTTAAGTAGACACTCAAATCAACCTTCATGGTATGGAGGAATGAGTGAACTTGAAGGGGATATTTATTATGGGAAGAAGTGCGAAAGGCAGCTGAACAGGTAGAAATCAGTAACTGCATCCAATTAAAGGTATGGTTAGGAAACGACACGATGGGAAAAAATTGATTTACATAAAGAATTTAAAGAGCCAGCGGGAAAATTGATGTCAAAACTTTACCTGAAAGAGTTAATATTATTTCTTACATTCACAGTTTCGGGAAGGTAGAATGATTAAAAACAAGACTTGGGGTGAACTTCATGGCAACTGAATCACAAACGCACTCAAACGATCTACAAAAGGCACAAAAAAAACGGAAAAGCTCCAAAGAACAATGGCGTGAGGATTTGGCTGGATATTTATTTATTGGTCCGCTGCTAATTGGCCTGTTTATATTGACGCTTTTTCCAATTATAGCTTCATTTCTGCTTAGCTTTACGAACTGGAATTTTGTCGCCGGCTTTTCCAAAATGAAGTTCTTAGGCTTTGACAACTTCATTAAGCTTGCGCACGACAGCATATTCCTGCTATCCATCAAAAACAACCTGATTTTATTGTTTGTCGTACCCATCACCTTGATTGTATCTCTGGTGTTGGCGGTCGTCATTGATAAAAAGATTTATTTTAAGGATATATTTAAGCTTGTTTATTTCATTCCGTACATCTCAAGTATTGTCGCTGTAGCGATTGTGTTTCAGGTGTTGTTCCACCCAAGCTTCGGACCGATTAACCAGATGCTGATGTCATTTGGAGTAGCCAACCCACCTAAATGGATGGCCGATCCGGATGTAGCTTTATATTGTGTGATGGGGCTGATGGTGTGGGTGAATATCGGTTATAACATGATTGTATTCATGGCCGGCTTGCAATCCATACCGAATGATCTTTATGAAGCTGCGGACATTGATGGCGCCTCGAAGATTAAACAGTTTTTCAACATCACCGTGCCGCTGTTGTCACCAACTACATTCTTTTTGCTCGTCACGGGCATCATCGGATCATTTAAGGTATTCGATGTGATAGCCGTTCTGACCGGCGGTGGCCCTGCTAATTCTACAACCGTGGTCGTGTATCGTTTATATGAAACAGCATTCATTAATTTGCAGTCGGGTTATGCGTCCGCCATGGCTATTGTGCTCTTGATATTCGTTCTGATCATCACACTTATACAGTGGTATGGCCAACGCAAATGGGTTAATTATTAATTGAGGAAAGGATGAATCTGATGAATAAGTGGAATGTTATAAAAAAAGTGATTTTGACTGCGATTATGTGTGTGCTTGGCTTCGTATTCATGTCTCCCTTTCTATGGATGATTTCCGCATCGATGAAGCCGGAAGTCGATGTGTTTACTTTTCCGATCGAATGGATTCCGAAGCACTGGAATTTGATTGAGAATTATACGACGGTGTGGACTACGACGCAGTTTCCGCTTTTTTACTGGAACTCGATCAAGGTTACAGTGGGAACGACTTTATTGTCCGTCACACTTGCTTGTATGTCGGCATATGCCTTTGCGAAGATCAAGTTCCGCGGCAGTGGTTTGTTTTTCATGATCATATTGGCGATCTATCTGATCCCGAGCCAAGCGATATTGGTTCCTCAGTTTTTAATATTTCGCTGGATCGGACTGTTCGACAGCCACCTTGGTTTGATTTTGCTGGGCTCGTTCAGCGTACTCGGGACGTTCATGCTTCGGCAATTTTACCTGGGGATTCATGATGAATACATTGAATCGGCCAAAATGGATGGGGCAGGACATATACGAATTTTCTTCTCAGTTTGTACACCATTAGTTCGTCCGGCGATCGCGACGTATGCGATTCTGCGTTTTATCTGGACGTGGAACGACTATCAAGGTCCGCTTATTTTCCTGAAATCAAAAGAATTGTTTACGATCCAGCTCGGTATTCAGTCTTTTGCGACTCTGAACGGTGCGCTATACTCCTTGATCATGGCGGGAGCAGTGTCTGCCATTTTGCCTCTGTTGATCATTTTTATCATCGGTCAAAAACATGTTATCGAGGGTATTTCGGTCGGTGGAGTCAAAGGATAAGCAATTCAAGCAATTGGAAAAGGTCAAAATAAGAGTGGAATAGGTTAAAAAATTGACTTCTGCTCGAATAAAGCGTCTGTTATATTCGGAATGTAACGGTTTTCAAAATAAAAAGTTCGTATATGGAGGGGTTTATATGAAAAAGAGTTTATTAACGCTTAGCGGTTTACTATTAACCACAACCGCACTTGCTGGATGCGGTGCCACCAATAATAATGCAGGATCATCGACGAATGCCGGTAATGAAGGTTCCAAGGAGCCTGTAACGATCAAGGTTCAGGCTTGGTATACCGAAGCTCAAGGGAATTGGAATGCTACGGTTGATGCTTACAACAAAACGCATCCAAACGTTAAAGTGGTATATGAGGGGATGTCCGAGAAGGGTGATTCCCAGGAAGGTATGAAAAAGATGGACCTTCTGGCCGCTTCTGGTGATCAAATGGACGTCGTGATGTATTCCAGTGCATCTGATTTTGCCCAACGTGTAGGTGCAGGGATTTTGGAGCCTCTAGATGATTATTTGAAGAAAGACAACATTGTCGTTAAGGACGAATACAAAATCGATCCTATCGTGAACGGCAAATATTATGCTTTACCTGGTAAAATGATCGAATGGTTCATTATGCTGAACAAGGACAAGCTGGATGAAGCGAAGCTTCCGGTTCCGACCGAATGGACTTGGAACGATTATGCCGAATACGCGAAGAAAATGACCAAGGGTGAAGGAGCCTCCAAGACATATGGTTCCTATTTCCACAACTGGAAGGATTACGCGCTTCTTGCGTTAAATAATGATATGGAAAATCCGTACCTCGTTAAGTCAGATGGCTCAGCGAATATCGATAACCCGAAAGTTCGTTACTCTCTAGATCTGCGCAACAAGATGGAAAATGTGGACAAGACTTCTGTTCCATACTTCGAAGTTGTATCCCAAAAAATGAATTACCGCGATGTGTTTTATGCGGGTAAAACAGCCATGCTTGCAACTGGAAACTGGATGGTTGGGGAGCTTTCAATGAACGGTAAATTTAACACCGTATTTGCACCTTACCCAAAATATGACGCCAAGGATACAAACGGTTTAACAGAAATTGGCGCAGACTTCATGGGTATCGCAGCATCCTCCAAGCATAAGCAGGAAGCTTATGATTTTGTGAAGTGGTATACAACTGAAGGTATTACAACACAAGGCTTGTTCTTCTCCGGTTGGAAAAAAGCTGATATTAACCAAAACGTTGATGCCATTCTAAAAAGCGGCAAACCAGAAAATGTTAAGTTCATTGATAAAGAATCATTGTTGAGCACACTGAAGGTGAACAAAGCAACGAAGCTGGTAGTACCTCCAACGTATGCGTTGCAGCAAGAAAAGGAATATATGAATCAAGTGGAGCTGTACTTGGTTGGTAAGCAGGATCTGGATAAAACGATTCAAACGGCAACAACTAAAATTGAAGAAATCAAGAATAGCAACAAATAAACATTGCTGTAACATTAGAATGGATCAGCTGCGCTGATAACTCAAGCATTCTAATGTTATACTAAAAGAGGAGGCGATAAGCCTCCTCTTTTTCTCATATTTTTCTCATACGAAAGGAAAGGCAGGCGGTTTGTAGTGCCAGGGTGGCTTCGTACCTTATCGCTTCGCAATAAACTCATGTTGACGATTCTGATTTGTCTTGTTCTGCCGTCAATCGTTTCATTATATGTATCCAATCTGTTGACGAGAGATGTTGTTCGTTCTCAGGTGACGGAGAACTCTCAGGAAGCCATGAGAATCGTCAACCAGTTTGTAGCGGGACAAATCAAAAATATGGTTTATGTGATGAATTTTGTTCAATTTGATGAGGAATTGCAGCTTTCGATCCTGGAGCTGGGGCGAATCAATGAATCGACGAGCCAGGGAGATGTTTTGTCTCACAAACAAAAAATTTCTAAAAGATTGGAAACGGTCATTAACTCACTTGGACATCTGAACGTAACTATACTGCTGCCTAACAGGGAGTACGTCGCATCGTACTCAACGTTCAGCAAAGATCCGCGGAATATTTTCGATAAAAGCTGGTTTCAGGATATTGATAAGGTATCCGGTTATAATGTGAAGTGGGTTGGGGCGGAACCTAACGATGATATTCAAACATTAAATAAGCCTTATCTGCTCACGGCAGCCAAGCCGCTACGCACCAACTCAACCACCTACGGCTATGTTATAGTCAGTTCGGAGATGGATAATTTCCAGCAGTTATTCGATCAATATAAAGCTGATGAAGTCATGGTCATTATCGACCGCCAAGGCCATGTAGTGGTAGATAAGGATTATAGCTCCATCGGGACAACTTTTCCTTACTATGATCAATTGCCGACGAGTAATAGTTCTTCATTCCTGAAGGTAGCGGGGGAAGAATATATAATGCTTAGCGAGCAAATAACCCCGGAGTGGCGGCTGGTGAGTATGAGTCCTTACAAGAAGGCAGCCCAAAAAATTGAATCATTCCGTCAGACTGATTTTCTGATTCAACTGCTATTTTTGATTGTATTTGTTGGCATCCTTCTTTATATGGTGCGCGCCTTGACGAAACCGATTGCGAAGCTTGTCCAGACCGTCGTCCAAATTGAGTCCGGTCAGCTCAGTGAGCGTTCCAATATAACCGGCGGCGATGAGGTCGGACGGCTCGGCTATGTTTTTGACCGGATGATTGGCCGTATTGAACGAATGATTAAAGAAAACCGCCGAGAGCAGGAGTTAAAGCGTAAGGCAGAGCTTGCGATGCTGCAGGCGCAGATCAATCCGCACTTCTTGTTCAATGTATTGAATTCGATCAGGCTGAAAATCATCATGAAGGGCGATGAGGAGAATGCTGAACTGATTAGCTCCTTATCCTCGGTATTGCGGATGACGATCAACCGTAACAATGAGTTCATCATGCTGCATGAGGAAATTGATATTAATGAACACTATGTCCGGTTATTGAACTCCCGCCATGGAGACCGTGTGGTGCTGCGTATTGAGGCTGCTTCCGATACGCTGATGCTCAAAGTACCCAGATTTATACTCCAGCCGCTAATCGAGAATGCTTATATTCACGGATTGAAAAGCAAGCCTGGGGAAATTATTATTGCTTCATGCAAGTGTGAGGATGGACGATTACAGGTGGAGATCCGCGACTCAGGCATTGGTATGACTTCGGAGAAGCTCATTGCGCTGCGTGCTCACCTCGAAGCTAAATTGCGGGATCATACGGAAGAGAGCCATAAAGATTTATTATCAGGTATCGGAATTAATAATGTATTTGAACGATTAAAGCTGATTTACGGTGATCGGTTCGACTATGACATCGACAGCATACCAGATCGGGGAACGTGTATCGTGCTGCGTTTTCCCGAGAATGCGGACAAGGGGGAAAACGATGTATTCAGTTATGATCGTGGATGATGATTTGCCTGTACTTGAATTTTTGGAAACATCGATCAAATGGAGCGAGCTGGGATTTCGCTTAGCGGGAACGTATGACGATCCTTTAGAAGCACTTGAGGCTGGACGTAAGGACAAGACGGATGTACTGATCAGTGACATTGGTATGCCCGGTCTGAACGGACTTGAATTGATCCGATCGTTGCGAGAGAATCATTCCATGCTGAAGGTTGTCATCTTATCCTGCCATGATGATTTTCAGTATGCCCAAGCAGCTGTGAAGCTATCAGTGAGTGAATATGTGTTAAAGGAAACGATGAATGCACGCCTCATTACTGAGGTGCTCCTGCAGTTGAAGGAGCAGTTGGATGTGGAAGCCGGTGTTTTGTCGAAGAGCTTAAAGCTGGAGAGGGAGGTTGAGCTGAACCGAAGCGCGTCAAAGCGTCATTTTATCCGGAGTACGGTCAATGAGCCTCTTCTCGATACCGTAGAGTGGAATCGCAAGGCTGAAGAGTTCGGTATCAAATGGGGAGAACATGCTGTATTGCCGGTTTTCGGTTATGCGAATCAGCTTAAAGAGGCTGTGAATCGATTTCAGTCAAAGGATTTATTCGTATATACCATTGAGAACATTATGGAAGAGCTTCTGGTTGATCACGTAGAAACGGTGTTTTTTACGTACGATACAGGGGAGATTGTTCTGCTATTTCCTCACTATTCGCAGCTTCATATCAATAACAGTCAGAAGGTAACTCAGACGTTGAGAGAAATCCAGAGCTGCCTGCTTCAATATACAAAAATTCCCTTCTCATTTCTTACAGGAAATCCGGTAAAAGATGCTCGCTCTCTCAAGGATCAATTGTTCCATATGGTGGATACGAAAAATCCCCGCTTTTACTTGCCGGAATCCTCCGTGATGAAGCTGGAGCATGTGAGGGAAAGCTTTGGGGAAGGCGATCTGCTGCTGGAGCAGTACATGCCGGCACTGGAGGAATTTCGCCGCGCGATATTCGAGGAGCGCAATGAGATGATTGACGACTATGTCTCAAAATGGATGGAATTCATACAATATCATCGCTTCCGCCCCATGGAGGTAAAGGAATGGCTGCTGAAAATGATTCTTGATGTACGTCTGCGTCTCAAATCGCTGCAGCATTACAATTCAACGTTCTCCTCGGAGCTGCTGCACCATGATTTACTCGAGTTGTCGTCCGTTCGTGAGCTTGAGCTGTGGCTAAAGGGTTATCTTTGGGAGGCTATTCAATGGGCTGGACAAGTATACCGTGAATCTCATAACCGCGAGATTGTGGAATGCCAGCGTTTTGTTTACAATCATCTGGACAAGAAAATTTCGCTTGAGGACGCGGCCACGCATCTCCATCTTCATCCGAGTTATTTAAGTCGGCTGTTTAAAAGGGAAACAGGGGAGAACTTTGTCGAATACGTAACCCGGATAAAAATGGGAAAAGCGAAGGAACTCCTGGAGATCACCGATAAGTCGATTGAGGAAATTGCCGATATGCTTGGATACGACAACAAAAATTATTTTGGCAAACTGTTTAAAGCACACACAGGTACAGTGCCGAACGGATACCGCGCTGTACACATAAAAAGGTAACACCTGGATCTGAGTACAACTTCTATATAGCAACCGTTCACTTTATACCCGTTAATCTGGTACAATAGGAAGCAATAGTTCAGATTGCCAGGGAGTGGAGTGTACAGAGTGGAAACGAATTCTGATTTATCAACCGAACCTAAAGTGTTAATTGTCGACGGTATGGCCTTATTATTCAGAGCCTTTTATGCAACCTCGTATAGTGGATATATCCGAAAAACAAGCGCAGGACTGCCGACCAATGCGGTCTACGGCTTTATTCAATATTTGTTCGATGCGGTCAAAACATTCAAGCCTACTCATGTGGTGTGCTGTTGGGATTTGGGGGGGACGACGATTCGCGCGGAGCTGTTCGATTCCTATAAAGCCAATCGAAAGGCCCCGCCTGAAGAGCTGATTCCCCAATTCGAGCTGGTAAAGGAAGTTGTCGCAGAAATGGGCATACTCAATCTCGGTGTGCAGGGCTACGAAGCCGATGATTGTATCGGTACGGTAGCCAAGGCGATCAGCGAGGAAGCGCATGTCTATATTTTGACCGGGGACCATGATATGCTGCAGCTGATTTCGGAGCGAATCCATGTCATTATTATGAAAAAAGGCAAGCTGAATTACTTGACCTATGATCTGCAGGTTTTGTGGGAGGAAAAACAGCTGCATCCCTATCAGATTATTGAGTTGAAAAGCTTTATGGGCGATACCAGCGACAATTATCCCGGTGTTCGGGGAATCGGTGAAAAAACCGCTTTAAAATTAGTTCAGGAATATCAAACCGTTGAAGGTGTATTGGATGCTCTGGAATCGCTGCCCAAAGGCGTTCGAACCAAAATCGAGTCTGACAGGGACATGCTGATGCTGTCCAAGGACTTGGCTACGATTCGACTGGATGTGCCGCTAACGTGCAGTCTGGAGCAATGTATTTGGAGTATTCAGAAGGAAGCTACGATTCGCAAGTTTGACGAGCTTGAATTTGGTGGTCTGATCAAAATCGTCATCTAGCGTCTGGGAGCAGTATCTGGAAGCCCATACATACTAAATCGGAGAACCAAAAGAAAAAGCTCGCCACTTTAGAGCATGAATCTAAAGGCGGTGAGCTTTTTGTGTTTTATTGTGCTTTATAACAGCAACGAAAGTGTCGGGTTATTATTCCTTCACAGGGGTGTGCTTGTCTTTATCATCGCCTTGGTCATCCTTGTGTTCCTTTTCTTTTTTCTCTTCATGGAATTCGATAGGAGTTTGTCCAGTAATGTAATCCAATGGGGTGTAATCGCTGTTTGGAATTTGTTTACCTTTAATGATTTTCAAAGTAATGATCAGCAGCAGTACGATAATTGGCACTATGAGTGAGAGAACGACATACAGTCCAAAATCCTTCATATCCAAACTCCTTTGATTGATAGAGTCAATATCATAAATGACGGTTTACCGATATTTGGTTTATTCAATGCCAAAGTACAGTCAAAAGATGAGCTGTCCACATTATATATCTTAAGATGATAAATACAAATATACAAATTTCGGAAATGAAAGAGTATTAACAACAAATGAACGCTTATTTAGGCGGAATTTTCTCTTATTTTCTCAGTCTACAAATTAATTGTACAGTAGAATTCAATCCATTTTGATGAGCTATTTGATCAAATATTTTATCAGCTTGATTAAAGATTGACTTCAGCTTTGAGTCAACAACGAATTGAAATTCATATTCAATATCAAGGCTCTTGCAAATTGAGCTTATAAAATTCCAATTCGATGGCATTTTATATTCTTCAATGACATCAAACCCATTTCGGTTCAACATATCTTTAAGGCCTCTTACCGAGAACAAAAATAGATGGTAAGGCGGCATCATCCAAAAATAATTTTCTTTCATTACATCAAACAATAAGCTATCTACCGTGGGAACCTCTATTATCAAATATCCCTCTGCTTTTAGAACTTCGGCTGTGAACTTAATAAGTTCTTCAGGCTCTTTTAAGTGTTCAAGTAAGGTCCATATTGTGACTAAATCATAGGTTTGATTGTCTTGTTTCAAGCCATTCCAGTGGCAAACATGCAGATGATTATCCAGATTCAATTTCCGTATTCCAAATTCAATAGACCTTTTGGAGATGTCGATTCCTTCTGCCCCAAAGCCTTCGTCTTTCATAAAACGAACAAAAGTACCCGCTCCACAGCCAATATCTATCATGCTAGCGTCAGGTTGCAAATATTTTTTTATTGGCTTTACTCTATGATTTAAAAAGTATTCTTTCTTAGTTGGGTTAAAGTAGCGGTCAACTGAAGAACTTAATATTTTTTCTTCTACTTCATCTTCCGTTTGGTTAGATCGATAGAATAAATGAAGGCTA
Organism: Paenibacillus sp. FSL H8-0034; assembly: GCF_038000305.1. Lineage (NCBI taxonomy): Bacteria > Bacillati > Bacillota > Bacilli > Caryophanales > Paenibacillaceae > Paenibacillus > Paenibacillus sp. FSL H8-0034. The sequence goes on from NZ_JBBOBS010000001.1 coordinate 1,639,111, forward strand.
TCTTCAGTAGGTTGAGGATTAACGAAATAGGAACCGCAAGTGAGACATTGTGAATGCCACACACCAGGAACAGACATAAATCCTATGTTGGACAACAAAGATTTTTCGAGAATATCTTTAGATAAGCAAACAGGACAATAAGTATTTAAATGATCAAATTCCAATGTAACATCCATCGATTATCAGTCCTTTTCTACTGGATGGAATATCAAAAGTCAAAGCATTCTGATCAAAAAGAACGACTGTCGAGAAAAGCTTCGACAGCCGTCATTCCTTCCAAACTGGAATATGGGAGGGGATGGCATACCCAAGTCCCTCCTTATAAATTAGATGGCGAGTCGGAAAAATTCGGTCATGCAAAGGTCAGCGACAGCGCTGGCTACTGTTGCAGTAGCACTGATGGAGGTAAAGGCGGGAACGGTAAAGGACCGTAATTGCCCTGAGGTCAACGTATACGCTGCAACAATCGTTGCACCCCTACGGAAAGTAAACGTCAATGATGCCGAGGTTGAGGAATCATTGGATAAAACGCCCGTAGCTGCCACCTGAATCGGGTTGGGACCAAAAATTGTCGCACCCGTGGTAGAAATGGTGTAGTTTTGTTTCGCCAAACAAGCAGATTGAATCGGCTGTTCGCAACAATTACTGGATCCAGAACAACTCATGTAATTTCCTCCTTAATAGTACTTGGGATGATTTGTCTTACTAAATTAGTATATGGTTGACTTTATAAAGAGTATGGGTACATACAGGAGGGCATGGAAAATGTACCTTTATTTGTGTTCATGCTCCGAAAAGTAGCGTTCTGTTAATCGCTCTTCCACAGCGATAAACTGTTCGGTGACCAATTCGAAAATTCGTTTGATGTACATGATCATGTTAAGGTGCAGTTGAGTGACATCCCGGATCCGCTCCACAGTGTCGATTTCGCCAAGATCGTTGATCTGCTTATGGAAAGCAAAGACAACGTGCTGAACAAAGGTGGAGATGTAGGTATCGTCTGTATATTTTTGATGAGCGCTGATGTTTTGTATGACCAGGTCGGTGATAAAAGCTGGAATTTCGGTTTCTGGATATTTGGCATGTAAATGACATGCTCTCTCGATCAAGCGGCAGTTTTGAATGTCTTTATCCGCGATGATCGAGAGGTGAACCATGTTATCCCGAACCTGTCGCAATCGTTGAAGTAACGTCTCGTACTTTTCCTTTGTGAAATGCTTCACCTTATCGTCTGCGATGCTTTGGACGTATTGAGCCAGTGTCTGTTCGAGAGGGGTCTTGCAGTACGCTTCAATCGCTTCTTGAAGGCTTACTAACCTCGTTCCCTGGATCAAAGCTCCGCCTTCTGTTGCGTCGATGAATGTGCGACTCGGATATAAACGGATTTGATTTTCGAACCAGGTTTTGAAGTCGAACCAGGTTTTGGACGTGAGTACAGGCTGACCATCCACGCCCGGAACGAAAAAGGACGGCTGGGTATATAAATATTGCGTCCAGGTGGACGTATCGTCTTCCGCATAGATCGACAGCTTGCTGTGTGTGGCATTGTCATGCCCGAAAGCCAGATCCTGACCAACGAAAATGATCGGGTCCGCGCCGACCCACAGCGCGAATTCGAAGGCAAGGTGCGCAGATGTTGCGCCTCCCAACAGCTCTGCTTTGTCCTCCATGATGGCTTCCCTAACCCATTGCGCTGAATGCTCTCCCCTTCGGAAAACCGGAATCCAAGGGCAGTCAATGGATTGCGGAATTCGCGGATCGATTAGGGATAGCCCAACAAGCACCAGATCCGTCGGCAGCTTCTCACGTTCGAACAGGAGGTGGTAACTGTTAGAGGATCGCTCCAGCACACAAACGGCATCAGGTTGAATATTCCGTCTCAAGCAAGGAAGCAACGCGGATTCCGCAGTAATAATAAGGGACTTTCCGACGGCATTGACCAAACGATCAGCATTTTTATCCAAGGAAGGACCATTCGAGACAATAAATGCGGGCTTACCGGCGAAAGCGTTGCGAAGTGATGACAATGCCGGGCTTTCAATAATTTTTCCGGCATTATCCAGCGTATTGTACAAACCTACCAATGTATCGTGAACCGTGTTGCCGATATTTACCGAGAATAAAGCAAGCAGATTCCAAATCCACTCATGAATTTGCATGTATGTTTGTTTCTCAATACGATGGGCAAGCCAAGTGAAAGAGGAGGAGAGCATGGTGGATATGAGCAGCAATTCTCCGTTCATAAATGTACTAAATTGTGAAATCATTTGCTGCTGGTCTCCGACCAGGAAATGGATGGTCGGGTCATTCAACAGAGAACGCACGTCCATACAGCTCAGCATCGCGTAAAACAAGTTGATATTCCGTTCGAAGATGATGGTTTCCGTGTAGGGCTTTTTGCGTTTTGCATATTCCAGAAGCGGATAGCCAAGGCCGCATCCGTAAATGAAATGCAGCCTGATATTTTTGTATTCAAGTGTCTCCGCCCAAACCTCTGCTTCAAGCCACGGATCGACGAGGCTGTTTGAATGGACAGTTCCGTTTCCAAAGGAGAGAAGTGCTACTGGAAAACCCTTGTTTCCTTGAATGATCTGAATCTTTGTTTGAGCATCCCCGTCCATATCCATCTCCGCCACCAAGTCCTTCAAGTATTGAGGAAGAGATTGCAGATTGTCTTCAAGAGTCGTGTTTGACATCGGACGGACTCCCTTCAAATACTGGATTTTCCTGGTTCAGCCGGGGCAATAGTTCGTACTCCATCACATCCATGGCTAACGCAATATCGGATTGCTCCAAATCGTTCAACAGTTTGCAAATCGTTTGGGTGATCTGGTCATACTCGGGATGCGACGGACCAGCGTCCTCCCTGTCTTCCTGTTCGAGCTTGTCAAGCCATAAAAGACAGGCCTGTTGAAGCGAGAGGATACCTTCATAGTCGTCGCCTTTTCTCCAGGATCTGCATCCCTTTTCTATTAAAATTGTGTAGTCGCTCACATCGTTACTCATAGATGTCATAGTCTCCATTCCTTATGCGTTCCAAGAGTCTTTGAGAGCCTGCTTCAAAGAACCATTCCGTTTTTGCAATCGCTCCTTGGCTCATCCAGTTATGAGTTTGCCGTAGGTGAATGATCGGTTCCATCATTCGCTCTTGGTCTACTGGATGGAAAAGCACAGAGGGATTAGAAGCTAACCAAACATACCATCTTTCAAGTACAGCTTGTAAGTGCTGACGGGATTCCTGTAAACGCTGTGTCTGCATGTAAGTCCTCCTTTAGATACTTCAGCAATGGCTACCTCAGACTAATCCGATAAGCCCCATTACAAACCCCATTATCCCCACTGCAGGAGATGAGCAGTTTTCGAATGGTCGGGACGGAGAAAGAGACCTGTTGTCCTTGCCTGATCGTTCCTACAATCTGTTTTCTACGTCTCATTATGATTTTGGCTATCATTTTACCTTTGGTCCTATTGTCTACTCGCACAATGGCGGGGTGAAGGGAGTTTACTGCCGTGAAGTAAGTTTTGGGCTCATCATCGCATAACTGAAATATTTTTCCGCATATGTTTTCGCGTATGCGTCTTTTTTTTCTCGGTCGCACCCGTTTTCTGCATGAAGACGGGTAGTTGAACTTCACAATTTGTTTGTTAACTTGGATCGTATTTGTTTTTGATCTTGCCATATCAGAGCCCTCCTATATTGGATTACAGTCCTGTAGAATTATATGAGAAGCGTAATCAAATTGTGGCAAACATCCGCTGATTTAGAAAAATAGATGAGTGTACCCGGACCATTCGCTCAGTCGAGGCTAGCTTGCGATGGATATATTAAACGGAACGGGAGGGAAAAGAAATGAATAACGATAAGTCATCCTTTTTTTGTCCTCACTGTGAAACCATTCAAAACTGTTTACAGAGTTCATGGTTTGTTACCGACGGTGACACTATCGAACTCTTTACGACGAACGAAGTAATCGGCGCATCGGGAAAGTTGGTTTCCAGTCCGGGCTCTGCCAATGAAGTCAGGTTCCAATTCATGTTTGACCGTGTTATAGTCAAAGCCATTACACTACAAGCAGGACAATGTACGATATTTACCGTCAACGGATTTGACAGGATTCAACTTATTGGCTTAGGTTCCCAGGCGATGGGGGATTTTTCTCTGATTACGCAGCACCACCCATTTTGATCAACGTAAGATGGAGACCTGCCTTTTGAGCAGGTCTTCCCTTTTTAATGTTTAATTGCATGATTCCAAGACCCTGGATTGGTGGAGAAGTGATCGCAACGCATCCAGGTCCAACGGTTCCAAGTCTTTTGAACTGTAGATCCGATCTTTGCATTTGGTTGCTCCCGGATATAAATGATCTATATGCCACCAAGGAGGGAGAACGAACATATCCTTCCATTCTAAGGCATTTTCCCCTTCCTCTTCGCTCAGAAGATCCTCGTAGGTTTTTTCTCCGGGCCTAACCCCGATAATTTGAATTGCTTGCTCTGCATTGGCTCTTTCATCAGGGGTTATCCACACTTGTTCAATCAGAGCACGAACAAGATCATTCAAGCGTACAACTGGCATTTTTAACACGAATACGTCCCCGCCCTGCGATAACAGCAAAGCTTTTAATACCAATGCTACCGCTTGATCGACCGACATCATGAACCGGGTCATGTTTGGATCTGTGACTCGTAAAGGCTTATGTTGTTTAAGATCGCGAAGGAAAGTATGGACGACGGAACCACGCGAACCGATGACGTTGCCGAAGCGGACGGAGCAAAAGACAGTAGGCGCACTTCCCTTTGCATAAGCGGCAGCCGTAACCAAACGTTCGGCCAATAATTTGGTCGCACCCATGGTGTTGAGAGGAGAAACCGCTTTGTCGCTGCTTGTGACCAGTAATTTTTTTACTTTGTTCTGGATGCAGGCCAAAATGACGTTTTGTGTACCCATCACATTGGTTTGTATCGCTTCGAAAGGATTGTATTCGCAAATCGGCACATGCTTCATCGCGGCGGTATGCAGGACGATGTCCACATCTTCCGTCGCACGGAGAAGCCGTTCGTAGTCTCTTACATCACCAATCAGGAAACGGAAAAGGGAGGCGTTCCCCAACTTTTGACTTAATAAAAATTGTTTATGCTCGTCGCGGCTGAACAGGCGTATGATACGAGGAGCGTAGGCTTGAATATGAAGGGCTAAGGCTTCTCCCAACGTACCGGTTGCTCCCGTAATTAAAACGTTCTTCCCTTGAAACATTGTGCGGAGTTGATCATCAACGGTCGCAAGCAATCGTACCCACCCCTGTCGGCTTCTTGGAGCCTGATATAATCGTGGCTGGTGTATATATATTCCACGCAGGATAAGTCGTGTAGTTCATTAACCTAAGACTGCTGAATAAATAAGAAAGAAATTTACAACACATCATTTTTTGGATGCATTTGGTGGATTCAAGATTCACATGACAAACCTCGTTGAATACAGTAATTAAGATCGTCTACCTGGGGGCGGATGGAGTTATGGCAAAATTATCTTGCCCTGCAAATAATGACGGATGAGGTTGTACAGGACGTCATCAAGGCTATCTATAAAGTCATTCAATATTTTTCTCTGTAAGGATATTTCTTGAGAGAGGTGACATATGGTTCATTTGGAGAAATGCGCGCTTATCGATCTGGATGAAACACATTTGCCGCTCCTTTTGCAATGGAGGAATTCGGAAAGAGTTCGTTCATTCATGTTTCGCGATCATATCATTACTTGGGAAGAACACAAAGCCTGGTATCAAAAGTATCAATCCGGCAGGCAAACGGTCTGCAAAACCTTTTTGGTTAACGATAAGCCGCTTGGATTTGTAAGCGTTTATGACATTGACCGATACAACGGCATTTGCAAGTGGAGCATTTATATCGGCGATGATGCTGCACCCAGGGGCAGCGGAACGGCGATGGGCTATTTGGCTCTGAATGTTGTTTTCGACGAGTTGAAGGTTCGAAGGTGCTGTTCCGAAATATTTGCCTTTAACAAGGTGAGTATACGTTATCATCAAAAGCTTGGCTTTCATGAGGAAGGCAAATTAGTGATGCATATTAAAAAGCAGGATCGATACGAGGATATCGTGCTCATGGCCCTTTTTGATGAAAAATGGAGCGAAATGAAGCAGGGAATTGCGCATGCCTTTCCCAAAGAGCACTAGGGAGAACAAAAGTCGGGGAAACGGTAACAATGAAAATCCATAAGGTGAGGATTTTGTTGGATGGAAATTGGTGATGGTCCATGAACATAACGGTAATTGTCCAGGCGCGCTTCGGTTCGACGCGACTGCCGGGAAAAGTGATGCGACAATTGGGAGACCGGTCCGTCTTGTCACATGTTATTGACCGCTGTCATGCATTTGATAAGGTGACGCAGGTCGTTGTGGCTACTACGAATCAACCTACAGACGACATGATCCAAGAAGAGTCCCTGAAAAAGGGGGTTTTCTGTTACAGAGGCAGTGAAGAGGATGTTCTGAGTCGATATTATGAGACGGCACAATTATGCAAATCCGATGTGATCGTAAGGATCACTTCGGATTGTCCTCTAATCGATCCGTGGGTTTCAAGTCAAGTGATTAATCATTATTTATCCGATCCTGAGATCGATTATTGCAGCAATGTTCTCAAAAGATGTTTTCCCAGGGGCTTGGATACGGAGGTGTTTTCGTTACAGGCTTTGGAAAATGCCTATCGAAATGCAAAGGAGGCTCTCGAACGCGAACATGTGACTCCTTATATTATTCGAAACCCACAACGGTTTCGATTGAGTGCGTATGTGCTCCCGATCGATTGTTCAAAGTATCGTTGGACCTTGGATACGGAGGAAGACTGGGAGCTCATCAAGCTAATTTATGAGCGACTGTATCGCCGGGGAACTTTTTTTTCCTGGGAGAATACATTGGATTTGATGACAAAACATCCCGAACTGCCAGCGATCAACGCCCACATCGAACAGAAGAACCGATGATCGATGCTCTCGTTGATGCGGAGAAATTATAAAAGAACAAATCAATAGAGGGTAAGGTGATCTGTGTGAAAAGGGTTCTAGTTATCGCAGCCCATCCGGACGACGAAGTGTTGGGCTGCGGAGCAACCATCGCCAAACACGTAAAACAGGGAGATGAGGTTCACGTTGTCATTCTTGCGGAAGGAATTACGAGCAGGGACACACAGAGAAATCGTGAAAAGAACACCGAGAAGTTATCCGCGTTGTCTGCTGCTGCTGATCGTGCTCATCAAATTTTAGGATCAGCCTCGCTGCATTTGCGTGACTTTCCCGATAATCGAATGGACTCGGTGGACAGGTTGGATATCGTTAAGGCAGTGGAGGAGATTGTTGATCAATTTCGCCCGGATGTTATTTACTCGCATCATATTGGCGATGTAAATATTGACCATCGAAGAATTCATGAGGCCGTGGTTACAGCCTGCAGACCGATACCCGGGAATCACTTGGTCAAAAGATTGCTGTTTTTTGAAATTTGCTCCAGCACGGAGTGGCAACTGGCTGGATCGGCTCCCCCGTTTGTGCCGAACTGGTTTATAGATGTATCGGATACTCTGGATAAGAAAATGGAGGCTCTTACTGCTTACGATTCGGAGATGAGAGCTTGGCCACATGCCCGATCTATCAAAGCGGTAGAGCATCTTTCGCGATGGCGGGGGGCTGTAATTGGGGTGGAAGCTGCGGAAGCCTTCATATTGGGGAGATCGATTGAATCCTAAGATTTGTTCCAGATTGGGGGGCGATGAATGAAAAACGACGATATTGCACAGAAAATTGTTGAATATATCAAAATCAACAGGGTCAGCACGACGGAGATTGCCGATGCTTTGGGAAAGACGGGTCTGGTGGATCCGGAACTGAAAATTCTTGTACCGGGAACTCGTGCGGTCGGCATTATTCACTACGTCCCTGCTGTGAACGGTTCTAATTGGCATACACATCAATATATAAGCGATACCCCGGAACATTCGGTCATTTTCATCGATGCGTTGGGCTGTGAAGGAAGAGCCATCTTCGGTTCCTTGGTGGCCAAATACGCCTTGTTGTATAGGCAGGCAAGCGGTGTCATTGTCAAAGGGCTCGTTCGTGACGCACATATTTTGATGAAGGAGAGGTATCCGATATGGTCCTATGGAGTCAGCCCGATCGGTTGCGTAAACGAAGAGACTGATTTCGACGAGGAAGCTTTTAAAAAGAAAAAGGAGATATGGGACGGTTCGATTATGATTGCTGACGACAGCGGCGTTGTGGCGATTAGAAAAGAGCAATTGACAGAGGAGTTTTATTCCCGATTGGAATGGATAGAGGAACAGGAAGATCTTTGGTTCGACTGCATTGACCGCTTGAAATACGATACATTTGAAACGGTATGCCTGAAAAAATATAAAACGGAACGGAAGTAACACGGATCGAGGGGTGATTTTATGACGAACCCGTACTTCGGCTGGGGGAAGTTTAAAGATATGGATCAGGATTACTTCTCGTATATCGATACCTTAGCGGAGATGAATATCGATGCAAAAGAATTGATTTTTCAATTTCCTGTATTTGTAGGGCATGTGAATTTGGGCAGATATTTGTTTTTTTACGATCTTTACAAAAAAGTAATGAACCTGAATGGGCACATTGCAGATGTAGGAACCTACAAAGGCGCTTCATTCTTGTTTTTCTCCAAACTAATCCGGTTATTCGAATCTTACGCTACGACTCAAGTTCATGGTTTCGACTGGTTCAAAGGCATGAATCCGTCCGAAGACGATGATCCTTTACAGAAGGATCGCTATATCGGTGATTTCGAAACCCTGAGCAAATGGATAGAACTGCAGCAATTAAAGGATATATCGATTGTCCATAAAATGGATGTTACCCAAGAGCTGGACGGTTTTTTGCAGCAGAATCGGCATTTGCGGTTCAAAATCGTATTTATCGATTGTGGAGTGGCGGGTGTGATCGAAAAATCTTTGGAGTGCTTGTGGCCTCGGCTGGTCAACGGAGGAATCTTGATCATGGACCACTTCAATTGCGAAGTTTCACCGGCTGAGAGCATTCTCTTGGACAAATTTATCGGCAATCAATTCGTTCGCCAAATGCCTTTCAATCGTCAACCGACCTGTTACGTTATTAAAGAACAAGTATAAGAAGGACAGTATTCAATGAACCTATATATTCGCTGTGACGGCTCGCCGGTCATAGGACTCGGGCATGTAATTCGGATGATGGCTTTGGCTCGTCAAATCGTTACTACGGACAGTGGCAGCCACATTTATTTTATGATGAGAGATTTGTCAGAGTCTGTAAAACAAATGGTCAAAAAAGAAGGTTTCGAAGTTCTTACGATCCCTGGGAGTGAAGATACGTATACTGTGAATCCAGATGCGGAGCTTGACGTTATCTGCCGTCTCGCGGATTCGAACAAGAGTGTCATGATAATTGACCATTACGGATATGGACTATCCTTGGTTTATTCAGTCAGAGCGCTATTTAAAACCTTGGTCCTTATCGATGACTATCAGCCTGACAGGTGCATTAAGGAGATTGATATGTTGGTTAATCCCAACTTTTCGGCCGAAACTGTCGGTTATCCAAAATATAAAGACCAACTGCAGCTGTTGGGTCCGCAGTATTCCATATTGAGAGAACAATTTGCTTCTTCGAGCCATCCTCCGTATTTCGTTCGGAATCAATGCGAAAATATTCTTATCTGTTTCGGTGGCAGTGATACGATGAACATCACAGCATCAATCCTAAAATTGTTCAATCAATTAGAAGGAAACCTTACCTTAACCGTTATTACCGGTTCAGAAAATCATGATATCGAGATGATAAGGCGGGGTGCTGAGCAATCGAGACATCTGGTCATTGTTAAAACCCATGTGAATAACATGGCGGAGAAGTTTTTAAGACAGGATCTGCTAGTATTGCCATCCTCCACTATGGCCCTGGAAGCGATGGCATTGGGTGTTCCTTGCGCTGTCCTAAGCTGCGAAGATAATCAACTTCCGGGCGGCTTGGCGATGAAGGAACTGGAGACAACCGTTTATCTGGGTGATTACAAGTATGTAAATTGGGATGTAATTCGTCGTACACTGCAAATGGTCATCCGCGATGCTGAGCTTCGAGGGAAGCTATCCGTCCGCGCAAAAGAGAGGGTCAACGGGGATGGTGCCCAAATAGTGGCAGAAGCCATACTGAAGTTGTGCAGTAGACCGACATAAGGGGAGGGGATGGAAATTCAGAATACGATCACCTTTCGAGGCTCTAGGAGAACTATTATCAGTGCCGAAGAACGGCCTTATATCATCGCTGAAATCGGTTCAAATCATAATCAGAACTTGAAGTCGGCCAAAGAATTGATTCAGATTTCGGCCGAATGTGGAGCTGATGCTGTAAAATTCCAGTCATTGGATTTGGAAAAACAATATGCTCCATCGGCACAAAACCGGGAAATGAAAGACTTGTTTCATCAAATCCGATTGCAAGAAGAATGGTACCCTGTTTTGGCGGCGGAGGCGAATTGCTGCGGAGTTGACTTCTTTTCGGCCCCGACTTATCTGGATGCTATTCCTTTGCTTGAATTCGTCAGTACGCCTTTTTATAAGTTGGCTTCTCCGCAAATTCGAACCTTCCCTACCTTGATCAGGAAGGTTGCTTCACTGCAAAAACCGGTTATTTTATCGGTAGGATATTGTAATTATGCACAAATCGAAAGGGCGGTTCAGATTTGTTTAAGCGAAGGCAATGAACAAATCGTTATTTTACATTGTGTTTCGGAATACCCCACGAAATTTGAACAGGTCCATTTGCGGACGATGACAACATTGGGACAAATGTTTGACTGCCCAGTTGGGCTTAGCGATCATACTCCCGGATATGAAGTTCCTGTCGCTGCGGTAGCCTTGGGAGCCGTTGTGATCGAAAAACATATCACGTTAAATCGGTCAATGGACGGTCCTGACCATTTTTTTGCTATGGAGCCCGAGGAATTCAAGCAGATGGTTCAAGCTGTAAAGCATACTCATTTGGCGTTGGGCAGCAGCAGGAAAGTGGTAACCAAGCACGAATCCGAATTTGCCAACAGCATTACGGTACGCTGGTTTGCAGGCGCGGATATTGATGCAGGTCGAACCATTGCGGAAGACAACATTGTTTACTTAAGAGACAAAGATGGGATTTCCGATGAAAACTACCGTTTTCTCGGTTTCTTAAAGGCTAAGCGACCAATCAAAAAAGGAGAGCCGATTCGTTGGACCGATGTTAGTGTCCAAGAAAGGAGCTGAACGGCAAAATTGAGCAACAAACGTATCATGATCATTAATTCAGGTTGGGAACAAACGGATTTGATTCGTAAAGCCAAAGATCAAGGTTTATATGTTATAGCTACTGACCTTCAACCAGATGCTCCTGGCTTTCAGCTCGCCGACGAAACTGCGGTGGCCGATCCCCGAGATTTATCACAATTATTTGCAATAGCGAGTGAAAAGAAAATCGATGCCATAATATCAGACCAATGCGATTATTCTCATTTTGCTGCAGCTTATATTGCAGAGCGATTAGGACTGCCTGGGGCAAGCCTTGGGGCGGCGCAGCATTCAACCAATAAAAAGTGGATGAGGCTCGCTTGCAGCCATACTTCTATTCAGCAGCCAAGATTTATTGCTTGTAAAACCATACAGGAAGCGAAGTTGGCCGTGCATGAGATAGGACTACCGGTCATCATCAAGCCACTGGATAACCGCGGCAATTTTGGCGTGAACCAGGTTGAACATATTTCGCAATTGGAGGAAGCCTTTTTTGAAGCGATTGCCAACTCGCACTCCAGAGAATGTCTGGTTGAACAGTTTATTCAGGGAACGATGGCCACGGTAGATGGATTCGTGTTTGGAATCCATGGGCATTACTCGCTTGCAGTGGCTTCCAAGGCGATGCTCGGCGGGAGAAAACGGGTAGCCATGGAAATCGTATACCCTGCGGAGTTTCCGCAAAAAATTGTAAAGGAACTTCAACTTTGTCATAACAAGGTCGTCCAAGCTCTCGGGATTCAATACGGATGTACTCACGGCGAATACATGGTAACCGAAACCGGAGATATTTTTCTGATCGAATGCGCGAATCGAGGTGGCGGCTGCTACACGAGTTCGAGAATTGTTCCGGCTGTATCCGGATACGATCTATCGGAATATTTGATTCTCAGTGCATTGGGTGAGCGCGATCTGAAGGTCGCGGAAGACGCGGAATCGATGAAAAAGGCTTCCGTCCTCAGTTTTATCCAATTATCGGCGGGTAAAATCGTTTCGATAGAAAATCAAGAACAGATCATGAAACGCAACCATATTTTGGCGTTTCGTCTCTCTGTGAAACCCGGCGATACTATAACAACAATCACTAATGATGCCAATCGACATGGCTTTCTCATTACGACAGGGGCAACCACAGAATTAGCTAAACAACATGCCGAAGCAGCAAAGCAGGACCTGGTGATTCGTTATGAACGATAAACAAAGGTTAATCGTCGATTTCCACATGCACCCCGGACCCAGATGGCTTCCGACTGAACGGAGGCTTCATGAGCTGCCTCATGTAAAGGAGAACTTTGAACTGCAAATCCAGGCCATGGACAGAGCGGGGGTGGATATGGCGGTATGTTTGCTGATGGATGAAGATTGGTTCCGAACGGAGGCCGGAAATAAGCTGTTTGAAATATACCGCACCTATGACTGGGATCAACGGTTTGTTTTTTGTGCAATGTTCGATATATTCCGTATATTTGAAACAGAAAAGGCTTTGGACGATGTTGCCGCGGCGGCTAAATTAGGAGTTAGGGGTATTAAAATACATCCTGATATTCAGCGTGTAAACAAAAGAGATTTTCCGCGTTTGGCTGCTTTAGCTCAAAAAGCTGAAGAATTAAACATGTTTCTCATTGTCCACGCTTATAGCAACCAGCACATGGAATATGATAATATCGGACTCGAAATTGTTTCCTCTATTGCCTCCCTGGTAAAAACGCCGATTATTGTGGCACATGCGGGAGGAGTGGATTTTTCAAGAGCCGTATTTTTGGCCAAACATCATGAAAATATCATGCTGGATCTATCTTATATTTTGGAGCTTGAACCATTAAATTTCAAGATCGGCGGATTATTGAAATGGGGCATTGACCAATTAGGTGCTGGCAGATTTCTTTTTGGCTCCGATCATCCCAGCTGCGATACCCTCCAGTATATAAACAGATATATGGAAATATTTCAAGAGATTCGTTTAACCAGTGAAGAAATCTCGATGATTTTTGGGGAAAATGCTTTGAAAATCATCAATGAAGCAGGTGAAATATAAATAAACCATTCGTAATAAGATAGTCCCCGCCTCAGGAGAGGACGGGGGCTCAAGTATGTCCTATTATGCGATTCTCATAATAACAAGGTGTGCTGAAACAGGGCTTGTTCCTCCAGCAAGAGGAGTGATGGTTAGGGCCGTTGTATTCCCAGCAGGATTTCGTACGGCCAGTATTGATTTGTTTACGGTCGTTCTCACAAGAGACATTCCTACTATTTGAGAAGTACCTGTTGCTCGCCCAACCACCGTGTAGGCTATTTCGGCGCCATTGAGAGTTAAAACGAGTTGTCCGGCTTCAGTCACACTCACCTGAAACAAAACCTGATAAGTGCCTTTTGCAGACAATCTAAATGTACTGGGACTAGTACGTGCAATAGCAATCCCACTAGTAGGTCCATTTTGCGGAAAACTTACGTCTGTACCGGGAGCGACTGTTGCTGCATTATCAGGAGGCATCAATGCAAAAAAATCTGAAAAGCTTAATACTCCGGCTGGTCCTTGAAGACAATTACAACATCCCATACTCTCATCTCCTATTTTCAACATACATTATCATATTAAAAGTAAAAAAAGATAAACATAGTAAATACCTATCCAACTAAAAATAGTAGTTACTATTCGTATGCACTGGCGGTAAAAGAAAAATAGCGGAAAAAGCCTTTTCCATAAGACTGGAAAGGCTTCTCCCGCTGCTGTCGGCATATTTTACATATTGAACCAGTGAACATACCGGCATACCTGACTGTGACTTATTGCACGATCAGATCAAGCTCCTCGTAGCTGCACTCTTGGTTATCAAGCAGATTTTGCCGCAATGCCAAATATAATTCCGCTTTTGTAGCATTTTCATAAGGCATAACAAACAGCACACCGACGAACAGCGCAATGCATCCGAGCAAATACCATCCGATAAAAGAAAGATCCAGAACCCACATCTTGAACTTGTGTCCGGCCGTCATCCGATTGCTCAACTCAACCGCCCGTTTGTATCCAATGTTGGCGTTGTCAGCCAAAATATAAGGCACCATGCGATACGCATACGATTTTACGATTCCAGGAATAAAGAGCAGCAGGAACCAGAGGAAGTTAAGAAAATCTTTCCATAACATGGATTTTACGATTGCCAAATATTTATTTTTGCGAAAACCGTATTCAATATGATTCAAATTATTATCGCCCTGTGCATTTCTTACAAAATACCGTCTGCCACCAACCTCAAGCGAATAACATAAAAAAATTCGAAACGCCATCGCAAACAACATAATCCCAAGAAATATAACGACGAAGATGAGTATGATCAGTAAGGTCTCATTATCCATCAAATCCCTGAATATTTCAGTAAAGCTGTCTCTGCCGCTGCTGGCATTATGACGATTGTACGAGCTGCCTCCATCAAGGTTCCAGGTATCAGGATTAAACCCATTAAAGAGATTGGATGGGATACTGCTGCCGCTGCCCCCGTTACCACCTACAAAGCCAATAATCAAACTCACCAAGAAGGCTTTCCAATAAGAGGTTCTTAACACGTCCTTTGCTCTCGTCTTAAGTTCCTTACGCGTCCACATGTGAATCAATCCTTTACAATTTGATAAGGTCTTCATCTATATATACCCATCTGCTGCAGTTGATTATGTGCGGAATACACTTTTTTGTCAAGTAATGGATAAGCTCAAAAAATTATGGTTGCATGATCTGTAGAATGGGTTATGATGTCATCATGCATGTAAGGCTGCTGCGTACTTTGCGCAAACTGAAGAGGCCTAATATGCCGCAATTATATGAAATCAAGAGCACAAATTTAAGGAGATGGACAACTTGCGCATCGCGGCATCTATCCGCAAAGTGCTGATCATGAACGCAGCCTCAACGATTATTTTTAACTACATTGGTATTTTTGTAAATCTGTTCATCTGGGAAAAGAATCATAGTATTTTTGACGTTACCTGGTTTAATCTGATTATGTTCATCACGTGGAGTCTCGCTTTTGCCGGGGGATCACGATTGTTAACCAAATATACGACACGAGCGTTGATTCGAACGACAGCGACATGTGGTGCGATCACGTTTATTCTCTTGACTACGCTGACGCTGGACAACCGTCTGCTGTGGATTACCATTATTGCGATACCGGTTGGGATCATGTGGGGATTGTATGCCGCTTCGCAAAATATTACATTAACCGCTATCGGCAAGGGCGGTAATTTTGAAGATTATTTCTCATATGCGACGATTATTGGACAGACCATTTCCATTGTGAATCCGATCGTATTTGCTTTCATTATCAAATGGATTGGTTACTACGGTTCGTTTATTATGATGTTTATATTTATAACGGTGCTAATGGTGGTTTCGTTCTTCATTTCTCCTGTGACCTTGGCGGAGGAAAAGAAGCCATTGTTCCAGCAGATGCGCTTCTCAACGGTATTTTCTTATCCGGCTATTCGCTGGATGGTGCCTTCTTGTTTGGCTGCCGGTATATTTTTGCAGTTTCAGGGCTTGTTTGCCTTAATTTTTACGTTTTCCGTCTCGAATGACAAGCTGGTCATAGCTCTGCTCAATGTCCTCTACGCAGTATCCTCGATCATTGCGATGGTG
This sequence comes from Paenibacillus sp. FSL H8-0034, assembly GCF_038000305.1. NCBI lineage: Bacteria > Bacillati > Bacillota > Bacilli > Caryophanales > Paenibacillaceae > Paenibacillus > Paenibacillus sp. FSL H8-0034. Next base: position 1,655,078 of record NZ_JBBOBS010000001.1, read on the forward strand.
CTGCACAGAAAGCTTACGGTGAGCAGTGGGATTTGGTTGAAGGTAGGCATGGTGGCGATCTCGATCGGCTTTCTGATCGCGCTGCTTCAGCATTCGGTATTCCTTGTGATTTCGAATATTTTAACGACAGTGGGACTCTTTTATTTCAGTACGATCTGGAACAGCGGTCAATTCCGAATTATTAGCCGTCATACCTCCATTGAGCAGGCGCGAATTTTATTATGGCGTGAATGGTTTCTTAATATATCGCGGATCGCGATGCTGGTTCTTATTTTGTTTGTAAAGGATTTACAGGGTCTGACCTTCATCCTGCTGCTTGCTTTTTCACTTGGCTGCGCACTGCTGGTGCCGTTCTTTTCACAAAAAAGTGAGGAAGCCTTGGAAGCTGAATGAGGATTTGCACAAAATGGTTGCAGAGAGCTGTTTCGTAAGGTCCGAGAGGATTTGAGGGACGGCTTTTTTGTATGGCTAGCTGAAGGTTATAAGAATAGCATGGATAAATGGTACGTACAAAAGTATAATAGAAATTAAAAGATCACGAACAACAGAGGTGCACGATGAGTAAAAAACCTTTACCTAAATATATACAGCTAAAACAGGAAATTATGGGCTGGATACATGCCGCAAAAATTATGCCCAATGAGCGGATGCCGACCGAGCATGAAATTGCCGACCAATTTGGCATGAGCAGGCAGACGGTCCGGCAAACATTAGGCGAGCTGGAGCAGGAGGGCTGGCTGTATCGTGTGCAGGGAAGCGGTACGTATGTGGCGCCAGCACCAAAGCGGAAACGGGAAATTCAAACCATCGGTGTGCTGACGACCTATATTTCCGACTATATATTCCCTTCCATCGTGCGCGGAGTGGAAAATGTGCTCAGGTCGAGAGGCTATCGGATGCTGCTTTCCAGCACGGACAATGATAAGGCCAGAGAACGCGAAAGTCTGCAAATACTGCTGACCCATCCGCTTGCCGGGATTATCATCGAGCCGACCAAAAGCGCGGAGGGAAATCCGAATCTCGATTTTTATTTATCGTTGGAATACAGAAGCATTCCATTCTTGATGATCAATGAGAGGTACATGGAGATGGACTGCCCTTATATTAAAATGGATGACGAAGCCGGCGGGTTTACAGCAGTTGAGCATCTAATCAAGCTCGGACATCGGCGCATTGCCGGATTTTTCAAAATGGATGATCTGCAGGGAGTGAACCGGATGAAGGGCTTCATTCGGGCGCACCATGAGTGGAAGGTTCCGCTGCTGCCACACGCTGTGATTCATTATGCAACGGAAGAAAAGAAAACGAAGCCTTACGCTGCAGCTTTATCCATGCTAAGACAGGACGATGAGCGGCCGACTGCCTTTGTCTGCTATAACGATGAGCTGGCTGTACAGCTGATTGGCGCGATTCGCGAAGCGGGATTGACCGTTCCCGGAGATGTTTCGGTAGTCGGCTACGATGATTCAACGCTCGCTACCGCGATGGAGGTGAAGCTGACAACATTGGCACACCCGAAGCTGGATTTGGGTAAACAGGCAGCAGAAACCTTAATTGATATGATTGAGCATAAACCATCGGATATCGCTGATCGTTCGAAGATCTGGAAGCCCGAGCTGATTGTCCGTGAATCGACGAGACCTGTATAAGAGTGCGAAGCATATTTAGAAGTTCGTGAAGAACGAGCGCAGCGAGACTTATTCACCGGACTTTTTAGAGGATTAAAAATAGAAGTGGAAAATTTGTACGTACAAATATATAATGGGTATAGTGAAACGAAACAAACTCGATTTCAGGAAAGGTGTGGAACCGTTTGTTAAAAAAATTAAAGCAGGAAGTGCTGCAGGCTAATCTGGATTTGCCAAAGTACGGCTTGGTCACCTTTACATGGGGCAATGTGAGTGGAATTGACCGTGAACGCGGACTGGTGGTCATTAAGCCAAGCGGTGTTCCTTACGAGGAATTACAGGCAAACGATTTGGTCGTTGTGGATTTGCAAGGAACTATTGTGGAGGGCAGCTATCGCCCTTCATCCGACACACCTACGCATTTGGCGTTGTACCGCGCTTTTGAAGAACTTGGCGGAATTGTACATACCCATTCGCCTTGGGCGACGAGCTGGGCACAGGCTGGCAGACCGATTCCGGCACTCGGTACGACGCAGGCGGATTATTTTTATGGAGAAGTCCCCTGCACACGCAATATGACGAAGGATGAGATTGAAGGCGCTTACGAGCTGGAAACCGGTAATGTGATTATTGAAACCTTTCACAATTTAAAGCTGAATCCACGGCAAATCCCTGGTGTATTGGTCAATTGTCATGCTCCATTCGCTTGGGGCCAGGATGCTCATGATGCTGTTCACAATGCTGTAGTGCTGGAGGAAGTCGCCAAAATGGCTTACCATACGTACCAACTGAATCCGCAGATTGCTCCGATGGATCAAGTGCTGCTGGATCGGCATTTTTTGAGAAAACACGGAGCTAACGCATATTACGGACAAAAATAAAGCGATGGAGGCGAGCAGGTTGGGCAACAAATATGCAATCGGTGTCGATTATGGAACTGAATCCGGCCGAGCTGTATTGGTCGATTTAAATGACGGAACGGAGCTGGCGGATCATGTTACGCCGTATCCGCATAATGTTATTGACGAGCAGCTGCCGGAATCCGGTGTCAAGCTGGATATGGATTGGGCGCTGCAGCATCCTGCGGATTATATTACTGTACTTAAACAATCGATTCCGGCAGTACTGAAGTTATCCGGTATCGATCCGGCTGATGTGATCGGGTTGGGCGTCGATTTTACAGCGTGTACGATGCTGCCTGTTGATGAAAAAGGGGTGCCGCTATGCTTTGATCCCGAGCTGAAGGATCAGCCTCATAGCTGGCTGAAGCTGTGGAAGCATCATGCAGCTCAGGATGAAGCCAATCTGCTGAATGAAATCGCTGCGCAGCGCGGAGAAACGTTCCTGCCCCGTTACGGCGGTAAAATATCGTCCGAATGGATGATTGCGAAGATTTGGCAAATCCTGAATGAAGCGCCTCATATTTATGAGCGCACGGACTTATTCCTGGAAGCGACTGATTGGGTTATCGCGCAAATGACAGGCAATACGGTCCGTAACAGCTGTACGGCAGGCTACAAATCGATCTGGCATAAGCAGGATGGATACCCGAGCAAAGATTTTTTCAAAGCGTTGGATCCAAGACTTGAGCATTTAACGGACACCAAGCTGCGAGGAGAGGTCCTGCCTCTTGGCAGCAAAGCAGGTGGGCTGACTGAAGCTATGGCCGCACTTACAGGTCTCAAAGCCGGTACAGCAGTAGCTGTTGGCAATGTGGATGCTCATGCCGCGGTTCCCGCTGTCGGCGTCGTCACACCTGGCAAGCTTGTGATGGCGATGGGTACATCGATTTGCCATATGCTGCTTGGCGACCATGAAAAGCAGGTCGAAGGCATGTGCGGCGTCGTCGAGGACGGAATCATCCCCGGCTATATGGGCTATGAAGCCGGTCAGTCCGCCGTAGGCGATATCTTTGCCTGGTATGTAGAGCAAGCCGTCCCGGCTTACGTACACGAAGCCGCTGCAAGCGATCATATTTCCGTCCACGAATGGCTGGAGCGCCAAGCTTCCGCCTACCAGCCAGGACAATCCGGACTGCTTGCTCTGGATTGGTGGAACGGCAACCGTTCCGTATTGGTCGATACCGACTTAACGGGCCTACTGGTCGGCTGCACACTGCTGACCAAGCCAGAGGAAATTTACCGTGCCTTGCTGGAATCCACTGCATTCGGTACACGCAAAATCATCGACGCCTTTCATGATAATGGCGTCGAAGTCGAAGAACTGTACGCCTGCGGCGGCTTGCCGCAAAAGAACAAGCTGCTGATGCAAATTTACGCGGATGTCACCAACCGCGAAATCAAAATCGCCGCTTCCAAACAAACGCCAGCGCTTGGCGCTGCTATGTTTGGCGCTGTTGCCGCCGGCTCCGCTAACGGCGGCTACGATACCATCGTCGAAGCCGCTCAGCAAATGGCCCGCATCCGCGAGGAAACGTTCAAGCCGATTCCGGCCAACGTCGAGGTCTACGAGAAGCTGTATCAGGAATACAGCAAGCTCCACGAATATTTTGGCCGTGGCGCGAACGACGTTATGAAGCGCCTAAAAGCGATTAAAGAAGAAATCAAATAATCGTTTATATTGCTCTTGCCCTGCTCTTGCCCTGCTCTTGCTCTGCTCTTGCCCTGCTGATGTTCCGAAAGGAACGAAGTGCCCTTATCCCTAAAAGTAATTCCAAACACCAAAGTCAAGCGTGTCCCATTGGGACGAAAAGCGCCCCGAATACACAAAACTATGCACCCGCACCCCAGCACCCAAAGCCAAGCGTGTCCCGTAGGGACGAAAGCGCCCCGAGAACACCCCAGTCTGCAGACAGTCAGGGGAGTCCAGAGGGCAGCGCCCTTTGGGGCCCTCCCTACAGGGAGGGTTTGGGAGGGGGACATCCAGGAGGATGATATCGTGTTAACTATAAAACCCTACGAATTTTGGTTCGTTACCGGAAGCCAACACTTGTACGGCCCTGAAACACTATTAGAAGTCGAGCAGCATTCACGTGAGATCACACAAGGCCTGGACCGCGATAACGCAATTCCTTATTCAATCGTCTTCAAAAGCGTGCTCACAACGCCTGATGCCATTCTCCAGCTTTGTATTGATGCCAATGCGGACGCAGCCTGCGCGGGGATTATTACCTGGATGCATACCTTTTCCCCAGCCAAAATGTGGATTGCCGGTCTGACCGAGCTGCGCAAACCGCTGCTGCACCTGCATACGCAATACAACCGTGATATTCCATGGGACACGATCGATATGGATTTTATGAACACCAATCAATCGGCTCATGGGGATCGGGAATATGGCTTTATCGGCAGTCGTATGGGGATAGTCCGTAAGGTCGTAGTCGGATATTGGGAAGTAACCCAGGTTCGTGAACGGATCGGTGGCTGGATGCGCACAGCTGTCGCGGTAATCGAAAGCCGCAATCTGAAGCTGGCCCGTTTTGGGGATAATATGCGTCAGGTCGCAGTTACCGAAGGTGATAAAGTAGAAGCGCAGATCAAATTCGGCTGGTCGATCAACGGGTATGGTGTCGGTGATTTGGTGCAGCGGATTAATGATGTATCGGCCAGCCAGATCAATGCTCTGTTCGATGAATATGCCGAACTATACGAGATTTCTGCCGAAGGACGCACGCCGGGCTCATTGAAGGATTCGATCCTTGAACAAGCGCGTATTGAAATCGGGATGAGGGCTTTTTTACAAGAGGGCGGATTCAGTGCCTTCACGACCAGCTTTGAGGATTTGCATGGCATTAAGCAGCTTCCAGGGCTTGCGGTTCAACGGTTGATGAGTCAAGGCTACGGCTTTGGCGGAGAAGGCGATTGGAAAACAGCGGCTTTAACACGGATGATGAAAATTATTGCGGGTAACGAGGGAACCTCATTCATGGAGGATTACACGTATCACCTGGAGCCGGGAAATGAATTGGTGCTGGGCTCGCACATGCTGGAGGTTTGTCCAACCATCGCAGCGACGCGTCCCAAAATTGAAGTTCATCCGCTTTCCATTGGCGGCAAAGCAGATCCAGCGCGTCTGACCTTTGATGGTCGTGCCGGTGCAGCCGTGAACGCATCCTTGGTCGATATGGGCGGCCGTTTCCGCTTGATCATCAGTCAGGTAGACGCTGTAGCTCCGCATAAATCGATGCCCAAGCTCCCTGTAGCGAGGGTTCTCTGGAAATCCCAGCCTTCCCTGCAAGAGGCCGCTGAAGCCTGGATTTATGCCGGAGGCGCGCATCATACCGTGTTCTCCTATGTGGTAACCGTTGACCAACTGCTCGACTGGGCAGAAATGACGGGCATCGAAAGTGTCATCATTAATAAAGATACCAACCTGCGTGGATTCCGCAATGAACTGAAGTGGAATGAACTGTTCTGGCGTCTGCGCTAAGAAAGAGTACAGAATCAATTTAAGGAGCTTTGTCCCGTAATAGGCGACAGGCTCCTTTTTTACACCACTGGCGAAGAAGCACTTTTTGTCTATCTGCCTACCCGGAAGTCTGGTGAATAATGAGCGCAGCGGGTCTTAGTTACCGGATTTCATAATTTAAATCTTTTGTGCAATCCTTACATTTCATGTTATATTAGAACGGGCAGATTGTTATTATAATATGGAGGTATTCGTGATGAACAAAATAAAAGTAGGTATAGTAGGTTATGGTAATTTAGGCCGTGGTGTGGAATCGTCTATTCAGCAAAATGCAGATATGGAGCTCGTGGCGATATTTACAAGACGTCAACCCGCAGATATTCAATCAGCTGTAGAAATGGTTCACATTTCGAAAATCGAAACCTACATAGGCAAAATCGATGTGATGATATTATGTGGTGGTTCGGCAACGGATCTACCGGAGCAAGGTCCGTACATCGCGTCCATGTTCCATACGGTGGACAGCTTTGACAACCACGGCAAAATCCCTGAATATTTTGATGCCGTAGAGGCTTCAGCCCGAAAATCCGGACATGCCAGTGTCATTTCAACGGGTTGGGACCCAGGATTGTTTTCATTGAATCGTTTGCTGGCTGAAGTGGTGCTGCCCGAAGGCAAAGAATATACATTTTGGGGAAAAGGGGTAAGCCAGGGGCATTCGGATGCGATTCGTCGTATTCAGGGTGTGAAGAACGCTGTTCAGTATACCATCCCTAATGACGAGGCAGTTAATAAAGTCAGAAATGGCGAAGATCCCGTATTAACAACGAGAGATAAGCATCTAAGAGAATGTTATGTTGTGGCGGAAGCTGGAGAAGATCTGTCACGAATTGAAAAAGAAATTACTACGATGCCTAATTATTTTGCTGATTATGAGACTGTGGTTCATTTTATTAGCGCTGAGGAATTGCAGGAACAGCATGCGACTATGCCTCATGGTGGGCTTGTATTTAGAAGTGGCAAGACAGGCGTCAACAGCAAGCAGATCATTGAATTTGGACTTAATCTGGAAAGCAATCCTGAATTTACGGGCAGCGTACTGGTAGCTTATGCCCGAGCCGTCCATAAGTTTGCTGGCGAAGGTTTTGTCGGAGCCAAAACGGTATTCGATATTCCATATGGTTATTTGTCACCCAAATCAGCGGAACAGCTGAGAAAAGAATTATTGTAGCATTAAACGAGAGTAAAGCTGCACATAAAGGTCATACCTCCATTTTCTTGCGGGAAAAAGGGGTATGACCTTTTTAAATTTTAATTATTCCTTGACAGCTCCAGAAGTCAGACCCGATACCATATATTTCTGAAACATTAAGAATAACAGCAATATCGGTATCGTTGAGGAAACACAGACCGTCATGATATTAGCCCAATCATAGGCGACCTCACCCATATAACGAATGGAAATACCGGGGTTAAGCGTACGCAATGGATCTTTGGTAATGAGTGTGAGCGAGTAGAGCAGATCGTCCCACGACATGATGAAGGAGTAGATACCGACAGCAAAGATGCCTGGCTTGGATAAAGGAAGCACGATACGGAACAAAATTCCTGATCGGCTTACACCATCGATTTTGGCGGCCTCTTCCAGAGATATCGGTATGCCGTCAAAGAAAACCTTCAGCATCATGATCGAAAAAGGAAGAGCAGCTGTTGTCAGCGCGATGATAAGTCCGATATGCGTATTCAGAAGTCCGTAGCTCTTATACATCGCGTATAGGGCAATCAGCAGAGAGACGACTGGCAGCATTTGCGTCGACATAATGGATAGCATTGCAAGCTCTTTAAAGGCAAACCGAAATCGGGAAAACGCGTAGCCAGCCATCATAGCCAGCAATAAAGTAAGCAGAGTCGTAGACAAGCTGACGATCAGACTATTTTTGTAATACACAAGGAACGCAGATTCACTGAAGAGCTTGATATAATGCTCCAAGATGGGTTGGGTTACAAACCATTTGGGCGGCATCACGAACAAATCTGAATTGCGCTTCAGAGACGTAATGGCCATCCAGTACAACGGAAAGAGCAAGAAACTCAGATATACGATCATTAGAGCTGGGGACACTAGATAACGTAGTATCCGTTCATTCCAGGATTTATTCACGTTAGTGCCCCCTTCCATGTGCATGTTCACCAATCGTGAACAGCTTGTTATAGCCCCACGCGATGAATAGCAGCAGGAGCAGCCACAGTACGCCGATTGCTGCGCCCTCACCCAGGTTTAATTTTACAAATGCCGTTTTGTAGCTTAAAATGGCCAGCGTCGTGGTAGCATTAAGCGGGCCTCCGCCTGTCATAATCCAGAAGAGGGGAAACATTTTGAAATTTTCGATCATCGCTATCAAGGTGACCGTTTGAATGGTACTCTTCAGCTGGGGTAAGGTAATGTACCAAAATGCTTGACGGCGGTTAGCTCCATCGATATCTGCTGCTTCATATATTTCGGGCGATATGCCCTGCATCCCGGCCAGCAGCATCGTTGCCATAAAGGGCAGCTGTCTCCAGAGGGCAGCCGCCATGACGGCAGGCAGAGCGAGATCAAGAGAGGTCAACCAATCGTAAGGCTTGCCGATCAGTCCCCAGCTAACAAATAAGTAATTTAATACGCCGTATTGAGGCTGGAACATCCACATCCAGAGCAAGGCTACGACAAGAGTCGGAATGGTCCATGGGATCAGGATGAGTGTACGCAGCCATTTGCGCATAAATACGATCCGGTTAAGTAATGCGGCCAGCACAATTCCAAATATAAATTGTAGCAGCACAATACCCACAACATATTTTAATGTCGTACCCAGAGCACCAATAAATTCGCCATCCGTCGATAAATGCGCATAGTTAGCAAAATTGTTCCATTGATAGTCATTCATCCGCAGCAGGGTAACATTAAAAAAACTCATATAAATCGATTTGGCGATCGGAATGCCAATCGCTAGCAGCAGCATGACCATTGGGGGGGCCAGGAGGAAGAACAGAAACCATTTATCTTTGGCTCGATCCGATAACCAGGCCCTTCCATATGGCTTGTGCGTCATTACCTTTACATCCTGAGTGCCGTTCAAAGTCGTTCACGTCCTTCTATCCGGAATTTCTATTTGAGAGCTTGTTTCAGCTTGGCATCGATATCGGCAGCCGTTTTCTCCGGTGTTTCCTTGGCTAATGTGACTTTAAGGACAGCATCTGCCATATCCAGATAGGATTGCTCCAAACCGGGATTATTTTTCGGGAGAGCCTTTACAATACTCATTTGCTCGTTAAGTACTTTGTCAAAAGGGCTGGTATTAAATTCTGGTAAGGAGCTTATCGATTTTCTGGCGGAAACCACATCGCTTTTTTGATGATACAGCAGCATCATGTCTTTATCCGTTAAAAATTTGATGAAATCGGCAGCCTCCTGCTTATGCTTGGAATCTTTACTGATGACCAGACCATGCGCTTCGCCGATAGAGACACTTTTGCCAGAAGAATTTCCGGCAGGCACCAGTGCTGCTTCCCATACGCTGTCGTATGCTTCTCCCTTGCCGCTTAATGAGCGAAATACCGCTTTTCCATAATATCCATCTACATACATACCTAATCGACCAATAGAAAACAGGTTGCGTAAATCTTTGAGCTTGGCCGATTGTGGAGTGAGGTTTTCGTTGGTCAGTGTTTGGTAATATTTGTAAGAGGAAGCGGCTTCAGGCGTGTTCAGGTTTACTTTGCCGCTCGCATCAAAGATAGACCCGCCAAAGCTATAGAGGGTTTTCAAAAAAATCATTCCGTTAATCGGCAGTTTATCTGTAGGCTCGCCCAGTCCGTAAACAGCTTCACCGCTGTCGGTTTTTAATTTAGCAATTTTACGTGCTGCTTCGAGCATCTCATCGTAGGTTTTAGGAGGTTTGGCTTCAAGTCCCGCTTTTTTGAATAGCTCCTTGTTCCAGTAAAGAACATAAGGGGAAGCGGCCCAAGGCACACCCATCAGCTTACCTTGATACGAGTAGTCATCCTTATAGGAGGGCAGCAGGTCATTGACATAATCTTTACCGAGCAAATCATCAAGAGGTGCAATGATATCAGAGGTAGCATAAGTCGGAAAGGAGGCTGTAAAGGTCTGAATGACATCGGGTGCATCACCACTCGAAGCCATTACGAAGGTTTGCTCCTTAATGTTGCCGAAAGGAATACCAATGAATTCAATCTTGACATTAGGCTTCAAGCTTGTGTATGTGCTGGCCATTTGCTCCAGGGCATCTTTGGTTGCTGCTTCACTAATGCTCCAGCTGGCAAATTTTAAGGTAATGGGTTCGTTGGATGATCCGGCTGCAGATTTGTTCGTTTCAGGAGCCGTGCCTCCTTGAGAAGAACAAGCGACCATGGATGAAGCAAGACATACGCTTAATAATACGGTAACTTTTTTATTCATTTCGTTGGTATCCCCCTGTATGGATGAGTGGTTTAACTTACATTTTGATCATAATGTCCCGTAAGCTCTACTGTATATAGGAAGTATTGGCAGGTGAATGCTCAGAAAGCACAGTCCGGGATCATACATTTATGACTTCCATCATCATTTCCTGACACTGAATACTCAAATCGGCAGAAATATGGCATAATGAAGGCACTTTATTAGATGAAAGGGAATTGTGATGAAAGTCTTTATGCAGATGTGGAAGCAATGGAGGAAACCCAACCGGCTGCTGCTTTTATATTTTATTTCTTATGTGCTCGTTATTCTGCTGCCTGTAATAAGTATTGGTTATTTTTCATACAGGCTTGCTTTGTATACGGCAGAGGAGGAAATCAGCCGCTCCCATATTAATTCCCTAAGATATACAGGTACAACCTTTGATGAAACACTTCGTAAAATTAATTCGCTAACCGTTGCCATTGGTTTTGATAGTCGGTTGAACAGCTACTCGGCCAATACGGATAATCGCTACCTTTTGAATGAAGTTCAAGATATGCTGAAGCAGGCAGTCGCCTCCGACCGCAAGATTCATTCCGTACAGCTGTTTTTTGAAGTGGGTGAACAAATTGTATCTTCAGATGTTCTGGTGCACGCTTATCAAGGGGATCATGACGATCGCTGGATAGACATGATTCGTCAATCGGAGCAGGACAGCCTCTGGCTTTCACCGGAACTTATACGCAATTATGACGGGCATGAAGAAAGCATCATTACCTTTATTCGTAAGGTTCCCTTCGGCTCCCGCAACAAGGTTGGTTATGTAGCCATCCATTTGTTTGAGCGGCAGCTGCAGGGGCAATTAAAGCAAATGCAAAATATGGAGAACATGAATACCTATATCGTTTCGGCAGCTGGAGAAATCATTACTTCCTTCAGGCAGGCGGATGTGAGCACAGGGGTAACTCGTATGCATTTGGAGAAAATCGCTTCCTTGCAAGGAGAAGGATTTTTCACGGACAATCATGATCATCCAAGCTCTTTGGTGGCGTATTCGAGCACCTTATGGAATGGGTGGAGACTGGTCTCGCAAACACCGCTTACCAATATCTATGAGAAGCTGTCTTATATCGGCAGGCTCACGTTCGGATTTTGTGTGCTTTTAGGTCTAGTAGGCATTGCGGTTTCGTTCTGGCTATCACGCAAAATGTATGATCCGATTAAACAATTGATGGAACGAACCCGATCTTACATGAGCGAGCTGGAGCTGAAGGATTCTTCCAAGCATGGCAATGAACTGAGTCAAGTATCGGATGTTCTGGAGACTGCGGTCGGGCAAAAGAAGCTTATGGATCAGCAATTTCGCCAGCAGGTGCCTGTCATGCTTGATCGATTCGCGATGGCCTTGCTGCAGCATAGATTGAGCGATACGGAGATCAGGGATCGAATTGAGCAGTATCGTCTTGAGCTGTCGCTGCGAGGGTATGTGGTCATCGTTATTGAGCTGGATTATGCTGCTGAACTGGCTCAACGGTTTACTAACAAGGATATGAATTTATATCAATACGCTATTGCCAACATCGTGTCCGAGCTGATTCAGACAAAAACCCATTACAAGTTTGTGATGACCGATATATCGGAATACCAGCAGGCCGTGGTTATGAACGTTTTTGATATGATGGAGGCTGAGGAGCTGCGTGATCTTGCACAGCACATACAGCAGGTCATTGGAGATGTATTGAAGCTGTCGGTTTCCATTGGTCTTGGCAGCGTCTATGCGAATATTATGGAAACGCATGTTTCTTTTCAAGAGGCGCTACAGGTGCTCAAAACAAAGCTGCTGCAAGGAGCTAAATCCGTGCTTATATTTGAAACGGCGGGAGAAATGGAAACGGGGTACTATTCATTCCTGCAAACCGGCAAACAGATGACGAATAATTTGAAGGTGGGTAATACCAAAGAAGCGTTAGCTATACTGGAAGGGCTGAAGCAGGAGATTGCGTTAAAGCAGCTATCACCCGAATTGGTGTACATCGCGTACAACCGGCTGCTGGAAACCGGCATTGAAACGCTGCTTGAGCATAATGGAAACCCTCAGGAGCTATTTGGTCATGATACCGTGCTTCACCGTGAGTTAGCCCAGCTTGAGACTATTGATGATATTAACCTATGGATGACAACCATTATTGTGAAAATCTCGACCTATATTCAGGAACAAGACAACAAGAATAACAAAACCGTGGATAAGGTCACCTCCTACATTAATTTGCATTACCCAGAAGATTTGTCAGTTGAGATGATTGCCGAAGGGGTCGGGTTTAATGCCTCTTATTTAAGTCGCATGTTCAAGCAGCATACAGGCCGCACAATATTGGAGAACTTAACGTTGAAACGAATGGAGCAAAGCAAGCAGCTGCTGCTGGAAACGGCGATGAATTTACACGATATTTCGATGGCAGTTGGCTACAATAATGTGAATAGCTACATTCGTTTTTTCAAAAAGCTTGAGGGCATCACGCCTGGAGAATACCGAAAGCAGCGCATGGGGACTTGAAGAGCTTTGTCACTGTAATGAGTGGCAGGCTCTTTTTTTCATTACAAGGATAAAAAGTGCAAGCGGATAAAAAGTATTATAACCACCTAACAATAGGGGAGAAATGTGTTATTGTCGGCAATGGGAAGTTCCGCCTATGATTGCGCTATCGAGCAATAAGGGAGGAATACCATGGCAGTTAGCAAAACAGAGGAAGCCGCCTTAAGAGGGAGGAGCATGGGAAACAGCCACAACAAAAAGAGTGCCTTGATGTATGTGTTGAAGCGCGATAAATATTTATATTTGTTGGCTGTTCCCGGTATTTTATTTTTTCTAATTTTTAAATATGTTCCGTTGTGGGGGATCAGCATCGCTTTTCAGGATTATTCACCGTACCAGGGGTTTTTCAAAAGCCCATGGGTTGGCCTGGACAATTTTAATCGCTTTTTTGCCAATCCCGATTTTTTTCATCTTTTTCGCAATACGATCGCCATCAGCTTAATGAATCTGTTTTTTTATTTTCCGCTTCCGATTCTGCTATCCATTTTACTGACGGAATTAAAAAATGAGCTGTTCAAAAAAACGATTCAGACGATTATCTACATGCCTCACTTTTTATCGTGGGTTATTATTGCAGGAATTACTTTCTTGCTGTTGTCCCAATCTGAGGGTGTCGTTAACAAGATGCTGATCGCCGCAGGGCTGAATAAAATTGATTTTTTGACGAGTCCACAGCTGTTCTGGCCAATTCTTACCTTGCAAACGATATGGAAGGATGCGGGCTGGGGAACCATTCTATTCCTTGCAGCCATTGCAGGCATTGACCCACAGCTCTATGAAGCAGCGAAAATGGACGGTGCTGGCCGCTTTCGCCAAATCTGGCATATTACGCTGCCTTCCATTCGTAACGTGATCGTGATTCTTCTCATTTTGCGGATCGGACATATGATGGATGTGGGTTTTGAGCAGGTGCTGCTTATGGCCAATGGTGCCGTTTCCGATGTGGCGGACGTGTTTGATACTTATGTGTTCCGTGTGGGTATCCAGCAGGGTGAATTCAGCTACAGTACCGCAATTGGCATATTTAAATCGGTAGTCGGGTTGACCCTGGTTGTTATTGCCAACAAATTGGCCAAGAAGCTGGGTGAGGAAGGAGTCTATTAATATGAGGTTGTCCATAGGAGACAGGACGTTTATTGTATCCAATGTTATGCTGTTATCGATCGTCGGATTGGTCACCTTGTTCCCGCTGTATTACGTGTTTACGGTATCATTTACGAAGCCGGAGGAATATATCAGCAAAGGTTTTGTGCTTTTTCCTGAATCTTGGAGCTTGTTATCGTATCAATATATTTTTTCGACGCAAGCATTCGTGAAGGCGATTGGTGTCAGCGGTTTTCTGGCACTGGCAGGCACCGTAGTTTCTTTATTAATTACGTCCAGCTTTGCCTATACACTTTCGAGGAAAAGATTAAAGGGCCGCAAGCTTCTGATGCTGCTCGTACTGCTGACAACCTTGTTTCAGGCTGGAATTATTCCGGATTATTTGCTGATCAAGCAGCTGGGCCTGATGAACAGCTTGTGGGCGTTGATTATACCTGTCATGTCCAGCGGTTGGTATATTTTATTAATGAAAGGCTTTTATGATGGGATCCCGGATGCGCTGCAGGAAGCGGCTACAATTGATGGGTGTAATGAAATCGGGGTATGGGTTCGAATTATTCTTCCGCTTTCGGTGCCTTCCATGGTAGCGTTTGGCCTCTTTTTTGCTGTAGGCTACTGGAATACGTTTTTCAATGCGATGCTTTATATCAATGATCATCACAAATGGCCGCTGCAAATGCTGCTGCGCAATATGATCGTCGACTCTTCAACTTCAATGGGGGGCTCGATGGCTTTGGGAAATGATTTGCAGCTGCCTTCAGAGACGATCAAGATGGCTGCTGTGGTGGTTGCCACGGTACCGATTCTGATGGTGTATCCATTTCTGCAAAAGCATTTTGCCAAAGGGGCTATGATCGGCTCCATCAAGGAATGAATGCATACGATTTAACGACTAATAGGGGGAATGGTTCAATGATGAAGAAAAGCAGTGCAATTGCCTTATCGTGTATGATTGGGATGAGTGGGGTACTCGCTGCATGCAGCAAGAGCGGCAGTGAAGTCAGCACAGCTGGAAAAGAAGCGAACAAGCCCGTTGAGATTAACATCATGTCGGATTTCTACAGTCCGGAGCCTCCGAGTGATCAGGATCCGATTCGTTTGGAAATAGAGAAAGAAACAAATACGAAGCTGAACATTACATGGGTATCTCCGAACAATTATGGAGACAAAACGAATGTGACGCTGGCCTCTGGCGATCTCCCGGAGCTGATGCTGATTCGTGAGCCGTTTCAGGCTCAAATTAGAAAAATGGCAGACCAGGGTGCTTTCTGGGATTTGACACCGCTGTTGAAGGATTATAAAAATTTAAGCGCTTTTCCGGCGGAAAGCTGGAAAAATACGAGCCTGAACGGAAAAAACTATGGGATTCCATTTGCACGTCCGCTCTATGGTACGGAAGGCATGCCGATCCTGCGGAAGGATTGGCTCGACCAGCTAGGGATGCAGCCGCCCAAAAATCTGGACGAAATGTACGCGGTCATGCAAGCCTTTACCGAAAAGGATCCCGACGGCAACGGCAAGAAAGACACGATCGGATTAACGGCAACTGTCAATGCGAACAATATGGGCAGCCTTTCATGGGTGGAGAACGTATTGAACGGCAATTACGGAAAATGGAAGGAAAAGGATGGCAAGCTCATCGATATGACCTTTGAGAAGGGAACCAAAGACGCGTTAATTTGGTTAGCCAAGGCATATAAAGAAGGTTTACTGGCCGCCGACTTTCCGACCTTAAAGAACTCCCAGATGAGAGAGAGCATCACGACTAATAAAGCGGGGATCTTCACGGATGCGCTCAAACCGACCTGGCTGCTGACCGGACAGATGCGTGCAGCTAATCCGAAAGCCGATTTATTGCAGCTGTCTTCTTTGGAAGGGCCTCAAGGCAAGTTCGCACCCAAGGGCAGCGGCGCATTTGGCTTCTGGGTAATCCCTAAATCGGTACCAGAGGCAAAGCTGAAGCAAATTCTCGCGTTCATGGACTATGGCGCTACTCAGGAAGGCAGCGTCATGGCCAACTATGGCTTTAAGGGCGAGCATTATAATGAGCAGGATGGTATGTACTTGTTCACGGAGAAGGCTAAAGTCTACACCGGGGTTATTTTTCCGATCTTCCAAAGCCTTGATAAATATGCATTTGCCTATCAAACGGGTATTCCAGCTGACTTCCTGAAACGGAATATGTCCATTATTGATGAACAAGCGAAGGTTGCAACCGGAGACCCGGCGATTGGATTAAACTCCGATACGTACAACAAAGTCGGGATCGATTATGACAAAAGGACTCAGGATCTAAAGGTGAAAATCATTTTTGGGCGGGAGCCTATTGAGGCCTGGGATGCGTACACAGCAAGCTTAAAAGCAGATGCCCAATATCAAAAAATCGTGACCGAATTTAATGACGATTACAAGAAAAGACAAGCGAAATAAAGACTGGCGTGTGCGAAGTGAGGCCTAATGTTTACTGCACGGCATGGTGACTTTTCCTAATGGATGATAAAATGGCAAAGGATCAGAATTCTGACTTCAAGGATTCGACCATCCGAGCACAGAAAGGAAGTTAAGAGCTGCGTTGAATAACTGGACTGCCTCATTTCGTGCTATTGGTAAATATTCGATGGTACAAAAGCGTTTTTACCGCAAAAGCTTTATGATTATTCTCATAGCGATCTGCTTGCCGACTCTTGTTGTAGGCAGTGGTGTCAAATGGATCGGTACGCGGCAGCTGGAGGATAGTGTGCTCGTAGCACGTAATCATCAGGTGGCTCAATCAGCCCAGCGCGTGGACGATTATTTCTCTTATCTGGAGAAAACAGCGACCCAATGGGCGTTCAATCCAGAATTTGGCGTTAAATTAAAAAGTCAGGAAACGAGCTACGATTATGAATTTATCCGAAATGTATATACGAATTTATTGCTTTTAAAGGAATCCAATCCGTTAATTGATCAGGTTTATATCGTTCTGGATCGCCCCGGTCTTGTGTTCTCAGATAGTAACGGAACGATGGGATTGCGTGAGCAGGAACGTCCAAGATTCCATGAGCTGCTGAACAATCCACATTCGACCTTCTGGTTGTCAGCATATCAAGCTGCCAATACGGTAGCCGGCAAGGGAAGGCTGACGCTCGCCTATTTGCTGTCGGATGAAAGCGCCGAGCCGTTTGGTACACTATTAATTTATTTGAAGCAGAAGCAGGTAGCCCAGCTATTAAGCGGGGTGACCTTGGGCGAGAATGGTGCGACCTTTTTGTTTAACGAAACGGGGGAGACCTTAGGAAGCTCTAACGAAACGCCTGATTCTATTCAGCAGCAGCAGGAGCTGGCCCATCTGATCCAGAGACGTGAGCAGGCCAAAGGCTCTTTTGTTTACGATTACGGTGGGGCTGCCTATTCGGTTTCCTATACTTCATTTAAACGGCTGGGCAAGAGCTGGACTTATGTCTCGATGGATGCTTTGGACAAATTAAACTCGCCTGTCATTGCCGCTTCCAATTTCGTATACATGGTAGGTTTGGCAGGGCTGCTGTTCGGAATTATAACGGCGATTGTCGTTTCCCGCAAGCTGTACCAACCGATCCTTGAGCTGATGAAAATGTTCAAAACGAACAGCAATACAGGCAAGGAATCGGCGGATGAAATCGAATTTATTGGCGAGCAATGGAGGCGCCTGAACCTCGAAAGCCGGACGCTGGAGCAGCGATTGCAGCAGCAGCTGCCCACGATGAAAGAAGGCTTCCTGCTTCAGCTGCTCCAGGGGCATTTTCGCTCATCGGATCAATCGGAACTGGAAGAAAGAATGCGACTGTTTGGCTGGGATACGGATGAGGTTGGATTTGTTGTTCTCAGTATACAGCTGCATGGATCTTCCCGGGTGAAAGGAAGGTTTCATAAAGGCGACCAGGAGCTTATTTCCTTTGCATCTGTGAATATCACGGAAGAAATTATGAAGGACAGCTTTTTGAATGGAGAGATCATTAACTTTCACGATCTTTCGATTAGTGTCCTTGTAGGCTGTCCGCTTTATTATGAAGCTGATGAACGAAGTGATGAGCTGTATCGTCTTGCTGAACAGCTGTCCATGATGCTGCATCGCTTCATCCAAATGGATGTTACCGTATGCATCAGCACATGGGTTCCATCGGTCGTAGACATTCCTCAAGCCTGGGATGAGGTTGGTCGAATCGTCCGTTATCGGGATATGAACGAATCGAGGCAGGTTATCCATGCTGACGATTATTTATCTCAAGGGACCGATACGATCCATTACCCTTTTGCTGCAGAATCGGAAATCCTGCAGGCCATTCGCAATGTTAATGCGGAGGAATCGATAATCGCTTTGAATAAGTTTAGCAGCGAGCTCAAGGCGAATACGACCAAGGAGTATTTATTTCAACAAGGAATGCTGCAGCTGTATGGAAACCTGCAGTTCGGTTTTCTGAAAGCAGGCTATAATCCGTTTGAAGCGGCCCCTTTTAGCATTCAAGAGGAGCTGGCGAATTTAACAGAGCCTGCGGATATAACCAACTTGTTTCAAAAACGGGTCATCCAGCCTTATATAGACAAAATTCGACAAGATTCTGAAAAGCAGGATGTTCGTTTAAAGCAGGCAATTGAACGTGTTGTCGAGACCATCCATAACAAATACGAAACGGATTTGTCGTTGGACCTGTTTGCCGAGGAGCACAATTTAACGCCGCTTACGCTGAGCAAGGCATTTAAGAAAATGACAGGCACCAATTTTATTATTTATTTGACCGATGTCCGGATTCGCAAATCGAAAGAGCTGCTGTCGGAAACGGATTACAAAATCAATGACATCGCCGAAATGGTCGGCTATCAGCCAACCTATTTTAACCGAATTTTCAAGAAAAATGAGGGGCTGACACCAAGCCAATACCGCGAGTCCATGCTCGGGACATTGCCGCCGCAGGATGAATAACCCAGTATGGCTTGAATAATTGTCTGTAATTTTATAAAAAGGGAGAGAGAAAGCATGAAGGCAGTTATGGTGATGTTCGATTCCTTGAATAAACATATGCTCCCCCCTTACGGCTGCAATTGGGTTCATGCACCGATTTTTCAAAGATTGGCGGAGCGGGCCGTCACCTTCGACAACTGCTATGCGGGAAGTCTTCCTTGTATGCCGGCACGTAGGGATTTGCATACGGGCAGAACCAATTTTCTGCATAGAAGCTGGGGACCGCTCGAGCCGTTCGATGATTCCATGGTCGAATTGTTAAGTAAGAACGGAGTCTACACACATCTGACTACTGATCACAATCATTACTTCGAGGACGGTGGCGCCACCTATCACACTCGCTACAACTCATGGGAATTTGCCAGAGGCCAGGAGGGTGACCCGTGGAAAGGCAGCGTGAAGGACCCGGTAATTCCTGAAACCTTAAGCGGCCCGAAGCTGGGCGATCTATGGAGACAGGATTGGGTAAACCGCGGACATCTGGACACGGAGGAGAAGCAGCCGTTGGCTGTCACGGTAGGCAGGGGCATCGAGTTCATCGAGCGTAATTACGATCAGGACCGCTGGTTTTTGCAAATCGAGGCGTTTGATCCGCACGAGCCTTTTTTCACTCAACGCAAATATAAGGACTTATACCCGCACACTTACGAAGGCAAGCATTTTGACTGGCCCGATTATGGGGTTGTGAAGCAGCAGCCCGAAGAGGTGCAGCATGTCATCTATGAGTATGCTGCGCTGGTGAGCATGTGTGACGCCTATCTTGGACGCATTATGGACACCTTCGACCGTTATGATCTGTGGAAGGATACATTGCTGATTGTGAATACAGATCATGGTTTTCTGCTCGGCGAGCACCGCTGGTGGGGCAAAAACATCCAGCCGTTCTATAACCAAATTGCCAACATCCCGCTGTTTGTTTGGGACCCGAGAACGCAAGTGAGCGGCGGACGTTCCGAAGCTTTGGTGCAAATGATAGATATGGGTCCAACGCTGCTTGAATTTTTTGCAGTAGATATTCCACCTGATATGCAGGGCAAGCCGTTGAACGTACTCAACGATTCGGATGGGGGTAAGCCACGCGAGGCCGTGCTGTTCGGGACACACGGAGGTCATGTCAATTGCACGGATGGCCGCTATGTATACATGCGTGCCCCTATCCAGGAAGATAATGAACCGTTGTACGAATACACGCTGATGCCCACGCATATGCACACAAGGTTCGATCCGCGCGAATTTGCAGGAATGGAGCTGGCGGGTCCCTTTTCCTTCACCAAGGGTGCGCAGGTTATGAAGATAAAAGGTAAAACCTATCTGAATCCTTATCGATACGGCAGCCTGTTATTCGATCTTCATCAGGACCCGAAGCAGGAATCGCAGCTGGATGATCCCGAGATTGAAGCGCGTATGCTGCGTCTGATGGCACGATTGATGCGTGAGCACGATGCGCCTGCGGAGCAATTTGAACGGCTTGGTATGACGATGGACGGTCATTCTGTAAGTGCACACAAGATGGAGTAAAAGAAGGGGCTGTCTCTTAATGTAGACTGGAATGGAGACAACTCCGCCGTCAGCATTACAGGGATGTTAATCATTTATAATGCGTTCGTATGAAGCGCCCTAACCGGGCGTTTTTTTAATATATAAAAATGGCTCTACGCCACAACTCGTGCTTGACGACTTACGGACTGTCCATGCAGCAGATAGTAGCAGGAATACCAACCTGTGAAACGATGAAAAACATCGTTTCACGGAGAAACGTTGGATTTTGGGCTCTTGAAACGATGTTTTTCATCGTTACAGGTCTAGCCATCTTGTCGATCTTCATCGTCAAGCACTGATTTTGCAGTTGAGCCTAAACAATTATATATTTTAGATTTTGGGCTAGCTTCCCCCTTATTGTGCGAAGGGCAGCCGCGAATTGTGGGTAAATATGTTATGAGTAAACGAATACGAGCAATGATGAAGTTACCTTGGTATTTACGAATCAAGAGCTTGGAGGATTGAAGATAATTGACATTAAGGAGTAGAAGACAAAATAAAAAGTAATGAAAGAGGACATGGGTGTGGGGTGCAAAGTTTACGGGCCGTCTTTGAAGTCGTGTTCCCACCGCCCAACCTCATCCCTGGAACACGACTTCAACAACGGCTGGAACCCCATATCCATGTCCTCACCAAAGCACTAACGTATGGGTTTAGTCATGGACCTAGCCGCCCTCTTGTTTTCATTATTAAATTACATTCTACTTGTGGCAACCGGGTCTACACTTCCTTTAGAAAGGGAATAGTGTCTAGTAGCTTATCCAGTTAATTACTGACTCCAACTTCATTTCAAACTATAAATTTCCTGTTTTCATACCTAAATACAGCTTGTTGTTCATATATGTCATTGGGTAAAGGGAAAGAGCAGCACGCAGCAAATCACCGCTTTATTTGAATGGAAAGGAAGGATCGAATACGATGCAGAAATATATCATGGATAAATTTTTCGCTGGCATGAGGTCGGTGCCGTTTCAAGTTCATTATTGGGATGGTACCTCTACCGCGTATGGAGAGGATGTACCGCGATTTGCTCTGACTTTTAAGGAAAAGGTTTCGATCAAAGATTTTGTTAAAAATCCTGTCATGTCCTTTGGCGAGGGATATATGGATGGGATTATTGAAATCGATGGAAAAATTGAGGACGTTATTCAATTAGCGACCGGTAATCGTGAGCAGCTCTGGAGCCGCGCGATGCCACTCCTGTCCAAGCTCACTCCCAAGAGCAAACAAAAGGACGATGTTCAGCATCACTACGATATTAGCAATGAGTTTTATTCGCTTTGGCTGGATGAGACGATGAGCTATTCGTGTGCCTATTTTCGCACCCCTGAAGATACGCTGGAGCAAGCCCAGCTGCAAAAGATTGACCATGTGCTTAAAAAGCTCCAGCTTAAGCCCGGCGAGACGCTTCTGGATATTGGCAGCGGCTGGGGGTGGCTCATCATCCGCGCGGCAAAGCAGTATGGAGTCCAAGCAAAAGGGATTACCTTAAGCGAGGAGCAATACAAAAAAACCATGGAGCGTATTGCGGAGCAAGGTTTGCAGAATCAAGTAAAGGTTGAGTTAATCGACTACCGTGACTTGGCGGCGAGAGGGGAGCAGTTCGATAAAATCGCCTCTGTGGGCATGTTCGAGCATGTCGGTCAAGCCCATTATCCTACATTCATGCATGCACTTCAGACACTGCTGAGGGATAAAGGCCTGATGCTGCTGCACACCATCACCCACGCCAAGGAGGAGCCGACAGATCCCTGGATTCAAAAATATATTTTTCCTGGAGGCTACATCCCTTCTTTGCGGGAAATTGTCAACCTGCTTCCTGATTATGATTTCAACACCCTGGATATCGAAAATCTTCGTTTGCATTACGCGATGACCCTGGAGCATTGGGCTGCTCGTTATGAGAATTCGCTTGAGGAAGTAAGGAAAATGTTTGATGAGCGGTTTATCCGGATGTGGGATTTGTATCTGCAATCCTGTGCAGCCTTCTTCCGCTCAGGCAACCTGAATATTCACCAGGTATTGTTCTCCAAAGGCTTTAACAATGAGTTGTCGCTTACCCGCGAACATATATACAATTAAAGGTGCTTTCATACCCCCAAAAAGCTTGTTGCGCTATGACGAATGAAGTCCTGCTTCATCGAACGCATCAAGCTTTTTTTTATCGTACAGTTCCTATAGTTTATTGGTCTGCTAAGCTCAAAGCGCGGCTGCGTCGGTTTCTTTGACAGCAGCCGGACTGCACGATTTACGAATGACCAATTGCGTATCGATCAAGGATTTGATCTTCACCGTATCCCCATGCTCGATCATATCCAGCAGCTTGGAGACGGCAAGCTCCGCGATGGTGCTCTTTTCTACGTGAACGGTGGTCAATTCCGGTGTGATGATCGTAGATTCCTGAATGTTATCGAAGCCGACGATAGATATATCCTGAGGCACCCGAATGCCCAACTCGTTCAAGGCTTTAATCACACTGATGGCGATATAATCACATTCGCAAAATAACGCGGTCGGCAGATCATCCTTCAGCTCGGTAATTTTGTGTATAAACTCATGCTGTGCAGTGACGACTGTTGGTGATACCTCAAAATAGTGAGCTTTATCAACGGTGAGCTTATCCTCCTCCAAAGCCTGCAAAAAACCTCTCTTACGGGAATCAAAATTGTACATCCGCGAATTCGATTGTACATACCCGATTTTTGAATGCCCAAGCTCCAATAAATAACGTCCTGCCTGATAGGCTCCCATAACATTATTCATCACGATAAAATTCATATTTAACGTTTCCAGACAAGTATCGAGCACAACTAAATTCGGCTGTTTTTTGGCGATCAGTTGAATTTGCTCTGGAGTCAGATTGGTACCGAGTAAAATAATTCCGTTCGATTCGTGCTCGGTTTCCATCGTTTCCATGGCGTCCTCCAAATGGTCAGTGGTCACGGAGGAGAAGAACAAGGAGTATCCGCGTACACGGCACTGCTCCTCAATATGATGAATCAGCTCCATAAAAAAGGGCTGTTTATAGTACTGCTCCAAGACGATCCCGCTATTGGTGCAAGCGACAAAACGTAATGTTTTGGTTAAGCTGTAGAACTTGTCAGCCTTGATCATGGACCTTGGCAAATAGCCGCTGTCCTTGACAATTTTCAAAATTCGGGTTCGGGTATCCTCGCTAATGCCTGGTTTTCCACTAAGTGCTATCGAAACGGCTGATTTGGATACATTGGCCAGTTTAGCGATGTCCTCCATTTTCATGCTGTACTACACTCCTTCTAAATCACAGATGCATTTACTAAACTATTTTAGTTTACTACGCTCTTGTTTATTTAACAAGTTTGAATTTCGCAGGAGCGCTATTCACTTTGGATACATCGTGTTTTGCAGTGATGATAAAATAAATACAAGCTATATACATATAGACAAGTTTAGTTATTTATATAAAAAAGTTTATTTTATATATTGACTCATTTAGTAGCCGATGTTATGATTCGAGTGAGATTAGCAACTGGAAAATCCATCGAATAAAGCTGAATTATGTCATTATTACTCGGAAATTGGCGAAAACCCAGAAACGAAGGAGGTTTATTGAATAAAAAGATAACGCTTTCATCGTGCATTATAAATGTGGTATGAGGATTAAACAAATTTAGTAAAGATATTAGAGGAGGATATACAATGAACGTTAAAAAGAATGCGTCCTTGCTCGTTATGCTGGCCACTATAGCTTCTATGGTTGCTGCATGTACGCCAGGGGGAGGTGGATCTGCACCTGTAGAGACCAAACAGCCAACAGCAGCAGGCGCTACACCAACTCCAAGCAGTGATAAAAATGTTGAGCTGCGTATGATGTGGTGGGGCTCTCAAGCTCGTCATGATGCTACTTTAAAAGTGATTGATTTATTTGAGAAGAAAAATCCGAATATCAAAATAAATGGTGAATACATGGGCAGCGATGGGTATTTTGACAAATTAAATACTCAGGTTGCAGGGGGGAATGCACCGGACCTGATCCAGCTCGGTAACAACTATCCGGATTATGTGTCCCGCTCAGCGCTTTTGGATATTAATCCTTATATGGGTAAAGAAATCAACGTGGATAATTTCGATAAGGGGAATATTGAATCCGGCGCGATGGATGGTAAGCAGTACGGCATTATTTTGGGATCGAATGCATTTGGTATTGCTTATAACACGGAGCTGATTAAAAAATCCGGGCTTCAGCCCCCGACTGGCAAGTGGACATGGGATGAATTCGGTAAGTATGCGCAAGACTTGACCAAAGCGTTAGGCAAAGGCTATTACGGAGCTGTTGATGAATCGAGATTTCCATTATATCTGAACTATTTTGCCAGACAAACGAATAAAACCTTGTATAAGGATGGAAAGGCTGGTCTGGGCAAGGAAGAGATCGCCAACTGGTTTACGTTATGGGATAACTATCGTAAAGCAGGCAGCACACCTCCGGCCGAAGTCACAGCCGCTTATACAGAAGCACCGGAAAATTCTTCATTTGTTGAAGGAAAAACGGCGATGCACTTGATCTGGTCCAATCAAATAACAGCGTATCAAAAGCTGATGAAAGACGAAATCAATGTTGTGCTTCCGCCAACAGGAGGATCAGCACAAGGCTTGTGGCTGCAGCCGAGCCAATTTATGACGATTAATGCAAAATCGAAAAATCCGAAGGAAGCGGCGATGTTCATCAGCTTTATGGTTAACGATCCTGAAGCTACGATGATTCTTGGCAGCGAGCGCGGCGTTCCAGGCTCCTCCAAAGCTCGGGATGCTTTAAAAGCGAGCGCAACACCTGTTGATAAAAAGGTTTACGATTATATCGACATCGCCTCCAAAAATTCACGAGTGCCGGACAGAGAAATTCCAAATGGCAAAGAGTTTGAAACGACGCTCATTAATATGAGCCAAAAAGTAGGTTTCGCCAAGGAAACAATCGACAATGCGGCTCAAGAAGTATTTGCAGCTGCAGAGAAAGCTATCGGGAAAAAGTAAACGAACTTGATGTGAGAATTCGGACTCGGATGAAGATAATCCGGGTTCGTCTCTGACACAGCTTACATTTAAGAGGTGAAACAATGAATCAGGTTACAGCAGCAGATAAGAGTGCTCCCAGCACTATGAGCAGGTATTGGGTGAAGCTTTGGAAGAAAAACAATGTGCCTTATATGTTTTTATTGCCATGGTTTATAGGATTGTTCGCTCTGACGATTGGTCCTATGGTGAATTCCTTCTATTACTCACTAACAAAATTTGATGTGATTTCCCCGCCACAATTTATCGGGTTTGACAATTACAAAACAATGTTCACTGCTGACCCGAGATTTTTTACTTCATTAAAAGTGACATTTACTTATGTGTTTTTGTCTGTGCCATTAAAGCTGGCCTTCGCTCTGATGGTCGCTGCACTAATGAACAAGGGACTGCGAGGTCTTGGGTTTTACCGTACGCTGTACTATTTGCCCACCTTGCTTGGCGGCAGTGTGGCGATAGCGGTACTGTGGCGCAAAATATTCGGTGGCTCCGGTGTCGTCAATCAATTCCTTCTTCTATTTAATATTCATGCACCGGACTGGGTATCCAATCCATCCTATGCACTGTACTCCATTGTCTCGCTTTCCGTCTGGCAGTTCGGGTCCTCGATGATTATTTTTCTGGCTGGACTGAAGCAAATTCCGCAGGATTATTACGAGGCTTCGCAGATCGATGGAGCAGGCAAAATCAAGCAGTTTTTGCATATCACCTTACCTCTGCTCACACCGGTTATCTTTTTTAATTTAGTTATTCAATTGATTGGTTCGTTTCAAGCCTTTACCCAATCCTTTATTATAAGTGGCGGGCTTGGAGGCCCCATGGACTCGACGTTGTTTTACACGCTGTACTTGTATATGAAGGGCTTTGCGTTCTACGAAATGGGCTATGCTTCCGCGATGGCGTGGGTGCTGCTCGTTATTATCGGCATTGTAACCGCTATACTATTTGGTTCATCCAAGTATTGGGTGCATTATGCAGACGGGGGGAAATAAGATGGCAGCTGCCAACCGAATAAACCGTTACCTGCTCCATGCTGTTATCCTCATCCTGGGTCTGATTATGCTGTATCCGATTCTTTGGTTGATCAGCAGCTCCTTGAAGCCTGCAAATTTGATTTTTACAGATATGAGTCTGTGGCCTAAGGAAATCACTTTTGATAACTACATCAAAGGCTGGGCAGGGATTGCACGTGTAAGCTTTTTAACCTTTTTTACGAATTCCTTTATTATCTCGGCTCTTTGCGTGGCTGGTAACATCTTATCCTGTTCGATGGCGGCGTACTCGTTCGGCAGGCTTGATTTTTCCTGGAAAAAGGTATGGTTCTCGCTCATGCTGGTTACGATTATGCTGCCGCATCATGTGACGATCATTCCTCAATACATTTTGTTCAAAGAGCTGAACTGGATTGATACGTACTATCCATTGACAGTGCCGAAATGGCTGGCTACAGATGCATTTTTTATTTTTCTGATGGTTCAATTTATTCGTGGGCTTCCCAAGGAGCTTGATGAATCAGCAACAATTGATGGCTGCGGACGGACACAGATTTACTGGCGGGTTATTATGCCGCTGGCAGCACCTGCACTGATTACAACAGCGATTTTTACCTTTATCTGGACGTGGGATGATTTCTTTAGTCAATTGCTTTACATCAATACAGCCAAGTTGTACACAATTCCGCTTAGTTTGCGGTTGTTTATGGATTCATCCGGGGAGTCTGCCTGGGGCGTGTTGTTTGCGATGTCGGTATTGTCGTTGATTCCAAGCTTGATTATTTTCTTCAGCAGTCAGAAGTATTTTGTTGAGGGAATATCGACCTCGGGAATTAAAGGCTAAATTCGGATCATGAGGTATAGAGATAAAGACTAATTCGTATAGGAGTGATGGGTTATGAAATCGAGTCAGCTTGCTTCATCTACAGTTAAAATCGAACGCTGGAGCTTTATCGAGCTATCCCTGGAGGGTCCGATTGACGGTAATCCCTTTAAGGATGTTCACTTGCAAGCACAGTTTAAGCATAAACAACGGGTCATTGATGTGGATGGCTTTTATGATGGAAATGGTGTGTATAAAATTCGCTTCATGCCGGATACCGAAGGGGAATGGACGTATTCGGTCAGCAGCAACGTCGCGGTGTTGAACGGATCAGCAGGAAGTTTTGTATGCTCGGCAGCCTCTGTCGGAAATCATGGCCCTGTTCATGTTCGTGATACCGACCGGTTCGCCTATGCAGATGGAACCACCTACCGACCTTATGGTACGACCTGCTATGTATGGACACATCAAGAGGAAGCCTTGCAGGAACAAACGCTGCAAAGCTTAAGTCATTCGCCATTCAATAAAATCCGCATGTGCGTGTTTCCGAAGCGCTACAGCTTCAATACGAACGAGCCGGAGCATTTTCCGTTTGTTGGCTCCAAGACGGATGGATTTGATTGGACCCGCTTTAACCCGCTTTACTTTGCAAGACTGGAACAAAGAATTGGGGAGCTGCAAAGGCTGGGAATCGAAGCGGATTTAATTCTCTTTCATCCCTATGATAATGGGCAGTGGGGCTTTGATCGGATGGATGCTGAAACCGACGAGTTTTACTTACGTTATGTGATCGCCCGATTGAGCGCATTTCGAAATATTTGGTGGTCACTTGCCAACGAATTTGATTTTATGAAAGAAAAAAAGCTGGACGATTGGGATCGCTTCTTCCGCATCGTACAGGAGAGTGACCCTTATCAGCACCTGC
Organism: Paenibacillus sp. FSL H8-0034; assembly: GCF_038000305.1. NCBI lineage: Bacteria > Bacillati > Bacillota > Bacilli > Caryophanales > Paenibacillaceae > Paenibacillus > Paenibacillus sp. FSL H8-0034. Next base: position 1,683,521 of record NZ_JBBOBS010000001.1, read on the forward strand.
GATCGATTCATAACGGAACGAAAATGTATGATCCTACCCATTTGACGATTTACGATCATACAAAGCCTTGGGTGACACATGCCAGTATGCAGTATTGGGAGCTATCGCCGACCACGGCTTGGCGCAAGCTTTACAGAAAGCCGATTGTTGTAGACGAGTGCTGTTATGAGGGAAACCTGCCGCAGCGTTGGGGCAATATTACCGGTGAAGACATGACGGCGCGGATGTGGGATGGATTTATGCGTGGCGGGTATGTGGGGCATGGGGAAACCTTCTTGCATCCCGATGAAATCGTATGGTGGTCCAAAGGAGGCCAGCTCTATGGGGACAGTCCGGCGCGAATTGCTTTCTTAAGGCAAATTTTCGATGCTTCTCCTGAGGGGATTACGCCAATCGAGACCTTCCGCGATGCCCCAACGCTCGGTATTGAGGGGGAATATTATTTACAATATTTTGGTGTTCACCGACCGGCCTATCGGGAGCTTCCACTGCCCGAGGAGTCATGCTTTCAAATCGAAGTCATAGATACCTGGAATATGACTATAACAGCTTTAACTGGCGTTTACTCAGGTTTGACCCGTGTTAACATGCCTGCAGCCCCATACATTGCATTACGGGCATACCGGGTAGAAAGGGTGGAGAACTAATTCATGAGAACATTCAAGCTGGGTTATGCGCCGACGAGAAGATTTGTGTTCAGCGCGGAGGATGCTTTTAAATATAAAGTCTTGATTCGTCAAAAGATGGAGAGCTTCGGACTTCCAATCGAAATTGTTGATTTGGAGGGCTTGAATAAGGAAGGTTTACTGTACGACGACCTCTATAATGCAGAAGAAATTATTAAGCATTTTCAACATCAGGAAGTAGATGCTGTGTTTTTCCCGCACTGTAATTTCGGAACGGAGGATATGGTCGGTCGTGTGGCCAAAGCGATTGGTAAACCGGTGCTGCTTTGGGGGCCGCGTGATGAAGCGCCGCTTGAGGATGGTATGCGTCTGCGGGATACGCAATGCGGCTTGTTTGCTACAGGTAAAATTTTGCGACGTTTCAATGTGCCATTCACTTATATCACGAACAGTCGGGTTGACGACCCGGTATTTGAACGGGGCTTTCGTAATTTCGTGGCTGCAGCGAACGTGGTCAAGCATTTCCGCAGTATGCGGATTTTGCAAATTGGACCGAGACCGACTTCGTTCTGGACGATGATGTGCAATGAGGGTGAGCTGCTGGAGCGCTTCGGGATCGAGATTTATCCGATCACGCTGGAGGATATCAAACGCGCCTCCTTGAAGGCAGCGGCCAAGGATAGTCCCGAATTATTGGAAGCTATCCAATATATCAAAGAGAAGCTCGACTATACCGAGGTTGGCGAAGAGGCCGTCCGCAAAATTGCTGCATTAAAGGTTGCCATGAAAAACTATGCGATCCAGTCGAACTCTACCGCAATTGCGATTCAATGCTGGTCGTCGCTGCAGGATGCGATGGGGATCATGCCCTGTTTGGCGAACGCGATTCTAACAGATGAGCAAATTCCGGTTACTTGTGAAACGGACATTCATGGCGCGATTACTTCCATTATGGTGCAGGCGGCTTCGATGAATACGGCGCCTACGTTTTTTGCTGATTTGACGATTAGACATCCTGAAAATCCGAACGGCGAGCTGTTGTTCCACTGTGGAAACTTCCCGGTCTCGTTGAGTGTGGAAGAGAAGCCGAAGCTGCGTAAGCATTTTTTGTTTGATGATCATTCTCCGGGTACGCATGAAGGGGAAATAAAAGGCGGTGCCATGACGCTGGCGCGGTTTGACGGGGACCATGGGGAATATTCGATTTTTCTCGGCAAAGCCAAAGGGATTCAAGGGCCTTACACTCGTGGCTCCTACGTTTGGGTGGAAGTGAATGATTGGCCGCTATGGGAAGAAAAGCTGGTTAAGGGGCCTTATGTGCATCATGCTGTCGGTATTCATCAGGACGTGATTCCTGTTTTATTCGAGGCCTGTACGTATATTCCGGGTTTGATTGCAGATCCGGTTGATCCGACGGTTAGTGAAATTCAGTCCTGGCTGCGTGGGAACGAGTGGAAGTGACGGGGAAATCCGGTGAAGGGTATCGCTGCACGGCCAAATATCCTTACGATCGCTGTTGTTTCCGTACTTTTTGATTATATAAAATATTTAGCGGTAAAAGTACGGAAACAAAGGCGAGCGCAGACGCTTCTCCAGGATCATTTGGCCGCTCCGCTAGTTATTCACCGGATTTCCATCATAAAAGGAGTGTAGAGAAAATGAATATTCAAGATTTAAAGCGAAAAGCGGTTCAAATTCGCATGGATCTGCTGCAAATGGTATACGACGCGAAGACAGGTCATACAGGGTCGTCCTTGTGCAACACGGATATTTTAACGGCGCTTTATTACCATGTAATGAATGTGGATGCGGCTCGGCCTCAATGGGAGGACCGTGATCGTTTTATAGCAAGTAAAGGTCATGCGGTCGAATCCTTGTATTGCATACTCGCGGACAAGGGCTTTTTTCCCAAGGAGGAGCTGAGGACCTTTAGCCGTTTTGGCTCGCGGTTAATCGGGCATCCGAATAATAAAGTACCTGGTGTCGAGATGAATACAGGTGCGCTTGGGCATGGCTTATCGATTTCAGTTGGTATGGCCAAGGCAGCCAAGATGGACGGCAAAGCTTATCGCGTCTTTACTTTGATGGGGGACGGGGAGCAGGCCGAAGGCTCAGTCTGGGAAGCGGCGATGGCGGCGGCTCACTACAAGCTGGATAATCTGGTCGGCTTTATCGACCGTAATAAGCTGCAAATCAGCGGCAGTACGGAGGATGTCATGGGGCTTGAGCCGTTGGATGAGAAATGGAGCAGCTTCGGCTGGGATGTTATTCAGGTTAACGGCAACGACATCGCGGAGCTGTGTGAGGTTCTTCATCAAGGACCGCGTGTGGCAGGCAAACCAACGCTCCTTATGGCAAATACGATCAAGGGTAAAGGGGTATCCTTCGCCGAAAATGTACCGCATTGGCATCATCATGTGCCAAGTGATTCCGAGCTGGAGCTCGCTTTGGCTGAATTAACTGAAGAATTGAAGGTGATCGGACATGAATAAAATCGCGAATCGACAAGTGATATGTGAAACCTTATTGGACCAAGCCAGACAGGATCGGGATATCGTGCTGCTTGCCAGCGATTCAAGAGGCTCGGCGTCGATGGCGCCTTTTGTCAAGGAGCTGCCTGACCAATTCGTTGAAACCGGAATCGCCGAGCAAAATATTGTCGGAATCGCTGCGGGTTTGGCTGCCAGCGGTAAGAAGCCATGGGTCACCTCCCCGGCCTGCTTTCTCAGCATGCGTGCCATAGAGCAGGTAAAGGTTGATGTCGCATACTCGGGTACGGACGTTAAGCTTATTGGGATCAGTGGCGGGGTTAGCTATGGCGCACTGGGCATGTCTCATCATTCCCTTCAGGACATTGCGGTAACACGCGCCATTCCGGGCTTAACGATCATTCTGCCTGCTGATCGTCACGAAACAAAGAAGATGACCGAAGCACTTGCCGCCCATAAGGGAGGGGTTTATGTAAGAATCGGACGTAATCCTGTTCAGGATTGCTACGAATCTGACGATTATCCTTTTGAAATTGGCAAGGCCGTTACGCTTCGCGAAGGTACGGATATCACCCTTATTGCGGCCGGAGAAACCGTACGTGTTGCACTGGATACATCAGATGCACTCTCCAAGGAGGGCATTAGCTGCCGGGTAATCAACATGCATACGATCAAACCGTTGGATACGGAAGCCATTATCAAGGCCGCTCAGGAAACGGGTCGTATCATTACGGTTGAGGAGCACAGTATATTCGGAGGATTAGGTGCAGCTGTTGCCGAGGTCGTCGTGCAGAACTGCGCAGTTCCGATGAAAATTATTGGCATACCGGACGAACCGGCCATCACGGGCAATACAGCTGAGGTGTTCAACCATTACGGGATACATGCGGACGCCATCCGCTCCATTGCTGTCCATATGGTTAACCGAGTGTGAGGAGCTTGCGCTATGGAGAATAACGAGGCTTCACAAGGTCATCAAGCTTTCAACAAGCAGTATGATCACACTTATATATTGGCAGTCGATCAAAGCACATCGGGCACCAAAACCTTATTGATTGACAAGTCAGGCAGTATCGTAAGCAAATATGCAATTGAGCATGCCCAGATCTATCCGCAGCCCGGCTGGGTCGAGCATGATCCGATGGAGATTTATCGGAATGTAGTCTATGCGATCAAGCAGATTATAAGCAGAAGTGGGATTTCTACACGACAAATCGCAGCTATCACGATTACGAATCAACGTGAAACGGCAGTAGTTTGGGATTCGGCAACAGGGCTTCCTATATATAACGCGATTGTGTGGCAATGCCGCAGAACCGCTGATCAATGCGCAGAATTGAAGAATCAAGGCAACGAGCCTCAGGTTAAAGCCAAAACAGGTCTTGTTCTTGATCCTTATTTCTCTGCCAGCAAATTTCGCTGGATTAGTGATCAAGCAGCCCGGCATCATGATGTTGGCAATGAGCAGCAAGCACAGCTGCTCGCGGGTACGATCGACAGTTGGTTGATCTGGAAGCTGACCGGTGGAGCTGTTCACGCAACAGACTACACGAATGCAAGCCGGACCTCCTTGTTTAATATTCATTCGCTTCAGTGGGATGAGGAATTAATCGAGCTATTCGGTGTAGGTAATCTTAAGCTCCCTCAGGTTAAATCAAGCAATGAGATTTATGGCTATACGGCAGAGCCTGAGCTGTTCGCCGATTCCATTCCGATCTCAGGTGTTATCGGGGATTCACACGCTGCGTTATTCGGGCAGCTGTGTCACCGGCCGGGTATGGCCAAAGCTACCTATGGGACGGGTACCTCGGTGATGATGAATATTGGAGAGAGTCCGGTACCACCAGTGAACGGCTTGGTTACGGCAATAGCCTGGGGGATTAATGGCAAGGTGGAATATGCGCTGGAAGGGATCATCCACTGTACAGGTGATTGCATGAAGTGGGTACGCGATCAACTAGGACTGTTTACGGATTATTCGGAGGCAGAGACTCAAGCAGCTGCGCTTGCAGATAATGAGGGTGTATACCTGGTTCCGGCTTTTGTCGGACTTGGAGCACCTTATTGGTTTCCAAATGCCCGAGCCGCTATTGTTGGTCTGAGCCGAAGTAGTGACAAGAAACATATCATCAGAGCGGCGCTGGAAAGTATTGCTTATCAAGTGCGCGATACGATAGCATTAATGGAAGCAGAGTCTGGTGTCCCCATTGTGGAGCTGCGAGTGGACGGAGGCGCCGCCGAAAACCGACTGCTGATGCAGTTTCAGGCGGATTTGCTGCAGGCAGATATCGTAAAACCGTCCATTGCAGAGCTGTCTGCTATCGGATCTGCGTTTCTTGGCGGGCTGTGCATCGGCTACTGGAGCAGCATAGAGGAGCTGCATAAATTGGCTCAAGCTCCAATCGGGTACGCACATAAAATGGATAAACAAGTGAGTGATGGCTTCCATGAAGGCTGGAAAAAAGCGGTTCAATCTGTTATTTCCTGATCAGGGACATTGACAATGCAAAGGAAGTGAACAAAACAAGATATGGAATCTATCAATCAAGTCGAATGCTGGGGCATCTTTGAGCTTGCCTTGCCTTCTGCGGCGAGTTTGCTCGGAGGAGAGTTTGCAGGAAAGGTTATCTTTTCAAAGGGCAGCCGTGTAAGGGAAGTGGATGTCTTTAGCGATAACTCAGGCGGGTATCGGGCTCGTTTTATGCCAGATGAACAGGGTGAATGGCTATATCAAATAAACAGCAACTCTGTGGATTACAAGAATGGGTATGGCAGCGGTCGCCTCTACTGTACCGCGCCCTTAGAGGGAAATCACGGACCTGTTGGCGTTGTTAATGATAAGGATTTTTGCTACGCAGACGGTACGCCGTATTATCCGTTCGGTACGACTTGCCTGAACGGGTTTAGGCGTGAGCATATGGAATCGACTTTGGCGTCAATGGCAAGCGCTCCATTTAATAAAGTTCGAATTTCCCTGGATAGCAGCTTTGATGATTTTACCGTACTTGAGGAAGTGCTTGTCCGTCTTATGGAACTGGGCGTACAAGCCGAGCTGCTACTGGACTGTGGGTCTGGAGAAGCTCAGGCTGCAGCTTTTGTACAGCATGTCGTCATCAGACTGGCGGCATATCGCAATATTTGGTGGTCGCTGCATCTCCATGGAGAACAAGCTTCATTGGAGTTCAACAAGCTGGAGCTTCTTCGTATATGGGAGGAGCACGATCCTTACCATCATCTTATAACGATCCATAGCAATACTCCAGAAAAGGATTACGGGCATGGGAGCCTGACTCATGTCAGTCTGCAGGGTATGGATCCCAGTCAAGTTGCCTATTATGCCAGATTACACCGTAAGCCCATACTGATGGAAGTGTGCGGCTGTGAAGGAGATGCACCCACGCTATGGGGAAGCTTGCCTGGTCAGGAAATGGTTAACCGAGTCTGGGAAAGTATATGTAGAGGTGGATATGCCGGGCATGGCGAGATGTTTCTCCAGCCGGAGGGTCACAGTTGGCATTACAATGGCGGCTCCTTGCAGGGCTCTGCCGTAGCGAGAATTGCTTTTTTGCGCCGTATTTTGGAAGAAGCTCCGCTCGGACTTCGTTATATGCCGGTTTTTTATGATGCGGCAACGATTGGCTGCGAAGGGGAGTATTACTTGCAATATTTTGGTATTCACAGATTTCCTTCCAGAGAACTTCATTTACCTGAGGGTCGCTATAACGTCGAGATCATTGATGTGTGGAATATGACGGTTACGGCTGTAACGGGTATTTGTGAACAACATGTAACAGTGAAGCTGCCTACGCTTCCTTATCACGCCCTGCGCATACGTAGATGGTACCCGCAGGAAGCCAAATCCATCAAAAAATACGATTTATCCTTACAAGGCTTAGGTAGTACAAGCTTCATTACCGATACACCGAGTTCAGAGATACGCGATGCCGAACAGAATGACAACTATACGACTGATCTATCCAAGAAGGATCATTCACAGAGGTAAATAGAGGCTAGATCGGAGATGATGAGATGTTCAGCAAGGATGCAATCGGTATGGCTGCCGATACGCTGGAATGCTGGGGACGGTTTGAGCGCAGCTTTCACGGACCGGCTGCTGGGAATCCCTTTCAAGAAATCACATTTCAAGCGGAGTTCAGGCATCATAATCGTGTGGTGAAAACAGAAGGCTTTTACGATGGCGGTGGTAAATACAAGCTTCGATTTATGCCTGATGCGGTAGGAGCCTGGAGCTATGTGACATCCAGTAATTGCAAAGAGCTGGACGCTCAATATGGACAATTGCAGGTGGCAGCTCCCGTTGGAATTAACCATGGGCCCGTAAGGGTGAAGGATGCATACAGGTTTACTTATAGCGATGGTACGCCGTACCTGCCTTTTGGCACAACGCTGTATCATTGGTTTCATCACGGTGATGAGGCGCAGGAGCAGACAACCTTGGCCACACTCGCTGCGTCACCCTTTAATAAGGCTCGGATGTGCATACTGCCAACTGGAGAGATGAAGCCTTCGATGCTTGCTTTTGCCGGTAACAGGGAGCAAGGGGTCGATATACAGCAGTTTAACCCGGATTTTTTTGCGCATATGGAAAAAAGGCTCGATGATTTGCAGCAGCTTGGCATTGAGGCTGATATAATTTTGTTCCATCCGTACGACCAAGGCGTATGGGGCTTTGAGCAGCTGGAGCCAGAGGTAGAAGAAGCTTATCTGCGGTATGTGATAGCCCGGCTCTCTTCATATCGCAATGTATGGTGGTCGATTGCCAACGAGTTTGATTTTAATATACATAAATCCATGAGTGATTGGGATCGGTTATTGCAAACCGTGCAGCGTTTGGACCCTTACGGTCATTTGTGCTCCATTCACAATGGAACCAAGATGTATGATTATGAACGGACAGCCTTTTATGATTACACCAAGCCTTGGATAACACATCAAAGCATTCAGCATTGGGATACTTCATGGACGACAAGCTGGCTGGATAGATGCGGCAAGCCAGTCGTTATCGATGAATGCTGTTATGAAGGCGATTCGATTCGCAGATGGGGAAATATTTCGGGTGAGGAGCTGCTGCGGAGAATTTGGGAAAGCCAGATTCGGGGCGGATACGCGTCGCATGGTGAAGCTTACGAGGGTCAAGGGGGCGGTACCTGGATTTCCCGCGGCGGTACACTGGTGGGAGAGAGCCCGAAACGAATTCAATTTTTACGCGAATTGATGGAAGCGGGACAAGCAGACTTGTGGGAATTGGAGAGTGAACGAACCTGCTTCTGGATTTATTTGGGGCTTAGCCGTCCCGGCTATTGGGAGCTACAGCTTCCCGAGCAGCGGGCTTTCCACATCGATCTTATTGATACTTGGGAGATGCAGGTGGAGAGGTTTCCTCAGACGTATTGCGGAAGCTGTAAGGTTACACTTCCGAATAAATCATACTTAGCACTGCGGATTACTGCTGTTTCGTAAAGCGTGAAGAGGACTTGCAGGCAAATTTAGGGTACAATAGGGAGGGAAAATTAATCGAGGAATGGAGTGGTTCTTTTGGAAAGCTCAAGCTATGTGATTTATTTGGGTTCCTATACCGGAAAGGAATTACCTGGCATTTTTGCGTACCGGTTTGACGAGGATACGGAGCAGCTAACTTTTATTGAATCCGTTGACGGCTTGAAGGACCCGACCTTCATTAAGGTCAGTGAAAAGCATAAGATGCTCTATTCCTTTACACAGGCTTATGAAGGGCAGCCAACATCCGTCATTTATGCTTATCGGATTGACGAGACTACCGGCAAACTGACATTGGCGGGCAGTCAGGAAGGGACAGACAAATCGGCAACCCATATCAATACGGATCTTGGCGAGCAGTTCCTGATGACAGTTAGCTATGGAGAAGGCAATGTTTCCTTGTTCAAGCTGCAGGGCGATGGGAATATTGGCGAGCTCTGCGGAAGCATGCATCATAATGGTGGGAGCGGCGTTGTGGCCGATCGCCAGGGTTCCGCTCATCCGCATTCGATATATCCGGACCCGTCGGATCAATTCGTCATCGTACCGGATCTCGGACTGGATAAAATTATGGTGTATCGACTGGATCGACAAGAGGCTAAATTGGTGCTTCACGATGAGGTTGCTGTCAATCCGGGGGCAGGCCCGCGCCATTTTGCCTTTCATCCGACAGGCAGCTTTGCTTATGTCATTGAAGAGCTTAGCTCCACGATTACTGTGTTCTCTTATGAGCGTTTGATCGGCAAGCTGCTTCCGCTTCAAACCGTGAACACACTGCCTGAAGGTTTTGTGGGAGCCAGTTCTACAGCTGAAGTTCAGATTTCTCCTTGTGGCCGTTATCTATATGGCTCGAATCGTGGACATGACAGCATCGTTGTGTTCGCCATCGACCCGCTTAGCGGTAAGCTAAGCCTGCTTCAGCATACGTCCACTCTGGGCAAGCATCCCCGCCATTTCAGCCTGACGCCAAGCGGACGATTCCTGATTGCAGCTAATAAAGATTCGGATTCGGTATACTGGTTCAAGGTGGATCCAGACAGCGGTAAGCTGACGCCAACCGGACAACAAATTACGATGCCCCAACCAACCTGCGTACGTTTCTATAAGCTTCCCTAATTCAATGAAGCTGCTCAGGATACATGGATGATTTTACCTAAAAGCTGGTCTCCCTTATTCATAAGGAGATCGGCTTTTTGTTATTTTAGAGCGCTTCATCCGACGGGCTTCGGCATTATTCGGATGTACAGCGATGCTCATTAGATTTGTTTTTATACCCGTAAACCCTTGATAGTGCTGGGAATAGCTGTGGATTGCAACAAGTTAAATAAAGAGGATTGTCTGTAATGGGGCATGGCGATATACTCGGCTTACATGAAGCGGCAACCAGCAGCTTCATCCGATTATCAGATAGGCATATTTGCCAAACTTAGTAGGAAAAGGGGTAATGGTTTAATGAACAGGACACCTAGGCAATGGTTTGCAGCAGTCGGGACGATTACAATGGCGATGGGGGTATTAGCTGGCTGTGGAGGAGATCAACCGGCCAGTAAGACAACAGAAGGAGCTAAACCTGCTGATACAAAAGTGGCAGATACCAAGGCAGATGCCAAACCGGTAGAAGTATCGATCGTGATGCCGCAGGTTGGAGACATTCCAGCCAAGGGTAATACAATTGAACAAGCGATTGAGAAATATACCAATACCAAATTAAGTATTCAGTGGGTACCCAACTCGACATACGACGAGAAGATCAATGTGATGATCGCGTCCAATGAAATGCCCAAAATTATGAAGGTCAATTATGTTCCTACTATTATTAGCACCGTCCAGGGCGATCAATTCTGGGAAATTGGAGCTTACCTGAAAGACTACAAAAACCTGGCTGCCCAAAATCCGCAATACTACGAAAATATTAAGGTGGATGGCAAGCTTTACGGAATTCCCAATTATCGGGAGATTGGCCGTCCGGCTGTTATTTACCGCAAAGATCTAATGGATGCTATGGGCTTAAAGTTACCAAAGACATTGGATGATTGGTACAATGTTGTGAAAACGCTAACATTAGACGATCCCGATAAAAATGGCAAAAATGATACGTATGGACTCATGCTGGACAAAAAATATAATGATGGTGTAAACTCAGTCCTGACCAGAATGGCTGTAAGCCAAGGCGGGGTTAACAAGTGGGGTGTAGACAGCAGCGGGAAATTCACACCTGAATTTGTAACACCGCAATTTGTTGATACGTTGAAGCTGTTCAGAAAACTGTATACAGAAAAATTGATCAACCAGGACTTCCCGGCTTTGGATGCTACCGAGATGGATAAGCAGTTTGAATCCGGACGTGCCGTTATCAAAATCAATGGCGTGGCCACCAACGCAGCGAATATTCAGGACCGTATTGTCAAAGTAGTGAGCACAGCCCAAATGGATATTACCCCATGGGAAGGTCCGGCAGGTCCGAGAGTTTCTGGTCAGTCCGGCAACAACGGATTCCTAGCATTCCCTAAAGCAACTGTAAAAAATGAAACCGAAGTTAGACAACTCTTATCATTCCTGGATAAATTGTTGGATAAGGATATGTCTCTCCTGCAAAAACGTGGTATTGAGGGCGTTCACCACAAGAAAGCTGCGGATGGCTATGTCGAATGGACTGATCTTACGCTCTTTAACCGTGAGGTGAAGCCTTACCGTGATAATCTGATCAACTTTGAAACCTATAACGTACCCCCACTCAAGGATACGGAATTAGCTATGAAGGGTTATAAAATGGAGCCGGAAGGTCTTAAATACGCGGTTGCCAATCCGGCATTAACGTTAACGTCTCAAACCTATTCAGATCGAGGCAAAGAACTCGACACCCAAATTGCAGATGCACAGACCAAATACATTGTAGGTAAAATTGACGATGCAGGCTGGGCTGATGAGGTTGCCAAATGGCGTAAAGCGGGTGGTGACAGCCTGATCAAGGAATATGAAGCAGCTTATGCCAAAAACAAGAAATAATGTCGTGATCGATCACAGGAACCATAAAAGGGGTTAACCCAAGTAAGCTGTCTGTTACAAGGAATGAGCCAAAAAAACCTTGCCATTGGTAAGGTTTTTTGGCTCATTCTTCAACATGTTATATGGTATAATTATGGATACCACGAACTAGAGAGGAGATCGACCGATGCCCAAATTTTTGCTGCGGCTGCTTGGCTTTAGCTTTATTCTCGCAGCAATGTCAGTCATCTCGATCGGTCTGATATCTTATTACATTGCTTCAGGCGACATAGAGGAGAAGGTCAAGGAAGGCAATATGCAGGTGCTTTTGCAAACTCAGATGCGGGTGGAGCAGGTTCTTAAAACGCTGGAACTGACGTCTCTACAATATTTGAATTCTCCATTGGTAGCGGAGTCGATGAACAAAAAATTGACGGCTGACGATTTTTTTGAAATTCGGGACTTGTCCAAAGGGTTATACAATTTACAAACATTCACCGGTATACGTGAAGCCTATCTGATTAATCTGCAGCAGGATTGGTTGATTAGCTTTTCCATTTTTCGCAAATTTAGTACGTATACCGACAATACGTTGATGGCTTCTTATGCAAATTATCCTAACAGTCTTTTTTGGATAACAGGCAAGTCCGGCAATAAGGAAGCTCTAACCAGCACGCCGGAAGCATCTGCCGAAGAGGTTCCCACTGTTTCCAAAGTCATTAGAATGGTCTATAAGGTGCCAGTGGTTCCAAGCATCGTGCAGCCAAAAGGGCTGTTAATTGTGGAAATTGCCAACAGTGAGTTCAAGGAGCTGCTGTCCTCGAATAACAAACTGGGGGAAGTATTCCTGCTGGACCGAGATGGGTACGATTTTCTTGCAGAAGGCAATACAGATGGCAGTAATCGTGAAATTCATGCGATGGTAGCCGAACGAATTATCGCGACCAATGAGGAGACTGGCTTTTTTAACGCGGATGTGAATGGTCGTACACTTGGTGTTACATTCCGTGCTTCGCCTTATAATGGCTGGATGTATGTATCTGCTGTATCGATCAAGGATATCACCCAGCAATCACGCAAAATCGCCTGGATTACGTTTATTGCGTGCTCGATCATCTTTGTGCTGGTTGCCCTGTTCGCTTTGTATGGGAGCCGAAAGATGTATTCGCCGATTAAACGGCTGTTTGAGTTCACGAAGCAAATTGAAGTCGAAGGCCAGGATAACAAAGATGAGTTATTATCGATCGAGCAAAGATTCAGTACCCTGTTCAGTACGGAGAGAAAGCTGCAGCAGCAGGTTATCGGGCAATTCAGCCAACTGAAGGAATTTTTTATGCTGAAGCTATTTGCGGGTCAGCTGTCTGATAGTGAATTTGCCTATCGCTCGCAAATATTCGGGTTTCCTACAGAGTGGAAGCGTCTTGGTGTATTGGCCGTACAGATCGATTCCTTGCAGGAAACGCGTTATCAGGAGCACGACAAGGAGCTGCTGCTGTTTGCGATCAATAATATCGCAGGTGAAATTATTTCCAAGGAGGAACGGTTCAGCCCGATTCTATTGAATCAATCGCAGGTCACACTGCTGCTCAGTTCTCACGAGCATGAAGCGCAGCTGAAGCAGCAATTTTACGATATCGCAGAGCAGATTAAAGCCAAGGTGCATGAATTTCTGCAGCTCCCTGTCAGTATCGGGATCAGTCGGCCTTTTGAACGGGTGACGCAATCGGTGCTGGCTTATGGAGAATGTCTGGAAGCATTGAAGTGCCGGATGAGCTTGGGACAAGAGATCATTATCCATTATGAGGACATCGATGCCGGCAAGAAGCTGATGGAGGTCACGGTGTATACGCAGTTGAAGCTGATGGAGGACCAGTTGGGCAACGCTTTGAAGGCCGGTGATCAGGCAGCCGTGGATGTGATTTTTGATAAATATATCGCAGCGATTGTCGAGAAAGGGATTCATTTTAATGAGTACCCGGTACTGATGATGCAGCTTATTGCCAAAGTGTTTCATTTGGTGCAGGAGCAGGGTGGCTCGGTTAAACATGTGCTCGGTAAAAAGGCGACGATCGAGCATTTTCTTAAGCTGACTACGCTGGAATCGATCATGAAGTGGTTTAAGGTGGAGCTGTTTGAGCCAATTATCAGCTTCTCCAATCAGCAGGCCGAATCGCAATACATGAATATAGCCAATCAGATGATCAAGCTCGTTCATGAACGCTACGATCAGGAGATTTCGTTGGAGGCTTGTGCGTCTATTTTGAATTTCCATCCTGTATATTTGAGTCGGGTATTTAAAAAGGAAATGAAGGTCAATTTCAGTGAATACCTCGCTGAGTACCGGATGAATATAGCCAAGACCTGGCTGGAAAACACATCGTGGAAGATTTCGGAAATAGCCGAGAGATTGAATTATACGAACACGACGGCATTTATTCGTACCTTCCGCAAGATTGTCGATATGACCCCTGGACAGTATCGGGATCAATACAACAAAAATTTATGAAGCCTCAATATACAGCAAAATATAGCAAAATTACTGACTAAATGCTGCTGAAACCTCAAATGCTGAACATCCAAAAGACCGGCCTATCCTCCATAGTCCGGTCTTTTTGTGCGCATACGGAAGAAAATAGATTGACGAGGTGGGAATATTAACTTAATATCTGATATATCAGATATTAAATATGATAATGAAGAACATTATTAATGAAAAGGAGGCTAACAACTATGGAGTTGGACCAGATGGCAGAAGAAAACGCGATACAAACGAAGTCGATTCGCGATGTCGTATATGAAAGATTGAAGGATGCTATCATATCCGAGCAGTACAAGCCGGGACATCATCTGAAGGAGCGGGAGCTCGCCAAGCTGTATGGAATCAGTACAACACCGCTGAAGGAGGCACTTCGCCGTCTGGAGCAGGAGGGGCTTGTGACAACCAGCGCAAGACGGGGGACCTTTGTTTCCAGTGACATCATGAATTCCGTTGAGGAAATTAACTGGGCCCGGTCCGCACTGGAGGGCGTGGCAGCAAGACTGGCGGCTTTGAAAATATCGGATGATGAAATCAGCCAGCTTGGAGCTGTTGTCGAGCAAATGAAGCAGTTCACGGAAAGTAAAGATGCTGAGAAGTTGCTGATCCTCAACGCCGATTTTCACAAAATGATTCGCACGTGTGCGAAGAACAACTATATTTTCCAACAAATTGAAGCGATCCATTCGTTCGACCGATCTTTCCGCAGGAAGGCATTGTCTCATGTAGAAGAGCTGGAGAGAGGCTTTCAGGAGCATGTGCAGATTTACAGGCAAATTTGCGCAAGAAACGCAGATGGGGCGGAGCACGCGATGATTTCCCACATCCGGCGTACGATTGTATTTGTTAAAGGAAATGCTCAGCCTGCTGAATAATTCAAATCATCTATAACTACTAGAAAGAAGGCGAAAGTGGTCATGACAACCTCAATACAGTCCAGGCTTAAAGGTATTAATGCAATTAATGTAACTCCGTTTGATAATCAGTTGGAGATCGATTGGGAATCCTTGAAGCGAAATGTGAACTTTTTGCTGGATCGTGGTATTCAGGCGATCTATCCATGCGGCAATACCGGTGAGTTTTATGCGTTAACGCTGCAGGAAGCCAAGGAGGTTACAACCTTCGTTACCGAGGCTATAGCCAAACGCAGTCTTGTGATTGCAGGCGTTGGATATGATGCGAAAACAGCCAGCGAATTGGCAGCAAACGCGGAGCAGGCAGGGGCAGACGGTATTATGGTTCATCAGCCTGTGCATCCGTACTTGCTGCCGTCAGGCTTGATCGCCTATTACAAGCAAATTGCTGCATCGACCAAGCTGCCGATGATCTTGTATGTACGCAGTGAGCAGATTACCCCGGAGGTATTGGCAGAGGTTGCAGAGCTGCCAAATGTGGTTGCGGTCAAATATGCTGTGAACAATCCCCCATCCTTTAGAAAAGCCGTGGAGGCGGTGAAGAAGGATATTGTCTGGATCTGCGGGACGGCTGAAATGTGGGCACCTTCCTTTTATGCGGCTGGTGCTGAAGGATTCACCTCAGGTATGGTCAATGTCGATACCGAGCGTTCCTTTGCCATGCTGGAAGCGCTTCAGACAGGTAACTATAAGCAGGCGATGGACGTGTGGACGGATATATTACCATTTGAAGAGCTGCGTGAAACAAATAAAAACGGCAATAATGTCAGCGTTGTGAAGGAAGCGATGTACCAGCTGGGTCTCATATCCAATAGTGCAGTTCGCCCTCCGATTGCTCTGCTTAAGGACAGTGAAAAAAGCAGAGTTACAGAAATTTTGAAATTATGGAAATTAAAATAATACTAAAACTGTGCAAAAAGGAGCTAAAAGGATGAAAATTTCAGATATTCGTTTAACGGTAGTCGGCATTCCAAGAACTACAGGATTTGTGAGCAAGCATGTGATTGTTGAGCTAATGACCGACGAGGGTGTGACTGGAATCGGTGAGATGTCGGATTTCTCACATCTTCCCCACTATTCGCTGAATGTCGATGATTTGACTCACTCCCTGAAAGATATTGTACTAGGCAAAAATCCATTTGATATCTCGCTAATCAATAAAGAATTGACAGCTAATTTCCCCGAAGCGATGTTTTATTATGAAAAAGGTAATTTTATACGTAACGGCGTTGACGCGGCTCTGCATGATCTGTGCGCTAAGGCTTTGAATATTTCCGTTGCTGATTTCATCGGAGGCCGCATTCAGGATAAAATCAAGGTTTGCTTTCCGATCTTTAGACATCGGTTCATGGAAGAGGTTGAGGAAAACCTTGAGGTCGTCAGGAAGCGCTTTGCCCAGGGGTTTGATACGTACCGCCTGTATGTCGGTAAAAATCTCGATGCAGATGAAGCTTTCCTCGATGGTGTGAAAAGTGAATTCGGCTCCAAGGTGACGATAAAGTCGCTCGACTTCAGCCATTTACTGGATTGGAAGCTGGCATTGCGGGCGGTTAAGCGCCTATCCCAATATGAGTTTCAAATGGTCGAAAGTCCTGCCGTTCAAAATGATTTTGACGGACTGCATCATTTCCGGATGAAATGCGAGCATTTGGTCAGCGAGCATGTGTGGAGCTTCCGCCAGCAATATGAAATGATCCGTCACGATTCCGTCGATATTTTCAACATCTCACCTATTTTTATTGGTGGATTGACGAGCGCCAGAAAAGCAGCGGCTGCAGCAGAGGTTGCAGGCAAAGGCTGCCTGATGGGTACGACTCAGGAACTATCGATTGGAACCGCAGCGATGGCGCATCTGGGCAGCTCTTTAATCAATCTGAATTATACCTCCGATCCTACTGGACCTGAATTGTACATCGGTGATATTGTCAAAAATCCGGTGAAGTATGAGAACGGTTACTTGTTGGTTCCCGGTCGTGATGTGCCGGGACTCGGGATGGAGTTGGACTGGGATTTAATTGAGAAGTATCGGGTTCCCGATCTGAGCTGGGGCACCATATCCGTCCATCAACTGCAGGACCGTACCGCACAAACGAAATCATAGAAGCAATTAGCAGTAATCATTATATAATAAACAAGCAGTCAGCTTAATAATAGCCGGCTGCTTTTTATTACAATATATATGAGCAATGCATATAAAAAGGGGCTCTAAACCGCTCTATATCAAGCAATTAACCGCTTACAGACAATAAGTTAAATTCAAACTATAGCATGTTACGGCAAACCGAAACATAATGAGATCAACAAGCACGCTGTACAATAATGGTCAGGAGGACAACTTATGAATTCACAGATTGAAGCAGATGCAATTAGAAGCAGGACGAGATCGATCAGGCGTAGTCCTCTCTTGAAGGATTTAATCAGGGATAAATGGATGTACTTTATGCTGCTGCCAGGAGTGATTTATTTTATTATTTTTAAGTATGTACCGATGTATGGAGTCATTATTGCTTTTCAGGATTATAAGCCTCATCTCGGTATGTTAAATAGCAGTTGGGTCGGCATGAAGCATTTTGAACGTTTTTTCAGTGAACCACAGTTTTGGGAGTTGTTTCGGAATACGGCGCTGCTGGCAGTGTACAACCTGGCCTTCTTTTTCCCGCTGCCGATTGTGTTATCGTTAATGATGAATGAAGTCAGAAGAGAACGCTTCAAAAGATGGGTGCAGACTTTGATCTATGTGCCGCATTTTGTCTCATGGGTCGTTGTAGTTGGTGTATTTTATATGCTGCTTACAACAGAAGGCGGTATCATTAATGAATTGCTGTTTCTTGTAACCGGTGTCAAAATCGCATTTTTGCTCGAGCCTGAATGGTTTAGGACGATGATTGTAACACAATCGATATGGAAAGAGGTAGGCTGGGGGACGATTATTTTCTTAGCTGCACTGTCTGGAGTCGATCTGCAATTGTATGAAGCTGCACGGATGGATGGAGCGAACCGCTGGAGACAAGTGTGGCACATTACACTGCCTGCCATCCGGGGAACGATTGTTATCCTGCTAATATTGCGCCTCGGTTCTTTTATGGATTCCGGATTTGAGCACATTTTCCTTATGCTGACGTCAACGAATCGCGAGGTAGGGGAAGTGTTTGACACCTACGTATACGTGAAGGGCTTAACGCAATCACAGTTCAGCTACAGTGCCGCAGTCGGATTATTCAAATCGGCGATTGGTCTGGTCTTGGTCATGGGAGCTAACTGGATGGCCAAGAAATTCGGTGAAGAAGGCGTATACTAACTGAACAAGGCAGATGCTTACGAAGAAAGTTTTCTACGAAAATACAGATGATGCTTACGAAGAAAGTTTTCTACGAAAACTTGAAGGAGGAACAACCCGATGAATCATGATCGTACCGTAGGTAATAAAATTTTTGACGGCGTGAATTACGTGCTTCTCGCACTGATCAGCCTTGCAACTATACTTCCCTTTATCTATATTTTGGCCGTGTCGTTTACAAGTCCTCATGAGGTAGCCAAAGGCGGTTTTATCCTGTTTCCCAAGGAATTTTCGCTGTCTGCCTACAAGTATATTTTCTCTACAGATACTTTAGTTCGGAGTTTACTTGTATCCGTTTACATTACAGTCGTAGGAACCTTCATCAACCTTTTGCTGACCTCCTTAATGGCTTATCCATTGGCACGGCAGACACTTCGTGGTCGTCAAATTATTTTGATGGCAGTTTTGTTTACGATGCTGTTCAGCGGCGGCTTGATTCCGACGTATTTTGTAGTTAAGGCTATGGGTTTAACGAATTCCTTATGGTCATTGATGATTCCCAATGCGATTAGCGCATTTAATCTGATCGTGCTGAAAAACTTTTTCCAGCAAATCCCCGATGGGCTTGAGGATTCTGCCCGAATCGACGGGTGCAGCGATGTTGGCGTTTTGTTCCGGATTGTGCTGCCTTTATCGATGCCTGCGATGGCTACCTTCGGTATGTTCTATGCGGTTACGCATTGGAATCAATTTTTCAGTGCAATCATGTACATTAATGATAATAATAAATGGCCGGTGCAGGTGCTGCTGCGCGAGATCGTTATTTTGGCCCAAAGCCGGATTGGGGATACAGGCTTCGATGAAACCGAAATTCAACCGTTAACGATTCGGATGGCAGTCATCGTGTTTGCCACTTTGCCTATACTGGCGGTTTATCCGTTTTTGCAAAAGCATTTTGCCAAGGGAGTCATGCTCGGATCGGTTAAAGGATAATGTTAATCGTAAAGGAGAAACTGATGAAGCCAAGCGAAAAGCGAGACAAACAGCCAAAGTCGTTAATAAAGTCCGGTTTGATGCTGCTGGCAGGCGCGCTCGTAGTAACGACTTCGCTAACGGCTTGCGGCGGTGGCGGTGCTTCAGTTAATAAACAGCCTGCAGGCGGGAAAGAAAGTCAAACACCGATGACGATCAATATTGCACTTGCCCAGGTTGGCGATATTCCGAACAAAGACAGCGAAGTGGAGCAATTGATCGAGAAATACACGAATACCAAGTTGAATATTCAGTGGATTCCGACCGCCGCTTATGATGATAAAGTAAACGTGATGATTGCATCCAACGAAATGCCGCAGCTGCTAAAAATACAGTACACACCCAGCACCATCAGTTCCATGCAATCGGGACTTTTTTGGGAAGTGGGTCCGTATTTGAAGGATTATAAAAATTTGTCAGCGCAGAGTCAGCAGTTTTTCGATAACATTATGGTCGATGGGAAAATGTTCGGGGTTCCTATTTTCTCGGAAATCGCGCGTGCGGCGATAGTGTACCGGAAGGATTGGCTGGATGGTCTCGGACTCAAGCTGCCCAAAACCACGGATGACTGGTACGAGGTGATCAAAGCGATGACCTTAAATGACCCTGATAAGAATGGGAAGAACGATACGTACGGGATGGTGCTGTTCAAAAAATATAATGAAGGCCAGGCCTCGCTGCTGACTCGATTCGCCGTAGGATTGGGCGGACCTAATAAATGGTCGGTAGTGAATGGCAGCTTTGAGCCGGAGTTTACCTCCAAGGAATATAATGATGTGCTAAAGCTGTTCAAACGACTATACGAGGAAAAGCTGATCAATCAGGACTTTGCCGTTTTTGACGCAACTGAAGCCGAAAAGCTGTTTGACTCCGGTCGGGCCGGTATCAAAATAGCGGTTGCTCAAACCGCCAAAAGCCAGCAGGATCGTTTATCTAAAGCAGATCCCAAAGGAATCGTAGATGTAGAGCCTTTGAATGGTCCCAAGGGAATTCGTGTCGCAGGACAAACGGGTAATTCGGGCATCTACGTCATTCCCAAATCAACAGTAAAAACCGAAGCCGAAGTCAGGAAGCTGTTAACGTTTCTGGATAACGTCATGAACCCTGAAGCCACTACGGTTCTGCAGCGCGGTATCGAAGGCAAGCATTATATGAAAACGGCGGATAACCAGGCGGAATTTACCGATCTGACTGCTTTCCAGAGGGAAGTCAAGCCTTTTCGAGATAATCTTCCGTACATCGAGGGCTATAACAGCTTACCGCTGAAGGACATCCCGATCGGTGAGAAGGGAATTGCGGTAGCGAAGGAAAATACGAAGTATTCGATCGCCAATCCGGCGCTTACGCTGAATTCAGCGACTTATACGGAGCGCGGGAAAGAGCTGGAGCAGATGATTTGGGATGCACAAACCAAATACATTATGGGCAAGCTGGACGATGCAGGCTGGCAGGCCGAGATTGAAAAGTGGAAGAAGGCTGGTGGCTCCAAAATTATTGAGGAGTACAAAGCCGATTATGAGAAAACCAATAAGAAAAAATAACGATTTTGAAAGGCTCGCACGGAAAAGGCGTATGTAAATAATCTCTTGTACCATCAAGGGATTGTTTGCGCTTTATAGCTGTCCGAAAAACTGGTATCATGTGTACCAGAATATATGGAAATGGAGTGTATGGAAATGTCAGTTGGAATATTGGCTCATAATGTAGGTCCTCAGCCCTTCGCGCAGCTCGCAGCCAAGGTCGCATCTTATCGCTTTAACTATGTGCAGCTGGCGCTGTCCAAGGCCATCACAGATGTCGATTGCAGCTTGGGCAAGCTTAGCCCCGGTTTGGCCAACGCAATAGGAGAGGCCTTTGATAAACAGGGTGTAGGGATACCTGTGTTGGGCTGTTATATGGACTTGATTGAACTTGACGATACGAAGTGGCGGCATAATGTAGACCGCTTCAAGGAGCATTTGCGTTATGCACGCCAGTTCGGTGCCTCGATTGTTGCTACCGAAACGGGTGTGCCTGTAATACAAGATCAGGATCGGAATTGGCGGCGCTTGCGCTCAGCGGTTGAGGAGATGGCTGAGGAAGCGGAGAAATTCGGTATCATGATCGGACTGGAGGTCGCTTCACGTCACATCGTAGGTACAGCGGGAGATTTGGCACAGTTGATTGACGAGGTGCCTTCTTCCAATATCGGCGTGGTGATGGATCCGTGTAATCTGATGACCCAGGATAACTATGAGCGTCAGCATGAAATTATGCAGGAAGCGTTCCGCCTGTTGGGTCATCGGGTGGTCAGCGCGCATTCGAAGGATATCAAGCTGGATGCCGACGGCAAGCTGCAAACCGTTTCCTCGGGACAAGGTATATTAAACTATCCGATGTTCATCGAGCTGCTGAACCAGTATAAGCCGCTATCCTATATAACGCTGGAAAATGCCCAGGAGCCCTACACCAGCGATGCTCGTGATTTTGTACTTAAGCAGCGGAGGTAGGCTGTAAATTGTAAATAAGAGTAGAGCAGGAGCCGTGTAACCATAGCGGCTCTTTTTGGTCTGGATTGAATGAAGCCAACAACTTCCAGCATACTCACAGGGTTAGCGATGTCATCGGCAACAAATCCTTTTCTTCTTTTTCAGTTGGCAGCGGCATAGGCTTTAGGGAAGTACATGCTGATTAGAGCGAGCCTTAGGAAGCCAGCTTTGCTATACAAAACTTTTAGGAGGTCCCTGCCATGCTGGTGCTGAAGCGAAGATGGAGAAGCAAACCCGTTGGCACCAAAAAAATAAAACGCAACCTGATCATCATTGCTCTCATTGTGCTGCTATTTACCTTGCAAATGTTTATTTATATTGAAAAGAACTTAAAGCCTCCGCTGGCCAGTCTGGCCAAAATTCGGGTGAAACAGATCGCTACGCAATCCATCAATTCAGCCATTTCCGACAGGATTGCGCAGAGCACCAATTTTGAAAAGCTGATTGATTGGCGGACAGACAATAACGGTAAAATTACCGGGTTTATGCTGAACTATTCCGAGCATATGAAAATAACTGCCGATACAATCAAAACCGTCCAGAATCAGCTTACCAATCTGCAGGCTTTTCCGGAGCATATCCCTTTAGGGCAAGCCTTAAACAGTCCGATTCTGGCTTCATTCGGCCCCAATATTCCTATAAAGTTTGTGCCTGCAGGTGCCGTTAAGGTTGATTTAAGCACACGCTATCAAAATGCAGGAATCAATATGCTGCTCGTAGAGGTGTACCTTCGCATTATCGCCGAGGTGACCATTATTATCCCGATGGACACCGTACCGGAAGTGGTGGAGACGGAGGTGCCGATTTCGTATGCGCTTGTAGTGGGTGATGTACCGACTTATTATTTTGACGGCAAAGGGAACCAGGTGAACAGCTCTCAGGCTCCGGCACTGCCCTCGGGCTTATCACTTCCCAAGCTGCCATTGGTCCCTTCCAAGGAAACCGCTCCCCATGAGGCAGGGGAAGCTGGCAGCATAATCAAGCCATGATGACGGAGCTCATTTCTTTTTACGAATTCGTTCCTCGCGCTCCCATTTACGCAAATGGGGGTAAGGATCGAATGACCAATCCGTCAAGCCGTTATCGCGGTAAAGTCCATAATGTAAATGCGAAGGAAATTTACCGGATGTACCCTGCTTGCCATATCCTGAGCTGCCTACCCAACCTATAATCTGGCCAGCCTTGACAATATCCCCTTCCTTGACTTCTTTGTTGAAGCCCGATAAATGCGCATAGTAATGATACACATTATTTAAATCGCGGATGCCAACTCTCCAGCCCCCGTATACATTCCAGCCCATAACCTCGATAATGCCATAAGCAGCACTGCGTACAGGAACTCCATAGCCCGCAAACAGGTCGGTACCTTCATGGATGCGATAACCGCCCCAGCCGCGGCTGGCTCCCCAAGTACTACGGTATGAATAGTCGGCGTTCAGCGGCATGACAAAGGTGTGCTCGTGCAAATCAAGCGTTTCGAATTCTGCATACAGCCTTGCAAACTGCTCGATGCGCTCCACACTACGTGTATTTTGATAATATTCCCACAAACCAATTCGCAGGTCCTCGTCGCCAGAGCCTTGCTTTAACAAATAGTTGGCCATGGCATACAGCCTGTCCAGCTCGTTCAAGCGGTCTGCTTTTCCATCACCGGAGCCATCCTTGCCGATTCCGTCAAACAAAGCAATACTGGATTCATTGGTGTCCGAGTGATCCGGATTCATCATGCCGCACCATTGCAGCTCTGTAAAGGTGAGCGCGATCAGTCCGTCGCTATTCGGGCGTTTACGTGTGAGTTGAATGGTACGTTCATATTGGTCTATACCTGCGAATATGTACCAGGGTATTCCAGTTACCGTACTGATTTTATCGAATAAATCTTTTCTTTCGGCGAATACAGCGCTAAGGCTTTTGGGCTCTGCGGCAGGCTGAGAGGGTTGATTTGCTGCTGCATATATCGGAAAAGACGTCCCCAGAAGAATGCTTCCGCACATGAATACTTTAAGGAGCCCACGTATTCCGATTGCTTTCATGATGTTTTCCTCCATATCCGGACATGATGGCTGTGTACGTCCGCTCAAATTGGTGTTAGTAGGTTATGTTGGAAGTGCTGCTTTTATCCGCGCATACAAACTTGAGGTACAGATTCTCAGCATAGCTTATTTTTGGTAGAATCAAGGTTAAGAGCAGAGCTTACCATGATCGTTGGGTAGGGGACCTGGTGCTGAGGAAAGAGGGACGCAGGATGGGATTTGAACACCGTGAAGAGCACATTGATGAAGATATGCTGCTCATTCAGGCCAATATTGACGATATGAATCCGGAGATTTGTCCTTATGTGACCGATCGGTTATTTGATGCAGGTGCAAATGATGTGTACTGGATACCGATTATTATGAAAAAAGGCCGACCCGGTATGATGTTGAACGTGCTTATAGACGAACGGAAGCTGCAATCGATAGAAGAAGTGATATTTAGCGAAACAACAACGATTGGTCTTCGTTATTTGCGGGCATCCTGTCATAGGCTGGGACGGTCATTTGAGCAGGTTTCCACACCGTGGGGCATGATCAATGTTAAAGTCGGCTATCACCGCGGCGAAATGGTGCAATTTGCCCCGGAATTCAAAGAATGCGAGCAGGCTGCGCTCGCACATGGTGTCCCTTTGAAACAGGTTTATGAAGAGGTAAAACGGCAGTTTCTACATAAAGGCAGGCGAGCAAACGAGGGGTTAACCGTACAAAGTGAGGAATAGGATAGGTATGGAAAAGATCTAAAAGGAAAAAGGACACTTTAGGAAGAGACTCTTCCTGTTGGTGTCCTTTTTGTCTAAGCTGTCCGGGTTATTGCTTGAGGTCTGGAGGAATATCCGTGCACTCACCATGAATGGAAGGATCATGTTTATGATTCTGATGATCGTGATCGGATTCAAGATCATTATGAGAATGAGTATGTGAGTGATCATGGGAATGGCTATGAGGCTGCTCAATCATACGAAAGCGTCCTTGATCCTGGTTGCGCAAGTGGCTGTGCTCCTGCTCATGACTGTGATCATGGGAATGCTCATGTCCATGACTATGCCCGTGATCATGATCGTGATTATGTCCATGGCTATGTCCGTGATCATGATCATGATTGTGCTCAGTATGTCCATGACTGTGCCCGTGATCGTGACCATGCTCATGGCTATGTCCATGATTATGGTCTTTATGATGCTGCTCTTGCTCATGCACATGTCCATGGTTTTGAATTTCTTGATGCTGGACTTGATATTTAGGAATAAAAGGGTCGGTTTTTCCAATCACGACACGAAGCACGTTCGGTTGGTTCGGCAAGTCTCGGGTACCGGCGCCATAACCGATAGTTTCAACAATCATCGAAGGAAAACCTTTGGAGAATTCATCCACTACGCCGGCAATGATACCGGCACCTGTTGGCGTCGTCATTTCCATGCTGTAGACGGTTGGGGCGATAGGAAGCCCACGCATCATTTCCAAGGTTGCTGGCGCAGGAACCGGATAGATACCATGGTCGCAGCGAACGGTTCCCGAACCGAGCGGCACTGGTGAGGACCATATTTTCTCGACCTCTAACGAATCCAGAGCAAGGGCAACACCGATTACATCAACGATAGAATCGATGGCCCCGACCTCGTGAAAATGAACGGTTTCAATCGGGATATTATGGATTTTGGCCTCGGCAATAGCAATTTTCTCAAATATAGCCGAGCTTAATGCGACAACACGATCGTTAAAGCCGCAGCTGTTAATGATTTTTACAATTTCCGAATAATGCCGATGGTAGCTCGGCGGTGAATGGGGATCGAGTATAACGTCCATTTTTAAAGCTGAGATCCCTTTTTTATTAACACGCTTCCACTCCAGAGAAAAAGGCTCGATCTGAATCTTGCTCAATTCCTCCTCGATATAATGACGATCAGCGCCCGCATCGACGAGGGCTGCCAGGCTCATATCTCCACTGATCCCGGAAAAGCAGTCAAAAAATGCTATTTTCATCGTTAATCCCTCTTTGTCGTATTTTTATGTATTAATGCGGCATTATAACCGGCACCAAAGCCGTTATCAATATTAACTACAGATACGCCTGGCGCACAGGAATTAAGCATAGTGAGAAGTGCAGCCACACCATGAAAGCTGGCACCGTAGCCTACGCTCGTAGGAACGGCAATAATGGGCTTCGAGACGAGTCCGCCTAGAACGCTGACCAGAGCGCCTTCCATGCCTGCTGCAACGACGATCGCATTGGCTCCGCGAATCACGTCAAGCTTACGAAATAATCTATGTATACCGGCAACACCTACATCATATACCCGCTCCACACGGCAGCCCATATTTTCAGCTGTTAATGCAGCTTCCTCGGCAACGAAGAGATCGGAGGTTCCGGCGCATACTATTGCAATATAGCCTTCGGTCTTGGGCATACGCGCAGCCTGATCCTTATACCATGTCAGTACGCGAGCATCCTCGTGATAGGTAATCCCGGGAATCGCCTGCTGCACAATATCCGCCTTTTCCTTGCTGACACGTGTAGCCAGCACGCGGTCCAAATGGTCCATCATTTTAAGAAAGATCGCCGTGACCTGCTCAGCCGATTTATTTTCCCCGTAGATAACCTCAGGAAAGCCGGTCCTGCGTTCCCTATCGATATCCAGCTGTGCATAGCCGAGATCCTCGATACGATCGCTTGCCTGACTTTGGTTACTCATGAATTCCTCGAGATGCTTTTGCGCTTCTGCAACGTCCAAATCTCCGGAACGAACGTGTTTAAGTATGGATTCCAGATTTATCATATAAAGCCTATGCCTCCAAAGTGACAGTTGAGCTCTGCCCGTTAATTGTTGTCCTTATCCAGTTTAACACAAATAAAAGCGAATGTGGATTGTTAGCTCTTTCGTGATATAATAGCTTCATAAGCTTGGAATATGCCACGGAAAGCAGGGACGACACAATGTCTACACCAGTTGAACGTAAGCCCGATTGGTTAAAAATTAAACTGACTACAGGTGAGAATTTTAAAGAATTAAAAAATATGATGCGCGACAAAACACTACATACGGTTTGTGAAGAAGCCAAATGTCCGAATATTCATGAGTGCTGGGCGAATCGCACGGCCACTTTTATGATACTTGGTGATATTTGCACACGCGCATGCCGTTTTTGTGCTGTTAATTCAGGTTTGCCGACTGAGCTTGATCTTCAAGAGCCGGAGCGTGTGGCCGAGGCATCAGAGCAAATGGGACTTAAACACGTTGTAGTTACTTCGGTAGCGAGAGATGATCTGGCTGATGGAGGTTCTTCAATATTTGCTGCTACCATTAGAGCGATTCGTAAACGGCTGCCGATGTGTGGTGTCGAAGTGCTGATCCCCGATTTTTTGGGCAATGAGGAATCACTTCGGACCGTGCTGGCCGCCAAACCGGATATTTTGAACCATAATATCGAAACCGTGGAGCGTTTGTCCGATAAGGTGCGGTCCAAGGCCAAATACAGCCGTACCTTGGAGCTGCTTGCAAGGTCGAAGAAAATTGCACCGGAAATCCCGACGAAGGCCAGTATCATGCTTGGACTGGGAGAAGAATGGTCCGAAATTCTGCAAACTATGGACGACCTGCGCGCAGTAGGCTGCAATATTATGACAATCGGTCAATATTTACAGCCATCCGTCAAACATTTAAAGGTAAAAAAATATTATACACCGGAGCAATTTGCGGAGCTAAAAATCGAAGGCATGAAGCGCGGCTTCAGCCATGTCGAATCCGGACCTTTGGTGCGCAGCTCGTATCATGCGCATGAACAGGTAAAATCGGCACAGCAAGTATAGGCTTTGCCTACGGCAAAACTTTAAGAGAATGCTTACGAAGTTAGTTTTGCCTACGCAAAACTTTAAGAGAATGCTTACGAAGTCAGTTTTGCCTATGGCAAAACTTTAAGGAGGGGAAAACCAAATGATTTTCATCGCCAACAAAACCTACGAGGTGGTCGTTGACCACAAAAATGGCTGGAAGCCAGATGCCTTTAAAGAGCGATTCAGTGAAGTCCTGGAGCGCTATGACTATATTGTTGGGGATTGGGGCTACAATCAGCTGCGTATGCGCGGTTTTTTTAAGGACAGCCATCCGAAAGCTACCAAGGAATCGATGATTGCTACGTTTCAGGATTATTTGAATGAATATTGTAATTTCGGCTGTGCTTATTTCATTATTGAAAAGGTACCTTCCAAGAATCAGTCCAGCCAGCAGCCAACTGATGATGTGGAATCGGAAGAACGGGAAATCGGTGTGGCTGCTGGTCTTGAACAACCAGAGGTTCTGGCGCAGGACCAGCAGGAGGATTCCTTACCCCCTCAGATACCTACTCCTCGCCAGCAGCGCCAGCATCATCAGCGAAAATCTTATTCCAATAAGCATCAAAACCATCAATCGAATCACCCGAAGCCATCATGAAAAAAAGGCCAGCCTTTAATAAAGGGTTGGCCTTTTGCTTTGTGTGAATTGTGATTCATTTCACGAATTTGTCATTGCCAATCGAGCGCGACCTTCACGACGAGCTTCCTGACCGGTCGGGCATCCTGCACAGATATGCAGGCCATATGGACGTCCTGCGGCGCCAGAATGGTAAAGAAGCCCTCGGACAGCTCGAAAAAGCTGCCGTCCCCGCTGTATAAGGCATAGTCCAGCTTCTCGTCATAGGCTTGGGATACTTCCATGCGATCGATCGGTGATACACCCATAAGCTCAGTTCCGCTGGTTACATACTGGACATCAATGTAACGAAGATGTGCTTCCCAGACTCCCGCATCGAGCGGTCTGCTGTCATATTCCTGTACAAGCACAAACATCTGCTCACCCTCAAGCGTATACTTGCCCGGCTTTAAAGCTGCAGCCTCCTCACTTTGAAGAAATTCCAGCGCCTTGGTTATTCCCGGATTCAACCCGTAGTAGCTTGCTGCGCGGCTCATTTTATCGAATATCATCGTATCGTTCCCCTCTGTTCAATGGACTAGAAGTCCGGTGAATAAGTCATGCTGTGCGTCCAAATATCCTTCCGATCGCTGTTGTTTCCGTATTTTTTTAATTTTATAAGAGATTTAGCGGTAAAAATACGGAAACAAAGGCGAGCGCTGACGCTTCTACAGGATCATTTGGCCGCTCCGCTCTTTATTCACCGCACTTCTAGATTTTTTGCTTTAAATAGAAATACTCTCGGTCTCGCCTGTCGGCTGATCGCCAAGAGCCGCTTTGATCGTTCTCAGATCCTTGCCCAAATACTCAATAAATGTAGTGATATCCGAGCTTTGAATGATCAGATTCAACCCTCGTTTGGCCCATTCGATTTGGCGCTCCGTTCCGATCCAGTAATGAATACCTGCTCCAATTCCACGGCTTCGCGCCTTGTCGATAATTTCTTCGACTGCCTTCAGGAAAACAGGATTGTCATATTGCTCCGGCACATTCAGATTGCAGGACAGGTCATGAGGACCAATCAGAACCGCATCGATATCCGGTACCTGAAGAATGTCGTCCAGAGCCTCCATGGCAGGCTTGCTCTCAATATTAATGATCAACAGATTATGCTTGTTGTAATCCTGAATATAACGTTCCAGTACTCCATCGCAGGCTTCGGTTCCACTCAGGATGTTTTCCAGCTTTTGTCCGCGCAGTGGACGGTATTTGACAGCGCCGCGCAAGGCTTGCACCTGTTCAACCGTTTCCACATAAGGGACGATAACGCCGTTGGCGCCTCCGTCCAGCACCATTGTCGCAGCGTACGGATCAGGAGAAGGAATGCGTACGATCGGTGCAAGACCGAGCGCTTTATAAGCCTGGCACATCCATGACAGCTCATGTCGGTCGATACTGATATGCTCGGTATCGATAAATACAAAATCCATGCCCAATCTGCCAATGTGCCCAGGCAGCTTCGGGGAGTTCGAGGTAATCAGGGTACCGTATACTCGTGTTCCACGGGACAGAGCCTCTTGCAGTTCCACAGCGTTCATTAAAGTAAACCTCCTTCGGAAGATAGCTTGATTGTAGGTTCGTGTCCTTGTGGCGTCAATCGTCCAGTTTTCCAGACTGTTTCAGATTTCGCCCTCTGCTGAAAGGGCGATAATCGAAACAAGGTGGATTTTTGAAACAGTCGGAACAGGGTAGAATAATGAAACTTTTGGGCATGGATTGGATGTATCAGAGCGGTGCAGACGGCTGTTAGTATAAAAGCACAGCCGCACCACAACAGGACAAAGGAGGAAAGACAAGTGGCGGGAAAAGCATTATCAGAGACGGTTAAGGTTAACAAGTCAGGCAGAAAAACAGTTTCGGCTCTGATTATGGATCGGCTGAAGCTGATCGGGCAGGGCAAGTACTTATATGCAATGCTGCTGCTGCCGGCCGTATATTTTATCGTATTCAAGTACGGCTCGATGTTTGGTTTATTGATTGCTTTTGAAAACTATAATTTCGTCAAGGGGGTGTTTGGAAGCGAGTGGGTCGGACTGCTGCATTTTCGCGATTTTATGTCGGATCCATACTTTTGGAAGCTGGTGCGCAATACGGTGCTGCTAAATGTGTGGATGATGGTCTTTTACTTCCCGGCTCCGATTTTGCTCGCTCTGCTGTTGAATGAGGCTAGAATCGGGCTGTTCAAGAAGTTTGCCCAGACCGTCAGCTACCTGCCGCATTTTCTGTCCACAGTGGTCGTGTGCGGGATGGTAATCAACTTTTTGTCCAACGAAGGGATGATCAATCGGCTTCTCGGACTTGTTGGTCTGGAGCCGTATTCATTCCTGATGGATGCCAACTGGTTCCGCAGCATCTATATTGGCTCGGAAATATGGCAAGGTATCGGCTGGGGCTCGATTATATATTTGGCTGCGTTAACTGCCGTGGACCCTCAGCTCTATGAAGCGGCTACTATGGAT
Organism: Paenibacillus sp. FSL H8-0034; assembly: GCF_038000305.1. Classification (NCBI taxonomy): domain Bacteria; kingdom Bacillati; phylum Bacillota; class Bacilli; order Caryophanales; family Paenibacillaceae; genus Paenibacillus; species Paenibacillus sp. FSL H8-0034. Next base: position 1,714,365 of record NZ_JBBOBS010000001.1, read on the forward strand.
GGTGCCAGCCGTATCCAGCAAATCCGCCATATTACGCTGCCTGGAATTGCCTCCGTTATTACTGTTATGTTCCTGCTTAATCTCGGCAACGTAATGTCGATTGGGTATGAGAAAATTTTGCTGCTGTACACAGGTCCAACCTATGAAACCGCGGATGTCATCTCGACTTATGTGTACAGAAGAGGGCTGCTGGGCAATGATTTTAGCTATGCAACGGCGGTTGAGCTGTTCCAGTCGGTGATTGCGCTATGCTTCGTCGTGCTGGCCAACCGGTTTGCCCGAAAGGTGAGTGAAACAAGCTTATGGTAAATACAAATTCGGCGCATGGCGGGAAAGCGGGATTGTCACCCTTCAGGAAGAGTGGTCTCAAGCAGCTTTCGGCAGGCTCACTGCTGTTCGATTGCGTCATCTACGCGCTGCTGCTGGCCATGATTCTGGTTTTTCTCTACCCGATCTATTACATGGCAGTCGTATCGGTCAGCAACGGGATGAATGTGATCAGGGGAGAGGTTAAATGGTTTCCGATCGGCTTCAATCTGGAAGCCTACAAAATGATTCTTTCCGACAAATCGATTATTCGTTCCTACGGCAATACCTTGCTGTATACGTCGGTTGGAACGCTGATCAATGTCGCAGCGACGGCTTTATGCGCCTACCCGCTATCGCGCAGCAAGCTGTATGGAAGAGGCCTGTTCACACTACTGATCATCATCACGATGCTATTTCACGGTGGGATGATTCCATCGTATCTGGTTGTGAACACCTTGAATATGACTAACAGCATTTGGGCGATTGTGATTCCCCCGGCGATCAACGTATGGTATATGATCATCATGAGAACCTTTTTTCAAAATATCCCCAATGAGATTCATGAATCCGCTTTTATAGACGGGGCAAATGATTTACTGGTGTTTGTACGGATTGTGCTACCATTATCGATGCCGGTGATTGCGACCATGACGATGTTTTATGCGGTGTGGCATTGGAACAGCTTTTTCCCGGCGATGATCTATTTGTTTGACAGTGAGCTGTATCCGGTACAGATTATTATGCGCAGCATGCTGATTGATGGCAGTGTGGGCAACAATGATCCGGCCCGTGATTTGACGACCATCCAGACGAATATGAAATATGCGGTCATCATCGTTACCATTCTTCCAATTATTATGGTATATCCGTTTATACAAAAATATTTTGTGCAAGGGGCGATGGTCGGGTCGCTTAAAGGATAGCAGCAGACAGCTGTTGGCGGTTTCACAGAAGGTTTTGACCATTAATCAGGAGGGGTTCTTATGCAATCCAATAAGCTTCAATCCAAAAAGAAAATCATGTTGATGTCCTGCCTTTGTATCACGCTATTGGGGGCGGCGGCTTGCTCATCCAATCAGGGCGGCAAACAGGCAAACGGCAATACGCCGGCCGCAGCAGGCGGGGAAAAGGCTGGCGGCAAGCTGCTGGCCGAGCCGATCACGTTCAAGGTAATGACCGTGGATTCCTCACCGCAAATCGTCAAGGATGCACCAGTGTTCAAGCATATATTCGATAAAACGAATGTCAAGATCGAGCTGGAGCCAGTGCCAAGTGCCAATTATGATCAGAAAGCCCAGACGCTGATCGCGACCAATAATCTGCCTGACATTACCCGTATTCCTAACGGGAAGCCGTACTTCAACGAAGCGGCCAAAAACGGGATGTTTCTGCCGATTTCGGATTATTTGGACTATGCTCCTAACATCAAACGGCTGATGAAGGAAAATAAGGAGATTGGCAAAGGCGAGGTCAATGGCAAGCTCTACGGTTTCCCGCTGCTCGGCCAATGGAAGCTGCAGCTGGCGCAGGCTCCGATGATTCGGATGGATCTCCTGAAGGAGCAAAATCTGGAGGTTCCCAAAACCTTCGACGATCTATACAAGGTGCTTAAAAAATTAAAAGAGGCGTACCCGGATAAAATTCCCTTTACGAATCGTGAGGGTGCGGCGAATCTGCTGACCTCAATGGGTTTTGGCATGGGCTCGGGCTTTAAAATTTATTATGATCCGAATGTCGAAGGCGGAAAATATGTATATGGACCGTCCCGCCCAGAGTTCAAGGCACCGCTCGAATATCTCAATAAGCTGTACAAGGAAAAGCTGCTGGATCCCGATTACGCCGTCAATACCGTTGACAATATGAAGGAAAAGCTCAGCTCGGGAAGAGCCTTGTTCTATTATGACAATAACAGCTTTGGCGATCAGTTCAATGCATCATTGAAGCCGGTTAGTCCGAAGGCGCAATTCGAGCTGCTTCTGCCGCTCAAAAATGATTTAGGTCAAACCCGAAATCTTATGTACAAAAAGGATTGGCTGCACCACTTTACGATTAATGCAAAAATAAAAAATCCGCAGGCAGCGGTGAAATTCCTCGATTGGATGTATAGCGATGAAGGCACTTTGATTACCAATTACGGTATCGAGGGTGAGCACTTCAAGCTGGAGGGCGGCAAGCCGGTCATTATGGACAGTATTATGAAGCAATTTGCCAATGCTAAGGACCCTTTCCGCAACATGCAAAATGCGCTCGGAATTGGCTTCCAAACGTTTACCTTAAATGTTGATGAGCATCCGATGGCGACCATGTCATCACCTGATCTTGTCAGATGGAGCGAGCTTATTACCACAAAAAATGGTTATATATCCGAGGTTGCCCCTCCCCCGTTTACTGATTCGGAAATTGACAAGCTGAAAACAATTCTCTCCAAGGTGGATACAATCGTTAATCAGGAGATTGACAAGTTCGTGATGGGAGCACGCCCTATGAGCGAATTCGACAGCTTTGCACAGAAGCTGAAGGAGAGCGGTGCGAGCGAGATCGAAAAAATCTACAATGAGGCCAATGATCGTTACCAAAAGAGCAATCCCTAACAATTAAAGACATTCAAATATACAAATCCAATAGGAAAAGCAGGGGATATAAATGAAAGCGGTTATTGAACTATCCGCAGCCTGCGTTGTTGCTTCCTCGGCAGCCCGCGGATCTGAAGCGAAAGCGATACAGGTACTGATTGAGGAGGTAGCAAAGCGTACAGGAGTGACCTGGTCACAGCTGGACAGCTTGCCGTCCGAGCTTCAGCAGCCGCTGATTATTGCGGGCACAGCAGCAGCTCTGGATAACCTTATCCTGCATAGGAGCGAGCTGGAGGCCGATCTCGGCAGAATACAGCCTGAAGGCTTCATTCTGCATGCAGCAGCACAAGCGGGAAGGCCGATCGTGTATATCATCGGCAAGGACGCCCGCGGGGTTCTGTACGGCGTAGGGAGGTTTCTGCGTAAAGCGGTGATGAAGGAGCAATCGATTGGCATGAGCGTCCAGACGCACCTGGTAAGCTCCCCAAGCTTTTCGATCCGCGGTCACCAGCTTGGTTATCGCCCGAAGACGAACGCTTATGACGCTTGGAGCGTCGAGCAGTATGAGCAGTACATCCGTGAGCTGGCGTTGTTCGGAGCGAACAGTATTGAAATTTTACCGCCGCGCACCGATGATGATGCGACAGGTCCATTGATGAAGGTAGATCCGCTCCAGATGATGATTCAGCTGTCAGCGATTATTGATTCCTATGGCCTGAATGTATGGATCTGGTATCCCAATATGGCTGAGGATTATTCAGATGCCGAGGTTCGCAGAGAGGAGCTGGCGGAGCGGGAGGAGATTTTCAGCAAGCTTTCGCGAATTGACGCCGTGATGATTCCCGGCAGCGATCCGGGTGGAATGCATCCGGTTCCGCTGTTCGAATGGTCAGGGGAACTATCGGAGCTGCTGCAGCGCTACCATCCGCAGGCGCGCATATGGCTGTCTCCACAGGTAATGAAATATGAGCCAAGACCTTGGCTCGAGGCTTTTTATGAGCAGGTAAATCAAGAGCCTGAATGGCTTGGCGGCGTTGTGTACGGACCGCATATCGATGAGCTGCTGCCCGTTTACAGGGAACGGATCCCACAGAAATACCAGATTCGGCGTTATGAGGATATTACGCATAATTACCACTGCCAATACCCGGTGGTGGATTGGGATTTGGCACTGGCGATGACAGCGGCCCGCGAATCGTATAACCCGCGCCCCTTGGCAGAGAAGCATATCCATAACCAGTTTGCTGCATACGCCGATGGCAACATATCGTACTCGGAAGGGATTAACGATGATGTGAACAAATTTGTGTGGAGCGATCAGGACTGGAATCCGGACACACCTGTGATTGAAACACTTCGCGACTTTGCCCGTCTGTTCTTTGGCAGCGAGGTTGCCGAGGGTGTGGCTCAGGGACTGCTCGCTTTGGAGCAGAATTGGGTCGGACCGCTTATTATCAATGACCAGGTGGAAGTGACCTTACAGCAGTGGATGCAGATGGAGCAGGAGGGAGGGGCGCAGGTACTGAATCAGTACCGCTTTCAAATGGGCTTGATCCGCGCCTATTATGATGCCTACGTTAAGCGGCGGCTCATTTATGAAACAGAGCTGGAGCATAAAGCCAAGGATCTGCTGCGCGATGCAGGCAGACTGGGCAGTTTAAATGCGGTGGAGCAAGCCGAGCGGGTTCTTGAGCAGGCCCATACGGCTCCGGTAGCTCAAGGCTATAAGCAGCGCTGCTGCGAGCTGGCCGACGAGCTGTTCGCCAATATTGGCTCCCAGCTTACTGTCGAGCGTCATTATGCAATTGCTGTTGATCGGGGAGCATTCATGGATACGATCGATGCCCCGCTGAATGATGCCAATTGGCTGCGTACACAGTTCAGGCTGGTACGCGAGCTGGGTGATGAGCAGGCAAGGCTGCTTCATATCCGTCAGGCCTTGAGTCGGACGAATCCGGGTCCTGGCGGCAGCTACGACAATTTGGGCTCTTACCGTAGTGCAGGCCGGGTAGATCCGGGTATGGGCGGTTACGAGGACCCCGGATATTTATACTCACCACGGGTTGCGCCTTCGATTTATTTGCTGAAAATGAAAGAAGAGAAGAAGCGCGCGTTAGGCGGCGTACCGCTTGCCTGGGCGCAGCATGTGAATGCGCTGGCGGATACCCCTATTCATGTCACCTATCAGCATCTGGACCCGGATTCTGCCTATACTGTCAAAGTTGCCTATGTGGGTGATACGGTAGACGTCGAGCTGTCCCGGGATTGCTGGGTACGCTTGACAGTCAACGACATTTATGTGCTTCAGGACGATATTCATGTCCGGGAAGGCATGGTGACGATTCAGGAGTCATCCATCCCGCAGGAGGCGTTAGCCGACGGACAAATTAAATTGACGTTCCAGCGTATAAGAGGTTTCAAGCGATTGAACGTTGCCGAAATCTGGATCATTCGTCAGTCGGTTCAGCTTTAGGCATTTACTTTCGTGCTCAGGATGCATTAGTATAAGCTTGACGGATATGACTCATCATGAATGGCTGCTTGGCAGCGGGAGAGGAAGATACGAATGCGATGGATGACTAGACGTATGCCCAGATTAAACCGATTATTTTTTCGCATTCTGTTGTATTTTCTCTCCCTGCTGCTCCCGATTATTATTATTGGAGCGGTTTTTTATATCAATGTCAGTAACCGCTTACAGGACGAATTTACTCAAAAGGTGCAAATGAATTTACAGTCCTCGGCCAATACGATCGAAATTTATATGCGTACCATTCAGGAAACCAGCATTAACTTCTTTTATGAAAAAAGGCCGCTGCTGCTGCCTTACGATGAATACAATTTGCAGGAGCGTGTACGTATTGCGGAAATACCAGACACACTATCCAAAATCTCCGGCAACCTCAGCGCCCTGAGTGTTAATCTGTTTTTGTTCGCGGACAATCAGAAGGTGTACACCGCAGCAGGTCTGGATGATTTTGATTATTATTTTGATAAGGGGTATTCCTTTCAGCAGTACAATAAGCAATTCTGGAAGCAAAAGCTGCTCACGGAAAAATCGATTGAGATTCTTCAGGTTTCCGAGGTAAAGCTCAATAATGGTGTGCATACAAGCGTAATTCCGCTCGTTTTTATGAATACGGTCAATGGTCATAAAGCGATTCTGGTCACGACGCTTTCGGTCGATATGCTGCAGAGGACGATTCTGAACCATGCTGTCACGCCTTCAACCTCGTTTATCCTGAGCGACCATAACGGCAATGTCATTCTAAGCAGTGACAAAAGCATGCAGGACTCCGGTATGCTTAGTGAGCTCAACAGTTATTTCGGCTCCGGCAACGCCAAGTATGGTGAATTCAAGCTGGGCAGCACGCATTATATCGTCAATTATATCAAGTCTGAAAGCTATGGCTGGAACTATTATGCGATGACCCCGGTATCCGATTTTAAGGAGCAGATCAACTATTTTGTAACTTTAATTGTGACGATCTGTCTCGCTCTTGTTGTGGTGGGCATCCTGTTTTCCTTCATTTTCACCTTTAACCTGTACAACCCTATTCAACACATCCGTGATATTTTAATGAGCAAGAGTGAGCTCGCAGAAGAACCGGCAGGCAGAGCGGGGACGGCGAACGAGTTTGAGCAGATCGGCAGAGGCATCCATCAGTTGATCGAATATAACCACAAATTCAAAAATGAGCTTGAGCTCAAGTCCACGGAATACCTGGATCAATCGCTGCTGAATTATGTACAGGGCAGTACAGCAATCAATGAGAAGGAGCTTCATAAAATGCTGGCCGAGCAGGTTCAATTCATTCATCCGGCATACATGTGCTGTTACATCCAATTCGGACTGAAGCCGGCTTTTTATGATGATATTCAGGATACGGAACGGCTGATTATTTTGGATAAGCTTAAGAAGATCGTATGGGGGCTGATCCAGCCGCATGTGAACGCCTATATTTTGGAGGAGCGGGAGTGTCTGTACACCTGTGCCATCAATGTGCGGGACATGGAGGATAGTCTGCAGCAGGTCAAGGACGGGCTGAAGCAGCTGCTGGATACGTTTCGTTATGACTCGCAGTATTGCTATATTCATATTGGCATAGGAACCGTCCATACCGGGATGCAGGGACTGGTCAAATCTTATACGGATGCGGTGCATGCCTTGGAAGCAGCGGACCCGCAGAAGGATTTTCAAATGATCGATGCGCAGCAGCTGCCGCCTGCGGTTACGCAGTATTCGTACTCCTTTATTGATGAGAACATGATCATCAACTGCCTGAAGACGCGGAATCTTGAAAGTCTGACGAACAAAATCGATGACCTTCTTCACAAGAATAGATTGAACGCTTCACATGCCGCTGTATCTTCACTTTTATCGGCTATTTACTATACGGGGTGCCGCTTTCTTGGGGAAAACGGTCTGAATGCACACGATTTGATTACGGAGCAGGAGCATGCGGCACTGGATAAAAAGTCTGACCTTTATTTGGGAGTTGAAGAAAAGAAACGGCTGCTGCTTCATTTTTTTGAAAACGTAATTGAGTATACCGAGGATCAGGAGCAGGGAAAATCCAGTTCGCTCGCTGCCATGATCAAGCACTATATTGAGGACAATTATCATCATGATTTGTATTTGGAGAAAATAGCTAATGAATTGGGGGTTTCCACGAAATATATTTCGCGGGCTTTCCATGAGAAAACAGGCGTTCATCTCTCGACGTACATTAGTCAATTCCGAATGACCAAAGCCAAGGAGCTGCTGCTGTCAACGAATTGGACGATCAGCGACATCTCGCAAAAGGTTGGCATTTACAGCAGAACGACCTTTATTCGCCTGTTCAAAAAGCATGAGGGCATAACCCCGCACCATTATCGGACACTTCACAAAAAATAGCGGAGTTATGAGTTGTTGTTGTAACCAGTTTATTGAACCGATTCGTAGCCAATGAACGCTTCACGGACACGACTCCAAAAGGGGAACGGACGAAAACGCGCGAACTTGACCTTTTTGCCTGCCGCTACCATGCTTCTGATCGATAAAATATCATTGCGCTGGGTATACACATGATCGAGTGAAAGCAGTATATTTTGGCTCGCCCGAGGGTAAATATCGCAGTGATGATGCTTCGGCAAAATAATGGCAGACCCCAGAGTACGATACACACGGTTGTTGATCGACGCGATCTCGGCAATCTGAATAGCATCCAGAGAAGGGTGGACAATGGCACCGCCCAAGCTTTTATTATACGCCGTGCTGCCTGCTGGGGTCGAAATACAGATACCGTCTCCACGGAAGGTTTCCAATGGTTCGTCATTGATATGCAGCTGAGCGGTCAGCGTAGCGTCAATGCCCTTCAACGTGAATTCATTCAGTGCCAGCTGGGTTTCGATTCCAAGAGGAGTCGTAATCTGAATTTCTACCAACGGATATTTGACGATACGAAGATCGTTTTGCTCCGCACTTTCGCCAATCAGCTCGGCTAATAATTCTACCTCGTCCGGCTTCCAATCGGCAAAAAAACCAAGCCTGCCCGTATGAATACCTACAAATGCCGTCGTTTCCAATTGATCCTTATATTGATGAAAAGCGTGGAGAAGAGTACCGTCGCCTCCAATAGAGAGCACCAGATCAGGATTTTCCTCTTCATGAACAAGGTCGTATTTCTCGACCAATTGATGGAACGTCTGCATGAGGCGGAACGATATATCATCACCGCGATGTATAACATTATATTTCAAATCATTTCCTCCTAAGGGCTTTCCGAATGGAAAGCCGACTTCGTAAGCATATCCTAAGGGCTTTCCGAATGGAAAGCCAACATCGTAAGCATTTCCTGCATATTCTATGGGCTTGTCATAAGGACAGGCCTTTTACAGCTGGGGTCGTGAGCAATATTCATTAATGAGCTGTGCTGTGGCCTCAGGGATATCGCGGAATTCAACAGCAAACCGATAGGAGTCATGGGCATAATTGGATACTCTGATGATTTCACCTTGCAGTACATAGGCATGTGGATCATCAGGCAGTGTAAAGCTAAGCTCAAGAAATAAAGGATAAAATATTCGCGTATTGGTTACAAAAGAAAGTCCGCCTGCAGAGATATCGTGAATAAATCCGAAAAAGGCTTCACCTTGGTACGAAGCGGCTTTGCGTACTCCAATCACTCTACAGGTCAGGGGGGTACGGGTATCAAGCTGAATCCGGTTAGCTCTGCGATTTTGAAAGGTACGGAATTCATGAGGTGCGGATAAGGTCAGTGAGCATACAGCCTGACTTACGGATTGTTGGAGCAGTTCCACAAAAGCATAATACAAAATACCTCGTTCACGGAACGAGATTTCGATAAAACCAATATCCTGCAGCTGTTCTAGCGGGTTCCAGGTATGGAACTCTATAGTGGCGACCATCTGTTCAGCATTGACTTGTTGCAAAGTGAAATTGTCCTCATAGCAGAAGGGCAGACCTTCCTTGGTCTTACCTACGATAATAAGGCTTATGCTCATCTTGGGGACAACAATTTCCAGCGCTAAAGCTTGATCCCAATTCATTCAATCACCATTAATCAGTTATTTGTGAAAACGTTAATTCCATCATAATCAATATTGGCGGATAACACAATGGCGGCAAGCGATGAAAGTACAAACGCCCCTCAGGTCAGCAGGTTAATGCCAATTGAAGGGCGAAGCGGGTGAAGATGAAGCTATTGTGTCAGGCTAATTAAGTTGTTGTGACCAATGGCAGTTCAAAGGAGCTGACAAAGCTTGGGCTGATCGGCCTGATTCGTATGGTGTAGTGGGTCAGATGCTGCAGATGGGAAGCAATGACAGCCTTAAACTGGACAACACGGTTATCGAGCTCCCGACTCGGCTCCATCTGAATCACAACGGGATACCAATCCTCGCCGCGCTGCTCATAGTACACAATTTCAACGACCGTATCCTTATACCAAATGGGTCCGAAAGAGAGGGTTGCCGTTACTTCCTTCAATCCCTGTGTCTTGTCATTGGAGGCTTTGGCAGCGAATTCGGCAGATTGTCCATTGACATCATCACGAATTTCAATAAACCGAACATGGTGCCAATTGGAAATGATAAACCTTTTATAATCCGCGACCTTGGTGACCAGATCGTAGTCATTGTCCAAAAATTGCAGTGTTCTTTTGAGAGAGGGCATATAAGCCTTGTTGGTATAGTCCATCACCATGCGGTCTGTATTGTATACAGGTGCAAGGGATTGAATGGACTGCTTCATCCGGTCTACCCACTTGGTCGGCAGCTTGCCTTCATTGTAATAGAGAGGAACAATTTCCTGCTCAAGCTGACGATAGATGGATTCGGTGTTCTCAAGCTCCTGGGTATGCCAATCTGCTTCATTATTACCTTCGATGCTCCAGCCATTGGTACCGTTATAGCCTTCTTCCCACCAGCCATCCAATATACTGAAGTTGATGACCCCATTCATGGCTGCTTTCTGACCGCTGGTGCCGCTTGCTTCGTAAGGACGGCGCGGATTGTTGAGCCAAACATCCACACCTTGAACCAGGTGACGGGCCATATTCATATCGTAATTTTCAAGCAAAATAATTTTGCCGCGAAAACGATTCATTTGGGATACACGATAAATGTCGCGAATCATGTCCTGGCCAGGCTGATCAGCAGGGTGGGCTTTACCTGCAAACAGAAATTGCACCGGACGTTCGGGATCATTGACCAGCCTGTCCAAACGATCCAAATCGCTAAATATAAGATTGGCCCGCTTGTACGTGGCAAACCGGCGTGCGAAGCCGATAGTTAGCGCTCGTGCGGATAGATAGCTATGTACACCTTCAATGATCTCGGCAGGTTGGCCGTTTCTAGTAAACTGTTCACGGAGATTGCTGCGGGCAAACCGGATCATACGCTCCTTGAGCACCACATGAGTTTCCCACAAGGACTCGGCAGGGATTAGCTCTAAGGACTTCCAGAGGTTGCCGCTTGTTTGATCCTCCAGCCATCTTCCAGGCAGAAACCGGCTGTACAGCTCCTTCAGCTCCGGTGCAAGCCAGGTCGGCATGTGGACACCATTGGTAATATGATGGATCGGTACCTCCTGAACGCCAATGTTGTTGTGAAACGAACGGAACATATCCCGTGACACTTCACCGTGCAGCTTACTGACACCATTGCGCAATGCGGCTGTGTTGAGAGCCAGGTGTGTCATGTTGAACAGCTGCTTGGCTTCGTCCATGCCGAGCTGCAGGAATTCATGCCTGTGATCATTCCAGCGATTCAACAAGCTGCTGCAATAATATTCAACCATACTTTGGGTGAACGCATCGTGGCCAGCCGGAACAGGTGTATGCGTTGTAAAAATAGAGCTGGAGCGAATCACCTCCAGGGCAATATGGAAGGGGATGCCATTATCGAGCTGCTCGCGGATTCTTTCAAAAGCCTGAAAGGCTGCGTGGCCCTCATTAATATGATAAACCGCTGTTGGCAGCTCAAGTGCCCGCAGTGCCTTAACGCCGCCCATTCCAAGCAGCAGCTCCTGCGCAATGCGAATATCCTGGTCGCCGCCATACAGCTGAGCCGTTAATTCACGATCCCAGGGGCTGTTGCCTTCCACATCAGAATCGAGTAGATATACGGAATTGCGTCCAATCCGGACCTGCCAGATTCGAAGATGGACCGTACGGTCAGCAATGGAAACGGTGATAAGGAGCTGTTCACCATTGTTATTGGAGACGGGAAGGATGGGCAGATGGTTAAAATCATAGACGATCTGTTCAGCCTGCTGCTGGCCATCCTGATTGATTTTTTGCAAAAAGTAACCGCGTTTATATAGAAGTCCAATACCGACTAATGGAATACCCAGATCACTTGACGATTTGCAATGGTCACCAGCCAAGATGCCAAGACCACCGGAGTAAATTTGCAACGATTCGTGAAAACCGAACTCGGCGGAAAAGTAAGCGATACGGTGTTGAAGATGCTCGGGGTAGCTTTTTTGAAACCAGGTGGTTTCACTAAGATAGGTATCAAACTGCTCACATACACGCTCATATTGCTCCAGAAAAGGACGATCCTTGCTTAAAGTGTTCCAAACCTCGGAATCGGTTTCCAGCAGCAGGCGTACGGGATTATGCAGAGTCTGTTCCCATCGCTTGGGATCAATAAGGGAAAATAGGGCCTTGGCCGCATCGTTCCAGCTAAACCACAAATTATAAGCAAGCTCGCTTAAACGCTCGATTTCCAGCGGCAACCCGATAGTAGAATAAGGATTCTTGGTATTCATCGTTTAGCCTACCTTCCCGAAATTTTAATTTTATTGGTCATTTTAACCACTTCATACATTGTTTAACCGCAAGATGCAAAGCATAAAACATGAGCAGGCCCAAAAGCACACCTATACACGCTGCTGCTATCCATGTTAGCACAGAACTGGGCTTGGTTGGTAATGCTGCGGTCGATAAACTCATCACAGGCAGTGAGAGGGCCGTGGCTCCACGGTACGACTGCATGGGCTCCCATAACAGAATTACAGCAGTGGCAGCCAATAGCCCATGTATAAGCCTTGCCATAACGAATGGAAAGTAGCGCAGATTCGTGTGATGTAGAATCGAGATGATTTGTGCATGCACAGATAATCCAGCCCATGACAGGATAAATGCGGCGATAGCTGCTTTGTGCATCAGACTGATCGATGCGGGCGCACTGCCTGCGGCCTTGGCTCCAAGTGTGACCTCGAATAATCCTCCAGCTACCGCTTCGGAAAGCGCAGTTGGCACACCAAATAATTGAAGCACGGCATTAATCCCCTTATATACAATCGGCATCACCTGTATGGAGGTCATAATTTCTATGACAACAGCAAAAAACACTACGAGACCGCCAATTACCATCACCAACTGCAGAGAGGATTGAACAGCCTGCCTCAGCATTTCGCCAAGACTCCTTCCATCAAGCAATCTCGCCCGATGCATCGCTTTAAAGGCGCGGGTTAAGAGGCGAGACGATGTATGGCCGGCAGTTTGAGGTGCTGGCTCTGTTACCTTCTTGGAAGCTGAACCTCCGTGAAACCTCATCATCAAGCCAACGAGGATAGCAGTACCGTAATGAGCGGCAGCCAAAATAACGGCAAGGCTCACATCATGGAAAAATCCGACCGAAACGGCTCCGATCAGGAAGATGGGATCAGAGCTGGTTGTGAATGCCACAAGCCGTTCCCCCTCTTCACGGTTAACCAACCGTTGTTCCCATAGCTGTGAGGTGAGCTTGGCAGCGACCGGATAACCGGCGGCGAAGCCCATAGCCATCACAAAACCGCCTGTCCCAGGAATGCGAAACACGGGACGCATGACCGGGTCCAGCAGCATCCCAAAAAAATGGACGATGCCCAGGCCCAGCATCATTTCGGAAACGACAAGAAAAGGAAATAATGCTGGAAACAAAATATCCCACCATATCGATAAACCTTTCAGAGAGGCGTGAAGAGCTTGTGCTGGAAAGAAGAGCATGGAGATCAATAAGCCAACTGCCATTAAGCCAATCCCGTAAGTGACCGCGAAATTGTTAACCTTCATTTAATAACCCTCCCGCTTATGAGGCTGCATCTCTTATCCATATGTAGCCCAATAGGTAGACATGCCTGCAATATGGGGACAAACTATCATAAAAAAATTACAATAGTCAGCTAAATTGCTGAATTTTCAAAAAAAATATGGTACAATTGTACTACTATGAGATTGGGAGCTGATTCTCATGATGAGCATTATCGCTGGAATTCTCGTATGTGCGTTTACTTTTGTAATCAAGGAAACCTTAATGGCTTCCAACGAAGAGGATTTGGAAAGCTAGCCTACTTATGCAGCGGTTCCTTCTCAGGTAACGGATGCTAATTGCCTGGGCATTAGCATCTTTTTTTGTTTGTATACTTAATGAAGCCAAATAGATAGGTGAGAAGCGCTATGACTGAACAACAGGATTCACAACCATCCATGACACCATATCAAGCCATCGGGGGAGAGGCGGCCATTCGCCGTCTTGTGGAAGCCTTTTATCCGTTGGTACAGGCTAATCCTTTAATTGGGCCTTTATTTCCTGCCCATATTGAACCGGTTATGGAAAAACAGATTTTGTTTTTGACACAATTTTTCGGGGGGCCGCCGCTGTATTCGGATCAATACGGTCATCCAATGATGCGTGCCCGGCACCTGCCTTTTGAAATCACGCCGCAGCGGGCTGAGGCTTGGCTTGGCTGTATGAAGCAGGCGATGGAACAAACGGGAATAAACCCGGAGTTACAGAAATTTATGCTGGAGAGGCTGAACGGGCCTGCCCACCATTTTATTAATACGAACGCATAAAAGGAAGTGTGTTTATGGTTGAACCTTTATTTCAGGTCAAGGCGGATTGTGCTTATTGTGAGAACTCCTTCCAAACATCAAGAGTAAGGCCGAGCTTTAAAAAAGCGACCAAAACGGATACTGATTTTTGTATTCATTATAAGGACACGAATCCCGACTATTACGTTGTCAGAGTTTGTCCGTTTTGCGGTTACGCCAGTACAGAGAATTCGATCACCAAGTTTACTGCCGAGCAGCGTCAGGCTGTGGAGGAGCGGATTGTCCATAATTGGACTTACAAGGACTATGGCATGGAGCGCAGCTGGGAGGATGCCATGTATACGTACAAGCTGGCCTTGGTATGCGCGCAGCTGCGTAATGAAAAGGGACGAGTGATTGCAGGCTTGCTCCATCACATTGCCTGGCTGTACCGTTATAAAAACGATGAACAGCAGGAGAAACGTTTTTTGCAATTCGCGCTGGATGCCTACACGAGTGTACTGGAGACGGAAACTGGCGAGTTGAATAATGCCCGGCTTATGTATTTGATTGGAGAATTAAATCGTAGAATGAAGCATTATGGTGAAGCTGTCAAATGGTTTGGCAGAGTTATCAACGATAAACGGATTAATGATGCAGGGATGATCCGGGCATCGCGTGAGCAGTGGGCTGTTACAAGAGAGGACATGCTGGCTGATAAGGTCGAGCTTGCCGAGCTTGGAAGTGTGGATTAATCGTAACCGCTGTAAACTATAATTTTATTAAAAAACGCTTTGTGCACAGAGGTCTATTATGGAAACCCTGGCACTAAGCGTTTTTTGTTGTGATGGCCATGATCGAGGGATGCAATGTAAATCGGTTTTTGCCGCCATGCTTGGAAGCATACAGTGCTTCATCGGCTTCCGAAATAATTCGCAGCAGATCTGCCTGCAGATTGAAGGAGACTGAAATCCCGATGGAAATCGTAACGCCTGTTCCTTCCTGACTGTGGGATCGATGTGAAGAGACAGCATGACACAGCTTATGGGCATAAGCGGACAACTGAACGTTATCAGTGATATGGCTTAAGACAATAAACTCCTCACCCCCATAACGGGCGGCGTAGTCATGCTCATGAATAATGGAGCTTAATAGCTGTCCAACCTCGCACAACAGGAGATCGCCCTGTAAATGCCCGTATGTATCATTAAAACGCTTGAAATTATCAATATCGATCATCATGATGGAAAGCGGTCGACGTCTGGTTGTATTTTGAGCGATATTCATAAAGCTGCGCAGATTGGGGAGTCCTGTCAGTCTATCCTGATTGGCTTGAATCTCCAATCGGTGCTGATGCACCCAAGTCCGATTATCATCGTTGTACATAGCGATCAACACAATAATCACGAGTGCGAACAGCAGAAGCGGCAGCAGCTGACTGAAATAATCAGCGATATGGGTATTCGAATACAGGTAGCCGCCAAACAGAAACCGGGTCAGACCGAGAATTCCGCAAATCTTGAGACCGTCCATAAAAGGAATTTCAGCATAAGCGGAAGCGCTCTCTTTTTTGTGAAACCATGAACTCACAAGAGCTGGAGCCAACAATTCCTGCAGGATTCGAAGAAAGCTGCTTTCTTCGAAAGGTTCACTCATGAGCAGGTAAATAGCTGGTGGCAGGGTAGAAAGCAAAGCGATCATCCAACCAAAGCGAAGACCTGCCATAATAATCGGGATACAATACAGAATAGCCGCAAAAGGATCGCCAAAATGGGGTTGAAGCATAATAATAATGCAGGCCAACCCCGTCAACAATGGAGCGCTCCACAGCTCATAGCGCTCCATAAATAAACGATGCTTTAATTTTAAAGCGGCGTAGCTTAAAGCAATCAGTACGCAAGCATCGGTAAAGGCGATAGGGTTCATGCTTATTTACACTCCTGAACAGAGCCGGCAATCGCTTTGAGGGGCTTGTCAGCGTTGATTTCTTAAAGGTTGGTTAGCAAGTAAATAGTCACGATCGGCTCCTACAATCATGAGCTTGTTCAGGCAGCAGGGGAGCACCAGAAGTTTTTTGACGCCGCTGATAAGTTCGGGAAGGTCTTTTCTTTTGAATGGCAGTAATACATTGGATTTACCACAAAGCGGGCAGTCCTGAAAGTATACATCCTGCTGGATCAACTCATAAGGCCAAGTATTGAGAAAAGGAATCATGAATGAGGTTCCTGCTTCTTGCTGTCTGCTGCTTCCGAATCAGATGCTGGTTCTGGTATTTGCTTGGCAAGCTCGGCCATCTTTTGCAATAAAATATGCTGCGGCATATGCATCAGGTGCTCCAACGGGATATTTAACTGTTTGGCAAGCTTTTGCGCCGTTTCGGCAGAGATCTGTAAAGGTTTCATGCTGCGGTCAACTCCTGTCAATAGATCTATAGTCATCATTTAAACATAACCTACGCAACAATTCAACCAAAATCTGGGATGAACTATTTTGGCTGTGACGATAAATATGGTTTAATAGTAATGATACTTTATTTTAAGGAAAGGTGCGATGCTCATATGTTGAAACCGTTACAGCAAACATGGGATTTGGAAACATTTTTCAGTGGAGGCAGCAGTTCAACGGCTTTCTTGGCTTTCTTGGAGGGAATGCGTACCGAGATTACCCAATTAGAGGCTCAGCTGGATGGATTAAAGTCCTTACCAACACCTGTGGATACAACAGCATTGCTGCCGATTCTGGACCTTCTGCAATCCATTGCAAAGAAATTGCGGGAGTCCGACTCATTTGTAGCCTGCCTTGCTGCCGAGAATCAGGCGGATAAGGCTGCTATCGGTTTGGCTGATCGTGTGAAAACATCGTACGCGACCTATGCGTCTGTCATGACACGATTCGATCAGTATTTGGCAGAGATCAGCGAAGCGGATTGGGAAAGGCTGCTGTCGAGTCCAGAGCTTAAGGAAATCGCCTATCCGTTGACAGAACGCCGTGCACTTGCAGCAGAGAAGCTGCCACCTGAGCAGGAAGCACTGATCAATGATCTGGCTATTGACGGCTATCATGGCTGGGGCGAAGCCTATAACACAACGGTAAGCAAATTTCGCATCAAGTTCGAAGAAAACGGGGAAGTGCTGGAGCTGTCTGCCGGTCAGGCGGCGAATAAAATGCATCATCCCGATCGTACCGTACGTCAGCAGTTATTTGGTCTCTGGGAGAAGCAATGGGGTGAGCATGCCGACTATTGCGCCGATGCCCTGAATCATTTGGCCGGATTCCGTTTGAAGCTGTATGAGCGCCGCGGCTGGGAAGGAATACATAAAGAACCTCTGTCCATCAACCGGATGTCCAAGGAGACACTGGATGCGATGTGGGGTGTGATTGACAAGAGCAAGGATGTGTTTGTCGAATATTTACAGCGCAAGGCGAAGCTGCTTGGAGTAGAACGACTGAGCTGGTACGATGTAGAGGCTCCTGTCGGTCAAGGCAGCAAGCATTTCACTTATGACGAAGGTGCGCAGCTGATCGTTGATCAATTTCGACGCTTTAGTCCAAAGCTGGCTGACTTCTCGGCCCAGGCCTTTGACAAGGGATGGATCGAAGCTGAGGATCGGCCGGGCAAAAGACCGGGTGGTTTCTGCACCTCCTTCCCGATCGCCGAGCAAACGCGGATTTTCATGACGTATGCGGGCACAGCCTCGAATGTATCCACTCTGGCACATGAGCTGGGTCATGGTTATCATCAGCATGTGATGAATGATTTGCCGGCGCTGGCGCAGGATTATGCGATGAATGTGGCGGAAACGGCTTCAACGTTTGCGGAGCTAATTGTATCTGATGCAGCTATGAAAAGCGCGGTTAACGCTGAAGAGCGTCTAACTCTGCTGGAGGACAAAATTCAACGCTCGGTAGCCTTTTATATGAATATTCATGCGCGTTTTTTATTTGAAACGAAGTTTTATGAGGAACGCAGCAAAGGCTTGGTCAGCGTTGAGCGGCTTAATGAGCTAATGGTGGAAGCGCAAAAGCAAGGCTACAAGGATTCACTCGCGGAATATCACCCGCATTTTTGGGCATCCAAGCTGCATTTTTATATTACAGAGGTGCCGTTTTATAACTTCCCATATACCTTCGGATATATGTTTAGTGCTGGCATCTATGCGGAAGCGGTTCGTCAAGGGGCTGCCTTTGAGGATAAATATGTGGCATTGCTGCGTGATACCGGGAGAATGACCGTGGAGGAGCTTGCGGAGAAGCACCTTGGCGTCGATCTGCGACAAGCAGATTTTTGGCAAAATGCAATGGATTTATCTGTTCAGGATGTGCGCGAATTTCTGAAGCTGACGGAATAGACGATAAAAAAGCCGGGGTGTCTGCACTACATTGTGCGTCACTCCGGCATTTATTGGAACGATCCATAGGCTAATTGCAAGTCAAGCCTGTAACGGCTTAACCTTCTTGGTATGGAGGTCACGGACAGTGGATATATATGTAGAGGATTAAATGAGCAACAATCAGGCAGGTTACAGCTTGAACAACTGCATCGTTTGCTGTAATTTAGATACCAGCTTGGTCATTTGCTCCGACTTGTCTACGATCTCTTGAACAGCAACAATTTGCTCGTTCATCGAGGCCGATACTTCCTCCGTTCCGGCAGCGGATTGCTGGGTAATGGCGGAGATGCTCTCCATTGTGCCGGATATGCGTTGTGCGCTGTCCAGCATCATCTGGCTGTCATCTGCAAAGGTGGCAATTTGCTCGGAAATAAAGGTGACACTGCTGACGATGTCGGCAAATATTTTCTCGGTTTCTGTGATCAGTTGAGTTTGTTTGTTAACAATTTCCTCATTTTGTGCAATGTGCGTGAGTGCTTGGTGGATGCCGCCCTCGATCGATTTGACGAGATGGAATACTTCTTTGGTGGACGTAGTAGACTCTTCGGCGAGCTTACGAACCTCCTGCGCAACGACAGCAAATCCTTTGCCATGCTCACCCGCACGAGCTGCTTCGATGGATGCATTCAAGGACAACAGGTTGGTTTGCTCGGCAATTTCGGAAATTGTCCGTGTAATCTGGGAAATTCCATTAGCTTGTTCAGCCAGCTGGTCGATCGTTCTTGACACATTCGCGGTAGCTTCGACGTTGCGTTTCATGCCTGCGCTTTGCGTTTCAACGGCCTGCAGACCATTTTGGACCAAGGCTAACATATGCCCGGATCTTGAATTCATTTCGTGGGTGGAAGCGGTAAAGGTAGTTACCTTATTTTCAATTTCTTTGGTGGACACGGAAATATCAGATATTTCTTCGGATATTTGGTTGGCACCGGAAGCCAGTTCATTGGAAGAAACAGCAACCTGCTCAAGGATATTTTTCAAGTTTTCATTTTTGAAAAAAATATCTCGACTGGAATCGAATACATGCTTCGACATACTACCGGTATCCTGTAAAATTTCGCGAAGTCGTTCCATCATTTTATTAAAAGCAGTTCCAAGCTCACCGAGCGCATCATCGGACTGCACTTCTACCTTTTGGGAGAAATCGCCTTTGGAGATGCTGAGTGCGACGCGCGAGATGTTGTTAATCGGTTCTGTAAGCGTTCTCTCAAACCAGTTGATAAAAGGAAAGCTTAGCCCGATCATGACAACTAAGAAGATAACTCCCAGAATCAAGCTTTTTTGTGATTCCAAGCTAATGATCAGAAGTCCAATGGAGTAAACAGCCACCAACAGGTAGCAGCCGAACTGAAGTTTCTTTTTAAACGATAAGCCCTGTAACCAATTCATTAGCATATCTCCTTCAGATGTTAATATCTTACTTACGAGCAAATTATATCATCCAAAAGTAACAGGGTCTATACTTCAAATCAATTCCAGCGTAAAAAACAGAGATAACTGTCGAAAATAGTTCTTTTGTCGTATTTGATGGTTGCCAAATTGTGATAATAATCGATATAGTAGCGTAAAGCAAGTACATGCTAAGTCAAAGGGAGACGATGAAATGATTACCTATGAAGGAATACATCATGTTAGCCTTGTTATCCGTGATTTGAAGCGCTCCAAAACTTTTTATACAGAGGTTCTCGGACTGAAGGAGCTGGAACGGCCGCCGTTTGATTTTGAGGGTGCATGGTTTGCGGTTGCAGAAGGCGGGCAGCAGCTGCATCTGATTGTACATGAAGGACAAACGCTGCGGGATGGGAAAATAGACTCAAGAGATGGGCATTTGGCCTTGCGTGTCAGCAGCTATGAGGGCACAAGAAAATGGCTGGAGGAGAAGGGGATTCCCTGTGATGCTCGCCCTCATGCCAAAGCAGGGTTCCCGCAGATCTATATTTTGGACCCGGATTGCAATATTATCGAGCTGAATGCCGATGTTTATGATGGGTAAGGGGAAATTGACAAGGTTTCCCCAAGGGGATAATTGTCGTTTTTTGTTGCATGCTGACGACATATGGGTAATAAATATATAAATGTAAAATATTGTTGATTAATTCGGGAATCCTTCATATAATAGGACTGCAGCACCACGCTGACAACACCGATTAGGTAGGAGGATGTTAATGATTTTAGAAAATGTGACTTTGGCAAGGCAGATTGATATCGTGTTTCGGGAAATTAAGGAGGAGCTGGCTCTCCTCACTTCAGGAACGGTCTTTGTCCAAATTCGCAATAATGTAATTGGGAAATTTGGAGTTAGGGCGTTCCCTTTAGAGAGCAAGGGGAACCAAATGCAGAAGATGGAGCTGGGATTGTCGGAGGAGGAGCTTCAAACATTCCGGCACACCGCAATGGAATCGTTAAAGCTCAAACGCTGGACGCACGGTGAAATCTCGTTCGAATTTGCCATGCGCCAGAACAAGCTGTGCACGAGTGTCACGTTTGAGTCTAATTACAACATGTCCAGCCTGATGGAAGAACTGAACCCCAACAAGAAAAAGGATTAAGCAAGCTATTTAGACAGACGGTTTGGCCACGATTTCGTATATATCATACAGCACTTTATTAATTTATTATTCGTATTCCTTATTCGGGCTTTCATCGAAATCGTTGAACCGCTGACAGCTGCTGTTGGTGGTTTTTTTTTTGAAACCCTCTTTCCTTAGATTGAGGGGGGTTCCTTTGCATAGGGCATGAATCAATCGCTTGGAAAAGAACTTCACTTATCTGAAAAAACTACTAATAATCCCTATTGACCATAAAATCAGCGGTCCAATAATTATAAACCCAATTATTACTGCCATAAATTTAAGAGGCGTTGATATTCCCCTTCGCTCGCTAATCGCATCTAATTTCTGATTTATTTTCTTAAGTTCAACAAGTATTTCCCTGTTCAATTCTTCCGACATCGTATTTAAGTCCCCCTTTTAATGCTTTAAGATCATATTACCATAATACTCGAATATCGTTCCGCTGAAAGATAATAACTTTTCGAATTAATTCTATTTCCAGTAATTCAATAACTGCTTATCGACTCTATGCTCAATCGCCAGGCTGTAGTATTCAAGTTAATCCTTGTTATTTACTTTTCAGTATTGAAATCAACCTCCTTACAGCGAAGGCTCCTATCCCTTCACCTAAAAGAATTATGCAAATATCAACTTATATTTACAATATATGGTTTTATATGTTTGGGCATCTAATGGAATATCTTGTAATCTACTATTTGTCTTATATATATTGATTTAGAAAATAATGGAAATACTTGTTTGAGAAAGTATTTATCTGGTTTTATATTGACGATTACAATTTTTTTAGTGATTCCTGTTTCCTCAGTACTATTACATTTGGGGTACATGGATAACTACAAGTGGTACTTATGAAGGTAGAGTAAACTCAAATTCTACTCGTGGAGATAAGGGAGCTAAAATGAAGTTTGATTTCACAGGAACGAAATTAAATATTCGGACTTGGTTATTAGAAGGTAACAGTTACAATTTAAAAGTTGACAATATAGATAAAGGCGAAATCAAAGGGGACGGTACTGGTAAATATGGAGTTACTTATATTGACCAATCAATGTCTGAAGGGAGACACAGCGTTGAACTCACCCCTACTAGCAGCTACCTGTACGTCGACACCATATAACATCAAACGCTCCACAACGGCCAGTGGTCCTTACTCAACAGTGGAAAGCAATGTATATGGTTCACCTTATACCGATACGACTGTTACAAATGGCACAACTTACTATTACGTTGTCACTGCCTTAAATACAAGCGGAGAAAGTGTCATCTCCAACGAAGCATCAGCCACTCCTATGGGATCAAAAAGAGTCATTCTTACAACAAACATGACTAATGGTGATACTTTTGAATACAACCTCAGCCAAACGGAGTTAACCACGTTCCTTGCTTGGTTTGACGCCAAAGCAGCAGGTACAGGACCGGCCAAGTATACATTCGTTAACCAGCACCTAAAAGGTTCCTTCTTAACTCGTAAAAATAGCTTGATTTTCGATAAAATCTTAAAATTCAATTACGATGAGTATAGTGTTAATGGCAGCGGAACACTTACTGAAATAGCAGAGGTGACTGCTGGAACTACTTTGAGTATTACCTTAACAGACGGCAAGGTAGAGGAGTTTATCCTGTCTGTAGCAGATCACGATGCTTTCGTTTCTTGGCATGATGCAAGATCCGCTGGTACGGGTCCAGCACGTTACACATTTGAGAATCCGTTGAAAAAGGGGCCTTTCTTAGCCCGGCATGAAGTCGTGATTTTTGATAAGATTTCTTCGTATGATTCAGAGGATTTTAACTAATGTTTTAATTACAAGTGAAAAGCCCTCATCCTTCGGGATAGAGGGCTTTTTGCATTGATAATTATCTATAATAATAAAGTCCAAAAATGCTGGCGCGTATCTAATTTTATTAACAGTTATTGTTCATATTTATTGAATCTTCTGTATAAGAAAGGGCACTAACTAATTTACTCGCTGCCTCATAGGCTAAATTAAATGAATCAGTAACTTCTTTTTCTTCTTTGTTTGCTTCCTCCACTGCTTTAGAAGCTTTTAAAATAGCAGATACAGCCTTAAGGGCAGCTTCCTTACTTTCGAGCATAATTTTAGGTAAAAGCGTTGAATCCGTACAAGATGCTAAAATTTCAATAATCAAAGCGGCTGTTTCCGTTGCAGCTGTTGCCTCAAATTGATATTTAACAGCCCTTTGTCTGAGTTCATAAGCCTTAGTGTTAGTTATATTAGATTTCTCTCTTGCAACTTTCATTAACAAAGCAAGTTCATTTAATTCTGACGGACTCATCTACAGCTAACCTCCACTCTAAGATGTAAAATAATATATAGATTTATAACTATTAATTTACAGGAACTAAATTTGAAATTTAAATAACAATAGTTCATACGCGGTTTATATTCAATAGTTTCGGGTAAAGAATAATCATACAAACTAATCGTTTAATTATGGAAATTACATAGATTGTGACATGTTATAGAAAGGATGGATGGACAAATGTCTTTTGAAGTGGTTTTTAAGCGCAAGGAGGAAATGATCCTAACTCTTCATAATTTGGTTAATAGGACTTCTGCTATGGATGCGATAAAGACACATCGAAATATGAGGCTATCGTATGATTCTGCCGATTTATTTGAGATCCTTGGTAGATTGCGTTATCTTATAAAAAGAGAAAAATTCCATAATTGATATGTATAGTTTAGCCCTCATCCTTCGGGACGGGGGCTTTTTCATAAATATACGTTCTATTAATTATGTGTTCTTGTCTTGAGCACCTATTGTTTTCTTATGTTTAAGATAACGCATGATCGCAATAGGCAAATTTGTGATACCTATAAATATGCCGCACAATAATGGTATAAGCTGTTGGAAAGTAGGAGCAGTAATTCCATTCCCCACAGGTCCAATTTTTGGCTGGCTGGCATCCCATAATCCATACAAGATAGCGCATATAGGGAAAACTAGCGTAAAAGCTGATATGACTATATAAAAAACGTACCTGTTCACTATATCACCTCGACGTTTTATATTTTTTATTTGTATACGTATTTAACTGTTAAATGTTTCTATATTATTTTATCGTACTTTAAAGGTGATGGACTTAGTATGACCCCGCCAGCATCGCCAACGGGGTCCAACCGATGTAGGGCTAGAAGCCATTCGCTCATATTTTATTTGCTATTACTCCGGACTTTTCCCTTGCTGCTGAAAGGTAACTCCCCTTTGAACTAACTCCATTTCCAGTAATTCAATAAAAGCCTTATTAACTCTATGTTCAATCGCCTACATAAAAAATGGTATATAAGGGAGAGGTTTGTTTGAAGAAAATGTTGGTTTTATTTTGGCAGTGATGATTTTATTAATGGTTCCTGTATCGTCTGTTTTAGCGGCCAATAATAACTCCTCATCATTAGACGGAGCAAAATCTTATGCAATAATTCCATTCAATTAAAGCAGAAAGTTACTAAAGTCACGGTTCAAATTTCCGCAATTCATTATTGTATAAATTAATGTAGTTGACTCCAGCAGCCAACGGGTGGATTTGAATCCTAAGCTGCTCTCGGTGCTTTGTAAATGATAAATACAATACTAACTAATGCCACTAATTCTAAAATGATTGAATAAAACGGCGCATGTGTAACTGTGGAATGTAAAAAACTGTGTATTTCATCAAACTCAGGGCTAATTTTAAGCACCCACATGACATCTGGAAGAGCGCCCAGGAAAGCTGATACCAGGACAAAAACATCCTTATCGCGCCAAGCTATGTATAACAAAAACAGGATGATCAGGGAGCCGATGAGTACATTGCTCAACATTTGCAGCTCAAAGTGGGGTACGGCATCTAAAGCAAAATGCGAGCACAAGGATAACGCTAATATAGCTGGCAGTGCAACTGCCTTTTGGATGCCGGATGTGTTTTTGACTGAAGATAGGACATACATAGCAGATGCTGCTGCCATATGTGTGGCTACGAGCACAATAATTCTCCTCTCCTGATGGGGTTGCACAAGAGTCATTATAATTTGATTTTGGTGTACTTACAACAAACGTATGAGTTCGTTAATAACTTGGTTATACTGGCGGGTATAGGGTGGTGGCAGCTATGGCGTTCTTGCCTATGTATCAGAGGCTTGCAGAGTTGTGGACGGTCATGCAGCAGCGACAACTCACAGCCGACGAAAAGATTGAAATGGACCAGTGCCTCAAGCTCAATGCCAAGCTTTGCTGGGATATGGCGTACTTGGAGAATGTGTCGTTAATGGCATCGATAACAGCAGATGTGGAGTGGCAGCACGAAATATGTCTGGAGATCGAATCGTTACAGCTGGGACAAGATAAAAAGCCGGGGAGATAATCCCGTGGCTTATTTTCGTTGAGTCAACAAATGAGTGGGAATATCAAGGCCCTCAGTCCGAAAGGAAAGAGGGCTTCATGTTTATAGAGGAAAGGATATACGTATCTTCAACTTGGGCGGAGCGTCATATTTAGATAAAGGCACGACTAATAATAACCAACAGAATAAAGAGAACAAGAATTTCACCTGTAGAAGTTCCAAAACCAAAACCTCCACAACTTCCGCCAACTCCAAGTGCACCCATGTTAATCCCTCCTTCCGCCTAGCATAATGTATGTTATGATAGCCCGAAGAAATGTGATTGGACGCTGCCAGCTGATTCATCATATTTTGGCTTGAAACCTTTTCATTGTGTTAAACGTTGTTGTTATTACGAGGTAATTAAATGAACCCAATACACATTCGATAACTCCATAAATGCATTTGGGTCGTTCCTTATGTAATTGCAACAAGATGGGTCAGTCAAATAAGCTTCGCTCCAACTGGCTTAAGATTTATTGGCGAATGACATTCCTTTCACGGCGAGAGCGTGATTGAGCTGACCAAGCGCTTTGGGGCCCGTACCATGCAGCTTCAGAACCTCTGTTTCAGTGAGCCTCGTCAACTGTTCAAGACGCGTATAACCAGCCCCAATGAGTGCTCGCCTTGCTGGATTCGATAATTTGATGGGAAGATCACTCGCTGATTCTTCCTGAAAATTGTTATTTGACATTACCAATTCCCCCTCAACTATTCCTGTGAAGCAAGGCTTAGTTGCCATGAAACTCCGAATTTATCTGTTACCCAACCAAATTTTTTACTAAAAGGATACGCTCCTAAAGGCATTAATACAGATCCTTCCAGAGATAATTTCTCAAAGACCCTACTAACATCTTCTTCGGTATCACAAGTTACATACAAGGACATTGAAGGAGTAAAGGTAAATGCATGCTGTATACTGCTATCGATGCACATAAACTCTTGTCCATTAAGAGAGAAGGTAGCATGTATTACTGTGCCCTCAGCTCCAGCCTCATTTGCTCCATAACGAGTAATACTTGTTATTTCCGACTTTTCGAATAAAGAGATATACAAATTCATCGCTTCTTCAGCTTTACCTTCGAACATTAAAAACGTCGTGATTTTTGTCATAAAGATCAATCTCCTTTGGCTATTGCTTAAATGGTTCTCCCACAGTAAACCCACTTTGTTTAATCGGAAGCTGCTATTTTTTAAGAGAAGACATAATAACCGGATGTAATTGTTGCAGCAGCGCCTCTTCAATTAATTGCTCTCTTGGCTGTGAACAGGCTGCAGCTTGGTTACCTGTAATTAACAGACAGATCAATAGCAAGAAATGGATGGTAAACTGTATTCTCATTGTATCACCTTATCCATCATTAGGTTCTAGATTGTTTATTCCTTTGCCTTATCTATCAACAGGCGGTTATATTCATTCAATACAGCATCCATCATTCTGCTTGCCGTGAGCAGTTCTGGGTCCGCCAAGTCCTTGTTTCTGGAGAGTCTGTTTAGCTCCTGCCTAAGCTCCTCGATGCGCTCGATAAGCTGATCTAATTTAGTGGTCATCTAGAATTCTCCTTTTGTGGTTTGTAATTTAGGTTCCCCACAAAGTAAAGGAAGATTCGACTTTTAAAAAAATGTATGTATGGAAATATCAAAAGCCCTCGTTCCTTTTTAAGGACTGAGGGCTGCTTACGATTTATTGTGGATTATTTTGTTTTGGAATCCCATTTAAACTCGGTGGTCGTTTTGCAGCTTTATTGGCTTGAAGCTCAGCCTCTTCTTCTATAAATTTATTTTCCTTAAAGTCTCGGCTTTTGGGCGAATCGGGTTTGGTAACATCCATGATAAAAAATCACCTCCTGTCCCGTTTAGTATCCCAGCAAGCAAGCTTACTATTCGGGGAGGAACCTTCTTTGATTATCAGGATACCTCTTTTATATTTTCTGGAGAATCATTTTTAACATTCCCTACAGCTTGGGTCACCGGGTACACCCGCAGCTCCTCATCAGGAAATGGTTGTCCAATCAAAGACTGCAGCAGGTTAACATCCTGAATGCTGCGGTCCAGCCAAGCTGCTTCATCTTGTTTCTTCAGAATGATCGGCATCCGGTCGTGAATGCCCGCCATCGTCTTATTCGGTACTGTCGTAATAATCGTACAACTGCTGATCTTGTCACCCTCCGGACTTACCCAGGTATCATAAAGGCCCGCCATCGCAAATAATTGTCCGGTTTTTTGCACAATCCGCATCGGCTGCTTACCATCCTCAGTTCGTTTCCACTCATAAAAACCGTCTGCAGGAATGATGCAGCGTTTGCTCCTTAATGATGTTCGAAATGCAGGCTTGTCAGCAATGGTTTCCACTCGGGCGTTGATCATCGTATAACCAATCTTGGCATCTTTGGCCCAAGAGGGGATTAGCCCCCAGCGCAGCTGCCCTAACTTGTTCTGTGCTCCATTGTTAATAATGGCAGGAATCATTTGTCCGGGTGCAACATTGTACCGCGGCTCATAAAAGGGAGTTGAGCTTTCAAGCATAAATCGCAGCATCAATTCTTCCTCGGTAACGGTGATCGTGTATCTTCCGCACATTGAAAAACCCCCTGTGAATATCGATACCACCATTTTACCTCAAATCTTTCAAGGCTTAAACGCTAATAACAAATTATCCAGAAAATACCTAATGTTATTTAGCGATGATTTTGTTGGGCTTGTAAATGAGATTTTTAGACTTGTGGGTAATCAAAACGATGTACACGACATCTACAATAAAAATGAGGATATACAGCATGGTTAGCAAAAGGGAGTGAGGGTATTGGGAATAACACAAAACGGAGATGCACAGCGTACCAATCATTTTAAAATAAGCGATGGATGTGGACTGGCCTTGGAAGTTTTTTATCATCAGCATGCGGATAAACAGGATGGACATCATGAGGTTGATGCCAAATGCTGAATATTTGCCCTCAAGATCATGAAATTCTTTCGCGATTCCATAGTGCAGCAGAAGGGCAATGGCCATTAAAGAAAAGATAACGGTTTTGGCAGGAAAACCGGGATTTTGTTTCTTGGAGTAATACAAGCATTGCAGAAGAATGATACAGTCCAAGAAGAACCAGATCACGGTTATGATTTGTTGCAGCGGGTCAAAGGGGAGGATGAAGGAAAATAAAAACTCCCAAGTGATATTGGCACAAATGGCGGCGGTTGGCATACCGCTAGTACGATCCTGACAGCTTCTATAAATCACAAGCAGGTAGGTGATTGTCCAAAAAAAGGCCATTCCAAGCAGCAGCAACAGTTCTACACGCTGAGAAAAAAAGTGTTGCATATTGAGAAAACACATCCTTCCGGGGGATTTTCTCTTATAAGTATGATGTGCCAGGCTTGCCTATGATTTTGTTTTCAAATGAAAAAAAGCCCTGCTGGGCTTTTCAATAATCAATGAACAAAACCTATTGTCGGATTTGTTCGGCTGACCTTTGGATGATTAATCCTTTTTGCTTTTATTGCTCCTGCCCATCGCTTTCTCGGCACGGTTGGCCATATTTATCGTATCCTCAACAGTATCTTCAACCGTTTTCTCTACGAAGTCAGCTACCTTATCAACCAATGAATGCTGTACTTTCTTAGGCATAATGCTTCCTCCTTTCTTCGACTCGATGGCTATAAATTCGCCATCAAATCCGTGATTATTCGAGCTGTTTAATAGGGTTCTGCACCGTGAGCGATGTTTACGGCTTTATCTGGTGCCTGGTCACCATTTTTATTGCCAAGCGGTTTTTGGCTGGACCCACCCTTGGGCGAATTTTCAAGACCTTCTCGTAATCGGCGCCCGTATTCTTCGTCGGCTTCTTCGGCAAGTGCGATCATGGCATCGCGGATACGGACGTCGCACCGTGAGAGATCGCCAACCAGATTGGAAATCAATTCATCGCGTTCCCAATCCTTGAACCGTCGATAAGTATCACCTGCTTGCTGCGTATTGTTCGATCGGTCAATGGATTGACGCACGAGCCTTCCTTCAATGAGCGGGGTATATTCCTTCCCGGCTTGCTGTGCTTCAACTAACCCGCCCAGAAGGGAAGGCTCATAGTTGATATGAGGATTGTGGCTTGGTGATCGATCAACATAATATTCCATTTGACCGCCGCTTTGGTTCGTGGCAACCCGTTTTTTTGGAGCGTTAATCGGTAATTGCAAATAGTTGGCACCTACCCTATGCCGCTGTGTATCGGAGTAAGAAAACGTTCGACCTTGCAGCATTTTGTCATCTGAAAAATCGAGACCATCAACGAGCACGCCTGTACCGAAGGCTACCTGCTCCACTTCAGTGAAATAATTGACCGGATTTCGGTTTAAAATCATTTTTCCGACCGGCAGCCATGGGAACTGCTCCTCCGGCCACAGCTTGGTATCGTCAAGAGGATCGAAATCCAATTCAGGATGCTCATCATCACTGAGGATTTGGACAAGCAGCTCCCATTCCGGATAATCACTGCGTTCTATGGCTTGATATAAGTCTTGGGTAGCATGATTAAAATTGGTTGCCTGAATTTCGCTGGCTTCCTTTTGCGTTAAATTTTTGATGCCCTGCTTCGGTTCCCAATGATATTTAACGAGGACCGCTTGACCGTCGCTGTTCACCCATTTATATGTATTAACGCCAGAGCCCTGCATCATGCGGTAGTTGGCTGGAATGCCCCAGGGCGAATAAACAAAGGTAACCATGTGAAAGGATTCAGGGGAGCTGGCACAAAAGTCGAAGAACCGTTCTGCATCTTGAATGTTCGTAACCGGGTCCGGTTTAAAGGCGTGAATCATGTCTGGGAATTTGATGGCATCGCGAATAAAGAAAATTTTCAGATTGTTCCCGACCAAATCCCAGTTTCCGTCCTCTGTATAAAATTTCACGGCAAAACCACGGGGGTCACGAAGGGTTTCCGGGGAATGACCACCATGAATAACCGATGAAAAGCGCACAAAAACAGGTGTCTGTTTACCTTTTTCCTGAAACAATTTGGCACGCGTATATTTGGATACCGGCTCGTTGCCTACAGTTCCATAAGCTTCGAAATAACCGTGCGCACCCGCACCCCGCGCATGAACCACACGTTCTGGAATACGCTCCCGGTCAAAGTGGCTGATTTTTTCGATAAAATCGTAATTTTCCAAAGTAGCTGGACCCCGATTACCTACTGTTCTTATGTTCTGATTATTGGTTACAGGGTGACCTTGCCGGTTTGTCAACGTGTTATTGTCCTCGGTATTCGACTGTTGCTTATTACGATTAGACGGATCATTGGTCATTCAATAGTCCTCCCGGATTGTAAGGATATGGAAATTTATATTTGGCAGCTTCTGCCATGGTTGTTCCAAGCATAGATTTCCGCGTTGTCTCAACAAATATTCCTGTTTTTCTGCAAACCAAATAAAAAGGCGACTCCTCACGGAATCACCTTAATCTAAGTATATGGAGCGATTCATTATCTGGAAAATTTGCCTGCCAGTTGCTGCTCAGCGATTTGAACCAGACGGCGCGTGATGTGTCCCCCGATTGCTCCGGTGTCGCGAGATGCCATGAAACCGTAGTAACCATCCTGAGGAATTTGAATACCCAATTCTTGAGCCACCTCATACTTCAATTGTTCTAAAGCTTGAGAGGCTTGAGGTACGACTAAGGTATTGCTGTTGCTGGATTGTCCTTGTGCCATTGATATCACCTCCGTTCATACAGGTAGTATGTGACAATTTCAAAATCCTACACCTGTATATGATTGGAAATTTATGGGTTGATATTGGGCACAACGACATTCACTCGATACAGGCTGTCATTCCATTCGAGTCGGGCTCCGAGCGATTCCGCGACAAAGCGCAGCGGAACATACATCAGACCATCGACAACCTCGGGGGCCGCATCCAGCTCGACGGGTTGGCCATTCAGCATAGCTGTCCTACTCCCTGGTGTGAGAACAGCGCTCAGCTTGCCTTTACTAAGATGAAGACTGGAATCTGCGGGATTCCAGCTGTATTCAGCCTGGATGCGATTAAGCAGTACACGAAAAGGAACCATCGTGACATCATGCTCGATATAGCCGTCGCGATTGCCTGTTAACGTACCATTGACACTGAGCTGCACCTGAGGCTTGTCCGTCTGCTGCACAATAAGCGCGTTACTCAGCAGCCGTCCTGGCTTGCGCAGCAGCTTGCCTTGATAGTACAGTGCCGAGCTTGCCCCGCCATCCAGATTAATCGCATCCGTAATGCCAGCCTGCAGTAAAGCATTGGCCATTTGATCAAGTGTGGAGTAAGAAACCGTGCCTACAACAAGCAGCTGGTTGTCATCGACACCGGCAAAGCTGCGTACATTAGCCTGCGAGGTGACAAGCGGATCGTTAAAACGATCACGTTCCACATCAATATCCACAACTCCACCTGTAAGCAGCTTCGGCCCGGCACCAATGGCCATTTGCAGCTGGCTGATGGGGGTTCTTGTGTTCGAATCGAGATTCACACTTGATTGTTCCATGCTGAAGAGATCGCCTGCTTTAACCGACTTGGTCACAGAATCAAGCGTCTGATCGGAGGATAGCAGCAGCGCATAACCGCCAGCCGGAATAGGGATGGAATCGATGGATAGCGCAGCAACCTTCATATCGGCTGCAATGGCAACTTTAACTCCAGGGTAATCGATGATATCTCCGTAATCCTTGGAGAACACCCATGCGCTATTCGTACGGTCGCCATGATACATGTCTACACCATTCAAAGGCAGACTAAGCCTGCCCACCCGAACGGAGCTGCTGACCGAAAGTCGCTGTACCGCTGCTTCCTTATCCTTCGAGACAGTAATGGATGTCTCTTTGTCTCCACGGTAGAACAGATCATTATTGTTCATCAGCATGCCGTAGGGAGTTCTGTAATCGATATCTTCTGTAAACGCATCGAAATAAGTGCCATTAATGCCGACAATAGCCTCGTTATCACTCATCATATCGATGAAGGGTTGTACACTGCCTACCTGATGATTCGCCGCTATCGCCTTCACCTGAACAGTCGGGTCCTTCAGATTAATCCGAATCAGCTCCAGCGTGTAGGTACTGCCTTCATAGCTTACATTCCGTTTTTCATGCACTATGGCTTGTTCATTGGCAAACACAGGGCTTACTGCAACAGCCGCCGGTATAAGCAGCATGGAAGCCAAGCTTAATTTAATCGCAAACTGAAGCTTTACAACGGGTATACCGAACTGTAGTTTCAAAATAGTGTCACCAATCCATTCTTTTAATTTAGGCAGCTCAAGGCTTCTATACATCACATCGCAGAATCTTTATAATTAAAGCATGAAACAGATCTACAGGGGAAGTAGGGGGAGTATATTGTTTACCTTAAGCTGCACCAACTGGTCCTGGGATGCCGATTTGCAAATTATTCATGCCGATGTACTGCTGAACATAAATGGAGATGTACTGATCGACGAGCCGCTTTGTGTGGATGTGGGTCTTCCGGCATTGCTGTACAGTGTGACTCACGATGTGGAGCCGAACCGTTGGGGAAAGGTTGATGAGTGGGAGCGGATGCCCTTTTTTTGCTGTGGATGCGGAGACCCGGAATGCAGAGCTTTTTCCTTTCGAGTTCGTCATAGTCATGAGCAGAGCCTGGAGCTAACGGAGCTGGAGGAGCGGGAGCATGGGGAGCCGAGAGAGCATAGTTCATACACAATCCCATTACAACGATACCGGACAGAGGTTGTGGTCATGGCCAGGCAGTTTCTTTCCCATATTGATGGACTCGATTATCGGCCTTATTACGCAGATACGGTCCAGGTGGTCGAACGACTGTTGAAGCAAATCGAGGCTTGATCAAATAGTTCGGAATATTGTTATAAAAATGAAACGTAGCTACTTGTTGTCGGCTCCAGTATCCTTTATGGTATAGCTAGACCGTGTTGGATAAGCTTCTTTCATCCAAAATATAGCTGCTGGAGGGTCATCAATGAGCGAGCAATACAATCGCAACAAGCTTGTAAAAGAGCGAAACTATACACCGTTTATTCTGATTTTTTCGTTTGTTCTGGTGTCGATTATAGCTTTATTGTTTTTCTTGCCAGGGTATGACGGGCATCTCGATTTTGACGTTACGATTTTCCCCTTACTGAATGCCATCTTCAATTGCTTTACGTTTATTGTTTTGGTGTTGGCTTTGGTGGCCATCAAAAAAAGAAACATTCCGCTGCATAAAAGCTTTATTATGGCAGCCTTTGGATCGACGACGCTTTTTTTGATCTCGTATGTCATTTATCACTTTCTGACCGAGCCAGCCCGGTTTGGTGGAAGTGAAGTGATGCGGTATGTGTACTTCTTCATTCTGATCACACATGTAACTCTGGCGATTGTGAATGTGCCGCTTGCGCTTTTATCAGTAACCCGCGGATTGAATATGCAGATTGAACGTCACCGCAAAATTGCCCGTTGGACTATGCCGGTCTGGTTATATGTGAGTTTGACAGGCGTTATCGTGTACTTGTTGATTTCTCCTTATTATTAAAAGAGGACAGGCTTGGTGAAACTTGTGTTCCCGACGGCCTGCCTGATGATTGGAAGCACAAAAAGCCGTCCGGCGATCCGGGCGGCTTTTTTGCTGGTTCTTTCACTAATCGCATGTTTCAACTAGGACTGTGGTGGTGCTACCGTGGAATTTCTTAAAATACCGATTCCGTCGATCTGGCATTCAATCAGCTCACCCGCCGCCATGAATTCAGCTCCTGCAGGAGAACCGGATAAAATGACGTCGCCCGGCTGTAAAGTCAGTACGCGAGATAAGTAGGAAATCAAAAACGGAATGGATAAAATCATCAATTCAAGCTCGCTGTCCTGCTTACGTGTTCCATTATACTGAGCTTGAACTCGGACCTGCTGCA
This sequence comes from Paenibacillus sp. FSL H8-0034, assembly GCF_038000305.1. Lineage (NCBI taxonomy): Bacteria > Bacillati > Bacillota > Bacilli > Caryophanales > Paenibacillaceae > Paenibacillus > Paenibacillus sp. FSL H8-0034. The sequence continues at coordinate 1,748,809 of NZ_JBBOBS010000001.1, forward strand.
GATCCAGCTCGGTTTCCAGATAAGGTCCGAGCGGTGTAAACGTATCGAATGATTTGCTGACCGTCCAATGACCGTCAGGGTGGTTAAACTGTGGTGCAGTCACATCATTGGCAATCGTATAGCCAAACACATAATCCCATGCTTCCTGCTCCTGAATGTTACGGGCTTGTTTACCGATGACGACTGCAAGCTCGGATTCAAATTTGACTTCGGTGACACCTGAAGGAATGACAATATCCGCTTCAGGACCAATGACAGAGGTAACAGGCTTATAGAAAAAAACAGGGACCTTTGGCAACTGCTCGGGTTTGGTTTCCCCAGCGGCGATGTAGTTTTTGCCTACTCCGATAATGGAATGCGGTTCAAGGGGAGCAAGCAGTGTAACTTCGTTTAGATCATAAGAGGAGCCCTTGTATTTCCAAAGACCAAAAATATCCCCTTCAATCACATAAAGGGTCTGTTCTCTTAGAACAGCTTGCTTAATCGAACCGTCGGCTTTTAAGGCAAAGCGTGCAAATTTCATGGGAATGGACTCCTTATCCGGTTATAAAATGATTAAAATTATTAAGTTCAATATAATGAACTTGGTTCATCAACAATAAATTAATTGTATCACCTCATAAAAAATCGGTCAATGTATAAATGCATGCGTCCATACATGTAAGCAAAAAGGCCCTCCATTCCAATTGGGAATAAAGGGCGTGTTTGGTAGACAGGCAGTTGTTTTAAACAGGGGAGCTGAACGACAGCTTGTCAGCCAATGCAAGCACGCCGCTTAACGCTTTCTCACGTTTTTCCTCCCAATGGTGCAGAGGCATCGAGAAGCTGACTGCGGCTACCATATGACCGCCACTGTGATAGATCGGCGCTGCAAGACAATTGAAGCCCATCACACCTTCCTGCAGATCGATTGCATACCCTTGCTTGCGAATAATGTCCAATTGTTCAAACAGCTCACGTTTGGTGCGAAGTGTAAAAGGGGTCAGGCTGGATAAATTCTCTTCCGTATAAAGCAGCTGCAGCTCCGAGTCCTCCAGACCGGACAGCAGTATCTTGCCAAGTCCGGTCGCATGAGCAGGCAGTCGTGTGCCTGGACCCGAAACCATTTGAACGAGCGAAGGGGCTGCTTCCTTGGCGAGATATACGATCTCGCTGCCATCCCTGTTGGCCAGTTGAATCGATTCGTTGATTTCTTGCATAAAGGCAGGCGCCTCTGCCCGAAAAGCATCAATTAAATCATATTGACTGAAAAATGCATGACCCATCCGGCCAAAATGCATACCCAGCGTGTAGGCATCTGAACGATCGCGAGTAATCCATTGCAAGGCTTCCATCGTTTGCAGCAAAGAGAACATCGAGCTTTTGCTGATTTCCAATCGTTTGCACAGCTCGGTCAGCTTGAGCCTTGAGGGCTCCTCGGCAACAAGGCGGATGACGGCATGCGCCTTTTCAAGAGCGGGCACCCAGTATTTTTTGTCCATAATTACTCCACTCCTGCGTATATCGTATATGGAAATAAGTTCAATAGGCTACATAAGCATGAGGCTATCTTAGCATCGGGGTATGAAGGAGTCAATCCAGCCTCTTCCTATTATCAAGTAAACATGAAGCAAAAAACCTCCTGAGCTGCAGTGCAGCTTCAGGAGGTTGGAATCGTTGCTGTTCTAGAGATGATTAATTTCCAGGGTGACTTCCAATTGCAGCGTATCACCGGGCTTAATGCCCCGTAGACCCGTCACTTCGGCAGGCTGATCGATATTGGGTGCATTGGTGACCCATGTGTAAGGCTCCAGACATATAAAATCATGAGCTTCACCTTTGGTGAAAATCACCCACTGCTTGAACAAATCAGAGCCGCTGTAACGAATCTCTACCTGATCATTGGATAAAATGGCCGTGCACGGATTGCTGCCGATCTGAAAAACGGTATCCATATTGTGGCCTTTCAGTGAATCTCCCTCAATAAGTGCTTCGTAGCGACCGAGCGGGGCTATATGGCCAACCGGGATATTCACTTCATTCAGCTCCCAGATGCCTTCTACAGGCAGCTGAAGCTTCCAGCTTTCCGGTTTACCATCGAGTAGAAACCAGGTATGTAAACCGTAGCCAAATGGAGCCGAATCGTTACCATTATTTGTAGCCTTCAACGTTTGGGTCAACTTGCTGCCATCCAGTACATAAGTAATTTCCAGCTCCAAGGCATGCGGGTATTGGCGCTGTACATGTTCATCCTCAGCCAGATTTAAAGTAGAAGTGATGAACAATTGCCCGTTTTCCTTTTCTCCTGCTTGCGTTACGATCCAAGGCTGCTGGCGGACCAGTCCGTGAATATGATTGCCAGTGGCAGGCTGGGTAATATCAAATTGGTAGCTGCGGCCTTCAAAGGTAAACTGTCCTTTGTCGATACGGTTCGGCGGCATCAGAATTGGTGTTCCAAATTGCACGAACTGCTCGGACAAGGCTGCAGGACCCTCAGGGGTGCGCAGCATTTCCCGCTGCAGCTTCTTGTCCCAGATGCTGTATACATTGTTGCCAATTCCAGGGCAGATGGAGACGATCAGAAACTCATTTTCCAGTACATGGGCAGGCGTACCCTGCCAGTCGATTTGCTTAATCATGGGATCAGCTCCTTATTTGGGATGAATGTGATGGCTAATAGATGATAAGGTCACTCGTTTGTGACCTATTGCAGCTATATTGTAGCATAAAGTGCGACGGCGGGGACAAGGAAGCTTGCAGTTTGTATTTAAACCCCGAAATCAAAATTCGGATACACATACTGTGCCTTTGCAGGCTCTGCTTTGCTGATTTTCTCAACCTTCAAAAGCATAATATCCATATCATTGAATTTGGTTTGCTGAATCGTACCTGTCACGGTTACCCAGGAATCGCTCGGAAATTGCTGGGCCCGCTCGTAATCAACGAGAACGCCATATGGAGCAGCATCAGCAGAGCAGCACTGAATGGCAAAGCGTCCAACGACGAATTGACTGGGCTTCATATCATCCTGACGATATACGAAGCCGGTGAGCTGCATCTTTTTGCCGACAAATTTGTCAAGATACAGATCCACGGTGGTCAGTGTTTCCATATACAAATCCTCTTTTACCGGAATCACACTTTCCTGATACAGCTCCTTGGCATAGGCAGCGTAATGCTTGGTGAATTTATCGGATGGAAACATTTCATCCTGCTTATCGACCGTTGCGGCGCCGGCTTTAGGACTTGTTGCTGCGGAGCCAGCGGCACCTGTATTGCTTGTTGGATTGGGAGTGTTAGTCCCACTGTCAGTCCCAGTTCCTGTGGTACTGCTTGGAGCAGGTGCAGCAGCAGGCGGCGAAGCTTGGGTGGACGTTGTATCTTTCTTGACTGCTGTCGCGCTGCTCAGATTCATCCCTTTTTTAGCTGCAAGGCTGCTGCCCATAGAAGCGTCCGGAAGCAGGAAGCCCAGCAGCAGCGGGAAGCAAAACAAACCGTAGATCAAGGTATTTTTTAATACCGAGGGTGACGGGGTATGATCATGATCGCAATCGCATGCAGCGACAGAGCCGGTGAAGGCACGAATCGCTTGGTAAATTTGATAAACAGCAATCGCATAGAAGCCGACGGCTGACCACTTCACATAGTCGACCATGCGGGGGGCGATATAATATAAAATATTGTCGGTTTTGACCAGATAGGCGATATACATCGCAAACCCGAATAAAATCGACGCTTTAATGAAATGATGCAGACTTAACCATTTTGTACTCATGTTAGCACACTCCTATGGAAACACGATTTTTTCGAAAATAAGCGAACATACAAGGACAACCACGATAATCAGAGCGGATAAAGCCAATACAAATCGGGTACGGAACGCAGACAGCAGCATCAGCAGGCTCTTAATATCCAGCATAGGTCCAAAGACGAGAAACGTTAATAAGGAGCCTGTGGAAAAGGTCGTAGTGAACGATGAGGCGACAAAGGCATCCGATGTGGAGCATAACGAGAGCACGAAACCAAGCGCCATCATGAACAGATGAGACGTAATTTCACCCTGACCTATGGAAACAAGGCTGTCCCTGTTCACGAGTGTCTGAATAACGGCGGTTATGATGGCACCGAATAACAAGTATTTACCCATATCGAAAAACTCGTCGGATGCATGACCCAATACACCAAAAATACGGCCAACAATCGTGGTTGGAACGGGATGATCATGGTCATGGTCATTGTTATGGGTGTGACTGTGATCGTGCTTATGCGCATGATTGCCTGCTCCGTGGTTATGATGTTCATGCTTATGCTCATCGTGTTGATGGCTGTGCTGGTGATCATGCTCGTGATCGTGCTTATGTACAGTATGATGCTCATGGTGATGCACAATATCTGAGGTCCTTAGATAGGACAGGTCACGCAGCGGATTGCTTTTGAAAAATTTGTAAATGATCAGACCCATAACAAGCGCTACAATAAAGGCCAGTGCCATACGGGAATAAGCAATTTCCGGGCGGCTGCGAAAGGCCATGTAGGTGGAAGCATAAACGACCGGATTAATAATCGGACCCACCAGTATAAAGACGATAGCTACGTAGACAGGCATGCCTTTTCTCATTAAACGCCGAATAACCGGAATCATACCGCATTCACATAATGGAAAAATAATACCGACCAGGCAGGCGAACAAAATTCCAAGCACCGGATTTTTGGGAATTAAACGGCGGATTGTCTGCTCGCTGACGAACATTTGAAGCAATCCGGAAACGAGCACCCCCAGCAGAACAAACGGAAAGGCCTCCAGAATAATACTTAAAAATATCGTTTTGAAGCTTTGCACGGTTGTGCTGTCCAGGAAGGAGAGATCTGGCGTTTGTTTTTGAGTAAAAATGAGAAACAGCATAACCAGGCAAATGAGCGTGAGCACATTCGTGCTCCATCGAAGTAATGGCGTTTGCAATGGACATATCTCCCTTTCTAAATCGTAATTATTATTATAACTTATGAAACAAATTGAGTATATAGGACATGCCGCGCACAAAAAAATCTTCATATTACGTAAATAGTTGGCTTGTTGACATTCCTATATTGAAATCTTATACTGTACAAAAGTATGTTGTCTCATTTCAAAGCATACCTGATGGTTAGCAAATGAGGGTACAGGCAATGACAGGAACAAGTAAACGACAGTGATGTCTTTCAGAGAGCCGGTGGCTGCTGTGAACCGGTAGACAGCTTGCGTTGAATGGATCCTTGAGCTGACGGCTGAACGACTTGAAGGAAGACCTGTGTGATGCGGGTGTGCCATTCGGAGTCCAACGCTGGTCCGGGCACTTCCCGTTACAGAAGATAAAGGCTTAATGACGTTTGCGACCTCGGGGTCGGTTATTTGCGAAATAGGGTGGCACCACGGTTATCCGTCCCTGAATATGGGGCTTTTTTGCGTTTCTGGAACAAATGCGGCATGGAAAGATCAATGAGGGGGAAATCAAATGAAACGTGTATTATCGGGTATGCAGCCCAGCGGTCAATTGACATTGGGCAATTATATTGGGGCTTTGAAAAATTATGTGACTCTGCAGCACACGCACGATTGTTACTTTATGGTAGTGGATCTCCATGCGATTACGGTACCTCAGGAGCCGGCAGCCTTAAAAGAGCAAAGTGAATCGGTAACGGCACTGTATATCGCAGCGGGTATTGATCCGGCTAAGGCGACGGTATTCATGCAGTCACATGTCAGACAGCACGCTGAGCTGGGCTGGTTGTTCACGACCTTAACTTATATGGGCGAGCTGGAACGGATGACGCAGTTCAAGGATAAATCGGAAGGCAAGGATTCCGTAGGAGCCGGTTTGTTTACGTATCCTTCGTTGATGGCGGCTGATATTTTGCTGTACAACGCGGATCTGGTGCCTGTCGGCGATGATCAAAAGCAGCATTTGGAGCTGACGCGTGATCTGGCTCAGCGCTTTAATCAGCGGTATGGCGACACCTTCACGATTCCTGAGCCGTATATTCCGCAGGTCGGGGCGCGGATCATGTCATTGGACGATGCATCCAAAAAGATGAGTAAAAGCAGTACGAATGCGGGCAGCTTCATTACGTTGTTGGATTCGCCTGATGTGATACGCAAAAAAATAAGCCGTGCGGTTACCGACTCCGGCCGTGAAGTGAAATTTGATCCTCAGGCGAAGCCAGAGGTTAGTAATTTAATTAGCATCTATGCCAATTGCTCGGATTTGACGATTGCCGAGATTGAAGCCTTATATGAGGGCCAAGGCTATGGTCCATTTAAAAAGGAGCTGGCTGAGCGTGTAGTTGCTTTGCTGGAGCCTCTGCAGCAGCGTTACCGTGATATTCGTGAATCCGGAGAGCTGTATGACATCCTGCGGCAAGGCGCTGAGAGAGCTGCAGAGCAGGCTGAGAAAAACTTGCGGATCGCCAAAGAAAGAATGGGCTTTCTTGTACTTTAATAAATTGTACAACTGTATTATTCATAGCAAGCCCAAAAAAAACGCAATGGTGCTGAATCCTCAGCCGCCATTGCGTTTTCTTAATTTGGCCTTCACAACAAAGCCGAAGCCGATAAAGCCGATCGAGAGAATTGAAAACAGCCCCACAAGCCAGACATTGCCTATACTCATGGCGTAGCTGATTGCGGTTAGTAGCAGGGTGCCGATGACGGCAAAAACGAGTGCCAAGCCTTTGTTCATTGTTGGAATTCCGCCTCTTTTACGAATATTTGAAAATCTAAAAAACATTTTTCAGCAGGTGCGTATACTTTTTATCAGATGTCACATAATAAGTTTGCAAGCTTGCAAATACATCAAAGCTATTCATTCAGATTTGAGAGGAGTGCTGATTATCATGGCACAAGGACAATCCCGTAACAGTAATGTATTGGTGGTACCGCAGGCATCTTCTGCACTAGAGCAATTGAAGTATGAGGTTGCCCAAGAATTGGGTATCCAAATTCCTCAGGATGGCTATTACGGTTACATGGCAACTCGTGATACAGGCGCAATTGGTGGCCATATTACTCGTCGTCTGGTACAAATTGCAGAGCAATCTTTGGCAGGCGGACAATCTCGCTCATAAGGCATCAAATTTCAATAGAAGCTCAAGGATCTTGTATCCTTGGGCTTTTTAATCGTTGTATGAGTCAATTGAGAGCGGTCATCATCATAACGAAAGGGCTGCCGCAGCAGCCCGGAAGTTATCATGTCCAGGTGACAATAATTGCTGTAAACCAGCCGTCAGGTATTGACCCTCAGCTTTTTCTCCAGTCGTGTGTCATTGACCCAGCCTACATAAGAATCAATCGGGTTCAATTCATTATCCAGCAGCAATACAGCGACGAAAGGGTACTGCTTGCGGTGACGATAGCGCACATCGGCCCATCGTACCTCATAGCCCCAGTCATGACTGCGTAAATCCGAGCAGGCGAACGAAGTGAAGTACAGGAAGGCAGCGATGTCACTGTGTGTTTTGGATGCCTCAACAGCAGGATGTGAGGTGCAGGACACCTCATCAATCCATTTGATCTGGTTGTTTTTGTATTCACCAAGTGCAAAACGTCCATCGCTCTTTGTTTTGACAATTTGCCAAAAGTTCAGGTTAAAGGTTGGAATCAAAATATAACGATCACCAGGATGATAATCGGGGTCCTTGTGATACAGATTGGATTCCAGCCGATGATGCCACCATGATCTCCATATATAATACACTGCCAGGCATGCATATAAAATAGGAAAAATAATCTGGGGCGCGGCCAGATGGACAGCCCATAATAAAATCGCTACGATATGAGAGATGAAAATAAACGGATCAAAAATATGGATAATGTTCCAGGCAATCCATTTTTCCGTAAATGGCCTGAATGCCTGAGTCCCATATGTATTGAATAAATCCGTAAACACATGGAAGGCAACCGCGATAAATACCCACAGGGCAACATGAGCCAAAGGCAAGCCGTCGAACAAAAGCATTAATACGAGCGTAATAAGAGCCGTCCAAATGAGTACAGCAGGGATGGAGTGTGAGCGTCCGCGGTGATTTTTGATATAAGCGGCATTGCTCTTGAAACGCAAGAGCGTGTCCATATCGGGTGCCTGCGACCCGACAACAGTCCCGATGAGTATGGCTGTGGAAAGCACAGGATTTGCCGCTACAACAGGATCAATATAAGCCAGTCCGGCCAACCCGAATCCAATTACTAGATGTGTTCCACTATCCATGGGGTTTCCTCCTAAGAGTGTTCCTTTAGGAACACTGACTTCGTAAGCATGAGCTGAGTTTTGCGTATGCAAAACTAACTTCGTAAGCATCGGCTGAGTGTTCCTTTAGGAACACTGACTTCGTAAGCATGAGCTGAGTTTTGCGTATGCAAAACTAACTTCGTAAGCAATGGTTTCATTTTAGTGTATCATTTTTTGATTTAAAATAAAGCTCGGTAGGTGAAAAAATGTCCAAAGTTTTTGTTGAATATCAAATATTACCCCAACACAGGTCAGTTTATTCACAGTGGATTCAAATTGTCAGTGACAAGTGCCCAGAGCTGGAACTGCTCGAAGGTGTAGATCAGCCTGGCTTGTTTATTGAGGTTTGGAGTGGCTGGACACGTGAAACGTTCTTACATATGAAGCAGATGAGAAAGAGTGGCACGAATCAATCGGCAGATATGGAGAATGAGGCTGCAGTTCGTTATCGCACGATTGAATGGCACTGCTTGGATACTTGGATTCAAGGGGGCATTTCCAAAATCAATATTTGGCATTTTGAAAAAGTTAGATAGTCCATAATATGAGATCAATAAATCCATGGTAACTTTATATTAATCGCGGTAATCTTACTATAGTTAATTAATGGATCGGTTAAAGTAGCTGATAATAGTGGGAACACGCGGGGGGATACAGATGGAGAGAACAACTATTTTTTGGAATCATATTAAGAATTATCGATGGTCCTACCTGATCGGATTTGCATTATTGTCCATTTCAAGCTTACTGCAATTATTGATACCTGTACTTTTGGGGCAATTTACCGATAAGCTGCAGAGCTCGCTTCTGAATGTTCAGGAAACGGTTCAATTTGCTGTCTGGATGGTCGTGATCGGGCTTGGGATCGCCTTCTTTCGCTCCACCAGCCGTATTTATCTATTTCGTTTATCGAGAATGCTGGAGACACGTGTTCGCGGTGATTTGTTCAAGCATTGGGAAAAGCTGTCGGCCCAGTATTTCAATAATCAGCGGATCGGTGATCTGATGTCACATGCGATCAGTGATGTCGGCGTTATTCGCGAGGTAACGATGCAAGGGTACTTTAATATTATGGAAGCCATTCTGCTGATCGCCGTCTCGGTTGTTGCGATGGTAACGACAGTCAATCCTTGGCTGACTCTGGTGACCATGCTTCCCTTGCCGCTGCTTAGTATTCTGGCTTATCGCTTTAATGGTCGTATTCAAAAGCAATCGGCTGACATGCAAAGTGCGATCTCCGATTTAACGAGCCGCGTGCAGGAGTTTACTGCAGGTATTCGGGTCGTAAAGGCTTATGTCCAAGAAAGAGAGGAGCAGAAGCTGTTCGAAAAAGACAATGAACACGCTGTCAAAATGAACCGGATTTTTGTTCGGACCAACTCATTATTTGGCTCCTTAAGTACGGGCATTGTCGGATTCAGCTTTTTGGTATCGGTCGTCATGGGTGGGGTGATGGTGCTCAATCATGTAATAACACTCGGTCAATTCGTTGCTTTTAACACCTATCTGTCTTTGCTGATGGGTCCGATTGAGAACTTGGGCAAGGTCGTGAACCTGATGCAGCGCGGAAAAGCGTCGGAAGTACGCATCATGGAGATTTTTAATACACAGCCGCAGGTCATTGATGATATGGTCGCTAATCAGAATATTCAGCATATCGAGGGCGAAATTGAATTTCGCGATTTGACCTTTGCTTATCCCGAGGAAGAGGATCGGCCCATGCTGAAAAATATATCCTTGAAGGTGCCAAAAGGCAGCAGCCTCGCTATCGTAGGTCGGGTGGGCAGCGGTAAAAGCACACTAACCAATTTATTGGTAAGATTGCATAATCCGCCTGTGGGAACCTTATTCATAGACGGTCATGATATTCACGAAATCCCGTTAACCACGCTTCGCGGACAGATCGGTATCGTACCGCAGGATCAATTTCTGTTCTCCTCAACCATTCGCGATAATATTGGTTTTGACCCGAATCCATATACGGACGAGCAGGTTGTGGAAGCATCCAAGGTGGCTCAGGTGTATGAGAATATTGTAGAATTTCCGGATCAGTTCGATACGACTCTCGGGGAGCGTGGCGTATCATTATCGGGAGGACAGCGTCAACGGGTGAGTATTGCCAGGGCAATTATTAAAAAACCTTCAATTCTCATCTTCGATGACAGCTTGTCGGCCGTCGATACGATTACAGAGGATTTGATATTGGAAGGCTTGAAATCGGTGATGAACAAACGGACAACGATCATTATCGGACACCGGATTTCATCCGTTCAGGGAGCCGATCAGATTGTCGTCATGGACGAAGGGAAAATTATAGAGCGCGGTACTCATGAACAACTGCTTCGTCGCAATGGGCTATATGCGGACTTACATCATAAGCAGCAGCTCGACCAGGAAGCAGAGCGCCAGGATGGACAGGATATGGAACGGCTGCAAGCCGCCGTGCTTCAGGAAGGGGCCAGCCTATGAATATCCATGCAGAACAAGATCTCAAGAATATGAAGGACAGTCAGCTCTTTTCCAGACTGATGTCTTACGCCAAGCCTTATTGGAAAATGATTGTATTCTGTATCGTGCTGGCCTTTTTGATTGTCGTTTCCGATTTGGCAAGACCTTACTTGATGAAAATAGCGATTGATGGACATATTAATGGATTAAATAAGCCAATGTTAACTATGGAAAGCACGCAGGGACAGCAGCTGCAAGTATTCGATCCGGTCACGACATGGAATGGACGGGACTATGTAAGAATTGAACCTTCGGATGTCGAAGCGGGAAAGTTTCCTCAGGGCGCAGTGAAGGCCCAGATTGTAAGTGTGGACAACAAGGATTATATGATAGAGGGCTGGAAAACTACTCAGGAGAGTGAAGTCAAGCTGCTTCCTGATGATGGAACCGGTAAGGTAAGGATCTCCGCTGAAAATCAGATCTATTCAGCCGTACCGCTTGACGAAGCTACGATGGATTTGTTTCGCAAGCAGGATTATATCGGCTTTGCCAAAATTGGAGTCTTGTTTTTACTGACAGTAACAGCTGCTGCCCTGCTCAGTTATTTGCAAAGCAACCTGCTGCAGTATACGGGTCAGCGAATTATTTTTAATATCCGCGACATGCTGTTTAAGCATCTGAGCCGGATGTCGATGTCCTATTTTGACAGAAATCCGGTGGGTCGGCTTGTGGTCAGGGTCACGCAGGATACAGAGGCATTAAACCAGCTGTACTCTCAGGTTATCGTCAATCTGATTAAAGATGTTATTACCCTGCTCGGCATTGTCCTGATCATGATGCAAATGAGTATGAAGCTGGCGCTGCTTTCCTTTGCGGTCATTCCGGTGCTGGCTGTTATGACCTTCTGGTTCCGCAGAATGATGCGGGAAGCGCAGCGAACAAGCCGGGTTATTTTGTCCAGACTGAATTCATTTTTGGCTGAGAACCTGTCCGGTATTCGTATAACTCAGCTGTTCATCCGTGAGGAACGGCAGGGTGAACAATTCGATAAACATAATAACGATTACTATCGTGCAGGTATGCGTGGAACGGTAATTAACTCGATATTTCAGCCGACCATTGGGTTTATGGGAAATTTATCGATCGCCTTGCTTCTCTGGTATGGAGGCGGCAGTGTGATTGACGGCAGTATAACGTTTGGTATCGTGTACGCCTTTACGCACTATGTTCGCCAGTTCTTTCAACCCTTGTTAAGTCTTGCCGAGAAATATAACCAAATCCAGACGGCTATGGTAGGTGCGGAGCGGATCTTCGAGATGCTGGATGAGAAACCGTCTATCGTCGATGCTGTACAGACAACCAGTCTACCTGCAGCGGTTCGCGGTGAAATTACGTTCGAGCATGTGTGGTTTGCTTACAATGATGAGGATTGGGTATTGAAGGATGTGAGCTTCACGATCCATCCTGGACAAACCATTGCCTTCGTAGGTGCAACCGGTGCTGGCAAAAGCTCAATTATCCAGCTTATCAATCGCTTCTACGATATTCAAAAGGGCCGTATTCGTCTGGACGGTATTGACATTCGCGAGATTCCGTTGGATGAGCTCCGTCACTGTATCAGTATTGTGCAGCAGGATGTATTCCTGTTCACTGGCGATATCTCATCGAATATTCGTCTTAACAATACGAGCATTACGCAAGAGCAGGTTGTTCAGGCAGCGAAGATGGTTCATATGGATGATTACATTCAAACCTTACCAAATGGCTATGAGACGATACTGGGTGAGCGAGGTATCAATCTATCGCTCGGACAGCGGCAGCTGTTGTCATTCGCTCGGGCAATTGCCTTCAAACCGCAAATATTGATCCTTGATGAGGCAACCTCCAATATCGATACCGAGACAGAGCTGGTCGTGCAGGATGCGCTGCATAATATATCCGCTGGTCGTACGACCGTCATTGTTGCCCACCGGTTGTCCACAATCCAGCATGCAGACCAAATTATCGTTATGCATAAGGGCAAGCTAAGGGAAATCGGCAATCATTATCAATTATTGGCGCAGCGCGGCTACTATCACCGATTGTATGAGCTGCAATTTAAAGAGCAAAAACCTCTGCTGACCGCGAGGTAACAGATAATAAATAGGCATAAAGGAGCTGCCGCGGCAGCTCCTTTATCATTTTTACATATTGTAGGGATTGATACGTTAGTAAAATAAAGGCGGCTGCGTCCAACCCCTACATCGTTCTTGCAGATAATGCAAAGGAATACAATGTTGGTAAGAAATGATTAACAGGGGAGGATTCCGATATAATGGCAAACGGTCCTTTTATTCCTTACAAAATGGTTTCGTGGCTAACAACCGTCCGTGAAGATATACCTTCGGGGTTGAGCTATGAGGCGCTTGTAACTGCGTTCGAGCGGGAAATGGGACATTGGGATAGGGAAGCCGAAACCACGCTCGTTAAAGAGCATGCTTCCTGGGATGAGGTACAGCAAGCATTCGAGAAAATGGCTGGACCCCACGGGTTAATGATCTTCTCCAAAATCGATCAAGGCCGGCTGGTTTCGCTTCATAACGGCATAAAAAAATGCGTTTTGTATATCGTCGGTAATGGAGTCGTGGCAGAACCGATCCTCACAATTGATATAAGAGCCAGTTTGTTTGTCCCGTTCCGGATTTGTCTTTATGATAACGGTAATCCAGCTGGAGCGATAATTAGTTACGAGCGACCCTCGTCCTTTTTAGCGACGTTGAATCAATCGACGTTGTACCCGTACGGTTCTTTGCTCGACCACCGAATGAATGGTGTCGTTCAGTGTATTTTAAGGAAATGTCAGAATTAAACATTATAACAAGCAATATCTTTTGAAATGGAAATTATATAACATAATAAAATCCTCCCAAGTATATGTTATCTCTAGCTTTGCTAGAATTGGGAGGGTTAATCTGATTTTTATCGCTTGTTACTGTGCGAGTGTTGGCAGTTAGTCAAATGAACCAGAGTCAATAATCATTCCTTAAACAAATACTCCCTTTGGTCGTTATTGTTATATAATTCTCAATACACATCGGCTATCCTGTCCGGGTCGTAAAACGTCCCCTTTTTGACATGATCGGCGATTAGAGCCTGACCTACAGAAATTCCGTAAGGAGGCAACGTCTCGGCCATTGAAAGGGCAAGCGAGTGGGTCGCGGCTTTGCCGATGGATAAAGAAGCATAAAGCGGATTCGGAATTAGCGCAATACCGCCTCCTGTGAAAAAGAGCGTCCCTTGTCTTCGTTCTACCATATCGGGAATGACTTGTTGAGCGCTTGTTAGCGCACCGACAGTGTTCACCTTAAAATCTTCAATAAGCTGCTGTTCAGTTAACGAAAGGGGATCTCCCGGTGCGATGTGTGCCTATTATATACTAACACATCGGTGGCTCCATATTGATTTTTTATTTGTTCAAAGGCTGCGGAAGCTGTTGCTTCCGAATTTCTTGGCTATACCGGCGCTCACTCCCGGCCCAGAACCGACGATGACTAACAAAGGCTTATCGCTCATCCCTACCACACCTTGCTTTCAGATATTAGTTTAATACATAAATTTATTATTTCTATACTTCTAATAATATAGAAATAATGGGATATCGTCAATTATAAAACTATACGGTTCGGTTAGACTGAGAAAGTTCCACTCGACTGGAATTTATAGTATGATAAACAGAAAAGGATGGTAATTAATGGTCAAACAACTGATAGTTGGCGACGCCATGCATGAACTGGCTACTACGCGCCGCATTCTGGAGCGCTTGCCCGAGGAGCATATGTCGTGGAAGCCGCACGAGAAATCGATGACGCTTGGCGGGCTGGCCACGCATCTGATCAACCTGCTGAACTGGCAAATCGCGATTTTTCAATACACGGAGTTCGATCTTTCGACTGTGCCGCAAAGGCGGGTGGCTTTGGAAAAACGCGCTGACGTTCTGGAGGAGTTCGATGCGAACGTTGACAAGTTTGCAAAGCTGCTTGACGAATGCGACGAGATAACGCTCGGCGAGGAATGGACGCTGCGTCACGGCGACCATATCATCCTCCGCAAGCCGCGGGCGATGGCGCTCCGCACCTTCGGTTTAAGTCACATGATCCACCACCGGGCGCAGCTTGGGGTATACCTGCGGCTTCTCGATATTCCGTTGCCGGGCATTTACGGTCCCACGGCCGACGAGGAAGCCCAATGAACTAGATTTAAGACACATTCATTGATTACAATGGAGGTGTCTTTTTTGCTAAGAAGAACGGAGCTTTTGCTTTTCTGTTTTTTTACATTAAAATGGTGAGAGAAACCATGAATTCATAGGAGGGATACACAATGCTGGAATTCCAACAACAGTTAAGCAGCTATGCCGAGCTCGTCGTCAAGATTGGTGTTAATATTCAAAAGGGACAAACGCTCGTTATTAACGGTACGATTGAGGCGGCCGAGTTGATTCGAATTATCGCGAAAAAGGCTTATGAAGCAGGGGCCTATATGGTCAAGGTCAATTGGACCGACGATACGGTATCTCGTCTGCGATACGATTTGGCGGCCGAGGAGTCGTTTTTGGAAGAACCCAAATGGTATGCCGGAGAAATGCTGGAACTTGTTGAGAAAGGTGCTGCGGTAATCAGTGTCGTATCGTCGGACCCTGACCTGCTCAAAGGTGTGTCCCAGGAACGAATTGTCAATTATCAAAAAACATATGGTAAAGCGATGGCGAAGTATCGGCAGTACCTGCAATCCGATAAATTCAGTTGGTGTGTAGTTGCGGCTCCTTCGAAAAACTGGGCGGCTAAAGTATTTCCTGAACTGCCAGAGGAAGAGCAAGTAGCTAAGCTATGGGAAGCGATTTTCAAAACCGTACGTGTTGATCAGGAGAACCCCGTCAAGGCATGGGAAGAGCATGTGAGTAGATTGAATCAGAAATCGGACTATCTCAATGCCAAGAAATACAAAAAACTGCACTACCTGGCCCCAGGGACGGATCTGACCATTGAACTGCCAGAGGGTCATATCTGGGTTGCTGCTGACAGCATGGACGAGCGAGGGAATGCTTTCGTCGCCAACATGCCAACGGAGGAAGTATTTACTGCACCTTTCGCTGGTGGAGTTAATGGCAAGGTGTCCAGCACAAAGCCTTTGAGCTATGGGGGTCAACTTATTGACGGGTTTACACTTACCTTTGAGAATGGGCGCATTATCGATTGTACCGCTGCTCAGGGTGAAGCCACTTTGAAGGATTTGATTAATATGGATGAAGGATCGCATTATTTGGGTGAGGTTGCGCTGGTTCCTCATGCTTCTCCCATCTCGGATTCAAATATCCTTTATTACAATACACTTTTTGATGAAAATGCTTCGAATCACTTGGCTATTGGCAGCGCTTATGCTTTTTGTCTCCAAGACGGCAAAAAGATGTCTCAGGATGAGTTGAAAGCCCAAGGACTTAACACGAGCATTACCCATGTTGACTTTATGATTGGCTCAGCAGAGATGGACATTTACGGTGTAACTGCTGAAGGCAATAGAGAGCCTGTATTTCACAAGGGGAACTGGGCATTCTGATACACACGAAGAAGATAAATTGCTTGTTTATTCCAGCACAGCCATAATGGTTGTGCTTTTTTTAATGTTGATCGATAAATTGGGCATCCTATCATTAGGACTCACAATCACTTTATGAGGGAGAATATGAACATGGAAAATAAGAAGCATAAAAATAACTATGTAGGCACAACCAATACTCAAGCGGAAAATCAGGATATGGCTTTTGTGAATGACACCTTGGAAAATGCAAAGAGCACAGCTTCCATCAACTTAATGAAGGATGACCTTAATGAGGGTAAAGAAGATGAACCGCTAAATTTAAATGATATCTAGAGCGGCTTGATTTGGTCGTGATTGATTAGGATTTACCAGCATTAATGTGACGTTCCAATGGGTATGTTAAGCGGGTAACGAGTGACTTGCATGCTGTCACCGTTACCACAATAACAAGAACATTTGGAGGGTATTAGGATGAAAACTTTATTTATTATAGCCACTATTTTACTGGCGGCAGGCTGCACGAAGAATGACAACATAACACGTATGCAGCAGGCTGCACCTAATGAAGCTGCTCAGAAAACTTTAGAGGGATCTGTTGTTACCCAGGCATCATCCATATCTACACCAGGAGCTCAACAATCCACGATTACCGTGAAACAGGACCCATTTACACTTCCCCAATGGCTTGCAGGCGGACAAGTGCCAGGAACAGGAACAAGCCCGATAACGAATCCAGGTACAAGCCCTACGACAAATCCGGGGACCAGCCCAATAATGAACCCAGGAGCAAATCCGGTAACGACTCCGGGAGCAAGTCCTACGACAAACCCGGAAACGAACCCAAACACAAATCCTGGAGCAACTCCAGCAGATAAAACCTCGGCATCAAGCCCTTATGAGCAGCAAATTTTGCAGCTAGTTAACAAACAAAGAACAGATGCAGGACTTGGTGCACTTATGATGGACGACAAGCTGTCTCAAATGGCTCTCGCCAAAGCACAGGATATGTACAACAATAATTACTTCGATCATAATTCTCCAACATACGGATCGCCGTTTCAGATGATGGATAAATTCCAGATCTCTTACAACACTGCAGGTGAAAATATCGCCAAGGGCCAAACCAGCCCCGAGCAAGTGATGAATGATTGGATGAACAGTCCTGGACATCGAGCCAATATTTTAAACAATACGTATACCAAAATTGGTGTTGGTTATTACAATGGTGAATGGGTTCAGGAATTTATTTCATAGATGAATTTCACACATGACAGACATAAAAGCCGCTATTAGGCGGTTTTTGTGCATTTCGCACTTTAATTCAAAATAATCGCTGAAATCCCGAGCAGCACGAGCAAGCTCCCCATTATCGTACGAAGGTTAATGCCCTCTTGGTTTTTGAGCAGAAAATAACTAAGTGGTATGACCAGCAGTGGCTGGGAGTTGGTGATCAAAGTAGCGACAGAAATCGGAATGTAATGCATAGCCGCCATGTGCCCGATCTGAGCCGTTATTGTCAATACCCCGCTTATAGCGTATAACCATACACCTTTTCTGTCGGCGGCACGAAGGTCGGATAGAAAGGTCCTTGTTGTTTTGTTCAGCAGCACCTGCAGCAGCAGCCCGGTTAAGGCTCCCACAAAACCTCCCAATACAGGCTCATTCCAATCGTGAATGGCCGTTCCTCTAGTAATGTTACCCAGTGCGTACGAAATTGAGCCCATCATGGCCAACCAAACACCGGGCTGAATAAGTCCGCTCCAGCGCTTTTTGGCAGATTGGCCTGTATGTAGTTTAGAGTTTCCTGGTGTGGTATCTGATCCTGCTGCTGTTGCTTTAACAACCTGTCCTGCTTGGGCAGGCTTATAGCTAACGATAAACAATCCCAACAATACGACGAACATCGCGGCCAGCTCCAAAGCATGCAGTTGTTCATGCAGAAACAGCCAGGAAATAATCACGGTAAACAGCGGATTGCTGATCATAAATGTACTGGCTTTGGCTGGTCCTAATTTGGCAATCGAATCGAAGTACAGGTAACGGCCGAGGTAGGAGGCAAATAAGCCGGATAACATGAACATGAAAAAGCCCCATCCGTGAAACTCCATCGAGTAGCCGTTATATATCCACTGCCCAAGGAAAATCAGACCGGCAAACAGCACATTCATCGAAATGGAAATCAAAAAACCCGTATTTAAATCAAGTCTGCCGCTGGCGACCTTGGTAATGATCACATTCAAAGAAAACAGCAGCAGCGCGCCGATCGCAAGTAACTCACCCATACAAATCCCCCAACCATAAAAATTCATGTTCTCTGATTGTAACATAATGTTGAGCACCGTAGGATGAAGAAGATCAGATGCTTTTAACAAAATCAGCCGGAATTCCCCGACTTCCACCGACAATGCCCTCCAACCGCTGTCGTTAAGTCGGGGATGAATGGCATTAAAAAGAGAATCTAAATTGACTGTTTGCATGCAATCGAATATCCGCAGAAATATGGAACGAATGTCTGACCCATGCTAGAAATTATGCACGCCAACACGAGGGGAAATGGATCAGCCAATCGCAGTTGCAATCCGAACTGAAAGGTCAATTCCCCTTATCAGGGTAGTGAAAGACAGCAGGCAACCTGCTGCTTTGTAGAAAGTTACGGTGAGTAGTAGTAAGAAACTCCTGCCTCTAAGCAAAACGTAGGCAGGGGAGGTTCATATTGACCATTGAAGTGATTTGATGCTACAATGAAATTATATTATTTCGTGAACATAGTTCATTATAATGAACTAAAGAATGCTCACTTATCTATAAAAAAGCCCTTAGGAGGAATAACAATGGCAGACTATACTCAAGTTGGAAAGCTTCAGGTTGCTACGGTACTTTATGATTTTATCAATTCGCAAGCGCTTCCCGGGACAGGTGTGGATGGTGCGTTTTTTTGGTCTGAGCTGGATACATTAGTCCATGAATTGGCCCCCAAGAACAAGGCTCTTTTGGTTAGACGGGATGAGATTCAGCAGCTGTTGAATGTTTGGCACATCAATAATAAGAACAACTTTGATTTTGATGCCTACAAGGCTTATTTGCAGGAAATCGGGTATTTGGAGCCGATAGCAGCAGATTTCAAAGTGACAACCGAAAATGTCGATGATGAAATTGCCGTACAGGCCGGACCTCAGCTGGTTGTGCCTGTCAATAATGCCCGTTATGCGCTGAATGCGGCGAACGCTCGCTGGGGCAGCCTGTATGATGCACTTTATGGAACAGATGCGATTAGTGATGAGGGCGGAGCTGAACGTCAAGCTTCCTATAATCCGATACGTGGAGATAAAGTTATTGCGTTTGCCAAAAATTTTCTCGATCAGTCGGCACCGCTCAGCGAAGGCTCTCATCAGGATGCGGTTGCTTACACAGTTGCAGATGGCCAATTATCGGTATCGCTTAAGGATGGAACGGTAACGGGACTGCACAAGGCGGACCAATTTACAGGCTACCAAGGACAAGCAGCAAGTCCTTCCGCAGTGCTGCTTCGCAATAATGGACTTCATTTTGAAATTCAGATTGATCGTACTCATGCCATTGGCCGTACGGATGGCGCAGGCGTGAAGGATATCGTAATGGAAGCTGCGCTAACCACGATCATGGACTGCGAGGATTCGGTAACTGCGGTCGATGCAGAGGATAAGGTACTTGTATACAGCAGCTGGCTGGGACTGATGAAGGGCGATCTGCAGGCGGTTTTTGCCAAAGGCAGCAGCATGGTGACACGGTCGATGAACCCGGACCGCAGCTATACCTCACCAACTGGTGAAGCGATCAGCCTGCGTGGACGTTCCCTGTTATTTGTACGGAATGTGGGACACTTGATGACGATCAATGCCATTCTTGATCAGGATGGTCAGGAGATTCCCGAAGGCATTATGGATGCGGTGATGACCAGCTTGATTGCCAAGCATACGTTACTTGGGAACGGCCCTTACCAGAATTCTGCCAAGGGATCCGTCTATATCGTAAAGCCCAAAATGCATGGCTCGGCGGAAGCGGCTTTTGCCAATGAATTGTTTGATCGTGTTGAGGATATGCTCGGCTTGAAGCGGAACACGCTTAAAATAGGGGTGATGGACGAAGAACGCCGCACTTCATTGAATCTAAAAAACTGCATTCTTGAAGTCAAGGAACGGATCGTCTTCATCAATACCGGTTTCCTTGACCGTACAGGTGATGAGATGCACACTTCCATGGAAGCAGGCCCCATGATCCGCAAAAGCGAAATGAAAACTTCCCGTTGGCTGCAAAGCTATGAGAAATCGAACGTCGATGTCGGTTTGGATTGCGGACTGCAGGGTCGCGCCCAGATTGGTAAAGGGATGTGGGCGATGCCGGATTTGATGAGCGATATGCTAAAGCAAAAGATTGGGCATCCACAAGCAGGTGCCAATACGGCATGGGTTCCTTCGCCGACAGCAGCTGCACTCCATGCACTGCATTACCATCAGGTTGATGTGCAGCAGGTTCAGGATCAACTCAAGCTATCAATCAGCGATTTGCGCGACGATATTTTGCACATTCCACTGGAAAATAACCCACAATGGAGCGCTGAACAAATTCAACAGGAGCTGGATAATAACGCTCAGGGGATATTGGGCTACGTGGTTCGCTGGGTCGAACAGGGAATCGGCTGCTCCAAGGTACCGGATATTAACAATATAGGCCTGATGGAAGATCGCGCTACGCTGCGTATTTCCAGCCAGCACATCGCCAATTGGCTGCACCATGGTATATGTACGAAGGAGCAGGTGCAGGAAACACTGAAACGGATGGCCGCTGTAGTTGATGGGCAAAATGCTGCCGATCCGGTTTACCGTCCGATGGCCGCGGATTTCGATCGGTCGATTTCCTTCCAGGCTGCATGTGAGCTCGTATTTGAGGGATATCATCAGCCGAACGGCTATACAGAGCCGATTTTGCATCGTCGTCGGATTGAATACAAATCCAGTGCAGCTTTGAAAGCCTGAATTACCTAAATTGCAAGCCGCCGTGACGAACGGCGGTTTTTTTCTGTTCTTAATTTCAAAATGAAATCAAGATGCTATAATAGCCCTAAGAATGGATGCCATTTGAGGTAGCTGTGTTGAGGAGGGTTGTTGTATGTATAAAATTTTGTTAGCTGAAGATGAGAGTCTGATACGCTCACATATCGTTCATCTCATACATACGTATATGCAGGAATTTATTGTTTCCGTTGAAGCGTCCTCGGGGGAGGAGGCCATGGTTTCTTTGGATCAGGAAGAACCCGATATTTTGCTGACGGATATTCGCATGCCGGGAGCTAATGGACTGCAATTAATAAGATACGCTAAAGCACGTTATCCGGACCTTCCGTGTATTGTATTAACAGGCTATCAGGAATTCGAATGGGTAAGAGAGGCGCTTCAGCTTGGTAGTCTTGGATACTTGCTTAAGCCAGTGACCTCCAGTGAGCTCATTGAAGTACTGCAGCGAGCAGTAAGCACTCGCAAAAAAAACAATACCTATGCCGCCTTGTTTCCCCAATTTGAATTGGAGCCTTATTTCTTAAAAGCTTTGGACGGGGACGATGAGGATATACGTTGCTTTGCCGAAAAAGCAAATAAATGCATACCCTTCACGCTTGATAATGAGCCTAAAGCTGTATTGGCTATAGATGATCATATATCCAGACAGCGAATTTTGGAAGCGGTTTCTAATAAAAAGGGTATCGTATTCAGCACCCGATATCTGGTGTTTGCAGTCATTATTACTTTGCCCACTGGCTGGACCGCTGATAGACTGCGCGAGGATATGTACAGGATGTCTATAAGCATGGTCGAGAATCGTGAGAAACCGCCGGCTATCGGGATCAGCAGCTTTTTTTATAAATGGGAAGAAGCACCTTATAAATATCAGGAGGCGTTTCAGCATTACGCTCCAAGATTTTATAGAGGTCATCATTGGGTTGCCGGTCCGACAGACATGGGGGAATATCGTACCCCATCGAGAGCTCTGATTGTAGAGACAGAGCCCGTTATAGACAAGCTGGAACATGCTTATCATTCCGGAGACTTTTCGGAGGTAGAGCGGAACATTCATGAATGGCTGGATAAGATGGTCCAAGAAGCATGGTTTATAACAGACGTCTATACGTGTTGTTCTCGTCTTCTCCGCAGATTTTTGAGTGTGTATTCGAACGATCAGCTTGAGCTTATGGGGCTTCAAAGCTGGAATGCTATGCAATGGGTGACCAAAAGGCGGACAATGGATGTATTGAGGGATGACTTGCTTGGGTTTTTAAGAGGGATTGTTGTTCACACCGAGCATTATTCCGGTAATATCCAGTCGATTGTGGCCAAGGTCCAGGCAATCATCGAGCGCGATTATCGAATGCCTGAATTATCGATCCTGCAATTAGCGAAAGAGCTTTATATTAGCCCCTCGCACCTATCGACCGTTTTCAAGAAAAAAACCGGTAAGCCCTTCAGCCAGTATGTAACCGATCTGCGCATGGACAAAGCCCGCAAACTTCTTCATGAAGACCGTATCAAAACCTATGAGGTAGCGGCTGCAGTAGGCTACTGTAACGAAAAGGCATTTTCCAGAGCCTTTCGTCGTCAATTTGGTGTATCTCCGCAAAACTATAAAAAGCAAAGCGGGCTTCTATAATGAAAATACAAATGATGATGTTATCGATCCGATACAAGCTGCTAGTCGTATTCGTGCTGCTGATCACATTGACTGGCGGCCTTATTGGTGTATCTACATTTATTAACTGGGAACGATCAGCAGAACAGGACGCCATTCTCCTATCCCAACAAGTTCTATACAGCAAAAGAAATTATATGGAATCGTATTTGGATGAACGGATACGCTCTACTTTGCAGATCTGGTTTCAAAAGGATGTACAGGCTTTTATCCAATCGACAAATAATCCGGACCCACTGCTTATTAATCAAGTGGCGCATGTATTAGAAAATGAGATGCATCTAAAACAGGATTTGGCCGCTATTTTTCTATATACGGAGGATGGCAGAATTGTATATCAATCTTCAGAGAATACGTTGAAATATTCGATGGATGCAAGCTCGTTACTGCCCACAACGAACAGTACACGGCCGATAGTTTTGCCGCCACATCATCAGAACTATTTTATTAAGGGCCAGCAGGTGATTTCCATTATTCGTGGTATAACCGCAGGGGGGCAGCAAACTCCACATCATTATATGCTGCTTGATATTCATATGGACATTTTCCATAAGTTAGTGGATGCCGCGCTTTGGAATAAAGGTTACGTGTTTATTGTCGATGGGGCGGGCAAGTTTGTGTATCATCCAGATTCCAATAATGTCGGACATTCATTTCCTTTGCATAATGAAGAGAAAACCGAGCAATCTTATTTTTTCGATGTGTATGAAGGTAAAAAGATGCTGTTCACTGCATTAAAAGGGGACGTATCCGGATGGACGTACTATGGTGCGGTGCCTGAGGAAAATTTGCGAAGCAATATTATCAAAAATCGCAATTTGACTTTGGGTATGATGAGTCTGCTGATCATTGTGGCTACAGTTGCTGCTTTTTTTACAGCGTCTCGTATTACGCGTCCGTTAATTGAGTTAAAGCAGATGATGTCAAAAGTAGAAAAGGGCAACTTTACGGTTTCGCTTCCAATTCGCAGCAATGATGAGATTGGTTTTCTGACGTCAAGCTTTAATCGGATGACGACTCGACTGGACGAAATGACCCGCGAGGTTTATTTGTCTCGAATTAACGAAACGGAAGCAGCTCTAAAACGACTGCAGGCGCAGATCAATCCTCATTTTCTATACAATACGTTAGAGGCCATTCATGCTTTGGCGACCTTGGAGGGAATTAGGCCGATTCAAAAAATTGTCAGGTCCTTATCCACTCTGTTCCGCTACAACATCAGTCAAGAGGAAAGGCTTGTTACGGTAGATGAGGAAATCAAATATTTAAAGGTATATTTGGATATCCAGCAGGTGCGTTTTCAGGATAAATTTCAAATGCACATCACGATTGATCCGGCAGCGCAGTCCATGCAGGTATTGAAGTTTATTTTGCAGCCATTGGTAGAAAATGCATTTACGCATGGTCTTGAACCGAAAGCAGGAACAGGCGATTGCTGGATATCCGTATTAGATGAAGGAGCAGGCGTGCGGATTCGTATTTACGACAACGGTGTCGGCATGAGCTCGCAGCAATTGGATACAGTCAAGACTGCGTTAAGCGATTCGGAATCCGTCATGGGTCGTTACGAAGGCAAAAGTATCGGTTTAGTTAATGTCCATCAGCGTTTGAAGCTTCATTATGGGGATTCTTATGAGATGAAGGTCGAATCCAAACTGAATGAAGGAACCTTGATTGAAATTGTGATTCCCAAGGAAAATACGATGGCCACCTGATGGTCGGTATCGGTGATGATCATATCTACAGCAACCATTTCACATGCGTAGTGCCTGTTAAAAGCGCTTACACAAAAGTACAATATCCCTGTAAGAGTTAAGTATCAGAAACAAACTATTGGAGGGGTAAGAATGAAATTAAACCAAACGTCAAGTCGATTGCTAGTCCTGCTGCTATCGGCACAGGTCATCCTCACAGGCTGCTCAGAAACAGCTAAGCCGCAGATGGCAGAGAAGACTGTGGACAAGGGAGATAATCAGAAGCCGGTTACATTGAAGCTTTTTTCATCCAATGGACAGTTCAATAAAGGCTTCTTTGGCTACAAAGAAGTGGAGGCGTTTATGAAAGCGAATCCCAATATCAAGGTAGAGGTAACTTATGCGAACGGCAAGCAGTGGGTGGATACATTCCAGGCTCTGGCTGCCACGAATGAGCTGCCGGATGTGTTTCAACCAACAACCTTTACTTTCTCCGAGCTGCTGCAAAATAAATGGGTCCAGCCATTGGATGGACTGGTTCAAGCCGATTTCAAAAGTCGATTTGCCGAAGGCACCTTCCTGCAGGGAATCAACATGAATGACAGTAAAATATACACGTTTCCACGAATCGTAGCCAAAAAAGGACGAGAGCTTGTATATAACAAAGATGTGATGATAAAAGCAGGACTTGATCCGGAGAAGCCGCCAAAAACATGGGATGAGCTGTATCAAATGTCCAAGCAGGTCAAAGAAAAGACAGGAATTGCCGGATTGGTGATGCCGATGAAAGAATCCGATGGTTTTACGGATATGCTGGCAATGGCTACGCCTCTCCAACCGACCTTGGACCAGGGCTTTGACTTGAAGGATGGACGTTATGCGTATGATTCGCCTGCTGTTGTTAAAACCTTTGAATTTATGAGCAAGCTGAATAAGGAAGGGCTGCTGCATCCCAATTCACTCACTCTGGGTTTAACGGACGCTCAGGGCGTGTTTGCTAACAAGCAGGCGGCATTTATGATCAATCAGCATTGGATTGTTCGTGTGTTGGAGTTTGAATTGGATAAGGTCAAAGATTTTGGAGTCACGGATGTTCCGGTTCCTGAACAGGGAATGAAATTTACGCAGCTTGGCAGCAGCGCCGATCAGAATGCTTATATTTCGTCGACAACGAAATATCCGAAGGAAGCGGCCAAACTGATTGATTGGCTCAGCTCAAAGGAATATTATACACGGCAAATGAAGGAAGATTATTTGCTGGCCCCGATTCCAGAGCTATTCAAGGATGCGGCCAATTTCCCTAAGCCGGAGCTTAAGGACATGGCAGATTCCTACAGCCGCACAGTTATTGAGAAACCGATTCCGGAGAAGAAGAGTGAGGTTACGGAAGTACGCAAGCTGGAAGCCGCAATAGCCAAACCAAAGCCTGCATGGTGGGAAATTATGCAAGCAGCCTTATTGGGGAAAGGGAATATACAGGAGGATTTGAAGAAGTATACGGCCGATATGAACAAACGCCTGGATGACGCTATCAAGCAAGCCCAGGACAAAGGATTAAAAGTGTCAAAGGAAGACTTCTCATCCCCGCAATTTGACGGTAAAAAGGATTTTAAAAATTGATAACTAAATGGCTCCCTTCCTTGCAGGCAGGGGAGGGGATATTTATAGAAAGGATAGCCGCATGGAGACAGCAAAGATACCTCAATTATCTCAGGTGAAGGGAAAGGCAACACGGAAAAGGCAGCATAAGATTCAGCTTTATTGGATTTACCTGTTTCTGCTGCCGCAGACGGTGATGTATCTGGTGTTTACACTGTGGCCCATAATTGCATCGTATTATTTTTCGTTTTTTAAATGGGATGGGATCGGTTGGCCGACACAATTTATCGGTTTATCCAATTATATAGAGGTGGCCCAGGATTCATATTTCTGGAATGCATTTAAAAATTCTTTTGTATATACGTTTTTTCTTGTCCTTATTGTGGTTCCTTGTTCATTGGTTCTGGCTTTGGTATTAAATAGCAAGTCATTAAAGTTCAAAGTGTTTTTTAGAACGATGTTTTTTGTGCCAGTTGTTTTAACGATGTCCATCATTGGGGTCATTATGAATGTCATTTTTTCCACGGATGGATTTGCGAACAAGGTTTTACTGAGCTTTGGAATTATCGACACGGCAATTCCATGGTTGACGAGTCCAACGCTTGCAATGATCTGCCTTATTATAGTCGGGGTTTGGAAGGGATTCGGAATCAAGGTCATTTATTGGCTGGCCGGGCTGCAAACTTTGCCATTGGATGTGTATGAGGCAGCCCGGATAGACGGTGCCAACCGATTGCAGGAATTTCGCTACATCACGGTGCCGCTGCTGATCCCTTTTCTCGTTATTATTACCTTTTTCCAGACGGTCTGGTCATTGAATGTATTCGACCTGGTAAGAACCTTTACGAATGGCGGACCTATGTTCACGACAGATGTGGTACCCTTATATATTTATCGTTACGCATTTGAGGGAGGGTCACTGCCGCGGATGGGATTCGCTTCTGCTGCCGGTATCCTGTACGGATTTGCTACGATGATTATTTCGATCTTGTTGGGTCTGCTTGTCAAAAAATTCAGCGGCCGCAGAGCAGGCCATTAGAAGGGTAGGATCAATATGAGCCTAACATGGAGATCCATACGAAGCTCCCTGCTGCACATACTATTTTTACTTGCCGCCTTATTATGGATCTATCCTGTAATCTGGGCGGTCACTTCATCGGTGAAAACGACGAGGGAAATGTATTCAGGCAATATAAAGCCATGGCCGGAGCAATTGCAGCTTAACTATCTACTGCCGGGTAATTGGGGTCAATTGATCGATAGCTTTCATTTTAGCAACTATTCAAAGGCTTGGTATATAGCCGATTTTCAGAAGTATTTTATGAATACTATTGTTTTTACCAGTATGGTTGTCGTTCTGATTCTGCTTCTTTGCATGCTTACGGGTTATGTGCTCGGACGGTATTCATTTCCGGGTAAATATGTGTTCATAGGTTTTATCACAGCCACGATGTTCATTCCCAGTGGATACACGATTATTCCGATCTGGCAGCTAATTAATTTCCTTGGACTTTCCAAATCGATATGGGGTCTAGTATTGGCAGAATCCGGCGGGACTCATGTGTTATATATCTTATTGTTTATGACGTATTTCGCAGGGATTCCCAAAGAATTGGAGGAAGCTTCCCTGATCGACGGAGCAGGCTTTATCCGAACTTTTGCGATTGTCATGCTGCCGCTTGCCAAACCGGTCATCGCGACAACGGCGATCCTGCAAATGATCCATACCTGGAACAGCTTTTTTATCCCGCTTGTGTTCACTGTGCATCGTCCTGATCTTCGCACGCTCGGTGTGGGGATTTACTCCTTTGTCCATGATAATGGCAGTGATCTCGCGGGTATGGCAGCAGGAGTCACGATTTCGTTCATACCTATAATAATCGTATTTGTTTTCTTTCAGAGGTACTTCGTGGAAGGAATCGCCGGTGCAGTCAAGGGTTAACAGAAGGAAGGGGTATGTCAATGAAACCAAATATTTTGCTCATTACCGTGGATCAGATGCGTTGGGACTGCCTCGGGGTTATGGGACATCCCGTCATAGAAACTCCTAATCTGGATGCATTAGCGAACAAAGGGGTTTTATTCCGCAGCGCCTATTCGGCAACGCCAATCTGTATCCCGGCACGCGCTGCCATTATGACAGGTATGAGTCAACGTTCCCATGGCAGAGTCGGGTACGCGGAACGTATACCATGGAATTATGCACATACTTTGGCCGGTGAGCTGGCCAAGGCGAATTACCACACGCAATGCGTCGGCAAAATGCATGTGTATCCGACCCGGAATTTGTGCGGCTTTCACAACGTTGTGCTGCATGATGGTTACCTGCATCATAATCGGAGAAAGGATCATACGACAGCTGATACCCATTTTGACTCCTGTGACGATTATTTGCAATGGTTAAGGCAGATGACCGGAGCACAGACGGATTTGACCGATCTGGGATTAGACTGCAACGCCTCGACGGTAGCGCGTCCGTGGCATTTGGAGGAGCGATTGCATCCTACGAATTGGGCAGTTACACAATCGATTGATTTTTTGCGAAGAAGAGATCCAGGAAAGCCTTTCTTTCTGTGGACATCGTTTGTTCGGCCGCATTCACCACTTGACCCGCCACAGGCTTATTTCGATTTGTATAAGGACGTAGATATGCCGGATTCTCCAGTGGGAACCTGGGTAGACCAGCAGGCGGCAGAGCAGAGCAGGAATGACCCGACGATGCTGTTTGGCATTATAGCCAAGCGAAGGCTGGATCGTGCAAAAGCTGGATATTACGCGCTTATCACACATTTGGATGATCAGATCGGGAGACTGCTCAATGCTCTGCAGGAAGCCGGCGTACATCAGGATACGCTTATCGTGTTTACTTCGGATCATGGTGAGCTGATGGGTGATCATCATTTTTTCCGTAAAGGCTTGCCTTATGAAGGAAGCGCCAAGATTCCGTTGATTGTCTGTGACCCCGGAGGACAGATGGGCTTGAAGATCGGAAGTGAAGTCCGGGAGGTTGTGGAGCTGCGTGATATCATGCCTACATTGTTAGAAGCGGCAGGCGTTCCCATTCCCCACACCGTGGAAGGCAGCAGCGTATTGCCGTTATGCAAGGATAAATTTGAATGCTGGCGTTCGTACATTCACGGAGAGCATGCCTTGGGACAGCTATCCAATCATTATGTAACAGATGGAAAGGAGAAGTATATATGGTATTCACAAAGCGGCAGGGAACAGCTTTTTAATCTTGTCGATGATCCTCTGGAACTAACTGATCTGTCCGGCACGGATGAATATAAAACAAGGCTCAACGATTGGAGAACTATTCTTGTAAAAGAATTGGATGGGCGCGAGGAAGGATATGTCGATAATGGATACCTTGTTGCGGGTCGGAAGCCTCAAACGTATCTCAGTCATATCTCGGTCTAATTCTGGAAGGTGCGTCATTATCCCATTTCCTATGAAATGAAGGTGCTGATTTGTTCAGGCAGATCAAGGGGAACGCTCGTTATTGTCTTTTATTTGAACCGATGTTCCTTATTCCCTATAATATGGTTATTACGTATGCATCCGTCTATATGCTTGAATTAGGGCTGAGCCATTCACAAATTGGTCTTATTGCTACAATCGGATCTGTTCTGCAAGTGTTCACATCGCTCGGAAGCGGCTATTTAACAGACCGTTTGGGGCGAAAAAAAGCGTTGTTCATGTTTGACTTGTTATGTTGGAGCGTTCCGGCTCTGATCTGGATGTTTTCCAGTGATATATGGCATTTTGTCATTGCCGTTACTATTAATAGCCTGGTCAAAATTCCGACTACAGCCTTTTATTGTCTGCTGATAGAGGACACCCCTGCTGGGGTTCGATCCAAGGTGTTCTCCATTCTGCAATTTACCGGTGCTGCTGGAGGTGTGTTTGCTCCACTTGCGGCAATCCTAATTGCTTATTATGATCTCGTGACTTCGGTACGACTTCTGTATGCCTTTTTTTTCATGTGTACGACGATGATGGTGATAGCGAGACATTATTTTTTGTATGACACAGAAATCAGTGTCTCCAAAAGGGGGGAAGCCGTCAGCGATACCCTGCCAATGATCGTGAAGCAATACAGGTCTGCCGCAGGGTCATTGCTGCGCAATCGTTCTGTGCTGCCGATCATGTTTGTTTATGTGCTGTTTAATGTACAAATTATCGTTAAAAATACATTTCTGTCTGTCTATATGGTGGATTATTTAAATTTTGATACGATGACAATAGCCTGGTTTCCGGCGATTTCATCGATCTCGATGCTGGCGGCGCTGTTAGGGGTCATACCTCGTCTGAAGCAGAGCAGGATGTTTGTCTACATTACGATCGGTCTCTCTGTGACGGCCGTGTCCTATGTTTTGCTGCTTGTCTCACCGCCCAAAAGCTTTGTATTCGTAATCCTGATTACGGTTTTACATGCTATTGGAACGTTATTGATCCTACCGTTTCTGGAATCGTTCCTTTCGAACGTGGTCGAAGATGCCGAGCGTGCCAAATTTTATGCTCTATTCACGGTCTGCATCATGCTCTTCACTTCTCCGGCAGGTGCACTTGGCGGATGGTTCTATGACATACGACCGGGGATTCCCTTTCTCCTGATAGCCATTGGTTTAGTGGTATGCATGGGAGTCATGCTAGTAGAGGGAAAGCGAATAGGCAAGCAAATAATACGAACTCAAATTAAATGAAATAGTTAATAATTGGAGGCTGGAAAAATGAAGGTAAAGCGCATCGTTACCAATATAGAAACGCAGGATATTACCGCGGCTAAATCCTTTTATCAGGATGTGCTCGGCCTTGAGCTATTGATGGATCATGGCTGGATTGGAACCTACGGTTCTTCCGAGGAGATGAGCATTCAAATTAGCTTCGCTTCACAGGGGGGCAGCGGCACGCCTACGCCTGACCTATCGATTGAGGTTGATGATGTCGATGATGCGCTTGAACGCATGAAGAAGGCTGGTTTTCCAATACAATATGGGCCGGTTGATGAGCCCTGGGGCGTTCGGCGCTTCTACGTTCGCGATCCATTTGGCAGGCTGATTAACATTCTCGCTCATGTATAATCGGACTTACGATAAGGCATCGTATCGGGAGCTACCAAGGCTGTACAACACAGATAAGCATGAATTAGATAAAAAGGAACCTTCAGCTTGCCACAATAGTGGGCCTGAAGGTTCTTTTTGCATTATTCAAGCTCTGTCGCATCATCAGCTTCAACTTGTATCCAGTTCTCCGACCATAGTTCGATTTCTTTGATCAACGGGGCTAAAGCATGTCCTTTGTCGGTTAATGAATATTGGATGCGTACAGGGGTTTCCGGAAACACTTCTCTCAGGACGATCCCCTCCTGCTCTAATTCTTTAAGACGTTCTGACAGCAGTCTACCGCTAACAGGAAGTGCAGTCTCTAGTGAGTGAAATCGCTGGGTGCCACTCATCAGCTGATAAATAATGAGGATTGACCAGCGTTTGCTTAACAGCTGCATTCCTTTTTCGACTCTCGGACATAATGAAAATGGGATTACAGGCGAATTCATAGGTACGATCACCTCACAGTGTTGTAGATTTTCTTTTATTATATACTATTTATTATTAAGTTACAAAAAGTAAATATTAAACTTGACTTTAAAAAGTTATGATTGTATATTTAATTACAAAAAGTAACTTATATTCGTGATTATATTTTTAAGGAGAGCTGCATAATGAAAGATTCCATTCATCCCAATACGGTGCTCGGCGAGGTTCATTTAAAGGTTAGCAATCTGGCTCGCTCTATTCAGTTTTATAAGGAAGTTGTCGGATTACAGGTACTGGATCAAACGGCTGACAGTGCAAGATTTACTGTAGATGGGCACCAGGTCTTGTTAGCGATTCAAGAAGTAACAGGCACCATAGTACCGCGCAGATCCTCGGCAGGTCTGTATCATTTTGCAATTCTCGTTCCGGATCGTAAGACGCTGGGGTTATCATTAAGAAATCTGATTCAGTCCGGTATTCATATCGGGCAGGCGGATCATCTGGTGAGTGAGGCCCTATATATTGCTGACCCGGATAACAACGGTATTGAAATTTACAGAGACCGTCCTCGCGAGAGCTGGAAGCGTGATGCGCTGGGGAATTACAAAATGGCAACAGATCCGATCGATTGGGACGGCTTGCTTGCCGAAGCTGGTGACGAGTCTTGGACTGGATTGCCGCCTGGCACTATTATCGGGCATATTCATCTGCATGTGAGTAATTTGCAGCAGTCGAAAGCCTTTTATATCGACGTCCTCGGGTTTACGGTCGAACTGAATGGGGCGGCGAACATGGGAGCACTCTTCATAGCAGCCGGAGGCTACCATCATCATATCGGTCTGAATATTTGGGCGGGAGTCGGCGCACCTCTGGCACCTGCAGAAGGCACTGGATTGGCTTATTTCACCATCATTGTTCCGAACCAGACGGAGCTGCAAGCTGTCATTGAGCGGGTTAGCCAAGCAGGTATTGCCGTGAACGAGGCTAATGGAGCCTGGGCGCTGAAGGACCCTACCGGTATTGAAATCAGATTAGTTGTAAATAAATAAGAACAAGAAGGATGGGATCATGATGAGAATCGGAATTGTTGGAGCCAGTGGTAAAGCAGGCAGTCTTATTGCTAAAGAAGCTGTGGACAGAGGACATCAGGTAACAGCTATTGTCAGAAATGCATCAAAAATTTCCGTAGATGACCATGTTATGGTTTTGGAAAAGGAAGTGTTCGAGCTTACTTCTGATGATCTGCTGTCATTTGATGTCGTGGTGAATGCATTTGGCGCGCCAGCCGGGGAAGAACATCTTCATGTAGAAGCAGGCAATGTGTTAATTGAAGCTTTAAAGCAAGCACCTAACACCCGTTTGATCGTAGTAGGAGGTGCGGGGAGCTTGTTCGTTGATCCGGATAAAAAGCTGCAATTGTACAATACATCGGAGTTTCCAGCACAATATTTACCTACTGCCAGGAATCAAGGAGAAAACTTAAGAATTTTGCAGCAAACTGATTCGATTCAGTGGACGTTTATTAGTCCGTCTGCTTTCTTCTCACCAGAAGGTAAACGCACAGGAACCTATCAAAAAGGTCAGGATCACCTGCTCGTTAATTCTAAAGGAGAAAGCTATATCAGCTATGCCGACTATGCGATTGCTGTTGTAGATGAAATTGAAAAGCCACAGCATGTCAAGCAACGATTTACGGTAGTGTCCGAGGCTGAATAAGTAGGAAAATGAGTGCAATTGAACAGCCGCCGCTAGAGCAAATAACCTCCTTAAATTTGTAGGAGGTTTATTTGTTGTGTATGAAAGCCCCTTAAACGCGGCAAATTTCCTTAGGGCAGTTTTCACATTTGCAAATATCCTGAAGATAGTGGACATCATTAATGGTCAGCGTACCGTTTTCCATTGAGATTGCATCTTGTTTGCGCAGATCACTCAGCATCCGGTTCACACTTTCGCGGGTAGCGCCGATCATTTCGGCCATTTCCGAATTGTTGATTTTTTTGGTGATCTGGATGCAATCGCCTGCGGGAACACCATAGGAATTGCTTAAACGGATCAGCAGCGAGCAGAGTGCACCCGGTTTTCCATACAGCATGAGGTCACGGAATTTGGTTTGCGTCATCCGATGCATCATGCCCATCCACTTCATAAACTCAATGGCGAGATCACCATGCTGCCATAGCAAGGTTTCCAAATCCTTTTGCTGGATGATGCCGAACTCGGCGTCCTCCATAACCTCTGCATTAAAGGTATGTGCAGATTCCTGAAAAGGATCAATCTGTCCGAACATATCATCGGTATGATGCAGGTAAAGCGTAAGCTTTGTGCCAGCATCCGTAGTCTTCGTCAGCTTGACGAGACCTTTTTTAATATAATACAGGTAATCAGCGGGGTCACCCTCCCAGAACAGCAAGGTATCTGCCTTGGCGTGCTTGGTGTACATAATGCTGTGCAGTCTCTCCATATTTTCAGGTGAAAAGAAATTGGAAATTCCCTCTTTCGTATTTCCTTCTATGGAAGCTGCTTGCATATATTCATCAATGGCCATTCCAGCCATCCCCTCTCCGTATTGGATACCCTTATCATAGCGCGAACGCTCATAAAAAGGCATCGGGGGATCTCCTGATTTTTGGGAAGGGTAAAATGGCCTCTTACTGTGAGGAAAATCACAAGTCAGCTCAGGGTTATCCTTGAATTAGCTACGTTAAAGCCCAATTAGCCCCCATCATATTCCCTTACATGTTTTCAGGGAATTCCCTGACATACAAGGAAGGTCCACAGCGTTACAATAGAACAACACGCAGGGCATGATCTCGAGCAACACAACGAAGTACATCATTTATAAGGGGGAGCGGGCATGGTGGAATACGAAGGGGATCCTATGAGAAGACTTATAGATCATCTGCGAATCAGCTCGTCCCATGACTTTGCAGCTTTGGCGCTCCCGCGGGAGGACGGACGAACCTATGCCTGGTATTACGCCAGCGGTAATCTGAATCATCGCTATAAGGGGATGGTCGTGAAACGCGGAAAAGGGCTTCCAGGTTTAGCTTGGAGGCTTGGTGAAGCCGTTATTAGCGATTCCTCATCAAGCGGTACAGCCAAAGAGAAGCTGGATTGTGCTTTAATGACTGCGGAAGGACTGCACGCTGCAGCAGCTGTACCCATAGGTCCATTAGCAGCCCCGAGCGGAATTATTATGGTAGGAGCCCGTCAAGCCCGGATGTACACGACAACCGAGCTGCAATACCTGGATTCCTGCGCCATTGAGGTCGGTCGTGCTATTCAAATTCATAACCATGGACTTCATACAAAACAGAGCCATAATCCACAGCCATCCGCATTTGAGACTGGACCGATTTAAGAGCAAAGGGCTGCCGCGATAGTGAGTGGTTTATTTAGTAACAACCGGCTGCGCTCTTTTTGTAGCTGATATCCATTGAACCACCACATACACAATAAGAAACAAGATCATAAATCCTGCCGAATAACGATACATGATCGCGTAATCGGACATGGACGAGATTGCCCCGAGAATTAACGCACCTGCGGCTATTCCCAGGTCTGTGGTGTTATAGAACATACTGTTCGCCATTCCGTACTGCTCCTTGGTTGAGGACCGAAGCATCCAGGCTTGAAGGGTTGGCTGGATCGCACCAAAGCCAAGTCCATATAATAGAGCAGACACGATGAGCATGGACATCGATGTCGTATAGGAAAGCACCATCAAGCTTGCCACGACACTGACAGCTGCTGGAATGAGAACGGCCGCAGGTCCCTTTCTGTCAAAAACTTTACCGGAAATAGGGCGGATCAAAATGATGGTAAAGGCATTAAATAAGAAAAACAGACCCACCTGGTCGAGATGTCTCATTTCGCCGTACAAGGCAATAAAGCTGAGCAAGCCGCTGTAGGTCACTGCCAGTATGACGTTCAGCAGTGAAGGAAACAACAGTTTTGTATTAAAAGCCGTTTTGGGTTGCGAGCCTTCACCTGCAGTATGATTCGTGCTGGGAGCGGGTGGAATCGCGCGGGACAACAGAATGATCGGGAAAATCAAAATAATGGCAGCGGTGCTGATGATCGCCAACATACTGAACCCATAATGCTTCATCACATTTAATCCAATCATAGGCCCTATAGACATGGCAAGGCTGGTAGAATGGCCAAAATAGCCAATGCCTTCCCCGAGTCTCTTCGCAGGTATAATTTGCGATACCAGTGTAGGTATGATCGTACTCACCATCCCGAATCCGACACCAAAGCCGACGCGCATGATTAGCATCGAACCTATGGAGCCAGCCCATATCGTAATGCCGGTCATCACGGAAGCAATGACCAGTCCGGCAAACAAAATCACATTACGGTGCACCCTGCGCATTAATACCGCGCTCAAAAAGCGCGACAGGATGGCGGTTATCGCAAACACGCTGGTCACAAGGCTGACAGATAGGTCACCTATATGAAATTCATTTTTGACATACGCGGGGAAAGAAGACAGCATCATTTGCAGATTTAAAAATAAAAGCAATGAACAGATGGTTAAAGAAATAAACGGTTTCGTCCATAATTTTTGTGGTTGAACAGGATTCGGCATAGCGGTGGCGCCTACTTTCTTTCTGTTAATTCGTTTGCGTGATTGTTGATCCGAAGAAGAAGCTCAATAAGCAGATCATATTCGTCATCCGATACACACTGCTTAACATCCTCAGAGACTTGATGCTCGATCGGGGTCGTCTTCAGGATCACCGATCTGCCTTTATCCGTGATATGAACGAGAAACGAGCGTCGATCATTTTCTCCGATTTTCTTATAGATGAAGCCCTTGCCCTCCAAATGATCAAGAATGCGGGTTGTCGTCGGTTTATCTTTTCCTGAAAGCAAGGCAATATCCTTTTGGATCATGCCGTTAGTTTTGTCGATCTGGTACAATACAGACCATTGCTCAGGCGTAATGTCATACTCTTTGAGCCTGTGCTGGAGGAGATTCGTTAATTTACGGTAGGTCATGCCCATGATGAAGCCGACTGAACGATCTAAACCGTTAAAGTTAGTTGTCATAGTAATCTTTCCTTTTCGTTATATTCATCATATAGTTGTTTAGACAATTATATGTAAGACAACTAATATTGTCAATGCATTACGCATAATGCCAGCTCGATAAATAATAAATAATCGCTGGAATCGGCTGCATCGTTGTAGGGGTTCGTTTTTTTTGTTACGATAATTAAAGGAAGAAGTTTGCTCTGCAAACTATAAAAGTCCGGTGAAGAACGAGCGCAGCGGCCAAATGATCCTGGAGAAGCGTAAGCGTTCGCCTTTGAAATCGTGAATAAACCTCTTCATCTCATCCAATTTCACGATTTCAACAGCGATCGGAAGGATATTTGGCCGTCCAGCGAGACTTATTCACCGGACTTCTAAGGAGGATAACATGATCAAGCTATGTATTGTCGATGACCATGCGGTCGTTCGTTCCGGACTCATGATGCTCTTGAATGCCAAGGAAGATATGGAGGTCATCGGGGAAGCGTCCGAAGGAAATGAGGCTATTGAATTGGCATTGAGGTTGCATCCGGATGTCGTACTAATGGATTTAAGTATGCCTCACGGCAAGGACGGGCTAACTGCAGCCAAGGAATTGAAGCAGGTGTCACCTGACATAGCTATTCTTATTTTGACTATGCATGATGATGACGAATATTTATTCCGGGCGATTCATGCCGGAGCTTCAGGATATATTCTCAAAACAGCCCCACATGACGAGCTGTTAACGGCAATCCGTTCGGTCGCCGCAGGCAATGCATATTTATATCCGACAGCAACCAAACGATTAATGATTGAATATGTAGATCGACTTCGTGATGGAGAGGGCAGCAGCATGGAGACACTCTCGGAGCGTGAAACGGAAGTGGTATCTTTGGTCGCCAAGGGCTACAGCAACAAGGAAGTGGCGGAGCAGCTTGTAATCAGTGTAAAAACCGTTGAGTCGCATAAAGCCAATGTGATGGAAAAGCTCGGTCTCAAGACAAGGCCGGAGCTTGTTAAATATGCAATGAAAAGGGGGCTGCTGAATTTTGAATAACAAGCCTGATCCGGAATATTCGGAACAAGGAAACACACCCAACATAATGGAGCAGCATACCGGTGCTTTGAAACAGCTTGCTGATCTAAAATTTGCTCTGGATGAATCGTCAATAGTGGCAATGACTGACGACAAGGGTATCATTCGCTATGTCAACGATAAATTTTGTGAAATTTCCAAATATGATCGGGAAGAACTGATCGGACGGGATCATCGGATCATCAACTCAGGTTATCATGATAAAGCTTTTATGAATGATTTATGGGGGACGATTACTGCTGGTAAGGTATGGCGCGGCGACATCAAAAACCGTTCCAAGGATGGCAGCTATTATTGGGTCAATACGACGATTGTTCCTTTTATCGGCGAGCAGGGGAAGCCTTATCAGTATTGGGCGATTCGTAATGAAGTGACCGAGCTGAAGCGGGTGCAGGAAGAATTGCAGCAGATGATGAAGCAGGTCATGCACATACAAGAGGAAGAACGGCGGCGATTTTCCCGTGAGCTGCATGATGGTATCGGTCAAAGCTTGTTTTCGCTGATCATTCAGATGGATCGTTTGATTGGGGACGATGTTCATTCCGACCTGGGAGCCATTCGGACGCATGTCTCTCATATTATTGAGGACGTACGCGAGCTGGCCTGGGAGCTAAGACCCTCGGTACTGGATGATCTCGGCGTCGTGCCGGCGATTCGCACGTATATCGATAATTTTTCCGAGCATTATGGAATCAAGGTCAGCTTGGATACCAATCTGCGTAAAAGACTGGGAGCACCGGAAGAAACGACTATTTATCGAACCATACAAGAGGCTTTAACCAATGTAGGAAAATATGCGGACGTCGATCAGGCTATGGTCAGTGTGCAGGTGCTTGCAGACAGCGTAAGAGTTGAAATCGTCGATGCAGGAAAAGGTTTTGTACGCGAGGCAGTGTCCCGAGGTGTCGGTTTGTTTAGTATGGAGGAACGTGCCCGTGCTGTAGGAGGCCAGTTAACGATTCATTCGGAACCCGGAGAGGGGACTCGTGTATTGTTGGTAGTCCCATATCCGTGAAGAGGGTTCAGTTAGGTGATGGGGTCATGAGATTAGCCAAAGCCAACCATATAGCCCGATTAACGTAATCAATAGTGTAGGAATCGTAAGGATAATACCGATTTTAAAATAGTAGCCCCATGTGATGGTCACACCTTTTCGAGCCAGTACATGCAGCCATAGGAGCGTAGCCAATGAACCGATGGGCGTAATTTTGGGGCCCAGATCGGAACCGATCACGTTGGCATAAATTAAAGCTTCGCGAGTAACCCCTGCTGTGTTCGTACCTTTGATTGCCAGCGCATCGATCATCACTGTCGGCAGGTTGTTCATTACAGATGACAGCAGGGCCGCGATAAATCCCATACCCAGTGTAGCCGCAAGCAATCCTTGATCTGCAATGGCCTGGATGAGTGCTCCCAATTGATCTGTGAGACCTGCATTGCGCAGACCATAGACAACTACATACATCCCGATAGAGAATACAACGACAGACCACGGAGCCTGCTGAATGACCCGCTTGGTGTCAATCGCCGGACTTCGATGAGCAGCAATAACAAATGAAACAGCGGCAATGCCGGCAATGATCGAGACGGGCACATGGAGAAATTCACTAAGCAGATAACCGAACAGAAGCACCGCCAGAATGATCCAGGATATACGAAACAGACGGATATCTTTGATTGCCTCACGGGGTTGCTTCAACTGTTGAGCATCGTAATGCTTGGGAATACCTTTGCGAAATACCAGATACAGCACAAGTGTACTCGCAGCTAGTGAAAAGAAATTAGGAACGATCATCCGGCTTGCATATTCCACAAAACCAATGCCAAAATAATCAGCCGAGACGATATTCACCAGATTGCTTACGACCAAAGGCAGTGATGTGGTGTCCGCGATAAAGCCGCTGGCCATAATGAAAGGCAGAATCATCCGATCCTCGAATTTCAGTGCACGGACCATGGCAAGCACGATAGGAGTCAGGATCAGTGCAGCCCCATCATTAGCGAACAATGCGGACACAGCAGCCCCCAGCAGAACCACGTACACGAACATGACCATACCGTTGCCTTTGGCCATCCGCACAACATGCAGCGCTGCCCATTCGAAGAAACCAATCTCATCGAGAATAATAGAGAAGAGAATAATTCCGACAAAAGCGAGCGTAGCATTCCACACGATTAGCGTTACATCCCTCACGTCCATGAAGCTAACGACTCCGCACAGCAGCGCAAGGACCGCTCCTCCCACAGCAGACCACCCGATGCTCAGCCCCTTGGGCTGCCAGATGACAAAAACCAGGGTAACCACAAAAATAAGAAAAGCTGTGTAAACCATACTAACCTCCTGAGCTTAAGTACAGCATTCATTATCTTCACATCCCAGCGGTTTGAGCTGTTCTTTCTGTGAAGGGATATGCTTAAGAATTTCGGACACATAAGGCTTGTCTTGAATATGCAACGAATAGTAAACCCATTGACCTTTTTTCGTCTCCTTGACGAGACCGCCATCTTTTAATTTACGCATATGCTGACTGATGTTGGGCTGGCTGGTTTGCAGGATGTCGACAATTTCACATACACATAATTCCCTTTCCTTCAACAAGGCGATGATCGTTAATCGGTTCTTATCTCCCAGCAGCTTTAAAACGTCTGCTATTTCTTGAATTTGACTCATATGTACTCCTTTCCAGCAATAATCATTTATCATTTTCGCATACTCAATTTCATTTGTAAATCATTATATAATCATTTAGTTATATATATATGTTTCTTGAGTCACTGTGATCTATTTAACAGCGCTGCTTACCCTGGAGTAGTAAATTATAGTCATGGAGAACAAATAAACCTAAGCAGTGAACCAAGAAACAGATGAATGTCATTCACTACCAATTAGGAGATGGATAAGATGATGAAATGGATGCGGGAAAATGTATACGCGGCGGGAATTTTTTGTTTGCTTCGGATTTACCTGGGCTGGGAATGGGCAACAGCAGGCTTTCATAAGCTGACAGGCGGGTTTGATGCTACCGGATTTATCAAAGGGGCTGTGACCAAGCCAGTCATCGATAAGGCGACCAATGAGCTGATATATCCGACCTTTACAGCATTTCTTGAGCATTTTGCACTGCCGAATGCAGCGGTATTTAATGTGGTGATCCCTATTGGGGAGCTGCTGGTCGGATTGGGACTTATCGTCGGTGCGCTTACGACGGCAGCTGCATTTTTCGGACTGCTCATGAACTTTATGTTTATGTTTGCAGGCACCGTTAGCACCAACCCGTGGTTAATCTTGCTTGGTGGGATTATTTTTATAGCTGGCACGAATGCAGGGAGATTTGGTGTTGACCATTACCTGGCACCAATGGCACGTAAGCTCATCAACAAATACAAAAAAGACAAAAATGACAAAAATGACAGACCAGTTCATCCAACAACTGGGGGTACGCACAGACGAGCGCATGCTTAACTGCACATGGTTGAATGGACATATAAGAGCTGGAGTGCAGTCGAGCTGGCTGTGCTTCCAGCCTCTTTGAATAATTGGGCCACCTTCGAAAGGAGAGGATGGATATGCTGTCAGGAATTATTTTGGCAGGCGGAGACAGCTTGCGTATGAACGGTGAAAATAAAAGCTTGCTGAGCCTGGACAATGAGGTCTTGATTCTGCGCCAGATCCGAATCATGCGGGAGTTGTGCAGTGAAGTCATTATTGTGACCAACACGCCGAAGCATTTCCTGCGACTGGTTGATACCTCCGTGAGAATCATTACGGATTATATACCGGGAAAAGGGCCTCTAAGCGGAATGCACGCCGGTCTTACGTTATCCCGTAACCAAAGCGCCTGGGTAGTTGGCTGCGATATGCCATTTTTATCACCTGCTGCGGCTGAGCTAATGCTGCGCAAGAAAAAGAGTGGTCTGGACGCAATCATCCCCTGGTTACAAGGTGTTATGCATCCTCTGCATGCTATTTATGACAGAGATTGTGCGGGGCACATTTGGACATTATTGAAACACCAGGATACAGAATTATCCTCTCTGAGGAAGGGTTTATTATGGCAGGAAGCAGTTGAGTCCGAGTTCCAGTCAGCTGGCATCGATTGCAGCTTTGTCACCACAATCAAGACAAGGGATGATTACTTTCTTGCGCAACAGCATCTGGAGATGACTAAGGTGCGGTCCGGATAAATATACATGATAGTAAAAGTGAAAAGCGAATTTTCATGACCATGCTTACAATGCTGGTTTTCGCTAAAGTAAGACCAAAGATTATGCTTACGATGCTGGTTTCACTAAAGTGAAACCCGGAGGAGGAATCAACAATGAACATGTATCAAAAGCCGCGAGTAGAGATGACTAAGGCACCGATGACAGCTATTTCAGAAGGGCTGGAGCGCTTGAAGCAAGAGCATGGGGAGCTCAAGCAGGTTTTAATGGAAATGGAAAAACAGGCGAAGCAGGTTGAGTCCGCACCTGAGCGTTTTGGAGCGCTGCAGTCGCTGCTGAATTTAAGACTATGGGCACTCGCATTTCGGGAAGAGCTTGAACGGCATTCCAA
This sequence comes from Paenibacillus sp. FSL H8-0034, assembly GCF_038000305.1. NCBI lineage: Bacteria > Bacillati > Bacillota > Bacilli > Caryophanales > Paenibacillaceae > Paenibacillus > Paenibacillus sp. FSL H8-0034. The sequence goes on from NZ_JBBOBS010000001.1 coordinate 1,791,291, forward strand.
TTGGGAGGAGCTTGAGCTGTTTCCTTTCCTAACCTCTTATATAGAGCGTAAAATGTCTCCCTCCATACTGCCCTCCTTCTGGTCGTTAGAGAAAGATCATGAGCTGGCCGATGAGCATATGCAAGCCTTCCTGAGGTCAGTTCATTTGCTAAAGGCAAATCCGGAGGCTATGGGCTACAATCAGGCCGCTGCCTATCTGATTCAAGCTTGTCACATTTTGCAGGAGCATTTGGCTAAGGAAGAGCAGCTTGTTTTTCCTTTGACCCAACAGGTTCTGGACGATATCAATGGAGCGGCAGCCAACCTTTAATTGCTATTGAATTGGTAAAAATATGTCGAAAAATAAAATGAATATGTAATTAATTGTTAAATAATTCGAAATAGTTGTTTAAAGAATTTGAATTTTGGGTAAAGGTTGTGCTACTCTGTTAAAAAAAGGCCGAATCCAGTTCATCACAAGAGCTGGTACGGGGGATTCTTTATATGGGGTGAATGTTCGTCTGTCTCGAACTAGGGAAAACCTCTTCCCGAATCCGTCAACTAACCTCGAAGGCCGCAGGAGGAACAACTTGATATTATTACGGAAGCAGTTTATTTGGTTTATCGCTTTTTTTATGTTTGGTCTGTTGGCTGTTATGCATGCAGGAACTGCTCAGGCAGCGTCGTCTGATGAGGTCAGGATACAAATTAATGATTACCTGGTGACCTTTCCAGACGCCAAGCCCTACATCGATGGCAGCAATAATTTGCAGGTGCCTCTAAGAGTGCTGATTGAACAGTTGGGGTACCAGATGGAATGGAGCAAGAAGGAACAGGCGATACAGGTTACGCTAAGCAGCAAGCAGCAGAAGGTCGAATTGCAAACGGGTGACAGTCGAGTGCTTGTGAATGGAAAAACCGTTACCTTGGAATCAACTCCGCTGTTGTCTCAGCAAACGGTGTATGTACCTCTCCGATTCGTATCGGAAACGTTTGGCTATCAAATTCAGTGGGATGCGGTCAACAAGCTTGCGATCATAGATGCGGATGGTCAGTATCATGCTCCGGTTTGGTACGCACCTAAGCCCAAGGCTTCGATCCTGCAATCCGCATATAACTATTTGGGTGTTCCTTATGTGTGGGGTGGCAGCTCGCCGAATGGATTTGATTGCTCAGGATATGTAGGCTATATTTTTCAGTTAAGCGGAGTTCAATTGCCCAGAACATCGGCAGAAATGTACAGTTCGGCAGGTACTCGGGTTATGGATATTCAAGAAGGTGACCTGGTGTTTTTTGCTGAAGGGCGAAGAACCTCTCATGTAGGTATTTATATTGGCAATGATCAATTCATCTCGGCTACTTCCTATGGTGGTGTCACGGTTGCCAGCTTGAACAGCGGTTATTGGGGTTCCAGATACATAGGGGCAAAACGGTTGTAGCAGAGGCAGCAATCATATCGAATTATTCAGACCTGCCGAAGGGCGGGTCTTTTGTGTTAATATCAGAATATATAGCTTTCAACGGAGCTGATCAGAATTCAAATAAAGCATCCTCTACGACATGAATGCAGACTTATCGGAATAAGCATAGATTCAGTTGGTTGTTAGTCTGAATGTAAAAGAGGCGAGTACGTTGTTCAATAAACTGCAAGGGAACGCCCGCGGATGCTTGATTTATGAGCCCATGTTCATAGTCCCTTATAGCCTATATCTCACCTATGCTTCCATCTACATGCTGGAGCTTGGAATTACGGAGACCGAAATTGGGCTGGTGACTTCACTTGGGCTGGTGCTGCAAATATTTACTTCATTAATCAGCGGCTATTTAACGGATCGCATGGGACGCAAGCGAGCACTGTTGATCTATGATTTGGTTAGCTGGAGTGTGGCTACGCTGCTGTGGATGACAGCCCAGAACGTCTGGTTTTTTGTGATAGCGGCTGCGTTCAACAGCTTTCAAAAGGTGCCCAATACCGCGTGGTACTGTTTGCTCGTTGAAGGGACACACCCTAAGGACCGTGCTTATATTTTCTCGACGCTGCAATTTATTAGTGTGGCAAGTGGATTGCTCGCACCGCTGGGAGGACTTCTGGTAGAGCGTTACACATTAGTTTCTGCCGAGCGAATGATGTATGGATTAGCCTTTGTCAGTATGACAGCGATGTTCTTTTGCCGCCATTTTGCGACCTATGAGACCGAAATCGGGATCAGGAAAATGAAGGAGCACGCCTCTTTTCAATGGAAAGCGCTTTTACTGGAGTACATAATTGTATTGAGGACGATTGTCGCGAACAAGGCGCTGCTGCTCGTATTTGGTATTTATGTGCTGTATCAATTTCAGCTGACGATGCGCAATACGTATTTATCGATTTACCTGGTGCAATCGCTGCAATTCGATGCGGTTTGGATTGCCTGGCTGCCTGCTGTGACGTCCGTAGCGACTTTACTGCTGCTGTTCTTCTATATACCAAGATTAAATCGGGATCGCATGAATACGTATATGTTGGTCGGCCTGTTCATTTGCACGGCAGCCTATATTATACAGATTGTGACGCCGCCCGGTGCAGTCATGCCGATCCTGCTCAGCACGGTGCTCACGGCAGCAGGCAGCATTATTGTGTACCCGAACTTGGAGGCAGCTGTACAGAATGCTATTGATGATGATAAGCGAGCAAGTATTTTTTCGATTTTATCCGTACTGATTCTGATCTTTATTTCACCTGCAGGTTTGATTGGCGGCTGGACCTATTCGATCGATCCGAGGCTTCCTTTTATCCTTATCATCGCCGCATTTATATGGAGTGCTGTCCTGATGCTGCTGTATATCCGACAAACCGGGAAATCTGCCAACATGGAGAATACGAGAAATGAAGGATAAGCAGGAAATATGTCAATTAATGCCGAATATCTTGTGGACACCAAATAAAAGATTTTGATTGATCTGGCGAGTATTGTATACTTGTTGGTAACATGACACGGGGGTTGAACTTACAATGAGTCAAGACGTCAACGGCTTGGGCCGTCATTATTTACAAGCAGAGTCCTATGGTGCTTCTGCATTCTGTTTTTATCGAGCAATTCTTGAGGATCCTAACAATGGCAACGCTTGGAATGGACTTGTGCTTTCACTCAGCTTAATGCGTCGGGAAAACGATGCGCAGACGATTTTGGCCCGATTTGCCCGACACCCACTGCCTTATGACAAGGATATGGTGACCTTTGCCTTGATGATGTATCAGCAAAGCCCATTGGCGATGTCGGAATGGGTACGTGCGATGTCGATAAGATTTGGCGTCAATGCCCAGGAGCGGGAAGCTTTTACACAAATGGCGGAGGATTTGGAGCTTAATTACGCTGATTTGGTATCGCGCCATGGGGAAGAGGTATTAAAGGAGCAGGGTATGTTCAGTCTGGAAGAGTTTGCGGATCGCAAGATCGAGCTGGACTGGTTGATGTCAGAGCCGATCGATACGGTATACGGAGTGATTCAAACATGGCTGGGAGACCCCGAATCGGTGTTATCCGCGGTTAGAATGCTGTGTATGATGCCGGATGTGCGTAGTGAGAAGCTGCTGCGCAGAGTATGCCGTAATGAAGAAGTGGATGGCAAAACAAGAACCCATGCGCTGCTCGCACTTCGATGGCTCGGAGTACGAGGCAACGCCCGCATACATAAGATGGAGGAATCGTTCGTTATCAATCTGGACAATCCTGTACCTGAATTAACGGTGTCTGTTCCCGCTGCCTACAAGCCTGTGCTGGACCGAATGAAGCTTTGGATTGCGAAGCAGCAGGGTGTCGTAACGGAAGAGGAGTACGAACAACACGCTTCTACGGACGAAGTGGATCTTCCGGCCGAGCTCGCTGACAAGCTGGAGCAAGCGGACGTTCCAAGTGTGCTTCAAGAGGTAGTGCATGCCTTGATTCGATCCGCCTACGATCAATATTATCCACTCGTTCCCGGTATTCGCGGAACCCGTCAATGGAGCATAGCGCTGCTGATGCTTATGAAGGACTATGCGGTAGGTGTCATGAACGCATGGCCTTATGGCGAGATCGAAAAGGATGAGACTGCAGTATTGCATCGCAATTGGATCATCAGCGCAAGCCGTGACTTTTATGATAATATTGAAATTGCCAGAAAGCTGCGTGAAAGCCAGCTCGGGTAAGCCCGGTCAAATTCGAAGCACATGCCAGGAACCTTCAACTGAAGGTTCTTTTTTAAGTCGTGTTCCCACCGCCCCGTATCATCCATGGAACACAACTTCAACCACGGATGGAACCCCCATTCCGATGTCCTTCGCCAATGCACCCAAGTAGGGGTTTAGACAGGTACATCGCCTCTGACTTTCATTCGATGCAAAAAAAGCCTTATCCCAAAACAATTTCGGGATAAAGCCTTCGAAGGGAACTATACATCTATACCTAGCCTGAAATGATTAACGTGCTGGCAATGGGTTTCCATAAGGATACGTATAGTTCAATTCCTCGTCGAACGTGATGTAGTCCAGATTGACCATTAATAGCAAATAACGCATTCCTGTTTTGGGATCACTGATGATGATATGATCTCGTCCAGCTGCTTCCAGTCTGCCTTTGAATATTTTGGCATTCCATTCACTGTTGTTCTCGTAGGTCATGTAGATGGTGGCTGTCTTGCCCAGGTTTAATCGTAAAATATTCTCGATGAAGGACTGTTCCAGAGGCAGCAGCCCGGGTATAGTTGGCGACCCCTGTGACGGAGGGGTAGGTGCACCGGGGATGAAAGAACCACTGGGTCCGGCAGGGGGGAACTGACCCATCTGGTTTTGTGGTGTCCCCATAGGCACTTGAACATATCCAGGATAACCGGTGTACGGTGGTGTGCCGCTTCGATATGGATAGTTAATCATTAACGTATTCCTCCTTCATATGGCTCATGCCTCTTCTATATTTATAAGTATTATTACGGCTTGGCCGATTAGTACTAGTTAACGAAAAAAAACCTGCTTTTTTGAGACAGCCTGTATCACGGTCCGACTGTTTCTGAGACTGCAGCAGCAAGAAAAGAGCCAACGTCCACCTATTATAAAAGGTGAATGTTGGCTCTTTTCTTACATGATTGTGAAAATCAAAAGGTTTAGAAATTAAAATTATCCGGATCAGGTCCGAAGCGATGATTCTCGTTCAAGGCATCGAGCAGAGCAGAGTCCTCGGCCGATAAAGTGAAATCAAAGATCGCCGCATTTTCCTGGATTCGTTTGGGATTAATGGATTTGGGAATTACGACGATTCCATGCTGAAGCCCCCAACGAAGAATGATTTGCGCCGCAGATTTGTTGTACTTGTCAGCAAGCTTGGCAAGCGCGGGAATATCCAGATTCCCTTGCATTAATGGGCTCCAGGCTTCAACCTGAATCTTATGAGACTGGCAGAAGCTGCGCAGCTCCAGCTGAGTGAGACGGGGATGCAGCTCGATTTGATTGACCATCGGGACAATTTCGCTTCCCTTGATGACGTCCTCCAAATGATGAACCTGGAAATTACTTACACCAATGGCTCTCACAGCACCGTCTTTATAGAGCTTCTCCATGGCGCGCCAGGTGTCTTTATATTTGCCTTTTACCGGCCAGTGAATCAGGTACAGATCGATTACATCCAGACCGAGTTTTTTGCGGCTTTCATCAAAGGCTTGTAGAGTAGAGTCATAGCCTTGCGAGGCGTTCCAGACTTTAGTGGTAATGAACAGCTCTTCACGTGCGACTCCGCTTTGTTTGATGCCGATACCGACACCATCCTCGTTGCCATAGGCTGCTGCTGTATCGATGCTGCGATAACCTGCTTGAATCGAGGACTTCACGGCATTAATGACCTCGTCGCCATCCTTGGTTTTCCAAACCCCCAAGCCTAGAACCGGCATCTTGATTCCATTATGTAACTCTACGTTCTCCGTAATAGATACAGTCATCGTATTCATTCCTTCCAAAAGTTTTGTTCGCTAAGCAGAATCTTATTTTCTGAATCTTCTGCCGGTTCCCATTATAACACTGTGCACTGTGTATGGAAAATTCTACTGTGATCCAAGTGCTCACTGAAATATGGATAAAAGGCACAAAAGAAAAACAGCTCGCATGTGCCGCGGCTGTAATTTTTTTCTGTATGAGCTAGACGGCAAGATGTTTCTTTACCTGCTCCTCGCTGAGTGTAGAGGAGCTTCCTTCGGCGACGATTACACCTTTATCCAGAACGTAATAGTAATCAGCGATGCTTGTGGCAAAGGAAAGGCTTTGCTCGACGAGAAGCACCGACATTTGTTTGCTTGCTTTTATCGTTTCGATGACGTGTTCAATTTCCATAACGATTGAAGGCTGAATACCCTCCATAGGCTCGTCGAGCAGCAGCAGCTCAGGTTCAGATACTAAGGCGCGTGCGATGGATAGCTGCTGCTGCTGCCCTCCACTCAGGTCTCCGCCCTTACGGCGTATCATTTCCTTGAGTACAGGAAACATCTCATATACGTTGTCAGGTACCTTGCTCTTGCGTATACGGCTTGCTTCCAGACCGAGCATCAGGTTCTCCTCTACGGTCAGCTGTGGAAAAATATCGCGTCCTTGAGGGACGTAGCCGATGCCACTTTTGGCTCTTCGATCCGGAGGGAATGGAGTCATATCCTTCGGCCCATAATGGATCGATCCTTTTTTGGGTTTGATAAGGCCCATAATGGTCTTCATTAATGTTGTTTTGCCGACGCCATTACGACCCATCAGGCAGATCACTTGCCCAGGCTCTACCTTCATCGTAACGTTCCGCAGAATCATGCTTTCCCCGTAACCCGCCTCCAGTTCATGTATATTCAGCATTATCGCTCACCCCGCCTTCCCAAATAAACCTCGGCAACCTTATCATCATTTTGAACTTCCTGCATCGTACCTTCACAAAGTACAGAGCCTTCATGCATGACCGTAACGGTTTTGGCAAATTGTCGGACAAAATCCATGTCATGCTCGACGACGATAATGGTTTGTTGGTCGCTGATCTTGTGCAGCAGCTCACCAGTTTTCTCGGTCTCGCTGTCTGTCATTCCGGCGGCTGGCTCATCAAGCAGCAGAAGTTCAGGCTGCTGAATGAGCAGCATCCCGATCTCCAGCCACTGCTTCTCGCCATGGGATAACGAGCCTGCCTTGTCTTTGGACTTTTTCTCCAGTCCGATCATGTGCAAGTAATATTTCATGCGTTCGCGCTGCTCAACAGTCGTTTGAGCAATAAGTGAACTGAGCAGACCGCGTTTTTGCCGCATGGACAAAAGCAGATTTTCCAACACCGTTAACGTAACGAAGATGGAAGGGGCCTGGAATTTACGCCCGATTCCAAGCTGTGCGATTTGGTGCTCCTGATGTTTAGTCAGATCCACGTGGTTGCGAAACATTACTTTCCCTTTTGAAGGCTTAACCTTGCCGCATAAAACGTCAAGCAATGTCGTTTTGCCGGCGCCGTTGGGTCCGATCAGGAAACGCAGCTCACCGGATGAGAGAGAGAAGTCAAGTCCACGAATGGCTTTGAAGCCATCGAAATCTACCTCTAACTGTTCAATGCGGACCAATTCGCCAGCTGTTTCTTTTCTTGGTGATGTTTCCATCCTGGGAACAACCTCCTTAGAGTTTTTTTACTTGGTCGTGTGAGCGGGCTCTTTATCGCTTTGCATCTCTGTATATTTGGCCAAGGAAGAAGATGAATTCAGCAGATTCGATTTTTTGAACGGATATAAGCCCCATTTCTCACAATAGTCTTGAATGGTACCGACAAGTCCTTTTGGGAAAAAGAGTACGGCAACAATGAACATCGCGCCGAGAATAATCGGCCACCACTCGGGATAAGCTTCGCTGAAAGAGGTTTTCGCCGAGTTGGTAATCACAGCACCCAGTACAGCACCGTATACCGTGCCACGTCCACCAATAGCTACCCACAGCACCATTTCAATCGATGGAACGATACCCATCTGGGCCGGGGAGACGATGCCTTCCTGTAAGACAAACAGGATGCCTGCCAATCCGGAAAGAGCAGCGGAAAAGCAGTAAATGAACACCTTGTACGTAACCGGATTGTACCCGATAAAGCGTACACGGTTCTCGGCATCACGAATGGCGACGAGAATTTTGCCAAGCCGACTGGAGACCATCCATTGACACAGGATCAGGGTTCCGATGACGACGAAGGCGGTAATGTAGTAAAAAATCAATTTTGTCGATGGCTCACCAACATTCATCCCGAGAAATGTTTCAAAGTTGGTTAAGCCGTTCGTCCCGCCAGTATAGCCCTGTTGACCGACAAACAATGTAACGGTAATAATAACAAGAGCCTGTGAGAGAATAGCGAAAAAAGAGCCTTTAATTCGATTGCGAAAGGTCAAATATCCAAGGACGAACGCTACGGCTACAGGAACCAAAATGGCGAGTAGCAGGGTAACTCCAGCCGATTGAAAAGGCGCCCAGAACCACGGAAGCTTATCCACTCCGCTCCACGACATGAAGTCAGGAAGCTCTCCATGCGAAGCAACGAGCTTCAAGTGCATCGCCATACAATAAGCGCCAAGTCCAAAATAAACACCGTGCCCTAAACTAAGAATGCCTGTATAGCCCCAAATCAGATCAAGCCCCATGGCGATAATGGCGTAGCACAGAAATTTGCCCAAGAGTGAGAGTCTGAACTCTGATAAAAACATCGGCGCCGCCAGCATCACGGCGAGCAGGATGACGGTAAATACAATTTTCATCTTCGTGTTGGTGATGGCCATTTTATCAACTCCTAAGAGTTTTGCGTAGCAAAACTGACTTCGTAAGCATTTATTTATTCCCTCTAAAAATCCAGTGAATAAAGAGCGGAGTGTTCAAATGATCCTGTAGAAGCGTCAGCGTTCGCCTTTGAAATCGTGAATAAACCTATAAATCTCATCCATTTTCACGATTTCAACAGCGATCGGAAGGATATTTGGACACGCAGCGGAACTTATTCACCGAATCCTCTAATCCAAAGCCCGCGATTTCATCGTAACCAGACCTGAAGGCTTCCATTGCAGGAATGCAATTATAAGAGTGAAGACAATAACCTTGCCTAACGTAGCGCTGGTTGTATACTCGAAGACGGTGCTAAGCACCCCTATGCCCAGAGCGCCGGCAATAGTACCAATGATTTTGCCAATACCGCCAAGAACAACTACCATAAAGGCGTCAACAATATAATAGGTGCCGATTGTAGGTCCTATAGGTCCAACCAAGGTGAGCGCGCAGCCGGCGATCCCCGCCATACCTGAGCCAAAAGCGAACGCCTGACCGTCGATGCGTCGTGTTGAGATCCCGAGGCAGGAGGCCATACTGCGATTTTGCATAACGGCCTGCATATTGCGTCCGCCGCGGCTGTGGTACTGATACAAATAAATAATGGTAATGCAGACGATAACAAGCCCGATGATGAACAATCTTTTGTAGGGAAGCATCAGGTCCGTACCGAGTGCAAGACCGCCTTCGAGCCATTCAGGAGCTTTGACAGCCACGTTGGGAGCACCAAAAATCTGCCTTGCCAGCTGCTGCAGGACGAGGCTGACGCCCCAGGTTGCGAGCAGGCTGTCGAGTGGTCTGCCGTACAGAAAACGAATGAGCGTCACTTCGAGCAGCCAACCAATAACAAACGCCACACCAAAGGCAACAAAGATCGAAATGATAAAATACCAGCCGAACGCTGATGCAGGCACATATTTCTGAAAGATTTGCTGGATCGTATAAGCCATATAGGCGCCAATCATGATAAACTCCCCATGGGCCATATTAATGACATTCATAAGTCCGAACGTAATCGCGAGTCCGAGTGCAATGAGCAAGAGAATGGAGCTTAAGCTAATACCGTTAAAAAGTTGGAGCAGTAACAAGCCCATCGGAGTCAGCCTCCCTTATAAAATGCAGGACTGCCCTAAGCGGGCAGTCCTAATTTAGTTTGTCGTACCCGGTTATTCCATCGATCGAGCATGTTTCATTATTTCTTGGTCACCTCTGCGCCCCATGGGTAAGTTTTAAGGAACGGATCAGGTTTGACAGGTTTGCCGGAGTTCCATACTTCTTTAAATTGTCCGTCAGCTTGAACCTGACCGATTCGAACGGTTTTGTATACGTGCTGATTGTCGCCATCGATCATGACTTTACCGCCTGGAGCATTAAATTCAAGACCTTTAGCTGCTGTCTTTACTTTTTCCACATCGAAGGAGCCTGCTTTTTTCACAGCCTCAGCCCATAAGTAAACACCAAAGTAACCTGCTTCAATCGGATCGTCGGTTACGCGGTCTTTGCCGTATTTGGCTTTGTAGGCTTCAACGAATTTTTTGTTCTCCGGTGTATCGGTTGTTTGATAATAGTTCCATGCTGCATAGTGCCCTTCCAATACGGAAGCACCGATGCCGCGAATTTCTTCTTCGGCGATACTGACCGATAACGTAGTCAAATCCTTGGCGCTGATACCGGCATCCTTCAATTGCTTGAAGAAAGCTACGTTGCTATCACCATTCAGGGTATTGAAAATGACGTCGGGTTTATCTTTTTTGATTTTGCTAATAATTGTATTGTAGTCGGTATGTCCGAGCGGAGTGTACTCTTCGGCAACCGTTTCGCCGCCTTCAGCTTTCAGCTGTTCCTTGATGATTTTGTTGGCAGTTCTTGGAAATACGTAGTCAGAGCCTAAGAGGAAAAACTTCTTGCCCTTGTTTTGCAGCAGCCAGGTCACTGCGGGTACGATTTGCTGGTTAGTCGTTGCACCTGTATAGAAGATGTAAGGGGATGATTCCAAGCCTTCATATTGAACCGGGTAAAAGAAAAGTCCTTTGTTTTGTTCAACGACAGGAAGTACGGCCTTGCGGCTGGAGGAGGTCCAGCCTCCGAAAATAACGGCTGCTTTGTCTTTTTGCAGTAATTTTTTCGTTTTCTCTGCGAATGTCGGCCAATCGGATGCCCCATCCTCGACAATCGGTTTTAATTGTTTTCCAAGTACGCCCCCAGCTTTGTTAATCTCTTCAATCGCCATCATTTCCGCATCTTTAACGGATACTTCACTGATGGACATCGTTCCGGTGAGTGAATGTAGAATGCCTACAGGGATCGCTTCATCTTTACCTGCTTCCGGTTTGGCTTCGGCCGTTGTAGTTGCCGCTGCTGGAGCTGCTGCCGGCTGTGTCTGAGTAGCACATCCTGCCAGTAATACGGTGAGCGACATACTTACCGCCATTAAAACGTTGATCCCTTTTCTTTTTGCCAACATTCCATCCACTCCTTTTAAATATACTAAACGTAATGAATTCTAACATGAAACATGATTTCTGATCTGAAACCAGAATTTTTTCTGTCTAATCGATGCAATCGATGTTAGTTCACGTTTATCATGATAATTTATATGTAATATATATGTCAATATAAATAACATAAAATAACTTGAATAAATTGGATAAATTAACTTACATAGTTCGACTTTTTGCTAAAATGGCTTGTGAAAACCGTTAAAATACGGAAGATTAATCATTGAATACATAATAAAATGGATGTTGATGATTTACAGCAGATTAGATTGCGAATATAATAAACGTATTAAATGTTAATTATTCGCCTTTATCATGTTATGTTATTTGCCACATCGAGGTTTTGTGTGAAGGAGGTTCACCTGGAATGCATTTAACGGAAAGAGAAAAGGAAAAGCTGCTGATAACGGTAGCGGCAGATCTTGCCCGAAGGCGGTTGAATCGGGGTCTTAAATTGAACTATCCAGAGAGCATAGCTCTGATTACATCGGAAATTATGGAAGGTGCCCGAGACGGAATGACTGTTGCGGAGCTAATGCAATTTGGTACAAAGGTATTGAAAGTGGACCAAGTGATGGAAGGTGTTCCTGAAATGATCCATGAGGTACAGGTAGAAGCAACCTTTCCCGATGGGACCAAACTGGTTACGGTGCATCAGCCTATTGGTCATGGTTAGTTCGTACCCTTTTAAAATGATGAAGGAACGCAATGAACTCCCATTCAACCATTCTGATTTTCTGATAAAGGAGTGAGCTGCCATGATTCCTGGTGAATATCGCATCAAGGCGGGCGAGATTGAATTAAATAAAGGAAAACGTACGGTACGTATATTGGTAACGAATATGGGAGATCGGCCGATTCAGGTTGGGTCGCATTTTCATTTTTTTGAGGTGAACCGCGGGCTTCATTTTGACAGAGAGGCTGCCTTTGGTATGCGACTCAGTATTGCTGCGGGTACGGCTGTACGCTTTGAACCCGGGGAGGAGAAGCCGGTGGAGCTTGTTGAATTAGGGGGAGCGAAGCTGTCCTATGGACTCAATCATTTATCTCAGGGCGAAGCTGCGCATGGGCAGATGACAGAGGCGACTAAGCAGCGATTGGATGTATGGAAGGAGGGTCCGGTCTTGTATGGCAAAGATGGATCGTAAGGCTTATGCACAAATGTTCGGCCCGACTACAGGCGATGCCGTGCGTTTGGCGGATACGCAGCTATGGGCAGAGATCGAGCAGGACTACACCGTATATGGAGAAGAATGCAAGTTTGGCGGCGGCAAGGTCATACGTGATGGGATGGGCCAGTCCAGTCGTCATACGCGGGATCAGGGCGTTCTGGATACATTGATTACCAATGCGATTATTATAGATCATTGGGGAATTGTTAAAGCGGATATCGGGATTAAGGACGGTATTATAGTAGGAATAGGTAAAGCGGGCAATCCGGATCTGATGGATGGCGTACAACCTAATATGATCGTTGGTGCAGGAACGGAAGTCATCGCCGGTGAAGGCAAGATCATAACGGCCGGTGGTATTGATACTCATATTCATTATATATGTCCACAGCAGATAGAAACTGCACTCTCTTCCGGGGTTACGACGATGATCGGTGGCGGTACAGGTCCGGCTGCAGGAACAAGCGCGACTACTTGTACACCAGGTGTATGGCATATGCACCGGATGCTGGAGGCGGCGGAGGCTTTTCCGATGAACCTGGGTTTTACGGGTAAAGGAAATGCATCATTTCCAGAACCGCTTATCGAGCAGGTAGAGGCAGGAGCGATTGGACTGAAGCTTCATGAGGATTGGGGAACGACTCCGGCTGCGATTGATACGTGCTTGCAGGTGGCGGATCAGTACGATGTGCAGGTGGCGATCCACACGGATACACTGAACGAGTCCGGCTTTGTGGAAGACACGCTGGCTGCTATCGGCGGAAGAACGATTCACACTTATCATACTGAAGGCGCGGGTGGAGGGCATGCACCGGATATTATTAAAGCTTCCGCTGAGCTGAACGTGCTTCCATCCTCCACGAATCCGACCCGACCTTACACGGTGAACACAATCGAAGAGCATCTCGATATGCTGATGGTATGTCATCATCTGGATAGTCGAATCCCTGAGGATGTAGCTTTTGCTGACTCCAGAATTCGTCCGGAAACGATTGCTGCCGAGGATATATTGCATGATTTGGGTGTGTTCAGCATGCTGAGCTCCGATTCGCAAGCAATGGGACGGATTGGGGAAGTAATTATAAGAACGTGGCAGACGGCAGATAAAATGAAGCAGCAGCGTGGATATTTACCTGCTCCGGATGAACTGCCACAGCAAGCTGGCGTTACTGCGGATGATCAGGATAATTTTCGTATTAAGCGCTATATTGCCAAATATACGATCAACCCGGCAATTACACATGGCGTTTCTCATTTGGTAGGTTCAGTGGAAGTAGGCAAGCTGGCTGATCTTGTACTCTGGAATCCGATGTTTTTTGGTGTGAAGCCGGAAACTGTACTGAAGGGCGGGATGATCGCCTATGCGCAGATGGGGGACCCGAATGCTTCGATTCCAACCCCACAGCCGGTCATGAGTCGTCCGATGTTCGGTGCTTATGGGCGTGCGCTGAATCAATGTATTACCTTTGTTTCTCAGGCGGCCTTCGACCTTGGTGTTCACACACAGCTGGGACTGCAAAAAAGGATAGAGCCTGTGAAAAATTGCCGGTCTATCACCAAAAAAGATATGATCCATAACGGAGAAACACCGCGGATTGATGTAAATCCTGAAACCTATGAGGTTAAGGTGGATGGGGCTGCTATCACATGCGAGCCTGCCAAGGTTTTGCCGATGGCACAGCGTTATTTTTTATTCTAGAATTCCGGTGAATAAGTCTCGCTGCGCGGCCAAATATCCTTCCGGGATGGTGCTTACGAAGCCAGTTTGCTTAAACTCTCAGCTGTTGAAATCGTGAAATGGGATGAGATAAAGCGGTTTATTCACGATTTCAAAGGCGAACGCTTACGCTTCTCCAGGATCATTTGGCCGCTGCGCTCGTTCTTCACCGGACTTCTGATAAGCAGCAGGCATACGAAGTGAATTTTCTACGAAATAGGCAGATGCTTACGAAGTAAGTTTTGCTACGCAAAACTCAAGTTCATGCTTACGAAGTGAATTTTCTGCGAAATAGGCAAATGCTTACGAAGTAAGTTTTGCTACGCAAAACTCTTAGGATGGTGATCTCTTGCAGCAGGCACAACCGCCCATGACCAATTGGCTCTCCTATGTGCAGCTTCTGGATTCTGCCCTGCCAATCGGCGGATTTTCCCATTCCTTCGGGCTGGAATCCCTTGTACAAAATGGCACGGTGCACACGTCTGCTCACCTGAGGGATTATATGGAAACGATGCTTGTTCAGAGTTGGGCTCCCATCGATGGACTCGCTGTCAAGGCGGTCTATATGTATACGCCTCAGGAGCAGTGGGAAAAGCTGTGGAAGATTGATCAGATGCAGCATGTGCAGCGGACATCATTGGAAACTCGCGAAGGTGTAGTGAAAATGGGACGCAGGCTGCAGCAGCTGGGACTATCGATTTACCCGGAGCTTCCGTGGAGTCAGCTCAAGGAAGCGATCCGCCAGCAGAAGTGTTTTGGCACACATCCGTTGATTCATGGCTGGCTGAGCTATCATTTACAGGTACCGTTGTCAATGGCGGCAGAAGGCTATTTATATGCTTGCACTTTTACCTGCATCAATAGTGGTCTGCGGCTGATGTCCATTGGCCAAACCGAAGGTCAACGTCTGTTGGCTGAGATGCTGCCTGTTATAGCGGCGGCCTGGAAGCAAGCTGAGCATGGAGATCCGTTCGAGGATGGCTTTGGAAATACGCCAATGGCAGAAATAGCCATGATGCAGCACGAAAATTTATATTCCCGTTTATTTATGTCCTAACTATAGCTTTTAATAATTATAAATCAGGAGGAATGTCGTATGTGTCAAGGTGGAGCACATCATCATCATGAGTGGGAAGCGCCGGAGAAGGGTCATTTGGATCGTCCCATGCGGATAGGTATAGGGGGGCCAGTAGGATCAGGTAAAACCGCACTTGTGGAGAGGCTCGCGCGCAGATTGAACGATAAATACAGCATTGCTGTCATCACGAATGATATTTATACGAAGGAAGACGCCAATATTTTAATTCGTTCTGAGGCGTTGACTGCAGATCGTATTATTGGGGTAGAAACCGGAGGTTGTCCGCATACAGCGATCAGAGAAGATGCTTCGATGAACTTTGAGGCCATTGATGAGCTGGAGAAACGCTTTAACCATCTCGATATTATTTTTATCGAAAGTGGTGGTGACAATCTGGCTGCTGCATTCAGTCCGGAGCTGGTGGATCGCTTCATCTATATTATCGATGTAGCTCAAGGTGAGAAGATCCCGCGTAAAGGCGGTCCTGGCATTATCCGCTCGGATATGCTCATCATCAACAAAATTGATTTGGCTCCTTATGTAGGTGCAAGCTTGACGGTTATGGAAGAGGATACTCGCAAAATGCGCGGTGACCGCCCGTTTATTTTCTCCAATATGTTTGATGGTCATGGCGTTGACGCTATCGTAGAGTGGGTAGAGCAGGAATTCGATCATGCCTGAAATCACCGGCTGCATCACCGCTACTTTTAAGGAGCGGGAGGGGCAGACGAGTATCAGCGATAAATACAACACCTACCCATTAAAAATTGCCAAGACGTTTGCTTTCGATTACGGTCAGCTTGGTGTGTATATGATGGATGCTTCTCCCGGTATTATGGCAGGTGACCGATATGAAATGAGCTGGCGGTTCGATGAACGCTCGAATGTGTATATGACGAACCAATCCTATACCAAGGTGCATCCAGCGCGTCCTGAGCAGGGGGATTCTCAATCGGTGCGCGCGAGTGAGCAGGTTCAATCTCTGACACTAGGACCGGATAGCTATGTGGAGTACATGCCCGAGCCCGTGATGCTGTATAAGGATGCTGTATTGTATAGTCGGATGGATGTGCAGATGGAAGCAGGATCGACCTTGATTCTTAGCGATCTCATTTGTCCGGGGAGAACACAACGAGGCGAGCTTTTTCAATATGAGCATTATGAAAATCGTTTCAGTGTTACTTACGAGAATGAGCTCATTTATTGCAGTAAGCAGCGGATCGTACCTGCACAGCAGCGGCTGAACACAATCGGCAGCTGGGCTGAGTTTACTCATCTGGGGACACTTTATATATTCAATGAGCATGTCGACGCAGCTTTTGTGGAAGCATTGAACTTATTTATGGAACAACAGCTGGTAGCGGCCCAACTGGAATATGGCATCAGCCGTACGTACAAAAATGGTGTGGTTTTATCCATATTGGGGCACAAAGTATACGAAATTCAATCGTTACAGGAAGCTGCCTGGCAGTTCGTTCGTCAGCAGCTCTTTGGCAAAATGCCGCTGTATGTACGTAAATAAGCAATTGATCATGTGCTGTGCAACTGGACGTTATTGGGTACTATACCTTGGAATTTCAAAGGGTAGATGCTCAACAACGTCTTTTTCTTAATACAAAAAAGGAAGTGTTTGTAAAGGCTTCTCTAGTCAATAGTGCCAATTGTATCCATATGGCTTACTTAACATACCTATAAGTTGACTATGTATATGGAATAAACTAAAATGAACTCATAAAAATAATTACATGAGAATATGGAAATATGTTGTGAGTTTGACACAATCTATTAGTGACAAATCGAGATAAATAATGAATAATCATAAAGTAGAATCTACGATCGGATCGGATGATATGATACTCACAAAGCCCAGTAGCTGACTGAGCGAATGGGGCCGCCTGTTGAGATACCTCGACAGGCTTTTACAATTTATTAATGAAAAGAAGAGGAGCGGTTTTCGTTGACAGATATTAATTCGTTTCGCATTTTATTATATTACAAATTTGTTCAAATCCCGGAGCCGGAGTTGTTTGCAGCCGAGCATCTTGCATACTGCAAAAGCCTGGAGCTTAAGGGACGTATAATCATCGCAGAAGAAGGCATTAACGGGACTGTATCGGGTACGATCGAGCAAACCGAACAATATATGAAGGATATGCACAATCATCCACTTTTTTCGGATCTGGTTTTCAAAATTGACGAGGCCAGTGAGCATGCCTTCAAAAAAATCTTTGTCCGCCATAAAAAGGAGCTTGTCACACTAAGATACGAAGACCACCTGGACCCCAATGTTCTGAGTGGTAAACGTCTTTCTCCTAAAGAGTTTCATGAACAGCTTCAAAAAGAAGATGTAATCGTCCTGGACGGCAGAAATAATTATGAATTCGATCTTGGGCATTTTCGCAATGCGATCCGGCCTGACGTTGAATCCTTCCGTGATTTTCCACAGTGGATTCGCGATAATCTGAAGGAGGCCAAGGATAAGCCTATTCTGACTTATTGCACAGGCGGAATCCGGTGTGAAAAGCTGACAGGAATATTAATGAATGAAGGCTTCAATGATGTTTACCAATTGGATGGTGGAATTGTTACTTACGGAAAAGATCCTGAGGTTCAAGGAAAATTATTTGATGGCAAATGTTATGTATTTGACGATCGTGTCTCTGTTACGATTAACCAAACCGATGAGGACGTAATTGTCGGAGTCTGTCATCATTGCAGTAAACCGGCGGACACTTACATTAATTGTACGGACGACTTGTGCCACCACCAGCATCTTTGCTGTGATGAATGCCAAGAGGTTTATAAAGGATATTGTACCCCGGAATGTGAAATTAATGATAAAGCAGTTACCAAACTTGGCTAAGCAATAACATCTACAGGTTATTCCCGATCCTTGTTGGTTATCTTAATAGAAAATACGGGCCGATGGTTAACGCAACCGTCGGTTTTTCTATTCTGTATGCCCTGGAAATAGTGACAATCCGGCTACATATTTCGTCTGAAGATGCGACAATATTTTGAATTCGTGCCGTGCTTTATTGTCAAATGGATTTGAGGTTGATATGATAAGGATTGTAGAAGTACAAAGGGAATGTCGCTGCAATTGCTTCATATAGAGTTTTCAATGAAAACTCAGAAGATGCTTACGAAACTAGTTCTGCTAAAGCAAAACTCAGAAGATGCTTACGAAACTAGTTCTGCTAAAGCAAAACTCAGAAGATGCTTACGAAACTAGTTCTGCTAAAGCAAAACTCAGAAGATGCTTACGAAGTCAGTTTTGCTAAAGCAAAACTCTAAGGAGGATACAATCAAGTGAAAGATCAACTCAGCGTTAACCTTACGGTCGATTCGTTACCTGCCGCATCGGAAGCGGAGCATGTGGACCAAGGCCCTGTGACCTGGAGGGATTTTGTACAGTTGGCCAAGCCGGGTATTATTTTTTCGAATTCCATCACAGCGTTCGGTGGTTTTTGGGTAGCCTCCGGATGGCAGGTTAACTGGCTGCAATTGCTGTTTACTATGCTGGGAACTGCATTGGTGATGGGTTCAGGTTGTGTACTAAACAATTATTTGGATCGTGATATGGATACGAAGATGGCTCGTACGCAAAATCGTGCGCTGCCAAGCGGTAAGCTATCTCCTCAGGTCGTCATGTGGTATGGGATCATCCTGGGTATCATTGGTGTATCCGGTCTGTGGTTGCTCGTTAATCCGTTAGCTGCATTATTGGGTATGATCGGATTGTTTGCTTATGTATGGATTTATACGGCATGGTTTAAACGTACTTCGGTATGGAGTACAGTAGTCGGCAGCTTTTCCGGTGCGATTCCTCCGGTTATCGGCTATTGCGCCGTACGTCATGATATTGATGCGGGAGCGATTATTTTATTCGCGATTTTGTTCCTATGGCAGCCTCCACACTTTTGGGCGCTTGGTATTCGTCGTATGGAGGAGTATCGCGCAGCAGGGTTTCCGTTATTACCTGTTGTTAAAGGTACCTATGTCACGAAAATCAGTATGATCCGTTATGTTGTACTGCTCGTACCTGTTTCCATGCTGTTGTATGTGTATGGTTATGTTAATGTCATCTACTTCTACGCGGCCATCGTAATGGGACTATATTGGGCTTATCTCTGTATGAAGGGCTTCAAGAAAACCGAAGGCGAAGAAGAAGTGCTATGGGCCAAGAAAACATTTATTTATTCGATTAATTACTTGACACTGTTATTCATTATTATGGTCCTGACTACAGTGGCGAAATAATAATAGCCCGAAATAACGATTGTAATGTAGCTTCAAGTCCCATGGCAGCATGGGATATTTTTTTTATCGCAAAGGATGGGAACACGGATGAACAACGCATTTTTACAAAAAAACGGCTTTAAGCTGATCGTTATTGTGCTTCTGCTGGCAATGATCGGTACATTGGGGTATATGGTTCTTAAAGGCAACAGCGCAAGCAGCAAAATGGAAGTCATGAAAAAAGCCCCTGATTTTAAGCTCGATAATATTGATGGCAAATCCATTAGCCTGGCAGAGCTGGCCGGACGCTCCAAGCTTGTGTACTTTTTTTATTCCACTTGTCCTGATGTATGTCAGCCAACTACGTATAACCTATCGAAGGTGCAGGATGCTTTGGTGAAAAAAGGCGTTTTCGGTGATAAAACGGCGATTGTATCGATTTCATTTGATCCAACCAAAGATACGACAGCACAGCTTCAGCAATTTTCCAAAAGCTTTCATGCTGATCCTAAGGGCTGGTATTTCCTGCGTGGTGATGAGGCAGCTACAATTGATCTTGCGCAAAAATACGGGGTTATGGTCGTGAAGGATCAACAAGGTCAATTTACGCACAGCAATCTGATTTTGCTTGTTGATAAAAAGGGAGATATGAGAAGGTACTATGCGGGTAACGACGCTGATCTGGATGTTGATAAAATTGCTCAGGACCTGATCGAATTAAGCAAGGAAGGATAGGTGTATACTAGTTAAGGGAGCTCAAGCATGACGTACTTCATTTATATTTTACTTAATAATGTGATACCGCTCTCCATCATGATTGCCTTGGGTGTTATTCTGTATAGAGCGTTCAAGCTGGATATTCGAACGCTTTCGAAGCTGAACTTTTATCTGTTTTCACCCGCGCTTGTGTTCAAAATGCTTTATGAATCTACATTGTCGATGCAATTGATGCTGCAAACCTTGCTGTTTTTTGCGCTTCATCTGGCAGCGATGTTTTTGCTGGTAGAATTCATCATGCGTGTGAGAGGGTACCAGAACAGTATGATCACGGCGATGCGGAACAGCGTCATCTTTTATAACAGTGCCAATTATGCGCTTCCGCTCAATCAGCTTGTGTTTGTCGGTGATGCGTTTACGCTTTCCATCCAGATTATTATTATGATGATGCAATCGCTGCTGCCCAATACGTATGGGGTATACAGCGTGAATGCCCATAAAAATGATCCGCGGCAAACGCTGCGTACGATATTATCGCTGCCTGTGATCTATGTAATTCCACTTGCTTTTTTGATGCGCTGGCTGCATGTTCCTATTCCTGATCCGATCTATATGCCGATCACGTATATTTCCAATGCTTTTGTCTGTACGGCACTCATTACCTTGGGTGTGCAGCTGGGAAGCATGAAGTGGAAGCTGATGTTCTCGGATGTGATGCTCTCCAATGTGCTTCGTTTGTTGATTGGACCTGCTGTAGGGTTTGGTATCGTATGGCTGCTGGGTATTCATGGAACGATGGCCCAAGCGCTTGTGCTTGCGACATCTGTACCAACGTCACTAAGCAGTGCGTTGATCGCAGTAGAATACGATAATGAACCGGAATTTGCCTCACAGGTTGTATTTTCATCGACCATCTTTAGTATTTGTACAGTAACACTGGTCATTTATTTAATCCAATTTATTGCTTAGAGCCGGATCTGGAAGCGGGTAGTTGATATACGCCTCCAAACCGGCTTTTTCTAATTGCAGAATCAGATATTCATCGGGTGTACCCTCTACTCCTGCATAGCCTTTTCGGGTATATATTTGTTCTGCATCCGGGAATGTATCTCGTAAAATGGCGCGGATTTTTTTGCCGGAGGAATCGTTATCTGTAAATAAAAAAATCTCGCTGCTATCGGCATGCTTTTTTAAGGATTCAAGCCGTTCCGTGTTTAAGGATCCAAAGGTACAAAGTATAGTAATGTCCTCCGTCAGCAGCCTCCGCAGTCTGCTTTTATCGTTCTTGCCTTCTACAATAATCGTAATGGACATATCAGCACCTCACAAGCTCACTAGATGATTTGGCTTTCTCAAGTAGTATATCCACTTTCGCCATCCATTCCAAGCTGTTTGTATTTCCCAGGAAATGTCGAAATTAAGCTTATCCGCATATTGGATTCATGGAAGCTGCTGATCTGCCTTGTAGTTGTTATATTAAGATTGTGTGAGAACGGTTTGATAGAATGAACATATTGTTGGATACCATAGGAGATTATGTAATGGATTGGCGTACATTACTGCCAGTTTATCGCAAGAAGTTTGATTTTTTCAGCGAATAAAAAAAGGCACCGACATCACTGTCAGTGCCTTTTGGCTTGTAAATCTGCATTTAATTAGTCGTCAACCTGCTTACTTAGTTGATGAAGTTAGCTTTGGTTAACAAACGTTTCAGCATAGCAGCTGATTGTGCGCGTGTAGCCTGGCTAGTAGGAGCGATTGTGTTATCAGTGATTCCATCAATGATTCCTGCTTCAATCGCTGTTGCTACTTCTTGTTGAGCCCATACGATCTTGTTAGCATCGGTATACTTAGCTAACAATTCATTTTGACGTTCAGAAGTTACAGTTGGTTTAGCACCTGCGTAGTTCAAAGCACGGACGACCATTGCTGCAAGCTCTTCACGTTTGATCGGTTGGTTCGGTCTGAAAGTTGAATCCTCATAACCATCAATGATTTTAGCTTTGGTTGCTGCGCCTACAACGCCAGCGAACCAATCACCAGATGCAACATCATTGAAGGAGCTGCTTCCTGCCGCTTGCTCAAGACCGAGTGAACGAACGACCAAGGCTGCAAATTCAGCACGAGTGATGTTACGCTCCGGTTCGAACGTTGTATCGGTTACGCCATCAACAACCAGCTTGTTGGCCAGTAATTCGATGTAGCCTTGAGCCCAATGACCTTGGCTGTCAGGGAAGTTTTTGTTCAATTCGATTGCTGTATAAATACTGTTGCTATTACGTTTAATTGTAACTGTGCTGTCTGTGTCTGCTGTATTAATCAGAGAAGGGACAAAGCTTAATTTTTTCGTTGTTGTATCGAATACAACGCCTGTCGAACGTGTGGAATCTGCTGCTTTGGTCAAAGGAAGAATACGGCTCACATAATTCGAACCGAGATCAATCGTTTGAGTTTTGCTGTCTGGTGCAAGTCCCACAAGGTTGAAATCAACCGGTGTAGCGATTTCTGTAGCACCCAGGGCAGTAGCTGCAGATGTTATGCTAGCCACATCATCAGCACTTGGAGCACTGATGGATACTTTAATAATGAGCTCATCCACTGTAGTGCCGAGAGCACTTGCCAAGTCACTTAGGTTCAATACTGAGATCGGAAGGATATAAGTGCCTTTACTATTAGTAATCCGTAGTGTCTTGGTTGCGTCATTAGTGAAGCTGGTCAATGCCTTAGCTGGGATCAAAGCCAGATCTCCACTAAGATTAAGCACGACTTCATTGTTAGAAGTTAAAGCGTTTTGCAGCATGTAGGCATCAATGCTTCCATCAGAAGAAACACTCATGGTCGCTCCGGAAATAGTTCCGCCGCCACCACCACCGCCGCCACCGCCGCCGCCAGTGCTACCGCCATTGTTATTGTTTGTGTATGCGACTGTCGTAGTTGCAGATTCGCTTGGATCTACAACACCAGCTTTATATACAGTTGTAGTTACTGTAAGTGGACCCTCATAGCCATAGACAGTTAAACTTGGTATTTGGTAGCTCCATCCTTGGCCGCTTGAGTAAGTATTGTTATACACGGCTGGGGTCACAGATAGCAATGCACCACTGTTTCCGTACACATTGACATATACTGCGTCTCCAACATTGGAATCTAAATAAGTAGTGGAAGATACAGTTGCATTCACGCTATTATTCTGAAATGTTAAATTAGAAAATCCTGTTGCAGCAAAAGCCAGAACAGGCAGCATGATTGAAATCATCAGCGCAAGAACGGTAACTTGTGCGGTTTTTTTGGTAAAGGCTGGCTTCATTAACGTTTCACTCCTATCATTTCTTTTGTTTTTTTTGTGAAAAGGTTCGTTTGTCACTATGCTTTTCACCTCCTTTTTCGACATAGATATGCTGGGTACATGTCTTGTTACAAAGTTCGAACGCAACTCCCTTGTTTAAGTCCGTCTGACCCAAAAAAACGCATTGGGTATATCTGGGTTAAAGGAGACTGAGAAGTAACGCTTAACCTAACTTTTACTTACCCTGGGTAATTAACGTTGAAACACACAAAAAAATCGCCCGCAAAAGGCGATTTGTTAATCAGCACTGGCTGACAGCCAAGCAGTATAATTTCTTTTTAGATAGAAACGGGTTTGAAGGCTCGTAGGGGGACAACAGACAAGGCCAGCATCAGGCAGGCAAATGCAATAAAGTAAGGAGAAGTATGACTTCTCATATGTCCGGCCACAATGGGACCTATAAAGGCGCCTATGGAAAAAGATATGGATAAAAACGAAAATACACGCCCATAATGGCTCGAGCTTGTAATTCCTGCCAGCAGTGAGGCAATAGCCGGAAAAATGATGCCTTTGGCCATTCCAATCATAAATAACGAGACGTAGATCGGAATAGGCCAATGGATCGATAAGCCGAAAAAAATAATCGCCAGCCCCAGACTGCCCATAGTGGTCCTCAGAAATGGGGATTTGCGGTTCAAGAAGATCATGCTCAAGGTGACCAGCGCCCCCAAACT
The DNA here is from genome assembly GCF_038000305.1 of Paenibacillus sp. FSL H8-0034. NCBI lineage: Bacteria > Bacillati > Bacillota > Bacilli > Caryophanales > Paenibacillaceae > Paenibacillus > Paenibacillus sp. FSL H8-0034. The sequence continues at coordinate 1,815,523 of NZ_JBBOBS010000001.1, forward strand.
GACAAGTGAAAACAAAATGCCCGATGTCAGAATGGAACCGTTGGATTCCTTCATTAAAGGCAGTTCAAAAAATAGGATCCCTTGTGCACAGGAAATAGCCAAAGGAATACCAAAGAAAAGCCAGGGAACACGATTGTTTTTGAGCTCAGGCAGCTCATCGGGATGTTCAGCAATGCTCTGGCCGTGTGGGATGGACAAGTCGCCAATTGCTTTCTGACCTGTTGCTTCCTTCACTCCAACCATGGCAAGGACACCGGTAGCGATCAGAATCCAGCCCAACACCGTGAAGGATTGCGCAAAACCGAGCTTGGCTACCAGATAAGCGCCGACAGCAGGGCTTAATACTGAGGCCATCGTATGTACGAGTCCATTACCCGCCATAAACTTGCTTTGCTGGACACGGTCCTTGGCAATCTTGGCAAGCAGGGATAGGCATGCAGGCGATAGGAAGGCAAGGACAAAGCCGCTGATCGAGCGGATAATCAACAAATCCCAGGGATCCGTTACCCTTGATTGAACTAACAGCACAATACCTGCTACAATTAGGCTAAAGACAATAAAACCTTTACTTCCATAACGGTCTACACCATATCCTGCCAGCAGGTTACCAGGCAAGTGAGTCAGTGAGTATACACCTAAAATGAGCCCGATGAATGAAGGGGCAGCTCCAAGCGAGATGGCAAACGGGGATAATATCGGGTATTGCGCATGCAGATCGAAAAAAGCTACAAACATGAACAAATATAGCCACAGCGCGGTTTTCAAACGTATCACCTCGAATGGGATCCATAGTCTGCTTGCTTTCAGCAGCGTTATACTACGTTTACGTGACAAGCCCGGAGGTTAGTACCACTATTTTCGCGGGCCGCAGAATAAGCGATACATACAATGATTTATTGAGAAGAGGTTGCCGGTTATGGATCCGTTCCTGTTATTATTTTTGGTGGTCATATTGGTCTTTCTTATTTTTCGTTTGCGAACCACCTTTCGTAAGGCCAAAAAGTTCGACAAATCCGATCAGATTCAGCGCCAGCTCGCAGAACTGAGGAAAAAAAGGGATGAAGACAACGATAAAGATAGTGTATGATTACCAGTATTGAGTGAGATGAATTTGAGGAGAGATGAAGGTTGGATTTTATTACGTCATTTTTACAAGAGCGCTGGTATGTTATTTTGTTGGCTATTGTGATTTTATTCGTTGTTGTCCGCATCGTTAAAACCGTTATCAAATGGGTCATTGTACTTGCCATATTGGCAGGATTATATTTCTATGGTGCCAGCTATAAGGATCAATTGCTCAATATTGGAGCTACGGTAACAACTGAAGTAAAGAATCAGGCGATCAAAGTCGTATCGAACGAAATGAAGGATGCGCAATATAAGCAAAATGCGGACGGGTCTTACACGGTTACGACCAAAAGCCTAAAGGTTGATGGCATGCCGGGAGCGAGCGAGGTCACTGTCACTTTTATGAATCAGACCTTTACCATGAAGCTTGATGATATGCTGAAGGCATTGATCGAGCAGGCCAAGACGAACAAAGCAACCTAACGAGCGCTGCATTTCGTTCATCGTTGAAAAGACTAGGAGTTGAAGCAATGGCATCGACAATCAATCAAATCAGCTCAATCAATTGGATCACTGTGCTTATTGCAGGAACGCTAGTCTTTTCGGTCATTCAGGGGATGATTCGAGGCGCATCATCCTCAGCTCGTCACTTGGCGCTGATGGCTGCAGAAGGTGCTGCTATTGTGGTTGGCATTGTGTTGTCCTGGTGGTTGTCCTCCTGGGCCTCGCCGTATGTTCAAGGATGGCTGGTTGAGCTCAATATTGTGATTCCTACCAAGGATCTTGGTCTATTTGAGCAATTTTATTACACGGTCGTTACATCAGTCCGAGATTTTCCACTGCTGCGGCTCGGCGTTTTATTCATCATTGGTTATGCCATTATTAAACAGATCATCTATCGGATGATCCATCCGTTCTTTGGCCATTGGGAGACAGATAAGTTTCAGGGGGAGTCAAGGCAAACCAGAACCAAACGTCCCGGTATGATTAGCAGTGTGCTGGGTGGAATCATAGGTACGATTTCCGGTCTCGGGCGTTGTTTGCTCATAGTAGCAGCGCTCTTTATTTACACTACCTTTTTGCCGCAAACCGAGATTACCCCGTATATACAAGCTTCCACCCTGTATCAGGAAGGCGCAACGGCTGTTATCAAGCCGGTGGCAGGCGATTTTTTGACCAATCAGCTTCCTGTATTTACGAGAAAGTTTGAGGCGGAAGTCAATAATATTTTACAAAGAAAATATGATGTGCTGGATGCACAGATCCCTCCCGGCATAGCGGAAGCGGCCAAAGAGGTAACGCTCAAAGGAACAACTGACGAGGAAAAAGCGAAGCTGTTATATAAATGGATCGGCACCCGAGTAACTTATGATTGGGATAAGGTTAATCTCTATGAGCAAAAAAAAATCTGGAAGGAGCAAACGCCTGAAGAAACGTATGCAACAAGAAAAGGCGTTTGTATTGATTATTCCAGACTGTATGCCGTGATGGCCCGTTCGATTGGTCTAGAGGTCAAGGTTGTTACAGGGCTTGGCTATGATGGTCGTGGCGGATATGGACCTCACGCATGGAACGAGGTATATTTAAACGATAGCAGCAAGTGGGTACCACTCGATTCTACCTGGGTATCCAGCGGCGGCAACTGGTTTAATCCCCCGAATTTTAATCAGACGCATATCAGGGAAGTTTAAGGTTGTACGCATTACAAAGGAGTTGTAAGCATGTTTGGTAACAAAAAAGCTAATGATGACCCTCAGCAGCAGGAAGCAGCCAAGAGAAGTCACTTTACATTTAGGGTTAATCTGATCTTTTTCTGCACGTTTTTCTTTTTTTCCATTCTGATTGTCAGACTTGCCGTACTGCAGTTTGTCGAAGGCAGCCAGTTGAAGGCGGAAGAAGCCAATAATACCAAGATGGATACACCGATAGGTCCGATTCGTGGCAATATCTATGATCGGGGAGGGGCGCCGCTCGCTTTTACCTCGTCAACCCAATCGCTATATTTCCGTATGGAATCCGACCAAAAGAAAGACGATGTTATTATGCTCGCTCGTAAATTGGAAGAAATATTCAAGGAGCATGGGACGCCGCCTAATAATTTGCTGGGTGCAGCAGAAATCATTAAGGAGATGGATGTCGGTTACGATTTGGACAAGAATACATCGACAGCTCCAAGCTATTCTTTTGTTCCCCGAAGGATCAAATCTGGCTTATCTAATGATGAAATCGCCTATATACTGGAACGCCGCGATGAATTAAAATGGCTTGAGATAATGGAGGAAAGTATTCGTACTTACGACAACGGTCCCATTGCAGCACAGCTGATCGGATATATGAGACCCTTTTCCACGGCGAGGGAGCCGAACAATGGACTGCCCTTTTACAAGAACAAAGACAATACTAAAGGCTATCTAGACACTGAGTATGTCGGATACGATGGTATTGAGCTTATGTATCAGGAGGATCTTCGCGGTAAGAATGGATCAAAAACGTACCCGGTGAATGCCTCGCAAAAAATTATCGGCAAAGTGTCGGTCAAAGCACCGGAAAAAGGAAATAATTTATATTTAACGATTAATAAGAATGTTCAGGAGGTTGCCGAGAAAGCCATTATCGATCAGCTTGCGGCTGCCAAGTCAACGTCCAATCGTTCTGCGTCTGCGCCGAATGCAAGGGCTGGTTATGCGGTTGCGATCGAAGTGGAGACAGGAAAGGTCGTTGCAATGGCCAGCATGCCGGATTATGATCCTAATATATGGAACGGGGTTGTGTTGACCAGCGAGTACAACCGAATCCAGCCATTTATTAATAATGGTACGATTACAAGCGCCTTTCCGGATTATCCGCCAGCCGAGCTCAAAAATCATCCAACTTCGGTTGTATATGTAGGATCGATCATTAAGCCGTTATCGGTGTTAATTGGATTAAATGAAGGGCTGTTTGGGGTCGATACGCTTTATAATGACACCGGTGAGTATACGTATGGTAAGGACAATGGATCGAAGCTGACGAATTCAGACCGCGCTTCTTATGGGTACATCAATGCTGCCGATGCGATCTGGCATTCCTCCAATACGTTCATGTCAGCGATGGTTGGCTACAAGCTGCATCAAAAGTATGGAAGCCAATCTGCTGATATTTGGGAATCGTATTTGAACAAATTCGGTCTTGGTGTGACGAGTGGCAGCGGCTTGCCAAGGGAAAATGCGGGTATCAGCGAGTTTAAAACGAATGAGAAGGAATCGATGCAGTCCAGAATGGTATTTGCCTCATGGGGTCAGAATGAAAAATATACAACGATGCAGATGGCGCAATATGCCGCTACCCTGGCGAGCAGAGGCAAGAAGCTGAAGCCGCTTCTTGTTGATAAAATCGAAACCTATGAAGGTCAGCCCGTACAGACGATGGAGCCTGTTGTGATGGAGGAAACTACATTTCCCAAACCGTATTGGGATTCAGTCATTAAAGGAATGGAAAAGGTGTTTGTGACAGGCTTTGACGGATTTCCTTATCCTTATGCCCGTAAAACAGGAACCTCTACACAATCCGTTGGCGGCAAGCTGATTGATAATGCCGTGTTTATTGCGTTCGCTCCAGTGGAAAAACCAAAGCTTGCGATCGCTGTCGTAGTCCCTGAGGGTGGCTTTGGCTCGTGGAATGCCGCTCCGATTGCACGCAAAATTTTTGATGCCTATGATCAGTATTATGGCTTGGATGGTGTGCCCAAAGGAGCAAAAGGTGCGGCGGAAGCACCATAGTTATGAGTGTATAGATGTTCACAGAACCTGTCTGTCATGGACGGGTTCTTTTGGTGCAGCCTTACGGATTTTACTAAGAATATGCTATACTAAAATATCGAATAAATCGAATGATAGTTAACGTTGCCGTTGTACACTTGAGGAGGAAATGAAGACATGTGCGGTATTACCGGAGCAATGTATTTTGAAGATAGGGAACCGTCTCAGACGATGCTGAAAGCAATGACGGATTGTATCGTGCATCGCGGACCCAATGATTTTGGATTTTGGGGTGAGAACCGGATTGGACTGGGCTTTCGCCGGCTGTCCGTTATCGACCTTAAGGAAGGTCACCAGCCTCTGTCCAATGAGGACGACACCGTATGGATTGTTTTTAATGGGGAGATTTATAATTATAAATATTTACGCAGCTCGCTTCAGGAGAAGGGGCATGTGTTCAAAACACATAGTGATACCGAGGTTATCGTTCATATGTACGAGGAGTTCGGGGAGGATTGTGTGAAGCATCTTCGCGGGATGTTTGGATTTGTGATCTGGGATCGTAAAAAGAAGCGTCTATTTGGAGCGCGTGATCATTTTGGGATCAAGCCCTTTTATTATTTCAAAAACAGCAGGCAGTTTTTGTTTGGATCGGAAATTAAAAGCTTGCTGGCTGCAGGCGGCATGGACCGTTCGATACATACAGAAAGCTTGCTCAATTATTTGACCTTTCAATATGTACCGGAGCCGGATACCATGTTTCGGGATATTCAAAAGCTGCCTCCGGGTCATTATATTTCCATCAGTTACGATGGACAGATGGAGATCAATCGTTATTGGGATCCGATGTTTGAGACTGAAGAGCGTCCTTTTGAGGATTATGTCGAACAGATTCGCGAGGGCTTGAAGGATTCCGTTATTCATCATATGCAAAGTGATGTTGAGCGCGGCTGTTTTTTGTCCAGTGGTATTGATTCTACGGCGATAGCCACCCACATGCGTTCGATTGAGCCAATCCGCACATTTTCCGTCGGCTTCGAAGGTGCTAACAATGAGACGGGGATTGCTCAACAGACAGCAAGAGCGTTGGATACCGAGCATTATTCGAAAATTATTACGCAAAAGGATTTTTTTGATGTGCTTCCCAAGGCGGTATGGCATCAGGATGAGCCGGTAGCTGATCCTTCGGCTATCGCTTTGTATCATGTTGCACAGCTGGCACGCGAACAGGTTACCGTTGTTTTATCCGGAGAAGGTGCCGACGAGCTGTTTGGCGGCTATCGAATTTATAACGAGCCAAATTCGCTGCGCTCGCTGGACCGTCTGCCGATGGGCCTAAAGCGGATGCTGCACGCCGTTGCAAGAATGATGCCTCAGGGGTTATACGGGAGAAACTTTGTGCTTCGCGGTACGACACCGCTGGAACAAAGATTTTTGGGCAACGCGAAGATTTTCACCGAGGATATGAAATCTGAGGTCGTGCGCATGGATCAGGAAATGCTGCGCAGCTACCGCAACCCATGGCAGATTGCTGAACAGTACTATGCCAAAACCAGGCATCAGGATCCTGTCACTCGTATGCAATATATCGATATGAATCTGTGGTTGCCGGGCGATATTTTGATGAAAGCCGATAAAATGACGATGGCCCATTCACTGGAGCTGCGAGTGCCCTTTCTGGATGTGGAGCTGTATGAGGTCGCTCGTAAAATCCCGGCACGTTATCGAATCGCGGAAGGCACGACCAAATACATTTTCCGTAAAGCAATGGAAGGGATCATTCCTGATTTTATTCTTAACCGTCCGAAGCTTGGATTTCCGGTACCGATGCGCGATTGGCTGAAAGGCAATCAAGGCAAAGTGATGCTGGAGCAGATTGAAGCCAGCGGTATTGAGGATTACATTAACATGGGTACGATTCGTAACATGGTAGCCAAACACCAGAATGGACAAGGTGATTATGCAAGGCGTTTGTGGACCGTCTATATGTTTGCCCTATGGCATGTTACGTACATGCAGGACCTGCCTAAGCCTTCTGTAGCCGCAGCACTGTAGAGAGAGGGGACTTGAACGAATGAATAAGGGAAATTACAAGCTTATTGCTTTGGACATGGATGGAACACTGCTGACGGAGGATAAAAAGGTATCCGAGGAAAACCGTGCAGCGATCCAGGCTGCCGAGCAAGCCGGAATCAAGGTGATGTTCGCAACCGGACGAGGGATTCAGAATGTGGAAGCTTACATTGATGAGCTAAAGCTGGAAGCGCCGATTGTTACCGTAAATGGAGGCGAAGTCTGGTCAGCACCAGGCAAGCTGCACAGCCGTGCACTGCTGGAGCCTGCTCTTATCAAAGAAATGCATGCACTGGCAATTGAGTATGATACGTGGTATTGGGCTTATGCGGTTGGTGATATTTATAATAAGGAACGATGGGTAGAGCAGGTGGATGCCAGACAGTGGCTGAAGTTTGGTTATTATTATGAGGATGCAACCTGTCTGCAGGCTATTCGTACCAAGCTGGATTCATGGGGCGTATTTGAGATTACGAATTCGCATCCAGCGAACCTGGAATTAAATCCCAAAGGCATTCATAAAGCGAGCGGTGTCCGACAAGTATGTGAAATGTTTGGCTATGACATGTCGCAGGTGATAGCGATGGGAGACAGCCAAAATGATATTTCGATGATTCGCGAGAGCGGACTTGGCGTAGCGATGGGCAATGCACAGGAAGAGGTCAAAGCGCTGGCAGACGTAATCACAACGAGCAATGAAGAGCACGGCGTGGCGCGGATTATTGAGCAATATATTTTATCTTAAGCAGCTCTCAGGAGGTTTCCACCATGCTCATAACGGCTTGGATTATAGTCATTCTCTTGTTTATAATCGGCATGATCGGGGCCGTTTATCCGATTTTTCCGGGAGCGGTAGCGATTTTTGCAGCATTTTTTGTGTATGGCTGGATGGTCAGCTTTGAGCCCTTCGGTATTTGGTTTTGGGTCATTCAATCGACGATTTTCGTGGGTTTGATTGTGGCAGATTATGCCGTCAGCGCGCTCGGGGTGAAGAGGTTTGGCGGGAATAAGGCTTCTGTCATCGGCAGTATGATCGGTTTGATTGTGGGTCCGTTTGTCATTCCTATCGTTGGTTTAATCGTGGGTCCGTTTCTCGGGGCCGTTATTGGAGAACTCATCATAGGAACAGAAGCCAAGCAGGCGTTCCGGGCAGGCCTTGGCGCATTGATCGGATTGCTTTCAAGTGTTGTGGTGAAATTGGTTTTGCAGGCATTAATGATTGTGTTATTTTTTATTTGGGTGCTGTAAGGAGAAGTTCATGCCTGGTTCGGCAGGCGGTCGAGTATACAGGCAATCAGGCAGGGAGTAGGGAATATGGTGGCAAAGGATTCACTGGTAAAAGGAACACTCATCTTAACCGTGGCAGCGCTCGTTGCAAGAGCACTTGGTGTTGTTCAAAGGGTTCCGCTAATTGTTTTATTGGGTGACATCGGGATGGCGAGCTATGGAATCGCCTTTAACATCTACTCGATGCTGCTGGTTGTGGCAACAGCCGGTATTCCAAGTGCGCTTAGCAAAATGATTTCAGAACGCACGGAGCTTGGACTTTATGCAGAAGCAGATCGCATTTATCGTGCTGCCATAGCGTTCGCTGTAGGGGCGGGAGTTGTCATGACTGTATTCCTCTACGTTTTTGCGCCTTATTACGCTAACATGACATTGAATCCGCAGGCAGCGCTGCCGATACGCACATTAGCGCCTGCGCTGCTGCTGTTTCCGTTAATTGCCATTATGCGCGGCTATTTTCAAGGCAGACGGATGATGATGCCCAATGGCTTATCACAAATTGTGGAGCAAATATTCCGTGTCGCTGCATCAGTCCTGCTGGCTTACTTATTGCTCGCGCATAGCTTGGATTGGGCAGTTGCAGGTGCTTCATTCGGAGGAGTAGTCGGCAGTCTGGCGGCGGTAGCGGTGATGATTTATTATGCGCTTAGGCTGCGTCGCAATGATCGTTCGGAAGGCATGGGGGGATCGGAGCAAGCAGGTGTCTCTCGGTTGGAGACAAAGACAGCTTCAAGTCCGCTTGCGTTCAAAACCATTTACGCACAGCTGTTTAAGCTGTCGATTCCCATTGTCATCTTCTCCTTAACCGTTACTTTGGTGTATACGATTGATTCCTCGATTGTAACCTTGCTCTTGAAGGATCAGATCGGAGAAGCCAGTGCACAGGAGATACTTGGTGTGTTAGTCGGACGTGCTCAATCGCTTGCGGGGATTCCTATCATTTTGGCAATAGCGCTCAGTCAGTCGGTGGTGCCGATCATTTCTTCCGCTTATTCCAAAAAAGATTGGGTACAGGTAGGCGAGCAGACGGGTAAGGTGATGCAGCTATCGATTTTAAGCGGTTTACCGATGGTGCTTGTTATTTGCCTGGCAGCAGGTCCCTTAAACGGATTTATTTTTGGTAACTTAAAGCATTCGGCTGTTGTTGATACGTATGCGGCACCGATGATCATCTTATTAACGATCAGCTCGATTTTTCAGATTGTGATGCAAACCTCGGGTGCTGTATTGATGGGGATGGGTAAAATGCGTCCACTCGTACTGCACGTAATAGCAGGTATTGCCATCAAGCTGGTGGCCAGCCTGGCGCTTGCGCCTTGGCTTGGAATTTATGGAATTATAGCGGCTACTTGTCTTTGCTTTATGGCGATGACCGTGCTCAATTTGTGGGTGCTTCGCAAAGAAGTTTCCTTCCTTATTCTGGGTGCCCGTCGCTGGTTTGGTGTGGCGGTGACGACGGTACTGATCGTGCTCATTGGTATTGGCCTGAGCAGTGTTGTTCATGCTTATATCGGGCCTTACAGTCAGCCTCGTCTGGCTCCCTTTATTCAGGCCGTTATCTTGTGTGCAGTTACGGCTGGGGCTTATCCTGTATTACTGATGTTAACCAAAACAGTAAGTATATCGGATTTGCACCAAATGCCGCGTCCTATTCAACGTCTGGTAGGTCGGGTAGCCCCGAAGCTGCTGAATAGAAGCAGCAGTAAGCACTGACTCCGTGTCGGTGCTTTTTCTTTTGTAACTAGAAAAAGGAACCTGTTGTGGGAACAGGTTCCTTCATAATGGTCAGCTTTCAACATGATGTAATCAGCCGCAACTGTTTATTTTGGCATAATCAGCATCAAGCCATAGGCTGCAGCAGTTGTCAGCACAGCACTCCAGAACACAATGCCTACTCCCATCCATAACAGCAGTTTACGAGGCTCTGCGCTGAAAGAGATCCCAATTGCGGCCCCCAGTGGAGAGCCTGTTAGCAAGGGCGATAAGAAACCGAGTCCGATAATACCATAACGATTCCAGATACGGCCCATGCGGCTGTTTTTTCCATTTTTGTTTTTTTGAAATCGCCGTATCAACCATTCCCGCAAGGAACTCCCAAAGAAAATAATGATCAGCGCGCTGAGCCATGACCCGAGTCCGCTTAATATGCCTGTTGTGACGGGATGGAGCTGTAGAGTAAATCCTAATGGAATTGCCAGCCATAGCTCAAGCATGCCGGAACCCAGGACAGAAATCCATGAAAAAATATGATTCACCAAGCTCACTCACCTTCTGAGGTCAATTTGATTCTTGTATTGGGTTATCTATACATACGTACAAGTCCTCGTTTGGTCCCGTAGACCATCAATTCTAGCAGATCATATGACGATTTGCACGAAAATGGGTTAACCTCGCCGGATTAACTGACTGATCTATAGGCAGCCATCTGCTTCTTTTGAGTCAAAAAGGCTCAAAATGGACAAATAATATAGTAGCGAGCTTTACATGACCGATTTGTTACAAACCTAATGGATTCATAGGAAGGGATGGTTGATATGGGTGATCAACAAATAAGAATCGGATTGGTTGGATATAAATTTATGGGAAAAGCACATAGTCATGCTTATCGTGACCTGCCGTTTTTTTTCGATCTGCCGGCCGTCCCTGTGATGCAGGCGATCTCTGGCCGGGATGAGGATGGCGTTAACGCGGCGGCTGACAAGCTGGGCTGGGCTTCTCATGAAAATGATTGGCGAACTTTGATTCAACGAGATGATATTGATGCCATCGATATCGTCACTCCGAACCATTCACATGCAGAAATCGCCATTGCAGCCTTGGAAGCAGGGAAACATGTATTGTGCGAGAAGCCGCTGGCGATTAGTGTAGATGAGGCCAAGCGTATGCTGGCAGCTGCTCGCAAATCGGGCAAGGTCCATATGATTTGTCATAATTATCGCTTCTCTCCCGCCGTACAATTTGCCAAGAAGCTCATTCGTGAGGGGCGCCTCGGTCGTATTTACCACTTTCGAGGCCTGTATTTACAGGATTGGCTTATAGACCCCGACAGCCCGCTTGAATGGCGGATGCGCAAGGAGGAGAGCGGATCTGGCAGTCATGGTGATTTGGCCTCACATATGATTGATCTGGCGCGTTTTCTTGTTGGAGACATCGACGAGGTAGTCGGCACAATGGAAACCTTTATCAGCGCCCGCCCGCTGCCTGAACAGGAAGCCCCGGAGAAAATAACGGAGATGGGTGAGGTTGATGTCGATGATGCATCCGTATTTATTGCCCGCTTCAAGAATGGGGCGATCGGTACATTTGAGGCTACCCGTTTTGCAGGCGGTAACCGCAACGGCAATCGTTTTGAAATCAATGGTGAACGCGGCTCCATACGGTGGGATTTGGAAAACATGAACGTACTGGAAGTATATTTAAAGGATGATGAGCCGGGTCTGCAGGGCTTTCGAACGATCACCTGTACGGAAACCGAGCATCCTTATGGGAACATTTATTGGGCACCTGGCCATAATATCGGCTATGAGCATACCTTTTTAGGCTTGATGCGTGAGTTTTTGAATGGCATCGCTACAGGTCGCTGTCCACAACCGAGCTTTGCCGATGGGCTTCAGAATCAAATGGTGCTGGAGGCCGTCGAGAAATCAAGCCGCAGCCGGCAGTGGGTATCTGTAGACGGCTAATACGCCATTCTAGTGATGGGAACGAACGAAGTATCTTCTCCAATCGACTTATCATAAGGAAGCCTCCAAATCCACTGTCATAGTGGGATCGGAGGCTTCCTTTTTTACATAAGGTGGGGAGTGAGATGCGGAGTTGACCTTTCGCACAACGGCTTCATATGCTCTCTCGATTGCTTGGTCACTGGATCGGTACAAATCCACTCTTCTCGATAGCGGCAGCTCCCTTGGCGCTTAGAAGCCAGCTGAGCAAACGTGAGGTTGATTCATCCTGAGGCTCTTCATCGCGGGTGACGGCATAGAGCACAGCCGTTAACGGATAGCTGCCATTGCGTATGTTGTCCTTATTGCTTTGAATGCCATTGAGCTTCACAAACTTCACTCCCTGGCGGCGGTGCATTTCATTGGCGTAATAATAAAATGAGTACCCGATCGCATTGTTGGCATTCGTATATTCAGCTACCTTATCGATCATACCGCCCATTCCGGTAATTTTGTGTTCCCTTGCCGCTGTCATTAAGGAATGACCCTTCATCACCTTGGTTTCCATATAGGTTTGGCTTCCTGAGTTGGGTTCTCTCTGAAAAGAGGTGATGGCCTCGTTGTTCCCGCCAACCTCCTGCCAATTATGAATGGTTCCCGAATAAATGGCTTGAATTTGCTGGAGCGTAAGCGACTCGATGGGGTTGTTGTGATGGATGAGAAAAATAAAAGCATCTTTGCCAATAGGCGTCAGCTTCAAAATGACTCCGCTCTCCTTGGCCAGCAGTTGCTCCTCATCCGACGGTCCGGCAACGAGAATAAGGTCGGCTTTTTTGCTAATCAGATTGACGTAAGCATTGTGGGTTGTGCTGAAGCTGACGGCACGTTCGGTTTTTGGACGATTCATCCCTTCAAGCTGATGTGCCAGCTCTTGTCCAAGGTGGATAGCGGCTGTGGCTCCATCTACTTTGGGGTAAGACTGCGGTGTGAACTCGGCAAAGCTTGGGATAAGTAAGGAAACTCCGAAACAGAGCGTCATACAGCAAGGAATGGCGATCACTGAGATCAAGGTGTTGAGCCGGGACCAAGACCATGAAGAAGTGATGGAATAAAGCGACGTACCTAATATGCCGCATAGAGTAGGCAGGAAGGACGCGGCTAATCCGATAAAGGGCATCCAGCCACCGGATACGTAATGTCGGATATAGTCGAAGCCATGGGTTGCCCATGATACGTAAATAAGATAAATGAACCAGGTTTCTCCTGCAAAGCCATCCATCGGAGAACTGCCGAGGTAGCAGGAGTACCACAAATACACACCTACAAAAAGCACCGGCAGCGAAGTAAAGGCAAGTAATGGGACTGATTTCCTACTGACAGCAGCGAGAAGCAGCCCATAGCTGACGAATGCTGCTGCAATCACCGAGAGGATCGTTACATGAAGAAGAGCCAGACTGCCATCGCTAAAATTATCCGTTTGCAGCCAAGAGGCAACCGAAGATTCAGTAAGTACAAGGGTTCCAATGGTTGCAACAAGATAAAGAACAAGCGTTACGATACCCCAGCCCAGCAATGAGAAGATGATGAGCATCCAGTCTAGTGCACGTGATTGAACAGATTGCTTGTTGGCCTCGGGAGTGGAAGGATCGGTTGGAATCATGAGATCGGACCTCTTTTCTATACACATACAAATCAGATCATGATGTTCAACATATTCCACTTACGAAGGTCATTTCCTGCACTCGGATGATCTAATCCTTTTTGATAATATCAGAATGTATAAGTTTTCAGCGGAGCTGAATATTCTGATATTGCAAGAAAAGCTACATTTAAAACACGAATGTATCTTCACCGAATAGGCTTCGATCAGAAGCTTTTCTTATTTTACAAGCATTATCAAAGCTGAGCTGGGCACCAATTTGCCGCAAAAGCGTTGCCGTATCGAATAAAGCCCAATGTTCAGCGATTTGACCATCCCTGATTACATATTCCCGATAAATAGTTGCTTCGATCCGATTACCGGTAGGTGCAGTTCCTCGAAACGCTCCCAGATGAGTGCCGCGCATGACCATCCGTACCATAACCTTATCCCCTTGAGCGATAATCTCACTAATGGTGCTGTGTTGATCCGGAAATGCAGTATTCAGCACAATAGCCATTTGCTCCAGGCCCTCCGCGGTTTGCGGTGTATAGGCGTGATCCACATAATCTGCGGTCAATACAGTTTCAATACAGTCTAGCTTCTGCTGATTCCAAAAGGTTTCGATAAAATCCCGAACAAGCTCGATATTGGCTTGTTCCTTCGTTTTGGGTGCTGCGGTTGTCATAAAATAACCTCCTTGATGTGACCAAAGCTCGATCTGATCGGGCTCAGTCCATATAGTCAATTAAATTGACTAATATTTATGTTATAATAGTTTGGAAATATTGTCAATCTAATTGACTATCTAGGGAGGCTCTACCGATGATGAATCAACCGTCTGGAAGCTATGAGTTAACGATCCTGCTAGGGCTGTCATTCAGCGCTATAACGGATGATCTGCATAGACAATTGGCCAAAAAAGGCTTTGATGATGTGCGTCCTGTTCATGGGTTTTTGTTTCAGCGAATTGCAGCCAAGGGAGCTACCGGCAACGAAATCGCGGAGCATCTGGGTGTTACCAAGCAAGCCGCGAGTCAAATGATCGATTATTTGGAGCAGCATGACTATATAGAGCGCAAGCCGCATCCGCTTGATGGCAGGGGGAAGCTTGTTATCCTCACTGAACGGGGATGGTCCTGCATCCGAAATACGGAAGAGATTTTTATAAGCATTGAGCAGCGATATGCGGATATTGTGGGAGAGGAAAGAATGAATATGCTTAAGGCGGATTTGCGCAGTCTGGTCCATTCCATCAGTGATGACAGCAGCCCACTGCGGTTTCGCCCGGTATGGTAATTACCCCAGAAAAAGGAGTTTGCGCTGCTCATGTCGAATTGGTACCGGATGCCATAACAAATCTTATTATGACGGAGGTACAGAATGAACAACAGAAAACCACACTCATGGATCGCGCTACTGTTAGTAGCAGCACTGATTATGCTGACAGGGTGCCAGTCCGTAGATGGTCTGGATCTAAACAAGGTCATGAAAAATTCGTATACTATCCAATCTGCCGAAAGCAAACAAACGATAGCGTTGGAGATCACACCTAATCCCGCTGCAGAGTTAATGACTGAAGAAGATAAAAAAGCATTTGAGCTGTTCAGTAACGTGCAATTGACAATTTCCGAAGCCATACAGCAGGATTATAGCCATATTTCCATTAAAGGTGTATTTGAATACAATAAGGGAAAAATACCGTTTCAACTGACAATATCTGACCAGGATTATACGATTTTGGTGGAGGGTGCCAAGAAACCGATTGTTATTCACAACAACGGAGCCCTGCAGGAGCTGCAGGCCCAACATGGCTTATCCAAGGAAATGGAGCAGCTGATCAAGCAGACCTATCAAAAAATATATGATTGGTATCCGTCCCTTGGGGGCTATATAGCCGGGCTTATCCCGAATGTGAACAAAATTTCTGTATCGAGCGCTAGTGAGATGGTTGGTACTGAAGGCCTGAAAGGTAAAAATATCCATGTAGAGCTAAAAGGAAGCGAGCTCGTTGAGCTTACCCGATCGTTTCTGAAAAATTTGCTGGCTGACGACAAGGGTTTAAAAGAAACGCTGAGTCAAATCTATGATATCTTCGTTCCGATTGTGCAACAAGTCATGAAAGAAGATCAGGATGCAAGCGGCTCTTACAGTGATATGATTTCACCTTATTTAAACAATAAAACATTGGCTGTAGAGCTTGCCTACACGTATATTACGAGCAATTTGAAACAAACCATTGAATACTATGATACGTATGTCAAAGAACTATCCGAATCGTATTCGGGTGAAGCGTTGCAGGTATTGCTGAGTGATAAGTTTTCCGTGAAGTCGGACGTGTTTGTCGATGGTGATTTGATGCCGCGTAAGTCATCAACCGAGGTACTAGTCAACATGCCTGATGACGATACAACAGCAGTAAAATCGGTTAAGCTGACCACCACAGCCCAGACCTGGAACATTAACAAGCCGGTTAAAGCAGCTGTAATTGATACAAGTGCAGGACAAATTGAAATGAATTCATTTAACAAGCACAACCAGATTCTGGCTGCTTTGGACCCGAAATCATCCTTATATGAATTATTAAAATATGATCTGCATATTACCAAAAAAGATATTAACCTGTTGATGGATAATTACAGCGGCTTCGATGATTCCACCAAGCCCTTTTATCGCGATGGCGTTATTATGGTTCCTGCCCGGTTTGTTGTTGAAGAGTTGGATGCAGAAGTCAATTGGAATGCCGCCAATCAACAAGTTACAGTTACAGATCCATCAAGTAACGTAGTTATTAAGCTGAATGTTGGCAGCAAGCAGGCGACGGTGAATGGCCTAATCAAGCCGCTTGAAGTCGAGGCAGAGCTTAAGGATGGAACAACCTACGTACCTGTCCGATTTATTGCCGAAAGCTTGGGTGCCACTGTGAAATGGAATTCAGATATGCAGATGGTTACGATTAGCCGCGAATAGTATTCACTGACTCATCTTGCTTCTTTTCTCATAAGCAGCAGTAAAAAGCCTGATTCTGCCGGATCAGGCTTTTTGCTGCTGCTTTATATGTGCATATATCCCTACTCTTCTTGCTGAGAAGCCTCTGGTTTTTCCTTGGGAACTGATGCTTTGGGACCGGGTAACCTACCTGCACGAGCTACCGCCTCACGAAGCAAAAATTCAAGATGTCCATTCACACTTCGCAATTCGTCATCAGCCCAACGTTCGAGTGCCTCATACAGCTTGGGATCTATACGCAGGGCAAAGCTTTTTTTGGAAGCCATCAGATGGGTCCTCTAGTACAAGCTGCTTGTATTAATAATAGGACTCGCAGAGCGGTCGGATACAATCGCGACCAGCAGATTATTGATCATCGCAGCTTTACGTTCCTCATCCAGATGGATGGTGCCATCCTTTTCGATTTGAGCGATTGCCATCTGGACCATGCCGACAGCACCTTCCACAATCATGGTACGCGCCGAGATGATGGCGGATGCCTGCTGCCGCTGCAGCATGGCGCTTGCGATTTCAGTCGAATAAGCCAGATGTGTCAGCCGCGCTTCCATCACTTCAACGCCAGCCAGCGACAACCGTTCCTGCAGCTCTAGTCCAAGCTCTCTCGAGATTTCCTCCGAATTGCCGCGAAGTGAAAATCCGGTGTCGTGAAACAAATCATACGGATATTTGCTGGCAACGTGCCGCAAGGCCGTTTCACTTTGGATTTCAACAAACTGCTCATACTTGTCAACATCATACATCGCTTTGGCTGAATCGATCACACGAAATACAACGACAGCAGCAATCTCAATCGGATTACCTTCAATATCATTGACCTTCAGCTTGATGCTATTAAAATTGCGAACCCGTAATGAAACCTGTTTGCGCATAGAAAAGGGGAGAGTCAGCGATATGCCATTATTACGGATCGTTCCCACGTACCTGCCAAAGAAAGTGACGACGAGGGCTTGATTGGGTTGAACAATAGTCATACCCGACAAAAGGATGACCGAGATCACAAGTGCAATGATACCTAACATTACATACGTATTAATCAGCAATACAATACCAAGACCGACAAATATGGCAATTAACAGCAATCCAAGAAACCCGTTTTGTACCCACGCTTTATACTCTTTCATAAATATCACTCCTTAAAAGTTGATTAGTTAACTATTCACTTTCATATCATAATGATATCACTTATTCTAATAAATGTAAAACGTATGACAAAATTTTCATAAATCGATCGGGCCTTGACAGATAAAAAACATCATGCTATAACTAATAAAAGCTTTTTCTTAAAGCTTCATTCAGAAGGCGGTGGATGTTATGGAGCAAGTGAAATCAGAAGCGATTTTTCAACAAATTATAGATGGTGACAAGCCAACCATTGCAGTATTTAAAGCGACCTGGTGCAAGGACTGTCATTATATTGAGCCTTTTATGCCGTCGATCGAAGAACAATATGGAGACCGATTGAATTTTATCGAATTAGACCGGGATGAAGTTCCAGATTTATGTGAGCAGCTTAACATTTTGGGGATTCCAAGCTTTATCGCTTTCCGTAATGGTCAGGAGCTTGTTCGGTTTGTAAGCAAGCTTCGTAAAACAAGAGAAGAAATCGAGCAGTTTTTGGACCGTGCTGTAGAAGTTGCCACTGCTCTCAATAAATAAACCCGTTTCTGATGACGGATTAGAGCCGATTGCTTTCAGGGAAATATATCCTGGAAACAATCGGCTTTTTAGTTTCGATGCTTTGTAACAATTCCGCATGGATTTGGCTCCCTTTTATCGATATAATAATACATGAGCGATCGACTTGTCAGTCCGTGACGTATCCTGTCGAAGCTCAGAAAAGTAGGTGATATCAGCATATGAACCAGCAAAAATGGCTCAAGTACTTCTCATTTGCCAGCATGTATGGCATGTTTTTGATTCTCGTTATGGGCGCGCTCGTGACGAAAACAGAGTCCGGCCGTGGGTGTGGAGACGATTGGCCGCTATGCAACGGAAAATTTGTTCCAGCGTATACGATTGAATCGATTATCGAATACAGCCATCGGTTTGTTGTAGGTGTGGTAGGAATTGTTTTGCTCATTGCGACCATTCTTGTTTTTATTTGGTGTAAAAGAAAAGATGCGAAGATTTTCGTGTCTGGAGCGATGTTTTTTACAATACTGCAGGCTGTGCTGGGGGCTCTGGCTGTCATTTGGCCGCAATCCTCGTCGGTTTTGGCGCTGCATTTTGGATTTTCTTTAATGGCATTTGCATTTACTTTGCTGCTTTCCTTGGTGTTTACCCGCTTTGGAAGCATGCTGTCGGGTTCGACCGTTTCCATTACCGCTGGACTTCAATGGGGCATTTTCCTGATTACCATTTACAGCTATGCAGTCGTATATCTGGGTGCATTCGTGCGGCATACGCAATCCTCAGGTGGATGCATTGGATGGCCGTTATGCAACGGGAGTATTATTCCCGATATGATTGGCCCGACCCGAATCGTGTTTGCCCACCGGATGGGGGCTGCGGCCTTGTTCATTCTTCTGTTGTGGTTGTTCCTTGCGATACGTTCTCAAACACGTTCTCAGGACAATATATATCAATCCGCCAAATGGGCGCTGATTCTCGTGATTTTACAAATCTTCAGCGGCGCTTTTGTGACCTTGTCCATTGGATACGATGTGTATTTGATCGCGAGCCTGCTGCACGCGGTGCTGGTCTCCGCTTTGTTCGGGATATTGTGTTACTTATGTGTACTCGCCTTTTTGGCCAATAAGCAGAACGGACAGGCTTACAAAGCTCGATAGCTGCGTAAGCCTGTTGGTTTTTCCATATGATTGCAGGATGATGAATGTAAAGCTCAGTAAGTCCAAAGCGTATCTGGACTTATGAGATAGTTTGGAAGCGCTACACAAACAAGATGGCAATAAGAGGAAAAGTCTTATATAAAAATTGCACTGACATACACAGAAGATCACGATAATGGGTATCCTATTGTGAGGACTTGCCTGCCTCGGAAGAGGGACTATCACTCTGCTGCATGAATACCGATGTATAGGAATATAGAAGGGAAGTGAGCTCTTTATGCTTAGAGCGATGTTCGGCGAATCGGTACGTGAGGATACAGGTCTGATTGCCTCAGCGAATCATTCGATTCAGCAATATTTGGCATTATTACATACGATTCCTTTTGCCAAGCGCAACTCTCAGGATCGGCGATATATCATTTGGGGGAACAGCTTTCTGAGCGCGCTTGACGAGCTGGAGCAAAGCCAGTATGCGGCAATCCGCTGCAGCGAGAATATTTCGAAGACCTATATAGATGATATGAGTGCTGAAGAGCTGATTCATTATCGCCGGTATTTGTATTTTTACCGCAACGCTATCATTCGCATATTTGCCATTCTCGATAAGCTGGGCCACTTTATGAATGAACGGTTCAGGCTCAAAACCGAGGAGGTCAAATCCCGGTTTTCCTATTTTACCGTGCTTCGCAATATGCATCAGAACCATCTGTATGTCGAGCTTGAAAAGCAGCTGTATGATCTGAAAGAATCGTCCAGAAAACCCGTGGATCGTCTGCGTAACGAGCGTAACATGGAGATTCATACGATTAACGCCGATTTGTTGGATGATTTGCTGCAGGCAGCCGAGGCAGAGCAGCTGCAAGACGAACGGATGAAGGCGGAAAATGTATCCGAGCGTCTGTTGGACCTGGCAGTTGGGTGTGAAATGGTATTTGTTGCTGTCCGTACCACGTTTGATTATATTGGCAAGTTGTCCGAGTCAACCGGGCGTTATGAAGCCTGACGGATTGACCTTGAATCAGTTGTTAGCTTCCTCTATACTTTAAAGATATATGAGCAAGTGAGGAGAGGACATTCGAACATGATCGAACAACGGAAAGTCGCGCTTATAACAGGCAGTGCCAAAGGTTTAGGCAAAATGACTGCACTCCGACTCGCCGATTCCGGCTGCGATATTATTATCAATTATGTTCATAGCGCTGTTGAGGCGCAGAAGCTATGCGAACGTATACAAGCCAAGGGTGTACGCTGTTTGGCACTCCAGGGTGATGTATCGCGTTATGAGGATTTGCAATATGTGACAGAAACAGCTGTCCAGGAACTGGGCGGCATTGATATATGTATTAATAATGCGGGTCCTTTTGTACGTGAACGCAAGTTTTTTAATGAATACAAGCAAGAAGAGATTCAGTACATCATGAATGGGAATTTGCTCGGTGTCATGCAGCTCGATCATTTGGTGCTTCCTATGATGCGCAGCAAGAAGTGGGGGAGAATCATTCACTTTGGATTTGGGCATGCCTCAGAGGCACGAGGATGGCCCCACAGGGCTGTTTACGCCGCAGCCAAGGTAGGCCTTGTCTCATTCACCAAAACGCTCTCTGTTGAAGAGGCGCCCTTTGGGATTACAGTGAATATGATCTGTCCGGGCGACATCCATGGTGACAACAAGGAGAAGCTGATCGTTGAAGTAGAGCATGAGATCGATCCGGAATCACCTCGCGGACGTCCAGGTGTAGGAGAAGATATTGCAAGAGTGATTGCTTATCTCTGTGAGGAGCGCTCTGATTTTATAACAGGAAATATCATGGATATTTCCGGAGGACTGGATCCGATTCGCGCCAATATCCACAGCATGGAATGAGGAAGGCTATTCGGTGAAGATACATCTGTGTTGTACATGTAGCTTTTCTTGCAATATCAGAATATTCAGCTCTGCTGAAAACTTATAAATTCTGATAATTATAACAAAAAACCCGAGAGTGCGGAATAGCCATCAGGTACGACAGCTATGCTATGCACTCTACGGGTCTTAGACTTCGTCTGTCATGCAGACGTGAAGCTCAATTAAAATACTTGTACAACCTCGATAACGCCTTCTACTTCTTCAAGCAGAGCGCGTTCGATACCGGCCTTCAAGGTAATGGTTGAGCTCGGGCAGCTTCCGCACGCCCCCATTAATTTCAGCTTAATGATGCCGCCTTCCACATCAACTAGCTCTACGTCGCCGCCATCGCGCTGCAAAAACGGGCGCAGCTTATCTAAAACCTCCAGTACTTCATCGTACATGGTGCTTTGTGCTTGTTCAGTCATTTGACGTCAACTCCTTTCTAACTATATTATAATACAATTACAATGAAATTAAAATGGTTAACAGGGCAGGTGACTCATCAACATGAGAGCAATTATAGAATTTTGCAGCAGTAATTTGCATAGCGGTACCGAGCTGGTCATGAAAAGGCTTGAAGAAAGGCCAGACCTGGATGTGATCGAATACGGCTGTCTTGGCAATTGTGGGGAATGCTATACCTTTCCTTACGCACTGGTTAACGGCGAAATCGTCGCCGCTGCGAACGCAGAGGAGCTTGAACAGCAAATTGAAAACAAAATAAAACAGATCGATGAGATGCTCGATCTGTTGGGAGAATGAATCTTAACCGAAGTGGTGCTTGGATAACCAGAGCACTCCACTTTTAAGCGCCCGCGGCACCAGACCGGTAATGGGGCGCTTGCCCATAACACCAAAGCCGGATTTTTTACCTAGGGAACCAAGAACCCCCTTCAGCTTGATGGGGCCCAGCTTGGGCTGCTGCTGCTTCCAGCCAGCGCGAATAACTTGTGCAATTTGCTCGCCTTGCGCTTCAGCAGCTTGTCCACTAGGTGAAAAAGGCAATGAGGCACAATCGCCAACAACATAAATGTCCGTGTAATCATGAATTTGATGGTACTCATTGATAATGAGACGGCCTTGGTTATCCTTGGGCAATTGCAGCTGCTGTACAATCGGACTTGGCTGAATACCCGCTGTCCAGATCGTAACATCCGTAAGAATTACTTCCTGCTGATTATACAAATTATTGCCTTCCAGTCGTGACAGCGATACATGAGGGATCAACTCGATTTCATGAGACAGCATCCAGTCACGAACAAATTCCTGGAGCTTATCGGGAAAAGCGGATAAAATGCTCGGTCCACGATCCAAAATACGGATGTTCAGGTCAGGTCGGCTTTCTCGAAGCTCGGCCGCCATCTCCACACCGCTTAAGCCTCCGCCGACAATGGTGATCTGCCCATAAGGATTCGTATCGTTAACCCTTTGATAGGTTTTGCGTGTGCCTGACAAGGTTTGAATACTGTTGGAATATTGCTCGGCGCCAGGTATTTCGTGATATTTGTCCACACAGCCAAGTCCGATGATCAGCGTGTCATAGCTCATGGGCTCATCATTTTCAAATATAACCAGCTTCTGAACAGGATCTACTGAACGAACCTCTCCGTATTTCAGAATCAACCTGGGGTCTACGGGAAATTGGACACGAATCTCCTTATCGGAGAGCGTGCCTGATGCCAAGGCATAATATTCGGTTTTCAAGCCTTGGTAAGGCATGCGGTCGATAAGCACGAGCACAGTGTCGGCCGGCAAATCTTTTTCAAGCAGCTGATTAACGATCGTCAGACCGCCGTAACCTCCACCCAAAATAACGATTTTTTTCATAATTGACAAACTCCTTTTTTACAGCCATCCAAATGATTGATATGCAGTGAGTACGTAGGATGGGACAGATGCATGTAACTACTCAAACACTTTGATTTCATTATAAAAAGTATCGCGCTCAACAGCGATTCGTCCTGCTCCTTGGACAAGCCATACAAGCTCATCCCGTGTTAATCCTTCCGGTGATAGGGCACCTGCTGCATGACTGATCTTTTCTTTGATAATGGTTCCGTGTACGTCAGAAGCACCAAAGGTAAGAGCAATCTGGGTCAATTGAGTTCCAAGGTTAATAAAATAAGCTTTGATGTGTTGAATATTATCGAGCATCAGACGGCTGATCGCGATTGTTTTCAAATCGTCAAAAGCCGCTACACGGCGCTTGATTCCTGCATTGACACTGGCAGGCTGTACGGAATTCGGGATAAAAACCATAAAACCGTTCGTTTCATCCTGAAGCTCACGCAAATAAATCATGTGCTGAATGCGTTCCTCCAACGTTTCGATGGAACCGTAGAGCATGGTTGCATGTGTCTTGAGTCCGATACTATGGGCCACACGCTGAATTTCCAGCCATTGATCCGTAGTCGCTTTGCCTACACCCATCTTTTTACGATATCGTTCGGATAAAATTTCGGCTCCGC
Organism: Paenibacillus sp. FSL H8-0034; assembly: GCF_038000305.1. Taxonomy (NCBI): domain Bacteria; kingdom Bacillati; phylum Bacillota; class Bacilli; order Caryophanales; family Paenibacillaceae; genus Paenibacillus; species Paenibacillus sp. FSL H8-0034. Next base: position 1,839,143 of record NZ_JBBOBS010000001.1, read on the forward strand.
CGCCTGTCAAAGTGCTCAAGCCTGCGTCGACCAAAGCCTCAAGCACCTCTTTATAGCTTAACCCACTGATGCGGGAATAAAACTCAATTTCGGCCGCGGTGTGCGCTTTAATTGTAACGTTCGGGTAACGCTGCTTTAAGGAACGGATCGCTTCAAGGTAATATTCAAATTTAACGTGGGGATTATGACCTTGGGCAATATGGAACTCACGCATGCCGGGATGATAATGCTCATCAATAATGTCAAACATTTGCTCCGCTGTCAGGGTATAGGCACCTTCTTCGCCTTCATCGCGGCGGAAATGACAAAAAGCACAGTGGGCCTCACATACATTTGTAAAATAAAGGCTCATGTTTTCAATGAAATACACTTTTTTCCCGTTCTTGCGTAGATTAACCTCGTTAGCTAATTGTCCAATGGATAATAAATCGTCAGATTGGTACAAGAACACGCCATCCTCTGCAGACAATCGTTCACCATGCTTGACTTTTTCGGCAATTTCGGCCATTCGTTGATCGGGGTTGCTAATAATAATGCTCATGATGCCACCTCCTATAAAAGTATTTGTAGAACCAACTATAGTTAATATTAATTAGGCACGAATGGGTAAGCAATACTGTCTATTATAAACAACCTCATCTTGTGGGGCAATACGCAGTTCGACAAAAAGGGTTGAAAACCCTTATAATGGAATTGTAAGAGGAATTATGTATAATAAAGCCGCTGTTTTTCATGCATACTTTTAAAGCTATAAGTCTATTTAAAAGGGTGGTGCTATAATTGATGCCCCTATACTCGAACGAATTGATGGGAATTTCCATAGAAATCGAACGAATCAGAGCCCAGATGATCAAACTTGTAGAAGAACATGGGTTCATGCACCCGATTGTGCAGCAATGCAGCGGGCAATTGGATGTCTTATTATTGTCTTATTATCAATTGGACAAGCAGTTGAAGCTTAAGGGTCTTGAGGAGTATGTATATTAAGAGTATACTGAAGTAGCAGAATCTTTATGTAGCCAGTTTTTTTAATGAGCTGCTTCAAAAACTCTTAGGAGGTTATGACCGTGGTAAAAATTAGCGAAACCGCAAGCGATAAAATTAAAGAAATGCTGGCTAGCGAAGAAACGCCAAATCTGTTTCTGCGACTTGGAGTCAAGTCAGGCGGATGCAGCGGCTATTCTTACGGCATGGGCTTTGATGATAAAGAAAACAGCGATGACAAAGTGTTTGAAATGCATGGTCTGAAAGTGGTTGTGGACGGTGAGAGCGCCAAGTATTTATACGGCGTTGAGATCGATTTTAAAGACAGCGGCATGGGTGGCGGCTTCACCATTGATAATCCGAATGCGGTAGCTTCCTGCGGCTGCGGATCATCGTTCAAGCCTGCTGACTATGAAGGAACTCCAGAACCTTGCGACGATAAAGTGGAAGTCTAATAAGGGTTTAGGGGTGTTTGTAAGTGAATTTTTCACTTGCATAAATGTTTAACTCAATGAGAACAATGAAAGTAGTTGTAGATTAAGGATTGCAAGGTAAAATCGACAATCCGCAATCATAAAAATGAATGTACACAACCCTAAAAATGCTATTTCTGGGTTGCGGATCACGACCTTCCAAGCTTGTGTGTGAATGTAATTACACATGACTTAGGAGGTTTTTTTGTGTTGAAAAGGAAAGAACGCAGAGTACCTATTGGCAATCGCTCAGATCATCAAGAGTTTCCACGTATTGGTTTTCAACAAGCACTTGATTTCGTTATAAATGCTAAACGAGCTGAGGGACTTCGTGAGCGTACATTAAAGGATTATGTGAAAAATTATGGGTATTTTCTCGGTTGGTTAACTGAGAAATATCCTGAGATTGAATATGTTGATGAATTAACTTCAACTCATTTTAGAGATCATGTCAATTACATGAGATATGATGCTAAAAGGTACAGCGGTCACAAATTCATCAATGAAAACAAACAACGTATAGGCTTAACTGATACTACCGTAAACATTCGTTTACGTACATTGAAGGCAATCTTTAACCAATTGCGCAGGGATCGATTAATTGAGGTCAATCCATTAGAGAATGTTAGTCTTATTAGACAAGATATTGATTTAACTAACTGTTTGACTGATGAAGAAGTGAAAGCAATACTTGCACAACCCAATCAAAAGGACTTTGTTGGATATAGAGATTTTGTGGCGATAGTAACCATGCTTGATTCTGGCTTGCGTATCAATGAATTGCTTAGTTTACGGATAGCAGACATTGATTTTCAAACACGTTTTATAACGATTCCTGGTGAAAGAAGCAAGAATAGGAAGCCAAGACTTGTTCCTATTTCAACTCATGCTTCAAAATTTTTGCTTCAACTTGTATCAGAGAACAAACAACATTTTAGTACAGATAGGCTGTTCATGTCTTGTTTTGGTGAACCTCTTGGGCAAAATCACTTCAACAAGCGATTGAAATATTACGGTGAAAAGGCAGGAATAAGCGGAAAGAAAATGACAGCACATGTCTATCGCCATACATGGGCAAAAAATTTAACAATAAATGGGGCTGACCCCTTCTCTCTCCAGAAGATGGGAGGTTGGTCTGATATACGTACTGTACGTAGATATATTCAAATGGATGCATCGGATATAAGGAAATCTCATGACGATCACTCTCCATTAAACAACTTCCTAACGCAAACTGGTAGAGTGTCAAGATAATGTGAGCTGACCTATCAAATGCCTGTAAATTTTATAAAGAAGACTATCCCACCAATAGGAGGTAGGCAATCTCATGAGCGAAACAACAAATCAACAACAATCCATGAAACAAAAATACTTCAACCTCTCAGACGAAGAATATGAAATCCAGCACCGCTTAAAACTCTAAAATACCTTCAAAAAACATTAGCCAGTCTGCACTGCTCCTGGGATCAACACTCATAATACTCACCCTTAAAGAAGTTGTAGAAGCTCTTCACAGCATGCGGAATGACCTTGAAAGACCACCACATGCGAAACGATGAAGACCGCGGTTATGTGTTATGAATGCAATACAAGAAGAAGCGGTGAATTTGCAAGTTAAAGAGCTGAGAGGCTCTTTTTTTATTAAGATAGAAATGATTTAATTATTTTGTGTAAAAATGATACATAATTACACAAAATAGTTGACAATTCATCACTATTCGATTATTGTGTATTTATATTAATGAAATATTTAGAATCGAGGGATGCCGAATGATCGGATTAGAGTATGCATGTAAGGTATTTAAACAGGAGCAAAAAGAACTTGCTGATAAACTTAAAATTTCAGCATCAAATGTTAGTGGTTGGTTAAAGGGAACAAGAGAAATTCCAACAAAGTATTTAAGTAGTTTATCAAAAATCTTCAATGGTCTACACTCTGATTACTTCCAAAAAGAACTTTCTTACGTAGATCAACTTAAAGTACGTATCTACTACATTGAGAGTATGCCTGAAGAAGAACGTTATGGAAGATTAGAAAGAGATAGAGATACGGTAGATGAAGAAGATGATTCTTTAATACTTGATGAAGTTTTTGATAACTATGAAGATGAAATATTTAATCTTTATAGGGAATTAAATAGGCTTGAAAGGACAAATTCCTATAACGAGCGAATTAATTCCATATTCAAGCTTTTGGAATTAATGACTGAATCACAGAAAGATGATGTGTTTAATGGTAAAAATCCAGAAGACTTTATTAAGGGGAATCTAAACAATTACATAGATTTTCTGTCAAAGTTTCGAATCAAAGATATTGCCGCTATTGACCTAATGATTAATTACTTTATGGACTATAAGCGGATGGATCAAAGCAAATGGGGAGAGCATGATGTGATTCCAAATGAGAAGCAACTTGCTTTTTATAGGGACTTAGAGGGTTTACTAAAGAAGCATAACTTATTTTATTAATATAGCGTAAAGGCGAAAATTAAAATGAAAAGGTGGAAAACCAAATGACAACAACATCAGCGGAAGCGAACAATCAAGTAGGGGAAATGGAGATAAACATTAAAACGAACACGATTAGTTATCTTTCCAATCTGCATAAAGATGGAAGTCTGCGCTTTGATCATGCAATCCAACGTAATAGCGTATGGAAAAAAGAGCAAAAGCAGCGTCTTGCAGATTCCGTAGTTCATAACTTTCCAATTCCTCCGATATTCGCTTTTTATTCGAATGATGGAGTGCACTGGATGATTGATGGAAAACAGCGTACTGGTAGTTGGCTTGAATTTATTGAAAATGGGTTCCCTTTCGCAAAAGGCACTAAGCCTGTACGTGTTCGCAAGAAAGATGGCAGCGGTGAGACCGTACTTGTCGAAGTTGAAGGTAAATTTTTCAAAGACCTTCCTGACAGCTTGCAAGAAAAATATCTAAATCGTGAAGTTAGCATGATTAAAGTATCCAACGCAACTAACGCTCAAATTGAAGAAATGTTCCAACGCTTGAATGGCGGTTCTGCACCTACTAAGATGGAATTGATACGTGCCAAAGCAGGTTCGGATGTTATGTCTTATATTAACGAAGTGTCGACTTACCCATTCTTTGCAAGGTACGCTTTTATTGGCAATAATGCACGTAACCGTTTCGTTGACCAAGAAATGATTCTTCAAACGATGCTACTGCTTGAAAGATGTGATAGCGGTATCTCTTCCAAAGAGGTAGAGGATTTCGTTGAAGTGCTTAAGAAAAACGGTATTGACGAAGAGGATAAAAAAAAATTCAAAGATACATCTTTATTTTTGTACGATGCCTTTACTCAATTCGTCGAAATAGACAAGGATGGTAAACCTAACCACAATGTTCTCAACAAAATGCTTAAAAAGGTCCATGTCCCAATGTTATTCCTGACTGTTATTGAATCTACTGGAAAAGATGTTCATCCAATTGTATTCGGAGAATGGGCTAAGGACTTCCTAATTGAACGCTACACACCTGGCTCAGGCTTATACGGGATGTGTTGTACATCTGGTTCTGCTAGAAAGGTCAATGTTCAAGGACGCATCAAGGCTATGAAAGATGACTTCTCAAGTAACATTGACAAATTTGCTAAGCTTGAGACAGTGAAAGCTAAAATTCAAGCATTTGGAGAGAAATCTCAGCTCAACAACAAAATTTCTCCAGAGAAAGTAAATAGTGATGCGAGTGAGTGACTCGGAGGAAAGCTAGCCAATATTCCGCTCCCATATCGTAGTTAGTTGCGAACATTCGCCATAGGTAACGGAATATAAATCAGAGAAAGAGAGAAAGATTAACTAGAACTATAAGAAATGGGCTGGGTGAGTTCCAGCTTACCTCTCAGTTCAGAAACAGAATTGATATGCTTAAAATTAGTCAAATGGAAGAGACTTAAGAAAAAACTTTATATGCAAATATACATAAAGAATTTAGTGGTTTCGAGGATTATGATCTAATTAACTCTATGGAAAACATTATTTCTGAATCGAATGAATATGAATACAATAACTATAATGAAAACAGCTTTAAAGAGGAATACAGTAAATTGCTTATTACAGAAATGGAAGAAATTTCACTTGGAAATAATTCCAATAAAATGAATGAAAAATACTTTGGCTCAACCTAACTTGGATCAATATGGAAATAATGCTGGACAAACCACTGGTGATATGATATAATATTACACAGTTGAATTGAGTCGGGACATGTATATCTAAGAGGATGGTCATTGACCGTCTTCTTTTTGTTATTTCTATAAGATTGGAGGATGTACCATACGACTTGGTTAGCAAGTGGGAGAACAATCGCGGCGGCATATCACAAAAGAAAATAAGAAATTATATCGAGTATGTTGATAGTGATTGAAGAATGAAGCAAGGAAATCAGATTATGGTAGAGTGTGATGATTTATTATCACGCTTATTTGTCGTTTTATTTGAAATGGAGTCAACGAACAAAGTACGTAACCAAATAGAAATAAACATTAATAATTACATTGATTAATTTGGAGGGTTTGTAAATGGGTAACTTTGTGGTTATGGGGCAAAAGCTAGCAGGATTCCTTATGATGAAGGGATTCAAGCTACATGCATTGGAACAAAACAGGAAAGATACGAGAAAGCATGTCTTCATATTTACTACTAGTATTGAATTAGAAAAAGCAATTGAAGAATATAAGGCAATGGGCAGATAGAAAAGGAGAATTAGCACATGGGATTAGCAGATATAACGTATGAGAAAGTTTACGGTGACAAGTACAGAGTTAAGATTAACAATCTGAGCAAGCAGATCACGGAGAAAGAAAGCGGCATTGATACGTTCAGAGTTATCAATATCGAAGCAGGTCTTGGTAAAAGCGTTGAAACGAATAGAATTGTCAGAGAATACTTAGAAAGCTATGAGTTCACAGGTGAAAATTGTGGTGAGCAACATAGAAAATTCTTAATCGTTAAACGCTTCAGCAAGGACGTGATAGATGCTGAAATTGAGATTGGTAGGGGACTTAACACTGACAAACGAAAGAAGGTAGTAGGTATTACAGGGGAGAACTGGACTGGAGATTGGCAACTTAATTTGGATAAATTAGCTGAAGCATATGTAATTATTATCACTCATGCTAGGTATGTGCTACTTTGTTCAAAAGTAGAGGAACGTCAAGTATTTACACAAGGCAGGCACACATTGATAATTGATGAACGCATAGATTTCACTAAGTATTCGTTCAGCAAGAAAATATACGATGAAATGATGAAGATTCTTCCGTTTGGATTGCATAATAGCCTGGTAGATGTTTCACGCTCATTATTAAATGAAATGGACAGAGTAAAAGGTCAGAAGGACAAGAAAACTGGTAAGGCTTTGTTCAATAAACAAATTATGAAAACGGAGAAGCCATCAGCTAGAAATCTTCATTTGTTTAATAAATTCAAGTCATTGATAGGTGAGAACTTACCGAAAATTCAATTTGAACAAGGTGTTGAGAAAGCGAGTAAGGTTCGTGATTTTATAAATGTGCTTGAAGTTCTTTATTGTGAAGATGGTTACTTCAATAACGGCACATTGACAAGTTGTAATCACAATCACAATTTATGGAGTCTTGCCAATAACATTATCCTTGATGCCAATGGATCAATTGATAAATTGTACCAGTCAGATGATAAATGGAAAATTAAGTTTGTATTGGACAAGCAAAGTTTTATAGTAAATCATTCAGAATCAACCTTCACACATATCAACTTTAACTCTAGTAAAAGTAAGATTGAGGAGTTAGATAAGGAACCTGAAAACGAATACTACTCTCAAATTGCTTCTCTAATCAAAGCGGAGTATAAAACTGGTCAGCGTTTACTGATTGTCATGCAGAAGCAATTCGTACTTGATAATAATGGTGAAGGTTCATTTGTACGCTATCTCAGGAAACAAGAGATCAATGACATATTTATTGGTGCCGAAGAAGATAACCGTACTCACAGCGAGCAGAGGATTGCTATTAACTGGTTTGGTAATGTTATAGGCAAGAATGACTGGAGAGATTTTGATCAATGTTGGATTCTAGGAACCCCGAATATTCCAATGGAGACTCACGTGATCAATATGTCTCAATACTCTAAAAAATATGACTGGCGTTTAGGATTGGAAATGATCAGGAGAGACAAGAACAAATATATCTTCAAAAATAAGGTGTACGAGGACATAAGGAAAGGTTATTTGATCGGTGAGATGTATCAAGCTATCAAACGTGTTCAAAGAAACGCTGTTCCTAAAGCAAAGTATTTTATCGTTAATAATGACGAAGATGTAATAGAAGGTGTTGTTAGCTTACTTAAGAATGTCAAGGTTGCTGAGACTTTGGCTATAGAAATTAAGAAGAAGGAAAAAATGGAAAGTCCCAAGTCTAAGCCGCCTGTATCAGATATTACCATGAAAATACTTGTGTGGATTCTTGCCCAGGCAAGAGGTGATTACACAAAGGGTGTTTTGTGTGAGGCTGTTGGAGTTGAGAAAAGCAATTTCAATAAATACTTCAACAAGAATAATGCCGCAGTCAAATCATACATTGACTCAGGCGAGATAGCAATTGCTCATCGTAAGATTACTCGCTTTTGAACTATTTACTCTTGACGCTACCTAATCCGATTGAAAAGATTCGCTACGCTCCTCTTTACAACAAATGAGTCGCAACCACGTTGCAACTCTTAACTAAACTCTACTCAAATCTCACTGGTAAGTTGATGAGAGGAAAAAATTAGAACTCGTATCACTTGCTCTATCTATTAATGGTGTTGTCATACGAGTTCTCGTTTTTCTCAAATTGAATAAGGGTTTCCAAGTGGTGTTAAATGGAAAAGTTTGAGGCGTTTCAACTCAGAAATGCCCCAAACTTTTTTTCATTGCATGAGTTCATAAGAGTTTGAGTGAGTTGCGTTAAACAAAAATGCGTAGCATTGTTGTATCTGTTAGGACAAGCGTTAGCTTTCCTAATCGGATTAGTTAGCGTTAGGGGTGAAAAGTTTATCAAGCTTTCCAACATCATTCTGTGGGATTATTCCTTATTCCTGCTTCGCTAAAAGAATATGAGGCTTGGAGCGTATCTTTGTCGCTGCGCGAAGGAAATGCTTCCATAATCACAATTAAAACGGGATACGCAGCTGCAGATCTACGTTTCAATTCATTGAACTATCGTTTCCCGTTCGTAACAACTTGGTCGAACTCACTAATTGATCATGCTGATCTATACACTTTAACGCATCATTGACCACTTCTCGTAAAAAATGTGTTAGTTGATGGACTTGCCCTTTCGAATTAGCATTCAAAGTTAGTGTTATTTATTCTGTTATATTCCTCAACTAATTCCTGATAACAACCTTCATCTTTACGTAACATCCATTCAAATAATGTCATAACAGCTTCAAATATCTCTGGTTTAATCTTATAAGGAATTGCCTTCCGAGTAATTTCATTCTGAACTAAATGTTCATAAAAACCTACACAAATTGCATTATTTATATAATGACTTCTGCGATATTGGTTATAACACCACTCAGCATAATTATAAATCTTGTCTTGCTCTCTTAAATCATTATTAATATGGGCTTCTATAAGTCTATCATTCAAAAATACCAACAAGGAATAGATCGAATCATCCTTCTCATTAAATTGAAATCTAAGATCATAAAATAATTCTAATCCAATTCTTCTCCAGGTACTCATGTGTAATGCTCCTATTTTAGGGTGTTTTTCTGTTCTTAATGGATTTAAATAGATTTGCTAGTCTTTCATCTGACGTCTTATATACGAATTTCGCCAACTTTCCATACTTGAAGTATTCGCGAAGACATTAAACAATCCTGCCGTTAGCTGAGCGAAAGGCTACCTTTTGTGCTGGCAGCCTCAACGACCAACAAACTGTTCAACAACTTGTCCACTCATTGAAAGACAACTTTTTAATGGTAATACTAATATAATTTTCTTAATAAAGCACATTTGTTCGTGTGTAAATACGTATCTTGCTATCCTGCCAATAAGGTGGAAATGGCTGCATATTTGTTGTTCAAGCTCAAAAACTGCCCGTTAAGCGAAGTCGAATTTTCTACTATAGAGTACTGGCGGCAAAGAAATGCTACAAATAAATATTATTTGCAATGAAAACAACCTGAAATCGTCTGATTTTAGGCAAAAAAAGATTCAAACTGTGGCAAAGAAATAAGTTCAAGTCACAGAATAATAAATACAAGTTATCTATATGTTGCAAATACTCATATAAGTCTATAAAAGTGTTCTACGGCGCGAAACATGTTATAGCTTACGATAGACTGTTAACAAATTTCGCTTTTTCTATAAAGTATTTGACTAAATATCTCGTAAAAATTGCTGATGGATTCTGTGCAAAAATTGTGCTTATTATTAAAAAGTTTTCATCTTCATCGATACCAGATTGATGAGCAGTTGCATACATAAAATTATAGTTTTATCTAAGATCAATACGTTACCAGACGAACAGATTTAGTGTTCAGATCCACTTGGATAAAATGGAATCATATGGTATGTTGAGGTGAATAGAGGCTTCTGATTAAAGAATAAAGTTATATAACCTTGTACTTATTTTTCATATCAAATTAACATGAGGTGCAATTCGAAGAAAAGGAGAATTATTTTGGTGTTTAACGATTTAATGGAACTAAAAGATATTTTTTTCTTTGGTCTCACAGAACCGCATGCTAATTCATTAAGGGTATTTTTCAGTAAAAGTAGATTAAGTGATACACCTGAACCGCTTAAAGCTGGTGATAAAGTATTTGGAGACTTATATCAAATAAATATTGATGAAAACTCACCAATAATTCAGATTGATTTCGATACATATATAGCATATTCTATCCGCAATGAATCTTATACATCATGGGATGATTACGAAGAATTTGAAGGTAATGTATTCAGGATATACAAGAAATCAAGATACCTTGATTTTGTTACACTTGGGACTTTTGCAACAGAAATTTATCCTGGTCCTTTTCTACACTATGGTATTTCTTGTCTTGATCACATTGTCGACATAGTCTCAGACTCTGAACCAATAATAAGTGAAGTGCGTTGGAATAATATATAGTGTTCTTCTCACACAATATACATCACCTGACATGCATTCGCTCAACTAGCTGGTAAGGATAGTACAATAAACCACTCTGTCCATGAACGGTTTTCTTTTGATCAGAAATCAATAAAACATGTTAACAGAGTCTAAATAAAAGGACGATTTTTTATGACCAATTCAAGATTTATAGATACTGGTGAGAGGTTACATGACTTTCTATTCGAGGCAGAGGTTCTATTAGAATGTTACACGTGCATGAAATGTGCAAAAGCCGTAAAAATACAAGATGTAGATTATGAATACAAACTGATATGTAGTCGTTGTGGTATCTTGTCTAATCCAACAATAGGATCAGGAGGTAACGGTGCTTTCATGGGGCTAAATCTTTGGTTGAGAACTAACTGTTGCGGTAATGTTCTTTGGGCTTATAACATAGAGCATTTAGATTTTTTAGATACCTACATCAATTCATCATTACGTGAACGCATTCCATATAAAAATCAGAGTTTGGCAAGTAGATTACCTGAATGGCTAAAGAATGCGAAAAATCGTCAAGAACTATCAAAAGGAATAGATAAGTTAAGGAATAGGCTTGAAGATGGCACCAAATGAATGATTCAATTTTAATGAATGGTGCTCATTGAGAAAATATATGATAAATGAAACACAATCAGCTAGTATAAAAAAGGTAATGATATACGAAATAACAGATGGGGTCTATGTATTTTTGTATGATACAGATAAAGATACATTTGAATACGCCGATTATTAGTTTGAGAAACTTGACGAAGCAGAAGCCTTATTGCTTGAAAAACTTTGAAGTTATAGGAAAGTGGATTATAATTTCAGACCCATTGGAGCATTGCCAGCATGATTTAATTGTGAATGGAGATACCATAATGTTAAAAATATTAGCAGTGGTTTACTTTCTAACAAAGGCTGAAGGTGGACGACCTAAAAATGTATTTTCAGGTTACATGCCGTCTTTCAGTGTCAAAGACGAATTAATAATGTGTAGGGTCATACATACTGACGAAAACGAGATATTGTTACTTGGGCAGAATTATACAGTAATAATTGAATTGCCCTATGGAGAACAGTTCAAGGAGTTTATTACGGATGGCTATCCATTCAATTTGAATGAAGGCGGTAAGATTGTAGGCAAGGGTAACGTAATAAAGGTAATTCAGGCATCGTAAGTTTGCAAAGCATTCAGGTGTAGGTTAGTCAACCTGCCGATAGAAAGGAAAAGGGTGCTTGGAATGGATTACACCATCACGCATTATGAGAGACCTAATAAAAACAATAAGGATGTTGTAGATCAAGTAATAGCTGTAATAGATAGCATGGTTGGAAAATGGTTCACTTCTGATGTACCACATGATACACGTAAGGACTTATTCTTTCATGATGCGTTATGTTTGGAGATTGGCGGCAAAATTGCATCATTTATTGCGTTTACAAGTTCGGAAGGGTCGATAGTTATCTCGTTGATGGGTACACATTCAGATTACCATAGAAAAGGTTATGGCTCGATCCTAATTGAAAGTTTGTTCGAGCATACTAAGCACCTTGGTTTTAATAGAATATTTGCTTGGACAGTACCTCCAAAATCTAAAGCATCCTACCAGCAAACAGTTGACTTCTACACAAAACATGGCTTTATTATTGAAAAAGAGTATAGTGAACTTTGGCAAAGCGGCACGATCCAATTAGCAAAATATATGTAATGAAGTAATGATTTTATTTAAATAAAGGATGACACTATGACCATTATTATCAAGGAAATCGTAACTCCAAGTTCAAAATATAAAGCAGAAGTAGTTATGCGAAAAGAAGGTTTGTTTGAGGTACTAACTTATAAATGGTATGAGGAATATGTTGAGCCATATGGATTAATTGCAGATGGCTGGGAAGCTGCTACCAAAATGAAAATTTTAGTTGATACGGAGTTAAAAGCAACACAATTAGTTATTGAAGAATTACAATGTTTATCTGGAGAGATTTTAGAGTAAATAACATGCTAATGAAAAATATACAAAGAACAACTTTTATCAGCTTATGGAGGTTCATGTTGAAAGAAAAACCTTATACCATGTGGATTGAAGCGGAAAACTGGGCAGATGGTGAATGGGATATATATGATGATAACACAGATGTGATAGTTACATTTGAAGATGGATCAAGATGGGTAGCATCATTTTTTACTTACAAGAACATACAAACACTGACTGAAAAGAACAGAAGGACTGGTGAGTGCTTATATGGTAAGTATTTTTGGGGAAGTGACATGCTCCTTGTAGATGAATGTAGTCGTAACCGTATTGAAGAAGTGATTAGGGATCTAATAAAAGAGGGTGATTTTGAAAATATATTTAATAGGTGTGAGGAATCCAATTAATCAGGAGGATAGCATGGAGATCGATGAAATTAAGGCGATATTAACCAGGAGGTATCCACACTGGAATTTGTATTTTGATAAGTATGGTGTGGCTGTCTGGATAAGTATGAATGATGGCAAATCAAATTACTTTGAGATACAAGTTACTCCTAAAAATGGAGTAGGAATATCGACTAGAAAAGAAATAGATGGTTTAGATTTTGGTGGTCATGATGAAGCATTTAATAGTCTTTATGAAGCGTTGGATTACATGGATAACATAGTTGATTGAAGCTGATTCATGGAAAATTGTATTTCAAACAGTAAGGAGTAGACGTTATGTCCATCACATTTTTAAAGTTAATACCAGTTCATCCAGAGTTAACACCAAATCAAGCAGAATTAATTGCTGTTAGAGACTGGATGAAAGTAAATTACCATGACAACGATGAAACGAGATATATTTTAACGGATGAAGTACGCTTTATTGATCAAGGTGAGAATTTTGAAAACATACATTGTCCTTGCTGCTCCAGACAGATTGATATCTCTTGGTGGCAACAAAAAATGGATGAGGCATATAAAAGTCTATTTCATAGTCTCCAAATTGTGCTTGATTGTTGCGGAGAGGCAATATCCTTGAATGATCTAGAATATAAGTGGGCTGCTGGATTCGCACGTTTCTCAATTGAAATCATGAACCCAGAAAACGATCTAATAGACAAGGATATATCCAAGCTAGAACAAATACTGCAATGCTCAATAAGAAAAATTTTTGCATATTACTGAACAGATCTACGGATTTATTTAAAATATATCGAGAGGTGAACTTGTGACAATAAGTAAAAAGGGTTACAGAAAAATAGTTGTAGACGAAGAAGAATATAGGTGGGGAAATTGAAATATGTCCATTAACAGTAAATTATCAGACCTTTACCATCAGTACATAAAACCAGATGAACATTTTGTCGCTGGCGGCGTTGTCGATGAAGCAGATTATGAAAATGCTAATGTGAAAGTGCTCATGCTCTTTAAAGAAGTAAATGACAAGGGACAGAAAGAAAATTGGTCATTGGTCGATCTAATACAACAACAACTGAACGATCAAAGTTTCTTACCTATGTGGAAAAGGGTAGGGGAATGGAATTGTGGTTTGCAAGTTGGATTTCCTCAGTATTCAACGGCAAGTTATAATATGAATTTGGGTTTACAATGGCTTGCTACGACAAATTTGAAAAAGTCAGGTGGTGGTGGGCAAAGTAACTATGCAGTAATCAGGGAACATGCAATTAATAATGTGGTGCTTTGGACAAGTGAAATTGAAATAATGAAGCCTGAGTTAGTAATCTGTGGAGGGACATTTGAGATTGTCAAAGAAGTTCTTGGACTTCATACGACAGTTTCCCCTTCTGGTAAACAAGTGGGAAAGGCTCTTAGTACAACGTTTGTTCAATTTTACCATCCTATGTACAGGATTAGTCCAAATGTACTGTATTCTCATTTTAAAGAAACAATGATTGGTCTTGGGTATGGGAAGTAGCGTAGGTATTGTAAAGATAGGCTCAAACTAAATTTATAATTATAAAGGTATGGTGGTTAAAAAATGGATGAAGATATTTTTGGTGATAATAATGTAATTGAGTATCCCAAAAAAGGAGCGAAATTATTTCAGGGAACTAGTAATTACTATGAGTTCGCTCATTTCGGATGGGGAATTAAATCAAGCTTTTATGGCTTTATCAAGGGTTATAAAGGGGTAAGTGATAGAGCAGTTGATTTTGCAGTAAAATCTAAAGATATAGCTATTTTAGATACCCATGTTTTTCCTATCATATTTAATTACAGACAATTTTTGGAGTTGTCCTTGAAGGCATTGTATTTGGATTATTCAAGTGATCCAACAGAAGTGAAAAAGGAAAAATTCAAAGATTTTAACCACAATCTAATGACTGTTTGGAATGCAATAGAGCCAATGTTATTAGAAGTATGTGGAAGCAATAAAGAAATGGTTAAACATGCTAAAGGCTATGTAGAACAATTTCATAAACAAGATAAATCTTCTTTCAGTTTCAGGTATCCTATTACAAAACAATTGGAGCCTATACATAAAAAAGAAGAAAGATTTGATCTTGTAAATTTAAAAAACCGCATGGAAGAATTGGATAATTACTTTGGTGGTGCGGATGGAGCATTAGATTACTTAAAATCATGCATACAAGATCAAGAAGAATATAGGAATGAAATGAGAGCAGAGTGGGAAGCTGAAATACAAGCGATGCAAAATGAAGCCAGAGCAGAATGGGAAGCTGAAGGAAGAGCAATCCAAGCAGAGCATGAAGCAGAAGCAAGGCAAGAAATAGAAGCTGAAATGAGAGCCGAAACATTGGCTAATAGAGAATACGAATAAAATAAAAAGGGTGGGAAAAAACACAATCCTGCTGTAATCACTCTTATGAAAACGTCAAATGTGGTTAGTGAATCAATAATATATTGCAAATAAGAAAAACTCCCAAATATCGGGAGTTTTGTTTGTTTTTATATGGGATGTGTGCCGCCGCTGAGTTCCTGATACTAAATAACGACTGCAAAATTGAATTGTGGAGCATTATGCCAGTAAAACATTGGTGCTATTCGTTCATGATGATGGCAAAAAAAGAGAGAAAACAAAAAGTTTCTCCCGAAAATATTGATTAACCTACAATAAATAATAGTAAATTAAAAGCATACACGAAAATCTCAAAACGGAAGACCATCTAGTATGTCATCAATAAAGTTTGTTGATTCACTAAGAAAGATTTCCCTTAACTCTTGATCATGTTCGATAAGTGGTTTTACTTCCTCGTAGTAGATTTTAATAATTTCAGATAAATTTAATTGTTTTACTATTAGTTTTTCGTTAAGGGACAATAATTTTAGATTAAATTGATCGATTAATTTTCTGGCATTATTTTTAAAGAAGTTTGCATTTCTGTCTACCACATTTTTGAAAATATCATTTTCTAATATATTAGTTGCAAATAAATCCACAAATTCTCTTGCTAATCCAACTGTGCTGCCGTATTCCTTAAATGCTATATTAGTAGATATTTGTTGAGCAAGAAACTTTAGGAGTTTTTTGTTTTGTGCTTCAATGACTTTTTCATATTCTCCATTATCACCTAAGACTTTCTTTCCTACTTCTGTTAACATTTGATTCATTCTATCAGTAATGTTTTTTAATTCAGACATAGAATCATTTATTTCTTTTGTTTTAGGTTTATTCTGAAGCTCGTTAAGGTATAGAAAAAACATACCTGCCCATTGACTCCTAAGGTAACTGTCTATGTCATCAAATTTTTCGAAAGTGTGAATAGGATTAATTTTTACATCATCTATAAAGTTAAAAACATTTATACTATCAACATGTGCAAATTTAAATTTCACTTCTTCATTTCTATCATTTTTTATAGATTGCTTTAACAAATCAGCATTTTCAGAAAATGTATGATATTCAGCATAAACATTTTTGTCTATAAAAATGAAAACTGGAATTTTGCTTTCTAAAGCTGTATTAAATTCACCCCTTGTTATTGACATATAGCCTTTCTCATAATTCTGTATTAATTCTTGTTGTTTCTGCTCACTTGCAGGGGAACCATACCTTCCACCGATAATAAGTATCATCATATGACATAACTTGACTTCATTAAAGCAAGATTCATCAAGTTGTTTGTTGTACTCGAATGTTACTCTGCCACTCTCAAATAAAACTGGCTCAAAGCCATATTGTTCTATGAAGCGTTCAATATTATTTCGGATATATTTAAGGTCGTAATAAGTTGAACTAATAAATACTCTTGGTCGCATATTTGAAATCTTCCTTCCCAAAGTACAGTTTCTAATTTTCCAATATTTCTATTACCCAATTAAGTATATTACTTCAATTCTTGTCTGTATTTAAAATCAATGAGTCTTTATCAATACCGATCCAATAACAATAATCCTAAATTCAAGTTGTGTTGGATCAAACGAAACAAATAGTGAATTTTCAGAGGTTTAATACAACTATAATATAATATTTCGTATGACATGGGAATATTTACTTTAATTTCTATTTAGTAGAGTCGCAAGATATAAAGAGATTCCAAAAGAGAGCTAATTTTATGCAAAGAACAAAACGAATGTATATGAGACTTTCTTACCGATTCACTAAATCACTCAATCCATATCCAGCTATTGGTACAAAACTCGTCTCAAAAAAAAAGTGATAAAAGGCTGGACATTAGCATTGATGAGAATGCACTCTGGTCTGGTTCTACATCATAAGAGTTAAAATATGGTTTGCATTTTAGAGCAAGTGTCTACATAAATATCGGGTTGTAAAATTAGCATGGACTTATTTGACAAAAGTAATTATTACATATGAAAAAACGGCACATTCTAACCATATCAAGAGTTTGAAGCCGTTTTTTTGTTTATCTAATCGAGTCTGGGTAATTAGTACGCTAGGATGAAGCAAATCAATAGTAACAAAGCTAAATTCTTTAGTTTCAAAAAGTATACTTTATGCCATGCCGATTCAACTTCCATTCTTTATAGTATTTTGCCTTTCAAAATGTGGGGTTTCCATATTTGAAACATTTCAAATAAAACTGGTATGTTTTGAAATAACATGCTAATATACTGGAAACCAATCGAAGGGTGAGAGCCAATATGGGAGAGATACGGAGCTTTGGCTATATACGTGTTTCAACGAAAGAGCAAAATGAAGCAAGACAAATTGAAGCATTGAAAGGTTTGGACATTCAAGAACGCGATCTTTACATAGACAAGCAAAGCGGTAAGGATTTTGACCGACCAAAATACCAAGCATTAAAGTTGGTATTGAGAAAAGGCGATATACTTTTTATTAAAGAGCTGGATCGGTTAGGCAGAAACGCAGAAGAGATAAAAAAGGAATGGAAGGAAATCACTCAGGAAATTGGCGCGAATATTGTTATTTTGGATATGCCAATTTTAGATACCAGGCAATACAAGAATGGTTTAGAAAAAGTCATTTCCACTATAGTATTAGAATTATTGTCGTATATGGCTGAAAGAGAAAAGGAAAAAATCAATAGTAGGCAAATGGAAGGAATAGCCACCGCTAAGGCTAGCGGAGTTAAGTTTGGTAGACCAAAACGTGAAATTAGCAATGAGTTTATTGTTGTTTATGAGGAATGGAAAACTGGAAGCATTACCGCGGTAGAAGCAATGCGTAGAGTTGATATGAAACCTAATACGTTTTATAGAAGAACAAATGAATATGAACAGGAGAAGGCATCCATTTAATAATGGATGTTAGTTTGCATAGAAAAACAATCAGCCATGGTGGGTTGCCAAAGATGTATGTGATGTATTAGATATTAAGAATCCAACACAGGCAATCAAAAAACTAGACGAAGATGAGCGGTCTATGTTTAACATAGGTCAACAAGGAGAAGCAAACATAGTAAATGAATTTGGTCTTTATTCGCTTGTCCTTGGAAGTCGGGAAGATAGAAAACATTGAGAATTTTAACGACCTTAATTTTAAGTCCGTTGAATATTTCGATAAAAAAGGCGAGAACAGACCGATGTACGAAATGACGCGCGATGGGTTCATGATGCTGGCTATGGGGTTCACTGGTAACCTGGTTTGTTGCCGAAATACTGAGTTATACCAATACAAATTAATCAACGGAACCTATAAATGAGAGAGCATCCCAATAATAGTGGATGCTTTTTTTTCGTATTCTATTAGGGGAAAGGGGGCTGGGATATTACTTTTTATCAAAAATGTATATTGTAGGAGGGTATAGGCACTGCAAATCGCCGCGCTGTATTTTGAAAAGAACGATAATATTATCAACTACAGCGATATGCCAAATGGTACTATAGGTATAAAAAAGGAAAATATATACTTGGTTAATTAGAAATATTTCAGGAGGGATAGATGAGTCATGATGATATCCTTTGAAAGAGAATCATGTAAATTTCAGGTTTGTTTGGTTTAACGAAAGATGAATTTATTGAGATGCAAAAAGAAGATGGTTCGTTAAGCTAACTTGCAGGATTGTACTTTGAAAAAGGGAAAGGAGTAGAACTAAAATGCCTGAGTCAGGGTTCCGTAGAGTATAATTAACTTTATCATCACATAATGGATGGGAGAGTATTATGTACCCAATTAAATTGGTTTTGTTTGATCTAGATGATACACTTTTACACTTTGACGAATATTGGGAAAATAGTGTTAAGGACGCGTTCAGAAATCATTTTTTCACCAGTGAAATGAATAGTAACGATTTATTTGAAGTCTTTAGTAATGTAGAACAATTCTTAGTAAAGAAATTAGATAGCAAACAAATTTCTTTTGACGAATATCGGACTAAACGTTTTCTCTATTCTATGGATCAAATGGGGAAAACAACGGATGTAGAAACGGCAATTAACTTTGAAATGTTCTACCAATCAATAAGTAAAAAGCATATGAAGCCTAATGTGATGATAAACAAAACCATTAAGGATCTTAGTAATTATTATCAAATAGGAGTATTAACGAATGGAAGCAAAGGGTGGCAGAATGATAAATTGGAGGCAATCGGATTAGATCGTATCATTCCAAAAGAGTATGTGTTCATATCTGAAGTTATCGGCTATGAAAAACCAAGCCCAGAAATTTATCATTATGTTCTATGTATGACTTCTTTACCACCAGAACAGGTACTTGTCGTGGGCGACTCTTGGACAAATGATGTTGCAGCTCCAATACAAGAAGGGTTGAAAGCTATATGGTTAAATAAGAAGAATTATGAAGTACCTCAAGAGCCTCACCCTCTAGCAGTGATTACCGAAATAGAGGAGTTACGTGCGATTTTGTTGTCACACGTAGGGGACCTCTGTGGATAGCACAAATTTACGAGGCGTCAGTATTGAAGGTTGCGATATCGAAGGGTTGACGATAGACGGCGTCGACATTGCGGCATTGTTGCGGCAGCACAAGGGTCCCCTTGATTGAGTACCTTATTCGCGCTATTACGCTAACGGAGTACTCTAGCTCAATAAACAACTAAGACGCGGCTGCCGTCTATGCCAGCAGACCGTGTTGTGCTAACAGGCAGTTTACTGCAAAAACAGCATCTTGGTTGCAAAGCAAAGATAAATCTGGGAACATTAAAAAATGATTTGGATCAAGGAGGTGACGTTAATGGGAAATGATAAGGCTAAAGAAGTCTGGACTGAATTTGAACGTTTATCCGAAGAAGACAAAGACTCCATAGCCAAAGCTTTTATACATCATTTCGGACAAATAAGATTTTCATTGGACGAATTAACGAAAATGGACCTAAAAGACTTAGAAATAATTAAATCAACAATAAGTGGTTTGATTCTTACCAGAGAGTGTTTACCAGATATTTTAATAGAATATAAAACAAAGGATAACGTATTACCCTCTAAAATTTCATTCGGTATACATTCTGAACGTGACAAGGATTAACGTTTAATCGCTCCTTCAATATAATTTAGTAAAAGGAGCTTCCCAAAGGATGCTCCTTTTGCAGCAAGAAACTTGCTCGTTGAAGAACCTCAACTTGAATGCTTATCAAGAATAACTTTTGTAAATCCGCAAGAATAATCCTCAAATCCATCCTCATCGGTTGACCAAATTTCATTCCATAAATATAGACCATCAATACATTCAATAATTTCATTCTTGGGTATGTATTCTGATATAGATGACCACCACTCTAGTTCATTACCTCTAGCCAAACGATAGGTTGGTTGTTTTGAAGCCTCTGCTTCATCATATGTTATAGTCAACCGAATAGCATCAATCAACTCTCCCTTACGAATAATGTGACTTACATTGCCTGTGTAGTACGCGTATGCTTTTCTTGTGTTATTAATTGGTTTTGCATTTAATACTAATCCGTTTGTAATCATGATCATTCTCCTTAAAATAAAGTATGAAAAATAGATAAGTTATTGTTATAGTGTCAAAATTAGATATTGATTTAACTGTATAACGTAATTTTTACGATATATTAATTTCAGTAACAAATTGCAGTGAAGCATTGAGACATAATCTAGTTAATAACCGAGAAATTATTTCAATTAATCCATTGTTCCCCCTTGTAAAGTATTTATTTTGTAAATCGGCTTGTTAAATATATACCATAAAAACAAAAGTGGTGTCAATAAATAAATTAAATATATTTAATATATACGAGTGAATATGAATGTAAATAAAGGTTTTAGTTGGTTTATATTAAATATATTATTCATTTGACATTTAGTTATGTATATTTTATTTTATATTTATAACTTTGGACGGAGTGATAGAATGAGTTACATTATTGGAGATAGAGTAAAACTTAAAAGAGAAGAGTTAGGGATTACAGCTAGAAGATTAGCGGAATTAGCTAATTGCACTCCCTCAGCAATTGGTCAATTAGAAAGTGGAAAGTCTGATAATCCAACAATGAAGTTATTATCAAAGCTAAGTGAAGTCTTTAATGTTTCAATTGACTGGCTAGTTAACGGAGAACAGGAAATTTTAAACAAGCAAGAATATTACAAACTTGATGAATTTGAAAGGAGATTTATCTTAGAGTACATCGACTTTTGCTTGAAGCGAAAAAATGAAGAGATTTAAATATGTACTAATATCCCTCATTAAGTGAACGGACCACGGTTGCATTGGAGATAAAGGACATTTCTATATTAATACACAAGAAGATGGGATCGTGGGTTGAACTGACACTCTTAAAGAAGGTTTAGGAACCGACTAGGATGGAATAAGCCATAACTACAAATAATTTTCTCGGAGTGTTGGTAAATCAATATAATGAGGTAATAGTTTAAGACAAGAAAAAGTCTAATATTACTTATAAAATGTAAATATTTGACAAATATTAATCGAGATGGTATACTAGTATAGTAGGTAAATGAACTGCAAATATAATTTATTAAGAGAAGGGTCAAATTTGACTTTCTCTTATTTTTGCGTTCTAAAATTAATAAGGGGTTGCTTTTACGTGGATAATATTAGAGAAATATACAGAGCAAAAAGGTTGAAAAGTAGGATCAAACTTATAGAAATAGCGAATATCCTTGGCTGTACGAAGGGTTTAATTAGTAATTGGGAAAATGCTAGAAGTAGTATGGTCGAAGAGAAGGTAATAGCATATATGGAATACATTGATTCGAAGGAAAGCGTTGGTGAAACCATATGTCATCATGTTTAATATTACAAACGCTTAGAACAATTCTGATTGGATCGGATACAGCGATTTCTACTAATCTTAATGACCAGATATATAGATTGAGTGATGATGGGGAAAAACTATGGAGTATAGACGGAAGTGTTATATTCTGTTCTGGCGATATGGATACTGCATATAAGATTATGGGAACATATTTGCAATTGCAAGACAGAAAAGTTAAAGATATTAGTCGTATAGCACGTATCCTATGTAAGGATATCATAAATAAGAAAATAGCTATAGTGGTGTGTTCAGTGCTATCAAATTGTTCCATAGTATATGATATTTCATCAGAAACCAATTTTGAAATTATCGAAAAAAGGATGGGTATAAATCAATCTAATGATGTTGCAATTTGGGCAGCAGGTATTAAAACAAAAGAAGCTGGAGAACTAGCGGAGAAATTCCTTGGACTAGGATATGATGCATTAACTACATATAAGAAAGTATTCAATGAAATTTCTTATGAGGGTGTTGGAGGTTCTTTGGTTCTTAAACAGGTTACACAAGAACAAGTGAAAAATTTAATGATAGAAACGATTACGGAGAAACCAGATATGAAGATTCTGACTGAGGAATTATATTGGAAACTGCAACCTCAATTAATCATAGCGGAAAGGGTATTCGGAAAATTAATAGCAGGAGTAAATTTACAAATAGATGCATCTGATGAAACTGGAATGAAGACTTTTACTGTAGATGGTAATGGAGTCACCATAGCAGGAACTCGCCTGACAATCACTGGTGGTCTTCCTACAAGTCAGTTAGATCCTACCTTTAAAGATAGTCTAGTCAATCTGGGGAAGGCTTACAATGGCGTTGTAATCGATTCAGTGAATGGTCTTGTAATTACTAAAAGCGATAACGCAATTAGAACTGTTCTTAATGCAACTGATGGATTTAAGTTCCAAAAGAATGTTAGTGGAACATGGACAGATAGACTTTCATATGATGCTATTACTGGAAATTTGGTTATCGATGGTTCAATTAATGCAAGAGAGCTTAAGATTAATGGAACTAATGTGTTAGTTGGAGCTAGTACAATTGGTGGACAATTTATTGACAAGATCAAGGTTGAACAATTGGATGCTACAACCGCTAAGATTGGATCAGCAATGATTGGTAGTATTTTTGCTAATCAAATTGTTGTTGGCAATGGAACTATTGCAGATAATTTACTTTCAGGAAGCTCAAGATGGAATGGTAGAACTACGTTGATCAATGATAGCGGTATATACACTGGTACATTAACGGCTAATCAAATCAATGTAATTCAAGGAATTACACTTGGAGCAAATGCTACCATTGATTGGAGCTACATGAACAAGCCAACAGCAGCTCAAGTTGGTGCATTGCCAAGTAATACATTTATACCAACAGTTCCAGCTTATATAACAGCAACAAAGATTACACAAACGTCTATTGAGAGTCCTAATATCACAGGTGGAACTATCGTAGGAACTATATTTAAAACAGCTTCGAACGGTGCAAGGCTACAGATGGATACAAGTGGCATAAAATCATATAACTCTTCTGATCAATATCATGGTATCAATATTTCTAGTGGGAATTTTTCATATCTGGATTTTTATTATCAAGGTGAAGATCGTGGTGGAATGTATCAAGCTGGTGGGGTTTTACATATTGAACCAAGAAGTGGAGCGGATTTAGTCATTTCTCCTAATTACGCATATGGGAACATAACGATTCAAGCAGGTTCTAGTGCATTAACTAAAGCAAAAGGAAATTGGGATTTTACTGAAGCCAATGTTACTGGAATTTACGCTAGATTTGCGTAAAGGTATAAGGAACAATGAAGAAATAAGAACATAGTATAAAACTTTAGTTTTATTATCTTGCTCGTAATAATGTATTATGCTAAAATAACTTGGGGTTATGCTTCGAATATTAATATAAATTAATATATCGGAGGAGGCTGTTGTTTTGCTTGACATAAATATTGTTATAGTTTTTGCATTACTTGTATTTTTTTTAGGTAAGAAAATTGAGTGGGAAGTGCAATTAAAAAGAAAAAAGAAGCGTATTATTATTTCATGGAAAAGTTCTTAAATCTCAAAATGTAAGTTAGCTTTAGTAAGAAGCATAGTCCTATTGCTAGTTTTATAAGATGAAAGTATATCTTTCATTTTTATAAAACTGGTGATAGGTGTAAAATATATTATATTAATAATACAAAAAACCATCTTATATTTAAACATCTAAGATGGTTTTTTGCGTCAAAATGCTACTTTAAACACACAATTTTCCTTTATAAAGTAATCTCCATTAACAACCACACATTCATCCGTATGTTTACTTATCCTCCCATAATCAATTTTCTCACCTTCTTGATACACATGTACGGGAATAGCAAAAAACCTGGCATTGTCAAAATCGAATGGTGATCGTAACTCTTGGTTTGCTTGGAACATAATCAGACCTTCTTTCTTGTTAATTTAGGGTGTTGTTTTGATACTACTTCGACAAAATATCCATAAATCCTTTTAATTAGGTAAATATAACCATGTAAAAAGAAGGATAAAATAGTAATTTATCGAATTGTTTAGATTGTAGTTGAGAATGAAAGGGGAATTGTATATGAAAAAGAGAGTATTAGCAGGGGTAATTGGAACTACGTTGTTAATGGGATTAGGAACAGGGGCATTAGCAGCATCTTCTTTAGAAGAAATCAAAGCATATTTAAATGGAGAGATTAAATTCAAAGTGAATGGGGCTGACTGGCGTCCAAGTGATGAAAAGGGTAATGAAATGATGCCTATTACTTACAATGGAAATACATATGTACCACTACGGTCAGTTTCAACAGCATTGAACACACCAATCGATTACGATGGTGAGAGCAAAACTGTAGTATTGGGTGAGAAAGTGGATGGAATTAGCTTGCTTTCAAAAGATATTAAGTATACAAGAACCGTTAAAGCAGATGCTGAAGATTTAATGGACAAAGATCAATTGATATTAAATGGAAAGCAATATAACGGCGCATATAGACTTGATCTCATCACTGATAGTGGTGATTTTAGGATCACCTCTTTAGATTTGGGGAAATCCTACTCAAAAATGAATGCTGTTATTGGTATTAAAGGTAACGGTGCAAAAGTGAAAGTGACTGGAGATAAAGATCAAATCTTAAAAGAGTTTGAGTTAGGCAAAGATGAAGTTAAGGAAATTCAAATTGATCTTCAAAATACGCAAAAGCCTAAATTTTATGTAAGTAGCAAAGGTAAAGGTTCCTTTTACTTGTTCAAAGAAACTACAGTGAAATAGATGAGTGGTATGATAATGTAATGGTGGGAGCATTCGATAATGAATGCTCTTTTTTTGATGATGCGATTGTGATTGGTGATTTAAGAAACACATGTGATTTGAAGGTTATAGAAGATCATCCTCAACTAGTAAGTAAGTCACAAACCGAATACAAAATTGGATTATTGTGGTATAATCTGACATGATAAGCTTTTACTCCTACTAACGAACTACATATCTTCATCAAAGAGTTAAGGAGAGATAGGATATATGTCATTATTTAATAAGATTTTCGGCAAGAGAACAATTCAAAGCCCAATTTTCATTAAGGACTTTACAAAAGATAATCCTCACTTAATAGCCTTAAAAGAACTCTTCAAAAAGGTTAACGAAGGGGAGCAGAAGGACAATATTGAAAGAGACATGAAACTCCTGAAGTATGGAATTGATGGGGAGAATAACGTTTACTTTGAGTTAAAAAATTCATTCTTGCCAATTTTGTGCTTACATGACGTAAGGATTCAGTATGGCGATTACGTTGCTCAACTAGATTTTGTCGTTATTTCGAACAAGTTCACTTGTATCCTGGAAACGAAAAAATTAAGTGGTAATATCAGTATTGACCATGAAGGAAACTTTGTGAGAACTATGAAGAACAGGTATGGAAAAGAGTATAAAGAAGGCATATATAGTCCTGTTACTCAGAATGCAAGACATGTTGATATAATCAAACATGTCTTATCGAAAGAATTGAAGATCAATAACATGCCAATCTTGTCGCTTGTGGTGATGGCTAATCCTAAAACTATAATTAACAAGAACAAATGCCCTGCGGAGATAGAAAGAACAATCATAAAGTATGATCAAATAAAAGTAACACTAGAGAAGTATCAGAATGATAAAGCAAATACTTATGACTTAGCGGAAAAAGACATGAATAATATTGCAGAATTGTTAAACAAATTTAACACACCAATAAAAATGGATTTGGAAGCAAAGTACCAACTTTCTAGTGAAACGTTTCTAAGAAAAGACGAAGCACAACTTCGCCTAGAGCTTACGGCATACAGACTAGCAACTTCGAAAGCAGAGAACATCAAGGCTTATATTATATATAATAATAACGAAATGGAAGAAATGATAGTTAAGTATCCAAAATCAGTAGAAGAACTGTTAGAAGTTAAAGGATTTGGCAAAGTAAAAGTAGAGAAGTATGGTCAGCAAATATTGGATATCTTCAATGGGTGAGAAAATAGTTAATAGTGTATCAAAGAACATATTTGAAGGTGTTGAGATTGATACATGGAGTTTATTTGGAGGAAACAAGCTGCTCTTACTGATTGTTGCAACGATAGTTTATGGAGTACTACTTGGATTGTTGTTAAGGATGCGTTTCTTACGATGGATTCCAAATCAAATAGTACGGCTTGTTGTAGGAGCAGGATTTCTAGCTATCTTTTACTTTTGGATAACAAAGATCATCTAAATGCAGGAGTTGAAAGATGGACTCAGTGAAAATTGAAAAGATCACAGAACAAGGACATTTATTTAGAAATGCAGTTGATCAATTCTTCTATTATATTAGTGAAAGGATTGTATAAATGTAGACAGTTTCGGAGGTTAGTATGGGTGGAAATCGTTTTTGGGAGTTTTATCTAGTTCGATATTTACTTGGAACAATATTTGGAGTAGTTGTTTTATTCTATCTTGTGATTAATTACAATAATGAAATTACTACTTCCTTTTTTAAAAGTGAAATATCTACTAAAATTGAAAAATTATGTAATAATAAACAAAATTCAAGTGAAATACAGAAATTAGAATGCAAGTATAAAAAACAACAAGCTAAAGAGTCGCTTAAAGCAGGTGAAATACTAGGAGCTGTTAGGATGCTCCCAGATGAGGAAAAGATAGGTGCCAAAATAGCAAGTTTATTGTATGAAACAACTTATGATGTAGGGAAAGAAGATGCAATTGATGTTTTGAAAACTTTAGGTGGTACTGATCTTTTTCCAAGTAAGTTTGGCGATAACAAAATTACGTTAAAACAAACGGGTTTCCCTATTCTTGCAGCAATTGTTATTGTGGTATCTGGTTTCCTATATATGTATTTTTCTAGTATGATTATTTTAGTTTTACATGGAATACGTTTCGCTTGGATGGGTTTTTTTGTAAATTCCAAAAAGACTGATAAGAAAGGCGTTATCTTTTTACTATCTCTATTTTTAATTCTATTCTTCATAGTAATGTGTGGTACCACTGAATTGAGACATAGTATTACTTTCATAGTTACATTCTTAATAATGATAATGTTGATTTTATTGTTTCCAAATGTTGGGATATTTTATTTATATTTGAGTAAGTATAGAGGTAGTATATCGAAAATTAGTAAAAAAACTGAAGGATTACAAGATCCCGTAAAAAGTGAATATATTGAGTCATATAAACATTTACGTGAACATGGCAATGCGTTTGGTATTATTGTATGTGAGATTATATTTGCAGGTTGGCTTATAATGTGGGATTTTTCATTTTGGGCAATTTTTTATTGGTGTCTGATTGGGTTTACTTCGTGGATATTAGGTAGTTACTTGGAAATAAAAGCGGTTAGTGAAAATTAAATTAATGCAAATAAAGCAACGATTAGTATTAAATCAGGTTATGAATTGATTCCATAAAATTCTTCTTTCATGTAAGTTTGTGAAAGGGTGCATAGTATAATAACAGACGCTTCAGGAGTGTGCCTGAGCGTCTTCTTTGTGTTGGTTAATATCAATAGATATGGGGCTAGAGGAATAGAGTCTGCCGTGATTATGAGGTTTAATCATTTGAAAATTATTTATTGATTTTTGAATATGTATCTAGCATATCTTTCATCATTCGTAATACCAATTGTATCTCTTCAACTTTTCTCCCTGAAACTAATGAGTTAAGGGCATTCAGTAAAATCTTCTTATCTGTTCGTTCTTCGATTGATTCAATATTTTCAAACTTAAACAGTTCGCTGGGAAGGATATCTAATGCAGTAATCACTTTATCTAAGGTTTCCAGAGTGATATTTCGTTCTCCACGCTCGATGTCGGATATATACGTTATATAAACACCTGATTTTTCTGCTAATGATTCTTGTGTATAGCCTTTTTCTTTACGAATCGTCCTGATTCGTTCTCCTACTAGTTTGACAAAATCGGATGACATAAATCCACGCTCCCTTTCTATCAAGCGTAGGGGAGCATAGTACAATAATACAGATGTTCAAATCAGAATATAACTTGAAAATATCGTATATAAACGATATTATTGGTGGTAGTTATAAATACATAGGAAGGAAGAACTAACATGAAAATTATAAAGTCTTTATTGCTTACTTCAATGTTTGCGACTTCAATAGCATTGCCGACAAACGTTTTTGCGGATGATGCAATAACTGTCTACGTGGATGGACAACAGTTAAGCTTTGAAGTAGAGCCTGTCATAAAAGATGGGACGACGTTAGTTCCACTGAGGGCAATCTTTGAAAAATTTGGTTATGAGGTTTCGTGGCATCCTGAAGACCAAACCATTCTTGGTCTAAAGGATGGGGCAGATATTCAGATGAATATTGGAAATAATCAGGCATATGTAAGGGGGAAAGCCTTTACGCTAGAGGTTTCGCCTACCATTATCAATGGGAATACACTTGTTCCATTGAGGTTCATTGGAGAAGCAAGCGGAATGAAAATTGCATGGGATGGTACAAATAGAAGAATTGATGTGAAGAGTCAAACTGAAAATATCGCAATGGTTATAACTAATACCCTGACAGGAAGCACATTCACTGGCGAAGTTGTTAATGGAAAACCAAACGGTAAAGGTACGATGGTTTTAAAGGATGGAAGTAAATTCGAGGGATTTTTTGTTGATGGTGTTATTAACGGGTATGGTGTGGCTACATATGACGATGGTTCTAAATATGAAGGATATTGGCAAAATGGGAAATGGCATGGTGAAGGTAAATTAATTTATTCAGATGCTCATTATTATCAAGGAGATTTTATCGAAAATAATTACGATGGTTCTGGTGTTGAATATGATAAAAATGGAAATGTCCTTAGAATGGGTAACTATTCAAGGGGAGTTTTGGTTTCTCCCTCTAAGCAAGATATAAGAAAAAAAGATAATGACAAATATTTCACATTATCATGGGGAATGAGTGAGTCAGAAGTAAAAGCATCTAGGAGCGACAAGCCTACTCTGGAGAGGAAAGATAGCAAGGGTAATAATCAAATTGTGTATGACTATACATTTGAACTGGGTGAAAAGGGCAAGGTCGGATATATCTTCAATAACACTGGATTAATCGAAGTTATGTATTTGACGGAAAGTATGTCAGAGTTTGATGACTTGTTTGGGGTGTACACACTTCTTGATATGGATTTGAGTTCCCTTTACAACAATGAGAATGGTCAAGATGATTTCAAATGGAGGGTAGACGATATAGCAATCAAGGCATACAAAAAGGTGTATGCAAATGATTTCAGAGGCATGGCTGAAATGGCTATGAGGTCAAATGAACTAACACTATTAGCTCAATTTAAAAGCATTGACAGCAATATCGATCTAGCTATGTATAACGGTGGCTCGTTATCAAAGCCAAGCTACACAGTTGGACTAAGCTATGTAAAAAAATAATTTTTAGGGGAAGGGAATAAGGTGAGAACCATTTATAAAACAAAGATTCTATTTATATGCGTCATAGCGGTCAGTTTCATGGCTGGGTGCGGCAATGATAAGATAATACCTACAAATACACAACCAACGCCAGCAGTGGTTACGGAAAGCAAACCACAATCGATAACAACAAGTACACCTTCAACTAGCAGCAATCAAACTACCACACCAAGCAGTAGCAGTTCGCAATCGTCCAGTACATCATTAAGCGGTAAGAGTACAACAACCGATAAGCCCGTATACACTAAGGAGCAACTTGAAAAGGACTCAAAAGCACCATCTAAGAACCCAGCAGACTATAACAAGAATGGTGAATACGTTCCGAAGACTGGTGTGTCAAAGAATCCAGCAGACTATAACGCAAAAGGCGAGTACAAGCCTGCTGATCAAATGACAAAAGAGGAAAAACGAAAAGAGCTGGAGGAAATGTTAAAAAGGCGGTAAAGTGAGCATTTGTAGATGTATGAAAAACTATATGAGCATTTAACAGGGAGTAGCAAAGCTACTCTCTTTTGCTTGGTAGAAAGATCACTATTTCATTTGCGTACGCTAAAATGCTTCCAGAACGTTCTTTGTTGTTTAGAAGGAAATAGTTATCACTATTACAATACAAACCGTTAACGAGCAAAATCTGTTCGTCTGATTGGATGTGAACGTGGGGTGTGGTTCGGTGATTGAATATTATTATTGGATCTTGATGACGAGGTGAATTGTTTTTTTGAATATATAGGAATAATTCAATCTATTGGAATTAAACGGTTTAATAATATGAGCGAGTAGCTTTGGGCTATTCTATTGGTTTTTATAAGTGTTTATTGGTTGTCAAAATTCGACTTTTATTTTTCACCTAATTTCTATGAAGATTAGATTTATAAGGAAGGGGATAAATCGGTTGTGTATGTGCAAGGGAGTCGATCTTTAATGGAGTGAAGAAAATACTGGTTTAATCGCATAAGTTTGGGTATACTGGTGTTAGCATGATCCACAAGCTTAGGACAATGCAATCCGTAATCTACATTACAATCAACAACTCTCATATTAAACAAGCCGATTCGTTCAAATCCTTGCTACGCCAAGTATTTATACGGCGTTGAGATCGATTTTAAAGACAGCGGCATGGGTGGCGGCTTCACCATTGATAATCCGAATGCGGTAGCTTCTTGCGGCTGCGGATCATCGTTCAAGCCTGCTGACTATGAAGGAACTCCAGAACCTTGCGACGATAAAGTGGAAGTCTAAGACTTCATCTGATGAAGCCTCCAGTCCTGTAGATGCACATGCATCGAGAGGATAGGGGGCTTTTTTGTATGCCTATATATACGCGCCAAATTGCTGTAAAACGATTCAAACTATAAGAATGGGGTAAATAAAAATAAAATCATCTTATTATGGGGATAACTTCCAAAACTAACCTATAAATTTTACGACAAATTTCGGAGTTGATCACCTGTGTATAACCTTGTCCACATTATCCACTGCGCTAACAGTCACTTTATTACACTTACCAACAAATTGCGCACAGCTTATACACAATATCCTGTGGATAACGGAACACTTGTTCTATTTGGTTGAACATGGTAATATGATTTTACTTTACAGAATTTGGGTGATTATTGATGAGGTTAATGAGCAATGAAGTACTGATTCACTGTTATTTCAAAGCCATCGATTTGAAGCTTGAGGCGGAATTTATTAATCTGCTGAGGGACGAGATCAAACATCGCCAAATCAATTTGGATTACTACACTAATGGCGAAGCGCAGGTGAGCTAATTCTCATCATAGATTGGAACGACAAGGCAATCTAAAAAGGATATTCCAAATTCGGGCTTAGCCGGAAGGAATATCCTTTTTGGTTCAAAATGATGAGCTTCATGTTAATAAACTACATTTTCATATTGCTGCTATGACCTGGGGATAATTTGGCAGTAGGATCGATATATACTTTGGCATTGTTAATAGCAGTTGGCGCTTCGCCAAATCCTACAGCAATCAGCTTCAGCTTGCCCGGATAAGTGGTAATGTCGCCGGCGGCAAAAATCCCGGGGATACTTGTCTCCATGCGGGAATCGACGATAATAGAGCCGTTGTCGATTTCAAAGCCCCATTCAGCGATCGGGCCCAGAGAGGAAATGAAACCAAAGTTGACGATAACCGCATCAACGTCGACATCAGTCGTTACACCGCTTTTGCAATCAGTCAGTACAACTCTGTTGATATAATCCTCACCGTGAAGCGCAGTAATTTCTTTGGGGGTTAAAATTTCAACCGTGGATTTATTCAAGTTTTCCACACTATGCTCATGGGCACGGAATTTATCACGACGATGTGTCAGATAAACTTTCTCGGCAATTGGCTCCAACATGAGCGCCCAGTCAACAGCAGAGTCGCCGCCACCGCTGATCAGTACCTTTTGACCTTTGAATTTATGCAAATCACTAACGAAGTAGTGAAGGTTTTTCTTCTCGTATTTGGAAGCTTCAAGCAGCTCCAGACGTCTTGGCTCGAATGCGCCTACGCCTCCGGTAATGATAACCGCCTTGGAGGTATGAACGCCTTTGTCGGTCACGACTTCGAACAAACGCTCATCCTTCTTGATCACTTGCAATACTTTTTCTTCCAGACGAACATCCAATGGGAAATGCTTCAGCTGACGCTCCAGGTTATTAACGAGCTCCTGAGCCGTTACCTTTGGGAAGCCGGCTACGTCATAAATATACTTTTCCGGATACAAAGCAGCCAATTGACCACCTAATTGGGGCATACTTTCAATAATTTTTACGCTTGCTTGACGCATACCTCCATAAAAAGCGGCAAACATACCAGCAGGACCGCCGCCTACGATAATAATATCCACAATCTCATTTTGCATGTGCTTATTGTACCTCCCTGAATTAATTAAATATCAGTGATAATAATTATCAATGATAATGACTATCAATTATTAATATTCGAATTATATTATACATGATGACAGAATGGAAGGATATATTACATGATAAATTTGTGAACAATAAGTGAATATATGAATGGAAGTCGTAAAGGTATCCTATAGGAAACGTAAGGAGCTGCAGAAAATAGTCAGCAATTAGGAGGAAACGTTTAAATACTCATGTTAGTTTACGTTTTTTACCTGTATATTAACCAAAACAAAACTTGCTATTTGTCACTTTACAGTATACTATGTCTTGAGAACTTGTTTACACAGATGTGATTTCTGACACGTGAACGGTCATATTTTTATTTCAATTGGATCAAACTATTCGTTAGAAAATGACCCGCGATGTACTTTGTGTAAATTTTCACAAATGATTTTGTGAAC
Organism: Paenibacillus sp. FSL H8-0034; assembly: GCF_038000305.1. Classification (NCBI taxonomy): domain Bacteria; kingdom Bacillati; phylum Bacillota; class Bacilli; order Caryophanales; family Paenibacillaceae; genus Paenibacillus; species Paenibacillus sp. FSL H8-0034. The sequence goes on from NZ_JBBOBS010000001.1 coordinate 1,872,650, forward strand.
AATTACAATGAATGATAAAAAGAAAAAGAAACTAACGGATGGAAGGGATTAACCATGAGTCGAATACCTCGAATAGTCATTTTGGGAGCAGGATATGGCGGTATTGTAACGGCTATTCGCTTACAAAAGGAATTGAACTATAACGAAGCTGATGTAACACTTGTTAACAAACATGACTACCACTATATTACTACACATTTACACATGCCGGCTGCAGGAACGGATAATCCCGAGAATGCGCGTGTCAATATTCTTAAGTTAATTGATGAATTCAAAATTGATTTTGTTAAATCGACAGTTGTGCAAATTCGCCCACAAGAGAAGAAGGTTATACTGGAGGAAGGTACGCTTTCTTACGATTATTTGGTTGTGGGATTGGGCGGAGAGCCTGAAACCTTTGGTATTCCTGGCTTGAAGGAATATGCGCTCAGCATTCGCAGCATTAACAGTGTTCGCTTTATTCGTGAGCACATCGAGTATCAATTTGCCCGGTTTAAACGGGAGCCGAACCGTCTGGATTACTTGACTTTTATCGTAGGCGGAGCCGGATTTACAGGAATCGAATTTATTGGAGAGATCACGGACCGTATTCCGAAGCTGTGCAAAGAATATGATGTCGATCCTTCCCTTGTGAAAGTATATAACGTTGAAGCTGCACCAACAGCACTGCCTGGTTTTGACCCGGAGCTTGTTGAATATGCAATGAATGTGCTGCAAAATAAAGGGGTAACCTTCAAAATTGCCACAGCGATCAAAGAATGCACACCAGATGGAGTCATTCTGGCAACCGGAGAAGAAATCAAAGCAGCTACAGTGGTTTGGACCGGCGGTATTCGCGGCAACCATATGCTCGATGATGCGGGCTTTGAAACGATGCGTGGAAGAATCAAGGTTGATGAAAATCTGCGTGCTCCTGGTCATGATAATGTGTATGTACTAGGCGATTGTTCGCTTGTATTCAGCCCGGAAGGTCGCCCATATCCACCAACTGCCCAAATTTCGATTCAGCAGGCGGATATCTGTGCACACAATCTGGTTGCATCGATTCGCGGGGAGCAGCTTAAGAGCTTTACCTATGAAAGCAAAGGTACAGTAGCTTCACTTGGACGCGGCGAAGCCATCGGAATTGTGGGTTCACGTAAAGTCAAAGGCGGTATGGCAGCTATTATGAAAAAGGTTATCGATATGCGGTACCTGTACATTATTGGCGGCATTCCACTGGTGCTGAAGAAAGGCCGTTTCTAGATATGCGGCACTGCAGCGTACAGGTACGCGGGTTATTGACGAGGGAAGAGCTGGATCGCTATAACGCACTGATTGATGTGGGACATTTTCTGGAATCCCAGACCCGTTATGATCTGGTTTATACGGTGCAAAAAGAAATCGACATTCTTATTCTACCCGCTATCGAGCGCTTAAAGGAAAAGTCGCGTCAGCGTGATCGGGACACCGAAGCTTATCTGGCGCAAAAGGCTGAGGCCAATCGGGATGACAGATTCAATGATGAGGACGAAGACGACAAATAATGGGTGAAAAAGCCTTGCAGCAGCCGAAATCGGTAGTTGCAAGGCTTTTAATGATGCTACAGCTTGAGCATAGTTTCCATTTTGTCGCGATTAAGCAGATTACCCACGTAGAATTCACCAAATTCACCAAAGCGTGCGCTTGTTTCATCAAACCGCATTTCATGAACGATTTTTTTGAACTGCAGGGCATCTTCTGCAAATAAGGTAACGCCCCATTCCCAATCATCAAGGCCGATCGAGCCCGCGATAATTTGCTTGATTTTACCGGCGTAATTGCGTCCGATCATGCCATGTGCACGCATAAATCCACGGCGCTCGTCTACGGACAGCATATACCAATTGTCGTTGCCTTCGCGGCGTTTGTTCATCGGGTAGAAGCAGACATGGCGTGCTTTAGGCAATGTTGGCTTCAGGCGTGCAACAATATCAGGATCTTCCATCGGGTCTGTACCCGGTTTGGCCATGTAGCTGCCCAGCTCAACGACAGATACGTAAGAGAATGTCGGAATGGTTACTTGTGCAAACAAGGTTTTGTTAAACGCCGTTTCCAGCTCGTTCAGCTCTTCGAGCGTTTCCCGTAGATGCATGAACATAAAATCAGCCTTTTGCCCAACGATAGAATAGAAGGCTGTACTGCCTTCACGCTGATCCTCAGTAGCCTGATATTGGGCTAATAAGCTGTACAGCTCGTCCTCCGCGCGGCCTCTTTCTTGCTTGCTTAAGCTTTTCCATGCCGTCCAGTCAATTGCACGGAAATCATTTAAAACGTACCAGCCCTCAAGGGTTTGCATCGCTTCGCTCATTAAGAACACTCCTTCTATGTATGAATAGGGATATTACTTATATGCATGTTACATACTTCTTACGAATAAGAGACGGTTAGGCAAAACGATCTCGCCTGTATTATTGTAACGAAATCGACAGCAAAGGGCAAATGGTTAGAGGCTCAAGGTACATATATAAAATATGAAGCGTTCATGAAGCGTTCACTTTACCCAGAGCCAAAATTTCTATAGAATATATAGTGATGCATTCGATTGAAGGAGTTGGGGATTGTGCTGCAACTGATGATTGTTACCGTGCTGTTGCTCGTGTTGTTCTTCGGTCTCGGTTTTATATTGAACATGCTGATGAAAACGACATGGTTTCCGATTTATGGCTATATTGTGCTGGTTATCGGATTAATCATTTATTGGGGTTGGGGGACAGGCTCTCTCGCATCCAATATTTCGGAGTATTCATTTGTGGATTATGTGCCGGCTGTCGGCGGATTATTGGGAGCGGCACTCAGCGGCTGGACCATTAAGGCTTTACGTGATAAAGGTTATCAAATGTTTTAGCGACCTGTACATAAGCCAAGCGTGCAGCGTAAGAGGAAAGCAGGTGTGAGCTATAATGAATGGCCAGCAACGTAAGGATGTAGTGCCAGGACGCAAGGTACAGGTGGTTCAAAAGCAAGACCAGAGGAGTGGCAAGCTGACTGCAGGTGTGGTCAAGGATATTCTGACAAATTCACCAAACCACCCGCATGGGATCAAGGTCCGGCTCGTGGATGGAACTGTGGGCAGAGTCAAGGAAATTATTACAGACTGAAATGGAAAGCTCCCGAAGGGTTTGTTGCGACAAAGCTTGCGGGAGCTTTTTCAATACGGAGTGCGTCTGGCCTGATCATGTCGCCTATTTTAATAGAAGAAAGCGTAATCACAGCTTTGCTGTTTTCCCTCTAAGCTTAACCGATCGTTGTTTTCCTGACCAAAAACTGATGAGTACAGCAGCCAGCCCGAGTGTTACAATAGAGCTAGCCAGCCATGGATTGTAAAGGACTGTTGAAGATGTGCTGATTAACACTCCACCTGCTCCAGCACCCGCCGCTAATCCCAAATGAACAATCGATGTATTTATACTGAGAACGAGACCTGACGACTGAGGTGCTTGTTGAATAAAATACGTTTGGATAGCCGGACCGGACATGAACATAGATACCACCATAACGGTGAGCAGTACTAACCCGATCATAAGCGAATCGGCAAAAAGCGGAAGCAGAGCCAGCACAGCCACATGAATGACTACACTCAACGTTACCATACGAGCCGCCCCCCACCTGTCAACGCCATACCCTCCAAAACGGGAGCCGAATGCGCCAAATAGACCAAACACAAGCATAATGATGCTAATCCTGGAAAATTCCACATGATAAATGTCCTGAATAAATGGAGTTAAGTAAGTGAACAGGATGGAATTACCGGATTCTCTGAAAAAGGTGAACAACAAACCGCTCACGATGACCAAACTGCCCAGCACTTTGAATTGCTGCCGGAACGGAACAGGAGCATCCCCGTCGATATCGGGAAGTAGGCGGTATATCACAAATGTAATCCATACACTGAATAACGCTAATACAATAAAAATCGCCTGCCAGCTCAGCCAGTTGGTAATAGCTATCCCTATCGGGACGCCAAGGATCATCGCGCTGCTAAAACCGAGAATGATCGTACCGATTGCGCTGCCCAGCTTCTCGGGGGGGACAATCCTTGCAGCGGTGCCTAATGCAGTGACAAGGTAAACACCTGAGCTGACCCCAAGTATGATTCGGGATATCATCAGCATCGCGATATGTCCACTTGCAAAGGATATCAGACAACCGAGGATAAATATGGTGAGTGAGCCCACCAACACTTGTTTGCGTCCCATACGGGCAGTGAGTGAAATCAGAATGGGAGTTCCAATCGCAAACGACAGCGAATAAGCTGTAATCAATTGTCCGGCAAGAGAGATGGAAATACTCAAATCATCGGCAATGACCTGCAATATTCCAGAGACGACCAGTTCGGAGGTTGCGGTGAAGAACACTCCAAGAGCTAACAGATAAATAGGGAGTCGATTCATTACATTCAATCCTTTCTGTAACTCGCAGTACCGTCTGATCACCTATAACCAGCTTATGGATGTTCGTTATTAGGCCTTTGCGAGATCATTTGATTGAATTATAATAAGGTTACAATATAAATGTAAGAAGGCAAACTATTTGGACATTATCCAAATAAATGGACTTACTAATTTTAAGTAAGCAGGTGATATGGATTGGAAATCGTAAATGAAGAGAAGCAGGAATTTACCAGCATTTGTTCTGTACTGCAAATTCTCGGGGCCAAATGGGCTTTTCTGGTGATCGCCGAGCTGTCCAAAGGGCCTAAACGCTTCAAACAGCTGCATAGAGATTTAGCGATCATCAAAACACAATCTTTAACCGATGTACTGCGGCACCTGGAGAAAAACGGGATTGTTTTACGTGTTGTATTTCCTTCTGTTCCTATTTCAGTCGAGTATTCATTGACAGAAAAAGGGGCTGATTTTCAGACCGCACTGAAGGAGATGGACAAGTGGGCGGTCAAATGGGGAAAGACAGATTGAAATCAGGCGATAACATCCTGTCGAAATCTATGTTAAAATGTAGTTTACTAGACTAGTAACAATTCATGGATGGGATTTGAGTTAATGCGAATTACGAATATGCATCATTTCTCGGAATATCACCGTTTTTATGTGGCGCGTGATTTTTCATTAAGTGGTTTGGATATGAAAATGCTCTCTACAATCTATCAGCCTATGATCGGAGCGTATGCAGTCAGCTTATATCATACACTGTTTCTGCAGCTGCCTATCGATAAGGTTGGTTACTCGGCTACCGAGCAGCAGCGCAGGCTGTTCTTATCGCTGGAGCTGGAGACGGGAGAGCGTGGACGCAAATATTTTATTGAACAGACTGCCAAGCTGGAGGCTGTGGGCTTACTGAAAACGACGCGGAAGTTCGCCGAGGTTTCAGATGATTATGTGTATGTCTACACGCTGTCAGCCCCATTGTCACCGAATGAATTTTTTAAAAACCAGCATTTGACCCTGCTGCTCAGGGACAAGGTTGGCAAATATATGATCTATTCGCTGCGTGATGAGCTGGTGCTGCCGGAATCAGACGAGCTGAAGGATGCCAATGAGGAAAATTTGTCGGTTCCTTTCTACGAGCTGTTTCATTTGAATTCGCAGGTCATTGATCTGGAAATGGAGCAGGCATTTTTTCAAACGGCAGTGTCCAAACCTTCGGAAACCAAGCCTGAGAGTGCAAATAGAGGCTTTCAGTATTCGGATATCATTATGCATTTTCCGCGGGAATCGGGCAATCGTGTGTTCGTGGAGCAATTGAAGTACGAGCCGGAGCAGATGGGACAAATTAATTATGTTGCCAAAAAGTACGGCTTGTACTTGACGGACATTTGCCGGCTGCTGGACGAGGATGGTGTGTTTGATCCGCAGGGCGAGTTGATGCTTGAACTGCTGCAGCACAAGGCTAACATGGTCTTCCGACAGGATAAGAAGCGTGGTGAGGAACGCGGACGATATTTGGCTAAGGTCGATCAGCAGACTCGGGGAGCAGCGTCATCTAATCAGGAGAACGGTACTGAGATTGCTAGTGACAAAACAGTTGAAATGGAGTTTTATTTGCAGGTACCGGATATTTTCCAGGGCGAATGCAACCAGCATCAGTACAACTATATTTTACGGAATGAGCCCTATATCTTTTTATTGGAAAAAATCTTTTCCAAGGGTACCGTACCGGACGGACTGCTGGATACGCTGGCGAAGGTCGATTTGAATTATGGCTTGAAAGAAGAAGTCATCAATGTCATGATCCATTACTTATATATGAACAAACGCTCATGGTCCAAGGCATCGATAGAGTTCAGCGTTACGGATATGCTGGCCAAGCAGGTGAACTCTTTTGAGCAGGCTGTGCAGTATATACGCGAGCAGTCCAAGTATCAGGAGAGCAAGACGGCCCCTCGCACAGGCAGCCGAGCTGGTACGGGTGGAGCCGCGGGCGGACGTAATACGGGTACAGCACGTGGTGGAGTAAGACAGAAACCGCTGCTTCCTACGGTGGAGGACAAGCCAAGCACAGCAGCGGCCTCACGGAGTGCAGAAGAGCGTGAAGCTATGCGAAGAAGAGCACAAATGCTTGATGGTAAAGTCTAGTATTTAGGTGAAAAACGAGCGCAGCGAGACTCACTCACTGGTCTTCTAGAATCAAGCTCAAGTCATTTAACAACGGGAAGGAGTGTAAGAACCTATGGAATCGCTCGCGGATGCGTTAAAGTCGCTGCCCAACTCCAAATTTCGTCAACAAGCCGAGGAAAAGGTGAGACAAATCGTTGCTGATCCATTAGTGGTGAAGCTGCGTGCCAAATATCCGACGCTTGATGAATATACAATGAAAATCAACATGAACCGGCTGTATCAATATGTGAGCGAGCATCGGAACTGCTCCAACTGTCCGGGACTGGATTTGTGCCCAAATGATTTTGCAGGGCATTATACACTGTTATCGGTCGAGACAGAAGCCGGAAAAGCCAACCTGTATGATACCAAGGTAGCCTGTAAGAAGCAGATCGCGAGACAAAATCAGGAGGCTATCCGCAGCCGGATTCGCAGCTTTTATGTGGATGAGCGGGCACTGTCACAGGGCTACTCGTCGATGGAAATTTTCGATAAGGATCCTGCGCGTGAGGAAGCTGTGGATAGTCTTATTCGTTACATTATGAAAACCCGTGATGAAGGCTTGCAAAGCTCGGGTCTCTATTTGGCTGGAAGCCTCGGCACCGGCAAAACGTTCCTGATGTGTTATCTGCTTCACGAGCTGGCGAAGAGCGGCTATTCCGGTGCCATTGTGTACATGCCCGATTTTGCCGAAGATTTAAAGGCGATGTTCCAGGATCCGCAGAAGCTGAAGGAAACCATTGATGCGCTCAAGGATACGGATTTGCTCGTATTCGACGATATGGGAGCGGAGAATTTGAACCCGTGGCTGCGCGATCATGTGATGGGTGCAATACTGAATTACCGAATGAACCGCAAGCCAACCTTTTTCACGTCAAATCATGATTTGGATGCATTGGAGCAGCATTTTAGCTTCACCAGCAAGGATGGCGATGAAGAGTTCAAAGGAAGAAGAATTATGGACCGAATTCGTCCTTTTGTTGAGGTCATTATGGTGAACGGCTACAATAAGCGCGGCAAGTAAACTGCAATAATAGGCACAGTCAAAGTCCGTCTCTGTAGGAGAGCGGGCTTTTTCCGTTGGTATCGAAACAAAAAAAGCCTGTTCCCGTAAGGAACAGACTTTACTGACGTAGCATCGGCTTGAAACAAGCTCGATGCCTACTTCATTAGCAGCGTAATAACTGTTGCGGCAACGCCCATGAGCAGCAAAAAGGCGAAAAATGCACCGAAACCAATCGCCGTGTCCAGAAAATCATTACTCGGCTCTTCGTTAATATGAAGCTCGGGGTGATTTACATCGTTCATAGCCATAATTCCTCCTTGGATTGAGTAAAACCGATGGTTGAAGAATTATATTCAGTATACCCAACTTCACAGATAAATGTAAAGCATGGGGAAGTGAAAATTGCACACCACATTTATTGATTGTGACAAGATGAAGGCGGAATGCACTGGAAACAGTTAGCCAAGCGGGTTTGCGGTTGAAAATAGGGTCTATTGTGGTATACTTTACATGTTGACAACCTATTTTATCGGATAAAGGAGAACTTTTTATGGCTATCGTAAATGTTACAGATCAATCCTTTCAGAATGAAGTTGAAGGATCTGGTACGGTTTTGGTTGATTTTTGGGCTCCATGGTGTGGACCTTGCAAAATGATCGCTCCTGTTTTGGAAGAGCTGGATAAAGAGCTTGGAAGTTTGAAAATTGCTAAGGTTAATGTGGATGACAATCCGGAATCAGCTTCCCGTTTTGGCGTAATGAGCATCCCGACTCTTATCGTTTTCAAAGACGGCCAACCTGTTGATAAAGTGGTAGGCTTTCAATCGAAGGATGCTTTGAAGAACGTAGTATCGAAGCACCAGTAATGTGCCAAGTGGGTTGTGCTACGCAAAACTCAAAGCGAATGCTTACGGAGTCAGTTTTGCTACGCAAAACTCATGGAGTAAAAGCTCTTTTTCTGCTATGCTGGAAAAGAGCTTTTTTTGTGCTTAAAGGAGTGGAAATGTGATGTCTACACATGAAGAGGAGCAGGAACGTAAGCAGAGGGCAGAGCAAATTCGCAGTAAGCTGGCGCTGCTGCCAGAAAAGCCAGGCTGCTATCTGATGAAAAACAAGGAAGGCACGATCATCTATATCGGCAAAGCGAAGGTGCTGCGCAATCGGGTACGTTCGTATTTTACCGGAAGTCATAATGCCAAAACCTATGCGCTTGTTAATGAAATTGCCGACTTTGAATATATCGTCACGGCCAGTAATGTCGAGGCGTTAATTCTGGAATGCAACCTGATCAAGAAGCATCATCCTCGTTATAATGTACTATTGAAGGACGACAAGTCCTTTCCCTATATTAAAATCACGCATGAAACCCATCCGCGGCTGGAGGTTACTCGCCGTGTGCTGAAGGATAAAGGAAAATATTTTGGCCCGTATCCGAATGCGTTCGCGGCGCAACAGACGAAGAAACTGCTGGATCGCCTGTATCCGCTGCGCAAATGCAAAAAGCTGCCTGACCGGGTTTGTCTGTACTATCATCTGGGTCAATGCATAGCTCCCTGTGAGTACGAGGTGGATCAAGAAACGTACGAGCAGATGGTACAGGAAATTTCGCGTTTTCTAAATGGCGGTCATGATGAGATCAAGAAGGATTTGACGCGCAAGATGCAGGAAGCGTCCGAGGAGCTGAACTTTGAACGGGCCAAGGAACTGCGTGATCATGTGCTTCATATTGATCAGGTCATGCAAAAGCAAAATATTACGACGACAGATGCGATGGACCGCGACATTTTTGGCTATGCGGTAGACAAAGGCTGGATGTGCGTCCAAATATTATATATGCGTCAGGGCAAGCTGATTGAACGGCATGCTTCGATGTTTCCTTATTATGGTGATGAGTATGATGATTTTGTAACCTTTATTACGCAGTACTACAGTGAGAATCCGGCACTTCCGAAGGAAATATTTTTGCCGCTGGAGGCTGTAACGGTGCTGCCTGCGGCTGCGGTGACGGCTAAGACGGAACCAGCTGAGACTACCAGCTCTCAGTCTGATCTAAGTGTGGAGTCGAGCTCTGAACAACCGGAGACCGACGAAACGGAGGCAGGACCCGAAATCGAGGTTGCCAAGAAGGATGTCAAGGAAGCGCTGGAGAGCTGGCTCAAGGTAAAGGTGCATTATCCACGCAGAGGCTCGAAGAAAAATATGGTTGCGATGGCTGGTGATAATGCCCGTGTTAGTCTGGATGAGAAGTTCCGGTTAATTGCCCGCGATGAGCAGCGTACCGTAATGGCTGTCGAGAATCTCGGAGATTGGCTTGGAACAGGCGTCATTCGCCGTATTGAGGCATTCGATAACTCGAATATTCAAGGCTCTGACCCGGTTTCGGCAATGGTTGTATTTACGGATGGCAAGCCGGATCGCAAGGAATACCGTAAGTACAAAATCCGCACAGTCATAGGTCCTGATGATTACGGTACGATGCGTGAGGTCATAAGACGCCGTTATGAGCGTGTTTTGAAGGAAGGCTTGCCACTACCGGATCTGGTCGTTATCGATGGAGGAAAAGGGCAAATTTCCGCGGCTATCGATGTGCTGGAAAATGAACTGGGTCTTTATATTCCGGTTTGTGGACTCGCCAAGGATGACCGTCACAAAACCGCACAGCTGATTATGGGGGACCCTGCAGAAATCGTTCCGCTGCCGCGTGACAGTCAGGAGTTTTACCTGCTCCAGCGTATTCAGGACGAGGTCCATCGCTTCGCTATTACGTTCCACCGCGAAACGCGTGCCAAATCGATGATCGTCTCCCAGCTGGATTCGATTCCGGGAATTGGCGAGAAACGGCGTAAGGCGATGCTGAAGCATTTTGGCTCGATGAAAAAAATAAAAGAAGCCAGCATTGAAGATTTCCGGCTTCTGGGTATCGGGGAAAAGCTGGCCACACAAATATTACAATCGCTTAATCAGAATCAAGACGAGGCATAGCTAGTGCCCGTCTTTTTTTGTTGCCATGCAGCCGATACAGCAGCCAGCCGACAAGACCGGGGAATATCAGATAAAAGCTGCCGACCACGATATGCATCCAATCCCCGAGACCATACAAGGAAAGCCCCATCAAAATACTATCCATCGAGGCGTGGGCAAACAGTACCGTCATAAACCCGTATTTAAGAAAGGCATATCCAAAAATGACACCGATAATCGTGACCTCAACAAGTCGGGTATAGACCGGATAAATCGGATATTGGGTATGGCTCATCGCCCAGATGATGCTCGGGAGCAGTACAGCCAGAAACCGAATGCGGACAATTTTCAGAAAGAAGGCAATGCCGAACAATCGGTATACGGTTTCTTCGGAGATAGCCGCTGCCCAGGCCATGAGCGGAAACAGTGCAGGGAACGTCATGTTCAGCACGGAATCTGCTGCATCATTCACCGACCATACGTCAAAAGCATGCTCCGCTATAAAGAACAGCACTTGCTGGACGCCGAGAATAAAGAAACAGAGCAGGTAGCCGCGAGTCATGGCCACCCATACCTGGCCCCCAAAAGCGGGATCCTGCCATTCCGGCAGCGGATTCCAGCTGTAACGGGACCACATCTGTCTGCCGGCAAGGACGGAGAGGTAGACGCTAACAGCCATCATCGCAATATTAATATTGAGAAGCCACAAGTAAAAGAGCGCTTCGAACTGGGATGGACCCGCCGTATGTGAGGTTCGGAAAGCCGGCAGCATGTTGAAGTTGTTTCCAATATAAATAATGAGAAAAATCAAGGTCAGCCACAGGCCGCGACGAAATGTGATTTGACGCCGATAGCGTATGATGATGAACAGAGCTGTAGCCGCCATAATTAACGATACACCCATACTGATGTTGGTCATCAGGGAGGCGCTGCTATTTTGCTTCTCCTTCCATTCCTCAAAAGCAGCCGGGATCTTGAAGTCAGGCTGGAAGGAAACGACCTGACCCTTGGAAACGAGAAGTGTAAGCTGTAGCTTTGCCTGCCCGATCAGATCAGTCCTGCTCTCATAAACAAGCACACGCCCCGTTAAGGAGGGGGAATTATTTTTCTTGTCCCGTTGGGGATGGGAATCCAGCAAGGTGAAATTGGTTGGCGAGTAGCCCTGTTCCTTGATCGTCTGCTCGGCCAACAGCTGAGGGTCCACTCCTGGCGCAGATACCGTATCTGCTCTGGACGATGGCGACTCATACGTCTTCCAGCCGAGCACCTTCTGATTCGAGTAATTGATATCGATGTAATAAGTTTTAGAGCTGGCAAGGTCATTAATTTCAACCTCGTAGTAGTCCAGCGGAAGCTGGGAATATCGCTCCGTATAAGAATGGAATAAGTGCTCCTTTTGCAAGTACCCGCTTCGTTCGGAATGAGTTTGGTATAACGTGCTCGTTGTATGATCGTCTGATAATGCGAAATGCTGCCTGGCAAAAATGACTGCTGTGTCAGCGGCCGCCTGCTGGGTAATCGTCGGTAGTCCATCCGCCTCTTCATTGGATGAAGGAGGTCCAGACAAATACGAGGATATGAGAATGACGGTAAAATAAAGGATAATACCAACAACTGCCAGCAACTGCAGCGGTCTATCCAATGAACGATTGATCATAGTAGTCTCCTTGGAATGAAGAAATGGGAAGGCTTGATTATTGTATTCCATAAACTTAGCATACATGTCTGATCAAATCCAATGCATTACCAAGCATAACGGGGATAAACGTTGAAAACCAAAGCGAATCCTCAGTTTGATGCCTGCCAGCTATAATAAGAATCGGAATATCCCTGCTTTTCGAGTTATTACGACTTTGTACTTATGGAAGAATAGCCTTATAATTCATATCAATTGAATACAGAAGCCGAATTTCTTTCCGAAAACGGGGGAACCATTTGTAGTAGTAAGGGGTGAATTCGATTCCATTCATGAGAGTGGAATTGATAGGGTACCTGTAAACCCGAATCCGTCAGCTAACCTCGTAGGCTTTATGGCAGGAACCTGTTTAGTTGACATTGGGTTTCCGATGTCTTTTTTTTGTTCTTTTTCAAATATTTGTGAGGTGAGAAATGAAAGTAACGTTGAAAAAAATCCAATTAACACCTCCGCAAATTTTGGTATTGGGTTTTGCCGCGATTATTTTGATTGGAGCACTGGTGCTTACGCTTCCAGTCTCATCGGCGACGGGGGACCGATTATCTTTTATTAATGCCTTGTTTACAGCGACATCTGCCACTTGTGTGACTGGGCTTGTTGTTGTGGATACAGGTACGTACTTCTCCGTGTTTGGTCAAATCGTTATTGTCACGTTGATTCAGATTGGCGGACTCGGCTTTATGACGATGGCGACCTTATTTGCCTTTGCATTGAAGAAACGAATTTCTTTGAAGGAACGCCTCATTCTTCAGGAAGCGATGAACCAAGGGAGTATGGAAGGCATTGTGCGCCTGATTCGTAAAGTAATTCGCTACTCGCTTACGATAGAGCTGATAGCTGCGATCATTTTTTCCATCCGCTGGTCCATAGATCTTGGTCCAGCCAAAGGTATTTATTTCGGAATCTGGCATGCGGTTTCATTTTTTAATAATGCAGGGTTCGATTTGTTCGGCTCGGTGAGCGGCCCATTCAGCAGTCTGACCTCGTATGCGGCCGACCCGGTTATCAACATCGTTTCAATGGGACTTATTGTGTTGGGCGGTATTGGTTTTATCGTCATGTCGGATCTGCTCGAATATAGAAAAATAAAACGGTTGTCGCTGCACTCCAAGGTAGTGTTAAGTACAACGGGCGTGTTGATCCTCACAGGAGCTGTGGTGATGTATGCTTTTGAATTCAGCAACGCCAAAACATTAGGATCACTGGACTGGTCAGGGAAAATATGGGCCTCGTTCTTTCAATCGGTAACGCCGCGGACAGCAGGGGCCAATACGGTCGATATCGGAGCTATGCGCCAGGCTTCCCAATTTTTTATGATTATTCTGATGTTTATAGGTGCTTCTCCAGGCTCGACAGGCGGAGGGATCAAGACCACGACCTTCATGACGCTGATCGGTGCTATTGTGGCGATGATTCGCGGCAAGGAGGACATTGTATTGTTCCATTACCGCTTGGGTAAGGATCGTATTCTAAAGGCGATTACGTTAACGATGATTGCACTATTTCTTGTGATTTTCGTGGCCATGATATTATCCACCACAGAGAGTCATCCATTTCTGATGATACTCTTTGAAGTTACCTCGGCTTTTGGCACGGTAGGGCTGACGATGGGATTAACGACGGATTTGACGATGGTTGGTAAAATATTGATTTCACTGACGATGTTTGCTGGCCGTTTGGGGCCAATAACCTTGGCCTATGCACTCGGACCCAAAACTGAAAAAGAATTATACAGATACCCTGAGGGGAAAATTACAATCGGATAGGGGAAAAGCAGGATGAAGCGCACGCAGTATGCAGTAATTGGATTGGGGAGATTCGGGTCAAGCTTGGCCAGAGAGCTGACCAAGTTAGGTCATGAGGTTCTTGGCATTGATCAGGACGAAGAAGCGGTTGATGAAATGAGCGAGGTGTTAACCCATGTCGTCGTCGCTGACTCCACAGATGAGGAGGTGCTGCGCTCACTGGGTATACGTAACTTTGATTGTGTGATCGTGGCGATTGGAAGCGATATTCAATCGAGTATATTAACGGCTATTTTGCTTAAGGATATAGGGGTGCCGTTAGTTGTTACCAAAGCGTTATCCGAGCTGCACGGCAAGGTGCTGAACAAAATCGGCGTTGATCGTGTCATATTCCCGGAGCGCGATATGGGAATACGTGTAGCGCATCAACTAGTATCTCCGAATCTATTGGATTTTATCGAGCTGTCCAGGGATTATACGATAGCTGAGCTGTCAGTACCGAAACGAATGTCGGGGCGAACGCTGAAGGATCTGAATTTACGAGTTAAGTATGGCTGTAGTGTTGTTGCTATTAATAAGAAGGAAGGCGTTATTATCGCGCCTACGGCTAATGATTTATTGGAAGAACGGGATATCATGGTGATCATAGGCACGAATTCGCAGATCGAATCGTTTGAGAATGAAGTGAAATAATCGTTTATAGAAACATGTTGATTGCTGGAGTCAGATTCGGAGTGTGTTGAGTTGAATAACGAGGTCAGTGAGCTGGTTTACCATGTGTTGTTCTTATTAATATTTATATTGGGTATGGGTATGCTGTCTGGTAAGTTAGCCGCCTGGTTGAAGCTTCCGGATGTCGCTTTATTTTTGATTGCCGGAATGGTTGTGGGTCAGGGCCTGCATCTGGTAACGGAGACCAGCAGCTCGTTTACGAATCAGTTTATATTAACCTTGGGTTCAGTCTTGATATTATTTGATGGCGGTCGCAATATCCGATTGTCCGGTCTTCGAAAAGTATGGCTCACCTTGACACTGCTAAGCGTTCCCGGTGTGCTGATCACCTGTGGGGTTGTCGCCGTGACGGCTCATTGGCTGCTGGGCATGCCTTTATTGTATGCCGTACTGCTTGGGGCTATCATTTCATCGACAGATCCGGCAACTCTGATACCCGTGTTCAAGCAGGTGCGGATTCGTACCAAGGTGAGAGAAACAGTTGAGAGCGAATCGGCATTCAATGATGCGACCGGATCGATTCTGACGTTTTCCGTGCTGGCTGTGATTACAGGAGGACAGGCAATTTCCGTATCGGCAAGTGTTATACAGTTTGTGGTTACCGCGCTTGGCGGAATCCTGGTCGGGGCTGTCATAGGTTTCATCTTGGTCTATGTTACGGCGCATAGCAAGCTCGGCTGGATGCGGGATTATGCCACCATAGCGATGGTGGTTACAGCTATTTCCGCTTATTTGTTAGGTGAAACGATACATGTCAGCGGGTTTATGGCTACATTTACAGCAGGGCTCATTTGGGGTAATGTGCATATATTCAAGCTCGATTTACAGGACAAGCATCAAGAGATGGGTCATTTTAGCGAAAATATAACCGTTATCATGCGGATGCTGATTTTTATTATGCTTGGCAGTCAGGTTAACTTTGGCGTGATCTGGGCTAACCTGTGGCCGAGCCTCGGGGTGATCGCTGTTTTCATATTCATTGCACGTCCGTTAACTGTGCTGGCTTCGGCACTGCCGGACCGCAAGGCACGCTGGACCTGGAGAGAGCTTGTATTCATGTTCTGGGTTCGTGAAACAGGAGTCATTCCTGCGGCCTTATCCGGTATGGTGGTGGGACTTGGCGTGAAGTATGCGGACATCATGGCTTCGGTAACTTTCCTCGCGGTGCTGTTCACGATCCTGCTGCAGGCAGGTACGACGGCCTATGTGGCCCGAAAGCTGGGTGTCACTGAAGCCGATACCGCTACTGACACGGAGGAGCTCAATCGCTCCGGTTAAAGTGGCTCTTGGCCTTTTCAATAAAACGTTGTGCCGATGGATGATGAACGGCTTCCTCTGTAAACAGCAGCGAGGTCGTTCTTGTTGTTTGATCCAGAGCAGGAATGAAACGGACGACCAGCTCGTTTTCCTCCAGAAAATGACGGCGAAGATAAGACTCGGGCAGCAGGGTAGCGGTTTTACAGGTGGACACGAGACGAATGATCGCTTCGAATGAATCGATCTCCATTTTGACATCAGGATGTAACGAATAACGCTGGAACAGCTCGTCCATCAGAATCCGGTACCAGGTGCCCCGTGAAAATAGGATCATTGGAAGCTCGTGCAGGTCTTCGATTTGTATAGCAGCTTTATCCACAAAAGGATGATTATCCGGCAGCACAATACATAGACGGTCGTCGAAAAGCGGAATGCACTGCAGCCCGGGGTGCTCAATCTTTGAGGCCACCAGGCCGATATCTACCTTGCGCTCCTTGACCATCGGGACGATCTCATGGGTTTTTCCGGTAATGGCTTTAATGTCGGTATGAGGGTAGTCCTTGGCATAAATCGTAATGAGATCAGGCAGGGTGGACTGCAGTGTGGTAAGACTGGCCCCGATAATAATACTGGAGGGCTTATCGGTCGTTTTGAATACCTCCAGAGAACGCTGCAGCTTGCGCCCCATAGCGCGCTGCTCCAAGGCATACTCATAGCAGATTTGTCCGGCACGGGTAATCTCCAGTCGTTTGCCCTTGCGGTGAAACAGCTGGATTCCAAGCTCCTCCTCCAGACGCATAATTTTTCTGGATAAGGCCGGCTGTGAAATATTTAACGTTTGGGAAGCCTTATTCAAGCTTTCCATTTCGACGACAATGGCGAAGATATCGATATTCTCAAACATCCAATAACCTGCTTTCTGTTATGTGAAAAACGCATAAGTGATTATAAAAAATCGGCACTTCCATTATAAGCACTAAAGGAGTACGATGTATAGGTCACGTAATCTTCACAAAATTTGTCTATAACTGCATAAAACGTTGTCGATTCATGGAAAATAGGCGTAGCGAACTTGTTGACGCTTGTTTCTTGCGGGGGTACAATGAAATATGGTTTTGACAATCGTGTGAACACGGCTATTTACTACTTAAGGGGGGAACGCATTCTAATGTTTCGAAATTCGTATTTAAATCGTAAGCTGCATTCATTACTTGGTGTGATTCCGGTCGGATTTTTCCTGGTCGAGCACCTAATCACCAACTACTCCGCTTCTAAAGGCGGACATGTGGCATTTCTGGAGAGCGTGGATTTTCTTCATAGTCTGCCTATAACGCTTGCACTGGAAATTGTAGGGATCTGGATTCCGCTGCTGTATCATGCCATTTACGGCTTGTATGTTGCTTTTACGGCGCGGAATAACGTATCTAATTATGGATATTTCCGCAATCAAATGTTTTTTATGCAGCGCGTGACAGGGGTAATAACGTTCTTGTTCGTGGCATGGCATTTCTTTGAAACCCGTTTTCAAATTACGCTGGGCTTGCCGCAGGAACAGATTGGCGTGCAAATGCATCATATTGCAACGAATCCGGTCAATTTTGTGTTTTACTGTATTGGGATTGTGGCTGCGGTGTTCCACTTTAGCAACGGTATGTGGTCATTCCTGGTTAGCTGGGGAGTCACTGTCGGACCGCGGGCGCAAAAGGTTTCCACATTTGTATGGATGGGCGTATTTGTAGTGATGACGATTATGTTCATCATGTCTTTGACCGCATTTTTAAGTCCTGAGTTCCAAAATCTGCCGATGCCGGTTAAAGGTTAAGGAGGGAATACACAACAATGGCTAATTCAAAGGTAATCGTAGTTGGCGGGGGTTTGGCTGGTTTAATGGCCACAATTAAAGCTGCTGAGGCAGGTGTTCACGTTAGCCTGTTTTCACTGGTTCCTGTTAAACGTTCACATTCCGTCTGTGCGCAAGGTGGTATCAATGGCGCCGTTAATACAAAAGGCGAAGGCGATTCCACCTGGGAGCATTTTGATGATACCGTATACGGAGGAGACTTCCTCGCCAATCAACCGCCTGTTAAGGCGATGTGTGATGCTGCACCTGGTATTATCCATCTCATGGACCGTATGGGTGTTATGTTCAATCGTACACCGGAGGGTTTATTGGATTTCCGCCGCTTCGGAGGAACCCAATACCACCGTACGGCATTTGCCGGAGCTACTACTGGGCAACAATTGCTCTATGCATTGGATGAGCAGGTACGTCGCTGGGAGACTGCGGGTCTTGTAACGAAATATGAGCATTATGAGTTTCTGGGAGCTATTATTGATGACGATGGCGTATGCCGCGGTATTACTGCACAGGATCTGCGCAGTATGGAAGTATTGTCCTTCCCTGCAGATGCGGTTATTCTAGCATCAGGCGGTCCTGGTATTATTTTCGGTAAATCAACGAACTCGGTTATTAATACAGGTACAGCGGCTAGTGCGGTGTATCAGCAAGGTGTTTATTACGCGAACGGCGAGTTTATCCAGATTCACCCTACAGCGATTCCGGGCGATGACAAGCTGCGCCTGATGTCGGAGTCTGCACGTGGTGAAGGCGGTCGGATTTGGACCTACAAAGACGGCAAGCCTTGGTACTTCCTGGAAGAAAAATATCCAGCCTATGGTAACCTGGTTCCTCGTGATATTGCAACCCGCGAAATCTTCGCAGTGTGCGTCGACGACAAGCTTGGCATCAACGGCGAAAACATGGTATACCTTGACCTTTCCCATAAGGATCCAAAGGAACTGGATGTTAAGCTTGGTGGAATTATTGAAATTTATGAAAAATTCATGGGCGATGATCCGCGTAAAATCCCGATGAAAATCTTCCCTGCGGTTCATTATTCCATGGGCGGCATGTGGGTCGATTTCAATCAAATGACCAACGTTCCTGGCTTATTCGCCTGTGGCGAGTGCGAGTATCAGTATCATGGCGCCAATCGCCTCGGTGCAAACTCGCTGTTGTCTGCTATTTATGGCGGGATGATTACAGGTCCGAAGGCCATCGAATATATTAAGGGCTTGGATAAGCATACCGAAGATATATCGACCAGCCTGTTTGATCAGGATCTGGCAAGACAAAAGGACAAGTATGAAAGCTTGTTAAAAATGGACGGAACCGAAAATGCCTACGTGCTTCACAAGGAATTGGGCGAATGGATGACCAACAACATGACGGTTGTTCGTTACAACAAGAAGCTGCAGGAAACCTTGGACAAGATCAATGAATTGAAACAGCGTTATCAAAATATCAGCATGACCGATACAGCGCGCTGGAACAATCAGGGTGTAGCTTTTACTCGTCAATTGTGGAACATGATGGAATTATCGCATGCGATGACATTGGGAGCTTTAATGCGTGATGAGAGCCGCGGCGCTCACTATAAACCGGAATTCACCGAGCGTGATGACGAACGTTTCCTGAAAACAACAAAAGCCAAATGGACTCCAAACGGCCCAACCATTGAATATGAAGATGTTGACGTATCCTTGATCGAGCCACGTAAACGCGACTATTCGACGGATAAGAAGAAGGGAGGACACTAATCATGGCTGAGACGAATACAGCTAACAAAAAAGTGAAATTCATTGTAACCCGTCAGGATTCTCCGGAAAGCAGCTCTTATACTGAGGAGTTCGAAATTCCATATCGTCCTAATATGAACGTCATCAGTGCCTTGATGGAAGTGCAGCGTAATCCTACGAATGCCAAGGGTGACAAAACGACACCGGTATGCTGGGAATCGAACTGCCTGGAGGAAGTATGCGGAGCTTGCTCGATGGTCATCAACGGTAAGCCTCGTCAAGCATGTACAGCACTGGTAGATAAGCTGGAGCAGCCGGTACGGATCGCACCGATGAGTACGTTCCCAGTTGTTCGTGACTTGGTTATTAACCGCGAGCGGATGTTCAATGCACTCAAGAGAGTAAAAGCATGGATTCCGATTGATGGTACGTATGACCTCGGACCAGGACCACGGATGGCTGAATCCAAACGTCAATGGGCTTATGAGCTGTCCAAATGCATGACCTGTGGGGTATGTCTGGAATCTTGCCCGAACGTCAATGACAAAACGTCCTTTATCGGACCTGCTGCCATTTCCCAGGTTCGTTTGTTTAACGCGCATCCGACAGGAGAGATGAATGCTGAAGAGCGTCTGGATACCTTGATGGAGGATGGCGGCATTGAGGGCTGCGGTAACTCGCAGAACTGCGTGCGTTCTTGCCCGAAGGGAATTCCACTCACAACTTCTATCGCCGCTATGAACAAAGATACAACCAAACATTTGTTTGCCAAGTGGTTGGGACTATAGAGGTATTATGCGCAGACCGACTCCTTCATCCATGATGAAGGGGTCTTTTTTACGATACTTACATATTGACGAATGGGCTTTTTATGATTACAATTTATTTAAACGTTTAAATTTTAGGTTGTAGGGGTGGTTCATTGAGCAAAAATCGTCAGATTACCATCGTCGATATTGCGGAAGCGGCTGGAGTCTCTATTGCAACCGTATCTAATGTGCTTAACCGTCGCAAGGTTCCGATGTCGGAGGGGACCATTCGCAAGGTTGAGAAGATTGCCGAAGAGCTTGGATATCGCCGAAATGTAATGGCCGCTAACCTGAGCCGCAGGAAATCCTTCGAGCTTGGGCTGATGATACCGAACTATGATGCTTATTATGGCCGTTTTGCTGAAGAAATGGAGCGGACCGCGCATCGCTTCGGTTATCATATGTCCGTTTTCTCTGCCGGTGGCTACGATCCCGATATGGAGAAACGTCATCTGGAAGTGCTATTGCAGCGCAGGGTTGATGGGTTGTTTTGCCACGGGCTTGCGATGACTCCCGAAACGACGCGTCAAATTGTCGGCGACGGAACACCACTTGTGCTGTTTAATGCCTGGGATTGGCCGCAGGATATAGCCATTCATGCCGTTAATCTGAATTTTGCGGATGGATGCGTGCAGGCTGTCCATCATTTGGTCGAGCAGGGCTGCGAAGCTCTGATCTATCTCAGCTCCGTACGATCCAAGGCAACGAATGAGCAGCGGTTAAAGGGCTTCAGGCAAGGATTGGCTGAGCTGCATAAAGCATCTGTGGCATCTGGAATTGTAGACCTGGGAGGCAAACCGATGACAGAGCTGGTGAAGCAAACTCAGGAAATCAGCGGGGGAAAGGGACCCATCGGAATTTTGGCATTTGACGATCTCACAGCTCTTCGTTTCATGTCAGCCGTTCAGGAGCAAGGCTATCGGGTACCCGAGCAGTACAAAATTTTTGGAATCAATAATGATCCTGTTTCCAGTGCCTGTTATCCGCCTATCTCAACACTCGATATTCCGTATAGCCAGCAGGCCCAATACGCAATTACGCTGATGCTCCGTCAATTGGGCGAGGAGCCGGACACGGATAAAGGGGTTCCCGCACTTCCCGATTCAACTGAGCATGAGGTGCGTATTCCGTTGACGATGCTGCCGCGTTTGTCGACTTCAAGTTAAAAGCTGGATCATCCATTGTACCTGTTTATAAAACTAATCGAATTGGGAGCGTGATTGTGCATGTGGAAGAAAGCAATTGAAGATGTTTTGGATAAAACGAGAGCTAATATTAATCGGTTTGGCGATTTATTCCCGCATGTCAGCAGCAATGGGAAATACGAGCTGAACGCGAACGATGAGTGGACGGACGGATTCTGGTCAGGTATTTTGTGGTTGTGCTATGAGTATTCCGGTGATCCTGTATTTAAAGAAGCTGCTCTTAGAACGGTAGACAGCTTCCGCAGTCGTCTGGAAACAAACACGAAGCTCGATCATCATGATATCGGTTTTCTCTATTCGCTATCATCCAAAGCGCAATGGATTATTGAACGCGATGAAGCCGCGAAGCAATTGACGATTCAGGCAGCGGATGTGCTGCTGGCACGTTGGAGACCTAAGGGGCAATACATTCAGGCCTGGGGACCTGAAGGCGATCCGGAAAATGGGGGTCGGATCATTATCGATTGCCTGCTGAACTTACCGCTTCTGTACTGGGCTTATGAGCAAACGGGTGATGAGAAATACAAGGAGATTGCTGTCATTCATGCCGATAAATCGCGCCGTTTTCTGGTTCGTGGCGATGATTCCTCGTATCATACGTTTTATTTCGACCCGGAGAATGGGGAATCCCTGCGAGGCGGTACGCATCAGGGTTATAAAGACAGCTCTACCTGGACTCGCGGACAAGCCTGGGGTATTTACGGCTTTGCCTTATCGTATCACTATACGAAAGATCCTTTATATCTGGAAACGTCCAAACGATTGGCAAGGTACTTTCTGGAACGTTTACCAGAGGATGATGTTGTGTACTGGGACTTCGATGCTCCGATTCATGCAGATACGAAGCGAGACAGCTCCGCCTCTGCGATTACCTCAGCAGGTATCCTTGAATTGCTGACGCATTTGGAAGCAGACGATCCGGATCGCGCATTCCTTGAGGATGGACTCCAGCGTTCGATGAAAGGTCTGGTCAACAGCTATGCTACGATTGGACAACCGGATGCGGAGGGGCTGCTGGATCATGGCTCCTACAGCGTTCGCGGCGGCAATGCGCCGGATGATCATGTGATCTGGGGAGACTATTATTACCTGGAAGCACTGGTTCGGTTGGAAAAGGGCATCAAGGGCTATTGGTACGATAGATAAGTCAATTCAAGATTATTGAACGGTAAAAAAGGACCTTCAGCTCTACTTTTTTAAGTGGGGTTGAGGTTCCTTTTTTCATTGTGAGGGGCTAATTCAGCCGCTGATTGTTCCTCTTCACGATGCAGCAAAAACTGCTTGCCATACTCTCCGTGAGGATGGATATTGGCATTCTCCATTTGAATCGTGGAATGCGTGATCCCGTAATGCTCCTTCAAGGTTTCGTTAATGGCCAGTATGATGCAAAATGGCTGAATGTCATCGTTGATGAATACATGAGCGGTCAAAGAGTAATGATCCGATGAGATCGCCCATAAATGCATTTCGTGAACGTCCTCAACCCCTTCCACCTGTCTGATCCTTGCTCGGATTTCATCCAAATTAAATTGCATGGGTACCGATTCCATCAGGATTAAATAAGAGGCTTTAATGATCTTCAAACCGCCCATGAAAATAATAGCGCCGATACATATACTGATTAAAGGATCAAACCACTGCAGCTGAGTAAAATAAATAAGTATGGCGGATACAATAACACCAACCGAGCTCAACAAGTCGCCGATAAAATGCCATAACGCGCTCTGGATGTTCAAATTGTTCTCTTCTTTCATACTGCGGCTCAGTATGACCGTCAGTACGATATTGACAACCAGACCGATGGAAGAAATCACAAGCATCAGCTTGAAGTCAATCGGTTGGGGATTAATAAAGCGCGTGATGCCCTCAACAAATATCCCGACGGAGATAATGGCCAAAGCGAGCCCATTCAGGAAAGAAGCAACAATTTCAAAACGCAAATAGCCAAATGTAAATCTGGCATTGGGTGGATGTGTGGCCAAATAGATCGCAATCATGCTGAGTCCGAGCGCCAATACGTCAGAGATCATATGGGCAGAGTCAGATAGCAGGGCTAAGGAATTGGACAGCAGACCTCCAATGATTTCGACTATAGTGAAAAAAAGCGTTAATATAAGTGTAAGCCACAATGTTCTTTTGGATTTGGATTGTTCTTTGACATGGCCCAGGTGATGATAGTCATACATGAAGCTCGCCTCCTTAACAGTTAAATAAACCTATGGATGGATTATACGTCAAGGTCCGAATTTTGGCAAATACTTTAATTGATACTGTTTATCACCGTTTTGATAGAAGTTATCACTGATTTGAGAAGTTTTATCATTGATTTACTCTGTTTTCCTATCAAATACTTTAAATTTACCAATTCAATACAATAAAATATTCGAATTTCATATCGTTACTTAACCTGATTAATAAGCGCTTTCAAAATTGTTACATAACTGAAATATATCTGTTATGGTTTTAACATCTTCGTCGTGTATTATAATAAACAAGACCCCCTTTTTAATATAAACACTTGAAGAGTCGCCCCGTTGGCGGCTCTCTTTTTTTGTCCAGTTGACAAATAACCCTAATAGACCAAGGGTTTACGGGCATATGTGTTAAAGTTAGGGGGACTTTTGAGAGCATTGGAAGGAAATTGGAAGGAAACCTGAGTAATCTAAGTTTTAGTGCAGAGATTGTTTTATATCTCTATTCTATTTGTGTCTTTATTCATATTGGGGATCAAATGGGAGTACAGATCTAACGTGTTTTCGAAGCGTCTTCATTTGCCATTCTACATAGACTCATCCTTTCTTTAAAAATCTATTTATCGTACTTGTAGGAATAATGTATATGTATATCTGCTAAAAGTTTGATTACAGCACTGTTCAATTCAAATTACTTTTGATTGTATGACGTTGGTTCGGATTATACGGTGGACAGAAGGGGGATATCCTTTTACTCCAATTCCTAAATTATGGATTGCCAACACAAAACTGGACAACAATTATGCGGACCTTTTCCCGATAAGAGATCCCTCAGGCGTTTTGTTGGAGGGACCCCTACAAATACTATAGTTGTTACACTAACAGACGCTGTAACCGAATTTTTTTCATTCAGCGGTTCAAGAAGTTCGAGATACTTGAAACTGAATACGATTGGTTGGGAAATTAGAAGATCTGATCGTGTTAAATCGCATTCATTTTGATATTTTAAAAGGGAGGTAACTATATTCTATAGGGGGAAACGATATAATGAAGAAATGGATGAAATCGACCACAGCACTTGCGTTAACGGCTAGCTTAATCGCTGGATGTTCGTCTCAGGATGCGGCAAAATCACCGACGGCTGGTGGTAATTCAATGTCTGCGTCACAGGCATCGGCAGGGGTTGACGATAAATTTAAAGACAAGCTAAGCCTCAATTTGATGAGCATCACTTACGAAGGCGGAGGCTGGCCAGACAAGCATCCTATGATTGACTATTTGAATAAAAAATTCAATGTTGATCTGAAATTCCAATGGGTTCCAACGGACACCTACAAGGAAAAGTTGGGTGTTCTAGCGGCATCTAATTCATTTCCAGACGCATTCTTTGTCGATATAAACGATTTTTTGAAATGGCGTGATAAGGGCGTATTTCTGGATGTACAGCCCCTGTTAGCCAATTTTCCTAATCTCACCAAAGACATTAAACCGGAAGCGTTCGCTATCGGCAATCCAATCGGCAAAGCATACGGTGTTCCGATCTACACACCTGAAACCCGCGATACTTTGGTCATCCGTAAGGATTGGCTGGATAAGCTGGGCCTCAAATATCCAACGACCACTGAAGAGTTGTATAACGTAGCCAAGGCGTTCACCAAAAACGATCCGGACGGGAACGGTAAAGATGATACGATTGGGTTTTCGACCGCTATAAGTGGGGGCGGCACAACCTTTGACAGATTTGATTACTTGAAATTTGCATTTGGCTTGGCCAATGGGTGGAAAGAGGTTAACGGTACTTTGGTTCCATGGCAATCACAGAACAAGGAATTGAAGGACTTCTTGGGTTATTTAAGAAGGGCCTATGCCGAAGGTATTTTGGATAAAGATTTTGCTGTAAATAAGAACAATGATCCGAGTGTTAAAACGGAAGCCAACAAATTGGGCATCCATCAACTGGTTGCAACAGCGATTTATGCCGAAGGCTCCTCCGGATCGGAATTGAATATTAAGAAGACAGCACCGAACGCGCAATGGATAACGGGTGCACCTCCTAAAGGTCCTACGGGTCTTCAAGGTGTGGGAACGTCAGCATCTTCAAACAAAGTCGTAATCAATGCCAAAATTGATAAAAACAAGCAAGAACGTATCCTGGCCATACTGGATTATTTAGCCACGGATGAAGGTGATAACTTGAACAAGAGCGGTGTTGAGGGCATTCATTATAAAAAGACGGCAGATAATAAATACGAAAAGCTTGATGCTTTCGATAAGGATCGTCCATTCATTATAGGTTTTTGGTTTTTCCGCAAATCCAATCCGTTAACGACTAACCGTCTATGGGATGATCCTGCATATGCCAAAAGGATAAATGCCATCTTTGATGAAAATGCCAAATATGCAAATCCTAATAAAGGGGTGGGCGTCTTTTCAGAGACAGCTGCCAAATCAGGTACTTCGCTGGATCAGAAATTAATGAGCGAAATGGTGAAATACATCATTGGCGAAATCCCAGCTGAAGGCATTGATAAAGGGATTGATGATTGGAAAAAGAATGGCGGAGACAAGATGATTGAAGAAATGAATGCTGCCTACAAATTAATGAAGTAAAGAAATACGATTCGCTGTAGTGTATAGATGAGGCCTCCAAGGGAATGCTTGCTGGGTCTCTTTTTTTGACGGTCTACTTGTGGGATGTAGTCAGGTGTTTATGAAAAATAAAGTAGTAGACTGTTTCCCATTGCTAAGAATGGATTTTGAAATCCAAAATGCAGCAGCTTTAAGAAATAAGTATAGACTCAGCGACTACAAGGTGTTTTTTTGGTGGATGATATAAAAGTATGAATATATCCCCAGTCTATAACTTTTTTTTAAGTCTAATACTTTATTTTTCAATCAACACTTTATTTTCTAGTTGAGAACTTTATTTGTTTCTTACATCAGGAGGAAAGCACATGTTTCAGGTATTAGTAGCGGAGGATGAACTCTGGATTCGAGATGCCGTGGTGGAAATGGTCGAGAAGCTTGAACCTCAGTTTAGTATTGCCAGCGAGGTTAGTAACGGTGAAGAGGCATGGAGTTTCATTAACGAGTATTGGCCCAGCATTGTGATCACGGATATAATGATGCCCAAGCAAACCGGACTATGGCTGATTGAACAAATCCATCGATTGCATTTACCCGTTGTCGTTATCGTGGTAAGCGGCTACGATAATTTTCAATATGCGAAACAAGCCATGCGTTATGGAGTATCTGAATACTTGCTCAAGCCTGTGGATGAAGAAGAGTTACACAGTGCGCTGAGAAGATCGACCAAACGGCTTGAAGACATGACGGAAACCCATGACGATTATCTGAAAATTCAGCAATTTATCGAACAGTTACCTGAACTGAGTCAGAAGGCACTGCTTCAAGAGCTTAACTCTATCCTGGATTACATTCTGAAGCAGAAGGTGAAAGCTCCGAGCATGTTTAAAAGTCTGATGAACATCCTCGATACCAAGCTAAACGAGTTGTTTCAAGCTATGATTTCGAATTACAACACGCTACCTTTAATGGAAGAGGATGAACAGGGCATCCGCAAGCATTTTGCAAGCTTAATGGATACGTGGCTGCTGGCCTCTCCCAAATATGAGTCCCAGCAATTTAAAAGTTCAATTAAAAAGGTTTGTGATTATATAGATGAACACTATTATGAAAATTTTACGCTCGCGCGTCTGGCAGATATGTCGCACATGAGCGTATCTTACTTTAGCATGCTGTTTAAGAAAACAACCGGTCAAACTTGTATAAATTATTTGAATCTGGTCCGTCTACAGAAGGCAAAGGAGCTCCTGCAGGAGCCAGATCTGAAAATTTACGAGATTGCGGATATGGTAGGTTATACCTCATTACCTTATTTCAATCGAATATTTAAACAAATTGTAACCATCACCCCGTTTGAATATAGAAAGCGTCTTGGCCTATGAATAACCCCGTTGGCTATATTTCACGATGGAAGATTTCGATCAAGGTGAAGATGGTGCTGGCTTTCCTGAGTGTGAGTGTCTTCTCTGTTTTGTTGTTAGGGGGATTCTCGCATTATATATACAGCAATGTGGCGGAGAAAGAGTTTTATAGCATTTCCAAGGAAGCTACCGTTCGCCTGAACTATCACCTTGATTATTATTTTCGGCAGCTACAGCAGTCGACGCACTCACTGATCTCGAGCGATCGGATCCAGCAATGGCTTACAAGCATGAACTATACCAATGAGGATATACAGAATGTCGAGAAGGAACTGAGGAGCTACTTGGCGCTTAATTATTCCGAAACGCAAGGCATGTTTCTGATCCCGATGTATAATCCTGTCGTTTCGATGGCCCAATCGTTTGCGAAGCTGGATCGCTTAACAAATGAGCCCTGGTATGACAGGCCGCTTTCTGGTAATTTAGAAATCCTCCCTACGCATATCGCCAAATACGAGATCGCTAACGGAAGACCCGTAGTTTCCGTATTTCTACCTATTTTCGATAAGAACTCGATGGATCTGATCGGAAGGCTTGTGGTGGACGTATCTTTGCAAGAAATCGAGCGCTCCTTGCAAAGCTCCAAACTAGGCAGCTCGGGCACTTTTTTTATCGTGTCCGCTCAAAATTCCATCGTGTACCATCCCAATGAAGAGTGGGACGGACTGCCGATGGCCGAGACTGACCTTGCTTCCCTGCGAATTCCAGATGAACAGTCGGCAGCCAAGCAGCGTTATCAGGGCAAGGATTATTTAATTGCAAGTTCCCGTTCAGCTGTTACCGGTTGGCGAATTGTGTCGATGGTTCCCTTCGAAGAGGTGGCGGTGGGCCTCAGTGCGGCCCGAATCTCCATGCTGGCCGTGCTTCTTCTAATCACTATACTCGTCCTTATTGTCGTCCCATTGGTGGCGAATCGCTTCATAAAACCGATTCTAACCCTGCGCAGCTTGATGAGACAGGTGGGCAAAGGGGATCTTACGGTACAGTCGGATTCAGTAACCGGACAAGACGAGATCCAGCAGCTTTTTCACAGCTTCAATTATATGGTTAAGAGACTCGATCAACTGATTGTTACCAATACGGGACTGCAATTAAGGGAAATGAAGGCTCAGCTCATGCAAAAGGAGATGTTCATCAAAGCCTTGCAGAATCAGATCAATCCGCACCTGCTCTATAATACATTGGGCATCATTACAGGGATGGCTTATCTTGAAAAGGTTCCCGTCATCGAACGGATGGCACGTAATTTAGCAGATGTGTACCGATATACGACCAGGTTTACGGAGATGGAAGTTAAGCTAGAGGAAGAGCTCGGTCATTTGCATAAATATTTGGAAATCATTCACATTCGCTTTCCGAAGCATTTTCAAAGTCAATGTTATTTCAATGAGAAGTTTTTGCACCTTCGGGTCGTTAAATTTATTTTGCAGCCGATTGTGGAGAATGCGGTTAAATATGCCATCGAGCCCAGAGGCGGTGAGGGTGCGGTTATCATTAGCGCCTATGATGAAGGCTCCGATTTCATTATCGAAGTGGTGGATAATGGACCGGGGATTGACCAGGAGGTCTTGCTGCGCATCAATGAACAATTAGATCAAATCTCATCCAATGTTGATGAACATTATGGACAAGGGGATTCGCTTGGGATCTCGAATGTGCATGCCCGGCTTGTATTAAAATACGGCAATAAGTACGGGGTTAAGCTTACCTCATTTGCAGGAAGGGGAACGGTTGTATCACTTAGGCTGCCTCTGATTACCGATGGGCGGAAGTGAGGAAGATTGAGGGGGGAATTATAAGATCTGATCATTACAATCAAACCTGTATTCGCTATACTTATCCTATAAAGCAGGAAGAAAGGAAGCACCGATATGGATTCAGCAAACCCAACAATAAAAGCACCTACCGTTTTATCGCCGGGCAAGAGAAATAAGTTTTCGAGCTGGCGGAGAGGAATTCCACTTTATTTCATGATTTTGCCTGGTTTTTTGTTTTTTGCGATTTTTAAGTATATGCCGATGGCAGGGATCCTTCTCGCTTTTAAGGATTACGATCCGTTTGTAGGATTTTGGGAAAGCAAGTGGGTAGGTTTGGAGCATTTTCACAGACTTTTTAGCTCCCCTGATTTCTTTACTCTGATGTGGAATACGCTTGCGCTCAGCGCGGTAAATTTGTTTTTCTTTTTCCCTGCGCCGATCATTTTGGCTATTCTGCTGAATGAAATCCGGTTGGCCTGGTTCCGAAAAAGCATTCAGACGATTGTATATATTCCCCACTTCCTTTCTTGGGTCATTGTCATTAGCGTCACCTTTATTTTGTTTTCTACACAGGAGGGTGGCGTCAATAAGATGCTCGTCGAATGGGGTTTTCCTCGATTCGAGCTGCTGACTAACCCTGAGTATTTTCGTCCGCTTTATTTGTCTCAGAATATTTGGAAGGAGACGGGATGGAACGCAGTCATCTTTTTCGCTGCGCTCGCCTCGATCGATCCGACTTTATATGAAGCGTCCGTTGTGGACGGGGCTTCCCGCTGGAGGCAATTGTGGCACATTACACTGCCTGCTTTAAAGCAAATCATTATTATCCTATTTATTCTCCGGGTAGGTTATGTGATGAATACGGGCTTCGAACATATCCTGCTTATGCAAAATCCTTTGAACCTCGGTGTAGCGGATGTATTTGATACGTATGTGTACCGGGAGGGGATCCTTCAAGGACAGTTCAGCTTCACGACAGCCGTAGGATTGTTCAAGTCCGTCATTGGCCTTATCTTAATTGTGTTAGCGAACCGGGTAGCCAAAAAAATGGGCGAGGAGGGCGTATATTGAGATGAATACTTACAATTTTCGGGGGAAATCCCCAGTCTACCTAACTATCGTCTACGCCCTGCTTATTCTTATTATTTGTGTTGAGCTTTTCCCTATTCTGTATATTATTATGATGTCCTTTTCCAGCAAACAAGAAATCGTGACCCGGGGTTTTTTTCTAATTCCGAAAGAGTGGAGCTTAAATGCTTACTCTTATTTGATAGACAACCCCAACTTTATGCAGGCCTTTCGCAGTTCAGTGACGATCACCTCCGTGGGGACGATCTTCAGCATGACGATGACGACACTCATGGCGTACGGCTTATCCAAACCTTGGCTTAAGGGACGAAATATTCTGAATTTCATGGTGTTGTTTACTATGCTGTTCAGCGGCGGCATTATCCCTTTATATTTGCTCGTGATGAACCTTCATTTGTTAAATAGCTACTGGTCCTTGTTTCTTACCGGAGCCATTATTCCGTTCAACCTAATTGTGATACGCAGCTTTTTTCAAAACTTCCCTGCCGAGGTGGAAGAATCTGCCAGGATCGACGGGTGCTCCGAACTCGGTTTGTTATGGCGCATTGTTTTACCACTATCCTTGCCGGTTATTGCGACTATTTCACTCTTTTATGCAGTGGAATATTGGAATACTTACTTTAATGCGATCTTGTATTTGAGTGACGGGTCCAAGCTGCCGCTCCAGGTGTTCCTGCGACAGATGCTGAATGTGTCGGATGGAAGTCAGGAAGTGACGGAAAGCGGAATTGAATTCAGTCCGGCCGTACGTATGGCGGCGGTTGTCTTTACTGCAGTACCGCTGCTTGTTGTGTACCCTTTTTTACAAAAGTACTTCAACCAAGGGGCGCTGCTCGGCTCAGTAAAAGGTTGATTGATTTGAAATTTGACGGAAAGGTGACCATTGTCATAGCCGTTGACGCGGTGAAGAACAGAGATAAAAATGATTATGGGAAGTGAAGCCGCATCAGGTTTTCCCAATCACTAGTGAATGGAGCGTTTACTAATGAAAACCATCAATGTGGGTATAATCGGCAATGGATTTTCTGCAGCCTTTCATGTAGAGGCCTACCGTAAGGTGACCGGCCTGAACGTATGCATCAGAGCCATTGCGGGAGGCAGCCGAGAACGGGCGGAATCTTTCGCCAGAAAGCATCGTATTCCTATCGTGTACAACGATTACAGGGAGCTGCTGGCCGATCCGGAGATCGACGTCGTAGACTTATGTATTCCAAATGTCATGCATGCCGGGGTAGCTATCGAAGCAGCCCAAGCCCATAAGCATATTATTTGCGAAAAGCCAATGACAGGTTATTTTGGATCACCCGAGTCGGCAGCGGGAGGTGATTCTTTTGCGAAGATGGCACTTGAGCTGGCGCTTCACTCAGCGGACGAGATTCTGCAGGCTGTGAAGGATAACCATGTTAAATTCATGTACGCCGAAAACTGGATTTACGCCCCTTCCGTGGCTAAAGCGAAACGGCTTCTACAGGCCGGAGACAGTTCGATTCTGGATATTCGTGCAGAGGAGAGTCATAGTGGTTCACATGCAGCAACGTCGAAGCGCTGGGAAACCGCCGGTGGCGGCTCCTTAATGATTCTCGGATCTCATCCGATTGCTGCAGCAATTCATCTCAAAAATTATGAGGGCCGTTTAAAAAACGGCGAGCCCATCCGTGTTCAGTCAGTCGTTGCCGACATGGCGCCGATGACGAAAAGCTCGGCATACCAGTCGGTGAAGGAGCATTGGATGGTGACGGATTGGGTCAATGTAGAAACGTGGGCCAGCGTAATCATCACGTTTACCGACGGGACCAAAGCGGTTATTTTTGCCTCATTCGCCGTACTGGGCGGAATCCGCAACGTCATGGACATCTATACCTCCAACTCCGTGATTAAGTGCAATATGACACCGAATGACGGAGTTATGGTCTATGCGCCTAGCGCTGATGTCTTCGCCAAGGAGCACATTACCGAGAAGCTCGAAACCAAAGCGGGCTGGAACTTTGCCTCTTCCGATGAGGACTGGGTACGTGGGTACAATCAGGAAATGCAGGACTTTATGGAATGCATCGCTGAGGATCGGCCGCCCATATCCGATGGTCAGTTGGCCAGAGATGTGCTGGAAGTGATTTACTCCGCGTATCTGTCGTATGAAACGGGGCAAAGGATTGACATTATGAATAACCGAGAGGAGATTAAAAGATGAATAACACAGAGATTAATGAAGTTTCACTCGCTAAAGTGTACAAACAAGTTCCAACTAAGCTTTATTTGGAGAATAGCCGCAGGGGGGAGTATTATTCTGGGGACTATAAGCTGGGTGTGAATCTATACAGCTTCAGCCATAATTTATTCTCTTGGCTCAAGGGGGACAACTCGGTGCCTCCGGTGGATACGTTGTCTCTCATTCGATTCTGTAAAGAAATAGGCTGTGACTGTGTGGATATCACCAGCTATTTTATTCCCGGCTATGAAAACTTTGCCATGCCATCTAAGTCAGACAAAGAAATTTACAGTTATGTCGAGAGTATTAGAAAGCTAAGCGAGGAACTTGGAATAGAAATAAGCGGTACGGGAGTCAAGAACGAT
This sequence comes from Paenibacillus sp. FSL H8-0034, assembly GCF_038000305.1. NCBI lineage: Bacteria > Bacillati > Bacillota > Bacilli > Caryophanales > Paenibacillaceae > Paenibacillus > Paenibacillus sp. FSL H8-0034. Next base: position 1,905,830 of record NZ_JBBOBS010000001.1, read on the forward strand.
TTTGCCGATCCTAATCCGGAAAGACGGGCTCTCGACGTTCAACGCACCAAATATTGGATCGACGTCGCTGTTGCGATGGGGGCCCCGGTGATGCGCGTATTTAATGGCGAGATCTCTAAGGATATTTTAACGACCGATTGGGAAACGATTGCCAAGGAACGAATCGTTCCCGCCCTGATCGAATGTGCGGACTACGGCGCCAGCAAGGGGATCCAGATCGGCATGCAAAATCATGCGGATATCACTTCAACGGCGGATCAGGTTATTCGTATTCTTGAATGGGCCAATCACCCCAACCTTGGTGTCGTGAACGACACCGGCTGCTATAAAACATTCGGCGCCGCAACGGGCGATGGCTATCCTTGGTACGATGACATTGAAGCGGTGATCCCGTACACGTACAACTTCCAAGTCAAGAGATTGCCGGGTGGTCTGAACACGGAGACCTTGACGGATTTGGATGAGCTGTTTACCCGAATCCGGTACAGCAATTACAGAGGGTATGTTCCGCTCGAGACGATTTGGTCGAACTCGGACCCAATTCATCCCGGCAAGCTTTCAGAGCCGCCTTACGAACAGGTTCGCGTCTTTTTTGAAGAGATTAAAGCGGCTATGATCCGTACGAAAGTGCAGAAGTAATTGGGAGAGCGTCTGTTGGGACTCCAGATCGGAGCCAGCGGGCGCTTTTCTATGTTGAAGGCCAATTACAGGATAGGGTCCTGCCAACCTTTTCTTACTTCTTAGCCTTCCAAGCGTCCAGCTGTCTTTGCTTCTCAACGATGATTTTATCAACACCGGCTGTTCTCAGCTTTTCCAGAAACATTGGCAAGTATTTGTCGGGGTCAACGGACCCGGTCCAGAGACTAGGGGCAAATTCGTCAATGACCGATTGCGTCTGGGCGATTTCCGCCTTCAGAGGCTCTTGATCAAAGGTAAAGCCAAGCAGCTTCGACTGCTCTGCCTTCGTATTCAGCTCAATCGTTTGCTGCCACACATCATCCGGCTGCCCAGGCATCAAATAAGCATTAAATTGGTTGCCAAACGCCCAAGCCCGGTTCGGGAAGTAGCCACTGTTCGTAATCGGCTCAATCCGAGTATCCGACAGCTTTTTGTAATGCTTGCCTTCAATGCCGAAGGACATTAGATTATACAGCTGTTTGTCCGTGTTCATCAGATTGATCAGCATCATCGCACGATCTGGATTTTTCGAGGTTTTACTGATCGCCTGCAGCGTGCTGCTGACATTGGACGAGGTGACAAAAGGGATATCCAGCACCTTGAATGAGGTGTCGATTCCTCCATTCGAAGCACGGGATTCGGCCTCTCCACCAGGCTTGATGTTCGTCCAAGCCGTGAGCACATTGCCCGTTTTATAAGGGGCGACAGGATCATTCAAGACGGGTGCATCCTTGGAAATATAGCCTTTTTTATACCAATCGGCCATTAGCTTCACATGCTCTTTAAAGGCTGGATCCTCGTATTGATTAAATACCTTGAGGCTGTCGTCACCCATTCGCACCGCGCCTGGCATACTATTCGTGCCAACGGGATCAATCCGGTAGTAGCTTAACATATCCCGCCAAGCGCCCTGCTTGATCATGAAAAAGACGTATTTGTTCGGTGCCTCTCCCGCCTTCAGCTTAGCCAGCAACGGCTCCAGATCCTCCAGCTTCTTCAAGCCTTCCACATTGAAATTATATTTTTCGGCTATCGGCTTTTGCACAGCAATCCCGTTTTGCCTCGCTACGATTTGGTAATTGGGTACCGCATAAATCTTATTATTGACGGTTACTGCATTCCAAAAGCCTTTCGGGATCGCCTCATACGTTTTCTGGGCATGCTTCTTAATCAAGTCATCCAACTCCAGGAAAGCTCCCTTGGCGGTATTTCCATAAAAATCGCCGCCGATAGACGAGGATACAAAAGCAAGATCGAATTCCTCTCCTGCAGCGATCATCGTCTTCAGCTTGCCGTCATAGACGCCAAGATCGATAAAGCTAAGCTCCACCTCTGTGTTAATCTTTTCCTTAATAATTTTATTCATTTCCGTCTGCACCAAGGCGAGATCCGACTGTGGTGCGCTTCGAATAACCCATTTCAGCTTGGCTGGAGCCAGCTTTTCCGTCGTGGATGTAGCCGCACCCGCTGGTTTAGTAACTTCCTTTACTTCCGCTGCACCACTACTGCATCCTGCTAAGGCTGTCGTAATCGCAAGTACACTTAATAAGGACAAGCTTGCTCCTTTAAATCCTTTTTTTTCCATAGCTAGCTTCATCGTTTTAATCTCCCTTTTCATCTGGAATGGCTTAACCCTCTAACCTTTAATCGCTCCAACCGTAAGCCCTGTGACAAAATATTTTTGAAAAAACGGAAATACGAACAGCATCGGACCCGCAACAATAACGGCTATCGCCATTCTTGCCGACTCGGCCGGGAACTCTATCGTCTCTCGAATCCCGCTTTCGGCAGCGGCTCTGGCCAACTCCTGGATATTGGTCATAATCCGGTACAGCATCAGTTGCAGCGGAACCGACTGCTCATTATCGATGAACAGCAGCCCCAGCCACCAGTCATTCCAATATTTCAAGATCGACAATAACGCAATTGTAGCAAGCGCAGGCCTCGACAATGGCAGGATAATCCCAAAGAAAATCCGGTATTCGCTACAGCCATCGACTTTGGCAGCTTCAATAATTTCTCCCGGAATACTCTGGAAAAATGTCCGCATCAGCAGGACAAACCAAGGCACGATCAGATACGGCAGAATCAGCGCCCAAATCGAATCCTTTAAATGCAAATATCTCGTAACGACGATATAAAACGGCACTAAGCCCCCGTTGAACAGCATTGTGAAAAACACGAACAGCATGAGCGGGCGATTATACACGTAGCTCCTCCTGGACAACGGGTAAGCAATCATCGCAAGCAGCAGCACGGATAAGCAAGTGCCTACAATCGTAACGAATATGGATATGCCATAGGCTCGGAAAATTTTCGCCGAATCGAGGAAAATATAGCTGTAAGCATCCCAGCTTATTTGCTTCGGAATAAATGTGTAGCCGTAGGTGTACAGGTTTTGCAGATTGGATAAGGAGGTCGAAACGACCAGGACCACCGGAAAAATGCAGGCAATGGACATCAGCAACAGGAACATATGGGGGATCAGGGAAACAAACCGTGCAATCTTGACCATAAGCTTAAGCTCCTTTCAATAAGAGTAAAGGTTATCTATTAGGTTATCTAGAATAAAGCGTTATCACTATTAAACCGACGAACAATCGAATTGACGATCAGCACCAGCGCAAACCCAACAATCGCCTGATAAAATCCGATCGCTGCCGCCATCCCCGTATCTCCTACTACCCGGAGCGATCGGTATACATAGGTATCAATAACGTCGGTCGTAGAATAGAGGGCTCCCGTGTCCTGTGGAATCATATAAAATAGCCCGAAATCGGCATGAAAGATATGCCCCAATTGGATCAAAGTCATAATCGTGACCAACGGGAGCAGCAAAGGGATCGTAATTTGCGTTTTCATCTGCCAGCTGGAAGCGCCATCAACCACGGCGGCTTCATAATAAGAGTGGTCCAACGCCAGAATACCTGCATAGTAAATAATCGTGTTATAGCCTACCGCTTTCCAGAAGTTGACTGCGACCAGAATAATGGGCCATGCCTGCGCTTCGGAATACCACATCATCGGCTCGATCCCCACCAAGCGTAAAGCCTGATTGGCAATCCCCAGATCCGTATTCAAAAAAGCCAATACAATAACAGCTACAACTGGCCATGATAAAAAATAAGGAAAAAACAAGCTGGTCTGATAAAATTTCACCCATTTCTTTTTTGTAATTTCATTAAGCAGAATAGCAAGGAATACAGCGCCCACCGTCACACTTACAATAAAAAGGCAGTTGAGACCAATCGTGTTTCGTGTCACCCGCCATGCGTCTTGGGATTGGAAGAAAAACTCGAAATTTTTCAAGCCTACCCAATCACTTCCCCAAATCCCTTTATCAAACCGATAGTTTTTGAAGGCCAGCACAAGCCCGCCCATCGGTAAATAATTAAAGAGGAGAAGCAAAATAATCGCCGGCAGCGCCAGGGTGGTCAGCGCCCGATTCTGGCTTTTTTCAAATGAAGAGGTTTTCGTTTTGCGTAACGCCATGTTTATTGGTCACCAGCTTTCCAATGTATTACAGGATGATGTGCTACGATTGCTATCTTAATGTGCTATGGCTTTTATCTTACTGTAACGTTTCTCGGTTAGCCTACTATCAAATGTGCAAAATCATCGACTTGAGGGCTGTCATTTTTAAAAAACTATGTCATTTCGTTCAAATTCGCTCAATTGGGCATAAAAAAACGCCTTGATCGTAAAATCTACAGGCGGGTAAGTAAATTGATGTTCCTTTATGTATGGCTCTTCATTTTATCCAGCAGCGTTATATTCATCCGAAATTCACTCGGTGTAAACCCCAGCTCTTTCTTGAATAGCTTATAAAAGTGAGTCTCGTTCGTAAACCCGACCTTCTGGGAAATTTCGCGGATGCTCCATTCCGTTGTTTTGAGCAGGTAAAGCACCTCTTCAAGACGGAGGTCGTTAATATATTTGGCAATCGATTTGGAGGTAGCCTCCCGAAAAATTTGCCCCAAGGAGCCCTGCGACATTTTGAACTCGGAAGCGATCATTTTCAGCGTCAACTCCTCCTCATGAATATGGAGCTGGATATAGTCCATCACTACGCGAATAATCGTATGGTGCTTGCTGTCCGTATCCTGCTTCTGGCTATCGAGAATAGCCTCGAACAACGCCTTGAATTGCCCGGAAAATTGCTCTAACGTATCCAATTGCAAAATATCGCTGTACACCTCATGGATATGGATCGGGATTTTATCCATCCGGTTGCGATTCCATTCATCGACCAAATTGCCAATGGAAAAAGCAAGCCGGACCGCCGACAGCATAAAGGCGCGATCGTCCATCCTTGAGGCTGCCTGGATGAAATTCTCATAGCAGGCCGAAGCGGTCGAAGCCTTCCCTTGCTTTAAAGCATCGATAAGCTCCTTCTCCCATTCCTCGGGATAGGTGAAGCTCTCCACAGGCCAATCACTGGCCACAGTTGCTTGGTCAAGGATACAGCTTGTACCATAACGAAGCCGGTAATGATGGAGATGCAGCGTAGCTTTGTAAAGCTGCTGCAAGTCGCCGGCGCCCTTGCATGGCTCGCTAATCATCGCGGATATCGTAACCAGCTTGGATACTCGGTGTACAACGGCCTGGATCGTTGCCAGCTTTTCCTTTAGCAGCCTCTCCTGCTCTGGGATGAAAGGCTCGTCCATGCCAAACAAATAAATAAACTCGCCGTTTTCCATCGTCGCCTTCTCAAAGGACGCAAAATCCTGTAACACATCGCCCGCAATATTCATCACGGAAAATTTAATAAACTGGCTCTCCGACGCTTCAAGCTTCTGAAAGATATGGCTTTGGTCAATTTTGAAAATCACCAGCAAATATTCGCGATCCACTGCAAAGAAATCACTAACCTCCTTGAAAAGTTCTCCGAGGGTACTGCCCTGCTTCTCCTGATTTTCCAGCAATATCGACTTCAATACATTTTCCTTAACCAGCTCTTGCGTCGACATTTTATATTCCTGAAAACGATGTAGACTGGTATCAAAGATACTGGCCAAGTAATCAGGATCATTGCGGTAGCTTAACTGCCCTTGCTCCTTCATTTGGGATTTCACGCGCTGCACCAGCCTCCCAAACGGAGCATAAATCATCCGCGAGAGCAACGAAGCAATAATGACCGCCGCAACCATAAACAGTATGGTATACTGCACAATCTGATTTTTCAGCTTCAGCATCGATTGAAATACAGCATCATAAGGCTCGTCACTAATGAGTGTCCATGCATCTGTCCCGGGTATGGTCAGGTACGTAATTACCCTTTTTTCATCGCCGATATTCATGATGGAGCTATCACCGTTTTCGGGCTCTTTAAGCAGACGGGCATATTCCTCCCTCAGCGGATCGAACGTATGATAGCGCTCTCGCGCATCCAATATAATCTGGTTATGCTTATCGAAAATAATGAAATTGGAGTCCGGGTTCATAAATTTTTGCAGATTGCGCCGCAGCCAATCCATTTTCACATGCAGGATCAAGGCTCCATTCATAAGCCCCTTGCTGTTCTTTTCATCGAACATGAAGTAAGTGAATAAAGGCGTGCTCGACGAGGCATCCCGCAGCACCCTCGGAATTGGTGTTAAAGGTGGAATATCCATTCCGTTGTTAATCATGTCGGGGAGCTCACTATCGATCTCGATCCCAATTCCCGCTGAGGTTGAATAAAACTCCTGCTGGTAATTATTGTAGAGCACCGCAGAATGAATCATCAAATTGCTGCTGATTGACTCATGGAACCGGTTAACCGTTCGGACCACATCAAAAAACTCCGTATTCCTGTAGAACATCAGCTGGACGTTGCCCGGATCAAAATATTGATTCACGGCAAAATTTTTCACTAATTGATTCATATAGTCAATGTTGAAGGTCAGCTCGGAAAGCATTTTTCGGTTAAATTCGTTGGTGCTCTCCAAGCCCGCTTTCTCAAATTGCACGAATAATAATCGGGAAAATACCGTGATCAGAATGATTAAGGTTAGCGTGATTGTTACTAAAATTCGTACAAAGGTTTTGGATTTAAACATGCCTGTTACTCCCTTGGTATGGATTGCTGCCACTATTACGTAGCATGTCATGCCCGGCCTAATTTTGCAACCATTTCTCCGATATGGAGATTAAAGGTATGTGGTAGCTTGCGCGAATATTTTAAAACGGGGAATTTGAGGAGCAGAAAAAAGGAGGGACCTATACTGGGGGGAATAGGATGAAGGCGGCTCGAAGCTGATGACCGAGCAATGCTTGCACAACGAATTTGAATGAATTTCTAAACCTAGTAATAATGAGACGCAAGCATGTCAAGTTGCCGCTATGAAATCAGGCCGTTTGCGTAATATTAACTTACATATTGACTTACATTAGCGGACATGGTATTCTTATATTAACGAGAACATTAGCGGACATTAAGTTGTGGTCAAATTATTTTTTGGAGGAATCTTATGCAGACAGGTACAGTTAAAAGGTTTAGTCGCAAACTACAGAACGTTTCTAAAGCATATTAAAATCTTTCAAGTTGTCCTAAAACGTGGACAGCTTTTTGTTTTTTCTTAAAGAAGCTTTAAATTAAGCTTTAAGACACCAAATGCTAAAATAAAATAAAGATGTTACTACATCAGAAAAGTGGTTTTTTATCAACATAAGTACACGTGATTCGAACGTTAATGACGTATTTTCTACTATTGATGACATTATTAATTTTTATTCCAAACAGGGATCGCAGACAAAAGCAGCCAATCTGAGCAATTTAAAGAATGACACAAGTAAGGAAAGGGATGATATATCATAATTGGAGAAATGATGCTTTACAACCGACCTGTAAGGCCGATTAGGAAGAGTTCATGGTTGATAATGATTACCTGCGTATTTTCTTCATTTTTCTTCACTGTTTGGGGGGGATGCCTTTTGTTTGGCTGCCTCCTTTATATGGCCTTTTCGAATCGAAAGCTCAGAAGCACCTTGGTGATTTTCGGAAATTCATTGCTGCGAACGGTTTCCAAAAAAGGGGGATTACTATGAAATCACTTCAAGAATACACTCGCTGGAAGAAGGACATGGCTCATCAAGGTAAATCGGATTTGAGGAAGAGCGTCTGGCAGTTGGTTAATAGCATCGTTCCTTTCATTTTGCTTTGGGGTCTGGCTTATGAAGCTCTGTCTATCTCAATATGGATCACACTGCTGCTAGCAATTCCAGCTGCTGGATTCATGATCCGAATCTTCATCATATTCCATGATTGCTGCCATCTGTCTTTTTTCGCTGGGAGGAAGGCGAATACGATCATAGGAACGATAACGGGAATCCTCACTTTTTTCCCTTATGAGCAATGGAAAAATGAGCACTCCATTCATCATGCGACTAGCGGTAATTTAGGCCGTAGAGGCACAGGCGACATTTGGACACTGACTACGAAGGAATATGCGGCACTCTCCCCATGGAAGCGTCTGGGATACCGACTATATCGCAATCCATTTGTTATGTTCGGGCTCGGACCGGTATTTATTTTCTTGTTTGTATATCGGTTGAACCGGAAGAATGCCAGACGCAAAGAGCGCGTGAACATGTACCTAACGAACGCAGCGATAGCAGGCTTGATGGTACTGCTCTGTTGGTTGCTGGGTTGGAAGGAGGTCCTACTGGTGGAGGGGGCGATCCTCTACTTGTCTGGCGTTGCGGGCATATGGCTCTTCTACGTGCAGCATCAATTTGAGGACACCTATTATGAGCGTACAGATGAGTGGGATTTCGTCAGCGCGGCTATGAACGGCAGCTCCTATTATAAGCTGCCCAAAATCCTGCAATGGATGACGGGGAATATCGGCTTCCACCATATTCATCATCTGGATCCTCAGGTGTCGAACTATAACCTGCAGCAAATACACGAGAGTAACGCCGCCATGCAAGACGTTCCTGCGATCGGAATTCGTTTGAGCCTGCAGGCGCTTCGATACCGACTGTGGGACGAGAGCAGCAAACGATTTGTGGGGTTTCGGGGTCTGAAAGGATAAACAAATGGCAGATCGTAGTTTCTTGCGATCTGCCTTATTTCATTGAAATTAATGGTGCCAGATCCATGTTCATCGAATTCATGTTATCTGCAGTTGTTTTTGCTTACTTATTATTATCAGGTTGTATGTGACATAATAAGAAAACATGATGAGCATCAGTCCTGCTGTCCAGCTACTGTCCATGGCCTGAAACCGACTGGTCCAATCCATCCCTTGCGAGAATCCACCGGATTGCACCATATCGAATATGCGGTAGACTAACCGACCCAAAAAAAGCAAGGTGACAAGGCCGCCGATCCAGACATTCGTTCGGTACGACCATTGTCCACTATGCAGTTCGAACCGGGTTAGCCCAGCGGCGTAATACGCCAAAATGGCGCCTAGCACAGCACCGATCAGGTCTGAAATCAGACTGGTCGTATGGAAAGCTCCCTCCACTAAAAATAACAGCCCGATTACGCCAAAGATGACTGTAAATGTCCGTAATTTCCCCAATCTTAGGGGCTGCCAGCTGAACGTTCGACGAACTCTCTGGAATAGACGATAAACAATGAATACTCCTGCCAATAACGAAATAATAATTTGCCAATTCATAATTTGCTCCTCCTTTTGAATGTCCTTTGGTATGAACTAAGCATACTCCTTGTGCCATTTTGGAACGACCATCCCCAGATAGAACTTTCCTGCGCGGGTCTATATCTGTAGATAGAGATACTCCATTGTGAACTACAGCAGTTGAATATTGACAAAGGAACAAGTTAGAATATAAGCGTACAAGGTGAGTTTTTGGAGGGAGATTAAGGTGGACTACCGCGCTTATGGAAGGCCGCTCGCCAGCATTGCAGTCTTTGTTTTTCTGATGGTTGCCAATCGCCCTTGGGAGGATCTACTTCCACAGGCCGGACTGAACATTGCAGTTTGGGCTAGTTTTGCCTTCATCCTGTTCATTCCCAAAGCCTGGTGGACTCGAGCACGGATCGCGATTGCCTGCAGCCTTCTCGCTATTGAATGTGTCATAGACATCGTCTGGTTTCATGAAATGAAGCTGCTCTATTTCTGCGCGATCCTCTTGCTCGCTGTCGTGATTCGCATGTCCTTCTCCAAAATCACGGCATCCGCGCTCATTCTGATGATCTTGACTACTGTGTTATATATCCGGTTTGGTCGGTATGATGTGTTCAGCTTGCTGTCTTTTGTCACTATGGCAAGCGTGCTGTATTTGTTTATTCGCAGCCGCATTCAGAGAAATGAAATACATGAAATGAACAAGCGGCATCTGGCCGAGCTGCAGGATGCCTACGAGCAGCTACATACCGCCTCGGCAACAACCATACAAAATGTGGTACTGGAGGAACGAACTCGAATTGCCCGTGATATTCACGATGCTGTCGGCCACTCGTTGACATCGTTGATCGTGCAAATGCAGGCGCTTCGCTATATGATGAAAGAAAACCCGGATGAGGCCAGACAATCACTGGAAGGAATGCTGGCCGTAGCCCGCCAGGGATTGCAGGATATCCGTTCGTCCGTCCATGCATTGGCTGACAACCGCACGGTTCCCGGAATTACGGTGCTGAAATCCCTGCTTTCGCGGATGGAAGCCTCGGCATCGATTCGCTTTTCGTTACAGATGGATGTGAACGATGAGGAAGTAACCGTTGAAACCTTCGAAACGCTGTTCCGGGTACTCCAGGAAGCGATCACTAATGTCATCCGCCACTCGCAGGCAACAATGCTGAAGGTTACGATCGACAAGGAGACGGAAACGGTTACGATGCGAATTCGGGACAACGGCATTCTGCAGGCAGACCGTGAAATCAACGAAGGGTACGGTTTGCTGACGATGAAGACAAGGCTTGCAGAGAAGGGCGGAAGTCTCCTTTATCGGATTACCGAGCCGAACGGCTTTGAAATCATCGCCACGATTCCAAATGGCGATCCGAGCCAGCATCACGATACAGAGAAGGAGGATTAAAGGTGTCGCTTAACGGAAAAATTCAAGTATTGCTCGCTGACGACCAGAAGATGATTCGGCAAGGCTTCGGCTATATGATCGGTCTGCAGCCCGATATGATGCTTGTAGGTGAAGCCGCGGATGGCAAAGAAGCGGTCGACCTTGCGGTCCGGCTCCTTCCTGATGTCATTCTGATGGATGTGCAGATGCCCCGCATGACGGGAATTGAGGCGACCAGGGAAATCATGACCAGGCTTCCGGAAACAAAAACCGTCATTCTAACGACTTTCGACGATCAGGAGTACATTTATCAGGGCATCCGGGCTGGTGCCGTCGGCTATTTGCTGAAGGATGCGGAGGTGGAGGAGATGCTAGGCGCGGTTCGCTCCGCTTACCGAGGCGAAGCCGTATACAAGACGGGTCTGGCGGCCAACGCACTTCAGAGAATGACCACATCCGGACTACCAATTGCGGAAGCAGCCTCGAAGCCTCCCCTGCTGGAGCCGTTAACAGAACGCGAACGGGACATTTTGCAGGAAATGGCTTACGGAATGCGCAATGATCAAATCGCCCGCAAGTTGGTTATAGCTGAAGGCACGGTCAAGTCGCATGTGCATCACATTTTGCAAAAATTCGGATGCGAGGATCGGACGCAGGTAGTAGTCGCGGCACTTCGCAATGGAATGGTAAACTGAGAAAATAAAGTTGTAGATTAACGGCTGGCCAACAACTAAACGACGGAAAGGTCCGAGAGCCAGGTAAAGGCTGCGTAGAAACTTAATTGAGCAGGGAATGCATTTGTACTGGTATAACAATAAGAGCGAGCATTGGAGGAAATCCGGGCTCGCTTCTTGTCTGTATGTGAATACTTGTCGTGCATTACGCAGGAAGGCAGGTTTGGGGAGTACCCTTATCCTGCCTTCCTGCGTGTTATATGTTGTCTACTGTACTAGAATATCCAAATCCGGCTGTAATTTGTTCCGCAGAACATACAGCATGATGGCACCAACAAGGAACGCGACGGCATCCGAAATGACGATCGACCACACCACCCCGTGGAAGCCGTTCATTTGATTGGCGATATACAACACAGGAATCAGAGTAATTCCTTGAATAACTGACATAATAAACGCAGCGGTTCCTTGCGCTGTTGCTTGAAAGATCCCTGTAAACAACGTGGTCATTCCTGTAATGAACAAGGATAAGAATGTCACATGTAGAATGTAGCTGCCCATTTCGATTAATTGCAGGTCATTCGTAAATAAACCAATCAAGTGGTCGGAAATCAGATAGACGATAACGCCGAACACGACGGCTAACGCCACAATCACTTTGATCGTGAATCCAATGGTATGCTTCATGCGTAATTTATTCGCTGTAAAAGAAAAGGCAATCAACGGCACGACTCCCTCGCATAAGCCCATTAGAATAAACTCAGGAAATTGCAATAAACGTGATGAAATTCCGAACCCCGCTACGGCCTGATCCCCATATTGGACAAGAAAATGGTTGAAGATAAGCGACATTGCACCCAAAAAGATACTCATAATAAAGACGGGGACTCCGATTTTGAATACATTGCTCAGAATGTCCTTGGTAGCCTTAAACCATTTTACAGAGACAGTTAAGAATTGACTCTTATATCCTATATGGAAGGCGTAGAATGCACTCGCCACCAAGTTAGAAATGACCGTAGCAGACGCAACCCCGATCACGTCCCAATGGAACACGAAGATGACTAACGCATCGAGAATAATATTTACAACAACACTGAGAATCATACCGATCATTGACGTGATTGCTGCACCTTCTGAGCGCACGATATTTTCCAGCGTGAAAAATAATACGACAATTGGCGAACCAATAAGCATAATTGTGACATAGTCCTTCGTGAATCCGAAGGATTCAGGCGTTGCCCCCAGGCCATGAACGATGGGATCGATCAACGGGAGACCGACGGCTATCACGATAAGACCGAGAACTAAACTGCTGTAAAAGGCGAATGAAGACACATGCTTTACATCATCATATTTTTTCTCTCCTAGCAAACGGGAGATGAATGTACCGCTACCCATGCCAATCAAATTGCCAAGCGCCATAATGACGGCGAATAACGGCAAGGTTAGTGCGAGTGCTGTTAACATGGCAGTATTGCCCAGTGTGCCAAGGAAATAGGCATTCAAGATGGAATATATGACACTCATTGATGTGCCAAGCATCATCGGTACAGCGAAGTGAGCTACGGCTTTTGCGATTGGTGCTTTTTCAAAGTAATGAAGGTTTTCTGTATCCATGCGGGTCACCACTTTCTTCATTTATTTGGGAACAACCTAACGATGATCGATCCAAACTTACAGTGTTAGATTGAACCTTACAGTGTTAGATGATATCATGAACTTATGAACCTGTAAAGAACAAACTTACACTGTTAGATAAAAGGAGGATACCGATGAAAAAGCAGCAGCCTCAGATTTCGGAGGATAAGATATTGGAAGCTTCGTGGGAGCTTCTGGGAGAGGAGGGCATCGAGAAATTCAGCTTGAGACGATTGGCCGACCGGCTGGGGATTCAGGCTCCCTCTCTGTACTGGTATTTCAAGAGCAAACAGAATCTCTACCAGCGTCTGGCCAACCAGGTATCAAAAATGATTCTGGAGGAGTTCCACTCCGAGGGGGACTGGAAGGAGCAGCTGACGGGGCTTGCGGTAACGGTACGGAGTGTGCTCAGCCGGTATCCCTGCTCCACGCAGCTCATGATGATGACGCTGCCCCACGAACCGGACATCATCCGCTTCACCAATCGTATGTTGCTCTGCGTGGAATCGACGCCGCTTGAACAAGAGCATAAAATGCAAGTGGTTACTACGGTTGTGAACTATGTCTTTTACTTCGTTCTAGACGATTATCAGCATGATCGTAATGTCTCCGCAGTCCTTAAGGACCAGAGAGTGCTTCCGGGTGAGGAGATGATTCACCTACTGGACTCCATGAGCGAGACGGAAGCGGGACTGTTCCGGAGAATGTTTACGAGCGGTCTGTTCGAGCTGATGGGAACCGACGGTGCGTTTGAGTTCGGCTTGAAGCTGATTCTGTTGGGGATTGAGCAGGTGATAAAGGAGCAGGAGAAGTAGTATGTAAAAAACGCTCATCCGGTTATCGGATGAGCGTTTTCAATGAGGTTTACCGTTTATCTGCGTCACATCAGATCCCTCAATTAATGGACTCTGTATCGATAGGACGCCAACGATCCTTCATAATAAACGACTAATAGAGGTCGGGTTTCAGAGGAGATTATAGACCCAATATCCTAAAAATGTAAAGATCCCGATTGAACAATTACACCATCCCAATATTCGCGCTATCTTTTCCTCTTTAAAGAGCTGCTGTTTTTTGTAGGACCCTGCTTCAAAAAGTAACAGTATCAAGCCAGTCAGAATAAACAGGAGTTCAATATAACCGATATAACCAATCGCGAGATAATACACAAGATTCAATCCCCTTCTTTAAGAAGCTTTCATACCAACCCGCCGAATTCGAATTTCCATTTTAACGTCTACGGTCAGGTTTTTGAATTCCTCCTGCCACTTTTTCTCGGTTATAATTTCACGATTCCAATATTCAGGTTCCTTAGCCCTGACGTATTCACCGAAACCAAAAATATCGGACCCAGCTCTCTGCATTTTTTCAATCAATTCTTTGATTCCAGTTTCCGAGCCTTTGCTGATTTCATCCTGAATTTGTACAATGGTCTTATGCTCTTTTATTTTGAATAATTCATTGGATTTTTCCTCAATGTCTCCTTCTACCCGCATATTCAAGTTGATGTGGGGACGGCCATTTTTGATGCTGACCTTGGTTCTGGATTTTCGGCTGGTGGTTTTAAACATGATCGTATCAAAGGAATTGGGAAGATATTCATAGACATTGTAACCTCCTGTCTTGACTCCTGTTATTGCCATAAATAGGCCAATCTCCAGTGGTTTTGTTGCACCGATCATTTTATCCCCTCGAAAATAGGCAAGTCCCGAAATTTCCAAGTTTCCCTCTTTTTTGATTTCAATATAAGGAAGAAAGGGCTCCTTACCTCTGCTGGAATCGGCACTCCAGAATATGCCCAGAAAATCATTAGGCAGCTTCCCCATCTGAATTGCATTATCCATCATAGCCAATAAATACAGAGAGGGGACGCGCTCCAGTTGAGGTGCTGCCTTCATAAGCTCAGCTGCGGGACCTTTGGAAACAACCATCCAAGCTAATCTTCTGACTTCAGGACTGCGCCTAAGGTAATCATTTAAATTTTGTACGCCGCTTCTGGCAATTTTTTCTGAAATTACAATGATTCGCAAATGACCGAAAAACATCCGTTCCCCGAGCTGCTGCTGGAGTACCATCAATGCGTCGTCAATGGTAAACCCCTTGGCGCTGAGCACCCATACAGGTTTGTTTTTCCCTGTGCCGCTGCTTTCACCTGGTCCCAGAGGTATCCGTCCAGGGACTGCTATTTGTACAGTCACTTGTATCATGCTTCTGGGCGGTTTTGGGAAAGCAGATTTAATATGTGTAACCTCGCTTTCATCTTGTTTGTCCACGGCTTCATCTACGGAAATTCCAAGGACTACCGCACGTTCCTCAATTTCCATTCGATCCCAGCATCCAGTCAGTAGAGGGACGAATATTGAAAAGAGAATGAATAGTTTAATATGGAGCCAAGAGTTAGGAATCAATTCAATCACTCCTTTTTTTCCAAATGATCGATATTACCAACAGCAGACCCGGATAAACAATTGTGATACATAATCCAATTCGACCAACGATATTAATGATTTCATATAGCTGTATAACATTTTGCGGTAGCATCGCTATCGTAGTGATAAAGGGAAGCAGGAAATAGCTCAACATCTTATGCGTATGTAAACGAAATATTTGAGTTATGGATTGAATGGTCAGATAGAAACTGGAGAAAAGTGTTGTGAATACAGCTGTAACCCAAACTGCCAGAAAGGCAGCATCCAATCGTTCCAAAATGTTAGCTGGCAATGAAGTGGTTTTTGCCAATTCCAGTGTAGGCCATAGCAGCTTATTGATTTCTTCCGCACCAAATACCGCTACTGAAGCTACAACAATTGAGAGATAGAGTCCTGTTGCTATTCCCATTCCCCATAGGCTGGCCTTCATCGCTTTTTGTGGTCGGCGCATAAAAGGAATGATCATTGTCAAAATAAAGGACCCCTGAAATAGTGCAGAAAGCGTCAATATACCGTTCAGTACTCCACTGGGATGGTTTCCCCAAATCGGCTGTAAATTGATCAGATCCGCATTTTTAAGTGACAAAGCAACGATTAATAAACCAGGGGCCAAAATAAACGGCAAATAAAACAGATGAATATAAGAAAAGGTACGTATATCATTGCGCGAAGCAATAGTCGCGAGTAGCAGCATGACGATAACAGTCACTTCTATCGGTGTTTTTTTCAATACGGATGTAATGACAACTTCTCCGAATTCACGAGAACCGAGCGCTGTCAATAAGGCGAAAAAAATGATAATAGCTATATTCCCCAAAGCTGCCGGCCATTTCCCAATGATTTCCTCACTGTATTGAATGAACGTCTTGCTCGGGAAGCGCATACCCAGTACGGCTATGAAGGTAAGTCCGATAAGGCCAAGCAGTGCTCCAAGCAAGGTGATCAAGGGAGCACCTGTATCAGCAACTTTCACGCCATAGAGTGGGAGCCGCAATACCCCGACACCAACAATTGTACTCGAGAGTATTGCTGCTGCCTGAATATTCGTAACCTGCCGTGGATTATTCATCTTACTTATCCTCCTCTTGATTTCCCATTTTCGACGGATCCAGAGCATTATCAGATTTCTGTAAAATAATTTGTTTCATATTTGTTCCTAATCGGTCCGTATCCAAGGGGAAAAGAGAGGCAGGTCTTTTCTTCATCCACCAAAACGGAGCTCTGATCACCAAATCCTTCAATCCTTGAATATTCCAAGGAATTGCTGGTGTCATATAGGGAACTCCGAATGAACTTAAGGACAACAAGTGGTTACAAATCAGAATTAATCCAACAACTAAACCATATAGCCCAAAGATCCCTGCAAGAAAAATAAGTGGAAATCTAAGCATCCTTAATGCAAATGCTGCATTATATGCTGGGGTTGCAAAGGAGCCGATCGTGGTAAGTGCAATCGCAACAACTGTTATTGGGCTCGCAAAGCCCGCCGCTACCGCTGCCTGTCCGATAACGAGGACACCAACAATGGATAGGGCGCCACCGACCTGCTGTGGCAAACGAATCGTTGCTTCACGTAGAACCTCCATGGAAACCTCCATGATTAATATTTCCACAAGAGCAGGAAAGGGAACCCCGGCTCTGCCGCCTGCAACGGCAACGGCAAATTTGGTCGGAATCAATTCCGGATTAAAAGAAATGATGGCCACATATAGAGCCGAAAAAATCAAAGAAAAAACAAGAGCCACTACACGAGCCATTCGGACAAAGCTTCCCTGCAAATACCGTGTCGTATAATCTTCAATGGATTGATAAAAAGAACTGAAAACGACTGGGGCTATTAGCGCGAAGGGAGAACCGTCTACAAGAATAGCCACTCTCCCTTCCAGCAGGTTAGCTACTGTTTTGTCTGGACGTTCAGTATTCATAATCTGTGGAAAGGGTGAGAAATGATTGTCTTCGATAAACTGCTCCAGATAACCCGCATCCAGGATGCCATCAATATCTATGGCAGATAGACGTTTATTCACTTCCTTAACCAACTCGGGATTAACAACCCCTTCCAAATAGCATACAGCAACCAAAGACTTGGTCTTAGTCCCGATTTTCGTCAAATGGACACGGAAATCGGCTGTCGGCAATCGATAGCGGAGCAGGCCCAGATTTGAGATGAGGGGTTCGATGAAACCTTCTCGTGGGCCTTGTATGACTTGTTCAGTCTGAGGCTGCTCGACAGCCCGTTTATCTACAGTTCGCGATCCAATTAATAAGGCCGCATCCATACCTTCAATGGCAACCACGGTCTTTCCCTCTAAAATCGCTTCAGCTATATGGCCCAAATGTCTCTCAAATTTACTTTGGCTATAGAAAAGCGCTTGATCCGATATGATGTTTTTTAACAAGGAAATTTCGATTTTTTCGTTCTGCAGATGCTCGGGTACATACATAAGGGGTTTCATAATTTCTTGATTGATCATCACTTGATCAGTTAACGCGGAAAAATAAAATATAACGGCTGGAAACTCCGAGAATACCTTGAAGCGACGAATGATAAGGTCATCATTTTGTCCCAATAAATTATTTATAAAAGAAACCACTTCCTCTATGGAACCATTCAAAGTGATGTCTTTGTATCGATTCAGTATTTGCTCGGGTTCAGACTTTACTTGGTCATTCAAGGGTTCCCTATGCGTAGAAGTGGATCGTGTTTGTTTTGGCGTTTCCTTTGATTTCCGAAGTAACCATTTCAAAATAGACATTTTTCCCCACTCGCTTTTTGTCCCGGCTATCATGGATTTCCGGGTTATTGAGTAATATTTAATTTTCATTCATGATTATAATTTTCTATATCTTATATTTTTATCCAATTTCATTAAAAACCGTAATTGTGATAAAGCCGTTTAACTGCTCATCACCACTTAATTTTCCGTAAAATCATCCTTGCTACCAGATTGACAAACCCGCCTGCAGGTTTCATTATAATTGTATGAATGATAGGTGAAGAAGGCATCAGATCTTTATTTGGGCGCTGCTGGAAGGTTGAGTGAGTGGAAATGGGGAGTGGGAGAGACCGGTATATAAGATGTGGAGATTGCGTGCGTTCAGCAGTTAAGCGCTTTCGGAACGATATGTTTTTGCCTGCGCTGTTAGGTGTTATAGTCGCCATCGCCCTAAACACTCTTTGGGGACAGCCCGCTGCAGAAGCGGAGAGAACGCCTGTCGCCTGGCAGGGTGTCATTGATTTGCGCAGCTGGGATTTTGCAGCTAAGGGTATTGTTCCACTAAATGGACAGTGGGAATTTTATCCCAATCAGCTGCTGGAGCCACGTGATTTTCGTGAAAGGCCGCTGCAGCCCGGTTATCTTTCTGTGCCTGGAGCCTGGAGCCGTACAACAACAAGCGATAGCGGAACCATGAACAAGTGGGGGTTCGGGACTTATCGGCTGATTGCCAAAGTAAAAGCTGACGCTTCACGGTATGCCATTCGAACTAACGTGGTTTTTATGTCATCCAGATTGTTCATTGACGGACAACTACTTGGCCACTCCGGTCGGCCGGCTGCATCCAGAGAGGAGTATCAGGCGGGGAATGTGCCTTATAGTGCAGTCATTGACAGTAAAGGCGACGAAGTGGAAATCATTCTGCAAGTGGCTAATTTCGACCACCATACAGGCGGAATTGGCGTTCCGCTATATTGGGGATATGAGGCAGAAGTGGCTCATGCGATTTTGCTCGATGTGGGCATTCAGGCAAGCAGTGCTGCAGTGCTATTGATCTTTGGGTTTATTTTTCTGGCTTTGTTTCTATTCTTTATCCGAGATTCGACCCTGCTTTTGTTCGCCTTGTTTTTTGTTTTTTTCGCAGGCAACCTGTTCGTTAACGGGGAAAAGCTGTTTTTGCAACTTTTCTCGCAATTGCCGTTTGAAGTCGCTTGGAAACTCAAAAATTTCACTATATATATTGGTGCGCCACTTCTGTATCTGATAACTACAAAAATCCACAAAACACTCAAGTATCGCTTCGCTGCCGCAATCCCGGCTTTGGTCGTAGGTGCGTATTGCGCAGCAATTTTGTTGCTGCCTTATCGTCATTATATGATCGCGGAAAAAGCTGTCATAGATTTGCTTATGCTGTTTTATTTACTGTTGTTTGTCGTATTGGCCGTAAACTATTGGCAGCAGAATTTCGGCGCTTGGGGAAAGATTGGATTTCGTTACTACATAGTTGCTGTACTGTTTCTATTTGCCTTCAAGGTTAACAATATTTTATATATCCGATACTTTATGCCGAAGAGCTGGTTCGTACCTTTCGCGATTATTTGCATTATATTACTGGTTTCGCTGATGCTTGTGCAGCGATATGTCGGGACATACTCGATGGTTGCGGGACTGGCTGGAAAACTGCAAATTGCTGATCGGATGAAGGATGAATTTCTACTTCGAACATCACTTGAACTGAAGACTCCCATACACCGAATACTCAATTTGTCGGAATCGTTGATCGAAGCTGTCGGTCGTACAGATGGGAGAGAGAAGAGCAGGGATCAATTGCAGATGATTCGCCATTCGGCATTTCGTATGTTCCACATGGTAGATGATCTAGTCGATCTGACCAAGATCCAGGATGGCAGCCTATCTGTGCAACTCAAGGGTGTAGACCTTGCCGCTTGCGCTGGAATGGTGTTCGAGGTGTTCGGATTGATCGCTGACGGCAAGCATATTCGCATGGAGCGGTATATTGAACCGAGCGCCCGATTCGTACTGGCTGACGAGCAGCGCTTGATGCAAGTATTCCATCACCTTATCGACAACAGCTTGAGATATATGGAAACGGGCAGCATAGCCGTATGCAGCCGTTGTGATGATGAATTCGTCATAGTAACGGTTGATATCGATGGGAGCGGTGTGTTGCTGGATAATCGCGAGGTGATTCGGCAAGCGTTCGAAAATCGGGAAAAAGCTTTGGAGCTGGACAGCAGAGGAATCGGCTGGAGCTTGTCCATTGCAGACAAACTGGTTGGACTTATGGGGGGAAAGTTTCGGATTGTGTGGTCGGAAACAGGCAATAGCTACAGCTACGAGATAGCCTTACAACAACAGGGTGCCGATGCTTGCGTATCGGTTCCACACTCACTTCTGGAGATGGCCAATAGTGCTGCTGCGGGAAGAGAAACGGTCAATGGCAGCGGGACGGTAGAGGTTTCGAGCGCGTACACGATACTCGTCATGGAGAGCGAGGCGGTCGAGCTTGAAGTATTTATTCACTTACTGGCAATGGAAGGCTACAGAGTAGCAGCAGCCCGTTCCGGTGAGGAAGCCATGTGCAGAATTCGGGCTGCGGACAAACCGGATATCGTACTGTTGAATATGATGATGGATGGAGGGGCGGGCTACGAGGCATCCCGTGCTATTCGCCGGTTGTATTCCCAAATTGAATTGCCGATTCTATTTATCACACCCAGAAATACACCTGCCTATGTGCAAGCGGGTCTGGAGGCGGGTGGGAACGATTATATTACAAGGCCTATCGATGCCGCCGAAGTGAGCGCCAAAATCCGCACGATGCTAGCGATGAAGCGGCTGGCTCTGGAGTCGGTAGCGAATGAAATGGCTTTTCTCCAGTCGCAGATTAAACCGCACTTTTTGTATAATACGCTAGGTGCGATTATGTCCTTGTGCTACACAGATGGCCGGAAGGCAGGAAAACTGCTCGCCGTATTCAGCCGTTATCTGAGAATATTATTTCAGTTGGATCACCCTGACCAAATGATTGCTTTAAGGAAGGAACTGGACCTTATTCAGGCTTACACGGAAATTGAAATGGAACGATTCGGAGATAAGTTACGTGTTCAGATAGAAGCCGATCCGGAATTACTTGATTGCCGGATTATTCCGTTGACCATACAGCCGTTGGTTGAAAATGCTATCCGTCATGGAGTGGTCAAGAAAGTGGCAGGGGGCACGGTTAGACTGACCATTGAACGCGATGCAGAGGAGATTAAGGTTGTCGTGGAAGACAATGGCATTGGCATGTCAAAGCAGATGGTTCTAGAACTATGCAGCCGGACTGTGACGGCAAACGGCGTAGGGTTTGCGAGCATCAACAAGAGAATCATGCATTTGACTGGTAGACCTTTGATGCTGGAGAGCGAGGAAGGTCAAGGAACGAAAGTAACCTTCAGAATACCTGTGATGCTTCCGTTTTTGGGGAAAGTGAGATGAATGGGAATGATTCGAGCTTATTTGGTAGATGATGAGGAGCACGCGCTGAACTTACTGGAGGTTTTGCTGCTGGAGATCGGCGGAGTGGAGGTCGTGGGCAGGAGCGGAGATCCGCAGGAGGCATTGGTGTGCATCAGAACGATAAAACCCGATTTGGTGTTTCTGGATATTGAGATGCCGGGCATGTACGGGATCGAGCTGGCCGAACGGATCAAGAGTGATCTGCCGGATACGAGCATTGTATTTGTTACCGCTCATAACGAGCATGCTATCGCCGCTTTTGAGCACGACGCATCCGATTATTTGCTGAAGCCGCCAGAAGAGGCACGGCTGTCCAAGACCGTTCAGAGAATTCGAAAAAAGCTTGCAGCTTCAATCGGCCCTCTGCCTGCCAATCGACCTGAACCACGGCTGCTTGTACGGCTACTGGGTGGATTCGAGGTGTACAACGGAGAGCTGGAGCCGCTGCGCTGGCACACAGCCAAAGTGAAGGAGTTATTTGCCTACCTGCTGCTGCAAACCGGGGAAGGCGTGCATAAGGACAGGATTATCGATGCGTTATGGGAAAGCGAGCATTACCAGAAGTCCAAAGTCTATTTGCATACCTGCATCAGCTATTTAAGAAAAGATTTAAGCAGGTGCGGCTTGACAGGTATCATTACTTACAAAGACGAGAAATATTATTTGGATCAGATATCAATCGAAAGTGACCTTTCTGTGCTGCGTAATGGTTTGCTTCTGGCGCATCAGCTTTATAGCAAGGGTGACATTGCCCAACTGGAAGCAGCGTTAGCCTTGTATCGCGGTCCTTTGCTGCTGCATTACGATTACAATTGGGCCTTGGAAGAGACAGAACGGCTTCACAGGCAATGGATGGACGCCCGACTGGCCATGGCCTCGTATCTTCATCAGCAGGGAGAGCATCGCAAGGCCATCGATATGGCAGAGCTGCTTTTATTTGCCCGACCGTACGATGAATCTGCGTATCACCTGCTCATAGCTTGTTATAAGACAATAGGCAAGCACGACGAAGCTATACGGATATCCCGATCTCTGGTGGAAATGCTGCTGGAGCTGCAGGAAGAATCATGAATATACGAACAAATCTTACGATGCTAAAAAGTCGACGCTTTGAACACGCAGTTTAAGATGATTGGATAATCGCTGTTTTTTCCATTGCGGAAAGAATGGCGTTTTTTGCGTGCTCTTAGATCTTAGGGCCTATTTATTAGCCGTTTTTAAGTGATCTTTAAGAGGCATTTGATAACATATGAGTTAGCAATGATTTGTTGCGGATAACCAACAGGGAGGAACATACATGGCAGTCAGTTTCAAGAAAAGCTTAAGCTTAGCTATGGCATTATTGGTATTATTCAGTTTCTGGTCGACATGGACAAGCAAGGTTTCAGCGGCAGGGAATACAGCGAAGCTAGCGGCAGGGCAAGAAAACGGTCTGTGGCTGAAAAGCGACGGACGGGTGTGGGCGTGGGGCAACAACGCATACGGACAGCTGGGGGAAAATATTCAAATTTATGAGGATGGACAGAGGGTTGTAATGCCGACCCGCTTAACCAACCAGAGCAACGTAAAGGCGATCGCGGAAGGCTGGATCCATACGTTGTGGTTGAAAAACGATGGTACAGTATGGGCAGCTGGATATAATGGTTTTGGAGTAATAGGGAATGGAACGACGACCGGTGACGGCGCTAACAATGTGAGGACGCCAGTACAGGTGATTACGTCCGTGGGTGGTGCGGCTCTGAGCGATGTGGTGGCGGTTGCCGCAGGGCAAAATCACAGTCTTGCGTTAAAAAGCGACGGCACGGTATGGGCATGGGGCTCTAACGGCTACGGCCAGTTGGGGACCGGCAACACAACCAACTCAGCGGTGCCCGTACAAGTGTCAGGCCTAAGTGGTGTTAAGGCGATTGCGGCAGGGGCAAACCACAGCCTTGCTCTGAAAAACGATGGAACGGCATGGGCCTGGGGAGGGAACAGCTATGGCCAGATGGGACTCGGAAGCAAAAGCAGCCAAGTAAAAAATGCCGTACAGGTACCCTCGTTGAGCAATATTACAGCTATCGCAGGGGGGACGCGGCACACGCTATGGCTGAAAAGCGATGGCACCGTGTGGGCCGCGGGATCTGCTCAATATGGACAGACAGGAGATGGCACGAAAGGCGCAGGACAGACGAAAGATACGCCGGTGCAAGTCTTGGATCAGACCGCTGCGCTAAGCGATGTGAAAGCCATTGCCGCAGGGCATGAGCATAGCGTCGCCTTAAAAAGCGATGGAACGATCCATACCTGGGGGGGAAACTACTCCGGAGCGCTGGGAGACGGTACAACGGATGATCGGTCGAAGGCTGTGCCGGTCATTGGTCTTACTGGTATGGTCATGACGGAGATTGCTGCAACCGGAGATAGCCAGAACAGCAGCGGGCCGCAAGGAAATACGTTCGCGCTGAAGGATGATGGTACCGTGTGGGGATGGGGAGATAATTCGGCCCTGCAAGTCAAGAATGATAGTAATGTAACAAACCAGACCGAGCCCTGGCAAATTACAGATTTGACGGCGCCGGTATATCAAAGCGCGGCGATCAGCGATGACAAAAAAAAGGTAACACTGACCTTTGATCAAAGGCTGGATAACAATACGGCTGATGCGAGCTCGTTAAAAGCTGCGGTGACATTGGCAGCGGATGGCACGGCCTTCGCTGCGCTGGGTGCAAGCGATAGCGTGTCACTTGTAGGCAAAACGCTGGTAGTGACGTTGAATACAGCGCTCACAGGAGCTGCCAATAAGCTGAAGGTGGCTGCGAATACGCTTCAGGACGCTTTCGGCAACGTGTTGACGACGGATGTGACGACGGACGCGGTGCTTGGCGCGATTGCGCATACAGTTACCTATAATGGCAATGGCAGCACAGACGGAACCGTTCCTGTGGATAGCCAGACCTATTTTAAAAATACGCTGGTTCCTGTTAAGGGCAATGTTGGCAGCCTGACCAAGACAGGCTTTGAATTTGCCGGATGGAATACGAAGGCGGATGGTAGTGGCTCCAGCTACGGTACAGGCGGAATAATCGTTCTTCCGTTAATGATGGGGGATGACGATATCACCCTATACGCTATATGGACCAAGAAGGTTGCCGTGTTTGATCCTATTGCAGACGCAACTGCGGCAACGCTGACGGCAGGTTATTCGTCCGGTTCACAGGAGACATTAACGATCACTTTGAATAAAATTGAACCGTATATGCTGACAGGTCTGACAGCAGCCCTCAGTGGAACCCATGCCGGAGATTTTGTCGTTACGCAGCCATTGGATCTGCTGAATACGCCTGTAAAGGGATCGACCACTTTTACAGTCAAGGCGAAGGACGGATTAAAGGAAGGAACCTATACGGCAACCTTAACGGTTTCTGCGAGTTACTTTGATATGGTAAAGATGTCCTTTAAAACGGATTCTGTGATGCTTACCGTTAAACAGGTGGTCGTAGCTGCGAAGAACATCATGAAAGGCGATGTTAACGGTGATGGGAAGGTAACACCCGCGGATGCGTTATTCATCACAAAGTATATGAATGGAACGATCAACTTGACTGACGAACAGAAGCAGATACTCGATATGAATGACGATGGCATCGTTAATGCCGATGATGTAACCATCATTATGAACATCTATTTGGGGGTGAGGTAAGATGAACAATTCCAGACGAGGGAAGGCCAGGCATTTTTCCACCCGACTGTTATCCTTCCTTATCGCATGGTGCATGGTAGCTGCCTTTATTCCAACAGTTGAAGCCGGGGGGTTAATACCTGTATCGGCGGGGATATCGAATGCATCGGGGCATCCCGGAGATTCTGTCACTGTGTCCGTATATGCAGATCCGGGGAATGAAGTCTCCCTGTTGCTTTACAAGATAAAAGTGAGCTATGATGCCCAAGTGCTCGAGCTTAATTCGCCGAATCCAGTGACAGATAACGCAGCATCTGCTCAATTTAGTGCGGATACGAATGCCATTGGCTCGATTCAAGTAAACGCAGGATACTTTGGGACGAACTATTACCTGGAGCCCAATCAGAAAGTATTCACCATTTCGTTTAAAATAAAGGCTGGGGCTGCCTTGGGAGATTCTCCGGTCTCCATCAGCACGGCTTCCTATTCGGAGGACGAAACGAACTGGAGTGCTATTCCAACTGTGACTGCAGGAAAGGTGACGATCACTACTGTGCCAGATACGGTTGCGCCAACGGTTACCTCTGCTACCTATTCGGATACCCTGAAGGTGAGTGCGAACCTGCAATTAACTTTTAGTGAGGCAGTCATCGCAGTAAATGGTAAAAGCATTATCATCAAAAAGTGGGCTGATGATAGCGTGGTGACGACCATTGCGGTGGACGACCAGGCGCAGATTTCCTTGTCAGGGACTACAGTAACGATCAATCCAATGGCTGATCTGGAATATGGAACGAAGTATTATGTACTGATCGATGCCGGAGCGTTCAGGGACGCTGCGAGCAATGCTTATGCAGGCATTGCCGACAAGTTGGTATGGAGCTTTACAACGGAAGCTGTTGTGTCGCAGACAGCAACCGTTGGTATCGGAAGTGCGGCAGGAGAAGCCGGGCAATCGGTTGAGGTGCCTGTTACTATCGTTCAAGCATCCACAGGCGTTGCTTCCTATGGCGTACAGGTGAATTTTGATGCTGCTGCATTGGAAGTGGCAAGTATTACAGGAAAATCCGGTAATTATTTGGTATCTACCTTCAACAATGAGAATGGCTGGCTCAAGGTGGCATGGGTTGATGCACAAGGCGGTACGAACGCAATTGCTGCGGGAAGCACGCTTTTCATCGTTAAATTTAATCTAAAAGCCGGAGCTTCAGCTGGTGACAAGGAGTTGACTGTCAGTAATCAAACTGATGTGCAATATTTCACGGTTACGGATACAGCAGCAGTGGAATTGTCCAAAACGTTGACAGCCGGTAAAGTGACGATCAACCCAAGTAGCCCAAGCAACCCGGATAATCCGGGAAATCCAGATAATTCAGGTAACCCAGATAATCCAGGCGACTCGGGTGGTGATAGCAGCAGCAATGATGGTAATGGCAGCACCGGTAGCACATCGACTTCGTCATCATCCGGCTCAAGCGCATCGGAATCGGTTCGGACTGGTGTGGATGTGCTGGTGAACGGAAAGGCTGAAAATGCAGGAACCGCAACAACGACAACGGTCAACGGACAAACCGTGACGGTCGTGGCTGTCGACCAGAGCAAGTTGGAGGCCAGGCTGGCAGCGGAAGGTCAGGGCACGGTAATCAGCATCCCGATCCATATAAAGTCCGATAAAGTAATCGGTGAATTGAACGGTCAAATGATCAGCAGGATGGAGCAGCAGCAAGCAGTTATCGAAATCAGAACGGACAAGGCTACCTACACTTTGCCGGCAAAGCAGATCGATATTCAGTCCATTTCAGAGCAAATTGGCAGAACCGTATCGCTTCAGGACATTAAAGTGCAAATTGAAATGGCCGCCCCATCAGCAGATATGTTGAGAGTTGTAGCCAGCTCAGCATCTGCAGGAATGTTCGAGATTGTAGTTCCGCCGCTTGAATTTACCGTCAAAGCGGTCTATGGAGACCTAACTATTGATATAACGCAGTTTCAAGCTTATGTGGAGAGGACCATTGCCATTCCAGAGGGCATTGATCCGAATAAAATTACTACAGGCGTTGTAATTGATCCTGATGGTACCGTACGTCACGTACCGACCCGGGTGGTCAACCGGGATGGCAGGTATTACGCAGTGGTGAACAGTTTGACCAACAGCATCTATTCAATCGTATGGCATCCGCTGGAATTCAAGGATGTTGTCGGTCATTGGGCCAAAGATGCGGTGAATAATATGGGTTCCCGCATGGTTGTTAACGGTTCTGGCAATGACATATTTAATCCGGATCAGGATACTACACGTGCGGAGTTTGCGGCGATCATGGTAAGGGGGTTGGGATTGAAGCTGGAGAAAGGACCATCGTCATTTGTGGATGTGCATGAATCGGATTGGTACAGCAGCGCGGTTCAAACGGCTTATGCCTACAAGCTGCTCAGCGGGTTTGAGGATGGCAGATTCCGCCCGATGGATAAAATTACGCGGGAACAAGCCATGATAATCATAGCCCGGGCTATGACCGTTTCCGGTCTGAAGGCGAAGCTTCCGGCTTCTGCTGTTGAGCAGCAGTTCCATGCTTTTGCAGATGGAGCGGATATTGCGGAATGGGCGAAAAACGATATTGCCGACTGCTTGAAGGCAGGTATCGTGTCAGGCAGAAGCGCTAGCGAGCTTGCGCCAAAAGCGTATATTACCAGAGCAGAGGTTGCGCATATTGTTCAGAAGCTATTACAAAAATCGGAATTGATTTAGGAAGTATTTGCCAAAAAAACAAACAGTAATCAGGGTCGAAGATGGTCGGATACATCACCATCTTCGACTTTTTCTGCGTCCGCTAAATAATTAACAAGGATACCCATTCAATAATTTATGCAACGATAAATTTCTAAATACTGTTATATTCTCCTTCGATATTCCATTGGAGACATACCGGAGAAGTTTCGAAACACTTTGATAAAATAACTGGTATGATCAAAGCCGATCTGTTCAGCGATCTGTTCGACACCCAGGTCGGATTTATCCAGTAATTCTCGTGCCCGCTCCATTTTGGAGCGGTTCATGAAATCTACAAACGTCTCTCCAGTTTCTTTCTTGAAGACACGGCTGAAATGTGTCGGAGTCAGTTTCACTGACTTCGCCATCTCTTCCATACTGATTTTATCCCCCAAATGCATCAGGATATAGCGCTTCGCTTCTGCAATCTCCTTACGAACGGATAGATCGCGTATATCCTGTACGGACACTATCTTTTGCTCGACAAATTTAATTACCCATTCCTGAAGATGGTTGAGCGTATCGATCTCATAAATGGAGCGATGGAGCAGCTCCGCGTTAAAATTCGTAACAAAATGCTGAATGACATTATATTTGAGATCTAATTCTGTTACCAGATTTAACACCCAGCTCCGAACATCTTCCATCGGATACCGTTGTGTCTCGATTCGTTTAGTCCACACTGATATAGTTGCCGCTGCGTTGGCTTTGTCCCCACTTAGAATACAAGCTCTAAGATCTTGCAGGGCTTCGGAAAAATGTATAAAAATATCATCTTGTGTCGTTACGATGTTCTGTATGTAGTCAATGCGGTATTCTCCGGCATAGAAACGGAACGTTTTTGCGTCCATCAGACACCGAATCTGCTTTTTCAATGCAGCAAAGTTCTCGCATACTTCCCCGATATAAAACGAGATGTCCAGCCGCATAGTATGTCGTAGTGATTGCTGAATATTGCGTAAGTCTTGCCGAATTTCCTCATGCATATTCCGTTTTAGCGTTCGGGTAAACGGGAGCAGAAATATGAAATGTCTATCGTCAAGCGCCAAAACGGTGCTTCCCTGTGAACCGATCTTCTCGAGTGCGTTATCGACGACAAACTGCAGCATTTGCGCTCCTCCAAATCGAGCCTCTAGGTCAGCCGCACGTTCCGGCTTAGCCAAAACAGGCAAATACGGAACCTTCTCCTGAAAGCGAATACCCAGAGTAACCGCTTTTTCCGCCCACTCTGCTTCGCTCCAGACAGGCTGCTCCATCAGGGCGCGTAAAAATGTCGTCCTGATGGCGGAAAGGTTTTGCTTGACGACATCCAGAAGGTTGCGATGATCGCTCTGAGCGACATATTCCTCATTCAAGCGGGTGATCATGCTGCGGATTACATCAATTAAGTGCTCGATGTGAAAGCTTTCCTTCAGAATGTACTCGCCTACATCTAACTTTACAGCTCTCTGAGCAAATTGAAAGTCTTCGTGACACGATAATATGATCGTTTTAAGCTGCGGATTAGTCCGGCGAACCTCCTCGATCAATTCCAATCCATTCATGAGTGGCATCCCTATATCTGTAATCAGAATGTCAACCTGATGGCGAAGGCAAGCTTCTAACGCTTCCTTTCCGTTTGTACAGGTCGCAACCAGCTCGAGACCCAGTTCGTTCCAGGGAATACTCGAAGTCAGATAGTCCAGATAAAGAATATAGTCATCCGCCATGACCACTTTATACATGATGTTCCCCCTCTACAATGTTAACAGGAATAATTAATTCAACCGAAGTTCCTTGTTGAGGTTCACTGCGAATATTCATAGCAAACTGGTCTCCGTAAATCAGCTTCAGACGCTCATAAACATTGGAGAGACCAATCCCCGATGATTTTGGCTGTTCGTGATGCGTAAATTGCTCGATAATCTGCCACTTTTTCAACTGCAGTCGCTCCTGGAGGAGTATCAGTGCTTCAGTTTCCATGCCGAATCCATTATCTTCAATCACGATACGCAAGCTATGTTTCGTCTTTGTCACCTGGATGGAGATGGTTCCCCCTTGGTGTGTGAAACCATGCTTGTACGCATTCTCGATTACGGGCTGCAAAATAAATCGTGGAACCGTAAGCATAAGGTCCACATTCATGTCGATGACGGTATTAATGGGATGCCGAATCGCAATATTCATCAGTTCGATGTATTGCTTCGCTGTTTGGATTTCGGTATGCAGGGTGACAAACTCTTGAGAATTGGAGATTGCGGCCCTTAGTAGGGAAGATAGCGATCCGACTAATTCTGCATTCTCCGCGTCCCCTTTCATCAGCAGCTTAACCCGGATGGAGCCCAACACATTGAACAGAAAGTGTGGATGAATTTGAGCCTGCAGTAATGCAAGCTCTGCCTGCCGCTTCAGCTCCTGCTCGAGTTGAATTTGCTCGATCATACGTTGGATCCGGTCTAGCATATGATCGAACGACCAGCCAAGTCTCCCAATTTCATCCCCTCCGCGAATGTTGGAACGGATACCAAGGTCTCCGGCCTGTACTTTTTGGGCGACGTTCCCGAGTACTTGAACAGGCTTGGTAAACCTTCGAAGAAGATAAGTAAGGGCGATCATAAAGCCTGCCACAAAAAGCACTTGCAGCAGCAGTCCCGAACGGTAGATGTCGGTCAGCTTGGAGGTGAGCTGCTCGTAAGGAGCTACGCTGACCAACTTCCATCCGGTATGACGCAGGGAAACGGATATATATAACTGATTTTCTTCATTCAGGCGAATAATTCCAGGTGAGCTAATATCATCCATAGAGATGATATTTTGGAAATTTTGTCCAATGCGTTGTTGGTCTTTGTTAGAAAGTATCCGATTTTGGCCATCCAGCAAGTACACGTCTTGGGTAAAGTTGGTGAACAGGTCCCGTATTGTATTCTCCGTTCGGCTGACAATCAGATAGGCATACGGCTTCGAAGGCTCATCCATCAGAGGGCGAGCTACCATAAATACGTAACGCCGATCTCTCACTTGGGAGGCGAGGTAATTGGGCTCTGCTCCTAAAAACAGGGTATCGAAAGTCGACAATCGCGTAACCTGCTCAAACCAATGCTGCTTAAAAAACGATATGGGTGCAAAATCATAAAAGGAATAATCCGAATAAGCGCGTCCGTCGTTAAGGAGCAGAGTGATCTGCAGATCTTGTTTTTCTCCGGCGATTTGCTCTAACCGGTTAGTCAACTGTCTTCCGGCCGAAGGATTGGTTTTGGCTTCAGCCAAAAGTGATCTGAGCTCTCCGTCGAAATGGATAAAGTTAGTGATGGAGAGCATCTCATCGAATATCGCATTGATTTGTGTCTGGACGACATCAAGCGATTGCGATGCATTTTCGAACGTTTGCTCGCGGATAATCCTTTGAGAATAATAACTGGTTGTATAGAGCATGAATACGGCAGGCAGAACCAGACAGGCGACGGATGTAACGATCAGCTTTCTTCTAAGTGACGGTCGACACAAAAATAAACTGAACCTCATATCATTCCTCCTGTGTCGATCCCACATTCCTATCCGGGATCAGCTTTGTCATATTGAACTATTCATAGGATACTAGAATCTTGATATAAATTCATTCAACTATTTTACCGTATTCCAAAACTTTTTGCGCAATATTTTTTTTGAAAAGATAAAATCGTTTCATGCTTTTATCAGATGCGCCCCTTAGAATGAAAACATGCTTGGACAACCAAAAAAAGGAGGATTTGAATGGAAAATTTAACTTTTATAGGTTTTGGACATGTGGGCCTATATATAAAAAGTTTGGATAAGTCTAAAAAGCTGTATGTGGAAATTCTTGGATTTAAAGTAGTGAGCGAATATGTTCGTGAAGACGGTACCCTATTGTGCTTTTTAAACAATGGAAACTGCACTGTAGAACTGATTGAATTCGCAGATAAAACCAGAAGCAACGACCGCAAGGATGGCATCATCGACCATCTAACTATTAGAGTAGGTGATATTGAATCCGCAAAGGCCTATCTCGAATCAAAGGGAGTCATATTTGAAACTGAAATCCTGCTGGACAATAATTTATACGATAACGGTGAAAGATATGCGTTTTTCAGAGGACCAAGCGGCGAACGTCTTCAAATAGAACAAATATTATAATTCAACATTCGTAGGCACAACTCGGAGTTATCAACGCAAAAATTGATATTTTGGTTCGACCCCATTATTTAGAGTTGGAGGATGGATTTACAGTAGAAAGGGTGGATGTCAGATGATAAGAATTCCTTTTTCGGAGATGAAAGAGCAATTAGTAAAAGTGCTGTTAAACATGGGATTTATTGAAGAACGAGCGCAGCTGTGTGCAAAGCTTTTTGCTGAGGCCAGCCTTGATGGTGTATATTCCCATGGACTTAATCGCTTCCCAAGCTTTGTTGATTGCATCAAAAAGGGCGATATCAATATACACGCTGTACCCGAAATTGTCCAAAGCTATGGGGTAATCGAGAGATGGGATGGAAAGCTAGGGCCGGGAAACATTAACGCTCACTTTTGTATGGAGAGGGCGGTTACACTTGCCAAAAATCAAGGAATGGGATGTGTAGCACTAAAAAACACGAGTCATTGGATGAGGGGTGGAAGCTACGGTTGGCAGGCCGTAGAAAAAGGCTGCATCGGAATTTGTTGGACGAACACAGAGCCCAATTTACCACCATGGGGATCGGCTGAAAAAAAGCTGGGCAACAATCCGATTGTATTTGCCGTACCACGCGAGGAAGGGCATATAGTACTCGACATGGCCATTTCCCAATACTCTTACGGGCAATTAAATGAGGCAAAGCTGCTTGGATCGATGTTGCATGTTGAGGGTGGATATCATTTGGGGGGAGAGCTGACTCGAGACCCATCTACGATTTTGGAATCAGGAAGGCTGCTTCCAATTGGTTACTGGAAAGGATCAGGATTCGCGTTGCTGCTTGATTTAATCGCTATGGTTCTTTCTGGGGGGAACTCCACCTATGAGATTGGTAAACTTACGACCGAGCCCAGTATATCGCAAGTATTTATTGCATTTGATGTAAGCTTATTTGAACATTCTGCCTTCGTGAACCAACGTATACATGAGGTCATCCGTGACTTGCAGGGGTCCATCCCTGTGGAAGAACATGCTTCCGTGCGTTACCCCGGAGAAGACACCATGGTCAGACGTCATGAAAATTTGGCAAGGGGAATCCCCGTCGAACCCGCAATCTGGCAGCAGGTATTGAAAATATAAAATAATATGTGGGATGATTTCAAAAATATGCTCATTCTTAACAACTCCTGCATCCAAGGGTTTGAACCTCATTCCCATTGTGCAATATCTTTTGCAGAAACATAAATTTGTTTCATGCTATTATGAGTGCTCCTCTTTATAATAAAACCATACGGGAACAATGAGAGGTGGTTGTAATGGAACAAACCATGAAAAAAAGCACTACAATAACCGTTTCCAGAAGCGTACGTAAGCAAAGCCATTATGACACGTTGGCTGGGTATTTGTTTATTGCTCCGATGCTGGCGACAACAATTGTGCTCACGCTGATTCCGATTTTGCTTTCCGGAATTCTCAGCTTCACCGATTGGAACTTTATCTCGGGCATCGATAACATCAAATTCATCGGCATGAACAATTATGAGCAGTTGTTTCAAGACGAGACGTTTATCCTATCTTTTAGAAACAATATGGCATTGATATTAGTGGTTCCTGTCTCCATGTTTATTTCTTTGGTGCTGGCTGCACTGATCAACAAGGCGACGTATTTCAAAGCCTTTTTTCAAGTCATCTATTTTATGCCCTTCATCTCCAGCCTGGTTGCAATTGCCGTACTATGGAGAGTGCTGTACCACCCGAACAGCGGTCCGATCAATGGTTTTTTGCACTCGATCGGAATCGACCACCCTCCATTATGGTTGGCAGATCCGAGCTATTCGCTATTGTCCATTATGATTATCATGGTATGGACTTCACTCGGCTTCAATTTAATCATTTTTTTAGCGGGATTGCAAACGATTCCCAAGGATTTATACGAAGCAGCCGATATCGATGGAGCTTCTACGATCAGGCAATTTTTCAAGATTACGCTGCCCATGCTGTCGCCGACCACCTTTTTCTTACTGATCACCGGAATTGTAGGTACTTTCAAGGCGTTTGACCTGATTATGATTTTGACCTATGGCGGACCTGCGCGTGCTAGCTCTGTGATCGTTTTTTACTTGTATGAAACCGCATTCGTCAATTTAAAGTCCGGCTACGCTTCAGCTATAGGCATTGTACTTCTTTTCTTCGTTTTGTTGATTACCTTGATCCAATGGGTTGGACAGAAGAAATGGGTAAATTACTAAGGAGTGATTGTATGAATTCGATTCGCCTTGACCGCACATTAATAACCGTAGCCATGGCATTTGGCGGTATCGTGTTTATTTTGCCGTTCCTGTGGATGTTGTCCGCATCGTTCAAGCCTGAGCTTGAAGTAATGGCTTATCCCATTCATTGGATTCCAAAGACATGGAATGCATTGGAAAATTACCGAGAAGTATGGTTTGGGTCCTTCCCCTTTGCACTCTATTATATAAACAGCTTGAAGGTGACGATCCTGACTACACTGTACTCTCTGGTCATCTCTAGTATGGCCGCCTATGGTTTTTCCAAGGTGACGTTCAAGGGCCGCGATGTTCTCTTTCTTGTTGTTCTTACGACCTATATGATTCCGTCCCAGGCGATACTTGTACCTCAATTTATCATGTACCGCTGGTTTGGTTTATTTGATAGTCATCTGGGTTTGATTTTATTGGGCAGCTTTAGCGTGTTGGGAACGTTTCTCTTGCGCCAGTTTTTCCTGGGTATTCATAATGAGATTATTGAATCGGCGCGAATGGACGGAGCGAACCACTGGACCATCTTTTCCAGGATTACACTTCCGCTGGTAATGCCAGCTCTTGCCACATACATGATTCTGCGTTTTATATGGACTTGGAACGATTATCAGAATCCATTGATTTTCATCCGGTCCGATGCCTTGTTTACGCTGCAGCTCGGAATACGAAAGTTTGCCGACATGAACGGAGAATTTTATTCGCTCATGATGGCCGGTGCCGTATCCGCTATCTTACCACTGCTGATCATCTTTATCATCGGCCAAAAGTATGTTATAGAAGGCGTGGCAACGGGAAGTGTGAAAGGTTAGAACGGCAAAAGCGATACTACGATCCGGCCATCGCAGCTTAGGTCAGCAACTTAGATTTGCCGGTTTCGATAGATGTCCAGACAAGAACTACAGTCTTGTTTGGCGAGCTAATATAATGAATAAGGGGGATTGTGAATGATTAAAAAGGCATGGAAACAAACGGTTGTTGGAATCACAACTGCGGCATTGCTCTTGGCGGGATGCAGTAATTTGAAGGGGACGGAAGGCGTGCAACCGTCGGGTAACAGCGACAAACCTGTCACGATCACATTGCATAATTGGTATCTTATGAAGAAAGATAATTGGGACGTGGTAATTGCCGAGTTTGAGAAATCACATCCGAACATCAAGGTGAAATTTGTTTCCGCTGAAGATAACAATAGTCTCGAGTTTTTAAAAAGATTGGATTTGGCCGTCGCTGGAGGCGATGATTTGGATGTCATTATAAATAGTCTCCCCAGCAACTTTGTGCCCAGGGCTGCCCAGGGGATGTTCGAGCCACTTGATGAATATTTGAAAAAAGACGGAGTCAATGTCAGCGAAGAATATAATGCCGATCCCAAATACATGGGGAAATATTACGGGCTTCCTGGAAAATACGTCACTTATCTGGTCGCGATGAACGAGAATCATTTAAAGGAAGCTGGCCTTCCCATTCCTAAAGATTGGACTTGGGATGAATATATGGAATATGCGAAAAAAATGACGAAGACAGACGGTGCGAAGAAACGGTATGGTGCGTATTTTCATTCATGGATATATTTTTCATATGCCGCACAGGACAACCAGAAGCAAAACAGCGGTCTGATGAAGGATGATTTGAAGACGGCCAATGTCATGAACCCGTTAGTGCGTAAATCTCTGGAATTGCGGCTGCAAGGGGAAAAGGAAGGATCGGTGACGCCTTACTCCGAGGTTCTCAGCCAGAAGCTTGCATATCGTCCCCAATACTTTAATCAGGACGCAAGTATGATTCTGACTGGTTCCTTTCTGGCCCAGGAATCCGGTGGAACGGATCAAACGCCCGCGAATTTCAAAACCGTATTCGCACCTTACCCTAAGGTTAACAAAGATGATCCGATGTATACCAAGGCATTTAGCGATATATTATCCGTATATAGCAAGTCCAAGCACAAACAGGAGGCTTACACATTCATTCGCTGGTATACGACGGAAGGCATAGTCAAGCAAAAAACGTATATCCCCGCTTGGAAGAAGGCGAACATGGAACAAGTCGTTGATGCGCTGCGTGCAAGCTCGAAAAACCCGGAGATGATAGATAAGGAATCACTTTTGAACGTTCTGAAAAACTCCATCCCGCAGGATCTCAACATTCCGGTTACGTATCAAGCGGAAGTAGAGAAAATCTGGCAGGAGGAATTCGATAAGCTGATGCTGCAAGGCCAGAATATCGATACAACGATGAAGAACGGACAAGAGAAAATTCAAAAACTGATCGATTCGAAAAAGTAAGAAGTTCTTGCTTCAATCAGTGTCAGCTTGATGAGCCGCAAGCTTGATCAGGCTGATGCAAGGTTGGGGTGGGGAGTGCGACGTGAGTGGAATTGATTATCGTCTATCCCAAATTTTTGAAATTTACAACTCTTGATTGGAGGAGATACCTGGATGATTGGCTTAAATCTAAAGATAAACGTTCGAAAAAAAGCAATTGGCCAATTAGCTGCCGACAAAGCTCTAGAGCTTCCCATACTATCAAGTGGGTTCTGGTTTCACAGCGATGTGCGTGATAATTTTTATTATGCTATTCATTTGTTTGCTTATTGTGTGGATAAGGAATTAGGTTGCGATTGGAGCGAAGAAAAACGTAAGGATGCAAAGAATCTCGCCCTGGATATGATTGGAAAAGTATTGTCGCTCCAGATGAAGAATTCTTATGATCCTATGTATGGGCACTGGCCGTTAAATTTGGGCAATGATCCCTATACGGCAAAGCCCAATGAGCTTCCGGTCGAATTGATGGGTTGTCTGCTTATTTTATTTTGCGATAAATATCAGGAGATGCTTCCGCTTGAAGTGTATAACGATTGTCGCCTTGCTATTTCACATATTTATAAAAGTAATCTATATCGCCAACCAATAATCGAAATGTATCATCATGATGCCAAGCATACTTCTCTTAAACTGCTGCTTGGACAGCTATTCAACGATAGTGCATTGATGGAGCAGGGACTGGCATTCGCTAAACTGCAGCTTCGGCATATTAAGCAATTCGGATTTAAGGAGTATGGCATTCTCCCTTGGCATTGGCATTGGATCCAATCTTTCACGTGTGTGTGGGAGGTTGTGAAGGATACAGCAGTACACGAAACAATGAGCGACCTGCTTGATTATTTATGGCGGCTGCGGGTGGATTATTACTTAAAGGGTACGTGGGTAGGTGCCCATTCGCGCCAGTGGCCTCATGATGCGACCAAGGACAACAATACACTGCTAGATTATATCCAATTTGGCGATTTTCCTTTACCAAGCGAAATTACGAGATTGGAAGGCGCCGCCTTATATACGTACCAAGTTGCTGACGATCTTATACGGCTTGCGGTGGATAGAACCGGACCGATGGAAATCAAACGCAAAATCCAATTCGCAAAAGCTGACGGCATTGTGACCGAAGAAGTGCATACGTACGTATTTATAACGCCTGAATACGCGGTCGGTGGTATTTGGGAGCGGCGTAATGAGTTCGACAATGAACAGCAGAGGTGGGATATTACCCTGCCGTTAACGTCTACCCATGTACATGATAGTGTAAATCAAGCTTTTTTCTTCCATCCAGGTGCTAAATATGATCCTGGTGATGACCGTCATGCGAGTCCCTATGGTGAAGTGTTGTACCACAAGGATACTGTTATGCAAATGTGGAATGTTCCTTCGGAGGAAAAAGATGTTTACCCGAATCTTATAGGCTGTCTTCCGAAGGGAGAGTGGAATTTTGAGAACTCAAGTGGATATGGTAGGGTTGAGGACATTTATTTAACCTTTCAACTTATGAATGAATTCAAATATGAAGAAAAAACAGACCGGATGTCGATCACGAGCCCACTTGCTTCAGGTTGGAATGGAGTCATCATGGAGGCTGTTTCGTGCAAGGACGCAGCTGGTCAGGGTATTCATGATTTAGAGTCATTTACCGCAGCTCTGAAAGGAAAAAATAAATCATTGTTTACTATTGTCGGTATCAGTCCCGCATCTGTGGAGAAAGTGGCTATTTCCTATACAACCTGGCGAAACGATAAGTTGCAGTTCACCATGGACAGCTTGAACGAATGTGATCGGCTGCTTAATGACCGGCCGCTTTCTTATAGCAATTATCTGATGGAATAACGGAACGAATAACGGAACGAATAACGGAACGAATATTGAGGAGGATACGAAATTATGAAAATCACGGATATTATTACTCATGTATTATCAGCACCGCTCGATGAACCATTTGCATCATGGGGAGGAAAGACTACGAAAAGAAGTACGCTGCTTATTGAGGTTGTTACAGATGAAGGCATCACGGGTTGGGGGGAGTCGGTTTGCCATGGACCACAGCCTGCACAAATCGCAGCTTCTTTTGTGGAGTTCGCTTTTAAAACTCTGCTTGTGGGAAGAGATCCATTTGATGTCGAAGTGATTTGGGAAGAAATGTACAACTTGACACGTCCTTTCGGAGGCGGGGCAGCTGTTAATGCGATAAGTGGGGTAGATATTGCCCTGTGGGATGTGATCGGCCGTGCGCTGAAGCAGCCGATACACAAGCTGATCGGCGGAGCTTTCCGGACGGAGCTGGTTCCGTATGCTACGGGATTTTATCGAGTCGATGGTAAATCATATCCCGAGGAAGCAATTGCTGAGGCAAAACGTCATTTAGCCAAAGGTTTTAAAGCGTTTAAGCTGAAAACGGGCTTTGGTGTGAAGGCGGATCTTGAATATATATATGCAATACGCGAGGCGGTAGGGCCGGATGTGCGTATTGCGATGGATGCAAATTGTGCTTACGATGCAGCGACGGCTCGACGAATATTATTGGAAAGTCAAGATGCAAAGATTCATTTCTTTGAAGAGCCATTAATCGCGGAAGATATCGAGGGTTACAAGATGTTAAGGAACTTGACGAGTACATATATCGCTTCGGGTGAAAATACGTTCGGTAAAATAGGTTACCGCCACTGGATTGCAGGTGGTGCGCTAGATATTCTACAGCCGGACTTGTGTTCAGCCGGGGGATTTACGGAATGTAAAAAAATAGCTGCGATGGCACAAGCATATAATACTATGCTGATTCCACATGTATGGGGTACGGGGATCGGCATGGCAGCCGCTCTGCAGTTTATCGCGTCTATTCCTGCTGCACCACTTTCGTTCAATTCCGCAGAAGAGCCCATGCTGGAATATGATCAATCGGCACATCCGTTCCGTGATAATCTGATCAATCATGCGATTGTTATGTCTAACGGCAAGTTACGTGTTCCGACTGAACCTGGCCTTGGCGTCAATGTGAACCGCGATGTAATCGAGCAATATAAGCAACGGGTATTTGTTTAAGTATGTAAAATAAAGCAAATTAATAGGGAGGTACCATCTCATGAAATTTTCTGTATTTACTGTAAGCACACCGGACCTAACGCCTGTCGAATTGGTGGATACACTTAAGGAATGTGGTTATAATGGCGTCGAATGGAGGGTTGCCAAAGTCCCCCAAGATGCGAAGAATGAAGCACCCACCTCTTGGAAAAATAATTTGTGCACGATTGATCCGGATATTACGGATAAAGAACTAGACTCTCTACGTGAACTTACCCAGATCAAATCGCTAGAGGTAAGTGCTATTCTTCCTTATTTGAT
Source organism: Paenibacillus sp. FSL H8-0034 (assembly GCF_038000305.1). Classification (NCBI taxonomy): domain Bacteria; kingdom Bacillati; phylum Bacillota; class Bacilli; order Caryophanales; family Paenibacillaceae; genus Paenibacillus; species Paenibacillus sp. FSL H8-0034. The sequence goes on from NZ_JBBOBS010000001.1 coordinate 1,945,938, forward strand.
CGTAGGTGACCTTAAAGGCACAGAAAATATCATGCGAATTGCCAAAAAGCTAGGCGCGGGAAAGATCCGGTTAGGACAGGCTTGGTATGATCGTTCTGTTAATTATAATGATTTGTTTGATAAAGCTATTAAATACCTTCACGCTGTGCAAGAGATGTCACAATCATACGGAATCAAGGGACTGGTAGAGACTCATCATTTAACAATCAACCCAAGTGCTAGTATGGCGCACAGACTTGTAAGTGGTTTTAACCCTGATCATATAGGCATCATGTATGATCCTGGAAATTTAGTATACGAGGGTTATGAGAACTATCGGAAAGGATTGGAGTTAATCTCACCTTATTTATCTCATGTTCATGTAAAAAACGTAAATTGGATAAAGATGGAGCAGCCGGAGGATGGAACAGCTTGGGCAAGCCTTCCCGACGGGGCAGTTGATTGGAAACAGGTATTAATTGATTTGAAATCTGTAGGTTACGATGGATACCTGGGGTTCGAGGATTTTAGTCAATCCAAACCAACACGGGAGCTCTTACAATTCAACATTAATTATATTCGTTCCTTGTTAGCCAAGATTTAAGCTCAGCAAATGTATGATCCAGAAGGAAGGAGAAAGCATGTCGAATAATAACAGTATAAACTATTCGCCGCAGGAAAAGCCGCAACAGGTAGTCAGCAAAGGTGAATTTATTATTGCGGCCATGTCGCTGAATCACAATCATATTTACGAAATGTGCAGAGGGCTTCTGGAAGCAGGGGCAACCTTAAAATGGGTATACGATCCAGATCCTGCAAAAGTAAAGAAGTTTTGCGAAACGTATCCATCTGTAAATGTGGCAGCCTCGCGGGAAGTTATATTACAGGACCCTGAGGTTCAATTAGTAGCAGCTGCAGCCATTCCTTGTGATAGAGGAGCATTGGGTGTGGAAGTCATGAATCACGGAAAAGATTATTTTACTGATAAAACCCCGTTTACTACACTGGAGCAGCTATCTCAGGCTAAAGAGGCTGTAATGCGTACAGGGAAAAAGTATGCCATTTCATACAGCGAACGCGTGCATGTGGAAAGTGCAGTGTTTGCGGGACAGCTTGTGCAAGCCGGGGCCATAGGACGTGTTGTTCAGGTTCATGGTCTTGGTCCGCATAGGCTTAGTACCCATCCTCGACCTGATTGGTTTTTTAAGAAAAAACAATACGGCGGAATCCTGTGCGATATAGGAATCCACCAAATTGAATCGTTTCTCTATTATGCAGATTGTAAAGATGCTAAAGTTCTGCACAGTAAAATAGCGAATTATAACAATGAGCACCATCCCGAATTTGAGGATTTTGGTGACGCGACGTTGTGTGGAGACAACGGAGCAACCAATTATTTTCGAGTCGATTGGTTATCACCGAGCGGTCTTTCTACTTGGGGAGACGGTCGGATGTTTATTCTCGGGACGGAAGGTTACATCGAGATGCGTAAATACGTCGATATTGCCCGTGATTTAGACGGTGACCATCTATACATCGTGAATAACGATGGGGAACGCCGATTAGAACTAAAAGGCAAAGTGGGATTTCCTTATTTCGGAAATTTAATTATGGATTGCTTGAATCGAACGGAAATGGCCATGACGCAAGAGCATGCATTCAAAGCGGCTGAGCTTTGCTTGCTTGCACAGCTGCAGGCTATTCGTGTCGGGTAGAAATTTTTTTTACGATTTACTTACTCCAACTACGCAGCTTGAAATTGACAGATAAGCCGTGCAGGTAGCAATCACCGGATCATTCAACTACTCCATGCGACATGACTAAAACCCTCTTTCCTTAGATTGAGGGTTTTTCCTTTTACCCGTTTTCACTGCTTAAATAACTGTATTAAGGAGGTGCGAAAGACCAGAATACCGGCTTGTCAACCACCAGCCTTCGTTGAGGTCTTGATGCATATCCAAAAAATATAGGTATAAATAATTATGTCAGAGGTGTTTATAATTATAAATTTATGGGTAATATTACTCGAATTTGTTATATATCATCTTTTAATACATATTTAGGAATAAATAATAGAAAGAGTGATCTAATGGAAGAAATGTACGAAGTAGTCTTCAAGTGTGATAGAGTAGTAGTTCTAACTATGAATAACTTTTCAAATTGGACTTCTGCCATGGAGGTAATACAAAAACAAAAAGATGAGGGTATAATGTTTGATACTGCGGAAATATTTGAAGTTCGAGGTCGTTCGAGATATTTAGTCAATAAGGAAATAATTTTACCCAAATAAATGATATTGAGATGGTAAAATGCTAAAGCCCCTATCCTTTGGGATCGAGGGCTTTAGCTTATAGGATATAGTTGTATAAAGAAATTAATATTGGAGATACCAGTTAAAGGAGGTGATCCAATAAATGACAACCATCTTGGACACAATTAAAAGTATGTTTGGCTCGTTAATGGATGAAGAACCAGTTCCACCTTTGCATGTGGGAGAAGTAATGTCATTATGGATGCTACTTACGATTTACGAGGAAGGACAAATCGTTTATAAAGTCGCTTTAAATACAACTACGGATCCTGAGTTAAGACATGCAATTGAAGAGGCATTCAAGCAATCGATGGAAGATGTGAAAATGATCAAGGATTTCATGATCAAGGAAGGCGTTCCACTTCCTTCAGTTGCCCAGGGAAAGCCCGACTCCAAATCTGACGACATTCCGCAGGGAGTAAAGTTTACGGACGAGGAGCTGGCCAATCTCATAATTGGCAAAGTTGCAGCTTGTATCGCCTTATGTGGGCAAGCCGTTTCCCAATGTTTAAGAACCGATGTTGCTCTTATTCTGCTAAGCTCAATGGGGAATTTGCTGAAATACAGTGCTCCATACCGGTCTATGATGAGAAAACGGGGTTGGATTAAAACTCCTCCGTACTTCTACCCGCCCGGTGGCCGAAGTACATGAGTAATACCTTATACTTAGAACAAATCTGCTTTTATTGATTCTGCAACCATTATTATAGTGGTGAGCCGTACCATAAATGACGACTAAATTCTCGTTGGGAATGGCATCGTAGCGCGGAAAGTGATTGGAGCGAGGTAGGTTAGGGATGGAATAAACGAGGCCCGATTAGCTTGTTAGACGGCTAGTACGGGCCAATTACCGTGGGGGGCTGTTCCCTCAATTTTAGTGGACTTTTTATCGACAGGAAGCCAGCGGTCCTTCAAAATAAACGATTTGTGATATTCGTATATGCAGAGAACGATCTTCCAAATCCATTTGTATGTGATCTACAGCTACTCGGCTGGTCAATTGGTTTTTGGAATCCAAAAGCTTTACCTCTATCCCCGTCTGTATTCAATTACACATCCCCCCTTAAATGATTCCAACTCTCAAATCATTTTATGAGGCAAAATAGGAATGTATTCATGTACTAATCGGCGGCATGGCATATATCAATCCCTTTTTCCATAAAGGAAATGGCTAGGGCTTTAAGATAACCTTGATGCAATCATCTTCGTGTCCATTAAAGATCTGATAAGCATGACCAGCATCGTTCAGCGGCAAACGGTGAGTGATAATCTCTTTCGGATCGAACTCACCGTTCACGATTTTAGTGTAAAGCTCCGGCATATAGTGAATTACGGGAGCCTGTCCCATCTTAAGTGTAATATTTCTTGCGAAAAATGCCCCAAGCGGAAACAGATTATAATTACCTCCATAAACACCTGTTAGTTGGACGGTTCCACATTTACGCACTGCTTTGGTGGAAATCTGGATTGGTCCAAGAGTACCACCCTGTAGCTTCAATTTTTGTTCAATGAACTCAAGGGGGGATTTTTTTCCATCCATTCCTACACAGTCGATGACGATCTCTGCGCCACCGTGCGTGATTTCTTTCAAATGCTCGCCCATATCGTCCTGCTTCGTAAAGTCAAACGTTTCAACATTATTGATATTTTTTGCATGCTGCAGTCTGTATTGCAAATAGTCGACGGCTATAACGCGTTTAGCACCTTTCATCCAAGCAAATTTCTGAGCCATCAGCCCGACCGGTCCGCAGCCAAGCACAATAACAGTATCTCCTTCTTTTACACCTGAGTTTTCCACACTCCAATAGGCTGTAGGTAGCACGTCTGATAAGAATAGCAGCGATTCGTCTTCTAATTCGCAGGATGGAGGAATAACAAAAGGTGTAAAATTACCGAATGGTACTCTTAGATATTCCGCTTGTCCACCAGGGTAGTCTCCATATTTCTCCGAATAGCCAAAATATCCTCCCGAATCGTAATGCGGATTGCTGTTATCACATTGGCTTTCCAGGTCGTGTGTACAATAATGACATTGACCGCAAGAAACGTTAAAAGGAATAACGACTCGATCTCCCTTTTTGACATGTATCACCTCAGGTCCTACTTCTTCTACGATCCCCATCGGCTCGTGCCCGATGATATAACCTTCTGGTAGAGGGAAATTTCCCTTATATAAATGCAAATCAGAGCCACAGATGGCGGTACTGGTAATTCGAACAAGAATATCGTCTTTTTTTTCGATAGCTGCATCTTTTACTTCCTTTACTTCGACTGTGTTCGGTCCTTGATAAGTTACGGCTTTCAATGTTTCCACCTCTTTCGTTTTATTATTATGTAGAAAATAATCATTATATATTCTAGTTATTATCGCTTTCACCGTTTGTAGAATACGGATGCGATCCATTCCATCGGCAACCTGCCCTAACAGAAGGGACTCCCCCAATCAACGAAATAAAAATGAGAAAGTCTAGTGTTATATACTAAATTTAATATATAAATTAGAAAGTAACCTAAGTATAATAAACACAAATATATAAGCATGGTATAAAGAAAAGGAGGTATTGCTTCATGTTTACCCCACAAAAAGTGCGAAATCTTTCTGCGGTAACAGCTCCCTACGTATTTATCGGTCCATCCATGTTGTTTATCATTGTTTTATCTATATTCCCAATTTTTTACTCATTGTATTTAAGTTTTTTGAGCTACAACTTATCGATGCCGGCTACTACAATCAAATTCAATGGGCTTAACAACTACTTGTATATGTTGACCAATAAAACGTTCATAGGTTCAATTGCATGGACATTGAGTTTTTCGATCAGTGTTGTAGCTTTGAATGTCATCCTTGGAATGTCCTTGGCACTTCTATTGAACAGTTCATTGATGGAACGCGCTTCCGATTTTTTTAAAACCGCTTTCATTTTGCCTATGATGTTGGCACACGTCGTCTCTGCAACGATATGGAAGCTGATGTTCTCACCGGTTTATGGTATTCTAAATAACATATTAATGATGTTGGGTTATGACAAAGTAAATTGGACAGCCGATACATATAATGCGAGATTCGCGATTATTCTTGTGGAGCTATGGGGCTCTACTCCATTTTGTATGCTTATCTTTTTAGCCGCTTTGAAAACGGTACCAAAAGAATTATATGAATCTGCCCTCATTGACGGAGCAAATCGGATCAGGACTTTTTTCGGCATAACACTCCCATTGATTAGAAACTTTCTGGCTTTGGTTGTTTCGATTCGGATCATGGATTCCCTGAGAATGTTCGATATTGTCTACACCTTAACTAACGGTGGGCCAGGAGATGATACCGAAACCATAGGAACTACAATTTACAAAACGGCATTCCGATATTCCGATATTGGGGCAGGTTCAGCAGGGGCTTTCTTATTTTTCATTTTGATCGTGATCGTGACGTTAGTCTTTCTCAAACTCATTCGCAAGGATTCAAAAGACTAGCGGAACAAGCAGCAATCGGGCTGATACCCTGAGGAGACACAAAGTTAAGAATTTCACAATTTTCATTTATACAACAGGAGAAATAATATATGGCAGGATATCCGCTGTACAAACATATCCAAGATTTGATCGTTAATCAGATTCGCGAAGGAGCTTTGCGACCGGGTGATCGGGTCTCGTCTGAAAGTGAATTGATGAATCAGTATCATGTGAGCAGTATTACGGCCAAGAATGCCTTGATCAGCTTGGCAGACCAAGGGATTGTGGTCAGAGTCCAGGGCAAGGGAACCTTTGTATCGGATAATGACATTACGAATCAAATCGTAGATAAAAACAACAAGAGTGCTGTATCTAATGAAGATAATAAATTTGTCGGAATGATCATGCCGACCATGAAAACCAATGTAGAACAGAGATTGTTATATTATATTGAAAAATATTTATATGAAAATGGCTATCAACTGATTTTACGCATAACGGATGAATTTCTTACGGCAGAGACAGGAGCGATTGAAAAATTCAAGGGAATGGGTGTCTATGGCATGATCATTTTTCCCACTCTCGATGAAAAGTATAATGAAGCGATTCTAAGACTTAAGCTAGATAACTTTCCATTTGTATTGATTGACAGGTTTTTGAAAAGCATTGATACCTATAATGTTACTTCGGATAATGTACAAGGAACATATCAAGCAATTTTTACGCTCATGAATAAAGGTCATCGTCACATCGCATTTATTTCGCCAACAATAACGAACTCGGCAACAGAAGAGCGGGCATATGGTTTTGAAAAAGTTTTCTCTGATTCAAATTTACCGATTAATAAAAACCTGTGGTGTTTGCTTGATCTGGAAATAATTGCTTCTAATCGTGCTTATTCATATATTTTGAACTTTTTGAAGAAGCATCCAGAGATCACCGCAATCTTTACTGTGAATGTTGAAATGGCTTCATTAACCTACAACGCTTTGAAAGAGTTATCTTTATTGAGCAAAATAGAAATGATAACCTTTGACGAAATCGGTCTGCCGGATGTTCATTTTATTAAACAAAATTACAAGGAAATGGGTAGACATGCCGTACATTCTTTAATTTCCCAAATCAATGGAAAAAGCTTTGTCAAACATATTGTGGTTCCCACTCAATTTCATCTCAAGCCTTGATGAACAGGGCGGGAAGTATGGCTATACTTTTTTTGGGGGTGTTGATTTAGTGAAGCATATTTTCGAAAAATCCATGATGTATTTGTTGATGATCATATTTACAATTTTCTTTTTATTTCCTATATATTGGGCCATTACGATGTCTTTTAAAACACCGGGGCAAATTTTCGTTACCCCTCCAGAGTTTTTTCCCTCAAGCTTTCATTTGGACAATTATGTGGATATTTTTTCAAAAGGGGGGGCTGGCATTTATTTCTTGAATAGCTTGATTGTCTCCATCACAACCACAGTTGTGGCGGTATTGTTTGCAACGATGGCGGGTTACGGGTTTTCAAGGTATAAGTTCAAAGGAAAGTATACTGCATTATACACAGTCATCATCGTTCGAATGATTCCCGGTCTTGTATATACGATTCCTTTCTATATTATTTACCAGAATTTAGGCATGCTGAACTCTTTGACTGGTTTAGTAATCAGCTACATTACATTTTCGTTGCCGTTGGCAATTTGGTTGTTCATGGGATTTTATGACCAAATTCCAACTGAAGTATTTGAGTCTGCGATTATTGACGGGTGTAACGATTACGGTGTATTTAGGCATATTGCCATCAAACTCGTTTTACCAGGGATTGTGGTAGCCTCAATCTTGATTTTCCTTGGTGCCTGGAATGAATTCGGTCTTGCTCTGGTTTTATTGTTCACTGATGCTAAGAAAACATTGCCTATTGGGATCAATGGTCTCATTGTCTATCAAGAGGATACACCCTTTGGCTCACTTGCCGCAGCTGGAACGATTGCCATGCTTCCTGCTATCATTTTGTCCCTTACGACTCAGAAGTTTATCGTTCGCGGGTTAACGGACGGTGCGGTTAAAGGTTGATGACCATTTGTACTTTTCCACAACCAACGTTTGTCAAGTTTCTGGAGCTCTTTCACCAGAATTTACAAAATAAAGGGAGGAATTTAAATGTCAAAAGGTATCAAGTGCTCGTTAATTTTTATTTTGGCTATCGTTTTATTGATCTCCGGATGCAGTGGAAATACTGAACAGGTCATGGACAGCAAAGCGAAACAAGGGGCTGATCCTGCTGCTGCTTTGAAAGAGCTTCCCCAGCCGTACGGTATTCAGTTGAAGGATATGAATGGTGGCGGCACCTTGAAAGGACAGTATAAAGGAAAAAAAATTACTATAGCGGTTTCAAGCGGAAGTTTTGAAAACGCAATCAAGGCTGTTGCCCCATATTTTGAACAGGTTTCCGGTGCAAAAGTAGAAGTGCAAAGTATTCCGGGAGATAACTTGATGGATAAAGTTCAATTGGATCTAAACTCCAGTCATATTTACGACGTTGTCATTACGCCGATCGCCTTTATGCATGGCTTCGCCGAAGGGAATCAATTGAAAAACCTCCAGCCGTTCGTTGATAATCACAGTATCGCAAGTCCTAATTTGGATATTGATGATTTCATTCCAAGCCTATTGGATATCTATGGAAAGTATAAAGGGAAACTTGTCGCATTTCCGTACAAACCGGACGTTCAATTATTTTTCTATCGAAAGGATTTGTTTGAAGATCCCAAAATTAAGGCCGCCTACAAAGAAAAAACAGGGAATGAGCTGAAAGTTCCCGAAACTCCGGAAGAGTTTGTACAAACAGCAAAATTTTTTACCAAAAGCCTGAATCCCGATTCTCCAGTGACCTATGGATACAGCACTATGGCATCCAAAGGAAGAAGTCGTTGGATGTGGGTAAATCGTCTAGCCTATTACGGTGGCAATAATGTAGACGGGAACTTCAAGCCTGCCTTTAACAATAAAGCCGGTTTGGAAGCAATGAACATTATGTTGGAGCTTCAGAAAACTGCACCGAAAGAATTGCTGCAATTTGGATGGGATGAGGCCAATAACTTCTTTGCCACAGGTGAAGTTGCCATGATGGAACAGTGGCCTGGATTGTTTTCCGTTATCCAGGGCGATAAATCCAAAGTTAAGGATAAAGTTGGATTTGCCGTAACTCCAGGTCAAGCACCTACTCTTGGCGGTTGGGCGATATCGATGGCGGAAACATCAAAGGAGGCAGAATTAGCTTACAAATTTATCGAATATGTGACATCCAAAGATGCAGAACTGTTGAAAATGAAAGATACGATGGATCCGACACGCAAATCCAATTATGAAAGACAAGAAGTAAGGGACTCCCAACCATTCTACCCAGCATTATTGAATTCATTAAAAGCGGCAAAAATACTTGCCGATACGGACGTTCCCTTTATTTCTGCCAAGTTAAATGATATTCAGGAAGTGGCAACTCAGAGTGTTTTAAACGGTCAAACGACACGTGAAGAAGCATTACAATCCATGGCTAAAGGTTTCGAAACCGAAATCGGTAAATTGAAATTGGCAAAGTAACAGCGAATTTATGGATCGACAGGCAAAGACTTCTACAGCACGCAGTGATCTTTGCCTGTAGATTAAATGAACTTCAACTATTATAGAGGAGGGGTAGGATATGGGCAAAACTTTTATGAATCCATTACTCGAGAACGGCGCGGACCCTTGGATGTATAAACACGAAGACGGAACCTATTACTTGATGGTTACAAGACAAGGCCGTCTGGATCTATGGAAATCTGACAATATGACGAATATCGCCAGCGGTAACCCAAAGACAATCTGGACCCCGGAGGGAACAGGCAGCAATAGCAAGAATCTTTGGGCTCCTGAAATTCATTATATTAACAAAAAGTGGTATATTTACTATACAGCGAATGATGGAGGGGGGGACAGTACTCGAAAAATATTCGTCCTTGAAAATGAAGAAAAAGACCCTTTTGAAGGAACATGGATGGATAAAGGCTCAATTATTACAGAGTATGCAGGCTTGGACGGTACGGTATTTGAACATGGGGGAGAGCTTTATTTCCTGTATGCGGGCTACGGCCATTTCCCGGAATATGGGTCTGCGATTTATATTGCAAAAATGGCCAATCCTTGGACAATAGAAGGAGAAAACGTCCTGCTCAGCAAACCGACGGACCCATGGGAAATGCAGGGTGGTATGGCGATTAATGAAGGACCGGCAATTTTGAGAGGTTATGGGAAGATTTTTCTTGTATTCTCGGCAAGTACTTGTTGGTCTGATGACTATTCACTAGGTATGCTGACGTGCTCCGAGCAGGATGATGTGATGAATCCGAAATCCTGGATCAAGGCCCCGAATCCGGTATTCCACAAGAGCGCGGAAAACCAGGTGTTCGGCCCCGGGCATAATAGTTTTGTTAAATCACCTGATGATAAGGAATATTGGATAGTCTACCACGCAATTCCAGTTTCGGGCGCAGGAAGTGCACATCGCAGTACCAGAATACAAAAATTTGGCTGGGATGATCAAGGTAATCCTGATTTCGGAATTCCGGTCCCGCTCCATGTGCAAATTGATGTGCCTTCCGGCGAGTAAGTTAAATTGAGATGGGAGAGAGAGAAAATGATGCGTTTGGCGATAATTGGTGATTTGCATTTTTTTGATAATAGATTTGTACAAGGAAATGAAGAACTGTTATTGGCTAAAGAAAGATTCTATGAGAGATATTTGCAAAAGTTCTTCGAAATTGAAGCCGACCTGCACATCTCCCTTGGTGATTTGACCCACATGGGATGGGAGGAAGAATTTGAAAGCGTTTATCAACATATTCGTAACTCCGGTATATCTTTTCGCCATATATTAGGAAACCACGATGCCTATGAATTACCAAAAACTAAAATTCAATCATTGATTGCTAATCCATTGAATGATGTATTTGAAACCGAAGAGGCCCTATTCGTGTTTGTTGATTCGACTAGAGAAATGGACCCGAAAGATTACAGCGGTCATCTTAATGCGGACCAATTGGAATGGTTGGAGGCACAAATGCTCGTTTCTCCATCAAAGCCTATCTTGGTTTTTGCCCATCATCCCCTATATAACACGACAACCGGGTCAACGGATGAAAAGATGCATATTGATCCGACGATCGATATGCGTGCAATATTACGGAAAAGACAAGGAAATTGTTTTTATTTCAACGGCCACAATCACGTACACTCTATAGTAAGAGAAGAGCAATGGAACTTTATTCAAACTGCAGCAGGCATGTGTCACCCTTCCATACGCATCGTGGAAATCGATAAGTCTGAGGTTCGAACCCGCATAGTAGCCATTGAGGATAAAGAATTATTAGAAGCTGCGCAGATTCTATATGATAAGTTACCTCAATACCATCGGCCCTTACATGCGCATGGGCAAAATTCGGATTGGGATCAGATCATATTGTTGCAAAACCGCTAAATCATCTTGATTTACCGTAGAGAGTGCTGCCACTCTTATTTCCTTACAGGGAAAAGGGGTGGTTTTTTTCCTGCGGAAAGTTAACAGTTCTTTTCGTTAATAATTAACGATTAATGTTTTATTTTGTTGTTTGTTGATTTTTATCAATTGCCAATAAAGATTAAATATGCACTGAATGATCAAATTTTAATTGAATCATGCGAAAATTATGCCTTTTAAATATAATCACTATTATACATTTATTTAATAACAAAAATCGAAGGTAAAAGATTATAAACGACAAATAAACGTTGACAAATGAAAACTAAAATGGGAAAATAATAACTATAATCTTAGCTTTAACTAATGATTGCAGCATGAGAAGGCATCATTAGTATGCTTAGAGCCTTTATTGTATACGCATTCAATTATGCGGTTAACCGGTATCTTAGTATCGTGTATATCAGGAGGTGAGCTTGATCATTAGGTTGTTGAAGCTTTGCGATTGAAAAAAAAGAAAAATCAAATCACAGCTAGCTCCTAGCTGCTTTGAATTGTTGTAAAGAAAAGGAGGGGGATTTCTCTTGGCATCCATAGAGTTCGTAAAGGTAACCAAATCGTTTGATAAGCAGGATGTTATAAAAGATTTGGATTTAAAGATTGAAGACGGGAAGTTTACAGTTCTGGTTGGTCCGTCAGGCTGCGGGAAGACGACACTTCTTCGTATGATTGCCGGTATTGATCCTCAGACCTCTGGTTCGGTGCTTATAAACGGAAAGGATGTCACACGAATTGCGCCCGGTCAAAGAGGAGTGGCTATGGTATTCCAAAACTATGCCATTTACCCCACGATGTCTGTAAGGGAGAATATTGAGTTTGGACTAAAAAACAATAAGGTGGGTAAAGAGGAAAGAACCCAACTCGTAGAGAGTATCAGTACTACGGTTGGTTTGAATAACTACCTTGACCGTAAACCGTCCACCTTATCCGGCGGACAACGCCAACGCGTCGCATTGGCACGTGCCATGGTTAAGAAGCCTTCGGTGTTTCTGATGGATGAGCCGCTGTCCAATCTGGATGCCAAGCTCAGAGGGCAGATGCGTATCGAATTGATCGAGCTGCACAAGAAATTAGGTACCACCTTCGTATATGTAACGCACGATCAAGTGGAAGCGATGTCCATGGCTGACACGATTGTATTAATGAACCAGGGACTGATACAACAAGAGGCTCCACCGGATATTATTTATCGTCAGCCCAACAATTTGTTCGCAGCACAGTTTATCGGCGTCCCGCCAATGAATGTGGGTAACTTGAATGTGGACGGAGTGAAATTTGGTTTCCGCCCGGAGAGTACGGAAGTGTCCAATGAGCCTCTCGACCATCATTATTCCCTCCGTGGAGTAATTGCCACAAGGGAGATGCTTGGATCGGAAACGTTGTATCAAATAAAAACCAAAGAGCATTCCTTCATGGTCAAGTGCGTCGAAGACCGCTTTAGCGTCGAGCAAGAGGTATACTTGGGAGTTCAGGCATCCAAGCTGTTTTTTTTCGGAGCCGATGAAAACCGTATTCTTGAGAAGCATAGCCGTTTTCCTGACTACTTGGAGGCGCTGAAAGGGCAACGGCATGGATAATAGAACATTATGGGAAAAGCTTCGTCCGTATCTATTGGTTATTCCTGCTATGATCGGTATTTGTCTTTTTATTATGTATCCTGTTATTTATTTAGTTTATTTAAGCTTTTATAAATACAATCTGTTGAACAAAGCGAAAAGTAAATACATCGGATTTGATAACTTTAAACAAATTTTTACTCGGGAAGATTTTTACCAGGCGCTGATGAATACGGTATTTTACACAGTCGGTGTAGTGGTACTCACCTTGCTGCTATCCCTGCTCATTGCTTTATGGCTGAATAAAAAGAAACGATTCAATGCTATTGTTCAAGCAGGTATATTCACACCGCACATCATTTCTATTGTATCCATTGCGCTGGTGTGGCTGTGGATTATGGAACCAAGTCAAGGGTTACTGAATTTTGTGTTCAAAGCGATAGGGCTGCCGCCTTCCCAATGGCTGCAGAGCTCGAGTACAGCACTTATTTCGGTCATTATCGTATCTGTGTGGCATGGCATAGGCTATTACACGTTGATCATTATTGCTGCGCTGCAAAGCATACCTCCAACTATCTATGAAGCAGCAGCGTTAGATAATGCCAGCCGGTTCAAGGTGTTCTACAAGATAACGATACCACTTATATCACCACAGCTGTTTTTCATCCTGCTCATTATGACAATCGGCTCCTTTAAAGTGTTTGATACCGTTCAAGTTATGACGGGCGGAGGTCCAAATAACGCAACAAGTACTCTCGTTTACTACATTTATGAATATCGAACAACGAATATTGGTTACTCAGCTGCTACAGGTGTAGTTCTTATGGCGATCATCGGGGTTTTAACCGTTATTTACTTCCGGGTGCTTTCCAAAAAGGTCCATTACCAATAAGCCGCTTATACAACCAAGAAAAAGGGGAATTCGTACTTGAAGACATATGAATTCAAATATTGGACGATATTGGAAATTATATTGAAAGCGGCCGTGTTACTGGTGTTTATTGTCCCATTTCTATGGATGATTTCAACATCATTGCAAACGTTTGAGGAGACCATGACGTTCCCGCCTACGATTATTCCGGCGATGCCTCAATGGGTCAATTTTGTAGACGCTATGAAAGCAGGGCCATTTCTGACGTATGGAATCAATTCTGTCATCATTACGGTCTCCATTATTGTGATTCAATTAGCCGTAATGATCCCGGCAGCCTACTCATTTGCCAAATATAAATTTGCAGGGAAAAATATATTGTTCGGCATGGTTTTACTGGCGTTCATGGTTCCTGGACAGGTTACTTTTATTCCTATCTATTTAATGATGGCGGATTGGGGAATCGGCAAGACACTGCTGCCGCAAATTATTCCTTTTATGTCCAGCGCCTTCGGAATCTTTCTGATGCGTCAATATTTTATGCAAATCCCGCAAGAAATTATCGAAGCAGCGAAGCTTGATAATGCAAGTGAGTTTAAGATTGTATGGAACATTATGATTCCGATGTCAAAGTCGGCGTTGGCAACCATTGCGCTGTTTAGCTTTGTCAGTCATTGGAACGATTATTTCTGGCCGTTGATTATGACAGATTCGGCTTCAATCCGCCCTTTGACTATAGGTATTGCCATGCTCCGAATGACCGAAGGGATCAGCAACTGGAATATTATCATGGCTGGAAACGTTGTTTTGGTCGTTCCTATTCTTATTGTGTATCTGTTCTGCTACAAGCAAATTGTTAAAGCTTTTGTTTATTCTGGTATTAAGTAACGGTTGGTTTATTAAATCAAATATGAAATGAAATTGGAGGAATTTCCAAATGAGAAATAAGTTAAGTGTGATGGTGACAGTACCGGTAGTACTGAGCCTGTTAGCAGGCTGCTCCGGAGGTACACCGCAAGCGAATGAAACAAATCCGGCTTCCACGCCTGCAAGTACTCAAAAACCGGCTGAAACTGCAAAGGCAGCGGAGCCTGCCAAGACTGGAAAATCGACTATTCAGTTCTGGCATTCCTTAGGCGGGAAAAATTTGGAGTACATGGATGCCTTAATCAAACGCTTTAATGAGAGTCATAAAGATATTGAGGTTGTGGGTACTTACCAAGGTAGTTATGATGAAACCGTAACCAAGCTTCAGCAAGCGATTGCTGCTAAGAAAGGACCGGATATTACCATGCTGGAACGTGCATATGTAGAGTTTTTTGCAGATGCAGATGTGCTCGAAGACCTGAACCCTTATCTCAAGACCTCCAATTTGAGCGAAGATATTTTTGTGCCTGGATTTATGGGACATTCGACCTTTAATAAAAAGCTGGTTTCACTTCCGTTAAATCGTTCGACTCCGATCATGCATATTAATAAAACGTTGCTGGATGAGAAGGGACTCGCCATTCCGACTACTTGGGATGAATTGAAAAAAGTATCCGAAGCATTGGTAGTCAAAGAAAATGGGCAATACAAACGGTATGGTATGACGATGCCGTATGATACTTGGTATCAAATAGCCATGATTACTCAAGCCGAAGGAAAGTTCTTCAGTGATGATAAGAAAACGGTTGGTTTTGTAGATAACGGGGTTGGATTGAAAATGTTCAAATTCTTGAAGGATCTTCAAAGCACAGGCGCGTTATATTATCCTCCTGCCAAAGATTCCGGTAATATAACAAATCAAATGTTCATTGACGGTAAAGTGGGTGTTTTCTATCAATCAACAGGCAACATCGGCAGCTTCAGCGGTATCGTTAAGTTTGATTATGTAACCGCATTCTTGCCTAAGGACAAAGTATTCGCTAACCCGACCGGCGGAGCAAACGTAGCTATGCTGTCATCTGCTGCCGATAAAAAAGCGGCTTGGGAGTTTATGCGCTGGATGGAGACAGATCCGCAGGGTGGCTTGCAGTTCATTTTGCAATCCGGGTACTTACCGTTTACAAAAGCTATGGTCGAGTCTAAAGAAATTAAAGAATTGTGGGCGAAGGAGCCTAATCGTAAAGTTGCTTACGACCAGCTTCAATATGCGGTTGATACGAACAAGAGTGTTGCTTGGCCTGAGGTAAATAAGGAATTCTTATCAGCAACTGAAGCGATTATGTATGACAGTAAAGATATACAAACAACATTGTCGTCCTTTAAGAAAGAAGCCGATAGGATTCTGTCGAAATAAACGTGAGGAGCGAACTTTCATGATGGTTACAGATCGTAAAGGAGCAAATCAAAAGGTTCATTGGCAAGCCCATCAAAGCACGAATGCCGAGATGCCGGAGAACACATTGGCGGCTATGCGATATGCTTGGGAGCTTGGCGGCATTCCGGAACTCGATATTAGGCAAACTGCTGATGGGATTATTATTGGTATGCATGATACAACGCCGAAGCGAACAACAAACGCACCTGAATCGGATCAGGATCGACTGATTTCGGAATGCATGTTTGCCGAGGTTCAAGAATGGGATGCAGGGATCAAATTCAGTGAACAGTATAGGGGAGAGAAGGTCCCTGCACTTGCTCAAATATTGTCCGTGTTAGCACAATACCCTGAGCGTGAGCTCTATCTGGATTTCAAAGAGATCGACTTGGAAAAAATGGCATTGCTCATTAAGGAATATGGGGTTGGGCGACAAATTATTTTTTGCCACTCCAATCATGAGAACTGCAAGACGGTTAAACGGTTAGTCCCCGAGGTGCGTACTATGCAATGGATTCCCGATAAAGAGGTTGACTTCAGATTTCAAGAGACGCTTGAAACCGGATTCGACTCCCTTGACATCGTTCAAATTCATTTGGTAGATGCCAAGGCGAAAGAAGGATGGAGATACAGGCTGCAGCGTGAGTTTTTGCAGGAGGCACTTAAGCATTTGAACGAAGCCGGATTAGAACTGGAAGTATTGCCATTTCACTTCGACCAGGATTCCATGTTCGAGCTTATGGATATGGGGATCCGACGGTTTGCCGTCGACGAACCAAAAGTGTTTGTTGAAACGATTCACCGTTATTTCAATGATAAGCAGAATGGCTAGTCATTCTTACAAATGGATTGGGTATATACAAGGGGCAAGATAGCTGCCCCTGTTTTTTATTTCGGCAAAACAAACAGATTGTCCACATATGGCGGACAAAAATGCTCCAGAAAGCGGGAAAGGAAGATAGTGGTTTATAGGAAAGCAGGAGGGGCCTGAATAAGGGGGGTATCATTTAGACTAATCGGCAATGACGATCTCAATACCATCGAGGGAATTCAGGAAGTCCTTGTCGGCGCTTTGATCCGTAATAAGGGTGCTTATTTGATTAGCCTCCGCAAAGGTTGCGATGGATCTGCGGTTCAGCTTGGAATGATCCAGCAAGGCGACCACTTTATTTACATTGTTCACCATCAGTTTTTTTAGCTCGGCTTCATAGATGCTGAAATCGGCTAGACCGGCAGTGGTAGTGAAGCCATGTGCAGAGGTGAAGAACACGTCGGCATGAATTTGCGAGAGCAGCCCTTTGCCAAGCAAGCCTTCCAATGAGCTCGAGCCTGGTCTAAGCACCCCTCCGATAACGATGACGTTGATATGAGGATTGCGAGTTAATTCTTGCGCTGTGGCCAACCCGTTAGTCACAACGGTTAAATAATCGTAGTTAATCAAAAGCTTGGCAAGCTCAAGTGAGGTTGAACTGGCGTCGAGAATGATGCATTGGCCATTTTGAACAAAGGGAAGAGCAGCTTTGCCGATCATCTTCTTCTCCGCTTGATTTGCTAGGCTGCGTGAGTGAAAGGTATTCTCGGAGGTTGTTGGTTTTGGTAAAACAGCACCACCATGTGTTCTTTCCAGTAAACCGTCCTCTTCCAGAATTTTGAGATCATTGCGAAGTGTTCCTTCGGAAACGTTTAATTCTATGGAAATATCTTTAACTAGCAATTGTTTATTTTCGTTTAATATTTGCATAATCTGATTACGCCGTTCGGGTGCCAACATGTTCGCATCTCCTAGAGTACATTTTTTAATATTATAACAAAATAAAAATAATCATTCAATAATTGATGTGAAATACACATGAAAATAGAATTAAAAATTAGTAAATCAATCACAAACACATAGATATGAAGTATAAGCGTTAATCCCGGCTCACAGACATGAAATTTATTTGTGCCATTTTCACTATTATATCACAAAATTGAATTGATGAATTTATTTAAAATGAAAACAAATGACAACAAACAACAATATAAACCAAATTAAACGTTGACAAAGTTTGGTTTGAATGCGAAAATAAATATGTAAAATACAATTTTATCATATTTATCTAATATATAATACCAGGAGGTTATTTAGTGAGTATCAGTATGATTCCTGAAAAAATGAAAGCCATTGTAGCCTATGCCCCGGGCGATTATCGGCTGGAAACAGTTGATGTACCGACAGCGGGTTTTGGCGAGATGGTCATTAAAGTTGAAGCTTGTGGTATTTGTGCAGGCGATATAAAAGCGTTCCAAGGAGCGCCAAGCTTCTGGGGGGATGACAAACAAGCTCCTTACATTAAAGCCCCGATGATTCCCGGACATGAATTTATCGGCTTTGTGGTCCAAATCGGCGAAGGCGTCGAAGGGTATTCGATTGGTGATCGGGTCATATCCGAACAGATTGTGCCTTGCTGGAATTGCCGGTTCTGCAAGCGTGGACAGTATTGGATGTGCGAAAAGCACGACCTGTACGGTTTTCAGAACAATGTAAACGGTGCCATGGCGGAATATATGAAGTTCACGAAGGAAGCAATCAATTTCAAAGTCCCGCATGATCTCCCGATTGAGAAAGCTATTCTGATTGAGCCTTATGCTTGCTCTCTCCATGCCGTCCAGCGTGCACGAATCGAGCTTGGTGATGTAGTCGTCATTTCGGGAGCAGGAACATTAGGTTTAGGAATGGTAGGCGCCGCGAAAAGATCCGGAGCCGGAAAGCTAATCGTGCTGGATTTGTTCGAGGACAGATTGCAATTAGCCAGAGAATTTGGTGCGGACCTGGTATTGAACCCGAAAGAGGTTGATGTGGTTGCTGAGATTAAAAAGCTGACGGAAGGCTACGGCTGCGATATTTATATCGAGGCTACCGGACATCCCAAATCTGTTGAGCAGGGACTTTCCATGATCCGTAAACTGGGCAGGTTCGTTGAATTCAGTGTATTCAAGGATCCCGTCACGGTAGATTGGAGCATTATAAGCGATAGGAAGGAATTGGATGTGCTTGGCTCCCATCTTGGACCTTATTGTTACCCGCTTGTTATAGAGGGCATTGCTAATGGAGATTTCCCGACGGAGGGCGTAGTCACTCATATGCTTCCGCTGGAGCAATATTTGGAAGGCTTTGATTTGGTGAAACAAGGTATTAATTCATTGAAGGTCGTTCTTATTCCTTAACTTGTCTTATAGTACGAGTTCAAAAAGTGCGCTCTTCAGCACCGAGAAGTTTGCAAGATTCGATGTCGAATACGCTTCCTGTGTTACCTCGTGATCAAGTGGGGACTTTTTGAACAACCTCTCATACACGTATTTCTATAATAAAGGAGCTTTACACATGAGAATAGCCATTGGAGCCGATGAGGCGGGTTTCACCTTGAAGGAAATTATTAAAAGCTATCTCGCAGAACGAGGTGTTGAGCATGTTGATTTTGGTCCGGCAGACAGTACGCAGTCCATCGATTATCCTGATGTTGGCTTTGCTGTTGCAGAAGAAGTTGTTCGGGGCCATTATGACCGTGCCATCCTGATCTGTGGAACTGGAATAGGAATGACGATTACGGCGGATAAGGTTCCGGGAATCCGTGCAGCACTTTGCCATGACACTTATTCGGCAGAACGTGCTATGAAGAGTAATAATGCCCAGGTGCTGACGATGGGAGCGAGAGTGATCGGTTCGGAATTGGCTAAGCATATTGTCCGTGCATGGCTGGAATCGGAATTTGACGGGGGCAACTCGGAGCGCAAGGTTCAGAAGATTATGGAAGGCGAGCAAAGGCTCGCAGGTACGGGTGTATATGCAAAAGAAATCAGTTCATGTTCTACACATGAATAAAGCATAGAGATAGAAGGAAGGAGCGGTTAGGTCTTGAAAAAACTGATTAATGTGCCCAATGCGGTAGTCGATGAAATGATTGAAGGGTATGTGGCGGCGTATCCGAAATATGTGAAGGTGCTGCCTGAGAATAAACGGTCCGTAGTAAGTGTGGAAACGGCAAGAGCAGGTAAGGTGGGTGTAGTGATAGGCGGCGGCAGCGGTCATGAGCCAGCCTTCATGGGTTTGATAGGACGCGGATTTGCTGACGGCGTACCGGTAGGTAACGTGTTCGCTTCACCGCCGCCGGACCCGATCCTCGAAGTGACCCGAGCGGTTAACGGGGGTGCGGGGGTTGTATATATGTACGGTAATTATGCAGGAGATTGCATGAACTTCGATATGGCAGCCGAGCTAGCGGAGATGGAGGATATTCAGGTTCAGACGGTGCTGGTAACCGATGATGCAGCTTCAGCTCCGCTATCGCAAGCAGATCGCCGTCGCGGGATTGCCGGAGGTTTTCTTGTTTTTAAAACGGCGGGAGCGGCAGCCGATCAGGGCTATACGCTGGATGAGGTAGTCCGCGCTGCCCGTAAAGCCAATGCTAATCTCCGGACGATGGGCGTGGCCCTGAGCCCATGTGCCGTGCCTCAGACGGGTAAGCCAAGCTTTGTGCTGGGCGAGGATGAGATGGAGATTGGCTTGGGCATTCACGGAGAGCCGGGCATTGAGCGGGGAACACTCAAGACAGCGGACGAAGTGACGGATGCACTGCTGGAGCGAATCCTCGAGGATATGCCGATCACTGCAGGGGAACGGGTAGTGGTTATGGTCAACGGGCTCGGATCGACGCCGCATATGGAGTTATTCGTTGTGTATCGCCGCGTGGCGAAGCGACTGGAAGACCTGGGTGTGAGCATTCACCGTGCCTTTGTGGGGGAATATGTGACCTCGCTGGAAATGGGAGGCTGCTCCGTGTCGGTTATGAAGCTGGACGATGAGTTGATCCGGCTGATCGATCATCCGACAGATACACCGATGTATGTGCAGCAGTAAGGGCTCAGCTAATGCAAACGATGTCTTGCTAAAGCAAAGCATTGAGGAGGGAAAGTTAATGAAAGTGAACATGGAGCAATGGAAAAGTCTCTTCGGTCATATTGCCTTGCGAATCGAGGAGGAGAAAGAAGGGTTGTCCGAGCTGGACAGGGCAGTGGGCGATGGTGATCATGGGGTTACGATGTCGCTAGGCTGGGAAGCTATCGTTGAAGCAATAGCTGCATTCGAAGGGAAAGATTGCGGGGCCTTGTGCAAAAAAATCGGAATGACCTTCCTGAATGCGGTAGGATCGTCGGTAGGACCGCTGTATGCCACGGCCTTTCTGCGTGGAGCAGCGGTGCTTCAAGGAAAAGAGGAGCTGGAGGAGGAGGACATCGTTCAGTTTTGGTTGGCTGCGGTGAAGGGGATTCAAGAACGTGGCAAAGCCCAGATCGGTGATAAAACCATGATGGACGCCTGGCTTCCTGCGATGGACGCTCTCCAGCAAGCCAGAGCTGAAGGTCAAGGACTATTGGAGAGCTTGGAAGCGGCTGTGAAGGCTGCTGAGGAAGGCAAACGCTCAACCGCTTTATTAATTTCCCGAATAGGACGATCCAGCCGGTTGGGAGAGCGTTCTTCCGGTCATATCGACCCGGGAGCGGCTTCTGCTCATATCATTCTCTCGGCGTTTACCGAGGCACTGACCATTCGTAAATGAAAGCTGGGATGGCTATGAACCAATTGATGCTAGACATACTGCATGTAACCCAAGAGGCGGCTCTCGCAGCCAGTCCTTGGGTTGGGCGCGGCCGAAAGATGGAGGCGGATGATGCGGCTACAACTGCGATGCGCAGGGTGCTTCAGCTCATTCCGATGGCCGGTACGGTTGTCATTGGCGAGGGGGAGCTGGATGAGGCGCCGATGCTGTATATCGGGGAAAAGCTGGGCACTGGCTCGGGGCCGCAGCTGGATATAGCTGTGGATCCTCTTGAAGGAACCAACCTGGTGGCTGGCGGCATGGATAACTCTACGGCTGTTATCGCCTTGGCTCCAAGAGGTACTTTGCTTCATGCACCCGATATGTATATGGAAAAACTGGCTGTTGGCCGAGCGGCTGCCGGGTTCATCGATTTGGAAGCTCCGCTTGTGGATAATGTCATCCATACGGCCCGCGCCTTAGGAAAACGTATGGAGAATATGACCGTAATGATCCAATACCGCGATCGGCATGAGCAGGCGATAGAAGCGGTTCGCGCTACAGGAGCGAGAGTTCGGCTGTTTGACGATGGTGATGTAACCTGCTCGATTGCTGCGGCAATCGAAAGCAGCGGGATTGATTTGTTCTACGGAATCGGGGGAGCCCCGGAAGGCGTTATTTCCGCGGTTGCTATTCAATGCCTTGGCGGTGAAATGCAAGCGAGGCTGCTCCCGGCTACAACTTTTGAGTATGAGCGTTGTGTCGGCATGGGACTTAGCGATCCGAATCGAGTGCTGACACTAAGAGATATGGTGGCCACTGAGGAATGTATATTTGCCGCTACCGGAATTACACCGGGATTGCTATTAAATGGGATAACTACAGAGTCAGGATTAGGAGCGGTCACCCACTCTTTATTAACCAACGGTCAACCGAATGCAGTTCATTTTATCCGTACGATCCATTCGTCAAGAGAAGTAGGGTGAAAGAACAGAGGTATGGCTGGCAATGAAACTGGCTATGACAAATATAGGTTCAGGCTTAAAAGGAAGGATAGTTAATCTATGAGTGGAATTCGCATGATAGTCAGTGATTTGGATGGAACGCTGCTGTCTGAGGACAACAGAGTAACCGACACGGTGAAAGACGCCATCGATCGATTTCGATTAGCCGGGGGGCTGTTTACAATCGCTACGGGCCGTTTCGGTCCAAGTACCGAAAGTATAATCAAACAGCTGAATATTGATATTCCTTTTATTTTGTGCAATGGAGGCGTGCTGGCGAATCAGGATCGGGTATTAGAGATGGAGATGATAACTCTGGAAGAGACTTCATCTTTTTTATTGGAATGTGACCGGCTCGGGGTGACCGTCATGCTGTTTCGAGAGGATGGACTTCATGCGATCCGGCGTTCGCCGCAATTGGAGTTATTTGAACAAAAAGAGGGAATTCGCAGTTCTTTCATACATGCACTTGCTGACGATTGGCTTACCATCCCTGTCCAGAAGGTCGTTTTGGCTGGAGATGTGAAGCAGATAAGGGAAATCTGGCAAACGCAACAGAGCAGCTTTCGCAAACAGTACGCTATTACACAGTCTGAGGATGACTTGTTTGAAATTCTACCGCCCTTTCAAAGCAAGGGCACGGCTCTGAAAAAACTGATGACCTCGATGAATTTAGAGTCGCAGCAGGTCATGAGCATCGGCAACCAAATGAATGATCTCGATATGCTTGAAAACTCCGGAATTGGCGTAGCCGTAGCCAACAGTCACCCCGAGCTTAAAAAGAAAGCTTCCTATGTGTGCAGCAAAAGCTATGGTGAAGGCGTAGTGGAAGCAATGGCTCGATTTGTATTCAATTCAACGAATGTACGGAGGGATGCATGATGAAAGTAAAAGGTATCGCGCACAGAGGCTGCCCTAATCGTTATCCTGAAAATACGCTGATTTCATTTAAGGAGGCAGTGAAGCTCTCTTATTCATATCTGGAACTGGATGTTCAGCTTAGCAAGGATGGTGTCCCCGTTATTATCCACGATACATCAGTGGACCGCATGACGAACGGGCAAGGGCGGGTAAAGGATTTGACCTTGGCCGAGCTCAAGGAACTGCGGATAGGGGGAACCGAGCAAATTTCTACTCTGGAAGAGGCCTTGACTTTACTGAGGGATCAACTAATCATTGACATTGAACTCAAGCAGATGGGAAATCTGTATCCTGGATTAGAAGAAAAGGTATTGACTATGGTACAAGAGATGGGGATGCTGGATCAGGTGTTTTTTTCATCCTTCGATCATTATTCTATGGTAAAGCTAAGACAGTTGGAGCCTAAAGCTGAAATTGGGTTGATCAATCATAGTGCCAGCCCGGCTTTATTTCCATTCCTAAAAGAGCTGAATGCCCGATACTTGTCGATTAGTTTGAACTATGTAACTCCGGAGCTGATTCAACGTTGTGAACAGGAAAATATAATCTTTATCCCTTATCCGGTGGACCGTGAGGAGGATATGCGGGATATGCTCCGCTATCCGTCAGTACTCATTTGCACGAATGAGCTGGAAAGATGGGCTTCTATATCGTCAGCTGGATAATAATAGTTACATAGATTGACGTTAAACGCAATAGTATACCTGGCCATCGTTGCTTCAGATTTTTCTTCCATATCCTTACACTCACTTGCTAATTATGTTGAAAACTACTAGTTATGTTTAATACATGCTAGTTATGTTTAACCTATTAGTGTGAGACATTCCAAAGGAGGAAGAATATATGTTCAAACGAATGGATGAAATAGCAATCGAAATTCCTGAGGTCGAAAAGCCCGATCCTAATGCAGCGGCAGCTATACAAGAATTATTAGGCGGGAAGTTCGGGGAAATGTCAACGTTGAACAATTATTTGTACCAATCTTTTAATTTCCGTTCCAAAGAAAAGCTTAAGCCATTCTATGACTTAGTGATGAGCATAACAGCTGAAGAGCTGGGACACGTCGAACTGGTATCCCATGCCATCAATAAATGCCTACGTGGCTCCACTGAATATAAAGAGCCTGATGGGACACCACTTGGTTCCGTAAAAGATGCACGCTTATCGTATCACTTTCTGGCCGGAGCCCAAGGTGCTATGCCTTTCGACTCCATGGGTAATCCATGGACAGGGGCCAATGTGTTCAACAGCGGCAATCTGGTGGAGGATCTGCTGCACAATTTCTTCCTCGAGTGTGGAGCAAGAACACATAAAATGAAGGTATATGAAATGGCGGACCACCCGGCTGCCAGAGAAGTAATAGGGTTC
Source organism: Paenibacillus sp. FSL H8-0034 (assembly GCF_038000305.1). Classification (NCBI taxonomy): domain Bacteria; kingdom Bacillati; phylum Bacillota; class Bacilli; order Caryophanales; family Paenibacillaceae; genus Paenibacillus; species Paenibacillus sp. FSL H8-0034. Next base: position 1,970,818 of record NZ_JBBOBS010000001.1, read on the forward strand.
CTGCTTGTACGGGGTGGCGTCCATGTTGTTGCCTATGCCAAGGCGTTGGAAATCGCAACTGGCGTGAATGTGACTAAATTAGTTCCGATTCCTTCGTTAAGCAATAAGGCCTTTAATGAAGCCAGAAAATATGAGGAAAAAGGCGTGCACACGAAGCTATACACGTGGAGCGATAAAGATTTTAATGCTATTGACCAGATTTGGAAGGGCACCCATCCTGAAGATGGCCTGCCGCTTGAAGTTATCCAAGGCGTTCCCAAAGGCGTACCGATTCCTGAAGCCCCTGCGGTCGAAGAGGAATTCGCACCTGGAATTACCGCTGAGGAATTTAAGGCAATCGCCAAACGTCTCAAAATGGCCGGTAATATTAGCCAATAGGACACCTTTCCATTTATAACCATGTTCGAGCATCCAGAGAAAGCTGATCCGAGTTGTTACGGGATCAGCTTTTTCTGCGCCCCAAAGCCAAATATGGCAGTTTAAGTGAACTTAAGATAAAATGTCTCAAGTGGTAAAAAATAGGCTGCCGCTAACTCATTTTTGTATTGTAACTATTCCCCAGATAAGGTATTGTTCATATTAGAGAAACGCGTATAGGCAGCTGGACTTCAATATTTTTTTGTTATAGTGGGACGTAAAATGTCTATATGGGACTATTTATGTCCCTAACTCGAATTACCTGTTAAGAATTTAAGCCAATTAGGGGGAGTCCAACATGTTGAAGGAAAAAAATTATGCGTGGATGCTGATTGCTTTACTGTGGTTGTTCAGTTTTTTTGGATCTATCGGTCGGTTTGTCCAGTCCTATTACCAGAATGATATTTCTGAATATTTAGGCGTAGGAAGAGCTTTTCTTGGCTTAACGTGGTCTGTAAACCTGTTGATTTCGGCATTATGCGCACCTATCGGCGGTTGGTTGGTAGATAAATACGGATACAAAAAAATCATGCTGCTCACAGGACTTATAGGCAATATCTCCATACTAACCGTGTTATACGCCAATACCCCGGCAGGTTATTTTATCGGCTTCGGCATTCTGTCAGGATTGGGAGGCATGAATGCATCTTCGATCTATGTTCTGGTAGCGGACTGGTTTAAAAATCATCGCGCCAAGGCCTTAATGATTGCAAGCAGTGCAAGCTCTCTGGGACTTGCCGTATTGACTCCGATTTTTGTTTACTATGAGGAATGGTTAAGCTGGACGAAATTGTACTGGATCTTATTTGTTATCGGTTGGGGATCGATCATGTTTATCCTCTTTTTTGTCCGTACGAATCGTGTTGAGCAGGGGGCCGTGGCCGAGCAGATTCAGGTTAAGCAAGCTCCCAAAGAGCTTAAGCTGTTGGGAAATGCCAAAAGATGGATTCCTAATTTCATTCAGTATTGCAAAAATCCTACCTTGGTCATCGTCATGATTGCTTTGTTTACGTGCGGCTTTAATATGGGAACGGTTGAGAGGCATTTTATCGCCATTCAGCAGGTTGCCCATGTACACGAGACCATATTTGCGTCTTCACTGAGCTTGCTGGGCTTGCTGGAAATCGCGGGAGGATTATTTTTCTCATTCCTGATTGATCGTATTAACAGATTGTTAGCCTTATCGATTTTATATTTCACTCGAATTATTGCTTTTGGATTTTTAATGATGCATTTGGAATTGTCACCGATCCTGTTTGCTCTGCTGTTTGGCGCAAGTTATTTGGGAGCTATTCCCGGAGGTATTCTTGTAGCAACGGAAGCAATGAAGAATTCCCATAAATCGATAGGGCTTCAGACGGGTGTGCTGATCCTTGTCCATCATCTGGGTGGTGTTTTCTCCGGATATTTGGGGGGCGTTAACTACGATTTGTTTAACAATTATGATTTGCTTATAGCTGTTGATATCGGTTTAACTGCTTTTTCGGCTGCAGCCTACTACACCATATATAAAGCGAATAGAATGAAGCAAAGCCATGGAGTGTCGCGGGAATTGTCGTGAGAGTTGAAATGTTGAAGGACTCGTGAAAATCCAACTATGGTTTGTATGAAATGTCAATGCTATTATTAGTACAAGGTAAAATTTGTCTAGAGGCATTTCGCAGGTGTGACTACATGTTGTCTATTCGATTTCAATCCCACTTTATTCTAAGGAGAGCCGACCGCATGCGCTTGTTACAGGGAAGTATTTCTGCAAGATTCAAGGTTATTTACGGACTGTTTTTTTTATTGATCATTTCATCGACCGTCTGGCTGTCCTATTTGAGCTCCAAGGGCAGTCTGGAGGAGCAGCTGCGCAACACGAATATTGCACTGCTGAACCTGACCCAACAAAAAATTGAAATGATGCTGAGGGAAATTGATACGAACACGATTAATTTTATTCAGGAGCCGGAGGTTGTTTTTTTTCTAAATGGTCGTTACTTGAATGATGAGCTGCGCTTTAATCATTTTCGGGTGTTGAATGACCGGTTCAAGACGCTGATGTTTGCCAACAGCAATATTTCCTCGTTCTACTTGTATTCGATGGAAAGCAAAAGCCTGCTGACCGGAACTATGTTCTCGGATGAAGCGGATTTCTATGACATGAAGTGGAAGGATGCTTTTATGTCGATGAAAGGGTACCAGCAATGGCTGGATACGAGAAAAATCGCGGAGATTAATACCGGACTGCTGCTTGAAAAAAATGTGATTACCTTGGTTCGTTCATTCCCGTTGATCGGTATGCCGCAATTTCGTAAAGGGGCGATTATCGTCAATATCGAGGAGAGCACGATCTCCAATCTGATACAGGATGTGGATAAGCAGCGGGTCGGGCAAACCTTGGTTATGAATGAGCAGGGAATTATTATTTCCTCACAAAACAAGGAGCAATTGTTCCAGCATGTGAGCAGCATCAAGTCGGCTCCTTCACTGAGTGAATTATCGGGCAGCGGCTACGTGACTCATAATACGGACAATGGAAGCTATACGACCTTTTATTTGACGTCTGCCTACAATGGCTGGAAATATGTAAGTATCATTCCGAATCCGGAGATGAACCGTCCGCTGGAAATCATTCGCAATTTGCTGTTGGCTGTCGCGGTAGGCATGTTTGTACTGGCGATTGTGATTGTATTTGCTGTAAGCAATTATACGTTCCGTCCCTTGGAGCGCTTTTTCCGCGCGTTTACGGAGAAGAAGCTGGGTCAAGCCGGTGATTTGACGTATATGGAGAAATTTTTCAAGCAGGTTATTTCTGACAATGAATCCTTGCAAAAACAGATGCATGAGAGCCTGCCAGCCCTGAAATGGCGCTTGATTATGAGCTTGCTGATGGGAGACAAGACGAATTACAACCGGATGAAGCCGTATTTTGACACACTTGGTATTGAGCTGAGTCCTGTCCATTTTGTCGTGATGGCAATTGAGCTGGACCGCATCCAGGATATTGCCTCGTCGCGTGATGTGTATTTGTTCACCTATGCCATCAGCAATGTGGCTGAGGAATTGGTAGACGGCGTGTGCAAGGGCGTATCGGTGGAATTAACGGACGGCAGGGTTGCTGTCATTATGAGCTTCGAAGAGGAGGATGCTCAGGGCAACCAGATTCAGGCGCTGCAGGTAGCCGATCTGGTGAAGGATTATGTGGCAGGCCATTTTAAGCAGACCGTTACGATTGGCATCGGCCGTCCTCATCTGCATCTGGATGGTATCCATGCTTCCTATCAGGAAGCGCTAAGTGCGCTAAAATATAAGCTCATTATGGGGGATAACACGGTTATATCGATCGACGATATTGCAGGAAACAATCTCAATGACAAATATTATCGGATTTCCGGTATGAGCGATGCCATCGTTAACTTTATTCAGGAGACGGATAAGGTGAAGGTGGGATTGCAGGTTGAGAAAATATTTGACGAAATTATCGCCAGCAACGTACCGCCAGAAATGATCAGGCAGATGTGCATCCAATTGATTATGAAATCGATCAAGGTGATCTCGGATAAAGGGATGGAGGTCAAGGAATTTCTCGATCCGAAGGAAAATATTTATAACCGGATTGAGTCCTGCGTAAGCGTTGACGATATCAAGAGCTATATCGCTGCGTTCCTGCAGCAGTTGATTGTCCACACCGAGGAGAAGCGCTCAAGCAGAGGCACCAACGATACGATCAAGCAGGTGCAGGCATATTTGGAGCAGCATTATATGGACAGCGATTTGTCGCTTAATTTGCTGGCTTCCCAATTTGGGCTAAGTGTTCCTTATTTAAGCAAGCTGTTCAAGGAAACGACCGAAACGAATTTTATGGACAGTTTAATTCAAATCCGGATGGAAAAATCAAAGGAGCTGCTGATGGATCCGAAGCGGAAAGTCAATACGATAGCAGAGAGTGTCGGATACAACAGCACCCACAGCTATATCCGGATTTTCAAGAAATATACCGGGCAAACACCGGGAGAATTCAGGGAAAACCATAAAAAACGTGCAGAGGATAAAAAGTGAACATTTTCAAATGGATCATCAACCGTTACGATGAGGGTGTAATCTTGGAGAACAGAAAGGAGGTGCAGCTTTGAAAACACAAATCGGCGGGGCGCCCGCAGAAGCGGGTCTACATCAATCGGCGCAGCCGACTCGAATGAAGCTGGCATGGAAATATCTCAAGCGGGATAAATATTTGTATCTGCTGCTGCTTCCGATATTGGCTTATTATTTTACTTTTAAGTATGCGCCAATGTTCGGAGAGATCATTGCCTTCAAAAACTATCGGTTTGCCGATGGAATCTGGGGCAGCCAGTGGGTAGGGCTCAAGCATTTTGAGCGGTTGTTTACGAGTCCGGATTTCTTTAATGTATTAAAGAATACGCTGCTGCTGAATGTGTACAGCATTGTGTTTGCTTTTCCGGTGCCCATCGTGCTGGCCATTATCTTGAATGAGGTCCGTGTTGAATGGTATAAGCGGACCATCCAGAACCTGCTGTACATTCCGCATTTTATTTCGTGGGTTGTGCTGGGAGGCATCGTAATTGCGCTGTTGTCCCCATCAACAGGTGTTGTCAATATCGTGCTGGTCAAGCTGCTCGGGATTGAGCCGATTTACTTTATGGCGAGCAATTTTTGGTGGCCGATCATGTTCATTTTGTCAGGAATTTGGCAAAATGCCGGATGGGGAACGATTCTGTATTTGGCAGCTATGGCAGGTATCGATCCTCAGCTGTATGAAGCGGCCAAAATTGATGGAGCAAACAAGCTGAGACGAATTTGGCACGTAACATTGCCTGGAATCCGTAGTACGATTGCTATTCTGCTGATTTTGCGCGTGGGACAAATGATGGATGTCGGCTTCGAGCACATTTATATTTTGCAAAATAAAGCCGTATATGAGGTATCCAATGTTATCAGTACGTATGTGTACCATGCAGGACTTGAAGGCATGCAGTACAGCTATACGACGGCTCTTGGACTGTTTCAATCGATTATCGGGTTGATCCTGATTGTAAGCGTGAACAAATTTATTAAAGCCATGGGTGAAAACGGGCTGTGGTAAAGGGGGGAATAAGGTGATAGGCAGACAGTCAATTAAGTTAAGAATCCTCTACGGCACGTTGTATACGCTAATGGGCCTGCTGGCTATGATGACTTTGTTTCCATTCATCCACGTGCTGGCTACCTCGATGAGCGGTTCGCGCGCTGTGATGTCCGGTGAAGTGTTTTTATGGCCTAAGGAAATCAATTTTTCCTCTTTTTCTAATTTGATTGATGATGGCCAACTGTTCAAGGCGATGCAAAATACGGTAGTCATTACAGTGCTCGGAACACTATTTAATATTATTGCAACGATTATTGCCGCTTATCCGCTCAGCAGGAAACGGTTGAAGGGGCGTAATTTGATTCTGATGCTGATTACCTTCACGATGCTGTTTGGTGGCGGGCTGATTCCGAACTATATTTTGATCAAAACATTGGGGATCATGAATACGTATTGGGCATTATGGCTTCCAGGACTGTTGAGTACGTACAATTTTTTCGTAATGAAAACGTTTTTTGAAAATTTGCCTGCGGAATTGGAAGAGTCGGCAGCGATCGATGGTGCTAATGATCTGTTCATTATTTGGAAAATCATTCTTCCGCTATCGATGCCTATCATTGCAGCACTTACATTATTTTATGCGGTGAGCTGGTGGAATTCGTATATGAACGTACTGATGTTTATTACGAGCTCGGGCAAGCTGTCCCTGATGGTCAAGCTGCTGCAAATGATTGATACAACCAGCCAGAATCTGCTCAATGCGAACGCTACAAGCGGTGGCGAGGGAGCAACGATGCAAAATCTCGTTACACCTGAGGGCATACGTGCGGCAGCCATCGTTATATCCGTCACTCCGATTTTGTGTATTTATCCGTTTTTACAAAAGTATTTTGTCAAAGGGGTATTGATCGGATCGATTAAAGGCTGATCCAGATCGCATTAGGGTAGTCATATGCAAGGCTCAAACAACCAACAATCGGAGGCGAAATCATGATGTTACACAAGAAACACATGGCTCTTATGCTGGCAGGCGCTTTGGCAATCGTGCCGATTGCTGCATGCAGTACAGATGGAGGAGACAACAAGAAGACGGATACGGCAGCGAACGGGACTGATAAAAAGAAAAAGCAGGAGGTCAGCATTACGATTCTGGATCGTGGACAGGTGGCCAGCGATGAAGGAACCTATGAAAGCAACCGTGTCACCAAGTACATTAATGAAAAATCGGGTATCAATGTCAAATGGGTGCCTGTCGTACGAACGCAATCCACGCAAAAGATGAATACGTTAATCGCCGCAGGCGAAGCGCCGGACCTGATGTGGGAATTTGGCCGTGACTATATGTCAACGCTGAAGGATCAGGGAGCGATTCAGCCGATCGACGATTATATTGAAAAATACAGTACCTCCTACAAAAATTATTTGAACGCGCACCCGGAACTGAAGCCTTATACGATGTTTGACGGTAAAACCTACATTGCTACCAGTGCGCGCGGTGTCGATGCGATAGCGAACCATGCGATGTGGATTCGTCAGGATTGGCTTGACAAGCTGGGCTTGAAAACCCCGACAACGATGGATGAGCTGATGACGGTGATGCGGGCGTTTAAGGATAAGGACCCCGACGGCAACGGGAAAAATGATACGCTTGGCGCTGCCTTTAATTTTAATTACACCGGTATTATTCAGGCGATGTTTGCTGCGCACAGCGGACTGTGGTACCTGGAAAATGACAAGATGGTTAAAGGAAACTTTACCGACCGGTATACAGATGTATTGTCACTGCTGAAAACGATGTTTGATGAAGGCTTGGTCGATAAGGAATATATTACCGATAAGAACTACCAGAAGGAAAGACAGCTGTTAGTGACAGGGAAAGCCGGTGTCTACTTCTCCAGCTGGAATATTGCCGCCGAATATCGTGAGCTCAAGCAAAATGTGCCGGATGCCAAGCTGGTTCCTCTGGAGCCCGTGTCCACGAAATACGGTAAATTCGGACTGTTTCAGGAGCCGCCTGCGAACAAGCTGATCGTATTTAACAAAAATATGAAGGACCCGGAAGCAGCCGTTAAGCTGTTGGATTGGATGATTGATAAAAATTGGTTCGATGTCAGATTCGGTCAAGAGGGTGTTCACTACAAGCTGGTTAATGGTGTGCCGCAAGCAATTGATGCCGAGAAAAACAAAAAAGAGCTGCTGTACGCACCTGAATACGCGGTATTGGACCAATACAGTCCGAAGCCGGAGGACTTTGCCGTGATGGCCGCACAGGATGCCATATCACAGGAATACGCCAAGATTCAGGGTGAATCATTGAAGGTTGCCATGAAAAATAAGTTTAGAAGGGATATCCCGTTTAATCCTACGTTCCCTGAGCTCAGTGAGACGGCGACAGCGTTCACACCACTGGCTGAGGAAATCGAAACCAAGGTCATCACAGGCGGTAATCAATATAATGCCAATTGGGGGATTGAACAGCTGCGCAAGGAATGGAAACGTCTTGGCGGTGACAATGTCGATAAGCTAGCCCAGCAATGGTACGAGAAAAATTTAAAAGGCAAGTAAGCTTGATTATTTGAATAAGGGAGTGTGCAAAGGGATCATGGTAATGGATCATAAACAAATGCTGCTTAAACAATTGGATGTATGGCACGGACAATATAACCCAGAGGTACAGATGGTGCGCAAGCCGTTCCATACCCCTGGCTACCACAGCACCCTGAAAAATATCGAGTATACCCATCCTACCCTTGCCGCTCTGGTATACGCGTTGGGACTGCTTGACAGCAGGCAGGCAGAATATACAGAGCGTGCATCCGGGATCATCAGCAAGGTGATCGGTCTACAGGATCAGAACCCGGAGAACTCCACTTATGGCATATGGTCGTGGTTTATGGAGGAGCCGCTTGAGATGATGGCTCCACCGGATTGGAACTGGGCTGACTTTTGCGGAAAACGACTTGTATTAGCTGAGCAGCGTCATGCCGACCTGCTCAGCCCTTCACTGAGGGAGCAGATTAAGCAGGCTGTATGCTGCGCCTGCGATGCGATTATTAAGCGCAATGTAGGTCCCGGTTATACGAATATCGCGATTATGGGAGCATTTGTAACTCTAATTGCCGGAGAGCTGTACGAACATAAGCCGTATGCAGATTATGGACTTGAGCGGCTGCGCAAATTCAGTGATTACACGAAGGCATTGGGCACCTTTCAGGAGTTCAACAGTCCGACCTATACGATTGTCGCGATACAGGAGCTGGCGAGCATACACACGGCAACGGTTAATGAGGAAGCCAGACAGCTAAGTGCTGATATGCTGGATGTGGCATGGCGTATGACTGCCGAGCATTTTCATGCTCCAAGCCGCCAATGGTCGGGACCGCACAGTCGCAGCTACAGTACGGTCATGACACCAGAGGTGCTGTCATTTTTGCAAATGGCAAGCGGTGGCACGCTCTCATTGAGACCGAATGAGGACATCATTTACAATCTGGATTGGTATGGGAATGAAATTCATTGTCCCAAGGCGTATTTATCTGCATTCGAGCATACCGAAACGACAACGAATCGGCAGGTTATTCAAAAGGATGAGGCAGGCCATGCCTTGAATATGGCCACCACTTATATGAGTGGAGCTGTCAGTGTGGGCACATTCAGCAAGGATGTGATGTGGAACCAGCGCCGCAACCTGCTTGGCTATGTGAGAAACGGCGATAGCTTCAGCTATATGCATCTGCGATTGCTGCATAATGGCTACGACTATTCATCTGCGGTGTACACCAGTGTGCAGGAGCAGGGCGATGTGCTGTTTGGTATCGGCTTCTGCACGAATGGCGGGGATACCCACATTGGTCTGGATCCGATTGACGGAACGATAGAAGCGGCCGACCTGCGACTTCGATTTGAAATTGGCGGAAGCCTGGAGGGTATTCAAGTCGAAGATTTTGCTGCCGATGCAGAGGCTGTGTCCGTTCAGCTTGAGGATCAGACAATGCGTGTGAAGTTATTGTTTGCAGCGTTTGATGGAGAGCAGCCAGCGTGGGAACTGGTTAGTGAACCAAATAAGCTGTGTCTGGATTACGTTATCTATGCGGGGGAAAGCAAGCGATTCTCGTTTATCCAAATCCAGCAAGCGCTGCTAATGTTCGCATTTCGCTTAACCGAAGGAAACACTGGCGAGCTGGATGCATCAGCTGATTATACGGATCGTAAGGATAATGGCTCTGAAGAGGGCACTAGTCGGGAGGTTCACGCCAAGTATCGTTCGATTGCTGGTGCTGTGCTGCAGCTGCAACTGCCGGTTAAGCCGACTGAGAAGCAGCAGATGCTGCGACCCTAGTAAATCTTGCAAGCTCATATTATCGGCAGGGAGGTATTGGCATGGCCAAAGGCACCATCATTCACAATGAATTTCACAGCATCACCGATTCATACACGGGTCAAACATTGACCCGGCTAACCGCACCTGAGCAAGTGAATCATCATCCCTACTTCTATTACAAGATGATAACGAATGACAATCGTTATCTCATATATGCCAGCGAAAGGAATGGACAGCGCAACCTGTATCGGATGGATTTGCAGGATGGCTCTGCACTTCAGTTAACAGAAGGGGCAGGTGTTCACGACTTCGGCTGCAGTCTTACCAGCGATGATCGTTATCTCATTTATTGCCGTCAGCATCAAATAATCCGCATGGATATGGCTACATTGGAAGAAGAGGTTGTTTACGAAACCGAAGCGGGCTGGACACCGAATGCGAATCCGGGCTTAAGCTCGGATGATCGTTATCTGGTGCTTGTTGAAATCAATGATCGCGACGTGATTGCCAGCAAGGGAGATTGGTCCACCTTTGAATTGCAGTGGGCGAAGCAGCCGCACTGCCGAATCATGTATATTGATATCGAGCAAAAGACGAGTCGAATCGTCCATGAGGAGCTGAACTGCTGGCTGGGACACCCACAAATTCGTCCCCATGATCCAACAACGATATTATTTTGCCATGAGGGGCCAGGTCACCGGATTGATGCGAGGCTGTGGCTGATTCAGGCGGATGGTACGAATCTGCGCTGTGCCAAGGAGCAAACTCATGAGGAATTGATAACACATGAATACTGGCTCGCAGATGGCTCCAAATTCGCATTTGTATATCGGCATGAAGATTATGAATGGCACGAAAGTATTCGTTTTATGGACCCGGATACGTTAGAAGAGGAAATATGGATGGACTCTTCCAAATATTGTCATTTTATATCCAATCATGATCATTCTCGAATTGTCGGGGATGGACAGCTTCCGGAACAACACTTTATTTATCTTGTTGATGTTCAGGAGCGCAAGGAATACAAGCTGTGCTCTCATGGAACCAACTGGAAAAGCTATGGCAATACGCAGGATGCGCATCCACACCCCGCCTTTTCACCGGATGGCACATTTATTATATTCACATCCGATATGGAAGGGATTCCATGCATATATAAAGTAGACCTGGATTAGAAGTCAGGTGAATAATGGTCAGAGCGACCAAATGAATAGACTGTTCCTGCAGCTGCATGCAGCCAAGGAATAGTCTATTTGTACTTTCTATGATCACGTTTCTTTGGCTTACATTTACACTTGGAGGATCTGTTTAAGATTCGTCTGGTGCGGTTAATTTTTAACTTGAATAATGCACTATTAATTTATATTTTAGATGAGGGGGAAACGTGTATCGCTATCTATTTTAATATTTCAATGCCTGTTATGGATTTTCTTACTGAAAGCCATAATGCAATGTTGAGTCATGGAGTTAAACTATATGCCGAAATATTTGTTAACGCACAGGGTGAACGTCAATATTCATCTTTTGAAAGTAAAGAAATCGATTTGTTCGCCAGTTATTTTAATGATACTGCCTATAACTCTTTTTTCTTTTCCTGCTATTCCGTACAAGATATAACACAAATCAAACAATTTGGATATTTTTATGATACACCAAGCTCCTATTCTATTGAGGTTAAAGGCGGCAGAGAAACTGATAAAAGTCGAGAACTTATACAAATGCGTATGATATCAAAGAATCCTAACAAACAGATACAATCTTTTTATCGAACATTTCAAAAGAACCTAAAGAAAATTTCGGGATTGCAAAAGCATACCCAAAAGAATTATTTTTACTTGCCAACAGAAAAAATTATAATTCCTGCTAATCCACATTCACAGAACACAAGAGATAATTGGGAAGACTTTAATCTTTCGATCAAGTGAACCCGGGTATTGTTCATCTCATTGATGGCAGCCTTGACGGGTTATCGAAGTAAACTTCACATATAAGGTGCTTCTTTCTTCGGGGGTGGTGTTACGGACTTACGGACAAACACCATTCCACTAAGCGATGAGCGCCTTTTTTGTTTTTAATCGAAGCTGCTTTCCTTATCCTACTTTCATCCTGGTATTATTCAACGGAGGATCATAATAAAAGTGGTAAATAGGGCCTAATAAATGGTAATCATTGTCGATTAATAGTGGATTTTGGTAGCACTTTCATGTATATTTAATACATATTTATGAAAGTTCCCCCAAGTCAAAATAGTTTAAGGATGTTATTGATGAGAAATAAGTCTTCTTATTCCCGAAAAGCTAATTTGTCCATGGTTATCAGTGAATTCGAACTACCCCCCATGCAGGATTTATTAATCATCGGCAAGCAGGCTCCAGTGGGACCCGAAGCTGTTATGCGCATGGCGGAAGCGCTCTCCCCCGAACAATTTACAGTATTCAAAATTGATCACCCCAAGGTGGAGGGAATATTAATTCGTCGCTCCTTATTGGAAATGATGGATCAGCAGCTACTGCTGGAAATTATTATGGAGGAAGCCGATTGTATGGTGAATGAATGCATGGTATTGCGAGCCGAGTTGAAATTTACGATGTTCGTTGAGCGGGAGGTAGAACTAAATTGAAGGTGGAGGACTTGATATCGGAAGAGCTGCAATATATCACTTCTGGCAAAAGTGTTCAATACGCAGCCAGGCTGATGGATGAACTCGGTGTCAATTCACTTGTGGTGAATGATCAAGGTAAAATTGCCGGTATTCTGACTTCCAAGGATATACGTTCGGTTCATCCCAACCGGATCGTCGCAGATGCGATGACGGGGAATCCGATCTGTATTCCCAAGTCAACCTTTATTGGAGATGCTATTTCCATCATGGAGCAGCATCAAGTTAAACGCTTAATTGTCAAAGATGGCAATCATGCAGAGGGCATTGTAACCAGAGAGGTGCTGAAGACAACACTTGGCAAATATGAGGATCTGTTAACAGGCTTATATCGATCCGCGTATATGGAATATGTGTTTAATCATTTTGTTGCTCTGAATCGGATGTTTCATATTTTGTTTATAGATCTGAATGATTTTGGCCTTATTAATAAAAAGCACGGACATCCAGTCGGTGATGATGTACTTATTCATTTTTCAACCCTGCTTAAAAACATAACGAATGAACAGGATTACATATGCAGATATGGCGGCGACGAGTTCGTCATTATTTCAACAAGGAAATTACAGGAAGTAGAGAAGCTGATTCAGCAGCTGACGGAGCCGATGCATGTGATGAATATTACATTATCTGCAGCAGTAGGTTATATTAACGGTTTCGATCACAATTACGCTGCTTCGAGCTTTAGAGAGATGATCAGCAAGGCCAGTATGATATCAACAAGCTTGAAGCCTGCATACGATGAACATTTATTGCATGGAAAACATTGAAAAGAACGGCTCCGAGTTATAAACTAGCTTAGGGGCTTTTATTTATTCCAATGTCCTACTATCATCACGAGGAGAGCTAACTGAAGTATGGCACAATGGAAGGTTTGGATTACGGGTCTCGTCCTGGTTGTATTAACGGGTTGTTCACCACTGACTGTACATAATGAATCTGTGGGATCTACGACTATTTTGCGAGCGGATGGAAAGCTCCAGGTGTTATTTTTGGATGTCGGGCAAGGGGCAAGTCAGCTGCTGATCAGTCCATCCGGCAAAACGATGCTTATTGATGCAGGCAATAACGACAAAGAACAAGTCATGCTGGATTATCTCAAGCAATATCAAATCACAAAGCTCGATACCGTAATCGGGACACACCCGGATGCAGATCATATCGGAGGCTTGGATAAGGTCATTGATCAAACGACTGTGGACAACATATATATGCCCAAAATATCTTCGAATACCCGTACCTTTGAATCGTTATTGGAATCGATCAGCAATAAAAAGCTCAAGGTCCAAACGGCCAAAGCCGGTTTAACGTTGGACTGGGACAAAGAGGTTCAAGTGGAGATGATCGCACCTGCGGCTGTATATGACAATGCGAACAACATGAGTGCTGTCGTGAAAATTACTTATGGTACGACTTCGCTGCTGTTAACCGGTGATGCTGAGGCGGCAAGTGAGAAGGATATGATTAAATCAGGTGTCGATCTGTCGTCGACCGTGTTGGGGGTTGGGCATCATGGATCGAAGTCTTCAACCTCCTTAACCTTCCTGAACAAGGTGAAGCCCCAATATGCGATTATTCAATCGGGCAAAGACAACAATTATGGTCACCCGGACAAGACGATATTATCCCGCCTGAAAAAAGCAGGAGTTAGCGTGTATCGCAATGATTTGCAGGGGACGGTGTCAGTCATATCGGATGGAAAGAACGTCACGATTGCTACGGAAAGGAAGGAGAAGTAGCTTGAAAGGAATTGTAGATCGCATTGAAGGCAAATACTACGTCATTGAAATTGCGGGCGTGATGACCGATGTTCCACGGAGTCAGGTTGCAGCTGGTGTGAAGCCGGGACATGCGGTCGAGCAGCAGAAGGGAATTTGGGTAACTGACGCTGCAGCTACCAAAGAAAGAGAGGCCCGCATCAAAAAGCTCATGAAGGATGTATGGGCAGACGATTAAATATTAGTAGCTGCTGAAAATAATAATCCGATCCAGAGATACCCCCATCGTGCCGCGATGGGGGTTTTGTTATGGGCTGGAGATGAGTCCCCCGCCATTCAAATTAAGTTGCTTTGTCCTATGGTGCCAGTTGAATTACCGCTCCCGCCCTCTGGCTCGCATGTAATATGCTATAAAAAAACGAACGGGAGGAGCTGATAGACGATGCGTAAACGTGTATCTCTGTTCAACTCATATATTTTCATTTTTCCAAGTCTGTTCCTGACACTGGCGCTTGGCATCTATCCCATCGTCTGGGCGCTACGCTATATGTTTTACGATTATCAAGGCTTTGGGATACCCCGATTTGTAGGTCTTGATAATTTTTCCAGACTGCTGCGGGATCAGGAGTTTTGGCATTCCGTGTACAATACATTTGTCTATGCGGGCGGAAAAATCATTCTGGTACTGCCGATTTCGCTATTACTTGCGGTCATATTAAACCGCGGCTTGAAAGGTAAAGGATTGTTCAGAGCGATTTATTTTATGCCTACTATTATTAGTGCATCGGTCATGTCGATCGTATTTTTTACTATTTTCAATTCCTATAACGGTGTGCTTAATCAATTCCTGATTAAGTATGGGATTATTTCCCAATCAATAGATTGGCTCGGTCCGCAATATGCGATGCTTACGGTCATCATTACAGCGGTATGGGGCGGGATCGGTAATTACATGCTGCTGTTTATTGCCGGCTTGCAGGGCATACCAGAGGACGTATATGAGAGTGCATCACTCGATGGAGCGAATGCAGCACAAAAGTTCTGGTATATCACGCTACCAATGCTCGGTACCGTACTGCAAATGATTATTATGCTGGCCATCATCACGGCCTTGAAAGGCTACGAGAGCATCATGGTATTGACCGAGGGAGGACCGTTCGGCAAAACAGAGGTCATGTACCTGTATGTATACAAGCAGTTTTTCCCGGTGTCGGCGTCAACGGCAACCGTACAGCAAATCGGCTACGGCAGCGCGGTTGGATTTACAACAGCTTTGATTGTCGGCTTCATTACGATCATTTATTTTTACATGTCCAAACGGCTGAATCAGGATTAAGGAAAGCGGGGTGTAAGTGAGATGGATACAAACTTGAATCGCAATGGAATTAGGGCAAGCTATTGGTTGGGGCATATCGTAAAATGGGCATTTTTAATCAGTATAGCTTTTGTCACGCTGTACCCGCTTATTATGGCTGCTCTGGGTTCACTCAAAACGAATGCGGAGTTAACCACGGGAGCTACTTTTCTGCCCACCGTATGGCAATTCTCAAATTATGCTACTGCCTGGAAGCAGGCCAATTTTGCGCTATTTACCTGGAACAGCTTCTTTATTAGCACCATGGTCACAATTGCAACGCTGCTGATCGCTTCGATGGCCGCCTATGCGATAGACCGTACGAAGTTTCCAGGCAAAAAACTGTATGTCGCGCTGCAGGCAAGTACGATGTTTATTTCCATTGGTGCTGTCGTACTCAGACCGCAATTTGATTTGATGGTCATGCTCGGCTTAAACAAATCGCTGTGGGGTGTCATTATCATCCTGATCAGCTCCCATGCTACGGTTTATTTTATGCTGATCGGTTTTTTCAAGGCGATTCCCCGCGATTTGGACGAGGCTGCTTACATTGACGGCTGCAACTTTTATAGCGTTTTCTGGAAAATCATTCTTCCGCTGCTGCGTCCGGCGCTTGCAGTTACGGCCTTGTTCACGTTTCGCGGCACCTGGAATGAATATATTTTGCCGCTCGTATTCACGATGACCTCGCCGAAGCTGCAAACACTGACAGTAGGTCTCGCAAATCTTCGTTATGGTATTGGTGCAGCTGCAGAGACTCAACTGATGATGGCGGGTGCTTGTCTATCGTTCCTGCCGATTCTCGTGGTCTATATGATCGCGAACAAGTCGTTCATGCAGGTTACCGCAGGTGCTGTCAAAGGTTAATAAGCTGGTCGGAGGTAGAGGTGGGAGACGGAAAGTAGTTTTCCCCTCCATAAAAGTCGGATTGTCCTTCACGGTTCAACAAGCTCAGCCGTTATGCTGAAAGCAGTTACATGATTTCCAATTAGGAACCTATTCACGAATGGTTTATAATTAACAAGGAGGATTTTATCAAAATGATGAAAAAAACGATAGGTACCGTGCTGGGCGTAGCTTTGGTCGCTTCCTCTCTGGCAGCATGTGGAGCTGGACAGGACAGCGGGACGCAAGCTGGAGGGACCTCGGGTACAGGTACAGCGACAGGCGGAAAAACCAAGATCTCTTATTGGACGATTGATCGCCATGATGCGGATTACATGAAAGAGGTTATCAAGAAATTTAATGATGCGAACCCCGACATTGAAGTCGAAATGACGGTAATGGCCGATAACTTTAACCAGGCTGTGGATATTGCATACGCCAGCAAGCAGGCTCCTGACGTGCTGCGTACGAACGATTTTCTCGGTTTTGTGAAAAAAGGCTATTTGCTGCCAATCAATGATTTGATGAACGATGATTTGAAAAAGCGATATGCCAATCTGATGGTCGAGGAATCGAACATGGTTGAAGGCAAAATCTATTCGCTGCCGAATACCGGACAGTTTTGGAGATTAATATATAATGTAGATTTGTTTGAAAAAGCAGGAATTAAGGAACCGCCAAAAACAGTAGCAGAACTGGTTGATGCTGCCAAAAAAATTACAAAAGCGAACAAGGATGTGGGCGCATACGGCTTCGCTGAAAACTTCAAGAGCGCAAGCTCTGCATTCAGTCGAATCGCCAATCCAATCGGCTCCTTTAGTGGCACTTCTGTTGTAGATGGCTACAACTATAAAACCGGACAGTTCGATTTCTCCGTGTACAAGCCCATTGCTGAAGCGCTTTATCAAATGAAAAAGGATGGAAGCCTGCTGCCGGGCGTGGAATCGTTGGATATTGATCCACTGCGTGCGCAATTTGCAGCCGGGAAAATTGGTATGTACTTTAATCACTCTGGCGAGCCGGGTGTATTCCAGAACCAATTCCCGACCCAAATACGCTGGGCTGCTGCTCTGCCTCCAACTCTGGACGGCAAGCAATCAGGAACCGTCTCGGTTATTGCCGGCAACTACGTTGGTATAAGTAAAGACACGCCGAACAAGGAAAAAGCGTGGAAGTTCATGGAGTACCTGGCTAATATCAATTTCCAAAAGGAATATCATGAAAAGGGCTTTGGTATCTCTGTCGTTCCTGATGTCAATGCCACTGCTAACAAACCGACGATTCCGGGCATCGATGGATTCCTGCCGAGCAAATATGATGCGCTGTATTCACCAACTCCGCTTTCTGTAACGGAAGCTAAGGTTGAGGGTGTCAAGACAGGCAATGCGATTACGAAGTATATGCTTGAAGGCGGAGATGTCGATAAAATGTTGACGGACCTGACAACTCGTTATAACGCTGCTCTGGAAAAAGCACGTGCTTCCGGCGATACGAAGAGCAAAGCGAATCCAAGCTTTGATCCAGGCAAGCTGCAAGGCACTTTGGCCAAGTAAGGCTGGATAGGAATCCAGTGAATCCGTAGTTGATTATCATAATGATGGACGCGCAGCAGTAAGCGGCGCGTTTTTTCATATTGGGGTATGGAGGAGGAACAGACGTGAAACACTGGTTTTATAGGCTTTCGCTCAGACGTCGGCTATGGATAGCCTTTTTACTGCTGACTTTAATATCTATCGCCTTGACCGGACTGATGTCGTATTGGATTGCTTACAGCTCGACGGAAAAGGAAGCCTTCCTCTCCAGCCAGAACACATTGAATAAATCGGCGCGTGTGCTCGATGAAAAGCTGCGTCATACGATTGTAGCGACCTCCTCCATGATGCTTAGCGATGAATTCAAGCAGGCGATGAATGATGTGTACGATCACCGAACATCGGCCTACTATAGACAGTTGTCATCGCTGCAGATACCGCTTGCGCAAATGAAGCTGAGTGAGCCATCGATTCAATCGATTTTAATCTATACGACGATTGGTGATTTGTTCGCGACGAATGACCTTCGCAATAGCCAGGTCCCTTTTAAGAGCACAATATTTTCGAAGTATTTGGAAAGCACGGATCGCGCCTTGTGGATCGAAGGTCATGAAGATCCTTTGTTTCTCGGTAATAAAAGAGTGATCTCCTTATTGATGAAATCGATCTCCGAAGTTAATGTACAGGACGTTTTTATTGTCGTTAATTTAAAGGAAGATGCCATCCGCAAAGCGATTACCGATGATTTGCTCGACCATGCAGACAATTACTTTCTCGTTTCGCGCAGCGGCGGCAAGGTGCTGCCGATGGCATCCGCCATGGAATCGTTTCAGAATGATCCTGATTTTATGAAGCCTATGCAGGAGCAGGAACGGGGATTTTTCAAATATTCCAAGGGAAACGAGCCTTATTTGGTCAATTATGCGCGTCTGACGCTTACGCAGGATTGGCTGCTGGTCAGTGTGCAAAAGCAATCGGATTTGCTGTATCAAGTGAATCGCATCAAAACAACCACACTGTTCATCATGGCCTGCTGCGCGGTGCTGGCTCTGCTGCTTTCCAATCTGATGTCAGGCTTCTTGCTGAAGCCGCTGCATAAGCTTCAAGGTCTTATGAAGAAGGTCGAGCATAACCAGCTTGATGTTCGCTTTGAGAGCAGGTATGAGGATGAGGTTACACAGGTCGGGTTGAAATTCAACCGCATGCTGGAGCAAATATCGAAGCTGATTGACGATGTCAAGGATGCTGAGAACGAGAAAAGAAAGATGGAGATTAAAGCGCTGCAGGCGCAGATTGATCCGCATTTCTTGTACAATACGCTTAATACGATCGTCTGGAAATCGGAAACAGCGCAGAATAAGGATGTTACCGATATGATTGTTTCCCTCTCCCTGCTGTTCCAGCTTGGTCTTAATGGGGGCAACGAGATGACGACCTTAGCCAAGGAGATCGACCATGTACGGCAATATTTAAGTCTGCAGCAAAAGTGCTATGAAGGCTTGTTCGATTATAACATCGTGCTTGAGGATGATTCGCTGCTCGATATACCGATATTGAAAATCATTTTGCAGCCGCTGGTGGAGAATTCGATCCTGCATGGCTTTCAGGAAATGGACGTTGATGGACAAATTACGATTACAATCCGCCGTCTGGATGCAAATTGGCTTGAGCTGCGTGTGGAGGACAATGGTTCCGGCATGGATGCCCGGCAAGTTGACGAGGATATGCGGCAGGAGCAGACGGTGAAAAGGGGCTATGCGCTGCGCAATGTATTTGGACGTCTGCGACTGCAATACGATAGCAGAGCCGATATTGAATTATCGAGCATCCCGTACCGTTCAACGGTAATTACCTTAACGATTCCATTGGAAAGTGAGTGACGATCAAAAGTGAACAGTGAGCTTAGAATGTGTGTGATAGATGACATCAAGACGGTTGTTGATGGTATCGCCAATCAGATTCCCTGGAGTCTGCATGGGATTCGTGTGGTGGGCTCGGCCAGCAACGGCGAGAAGGGTATTGAGCTCATACGTGAAACAAAGCCTCATATCGTGCTGACGGATATCCGCATGCCGCGAATGAATGGGCTGGATATGACACGTTGGGTATTAAGCGAATTTCCCCGTACCAAAATTGTTTTCCTGAGTGGATATACCGATTTTGATTATGCGCAGCAGGCTATTCAGCTTGGCGCTTTTGATTATATATTGAAGCCCTTTACACCGCAAAAAATTATTGATGCCGTTCTCAAAGCCAAAGCGTCGATCGAAGAGGAACTTGGCAGCCAGCAGCGGTTTCATGAGATGGAGCGCAAGCTGCGGGAGAGCCTGCCGTATTTGCGGCAGGAATATTTTCAGCTTCTGCTGCAGTTTCCCACAACACCGGAGCAGGCGGCCAAGCGCTGGGATTTTCTCAATATTGCACTCGAACGTGAGCAATTTGTCGTCATGCTTACGGAAATTGACCAGTTTGCCGAGCTGACCCATAAGCTTCCTGTGCAGGAGGTCGAGCTGATCCGGTTCACCCTGCACAATATTCTGGAGGAGACAATTGGCAATGTAACGAAAGGATTTGTGTTTCGGGATCATTCGCACCGATTCGTTGCTGTATTCAATTCGCCTGATTCCGGGAGTGCCGAGAGGCTGGCCGAGCAGTGCCGTGAAAATATCGAAAGCTATTCCAGATATACGGTATCTCTCGGACTGGGTGAAAACGTTCAGCATATTCATGAAATTTCTTATTCATATACTCAGGCAATGACCGCACTATCCTATAATTTTTATACCGGTGGCAATAGTGTATATGGCTACCAGCATGTGGATCATCAAACGGCCCCGCGCTTTTCAACGGAAAAGGAAAAGGAGCTGTTCTACTGCCTGCGTTCGGGCAATCTGCACAAAGCGCAGGAGCTTGTAGACGAATTATTTGATGAAACTGTTTCTGTGCCTGTGCCTTATGCTCCAGAGGCTGTAAAGGTCATGTACGACGAGCTTGCCTTTATGATGAATCGGTTATTTGCAGAAAAGCTGACGGCTGAAGAAATGAAGCCGCTGGAGGCGCATCTGCTGCATATTAAGAATTTGCATTCCTACAAGCTGACAGAGCTTAAGACAGGCATCAACGAGCTGTGCAGAATCGGCTGTGAGGTCATCCAGCAAAGGCAGAAAGAAGAAGCCAATCAGGTCGTCGAGCAAGTAATCGCGCATATCAGACAGCATCTGGATGTGAACCTGACAGTGAATGATTACGCCAAGCTGGTTTACTTAAGCGGCAGCTACTTTGCCAATCTATTCAAGAAGGTCAGAGGGATGACGGTTGGGCAATTTGTTACGACAGAGCGAATGGAGCGGGCCAAGGCTTTATTGCTGGAAGGCAGGCAGGTACAGGAAATTGCCCAGGCGCTCGGTTATGAGGATCGACCCTATTTCAGTGAGCTATTCAAAAAGCATACCGGGATGACGCCTTCTGAATTCAAGCAGCAATATGCGAATTAAAATCGGAGTTATGCAGATATCGACCACATAATTTTTATCAGGCTATGAAAAGAGGCAGTCCCTCAGGTCATTCATTCTGACCAAGGGACTGCCTCTGCGAATTCCTATTGCTGCTTCTCGGGTATCTCCGGGATGACTTGGGGACTGATTTCTGGAGCTGGCTGTGGTGTTGCTGGTATTTCCGGGATCAAATCCGGTTTAATTTCGGGTGGAGTTTTTGGTGTTATATCCGGAATGGGTTTCGGATTAATCTCTGGTGGTTGGTTCGGATTGATTTCTGCATTCATGCTGAACACCTCCCTCATAGTTATTATTAAACAAAAAGGCTGTTTTTAAATAATTGAAAATATGATTTGCATTTTATAAATCAATATGCTATTATAAGTGAGCGTTGCAGGTCCGTAGCTCAGTTGGTAGAGCAGTTGACTCTTAATCATCTGGTCGTGGGTTCGAGTCCCACCGGGCCTATACTTTTATAATACATATAAAACTGTTGATCCAGCAGTTTCATAGTGTGAGAAAATAACCCTTCGTCATCACTTTAATGTGAGATGAAGGGTTATTTTTTATAACATAAGAATGTATAAGTTTTCAGCGGAGCTGAAGGATTCTTATGTTTCAAGAAAAGCTACATATAAAACACGGATGTATCTTCGTCGAATAGGCTTCGATCAGAAGCTTTTTTTATCGTCATATCATGTTGCTTTTTAGATGTATAGGGTTCTGCTAGGGGGCCTGGTCTCAAGGTAAAATCTGAGATTGGCCCCAGCAGAACGTTGTTAAATGGATAAAGGACTTGCCTGTAATTCTGCCGTATATTCCCGCAGCACTTTGCCAAGCCGTGCTATTCCCTCGATGATCCGTTCCTCGGTCATGTTGGAATAATTGAGGCGCAGCGTATTCTCATGGCCGCCATTCGGGTAGAAGCTGCCTCCAGGTACGAACGCGACATTGTGATCCAGGCAGCGTACGAGCAGGTCACGAGCATTAAGCTCAGGTGCCAGCTCCAGCCAGGTGAATAAGCCGCCGGAAGGAATATTGAACCGGACATCGGCAGGCATTTCACGGCGAAGTGCTTCCATCATCGTGTCACGACGCTTGCGGTACACCTCTACGATTTTGACGATTTGTTCACTTAGATCGTACGTTTCCAGATAGGCATCGAGCTGCCGTTGGCTAATCGTTGACGCTTGCAGGTCGGCTCCCTGCTTCAGCAGCACTAATTTGGGTATAATAGCGGAATCAGCTGCTGTCCAGCCCATGCGCAGGCCCGGGCAGAAGGTTTTGGAGAAGGTTCCCAAGTGAAGAACACGACCTTCGGTATCCAATGATTGCAGGGAAGGGATAGGTTCGCCCTCAAAACGCAGCTCCCCATATGGATTATCCTCGATAATAACGAGATCGAACTCATTGGCAAGCTTGATGAGCTCTTGTCTTCTAGCTAGTGTCCAGGACCGTCCGGTCGGATTTTGAAAATCAGGAATAACGTAAATAAGCTTGGCCCGCTGTGTAGTCTGCAGAAGCTCCCTTAATTGATCGATATCCATGCCTTCGTGATCGGTGGGAACCTCGACGAATTCTGGACCATAAGCACGAAATGCCTGAATAGCTCCAAGGTAAGAGGGGCTTTCACAGAAGATGACGTCGCCTTCGTCGAGGAAAGCTTTTCCTGCCAGATCGATTCCTTGCTGGGAGCCGCTCGTAATGAGAATATTGTCAGCTGTCCAGGCCGTACCCAGTGTACGGTTCATTCGCAGTGCGATTTTGTCCCGTAAAGGTCGGTAGCCTTCGGTAGTCGCATATTGCAGCGCTTCTTTACCGTTCTCCTCCAATACTTTTACAGCGATCTGCTGCAGCTCTCTAATAGGAAACAGCTCAGGATCGGGAAGGCCTCCAGCAAACGAAATGACCTCAGGTCTTTCAGTCAGCTTTAATATCTCTCTGATTTCTGATGCTTTTAATTGGTCCATACGTTTGGCGAATCTTGAAAAGGCCATGGGGTTCATCCTCCTTGGAATAGGTGTTAAATAATAGGATCTAATCCTTCTGTTCGGTTGCCTGTTTGATGATATCGACGAGCATTGATCGTGTCGTGCACGGCTGAGACAAATCGGCGAATGCCTTCATCGATCGAGTCATCCTCGGCACATGAAAAGTTAAGGCGTACATAGGTCGTTTGCGGAACTTGGGCAAAGAACGGGTTGCCAGGCAAATAATCGACACCACGATCGGCAGCACGAAGCATCAACTCATTGGCATTCAGTCCGGCTGGCATCCGGCACCAGATGAATACGCCGCCTTCAGGCTCCTGCCAAGTCATACCTGGCACCTCATATTTATGAAGTGCTGCGACCATGAGCTGCTTACGCTGATGGTAGCGATTTCGCATATCGTTCAGATGCTCCTCCAGCAGTCCGCTGCGAATCATTCTCTCCATCAGAAACTGCGAGAGAGTGCTCGTATGCAGATCAGCCATTTGCTTGGCAATAGCCAGTTGACGAATGACTGACTCGGGAGCACTGAGCCACCCCATACGTAAACCAGAGCCGATAAGCTTGGAAAAGGTACTGAGATAGATGACATGATCATGGCGGTCCATGGCATGAATAGGTGGAACATGATGGCCGGAATAACGCAGATCACAATAAGGGTCATCCTCGACGATGATCGTCTTGTAGCGATAAGCCAGCTCAAGCAGGCGTTCCCTGACTTCCTGATTCATCACCAGACCCGATGGATTCTGGAAGGTAGGCAGGACATAGATCAGCTTCGGATGATACTTGGCTAACATGGACTCCAGAATATCAAGTCTCATCTGTCCGTCGGTATCTGCAGGAATTCCCATTAATCTCGCTCCAGCTGATCGAAACGATTGCATAGCGCTGAAATAACTGGGTTCTTCAACAAATATGATATCACCCGGATCAATGAATACCCGGGTAAGCAAATCAATACCTTGCTGAGAGCCGGACAGTATGAGCACTTCCTCGGCAGCGGCATGAATCCCACGCTTCTCCATCCACATACATATCGCCTCACGCAGTGTATGAATACCTTCCGTGGCGGTATGCTTCCATAGCGAATCGCTTTTCTCCTGCATGAGCAATTGCAGCTGCTCTTGGAGCTTGACCGTTAGTTTGGGCCCAGGGTCTGGCAGCGCAACACTGAAGGAAATGGAGTCTTTGCGCTTGGAAAGAGACAGCAGATCACGAATTAACGGGTCACCTGCTGAGAACGATCGTTCACTGAATAACTGCCGCCATGGAGGCGTACTATAGCCGGGAAGCTGGGTAGAAGCAGCAGGTGCATCCGCAGAGTTCAAGGGCAGTACGACGGTTCCTTTGCCAACAAAGGATTCGATCAAACCTTCGGACTTCAATTCAACGTATGCGTTCAATACGGTACTGCGATTCACACCTAATTGCTCGGCCAGCTTTCGCTCGGGTAGGAGACGGTAGCCGGCTGGCAGCTCACCATTGAATATAGCTTCACGTATTTGCTGCGTAATTTGCATATAGATCGGTATGTAAAGCTCTCGTGAAATGATAATATTCATAGATAGCACTCCAATGGTGATCAATTGGTTGGTGATAGGATCAATAATCACGTGTATTTTCTTATTTTACCACGAAATGAACAGATGAAAACAACCAATTGGCACGTATATCGACCAGCCAATTTTTACTATTGACCCTAACGTAACATGATAGCTTATGATCATCTCAGGAGGTGAAGCGAGGGCATGGCTTACAGGGTAAAGGAAGTCGCAGAGCTTGTGAATATCAGTGTACGGACTCTGCATCATTATGATGAAATTGGTTTGCTTGCACCCGGGTCCATCAATCAGGCAGGTTATCGGTTGTACACGGACAGAGAGCTGGAAAGGCTTCAACAGATCTTGTTTTTCCGGGAAATCGGTTTTTCGCTGCAGGAAATCAAGGTCATACTGGATGATCCTGGATTTGACCGTACCCAGGCATTGTTAGCTCACAAGGAGCTGCTGCTGGAAAAAAAGAAGCGGCTGGAGCGCATCATCGATACGGTGAATCAAAGTATACAATCGGCACAAGGAGGCATGGAGATGAGTAACAAAGACAAGTTTGAGGGCTTTGACCAAAGTGCTATCGAGCAGCACAAAAAGAAGTATGCGGCTGAGGCGAGACAAAGATATGGTCATGCAGCAGTTGAAGCGGTCGAGAAGCGGACAGACCGCTACACGAAAGAGGATTGGGCGAACATCACAGAGGAGAACGACAAGATCCATACGCGGATCGTCGCTGCTATGCATCGCGGTCCGGATGATCCCGAGGTGCAGGTGGCCGTGGGTGATTTAAGACGACATATTACGGATTACTATTATGACTGTACACCGGAAATTTTCCGTGGACTCGGTGATTTGTACGTAATGGATGAGCGTTTCACCGCCAATATTGATAAGCACGGACCCGGCTTGGCTGCATTTCTCAGAGAGGCGATGCATATTTATTGCGACAGACTTGGCGCCGGGAATTGAGTAGCTAATGGGCCTTAAAAGTGAGGTGAATAAGTCCCGCTGCACGGCCAAATATCCTTCCGATCGCTGACGCTTCTACAGGACCATTTGGCCGCTCCGCTCGTTATTCACCGCACTTTTAAATAAGACTAAGTATTAATAGCTAGTCTCAAATATGAACGAGGAAGCCTCCAGATCGACTTTACTCGTCGATCTGGAGGCTTACATTTCTTCAACTATTCAGCTTTTTTTACATACAGTCTGCTGGTTTCTTCCCAGATCTCGCCTGGCTCCAGACCGAACAATCCGATCAGCTCCTTGTCGAGCTCCTGCTTGATATTCGGTGCGTTCACCAGATTGATTTGCGGCTCTGGACAAAAGAAACCTTCCGTCGCTCCGTTGTTCCAGATCATCCACTGCTTGTAGCTGGTGCCGACATCATAGACGAGAGTCAGCTTATTGCGCGCATCGGTAAGCTCCATTCGGTTTCTTCCATTTTGCGGAACAGCCGTATAATGATTATCCATCGATTCAAAGAATGGGGACAGCCCACCAGCCTTCATGTTTTCCTCATCTGCTGTAAGCGCTTGAAACTGACCCGTCGGCAGCATTCGTTGATCCAGCTCCCAGCGTTCGCCAATCGTCATATTGAAGCGATAATCGGATGCCGAGCTGTCCGAAGCGAATGGTGCATTGATTGAGGTATGGAAGGCAAGCAGACGAGGCATCGGCGTGTCGCCGTCATTGCGAATCAGCACGTGCTGCGATAATCCATTGCTGCTTAAGGAATAACGAAGCTGAATCGTAAACGCATGCGGGATATATGTATATACAGAATGTCCCTCTGTTACTGTCAAGCTTAAGGTTACCCAGCTCTGTGCTTCATCAGCCCCATAACCATCCACCTTCCAAGGAATATTATGAACAAAGCCGTGAAGATGGTTGCCAGTCTTCGGTTCATTGACAGGAAAACGATATACGCTGCCATTCCAATGAAAGTCGCCGTCTTCATAACGATTCGGTGGAAACAGTACCGGGATGCCATGAATGATCGGATTGGCTTTGAAGGCTTCCATCTCGTTTTGCTCCGGTTCGTGCAGGAAGCTGTACTGGTTGGCTGTATCGCGAAAGGCAATCAGATTGGCGCCCACACCCGGCAAAACAGCAGCTTCATAATTCGCTGCGCGCAGCCATACAGCCGGTTCTTCTTGATACATGCCTTCATGAGCCTGTGCTTGATTGTTCATATTTTCCTCCTGAAATGATAAGAATAATAGCCTATACCCATTATAAGAAAAAGATCTAAAAAAACAAACAAAATGATAATTTTACAGCATGCCAATTGGTCAGCACCCTTTATATAATGAGGGAAAGGAGCTGATAACCATGCTAACCAAAGCAACCTATGACAGCACAACCGCTTATGTGAATACGTATTCGATTCCTTCCGAATTAAAAATCACCGATATTCGATTTGCCGATATCGAGGGTTCCCCGATGCACTGCAGTTTAATTCAGGTATACACCAATCAAGGTTTAATCGGTTATGGCGAAGTAAGGGATGCGGCAGACAAGAACTATGCGTTACTATTGAAATCCCGTTTGCTTGGTGAAAATCCATGCCAGATTGATAAGCTGTTTCGTCGTATCAAGCAATTCGGAGGCCATTCCCGTCAAGGCGGAGGGGTGAGCGGCATCGAGATCGCACTTTGGGATTTGGCAGGAAAAGCATACGGTATCCCTATTTATCAAATGCTGGGAGGCAAGTTCCGCGATAAAATCCGGATGTATTGTGACACCGATGTGCAAGGCAGAGATACCGGACTGACAATGGGGCAAGCGCTGAAATCACGGATGGAAAAAGGCTATACGTTTTTGAAAATGGATCTGGGCATTAATCAAATCATCCAGGAGCCGGGCACCTTAAGCGCACCTTTGGGCTTCTTTGAAGATATGAAAAAGCTGTCGGACGTATGGGCAAATCGGAAAAATACCGAAATGACGGAAATGGAAATCATCCATGCCCGCAACCGAATGTATGACGCCTACAATGTTGCGCATCCTTTTACCGGCATCCATGTAACTGAAAAAGGGCTTGATATGCTGGAGCAGTATGTAAGCGACGTACGTTCAGTCATCGGCTATGAGGTACCGCTCGCGATTGACCACTTTGGTCATATCGGCGTGGAGGACTGCATTAAACTGGGACGCCGGATCGATAAATATAATTTGGCCTGGATGGAGGATATGATTCCATGGCAATACACGGAATTATATGTCAGACTGGCGAGATCGGTCACGACACCGATATGTACCGGGGAGGATATCTATTTGAAGGAAAATTTTAAACCGCTGCTGGAATCCGGTGGAGTTGCGGTGATACATCCGGATCTTCTGACTTCTGGCGGTATATTGGAAACGAAAAAAATCGGCGACATGGCGCAGGATTACGCTGTTGCAATGGCCATTCATATGGCTGAAAGCCCGATTGCCTGCCTGGCTGCTGTCCATTGTGCAGCAGCTACGGAAAACTTCCTTGCGCTTGAATTCCATTCCGATCACGTCTCCTGGTGGGATGATATCGTGATTGGGCGTTCACTGCCCAAACCGTTAATACAAAATGGCTTTATAACCGTACCGGATGCGCCGGGACTAGGCATCGACTCCTTAAATGACGAGGTAATTGCCGAGCATTTGCATGCGAATATTCCGGGCTTGTGGGAATCGACGGACGAATGGAACCATTCGTGGTCCAACGATCGTCTCTGGAGCTAAATAAAGACAGGATTCAGAAAAGCGAACCATCGGCGCAGCCGTCATTCGCAATTCCGAATCCTGTCTTTTTGTAGGAGTCGCACCTCATTGAGGCCTGAGTTATACCTTTAATTCGGCTAGCAGAATTTGCCGTTCGCGCTCTCCCGCAGCTGCCGCTTCCATTAAACCTCTGATATAACCAACTCCGTACAAGCGACCAAGTAATTCATAGCCCGGATTATCGTTATTCTCGCCCTCCATCGTCGGGACGTGGTCAGGTCGAGCGGGACCTTGAAAACCAACCTCGTAATAGGTCTTCATAGCTTCAAGCATATCCGTTTGACCATCATCATGAAACGTTTCCTCGAACTTCTCTGGCGTTCCGCGAACATCACGGAAATGGACGAAAAAGATTTTGTCCTGCGCTGCAAACTTGCGGATCACAGTCGGTATATCCTCACCTGCTGTCGCTAGTGTTCCTTGGCATAACGTAATACCGCTGTATTCGCTCGGCACCAGATCAATAGCTTGCTGCAGCGCATCCGAGCTTCGCAGAATTCGTGACACCCCACGAATCGGAGAGATCGGCGGGTCATCGGGATGCAGGGCCAGCCTGACCTTTGCTTTTTCCGCGACAGGTACAATCCGTTCCAGATAGTATTTCAAATGTTCCCATAATTGATCCTCACTTACGATACCGGCTTCGGTCAACGGCGCATTGGCTAATAAGGCATGATCGTAGCCTGAGACCAGCGCGCCTCCACGGGTACGGATCGTGGTTGAGGTGCGAAACCAATTGAATTGAGCCATAAAGTTATAGCAGAGCACAGAGATGCCAGCAGCCCCCATATTCGTGATGAACTGGCACATGATATCAATCTCTTCATCTCGTCCTGGCAGGCCAAGTTTGATGCGGTTCGTTTCGGGCGCCGATTCAATGACTTGAAGATTGAGTCCAAAATCAGCGAATCTTTGTTTCATTTGCACCAAATTCATATAATCCCATGGTTTCATACCGTGATCTTCCTTGGGCAGAGGACCAACGGCATCATTAACGCCCATCTGCTTGGCAAGATGCCAGAGCCTGCTTGGATATCCGGGGAAAAATTCAGCTAATTGAAGCATGAATAGACCGACCTCCTTATAATGAAAACCCGTGCTTTGTTCTGCATCGTCCCCTAATATACCGCCCTGTTCTTTTGCAAGAAGCAGGACGGTACAAGGATACCCAGGACGATTTACTTTTTGTTCAGCTTCGCTTCGGTTTCCTTGCCTTTGGCTACGATTTTGTCATATGCCTGTTCAATCGTTTGTTTTTTGAACATGACCGCTTCCATTTCCGACTTATACAAGCTTGTGAAATCGGACCAGCCTTGAGGAGCCGGATAGAACGGAAGTGCCTTATCGAGTGCATTGCCTAACAGATCCTTACCCATCAAGTCTTTTTTGCTTAAGGTGGGCTCCAGGGTTTTGTAAATCGCATCGTTGATCGGAACGCCGCGAGTCAACCCGAGTGTTTTGCCTACTTCCTGATCGGAGATAAACCATTGAATAAATTTCTTGCCTTCAGCCGCATATTTGGTGGATTTGCTTAAGCTGAAGAAGATTGTGGCTTGTGCCCATCCGCCTCCAGCCGGACCTACAGGATTGTTGACTACCGAAATTTTACCCGGGTTGAGTGTTTCCATGACGCCAACAGAACCGACAGTAACGCCTCTTGCCATGACACCGGATACCATCGCGTCGGCTTTGGGATCATTTTCTTTAAAGGCCGTGGTCGCTTCTGCAGATGGAAGGGTTCCGTCAGCACGCCATTGCTCATGCATTTGTTGAAATTTGAACCAGAGATCCTTATCCAGATTAAATTTGGTTCCATCCTGCATGATTGGTCCTTTGCCATTGGATGTCTGATAGAACTGATACCAGTCCCATACGCTTGTATTATCGGTAAACGGATATTTACCTTTAGGCAGCTTGTCATGAGCTTCCTTCATGTAAGTGAAATATTCATCCCATGTCCAATCCTTATGTGGCAGCTTCACGCCAGCCGCCTCCAGCTCCGCTTTGTTGAAGGCGACTCCCGCACCGTTATGACTGAGCGGAATTCCATATAATTTGCCGTCAATCTTGACGTTGTTGACGATTCTTGGATCGACAAGTCCCTTCAGATCGACATCGGATAGATCCATAAGCAAGCCTTTTTTGGCATATTCGTTAATATAAGCTCCGTCCATTTGCAGGATGTCGGTCATGGAATTGGAGGCAGCAAGTGTAGGCAGCTTGGTCCAAAAGGCATCAAACGCCATATATTCGGAAGTGAATTTAATATTTGGGTTTTTGGCGGAATACATTTCGAGTGCTTTCAGAGTCGCTTGATGGCGGTCATCCGGTCCCCACCACATAATCCGCAGGTCGGCATTTTTGCCGGCAGCAGGTGCATCCTTGGCAGGAGTACTGGTGCCAGTGGTCTCAACGGTTTTGGAGCAAGCAGTCAGAATCAATGAAAAAGCAAGCACCGCTACAATTATATTTGTCTTTTTATTAGCTTTCATTATACATAACACTCCCTTTGATCATATAGTTGTACAGGTTCCACCCGTTAATCGATCTGCCTGCACAGCGCAGCGTACACTTCCATAACATGGCTAGCTCATGAATGGATTGCATGCCTTCCGTGAGGCCGATGAACCTGCAGGCTGTTTATCTAACATATATCCATCATTTTCGCTTCACGCAGTTGGTTTATGAAGATTCCAACTATCAGTCTGTCATCCGGGTGCGGCCAACATCCCAGATCGTTCAGTACATGGGGATACAGTTATCCTTTAATACCGGTTGTAGCAATGCCTTCAACAAAATGCTTTTGTGCCGAGATGAACAAAATGACGGATGGAATAATCGATAGCAGGGACATCGCGAGAAGCTGTCCCCATTGAATTTCAAACTGATCAATGAACATGCGAAGCGCCAGGCCAACGGTATAGTTATCAACCGAGCTTAAATATAAAACCTGCGCAAAAAAATCGTCCCAGCTCCATATAAAAGTGAAAATCGCTACGGATACCAATGCTGGCTTGATTAATGGAAAAATAACATGTGAAAATGTTTTGTACACCGAGGCTCCGTCGATCTTGGCGGCCTCATCGAGCTCTCTTGGGATCCCGCGTATAAATTGAACGACAAGAAATACGAAGAAGGCGCCGCCTCCAAAAAAGTGCGGGAGAATAAGCGGGATATAGCTGTTTACTAATCCCCAATTGTTAAACATGATGTATTGGGGCACGATGGTAACCTGTCCGGGAAGCATCAGGGTGAGCAGCAAAATCGAGAACCAGAAGGAACGAAGCTTGAATTTGAGTCTGGCAAAACCAAAGGCGACGACCGCGCTGCTCAATACGGCTCCGAGCACATTCCAGAATTCCATCACCAGGGTGTTGAGATAAAAGGTAGTAAAGCTGTATTTGGGTGAAAATACCCAGCCTTTGGAGTAATTTTCCCACATAAAGGTGGTCGGCCAGATCGATGTCGATTTCATATCTGTTACCGTTTTGAGCGAAGCGCCCAGCCACCAGAAAATTGGATAAATCATGATCAAAGAAAATAGGATCAGGATCAAATGGCTGCGAAACGTGCCGAAACTGGTGACTCTGTTCATTTGTCATTCCCGCCTTCCGACTCATAGAATACCCAATACTTGGATGCCAGGAAGTTTAAGCCGGTCATGATCGCTATAATCACGAGCAGGATCCAGGCAAGCGCCGAGGCATATCCCATTTGATAATGTTTGAAAGCCTTTTCATAAAGATAAAAAGCATACATATATGTAGAGTTTGCGGGTCCACCAGCCGTAATGATAAATGCAGAAGTAAATGTTTGAAAGGAGCCGATGATGCCAAGGATGAGATTGAAAAACATAACGGGAGAGAGCATGGGCAAAGTAATGTGAAAGAATTGGCGTATCTTGCCTGCTCCATCGACGGATGCAGATTCATACAAATCCTTCGGTATTTGCCGTAAGCCAGCCAAAAAGATAACCATCGTGGAGCCGAACTGCCATACATTGAGTAAAATGATGGTGCCGAGCGAAGTATCGGGGTTGGCGATCCAGGCTTTACCTTGAACACCAAACCACGAGAGGATTTGATTAACATAGCCGTCCAGACCGAACAGGTTGCGCCAGAGGATCGATACCGCTACGCTGCTTCCGATTAGCGAAGGGAAGTAGATCGCCGTACGGTATACATTCATTCCTTTCAGACTTTTGTTAATGAGAAGCGCTACCATCAATGAAAAAAATAACTTGAGTGGAAGAGAAAACAACACAAACGTAAAAGTAACTCCGAGCGATTTGGTGAACAGATTGTCTTTGAAAAAGATTTCCGTGTAATTGTCGAGTCCCGCCCACACGGGCTGCTCAAGGAGTGAATACTCCGTGAAGGACAAATAAAAGGAGCGTCCTATCGGCCATACGGTTAGCAGTAAAAAACCGAGCAGCCAAGGCGAGATAAATATGTACCCTTCCAAGTGGTTGCTGAATAAGTTTTTTTTACTTTTGCGAACGGGAACTTCTGCTATCGTGTTCATGCTGGATATTTCCTTAACCCCCATTGAGTCACTTCCTTATCCTATGATTCTTGTACTTTCACAGTGTAGCAAAGCGAATTTAACATGCACAGGTGAGGATTTTATGATATTGTTTGATTTTTTAATCAGTCTGATCAGGGTGAATTTAGCTTGCTGCAGGGGGAAATACACATGATGTAAAACCATCAATGCGGTAGTTGGAGGCCATAAATGTAATCACGGAGCATACAAACGGATGTCATGTAAACGCATTCAAAAAGCTTGAACAGTGGAAAAAACTACCTCCTTTCTATTCCAATATACAGACGGTTAGTCATTCCATATAGGGGAATATCATCAGTTGTTAGGGGGAATATGATAAGAATTTACCTATTTGATGAAAAATTTATAATTACTGTACGAAAAGTGCGTAAAAAAACCACATCGACAAATGTATAAATTTGCTTAACATAAGAGGTGAAAATACAATCAGTGAGAAGGAAGGGTTGCACTTGAAATATGATAACCCCGAAGACATTATTCAATTGACGCCACTGTGGCAGGGCGAAAGATTTGCCAATGGCCGTCCCCGGGTATCGGATGATGTATTACGCCGTATGGCGAAAATTACTTTGGAGGAAGCATGGGGCACCTTGTGGAATCACGGCTATGCCTTTCAATTTGAAGGCGATCTCAAAATTGTGCATCCGAATCAGGTGATGGTAGGGCGTGCCGTGACATCCGTATTCGTTCCCAAACGTCCGGATCTGCATGAGACTTTACTGAGCTATGGTCATCAGCAGGAGGACAGAAAAGGCTTTTTCAATCAATGGGTCATCGACACACTGCAGGAGGACGATATTGTAGTGGTTGATTTGTTTGATAAAGTCCATCAAGGGACCTTTGTGGGTGGGAACCTGTCAACGGCGATCGCTTCCAAAACGAAGCGGGGTGGTGCCGTGATCTGGGGTGGTATCCGCGATAACCAGCAAATAGTTGAAATTGAAGGGATCAACGTGTTTTATCGTGGCAGTGATCCGACAGCGATAGCAGATGTCACCATGGTAGGAATCAATACCCCGTGCCGGATCGGTAAAACGATCTGTCTTCCAGGTGATGTGGTGCTGGGAACACCGTCAGGTGTGCTGTTCATTCCGCCTCATCTGGCAGAGCTTACAGTCGTTCAGGCAGAAAAGTCGCAGGTACGCGATATTTTTGGCTTCGTTCGCTTGCGCGAAGACATCTATACAACAGCACAAATCGATTCGCCATGGACTGTTTCTATCTGGAATGACTTCACAGCATGGTTGGATAGCACACAGGAGTCGGCTGAGTACCGTCATCTGACCTGGGATCAGGAGCTGGAGCACGCTATGAGAACAGAGACAGAAGGAAATTCAGGTCAGGTTCGATTGTAAGATGAAATTAAAAAGGGGCAAAACAGGTGATCCCGCCTATTGCCCCCATAGCTTAGTGATTGGCTGATTCCCGATAATCACTTGGCGAGCATCCCACCTTTTTTTTGAATATTTGGCTGAAATAGCGGGAGTCCTGATAACCAATCGATTCAGCGACTTCATAATTTTTTAGATGAGTGTTCTTTAACAGGTGTTTGGCTTTGTCGATGCGAATGTCGGTTAACTGCTCGATGAAGGTTTTGCCAGTATTCGTTTTGAATAACAAGCTGAGGTAGGAGGGTGTCATGTACACTTTTTGGGCAAGGCTGTCAAGCGTGGCGTGCTGAAATTCATTCTCCATGTTCTGGATCGTTTTCATAATAATACTCGTATGGTTGTAGTTAAACTTCCGCATAATAATGCCCCGTAATTCCATGAAGCATTCAAATACATAGGCTTTAATTTCCACGAGATTTCTCTTGGTGACCACCGAGAGGACATCGAATTGGTTGCAACGGGTATCATTCCCGAACTCCGCAAGAACTCTTTTTTCCATTCCGACCAGCAAACGAACCGTAGCTTCGTACAAGACCAGCATTTCACTCGAACCGTTCTCGACCAAAAATTCGTAAAAGACGTCTATCACGTGTTCAACTTCAGAGGAATCTACGGCTGATTTGAAAGTATCATAAAGCTCCTTTTCTTTCACATATGAATATTCACACATGTACTCACTCCTAACCAAGTTTTCCGAATTACAATCTTTTTGTTAGGTTAATTGTTATGTTGTTAGTAAAAGAATACTGTTTTCAATAAAATGATATCGGTTACATTACCAATTTATGATAATAGTACAATGAATAGGGTGGAATTTCAACCTAATTTATTAGAACTTAGAGAATTATAGCAGATATTTTAAAATTCAAGCATACATCATACAAATAAAACCTAACAAAATAATTTGTTAGGTTGCTGTGTGTTAAGTCTTATTTTTGAAAAATGCGGGTGCTGCCTCTGACAATCATTTGACTTTGCAGTAAAACTTTTTCATATGGCATCAAAGGGTTATCGATTCTCCACAGCAATAAATCAACAGCCTTGGCTCCCAGCGCCGCTTCCTCGGCTATGATGGTTGTCAATTCAGGGAACAATTTGATGATGTCTTCATTGTTATCAAAGCCGGTTATAGAGCAATCCTCGGGTACCTGAATGGCTAGCTCGTTCAGCACATTCAAGACATGCAGAGCAACTTGATCATTGGCACATACGAAAGCAGTGGGGAAGGTGCTCCCTGTGAGCTGTACAAGCTCGGCTGTAAGCCGATTGTAATTGTCTTCATCTACAGACGGCTTGATCTTAAGCAGGCTGCTGTTGAATGTATAATCATTCATTTTCTCATCCATCACGGATTTAAACCCGCACCATCGGTCATAAAAACTTCTCGAATAATGAATATCCCCGACAAACTGGAAGCGGGTATGGCCTGTATCCAATAAATAATGGGTTAACCTTCGTAAACTATCAAAGCTGTTCATAAAAACGCTATCGGAAGCGAGCAACTCATCCTCATGATCAACCAGAACGAAAGGGATCGATAAATTTCTAAGTTCCAGAAGCATTTCGGGAGCAATAAGGCCCACACTGATTACGCCTTTTAATCCTTCAGGTTTAATAACGAGGTTAAAATTTTGTGGAGAATCATCAGTGATGATAATCGTACCGATGCCTCTTTTCTCCAAATTAGCTGAAATTCCTTCCAGAATTTTGCCCCAATAGGCCGATTCCTTGTTCTGACTTCTGATGTTGGGGATGAGAATGCCGATTATTTTGTAATCAGGATCTGTGGAAGGCTGCGGATCAGGGCTGCTGTTTTTTTGATTGCTATAACCGAATTCGGCAGCGACTTTATGTATCTTTTCACGGGTTGCTTCACTTATACCTGATTTGCCAGACAAGGCCTTGGATACAGCGAACTTGGATACGCCTACTTTATCGGCTATTTCCTGCATAGTGACCTTTTTGCTTCGAGACATGATGCTCACTCCGATAATAGGTTTTGATATAATTTTTGCATACTTGTAAACCGAATATCAACTGTTTTTATTTACAAACCGATGGTCGGTATGTATAATAACATTAACTAAATAAACTGATTATGTTATGGAGGTGTTACTTCTTGAAACAGGAAGAACGAAGACAGCTAACGAAGCAAAAGCTGCTCGACACGACCAAGGAGCTGATCCGCGAGAAGGGCTGCGATTCCTTGACGATGAAAGATATTATGGATCATTCGGGTTTGTCCAAAGGAGCTATTTTTCATTATGTAAAAAGCAAGGATGAGATTTATGCCTGGGTGCTCAAGGAAAGAAATGAGATGATCAATCGCAGCTTTATGGGAGAGGTCGAGCGTGGAGATAAGGATTTTGAGGGGCCTTTACGGAAAATAACGGAAACTCTTCATCACTTGGATGATCCCGCGGATGTGTCGAACAAAGTTCTGAAATATTTGATCGGCAAGGAGGACCAGCCTGAGGTTGCGGAAGTGCTGGAAGAGTTTTATGAGCAGACACTCAGTTTTTCCAAACAATGGATTATTACTGGTCAGCAGCATGGTGTCATTCCGAATACGGTTGATGCGGACAAAACAGCAGGATTATTTGTGTTAATTTCACTTGGCTTGCGGATCCGTTCTTCTTTAACTTCTGCTCCTGCTACTTTCAGTCTACAGGATTATTTCAGCTTTCTGTCTGATACGTTGAAGCCGCGTTAAAAACATGGAGAGGTTGTGTATGCAAATGAGCTATTGGTTAGTGATCCATATTATCGGAGTTGTTCTGTTAGTCGGAAATATCGTGACAGCAGCGTTCTGGAAAATACGAGCGGATCTGCAAAATAATCCGGTTGTGATTCATAGTGCAGTCAAAAATGTGATGCTGGCGGATTATGTGTTTACGCTGCCAGGTATCGCATTGATTACGATATCCGGCATAGTCATGGCGGTTCGTTCAGGAATGCCGATGTCAGGCTTGAGCTGGCTTACGTTGTCGGTAATACTGTTTGCTATTTCAGGGATCTTGTGGCTGACACTGCTTATACCGCTTCAGCGCAGCATGATTCGGCATAGTGCTCAATCCGTTGAACAAAAAGCGGTTACGGAGGGATATCGTCGTGCTTCCCGCTATTGGGCTATTTTTGGCATCGTGTCGACGCTTCTGCCGGTCGTTATTTTATATTTGATGATTACGAGGACCTTATAATTAGGAAGAGAGAGGTGGAGGAACATGGCTCCGTTATATACGCTTATTATATCGTTATTATCATTTCGATTGTTTGGGGCGCTTGGTTGGTCATATTTTATTTCTTGGCATGCATCGCTTCAGGCCGCGGTGGCCGTCATGCTGCTGCTTACAGCTTCAGCCCATTTCGGGAAAAGACGTCCCGATCTGATACGGATGGTTCCCTCCTGGCTTCCTGCGCCGGATAGGATCGTAACCATTACCGGTTGGCTTGAACTGGCCGCTGCTGCAGGAATTCTGATACCTGGCATTTCGCAATTGACCTCGATTTGTCTGGTCATCCTGCTTATAGCGATGTTCCCTGCAAATATTCAGGCTGCCCGTCAGGGCTTGACCATTAATGGCAAACCTACACCTCCTCTCGGGATTCGTTCCTTGCTGCAAATTATTTTTGTGGTCGCAGTTCTAATAGCTGGATAGAAAGCTTTTTGTTTTGGGTAACTTATATATAAGCAGCTTGTAGCAGCATAAGGACCATGCTCCGCACATCTCACAATCTAATATTGAAGGCGAGTTGTACAAATGAAAAAAATCTCTTGCAAAGAGAATGAGTTTTCATTATTATATATTTAAATAATTTAAATATTAACTTGTATAACATTAAACCTATGATAGAGAGAGGTGAAAAGCATGGAGAAAGCAATGAGCTCATCTAAGGAAAAGGAGTCTATTTACGACAAGGACTCCTCATTGGAAGCCCATGATCCGAACAATCGGAAAGGACTGTTGGTTGCGGGATTAATCATCGCCATGCTGTTCGGTGCATTGGATGGAACGATAGTCGGAACCGCAATGCCGAGAATTGTTGGTGATTTGGGTGGATTAGGTTTGATGACATGGCTGACGACAGCCTATATGCTGACGTCTACGGTTATTGTTCCGATTGCCGGGAAGTTGGCCGATTTATTGGGACGCAGAGTTGTTTATGTAACGGGCTTGAGTATTTTCATCATAGCATCCGCCCTGTGCGGATTATCGCAAAATATGACCGAGCTTATATTGTTTCGCGGCTTGCAGGGTATCGGCGGCGGGATTATGATGCCGATGGCGATGATTATTATAGGTGATATTTTCACAGGCAAACAGCGTGCCAAATGGCAGGGGGTATTCGGTGCCTTGTTTGGGCTTTCCTCCATTATTGGTCCGCAGGTCGGCGGCTGGATTGTTGATGCTGCCAGCTGGCGTTGGGTGTTCTACATTAATTTGCCAGTGGGGGTATTGGCTATCGTATTGATTGCAATTGCTCTTCCCAAGTTCCAAAGAAAAGACAAGGTTGAATTCGATATTGCCGGTATGACGACGATGATTGTGGGTGTCGTAAGCTTGCTGCTGGCATTAACGTTCGGCGGGAAAAATTTTGCCTGGGTTTCCTGGCAGGTCATTGGATTGATTGTACTTGCGGTCGTTTCTTTGGTTAGCTTTGTTGTGATCGAATCGAAAGCGAAGGAAGCGATACTGCCTGTCTCGCTATTCCGCAATAAAACGTTCACGATCATTAACGGAGTTGGCTTTCTGATGAGTGTCGGCATGTTCGGTGCGATCATGTTTGTACCGTTGTTCATGCAGGGCATAGTCGGAATTAGTCCGGCAGCGTCCGGTACTGTGATGACGCCCATGATGATCACGATGATTGCAGCGAGTGTTCTCGGCGGTCAGATGGTTCAGAAGATCGGTGTACGTACGCAGATGGGTATTGGGATGGTCATTATGGCTGTCGGATTTATTTTGCTGACCACACTCAGCATGACTACCTCGAAGCTGACGGCTTCCAGCTTTATGATGGTCATAGGTCTTGGCATGGGGCTGGTTATGCCGCTGCTTACACTGGCTTTGCAGGAAAGCTTTCCTAAGTCAGAGCTTGGCGTGGTCACCTCATCAAGTCAATTTTTCCGGCAAATTGGCGGTACCTTTGGGATGACCATACTTGGAGCGATTATGAACCATCATTCCAGTAATTTGCTGACCGTTAATCTTGTTCCTGTGCTAAAGCAGATTCCTCAGCAAGGAAGTTCATTGATCAGTGATATGATTGCCAAAATCAGTTCGGACCCGCAATCACTGTATTCGGTGCTGCTCAATCCAGAGGCGCTAAGCCAGATGCCGCAGGCATTAACCGCTCAGATTGTACCGATTTTAAAAACAGCCTTGGTCGATTCCTTGCATACGGTGTTTATGTTCGGTCTCGTATTCGTCATTCTGGGCGCCATTCTAAGCCTGTTTGTTGGCAAGGTACAGCTGTCGGACCGTAAAGGCTCTGATCCTAACAAGGAGCCACAAGAGGCTGTGTAATAATGCGGATTACAAGCCACACGATAACGTGTGGCTTCATGCGGAAGAGTAAAGCAGATGATAGTCGTGATTCTATACGATATTTGCGATTAATTGGCTATTTTTGGAGTTTTAAAAACATCTGTTTTTCTGCTATATTATTTCGTGTACTAAATATTTTTATTATAATGATTAAGACATGTAAATGTTAAAGGGGAAATGATTTTGTTTAGTAAAAGGAGTGAACGTCCTTGATTGACTTTTTTAGTATGGAGAAGATCGAGCGTCTTCATCGGCAGATTCATAAAAAATTCGTATCTGAATGGAACACCGTCAGTCCGAGTCCGATGAATTTGAGCTTGCCTCAGGCGAATATGCTGCATATGCTGCGCAAAGAGGGGATTCAAAGAGTATCCGATCTTGCTGAGAGATTGTGTATGACACCTGGGGGACTTACATTATTATGCGATAAGCTGGAGGAAAAGGGATTAATTCTAAGATATCGGGATGAAGGCGATCGCCGTAGCGTATATCTGGAAATTAGTCCGCAAGGAGTGGAAGCCAGTATAGCAAGTCAGCAGTTGAAGAAGGAGCTTATTGAAAAAATGCTGCAGGGAATATCTGCCGAGGAGCTGCGAATTTTAGATAAGCTGTACACGACTCTTTTGCACAACCTCGGAGAAGAAAAGAGCTAGGCCTATATGTTCATTTATTTCGTACACGAAATAATATAATGGATACAGACATTTTAGAGATGGAAAGAGGATTGAGGAGAAACATGAAGCGAAAAGCGGTGTTAATTGTTATTTTGACGGTACTGGTGATCGCCGGTGGTGGTATTGGCGGTATGTTCTGGTATCAGGGTCAAAACTTTGTATCATCTGAGGATGCAAGGCTTGCTGGTGATATTTATAAGGTGATGCCGCGGGTAACTGGAAAGGTTCTTTCGATGTCAGTGAACGAAGGGGATCATGTACTGGCAGATCAAATCATCGGTCAACAGGACAGCAACAATCTGAGTATCAGTAATTTGGAGCAGGCTACGTTAAGATCACCGATTAAGGGAACTGTTATTAAATCATTAATCAAAACAGGCGAGATTGCTTCTCCAGGTCAAACAGTGGCAATGGTCGTCGATCAAAGTCAGCTATATGTGTCTGCCAACATCGAGGAGACGGAAATTCATCGACTTCAAGTAGGCCAACCGGTAGAAATCACAGTGGATACCTTCAAGGGCTTGACCTTGAC
This sequence comes from Paenibacillus sp. FSL H8-0034, assembly GCF_038000305.1. NCBI lineage: Bacteria > Bacillati > Bacillota > Bacilli > Caryophanales > Paenibacillaceae > Paenibacillus > Paenibacillus sp. FSL H8-0034. Next base: position 2,012,287 of record NZ_JBBOBS010000001.1, read on the forward strand.
AGGAAAGGTTCAAGAGATTAGCAAAGCAACAGCATCTACCTTTTCATTGCTGCCTGCTTCGAATACAAGTGGTAATTTCACAAAAGTGACACAGAGGGTTCCCATTAAAATTTCCATTGATAATCAACAAGGATATGAACTATCACCGGGACTCAGCAGTGTGATCAAGATCAGGGTTAAAAATTAAAGAATGCAACCATAATTAAGGTTAACTGATAAAGGGGAGCAAAACGATGAAAACAAGGCATCAAATTTGGGTTCCGGCGGTACTGTCGCTTGCACTGGTGAGCGCATTGTCCGGTTGTGGTTCTTCTGTCACAGGAGGCCAGGCTAATGGTGCAGGAGCTGAAGCACCCGTGAAAGTAATGAAGCTGGGTCAGCTCGCAGACTCTGGCTGGAGCGGTAAAATTAATCCGGATCAAGAAGTGAAAATTGTCAGTAAAATCTCAGGAAAAGTATCCACTGTCAATGTAAATGAAGGTGCTGCCGTGAAAAAGGGTGATGTGCTTGTACAGCTTGAGACCGATGATCTGGTTCAACAGCTGAAGCAGGCAGAGTCGGGAGTGGTGGCTTCCAATGCCAAGCTTGCCGATACGCAGGCAGGTGCACGTTCGCAAGAAATTAAAGCAGCTGAAAGCTCCGTCCGCGCGGCTGAAGCAGCCCATGGTCAGACCGTCGCAGCAGTCGAGCAGGCCAATGCAGGCTTTGAACTAGCGACGAACACGTACAACAGGCTTCGCAATCAGTTTGACAGCTCTTCAGCCGTAACGAAAGAGGACGTCGATCGTGGAAAGCTGGAGTACGAGAAAGCCAGAACAGGCTATGAGCAGGCTCAGGCCGCAAGTCAGGCCGCTGCTGCACAGGTCGATGCTGCCAGAGCGAAGCTTGAGCTGACACAAGCGGGGGCTACAAGCAACACGATCATGGCCCTGCAAGCGGATCTGGATCGTTTGAACGCTGCTGTTCAGTTAGCGAGTAATTCTGTCAATAATGCGACCATTACGTCGCCAACAGATGGCATTGTCATCAAGCGCAGCATACAGCCTGGCGAAATGGCACAGCCGGGTGTCGCATTGTTCTCTGTTGTGGATATGAATCAGGTACAGGTAGAGCTTAGCGTAACGGACACGCAAATCGGTTCTATTAAAGCAGGAACTGCCGTTGATGTGAAGGCGGCCAACATACCGGATAAAACATTCCCGGGCACAATTTCCTTTGTAAGTCCGGTTTCCAACGCCAACAGCAATACGTTCCCGGTTAAAGTTACTGTGGACAATAAGGATGGTCTGCTGTTTGCCGGAACTGTGGCCGAGGTGCATCTGAAGGATGCAGCGCAAGCACGTCTTGAGGCTCCTAAATCGTCGATCATCAAGAAGGATGGCAAAGAGTATGTCATCAAGGTAGACAACGGAACGGCTCACAAGATCGAAGTCAAGACAACAGAAAAAAATCAGGATTGGGTCTATATAGAAGCGAATGCCAATCTGCAAGCGCAGCAGCAAATCGCAGTGACTCCCAGCGATAGCATCGTTGACGGCGCTAAATTGAAAGTGGAATAGGTGGTGCAGTATTATGGCTGACGCTTCGACATTATCGGCGGATTCCAAGAGTGACAGCAGTATGTGGCTTGGGCTCATTGCCATTGTGCTCGGTACCTTCGTTTCCGTCCTGAACAGCAGCTTGATGAATGTTGCACTGCTGAAATTCGTTGCCGTGTTTGGCTCTGATGTGCCAACCGTTCAATGGGTTATTACCGGCTATATGCTGGCTGCAGCTGTAGTTATTCCAATGAGTGGTTTCCTGGGAGCACGGTTCGGCAATAAAAATGTATTTATTTACTCGGTGCTTGGCTTTACCATTGGTTCCGTTCTGTGTGGAATCGCCTGGAGCGATTCTACCCTGATCATGTTCCGTATTATTCAAGGGCTTGCCGGTGGTTTTATTATGCCAGTCGGCATGTCGATCATTTACACGACATTTCCACGTGAAAAAGTAGGAACAGCTATCGGATTATGGGGCGTTGCTGCAATGGTAGCGCCCGCGCTTGGCCCAACTGTAGGCGGATATATGATCCAGTATTACAGCTGGCGTTGGTTGTTCTTGGTTAACATACCCATCGGGTTGTTCGCTTTTATTATGGGCAAAATTTTGCTAAAAGATTCACCAAGAAAATTGGATATAAAGTTCGATACGGCTGGCGCAGTGCTTTCCATTCTGTTTTTTGGAACCCTGATGCTCGCATTATCCAAAGGACAGTCCGAAGGCTGGACATCGCTATTTATTGTTAGCCTGTTGTTTGTATCCTTCTTCAGTCTACTGCTGTTGATTTGGGTTGAACTCGGCAGTAAGAATCCATTATTGGATCTGAAAATATTTAAAAACCCGCAATTTACAATGAGTACCATTGCCGGTAGTCTCGTCATGATGGGAATGCTCGGGGGCACCTTTCTGACTCCTCTTTACTTGCAAAATATACAGTCCATGTCCGCCATGGATACAGGGCTTCTCATGATGCCTCAGTCCATTGCAATGGCCTTTATGATGCCGATTAGCGGTAAACTCACAGACAAGTTTGGCATCATTCCCGTTGGAATAGTCGGACTGGCCACTCTTGGCTTTACGACGATGGAGCTTCATATGCTGACGGCCGATACGCCAAATCATTGGCTTAATGTTGTCTTGACGATACGTGCTATTGGTATTGGACTTGTGATGATGCCTTTAACGTCTGCGGGTATGATGTCCATTCCGACGAGCCAAGTCGGCAATGCATCGCCATTATCCAATGTAGTCCGGCAAGTAGCGGGATCAATGGGTATTGCTTTATTTACTTCGATCATGAGCAGTCGTCAACTCGTTCACTACCAGCATATTTCGGAAAGCGTCCCTGTCGATTCGTTGGCCGCGAGCAATGCGATCTCAGCAATGACAGGAGCTATTTACCAATGGGGTGTGGACACGACCACTGCAAGTGGGGCTGCAGCTATGAACCTTGCAGGGATGATCCAGAAGGAAGCTCTGGTTCGAGGTATTGCTGATACGTTCTATATATCTGCGATTCCAGCATTCCTGTGTATACCGGTTGTATTCTTCCTGACCAGCAAGCGGAAGGCTGCTCCTGCCCCTGCAGCACCGGAGACTAAACCTCCGACTACAATCAGCTTGGAAAAAGATGGCGTGTTGAAGGCTTAACAGATTAAAGCTTAAATCAGATTTTGGGAGGATTTACAATGAAATTATATTGGAAACAGGCCGTCTCTACGGTGATGATTGCCTCGTCGGTTGTGCTAGCTGTCTCTCCTGCATTCGCGGACGCAGCTGTGCCTGTGCCTTCTGTGGTCGCGTCACCGACTTATAGTATTACAGATATGACGCAGGCTCAGGTGAAAAACGTGCTTTTGGAAAAGACCGCCGGAGGCTGGAGAATCGGTTCCGTTATTAAACTGTCCAATAGCTCCGGAGCAATTGTACGTATTCCTGATTTCGAATTGCGCGCCAAGGCAGCCGACGGCACTTCTTATACGCTTCTGCCGAGTGCAGCCAATGCCAAATCGATCTCACCTCAAAGCAATGTCGAGCTTAGCTATATGACTGAGATTGATGCGAAAAACGAGATTTCTTTGACAGATCTAATATGGGTAGATGTCAATATGAATGTATACCCCAAACAGGAGACTGTACTTGCTGATGCAGGTATCGGATCGATTGTCTGGAAAGGCAGCGATGCTGTTATTGATGATGCTTCGCTATTGAGCTGGGGACAATCCTTCACTTTACCTGATATCACTTCATCACTTACGTATTCAGCGGTAAGCCTGTCGACGCAATTTACAGAGCAAACACCGACCTATGTGGTTCAGTTAAAGGTAAATAATTCGAGCAGCTTTACAGAAACCGTACCTGATTTCACTTTGAGCGGCAAAGCAAGCGGACAATCGTTTGTTGGTAAGCGCGTCGAGCAGAAACCGGTCAGCGTGAATCCTGGAGAAAGCCAATATCTGTACTACACCATTCCAACGGATGCCGGAATAAAGCCGGAAGCTTTCTATGTGTTAACTCCTGAAAGCTTTCTGAAGCAGGGTCAAACGACTCCGCAGTCTTATTATACCGGACGAATTGGCTTCCACCTGCCAACGGAGGATGCGAATGCAGTCAGCTTGCCAGCTTATCAAATGGGCACGCCAATAACGATTGATGCCGTTAGTCAAGCCGTAAATCCTAAGCTTGCTGTCTCCTTGGTACGCGCAGATTGGTATGAGAACGAAGGACAAAGCTATAAAACAGTCGTGGCCAATTTGAAATATATGAACAATAGCGATAGTCCATTGCCAATTCCTGCCCTTGGAACCGAGCTGGTGAATAATTCAGGAACTGCCTATGCCGGGAACGTGCTGCCCAGCACTGTAAAAGAAGTATTGCCGGGTATGGGAGTATCAGTTGCTTATGCTTTCACAATGCCGATTTCCGAGGAAGCAGAGAGCTTTAACTTCAAGCTGCAGGAGCCACAGGGTGAATCCGGCTTTAAGGCTTCGATTGCACAATTGAATGTAGCCGTGCAGAAAACAGTGCCTAATGACACTGAATTTAATTTGTATCCATATAATGTGAAGTTGAACTCATGGGCCTTATCGATGATGATTGCGCAAAATGCTTCCACCAAAGATTATAATTATACGTACAAACTGAAGACACTGATGGATATTAACACCACAGATAATGTCGTGACGGAAGAAAATAATCCCAAGCTGCTAATTGAGCTGGATAATCCTGCTGGTGAACGCATTGCCTTCAAAACCTTATTGCTCAGTGGCCCGGACCGGATCATGAGCGGTAACCAGAATATTTACTTCACTAACGGCAGCTCCGATCAACTGGAATCACCGCTTAAATTGAAAATCTATGAAACGATTACAACGCCAATAGGTGAAGCCAGACGTTTGTTATCATCCTTGTCCCAGTAATCATATCGTATAGGATAGTTTATTGATGAAATAGCGGGCCCTCTTCTTGGCGACATTCGAATAATATGATATAGTTTGAACAATTATCTACAAATGATGCCAGAATGGGGGCTCTGTCTATGAATCAAGCCATGCATATTTCCAAGTCTATTCACATGCTGACCCGTTTATATAATGCTACACTTGAAAAATTCATGAAAGAGCTTAATCTGACCAAGCCACAGGGTATAATTATCGGTCAAATTTATAAGGAACCGAAGACCATTGGGCAAATTACAGAAGCGGTTCAGCTTTCCTACAGTACGGTATCGGGTATCATAGACCGTTTGGAACGGGATGAATGGATTCAAAGAGTGCGGGATAAGACAGATCGCAGAGTCATATGGATTCAAAGGACCGAAAAAATGGATGAAATTAAAAACAAGGTTGAATTTTATCATGAACAATTTTTTCATACCGTGCTTAGCGATCTAGATACAGACGAGCTTGATAAGATTGCATCCAGTCTTGATTTGCTAAATTCGCAGTTGGAAAAAAAGGGCTCATGAAAGTCTGTGTCAAATTTTAGTGCCATGTTTAGCTTCCGAATCCACCCGAGTGGGTGCCGGGAGCTATTTTTATTCACAAAATTGAGCATTGACAAGGATTAATAAACAGGTGTACGGTAAAGATACATAGGTCAATATTCCTACATAAGCGGATATTTGAAACGATGGGAGGCGAGTATATTGAAAAATGACTTGGATTTGCATAAGCTGTCGAGGAACGGGTTGGGACTACAGAGTCTTGATACAGAAACGGAAGTCCGCAACCTGCTCCTTACAGGAAACGATCACTTTTGTCCGGTTTCTCTCGGTAAAAAGACGACAGTGTCACTCTGGGTACTGATGGTGCTATCTATAGGCGCTGCTGTCTGGCTGCATATGTATTACTCTTCTCCATTGCTATTGGGTTTATATGCGGTTCCTGTCGTTATTGTTGCTTTGTATGTAGCCAATGTATATCTGGTGTCAACTTTTGCTGCCGCTGTAATGGGAATATGGCTGTTTTTTAGCGAAACGGGCTGGATTCCTGTAATTGGTGCTGCTGCACTGCTGCTGATCTCCATGCTGATTCGTAGAGTGGCGGTTGTTTCACAGCGAAATTTTGTGCAAAAGGTAGAGTTTGAAGAGCTGTTCATGAATACGATATTGTCATTCTCCAAAAGCATTGATGCTCGTGATCCCTATACGGCCTTCCATTCCAACAATGTCGCCAATTATGCCAAAAAGATAGCTACCGAGCTGGGCATGTCCTCCCGGGAAATAGAAGCCGTTCATTTGGCGGGACTCATTCATGATATAGGCAAGATTGGAACTCCGGAATCGATTTTGCAAAAGGAAAGCCGGTTGACAGAGGAAGAATATGATGTAATGAAGAAGCATGCCGAGGATGGCTACCAAATTATTAAGGATATTAAAAGATTACAGGAAATCGGTGCGACAGCAATGGTCAGGCATCATCATGAACGCATGGATGGACGGGGATATCCGCAAGGCTTAAAGGGTGATCAAATTCCGTTTGGTGCCAGGATTTTGGCAGCGTGCGACGCGTTTGATGCGATGACGACTAATCGTTCCTACCGGCAGAAGCTTTCCATGGAGACTGCTGCCGATGAGCTGCGCAGACATAGTGGAACACAGTTCGATCCGATGGTCGCCAATGCCTTCCTCCGGGTATTGGTAGAAGACGGGCTGATACCGGCTGAAGAGGAGCAGGGATCATTGGGTCTTATGGCCTCATTGCAAAAGTCATAAATGAACGATAATCGAGAGTGCAGCTGCGGCTGCCTCTTTTTTGCTGTTTGGGCATACTGCTGGATGCTGAGGTGTAAGGTTGCATGCAGTCCCGGGTTTGGTTACAATAAATCTTGACTCGAAAAATGATGTAGTCAACTATTCAGAAAAGCTTCATAAGACTCGGAAAGGATAGATATATGGATAGGAGCGGAAGACGTGAGCAAATTATTAGAGCGGCCCGTGAGGCATTCCAGAACTTTGGCTACAAGGCAACCACACTCGATCATATAGCCAAATACGCCAATATGGGGAAGGGAACTTTTTATCTTTCCTTCAAAACTAAAGAAGAGGTATTCACTTGTATCGTAGACGATGAGCTCAAGCAGTTCGCCAGGTTTGCTGAGGAAGCGATAAATAAGTACGGTCCGAACATTGAATCACTGCACCATTATATATGTAATCTGTCTGGCTACCAGCAGCAGCATCCCTTGTTTTGCAAGCTTAAGCAGGAGGCGGAAGCGTTTCAGACGCATGAGGTCAAGGAAGGTCTCACACGGATCGAGAACACTGCCTTTGATCAGCTCAAGGAGCTTATTATCAAGCTGATGGAAGCGGGCGCCATGGAGCCGGGTGATGTGGAGTTTGCTGCATTTCTTATTACCGAGCTGTATACAGCTCTGCTGTTTAAATGGGGAGAGAAGCATGATCCGCTGAGCAACGAGGAGATTCTCGAAAGGTTTCAGCAGTATTTGCAACCGGGCTTATGTCATTCAAGTCGAAATAAGAATAAGGAGATTTAACCATGAATGCAGTTGAAAATAAAACCATGCCGCTCGTTTTTTTAATGATAAATATTTTTATCGCCATGCTCGGGATCGGCTTGATCATACCTGTATTGCCTGAATACCTGAAGGCGTTTAATGCGGGTGGTCAGGCTGCAGGCTATATGATAGCGGCCTTCGGATTGACCCAATTTATATTTTCCCCAATTGCTGGGGAATGGTCTGATAAATATGGACGCAAGATAATGATCGTCACCGGTATGGGTTTATTCACGATATCGAATCTGGTGTTTGCTATGGCTGATCAAATATGGCTGTTGTACCTGTCCAGATTGATAGGCGGTGTCGGAGCGGCAGCCATGATCCCTTCCATGATGGCATATATTGCCGATGTAACGAGTGTGGAGAAGAGAGGCAAGGGTCTGGGGCTTCTCGGAGCTGCGATGTCGCTTGGTTTTGTTATCGGTCCTGGTATCGGAGGTTTTCTTGCCGAATTTGGGATTCGGGCGCCCTTTTACGTATCTGCCGGAGTTGCGGCCCTAGCTTTGATTGGTTCCTTAATTTTCCTGCCGGAATCGCTGTCCAAAGAGAAGCAGCTAGCTACACGTCAGGTTAGGGTTAAGCGAGAAAGTATTTTTAAGCAGTTTGTGCTTTCCTTTAAAGCGCCTTACTTTATACTGCTGCTGTTAATTTTTGCATTGACCTTTGGTTTGGCTAATTTTGAAGCGATATTTCCTTTGTTCGTTGATGCCAAATATGGATATACGGTCAGGGATATCGCGATCCTGATTACGATAGGTGCATTAATCGGTGCTTTGGTGCAAGCTCTGCTGATCGGTAAATTAATTCAACTATTCGGTGAGAAATTGTTAATTCATGTTACGTTCGTGCTATCGGCGGCCTGTCTTGTGCTGATGCTGCTGTCAGGCAACTTCTGGTTCGTATTGATCGTGACGATGCTGTTCTTCACTTTAACTTCCATCATGCGGCCGGCGATCAATACGCTGTTATCCAAAATGGCAGGTGAAGAGCAAGGGTATGTCGCAGGCATGAACAATGCTTACATGAGCTTGGGCAACATCTTCGGACCTGCTGTCGCGGGAACCTTGTACGAGATTCATCTCAATCTTCCGTATGCGTTCGGTGCTATCGTACTCGTGATAAGCTTCTTCTTATCCGCTGTATGGGGACGTAAGAAGTATGCGGATGCTCCTGTTGACTTGCAAAAGTCATAAGACGAATCGCTGGAATTCATAAATCCTTTACCCGGATATGACAGGGCTGGTCACTGCCTGTACAATCCGGATAAAGGATTTTTTGTTGTTCTCCTGGCATGAACCTCGCGGCCAGTCCATATATTGAAACAACGGTATGGGCATCGATTTCGGGGAGAATGGGGTGAAGCCATGAGCAGGCACATTGAGCTTCAGCATGTGACGCTGGATGTAGACGGAATGACCTGTGCAGCTTGCGGGGCAAGGATCGAGAAAGTAGTAGCCAAAATGGATGGAATCGAACAAATTCATGTGAATGTAGCCCTGAATCGCGCCTCAGTCGTCATCATCCCGGATCGAATCAGTGTAGAGCGAATCGAAACGAGAATCGAACAGCTGGGGTTTACAGCCAAGGAACGTCATTCAGACGGGAGCACCGGAGATGCTGCTCGTACGAGTGGTATCAGCAGCGGGATGATGTTCGGAATGTCTCTGCTGCTTACGTTTCCCTTTCTATGGGCAATGGCTGCACACCATGAGTGGACGGCCTCAGTCTGGGTACCCGAGCTGCTGCTGAATCCTTGGTTCCAGCTGGCTTTGGCGACACCGATTCAGTTCATACTCGGACTCCCGTTCTATACAGGAGCTTATCGTTCTATAAAAAGCGGCAGTGTCAACATGGATGTGTTGATTGTAATCAGTACCTCGGCTGCTTATATATACAGCCATTATTTGCTGTTTCATGGTGTATCGACGATTGGTCAAGGCAATGTGATGACCGGAGGTCATGGAGGCCATGTCCCGTTATATTTTGATGCGAGCGCGATGATTATTACGATTGTTTGGTTGGGCAAATGGCTGGAAGCTTTGGCCAAGCGGCAAGCACTAAGCGGCATACATCAGCTGCACCGTCTCAGGCCGGAGATGGCTTCCGTCATGAGAGAGGGTCGAGAACAGCGGATCCCAGTGTCCCAGGTTATGATCAATGACATTGTTGTCGTCCGTCCAGGTGAAAGTCTGCCGGTAGATGGTCAGGTTATAGAAGGTTACTCGAATGTTAATGAATCGATGCTTACAGGGGAGAGCATGCCTGTTGACAAAGCTGTCGGGGATCGGGTTACTGCTGGCACATTAAATGGCAGCGGTATGCTCAGCATTAGAACGACTGAAGTAGGCAAGCATTCGACTTTGGCACGAATCATTAAGCTTGTAGAGGAAGCACAGAGCACCAAAGCACCCATTCAAAGAATGGCAGATCAAATTTCCAGTATATTCGTGCCGATTATTATGGTATTGGCTGCAGCAGCATTTATCACCTGGTATATGGTGCTTGAGCCGGGCCAGCTCGGAGGCGCTTTGGAAAAGGCGATAGCCGTTTTGCTGATAGCTTGTCCTTGTGCCCTTGGCTTGGCGACACCGATTTCGATTCTGGTAGGCTCCAGCAGGGCAACCCAATTGGGTATTGTAATTAAAGAGGGTAAAATAATGGAAATATTGCCGCAAGCCAATGTGATTTTGCTGGACAAAACAGGGACGATTACAGGGGGAAACCCGAGGGTTACCAACGTGTGGGCTGCTGATGTCTTAACCCGGCCCGGTTCTGCTCGTGTTCTGCCCTTTGAGAAACGTTCTGCGCATGCTCATAGCCGCAGCACTTACCTGTCTATGGAAGACCGATCTGCCGCCAACGAGTCATTCATGCTGCGTATGGCAGCAGGTGCGGAGCAGCATTCCGAGCATCCCTTAGGCAGGGCTGTAGTGGAAGAAGCTTCGCGCAGAGGAATTACATTACCTCCATGTGAGAATTTCCAGTCGATACCAGGCTGTGGGATTCGTGCATGGGTAGATGACAGAGCCGTCTGGTTAGGCACACGTCAATGGCTGGAAGCTGAAGGCATAGCAGGCCTCCCGCAGGTAGAAATGGCTAGTCAGGAGAAACGAAGACATCCGCAGTCCGGTCTGGTTGATCAATGGGAGCGACAGGGCTTTACAGTCATATGGATTGCGGTAGACGGGCGATGGGTCGGGGCTATAGCACTTAGCGACCCGGTTAAACCAACTGCCCGCAAGGCGATCAAGCAGCTGACTTCAATGGGAGTGGACGTTAGAATGGTGACGGGCGATCGAGCATCGACAGCACATTATGCAGCCAAGCAAGCGGGAATCAGTCAGGTATACGCGGGAATGCTGCCTGAGGATAAAGCGAATCTGGTACAAAGCCTGCGAGAGCAGGGTCATCGAGTGGCAATGGTGGGCGACGGGGTTAATGATGCACCTGCCTTGAGCTCAGCAGATATCGGAATCGCCGTTGCCAATGGAACGGACATTTCCAAAGCGGCAGCAGATATCGTGCTTCTGAAGCATGATATAAGCGGACTGGTCCGCGCTCTTGTCATCAGTCAACGAACGATAACAATCATTCGTCAAAATCTGGCCTTTTCGCTGCTGTATAATGTGCTGGCGATTCCGGTTGCGATGATGGGCTATCTTGCGCCATGGATGGCGTGTACGGCTATGGCGCTCAGCTCTGTAACGGTCATATGCAATGCGTTGCGGCTTCACAGGGCGTAGCTTGGGTCAATCAATAACATAGAGCTGGAAAACCAAGGTTCCGCACAGTGGTTTTTATTGACGAAAAATAATCATGCTGATAAAGTAATATTAACGATGCACTATCCCAATAAGAATAGGGGCAATAGATTTGATAAAGACGAAGTGGGAGTATTGTCGGGCGAATGACTTTAATGAGCTGCATGCGTTGGGGCGTCAGGGCTGGGAGCTGGTTGGTGTTACCGGAGCAGGATCAGCAGAACCTGAAGCGGATCGAGGGGCTACCTTTTATCTGAAGCGACCTGTCCTATCAATTAGAGAGCAAATTACGTCCGAGCAGCGGGACCGGGCATTGGCAGAGAGGCAGGGAACGGAATGAAACGCGGAGGTATTTTAAATCCGACTTTGAATCGTATTTTGGCTGAGACAGGCCATACCGATCTATTGACCATCTGTGATCGTGGTTTTCCGGTACCCATGGGGATCGAACGGCTTGATCTGGCTTTGACAGATGGGATTCCGACTGTATTGGACACGGTCCGAGCCATCTATGGTGAATTTTTGATTGATTCGGTTATTGTCACGGAGGAGATGAGACAGGCAAGCCCTGAACGCTATCGTGAGCTGACTGAAGCTCTGCCGGACGTCGCTTTTCGAATCGTATCCCACCAGCAATTCAAGGATATTTGCGTGGAGTCACGTGCAGTAATCCGAACAGGCGATACCATTCCTTATGCTAATATTATGATCGTGTCAGGATAAAAAAACTAACTTTTCATTTCCAATATGTGATAAAATCTACTATATAGCAATAATGTTGGGGACAATAACCAAGGCCTGTTTATTTCCTACAGAACACAAACAGAACTGTCCTCTCGGGCAGTTTTTTTACGTATAAGTTCTTCAACATCTTGATAAACAGGAAGGTTGATTCATGGATAAACCTAATTTCTTAGCTGATGTTCGAAGCATGAAGCATGCTTATATTTCTCATTGGTCTGAGCTATTTAATGCGCGTTTTCCAGACCATTACGATGCGACTTACCTGTACAGTCTTGGGGAAGCAGGTTTCGACTATATAACTGAATTACATAATGCTGCCGATTTCAAGCCATTTCCACATAGCATAATGGAGAGCTTCCTTTTATTTGAAAATCTGGAAGAGGGCATCGCATTCATTTTCTGGACGGTACTGCTGTGGCGGAAGACATTGCATGAGGTTGAGAACAATAGCTTAACATTGGCATCCTATAAACAAATGAATTCGAGAATTGATGATTTGGAATCTTTCATTTTTGTTAAATATTGGAATAATAATTTATCACGAGATCAGGACAACTCGTCCGCGATTACCCTGCAGCATGATGACCGAATTTCGTTGTTAGGCAAGATGGCAGCCAGTATGGCGCATGAAATTCGTAACCCCATGACCTCAATCAAAGGCTTTTTGAAATTATTGCGTCACAATATAAATGAAAATAATTATGAACGGGCCGACAGCTACCTCGGTTTTATTGAGGATGAATGCGAGCAAATTTTGATGCAGGTGACCGGATTTCTCAGTTTTTCCAGAAAGCCGATCATGGATGAGGAAATGGTACATATTTCTGTCAAGCAGGTGCTTGATCATATTTTATCGCTATTAAATCCACGGCTCATTAACGAAAATGTGGACCTGCTGCTGGACATTCCACCGGGAGCGATGCTTTATGTTCAAAAAATGGGGATCCAGCAGGTGCTGTCCAATGTATTAAACAACGGGATTGACGCCTTATCCGAGCTGAGAAGCGACAAAAGAATAAGAATCTCTATCGTTGAGGACAGCTTGAACACTTATATTCAAGTAGCTAATAACGGACCACGAGTACCTGAAGAGCTGTATAGTACCATATTCAATCCGTTTGTGACCGATAAGGAAAATGGTACAGGTCTTGGCTTGGCCATATGCAAACAGATCATGCTCAATAATGAAGGTGATATTACCTTTACCAGCAATGAAAAAGAGACCGTTTTCATGTTAACGTTTCGTAAAGCTTCTATAATAAGTTGAGTGCATACAAAACCTAATTTATCCCTGCAGGCTGTGTCACTTTCCTCTTGAATGGGGTAAGAAAGAGATACAACGATGTCCGTGTAAATGGATATCAGCCGAACTAAGGGGGAATATGAAATGAGCCACTTGACAGCTCAACAGCTGGATGAATTGAAGACGATGCTGCTTGCAGAAAAAAAGGATATGGAGGAGCATTTCAAATTAGAAGAAGTCTCTGACGGTTCGGAGGGCTTCAAGGAATCGATCAGCGAGTCTGCTGGCGAACTCTCATCGTACGATAATCATCCTGCCGATCTGGGAACTGAGACTTTCGAGCGTGAACGCGATATGGCATTGGATGCCCTGATAGAAGACAAACTTCAGGAAACGGAGCATTCCTTGATACGTATGGAGAAAAATGAATATGGAATTTGTGAGGAATGTGGAGGCGAGATTCCTTTCGAACGCCTGTTGGCCATTCCCTACACTTCTTATTGTGTCGAGCATACGCCAGCTCAGGATAGCTCTGCAAGCAGGCCCGTGGAAGAACAAGTAATGACGCTGCCTCCGGCAGAAGCAGGGCAAGAGGGCCAATCCAACAATCGATTCGACGATGCGGGCGCTTGGGATACGTTAGAAAGCTACGGCAGCTCGGATTCACCAATCAAGACGTCCGATCCGTCAACGGAAGTAGAAGAAGACAAAATTCCAGCGCATAAGAGTGCATCCAGATAGACAGGGGAGGGCTATTGTATGGCAAAAGCCGTAGATCCTGCAAAAAAAAATCAAGCATCTGTCGAATGGACACAGCATTCCCGATTGCCACAATCCTCCGAAGGGCCAGGCGCAAGGAAAAGGCATTTTTCATTGATGAGCTTTGCGCAAAGCTTATACGGCCGATTTGAAGATGACGACGTCCCTGCCATGGGAGCGCAGCTGACCTATTATTTAATTCTTGCGTTTTTTCCGTTTCTTATCTTCGTATTTGCGGTCCTTAGCTATTCGGATATTAGCGTAAGCGATGCAATCAAGAATGTTAGCAGTGTGCTGCCGCAGCTTTCCGATAAGATGATAGTGGATGTATTCACAGAGCTTCAGAAATCACGCAATGGCTCCCTGCTCTCCATTGGTTTATTGGCTACTTTGTGGTCGGCCTCCAACGGGATCAATGCTGTAGTGAAGGCCTTAAACAAGGCTTACGATGTTGAGGAGAATCGCCCTTTCTGGAAGGCAAGAGGCATATCGTTTATTTTCACAATCATTTTGGCAGTATTGATTTTTTTAAGCATGATCCTGCTGATCTTTGGTAAAGTCATCGGTGAGACCATTTATCGAGTTACGCAATTACCAGGTAATTTTGAAGTGCTGTGGGGAATTGCTCAATACGCGATTCCACTGATTACGATGGTATGTGCTTTCGTGCTGCTCTATAAGTACACGCCTAACCTCCGGCTTCGCTTTCGCGAGGTCATCCCGGGAGCTGTATTTGCTACGTTGGGCTGGGTCGTTACTTCAATTCTGTTTTCGTTTTACGTTAATAATTTTGGCAATTATACGAAAACCTATGGAAGTATCGGCGGGATCATCGTGCTGCTGACATGGTTGTATTTATCAAGTATTCTCATCATATTAGGTGGGGAAATCAATGCGACCCTGCATTTTGACCGGGAAGGAAAAACAAAGGATGGAGCCAAGAAATTTGCATTTCCTTTGCCATTTGGCAAGAAAAGCAAAAAGTGATTCAAGTCAAAGCTATCACCGATACCCATATTCAGATGGGCGAGTGATAGTTTTTTGCATTTCATTTACTTGTGTTTGTTAGAGTGGTTGTTGAAATGCGTATTTCCAAGTAAACTGATACATAGTGTTGGAGGCAGGATGATTTTAAAAATTGATTACAATGAATAAGGAAATCAAACCAAAGGAGCGATACTACAAATGAACTTCATGGGGCAGAGAGTACTTCCAGCCGTCCGGAAAATGAGAGATCTGGAGCTGCTGATCAAAAGCCCATTTCAATATTTGGTGCTGCTGGATAGCCATGTTTCCCAACTGCAAAGCGTATCACAGCTTGCCCGCAGCAATGGGAAGAAGCTGCTCATTCATGCCGATTTGATCCATGGATTAAAAAATGATGAGTATGCGATTGAGTTTTTATGTCAGACCCTGAAGCCGGCAGGTATCATTTCGACGAAAAGCTCAGCTGTTGTAACCGCCAAAAAGCACAAGGTGCTTGCCATTCAGCGGCATTTTCTGCTGGATACTACGGCTCTGGAGACGATCTATAAAATTACGGAGAAAAACCAACCGGATTTTATTGAGGTGCTTCCAGGTGTCATGCCTCATATTATCGCAGAGATGAACGCAAAGCTGAGCATCCCTATACTCGCTGGTGGCTTGATTCGTACGGTAGAGGAGGTAGAGCTGGCCTTGCAGGCAGGAGCTGTCGCAGTCACTACCTCCCATAAAGAAATTTGGAGCCATTATTGAGCACGAGCGCAAATTACCGCATATGGAGCACTAATACTCATAATATCTCCCTGTTTACTTCGATTCAGCACTCAACGGAACTACGGCGTCGCGGATGTGACGCTCCAAGGTTTCAGCATGCGTATCCGTTTCAGCTGTACTCCAGCCAAACCGTTCAGCCATATAAGCTGTAACCGGCTGCTTCCAGCGCTGCAAGGCCTCGATGTTGAAATACAAAGCACCCGTCCGGCGTATGAAAAAGTCGTGAGGTGTCGCGACCATCTCGGCTTCGATGCTGTACAGCAGGGAGGCGAACCATTCGCCTGGGATGGCAAATTGCTCGGCTTCCTTGTTATGCAGCTTGTATAACTCGAATACCCGATCAACGTTGGAGCCGTAGCGGCGGACTAATACATCGGCAGCGGCGCCTGTAAGCCCGATGCTTTTCCCGTAAGCAATCTTGTCTTGAACAAATTGGCTGTAGCCGCGCGAACCGCCAGTGTCACCACCGGAAAGTACGATGCTTGCAGTTGAGCATACCGGGAAAGTGCTGCGACCTTCCTCTGTTTGCAATTGAGTGGCAACGAGATTAACGATGCGCTCGGCCATTTTACGATATCCTGTCAGCTTGCCGCCTGCTATCGTAATTAAACCCGATGGAGCGACGAATATTTCATCCTTACGTGACAGCTCGGAGGGGGATTTGCCATCCTCGTGAATGAGCGGTCGCAATCCCGACCAGCTGGATTCCATGTCGGCAGGAGTCAGATTGAGCGTAGGGAACATGAAGTTGGCCGCGCGGATAATGTAATCGCGGTCTTCAATCGTCATTCTGGGATGCACGATATCCCCGGTGTAATTGGTATCTGTGGTACCGATATAGGTTTTGCCTTCTCTGGGGATAGCGAACACCATTCGTCCGTCCGGTGTGTCGAAGTAGATTGCCTGGTTTAACGGGAAGCGGGACTGATCAAAAACAAGATGGACACCTTTGGTGAGATGCAATCTTTTGCCCTGCTTGGAGCCATCGATATCGCGAATCGTGTCCACCCAAGGGCCGGCCGCATTTACGATTTTTTTGGCTTTAATATTGACGATTTCCCCACTCAGCTGATCCTGAACACGCACGCCGATCAAACGTCCATTATCATAAAGCAGCTCATTTGCTTTGGCATAATTGACTGCTTTGACTCCACGCCGTACAGCTTCCTTCATGACTTCAATCGTCAGTCTCGCATCATCGGTACGGTATTCCACATAGTAACCGCCGCCCTTCAGCTTATCCTTGCGCAGCAAAGGTTCTTTCTTGAGTGTAGCGTCAAGAGAGAGCATAACCCGGCGCTCCTGTTTGGTTACACCCGCTAGAAAATCATACACGAGCAGGCCAACAGATGTAGCCAGCTTGCCATAGGTTCCGCCCTCGATAATCGGCAGCAGCATCCATTCCGGAGTAGTGACATGAGGCGCATTCTCATATACGATTGCCCGTTCTTTACCGACCTCTGCGACCAGCTTGAATTCAAGCTGCTTTAAGTAACGTAATCCGCCATGAATCAGCTTGGTTGAACGACTGGAGGTGCCAGCGGCATAATCCTGCATTTCAATAAGTCCTGTGGACATCCCGCGTGTTTGTGCGTCCAATGCGATACCTGCTCCCGTAATACCGCCTCCGATAACGAGAATATCCAATGTCTCAGATCCCAATGCTTTTAGATAGGCAGACCGTTGTTCCCCAGAAAAATTCAAGCTCATCATTACCCCATCCTTCGTATTAACCGTATTTTTTGCAAAAAGAGCAACAAAAAAGACCGCCACACCCCCTGAGGTAATTGCCAAACGGCTCCCCAAAGGTTGTATCGGTCCACTCTTAGTCTCTGACCACTTATTAACTTGTCTTTTGTGTGAATATTACCGTCATCATATCATGAGCCGAGCGATTAATCAATAATAGGATTGCGATTGCTGCAGAGGGTTAACGTGGCATAACTTAAGGTTGACAGTTAAAAACGGGATGTGGTAGATTGCTTCTTGAAAACTAATATGCGCGTGAATAGGGTTGAAATGGGGGAGAGACACGATGACAAAACCGCGTTATGTCGTTGCAATTGACCAAGGGACAACAAGCTGTCGAGCGATTGTATTTGATCCACAGGGTGTGATAGTCAGCACAGCTCAACAGGAATTTACCCAATATTTTCCTCAATCCGGTTGGGTTGAGCACGATGCTGAAGAGATATGGCAAGTACAGCTTAAGGTTCTTCGCGAGGCAGTGAGATCGCTTTCAATTGAAGATATTGCAGCGATAGGCATCACGAATCAACGTGAAACAACGGTTGTTTGGGATCGTATTACAGGCAAGCCGCTCCATAGAGCCATTGTATGGCAATGCCGCAGAACAAGCGCGATGTGCGATGAGCTTAAGCTAAAAGGCTGGGAGCCGACCATTCGCAGTAAAACAGGCTTGCTGCTGGATGCCTATTTCTCCGGTACCAAGCTCAAGTGGCTGCTCGATTCAAATGTGGATATTCGTGAAAAAGCGGAGCGTGGTGATGCGCTGTTCGGCACAATCGATTCGTGGCTGATCTGGAAGCTGACTGAGGGACGTCAGCATGTCACAGATGTCTCGAACGCTTCGCGAACGATGCTGCTGAATATTCATACAGTGCAATGGGATGAGGATATCCTAAGAGATTTGAATATTCCGCTCGCGATGCTTCCGGAGGTGAGGTCCTCAAGTGAAGTATATGGGCATACCCAGCTTCTGGGCGATGGCTTCAGTATTCCGATTGCTGGAGCGGCAGGAGATCAACAGGCAGCTTTATTCGGACAGGGCTGCTTTGTCGAAGGCATGGCCAAGAATACCTACGGCACGGGCTGCTTCGTGCTGAAGCAAACCGGGGAGAAGCCTGTCATGTCACTAAACGGCTTGATTACGACAATCGCCTGGAAGCTTAATGGCAAGGTTTATTACGCGCTCGAAGGCAGCGTCTTTAATGCCGGTACGGTTATTCAATGGCTGCGGGATGGGTTGGGGATTATCGGTGATGCTGCTGAGACAGAGGCTGTTGCGTTGTCAGTAGAGCATACGGAGGGCGTATATTTTGTGCCGGCATTCACAGGCCTGGGCACGCCTTATTGGGAGCCGGATGCAAGAGGAATGATAACGGGACTAACGCGTGCTTCGAAGAGAGCGCATATCGTGAGGGCTGCACTGGAATCGATTGCCTTCCAGAGTCAGGATGTGCTGCAGATTATGGAAGCTGAGTCAGGCATACATCTGCGCGAGCTTCGTGTGGACGGCGGTGCAGTCCGCAATGAGTTTTTGATGCAGTTTCAGGCTGATTTGCTTGGCGTGACGGTAACACGTCCCAAGGTGATTGAAACCACTGCGCTTGGAGCTGCATTTCTCGCAGGTCTCGCGGTTGGCGTGTGGCAGGATGTATCCGAGCTGGAGCAGCTCAAGGGCTTTGATCGTGCGTATGAGCCGGGTATGGATGAAGTGAAACGCGAGGCGGCCGTTGCGGGCTGGAAGCGGGCCGTAGGGTATCAGCTGCGAAGCAGCGATAATTAGAACGACTACTATATAGCTAAACAGGACCTGAGGCGGTATGAGCTTAGGTCCTGTTTAGCTATATAGTATTATTAAATACCCGAGTCGATGAGGATAAGCTCTGACGGTAGATTGAACATTTTACCGATGCCTCGTGCACATATTAATGCTTCTTGTTTACTGCTCCAAGTATAACTAACTTCCTCCTCATGGGTTCGATTTACAGGGACTCCGTGAATCTTGACACAATAGGTACTGATGCTTTTCCTGGATATCTCAATCTTGTTCACGGATCTGGCTTCACTTAAAGACAGTTTCATCCACATTCACTCCTATTTAGATTTAACCGGACTGCATCATCTGACATTATAGGAGTCAACGATGCTCCTTGTTGGACGTGTCCATAGTATAACAAAGCATTCTGGACAATTTCTGAACATTCGTATGATTAAGTATCAGATGCAATGATTCACTATGCAACGATTCCGGAGAAAGAGACCAGAACTTCCACCCCGCATTAGGGTTTTTCAAATGTGTTGGCGGATGGCGCTTTTGCGGATGCTGGCGATTTTTCCTTATTTGCTGAACTCGCTTTTAAACGAATGCTTACCTTCGTACCCTGGCCAGATATAGACACCACTGTTACTCCATAATTGTCACCTGCGAATAATTTAATCCGTTCATGAACGTTATACAGACCATAACCGCTGGTTTCTTCCTTACCCGTTGGTGGTGATTGGAGTCGGATCACTTGTTCTTCCGTCATTCCAATCCCATCATCTTCAATACTTACAATCAAATCATCTTCTTGAAGGGAGGCATAAATCCGGATTGTTCCTTTATGATTCAGCTTTTTTCGGATTCCATGCAATAGAGCATTTTCAATAATAGGCTGAAGCGTAAGCTTAGGCATCCTTAATGGAAGTACAGCTTCTTCGATATCGAACTGCACCTCGAAATGATCACCAAACCTGTTCTTCTGTATGTCCAAATAGACTTCAGCCAGCCGGATTTCATCGCGTACCTCGACAATATCCTTACCTTTGTTCAAAGTTAACCGGAAGTATGTGGACAGGGAGCCGATCACTCCACTTATATCGTCCGCATTACGGCTGATCGCCATCCAATGGATCCTCTCCAATGTATTGTAAAGAAAATGCGGATTGATCTGAGCCTGTAATGCACGAAGTTCCAATTCCCGTTGATTTAGCTTGCCTTGATAGGTTTCTTCGGTCAGTTGTTTAACATTTTGAATAATGCGAATCACGTTATGCTCCAGCTTCTGCAGCACACCATAATCCTCTTCAACCTTTCCTGTATAATCAACAATACCTTCCTTGACCATAATATCTGATAGTTCCTTTATCCGACTGTTCATTCCTCTCATAATAAAGGCGAACAACAAAACAATGGACAAGATAAACACAATAAACGTAACCATTGCGATAAATATACCGGACATTTTCGTAAATGTTTTATTCTTGGATGAGATTTGACTGATCGGGATTTCGGCCACGATACGCCAATCGGTGTAAGGGATCTGCTGATACAGAACATATTGCGTGCCATCGGTTGTGTTTTGTTTAAAATAACCGTCTGGAGCCTTCAGGATCTGGGTCAGGCTAGCGTCATCCAATACAGGCTTTCCGATCAGGGAATGATCTGAATGGCTAATAGCTCGGCCACTCGCATCGGCAACATACAGATTCCGGGCTTCGGCGAGATTCGCATTCATTAAACTTTCGGCGATCAATTCCTCTTTCATATCTACGACTACAATCCCTATGACCTTATCGTAGTTGGACGGATGGCGAATGACTCGGGCAGCGGATATGACTGGGTACGGTTGTAATTCGTCGAGGTAGCTTTGTTCATGTGTACCGATCCAAACTATTTTGCCATCTTTGTCAAGTACCTGGGGGTACCACACTTCATTACGAATCGTATCAATGGAGAAGAAACGAATTTTCTCTCGGGCATACTGCAGGTTAGGATCAACGAATATTCGGACCTTGAACACATCCGTGTTACTTTCAATACTGGAGATATCTCCACGCATTTGTTCAATCTGGTTGTATAGATCAAAGGGCTGTGAGCGTTGTTCTTTGTCCAGATATTGATAAAGTCGGGGATTGCTTATAAATATATTGGACGTGTTGGTGACATTACGAAAATAGTAAGCGACATTGTTGGCTGTCTGATTGAGTGTTTTTAAAGTAGTGACATTGTATTCACGTTCGATTAAATCGGAGGAGCGCTGATAAAAAATAAACATGGTGACTAAAGAAGGTATAAGGATCAGGATGAAATATAACGCAAGCATTTGCTTGACGATATTCAACTTGCGGAACATAGTAAGCATCGCAAACAAACGTTTCATAGGATTCGCTCCCTATATTCAGTCGGGGTCATTCCGGTATGCTTCTTGAACAGTCTGGTAAAATAACTGGGATCCGGATATCCGACCGACTGCCCGATTTGATTCAACTTTTGAAGCGGATCTTTCAGATGTTCCTTAGCTTTTTCCAGCCGTGTTTTAGTTAAATATTCGTTAATCGTTTCTCCGGTTTCATGCTTGAAAATCAAACAGATATAAGTAGACGTCAAATACACCTGCTCGGCCATTTCGTTTAAGGACAAGTTGCGGTGGTACGTCGTCTGGATGATTTCTTTGATTTTCTTGACAACATGATTCGATTTTACCTCGCGTTTATCCCGAATGATCCGGCACAATCCAGAGAAGTGGTATTGCAGTAAAGTGTACATGTCATCCAGCGTTTCACTGTGAAACAATTGTTCTCTTAGCTCCTGTTGATGGGAATCGTCGTCGGTCACAAGCCCCAAGTCCGCGCAGACTAATGACCCAAGTAAATGAAGATGGAGGCAAAACTGTCGACATTGCTGCAGGCTGTAAGATTTTATTTCTCGGATTTGTTTGAAATATTGTTGCAGAAGTACAGTAATCTCCTCCTCGGAAGCCATCTTTAATTCCGTGGTGAAGCGGTCCGCCTTACCCGAGTCCAACAGCACAGAGGCATGCTTAACGGGCTCCAGACTTTCCATCATAATGATCCGGCTGTTGCCGAGATACAGCTTTTGACTGGCTGCGGTTACGGCCTGTTTATAGGAAATTGGTATATCCATCAACGTAGTGACAACAGGGCCCACACCTAACGTGAACGTCCATTTCAGAATCCGTTCCAGGTTCACTTTCATCTCATTTAACAATGAATAAAGGGTGTCTTCTTCATCCTGGGAATGCATCGATAGAATGCAAACAAAACGACCCGGGGCAATTTGAAACGCATACCCTCGTGAGTAGGTGTCTATGATTTCCTGACATATATTCAGGATGGCAAATGCCATTAACTGTTGATTGCGTTCCGTCATACTTAAAAAGGTTTGGAAGGTGTCATCGATTCCTACTACAAGTACACCGAACAACCCTTCCATATGGAGCTTGATTTCAAAAAAATCCAGTTTACTTTGCAGCGCACCCTGGTCTTGAAATCCGTCCCGAACGAGATAAGATAGGAATTGCTCTCGCAAGAGTGGAAAGCTTTGAATCAGCTTCTGATTCATGTCCTCCAGCAATCGCTGCTGCTCACTCTCAACCCGGATAGCCTCCACCGTTTTGCCGATAACTTGATGAAGTTCGGGAAATTGAATCGGTTTCAGCAAATAATCAATAGCCTCAACCTTTAAGGCTGATCTTAAATATTCGCTATCGTCATAGCCTGATATAAAAATGATTTTGACCTGAATCTGCTTCTCCCTTAGCTTGTCAGCAAGCTCTGTTCCGTTTAGAAAAGGCATTTTCACATCAGTAATTACGATATCAGGTGATAATTGTTCAATCATAGGAAGTGCGGTTAACCCATCATTGGCTATGCCGACAACTTCTATTGAATGCGCTTTCCAATCAAAATAATCGCGCAGTCCACAGGACGTCGATTCTTCATCATCCACAATGATCAGCTTGTACATTAGAAACCACCTCTTGAAAGTTTATAAGATTTGACAACGGATTATAGGATTGTCTGATTGTTAGCGTCTTCATGAAACCTTATGATGTTGATGAGGGGGTTACGATTACATTATCACAACAGAAAGCAACTTGGGAAGGAGACAAAATGTTTGGGAAAACAAACCAGAACACATGAAAATATGAAGCATTCTACCGTTACGCTGGGGCAAATTATCCGATATATGAGAGAGTACTACCCATTATATTTGATGTCTTTACCAGGGTTAGCGGTACTGCTGTTATTCAAAATTATTCCGCTATATGGTCTGACACTTGCCTTTAAAGACTTTAACATGTTCGCCGGCACCAATGTTATGGATTCGATCATCCAGAGCGACTGGGTTGGCTTGGCTCATTTTGAGAAAATATTTACACGTCCTGAGTTTTTACTGATTATTGCTAACACGCTTATTATAAGTATTTACAAGCTGGCGTTTCTGTTTATGATGCCGATTGTATTGGCCTTGTTATTGAATGAGGTCCGTCAGGTTTACTTTAAACGCACCATCCAAACCTTGGTGTATATGCCGCATTTTTTATCATGGGTGGTCGTATTCGGATTGTTTTATACACTGCTTGGCAGCTTTGGAGTGGTTAATCAACTGCTGTCCGACCTCGGTTGGCAAAAGATCAGCTTCTTCACGGACCCCGGGCTGTTCCGTTCGCTGCTTGTCATGTCGGAAGGGTGGAAGGAAACCGGCTGGAGTACGATCATTTTCCTGGCTGCAATGACTTCAATCTCGCCTGAGCTGTACGAAGCGGCGGTGATCGATGGGGCAGGCCGTTACAAACGAATGTGGCACATTACGATACCGGGCATTCTTCCCGTGATTGTGCTTATATTTATTTTGAAGGTAGGTCATGTTCTGAATGCCGGTTTTGAGCAGGTGCTGGCAATGTATAATCCGGCGGTGTATGAGGTAGCGGATATTATACAAACCTATGTATACCGCGTAAGCCTGGGTAGGATGGATTTCAGTTTGGGTACTGCATTTGGCTTGTTCGAATCGGTTGTCGCATTCATACTGATCGTTGGAAGTAACTCGATTAGTCGTAGGGTTCTGGGTCGGAGTATTTGGTAGAAGGAGGGGGACTATGAAAAAAGAATCAAGCTTTTCCAAAAGAGAGCTGTTTCCTTATGTGAATGGGCTTGTATTAACGGTCTTTGGGCTGTTATGTCTGCTGCCGTTCCTGCATGTAATATCCAAGTCTGTCAGTGAAGAAACCGCGGTAACCGCTGGAAAGGTAGGGCTGTTTCCGGTAGGGATTCAATGGGATACCTTTTATTTCGTCATTGTTAAATCCGGATTTTTGAGCGCATTCCGCAACTCGCTATTCATTACCATAGTAGGAACAATACTGGCTCTACTTGTTACGGTGATGGCAGCCTATCCTCTCTCCAAACCCGGATTTAAGGGTGCAAAGGCTATTCTAATGCTATATGTTTTCACAATGCTGTTTAGCGGAGGGATTATCCCGGGGTATGTGTTAATGAAAAGCCTGGGACTTCTTGACAGCCTATGGTCACTTATTTTGCCAGGAATTATAGTGCCTTTCAACATGCTGGTGATGAAAACTTTTTTTGAGGGGATCCCGGAGAGCCTGGAGGAATCCGCGAAGATTGATGGCGCTTCTTATATGCGCATATTATTTGAGATCGTGCTGCCGATATCCATGCCAGTCATTGCGACGATCGGTTTATTTTATGGAGTAGGGTACTGGAACAGTTTCTTTAATGCGATGATCTATATTAACAGTCAGGATTTAAAGCCACTGCAGTTGTTTTTATATGAAATGATTGTCAATTCAGATACGAATCTGAAGGAAATGTCCTCCGACGAAATGATGAATATCACAAGTGAAGGAGTCAAAGCGGCGACAATTGTTGTGTCAGCGCTTCCAATCATGGTTGTTTATCCATTCCTGCAAAAGTATTTTGTTAAAGGTTTAACATTGGGTTCAGTCAAAGGATAGCAGCGTCAAGACCGTATAGAAATATCGGTAGCACTGAAGGGGAAACAGCGTCTTACAACAGTGTATATCAAATAGGGGAGGTCATTTAGTTGAATAAATGGATCAGTAAGAGCATCGTCACCGGGTTAGCATTGAGCCTTGTCGCAGGCTGTGCGAGCAGTGGAAATGAGGATGCGGCATCCAAGAAAAGTGCAGACAATACCAAGCCGGCATCCAAGGAAGAAGTAAAGCCGACATTGAAATATTTGGGACCGAGCACGTCATTTGATATTCAAAAGCAGGGTGTGGTCGATGATATCAAGAAGCTGACAGGCTATAACCTGGAATATTCCATGCTGCCGGCGGATAAAGCCGACGAAAAGCTGAATATTGAGATTGCGTCAGGTACAGATAAAGATATATTGATGTTGTCGCCGGCTCAATATGCCCAGTTATCTACGCAGGGGGCATTGGCGGATATTACAGAACTTGTTGATAAGTATGGCCCTAATATTAAAAAAGCAATTGTTCCCACAGATATGGAGCAAACCAAGCTAAACGGAAAATTATACGGCATTCCATATATGCAGGACAGCCTTAATATTCGCAGGGGAATCGAGGTTCGAACAGATCTCTTAAAGCAGCTTAATTTACAGATGCCCCAAACCCCGGATGAATTTTATCAGGTGTTAAAGGCTGTAAAGGAATCTAATAAAGATGGAATTCCGTTTTCTGCTGCGACTTGGAATATTAATACCTTGATGAGTGGATTCGGCCTATATAATGATTGGAATGAGGTCGATGGAAAACTGCTACCGCTTATGAAAACGCCGGGTATCAAAGATTACCTGACTTACTTGGTGAAGCTGTATCAGGAAGGTTTGCTAGATCCGGACTTTGCCATTAATCAAACCAAGACGGTGGAGGAAAAGTTCTCCAGCGGCAAAGCATTCTCCTTTTATTCCGGCTGGAATGAGCACGCACGTATTGCGCCTGCCTTGTCCAAAGCATTCCCGAATGCGACAACCGATATTGTCGATCCGTTGAAGGATAAAAATGGGAAAGCCGGCGTGGGTGTTCCAGTGGATGTTCAGCGGATATTGTCGATCCCCAAAGCAAGCAAAAATGCGGAACATGCCATCAAGTATATGAATTTGCGAATGCAGCGGGAAAACCCGGACATCTTTATGAAAACGGTTATGGGCGATGAAGGAGTAACTTTTAAAATCGAAAACGGCAACTACTATCCGATAGAGCCCGCATTTTCAGAAAAGTTTGCTTTTGCTTGGTGGTTTATGCCAGGCTTTGACCAGAAGGATTACCCGACGATGTGGCAAGGCCGTTTACGCAGGGATCCAAATATGTTTAGCTCTTTTGAGCAGGTAAATCGTCAGCTCAAAGAAGTTATGGTTAAAGATCCGGCGGGATATATGCCTCCCAACGCTGCTAATCTGAGATACAAGCAGTCGCTTGGTAAACTGCAAAGTGATTTTGTTGTAAAAGTATTACTTGGCAATAAAAAGGTAGCGGATCTGGACGCGTTTAATACGGAATGGGAAGCAGCGGGGGGCAAGGAAATGGAAGCGTCAATTAATGAATGGTATGCAAAAAATAAAAATAACACAAAGAAATGATAATCTGGATATTTATTTAATTGCGAATAAACCGGATGGCTAATTATAGCCTCCGGTTTTTTGGTGATACGTTCAACATAGACATGGGGAATCAGCTTAATGATGAGATTCAGTTCACGAACCAACTTTATTTGTTCGTGTGAATCGCTCGCAATTTTTCAAGTTATGACTCTCTTAGCCGAAATGATGCGACCCTTCCAGCTGTCATCCAAATCCGTCACAATGACGCCAATTCCTACCCGGTACGTATGCAGCACTTTATTGTCTCCGAGGTAGATGGCTACATGTCCGATCCGCTGGAGTCCTGATTCATTTTTCCGTTGGGGTGTCGTGAAAAAAACCAGATCGCCTTTGCGAATTTTGGTGATATCTACATCTTGTCCAATCTGGCTTTGCTCTCTGGAAACCCGTGGAAGCGTCACTCCGTTTTCACCAAAGACATACCGTGTGAATGACGAACAATCGAACGTAGCTGTCTGCTTGGAGGAGGCGCCGAACTGATAAGGTGTGCCCATATACTTTAGGCCGGTGGCAATTACTGCATCAGCCCTTTGCTCCCATGCGGGTCGGTCCGCCTTGAACCGGTAATCCGTTGCTGCGGCAGATACATAGCCTTGTCGGCCATTAACGGTAATCGCGAGCCATTCCCGATTTACCTCCGCCGTGACGGTTACTTTGGCATTCGCTGGTATCGTCTGCACAACGGCTGCATTTGTATCTGCTTTCTCCAGCATAACGGAAGAGGTTTTGAGCACCGCCTTGTTAGGCGCGTAATCCGTCTGGGAGGGCGCAGGCAGATCCAGGCCAGGATCATCGCTTTGAGCCGGATCGATAAAGGTGGCGGTTTTCGAGGAGTCGTCCCATCCCACCTCGTACCCAAGCGTTTCGGCTGCCAGGCGGATAGGGATGTAGGTGGTGCCTTTATAGTTCATGCTTCCCGGAAGCTGCTCAGTTCCATCGTTATAGCCATCCTGCGCTGAATAACGGGTATCACCCGCCTTCCAATAAAATGGGGACAAATCAGCGGTTACCTGCTGTATGTTCCCAGAAGCCAACGAAATTCCCGAACCGAGTCCTCCCACAAAAACTACAAGTCCAAGCGCTATGTACGAAGCTGATTTTTTCATGCGGCTCTTCCCCTCTTAGTGAAGTTAGTACTAACTCTATTCGGAGGGAAAAGTTCATTTGGCAGGATTCAGGGATGTGTAAATACTGGAAAACGCTAATTTTGCTATCACAGCCCTCTACGCGGTAAAATATATTCATAAGGCAGGGGGGAGGAAGTTATTATGCAAAGAGCGATTTGGGCCGGCATTGGAGCCGGTTTATTCATTGGAATTTTTTTTAGAATCGTGGAATTTGAATGGAAAATAAGGGTGTATACACTTTTGCTGAATGTGGATTATGTACCTGTGCTGCGAGATCTGACCTTAACTGAAGCGACTGAATTTTCTATACATATGATCATCTCGGCCGTTGTAGCTCTCGTTTTTTACAAGCTCATTCGACGTAAAGACTATGCCAAGCGAATTGTGCAAACCTTTGTTCTGTGGAGCGTAATCGTCGGAGCTGTGCTGTATCTGACTACCATGTTATCTTCCAAAACACCTGCCATTTATGATGTGAGCGCAATTGCCATCTGGCTTGTGGGCCATGCTATGTACGGATTCCTGCTGGCCTTGCTTATGGGTAGGCGTACTCCCAGATAAAGCTGGGCGTTAGGGTTTGATCGATATTTAAGATTGTTCAAATGGAAGGTTTATTGTATAGTGTACCAAGACAGTTCGCGACCATCCTGTCTATAAACAAAACTATGGAGGTAAGTGCATGAACAAATCAAGCCGTACAGCAAGTGATCTATCGAAAGGAGGGGCAATCCCTTATCTGCCGATAGATGGGACGACAAAAAAGCTGATTTTATTGATGGCAGTTTTTATTTCGTCGTTGATGATTGCCAACATTGTGGCGATTAAAATTGTCGATGTCGGCTTTGCCGATGTCACAGCCGGTATTTTCTTCTACCCGATTACGTTTATCATTGCCGATACGATATCGGAAATATGGGGGAGAAAGGTCGCGCGGCAGGCGATCTGGATCGGGTTGTTTATGAATGCCTGCATGGTTGGAGCGTTCACACTCGTCATTCATATGCCTTCAGCGGTGTTTTTCGAGAATCAGGCCGAGCTGGCAACGATTCTGGGCGGTGTTCCAAGAATTGTGCTCGCATCCTTAGTAGCCTATTCAATCAGCCAAAATATTGATGTGTACCTGTTCACTCGTCTGAGAGAGAAAACCAACGGTAAGCATCTTTGGCTGCGCAGCAATGTGGCGACGATTACGTGTCAGCTGCTCGATACCTCGGTATTTTTCGTGATTGGGTTTATCGGAATTATGCCGATTCCGGACATGGTGGCAGCTACAGGTACGGAGTTCGGCGTCAAGATTATGATGTCTATTATAGGCACACCGATTATTTATTTACTGGTTAGATGGGTGAGAGGAAACTCCAGGTCGACCCAGCAGCCTCAATATGAAGTGACTCATCATACGCAGATTCAATAGCAATGGCGAATACCCCTTATTCCACGATTTCAGCGGAGTAAGGGGTATTTTGTCTATTATTAGGCGTCGTTGTAGTATTCCAGTAAATGTAAATGGAAATAAGTTTTAGACTGCTCCGCTAGCCGTCGTAGTCGACGCGCCGATCACAAAGCCTGGCTTCATCCGAAGAACCAGGAGCACAAGCTGCAGCCGCGGCATGCCATCCGCCGTCAACGTCGAGCATATCGCAAAGCATTGGCCTCGAGTGCTTCCTGCGAAACATCTTTATACAGTTCTTTTTACGTGCTTGGATTGCTCTGGTGAAGTAAAATTGTGCTCTTTTACAATCGCATGCAGCTCATGCCTGGTCCATAAATTACTTTTGAAGTGATGATTGTTACAGACTCTTTATCGTATTGATTCAGGTTGCATGATCTGCGAACTACACGAGCTATTTATATTCAGTTTATAAAAATATCTTAACCTGTTCAATGTTAATAAAAATATTGTGGATCATGGGAGGAACGAATATATGAGAAATAATATCCTAGTTAGCGGGGCAAGTTTCGCCGGACTCTCAACAGCCTACTGGATGAAGAAACTAGGCTACAATGTTACCGTTGTTGAGATTGCCAATGATCTAAAAAAAGGCGGCACGCCTGTAAATATCCGCGAAAATACCGTAGACATTGTGAAACGCATGGGGCTGCTCGATCAAATCCAGTCAAACAAAATACTGATGGGATTGATGGAATACAAAAATTTCGATGATGTCACTGAAAGATTGGAATTCCGCGAGGAGCTCGTAGAAGATGAATATGAAATCGAGCGAGATGTATTGTTGAATATCATGTTCGAAGCTGTCAAAGATGATGTCGAGTTTATTTTCGGCCACAGCATAACATCGTTGAAGGAAGAAAGTAATGGCGTCGAGGTAACTTTTAAAGGGGGACAAAAGCGGTCGTATGACCTGCTATTCGGCTGTGATGGTATTCATTCGGTCGTCAGAAAATTGTGGTTCGGCGAGGAGACGGATTTTTCGCATTTTCTTAAAACTTATTTTTCTATCACGATCGTGGATAAGTTGTTGATCCGGGAGAATACGACACAGATGTACAATGAGCCGGGCAAGGCGGTCATGCTGAACACCTACAATAATAAAACCGATATCGTCCTCTGCTTTTCTTCGGAAAAGGAAATACCTTACGACTACCGAAACGAAGAACAGCAGAGGAATATAATTTTGAATCAATTTTCCGGACTAGGCTGGCGAACGCCGGAATTGCTGGAAGAAGTGAAGAACTCAAAAACTTTTTACTTTGACAAGCTGTGCCAAATGAAAATGCCGTCGTGGACAAAAGGCAGGGTAGCGCTGGTCGGTGATGCTGGATACTGCGCCTCTCCGGCTGCTGGCATGGGTGGGTCACTGGCCATAGATGGGGCGGCAGCCTTGGCTGATGCTTTCCAAAGAAACCATGGGAATTTTGAACTTGCGTTCCAAGAATATAATAAGAGTTTCCGTCCTTTCATCGAGGGAGTGCAAGCAAACGCGGAAATGATGGTGGATTTTCTTGTCCCACGAACTGAAGAAGCCATTCGCGAAAGAATTTCGCAAGCGGCATCCATCAAGGACATCTAGGGACCGATCTGTAGGATTATGTGAAGCCCTTTATGTTATTTGATTTTCTTAAGTTTAGGACTTGATAATTTTCAGTCTAATCAGTAAACAAACAACCAGCCCGTCATGCGGACTGGTTGTACGTCTTCCTCATTTGAACTTACAAAGGGACGATTTGACGTTCCTTTTGTTTGAAATACACCCATTCCTTAAAGCCAATCTCCTTCAAACGCTTGCTGACCTCGTCCCAGTCATCGCCTACACGCTCAGGCACATGGGCATCCGATCCGAAGGTAACTCTGACTCCGTAATGAAGCGCCCGTTCAAGAACCTCATCAACCGGATACCAGCCGCCGCAGGCTTTGGTTTTACCGGAGGTGTTGATCTCGATTGCGACATCTTGCTCGCCAATGATCTGGAGGGTGCGATCCACGGAATCGGTCGGTACCGCCGAAAAAGGGACAAAGTAAGCACGCATCGCATCAATATGCCCAAGAATTTGAAAAATACCGCTGCGAGCTGATTGCTCAATCAGACCGTAATAAATGTCTTTTTGTTCAACAAGCTGAGCATCGGTTAGTCCCTGGAAACGGGTTTTGTTGAAAATACTCGTACCCCCGGACAAATGAACGGAGCCGATAATGTAGTCAAAAGGGTATTGCTCATATATTTGTCGATACAGCTCTGCATGCTCAGGGAAAAAATCAGACTCGACGCCCAGCAGCACATCGATTTTTCCGCTGTATTCCTGCTTGAGCTTCAACACTTCATCAATATAGATCGCGAACTCGCTTTTGCCCATTGCAATACCCGGCTGTTCCCGTTCCTTCGAACTCCCGAAATAGGGAGAATGGTCAGAGATCCCGATTACCGATAGTCCATGACGAATACCCGCCTCGACATAATCGCGTATCGTGCCTACGGCATGGCCGCAGCGTTCATGATGTGTGTGTAAATCGAATTTCATTAAAATTCACTCCGATCCGATAAATTGTATTTCTTGCATGCCTTTTAAATCCAGTAAGAATTGATGCAGCGCCGAGCTTAAATAGCGTCCGGATTTATATATAACGCCGACAGGGTGGCTGATTTCAAGCTCATGAACTTTAACCATCTTTAGGGTACCCAAGCGAAGCTCGTTAGCTATCGACATCTTGGAAATAATCGCAGCTCCTAAATTCAGCTCGACCATTCGTTTGACCTCTTCGCTGCTGGACAGCTCCATAACGATTTGCGGAGTGATGTTAAGCTGCTTGAAAATTTGATCGACAAACCTGCGGCCTGCTGTTTCAGGCGAAAGCATAATTAACGAAATGTCATGCAGCCTCTCTATAGGTACGTGAGCGTAGCGGCTGAGCGGATGATTAGGTGATACGACCAATTCGAAAGTATCGTAGTACAGCACCGAGCTTTCGAGTGAAGGCTGTTTTTCAAATAAGTACGTAATGCCGATATCAATGGTGCCATTCTCGACGCTATGCATGATTTGTGAGGTTGTCATCGAGTGGATCGTTGTTTTGATCAATGGAAATTGATTTTGAAAATAGGACAGCACACGCGGTAAAATCTGAATGGCAATGGAGGTAGTCGTTCCCAGATGGATATGGCCCTGCGGCGTATGGTTCAAATCGTTCAGTCGTTCCTTCATATCCTCAACCGTATGCAAAATTAATTCTGCATGTTCGAGAAATATGCGTCCGCTGTCGGTCAGGGTTACTGGCTGGTTACGGTCAATAAGTACGGTCTTGAACTCATCCTCCAGACTTTTAATCTGAGCGGATACAGCTGGCTGTGTGAGATTGAGCAACTCGCCCGCCTTGCGGAAGCTCATGGTTTTGGAAATCGTAATTAACGTTTCGAGTTGGTTCAAATTCACTTAATCGGACCCTCCTCTCTAAAAAGTTGTGCCTTAGGTGGGTATATAAACCGATTTGAAAAATAGATAAATTTTATCGATTTACCCTATAATATAAATACAATTTCTCAATATAGACATTATATGACACATGGCAGCGAGGAGCAAACCTAAATAAGGGAATTTCTAAAAAATGAGCCGATATTCCTTGTTAATTTTTGATTAATCACTTGTTAATTACTCAAATTTGAATATAATAATTAACGTAAGTATAAAAGTAAAAATGAGGGTGAAATGATGGTTAACAAAAAATCTAACGTCCGTCTGACGATCGTCGGATTAATGCTGGGCCTGCTTCTGTCTTCACTAGACCAAACGATCGTCTCTACGGCGATGCCAACGATTGTCGGTGAGTTTGGTGGCTTGGACAAGTTTGTATGGGTATTCTCCGCATATTTGATTGCCAATGTCGTATCGATGCCGATTTTCGGTAAATTGTCCGATATGTATGGGCGCAAGAAATTTTTCCTGCTTGGCTTGGTCGTGTTCATGATCGGCTCTGCCTTGTGCGGGACTTCAACGAGTATGTTCCAATTGATCGTTTATCGGGCAATTCAGGGTATTGGCGGTGGCGCACTGATGCCGATTACGTTCACTATCGTATTTGATCTGTTTCCACCTGAAAAGCGGGGTAAAATGCAGGGCTTGTTCGGTGCCGTTTTTGGTATTTCGAGTGTGTTGGGGCCGCTGGCCGGAGCTTATTTTACGGATTACGTAAATTGGAAATGGATCTTCTTCATTAACTTGCCGCTTGGTGTGGTCTCTCTCTTGCTGATCACTTTATTTTATCACGCGACATTGCCAAGTAATCCGAATCAAAAAATCGATTGGTGGGGAACCATCACTTTTGCCGCTTCCGTGTTGTGTCTGATGTTCGGGTTAGAGCTTGGAGGCAAGGAGTTCGCCTGGAACTCTCTGCAGAGCTATGGCTTATTCAGCGGTTTTGTCATTCTGCTGGCGTTATTTCTCTGGATCGAGACTAAAGTATCGGATCCTGTCGTACCGCTTAAATTGTTTCGCAATAAGCTGTTTACAGCGAGTATGGGAACAAGCCTGTTCTATGGAGCGATCCTGATGTCTGCCGCTTCTTACATTCCTCTGTTTATACAAGGTGTGTATCAAGGCTCGGCTTCAAGTGCCGGGCAAGTGCTGACTCCGATGATGCTGGGTGTTGTGGTCAGCAGTGTATTTGGAGGCCGCTTTATCAGTAAATTGCCTTACCGTAATATATTGCTCGTATCGTGTGCACTTCTGCTTATAGCAACCTCGTTGTTATCGACGTTGTCCTATTATTCGCCTGCGTGGGTTCAATCGCTGTTGGGTATATTCGGAGGTACGACTCCACAGCTGACACCACGACCATTGGTGATCGTTTATATGATTCTTATGGGCCTGGGGATTGGAGCATCCTTTCCGGTGGTCTCGATGTCGTCGCTGCATAATGTAGGCTTTGAGTTCCGCGGTACCGTGACGTCCATGGTTGCCTTCTTTCGTTCGATCGGCTCGGCTATCGGGGTAACCATACTTGGAAGTGTGCAGACGGGTGCACTGACCTCGCGGCTGACAGAGCTGCTTCCAGGCTCCAATATGGCACAAATCGATCCGCGAGCGCTATTGCAGCCTGATGTGAGAGCCAAGATTCCACCGCAAGTATTGGAAAAGCTGACGGTTGGGCTGGCAGATTCGATTGCTGTTGTTTTTCAGTGTACACTGATCATGGCGGTCGCCGCCTTGATCTGCATTTTGCTGATGGGTAAGGCGAGGATGGAAATCCCTTCGCATACGAAGCAAAAGGCGTAGTGTCAGTACTTGAAATTTTCAGAAATAAGGTGAGTGCTCCATGTCCATGAAGCTGGTTATTCTCGGGCTTTTAATGGAAAAAGAAAGCCATCCCTATGAAATCAAGCAGACGATGATGGAACGTGAAATGCATCATTATATCAAAATGCGTGATGGTTCCTTGTACTATGCGATCGAGCAGTTGAAAAAAAATGACTATATCGAGACCGTTGAAACCGTCAAGGACAGCAGCAGGCCGGATCGGACCATATATCGGATTTCACCCTCCGGCAAGCTGTTGTTTCAAGAGCTGCTGCTGCAGCAATTTCAGGAAAAATCCCCTGTCTATTATCCGATGGTAACGGCATTAATGTTCTCGGGTTATGGGGATCAAGGCAGAATCTATGAGATTATTGTAAAGAAAATCGAAGAGCAGAAGCTGAAGAATCGCAAAATGAAGGATCTTTATGAGGAGCATATTCCGATTGTGCCGCGCGGCGTGCTGCATATGATGTACTGCTCCTATGAGCACGGCCTCACCCAGCTGCGCTGGCTGGAGCGTCTGGCGAAGGATGCCAAGGAAGGACGCCTGAGCGAAGAAGGACTTCCCCTGGATGGGCAGGCATAGTCTCCATATTTGATAAGAATGAAGCCTCCGGATCGCTGCAAAGCGGGAATGGAGGCTTCATTCTTCATATACCCCTATGCCAGGCTTCGAACCCATCTGACAAGGCAGCTAGCTGGCACTGGGTACATCAAGACCCTGATACAAAGCTGTTAGGCTCAAGATGGGCGTGGTCGTTAAATTGCAGCAGCGACCACTGCTGGTCCTCGAGCTTAAAGCGGCTGATGGACGTGTTCGCTGCTTCGAATGTCTGCATATGATGGGCTGGAAGTCCAACAGCATGACGCAGGAAGGCGCGAATCGGACCTCCATGTGTAACGATGACAATATGCGTCCCGCGATGGAGCATGGCGATACGCTCAATCTCCGTAACAACCCGCTTGTGCAGGTCTACGAAGGATTCTCCGCCAGGAGAACGGAATTCCGGATTGATCCGACTTGCCTGCCAGCCAGCAGGATCGGCGGCAGCACAAGCCTTGTAGCTCATTCCCGTCCAGTCGCCACGGTTAATTTCCCGCAGCTGGGAGGAGGTTCGAATTTCCTTGTCGTGCGGCTTCACGATAATGGCGGCTGTTTGCACGGCACGCAGCAGATCAGAGCTGTATAGCACATCAACCTTCACAAATGACAACCGCGCTGCCAGCAGCTGGGCTTGACGGGTTCCTTCAATCGCTAACGGATTGTTCATTTGTCCTTGAAAGATAGGCTCGCGATTGACATCTGTTACTCCATGGCGTATAAGACTAATAATTGTAGGGTTCATCTGATCAACCCTCTTTTTCTTGGCTTAGAGCTTCGGCCAGCAGCATTAAATGGTCACAGACAAGCTCTGCCCGTATACCGGTTCGCTGCTCTTGTGCTTCCAATGTATTTGGTTTAACGAGACCCGTAAGCACAAGTGCGGTTCGGCAGCCCGCGGCTAATCCGCCTTGTATGTCGGTTTGCAAATTATCGCCGACGACCCATATTTGATTGGATGGCAGGCCAAGTCTGGCAATAGCATAATTCATAATAATCGGAGATGGCTTGCCAATAATCGTTGGTTCCACTTGACTGGCCCGCTCTATACTTGCGGCAATGGAGCCTGCACCCGGATGAAGCTCATGGTTCATTGGCAGCAGATGGTCGGGATTGGTCAATATAAAGGCTGCGCCACCACGAATATATCGAACTGCCGTTGACAGCTTGGCATAGCTGAATTCCCGATCGATCCCTTGCACAACAAAGGCTGGCTGAGAGCCTTGCTCAACCGTCTGAAAGCCTGCATCCTGCAACGCCTGCTGAAGCCCTGTTTCTCCAATCGCATATACCTGTTTATTACTGGCCCGTTCCTGCATATAAAGTGCGGCTGCCTGGGATGAGGTAAGCACCTCTTCCGGCAAAGCCTCAATACCAGTTTTACGAAGGTGCGCTGCCACCTGCTCTGGCGTACGCGACGAGTTGTTCGTTACGTATAAATAGGGATAATGATGACTGCGCAGCCATTCGATAAATGCCGGCGCATAGGGAATAGGCGCATCCCCATCATATAAAGTCCCATCCAAATCGAGTATAAAACCTTTCACTGTCGGCTCTTCCTTTCGTTGACACACAGATTCTCAAACTATTGTGTGCATGTCATATTGTAACAAATAAACTAGCAGAACCGCCACAATCCATTTCGCTAGACCCATTGATTTACAAAGCGAAGCCTCTATGATATCATAGTAAAAATTTTCCTCTGGAGGTCACAATGGATATAATTAAGGCTGTTGTCCTGGATTTGGATGGAACGCTCTTGAATAGCCGTCGCGAAGTATCAGCACGCAGTCTTCAAGCCCTCATATCGTGTTATCGGGCTGGTATTCATATGATCCTTGCTACAGCAAGGCCTGCGAGGTCTTTGCGTATGCTGTTACCCCCTGAGATGCTGGAAATGGGTTGTATAATCTACTATAACGGTGCCCATACTGTTGATTCTGCTTACGATACGGAGGATCATCTATGGATGAATCAGCAGACGAAGGTTGAACTCTATGAGGCGATTATGAGGCGGAATTCGGGACAAATTGTATCTTTTGAAGTAACGGGTACGATGCTCTGCAATCGCAGTCTGACCCCAGAGCATGCCATTCTTCTTGGTTTTCCGGATGGTACCCCGTTTCCTGAAGTATGCACACGAGAAGAGCTGAATGAATTTTTGCTTTCCAAAATGCTGCTCTCGAATGACGATGATATCTATACCGAGTTGAACCGTGAATTTGGACATCGCGTCAAAATCATGTTGACGGATAAAGGCCGACTGATACAAATTATGAATGCCGGTGTTTCCAAAGCAGCTGCCCTGCTGCCTGTATTGACACGCAGAGGCATACACCCTGATCATGTGATGGTTTTTGGAGATGATTATAATGATCTTGAGCTGTTTGATATGTGCGGGTATCCGGTAGCCATGGGCAATGCCATTGACGAGTTGAAATTAAAGGCAAAGCTAATGACAGCGACCAACGATCAGGATGGTGTGGCTGTCGTGCTGGAATCCCTATTACAGACCCACCCATAGTAGCAAAAAAAGCGATGTATTAAGGGAAGTGGATGAATGGATGAATAAGTTTGACAAGCAGGAAAAAAGGCTGCTGCTCCTATGCGTCATTGTCATCGTGTTGTTGGGTGTTTCGCTGCTGCGCCGGTTTTTTTAGCAAAAGCGGTATGGGTAGTATACAAAATCGCTTAATTTATTAATAATGGGCATGAGGATCTGTCTTTGCTTCATAGCTTTGTAGTAGGAAGAACTACGAGGTGAAGGAGAGATGTCTTATGTCTTTTTTTGATAAGATGAAGCAAGGTGCATCGGGCGCAGCCAAAAAAGCGCAGCAGACGGTCGAGACCACTAAACTGCGTACGCAAATTACAGCTAAGGAAAAAGAGCAGGAGAAGACAAATAAGCTCATTGGGGAAGCGGTATATAAAGCTTATACGGCGGGCAATTGGAAACAGGCGGACAAGGAAGTGACCGCCCATTGTCAGCACATTAGCGCCTTGCGACAGGAAATCCAGTCCATTGAACTGAAAATCAAACAAGCCCGCCATATGAAGGAATGCCGCTGCGGCAAGGTTGTTGCCAGTGAGGTTAAATTTTGTCCGGCTTGCGGATATTCGTTTGCAAGCTCATATGAAGAGAAAGCATCTGCGGCTGAAATCCGTCTTATTTGCCAGGGGTGCCGGACCGTCAATGATGCGGATACGAAGTTTTGCTCACACTGTGGGATGACTATGTAAGGAACTTTGGCTGCCTCGCAGGAGCTGACACCATTTATTGCAAAGGCCCTGATTGTTGATTTTGTCGGGATATGAGGTCTGTAGTCCAATCGATCATCCCGTTCATCATCGCAAGAACCAGATTAATCACATCTTCTTCTTTAAGTGGTTTGCCGGAGGTTTGATTGGATATATAGCTTTGCATTTTGTATTCCAACTGACTGGTTAAGTCCTTGAGCTTGGAAAAGTCCTGGGCAATTGCTTGAAAATCACTATCTTGTCCGCTGGATCCATCATAACTGCCGCTTTGATTGCCACCGCTATCGGTTTGTTCTGAATCGCTGCCGGAAGAATTGCTGCCACCGGAAGAGTCACTGTCACCGCTGTCAGCCTGCTTGGAATTACTGCCGGAAGAATCACTGCCACCACTGTCAGCCTGTTTTGAATTACTGCCGGAAGAATTACTGTCACCGCTGTCAGCCTGCTTGGAATTACCGCCGGAAGAATCACCGCCGCCGCTATCGGCTTGCTTTGAATTACCACCGGAAGAATCACTGCCGCCGCTATCGCCCTGCTTGGAATTATCCCCGGAAGAATCATTGCCGCCGCCGGCCTGCTTTGAGTTATCTCCGGATGAGCGGCCACCGCCGTTGGCTTGTTTTGCTTGACCACCAGTTGAATTTGACCCGCTATTCCAATTTGACTGGCCGTTATTGTTGACTTGGTTTTGAAGCATTTCTTTAATCGATTGCAATTCCTGGGTCAAGCCTTGATTTTGTTCATTTAATTGCTCGATTTCATTCTTCAGCTCGCGATTACTAATCATGGCTGTCGCTCCTTCAAATGGCATTAAGATGACCATAGTATGACTCATTCGTTTAAACTTCATCCATAAATTGACGTTTGGTATAAGCCTTTGAGGCAAGAATCCTTGGGAGAGCTGTGCTGCAGAGAGAAATGAAGGATGACTCTCGCGGGTACGGTTCTATTTTTGTGTAAACAATGCTTGCCTATTGAAAAAAAATATGTTTTAATACATTTAAATTGTAATTATTACTATTAAAATAGACATAAATCAGGAGTTGGTTTAGGAATGGATCGATTTGATTGTATTATCGTTGGAGCCGGACCGGCAGGGATAGGTGTCGGTATTGCTTTGCAGGATATGGGTTTGACCCAATTCGTTATTTTGGAAAGAAGTGAGGTAGGGGCTTCATTTTTGCTGTGGCCGGAGGAAATGCGCTTTATTACCCCGTCCTTTACGAGTAATGCTTATGGCTTGCTGGATTTGAACGCGATTGCGCTAAGTACCTCACCGGCTTACACGCTTGGAACGGAGCATCCTTCAGGGACAGACTATGCTGACTATTTGCAGGCAGTTGCTGATTATAAGAAGCTGCCTATCCAAACGGGTATCGATGTGGAAGCTGTGCGGACAGAGGACGGTGGGTTTGTTGTGGATACCTCGGATGGACCTCTGCATAGTCGATTCGTTATTTGGGCGGCAGGTGAATTTCAATATCCGCGTCTGGATGGATTTCCTGGAGCTGAGCATTGCATACACAACAGTCTTGTAGACGAGTGGAAGCAGATTGATGGCGAAGAAATCGTGATCATCGGGGGCTATGAAAGCGGTATTGATGCCGCCATTCACCTGAGCAGGCTGAATAAGAGGGTCAAAGTAATTGATCGCAGCAATCGTTGGGAAAGAAAGGGCAGCAGCGATCCCAGTGTGGAATTAACGCCTTATACGAAGGATCGATTAAAGGAGGCAAACGCTGGCGGACTAATCGAGTTTATGGGCGGTTATGAGGTTCACTGGGTAGAGCCAACCGAGGAAGGCGGATTTATCGTTTATTGCGAAAATGAAGTAGGAGAGCATCAGTTCGTCACAACGGAGCATCCGCCATTATTGGCCACAGGCTTTAATGGAAGTTTGAGCTTGATCGGAAACTTATTTGAGCGAGGTGAGCAGGGTGAAGTAAGGCTGAATGCAAATGATGAATCGACGCTGACGCCAGGATTATTTGTTGTCGGTCCGGGTGTTGCACATGATCATTTGCTGCTGTGCTTTATTTATAAATTCAGGCAGCGCTTTGCGATTGTGGCCCGGGCTATCGCGGCTTCCTTAGGACTTGATGCTTCAATTATCGAGGAATACCGTAAACAAGGGAT
Organism: Paenibacillus sp. FSL H8-0034; assembly: GCF_038000305.1. Taxonomy (NCBI): domain Bacteria; kingdom Bacillati; phylum Bacillota; class Bacilli; order Caryophanales; family Paenibacillaceae; genus Paenibacillus; species Paenibacillus sp. FSL H8-0034. Next base: position 2,053,127 of record NZ_JBBOBS010000001.1, read on the forward strand.
GCTGCTTGAGGATTTATCATGCTGCGGGGAGGATTGTCAGTGCTGAGTCAAGTGAAAGCCAGCCCGAGCAGTGTCGTTCTGATCGGTTTTGAATCATCCGGTAAATCGTCATTGTTTCGGGGACTTACTGGAGATGCAGCAGGAGAGGAAGCGAACTTTCGCGGTTCCACAGTCATGAGCCGTAAAGCGCGATTGTCTGCTGAGCTGGAATTAACCGATCTGCCAGGCATCCGTTTGAAGGATGACAGTGCAACGACCAAGTTGGCTCTCGAGCAGTTGTATGAGGCAGATACGGTTGTGCTTGTGGTGCGCGGCACCCACGCACAAGTCGAGCTTCCTTTGCTGCTGGATGCCGTGAACCTGCATAGCAAAAAAACACTGCTGCTGCTAACCTTCGAAGATAAGTCATCGGCCAAGCTGCACGAAATCATGGACTATTATCGCGAATGGCTTGGGATTCCGGTTGCATCAGCCGATTCACGGAGCTTGCAGGTTCATAAGCAGCAAAGCCTGATTCAAGTCATAGCTGCGGCGAAGCCTATGCGTTCCACTGCAATTCCACTGCTGGCACCAGAGATTCCCGTGGTCCGTCCCCAGACAACCTGGTTCGAGCATCGCGTGTGGGGAAGAGGATTATCGCTGCTGGTGACCGTTCTGATTTTTGCCGTTCCCGTTTACGCGGCGTACCTTTTCTCCGCATGGATGCAGCCGATAGCAGATCAGGCAGTCATCCGTCCGTTGACAGCTCTATTTAGCGAATTCCCGGCTATCATTCAAGCGGTCATTGCTGGAGATTATGGGATATTGACCTTAGGATGGTATTCCTTTTTGTGGGCTTTTCCGGTTGTGCTATTGGTGGGACTTAGCGTCGGTCTTGTGGAAGAAAGCGGCTTGAAGGATCGGATTACCGATGCATTGGACGGTTGGCTGCGGTATATTGGACTAAATGGCCGGGATTTGATTCCGGTATTAAGCGGATTCGGTTGTAATGTGGTTGCTGTGTTTCAGAGCCGGACCTGCAGCGCCTGCACACGCAAATCGTGTGTATCGATGATTACCTATGGCTCCGCCTGCAGCTATCAGATTGGTGCATCCTTGTCTATCTTCGGATCGGCAGGCCGTCCTTGGCTATTTATCCCTTATTTACTCGTTTTGTTTGTAGTCGGTACGCTCCATACCCGATTATGGAACGGCAGATCGGCTGCTCATACGCTACCCGCTTACGATCATACAACCTTTTTACAAAAGCCGACACTTCGTGGGGTTAGTTGGAGAGTACGTGCGGTTATTAAACAGTTTGTCTTGCAGGCGATGCCCATTTTTATACTCATTTGTTTGGTAGCGACCTTGCTGGAGCAGGTTGGGGGACTGACGTGGTTGGCTGGCATTGTAGGCCCGCTATTGGCGATCTTTCATCTGCCGAGTGAAGCGGCTCCCGGGATACTTTTCTCCATACTGCGCAAAGACGGATTGCTGATACTTAACGAGGGTAATGGCAGCTTGCTGACTATGCTTAGCGCAGGTCAGACGTTCCTGCTGGTTTACTTGGCCTCCACACTGACAGCGTGTCTGGTCACAATGTGGACCATCGGTCAGGAACTCGGTATTCGTTTCGCCGCAACGCTCGCAAGTAAACAGGTGCTTACATCTGTAGGAAGCACGCTTCTGCTTGCATGGCTGTTCGCCTAACCTTTAATCATGTTAAAAAAGGCTGTCCAAGGGACAGCCTTTTGTCATGCTGCAGCTGGGGAACAATAACTTGCATGACTGTGCCCAGTTTCCGTCGAGCGGCCTAGCAGGAAGCTGTTTAATGGACTACGCAGCCTGCGAAGCGTGTTTGAAACCACTCAACATCAAGATTTCTGCCGATGATCACAAATTCGCTGAGCGGCGTTTCATTGTCCTTCCAGTCACGATCCGGGTATGAGCTGAACAGCATGTGAATACCTTGGAACACGACACGTTTTTTTACCCCTTTAATATATAGAACACCTTTGTATCTAAACGTATCGGGACCATGATCCTCCAGCCATTCCTGCAAAAACATCTCCAGCTTTTTCAGATCAAGGGGACGCTCTTCACGGAAGAAAACAGAGGATACCTTATCATCATGGTCATGAGTTTCTTCCTCTAGGAAGCCTGGGTCCACCTCCAGCTTGGTAGCCAAATCAAAAGCTTCAATCCCGAGAATCTGATCCATGTGAATCTGCGATTGGTTCGTCCGATACAGCTTGGCTGACGGGTTCATCGTGACCAAGCGTTGCTCCAGCTTATGCAGCGCCTCCTCGGATACTAAATCCACTTTGTTAACAAGCAGTACATCGGCAAAAGCTACCTGCTCCTGAGCTTCATGTCCTTCATCCAGATGCTGTCCGGCATGTCTGGCATCGACAACGGTAACGATCGCATCCAGCTTATAAAATTCAGCCATTTGCTCGTCCACAAAAAAGGTCTGGGCAACAGGAGCAGGATCAGCCAAGCCTGTAGTTTCAATCAGAACACGATCAAAGTCAGCCTTACGCGCACTGCTTTTTCCTTGCTTAGCCTCCATCAGTTCACTCAGAATACGAATAAGATCACCACGGACGGTGCAGCAGATGCAGCCGTTATTCATTTCGACAATCTCTTCATCAGCCCCAACAACGAGTTGATTATCAATGCCGACCTCACCGAATTCATTAATAATAACGGCAATTTTTTGGCCGTGCTGTGCGTTAAGCACATGGTTCAGCAGTGTAGTTTTGCCGGCGCCAAGAAATCCGGTCAATACGGTTACAGGAATTCGGTTATCTACTTGTTCTACAGCTGGCATGGAATGCACTCCTTGTATGGAAGATGGTTTTATTTAAATGTAATTATTACAATTAAAATCATATAATGGTCATGAATATTTGTCAAACCATAATTATGCTGTATAGTTATAAACCCTCATAATGGAATAATTACGATTAAATCATTGACGAAAGCACACACAGCTGATAGAATGAAAAAAGTAATAATTACTATTAAACATTTTTGGTTATGCAGATGTAGATTTATGGTATGTCATACGAGGGTTCTCATCGAATCGGCTTCCCAATGCGGCAGCTTTTCTTTTAGCGACCATATCGTAATAATTACTTATTAGTAAGGAGGCGGAATGTACTGTGATCGATCAAGGCGTGGAGCGTACGATTCAGGTGATGTCCAATCATGGACTGCGAATTACCGGACAGCGTAGAACGCTTGCGCGATTATTTGCAGAAGCATCCGGCTTTTTGTCAGCGAAGGAAGTTTATCAGAGTCTGGAAATGAAGCACCATGGACTTAGCTTTGATACCGTCTATCGCAACCTTAGATTATTGCAGGAATTGGGAGTGCTGGAGCAGTTTAATTTTGAGGATGGAATGAAATTCCGACTGGGCTGCGATGGACATAAGCATCATCACCATCATCTGATATGCATGTCCTGTGATCACATCTATCCGCTCGATTATTGCCCCCTGGAGCATCTGACGAATCTTCCGGCGCATTTTCAGGTGGTGAAGCATCAATTTGAAATATACGGATACTGCGAGGAATGTCAACAACAAGGTAACAAGCCCTTGCAGAACATTGTATCCGTTTGAAAGGAACATGAGTATTATGCTGCTTGCTTCAATGAATAAAGTGGTGTTTGGCTATCATGACATCCCGAGTCTGGATGGCGTCAACATCGAACTATTTTCCGGCGAGTTCGTGGCCGTAGTGGGACCCAACGGCGCCTCCAAAACCACTCTGCTCAAGCTGGTGCTTGGTCTGCTGCAGCCATGGAGCGGCGAGGTCCGGCTATCCACTCACAATAAGGATGGGAACAAGCTGACAGTCGGTTACGTCCCCCAGCAGGTCGCTTCATTTAACAGTGGATTTCCGAGCAAGATTCTTGAATTCGTGCTATCGGGCAGGTATACCAGAGGGTCATGGCTGCGCAGGCTGCGTCCTGAGGATCATGAAATCACGGAACGTGCCCTGCGTCAGGTCGGCATGTGGGAGCAGCGGCATCGGAAGATCGGCGAGCTGTCTGGCGGTCAAAAGCAGCGGCTGTGTATTGCCAGGGCTCTGGCGCAGCAGCCGGATTTGCTCATACTTGATGAGCCAACAACCGGTATGGATGAGGAAAGCCGATACGGGTTTTATGAACTGATGCACCATCAGGTGAACGCACATGGCCGCACAGTTGTCATGGTCACTCATGGGTTGTCAGAGGTTAGCCACTATCTGGATCGCATCATTGAGCTGGAAAGAAAGGAGCACGGAGGATGGAAATGCTGCACTACGACTTCATGCAGCGGGCATTTTGCGCCGGTGGAATCATCGCAGTAATCGCTTCGGTGCTGGGTGTGTACTTAATGCTTAGACGGCAGGCGCTTATGGCTGATATGCTGTCGCATGTTTCACTGGCCGGGGTGGCAGCGGGTGCCGTACTGCGAGTGAATCCGGCTTTAATGGGATTTGCTGTAGCTGTGCTTGGCGCGATTGCGGTTGAATATGTACGGCGATCATACAAAACCTACAGTGAAATTTCAGTTGCAATCATCATGATCGGCGGCTTGTCTACAGCTGTTGTTCTGATGAGCTTGAATCAAAGCATTAACAAAGGCTTTTCTGCTTATTTGTTTGGCTCGGTGGTAGCGGTCAATGAAACCGAGCTTTATATGATGCTGGGCGTTGCTGTAATCGGAGGGATTTTCTTTTATACGCTGAGAAGACCTTTATACCAAATTACGTTTGACGAGGAAACAGCCCGAACCAACGGTCTTCCAGTCAAGCAGATTTCACTAGCCTTCAGTATTCTAACGGGAATGATTGTAGCTGCCGCTATGCCGATTGTTGGTGTGCTGCTGGTCTCTTCCTTGATCATTCTGCCTGCAGCACTCGCGATCCGGATAGCCCCGAGCTTTGTAGCTGCACTGCTGTTATCCATGGTTATCGGCTTGATCGGCGTATTCAGCGGACTGACGGCCTCTTATGCCTGGAGCACCCCTCCGGGTGGTACGATTGCACTTGTACTTTTGACTTTTCTGGTAATCGGAATTGTGGTTAAAAAATGTATCGTCAAGCTAGGCAAAAATCATAACACGAGTATGGAATTACAGAAAAGAGAGCTTCATAGCGAGGCTCGCAGTTTTATGAAAGAACCATCTATTCAGGAAACAGGGGGAAAGAATCATGAACGCGTGGTTTAAAACAACAGTTGTATTGGCAATCTCCTCAAGCTTATTGCTTGCAGGGTGTGGGAATTCAGATTCGCAGACGTCCTTTAGCGGCAAGAAATTGAAGGTCGCAGCATCTTTTTATCCGATGGTTGAATTCACCAGACAGGTGGCAGGTGAGCATGCCGAAGTGATCGGCTTGATCCCTTCAGGCGTTGAACCGCATGATTGGGAGCCTTCAGCCAAGGAGATGAAGCTGATCAAGGAGGCTGACGTTTTCGTATATAACGGGATTGTGGAGGGCTGGGTCGAGGCTTCCCTGAAGAGTGCGGCTAATGATAAAAGAATTGTGGTGGAGGCCAGCAAGGGAATCGATCTGTTGGAGGGCTTGCCGGAGGAAGAGGAAGCTGATCATAAAGCGCCTGCCAAGGAGGAAGAGCACCATCACGACGATGATCACGATCCACATGTATGGCTGAACCCGGTTCTGGCGCAAAAGGAAGTAGCATCGATTCAGGCTGCTTTGGAAAAAGCCGATCCTACCCATAAAGACGATTACAAGAAAAATGCCGATGCTTACATAGCGAAGCTGAAGGATCTGGATCAAGCCTTCAAGACAGATCTGAAAAGTCCAAAACGTAAAGAATTCGTAACCCAGCATGCTGCATTTGCCTACCTGGCCAAGGAGTATGGTTTGACTCAGGTGCCTATTGCAGGACTATCGCCTGAACAAGAGCCATCCCCTGACAAAATGGTAGACATTGTGAAGTTCGCGAAGGAAAAGCAGGTGAAAACGATCTTTTTCGAAACACTGGTTGATCCGAAAGTGGCGGCTACCGTTGCCAAAGAAATAGGGGCCAAAACCGATGTGCTTAATCCCTTGGAAGGCTTGACGGATGAAGACAAGAAGAACAAGCTGGATTATATCGGCGTGATGAAAAATAATTTGGCAGCCTTGAAAAAAGCATTGAATGAATAACTCTTTATAGAACTTATTCGATAAGGCCGGTTACTGCTGAAGGGGAATGCTTAAAGGCTGTGGTTAACATTGCCAGTATCCCCTTTCTCTCCGGTCTTTCTTCTGAGTGTATAATAGTAATAATTACACATAAAAGGAGCCTGACCATGCAACCATTCCAAATACCCGTAACCGTACTTAGCGGCTATCTCGGTTCTGGGAAAACCACATTGCTTAATCATGTACTCAATAATCGAAATGGACTGAGAGTAGCTGTTATTGTTAACGATCTGAGTGAGGTTAATATTGATGCTGACCTAATAAAAAACGGCGGCGGTTTATCACGTACGAATGAGACGCTGGTGGAGATGTCCAACGGCTGCATATGCTGTACATTGCGGGAGGATTTGCTTCGGGAGGTTGAAAGGCTTGCCAAGGAAAACCGGTTCGATTATATCCTGATCGAATCCACTGGGGTTGGTGAACCGGTTCCCGTAGCGCAAACCTTTACGTATATGGATGAGGAGCATGGGATTGATCTGACCCGCTTTTGCCGTCTGGATTGTATGGTTACGGTTGTTGACGCCTATCGCTTCTGGCATGACTTCTCATCAGGCGAAACACTGCTGGAGCGCAGCCAGGCTGTTGGGGAAGACGATACACGCGAGGTTGTGGATCTGCTTATCGATCAAATCGAATTTTGTGATGTGCTCGTACTGAATAAGTGCGATAGCGTAGAAGAGGACGAGCTGCTGGAGCTTGAACAAATTCTCCGTAAGCTGCAGCCTCGTGCCAAGCTGATTCGTTCCGTTCAGGGGCAGGTGGACCCGGCAGAAATACTGAATACCGGTTTATTCAATTTTGACGAGGCAAGCGTATCCGCAGGCTGGATTAAAGAAATGGAAAAACCTTCACATACCCCAGAAACTGAGGAATACGGCATTACTTCTTTTGTATACGAACGGACAAAACCTTTTCAACCGGAACGATTAATGGAATGGATGGCGCAGTGGCCAGCTGAGATTGTCCGTGCCAAAGGGATGATGTGGCTGGCAACGCGTAATGATTACGCACAAAATATAAGCCAAGCGGGCCCTTCGGTTCAATTTGGTCCTGCCGGATACTGGATTGCCGCGCTTCCTGAAGAGGAGCAAGCAGCACTGCAGCTGGAGGATCCCGAATGGAATGAGACTTGGGATGTGGTCCATGGTGATCGTATCAATAAGGTTGTATTTATCGGTATTGAGATGGACAAGGCACAAATCGTCTCCTCCCTGGACGCCTGTTTATTGACGGATGAGGAAATGCATCAGGATTGGACCTTGTTCGTTGACGAGCTCCCGAATATGCTGGAACCGGAATTAGAGACCGTTCAGCAATGAAGAATGTAGGGTTACAACGGCCGCAAAGCGGAACTGGAAGGAGGTGAACAGCTTGCGAGTAATCATCACATTGGCTTGCACGGAAACTGGAGATCGTAACTACACGACAACCAAGAACAAAAGAAATCACCCGGAACGTATGGAATTGCGTAAATACAGCCCCCGATTAAAAAAATATACCATTCACCGCGAAACCAGATAATAGCCGGAACGTGGGACCGGGCTGCAAAGTCCGGTTTTTTTATAATATCAGAATGGATAAGTTTTCAGCAGAGCTGAATATTCTGATATGGCAAGAAAAGCTGCATGTAAAATACGGATGTATCTTCGTCGAATAGGCTCCGATCAGGAGCTTTTATTATCATCAGGGGTTTCGAATGAAAAAAAAGAGCCAACAGATTCGGAAGCATGCTACAGCTTCTGAGTTCCTAGCTCCCTACTTCGGCTATTTGGTTTTGAGCCTGTGCTTTGAGATGGCTGTTGTGGAGCCACGGTCTGACTCTGTTTTTCCGATACCCTTGTCGTTGTGTTCAAAAGAACCACAAAAACTTCCGCCTGGGCTCGACTTGCCGTTCGGAACGAGGGATTAGTTTGTATTTGACAGCTTCATGAGCAATCGCTGCTCCTGTCTCTGCCAGCATTTCCTTACCTGTAGATGTCTCCAGCATGGTCTCCGAATCCTCGATGGATTCATTATCCCTGCTCAGCGATTTTATCCACATAAGCCGTTCCGTCGTAACCGCGACTTCCCCGATTAGCAGCTGCTGCTCTGTCAATTGCCGCTCCATGGACTCGATTCGTTGTTTAAGCGCCGCATGCTCCCGCTCCTGTATCTTGACTCGCTCATAGAGCATTTTCATCGTGAGCTTGGGAATCGTCTGCTGCTTCGACTCATCATCATTGGATACAATAATGCTCACCTTACCTACTCCTTCTGATTCATAGATTTCATCAGCTCGTATTCGCTGATAACTCTATCGTACAGCAAGTCCATTAAGGATACTGTCACAACCTGCTGTCAAAATCAGGGCATAATCGACGATTAAAATAATAATACGATAGCAAGCAGATCAAACAGGACTAACGGAATAATAAACGGGAAAAATGAGGTATGGACTTTCTTGCCATCATTGACGGAAGTAACCTTAAGATGGACCCTTTTACCATCGACTTTGACAATTTTTCCTACATAGGTATTTCCATTTCTGGATTTGATGCGGACACGCCGATTTAAATATTTGATACATTTATTGTAATTGGAAATAACGGACATAAGGATAACCCCCTTTTCGTGTGATACTGTATGATATGGCACTGGCAAGCAATAAGTGTGGACGGTTCGGGAGTTGGCAGCCTGCAGGCTGGACCCTGGTTGTTAAGGTGATGCCATTTGAGCAACGGGTGCTAGTTTGCAAACCGATCATGGTTGTGGTTCACTATGGTGTAAGTTAAGCTTCAGGAGGGATTTTCATGATACGACAGGCAACAAAAGAAGACGCGGCAGCTGTTATCAGTTTAATGTATACAGCGATAGGCGGTATTGTGCACACACTGGCAGGAACCGATGATGTCGAGGATGCGCTGCAGGTGCTGGAGCAGTTTTTTCAGGAAAAGGGAAACCGGATCAGCTTCGAAAATGTGCTGGTCCTGGAAGAGGATCAGCGAGTGATTGCCTTTATGCTTGCTTACCACGGCAGCCGCGCTGCGGAGCTGGATCGTCCATTTCTTGAACGTTTGGCCGCGATCGGCAGCACAACACAAATCATTGAACGTGAAGCGCGTGAGGATGAGTACTATTTGGATTCCATCGCTGTTCATTCGGACTATCAGGGCAGGGGCATCGGGACCGAGCTGCTGCGCTTGTTCCAACAGCAGGCCACAGAGCTTGGACATCATAAAATTATGCTGCTTGTAGATCAGGAAAATGCGTCTGCCAAGCAGCTATATGTTAAGCAGGGATACAGCGAGGATGGGGTTGTTCAGGTCAGTGGACATCTTTTTTATCGGATGATTAAGCGACTAGATCAGGTTCACTGAACATGCTAAATATATAATTTTATTGTAATTATTTACATTCGATGTTAGTATAGTAAAAATTATGTGGAAGGACTTCTAGGGATCCGAGGGTCAGCAATGGCCTGCTCGAACCAAGCGAAGTCGAACGCAGCTGGCTGCTGCGTTACACCGTAGGGATAAAAGACCTCGAGTAAGTTCCGCCTGTCCAAGGCGAAGCTGCTCGGGGTCTTTTCTGCGTTAGTGGAATAAAGGGGGATGAAACGATGAATGCAATCCGGGTAGAGGGCTTGACCAAATCTTTTGCCGTGAAACGTAAAGCAACGGGTTTATTGGGGAGCATGCAGTCGCTGATCAAGCCCCAATACACGGAAAAGCTGGCAGTACGCAGTGTGGATTTGCAGGTAGAGCAGGGTGAGATGCTAGCCTTTCTGGGACCGAATGGTGCCGGTAAATCAACAACGATCAAAATGCTCACGGGAATTTTGCATCCGTCCGGGGGTGAAGCACAGGTTCTGGGGTATTGTCCCTGGAAGGAAAGAAGTCGTCTGGCCTATCATATCGGTTCCGTATTTGGTCAGAAGTCCCAGCTGTGGTATCACCTTCCGCCGTTGGATTCCTTTGAGCTGATGAGTCGAATCTACGAATTGAAGCGTTCCGATTTCTACAGCCGTCGCGATGATCTGGTTCGCCGTTTTGAGCTTGGGCCTTATTTGCATACTCCGGTGCGCAAGCTGTCTTTGGGTGAGCGGATGCGCTGTGAGATTGCTGCCGCGATGCTGCACCGGCCCAAAATTGTGTTTCTCGATGAGCCGACCATCGGTCTGGACGTAATCGTCAAGCAAAAAATTCGCGAGCTGATTCTGGAAATGATTCGTGAAGAGGGCATGACGGTTTTTCTGACCTCGCATGATGCGGGAGACGTGGAGCAGTTATGCAAGCGTGTCGTCGTCATTAACCACGGTGAGGTTATTCTGGATGATGGTGTCGAACGGATGAAGCGCGAGCTGCTGACGGTGAAGACGATTCATCTGCAGCTTCAGGAGGCGGGTGCAAGCTTCAGCTTTCCTGGTGTGGAAGTGCTGCAGCAGGACGGACTCACGCTAAAGCTGTCTATCGAGACGACAGCTGTCAGCATGGAGCAGGTGCTGGCGCATATCGTAAGCCAGTACCGGGTTATCGATGTTACGATTGAAGATCCGCCGATGGATCAGATCATTAGCCATATTTATGCCAGAGAATCCGGATTCGTCCAGTAGGAGGGGAGCGCGCGGATGATGCAAGCGTTGAATAAACATACAGGCGCAGACGGCCCATATCCCCATGCTGCCCATATTGACAAACCGCCGGGCCCCCGTGTATCGTTCGTCGGCAAACTGTTTAAGTACGGAGCAATCGGCAGGGTAACACTGCGTAATCATTTTGCCTATGTGTACGATTTCCTTATTCGCTCGATATTTCTTATTCTCATTATGTATATTTTCATTCAGCTGTGGAGTGTTACTTATCAGGGTGAAGGAACCTCGCTTATTGAAGGATACAGCTATGCACAGATGATTTGGTATATTTTATTTGCTGAGGCGCTGACGACAGCATTTCCGAGTCTGGCGACAAGGGTGGAGGAAGAGGTTAAGAACGGAGACGTTGGCTACAAGCTGACGCGGCCCTTGAACTACATTGCATTTCATTATGTAGGTTATGTTAGCGAGGTTACGGTGCGACTTCTTGTTAATCTGAGCATAGGCGGGCTGCTTGGCGTTGCGATCTTCGGATGGCCTGATTTTGGCTGGGGCTGGATGGGCTTCCTGTTGATGTCGCTTGGTGCGATAACGATTAATTTTTTGCTTAATATGGCTCTTGCTCTTTGTGCGTTCTGGGTGGAAGAAACAAGGGGACTGGAATTTGTGTACCATAAGCTCCTGTTCACGGTTGGCGGAATGCTGATGCCTCTTGAGCTGTTTCCCAAGCTGCTGCAGGAGGTATGCCGCTGGCTGCCCTTCCAAACGGTCTTGTATTTCCCAGCAAAAACAGCTGTAAAATGGGCCGATGTTGCTCTCGCTCCCATGCTGCTCACGCAAATGTGCTGGATCCTGCTGTTGGGGGCTGGGGTATGGATGATTTATCGCCGGGGTGTTCGCAAGCTGAATGTGAATGGCGGGTAAACGTATGTCGATGTCAGGTGGGACCTGAGGTGATGATCTGTGAAGTCAGAGAGGGGGACAACCAAGTGGTCAAGCAGGTGGCAGGACTTGTGGCATTCGTATGGGGCTGCTGGAAATTGAACTTGGCCGGAGCGATGGAATTCAGGGTCAGCTTTATGCTAACTGCTGGCATGATGGTAGTGAACAATTTGGTGTGGATTGTGTTCTGGGGATTGTATTTCCAGAGGTTCCAGGTCGTGAATGGCTGGTCGCTGCAAGACGTTATGATGATGTGGGCGGTCAGTGCAGGAGGGTTTGGCTTGTCGGCTGTATTGTTCGGCAATGCTTACCGGTTGGCTTCATTGATCGCGTCAGGTCAATTGGATGTATTTCTGTCCCAGCCGAAGCCGGTGCTGCTGCATATTCTGATCAGCCGGATGTCGGTTTCAGCCATTGGTGATGTTCTGTTTGCCCTGCTTGTATATGGGTTGTTTGGGGATACGTCATTGGCGGGGATATTTAAATTCATGCTGGCCCTGCTTATTGCGCTGTTGATTTTTATATTTTTCGTCGTCATTGTACAATCGCTTGCCTTTTTTATCGGGAATGCCGAGGGTATCGGGCAGCAGGTGTTTAATGGGCTACTGGCCTTTTCGACGTATCCTACGGGCATATTTAGCGGCTGGGGGAAGCTGATATTGTTTACAGTTATTCCTGCCGGCTTTATCAGCTATTTGCCAATAGGTCTGCTGCGTTCGATGGAACCGGTATTTGTGTGGCAGGCGATTGGTGTAGCTGCAGGTTTGACGATCGTGGGGACGGCTTTTTTTTATTACGGTCTGAAAAAATACAGCTCAGGTAACTCGATGGGGATGCGGATGTGATTCAGGCTTTCCAGGCGAAGCCGATATCATTAAGAAACAGCGATGTAATCAACGTCGAGATTTCATGGCATTTATGGCCTTGTCGGCTTGCTGATCTACGTTCGCTGCTGCCGTTTATGCTATAATAAATGCTCTATTCGCTTCTAATTTGGCTAAAATGGGTAATTTACTGGGAAGCTAAATTGCTATAAAACGCAGCATAACCTGTCATAAATGGAGAGGATGTAAACAGAATGAACGACAAATATGAGAGAATACCATTTATACCAAGCGAACATAAGGAAAAATCAAAGAAGAAATCGGGAAGACGCAGTAGAAAAGGTCTACTCGCGCTTATGCTGGCAGTTGCTGTAGGCGGTGGTACTAGTCTGACCCTGCAAGGCCCGTCCGAAGCGTACGCAGCCATACTGGGAGGAGAACGAATAACGGTTGCTTCCCATCCCTTACTTATTGATGGGGTGCGCAAGATGGTTCCAACCGCGAATGTTAAGGGTGACACTTACATCGGTTTACGTTCCCTGAACGATGAGCTGGGTTTGGAAACAAGCTACGATGCAGGTAATCAAGCTGTCACCGTGAGCGGGCGGGGGCGGATGTTAAAGTTCGAGTTAAAGGAGTATAATAGTGCCTATTTGCTGAATGACCAGCTTATTTACGGCTTGCCGCCTATTGTACAGGAGGATAAGACTTATGTGCCGCTTCGATTTTTGCTCGAAAGTGTCGGTTATGGGATTTCCTACGATGCAGCGTTGGGTATGGTAGGTATTGAATCTATCCAGGAAAATCCGCTTACTTACCAAACGGTGCAAATCGCTGAATCCAGTACAGAACTATCACTGAAGGTCAGCTATCCGCAAATCAGTGGCTTGGCTGATGACGGTATTCAGCAAAAGTTGAATACTTTTTTGAAGAAGGAGGTCGAGTCTCACGTCTTGGCGAGCAAGGTATTGATGGACAAAGCAGCAGCCGACAATAAACAGGCAGAAGCCGATAATCCGAAATTCAAGATTCCTCCTGTTAGCCTTGATGGTGTATATAAGATCACCTACAATGAACAAAAGCGGCTAAGCCTCTATATCGATTATTATATATATTTGGGTGGAGCGCATGGGATCACTGAACGTGTACCTTATACATTTGATCTCACTACGGGTAAGCTGCTAACACTCCAAGAGGTAGCAGGTGGCAATGCCAATTATGTGTCGATTATTAATAATGAAATTATTAGACAGTATACAAACACAGGATTGAGTCTATTAGAGCCGTTCAAGACGATAGAGCCTGACCGTCCGTACTTTCTGAAACACAACGGCGTTGTGATCTATTTTAATCCATACGAATACACAGCGTACGCTTTCGGTATGCCTGAATTTGAAATACCCTATGCGGCATTTCGCTAACCGTTTCTGCCAGGAACCTGCATAATCATTGATATTCCAGCATTTCAAGACAAAAGTTATATACTTTTGCGACAAAAGTAGGTATAATGAGGGAGAAATTAGACCTATGTATGACTCGTGATATTGTCGCAAAGGAGCCAGATCATTTTATGAAGGCGGAATACATCAATCCATTTTTGGAATCTGCTAGAATTGTCATAGAGCAAGTCGCCAATATTCGTCCTTCTACCGGACAACTGGGAATAAAGGATGTCAAATTCGTAGAGAACTTTATCTGGATACAGATTGGCATGACAGGAGAAATGCAGGGAGATGTCGTATTCGGTCTGCATGAAGAGGTTGCGTTGAAGATGGTTTCCGCAATGATGGGTGGTTATGTGGTCACCGAGATGGACGAAATGAGCAAAAGCGCCATATCAGAGCTTGGTAACATGATCAGTGGTAATGCCAGCACCATGTTGTATAATCAGGGAGTACGCGTGGATATAACGCCTCCGAAATTGCTTCATTCCGCTAATGCTGCTGGATTTATTCCCAAGAAAGCATTGACGATTCCTTTAATAATGGAGGGAATTGGTGAGTTGGATATACAGGTTTTGATCGTTTGATTCTAATCGGGTACAGAGAAGTGGTAGCTTCCGGCTTGACGGACAGCTACCGCTTTTTTTTGAAAAAATGTTTCATTCTATCACATACATATATTTCTGGGTAAACGTACTCGTCCATGATGGACGGCGTAGCCGTTTATCTCGAATGTTCAGATAGTATAAAGCTGCTGATTTCGGGGTATGGCTAGACAAACGTTACCGTTCTTCCAAACTTGGCGGTACCGTCTATTCTTCTGGGGGTGTCTCAAATGTTTAGCGGTAAAATCGTTGTCGTCACGGGAGCTTCCAGTGGAATCGGAGCCCTCATGGCGGAGGAGCTGTCGAAGCGTGGTGCTATTCCAGTGCTGATGGCACGCTCGGTTGATAAGCTGGAGAAAGTTGCTGCCAAGCTGCAAGGTGAGCATCGTATATATGAGCTGGACGTTACTTCCACCGCACAAGTGGTCTCTACGATGGAGCAGGTTATTGAGCATTACGGACGTATCGATGTCCTGATCAATAATGCAGGCTATGGCCTATTTGAGAAGCTGCTGGATTGTTCCATCGAGGACATGGCCGACATGATGGATGTGAATTATCTGGGAACCGTTCGCTGTACCAAAGCCGTGCTGCCTTCCATGCTGAAGGCAGGTAAAGGTCATATTATTAATATTGCTTCGATGGCGGGTAAAGTCGGCTCAGCCAAATCCTCAGGGTATTCGGCAACGAAGCATGCGGTGCTTGGATTTACTAACAGTCTCCGACAGGAGCTGGTTGGTTCAGGGATCAAGATGACTGCGATTAATCCGGGACCGATTGACACGCCTTTTTTTGACAAGGCTGATCCTTCTGGTCATTACGTAACGAACATCAAATGGTTTATGCTCAAACCGGAGCAGGTGGTCGGCAAAATCATGCGTGCGATCGAGAAGGGGACTCCCGAGGTAAATATGCCTTTTGTGGCAGGCTTTGGGGCCAAGCTGTTCCAGCTGTTTCCACGGACTTTTGAAAGGTTCACCTACAAGATGATGAATAAGAAATAAACACATTTTTACTGAACAGACCCTTATAATATGCAAAAATGCAAACGAGCGCCTTGGACCATATGGTAGTGGTTCAAGGCGTTTGCTTGGTGTCAGGGTGTGGATGCTTACATCTGTGTAATTAAATTGTGCTTTCCTGCAGATCGTACTATTCTTCAGGATTCGTGCTTTTGTTCTTTTCTTTCAGCTCGAGATGCATGGCGCGTACTTCCTCGAAGAGACCCCGAATGACAGCTCTACTTTCTGGATGATCCTGATTCCAATGGCTGGCCAAGGCGGGCATCGTTTTGTGGATATGATTATATATGGACCAAACTTTGATTTTTTCCACCATTTCCGGCGATCTGCTGCCTGTCACCATTTCTGCAAAGGTTTCGACCAAAGCGTTGAATTCACTTTCAAACTCTGTATTCATAGAAAAGCCTCCTTGTCTTCATATTAATAAGGTAACGCTAGTCTAGCGTATTTGTGTGAGTTCTGTAAAGCAGGAGATCCCGAAGTCCGATGGGTAATGAGTGAAGTGGCCATATGATCATGGAGAAGCGTTAGGGTTCCAAAGATATTTGGCACGAAGCGGGGCTTATTCATTGGACTTCTTAGGAAAGGAAAAAATCCTAGTGATGAACATTGGTGAAACCGGAATACCTTCAGGTACGTTGTTACAACGTGATCTATTGCAAAGTCATAGACAGGATGTACGCCTCTATTTATTAACCTATTCGAGTGATGGCCTGAGGGTCAAAGGGTATCTGGCAGTACCGGATTCGAAGGGACCTTGTCCGGCATTGATCTTCTGCCGTGGCGGTATTCGCAAGGTAGGGATGCCCCGCAAGCGCAGGGTGATGACTATGGCGGAACGGGGATATGTGGTGTTTGCTCCTTTTTACCGGGGGAATGAAGGCGGTGAGGGGCGGGATGAGTTTGGCGGGGAAGACCGGCTGGATGTCATTCATGCGATTACAATGATGAAATCTCTCCCTGAGGTGAAGCCGGGGCTTGTTCCGTTGATTGGATTCTCTCGTGGATCGATCATGGCTCTGTCGGCAGCCAAAGCGTGTCAGGGTGTAGGACCTGTCGTCGTATGGGGCGGCGTTAGCGATTTATTCGATACCTATGAAGAGCGTGTCGATCTGAGGCGTATGCTCAAGCGTGTTGTGGGCCATCCCCGCAAGCAAATTGATGCTTATCAAAGCCGATCCCCCGTATATTGGGTGGATGCTTTGAAGGTACCGATTATGATCGTTCATGGTACTTCAGATGCTTTGGTTCCAGTGAGACACGCGTGGAAGCTTGCAGAAGGCTTGAAGCGATCAGGCAAGGATTTTGCTATGGAGCTGCATGAGGGCTTCGGCCATCGTTTTCCAAGGGAACAGGATGACAAGGCATTGGACGCTGTATTCGAATGGTTGTCACAGAAGCTTCAGCAGATGGAGATCTCCTATTGATGTTACCCACTTCCATTGGTATGATGCTTTTATAGGCTTGTTTGGTGAAAATGCTTACGAAGAAGGTTTTGCCAAGGCAAAACCCTTAGGAGGAATTAGATGAACAGTTTTTCAAGTTTGCAAATTGATGAGGTTTATATAAATAAGCTGCGGGAAAAGGATATTGTGGTTCCATCGCCGATTCAGGCAGAGTCGATCCCGGTTATTTTATCCGGCAAGGATGTAGTGGCGCAATCCCAAACGGGCTCTGGTAAGACCTTGGCCTACGTGCTGCCATTATTACAACAGGTTGACAAGAACTCGAGAGAGGTTCAAGGTATCGTGATTGTGCCTACTCGCGAGCTTGGCTTTCAAATACTGGAAACCCTGCAGCTGTTAGCTGATGAAGCGGGTATCCGTGTTCAGGGACTAATTGGCGGCGCTGCCTTAACCCGGCAAATCGACAAGCTCAAGCTTCGGCCGCAGCTGATTGTCGGCACACCGGGCAGAGTGATGGAGCTGTTAAAGCTGCGCAAGCTGAGCGTTCACCATGTGAAGACGGTTGTCGTCGAC
The DNA here is from genome assembly GCF_038000305.1 of Paenibacillus sp. FSL H8-0034. Classification (NCBI taxonomy): domain Bacteria; kingdom Bacillati; phylum Bacillota; class Bacilli; order Caryophanales; family Paenibacillaceae; genus Paenibacillus; species Paenibacillus sp. FSL H8-0034. The sequence goes on from NZ_JBBOBS010000001.1 coordinate 2,070,703, forward strand.
GAGGTCGATCAAGTATTTGATCTGGGCTCCATGCGTGAGGTTGAAGTCATCTTTAAAGGCACACAGCGCAACAGACAGATGCTATTTTTCTCGGCTACGATGCCTGAGCCTATCCAGGCTGTCATCAGCCGTTGGATGCAGGACCCGGTTTATGTGCAAATCTCGCCTGAGCAGCGGACCTCGGAAACGCTTAAGCATTTGTATTTCGTCTGCGAGGACCGTGACAAGATTGATACGCTTCGTCGTATCGTTCGTTTGTACAATATGCCTGCGGCGATTGTGTTCATTAATGAAATCGATAATGTCGCTGAAATTGTGGAAAAGCTGAAATTTGCCGGATTATCCATTGAGGCATTGTATGGCGATGCAGGTAAGCATGAGCGGGCAAAGGTGATGCAGGCATTTCGGGCAGGCAAATTCCAATTGCTGCTGGCAACGGATATCGCGGCGCGCGGCTTGGATATTCCTCATGTCACACATGTCATCAACTTTGAGCTGCCGATTGATGCAGACCATTATGTACATCGGGTTGGACGGACTGGACGGATGGGGAAAAAGGGTACGGCAATATCCATCCTGACGAACAAACAGCGGTTTATTATCGATAAATTTGCCAAAAAGCTGGGCTGCAAGATAGAAGAACAAGAAATGGCTTACGGCAAGATTTATCAATCCGGATCACGTGGAGCAGCCCGATCAACAGGGCCTTCCAAAGGCAAGGAAACACACGTGAGTCAGGCAAACAAGAAGGAGCCCGGTTCAACTGCGTCTGAAGCGGTATCTACCAATTCCCCTAATTTGGCGCCTGCCCGCAGCACAGCATTGGGTAAGCCAAACCCTGCCAAAGCCTCATCGGCAGCGGGTAAAGCACCGAGCAAGTCTGCATCAGGCAAGCCGGTAAGCTCGCCTTTCAATAAGACCGTGAGTCCAGGCCCATCCAGATCTGAGAGCAGATCCGAGACCAAGCTTGGGGCTGTATCGGATATTCGCAAGTCAGGTGTCTCGAATGCTGCAGCGGCAATCAAGCCTGAAGCCAAGAAAGGCACCAAGCCAGTACAGCAAAAATCCGAGCGTGAGCTTAAGCGGGAACGTAAAAATAAAGGGGCTCCGCGCTGGTTGAAAGAAAAACAAAACAAGCCGACATAAGTTTTTTGCAACTTGTTTATCGATAGTCAGGAGGAACTACGGAAATGGGGAAGCTATTGCGTTTTGTAGGAATGCTGCTTATCCTTTGTATCCTGCTGTTGGGTGTTTCCTATGCGTACGCGCAGCCGGATCGATTGCTGGACCTGAATTATTCGGAAATTTCGGTTCGTGATAAGTTAACGGATATGTTGGCAAACCGAAGGCTTGAGGTTGTGTTGACCGAAAGCGAAGTAAATGATTTGCTGAAAAAGACGCTTTCCTCACGTGCGCAGCTGAATGAGGATTGGAAGCTGTCAGGGGCACAATTCAATCTGAAGGGAAACCAGTGGACAGCTGATGTAATCTTGATGTACAAAGAGAAGTGGCCGATTGGAGCCCAGCTGTTTTTTACCGTCAAATGGGAGGATCCCTTTCTGACAGCTACCCATACGGGAACTCAAATCAAGCAATTATCTGTACCGATGGATTGGTTTCAATTGCAGTCGCTGCAAATTCCGTTGAACGACTATCTGCCCAAGCCTGCAGGCATACGCGCTGTGACGTTCCAGGACAATGTGGTAAGGCTCGCGCTTCGGAGACGATAACAAAAATCAAGAGCCTCAGCCCATTCATATGACGGGTTGAGGCTCTTGGTTTGCCATTCTAGCGGTTACCGCCGCCGCGCAGCTGCTTGTGAATCTTTTTCCAACGTTCCTTTTCCGCACGTGCGGCACCCGCATCGGCTTTACGCTCTGTATAGGCCAGCTCTTTTTGCAGCTTCAAAAAGCTATTCCAGCGAGCATCGTCCAGTGTCCCTGCTTCGAGAGCCTGCTGAATGGCACAGCCAGGCTCCCCGTGGTGCCCGCAGTCGCCAAAGCGACAGCTTGCAGCCAGCTCGTCAATATCCTGAAAAGCGGTGTGCATCGATTCGCTGCTGTCCCAGAGCTGAAGCTCGCGCATTCCCGGCGTATCGATCATGAGCGCGCCGCAAGGCAGCACGATCAGCTCACGGTGTGTGGTCGTATGCTTGCCGCGGTCATCTCCATCGCGTGCAGCACCTGTCTTCTGCTTGTGCTCACCATACAGGCTGTTGAGCAGCGTTGATTTACCTGCCCCGGAGGAGCCAAGCAGCGCAATGGTTTCTCCTGGCTTCAACGTGCTGAGAATCGATTCGATCCCATCATCTGCCAGACTGTTGACGGTATAGATGGGTACACCCGGGGCAATAGCCTCTACCTCCATAAATCTGGCTGCTGTATCGTCGCATAAATCCTTTTTGGTCAGTACGATTTCTGGTGCGGCTCCGCTTTCATAGGCAAGCAGCAGGTAGCGCTCGAGCCGTCTTATATTAAAATCGAGGTTTAAGGCCATAACCAGAAACACACGGTCTATATTGGTGGCTACGATCTGCTCCTCGACGGTTGAACCGGCAGCTCTGCGTGAAAATTTGCTTTTTCGCTTCATAATGTCATGAATGATCACGCGCTGCTCGCCAGGCAATGGGGTCATCCAGACCCAATCGCCAACTGCCGGATAATCCTCTCGCCGAGTTGCTTCATAGCGGCTTTTGCCGGAGAGTTCACCTAACCATTCCCCGTTCTCGCCCAAGATCCGGTACAAATGCTTATGCTCCAAAATGACACGTCCAACCTCATAGCCAGTATGTTGTATGGCCTGTTCTGCAAAAAACGGCTGAAAGCCGTAGGTTTCCAGTGGTGTTTTCATGAATATATGCTCCCTTATTCGCTTCGATTATGCAGGGAGGATAATCCGAGATCACACATGTATGTTTTACCGGGTCCAATCCCTGTTAATTTGGTTCCACTTGTCCTGCATTTCGGTCATTCTAGCGGTATGAGTTACAATTCTCTTCATATACTTCACTCCCAGTTATCAGATCTATGTATAGTATAGACAATAGCGCGTACTTTCAATAGGGAATAAATGATTATATAAGAAAAGCCTCTGATCGAAGCTTATTCGGTGAAGATACATTCGTGTCCAATAGGTTGCTTTTCTTGCAATATCGGAATATTCAGCTCTGCTGAAAACTTGTAAATTCTGATATTATAAAAAAAGCAGCCCCCATTATGTCCTGTTAGGAGCATTTTTGAGGCATGCTTATTTACGATCTGATGTGGTGTAGGGATCGGCTTATTATTTTCGTGTATTCACATAAGCAGGATATACGATTTTACCTATGTCCAGCTTGGCGATTTCATCAGCCGTCCAGCCTTTGATTTTGTTATTGCCTACAACGCCTGTCAGCTTGATCTTGTATTTGGTTTCCAGGTAGCTGTGAAGCGCAGGCATATCGGCTTCCTTCAGCTCCCGCAGCTTTTTCTTACCCTGGATTTGACCAAGCAAAATACCGATGGTTTCAGCGGCAAGGCTCGTATTCGGCTGGATGCGTGCGCTGCCGTACGCAATTGCGGATGAACCGACATTTTTACCAGCCACAAGCACATTATCATAATCCTTCAGCAAAAAGCTGCGTAGGGGCATTCCGTACTTGTCCGGTCTTCCCATCTCAATGCCCCATTTGCTGGTGCTGATGCCTTGGAGATCAAGTGGATAACCCGCGATACTGACATTGTCCCAGAACATATTCGCCCCAAGCATATCCGATGGCTTCAGCACATAATCCGTTTCATAATGATTATATTCGCGGATATACAAGTAGTTGGGGGAGCCGTTCAGCTCGGCCTTTTCCCAGCCAATTATGTTTTTGCGGAAATGGTTGAGGATCAGCGGCAGCTCATTTTTTCCAAGCTCCATCGCTTCGGCTACCGATTTCTCGTCGGAAGGATCGACGGTGTATATGAGAAAAGCATTGATTAACACCTCGCCATCCCGCTGGTTCACGGCATTCAATCCGCGTAAAAACACTCTTTCATTACTCGGCTTGTACGCGCTTGTCATTCCGCTAAGACCGATCGCATAGCTTTCACTGACGGAACCGCCGCCATATTTGGTTTTGCGCTCCTGTGCTGTCATATTGTTAAAGCTGGAGTTGAATTTGGCCCAATCGACATTTTTGAATTTAAGCATAAATCCGGAACTCATATATTCGATTTTGGTCTCTCCATAAAATTGCTCCAAACCGGGCATCCGGTTTACCTTTAACTGACTTAACAATGCGGCAAAATCGCTGTTATCCACCCAATAGGATGCCTTGATGTTCTTCTTGGCGCCGTCTTTTCCAGCATACGTTACCGATTCAACGGCATTGGGTCCGAATTGTCCTGCTGTTTGCTTAATGTCGACGATCTTGATGCCTGATTCTATCGGGATGTCTTTTTTGAGCTTGTCAAAGTATTGTGTGAACTCTGTAAGCTTGCGGATTTTGCCATTGCGGAAGCCATCGAACAGCTCCTTGGCACGTCCTTGCACCATCAGGTTGTATTTGTCATCCCGGGTCTCATCGAGAAACAGCATTTCACCCTGCAGCACCTGACCGCCAAACCCTTCTCTCGGATCCAGCACTTTCACTTTAAGACCTTCATCAGCTGCAGCTCGTGCCAGATAGAGGCCTTCCAGTTCACTGCCGAATATCGCGATATCGACCTGCTCTGTTGGAACAGGCGGCTCCGGTGGTGGCGCTGGTGCAGCCGTTTGCGGCTTGGCAGCCTGCGGTGTTTTGCTAATGTCGGCAGCCGACTCGATACGGGTCTTGTCCTCTTTGGCAAAAGTCATCCATGAATAAAAAACACCCACAGCGACCAACGCAAATAAGGCCAGCGCGACAGAAAGCTTTTTTGCATTCCATTTCATGCTTTTAAATCCTCCCTCAACTCACACCTCTTCGTGATCTATCCATAATCGGAATCATCGCCCTGAAGGCATTGTCGTCCTAAGTTTACCATTTATATCCCGATTGATCAAAATGACCCCCATAAATGTTTGAGCAATGGCGAAACTTTTAGTAATTCCAAAGAACTCTTCGCGAAGGTTCGGATTCATTTTAATTAACCAACAACAACAAAATTTGTGTTATGAGGAAGAGGAGAATGATGATGAATCATTTATTTAAGAAGGTATTAGTAACAGGTCTGACACTGGCTATGGTAGTGGGTGGTTCTACAGCGGCTTTTGCCGATAATTACAAAGGTAAGGGCAACGATAAGGACAATGATCGAGATAAAGGGCGCGAAAAGGCTCAAGCTGTTCAAGCTGTAAAGACGAATTATAATGATAAAAATAACAAGCTTGAAATCAAGCTGACGTTTGATGATGTCAAAGGCTCTGATGTCGAGTGGGCCATGCGTTATATTGCAAGCCTTGCATCCAAGCGAGTGTTCGAGGGTTATGAGGATGGTACCTTCCAGCCACGTAAAACCATTACTCGTATTGAAGCGATTACAGCTGCGGTTCGATTGATGGGATTGCGGGATCAAGCGGAATCGGCTGAGGCGATGCAGGCAAACCTGAATTTCAGCGATGCCGATAAAATCAAATCCAAATATGCTTGGGCAACCGGTTATGTATCCGTAGCGCTGCAAAACGATTTGTTTGAGGAATCCGAGAACGCTGTACAGCCGGAAAAGGAAGCGGATCGCTTGTGGGCGACAACTTTATTGATAAAAGCATTGAAGCTGCAAAACGAAGCAAAAACCAAAATGAATACGAAGCTTACTTTCAAGGATGCCAATAAAATCCCGGCCGGTTCTGTTGGTTATGTAGCCTTGGCGATTGAGAAAAAGCTCGTTGACGGCTACGAGGATAATACGTTCCGTCCGAACAATCCGGTGACACGTGCTGAATTGGCGGCGCTGCTGGACCGCACAGGCAGTCAACTGCCTGATAACACCTCGGTTCGCGGTACGGTGAATGCTGTTGTAACGAACAACCTGCTGACACTCACAACGGAAGGTCAAGCTTATAGTGTGGAACTGGATGCAGGAGCTTTTATTTACCGCAACGGAGCCAGAGTTGCTGCAAGCGAGCTGAGAATAGGCGATGATGTGGTAGTTCGTACTTATGGCGGCAAAGCGATTTTCGTAGAAGTAAAGACGTTGGGAAACGGCAATCAGCTGCCTGATAACACTACTTTCACAGCTTCGATTAACACAACAGTGAGCAATAATACCTTGACGCTCACCAAGGATGGTCAGACCTACAGCGCTCAGCTTGATGCCAATGTGTCTATTATCCGTAACGGCGTGTCCGTTGCAGCTTCCGAGCTAAGAGTCGGTGATTCGGTGCTGGTAAGAACCTATGGTGGCAAGGTGATCTTCGTTCAAGTAGTGACTCCGACACAGGAGCAGCAGACTGACTTTACAGTGATAGGTTCATTGAACTCTTACACGCTGAACTCAAGCGGACAAATTGCGACAATTTCAATCAATCAGACATTGAGCAGTGGTTCAGTGCAAACTGCCGTCTACAATGCAGCAAGCAACCTGTCGATCCAGGGTGATATGTCCTTGCTGACCGCTAATCGCGCGATTGAACTCAGAGGCAACAACCAGGTCGTTCATACGATCGTGATTCGATAATAGGATCCTTAGAGATCCATAGAGAGGTAGACACAAGAGAGAAGAAAAAGGTTGATTACCCGGGAACAGCTCTTTCGTTCAGGCCCTTAGTGCCGGACGGAAGGGCTGTTCTATTATGGTATGGGATTGGATGAGTTTCATAGGGGATGGAATCGGGTAAAAACACATAAGCAAATGAAGAATACGTGGAGGGGAACCCAATGGTGATACGACATGAAGAACAACCACTGACTGCTTTGTCGGAGGAGAAGATAGTAGAATTTTTGATGGATATTCGCGATCGTGTCGATGCGGTAGAATTACTTAAATCTCAGCACGAGGATACGCACGAGGTCAGCTTTTATAAAGGTCAGCTTGCCGAGTTGAACCGGATTATCGAGAACAGCAAGCTGTTTTTTAATATGGATGTGTTTGATCTCAACTACGCCCATAAAATGCTCGATTCGTATGAGCTCAGCCTTCAGGATGCATCGGGTAAAGGTTTTCAGGCTAAGGTTAAAGCATTTGATGTGGAGCATGCACAGCATAAGGCAGCGCTTGACTACCCGGATTACAGCTTTGTAGAAGCTAGAAAAATATAGTCATTTGATGGAACCACTGCTGAGAAATCTTCAAGGCGGTGGTTTTTTTGCGTGTAAGCCGTTGCAAAAAGAAAACTATGGACAACCTGTCCTCGGGGTGTATAATTAAAAAAATGTACATTCGGTGGAGGTTACTATGGACAATCAGACAATCAAGCTGGAAGATATCATCATGGCGAGTCATTTGCTGAAGGATGTGGTGTCTCATACACCTCTGCAAAGAAACTCCATTCTATCTGATAAATATAATTGTAATGTGTTCCTGAAGCGTGAGGATTTGCAAGTTGTTCGTTCCTTCAAAATTCGTGGTGCCTATAATTTGATGCGTAGTCTGCCTGAAGAAAAGCTGCGTAAGGGCGTAGTATGCGCCAGTGCAGGCAATCACGCACAAGGCCTGGCTTACTCCTGCAAGGCGCTTGAGGTGCAAGGTAAAATCTTTATGCCAACCACAACACCACGTCAAAAAATATCCCAGGTCAAGCTGTTCGGAGCTTCCTATGTGGAAGTGATCCTGATTGGAGACACCTTCGACGATTCCTTAAGGGAAGCGATGCTGTACAGTGAGCGGGAGGGGATGCAGTTCGTCCATCCTTTTGACCACCTTAAGGTAATGGCGGGCCAAGGGACCGTAGGTCTTGAGCTGATGAACGATATGAAGGACCCGGTGGACTATGTATTCGCCGGTATTGGCGGCGGCGGCTTGGCTGCAGGCGTGGGTACCTACATTAAGGCTATCAGTCCATCGACTCAGGTGATTGGTGTTGAAGCTGCGGGTGCGCCCTCTATGCGTCAATCTATGGATGAAGGTCAAATTGTCACCTTAACGGAGATTGACAAGTTTGTTGATGGCACAGCGGTTAAGCGTGTAGGGGAATTGACCTACGAGGTATGCCAAAGAGTCGTGGATGATGTTCTGGTCGTACCTGAAGGCAAGGTGTGTACGACGATTCTGGAGCTGTATAATGAGAATGCGATTGTCGCCGAGCCGGCAGGTGCGCTGACGATCACAGCACTTGAGTTTTACCGCGAGCAGATTGCCGGGAAAAATGTTGTTTGCATCATTAGCGGCGGTAATAACGATATCGACAGGATGCAGGAGATTAAGGAAAGATCGTTGATTTATGAGGGGCTGAAGCATTATTTTACCGTTCAGTTTCCGCAGCGGGCAGGAGCCTTGCGCGAATTCCTTGATGAGGTACTGGGACCCAACGACGATATTACACGCTTCGAATATACGAAGAAAACAAGCAAGGAAAACGGCCCGGCGCTAGTCGGCATTGAGCTGAAAAATCAAGAGGATTATGCTCCGCTCATTGATCGTATGGAGAGCAGAGGCATTAAATATGTGGAGATTAATAAAAATCCTACCTTGTTTAATTTGTTGATTTGAGGTTGATATACAGGTATGCTTGCAAGCCTTCCAGAGTAACATTATGGAGGGCTTTTCTTTATGCGGACCACCCTTGAATTTGAGAATCCGCGATCTATAACGATTTAAACCTGACATGTAGGGTTGTTTTCATGTATACTAGAAGATAAGCACAGAATCATTCCTGGAGAGCTAATACAGATAGGAGAGGATGTCGCCATGCTAATTGTTTATTGGAATTGCTTACTATTTGGTATTGCCTTTGCCGTAATAACGCTTGTGATCGGAGAAGTGATTGGTCACTGGCTGGATAGCGCTGCGGCTGCGCTGCATCTGGATCATTTTGACTTTATGCAGCCGATTGTGGTCGTTGGAGGCATCACTACATTTGGCGCGGCAGGTATTATTTTTCACAAATACACACTGCTTGATGTCACACTTATAGCTATTTTGGCGGTGCTTATTGCGCTTGTGCTGTCGGCTGCAATTTACATTTTCTTCGTGCGCAATATGAGCAAGGCCGAGCACTCTATCGGGCATTCGGTTGGTGAATTGGTTGGCAGGGCAGCCGAGGTTTCGGTTACGATTCCGACGCTTGGCTATGGGGAAATCATTATTCATACGAACTCTGGCATATCCAATTATCCGGCTGTCAGCTTTGAGGGCTTGCAAATTATGCAGGGCCAGAAAGTAGTGATCGTTGAGTTAAGAGGCCGCGATTTTGCAGTAAGCGAGCTTAATATTTAAACCCGACTAAAAAACGTAAAAGGTGGGATTTCTTTGACGCAATTGACTACTAACTATGAATACTTAACAATTCCTGTATTATTGATAGCTGTTCTGGTTATACTCGGATTGGCCTTTTGGTCGCGCTATAAAACGGTCAGTCCTGATAAAGCGATGATCATCACCGGTTCTTTTTTAGGCTCCAAAAATGTAATGAATGATGAAACAGACCGTAAATTAAAAATCATTCGTGGTGGCGGCGCATTCATCCTCCCCGTATTCCAGCAGGCACAGTTCATTTCGCTTTTGTCCCACAAGCTGGATATTGCGACTCCTGAGGTATATACGGAGCAGGGGGTACCTGTACTCGCTAACGGTGTTGCGATTATCAAGGTTGGCGGATCGATCGAGGATGTTGCTACGGCTACCGAGCAATTTCTCGGCAAAAGCGATGAGGAGCTGCGTGGTGAAGCGCAAGAGGTGCTCGAGGGCCACCTTCGGGCGATTCTCGGCAGTATGACGGTTGAGGATATTTACAAAAACCGTGATATCTTTGCTCAAAAGGTTCAGGAGGTTTCGGCCATCGATCTTCGTAAAATGGGCTTGCAAATCGTCTCCTTTACGATCAAGGATTTGCGCGACAATAACGGATATCTGGACGCATTGGGTAAACCGCGGATTGCTGCAGTGAAGCGTGATGCGGATATTGCCCAGGCCCAAGCATCCCGGGATGCGCGAATTCAAAAGGCAAATGCCGAGGAGCAGAGTCAGAAGGCCGAGCTTGCGCGTGACACGAACATTGCTGAATCCGAGAAGGATAAGCAGCTGAAGATCGCTTCATTTAAGAAGGAGCAGGACGTAGCGAAGGCCGAGGCCGATCAGGCTTATGGCATACAGGAAGCCAAGTCGAAGCAAATTATTGTAGAAGAGCAAATGAAGGTTGAGCTTGTTCGTAAAGAGCGGGAAATCGATCTCGAAACCAAGGAAATATTGCGCCGCGAGAAGCAGTATGATTCCGAGGTCAAGAAGAAAGCAGATGCGGATCGTTATGCGATCGAGCAGGCAGCAGAAGCAGATAAGTCCCGTCGTATGCGTGAAGCCGATGCGAGACAGTATCAGATTGAGGCAGAAGCAAGAGCCAATGCGGAGCAGGTACGTATTTCTGGGATTGCCATCGCAGAAGCGGGCTTGGCCAAGGGTAATTCCGAAGCTAATGTTGAGCGGGCCAAAGGTACCGCACAAGCGGAGGTCATTCGTCTTCAAGGGTTTGCGGAAGCAGAAGCCAAGGAAAAGCTTGCTGAAGCTTACGCCAAGTTCGGTGAAGCGGCGATTCTGGATATCATCGTCAAGATGCTGCCTGAGCTGGCAGCCAAAATCGCCGAGCCGATGTCTCATATCGATAAGCTGACCATTGTAGATGCCGGTGGCAACGGTGGCGGCGCTACAAAGGTTAGCAAATATGTAACCGAGTTGATGGCTACAGCACCAGATATGCTGAAAAGCGTGTCTGGCATCGATCTGGAGGAGCTCGTCAAAGGGCTGACCAATCGGTTGGGAGGCGTGGGCGCACCTGACAAACAACAGATCGTGTCTACACCTGCAGAGCCTCACAAAGTCATTCCTCTGGAACAGATCGTTGTACCGACAGAGGGCAAATAACGAATTCAGCCAGCAGCCTTCCGGCCGTCATAGACGCTTGGAAGGCTTTTTTGCGGCTGTACTTTCTTTTCCATTATAATGATAGTATCCTCAGTGGATGATAAGGCTTCTTTATGAAAGGAGAGGCGATGAGACTGTGATGGACGACGTTATTTTTGCGATGAGAGATCTTGAATATATACAGAAAACTGTTGACTGGCCGCTCGAGTCCAAGAGGAGTGGAAGCTACACGCTTTTTTTAATCACAGAAGGCGCAGGTCTTCTCCATATGAATGAAGAGAAAATTCGTTTGTTCGCAGGGCGCTGCCTGATTGCAGAACCGGGTATTGCACTGAGGCTGCTTGCTGAGGAGGAAAGTGAGCTCAAAGGCTATATGCTCACTTTTGATGAAATGGTAATCAACAGTCCGGATACAGCCGGAATCGCGGTTTTGAACCCTTGCCGAATGACAAGCAATCCGTTTAATGGAGAGATTTCTGCCGAAATGTTCGGAGAGGTTCTGCGGATGCTGAGCACACTATTCGAGCAGCGTGGCTCCCTGCAGATGCTGAAGAGGCAGATCCTATTCCTGAGTTTACTCGATAAAATCTGGGAGCAGGGTGAGCACGTCAATGTCAAAGTCGAAGGAAAATCTGCGATTGAGCAGACGATAGCGTACATAGATCAAGCCTATGCGGAGGAGCTGACCCGTGACAAGCTGGCTGAAGTGGCGGGGATGAGTCCAGGTTATTATTCGACGTTATTTAGAAAGGAAACAGGCAAAAGTCCTTTGGATTATTTGGCCGAGGTGCGGATTGACCGGGCTAAAGAAAAGCTTTTGACTACAAAGGATCGCATACGCGAGGTAGCACAAAGCGTGGGCTTCAGCAGTGAATTTTATTTTAGCAGCCGCTTTAAACAAATAACCGGACTTTCGCCAACCGAATATGTGAGGCGTAATCGGGTTCACCAGGTGATCAGCTCCCATCCCTATGCTTCACATCTACCGTCAAGCCGTTTTGTTGCCGGAGCGTCATCTTCAACGCCGGAACGTGTGATCGGCCTGTTTTTTGAGGATTACTTAACCGTATGCGGTATTAAGCCGCTGATGCAGTTTGCATCGCATCGTTACTATCAGCGTTATCTGGAGCCCTATCTTCAGGATGTAGACAAGCTCGATGTCACGGGAATTGATTTTGAATCGCTGCTGAGGGCGAAACCGGACCTGATTCTATTGGGCTTTCCCAGCTTTGCCGATGATGGTCATTATGATCAATTCGTTAAAATAGCGCCTACCCATGTATTCGAGAATGCAGCTGAGGATTGGCGGCAAACGCTGCGAATGGTCGGCATGCTGCTCGGAAAACAAGATGCCGCGGAAGCAGCAATCGATCGTTATCAAGATAAGGTTGCAAACGCAGTTCCTGTATTACAAAAGGCAGTCGGCAGAGAGACAATCGGACTTTTACGTATCCATGTAAGCAGGGAGCTGCGTCTTTACGGAGGACCTCATGGCTATACGGGTACCATATTATATACAGATTTGGAGCTGGAGCCTCCTCGTTTTGTGCGGGAATCCGTCTGGGGTGATCCGAGCGGTATGAAGGTGATTACGATCGATATGCTGCAGCAGCTGATTATAGATCATTTGTTTGTGGTCATCGACAATGAAAGTGATCCATACGTACAGCAGTTTCTGGCAAGCGAGGAATGGAATTGTCTATCGGTGGTGCGGGAGGGGCAAATCTACGAAGTGGCTATGGATATCTGGATGACTTTCGGGGTTATTGCGAATGAACGAAAAATCGATAATGTGCTGCGTGCCCTAGTGAACAGAAATATGTATACCGAGCCATCTGACAATACTGCAAAGCCGATCGAATAATCCAGTATGGCTTCCCTTTTTGAGAAATGCTAGAATCATTGATGAAAATGAGAATCAATATCAATGGTTTGAAAGGGGGATTTATCGTGCATTCATCATCACAAGGATTAATCCGTCTGTGGATTGTCGGCTTACTGCTGTTATTGACGTTGCTAACAGCCTGCTCGGGTCAAGGAGAGAAAGCTTCCAGGGCTTCAGGAAGCGAAGGTGTCCCAGGTGCTGCGGCTCCAAGTGCTTCCGCTATTTCTAATGCGGCTCCGGCTGCCCAACCAGTTATTCATAAATTCAAACATGTGATGGGAGAAATTGAATGGTCGACGCCTCCCAAACGGGTTGTTGGGATTTACACAGAGGATTTTTTGCTGGCTCTTGGCGTTAAACCTGTGACACAAACGGTTATAGGTAATTTTTCATTGAAGTATTTGCTGCCTGAAATCGGCAATTTACCCAAGCTGGATACCAGCGCGATTAGCTTTGAGGCTGCTCTGCAGGCCGAGCCGGATTTGTTTGTGCTTGGGTTTGCCAATTATGGGGCAGAAGGGCGTTATGAGAAATTCTCGAAGATAGCTCCTACCTACGTGCTTCCGGCGGATGCCCCGAACAATTGGCGAGATACGCTTCGTACCATTGGAGAGCTGGTTGGCAAACCGGAAGAAGCGGACAAGGTGTTGAAGCAGTATTCGGAGAAAGTAGCAGCAGCGAAGAAAACACTCGAGACCTCTGTTGGTCGTGAAACCGTTGCGCTAGTACGTATACGCAGCAATAAAGAAATCAGGCTGTATGGTGGGCCTCAGGGCTATTCCGGATCTGTACTCTATCAGGATCTGGGATTGGAGCCACCCGCGATTGTCAAAAAGCTTTCATGGGGGGAATCCGGGGGAACCGTTCCGATCTCGATGGAGGTACTGCCGGAGCTGGATAGTCAGCATCTCTTTGTTACCATCGATGATGGCGGGCGTGAGCTTGCAAAGGAATTGATGAACAGCAGCATTTGGAAGAACCTTCCTGCCGTTAAGAATAACCGTGTACATGAGGTGGATGTTGACCATTGGATGACATTTGGTCCTATCGCCTATAACAAGAAGGTTGATGATGTACTGAAGGCTTTGGGTAAATAGCTTAACTATATGCAGGAAAAGGAGACAAATCTGATGATAGATATTCATGAAGGTATTGTAACAACCATTCGCGAGCGAAGAACCATAAATCAATTTACAGTAGAGCCGATCCCCATAGAAGTGTTGATGGAGATTTTGAATGATGCGGTATGGGCTCCGTTCCACTCACTGAAGGAACCCTGGAGATTCATTATGTTTGTAGGAGCAGGCAGGAAACAGTTCTCGGATGCAGTCCTGCTGACCTATCCGAAGGACAAATTGGAGAAGTTTGCGGAGAAGGTGGCAGATGCCTATTGTCATGGGATTCCGGTGACTTTGTTAGTCCTGATTAAGGAGGAGCCCAGATCTAAGGAGTGGGAAGAAGCTTTTTCCGCAGCAAGCGCACTTATCCAAAATATTCAGCTGTTGGCATGGGAACGGAGTATAGGTGTCGTTTGGAAAACCAATGAGTATAACTGGGATCCGAAGTTCCGTGAAGCTGCGGGCGTCAAACCGGGTGAAAAGGTTGTAGGTACCCTGCACATGGGCTATTTTGACAAAACTAAAATGCGCAGTCCCAAACCGCGAACTCCAGTGTCGGAGCTGCTCACATTAGTCGAATAGGGATGAGACCTGATTTATGAAATAAGCAGGAAGGGCCAAGCTAAGTTCTGCCATCAATCACTGAATGGGACAGTTGTCACATGCCAGTGGTTTTTGCTGTTCTCGGTACCTGTGCCATGCTTCTCTTACGACCGTTCTGTTTTAAATTATCTTCAGGAGCTATATAATGAGGAAATCAAGAGTCATTGCCGTTTGTATTTGCCGGTATGACTCTTTCCAAGGAGGAGAAGCTACGTTGCTGTCAGATCAAGTTGAACAATTCCTGAATTTATCATCCCGGCTGCGCCCCGCTTATATTCCGAGTCTGGGAAGCCATCAAGAGGCATCCGTCAGCATTGGGGATATACTCCCGGAGGTACCCGTACTGCTAATGGCATTGTACGGTAGAGTGGCTGGCACCCGCAGAGAGATAGAAGACCAGACCCTGATGGATTTTATGCCCGGCTATCGGCTGATTCATCTTGAAGAATACGAGCAGGAAATGCAGCAGCTGTCCGAATTATTGCTCAACAGGCATAAGGAGCCAGGCGAGATCGTACTGCCTTTGTTAACGAATTATGCGAGTGACTATATTTGCTACCGAAGGTCTGCTGAGGGTGTAGAACAAATATGTGATTTGTTATTGGCTGATCATGACGATCTGGAAGTACTTCATGCTTCACCCGAAAAGTTCATGGAAACCTTGTGTGCCTTTTATGAGCAGCAGGTATACTATTTGGATGATGAGGGATATCTCGATTATGATTTGGTAAGGGAAGGCGAGGTAGGAGCGGCCCTGAATCCTGATGTGGCGTATTGGTCATCATGAGGGATAAGCTCAAGGATCGAATAGGATGCTGTATATGGTATTAGGCGGCTAGTTAAAATGGATAGAGTATTCAGGAAACCCTGAGATCTATCCATTTTTTTATTTATTTCCAAAATATGCTCATTCCCTGATTTCTTATTTGCGCTTTCTTCGGTACTTGAGATAAAACCAGCGCCACATTTAACAAATCAACGGACGAGCCCAAAGCGTTAAGAATAATGAGAAAAATAAGTAATGGGTTCAAATAGCCCAAGGTTCCTAAAAGCAGAGGGAGTATTATCGAAATGAGCACGAATGGCGCGAGAGATACGATCAAATAACGCATGCGCGACATGATTTCCTCTGTAAATACAAATCCACCGAAAATTTGAATACCAATTCCTGTGTGCTTGGATTTCATAAAGCTCGGAATCAGGCTGAGATGGATCAGCTCATGGATCAGCAGGAGCACGAAAATAGAAAGGATATACAGAATATTAATATTAAAGCTGATTCCACCACCTTCAAAGCCGTAATCCTTCAGGCTAACCGGTACAAACATCCTCGTTAGCATCAGTGTTACGAAGCCCCCTACAAGCATAAAAGGAACCGATAATAAAATCGAAACGGGCAGGGATTTGGGCTCTTTTAACTGTACCCAATGCTCGGAAATGAGCCCAGCTTGTTTATCAGGGTCAGCTTTGGGTAATTGATAAGTGACTTTCACGCTAGCTAACCTCCTACTTATGGTGAATAAACGAATTAAATGCCTTCCTGCAGCATCGGTTCGTACATCATAATGGCATGATTCTCAGTAATTATTTCATCATCAATAAGCTCATGTTCCATATTATACACTTTCCTGTATATCCGGTTATGTCTGACATAACCACCCCAGTACTCATGGGTTATCCAATGTTCTTTTTCATAAATATCATAGGTTTGGGCTGGCGAAGTATCTGCTTTCCATTCCCCAACCAAATGGGTATCCGTGAAGTAAATAACCAATTGATAATTATGGCTGGTTTCATTCTTGATCTGTAGATCAAGGTAGTTATAAGCACAAGTGGCTCCACTTCCGAAGGGCTGGCTTCGATTGGAATCGCGGAATACATCATAGCTATGGCGATATCGCTCCGTGATGGTTAAAGGTGAATGTAAAGTCATCCAGTATATGAGATTGGATAATTGACATAAGCCTCCCCCGACGCCTGTCGTCACCTTTCCATAAAACAAAATCATGCCATCCATATAACCTTTTCTGCGGGTGGTATTTCCAATTAAACGCCAATATGAAAAGGTTTCGCCCGGCTTTACAACCAGTTTATTGAGTGTCTGTGAGGCTATGATAAGATTGTTTATTTTATTATGCTGCAGCCACATATCCACATCTTTTAATTCACGCAGCAAGGGAGTCTGATGTTTGAAAATTGTATACGGCAAAAGTGTATTTTGTTTGGCTGCAGCGTATTTTTTTATACCGACATACCATTCCAGATAACGCTTGCAGCGATAATATTTCTTACCCAGGTAAATTCTTAAGGGACTTCTTGTTATTGGCTTCAAAGATTTCATCCTTTTTGTACCTCCTTACACCCGGGAATACTGCATAGTAGAAGCTCGAACAAGTCTGAACATAAAAAAGATGAGCAGCGCAAAAAGGGTAGGTCCCACTTTACGTTACTCATCAAGTTGACTTTTTAGGCCTATATTAACGCATTTACTTGGCAGCAGCTTTTTCTAAATCCTGTACGCCGCGGAAGATGGATTCAAACAGCTCTTCCAGGTTAACTTCCTCGATGCACGAGAAGGCAACACGCAGGTCGGTTTCACCCAAAGCAATCGTACCAATCCCGTATTCGTTCAGCAGGTGAACACGAAGCGTTTCGGCATCGACGGTTTTCAGCTTAAGGCACATAAAGTAGCCGGAGTTGAACGGGTAATAGTCCCAGCTTTCGTTATATTTGCCTGTGTTCAGAATGCTTTTCACCTTGTTGGCGCGGCCCTTCATGATGGCTGCTTTCTCCTGCTTTTGCTCTTTAAATTCAGGAGCATTCAAAGCATGCAGCACGAAGGTTTGGGATGGATGCGGTCCGCTGGAAATCGTAGCACGGATGATGCCAAGTGTTTTTTGCTCCAGCGCAGCCAGCATAGGATCGCTAAGTCCGGCATAGGTAATGAAGCCTACACGGAAGCCCCAGACGAATTCTTCCTTGGTTGCACCGTCAATCTTGATCGATAGTACACGAGGATGCAGACCAGCCAGTTGACCAGCCAACGATTCCTGCATCGAATCTTCAAAGAATAGACCGAAGTAAGCATCATCAGTAACAGCTACAACATTGATCCCAGCTTCCGCAGCTTCCTTGATGACAGCGACAATTTGCTTGCCTTCCTCGGCACCCGGTGTATAACCTGTTGGATTGTTAGGGAAGTTCAATAGCACAACCGCTTTGCCTTTATCCTTTTGAGAAAGTAAAGCTTCACGCAAGCCCTCTGCATTAAAGCGGCGCTCGCTGTTGTATAATGGGTAATTCAAGATTTGGGCACCACGGCGAATCCCGAAGGTCAGCTCGTAGTTCTCCCAATTTTTATCAGGAATGATAACTGTATCGCCAGACTCGGTAAACAAATCAGCGACGATGCTTAAACCATGAGTCAGTGCATTGGTGACGACCGGGTTGCCCAGGCCTTTATCGGATAAGGAAGGGTTCTCTTCAAGCATTTTTTTACGCCATGCGGTACGCAGCTCTGGCTTACCAGCTGGAGGTGCGTACTCATAAAGATCCTTCGGATTGTATGCGGATAATGTATCCTGAATAACCTTGAGATGCATCGGCTTCCCGTTTTCAAGAGCGGTTCCGATTGTGGCATTAAAGGTTGTAGCTTTTACCTTGGCTTCAGCAGATTGGCTCAAAATGCCTACCTTTGGAAAATAGATTTCTTTTCCGAGATTCGAAAGCATTTCATACACATGCGTATTTTCATTCGCAATCGTATTGTTGAGCTGTTGAGCAAGAGGGTTCATTGAAATTTCATCCTTCCGTCTTCCATATGGAGTTGCCTAATTAGTTCGGCAACATTATACCATTTTAAGGACGATGAGTCACGGTCTGATTTGAAGGTTTGTTGAAGGCTTTGAGTTTGAAACTATACACTTGCCGGTTCAAAAGAACAGCAGTTGTTTACTCGAATATTTCATATTCTCGTACTTTTCGCTGCCCATATGCTGCAGCAGGAGCAGCGTCAATATGTGGTGCTGCTTCTCCGGCCTCGACCATACGGCGGATCAACGTTTCGCGAAGCTGGTCAGCAGCCTTGCGATGGGATTCCATTCCGGCAAGGTTGGTAAGCTCATACGGGTCCGCGTAGAGGTCATACAGAAACTCCTCAACATATCGGTCAGATGAAGCGGTAAGGACCGGATCGCTTTTGATTGCGGAAGTGACACTGTATTTCCAGCGCTGCGTACGGATCGCCCGCGCAGTCTGCGACTCGCTGATTTGCACGAATACTTCAGCGGGCCATTCGGCGTGACGGTCATTCAGCAGCGGAACGACGGATCGGCCCTGCATATGGTCAGGAACCTCGATACCTGCTGCATCCAGCAGCGTAGGTACGAAATCGACGATACTGACAAGCTCTCTTACGCTGCCACCGCCTGTAAATTGCGAGCCATACAAGGCACTGGGAACCCGGATGGAGCTCTCATGGCAGGAACGCTTGTACTCGGCATTACGCGTCTTGAAATGCGAACCGTGGTCGGACGTGAACAAAATGATCGTATCCTCAGTCAGATGTAAGCTGCGCAGCGCATCTCTTACCCTGCCGAGCGCCTCATCGAGCCGTTTGACCATTCCATAGTAGCCGCCCAGATGCTGATGGGCGGTTCCACCGAGCGCAGCCAGATCGGGCGGTACCCACCTGGAGGTATACATATCCCGGTACACATCAGGTGCCGGATAGTCGTCTCGGTGATTCTGATGATGCGGCTCCAGGTACGAGAGAAACAGGAAGAAAGGCTTGTCCTTACGGTCGTCGATATAGCGGATGGCTGCGTCTGTTAATGCGTCGACGCGATAGCCTGGCAGCTTGACGGGCTGGCAATCATTGTCGTAGAGCAAGGTTTCATAAGCATCAGAGGTATGCTCCAGGGCATCGGCAGCAAGCCAATATTGATAACCTCCGCGCAGATGCTCAGGCACCGGCTGGTCGCGGGTTACGGCGAGATGCCATTTGCCGATATAGCCGGTGTCGTAACCTGCTTCGTTAAAATAACCGGCAAGCGTAGGCAGCTCCTGAGGGAGCGGGATGCCGTTCCGGTAGCAGCCCGTTTCGGTGGCGTACAAGCCGGTTTGCAGGCATGACCGCGCCGGTCCGCAGACCGGCTGGCAGGTAAAGGCATGCTCCAGGTGGGTTCCCTGACGGGCCATTTGATCGAAATTCGGGGTCAGTCCGAGCGGGTTTCCATGAACGCCGGTCGTATCCCAGCGCTGCTGGTCGGTAAAAAACACGATGACATTGGGCTGCTTGCGCTGTGGTTTTGCGGAATTGCGCATCATTAATCACTCCTTATCACTTCATAGCTAATACCCATGTTAAGCTTAAAACGTTATCCTTTCAATCCGGTTGTGGAAATTCCATCCACAAAATGCTTTTGAGCGATAAAGAAGACGATCACGCAGGGAAGAATCGTAACGACGGACATCGCCATAACCTGATTCCAGTGGACAGCCCCTTCGTTATCCAGCACCATCCGCAGTCCGAGTGCGACCGTAAACTTGGATACACTGTTGATATAAATCAGGGCATTAAAGAACTCATTCCAGGTCCAGATAAATTGGAAAATGCATACCGAGAACAGCGCGGGCTTCGCTAACGGCACGAGCACCCGTGTCAAAATCCGGAACGAGCCACAGCCATCAATAAAGGCGGCCTCATCGAGATCGCGGGGAATCCCACGGAAAAACTGAATCAGTAAATAGACAAAAAACGCGTGAACAGCCAGCAGGGCAGGTACATAAAAGGGTAAATACGTATTCAGCCAGCCGAAATTTTTGAATAAAATATAACGCGGTATCATAATAACGGCATCAGGCAGCATCAGCGTGGACATCATCAGCCCGAACAGCAGCTTTTTGAGCGGAAATTTGAAGCGGGCAAACCCGTAGGCGACGATGGTGCTGGACACTGCGGTGAGGATCACGACTGGAACGACCATAATGAACGTATTGGTGAAAAAAGTGCTGAAGCTGTTTTTGCCAATTCCGGTCCAGCCCTTGCTGTAGGAATCCCAGACAAATGTCGAGGGAAGAAGCCCAACCGTGGAGAAAACCTCCTGGTTTGGTTTGAATGAAGCAAATACGAGCCACAGCAGTGGATAAATAAAAAGCAGTCCAAATAATGACAAGAGAATTAGGGTCCAGAGGTTGTTTTGACGTGTCATTTATCATCGCCCCCGTCTTCATAATGCGTCCAACGGTTGGACGTTTTCAGCAAAATAAACGTGAATGTCATAATAATAATGAACAAGATCCAGGACAGGGCGGAGGCATAACCCATTTTAAAATAGTGGAACGCGTTATCGTACAGCATCAGTCCATACAAATAAGTCGATTTTACCGGACCGCCGCCTGTAATGACGAAAGCCGCCGTAAACTGCTGGAAGGCTCCAATCGTCTGCATAATCAAATTGAATAATATAATCGGTGTCAGCAGGGGCAGAGTCACGCTGAAGAAGGTGCGAGCTTTGGAGGCTCCATCGACCTTGGCAGCTTCATACAATTCCTTGGGAACCTGCTTCAGTCCTGCAAGAAACAATACCATCGAGGAACCGAATTCCCAGACTGGAAGCAGCGTTATGGTGAATAAAGCCAGATTGGGGTCACCCAGCCAGTCAATGGGAGGTATCGATAAGTACGACATCAGCTGATTGACCAGCCCTTCGCGCATAAACAAAAATTTCCACAGGACGGATACAGCAATACTGCCGCCAAGAATAGAGGGAAGGTAATAGACGGTACGGAATATGCCAATACCTTTCATCGATCTGTTCAAAATAATCGCAACCAGCAGTGCGAAGGCCAGCTTGGCGGGAACAGCCATCAGAACGTAGAGAAAGGTGACCCATAACGATTTATAGAAATCACGGTCGTTCGTAAAAATGTCAATATAGTTAGTGAAGCCGACGAAGCTTGGCGGTCGGATCATGTTATAGTCCGTGAATGAGTAATACAATGATGCGAAGAAGGGGTAAAGCGTCAGGATGATAAACCCTATAAGCCAGGGGCTGATATATAACAAGCCGATATACTTTTTGCTCTGTGTTCCCATAAGTCCACTCCTGTCTGTATTCGACATAAGACGACAAACGGGAGGTGCAGCCTGCCGCTCCTCCCGTTGTTTCGAGGCTACTCCGAAGTCATCCGATTCGATTTGATCTGTCCAAGCCTGTTATTTAATAGCTTTTAATTTATCGTTCAGCCTTTTGATGATTTCCTGAGCTGCTGCATCCGGGGTTGTACGTCCGAACGCGACCTGCTGCATATAATCCTCTACGAGCTTGATCAGCTCCTGATTGCTGCTGATGCCGTTAAGAGGCTCGCCCGGCTTTTCAAGCGCAATCTTGACCGCTTTGGCTACAGTTGGATCAACCAGCTGCTTCTCAACGAGTGCCTGCGAATTTTTCTCGACAGCCGGTATGCTGTAGGTATCACGAAGAATCAATGCTGCTTCCGGATCGGTCAACAGCCAGCCAGCGAACTTGGCGGCCTCTTCCGGGAATTTGCTGCTTTTGTTAATCGCCAGTGGATTACTTGGGTTAACTAACACACCTGAATCCTTGGCATTTTGTGGAACTGGATACATACTGACGTCGATTTGCGGGATAAACGATTTCAGCTTCGTAATGGTCGAAGACAGGCCGAATGCAATCCCGATGTTGCCTTTTTGCCACGTAATATTTTGCGTAATTTCCGGGTACAGACTGCTTTCTGCCACAGGCTGCAACACACCGTCATCCAACAGCTTCTTGTAGTACGCCAACGCTTCCGCCAGAGTAGCCTGGTCAAAGCCGAGTGTTTTATCCGTATTGATCCACTGCTTCCCGGTTTTTTGCTTCACATAAGGCTGCAGGAAGCCGCGGACGTCCAGCATCGAGAGCAGGTAAGCATTAGCATCCTGCTGATGCACCTTTTTACCGAATTCATGAAGATTATCCCAATCCCACTTGGTATCCTCGGGAATATTGAATTTTTTGAAAAATTCCTTGTTGTACGCCGTAACCATGCCGTTGATCCCCATTGGAAGTCCGACCATTTTGTTATTAAACACGACATATTTGTTAAGGAAATCGCTGTTGAAGGCACTGAGATTGAGATTGTCCTTTTGTGTATTCAAATCCATTACCAGATCGCCTTTAACGGCAATTTCATCGATCCAGTCAAACGATAGCGGTGTTAAATCGGGTGCGGTACCGCCGGCGAACTGTGTGACCAGCTTTTGATAATAACCGTCAAAGCCGCCATATTCGGCTTCAATCGTCACATTCGGATTTTTGCTCATATACAAGCTGATTGCTTCCAGTATCGCTTTATGACGGCCCTCGGAGCCCCACCATGCAAAGCGAAGCGATACCTTGCCTGCCGGCTTTACGCCTCCGTCTGCCTGTGAAGCGGTTCCTCCGCCACCCGTGCTGCAGCCTGTAAATACGACAAACAGCAAGGAGCAGATGCATACCATTTGAATCCATTTCATCGTGTGTTTCAAAATTAATCCCCCTTGATTATCATTTAATAGTATAAAATATAAAGCCAATGCACTAGAATGAAAAGGCATACAGATTTGTTTTAGGTATCATTATTCACATATTTGGACGAAAAGGTATCATTATTTGCGCTTATCGTTTTTAAGGCGTATTTTTGTTAAAACAGGGGGTTTTCAACCGATGTACAAGCTGGTATTGGTCGATGACGAGGTGGAGATCAGGAACGGGCTTACGCAGTATTTTCCATGGAATGAGATTGGCTTTGATGTCGTAGGCGTATTCGAAAATGGAAAAAAAGCTTTAACCTATATAGATGCCCACGCCGTTGATGTGCTGCTGTGTGATATCCGCATGCCGGTCATGACCGGACTTGAATTAGCGCAGGAGCTGCACAGCCGTCAAAGTAAAATCAAAATTACGCTGTTAAGCGGCTACAAGGATTTTGAATATGCCAAGCAGGCGTTATCCTATGATATCAAGGGCTATATCGTAAAGCCGACCAAATATAATGAGCTGTATGAGCACTTTTCGAAGCTGAAGCAGGAGCTTGACAAGGCGGACGAGGAGCAGCATGGCAGATATGGCAATGATGACAACAGCACATTTAACGAAAAAGTTATCGCAGCGATCCGCACGTATGTGGAGCAGAACTACAAGCACGCAACACTCGAGGAGGCCGCGTCGCTCGTCAGAATGAATTCTTATTATGTTAGCCGTTATTTCAAGGAAAAAACCGGGCAAAACTTTTCCGATTATGTGGCGGAGGTTAAGATGAGCAAGGCTGCTGAGCTGTTGAAGGATATTCGTTACAAGACGTATGAAATCAGTGAAATGGTCGGCTATAGCCATGCCAAAAACTTTACCCGCACCTTTAAAAAGCACTTTGGCATGAATCCGCGTGAATTCAGAAACAGTCGTGAAGATGAAAGAGGCTAGCAATGAGAAAAAAGTTTTTTTTGAAAAACCTGCTGCTGTTTCTTGTCCCGCTGCTGATTCCGATTCTGATCCTGGGTACGCTTTCTATTGTTATTACCCAGCGATATATCCAAGGGGAGATCAACAAAAATAATCTGAATTTGTTCAACCAGATCGACCGCAATATCGAGCTGATTTTTAATGAAATCGATTCGCTCAGCATCAGTCTTGGCAATCCGGAGGTTCTGTACAGGCTGGAGGACATTCTGCAGACACAAACCTTGACGCTGGAAAATCTGAGGCTGATGAAAATATCGCAAAATTATATTAATGCTCCGGTTACGGCCAAGCCCTTTATAGAATCAATCTATGTGTATGTGAATAATGATCACAATCAATTTCTTGCCAATGGCGTGGGCTTGACCAATTTCAGCGAATTTCATGATGTATCGTGGAGGGACAGCTTTAATAATAATCAGAATAAAACCGACGTCTGGACAGAGCCGCGGGAAATTCAGCGTTATTCGTTTGAAGCGCCGATTCCGGTTACAACCGTTTATAAAAACCTGTTTTCTACCGTACAAAATGAGCCGAACGGTGTCATCGTGTTGAATATTTATACCAACTATATCGAGAAGCTGCTGGAAAATATCGTTACCTACCCAGATCAGCATATTTTGGTCGTGGACGGGAATAACCGCGTTATTTTTAAAAATCGCCGGCTTGATGAATTGAAGCCCTTTGATCTGAAAGAAATCCTGCTGTCGGATACCTCCTTTACCTTAAACACGAACGAGGGGGCGTATTTGATCTCGCAGCTGCATTCAAGCAAATACGGCTGGAGATATATCTCGATCACACAGGGGCAAGGGCTGACGCCTATACCTTTTCAGCTCAGTACGCTTTCACTCTCTCTGGTACTGTTGTCTTTCATTCTGGGGCTGCTTTTAACCTACTTTTTGACTCGGCGCAATGTGAACCATATCCGTAACATTATTACGATTATTGATTACGCGGACCGTGGAATTCCACTACCGGCTACCTCGTCGGCGAGCGGAATTGATGAGTATGATTTTATTACGCAAAAAATTATTAAAAATTTCATTGAGCAAAATTACCTGCAGGTGCAGCTGTCCGAAAAAAAGTATAAGCTTCAGGCTGCCGAGCTGCTCGCGCTGCAATCGCAGATCAATCCACATTTTTTGTTCAACACGCTGGAGACGATTTATTGGAAGGTTGTCGGGCTGACGGGAAAGCCGAATGAAGCGAATCAGATGCTTGAATATTTGTCCGATCTGCTGAAATATGCGCTGGATACGCCTAATAGAATCGTGACGCTGGAAAAGGAGATTATTTACACGAAAAACTATATCTCCATCCAAAAAATCCGCTACCGCGACCAGTTTGATGTGATCTGGGAGTATGACGATGAGGATATTAACAGGTACAGCACCGTCAAGCTGCTGCTGCAGCCGTTAATCGAGAACTCAATCTATCACGGAATTAAAGTAAAGGAGGGCCATAGCTGTATCAAAATAAAAATTAACCGATTTGAATCCTACATTCGCATCGCCGTTATCGATAATGGAATCGGGATGAGCCGGAAGCGCTTGCTGGAGGTCAATCAGATGTTGGGATTGGAGGAGCAGGCCATCGAGGAGGTCGAGCATATCGGACTTGTCAACACGAATAAACGGATCCAGCTCACCTACGGTATGCAGCAAGGAGTTCGTATTCAAAGCAAGCCAGGGGTTGGAACGGTTGTTTCCGTATGTATTCCTTGTTAGCAGAGATGCGACAAGGCCTCGAGCTGCCCTTGCTGCAAGGGTAGAGGTAAGCGTTTGTATGGATGCTGTGGCGGGAGGAAGCAATTTATGATACCATAGACAGGTATGCGGCTATCTGCCCGTACAAGAAAATGAAACGTTTTAATATTGAGGTATCATTGAATGACCTCAATCCAGTACCTATTTTCGAGGAGGCAATTGTTACAATGGAAATTCGCTACGCAACGAATCCAACGGAAACCAAAACGTATGATACGGCAAGACTAAGAAGTGAGTTTTTGATCGAAGAGCTGTTTGCTCCAGGCAAGCTGAATATGGTATACAGCCACGTAGACCGTTTTATTACAGGTGGAGCTGTTCCGGTATCCGAGTCCATTAAGCTCGAAGCGGACAAGCATGACATGGGTGCTGAGTATTTTCTGGAACGCCGTGAAATCGGTATCATCAATGTGGGTCCAAAAGGTTCGGTCATTGTCGATGGTACAGAGTATGAATTGGACAACAAGGATGGCCTGTACATAGGTCTTGGCAACAAGGAAGTTATTTTTAAAAGCGCGGATTCCGCAAATCCGGCACGTTTCTACTTTAATTCAACGCCTGCACATAAAAATTACCCAACCGAGAAAATCGAAATCACCAAAGCTGAGCCTGCGCATCTGGGTTCTATCACTTCCTCCAATGAGCGTACGATTTACAAGTACATTCATTTGAATGGTGTACAGAGCTGCCAATTGGTGATGGGGATGACGCTGTTGAAGCCGGGCAATATGTGGAATACTATGCCTTGTCACACGCATAACCGTCGCTCGGAAGTGTACTTGTATTTTGATATGCCTGAAGATGGACTTGTGTTCCATATGATGGGCGAGCCTACTGAAACTCGTCATCTTGTTGTTCGCAACGAGCAGGCGATTATTTCCCCAAGCTGGTCGATCCATTCCGGAGTCGGCACGAATAACTATACGTTTATTTGGGCGATGGCTGGTGAAAATCAAGAGTTCAGCGATATGGATATGGTAGCTCCACAGGATTTGAGATAAGTCCTCAGTTCAAAATTTCTGAATCATAACTGTCCAATCCAAAGTCCGCAGGCATGAAGCCTTGCGGACTTTTTGAATTAGGGAATCCAATCGTTGGGTTCGGCTAAGACTGTTGCCGATGATGAGGACAATAGGCTTTCATAAGCGCTGCGGTTTCGGCATCAAGCTCCAAATTTCTTTCAACAAGTCCATCGCTAATTCGTTCTAATCGGTCCTCCTGCATGTTTTGCCCGAATTTAAACTTGGCTGTCATCTCGGAAATTACAATACGTACAACAGAAGTCGCTTTAAGCTGAGGGATGTAATCGGAATCCAGCGGATCAATCTGCTCATAGCCACCTTCGCTTTGCAGCTTCTGCATAAATGCGCTAAGCGCTGCTGCTTTTTGTTGCAGATCATTGACCGGCTCCGCATGTCCCTTGATCAGTACAGATTTAAAAAACGCGGTTGCCGGACAAGCAAGCTTGGCGTCTGACCAGTAAGAAGGAATAATCGCATATTCCTTGGCAACGGAGAAGGTGACTCGGGTATCTGATTTGAGATTTTTCATTTTTTGACCAGCATGGCTGCCATGGAAATATAGACAGCCTTCGTGATAAACGAAGTTTAAAGGAGTCAGCTGCGGCCAGCCCTCCTCACCATTCGAACCTAACACGCCAAAGCTCACCTCCTGCAAAAATTGCAGTGTTTCCTCCTGGTCCATCACTTCAAATTCTTTTCTTCTCATAGGGATGACCTCCTTGATTCGTTTGATTATGAGCTTAACGTACTTATTGACAAATAATAAGCTCCAATTTAGAGTTAAATGACTGTACCAATATGGATATCCACTAGAAGTCCGGTGAATAAGTCTCGCTGCGCGGCCAAATATCCTTCCGATCGCTGTTGAAATCGTGAAAATGGATGAGATTAAGCGGTTTATTCACGATTTCAAAGGCGAACGCTTACGCTTCTCCAAGACAATTTGGCCGCTTCGCTCGTTCTTCACCGGACTTCTAACTAACTGCATTATGGTTTCTCTAATTAAATCAAGAGGAGTCCTCGGCATGCATTTTCAAATTCCGTTTCATCTTTACCGTTCCAAGTATCCTACCAAGCTGCTGACTTTGTATCATTCATTAAGAGATTCAATTCTGGATGGGGTGTTGACTTACGAAACACGGCTTCCTTCGAGTAGGGAATTGGCAGCCTTGTACGGATTGTCCCGGGGGACAGTCAACGTTGTTTACGATATGCTGAATGCAGAGGGGTACGTGCGAAGCGAGATAGGACGCGGGACCTTCGTTTCGATCCATTATGAACCGAAGTCCACTCCTGCGCGGCAAAGCCAAGTCTACGTACTGTCGGATTGGGGAAAACGGCTTATGTCGCAATCAACAGGGGATGTTTCGTATGATTTACCTGCAAATGCTGTGAAGCAAGTTGATTTTCATTGGTTTGCACCGGATATCGGGTTATTTCCACAAGAAGAATGGAACCGGCATCTCCATGTAGCGGCCAAGGAATTAACGGGACAAGGAGTTATTCCACGTGGTGAACTGCAGGGAGATTATGAATTACGGAACAGCATTGCACAATATTTACGCAGAGCCCGGGGGATCGATAGTCATCCATCGCAAATTGTCATATTCAACGGTTCGATGCAGGCTATCGCACTGACGGTTCAACTGTTGGTTAATCCCGGAGATCCTGTTGTCATAGAAAATCCGGGATATTTGGGAATTCGGCGAGCCGTACATGCAGCAGGAGGTATTACAAAGCCGATCTCCATGGACGGGCAAGGAATTATTCCAGATGACTGGGAGGCCAAGCTGTTGTTTGTTACACCAAGCCGTCAGTTTCCTACAGGTGTTGTTTTAAGCATGGAACGGAGACAGCAGCTTTTAAAATGGGCCAATGAGCAGGATGCGATTATTATCGAGGATGATTATGACAGCGAATTCCGTCACCGTGGCAAGTCATTGGAGCCACTTAAGGTATTGGATCGGGAGGATCGTGTCATCTACATCGGCAGCTTTAGTAAAACGCTCTTGAGCGGCATTCGAATCGGTTACGCAGTTATGCCTGCTTCCTTGGTGGAACCTATACGTAAAGCGAAAGCCTTATTTGAACCGCGGCCTACGGGCTTGCTGGAGCAGCGGACTCTTGCAGCTTTTATGGGGAGCGGCAGCTACGAACGTCACCTGCGCAGAATGAAGCGTACCTACAGTCGAAAGTTCGAATGCTTGCAAAAATGGCTGTATAAGCTGCTATCCGATCAATTTGCCTGGGTGGAGGGTGACGCAGGTCTGCATATTTTTGGATGGTGGCGCGGCAATGAACCGACCTATATCAAGTTTCGTGAGCAATGTGCTCAAGCAGGTATCCGTTGGTCAGAGGTTGGTGTGCCTGTTCAGTCAACAGAAACTGAGGCAGAAGCAGAGAAAGTCAGCTATGGAGCTTATTTTAATTTCCCCCATTTGTCGGAGGCGGACATCGAGTATGCGATTAAGAGGATGGAAGAGGTTTGGAGATCGATGCAAGCTAAAAGCAGGATGAACAAATAGCTTGGAGTAAGGACAATGCCTAATACTCCAAGCCTGCGCAAGCTCGTCAGTTTATGGTTTGTGTTTAACGAGGCCCAGTATTTCTCCCATCTTGACTTTACTGCCGACCTGCAGATCGGTGCGGCTTTCGAAGGTATCGGTTTCCATTAGAAGCACGACTGTGGAACCAAATTGAAAATAGGCAAGCTCATCGCCACGTCCAAGTCGCTGCGGCAATGGAGAGACGTATTGAATGCTGCTGACATTCATCGCTCCAACCTTAACGACGGCAATTTCTCCGTCCTCATGCTGCATATACGTAATCAGTCTTTCATTGCGGCTTAATACTCGGCGCATTTGGCGAAGCCCGAACTCATTAACGGGATATACTTTGCCGGGAATGTGTTCTTTTTCAATAATATCACCCTCTATAGGGGTGTGAATTCTGTGGTAATCGGTTGGGCTGAGATAAAGCACATAATAAAAGCCATTCTTATAGCTGACCGCACGCGGCGAGAAATTAAGCATTTCATCGATCGTGTAATCTTGTCCCTTGACATTAAGAATTAATCCTTCGCTGATCGGTCCCATACCGGTAATGGCTGCATCCACCGGACTGACTACGATATGTGGTGACATATCAATCGGACGAAGGCCATTTTTTAATCTGCGTGTGAAAAAGTCATTTAAAGACACATACTCGTTCCAGGGCTTTTCTGCATCCTCCAACCGGATACCATAAATACCGGCGAAGCGTGGGATAAGCTTGCGACTTACTTTGGATTGAGCAAATGCTCCCGTTACCCGGGATATCGCTTTACGTGAATAGAGTTCAGTCAGTAAGCGAAAAAAAGATTTCATCATGAATGCATTTCACCTATTTCTTGTCGATTGGATACTAACGAATATCTTGACACATAACCTGCTGCAACGCAAGAAAAAAGAAGCTTTTTTTGAGTATGGCAGGAGACCGTGGTATGGGAAAAAATAGGTTGCGCGCTACCGAATAGTTGGTACAATAAGCAGGGGGATCATTCATTCAACCGATTTTATTCATGAGGAGCTGTTCCGTATGCCTAATGTAGATATGCCCTTATCCCAGCTTCAGGATTATAAGCCTGAGCTTACGAACGAGACTGATTTTGACTTGTTTTGGGATCAAGCCAAAGCGCTTTCAAATCAAAAACCTCTACATGCGCAAGTAAATCTCGTACAAGATTATCCATTAAAATCAATATCGATTTATGATGTGGTTTTTGATGGAGCCGACGGTACACCGATTCATGGCTGGTATGTAACACCCAAGGGTGATCATCAACCGGGCTCACTGCCTGTCCTGGTCAAATATCATGGTTATTCGGGCAATCGCGGTTATCCGAATGAGCTGCTGCAATGGGCTTCGATGGGAATGGCGGCCTTGGCGATCGACGTAAGAGGTCAGGGAGGCTTAACACCGGATAGGGCTGAATATCCACAGGGTGGTATTCCAGGGTGGATGACCTTGGGCATTCTGGACCCAGCTTCTTACTATTATAAGCAGGCGTATCTGGATTGTATCCGTGCGCTTGATTTCGTGTGTTCACGTGAAGAGGTCGATGCCAGCCGAATCGCGGTGTATGGGGGCAGTCAAGGCGGTGGATTGGCACTCGCCGCAGCAGGATTGGATTCGCGTCCGAAGCTGGCATTGCCTGTATTTCCATTCCTGTGCCATTTCCGTCGTTCCGTAGAAATTCATGCTTCTGGACCTTATGTGGAAATCAAGAACTGGTTCCGTCGGTATGACCCCGAGCATCGACAGGAAGAACAGGTGTATAGAACGCTTAGTTACTTCGATGGTATGAACATGGCTAGCCGGATCAAGGCCAGGACCTTGATGGCGATAACCCTGCAGGATATTACTTGCCCGCCTTCGACCTGCTTTGCTGCTTACAACCATCTTGCAGGTCCAAAGGAAGTTCGATTGTACCATGATTACGGACATGAGGGATTGCCTTTTCATGAAGAGGCGATGATGCGTTATATTGAGACTTATTTATAAGTGATAATAGTGAATCCTAGAGCCGTTCATGTCCAATTAGGAGATGAACGGCTTTTATATGCAATTTTGTCTAAAATTATACACATTTTCGACAATTTAATTCTAAAGTATTGTTTATATTTCTTTTTTATTAAGAAAATCAGCTTATAATGTTTAGGAAATAGGTCTTAATACATATAAAATAGGAGTGAAAATTGATGAAAAAAGTATTAAAGTTTCTAACGGTTTCCATTATGCTTTGGGCTTGTTTGCTTGGTTTGTCTTCAATGGCATTTGCTGATGCGGCCATGGATTTTGAAATTACATCGGTAGCTTATGAGAATGGTGTCTTGACCGCAGTTGGTAAGTTTAAGAACACAGGGGACAAAAACATTGCGGATGTAACAAAAGTAGACGTTAAAATCATCCTTCACAACGATGCTGGTGATTCCAAAGAAGTAGCCAACCACTATTTTACAGACTTAAAGCTGAATATCAAACCAGGTGAAGCAGCAGAGTACACTTTGACTTTCGCTGATGTACCTGAGTATACTGATGCAACTTCTTGGACTGCTGAAGAAGGCGATTGGGAATTTACATACTTCGAAGATGCTACTGCACCAGCTGAAGAACCGGCAGCTCCTGCACCAGTTGAGGAAACTGCTGCGGCAGCACTTGATTTTGTCATCACTTCCGTAGCTTACGAGGATGGCAATCTGACTGCTATTGGTAATTTCAGCAACACAGGCGGCAAAAACATCGACTCTGTTCAAAAAGTAAGCGTAAAAATCATTCTTCACAACGATGCTGGTGATTCCAAAGAAGTAGCTAATCAATATTTCACGGATTTGCCTTTGCATTTGAAACCAACAGAATTCAAGGAATACACGTTGATTTTCAACGGTGTACCTGAGTACACAGACGCCACTTCATGGACTGCTGAAGAAGGCGAATGGGAATATACATTTTTCGAATAAGCCAGCCGTGTCATGAATTGATCTTATGCATATATTCGATTTAATGGAATTATGGACAGGCCTAAATGCGGGCTTGTCTTATTTTTTTGTCGTTGACATTTTGATCAAACCTGATAATATGAAGGTTGTCACTAGGGGAGCCATTTGGGCTGAGACTGAATCCATAGATTCTAAACCCTCTGAACCTGATCTGGATGAAACCAGCGTAGGGAAGTGGAGAGCACTCGAAGCGTGTAATGGATTTATACATGCAGACCACTTCCGATATGGGAGTGGTCTTTTTGGCGCTCACTTATCGGTTCAAACAGCCCCCATAATCGAAGGAGTGGGTATTATATGTCCAAAGGTTTAAAATTGACTGATATTCTGGTCACGGTCGTCATCTCTGTTGTTTTTGCGATTATTTATCGTCTGTGGGGAGATGTGTCCAATGTGGTGAAGCTCGCAGGCTTCCAGCTGGATCAGTTGATGTACGGCGTATGGTTTATGGCGGCTGTTGTTGCCTTTCTGATCATTCGTAAGCCGGGTGTAGCGCTGCTTGCAGAAATTGCTGCAGCTTCCGGTGAGCTGATCGCAGGCTCTCAGTACGGGGTTGAAGCATTAACCTATGGGATTGCCCAAGGACTTGGAGCGGAATTGATCTTTCTGCTGTTTGCTTATCGTCGTTTCTCGATCACAGCTGCTTGCTTGGCTGGTGTAGCTTCCGCTATTGCATCGCTTGTGTTTGATGCCTTCAAAGGCTATTTGCTAGACCTCGAATCCTGGAATTTGATTTTGTACTTTGTATTCCGGATTATCGGGTCGATCTTCTTTACTGGACTGTGCTCGTACGGCCTTGTGAAGGCACTGGAGGCAACGGGTGTTACCCAGCTGGTCCGTCCAGCCAGCCAGGCTGACTTCGATGCGCTGGAGCGTAAGCAATGATGGACGTATGTGCCTCAGTCAAGGGCTTGCGCTTGAAATTTGCAGGAAGTCCTTCCCTGCAGTTCGAGGATCTATCTATTGAATTGTATACAGGGCAGAAGGTGCTGCTGCTGGGACCAAGCGGATGCGGCAAGTCAACCTTACTGCAGGTGCTGACAGGCTTAATTCCACAGGCAATTGAGATTCCGATGAAATGTGATGCTATCCAGATCCCCTCCTCCTGGGGTTATGTGTTTCAAGATCCGGATACGCAGTTTTGCATGCCCTTTGTGGATGAAGAGATGGCCTTTGTATTGGAGAACCTGGGAGTGCCGCGTGCAGAAATGCCGCAGCTTATCGAGAGTGGACTTCGCGAGGTTGGGCTGAATTTTGAACAAAATCACGTACCGATTGGCTCCATGTCGCAAGGGATGAAGCAGCGATTGGCTATAGCATCTGTACTGGCTTTAAAGCCGGAGGTGTTGTTTCTGGATGAGCCCACCTCACTGCTTGATCCGGAAGGAACCCGGGAAGTATGGGATACGATCAAAGCGGTCGGGCAGGACAAGACAATCATCATTGTCGAGCATAAAATTGATGAGATCATCGATTTTGTTGATCGTGTCATCTTGTTTAATAAGTATGGAGAGATATTGGCCGATGGTACTCCAACAATGATTTTTGCTGATTACCGAGCGGAGCTTCAGGAATATGGCATATGGTATCCTGGAGTATGGGAGCACTATGCGGATGAGCCACTGTTTAAAGAAATTGCAAGTAGACGAAGCAATGAACTGAGCAGTAAGACGGCATCCGCTGCTATTGCTGATACAGCGACATTGGCCCTGCATAACTTCAATGGTTATCAAGGACGTCGGGTGACCAAGATCGCAGTCGCTGAGCTAAGCCTGACAGTCGGGGAATGGATTGCCGTTGTCGGTCATAATGGCGCAGGCAAAAGCACGCTGCTGCAGGCCATGATGCAGTTGATCCCGACAAGCGGCAGCTACAGGCTGCTGGGTCAGCAGGTACGGGGCTTTAAAGATGTGGCAGAGACAGCGGCATATGTATTCCAAAACCCGGAAATGCAATTTGTGACCAATTCGGTGATCGATGAGGCGTCTTTTGGTTTCAAGCTTGATGGAAAAGCTGATTTTACAAGTAGAGCTGAGGCACTGCTAGCTGAGTTTGATCTCTATGGGCAGAGAGCTCTGCATCCTTACCAGCTCTCACTTGGTCAAAAACGCAGGCTCAGTGTTGCCACTGCCATGTTCAAGGATCAGAAGCTGCTGCTTCTGGATGAACCGACCTTTGGGCAGGATGCTGCCAATACCTTCGCCATATTGGAGAAGCTGGAAGCATGGCGGCAAAAAGGAACGTCGATCGTTATGGTTACCCACGATTTGGATATTGTCCGTTATTTTGCGACGCGTGTGTGGGTCGTGGAGCATGGGAAGCTTGCAGCAGATCTTAGCCCTGCAGACTATCTGATTTCAATTGCTGATAGAGATGACCGCATGAATAAAAGGGCTGGTGACGAGATAGAGCTTGTCGGAGAGGGCATCTTATAAGCGAAGCTTATAAAGGCTTGCTGTGTCCAGTGAAGGTTGATAAGGAAGTGGAATATTGTGCATCATATTTTGGATTTCAAGGAAACCTGGCTGCACCGTGTCAATCCCGGATTGAAGCTGCTGTTGTCGATTGCCATGTTTTTTGTAGTGCTGCTGACCGACAATATTAACGTACTTATTAATGTTACGGCCGTTCAATTGGTGCTGCTGCTCTGCTGTACGGGGCACCCGATACGCAGGCTGCTGCTGCTATGTCTCCCGTTTGGTCTGCTGTTTGTCTCCTCATCGATGTCGATGATGATGTTCGGCAAAGGAGACGCAGTGTGGCTGCAATGGGGACTTATACGTGTGACCGAGGAAAGCTTTTTCCGTGGGGTTCATATCGGTTTAAAAACCGTCAACATGGCACTGAGCGGCTTGCTGTTTGCGTTGACGACCCGACCGGTTGCCTTATTTTATTCGCTGATGCAGCAGTGCAAGCTGCCGGCCAAATATGCTTATAGCTTTATGGCAGCGCTGCGCCTCCTGCCGATGATGATCGGTGAGTTTCAAACGCTGCAGATGGCTATGAAGGTTCGTGGCGTGAAGCGGCGCCTGGGCTTGCGTGGTATCTACGATACACTGAGAGTATATGCCATTCCCATGCTGGCACAAAGTATTCGCCGTGCACAGCGGATTGCAGTAGCGATGGAGGCGAAGCGCTTCTCGACCGTACGTCAGCGTACTTATTATTACCGTATCGGCTTTTCCGTCGCCGACTTGGGTTTGGTCCTCTATTTGGCGGTGCTGCTGGGTGCTGCTTGGTATACCGGTCAGCACGCTCCTTATTTTCATATCGGTGATGTCAGATATCAAGTGAATGGATAATAAAGTTCGAGGATCAAGAAAACAATACAAGGGGGCAATGTCCATGAAGTTTAGTGATCAATTGCGTCAAGCTGTCGATGTAAGCTGGCAGGCCAGCTTTGAGCATCCTTTTGTACAAGGAATTGCCAAAGGCACACTGCCATTGTCCTGCTTCCGTCATTACTTATTGAACGATGCGTATTACTTATCTCAATTTGCTCGGGTTCAGGCGCTTGGTGCGGCTAAGGCCGACAGCTTGTTTGACTCCAACAGGATGGCTGCCCATGTGCAGAGCACGTACAATGCCGAATTGTCGCTGCATGAGGACTTTGCGAAGCAGTTGGGTATTTCCGATGAGGAACGAGCAGCCTTCGAACCTTCACCAACGGCTTATGCTTATACATCACATATGCTTCGTGCGGCTTATACCGGGCATTTAGGCGATATTGTAGCGGCGATCCTGCCGTGTTACTGGCTGTATCATGAAATTGGCGAGCGTCTGCAGGTTTATAAGCCCGAGGAGCCGATCTATTCGCAGTGGATCAGCACCTATGGGGGCGAAGCTTTTGGTGAGCTGGTTCAGGAGCAAATTAATCGGTTAGATCAAATTGCCGAACAGGTTACAGCTGCAGACCGTGAGCGTATGAAACGGCATTTTGTAATTAGCAGCCATTATGAATATAAGTTTTGGGAGATGGCTTATACACACGAAACCTGGCCAACCTATGGTGCGTAGGAACAAGAGCCAAATGTGTAAAGTTCGTTATCATTAATAAGTTCAATAACAAGCTGTGAATGAAACAGGGGAACCTGTGTCATTTACAGCTTTTTTCATACCTATGACGATACATGCCATTTTGTAATAAGTAGTTCGTTTCACGGGGATACTAAATTGTAGATGATCTGTTTGAATATGGAAGGATTACAGCTATGACGAGAGGATATCCCCATCATGTCGTTATTTAAATGGCTTATCAACAAACAAATTAGAAGGAGCATAAAGCAGAAATATAAGGAAGCTTCGCCTAATAATCAGGGTCTAACCGACTCTGAGAATTCCATAATCAACACTGGACCGCTAAAAAATCGACTGGACTGGATTCGTCAACAATTAACCAACTGTTCCGATGTGGTTTATCATACATTCGTTGCGGGTCCTGATCAAGCGTGTGCATTGATCTATTTGCGAGGCATGATTGACCGGAAAACGATTCAAGAGGAAGTCCTGGCTCGTATTTTATCCCTCTCTGCTCAAGATCCAAATCAATTCCGCAATCAAATTTTTAATATGAAGCAGCTGTCTGTTACCGACCTTTCAGAGCTATCCACCCTGCCGGAGGGGGTGAGTGCTGTTCTAAAAGGACATGCGTTATTGCTTGTTGAGGGTGAACCAAGATTGCTCGAAATCCCATTCTCTTCTTTCCAGACACGATCCATTGTGGAAGCGCCTAATGAAGCAGTCTTAAGGGGGCCGCGGGAAGCTTTTATAGAAGATTTGGAAATCAACCTGACCCTGATCCGAAGACGACTGAAAACGCCTGATTTTAAGACGGAAATGCTGCTGATCGGTACAAAGACACAAACCAAAGTGATTATCGCTTATGTTCAGGGAGTTTGCAAGCAAGAGCTAGTTGATGAAGTGAATAAACGAGTATCAGAAATTGAAATCGATGGTGTTCTGGCTGACAGCTATCTGGAGGATTTTATTGAAGATTTCCCATTTTCGCCTTTTCCGCAGCTGCAGTATTCCGAGCGTCCGGATACGGTTACAGCTTCCTTATTGGAAGGAAGAGTGGCTATTATGGTAGATGGCTCACCAATCGTTCTACTTGCGCCTACCACTTTGTTCATGCTGATGCAATCCGCTGAGGACTATTATCAGCGGTATATTGCAGCAACATGGATCCGCTGGATTCGTTATATCTTTCTGTTGGCGTCACTATTATTACCTTCTATTTATATCGCAGTTACTACCTTCCATCCGGAGATGATTCCGGCAAGGCTGCTGATCACGGTAACATCATCCAGGGAAGTTGTACCCTTTCCCGCTCTTATTGAGGCGTTTATGATGGAGCTTTCTTTTGAAGCCTTACGGGAGGCAGCGGTGAGAATTCCCAAAGCAATCGGTCAGGCTGTGTCCGTTATCGGGGCCCTCATTATAGGCACAGCGGCTGTTCAAGCGGGCATTGTATCGGCAGCGATGGTAATTATTGTATCGTTGACAGGTATTGCCTCTTTTATTAGTCCGCACTTCGATCTTGGTTTGGCCTTTCGGCTGCTGCGTTTTCCAATCATGATTTTAGCGGGGATTTTTGGTTTATTCGGGATTTCCTGCGGGATGATTCTAATTTATCTTCATCTCATCAATTTGCGCTCGTTTGGAACGCCATATCTATCTCCCTTTGCCCCTTTGGTGATAAGTGATCTGAAGGACACTTTCTTAAGAGTGCCTTGGTGGTTAATGAACAAACGTCCATCTTTATCGGGAGTCAACCGTACAAGACAGCAAGCTAATTCCCGAAAATGGGCGCAATCACAGGAGGAGAATGGGGATTGAAAACCATATTTGTTATTTTGTCCCTGCTATTACTAACAGGCTGCTGGTCATCCGTCGAATTGAATGATCGTGCATTTGTGAGAATGATGGTTTTGGATAAAACCAAATCCGGCATAGAACTGTCCCTCGACTTTTCATTGCCGAATCGGTTAATTCCCGGATCAGCAGGGGGAGGAGGATCGGGAGAGCAAGGCGGCAAGCCGTACACGTACATTAGTGCAACAGGCATTGATATCAGTGAAGCTTATCGAAGAATGCAATCCGACTTATCACGTAAAATTAGCTTCGGACAAACACGTGTGATTGTGATCGGCAGAGAATTGGCAGAGGCGGGAATCGAGCCTATTCTGGATTTTCTTGCTCGTGAACCCGCGATGCATATTAATGCCTACTTGTTTGTAGCACCTGGCAGAGCCCGAGAAATTGAATCCATCGCGACCTTATTCGAAAGATTCCCTTCTGACATCTTGTCAGCATACGGCGAAACCCATGTAGTCCTGGATACGACTATAAAAGACTTTCTTGCAGCGAACTATAACGGGGGAGATATGGTTGTGCCTATGCTCAGATTTGGAACGAAAAAAATAGCAAGCGAAGAGAAAAAAGAACAAAAATGGATGGGTACCCAGGGGGCAGCTATTTTTAAGCAGGGGAAAATGGTAAGTACGTTAAATACAAGTGAAATGCGGGGAGGGCTGTGGATCCTTGGTAAACTGAAAAATGCGGAGATTTCGGTTCCTTCACCCACCGACGGCAAAAATATAAGCTTTATCGTACAAAGGGCAGATACACGAATAAGTCCACGAATCAAAGAGGATCAGATCGAAATTCAACTCCAAAGTAAAGCTGAAGCCGAAGTTCTCGCTTCAAGCTCGAGCATTAATTTAAAGGATATTAAGCAGTTAGAGAAACTCGAAAAAAACCTCAACCAGGTAGTCAAGAAGCGAATAACGAGTGCGATAGCGAGGACGAGAGCAGTAAGCTCAGATGCCTTCCAGCTTGGGAATTACATTGATTGGCATTATCCGCTGAAGTGGAAGAGCATCGAGCCTAAATGGCGAGACGTCTATAACAGTAAGATGAAATTAGACGTACAAACAGATGTCACGATCACACGGCTGGGAACTTTTCAACATGCGATCACGGAAACGGAAATGTCAGACTCGGAGGCAGAGCAATGATTGTGATCGGCATCTTATTTGGCAGTATAGCTTGCTTTGAATGGCGCTATATGGTGTTACACAAACGCAAGCCGCGCACGATTCGATATGTACTGGGTACCACAATATTTTTGTTTCTCGCTTTAGAGGCTATATTTTACTTAAAAGAACAATGGACGATTGGTGATGCTATTGAAATGGTGTTTGCCCCCATCGAAAAAATTATTCGCATGCAGGATTGAAAGGGAGGATCAACATTGGAACGGGTATCCCAGTCGCAGATTTATATGCTGTTCTCCCATTTTCTGTTTACTACGACACTCGGTTTCTTTGCGAATACCCTTGTGAAAAATGGTCGTTACACAGTCTGGCTATCCTTACTTATAGGTGCCACCCTTGGAATTGTGCTTACTTATTTCGCCTATAAGCTGGCAATTAAAAGGCCAACTCAGTTTTTGGGAAATTACGGCAAGGAAATTTTGGGTAAATGGCTGCACTATCCATTGATTATCATATTGATAGGCTCGTTCATGTTTGCGGCAGCAACGGTTTTACGACAATTACAGGATTTTATGATAGAAGTTTACTTGCCTGCTACACCGGGATGGGCTGTTGCTGCCATATTCGGGATATGCATTGCCTATGCGGTTCGTTCTGGAGTCGGAACGATTTTTCGCAGCTCACAGGGGATTTTTTTCTTGAGCGCAGCTGGAGTGCTGATTGTTCCTTTTTTTGTGCACAAGGAAATCAATTATAATATGGCAATTGCGATGTTAAATCATTTTGAATTCAAAGGTATTTGGAACGGTACTTATATGGTCACAGCACTGTATGGAGAAATGGCTTTTATCCCCTTCTTATTCCCGTATTTTACCAGTCAAAACAAAACAATGAGATCCTTGATATGGGCCGTGATTACATCAGTAATTATTGTACTAACCAATCTGATTTCAATGATTTTGGTTTTTGGCCCCGACTTAACGGCTAACCTGCAGTACCCGCAGCTTGAACTGATACGCTATATTCGTGCCGCAGCCACTCTTGAAAATTTGGATCCTGTGCTTATTGCAATCTGGTTATCCAGTTTGTTTATCAAGATCAGTTTGTTTTTATATGTAGCTATTCTTTGCGTCACGCATACCTTTTCGTTAAAAGACCACAAGCCCTTCTCATTATCCATGACGGTTATGGTCGTTGGCATATCTTTATATATGGTCAGATCAAAGCCTGAATTCGACGACCTGTATCGACATGGCGAATTCACGTATCTGTTGTTAACTGAAGTGATCCCTATTGTCTATTTGGTGGTGGATCGGATTCGTTCTTCTCGTTTGAAGCAGGGGTAGATCGGTAAATATTTGTATTGTAATCAAATAAAAAGCTAAGTCAGAAGAGGGCCTTGCCCCTGACTTAGCTTTTTTGCTATGCTCTCTACTCCTCCTACAGAGGAGTCAGGTGAATATAAGCGGAGCGGCCATGATGTTCTGGAGAAGCGGAGCGCTCGCCTTTG
The DNA here is from genome assembly GCF_038000305.1 of Paenibacillus sp. FSL H8-0034. Lineage (NCBI taxonomy): Bacteria > Bacillati > Bacillota > Bacilli > Caryophanales > Paenibacillaceae > Paenibacillus > Paenibacillus sp. FSL H8-0034. Next base: position 2,111,606 of record NZ_JBBOBS010000001.1, read on the forward strand.
TTTCCGGAATTTCACCGATAAATGTTATCAATTCAAAAATTCTGGAAACGACAGCGATCGTAAGAACGTCATGGCCGCACAGCGATACCTATTTACCATGCATGCTTGTCCTATTCACCTGACTCCCTCTCGCCATACAACGTTCACCTTTACAGCCCTCCTGCTGTGATCGAAATCATAGTTGATGCAGGCTGGAACCTTTTACAATAAGCACATGATAGCACAGTTGAAAGGATGGAATCAGGATGAAAAAGGAGCACAAGCACAATGATGAATCGTTAAAAGGGACTCTTGTGTCGGTCCTGCTGCTCGGAGCTTTTATCGCGGTAAGCTGGTTAGGAGTTTATGCGCTCTTTATTGCCCGCGGCTAATAACTACCATAGATCAAAGGGAGATGGTCACATGCATTTGCATCGATATGAAAAGATTTGGTTACTGTTCGGGGTGTCCATGCTGGTTGTATTTTTAATCGTGCTGGGTGTCGGTGCATTCGCACAGGGAGCACAGCCGCCAGGCCAGCAGCACAGCGGACATGCTGCGCATCGTGAGACCGTGAATCCGGAAACAGTGGAATCAACGGCGCCGTTCAATCAGCTGGGCTTGAAAAAAATCGGCGAGAACGAATATGACGCCTATATGCTTGCTTTTGCTTTTGGATACGGACCGGAGAAAATGGAAATTCCGCTCGGGGCTACTGTGCATTTTCACATTACGAGTAAGGATGTTGTCCATGGCTTTGAAATTCCGGGAACGAATGTGAACATGATGGTCGTGCCCGGGGAAATCACCCAAATGACGTACAAGTTCACCAAGGCTGGAGAGCTGTTGGTGCTGTGCAACGAATATTGCGGTATTGCGCACGAAATGATGCAGACACGGATTATTGTGAAATGACTACATGAGGAGTGTTGAGTAAGATGATAACTGAAGAACAAGCATTTGACCGCCGCGATACGAGACTGGTGCTGGCTCATATTCTGTTCGCTTTTCTGGCACTGCTGCTTGGAGGTGTGGCGGGCTTACTCCAAGGTCTGGTGCGCAGCGGGAGCATAACGCTTCCTTATGAGATTGGCTATTACCAGCTGTTGACGGCCCATGGTATTTTGATGGCGATCGTATTTACGACCTACTTTATTATTGGATTTTTGTACTCTGGTGTGGCTCGAACGTTGGGCGGCCAGCTGCTGCCCATATCCAGATCACTGGGTTGGCTTGGATTTTTCATGATGACGGCAGGTACCGTGATCGCTACAATTCTAATTTTGCTTAACAAGGCAACCGTGCTGTACACCTTTTATGCGCCGATGATGGCATCACCCTGGTTTTATGTAGCATTGGTGCTAATCGTCGTAGGCAGCTGGATGAGTGGATTTGGTATTTTTATCCAATATCGATATTGGAAAAGAACGCATAAAGCCAAGCTGTCGCCGCTGTTCTCCTTTATGGCAGTCGTTACTATGCTGATGTGGCTGATTGCTACTTTGGGCGTAGCTGTGGAAGTGCTGTTTCAGCTGATTCCGCTGTCGTTTGGTTGGGTGGAAACGGTGAATGTGACGCTGAGTCGGACCTTATTCTGGTATTTTGGACATCCGCTGGTTTATTTCTGGCTGCTTCCCGCTTATATTTGCTGGTATGTGATTATTCCCAAAATCATTGGCGGCAAAATATTCAGTGATGCATTGGCCAGGCTGTCATTCATTATGCTCTTGTTGTTTTCGATTCCGGTCGGACTTCACCATCAATTAATGGAGCCAGGGATATCACCTGTATGGAAGTATGTTCAGGTCATTTTGACCTTTATGGTCGTGGTTCCATCACTAATGACGGCATTCTCGCTGTTCGCCACCTTTGAGCTGCATGGTCGATCGCTTGGCGCCAAGGGGTTGTTTGGCTGGTTGAAAAAGCTGCCGTGGAAGGATGTTCGCTTTTTCGCACCATTTATGGGGATGCTGATCTTCATCCCGGCAGGTGCTGGCGGTATTATTAATGCCAGTGACCAGATGAATGCGGTTGTTCATAATACGTTATGGGTAACCGGGCACTTTCATTTAACCGTCGCAACCAGCGTAGCCCTGACATTCTTTGGGATAACCTATTGGTTAATTCCGGCGATGACCGGACGGGTGCTTACACCGCTCTTGCATAAGCTGGGGATTGCCCAGACGATCACCTGGCTCATTGGTATGTTCTTTATGTCGAGCTCGATGCATACGGTAGGATTACTGGGATCACCGCGCCGTACTGCGTTTACAACGTATCAGGACCATCCTGACGCGATACTATGGATGCCTTACCATGTGGTGATGGCAATCGGCGGTACGGTTCTTTTCATTGGTGTACTGATGATAATTATGAATGTGATTCTGCTGTTGAGAGCGCCGAAGGGGTATACAGAGTATCCGATTGGTGAGGTTGCGGAAACTGCGGAACCGACGCCTGCTATTTTTGAAAAATGGAGCATTTGGGTGGCCATATTGGTAGTGTTGATTTTTGTGGCTTACACGGTTCCTGTCATGGAGCTTTTGAATAATCCGGGTGTAGGCGCCAAAGGTATGGTTACGTGGTAGAGTGAAATTTTCCAAATAAATATTTCATAATACTCCTATTTAGGAATAAAGTCTATGAAAATATGAAATAATTATTTATTAAGCGGAATATATGGTATCCTTACTTGAGACATAAAGCTTATAAGAATTGAGGAACACACCCAAATGCCATTAGAAAACTATAAGCTTGATGTTTTTAGTCCCAAACTAGAGCCATATTTAACCGAACTATATGCATTGCATCGTAAACGTGCCTCTGAAATAGATTGGAGTTATCATGAATTCATACCTTGGGAATTAGGTCGGTCGTTCATCACAGAGCCATGGTCAATCGAGCAAAGAAAGCTGCCGCTGCCTATTTATCTTGCTGTGGAGACCTCATTGTTAACTGAAGTCAACCTGCCGTTTTTTTATCATCATTTGGCTAACACTTTTAAGGGCTCGCTTAAGGTGCTGCAGGATTTTGTTCATACCTGGGTGTCAGAAGAGGATCAGCATTCCAACTTGCTGGAAACCTACCTGATCATTACCCGCAATGCGGACCCGCACGAGCTGCATCAGCTCCGCAAAACGGTGGTGGAGGGCGGATTTGTTCCTGATTTTGATACGGCTATGGAAACGATGGTGTATACAGCGATTCAGGAGCTGGCGACGATGGTTTTCTACAATAATGTAGCGAAGGCTGCAGGCCCGCATGATCCGTATTTGGCTAAGCTGCTGAGAAGGATTGCCAAGGATGAAACACTGCATTTTGCTTTTTATCGGGATGCGGTGAAGGGGTACCTGGGGGTGGATCACAACTTCGTGTATTACATCCATAAAGCGATGACAAGCTTTGCCATGCCGGGCACTGCGATGCCATCGTTCAAGGAACGGATGGACGTGATCGCCAAGGAAGCTAACTATGGTCCGGTATCGTACTTTAATCAGGTTTTCGATTATTTGATCCAATTCTGGGCGATTGCGAAGCTGCAGCCAAGCCGGGCTGACGCGGAAAACGCCAAGCAGGATTTGCTGCAATATCATGTGAAGCTGCAGAGGATCAGCCAGCGGCTGGCCGCCAAAGGGATCAGTTAAAATAAGCATAAGTCCCGCCATGGGGCTTATGCTTATTTGTTGTGTGGTTCCGTACGCAGCTGCTGTACATCCTGGAATGTAAGCATGGGCCTGAGATTATGCAAGGTTATCCTTGCGTATTCGGGACTCCAGGATAAAAGGGCCAAAAGGGATAAATGCCGATAAAAACGCACCTAGCACACGGAGGATGGACCAGCGATTCATAATCGCCGCGAAAACAATCGCAACGCAAAAAATTACGAATAAAACACCATGCAGCATACCGACAATGGGAACAGGATTGTAAAAATCGGTAAAGTATTTGATAGGCATTGCGATAAAGAGGATGACGAGGAAGGATATGCCCTCTGCATAACCAATAATCTTCAACAAGGAAAGGGACAGCTTCGACAATAGGAACGCCTACTTTCTAACATAATGGTGAGTGTACAACTCCATTTTAGTGGATAAATCACGCCATGCATAAGATGAATGTGAAAATAATATGAATTCCAACGAAAACTTTAATTAACAATGCATATTTAACTGGGAAATGGAAACGAGGGTATAGTCCAAGCTTGCATAAAGTGAAATGAAAAATAGCGCCCTTACTCTACCGTGCGTAGATGAAGGGCGCTATTTTCACGTATTGATTTAAATGTGCTGAATTTTAATCAAATTGGTTGAGCCTGCTTCGCCAACTGGAACCCCGGCGGACACGACAACCAGATCTCCTGTAGCGACAATTCCACTTTGTAAAGCGCTGTGGATAGCCGATTCAAACATGTCATCTGTAGAAACGACCTCTCTGCCTGATACAGGAATGACTCCCCAGCATAAGCAAAGGCGGCGCTGCACGCGTTCACTTGCAGTGACAGCGATAATAGGTGATTGCGGACGGTATTTGGCTACCATACGTGCGCTGAATCCGGTACTGGTTGAAACTACAATCGCCTTGGCATCCAGATCGAGTGAGGAGCTAACGGCAGACTGGCTGATGACTTCGGTGATCGTAGCTTTCTGTTGAGCGGCTTTCACCCTAAGCATATCCTTGTAAGGCAGCACCTCTTCGATATTGGCTGCAATGGAGGCCATCATGCGAACGGATTCCAGTGGATACTTTCCAGCGGCAGTTTCGCCTGACAGCATCAGGACATCGGTGCCATCATATACGGCATTGGCCACGTCACTGGCTTCGGCTCTTGTCGGACGCGGATTGTATTGCATCGAATCCAGCATATGGGTAGCCGTAATGATCGGTTTGCCTACTGCATTGCCTTTTTGAATCATCTGTTTTTGGATAATCGGAACATCCTCGACCGGAATTTCGACCCCAAGGTCACCACGGGCTACCATTAAACCATCCGATACCTCCAGAATTGCATCCAGGTTATCGACGCCCTCCTGATTTTCAATCTTGGAAATGATCTGAATGTGGGACGCTTCGCGTTTTTCCAGCAGCTCCCGAATCTCCAGAATGTCGCTCGCTTTACGTACGAAGGAAGCTGCGATAATGTCGATATCCTGCTCGATACCGAATTCAATATGCATAATATCACGCTCGGTAACACCGGGCAGCGAGGTATGGATTCCGGGCAGGTTGACACCCTTGCGCGATTTGATCAAGCCACCGTTAAGAATGCGGCAGTGGATTTCAGTACCTTCAATGGTTTCGACCTGAAGCTCGATCAATCCGTCATCAATCAGAATCCGGGAGCCTGGTTTGACGTCTCGGGTCAGATCCTGATAGGAAACTGAGATACGGCTGGCATCCCCTTTAATCTGTTCAGTCGTTAAAGTGAGGCTGGCATCGGTCTTCAGCTCATACGACGATTCCTGAAGCAGTCCTGTACGTATTTCCGGTCCTTTAATATCCATTAATATCGCAACGGTTGCGCCTAGTTCCTTGGCAGCTTGTCTGACTCTATCGATTCTTCCCTTATGCTCGTCCAGATCTCCGTGCGCCATATTCATCCGGGCTGCGCTCATACCAGCCTGAATCAGCTTCTTCAGCATATCGACGGAATCACAGGCAGGTCCCATGGTACACATGATTTTCGTTTTGCGTTGTGTCATTGTTAGCACTCCTTTATTTCTACTTGATTGGACTTATTGTAGGCAATATTATTGGATTAGACTATGAATAATAGTATTGTATTTGTATAATAGTATCTAAAATCAATGACAACTCAAGTGCTGTGAGATGGAATGTAACGTTTTTCAAGAGAGTGGAGGTACAGCAATGGTTGTTATCAAGTCTGCTCGGCTGGATGCAGGAACAAGCTGGTTTGAGGAGTATGAGCAAGGGGCTCTTCATCACACCTTGATTATGGTCAGCTATGGCAAATGTGTGTACTGGCTCGAGGGAGAGAAGGTGCTGCTGGAAAAAGGTGATCTGCTCTTCATACCCGGCAATATGGTGTATTATGGCAAGTGTATACCAACGGTTACGCACGAGAAATACGTTGTGTGCTTTCAAAGCTCTGAGGCTTCGCTGCTGCCGCTGGTACATAACGCGCATTATTGTATATGGAAAACAGGCAAATATGAGCTGCTGCACCAGCGATTTCGGGTGCTTCAGCAGGAGTGGAGTGAACGGCTGACCTATTATGAATCGATGTGCGGGGCGTTGGTGCAGGAGATTCTGACCCACCTGAACCGGGAAGTCGATGAGGGACGACCTTCAGCACTGAAGGAAAGGCATGCCAGTATGATGAAAGGCTATATCCAGAATCATTATCGTGAGAAGGTAACCAAGGAGGAGCTGAGTGAAGTCATAGGAAAAAGCCCGAATTATGCGGCTGCGGTATTCAGCGAGGTTACCGGTCAAACCATCGGGGGTTATGTTCATGCGATGCGTGTTAAAACGGCTGTCTATTTGTTGAGTCATTCCCAAAGAACCATCGGTGATATATCCGATTATTTGGGTTATTGTGATCCGTCTTATTTTCATCGCGTATTCAAAAGGGAAACCGGTAAGCCGCCTGCCCAATATATCAAAGACAGGGATATTCCTGTTCATTAAAGGAAGATCAGCCTCTGCTCCATATAAACAAACAAGCGTCGAATGGGCTGTCTGTGACAGCGTTCAACGCTTGCTGACTATTATTTCTTTCCGACCCATACCAACATTTCCCCAGGTGCACGATTGCCCCAAGCATAGTAAGGAACAGCTCGGAATGTAACAAGCTCCTTGGCTTCATTATCTTGTGCTGCTACGACGCGTCGATACAAGCTGCCCTCCCAATTCTGAAGCGTGGAGCGGCTTGCGGTACCTTCGAGGATGGTGACGCCGCTCAGCAGGGAAGCCTCATGACGAGCTTGCGGCATTTCATCCAATGACACTGTCATATCCCGTAGATTGGTGCTGTTATCGGTTTCCTCCAGGCAATAGACGATCGGGCCACGCTGCAGCGCGACCCGGCCAGCATTGGCGCGGACCTCGGGGTGAGCCTCAACAGCTTCGACGGGCATCTGCAGAATGAGCTCAATCTGATCATCGGGTGACCATGTTCGAGTAAGCCGTATATAACCCTTATGCATAAGGGGAACGCAATCTAACGATTGGCCATTAACCTTGACCAGGGCTTTGCGGCACCAGCCAGGCAGACGCAGGCTGATGGAAAATTCGGCTGCTCGCTCGGGAGATACCTGGATGGATACGGTTTCATCCCAGGGGTAGTTGGTTTGCTGTTGAAGCTTAACGTATTGGCTTCCGATATTCAAGCTGGCATGGCTTTCACCGTACAGGTGAACGATAGCCTCATCGTTTCCTTCAGCGTACATATACTGCCCAAGCGAAGCAATCAATCTGGCGATATTGGGCGGGCAGCAGGAGCAGCCGAACCATTCCTGTCGCTGCTCGGCAACCGCAGTTTTGTTGAATTTCAATGTATTGAAATGATGGGCGGCAGGCAGTACCTCCAGATGGTTGGCGTAAAAGAAACGGCTTCCGTTCTGCGACACGCCACTGATCGTACCGTTGTATAAGGCGCGTTCCAGTTCGTCCATATAGCGGCTGTCTCCACTCTGCAGGGCCATCCGATGAGCCCAAAATATTAATCCAATCGAAGCGCAAGTTTCAGCATAAGCGGTATCGTTGGGTAAGTCGTAATCATAAGTAAATCGTTCGTAATGATCAGTCGATCCTATACCTCCGGTAATGTATATTCGCTTTTCAACCATATGGTTCCACAGCTGCTCACAAGCTTCATATAGCGGAGCATCCTTCATTTCGGCGGCCAGATCGGCCACACCGCTGTACAAATATACGGCTCGAACGGAATGACCCTCGATGGTATGCTGTTCCCTGACAGGAAGATGCGCTTGATAATAATCGTACGGAGTATATCCGGATCTTGAAGGCTGTTTGCCTTGGTTCGCGGCTTCCTGATCAAAGAAGTGAGGCTGCTGACCACGTTCCTCGACAAAAAATTGACACAGCCTTAAATAACGCTGCTCCCCGGTTGTCCGGTACAATTTGACAAGAGCAAGCTCAATTTCAGGGTGACCGTCATACCCACGGATTTGATCTTCCCCAGGACCGAATACCGTGTCGATGTAGTCTGCGTATCTGCACATGACCTCCAGCAGCAGCCGTTTACCCGTCGCTTCAAAATAAGCAACAGCGGCTTCCATCAAGTGTCCTGCGCAATATAACTCGTGTCCGTCCTTTAAATCCTTCCAGCGATTGTGCGGCTCGACGACGGTATAAAAAATATTCAAATAGCCGTCCTCCTGCTGTGCCGCAGCGATCAGATCAATAGCCTCATCCACCTGACGCTCCAATTCGGCATCGGGGTGGGTAGTCAGACTGTAGGCGGCCGCCTCAATCCATTTGGCAATATCCGAATCCCAGAATCGGTGTGGCTGATTGGCGTCACCCTGCTTCCAGTCTAGCTTCCAGGCATTCAGTCTGCCGGTTGACTGACATTGCTCATATTGAATTTGCAGAGTGATGTTACGATTGGTTTCCTGTCGCTGAAGCCAGAAGCCCCCGTCGATAGAAACTCGTTGTAGTGGAACAGGTGTAATTTTACGAATGTTGACAGGTTCATTGATCGTTGACAATGAAATTTCACTCCTTATTGTAATGAATCGATTTGTGAATAAAGAACAATAGTAATACTATTAGGATATCAATAGGGCGTCATGCTGTCAGTGGACGATTCATCAGAATAGGTGGAAAAAACCGACTATGTAGGATTGATGGAGGAACGGCAGGATTTTGAAAGGAAATATCGAATTTTATTATGTTGGAGAAAAGGTTGCACGAGGTTCTAACTTGAAGGGGAGAGACAGATTTGAATAACAATTTACTGGATAAATATTGTATCGATACGATTGGCTTCGCAGTTTCCAAGATTGGCCATATTAAAAAGGTGACCAACCGTACGATCCATGTGGATTGGGGCCATAAAGTGATGATTTATATGAACAAGGATTTCAGATGGGTACCGCTTACCAAGGAAGAGATCGAGAAGAAATATAAAAAGAGCAAGTTTACCGAGGATTCGCTGAGAAGAGCAGCAGCGCTGGGGATAGTTGTTCAATAACTGCCAAATGTGCTGAAATGGTCGTCTTCATATTGTGGTTGCTGAATCAGATGAGAGTTGTAGGTGATATTCATTCAGTTTGGAAAGACACGGAAATCAGTCGATGCAGTTGATGACTCGATTTCCGTGTCTTTATGTTTTTACGGGAGAGCTGACGGCATCAGCAGGATTGGCTCCTGACTTCGATAGCCTCTAAACATCGGGCTGGCTGACTTATTTTCTGCAGCTCTTGCTTAGCTTTCGCCGAATTACAATCCAGTAAATATCGAGCATATGCCATCGGATTGTCGTAGGCTGATCTCCATTCCTGCAGCATGCCGGCTTCACGGAAGCTGTAGCGTTGATCTTTGCCATTGCATTCGATTAGCATGGGAAAGCCTTCTATCGTAATTCCGACATCAAGTCCGAGATCGGCCATATGCGGCAGATGGGTGCCCAAATGCTCGGCCACCTGCAGTGAAAACTGCTCAATGCCTTTGATTACGGCCTTCGGCTGTAAGTGCGGATATTCTGCGATAAGAATAGGCTCCAGCCTGTAAACAGTTCCGCCTTGCGCAACATTGGTTAGAAAACACCGCTTGGAAGCGACCTTCGCTACAATCCCTGTAACCTGCCACAGTCCCATAGCTCCACGCTGCACGGAGACGCGCAGGTCAAACGGCTGACCCTCGAATGTAGCGAGTGGTAGTCGCTGTTGTACGATATAACGTGCCCGCTGCAGTCTGCTGCGGAGCAGCAGTGGCAGCCGATTGCCTTGAAAAGTTAGCGAGCGCCATGTTTTATTATGAATGCTTAATGATGCCGGATACGTAAGCTTCCAGCCACGAGCTGTTTTTTCCAGCTTCATGACCCCGCGTCCGACACTGCTTTTGTTCGGCTTAATAATCAAATCATTATACAGCTTCATCATCATGTTAATATGGCTTATGGTTGCGTCGTAGGTGACGGGGATGTGCGGACGCAAGCTGGGCTCCTTCATCAAAACATTTTGAATGTACAATTTTCCGTAACGGTTCCATTGGTTAAACAACTGCTTGCCTTCCTTGATCCAGGAGTTAATTTGCCTAAATTGCTTGCGCCCGTTATAAATCGCACGATTGTGAATAACCTCAGGTACGGGTACGGTTTTGCGTATGAAGTGTCCGCTGTCCATGACGTAAGCACTAACGGTTTCTGCACCCGGCTCTATATCGTCTATCCGGAAAAAGCAAGGGGTAAATCCATATTTGGCGCCTGCCTTCACATACAAGTGTACGGCTTCATACTTGGTTTTGCCTAAGGGGATGCTGCGATGCAGCTTATCATTCACGAGAATGCCCACACAGGGATAGGGCATGGTATCCACTCCCTCCGATGATTTGAGTTTCCCCTTAGTGTATGTGTACGCGGACAGACCCGTTATGGACAGGTGCTGTAGGAATACAGTGGAATTTGCTAAGTCTCTCTCTTATAGTGACCAGGTTCTAAAAGATGCCATCCAAAGCACCACAAAGCTGATTAAACATAAGGTCGATGTCGGTTGTGGACACGGTTAAGGGCGGCATTAAACGAATGGTTAACGGATTGGGGGCATTGATCAGCAGACCTGCCTGCAAGCAAGCTGCAACCAATTCGGCACCAACCGGCTCCGGCAGGTCAAAGGCTAACAGCAAGCCCTTGCCACGAATGTGCTTCAGGTTGTATGTATCGGCGATTTGATGCAGTCGTTCGACGATGTAACGGCCCTGCTGTTCTGCATGAAGCGGAAGCTCCAGGCGAATCAGCTCATTGACGACGGCTAGCCCCACTGCCATAGCGAGCGGCTGGCCAGTGTAGGTTCCCCCTTGATCCCCGACATCAAAAATATTAAAGGCTTCTTTGGTCAGCATAGCCGATAATGGAAATCCGCCACCTATGCCTTTGCCTAATGTCATCACATCCGCTTGAACCCCATAATGCTCATAAGCAAACAGCTTGCCTGTCCGGCCAAATCCGGTTTGTATCTCATCAAAGATCAGCATGATGCCGGAGTCATTGCAAATTTTACGAAGCTGCTGCACATATTCCACCTCGGCCTCATGGACGCCACCCTCACCTTGAACCAGCTCCAGCATAATGGCGCACGTATTGGGATTGATTGCAGCCAGACAAGCTTCCAGATCGTTCAAGGGAACATGCTTGAAGCCTGGTATTTTGGGTGCGAAAAGAGGTTCCCACTGCTGCTTGCCAGTTGCCGACATCGTTGCCAGCGTACGTCCGTGAAAACCATTAATGGTAGTAATAATTTCAAAAGCACCACCACGATGAATCGAGCCGTGTTTTCTGGCAAGCTTGATGGCGCCTTCATTGGCCTCAGCGCCGCTGCTCGTAAAAAAAGCTCTGTCATAACCGGTTACGTCGGTTAAAAGCTTGGCAAACTGAATCATCGGTTTGTTGTAGAAGGAGGGGCTGGAATGAACCAGTGCAGCCGATTGCTGCGTTAGGGCTTCATGAATAACTGCGGGAGAATGACCCAGACACGTAACCGCCCATCCTCCGACAAAATCCAGATACCGCTTGCCATCCGTGTCCCATAAATACATGCCTTGTCCGCGCTCCATCACAAGCTCGGGCCTTACTGCAGTTGATAAAATCGAGGTGCTTGCTGCTGCCAGTAAAGTGGCAGTTTCCATTTTAGTTGGAATACCCATACGTATCACTCCTTCTTAATAATGAATTATTATACTTATAAATGAATAAATATACAATAAATAAATCGTCATCCATGCGTGCTGACTACGCTGCCGTGCCCGTGGTTAAGAGCAATGAATATACTGGGGTAAATTGAAGCTGGCCATTGCTTAAGAAGCTGATTTTACAAAAGTAAAATTTTAATAGGAGGTTTCCCATGAAGGCACCTGTCATTGCGATCATTACACCCGGGTCATTCGTAGTGCCTTGTGCGACGAGCAGCTCGGTCGAGCTTGTGGTCGAGCAGGTAGCACGTCGTGTGACAGCCGAGGTGTGTCCAGTCATTTTTGGCAAGGAAAGTCCGGATATGCCCCATACAGAGATGCTGGATGGAGTCCAATATATTCGGGTGCCGGCCCGTTCTCCTGTTGGCTATATATCGGAGGTTAGTCAAAGGCTGAAGGGACTTCGTCCAGCTCTGATACAGGTGGAGAATCGCCCTCGGTTTGTACGTTACTTACGCAAGCGGCATCCACAGGCGGTAATTTGCCTTGTTTTGCATTCGACTACTTACATTTCGAGTCCTCATATTAGTCGAGTGGAGCTGCACAGCTGTTTGAAGGCTGCTGATTATGTCGTGGTCAATAGTCGTTTTTTGAAGGAGCAGCTTATCCAAAAAGCACCGAATACACGTAGGAAAATAAGGGTGAACTATCTCGGCGTAGATACGGAACAATTTACGTCCCGTTGGTCAACACACGGAGCGGCTCGAAGACAGGAAACGCTGGATCAGCTTGGTTTGGGGGATAAAAAGGTCATCTTATATGTAGGGCGTTTGCTGCGGATGAAGGGGGTTCATCATTTGTTGGAAGCCATGCCGGAGGTTGTGAAGCGGGTGCCTAATACCGTTGTCTTTGTAGTCGGCAGCGCTTTTTACAGTTCACGAAGGACGACCTCCTATGCCAGAGGACTTAAGCGTAGGGCTGCCAGGCTGAAGGCTTCTATTCGATTCATCCCATATGTGCCGCACACGGCTATTGCCGATTGGTTTCGTCTGGCCGATGTGCTGGTGGTGCCTTCAGGGAAAAATGAAGCTTTTGGATTGGTCAATGTAGAGGCAATGGCCTCAGGTGTTCCCGTCGTGGCAACACATGTCGGAGGAATGAAAGAAATTATCGACCATGAGCGAACCGGTTTAAGTATTAGCCCTGTACGATTAAAATACGATCTGGCTCCTTCTATTGTCAGGTTGTTAACACATCCAGAATGGAGTCAAGCTTTGGGCGAAGCGAGTGTACGCAAGGTTCACGAGCAATTCACGTGGGAACGAACAGCAGAAAGATGGCTGAAATTTTATAGAGAGCAATTAAATGTAAAATGAAATAAAGTCCCTGCACAATTCAGAGTATTCCCCTCTTTAAAGACGTATATTCGATATATAACCGGAGCTTTTTAAATACGGAAGAAACTTTTATACAAGAGTTTATTCCAAAAAGAAATTAAGTGTTGTATAATGAATATAGAAGCTAAAGACAGGGGATGCTGCGACATGACTAACAATGAGCAGAAGTTGACAACTGTATTAGGACAAATTTTTTGGTCCTTTTGCAAAATCAGTCCAATCTCTTTCGGCGGCGGCTATGCGATGATTCCAGCTATTGAGAAAGAAGTAGTTGAACAACGTAAATGGATGGACGAGGAAGAAATAAGCGGTGCCTTGTCGATTGCCGGATCGGCTCCAGGTGGCATTGGTGTTAATGCGGCTACGATCATCGGATATCGGGTGGCTGGGTTTAAGGGAGCTATTGCTGCGATTATAGGAATCGGACTACCGACCTTTGTGATTATGATGGCGCTGGCAATTGGTTATACTTCCGTGGAGGACTCCGTGAAGGCTTCGGCTGCTTTTGAAGGCATTCATTCGGCGGTCGTCGCTTTCATTGCGGTTGCTGGCTGGAGAATGCTAAAGTCAGCGGTTCACGACAAATCGACGCTGATTATCGTGGCTGGTGGACTGGCCGCGCTGCTGTTTACCTCGATCCATCCGGCATTACTGCTGCTGATCGGAACGATTGCGGGTATTTGGATATTTAAAATGAAGGAAAAGCTCAAGGATGTACCTCCACCAACGAAGACTGGCGGAAGAACTGCACCTGTACCTGGTCCGATCCAAGCTGGCCAATATATTTGGGGCGATGGTATTTAGTCGGATGACAGAAGGGAGGAGCAGCGTTCATGCTGTGGACATTATTGTTTACTTTTTTCAAAATAGGGCTTGTCTCGTTTGGCGGCGGTTATGCCATATTAAGTGTGATTGAACGGGAGGTTTTATCCCAGCAGTGGATGACTTCCGTTGATTTTGCCCAAGCTGTAACCTTGGCCGGTATGGCGCCGGGTCCGATTGCAACGAATAGTGCTGTACTGATTGGGTACAAGGTTGCCGGGATTCTGGGAGCGGCTGCGGCAACGATCGGAATGATTTTACCTTCATTTATTATCATTATTGCTCTGGCAGTGTTCTTTTTTAAGGTAGGCCGGGAACGCTTGCTGTCCATGATCTTTTATGGCTTGAAACCGATGGTGGCAGCGCTAATCGTCTATGCGGCGTATCGAGTAGGCACTAACGGACAACCTCTGCTTGGGATCAATGGGCATACGCTGGCTGTACTGCTGATTTTTATTTTTGCGATGATTGGAACGATGAAGTATCACCTGCATCCGCTTGTCGTATTGTCGGTTTCGGCGTTGATGGGGATTGCTTTTTTTATGTAAAAGAGTTGCTGTTAGTGAACAACTGAATGATCGCGTGCGGGTTATCCGTGTTAGTATGACCAGGCACAGTGCTGAATATTACTGAGCCGTATTGTACAAGCAGAATAGGCTATCTTTACAAGAGGTGTGGGATTTATTAATCCGAGCCTCTTTTTTATTGAATTTTTTTGGGGGGAGCTGCTTTCCCTTGTCAATCAAATACATAACAGAGCAGCAGGCGGCTCGTAGCTGCGCCTATTTTTCCATAGGCAATGACTTCCTTCTGGGTGAATGCATATGTTACAAAAGACTACTAATGCGGTGCCCAAGAAGCATTACTAATACGGGAGGAAGTGCAGGATGAAGAAGCCAACTAGCCGTGGTTCGAGTAAGAATAGACTGCTGCAGAAAAAGAGCGGGGCTTATATTAATGAATTGAAATGGCTGGATGATATTCAGGAGTCAGATCGACTCAAGAAGCTTCACCAAGCTGAAAATGTCGATGTAACAATAAGTCGTACCCAGCAATCCCAGCAGGTTAAACAAACCGTTGTGGAACCTCCTGTAAAAGAGGGGAAATCCCGCTCTGATAGCGTGCCCTTATTGTTAACACGCAAGGCTGCTGAAGGTGCCGCGGCCGGAGGCGTTATTTATACGGACGATTTGGCTGAGGAATCGGTTACCGCTGAGAAGATTGCACGGAATGCGATTGAGGGCAGTAAGGTTAAACGTGGTGCTATAGGCAACGAACAGCTGGCTGATTATGCAGTGACTGCGGCTAAGCTCGGGGATCGCAGTGTGACTCAGCAGAAGCTGGGACTTCGAGCGGTTACCGAGGAGCATATTGCGTCCTTTGCGATAACGGGAGACAAGATTCAGGAGCGAGCGATTGGAGGTGAAAAGCTGCAGGATAACAGCATCACCTCTGAGAAGCTGGCAGACAAAACGATTGATGCCATGAAAATTGCCGAATATTCGATTCAAACCAAGCATTTGGCTGAGGAAGCGATTACTGGCGAGCTGATTCAAAACCAGTCGATCACGTCCGAGAAAATTAAAAGCGGTACGATTCAGGCGACGAATCTGGCCAATTACATCATCAATACAGCAAAGCTGGCGGACTTGTCAGTCACAACAGAGAAGCTGCGTGACCATTCCGTAACGGCGAGCAAAATCGCAGATGGGGAAATTACGGCGGTGAAGCTGGGCAAGCAATCCGTGACGGAGGAAAAGCTGGCAGCCTGGAGCGTTAATTCGGATCATTTACAATCAAAATCTGTTTTGCATGAGCATCTGGCAAGCGGTATCGTGCACAGTGATTCCATTGGTCCCAAGCAGATAATCGCAGAGCATATTCTTGGCGGTGCCGTGACGGGGGAGCACTTGCGGGATCATGCGGTAACCTCAGAGAAGCTGGGAAAGCAATCGGTGGGCGGTATACATCTACAAGATTTGGTGATAGAAAAAAGACATCTTCAGCCTAAGAGTGTGGAGGCTCAGCATTTGACGGATGGCGCGATAACCGCAGGCAAGCTTGCTCCACAAAGCGTAGGCGCGGAGCAGCTGGGTGCGGCATCGGTAGGCTCGGATAAGCTGAAGGAGCAAGCTGTCACTTCGGCGAAGCTGGGCAGGAAGGCTGTTACCGGCGAGCATCTATCCGGCAATGCGGTAAGCAGCGGGCACATTGCTGAGAAAGCGATTCAGGCTCTCCATATCGGGCTGCTTGCCGTAGGCAAGGAGCATTTGCAGGATCAGTCCATTGTGACTGCGAAGCTGCAGGATCGGGCTGTAACAGCGGAAAAGCTGGCAACAGGATCGATCCAGCATCAGCATATTCAAGAGGGTGCTGTACTATCCGGGCAGTTGGCTAATCACAGCATTACGACCTCCAAACTATCCAGTGAATCCGTATCGACGGATAAGCTGACTAACTTATCGGTTACGACAGCAAAGCTGGCGCAATCGAGTGTGACGTCGGATAAACTTGGCCGAGAATCCGTGCTTGGCGAGCATATTGCTACTGGAGCGATTCAATCCACCCATTTATCGAAGGCTTCGGTGAAAGCCATTCATTTGGCGACAGAAGCGATAACCCGTGAGAAAATGGCTGACAAAAGCGTGACCTCGGAAAAGCTGGCCGATGGTGCCGTGACCACTGCTCATTTGAGCGCAGCCTCGGTGAAGGCGGCTCAGCTGGCTGATGGTGTCGTGCAAACCGCACATTTGAGCGCAGGTGCTGTGAAAAGCGATCAGTTGGCCGAGGGCGTAGTGGTAAGTCGCCATTTGGGAGCGGGCGCGATTAGTGGGCGCGAGCTGTCATGGGGTGCTGTGAGCGGTGTTCATGTGGCCGCGAATGCAATTAACACGACTCAGCTGCATGGGCAGTCGGTGACAGGGGCTAAGCTGGCACGTGGTGCGGTGGAGGCAGAGCATATAGCTGACGGCGCGGTGGGCAGCGAGCAGCTGGCACTCGGTGCCGTAACGAGCATTCAGCTGGCCGATGGTGCGGTTGGTGGTCGTGAATTAGCCTTAGGAATTGTTGGAAATAAGCATCTTGGCGAAGAAGCAGTAGGTACAGCTCAACTGCAGGAACAAGCGGTGACAAGAACAAAGCTGGCGCCATGCTCTGTGGAAGCTGTGCATCTTGCTGCGGGTGCAGTAAGCAGTGAGCAGCTGGCGGACGGTGCTGTAGTGGGTCGTCATCTGTCGGAAGGCACGGTTGGCGAGCGCGAGCTGGCACTGGGGTCCATTAGAGGCGATCATCTGGCGCTGCAGGTGATTGGAACAGCGCATTTGCAGGATCAGGCGGTAACCGGAGTGAACCTGGCACCAGGTACAGTGGAAGCCGCTCACTTGAGTGCCGAAGCGGTGGGAAGTGAGCAGTTGGCCGAAGGTGCGGTGGCGAGTCGACATTTAGCTGCAGGCGCTGTGAGCCGTCGGGAGCTGGCATGGGGCGCAGTGGGCAGCGCTCATATTGCTGAGGAAGCAATCGGCACAGCACAGTTGAACGATAAGGCTGTGACAGGAGCGAAGCTGGCACCGGGAGCAGTTGAAGGCGCACATCTATGCGCGGAAGCAATAGGAAGTGAGCAGCTGGCCGAAGGTGCGGTGACGAGTCGCCATTTGGCTGCAGGAGCAGTAAGCGGGCGAGCGCTTGCCTGGGGTGCGATTGGCGGTCCGCATATCGCTGAGGAAGCGATAGGAGCTGCCCAACTGCAGGAGCGTTCGGTGACGGGAGCTAAGCTGGCGTGTGGTGCTGTCGAGACGGAGCATGTTGCTGATGAAGCGATCGGCACAGCACAGCTGCAGGAGCAAGCTGTGACGGGAAGCAGATTGGCATTTGGAGCCGTGGATACGGCGCATCTGAGTGTCGGGAGTGTGGATAGCGAGAGGTTGGCTGAAGGCGCGGTGACGAGCCGTCATCTGGCACTGGAATCGGTGAGCAGTGAGCATATTGCTGATGAAGCGATCGGCACAGCAAAGCTGCAGGAGCAGTCGGTCACGGGAACGAAGCTGGCATGGGGAGCCGTAGAGGCGGCACACCTGAGCACTGCAAGTGTGGGAAGCGAGCAGCTTGCTTTGGATGCAGTTGCCAGCTGTCATATTGAAGCCGGCGCGATTATCGGTAAACATATTGCCGAGGAGACAATTGACACCGTACAGCTGGTCAATCAGGCGGTGACAGCTGCAAAGCTGGCGCCGAGCGCGGTGGACTCCGTGCATCTGAATACAGGTTCTGTAGGAAGTGAGCAGTTGGCTAAAGGTGTGGTGACGAGTCGCCATATCGCGACTGGTGCAGTGGGAAGCGAGCAGTTGGGCAACGATACGATCGATGGCCTGCATATTAAACAAGAGTCCATCTCAGGCTACCACTTGCTTCCTGGGAGCATAACTTCGATCCATTTGGAAACCGGACTGGTTGAAAAGCTGTTGTTAGCTGCATCTTCGAGATTTCAGGCAGCAGGTGTTCAGCAGGTGGATACAATAGCTGCGGAAGCGGAGATTGTGGATACAACTGACGCAACAACTGACGTGATGCTTGCAAGTGGAGCGGAAGCAGACTTTGCCGACACAAGTGCAATAGATACAGAGTTTAGTGATACAAGTACAACCGAAGCGGAGTTTTCGGATACTGCTGCAACCTCAGCTGAGATTCTGAATACAAATACGGCCATATCCACCAAAATCGCCGCACCTATTCAACAATTCGGCATATGCTCCTTTTTGATGCGGGTGGAAGAAGAATCCGTAGAAATCGGAATTCATTTTGATGAGCCATTTGCTGATGAACATTACGCGATAGTGGTTACAACGGATCAAACCAACAGCTATGGTGTTATTCAACAAAAAAACTGCGACAGTGCGATCATCCAGATTGTTCGAAGCCGGTATTCGCCTCAGTTGGAGGGAACTGTGAACTGGATCGCAATGGGTCGGACCCCATAAGCAATTTGTTCCTGGAATCAGCAATGCTTTTAGAGGTTGCTGATTTTTTTGGTCATTATCATGATTGAAATTATCATAATAAACCCCTATACTATCAACATAGATGATGGATGTGCAAGGAGAGGGAGAGGGATGAGCGAACAGGAACTATCCAAAGGTGAAGAACGGCGCAGTCGGATTATGAATGCTTTAAAAGCTCATGGTCGGTTGACCATTCAGGAAATAATTGAAAAGTTTCATTGCTCGGAAGCGACTGCGCGTCGGGATTTAGATGTTTTGGTGAAAAAAGAAGGGGTTATCCGTACGATCGGAGGCGCACAATGGGAAGGCTTTACAGGGCATCGTGAGGCGTCCTTTCAGGAAAAAAAGCAGCTGCTCTGGTTGGAAAAGGAATCCATAGCTGCTACTGCGGCTGCTTTGATTGAGGAAGGCGACGTGATTGGATTGTCGGGTGGAACGACAACCTTTCTTATCGCCAAAGCAATTAAAAGCAAAAGGAATATTACCGTTGTCACCAACGCTGTCAATATTGCTATGGAGCTTGCTGACAGTGAGGGCGTACAGGTGGTTCTAACGGGCGGTGTGATGCGTAAAAATAGCTTTGAGCTATGCGGGCCGCTTGCAGAAAAGGTTGTTGAGGATTTAAATATCGGTAAAATGTTCCTGGGCGCCGATGGCTTATCGTTGGAGCATGGAATTACAACCTACTCGGAGCTGGAAGCCCAGATCGGCCGCTTGCTGTTGAAGCGCTCCAGAACGAAGATTGCCGTGCTCGATCATTCGAAGGTCGGCAAAGCCTCGTTATTCGGCATTGTTCCGTTATCCTCGCTGGATATTTGTGTGACCGATGCTGTTCTGGATCCAGAGCTTGCGTCAGCTTTGGCGCAATCGAAGGTGACGGTATATTTGGCTGATCAACATACATAGCCATAACTATGGGAAAGGTAGTGAATGATGGATTTTTTAATTGGAATTGATATTGGAGGCACGAATGTTGTATGCGGCCTGACCGATGCCTTCGGCAAATTACTGCACAAAATCAAACAGCCTACAGAAGCGCTGCGGGGCAGTGATTATGTATTTGACAAAATAAAACATATGGTGGACGAGCTGTTGGCTCTTGGTGGTATTCAGCGTGAGGCGGTACGGGCTATCGGTGTGGGAACGCCGGGTTTCATCGATCCTGACAAAGGAATAACCCTGTTTGCCGGGAATTTGCGTTGGACCCAGGTCCCTACAGCCGAAGAGATTCGCAAACGTACAGGAATTCCAACCTATATTGATAATGATGTCAGAATGTATGTGTATGGTGAGGCGGTTTGTGGAGCTGCCCAAGGTTATGAGCATGTTCTCGGGATCACGATTGGAACGGGACTTGCTGCGGCTGTTATTAATCAGGGTAAGCTTTATTATGGCGGCGGCTATATGGCAGGTGAGCTGGGACATATCATTATGCCGGAAATTCCTTATACCTGCGGCTGCGGAATGCGCGGCTGTCTGGAGACGGCGGTGTCTGCCACGGGTATTGCCCGTCAGGCACAAGAGCTGGTTCAGAGTGGCAGACCCAGCATACTTCGGGAATGGATGGAGGCCGCACCTGACAAAAGCATCACATCAGCTGATGTTTCCAAAGCCTATGATCTACACGATCCGCTGGCTATCGAGGTGATGAACCATACGGGCATGCTGCTTGGTAAAGGTCTTGCTAATGCGGTAACCCTGTACAGTCCCGAAGTGATCGTAATTGGCGGTGGTGCTGCGCTGGCCGGTGAACGCTTGTTTGCGCCAATGCGGAAGCAGCTGCAGCAATCGGTATACCATGGCTATTGGGAGCGGCTGACGATTGTCACAGCAGCAATGATAGATGATGCCGGAATCGTCGGAAGTGCGATGGCTGCGGGCAGCAGAGCAGTTCAATAGTAGATACATGATGACGGCAGGAACTCCTGACTTTATAATGATCGGCAACTAAGCTGCTGAAGTTATTTTCATTATCGGTGCCGGAATAATAAATATAGGCTATCCGTCAACAGTAGTGTGCATAACTGTTCGGATAGCCTTATCTTTTTGTACCGTTCCTTAATGCTTACAGCTTCGTATCTGCGCGAGCAATCCCTGCAAGAATGAGCTGCCAGACCAGCTCAAAATCTTGCTGCTTGGTAACGGCATCCCCCTCATAAGCATGGGCGGGATGATGAAAGCGTACGGTAGCCATGAAGATGGCTCTTGCTGTCGCCTCGGGATCTCCGCTCTTAAACACCTGCTCCATGACCCCTTGCTCGACAATCCGTGACAGTAGCGTGATCAAATAGTGTACGTGATTCTCGATTAATTCGGTTCCTTGTGAGGTGACCGCAGTATAGATGGAGAATAGCTCAGGATCATCAGCCGCCGATCGCTGCTTGCTACGAATTAAAGTTTCAAGCCAGATACGCAGACGCTCTGGGGAACTGCCGTCATGCTGATGGGAGATAGCTTCAAGTGGAAGTGAGATCCGATGCAGCCAACGTTCGGTTACGGCCTCCAACAGTACCGCTTTACTTGCAAAATGACGATACAGGGTACCATGACTGACACGCAGCACCTTGGCGACATCAACGACATTCGTTTTATCCCCATAACGTCGCAGCACCTGCTCGGCTGTATCCAAAATCGCTTCCTTGCTTAGGTTAGATTCAGCGGCCATGACTTACACGAAACCTCCGTTAACCCGGATCGTCTGGCCGGTCATCCAGCGGGTTTGCTCACTGGCCAGAAACAGTACAACATCGGATATATCCTTCGCTTCTCCCAATCTTCCAAAAGAGTTCATTCTTATAATTGTCTGGATCTGCTCCTCTGTCTTGCCTACCGTAAATAGCTCGGTATTGACAGGTCCGGGAGCAACAGCATTAATGGTAATGCCCTTGGGGCCGAATTCCTTGGCCAACTGTCTGGTGAATTGCTCGACCGCACCTTTGGTGCCTGCATACACGCTGTACGCCGGGAACATCGCACCTGCAACCGAAGTCGAGAAATTGATGATCCTTCCGCCCTGCTTCATGTGTAGGGCAGCCTGCTGGCAAGCAAAATAGGTGCCTTTGACATTAATGGCAAACTGTTTATCAAAATCGGCTTCAGTTACTTGTTCAATGGGTTTCGTGATCATGATCCCTGCATTATTGACCAGAATGTCAACCTGTCCATACAACTCGATAGCGCTGCGGAACAGGTGCTCAACTTCTGCTACCTGACTGATGTCCGCTTGAATTGCGGCTGCCTCACCGCCGTTTTGTTGGATTGCCGCAATGACCTCATCGGCAGCTTCTTTATTGCTCGAATAATTAACGATAACCTTGGCTCCGCGCTCAGCAAAATCCTCTGCGATCTTACGCCCGATTCCTCTGGAAGCACCTGTAATCAGAACGACCTTGCCTGCTATTTCATTGCTCATGATACATCTCCTTCGATTCGTTATTGGGACTTGGAATACATGTAGTATATACGATGCATAAACAAAAATCAAATGACAAATTTACGATTTTGTCATTATATTGGTTTGACTGATGTATTTCTTTTTTTTTTAGTGCTCTTTGCCTTCGTATGATCTCCATTTAAAGCGGCTGAGCATGCTTTTGGGGGACATGTTGCTTATTTTTCCTGAGTCCTCGGCAGGAGTCCATGTGTTTCTCTGCTTCAGGCATATCCTGTTAGAGGGTGTCTTGCAGAATCGTTTCAAGAGAGGGGTAGGTCCATGAAAGGGGTTATTTTGGCTGGGGGATCAGGGACGCGGCTAAGGCCTATGACGAAAATCATTAATAAGCATTTGCTGCCTGTTGGGCCCTTCCCAATGATTCATTATGCGGTTTCCAAAATGGCTGCAGCGGGGATCAAGGATATTATGCTGGTTACTGGAAAACAGTCGGCAGGATTATTCATGGAATATATCGGCAGCGGCAGCGGCTGGGGAGTGCGTCTCACTTATAAGATTCAAGAAGAAGCCGGAGGTATCGCTCAGGCACTGGCATTGGCTGACGGGTTTATTCAACCACAGGATAAGTTTGTAGTATTGCTGGGCGATAACTTGTTTGAGGATGGTTTGGAATCTGCGGTACGGATGTTTGCAGAGGCGGAGCAGGGGAACGCCATGGTCTTTCTGAAGAAAGTTGCGGATCCTCGTCGGTATGGCGTACCTGAGATGAGAGGAGACCGAATTGCAGCCATAGAGGAAAAACCGACATATCCCAAGTCTGATTATTGTGTGACGGGCATTTATATGTATGATTCCGGTGTCTTTGAGAAGATTCAGGAGATTCAGGCATCGGAGCGCGGGGAACTGGAGATTACCGATGTGAACAACCGATATGCGTCACAAGGAATGTTAACCTATCGTCTGCTGGAAGGCTGGTGGACCGATGCGGGGACGCACCGATCACTGCTTGAGGCCAGTATACGGTTATCGGCAAGTGACGTTGTATGAGGCTATTGGTCACCGGCGGCATGGGATTTATTGGAAGCCGATTTGTGCATTATTGGTTGGAAAAGCATCCAGGGGATACCGTTGTCAATCTGGACCTGTTAACCTATGCCGGTAACAGCCACAATGTTGCAGATATTCGTGATTTGCCTGGTTATTCGGAAGTTCGCGGCAGCATTACGGATGCACTTCTTGTAGAGCGGGTTATGGCAGAGGAGAAGATCGACACGGTTGTTCATTTTGCCGCTGAATCTCATGTAGATCGAAGCATTCTGGACCCGCAGCGGTTTATTCTGACGAATGTGCTTGGTACCCAAACACTGCTGGAAGCCGCGAAAAAGCATACGGTCAACAAGTTTGTGCATATTTCCACGGATGAGGTGTACGGAACGCTTGGTGATCAGGGAAGCTTTAACGAACAGACGCCTCTTGCACCGAATAGTCCATATTCGGCCAGCAAAGCAGGCTCCGATCTGCTCGTCAGGGCTTATTATGAGACGTATGGACTGCCGGCGATCATTACGCGCTGCTCGAACAATTATGGTCCGTACCAATTCCCCGAAAAGCTGATTCCGACGATTATTACGCGTGCCCTCCAGGATGAAGTCGTGCCGGTATATGGCGATGGACTGCAAATCCGCGATTGGTTGTTTGTGGATGATCATTGTGCAGCTATCGATCTTGTGATTCACAGCGGCCGCTCAGGAGAAGTCTACAACATCGGCGGCAGCAGCGAAAGGACCAATCTCGTTATGGTCAAGCGGATTTTGCAGGAGCTGGGAAAATCGGAAAAGCTGATCCGGTTCGTGCCCGATCGGCTTGGTCACGATCGGCGTTATGCAGTGGATACCTCAAAAATCCGCAATGAATTGGGCTGGAAGCCAACGCATACCCTGGATGAGGGACTGCACCTCACACTGGACTGGTATAGAAGCAATCAGTCTTGGTGGCAGGGTATTCTTGACGGAACCTATCAATCGGATATATTCAATTCTAACAAGGAGGGTGAAGGGCCGTGAAAATCGTGATTACAGGAGCTGGCGGGCAGTTGGGCCATGATTTGATCCGCGCTCTGTCACCTGCCCATGAGCTTCTGCCGCTCTCCAGAGAACAGTTGGATGTTACGGATGAGCTGGCCGTCAAGCAGCAGATAACCGCGTGTTGTCCGGATGCCATCATTCATGCTGCTGCGTTTACCCAGGTAGATCTGGCTGAGACGATGCGGGATAAAGCGTATGCTATCAATTCCACAGGAACACGTAATGTCGCCTTGGCTGCACATCGTTGTGCTGCCAAGCTTGTTTATATCAGCACGGATTATGTATTCGATGGAACCAAGACAGGAAGCTATACAGAAATGGACCGGACCAATCCCTTGAGTGTGTATGGAAATTCCAAGCTCCATGGGGAAAAATTCGTGGAAATGATCAGCCAACGCTATTTTATAGTACGTACCTCTTGGCTGTACGGCAAACACGGAAGTAATTTTGTGACGAAGGTGCTGTCGATGGCTGATCGGCAGTCCCGATTAACGATGGTTCATGACCAGACCGGCTCCCCAACCTATACGTTAGATTTGGCACGATTTGTTGGGGACTTGGTGGAAACAGAGAAATACGGCTTGTATCATGTATCCAATCAAGGGTGCTGCAGCCGTTACGAGTTTGCCGAGGCCATCCTGCAGACGGCGAAGCGGACAGATATCAGTCTGGAGGCGGTAAGTGCCTCGACTTTTTCGCTGCCTGCGCTTCGACCTGATAATTCCGCTTTCGACGATTTGGCGATCCGCCAAAACGGCTTCTCCCGCATGCGCGAATGGAAGCTGGCGCTGCAGGATTGCATTCAAAATGATATCCAGTATGTGAGGTCAAATGAGGGGTGATTGTATTGAAGGTTGTCATTATGGCCGGCGGTAAGGGCAACCGGTTTTGGCCGAGAAGCACAGAGGAAGTACCCAAGCAATTTCTAGCTCTGACGTCAAACCATACGATGCTTCAGGAAACCTATCAGCGGTTTCTTAGATGGATACCGGCAGCCGACATTTATGTGGCTACGGTCCAAAAGTATACGCAGCTCGTATTGGAGCAGCTTAAGGAGCTGGACTCTCGGCAGCTTATTA
Organism: Paenibacillus sp. FSL H8-0034; assembly: GCF_038000305.1. Classification (NCBI taxonomy): domain Bacteria; kingdom Bacillati; phylum Bacillota; class Bacilli; order Caryophanales; family Paenibacillaceae; genus Paenibacillus; species Paenibacillus sp. FSL H8-0034. The sequence continues at coordinate 2,137,184 of NZ_JBBOBS010000001.1, forward strand.
TCGAGCCGGAGCAGAGAGACACCGCACCCTGCATGGCATTGATAGCACGGTATTTTTTGCTTGAGGGTCAGGATGAACCTTTTGTAACGGTTCCCTCGGACCAGTATATCGGGGATGACGAGGCTTACATTCAGGCGATTGAGCAGGCAGTAGAGGCAGCCCGCCAGGAGGGTGTGATTGTGACTCTGGGCATCGTCCCGACACGTCCCGAGACGGGCTACGGCTATATTGAAGCAATAGGAAAGGCGCAGGATGATGGCCGGCCTTACAGAGTTAAACGGTTTATCGAAAAGCCTGACCTGGAGAAGGCAACCAGGCTTGTCAATATGGCGAATGTATACTGGAACTGCGGTATATTTGCCTGGAGGCCATCAACCATAGCCGCTTATTTGGAACAATTCGAGCCTGACATGTCGCGCTTGATCAGCCTGAGCGACGAACAGCTGGAGCAGATGTATCCGCTGCTGCCTAAGGTGTCGGTGGATTATGCGATTTTGGAGAAAGCCGATTTGATCTACTGTATCCCTGTCCGGTTTGGCTGGGATGATGTAGGGACGTGGACGGCATTGACTCGCCTATATCCGATTGATGAGCAGGGGAATCTGATCAGCGGATCGGTTCATATGCTTCGTGCAGGAGATAATATTGTTTTTTCAGACAAGCAAAAAACGTTAGTCATAGGGGTTGCCGATTTAATTATCGTATCTACACCAGAGGGATTGCTGGTGTGTCCCAAATCAGATGAGCAAACGATTAAACAGGCTCTGCTGGAGATGGAGCGAATACGGGAGCAACAGCAAGACCCACAGTAAGAACCGCAAACATCTAATGAATCCTCCCAATAGTATGGGGGGATTTATTTGAGTCGTTTATGAAAATAGGGAGCACCTATGTACGAGATGTCTTTGTAATTATATTATCCCAGGCAGCTTTCTGCGGAATCCGTGCAGGACGGCTTTTTGCCGTTCCATTCTAATCAGCAGCGGCATAATTTAATACAAGTCTATTGAACTATTAGATAGATAAGAAATCACGGTGAAGGAGCATCCGATTATCCATGCCTAATGATCTGACTGCCGATACCCCCTTAATTTCGGGTATGAGCTCGATCGTCATTTTAACACGCAATGCCATGGGAGACTTCGAGACGGAGTCCTGGTCGGGTTTTGCATGGCTTTCCACCGACGTTAGATCGAGACGATAATTACCGGTTAAATGGGGTCTCACAGACAGGAATGTGGGCTCGGAGATTGTTCAAAGGAAAATATCGTTTCGCAAGGATCGGCACTATGTTCCACTAGGCACACAATAATGAAGAGGCGGCTCTTAACAAGGGTTCGCCGCATACAAGGAGGATCTCAAATAGATGAAAGCATTAATAACAGGCATCTCCGGTTTTGTAGGCAGTCATTTAGCCGAATATTTATTGAAAAATAATACGGAGGTTTATGGAACTATACGGCATCGCAGCCGGATGAATCATATCCAGCATTTAATGAATGATGTTAATCTGGTGGAGTGTGAGCTGAGAGACCCGTTCTCGGTAGAGAATTTAATTCAGGACGTCAAGCCTGATCTTATTTTCCACCTGGCCGCACAGAGCTTTGTCCCGACTTCTTGGAATTCACCTATAGACACCATTCATAATAATGTAGCTGGACAAGTCAATATCTTCGAAGCTGTCCGGCGCATCAACCTGGATTGTAAAATACAAATTGCCTGCTCTAGTGAAGAGTATGGTTATGTAGATGCAACTGAGGTTCCGATTACCGAGTTAAATCCCATTCGTCCGCTGAGCCCTTATGCCATCAGCAAGGTTGCGCAGGATTATTTGGGGTATCAATATTATAAAAGCTACGGTCTGCATGTCGTTTGTACGCGTACCTTTAATCACACCGGACCCCGACGCGGCGAAAACTTTGTAACCTCCAACTTCGCCAAACAGATTGCCGAAATTGAAAAAGGGCTTAAGGCTCCGGTCTTATATGTAGGCAACCTGCAAGCTCAGCGTGACTTTACCGATGTTCGCGATGTAGTCCATGCTTACTGGCTGGCACTTGAAAAAGGCGATCCGGGTGAAGTTTACAATATTGCATCGGGGTCCTGCTGCACGATTCAGGAAATGCTCAATTTGCTGCTGTCGTTGAGTACGGTTCAGATTGAGATCAAAGAGGATCCTGCCCGTCTGCGTCCATCTGATGTTGAGATTTTATTGGGTGATTACAGCAAGTTTCATGCGAAAACTGGCTGGAAGCCGGAAATTCCTTTCACACAAACGATGGAGGATTTATTGAATTACTGGAGAGCACTCGTATAATTCACATAACAAAAAGGGTCCTGCACAATCTCAAGTGTGCAGGATCCTTTTTGTTAGCATATCCGATTAATTAGGACCTTTATAATAGGATTTGGTCATATCCCATTTTTCCGATAGCGTACCATCGGGTCCGGTGTTCAAATGTTAATCCATGGTCAGCGAGTCAATGCTCCTATCAAACGTGCTTTTCAGTGGCTTTTGCCGTGACGAAGCGTCTGCTAGTCTAATATACTGTAATACTTTGACAAGAGCTGCAGGAGGAGTGACTCCCCGTATGGATGCATCGCAATTAAGGAATAGCAGTAAGAAATTTAATAAAAAGCTAGAAAAGGGAGAGAGTCTGACTACCTTTGAATTCATTGGCGAGCTTATGGACCTGGAGGAAGAGCTGTTCATCTGGGAGCTGTATAAGCAATTATTGCTCCGTGAGCCGGATGAAGGCGGATTTCAATCCCATCTGACTCAGCTTCAAGGAGGGTGTCCAAGGCTTGTGCTGATGGATGCGATCCTGCAAAGTCAGGAAGCCGCAGCATTATATGATAAGCCATCCCAGCAATTCTCCGATATATTCCCGCTGGCCAGACTGCTTCAGCGACTTGTCCATGGGGATCATGGGGCATTTATTAGAGCATTGTATCAGGAATTTCTCAATCGACAGCCGGATGACCAGGAGCTGCAGAGCTATATACAGCAGCTTGAGGCAGGGACAGCACGCACAGCAATCAGAAGCGGGTTTTTGTTATCTGAGGAGTTTCAGGAATTATTAAGCAAGAATCGTCCCTTTTTGATGGAAAACTCTTCGTACAGCCGTGCAATGAAGCACGTATCTAATGGGTCTATGAAGCATATAGGTGTATTTCTTGGTTATCACCACCCCGTAACACTTTCCGGCGAAGGTATTGGGAGCTTTATCAGCAGGCTGGTGGAAGGTTGGCTGCACAATCGCAGTGATGTTATGGTCCACATTGCCATAACACAGCAAAATAAGGAGCAAGCAGAGAAATTGTTGAGCAAGCAGCTCTCCACATATTCAAACCGGCTCTGGATTCACAGCTTTCCGAATATGAGCTGGTTGAACAGGCATCTGGATGTGGATGTTTGGTGTGTTCCTTATGTCGGCTTGAAGTGGGCTTTGGAGCTTAGCAAGCCTTATGTACTTTGTGTGCATGATTTAGTCTATCTGCATTTCAAGAAGCTTTACGCCGACCAACAGCCGGAGTTTCTAACCCATCTGCAGCCTATCGTCGATGCTATGGCTGGCAAGGCGGCCAAGGTTGTCTTTAATTCGAATTACATCAGGGATCATGAAGGCTTACAGTTTTTGAAGCTGCCCTTGCATCAGACACGGGTAATTCGTTTGGCGCCGCCTTTGGAGGAGTACCGGTTGTTCGGTCTACGCTTTGAAAGCACATTTCGGCGCAAGTACAATTTGCACAGTCCTTATCTGGTTTTTCCTTCGGTCATGCGGTTGCACAAAAATCATGATCGACTGATCGAGGCATTTCTGAATTTCAAAAAAACGTCTGAAGGCAAAACTTCAGGGCTTCGGCTGGTATTGACCGATGACTACAGGAACCGGCCCTTTGAAAAGAGGATCCGTGAGCTTTTGGAGCGTTGTCACAGTCAGGAAGAGCGAAACAGTGTTGTGTTTTTGGGCAGACTCTCTTCGGCTGATCTTCCTTCTTTGTATAAATATGCTGTTGGTACGATAGTCCCTACTCTTTTTGAAGGAAGCTGTCCGTTTCCCATATTGGAATCCCTGACGGTTGATACCCCCGTCGCAATAAGCAGAATTGATGTGGCAACAGAGGTCATAACCGATATGAGTGCTTTTATTTCTTTTGACCCTTATTCTGTAAAAGAGATTGAAGCCGCGATTAGAAAGCTGTGGCGTACTCACGAAGGGTTGGCTCCATTACAAAAAGCTGCGATAAGAGGAGTACTCAGAAGGACATGGTCAGATGCCGCTCGTGAATATGACAGCTTGTTTGATGAAGTATTGAGCAAGAAGCAATGATAACGAAAGGAAGAGCGGCATGTTATCCAAAACAAAGGTGGTTATTATTGGCTGCGGCGGACATGCCAAGGTTATCATCGACATCCTGAAATCTGACCCAGAGATAGATATTGTCGGTTGTACGGACCCTTATGCCAGGGGATGGGTTTCAGGCATACCGATTCTGGGAGATGATACCATACTGCGAGAATTGTATGATTCGGGAATTCACCATGCTTTTATTGCGATTGGTGATAATGCCGTAAGGCAGCGGCTATCCCGCAAAGCTGCCATTATCGGTTTTCATTTTGTTAATGCAATCAGCCGATTTGCTTACGTGGCATCTTCAGCACAGTTAGGTACGGGTATTGCTATCATGCCTGGTGCGGTCATACAGGCCGATGCACGTATTGGTGATGGGTCCATTATTAATACGAATGCTTCTGTCGACCACGATTGCGAGATCGGGTCTCTATGCCATGCAGCGCCAGGGGTGACTCTCTCAGGGCACGTTGTTATCGGAGAGGGTGTATTTCTTGGAACAGGTACCAAAGTTATCGACGGGATGCATATTGGTGAGTGGTCTATACTGGGTGCAGGAGCCGTTGTGGTTGATACTATTGGGCATCATTGTCTGGCCGTAGGGGTTCCTGCCCGCATGATCAGACAGTGGGATTGAAAAGCTGCAATGTAGGTATCTACGCTGAAAGAAAGACTATGACCAGCAGTCAATGACATCGAAAAAGACGTTTCCAACTTGCGGAAACGTCTTTTGTCGATAGGCAGAAAAGAAGATATGTGTGGGTGGCCTGGAAGCTCAGTTATGCAGCACCTCAGCTAACACCTTTTTGAAGCTGTCGCTTATAAAATGTATCTCTTCATCCGTCAAGTTTCCTGAGCTCGGCAAATTAATTCCCTGGGAACTGATTCGATTGGCTACAGGAAACTCAGAATGAGGCTGCAAATGCTGATAAGGAGGTAAAGCATGCATAGGGTGAAAAAAAGGTCTGGTTTCAATTCCAAGCCTGACCAGCCGTTCTATCAGCTCGTCGCGCTGAGCTTCGGTAACGTCATTCAGCAGTACACTGAACAGCCAATATACGTTTTTGGCCCAATCCTTTTGAACGGGCATTGTGAGGGCTGGACAGGATTGAAGCTGGTCTTTATAAAGTCCGGCAATGCGTATTCTTTGCTCAATGTGCCATTGTATATTTTCCAATTGGGCACAGCCGATGGCGGCCTGAATATTGGTCATTCTATAGTTATATCCAATAACAGGGTGCCAGTAGCGGCGATTGGGGTCCATGCCTTGACCTTTTAACAATCGGATCCTTTGTGTAAATTCGCCATCGTTTGTGGTTACGATCCCACCTTCACCTGTCGTAATGATTTTATTGCCAAATAGACTGAAAATGGCACTGTGACCTATGGAACCGACTTTTTTTCCTTTATATTCGGCTCCAGTCGCCTCAGCTGCATCCTCAATAACAAATAAACCGTATTTATCCGCGATTGCCATAATAGGGTCCATATCGGCAGGATGTCCATAAAGATGAACAGCAATGATTCCTTTGGTGCGTGGAGTTATTTTCTCTTCGATGAATAGAGGGTTCATATTCCAGGTATCGGGTTCAGCATCAACGAATACAGGGGTGGCTCCACAATGTGCTACGGCATTGGCTGTAGCTACGAATGTAAATGAAGGAACGATAACCTCATCATGTTCTGTAACCCCGTGTCCCATTAGAGCGAGATGAAGTGCTGTTGTTCCATTACTGCACGCTATGGCATGCTGGGTTTGAACAAATTGTGCAAATTCCTGTTCGAATTTATGAATGTAGGATCCGTTAGAAGAGATCCATGTCGAGTCCAAACAATCCATAACATACTTTTTTTCATTTCCATTCAGTATGGGCTGTGCCACGTTATGAAATTTTTCCATCCTAATTATTCCTCCTAGTACATGCTCCGCAGGAAAATGTTTTCCAAACGCGATTCGCGATATCAATCAAGTTATCGTAATATATGCGTTGGCCTGCAAAATGGATTCATGGTGAGGAGGGACAATAAGCCCATTTCTTGCTTTTAACACTTCGTACTGCAATGGCTATCCCCTTGTCGGAAGAAACATTCTGCCCTATTTAGGTTCATGGCTGCACGACTACTTTCTCCTTGCATGATGCACAAAGCTTGGCATATTGGATACACGTTTCTAATGTATCATCCGGTTCCATTGGCCACCAGCGGATAGCGCCCATGGGGGCTATTGACGCAAAGACCTCGACTTCAGCAGGAACACGACCTACAACAACGACTTCGATATCGGTAAAGCCCGATTCTATCCCCTTTTGAAGCGTCTTAAGTAATTGAGGGTGCTCATTTGTAGGATTGGAGTGGGGGATAGGGAACAGAATCGAAACTCGGGATTCTTGTTCGTGAATGATATGGGCAGACTTCCGTGCAGGGTGATCTGCAGCCGTCTCCCATATGCGACTATAGGGTATATCATCAAGTAACCCCAGTTCATCCACTCTCGTGCGAATTCTTTGACTGTAATAGCTGTTCAGTGCGTTGACCAGAATCTGAATCTGTCCATTTCTATGAAAAGTAGAGTTATCTCCATTTTCATTGCGATATTGGATATAGAGTAAATCAGGTATCGCTACAAATCGGGTACTAAGAAACGACCGAACCAACAAATCATAATCGTCTGCAACCAATAATTCTTCGCGATGTCCTCCAATCTGATGGTAAAAATCCCTCGTCCACGCACGAGGATGATTCGGTAAACCGACCAAATGCCGAATCGTATTCCCATTGATGGTCGTATGCTTTTGCACATTTTGCCATCGATTCATCTTATGGACCCATACGCGATAATACATACTGTATCCAAAACCACAATCCCAGCCGTACCAGTGAGCATGATGGCTCCCTATAAATACCTCTGAACAATCTCCATAAGCAAAGCCGCTTTCCGGGTGCTGTTGGAAGGTATCGACGATCTTCTTCAGGCAGTCAGGAGTCAGCTCGTCATCATGATCAACCTCTACTAAAATATCCCCCGTGCATAAACCTGCTGCATACCGCTTGATAGCTCCTATATAGCCATTACGTGAGTCCTGGCGGTATCTTCGTACACGGGGATCGTCTAGAGGAAGTAAATCCTGGTTGTACGTCTCGTCCTCATCACCGGAGTCATCTACAATAACCCATTCCCAATTGGAGTACGTCTGATTCAATAGAGAGCGATAAGGTCGCTGGATTTTGTCTTTGGACCTGTAGCTTGCTGTAAATATGGATACTAAGGGATGATCTGTGGAAAAACGAGTTGGACTTAGGGTTTTATTTTCAGGGAGAGGTTCGGTCTGTTTGAGCCAGCAGTAAAATAATAGGAAGGGTTGAATTTCTTCAGGAGATTTATAATGCAGCCAACGTTTTCTCTCTTGAACGGGCAAGGCATTCAAGGTCTTAAATGGTTCCCAGCCTGTTCCCAATGAAACATAGACGCGGGGACTTTTGGGTTTTATATCCAACAAGGCATCCTCAGGTTCATACAACTTCACTGTGATGCCACTTTCAGCCAGTCTGGCTAACATATCTTCGAATCCATCCCAAGTATCATTTTTGGAAAAAAACAGATGAGTTGTCAATAGTGGAGTTTGATTCGCTGACACGTTCATCCCCCTTTTAAGATAGCCAACACAAGCTTGAGATCCGTGTTGAGTATAGGTAAGTTGGTATACATCGATTTATATATATCGGGAATATCGGAAAATATGACTCCATGTCAATTCAATATTATTAATCATCAGTTGGTGTCTATGACCAAAGCGATCGTATTACATATATATATCTAAGATAAAGAAAGGAGCTGACAAAATATTCCATCATGATAAAAATTCCCTTTTTACGACCTAATCTGGTCAAACATGAAACGTTGATCCCTTATTTGACAGAGATTGAATCCTCTCGAATTTACAGTAATTTTGGCCCCCTCAATACACGCTTTGAACAACGAGTAATGGATGAATACTTTGACCACCTGGGTGCTGTAACAACAGTTAGCAATGCGACCATTGGTTTGATCCTGGCTATTTCCCAAAGTAAACGTCCCAAGGGAAAGTATGTCTTAATGCCGAGCTTTACATTTGCCGCTACTCCCTTGGCTGCCATATGGTGTGGATTGGAACCGTTTTTTGTGGATATTGATTCGGATACCTGGTGTATGGATGAGAAGATGGTTAGTGAATGCCTGCAAATATTGGGAGATGAAGTGGCCGCTGTTCTTCCATACGCTACCTTTGGAACCCATATGAACCTCGATTTCTATCGACAGATCCATGAATCCGGGATACCTGTGGTTGTGGATGCAGCTGCCAGCTTTGGTGCGGCGGATAATCACAATCATTTTGGAAAGGGATTTCCTGGCTGCGTCGTGTATAGCTTTCACGCTACCAAATCGTTTGGTGTCGGAGAAGGAGGATTAGTATACAGTGCAAATCCAGAGTTGATTTCCCGTATTCGTCAAGCAGAAAACTTTGGATTTTCTACGAATAGAGAAACGGCCTTGCTCGGATTAAATGGAAAAATTTCCGAATATACGGCGGCGATTGCCTTATCCACTCTGGATATTTTTGACGACAAAATAAAAGCGAGACAGCAAATTTATACCTGGTACCTTGAACAATTAAATCAAAAGGATCTATTAAATAAAGGCTGGGCTGTTCAAAAGGCTGTCGGGGAAATTCCTTATCAATTTATGTCGATATGCTGCCCGGATGGTCTGCACAATCGTGACATCATTCACGCCCTCGCGGGTCAAAACATCGAAGCACGTACTTATTTTGCTCCTCCTTGCCATCAGCATCCGCTTTTGAACGGGTATCGACACACCCCATTGCCTGTTACGGAGCAAATATCCAGCCGCATCGTCAGTTTACCTCTATGGGAAGAAATGACCAATTCAGATGTTCATTTGGTTGTAGAAGGGATGGTTTCATCATAAAGTCTCTTGTGATATGGGGATGTGGGGGTCACGCCCGCGAAGTTCTTCACCTTTGTGAGCAAATCGGAATTGAAGTGACGGGATTTCTGGATGAACGACCTGAATACAAAGGACAGATCATAGATGATATTCCGGTGTTAGGGGATCTGCCAGATATCTTTTCGTTACAAGAGAAGGTAAGGATTGTATGCGCTGGAGTGGGCAGTCCATCTTTAAAAAAACGGCTCGTTGAAAAAACACGAAAATTGGGGTTCCAGTTTGCAGATACGTTAATACACCCATCCGTGTTCATGTCTAAAAGAAACCGTATTGGGGTCGGTAACGTTATATGTGAAGGAACGATATTAACCACGAATGTGATTATAGACAATTTCATTATTATAAACCGAAGCGTGAATATCAGTCACGATGATCGAATCGAGAATTATGTGACGATTGCTCCCGGTGTCCAAATTGCAGGGAATGTGACGATTCAGGAAGGGGCTTATATCGGGATTGGTTCTTCCATCCGTGAAAAAACGACGATTGGACCCTGGTCCGTCATTGGTGGAGGTTCCTTTGTAAAGGAGGACGTGCCTGAGCAAACCTTGTACGCTGGAGTACCTGCTAAATTCAAAAAAAACCTGCTATAAGCCGGAGAAAGGGGGATTTTACGTGGATCTTCCGTTAGTCAGTGTCGTCATACCTGCGTACAACCGACCGCATACTTTGCAAATAGCAATCGACAGTGTATTGGAGCAAACCTATCCGAATATCGAAATCATTATCTGCGATGATAGTACAGATGATCGAGTACAAGAAATGATGGTACCTTATTTACATTCGTACTCTCAGATCCAATATCATCGAAATGAACGAAATTTGTTTCTTGCAAATTGGCACAAATGTTATGATCTGGCTTCAGGCGAGTATATCAATTATTTGATGGACGATGATGTTTTTCATCAGGATAAAATCAAAAAAATGATGTATTTTTTTAATGAATTTGACAACATTACACTTGTCACATCTTATCGACAAACCATCGATGAATCAGGTCAGTTTCTTCCTCCTATCCATGCTACAGCCAGACTATACCAGGAAACAAGGATAATGGATGGAAAAATGCTGGGCAATGTTGCATTAGCTTGCGGTCTCAATGTTATCGGTGAACCGACAACGGTAATGTTTAGAAAAAAAGATCTTACTGAGCTATATGGAGTATATAAAGGGAAGCAATATTCTCTTATCAATGATATGGCTGCCTGGTTATCATTGTTATCCAAAGGAAAGGCTGTGTATATTCCAGAAGCTTTGAGTTATTTTCGAAGACACCCGAATCAAAATAACAATACGATGGGTCTGCGAGCATTTAGTGAATGGTTAGATATTACGATTGCCTCACGAGAAGATGGGTTTTTGGATACGAATGAGTTATTCAGGACTGCCCTGGGGTCTTATCGTGAACGAGTAAGGGATCATTATCAATTTACAGGAGATATCTCACGAATTGAAATGATTCTGGCAACCCTGGACTAAAAGTTAGGTTGTATGACGACCCTGTCCATAGAATTGAAAGCGCCCGACTACCTGACACCAATAAAACTTGGCAGTCAGGTAGTTTTGGTTTTTGCGCTAATGCTTGGCTCTGTGCTGGGGCTGATTGCTCCTTATATCGATTTGTCTCATTCTAGCGGATTAGGTTGGGCAACATTATGAAATTTGACTCTATCTATTAAATTCCGCAATGGCCTGTTTCGCTGGATAATGAACTTGGAATGAGGTTCGCGATGACAATCAAGTTACCGTAATATATAGGTTATCTTTTACAACGGATTCATGATAATAATGCCCTTTTTTCTGTTTTTATACCATTTTATATCAATAGTCTGAGTCATTTACCGTATCCATAAAAAATCAAATACATATACTTTATTAGATTCATAAGAAAGGGGTAAATGAAATGACAGATGGACAGACGGGCCAAACCGGCCAAACCGGTCAGACTGGACAGACAGGTCTGACAGGTCTGACAGGTCTGACAGGTCAAACCGGACAGACAGGTCAGACAGGTCAGACAGGTCAGACGGGTCAGACGGGTCAGACAGGTCAGACAGGCCAGACGGGCCAAACTGGAAAAACCGGTCTGACAGGAGCAACTGGTGCAACAGGCGCTCAAGGACCTAGAGGCCCTCAGGGTACTCAAGGAACAACAGGCGCTCTCGGTACTCAAGGGCCTCAAGGTACTCAAGGGCCTCAAGGTACTCAAGGTACTCAAGGAATAACAGGTGCTCAAGGGCCCGCTGGAGGGCCAGAAGGCCCACAAGGCATTCAAGGTGCCCAAGGCCCACAAGGTCCACAAGGCACTCAAGGAGCTACTGGACCTCAAGGAGCAGCAGGCCCTCAAGGGGTTGCAGGACCACAGGGTGATCAAGGACCTGTAGGACCCCAAGGTGATCAAGGAGCAGCAGGTCCTCAAGGGGTTGCAGGACCACAGGGTGATCAGGGACCTGTAGGACCGCAAGGCGATCAAGGAGCAGCAGGCCCTCAAGGGGTCGCAGGACCACAAGGTGATCAAGGACCTGTAGGACCGCAAGGCGATCAAGGAGTTGCAGGGCCACAAGGAGCAGCAGGCCCTCAAGGGGTTGCAGGACCGCAAGGTGATCAAGGACCTGTAGGACCGCAAGGTGATCAAGGAGCAGCAGGTCCTCAAGGGGTTGCAGGACCACAGGGTGATCAAGGAATTGTAGGACCGCAAGGTGATCAAGGAGCAGTTGGACCGCAAGGAGCAGCAGGTCCACAAGGGGTTGCAGGACCACAGGGTGATCAAGGAACTGTAGGACCGCAAGGTGATCAAGGAGCAGCAGGTCCACAAGGGGTTGCAGGACCGCAAGGTGATCAAGGACCTGTAGGACCTCAAGGTGATCAAGGAGTTGCAGGACCACAAGGAGCAGCAGGCCCTCAAGGGGTTGCAGGACCGCAAGGTGATCAAGGAATTGCAGGACCGCAAGGCGATCAAGGAGCAGCGGGCCCTCAAGGGGTCGCAGGACCGCAAGGTGATCAAGGAATTGCAGGACCGCAAGGCGATCAAGGAGCAGCGGGCCCTCAAGGGGTCGCAGGACCACAAGGTGATCAAGGAACTGTAGGACCGCAAGGCGATCAAGGAGCAGTTGGACCTCAAGGGGTTGCAGGACCACAAGGCGTGCAGGGTCCACAGGGTGATCAAGGAATTGCAGGACCCCAGGGTGCACAAGGTTCACAAGGCGATCAAGGAGTAGCAGGACCTCAAGGCGTGCAAGGTCCACAGGGAGCAACAGGTGCACAAGGTCCACAAGGTGATCAAGGGGCTGCAGGACCTCAAGGCGTACAAGGGCCACAGGGTGATCAAGGAATTGTAGGACCTCAGGGTGCGCAAGGTCCACAAGGCGATCAAGGAACCGCAGGACCCCAAGGTGTACAAGGACCACAAGGTGATCAAGGAATTGTAGGACCGCAGGGTGTCCAAGGTCCACAAGGTGATCAAGGAACCGTAGGACCTCAAGGCGTACAAGGTCCACAAGGCGACCAAGGAACAGTGGGAACTCAAGGTGTTCAAGGTCCACAGGGTGATCAAGGACCGAGTACGGGTGCTATGATTCCATATGCATCTGGGCTTCCAGTTTCACTGGTTTCTGCCTTGTTGGGAGTTGCCGGTACAACGGGACTGATTGGGTTTGGATCATCGGGGACCAATGTTAATGTCCTTGGCGGTACAATAGATCTCACTGGCGCAGGTGGCACTCTTATTAACCTTGCATTTTCTGTTCCTCGTGCAGGGACGATTACAGGAATAACAGCGTACTTTAGTACTCCTTTAGCAATAACTGCTCTGGCACTTGGGCCATTAAACGTTACAGCAGAATTATATATATCCACCACACCTAATAATAGTTTTGTTGCAATTCCAGGAACTTTAGTCACATTATCTCCAGCTCTCACACCTGCTCTACCATTATTTGTGATTCCTCCTACAATTAGTACGGGTTCTTTGACCGGATTGAGTATACCAGTAAGTCAAGGAAATCGTCTGTTAATGGTATTTTCGGTAGTGGCGCCTGTTGGGAGCCTTAATATTGCTGTTGTTATACCAGGTTATGCAAGTGCGGGTATCACCATCGAATAATTAATATTTTGAGATTGCAAATGCTCAGTAAAGCATGATTCCGGGAGTCGAGTAATAAGCCATACAGTAAAGATATTTTTGCAGAACAAGCGAACAGGCTTGTTCTTTTTTTACTTCAGGTTATCATATTGAGTTGTTACGGGGGATGAAATGGCAATGCTACCGTAAGCACGTCAAAAGGACACTCGCTCGAACTGATGAAAAATTAGTTAGATCTTCTCTCTGAAAATGAGCACACTCTCGCTGCTCTATTGATATTATAACTACTGAGGCATTCATTTGAGCACGAATCTGTAGCTTGTTCTGGATATCTTGAAAGGGGGATGGATAAGGAACAAAAACTGAGTTTTAGCATAAAATTACATGATCCTATAGTTTTCATCTGGAAAAAAGGTGGTAATTGCGATATGCAGGATGAGTTAATCACAGTGGAAAGAACATTAAAAGAAAACTTGATTTACAATATACATGATGTAGATTCCCTGCTGCAACTTGGTGAGATATACAACTCCAGTGGTCGACAACAATTAGCCAAACTCTGTTTTTCAAAGATTCTTAATATTTCCAATGATATATATGTAAGAGAAAAGACGAGAGCACTTTTATTTAAATCCGAGCATGATATTCAAACCAATCCAAACAAGGTTCAAGCTGCTCCTGTGTTTTTGGATTTGCTTATCAAAGAGCTGCTCGATCATTCAGTGAATGACTATTACTACAATATTGATATTGGTCTTTATGAGGAGCTTACCTCTATACCGATTTCTAATGATCTCAGTGTGGTTAACACAGAAAACGAGAAAAAGGAAATTCTTAATTACCTACAAGGAATTATTGAACTGTTTGACCATCTTGAAGATCAATCCTCTCGGGATTTGTTGTTGACGATTTTGGCATTCAGAATACTAGGCAATAAGAAAGTAAAGCTACCTCTAAATACAAATGAATATTGGGCTCAGAGGCAATCCCTCCAAAATCTTATTGACGGTAATGAGACAATGAAGACGAAATTTCATGGATGGAACCTGCCCCTTTTTAACTTGGGAACAGTAGGATATGACCTTCAACTATTCTGCATTTCAGTTGGACTAAGCGCTACTTTTATGGATCGGCAGTATGAATACGAGAAGATTGCACCCGTAATTAAAGCAAGTGAAGCCGATGTTGTTATCGATGCGGGAGGATGTTTTGGGGATACTGCACTATACTTTGCTCATGAAGTTGGTGAAAATGGGCATGTGTATACAGTAGAATTCATACCAAGTAATTTAGAGATTATGACCAAAAATCTAGACCTGAATGAAAAGCTTAAACAGCGCATTACCATTGTGGAGCGCCCTCTGTGGGATGTATCAAATGAATTACTTTATTACATGGACCAGGGACCCGCGAGTTCTGTTTCATTCACCAAGTCGGACTATTTTAATGAAGAAACATTAACGATTTCGATAGATGATTTGGTCAAAGAAAAGAATATTCCTAAAATTGATTTTATTAAGATGGATATAGAGTGCGCTGAATTGAATGCGTTGAAAGGCGCAATGCAAACCATTCAAACTTTTCGTCCTAAACTTGCCATTGCAATCTATCATCAGATTAAAGATTTTGCTAACGTGGTAAGCTTTATTGCAGCACTAAATCTAGGATATAAATTCTATTTAGGTCACTATACGATGCATGCCCAGGAAACGATTCTTTTTGCAGTCCCACAGTAAAGGAGTCAATTAAGAGTTTATGGGTAAATGTCAAATAGCCCCACCTTGCGAATTCAAAGCACATGTCAAAAAGAGGCAGTGCTCCGTAACGTTGAACTGTGATCCTATTTGTGGACACTTAAAATAAAGAGTCCAAATTAAGCTGTTAGAAGGTGGTTCCTGTATTCATCAGGAATCACTTTTTTTAATGTCCATTGATATGTACTTTGATTATAAACGCACAAAGACCCGAAAGGGTCGCTTTTTTCAAAGTGTCCATCTTTCGGGTCAACGGATCTACGCAACTGTAGTCCCTTTCTATGAAACGCTTGGTTTCGCGGGTCCTTCATTCGTTCCAGCAATTTCATCCGTGGTTACATCCGTTGTTGAATCAGACTGTTCATCTGTTCTTGATCCATGCTCATTGTCTATAATTAAGCCCATAGCTTTGAGCTTAGTTGAGACAACTACTTTGGAAGCATATAGTGATCTGATTTTATCGGTACCGTTCTTCCCAATCGATAACCCTTCATCGTAATGATCCTTAATCCACCGCAGATGATCGACCAAGCTTCTATTCTCGGTGATTTCCAAATAATCAATGCCGCTTTGCAGCACAAAACGATCCTGACGGTGATTGTTCGAGACCAAAATACACCCGGTCGACATGGCATCGCCCGCCGTCGTAGTCGGAAAACCGTCTAATGCACCCCAGTCCGCTTTGCTGCAGCTGATAAATACGTGGGCTTGCTGATAGATCTGTGCGGCCTGCTCAGGGTCTAACAGATCATGAAAGGTATAGTTATGGTTGGTTAACAAGTGCAAATAATCGTGCCAATTGCCGACAATATGAAGGTGGAAGGAATCATCGAGCTGGTTGAACGCTTCCGCCATTTGATGGAAATTTTTACGTAAGCCCAAATGCGCCGAAAATAATAAATTTAACGGTGGAGTCTGCGGCTTCGGCTTTAGGCTATAAATCTCGGTATTGATCATACCCGGAACATAGATACTGGTAGGGTAGTGAGTGCGCACTTCTTGAATGTTCGTAAAAATAGTGGAGTAGAACTTATCCAATAGGCACAACTCAAGTGGGGTGTACGGCGACAATCCGCCACCCGGGTAAATCGTTGTATGAAGCTTTATATTACGTGCGTAAATCAACGGCAGAATGTTTAATTCAGGGCGTGATTCGAGAATCGTAACACCGTTCGATAGTCGGGTATTGCCGATTAAGCTGACAGCCATATTTAAGAAAACACAATAAATATCCGTAATTTTTTCTGAAACAATCATTGGAATAAGCTGTGAAATATGGTGAACAGGTGTCGGAAAATCACTTGATACAACATTACCCATGGGATCTGAATACGGATTTGTGGCAAAAAATAACGTATCCGGTCGCTGGTGATAAATTTCGTAATTTTCCCAATATCGAAATCCGCTCTGCTTCCATGGAAAATGAGAATCGACTACTGCCAGCCTTCGTCCAGGTGTTGGAATTGCCACTCAAGCATCATTCCTTTTTTGAGATATGGTTGCCTCCGTGCCATATTGGTAAGCTTAACTTATATATATGAGTAGGAGTGGTAAATGGTACTCAAGAAGATTCAAGGAATAAATCAGACTTTCTTTCGATGATGATGTTGATGACCATTCGGAACCTTCCCCTATTTTATATTACCTGCAAGCTGTGGAAATTGGGATAAGTCGTGCAACCCAAAAAATGACCGCCATATGGCGGTCATTCGGGTTATACAGATTACTCAGTTACACGCTGCCGTTCGGATCAAAATCGACGAAAAATTCACCCGGAAGAATAGGAAGCTTATGCTTCAATTTCAAACGGCCCGTACCATCGTCCAACACAACTGTCATATGTGCATTGGATAAGCGTACTTCGATTTCGAATGCATCGTGTACAAATGAAGTTGCCGTTAATCGGAAATGGACCGCGCCATTGGCTCCGACGGTTGCGAGTACTTCGTCAACCAAAATCTTGGGGCTGAGACCATTCGATGTGTTCCACAGTAAAGCACGGAATGTTTGAATAGCTTCCGTTCTGTTATCGATATTCACACGGATATGGTTGCCCACATGCAATCTATTAGAAATAGAACCGGTGGAGTATACAGTAACTGCCATAGTAATTCACCTCCTCCCGCTTTACATATAATAGTAAATGCAGCGAGAGGGGGACTTGTTCGGGCATTACTCCGAGGGTATTCCTACATTTTCAAGCAGCTAGACTAATCCGAGACCTCGTAGACGTTCTTTAATCATTTGGCCTACTACTTGCGGCGAATACTCGTTGCGGATGGTCTGTTGACCATTAGCCGCTATCGAATGTCGCCATTCGGGATTGTTGACAAGACTATGCATGAGCTGTGCTGCATGGTGCACATCCGGTTCTGCCCAGGTCTGATAGGCTTTATAAGGTCCCCAATCCTGGCCTACCTGTACAAGCTGATAATTAACGGGACAGGAGTTGGTCGGGTTCATAAAGTCCGTATTACCAGACCAGTTCGTCGCAACGACCGGTTTTCCCAAATACATCGCTTCAGCAAGACCCAGTCCGAAGCCTTCCGAACGGTGCAGGGAAACGAAGCAATCTGTACATTGAAGCAAGGAATTGACCTCTACACGGGATAGAATACGATCGATGATATAGATATTGCTGTGTCCACTGACGAGCTCTCGCAGTCCTTCCAGGTCCGAGGGCTGGAAGCTCATATTATTGATTTTCAAGACAAGGCCGACATTCGGATTATTCATTTCAAAAGCGAGCTTGAATGCTTCAATGACAGCTTGAGGGTTCTTTCTCGCTGTATGGCTCTGCACGTCATACATCATATAAAAGAGGAACTGGTTGCTCGGAAGTCCAAACGTGTCTCGGTTAATGTCCGGCGAAACCTCGACTTCGATTCCATGTGGAATACGGACAACAGGTACCGGAGATTTTTTGGATACGGATTCGTGTACGAAGCTGGTCGGTACCCAAACCTCATTGACCAGATCAAATCCTGGCAAGTTTTCGTCCGGGAAGTCGGGCAGCTCCCAATGCCAAAATCCGATATTGTAGCGACCTTGAAAAAGTTCTTGACCAAAATGCATTTGTGCATGCAGCAGGGAATCGCCATTCATATGAAGGATATTTGTATTGTAGGCTGGATGCTGCGTTTCTTTATGAGCCCAGGTCGTATCATCCATACGGCTTGCAACATTTAAGGGGAAGTCAAGGATGCCAAAAGGGACATCCGTTGTTTGAATCGCCCGAGCCGCCAGACGCGCAGATTCTCCAAGGCCAATTTCAGCACGGATAAAACCGATCAAGTTAATGCCGGGTGCATTTCCGGGTCCGACCACGGGAGTAACTTCCGGTGGTGCTGCTTCTACGGCTGCTTGAGGGGGAACAGGTGCACGTTTTTTTCGTCTGGCTTTCAATCTTTTTTTCTTGAATCTTCGGTGTTTTCTGGAAAGCTTCCATTTTCTGCTGCGGAGTCCTTTTTTACGTTTCAATCTGCGTTTAAGCCTGATTTTGCGTCTAACTTTCAGCTTGCCTCTTCGTTTTAACCTTCTTAATTTTAATTTCCCTTTTAACCGGGTTTTGATTCTGTGTTTTTTTCTTCTGAGTCTGAGTTTTCTTTTAAGCTTTTTACCGGAACGATCGGCTGCTGCCAGAGACCTCTTTTTCTTCCTTACTTTAATGGCTAAAGTCATGATTGTCACCCTTTCCGGGGAAGCATTTGTTGGCATTCTTATAGAATACCTGCTTTTCAACGAGGCTTTGTATGCGCAAACCAGCTTGTGGGGCGGATAGAAGGCAGCAGTGGATATGCACTTGACTCCATACTATGCAGGCGTAGTGAACGACTTATAGACCCTTGACCCCTACCCGTAAAAAACGGCGTTTGACTATGGCGAAGGGAAGCAAAGTCTTCTTCAATGTTTGGTTCTGGACGGGCTTTTCGCCCGATTTTACGGCCTATGGAACGAATGCCCTGTTTCACCTGACGGATAGACATAAGATGGAGAAGGAGAAGAGACTACTAGCCTGGAACAGGAGTTGGGAATTCATGAAAAAGCCGCTGCGACAAACTCTTGTCCGAAATGCCTCGAAGCCTAAGGTTTCGATTATCATTCCGGTATTTAATGAGAAAAAAACATTGGCGCGCGTTATCCAACAAGCTTATGCCGTTCATAAGGCTTGCGAGGTTATTGTCGTATGCAATGGCTCCAAGGATGGGACGAAGCAGTTGGCCAGAAGACTGGGTGCAATCGTAATCGAGTTCAAGGAGCAGCTGGGACATGATGTTGGCAGAAGCATCGGGGCGAAGGTGGCTAAGGGTGATGTGCTCCTGTTTCTGGATGGGGATATGGTCATTTCGGCACGTGAGCTGCGGCCTTTTGTGAAAGCAGTGAGTGATGGAGTCGATGTGGCACTGAACAGCTACTCCGGGCTGACAAATCGAAAAGAGATCCATCAGGTTGTGGCTGCCAAGCATGCGTTAAATGCAATATTAGGCAGAGCTGACTTGAAAGGGGCTTCGATGACGACGATACCCCATGCCATCAGCAAGAGGGCTCTGCATGTGATTGAAGCTGAGAATCTGGCGGTGCCACCTAAATCACAGGCGATCGCCCAGGCGACCAAGCTTCGTATGGAGGCTGTTCATTATATTAACGTATTGAAGCTGAATCCACTGCGTCGTAAAAGTCGAAAGCTGGATCCCGTTGGCGATCTAATAGTAGGTGATCATCTGGAGGCCATTTATTGGCTGACACTACAGCACGGGGAACGGTATGGTAAAACAGATATGGGCAGAAAGAGAGAGCTGGTGAGGTGATAAATATGAAGCTTCGCAAAAGCAAGGGTATTTTTGCTGAAAGCAGCATGAAGCGAAAAGCTGTCTCGAGCCGGAATGGCCGGTTAAGACGTCCAATGGGAACGCTCCGGCCGAGGAGGAAAAAAAACTCATTAAGATTTGCGCTGCGGTCATCGCCTCGTACTCCTGTTAATTGGAAAGCATGGGGCGAACAAGCAGGTCGGGAAGATGCGCTGCATAATCCAAAGCCTGAGGACGGCAATCAGAAAAAATTGTTAAATGACCTATGGGTGACGAGAATCAAGCAGCAACCATTTAACGATAGAGCCTGGAAGCATTATTGGGAAGCAGTCAAAGGCTATCTTATTGGTTACAGCCTTGTATCAGGTATTAATGTTAGAGACTGGATGCTGCTCCCAACCGAGCGTACAGTGAGCGTTGTGATCTCCGTAATGAATGAGGAAGCAACGGTAATGAACGTGCTGCATCAGCTTCAACGGATGCCTTTGGAGGAAATCATAGTCGTCGTGAACGGCTCTGGTGATTCGACCTTCCAGAAGGTTCGAAAAGGATCAAATGCGACAGTTGTCCATTACCCCGAGCCTTTGGGCTATGATGTGGGTCGGGCTGTTGGGTCAAAGCTTACAGGTGCTGATATTGTTGTGTATGTGGATGGCGATATGACCGTTGCTGCTGAACAATTGATTCCGTTTATAGCTGCTATTGATCGGGGTGCGGACGTGGCACTGAATCACATCTCGCCATACCTGAGGACATACGCGCATTGGGATGGGGTAAGTAAGGTGAAAAAGCTGATCAATGTATCGCTTTGTCGATCTGATCTCGGTGCCGATTCGCTAACAGCTGTGCCTCATGCCTTATCACGCAAAGCTCTCGATACGATTGGCGTAGAGCAGCTGATGGTGCCGCCTAAAGCCCAGGCGCTGGCACTTGCCAAAGGACTGGTTGTAACCGCTCCTTGGAGTGTAGATGTGATTACAACAAACAGAGTTAATCAACATAATGTAGGAGCACATAATTCTGTGTCCGATATGATTATCGGGGATCATATTGAAGCGCTCCATGCCGTACAGAAGCTGGGCGGGGCAAGGCTGTCCTTTACCGATCTCATTCGAAAAAGATCTTATCTGGCTTAGGGAAGGAGGCTCACAAGAATGAAGATGACGAGTATGATTATTCCTAGTAGAAATGGACTTCCTTTACTGCAGCGATGTATTCAGTCCATCCAGAAATATACCGATACCCCCTACGAAATTATTGTGGTCGACGGCGGTTCCACGGATGGCTCCGTCGAGTACTGCCGCCAGCAGCAGGTACGCTTCATTTCTACTCCGTCCAGTCGTGGATTTACGAGATCATACAATCTGGGACTGCATCTGGGCAGTGGAGATGCGCTGCTGCTGCTGAACAACGATGTTGTGGCTTCTCCCCGTTGGCTCTCCAACCTGTTGAACTGTCTTTACAGCAGTGAGGAAATCGGGATTGCTGGCCCTGTAACCCGTCCTACAAGCAGTAAGCAAATAGCGGATATGCCAGTTAACCCCCTTAAGCAATCGACCGAAATGATCAACTTACCCGATTCACGGAAATGGAAGTCAGTTGAAAGGCTGGATGGATTTTGCTTTTTAATCAAAAGAGAGCTTGTAGAGCGCATTGGCTTTCTCGACGAACAGTTTCCACCAGGTTACTTTGAGGATGATTTCTGCTACAGGGCGCGTTTGAGTGGTTATCGCTTACTGATGGCCGGGGATACGTTTGTATTTGATCCGGGTAGTGCCAGTCATGCCAGTCATCATAAAGAAGACAACCGGCAGGTCCAAAATCCGGCTAACCCAAACGACCATAAATTTGTGCAAAAGTGGGGTGTTGATCCCCGAAGCTTCGTGAGAATCGAAGGGGGCGATACAGCTTGAAAACAAAGCGAAGTATACGTAAAGTAGCGCCCAAATCAAAATTGAAGCCCGGAAAGAAAACCCGATGGAAAATCAGGCGGAAGATCCAATCGATCACTTCATACAAACCTATAACCAATGGTTATGAAAAAGGTCGACGGGATGGTTACACACATGGAACCCAATACGGATTTCATCTGGGAGGCTGCGAGGCAGTTATGGGTAAGGGAGCCCCGGAACCGGAGGCTCATTGGGATGTACACATTTTTTATGTGAAGGAAGGGTTTGTTTCCCTTGATGATGGGATTATTGCAGCCCTCCAAAAATTAGTCAGGGTGGTCACCCCACTTCATGAGGGAGAGGATGCTGCTTCGATGGCAGTACAGCTTCGCCCTGATCTGGTTATCGTCTTAAACGGTACCCGATTCCCTTCTGCACAGGTTGACGCTTTGCGGGCGCAGGGGATTCGAACGGTCGTATGGACGGTGGATGATCCGTATCATTCAGACATTAGTGCTGTACTTGCCCCGCATTATGACATCGTGTTTACACATGAGATGAATTGTGTTGCCTGGTATAAGGAGCTTGGCTGTGCGCAGGTTCATTACCTTCCGCTTGCTGCAGCGATGCACTTGTATGCACCGAAGAAAGTAGAGATGTCCTATCATACCGATCTTTGTTTTATAGCCAATGGGTTTTGGAATCGTATCGCGTTTATTGAACAGGTAGCTCCCTTTTTGGCTCAGAAAAAGACGATGATCGCTGGCTGGTGGTGGGACCGTCTGGGAAATTACGAGCTGCTTAGGAGTAAAATCAAACCGAACATCAATTGGATGCCTCCTGAGGAAACAGCGAGCTTTTATAACGGAGCCAAGATCGTCATCAATCTGCACCGTTCGGATCAAGACCCCGCTAACTTTAATAGCAGAGGCATTATTGGACATTCAATCAATCCTCGTACGTACGAAATATGTGCAAGCGGTGCTTTTCAGCTAACGGATTCACGAACGGATTTGCCGCAGCTTTACGTACCCGGACGAGAGATTGCAACCTATGAGTCGCCGCAGGATTTTATTGAAAAAGCCAGCTATTATCTGGAGCATGATGAAGAGCGGGAGGCTATAGCGTTTCGTGGGCTGCGCCGCACGATGGAGCAGCATACTTACAACAAAAGGCTGCTGACGATGCTGCAGCTATTATTCCCATAATAGCGGAAAGGGGGGAAACGATGAGGGCTGCGGGAAAAAGCAAACATTCATGGAGAACACGAAGGAGACTAGGCTCAGGAATTTCGAGGACTTCAAGGAGCTTCAGAAGTTCAAGGATACGAAGAGGTTCAAAGATCACGAAGGCTTCAAGGATTGTTAAGAAGCCTATAGAGAGAATGATGACCGCAGGCTTTCGCCAGGGCTGGAATACAGCCTATCCGCTTGGCCTATCCGAAGGGTATCATTTGGGAAGCTGTGAGACGGTTATACGCAGCAGTCAGCGTAAGGAACCTCTGCCAACCAGACAGTGGCGGCTAATGTTTGTCGTTTCCGGGCAGGGAGATCCTTATGCAACGATAGAACGCGGACTGCTGCTTAGCTTGCATGAGCTTGTCGCTGAGCTGCGGGTAGCTACGCCTTTTGATGATGTGGCCTTAATAGCTCAGACTATGAAGCCTGACCTCGTGCTCGTGTTTAATGGTATGGATTATGTATCCGCCGAGACCATTCAACTGCTTCGACAACAAGGCCATCGCACGGCTGTCTGGTTCACGGATGATCCTTACTACGCCGATCTATCCGGAGCGATTGCTCTGAACTACGATATTGTGTTTACGCAGGAGCTGAGCTGTGTTGAATGGTATCGCGGTCTTGGATGTCCAAACGTCCACTTTATTCCTTTGGCGGTATCCACACATATATACAAGCCTCAGCGAGTTGCTTCCGAGTTCCATAATGATATCTGTTTTTTGGGAAGCGGCTATCGCAATCGCATCACCTTATTTGATGCGATCGCTCCGCTGCTGGCATCGAAAAAAACGTTAATTGCCGGCAGGTGGTGGGAACGGCTGGAGCACTATTCGCTGCTGCAGCCGTTTATTCGTGGAGATGCCGCTTGGCTGACAAGTGAGGATACAGTCAATTGCTATGCGGGTGCCAAGATCGTTATTAACTGTCATCGTGCTTTTGATGATGATGAGATCAATGCCAATCAGCGAAGGATCCCGGCAATCTCACCCAATCCGCGTACGTTTGAAATTGGCGCTGTAGGAGCCCTTCAACTGGTTGATGCCAGAGGAGGACTGGAGAGATTTTATACACCGGGTGTGGAGATCGAGACGTTTGCTTCCCCGGAGGAGCTGGCCCATAAAATCGAGTATTACTTGCAGAATGAGCAGCAGCGCAGACGAATAGCGTTGAACGGACTGGCACGCACCGTGCGGGAGCACACGTACAGCTCACGGCTTCAAGAGCTGCTGCATGCTGCCTTTCTGTCATGAACAGCTGCACACAATGTGACGATGATGAGGTGTTGAAACGATGAAAATAAAGGTAAAACGAAAGGTTGGCAAGCAGCCTGCAGGTGGTAAAACATCTGCGTATGGCAAGCAGCTCCGAGGCACGCATAAGTCGACATTCAAGCTGAAGAGGAAGCCTGGTGGAAAACGCAGTAAAGATTTAAATAAAACAGGGAGAAGAACCCTGAACAGAGGAAAAGCGGATAATACCAAACGGTTCCGTCCGTCCATAGTCAATCAGATGCTGGATGAATCGCATTCCAAGGGCTACCAGTCCGGATATCAGGATGGCCAGTCCAAGAACTCCAACAGCCTGATCCACGAACGGATCCACGAGCAGAGCTATAACCAGGGACACCGTGATGGACATAAGGAAGGCTTGTATGCAGGAGGCGACGGCATTGTCGATTCGCTGCTGCCATTCGATGCGATTCTACCTGAAATATCAATCAGGCATATTATTGAAGCAGGGATCGGGCAGCTGCATTCACAATTTTTTATTTTGCAAACTGCTGAGCAAATTACTCATCGTTTACGTCATGCACTGGATACCAAAACTCCCTTTTCCCTTGTGCGCATTGGGGATGGCGAAGTATTGACGATGGCGCAGGAAACCATACTCAGCATTGATCAGGTGAAGGAGGAAGGGAAGTTTCTCAGCTATGCCGGAGTCGATGTCCCGGATTTGGCGGCAAGAGATCAACTCATTAGCTCCTTGAGGCAGGCGACAGTGGTTGGCATTCCGAAGCTCCGCAACTTCACCTATCAGCCCATGGCTTTTCAAGCGCTGCGCGCGCATGGAGTCGACTACCATACCTTGAGCCTGACTCACTCCCTTGTCAATTATTATATTTTTAAAGAAGGACGACTTGCAGGACTGTTAAGGGGAAGTCGGATACTGCTTGTAGGCAATATGGCAGAAACGTTATCTACTGTTCTGACGGAGCAAGGGATGACGGTTAGCGGTATTGTTACTCCGGTACATGGAGTGAGGGATATTCCGCGTGTGATGGCGGAGGTATCCCGTCATGACTTTGATCTTGCACTTATATCTGCAGGGGTGTCAGCAGTCACGATAGCACAGCGAATCGCAACCGAGATGGGCAAGGTCGCTATCGATTTTGGCCATTTGGCAGATGAGCTGGCAACCCGCAAGGAAACCTTGTGCTGAAACAGCAGGCTGTAGGGCCCAGCTATACAACATCATACCAACCGGAAGGAGGTCATACTCCGGATGACCAGGGGACGTAAAAAGGCTATAAGAAAGCGGCAAGCCGTTCTTACGGTAAGGAGAACCAAACGTTCTTCGCGCAAGCGGAAAGCGTCATTGATGAACAGGAAACCGCGACGTAAATTGAAGATGGCCAAGGTATCTGCTCGTTACAGGTTGGGGTATCAATCCGGTTATCAGGCAGGTTATGGTATTGGTTATCCTTCAGGTGTTACTGCAGGTGCAGCTTCTTTTACCGTTATGTTCGAGGGCACAAGTATCATTATCCCGACCTTTAATCAAGGTGAGCTGCTGCGGCAGTGTATCGAAAGCATCGGTCAGTTTACACCTGAGCCTCACGAAATCATTGTAATTGACAACGCCTCAACCGATGGTACAGCAGACTATTTGCGGACGATGACAGGTAAACTTCGTTACCGGATCAATCCGGATAATATCGGCTTCGCCGGTGGAGTGAATCAGGGCATGAAAATGGCCAGAGGGTCCAGGCTGCTGCTGCTCAATAATGATACGGTGGTTACACAGGGCTGGTTGACTAACCTGCATCGCTGTCTTGATAGTGATGAACGATTCGGCCTGGTAGGTCCGATGACGAACTATATTAGCGGAGAGCAGTTGGTTGCCACCTCGTATACATCGTTGGAGGAAATGCACCGTTTTGCTGCAGAATTTAATCGTCCCGAACCGCTTCGCTGGAAAAAAACAGCTCGGATTACCGGCTTTTGTCTACTTTTCCGAAGGGATTTGTTCGAACGGCTTGGTTATTTTGATGAGGGTTTCCTGATCGGGAATTGTGAGGATGATGATTTTTGCCTCAGGGTTCGGCTGCTTGGTTTGGATCTTGTGATCGCAGGCGATTCTTTTATTCATCATGTCGGCAGTGTGAGCATGAAGGCGCTCGGTTCGGAGATGGGAGAGGTATATGGACGCAACCTTGACTATTATGCAAAAAAATGGGGTAGTGTGGACCAGCTCCTATCTGAAATGGAGGGCTTGCCAGCCAATGGAGAACGGAGATCGATGATTCATTACTATCCAGATCATGCCGTTGTGCAGGGAAACCGGGGTACTGTCTATGAGCTGCATGCCGGCGTACGTCGCCCTTTGTCGGGAACGGACAGTTTGCCGGTATCCCCAGCCCGTCTATCGCATGTGGAGCTGAGGGGTTGTATACGCGGAGATGGGATACATGCTGATGAGGTTCGTAATCGTGCTCATGCAACGGCTAATTCAAGCTCAGGTATGCAGGAAGGGACTCTGCTTCAAAAGCGGGATGGACAATTGTTCCTTCATGAGAGCGGGCGGCTGAGAAGGATTGTATCCGAGCTTGCGATATCTGTATGGGGGTTCGATCGCCAAAAGCCGGCAGCTGTGAATGACTCTCAGTTGAGCAGCATGCCGATAGGACTGCCAATTATTGCTCCAATTACGCTGAGATCGGACAATATTTAAGATTTGGGCAGTGGAAATAGTGGCTTTCCTAATTACTCCGGCATAGGCTACAGGAGATACCGTGCGATTGTGAGAAGTCCATTTTTTAAAAAATTGCTCCAAGCAGCTTCTGATGATATCCGATTCTCTTAATTAGCTTTTTAGCGAATAGCGTTAATCAAATGCTAACAAGGTTAGCTTTCCTGTAAAAAGTTCTGCGATAGCTTACGAAGGAAGCACTAAAAGTCCGGTGAATAAGTCTCGCTGCGCGGTCAAATATCCTTCCGATCACTGTTGAAATCGTGAAATTTGGATGAGATTAGCGGTTATTCACGATTTCAAAGGCGTACGCTTACGCTTCTCTAGGATCATTTGGCCGCTGCGCTCATTCTGCACCGGACTTCTAAGTAAATGCTTACGAAGCCAGCTTCCTACGAAAGCTTTAAGTAAATGCTTACGAAGCCAGCTTCCTACGAAAGCTTTAAGTAAATGCTTACGAAGCCAGCTTCCTACGGAAGTTTTAAGTGAATGCTTACGAAGTCAGCTTCCTATGGAAGCTTTAAGTAAATGCTTACGAAGATAGCTTCCTATGGAAGCTTTAAGGAGGGGTAAAGGGTGCAAAATCAAATCACGGAGATGATTCATCATATGGCCAACTCGCAGGAGCAAATGGCCAATATCATTGAGGCCAAGCGGCATGTGGTTGTTCATTTATCATCGCTTAATCATCAAGTCTCGACAGTAGATCCGAACCTTGGCGAAATTCAGTCGCTGATGGAGCACTCTCTTCTTATTACAAAAAGCGTTACCGCCTATTTAAACAGCTTGGCTGATTTAGAAGATGCTTTGGCGGAAAATTTGAGCAGTGTGATGAAGGAAATGGGAGATCAGGCTGCTGACGAATAAACCGCAGACCATCTGGTAGTATACATTGTACAGTTAGGGAGGTAGTGCTTTGAGCAGACCGGAATCGTTTAATCGGATGATGACAGCAGCGGCCAAGTTCCAATTGAATATAGCGATAATTTTGGAAGCGAAGGCGATTGAAGCCGTAAAGTCGCGTCATTGGATATGTAATCGTCTCAACCTCTCTGCCTATGAGGATCATGCTCAGCAAGTGAAGGAAACGATGGATGTTCATGATCAATTAATCGAGCTGATTGACGGACTTACGAAGATGGAAAGTGCACTGGCCAAAAATCTCACAGTTATTTTAAATCAAAAAGAAGAGGAAGATATGTTGGGCGGCTCAGGTTCCGGTGGCGGTGGTATGGGCGATTTGTTTAATCTGGGTGGGAGCTTCAAATGACGGACCGGCCCAACGCTCCAGACTACACCCATGAACAGCGCATACAAATGCATATGCTAACCTCAATTGCGAGAAGTCAGCGTGCGCTTACCCAAATACTAGAAGCCGTTGCAGACCTTACCCAGAAATCTGCAGATGCCCACATCAGCTCTGAGAGCATTACTACGAACCCGAAAGAGACCGTACAACGCGTTGTTGACAATATTCAGCAGATCAGTAATTACCAACGACAGCTTACAGCCAAAATTACCGGAATTACAATTCGGCGCAGAGTACGAGTTCGAGGACATAATGGCAAACCATGGCTGAACCACGAGTATGTAACGGAATTACGCCAAGGTATACAGGAATAGAGAGGTAACAAGGATGAGCAAGGGAGACAGTCTGAACTAGAGGGGAGGAACATTGGCAATGGGAGTGACTGCATCCAGAAAACGTCGATCCGTTCGCAAGCCGCTCACAATCAGCAAGCACATCCGTGTTAAGAAATCGATTACCAGCCGAAAAAAAGCAATCGGTAAAAAAGTCTCTGCCCCCAAAACTGTTTCGACAAAAAAGGCACTCGCTGCAAAAAAAACGGTGTCAGGCCGCTCTCGAAAGCGACTGAGCAGGGGCAAATTCCGTACTTCCAGACGCAAGGTCAATAGCCCTAAAGCAGGCCCGCATAAAGAGGCAGCGTATAGTGAGGAGTATAACAAAGGCTTCAACAGCGGTTACGAGGAAGGATTTAAAGTAGGCCATGCCAAGGGCTCGGAGGATGGCTTGGAGCAGGCTTATGGTGAATTGGATCCCAAGTAACGGATGGAAACTAAATTTTACTATTGCATAAATAATCCAAATTCTTGTATAATCGAACTATTGCAGGTAAATATTGGATGATGTCGAATAACTTCATAATATTATGTCGGAAGCACCGCCATTCGAGGTTTTTTTACCTTAGGTTTGGGGTGCTATTTTTGTTTGAATCCTGGTTTCCACAAATACATAATCGATACCATAATGGAGGCAATATCCTATGAAACTATTAAAATCGCTAACAACCGTTACTTTACTGGCAACATTCACCGTCTCGCTACCTACAGCTACGATCCATGCAGCTGCCTCGATTAACTTTAAAGATATTCGTGGACACTGGGCAGAGAGAGATGTCCAAATTGCAGTGCAAAAAGGCTATGTCGACGGATATGTTGATGAAACCTTTAAACCGGAGCAAAATGTGAGCAGAGCTGAGTTTATTAAAATGGCAGTTACAGCCATGAGCTTGAAAACGTTAGCGGCACTAGACAAACCATGGTACGAGCCATTTGTCGAGTCAGCTGTCACGAACGGAATCCATCGCTACGAGGACTATACAAGCGGGGATATCAATACACCCATCACACGTGAAGAAATGGCTAGAATAGCCGTTAGAAGCGCTGGAGAGAAGAACACGGACGATCTAAAGTGGATGTATTTGGCAACGAGCAAAGGTATTATCAATGGCTTGGATAATCAAGGGACGATCGGAGGGGAACAACCGACAACGAGGGCGCAAGCGATCACAGTGATTGAACGGATGCTGAAGCTTAAAGCTGGGGAAAAGCTGCCATCGGACAAGTACGCAACTTCGGCGGCTGAGATCCTCTGGCATAAAACCAATGCTTCTACGATGGCCCCTGAATACTTTGGATGGGCTATTGAAAATAACATACCATTTGAATTTGATAAGCTTCGTTATGAGGGGGCCAAAGGATTCTCCGAAACAGAAAAATATATCGTGGTCGATATGGCTGATCCTACCGATCCTAACCGCAAGCTGATTCCAGATACGATGCGTTGGATTATGGCTGTTGGAAATGAACGCACAGCAACTCAAGATGTGCCAACTAATGCCTATGCATTTTTGTCCTTTGATCATTTTTACGTTGAGAGCGACACACCGTTAAGGGGTTTTTTCTATTCCTCTCTAGTTCTAACTAATTTATTTGTAACAGGAAATAACATTGGCAAGGATGGAATGTTACTTGATGTCACCCCATATGCGGAATCTGCTGGTACTGGTCCTGTGATTAAATTCGGGCGGATTACTTTACCTGCAGGTACTCATGATGTGAGACTCGTAACTGGTCAATTAGTTCCTAAAATGAAGGGTGTAGATGGCAATGGGTTTAGTGTTTATAAAAACCCAGCACAAGGTTTAGGAGAGATGACAAGTAATAATATTATTTATAAATCTGTCATCAACAAATCCTTAGGGGGAAAATAGGAGTGAAGCGACCCTTATATATAACTGTCATTTTATCTCTGATCTTATCTAATTATTTAATTCTATTTGATTTGGATGAAGCTAAGGCTGCCGGACCGCTAGCAGCTCAAGTAGTCGATTACGATAACGCGGATAAGCTCTTAACCATGCCTGACGGATCATTTGGTTCCAAACAGCAAAGCGTAACACCTAACGAGGTTACCATTTCGAACCCTTCTGGCGATCCCATCACCAAAGTCGAATTAAGAGATGCGAATACGCACACGGTTTTGCAACAAATGATAAGTGTAGGCGGCAATAAATATAAAGTGGCAAGCCCCCTTCAGCAGCAAGGTCAAATCATAGTTGGAACTAATGATTATGTTACACTTTATCCAGGTTCTTTCCAATGGTTCCGAGATCCAAACAAAAAGGTCTGGATGTTCGATTACGATGATTCGGCAGCAGACGGGGGATTAACACACCGATTTTACAGAAACAAAGACAATGCTATTTATGATTTCCCACCGCCAACCTCTTGCCTTCAACACAAACGAGGAATGCCCTATGGTGAAACACTTCCAGCGTATCCCTCTGGTTATGAGTCAACAGTACAATATTGTGATAGTGCTTATGACTACAGAGAAGGGACCTTAAATGTACCCGAATTAAACGTATTAAGTGCTCCCACAATCAAGCTAAATTTTAATGATGCTGTACATCTGGAATTCAACACTACCGATTTTCAGCTGGATGATACAGGAAGCTTAAAGGCAGGTAATATATCCGGCTTATCGACCGACTATATTGATATCCCTACAAAAAAATTCCGTTTCAACTTTACCACGTTATTTTCAACATATCCAGACGAAGATCCAGAGGACACACCCGATGGTCGGATTTTAACTTGGTACAGCAACTGGAAAATCAAACTAACCGGCTACGTCTACAAATACCCTAAGCTCGAAGCCGTGGCCTACACAGCAGCACCAACAGCCAAAGTCGATTTAACTGTTCCTACCTTAACAGGACCTTCCTGCATCGAAGCAGGCAAAAGCGCAACCTTCAAGTATTCCATCACAAACAGCGGCCCAGCCACCTCCAGCCCGTTTAAGGTCAAGATTTCAGCCGATGGAGTGGAGATCATTACCCATACGTTTAATGGGATTGGAACAACCACGGAGGATGGGACGTTTACCTATACATTTTCAGCTCCTGGTGCAAAGGGTATCACAGTGTTCGCCAATAGCGATAATTCTTTAGATGAGCAATCGACCAACAACAATTCCAAAACCGAATCTTTTACGGCTTCAGCCAACTGTAATGGTGGCGGAAACGATCCTGGCGGCTGCAGTTTAGGCGCAGGCTGCCCCGGAGAATGGAAAGGAATCCTAAAGGTTCATTATCCAACCATTGAGTGGAAGAATCCCAATGATTTTAACGTGACGCTGACAGATCCGGCCAATGGTTGCACAGCCGTTACAGGGCGTTTTCGAGTCTCACAGGGCAATAACGCATTCGCATATGCCTGGACCCCCATTATTGGTGGCAAGGATACCATGGGTTTTTCGTGGCAAATGGGCGGGTCTTCGACCTACCCTGGTAACATCGGGGCCGGAAATGTCATTGTTATGTATGACGTTGAAGATAGCTGCGGCCGAATATCGTTAATAGGTCCTGAACCTTTTGAAATTATCAAAGTCGCAGGCGCACCAACGGTTCTAGTGGATTGGTATAAAACCAGCACAGGAGCGAAAACGTCCAGTGTGGTACAAGATGAAAATGTTTTCTTGAAAGCAGCAGCCACCGATAGTAAAAACGAGAAAGTGACACTGAGCTGGACATTCACAGGAAGTACAAGCTGGCTTGCAGGATTACCAGCTTCCATGGGTTGGACCTCACCACTAAACAAAACGCAGTATTCAAATATACTGGCATCTGTAAAGGGAACCCACCAAGTTTGCGTAACCGGAACCAATGAATCAGGCATAAGCGCTAAAGCCTGCTCATACCTGGATGTCATCGGTCCCGAGCCTGTAGCTGTTATCGATGTAGGCGGCTGGCTGAAGGAAGGCCGGAGAATTGAATTATCCGGCGAGAAAAGCAGCAGCCCAAGAAATATGACCTTGACGTATGCGTGGACGATAGCCCCAATAGCTGGAGAAACAGCAGGGACACAAGCAGAAATTGAATACATCCAGCCGCTATCAGGAAAACTCAAAGATTTTAAAACGCCTAAGCTCGGGAATTATCTGGTTACGCTTGTCGTCACAGATACAGAAGGGCTTACAGGATCGGCAACCAAAACGGTAGAAGTTAAACCCGATCTGCCTCCTATTGTCGATATCGTAGGTAACGATAGGGCGGGAAGAGACATAACCAATCGAGGATTGGCAACCTTTACTGTACTTGGAACCGGATTAAGCGTTGACCAGGATATCATCACAAAGCGATTATGGTCTTTTGCGTATGACGGTAACAACGATGGCATTTTTAATGAAGGGGGAACAGCCGAAATCGATGAGGATAGTTTGGTAATTGGGGCTGAGTATCTATATTCATCCGGTACAGAATCTTTTTATATCGCAAAAACCGGAGTTCACATCGTGGAGCTGAGAGGTCAGCATGTAGGGAAATTTAATATCAAGCTTCGTGTGGTTGAGGCACCGGGACAGCCTACGGATCTCGTACATTAATTTTAAAAGGTGGGATAGCATTAGCCCACCTATTCAGCATGGATAGGAGGGGCATTATTGACTTGGATACGCACAAACAAATGGATCAACAGCATCATGATCGTTCTTGTGTTCTTCTCAATTTTTATAGGTTCATTACCTATTGAGGCGATTGGAGATAGTGTAACAAAGAATTTCCCAGTAGAGGTGGACAATGATAATCCGGAAGCCACCTTTACAGCTACAGGCATTGCCGCAGAGCCTATGCCTATCAATGTAACACCTTTCCCAGCGTCTGAATTTATGAGCTGGATGAACACCAGCTTAGATAAATCCTGGATCAACAATGGATGGTTTGCATCTGCTGATGGTCGATTAATAAGTGCTAGGATGGGCAATGGAGTGCATAGTAAATTCTCTTTGCCTATAGGAGCCGAAAATATGGATCTTGATCCAAAGGAGATTAAATTACCGTACGGTGGGGCCATGCCATACTATTATTTGGGTCAAGGAGAATATGTAAGTAGCGCGACATCTGCAGATACAAATTATGGTGTGCATTATCTTCTATCTGATACGCACGATCCAATATCACTTAGCCCCTATGCAGTTAATGGTAGCGCTCCATCGATGTATGTGCGCAAAGATTTAGGAGAAATTATGTTCCGAACTACAGTTGCACCGAGAAATGTAGCTGGGGATAGGTATCTATATAATGAATATTGGTGGAGGTACCGTATTGATGATCTGCTTGCATTGAAAACATCGGCATCGGCATCTGGAAGTTTTGTGATAGAAATCAATGCAGGTAGACCAACTTATACGGGCGCACGAGGCACATTTAGTAATGGGGATGAGCTTGGTCGCTATGCCCGTATGCGGTTTAATTCAGATTTTAAGGAAATTAATCTTACTACCAGGAAAATAAAATCGTTTAAGCCTGACAATATGGCGGTTCCTTATAAGACGGAATCATTTGACAATATTCCTGCTGAGCCCAGATCAATTCCAGCTAACTTGTCACAGAATGGCTATATCGCGTATCTACCTGACGGCTTGGATGCTATCTTAGGAACGTACAGTGGGGCTAAGCGAAGTTTTGATGACGAGGATATCGGGTATTGGGCACCTGCTGGAGATCCGAAAGGCAACTATTATACTTTAAGCAGTATTAACAATAAACCCCACTTAATTAGATGGGATGCTGAAACTGGATTTCCTTCTATTGTTAAACAAATTGTAGCTCATGATAAAATCAATGGATTTATCAGTGGTGGAGTGTCAGCTGATCAAAAATATATCGGTTTATCCTATTGTTGGCCATATGATTCTGAATATGAGACACCTGCTGGATGTAATTACTACTACGAAAATCTGAGTACAAGTGCGGTAACGACAACCAAGCCTGCAGATTTCTTCGAATGGTCGGAAGGCACAAGTACCTCTGATGGTTACAAAGACTATACAACCTATAGGAATGGCTATGGAACAAACCAGATTACTAGCAAGACAATTGACCTTCTTTCTGGAGTTGAAATTAATCCACAGCCACGAAGCAATCAACTGCCTACTAGCAGCACAAGGTATATTGGAGGTTCCACGACTAAAGCTGGAGTCACATATTCGATATCCTACGGCTACAAGCCAAGCACAGGACAATCTCCATACAGCAACGAACCTATTACATTCGGCCAACTGTTCAATCCTTCATCTCAACAGGTGATCAATGGTACGATTTCATGGACGATGAAATTTGCCAAGCTGGACGGTCCCGATTATCATGCGGGTTTGGGATTCCGAATTCAAAATCACCAAAATATGTATCGCGTCGAAGTATATAAAGACACTGTACAGTTAATCCGTATCGTAAACGGCAGGAAAACCTTAATTTCCCCACCCGCGAGTCATTACCTGACGAATGAACAGCAGGTAGCTTTCAAAATTAAAATAACCGGCACAAATATCAAGGTCTATGAAAAAAATGGACTCATCATCGATGCGGTAGATAACACGTTTACATCCGGTACGCTCGGTCCCTACTCAACAGCCGACAATACCGAATTTAAAGGCATTAGTTATATGTGGTCAGATTCGGATCTGAGCTACGATACACCGGGGGCTGCGATCGTCAACACGCCCATTATCTATGAAACCACTTATGATGATCCGGAAAGGGATGTGATGTTCGCACCCGGAACACAGTGGTACATTGACCACGTAGATCCTAATCGATTCCTGCCGTACACCTGGGCACCTTATGATGCGGATTATGGCTTATCTTCGATGCACGGTCAAACCGTCACCAATCCCGTTCCACAGTTCGATAAGGTTGGTTTATATAAACTCAAATACCGGGTACCGGATAATCCAAGGCCCGACAATGCCGCTTTTGATTCGTACCGCAAGTATTCGGAGGATTACGAGCAGAATTTAATTGTCCATCGAATACCGGAAGGGCCATTTACCCTCTATATCAATCCTGATGGAACGGTAGGCTGGACGGACCTGAGCTTTGATCCGGATCGCTGCTACGCACACGGCAATTGTCAGGCACCCTTTGCAGCCAACAACGGCATTTATGCCAAGAAGTTTTATTATATCACCCCTTCGGGTGTGAAAAAGGACAGTAAGCTTGTCAAACCTTTAGAGAGTGGGGAATATACCGTTGCTATGGCCGTACAAGACGAGAATAAAGCATGGTCAGACTGGTACGTTCAAACCATCGATATCGACCAGCCAGTAGCGCCAAA
Organism: Paenibacillus sp. FSL H8-0034; assembly: GCF_038000305.1. NCBI lineage: Bacteria > Bacillati > Bacillota > Bacilli > Caryophanales > Paenibacillaceae > Paenibacillus > Paenibacillus sp. FSL H8-0034. The sequence continues at coordinate 2,173,205 of NZ_JBBOBS010000001.1, forward strand.
TCATCCACCGACGGTATACCTAACATTCCCGAACGGATCTTATGCGGAGCCTTCACACGTTTCGCTGCAGCCTACCTTGACTTGGAATCAGGCCGATATTGATCCGAACACGATATTTTCTACATTCAATTTATGTGTATACGATGTATCGAACAATCCGGTAGAATGCGTCAAGAATCGTGACATGAGCACGCCTTTAACAAGCTGGGCATGGACAATGGAAACCGAACTCTCGATGGGTCAAAAATATTGGGTACAAGTACAAATCAATGATGGAGAAGATTGGTCGGATTGGAGCAATATTGGCTGGATGTCAACGAACAGCCCACCATCTGCCTATATGACCTTTCCCTATGGAACGCAAGCTGCTCCAAACATCATAAATACGCTGCGGCCCGAGCTAACGTGGTATCAAACCGATCCAGATATCGGGTACGTGCTGTATTGGTATGAGATCCAGATTACCAATGAGGCCAATGATGTGATGATTTACGATTCAGGGAAAACATGGCAGAATACGACCTCTACAACCGGGAGAATGACGGTTCCCGTTGATCTGCCAACCGGACAGAAGATGAGAGTGCGCGTGAAAATTTGGGATCAATATGGAGCTGAATCGAATTGGTCGCCGCAAACATGGTTCATGATCAATCGGCCGCCACATGCAGATTTCGATTGGACACCCAAGCCAGCTTTTGAAGGGGATACCGTTACACTGATTAACCAATCGACCGATCCTGATGGGGACCCGCTCACTTTTCAATGGCAGATCGCGGGACCAGATTACCATTCCATCCAAGTCACAACGAATGCATTGATTCCAGCCGTTGTTACGGATAATCATCCTGGCGATTATGTGGTGACGCTGACAGCAACAGACCCTTATGGCGCTTCCGATACAGTGACCAAAATTGTGCAGGTTGGCGATTTGACCGTGGAAGGATTTGTTCGTCATACCGCGCAGTGGGAGCTGAACCGCAAAGCCTATAACCGGTTGAAATCTGGAGAGGATGAACGTCCTCGGCCGGTGGAGGTGTTTTGGTCAGGAGAGGCTTTTGTGCTGGAAGCCAAGACGAATGAAAAAGCATCGCAGGTTCATGCGTCTATGACCTATACAGAATTGCAAAGCGTGCTGACATCTACTAATTTAACCGATTGGACAGCACAAATATATCGGAGTGATTTTGAAAGCTTGCCTGATCAGGAATATATATTTCAATTCAGGGCGGTTTGGTCGAATGGACATGTGGAAACAGCAGCTCGTACAATTAGGGTGAGCAATCCATGGACGGAATTCACCAGCAGTGTGAGGAAAGAATAGACCCTAAAAGTTATTGTAGTCGGAAGTTCATTTTGTTGCGTTGTACCGTATGAAATTGAAATGATGAAGCTTAGTTCCAGACAGGTGTATGGTGTATAATGGAAAGAGCGCGATTGACGGAGGGAAACAAGATGCCACTGCCTGCCCAAAGACACGTATACGAACAAGAATATGCTTTATCACGAGACAAAGTGTGGGAGCTGCTGAGCAACACAGAACATTTAAATCGGGTCATTGGACTCTTTCCGATTCGTTCTACCTCTTTTCATTTTCACAATACCGATTTTTTTCAGGAGTTGTCTGCCAAGGTAGCAGGGGTTGTCCCCATGCGCTGGAAGGAGCACCCCTTTCAATGGGTGAAACATGTTCGTTACGATGTAGTCCGCGAATATCGCGGCGGGCCGCTGAAGCGGTTTTGGGGTGGTATTGAGCTGGAGGATGCGGATACTGTGCTGCCTGATGGCTCGAGGGCTACCAAGGTTAAGCTGTTTGCTGAATTTATACCTGCGAATGTGCTTGGACTTGCAGCTATACCGATTGTAGGAGTCAGCTCGATGCGCAAAACATTAAAATATTTACAAAGCTACTTGCAGTTAAAGGAGCACGAAAAGGACCATTTGCTGCCCCAGCAAGCTGCAGGCTATAAGGTAAATACGGAAGAGCTTGACCGTCTGCTCACTGAGCTTCAGAAGGTATCAGGGGATTTCGTTATGAATGAGCGCCTTCGGGAGCATCTGCTGCTTAGCGGAGACGATCAGGTAATAGATATGCGTCCCTTCGAGCTGGCGAAGAGCTGGGGTATGGAGCGGGAAGCGCTGCTGCGCATGTTTCTTTATGCGACGAAGCTCGGCATTACCAATCTAAGCTGGCACCTGATCTGTCCGAATTGCCGAGTATCCAAAGCTGGTGCAGAAACGATGTCAGGAATCAAGCCTCAATATCATTGCGATTTTTGTGGAATTAATTATGAGGTTAATTTTGACAAATATGTGGAGCTGTGCTTTTCCGTACATCCTAACCTGCGTCGTGCGTATAAACAAATATTTTGCGTTGGCGGTCCGTCGATTACGCCTCATATTCATGTACAACTGGAAATAGCTGCTGGTGAGGACGCCGTGTTCGCCTTTCCTGAGGTACCTGAGCTGTTAAGACTGCGGGTATTACGCTCGAATCAAATGGTCTCGATGGTTCGTCAACAAGTGCGATCACAAGGGAAGCAGACCAACATTGCCTATACGGAGTCTCATGAAAGTTGGAGGGAGCATACAACCAATCTGGCTAGCCGTCGAGCGGCTGCTGCTCGTACTGATGATGGACCTGCTCAATCGCCGCTGCAGATAGAGCTTCAGTATGACGAACATGGTTGGGCGATTTCGACCTTAGAGCAGCCGCTACCAGGTACTCCAATAAAGCTTGTAAATCGCAGCAGTGAAAATGTGATCGTTGCGTTGGAAAAGGCTGATTGGGAGGACACTACAGTAACGGCATCCAAGGTGACGACCATGCACGAATTTCGCAGTATGTTTTCATCAGAGGTTTTGGCTCCTGGTCAGCAGGTCGGGATTGAAAACGTAACGATCCTGTTCAGCGACCTGCTGGGCTCAACAGCATTTTACGAGCAGGTCGGGGATGCGCATGCTTATGGACAGGTTAGAGATCATTTTGATTTTCTGATAAGCTGGGTTAATGAAAACAAGGGTACGCTCGTAAAAACGATTGGTGATGCAGTGATGGCTGTGTTCGAGTATCCGGAGAATGCCGTCAAGACGGCACTCGATGTTCAGACACATGTGGACGAATTTAACAGGAAGCACCCTTCGGAAACACCGATTATCATCAAGATGGGCTTATATCAAGGCCCGGCAATCGTCGTGAACTCCAACCAGCTGCTTGATTATTTTGGTCGGACGGTCAATTTGGCAGCAAGAACTCAAGGCCTGAGCGTAGGGCGAGACGTCGTCATCAGCAAGGAATGCTCGGAACGACCAGGTGTACAAGCGTTACTATCCTCTTATCAGGTTCAAATGGAGCAGTTCGAGCAAAAATTGAAAGGGATCGATGAAGTCATCCAGCTCACGCGTGTGCAAATTAAGGCAAAAGCGTTGGAGGTCTAGAGGCTTACGTTGAAAATGTAGCCTACATACGTAATACCTTATATGGAGATAAAAGCTAAAAAAGTGAGTTGAATGTGATGTCCTTTGGCAAGCTAAAGCTATTGGCGATTATGGTGCCACCGCTAATTATCGGCAGCTTTGAATATATTCGTCATGATTTTTTATTGTCCGAATTATCGATGGAAGCGGGCAACCTATATATTACGTTCCTGACGCTGCTGCTATCCTATCTATTCGCCACGTGGATGTTTCACCGTATTGACCGCACCAATGAGCGTTTGGCTGCCGAGCAATCGCGGCGGGCTGTTTATGAGGAGCGTGAACGGCTTGCGGAAGAACTGCATGACAATATTGCGCAAATATTGTTTTTTCTGAACGTACAGCTGAAACAAGGCAATGTTCAGGAGGCACGATCGGCTGTCACGGAAATCGATCAGCATTTGCGTCAGGCTATTTACAATCTTCGTACGACACCAGAGGAGGGGGCCACCTTCATTCAGCGTTTGAGTACGTGGCTTGAAGAATGGAGTGCGCTGAGTGGTATCCCCGTGGAGCAGCTTGTCGATATACAGGAGCAAAGTGTGCCCCCATCCGCGGAAGTGCAGCTGTTTGCGATCATTCGCGAAGCGTTTACGAATATTCGCAAGCATTCACAGGCTGATCATGTGGTGATCGATTTGCGAATGACGGGCCGCGAGCAAGGCTGGAAGCTGGAGATTCGTGACAATGGGATCGGAATCAGTCAAAATTACGACGATACGGACAATCTGCAGCAGGAACAGAATCGTTATGGAATTAGCCTTATGCGTAAGCACGCGGGAGAGTTGAACGCGGAATTGAGCGTAAGGAAGTTGGAGCAGGGAGGAACGGAGCTGTGTGTCACCGGACCTCGAAGACGTGGGGGTAAAGCTGAATGAACTATCGTGTATTGATTGCTGACGATCATCCGTTGGCGCGTAAAGCGATTCGTTTGCTGTTGGAGCAGGAGGCTGGTTTTGAGATTGTAGCTGAGGCGCTGGATGGTGAACAAGCCATTGAAATGTGCAGTAAGCATCAGCCTGACCTTGTTCTGATGGATATTCGAATGCCCGTAATGAGCGGTTTGGAAGCAACCCGTAAAATCAAACAGCTGTATCCGCATACGCGAATTGTGATGCTGTCCGTTTCCGATGATGTAGCAGATCTATTCACGGCGATCCAGAATGGTGCACAGGGCTATCTATTAAAAAATATGGACCCGGATGAATGGATGGTTTATTTGAAGGGGCTGTTGGATGACAATAGTGAAATTTCACGCGGGATGGCGGATCGGTTATTTCAATTGTTTCGTTCCTCCTCCAGACAGGCGGAATCCTTGGCTAAGCCAAGCGGCCTTTCACCTCGGGAAGTAGAGATCTTGTCCTGCGTATCAAGCGGGCAGAGCAATAAGCAAATCGCCGAACAGCTCATCATCACTGAAAATACAGTCAAAAATCATATCAAAAATATATTGGCCAAGCTGGAGCTGGACAACCGGGTACAGCTAACGGCTTATGCGATCAGGCACGGACTGACACAGTTTAGCCAAAATAATGATAACAAATAGCCCAGTTGAGTCATACCCAGGATATCTTAGATAGATTACATTGATACTAAGACAAATGATGCCTGAGGGGACGATACGAATGATGAAAAAATGGAATGTCATGCTATTAACCGGACTGTTGATCTCAATGCTGGGAGGCGGGGTTGCGAGCGCTCATGTAACCGTACAACCACCTACTGCCGTACAGGGCAGTTACGAAAAGTTTGCCGTGCGAGTGCCTTCCGAGGATAAAGAATCGCCAACCACCAAGATTGAAGTCAGATTTGCAGTAGATGCGGTGTCGATCTCTCGATTTGAGCCAAAGCCTGGCTGGAAGTATGATTTGGCCAAGGATGCATCCGGTAAAATTACAGGCGTAACCTGGACGGCAACAGGAGATGGATTGTCTCCTACGGAATTCAGTGAGTTTTATATGCAGGGTAAGGTAGCCGACAATGCCACCCAAATCGTATGGAAAGCCTATCAAACCTACAAAAACGGTACCGTTGTTGAATGGATAGGTGCTGAAGGTGCTGACAAACCGGCTTCGATCACCAAGGTTAGTGCCAAGCCGTCCGGAGCGGCTGCAGATAGTCATGGGAATACGACGGCAGCTCCAGAAGCGAATAGCACAGCGGCTCCGGCTGCTGCAAGCCCGGCTGTGGGTGCTTCACAAGCACCGCTGTATGTATCCATCGCAGCACTGGTGCTTGGACTTGTCGCATTGATTCTTGCCGTATCGAAAAGAAAAGCTTAATTACTTCCAAATAAAAAGCGAATAATTAACCATTATATGTAAATAAACTCCCAAACCACTGAATAAGTAGTTTGGGAGTTTATTGTTTATGGGGCTGTGGTCATATACATCCTGAGTTTCTCTGTAGGGTGGTCTCAATCAGAGATTGCTCGACCTTCCACGAAAAATCAGTTATGATAAAGAAAAATGTCGTGGAATGAGGAATACGTAAATGGCATCCAAAATTATTAAAGAATTTAAAGAATTCGCACTAAAGGGGAATATGATTGAACTGGCGATCGGGGTCATTATTGGGGGTGCTTTTGGTAAGGTAGTCACTTCCATTGTGAACGATATTGTCATGCCGCCTATAGGACTATTGCTAGGCAGAGTAAACTTTAGCGATTTGTTTATCAGCTTGAATGGCACTCATTATGAAAACTTGGCCAAGGCGAAGGAAGCGAGTGCGCCTACTTTAAATTATGGACTTTTCATCAACAATGCGCTAGATTTTCTTATCGTGGCAGCAGTGATTTTTATAGCTGTGAAGCAGTTAAACCGTCTTCGCAAAAGGCAGGAGAATCAGCCCGCACCGAAAAAGCAGACTAAGGATTGCCCTGAATGCTTATCGGAAATCCCCGAAAAGGCTGTTCGCTGTAAGTACTGTACGGCTAAACAGGAAGTACCTATGTCCGATAGAAGACCCGAGCTAACCAACTGATTGCGATCCCCTTTGAACTTCGATTCCTATAGGAGGAACGCGCAGAATGATTAGTTTAAGAGATTCTCAGCTGCAGCTGCTGTGGACGGCACGGATTGATTACGCCGAGGGCAGTCGGGTGGATGCTCATCAGCATGCGGATTATGAACAGTTGTTTATTGTACTTTCGGGAGCGGGAGTTGTCCAAACTGGTGCTGAAAGCAGCGTGATCAAGGAGGGTTCGGCTTTTTTGTTCAGGCGGGGCGTTTCGCACAGCTTTCAATTTACGGATGAGACCGTTACTCTCGACTTTAAATTCAGGCTGCTGGACCAGGCAATACTCGATGCCTTAAGGAGTGTACAAGCCTGCTGCTTATGCCAGGGAACTCATTTGTCAGAGATCAAACAATGGTACAAAATGTCGCTGCAACGACTCAAATATCCGGATTCGGTACTGCCGCTGCGGATCGAAGCTGGTTTTAAGAGCACATTGGTGTCACTATTATTGGGGAATGCAACGGCGCAGCCTCTTGATTCCACAGTGCTGGCGAATATAGATGATGATGAACCGATAGCCGCTTATTTGCGATTAAATCTTGCCGAGAAAATAACGCTTGAACAGCTATCCCGGCGTTTTGGCTATAATCCTAATTATTTAATCCGCGTTTTCAGTGTCAAAACAGGTCTCACCCCGATCCAATATTTACAGGAAATTCGTTTGGAGAAAGCTACCGAATATTTGGAATTTACAGCGCTGCCGATAACCGAAATCGCCGAGAGGGTCGGCTGGTCGCTGCCTTATTTCAGTAAAATGATTAAACAACGCGTAGGACTTTCACCCTCACAATACCGCAGGTCCTTGTTGAATGAGGTAGGTAAGGATATTGTTCTGGAGCAGAATTTTGAAAATATTTGGCGAGTTGAACACTAATCATCAATCATCGCTCCTTCCGTCTAAGACGGAAGGTTTTTTGTGCAAAAGTGAGGATTGTTATAAAACTGCTGAGGATCTGCCATATTCGATCTGAGTGGACTGCTCTATAATTTATAAGAGAAGTAGAGGTGAATCTGCAAGACAAAAGGAGAATGGACAGATGGTTAGAAAAATGACGGTTCCACCAATGAAGCTGGTCGATTATGAAGGCGAGGGTACACAGCTGTGTGCTGTTGTAGAAGAGATTGGCAATATTACGCTAAAGAGAGCGTTGATCCCGGAGCCCGCAGAGGGAGAAGTCAGGGTTAAAGTGAAGTGGGTCGGGATTTGCGGCAGCGATGTGGAGGTGTTCCGCGGAGCCCGTGAGCCTGAATTTATATCGTATCCAACTCGGCTTGGACATGAGGTTGCAGGCGTAATTGATAAGGTAGGCCCAAATGTAATCGGTCTCAAGGTTGGTGACCATGTAGCGCTGCGCTATATTTGGGGTGCTTTTGCCGAATATGTATGCTGCACGCCATTTTCGGTAAAGTCGCTGCCCAAGGAGCTGCCTTTAATCGAAGGCTCTTTAATTGAAGTGCTGCCAGGTATCCTTCACGCAGCAGAGCTTGGGGATATATCCCCGCACAAAAACGTATTGATCACCGGTCAAGGAGTCAGCGGCTTGGTAATGACACAAATTATCAGTTTGTACAGTCCTCGTAATTTGGTCGTAACCGATCTGTTTGACGAAAAGCTGGCACTGGCGCGCAAATATGGAGCGACTCACACGTACCGAATTCCTTCGCCGGATACGAATACGATGGATATTGTCGGCAAGGATTTCCCTGATGGCTTTGATGTTGTGATTCCTTGCCTGCTGGAGGGAGATGGGATGGTGGACGCCATTAATGCTGCAGGTCAGAACGGGCGTATCGTGATGTATGGCTGTATCGGTACGTGCCACAAGCCGGTCGACTTTTTCAAGGTCCACAAGAAGCGGCTGGACATCCTTTCGACGGAGCCTAAGCGGGATATCGATAACCGAAATTATTTTGACAGAGGCCTTCAGTTAGTGCTGGATGGATTGGTGAATACGGAGGAAATGATCACGCATGTCGTGAAGCTGGAAAATATAGCGGAGGCTTTCAAGCTGCGCAATGAGCATAAGGGTGATACGATTCATGTGATGATTGACTGTGAAACATCACCCCAATAACACAGAGGTCGGCTGGATGCTGAGCTAGCTCATCTTATTTAATTACTAAGGAGTGAACAAAAGCATGACGATAAATAAGTTAAGTGCTTCGGCTGCCACCAAGAGTGAGCGACTCTCCCTGTTTGATCTTGCATGGATTACGCGGCATGCCGATCAATCTTTACAGGCTGACCCGATTCATCTTACAGCTGCTGTTGCCGAGAAGAGTGAGGGCAGCATTCATGATTATTATTCGAATGGCGACTATTGGTGGCCAAACCCTGAGACTGCGAACGGGCTCCCTTACATACGACGTGACGGAGAGAGCAACCCGGATAATTTTGATGCGCACCGGTTGTTACTGCGTCAGATGAGAACCCATACTGCCAATTTGGCTGCAGCCTACGCGGTGACGGGTAACGAAGCTTATGCAGTGAAGGCGGTTCAACTTCTTAAGGAATTTTTTCTCGATGAAGCTACACGTATGAATCCTAATCTCTTGTATGCACAGGCCATTCCCGGGATTTGTTCAGGTCGAGGGGTGGGGATTATTGATACCTTGCATATCATCGATATTCCGCCTGCGATCGAAGCTTTGAAAGCTTCACCTGCAATGACGGATTCCATTTACGAGGGTTTGAAACAATGGTTCGCGGATTATTTGAACTGGATGACCACACATGAGAACGGCATTCAGGAAATGAATGCAGATAATAATCATGCGGTATGCTGGTTTGTACAGGCAGCAGCTTTCGCATGGTTTACCCACAATGAAGAAGTGCTGAACTTTTGCAGACAAAGCTTCAAGGAATCGCTGCTTCCCGATCAGATGGCGCCAGATGGGAGCTTTCCACGCGAATTGGCCAGAACGAAGCCTTATGGATATGCGATTTTTGTGCTGGATAACCTCGTAACCCTGTGCCATATTCTTTCGACACCGGAGGATAACCTGTGGTCCTTTAAGTTATCTGACGGACGTGGAATCAGCAAAGGATTGTCCTACTTATATCCATATCTGAATGACAAGGCATCATGGCCATATCCTCCGGATGTCGAGCATTTCGAAGGCTGGCCAGCCAAGGTCTCATCGCTCTTGTTCGCTGGACTTGCACTTCATGAGCCCGCATATATTCAGCTGTGGGACCGTTTTGATCCTGACCCGACCGACATGGAGATCCGCCGTAATATTGCCATTCGCCAGCCGCTGTTATGGTTGATATGATAAACATGTGTCTGCAACTCGGTGTGTATATGGGTTGAATGTAACCACTAAATATGTAAAAATAGCGATCCTTGCAGCCACTTTGGCTCAGGGTTCGCTTTTTTGTGACAAATTTATTATTTATAGCCGAAAATATAAACTTTATTTCGAGTTCATTCGTCATATGAAGGGATCACATTATGGCCGGTGAACGGTTGAAGGAAGGTTTATTCGAATGGCAGTGTCGCTTTTTAAGGAACGCAAGCAGCAGTGGATTGTCGGTATATCTGTTTGCAGTATGTTTAGTATGGCTCTTATTAATTTTACCGTAACCGGCAGTGTGCTGCCCATGCCTGAGAAGAACAAAATGAATCAGGTGGAAGAGGCGCCCGAAGCTCATTTGAAAGCGCAGCAGTCGTCATTATCCTATGATCAACCGAAAACGGCTGACGAACAGCCGGCAGTTATTACAGTTCAACAACCAACACCACTTGTTAGTCAAGCGACATTACCTGCCAGTGATCAGCCAGTACGGACAGAATCGAAGAATCCGCTTCCTGACACCCAGCAAAAGCAGCAGTCGGAAATCAAACCAGAGCCTGTCCCAGCAGCAGCCCCCAAAACGGTTCCTGTCACTTCCAAACGGATAGCACTTACATTTGACGATGGGCCTGACGAGCTGTATACGCCGCGTATTCTGGATATTTTGAAGGAGAATCAAGTCAAAGCGACCTTTTTTGTAGTTGGCATTCAAACTGCCAAATACCCGCACATCTTAAAACGGATTCACGAGGAAGGACATGCCATTGGCAATCACTCCTGGGATCATGCAGATTTATCCAAGCTTTCTCTGGAGCGTATTCAGCAGGAAATCAAAGATACGGATGTGTTGATCGAAAAGACTATTGGGGTCCAATCGACGATGGTTAGAGCACCCTATGGTGCCGTATCGGACAAGCTGAAAAAGCTGCTCGCGCAATCCAATCGGCCCTTAGTTGGCTGGAACATCGACCCCAGGGATTGGGCAGGGACCAGTGCAGCCGATATTTTGCAAAATGTAAAGTCGCATACGAAGCCAGGTGCAATCGTGTTACTGCACAGCTTTGGCGGTAAAAACGGTAATCTGGATCATACAGTTGAAGCACTTCCCGAGATGATAGCCCAATTGAAGCTGGATGGCTACCAAATGGTTACTGTGCCGCAGCTGAACGAGACTCGTTGAAGAAATCCTTTTCCATTTGCCCACAAAACTGTAAACTGATAATAAGAGTGGACGTCGGGATGCTTCACTAGGAACCGAACGGTGAGAGCAGATCGTCTAATAATTGAGGTGGCAGTAGTGGACTCCAAAATGAATTTCGAATACTTAAAATATTTGTCCGAAAGCTCGGATAAAAAAGCGATTTTGGAAGAACTGATGACGGCATATGGGAAAGATGTATGGAATTATGCTTTCAGTATGACCCGGCAATGGGATCAGGCAGACGATATTACACAGGAAGTATTTATTAAAGTATATCGTAATTTGTATACATTTCGCAGTGAGGCATCCGTGAAAACCTGGATACTCACGATTACCCGCAATATGACATTGGATTTCAAACGAGCTGCCTTTTATCGCAAGGTGACCTTAATGGAATTTATTCCATCAAAGGGGGAACAGCCTTCTACGGAACAGATTGTAATAGACAAGCTGGCGACCAGCGATATGTGGAAGCTGGTGCTCAGATTGCCTGCCAAGTACCGTGAGGTGCTGCTCCTGTTTGCCCATCATCAGCTTTCGATGAAGGAAATGGCACATATTCTCGGGGTAAGCGAAGGCACGGTAAAGTCAAGATTGTTTCATGCCCGCAATAAAATATCCAAGTTAAAGGAGACTTTAGAGCCATGAATCCGATGGATGACGAGTTGAAAAAAAGCTTGGCTGACGGACCGCTCATCAGGAATGGGTTCTCCGATAAGTTGCAAAAGCGTATTGTGGATCGCTTGGAGCAAAAGAATAGCAACGCAAAAAAAACGATGCTTGTGTTCGGATGTGTGAGTACGCTGCTTATTGCTGCTTCTATTTTATTGACAGTGGATGGGGTGCCGTCTGTCGGGCACGATGAAATCGTTGTACATAAGAACGAGATGACGGCCTTTGACGCAGAAGCTGCACAGCCCTATTACAAGAATCAAGCTGAGCATGGAGTCCGTTCAGCCGTTCTGATTGGTCTTCGCGAGGATCATCCGGCGGCCGGGAGCAGCCCTGCTCACAGTACTTACCGTACGCTGCTGCTTGCGCCAGAGGATGGGGAGCTGCGGACTGCCTCTGAAGGTGATGGAATATTAATGCCCTACAAGACAGGTTTCATGAGGATTGCATCCGTCACCCCGCTGAACGCTAATGAAGATTCACAGACGCTTCAGGCCGTGACTGCCGAGGGGGCAATGCCCTTAACGCAGCCATCCTCCTATTATAACAAGTCATTGAGAGTGGCGGAGAAGCTTCATTTTGCAGGTAATCGTTATGTAGCGTTATCACAAACCATTCGGCAGCTGGATCAGAATAAACCTTCTGTCTATGAATATACCTGGGTTAAGGAAGTGGAGGAATTAGCTTCCTCCTCAATAAATAGTACGGGCATCATACGCCCTGTGCAGGATCCGCACATAACCTTGAAGCGATTATATGGGGAGTCGATACAGTCTTCACTGAAATCACTCAATACCAAAGTTCCGCAGAACCCGGGCTCGCGTCTTACTGCTGCCGAACCCATGGATGATAATGGAGAAAGCTGGACGATTGCCCGCAAGAACGGCGAATGGACTCCGCAAATCGCTTCATATAGTGAACGGGCCGCAGATAGTAGTTATGGATATCAGCTGAAGGCGCTTCCGTACAAGCTTCCCCAGTCCGTAGTTAGCTACGACTTGCTCCCGCTGAGCTGGGATGAAATTCGCAAGCTGCAGCCAAATGCCAAGGATGCATTCTCTTCACCCAATAAAGAAATCGTGGGTGTCGTATCTAACGACAACATTGTCATATTTCCGTTTGAAGGCAGTTTGATTCCCAGACCGCTGTTGAAAATTAAGCTGGCGCCGGATGAGTCGATCGTCATGCTGCAGTGGGCAGTGAATGAACCCTATATTGAACAGTGGAAGCAAAAAGGCAAGCTGCTGCTTGGAGAAAGCTGAATTTCCACTCTTAAAAACGACAAATCATACACATGTGACTTGCTGCTCTTCTTCCCAGTAAGACGTAGAAGGGCAGTAACTTCACAGGAGCATGTTTACGACAAAAAAGTTGCTAAATGATGGATTACAAGGTACAATAATTTAGCAGAAGTAAGCGCTTCCTCGATATGTTTACATTGCTTGAAAATATATGGAATCAGCACAACAGCAAATACATAATCAGGAGGTGAGCGAGTGAGCTATACCATCATTGATGTTGCCCAAATCGCGAACGTGTCCAAATCTACCGTTTCACGTGTTATTTCAGGTAAAGGTTATACGAGTCCCGAAACCCGGGAGAAAGTCATGAACGTCATACAGGAATTGAAGTACCGACCGAATGCAGTGGCCAGGGCAATGGTATCGCATCGAACGTACAATATTGGCGTCATTATTTATCGAAAGGATTTCCCGATTGTATCGCACCCGATTTATGGTAAAATACTCGATGCTATATTGGCAGCGGCGGAAAGCCTGAATTATTCGGTATTCGTCTCGACGGATAAAGAGATGTCGCTCCGTTCTGCTGATTACATGCTGGAAAAGAGAGTTGACGGACTTGTGTTAGTCAGCCGGCTGAGCCAGGAAATGATCGGATACATAGACAGCTTCGATATTCCTTATCTGATGGTCAACGGCACCGCTGAAAACAATCAAGTGATTCAACTCGTGAATGATGATCGAAAAGGCGGAAGGCTCGCTGCAGATCATTTATACAAATTAGGCCATAGACAGATCGGTGTTATTGCCGGGCCGCAGGAGCACAGGAGTCATCATCTTAGATATGAAGGTTTTTATCAACGTTTGGTTGAGCTGGGTTGTGAAATTCACGAGGAACATATGTATTCTTCACCTACCTCCTTATTTAATGATGGCTGCGCTGGCTGTTTATCTATATGGGAACGTTCCCATAATAGTGATCAAGGTTTCCCTACAGCAATCTTCGCTACGAACGATATGCTGGCTTTGGGAGCTATGCGCGTAATGGTCGAAAAGGGCATGTCGATACCGCAGGACATATCTATCATCGGATCTGACAATATTGATTTTGCCAATCTTTCCAATCCACCCTTGACAACAGTCCACACGGAGAAAGAGAAGATGGGTCAAGATGCGGTTTTTATGTTGAACCAATTGATACAAAAATTAGAGTTGAATCCAATGAAGGTGGAATATGAGCCGAAGCTTATCGTACGCGGGACGACAGGTCCGGTTAGCAGTGGAAGAAGGATTGCTTGGGAAATCGACACTTGAAGCCGCATTAGAGAAAGCGCAAAAAGAATCGACAGCCTGGCTTGCAGCACAAAAATAAAGCACAAACAAAGGTGGAATTATGAATCTATTACTTGAAGTTGAGGAGAAGCTGGCGATTGCCCAGACTCAGACTCATATCACGTATTCATTTGCCGTTTCCGATTCATGCAGCAAGCTGAACATAGATTTTAACTATTCTCCCAAAACGCTGGACAACGATGCTTTATCCAAGGAGATCATCGAACATAGCTTGCGGAAATACAATGACGGTAACGATCCGATTATGGAGGACAGCTGGACTAGATTTCTTCCATTGAAAAATTTAATTACAGTTTCCGTCGACGATCCGAACGGTTTCAGAGGGGCATGTCACAGGCATGATTCAGAGCAGCATTTGTTTCTGGCTGCCGGTTCGGCTTCCCCAGGTCTTATGCCGGGACTATTGATTGAAGGGAATTGGTCAATTACACTAAGCTTACACGCGCTCGTTACCGAAGTGTGCAGCTTTGAGCTGCGGGTATGGGAAGGTGAGGATGCTTCATGAAACAATGGCTTCCTTATGAGCTCCACACCCATACGTTTCACAGTGATGGCGAGCATTCACTGCGCGAGCTTGCGAACAGCGCCAAGGAGCTTGGTTTGTTTGGAATTGCTATGACCGATCACAACACGATGTCACCTCTCTTGGAGAGGGAGCAGATCCAGTCGGAAACGGAGCTGTCAATCATACGTGGCATGGAGTGGACCACGTTCTTCGGGCATATGCTGGCGATTGGCATTGTTAACTATGTAGATTGGAGAGATCTCGGCGTTAAGGATATTCATAGAGGAATTGAAAGAGTCCATCGACAAGGCGGAGTCGTCGGCATTGCTCATCCGTTCCGGGTTGGAAGTCCTCTATGCACGGGCTGCTACTGGGAATATGAAATAACCGATTGGAAGGACATCGATTATATTGAGGTCTGGTCCTATACCTTCCCTTCGATTATGAACAGCAACCAAAGAGCCTTCCAGCTGTGGACAGACATGTTAAACCAGGGATATCGGATATCCGGGGTATGTGGACGAGACTGGCATGTATCCTCCAAGAAAGTAACGGAACCAATTGCTGTTACCTATTTGAACTTGGCAAACAGCGGAGCTTTGGCTCCAGAACATACGGATTTGGAAAATGCAGCTGTCGATGCGCTCAGAAACGGTTCAATCAGTGTAACGATGGGACCCTTGCTGCTATGCACGATTCAATTAGACCCGTCAGATCCTGTATTCGGTATCGGGGAAGAAGTAAGAGTGAACGGGGCTGCCGATACCGCACAGGTGCAGGTTGAGGTAGACTTTACCGCAAGGGAAGAGCATTGGCAGCTGGCTGATCAGGAGCTCAGAGTTGTACTTATGAGCAATAAAGGACAGATTGCCGAGCTTAATGTATCACGGAACGCTGCAACAGCTTCCTGTTGGGTTGAGATTAAGGAGCTCATTTGGCTCCGGGCAGAGCTTCATGGAGCTTTTCATAACTGCATCACGATGATTGCTTTTACGAACCCAATCTATTTTGCACATCACAAATAATCGTTGGAGGGAATGAAGATGGAGAAACCGCCGTTTCCAAAAATTGCTGCACATACAGGGTGCGGAAATGCGCCGGACAATACCATGGAGTCCTTTATGGAAGGAATTCAATCGGGTGCGGATATTGTAGAGGTTGATTTACGAGTAGCAGGAGACGGTACTGTCATTTTACTGCATGACGATTCCCCCTATCTACGTGAATGTACCTACGAGCAGTTGAATCAATATGAAATCAGAACGAAGCTCAGCTCTGTATATGAAAATTATGAAATTGTAAAGCTGACGGAGATCCTTGAAATTGCCAAGCAGTATGATATCCAATTAAATTTGGATATTAAGACTGTGGATACGATTGAGCCTGTCATACAACTGGTGAGGCAATACAACATGGTTGATCGAGTTTATATTACAGGCTGTAGTGAGAATATTACTAACCGTCATCATGATATTCAGGTTGTGTTCAACACGCCAAAGAAATTCACTCCCGAAGAGAGTGACAACTATTCGTTATATGCGGCTAAAGAATGCGAGGAAGCCGTGCTCCGTTCTTATTATGGTTTGAATATGGATTATGCAACATGCCGTCAAGAAATTGTGGAGCTTGCTCATGCCTCTGGTCTTGCGGTATGGGTATACACTGTTAACGATTCGGAGGCCATGCAGAGCTTTATCCAGATGGGGGTAGATGCAATTACCACCAGAGATGTCACCAAGCTGACTGAGCTGCAAAAGCAAGGTGGAATCTAAACTAAAGAATTGATTCACTGCTGCCGTAAGTATGGGTTGTATTAAAGCGGCTGTGTGCTGTATGAGATATGTATTGTAAAAGTATGGGTTAAGTATGGAGTATGGTTCAGCTTTATTCAGGGCTTATCGGTGATGTCATGCCGAAGGTCCTTTTTACTTTTCTACACGCTTGTTCATGTAAGCAAGAAGCCTATATTGGGGTTAGGTGCCTATACATTGGATGTGAGTTTCCCGCGATAGTAACGATGAAGCAAACGGTAAGCCCATTTTTCCGCGCCACTGCACCATTAATTGCTGTACTTCATAAACTAACTTGACTGTATCCCTACACCTTGTAATGATACAAAAACCCAAGCAAGGAGGGGTGACACTTTGAAGGGCAGCGACCACAAAAGTAAGTTTTTGTTAACCAATCGTGAACGCGAAGTTTTCGAACTGTTAGTGCAGGACAAAACAACCAAGGATATCGCGCAGCAGCTGTTTATTAGCGAGAAAACGGTGCGTAATCATATATCCAATGTCATGCAAAAACTAAATGTAAAAGGTCGTTCACAAGCAGTAGTTGAGCTGATCAAGCTTGGGGAAATCACGATTTGATCGGTTTACCGGTTTCGATTCACACTGTCTGATCCTGTAAAGCCTTCTAATGCGCTTTTTCCTTTAGGGGAATAAGCCAGAGAGGGCTCTTTGGTTTTACATGGCTTTCAAGAGAACGACTTATGAATGTATAATGATTTTAGTACGCTAGCCAAATACACTGCAAAGCCCTCGATCTTAAAGAAAAGAGGAGCTCTTTATGTTAATTTAACTTAATTTCAATATCGTGTTCTTTCAAATTATCTTTCGTAATACTGGGGCTCTTGCCGATATTTGCTCTCCACTTTAGTTTGATCCAGATGATATCTTCGACGTGACAAGTTCTTAAAAGACATGATCGTAAAGTTGATTCCAAAATATACTTTTAATCAACCGAGTAAGAAGGTTACAGAGTAATGATTGAGTAAGTTTTTGTTAACCAATCGTGAACGTGAAGTTTTCGAGCTGTTAGTGCAGGACAAAACAACTAAGGATATCGCGCAGCAGCTGTTTATTAGCGAGAGAACGGTGCGTAATCATATATTCAATGTAATGTGGTTTGAAATACAACCATTAAGAAGTAACTCAATGCCTTGATACGATTAAGTTTTGTGTTGGAGATTGTGAAAGAATGACGAGTGGAAGTACTCTATGTCTATGGGTAAATCTAAGCCTTATGGGTACTTTTTTTATAAGCAAGTATGAAACGAATATGATAAAATGGGAACATATGATGCTATGGAAAGTTATTGAAAATGGGAGTTGGTGTTATGGACAATCGTACAGATATTTTAATATATCAGACGGAAGATGGGAATACAAAGATCGATGTGAAGCTAGAAAATGGAACAGTATGGATGACACAAAAGGCGATTGCAGATTTATACCAGACGACAGCCCAGAACATTACGCTCCACATCAAACACATTTACGAAGAAGATGAGCTAATCCAAGATTCAACTTGTAAGGAATACTTACAAGTTCAATTCGAGGGTTTAAGAGAAATTAAACGAAATGTAAAGCACTATAATCTTGAAATGATCATAGCTATCGGATACCGTGTTCGTTCCCACAGAGGCACGCAATTTAGACGCTGGGCGACAGAAAGATTAAATGAATATCTCGTCAAAGGCTTTACGATGGATGATGAGCGCTTGAAGGAAATGCGGAATTTCGGACAAGACTATTTTGACGAGCTGCTCCAGCGTATCCGCGACATCAGAGCGTCAGAGAAAAGATTCTATCGCAAAATTACGGACATCTATGCACTTTCCGTTGATTATGACCCTCAGGTGAATTTGTCCAAGGAATTCTTCGCTACGGTTCAGAACAAACTGCATTTTGCTATACACGGTCAAACCGCGGAGGAGCTTATAGTAAAACGTGTAAGCGCCGATAAGGATAACATGGGATTGACGACATGGAAGGGCGACAAGGTACGTAAAGGCGATATTACAGTATCGAAGAATTATCTGACGGAGAAGGAAATACAGTCATTGAATCGGATTGTGACCATGTACCTTGATTATGCGGAAGATCAGGCTGAGCGGCAATCTCCGATGTATATGAAGGACTGGATCGAGAAGCTGAACTCTTTCCTAAGATTTAATGAACGAGAGATTTTGATAAATGCAGGAAGCATCTCCCAAGAGGTAGCTGAAAAGCTGGCGATAAGTGAGTATGAAAAATACAATCGAAGGCAACTGACAGAGGATAGGAGTAAGGATTTCGATGAATATGTTAAGAAAAATCGGTTAGATTAATGATATTGTGCAAAAAAATGAAATCAATAGAGTTATATTAAATGGTTTTTTGGATGTAAATAGAGTAACAAATTCTGGAGTGGGATGCTATGGAGGCATTTATAAAAGAAAGCAAAAGAAGCATTAAACATGCAATGGAAAATAATAAGTTAATTATCTTTGTAGGTTCTGGAGTTTCAACAAATTCTGGTTTACCTTCCTGGTGGAGCTTAGTTGCAAAATTGGCTGAGGCTATTGGCGTAGAAACAGCAGGTCTTAATCAAGATGATTACTTGAAAATCCCCCAGTATTATTATAATGCTAGAGGTCATAAAGAATATTACGATTTGATAAATAAAGTATTTAATATGTCTGTAAAATCTAATCCAATCCATTCAAAACTAATAGAAATGAAGCCTGTTCATTTTATTACAACTAATTATGATGAACTTATAAAAGATTCTGCAAGGGAAAAAAGGAATATTTTATGATGTTGTTTCTAAAGACGAAGACCTACCTTATACATTAAACAATAATGTGATTATAAAAATGCAGGGTGATTTAATTAATAAGAATATTGTT
This sequence comes from Paenibacillus sp. FSL H8-0034, assembly GCF_038000305.1. Taxonomy (NCBI): domain Bacteria; kingdom Bacillati; phylum Bacillota; class Bacilli; order Caryophanales; family Paenibacillaceae; genus Paenibacillus; species Paenibacillus sp. FSL H8-0034. The sequence continues at coordinate 2,192,638 of NZ_JBBOBS010000001.1, forward strand.
TTAAAAGAAGATGACTATCTATCATATTCCACTAAATTTAGGCTTATTGAAAATTACATAAAAGCCTTATTATTCACACATGTAGTATTGTTTGTAGGTTACTCAATAAATGATATAGATATTAAGCTAATTTTCCAGTGGGTTATAGATATTCTCAAGAAGGATTTTCAACCGGCATATTTTTTGAATATTGATTCAAAATCCTCACTAGATTTAATTGAGTTAATTATTATAAAAATAGAGGAATTAACATTCTGTATTATTCTGCAACGAAAAATATTACTGATTTTGAGGAATTGACTCCAGCGGGGTTAATAGATAAAAGAGGACAAAGTTTGTATTCTTTTTTGCATTATCTTAATAAACCAGATGTATCAGAAGAACTGAATTTAACCTACTTTTGTCAGAGACTGTTATTACTTAATCAACTTAACAAAATAAGATTTAAAGATATTCTAATGGTACTCAACATAAAAAGAAACCACATTACGAATGTCATGCAAAAACTAAATGTAAAAGGTCGTTCACAAGCAGTAGTTGAGCTGATCAAGCTTGGGGAAATCACAATTTGATCGGTTTACCGGTTTCGATTCACACTGTCTGATCCTGTAAAGCCTTCTAATGCGCTTTTTCCTTTAGGGGAATAAGCCAGAGAGGGCTCTTTGGTTTGGATAGGAGTCCCAGATGTTATTTTCCTCTTTTATTGTCATTTATATAGTGTCCTGAATAAAATGAAACAGCTATAGGCTAATGGACCGACAAAAATTATTTGAAGAAGAAAGGACGAAGAAGCATACAATGAAAAAAACTTATAAGCTTTCTGAGATCGCCAATAAACTTGGGAAAACGCGTACTGCTGTTACTGGTTGGTCAAACCAATATCGCGAATATTTTCCGACTGTCGTTATGAATGGTTCTCTCAGATACACAGAAGAAGCACTGAATATTTTCGAGATCATCTCCAAGATGAGGGATGCCAATAAATCAATTAAGCAGATAAAAGAACATTTACAGGAAATACGCCAACAGGCTGTTACCGAGATTAATGAAAGCGAAACGCCTGAAGCCGCTGAAATGCCAAATATTCCTAACCTCGACATACAGTTGAGTAAGGAAACGACGGAATTACGAAATGTTGTCGAGATACTTAAACAAAAATTAGCAGCTAACAGACAACCCAAGGATGTTAAAGACCATTTACAGGATTTGGTTCAAAAGGTTACTATAGCGTCTAGCACGCTGTTGTCGCCAATTATAGATAACTCAAACGTTCAGTTAAATAAAGAAGTAATTGAGCTGCGTAATATTATCCAAGCACTCACAGGGAAAATAAATGAAGTTTTACAACAGGATGTTACAAATGAAATTACTTCCAAGATTGATTTACTGAATACACGATATGATGGAGTGTCAGAAGAAGTCGCAGAACTTCGCAATGTAATGCAGACACTAACCGAAAACGTAACTGAAATTGTTGAGCAAGACATCAAAAGTGAATTAATTGCCGTCGCAGAATCTCAGGACACGCGATATGATGGTGTGTCTGTTCATCTAACAGCACTAGGCAATGTGATGCAGACACTTACCATACGTTCTGAGAGCGTTTCTGAAGAAGTCACAGAACTGCGCAGCGAGATAAAGACACTCACAGAAACTGTAACGGAAATTGTAGAGCAGAATATCCAAAAGGAATTATTGACCGCAGCAGAATCGTTAAATACGCGGTATGACGATGTGTCTGAAGAAGTTACAGAACTGCGCAGCGAGATAAAGACACTCATAAAAAATGTAACCGAAATCGTAGAGCAGGATATCAAAAAGGAATTAATATCCACAACAGAATCGCTGAACAAACGGTATGACGATGTGTCTGGAGAAGTGACGGATTTGCGCAGCGAGATACAGACACTTACAGAAAAACTAACTGAAATTGTTGAGCAAGGCATCAAAAATGAAGAAGCGCACAACAAACGATATGACGAAATTCACCAAATGATGATTTCACAGCAAGAACTGGTTGGCAAAATCGCAAAGCTATTAGGATTTCCTATTCAATAATACGTCATAACCTATGCATTATATTTCTGTGCACTAACAGAAAAAAGATTGGACAATTATCCAATCTTTTTTTGCATACGGACGTGCATGATACCAGCGTCTTCAAAGGGTTGCTCTGAAACCGTGTTATATCCAAGCTGCGAATAAAACGACTCGGCATGACATTGACTGTCCAATATACACCATGTATACCCTGCCAATTTCGCGTGCTTTTCCAGTCCAAGAAGCAATACCTTGCCGAGTCCCTTACCACGAAATTCGGATAACACAGCGACGCGTTGGATTTTGGCCGTCTGTTGGTTATAGGCTATCCAGCGTCCTGTTCCTGCCGGCTCTCCGTTATACGTCAATAATATATGGTCACAAGCATCTGGTGATGCATCGTACTCATCGTTTTCCAGCTCCTGTGGGACCTTCTGTTCCTCGATAAAAACTTGATTTCGAATCTCAAGACACTGGGCTAATTGTGCAACTGAATCTACCAATGTGATTTCCACCAATAATGCCTCCCAATACGGCCTCGGCGCAGCCAGACTATCTGTTATTGTATCATTGGTGCTGGGCATAATCTAGGAAGCAGCAACCGAATAGATCAACCATTCTGTATCCGAAACTATAGCTGAAGTAGTTTCACCCAATACTCATTACTTCGTCTGCCATTTCTCGCAAACCGGGCTGTTTTCTCGAAACTTTAAAGCTAAAAATCGGCAGCAGACAATCCAAAGTAACTGGTGTTGTCTATCTAATTATTTCGAATGTCTTTCGTCCAAACGACTGATGAAAATAGGGTCTTAGCTCCCCGGCCCTATAGCCTATTTGCCGAGTTCCTTCCGCAACTGCATCTCAATCATCAATACGGTCTTATTCGCCTTCGCGACGGGCAATAGCGTGAAGTTCTTTAGCCGCATCAGGATACTTTTTTAAGATTCCGGCAGTTTCCTCTAACCTTCTCAACAAACGCACTCTTTTCTTTATGAATTCTATAGCTTACTGGTTTATACATTCGGTTCTAAAAAAGTCGCCCCCGCAGCGGAGACGACTTTTTGTATGTTTCTATTGTTCAATTAAATTGTGCAGAGGGACCGTACATTCCTTCTCTGGCTCGTCCAGCGTATAGATTCTAGCCATTTCCGTCTGTTCATCAACGTTTTGAATATAGATCTGATCCCCCTGATAGGTCACGTTAACCATGGTAGGTGAAGCGATGATTTCTTGTGCTCTTTGAATGTTCATGTAATAGCCTCCACATTTTTGAGTGACAACATTATAGTATGACACCAAAATCTAAAGCTATTCTAAGAGAAGCTGTTGTAGGGGGATTTTTTGAATTTTGACCATCCCAAGCACATCAGAAGTCCTTTAACCTTGCTATGTGATTACTATTCCAAAATAGGTTTGCAATGCCTTCGCATACTCTTCTTGTGTTTGCGGTATGTATATGTGAACGCCGTTTTCAGAAAAACTGCGAAATTCTGATCCTGCTAGTGTATGACGGCCAGCTGCTGTACGCATGGCGGCTTTTGCTTCCTTGGTGAAGGGAGAATCAGGGGCGTTCTCGCACCAATATGATGCCATCAGGTAATCCTTGGGCAGCTGGGGTTCTTCAGTGAACGTATAGATCCGTCTCCATTGATCGCCTTTTTGTTCGCACAGCTCCCAGCCATAATACGCATCACGTTGCAGCTGATAACACTCATCACCTTGCTGATGCTCCAAATTTTCTGTCATTTGGATCGGTCGGCACGGAACGGCTCCACCTACCCCTACATCGCATAGATAGCGACTTTCCGCAACATCTACCTGAAGGACATGGTGTCTGCGTTTGGGCGGCTCATTCGGTTCATCACGCCAGAAACGGGCAAAGTAATCGGTCACGGAATAGCCAAGCTCGCGTAATAGCCATCCAAACAGTGCATTAAGCTCAAAACAGTAGCCACCGCGATGACGAACTACGATTTTGTCATACAGATCAGGAATCGCAAGTGAAAGGGGGAGATGGTTCACAATATCCAAATTTTCATAAGGCACCGTATGAAGATGACACTCCTGAAGCTGGGACAGCATAGTCAGACTTGTATCCATCGGGCCGTTGTACCCAATTCGATCTAGATAAGCCAATACCTCAGATGATAGAGCATTAGATTGTTTGTGCACCTCTATCGACTCCTTCTATAGTGGATGGAAGATTACAGCGGATTTTGCATATATAGTAACATGCCGTCAGATGATATACTAGTAGGAAATACTTCATAGCATAGATTCATAGAGAGATGATAAAAAAACACAACCCCGTTAAAGTTTTGCCATCCCGGATCGTGAAACTATTCTTTATAATAGACATACGAGGCTAGCTTTGTATGTAAGGGGTGCCAGACATGATTTCGGGAAAGAAGCTTGAAGGCGGCGCTGAACCATCACTGAAGCCTCTAAATGACTCTGTGCTGATCGATCCGCACAATAAGAAAGCCATTCGTCAAATGATTTTCAGACTGGCAGGGCCTTCCTTGGCGGAGATGCTGCTGCTCAATGTCACACAAATGCTGCTAATGATTCTGGTAGGACGTTTGGGAGCTGCTGCCGTGGCGACAGTGGGTTTGACAAGCCAACCGTATATGTTGATGATGGTTTTGTTTGCGGCCTTAAATACAGGCACAACCGTAATCGTGGCCCGTTCCTCAGGAGCGGGAAATAGGGAGGAAGCCAACTGCGCGGCGGGACAATCCCTGCTGTTCGGCTCGATATTGTCTGTAATCGTGGTTTCATTTACGTTTCTTTATTCGGATGTGCTGCTGCGTGTCATGGGAGCTAATGAAGAAGTGATTCAATACGGATTGCCTTATGCAAGGATAATTTTTCTTTCTATAGGCTTTTCTTCCATTTCCTCAACGCTTTCTGCCATTTTACGCGGGGCGGGGGATACGCAAACCCCGATGAAGATTAATGTGTTTTCGGGCGTATTGTCCATTGCTCTGGCATTTGTACTTATTTATGGCCAGCTTGGATTTCCGGAAATGGGGGTAACTGGAGCGGCGTTCGCTACTCTATTTGCCCAGGCTTTAACCCTGATTTGCTTGGTCGTGGTTATGTTTAGCGGAAGATTTGCAGTGCGAATTAGATGGGAGGATGTCACGCAGGTTCATAAAAGCGTCATGGCTCGTATGCTAAAAATCGGTATCCCGTCTAGTATCGAGCAATTAATCATGCGTCTTGGGATCATGACAGTCGTTAAGATTTGTGCAGGTTTGGGAACGGTTTCACTGGCTGCCAACCAGCTTGTGACAAGTATAATCGGGATGTCGTTTATGCCTGGATTTGCTTTTGCCGTCGCTGCCTCTACACTAGTCGGCCAGACCCTGGGTGTGCGAAATATCGAGCTTGCCGAAATGTATGTATGGCAAATTCGAAAATACGGCATGTGGATTGGTGGAGTGATGGGGGCTTCATTTGTATTGTTGGCTCCGAATATTCTGAGCTTATATACCGGCGATCAAGCGATAATCCTTGAGGGTACCTGGGCACTGCGAATCATAGGTCTTATCCAAATCTCGCAAATATCCCAATTCGTTCTGGGTGGTGGGCTTAGAGGAGCAGGTGATACGCGGTTTCCTCTGGTCTCTACTTTAATAGGCGTATGGGGCGTGAGGGTTGTACTTAGTTATTTATTGGTTTACGGCTTTGGATGGGGAATCATCGGTTTATATATAGCGATAGCTATTGATCAATTTGTACGCTCCATGCTCATTTACTGGAGATTTCAACGAGGCGCCTGGAAAAAGATCAAGATTTAATACATATGGGAGGAATAACCAATGAAAAAGCTGCGTATAAGCGATTTACGGGATATCGGGAGCGGCCACATTTTGCAGGATGTTATGCCGGGAGCGTATTTGTCTTCAGGGGGTCTTGCTTTCTCGGCGAGGGGGGAACGAAGCCATACTCATGACGGTCCGGATGGTAGGGATTATCATGTACACGGGGACTCTGAAGCCTTTGTTATTATGCAAGGTAGCGGAATGATGGAGCTCAATGGCAACCTCATTCCTGTTACCACCGGGGATATCGTGATTATAGAACCCGGCGAAGATCACCATCTGATTTCAAGTGAGGACGATCCGATTGTAACCGTATGGTGCCACGCCGGTCCAAAGCATCACAAAAATCAGCAATAAAGGAAAATCGAGGCATGCATTCAAAAGCTTCCGGTTTCCGTATCAGACATAGGAGGTTTTGGGAAACGATGAGAGCAATATTGGTTGGTTTGGGAGCTGCAGGCTTCGGTTGGTACAAGCGGCTTAGAGATCAAGGATTATTGGCTGCGGTCGTTGAGGTTGATCCAGTGATGAAAGAGAAGATGAACGATGATCCGTTTCCTTTTTACACTTCCTTGGAGGAAGCTCTTCTGAACGAACAGGCGGATTTTCTGGTTAATGTGACTTCGCCAATGATCCACACGCGAGTGAATAACGCAGCCTTTGACCGAAAGCTTGCTGTTTTGTGCGAGAAACCGATTTCTTTTGATTATGAAGAATCGATTGAAATTGTATCTCGTGCGGCGAGAGAACATATTCCATTCATGATCGCAGAAAATTACCGCAGGCTCCCTTTTATTCGCAAAATGAAGCAGCTTCTTGATGATGGTGCCATTGGAAGCATTTCCACTCTGGATGTGCAGTTCCAGCGGTTTCATCAAGTGGAGCGCAAATATACGGTCAGTGTTCTGGATGATATCGGTGTTCACCACTTTGATATGCTCCGTTATTTTAGCGGAAGAGAAGGTGTTTCGGTGCAAGCCAGGCTGTACAATCCGATAGGTGGCTGGAAAGAGGAAGGCGCTGTCCTCAATACCTATGCCTTGCTCGAACTCGAGGGTGGCTTGATAGCGACTTATAACGCCTCCATAGCTGCAAGAGGTACAGAAACCTCATGGTGGGGCAATTGGCGGATTGAGGGAACCGAAGGCGCCCTTGAATTAACCAACAAGGAAATCAGGATGATCAAGGACGGTAAGAGCACTATCGTTGATGACTTGAGCGGTATTGACGAAACCGATACATTGGCCGAATTTATCGCATCGCTGCAGCAGGGACGTGAAGCCGAAACGAGCGGCATCGATTACTTGAAAACCCAAGCACTTGTGCACTTCGCGAAGCTGGCCAGTGAGACCGGCACAACGACTGCCATCAAGGTTCCATTACTATAAAAGCACTTATTATTGAGAAGGCGGGGGATTCACATGAAGATGCAAGCATGGGAAGAAGCGGCACCAGGCGTATGGCGCCTCACGATTGGAGATCCACAAGCGATCACACCACTTACCTGGATGGGAGTTTCACCTAGAACGGATGTTTTGAGCCAGAAGCCGGAGGTTCAACCGCCATTTGCCTGGGAGAGCATTCAGCTTGAGGAAGCAAGAAGCGGACATATTCTGTCTTTTCCACTTAACCAAACGGAGAAGCTGTATGGTGCGGGGCTTCAATTATTAAGAATGAATCTGCGGGGAAGAACACGTTATTTGCGCGTTAACAGTGATCCCAAGCAGGATACAGGCGAAACACATGCTCCCGTGCCTTTTTACGTGAGTGATCTGGGCTACGGTGTGTGGGTGGATACATCACGGATCGTAACGATCCATTGCGGCTCTACCCTGAAGCAGGAGGATACAGACCGTTCAGAGATCCGCAACCGCAACATGGATAAGGGCTGGAAAGCTACACCAATTGCTTCACGAGTGGAAATCCAAATTCCAGTTGAAGGTGCTGACGTGTATGTATTTGGTGGTCCGACTCTCTCAGATGTTGTATCCAGATACAACTTATATTGCGGTGGCGGCGTGCTTCCGCCCAAGTGGGGGCTTGGCTTCTGGCATCGTGTCCCAACGATGTTTAACGAGGAAGAGGTAATGGAGGAGGCCCGACAGTTTCGTGAGCACGATATTCCCTGCGATGTGATAGGGCTTGAACCTGGTTGGCATAGCCATAGCTATCCGGTTACTTATAAATGGGAGAAATCTAGGTTTCCCGAGCCGGAGCGATTTGTCCAACAGCTTAAGCTTAACGGTTTTCACGTGAACCTGTGGGAGCACCCTTTTGTATCGCCGGAAACCGAACTCCATTCGAAGCTGCAGCCGCTTTCAGGCAGTCATACGGTTTGGGGTGGACTTGCGCCGGACTACTCCTTGCCTGAAGCACAGCAGCTGTATAAAACTCAACACGATGAGCAGCATGTTCAGATCGGTGTATCCGGTTATAAGCTGGATGAATGTGATGGCAGCGAGCTGACGAACAATTCCTGGATGTTCCCTGGACACGCCAAGTTTCCTTCCGGTATGGATGGTGAACAGATGAGGCAAATATATGGCCTGATGTTTCAAAAAATGACTTACGATCTGTACCATAGCCGTAATCAGAGAACGTATGGACTTGTCAGAGCTTCCAATGGGGCAGCTTCAACGATGCCTTATGTACTCTATTCGGACCTGTATGACCATAAGCAGTTTATTCGTGCGGTTTGTAATTCCTCTTTCAGTGGGCTGCTGTGGACACCCGAGGTGCGTAGAGCCCGTAATGCGGAGGACTGGGTTAGACGGATGCAAACGGTATGCTTCTCATCACTAGCGATGCTTAATGCCTGGGGCGACGGTACGAAGCCGTGGTCTTACCCGGAAGTAGAGGGAATTATTCGTCATTATATCAAGCTGCGGATGAAACTGCTGCCTTATCTGTATTCCAATTTTGCCCTATACCGTGAGCAGGGGATACCGCCTTTCCGAGCGATGCCATTTGTCATATCTGCTGCTGAGATTGCACAAGCAGAAGCTGGCGGACCTGATGCCGAGCCATCTATCCTGAATACGACAGACGGTGCTTACGGCAAGAAAAAAGCTAGGGAGTGGGATGACCAGTTTATGGTCGGTGATGCCCTGCTGGTAGCTCCACTCGTCGAAGGAGAATGGGAGAGGGATGTCCTTCTCCCGTCTGGAATCTGGTATGGACTGGAGACAGGTGAACGTTATACGGGCGGACGAGTTATCCGGATACATGCCAGCTTGGAGCAAATTCCGGTATTTGTCAGAAGCGGATCGGTCATTCCAATGATGCCGGACTTACCGCATGTTCCGCACGCAGGAACTCGGGTTGCACTAGAGCTCGTACATTTTGGCAACGAGCCAGGGGAAGGTCTGCTATACGATGATGACGGTGAAACCTTCAATTACGAGAAAGGCGAGTGCGGATGGTGGACAGCGACCGTAACTCAAAACGCGGACGGTGAATTCAACGGAAAACTGACAGGGCCAGACGGGGAACTACCTTCCTATGACTCTATCAATTGGCGTTTCGCGCAAACTCGTTTGGAAGCATCAGGGAAATAAGGCTACTAGAAGCACACCACGATTACGAGGCTATCCCAGAACCATGACAATGGCTGAAGGATAGCCTCTATTTTTATCAACTTTATTGTGATGGACAACTGTCACGGATTGAATTATTCTGTCGTAGGCCATGGCTGCGTTTAATTCAGAAGTGAATGAACGTAAGAAATTTCCAATTGATGCGAGCCGTTTTGAGTCGGCGTTTCCAATACGACTGGCAAACCTTGCAGGACAGAAGCATGCAAGAGCTGTTTGATCGGTGCTTCACCGATGTGCCCCTTACCGATATTGCTGTGTCGATCACGCCTTAAACCCGAAGCATACATCGAATCATTTAAGTGAACAGCCTTTAAATGATCAAAATATCCAAGCTCCGTTCCTTTCTGCGTTAAGTCATTCCAGTTATTTCCAGTCCATAAACCACTCGCAAATGCATGACAGGTGTCCAGACAAAAGCCGATTTTATCCGGATAATCCGACAGATTCCTGATCTGTACCAGTTCCTCCAGCATTGTGCCCATTCGCGAGCCTTCTCCGGCTCGGTTTTCTAACAAAATGTAAGCTTTTCCATGCCAGTGCCGCAGTGTCCTGTTGAGCAAAGATATAATATTTTTATAGCCTTGCAAAGGGTCTGCTCCGCGGTATTTTCCAAAATGCACGACCAAGCCTATCGAACCGCAGCTATTGGTAATGTCCAATCCGTTAAGAATCGCCTTCAGCATCACTTCGCTCATATCCTCTTCAACAGCCAGATTTAATGGATAAGGAGCATGGCCAATAGAAAGCACGCCTTTCTCTTCGCAGAATCTTGCACAAGCCTCGGCATCGTGTAGATTGAAGGACTTGATGGCAAGATTTCTTGGGTTTTTGGGGAAATATTGAAAGGAGGACGCTCCGATTTGATACGCCATTTTGGCCGCTTGCAAATATCCCCCCCGTGTACGGACATGACAGCCAACATAGATCATCTTAATCTCCTCATTCCGCTTCAAACGTACATTCCTCAGGTGGTACTGTAACAAAGGATTGGATGCTCGGTTGTCTTAAAATGAATTGAGGGGTCCAATCCATAAATTGAATTTTTACAGTAATAACAGGCTGGATCCATATCGCCTCATGACTCCGTTCCGGCTTATTGATAAAAGGGCGCTCCGTTTGGATAAGCGATTGTATCAAATCCGCAAATTGAAGCCATTCGTTGTTGGACAACCTGCCAGCCCCTGCATGCCCGATATAGACAAGCTTATGCTCATTGTACAATCCAAGCAGCAAGGAGTTCACGACACCAGAGCGCAAGGCTACACCCCCCACGACAGCAATCACATCCTTATAGTTCTTCTTCTTCTGCCATCTTTGGTCCTTGCCGTCCAGGGTATAGGTGCTGTTAAGGTCTTTGCATACAATTCCTTCCAGATTATGAGCTTTGACAACCTCAAACAATTGCTGTGGATCAGAATGATTTTGTACCAGCTGAATGAGGTCATTTTGTACAATAAGGTTCGTTAAAATTTGCTGTCGCTCCTGTAGAGCTTTGTGTGTAACCCATTCGCCATTTAAAAAAAGGATATCAAATATCATATAGACGACAGGGACCTGTTTTTGAATGTATTCGATGCGGTTTGCTTTACGAGTTTGATCTCTTTTCATGATTTCGTGAAACGACGGTTTGTTATGATCAAATGCAATGATTTCCCCATCCAGAATGACTGAGTGTGCATCGCAGTAGGATGAAATCGTCAACAGCTCAGGATATTGCGGGGTGCGATCGTTAAGTTTGCGATTATAGAGCTTTACCTCCAAGCCATTCGAGTAGGTGAGCATACGAACCCCGTCCCATTTGATTTGTGCAATCCATGAATCTCCCTGAGGAATTGTATCGGTCGATATGGGTTCAAATGGAACAACGGGTGTCATGATCATCATAATCCTCCGACTGTATTGAAATGCATTACGTTACCATTATCTCCGATGTGAAGTCGTTTCATGAATCCTGTTTTCAGTCCCGGAGTTCATAGTTAAAGTGAAAGGAACGCATACTAAAGGCAATTAGATCAAGGAGGGACCACCATGCAGACATTATGGAAAGGCTCGATCAGCTTTGGACTCGTTAATGTGCCTGTGAAGATGTTTACCGCTACAGAGGATAAATCGATTTCCATGCGATATATCCATAAGACATGCTCGACACCTCTTTCTTACGTGCGTAAATGTCCGACATGCGATATAGAGGTGGAATGGGAAGAAATTGCTCGTGGTTATGAGTACGAATCGGGAAGGTTTGTGTTGTTTGAAAAAGATGAGCTGGACAGTCTGAATGGCGAAGTGAATAAGGAAATCAAAATTCTGGATTTTGTCGCGTTGGATGAAATCGACCCGATCTATTTTCAAAAAACCTATTATTTATCCCCTGGTGATACGGGAGCTAATGCATACAATTTGCTGCTGGAATCGCTCCGCCAAACAGGTAAAATCGCGATAGCCAAGGTATCCATCCGCTCTAAAAGCAGCTTATCCTGCATACGTGTAATTGACCGTTGTTTAGTTATGGAAACTATTTACTATCCCGATGAGATTCGCTCCATCGCCCAGATTCCTAATTTGCCTGAACAAATTCAAGTGAATGATAAAGAGTTAACGATGGCCAAGATGCTTATTGAACAGCTGACATCCCCTTTTGAGCCTGAAAAGTATAAAGATGATTACCGTGCCGCCTTGTTGGATGCGATCCAGCACAAAATCGCTGGTGAAGAGGTGAAGATAGCGCCGGAACAGCAGCGTACCAATGTCATCGATTTGATGTCCGCCCTGCAAGCCAGTCTGGAAGCAGTCAAAACGCCTTCTGAGGACGAGGGAAAAACAGATAAAAAGCCGAAAAGGAAAGTTAAAGTGCTATCATGATTTTCAGCAGTATATGCGGAGAGGGGGACCCAAGTGGGAGCGTCCATTAAAGGTACTGTGCTTATAGAAGGGCATGAAATTACGGTCACCAACCCTGAAAAAGTATTGTGGCCAAGGGCTGGCATCACCAAGCTGGAATACTTGCAAAAGCTGACCATTCTGGCTCCCTATTTGCTTCATTATTGTAAGAATCGTTACCTGACAACAATCCGCTTTCCGAACGGTATTGAGGGTAAATCCTTTTATCAAAAAGCGGTTCCCAAACCGACTCCTTCCTTCGTTCATACAGCGACCCTACAGGGCATTACCTATGTCAATCTGGACTCTTTGCCGACCCTCATTTGGCTCGGCAATTTGGCTTGCCTTGAATTTCATTCATCCTTTCACTATACTACCGATGAATTGCCAGCGGAATGGATCGTGGATCTCGATCCTTCTGTGGAGGTCGAGCCCCGCATTATGCACGCGGCGCTTTTGGTTGGTGAAGCTCTGGGTACGATGGGCATTGAATCCATCCCCAAAACGTCAGGGGCAACCGGCATTCAAATCGTAATCCCGATTCAGCACGGACGTTATACCTTTGAACAATTGCGGTTGGTGGGGCATTTTTTGGGTAATTATTTAACTAAGAAGCATCCTGACTTGTTCACGATAGAGCGACTGAAGAAAAATCGCGGAAATTTAATATATGTGGATTATCTGCAGCACTGGCAGGGTAAAACGATGTCAGCTCCTTACACACCGAGGGCTCGTGCATGGGCTACAGTATCCACACCCCTTAGATGGGAAGAGCTGCAAAACAATTGCCGAATCGAGGACTTCACGCTGCACACAATTGAGCGGCGGTTAGCGGAATATGGTGATCTTATCCAGCGAATTGAGCCGCAGTCGCTTGAAGCCGTGCTTTCCATCTTGCATTAATTTACAGGGTTTTTCATTAATTTGACATCCCAATGATGTGAATAAGCGTCCAAAATGGTCAATTTGGTTAAAATCATAATAAAAACAGGCATAAATGCGGGAATTTTCTATCAAAAGTTGAATGTTTGGTGATTTTTCAGTGTATAATGTACTTATATCAGTGTTTTATAGTAAAATACTTACAAAGATAATGGTTGACTATAAGGAGGAAAAAGAATGGATACGATTTCATCTCTGTCAGAGCTTTTGGCAGGGCAAAAGACGTCCTCGTATATCGAGATACCCGGTGCAGCATCGAGGACATTTGGTCAGACTACGCTAACTACGACATTACCGATGAGCAAGCTGTTTTCCATATACGAAGTAGATTTGGAGGTTCAACGTTCGTTGGTACCCCAAAATTTGTCAAAGCTAATTGACTATATCATGCTCTTTCTGGAGCACAAGCAAGGAATTTATTTTCCGGGTATTATTCTTTCTGCTAGAGGTGCTGGAGAATATGATGCCGAGAATAAGGTTTACCGCTTACAAGCAATTGAAAAGCTGTATGTGGTAGATGGGCAGCATCGTCTGGCCGCTTTCCGTCGTTTAATGGAAACATTGCAAAGCAACATGACTCGTGCGAAGGATCGCCGCGAATATGACCGTATGGAGGAAATTTCCGAGAAGCTGAGCAAGCTGTATTCGTTCCCGATGTCAACGATGATTTATCTCGATATTAATGCGCGTCAGGAACGTCAGCTTTTCTCTGATATTAACAAGCTTCCACGTAAAATCGGCGGTAATCTGGCTGTATTGAGAGAGCAGCGTAGATTCTATCACGTTCTGGCTACTCAAATTGCCGAGCAGGACCCTGCGATGAAACGGATTTCAGTAGATATGTTTACTGAACGCGGCAAAGGACCGGAGTTTTTGTTCTCTTATCATTTGCTTGTTGAAATTTTGGTAGGTTTATTTGAAGGTCGATTGAAATCGGCAGCACGTAACAACGGATATTATTTCCAACCGAAGGACATTGAGGATTTGCAGAAGCTGGCTTCTTTTTATTTTGATGCATTGCTTCGTTATTTGCCAGAGCCTGAAAAGGGTGAGCTGTGTTGGACGGAAAATATGCAAATCGCGATGGCTATGGTGTTCCATGGTGAAGCAACCAAGACGGGAAGCTTTAACCGTTATGCGCTGGAGTATGCGATGAAAATATTGCCTCATATTGATTGGAACGCTATTTTTGTGGGTGATGAGAAGGACAGATTGCCAAGACGTTCACGTATTATGAAGGCTTACCAATACATTAAAGACTTTTATCAGGAGCATCACTTATTTCTGATCCGCGAGGATGAGCTGTTGGATAAAGCTAAGGAGGATGCAATGTAATGGATGGATTGTGCTTGAATATGACGATTTTCCCGTTCTGTGAGAACTTTGGACTCGCGACGGTTGCAATACAGGTTCAAGATATACTGAACTACACATCGATTGATCCCATGGTACAGCGGAAGCTGAGCGGGGGACAGCGGAGAAAGATAGCTAATTATTTGCAGGAAAGAGATTTGGACCGTGTGTTTTTTGGTCCTGTCACCTTGTCGTTGCGTGAGGTTAGCTCGCTGGCTAAGGCAGATAACGGGCTATACCTGCGTCCTGGTTCCAAACTGAGCATTTTGGATGGACAGCATCGGATTCTTGCCCTTGGATATGTGAATGAACAAATGATCAAAGAAGTGCGCAGTCATGAAAGAAAGATTACTGCTCTTCGTATCAAACAACGCCGTAATCCCGACAACGAGGAAATTACTTTGGATTTGGAGCAGCAGCAAGGTCTTGTCGAGCAAATAGAACGTCGTCGGCTGGAATTGCTGGAGAGCGAGCTCGCCGTACAAATCTATATTGGTTTGAGTGAAGAAGAAGAGAAGCAGCTGTTCGGAGACATTAACTCGAAGGTACAGCTGGTAAGTAAGGAGCTGGGTCATTCGTTTGACAGTATCGATCCATTGAATCTGGTTATTCAGCAGGTCGTCGATCATAACGTGTTCCTGAAGGGTGCTGGCGTGGAGCGCCGTGCGAATTTGACCTCCTATAATAAAAATTTCACTTCCTTCAGCTGGTTGTATTCCACGGCAACGATGCTGCTGACAGGTAAAATGCAGCCTTCTTACGAGTTGGCCCGTAAAATTCGTCAAGATCCGTCTACCTATATCGAGATTTTGCACCAGTTCTTCACCACACTGCTTCCGCTAATGCCGGAGCAACCAGGACTGCCGCAATACAGCTCGTCCAGTCGTGCTATGCAGGAAAGTATCGCATTGTATGCAAATGGATATCTGTTCCAGGAAGGCAAATATGTGAAGAACTGGACTACATGTCTGCGCGTATTTGACGGCTTCGATTGGTCGCAGGACAATGAAGAGCTTATCGAGCGCTTTGGTCAATTGGACAATGGCAAGCTGAACCTGATTCATGAAAAATCGCTGCGCAAGCATGCCAAGTTCGTCCAGCTGTTTCAGGAGCTGCACGGGGATGTTAAGGATGACGAGGCTTCGACAGCCTAATTCGTTCTAAATAAATGATTTCTAGTGTAAAAGGAAGAAGCCTGTTACGAGTTCATGTAACAGGCTTCTTCCTTTTTTAATGTATACTTCTTCTCTAGATTGCGATGAAGTATGGGCGCAGCGGCCGAGGTGTTCTGCAGAAGCGGAGCGCTCGCCTTTGTTCCCGGAATTTTACCGATAAATATTTTATTCAATCAAAATCTCTGGGAACAACAGCGATCGGAGGAACACCTCGGCCGCGTAGCAACACGTACTCAACGCAATCACCTTCACCCAATCTCCTCATCAACCAATATAGAAACCTCCAGGAAGCTGACGAACTGTCGCAGCTGAGTAGCAAGGCCACGATTGATTTCGCCTTTTTGAAACATGCTCTGAATATGATTGCGATTCAACTGAATCGCCTTGAATTGCAGTTCTTTTTTATGCTTTTTAAAATCTTCGTAGGAAGGCGCGGGTTTGAAAATACTATTTAATTTTTGCATACCTTGTCTGTAGTTCGAAATAACCTCTTGCGCTGCATCTCTGTTAACGGTATTGATATGATTTTGGATGGCGGTGATGGCGGCTTTCGAAGTTAACAGCTTGGCAGCTTTTAGGATTTCAAACTGTTCGATGGGAAGGGCTTGTGACGGTTTTCTGCCCCCACCAAATAACTTCCAGATCCATCGCTTCACCATAACTAGAAACAGTCTGAGAACATATTGCAAGCGACGGGTTACAAGCATTTCCGAACGGTTCAAAAGCAGGCTTATTGTATAAGCAGCCTCCTGGTTAAGCGTACCTTCATCTACCAAACGCTTGACTTCATGTCGCTCCGCATTCAAGGCGATCAACCGAATTTCACGCTCCATCTTACGGAATTGGATTTGGCTTGCCAGTCCATCGCTGCGAATTTGCTGGATATGCTTGTTGTAATCCGAGATGAGCGACAAAGCTGCATCCTTATTTTCCTCGTTAATTTCTTCTTTGACGATATGTATGCTTTCTTCCAATAATTGGATTTTGGCATCCTGCTCCAAACGCTGCTTATCGCGTTCCTTGCCTGTATCAGGTTTGTCTGAAAGCAGGGGCAGCAGCACACTTGCAGTTATAAGCGAGATAAGGATAACGCCTGCGGCCAGAAAAATAATCACATTGCGTTCAGGAAAGGCGGTTCCGTCGTCCAAAAATAAGGGAATCGAGAAAGCTCCTGCCAAGGTGATCGTTCCCCTGACACCGGATATCGCTATGAGCAGAGCAGGACGGAGCTGCGGCTTCCCGATGTGCTCTTTTTTGCTGAAAGATGATTCCGCTCGCCAAAAGCCATATACCCAAACAAACCGAAGTGCGACTAGCGTAAGTGATATTAACAGAATATAGATAAGCATCTGAACATTGCTGATAGTTAAGTCCTTGATGACAATTTCGGCCACATTCGGAATTTGCAGACCAAGAATGAGAAAAACCAAACCATTTAAAATAAACAGAATCATGCTCCAGGTACTGACCGATACAATTTTTAATTCCATCAGAGAGGATTCGGAACGATCCCGTTCAATCGCATGAATGATTCCGCCCGCTACAGCGGCAAGTATGCCGGACAAGCCTAATTCCTCGGCTGCCAAATAGATCAGGAACGGGGTCAAAATTTGGATCAGCATATGTATGGTAGTATCTTCCATGCCGAGATGACGAAGAAATACACGTATGCGAATAATGAGCAGTGACAGGAGACAGCCGCATAGCAGCCCGCCAATGGAGATCAGGAAGAAGCTTGCTGTCGCTTCAGGTAGTGAGAATACACCGCTGACCGTTGCTGCTACCGCAAACTTGAAAGCTACCAGTCCGGAAGCATCATTCATTAAGGCTTCGCCTTCAAGAAGATGGGTTATTTTTGAAGGCATTCGGATTTTGCCTGATAAGGCCCCTACCGCCACCGCATCCGTCGGTGATAAGATCGCTGCCAAAGCAAATGCTGCGGATAACGGGATTGCCGGAAGCAGCCAGTGAATCACGTAGCCGCCAACAAACACGGTTGCAAATACAAGTCCGAGGGACAGCAATAAAATGGGGGCTCGCAGATTCCATAGTTCCTCACGCGGGACTCGCTTTCCATCATTAAACAGCAGTGGAGCAACGAATAATACAAAAAACAGTTCGGGATTCAAGGTAAAATGAACACCCCATGGAAAAACAGCTACGAGGGAACCCAGAGCTACCTGAATTAACGGAACAGGGATGAATGGCACAAAACGATTGAGAATCATCGATACGCCAATTAAAGCAAGAAGCAGCAAAACAATCAGAAAAAGTTCCATACGGCACGAATCCCTCCTACCCTATAGATTACCCTTTTTCACTTAGAGTAAACGGATTGTCCATCGGCAGCACAGCGGAAGCCCATGTTGCCGCTTGAGCTATCAGGAGTATTGGAGCTGCGTGCAGCTACGCGGTAACGGTTACAATACGATTTGTGGCATAAATACGAGCCGCCTCTCATGACACGATTTGTTCCCTGCTGTGGCCCTTTAGGATTCACCCTCGTGCCAGTCAGGTGCCATGTAGGACTGAACCAATCACCGCACCATTCCCAGACATTGCCGGATACATTGTAGAGTCCGTAACCATTAGGAGGAAACGCATGTACAGGTGCTGTGCCGGCATAACCGTCGCTGCAGTTATTTTTGTCGGGGAATTTACCCTGCCAAATATTGCACAGATGCTCACTTCCAGGCTTCAGCAGATCGCCCCATGGATAACGTTTTTGGACCAATCCTCCGCGGGCTGCATATTCCCATTCTGCTTCGGTAGGCAGTCGCTTGCCAGCCCAGCGGCAGTAGGCGACAGCATCGTTCCACGAAATATGTATCGCTGGATGATCCAGTCGGTCTTCAACAGTTGAATCGGGACCCTCGGGGTGCGCCCAATCGGCGCCTTCCACATTCCACCACCAAGGTGTCCGCTGTACGACATGCTTCACTTTAGCAGCGGTTTCAGGAGATACGAACAAATGAAATACGAAAGACCAGCCAAACTGCTCCGCTTCAGTCCTGTAGCCGGTAGAGCGAATAAATTCGCCGAACTCAGCGTTTGTAACTGCATAGGGATCGATGTAAAAGGGCTGAATAGTAACAGCGCGTACAGGGCCCTCTCCATCGTCAGGGAAGCCTTCCCGGTCGTCTGTACCCATCATAAACTCGCCTCCTGGCAAGTACACCATGGATTCAAACCCGACAGGGCTGTTATGCCTGGCTTCAGAATTGTCCGGTTGGGACGGTGTGGAGGAGGCTGCCGAGCTGATGTGCGCATCAGGTGAATTTGAGACTGAGTTCGTTTCTCCATCCGATCGGCTCGTTGAGCAGCAGGATGGCTTCTTAGGTTCATTCATAGGATATGTCCTCCTTGGTTGTTAATCACTGCATCAGATGTCAGTTAATTGGTTGATCACGGATATGGCCGCCCCTGTAACGATGGCTTCCTCACCCAGATGGCCTTGACTAAAAACAACCTGATACGTTGGATAATGATATGTATTTTGGATAGCCACCCGGGTTGCCGTATGAAAAAAGCTTGGATGACTGCTGACCAGCGATCCACCCAAAATGACCTTTTCAGGATGCAAAATATTGAGCAGATTGGACAAGCCAATCCCAAAATAAGTCGCTGATTGCGTGAATATTTCCACAGTTAACGGGTCCTGTTCCTGCAAGGCTTGTGCTAAATGAGTAAAGCCGATAGCCTCAGGATCGGATTCAAGCCTGCGTAACGAGCTTTCCCGACCTTGCTTTAAACGTGATTGTGCTTGCTGCTCCAAGGCATGTATGGAAGCAAAGGTTTCCAGAGCCCCATAGTTCCCACGCTTACCCAGTCGGGGACCATCGGTCTGAATAATCATTTGGCCGATAGAGCCCTCCATATCAACAGCGCCGTATACAACTTTACCGTTAGACATCATGGCCGAGCGAATACCGACACCCAGATGGACATACAGCAGATGCCGATAATCCCGATTACGGTCTGACCACGATTCACCGATAATAGCCATGTTGGCTCCATTATCCAGCCTGACAGGAAATCCAAGCTGCGCCTGCAAATAGCTGCTGATCTGCACATCCTGCCAGCCTTCAGCCGGAAAATACAGCGTTTCGAGAATAACCCCCGAGAATCGGTCCAACGGACCCACAGCCCCAATCCCCATACCCAGCACAGAGGCTGCAGCAATGTCGTGTTTAAGCAGCATGGCGGATGCGGTCTTGGCAATTTGATCAAGCAGAAGCTCAGGTGTCATGGTTTCATCCATCGTCCAGCTGCTGCTATCCAGCTTGTTCATATGAAGGTCACACAGAACTAATTTGGAGATCATTCTTGAAATATCAAGACCAAACACATAGCCTGCTGTTGGATTGGTTTGATATAGGATCGGCCTCCGGCCCCCGGTGGATTCCCCAAAGCCTGCTTCGAGCAGCCAGCCTTGATCGGTCAGCTCCTCCAATGTCCGGGTTAAGGTGCTTCCGGTCATTTGACTGTGCTCTAATAAATCTATTTTGGAAATCGTATCCTGACGTCGTATCCAATCATAAATTTCCTTATGTTTACGACCGTTAATTCGCTCTTCAATTGCATGAAGCTGCATCATCATCCCATCCAATCCCAAGTATCCCAAGCTTATTTATAGGCTTATAGTATACAACAAATTGGAATCCACAACCAAGTAATTTACATACAGCTTTTCTGACGTTTCCATCGTTAGTATAGCATTCTTTATTTCATTTTAAAATAAAGTATATCCAGAACGAATTTTTGCTTTGCAGCTTACTTTTTTTCAGTATATTGTGACTCGCTAATAAAAATTTGGTAAGATTGAATAAGGTCAAGCAGGATGATGAGGAATACCTCCCATAGAGAGCCTGCAGCAAAGGAGAATATACATGTCAGATTGGTATAAAAATAGCTTTGGAGATGACTATTTGCTCGTTTATAAACACCGTGATATGCAGGGTGCCTATAACGAGGTCAAAGGAATGATTGAATGGCTTAAGCTTGATCAAGGTGCTGAAGTGCTTGATTTATGCTGTGGAATGGGCAGACATTCGATGGCTCTGACTGATTGTGGTTATAAGGTTACGGGAATTGATTTGTCTGGCGTCCTGCTGAAGGAAGCTGTTCGATTGGATACACAGCAGAAGGTTCAATGGATTCAAGGGGATATGCGCGATGTGCAGATCAACCAGCAATTTGATGCCGTCGTTAATTTATTTACTTCGTTCGGCTATTTTGAAGAGGATGCCGAGAACGAAAAGGTGCTGCAGGAGATTTATCGTCTTCTGAAGCCGTCTGGTCAAGGCCAGTTTATTATCGACTTTTTGAACCCGGAATTTGTGGAACGGAACCTCGTCCCTTTTTCAAAACGAACAGAAGGAAGCAGCACGATTGAAGAAACTCGAAAGATCGAGGACGGCTTTGTTCGTAAAACCATCGTGGTGAGTGAGCCGGGAGCCGAGGATCGCTCCTATCTGGAGCAGGTTAAGCTGTATCATCAGGAAGCCTTCCTAACCATGCTGGATCGTGTTGGGCTTGAGGTCCTGCATGTGTATGGTGCTTATGATGCTTCTCCTTACGATAAGACTGAATCGAAACGCATGATATTTGTGGGACGGCGGAAAGGATAGGAACGCATGGGGCTCATAACGTTACATAATGAAGCGATACATCAAATCAAAGTTCCGCTGCCATTCCCGCTTCGGTGGGTGAACAGCTATCTTATACGCGGTAAGGACGGATTTACGCTGCTCGATCCCGGTCTTCATACTGAAGCCTCTGAGCAATGCTGGGAGCAGGTGCTGCAGGAGCTTGGGATCGTGTATCGCGATATCGAGCAAATTGTGCTGACTCATCACCATCCGGACCATTATGGGCTGGCTGGCTGGTTTCAGGAGCGCTCTGCTGCGCCTGTTCGCATGTCGTCCATCGGTTATGAGCAGGTACGACTGCTGTGGGGAGAAGGGCAGCCAATGACGAATTCGCTGCTGACTTTGTTCCAAGCACATGGGCTGCCTGCCGAGCTTCTGCAGCCTATGAAAGCACATATGGAAGAATTCGTTGCTATGGTATCGCCACAGCCGCAGGTTACTCTGATCCCGATAGGAGAGCTGATACGGCTCGGAGACCATGACTATGAGACGATACATACGCCAGGTCATGCTGCAGGTCATGTGTGCTTCTACCGGGAGGAAACGAAGGAGATGCTGTGCGGGGATCATGTGATTCCGCAAATATCTCCGAATATCAGCTATTTGCCTGGAGGGATCGATGAGAACCCGCTTGGGAGTTTTTTGCAGAGTCTTCATCAGATGAGCAGTTATGACGTTGCCTGGGCCTATCCTGGGCATCGTGAGCCGTTTCAGACGTTTTCCCGCAGGACACTCGAGCTGATCGATCATCACGAAGCAAGACTTGCAACGATGCGACAAGCCTTAATAGCTGAGCCGCGGACTACATACGAAGTTTGCCGGGAAGCCTTTGGCGAGAGACTTACGCTTCATCAATTGCGTTTCGCCTTGTCTGAAACGTTGGCGCATCTGATTTATTTGCTGGATACTGGAGATTTGAAGCGTTCAGACCAGGAAGGTATCGTTCATTTTCAGGCGATTCGCTGATAAGGACGAATAATGAGGTGACAAAGCTAATGACAAAGATTCATACCTTTGAAGAAGCGGTATCCATTGTAAAGGAAATGGGAGTTGTACCGTTATCCAGCTTTATTCCGGAGCATCCTTCTTTGGAATCGATAACAGAGAAAGCTGCCTGGCATACGGGAGAGGCCAGTGATCCGTGGCTGTGGAGAGATCGTTTTGCTGGTGAAGGGATTGCGGCCTACGGTCGCTTTTTCAAAAAAAAGCCGATGCTGATCGATTCCCGACTGTTTCCACTATGGTGTCGTGCACTGGAGTCATCGATGGAAGTGGAAGAGCGTTACCAGGATGGACTGGCGTCGCGACATACGGTACGACTCTATGAGGTAATACGTGATAATCCCGGCATTGATGTGAAAACATTACGTAGAGCAGTCGGTTTGGCGAGTAAAGAAGATAAAGCTGAATTCGATAAAACGTTAATTGAGCTTCAGAGCTCAACAGAGGTGGTCATTGCGGGAATCTCTGATCGTTTGAACGAGCAGGGCAACAAAAATGGCTGGAACAGCACCTGCTACGTATTGTCCGAGGTTTGGATCGACCAGCATGGGCTGAATACGGTACGGATTTCAGCTGAAGAAGCGAAGCAGGAGCTGCTAGCTGATTGTAAGCAGCGCTGGAGTGAGGCAGCTTACAGCTATGTTGTCAAAGCGTTAAGCATCAGATAACTGTGGCAATTATTAGCAACTACATATGGCAACCAGAGGTTCAAAAGCTCAATCCAAACAAACACAGGTAGCATCTCCCAATCGGGAGGCGCATCCTGTGTTTTTTGAGTTACGGTAACGAAAGCGACAACGCAGTCCAGTACCTTATGTTTAAATCCGGGGAGTAAATTAATTGCCGGCCTGTTGATCGATTTCCTTCTCTGCCTGCTTACGGTGTGCAATTCGACTGCTCGCCGCGGAGGCAATAGCACCTACGATATCATCGAGAAAGGTATGCTTGTGTTCTCCGTGTTTATCATTAAGCATCTTGAGAATGCCGGGCTTGAGCTTATCGATATATCCGAAATTTGTTAAGCCGATGCTTCCATATACATTCACAATGGAAAGGGCCAGAATTTCATCGCATCCATAAAGTCCTTCATCGTTCTCGATCATCTCCTGCAAAGGAGGCAAGAGCTTGCCTTCCTCGGCAAGCATATCTAATTGAATGCCAGTCAGGATCGCATTTTGCACCTCACGTTTTTCGATGACGGCATTAACGCTTTCGATACATTGTTCCATCGTCAGGGTCGGATAGTAGTCCTTTTGCAGAAAATAAGTTAATTCTGCCATATCTGTGACTTTTACGCCTCTTTGGATCAACCAGCTTTTGGCCGCATTGGCCACACTGGCTGAATTTAAGTTATAGGGAACGGGTACGGTCATGATGATCTCTCCTATTCTTGTGCGCGTATTGAACAGCATTTATAGCTTTATATCGTTTTTACCGCTTCTTTTGGCTTGATACATGGCGGCATCCGCGATATCGAGCAGCTCATTGCCATCGCTACCATCATGTGGATAGTAGGCGGCTCCCATACTACAGGTGATGAAAATATCATGATGTTGGATGACAAAACGGCTGCTAATGGCATCCAGCACTCTTTCGGAGACCTTCACGATATCCTCCTTTTGTTCAAACTGTTGCAGCAAAATAACGAATTCGTCACCACCCAAACGGCAAACTGTATCGGGGTCTCGAACACAGTGAGATAAGCGGGCTGCTACCATTTTGAGCAAATCATCACCAACCGCATGACCGTAATGATCATTGATCAGCTTGAAATCATCCAAATCCAAATAGAGCAGGGCCATCTTTCGTTGATACCTTTTGGCAGCCAACAAAGACTGGTAATAACGATCCTGAAACAGTCTGCGATTGGGCAGTGTGGTTAAGGAATCATAATAAGCCATCTGGGTAAGGTTTTCTTCAATGCTCTTGTGTTCACTAATATCTCGTGTGATAAATCCGACACCGGCCAGATTGTGTTCGATTTGAACGAGTGAACCTTTGCTTTCCAGCCAAATCAAGGAGCCGTTCGCCTGCACATATCGATATTGGAGATGAAAAGGGATCTGCTCGTGAATCAACTGCTCAACTGCTTGTTGAAATCGTATGAGATCGTCTTCATATATATGACTGTAGCAGGGCTGTCCAAGCAGGTCCTCTGGAGAGCGCTTAAGCAAGGTTGAGCAGGATGGAGAAATATAAGCAAGATTATAATCAAGTGTAATGCCTTGTATCAGGTCAGTGCTTTGATCAAATAGCTGACGGAAAAACACGTCATGTCCAGAAGGGCTCGGCTGCATCGTCATCACCTCGTTATTATGGGAGAGACTCATACTCTTATTACTTTGGAACTACGAATGAGCTGTACAAATAGATCATTATAATCATAACCTATTATAAAAATAATCAATACATAAAATCAATACAATACTCGGTTCGGTCTTATATTTCACAAAACAGGTTGTCATAAAAGCAGGCTGTCCTTCGTATAGTGGGAATAAGAGAATTGGACAAACAATTATATTCGTAGGAGGAACTATCATGAAACAATATCCATGGATTCGATTGGCAGCTGTGACGAGCGCAATTGTACTGCTGACATCGGGCTGTTCCCTGCTGGGTACGAAGGAACAATCGCAGCCGATTGACCCTCCACCGACGGGTGTCGAACCTGCTGCAGCACCCACGATAACCCAACCCGTCAGCGGCACAACTGCCCAGAATCTTGCGGCTATTACCGTCTATGCCAAGGATGAGAATGGTTTTATCGCTCCCATTGCCCTGCAGGTTGAAAAATCGGTTGAGGTGGCCAAAACCGCATTGGAATCGATGGTTGAGGGAAGTGCAGCCTCCAAAAACATGCCTTCCGGTTTTATAGGAATTTTGCCTAAGGGTACAACAGTCAAAGGTATCAATATTGTGAAGGATCAAAAATTGGCGGTTGTCGATTTGTCCAAAGCCTTCACGGATTATAATCTACAGGACGAAAGAAAAATATTAGAAGCCATCGTATGGACGCTAACCGGGTTTCCTTCGGTGGAAAAGGTGCAGCTGCGGGTGGAAGGGAAAGCATTGACGGAAATGCCACAGGGCGGAACACCGCTCGATGAACCGCTTACGAGAGCGTTTGGCATTAATCTGGAGAAGCAGGATGGTGTGGAGTATGGGCAGTCTACACCGGTAACCCTATATTTTCTGGGGCAAAATAAAGATCTGTACAGCTATTACGTTCCTGTTACACGAATGATTAAACGTACAGATAATGTAGCGCAGTCTGTCATTGAGCAGCTTATTGTAGGGCCCGATCAGAAGAAAGGACTTTCTGCCGTCATGACGCCTGGCTCAGAGCTCAAGCATATTCAAAAAGCTGGTGATTTGATCACCGTAGATTTTTCCGATAAGGTATTGGGACCTGACAAAAAAGCTCCTGGCAATGCGATGAGGGCAGTTGTATTGTCGTTAACGGAAAATGCAGGAGCCGCAACCAAGGTTCAAATCACAGTTAATGGAGATGCTAAAGTCAGCACCACTGATAATCAAAGCTACAGCAAGCCCGTCAGCAGACCCTCCGAGGTCAACCCATCCAAATTATAAGGAAGCAAAGCATAAGGGAGCTCACGCTCCCTTATTTTGTTGGAACTGCATGTTGGACTCTGTTACAATGGGTAAGGTTAATTAGGGTATTTTAAGGAGGAACCAAGTTCACAATGAGAAGCGATGGCAGACAGCATAACCAGACAAGAGTTACTGCGATTACTACGCATTATAATAAGCATGCCGAAGGATCGGTATTTATCGAGGTCGGGGAGACCAAGGTCATTTGTACGGCAACGATTGAGGAAAGAGTCCCTCCCTTCATGAAAGGGCAAGGGAAAGGCTGGATCACGGCGGAATATTCGATGCTCCCAAGAGCAACCCAGGTTCGTAACCAAAGGGAATCGGCTAAAGGCAAGCTTGGCGGACGCACGATGGAAATTCAACGTCTGATCGGACGTGCACTTCGGTCGGTGGTCAGCCTGGAGGCGCTTGGAGAGCGTTCGATTACACTGGATTGTGATGTGATTCAGGCGGATGGAGGTACGCGTACTACCTCAATAACCGGCGCGTTTATCGCGATGGCTTTTGCAATCGACAAGCTCGCCAAGGATCGTAATCTCAAATCCTATCCGATCCGGGATTTTCTGGGGGCTGTCAGTGTTGGAGTTGTGAATGAGAAGTCTTGTCTGGATCTGAACTATGAAGAGGATTCCAAAGCCAAGGTGGATATGAACGTCGTCATGACCGGAGAAGGTAAGTTTGTAGAGGTTCAGGGAACCGGTGAGGAGTCACCATTTTCCCGGGACGAGCTTAATGAGCTGCTTGCACTTGCAGAGACTGGCATTCAAGAAATGATTCTTGCTCAGGAAGAGGCGTTAGGACCGGAGATTTCAGCCCGGATCAGGAGGATTTCCCATGCGACGGCAGCTCGGAACTGAAATTGTAGTCGCCACCAGCAATGAGGGTAAGGTGAAAGAGCTGGCGGCGATGTTTGCAGATGAGCATATTGTCATCAAGAGCCTGCGTGATTTCAGCGGCTTGCCCGAAATTGTGGAGGACGGAGCGACATTTGCTGATAATGCTTATATTAAAGCTCGTACGATAGCCTTGTCCTTGGGAGTTCCGGTAATTGCTGATGATTCCGGATTGTGCGTGGATGCGTTGAATGGCGACCCAGGTGTATATTCGGCTCGTTATGCCGGAGAGGGAGCAACGGATGAACAAAATAACAGCAAGCTGCTGCAATCTTTGCTGGCATTATCCGAACCGTCTTCGATTCCTGTTAATAGCCATAGCCCCCATATTTTAAGTCGTGCACGATTTGTATGCGCGTTATGCCTTGTTGATGCGAACGGACACAGCATCGCGCAGGCGCAAGGTGAATGTGAAGGTCAAATTATAAGTGCTCCCCGAGGGAATCACGGCTTCGGCTATGATCCGCTGTTCTACATACCGGAGTACGGTCAAACGATGGCGGAGCTTACGAGCGAGCAAAAGAACAGAATTAGCCACCGCGGCCATGCGCTTCAATCCCTGCGTCATGCGATTGAAGCGAAGTCTTGAGCAGTAAATCCGAATCTACATGATTTTGATTCCACTCAAATGAATGGGCAGCAGCCGATTTAACTCCGGCTGCTGCCCTGTTTTTGTTTGTCCCTGCTCTAGTGCGAAACACTCACTTGGCCGCTCTACCTACCGAATCGATACCTTATAGTGCCTTAACCATGTATCTGCTTGTGCCAAATAGGCAAACAGCTGCGGACCTGTCATGAGCTGCCCGAACCACGGCAAATTGAACTGATCGGCATCACCTTCGGCCAGAGCGCGAATTTTATCGACATCGATAAAGGTGAGCAGCGGAGAGTTAGGGTCATTCAGAATGTCGAGTACCCAAGTACGCACAGCCTCCAGATAGCTTGGATTGTGCGTCTTGGGGTAAGGGCTTTTTTTACGTGTTAAGACGTCCTCCGGCAAGACGCCGCGAAGCGCTCTGCGTAGAATGCCTTTTTCCCGATCACCAGCCGATTTCATTTCCCATGGAATATTCCAAACGTATTCAACAAGTCGATGGTCGCAAAAGGGTACTCGTACCTCCAGCCCTACAGCCATACTCATTCGGTCCTTACGATCAAGTAAAGTCGGCATAAAGCGGGTAATATTCAAATAAGACATTTCGCGCATCCGGTTCTGATCATGATTTTCTCCGGATAGCCGCGGTACCTCGGAAAGTGCCTGACGGTAACGCTCCTGTACATACTGCTCAGGCTTAACCCAATCCAGAAAATCAGGCGAAAGCAGATTGACCCGATCCTTGGTAGCGAGGGACCATGGAAACGTGTTGGCTTTCAGCGTTTCTTCCTTATGAAACCATGGATAGCCACCAAAGATTTCATCGGCCGCTTCACCTGAGATGGCCACGGTAGCTGCCTTTTTAATTTCACGGCAAAACAAATATAAAGAGCCGTCTACGTCGGCCATACCGGGTAAATCACGGGCAAAAACGGCGGTTTTTAGCGATTCCACCAGCTCAGGCGTATCGAATTCAAGATAATGATGCTCGCTGCCGAGAAACTCCGTCATTCGTTTAATCCATGGCGCGTCAGAATTGGGTTGGAATGCATTCGATTTGAAATATTTGGCATTGTCCACATAATCAATCGAAAACGTATGGAGCTGCCCCAAGTCATTCTCTTTGTTGTAGTTAGCTGCAAATGCGCTTAGAGCGCTTGAATCGAGTCCTCCGGACAATAATGTGCAGATGGGGACATCAGAGGCCATTTGACGTTGTACGGTGTCCTGCAGTAATTCATGAATCCGCTGTGCAGTCGTATCGATATCGTCCTCATGCGGCTTGCTTTCCAGCTTCCAGTAGGGGCGTATGCTCAAGCCATTACGATCCATATTCAGCCAATGACCAGGCTTCAGCTCCGACATATTGCTGTATATGCCGTGGCCAGGAGTACGTGCTGGACCCACAGCGAAGATCTCGGCAAGACCCTCTCCGCTGATTTGAGCAGGAAAATCGGGATGGGCTAATATCGATTTGGGCTCGGAGCCGAACAGCAGTCGACCATCCGTGTAAGAATAAAATAACGGCTTAACACCCAGCCGATCGCGGACGAGAAATAACGATTGGTCTTGCGAATTCCAAACGCCAAAAGCATAAATTCCATTCAAGCGATCCACGCAGGAGCGGCCCCATTCGATATACGAAACGAGCAGCACTTCCGTATCGCAAGTCGTATGAAAAACATGTCCGCGCAGCTCAAGCTCTTTTTTTAACTCGGGAGCATTATATAATTCTCCATTGTACACAATAGTAAACACGTTTTCTCCGTAATGGCGCACCATGGGTTGAGCTCCATTGGCTGGGTCCATAACGCTAAGACGTCTGTGCCCGAGCGCACAATGCGGGGTGATCCAGGTACCGGAAGCATCGGGTCCCCGATTTAGCAGCGTATACGTCATTTGCTCCAAAACGGACGGATACTGCGTTAAATCTTTTTGCCAGTCAATCCATCCTGTTATTCCGCACATAGCCTTCATCCTCTCTTAGAGTGTTTGTGTTGGCGAATGACCAGCCATTCGGCAGCGACAGCAGATGATAAAGGTTATGCGGTATAAAATCAGAAAATGTCTGTCCTTGCAAGAGGAAAAGATAGACAAAAAACAAAATACCGTTTAAACTATGCGTTAGTGCTTTATTATTGGTTTCGTTCCGCATGAATAGAACGAGTGAAATTATCCCACTCTAACCGTATGACGGATAGTACAATTACACAGGTTTTTCAGTTTATGCTCCGATATGCACATGCTCAACGGGCGAACTGATTCGATCAAGAATGATGAGGTGGTTACTTATGAGGAAAACAAAATTCTCCAAGGCACAAAGCGAATATAAAGAAGCCAAAGAACGCTTTGAGAAAGCGAATGAGGCGTTTCAAAATAAGCTGGCAGTTGTCAAAGTCCTTGGTGTAGTTAATCAAGAGAAAATTGAAGAGCTCATTGAAGAGACAAGCCTTCATACTGCACTGAATGATTTGGGAGCAGCGGAAAAGCTGCTGCTGGAATGGTCTCATGAAGCGATTCAATCGGAAAAGGATTATTTGCAAAATAAAGAAACCATAGACAAAATGTATGCTTTTATTGATCGAGATCCCGATATTAAAGCCAAATTGATTCAAGCAGCGATGAAAATTGTATAAGGCTTTACCAGGACAGCGGAGGATTCCTTCCGTTGTTTTTTGTTGCTTCTTGGTGTCGAATATTCAATTGACGCGATAAGGGGTAATGACAACATGACAAGAAGCTGCACAGCCATGAAATTATGGTATACATAATGAGGCATACTTAAATTCATAAGCATTCAACAGATTTTGCATTCCATCGGCCAATCGGTTAAACTGCTCTCAACATTAAAGCCGAGGAGGAGGTGATGGGCTTTTGTCCGAGAAGCCGAACGAGAATGTCATTCTTTTTCCTAAAACCGTCGAGTTTTACCAATTCGAGCTCACCCGAATGCTGGAGACTGAGCGCTATGGCGAGGCCATTCAGCTGCTGGGCTTTTTATTGACCTGTCACCATCAGGATGCAAGGATTGAAGAAGAATGGCAGGCGCTCTTGGAGTGGCTGCAGACGATGTTTCCGGAAGAAATCTTTGCTACCGGGGAAGAAGAGGACGATCTGACTGAAGCGGATTTGCTCAGGCAGCATTTGTCGATTAAAGCAAAGACGGATAGTGGGTACGCAGAGAAATTGCTCGCTATGCTTCAACAGCCGCAATCGTTAGAAAATCAGCTATTGGCGTTGGATCAACTGGCCTTCATTGACCATCCCGCGATCGATACCAGCATTTCTGAATGGCTGACGGCTCATGAGCAGCATCCTTTAATTCAATATAAAGGACTACAAACACTTAAGCTCCGTGGAGTTACAGGCCCGCTCACGCTGGACAAGCATGGAGAGAAGATTGTAGTGGACGTGGAGGATACCCCCAAAAGCTTTGAGGATTTTCCATCGCCCATAAATGAGATTATGGAACGTTTTCAGGAAATGAGCCAGATCAGTCAGCCAGCATTGTTTTATTATGCTCAAGAGACCTGGAATGAATTTCTTGCTTATATTTATGGAACATCATCCTATAATCAGATTCTTCGACAGGATCGGGACGGCGTTGATGTCTGGGCGGCCGCGCTGCATTTTGTATTGCTTGATAAGGTATTTAACAGCGGCACGAAGGACGAAGTGCTGGAGCTTTACGGGATCACGAACGACCTGATGTTTCAATGGGAACAGTCCTATCGGATCATTCTCCAATTTGCCGCAGAGTTTTTTTCACAAAGACCTGTTAAATGATTTTATGGACATTGCTTGAAAAAAGAAAAGTATATGTTATAATAGAATGGTTATATTGCCGGAACAACATTTCGTGTTTACCTTAAAGGAAACATCGATTTGTAATGGATAATTTTTGGAGGGGAAAGCATAAAATGAAAGCAAGCTGGGAAAAAATAGAGAAGAACGTAGGCGTTCTTGATGTTGAGGTTGAAGTAGATCAAGTGGCTGCGGCTCTCGACAAAGCATTCAAAAAAGTAGTTCAAAAAGTAAATGTACCGGGCTTCCGTAAAGGGAAAGTGCCACGCTCGATCTTTGAAGCGAAATTCGGCGTAGAAAGCTTGTACCAAGACGCTCTGGATATCGTTGTTCCCGAGGCTTATGTGGAAGCGGTTGAAGAAACTGGTATTCATCCGGTTGATCGTCCAGAAGTTGATGTGGAGCAATTTGCTAAAGGCCAAAACCTGAAATTCAAAGCAAAAGTTATTGTAAAGCCTGAAGTTGAATTGGGCGAATACAAAGGTCTGGAGCTTGAAGTTAATGAGGCTGAAGTTACAGAAGAAGAAATTACTGCTGAGCTGGACAAACTGCAAAAGCGTCATGCAGAATTGGTTCCTCTTGAAGAAGGTTCAGCTGAGAATGGCGATGTAGTTTCCATCGATTTCGAAGGATTCGTTGATGGAGTCGCATTTGAAGGCGGAAAAGCCGAGAAGTATTCCCTTGAACTGGGAAGCGGCAGCTTTATTCCGGGCTTTGAAGAGCAAGTTGTAGGGTTGAACAAAGGTGATTTGAAGGATATTACTGTAACTTTCCCTGAAAATTACCAATCCGAAGATTTGCAAGGCAAAGAAGCGATCTTCAAGATCGAATTGCATGACATCAAACGCAAAAATCTTCCTGTTCTGGATGACGAGTTTGCTAAGGATATCAGTGAGTTTGAAACATTGGAAGAGTTCAAATCCGATCTTAAAAACAATCTGAGTGTTCGTAAAGCAGCTGAAATCGAGCGCAAAAAAGAAGCGGATGTTGTTGAAAAAGCGGCTGAATCAGCACAAATCGACATTCCTCCTGTGATGATCGACAACGAAACCACGCAAATGGTTAAAGAATTCGAAAATCGTCTTCGCACTCAAGGCATGAATATCGAAATGTACTACCAGTTTACAGGTCAAAACGATGAGGCTC
The DNA here is from genome assembly GCF_038000305.1 of Paenibacillus sp. FSL H8-0034. NCBI lineage: Bacteria > Bacillati > Bacillota > Bacilli > Caryophanales > Paenibacillaceae > Paenibacillus > Paenibacillus sp. FSL H8-0034. Next base: position 2,225,157 of record NZ_JBBOBS010000001.1, read on the forward strand.
TAAGAGTCCAAATGCGTGATGACGCTGAAAAACGCGTTCGCAATAACCTGGTTCTGGAAGCTATTGCCAAAGCAGAAGGTTTGGACGTTACGGAAGCTGAAGTCCAAGCTGAATTGGGCAATCTTGCTCCTTCATACCAACGTACTCCTGAAGAGCTTCATGCGATTCTGAGCGCGAACGGCAACCTTGAAGATCTTAAGCATGATTTGCTTGTTAGAAAAACAGTTACTTTCCTTGTTGAAAACAGCAAATAACTATAGCAGTCAGGCACGTATAACTATGCGTGCCTTTCTTTATAGGTATTGCATGTATTTCTGCTTTTTAAAATGTTAACTACATAAGGTCATGGCCGAATATGGTAGAATTACCCGCGTTCGTCTAACATAGGCGTCCCTTAGCAGGGACGCCTATGTTAGAAATGTAATACATAGAACACCTTAAACAATCAAACATAATTGCAGTAAAGAATCACTAAGTAGCAAAGTAGTAAAGTAGTAAAGTAGCATAATCCCTTACACCCAAAGTAAAGCTTGTCCCGAAGGGGCCAAAGCGACCCGAGAACACCACAGCCATCTAAGCGCACCTATGCACCCAAAGCCAGCGTGTTCCGAAGGAACGAAAGCGGCCCGAGAACACCACAGCCATCTAAGCGCACCTCTGCGCCCAAAGCCAGCGTGTTCCGCAGGAACGAAAGCGGCCCGAGAACACCACAGCCATCTGAGCGCACCTATGCACCCAAAGCCAAGCGTGTTCCGCAGGAACGAAAGCGGCCCGAGAACACCACAGTATCTCCCCCGTAAAGGGAGTCCAGAGGGCAGCGCCCTTTGGGGCCCTCCCTGCAGGGAGGGTTTGGGAGGGTAATCGATCGATTGGTGTAATGTTTTCTTTTCTGATACAATAAAAAACGAACCACATTTTGAAGTAAAGGGGTTGGAACAATGGGTCTGATACCTATGGTTGTCGAGCAGGAAGGACGCGGAGAACGCTCGTATGATATTTATTCCCGCCTATTAAAGGACCGGATCATCTTTATCGGTAGCGGCATTGACGATGATGTTGCCAACCTCGTTATTGCTCAGCTGCTATTCTTGTCTGCAAGTGATGCGGAGAAGGATATTCATTTGTACATCAATTCTCCTGGTGGTTCTGTTACTGCCGGATTGGGTATATATGATACGATGCAGTTTATTAAGCCGGATGTTTCTACTATTTGCGTAGGCATGGCAGCCAGCATGGGATCTCTGTTATTAACAGCAGGCGCTCCAGGCAAACGTTTTGCACTGCCTAATAGTGAGGTCATGATTCACCAGCCACTCGGCGGTGTCAGAGGCCAGGCTTCAGACATTAAGATTCATGCGGATTGGATTGTCAAAACCAAGCAAAAGCTGAATCAGATATATGTAGACCGGACAGGGCAGCCATATGAAAAAATTGAGCGCGATACCGACCGTGATAACTTCATGAGTGCAGAAGAAGCCAAGAATTATGGGCTCATTGATGCGGTCATCACTCGTAGCGAATTGAATGGATAAGGAGTGATCCCATGTTTAAATTTAACGATGAAAAAGGCCAACTCAAATGCTCATTCTGCGGCAAATCGCAGGAACAAGTACGTAAGCTGGTAGCCGGGCCGGGAGTTTATATATGCGATGAATGTATCGAGCTTTGCACAGAAATCGTTGAGGAAGAATTGGGTCACGAAGAAGAGCTTGATCTGAAGGATGTACCAAAGCCAAAGGAAATTCGTAATATTTTGGATCAATACGTCATTGGTCAGGAACAAGCTAAGAAATCGTTGTCTGTAGCGGTTTATAATCACTACAAGCGGATCAATTCACAGCAAAGCAAATCAGAAGAGGTTGAATTGCAAAAGAGCAATATCGTTCTTCTGGGACCAACAGGAAGCGGTAAAACGCTGCTTGCTCAAACATTAGCCAAAATTTTGAACGTACCTTTTGCTATTGCGGATGCTACTTCTTTAACGGAAGCTGGTTATGTGGGCGAAGATGTTGAAAATATTTTGTTAAAGCTGATCCAGGCTGCTGATTACGATGTGGAAAAAGCAGAGCGCGGCATCATCTATATCGATGAAATTGATAAGGTAGCACGTAAATCGGAAAACCCATCCATTACACGGGATGTTTCCGGTGAAGGTGTTCAGCAAGCTCTATTGAAAATCCTGGAAGGTACAGTAGCTTCGGTTCCACCGCAAGGCGGCCGTAAGCATCCACATCAGGAATTCATTCAGATCGATACAACCAACATCTTGTTTATTTGCGGTGGTGCCTTCGATGGTTTGGAACAAATCATCAAACGCAGACTCGGCAAAAAAGTGATCGGTTTTGGTACGGATGGAGTTAAGGTTGATTTGAAGCCGGGCGAGTACTTGTCCATGGTGCTGCCAGAGGATTTGCTTCGTTTCGGCTTGATTCCCGAATTCGTTGGACGTCTTCCGGTTATCTCAACATTGGAGCCGCTTGACGAGCCCGCACTGGTTCGCATCCTGACAGAACCCAAGAATGCGCTTGTTAAGCAGTATCAAAAGCTGCTGGAAATGGACAGCGTGAACTTGGAGTTCAACCCGGAAGCGCTCGAGGAAATTGCTCGTGAAGCGATCAAACGGAATACGGGTGCCCGCGGCTTAAGAGCCATTATTGAGAGCATCATGCTTGAGGTGATGTATGAAGCACCTTCTCATACTGAAAACTCAAGCTGCGTAGTAACCAAGGAAGCTGTACAATCCAAGGTCGCTCCCGAAATCACTGCAGGCAGCAAAGATGGCAAGGCATCGTTGAAGAAAAAAGAAGAGAGCGCCTAAGCTTGAGTATATACTAACCATAGCAGCCTCCAATCCATTTACTGGCCGATCCGGCTTGAATCGGAGCGGAGGATGTTTGGTATCATGGGAGAGATATATGTTATGTTTCACAGAGCGGAGACCATTCCCGTTAAAGTAGGGAATTTGACAATCGGTGGAAGCAACGAAGTCATTATGCAGAGCATGTGCACAACCAAAACGGCTGATGTCAAAGCAACGGTGGCGGAAATTCACCGTTTGGAAGAAGCCGGATGTCAGATGGTGCGGGTTACCGTTAATAACAAAGAGGCAGCAGAAGCGATCAAAGAGATCAAGAGACAAATTCACATCCCTTTGGTCGCTGATATTCATTTTGATCACCGTCTTGCACTGATGGCGATTGAGAACGGTATTGACAAGGTTCGGATCAACCCAGGCAATATTGGCCGCCGCGAGAAAGTAGAAGCGGTTGTTAAAGCCTGCAAGGAGCGCGGAATCCCGATTCGGATTGGGGTAAATGCAGGTTCTTTGGAAAACCATCTTTTGGAAAAATATGGATATCCGACACCGGAAGCTATGGTTGAAAGCGCACTGTTTCATATCAATATTCTCGAAGAGCTTGATTTCCATGACATCATCGTTTCCTTGAAAGCATCCGATGTGCCGATGGCCATTGCTGCCTACCAAAAGGCAGGAGAAGCATTCCGGTATCCGCTGCATCTCGGTATCACTGAGGCAGGCACTTTATTTACGGGCTCAGTGAAAAGTGCAGCTGGTATTGGCGCCTTGCTGAATATGGGTTTGGGCAATACTTTGCGTATTTCCCTGAGCGCAGATCCTGTTGAGGAAATTAAAGTAGCTCGTGAGCTGCTCAAAACCTTTGGTTTGATCACGAACGCGGCTACCCTTGTTTCATGCCCGACCTGCGGAAGACTCGATATTGATTTGTTCTCGATCGCTAATGAGGTAGAAGACTATATTGCCAAGATTAAGGTGCCGATCAAGGTATCTGTCCTTGGCTGCGCTGTAAATGGTCCAGGAGAAGCCAGAGAGGCTGACATCGGGATCGCCGGAGCCCGTGGAGAAGGTATGCTGTTCCGTTACGGAGAAATGATTCGCAAAGTTCCGGAAGCCGAGCTGTTGGCCGAGCTTAAGAAAGAAATCGATATTATCGTGGAGCATTTTGGGAGAACAGGCGAGATACCTGGCAGAAAGCATCATTCCACTCAGACCTCATAAATCTAAATCTTTACACTTAAGGAAAGCAGTGTTCTCTGTACGATGGGGGCACTGCTTTTTGGCGTTTTTGCATAGGCTGGCCGGTATTGACGAATAACATAAGAAAGCAGGAAAACAATTTGCTTACGAGTCTGCTTTCTACGGATGCACAAGGAGGTAACCATGCACACAGCTGCAAAGTGGCTTATTGCCAGCACAGTCGTACTGATATCCCTTGGTTCTGGTATAAGTCAAGCCGAGCCAACACCTGAAGGAGCTCCAGCGATTACCAAGAAAATAGCAATTGTGATTGACGATTTTGGTAATGATATGCGTGGCACGGAAGAAATGATGGCCTTAACGATTCCATTTACTGCAGCGGTAATGCCTTTTTTACCGACGACAAGGCGTGATGCCGAGTGGGCACACAAGCTTGGTCACGATGTATTGGTTCATATGCCGATGGAACCGGTACGTGGCAAAAAAAGCTGGCTCGGGCCTGGAGCCATTACAACCGATCTGTCCGATGAAGAAATCCGCACAAGGGTACAGGCGGCGATTAATGATGTGCCCTTTGCAATCGGGATGAATAATCACATGGGCTCGAAGGTGACTGCAGATCCAAGAGTTATGCGTATCATTCTGGAAGTATGCAAGAATAACAATCTGATCTATTTGGACAGCAAAACAACGCACAAAAGTGTGGTGCAGTCCTTAGCCAAGGAGCTGGGAGTCCGAACGCTCGAAAACCACATTTTCATGGATGATCAATACACGCGTGCGCACATTCTTAAACAGGCGAGGAAGGTGGAGGCACACGTTAAGGATAACGAAACTACAGTTGTCATTGGTCATGTAGGCACGCCAGGCAAATACACTGCAGCCGCTATCCAGCAATCGGTGCCTGTTTTGAAGCAAATAGCTGAATTTGTAAAAATATCACAGCTGGCCCCTTAGTGGGCCGGCTATTTTTGCAGATAGGTCAATATACCGGCACAGATGGCATCAGCAAGCTGGCGCTGCTTCTGCGGCTGCATCATTTGCTCGCGGTCCTGTGCGTTAGAGATGAAGCCCATTTCCACTATGACAGCAGGAACTTGAATATGTTTTAGCAAAAAATAGGTTTTTCCATAGACCGGTGCTGTTTCTGTTGCATACAAAAGATTCAGGGATCGCTGCAAGCTGGTGGCCAGCTGTTTGCTTGCATCGCTTTTTTGATGGAGCACCACAGGTCCGCGTGCTTTACTGTTGGTTGCCCAATTGACATGAAGGCTGATTACGATTTTGGGATGAATTTCGTTCGCAAGATGGCTGCGCTGGGCCAAGTCCTTCAAATGTCTGGAACGATTGCGAAACCAAAGGTTTTCACTACTGAGCGCATAGTCATCCAGTCGATTGAGAAGAACACGAAGTCCTTTTTCCCGCAACAAGCTGTACGTAACTTTCCCCATCTCCAGATTGATATCTTTTTCATACACATCTCCGTGAAGCGTTCCGCTGTCTATGCCTCCGTGCCCAACATCGAGCAGCACGTCGACATTCGTTAAAAAAGGATTGATCATATAAGGATAAGGCTTGGATGCTGCCTTACCGCTGATTGAGCAGGAAAGGGTCATGCCGAGAATTACAATTGTTGAGATCATCATTCGTATTCGCATACGTGGTCGGTTCCTCCTCCGTCATTTTCACTCCTTATCGTTCTCCTATGCCTTGTTATCATACATGCTTGAAAACTTTCTCAGGTAAGGATTAGTGTGTCTGCAAGAGGGGAATACTACCATGCAAGGTACATACTTGTGATGTCATTTCCAAGATACGAGTTTATGCTGCCCAAGTAAATTTCTGCGAAAAATTCTGAGGAGGGACCCTAATGAATATTAGTGTGATTTTGATGATTATCCAGCTGTTTTTTGCAGTTGTGATTGGTATGTATTTTTGGAATTTGCTGCGCAATCAGCAGACAAATCGCACTGCCATCGATAAAGAATCAAAAAAGGAAATGGAAAAATTGCGTAAGCTTCGCGCCATATCATTAAATAAGCCCTTATCCGAAAAAACAAGACCAACTGCGATGAACGATATTGTAGGACAAAAGGAAGGCTTAAGGGCACTCAAAGCAGCCTTGTGCGGGTCCAATCCTCAACATGTGCTCATCTATGGCCCACCGGGAGTAGGGAAAACGGCTGCTGCACGTGTAGTTCTGGAGGAAGCCAAAAGCAATAAAGACTCCCCTTTTCGCCAAGATGCCCAATTTACCGAGGTGGATGCGACAACAGCGCGGTTTGATGAACGTGGGATAGCAGACCCTTTGATTGGTTCTGTACATGATCCGATTTATCAAGGTGCGGGAGCAATGGGCGTTGCCGGGATTCCTCAGCCCAAGCCAGGTGCTGTAACGAAAGCGCACGGTGGTATTTTGTTTATCGACGAGATCGGTGAGCTTCACCCGCATCAAATGAACAAGCTGCTCAAGGTGCTGGAGGATCGTAAAGTATTTCTCGAAAGCGCGTATTATAATTCGGAGGACACGAATGTGCCTTCCTATATCCATGATATTTTTCAAAACGGCCTGCCTGCTGATTTTAGAATGGTCGGTGCGACAACACGGAATCCACAAGAATTACCTCCTGCTATTCGTTCGCGTTGCATGGAAATATTTTTTCGTCCACTGCTTCCGAATGAGATTGGCGAGATTGCCGAAAAAGCGTTTATCAAAATCGGTTTCCCTGTTAATCCCGCCGCGGTTGAGGTTGTAAAGAAACATGCTACGAATGGCCGGGAAGCTGTCAATATTATTCAGCTGGCCGCCGGAATGGCCTTGGCTGATGCTCGCAAAGCAGTAACGGCTGCTGATGTGGAATGGGTAGTCAACAGCTCGCAAATTCCACCTAGGCCGGAGAAAAAGGTCGGAGCCAAACCGGAGATCGGATTTGTGAATGGGCTGGCTGTATATGGTCCCAATCTGGGGATGGTATTGGAGATCGAGGTTACGGCTATTCCGGTTACTCATGGTGGGGTAGGAAACTTGACAATAACAGGGATTGTTGATGAGGAAGAAATGGGAGGATCCTCGCGGACGATCAGGCGCAAAAGTATGGCGCGCGGCTCTGTGGAAAATGTAATGACGGTTTTAAGGAAGCTTGGCATCAATCCTTACAAGTTCGATCTACATGTCAACTTCCCGGGCGGAACTCCCATTGATGGCCCTTCAGCTGGCATTTCCATGGCAGTTGCTATCGCTTCAGCGATATTGCAAACACCTGTCGATAACCATCTGGCTTTGACCGGAGAAATTGGCATTCATGGAAAAGTAAAGCCGGTGGGTGGAGTTGTGGCGAAGGTTGAAGCTGCATTTCAAGCCGGTGTAACCCGTGTCATCATTCCCAAAGAAAATTGGCAGGAAATATTCAGCGGGCTTAACGGATTAGAGGTTATTCCTGTGGATTCCATTGAAGAAGTCCTGGATTATGCACTTGGATCACAATTCAAGTTTTTACCGGAAGCCTATGGAGCACAACCAGATTTTGCACCTGCCGCATCCATTACGGTTCTGCACGCCGATGCGCTGGAATAATAGCAGCATCGGCTTTTCTTTTGTTGAGATGATAATTAGCGTGGGAGGGCGATTGGTGTTTTGATTTTAATTTTGATAAAATGTAAACGTCAGCGAATGTTACGAAGTCAACTTTGCCCAAAGCAAAGTTCTCAGGAGGTGCTTCAGAATGGGACCGAATAAAATAAAAGTGCGGCGTTTGCCATTGCTTCCTTTGCGTGGGCTGCTTGTTTATCCGAGTATGGTGCTGCATTTGGATGTGGGCAGGGAGAAATCAGTAAAAGCGCTTGAGAAGTCCATGGTGGACGACAGCTTGATTCTGCTATGCTCGCAGTCGGAGATTAACATTGAAGAACCTACCACAGAAGATATATATCGCATTGGTACGATTGCCAAAGTCAGACAAATGCTAAAGCTTCCTAACGGTACGATTCGTGTACTCGTTGAAGGGGTAGTGCGTGCGGAGATTACCGAATTTTTAAATAATGATGAGTACTATGAGGTGCAGGTCAGGGAGCTGCCTGAGCAGGAAACAAGCGATCCCGAGATCGACGCTTTAATGCGAACGGTTTTGCATCAATTCGAGCATTACATTAATTTGTCAAAAAAGGTAACACCGGAGACACTGGCAGCCGTTTCCGATATTGATGAGCCAGGTCGTTTGGCTGACGTCATCTGCAGTCATTTATCCTTGAAGATCAAAGACAAGCAGGATATTCTAGAAACGGTTCCTGTAAAGGATCGTTTGGAAAAGCTGCTTAGCATTTTAAACAACGAACGCGAAGTGCTGGAGCTGGAGCGGAAAATCAGTCAACGCGTCAAAAAGCAGATGGAAAAAACGCAAAAGGAATACTATCTTCGCGAGCAAATGAAGGCTATTCAAAAAGAACTCGGCGATAAAGAGGGACGGACAGGCGAGATTGAGGAGCTGCGTTCGCTGCTTGCTGAGACTGAGGTTCCCGACAAGGTTAAGGAAAAGATCGAGAAGGAAATTGATCGTTTGGAAAAGCTGCCTGCAACCTCAGCAGAGGGCAGTGTCATCCGTAATTACATCGATTGGCTGCTTGGTATTCCCTGGTCCAATTTCACCGAGGATGATCTGAACATTATTCATGCTGAGGAAATATTGAATGAGGATCATTACGGACTGGAAAAGCCGAAGGAGCGAGTGTTAGAGTATTTGGCGGTACAGCAGCTGGTCAAGAAGCTGAAGGGTCCGATTCTATGTCTGGTAGGCCCTCCAGGTGTCGGCAAAACGTCAATAGCCCGTTCGATTGCCCGATCCTTGGGTCGACAATTCATTCGCATTTCACTGGGCGGCGTGCGTGATGAGGCGGAAATCCGCGGACATCGGCGTACGTATGTCGGTGCAATGCCGGGAAGAATTATTCAAGGCATGAAAAATGCGGGCACGACGAATCCGGTTTTTTTACTGGATGAAATCGATAAAATGGCGATGGATTTCCGTGGAGATCCGGCAGCAGCACTTCTCGAGGTGCTGGATCCGGAGCAAAACAACACTTTTAGTGATCACTATATTGAGGTTCCGTTTGATTTATCCAATGTCATGTTTGTGACAACCGCGAATGCGGTGCACAATATTCCGCGGCCGCTGTTGGATCGTATGGAAGTCCTCTACATTCCCGGTTATACTGAAATTGAGAAATATAAAATTGCCCGCAATTTTTTACTGCCCAAGCAGCAGAAGGATCATGGACTGCGGGAAGATCAGCTGATTATCGATGAGCAAGCACTCATGAAGATTGTCAGGGAGTATACCCGAGAAGCAGGCGTGCGTAATCTGGAGCAGCAGGTAGCGGCTATTTGCCGTAAGTCGGCGAAGCGTCTTGTGTCTGGCCAAGGTGAAATCGTTACGATCCATGCAGACAATGTGAAGGATTTTCTCGGCCCAGCCAAATTCCATCACGGTATGGCGGAGGAATCCGATCAGATTGGCGCCGTTACAGGACTCGCATGGACAGAGGTAGGCGGCGATACGCTTGTCATTGAGGTTACTGTGATGCCAGGCAACGGGAAGCTGACACTTACCGGTAAGCTGGGAGATGTCATGAAGGAATCTGCGCAGGCGGCGTTCAGCTATACTCGTTCCCGTGTCGGACAGCTTCGTATAGCTCCCGATTTTCATGAGAAGCTGGATGTACACATTCATATCCCGGAAGGCGCTATCCCTAAGGATGGACCGTCTGCTGGGATTACGATGGCAACAGCCCTGATTTCAGCGCTTACGAACATTCCTGTGTCCAAGGAAGTTGCCATGACAGGTGAGATTACACTGCGTGGCCGTGTACTGCCGATTGGCGGGCTTAAGGAAAAAAGCCTTGCAGCGCACAGAGCAGGTATTCGTACGATCATTATTCCGAAGGATAATGCCAAGGACTTGGAAGAAATTCCGGAAAGCGTGCGAAATGAACTGAGATTTATTCCGGTTGCGCATGTCGATGAAGTACTGGAATATGCTTTAGTCAGGCCTGTAGGCGTTTAAGTAAAGGAGCACAGCTCCATAAAGAGAGAGTGGAATTTATTATGAAGGTCAATCAAGCTGAATTTATTATCAGCGCGGTTGGTCCGAGTCAGTATCCTGCCGACGCCTTGCCCGAGATAGCTCTGGCAGGGCGTTCGAATGTCGGCAAGTCATCTCTGATCAATCGGCTCATCCAGCGCAAAAATCTGGCACGTACCAGCTCCAAGCCGGGGAAAACCCAGCAGCTTAATTATTATAAAGTGAATGCGGACTTATATTTAGTCGATCTTCCAGGTTATGGTTATGCCCAAGTTTCCAAATCCAAACGTGAGATTTGGGGCAAGTTTATCGAACAATATTTACTGCACCGTGAGCATCTTAAGCTGGTGCTATTAATCATTGATATTCGGCATGCGCCATCCAAGGATGACCAGACCATGTTTGCCTGGCTTAAGCATAATGATGTTCCCTTGGTTGTCGTTACGACCAAAGCAGACAAAATAACAAAGGGTCATTGGCAGAAGCATGTAAAGATCATCAGAGAAACACTGCAAATGGAAAAGCATGACCGTATGGTTTTATTTTCATCTGAGCTCGGTGTTGGTAAGGATGAATTATGGCAAGTTATTGAGCAGGAGATTGGCTATGTAGCCCCTGAGCCGAAAACTGCGCTTGAACCGGGAGCCCAAACAACGTTGGAAACCAAGACTGAACCGGAAACGAAATTTCAACCCGAAATCTAATTTTAAGGAAATGCGGTGGTTGTATGCATTCAGCATGTGTCGTTGAAATCGTCAAGCGGTTTAAGGAGCAAGCTGATGCAGATGCCGCTATGCCTATGATAAAGTATATGCGCAACCAGTTTGCATTTCTTGGGCTTCCGAGCCCTGTAGAACAAGTATTACGAAGCCTCCCCCCAATCCATAGTCTAACTCATTAAGTAATCTACAGGGTAGGTTGCTTAATTTTGCATACATGGCAGCGAACCGCAGAACTTAGTAAGGGAAACAGAGGGATTCAGATATATGCTTGGAATTCTTCGAGGAAAAGGCGTTATTTTCTAAAATAAAACGGAATTTAATGAATTTATGACAGGAATATTAATGTTTTATGTAGTATACTATATATAAAATAATGTACTTATAGCTTTTTGTTTACAGCAGGGTATGTAAAGGGCTCGAAATTAAAGAATCGAGGGATTTTTATGGCAATGAGGTTAGCGACTGAATATGTCAAAACCTGCCTACAATTAACGGAAGCCGAAATGGCCATGTTTATTCAAATGTTTGTCGATCAGCAAGTAACCCTGCAGGTGAAAATTCTCGATAATGGAAGTCAGGAAGTCGTACTTTTGGATGATGCGGGTCAAGAAATTGTCCTGTCATTCGAATTGCATTATGATACTTATGTGTGCCTCGGCTCTTGCCGTATCCGCAATAAAACACTTGTTAATCTGATGCGCAAAGCAGTTTCAACTTTTAAAGGCAGTGCAACGGTTCATCGCATTTATGAAACTTATATTATGGTGTATGAATATGAGCGCGGCTCCGTAGTCCGAATTGTAGAAAGCAAGGATGGGCTTGAGCGGGTGATTTATGAGCATAAAGATACGTTAGGCTTGCTGGAAAGCTTGTTCCGCAAGGACGAGGTGGAGCAAGAGATTGAACGTATCAAATCTCAAGTGAACAACTTACTGGATCTGAGAAATGACATTCGTGAATTAGCTGTTCGTGAACAGATTGATGAACGTTTAGGTAAATTGACTCATCAATTGTTTGTACTCGAGGCTTAAGTATAGATTTGGTTAAACGAAAACTTCTGATTCCGCCAAGGATTCAGAAGTATTTTTTTTGCCCGAAAAAAAAGTGTTGCATTTCCGTTCAATAGATGGTACTTTTAATCTCGTTGAAAACAAACAAAATAGGAACCAGGATTCACTCAGGACATTATTGTTGCGAGAGATTACTCCCTCGAGAAGTGAATGACGTAGGTCCTAGCGGATGAAATTTTTCAAACATTTTATTCCTAGGAAGGGGGAACCGAAAGATGGAATATTCGACTTTCGGAAGACACGTTGCTGTAGATACTTGGGGGGTTGATTTTGATCTTCTCAATAATGCAGAATGGTTACAAGCGCAAATGGTGGAGGCAGCAGAAGCATGTGGGGCGTCAGTGATGTCGGTACAAGCCAAACAATTCGAACCACAAGGTGCAACGGTATTGGTATTGCTGTCAGAAAGTCATCTCTCCATTCATACTTATCCTGAGAAAGGTTTTGCCGCATTGGATTGTTACACTTGTGGCGAGACGGTAGATCCTCAATTGGCTATCGATTATATGGTATCCGTTTTGAAGCCTGAAACGACTCATGCCAAAAAGCTAATTCGTGGAATGGGTGAGCTCGTAGTAGAAACACCGGTAATCAAACAAATGCAGTTAATTAAATAGAGCAATATGTGTTGCCAATTAAACATGCTTTAAAAATAGTGCCCCGGAGAAATCCGCGGGTATTATTTTTGTCCACAAAACCCCATACACTGTACAATACAGGCTCAGCATGTTTACGAAGTCAGTTTTGTTACACAAAACCAAGTAGATGCTTACGAAGTTAGTTTTGCTCCGCAAAACTCTGAGGGGGACCCCATGAAAAGAAAACGAAGGCTTGTACTCTATTTGCTGTTGATTTTTTTGTTAGGGTGGCCGTTGTATCAAATCTATGCTATGGCGCAAGGGACAACGGAGAAGCAGGATGCCGGGAAGATGCTGTATCAGGTTTCATTGTTTCAGATGGAGCTATTAAGCAGCTACTTACAAAATATAGACAAGGTGAAAGATACCGAAAGCTTGAATGCGCTGCGGCAGGCGGTGTATACGGCTAATTTTACGCATGACCATCTTGTGCTGGCCTTCGGTGATCCAGCTCTTACGACACTAGCAGGAGTACCGGAGCTCATGCAGTACATGCTGCGCCTGCAGGTTGGCGGGCAGCGTTCCCTGCGATCGGATGAAGTGCAGACACTAGTCGAGGTATACAAGCAATTCAGCATTTTTTTCGATGCCTACGGCAAGCTGCTTTCTTCGCGTCTTGATATCAATTCATCGCAAAGTGCTATCATGGCCAAGGCTGATCAGGCAATATCCGAGCTGCTTCGCAAAAAAATGCAGCAGTAGTTTTCGTTTACCGTAATAATAAAGGGTGTTTAATTAACGGACTGCGGTATAAAGCTGAAGGAAATGGTTGAAAATAATGTACATTACACCTTATGCAGCTTTCACAGTTTATACAAAAAATTTGTCGGAGAACCAGAATGTTATATGCTATAATAAACAGAGATTATTTGGAGGGAGGCAGGTGACACCTATGCATATTGTTGTGGCGGGCTTGAATTACCGGACGGCACCCGTTTCGATCCGGGAGAAATTTACGTTTGCCGAAGGAGATCTCCCTTTGGCGCTTAAACAGCTGAAAGAGACGAAAAGCGTCATGGAATCCGTCATAGTGGGCACCTGCAACCGAACGGAGCTATACATTGTCGTAGACCGTGAGCATTTATGCGGACATTATATTCGCGGATTTATAGAAAATTGGTTTGGTGTGTCGCGAGATGAATTCAATAGTCATTTGTATATTTATGAAAATGACAAAGCAATCGATCATTTATTCAGGGTCGCGAGTGGTTTGGATTCGATGGTTATTGGTGAGACTCAAATTCTGGGGCAGGTTAAGGATTCCTTTGCTTTGGCTCAACAAACCAAGACGACCGGGATTATGTTCAATACATTGTTTAAGCAGGCGGTAACGTTCGCGAAGCGCGCACATACCGAAACAGGCATCGGCGATAATCCTGTTTCGGTCAGCTATGCGGCAGTTGAGCTGGGCAAGCGGATTTTTGGCAGCTATGAGCATAAAAAAGTATTAATCATTGGTGCGGGCAAGATGAGCGAATTAACGGTCAAGCATCTATATGCCAACGGTGCGGATAAGGTTATCGTAGCCAATCGGACCTTAACACGTGCTCAGGAGCTGGCTGAAAAGTTTCAAGGTGTAGCCTGTACTATGGACAAGCTGAATGCCTGTTTGGAAGAGGTTGATATCGTCATTAGCTCGACGGGAGCTGCTGAATTGGTATTGACTCGAGAACAAGTCGCGGCTGTCCTTCAAAAGCGTCGTTCACGTCCGTTATTCATGATTGATATTGCAGTTCCCAGAGACCTGGACCCGGCAATCGGCAGCTTGTCTAACGTCTTTTTGTATGATATCGATAATTTGCAGTCGATTGTGAACACCCACTTACAGGAACGGCGGGAAACAGCTGTTATGATTGAACAAATGATTGCAGATGAATTGCAGACCTTTGAGCAATGGACCAAGACGTTGGGTATCAGTCCGGTTATTCAAGCTTTACAGACTAAAGCAAGCTCGATTCATCAAGAGACGATGGATAGTTTGATGAAGAAGCTTCCTGATTTGGATGAAAGAGAATTAAAGATCATCCGTAAATTAACGAAGAGTATCGTGAATCAAATGCTGCGAGATCCCGTAAACCGTATCAAGGAAATGGCTGCGGAACGGCACGGTGATGAGGCGCTGGACTATTTCACCAAAATATTCGCGTTAGAGGAGCAATTGGAAGAGCAGGAACGTGCGGAGCAAGCGGCTCGTCAGCTGGAGCTTGAAGACGTACAAAATCGTTGGAAAGAAGAACTGCTAACGAAGGTTTCCCTAAAGCCTGCTGAGGCCTTGTCCAAATCGTAATCGGAAGAGGTGCCTTGGTCAATGGTTACGAAAAGTTGGTTATACGATGCTATTATTTATATCTACGCCCTGAGCCTACTGTTTTACTTCTCGGACTTTGTTGGTCCGAACCGAAGTGCAAAACGGATTGGGACAGGGTTGCTTTCTTTTGTATGGGTTTTGCAAACGGTATATTTGATATTCGGTTTGGTCTATCATGATCCAACGGAAGCTTTTTCAATGTTTGAGACCCTATTTATGTTGACCTGGCTGCTAGTCACCGTTTCTCTGGTTGTGAACCGCTTTATTAGAATCGAATTTTTTGTGTTTATGGTCAATGTGCTGGGTTTCTCAGTTCTTGCTCTTAATTTTTTCAGTAACCCGAAAGTATCGCCGTCACTTGCTTCCTGGAATATTAAGGATGAAGTGCTATTCATTCATATTTCCTTATCCATCTTAAGCTACACGGCATTTGTAGCGGCAGCCGTGTTTTCCGGCATGTATTTATTGCTCCACCAGCAGTTGAAGAGAAAGAAGTGGTCAAAGCTGATGCAGAGATTGCCGAGTCTTGACAAAACAGATCATTATTCGTATGTTTCTGTCATTATCGGAGCCCCTCTGCTGCTGTTGGGTTTGTCCATTGGTTTCGTGTGGATTGCGCTTGAAGGAAATGCGGCATTATTTTTTGATCCTAAGGTCATCAATTCCTGGTTTGTTTTGCTGGCCTACGTTTTCTATTTATTTCAAAGGGTTATGCTGAAGACACCGGGCTATAAGCTTGCGTTATGGAATTTAGCAGCTTTTTTCATTATGGCACTCAATGTAGTGTTTGCGAATTTTTATTCTTCGTTTCACCAATGGTCGTGATACCATGAACAACATAGATTATTATCCTGTGCTGGTTAATTTGAAGAACAAGCCCTGTGTGATTGTTGGTGGAGGCCACATAGCTGAACGGAAGGCAGGTTCGCTGATAGAAGCAGGTGCGTCTGTAACCGTGATAAGCCCGGACTGCAGTCCACAGATTGAGAATTGGATGCAGCAGGGAGCTCTGACGATACTTCACGAGTTTTATTGTGCAGGAACACGGGAAATGGAACAATCCTTTCTTGTATTCGCCGCTACCAACAATCCGGAAATTAATGAAGCGGTTCGTCTGGAAGCAGAAGCACTGGGCAAGCTGGTTACAGTGGCTGATAATACGTCTGGCAGCAGCTTCATCGTTCCGGCTATGGTCCGTCGCGGCAAGCTGCTCATCTCTGTCTCCACTGGAGGTGCCAGCCCGACGATTGCCCGTAAGATCAAACAAGAGCTTGAACAAGCCTACGGATTCGAATACGAAACTTATCTGGATCTTGTGCAGGAGCTTCGTTTATTGATTCAATCACAGGTTGAGGATATAGAGGTAAGACTGCAAATGCTTAGATTGATGCTGGATTGGGAACTTATGTCCTTAATCCGTTCCTCCGGTACGGATACATACTGGAAGCAGGAGCTCATAGACAGCTTGTCTGCTGAACCAACTATTGCGAGAATGAAGCAAATCGGACTTTGGATTCAACAATACATCAAAGAAGGAGAGACATATGCGTAAAATCGTGGTGGGAACAAGACAGAGCGCGTTGGCCCTGACACAAACCGGGCAGGTTGTTGAGCATCTACGGGAGATCAGTAAGAAGCACGGCATCCCCTGTGAATTTGAAATCAAAAAAATTATTACCAAAGGTGATCGTATCCTCGATGTGACGCTTTCCAAGGTGGGCGGTAAGGGCTTGTTCGTGAAGGAGATAGAGCAGGCTTTAATGGACGGTGAAATCGATCTGGCTGTTCATAGCATGAAAGATATGCCGTGGGAACTTCCTGAAGGTCTAATAATCGGCGCGATCCCGCTGCGTGAGGATCCAAGAGATTGTTTGATTACACAAGGCTCGCTTCAACTGAATGATCTTCCGCAGGGTGCTAAAGTAGGGACGAGCAGTCTGCGTCGTTCTTCCCAGCTGCAGCATTATCGGCCAGATCTCAAGATTGAATCCATTCGCGGCAATATCGACTCGAGGCTGAAAAAACTGGAGTCTGAAGGCTTTGACGCCATCCTGCTGGCGGCTGCCGGCCTGCATCGCATCGGATGGACAGATCGCATAACAGCTTATTTGCCACCTGAGGTTTGTCTGCCAGCTGTTGGCCAAGGTGCCTTGTGTATCGAATGCAAAGATGACAACACAGAAGTGCTGGAGCTGCTTGGGTATTATAACGATGAACGGACAGCGCTTGCTGTGTCAGCAGAACGAAGCTTTCTGGGACGGCTCAATGGCGGCTGCCAGATACCGATAGGTGCGTATGCAACCGTTGAAGGTGAACTTACAGGTGGAGGTTATCAAATCACCATGACAGGTATGGTAGGCTCGCCTGATGGTCAGCAGATGCTGAAGGAAACTTTGAATGGAACCGATCCGGAGCTGTTGGGTGTTACTCTGGCAAATGCTTTGATAGAGCGTGGGGCTTCCGATATTTTGGATAAAATAAGGGGTTGACAAGAAATGTCTAAAGGCGTCGTATATCTCGTAGGGGCAGGACCTGGCGATCCCAAGCTCATCACAGTACGTGGATTAGAGGCAATACAGCGTGCCGATGTCGTTGTATATGACCGTTTGGCAAGCCCAAGACTGCTGAGGCATATGAAGCCGGGTGCTGAGAAAATATTCGTCGGCAAGCTGCCAGATAAGCATATGATGAAGCAGTCGGAAATTAATCAGTTATTGGTTGATCTGGCTCTGCAAGGCAAGACAGTGACGCGCTTAAAGGGAGGCGATCCGAGTGTATTTGGCCGGGTTGGCGAGGAAGCGGAGCTGCTTGCTGAGAATGAGGTAGCTTTTGAAATCGTACCTGGTATCACTTCTGCGATCGCTGTTCCTGCTTATGCGGGTATTCCGGTGACGCATCGCGACTTTACTTCATCCTTTTCCATAGTAACCGGACATGAATACAAGAATAAAACCTACAATGGTGTGAACTGGGGAAATCTGTCGCAGGCATCAGGCACATTGATCTTCCTGATGGGAGTAGCTAACCTCGAATCTATATGCAACAAGCTGATAGAAGGCGGTAAAAAGACCTCCACTCCAGTCGCTTTAATTCGTTGGGGAACGTGGATGGATCAAGAGACTATTACTGGCACCTTGTTTGATATTGTCGAAAAAGTGCGGGCTGCCAATTTCAAATCACCTGCGGTTATTATTGTCGGAGAAGTGGTAAAGCTGCGCGACAAGCTGGCCTGGTTTGAAAAGAAACCGTTATTCGGTAAACGTATTTTGGTTACTCGTGCAAGAAGTCAGGCGAGTGAATTGTCCAATCTGATTGAGGATTTGGGCGGAGAAGCTGTCGAATTTCCCGTAATCCGAATTCAAGCTACTTCTCAAGCTGCTGCACGTACTGCGCTTGGAGACGCTTTGCAGCGGCTGGAGGATTTTGATTGGGTTATATTCACAAGTGTGAACGGTGTGGAGCATTTCTTTGAAGCTATTCGTGAACAACAGATAGATATTCGTAGAATGTATAAAGCAAAGATTGCTGCCGTAGGTCCCAAGACATCAGAGGCGTTGAGAAGTCGGGGATTGCTTGTCGAATTATTACCTTCGAAGTTTCACGGAGATGAGCTGCTGGCAACGATTGCGGAACAATTGAAGCCAGGACAACAGGTTCTGCTGCCAACTGCTGATATTGCCAAAGAATACATTCCAGCGAGATTAAGGGAATTAGGCTTGCAGCTCACTGAGGTAGATGTATACGAAACCGTGCTTGAAACAAGTGGTGGTACAGAGATTATCGAAATGCTGGAGCAGAAGGTGCTGCAGATCATTACTTTCACCAGTTCCTCGACAGTGACTAACTTGTTCCATGCTTTAAAAGAATTAGGTGTGGACAATCCGCTTGAGCTGATCAAAGATTGCCAAATCGCCTGTATCGGGCCGATGACTGCACAAACCGCCATTGAGGCCGGACTGACCATAGATTATCTAGCAGAAGAAGCAACAGTAGAATCCCTGGTAGCCAGTTTATATAACAATTAGAGATTATAGATACATCACGGGAGGTAGAACGATATGGCTTTTCCAATTATTCGTAACCGTAGATTAAGAGGCTCGGCTGCATTACGTAATTTGGTCAGAGAAACGAATGTGACGATTCATGATCTTATATATCCTATATTTGTAACGCACGGAACAGGAATCA
Organism: Paenibacillus sp. FSL H8-0034; assembly: GCF_038000305.1. Taxonomy (NCBI): domain Bacteria; kingdom Bacillati; phylum Bacillota; class Bacilli; order Caryophanales; family Paenibacillaceae; genus Paenibacillus; species Paenibacillus sp. FSL H8-0034. The sequence continues at coordinate 2,244,172 of NZ_JBBOBS010000001.1, forward strand.
AGGACGAGATTTCATCGATGCCTGGCGTGTATCATTATTCATTGGATTTGCTAGAGGAAGAGCTTCAGGAAATCGTTGACCTGGGTATTCAATCGATCCTTGTATTTGGGGTTCCCGATTACAAGGATGCGCACGGAAGCTCCGCTTACGATGCACATGGAATTGTGCAGCAAGCAACACGCCGCATAAAAGAGCTTCAGCCGCAGCTCGTTGTGATTGCTGATACGTGCCTATGTCAATTTACAGATCATGGTCACTGTGGAGTCGTACATTTCGACGAGCAAAAGCAGCGTGCTGATGTGCTTAACGATGAATCACTTGAACTGCTGGTACGCACTGCGGTTTCCCAGGCGGAAGCAGGCGCCGACATTATTGCTCCGTCCAATATGATGGATGGTTTTGTATATGCGATTCGCCAAGGTCTGGACGAGGCTGGATATGATCAAATTCCGATTATGTCCTACTCGGTTAAATTTGCTTCAGCGTTTTATGGACCTTTCCGTGAGGCTGCTCATTCAGCTCCTCAGTTTGGTGATCGCAAGACGTATCAGATGGACCCGGCTAACGGACGTGAAGCGCTTCGTGAGGCACAGTCCGATGTGCTGGAGGGTGCAGATTTCCTGATGGTGAAGCCAGCCTTGGCTTATATGGACCTCATTCGTCAGCTGCGTGATCAATTCGATCTGCCGCTTGTCGCTTATAACGTAAGCGCCGAGTATTCGATGGTCAAGGCTGCAGCCATGCAGGGCTGGATCGACGAGCGTGCGATCATTATGGAGACGATGATTGGCTTCAAGCGTGCCGGAGCAGATCTGATCATTACTTATTTCGCCAAGGATGTTGCACGTTGGCTGCGTGAATAAAGTACTTGTCGCGAGACCTTGGTACAATCAATAAGGAAGTCAGAAGCTTTTCCCATACAGCCTCGGTTGTGTGAGAAGGGCTTTGTTTTTTATACAGGAAGTGCGCCCTTGTCATACATTTGTCGGAATCTGAAGGGGCAATCAGTTGTTACATGCTGCTAAATAGGGCATAATATGAGTAGATCAATTAAAGCTTGCGAGGTCAACTTTTCATAAGGAAAGTTCTTGGGAGTATACGGAAATGAGGAAAAGCGGATGAGCTACAAGGATACATTTATCAAGGCTTGTAAAAAGCAGGAGGTAGATACACTGCCAGTATGGTATATGAGGCAGGCAGGACGCTACGATCCGGATTACCGCGTAATTAAGGAAAAGTACAGCTTGCTCGAAATTTGTCAACAGCCTGAACTGGCTGCCGAAGTGACATTGATGCCAGTGAACAAGCTCGGTGTGGATGCGGCTATATTATATTCTGATATTATGAATCCAGTCGCTTCGATTGGTATTGATTTTGATATTGTCAAAAATATCGGTCCTGTCATCCATAATCCGATCCGTTCTTCAGCTGATGTGGAGAAGCTGCGTCCGATCCAGGTGGAACAGGACTTATCTCACGTCATAAAAACGATCGAGATTTTGGCTGCAGAACTTCAAGTTCCTTTAATTACATTCGCTGGGGCGCCATTCACAATCGCCAGCTATTTGATAGAAGGCAAGCCATCCAAAAGCTATATTCGGACCAAAGAGCTTATGTACAGCGAGCCTGCGGTCTGGTTTCAATTGATGGATAAGCTGGGCGACATGGTCATTACATACTTGAAGGCTCATATCGCTGCCGGTGCAAAAGCGGTGCAGCTGTTCGACAGCTGGGTGGGTGCTCTATCACCCAAAGATTTTCAACATTATGTATTGCCGACGATTAAGCGTATTTTTGCCGAGCTTAACCATCTGGATCAGCCCAAAATTTATTTTCCGGGCGTAAGCTCGGGCGAGCTCCTTCCTTTGCTGCAAGAGGTAGAGGCTGACGTCATTGGTCTGGACTGGCGTGTATCTGTGCCGGAAGGACGTAAGCGTCTGGGATCGAAATTCGCAGTTCAAGGTAATCTGGACCCCTATGTGCTTACTGCTCCTATGTCGGTTATCAAGGAGCAAGCCAAGCTTATTATCGATCAGGGCATTCAAGAGCCGGGTTATATTTTTAATCTTGGACATGGTTTATTTCCTGAGGCGTCCATTGATAAGTTACGCGAGCTGACGGATTTTGTCCATTCTTATTCAACATCCGCTTTGGCTGCGGCCAAACAAGGAAGTGGTGTATAAATGTCAAAACAGCGAATTGGTGTACTGGTCATGTCATACGGGACGCCTGAGAGCTTGGATCAAGTGGAGGCGTATTATACGCATATCCGCAGAGGAAGACCGCCTACAGCCGAACAGCTCAAGGATTTAACAGATCGCTATGAAGCCATAGTCGGGGGTTTTTTTCCACTCAGGGAAAATACGAATAAGCAGGTAAAGTCATTGGAAGAGCGCTTGAACGCTGATCATCCCGACTACTCTTTTGTCTGCTATCAAGGCTTGAAACATGCGGAGCCGTATGTAGAAGATGGTGTAGAGCAGATGGTCAAGGATGGCATTCAGCAGGCAGTCGGTATCGTTCTTGCTCCGCATTACTCTCATATGAGCGTTGGCAGTTATATCAAACGGGCACAAGACAAGGCTGATGAGCTTGGACTTTCTATTCAATTTGTCGAAAGCTACCATCTGCATCCACAGCTTATCCAAGCACTCTCTGTGCGTGTACAAGATGCACTGGAGCGTTTTGATGGTATAGATAAGTCCGATATTCGTGTTGTATTTACAGCACACAGCTTACCTGAAAGTATTCTTGGAACAGGTGACCCTTATACAGAGCAATTACTTGAAACTGCGCGAGCTGTTGCGGCACAGACAGGTATTACGAATTGGCAGTTTGGCTGGCAAAGCGCGGGTCGTACGGGAGTTCCTTGGCTCGGACCGGATATTCTTGATATTTTGCGAACCGTAGTAAAGGAAGAACAGATCCGCAACGTCCTAGTGTGCCCGGTCGGCTTTGTATCTGATCACTTGGAGGTCTTGTACGATCTTGATATAGAGGCACAACAGGTAGCTCAGGAGCTGGAGATGCATGTGGAGCGTACGGCTTCACTTAATACCGATCCCTTGTATATGGAGACGTTGAGCGATGCGGTTTATTTGAAAGTAAACGGTTGAACAAAAAAAGCCCGATTGTTGAATCGGGCTTTTACTGAAATCAAAAAGCGATATGTATTGTGCATGAAGATCGTAAAGTCTAACCTCGTAGCTTGGCAAGATCAAGCTTCATCTCGTTGCCGAGAAAGGTCAATATTTGTCTTTCCTGAAAATCACGGATGACCTGCATCAAGATAGGCTTTTGCACACCGGCCATTTGGGAAACCTCATCGTAGTTAAGCATCATTTTGATTGTTACAATACTGCCTGAACGAATACCATTTTTGTTGGCAAGCTTTATGAGGCTTTTGATGACTCTTGACCTGGCGTCCAGGAAGGTAAGATCATGAACGTGCTGGTTCGTGTCGCGAAGGCGATTACACAGCTCCTGCATAATACAGAGTGAAATGTCGAAGTTGGATTTTAACATCTCCAAAAAGTTAGGCCCAGAAAGTGCGATCATCACGCTGTCTTCCAGAGTTTGGGCAGAAGCCGAACGTGGCTTGCCGTCAATCAATGAGAGTTCTCCAAAGCTGTCGCCTGTTTTGAACAGGGAGAGAATCTTTTCTTCACCGGATGTTGCTGCTGTATAAATTTTTACCGAGCCGCTGAAAACAATGTAGAATACAGAGCCAAGTTCTTTTTCATGAAATAAAACAGTATTGGCTTTGAATGATTTTTTGGAGCAAATATTGGAAATGATCATTAACTGGGAATTGTTGAGACTGGAAAATAAGGGTACCTTGCGCAAAAAGTCGATCATTGTTTCCCCCCGCTTCTTTTGCTGGAAAATAGTCCGAGTATAAATTCAGTTCGAATAATTATATATCGATTTTTCTTGATTTTCAAGACATTTTATCGTAAAGAAAGGGGCATGGCATTGAAACCAACCCAACGAGACGACTCACGTTCATCGAAGGCATTTGCAGAAGCCAAGCAGTATATTCCGGGAGGTGTTAATAGCCCGGTTCGCGCATTTAAATCAGTAGGCTTAACCCCATTGTTTATGGAACGGGGAGCGGGTTCGAGAGTATTCGATATTGACGGAAACGAGTTTATTGATTATATCGGCTCATGGGGACCGCTAATTGTTGGACATAGTCATCCGGAAGTCATAGAGGCGATCAAAAGCGCAGTTGAATTAGGGACTAGCTTTGGCGCGCCGACTGAGCTGGAAACGCGTATGGCCAAGCTGGTCATTGAAAGAATTCCTTCCATGGACATGGTAAGAATGGTCAACTCCGGTACTGAAGCAACCATGAGTGCTTTGCGATTAGCCAGAGGTTATACGAACCGTTCGAAGATTTTGAAATTTGAGGGCTGCTACCATGGTCATGCCGATGCGCTGCTGATTAAAGCGGGATCAGGCGTAGCTACTCTGGGATTGCCTGACAGTCCTGGCGTGCCGGAGAGCGTCGCAGTCAATACCATCACTGTGCCCTACAACGATCTCGATTCGATCCGTGTTGCCTTTGAAAAATACGGAGAGGAAATCGCCGCTGTCATCGTAGAACCGATTGCAGGGAATATGGGCGTCGTGCCACCGCAACCGGGATTTTTACAGGGTCTTCGGGATATTACGACCAGTTATGGCAGTCTGCTTATATTCGATGAAGTTATGACGGGCTTTCGGGTCGGCTTGGGCAGTGCCCAGGGACTTTATGGAATCAAGCCGGACCTTACCTGTCTCGGTAAAGTCATTGGTGGCGGCTTACCGGTAGGCGCTTATGGCGGCAGACGCGATATTATGGAAATGATCGCGCCAAGCGGTCCTATTTATCAGGCTGGAACCTTATCCGGTAACCCGTTAGCTATGGCTGCTGGCTACACTACGCTTCGTTTGCTAGGCCAGCCTGGAGTTTATGAGGAGCTGGAACGCAAAGCGGCCCGATTAGAGGCCGGATTTATCACCAATGCAAAGGAATTTGGCATTGCCTGCACGATCAATCGTGTCGGTTCGATGATATGTCCTTTCTTTACGGATCAACAGGTAACGAATTATGAGACAGCCAAGACTTCGGATCTGCAGCGATTCAATCGTTACTTTGCCGCGTTGCTCGACAATGGGGTGAGTGTGGCACCTTCCCAGTATGAAGGGATGTTTGTATCAACTGCGCATTCTGACGAAGATATTGAGCAGACTATTGAGGCTCATCATACTATTATGAAACAGCTGTAACTAACCATACAACTTAAATAAAAAGGATCAACCCTCGTTGGATGCGAGCGTTGATCCTTTTTATCATTTAACGGGTACTGGAGTAGTTTTTTCTGTTGAACCTCCGGTTGTAGATCCTCCAGCAGGTGCTGCTGGTGAAGCAGGAGGTGTGGTTACAGTTGTGTTAGTCTTAGCTGCTGCATCTCCAGCTGCTGGCGTGTTCTTGGTAGATGCGTCACTCGATGATGCAGGTGTATTCTTGGAAGCATCATTTGTTGCAGGTGCATTCTTCGAAGCGTCATTTGTTGTCGGCGTATTTTTGGAAGCATCGCTTCCAGCAGCTGGGGTTGTATTGGGTACAGATGTGCTGCCCGTTCCTTGCCCCTGTTGATTAGATCCACCCGTCGTAGATGATGGGGGGTTAGCAGCCGGATTCGTCGTGCCTCCAGAAGCCCCTGCTCCTGTTGGAGTGGTCTCTCCTGGCTTAACTGGATCTGTTGTTACCGGATTACCATTACCACCTTGCTGAGTATTAGGATGCGTGGTCGTATCTTTTCCAGTATCCTTGGTACCATTAGTAGAAGGTGTTGTTTTGCTGTTGTCTGTGCCTTGTTGAGGCTTGGTCGCATCTGATTGTGTGTTAGTCTTTGTAGATTCATTGTTACCGGATGGCTTATTGGTTCCAGTATTTGTAGCAGGAGTTTTGGTCTGCTCCGTATCTGTTGTTTTGGCTGGCGTTGGTGTTGTCACAGGTGCCGGATTATTTTTGGCTTTTGCTTTAAGCTCAGCTTGCTCTCGCAAAAAGTCAGGGTGATCGAATGCACCGCCGGCATTAATTGAAGATAACCCATCCCAAACTCTGTTGGCTACCGCATCCTCAGGATGATCGTAGACGAGAAAAGCGGACGGTAATCGGCGTTCACCGTAACGGCTGGAAGGCTTGGTGATCAGCTCGCCGTTCACAACTAGCTCGGAAGAGGCGCCCCCATCCAGGAAGCCTGCGTTGACTACATCATCCGCAAGGAACAATTCCTGAATTTCTTTCAACGTCGCTCCAACACTTTGAGTCGAGCGGCCGTCAGCGACGATAAAAATGACGGTTCCATCCGCTTTTTGACCAACTCCGGTCCGCGGCGCACGGCTAATGTCATTGATGGGAAGCGGTTTTCCATTGGCAATAACCCGCGGATAAAAGGAAGCCGCTTCGGATATACCCATTTCTTGTAATTCAAACATATTATATTTACCGACGACGAGTGTACCTTCCTTGGTAAAGCCAACAATATGCTGTGCGACACTGCTATCCTGGTCCGTATAAATCACTTCTCCACCGGAGATAACAGCCCCAATAGCAGCAAAGCCATTACCTAAGCCCTCGGGATCGTCAAAACCTCCTGCATTGACTCCGGCTACAGCGCCAGTGCGTTTTACCATGGAAGAGATTTTTTCACCTTCACCTGGTTTCGCTGGGGTCATGAGACGAATCGATTTAGGATCATACACATACATCCGTTTGCCCTTCCAGAACGTTCCAGAGACGTCTTCTACTTTAATTAATTCATCGATGGTTCGATTCTTGCGAGTGACCGCAGAGGTAGGTTGAACTGTAACCATGTTAAACTGCTGCTTTTCCTCGGCATTTTCTTCGATAAACTGCCGCATTTTTTGAAGCATGCTGTCACGCTGCTCTGTTCCTACAAATATCCAAGCCCAATCACGATGCTGGGTAATAATGACGGTGTTAGCCATCCAGATGCGCATTTCCGTCCCGACCGGTGTCAAAAACATAAAACTGGAAACCATAAAGGTCAGTATCGTAAATCCCAATAGTGAGCGCTTAAACCAACTCCAATCACGAAGCTGCTGTCGGGTGGATTGGAGAAATTGTAGTGCATTACTCAATGTGTAGTCCTCTCCCAAGTTCAAAATAAAATCAATAAATACTATTCATTCTATCATATTATTTGGTTGTTTAATAGAAGTCCTCATGCGAATTTGCTACAATGAAATATAAAGTTTTGTGAATTGAGGCGATAATTGCGTGGATAAATACAGTCTGTACGGGATTACACTGGAAACCCTGGTTGTGATGTTTGGTTTTTTACTTGTCTTCGGAGTTCTTGTGGCTTACGGTGTTATTTATATGAAGAAGGTGCGGAAGCCGTGAAGATGTCTTGGAGCAAAAAGGGGGAATGGCTGGAGTTGATATTGCCAAAACCTCTTGAAGCAGAGCTCGAGATAGGGAATTATATCCGAATGCCCGTGCTTTTTTTGAAAAAACTGATCAAAAGCGGTGGTGTTTTGATAAAAGGCCCCCGCGTACGCCTCAGGCTGTTTCCGAATGAACCCCTACAGGATATGCCGATATGGGCTCCTTTAGACGTGTTATATGAGGACGATTTTTGTATGGTTGTCCACAAGCCGGCAGGTATGAGGGTTCATGGAGACGGATCAAGAAATGGCAGCGATCAGACGACCTTGGCTGATGCTGTAGCCTTTTACTATGAGAGCACAGGACAGCAGTGCAAGGTACGGCACATCCATCGCCTGGATGAGGATACGACAGGCCCTGTGCTGTATGCCAAGCATGAATGGGCCCAGCTGATTCTGGATGAAGACATGAGAAGTAAATCCATACAGCGCTTCTATGCTGCGATCGTTCAAGGACAATCAGCCCTTTTGTCTGGGACTATAGACGAGCCTATCGGTAAAGATCGGCATCATTCAGCGCGTAGGCGTATATCTGTGACAGGGGAGCGGGCGGTGACCCACTATGAGGTTGTGGAGCAGTTGAATCAGGCTATGCTTGTAAGACTTCGTCTGGAAACGGGAAGAACGCACCAAATTCGTGTTCATCTCAGCCACATCGGGCTTCCAATATGGGGTGATTCCTTATATGGCGGTCCTACTCATGGAATCAATCGACAGGCTCTGCATGGCGAAAGCTTATCATTTGAACATCCCCTGACTGGTGAGTTCATCCATGTTTCAGCACCCTGGACGGAGGATTTTCTAAGGCTGTATACGGTACTTCAAAAAATATAGTCATGCTTATCCCCCGAAAACCATATAAATCTAAAGACAACTGAAACTGATTAACCGATGGATACGGTTTGCAAGATTTAGTTTTCGGAGGGAGGACAAGATATTGGCTGAGCAGCAGAATGGATTGCGGTTCGATATTTATGAGCGGGTGCATTTGTCTGAGGGAGTTGCTGGCATTAAACAATTGGAGGATGTGGAGCTGGTTCCGCATATTCAGGTTGTGCCTCAAGGGGATCAGGCTCTTCTAAGAGGTAATCTGCTTCTATCCGGCACCTATGTAGATGAGCAGGATGCCGTGAATCGTACGTTGGAGCACCTGATTCCGGTAGAAATTACATTGCCGTTGAATCGGGTGCATCGTGTTGAGGATATCGCCGTTGAAATTGAGAACTTTGATGTTGATATTCTTTCAGCCCGAAGCCTCAATATTACCGGAGTATTATCTTTGAATGGGCTTGAGGAAGTCATTGTAGCTCCAAGTGCTGATGAGATCTGGAATCATAATCCGGAGGAGGTGCTTTTTGTACATGAGGCGCCTACACCTGCCAGATCCGACACATCTGGACCGATTTTAACTGAAGCTGCTTATACCCAGCCTATTCAAGAGCGTTCACCATCTTCAGCTTATAATGATCCACCGGATGATTTAAGTGGTTTGACAGATGGTGGAGACGAGGAAGAGGAGGAATGGTTGGAGGACGAAAGCGATGAGGCTCTCGATGCGTTTCAGCATCAGCAGGCCGATAGCTATGCAAGCTATGCGGCAGAGGACAAGATAGAGCCAAGAGTTGCTTTTAATGGGAAGACTACCGATGCTCCCCAACCTGTAAAGCCATTCGGTTTGACCTCTTTGCTGCAAAGTTCCTCGTCAGTCAAAGAGGAGCAAAGATTAGCTGAATCAGAGGCTGCACAGAGTGCTCCCGCTCCGGGTGACCGATTGGAATGGAAGAAGCTGCTGCTGAGCTCAACGAGTGAGAAGCAGGAATTCCGCCGCGTTCGGTTATGTATTGTACAGAAGGAAGAAACCTTGGAAATCATTGCGAAGCGCTATGAATTAAACCCACGTGAAATTGCACTGTTTAACCGATTAGCCGAGCATGAAGTTACCGTAGGACAAATCGTCTATATTCCCAAATAAACGAAAATGCCCGATCAAACCTTAATAGGGGTTTGAAACGGGCATTTTTGGCTATAATAAGGATAAAACCTTGGTTTATAGGCGGATATGTTATTGACTCCATCGGTAATGTTGTTTATCATAGATGTAATCATATGTTTCAATAACTTGGAAAGGGAATAGTAGGCAGCTAACCCATCAGAGAGCGGAATTGTTACGCTGAGAGGTTCCGTAGGATGTAACTTGCCGAAGTCGCCCTGGAGTTGCAGCATTCAAGGCAGGTCTGAGATTCAATATAGCCATCTCGTATGGTCATTGAATGCTTGGTTTGCGGATAGATGCTGCCGGTATCAGCCGTTATCTGTTGAAGTGCCGCATAGTGGGCAGTAATGTGTCAGCCCAATTCTTTTTCTTATGCGGAATAAAGGTGGTACCACGGAAGCAGATCCTTTCGTCCTTTGCGGCGAAGGGATTTTTTTGTTGCCTATGAAAGTGCAGTGGATGGGTAGAAGGTTAAACCCTGGCCCAGTCCAGCCTGCAGGTAATGGATGAATAGTATGGATAATGGAGGAACCCGCGATGGAAGAAATAAAAACAACGGAAATGCCGACGACCTACGATCCGAAGGAAGCGGAAAGGAAATGGTACGAGTACTGGCTGAAGGGCGAATACTTTAAAGCAGGGCAGCGCAAGGATGCAGAGGCGTATACGATCGTTATTCCTCCGCCGAATGTAACAGGCATGCTGCATATTGGGCATGCGCTGGATTGCACACTGCAGGATATTATGATTCGTACCAAGAGAATGCAAGGCTATGATGCACTCTGGCTGCCTGGATCTGACCATGCCGGAATAGCGACACAAACCAGAGTCGAGCAGAAGCTGCGTGAGGAAGGCATTACCCGCTACGATCTGGGCCGTGAAAAGTTTCTGGAAAAGGTGTGGGAGTGGAAGGAGCATTACGCGGATTCGATTCACCAGCAGTGGGCTAAGATGGGCTTTTCGCTGGATTATTCCCGTGAGCGGTTTACACTGGATGAAGGACTGTCTAAAGCGGTCCGTGAAGTGTTCGTCCGGTTGTACGAAAAGGGCCTTATTTATCGCGGCAACTATATTATTAACTGGGATCCGGCAGCACGGACCGCTTTATCGGATATTGAGGTTGAACACAAGGAAATCCAGGGACACCTGTACCATTTGAAATATACAGTCAAGGATAGCGATGAGTTTATTGTGGTTGCCACAACACGCCCGGAAACGATGCTGGGTGATTCTGCTGTTGCGGTGCATCCGGAGGACGATCGATATCAGCATTTGATTGGAAAGGTATTGGTACTGCCATTTGTTGGTCGGGAGATTCCGATTATTGGCGATGAATATGTGGATAAGGATTTTGGAAGCGGAGCTGTAAAAATTACGCCTGCTCATGATCCGAATGACTTTGAAGTAGGAAAGCGCCATGATTTGCCGCAAATATTGGTTATGGATATTACAGGTACAATGAACGATAAGGCTGGACCTTATGAAGGTTTGGACCGTTTCGAGTGCCGTAAGCAAATTGTTGCCGATATGAAGGAATCCGGGGTTTTGGTGAAAATTGAGGATCACGTGCATCAAGTCGGCCACAGTGAGCGCAGTGGAGCTATTGTTGAGCCCTACTTGTCCACCCAATGGTTTGTGAAAATGAAGCCGTTGGCGGAGCAGGCGATTGCTGCGCAAAACTTGAAAACTGGAGTTAATTTTGTTCCGGAACGCTTCGAAAAAAGTTATTTGCAATGGATCGAAAACGTTCGTGACTGGTGTATTTCCCGTCAGCTGTGGTGGGGGCATCGGATACCGGCCTGGTACAATGACGAAACAGGGGAAATGTTCGTATCGCACAGCGAAGCTGAGGCTTCCGTCCGTGCAGGCGGCGGCAAGATCCGTCAGGATGAGGATGTGCTGGATACCTGGTTCAGCTCTGCGCTATGGCCGTTCTCAACATTGGGCTGGCCCGATGAAACGGAAGATTTGAGCCGCTTTTATCCTACGAGCTTGCTGGTTACCGGCTATGATATCATTGGATTCTGGGTGTCCAGAATGATCTTTACCGCGCTTGAATTTACGGATCAAATTCCGTTCAAGGATGTGCTTATTCACGGCTTGGTCCGTGCTGAGGATGGCCAAAAAATGTCCAAATCCTTGGGCAACGGAGTAGACCCGCAGGAAGTAATCGAGAAGTATGGCGCTGATGCGATGCGCTTTATGCTCTCCACAGGCTCAACGGCGGGGCAGGATTTGCGTTTTCGTTGGGAGAAGGTTGAGCAGGCGCGTAACTTTGCCAATAAAATTTGGAATGCTTCGCGTTTTGTATTAATGAATTTGACTGGCTTCACGGTGAAGGACATTGATCTGAGCGGTCAATTAGGGACGGCTGATCGATGGATTCTCCACCGCTTGAACGAAACCGTACGTGATGTAACCCGATTGATTGACACCTACGAATTTGGTGAAACCGGGCGTCTGTTAACTAGTTTTATATGGGATGACTTGTGCGACTGGTACATTGAATTCAGTAAGCTGTCCTTATATGGAACTGATGCTGAAGCCAAGAAAAAGACGCAATCCGTGCTTGCCTATGTATTGGATCAGACACAGCGCTTGATTCATCCGTTTATGCCGTTCATTTCTGAGGAAATATGGCAGCATCTTCCGCATGAAGGAGAGACCATTACACTAGCTGCGTGGCCGGTTTACAATGCCGATTGGGAAGCCGTTGATGCGGTTCAGGAAATGAATTTGCTTATGGATGTGATTCGTACGGTTCGTAACATTCGAGCTGAGGTTAACGTGCCGATGAGCAAAAAAATCGAATTGCTGATCAAACCGGCTAACGGAGAAGCTTTGATTATCCTGCAGCGTAATGAGGAATATATTCGTCGGTTCAGCAACACCTCCTTGCTGGAAATTAGTCTGACCCTGGCGAATCCGGATAAAGCGATGACCGGAATCCTTACAGGAGCCGAGCTGTACTTGCCGCTTGCTGGATTAATCGATATTTCACAAGAACTTGTACGTTTGGAAAAAGAACTTCAATCCCTGCATGGCGAAGTGGAGCGGATCGAGAAAAAGCTTGGAAATGAAGGCTTTGTAGCGAAAGCTCCTGCTAAAGTAATTGATGAAGAGAAAGCAAAGCTGGCCGATTATGCAGATAAGCGGGATAAAGTGATTGCCCGTTTAGCAGAGCTAAGGGGATGACTTCGATGAGCAGTACGACGAATGATTCGCAGGTACAATCATCCAATGGTTTTCAGAGTGCGGAAGAAGCTATAGATTGGATCGTCAACTTGGTCAAGTTCGGTGTGAGACCCGGGCTCAAACGGATGGAAAAACTGATGGAGCTGCTTGAGCATCCGGAACGCCGCTTGAAATTCATTCACATTGCTGGCACAAATGGTAAAGGCTCGGTTTGTGCTTATCTCACAGAGGTTCTGAAGCAGAGCGGTTACGGAGTGGGTACCTTTACCTCTCCGTATATCGAGAAATATACAGACCGTATTCGCTATAACGGAGTCAACATCGCTGATGAGGATTTGCTGCTAGCCGTGAACAAGCTGAAGCCTTTGGTCGATCAGGTAGCTGCTTCCGATCTGGGGCAGCCAACTATGTTCGAAGTATCAACTGCTGTGGCGATTTATTATTATGCTCGAATATCTTGTCCGGATTATGTGGTTTGGGAAACCGGATTAGGGGGAAGACTGGATTCTACGAATATCGTAAAGTCTATATTGACGGTAATTACGAATGTTGGCCATGATCATATGGACATTTTGGGAGATTCCCTGGAGCTTGTGGCTGCTGAGAAGGCTGCGATTATCAAGGCAGGTGTTCCTGTAGTCAGCGCGGTCGATCAACCGGGTGTGATTGAGGTAGTTGAGCAGGAGGCCGCAGCCAAGAATTGCACGCTGTATTTAAGCGGACGGAAGTTTCGCTATGAAACTGTCTCAACCAAGGAAAACGAACAGATCTTCAACTTCGATGGGCCATTTCGCAAGATCGAACAGGTTGCGATTTCCATGAATGGCGTTCACCAGCTGCAAAATGCTTCATTAGCGCTGATGACCCTTGAACTGCTGCGCCAATACTACGCGCTGATCATCGAGGATGAAGTCCTGTTGCGCGCAATGAAGGAGACAAGCTGGGCAGGCCGCATGGAAATGGTGTCTACGGAGCCCCGTATTTTAATAGACGGAGCCCACAACCCTGAGGGTGGTGCCGTGTTGGCACAAGCGCTTCGCGACACCTACAGCTACAACAAATTGCATTTTGTGATGGGGATGCTGTCCACCAAGAATCATTCCGGTTATTTGCGGCATATACTACCAATGGTGAACACATTAATACTTACGGAACCGGTGTGGCATAAGAAGGAAGAGGCTGCTAAGCTGGCGGAGCTGGCTGCTTCACTTATTCAAGAAATGAGCCTTCCCGATATCGAAATCATTGTAGAGCCTGACTGGAAGGCAGCACTGGAGCTGGTGAAAAGCAAAACGGCAGAGAATGATCTGGCCGTTGTGTCCGGCACCTTATATTTAATAGGGGACGTCCGATCCTGGATCCTACATCAAACCGATTCTGAAAAAGGCTGGTGAGAGCTGCGTGAATACATCTGAGCACATCCATTTTATCGGTATTGGCGGATATGGCATGAGTGCTATTGCCAAGGTCATGCTTGAAATGGGCTACCGTATATCGGGGTCTGACCTTGCTTCCCAGGAGCTAACGGAAAAGCTCGTTGCCAAGGGAGCAACCGTGTTTATCGGGCATGAGGCAGAGAATGTCAAAGGAGCCGACGTTGTCGTCTATTCGACAGCCCTGTCTAAAGATAATGTGGAGATGGCGGCTGCTGAGGAATGGAATATTCCGATTCTGCATCGTTCGCAAATGCTTGCACGTCTGATGAACGCGAAGAAAGGGATTGCAGTCGCTGGTGCCCATGGCAAGACAACAACCTCCTCGATGATTGCGCTCGTGCTGGAGGAGTGCAAAATGGACCCTACCTTTATCATTGGCGGCGAAATCATGAACGTTGGCAGCAATGCCAAGGCCGGCAAGGGAGAATGGGTCGTTGCGGAGGCCGATGAAAGTGATGGTTCCTTTTTGCAATACAATCCATTGATAGCGCTCGTCAATAACATTGAAGCGGATCATCTGGAAAATTACAATGGTGATTTTGAGAACCTGAAAAAGGCGTATGCGCAGTTTTTGAGTCAGGTAAGCGACGAAGGCAAGGCTATCGTTTGTAAAGACGATATGTATCTTCAAGAGCTGATACCTGATATTAAAAGTGAAGTCATTACTTACGGTATTGAAACCGATGCCGATTATACAGCCCGCAACATCGTGCTTGGTGATCGCAAGGTAAGCTTTGAAGTCGAACATCAGGGCAGCAGTCTTGGATTCATCCAATTGTCTGTACCGGGCAAACATAATGTTTATAATGCAATGGCAACATTGATTACCTGCATGGAAGCAGGTTTGAGCTTTAGTCAAATTGCGGAAGCTATTACGGATTTTCGTGGTGCAAAGCGTCGTTTTCAAGTGCTTGGCGAGGTGAATGATATTCTGATCATTGATGATTATGCTCATCACCCTACGGAGATTGAAGCTACAATCAGCGCGGCCAAGGCAACCGGCAAAAGGATAATTGCTGTATTTCAACCCCAAAGATATACGCGTACGTACTTCTTGTTTGATCAATTCAGTCGTGCATTCTCTGAAGCGGATGAAGTCATCATCACCGATATATATTCACCTGCTGGCGAGCAGCAGATTGAAGGCATAACTTCCTCCAAGCTGGTTGAATTGATTCGACAGAACAGCAATCAGCATGTCCGCTATATTCCGAGTAAAGAGGAAGTACAGGCTTTTTTACTTGAGCACGTCAAGAGCGGTGATCTTGTACTTACGATGGGTGCCGGAGATATATGGAAGGCAGCGTCAGGATTGGCCCGTACACTGAATCAACAAGCAGAATCCAAATAAAATACAGCTTAAGAGAAACAAACCGAAGACGTCTTTAATAAGCGTCAAGGTTTGTTTTTTTAATTTGCTTGAATAAGCTGTAATAAATAAATTAACATTGACATTGATAATGATAACTATTATCATCAGATTCAAATGTATACTTGTGAGATAAAGGAGCAGGATATGAAAAAAATCAAATACTGCTGTAAAAACTTGAAGCTTGGTTCCAAAAAAGTATACAAATCCATTAAGGAACGATTTCCCGAAATCAAGCAAAAGAAGCAGGATTGTCTCGGGAACTGCAAGCTATGCTCCAAGCAATGCTTTGTTATGTTAGGTAAATCCAACGTTATTTATGCTTCAAGTCCTCGTAAATTGTATAAAGAGCTGAAGCAGGTCATAGGCTGAAATTTTACATACGAAAGGATAATTTAACGATGAGCTTGAGCCTATTGTGGATTCTTTCTCCTATTTTGTGTATAGTGGTTGTACTACTCCCACTTTACGTATGGGGTTTACAACAAAAATAATCCATGGAAGGTGCGTGCTCGTATGTTGAATGATTCCTTAAGTACAGCTCTGAACGATCAAATGAATTTCGAATTTTACTCCTCACATGTGTACCTGGCCATGGCTGCTTATTGTTCTGGTGAAAGCTTGGATGGGTTTGCCAACTTCTATATTGTGCAGGCTGAAGAAGAACGATTTCACGCAATGAAAATCTATAAGTTTTTAAATGACCGCGGCAGAAGAGCGGTTGTGATTGGTATGGATAATCCCAAAAATGATTATGTATCCATGCTGGACGTATTTGAGCGTGCTTACGAGCACGAACAGATCGTTACCAAGCGAATTTATGATTTGTCGGATATTGCAATGAATGAACGTGAGCATGCGACGATTCAGTTTTTGAAATGGTTTATTGATGAGCAGGTTGAAGAAGAAGCGATGTTTGATACGATCATTAATAAATTGAAGCGTATTGATAAGGACAGTAATGCATTTTTTATGATGGATACCGAGTTTGCAGGCCGGGTGTTTACGCCGCCTGCACCTTAAACAATAATATTGAATGGACACCAACAGGCAGCTGATTTCCGGACGATCGATTCGTTCAGGAGGCAGCTGCTTTTTTATGCCTTGCTATCGAAAGTCTAGTGTTATTGTTCTATTCATCTTCACTCTTTCATAGTCTAATAATACGAATTTGGACAAGGGAGCGAAGTATAATGAGCAAAGCCAAAATGACCTTTCGGTTTGATCAGGAATATAGAAACAACGTTGGCGTTCCTGAGAGGAAAGCGAAAGAGCAGCAGGTAATCCCGCTGCACCCGGAAGAATACAAGGTCACCCCCGTGGATACACAGACATTAAATCCATATCCGAATGATTTTGGGGGATGGGAAAGTTCATTTGAAATGGAAACTCAGCGAGTGGAGAGGCTGATCCGTGAGTCAGGTCATAGTACGCAGCAGGAGAAGGAGAACAGAAATGAGAATAGGTACGACCTTCGGCATAACCTTGGACGAGAACCCAGACATGAACCCAGACATGACTCAATAAAAGCTGCTAATGAACTAAATGTTGAACCCAAAATTGACGCTATTCGAGAAACGGGAGCTCCGAATCACAGAACATTGGAAAATGAGGAATTATTATTCTCGAATGATCCTATACGAGGCGAGCCTATAGATCCAATTCGTGATCATCGTTGGTATGTGCCGGAGGAGACATTTTATCGGAGGAGGAAAACGGCAGCCTCATGGTTTAAGGTTATAGCCTCGGTTGCCGGAGCTGTCGCTACGGGTGCAGCCTTCGGATTTCTTGTGCTATCGATGTTTTCCCAGGATTCTGGGACCAATAAAACAAACGTCACGGTGCCAACAGCTGCCAATGTCATGGCTAATGCCTCGGCACCAGCCAAATCAGCACCTACAGATCAAGCTGTCGCGGTGTCTGGAGCAGTGACTCCGTCCAATACAGCTGGCAAAGCTGCAGATCCTGCGGGTTCCATTGCCGCATCGGCATCGGTCAGCAGCGGGGCGTTGGCTGTTGTGAACGTGCCTGCAAAAACATTGACCTTCCTGCAAAGCGGTGTATTCTCGACATCACAAGGCGCAGCAGCTGCACAATCGGAGCTGAAGAAAAAAGGTCTTGCTGCGGTAAGCGATGTCGGTGAAAAATTTCCTGTTTATGTAGGCATGGCTTCCAATCGGGATGAGGCCTCACGGCTCGTCCAGCAATTTCAACAAAAAAATATTGATGTAATCATAAAGAGTGTGGATATGCCTGCGCTTTCGAAAATCAAATGGACAGGCAAGTCAACGGATAATGTGTCGGCCTTTATCACGCAAGGTGATAATCTCGTCCAGCAAATAGCTCCACTTACCGTTTCCCATTTAACTGAAGCTAAATTAACGGGAATGGATGCTTCACAGGTGCAATCCGTCAAAACTGCTCATCAAGCCTGGCTAGGGATGACTACGGGAGTGAATGAGGGGCTTTCCGAGGAAGGTAAGGCAGCCGTTCTTAAAATCAGCAGCGCAATGAATGCAGCTGTAGCCTCATTGGATGAGTATCGCAAAAGCCCAGCTGCTTCCACGCTATGGCAAACGCAAAATGCGATTTTGCAGGCTGCACTTGCACAAAAGGAATTCAGGCGAATAATCACGGCATCATAAAAGTGGGATGATGAAGTCCGTTGTGTTTCTTTACACCTGACATAAAACACGCTGAAAAAAACGCCGACCGGCTCAGCTATGGCTGCTGAGGGGTTGGCGTTTTTGATGTGCTTTGAACATAGCGATCAAGTAAGGAGGCTGCTTCGGCACGCGTCATGCCACGATTCGGCATAAATTGATCTGGCGCTATGCCATCGATCCAGCCGGCATGTTGTAAACTGTAGATCGATTTGGCTGCCCAATGATCAGCAGGTACGTCTGCAAACGACGCGGTACCTAACGGTCCAAGGGCGGCAGGCAGAGCAAGGCGCTGAAACGTAGCAGCAACTTCTGCACGAGTAATCGGTTGATCGGGACGTAAGGTAGCGTCATCGTAGCCGTTAAGAACATCTGCCACTACGGCTTTGTTCAAGGCGGCATTTGCCCAGTGACCGGCTATATCCATGAACAACGGCATCAGAGGTTTTACAGGTGTTACACAGCTTTCACCATTCTTATAAACCACACCAGAAACCGTATGGTTGTTACTGCCGTTTGTGCAAACGGAAGGGTTGGCTGAAGGCTTCTTGACCGTAGATAAATCGAACACCCGGTCCAGCAAGGTCATCCATTCCGCTCGGGTCAGCTCACGGTTTGGTTTATACAGTCGCCCCACGCCGTCAATAATTCCCTGACTTTTTAAGCGCAGTACAGCGTCCCGTGCCCAATGTACACGCATATCGGTGAACACCTCGCTCGGTGTATTCGGTGGCATATAAGCTTCAATGCCTTGCTCTATAGCCTGAGCCATAGTCGTTCTGACCTCATCACTGGCCAGTAATGCTGCATCCTGTCGATTCGAGAGAAAAGCAGTTTCTACGAGTATGCTTGGAATCGTACCCATACGAACTACATAAACAGCGCTCGCTACAAGGCCACGATTTTCTAATCCGGTAGCATCAACGAAATTGTTCAGAACTACCTTTGCAAACTCTCGGCTCTGCGGGGTGAGCTCCGCCATTTCCGGGCTTGCCGGATAGTCTTCCTGTGGATAATTATTATCGTGGTACAGTATCAAAGCACCGCGTGTTTTGGCATTTCCCGGCATGGCGTTGGCGTGGATCGAGACAAACAAATCAGCCTGCTGCGCGTTTGTAAAGTCAACACGTTCTTTAAGTGAAAGAAAAGTATCATCTTCTCTCGATATTGCGGTTTCATAGCCGCGCTCTGCCAGCATCTTTGTTAATTTGGCGGCAATGTCCAGATTAACATTTTTCTCCAGCAGTCCATTGACTCCGACAGCTCCTGAATCCGAGCCCCCATGACCCGGGTCGACAACAATCTTTATTGCCCATGACGAGGATGGAGCGGCTAACAGGCATACAAGGATAAAAATAATAAGGGTATAAGACCGACGCATCAAACAAGGTTCCTCCTTAAAGTTTTCGCCAGAAAACTGGCATCGTAAGCATAAACTTAAAGTTTTCGCCAGAAAACTGGCATCATAAGCATGGGTTAAAAGCTTTCGTCAGAGTGCTTTTAGCTCATCCAGGGTATGTTTTTTAGCAAGTAGGAAAGAGGCTGTATTTACAGGATAAAGGCTTGTGCTATAATACGGTGAGCGCAGTAGCGGCAGCAATTTGACAGCTTCATTTTTTAACATGTAAAGGAAGTGTAGCTATTTATGAAAAAGAATACATTTACTTTCATCTTGCTGCTCGTCATAGGATTAGTAGCGGGAAGCCTGGTGGGTCAGCTGCTGGTTTCTGTCCCTGCACTGGCTTTTCTTATAAAGTCGGTTGATCTTACCTGGCAGCCAAAAGCGGATTTGCTGGTGATCAAATATGATCTCCAATTTCAAATGAAGCTTAACTTGATCAGTTTGGTGGGGCTTGTTGCGGCTTTTTGGATTTTTCGCAGATTATAATGAACTTACTTAAACTTTAACCTATTCGAGACAAGGAGTCTATATATGTCGATATTTGGCGCAAAAAAAATCATTTTGGCATCTTCCTCACCACGCAGGCAGGAATTAATTCAAACTTTGGGACTTCCCTATGAAATTCGGGTTAGTGATGTTCAGGAGGATACAGAACCGGGAATGAGCCCATCTGAAATCGTCGAGCAGCTCTCCGGTCGTAAAGCCGCAGCTGTCTGCGAAATGTTTAAAGCCGAGCAGCGGACAGAAGGGATCGTGATTGGTTCCGATACGATTGTTGTGCTGGGTGATCAGGTGCTGGGCAAGCCGCAAGACCGTAAAGATGCCGCACGCATGCTGGAGGCTCTGCAAGGAAAGGTCCATCATGTTTACAGTGGAGTTGCTTGTATGGATCTGGGTACGGGACGTGAATTGTATGCCCATCGGGTTACTGCTGTCTATATGAAGCCAATGAGTACTTTACAGATTGAAAGGTATATCGATACGAATGAACCCATGGATAAAGCGGGATCCTATGCGATACAGGGGATTGGTGCGACCTTGATTGAACGGATCGAAGGCGACTATTTCAATGTTGTGGGTCTGCCATTATGCCTGCTTGGCGAAATGCTTGGTGAATTGGGCGTAACTGTTCTTTAATCCGGCATCATGCTATAATAAAGCTTCTACAAACCTACGATGTCAGGGGGGAACGAATGGAATCGCACAATTTAACATTGCGCGATGTCCCAAACGAAGAACGTCCAAGAGAGCGCATGATGCAGGTTGGGGCTCAAGCATTAAGCAACGCGGAACTTCTGGCAATTTTACTAAGGACTGGTACTTATCAGGAGTCGGCTGTCCATTTGGCACAGCGCATGTTAAGTCATTCCGGTGGGTTGCGCAGTCTGGTTGATATGAGCTTGGAGCAGTTAACCGAAATCAAAGGCATTGGTTCGGCTAAAGGACTGCAGATTCAAGCCAGCATTGAATTGGGTCGTAGATTGGCACGAAGTGTGATGAATGATACCGTAATGGTTCGTTCCCCTAAGGACGTAGCTGATTTGATGATGGAAGAACTGCGTTATTTACAAAAGGAGCATTTTGTATGCTTGTTTTTAAATACTAAAAATCATGTCGTGGGTCAGGAAACACTTTCCATGGGCAGCTTGAATGCAGCTATTGTTCATCCAAGGGAAGTATTTCGTGCGGCGATTAAACGAAGCAGCGCTTCGATTATATGTGTACATAACCATCCGAGCGGGGATCCAACTCCGAGCTCAGAAGATATTCAATTGACACAGCGGCTGGTAGAGGCGGGCGAAATTATCGGCATTGATGTACTGGATCATATTGTTATCGGCGACCAAGCTTTCATCAGCTTGAAAGAGCAGGGGATGATGTAACAGAAATTGAAACAAACGAAGGGAGTATCAAGCATGTTTGGTGGTTTTACGAAAGATTTGGGCATTGATTTGGGAACTGCTAATACACTCGTCTATGTAAAAGGAAAAGGTATCGTTGTCAGAGAGCCATCGGTAGTGGCAATAAGGACAGATACCAAAACCATCGAGGCCGTAGGAAATGACGCAAGAAATATGATTGGACGGACCCCGGGTAATATACGTGCCATCAGACCGATGAAAGACGGCGTCATTGCCGATTTCGATACAACCTCGACGATGATCAAATATTTCATCAGACAAGCGCAAAAGCAGCGTTGGTTGTTTCCGCATCGTCCAAGCGTGATGGTATGTGTGCCTTCAGGTATAACAGCCGTCGAGAAGCGAGCAGTTGAGGATGCGACACGGCAAGCAGGCGCGCGCGACGCTTATACGATTGAGGAGCCATTTGCAGCCGCTATTGGCGCTGATCTGCCGGTTTGGGAGCCGACAGGAAGCATGGTCGTTGATATTGGCGGAGGCACTACAGAGGTTGCCGTCATTTCCTTGGGCGGCATTGTAACAAGCCGTTCGGTTCGCGTTGCGGGAGATGAGATGGACGAAGCCATCACGCAATACATTAAGCGTACCTATAATTTAATGATCGGGGAACGTACGTCCGAGCAAATCAAGATGGAGATCGGCTCGGCCTTGACGATGGACCCTCCGGTTCGTTTTGAAATTCGTGGACGGGATCTGGTTAGCGGTTTACCCAAAACAATGGCGATCACGTCAACTGAAATTACGGATGCACTTACCGACACGGTGAATAGTATTGTTGAAGCTGTGAAAGTGACATTGGAGAAATGTCCTCCTGAGCTTGCGGCTGATATTATGGATCGTGGCATCGTGCTTACAGGTGGAGGCGGACTGCTGCTTAATCTGGACAAGCTGTTGGCAAGAGAAACAGGGATGCCTGTGCTTGTTGCCGAGAATCCACTTGACTGTGTTGCTATTGGAACAGGCAGAGCACTAGAGCACCTCCATTTATTCAAAATGAGATCGGGCCCAACAAGTAAATCCAGACGTTAAATCCATAAGCGTAAGATTAGAAGGTGGTTATTTTGAAATTACTGGGAAATAAACGATTATTAATACTGCTGCTGGGTTTCATTTGCTTTATTGCCTTGATGGGTTTGACGCTTGGAAAGCGTGAGCGAATGAGTTGGCCTGAAAAATTTGTTACCGATACGATCTCCTGGACGCAAGGAATTATTTATAAGCCCGCTGGCTATATAGCGGGTTTCTTTGAGGATATTCGGCAGGTGCGTACGATTTTTGAAGAAAACAAAGTACTGAAGCAAACCTTGACGAAATACGCGCGCGACACGACCAAATTGAATGATCTGGAACAGACGAACAAACGGCTGCAGGAAGCTTTGAATTTTACAGAGCGTCAAAAGCAGGCAGGCAATTACACCTTTCGTATTGCGGAGGTCGTGGCTGTTAATCCTGATCTACTCAACAATACAGTGAGTATCAATCTGGGTGAGCAGGACGGCGTCAAGCCGAATATGGCCGTAATGTCTGTGGAGGGACTGGTAGGACGCGTTAAGAAGGTATCTTCCTTTTATTCTACGGTTCAGACGCTCAAAGGTATTGATGATACGGCCAATGAATCCAAGGCGATTTCGGTAACCGTCAAGAATAAGGAAAATGAAAGCTTTGGTGTCATTGTATCCTATGATCCTGGGGAACAGCTTCTCGTCATGACCATGATCGATCCTAATGACAAGCTGGAAGTTGGGGATACCGTGATTACTTCCGGATTGGGACAGGTTTTCCCTAAAGGAATCGAGATTGGCAAGGTTGTCTCCAGAAAGCAGGGCAATTTCGGCATCTCGCATGAGGCGCTGATTCAGCCTTTTGCTTCTTTTGACCACCTTCGTGAGGTGTTTGTCGTTATCGTACCGGAGCAGGGGTGAGCTGATCATGCGTAAATGGCTCTGGTTGATCCTGTTGGCTTTGTTTATTTTGGAGGGTACCATACTGCAATGGATCATACCATCTGTATGGCAATCCAAAATCTATGTGGCGCCTCATTTTATCGTTGTAATCGTGATTTATATCGGTCTGTATGTAAATCGGCATACGGCGCTGGTTTATGGTCTTATTTTTGGATTATTACAGGATTTTATTTATTACTCACCTATGCTGGGTCCGATTTCATTTGCAATGGGCTTGACCGGCTATTTGGCTGGCTTGATGCATCGCCGTCTTCATTCCAATATTATCGTGAGTATGCTCGTTATGGCACTCGGAAATTTGTTTTTCGATTCCATTATTTATGGGCTGTACAGACTGTTCCAAATCAACCATCTTGATCTGCAGTGGGTATTTTTCCACCAGATGCTTCCGAGTATGCTGATTAACCTCCTATTCGCGCTTATGGTCTACGTTCCTGTCCGAAAGTTGTTCGAAAGCATGCAGGCTGCAAAGACTGACGCAGAGGAATAATTTTTCACTGAACAAGCAGGAGTTACGTCGAAAAAGGCCGAATTGTATTAGGTGTAGGGAGGTAGGGACGGGGATGGCGGCTACAAAACATCATGTGATGATTAAAGGTGTAAAAGAAGGTCTTGTATTTCTTCTGGATGATAACTGCGCATTCGAAGAAATTATCGAGGAACTACACCATAAACTGGAAAAAACACACCAAAAAATATTGACGGGTCCGATCATTCATGTTCACGTCAAATTGGGTACCCGTACTGCCTCAGCCGAGCAAAAAGATCAAATTCGCAGCATCATAGGTCAAAAGGGCAATCTGTTGATTCAATCCATCGAGTCTCAGGCGGTGGATCCGGTAGCGATTTTATCTAATACAGGTGATGTGCATTTGGTTCAAGGTATTGTGCGTTCGGGTCAAACGATGGTAAAAGAAGGAAATATCCTATTTCTGGGTGACGTCAATCCGGGAGGGGAGCTCATTAGTACGGGCAGTATTTATGTAATGGGCTCGCTCCGCGGAATGGCTCATGCCGGTGTGAATGGTAACGATAAATCGATTATCGCAGCTTCTCATTTGAGACCTACCCAGCTGCGCATATCCGCTATTATTAGTCGACCTCCGGACGAATGGGGCATGAACGAAGCTTTTATGGAATTTGCTTATGTCAAAGATGGCAAAATGGAAATCGACAAAATTCACCATTTGCATAGATTGGTTATGGAACCGTAACATGAAGGAGCTGAGCACTATGGGTGAAGCAATTGTCATAACCTCGGGAAAAGGCGGGGTCGGTAAAACGACTACCTCTGCTAATATCGGAACGGCACTGGCGCTCAATGGCAAGAAGGTTTGTATGGTCGATACCGACATTGGCTTGCGTAATCTGGATGTGGTCATGGGGCTGGAAAATCGGATTATTTATAATTTGATCGATGTTGCTGAGGGCCGCTGTCGATTGGCGCAAGCGCTGGTCAAGGACAAGCGTTTCGATGAGCTGTACATGCTGCCTGCCGCGCAAACTCAGGATAAGAGTGCGATTTCTCCCGAAGCAGTCAGAGAAATTATTTTGGAGCTCAAACGTGATTTTGAGTATGTTATTATCGACTGTCCCGCAGGTATAGAACAAGGCTTTAAAAATGCGGTTGCAGGTGCGGACAAGGCTATTGTGGTGACTACACCGGAAAACGCTGCCGTTCGTGATGCTGACAGAATTATCGGTCTTCTGGAAAATGAGAAAATATTTTCGCCCAAGCTGGTGATTAACCGTATTCGACAAAGTATGGTGAAAAAGGGTGAAATGCTCAGCATTGACGAAATCACCTCCGTTCTGGCGATAGATCTGCTCGGTATCGTCCCGGATGATGAGTATGTCATCAAAGCGGCTAATATAGGGGAGCCTACAGTTATGAATCCTAATTCTGCGGCAGCAATTGCTTATCGTAACATTGCCCGTCGTATTCTGGGAGACACAGTTCCACTCATGCCAATGGAAGAAAAGTCAGGGGTATTGACTAAATTCAAGAAGTTTATCGGGATGGGATGAGCATGTTTTGCTGCAAAAACTAAAAAATATCGATTTGTTGATCGTAGCCATTCTTTTGTCATTCATGGTTATTAGTACGCTGCTTGTTTATAGCGCAACGCTCGATGATCCCAATATCGTGTTCGATATGAAAAAAACGATTACGATTTATGTTATTTGCATACTGGCCTTTCTCGGAGTGGCCTTGGTTGATTATCGTGTTTTATTAAAAATCTCTCCCTATTTTTATGGGGCTGGGCTAATATTATTAATTCTTGTCTATAAATTCGGTTTGGAAATTAATAGTGCCAAAAGCTGGTTTCAGCTGCCCGGTAACTTGCTGTTCCAGCCTGCAGAATTTATGAAGCTCATGCTCATTCTTGCCCTAGCCGCGTTCATGGCTAGAAGGCAAGGAGAAAAGCTGCTCTTTTTGACGGACATAGTGCCTATAGGATTTATCGTACTTATTCCTTTTGTCCTTGTACTGATTCAACCGGATTTGGGAAATGCTGTTATTTTTCTGGTTGTTTTGGTCGGGATGCTGTGGATTGGTAACATCAAGTATACGCACTTTTTAATAGGTTTTTTATTGGTGATAGCGGGACTGTTTCTATTTTATTATTTATTCACTCATTTTCACGACCCGATTCAGCAATATTTGAAGCTGCAAGGTAAAGGACACTGGGTTACCCGGATTGATACCTTTATAGATCCAGATAATGCTTCCAAGGATCACAGCTTCCAGGTGGTCAATTCGATCAAAGCAATTGGATCGGGAGGCTTGTCAGGGGAACGGTATTTGCAAGGCACCTCGGTCCACCGCAATTTCATTCCATATGCGTATTCCGATTCGATATTTGTCGTGCTGGCGGAAGAATTTGGGTTTGTCGGGTCATCGGTGCTGCTGCTGCTGTATTTTGTGCTTATTTATCGGATGATTCTTATCTCGATTCAATGCCATGATAAAGGCGGGGCCTACGTTATTGTTGGCGTGGTGTCGATGTTCGTATTTCAAATTTTTGAAAATGTCGGGATGCTGCTGGGCATCATGCCTTTGACAGGGATTACGCTCCCGTTTATCAGCTATGGGGGAACATCGTTACTTTTGAATATGATGAGTATGGCCGTTGTGGTCAGCATACGGATTCATCAGGAAAAAGAACCTACATTTCGCACATAAAAGAGCACCCATCGAGGTGCTTTTTTTGTGCGAACGCAACAATTATGTTCAATTCACTTGGAGTTTCTTGCTATAATAAAAGCAGGTAAACCATGGAGCGTAGAAGTAGTGGCGAAAGGTTGGGATTCACATCAGGCATATTTTGTTGTCCAAATATTTTTCGCGATTGTTCTGGTACAGCGTATTCATTGTCATATTTCCTGTCATAGTGCTTGGTGGCTTTTCCTATTATAAATCCTCGGGTATTGCGCTTCAAAAAGTGAATGAAGGCAATGCGCAGGTTACGCTGCAAACCAAGCTGCGGATCGAGCAATTTTTGAAAACCGTTGATGCGGCCTCGTTGCAATTGGTTAGTTCGCCGCTGGTCAACAATGCCATGGATCGGGAGCTTTCCTACAAAGAATTTCAACTGATCCAGGATCTGCGTGAGCAAATACAGCGTATTCAATCGTACGAGCTGGGGATTCAGGATATACAGCTCATCAATATGTCAAAAAGATGGGTTTTGGAAAATAGTGGTGTATACCGGTTTGATGATTATGCCGTAAATATGGACCTGATCTATATCAAGAACACGAAAAACTCCTTCTGGACCGGCTCTTTTTCCAACAACCCTTTAACTACAACGATTGGAAAGGGACAAAGTCTGCAATTGATCCGCAGATTGCCGCTGAATTCGCAAGCTCCACAGATGGTAGTCGTTATCAAAATTAATCCGGGGGAAATCAGCAAACTGGTCGAAAATATCCCGGGGATTGGCAAAACATTCGTTTTGGATGAAACCAATAACGTTTTAGCCAGTCATGACGGTTCTCTTAACGGTCGGTTATTTCCGATGAAAGAGTCGCTTCGCGAAATGTTGAGCAGTGATCATCCTCCTGAGACGTTCCAATCCGAGTGGATGGAGCAAATGGTATCGATCAACCTTATTCAATCTACCTATAATGATTGGAAGTATGTAACTCTGATCCCGATCGCTGAGGTTACCCGTGAGTCGAGAGCGATTGGCTGGATTACTTTTCTCATTTGTCTCGGCATTATGGCGGTTGCCAGTGCTCTAGTTTACCTGCAATCCCGCAACATGTACACTCCGATCCGTAAGCTCTATGAGGCTGTCCGGGGAGCATCCGGCACCGCCTCCAGTTCTGTGAATGATCTGAGCAGCCAGGATGAATTCCAGTATATTAGCGAGCGGTTCCAGACGATGAGGCTGACCCAGAATGAAATGGAAACACAAATGCAAAGACAGGCTCAGCAGTTAAAGGATTACTTTGTGCTGAAGCTGCTCCAAGGTCATGTGAATACAGTGGATATCACAGGGGAATGGAAATGGTCGCAATTTCCGTCCGAATGGCATATGAAGGCGGTGCTGGTTACACAGATCGATACCTTTGAAGGGGTACGTTTTCGTGAAGGTGATAAAGATTTACTGCTGTTCGCGATCAATAATATCGTAAGTGAATTAGTACCCGCCGATAGCAGACTGAATCCCATACTGATTCATCCTTCCCAGGTAACGGTAGTCGGGAGTAATACGGAAGACCGTGAGGATTTTAAAAACAAGCTGTATGCAGCTGCAGAAAAGATTCAGGCTGCCGTCAGCAGCTTTCTCGGTCTCCAAATCAGTATCGGCATCAGCCGTCCTTATTCCGAGTGGAGCGACATGCCCAAAGCCTTCCATGAAGGCCAGGAAGCGTTGAAATACCGGATCAAGGCAGGGCAGGAAGCCGTCATTTTTATTGAGGATCAACAGCCTGTTCATCATGTTAAGCCTTACTATCCTGAAGCTGTTGCCGGGGATATGCTGGATGCAATTAAGCTGCTTGAAATCGGGCGGGTGCATGAGCTGCTCGGACAGTTCATGAAGGAAGTTTTTTCGCGGGAATGCACGCACCAGGAGTATCAGGTGTCGTTCATACGGCTGCTTATTGAATTCATAGATTTGGCTAACCAAATGGGAGTATCGTGGGATTGGAATGACAACCGCAATCCATCCTTTTTTGAAAGACTGTTGGAGCTGAATTCATCTGCTGATATCGAGCGTTGGTTTCGTGAGGATATTATTGGCAGGATTCTTGAAGCTGTTGAGCAATCAAGAACTGTGCAGGACACGTCGATCACTGAGCAGGTATTAAGAATGATCCACGAGCAGCAGGAAACGGACTTGACGCTTGAAGCCTGCGCGGCGCGATTGCATTTTCACCCCAGTCATGTCAAAAGAGTGTTCAGGCGTGACGTGGGGGTCAGCTTTAGTGAATACGTTTCCACACACAGGCTGCAGACGGCCAAGAAATGGCTGACCCATTCGACAATGAAAATAAGTGAAATAGCTGAACGACTGCAATATAACAACGCCCAAAATTTTATTCGTTATTTCCGCAAAATGGAAGGGATGACTCCGGGGCAATACCGGGAGCAGTACAAAGCTTGACCATGCTCATGACAACAACGGAAAGGCCTCCCCTGCGGGAGGTTTTTTTCAATTGATTACTGGATCCCAAATGATTATCACGACCTCCAAGCGGCGGAATGATCCCAAAAGATTGTAGACGTTATGATCGGCAGCTTCTATATTGAGGGCAAGCGGCTTATAAACACAGAAAAGGAGGTTAAACGTTGGCTTACTCTCATCTATGGACCTATGTAACTAAACATCGCTGGTTGTATCTCATGCTGGCGCCCGGATTTTTTTACTTTGTTATCTTCAAGTATATTCCGATGTGGGGTGTATTGATCGCCTTTCAGGATTATCAGGTATTCCAAGGTTTTTTGGCAAGTCCTTGGGTAGGCGTGAAACATTTTGATCGATTTTTTGGTGATCCGGCTTTTTGGTTATTGTTCCGTAATACATTTGTACTTGCTTTTTACAATCTGTTTTTCTTTTTCCCTTTACCGATCCTCATTGCCCTGATGCTGAATGAAGTACGACAGGAACTGCTTAAGCGTACGGTGCAAACACTCATCTATATTCCACATTTTATTTCGTGGGTCGTGGTGGTCGGGATTGCGTACATTTTTTTTACAACAGAGGGTGGAATCGTCAACGAGTGGATCGCGTCACTAGGCTGGGAGAAGCTGAACTTTCTTGTCAGTGAAAAATGGTTCCGGGTGATGGTTGTTTCTGAACTGATGTGGAAAGAGACGGGGTGGGGTACGATCATTTTTCTGGCAGCACTGGCGGGAGTCGACCCGCAGCTTTATGAAGCCGCTCGTATGGATGGAGCCAATCGACTCAGACAGCTTTACCACATTACGCTGCCAGCTATTCGAAGCACGATTGTAATCCTGTTGATTCTACGTTTAGGCAGCTTTCTGGATACCGGCTTCGAGCAAATTTTTCTGATGCTCAATCCGTTGAACCGTCAGGTGGGCGAAGTGTTTGACACCTATGTATACAGCATAGGCATCCAGCAGGGGCTGTTTAGCTATAGCACCTCCGTTGGATTGTTTAAATCTGTGATCGGGCTTGTTTTGGTATTGGGAGCGAATTATACCGCCAAAAGGTTCGGGGAGGAAGGGGTGTACTAACACGTGGATTCGATACAAAAACAGGACGTGCAGCGGCATATGGCGGTAAAACGAGCAATCGGAAAATCAGCGGGCAGCATCCTGTTCGAAGGCGTCAATTATACACTGTTAACGTTGTTTGCACTGGCAACCGTCATTCCGTTCGTATATATCATCGTAGGTTCCTTAACCCCTGCGGACGAATTAACGAAGCAAGGCTTTACGCTCATTCCTACCCGAATCACCTTCGATGCTTATAGCTATTTACTGGCATCTGAGGCGGTCATTCGTGGGTTAGGTGCTTCGTTGTATATTACGGTGGTAGGTACGTTCATTAATATTTCATTTACCGTACTGATGGCCTATGCGTTGGCCCGTAAAGAACTGAAAGGCAGGCGACCTGTCCTGCTGATGGTCATCTTCTCCATGCTGTTCAGCGGTGGCATGATTCCGACCTTCCTGATTGTCAAATCGTTGGGACTCCTGGACAGCTATTGGTCGCTCATGCTTCCTGGTGCGATCAATGCCTTTAACCTGATCGTGATGAAAAGCTTTTTCCAGCAGCTGCCTGAGGGCTTGGAGGAATCAGCCAAAATCGACGGCTGCAACGATCTCGGCATTTTATTCCGCATTGTGATACCGCTTTCTATGCCTGCTATTCTCACCTTTGTGATGTTTTATGCGGTGACTCATTGGAATAGCTATTTCACAGCTATATTGTACATCAATGATACCGAGAAATGGCCACTTCAGGTACTGGTTAGGCAGTTGATCATATTGTCGCAGGGCGGATTAGGTGAGTCCGGTCAGGACAGCTTTAATATTCCTGCACAAACCGTTAACATGGCGATGATTGTTTTGTCGACACTTCCGATCTTACTCGTGTATCCGTTCGTACAAAAGCATTTTACAAAAGGGGTCATGATAGGCTCCGTTAAAGGCTGAGTTTTTGTAAAGCATTACAATCAAATTATTGGAGGGGACAATGTAATGAACAAACGGCAATGGTATACAAGCTTAAAGAGTGTCGGCCCTGTTCTCGTGGCAGCAAGCTTGTTAGTCGGATGCAGCGGAGGGAATGCAGCAAGCAGCAAAGCAACAGAGACAACTCCGGCAGCCAAGAGCACACAGCAGGCCAGTACTCCACCGAAGGAACAGCCCAAGGAACCGAAAAAGATCAGTTTGATGATGGTCTATTATTTTGCCGAGCCTCCGAAAAAAGACAATATTATGGTGCAGAAGATTGAAGAAATGACAAACACCAAGCTGGATATAACCTGGGTTCCGAATTCCGCTTACGATAATAAAGTGAATGCAACGATTGCTTCAGGTTCACTCCCTATGGTGATGAACGTTCAGAACAACAAGCTCTCCACCATCTTATCGGGGGTGCGGTCCGGGATGTTTTGGGAAGTCGGCCCTCTTTTAAAGGATTATCCGAATTTAAAAGGCTTGTACAATGAGCAAACGACTTACAACGCGTCTACAGACGGCAAGCTGTATGGTATGCCGCATCAGCGCCCGCTTGGGTTACAAATGCTTCTCTATCGTAAGGACTGGCTCGATAATTTGGGGATGAAGCCGCCAGAAACCATTGATGATGTGTATCAGATGGCCAAAGCCTTTACGGAGAAGGACCCGGATAAAAACGGTAAAAAGGATACGTACGGACTGGTAGAATTTATGCCCAAGCTGCTCAGTCAGCAAGGTTTTGGCAATGCGCTTGCATGGTTTGGAGCTCCTAACGGTTACGGGGTAAAGGATGGGAAGCTGTACCCTGACTTTACAACAGACGAATATTTGGAAGCGATGAAATTTTACCGCAAAATGTTCAGTGAAAAGCTGATGAACCAGGACTTCGCCGCAATTCAGCAAGGGCAGGCATGGGATGGAATCGCAAAAGAAAAAGCGGGAATATACCCGGCTGTTGTCGCTCATGCTACCATTCCAAACTGGACTGCATTGTATCAGGCGAATCCGAATGCCAAGCTTGATTTCGTTACACGAATCAAAGGGCCGAAGGGGGAGAGAGTGTTCGCCTCCAATGGGTTTAATGGCATGTATATGTTCCCCAAATCCAGTATCAAAACGGAAGCTGAATTAAAGGATACGCTTGAATTTATTAATAAGCTGTCTGATCCAAAGCTGGAGCAGTTGCTAGTTAATGGTATTGAAGGACGGCATTATAAAATGGAAAACGGCAAGCCGGTACGCTTGGATCAAAAATTGTACGACGATGAAGTGACGTCTGTTATTGAGCTTCTGATTACAGACTGGAAGCCCAAGCTGATGACTGGTTCGCCGATGGATGAAAAAGTAAATAAAACATATGTTGAAAATTCGTCTATAGCCGTAGCTAATCCGACACTGCCGCTCGTTTCGAATACACAGATCGAAAAGGGCAGCGAGCTGGACAAATTAGTCAATGACGCGCGTGTAAAGTATATTTACGGCGAGGTGGACGACGCCGGCTGGAAAAAGGCGATCGATCAATGGAGGAGTAACGGCGGAGACAAGGTCATTGAGGAATACAACGCGGAGTATGCCAAATTTACGAAAAAATGATCTTTTAGCTGGATGGCAATGTCAGATGAATAAACGGTATGGAGGCTATACATTCATCTGACTCGTCAATCCAGCGAGAAAGGAGCAGTAGGATGGAAACCGGTAAGGTAACAGGGAAGAAACCCAATGTGATCCTGATTACTTCGGATCATCATCGTTGGGATTACATGGGCTGTGCAGGGGCACCGGGCGTTAAGACTCCGAATTTGGACCTTCTGGCGGCACGCGGTACCCTCATTACACGGACTTATTGCAATGCACCGCTCTGTGTACCATCAAGAATAGCTATAACATCAGGGAGGTACCCGATGAATACCGGATGCTTTACGAATCGGCATCCGATACATCCCCATACACCTACATTTCTGCACGCATTACGTGGAAATGGCTATCATACAGCGATGATAGGCAAGCTGCATCATCATGTTCATGTGTGGGATGGTGATTTTATCGCCCATGAAGCAGATATTCATCAGCTCGGATTTGAGCATGTGCATGAAACATCGGGCAAAATGGGCAGCGGCAGCATCGGATGCGAATGCCAGTATACCCGTTTTTTGAGAGAACAGGGCTTGCTGGAAGCTTACCGGAGCTGGACCGGCCGGTTTCGGCAAGGGAATGCAACGATGCTGCCTAATGAAGCATGGCCTTGGGATCAGAAGTATACCCAGGATGCCTATATCGCTCGCAAAGCCAGTGAATTTCTCTTGCAGGTGTCGCCTGACAAACCTTTTTACCTGCATCTTGGATTTGTAGGACCTCATGATCCTTATGATGCACCACAGTCCTACAGGAATTTGTATGACAATGAGGATTCAGATGCAATGCTCGAACTCATTCCAGCAGCGCCGTTGGCGGGTGTTCAGCATATGGAGTATGACAAGCTGCTTGCTTATAAGGCTTGCATTACAGAAGTAGACAGCCAGATCGGACGTGTGTTGGATACTCTCAAAGCGAGCGGATTGCAAGACGATACGGTCATCCTGTATACATCAGACCATGGAGATAATGCAGGGGATCATGGGATGTGGGGGAAAATCAATTTGTATGAAGGCTCTGTTCATGTGCCTTTTATTGCTGCTGGTCCTGGAATCGGGCAAGGTGTAGTCAGTGATGCGATTGTTGAGCTTATCGATATTGGTCAAACCGTGTGTAATTTTACCGGTTGTGAGAGCCATCATTACGATCAAGGCAAAAGTATGATGCCGCTGCTGCTTGGGACTACACAGCAGCACCGTAAGGATGCTTTCTGTGAGATGGGCAGCGATAAGATGCTATATGACGGCAGATACAAGCTGATGTATGGCGATTTAACACGAGATACTCGTACAGAGCTGCAGGCAGCCCCCTATCATGGGCCAGCCTTCGGTAGGCCTGTAAACCTGCCGCCTGACCGGATCTCTCTATATGATTTATTGGAAGATCCGTACGAGCAGCACAATCTGGCAGATGATCCCGTTTATCACGAGATATTGGCGGAGATGAAGGAGAAGCTGCTGATCAGACTGCTCTGCAATATGCAGGCAGTTCCCGATGATTCCGGGAGTGTCCTATAAAGCTTGTTCAAAAGCTGACTTGTGAGCATACGCTACTAGGTTATTAAGGAGAGGTGAACATACAATTGAAGGATAATTGGTTCAGCAGTCATATACGACAAGTGCATGTCGATTTTCATATGCCGGAGTTTCCTTACGATGCCATTAATGATTTTGATGCTGAATCCTTTGTGGCTGAATTTGTCCGGGCAAAAGTCAACGTCGTCGGCATTTTCACGAAATGCCATTTCGGCAATGCTTTCTACGACAACACGGTAGGTCACAAGCATAGCGGGCTTAAGCAAGACTTTTTCGGAGAAGTCCTGGAGGAGGCCCACAAGCACGGTATTAAAGTGATCGCCTATTATTCCTTAGGTACGGATGCTTACGCAGTTGAGCACAATCCAGATTGGTACCAGATTGATAAGGATGGCAGCAAACGCGGAGGTAAAGGAACAGTGTGGGAGCTTCCTTGCATCAACAGCCCTTACCGCGAAGAGCTTGTGATTCCACAGCTGAGGGAAATTACGGCCAAATATGCGATGGACGGTTATTTGCTCGATATTCCATATTTATGGGACCATCACTGCTTCTGCCGCTACTGCAAAAGCAGATTTGTACAGGAATACAAATTAGAGCTGACACCTGAACTGCTTGCTTCCAATCCCAAACTGGTCAATGGGTTTGCGAAGCAGTCCGCCGCTCGCTGCATGCAGGAAATTTATGATGTAGTGAAGTCGATACGTCCGGAAGTCCTCGTTAACTGTAACGGGGCCTGGAAAATGGGTGAGCCAGCGGAAATTAATGCAACAAGCGATTATGGCCTCTGGGAATCCCAGCCTGCCTCAGGAACGTTTCTATGCCATTCCATTCGTTCCCGCTTTGTACGCAACCTTCCAGTACCCGTACAAGTGATGACAGTGCGTTTTACTGAGGGATGGGGGCTGATGAGCTGCAAAACAGCCGAGCAGCTGAAATATGAGTTTGCTGCAATCATGGCTAACGGGGGTGTAATCAACGTTGGTGATCAGGTGCTGCCAAGCGGAAAGCTGCAGAGTGGTGTATACGATATTATCGGGGAAGCATTCTCTTTCGTTGAGGAAAGAGAGCATCTGTGCATAGGTTCCAGCGCTCATAAACACATAGCTCTCATCGGTAATTTTACAGAGAACTGGTATTTCGAGCAGGGAGAAGCGGCTACGATGGGTGCAGCCAAAATGCTGATCGAAGGCCATCACCAGTTTGATATCTACTTCAATAATGATTTTCCGGATTTATCGGATTATCAAGTTGTTGTGCTTCCTGAAACAGTGCGGCTGAATGAGCTATCGACAGCTAAAATAGCTGAATTCGTCCGTAACGGAGGGCTGCTGCTGGCAGCTGGGGAAGCTAGCTTGACCGGAGCGGAAACCACACCTAACTTTATGATGGCAGAAGTGCTTGGAGTGGACTATTTGGACAGAACCCCTTATCCATTTGCTTATATGACCCAGAATGATGAGCTGTGGGCTGGTACCGCATCGATTCCCCAGCTAGTGGAAGAACCGTTTCTCAAGGTGAAGCTATCCACGGCAGAAGCTTTAAGCTATGTACAGTGGCCATTAACCGTTCCGGCACCTCAAAGAGCGTTTCGGCACCCGATTCCGCCTGCGGGCAGGGTCAGCGATTTTCCGGCGATTACCGCTAACCAATATGGACAGGGAACGGCTTTGTATGTAGCTGCTCCGATTTTTAAAGCGTATTGGAACAACAACCATTTTTGGCTGCGGCGAATTATGAATAACCTGTTGAACAAATATGATACGTCTATACCCTTTAAGGTAGAAGCACCGACAACCGTGGAAGCTAATATGATGGAGAAGGACGGAGGCCGCTATCTTCATTTGATCAATTTTCATAACGGTCACACAGGCAGCCGCAAGCAAGCTTTGTATGATCCTATTGAATCCATTAATCCTGTGTATGATATTAAAGTCACGTTCCACAGCTCTGGAATTACAGAAGTTGTGCAGCAGCCGGAAGGGCACGTGTTGGCATTGAGACCAGCAGATAAGGGATATGAAGTGACAGTTCCCAGGCTGCATATTCACAGTGTATTGGAAATCCGCTGATTAGTTTATCAAAGATATAACATAAAGGCAGCTTTTGCAGAGAGTATAATCTGCAAAAGCTGCCTTTTGATATAATAATCCGTTCCAATCTTAGCCAATACGTATTAACCTTTGATACCCGTAGTGGAGATACCCTCGACAAAATATTTTTGCGCGAAGAAGAATACGAGAATACAAGGAACCACAGCGACTACTGACATCGCCAGCACCTGATTCCAGGCTACACTGGTCGAATTATCAAGGGCCATACGCAGGCCGAGGGCCACGGTGAAATTTTTCACACTGGTAATATAGATGAGAGAGTTGAAGAAATCGTTCCAGGTCCATATGAACTGAAAGATCGCCGCAGAAATCAAAGCAGGCATCGCCAGCGGGAGCAGAATACGAACCAGAATGACGAAGGAATTACAGCCATCCATTTTGGCCGATTCATCCAGTTCCCTTGGCAGTCCGCGGAAAAATTGAATGATCATAAAGATGAAAAACGCACTGGTCGCCAGCATCGCCGGAACAATAAAAGGCAGGTAGCTGTTCAGCCAGCCGAGGTTTTTGAACAAAATATATTTGGGAATAATGACGACAGCATTCGGCAGCATGAGCGTAGAAATCATCAAGGAAAACAACAGCTTTTTGAATGGAAAGTTAAATCTGGCAAAGCCGTAAGCAACGATGGTGCTGGAAATTACCGTAAAGATTACAGTTGGAATCACAAGCTTGAACGTGTTCATGAAGAACAGGCTGAACGAATATTGTCCAGAGCCTACCCAACCCTTTGTATAGCCGTCCCACAGGAACTGTTTGGGCCAAAGGCTCAGCGAGCCGAATATTTCTTCGTTGGATTTAAAGGAAGCCGTGAACAGCCATATTAAAGGATAAATCATAATGAGTCCGAATATGCACATCAGCAGGAACGTAATCGAATTTCTAACCGATTCTGATTTCATCGTTTATCGCCTCCGTCTTCATAATGAGCCCATTGGGAGGACGATTTGAACACTAGTGCGGTGAAGAGCATAATGATGGCGAACAATACCCAGGAGAGGGACGAGGCATAACCCATTTTCAAAAATTTGAAGCCTTCATCGTACAGCTTCATTCCGAACAGATAGGTCGATTTTAAAGGGCCGCCATCCGGTAAAATGACAAAAGCTCCGGTAAACTCCTGAAAAGCGTTGACGATTTGCATAATCATATTAAACAACAGAATCGGTGTTAGTAAAGGCAATGTGACGGAAAAAAACATCCTTACTTTGGAAGCTCCATCGACGCGACCAACCTCATACAGCTCGCTTGGTACCTGTTTTAAACCAGCCAGGAACAGAACCATCGATGAGCCAAACTGCCATACATTCAGCATGGAGATCGTGTACAGCGCGATATTCGGGCTGCCGAGCCAATCGACACCAGGGATATGGACCGTAGCCAGCATTTGGTTAACGATACCTTCCTTCATGAACAGGAATCTCCACAGAACGGCGATGGCCACACTTCCCCCAAGAATTGAAGGTAAATAATAAACCGTCCGGAATATATTGACGCTGCGCAGCTTCGCAGTCAAAACCACTGCAACAAACAAAGCGAATGCCAGCTTAGCAGGAACGGCAATCAACGCATAGATAAGTGTTACTTTTAAGGATTGGTAAAACATGTCATCCTTGGTGAACATGTCAATGTAATTTTTCAGGCCAATAAATTTGGGCGGATTGATAAGATCAAACGATGTGAAGGAGTAATAAAAGGACATCATAAATGGATATAGCTCCAGGCATAGAAAGCCCAGCAACCATGGACTGATGTAAAGCAGGCCGATATATTGGTATTTTCTCTTTATATGAACAGTAGGTTTCGTTGCTGCCATTTCCTCACCCCGTACATGGTCTATTTGAAGTAGAAATGCCGCTGGTTGTCAGCGGCACTCCCTAAATGTGACATTGAAGCTGTATGTGACAGTTACTTTTTCAATTCTTTCAATTTGTCCGTATACCGCTTGATCAGCTCATCGGCTGCTTGAGCGGGTGTTATTTTGTCAAAAGCGACTTTTTGGATAATATCTTTGCCAATATCTCCAAGCTGTGAATTTTGCGTGATAGCATTATCGGGAACAGCCTGATTTTTAGCGGCAAGATCAACTGCGTCAGCTACATTTTTGTCCAGCTTGTTAGCCTCGACAATGGCTTTTTTGGCAGGCTCAAGTGCAGGCACAGCCCGAACATCCCCAAGAATTTTGGCAGCCTCGGTATCGCTTAACAGCCAGTTTGCGAACTTAAGAGCTTCTTCCTGACTCTTCGATTGCTTATTGATACTCAAGACCATGGAAGGACGGATAACGGCAGCACCGGTTTTGGAATCCGTGTACGCTGCTGGCAGAACGGATTGGATTTCTGTGCCTTTAGGCAGTGTATCTTTGAATTTGATAACCTCACTGCTCCAGCCTTCAATAGCTACCATTTCCTGATTAATCCATTTTGGATTTTGGTCGGTTTTACCGGAAAATAACTGGCTTTCGCCAAGCGGCTGGAATACGCCTGCTTTATACGCTTTTTGAACCCAATCAAAGGCTTCGGTTGCCTGTTCCTTGGTGAAGGCTAATGTATAGTCATCCTTGACCATTGGACTATTGGCTCTTTGTCTGAGCATGGAAGAGAACATTACCTGTATAACACCAAGATCGGAGTTCATCAGATACATTTTGCTATCCTTCTCATGCAGCTTGCGGCCTTCTTCCAGCACGCTGTCCCAGGTCCAGACCTGATCGGCTTTAATGCCCAGCTTGTCTGCCAATGTCTTGTTGAAAACTAAGGTTCTACCGTTCGTGCCCATAGGCAAGCCGATGATCTTGTTATTGTAGGTTGTGAAGTTTTTCAGGTAAGTAGCATCGAAGCCTTTGAGATCGAACGACTTTTGATTCGTTAAATCAAGCAGAAGCTCGCTGCCGCTGCCAAGCTCAGACAGCCAGGGCTGATCCAATTGGATCAGATCGGGTGCCGTGCCTCCGGCCAACTGCGTTTTCATTTTTTGCTCGTAGCCGTCAAAACCGCCATATTCGGCTTCAATGGTCACATTCGGATTTTTCGTTTTGTACAAATTAATCGCTTCCAAGGTTGCCTTGTGACGGGAATCGCTTCCCCACCAAGCAAATCTTAAAGTAATCGGTTTGCTGCTGTCGGTTTGACCTGCATCCTTGCCTTGGGATGGACTTGCTGGTTCTGGTGTACAACCCACCATGCTAGCTGAGAGCAAGGATATAGCAACAGCCGAGCCCCATAATTTCTTCATATGATTCATTTTCTGATCCCCTTTATGTTCGATTATTCAGCTTCAAGCAGTTACAGGTCCTATTATAGCAACGACCCTGCCAGCTTTAAATCCATCTGATTTGATAAAAGGTTTGAATATTTGTCTATAATGTTGACGGAGGCAATTGGATTTGGGGTGCTTGATTTGTTATTAGTTTTCATTATTTGTCATCGTATTGTTTGCAGTTCTTCGTTCCTCTATAATAAACCCATCACAATTTCCTATTAGAAAAGCACCGGGGAGGATCACATGTACACACTGTTGGTCGTTGATGACGAGACGAAGATACGTAATGGCATATGCAACTATTTCCCGTGGAATGAGATTGGCTTCGAAATCATCGGGGAAGCGAAGAATGGACGGCAAGCGCTGGATACGATCCTCAAGCAGCAAGTGGATGTAGTGCTGAGCGATATCAAAATGCCTGTCATGTCAGGCATAGAGCTGGCCCAGGAATTGTACAGCAGAGAGATCAGTACCAAAGTTGTGTTTCTGACGGGCTACAAGGAATTTGATTATGCGCAGAAGGCTCTTATGTATGGCGTCAAAAGCTATATTATCAAGCCGACCAAATATGAGGAGCTGCTGGCGACCTTCAGTAAAATTAAGGATGAGCTGGATCGGGAAAGACAGCAGGAGTTGGCTATTCCCATACCCCTTGCAGCGGATGCAACGGTTCACCTTCCTGAGGCACCAGAAGATCCGATAGAGGAACAGGGCTATCATGAAAAGAAGATTGCTGCTATCAAAGCACATATCATGGAATGCTACAGGGATGTGACCTTGGAGGAAGTGGCGGGCTTGTTTCATATGAATCTGTACTATCTCAGTAAATATTTCAAAAAATGGTCGGGACAAAATTTCTCGGAGTACGTGATTTCGGTTAAAATGGAAAAGGCTGCGGAGCTTTTAAAAGATTTTTCCTACAAATCCTACGAAATCGGCAGTGCTGTCGGCTACGATAACGCGAAAAATTTTTCCAGAGCCTTTAAGCTCTACTTCGGTAAAAGCCCCCGTGAGTTCCGAGATTCCCCTCCATGATGCTGTCCATTACATGTCCAGAGCAAATGAACCGTAAAGAATGGAAGGCGAACACATGAAAAACAAGTTTTTTATTAAGCATTTGTCCATGTTCCTGCTTCCTTTGCTCATTCCACTTACAATTTTGGGAACCCTTTCGATTCTCATTACGCAAAATTATATTAAGGAAGATATCAATAAAAATTCGGTTAACGTGCTCAAGCAGACGAAAGAAAATATAGAATTGATTTTAAGTGAAACCGACCCGATGAGCCTTGTATATGGTAACGATTTGAAGGTCATTGAAGCGTTAAGCTCGATTATGAAAAATAGCTCTTTGACGCATGAGGAGCTGATTTCCTTTGATATTCTGAAAAGCTTTCTGAGTGCCCCGGCCAACGCGCGGCCCTATATCGATTCCTTTTATATCTATATGCCTAATTCCACAGGCCGTTTTATTTCCTCCAAGCAGGGGTTATCCGATTTGCAAACCTATAATGACAAGGAATGGTACTCGCATTTTATCGAGAAGGACGAGAAGGTCAAGCTGTGGATTGAGCCGCGCAAGGTCAAACAGTTTGAGTTTGAATCGACGAATACGCCGCTTGTTACCATCTATCAACGAATTGAGTCGACGAACGGGGTTATTGTACTGAATATTCGCCCGATCTACATTGAAAATATTTTGAAATCCTTGTCCACCTTCCCGGAGCAGTGCATTCTGGTCGTAAACGAGAACAATCAAATCATTTTTAGCGACCGTCAGCCTGAATATCTGAAGGATCTGAATATGGACAGCATCAACAAGTCGAATGAGGCCTTTTATACAATCAATGCTGCCAATGAATCCTTTATTGTATCCCAGCTGAATTCAGCTCGCTACGGCTGGAAATATATTTCGATTGTTCCTCAGCGGGCGTTGTATGAGGTACCGTTCCGAATTATTCAAATCACGATGCTGTTGCTGCTTATTTCGTTCATGCTGGGTCTCGTTCTTGCTTTTTATTTAACTAGAAATCGGTACAAGCAAATTGCTAATATTATCGATATTATTGATTCTGCTGAAAAGGGAAATCCGCTGCCATCATTACCGGAACGCGTGCAGGATGAGTACGGGTATATTGTGCAAAATATCGTAAAAACGTTTATAGAGCAAAGCTATCTGAAGGTCCAGCTTTCCGAGCGCAGATACAAGCTGCAGGTAGCCCAGTTCACCGCTTTACAGTCGCAAATCAATCCGCATTTTTTATTTAACACGCTGGAGGCCGTAAACTGGGAAACGATCGCATTAACAGGAAAGCCGAATCAGGTTACGAAAATTATTGATAATTTATCCGAGATACTCCGCTACTCCTTAACCAATCCGGAAGAACGGGTATCCTTGCAAACTGAAATTAAAAATGTGAAAAGCTATCTGGAAATCCAGAAATACCGGTACGAGGATAAATTTGATCTGGAATGGGACTATGACCCCAAGGTGATCGGCTTTCGGGTAATGAAGCTGTTGCTGCAGCCTTTAATTGAAAATAGTATTTATCATGGGATTAAAGAAAAGGAAGGGCACGGCTTGATCCGGATTAAAATCAAGCTGGTGGAATCAGCGCTGCAAATAGCCATTGTGGACAATGGTTTAGGGATGAATAAGGATACGCTTGAGATGCTACGAAATAATGTCGAGACTCAGCACGAATTTTCGGAGCATATTGGACTTTTCAACACCAACAAAAGGTTAAAGCTGGCCTATGGGGAGGCATACGGCATTACCATACGCAGTAAAGAAGGGTGGGGCACTTCCGTTTATTTGAAAATTCCAATGACTCAGGCCAACACGGATTCTGTTGACAGCGATGACCGTCTTTAACATGATGAAGCCTGCACTTTAGCTCTGTATCACAGATACAGGGCTTATTTGTTGAGGATCCTGCTTGCTTGTTATATTCGAGTGTACATGCTCATAGGATGAAATATACAAGCCCTATCTGATGCAGGAGGATTATCTACATGGAAACAAGGGATAAAATGAGCCATCGACAAATGGAGCAGCTGCGAGAGAGTGCGGAGCGTTGGAATGATCCTGAATATGTATGGAAACGTAAATGGATGCAGGAATATTCGGAGCAAGCAAAAGCGGATCCTGAAGATGAAGGCGGCTGGCCGTTTCGGCCTAATGCCAATTCGATTCGAATCAAGCTGGTCATTAGCTGCGCGTTGTTTGCAGC
This sequence comes from Paenibacillus sp. FSL H8-0034, assembly GCF_038000305.1. Lineage (NCBI taxonomy): Bacteria > Bacillati > Bacillota > Bacilli > Caryophanales > Paenibacillaceae > Paenibacillus > Paenibacillus sp. FSL H8-0034. The sequence continues at coordinate 2,287,021 of NZ_JBBOBS010000001.1, forward strand.
GGTATGGGGATTGTTTCAAATCAATCATCCGTGGGCCAATATTGCCAAATCTCATATTGAAGCGTCGCTGAATGAATCTTTTGATTTTCATATGGTTACTTTATGGTATGAGAGGCAATGGGGAGGGAATCCATCACTGCTTCCCGCCTGGATGCCTGGCAAGCAGCAGGAGGCACAGAAGGTGTCGGTTCTTAAAAAGCATTATTTTACCCCTGTGAAAGGAACGGTCATCGCTCCTTATGAATCGAGTCGCTTAGGGGTAACGCTGGAAACGAAGGCGGATGCGACGGTAGCGGCTCTGGATACAGGCCTGGTTATTTACAAGGGCAATAAGGATGAGACGGGCTTCACCGTTGTTATACGCCATGCGAATGGCCTGGAGTCTGTGTATGGCTGGATTGATGCAAAGGTCGAGCTTAATGATTGGATAAAGGGAGGGGAAACGATTGGTAAGGTTTCTGCCAACACCTCCAAGCAGGCTGGCTATCTGTATTTTGCCATTTCCAAGGATAATCGATATTTGAATCCGATGGATGTGGTTGCTTTTGATTAGGTGGAATCGATGGATCGGTGTGCCTGTTCGTATTCATCCGCTGTTTTCAATTGTCATGCTGCTATCCGTAGCTGGTGGCTATTTTATAGAAATAGCTACTTTGTTCGGAATTGTGCTAGTTCATGAAATGGGTCATGTTGTAGCCGCCAAAGGGTTTGGCTGGCGCATCAAGGAAATACTGCTGCTGCCCTATGGCGGTGAGGCTGTGGTCGAGGAGCTCGGCAGCGTCCCGGTCTGGCAAGAAGTGATCGTTATTATCGCAGGCCCATTGCAAAATATATGGATGATGCTGATTGCTTATTTACTGCAATGGATGGGCCTGGTTTCGGAGCAGTGGAGCGCCTACTTCATTGAAGCGAATCTTTTCATTGCCTTATTTAATCTACTGCCCATCTCGCCGCTAGACGGAGGAAAGCTGCTGGAATCGTTGATGAGTATGTGGATGCCTTACCATCGTGTTATTACGCTTTGCAACGGTTTAAGCCTTGTGCTTAGCCTGGTGGTTACAGTAGTTTCCATCTTGCATGTGATCCGTGGAGGCGGTATACAGCTGAATTTGCTTATGATTGGCTTATTTCTGCTCTATTCCAATTGGTATAGCTATAAAGGGAGAGCGTACCATTTCATGCGTTTTTTACTGCATCGCGAAACGGCGCTGGTTCGGTTAATGGGGGCAGGGACGCTGGCTCAACCTATCGTAGTCAATGGGAGTCGGCGCATTAAGGATGTCGTTCGTTTATTCAAGCGTGAACGATACCATTTGGTTTATGTCCTTGACGAATATGGATCGATAAGAGCCGTTGTATCGGAACAGCCGCTGCTGTATTCCTATTTTAATGAGTCCAAGCGGGGATGTGCGATTTCTGAGCTTTTCATGTAAAATGGAAGGCGAGGTGGAAAAGATGAAGCAAATTCTGGTTCAATGCGGACAAGATCAAATTGAAGTAGCTGTGTTAGAAAATGGCAAGCTGGCTGAGTATGACAACGAGTCTCGTGGAACCGAGCAATTGGCTGGCAATATGTATGTAGGGCGTGTCATGCGTGTGCTGCAAGGAATGCAGGCCGCATTTTTGGATATAGGACTTGAGAAAAATGCTTTTTTGTACATCGACGATATGCTTCCTGCTCATCTGGATAAACAGCCTCAGCAAAAGCCGCTGGTTACCGACCTCGTTCAGGAGGGACAAACCTTGCTGGTTCAGGTGGTGAAGGAGCCGGTTGGAACCAAAGGCGCGCGTGTGACGACTCATCATTCGATTCCTGGCAGATGGGGAGTGTATATGCCGGAGGCAGATTATATTGGTGTATCCCGGAAGATTGCCAATGAAGAGGAGCGGCTGCGGCTGAAACGGGCTGCGGAAAGCAAGGTACACCCTGGAGAAGGCTTTATTGTACGAACAGCGGCACAAGGAGTACCGGAGGCGACGATTGCGGCCGATTTGGAAGAGCTTCGACAACGTTGGCTGGCGGTAGAAAAATTGGTCGAACAGCCGGGTGCCGTGCCGCGGAAGGTGTATAGCGATTTTGGACTTCTGTCCAGATGGGTTCGGGACGGGTTTAGTGAAGACATCAAAGAGCTCTGGATCGACGATAAAGATATTCACCAATCCGTTGTATCACTGCTGCGCACCTCGGCGCCTTCGTTATGCGAGCATGTACGTTTATATGAGAGTCGACCGATATCATTATTTGCGACCTATCATGTGGATGAGCAGCTGCAAAGCGGCTTTAAACGCAAGGTGTGGCTTGATAACGGCGGTTATCTGATAGTTGATTACACGGAGGCGCTTACGGTCTTTGATGTCAACACAGGCAAATACACGGGCAGTGTCAGCCTGGAGCAGACGGTGTACGATACGAATTTAATGGCGGCCAAGGATATTGCGAGACTGTTGAGATTGCGAGATATTGGTGGACTGATCGTCATCGATTTTATTGATATGGGCCTGGAATCGAATCGACAGCAGGTTTTGGAGCTGCTAGTCGAGGAAACACGCAAGGATCGAACCAAAACGGTCGTTGTCGGTTGGACGAAGCTCGGACTTATGGAATTGACCCGCAAAAAAATAAAGACAGGTACAGATAAGCTTCCGGTGACACGCTGCAAGACTTGCGACGGGAATGGCTGGATTTGGTCCAAATAGCCGTTATTTGAATCAATGAAGTAAATGTTGCTTTGTTAAGTTCACTGTGATAGAATATTCGAGTATGTTGCAAAACATGCTGTAACCGCGCGAAACAGGTCTAAGTATGTGTGGGAGTTATGACACATCACCTGATGTATAGGCGAGTCTGAGACATGAGGGAGGTGCAACAATATGTACGCAATTATTGAAACAGGTGGTAAGCAATACAAGGTTCAAGCTGGCGATGTTCTTTACATCGAGAAATTGAATGCTGGTGAAGGCGATTCCGTTACTTTTGACAAAGTTTTGGCTGTGTCCAAAGAGTCTGGTTTGGTTCTTGGAGCTCCATTGGTTTCCGGAGCTGCTGTTTCCGCGAAAGTGGAAAAGCATGGTAAAGGTGAGAAAATCATCGTTTACAAATACAAAGCCAAGAAAAACTACCGTCGTAAACAAGGTCATCGTCAACCTTACACTAAAGTCGTGATCGAAGCTATCAACGCTTAAGGATCAGCAGATGATTCGTGTAAAGATTAAACGCAAGCCTGACGGTCGGATCTATTCGTTTCAAGTAAAAGGTCATGCCATGTATGATGAGCCTGGCAAAGATATTGTCTGTGCAGGTGTATCTGCTGTTACAGTAGGTACGGTCAATTCGGTCGAAGTATTGCTCGGAATTCAATTGAAGACGAAAGCCAAGCATGGTTTTTTGGATGTTGAACTTACTGAGCTTGCGGATAACGTCTTGAATGAAAAGGTGCAGATGCTGCTTGAGTCGATGGTTGTCATGCTGCAAACTATTAAACAATCGTACAGTACGTATATAGATGTGCAAGAAAATACGAAATGAAGGAGGTTGACACCATGTTACAATTAAATCTTCAGATGTTTGCATCCAAGAAGGGTGTAGGTTCCACAAAAAACGGTCGTGACAGTATCGGTAAGCGTCTTGGCGCTAAACGTGCTGATGGACAAGGAGTTAGTGCTGGAAGCATCTTGTACCGCCAACGCGGAACTAAGATTCATCCGGGAAATAACGTAGGTATCGGTTCCGATGATACGTTGTTTGCTCTAATCGAAGGTGTTGTGAAGTTCGAGCGTTATGGTCGTACTCGCAAAAAAGTAAGTGTTTACCCATTTGAAGTCGCTCCGGTGGCTGCAGCTGTAGAAGTATAATACGTCATCGACGATAGCCCCGGCGATTCAGTGTCGCCGGGGATTTTTCTATATTTGGACTAGTGGATCGGAGAGGTTGGCATGGGTTCGAATCGACCGTTCAACGAAGAATGCTTCAGTAATCAGAGTGAAAATGGAGCCTTTTTAATGGGTGACGAGAGAGAATCTGATCAGGATCTCCGATGGATTCGCTTGTTTAACCACTATCGGCACGATTGGATGAATGAGATTCAATTAATATTCGGTTATGTTAAATTACGCAAGTATGATAAGCTGGAGAGCTTGATGCAAAACATCAAAGTGAAGGTTCAGCGAGAAAGTAACGTTTCGAAGCTGGGAGTTCCTGAACTCATTATGTATGTGTTCTCGGTACAGGCCGAGGTGAAGGAATTAAAGCTGGAAGTCGATATGGAGCACGAAATCCATTTAAATGAACTCTTGATCGATTGTAAAGAATTGACTCGATTGCTGATTGCAGTCATTGAAGTTTTTAAAGAGCACGCGGTTGTTCACCATGAACATGAGTATGGTTTACGGCTAAAGCTGACACAAACGGTTGGCAAACTGACAATTGAAGGTCATTATCAATGTGATAAGGCCGGTAATCAGCTGCTGCCTGCTCTTGAACGAGTCAGGCTCCAATCGGATATGAATATGACATGGAAAACAAATCAATGGGATGGACATTCTATAGGAGTGAGCATCGAATTACCGTTGAACATATAAAGAGGTGTAGGCATGTTTATCGATAAAGCGAAGATTTATGTTAAAGGCGGCGATGGAGGCGATGGTCTCGTTGCATTCCGCAGAGAAAAGTATGTACCTGATGGAGGCCCTGGCGGAGGCGATGGAGGTAATGGAGGCAACGTTATTTTCCGTGTGGATGAGGGCCTTCGCACACTCGTTGACTTCAGATACCAAAAGCATTTTAAAGCAGATCGTGGAATTAAGGGCCGCAACAAGACGCAGCATGGTGCTAATGCTGAGGATCTAATCGTAAGAGTACCTCCGGGTACGGTCGTCATTAATGATGATACTCACGAAATTATGGCAGATTTAACGCGTCATGATCAGGAAGTTATCGTAGCCAAGGGTGGTCGCGGTGGTCGCGGTAACGCCAAGTTTGCAACAGCGAACAATCCCGCTCCGGAGATAGCCGAGAATGGCGAAGAAGGCCAGGAGCGTTGGCTTGTGCTTGAGCTTAAGGTGATGGCGGATGTGGGCTTGGTAGGTTTTCCGAGTGTAGGGAAATCAACACTGCTGTCCGTTGTATCTGCAGCCCAGCCTAAGATCGCTGCTTATCATTTTACTACACTGACTCCGAACCTGGGAGTTGTGGATGTAGGGGATGGTCGAAGCTTTGTGATGGCCGATTTGCCTGGATTAATTGAAGGCGCTCATGAGGGCGTAGGTCTCGGTCATGAATTTCTGCGGCATGTAGAAAGGACACGAGTTGTTGTTCATATTATCGATATGGCAGCTACGGATGGTCGTGATCCTTTTGATGATTGGCAAAAAATCAACAATGAGCTAACGCTTTATAGTGCCAAGCTCGGTGAACGGCCGCAAATTGTTGTCGCTAACAAAATGGACATGCCGGACGCAGAAGTATATCTGGAGGAATTTACACGGCAGCTTGCTGAAGTGGATCCGTCAATCCGTGTGATGCCCGTATCGGCAGTAACTAAAAATGGTGTTCAGGAGCTTCTGTACAAAGTGGCGGACCTGCTGGAAACGATTCCTGATATGCCGCTCTTGGAGGACCTGGTTGATCTGTCTGAGCGTAAGGTGTTCAAGTTTGAAGCACAGGATGACGAGGAATTCACCATCCGACGTGAGAATGATACATTTGTTATAGAGAGTCCAAGCATTGAAAAGCTGATCAAAAGAACGAACTTCAGTACACAGGAAGCTGTTGAACGATTTGCACGGATTTTACGTAAAAAAGGTATTGATCAAGCACTTAGAACTCGTGGTGCTGTAGATGGACAGACGATTCAGATTGGTGATTTTGAATTTGAGTTTGTTGAAAAAGAATAGTAAGCACGATAAGAGGAGTTCCGCTGCACATGAGTTTGATGTGCTGCTGGCATTTCTCTTATTTTATGTCAACCGCTTATAGATTTTTTGGGAATGTGTGTGTATGATTATTATGTTAGTTAAACTTACATATAAAAGATGGAAATGCTTGAAAAGAGAGTGGTTCGGGAGGTATTATAGAATGGAAGCGAAAAAATTTAAAAAATCAGGTCATTTCCCAAGTTTGATGTCAGCATTTCTATATTTCGATGTTAGTTTCATGATTTGGGTATTATGCGGTGCGTTGGCTTTATATGTCACCAAGGATTTTGGACTAACGGATGCACAAAAAGCAACTATGGTTGCGATCCCAACATTGGGCGGTTCAATATTCAGGATTCCTATGGGAATATTGGCTGATCGTATCGGATCTCGGAAAGCAGGCATTATCGGTATGCTGCTAACGATCCTTCCGCTGCTCTGGGGCTGGCTTGGTGGAACGACCTTTAATCAGGTGTTGGCACTCGGTTTTTTACTGGGGATAGCAGGAGCAAGCTTTGCTGTTTCCTTGTCTCTGGCAAGTCGCTGGTACCCGCCGCAGTATCAAGGCTTGGCTATGGGTATTGCCGGCGCAGGCAATAGCGGTACAGCACTAGCAACCTTCTTCGGTCCGCAGCTGGCAGCGAGCATGGGCTGGCACAACGTATTTGGACTTGCGATAATTCCGTTAGTGCTGGTATTGATCGCTTATATGCTGATGGCGAAGGATAGTCCGAATCAACCGGCTCCCAAAGGACTTTTTGATTATTTATCGGCATTTAAACATAAGGATACGTGGTGGTTCAGTGTCTTTTATGCGATTACGTTCGGTGGCTTTGTTGGATTTTCCAGTTACTTCAGCATTTTCTTCTATGATGTGTATGGAGAAGGTGCGGTCGCGGGCGGTTTGTCGAGAATTCAAATTGGTTATCTCGTTACGATCACGGTCATTGCCGGCAGTCTTTTTAGGCCTATAGGTGGTTACATAGCCGATAAAGTTGGGGGCATGCGATTTATGCTGATTCTTTATTCCGTCATCTGTGTATGTGCATTTCTTGTGTCGACAATGCCAGGCTCCTTTATGGTGATGCTGCTGATTACGAGTGTGATGATGGCTTGTCTGGGCATGGGTAATGGATCTATATTTCAATTGGTGCCGCAGCGCTTCTCCAAAGAAATTGGGGTTGTCACGGGTATTGTCGGTGCCGCAGGCGGATTAGGTGGATTTCTGCTGCCTAACAATATTTTAGGACCTTTAAAGCAGGCCACCGGATCTCACGTTTCTGGATTTATTGTGGTAGCCTCGATCGTTCTGGTAGTGACGTTGGCGTTCTATGCGGTGTCCCGCAGCTGGAGAAATGATTGGGCCAAGTCGGGCTCCGGTGTAAATTATTAACGATCAAAGCGATAAGATGAGTGAGTGGAGTGAACGAATTACTTACGGTCTTTCTGCTTACGCATTTGGCGTTTTAGTCATTTTTGAGGGAGTTGACACCATGAAGCAATGGATTAAAGCGGTAGGAACCGGACGAACAGGGTCGCGTGATTTGACTTATGATGAGGCGGTAGCTGTGGCTCATGCCATTGCTCGCGGCGAATCTACGGATGCACAAACAGCGGCGTTTTTAATGGCGATGCGGATGAAGGGGGAAGCGGACGAAGAAATGATGGGCTTTGTCGATGTCTTTCGCAAGTACTCCCTGCCGTATCGTTCCTTCTCCAATTCTTTGAATTGTGCCGGCCCTTATGATGGCAGACAGTATTTTCCGGTTACGATTCCCGTCAGCCTGCTAATCGCTTCCGTTGGATTTCCACAGGTGCTCCATGGAAGTCAATCGCTGCCTCCTATGTTGGGTATTTCTTTGAAGGAGCTTCTGGAGGGCATAGGCATCCAGGTGGAGCTGGAAGCCAGAGATTGGGAAAACATCTTCATGAGCTTGCATATCGGATTCATATGGACAGATCTGATTTGTCCACCCTTTGGGCGAGTGAGGCAGGTTCGAGAGCAGATAGGATTACGAACGTTCTTTAATACCGTGGAAAAAGTAATCAATCCCGTCCATTCGCAAAATTTAATGATCGGTGTACACCACAAAACGGCGATGGACCATCTGATACATCTCCTGCCGAGGTCGGGTTTTGAAACAGCCTATATAGTACAAGGTATTGAGGGCTCTGAGGATTTGCCGATTCATAAAAGCAGTGTTGTTCGTAAGGTGACACCTTGGGGTGACGAGTCCAATATTATAGATCCTTTAACCTTCGGATTTCGTGGTGACCCATTAGAGAAATGCGGGAAAGACGAACAAATTGGACTTTTAAATAGGGTTATTCAAGGGGATGATTCCGATGATATCCGTAATGAACGGGAACATGTTGTGTTTAATGCAGGATTGCGCCTGTACTGGTTTGACAAGGTAGGTTCGTATGAAGAAGGCTTTCAACTGGCTCGCTCCCTGCTGCAGCGCAAAGAGGCGTTTAAAATTCTAGATAAATGGCGGGATCTCAGTCATAAAAGCGAGTTTCGTTCGCATGGCTGAGGTTGAAGACTGCTCTGGAGGAAGTGTCAGTAAAAAAACCGTATGGACAATCAAGTCCAGACGGTTTTTTGTCATTTTTATTTTAGCAGTACTTTTTGAAGTTTGTCAGTTCATTCCAGGATCGACCAAAGCTGTCCAATGTACCTCAGGCGCGGAATATTGATCAAATCCAGCGGTGCCAACCCAGATGTGGTCAGTTGGACCATGCTCGAAGTAGTGCTCCAGCAGTCGGTGGAAAATAAACGGGATTTCTCGATCAAGTACCTGCTCGCGCGGAATCCAGTGCAATACCCCTTCCTCAGTCTGGATGACATCCCGGCGGGTGGTTTGAGCTGTGTAAATAAATTGCTGGCGAATTTCCTGCTGATTGAGTCGGATCAAAATGTACTGCAGCTTTAGATCGATAATTTCTTCTTCCTGTAAGCCTGTTTCCTCGCATACTTCACGTAAGCAGGCATTGCGTGGAGAGCTAATCTCTCCCGGATCGAGATGGCCGCCTACGGCTGCCCACATTCCCGGATTTAATGTACGTGTCGGGGACCTTTTCATCATCAAAAGGTCGTTGTCATGAAACAACATGGCCGTTGCCATTATACGTGCACGAATCATCAATTTGCTCCTTTATGCTTGTTTATTGATTTTACCAACTTTACCATGAATGCACTTGTTTAGGAAGGCGACAGATGTGGAGACTTTATGAAAAAGACTGGCTATTTGCAAAAGCCTATTGCCTCAACCCGTTGTTTTCGATATAATGTCCACTAGGTAGAAACATTCGTCTTTATGGAGAGGATTTTTACGCTGTCGGATAAAAAAAAGGGTGACACGAAGCCAAATGAACATGAGCGTTACTATTTGGTCAGGGAAGACATTTTACCTGAGGCCTTGCTCAAAACCGTGCAGGCCAAGGAACTGCTGGCCCGTGGGAAGGTAAGAACGATTCATGAGGCTGTGGAACAGGTCGAATTAAGCAGAAGCGCCTTTTATAAGTATAAGGACGGAATATTTCCGCTCAGCAAGCTGGATCGGGAGCGAATCGTGACAATTTCGATGGATCTGGAGCATCGTTCAGGCATTTTATCCAAAGTGCTGGCGATGATAGCCGGACTTGAGGGTAATGTGCTAACGATACATCAAACGATTCCGCTGCAAGGGATTGCCAATGTGGTGATTTCAGTGGAGACTTCATTGATGGAAGAAAATGTAGCTTTTGTGCTGGAGATGCTGCGAGCACAAGAAGGCGTCAGTCGTGCTGCTCTGGTTGGACAGGGGTAGTAGCCGTAGCCGAAGGCTAAAGGAACGGTTGCAAATATAAGGAGGCTATCATATGAAATCTATTCAAGTAGGGCTGCTCGGTCTTGGGACTGTAGGAACAGGGGTTGTCCGTATCATCAAGGGACACCAACAGGATTTGATGAGCCAAACCGGTGCCTCCATCGAGATATCGAAGATTTTGGTTCAGGATAAAAGCAAGCTGCGTGACATCGAGGTCAGTTCTGAACTATTGACGGAAGATCCGCGTGACGTTATTGAAAATCCGGAAATTGATATCGTCATTGAGGTGATGGGCGGCATTGAGCTGGCCAAAGGCTATATTCTTGATGCGCTGGATAGAGGCAAGCACGTTGTTACAGCCAATAAGGATTTAATGGCCCTGCATGGACAGGAGATTTTGGCGAAAGCGTCTGAAAAAGGCTGCGACGTTTTGTATGAAGCAAGTGTGGCAGGCGGTATTCCGATCATTCGGACCTTGGTGGAGGGCTTTTCTTCTGACCGCATTACGAAGATTATGGGAATCGTCAACGGAACGACCAACTATATCCTGTCAAAGATGAGCCAGGAAGGCGCTGCTTATCTTGATGTGCTGAAGGAAGCGCAGGATCTGGGATATGCGGAGTCTGACCCTACCTCAGATGTAGAAGGCTTCGATGCGGCACGCAAAATGACGATTCTTGGCACGCTCGGTTTCCATGCCCATGTTTCTTTAAGTGATGTCAAGGTTCGAGGTATCAGTCAAGTTTCCAAGGAAGATATCGCTTATGGCAAGCGCCTTGGGTATGAAGTGAAGCTGCTTGGGATCGCCGAGCGTCAGGACGATTATATCAGCATCAGCGTACAACCGACAATGGTGAAAAAATCGCATCCGCTGGCTTCAGTGAACGGGGTTTTCAATGCAGTGTATGTACACGGTGAAGCCGTAGGGGAAACTATGTTCTACGGTCCTGGGGCGGGCGGTATGCCTACAGCTACTTCCATTGTCGCGGATCTTGTAGCGGTAGTTCGCAATTTGAAGCTGGGCATCAACGGTCAGCGTGCTTTGGCTCCATTTAAAGAAAAGAAGCTGAAGACCGATGAGCAGATTGCCTCCAAAAATTTCATTTTGCTGCACGTCGAAGACAAGGCAGGTGTGCTTGCCCAAATTACGCAGGTGTTCGCCCAGCATGAAGTCAGCCTTGAGTCTGTATTGCAGCATCCGAACGAAACGAATCCGAAAGCGGAAATTATCATTATTACTCATGATGCGAATCAGGCGGCAATGAAAAAAGTGTTAAAGCAGTTCGAAGGTATGGACGTGGTTCACTCGATCAAAAGCGTTTATCGGGTGGAAGGCTAATAAATCAATCGAGAAGCTGAAACGGAAAAAGGAGTCGTACGATGGGTATGAAAAGCGGCAAGGTACGCGTAAAAGTGCCGGGAAGTACGGCGAATCTGGGCCCTGGATTTGACACGCTCGGTATGGCGCTTGATCTATATACATGGATAGAAATGAGTACAGCAGCACAAACCCGTATCCATCTGCTCGGGAATGGGATGGAAGGAATTCCTACAGATAAAACCAACCTGATCTATAAGGTAGCGCAGATGGTATTTGACAAAGCCGGGGTTACGCACCCGGAGCTGGAAATTTCGATGTACAGCGATATCCCGCTCACGCGTGGTCTTGGCAGCAGCGCAGCAGCGATTGTAGGCGCGCTGGCATGCGCCAATGCGCTGATTGGCAGTCCGCTGTCGGATGACACCTTGTTCCAGATGTCGACGGCACTGGAGCATCATCCCGACAATGTCGGCGCTTCGCTGTTCGGCGGCCTTGTCGTCGCCTTCTGGGACGGCGAACGCGCGGAATATATCCGCGTCGAGCCGAATGAGCAGCTGGAAGTGCTGGTGGCCATTCCACACTTCCAGCTGTCGACAGAGAAAGCGCGGCATGTCCTGCCGCGCGAGCAAAGCCTGACGAATGCCGTGTTCAACGTCGGCCATTCGTCCGTGCTCGTAGCCGCCCTCTGCACCGGGCGGCTTGACATGATACCGCGCGCGATGAAAGACGCGCTGCATCAGCCATACCGAGCCCCGCTTGTGCCGGGGCTCGCGCACATCCTCGCCGAGGCGACGAACCATGGCGCCCTTGGCGTTGCTTTAAGCGGTGCCGGTCCGACGATGCTCACGCTGGTCGACCGGAGCAGCTCCCGCAAGGCGGAGCTGGAGCAGTTCCTGCAGGGCACGCTGCGGGGCGAAGGGATCGAGGCTACCTTGATGTGGCTGAACCCTGCGTCACATGGCGTGCAGGTGTTGACACACTTTGATGAAGGGTGTACATTATTTGAAAACATCAAAGGAGACGTTCGCACATGAAGCGAATTGCACTTTTGGGTCCCGGTACATACACCGAGGAATCGGCACGCCATTTTTTGGATAGTGCTGTCTGTGAGTACGTTCCCTGCAAGCTGATTGACGATGTGTTTATGTCAACGGTAAACGGAATAACGGACTATAGTGTCATTCCGATCGAGAACACCTTCGACGGCTCGGTCAGCCTTCATCTGGATTGGCTGGTACACGAAGTGAATCTGCCGATGCAGGCCGAGTGGATTTACCCGATTTCTATACAGTTAATGGCTGTGGGGGCTCCGGGAGATACGCTGGAAGCAAGCTGCAGCGGCCTGAAGAAAATCGTTTCGCACAGTGTGACGTTAACCCAATGCCGCCAGTTTTTGCGGAAGTATTTGCCTCATGTGGAGCTGGAGCAGGTAAGCAGCAACGGTGAAGCCGCAAGACTTGTACAGGAGCTTGGCAGTCCGGAGGTAGCGGCACTTGCTCCTCGTTCGGCTGGAGCACTGTATGGACTCCAGATATGGGAACAGGATGTGCAGGATCATCAGAAAAATTTTACCCGATTCGTTCTTGTTGGACAAGACCCGATTGAACTGAAGGACAACTACAGGTCTCACAAAACGACAATTCTCGTCACGCTGCCGGAGGATTATCCGGGAGCTCTGCATCAGGTGCTTTCAGCTTTCGCCTGGCGCAGGATCAATCTGTCCAAGATCGAATCCCGGCCAACGAAGAAAAAGCTGGGCAATTACTACTTCTACATCGATATTGACGCATCCCTGGATTCGGTATTGCTCCCGTCAGCCCTTCAGGAAATTGAAGCGATAGGCTGCCAGGTTCGCATATTGGGTTGTTATCCCACCTATTCTTATAAACCTACACACTCGGAGGTGTAATTGTTATTATGGCACAAGTGATTTATTTAAACGGCAAGTATGTGAGCAAGGAAGAGGCAACAGTTTCTGTATACGATCATGGATTTTTGTACGGAGACGGTATCTTTGAGGGGATCCGGATTTATAATGGAAATATATTTAAATGCAAAGAGCATTTGGATCGCTTGTACGATTCGGCCAAATCCATCATGCTTGACATCCCGCTTCCACAGGAAGAAATGCAGCAGGTGCTGATCGAAACCATTCGCAAAAACGAGCTGCAAAACGGATACATTCGTCTTGTTGTTTCCCGTGGTCCCGGTGATCTTGGGTTAGACCCGCGCCGTTCACCGAAAGCAAATGTGATTATTATCGTAGAGCAGCTGTCGATTTACCCGGAAGAGGCTTATGTGAATGGATTAAAAACCGTTTCCGTATCCACACGCCGCAATGTGCCTGATGCTTTGAATCCAAAAATCAAATCGCTGAATTACCTGAACAATATTTTGGTTAAAATTCAAGCCAATCTCGCTGGTGTAGGCGAGGCCATCATGCTGAATTCCCAAGGTTATGTGGCTGAGGGCTCGTCGGACAACATTTTCATCATCAAAAGAGGGGTTGTTTTCACGCCGCCTTGCTACTGTGGGGCGCTTGAAGGCATTACCCGTGCTGCAATAATCGAAATTTGCGAGAAGCTGGGCTACAAGGTCAAAGAAGAGCCGTTCACCCTGCATGATGTTTATGTGGCGGATGAGGTGTTCTTTACCGGAACAGCTGCAGAGGTTATTGCTGTTCGCGAGGTAGATGCGAGAACAATCGGTGAAGGCAAAGCAGGCCCTATCACTACGCATTTGCTTAAAGAATTCCGTAAGCTGGTTGATATCGACGGTGTGAAGGTATACGACGAATAACTCGTCTTGGAGCAGCCCTCTGTTTCCACTTCTAAAGTGGAGATAGGGGGCTTTTTGTGTTGTTCAGCAAGGCAATAAGTCGAACACCAGCAGGTAAAGGTGACAAGCCCTCGATTTTTCTTGCGTTCAATCTTAGTTTTTTTCCTTTAATGATGGTCAAATGCCTACTTCGGTGCATAAACTGTAAGGTCATTTTGTTTTGGCACGTGCAGGTGGTTTTCAGGATAATGCCAAGGAGGTTTGTGAAGTGAAAATTCATATGGTGAAGAAAGGCGACACGCTCTACGAAATCGCCAAGAAGTACAATGTAGATCTCGACAAGCTGATTGCCAGCAATCCGCAAATTGCGGACCCGAATGTGATTGAGGTGGGAATGAAGGTGAAAATCCCCAATGCGCCAATGCCGGTCATTCCGCCAACCGATTATTTGCATAAGCATGTGGTTGTGCAAGGGGATACGTTGTGGAAGCTGGGAAAATCATGGAATGTCCCCTTGCAAATGTTGATTACCGCAAATCCACAGCTGAAAAATCCGAATATTTTGATGACAGGCGAGGTTGTGTACATTCCCAAGGTCAAGCCGCATCATGAATCTCATCAACATGAAAATGATCATCCGCATCAGCCAGAAAATGAGGCGCAGCATCAGCATACCCACCATCATCATAATAAACCGAATACCGCACCCATCCCAGTTCCATTACCTGCTCCAGCTCCAATCGCGGTTGAACCTGCGCCCGTAGTGGAACAGCCAGAGGTAGTGAAGCCACCTGTCAAGCCAATTCCGATGCCTGAGCCAATCCCCAATATCGAATTTCAAATGCCGTTAAAGCCTCCAGCTCCATATCCCGAATACTTACAACCTGAAGCCCAAGTGCCACCTGTCAAGCCAATGAAGCCGATGCAGCAAGAACAGCCGCAATTTTTACAGCCTGAAGCTCAGGCGCCAAATATGAAGCCCATGCAGACTAATCAGTGGGCACAGCCGATACAGCAAGAACAACCGCAGTTCCTGCAGCCTGCAGCTCAAGCACCAGCTGCAAAGCCGGCTAATCCGTGGACAGAGCCGATGCAGTCCAATCCGTGGACAGAGCCGATGCAGTCCAATCCATGGACAGAGCCGATGCAGTCCAATCCATGGACACAGCCGATGCAGTCTAATCCATGGACAGAGCCGATGCAGTCCAATCCGTGGACAGAGCCGATGCAGTCCAATCCATGGACAGAACCGATGCACTCTAATCCATGGATGCATCCGATGGTCGAATCCACAAACGCCTATCCATGCGTCGACAATTACCCGAGTTATGTACAGGGCGCACAAACACAAGCACCGATGTGGGGGCATCACCCTCATGATATGAATTTGTTTCAGCAATACCAGGAGCCAGCTACAGAAGTATTTACTCACGACAACATGAATGCTCCCATGCAGCCTATGTGGTCGGCACCAATGGTTTCTCCTATGGCTGCAGCACCTAATGCGGCACCAATGGTTTCCCCTATGGCTGCAGCGCCTAATGCGGCACCAATGGTTTCCCCCATGGCTGCAGCACCTTATTCGCCAAACATGCCTATGGAAGCTGGATTTGCCGGCATGCCAAACTATCCCTTCTACCAACAGCCGCAGTCGTCTGCAGGTGGTTGTGGTTGCGGCTGCGGAGGTCCTGTGGCCAACATTCAGCATCATCAAGTAATGCCTTATGCATACGGGATGCCGAATGCGCCAATGCCATACGAAACTTGGCCTCATGCTCAATCCCCGGCAGCTTATGGAGAAATGCCAGGTTACTCTCACGGGTATGAACCTATGAATGTAAATACGGCTGCTGCTAACTCTGCATATCCGGGCTCTGTGTATCCAATGTCTATGCAGCCACAGATGGTTCACCCGTACGGATGGTCCCCATATGGAGCTGGCGTACCTGATTGCGGCTGCAACAGCAAGTACGAACTTGAGCAGCTGCTCAGACAGCAAAGTGAAGCCGAAGCGAGAGCAAAGGCCGAAATCTCTACACAAACGGATTCTTTGGAAGCTAATAAAGTGACTATTCAAAACACAAATAACAATAAGAAAAAAGCTTCTATTTCCACAAGAGCCGCCAAGCCAGCGCAAAGAAACCGCAGATCAACCAACAAAACCAGTAAAGCAACATCGAATTCTCCATGGCTGGTCAGATAACGAGTAATTCCATTTTTCGAAACTGCTGCTTGTCACCTAATGAGTGATAAGCGCAGTTTTTTTGTTGTTTTCATAAAGAGTAAAGCGGAATTAGGCGGTTGTGTATAAAGAAAGGAACGGAGGGGAAAATAGGTAATAAAAACCTCACAGGTTCGGATATTGTACAGAAGGGGTGGGTACATATGATTATTCTTGCATTCCTCAAAAAACTTAAAAAACGATTGCAGAAAAGCTTGCGCTGGAAGCGTCGTTGGATGAATTTAACGATATTTTGGCTCGTGGTCAGCGTTTCTGCTGCTGCTTACATGTGGCATTATTCCTCACAATCTACGATGACCTTACAACCCGACGAGCAGACGCAGATGGTAATGGGCCATAACAGCAGGCAGCCTGAGAAGGAAGTGATGGAAATGATCAGTCAAATCAAAGCTCAACGGGAAGCTTTTACCCAAAAATTATACGTGTGCGGCGAAGAGCTGCAGCCGATAGGTATGATGAGTGCAGACGAGATATTGGCCTACCATAGGAGCAGTCCTGATGCAACGGTTAGTATGGATGCGAATGGACGCATTTATTTCAGGGAAACCATTGAGGACCTTTCGCCGCGCTGCAAAGAAAATGCGTATTTCGGAATGGACAGCGGAGGGAACCTATCATTATTTGAAGGCGTTCCAGGGGTAGGGGGCGGCAGTGTGATCCAAACCTTCTTTCAATTAAATATTGAACATCTTAAAAGCAGCCTGCCGAACAGTGCAATCAAAGAGCTGTATCGGGGCATTCAGGTGAGAGATTTATCGGAGTACAACAGTGTCTTGTCAACGTTCAGTGATTACGCCGTCGATGCACCTGGACAAGCCTTAAAGATTTCACCAGCCCCATAGATAATCAGGGAAATCACAGTGTTGATAGATAAACCGCACAGTCTGTTCAGTTGTTTTAAGCTGAATGGACTTTTTGGCGTGTTCATTGGAAGCGATATCTGCTATAATGGAACACATATGTTCGCTTTTGGCAGGCTGGGAGTGGGTAAGTGATGCGAATTATGGGAATTGACCCGGGAATTGCGATTGTTGGATTCGGTGTTATTGATAAGCAGGGTAGTCGGCTTGTTCCCGTTCAGTATGGCTGTATTCAGACAGAAGCTCATACAGATAGTGCTCTTCGTCTCAAGACCGTTTATGACTCGATGGTCCAACTGATAGATAAATATAAGCCGGATGCTGTTGCCATCGAAAAATTATTTTTTAATCGTAATGTTACGACAGCGATGACAGTTTCACAGGCTCGGGGTGTGCTCATTTTGGCAGCGGTCCAGCAAGGGCTGGAAATTGGCGAATATACACCACTTCAGGTGAAGCAAGCTGTAGTCGGTTATGGTAAGGCCGAAAAAAAACAGGTGCAGGAGATGGTTAAGCTGTTTCTGCATTTGTCAGCTGTACCCAAGCCTGATGATGTGGCGGATGCTTTGGCGATTGCGATCTGTCATGCACATTCGGCTGTGCTTTTACAAAAGATAAATGAGGTACGCAAACCATGATCGATTTTTTAAGAGGCATAGTTGTACATAGAGAACCGGATTATTTGGTGCTGGATGTAAAAGGCGTTGGTTATCGGGTATTCTGTACGAATCCTTATGCCATCCAGACGAAGGATGGAGAAGAAACGACCCTGTTTATTCATTATCAGGTCCGCGAGGATGCGCATCTGCTATTTGGCTTTCCTACACGTGAGGAGCAATCGTTGTTCCGCTTGCTTTTGGAGGTTAACGGAATCGGGCCCAAGGTGGCGATTGGGGTACTGGCCGGAGGGAGACCGGAAGTTATCGCGGCTATGATTCAACAGGAAAATATTAGCTTTCTGATAAAGCTGCCCGGGATCGGACGTAAAACCGCTCAAAGAATGATCCTCGATTTGAAGGATAAGCTTGGCGTTATTTCAGCTGGCGATGATTCGATGCTGGCCATCACAGGTACAGGTCATCTCGCAGTACCGTCCCAAGGAGCCGGCGTGTGGAGTGAGGCGAAGACGGCTTTACTTGGGCTGGGCTACACGGAAGCAGAGGCAGACCGGACAGGACAGCTTATCAAGGCTAAGCTCAAGGGTGATGAAACCGTTGATATCGTGATCAAGCTTGCGCTGCAGGCTCTGTTCCAGCAGTCTTTGCGGTAAAGTTTTTTGGCGATGAAAGGAGACACCATGATGGACGACCGGATTATCTCGGCCAATCTGATGATGGAAGAAGAACAAATGATGGAGTACAGCCTGCGTCCGCGCTATTTGGCTGAATACATCGGGCAGACACAAGCCAAAAACAATCTGAAGATCTACATAGATGCTGCCAAAATGCGTAAAGAAGCGCTGGATCATGTATTGCTGTACGGTCCTCCCGGACTCGGTAAAACCACGTTATCGAACATTATCGCCAATGAGTTGGGCGTGAATATTCGTACGACATCAGGACCGGCAATCGAACGTCCCGGGGATTTGGCAGCGATATTGTCGAATCTGCAGGAAGGCGATGTACTGTTTATCGACGAAATTCACCGTTTGAACCGAACCGTCGAAGAGGTGCTTTATCCCGCGATGGAGGACTATGCGCTTGATATTATTATCGGTAAAGGACCGAGCGCTCGCACCGTCAGATTGGATTTGCCTGCCTTTACTCTAATCGGTGCAACCACAAGAGCTGGATTATTGTCTGCTCCCTTGCGCGACCGATTTGGTGTTATCAGCAGATTGGAATACTACACGATTGAAGAGCTGACTTTTATTGTGAGCCGGACAGCTGATATTTTGCAGGTGCAAATTATTGGTGAAGCCGCGCGTGAGATTGGAATGCGGTCTCGGGGAACACCGCGGATTGCTAATCGTCTGTTGAAGCGTGTGCGTGATTTTGCCCAGGTTAAGGGAGACGGCATCATAACAATGGATATCGTAAATGATGCCTTGATCAGTATTCAGGTAGATCATCTTGGATTGGATGAAATCGATCATAAGATGCTGCGCGCCATCATTCTGAGCTTTAAGGGCGGACCTGTGGGCTTGGATACGATTGCTGCAACAATAGGAGAAGAAAGTCAAACGATTGAGGATGTGTATGAGCCGTATCTTTTACAGATTGGGTTCCTGCAGCGCACGCCGCGTGGTCGGATGGCGACACATACTGCTTATCAGCATTTAGGATTGCCTATTCCAAAAAGCTCACCGTAAAAAGGGGGAAACACGGTAATGGGAAAGCACCGGTACCAACTGCATTTGGGCGGTTGGGGGAAATCGACACAAAAGGTTCGGTATAAAGCAAGCCTGCTCTTACTTATTGGCTGCACAATGTGGATGCTGGCAGGTCATTTAGCTCCAGCTTATGCAGCAACCGCCGTACCCAAATTGGATTTGATTAGAATTGCCTTATTTATCGATACAGGAAAATATAGCGCACCAACTCCAGATGTAACATTATCAGCAGATAAAGGGCTTGATGTCAGTTTAAGAAATGCTGCAGGTTTGAAGCCGCTGTTTGCAACCTCTGATAAAAGCCCGCTGCGTGTGGAGCTTGATTCTTATAGTGTGATGGTTCTGGAAACGCCGGATGCGAATCAAGCTCGAGCACTCACCAAAAAGCTGACCGATTTAAAGCTGGATGCAAGTATCAGTGTTCGCACAAAGCTTGGGAAACCAGCATACCAATTGGAGCTGGGTCCATATACAACCAAGGAACTGGCAGCCTCTGCCCTAACCAAAGCCAAGACGATTGCTGATTTGACTGCAGCGAGCAAAGGTTTTACAGCTGCGGTAAATGGGCCTCTGCACTGGAGTGCAGGCAGCTACTCAACGGAAGCTGAGGCACTGGCGCAGGCGGCAGTCCTTGGACAAGCCGGATTGGATGCCGATGTAGCATACCTGGATGCAGCTGCAGGGGCACCTGCCTTTGCAGTTCTGGTAGCCGCAGGATCGGATACAGCGGAGCTGAATGCTGCCAAGCAGCAGCTGGCTACCCTTGTACCAGGTATTTCCTTACAGCCTGTCGACGCTGGTCTCACCTATGTGATCAAACGTACGCTTGCCGATCCTTCATCCACTACAGGCGGAATGATTCAGCAGCTCCTTTTGGGGGGGACAGGCGTTAAGCTTGCCGTAACGTCCAAATCTGCCGAAACGGTTACCGTTCTGGAAAGATCGGAGCGGTCTTATCGAGGGCTGATTGAATTGTCACGTCTTAACAACAAGCTTGCGGTTATTAATGAATTGCCTTTCGAGCAATATCTGGTATCGGTCGTGAGCTCCGAGCTTAGCAAAGAGTGGCCGCTTGAAGCTCTGAAAGCACAGGCGGTAGCTGCGCGAACCTTTGCATTAAAGCAGGGTGTCAAATATCAGATTGCCCATCTCACGGATACGACTCTGGACCAGGCTTATAAAGGGGCAGGTGCCGAATTCGCCACTGCCTCGCAAGCTGTCATGGCTACTGAAGGCGAAGTTATCATGGAGCAGGCGGGTTTGATTTCACCTTTGTTTTATTCGAATGCAGGTGGAATGACAGCTGAATCTACCGAGGTATGGGGTAATAAGGTCAACTATTTGAAAAGCGTGGCTACTCCCGATGAAGGAGCAGAGAAAGGCAAGGCGGTTTGGTATCGGATCGTATTGCCAAATGGGAATAACGGTTATATCCATTCTTCCTATGCAAGGGATACGGGGCAAAAAAATCCGGCCGGTCTTCCTTACTATGAGTCCACGGGTACGGATATTGCCGTACGTCCCGCACCTTATGTCGATAATACAGCTAATCCTGCCACTTTCAAGGTTAATATTGGAGACCGTTTCGTTGTGTTTGATCAAGCTGTGGAATCCAATGCCTACTCATGGATTAGAGGTCCCTATGATGCTGACAAGATTAAGGAAAAAGTGAATACCGTGATGAAAAAACCGATTACGGGTGCTCTGGACCGATTGGAAGTGAAGGGACGCGGAGCATCGGGCCGTGTCATTGAGATGACAGCCAATGGCCAGCTTTTGGAGCCTGATTATCCGGATGCATTGCGCACTCTATTTAATGGTCTGCCCAGCACCCGGTTTGAAATTGAGGAAACAGGAAGGTATACTGTATTGGGAGCTGATAGTACGGTGCGCAACCAATCGGCTGCCATGCCGAATGTGACCGTTATCGGAGGGACTGGCACAGCGAAGCCAGCTGCTGAATCTCAGCTGTTTGTGCTCAGTGGCGATAACAAAGTACGTTTGACGAATAAAACATCCCAGTATGTATTTAAAGGGACAGGAAATGGTCATGGCCTTGGTATGTCCCAATGGGGAGCCAAAGGTTATGCTGAGCTTGGCTATGATTACAAAAAAATATTGCAGACCTACTATGTAGGAGTCTCGATAATCAAGGAATGAAGCGAATATGCAAGTAGATTGGTTCGATTATGATTTACCCGATTCATTAATAGCACAAACCCCCTTGAAGGATCGTACAGCTTCGCGTTTATTGACGTTGAATAAAACAACAGGCGCAGTGGATCATAAAGCTTTTCCAGCATTGATTGATTATATGGAAGCCGGGGATGTACTCGTGTTGAATGATACACGGGTGCTGCCTGCACGGCTTTTTGGTGTGAAATCCGGTACGGGTTCAAAAGCGGAGCTGCTGCTCCTGAAGCAACTGGAGGGTGACCGGTGGGAAGCCTTGGTACGTCCAGGCAAAAGGCTGAAAACAGGGGCTGTTATTTGGTTTGGTGAAGCAGAAGCAGATGGCAAGCCGCTGCTTACGGCTACTGTTGAGGAAGAATCAGACATGGGTGGACGTGTGGTACGTTTTAGCTATGAAGGGATTTTTCCGGAGCTGCTGGACCGATTAGGTCAAATGCCGCTTCCGCCTTACATCAAAGAACAGCTTCCGGAGAAAGAGCGTTATCAAACTGTATATGCCCGAAATGAGGGCTCGGCCGCTGCGCCAACAGCAGGGCTGCATTTTACGGAAGCTTACTTGAATAGGCTGGAACAAAAAGGTATACAATTAGCCTATATCACACTGCATGTAGGACTCGGAACCTTCAGACCCGTATCTGTGGATGATGTGGAGACACATGAGATGCACGAGGAGTTCTATGAGGTGAGTGAAGAGGCGGCAGCCCGTATTAATGCGGCCAAAGCAGGAGGGCACAAGGTAATCGCTGTAGGCACGACCTCGGCGAGAACGCTGGAAACGGCAGCACGTAACTGTCAGCAATCCGGGCAAGTTGAGGCCGGCAGCGGATGGACGGGTATTTTTATTTATCCAGGCTATACCTTTCAAATTGTGGACGCCTTATTAACGAATTTTCATTTACCGAAATCGACACTGCTTATGCTCATCAGCGCTTTGGCTGGGAGAGAGCAGGTACTGGCCGCTTACCGCGAGGCCGTTGATCAGGAATATCGTTTTTTTAGCTTCGGCGATGCCATGTTTATTTATTAGTTCAAATAGTTCAAGTTCAAAAAGTCGCCTTTTCAGCACCGAGAAGGTTGTAAGAAGGTGACGAAGGAGGAGCGGAGTTTAGGAAAATCCTAAATGAGCACCGGACTTCAAGCCTGAATGCAAGATTCGAAGCCGAGTAAGCTACGTGTCAAACTTCGTGATCAAAAGGGGACTTTTGAACAACATTTATTAGTTCAAGCAGGAAGAGTGATCAGAGATGGCAATTACCTACGAGCACATCAAGACATGCAAGCAATCGGGAGCCCGTTTGGGACGAGTTCATACACCCCATGGGATTATCGAGACACCTACGTTTATGCCCGTAGGTACTCAGGCTACCGTAAAGACGATGAGTCCGGAAGAATTAAAAGCGATGGACGCGCATATCATTTTAAGTAACACCTACCACCTGTTCATCAGACCAGGGCATGATATTGTAAGACGTGCAGGCGGACTGCATGGTTTTATGAATTGGGACCGTCCGATTTTGACAGACAGTGGTGGCTTTCAAGTATTCAGTCTTAGCAACATGCGTAAAATCACGGAAGAGGGCGTTGCCTTCAAGTCGCATCTGAATGGCGACAAGCTGTTCATTTCTCCTGAGAAATCGATTGAGATACA
The DNA here is from genome assembly GCF_038000305.1 of Paenibacillus sp. FSL H8-0034. Lineage (NCBI taxonomy): Bacteria > Bacillati > Bacillota > Bacilli > Caryophanales > Paenibacillaceae > Paenibacillus > Paenibacillus sp. FSL H8-0034. The sequence continues at coordinate 2,310,120 of NZ_JBBOBS010000001.1, forward strand.
AAACTCGCTGGGAGCCGATATTATTATGGCTTTTGATGAGTGTCCACCGTATCCTGCCGAGCATAGCTATGTGAAAAAATCATTGGAGCGGACAACCAGATGGGCGGAACGCTGCTTGCAGAGTCATGCTCGCCCGCAGGATCAGGCGTTATTTGCGATTGTACAAGGCGGAATGTACGAGGATCTGCGTAAACAAAGTGCAACTGAGTTGACTTCCATGGATTTCCCGGGTTATGCTATTGGTGGACTGAGTGTTGGTGAATCCAAGCCGCTAATGTATGAGATGCTGGATTACACGGTTCCAATCCTGCCTGCGAATAAACCCCGTTATTTGATGGGTGTCGGTTCGCCCGATGCACTTATTGAAGGTTCAATTCGCGGAATTGATATGTTTGACTGTGTGCTGCCGACTCGTATTGCCCGTAATGGTACGGTTATGACCAGCTCGGGAAGACTAGTGATTCGTAATGCCCAGTACGCAGAGGATTTTGGCCCGCTTGATCCTGAATGCTCTTGCTATACCTGCACTAATTATTCCAGAGCATATATCAGGCATTTGATTAAAGCGGATGAAACATTTGGTATTCGTCTCACGACCTACCATAACCTTCATTTTTTGGTTGAGATGATGCGTCAGGTTCGACAAGCGATTCTTGAGGATCGTCTGCTTGATTTCCGTGATCATTTTTTTGACAAGTATGGATTACATGAGAACGGAAGAGGTTTCTAAACTATAGTTTAAGATAAAAGGGGAGATTGAAATGTCGTTTTTAGTTGCTGCTGATGCTGCTGGAGATCCGGGACTACAGGGGTATTTGGTTACATACGGTCCGCTTGTACTGATGTTTGTTGTGTTGTATTTCTTATTGATTCGTCCTCAACAAAAGCGTCAAAAAACTCGCGGTATGATGCTGGGCAATTTGAAAAAAGGCGATAAAGTTGTAACGATTGGCGGCCTTCACGGTACTATTCTGGAGATTTCCGACGATACGATCGTTTTACGAGTTAATGATGTGACGAAGCTTACATTCGAACGTTCAGCAATCAATGCCGTTTCGAACCAACCTGCCGTAGATGAGAAGAAATAGGTTGCTGTAAGGGAAAATGCGAGCCTCCACTGATATGGATGGACTCGCATTTTTGTTGTACGTTATTTTTTGAAGTTAATGCCGAGGATGCCTCCGAGTGCACCTGATACAAGTGTCAGCGCTGTCAGGTACAAGGTTTGTTGGCTAAATCCGGCATCATAAGTCAGAAAGCCAATGAGCCATATGATACAGGTGTACACCAACCCAAGCATGCCTCCGTGATACCAGCCTTTAGTTCCACTTCGTTTGCCCGCTGTCATGCCACCAATCAGCATGGCTATTCCATGAATGGACATGGTGTAGCTGTACAACGAGCTTTCCTGTAAATTGGTCGCAAGCATCAGCAGCGAGGTCATGAGTGTTCCGAGCAGCATGAATATCATAGCAACCATTAACCCGGATAATAAGGGGGATGACTTCATTCCGGCTCTCTTCCTTTCAGATAGAGGTTCTTATCATCATTGTATGGGCCCGTACATAAAATTAGTACAGGTTGATCCGTTCCTGCACAATCAAATATCGGGGAATGGCACTATTGTGAGTGAAAGGAAGTGATTGTATGGGTATGGTTCACACCCTTGCCAACTGGCAGATACTAGCTGCTGTTATTATTGCTTTATTCACTTTAATTTGGATTGTCACTGGACTGATTCATCGTACGTATGTAGCGCTTGGCGCCGGACTGCTGATGGTCGTATTGGGCATTGTCAAAGCAGGTTCGGTCTTTTGGAACCATCTGCCCTGGCAGGCGATCGGGCTTTTGATGGGCTTGATGATGATGATCGGATTGACAAATCGAACGGGCGTTTTCGCATATGCGGCTGCCAAAGCAGCACAGAGCTCGAAGGGAAGGCCGTCCATCCTGCTTATTGCTCTGGCGCTGCTAAGCAGTGTAACAGCCGCTTGGCTGGATAATCTAACCGCTATTTTATTGCTCATTCCAGTTACCATTTCTATCGCCAAGGTGATGAAAATCAGTGCGGTTCCTTTTGTGATCACTATCATAATAACCGCTAATCTGGGTGGTACAGCGACGATGATTGGCAGTCTGCCCAATAGTATCATTGGAACAAAGGCCGGACTTACCTTTAATGATTTCTTATTGAATCTCGTGCCTCCTGTGCTTATCATTTGGATAGTGACGGTAGGGCTGTTAAGCCTTCTTTATGCAAAAAGCTGGAGGACTACACAAATTTCGATGGTTGAACTGATGTCCATACAACCAGGCTCCTATGTTAAGGACAAAGGATTGGTTATTAAGGTCTTAACGGTATGGGCTCTTGTGCTGGCTGTCTTCCTGCTGCATCCGCTGCTGCACTTTGAGGTAGCCTATGTAGCGTTAGCAGGCGCAGTATTGATGTATCTGGTCAATTATAAAACGTACAGCTGGACGGAGATGTACAGCTCTGTGGATTGGAACACCTTATTCTACATTTGTGGTTTGTTCATTATAGTTGGCGGGCTCATAGAAGCTGGCATTGTTCAAATTATCGTGGTAAAAGCAATGGAGCTTACCTCTGGTAATTTGATGTATGTCTCGATGCTGATTTTATGGTTAACAGGACTGGTTTCAGCAACAACGGATCACACCATGTTTGTTGCCCTAATGGTTCCTATTATTCAGGATCTGGGTTTACAATCCCAAGGTGCATTGCATCCACTATGGTGGTCATTAGCACTTGGGGCGGGATTAGGGGGCAGTGGTACATTAGTTGGGGCAACAGGCAATCTAATCGCGGCTGGTCTCGCTGGTAGAGCGGGGCATCCCATCTCATTCGGAGCCTTTTTGAAAGCAGGAGCGCCAATTACGCTGGTCTCGCTTTTAATAGCAACCGCTTATGTGAGCTATATGTATTATTAGTACAAGCTCCTTAATAACTTGGCAAACAGCCGTACTCGTCTTGATGACGAATACGGCTGTTTGAGTATTGACAGATTGCTGACGCGGCTAACGGTTACCGTTACACCTGTGTTTGTGTAACGTCTTCGTGAATGAATTGTTTTTGTTTCCATTTACGAACCCATACTCCGTGTGTAGGTGAAAATAACAAAGCCAGCATGAAGAAGCAGCCTGCTATACTGATCATGCTTCCGGCAATCGAGGCGTCTAGTAGATGAGCGACATAATAGCCAATAATGGAGCAGAAGCAGCCAATGATGATGCTGTAAATGATCATCCTGCTTAATTTTTCTGTAAGCAGATAGGCTGTTGCGGGAGGTATGACGAGCATACCTACAACGAGGATAGCGCCGACACTTTCAAAGGATGCTACGGTACTGATAGAAACGAGGCCCATCAGCAGGTAATGAAACAAAACAACCGGAATTCCTACCGCTGCAGCCATTGCCGGGTCAAACGAGCAAATCTTGAACTGCTTGTAGAACAAGGAGATCACAATAACAGTGAGCAGCAGAGCCAGACCGACACCCCATACCGCTTTGGGTCCGATGTCAAGTCCACCGATATGAAGTGTATTCCAGGGTACATAAGCAATTTCCCCATACAGCACACAGTCGAGATCGAGATCAATATCCTTGGTAAAAATACTGATCAGAACAACCCCAACCGCGAAAAGTGCGGTAAATACAACACCAATCGCTGCATCGGATTGCACACCGCTATGATGGAACAATTGAATCAGAAAGACGGTTATGAGACCAATCGCCGCAGCGCCAAGCATCATAAATAAAGAGTCTCTGGAACCGGTAATCAGAAAGGCTATGACGATACCAGGAAGTACGGCATGACTGATTGCATCTCCTATCATCGCCATCTTCCGCAGCACCAGGAAGCAGCCTACAATTCCGCAGGTGCTGGCGACCAAAGCTCCCGTTAGTATAATCCAGAAGGTGCTCATCCTGCTTCACCTCTCTGCTCGAGTTGTAGTGTGTTTTCCTCTTGCAGTACATGGTTGCGAACCGAGGCGCGAACGAGCAGCTTGGAGATGACACCCCTGCGGGGAGCAGCTAATAATGAGAGGACAAAGAGGGCAGTTGCCGCAAGTACAGTTAAGGGGCCCGTCGGTAAATTGTTGCCGCTCGCGCTGATCAGTGTGCCTATGAAACCACTCAGGGCTCCGAACAATCCTGATATTACAATCATCACACCAAGCTTATCGGTCCAATACCGTGCGGATACAGCTGGGGTAATGAGTAGAGCAGCCATTAGAACGACGCCTACCGCCTGGATTCCCACAACGACGGCTATGACTATGAGAAACATAATTAACTGCTCCAGAAAGGCAACAGGGTACCCCATACCGCGGGCAAATCCCGGATCAAAGCTGACCAGCTTGAATTCCTTGAATAATAACGCACTGACGCTGAGCAAAAGCAGACAAATGATCGAAATAGTAATTACATCGGATTTAACCATCGAAGCGGCCTGACCAAACAGAAATTTATCCAAGCCGCTTTGATTACCGCTCCCGCTGTGCTGGATCTGCGTGAGCAGCACGATACCGAATCCAAAAAACACAGAGAGTACGATAGCGAGCGCGGAGTCCTGCTTGATTCGGGTGTGCCGTGTCACATAGCCAATTCCGAATGTAGCAATGATTCCTGCAATCGCTGCTCCAACCAGAAACAAAAGAATGGACTTGGAGCCGGTCAACATGAAAGTGATGCAAATTCCGGGAAGTGCCGCATGCGATAATGCATCTCCCATTAGGGATTGCTTACGCAAATAGGCAAAGCAGCCGATAACGCCACTGCTTAATCCAAGCAGCATACAACCGAGCAGTATCCACTGTGTATTCGGATCGAGAAATAATTGAAACCACGAGAACATACCTTTCACCTCGAATCTATAAGTAATGCCGAGCGGTTATCGTGATCCAGCATCGTGAGTCTGCCACCATATGTTTCCTGAAGCTTAGCCGATGTAAAAGCATGCTCCGTTGGACCAAAGGCAATGATCTGTACATTCAGCAGCATGACCCAATCGAAATATTCCTTCACAGTGGCGAGATCATGATGGACGACCAGCACGGTCTTTTTTTGCATTTTCAACTCGTTCAGCAGTGTGATAATCGCTTTTTCTGTAGCGGCATCGACACCAACAAACGGTTCATCCATAAAGTACAGCTGAGCATCCTGAGCCAAGGCCCTTGCCAAAAAAATCCGTTGCTGCTGACCGCCGGAGAGCTGGCTGATTTGCCGATCTGCAAAGTCAGCCATCCCGACCTTTTCAAGGCATTCCATGGCGATTTTCTTTTCAGCCTTGCCGGGACGTTTAAACCATCCCAGATGCCCATAACGTCCCATCATGACAACATCAAGCGCATGGGTAGGAAAATCCCAGTCAACAGATTCACGCTGCGGTACATAGCCGACAAGATTCCTTTGTTCTGCATAGGGACGTCCGTAGATGGATACGTCACCTGTCAGGCTTGGAATCAGTCCGAGCGCAGCCTTGATTAAAGTTGATTTTCCAGCGCCATTCGGACCAACAATTCCAATCAGCTTTCCCTCAGGTGCTTCAAAGGTAACATTGCGAAGTACAGGCTTCTTTAAATACGCGACAGACATATTCGTAATTTGCAGCGGCGTTGTGCTCATCGTTCATTCTCCTTTTTGAACTTATTTTAGGGCTTTAACGATCGTATTGACATTGTGACGAACCATCCCGAGATAGGTGCCTTCAGGTGTACCGGCTTCACCCATAGCATCGGAAAACAGCTCACCGCCGATAGTCAATTCGTGGCCCTTTTCCTTGGCTCCTTGAATAACGGCATCGATCGCTTTTCGAGGAACACTGGACTCAATAAATACGGCTTTTATTTTATTTTTGACAAGAAAATCACGCAGGTCTGTGACATCCTTGGTACCTGCTTCAGACGCAGTGCTCATGCCTTGCAGCCCCATCACCTTAACCCCGTAAGCATCTCCAAAATATCCGAACGCATCGTGCGCGGTAACGAGCACCCGGCTTTGCTCTGGTATCGATTTAATCTGTTCAGTTACCTCCTTATGCAGGACATCCAGTTGTTTGAGATAAGCTTCTGCATTTTTTCTGTAATCCTCGCTGTGTGCCGGGTCTTTCTTGATCAGGGTGTCACGGATCGATTCGGCTGCCTGCATCCAGTGTCTGACATCAAACCAAATGTGAGGGTCGAATTCACTGTCCATTTCGGCACCGGAACGCAGCTTGGAGCGATCAATTTTTTCAGATACAGCGATTGTTGTTTTCTTTTTGGCCATCTTTTCGAAAATCTCACCCATTTTTCCTTCAAGATGAAGACCGTTGTAGAAAATAACATCGGCATTATCCAGTTTTTGAATATCTCCCTGCGAAGCTTTATACAGATGGGGATCTACACCAGGCTTCATCAAACCTGTAACCTCAACATGATCTCCACCAATCTGCTGCACTACGTCAGTAATCATGCCTATGGTGGTTGTAACCTTGAGCTTAGGCTCACCGGATACCGGTTTGTCAGTCTTATCGATGGTGGAGCAAGCGGCTATCATGGCCATAAAACTTATACTGCATACAATAAAAATGAACCTGTGAAGAGCTGAGGATGCTTGTTTCTGACTTACCTTCATCATTGCGAACCACTCCTTAAAATGTTTTCTTTACACAAATATTTTGGTTGAGGGAAACAATTAGGGCAAAAAAATAGGCCCAAACCTAATGCTGATATACAATTTATCCTACAGCAAAAATGTTTACCTTGCAACAATTATTTTCCCTATGACAAATAATTTCCTTAGGGAAACATTTGAACGCTATGCTGGCAACAATTCGCAAATCAACTTGAGTATGAGGTGTATACATAGAGGTCACAATAGGCTTGGAATATGCTCAGGAGGGTCAACCCATATGCTGATGCTTTTTTTTCGTACCATTTTCGTGTATTTTATTGTGTTCGTTACGATGAGAATTATGGGAAAAAGGGAAATTGGCAAGCTGTCCGTTTTTGATTTGGTGATTTCGATCATGATTGCAGAAATTGCTGTATTTGTGCTTGAGGATATGAATAAGTCGCTGATGGATGGGATTTTGCCGATGTTCACGCTGGTAGGGGTTCAACTGATCATTGCCTATCTGTCTTTAAAAAATGAAAAGATTCGCAGACTTTTTGAAGGCAAGAGCTCATTGATAATTGAGAATGGAAAACTCAACCGTGAGGAGATGAGACGACAGCGCTATAATCTGGATGACTTATTGCTGCAGCTGCGTCAAAGTAAGGTGATGGATGTAGCCAATGTCGAGTTCGCCATTCTTGAGCCCTCGGGCAAGCTCACTGTCGTCGAGAAAAAGGAGCCTGCTGCTGCTCCAGCCGAGGGGAAAAGCCTTTTCCGGTACGAGGGCTTGCCGTTACCGCTGATTATGGATGGCAAGGTGCAGGATGAGAATCTGGAGAAGCTGGGGAAAACACGGTTTTGGCTTAAGAGTGAACTTCAGACGCAAGGAATCAAAGAGTTCAAGGATGTATTTTTCTGTACATTTGATCACCGCGGAAAATGGTTTGTGGACCGCCGCCGGTAACATCATATGAACTAGCTTAGAATAAGTTTACTTGATCAGCTTGCGCCCAAGCAGAAGAACACGCGTCAGATCAGTGCGGTCAATAAGTCGCAACAGAACTGAACAGGATAAGTAGATAATCACGCCAGCGATACACGATACCGCGAAACGTACAGCTTCAACATCCATCCAATGCGTATACATGAGGATATAGCTGCACCAGCCCGATACGAGCATGGCTAAGCCGACCTTGGCAAAGTCAATCATCTGCATCCGAAAGTGAAGCAGTCTTACGACACTATGCCAATGCAGTACCGTCACGAGCATGATATTGATATTGATAGCCATTACAGCCCCGAGAATGCCAAACTGAGGCTGACCTGCAAGTCCGACTATAAGAGCAAGCTTAATTACAGAGCCAATTAATGTATTAATCAAAGCCGAGCCGGGGCGATTCAAAGCCTGCAGGCTGGCTTGCAGGGGTGCCTGAAAATAAATAAAGAGAGCGACCGGAGCCATCATTTTCAACATAGGAGCGATTTGGCTTTGTCCATACATCAGATCACACAGCGGTTCGGCCAATACAAACATAATCATGACAAAAGGGGCTCCTGTAACCAAAGCAAGCTTGAGTGATTGGTGAAGCCGATTATGAATGGTTTGCATATCGTTACGTGCGGCCGCCTCCGACAATGAGGGAATGAGTGAAACGGACAAGGAGTAGGTCAATGCGCTTGGAAGCAGCAGAATCGGAATAATCATTCCCTGAAGCATCCCATATTGTGCTGTTGCCAGCTTGGTGGCAATTCCTGCCGCGGCGAGACTGCGAATAATGAGAATCGATTCAAGAAAATAAGAGCATGAGCCTACCAGCTTATTTCCGGTGATGGGCATGGCCAGCTTCAAGAGATGTTTCAGATTTGCCAAACGGCCGACAAGCGGTACGCTTCCTATTTTGGCAATGGGAAAAGGGGTTGTCTGGCTGCGACTGCGTCGATAATAGAGGTATAGTACCAACAGAGCAACAGCTTCTCCCACCATAACTCCAGCCATTGCTCCTGCGGCTGCATATTCAATACCATAAGGAAGCAGGGCATAGGCAAAGGCGAGCACAGTGAAAATACGTATGAACGTTTCCGCAACTTGTGATACTGCTGTCGGGATCATATTTTGTCTGCCCTGAAAGTAACCGCGCAGCACAGAGCCAATTCCAACCAAAATAATAATTGGAGTCATACACAAGAAGGTGTAATAGACTCTGGAATCGGTCAGCAGATGGTTGGCAATCCATTGTGCGCCAAGCAAGCTGGCCAGAGTGAACAGGATAGCGAGCGACACCGTAAGTGTCATCGCCAGCCGAAGAATGCGTCTGATCCTGCTCTCATTATGTTCTGCTTCTGCTTCAGCAATAAGCTTGGCGACAGCAATCGGTATGCCTCCGGTTATTAAGGTTAAAATAACAATCATAAACGGGAAGCCCATTTGATATAACCCCACGCCTTCTGCTCCGATAAGTCTGGGCAGCGTAATTCGGGGAATAAAGCCAAGAATACGATTTACAATTCCTGCTGCCAGTAATATAAGCGTTCCCTTCAAAAACGATTGTTTGGTCACATCGATTCCTTCTTCCTCCCGAGACTACTAACATGGATATGCAGTACCTGTCCCTATGCATGCACAATATTTAACATGGAGATCACGATACAGAAGGAAAATCCTGCTTGGCAGCGAATATGAGTAAGAGGAAGATGGTTGAGGGCAGGAGGTTGTGAAGGTGGAGCATGATGGGCGCAAGGAAGAGCAGGATGCTCAGCATTCAGAAGATCAAACGAAGCAAGAAACTATCGAGCAAGAACAGACTTTTCTTGAACTGACTACGGAAACCGAATCGAACGAGACAGCAGCCGATGTGCAAACAGATCCTCTTGTAATTGGACAGGAGGACATGCCTGAGGTCATTATGACTAATGACGATGGTAGTAACGATGTCGGGGAGCTTGATGATGGTGAGGAATTGGAAGCTTTCTCAAGTGAGGAGCTTGATGAGGAGCCTGTTGCATTATCGGAAATGGAGCTTAACGAGCTGATTGAGAGCATCTGCACCAGTAAGGCGGAGGAATTTAGAATGATCGGCTACGAGCATGTTACCGGTAGAGAAATCTGGGAATGCGTTAGCGATAAATATCAGAAAACAGGGATGCCTGCGCTTCATCAAATTGTGAATGACATTTTGTCGTTAAAGGTGACGAAATTTATGAACTGGATGACGATGAGTATATATAAAAGCAACCCTTTCGCTTAGAAGGGGTTATTTTTTTGCTGCTGGCAGAGTCGTGTCGCAAATCATCAAATTGACTCGTTTTTAGCAGGTGAGTATAATAGGACTATTGAGATTGGAAGGAGATCGTTACTCATATGAAACGGATTGCAATATTTGTGGCTGTAGTGCTCGTTACATTGGCGCTAGTGGCCTGGACAAGCCCGAGTTTAGTTAACAAAATTAAATTGGGTTTGGACTTAAAAGGTGGTTTCGAAATTCTTTATGTAGCGGAGGCTATAGAGGAAGGTAAGCCCGTTACTGCGGAAGCTTTAAAAGAAACAGCGAACAGTTTAATGAAAAGGGCGGATGAGCTGGGTATTGCAGAACCAGAGATTACGACTGAAGGGAAAGACCGGATTCGTGTACGTTTGGCTGATGTAAAAAATGAGGATGAGGTTCGTAAGGTTATTAAAAAGCCAGCCGAGCTCACTTTCCGCGGTCCAGATGGAACGAAAGAAATGCTGGGCAGTGATTTTGTGGAAAACGCAGCCAAAATTGGCTTCGACCAAACTAACCGTCCGCAGATCAATATCAAGGTCAAAGATCCTGAGAAATTCAAGAAAGTAACCGAGAAGCTCGTAGGCAAGCCTTTGGCTATCTATCTGGACGAGCGTCAGCTGTCTGCACCGATTGTTAATACGGTTATTACAGATGGCAGTGCGACGATCTCCGGTAACTATACGTTTGAGGAAGCTACTGAACTTGCATCAACCATCAATTTGGGTGCATTGCCGTTGAAGCTGACTGAAAAGTACACACAGGTTGTGGGAGCATCCTTGGGTAAAGCTTCGTTGGAGCAAACCGTAAGAGCGGGTTTGATCGGTTCCATCCTGATTTTAATATTCATGATTATTTTTTATCGCTTGCCTGGCTTTATTGCAGCGATCACTTTGATTACATATACATGGCTGCTGCTGGTCGTGTTTGACTGGATGAATGCCACCCTGACACTTCCTGGTATTGCCGCCTTTGTACTCGGTATCGGGATGGCTGTTGATGCCAATATCATCACCTATGAACGGATTAAAGAAGAGATTCGCAGCGGAAAAAGCTTGCTGTCCTCCTTGAAATCAGGCTCCAAGCATTCCTTCCGGACGATTATGGATGCTAACATTACGAATATCATCTCTGCCGGTGTGCTTTATTATGTAGGTAATGGTGCCATTCGTGGGTTTGCGCTTACGACTATTATGAGTATCGTACTAAGTGTTTTGACCAACATATTTTTTTCAAGAATGTTATTGTACTTAATTATTAAAAGTAACAAGTTCAAGAAACCTTCTTATTACGGTGTAAAGGAGGCGGAAATTCGTGGACTATAGAGACCATTTTGATTTTATGAAAAATCGCAACAAATTTTTCACCATATCTATCGTTTTATTGATTGTTGGAGTCCTCGTCACATCGATTTTTGGCTTGAATTTCGGTGTTGATTTTAAAGCAGGTACGGGTCTTGATATTAACGTAGGTCAAACTGTAACGAAGGAAAAAGCGGAAGAGGTCTTTACCGGCATCAATCTGAAACCTTCGGTTGTATCCATAGGCGGGAATAATGATCATGTCTCCGCCAGATTTGATATCATCCTTACAGACGATCAAATCAAACAAATTAATGCAGCTATGGTTTCCACTTTCGGGGATAAGGTTTCCCAGGAGGTCAACACCGTATCTCCGGATATTGCACGCGAGTTAGGACTTAAGGCGATCTATGCCGTAGCTATTGCGAGTATTGCGATTTGCATTTATGTAAGTATCCGATTTGAGTGGCGTTTTGCTCTCGCTGCGATTATTGCGATTTTGCATGATGCTTGTGTCGTTATTGCGATGTTTGCGATTTTCCGTTTTGAAGTCAATCTGCCATTCCTGGCAGCAATTTTAACGACTATCGGTTATTCCATCAATGATAAAATCGTTATTTTTGACCGGGTTCGTGAGAACCTTCGTTTTTCTAAAATTAAATCCACACAAGATCTTTCCAATTTGTTGAATAATAGTATTTGGCAGACGATGAGAAGAAATGTTTACACAGTTCTTACTGTATTGCTCGCAGCTATTTGTTTGTTTGTATTTGGTAGCGAATCAATCAAGCTTTTTGCACTTGCCAAAATTATCGGGTTAACATCCGGAGCTTATTCTTCGATTTGCATAGCCAGCCCATTGTGGTATTTACTGAAAAACAAATCATTGAGTTCTAAACCAAGAGCAACTGCAGTAAAAGAATAATAGCTGGCCGCGTGAACTGATCGGTTCCGCGGCCTTTCTATCAATTTTTAGGGAGTGGCTCTTTTGACAGAGGAACGTTTTCAAAAAACGGAATTCGCCTACTGGATCGGAATCATTGGAAATATTTTTCTTGCTGCCCTGAAAGGTGTATTCGGTTATATCTCAGGAAGCAAGGCGCTCATTGCTGATGCCTTGTACTCAGTTTCAACTGCTGGACATTCATGTGCCATGCTGATGGGACTGCGTGCTGTCAAACAACAACCGGATGGAAATGTTCTCTATAAACAAGGGAAGGCTGAATCCATTGCCGCCATTATTGTGTCGGTATTACTATTGGTTATTGGTATCGAGATTTGTTTTTCATCCGTTAAAACGATTTATTATGGAGTGGATTCGCCTCCGAAAGCTACTGCACTCATTGCGATTGTGCTGTCGATCATTCTTAAAGAAACGATGTTCCAATATCAATACCGTCTGGGTAAAAAAATGTCGAATCAAGATTTAATTGCGAGCGCCCGGAAGCACCGTTTGGGGATGTATTCTTCATATGTCGTATTGGTCGGGGTAGTCGGTGCGCTATCAGGTAATTACCTGGGAAATAATTATTTGTATTACCTTGATCCGCTTGCAGGCTTATTGGTAGCCGTACTTGTTGTGAGAATGGGATATCGTCTTGTAATGGAATCCATTAACCAGACATTAGAACATGTGCTTCATGATGAGGATGTAGCAGAGCTGATGCGCACGGTGCAGGTTATTAAAGGGGTAATTGCTGTCGAATATTTGCGTGCACGTGAACAGGGACATTATGTGATTGTGGATATCAAAATCAGTGTAAATCCACGAATCAGTGTACTTGAAGGCCACGACATTGCAAAAACGGTTAAGCAAGCCTTAATGAAGCGGCATATTCATGTCGCAGAGGTTTATATTCATGTCAATCCATATGATGCGGGATATCCCTATAAAAATAATATTGATTTGGAGCAGGACCAATTTTCATCGATGCTTCATTAGGAAAGCTAAGTAGATGCTTATGAAGCTAGTTTTGCAACGCAAAACTTTCAGGAGGGTAAAATATGCTTCACGCAAAGGCAAAATGGAACATAACTGAAGCGGATGACGATCAAGTGGAAAAGCTGGCGCAGGAGCTTCAGATAGAACCATTACTTGCTCGTCTGCTTATTGCCCGAGGAATGACGAATATTGAACAAGCCAAAGCTTTTCTTGACGAAGGAACGGATTGGAATCATGATCCGTTCCTTTTGGATGGAATGGGAGAAGCGGTTTCCCGTATTCGATTGGCTATTGAACAAGGTGAAAAGATTCGCATATACGGAGATTATGATGCAGATGGGATCAGCAGCACCGTATTGATGATCCATTTGCTGAATCAAATGCAGGCAACGTTTGATTATTACATACCGCACCGGATTCATGAAGGCTACGGGTTAAATAACAAAGCTCTCGATTTGGCTCTGCAGCAGGGAGTTCAATTAATCATTACGGTTGATACGGGTATCAGCGCTGTTGAAGAAATTGCTTATGCCAGACAGCTGGGTCTTGAAGTGATTGTAACCGATCATCACGAACCACCGGAACACCTGCCGCAGGAGTGCATCATTATTAATCCCAAAAAACCAGGCTGTCCTTATCCGTTCAAGCAGTTGGCTGGTGTAGGTGTAGCTTTCAAGCTGGCTCAGGCTTTGCTGGGCCGTTGGCCTTCGGAGCTGCTGGAGTTCGCAGCCATTGGTACGGTCGCCGATTTGATGCCCTTATTGAATGAGAACCGGATGATCGTCAAGCAAGGGCTTAAACGCATGCAGTCTTCGTCTAACCCTGGGATACGTGCTCTGTTTGATGCGGCGGGTATTCATTTGAAGGATGTCAATTCCACGCATATCGGCTTTACTCTGGCCCCTCGAATCAATGCCAGTGGAAGGCTTGAGCATGCCGACGATGCCGTTCGTCTGCTCATTACCGATAATCAGCAGGATGCCGAACAGATGGCCTATCAGCTGGATCAGCTAAACAAAGAACGGCAAAGAATTGTTGAAGAGATGACCAAGCAAGCCTATGAGATTGTTCAGGAAAGCAAATCAGTGCCGCTTAAGCAGGTGCTGGTCGTTGCCCAAGAGGATTGGAATGTAGGTGTGGTAGGTATTGTCGCCTCCAAGCTGGTTGACAAATATTATCGCCCCACGCTTGTATTAAGTATTGATAAAGAAACCGGCTTGGCCAAAGGCTCTGCACGATCGATAGCAGGCTATGATTTATATCAGGCATTAAGTCATTGTCAAGACCTGCTTGATCATTATGGAGGACATCAGGCAGCCGCAGGATTGACGCTCTCGCGAGAGCATCTGCCTGAGCTGGAAAGGCGTTTGAATTTACTCGCTGAAGAATGGTTGTGTTCCGACGATTTTACCCCCTATATGAATGTAGATATGGTCTGCTCGCTAAACGAAATTGGAGTGACAACGGTTCAACAGCTGGAGTTGCTTGGACCTTTCGGTATGGGGAATCCCACACCCAAGGTCATTATTAGCAATGCTGCATATAAAGAGCTTCGTACCATAGGTAAAGAGCAGCAGCATGTAAAAATTACATTAAAAACAAGCAAGGATGAAAGTGCCGCTACCCTTGATGCCGTAGGCTTTCATAAAAGCGCGCTGCTGCCCTGGATTTCTTCTACAGCAGCGATGGATGTGCTTGGAGAGCTGTCCATAAATGAATGGAACGGAGTCCGTAAGCCTCAGGTAATGATTCAGGATTTGCGGATTGCTCATATGCAGCTGTTTGATTGGCGGGGCATTGCCAAGATAGAGCCTAAGCTCGCCGAACTGGCGGAACGTGTTGATGGGCGAAGCTCGGGTGGTGACGCACGGGCTGGTATCCTCATGTTTCACGCCAATAATACCAGCATGCTTGGTTCCATCGTGAACAAGCTTCCGGTGTGGGTGTTGGCGAAAGAGAATGGCAACAGCCTGATGCCTGCCAACGAGCTGGCTGGACAGAGCAATCTGTCCATGGTGACCGATATGATTCTTTTCGATCTTCCTTCAGACTTATCGAGCCTGGGTGCAGCTCTTAGTTCAGCAGTCGGTATGGAGCGTGTCTATGCGATATTTTATCAGGGTGGAACTGTTTATGAAGGTGCTCTGCCATCGCGGGATATGTTTAAGACCGTATACGGAGCCGTGCAACAGCAAGCAGCAGCGAGTCCGTCGGCAGCATTCATAGCCAGTCTGTCGAAGCGTTCAGGTCTTTCTTCCAGTCTCATTCAATTTATGCTGGATGTGTTTACCGAGGTGGGCTTAATTACACAATCTGCAGGCAGCTATCGGCTCGTAGTCAAGCCTGACAAAAAAGATCTCACTCAATCTCAGATTTACCAAAATCGACAGCTTCATGTCGAAGTAGAGCAGGCCTTGCTCTATTCAAGTGCTCAGGAGCTGCATGAATGGCTGATGGAGCAAAAGCAACAATCAAACAAACCATTACTGGAGGGTATTATATGAATTTCAAACCGTATATCCGTGTTATAGAAGATTTCCCACAGCCTGGCATCAGCTTTAAAGACATCACAACCTTATTGCAAAATGGGCCCGTGTACCGGGAAGTTATTAACGAGCTCGCGCGTCAGTTAAAGGAAGTCGAGATTGACTGTATCGCCGGACCGGAAGCAAGAGGATTCGTTATCGGTGCGCCGCTCGCTATCGCGCTCGGAGTAGGCTTCATACCGATTCGGAAAAGCGGCAAGCTTCCGGGACATACCATTGAAGCAGATTACGCTTTGGAATACGGCAAGGATAAGCTTGCCATGCACCAAGACGCGATTCAGCCAGGTCAAAAGGTGCTGATTGCTGATGACCTTCTTGCCACAGGGGGAACGATTGCGACCTCGATCAATCTGATTGAGCAGTTGGGTGGACAAGTGGTCGGAGCTGCTTTTTTGATTGAGTTGTTAGAGCTGAATGGACGCGAAAAGCTGGGTCCGATAGATATTATTTCATTGGTAACCTACTAAAAGGTACGCTTTGAAACAAAACCCGGATCCTTGGTCCGGGTTTTGTTTTCGACAAAATATGTCGAAATGTCGTAAATAAGTTGACGTATTGCCTATGAAAAATGCATAATGGACTAAAATCGAATTAAGGGAATGAGTAAAGCGAATGGGGATTGAGCAGCTTCTTGAAAAGGCGTCTGGGTTTATAAAAGAACATGATTTGAAGCGTATCAGGGAAGCATACGAATTTGCTGAGCAGGCCCATTTCGGGCAAGTTCGCAAATCGGGCGAGCCCTATATTTTACATCCATTGGCAGTTGCGGATATTGTTGTCAACATGCAGATGGATGCAACTTCAATCATCGCCGCGCTGCTCCATGACGTAGTTGAGGATACAACCGTTTCGCTGGACATTGTTAATGCCAAATTCGGGAAAACCTGTGCCATGATTGTAGATGGCTTGACCAAGCTTGAGAAAATCAAATTCAAGAGCAAAGAAGAGCATCAGAACGAAAATTACCGCAAAATGTTTGTTGCGATGGCTCAGGATATTCGGGTTATTCTTATCAAATTAGCCGATCGCCTGCACAACATGCGCACATTAAAATATCAGTCCGAGGAAAGTCAGCGGCGTATTGCCGATGAAACATTGGAAATATTTTGTCCAATTGCCAATAGACTGGGGATCTCTGCGATCAAATGGGAAATGGAGGACATCGCCCTTCGTTACCTCAACCCGCAGCAATATTACCGGATTGTCAATCTGATGCAAAAAAAACGTGTCGAACGTGAGCAATATATCGAGGACGTCGTGCATAATGTCAGCGAAAAGCTCTCCGAAATGGGAATAGAGCCGGATATTTCAGGGCGCCCCAAGCATATCTACAGCATTTATAAAAAGATGACAGCTCGCAATAAGCAGTTCAATGAGATTTATGATCTGCTGGCGCTACGTATCATCGTGGACAATATCAAAGATTGCTATGCTACGCTTGGTATCATTCATACGCTTTGGAAGCCTATGCCAGGACGGTTTAAGGACTATATCGCTATGCCCAAATCGAATATGTATCAGTCTCTGCATACGACAGTCATTGGCCCCAAGGGGGAGCCGCTAGAGGTTCAGATCCGTACAGGCGAAATGCATAGAACCTCGGAATACGGGGTAGCGGCGCACTGGGCCTATAAAGAGGGCAGTGTCGTACCGTCAGGCAGCTTTGAAGATAAGATGAGCTGGTTCCGTGAAATATTGGAGCTGCAGCAGGATGCCGAGGATGCTTCTGAATTTGTTGAGTCATTAAAGATGGATTTTTTCTCCGATCTTGTGTTTGTTTTTACACCCAAAGGCGAGGTCATCGAGCTGCCAGCTGGTTCAGTCCCGCTTGATTTTGCTTATCGCATTCATACCGAGATCGGTAACCGTACTATTGGCGCCAAAGTAAATGGTCGTATCGTATCGCTGGACTATCGTCTGAAAACCGGAGATATCATTGAAATATTAACCTCCAAGCATTCCTATGGACCGAGTCAGGACTGGATCAAGCTGGCCCAATCCTCGCATGCCCGCAGCAAAATCCGGCAGTGGTTTAAGAAGGAAAAGCGTGAGGAGAACGTAGAAAAAGGTAAAGAAGCAATCGAGCGCGAGCTGAAGCGATTGGGACTGGAGCCATCGGCTCTTATGAAAGACAACGAGCTTATGGAGGTCGCCAAGAAGTTCAACTTCCATGAAGTCGAAGATATGTTCTCTGCGGTTGGCTTCAGCGGAATTACCGCTGCACAAATTGTTACTCGTCTTACCGATAAAATACGTAAAGAAGCGGAAGAAGCGCAGCAGCAGGCGCTCCAGCTTACCAATGAAATTAAAGAAGTCAAGGGAGCCACAGCCGAGAAGAAAAGTCGGCCTACACACGGAGTTCGAGTTAAAGGCGTGGACAATTTGCTCGTTCGTTTTGCACGCTGCTGCAATCCGGTTCCAGGGGATGTTATTGTTGGCTACATTACTCGTGGTCGAGGTGTTTCGGTGCATCGCGAGGATTGTACGAATATTCCCGCAGACGATGGGAGCGAAGAAGGTAATCGCCTGATCGAGGTGGAGTGGGTAGATTCGGTTGAAGCCAGCTATAACGTAGAGATTGAAATTGCGGGACATGATCGAATGGGCTTGTTAAATGAAGTGCTGCAGGCCGTTTCGGAAAGCAAAACAATCATATCGGCTGTCTCCGGCCGTTCGGACAAAAACAAGATGGCGGTTATTCATATGTCGATATTGATTCGCAATATTGAGCATTTGCATTCTGTCGTTGAAAAAATCAAACGGATCCGTGATATTTATTCGGTACAACGGATCATGCAGACATAACAATATTGATTTCCAGTTAAAAGCAGGTTTAGTACGAGGATTGAGGTGTGGACAAGTGCGTATTGTTGTTCAGCGTAGTAAGCAGGCTAGCGTTGTGGTGGATGGAGTCACGGTCGGTTCGATTCGGAACGGTCTTGTGCTGCTGGTGGGTGTGACTCATGAGGATACCGAGCAGGATACTCGATATGCAGCTGAGAAAGTAGCCGGGTTACGCATATTCGAGGACGAGACAGGTAAAATGAATCTGTCCATCACCGAGACAGCCGGCCAAATCTTGTCGGTTTCACAGTTTACGCTTTATGGGGACTGCCGTAAAGGCAGACGTCCCAACTTTATGGCTGCAGCCAGGCCGGAGCAAGCTGAACCCTTATATGAGCAGTTCAATGAGCATCTTCGCAGGCTTGGTTTACAGGTGGAAACTGGAGTGTTCGGCGCAATGATGGATGTAGCCTTAGTTAATGACGGCCCGGTTACCTTAATTATTGATAGCCGATAACGGTTCTTTCCGTCTCAAACCGCTCTTACGATATGCTGCGCATACGGTATGGCATACGGATAAATGCATTTCAATGTGGAAATAATAAGCTCAGCAGTGAACGAGCCGTCAACTCGGTCAGCTAGTACTGAAAAGGAGCTTGTTTCCTATGCATAAGTCTGTTAATCAAAATATCGTTTATCGGCCTGAACAGCAGCTGCTATCCTGCGGCTTGGGGGAGTCTGTAGGAATGGTTGCTGCCAGTTTGAACGGCAATGAAGTCACCGCAGACTATTCATCCGTTACAGAGCAGCTAAAGCAGCAGCCTCGCCGAACCTATCGTTAACCACATGCAGATCAAGTAAATCGTCAGGGCATGCTCTGGCGGTTTTTTCTTTTGTCTGCTCCTGACCTGTGATACACTTAGTCTAGTTTTGAGTTCATTCATGGGTCGATTAGTAGCGGACAAGCACTAAATTATGATCATTTGTTGAATTTTGACCAACATTTGCAACCATTGTCACCTATAGCTCGTATTTAGAAGGTGCGGGTAATTTTAACTCAACAATTTTATCGAATTATAAAAAATGATACTTACGAGGTGCAGGATGGGGAAAGCAGGTTATTCAACTGGAAATAGTAAGGGATGGCAGCTGGTAGTGTTTGCTGTGCTGCTGGTGGCCGTAATAGGAGCAGGTACATATTTAATAGCAACAAAACTGGCTTCATCCGGAGGACTTGGTATGCCGCAGAAGCTAATGGTAGTGAAAAGTACTAAAATAATTAAAAGCAGCTATGATCTCATCGTAGTGGGAACCGATCCGGAAGGCTTGGCTGCAGCCATATCGGCATCACGCAACGGCCTCAAAACACTTTTGGTGGATGGGTATGATCGTGAAATCCTCGGAGGATTAATGACACTGGGGTGGCTGAACAGCCTGGATATGAATTATGAGCCCAGCAAAGGCTTATTGTCGAATCATGACATTCTCAATAAAGGTATATTCAGTGAATGGTATGGCCGTATCGAAGGGGATTCCTTTGATGTGGTAACAGCGGCTAATGTATTTAATGATATGGTGAGCAAAGAAGCCAATATCGATTTGCTGTTGAAAACTAAGAAAATCGAGCCGCAGATGGCCTCAGCGGGAGCTGGAGCGCTTGCCCGTGTTACGGGCATAGTCGTTACCAAATCGGATGGCAGCAGGGCTGCTATCGAAGCGAAGGCGGTTATTGATGCAACACAGGATGGAGACATAGCAGCAGCAGCAGGTGTTCCTTTTACAGTGGGACGCGAAGACTTGATGGATCCGAAGAGCCGGATGGCAGTCACAGCGGTATTCAGACTTAACGATATAACGCCTGAACGTTGGGCCAGCTTCAGTAAACCAATTCAAGCTGAGGACAAAGGGCTTGGTATATACGGAATCAACGAAATGAGTCTGTGGGGATTAACGAAAATGCAGGATTACCCCGCTGTTAATAAAGAAAAGGTAAGAATGCGCGGCCTGAACGGCGGACGGCAAAACGATAATACGATGCTTGTTAATGCGCTGCAAATTTTTGGCGTTGATCCTTTTGACCCTAAATCACGGCAGGAAGCGTTTCAGATTGCCAAGGACGAGCTTCCTAATGTTCTGGCATATCTAAAGGAGCAGTATCCTGAATTTGAAGGTGTAGAGCTGGCAGGCATTGCACCTGAGCTGTACGTGCGGGAATCACGCCATATGCAGGGTGAATATAGATTGTCGATTATCGATTTGCTGGAAAATCGGGATCAATGGGACCGTATCGCATTTGGCGGATATCCGGTTGACATTCAACGGACAAGCCCCAAGGATAATGGGGCCGTCGTGATTGATCCAGATAAATATGCGGTTCCTTACCGCAGCATTGTACCGCTTAAGGTAGATGGATTGCTGGTCGTTGGCCGAGCCGCGAGCTATGATACACTTCCTCATGGCAGTGCGCGAGTTGTACCGGTGGGTATGGCTGAAGGCGAAGCTGCAGGGGCATCGGTGAAGATCGCAATTGATAAAAGTATAAGCTTCCGTCAGCTATCGGCATCCAAAGAATCCATTGGCAAGCTGCATAGGATGCTGAATGATCAAGGAATGGACTTAAAGCCATTTAGTCTCAAACCTGCCCCTTACATGGAACACAAATCGTATGAGGGGTTAAAGACTGCTGTAAGCCTGGGACTTTCCAGCGGTGGTTACAGGAATGAATTCGATCTGGATAAAGCTTCGAATCAGCAGCGGATGGTCAATATGCTGGAAGGCATGCGCAAGTTCAAACCCGGAGCGATGTCAGGCAGTGCTTCGGCGGTAATCGCCAAGGCTAATGAACCTGCCAAGCAAGCATTGACGCTGGATTCAGCCGCGCAAATGATAGCATCCTTGCTGAAGCAGGACGCTGCTCCTGCGAATGCTTTGAACAATTTACTGACTAAGGGAATCCTGAACAAAGAGACCGTAGACGGGATTACCAAAAAACAGGAATTGTCGAATGGGGATACTTACATGCTCATTAATGATGTATATAAGTATATTAAAGCGGCAAAATAAACTTATTGAATGCAGTGTTTACTGGCAATAACACACATTATCAAGCAAATGGCTTGACTTTGCCAAAATTCGCTATTACAATAATGGTTATTGAATAGGATTATATATCCGTTGATGGGATCAAGTACTTCGTACCCTTGCATATCCAGAGAGGGAAGCTCAAGCTGCAAGCTTCCTTATGTGAAACGAACGAACAGACCTCCCGGAGGACAATCGGGGAACCACAGTAAATGGATACTGTGCAGTAGTCGAATTGCGTATTGCGGGCGTTAACCGCTTTGAGTGTGTATCTTGATGATTAAGATGTTAAGATGCAAATCGTGGGTGGTACCGCGGGAAGACTTCGTCGATAAGTCTCTCGTCCCTGACAAATTGATGTCGGGGGCGGGAGCTTTTTTAATTTCCTTCCATATCCGGCAAAAGAAGAAAGGAGCAGCCTTATATGAGTATTCAGAAACCGAAGGGGACCCAGGATCTGCTTCCTGGAGAAATCGAAAAATGGCAGTATGTAGAATCCAAAGCACGTGAATTGTGCCAACGATTCAATTATCGTGAGATTCGCACCCCGATCTTTGAGAACACTGAGCTATTTCAACGAGGTGTTGGTGAAACAACAGATATCGTGGAGAAGGAAATGTATACGTTCGAAGCCAAAGGTGATCGCAACAAGCCGCTAAGCTTCTCGCTGCGTCCGGAAGGAACAGCTGGTGTTGTCCGTGCCTATGTGGAAAATAAGCTGTTTGGTGAGCCAGACGTCAGCAAGCTGTTTTATATCGGACCGATGTTCCGTTATGAGCAGCCGCAGGCTGGACGATATCGCCAGTTTCATCAGTTTGGCATTGAAGCCTTCGGATCGGTGGACCCGAGTATTGATGCGGAAGTAATCGCGCTGGGATACACATTTTATAATGAGCTTGGCATCAAGGATGTGACCGTTGATATTAACTCGGTTGGAACTATTGCTTGTCGAGACGTATTCAAGCTGAAGCTGCAGGAATTTTTTGCCCCGGTAAAAGACCAGCTGTGCTCCGATTGCCAATCCCGTTATGATCGAAATCCGATGCGGATTCTGGATTGCAAGGTGGACCAAAAGTTCTGCGAAGGTGCCCCGACTATATTGGAATATTTGGATGAGGAATGTACCGCTCATTTTGCAGCAGTCCAAGAGCATTTGAGTGCCATGAACATTCCATATCGTATTAATCCGCGCTTGGTTCGCGGACTTGATTACTACACGCATACGGCATTTGAGTACAAGGCAGCAGGTATTGGAGCTATTGATACCATTGGCGGTGGCGGCCGTTATAACGGACTTGTAGGCCAAATTGGCGGTGGCAGCAACGATCAGCCTGGAGTTGGTCTTGGACTGGGTCTGGAACGTACTCTGCTAATCCTGCAGGCACAAAATGTGGAGCTTCCTGCTGTGAAGCTGCTCGATATTTATCTGGTTGGTCTGGGAGAAGCTGCAGAGAAGGAAGTTACCAAGCAATTGCAATGGCTTCGACTGGCTGGACTGAAGGCAGAAAAAGATTATTTGGGCCGTAAAATCAAAGCGCAAATGAAATCGGCTGATCGCTTCAAAGCCTCCTATGTTGCAATTCTCGGTGACGATGAGCTGGAACGTGGCGAGATCACCATCAAGTCAATGGGCAATGGCGAGCAGCAAACCGTGAAGCTGGACCAATTTGTAGCCCATATGAAATCTTTAAAGCTGAACTAGAAATTTTAATTAACTGTATTTAACAAAACCTGGAGGTTGATGATAGTCATGTTGTTGAAAACCCATCATTGTGGAGCGTTAACGAAAGCGAATGTAGGAGAGACCGTTATTCTGAACGGCTGGGTACAAAGAAGACGCGATTTGGGCGGCGTATTGTTCATTGATTTGCGTGACCGCAGCGGTTTGGTACAAATCGTATTCAATCCTGATTTTTCCGGTGAAGCCTTAACTATAGGTGACCGTGCACGTAATGAATACGTTCTGGCCGTCAGTGGTAAAGTTGTTGAGCGTGATGCAGCTACGATTAATGCCAACCTGCAAACAGGCGAAATCGAAATTCAGGTTACGGAGATTGAAATCCTGAATGCTGCCAAAAACCCGCCATTCTTCATCGAGGACGGCATCGAAATCGACGAGTCCTTGCGTTTGAAATATCGTTACCTCGACCTGCGTCGTCCGGAAATGCAGCGCACGCTGATGCTGCGTTCCAAGGCTGCCAAAGTTTTCCGTGACTTCCTTGATGCCAATGGCTTTTTGGAAATAGAAACGCCGATTTTGACCAAAAGCACGCCTGAGGGCGCGCGTGATTATTTGGTGCCAAGCCGTGTGCATCCGGGTGAATTTTTTGCTTTACCGCAATCTCCACAAATCTTTAAGCAGCTGCTTATGGTAGGCGGCTTGGAGCGTTATTACCAGATTGCACGCTGTTTCCGCGATGAAGATTTGCGTTCGGACCGTCAGCCTGAATTTACACAGGTTGACATCGAGACTTCCTTCCTGTCGCAGGATCAATTGCTGGATATGATGGAGGAACTTACTGTTGAGCTGTTCAGAGTGACTACTGGCACAGAGCTTGCACGTCCATTCCAACGTATCAGCTATGCTGACGCTATGGGCAAATACGGCTCGGATAAGCCGGATTTGCGTTTCGGTCTTGAGCTCAAGGATGTATCCGATATCGTAGTCAATTCCGGTGTTAAAGTATTTGCTTCCGTTGTCGAAAAAGGCGGTCAAGTCAAAGCGCTTAATGCCAAAGGCTGCGGCAGCTGGAGTCGTAAGGAAATTGATGACTTGGGCGTATTCGCTGGACGCTATGGCGCCAAAGGTCTTGCTTGGGTAGTGCTCAAGGAAGGCGAAATGAAAGGCCCGATCGTTAAATTCTTCTCCGAAGAAGAGCTTGCCGCGTTAAAGACTCGTCTGGAAGCAGAAGAGGGAGATTTACTGTTATTCTCGGCAGACAGCAAAAAGGTTGTTGCTGATGTACTAGGAAATCTTCGTTTGAAAATCGGACGCGATCTTGGTCTGATCGACGAGAACGAATTTAAATTCGCGTGGGTTATGGACTTCCCGCTGTTGGGCTATGATGAAGAAGCCAAACGTTATGTTGCCGAGCATCATCCATTCACCCGTCCTAATGAAGAAGACGTACATTTCTTCGATACCGACCCGGGCAAGATCAGAGCGCAAGCTTATGACTTGGTACTAAACGGCTATGAAGTTGGCGGCGGCTCCATGCGGATATACAAGCGTGAGGTTCAAGAGCAAATGTTCCAAGCACTCGGCTTCAGCAAAGAAGAAGCCCAAGAAAAATTCGGCTTCCTGCTGGAAGCTTTTGAATACGGAACTCCTCCACACGGCGGAATTGCCTTCGGCTTTGACCGTCTGGTCATGTTAATTACAAAACGCACCAACCTGCGTGAAACGATTGCGTTCCCTAAAACCGCAAGTGCTACCGACTTATTAACAGATGCACCAGGTCCAGTAGACGACAAACAGCTGGAACAACTGTCAATCCGCTTAGCCCTTAAGCAGCCCGCTGCAAAAGCGTAATTTTTGCCCTGCACCAACAGTCAAGCTTGTCCCGTAGGGGCCAAAGCGACCCGAGAAATCGCAGTCTCGCATACAAGCACCACACCAACAGTCAAGCTTGTCCCGTAGGGGCCAAAGCGACCCGAGAAATCCCAGTTTCGCACACAAGCATCACACCAACAGTCAAGCTTGTCCCGTAGGGGCCAAAGCGACCCGAGAAATCGCAGTCTCGCACACAAGCATCACACTAACAGTCAAGCGTGTCCCATAGGGACGGAAAGCGACCCGAGAACCCAAACCGTCTGCGCACAACAAAGGGAGTCCAGAGGGCAAAGCCCTTTGGGGCCCTCCCTATAGGGAGGGTTTGGGAGGGTAATAGGGGGAGTAATTTTCATGCTGCACCAGTTTTCAAGAACGGAGCTTGCCATCGGACCGGAAGGTCTGGAAGTCCTGCGTAACAGCTGCGTAGCGGTATTAGGCATCGGCGGCGTAGGCGGAATGGCTGCTGAAGCTTTAGCCCGTACAGGGATTGGGCGGCTCGTGCTGATCGATAAGGATGTAGTCGATATTACGAACATTAACCGTCAGGTGCATGCTCTGATGTCGACTGTTGGCCAGCCCAAAGCCGATTTGATGCGCGACCGCATATTACAAATCAATCCTGAATGCGATGTCGTTTCCTTGCGAATGTTTTATACGGAAGAAACGTACGAGCAGTTGTTTGCTTATCCTTTGGATTATGTAGTGGATGCTTCGGATACAATCAGCTACAAAATTCATTTGATCAAACAATGCCTGGAACGTAAAATACCGATCATATCGAGTATGGGTGCGGCTAACAAAATGGATCCTACCAAGTTTCAGGTTGCCGATATTTCCAAAACCTCCATGGACCCATTAGCCCGTGTCATCAGAAACAAGCTGCGTAAGGATGGAATCAAAAAGGGAGTTAAGGTCGTCTTTTCGACGGAAGCCCCTCTTAAGCCGAGAGTCGATGTTACGCAGAAGATCGTTCCGGAAAATGCCCCTGAAATTCGTAAGGCCAAGCAGCCGCCGGCCAGCAATGCCTTCGTACCGCCTGTAGCGGGATTGATTGCAGTCAGTGTGGTAGTGAAAGATTTACTGGAAAAATCGAATCAGGGCTGAAGATTTTGGAGCGTAGTGAGCACAATTGTGACCACATTTTGTAAACGCCTAAAAAGTCCTTTATAATGTAAAGCATAGGGGAAGCTCCGCAAGGAGTTCTCCTGTGCTTTTTTACTATTTGAAAACTAGATTCGATTACAATAGAGGTTGTGAATGAAGCATGGATTTATTTTCATTAGCAGAGGAGAAAAGCCCGGCAGGGAAGCTGCTCGCAGATCGGATGCGACCGGTTACGCTGGATGAATATATTGGTCAGGAACAGATCGTCGGTCAGGGTAAGCTGCTGCGCCGGGCTATAGAAGCGGATCAGGTATCATCCATACTGTTATACGGCCCGCCAGGTACAGGGAAGACAACGCTTGCGAACATTATTTCGCATGCTACACAAGGCACATTTATCAAATTGAATGCGGTGGATGCCACCGTCAAAGATGTACGTGAGGTCATTGAACAAGCCAAAGACAATAAGACGCTGTACGGTCGTAAAACCATTTTGTTTCTGGATGAGGTGCATCGCTTCAATACGTCACGTCAGGATGCGCTGCTGCCGGCTGTCGAGCAGGGGATTATCGTGCTCATTGGGGCTACGACCGAGAATCCATTTCATCATGTGAATGGCGCGCTCTTGTCAAGATCCACGCTGTTTGAGCTGCAGGCCTTAACTCAGGAGCACTCGCTTGTGGCACTGCGCCGAGCGCTTACTGACCGAGAGCGCGGCCTTGGCTCGCTGCCTATCGCAGCTACGGAGGAAGCGCTTGCGCATATTGCTCGCATGGCTGGTGGCGATATTCGCCGCGCATTGAATGCGCTTGAGCTTGCTGCGCTAACGACTCCGCCGGATAGGGGCGGAGCTGTACACATTACGCTGGAGGTGGCAGTGGAGTCGATACGGCGTCCTACCGTCAAAGCAGATGAATCGACTCAGTATGATGTGCTCTCAGCCTTCCACAAGAGCATCCGCGGCTCCAGTGACGCAGCGCTGTTCTGGTTCCTCTATGCGGTAGAGAAGCTGGGCATGGATCCGATGACCTTTCTGCGCCGCTTGATAGTAGCGAGCAGCGAGGATATAGGTTTGGCTAATCCACAGGCGATGCTGCAATCCGTAACGGCGATGGATGCCTATCATAAGATCGGCTGGCCGGAATCGAAATATGTGATTGCTCAAGCCATTTTGTTTGCTGTTGAAAGTCCCAAATCGAATGCGATTCCACTCGCTATTGGCAAAGTCATGGGAGCCTTTGAGCTTCTGGGCGCTGCCGAGGTACCCCTGCATTTGCGTGATGCGCATTATAAAGGTTCGGAGAAGCTTGGGCATGTCGGTTATCAATATCCTCATAATTTTCCTGGGCACTATGTGGACCAGCAGTATTTACCGGACAAGCTCAAGGAGCAAACCTTCTACGAGGCAACCGAGCAGGGCATGGAGGATAAAATAAGGCTGAATCAAGAGCGCAGAAACGGGCAAAAGCAGCGAAAACCGCGATAATAGGTCAGGCTGGTTCATTTTAGCCTCATTTAAGGCTAATTCTCGGTATAAGTTGAACTGATCAAGCTTTTTGACTGTTTTGTTTAACTTTTAAGCATAGCCCACGGTTTGACTGTATAGTTTAATCATATATAATTTAAATATAGAGTTATATGATGCTCGTAAAAGAATGACGAAGGCTTCTTAATTAAGCATCGAAACATTTTTTTGCATACTATACCAATATTTATGTTGATAAGCTCTAACATATATCAGTTTCAAATGTTTCAAAAAATTGTGAATTTAGGGGAGGTGTACCTATTCATCTCGAACGAGGAGAATAGGAAATTAATTGAGTAGTGACCCATTACCGATACTTTGGAATTTAAGTTTAGTTTTGCTTTTGGTATTCTTAAACGGCTTTTTTGTGGCAGTAGAGTTTGCTTTGGTTAAGGTTCGTCATAGCCGCATTGATGTGCTGGTTAAGGAAGGTAACCGCAATGCCAAGTTTGCTCAAATCATCATGAGAAACCTTAACGGATACTTATCTGCCTGCCAATTGGGAATTACGCTTGCTTCCCTGGGGCTTGGTTGGATTGGTGAACCAGCAATAGCTAAACTGCTCCAACCGGTGTTGCAGCCGCTGCAAATCCCTGAAACGATCCAGCATACGATTTCGTTTATTATTGCTTTTACGATCATCACCTCTTTTCATATCACACTGGGGGAACAGTTCCCCAAGACGTACGCGATTCGTATGCCAGAAAAAATTACACTGATGGCTGCGGGCCCGATGATTCTGTTTTACAAAATCATGTTTCCATTTATTTGGTTTCTGAATGGTACTTCCAACTGGATGCTGCGCAAATCTGGAATAGAGCCTACAGACGAGCATGAGACAGCTCATACGGAACAGGAAATTCGCGGCTTGATGAAGGAAAGCAATAAAAGCGGACTCATTGATAATGCTGAATTAACTTTAATGGACAATATTTTTGAATTTTCGGAAACCAATGCCCGTGAAATTATGATTCCTCGTACTGAAATGATATGTTTGTACGCTAATCTATCCTATGAGGAAAATCGACAAATTGCTGTTACAGAAATGCACACCCGTTATCCGGTCTGTGATCCAGACAAAGATAATGTTATTGGGTTTGTGCATATCAAGGATTTGTTGAAGTCAGACCGCGGTATTGGCAATATCAAAAAAATTATTCGTCCGATCACCAAAGTTCCCGAGTCGATGCAAATCAGTGCGCTGCTTAAGCTGATGCAAAAAAGAAAAACGCAAATGGCGCTGCTCATTGATGAGTATGGCGGCACATCGGGATTAGTCACTTTTGAGGATATTATCGAAGAAATTGTCGGCGAGGTTCAGGATGAATTTGATGAAGAGCGTCCGCAGATCGAAAAGCGTGATGATTCAACACATTCCATTGACGGGCGGATGCTGATTGAAGAAGTAAATAGTTATTTTGGTGTAGAAATCGAATCTGATGACTACGATACGATAGGCGGCTGGATTTATGCACAGGTAGAAATGCCTCCAAAAAGAAGCCAACGGATCGATTACAATAATGAATATGAATTTGTGATTGATGAAACCGATCATTTACGAATCTCGCGAATTTTGGTCATTAAACGCAGTGAGCAAGATGAACAAGAGGTTACGCTCCCAATGAGCATGTAAAAAAAGGCGGATATCCACCTGCAGCATATACTCTTACAAAGAGTGGCTGCAGCGGATAGTCCGCTTTTTTGTGTATTGTGAAGCTCTTAACTGAATTGAGGAAAGGTTAAGTTATAACCGTATCGATAATAGCACCGCCAAGACAAAGCTCGCCATCATAAAATACGACCGATTGGCCTGGTGTGACCGCCTTTTGCGGTTTGTCAAAAATAACCTCGCAGGTGTGATCCTTCTCGTTAAAAGTGACGCTAACTCCTTGATCAGGCTGCCGATAACGGAACTTGGCTGTACAGCGGTATTCCTGTTGAGGCAGCGTTCCGCTGATCCAATTTAGATCAGTCGCTCTCAGTCCCAAGGAATAAAGGCTTGGATGCTGCTCACCCTGCACAACATACAAAACATTGGTTTCGAGGTTTTTGCCTGATACAAACCAAGGCTCTCCACTGCCGGAGCCGCCACCGATACCAAGACCCTGCCGCTGTCCTAAAGTGTAATACATCAATCCGTCATGGCGTCCTTTAACTTCCCCCTCCAAGGTTTGCATATCACCGGGCTTGGCCGGCAAATACCCGCTTAGAAATTCCTTGAAGTCCCGCTCTCCAATGAAGCATACGCCTGTACTGTCCTTCTTCTTCGCGGTGGCAAGACCTGCCCGCTCAGCTATGGCTCGCACTTCCGGCTTCGGTAGATGTCCGATCGGGAACATGGCCTTGGACAATTGGTATTGATTAAGTGCATTCAAAAAATACGTTTGATCCTTATTGCCGTCAACACCCCGTCGTAAGCGGTATATACCATCCTGTTGGTCTACCTGCGCATAGTGTCCGGTTGCAATGTAATCTGCGCCAAGCTCAAGCGCTTTGTTCAGAAACTCCCCGAATTTAATTTCACGGTTGCACATCACATCCGGATTCGGTGTCCTGCCCTTGCGGTATTCATCCAGAAAGTATTGAAATACCTTATCCATGTATTGTTTCTCAAAATTTACCGTATAATAGGGAATGCCGATTTGGTCGCATACTCTGCGGACATCCTCGGAATCTTCTTCAGCGGTGCAGTGGCCCCACTCGTCTGTGTCATCCCAATTTTTCATGAAAACACCGATAACCTCGTACCCTTGCTCCTTTAAAAGCAGAGCTGACACGGAGGAATCGACACCGCCGGACATACCGAGAACGACTCGTGTTTGCTTATTCATTATGGATTTTCTCTCCTTGCTGCTTTACGTTTATCTTGTATTATACATGGGTTATACTGAATAATAAATATTTCATCAATATGACACGGTTTTTCTCCCAAAATACAAGGATTTATGATACCATATATACGATACCAACATGTATTGAAATGTAAATGAGGTGCTTGACTTGAAAATTTCTACCAAAGGCCGATATGGTTTAACAATTATGATGGAACTGGCGTCCAGGTACGGAGAAGGACCCACCTCATTAAAAAGTATTGCCGAAAAGCATCAGCTTTCCGAGCACTACTTGGAGCAATTGGTAGCCCCTTTGCGTAATGCAGGTTTAGTTAAAAGTATTCGAGGAGCCTATGGAGGCTATATTTTGTCCAAGCTGGCAGAAGATATTTCTGCGGGCGATGTGATTCGGGTACTTGAAGGACCGATCAGCCCTGTTGATTTCACGGAAGAGGATGATCCAGCCAAACGTGACTTATGGGTGCGCATCCGGGATAGCATCGCAACAGTGCTTGATTCCACCACATTGAAGGATTTAATCAGCTTCAAGGGTGAAGGCGTCAGCGATAGCTACATGTTCTATATTTAATTCAGATGAAGATAATGGAGTTATCATGACGATCTATTTGGACCATGCAGCAACAACACCGGTTCATCCCGAGGTTCTTGAAACTATGCTGCCTATTTACACACATTACTATGGAAATGCCTCCAGTACGCATAGCGCCGGTAGAGAAGCACGTTCTGTTGTTCAACGATCAAGAGATTCGATAGCTTCTTTACTTGGCTGTGCGGCTTCACAGCTTGTTTTTACAAGCGGAGGTACCGAAAGCAATAACATGTCTATATTAGGCGCAGCTGCTGCGCGCTCATCTTTGGGCAGGCATATTATAACGGTACAGACTGAACATCATGCTGTATTGCATACATGCCAGTATCTAGAAAAGCTGGGCTTTGAGGTAACCTATTTGCCTGTTGATACGAATGGTCAGATCGAATGGAATCAGCTTGTACAGGCGATTCGGTCGGATACTATTTTGATTAGTGTGATGTTTGGCAATAACGAAGTAGGAACGATTCAACCGATTGTGGAGATTGGGGAACTGGCCAGAAGTAAAGGGATCTGGTTCCATGTCGATGCTGTTCAGGCTTTGGGAGCCATGGAGCTTAGTCTGAATAGTCTTCCTATAGATTTAATGAGCTTTTCTGCGCACAAAATTCAGGGACCCAAAGGAATCGGAGCCCTTTATATAGCTAAACAAATTCAGCTAGAGCCGATTTTGCATGGTGGCGCTCAAGAAAGAAAGCGGCGTGCAGGCACCGAGAATGTACCGGGAATTGCAGGTTTTGCAAAAGCATTACAAATTTTTATTGATCATAGGTATGAAATGCAACAAAAGATGGAAAAACTACGTATAGAGATGATAACGAGGCTGCAAGAGCAATTGGGAACAGAGCAAGTGGTGGTCAACGGTCACCCGACAGCGCGTTTGCCGCATATACTCAACCTCAGTTTTCCTGGC
Source organism: Paenibacillus sp. FSL H8-0034 (assembly GCF_038000305.1). Taxonomy (NCBI): domain Bacteria; kingdom Bacillati; phylum Bacillota; class Bacilli; order Caryophanales; family Paenibacillaceae; genus Paenibacillus; species Paenibacillus sp. FSL H8-0034. The sequence goes on from NZ_JBBOBS010000001.1 coordinate 2,342,190, forward strand.
ATTTCATCCGAAACGATGCTGATGAACCTTGATATGGAGGGAATCGCTGCTGCCAGCGGATCTGCTTGTACTTCGGGATCATTGGAAGTATCCCATGTGCTTCAAGCGATGAAGCTATCTGAGCAGGTAACCGCGTCAGCTGTCCGGTTCAGCTTCGGGTCCAGCAGCAGTTTGCAAGATATTATGACGTGCACAGAGAAAATTGTAACCATTGTAACCCGTATACGTAATAATTATTAGTAAGAGATGTTTCATTCATTTGCAGCTATTGCATCGGGAGGATACAGCGCTTGAAAAAAGCTCGTGATGTGATAGGATTACCGATCCTTTGTGTACAAACAGGTAAACAAGTCGGTACAGTCAAGGATCTATTGCTGGATGAAGCTTGGCAGATTGAGTTCGTACTTCTGGAGAACAGGCATTGGTTTTCAGTATCAAGCTGTGTTGCCTGGAAGGATGTAATTGCGCTGGGTGAAGATGCTATAACCATTCACAACGAAGAGGCTGTCATCCCGTTGGATGCTCAGGATCAAGTGTACATCTCGCTGCTGAATGGGGACCACAAGGTGAAGGGAATGCCTGTTGTAACCGTCAATGGTCAGCATTTGGGTATTGTGGATGATGTTTATCTGGACCCCGAGCTGGGTAAAAAAGTAATAGGCTATGAATTGACCGAAGGTTTTATTTCCGATCTGAAAGAGGGGCGCAAATGGCTGCCCTTACCGGATTCTGTAACAATGGGTGAGGATGCAATTATAGTCCCCGTTCACTGTAATGAATGGTTGACTGAAATAGTCAAATCAAATGAGGAATAGGGTGATACCAAATGTTACGTTGTCCGAATTGTAATTCGAAGGATATTGGCAAAATAGGCTCGCATCAGTTTTATTGCTGGGGCTGCTTTATTGAACTTAGTGTGAACGGAGAGAAAATGTCCGTATATCAAGTTGAAGAAGACGGTACTTTAAGCTCTCTCGACGATCTGTTTTTTGAAGAGGAAATGCCGCATATTCATGCAAACTGATAAATTATCGAATCAGATGTATGTCGAATCGCATTCGCCCTAACCGCTTGAATCTTGCAGCGGCTGGAAGCGAATGCGATTTTTTGTGTTATCCAAGGGGATTAAGAAGCAGGGTTGTACATATACTTATAAAGGTCAAGCGACTTGGACAAGAATGGTTAGGATATGGAACTGAGGTGGTGAGAACGCATGAATCATTTTTACAAAAGCAGAGTTTTTTCAATTATGATACATATCCTGCTGGGACTGCTGATCCTGCTGGTTTTATTGAAAATTCGTCCGATCTGGCTCGGAATTTATCATTTTCTGCTTGAGATCCTGGCTCCTTTTATTATCGCAATGATCATATCGTATGTATTGAATCCTGTTGTGTCCCTGCTTAACGCACGCAAGGTGCCGAGGACGGTGGCTGTTCTACTGATTTATGCGGTTTTCATTCTGTCCACAACGGTTATACTGATGAACTTGATCCCGATGTTCATTAACCAATTGAATGAATTTAATGAGCATATTCCACAGCTGGAAATGAAGGCTCAAGGCGTTGTCGATACGATGAACAGTATGCAGTTTGTACCGGACACCATCCGTACTGGCATCAATCAATCACTGATGAAGCTGGAAAACGGCGTATCGCATGCCATATCGAAGTACATTGACGGTATTGGCAGTACAATCAATATGATATTTATTGCTTTTATCGTACCTTTTTTGGCTTTCTACATGCTAAAGGATTTTCAATTGATAGAAAAAACCGTACTGGCTACGGTACCTAAAGCAAAGCGCAAACAGGTTTACAAGCTGCTGATGGATATCGATACGGCTCTCGGTAATTATATTCGCGGACAGTTTTTAGTATGTGTCATTATTGGAATACTGGCGTATCTGGGTTATTGGCTGGTGGGAATGCCGTACGCGCTGCTGTTGGCTTGTCTGGTTGCCGTGTTTAATATTATCCCTTATCTGGGCCCTTTTTTTGGGGCGGCCCCTGCTCTTATAATGGCCTCGACCATTTCCTTCAAGATGGTGCTGATGGTCGCTGTAGTGAATACAGTCTGTCAAATTCTCGAAGGCAATGTCATTTCGCCTCAGGTCGTAGGCCGCTCGTTAAAAATGCATCCACTCCTGATTATATTTGCTCTGCTTGCAGGCGGAGAGATAGCGGGTGTGATCGGCTTGATTCTGGCGGTTCCGTTGTTTGCTGTCATCAAGGTAATTGTTCAGCATGTTTTTCAATATTATGTACATCGGAGAACAACGTAAACAAGGAGGTTGAATGGTTCTCCAGACGCATCTCCCTAATCGGCTGCTTGGCCGGCTTGTTGACATTCCTTTCAAAAAACGTATATAATCGTATACAAGTATATAACTGAAAGCGTTGATGAAATCAAGTAAACCATAGTCCATTATCCAGAGAATAGGTTACAGCCCATTGCTGCTTGCACGAGGCTAGCTGAGAGAACCTTACTAATGAAGGATGGTTGAAAGCTCATTTCGGAGTGCGGAACAAATCCGCCGGATGGACTCGTTACAAGTCTTGTTCAAGGAGATTGTACAGCAGGCTTGCGTCTTAATTGACAGCTGTGCAGTAACCAGGGTGGTACCGCGATCAATTCGTCCCTGTCAGCAGGGGCGTTTTTCTGTTTAAAAGAGGGTTTGGGGAGTGGAATCGAGGTTTTGCTTGGCTTGCGGAGAAGTAAAGTTCAAGAGAGGGGAATTTGTGCAAATGCTAATGTCCCCTGCGTGCGCAAGGGATGTGCCTTCAAGCATATGCTTTCGAAGTAAGTTTGCGTGCGCAAACTCGTAGCTGTTGAACCCGGATGATCTTGATTAGACGAAGTGGTAATCATCCAGGTTCAAAGGCGGCACGTAAACTCTACGGCACAATCCCTTGCTCCCTCGGGGACCCATTTGAACAAATGCCTTCCTATGGAAGAACTTTACCTGCTTCGCTTGGGGGCAAAACTCCTACTCCATCCCCAATAGGGGGTGGAGTAGTGAACCCCACGCTGCGCGGAGCTTCCCTTAACTAAAGGCTAGCGTGTCCCGCAGGGACGATGCGGCTCCAGAACACAACAGCTGCACCAAGCGCCCGTACTTGAACTTGTACTCACGCACTTGCTCAAGCACCACAGTCAAGCGTGTCCCGCAGGTACGAAAGCGGCCCGAGCACTCGCATGAACTCCAAAAGCATAGCACCACAGTCGAGCGTGTCCCGTAAGGGACATAGCGGCCCGAGAACAACGCAGTCCGCCACGCTCCCACGGGAGTCCAGAGGGCAAAGCCCTTTGGGGCCCTCCCTATAGGGAGGGTTTGGGAGGGTAAAAAAACCACCGGAGGTATCTATATGAAAGCCAGTGAAATCCGTTCCAAATGGCTCGCATTTTTTGAAAGTAAAGGACACCGCATTGAACCGAGCGCGCCGCTCGTTCCGCACAACGATCCATCCTTACTGTGGATCAATGCAGGGATGGCACCGCTCAAGGCTTATTTTGACGGACGTATTGTTCCTGAGAATCCGCGGATTGCCAATTCACAAAAATGTATTCGTACCAATGATATTGAAAATGTCGGCAAAACACGCCGTCATCATACTTTTTTTGAGATGCTCGGCAACTTTTCAATCGGTGACTATTTTAAAGAAGAGGTTATTACCTGGGCATGGGAATTTCTGACGAGCCCGGAATGGATCGGCTTTGATCCGGATCGTTTGTCGGTGACGGTGTATCCTGAGGATACCGAAGCTTTTGAATTTTGGAACAAAAAAATCGGGCTTCCGGAAGAACGCATCTATAAGCTTGAGGAAAACTTTTGGGATATTGGCGAAGGACCTTGCGGACCTTGTACCGAAATTTTTTATGACCGTGGCGATGCGTATGGGGACTTGAGTGATCCTGAATGCTGGCCGGGCGGTGAAAATGAACGTTTCCTGGAAGTGTGGAATCTGGTGTTCTCCCAGTTCAACCATAACAAGGATGGCAGCTACACGCCATTGCCTAATAAAAATATCGATACAGGAGCAGGTCTGGAGCGTTTTGCCTCGATTTTGCAAAATGTGGATTCCAACTTTGATACGGATTTGTTCATGCCAATTATTGAGCAAACCGCCAAGCTTGCTGGTGTGACGTATCATGAGAATTCAGAAACCGATGTAGCATTAAAGGTTATTGCCGATCATATCCGTACGGTTGCCTTTTCGGTAGGTGACGGCGTGCTTCCTTCCAATGAAGGGCGCGGCTATGTCATTCGTCGTTTGCTGCGTCGTGCCGTGCGTTACGGGAAAGTAATCGGTCTCGATAAACCGTTCCTGCACACGCTGACACCGATTGTTGGTGAGATCATGGGGATGTATTATTCCGAGGTTGTCGACAAACGTGAGTTTATCGAGAAGGTGATTCGCACCGAAGAGGAGCGTTTCCATGAAACCTTATCCGATGGTTTGGCTATACTTGCTGAATTAACGGAAAAAGCCAGCTCTGAGGGCAAAACACAGATCAGCGGCGCGGATGCATTCAAGCTGTATGACACGTACGGGTTCCCTTTCGATTTAACAGAGGATTTTGCTTCGGAAAAAGGTTTGACTGTGGATCGTGAAGGGTTTGACAGCTCGATGCAGGAGCAGCGTAATCGCGCCCGGGCAGCTCGCCAGGATTCGGACAGTATGAAGGTACAGGGCGGACCACTTGCTGAGCTGACGGTTAAAAGTGAGTTTGTTGGTTATACTGAATTGGTAACTACTGCTAAAGTGATTGCTGTGGTGCATGAGAATCAATTTGTCGATTTGGTCGGTTTGGGCGAGACGTGTCAGGTGGTGCTGGATGTCACTCCTTTCTACGCAGAGAGTGGTGGACAGGTGAGCGATCACGGCTATCTTGCTTCAGGGGATGTCCGTTTAAAAGTAGTGGATGTCAGCAAAGCGCCGCATGGTCAGCATGTGCATACGGTTGTAGTTGAATCGGGTGTGCTGCGTAAGGGCGATACCGTTCAGGCAGCGGTCAGTGAAGAAATGCGCGAGGATATTATCAAAAATCATACGGCCACTCATTTGCTGCATAAAGCTTTGAAAGATGTGTTGGGTGAGCACGTGAATCAGGCAGGCTCATCGGTAGCTCCAGAGAGATTGCGTTTTGACTTTTCACATTTCGGCAGCATTACTGCTGAAGAGCTGCAGGATGTCGAAAAACGGGTTAACCAGCAAATCTGGAAAAGCACGCAGGTTTCGATTACACTTAAACCAATTGCGGATGCCAAGGCAATGGGGGCGATGGCTTTATTTGGTGAAAAATACGGCGATGTTGTCCGTGTAGTTCAGGTAGGCAGCTACAGCCTGGAGTTGTGCGGCGGCTGTCATGTGGCCAACACGAGCCAGATAGGTCTGTTCAAAATCGTCAGTGAATCAGGGATCGGCTCCGGAGTTCGCCGGATTGAAGCCGTGACTGGCCGTAATGCTTATATGTATATAGATCAACAGCTGCAGCTGCTGCGTGATTCGTCAGGACTGCTGAAATCCAACATTCAAGAGGTTCCCAAACGAATCGAGGGCCTGTTTGTTCAACTGAAGGAATTGGCAAGAGAGAATGAATCCCTGAAGTCGAAGCTTGGCAAAATCGAGGCCGGTTCTTTAACGGACCAGTTGAAAACCATTGTAGGAGTGCCCGTGCTGGCCGCGCAGGTCAATGCCGGGGATATGGACTCACTTCGCAGTATTGTGGATCAAATGAAGGTTAAGCTGGGTTCAGCAATCATCGTGTTGGGTGCGATTGCAGATGACAAAGTGAATCTGGTAGCAGCCGTAACACCGGACCTTGTGGCTCAAGGCTTTCATGCCGGTAAGCTGATCAAGGAAACAGCTGCAATTGTCGGCGGCAGCGGTGGTGGCCGTCCCGATATGGCGCAAGCAGGAGGCAAGGATGCTTCCCAATTGTCGGCGGCATTGGAGCAGGTAGGACATTTTGTAGAAAATCAAGGGATGCTGAAAAAATAAATTTGCACTGTCAAGAGGAATCTTTCGACAAATAGCGAATATCTAAGAAGGTAACGTGTTTTGTAAGCTACTATTCATCATTTTTGTTTCTAGGGGGTGTAGGGATGAGCTCGATGGATAAAACGATGAAGTTCAATGTGAAAGCGGAAGAAATCGAAACATCACCCAAGGAAGTTATATTGGCGGTATATGACGCGCTGCAGGAAAAAGGCTATAATCCGATTAATCAAATTGTAGGCTACCTTTTATCCGGCGACCCGGCTTATATTCCACGCCATAATAACGCTAGGAGCATCATTCGCAAGCGCGAACGTGACGAGTTGATTGAAGAGCTGGTCAGATCGTATTTGCAGCAGCATAAATCATAAGATGCAGGGCAGGAATTTTAAGATATGACTTGATTGCCTGCCGTTGGGAGTTTAGCATAAGATGGAACGTTTGATGGGTTTGGATTACGGAGACAAAACGATTGGTATCGCCCTTAGTGACGAATTGGGCTGGACAGCTCAAGGTCTTGAGGTCATCCGGAGAACAAGCTCAGAGAAAGATATGGCAAGACTTCGCGAATTGATTGCGCAGTACAACGTTCACGGACTTGTCGTAGGCTTGCCCAAGAATATGAACAATACCATAGGTCCTCGTGCAGAGCTGTGTATCGCTTTTGCTGAGTCACTGCGGGAAATTTTCGGATTACCCGTACATCTATGGGATGAGCGGCTGACAACGGCCTCTGCACAGCGTGTGCTGATTGATGCTGATGTCAGCCGCAAGAAAAGAAAGCAAGTCATCGATAAGATGGCAGCTGCGCTCATTTTGCAAAATTATATGGATTCCAATACGAAGAGGTGATTGGCGTGACTAAAGAAGAACAACTTCAAGAAGAAGAACCGGAAATTATTTATATCCCGGATGAAGAAGGTAATGAAGAAGAGTTTGAAGTCATTATGAAGTTCGAGGTTGACGGTTCCGATAAAAAGTACATGATGGTTGTGCCGGTCGACGCGGAAGAGGAATCCGATGAGGTGTATGCTTTCCGTTATGAAGAAGACGGAGACGACCTGCAGTTGTTTACGATCGATAACGAAGAAGAATGGAATATTGTCGAAGATACCTTTAATACATTGATGGATGAGGATGTCGAAGAGGAAGAAGAAGACTCCAATTAATTGAAATGACCACAGGAGGCGTTCTTTTTGTTCACATTAAAGGATGTAAAAATAATAAGTCAGTTGCGCAGCACCTACGGAGATGATATTATTTTGTATGATGATAATGAACAATCCGTTGTTTACAAGCTGCTTACTGAATTTCAGCTGGGTGATCAAGGCTATGCGGTTGTGAAGCAGGATCAGCCTGTTATCGGAGAACCTGAGGTTTTCCGGGTTACAACAGGTCCAGATGGAGAGCTTGAGCTGGAAACCATAGATGATGATGACGAATGGGAAAACGTGACTGAGCTGTATGATGAGATGACGTTTTCTGAGGATAGTGCGTTGTAAACAAGATGTTGGTTTCAAACGGAGTGAGCGGAGACAATCCGCTCTTTTTCGTTGTTTATGCGTACTTGGTCGAAAGGAGTAGTAGTGGCACCGTTTAGTAGAGTAAAAAAGATTGTAGTAACCTTAATTGTGATAGTTATAGTAGTAGTTGTATTAGCTTCGATAGGTTTGGGGTTGTATGTAAAGCAAGCCTTGCAGCCTGTTGCTGAATCCTCTCAGCCACAAAAAATTATGATCCCACCAGGCATGAATCCGAATTCCATTGCTGAGCTGTTGGAGCATCAAGGCTTGATTCGCAGCGCACGCGTTTTTACTTATTATTTGAAATATGTTCAACAGGGCAGTAAATTTCAGGCAGGTGAATATGAACTGCTTCCCGGCATGACCAACGATGCGATTATTGATACTTTTAATAAAGGTTTAACCGTTAAAGAGCAGGGGATCAAGCTTACCGTACCCGAGGGCTACACTGTAAGGCAGATCGCGGATAAGGTTCAGCAGCAATTTGGAACCGATCCGGCAGTATTCATAGAGAAGGCACAGCAGGACAGTCACTTTACGGCACAAGTATTCACGAAAATGGCAAATCAAGCACAGCTGAAAAGCAGGCTGGAGGGGTATTTGTTTCCTGAGACTTACGAATGGAGCAAAGACATTCAAGTGGAGGACATGCTCAATAATATGATGCTGGAGCTCGACAGGAAGCTTGATCAGCTACCGGACAACTGGCAGCAAGCGATGGCGGATCGTGGACAAAGCTTTCATGAGATGCTGACCATTGCTTCGTTGATTGAACGGGAGGCTGTATTGGATGAAGAGCGGCCGCTGGTCAGCGGCGTCATTCACAATCGATTGCGCAAGAAGATGGAGCTGCAAATCGATGCCACTGTTCAATACTTGTTTGATAAGCCCAAGGATCGATTATTTGAAAAGGATTTGCAAACGGAAAGTCCGTATAACACTTATTTGCATAAAGGCTTGCCACCCGGTCCTATTGCGAGCCCAAGCCTCTCGTCGATTAAAGCGGCGATATACCCGGCAGACAATAACTACCTGTATTATGTCACGAAAAAGGACGGCACCAAAGCGCATTACTTTGGGGAAACCTTTGATCAGCACCAAAAAAATATAGCGGTCAGCAAGAAAAACGAAAGTACGCTTAAAAAGTAATTTTTTTATTGAAGGGTGAGAGTACAATGAAAAAACCAGAACTGTACATTTCTGCCGGAACAGCAGAAGAAGCACGGCGTTATGTAGAGGCCGGAGCCGACGCGGTATCGGTCGGTGAGCATCGTTATGGCATGCGGTTATCTGGCGAGGTTCTGCTGGACGAATTAAGCGAGTTAATTCCCTGGTGCCATGAGCGTGGTGCGAAGGTATATGTGATGGTTAACAAAATTATCGATAACGAGATGCTTGCGCAGCTTCCGGATTATTTACAGCGTGTGCAGCAGCTGCAGGCTGATGCGGTTGTATTCGGCGATCCGGCCGTATTAATAGCAATGCGCCAGGCTGCACCGGGATTGCCGCTGCATTGGAATGCCGAAATGACTTCGACAAATTACGAAACAGCCAATTATTGGGGCTCCAAGGGATCGAAGCGGGTCGTATTGGCCCGGGAACTGAACATGGATGAAGCCCTTGAAATAAAAAGCAAGCTGCCGCACATGGAAGTACAGGTGCAGGTGCACGGGATTACAAATATATACCATTCCAAACGCAGCCTGGTAACCAATTACGAGGACCATCAGGGACGCGGACAAGGGGCATCCAAGGGGCTTGAGGATGGCCTGTTTCTGATCGAGCAGGAACGTAAGGATGAGCGTTATCCGCTGTACGAGGATGAGAATGGTACGCATATTATGAGCTCTGATGATATTTGTATGCTTGAAAACCTGCATGAGCTGGTTGAAGGTCATATTGATAGCCTGAAGATTGAAGGCTTATTAAAGTCACCTGAATACAACGAGGCTGTAATCAAAGGGTATCGCCTGGCGATTGATACCTTCTGTTCTGACCCGGACAACTATGTATTCGAAGAGCAATGGCTGGATGCAATTCGGGAGCTGCAGGACCCAAGACGTGAGCTGACGTTCGGCTTTTTCTTTAAAGAGCAAGTGTATTAAACTAGAATGGGATAGGAAAAAGGAGTGATCGTGATGACGTTGATACAGCAGCAGCTTCTTGGCAAGCGAGTACGCCTGGATAAACCGGAGCTATTGGCCCCGGCTGGTAATCTGGAAAAGCTGAAATTTGCCGTCCATTATGGAGCTGACGCCGTCTATATTGGGGGCCAGCAGTATGGACTGCGTTCCAATGCGGATAATTTTTCATTCGATGAGATGCGCGAAGGTGTGGAATTTGCCGAACGTTACGGGGCCAAAGTGTTCGTTGCTACCAATATTTATGCCCATAATGAAGATATCGAAGGGTTGGAAACCTATTTACGAGGTATTCAGGATGCTGGTGTAGCAGCGATTATTGTCGCGGACCCGGTCATTATAGAAACCTGTAAGCGGGTTGCTCCCAAGCTTGAAATACATTTGAGTACCCAGCAGTCGACGATGAACTGGCAGGCTGTGCAATTTTGGAAGGAAGAAGGCGTGGATCGTGTTGTGCTCGCGCGTGAAGCGAGTATGCAGGAAATTGAAGATATCAAGAAAAACGTCCATGTGGAGATTGAGATTTTCGTTCATGGCGCGATGTGCAGCTCCTATTCAGGGCGCTGTGTCTTATCCAACCATTTTACCGACCGGGATTCCAACCGCGGCGGCTGCTCGCAATCCTGTAGATGGAAATATGATTTGTTTACAACGGAGCAGGATCAGCAGGTCGGGATTAAGGAGCTTCCTTTATTTCAGGCTGAGGATGACGCCTTTTCGATGAGCTCCAAGGATTTATCAATGATCGAGCATATTCCTGAGCTGGTACGCTCAGGTGTAGATAGCTTCAAAATCGAAGGCCGGATGAAAAGCGTTCACTATGTGGCTACAGTCGTTAATGCATACCGTCAAGCGATCGATGCATATTTTGCTGATCCTGAACATTATGAGATGAAGCCTGAGTGGCTTTACGAAATCCAGAAGGCTGCCAATCGGCCTTTGAATACAGGATTTTTCTATGAGCACCCGGATCATGAAGACCATATTTTTGAGCCGGAGGATAAAGCAGCGCCTTATGATTTTGTAGGTGTAGTCACAGCCTATGATGCGGATAGCGGCATAGCGACCATTCAGCAGCGTAACCATTTTAAGCCGGGACAAGAGATTGAATTTTTTGGACCTACGGGAACCTTTTTCAAGCAAAACGTTCCTGCTATCTATGATGAATCGGGGCAAGAGCTCGATGCAGCGCGGCACCCTCTTCAATCGATCCGGATGAAGCTGGATCAGCCCGTTCAACCTATGGATATGATGCGTAAAAGAATGCGCAAAGCATAAAAACGGATAAAAGAAGCCTCTACCTCTTGGGGCTTTTTTTGTCTAGGGTCATAATACCCATGGACAGTAATGGAAAAAAGTAATATGATCCAAATGGTCGAAAAAAATGCAAAAATCGCCAAAAAATTTAAAAATGAAGCATATGGACTATTTTATTTCCAATGAAAGCGATTTATAAAAAGGAATTACAAAAACGATGTCGAATATCATTTCTAATGTTATTATGTCATCACTATGTGCAGAAGAAACTATATCAGATTAGGTGGTGGTTCCTTTGAAAGGAATACTGTCTGTGCTCAACGAATGGACAGCAAAAATCGGCAAATTCTTTAAAAATCTTATGTCAAAAAATGAATCCAACAAAGGAGCTTCGAGTTCACAGCATATGAAAAATTCGATGAGTGGTCTTCGTTTGGAAAATCCAATTAAATCCGTCGGTATGAAATTATTTTTAATTTTTCTCGTGAGCATTCTCTTTTTCGTATTGACGGTAGGATTCACGTCGTACAACATTTCCAAAGGTGTGATTCAGAAAAAGGTAGCAGATGCCTCTGAGCAGACGATCATTCAGGCAGGTCAAAAGCTGGATATCATGTACACGGTCTATGAGGATCTGTCGATGCAAATTTTGCTGGACGACGAGATGAAAAAGCTGCTTGTTGAGTCGGAAGCCGTTAATAAAGGAAGCTATGATTATTTGCAAATGCGCCAAAAAATCAGCGACAAATTAAACGTATATACATACTCGAACAAAACGATTAAAGCTTTGCATTTATTTCGTCCTACAGGTGAGCCTATCGCCGCATCGGGAGGCTCTACAAGCAAAGAAACTTTGATTCAGGAGCCGTGGTTCAAAAAAATTACCGATGACAACGGTCGTGCCACCTGGATCGAAACTAAAACCTCAGGCTTTGTAGATACATCCTCAGGAAGCAACACGGCGGCCTTTGCTCTTGGACGTGTATTGAAAAATACTTCTACGAACAGCACACAAGCGGTTCTGCTTATGGAAATTAACGTAGATGCTGTAGGAAAAGAATTAGCTGATATTCAAATGGGTGAAGGTGGACAAACCATTATTATTACCCCTGAAATGAATATAGCTTATGCTACCGATAAAGCTGCTATTGGCAAGCCGACCGTTTTGGATATCACTCCAGATATTCTGAAGGATGAGGCGCGCAGCGCGATGAATGGTAAAAAGGACTTGCAGCTGGTGTACTATAAATCGACCAAAACGGGATGGTACCTGTTGGGTGCGATGCCGATTGCCGAGCTTGTTAAGGATGCCAAGGCTATTTCCAATGTTACATGGATTATGGCACTCGTAGCAGCATTGATTGCTGTAGGTATCGGGATACTCGTAGCCAAAATGATCGGAAAGCCTGTGATTATGCTTCGTAACCTGATGAAAGAAGGGGAACAGGGGAATCTGACTGTTCGGATGAATGTTCAATCACAGGATGAGATCGGCCAATTGGGTCATAGCTTTAATCAGATGATGGAGAAAATTACCGTACTGGTTCAGCAAACCAATCGTTCGGCTCAAGAAGTATTAGAGACTGCAACCGAGTTATCGGATGCGTCCAAGAAAACGGCTACTTCCGCTAAGGAAATTGCGATTGCCACAGAAGAAATAGCCGGAGGAGCTTCAAGCTTGGCGGTTGAATCGGAACGTGGTAATGAGCTGACACATAGCATAGGCATGCAAATGAAGGCTGTTGTCAACTCCAATATTGTCATGGGTACAGCTGCAACAGACGTTCAGAAATCCAGTGAACAAGGTATTCAATACATGTCCGAGCTGATTCTGAAAACGAATGCTACCGAAGAAATGACCAGGAATATGGTTGAGAAAGTCGATAACCTGAAAGAAAGCACACGCTCGATCCGCAAAATTCTTGAAGTGTTGAGCAATGTGTCCAAGCAAACCAACATCCTGTCGCTAAACGCGACTATCGAAGCTGCTCGTGCGGGTGCTGCGGGTAAAGGCTTCATGGTTGTTGCTGACGAGATTCGCAAGCTTGCTGATCAATCCCGTCAATCAATTGCAATCGTTGGTCAAATCACCGAAACGATTCAAAAGGAAATTGATGAAACGGTTAAAGCTTTATCCAATGCATACCCAATTTTTCAAGAACAAATCTTGTCTGTAAAAGAAGCCGATTTGATCTTTAAGGAAGTACAGAATCATATGGGCGGATTTATTGGACAGCTATCCGAAGTAACAGAATCGATCAGCCAGCTTGATGCATCCCAATTGGTGCTTAATGATGCGATGACGAATGTCAGCGCAGTTGCAGAGGAATCCTCGGCAACGTCACAGGAAGTAGCATCGCTCAGCTCCGAGCAGTTGAACATTAGTTCCGGTTTGGTTCGCTTGTCTGACAAGCTTGAGCAGCTATCCAACTCCCTACAAGAGTCGCTTTCCAAATTTGATGTTTAATGAAAGCTGATGAAGGCATTCAGCAAAAAACCTCCAACCATTTTAAAATGGTTTGGAGGTTTTTCTCGTTTCTAAACTGTATAGGCAGCCTGATAATAATCGCACGTTTCCTGCAAGCCTTGCCGTAAAGTATAAACGGGTTCCCATCCGAGATGCTGCCTGGCTGCCGTGTTATCCAATCGACTGTGAAGAATATCGCCAGCGCGTGGCGATTCGAATTTAGGTGCATAAGGAGTATCACACAGCTCACACATCAACTGGAGCAGTTCGACAACAGTCGTTTGAACGTTCCAGCTGATATTGTAAATGCCACGGCTTCCATGTGTCAAAGCTGCCATATTAGCTCTAACAATATCTTTTACATAGATGAAGTCTCTCGTCTGATCCCCTTCACCGAAAATTAACGGCTGCTGTTTCTGCAGCAGCTTGTCCACGAATATGGATACGACTCCGCCTTCGCCTTTAGGATCCTGACGAATGCCATAGACATTTGCATAGCGCAGAATCGTATAATCCAATCCGAATAAAGAGGAGAAAGCTTCAATATAATGCTCAGGTGTGTGCTTCGAGATGCCATAGAATGAAAGTGGTTTTAGGGAATGACGTTCATCAACACCTAAATATTCAGGAGTGCCATAGACGGCTGCCGATGAGGCATAGATCAGCTTTCTTACGCCATGATTACGGCACTGCTCGAGTATGGCAATGGTGCCCAGGATATTAATTTTGGCATCAAGGAGCGGCTGTTTGAGAGAGGTCTGTACATCGATTTGCGCGGCGTGATGAATGACAATTTCCGGATGTATCGCTTCAAATAGTTGAGAGAGCTGTCCGTCCAATAAATCAGCCTTATAGAAGGTCGCCTGGGGGTTGATGTTGCTTGTTTTGCCTGTAGAGAGGTTATCGAGAATATGTACGTGATGTCCGTCCTCAATCAGCTGATCTACAATGTGGGAAGCGATGAAACCTGCGCCTCCTGTTACAAGAACATTCATGAGTAAACCTCCAATGATAAATTAGAAGAAATGTCAAAAAGAGCTATTGAAACTACTTTAGCAGAGGTACTGTCCAAGATGCATTGTCGATCCAGGTACGGTTGCTGAACTCCCGTCCTTTGATAACGACCTGGTGCGGATACACTTCAATATACATACCTTGAGCAAGTGATGACGTTTGTCCTGGCAATGTACTACGAGTACGTCCCACAGATGCATTGTTAAACCAATGGAAGGGGGTTTTCCAGTTATAGTGATCTTCGCTCTCAAAGCTTCTGTGTGTGTGTCCAGATATGACGAAAACATTTTTGTAGGGCTTCAAAATATCGGTAAATTCCTTCGCGCGGATCAATTGATGAGTTCGTCCATCTGTCCCAAGAGCAGGCAGCGGTTGATGAATAAATACGAGGGATGGTTTACCGTCCTCATGAGACTTCATAATATCGCGTAGCCAATTGAGCTGCTCGTCCGAGTACCAGGCTCCCTCGCCAACCTCAGGTCTTTCTTCTACATAAGCCTCCTGGGAGACCATAATCAAATGAACTCCGTTAATCCAGGCGTCGATATAAGGCTTGTTCCCATAAGCCCCATAAGCGAGAAAATTCTGGAACCGGGCACGGGACATGGCATCGGTCTTTCCGTTAGGTACAGTTTCTGTTGAAAATGTACCCTTGGCTGTAAGCCAAACATCGTAATAATCATGATTGCCCATGTTGCCATAAATTTGTGGCAGCTCGTATTGATTCAAAATCTTTTTGAGTAACAAATAATCGCTTAATCGCCCAAAATCAGTTAAATCCCCCCCAAGCACGATAGCATCGAGTTTTGTTTCCCAATTGGTAATATCTTGAAGTGCCAAGTGCAGTTTGTCTGACATGGATGATTCATTGATCGTGATATGTAGATCGCTAAGCACGAATAATGAAATTAAGGGTTCATTGGATACGGCTTCGATGAAGCCAGCGGTGGAATCTGCTGTTGTTTCTGCGTTGACAAAAGGTAGGGAGTTTGCAGCTCCGGCAGATAAGAAGCCTAAAGATAGTAAGCTTTTTTTGATAAAATTTCTGCGTGTTATCACAATCGTATCACCCAATCAGTCTAGGGCCTGTATGAAATCTGGTCTGACAGGTCACCCTAAAGTTTGTTTTATAATGAAGTTTCTCTTCTATTATAACTATCCGAGAGGATGATCTCAATCCAAACAGAAATCAAGTATAAATTAAACTTCCAAATATACGAGATAAACGGTTAATAAATGACGATATAGTTAGCGCGATCAGAATGAATACGTTCTTTTGAGCTTATTCAGCCTTAAAACCATATTAAACCTAATATTCAAGGAACTGCTGCGACTTTACGGTAGGAGCCTCGCGATTGTATTATACATCATGTGTGTATGTAACAGGTTTAAAACGAACCTATTCAGGGAGAAGAGGAAGTCAATCACATGGTAAGTAGAGTAAAACGTCTTTTTATTGGAAGGCCTATGAAATCAGAAGAGCTTGGTGAAGAAAAGCTAAGTAAGTTAAAGGCTTTGGCTGTATTGTCATCAGATGCTCTATCCTCGGTAGCTTATGGAACCGAACAAATTCTCCTCGTTCTCATGACAGTGGGGGTGGCTGCGCTATGGTATTCAATTCCCATTTCGGTGGCGGTTCTGGGACTGCTAACAATTCTGATTTTATCTTATCGGCAGACGATTTTTAATTATCCTGCAGGCGGAGGCGCTTATATTGTAGCCAAACATAATTTGGGTCTGTCAACGGGCTTAATGGCAGGTGGTTCTTTGCTTGTAGACTACATTTTAACAGTTGCGGTTAGTTCCTCTGCTGGCACGGACGCCATTACCTCAGCATTCCCCAGCCTTCATGACCATCGTGTATTGATTTCCTTGATTATGATTACGTTTTTGACAGTATTGAACCTGCGCGGCATTTCAGAGTCTGCTTCTGTGCTGGCTTTGCCGGTTTATTTGTTTGTTTGCTCAGTGTTTATATTGATTGTTTGCGGAATTTACAATTATATAACAGGCGGGGTCAGTGCGCCACAGCCGGTCTCTGGAATGACGATGTCGGGTGTCGGCCTGTTCCTGCTATTAAAGGCGTTCAGCTCCGGCTGCTCGGCGCTTACGGGGGTTGAGGCAGTGTCCAATGCAATCCCTAACTTCAAAAAGCCAGCTGAAAAAAATGCCGCCGCGACGCTTGTGATGATGGGTGTTATTCTCGGAAGCATGTTTATCGGAATCAGTCTGCTAGCTTACTGGTATGGGATTCAGCCAACAGAAAAAGAAACGGTTGTTTCACAAATAGCAGCATCTACCTTTGGCCGGGGAACGATTTATTACATCATTCAGGGTGTCACTGCCCTTATCTTGTTTTTAGCCGCAAATACGGCCTATTCAGCCTTTCCTCTGCTGGCCTTTATGCTGGCCAAGGATAAGTTTATGCCGCATATGTTCATGGTTCGCGGAGATCGGCTCGGATTTTCCAATGGTATTATTATATTGGGTGTTCTGTCTGCACTGCTCGTTATTGTATTTCACGGAAATACGGAAAATTTGATTCCGCTCTATGCGGTTGGTGTGTTTATTCCGTTTACTTTATCCCAGTTGGGTATGATGGTCAGATGGATCAAGCTCAAGCCGAACGGCTGGGCCCTGAAGCTGATCATTAATTCAATCGGGATGCTAACGACACTGGTCATTACTTTTATTTTTATCATAACGAAATTTAGTCAGGTGTGGATGGTATTTATCTTTTTGCCAGTCGTTATGTTTATTTTTTACAGCATTCACAAGCATTATCTGAATACGGCAGATGAGCTGAGAATTCAAATTGATATCGATAAGCCGGTTATCAAGGGAAGTACGATCGTGATCCCTGTTGCCGGCATTACCCGTGTAGTGCTCAATACGATTAGCTATGCCAAATCTTTAACGGATAATGTAGTGGCAGTGTATGTAGGCTTTGATGATGAAGAAATTCAGAAGATGGAGGCCAAATGGGAGGAATGGAATCCGGGTGTACGCCTTATTGTGTTACGGTCGCGCTACCGGAGTATTATGAAGCCATTGATCCGATTTATTGATACAGTGGAATGGAAAACAGCGGATACCGATCACATTACGGTGTTGATTCCGCAATTCATAACCAGGTATTGGTGGCAAAATATATTGCATAATCAAACAAGTTTATTGATCCGTGCGTACTTATTTCAACAAAAGGATATCGTAATCGCCACAGTTCCCTTTCATTTGAATCGGTAAGTCAACAATTGTCTTTTCATGGGTGAAAGAATCAGGTAACATGGAATTAAATGGTTCGCAGACATGTTGATGGGGGATATTTATATAATGAATCAAATTCACAAGCAGCGTTCTTTTATGAGAGAACTATTGATCTGGGTTGTGCTGCTTATAGTAGCTCCACTGGTTACCGTATCCATTCTTTTTTATCAACATGAAATGTCCGGAATGAACAAGATTGAGCAAGAGAAATCGATTCTAACGAATCAAACTGCTCAGAAGCTGGTCGAACGTCTGGGAGATACTATTCTCGGGATTACCGTTACAAACGGGTATTGGGAGGATAATCGACAAGCTGTACTGAATAATGACTTACGATGGATTCAGGACAATGTTGGTGTAGTACCTGATGTAGTGCCCAATATTGATTTTGTAGCGGAAACCGATTTACAAGGCAACGTGCTGGTGCAATCCGGGGATGTAGCAGAGTTGAAAACCAAGGTCTTGTATCCTTTTATTCTTAATAAATTTCAAAAGGAACCGAAGTTTTCCGGGATCGTAAATACGTCCAAGGGACTTGCCATTGTAGCTGTAGCTCCGATTACGAGTAATAAGGGAGAAGCGGCCCCCGTAGGTCTTGTCATATTTGGCAGACTGCTATCCGATGAAATTATAGTTGGCTTAAAGGATACGCTGCAAGCCGATATTGCGCTTCTCCTTAACTCTGGACAGTTTCTAACTTCTACAAAAGGGATCTCGACAGAGCGGCTGCATACTTACGTGGATACTATGAAAACAGATGGCGTGGAGCATTTCAATCTGGAGCGCCGCGGAGAGCTATTGGTTGCGCAATCTGCAGCGCCTTTGCTGGATATGGAAGGGAAAACTATCGGGGCGCTGTACGCAGAGCAGCCGACACGATCGACGACTGAAGCCGCCGACCGTCTTCGCATTCTCGGACTTTGCTCACTTGGCGGCATGCTGCTGCTGCTCGGGCTTGTTATTCTTATGGTACGACAGCGAATTATTTTGCCATTGCGTCATTTCACGTTAACGCTGGAGGAAGTTGCTGCCGGACGTACGGTTAAAGAGATGCCTAAGCATGTCCTGCATGCAGAAGCACAAATTGTCGGTGCCATTGATAAGATTATGCAGTGGAACCAGGTGCTGGAGCAAACGGTTGCCGAGCGAACGGCCTCGATTCGTTCCTTATTGGATAATGCGAGACAAGGGTTTATGTCGATTGGACCTGACCTTCGGGTGATGGGAGAACACAGTGTGGAGTGCACACGTATTTTTCAACAGGATATTGCCGGACAGCGACTGGGATCACTGTTCTATGCAGGTGATGAGCAGGAAGCGGCGCTTCTGGAATCGATCCTCGACGAATTTTATAATGAGCCGGATGAATGGAAGCGGGAATTAATTTTCTCGCTGCTGCCTGAAGAGGTTATCATACACGGTATGGTAGTCCAGGTGGAGTTCAAGTATTTGCCAGCTGCCGAATCGGCCGATATACAGTCGACTATTGGCGGGGCTATTATGGTCATGCTTACCGATATTACCGAAACCCGTCGACTGGAAGAGCAAATGAATCGTGAGCGCAAAAGACTGCAAATGGTCGTTCATGTGATCACACATTCTGAGGATTACGCGCAAATAACGAGAAGCTTTGAAACCTTTTGCAATACGGAGCTTGTTGAGCTCTCAAGTGGTAATGAATCGGTTGAGGATAAGCTGCTTGAGATTTACAAATCGATTCATACGTTCAAGGGCAGCTTTGCCTTGCTGCAATTTATGCATATCGTCCCTCAGCTCCATGAACTGGAATCGGAACTGATGGAGCTGCTTGAACGCGATGTTAAACCGACATGGGAGGAGCTTGAGCAATGGCTTCGCTCGTTGCGGTTAAATGAATGGCTGGACAAGGACAGCCAGCTTCTGAAGGAAGCTCTGGGTGATGCGACATCGGAGATGGGCATGGAATATGAAGTGAAATTGACGAGGGAACAGTGGCAGCACTTGGAACGAGAGTTAAGGATGAGGCTGACCCTGGCAGAGGACAAACTGTGGCTTGCTGAACTGAGGAAATGGCGCTTTAAGCCGTTAAAGGCTTTGATACAGCACTATCCGGCCTATTTATCGGAGCTGGCTGAACGTAACGGCCTCCTTTTGCATCCAATTGAGTTGAATGGAGCAGACATCCCTGTTGATCCGGATCGTTTGAATGGTTTGACGCAATCCCTTGTTCATATTGTAAGAAATATTGTTATTCACGGTATTGAGTCACCAGAGGAACGAGTCGAGCAAGGCAAGGATGAATATGCAACGGTCAGTTTTTCCATCGAGCAAGTTCAGAACGAGCTCACTTTGACGATTTCCGATAATGGTCGTGGCATTGATCTGGAAGCGGTAAGATTACGAGCGGAATCCAGAGGTCTGTTGCCTCCTTATAATGAAGCAATGCCGTTGTCGAACGAGCATATTGCCAATTTGATTTTCAAAGATCAGCTATCGACGACAAAACATACTACGGAATGGTCGGGTAGAGGAATTGGCTTATCGGCAGTAAAAGCGGAAGCTGAAAAGCTGGGTGGAACGGTTCGGGTATCCACGTCAAAAGGTAGCGGCACTGCATTTATCGTGAAGCTGCCATACGAAGATATTACGGGTGCAGAAAGGGTCGGATCACTGTGAATCATGAGGAGCAATATTTTCAAGCTTTTACTGCTAAATCGGCAGCTTATATAACTGGACTTGGAATTCCGGGCTTAAGGGATATTGAGGAGCAAGCAGAAGGATTATTTTTGGAGGATGTAACGGCCTTTATTCAGCTTAGTGGTGTCATTCAAGGCGGTGTTATACTTACTGTTGATCATTCATTGGCAGGCGCGTTGGCTCACAAATTTATGCTAGAGGATATTACTGAGGAAGAAGCGGCGCAATATGGGGTTGAGGTAGTCGCAGAAATAGCGAATGTGATTTCGGGAAATGCTTTGACAGACCGTGATGAACATGATATTTTTTTAGGAGCGCCCTTGGTGATCGTGACCAAAAAAGCGGAGCTGCGATCCAAATTCAGTAATTTTTTCGTGAAAAGATTCCAAACCGATTCAGGTAACTTCTATTGTATATATATCCCTTCACAAAATAAATCCGAGCTTGCTCGTATACTTGCAATATAATCTACCTATGTTTGGAGGATTCAAAGCAGTGGCTAACGTTATGATTGTTGACGACTCTACGGTAATGCGCAGAAATATCAAGCTCATTCTTGAACGCGGTGGACATAAAGTGGTAGTAGAGGCGACGGATGGCAGAGAAGTACTGGCAAGCTATATTAATCATAAGCCGGATTTGGTTACAATGGATATTACGATGATCAATATGGATGGTATTGAGGCGCTGCAAATTTTACTAAAATCCTTTCCTCAAGCGAAGGTTGTCATGATCAGTGCGGTTGGACAGAAGCAGCAGGTGTTGGAGGCGATCAAGTCCGGTGCCAAATCGTATGTCGTGAAACCTTTTGAGGCTGATAAGCTGTTGGAAATCATCGGAAAAGTTTTAATGGCCGGTTAAAAGCAAAATGTACATAGGTATATCCCATAACAGCCGTCAGCAGAGAGATTCTGAGGATGGCTGTTTGCTTGCGTCTACGGAAGTCAATTAGGGTACTATAGAAAGATAGTACTTCTTTTCCTGGAGGGGTCGGGTATACTTATCAATAGGTAGAGATGATAGTGAAAGCTTACGAAGTGAGTTTTCTACGAAAACAGTAGTGAATGCTTACGATGTAAGTTTTCTACGAAAACTTGAAGGTGGTGTATGCACAATGAGCAGAAAATGGCTGGAGCATGAGGGGCCGGAATGGGTCGATAAACGTATTATAACCCGGGAGCAATATGAACAAATATTGGATCTGTACCATGATAATAAGCATGCAATTGGGGTTCTTCCGCTGCTCGGCAGCATATTGGTCGGTCTGGGGATATTAAGCTTTATTGCTGCGAATTGGCAGGAGATCCCACAGCTGGTTAGACTGATCCTGATTATCGTGCTGATGGTTGCTTTCTATGCAGGCGGGGAGCTGTTCCGCAAAAATGATCACGACAGGCTTGGGCTTGCCATGACGGCTTTGGGACTCACCTGCTTCGGTGGGGGTATTGTCCTTATTGCACAAATGTTTCATTTGGTCTCCTACGATATTACTTCGTTCATCATCTGGGGGTCGGTAGGTACGCTGCTCACGTATTTGTATCGAAGCAAGCTTTTGTACTTGATGAGTTTGCTGATTTTCACAGCTGCCCAGTGGTATGGGGTTGTTGAGCATCATCAATTTAGTTATGTCTGCTTCGCTATCATGGTTGTCGGATTAGGCTATTATAGCTGGAGGCGTCAGCATGTTGGTGTGATCTGGTGCTTTGCGGTAAGCTTCATGCTGCAAGCCTTGATGCTTGTCATCGAACAGGAATGGAAGTTCCTCTGGATATTTGTTCCTGTGATGCTATTGTATACGCTGGGTGATTGGATGAAGGATCGGAGCTCAGGATTTGCGCTGCAGTCCGTACCGCTGGCGTCAGCATTTCTGTTTGCCATCGTGATGGTGCTAGCCTTTGATGATTTTACGCGGGGTGACCGTCTGGAATTGCTGGCACAGATTCCTTATTTCATGGGGTCCTTGTTATTGCTATTTGCTTTATCCTTGTATGGTAAATGGAAACATAACCGGATCTCGAGTGCATTTGAATGGATATTGGCAGTACCGTTTATCTATTTACATTCAGGTATTGCCGTGATGTATTTGCTGGCCTTGTTCACCTTTTCCTTTTACGTATTATGGAGAGGGTATATGGAGCAATGGCGCTTCAAAATTAATTTTGCTACGGTGCTGTTTATTTGTACCACGATGGTAGCTTATTTTAAATTAACTTGGGATTTTATGGATAAATCGTTATTCTTTATTATTGGTGGCTTACTGCTGCTAGTACTAAGCTGGTTTTTAAACCGCAGGAAAAAAGTTGTTCTCCGGGATGCCAATGAAGGGGGGAACCACAATGAGTGATCAACCGATGGAAAAAAAGCGCCGATTAACAATACTTCTTATTATAGTTGTGCTTCAAGTGTTGTTCCTCGGTGGAATTGCAACCTCCTACTACGCCGTTGGCTGGTTCGGCACTGAAATTAAAATTAAAACCGTACCTGTTGATCCACGTGATTTTTTATACGGTGACTATGTAACGCTCGGCTACGAGATTAGTACGCTGAACCCCCAATTATGGAAGGAGTCTGCTAATAAGCCGAGTCAAGGTGAAGCTGTTTATGTGCTGCTGAAGCCTTCTGCCAATGGGTTGTATGAAGCGACGGGAATTTATCACAGCAAACCTAGCACGCAAGCAGGTGAGGCAGTATTAAAAGGAACCGTCGATTACAGCTGGGACGATCTGCTTCGTATAGAATATGGACTGGAGCGGTACTATGTGCCGGAGGGTACAGGCAAAGACTTGGAAAGAGAAGCCCGCAATATGATCGTAAGAGTGAAGATCGCTCCTTGGGGACAAGCGAGAATTGATGGCCTTGAAGAAGTGACACCTTCGTAAGGGTAAGTTGGAGATACTGGAAGATTAGCAGCCAACCAAGCTTGATTCGATGATTTAAGGGTTGTAGTGAGTAAAGGGTTAATGGATATAAGGTAAAAGGGCACCCGACGGGTGCCTTTTCTATTGTAGTGATTGTGTGCCTACGTCAAATGTCATCTCTAAATCATCTGTAGAATGGGTCAGGACAGGTTGTTTAATAACAGCTGAACCTTTGCCGCCTGCTGCGAAATCTGAATTAAGGCTGCGTTCGTGGTATGAACTGTCCCCATCCTTTTGCCTTATCGTCAACTTTACCTTGCTCTGCGACTACTTTGCCGCGCACGATCGTATGGGTCGGGAGCCCTTGAAGCTTCAAGCCTTCATAGAGCAACGCCGTTTCTCTGGCAACGGTATAAAGCTCGTGAATATTTACAGTTCGTTGTGCACGCATATCGACTATCGTTATGTCTGCATCGGTGCCAATCCCAAGAGTGCCTTTATTCGGGAACATCCCGAATGTTTTGGCCGGATTCACAGACAACAGCTCAACCAGCCTATGCAGGGAAAGCTTTCCTTTAATCACTTGATCAAGCATAAGCGGCAGCGTTAGCTCTGTACCAGGGAAGCCGGCAGGCGATTTCAAAATATTCGCATATCCAAGCTCCTTGAGAGCCTTCGGGAAAGGGGAATGATCACTCGAAATATAATCGATGGTTCCGTCCTCGATATAGCTCCACAACGCTTCAATCTGCTGGGGACTGCGAAGAGGAGGATTACACTTGCCATAAGGGCCGATCTTCTCCAGATAGCTATCATCAAATATTAAATAATGCGGGCACATTTCGGCATAAATACGAATTCCGTCCTGCTTGGCACGCTTTATGATTTTTAACGCTTCAGGACTTGACACGTGACAGCAGATGACCGGAACCTGCAGCTGTTCAGCGAAAAATACAACCCGGTTAATGGCGCTGGTTTCCACTAGCGTATTCCTGGCTAACAAATGCTTGTTGTAATCTCCCTCAACAAACGTGCGTTCTGCAAATTCCGAGAAATAGCTTAACAGCTCTTCATGCTCGGCATGCAGGGCGAGCGGCAGCCCGGTTTGCGAAATTTGCTTAAAGCCCTCATACAAATCGCGGTCACGGGTCATGGTAAAACCTTCGAATTCCTGCTCTCTACCTGCTGGAGCTTTATGCATAAACGTTTTGTATGCGGATATTCCCTCATCTGCGAGCGGTATGATATCATCCAGATGGTCGCTGCCTGCAGCACCGTACAAACCGTAATCGATTAAAGCCTCCGTTTTCAATATTTCCTTTCGCTTGATCAATAGCTCTGTGTTATACGTACATGGAAAAGAGTTCGGCATTTCAATGATACTGGTAATTCCGCCTGCTGCCGCAGCACGAGTTCCGGTAAAGAAAGTTTCCGTAGAAGCCGGATCTTTGGCAGGTTCCCTGAAGTGAACATGGGCATCAATCATACCGGGCAATACATATAAACCCTCAGCATCAATGACACGTTCCGCTTCAAACTGGATATGGGGCTCGGAAATGATATGAATCTTGCTATCCTTAATTCCGATATTGGCTAACTGGAAGTCCTCTTCTGTTCGGTATACAAGCCCGTTTTTTATCCATAGATCAAGCTTCATGTTTATGCCTCCAAATGTTAGTACTTGGGATGGATTTTGATTTATTATCAAATAGTGATAATTAATTATTATTAATTGATAATAATCATAAATGATTCTTTACATAATTTCAATATCGAAATTGTACTGCACACAAAAAAGCCGCATCCTCTGGGTAGAAGATACGGCTCCGTACTCTGCATACTGCTATATATTTTGCTCAATTTGCTGGGCTGCCCTTTTTAAGCTTGCGATCAATTGCTCTTTGTCCTTCTGAATCATTCGTTCCCTTGGACCGGCGACACTGAGCGAACCGATGACTGTATTGGTTGCGAAGAGCGGTACTGCATACGTGTACACCCCTTCGTCGAGCTCATTGTCAGATTCGGCATAACCAAGCGTTCTTACAGCTTTCAAATTGTCCAGCAGCGCTTGCTTGTCGGTGATTGTGTTTTCTGTATGCTTTTGAACAATACCGTGCTTGAACAATTTGTTCACAGCGTCATTGCCCATATAGGCCAGAATGGCTTTGGAGGAAGCGCCTGCATATAGCGGGATAAATTTGCCTGGTTCTGAAGAAACTTTAACCATGTGAAAGGAGGACGATATATTTTCAATACAAATCGTTTGAAAGCCGGATAAAATAACCAATACCGTCGTTTCTTGAGTTTCGTTCATCAATTGTGTCATAACCGGCGTAGCTGCGAGTGAGAGCTCGTTGTTTAAATTAATCATATTATTCATTTCCAGAAAACGAAGCCCCAAACGGTAAGTCCCTCTGTTTGTCTCCAGCAAATATTTCTTCTCTTTCAAAATGCGGATGTAACGGTACACAGAGCTTTGAGGTATATCCATGATTTCAGAAATCTGAGGAACACTAAGCTCTCTTGTTTCCAGCGTATACAAATCCAAAATTTCTAATGTTTTTCGTGTACTCACTTTGTTCATCCTTCCGACAAATATTTTCTAAATGAAATTCTTATGTTGAAAATTGAGGGTAGACGAAATATAATGTTGTTAATCAGCTTTAATTATCAATTATCAATATCATATTATCAATAATTGATAATAACATCAAGAACTTCTAAAACTCTTTTTTCGGGGAGGGACAAACGCTCAGGTCCACACTGTTTTATTTATTAGATCACAAAAGGGGAAAAAGATAAAGATCGAATGTCCCAAACCAGTTAAAAATGATAACGCTTTACAAATGTTACATTTTATTACATGATCTATTGTTTTGATTTTGAATTCGTTTATTCGCAATTTTAATGTCAGTTAACATGACATAAAGATATTGACAACTATTTTTAGCTGTTGTAAAGTTAGACCCACGTTACATTTTACTACATGAAAATACAAAATTCGACAAAATCCTTAAAAGCGTTTGTATGTGCTCAAAACGTTTTGTCGGACCAAATGGAGGTTGGGATAACTGTAAAACGGGGATCGAAGCACGGTTTCATTTTCGGTTCAGGTCATGTAATTGTTCATGCTTAGCGATAACAAACCATTTTAGGAGGCTAATCAATATGAAAAAACAAACTTCCCTGGTACTCGTTCTTATTCTTTCTCTGGTATTGCTAATCAGTGCTTGTTCGAGTTCTGCTCCTGCA
This sequence comes from Paenibacillus sp. FSL H8-0034, assembly GCF_038000305.1. NCBI lineage: Bacteria > Bacillati > Bacillota > Bacilli > Caryophanales > Paenibacillaceae > Paenibacillus > Paenibacillus sp. FSL H8-0034. Next base: position 2,368,647 of record NZ_JBBOBS010000001.1, read on the forward strand.
GCTAACGGAAAAGCGGATGTGGGTAACGCAAAAGGTCTTTTGGCTGATATCAAGAAACGAGGTACGATTGTCATCGCAACAAGCGGCAACAACGCACCGACTATTTTTCCAAACGAAAAGAATGAGCTGGTAGGTATTGATGCCGATTGGGCAAAAATTATTGCGGACCATCTGGGTGTGAAAATTGAATGGAAACGGATGGATTTTAGCGGAATCATTCCTGGCTTGATGACAGGTAACTTCGACATTGGATTGTCCGGTATCGGTGTAACGGAAGAAAGACTAAAAACCATGGATTTCTCCGAGCATATTGCGTATGACGAGGTTGTTGCCGTATATAACAAGAAAACAACGGGAATCAACAGTCCGGAAGATATTAAAGGACGTATTACAGGTGTTGTAACGGGTTCCTCCAACGGTGATGCTCCGGCACGTAAAATCGGTGGATATAAAGAATTGAAGACCTATCCGGGACAAGCTGAAGCCTTCCACGATTTGCAAAACGGTCGCATTGAGGTCATGGTTACCGGTAAAATGCTGGCAGGACATTGGATAAAAACAGAAGGCAAGGATTACATGGTATCTCCTAAAGGGATGGAAGGTCGTAAACTGGCCGTAGCCATGAAGCAAGGCGAGCCTGATCTGAAAAATGCTATCAATGAAGCGATTCTTGCCGCCAAAAAGCAGGGGAAATATGAAGAAATTGCCCAAAAATGGTTAGGCTCCACGTTCTCTCAATAATGCCATATTAGCCAGCGCTCAAAATCAGTTGAAGGAGTTGATTACCATGATCAAGTGGGACGTTATTATCACTTATTTTCCTGCTCTTTTGGAGGGCGCTCTGATTACTCTGGAGGTTTCCTTGCTGACTATGGTTATTGCTACCATTGCGGGAACATTTCTGGCGCTCATGCGCATTTCCAGTAACCGGACTATGCGTTCCATCTCTATGGTCTATATGTGGATCATGCGGGGAACACCCTTGCTGCTTGTATTGTTTTTCGTCTACTATGCCTTTCCGAGCTGGGGTATTCGTCTTCCGGCGTTCGCAGCTGCGATCTTGGCCATGTCGATGAATTCTGCAGCGTATAAGGGAGAAATTATACGTTCCGGCATACAGGCTATCCCGCGTGGTCAGATCGAATCGGCTATGGCTATCGGGATGAGCTATGGACAAACGATGAGACGTATCATTCTTCCACAAGCGGTCAGGATTATCATTCCGCCCTACATTAACAATTCCATTTTGCTAATCAAAAACTCGGCATTAGTTTCCTCGATCACGGTAACGGATTTAATGCTGAACAGCCAACAAATTTACAGCGCAACCTACCGTCCTGTTGAGATACTGGGTACAGCCGGCGTGCTTTACTTAACGATGACCAGTTTACTCATGTGGTTTCAGATGTGGGCCGAGAAAAAGCTGTCCTATTATAACCGCTAAGGGATTTTGATGCAGAGGAGCTGTTGACATGAAACCGATTCTACAAATTCAAGGATTGCGGAAATCGTATGGTAATCATGAGGTATTAAAAGGTGTCGATTTGTCGGTTAATAAAGGAGAAGTTATCGCTGTTATCGGTCCAAGTGGCACGGGGAAGAGCACCATGCTTCGGTGTATTAATTTCTTGGAGGAGCCGACGGCAGGTTCAATCTGGCTTGGTGACGAGAAGGTGGAAAGTTTGCCTTCCAAGGCGAAAGCAAGAACGTATCACCCGCAAATAACGAGGCTGCGGACTCGGGTTGGCATGGTTTTTCAACAATTTAATCTATGGCCGCACAAAAGTGTTCTGGAAAATATAATTGAAGGCCCGATGTTATTAAAGAATGTAGCCAAAGAAGAAGCGATCAAGAAGGCCAAACATCTCCTCGAATTGGTGAAAATGGTCGATAAGGCAGACAAATATCCGGCGAGTCTTTCCGGAGGCCAGCAGCAGCGTGTAGCTATTGCCAGAGCACTGGCTATGGAGCCGGAAGTGATGCTCTTTGATGAGGTGACCTCAGCGCTTGATCCCCAGCTGGTAGGTGAAGTGTTGGAGGTAATGACCAATCTGGCTCAGGCGGGCATGACGATGCTTGTTGTGACTCATGAGATGAAGTTTGCCGAGAATGTATCCAATCGGGTGCTATTCATGGACGGTGGCGTTATTGCCGAGCAAGGCACGCCTCAGCAGGTGTTCCGAAATACGGAGCACGAAAGAACACGAAAATTTCTGTCTTCCGTCCTGTAAGAATAGACGGTTGATTCCAGTACCCTATATGAAGCAGGGGGATTCTCATGATTATTGTTACTGGCGGCGGCGGATTTGTGGGCAGCCATATCGTAGAGCGTCTGGCTCATCATGGTAAAGAAGTGCTGGCCGTAGATCTGCATGAGCCTGCCCAACCCGTTAAGTCGCTTTGGCAGCCTTATGGTCGGCGTATTCAGTTTGAGGAGGTGGATATAACGGATAAAGAATCGTTGACTGCGCTATTTTCCCGCAAACCTGTGAAGGGTGTAGTCCACGCGGCAACGATTACCCCTACCGCTGAGCGCGAAAGAGAGGAACCGGAGCGTATCCTGCACATTGGCGTCGTGGGGAGCTCGCTCGTTGTAAACACGGCTGCCAGACATGGCGTCAAAAGATTTATTTATCTGAGCTCAGCGTCCATATATGAACCCATACCAGATCCGCACTGCGTTCTGGGCGAGTTGGATCGGCTGCAGCAAACAGGATTGTACCCATTGACGAAGGTAGCAGGTGAATGGATAACGCGTTATTTGTCCGAAAGCTCTGGAATGGAGGCTGCATCTGTGCGGATTGCAGCCTGCTATGGTCCGTTGGAACGAAATACGGGCGCGCGGACTTCCATGTCTCAAGTATGGAAAGCTGTCAACAGAGCCAAGGATCAGAAGCCGCTTCTTGTAGGCTCACCTGACTATATACTGGATTTCACCTATGTCAAGGACATTGCTGAAGGTATTGTTGAGCTGCTGCTCACCCCGAATTTGGAGCATGATGTTTACAATATTTCGGGTGGAAGCGGTTATTCGTTGATGGAATTAGCGGAAGCTGTAGCGGGGACGATACCCGGTACGGAAATACGGGTTACGGAAGAGCGATCCGACGATGTCTTATTTGCCAAGGATGGCAGCCGCGCTGGTCGATTGGATATTACACGGCTCACAACCGATACACGGTTCGTGCCTGTTTATAATCTTAATTCTGGATTGGCTGATTACGTGAAATGGCTTGAGACGCATCAATTTTAGTGGAGCTGTCTGGCTGCACAGCTTGCCGATGGCTTACTGATGCAGGAAATGGAGTGATGGAGCAGCATGAGAGTTAAAGGAAAGATTGTTCTTGTCACAGGAGCCGGTTCGGGAATTGGTCAAGCGATAGCGTTATTGTTTGCAGCGGAGGGAGCATCCATAGTCGCATCGGATATATCAGAGAATGCAGTTCAGACCGTTGAACAAATTAGGACCCAAGGCGGACAAGCAGCTGTCGTCATCGGTGATGTTGGCGATCAGGATGCATGTAACCGAATGGTGAATATGGCACAAGAGTCGTTCGGAGGTTTGCATGCCGTTATTCATGCGGCAGCGATTTCGCGGAAGGGTACGGTAACCACGATGAAGGAGGAGGATTGGCGGGATGTTGTTAACGTCAATCTGAACTCTGCATTTTATTTAAGCAAGGCCGCCGTCCCGCTTCTATCCCAGGGCGGCGGAGCGATTGTATTCATTGCCAGCCAGCTCGGACTTGTCGGCGCCAAAGATTCTATTGCCTACTCGGCTGCTAAAGGTGCCGTGGTGAATATGGCGAGATCGATGGCTTTGGATCATGCGCCGGATGGAATACGGGTCAACAGCCTTTGTCCGGGGCCGATTGACACGCCATTTCTCCATGCCTCGTTTCAGAGGCAAGCCGATCCGGAAAGAGCCCGAGCATTGGCGCTCGATAAAATCCCTTTGGCTCGTTTCGGTACGCCGATAGAAATAGCGAATGCAGCTTTGTTTCTTGCTTCAGATGAGGCTTCTTTTATTACAGGCGCGACTCTGGCTGCAGACGGCGGTTACACGGCTTGGTAGCAAAGGGGCCAGGAATAACGTTATAGCACTATTCATACCGATAATTTATGAAGGAGTGGATCATATGGATTTAAATCTGCAAGGAAAAGTAGCTTTGATCATCGCCTCCAGTCAAGGTCTGGGTAAGGGTATTGCTGCCGAATTGGTAAAGGAAGGCGCTAACGTGATGCTGACGGGCCGGGATCAGGACAAGCTGCAAGCGACCAAAGCTGAGCTTGAACAGCTTGGTACAGGACAAGTGGCGTACCATCCGGTTGACATTACGAACCCTACGGATATACAACGGCTTGTACAAGTGACCCGCGATACGTTTGGAACCATTGATATTCTCGTTAATAACGCTGGCGGCCCCCCGGCAGGAACGTTTGAACAGCTCTCGGATGAGCAATGGCAGGCTGCTTTTGAGCTCAATCTATTAAGCTACATTCGGATAATTCGTGAAGTGCTGCCTGATCTGAAAAAACAAGGTGGACGCATTATCAATTTGGCTTCTTCTTCCATTAAAGTACCTATTCCCGGATTACTTCTATCAAATACGTTCCGCGCCGGAATCGTTGGGTTGACTAAAACATTAGCTGAGGAGCTGGCGCCTTACAACATTCTTGTTAATACGGTTGCCCCTGGTCGGATTGCAACTGACAGAGTTGCCTTTCTGGATGATGTCAAAGCCCAAAAGACCGGTAAGACGCGTGAGCAGGTAGAGGAAATGTCCAAACAATCCATTCCGCTCGGTCGTTATGGAACTGTGGAGGAATTTGCTAAGGTAGTCACCTTCCTGGTATCGGATGCGAGCTCTTACATCACGGGAAGCTCCATTCTAATTGACGGCGGAATGATTAAATCTATCTAAGAGGAAGAGGTGTATATCGTGAGCAGCATTCGCAACATTTATTGTGTTGGCAGAAACTATGTTTTGCATGCCAAGGAATTAAATAATGAGGTGCCGACCTCTCCCTTTCTTTTCTCCAAGCCTACACATGCGCTGGTAGAAGCGGACGGCAGCCCAATTGTTCTGCCTGGTGATCGTGGTTCCGTTCATTATGAGACCGAGCTTGTTATTCGTATTGGAAGACCTTATGAAAAGGGAATTACGGTCGATGAACTGGTGGATGGGTTAGCTATAGGCATTGATTTTACTTTACGTGACGTTCAGAACGAAATGAAGAAAAAAAGCTACCCTTGGTTATTGGCCAAAGGTTTCCCGAATTCCGCACTCGTGAGCAAGTTCATTTCTTTTCCAGGAGTTGAAGTATGCAAGTCCAAGGATTTTGCTCTTGTCAAAAATGGTGTAGAGGCTCAGCTTGGCAATATCAAACAGATGCTGTTTGATTTACAAACCATCGTAGATTTCTGCGCGCTTCATTCTGGCTTAGAGGAGGGCGATATTATTTATACAGGAACGCCTGAAGGTGTGGGTCCGGTTAACGACGGCGACCACATGAGCTTGCACTGGGATGGCCAAATTGTTGGGGAATGTACGATCCGGCTGTCTTGATATTTCATATCGTGCATATGGAAAGGTTGGTTTTTTTGCCTTCCCTAACCATGTCAGGATCAGGCTTGCTCCATAATATGAAAAGGACCTGACGGTAAGCTTGCCGCCTGGTCCTTTTTGAGCTGTATTTGAAATTTCAAAATAAGTTTTACTTGCGCTTAAGTGTCAACCAAATGACACCGGCAATCACTGCAAGCATACCCAGAAAAGCAATGATGAATACCACGCCATTTAATTCAAACTGATCGCGACCTGTTAGGAAGTCACGCATCTGATTGGATTTTGGTTTGGCGTTTGCCTTGGGGGGAACCGGTTCTTCAGCAAATTCATGAACTTTATTCAGACTGTCGATAGCGACAAATTTACCGGATATTTTGCCGCTTTCAACAGGACTCGTTAGTACATCACTTATCGAGCTGATCCGATCCGGGGAAGTTGCAGCCATAAGCAGCAAGGTTTTGTTCTCATTCAGTGGAGAGCGAGACAATTGGATAACCGCTGAACGGCTCTGTAAATTACTTAATAATTCTACATTTTTGGCAAGCGAAGTCACTTGATCACCTTTAAATTGTATAGAGCTGTCAGCGAATCCATTCATGAAATCAGGGAGTTCTTTGCCTGTGCCAATATACAGAACGTTACGGTCCCGAAGCAGATCCTTGAGCCCTGCCGCGGATACTTTCGCCATAGTTAAATCCGTGTTGTCCTGTGCGCTTCTGCCGATAATTCCAACAGCAGTCATCGCGATATTCAGCTCTCTCGTGCCGATTTTGTCGGGAAAGAGGAAGGTCGTCTGGTTCCAACGGTTGTTCACTACAAAGGAGTAAGGTATCGATTGCAGATTAAAGCTTTTTCTTTCAACAGGCGTGTATGTTAAGGAAGAAGAATTATCAATAACAGCCCAGTTTCCAATCAAATTCGGGTCTACGCAAGCTTCCTGCTGCTTATTCTGCGTCAGGTTTGCAAATTGGAAGGTAACTTCGATCTCAAGTCTTCGGGAAGCTCCGATAGAATCTTGGGTGAAGTCGATTTCCAGTAAGCCAGAGTCGCTGGTTGCCTCGCTGAGCCTATGACTGTCAACAGGTATACCATTCAGCTTCACCGCTATGACGGAATTTCCGAGATCGATGGACTTGGAATGCTTGAATGCTAATGTAAGCCGTGCGCCATTCTCTATATCCGCATAGGCAGGAAGATTGTAATTAATGGTCGTACTGGCTTGCTGCATGCCACCTATGGAGAGATTGGAATAGCCTATTTTCTCCAAGGTCACTGTAAAGGGACTGCCTTGCTTGAATGGATTTAAAGGCTCCGTTTTTTTCAAAGAAGCAGGAATCGAGGTCGTTTGACCAAGCAGCTGAGAATAAAGCGATTCATTCGTTAATATGGATACTGCAGTATTGAGTTCTTCTTCCTTGCCTGTAATGACCAAACCGCTTAATTCAGGATTCCAGAGGGATTGCCCTACCCCGATAAAGCCTTGTCCTTGAAGGGCCGGGTCGGCTTGCTTGCGATAAGCATCTTCTATGGCTTGGCCGCGTTCCTTCCAACGACCTGTCTGTCCGATCCAAATCGTGTTGTTCTCATGTAATAGCGTGTCGGTTAGATCAGATTCCGCATAGATCGGAATATTGATTCGGCTGGCCGATGCCTGGGCTGAAAAAAACTGCACCATACTAGCGGCTGCAGTGAACTCCACCTGCTGGATTTCATCGGGAACAACGAGAATGGATTGAAGCGGCTGTTGGCTGCCCTTTTCAAAGAAAGGACTTGGATACCAGGTCAGATCAGCATTCGCATAATTTTTACCGACATTCAAGTGAATGCTGCTATTTTTACTTACAGTCAACCAATTGGCAGGATTGTTCGGATCTGGACATGCATTATCGGAAATGACCATATGTGTGATAAGCGACAGCTTGCGATAGCCCGGATTTGTAAGGTAATTGGTGATATCCAAACGAAAGTGAGCCTTTTCTTTATTGGAATTGTCCAATAGCACACTACCTACTGGCGTATCGTCGATTAATAGGGTCAAGGTTGAGGTTTTGGACAGCAGTGTCGTAGCATGTCCAAATTCGATGTCCACGAATGAACCGGGAAGCACCTTTCGACCTTTCCCAATCTCAAAATATACGTCTTCGCGGGCATTTTCGCCTTTAAGCGTACGATCCTCCGAGAAAACCGGAAAATTTTCACTGTTTTTTGGAGTAGCGCTGGTTGAGTTAGGTACAGTACCAGGCTCTAATGCCCAGATGGAAGGCAGGTTGACGGTGGAGAAAAGAACCATAAAAAATAATATAAACACACTGGAACGCAATAAAGATTTCATCGAAATGAGTCACTTCCTTAGGGATTTCTTTGACGGATACGTTCGAACGGTGAGCTGTATTAGGTTAGACATCGCTAAATTTTAATTCCTGTTGAGCCTTCTCCAAAATTTCATAGCAGGTCATGCCATGTGGAGGGCAATCTACTTTGCTATGTCTAAGCTTGGCAGTAACCGTACCTTTGCCGCGAGGGCGGGTGAGCAGCATGGAGTTGAAATGATCATCGAGCCATAGCTCGGCTATGCTGGAATTGGCTCTTTCTGTTCCTGACAGGAGCATCGCGAATTGGCCTTCCTCCAGGTATGCCTTGATCTCAACCTCAGGCATAATATCGTTAATGAGTTCGGCGACCTTATTCAGAAAAAGCTGAGTCTGCTCGTAACCATACTCTTTAAAAAACTCATGAAACTGATTAATTTCTACTATCATCAGGGACAACCTACGCTTGTTGCGTACACCCAAAAATATAGCTTCCTCAAACCGCTTCAGAAACAGATCGTGATTAACAAAGTCCAGGGATTCCTCAATGACAAAAGGTTCATCGATATAGGACTCACTGTTTTTTCTATTGTTAGTGAGCGGGCTTCTGCCCTTGTTTTTGGATTGACCGTTCCGTTTGTTAATTCCCCCAATGAGAGAAAAGAACGGAAAGCAAAGCAACCAGATCAAATCGTTCCAGCCGACAGTGGCAATATGATTTCTTACATACAATTGATAAATAACGGAGCTCCCATATACGGCAATAACAAAAAAAGTAAGCATCAACGTGTGATCGGTTCTCCGAAAATAACCGACGACTCCTAACAATATAGCAACTATAAACCACAACGTATTCGTTGGATAAACCTGGCTTGTCATTATAAGATAAAGAGTTAGAAACCCAATTGAAAGCACTTGAAGTAAAATATTAGCATACATTCTGTCTGGCGATTTCATTTCTTACATTCTCCCTCCAAATCATTCTTGCGTATTCACGGAGCAGTTCTAGGTTCAACATAACTATATTCCCCAGAGCTTATGAATTCACCTTTTTTTCTAAGAAAAAACGAAATTTCAACAAATTATTTTACTAAGATAAACGAAAGTAAGGGGGACTGCAAACTAATTTTTAGTAAAGTTTATTAAGTTGGACTTATCATAAACAACAAAAAGGCTACTGACTGGAGCAAGCTTCTGCCCAGGGTAGCCTGATGTGGAATATGGATAAACGAATTTAATTGTTCAGTGTGCCAACCAAGCTTCTTACCGGACCATTTGGAGTTTCGATGATCTCATAAATTTTTAGTACGATCGGATTTTCCAATTGATCGGATGTTGAATCCGTAAAGTAAATGAGCTGCTCGCCAGAGGTCAAACGGCCTTCGCCGTTCAGGCTTTGTGTATTGGATGCAATCCGTCTGCCATCCTTGGTTTCTAATTCAATTAAAAGCTTGTTGTAATTGCTATCAACCATCACGGGCTCAAGTGTCTTTAAATCCATATTGATACGCAGCTTGTAGCTGTATTTGTAGCTTAAGGTTGAAGGGTTGGATAGGGCTATATTCGATAACGCCCAGTCTTGAATCGTAACCTCGTAAGGATACATATTCAGCTTTACATTATCCTTCACTGGTTTGTTGACTGTCAGGATCGATTGTGCAAAATTGATTTTGTACGGAGCTGCCGTTTTATTATCAATTAAACGCAGATTATATTGATCCACCGTATCGCCAACTGGAAGCACAAACGAGTAGTTGACGAGATAATCCGTTCCAGGAACAACCAGATCGGTTGATGCATTGATTCGATTCCCGGCGTAGATAAACCCATTACCCATCAGTTCCGCGGCAAACTGGGGAACTGGCAGCGGCTTATCGCCTTTGTTGGAAAATCTCATTTTGATGATCCCGGTGCTGTAGCCCATTCCTTTATTTTCATAGATTTGAAAATCGGCAGCGGATATGTTGATGTTAGGGTTGACCACGTTGTTGATCGGATCGATTGGGATTTGTGAATTCAGTAAGTAGGGTGATGCTTTGGTGCTGTCTGATACCAGTTGCTCAGTTGTAGGCGCGCTAAAGCTTAGACGACCTATATAATAGGTAAGGTTAGCTGAAGCATCTGTCCGGTTTGGAATTTTAAATGATTCGGGTGTAGATAGCGTAAAGCTGATCAGCTGTGTATCCAAATCCGTTGGAACCGTCCAATAAATGTATTTCTTTTCCCCAGGATCTATGGAGCTGATGGTTTGATCAGCTCTTGAACCTTTGTAGTTCTGCGTGCTCGATTTGCCCTCGATAATAAAACCGGGAATAACTTCGGTTGTTTTTCCTGGATTTTGTACAAGCAGCTTGATCACCTGAACAGGGGTCTGATCCTTGAAATCTGTAGTCATGTTAATTGGCGTATAGGTTAAAGCTGAATCCAGTGAAGGGATTGTAAAGGTTTCTCCCCATTTTTTGATAAGCGCAGGGTCTGAGATGATGGATTGATCACCGTACCAAACCAGATTGGAGATGGGCAGATCGAGCATAGTCGTTTCGACCTTCGGATAGACGTCTTTGTTCACATCGACCCAAACGATACTTGTCGGCTTCAGATTATCGGGTAATTCGACCTGAGCCATATAGCTGAGTGTGATATTGGACATCGGAGGGACCGATATGGCATTGTCGGAGCTGCCGCGCAGCACATATCGTGCTCCATTGTCTGTTACAATCCGAACTTCATAATCAGGGACTCTTACCGTATCATTGGAAACATTATACATTTTGACAATAGTGCCGATACGCGTGCCTGTTAAGGTATGTTCACTCAGCAAACCATTGATCTTGACCTGAAGCGGTCCTGTCAGCGTGGAGGGATAACGTGTATCCACAGCTGCGGCTTGCGCCTCATCAGCCAATGCGGCGCAGTAAGGGAATGATAGAAGAAGTGATGATATCAAAATTACGGACAGAGCTTGCTTTCTAACTTTTTTCATTCAATAGCCTCCATTTACAATTCAAACTTATTTTCGCAATTCAATTTTATCTTTGTCCTTCAAATCCTGGGTACCCGACACGATGACTTGCTCGCCTTCCTTGATGCCATCCGTAACTTCCCGATTTGTATCGGCAACCCGACCCAATGCAACCTTGCGTTTCTCTGCCTGATCGTTAGCTGCAACAAACACATAGTTGTCATTGCCTTCCTTGACGATGCTTGCGGTCGGGACTGTCACGACATCTTGAGTAGAGCCTCCGCCCAGCTGCAGCTTTACTCTCATTCCTGATTTCAGCTTTTGATCGGGATTGGGTACGCTGAGTTCGAGTACGTAGGTTTTGCTTTGCGGACTCATGACGTCAGCCAAATAAGTAATCGTACCTGTCATTGAGGCGCTGCTGCCTTGTGTAACAAAAGGAATGGTTGTTTTGCCTTGAATATATTTCATAGTGCTTTCGGTAATGTCGGCATGAACTTTAATCGGGTTCAATTGCTGGATAACACCGGCTACATAACCGGCTTGCACGGTGATCCCCTGTTCAGGAAACAGATCGGTCAGCACGCCGCTGATCGGTGCTTTCACTTCAAAATCAGATAAGGTTTTGTCTATATCGCGAAGTGACAGCTCCGTGGATTGCTGCTGGATACGCAGTGTAGCGAGTGGATCGGTTGCATCCAGGTTAGCTAGCTGCTTTTGCGCTGTATCCAGGTCAAGTCGATTGGTTTTGATCTGGGTTTCGATCTTCTCCAGCTGAGCTTTGGTAGCAAGCCCCGCATCGTAGTCATTACGTGTATTGTTATAGCTTTTTTCCTGATCAGCGATCAGGATTTCGAGCTTCTGCACGGTATTGGTAAGAACTCCGCGATTCGTAGAGATGTCTTCGCGGGTTTTGTTAATTTGCGCCTGCAGGTTTTGCAGCGTAAGATCGGTTTTTTCCTTGTTTCTGGCAGCATCCACAGAATCGAGTACGAGCACAACGTCGCCTTGATTCACGGTGTCACCACGTTTTTTGAGAATTTCTTTTACATCGCCGCTTACTTTGCTCAGCATGTTGACCTGGGTAGAGGAGACTACATCCGCATCAAGCTCGGTTTTATCTTCCATCTTTTGTTTGGCGGCAGGTGCGGTTTTGACTGATTTGGCTTGACTGCTGCTGGCGTTTGTTGTTGAGCAGCCGACTGCAACTACCCCGCTTAAGGCGAGGATAAGTCCGGTTTGAATCCATCGTTTCCACTGGACGGGATTATTGTTCATTTGAATAGATGCCCCTTTACAATAAAATCGGTAATAATAGCTAATTATTCGCCCATCACGTGCTGTTTGGGTGCGCCGCTTACTTTGGTATTTCTTAAAAATAAGGAAAGCACGGCAGCTATAAAAGATAGTACAGCCGTAATAATAAATACATCATCCAAGCCCATGACTGTGGCCTGCAACTGTACTTGACCATTCAAGTAGGCCAATGCACTTGAGCTTGCCTGTGTAGCCGATTGCCCCATGCTCATATACTGATTCTGCAGCTGTGAGAATTGAGTTGCGATGTTCGTTGAGAACATATTCAATTGATCGGAAAGATCCGCGATATGAAAAGTACGACGATCCGAATAGAGCAGTCCAAGCCAGGCAATACCGAAGGATGAACTGATCTGTCTGACGGTGTTGGACAACGCAGTTCCCTGACCCATCTTGTTCATTGGAATGGTATTCATGCCAACAGTTTGAATCGGCATCATCATCAAGCCCATTCCCATTGCCCGAAACACGAGCCAGAAAATGAGAGTGGAAAATGCAGTTGTAATATCCAAGGCTGAGGTTAAATAGAGAGCCACTCCTGTAAGAAGAAGTCCGATGATTGCCAACAATCGAGCGCCGAATTTATCGAACAGAGCACCGGCTATCGGCATCATAATTCCCGACATCACGGCCTGCGGCAGCAGAATCAAACCGGTCTGTACGGCAGATAAGCCGGAGAGGGTTTGTAAAAATACCGGCAGCAGGAACAACACACCCATCATGATTAGTGTCGAAATACTGGAAATGACAAGGGAAAGTGTGTATGTGCCGTTTTTTAACAAGCTTAAATCGAGTAATGGATAGTCGATCGTTAGTTCAATAGCAACAAAGATAAGAAGACAAACCAAACCTATTGCAATAAAAGCGATGACCTCGTGGTCCGTCCAGCCTTTCTCGGTAACCTTGCCGACTCCATACAGCAGGGACGCTAATCCGATACTGGAGGTGAGAAAGCCCCAAAGATCGAATTTGCTGGCAACAGGAGATTTAAATTCCTTCAAGACGGCCATTGCCAGGAAAAAATCGAGAATACCGATCGGCACATTAATGGTGAAAATAAGTCTCCAGTCCAAATATTCGACGATGTAGCCGCTTAGTGTAGGGCCTGTGGCAGGTGCGAACATAACGGCAATACCGAATAGGCCCATTGCCATTCCGCGTTTTTCTGCAGGAAACATCCGAAATATCATAGCCATGGAAATGGGCATCAGTGCACCACCACCAGCCGCCTGGATAATGCGGAAGATGATCATGGAGCTGTTGCTCCAGGCAATTCCACATAAACCAGAGCCGATTGTGAATATAATCATGGCCAGCAGGAAGATGCGTTTATAGCCAAAGCGGTCACCCAAATAACCGGTCACTGGAACCAAAGCTCCGCTCACTAACGCATAAGCTGTTACAACCCATTCGATCTCGGATTGATTGACCCCGAAGACAGACATCATTTTGGGAATTGCGACATTCACGATACTCATATCAAGAATAGCCATAAAAACAGCGATAATGACGGCTAACATCGCTAGTCCGTATCCAGTGCTCTTCTCTTCAGCGGGTTTCTCTGGAGCTGTATGTACTGCCGATGCGTCCATGGATGAATCTTGTGTTGACACTCGGTTTCCTCCTTTCTCTGTATTGCTCGTGTAGCGATTTATTTCTCAATTTTGACGGTTGCATTTAGTCCAGGCACCAATCGCTTACCTTGGTAGCTGTCAATCGAAATTTTAACGGGAATCCGCTGAATGACCTTTGTAAAGTTACCGCTTGCGTTAGATGATGATAATAGCGAAAAGGAAGAATTAGTTCCAAGACCAAGACGCTCTACATGACCTGTGATAACGGCATCCGGATACGCGTCCACTTTAATCGTGACTTTATTGCCAATCTTGGCATCGGCGATTTCGGTCTCCTGCAGGTTGGCTGTGACATACAGCTTATCCAGATTCGCACTCATTGCAATTGCACTGGTGGGGGATACCATCTGATCTTTAACGCCATTAAATTGAATAATCGTACCTTCCTCTACAGCAATGATCTCTTGTAAAATAGCAGGTGTATTGCCACGGGCAGGCGTTGTTTCAACCATCCCAAGGATGTCACCTTTTTTGAAGGAATCGCCTTCCTTGTAATTCCACTCAATTAGCTTACCAGCTCCGGGTGTGCCGATTGCGCGTAAATCACCTGCAATTTTGGCATCCTCCGTATTGATATACTTGCTGGCCATAGCAAAGTAGTAAGTGCCGCCAGCTCCGCCTCCCAAAAGAATAATAGCTAAAACAGTTAAAATAATAATTTTTTTCTTCATAGTAGGGTTATAGCTCCTCTCTATTTATATTGGATCTTGTAAATTAGTCAGCATTTTGTGGGCGATAGTAATGAACTGCTCGCTTTCCTCAGGTTCAAGACTGCTGATCATACAGCGGAGTACTTTTCTGCGCCGTTCTCTTTGTTCGTAGACCAGCACTCTGGCTTCAGGGGTTAGCTCCACCCATACGACTCTACGGTCGGTTTCATCGCGGGTCCGAGCGACATGTCCGTCACGAACCAATCGATTAATGGCTAATGTTGTCGCGCTAGGAGACAGGTTGAGCTCGTCGGCAAGGTTGCTGACGGTTGCCCGGTTCTTATTATCCAGTGTGATGAGCAGCAAATACTGCTGCTTGGAAAATTTGACCGATCCCCATTTATTCGTTCGGTGCATACCCATTAATATTAACTCTTCCATTCGATCCAGCTTTTGTTCCAAATCATCCATAAGGTACACCTCCTTTTCCAGTGAATACAACGAATAAGATTAGATTTACAGTAAAGATATTTTAGGCTAATTAGTTTTAAGTTAAAACTATATACCAAAAAATATCACAATTACCAATCTATCGTCAACACAAATATTTAGGCATATCGACCTGTGCTGAACAAAAGCTTGGGCAAGTTCTCCATGCATGGTAAAATGAACATTACAATGATAATTATCAATAAGATAAAGGGGCACAAAGCTAATGACTGATCACCGCAACCTCTTAGAGTTGGAAGAGGCAGCGAGACAGCTGTTTCGTAAAATATCGGTCTCATGGTCCAAGTTTAATGAAAATGGGATGACGCCTGTTCAGGGCTTTTTGTTAGAGAGACTTGAAATTGAGGGGCCTCTTAAGGCATCTCAGATTGCTGATATGCTGTGCTATACGCCAGGAGCCATCACTACCTTATCGGATAAGCTGATAGCTGCAGGTCTCGTCGAAAGGGAGAGGACCGATGAAGATCGCAGAGTCGTTTACTTAAGCATCACAGAAGCGGGAAGACAGATGCTGGGATCGATCAGATTGCAGCGCAGAGCTAATGTTGAAAACTTTTTTGGCGATTTGGCGGATGAGGACATTCAGCATTTGATTCGGATATTTAAAGAGGTTGTCTATAAGGACAAAGGATAGCATTCCACTGCGTATAATTGGATTTCACATTACAATGGGGATCTGGTTGCGATGAATGGTTTTACAGACCTAAGGAGGCATACAACAACATGGAATTAGAGGAATGGTCATTGCCGGGGGATATGTTGATCTGGGACCGGACCGAGCAGACAGGGCAAAGTGATGTGCTTGTCCCTTTTGCAATGGACGAGCTGTTGACCAGAAGAGTGGGTGCTGGTGGAACACCTATTGTTCATCTATGGAGGCATCCACGAGCTTTTGTGATGGGTTTGCGTGACAGTCGTTTACCTTATGCCTTACAGGCGATGGAGTGGCTTGAAGAGCAGGGCTATTCGGTAATTGTTAGAAATTCCGGCGGCGCCGCGGTACCACTTGATCTGGGTGTCATCAACATAACGCTCATTATGCCCAAGCGTCAGGGAAATATTGATTTTCGTCATGATTTTGAAACGATGTTCCGATTAATCAGTGAATCCCTGCATAAGGTAACGTCCGATGTATCAAAAGGCGAAATCATCGGCTCCTACTGTCCAGGCGATTACGATCTAAGCATACGGGGACGCAAATTTTGCGGAATTGCCCAGCGGCGCCAGGCGCATGCTATCGCAGTCCAAGCATTCGTTGTTGTGCGGGGTATTGGCAACCCTAAGGCCGAATTGGCCAAGCAATTTTACAATATAGCTACAGGGGAGACGGCAGTCGAGAGTACGTGTGATACCGGAGGGCTCTGTTTTCCAAAGGTAACGGAAAACAGCATGGCCAGTCTGGAGGAATTGATCGGGTTAAAAGACGAGCAGTCCTTCATTGATTCTATAAAAGAGTCGGTTAGAGCGCACAAACCTAAGACCGATAACCAAGCATCTCTGGATCTCCCTAATGAATCCGAAATAACCACAATGGTCGAAACCCTGCGAACCCGTTACGGATTAAAATAAGTAAATAAACAAAAAAACGGAGGCAATGTCCCGTATGGGACGATCCCCCCCGTTAAATCAATCTTTGCTCTCGTAGTCAAGCGTGTCCCTCAGGGACGAAAGCGCCCCGAGAACACAACAGTCTGCACACGTCGAACTCACCCAATCGAGCCCCAAGCGTGTCCCGCAGGGACGAAAGCGTCCCGAGAACACAACAGTCTGCACACGATCCAGGGGAGTCCAGAGGGCCAAGCCCTCTGGGGCCCTCCCTTCAAGGGAGGGTGGGGAGGGTGCCCCGCCCTTATAGGAACAACTTCAAAGCCTCTGGAAGCTCCTTTTGCCAAAAGCCCCATACATGCTTGCCAGGCTTTTCTATATAAGTAAGGTTGCAGCTTCTCGCTTCGAGGAGCTGTTTGGTTTGTCGGTTTGCCTCTAGAAAATCGTAAGTGCCTCCCTGTGTAGCGATTTCCAGCTCGTCCGTTCCAATCAGCATATACAGCTTCAGCCAGGACAAATCGGTTTCTTGGGCAACTTGATCTTGTGTTTGCTGTAAAAATGCACCGGATAAGGATAGGACATTGCAAAATAGGCTACGATAATTTAAGGCTAGATGCAAAGATACGGTTCCTCCCAATGAGTCTCCTGCAATGATGCGATCCTTGGCGATGCTGCCCACAGGGTAACGGCTTTCAATAAAGGGCAGAAGCTCCTGTGAGAAAAAATGCGTGTAGGCTTCAAAGCGTGCTTCCCCTGGAGCATACTCCGAGGTTCTTGTCGCGACGTCAACATCGACGCCAACAATGATCGCAGGCTGAACTCCCTCATCATAAATCAGATGGTTCATGAGTGTAGCGATGCGTCCAAAATTAAAAAATTGCTCACCATCCTGACAATATATGACAGGATATGTGTTTAGCTCCTGATAACCAGGGGGTAAGAGGATTCGAACCGGCCTTTCTTGACCCAATGAGGTAGAGGGTACCTGTTCTTTTACAATCGTTCGTTTATAGTAAATGGCTTCGTCCATAAGGGTTTCCTCCAGTTGTATTAGTATAGTTTTGTGGATTTTATTAATCTGTACTATATATTTTTAAAAACTGTTATATAGGGTAGGGCTAATAAAAATCATATTTTTCAAGTAAGTAGTTGTGTTCTGAGTGAAAACAGGTTTATAATACTACTATAACAGAATTCCAGCTTTAATGGCATTGAAATCCTACTATTGAGGTGAATGTACATGAGTAAGCCGTATGAAGTAGCTGTAACCGAGGTACAGCCTTTATCCGTTCTAGCGCCTGACGGCACTGTCGTAAATGAGCAAGAAATGCCGAAATTGAGTGACGAGCAGTTAAAAGAATTAATGAGACGTATGGTATTTACGCGTACTTGGGATCAACGGGCTGTTAACTTGACCCGTCAAGGCCGTCTTGGCTTCTACGCTCCAGTATCGGGACAGGAAGCAACAATGATCGGTAGCGAATTTGCTTTAAATTCAGATGATTTTGTATGTCCGGGTTATCGCGATATGCCGCAAATCGTATGGCATGGTCTTCCGATGTATCAGGCATTCCTATATTCCCGCGGTCATCAGCACGGCGGACAAATTCCAGAAGATGTACATGTACTTATGCCGCAAATCATTATCGGTGCACAAATTCTTCATGCAATGGGCGTTGCCATGGCATTCAAAAAACGCGGTGAAAAACGTGTATCCATTACGTATACAGGTGACGGCGGTTCATCCGAAGGCGACTTCTATGAAGGTCTGAACTTTGCAGGTGCATTTAAACTTCCTGCGATTTTTGTTGTGCAAAATAACGGTTATGCCATCACGACTCCATTCTCCAAGCAAACCGCAGCAGCATCTGTTGCTCATAAAGCAGTAGCAGCGGGTATTGTAGGCGTGCAGGTAGATGGTATGGATGTTCTGGCTGTAGTGAAAGCCGTTCAGGATGCTGCTGAGCGTGGACGCAATGGAGAAGGCGCGACATTGATCGAAGCGATCACATACCGTTTCCTGCCGCATTCCATGTCCGGTGACGATCCGTCCAAATACCGTACGAAGGAAGAAAGCACGGAGTGGGAACAAACCAAAGATCCTTTGAACCGTTTCCGTTTATACGTTACAGCCAAGGGCTTATGGTCGGAGGAAGAAGAAGCCAAGGTTGTAGAAGAAGCGAAGCAAGCAGTTGCTGACGCCATTAAAAAAGCAGAAGCTGTGGAGAAAATGACGATTCCCGGCTTGATCGATAGCATGTTTGAAGTAACACCGTCCCATCTGGAAGAGCAAAAAGCAGATTATTCAAAGTAAAAGGGAGGAAGAGTAAGCCATGGCACAAATGACAATGATTCAAGCGATCAAGGATGCAATGCGTGTTGAATTGGAACGCGATCCGAACGTAGTCATATTCGGTGAAGATGTTGGTAAAGTCGGCGGTGTATTCCGTGCAACGGAAGGTCTACAGGCTGAATTTGGCGAGGAACGTGTATTCGATACGCCTTTGGCTGAATCCGCAATCGGTGGTTTGGCAGTAGGTATGGGGATTCAAGGATTTCGTCCGATTGCTGAAATCCAATTTGTCGGTTTTATTTATGAAGCATTAGACCAGATTTGTGTTCAGGCAGCACGGATGCGTTATCGCTCAGGCGGTCGTTACAATGCGCCAATTACATTCCGTACTCCTTTTGGCGGCGGCGTAAAAGCGGCTGAACTGCATACAGATCCGTTGGAAGGTTTGTTAACTCAAACACCAGGAATTAAAGTAGTGGTTCCTTCCAATCCTTATGATGCCAAGGGACTGCTGATTGCGGCTATCCGCGACAATGATCCTGTATTTTTCATGGAGCATCTGAACTTGTACCGTTCTTTCCGTGCTGAAGTGCCGGAAGGCGATTACACAGTGGAAATTGGTAAAGCCAAAGTTGTCCGCGAAGGTTCTGATGTTACCATTATTACCTACGGCGCTATGGTGCATACTTCTTTGAAGGCTGCTGAAGAAATCGAAAAAACTCGTGGAACGAAGGTAGAAGTCATTGATCTTCGAACATTGATGCCGCTTGATATCGATACAATCGTGGAATCGATCAAGAAAACGAACCGCGCTATCGTTGTACAGGAAGCACAAAAATCGTCCGGTATTGCTGCAGAAGTAATTGCACAAATTAACGAAAAAGCGATTCTGCACCTTGAGGCTCCTGTACTTCGTGTAACACCTCCGGATACCGTATATGCATTCTCACAGGTTGAAGACCAATGGCTTCCTAATCCGGCCCGTATTATTGCTGGACTGAACAAAGTATTGGATTTTTAGGATAACGAAGCAAGTTTTGCTACGCAAAACTCTAAAGGGAATGCTTACGAAGTAAGTTTTCTACGAAAACTTTTAGGAGGTTACAATATGGCGGTATTTGAATATAAATTCCCGGAGCTTGGTGAAGGCATTCACGAAGGTGAAATCGTCAAATGGCTGGTTAAGCCAGGCGATGTCGTCAACGATGAGACCATCATTATGGAAGTCCAAAACGATAAGTCAACCGTAGAAGTACCTTCTCCTGTTGAAGGCAAGATCGTCGAAATCAAAGTTGCTGAAGGCACTGTCTGTACGATTGGCGATCTGATCGCAACAATCGAAGTTTCTGGAGAGGTTCCACAGCAAGCGGGCCACGATCACGGTCAAGGAGAGAGTGCGGCTCCGGCAGCACCAGCTGAGGCTGCTCCAGCAGCGAAGAGCGATGACCAAGCTGCCGAGTGTGCAGTTGGCGGAGCGGTCGCGGCTAATGTCGCGAACTCGAAGCTGGATACGCCGCTGGCAGGCGGAGCACCGGCTGAAGGCGCGGCTCAAGCCGATGCAGCAGCCGGCGGTAAAGCACTGGCTACGCCAAGCGTGCGCAAGCTCGCTCGCGAGAAAGGCTTGAACATCGGGCTGGTCACAGCTAGCGGCCCTAACGGCCGCGTGACCAAGGAAGATGTTCTCGCATTTGCCGCAGGCGGAGGCACAGCCGCGGCAGCGCCATCTGCTGGAAGCGAAGCTCCGGCAGCAGCTGCGGAAGCAACTTCGAACGCAGGCGCTCCAAGCAAGCCGGCAGTCGCTTCAAGCGCAGCGGCAGCAGTTAGCGGTGAGCGCATCGAAGAACGCGTGCCATTCAAAGGCATTCGCAAAGCAATCTCGAACGCGATGGTTAAATCCGTTTACACAGCTCCACACGTAACCTTGATGGATGAAGTAGACGTAACCCAATTGGTTGCTCTTCGTGCGAAGTCCAAACCCATTGCAGAGAAAAAAGGCGTTAAGCTGACTTACCTGCCTTTCATTGTAAAGGTTCTGGTTGCAGCGGCGCGTCAATTCCCGGCTTTGAACGCGATGATCGACGAAGAAAAGAACGAGATTGTCTACAAAAAGTACTATAACATTGGTATCGCAACCGATACGGATAATGGCTTGATTGTGCCTGTTATTCAGGATGCGGATCGTAAAAATATTTGGACAATCGCTGAAGCTATCAAGGATTTGGCAGCACGCGGTCGTGATGGCAAGCTGTCAGCAGCGGAAATGAAAGGCGGCACGCTGTCGATCACGAATATTGGTTCGGCTGGCGGCATGTTCTTCACACCTGTTATCAATTTCCCTGAAGTGGCAATTTTGGGTACAGGACGTATTACTGAGAAGCCGGTTGTGAAGAATGGTGAGATCGTCATCGCTCCGGTAATGGCTCTTTCCTTAAGCTTCGATCATCGGATTATCGATGGTGCGACAGCTCAAAACTTTTTGAACTATATCAAGCAATTGCTGGCTGATCCTGAGCTATTAATCATGGAGGTGTAACAAATGGTAGTAGGCGATGCATCTGTAGAAATCGACGTGTTGGTCATCGGTGCAGGTCCCGGTGGGTATGTGGCTGCTATTCGTGCCGCTCAACTGGGTAAAAGTGTTCTGATCGTAGATAAGTCGGAAGTCGGAGGTGTATGCTTAAACCGTGGCTGCATTCCATCCAAAGCTTTAATTCATGCTGCAGAAGAGTTCGAGGCAGCAAGCCATAACTCATCGATCGGGATTGTTTCCGAAGGCGTCAAGATTGATTTTACAAAGGTACAGGAATGGAAATCCGGTATTGTGAAAAAGATGACAGGTGGCGTAGGCCAACTGCTCAAAGGTAACAATATTCAGGTATTCAATGGCGAAGCCTTGTTCATTAATGAAAATGAAGCCCGCTGCTTCAATGATAATGAAACAGCTCGTTTCCGCTTCAGTGATTGCATCATTGCAACAGGCTCGCGTCCTATTGAATTAAAGGCATTCCCTTATGGTGGTCGTATCCTTTCCTCCACCGAAGTGCTGGATCTAAAAGAGGTTCCGGAAAGCATGATCGTCATCGGCGGCGGCTACATCGGTATCGAGCTTGGACAAACGTATTCGAGACTGGGTACAAAGGTTACAGTTCTGGAAGGCTCTGACTCCATATTGCCAGGCTTTGAAAAGGAACTATCCAATCTGGTTGGCCGTGGCTTGAAAAAAGGCAATGTTGAGGTATTCACAGAAGCTTTGGCTCAAGGCTGCGAGCAAACGGATAAAGACGTTACCGTTACTTTCACAGTCAAAGGCGAGGAGAAAAAGGTTACTGCACAATACGTGCTGGTAACCGTTGGACGTCGCCCGAACACCGATGGCGATCTGTCACTTGAGTTGGCAGGCGTTGAAGTGGGTGAACGTGGTTTGATCAAAATCAACGAAAAATGCCAAACTAATGTTCCGCATATTTATGCAATTGGTGATATCGTCGCAGGTCCTGCTTTGGCGCATAAGGCTTCTTACGAAGGTAAGGTAGCGGCTGAAGTCATTGCCGGACAACCAAGCGTAATTGATTATAAATGTATTCCAGCTGTCGTATTCTCTGATCCGGAAATTGCAAGTGTAGGCTTGAGTGAAACTGAAGCCAAGGCACAAGGCAAAAATACAGCTGTGGGCAAGTTCCCATTTGGTGTAAATGGCCGTGCATTGACGATGAATACCTCTGACGGTTTTGTAAAGCTGATCGGTGACAAGGATTCAGGTCTGCTCTTGGGCGGACAGGTTGTCGGTAAGCAAGCCTCTAACCTGATTGCCGAATTGGCTTTGGCCATCGAATTGGGTGCTACTGTTGAGGATATCGCGCTTACGATTCATGCACATCCTTCATTGGGTGAAATTACGATGGATGCAGCTGAAGTATTGTTGGGACACCCGATTCATGTATTGGGTAAAAAATAAGATTGATGTACACAAGCCTGGAGCCTCGCTGCTCCGGGCTTTTTTTGTTGATAATCCTACATTTGTCCATACGACATTGCAATTATCCATTAACAGATGTGATCGAACATTGTAGGATACTCCTTGTAGATCATTTTTTATAAAAAGGTGTGTGTTCACATGGGGATTCAATTTGATGCAGAACAGCGGCTGTTTCATCTTCAGGCTGCTGATACGAGCTATGGCCTTCAAATATTGGAATCAGGTTACGTGGTCCACTTGTACTGGGGCCGGAAAATAAATCATCTAAAAGCAACACATTGGCTTCAACTCGGGAGAGACCGGTCCTTTTCTCCAAATCCGGATCCTGCTGATCGAAATTATTCACTCGACTGGCTGCCGCAGGAGTACCCGGCCTATGGAAATTCTGATTACCGTCAGCCTGCGATTCAGCTGCAGCTGGAGAATGGCTCCACAATAACGGATTTCAAGTACGAATCACACCGTATTATAGCTGGTAAGCCAACTCTGGACGGACTTCCTTCAACCTATGTTGAGCATGCAGATGAAGCACAGACACTTGAGCTCACTTTGATAGATGAGTTGACTGAGCTCAAGGCGGTATTAACTTATACGGTTTATGAAAATCATAATGTGCTTACGCGTTCAGTTCGTTTGATCAACGAAGGACTGCAAGCGCTCAAGGTGCTGCGTGTGCTCAGCATGAGTATCGATATGGCCGATAGCGGCTATGACCTGCTGCAGCTATCAGGAGCTTGGGCACGTGAGCGGTATGTTGAGAAGAGAGCACTCGTCCCTGGCACTCAATCCATTGAAAGCCGCCGCGGTGGCAGCAGTCATCAGCAGAACCCATTCATTGCTTTGCTGGCGAAGGGCTCCACAGAGGATCATGGTGACGTGTATGGATTCAGCCTTGTGTACAGCGGTGGTTTTCTCG
Source organism: Paenibacillus sp. FSL H8-0034 (assembly GCF_038000305.1). NCBI lineage: Bacteria > Bacillati > Bacillota > Bacilli > Caryophanales > Paenibacillaceae > Paenibacillus > Paenibacillus sp. FSL H8-0034. Next base: position 2,392,329 of record NZ_JBBOBS010000001.1, read on the forward strand.
CCTCCGTGGAAGTAGACCAATTTAATACGACACGTGTAGGCATGGGTATCAATCCATTTGATTTCAGCTGGCTGCTGGAGCCCGGGCAGTCTTTTCAAACGCCGGAAGTGGTGATGGTTCACTCTGCAAACGGGCTTGGCGGAATGTCACAGACATATCATGAGTTATATCGCACGCGGCTGTGCAGGGGAACATTCCGTGACCAGTCACGACCTGTATTGATCAATAACTGGGAAGCGACGTATTTTGACTTTACGGCAGATCAGATCGAGCAAATCGCAAAAGCCGGCAAAGAGCTCGGGATTGAGCTGTTTGTGCTCGATGACGGTTGGTTCGGACAGCGCAACAATGATAAAACCTCTTTAGGCGATTGGTTTGTTAATCTGGAGAAGCTCCCCGAAGGTTTAGGGAACCTGGCTGAGCGAATCACCAAGCTGGACATGCAGTTCGGTTTATGGTTCGAGCCTGAAATGGTTTCTGTCGAAAGTGAGCTGTATCGGGCGCACCCAGACTGGTGCTTGCATGTACCGAATCGAACGAGATCCGAGGGAAGGAATCAACTGATTCTCGATTTATCGCGTTCCGAGGTTTGTGATTATATCGTGAATTCGGTATCGGGTGTACTTAACAGTGCTCCAATCACTTATGTCAAATGGGATATGAACCGATCTATGACCGAAATCGGCTCGGCTTCATTGCCTCCCGAGCGCCAAAGAGAAACGGCTCACCGCTACATGCTTGGTCTATATTCGGTGATGGAGCGTATCACGTCTGCTTTCCCACATATTTTGTTCGAGAGCTGCTCGGGTGGCGGAGGACGGTTCGATCCAGGAATTTTGCATTATATGCCCCAAACCTGGACAAGTGACAACACCGATGCGGTGACCCGCTTGAAAATCCAGTATGGGACGAGTATCGTCTATCCGATCAGCTCGATGGGAGCCCATGTGTCAGCAATTCCTAACCATCAAGTACATCGCAACACCTCACTGCAAATGCGGGGGGATGTCGCGATGTCAGGAAACTTTGGCTATGAACTGGATCTAACGAAGTTTACGCCAGGTGAACGAGAGCTAGCGAAGCAGCAGGTAGCCATGTATAAAGAGCTGCGTCAATTCGTTCAATTTGGTTCTTTTTATCGGCTGTTAAGCCCCTTTGAAGGGAATACTGCTGCCTGGATGTTTGTATCCACGGATGGGCAGGATTGCTTGGTCTGCTATTTCCAAATTTTATGTGAGCCTAATGAGCCGACAGAGCGCATCAAGCTTAAAGGTCTAGATGCAGACGCTCAATATACCTGGTTGGGTACCGATGAAGTATATGGCGGCGACGAACTGATGTATGGAGGTTTCAGCTTACCATCATTACAGGGGGATTACCAAAGTTTCCTTGTACGTCTGAAAAGAGTATGAATACAAATTGCAAGGCTGTTCCAAGAGTCTATGAGACTATGGAGCAGTCTTTTTTTTGCTAAAATTTAAGTTAAATTTTCAGAAATTTTTTAGATTCATCGTGTATAATGGATTTTAGTATGTGCTTTTTTGAAAGGGGAACAGAATGGAACATCTTCATGGAACTTACAACCCGCTAATCGTTATTATTTCTTATATAATAGCAGGAGCAGCCTCTTATTCTGCATTGGATTTGGCTGGAACTATTAGCTTCACTAAGGGAAAAGCACGGGCTCTTTGGTTAATTTGTGGAGCCAGCTTAATGGGATTGGGTATCTGGTCTATGCATTTTGTCGGAATGCTGGCATTTTCTTTACAGATGGAGGTTACCTACCATACCGAGCTTGTCGTGTTATCCGTTGTCCTGGCTATAGCAGCTTCGTATATTGCCTTGTATATCGTTAGTAATAATGAACAGAGAGTCCGTCAATTGGTCACTGGCGGTGCATGTATGGCTGCAGGTATTTGTGGCATGCATTATATCGGGATGGCTGCAATGATGGTTGATATTACATACAATTTCTGGTTGGTTGGTATTTCTATACTGGTAGCTGCCGTAGCCTCTAGCGCGGCGCTTTGGCTGCTATTTTATTTTCGCGAGAATAAGTCCCGCTATATCGTTCTTTATAAGTTGATAAGCGGACTCGTGATGGGAGCGGCAATAGCTGGCATGCATTATATCGGAATGGCAGCGGCTGAATTCTATCATGGGGAAAAAACGGTGATTGCATCAGGCATGCAGATCGAGCAGGGGATTCTGGCTTATATCATTGCGGCAGGTACGCTGGTTACCATTGGATTCACACTGTTCGGTATTTATGTGAATAAACGATTATCATCTAAAGATTCAACGATTTTGGAACACGAAAGATGGTACCATTCTCTGTATGAGAATAACTCTAATGGCATTGTATCGGTGGATATTCATGGTAATATTATGGGCTTTAACCCTGCTGTGACCCGAATAACAGGGCTAAACGAAGCGGACTTCATTAATAAGCATATATCGCTTATCGGTTTGCAAATTGCAGAAGAGGAAAGGGAAAACACGAAAAATTTTTATTATGAATCGTTCAAGAAGCAGCCGCAAAGCTATGAAACTGCATTGATGGCTAATGGTAAACGGGTCGATTTGAGCATTATTAACGTGCCTGTAGAGATTAAGGGAAGACTTGTCGGCAATCATATTATCGCGAAGGACATTACTGAAGAGAAACAATCCAAGGAAAAGGTGCAGCATCTTGCTTATCATGATGAGCTGACGGGATTGCCGAACCGGAGAAGGTTCAATCAAGTGCTTGCAGAAGCCATCGAGGCGACTAAGGGAACGGATTTGAATTTTGCGGTTATGGTGTTGGATATTGATCGGTTTAAGATGATAAATGATTCATTGGGCCATACCTACGGCGATATTTTTCTGCAAGAAATGTGTGAGCGTATTCGCAAGAGCGTAGAAAACTATAAAGTGACACTGGCTCGAATCGGTGGTGACGAATTTACCCTGGTATGCGATCATAGCTATGATGAAAGTAAATCGATTGAGATTGCAGAACGAATTATCCAGGCTGTACAACTGCCTTACCATCTTAAGGACAATGATTTCTACATAACGGCGAGTATTGGTATTGCTCTCTATCCGCAGCATGGATCGGATGATGTGCAGTTGCTCAAAAATGCAGATACGGCGATGTACGAAGTTAAGAAGAACGGGAAAAATGGATACTTCATGTTCACCAGTAAGCTGGATTTCGAGCTTCAGGAAAAAATAGAGCTGGAAAGCGATTTGCGAAAAGCTATCGAGCGTAACGAGTTTCTGCTGTACTATCAGCCGCAAATTCGTCCGAGTGATAATCATATGATAGGTGTGGAAGCCTTGGTAAGATGGATGCATCCGACCAAAGGTATGCTGTCCCCGGGAATGTTTATCTCCATTGCCGAGGAGACGGGAATGATCTATGAACTTGGATCATGGGTATTACGTGAGGCTTGTACACAGATGCGGGCCTGGCATGATGCTGGAGGGCCATTGATTCCTGTTTCCGTAAACTTGTCCTCTCAGCAGTTCCATCAGACGAATCTGGTTTCACAGATCAGGAAAATTCTCGAAGATACACGCCTTGAGCCCCAATATCTGGAGCTGGAAATAACGGAAAGCATGATGATGGACGCTTCGATATCTTCAGAGATTTTGAATGAATTGAGTGGGAGCGGCATTCGAATCAGCCTCGATGATTTTGGGACAGGCTACAGCTCATTAAGCTATTTGAAGCTTTTTCCGATTCACAAGCTCAAAATCGATCGTTCCTTTATTACCGATATTACGAGTGATGATAATGATAAAGCGATTGTAGCTACCATTATATCAATGGCGAGACATCTTAATATGGAAGTGATTGCAGAAGGTATTGAGACTAAGGATCAGCTTGAGATATTACTGGATAATGAATGTCAGGAAATACAGGGCTTTTACTACAGTAAACCTTTATCGGCTGGTGATGTGGAGCAGGCCTTTTTTGTACCGATGAGAATACAGAATCTGCAGGCTAGTGAACAACCGAATGGAGCGAAAGTATGGTCGAAGAAAGCCTTAAGCAGGCAAAAATATTAATTGTAGATGATCAGGAATATAATCTTAGTCTCCTGGAACGGATTCTGGATCGTGCAGGATACAAGAACCTGCACAGCAGCACGGACCCTCATCAGACTGTGCCATTAATCGAGAAGATGGACCCGGATATTGTGCTGCTTGACTTGCATATGCCGGAAATCGATGGGTTTGAGGTATTGAGATTGATTCGTGAATATACCCATGAAGACAGCTATTTACCCGTTCTTGTGCTTACAGCTGATATTACGCCAGAGGCCAAGAAAAGGGCGCTGCAAGCGGGTGCTAACGATTTTCTGACCAAGCCGTTTGATCGAGCCGAGGTTGTTCTTCGTATTCATAATTTGTTAAGAACGAGATATCTTCATCTGCAGCTTCAGCAGCAGAACGAGCTGCTTGAGGAGCGCGTACAGGAGCGAATGAAAGAGCTGCGGCAAGCGAAAGCCGAAATCTTGCAATTGCTTGGCCGCGCTTCAGAGTATCGTGACGATATGACCGGTCAGCATACACAACGAGTTGGGCGGCTGTCGGGCTTGATTGCTGATCGATTGGGACTTCCTGCTCGGCAGGTGGAGATGATCCGAATGGCAGCGCCGCTGCATGATATCGGTAAAATCGGTATTCCCGATGAGCTGCTGCTGAAGCCGGGTCGCTTTGAGCCTGAGGAGTTCGAACGGATGAAGCTGCATACGACCATCGGCGCCAGTATTTTGGAAGGAAGCTACTTTGCGGTTTTGAAAATGGCAGAAATTATTGCCGGCTCACATCATGAAAAATGGGACGGAACTGGGTATCCCCAAGGATTAAGCGGTGAGGCTATTCCAATAGAAGCACGAATTGTTGCGCTTGCTGATTTCTATGATGCATTGACGCATGAACGTCCTTACAAAAAAACGTGGACGTCTCAGGAAGCGATCACTGAAGTGAAAAGTCAGCGCGGGAAACATTTTGACCCACAGATTGTGGATGTATTCATTGATTTATTTCACGATAGCGCTGTTAACTTTTGTAACGAGGAGGTTGTATAAATGAAGGGGATTGTGTTCACGGCATTTATTGAAATGGTAGAGCAAAAGTTTTCTTTGAAAATGCTGGATACGATCATCACCAATGCTCAATTGCCTTCCGGAGGAAGCTATACAACTTTAGGTACGTATGATCACAGCGAAATGATTCAGCTTGTTGTTATGCTCAGTGAGCAATCGGGCATACCTGTTGCTGATTTGGTTAAAGTATTTGGTGAATATTTGTTCGTTCAATTGGTTGAAATGTATCCGCAATTTGTAAATACGAACCGGACCTTGTTCGATTTCTTGTTAAAGGTTGACAGCTATATTCATGTCGAGGTGCTGAAGCTGTATCCGGATGCCGAGCTGCCCGGGTTCCAATATGAAACTAGCGGTCCCGACGAATTGGTAATGATCTATCGTTCATCTCGTCCGTTCGCTGATCTTGCTGAGGGTTTAATTCTTGGTTCCATCCAGCATTACGGCGAAGCTGTGGACATCCAACGGGAAGATTTATCAAATGGTACGGTGAATACTGCCCGATTTACTTTAACAAAGCGGGGGTGAAATCTCATGGATGAAATTGCGATGCTTCGCAGACAGCTCGAACGAGAAAAAGCCGCCCGAAAGGAAGCCGAAAAAATAACGGAGCAAAAAACTCGTGAAATTTATTACATCAATCAGGAACTGCGACGGTTGAATGACAATCTGGAAGACCTCGTCGCCGAGCGCACAGCGGAGCTGGGAAGAGCCCATGATGAAGCTATTCAAGCGAATATGATCAAGAGCCAATTTCTTGCAAACATGAGCCATGAGCTGAGGACACCTCTCAATGCGATTATCGGTTATAGTGAAATGCTGATGGAAGAAGCGGAGGAAATCGGTGAATTGGTCTTCGTGGAGGATCTGGGGAGAATCAACAAGTCGGGCAAACATCTGCTTGAGCTGATAAATGATATACTCGATATTTCGAAAATTGAAGCCGGTAAGATGGATATGTATTTTGAACCCTGTGATCTGACAAGCTTGATTCATGATGTCATGACTACGGTGAGGCCACTGGTGGAAGCGAATGGAAATCGTGTGGAGATTCATAATGTTGAAGGCGAGATTATAAGTGATGTAACGAAGCTAAGACAAATTTTATTTAATTTATTAAGTAATGCAGCCAAGTTTACTAAAGAAGGTACTGTGTATATCGAGGTTAGCTATGAAACCCGAGATGATCGTCCAGGCTGCTCCTTTAGCGTCAGAGATACGGGAATCGGCATGACATCTGAGCAGATAGACAAGCTGTTTCAACCATTCACACAAGCGGATTCGTCGACAACCCGTAAATATGGCGGGACTGGACTCGGTTTAGCGATCAGCCAACGGTTCTGCGAATTAATGGGAGGAACGATATCCGTTCGCAGTGAGCTCGGTCAGGGAAGTGCCTTCACTTGCTGGCTTCCCCTCCAGGCTTCTGCGCAGGCTGATTCTGCATCACCGGCATTCCTGAATCAGCTGCCAATGGAGCTTGAGCAAGCGAGCATCCTTCTCATTGACGATGAGCCTGCCAACCAGCAGCTGATGCGACGGTATTTGGCCAAGGAAGGCTGGACATTAGCGTTTGCTGAAAGTGGGCAGGAAGGTCTGAGTCTTGCCAGAAAAATTCGTCCGAAGGTAATCTGTCTGGATATTTTGATGCCAAGCATGGACGGATGGACTGTACTTTCCTTACTCAAGAATGATCCCGATTTGCAAAATATACCTGTTATTATCCTCTCATTAACGAATGACAAGCATTTGGCCTATTCATTGGGTGCATCCGAATTTTTGAATAAGCCGGTGAATCGGGAGCAGATGATCAAGGTATTGGACAAATTTGTTTCGAATCATCAGGATCATTCCGTATTGGTCATTGAGGACGATGTGGTTTCAAGTGAAATGATGACCAAAATGTTAACCAAAGAAGGCTATGACGTAAGCCAGGCTAATAACGGACGGACTGCGCTGAATGGCATGGAGAACAAAATCCCTGATTTGATTCTCTTGGATCTGATGATGCCGGATATGGACGGTTTTCAATTTCTCTCTGAGCTGCGTGAGCGCGAGAAGTGGTGTCATATTCCCATTGTTGTAGTAACAGCGAAAGCAGTTACTGCAGAGGACCGTTTGAAGCTGAATGGTTATGTGAAGGATATTTTGCAAAAAGGAACGTTCGATAGGGATTCACTAATAGCAGAGATTCGCGGACTGATTCCCGGACCCCCACAGGATCCAAGCTAAGAGACCGTGATTCTATATAGTGTTAGTGCTGGCGAATAATGAATTTATTATGATTAAGGAGTCTCGTATGCATACTATTCTTTTGGTCGAAGACAACGAGATGAATCGCGATATGCTATCCAGACGTTTAATCCGCAAGGATTATCGGGTCCTTATAGCGGAGGATGGTCAACAAGGTATTGAACGCGCCGCTCTGGAACACCCTGATCTGATTTTGATGGATTTGAGCCTGCCCGTACTGGATGGTTGGGAGGCTATTCGGATTCTGAAGCAATCCCCGGAGCTGAGGGATATACCAGTCATTGCTTTAACTGCCCATGCGATGATATCAGATCAGGAAAAGGCATACGCAGCTGGCTGTGATGATTTTGACACGAAGCCGATTGACCTGAACCGATTGCTGGAGAAGATATCCGCGGCATTGACCAAGCAGAAGCACCTACCATAAAAGCTATGGAGTGCTTCTTTTTTTATGCTGATTTATAGATTGACACGGGGCATCAACGGGTGTATTATCCAATTATAAGCAATTTGAACAAACGTTCAAAACATTTGTTTAAAACAAATGTTCAACATTTATACTATGTATGATATTTGATAGATCAAAGGAGGCTGAAATGATGCAGGATAGCAAGGATGTAAAACTGAAAATTTTGGATGGAGCGAAGGTGCTGTTTGCTCAAAAAGGCTTTGAGGGGACAACGGTTCGTCAAATCTGTGATCAAGCGGGTGTTGCGTTAGCGTTGGTATCGTATCATTTTGGCGGCAAGGAGAACGTACTGTTGGCTTTGTATGATACATTTGCACCGCAATTTTTGCAGGAGCCTTTCGTATTGTCTGATCCTGAACAGGATTTACGGAGGTTTATTACAGAATTCGTACGATTTCGTAGGGAGGAGCCGGAGCTGATCAATATATTACAGCAGGAAATTATGATGCAAAGTCCGAGAGCGGAAAAACTGCAGAAATGTGTGTTTGCTTTATGGATGCCTTTGAGGGAAATATTGATATCGGGGAAAGAGCAGGGACAATTTGAGTATGAATCATTGAGGCATACGCTGAATTTTATTGTAGGTACGTTAATTTTTTCGCGTGTCCACTCTTTTTTCGACCCGGTGTTTGTGCAGGATGATATCAAGGACAAGGATGAGTTGGAAGAAGTAGTCGAGCATACGCTCCGATTTATTTTCAAGGGATTGCAGGCTGCACACTAGTCATCATGAGGGGAGAAGGAATTGTATGAAACGGAATTTGATACTATTGCTGGTATTGGGCGCAGCACTAGGGGGCGGAGGATACCTGCTCGCTGCCGAGGGAAAGGATGCAGTGTCTCTGGCGGCAAACCATAAGGGGAGTTTGTTGACGGCGGAGCAGGTTAATGTGTCGTTTCAAGGCGTGGGTGGCAAAATCATTGATTTGGCGGCAAAGGAAGAAATGAAGGTAAGCAAAGGCGATGTACTGATGACGCTGGACCCAACGGATATCGATTTACAGCTGCAAAAGGCGCAGGCGGACATAGAGGTGACAGCCATCAAGGTAAAACAAAGTGAAGATGCGTTGAATGTCGCACAGGATAAGCTGGGCAATGCACTGAAGCAGGCGCAAATTGGGGTGGAGCAGGCCAGGACCTCACAGGAGCAGGTGCTTGAAGGCGCGCGCTCGGAGGATATCGAACGTCAGAAGCTCGCAGTAGCGGCAGCAACCGAAGCACATACCCACGCGTTGAAGCTGTACAATCAATTGCTCAATATCGAAGATACATATGATAACAATCCATACGCTTATAAGGACCATCGCGATGCATTGGAAAATGCACGCAGTCAGCTGTCCACCTTGGAAAACGCGCGGGACCAGCAGCAGCAGGCTTTAAACAAAATGCTCAATGGTGCTTCTCAGCAGGATAAGCAGCAGGCAGCGTTATTGACAGATAAAGCCAATGCGATATTGGAGCAGAATATGCTGACGGGGCAGGACATTACGAATCAACGAATAGGTTTGGATGCACTGATCAAGCAGCAGGAGCAGCAAAATATTCTTTTACAATCCCTGCAGGTGCAAAAGGAAAGAATGGTATTGAAAGCCCCTGTTGATGGCAAAGTGGCCAGAATTATTCCCAAAGCAGGCGAAAATGTAGGATCGGGGACTCCATTAATCGTGCTGGAAACCGGTAAATTGTATTTTGATATGTATGTAGATGAGCGCCAGGTGACGAAGCTGCAGCCAGAAGGCACGGTTCCGGTACGTTTTGCAGCACTTCCTGATCAATTAACTGGACGAATTCAATTTGTCACAGCCGCTCCTCAGTTTGCGGGATTAAGGATGAGTCGGGAGAAAGGAACAGCTGATCTGACAATGTTTCAAGCCCGCATTGAGGTGGATCGGATCGATAAATTACTCCCCGGGATGACGGCGGAGGTGCATATAGATGAAATCGCTGCTCGATGAATGGAGATTTGTGCTGCAAGGCAAGTTTGTACTTATTATATTAATCGTTCCACTGCTCGTATCGGCGCTGTTTGGTTACTTGTTTCAAAACAGCCAGATCAATGAGGCTCCAATTGCTGTGGTGGATGAAGATAACAGCTTGTACAGCAGACAATTTACAGATAAAATCAATGCCTCTCAATATATGAATGTCGTCGATGTGTTTCACTATGCAGTAACACCGGATACTTTGATGGCGAATGAAGCTTATATGGCAGTCATTTATTTGCCTCGTGGGATGGAGCAGCTTCGACTTCAGGGCAAGCAGGTGAATGTGGGGGTTTTGATCGACAATTCGATGCCTGCTGCGGTAAGCAATATCCGTAATGGAGTTCAGGAGCTGTTCACCGTGGAGAACACGACTACCTCGATGGGCAAGCTGAAAGCGATGGGCGTATCGGATGAAGCTGCAGCTGCGATTATTGCCCCTCTTTCGATGCAGCAAAGGCTGCTGTACAATCCGACATCCGATTTTATCGCATTCATGGTTATCGGATTCGTAAATGTAACGGCGCTTGGAATTACAATTGGCGGAGCTGCTGCGATTGTACCGCGATTACGCCTTGAGGGTAAACTGCAAGAGGAGCTCACGCGTCCAATCGGCTTATGGCTGAGAGTGCTGCCTTATGCGATGAGCTCAACCATCAGCTTGCTTCTTGTATTCGGAGTGTTGAAGCAGCTTGGGGGCTTACGATTTGCCGGCAGTCCGCTGGCGTTTCTCGTACCGTTGATTCTTTATACACTCGTAGTGACCGTTATCGGAATGCTCGTCGGTTGGACGGCCGCAGATCCTGCCAAGGTTACCTTACGAACGTATCCTATTGTATATCCATCCTTTATGCTATCAGGCTTTCAGGTGGCCTCAATAATGCTGCCTCACTCGGCACAAGTGCTGGGCAGTCTGCTTCCTCTTACATGGCTATTCAAATTTATCCGTGGCATCGGTTATCGTGGTGGAAGCTTGACTTATTATGCCAGTGAAATCGGCGTGCTTGTTCTGATGCTGGGTGTGCTGTCCTTAGGTGTCGGTCTGATGATCATAAAAGAAAACCGCAAGCTGAGTTTGAATAACAAGATGAAGGAGATTACAGCATGAGCAGAAAAATGAAATTTGCAGCAGTTGCGGTAGGCTTTACCCTTTCCTTGTTTCACTTTATTCCTCCGGTTGGGGCTGAAGCTGCAGAACCCGCAGCGACAATTATACCGATAGATGCTGAAGGGATTTCAATAACCAAGCCGAACTCTTATCTATTAAATGATACTTTAAAGATAGAGATTAAAAGTGTGCTGAACGAAACGACCTCGGAAGGACAACGAGTTGCCGTTGTGGTGCGTGCGAAAAGCACGGCTTCCAAAGTGGTAAGCATACCGGATATGGAGCTGAGAGTGAGAGCGGCTGATGGCTCCGAGTATACGCTTCAAGCCAGCGTATTTAATGCTCATGCCATCCGTCCTCAAACCAATGAAGAGCTTAGCTATATGGCCGTGGTCGATCGTAAGGATACGTTTGAATTGAAGGAGCTTGTGTGGCTATCTGTGGATTGGTATACATATCCGAAGACGGAAACAGAGCTGTTGACCATCCCTGTATCGGGACGCAGCTGGAATGGCGCGTTATCCTCCATACAAGACCCATCTGCCAAGAAGACATGGGATGAATCCTTCCAAATTCCGAATATCGATTCACCGTTGATTTATAAGCCGGCAGCGATCCATAAAGAAAGCACTCCAAAAGGCACCATCCATACGGTAAAGCTGCTGGTGGAAAATCGTTCTACGAAAAAAGAAATGTTACCGTTACTTGGTATGGATGGCAGAGTCGGTGCTGCTGGAGTAAACACGACTTTATTTAACGGAGTAAATACGGAACAGAGCGCCATCACGTTGGAGCCGGGAGAAAAGCGTTATCTGTATTTTCAGATTCCAACAGACAAAGATACGGTATTAAGCAGCTTGAATGTACTAAGCTCAGAAAGCTTCAGACAGATGGACGCCAAAGGAGCAGTTGCACAAGTAGGTTATACGATTGGCAGATTGAATATTGCGCTGCCGCAAGGCGGTCAGGCTGATCTTCCGGTGCAAAGCTTGACTTATCAGTATGGCACTGACTTTTCTTTTGACAGCTTGTCAGATACGATAGACCCTCATATGTCCGTTTCGTTGGTTGAGATGCACATGCATGAGAATGAGGGAGAAGGCTACAATACGGTGATCGGTAAATTCAAGCTAAGCAATAACGGAGATCAACCACTGCCCTTGCCTGTTTTTCAAACAAAGCTGGAGACCGAATCCGGTGCTGCATACAGCGGTAGCCGACAAACGACAACCGCGCAGGATATTATGCCGGGAACTGCTTATATATTGAGCTATTCCTATCGGATGCCGATAGATATGAAGGATCGTACGTTTGTATTAAAAATACTTGATACCAAAGTTTCCACAACGGCAGCAGCTAGTATGGCAACAGCAGCTTCAGTGACCAATACGATCGGCGCTTACGTCGTTGCTTTGCAGCAGGATGTTATGGATGCGGAGAAATTATCCTTTTATCCATTCCAGGTGAAGCTCAACGACTGGTCCCTGATGGCCCGTACAAGCGCACCTTCTGCTACATCACCGATTACTTATACGTACAGGCTTAAGCTTAGCCTTGACATTGAGCGCGAGGAGAAGATGATTGTCGATAAAGACTTTTCCAAAATGTCGCTGGAGCTTATAGATCCAACAGGCAAGCTGTTATCGGTCAAGACCTTGAATTTTACTGGGGTTAACCGATTGGTGAGCGGTATGCAGTTTATTACCTTCGATAACCTGCGCACTGACGAGCAGGAATATCCGCTGAGTATCAACGTGTACGAAACGATTGCAACCCCGACTGGTGAAGTTAAACGACTTATGACGGTGCTGCAGGAGCGCTAATGCAAGCCAATTAGTTTCATACACATAGAGAAATAGGGCAGACAGCGAAAGCTGTCTGTTTTGTCTGTCTGTTAGTGCCTGAATGCTTCTAGCTGTTCTGCAACCATCTTGATGGGAGTTGAATTGTGACGAATCAGCTTTCCGTCGCTATAGACACAATGATGTTCATAACAAGCAGGATCGTAAATCAGAGCATTTAAAAATATAGGAATATTCGAAGCTACTCCTTGGTTTCGAGGATTCAGGATCCAATCGAGCTGCTTCCAGTCTAAAATACCCTCTGTAGTTTTGATCGGAGTGGGGTAGGGGAATTGTGTCGGCAATTCGGCTGCATACAAGTACATACCGCCCAAATCTTGACCATCCACTGTCCAGGTTACAATCCCTTTATAGAAAAGCTCATAATCAGCTTCTGTCAAATTTGCCTCCTCGCTGATCTCACGAATCATCGATTGTGTGGGAGATTCCTCCGGCTCCAGCTTACCACCAACACCGTTCCAGCAGCCCATCCAACTGGGCTTTTCTCTATTTAACAATAAAATGTGATCGCCTTGTTTAATGAAGCAAATGTTGTATTTCAGTCTTGATTTCATCTGATCTCTTCCTCTTAAATCCGATTTTCCTAAGGATACCACAGAGGCTCGTCCCTGAATACCATATAATGGGTAGGTTATGTATAATGAAGAAACAGAAATAGTAGATGTGTGAGAGATAGAGGGGGAATCAACAATGCTTCATCAGCTGTTTATCAATGATCAAATCCCATTCAGACGTAATGGGCTGCTGCAGGGACTTATCATTAGTTATGTGATATTCTGGGTATGGATGTCGATCGAACCTTACAACAGCTTTGGCTGGTGGCTGGAAAACCTGCTGATTTTCGCTGCTGGTGTGACGCTGCTGGTAACGTATCGCGGGTTTCATTTTACCAATTTGTCTTACTTGCAGATCGTGCTGTTTCTTGCCCTGCACACGTTTGGTGCTCATTATTCATATAACACAAATCCGGTGGATAAGCTGATCCATTCACTGTTTGAATTTCCAAGAGATGAGTACGATCGGGTAGTTCATTTTTGCTATGGCTTATTGATCGCCTATCCGATTCGTGAGCTGATCATAAGACTGATGAAGCCAAGCGGCTCATGGGCGTATTATTTGACTCCAGCGTTGGTGCTTGGGAGTGGAGCGTTCTATGAACTGATCGAAATGTGGACGGCTTTTATCGTGGCACCTGACATTGGTACTTTATTTCTTGGTACGCAGGGTGATCCTTGGGATGCGCAGCATGATATGGCGGTTGCCTTGTACGGTTCAATCATCGCGATGATTGTAACGGCGGTTGTCAAGGTCGTGACAAATAAGCCCGTCGTGGTTCGACAACCAGTAGAACAGCGACGGACTGAAGCTCATTAACGCAACAATATTCATGAATGAATGCGAGTAATCCCATGTTGAGCGAATAGGTCTGGTACGGAAAGGCAGCCTGCGATTTGAACTATCGACGTCTTGTGGGTTTGGTAAGCCTGGGCCTTATTCGGCGGGAAGCCGTTGCGGCCACAGGCATAACCTTCATGGTTTGGGTCAACTGATTGTAAACCAGACCCCATTTTTTGCCGGGTCTCAGTCCGAACCTTCGCATATTGATGGGGGTAAGGCGAAAATCGGTTTCCAGTTCGTTTTCCGGGATGACAACCTTCAGCTTCTTGCTGATGGACCCATTAGCTACGGTAATGACCATATTGGGTGTACTTGGTATACCGAGCCAGCTCAATAACGTATAGCCGATAATGATACTGCCATCCCGATGCTTGCGCGGTTCCGATACAAGAAAACCATGAGCCTGGCTGGTCGTGATTCTACGAATCCGAAGTCGGTTAACGTTCGGATCGTAGTTCAGTGTAAATCGGCTGCCGTGACGCATACGGAATTTTCTTGCAGTCAGTGGATCAACTTCGATATAGTTAAACGAGCAGTCGCTTCCTTGTTCGTGAACGACTCTTACTTTGCCTTCGAGATCGGCTCGCTGTAGAGTGACCTCATATCCGTCGCGAATGAGGTGAAGATCGTTGGGCAACCCGCCCTCGCAATTATAAATAATAACCATCGTGTTCTCAGCCAATTCTTTGGAGACCTGAATGTCTACGACGCCACTTGCCACGATACGCTCACTCCCTGTCGATCCTAGTTGCACGGATACGGTAATTTATACTTCTTTACCATATGCGCTTATGTATTTGTTCGTTTGGATGGTTGTACCGGGAAAGATCATAAATAGGATGAAAAGAGGATAACTATGGATCAGCAGCATGTAATAGACGAAGCAAGACGATTTGCGAGGGAACAGCTTGGAGATGATTCCAGTGGTCATGATTGGTGGCACATTGATCGGGTAACCCGAATGGCAGTCCTTCTTGCCAGCAAAGAAGGCGCAGATGTGTTCATCTGTGAGTTAGCCGCTTTACTTCATGACGTAGCCGATGAGAAGCTGAATCCATCACTGGCGGCCGGGATGGCCAAGGTTAACGATTGGCTGGCTGCACAGGAGCTCGCGTCTGCAGTCGTCCATCAGGTTATGGATATTATAGGAAGTATTTCATATAAAGGCGGGCATAACCCTCCGGTCGTATCGATAGAGGCACAGGTCGTGCAGGACGCCGATCGTCTGGATGCGATTGGAGCTATTGGTATAGCACGGACATTTGCCTATTCAGGCTGGAAAGGACAGCTTATTCATGATCCAGAGCTGTCTCCGCGTAAGGAGATAACAGCAGAAGCTTATCGCAGCGGCAAATCTACAGCGATTGCACATTTTGATGAGAAGCTGCTGAAATTGAAAAATTTGATGAATACCGATAGCGCCAAACGGATTGCGGAGGATAGACATCGTGTGATGGAGCAGTTTCTGGAGCAATTTCACCAAGAATGGTATGGCTTGGAGTTAGGTAGCGACGCATCACATTGAAAAACCGGCTCTCCTTCAAATAAAGGGGACCGGTTTTTTGGTCTATTAACAGGATGGTGTGTGACGAGTGCGCCGAAACAACAAGCTGTTGCGATGACTGCTGAGCAGGACAAAGCCGTTGCGTCGCAAGCATCTGCTGACTCGTCGTACCGAGCCGTTGATGACTAGCAGATTGCGACAGGGCGATGCGCTGCCGATCACGCAAAATCCCGTAATAATCGGTACCCGTGAGGTGTTATGGCGGAAGCGTATGGTAACCAAGTCAGTATGAACTGCCATCAGATTCACCTCCTTTATTGGTAATCTGCTATAGTTAATGCTAGATATGAGATTTAGGTAACGGACAAACATCGTCACATCTTGATAATTACAAAGATAAAAAGATAAGAAGGTTAATAGAGATGACCATACAAAGTTTTGTAGGCATTGATGGGTGTAAAGCAGGCTGGATGACCGTTATACTTTCAACAGAGGGGAATTGGACGGCGAAGGTATATGCAGAGCTGAATGAGCTGTGGAGGGACTATGGCGATGCGAAGCTGCTGTTGATCGATATGCCGATAGGACTGCCTTCCTGTGAGAATGGAGTGAGGTCATGTGATCGAGAAGCCCGACAGCTACTGCGGCCTAAGAGGGCTTCAAGTATTTTTTCGGCACCAATTCGTGAGCTGCTTGATCTGTCTTCGTATAGTGATGCCAATGCGCTTAGTAAACAACTGACATCCCGTGGGTTATCCAAGCAAGCCTGGTTTATCATTCCCAAAATCCGGGAGCTCGACCAGCTGCTGCAGATCAATCCGATAGCTCCAAAGAAGCTGCGAGAGTCGCATCCGGAGCTATGCTTCACCACATTGTCAGGCGCACCGATGCTGCATAACAAGCAGACCGAAGCAGGTTATGAAGAACGCATAAAGCTTTTAGAGATGTTGTACCCCCAAGCCCGAACGATCGTCCAACACACATTGGCAGCTTATTCACGGAAGGCTGTGGCAAGGGATGATATTGTGGATGCGCTGGTGCTAGCTATTTCCGCGCTGCTGAGTAGAGGCCATATACAGGCAGTCCCCAGGGTCACGGAGATGGATGAAACAGGACTTCCCATGCAAATAACGTATCCTCCAAAAAGCCTTGATGAATAAGGTTTTTTTGTTATTCAAGCCCTTGATTGACATGGGGACTGCAAGGATGTTGAAGCCGTGCAAAAATGTCTAAGTGCTATCTCACGTAGTGGGGAAAGGATACAAAAGAGTATGATTGTTGATCGAATGGATGTATTTTATAGTAAACCTACAAGAACTCATTATAGATCAGGGAGGCAGCTCAATCATGTTTGATATGCAAAGGTTTAAACAGCCAGCGGCGGCAGATCGTATTCATCCGTTCTGGTTTTGGAATGGTGAAATGGAAGATGGCCAAATTCAGTATCAAATCGATGAAATGGCAGATAAAGGTTTGGGCGGTGTATTCATCTGCGCCAGACAAGGCTTGAAAATTCCTTATTTATCGGAAGCCTGGTTTCAAAAGGTGCGTGTTGCGGTTGAAGCAGCAGAGAAGCGCGGATTAAACGTCTGGCTGTATGACGAATATCCTTATCCGAGCGGTATTGCCGGCGGGGAGGTTACACTGGAGCATCCGGAGGCCAAGCACTACACGCTCACACATACTACACAAAGAGCACTGGGTGGAGAACACCTATCGTTAGAGCTGCCTTGGGCACGTATTGTTTATGCCAAAGCAGTCCCCATTACTGCGGATGGTCGCAGGAATTGGAATGAAGCGATACCGATCCGTGATTCCATAGGTAACTTTCAAGCGGATTCGATTTTTCAAAAAACCGGTCTGACTGCCTATAATCAAAAACGTTTTTTTACTTACCGTACGATTCAAAAGCTGGATTGGACTGCTCCTGATGGTGAGTGGGAAGTATTTATCGCTCAGGAAAAAGAAATAGAAGATTTTAAATATTACGGTACGTTCGTTGACCCTTGCAACCGGGAAGCCATGGCAACGTTTATTCGACTGACGCATGAGAAATACGCGAAATATCTGGGAGAGTTTTTTGGCACGACAATCAAGGGAATGTTCACTGATGAAATCGGTCTGCTCGGCAGTATTCCATGGTCACCACAGCTGGCTGGATTTTTCCTTGAGCGCAATGGCTATGATTTGCTGGAGCATCTGCATGCACTGTTGGACCCCGAGGCAGAGGGTGCGGCCAAGATACGTTACGATTATTATCAGGCAGTCCACCTGCTATTGAGAGAATCGTACCATAAGCAGGTTCATGATTGGTGCGAGCAGCACGGTTTGGAATATGTCGCAGAGGTGCCTTCGGTAAGACATACGACCCAATTGTTCAGTCATGTGCCTGCCGGTGATACTGCACATGAGAAGCTCGGGCGATCGCTGGAGTGGATACTTACTCATAGGGCGTTTGAATTCCGCAGTAGTGCGAAGATGGTCAGTTCTCTGGCACGTCAGCTAGGACGGGAACGGAATCTGATCGAATGCTTCCACAGCGTGGGCTGGTCGATGACACTGCAGGATGCACGATGGATGATCGACAGGATGGCTGCACAGGGAACGAACTTTTTTAACTTTCATGCCTTTTTCTATACGGTTGACGGCTTGACCCAGCATGATGCGCCGCCTTCGCAGTTTTTGCAAAATCCGTATTGGGCGCATTTCCGCAAGCTGGGTGACTACACGGGACGGATCAGCTATGTGATGACCAGTGGAGAAGCTGTAATTTCGATTGCAGTTCTGGAGCCGATAACGTCATTATGGGCCCGTATGGGCAATCCGTTCCATGGTTTTTCACATGGCGGCACCGATACAGCTGAAGAACAAAGGCTGAGCAGCTTAAAAGCATGGTGGGTGCGTATCTTGTACCAGCTGAGTCTTGAGGGCAGAGACTTTGATCATTTGGACCCGGAACTGCTGGCAACTGCGGAAATCAGCAGCGGTACGATCAAGCTGGGTAACGCGCGCTACTCGACATTGGTTCTGCCGCCGCTTACGAATCTGGAAAGCGGAGCCTGGAAAAGCATACAGACATTTTTGCAGCAAGGTGGCAAAGTGATCAGTATGGGGCAGCTGCCCTATGAAGCAATTGATTCGTCAACATCGGATTTGTTCGAGATTACAGCAGCGTTCGGATTAACTGGAGGCGTAAAGGCAAGCTTTTGGGAACAGAACTCAATGGGAAGTTCGGAGTCTGCCGCGAGCTTATATCAGGAGCATGACTCCATCGACGGTGAGCTTCAGGATTGGTACAAAGGAGAGCATAACGCTTACCACCTTCCTTTTAAAGCGTCAGCTGACGAGCAGCAAGTGCTGAAGCCTTTTACAGAGCTGCTGGATAAGCTGGACCCGATGGCAGTTCGACTTCAGCCTGCTTGTGGTGAATGGGGCTTGATGCTGCAAACACGTCTTGTTGAGGAAAATAAGGCACTTGTATTTATTAGCAATCAGGAGTCCATACAACGCCAGGTTGAATTGCAGATCGAATCTCATCTGTGGGGTAAGCAGACAATTGCAGCTGAATCCTACTCACTCGAATTCCGTGAGCTCTCCTTGGATACAGGCGAGGCTGTCGATCTGCAAGGCAAATATGCACAAGTAGGCACCTCGTGGGGGCTGCCTCTGTCGATAGCACCATTTGCATCAAGACTGATTGAGGTCGTCCGTACTGATAGCGGCAATGCGAGTTTGTCACAGCAAGAATTCGATTCAGCTAAGCCGTGGAAATGGACTTTGGATGCGTCCAATGTTTGGAATATGAGCGCACAGCAAGCGAATGTGCTGCGTCTGGATACTTTCCGCTTAACACTTAGTGATGCAGCTGCATCCGCAGACAGCTTTTCTACCATTGGTGCTGACGTGGGTGTGAAAACATTCATAGACCAATGTGCGGATTTGGCTGAAACCTCGGCGCTGCCTGTCATGATGCAGCAAACCTTCGGGACGCCGATGGAAGTCTCGCTAGCCTACCCGCTTCAAGCACGTTATTCAGTGGAATTTGTGGTGAAGCAGCTGCCTGAACAGGTGGAAATGCTGATGGATGATAGTGCTATTGCAGGCTCGGCAATCATTCGAATCAATGGGCATGTACTGGATAATCATAATTTCAAAGCGGTTTTTGTCTATGACCATATGAATAGATCCCAGGAGATCACAAGCCTTCTGCAAGAGGGAATGAATCTGCTTACCGTGGATATAGAGATAGGACAGGATAGCGATGGCATTGTAGATGCCTTGTATGTGACAGGTCCATTCGAGGTCCATTTTGATGAAGCTAATCGGGCAGTGCTGTCGGGTCCAGAGGTGCACAAGCTGCCTTTACAGGCAGGGCCGTATGAGGGCTATCCGTATTATGCTGGTGTTTTCTCGTTTACACAACATGTAGAAGTGACACCTTCCACGGATGCGGCAAGCTTTGAGCTTACCTTTGCAGGCTGGGACCCCCATTTTCATGATTGTGCAGAAGTGCTTGTGAATGGCACATCTCTCGGTGTCTGCACCTGGTCGCCTTACTCATGGGAAGGACCTGCCACACTGCTGCGAGAGGCGGATAACCATATAGAAGTCAAGGTGACGAATACATTGATCGGTCTGCTAGAAGGCAAATACTTCGATTATGAGGAACACGCTGTTAAATTGATTTCGCAAAGAAAGGGGTAAAGCCATGTCTGCTGCACAACAACCACGAACTGCCCCCGGTACGAACACGGTACCTACCGGTGAAAGACGGATGACCCGTCTCCGCCGCCTTGGCCTCGATCTACGCAGGGATAAATACTTATATTTGCTGGCACTGCCGGGCTTGCTGTTCTTCTTCTTCTTTAAATATATACCGATGGGAGGCATCGTGATCTCCTTTCAAAATTATTCGCCATTCGCAGGGATTATGGGCAGCGAGTGGGTTGGGCTAGAGCATTTTCAACGATTCTTTTCCAATCCCGAGTTTATGCTGCTGTTTCGCAATACGATGGCGATTAACATCATGAATTTGGTTCTGTTTTTCCCTTTACCGATTCTGCTTTCCTTGCTGCTGAACGAATTGCGAAGTGTGCTCTATAAACGGCTGGTGCAATCTATTGTGTACATGCCGCACTTCTTGTCATGGGTTATTATCGCCGGACTCACCTTTCTGCTGTTTGCGAAGGGTGAGGGCTTGGTCAATAAAATATTGGAATCACTCGGCGCTAGCCGGATGGATGTGTTGACCAATCCAGATACGTTCTGGCTCATGCTTACGCTGCAATCCATCTGGAAGGAATGCGGCTGGGGAACCATCCTGTTCCTCGCAGCGATGGCCGGGATTGATCCACAGGTGTATGAGGCAGCCAAAATCGATGGTGCCAACCGATTGCACCAAATGTGGCATATTACGCTGCCGGGAATCCGTAATGTCGTGATTATTTTACTCATTCTGCGCTTGGGCCATATGATGGATGTCGGCTTCGAGCAGGTATTTCTAATGTATAACGGAGCTGTTTCCGAGGTGGCTGAGGTATTTGATACGTATGTTTATCGCGTCGGTATTCAGCAGGCGCAATTCAGCTACAGTACCGCGGCTGGATTATTCAAGTCGGTTGTAGGTCTGCTCATGGTCGTGATGGCCAACTGGATCGCCAAAAGAATGGGCGAAGAAGGCGTATACTAGCTTACAATTGTTCTCGCCTTTACCTTGAAACCAACAGCGATCAGAAGAAGATGACAACACAGCCATACGTATTCAACGTACTTTTAAGGAGGTTCCTCATGAAATCAAGCTTAGGCGATCGCATGTTTAACATCATCAACATCGTATTTCTGGCTTTAGTTACGATTGTGACATTTTTCCCGCTTTATTATGTGTTCATTGTATCGTTCACGGATCCAGTGGAATATTTGCAGAAAAGCTTTATTTTGTTCCCGGAGAAATGGTCTTTGGACTCCTATAAATATTTGCTATCCACCAAGGCTTTTCCGAATTCTCTCGGTGTCAGTGCTTATTTGGCAGTCGTCGGCACAGCTTTAAGCTTGATTGTTACAGCGGCGCTGTCCTATACGCTTTCCCGTAAAAGATTGCGCGGTCGGCAGCTGATTCTGCTGCTGATCTTATTGACCATCCTGTTCAGTCCGGGAATCATTCCCAACTACATGGTTGTCCGCCAATTCGGACTGATCAACAGCTTATGGTCACTCATCATACCGGCGCTCGCAAGCGGCTGGAACGTTATATTGATGAAAGGTTTCTTCGACAGTGTGCCGGTTGAGCTGGAGGAATCGGCGCAGATCGATGGCTGTAACGATTTATCGATTTGGTTTAAAATCATTTTGCCCTTATCGCTTCCTTCGCTGGCGGCGTTCGGATTATTTTATGCGGTTGGATACTGGAACCAATTTTTCAATGCACTGATTTATATTACGGATGCCTCCAAATGGCCGATTCAGGTTATGCTGCAAAATATGCTGCTCAATGCGAATAATACCGATCTTCAGGCCGACGTGCTTACGGTTGCCCCTCCGGCAGAAACCTTGAAAATGGCCGCGGTTATCGTGGCAACGGTGCCGATATTGCTCGTGTATCCATTCCTGCAGAAGCATTTTGCCAAGGGTGCCATGGTCGGATCTGTGAAGGGCTGATCGATGGAACAAGAGATCCGGGAGGCACGCAGGCAGGATAGCAGCGGCTTGTTGTCGAACATAGCTGAATAGTGTGTCATAACTGCGTAGACTCCCACAAAAGGTTGGAAGGTGAGCGATATTGGATCGAATTTGGAAGCGATGGTTTGGGATTGCCTCAAAATACAAATATAACAGCCGATTTTTTCGTAAAAGCCTGGTCATGATGCTGCTGGTCGCGAGCATTCCCGGATTGATTATCGGTGTCAGTATTTACTGGTTGGCTTCGGACAATATGGAGGGTGAGCTGCAGCGGCTGCATCAAAATCAGATCAAGCAGCGTGCGGAAAATATTGACGATCAGCTGGCTTATTTGGAGCTGACCTTCTCGCATTGGGCGTTTGATTCCAAATTCGATGAAAAACTGAAAACTTTGGATATTGCCTATAATTTCGAACAGGTTCAGGATTTATTCCGAGCGCTGCTCGTTATGGAAGGTGCACACCCGCTGCTGGAGCGGGTTGAGTTGTTTCTCGATAAGCCGCGGCCGCTGATCTTCAACAAGCTGCAGTATACGTACATTACCGAGCCTGCAAGCCTGCAGCCTTATGAGTCACTGCTCAGAAAAGAGCGTTCTGTATTCTGGACGAATGCATACCCTGCGGCACCGACCAAGGATTCAGAGACCAACTCCTTATCCTTGGTCAACAAGATTCCCGGTGGCAGTGCAGAGCCATTCGGTGCCATCGTAGCAACGATTAATCAGGAAAATCTCATTAAAATGTTGAAGACGCTGACGCCTTACAATGAAGGAGAAACGATTCTTCTGACCGGAGATGGCAGCTGGAAGCTATCGAGCAGTGGCATTGGTAAATTTACAGATATCGATATAGCCTTACAGCAGGAATATTTGAAGCACAGCTCCAAATCGGAGTCCTTCCTGTTTGAGCACAATAAGACGACGTATTCGGTCTCTTATGGACAATTCTCACGGCTGGGCACAACCTGGGTCTATATTTCGGCCGCCCCGCTAACTTCCATAACCGCACCGGTTGTACTTGTATCCAAGTGGATTTTGTTCATCAGTCTGTCCGGACTGCTGCTCGCGCTGCTGTTGTCATGGTTCGTTTCACATCGGATGTATTCGCCGGTTGAGCGGCTGGTACGGCTCTTGTCGGGTGATAAAGATACAGAGCTTAACGATGAATTTGATCTGTTTGAAAAGCAGTGGAATCACCTGTCCAAAGAAAGTGAAACGATGCGATCCAAGCTGACCGAGCAGCTGCCACTGCTGCGTGAGGGGTTTTTCCTGCAATTGGTGCAAGGCTATTTCTACTCACTACAGGAAAATGATCTGCGGGAGCGAATGAAGCACCATGGCTGGAAAACGGAGAAACGGCAGTTTATCGCATTGATGTTCCAATTAACGGGTTTTTCAAATTTACAGGGGCGTTTTTCCTCCGGAGATGAGGATTTGGTTACATTCACGGCAGCTAATATTATTGAGGAGCTGACAGGTTCCCAATATGAGCAGGTCGAGGTTATCAATTTTCACAATTTTTCTGTAGGCCTGCTGCTGTCATTTCCGCTCGATCATCCTGCACGCTGGCTGGAGGACGATATTAGCTCCTTTTGCCAAGAGGCGACACAAACGATCAATCGTATTCTGAAAATGCAGGTAACGGTTTCGATCAGCAAGTCAGCCTATCAGGTGAAGCAAATTCCGCATTTGTTTGAGGAGGCGAGACAGGCGTTGGTATACCGTGATCTGCTTGACGACAATCAAATCATCAAGCCGGAGCTGTTGTCCAAATCGAGCACATTGATGGAGAGCACTTTCCCTTTTACACTGGAAAAAGAAATCGTGCACGCGATCCGCAATGGCTTGGAGCATGAGGCTGTAGAGCTGATCGAACAATTTATGAAGGAATTATCGGCAAGCGGTTCGACGGAGCTGGCTGTGCAGCAGGGGATGCTGCAGCTGCTTGGAAGCATACGGTATGCCGTTCTGCAATCCGGTATGAATCCTGTTCAATTGTTCGGTGGCGTTAACCTGTTCGAGCAGCTGGCACAGCTGAAGGAGCCGGAGGAAATGCTCAGATGGTTCCAGTACAAGCTGGTAGCTGTATTCGTGCAGGAGCTGATCAGCCGGCAGGATTTTCATCTTAAGCAAATGGTAGAGAAAGTAATTTTTCATTTACGAGAGAATTACATGACGATGCTGTCGCTGGATTCTTGTGCAGAGCTGTTCGGGACCAGTCCCTATACCTTAAGTCGGGCCTTCAAGCATATATCCGGCGTTAATTTCATTGACTATCTAACCGACATTCGGATCGATAATGCCAAGGGCCTTCTGCGTGAGACTGAAATCAAAATCAATGAAGTCGCCGAACGTGTCGGTTATCAGCATACGTACTTCAATCGTATATTCAAAAAATACGAGGGGATTACGCCAAGCCAGTTCCGCGAGCTCAATCGCTCCTGATAGGGATAAAAGCTTGTCACATCAGCCTGTGCAATAGCTGCAACAAAGTCCAAACCATGTAAATCGCGACTTACAAAAGAGTATGATTGTTGGCAAACTCCCAATCGATTAACGTCAATGGTGAGCCATCGAATATAGAACTAAAGGGAGGATCACCAATGAATGCAAGACGAAACACGAAAACAGCAGCAGCTTCCATAGCTGCAATTCTGGCACTCTCCGCCGTATTGGCAGGCTGTTCCGGAGGAGCTATAGAAAGCGCCCCGGCAGCAGGGAAAGCAGCAGATGGTAAGATGGAAGCCAAAACCGAAGCGCCGCTTGAGGTCAGTATCATGACGATTCTGCTTACACCTTCACCCGCTGCAGATGATAATCCGATTAAAAAAGCAATTGAAAAAGCAACAAATTCCAAGATGAAGATTCAATGGGTTTCCGGCAACAATTACACCGACAAGCTGAACGTAACGCTGGCTTCCGGCGATATTCCAGAGCTGGTATTGATAAACGATCCGTTTACCTCGGTATTCCGTAATTCTGTTACACAAGGCGCTTTCTGGGATGTGGCTCCTTATATTAAGGATTATCCCAATCTAAGTAGCAAAATTTCCAAAACTGCCTGGGATTTGACAAAAATGCAGGATGGTAAAAACTATGGGATTCCTCGCCCTCGTCCGTCCGAAGCAGATGGTTTCTTCATTATTCGTAAAGATTGGCTGGACAATCTAGGCTTGAAGGTTCCGACAACAACGGATGAGCTGTATGACGTTATGAAAGCGTTCGCGGAAAAGGATCCTGATAAAAATGGCAAGAACGACACGATACCTTTTGCTGCGAATGTAGGACCGACCGATATGGGATCTTTAGGCCAAGTAGAAAACAGCTTCACAGGTGTAAATGGCAGATGGAAGCTGCTCGACGGCAAGTTTGTGCATACAAGCTTTCTTCCTGAGACGCGTAAATCGCTGGAGTATTTGACGAAGGCTTACAAGGAAAAGCTGATTCCGGAAGATTTTGCAGCGTTGAAGCTGACGCAAACCGGGGATCTGTTTAAAGCAGGCAAAGCAGGCATCATTATAGATAAAGCGGGTACTATGGTCGATTATTACGATAAGCTGAAGGTCGTACAGCCTGATTTCAAGCAGGAGAACTTTTACCCGATTACAAAC
This sequence comes from Paenibacillus sp. FSL H8-0034, assembly GCF_038000305.1. Taxonomy (NCBI): domain Bacteria; kingdom Bacillati; phylum Bacillota; class Bacilli; order Caryophanales; family Paenibacillaceae; genus Paenibacillus; species Paenibacillus sp. FSL H8-0034. The sequence continues at coordinate 2,418,291 of NZ_JBBOBS010000001.1, forward strand.
ATTAATGGCTATAATCCTAAGGGTCCAGGCTTCTCAGGTATGATGTCGATTCCGAAGTCCGTGCCTGAAGCGAAGATGAAGCGTATTCTCAAATTGATGGATACCTGGATGAGTGATGAGGTGTTCGCGATTCAGCAGTATGGCTTTGAAGGCACCCATCACACAGTTAAAGACGGCGTCAAGGTGATTAATACCGAGAAGCTGGCCGCAGACAACGGAGCCGATTTTAATCAGATTGCCTATGTGGCCGATCCTTATGCAAGCTCCACCAAAGTATTCTTCCCTACGGAAGTAAATGCTTTGTATACCAAAATTCAGGATGAACGCGCCAAAAACAGTGTAGCGGATATCAGTACAGGATTGTTCTCGCCAACCGTGCAAAAAGCATTGCCTGAATATGAGAAAAAGGTGCAGGATTTGAAAACAAAAATCATTTTGGGCAGAGAACCGATTACTGCCTGGGATGAATTTGTAACTAAAATGAAAGCCGACGCGGATATGGTCAAGATGAGTCAGGAAATGACAGAAGCTTATCAAAAGCGCAGCGGCGGCAAATAATAAGACAAAACGCGGGGAGCAGTCTGTTCTCGCAGCAATCAGAGCCTTCAAAGCCACGAATCAAGTGGTTTTGGGGGTTCTTTGCATCTGAGCTATTGGCTAGATTGCTTGCAATATTGTAACATAGAGGGGAATCCGACATAGCTGCAGAGGGGAGTCGTAGTATAGTGAGACCATTTATGTTTGCAATCAAGCCTTCCTACTATGCGAATTTAAAAATAAAACATAAGGTATTTTCAATCATATCGCTGGTCATGGGTATTTGCTTTTTGGGTACTTATTTGTCTCTGCAATATGTGTATTCGATTTATGACGAGCAGTTGTACTCCAAATCGTCACAGCTGCTGAATTTGTCTTCCAGCGGTATCGAAAATGAGCTTAAGAAGCTGGATCGTATCTCCTATAATATTGTTACGGATTTGAGGGTTCAGGAACTGCTGCTATCGCTGAATGAATTTACACCAGAATTTGAAAAATACAAAATTCGTTCTTATGTTACGGATCGACTTGTCCAATATGCCGGTAATGAAAAATATATTTATTCCATGGAGGTGACGGATGTGCTGAGTGGTGAAGCTGTAGCCGGCCAGGCCTCCAGATCCTCAACTGCCAAAAAACAAATGATCCTGAACGAATCGGCCAAAGGTCAAGGCGGAACCCGATGGATTGTACCTGATGCAGAAGATTCCTATTTAATAGCTGCCAGGGAAATACGCTCCTATAATGGCACCAATTTTGACCTTGATCGACTGGGCACCTTAACGGTTAGAATTTATTTTGATAGAATTGCCGAAAATGTGTTGGAAGGCACTGAATTGAAAAATGGCGATTTACAGGTTACCTCCAACAACTATGTGATCTACCCGATCAGTAAAGGACCAGATAAGCTGACACCGATTCCCGTGGAAACCGATATGGATCGTCAAGACTATGCCATCAAGCCCTACAACGGGCAGCAGTACTTTATTTCCCAGGTTCGCTCGGAATATTTGGGCTGGACGTATCTCAGCTTGACACCGTTTGATAAAATTTTCACAAAAATTATTTTGATGAAAAACATCCTATTCGTGAGCTTTGTCATTATTTTACTTCTGTTAATGGCTGTGGCGATCAAATTTGCCAGAACGATGACCAAGCCGATTGAGGAATTAATTGGACGAATGAGGCAGGTTCAGAAGGGGGATTTCAGTCTCGCAGGTATGGAAAATTCGGATTGGACCTCAATCCAAATGGATGAGGTGGGTCAGTTAAGGCGGACATTCCGGATGATGATTCAACAAATCAACGAGCTGATTACGGAGAACTATTCCAAGCAGATTACGATCAAGGAAACCCAATTTAAAGCGCTGCAGGCTCAAATTAATCCGCATTTTTTATACAACACGCTGGAATCCATCAACTGGTTAGCCAAATCAAATGGACAGCCGCAAATCTCGAAAATGGTCGAATCGCTCGGATTTTTACTGAGAAGCTCGATCAGCCTGAAGGAAACCTTGATTACGGTGGGCGAGGAGCTGGATATCGTGATGAATTATATTACGATTCAAAGATTCCGGTTCGAAGAGAGGCTTGTATTTGAACTGGATGTCGCTGAAGACACCAGATCGTTGCTGCTTCCGAAGATGACCTTACAGCCGCTGGTTGAGAATTCGATCCACTATGCACTGGAATCGATGCTGGAACCGTGCCATATCCGGATCTGGACGAAGAAAGAGCCTGGAAAGCTGATCCTTGTAGTGGAGGATAATGGTCCGGGTATGGAAGCAAGCCTGCTGGAGCAGGTACGGAGAGGTGAAGCACCTACTCGCGGGAGCGGGATAGGGCTCTCCAATATTGAGGAACGTATCGTCCTGGCTTTTGGCGAAGGTTATGGCGTGTCCATTGAAAGTGAAATCGAGAAGGGAACCCGGATTTCGATCACCATACCAGATGAAATGAGGGAGCGGCATGTATAAAGTATTATTGGTTGATGATGAACGAATTATTTTGGATGGAATATCGAATGTGGTGAATTGGGAAGCGGCGGGAACGGTACTTGCCGGGACGGCCCGAAATGGCATCGAAGCCTACGAGTTTGTCAAGCAAAACCAACCTGATATCATTATCAGCGATATTAAAATGCCTGGAATGGATGGTCTGCAGCTGGCAGCAAAAATGTTCGAGGAATACCCTCAGATCAAGCTGGTCCTGCTGTCTGGCTTCAGTGAATTTGAATATGCACGTCAGGCGATGCGCTACAAGGTCAAGCATTATTTGTTGAAGCCATGTAATGAAAATAAAATTTTGGAAGCGTTGGTCGAGCTCGTGGATGAGTTGAATCGTGAGGAGCAGCGGGAACAATTCGTGCACAATATGAGGTACGGTCTGGAGAAGGTGCTACCGCATGTTAAGGAGCAATTCCTCAAGGAATTCGTCACGAACAAAACCTATGGCAACCGCGACTGGGAATATTACCGCAAGCTGTTCGACCTGGATCTCCAAAATCGCAAGGTAAGGCTGATCCTGTTTCAATTGGAGGGACATTTTGAGTTTGAGCATATGTTTGCGGTGAAGAACATTGCTGAGGAGCTGCTGCAAAAAACCGTTCTAAGCTCCACAGTCGGCGGACAGGTGTTAATAGTCGTTGAGGATGCGGAGTCTGTCAGTGAACTGTACGATTGCATTCACCAAATTCGCGAAACTTTTTTACGTTATTACAAAATTGATCTGACCATCGCGCTTAGTGAAGCAGATGAAATCATCCGGGCACGCTCCCTGTACAAGCAGACGCTGGAATGCCTGAATTACCGATTTTATTTGGGAGAAGGCAGCTTGATAACAAAACGGGATATTGTGGGGGTAGAGCAGCCTGAACTCAGAGACTTTGCTTATGACGAGGATAATTTGATGCTGCAAATTAAAGCAGGACTGTGGGAAGAGGCCAATAAGGAGATAGATTTATTTTTTCAAAAGCTTGCAGGTCTTCGTTCCAATATATCGACGTCCAAATCTTATGTGATTCAGTTGCTAATGGCTATCATTCGACTTGGACATGCAGATGCTATTGTTAATTATCGAGACCACCTGGTCAAGCTGATGGATCTGGAAACCTTGCAATCGATCCAAACCTTCTTTAAGGAAGTGGCAAGCCAAATTACACTCAGCCATTATGAGCATACGAAAAACAAGCATTGCGCGATTACCGATAAAGTGCTGGACATCATTAACGGACATCTCGGTAATACAGAGCTTTCCCTGAATTGGGTAGCTCATCAAATGCTGTATATGAACTCCGATTACCTGGGCAAGCTGTTCAAGAAAAGAACGGGTGAAAAGTTTTCCAATTACGTCATGAAGGTGCGGATCGCCAAAGCGACTGAACTGCTCGAGCAGAAGTCCGATATCAAAATATTTGAGCTGGCCGAAATGCTCGGTTTTGGAGATAACCCGCAATATTTTAGTCAGGTCTTTAAGAAATACGCAGGCTGCACACCTTCCGAATATATTAAGGCTACATGATCAAGCTCTGTTTTTTTAACAAGCAGGGCGGTATATTAGATTCATATTTGCACGAAAAAGCGTAATAATAGACCTTGTGCAGGAGTAGAGACAAGGGGGGACTGTACTTGATGAAAAAGACATTAATGCTTCTGGTTTCTGTATCATTGCTACTTACAGCGACTGCTTGCGGAGCAAATACAGCCGTACCAACAACGAAGGACACAGCTATTAAGCCGGAGACCGGAGCAGCAGGCACCAGCAAGGAAACGGTCAAGCTTCGTTTTGCATGGTGGGGCGGGCAGTCCCGACATGATTATACATTCAAAATCATTGAGCTGTATCAGAAGGAACATCCCAACGTCAAGATTGAAGCTGAATATGCGGCATTTGACGATTATTGGAAAAGACTGGCTCCTCAGGCAGCAGCCAACGATTTGCCCGATATTATTTCCATGGATATCTCTTATCTGAGTCAATTTGCCGGAAGAGCTCAGCTGGAGGAATTAACTCCCTACATTCATAACCAAACCATTGATGTTAGCACGGTAGCTGCCAATACACTTAACAGCGGCCAGTATGGCGGCAGGCTTTATCAAATCACAGCTGGTGTGAATGCGCTCGGTTCGACGATTGATCCTGAGCTGGTTCGCAGAGCAGGTGTCGCAATGCCTTCCAAGGATTGGACCTGGGATGATCTGGAAGCCCTTGGCAAGCAAATGAAGGCAAGCGGCAAGCTGCTGGGTGACTATATGCGGTACGACGTGTTTTTTCCCTACTACCTGCGTTCCATGGATCAAAAATTGTTCGATCCGAACGGAGCATCGCTCGGTTATACCGACGATAAGGCATTTATCGATTATTATAAACGTTATCAAAAAATGTATGACGCCGGCTACTTCCTGAGTCTGGACAAGCTCGCGCTGAAGAAGCTCACCCCGGAGGATGATGAAATGGTGCTGGGCAACGCGATGGCCTCCTTCGCTTGGTCCAATCAGTATGCTGCCTGGTCAGCGGCTGCCAAACGTCCAACGGAGCTGCTCCCGCCACCGGGACCGAACAGCAGGAAAGGCTTATTCCTCAAGGCAAGCATGGGATTTGCAATTACAAAAAACTCGAAGCAAAAAGCGGAAGCTGCCAAATTCATAAACTTCCTTATCAATGACATTGAAGCCAACAAAATCATGAAGGGCGAGCGTGGTGTTCCCATATCGTCCAAGGTCAAGGAAGCCTTGAGACCACTGCTTAATCCTGAAGAATTAAAAGTATTCGAATATGTAGCTTGGGCGGAAGCAAACAGCAGTCCTGCCGATGCACCCAATCCGATTGGCGCGGTAGAAGTGGAAAAGCTGTTAAAGGACATCAGCGAGCAAATCCTCTACAAAAAGATTTCGATCGAGGACGCAGCATCGAGGTTCCGTACTGAAGCCAACGCGATTCTGGCTAAGTACAATAAAAAGTCATAATTTCGTAAGCAAAAGGCGACTTTGGGATCATTCCCTGTCAGGAATCAGGCCAGTTCATGCAGAACTGAGACCTGATTCTTCTTTTTTTGAGAAAAAAAGGCTCTGATTTCGTTCAAAATGTCTGTGCAGGATGAAATGTCTGTTTTTTAAACAAGGATAACGGTTTTTTGAATTCATATTTTGATCAAAAAGAGTGATAATAAATCTTGTAGAACTCGAATTAAAGGGAGGATACAGATATGAAGAAAGCGCTAACATTAATCTTATCTGCAGCATTGCTAGTTACAGCCTCGGGATGTGGAGCTACCGCTACACCATCAGCCGGAGCGGATACAACGAAAAAACCGGATGCAGCCACACCTGCTCCAGCAGCAACAACAAGCAAAGATCCTGTGAAGTTGCGGTTCTCCTGGTGGGGCGGTCAAGCAAGACATGACTATACACTGAAAATTATTGAACTGTATCAACAAAAAAATCCGAACGTCAAGATCGAAGCCGAGTATGCAGCATTTGACGACTATTGGAAAAAGCTTGCTCCGCAAGCAGCTGCTAATGATTTGCCTGATATTATCCAAATGGATGATGCTTATATCAGTCAATTCGGTGGCCGCGGACAGCTTGAGGATCTACGTCCTTATATGGATAAAGGAACGATTGATAAAACCAATATCTCACCAGCATACCTGAAAATCGGTGAATATGACGGCAAGCAATATCAGTTAACCATGGGTGTGAATGCACTTGGCCCTGTTATGGATGCAGACCTGTTGAAAAAAGTCGGCGCTCCTGTACCTGCCAAGGATTGGACCTGGGACGACTTGGAAGCCTTGGCTAAAAAGTTTAAGGAAAATGGCAAGCTGTTCAGCGACCGTGTCGATTACAAAGTATTTTTCCCTTACTACCTGCGCAGTGTAGATCAAAGAATCTATACAGCTGACGGTACGGCACTTGGATATACCGATGACAAGCCGTTTATCGACTTCTTCAAACGTTACCAAAGATGGTATGATGCTGGTTACGTATTGACGCTGGACAAGATGGCACAAAAGAAATTGACGCCGGAAGATGACGAAATGGTGCTGGGCAACGCAGGTGCTTCCTTCGCTTGGTCCAACCAGTATATCGCTTGGACAGCAGCAGCCAAACGTCCTACTGAAATCATTGCACCTCCAGGCAACACAGGCAAAAAAGCACTGTTCCTGAAATCAAGCCAAGGCTTGTCAGTTACCAAGAACTCCAAAAATAAAGAAGAAGCGATCAAATTCGTTAACTTCTTCATCAATGATCTTGAAGTTCACAAAATCATGAAGGGCGAGCGCGGCGTTCCCATTAACTCCAAAATTCAGGAAGCTCTCAAACCGCTCTTAACGCCGGAAGAAACCAAAGTATTTGAATATGTAGCATGGGCAGCAGAGAACAGCAGTCCGAACGATCCTCCATACCCAGTAGGTTCCGTTGAAGTTCTGAAGGTTCTACAGGATGTGGGCGAGCAAATTCTGTACAAGAAAATTTCCGTAGAGGATGGAGCAGCCAAGTTCCGTAAAGAAGCGAATGCCATCCTTGCCAAAAACAAAAAATAATCAATGAAACCGATCAGGATATGAGCAGCTGCAGAAGCTCTCGTCCTGATCTTTTTTTATTACCAAGCAGCTGGCTGGAGTAAAAATGAGCGCTTTTATCGTAGATTAGTATCTCATGTAAACGCATACAATGATGGTACAATACATATTAGAAATAACAATTAAAGGAAATTGATTAGGGGAGGAAATGAAGATATGAAGAAATGGACCCAAGGCACTTTATCTTTATTGCTTGTCAGCTCGGTTCTGGTAGCAGGCTGCTCGAGTCGGACCGGACAAGCGGGAGGAGAGGCGCCGAAGACGGAACCCCCAGCCAAAACAGAAGCAGCTAAACCGGCACCAAGCACCGGAGGGGCCAAATCCAAGCTTTCTGTATACAGTACGGTTAATGATCCACCGGTTCAAACGATTTACAGGGAAATTGGTGAAGCGTTCAAAAAAGAAAATCCCGATATTGATGTGGAGCTGCAGTTCCCTGGCACAGAGTATGAGAATTTACTAAAGGTCAAAATGGCTGCTAACGATTTGCCCGATGTGTTCGATACCCATGGCTGGGCTCAGATCCGATATGGTAAATATTTGGCAGACCTTCGCGGAGAAGCCTGGGCTTCACAAATGACAGATACAATCAAAAATGTCGTGACCGATAAAGATGGGAAAGTGTACGCTCTTGTTATTAGTGAAGCGAAGGACGGCATCGTGTACAATGCTGATCTTCTGAAGCAGTACAGCATCCAGCCACCCAAAACGTATGATGAACTTATGGCAGCAGCAGAGAAAATAAAAACAGAGTCCAAGGGAGACGTAACACCGTTCTACTTCTCTGGAATCGATAACTGGATGATCGGCTCTTATTTGGATATTTTCTCGACTTCTGCGTTCATTAGTGCACCCAAAAATGATGCCGAAGCCCTGATGAACAATACCTTTGACTGGAACAAGTGGGCTGATCTGTCGCAAAAGCTGTTGGATCTTCAAAAGAAGGGCTACCTCAATAAGGACGCGCTGACTGCCAAATACAGTGATATGCCCAAGCTATTTGCTAACGGTAAGGTAGCTTTTGCTCTATCCGGCCCATCATTCGCTGATGAAGTGAGTAAAGTAAATGCCAATCTGAAAATGGGCTACATTCCGGTTCCATCTATGGTAGCTGGAGATACTCCTAACTTCTCCGGTGGTGAACGGAATACGATGGGGATTTTCAAGGATACCAAGCGCATGGAAGAATCGAAAAAGCTGGTTGCGTTTTTTGCCAAAAAAGAGAACATGACCAAAATTGCGAATTCCACCAAATTACCTCCTGGACTCAAGGGCGTCGAAGCTAATCATAATTTTTCTGCTTTTTATAAAGAGTTTGAGAACATTCGTGTATTCCCTTACTTTGACCGCGTCTATTTGCCTAATGGCATGTGGGACGTTATGTGTAAGCAAGGGACCGAGCTGCTGGCTGATCGGATAACCCCACAGCAGTTTGCCCAAAACATGAAGCAGGAAGTTGAACGTTTACGCAAAAAATAAGGAGAGCTTATGGACAGGGGGCTCGCTCTAGCGGGCTCTCATTTGCTCTTTCCAGGAGAGAATGGAGGACATCATGCCAAGAACCACTTCAGAGCCAACAAGCCGGGATAACCTTTCGAGGCTGAAAACCACGAAGCAGGAAACCAATCGCTTGATCAAATGGAGCCGTTCGGCCTCCGTGCTTAATCTTATGTACATTCCTGCGTTAGCCTTGTTTAGTGTGTTCATCTTATACCCTTTTATTAAAGGGATTCAAATTTCATTTACGAACTGGGATGGTTACTCACAGGAATATGGCTGGGTGCAGGTAGATAATTATATACGGATGCTCAAGGATCCGATTATCGGGAATACAATCAAAAATACGTTTATTTATGGCATAGGCAGCACTTTTTTTCAAAACCTGGTAGGCTTGATGTACGCACTGCTATTAAATCAAAGCATACGCATGCGCGGCTTGACGCGTACCATCATATATTTGCCTGTCATCATCAGTCCGCTAATTATGGGGTATATCTGGTACTTCTTTTTCCAATATAACGGTGGCGCGCTTAATGATATTATTCTTTTATTTGCCAAGGAACCGATCAACCTGCTTGCCAACGATAAAATCAACGTATGGTTGATTACCTTCGTTAACACATATCAGTATTTGGGGATCGCGATGGTCATTTTTTTGGCAGGCTTACAAACGATACCGAAGGATTACTACGAAGCCGCCCAAATTGATGGTGCAACGAAGTTTTCCCAATTTATCCATGTGACCTGGCCTTTACTTGCTCCATCGGTGACCATCAACATTGTTTTGAATCTGATAGGTGGCTTTAAGCTGTTTGATGTGGTCGTTTCCTTAACAGGCGGCGGGCCGGGTTATGCATCCGCATCGTTATCGACATTGATGTATCAGCTTTATTTTGCCAGACAGGATGCAGGTTATGCGGCAGCTTTGGGTAATTTGATGTTTGTCATCATATCCATCATTAGTATCAGTTCACTGTATTTCCTTCGTCGAAAGGAAGTGAGTTCATGAGAACGATATCGAAGCCTTTAAAATATATATCTATTCTGATCTGTTTGCTGCACATTCTTCCCTTTTATGTTCTGATTACAACTTCCTTTAAAGCTGTGGATGATCCGAGCTCGAAGTGGATATTACCGGGCTATCTATATCTCGATAATTTCTATAAAGCTTGGGAGCAGGCCCAATTGGGCAGCGCTTTTATGAATAATATGATCATCACCTTTGTGAGCGTACTTCTCGTTATTATTCTTGGCGCCGCATCATCTTATCCACTTGCCCGTTATAAAACGAAATGGAATACGTTCATCTATACGCTGTTTATATCTGCGTTGATTGTTCCGCCCCTGACGATTTTGGTTCCCTTATATAAGCTGTACGTGGATCTTCATGCCTTAAATACGTTATGGGGCATTGTGCTGCTGCATGTAACATTTAACCTGCCGATCACGATTTTCCTGTACAGCGGATTCATTGGCACGATCCCGAGGGAGCTGGACGAAGCGGCGATGATTGACGGCTCCAGTCATCTGGGTCTTTTCTTCAGGATCATCTTGCCTTTGCTCAAGCCGGTGACAGCTTCGGTTATTATTTTAACGGGAGTCGCGGTTTGGAATGACTATTCATTTTCTGTATTTTTTCTGCAAAAAACAGAGGTGCATACATTAACCGTTGCTCTCTCAGCGTTTTTTGGTCAATACAACAGCAACATCGGATGGGTGGCTTCAGGTTCATTGATGGGTGCTGTTCCGATGACGATTCTGTATTTGTTTTTACAAAAATATTTTATACACGGGCTCTCTTCGGGTGCCATTAAGGGGTAAGGCATTTCGAATATACGGACGGGTGGCTGATGACGTATAATGTTGGAAATGATATCGCTTCCAACAAAGGGGAATTTATCGATGAGGCTTGCGTATTCCTTACGAATGAAATTGACGATGCTCTTCATCATATCGATCATTGTTCCGGTGCTAATCATTATCTGGGCTATGCCATCCTACTTTCACAGTCTGATTTCGGAGGATACCACGGCTTTGACAGAAGGGACTTTAACGACACTTTCCGGTAATTTGGAAACGTATCTTGAAGATTTGGAGCGATTAACGGTAGCTCCATACTGGAGCGCCGAAGTGATGCAAGCGCTGAAGGTAAAGGCAAGTGAAACGAGCGAAACCGAGCTCTATACGAAATACTTAACAGAAAAATCATTGACGGGGACGCTCCCCATTTTCCTGAAAAACACGAGAAAAGATATTTTAGGCACCATTCTTCTGCCTTTTGATGGGTCTGCCTATGTAACTTCCTTAACGAATGCGAATGAAGCCACGGAGAACTTCCCTTTTACGAAGCAGGATTGGTACAAGAAGGCGCTTGAAGCGGATGGAAGGGTCAGTTTTATTAGTGTGCATCCGCAGGATTATTTGAAGTACCGCACTACTACCCAAGTATTTTCGGTAGCACGACTCATAAAGGACCCGGATTCAAGCCAGCCGCTGGCTGTGATTATGGCTGATGCCGATACGGTGGTGCTGGAGCGTATTGTTCGTGATATCCGCTTTAATGTAAGCTCGATTATCGCTATTTATGATGATAACGAAAAATTGATTTATTCCACGCATCCTCTGTCCAAAGAGCTGGAGGAGAAGGCGATCCTGGAAGGTCCGAATGGCCAAACCGTGGATTCCTACGTAGTCGTATCCAAGCAAATATCAACGGCCAAATGGACGGTTGTTGTGCTGCTGTCCAATACAGAGCTCAAGGAAAAAGTGCGCTGGATGTACGCGGCGGGTGCTCTTTTTGCTGGAGGCGGTATTGTACTGACCTTATTAGTATTCTTTGTCTTGTCGAGTGCAATCATTAAGCCGTTCAAGGAAATGATTCTCGTTATGCGGCGGGTACAGCGAGGAGATCTGAAAACCCGATTTTCTTTTCGTGGGAGGGATGAAATCTCGGAGCTGGGTGCCGCCTTCAATACGATGATCGATCAGCTTGGTGATCTGATTGATAGTGAATATAAAGCCGTTTTAAGCAAACGCAATGCCGAATATCGAGCGCTGCAGTCGCAAATCCAGCCTCATTTTTTGTACAACACGTTGAATGGCTTTATTGGATTAAATCGGATGGGTGACCGCAAGCTGCTGGAAAAAGCGATCTTTTCCCTGAGCAGCATGCTGCGTTACATATTGGAGCATAACGATTGGACGACACTTGGAGAAGAACTGCAGTTTTTACGCCAATACGGCGAGCTTCAGCAAATTCGGTTCTCCGACAAGCTAACCGTTTATATTCAATCCGACGCTGAGGTACACGCGATACGGCTGCCCAAGCTGCTGCTTCAGCCGCTTGTCGAAAACGCGATTATACACGGAATCGAGCCGATGGATCGTCCCTGTCTACTTAGAATTGAAAGTCATTGGCTGCTTGCAAGTGATCGTGAAATGCTGGAAATAGTGATTGCGGATAATGGAATGGGTTTCTTACAGGATAAGGTAAACGAGAAGGTGGATATCGGTATGGCCAATGTCAGAGAGCGACTTCATTTGGCTTACGAGCATGCGGAACTATCTATATACAGTAAGCCTCTTGAAGGGACGACGATAACCATTCATATTCCTGTTCAGGGGGGAACATTATGAGGATTGTCATTGCTGATGATGAAAGTCTGGTCAGGATCAGCTTAGCCAGCATGATTGAAGAAATGGAGGGGACCTGGGAGCTCGTTGGAGAAGCCACGAACGGTGCCGAGCTGTTGGAGCTGATTAAACGGGAAAAGCCGGATGTTGTGCTTGTTGATATACGTATGCCCCTGCTGAACGGATTACAGGCAATGGAGAAGGGCTCGATCATTTCGCCGCATACGTACTGGATTATCGTGTCTGGTTATTCAGATTTCTCCTATGTACAGGAGGCATTGAAACGTGGGGCGGTTGATTATCTACTCAAACCAGTCAGTCCTCAGGATCTGGAGGAAGCCTTAATCAAATCCTCGCAGGAAAAGCAGAAACGACAGCTGCTGCTGGGTAAACGGTTTGAAAATGAGCTGGTTTCCCTCGTTCATGGGTTAATGGATGTTCACATGCTGCCGGATGACAGTATGATTCCGCACGTTCGGTTTCAAATTGTGATGATTTATAACGATGGCAGCCATTGCGATGCAGGGAAAATGGTTGGACGCTCACCATGCTTAGATAAGCTTCGGCGCTCGATGGATGCCTATTCAGCTTCCGGGGTTTATGGAGTTTTCATCCTGATGCCTATGGGAGGAGCCGCATTTATTACGGCCTGGAATCAGGCAGATCACTGTAGATCGAACACATTGGTCCAGCAGCTGCTCACCAATCTGAAGGAAGCGGTTCATCAAGACGGGAACAGCAGCATAGCGATTACCGCGATCTTTTCTGAGGAGTGTGAGAATTGTAACGTGCTGCTGGAGCGGCTTAACGAGCTTCAAACCTGGGGCCCGCTGCGTGCCGTCAATGGAATTAATTGCTGCTCTTCAGCGGCTGAATTAGCCAAATTATCCTCCAATGAGGGGATAGAAGAGCTGGCAGCCATTCTGCTCAGGCTGAATCAATCCTACAAAGAGAAGGATTACATGACGTATGCCAAAACGGTAATTGATTTGGAGCGTTGGTCCCATAAGCATGAAGAAAGCAGTTTAAGCACCTTAAAGTCTGCAATCTGCGATTTCATCGATGTAGGTTTGGATTGCAAGCTGGATCACACACAAACCTTTTCACATTGGAAAGATGGCTTGAGCCGCCATGGTGAGCAGCTTCTCAGCAGCGGGGAAGGGATAGGCTGCTCGCTTGTGGATATGTCGATCGCCTATATTGAGCAGAAGTATATGCAGGATATTAGTATTACGCAGGTTGCCCAGGAGTTAAATGTAACACCCAATTATTTGAGTACATTGTTTCGCAAAAAAACAGGTACGACCTTTATCAAATATGTCACCCATATCCGCATGCTCAAATCCAAGGAATTGCTTGCCTCGCCCAATGCCCAGGTACAAAAGGTTTCCGAGCAAATGGGCTATCTTAGCACTCGGCACTTCACCAAGCTGTTTAAAGAACATACGGGCTGTTATCCCTCCGATTATAGAAAACAGCTAATGCAGCAGGAGACGCAGACGAAAGAGCAAATTAAATCCTATTAATGGAATCCGGACTTATGCGCAGAGGCGTATAAGTCTTTTTTATATGAACGCAGTGTGTGGTTTGGATATCTACTAATTCGAGGGCAGCAGAATGGGGTCAAGAGTCTGTATTTTGAACAAAGTGGACGGTTTTTTAAATTCCTAACCCTCTCAAAATCTTTATAATAGAATATATAGGAAAGCAACACATACTGCATACTACTTGTATAGGGGTTGAAATTCATGACTAAGCTGTGGGAAAAGGACAATGTTGTCGGATACGTGTTTGCAGCTCCGTTTATACTCGGATTTCTCATTTTCACTTTATTTCCGATTGTATCTTCCTTGTATTATTCATTTACCGAATACAATTTAATGGAATCACCAACTTGGATCGGGCTCGGAAATTACGAAAAAATGTGGGATGACGATAAAATATGGAAGTCCCTGGAAGTCACCTTTACTTATGTATTTGCAAGTGTGCCGCTGCGACTGGGCTTTGCATTATTCGTAGCTGTGCTGCTTAATAAAGCAATCAGCGGTATCGGTGCTTACCGTTCTGCTTACTATCTACCTTCCTTGATCGGCGGCAGTGTTGCGGTTTCGATTATGTGGATTCAGATTTTTGGCGATAAAGGGCTTTTGAACTCCATGCTTGGCGTCATTGGCATTCAATCAGATACCTCTTGGATCGGAAGCCCGGGAACTGCTTTGTGGACTTTGATAGCGCTTTCAGTGTGGCAATTCGGTTCCTCAATGCTGATCTTCCTGGCAGGATTGAAAAATATTCCGATTTCCTATTATGAAGCGGCTGGTGTGGATGGCGCGAATGCGTTTCACCGCTTTTTCAAAATCACCTTGCCTTTGCTTAGCCCAATTGTATTGTTTAACCTGATCATGCAAACCATTGGCGCCTTTATGACCTTTACCCCGGCTTATATTATTTCAAGAGGTGAGGGCGGTCCGCTGGATAATACACTTTTATATTCGCTGTATTTGTACCGCAGAGCTTTTGTATTTTTTGAAATGGGATATGCTTCCGCAATGGCATGGGTGATGCTGATTCTGATCGGCTTGCTAGCGCTTGCTATCTTCAAATCATCCGTATATTGGGTTCACTACGAGTCGAAGGGAGACAAATAACATGACATCCAGTACAAGACAAGTAAAAGCAGCTCTTTATCATGTATTCATTGGCGGATTGGCTCTTATTATGCTGTATCCGATCATATGGCTCGCAGCCAGCTCCCTAAAACCAAGTAGTGAAGTGTTCTCAACGGCCTATAACCTGATTCCAAGCAGTATTCAATGGGTCAATTATACATCTGGCTGGAAGGGCTTTGCCGGCAATACGTTCACTACGTTCTTTAAAAATTCGTTCATCATCGTTATCTTATCGACCATTGGTGCTGTCGTTTCCTCAGGCCTTGTCGCTTATGCGCTTGCAAGAATTCCGTTTAAAGCAAGATCCTTCTGGTTCGCCTGCGTCATGTTCACAATGATGCTGCCGCACGATGTTACGGTTATCCCGCAGTACGTTATGTTTGCAAAGCTGGAATGGCTGGGTTCCTTTAAGCCTGTTATTGTACCGAGCTTCTTCGGAATGCCGTTCTTCATATTCCTGATTATGCAATTTATTCGTACGATACCGCCAGAAATGGATGAAGCGGCGAAAATGGACGGCTGCAACAAATATACGATCTTTTTCCGGATTATTGTGCCATTGATTGTTCCTGCATTGATGACATCAGCGATTTTCTCCTTCTATTGGAAATGGGACGATTTTATCAATCCGTTGCTGTACTTGAACAAGCCTACCTTATATCCGGTTTCTCTGGCGCTGAAGCTGTTCCTCGATGGCGATTCGCTTAACAACTGGGGTGGTATGTTCGCCATGTCGACACTGTCTCTCTTGCCGATACTGATCGTATTTTTTGTTTTCCAAAAATTCATTGTTGAGGGAATTAGTACGAGTGGATTGAAGTAAGGTAAAGCTGAGGTATGTGTGGTGGGGAGTGGAGTATGTGGGGGCTGCGCGGTCATAGTGTTCTTACGATCGCTGTTGTTCACAGGTTTTCTCATTAGGTAAAAGATTAATAGGTGAAAACCCGTGAACAAAGGCGAACGCTGCGCTTCTCCAGAACACTATGACCACTCCGCTTCGTACTTACCTCGCTTTAAAGATTAGGGATAGAGGGCAAGGGCAAGTGCAAGGACAATATTTAGAGCAAATGCTGAGGGCAAGAGCAAACTGAAGTATTGGATTTAAGCATGAGAGGTATATTAATGCCAACGTTGCAATTTGATGACAACGAAATTCGTGCAGTGATAGATAAAGTTGTAGAGTGGGATATTGAAAGCTACAGAAATGTGCCACATAAGCGGCTGCAGGGCTGGGGATAAGGATTGGTATTGATTTTCCTGACATCGCTGCTTGCGCGTCAGGATTCGTGAAATACTACATGAAGAGGCTGAAGGCTGGAACATGCCGCGGCTTCTTTTTTCTTTTTGGGGGCAGTGAACTTTAATGCCATCTCAGACGTATAATAGATGTTTCGAACATAGTCGAAGGGAATTGGCTCGTGATGACGGACGAACAGCAACTGATTTACCAAGCGCAAAAAGGCGATAGTGTTGCGCTGTCGAAGCTATTCCAACAGCATTACAGCTATATATTCAAGTATGTGGTCAAGCTCACGATGAATGTACAAACGGCCGAGGATTTGACACAGGAAGCACTGATGCGTTCCATGGAAAAGCTGCATCTCTATAATGGAAAGTCGAAATTCTCATCATGGTTGATCACGATTGCTACCCGTATCTATATGGATGAGCTCAGAAAGAAGAAACGTGAACGGAATTGGCAGGTACAAGAGCAGCTTCAGTCTGTCCGCAATCTACAGTGGCAGCTAACGCAAAGCGGGGGTGAATGGCCTGATGTTTTGAATGCACTGCACAAGATGTCTAGCGATATTCGGATACCGATTATTTTGAAGCATTATTATGGATACAGCCAGGAGGAAATCGCGGATATGCTGGATGTGCCCGTCGGCACCGTCAAATCCCGGATCCACAACGGTTTAAGGAATCTGCGAAAGGAGCTTAATGAGCATGAAGAAGTCCGAGACTGACAATCATCACCAGAGGTCCAATACGGACATTGACAAGCTGCTTGATGTAGATGATGAAGATATTACTGCTGCGCTGCATGAAGGATGGGATCGTTTGGACAATCACATCCAAGCATTCACACCAGAGCTTGACTGGTTTCAGCAGCAGATCCAACAACGACAAGCGGTGAACCGCAAGAGATTGGTTCTCGAGCTCGGTATGTTTGTGATAGTTGCTGTTATATTATTGTCGTTATTTATATCACTGACCGTCTGGGCACCCGCTATATTTCTCATCATTCAGCTGATAGCGGTTCTAATTGTTCCGTTCGTACTGGTATCACTGCTCAGAAAGCGGGTGGAAGCATGAAGCTGGAGCCTTCGGAGGTGCCGATTTGGGTATGGATCTTGCTTGGTGCCATCCTGCTGTCGCAAAGCATTTGGCTGTTCTACGATGCACGTAAGCGAGGATTGTACCCGTGGTTCTGGGGTGTATGGGGTTTGTTTCAATTTCCTTTGCCAACATTGATTTATTTGTTGTTTGCACGTAAAATTTTTAAGAGGAGGACATGAATATGTCAAGATCTGTCGAATTTACGAAGGATATGCTGATTTTGCATTTAACCGGATTAACGAGTGTGGGGGCTCTAAGACGCAGAGTTGAAATACCGTACACCGAGATCATTCAGGTTTCGGTCAGAGATTTTAAGTTATCCATGTTTCAATTTCGTGTTGGTACTTCGATCGCTGATGTGAGAGAGGGTCGGTTTTTGATTGATGGTCATTGGTGCTTTATATCCTATGAAAATCATAATGATGTGGTTGTGCTCGAATTGAGGGATCATGAGTTTAAACAGGTTGTTTTTCAAATTGAAAATCCGGTGGAAACCGAACGACTTATTGCAGAGCACAGGCTTGAGTATATAAAAAACCGGGGCATGCAGCAGTAAATTTAGATGATGGCGAGGAAACGTACTGTGGGATCAGCTTTTAAGTTTGATTTTGGTTTGGGGCCAGCGGAGAGATTTTTGCATTCCTTTAAATACGGCTTTTATCGTCGATGTCCCTGACGGCAATTATCATGTCACCTTGATGGTCGGCGATACCTTAACAGCTACCGAGACAACGGTAAAATCGGGTGAGGGCCGTCTGCTGCTTCATCGTCTGCAAACCGCTGCAGGTCAATTTATCAAGCGCAGCTTCGCTGTACATGTAAGCGGGGGGCAGCTCATTCTGGCATTCTCAGGTATTGCGCCGCGGGTAAATGCATTAGAGATTACAATGTCCTCCCAGATTGTGACCGTGTTTCTGGCAGGTGACTCTACTGTCACGGATCAGGAGGCCGAGGGTTATCCCTATGCAGGCTGGGGACAGATGCTGCCGCACTGCCTGAATGCTTCAGCCGCGGTAGCCAATCATGCCAAATCGGGTCGCAGCTCGAAAAGCTTTATCGATGAAGGGCGCTTGGATGTCATCTTGCAGCTTATTCGTCCGAACGACTATCTGTTTATCCAATTTGGGCATAACGATCAAAAGCCGGACCTGGAACGGCGTACCGAGCCTGCTACCACCTATAAGCATTACTTAAAATTATATATCGACGGCGCACGTGAACGAGGCGCGTTACCTGTATTGGTCACAGCGGTTCATCGTCGTATATTTGACGAGAATGGTCTGATTATCAACACGCATGGAGAGTATTTGCAAGCGGTCAAGGAGCTGGGTGAGGCCGAGCAGGTTCCGGTTATTGATCTTGCCGACAAAACACGAAAGCTCTATGAGGCTTATGGTGCGGAACGATCCAAAAGGCTGTTCCTATGGTCGGTGCCCGGCGAATTTCCGAACCACCCATCGGGTGCGGCTGATAATACGCATTTTCAGGAGCGGGGCGCGATTGAAGTTGCCAAGCTGGCTGCTGAAGGGATCAGGCAAGCCCAGCTGAATCCGCTGATGCTGTTTTTGAACTAAACACCGCATTACAATTGTAAAGGGAGGGTTACGAACAATGGGGAAAAAGGCTAGATTCAGTATCATTGGCGGCGGCTTCCGCACGCAAGCATTCCTGCGCATTGCCAAAGAATTGCCTGAACGCTTTGAGGTGTCGGGTCTGGTTGTTCGAGATCCGGACAAAGGACAAATCATTGAGCAGGAATGGAACGTACATACTTATCGTACTCTGGAAGAGCTGCTGGAGAAGGAGCAGCAGGACTTTGTTGTCGTATCTGTAGCGCGTACGGTATGTCCGGACTTCCTGTTTGAGTTGACAGAGCGCGGCATACCGGCTTTGACGGAAACGCCACCTGCCCAGGATGTGGATGGACTGCTCAGGCTGCATGAGCTTACACTGAGCGGAGCCCGTATTCAGGTCGCCGAGCAGTATCATGATCAGCCGCTCCATGCGGCAAGGCAAGCTTTTGTGGAATCGGGACGACTGGGTACTATTTCGGAAGCTTATGTATCAACTGCCCATGATTATCATGGGATGAATCTGATGCGTAAGCTGCTGGGAGCCGGCTATGGGCAGGTCAAGATTCGTGCGATGCGGCATGAGACACCGCTGATGGGCGGACCGACACGAAGCGGCCCTCCAACGGAAGAAACGCTCATTCCGTCTAAACGGGATCTGGCATGGCTTGAATTTGAGGATGGCAAGCTTGGCGTTTATGACTTTTGCAATGATCAATACAGGTCGTGGGTTCGCTCCAATTTGGTCAGTGTAAGAGGCGAGCGGGGAGAGATTGTAGATCAGCGCATTAATGTGCTGGCTGATTATGCGACACCGCAATATTTGGATTTCAAACGGATTAATAAAGGAGAAAACGGCAACCTGGAAGGCTATTTCCTGCAAGGGATCATGGCCGGAGATCAATGGATGTACCATAACCCTTTTGTGGGCTCGCGTCTGAATGATGATGAAATCGCAATTGCAACATGTTTGGCCAGAATGGCCGAATACGCGGCGGGTGGCCCAAGTTCTTATGGGCTGCGGGAAGCGTCGCAGGATCAATACCTCGGTTTGATGATTCAGCAGGCGATTGCTTCAGGTGAAGTAATCACTACGGACGTACAACCGTGGGCAATAATCGACTAACCATAATAAAACCTCTCTCACCCCCTGATCGTAAGATTGGGCGGCTGGAGAGGTTTTTCATTTCTTATTACCAATATGAGGCTGCTTACTTCACTTCAAAATAAGCTACGATTTCATCCAGAAGCAGGTTAGCCGCTTGAATGCCGCCAGCCGAGTTCCAGATCACATCATTCACTTTGACGACTTTGTTGGCTTTGGACACGTTCAAGTTTTTGAATAAAGGGTCTTTTAACCAATTATCGGCCACAGTGGCTGCATCTGTTTTACCGGTATTTTCAGTTACAAAATAGAACAGGACATCGCCATCCATACTTGGGATCGATTCCTTGGTCATTTTTTCAAATGAGGCGTCCTTATCCTGGGGAGCAGGGCGGGCAAATCCAAGCTGAGACAAGAGCAGACCCGCAAAGGTTTGCTTTTGATACATACGTACCTCTGCAGCGGAAAAGCGTACTAGCGATATTTGGGTAGCAGCCTTAGCTCCGAGCTTGGCTTTTACTTCCTCAACCCGTTTTTCGAATGCTGCTATAGCTTTCTCGCCTTCGGCTTTCTTGTTCACAGCTTCTGTATACAGCCTAACATTCGTTTTCCAATCCCCTGATAAATCAGCGGAGAATACGGTAGGAGCAATGTTCTTCAATTGATCATAAATCTTGGCTTGTCTGACTTTATTGCCAATAATTAAATCGGGCTTAAGACTGGCGATCAGTTCAATATTTGGTTGTAATTCATCACCTAGCACAGTGACATCCTTCATATCGGCTTTAATATGATCATACCAGGGTTCTCCGTACCAGGACTTGACGGCGCCAACCGGCTTAATGCCGACTGTAAGCAGTGCTTCTGTTCCTTCATTAGTCAAAATAACAACGCGTTTAGGTGTACCTGTCAAGGTTTCTTCGCCCATAGCATGTTTGATTACCCGTGGGGCTTCAGCCTGGGGTGAAGCGGCTGGTGATGGAGCTGGTGTGGCTGCGACTGGGGACGTTTGTTGAGTATTGCTTCCGCAGCCTGCTGCTACGAATAATACAATAATCGATACTATAAGCAGCAACGGACTACGGGCAGATCTCAGTAATGATAGCATAAATGTCTCTCCTCTGAAAAAGTGAATGGCCGTAACGAACATAAAAAAATGATAATGGTTATCATTATCATAAAAATAATAAGGGATATGAAGGGCCACGTCAATTGCTAAATCAGATCTTGGAGCGTTGGCTCAGGAATCACGTTTAATCCGAGACTCCTGTGATATGAATGCGAACTCATTAAAGATCATTTTCGTGAAGATAAGCGACGGCCTCAGAACGGCTGGAAACCTTCAGCTTTTTGTAAATCGTACTCAAATAATTTTTTACGGTACCGGTTGTCAAAAACAATTCTGAAGCGATAGCTTGGTTGGACTTGCCTTGTTTTAGATTCCTTAAAATGTTGCGCTCCTGGATCGACAGGCCACTCAACTTTTCATCGTGCTGTTGATCAGTGTAAGCTGGTGCCATATTGTCCTGTGACGATCGGGTTTTATGCTGCTCGGAGGCATGGAGCATCCGGGCAAGTCGCTGCTGAATGCTGTAAGGGTAATTGATTCTCCCTCCCATACAGTCCTGAATCGCAGAAAGCATCTTCTCAGTCTCAATGCCTTTGACCAGAAAGCCGCTTGCTCCATGGCGAATCGCTTCCCATATGTAATCTTCATCCTCAAAGGTTGATAATATCAGCACCTTAATCTCAGGAAATTGCAATTTGATTTGTCTGGTTGCCTCCAATCCATCCAGCTTCGGCATATGGATGTCCATCAATACCAGCTGAGGACGATGCAGTTGTACCTGTGCTATTGTGGCAATTCCGTCACCTGTCTTGGCTACTACGGCATAGTTGTCCTCCATACTTAGAATGGCCGCCAAACCATCACGGATTAAAGGTTGATCGTCTGCTATAAGGATGGTTGTTTTAGACAAGTTGCTCACTCCGTTCGATCGTTTTTGCTTGATAGGGGATCGTTATTTCCAACGTGACACCACCAGCCAAATTGTGGCTTGAAATCGCAAGCTTGCCGCCAACATCTGCAACTCTCTCATTCATAGCGCTCAGGCCAAAGCCATGAACGATTTGGAGTGGAGGTTTGCCATTGTCGGCTAACATAAAACGGATGTACGTAGAGTCATATGTTAATGAGAACTGGAACAAGGTGCTGGCACCATGCCGAATTCCGTTTGTTATGCCCTCTTGCAGCGCACGATAAATCGTTAGCTCGATCATGGGCGACAATTCTGGAATCGTAGTATCAATTTCGCATGCAATTTCCACGTTTGTCAGCTTTTCGGTTTCCTCAATTAACCCCATAAGCTCAGGTATGAACGGGTGGCTCGGGAGGTTTTCACGCAACAGATGTACTGAGGTTCGTACGTCATCCAAACCGCTGAGGATGTTGTCCTTCGTTCTATCGATCATTTCAAGTGCAAGCGAATAATGGTTTTTCCCGATGGCATGTGAGGCTGTTTGCAATCCTGTTAGCGCTGATGTCAGCGTATGCCCAACCGAGTCATGAATTTCACGGGATATTCGTGTTCGTTCTTGTAATATGGCTTTGCGCTCCAACTCAATCGAGGCGATTCGCAGTTGTTCATTATCTCGGGCCAATTGATTTTTTTGCTGAAAAGCAATTTTTGCAAGAAAGCTCATTCCAAAAATGGCGAAGTATTCGATGATTCGAGGAAAAGTAAAGAAAATTTGTTCGTAAGGGGGGAATTGTTTGAAAATCCAAAGGCTCAGCAAACAGCAGACATAGCTCACTATCGTAAAAATAAGCGAACGGTTTCTGGAGTGATAAAAAGTAAATTCACCTATGAGAATCAAAACATAAGCCTGTGCAAAAAAATCCTCAGAAACTACCCATATGATAAGTGCTAAAGCCTGCTGAGAAACTAAAAATAGAACGCCAGTCCTTCGGTGCAGATCGACCTTCAGGATATAATCCCGTAACAGGACGACTGCGATAAAAGTACAAGTTAGCAAACAGAGTCCAATAGAAAAATTAGTCGTATGGAGCAGTAAGGTGACGGATGCTGCCAGTACAATTGCAGTCAAGATGAAAGTTAGGTTTCTATTTAATTGTGTATCCATGGCATACCCTCACATGAAGTGAAATATCTAATGACTTTATTTTACCATAAACATGACTTAAGTCATATTATTTAGAAAATAATGTCGAGATATGACCAAAATACTGATTTTTTAGTGAATTTCTTCATCTGGGTTAGGCCATTAGAATCATCTATAATAGAAGAGTATGATAGACTAGGTTAGATATAGGTGTTTAATTAGGTATTGTCTCCCAAAGATGCTTGTGCCTTTATAAGGTGTAGGTCAAAAGGTCCGGGATTTATGCCGGAGGAAAGTAATAAGCTGGGGACCTGTTCAGCAATTACAGATGAAAATAGAAATTTAAGGGAGGCATGGATCATGTTTCTGATTTTATGGAATGTACTTGGCGGCGTTCTTCTAATTTCGACTCTATGTCTGCTTATCGGTTTAATAAGGGGAGGCAAGCCTGAACAGGTGAAGCTCCTCCCTATGGATAGTAGGAAATCGTCATATGAGCAACGGAAAATCTCATGAAAATGACGGTATGGAATATGAGATATTGAATGAGCTCCAGATTCAGAGAATAGGTCCCGCTATGCAGGATTTTTTGGATTGTAATCAGTTTACGCAGCGGGAATCGGAAATTCTCATATTGATTGCTGTACATGGTTTTTCCAATCGTGAAATTGCCGAGTATTGCGTAATCAGTGAAAAAACGGTCAAAAATCATCTTGCCAATATTATGAAAAGGATGGGCATTCGCTCGACACGGAAGCTGCTTTCCTTACTGTTCAATCATGTACTCAACGCTCGTGAACAAGATTCCACTCAACTTCACCGAGTAACAACTATGTTATGATCAAACCTATGGATGGAGGTATTTATATTTCAGCTGTGAACAAAGGAGTAATGATTGCATTTGTAATAATGGCCATTATGCTGTCCGTTGTGTTTGCATCAAACCTCGTTAATGCAGCAAGTGAACCAAATCTTGCTTTAAATCCGAGTCAGACAGGTTATCCCGAGGTTACAGCATCCTACACCTGTGGCTGTGACAATGTATGGAGCGCCGTTAATGGCACTTTTTACTTCAAAGGTAATGAACCACGTGACAGATGGACCAGCTATTATACCGGCAGTGAAACGGATTGGTTGGCTATTGATTTTGGGTCACCTACTACGTTTAATCAAGCTAAATTATACTTTTATAATGACGGAGGCGGTGTGATCCCTCCAGCGAGCTATCTTGTCCAATATTGGAATGGTAATAGTTGGGTAGAAGCGGCAAATCAAACAAAGACCCCAGAAACACCTACCGCCGCTATAGATAACGTGGCAACACCGGAGAACACTTTAAATATAGTGAATTTTGATACAGTGACATCGACCCAATTAAGATTAGTATTTACCAACACGGGCGGTTATGCTACCGGGCTTGTAGAGCTTGAAGTATTCTTGCATCAATCCGCCGATCAGATTGCAGCTTCTGCAATGATAACGCAAATTGAACAATTGCCGCTCCAGGGAGCTGTTGTACTAACGGACAAGCCAGCTATCGTTGCGGCACGTATCGTCTACAATAATCTTACGGTGAGCCAAAAAAATCTGGTCACGAATCTGAGCAGGTTAACAGCGGCGGAAGCAGCAATGGTCACACTGGAAGCAGCCGCAGCCGATCAGATAGCAGCCTCAGCATTGGAAGCGCAGATCGAACAATTGCCGCTCCAGGGAGCTGTCTTATTAACGGACAAGCCAGCTATTGTTGCGGCCCGAGCCACCTATACGAATCTCACTGTGAGCCAAAAAATTCTGGTCACGAATCTGAGTAAATTAACAGCGGCAGAAGCAGCTATTGTAACGTTAGAAGCGGCCTTAATTCCGGACGTGAAGAACGTGGGCGTACTATCTGCTTTTGGCAACGCAGCGGGAAATACGATAACATTAAAATTATCTTCGGTCCTGGATGTGACGTACAGCATGCAGCCGGACAAATTTCAAGTTATCGTCAATGCAGCTCCAATTCCAGTAACTCATGCCGTCTATGATTCGACAGATCCCAGTCGTCAAACGATCAAATTAACATTTTCCTCGCCTGTATTGTTGAATGAAACTCTGGTTGCTTTTTCATCACAAAGCGGAGCGTTCAAAACGAGCAATAATGAATTGAATAATGCGATTCCTTCCAGACCTGTCATTACCTTCAAAGCACTTGATCTGACGCTGGATAATCGTATTGGTGTGGACGATATCGTACGTACGATGAGCAGTTCTGCTCTGCAAATCGATGTTAATCAGGATGGTTTTTTTAATCGAGAGGATCTATTCATGTTATTAAGTCAGCTTTCGGTGCGTTAACTTCAGTCCGTTCATCGAACCTCCATTGGGAGGTTTTTTGTATTGTACAATCCTAACAGGTTAATGGAGCAAAGTAAGGATGGATTCCACGGAATTGTCAATAAAGGAACGATTGGGACGTGATTTCATAAGCACAGTAAGTCCGATTAATGATACGACAAGTGTCTGCGCCAAAGCGGTTGCGTTCGCAGCTGGATCGAGCTCACCCGATTGTTGGCCACGTTCGATCGTTTCTTGAAATATGGCGGACAAATACATCTGATGCTCTCTGGTCAATATTTCAAATTTGGCATCATGAGGAGCAAGCTCGACCATCGTATTAATGCAAAAGCATCCGCGATGAGGCGCCTCTTCGTATTCCTTTGCCACCAGATTGTCAAAATAGGAACGAATTGCAGCTTTGACCGATGGATTCTTTTGAAGTTGAGCTCTCACACTTGAAGCGTGGGACTGGGTGTATTTTCGAAGTGCAGCTTCAAATAGTTCCTTTTTATTCCCGAATGCCGAGTAAATACTGGGTCTTTGAATCCCCATTGTAGAAGTCAAATCACTTAATGAGGTAGCCTCGTATCCTTTCTCCCAAAATACTTGCATAGCTGCGTCTAATGCCTTGTGCTCATCAAATTCACGGAGACGTACCATGTGGAACCCTCTTTTCATATCGATCAGTATAATATGATTTTATTATTTTCTTAAGTTACTGTCAAATCCATTGACATCATAAATGATAACTTATATATTAGTCACTATCATAACATACTGATCAGTATGAATTAATGGTTTGTATTTAAAGGAGTGTTAGCACATGGAAAAGCTTGATGAACAAGCGTTAGTTGTTGGCAAGGATTCATGCGGTGTAGAACCCAGAACGACTGTAGAGTCAACTAAATCCGGTTCAGGTATGGTTCCATCCCTTTCACGCTCCATTACGCTGTTGTTGGCAGTTGCTTGTGGGCTGGCTGTAGCCAACATCTATTTTGCGCAGCCACTGCTTGACACGATAGCTAACGAATTCGGTATCGCTTATTCGTCGATTGGGATTATCATTACGATTACTCAGATTTGTTACGCGCTGGGACTTTTCTTGCTGGTACCGCTTGGCGATCTACTGGATCGACGCCAGTTGGTTGTCACCATGATGCTCATATCTGTTCTTGCACTCATAACGGTGGGTTGTGCGCCTAATAGTGTTGTTATGCTGTTGGGTATGGCTGTGATCGGGTTACTGGCCGTAGTCGTACAGGTGTTTGTCGCATATGCGGCGACTCTGGCTGCGCCCGCTGATCGAGGACGCGTTGTTGGCTTGGTGACGAGTGGTGTAGTTATCGGTATTTTGTTGGCGCGTACCTTTGCCGGTGTATGGACCGATCTTGCCGGATGGCGTGCGGTTTATTGGATCTCCGCGGCATTAACACTGGTGATGGCTTGTGTGATGCTCCGGGTATTGCCTCGCCAGGGAAAAATGACAGCGGCGTTATCGTATCCCAAATTGCTGCGCTCGGTGTTCATGCTGTTTGTTCAGGAACCGGTACTGCTTATCCGTGCTGTGATCGCTTTGCTGATTTTTACGGCGTTCAGCATCTTGTGGACTTCGCTCGTTCTGCCGCTCAGTGCACCGCCACTTTCACTGTCACATACCGCAATCGGGTCGTTTGGGCTAGCAGGTGCTGCAGGAGCGTTAGCGGCAGCGCGAGCAGGACAGCTGGCAGATCGTGGGTTAGGGCAGCGAACTACGGGTATTGCTCTTGTCGTATTACTGGGATCGTGGCTGGCAATCGGCTTGGCCGAGCACTCATTGTTAGCGTTAATTGCTGGAGTAATCGCGTTGGACTTCGCCGTGCAGGCTGTGCACGTGACCAGCCAGAGCATGATCTTGAGCGTGCGTCCGGAATCGCGCAGCCGCCTTACAGCGGGCTATATGATCTTTTATTCCATCGGCAGTGCAGCGGGTTCGGTGGCTTCAACCTTCGTGTACGCACATGCAGGCTGGATCGCCGTATGCTTGCTGGGTGCCGCGGTCAGCGCCTTAGCGCTGCTCTTTTGGGCATTAACCCGACATGTAACGCCTTTGTCTGATACAGCCAGCTGATACAAAACGCAAGCATCAAGTAATCCAAGAGGAAAAAATGAGATGATCATAGTCAAATGACTGTGATTTTTTTCATGCTGTCCTTTACGCTTGGATGAATCCTCAAGTAGAATGAGCTTGAAGGCGCCTTTAATTCTGTTGATCAGTCGAGAATGGTACAATGAGTATCCAAAGTACCTTATGGTTGCGAAAGGAGAAAAGCTATGTATCGCGTTTTAATTGTAGATGATGAGCCTTGGGTGCTTAAAGGCATACTCAATACGTTCAGATGGGACGATTTCGGTTTTGTGGTGATAGCGGATACAACCGATCCTTTGTTGGCCTACGACACCATCCTTAAACAGCAGCCGGATGTGGTCATGACGGACATCAGGATGCCGGAGCTGACGGGGATAGACCTGATGAAGCTGAGCCGGGAGCAGGGGATCAAAGCAGAGTTCATTATTATTAGCGGAGCGGCTGATTTTCATTATGCACAGGAGTCGATTCGCTTGGGCTGCTTTGACTATATGTTGAAACCGCTTCAATTCGATGCGGCGGATGCTTTGCTGGAGCGGTTAAGCCACCATTTGGAGTCGGTGCTTCCACCCAAAGAAGTCGCGGCAAGAGAATTGGAGCCAAAAGCCGAGAATGCTGCGCCGAGCCCGCTCATCAATGAGAATTTCAAACAGTTGCTGGACTATGTCAATCATCATTATGAGAATGAGCTGTATCTGAAGGAGCTTTCGCACAAATTTTATATCAACTACACGTATTGCTGTGATTTATTTCAAAAGGCTACGAAATCTACCTTCAACGAATTTGTAACCCGTCTGCGTATGAATAGAGCCGAACAGCTGCTCAAGGAAAGCCATTTATCGGTACACGAGGTTGCCCGGACAGTAGGCTATAAAGACTGCAATTATTTCAATAAGGTTTTTAAAAAAAGGTTTGGCATGACTCCGACGGGCTACCGCAAGAGCCTACAGGGGGATCAGGCATGAGATTATTAACAAAAATGACTTTAATGCACAAGCTGCTGCTCATTGTCGGCATATCCACGCTAATGATATTTTCACTGCAAATTTATTACTATTCCAAATTTTACGGGCTGACCGAGGACAAGGAAAATGTACATACCTCCAAAATCTTGAAGCAGGTGGAGGAAAAGGTGATTTCCTATGCACAGGATATTAAGGATGCTGCCCTGGCCTCCTCTTACAACACGATGACACATGACTATTTAAGCTCGGATGACCCGATCTACAGATTGCGATTAAACAAGATCGTTGTTGAAATTATGTCTGGCATTAAAGCCTCCAACAAAAATATTCAATCGATTATGATCGTGGATAAAAACAACAATATTCTCGGTGCCTTAAACCCCGAGGATTACATAGTGCTTGAGGAGTTTGAGAAGAAATACAGCCTGCCTGTTTTTCGTTCGCAAACGAAATTTTTCGGAAAAGTATTTAATAGTGAAAAAATGGAGCGGCCCGCCTACTTCTTTTATCATTCGATTTCTTCGACGCTAAACAGTGACAGCACAGTTTCCGATTTGGGAAAATGTATTGTCATTTATAAAACAGAAATTTTGGACCAGCAAATAACGAATATTAAGAACACACCCAATTCATTACTGATGATTCTCGATAATGAATCTCACATTGTTACGGCGGATGAAAGCTCGCTGAAAGGCACTTTCTTTGATAAATCGATTTTTGGAGGCATGGAAAGCGACAGTAGGGAGCATCAGGTGGAATATCGTCAGAAGCTGAACCATGTTCAAATCAACGAGCTTGAACTTCTGGATTGGCAAATTGTCAGCATGATTCCGATTAACGAAATGACCGACGAGCTGCGAGCTATCCGCAACAGCGGTTTTATGATCGGCACGGCGATGACACTGCTTATTTTGGTGATGGGCCTGCTGTTTATCCGCAGTGTGACGCTGCCCTTTGGGCGGATTATACGTTTTGTCAATTTTATCGGGAACAATGACGGCAAGCAAAGACTGAAAATGTCGATCGGCAATGAAATGGGTTTTTTGGCTATTGAAATCAACAGGATGCTGGATCGGGTTGACGAAGCGAATGAGCAATTACTGGAAGCCAGCATTTCGTTGTATCAGATGGAATTAGCCAAAAAGCAGGCTGAATTAGCTTCTCTGCAAAGCCAGATTAATCCTCATTTTCTGTATAATACGTTGGAATGTGTACGAAGTATTGGGCTTGCCAACCGGGTGATGGAAATTGTGGAGATCGCTACAGCGATGGCCAAAATATTCAGGTACAGCATCAAGGAGGATCATTTTGTCCAAATCAACAATGAGATGGATTGCATTCAGGATTATATGCGTATCATGACCATCCGATTTACTGACAAATTCAGTGAGCACATCAGCATCGAAGACAACGTCCTCAGGATGAGAATTCCACGAATGATCCTGCAGCCGATTGTTGAAAATGCGATCTATCATGGACTGGAACGGAAGCACGGAAAAGGGATTTTGACCATAAAGGGCTGGGTGACGGCGGACAATGTGGTACGCTTTGAAATTGCCGACAATGGCAAGGGAATACCTGCTGCAGAGCTTCACAAGCTTCACCGACGCTTGCAAGCGGCGGATATCGATCAGAGCTTTTCCACGGAAAAAGGGCTCGGCTTATTGAATATCCAGCGCAGAATCAAGCTTGCTTTTGGCGAGTCATACGGCATCGAGGTTAACAGCATCGAGAATGAAGGGACTCAGGTTAGCCTGCAAATCCCGATCTCCTTTGACGAGCAGCCTGCCGTGAGGTAAAGATGTTGTGCTGCAGGATGGACACCACCTTTTGTTGTATCATGACTGAATCTATGTGTTGTAAGTTCCGAATTTATTACCCTATCGTCCGAAACGAATCTCTGGAATTCCCTTGGAAAACGTTTACAATTAAAGTGATAATACAAGGAGGCGGATGTGGATGTTTAACCTGCACTCATGTTATGTGAAGGAGCTTGACAGCAGCTGGAGGATGGATCGCACCGTAACCACTCATGATTTACTGATTTTTATTACAAGCGGCAAATTGATTTATTGGGTTGATAATGAGAAAATCCCGCTGCAGCAGGGTGATATTTTGTACATTCCGGAGGGTTCGCTGCGCAGCGGAGCAGCTATTGAATACCATCAAAGATATGCAACGGTGTTTAGTTCGACAGGAGCCGATCAAGGACTGCTGCCGATACTGGACAAGAAAAAGAGCTTTAAAATGAAAATTCAAAATTCCGCGTATTTCAAGCTGAGATTCTCGCAGTTAACCCATCATTGGCAGATGAAGGGGCCTTATCTGGACACAACCTGTTATGCGATTCTGCTCGAGATGCTCAGTATGATCAACAGCGACCTGGATCACAGGGAGCTTGGCACACGGAAATTGAAGCTCGTTTCCGATATCAAAAACTATATCCACAATCATCATCAGGAATCCATCAAGCTGCAGGATTTGTCGGATTATAGTGGTAAAACACCCAATTACATATCCTGTTTATTTAAGCAAGTGACCGGCTTTACGCCGATAGAATATCTTCATGATGTGCGGATCTCGGTTGCCAAGGATTTGATGCTGAGCAAGTCGATAACAGTTCGCGAAATTGCCGAGCAGACGGGATTTTGTGACCAGGCTTATTTTCACCGTGTTTTTAAAAAGGTAACCGGCTATTCGCCGACAGATTTTTTGAACGAAAAATACGGATAAAACTATCTTACATAGAGGCACTTGCACAGAAATGCAGCAGGTGTCTTTTCTTTCTAAAAAATTTTGCCACAATCGTAAGATCGTACAAAGAGGCGGGTATCGTTAATGGTACGGAAGGCAGAAAGGGACTATGCTGATAGAGAAGAAGAAAGCTTTTACACTTGAGATAGCCAAGGGCCATCATAATTTGAAATGGAGGAAATGATCAATGGAGCCATCGAGTTTGCAGTATGCATTAACAGAGGAAGAGCGTCAAACGTTTAACGAGACAGGGTACCTGATTCTGGAAAATGTTCTATCGCCGGAGCAAGTGGCAGCGCTTACTAAAGAGGTTGACCATATATTCGAAACGAAGGTAAAGGCCGGTCATGACACAACCAAAGCATTGTTTCATCCCAACTTTATTCCGGATCATCAGCTTTTCCTTGATTTACTCGATTATGAAAAAGTGCTTCCTAAAGTATGGGGAATTCTCGGCTGGAACATTTATTTGTATCATGCCCATATGATAGTTACCCCTCCAAGCGGCGCGGAGCAGAACGATAAAACGTTCGGCTGGCACCAGGACAGCGGGCGGATGAATATCGAAATGGAATCGGAGCCGCGCCCACGTATGTCGTTGAAAGTAGCGTACTTTTTATCGGATATTTCCGAGCCTGGACGCGGTAATTTCTGGATCGTGCCCAACAGCCATTTGAATAATACAATGGTCAGACCTGAGAGTGGGCTCGGTCAGCTCGAAGGAGCGATTCCCGTATGTGTGAAGCCGGGAACGGCCGTGTTCTTCGACAGGAGGTTGTGGCATGCGGCAAGTCCGAATTGGTCGGACATTACGCGCAAGGTACTCTTCTATGGTTATGGCTACCGTTGGATACGGACAAAGGACGATATGACGGTGCAGGATCTGTATCCGAAGTGTGATCCCATTCAGCGGCAGCTGCTGGGTGACGGGATTAACTGCAATGGTTATTACACACCAACGGATGAAGAGGTACCGCTGAAGGTATGGTTGAAGGAGCATGCACCTAGTCAGGTGGGCAAATAAATAGGTAGAGCAATAAACAGGTAAATCGATGAGTTCAACGATAGAGCGACCATAATGACTATGCTTAAGCAAGGGGGATATGATGCGATGTCAGTAAATGAGCAGACAGCAGTAAACGAACCTTCGGATGCTTCCAGAGCTACACGAAAAAAAGTGAAACACGGCATTATCGATTGTGATGTGCATCCGATACCCAAAAGTATGGATCAAATTAGGCAATACTTGCCAAAGTTCTGGAAAGAACGGTTTCGGGGAGGAGGGAGAGGGTTGTTTTACGGCAACCCCTCCCACGGTATGCGTCAGGATTCGCTTCCACCTGACGGAGGACCGGCTGGCTCTGACCCGGGCTTCATGCGCAAGCAGCTGCTTGAAGCCAATAATATCAAAACCGCGATCTTGATTCCGCGTGAGAACAGCTGCCAGTTTCCCGATCTGGATTACGGCAATGCAATTGCCTCGGCCTATAACGAGTGGATTGCCGATACGTGGATCGGCCCTGGCGATAATCATGACGGCATATTCAAGTCGTCGATCGTCATCAATCACAGCGATCCAGTCTCCGCTGCCAAGGAGATCGACCGTTGGGCAGGGCACAAGCATTTCATCCAGGTGACTACCGATTCAGGCGCCAGATTTCTGATGGGACACCGCAATTTTCATCCGATATTCGAAGCGTGCAGCAGACATCATCTACCGCTTGCTCTGCATCCGGGATTAGATGGGATTGGGATTAATATTCTTCCGTCTCCGGGTAATCCAAGCCATTACATTGAATGGCATACCTGTATGTCGCTCAGCTTTCAGGCGCATTTGGTCAGTCTCTTGACGGAAGGAACGTTTGAGCGGTTCCCGGATTTGCGTGTCGTGCTGGTTGAGGGCAGCTCGACATGGCTGGTTCCGTTGATGTGGCGGCTCGATATGGAGTACAAGGCATTACGTCACGAAATCCCCTGGGTCAAAAAGATGCCAAGTGAATATTTACGTGACCATGTGCGGATTACTTCGCAGCCGTTGGAAAGACCAAGTAACGATGAGGATTTTATGGATATGTTAAGAATGATGGATGCCGAGCACCTGCTGATGTTCTCCTCGGATTATCCACACTGGGATTTTGACAATCCGAAATCGGCTTTTCCCAAGCTTCCGGAGAAGCTGTATAATCGAATCTTTTTTGAAAATGCGGAGGAGTTTTATGGATTATAAGTCCGGTGAATAAGGTGAATAGATATCCGCTGCGCGGTCAAATATCCTTCCAATCGCTGTTGTTTCCTGTATTTTTATTATTTTGTAAGACACTTAGCTGTAAAAATACTGAAACAAAGGTGAACGCTAACGCTTTTCCAGGATTATTTGACCGCTCCGCTCCTTATTCACCGGACTTTGAAATTAAATATTAGGAAGAGGGGAGAATCGGCAGATGGGCAAGCATTTGGTAGGAGCTACCAGTGAGATTTTACCGGGTCAAAGGAAAATTGTTACGGTGGAAGGCATTACGATGGGTGTATTTAATGTTAATGGTACGTACTACGCGGTGAAAAACAGCTGTCCTCACCAGCAGGCGCCATTATGTGTGGGCAAAGTATCGGGAACAACGCTTCCCTCGCAGCCAGGAGAGTTTCTGTATGGCAGGGAAGGAGAGATTCTCCGCTGTCCATGGCATGGCTGGGAATTCGATCTAACGAACGGGCACTCGTTGTTCGACCCCAATCGCTGCTGGGTGAAAACCTATGAGGTGGAGGTAGAACTGCCCGAGGAGGAGCAGCCCAAGCTGGAGACGTTCCCGGTTAGTGTCGAGGAGGAGCGCGTTATGGTTTCTGTGCACAGATGATCTACGGTTATTCGGCAAGACGGCAGAAAACACAGAAAGGGGCGGTACCTCATTATGGAGGAACAGATAAAGAGCACGCATAATCGGAGCACCAATAAAACCGGAATCATTGATTGTGATGTACATCCCTATCCGAAAAACAAGGAAGAAATCCAGTCCTACATGAAGCAGCCTTGGCGCGAACGGTTCAATAGTGGGGGCAGGGGGCATTACGGTAACCCCGTGCATGGGGATCGGCAGGATGCCAAGCCCCCCGGCGGGGGACCCAGCGGCTCCGATCCTGAATTTCTGAGAGAGCAGCATGTGCTGAAATATGGTATCGATCATTGTATTCTCCTTCCTCGTGCCTTCTGTAATTTACTCCCCGATCCGGATTTTGCAACCGCCGTAGCTGCTGCATTTAACGATTGGCTGGCGGATACCTGGCTCGGCAAATACAATGGCGACGGTGTATTCAAAGGATCGATTACGATTGCTCACCAGGATCCGTTAGCGGCAGCGGCTGAGATCAGAAGATGGGCGGGCCATCCGCATTTTGTTCAGGTGATGACGGATTCCGGTGCAAGGGCACCATTCGGACAGCGGCAGTATTATCCGATTTATGAGGCTTGTGCGGAGGCCGGACTGCCTCTGGCCATTCACCCGGGTACGGACGGTATGGGCATTAATATCCAGCCTACTCCGGGGTATCCCACCCATTATATTGAGTGGCATACCTGTCTTTCGCTCGGCTTTCAGGCGCATCTGGTCAGCTTTATTACAGAAGGAGTCTTTGAACGGTTTCCCGGGTTTAAAGTTGTGCTAGTAGAAGGCGGCGTATCCTGGCTGCCGGCTTTAATGTGGAGATTGGATGCCGAATATAAAGCTCTCCGTTATGAGGTTCCCTGGGTGAAGAAACGCCCGAGTGATTATTTGCGCGACCATGTACGGATCACTTCACAGCCATTGGAGCGGCCTGACAATGACAGTCATCTGCTGCAAACGCTGGAAATGATGGACGCGGAGCATCTGTTGATGTTTTCAAGCGACTACCCGCATTGGGATTTTGATTCTCCGAAGCTCGCATTTCCTAAATTACCTGAGCCGTTATGGCAGAGAATCTTTAGAGAGAATGCCAAACAGCTTTACAAGCTCTGATTAGCCACCTGCTTGTAAGCGTTTAACTAGGGCGCATGAAAGATTTTTATAAATGAGGGGATGATTGGCATGCAAAGTAAAGTGTTGTCAAGAACAGCCGGGTATCTTGCATTGGGTATGACCTTATCTGCGCTGGCAGCCTGTAGTGCGGCCCCAGCAGCCAATGATGCAAAGGGCACGGACAGTCAGCCGACTGCAGCAGACAATAAGCCCTTTGCCTATAGCACGATGGTATCAACCTTTGCTGCGGTTCCCGACATGAAAAATCAATTTTGGACCAAATTTCAGAAGGATAACAATCTGCAGCTGGCTATTGAATGGATTCCGGATGTCGAATTTCAAACGAAGCTGAATCTGGCGATGGCGACCGGGGAATTGCCGGATGTCGTATCCGCTCAGAATCCTCATGATATCGGTACATTAAACGCGGTAGATAAAGGCATCTTTTGGGATTTAGGCCCGCTGCTCGGTGATTTAAGCAAATATCCGAATTTGAAAAAGAACATTCCTGAAGCGGCATGGAAGTTTTCCAAATATAAGGGCACGTATTACTTTATTCCGAGAGCCCGCTCTCAAATCAATACAGGCTGGATGATCCGCAAGGATTTGCTGGATGATGTTGGTCTGCCTTTACCCAAAACGACAGATGAGCTGTACACGGCGTTAAAACAGATCAAAGCCAAGGATACAGGCAACAAGCTGATAGGAACACTGTTTTTTGAATCGATTGCTTCTTCCTTCGGCACCTTTACCCCACAATACAACAAAGAAGGCGGCATGTACCGTAATTTACTAAGCGACGCTTATACGGACATGGTGGATTGGTACCATAAATTATATGCGGACGGCTTGATGTCCAAGGAGTTTTCCGCAGTCAAAGGCCTTGAGCCGGATAATTTCTTTGCTTCCGGTAAAACGATATTTCATACCAAAAATTTCTGGCATCAATACCGGATGGATCAGGAAAATAAAAAGATCAATCCCAAAGCCAGTGTAGAGCTGGTCCCGTCACTAAAAGGGCCAGGGGGCTACAGCGCTTATTTGGAGCCGGGGTTTACAGGCGGTCTGTTCATTTCCAAAAAAGTGCCTGAAGAAAAAGTTAAAAAAATTCTTGATGTTTTCAATTTGGCAGCCAGCGATGAAAATTCCCAAGCGTTATTTTATGGATATGAGGGCGTCCACCATAAGGTGGAAAATGGAAAGTACATCATGACCGATATCGGGCTCAAGGAAATTCAAAGCTTTACGAATGATCCGTTTACAATTAAAAGAAACGAGTGGGATAAAGTAGACAGTCCGCTTGCCCCGATTGAAGTCGATTTGGCAAATCGCGAAAAAGTGAAGCCATTATATAAAGAGCTGACGGTCGATCCCTTCCGGATTATCCGTTCGACGACCTGGACGGCGGAATGGCCGAAATTTGCAGATGAATTTGAAAAGAAAAGAACGGAAGCCATTATGGGCATCATTACGATGGATCAATACAAGCAATATATTGAAGGCTTAAGGAATAATGCCGTATTGAAAAAATCGTTCGTAGAGCTTGCCGCCAGCTATAAGGAATACTTCGGAAATTAATCAACCCAGGTCAACGGAACGGACGAACGGGCGGCTAACAGCTGACTGCACCTATCCGTTGACCCTCCCATTTTTTAATGGAAGGAGCATGATGATGGAAGTTCAAAAGGCTGAATGGAATAAAACAGCAGCAAACTCCCGGGAACGGGTCCGTTCGCATTCAGCATGGTCGCAATATGTGAAGTACAGGCATATGTATTTGCTGGTGATACCCGGATTTCTGTTTTTTGCTGTATTTAAGATGGTACCGATGTGGGGCCTGCTGCTTGCTTTTAAGGATTACAGCCCCATTGATGGATTTGCCGCCAGTCCATGGGTGGGACTGAAGCATTTTAACGAGATGTTTGCGGATGAGCATTTTTATATCATGCTGCGCAATACACTATTAATCAACGTGTTTGGGCTTGTGTTCTTTTTTCCGCTGCCTGTGCTTTTGGCAATTATGCTCAACGAGGTTCGTCACGAAATATTCAAAAGGGTGAATCAATCTTTAATTTATATGCCGCATTTTTTGTCATGGGTCGTGATTGCAAGTCTGACCTTTTTCATGTTATCTGTTGATGTCGGTTTGATTAACAAGGTCATACGGGCTGTCGGTTTGGAGCCGTATTCCTTTCTGAATGACAGCAAGCTGTTCTGGGGAATGGTCACGGTACAAAGCATATGGAAGGATGCGGGCTGGGGAACGATTATTTTTCTGGCTGCCATTGCAGGCGTCAACCCGGAGAGGTATGAGGCAGCCGTTGTGGACGGTGCGGGTCGATTCAAGCAAATCTGGCATGTAACATTGCCGGCCATACGCCCGACGATCGTCATCCTGTTAATCCTCCGCTTGGGCCATATTACCGATGTGAATTTTGAGCAGGTTCTGTTAATGATGAACCCGTTAGTGCGTAATGTGGGCGATGTATTCGACACGTATGTGTACAATAACGGAATCCTCCGTGGCATGTATAGTGTGGGGGTAACAGTCGGATTTTTTAAAGGCCTTATTGGTCTGGCGCTGGTCATGGCCTCGAATTATATTGTCAAAAAGCTGGGACACGAAGGCATTTACTAAAGGCTGGGGGAATCGACCATGAGCTTTGTGCAGCACAAAAAAATAACGCTTTTTGATATCGTGAATTATACGTTGTTGGCGATTATCTCGGTATCCTGTCTGTTTCCTTTTGTTTATGTGTTGAGCTTGTCCTTGACGGATCGAGCCGTGTATATTCCATATACCTTCCATTTATTTCCTGAAAAATGGTCTTTGGCCGCATATGCCTATATTTTGTCATCGGATAGTTTTCTGAATGCGTTGAACAGCACATTGTTTATTACGATTGTAGGCTCGATTTTAAATTTGGCGTTTACCTTTACGATGGCTTACGGCTTGACCGAAAAAAGATTGCCTCACCGGAAATGGATTTACGGGATCGTTGTCTTTTCTCTGGTGTTCAGCGCAGGGCTAATCCCCGGCTTTTTTCTGGTTAAGGAGCTGGGCTTGATGAACTCGTATTGGGCACTGATCCTCCCGTCGCTGACCAATGCATGGAGTCTGATCGTGGTCAAAAGCTTTATGGATTCATTGCCGGTAGAGGTGATGGAGTCAGCCAAAATCGACGGCTGTACGGACCTGGGTGTTTTTGGCCGTATCATCCTGCCGCTCAGCAAGCCGGCCTTGGCCGCATTTTTTCTGTTTTTTGCTGTGGCTCATTGGAACACCTACTTTAATGCGCTTATGTTTTTGACCGATTCCAAAAAATGGACGCTGCAGGTACTGGTCAAATCGCTGGTTCTCGATAACCGCGCTTCAACCTCCGGCATGGAAGCCTCTATCGGCGATTCAGCTCCACCGTCGGAGACTGTCCGTTCCGCGGCGATCATCCTCGCGATTCTTCCCATCCTGTTCATCTATCCTTTTTTGCAAAAGCATTTTGCGAAGGGTGTCATGGTTGGTTCAGTGAAAGGGTAATCCTAAACGTGTTGTGACGATAAAAAAGGTAATATTTGTAAATCATAACATCGCACAAATAAACGAAATAAGCCTTGCCCTGAACTGGGGCGGGCTTATTTTACATTTAAAAAAGTAATTAGATCCGAAGTCCTCTTTTTTTAATCGTATTGTTTTCAAATTATATCGTATTGTTTTCAAATCATGATATCATTGAAGGAGCGGAATGAGCAGGTATTACCGACAAGGTGCATAACCCGTGAAATTGAGTGGAAGGTGCTTGTGATAAAATGAATACCTATATCAGCAAATTATTTCATCGCAGAAAATTTTTCGTGAAGCTTTTAACCTATTCCTTGTTGATTGCCATCATTCCAAATATGGTTACATCCATCTTGGCTTATGTAAATGTCACAAAAGTATTCCGTCAGGAAGCCAGCACCAAAAGCCAAGTGCTTCTGACTCAAATGAAAAGCGCGATGGAGATCCTGGTACAGCAAATACAAGAGAACAATAAGCAGGTCATTTATAATACGTCGTTTCGTAATTTCGAAAATTTCCCCAACGGGTATTATTATGAGAACTTGTCGGGTAATCTGAAAACAGAGGATTTGCCGACCAACTACTGGTATTTGAGAAACAAAGATGAAGCAGTAAACAGCATCAATCTGTTCAAGCTGTCCAGTACCTATGTGGACACGGTGTATTATTATGACCGTGACAAAAGCATCGTGTTAACTTTTGGAGGCGAAACCTTGCTCAAACAATACGACTATGGTTCCTTTTATGATAAGGACTGGTTTGATTCACTGGATCGATTCGATGATCGTGGCATGGTTTTTCTCGATACCCGTCCAGCCATGCAAGCGAATCAAAGCTTGAAAAATGTGATCACTCTGATCATCCGTTCAAGTGTGTCCAATGCCTTCATTATTAATCTGGATGTGGACAAGCTTGAGGATAAGATCGTATCCAAGCTGTCGGATCAGGATAACCTGCTGATCGTCTCCCGGGAACGGGGCTTGATTTTCAAATCCCATGGAGAGAAGACGACTGACGAATTGCTTGAACTCATCAAGGACGATACACGTGTGTTCCAAGATACCAATAATACCGTTATCCACAAAAACATGCTGATCACCAGCACGTTCTCTCCCGAGCTTGGCTGGTCGTTCGTCAATTATACGAGTATGGACAGCTTGGAGCAAGGATTGAATTACTTAAAGCAGCAAATTCTCATGTCATCGTTGTTTTTGATTTTTGCGACTATTTTGATTGCCTTCTTATCTTCCAAAAAGCTGTACCGGCCTCTTCAGCAAGTGATGGATACGATGAGAATACAAAAACAGAAAGTGGATGGCAGCTCCAAACCAGAGTTGAAGGATGAATTTCAAGACATTGCCGATTTCGTTCGGTTGACCGTATACGAGAAAGAACGGATCATTGACAGATTGCAGGAAAGCTTGCCTTACTATAGGGAAAAATTTATTCTTTCGCTGCTGAAGCCGAGTACCCGGACAGAAGAAGAGATTAATGCCAAGCTTGATTATTTAGGAATCGAGTTTGAATTAGGTCCTGTCATTTGTTTTGTCGTATCCATGGATAACTATACTATATTGCTGGAGGCGGAAGATCCGAAAATTATTGATTTGTACCGAATCAAGGTCATTCATTTACTGCAGCAGTGCAATTATGACGGCGAACAGGTATTGATCACTGAAGTGGAGGATGACAAGCTTGCAATAGTAATGACTATGGGAAGCTTGTCATTGGATAATGTCTTTTTGATTGCTGAAGGTGTGATGCAGCAGCTACAGGAATCAATGGGAGACGGATTTACAGTCGGCATTGGCAGTCCGTGCAGCGATATGTCCACACTTCCGGGTTCGTTTCACGGCGCATTGGAATCGCTGCAATTTAGATTTTTATATGGCGGCAATCAAGTCATTTTTATTGGTGACGTCTCTTTGATTTCCAGTGGGGACCAGGATTGGTTCAAACAATTGTCCGAAGCGTATGTCGCAAACATTAAATTGGGGAAAGCGGAGGAGGCTAAGCAGACGTTGGACGCCATTGTGGAGAACATCAAGGAGAAACGCATCCACTACAATGAAGCCCGTTCCTTCTTTGCACAGCTGCTCCAGGGTCTGCAGTATGGGATTTCGGCGATCGGGGGCAAGACGGATACGTTGTTCGGGCTGGATCCCTATCAGGAGCTTGCGAATAAACAGAGGATTGAGGATATTACCGACTGGTTCGAAGAACTTACGGATCGAGTGATTGTATCCGTGTCGGAAGAATTTAATGCCAAAGGAACCAATCATATTACCAAAATACTGGATATCATTGATGCGGATTTGAGCCAGGATTTGAGCCTAAATGCAGTTGCCAGCCGCTTGTCGCTCAATCCTTCCTATGTCAGTCGGTTGTTCAAGCAATTTGTTGG
This sequence comes from Paenibacillus sp. FSL H8-0034, assembly GCF_038000305.1. Classification (NCBI taxonomy): domain Bacteria; kingdom Bacillati; phylum Bacillota; class Bacilli; order Caryophanales; family Paenibacillaceae; genus Paenibacillus; species Paenibacillus sp. FSL H8-0034. Next base: position 2,459,464 of record NZ_JBBOBS010000001.1, read on the forward strand.
CAAGACGTTCGTTGAATTTGTGACGTCCAGACGGATTGAACAGGGAAAGCAACTGCTGGAAACGACAGACATGAAGGTTGGCGATGTGGCCACATGCGTTGGCTACCAGAATTCGTATTATTTTATTAAGCTATTCAAAGAAGCGACGGGCATGACCCCTGGAGAATACCGTAAGCAGCACGTGCGGGAGTAATACAATCTTGATATCACTTTTATTAAAATCAAGGAAAGAAGCCGACTTGATGGGCATACGCCACGATTCTCCGCATTAATCTTTTGACATGGTGAAACTACTATATATTTCATCGTTTTAAGCATGCTATGCTCTGATTGCGGGTTGAAAGCGCTTCATTCAAGAAGGCCTTACGAACGACCGCGAACAAATGAAAACCTATGGGGAGGTAAAAAGAGAATGAACAAAAAGTGGATTGGAACGACCGTTGCCGCATCAATGATGGTCACACTCGTTGCTGCGTGCTCCAATAATACGCCGGCTAAACCAGCGGCGGGAGGCGCGGTTAAAGAACAGTCTAAGGATGCTTCCAAAATCGTCATTTATATGAATACGAATGCGATCTCCCGCAAACCGGAAGGCAGTGACCCGAAAGCTTTGGAAGAAGTGACGAAATATGTTAAAGAACAAACTGGCGTAGAAGCAAAGGCAATCATCCCTCCTAAAGGCTCCGAGAAGGATAAGCTGAATGTTCTACTCGCCTCAGGTGACCAACTGGATGTCTTTCAAGGAGGCTGGGATGAATACAAGCAGGCCATTATCCCACTGAATGATCTTCTGGACAAATACGGTCCCGACATCAAGAAGGCGTGGGACGCCGATGCTTGGAAGCTTATGACGGACAAGGACGGGAAAATCTGGGGTATTCCACGAATTATTACGACAGCTCCTTTCCCGCTTTGGGTTCGGGCTGACTGGCTGCAGAAGCTGAACCTCCCAATGCCGAAGACGCTTGATGAATTCGAAAATGTGCTTAAAGCTTTCAAGGAAAAAGATCCAGATGGCAACGGGAAGGACGATTCCATTCCTATCCTGCTGGACGACCGGTTTCAATATGGCTTGGTCGGCGCTTTCACCGAGAACGGCTACAGCAATTGGATAGACCCAAAGGACAACAAGCTGAAAATTCCCGAGCTGCAGCCAGGTTACGTCGATTTCTTGGCGAAGATGGCAGACTGGTACCAGAAGGGCTACATTTATCGTGAAACGTTCGCCAAGTATGATGTATTGGAAATGTTGAAGACCAATCGTGTCGGTGCGGTGGACATCTGGTACTCTAGTTTGACTGTTAATGCTCCGAAAGTAGCACAGACGGTGAAGGAGATGGACTATCAAGCCATTCCTGATATTAAAGGACCTAAAGGTTACTTCCAAACGGCATATCCTGGAACATCTTCAGCCATGCTTGTAACTAAATCTTCAAAAAGTCCGGAAGGGGTCATTAAATTCATTAACTGGCAGTATCAAAACGTGGAGAACCACTTGACGGCCTGGTACGGTTTAAAGGACAAACATTGGAAATGGGCTGACGAAGGCAAGAAGACCGTCGAGGTATTCAATCCAAGTCCTTACGCCGGAGAGTTTATGATTACTCTTGGACTGGCTATGGAAAGAAAGTATGCGACAAATGATCCACTGCGGGTTAAGCACTCTGATTTCCTGAATAATGAATTAACCAAGTTTGACAAAGTGAAAATGCCTCTCGATCTTGGTGTCATTTATGACCAGATGGCTCTGAAGGAAAAGGTACCGAACGCGGGCGATTTGGATCGTCTCCGGAAAGAGGAAGTTATCAAGTTTATTATGGGTGCCCGTCCAATTAGTGATTACAATAAGTTTGTAGATGAGCTATACAAGGCAGGTCTTGATAAACTGATTGATTTCCAAACGGAACAGTACAACAAACAAAAGAAATAAGCCCATACTGCGTATCGGCAGGTTAGGTTGATCAGGACCTGCCGCATCGCCTTACTGAATGGCTGGACGGGAGAGTTGCAACTATGAATTCACAGAGGATTGGAAATATTTGGAGAAGGCAAAAGTTTTATTATTTTCTGATGCTTCCCGGTCTGCTTTACTTCTTCATCTTTCATTACATTCCGATGTTTGGTGTATCCATTGCGTTCAAGGACATCACACCTTTTGATGGTATCGAGGGAATATTCGGCGGCGAGTGGGTAGGTCTCACACATTTCAAGCGTTTTTTCGATTCCTATTATTTTTGGAATGTGCTTGGAAATACCATTATCATCAGTTTGTATAAACTGTTTTTTGGTTTTCCCGCTCCGATCCTGCTCGCTCTATTATTGAATGAAGTCACGAGCAAATGGTTTAAAAAAAGCGTGCAGACCATTTCTTATTTACCGCACTTTATTTCCATGGTTGTTGTTGCCGGATTATTGACCAATTTGTTGTCAACAGACAATGGGATTCTGAATGCCATTCTAAGCGCCCTCGGTAAAGAAGCAGTTTCCTTTTTGGGTGAGCCGGCCTATTTTCGAACCATTCTGGTCATTTCCGATGTATGGCAATCGATAGGCTGGGGCAGTATTTTATATCTTGCAGCCATGGCGGGAATCGATCCGCAGCTGTATGAAGCTGCCAAGATGGACGGAGCCAACCGTTTACGGCAAATGTGGCATATTACTTTGCCTGGCATTAGTTTTGTCGTATCCATTTTGCTCATCCTGAATGTAGGCAAATTTTTGGAAGCGGGGTTTGAGCAGATCTTTCTATTGTATTCTCCGTCCGTGTATCAAGTTGCGGATATCATTGATACGTATGTATATCGGCAAGGCCTGCTGCAAATGCAATATTCTTTCGCGGCCGCCATTGGTGTGTTCAAAAATATTGTGGGTATGGTCTTAATACTGCTCGCCAATTACATCGTCAAAAAAATGGATCAGCCTGGGCTGTGGTAAGGGGAGGGAAATACTATGATTAACAAAAGCGAAAAAACAACCCAATGGTTGATCTACATTGTTCTTGTCCTCGTATCTCTCGCCTTTTTGCTGCCATTTTTGTCGGTTTTATCTACTTCCTTGGTTAGTGAAAAAGAGTGGATGCGGCGAGGAGCCTTTATTTTATTCCCTGAAGAGTTGGATTGGACAGCTTATCGGATGGTTTTATTCGACAGCACATTAATTTGGGGTGCGTACCAAGTTACTCTCTTCCGTGTACTGGTGGGAACAGCGCTGAACTTGATCGTGACTGCCATGCTCGCTTACAGTCTGGCCCGTAGGGAATTGCCGGGGAAAAATATCGCTGTTACTTTTATTTTTATCACGATGGTCTTTCACGGCGGTTTAATCCCGAGTTATTTGCTTATCAAGTATATCGGTTTGCAAAATTCGTTATGGGTATTAGTTCTGCCATCGCTTGTGAGTGCTTGGAATACGTTCATCATGCGCAATTTCTTCATGTCGATTCCGATTGAGCTTGAGGAATCAGCCGTGATTGACGGCGCTTCACCGGCTAAAGTGTTAATGAAGATCATTGTCCCTTTATCGATGCCGTCGTTTGCAACAATCGGGTTGTTTTACGGAGTGTATCATTGGAATGAATGGTTTCAAGCCTCTATCTATCTGAATGATACACACAAGTATCCGGTTCAGGTGTTCATGCGCAACATACTGCTCAGCGGTTCACTTCAAGATGAACAAATGGATTTGACGAATGAATTACCGCCGGCCGATACACTGAAATCAGCAGTCATTATGGTCAGCACTTTGCCTATTTTATTGGTATATCCATTTATTCAAAAGTATTTTGTAAAAGGCACACTGGTTGGTTCCGTAAAGGGATGAGCTGGATGAAATTATTGGTTGGAGCCAATTGGGAGGAAGTCATAAAATGAAATTTGATTTGCACACACACCATCATCGCTGCGGGCATGCAGTCGATGAAATTGAGAGTTACATCCGCTCCGCCATTGACTTAGGTTTGTCGGCAATCGGGATCTCAGATCATTCTCCTTATTTTGCCGCAGAAGAGGACCATCCCTCACCAGGATTGGCGATGGCGAAGAGTGAATTTCCAAAGTATATCGAAGAGGTAGTGAGGCTTAAGAAGCAGTATGAAGGTAAAATTGAAGTTTTAGTAGGTGTGGAGTCGGATTATTTTACAGATTCGATTAAGCTGTATGCGGACATATACCGCAAATATCCTATCGACTATCTCATTGGATCTATCCATATTTCAGGCGGCAAGCATATATCGGATAGAGGGCTGTGGACGGTGCTTGATGAGGAGCAGTTGGAACTGGAGAAATTCATCTATTTTGACCTGCTGCAGCAAGCAGCCAAAAGCGGCGTGTTTCAAATTATTGGCCATATGGATTTAGTCAGACGATATTATAAGGATTTCATGCAATCCTGCGGTCCGCTTGTTGAACAGACGATGCAGGTATTTGCAGAAACCGGTGCGGTGTACGAGGTCAATACCTCAGGGATCGAGCGTGGGGAAGGGATTAATCCGTGCCGAGAGGTGCTTGAAATAGCCAGCCATTATGGAGTTAAAGTCACCTTTGGCTCCGATTCGCACCGACCTATGCGGGTAGGGGAGCATTGGGATTCAACAATCACCTTATTGAAGCAATTGGGCTATAAGGAATTGATCATGTTCCGCAACCTTAAGCCTGTAAGCATATCGATTTAATGCGAGGGGAACTAGCGATGAAACAGCAGCATGCTTATCAACAATAAACTATCTTATATGGAGGAATTTTATATGAAAATCAGAGGTATTGCACATCGTGGTTATCCCAAGAAATTTCCAGAGAATACATTGTCGTCGTTTCAAGCAGCTTGCGATTTAAACTTTACCCATCTGGAACTGGATGTTCACTTGAGTAAGGATGGCGTTCCGGTTGTTACCCATGATTATTCCATTGACCGCTTGTCCGACGGGAAAGGATTTATTCGAGATTATACGCTGAAGGAATTGAAGCAATTTTCAATTGGTGGGACAGAAACGATCCCGACGCTTGAAGAGGCGATGGATTTGCTCAAGGGTAAAATTAAAGTGCTTATCGAACTGAAGCAAGCCGGTGACATGTATCCCAATCTGGAGGAAGCAACGCTTAACGTCGTTTATAGTACAGATACACTGGAACAGTCACAGATTATATCGTTCGACCATTTCTCCCTCATGCGGACGAGAGAGCTTGATAAGGATATTGAATTAGGAGCACTTTGCAGTGGTAATATGCCGCACGTATTCCCTTTTATGAAAGAAATGCGTTGTACCTTTCTGGGTACACAGCTTAAATTCCTGACACCGGCGTACGATAAGCTTATGAGAGATAACGGCATTATTTGTGGTCCCGGCGTGATCAACTCTATGGAAGAAATGGAGATCATTGCGGACAAATATCCGGCCGCATTGGTTACGACCGATGAACTGGAGCGTTGGGCTGACTTATATAAAAGCAACCCGAAATTGCGTCTCGAGGTTTAATTATTGTGCTTGTTCGTATGAAGTGTGGTTATATGATTGGATGAAGGAGATAGAGCAATGAAAGCAGCCGTGTTCAAAGAAGCTCACCAGATTGAAGTTATGGAATGGAAAACAACGGAGCTTAAACCCGATGAAATGAGGATTCAAGTCAAAAGCTGCGGAATTTGCGGCACAGACCAGCACATTTATCATGGAAATCCAGGCTCTGCAGCCGTAACCCCACCGCTTGTGCTCGGCCATGAGCTGGCTGGTATCGTCACAGAATGCGGGGAGCAGGTGAAGCCATTTAAAGCAGGAGACCGGGTATCGATAGACCCGAATATGTACTGCGGAAGCTGCCGATATTGCCGCAATGGCCAATCGCATCTATGTGACCACCTGCAAGCTGTTGGTGTTACACGTGATGGAGGCATGGGTGAATATACAATCGTACCCGCTGCGAATTGCTATTTGCTGCCGGATTCGATGAGCTTTGCCGAGGGGGCAATGGTTGAGCCACTTGGTTGTGTGCTGCATGGCTTCAAGAAAGTCGACATTCGCCCGATTCATTCCGTACTGCTGATCGGCGGTGGCTTTATCGGTCAATTGTTCCTGCAATTGGTGAAAAAGCAATGCGCTGCAAGGATCGTGGTTAGTGAGCCTGCTGCAGAAAAGCATAAGGCGTTGTTGGCACTGGGTGCTGATGAGATCGTGCAGCCAACCGCTTTAGTAATGGAGCAGCTTAAAGGAGAATTCGACGTAATCATTGAATGCGTGGGACGCAAGGAATCAATGGAGCTTGCCATTGAAGCTGCAAGAAAGGGTGGGCAAGTGCTGCTATTCGGCGTCGCCAATCCGTCAACGCAAATCCAAGTATCACCTTATGCGATTTTCACCAAGGAGCTTTGTATATTCGGTTCCTTTATTAATCCACATACGCATGAAGAAGCAATCGCTCTGATTGACCAAAAGATTGTCAAGGTGGAGCCTTTAATCAGCCATCGATTCCCGCTGAATGAAGTACCGCAAATCATGGATAATTATGCAGGTATGAATGTGACCAAAGGGATCATCGTTTATTGATTTAGAAAGCGAGAAGAAAGAAGTGAACACGTTGAACGGAATATCCAGCATTTGGTTCATTAGCAACGTTGAGCTTCTATGGCGGATGGTGCTTGCTGTTGTTCTCGGTGGATTGGTTGGCATGGAGCGTGAATGGCATAACCATGCAGCAGGCTTCCGTACACACATTTTGGTATGCTTGGGGTCAGCCACCATTATGCTGCTCTCGATCTACGGCTTCTCCGAGTTTGTTGCGGAGGCTAACGTACGGATTGATCCTGCCCGCTTGGCGGCTCAAGTCATTAGCGGTATTGGTTTTCTTGGAGCTGGCGCTATTCTCCGTAACGGTTCCTCTATTAAGGGATTAACCACGGCAGCCTCAATTTGGGTTGTAGCAAGCATAGGCTTGTGCGTTGGCGCGGGATTTATATACCCTGCCTTTGTTGCGACGCTTCTGGTTCTTATCAGCCTTCTTCTGTTAAACAAATGGGAGAAGTATTTGCTAAGGCACCGCCGAAGTAATGATGTCACGGTCAAAGCACATGATGATCCCGGTATGCTTGGAAACATTGCTTATAAATTCAGTGAACAAGGCATTCAAATCATAAATGTAAAAATGACGCATGATCTGGATCAAATGGATGACGAAGACGGGAGAGCGAAAACCCAATTCTATTTTAACCTGCAGGTTAAGGATCGGAATAAAATCTTATTGGCGGTCGAGCAGATTAAAGGACTGGAATCCATTCTTTCAGTTGAAACAAGTCCTGGTCATGATAGGGTCAGGCTTCACCAGCAATTGCCTATGTGATCGTTATAAAGGGTGTAGGCAATGCTGGGTTTAGTGGAGCATCGCTGCTTGTCAAGCATGAGCTTCTATAGCTGTAAGATCGTGAGCTGATCGCTCGCAATCCTGTTATAGATTATAATGCAGCCCCGATCCGAATAGATATTGCCAAATCGAGTTTTTCTAATTTTAAAGGTACAGGCACTTATAGGCTATCACCCACATATGATGATACTAATCGCAACGTGGGGGTGACTGAGTATGCCTGGACTGTTCTCGGCAATAGCTTTGTTTATTAAAGAGGTCGTACTGCTGGTTTCGTATGTCAAAAACAATGCATTTCCCCAACCGCTATCCGAAGCGGATGAGGATAAACATTTAAGACAAATGGCAGCCGGGAATCAACATTCGCGTAATTTACTCATCGAACATAACTTACGTCTCGTCGCGCATATCGTCAAAAAATTTGACAACACTGGCGAGGATCTAGAGGATCTGATCTCAATCGGTACGATTGGATTGATCAAGGCGATCGAATCTTTTTCACCTGATAAAGGTACAAAGCTGGCTACCTTCGCAGCCCGCTGTATTGAGAACGAAATACTTATGCATTTGAGGTCGCTTAAGAAAACCCGTAAGGATGTATCCCTGCATGATCCGATTGGTACAGATAAGGAAGGGAACGAGATTACGTTAATCGATATTCTCGGTTCCGAAGCGGATGATGTGGCCGATCTGGTGCAGCTGAAGATTGAAAAGTCGAAGATCTATAGGAATCTGGACATCTTGGAGGAGCGTGAACGTGAGGTTGTTGTGGGCCGTTTTGGGCTGGAGGCCGGGGGCGAGGAGCGAACACAGCGGGAAATTGCCAAGTCGCTGGGGATCTCACGTTCGTATGTATCGCGGATCGAAAAGCGTGCGTTAATGAAGCTGTATCATGAGTTTTACAAGATAAAGCGGTGAATAAATTACAACGAATAAAACGAAGGTGCCCAAAGTGTAGGTACCTTCGTTTTATTTATTGGGAGATGTTATTAGCTCAACTTTCGCAGCAGCGAATTAAACTAATCACCATATCGTTCCTATCTGACCCGTCTCGTTATTCATCTGTATTCATCGCCATTGCGATACAGCCCCAGACCGTTCATTACATAAGGACGAACAATGTCTAGAAGCAGATCGGTTCGATCTTTTTCCTCGACATTTAACCAATAATGCGCAGCGCCATAAATCGCTGAACCTGTCATGGCCGCCATGATTTTTATATGATGCCTGTCCGCCCCATGGTGGGTATCCCCTTTCAGAAAAATACTCTCTATGGTTTGCTGCAGCATTTTCTTTATTTTTTCATCGACAAGTGTCGCCATCGAATTGGAATCCATTCTGCAGATCAAATAAAAATCCACGATGTATTGGTGCGTCAGCAAGATCAACTGGTCACATATTTCATCCGTAAACTCCTGGGCATTCGCCACTTGCTCAGGAATCATTTCATGAAAAGCCTGTTCTGTGACTTCGTCAAGCAAAGCATATTTATCTTCAAAATGGGCATAAAAGGTGGCGCGGTTAATGGTTGCTTTCTGAGCGATATCTTTGATGGTGATTGCATCAAATCCTTTTCTCCGCAACAAATCTCTGAACGCTGCTCTAATTAACTCTTGTGTGCGTAACACCCTCGGATCTTCCTGATTTACCATTTCTTATCTCCTTGTTAAACATCAATTATCACAATGTGTTGCCTATGCAACTTTCATCTAATTCTGCCGGTTGAAATCATAAGCTTGCGATATTATTATCTTATCAAACAGATGTTGCTTAAACAATCTGTGACTAATTCTATGGAAGGAAGGATCATATTGAACACCAAACCACATAAACTTTTGATATTTGGCGCCGGCGTGATTGGCAGTGTATATGCACTCCGATTAGCACAGTCGGGACTGGACGTCACTATACTGGCACGAGGAAAGAGACTGGAGGCGCTGAAAAGGGACGGCCTGAAATACAACGATAATGGAACGATAAAGCAAATATCTATCAAGACGATAGAAAAGCTTGATAACGACGACATTTATGATTTTATCTTTGTTCCAGTACGATATGATCAGGTCGAATCTGCCCTGTCTGCGATCAAGCATAATCGGAGCAAGACCATCGTCACCTTTACCAATACCATTGGATATGACTCTTGGCTTGAAATCGTGGGTGATCGCTTACTTCCGGGATTCCCGGGCGCCGGTGGAGACATCAAAGAAGATGTTCTATACGCTCAATTCGGTTCCGAAAAACATCAAGGAACCATTTTTGGTGAAATAAATGGACAAACGACCGAAAGAGTGAAAGAGCTTGCCAAAATATTCGAATCAGCGGATTTGCATTATGAAATACAAAAAAATATTCAAGCATTCCATGTTTCGCATGCTGCACTCGCTATAGTCAACAAGCATTTCTATACGTATGACGGACTGGTGGATATAGAGACAGCAAGAAGTGAAAGCACTCTAAGCAAGATCGCTGCAGATATTAAACAAAATATTCGCCTGGTTGAACAAGCCGGAATCCCGGTAATCCCGCCCGAAACGAAGTCAATGAGTGAATTTCCTGAAAAGGATATTATTTCCATATACCGCCAGATGTTAAGCAATGACTTTATAATTGATGTAAAGCTTGGGAACCATGCCGTCAGCCAAAAAGCAGAAATCATGTTATTGCATGAGGTGTTTCATAAAAAGCTATCTGTTCGACGATGACATCATCATCGGCTCCACAAAGGACGGCAAAACGGTTGATATTACCTCCCACTGGGAAAGCAATTATCGGATCATGCCAAGGATTTGACCCAGTTAACACAGTAGAAATAGCTGCAGTTAAAAAATCAACGTATGTTCAATTTAAGAGGGAGGATAAGTCATGAAAGCTATCGTTTTGACAAGTTTTGGAATACCGGAAGTACTAGAGGAACTGGAAGTGCCGGTCCCCGCACTCACCGACACACAGGTTCTCATCGAAATGCACGCCTCTTCCATCAATCCCGCAGATATTCTATTTCGCAGCGGCGCGATTCTTCAAAGTCCGATGGCCGATAAATTTCGGGCTCAACTTCAATTACCGTTTGTTCTTGGTAATGAAGTAGCCGGCATCGTAAAGAAGGTTGGCGAAAAAGTGCGTCACTTCAAGCCGGGGGATCGTGTCATGGGCATGGTTGATAGGGGTTCCTACATGGACTATGTTGCGGCGGAGGAAGATCTTCTTGCGGTTATCCCTGAGAGTCTTACCTTCGAAGAGGCAGGCGCCGCGCCTACGGTTGCCTTGACAGCTTGGCAAGCGCTGTTTGAGCATGGCCGTCTTCAATCAGGGCAACGCATCCTTGTTCAAGCAGGCGCCGGAGGCGTGGGACATGCGGCGGTCCAGTTGGCCAAGCAGCATGGAGCGTATGTTATCGCAACCGCGAGGGACTATAATCATGATTTCGTCAAAGGACTCGGTGCGGACGAGGTGTTCGATTACACGAAAGTCGACTTTGCCACCCAAATAACAGATCCTGTTGATATCGTAGTGGATTCCGCTATGGACCCATCCACTTTCGGTACCGGGTTACCAGGAGAAATCGGAAAGAAGAATTACTCGGTCATCAAGAATGGTGGAACCTATATTTCAGTGGTGGCATTCGCGATCAATCAATATCCGAAGGTTCGCGACATTGACGCATGTTTCTTCCAGGCAAGACCTAACCGTACCGACTTTGAATCTATTGTTCGCCATATGAAAGAGAATAAATTGAGAATCCATATCGATGAGGCCTATCCCTTTACTGCTGAAGGCCTGCTTCAGGCGTATCGCAAAAGCGAAGAGTTGCCGAAACGAGGAAAAGTCGTCATATCGAAAAACGTGAGATAAACCTCTTGCTTAGTGAAATGGGTGCTCTTTCTTTTTTTGAATATGTGGCTAAACCAGTGAACATAATCACTTAATTTCAACGCTAGCTGTTCAGAGTTTAAGCAATGAGCATGATTAGCGAATTCCGTTTTAAAAACCTTATACTTCTTCGTGATTTTCCGCTTTCATATAACCGAACCATCTTGCTCTTGAATTCGGCTGTGAATATACGTCTTTCTTTGGGCATAGTAGTTTCGCTCCTTGTCTATTGGCTTTATTCTACTAGCCCTCAATTTATCTGGCCAATTTACTGTAGCCGATCTCTTTCCCTTTTCGAATAATCTCCATCATGAACCTCCCCTGCCTACGTTTTGCTTAGAGGCAGGAGTTTCTTACTACTACTTACCGTAACTTTCTACAAAACAGCAGGTTGGCTGCTGTCTTTCACTACCCTGATAGCGGAAACGTTGACAGCAAGCTATCGTAAGCAACACTTTCGCAAGTAGGTGGGTACCTCACCATCTACTACTTCTAGCTTTAGGCTATCCGTAGATACTTGATCTCCGGGGTTTCTCCCAAATGTCGGATCTCTCCATACAGATGCTTGGATAAGATCCCTTTACTCCCATGGACATCCCGATGCTCCTTATAGCCGCACCCACATTTGTAATTTCTTGTAGACGTCTTGTTCCGTCTACCGCAACAAGGGCATTGTTGGCTCGTATAGCTTTCATCGATCGTTTTCACGCGGATTCCATAGGCTTCAAACTTGTATCGGATTTGCTTCTGGATCTTGCCAAAGCTCCAATTGGATAACTTTTGGTTCACTACCTTAGCTACGTTTCCATCATCGTAACTCATTGAAATCATGAGTTTTCGATCAAAAACGAGTTCGATTTCTTTGATCTCTGCAGCAGGCAGGCGAGACACTGTAATCCGGATGGCTTGCTGTCTTTTTCCCTTCCATACCCCTAAACTGAGTTGTAGGGTATTCCCCTCGATCTGGAAAGCTTTGTCCACCCATTTCGTGTTGAAATGGCTCTTCTTCTTGTAGGGGTATTTAGGGTTCAGTCCTTGTTTTCTCGCTTGTTGTGCGCTATCCCGCGAGAATAAGTACTTATGGCATACCGCTTGGACCGACTGAGAGTGCAGGGGGAATTGCCCTTTCAGTTCGGATTGCAACTACGATTGGCTGATCCATTTCCCCTCGTGTTGGCGTGCATAATTTCTAGCGTGGGTCAGACATTCGTTCCATATTTCTGCGGATATTCGATTGCATGCAAACAGTCGATTTAGATTCTCTTGTGTCGTTCGGAATTCTGTTTTTATACAGCGAATCATGCGGGTTTCACTTCCTTCTCTGGAAATGAATGAGAACATATATTCCTATTTTAGAAGAGATCTAATCCTTTTGCTACAAGATAAATGCTATTCATCCCCGACTTAACGACAGCAGTTTGAGGACATTGTCGTTGGAAGTCGGGGAATTCTGGCTGATTTTGTTAAATTCAAATTATCACGAGACAAATACCAAAGCGAGGTCGAGAAATGAGGTGAGAAATAAATGCCGGTCGATATTTTTTCAGCGCTTGCTGATCCTACCCGAAGGAAAATAATTGAATTGCTTGCCGAACACGAAGAATGCCCCGCATCCTTCATCCACGCGCAATTCCCAGTCAGTCCTCAGGCGATCTCTCAACACCTGAAAATTCTTCTCAAAGCTAATCTAATCAGCGTGGAGAAAAAAGCGCAGCAACGTATCTATCGGCTGACTCCCATGGTCTTGTTTAAGCTTGATGAATGGTCCAATCATGTCAAGCAAAGGTGGAACAGACGCATGGATGCTTTGGATGCCGTTCTGAAAAATGAGATGGAGAACATGCTCAAAAACCATGAAAAGGAGATTGACGATGAGCCTTAATAAGCAAGATGTCGTAATTACACGTGTTTTCGATTTTTCGGTGGAATTGGTGTGGAAGGCATGGACGAATCCATCACTAGTGATGCAGTGGTGGGGACCTGCTCATTATACGTCTCCACGGTGTGAAATCGATTTTCGAGAAGGAGGAAAGTTTCTATTCTGCATGCGTGCACCTGATTCACATGGCGGTCAGGAGTCGTACTCTGCAGGTATCTACAAAGTAATCAAGCCATTGGAACGGCTAGAGTTCAACCAGTATTTAAGCGATGCAAACGGCAATTACATCGATCCGGCAGAGGCAGGGCTCCCATCGGATTTTCCCAGCAATGTTGAATTTGTAATCGAGTTTTCCTCAATAGGCGAGCGGACGGAACTTAAGATAACGGAATATGGCTGGACGCCGGGAGAGATGTTGAAGTATGCGCTCCTGGGGATGAACCAGTCGCTCGACAAGCTTGCCGAACGAATCGGACCGATGAATCTGTCTTAGCTGACAAGACACGCATATGTATTGCAAGGTCTATACAATTTGACAAAAATAAACCTTAGAAAGTCCAAGTCGCAACGTCATCAGGACTTTGCTGATAGGGCTCGGATTAGAGGTCTGTAGGCTCAGATTTATCAACAAAAAGAATGATTGACAACAAGTTAAACTTTCCTCTATAATTCAAATCAATAATAAATACGGTAAAAGGTTGAGTAAACGAGTACCCTTATCCGTAAACATTTTCCGCTGCTGGCGGGATCTGTTTACTGCGGATAAGGGTTTTCTTGTTTTACCGGGAGAGTGAGGATTTGATTTGAAAGGTTACATTTTTGACTTGGATGGAACGGTTTACTTAGGTGACACCATGATTGAAGGGGCAGCTTTGGCTATCAGCCAACTGAGGGCTAGAGGTGATAAGGTTGTATTTCTATCCAATAAACCGATTGCACCAAGAATCTCTTATGCGGAAAAACTGACGAGAATGGGCATACCGACCTCTATCCACGATGTGCTGAATTCATCGTTGATCGTAGCGAGGTACCTGCAGAAGCATCTAAAACAAGGACAACATGTGTACGTTGTTGGTGAAGAACCGATATGTGAAGAGCTGCGGCTGCACGGAGTCCCGTTGACGGTTGAAGGGCACAAAACGGATTACGTCGTTCTATCATGGGATCGGAGCTTTAACTATGACACGCTTAATTTTGTTTATCAGGCGGTTCTACGCGGAGCAATTGTCATTGCCTCGAATCCGGACTCGACCTGTCCGCTTGAAGATGGAACATTGCCGGATACAGGAACCTTTATTGCAGCATTGGAAGCAGCCACAGGCAGACCCGTTGATCTAGTTGTTGGGAAGCCTTCACCCATTGCGGCGGAGGCAGCCTTACAGCATATCGGACTTGATTCAAGCAACTGTTTTATGATCGGAGACCGACTGGAAACAGATATCAAAATGGGGAATGATGCGGGTATGTCCTCTGTGCTTGTACTGACAGGCATCAGCACTAGAGAAATGGCACAAAATGACGTTTGCCGCCCTAAATATATTATTCCAAGTATCAAGGATATCATTTATTTATAAGTATAGTCCCCAAACTGTAATTATAAGTAAATGGTATAATGAATGATGTCACTATCTAGCTGAGGGGGGCATCACATGTATCCGATCGTCGATTTGGTAGAGCACCAAACAATAGCTGCGGTTCAAAAAGAGGAAGATATGGAAAGAGCCTTGTCAGGAGAGGTTAATATCGTTTTTTTATTAACCGGATCCATTTTTAACATCAAAGAACTGGTAGACCGGATTAAAGCCGCAGGGAAGCATGTTTTTATTCATATGGAATTTATCGAAGGAATTGCCGCTGATCGCAGCGGTGTTACTTACATGGCTAAGCATGTTCAACCGACAGGCATTATTTCCACGAAAAGCAACCTTATCCGGATTGCCAAGGAACATCAGCTTATGGCTATTCAGCGTATATTCCTAATTGATCGGAGTGCGGTAGCGAGGGGGATGCGGGCAGTCGAGCAAAGCATGCCTGATGCTATCGAGGTCATGCCGGGGGTTATGCCCAGAGTTATACGAGAAATAACGAATATGACACCGCTTCCAATTATAGCGGGAGGGCTTGTCGTCCACCAAGAGGAAATCGATGATGCTTTGAGAGCTGGGGCTTTGGCTGTATCGGCAGGTACATCGTCACTATGGTAATCCGAGTCGAGCCCCATGCCGAATCCCCCAAGGATATGCCCACTTACGAAGCTACTCTGTCAAAAGGGGAGCTGGCAGGGAAGGTGCTATTGCAACCTGTTGTAACCTCTATGCCGCCATAAATCTCTTTCATCACTTGATGAAGCGGGATTTTTAGACTATAGCATTGGCAGGCTTTCAGGAAGGTGAGGTGAAAATACCGCTGGAAAGACAGTTTTTACTGTGCTTCAGGAGAATGGAATGATGAAATTTATACTAATTCGGAGGTGTTGTTAATTGAAAACGTTAATGCCGCAATTGAGAGAACGAAAGGGTACGATATTTAAACGTCGTTTGGCTGTACAAATATGTGCAGTTTTGCTGGCAGCCTTGATGCTGATTCCAATTTTGCCACCGAATCAACAAGTTTTAGCAGATCCGCTTCCGGTAACTCAGGTATTTGATTTGTCAGATAGCTCGGATCCATCAATTCTTAAAAAAAATCTACAACGCAGCACAGTCTTGCAGTCTTTTGGCTACGATAATGTCAATCAACATATTTACACGGTGCAATTAATTGGCGGTGGCCTTCAACTGCCGGGCGAGTCGTCGGCCCCCACTGCTGCGGTTAGAAAAACGAATGGGGATTTATGCATCACCAAGCTCGATTTCGCAGGCAACATTATCAGCTATATGTATGTGTTAGGAGCCGGACACGGGGTGTCCATCGGTGTGGAGCCAGGCATTGGGCAGAGTGGACAGCCAGTTGCTTATCTGTGGACAGAGACGGACGGTGTGCCTGATAGTGTGAATGGAGCAAGGGGGACGAAGATCGCCAGATTTCCTTTCACGGATGGTGCGGTAGTAACGCCTAATACCCCGTGGCTTCAGAAGCATACGCTCGTTCCTGGATCCACCAATGCAACAGTCAGCATTGACATGAAGAATGGCTATTTGGTTTCGCGGTATAAAGCAACCGATGGGAATTATAAGCTCAGCTTGTTTGATCTGGCGCAAGTGAAGTTAGGAAACTATGTTGTGCGGTCTACGATAAATATGCCAGCTGTGGATACAACGGTTACTTCGTTCCAAGGTTATACGTCCTATGGAAATTATGCTTATTTGTTGGAAGGCACAGCATATGGGAATGGGAACTCAGTAGCTCCTAACGGCAATACTTACATTAGCATATATGACTTCAACACGGGAGCTTTAGTGAATCGGGGGCTTACAAAAGCCGGATATTCGTTGCTGTATAGAGAACCCGAAGGCATGGCAATCCAAATCCCAAATCCTAGCACCCCGGGCTATGCACGCTTGTCATTCGGCTTTGCTTCCTATGTTTCTACAACGGATACTAGCAAGCAGGCAAGTATCTATTATAAGGACGTGCTGCATTGATCTTGGATTCAAAATAATATTTGAATGGAAAAGTGACATAAGGTATAATAAAATTATCTTAATGAAAACGCTTTAATTGCCAATTATAATTAAATCACTCTGGGTTACGGAGACCATGAGATTACCCAAGAGACAAAGAAATCGTATGTTTGCATACGATCCATTCTATTGTCTTTTCTGTATTTTCTTGGTCTTTTTGCATACGTTCATCAATAAGGGAATCTTCAAAATGCAATCTTATGCTGGACAAAAATGAGAGGGGTATTCTTAAACTATGAAATTAAAAAAAATGACAGCTGTGTTGTCTGTAGCAGCCATGACGGCGACACTGCTTAACGGTTGTTCCCAAGGATCCGAACCCGCTGCAGCAACCAAGCCCGTTGCAGAGGACACAACGCCCATCACGATTCAATACTGGCATTCCCATGCTGAGAAGCAAATGCCTATAGTCAACACGATGATTGAAGAGTTCAAGAAGAAATATCCGTATATTACGGTAGAGCAGGTGTTCCAAGGCGGATATCCCGATCTGCACAAAAAACTGCAGGCAGCCGTAGCCGCAAACTCTGTACCCGCTGTTACGAATGTGGAAGTGGCTTCCCTTCCTAACTTTGCAGAGGGTGGGGTGTTCACGGACCTGACTTCTTTCATCAAGCGCGATCAGATCGACCTGAACGATTTTTCCAAAGGGATGCTTCAAGCTTACGGATACAACAACAAGCAGTATGGCTTTCCATTGATCGTCAGTTCAAGTGTGTTCATATACAATAAGACGATGCTTGATAAGATCGGGGTCAAACCTCCTCAAACGTGGTCGGAAATCGAAGATTTCAATAAGAAGGTAACGATCAAGGAAAACGGCAAAACAACCCGATATGCCTTTTCGGTGCCCGGTTGGGATACATGGTACTTCGATCCATGGATTACCAACGGCGGAGGTACTATTCTTACGGCGGACAAGAAAAAGGTAGGCTTTGACCAGCCGGAGAGCTGGAGATGGATCGAGAATTTCCGCAAATGGACGCAGGAAGGCTCTGTGCAAATGGGATACGGACCAGGAGCTTCCGATAATATGCGGCAAATGTTCCTTGATCAGAAGGTCGCTATGGTCGAGCATTCGTCTGCAACCTTGAAAGCGACCTATCTCGATAATGCGAAGTTTGAAGTGGGCATGTCGTTTCTTCCGGGTGATAAAGAGCGGAAGGCCCATATCGGTGGGGCGGGCATCGTAATTATGGATAAAGCCCCTGAGAAGCAGAAAGAGGCAGCCTGGAAGTTTGTTAAGTTTTTGACAGACAAGGAGAACAATATCAGATGGGCAGATGGAACTGGATATTTGCCGACTCACAAATCGGTCATCAACACCGAGGAAGGCAAAAAGTTTTTTGAGAAATATCCTCAATATAAAGTGCTATTCGACAACTTCGATAACATAGTAGGGCGGCCGCAGCACCCTGCATATCCGGAGTTTAGCAAGAAATATTTGGATATCGTTGGCAAGATGTTGTTGGAGAATGCGGATCCGGTGCCTCTTCTGAAAGATGCAGTTAAAGGGATGAACGATATCTTGAAGGATTATCAATAAAGAATTCATTAAGCAATCATATCGGTCAATGCAAGTGCTTGGACAGGCTTGCTTGGCTGTCAATTCTGCAAATGAGAGGGGAGTCGCCATGAAGACGATGACCAATCGTCGGGCAAGTTCAGAATCGCTGTCTATCAGCACACAGAGCAAGCGATCCCGATTTCGTTGGATGGAAGGCATGAAGGATTTTTCCTTTGCTTTGCCAGCTTTGCTATGTTTATTAATATTTGTTTATTATCCTTTGATCAACTCTTTTTATTTGAGCTTCACAAGCTGGAATATGACGAATCCTATCAAGAAGTTTATCGGATTCGATAACTACACGTATTTGCTGACGAGTGATACCTTTTACAAGGTTCTGAAAATTACGTTTACGTATACGGTTTTGGACGTGACCCTTACGCTATCGATTGGCTTGCTGCTCGCGTTGCTGTTTAATCATTCATCAAAGTTTTTTAGTTTCATGCGCTCCCTGATTTTCATGCCGCATTATATTTCAATGGTTATCGTTGCGATGATCTTCCTATGGATATTTAACGGCCAGTTCGGCGTATTGAATAAATTGCTGGGCAACATGGGAATCGAGCCCGTTCTTTGGCTGATGAATCCGAAAACGGCGTTATGGGCACTGATAGTTGTTTCCGTCTGGAAAGGAGTCGGCTTTACGATGATCATCTTTATCGCCGGTCTTCGAGGCGTGCCTCTGGATTACTATGAAGCGTCAAGTATCGACGGAGCGACCAAGTGGCACCAGTTCTGGAGCATTACCCTTCCGCTCCTGTCACCGACTACTCTGTTTCTGTTTATTACCAACTTTATCTCCTCCATGCAAGTTTTCCAATCCGTCGACGTTATGACGAACGGAGGTCCGTTGGATGCAACGAAGGCCATGGTATTCTGGATCTACGAAATGGCGTTTGGTGAATTCAGGACGGGCAGAGCCTCTGCGCTCGTTATTATCTTCTTCATTATCATTGTACTTCTGACGATCGTTCAGATGTATGTTTCCAGAAAAAAAGTCCATTACGAAGGGTAGGTTGTCCATCACATGAAAAGCTCGGTGTTCGTATCTGCCCGTATCATCGCTGCCGTTATCGTTACCTTATTTATGTTCTTTCCCATCTATTGGATGGGGGTCACAGCATTGAAGTCTCCTGAGGAATTAAGGCTGGCCGTACCTACCTTCTGGCCGGAGAAATTCATGTGGAGCAATTTCTTGAACGTGTTTGATAAGATTCCGTTCGCCCGTTTTTCCTTAAACACGATCATCCAGACAGTCGGCATCGTGGTGCTGCAGATCAATGTGGCCTTGATGGCCGCGTATGCATTTGCCAAAGGAAGCTTTATCGGCAGAGACAAGCTGTTTCTTCTTGTTCTGGCTGCCTTGATCGTGCCCGACCAGGTTGTATTCGTGCCTGTATACGTAATGCTGTCCAAGATTGGCTGGCTTGATACCTATTATGCGCTTATTATTCCACATGCCGCCTCGGCCTACGGAATCTTCCTGCTTCGCCAAATGTTTCGTTCTATCAATAATGATGTCATTGAGGCCTCAAAAATGGATGGTGCAAACCGGATGCAGATCCTGTACAAGGTATTGGCACCTATGGCGATGCCGACGGTAGTTACTTTGCTGGTTATCAGCTTCATTGGCAGCTGGAATTCTTACTTCTGGCCGCTGGTTATGACCAATTCGGATAAAATGCGCGTGCTTACGGTCGGACTTGCCAAGATGCGTGATTCCATCGGGGGCAATGAAGCCTTGTCTTTTCATCTGCTGATGGCAGCCAGCGTCACGGTCATTATTCCGATTGTTGTCGTGTTTGTTTTTGCACAAAAGCACATTATTACCGCCATGTCCAATTCAACATTCAAGTAACAGGGAACTAAGAAATTAGACGATTAGAGAAGGAGAATTGGCATGTATAACAAACGAATACTAACCATTGCCCATCGGGGAGCAGCTGGGGATGCACCTGAAAATACGTTAGCCGCTTTCCGGCTGGGGCTTGAACAGGGCTGTGACGCCATTGAGCTTGACGTACATTTATCGAAGGATGGTGAGATCGTCGTTTGCCATGACCATACTATCAATCGGACATCCGACAGGAGCGGAGCGATTTGCGAGCTGACAGTCGATGAATTGAAGCGGGCGGATGCCGGGTCCTGGTTTCATGAAAGATATGAAGGCGAGCAGATTCCGCTGCTGGAGGAAGTGTTTGAGCTGGTTCCGCCCGAGGTGACGATCAACATAGAGATTAAAGACTCGCGTGGACGCAAGCTGGAGCCGGCTCTGATCGAGCTAATGAAAAGAAATAACCGAATTGCGAATGTAGTGGTATCGTCATTCGATCATAAGAATCTCGTGTTTCTGAAGCTTCTGGAGGAGGAGGTAAAGATCGGGCTTCTTTATGATTGCAATCCTGTACGACATTCCTTGATGGCCGCTACGGCAGAGGTTCCGATCTATTCGCTCCATCCCAATTTCAAGCGACTCGACAACGAAGATGTCCGAGATGCTATAGAGCAAGGACTGCAGGTGTACCCTTATACGATCAACGATGAAAACTTGATGGCCAAAGCTATTAATTATGGTGTGTCCGGTATCATTACCGATTATCCGGGAAGGCTTAAGCGATTGCTGGATCAAACAGCTGGAGGAGCTGGCTATTAAGCGTCGGTACATGAGCCTTTTCACAAACGCAGCTCTTATAGACAGATTATAACTTCAGATAGATCGATTGTGGTGATATGGTATGGAAGACTGTATAATTTTGTTATCATGCATAGGAGGTGCCTTTAGTTATGATTATACCAGGTTTGGCACATCGTGGAGATCCGAGGAAGTTTCCCGAGAATACACTGGCATCTTTTCGTGCAGCGATCGAACGCTCTTTCAGCTATCTTGAACTGGATGTTAACCTGACCAAGGATGGAATTCCTGTTGTTATTCATGACCCTACTATTAATCGCACGACCAACGGTACTGGCAAGGTGTATGATTACACTTGGGAGGAGCTTCAGCAATTCGATGCGGGTCATGGTGAACGAATACCCCTCCTCCTGGATGTCTTGCAATTGGCTAAAGGCCGAGCGATTGTGGATATTGAGCTGAAGCAGAATGGTGATTGGTATCCAGGAATGGAACGAGCTGTCTGGGATGCCATCAAGCAATCTGGGATGGAAGAGCAAGTGGTTGTAACCTCGTTCGATCATTATGCCATCTTGCGGATGCGTGAGCTGGCGCTTGCATTAGAGCTGGGTCTGGTTATTTATGGAGCGACACCATCCATCTTCCCGCTAATGGAACAGCTGAAGGCTAAATATTTAGCTGTCAAATACATATATTTAACAGAGGACTATGTTCAATTATGTGAAAGCAAGGGCATACAGGTGATCGCCTGGACGATTGATGATGAAGCGTCGATGAGGGCTTTTCGGGCTAGATTTCCGAATGTGCTTGTATGCACGAATGAGCTGGAGCGATGGAGTCAATGTGTGCGTGATAGCTCGGTTTCATTTGAATAAGTAGGTTTGGAGAAGGGAAGAGGACAGACTTACATGGCAGCTCCATAGTATCTCTATTTAAAGTTCAAGCCACCTCTAGCGGGTGGCTTTTTACGTGTGACTCATGAGGTGGATCGAATCACACAACAAATCACGTTGGACCCAAACCTCACAACATTTCAGTATATAGCTGACCCATTTGAGGGTTCCAATACATTTCGAACCGTAGCAAGTGAAAAAGAGTTTGGTCAATTACAATTTAGCTGGCGGTAACAAGCGCCATCAGATTTGTTGAGAAAATAAATAAGCGGTTGATGACTGAAATTCTGCCGAGATAATCAAAACCTGGATTCGTTGTGGAATCCGGGTTTTCTTTGTACAAACGAACGACATTCGTCGTTATGTCTATGAGAATCAATATATGACTGTTGGGTATAAATGAAATTATATTTAAATTTATCGAAACGATAACAATAGATATCATTAGATAATAATAGATAACAATAGATAATATTTGTTTACAATAGACAGTGAATTTGTTAATATTTAGTTGAGATATATATCGCAAAAATAGAAATCGAAAGTAAAAGGAGTGATCGCATGAACAGAAGCCCATAAAATCCCTACTTTTGAAAGCGCTTTATTTAAAAAGGCTGCTTCGGTGCTGATCACTTCATTACTTAATATTTGTTGGAAACCAGAAAGCACAACAATTGTTGAACAAGGGAGATCTAAAGTTGATAAGATAAAAGCAGTTTTACAAGCTATAAGCATCGGGAAGTCCAAAATAAATGAGGAGGTTTAGTTATGCTAAAAAGTTTATCCATGATGAGACTCGGGAGACGTTTTACCCTATTTGTAGTCCTTCTTCTCTGCACAGCGATGATGATACCCGTCACAGCCAATGCAGCATATTACGACACCTACACCACCGTCGCAACGCTCGACAATGCAAATAATTGTACCATCGCACAGGGATTTGCTGTGGGAACTACCTACGTCTATTCCGTAAAAATCAACAGTGATGAAACTAAGGCAGTCATTTACAGAACTAAAATAAGCGATGGAACCACTACGCTCATGACAAACGGTGATAATGGGACAACTTACGCTACCTACCTCGGCCATGCCAACGATGTAGTGCTCAGCTCAATTAACGGAGAATATTATATGTTCGTCGTTACCTTGAACTCTGGCAGTATGAGTCTCGTGAAACTGAAGTATGAAGGAACGACATTCTACAAAGTTGGTAACTACACAATCAAATACAATAATGTAGACAAGCCTATGTCGGGTGTAAAAATTACCAGCAAAGACGCCAGCAACATATACTTTCTCCTCAAAAACGGACGAACCTATTACAGGGGTTCACTTCCTCTGACTGCAAACAGCGGTACAATTAATGTAACCAATGGATTCTACCTAAATACTGAAAATGCCCTGGTTAACGGCAGTACCGTATCTAACATCACCTCGTATGCAAACCAGGGTTTCGGTTATTTAAACGATACCATATATGTTCCGCTGACATATCAAAACATCAGCATTGTACTTGTTTATCATAATATTTCTACTGCCTCGGGTACCATATATGCAGATCCTAATCTGTCATTCCGTGTTACGTCCGCAGTATACCCTAATCTTTTTGAGATAGAGGGCGTCGGAATCGCCAACGGGGATAAACTTTGGTTCAGCACCAATCGAAGAAACGCACCGGATGATATCGCTCACGACGGAGTTCACTATTTCGACGATTACAGCGCATCCTAAATAATAGGCATTCACCGCGGTAGATGGGACAAGGCTTTGTCTGGCCTATTCAAACTGTTTTCCTCCTACTTTCGTAGGGGGATTTTTTTATTTAAACCCCAACAGACTATAAGGTAGATGTGGAACTAAGGTTAGCCCATCAATTATGCGTACAGTGGAAAAGGGGCTGCACTCTTCAATGACCACCTTACTCATGTGTGGTAATGAACCTGTGTTGCGTTGTTGGTGTATGTTCTGCGTCCATATGGGCGTTATCACGAAGATCGGTATTGCGGGAAATAGGTAAAAGTAAATGGATATCCAGAGATGCCGCATTAAAAATAGTTCCACCCATGCCTTGGTTCAACAACTGCATATCCAAGAAATTCGAAATCTGTTCCCAACTGTGGCCGTTGTTTATCGGTTGCTAAGTCGTAAGACGAGCAGAATAGTTGAATAATAAAAGTTTATAACTGTACATTTACCTTTAATTTATGTTGTAATGTGTAAATTACATAGAACTGATGTCTGGGTCATCAGATGTGGAGGAATGAAGATGTCTTTTTTAAATGGAATAGAATTATGTCGTCGATTTCATACGGAAGTCGTTGAGTCTGTCATGACGGACTCCTATCCTTTTTTGTCCTATTCATCGGCTCTATTGGGGCCCGGCAGTGAAGTGCTGGGTTATGATACGGAAATGTCAACGGATCACGATTGGGGACCCCGGGTATATCTTTTTCTTAACGAACAAGATATCGGGTATTCCGATCAAATACAAGTATCTCTACAGGGACGAGCTCCGGAGCGGTTTTATGGCTTCTCGGTTGATGTACGAATGACTGTAATTACAACGGTGCCAAGGTTTATTGAAAGCTGCTTGGCTGTTAAGCAAGATGGACCCATAGAGTCAGTGGATTGGCTTACGTTTCCTTCGCAGTCGCTTCTTGAGATAACTAGGGGAGCAGTTTACAGGGACGATCATCGACTACTATACCAGTTACGAAATCAACTCGATTATTACCCTCAAGATGTTTGGCTGTACCTAATGGCATCAAGTTGGCAACGCATCGGTCAAGAAGAACATCTAATGCTTCGTTCAGGCTATATAGGCGACGAACTTGGTTCTGCTATTATTGCTTCACGCCTTGTCCGTGATATCATAAACCTTTGTTTTCTAATGGAGCGTCAATATGCTCCTTATCCGAAATGGTTGGGTACGGCATTCAAGCAATTGAAATGTAGTGAGCAATTACTGCCTTATCTTTGGACTGCGCAAACGGCCATTACATGGAGAGAACGTGAGCATGCATTTAATAATACTTATAAACATTTATCACATATGCACAACGGTCTTAAGGTCACAGAAAAGATTCCGAGTGACGTTTCATACTTCTATGATCGCCCCTTTAAAGTGATGAATGGTGCAGTCGTTGCTAGACTTATTGCGAATCAAATTGTCGATGCTGATATTAAGCTGTTAGCAGATAAGCGCTTGATCGGTAACATAGATCAGATTACAGACAACACTGATTTTAGAAAAATAAATGGGTGGTCTGATGGAGAAGGACAACACGCAAGAACGGCTTTGAAAAAACTGATTATGCCACAATGACAAATAGTCAAACAGGATTAGCACCTTCCCTGCAAGGTGCTTTTCTCATTTCTTGTCATTGGCAAGTAGTATTGGGTTATGTATGTCACAGGAATGCACTGAATATACAGATGTTGTTTGATAAGCCGATTGAAGATGTATGGCTAAATGGATACTATATTAGCCCCAAAGAAAAGGGACCTACTCATACATTTTACCGATGCGGGGACGTATTGGTCATGGAGCGTTATGGTGACTTTGGGTTGGGATCTAACTGTGATTTGCCTACTGCCTTAAATGAGGATGCCCTGTCTTCAATCAAACTGAGAAAGATTAAATCTGTACGAATGTCGTAAGTCCTTGAAGTTGAGGTCATAACATTTTATTAATTTAATTTATTGAAGATGGAGTAGTATGCCGTGGCAATTGCTCCTTGTTGTTATTAAGCTAAAGGGCAATTTAAGGCAGTATTTAAGCAACAATTTAGTTGATTATCTACTTTTATTCACATATACTTAGGTAAACTATTTAATTAGTAATCAAACAATTAGGTGAACTATGTATTTTGAAAACGAAAGGAGTTTATTCATTATGCGCATGCGTGGATTGACCTATGACACGGGATTTCTAAGTGAAGGAACCAGCACACACTCCAACTTCGATGCGGCGAGAGTGTACAGGGAGATGGAAATTATACGGCGCGACCTGCATTGCACTGCCGTAAGAGTGACAGGCGGCGAGCCCGATCGTCTGGAGATCGCTGCGCAAGCGGCAGTAGCAGCAGGCCTTGAGGTATGGATCTCACCGTTCACAAACGATCTTGACCAAGAAGAGTTGCTTGCCTTGCTCGCGGACTGTGCCGAACGCGCCGAACGCCTCCGGGTTACAGGAGCTGAGGTTGTCATGGTAACGGGTGCAGAACTCATGCTCTTTACCCGCGGCTTCTTGCCCGGCGAGACTTTGTCGGAGCGCATTGCGGCTCTGTCCGAACCGACGGTTAGCCGTACTGCGTTCGCGAGACTAGCGACTCCTCTCAACGACTTCCTAGCTCGTGCTGTAGACGTAGTCCGAGCACAGTTCGGGGGTCGTGTCACGTACGCGGCCCTGCCTATCGAACCTGTGAACTGGGAACCTTTTGACTTTATCGCTGTCGACGCCTACAACTCTACTGAGGTTGCTCATCTCTATACTGATTCAATCAAAAAGCTGGCCTCCAGTTCAAATAAGCCTCTGGTGATCTCCGAGTTCGGATGTACGACCTTCAAGGGTGCACACGATCTGGGCGCACGCGGCATGTTCATCGTCGAGTGGGACGGTGCGCGTGCCGTTCGTCTGACAGGCAGCTACGAGCGTGATGAGTCCGAACAGAGCCGATACTTCAACGATAGCGTCAACATTTTCGAAGAAGCTGGAGTCGACACAGCATTCTGGTGTACCTTTGCTTGCCACAACTTGCCGTACGACGAAGACCCCAATCACGATTTTGATCGAGCGTCTTATGGGATCGTGCGGGTTCTGCAAGAAAGCCAGGGAGCGACATACCCCGACATGCCTTGGGAGCCCAAGGAAGTATTTTACACCATCGCAACGCGATATGCAGCCGTAATGGAGTCTTAGAACAATCTATCGTCATTGCATCTGAACCGATCTACTAAGCTATGTAGTTTCCAATGTATTCGTATTCGAGGAGTGAATGGATTGTCTAAAGAGCAGAAGGAAATCGCAAAACAGTTAATGGAATCGTACTTCCAATCACAGGTTGGTGGAAATATGATGCAGAATCGTGCGGTATACAATCAAAAGCCAGGCGAGATAATGGTTCTCTATTTCATCAGTGTGAATGTCAAGGATGACAGTCCGGGTTTGATGGTTTCGGAAATAAGCGGAAAGCTGAATGTCACTTCGCCAACGGTATCGCAGCATATCAACAGTCTGGAAGCACAGGAACTTGTCGAGCGTCATGCCGATCCTGCCGATCGGCGAGTTGTCAGAATCCAGCTTTCAGATAAAGGTAAAAAGCATATACAACGTATTAATGAGGCCCGCCTCAATATGTTCGTTGGTCTCGTTAAGCATCTAGGTGAGGAAGAAAGCCTGCTCTTTGCCGAGATGATGAGAAATGCTTCGGATTATATGCTCAAACAACAGGAAATTTATATCCGGAATATGATGAGTAATGAGTAAGCCACTAACTCTGTTTTTAGAAGTTTTAGGTTAAGATAGGTCAAAGCAGCCATTAAGGACAATGCATTGAAAATTTGAAGGTATTTTTGTAACGATCTCGAATTATTCGATGTATGAATTCGATTACAAATCGTAGGAGGGATATTTGGTGTGGAACCCGGATGAGTATATTAAGGATTTATATGAAAGCGTACGTCCCGTTGAAAGCTTTCGTGCGGACTCGCAGCTGGAATGGGAGGAATGGAGAGGGCGTTTACGGAAACAGTTGGTTGATCTGCTTGGCGGTTTTCCCGTTGAGGTGCCCAGTCTTTCACCGGTTCTGCTCGAATCGGAGGACTGCGGAACGTATATCCGTCAGCGTATTCAAATTCAGACTTATCCACGACTCTATATGCCCATCTATGTCCTTATTCCTAAAGAAAGCAAAGGCCGTCTTGGAGCAGTTATCGCCTGCCATGGTCACGGATACGGCAGTAAGGATATCGTAGGTCTAAACCCCGATGGCACGAAAAAAACGGGAAATCCAGGATACCAAAAGGATTTTGCCGTCGGGCTGGTCAATCGAGGTTTTCTTACCATCGCGCCCGAATTGTTTGGATTTGGAGACCGCAAGCTTCAAGAGGATGCCAAGGCTGCGAACTCCTGCCATAGGTTATCTACGTTTCTCCTGGCAATAGGCCAGACGATGGCGGGGTATCGAGTTTTTGAGACATTGCGTTGTGTGGACTATTTACTTACACGTGAAGATGTGGATGCGGAACGTATTGGATGTATGGGCATTTCTGGTGGAGGTCTTGTCTGCTCATTTGCAGCCGCGATAGATGATCGGATTTCTGCCGCTGTTGTAAGCGGGTTCACCAACACCTTCCAAGCGAGTATTTTATCTATGCATCATTGTGTGGATAATTACGTCCCAGGGTTGTCACTTGTAGCGG
The DNA here is from genome assembly GCF_038000305.1 of Paenibacillus sp. FSL H8-0034. Taxonomy (NCBI): domain Bacteria; kingdom Bacillati; phylum Bacillota; class Bacilli; order Caryophanales; family Paenibacillaceae; genus Paenibacillus; species Paenibacillus sp. FSL H8-0034. Next base: position 2,487,694 of record NZ_JBBOBS010000001.1, read on the forward strand.
AAATGCCTGATCTGCTTAGTCTGATCGCCCCTAAGCCTTTGCTCATTGAAGCGGGAACACGAGATCCGATTTTCCCCGTTCACGCCACCCAAGAGGCATATGAAAAGCTCCAAAGCATTTATCACTTATTAGGTGCTGTAGAGAATTTGGAATTGGATCTATTCGAGGGTGAGCATGAAATATCGGGCAAGCTCGCTTATGATTGGTTTCGTCGTGTGTTGACATAATTAAAAATTGCGAAATGCTTGCGTGTTTTTAATCAATTTTCCGAATTTCATTGGTGCCTATTTCAATGGATACGACGCCAAACTTGGATGTGAACATTTTGGAGATGCCTCTTGCACATACCAATGCATCATCCAAAGTGTTCCATGTATCGTAAACTCCTTTTACTTTTGAATGATCTAAATAAGAACCTGAGACTTCAACGCAGTATCTTTTGGATCCATCCATATAAATCCTAATCTTCCTTAATGATCTGACATTGCCCAAAGATATTCTCTTCATTATTTACCCCCATTTTTATCCAGCAAAATCCACCAAATCCTCAGTCTTTTTACTCGTCACATTCAAAGGAGAAAGTATTTCGGAATGACAATACCATTTAAATTATCTGACTATTCTTATTATAAATGAATCAAATATGCTTACCAAGATGAAGAAATGCATCAGGAAAGCTGTATTTCGGTCGAATTCTACCATTATTTTCTAGTTATTATGACATAAGTCATGTTTGGGTCTGTAATTTGCTTTGCAACTTTTGGAAATTCATGATAATGTCGTTGTCAGAACAGCATGGACATGGAGGTTAATTGCGGTATGGCTCAACTAGACCCAACTATCCGTTTTAGGGCAATGATTGCGTTTTTTTTGCCATTAGGTTTTTCCGCATTACTGATATCGGTTTCTCATGTCATTATTAATAGTACGCTGGCTCATGCGATCATCAATCCTGAAATCGTGATAACCGGGTATGCGATGGCTTTCAGCATTTTTGGTTTGACAGAAGAAGCAGCTGTCTTAATGAGGCAAACGTGTACCGTGCTGGTAAAAGACAAACGTACGTTTAAATCGCTTTTAATGGTTTGTTTATTCCTGATTATTTTTATTCTTTTGATTTCGTCTGTTGTTGCATACACTCCTGCAGGAGCCTGGTTGTTCGGATATGTGTTCGGGGCCTCAGAGGAGCTTCAAACGGATATTCTCGGTACTTACAGGGTTTTGGTACTCGTCACTATTTTTTCTGTGCTTAGATGCATTTACCAAGGAATCATCATTTCCAAAATGCGTACCAAGTGGCTAACAATTGCCATGATGATCCGGTTATCCGTGATGTACGGATTATCTTTATTATTTATCAGCAATCCGCATTTAATTAGCGGCAGGACGGGTGCTTTTATTTTTTTGGCGGGTATGATTGTAGAAGCGGCAGTGAGTTATGCGGAGGGGCGTATGCTTGTAAACAAGCTGCCGGCTTTTTCGGATGATGGCGAATCACGGGATGTTCGGGGTGTTTTTCGATTTTATCGGCCGATGCTTATTTCCGTATTTCTTGCAGTTAGTGTCACGCCTGCGATTAATGTGCTGCTGGGCAAAACGGTTAATATGGAATTAGCCATTGCCTCTTACACTATCGCATTCAGTATTACCTGGCTTGCGATAAGCTTTCAGACATATATGCATCAGATCGTTCTGAACTATTACAAAAAAGCACCTCATCTTGTTTTTAAGTTTGGAATTATCTTTGGGATTATGCCAGGCTTCTTCCTCTGCTTGTTGGGATTCACCCCGCTTGGACATTGGGTATTGCAGAATCTCGTTGGGATTAACGGTGATCTGCTGACAGCTACTGCACAAGCGCTAAAAATATTCGTACTGTTCTCGCTTATTTTTCCTTGGGTGGACTTTTGCAATGGAATTGTCATGCTGCGCAGCCAAACCGGTATTATGGTGTGGTCCCAGGGTTCAAATATTGTTATGACTTTAGTTGTACTCCTGATTGGCATTTGGCTTGTTCCAGATTGGAATGGAGCGATTGGTGCATTGGCCCAGTCCATTGGGAGTGCTGCTGAACTTGGTGTGCTGGTGCTTTCGCTGTCCAGACTCCGTCAGCCTTCGACTTACGAAGCTGAAAGCTGCGGGTCTTGAGAAAATTATCATAAATAAGCTGACAAAAAGGGAGGCAGCCGATTACAGCTCCTCCCTTCATAAATGCAATCAAGCATGATTAAGTTCCAACTGGTCTTCTTCATCCCTATTGAATGATTCCCTATCGAATTCGCCCTCAGAATTGGCCACCAACAGAGCGCAGACAGTCGTCCCTGTTGCATTCACTGCGGTCCGGCCCATATCAACGACAGCGTCAATAGCAAGAACAAGTCCGAGGCCTTCGATAGGCAGTCCCAATGCCGTTAACACCACTGTCGTCGAAATCGACGCCGGACCGGGTACGCCTGCCACCCCGATCGAGGAAATCATGCTGACCAGCACCAGCAGCACATATTCGGTGATACCCAGTGGAATATTGTAAACACGAGCAACGAAGATCGCCACTACAGCCGGCCAGACGCCGCCGCAGCCGTTCATATTCATCGTAGCGCCAAGTGGTGCCACGAAGCTTGCGATACGAGGCGATACGCGCAGCCGCTTCGTGATGACCTCCATATTGACCGGGAGCGTGACATAGCTGCTCCGTGTGGTGAATGCGATCGCAATCGTCGGATATGCCTTACGGAAAAATTTAAAAGGATTCACCTTGGCGACAAAAGTAACCAATCCACCAAAAGTAAAAATAAAGTGAATAATCAGAGCTACATAGGTCGCAGCAATCACTTTGGCTAATGGCGCTAACGTCTCAAGTCCGTATTTGGCAGCCATAGTCGCAATTAGCGCGTATACGCCATAAGGTGTCAGACGAATGATGTATTTCGTCACCTGATGCATGACTTGGGTGAACGAATCGATCACCTGCTTGACAGGCTTCACGGCTTCCGGCTTTTTTGTGCCAACATGGACAATGGCAATGGCTACGAAGAAAGCGAACACAAGCACAGGCACGACTTTACCTGCTGCCATGTCACTGATCGGATTGGTCGGAATCAGGTCCAGAATAACCTGCGAAAATGTTGGAATATCCCGCGGCTTAAAGCTGGACGGTATGGTTTGCGAAATTCCAGCACCCGGGTCGAAGGCCAGAGCCACTAGCAAGCCGATCAATGCGGCAATACCGGTAGTAACTAGAAATAGTGAAATGGTTTTAATGCCGATTTTACGAAGCTGCCCGAGACTGGATATGGAGGTGATACTTGTAATAACCAGAACAAATACTAAAGGAATAACGAGCATTTTGACCAAATTGACATAGATTGTCCCGATGGTTCCAACACTGGTTGCATCAATTTTAAAAGTATTAAAGAATATCCCTGCAACCAATCCAAGTCCAAGTGCCAACAACACCCGGTATCCGAAATTGACCCGCTTTCTTGCTAGCACATAAAGCAGACCGATCAGAATGGCCGAGACAAGCAAGCTGATCCAATTGGTTAGAAAAGCATCAAGTAAATTGTTTTTCACATGGTTCACCCCTTCATTACCCACTTATACAATAGGATTAGTAAAAATACTATACTGCCATACAAAAGTACTGTCAACTATATTATTTTACCCTTCTCTCTTTAAAATATAAGTCTCACAGGTAGTTACAATCCAGATATGAGCTTGGGAATGCATAGATTGTTTGGTTGCAATGCCAAGTAAAAGTTAATTAACAAATATCGTATAAATCTGTTACCATAGAAAAAACATCCACCCTTGACCAGATTACTATTAGTTGATTATTTACAGGAGAGTGCGCCATGAATCACAGAAGAAACCCTTCATTTTCCTTATATTCCCAGTTAGATCTGCGCTCCAAGATCTTGTTGATCTTCATACTGATTCTGGTTATCCCGCTTAGCTTGCAGGGAATCCTCACCTATTATGAATTTTCAGCTTCAGTCCAAAGAAGGTCGGCTGACTATTCCACGCAAATTGTCGGGCAAATTAACCGCAATCTGGACCGGACGCTAATGGAAATGCAGCGACTCTCTCTGATGCCACTATACGATACACAAGTGCTGACCATTTTGCATAAATACAGCCAGCCCGAATATGCTCAAACCCGTCCTTCGCTCGCCGAAATGGAAAAAATGTTCCTCTATATCTCAGGCTCCGCCTACAATCGTTCCGAAGTGAGAGGCATTCAGATTATTGCCGATAACGGATTTATATTTACGAATGTTGACTCCGCACTGATGAATTTTTACGTGGATGTGAGGCAGGAGGATTGGTACCGAAGAGCGCAGATAGCGGATGGAGCCTGGGTCATCATCCCCCAGCATCAACCAAGCTATTATACCCAAAATTCCACGCAAGTGTTTTCCGTAGCCCGTATGATTCGTGAGCCTGACACCAATAACGTAATCGGCATGATTAAAATAGATTTAAAGCTGGACGTATTCCGGCAAATATTGTCCAATGTCAAGTTTGAGGATAAGGGCAGCATACTCGTCGTGAATGACCGCAATGAGTTTTTATTTGAAGAAAGCAGCCCCACGCTGGAGCCCCGTCTAGCAGCAGCTATCCGTTCTACGAATCCATCCAATGAGAATAAGGTCAAGAATCTGGTTCTGGGCGGAAGACCCTTTATAGCCATTGTTGATTATTCCGATTATTCCGGGCTTAAGGTGATCGATTTTATTCCGGTGGATTCCTTGCTGTTAGAAACCAAAAATTTACGCAACTTCACCATCATCATAGCCGTTATTTTCGTTGTTGCCACAGGTATTCTGGCCATTATTTTCTCTTATAACCTAAGCAGCCCCTTAATTCAGCTTAAACGTAAAATGCAGCTGATCGAAATGGGACAGTTTGATCAAAGCGTGCCGGTCGTAACGCAGGATGAGATTGGACAGCTGAGCAAGGGCTTTAACCGAATGGCAGAGGAAATCAATCACTTGGTCAAAGAAGTCTATGTGATAGGACTAAGAGAAAAGGAAGCCGAATTAGCGGCGCTGCAGAGCCAGATCAACCCTCATTTTATTTATAACACGCTCGAATCGATCAATATGAAAGCGCTCGAACAGGAAAATTACGAGGTATCCGATATGATATCCACCCTGGGACAATTGATGCGATATTCAGTTGATCCCTACGACAGGCTGGTGCTGCTAAAGGAAGAGCTGGCTTCTGTAGGCTCCTATGCAAAAATCCAGCAGCTGCGCTATGGTAATAGACTGCACTTTATTTTTGATATTGAGCCTGATCTTGAGAATGCTCTGGTCCCCAAGCTGTTATTGCAGCCACTCGTTGAAAATTCCATCTTTCATGGCGTTGGGGACAGGCCTCTGGGTGGCACGATATGGATCTCTGCCGTTCGATTCGAGGATGATTTGCTGCTGACGGTTCGAGATGATGGAATCGGCATGACCGAGCAGGAAATCGAACAATTGAGATCGTCTCTAAGGTCCTCCTTGCCTGACGATAACGTTCAAAAGCGAGGCGTTGCCTTGCGAAATATATACCAGCGTCTTTTATTAATGTTCGGCGCTTCTTATGAGCTTCAATTTGATGGAAGTCCTGACCAAGGAATCTCTTTTACCATTACGATACCGATAACGGAAAGGACGAAGGAAGATGTATAAAATCATGCTGGTTGAGGATGAAGAAATCATCCGTACAGGTATTAAAAATCTCATAACCAAAGTTTCCAGTAAATTTGAAGTGGTCAAAGAAGCCGCACATGGAAAAGAGGCTTTAGCATATTTGCAAGCTGAAATACCGGATGTGGTCATAACAGATATACGAATGCGCGAAATGGATGGGTTATCGCTAATTGCCAAAGTGAGAGAGCGCTATGCGCATATGCCGCTATTAATTATAAGTGGCTATAGTGATTTTGAGTACGCGCAGAAGGCGATGCGCTTCGGAGTATCGGAATACTTGCTCAAGCCTATTAATCGGTTGGCATTGGTATCCGCACTCGAACGCATTTATCAAACTCTTGAGCTTCAAGAACACGGCGGGCAGCCGACTCGTGCTGTCCTTCACACTGAAGGAGCCCCAGATGAAACCATAATCAAGAACAGTGACGGAAAACGACTCATTCGCAAAATCAAGGAATATATACAGGGCCATCCGGAAGGGGATTTGCGGCTGCAGGCTCTAGCTGAATACGTCCATTTAAATCCGGCTTATCTCAGTCAATTATTTAAACTGGAAACCGCTATGAACTTATCGGATTACATTATGGAAACCCGAATAGAGAGAGCTAAATACTTACTTATCTCGACCCAATTAAAAATTTACGATGTAGCACGGCTATCAGGATACCAGAGTCCCAAACATTTTATGCTTGTATTTAAACAGCAGGTTGGCATGTCTCCAGGCGCATATCGAGAGGATCAAGGTTTGTAAAATATATATAAATAACGGACCAAATCTGAATAGTGCGTGATTTTTTTGGTGTAGGGCTACCCGTATAATGAGGGCTGTAGAGGTTTTCTTATTATTAAGGGGGGAATTGTATGATGAAAAAGAAATGGTTAAGCGGTCTTCTAGCTGTAGCTATGGTTATCGTGTCAACCGCATGTACAAAGCAGGAAGCAGCCGTATCCAGTAATGCGGGTGATAATTCAACGAGCAATAAGCCAGTAACATTGAAGTTTTTGACATGGGGGAACCAGGCACATCTCGATATGTATGCCAAGCTGCTGGAAACGTACAAAAAGCAAAATCCCAACATCACTGTAACGCTGGAGTCCATCCCATTCGCAGACTACCAGCAGAAGGTATCCGTGCTCGCTGCCGGACGAGAGCTGCCTGACATTGCCTGGGTATCCGAGCGGATGGTGCCGCAGTTCATGGCGAATGACATCCTGGCCGATGTGTCAGATATCAAAAGTGATGCTGCCTTCAATTTGAACGATTTTATTCCTTCCACCTTGAATTTGTTTACAAAGGAAGACAAATTGTATGGACTGCCGTTTTCAACACCTCCAAGCGTAATGTTCTATAACCAGGATTTATTTGATAAAGCAGGACTTGCGTCTCCTAACGAGCTGGCCAAGCAGGGGAAATGGACGTGGGAGGAATTTACCAAATCTGCCAAAGCTCTAACAAGCGGTACGGGAGCCAACAAAGTATACGGGGCCAATTTCTTCCGTGATTGGAAAACCTGGATTATGCTTGCCTCCTACGCATGGTCTAACGGCAGTGGCCCGTTCAATAAAGATATGACGAAATTTACATGGTCTGACCAGTACGGTGTAGAAACGTTCAAGATGCTTCAAAATATGATGTTTGCTGATCAATCCCATCCTAAAGCAGGCGAACAAATCAATTTTGAAACCGGAAAAATCGGTATGTTCTTCGATGGATACAGCTATATGTCCAAAGCCCGTACGATCAAGGATTTTAAATGGAGTATTGCTCCAATGCCATCGGGTTCCAAAGGCTCGGTTCCTATGATGGGCCAAGCTGGTTACGTCGTATTTAAAGAAAGCAAGCATCAAAAAGAAGTGAAGGACCTGCTGAAGTTTTTTGCCAGTCAGGAAGGCATTCAGACCTCTTCCACGTTCTTCGTGCCACCACGCAAGACGGTGCTGAACTCGGATTCTTTTCTTAAACAGCCTGACAGCCCCGACCCGTCCATCATTAAACAAGTTGTCATTGACGAGATGGAGAAAGCCGTCGTACAGCCAGGACATGTTCAATGGCAAAAAATCGATAATGAGATATTGGGTGGCTTTGATCAGCTCTTTGGTCAAACCGCACAGCCAGAACAGATTGTGAAAACGATGGAAGATAAAATTACTCCGCTGCTCAAAAAATAACAATGATGTAAGCTGCGGTTCATTCCATAATGGGCCGCAGCTCTACAGGATGGGATGTTACTATGAATCGGTTACGCCAAGCTTTGCATGAACCTAAGCTTCAACTATTCGTCAGCCTGCCTTCCAATGATTTGGCATTGGCGCAAGCGGCCATTGAGGAGGGTGCGGATGGACTGAAGGTACATATCAATGTAGATCACCGCGCCAGTGGAAACAGCTTTGGGCCTCTATCCGAGTATGCAGAGACATTCGCTCAAATTCGCTCCTTGCTGAATGGACCTTTGGGCATCGTTCCTGGTGGCTCGCTTGATGCTATTAATCCGCAGGAAATCGAGCAGCTAATCACACTCGGCATAGACTTCTTTTCGATTTATGCCTGGCATATGCCAACGTTCCTATTAAATTATCCGCAATTGGCTCCTACCTTTGCTATTGATCATACGTTTGATGCCAGACTGCTGGAAGCAGCCAAAGCTTTTCCGATCCAAGCGCTGGAGGCTTCCGTTATTCCATCGGAGCAATATGGGACACCCCTTAACTTTGCTGATCTGCTTCGATATCGTTGGTTGGTGCAAACAGCTGGTTTGCCTGTAATCGTTCCATCTCAGCGCAAATTGGTGCCTGATGATGTTCCGGCTCTAAAGGATAGCGGAGTTCGAGCCTTGCTGCTTGGCGCTGTCGTCATTGGCAAAAGCGCAGATGAAATAAGACGGGCGATACACGACTTTCGCAATGCGATCGACAGTTAGGAGTGAATACCTATGGAAAGCGTACCTTCAGCAAGAAGAAAAAAAGCAATGAATCCATTGAAGCGTGAAGCGAATATTACTGGATGGATTTTTGTTTCACCTATGGTTTTGGGGTTTGCTGCCATATTGATGGTTCCACTGTTCCAAGCCTTTTACATGAGCCTGACGGATTGGCCCTTACTTGGAGAAGCCAAGTTTATCGGCTTTGATAATTATGTGAACATTTTATCGGATCACGACTTTTGGGTTGTGCTCGGCAACACCTTTTATTTTGCAGCCGGTCTGGTGCCGCTCAATATTGCTATTGCTCTACTTTTCGCGGTACTGCTAGCCAAAAGCATGCCAGGCATCAGTTGGTTCCGCACCGCAATATTCGTTCCTGTTATGACCTCGTTAATCGTCTGGTCCATCGTCTGGAAATACATGTTCGCTACAGATTCCGGCTTTATTAATCAGATTTTGCAGCTCATCGGTATTGAGGGTCCTGCCTGGTTGTATAACCCCCAATTGGCGATGCCGGCTGTCATCATTACCAGCGTACTAAAGAACGTCGGTTTAAACATGGTGCTGTTTATCGCAGCTCTACAGCAGGTGCCTGTTCATCTGTATGAAGCTGCAAAAATAGATGGTGCCAATCGATTCACTCAATTTATACGAGTTACGATTCCACTCATCACGCCGACCTTGTTTCTCACCATTATCATGACGGTCATTGGCTCTATGAAGGTGTTTGGCCAGATTTATGTCATGACTCAGGGTGGACCCGGAAGCAGCACCAAGGTGATGGTCTATTACATTTGGGAAAAAGCGTTCAAGCTGTTTGAATTCGGTTATGCTTCGGCTTTGGCTTATATTCTTTTCTTTCTGATTATGGCATTCACTTTGATTCAGTGGACGCTTAGGAAGAGGTGGATTTTTCATGAAAACTAGATCCTTACTGGAAACGGCCTCCAGACGGATGGGTGTTACTGCCCATTACGCCGTTTTAACGCTTTTCTCGCTGCTGCTGCTGTTTCCTTTTATCTGGATGATTTCGACCTCATTAAAGGAACCGTCGCAAATTTTTGTTTTTCCTCCGGTATTTTTACCGTCGCCGATCCGTTGGGTAAATTACTCGGAAGTTCTTCATCTCATACCGTTTCATCTGTTTTATTTTAACAGCTTGTATATTGCCATTGTGGTTGTCATTGGAACGATTTTCTTCGCTTCTCTGGCTGGTTATGCAATCGGTCGAATTCCTTTCGCAGGAAGAAATCTGATATTTTTGCTGCTGTTAAGCACCATGATGGTTCCTTCTGAAGTAACAGCTATTCCCTTGTTTCTGTTCATGCGGGATATCGGCTTCATCAATACACATCTTCCTCTAATTATACTGCCGATCTTCGGGGCGGGCGGTGTCTTTGGTGTCTTCGTCATGCGCCAATTTTTTCTCGGAATGCCCAAGGATTTGGAAGAAGCCGCGATGATCGACGGATGCTCACAGTTCCGTATTTATTGGAATATTATGGTTCCCTTAGCCAGGCCGGCCATCGCGACCTTAACTATTTTTACTTTTTTAACCAGCTGGAACGATTTTTTTGAACCACTCATTTTTATTAATGACCGTAAGCTGATGACGCTGCCGTTGGCACTATCGTTGTTTACGGATGAAGCTGGCACCTCGTGGCATCATTTGATGAGTGCTTCAACCATGGCGACATTGCCGCTGCTAATCGTATTTTTCTTCGCACAGAAGCAATTTATTGAAGGTGTGGCGATGACAGGATTAAAGGAATAGGAGTGATGATAATGACTCGTAAGCTACAGGCGGATGTTGTGGTTGTCGGAGGAGGCCCCGCTGGAATTAATGCGGCTATAGCCGCCGGGAGACAAGGAGCCAGCACCATTCTGATCGAACGTTATGGCTTCCTTGGAGGGATGTCAACTGCTGCCTCGGTTTACCCCTGGATGACCTTTCATACGGAAAGCGGGCAGCAGGTTATTAAAGGGATCGCTCAGGAAATCATCGACCGGTTGATGGAACGCGGTGGATCACCAGGACATTTACGCGATACAATCGGTTTTGTCCATACAGTGACTCCTTATCACCCGGAGATTTATAAGCTGCTTGCCATCGATATGCTGAAGGAGGCTGGGGTAAAGCTGCTCCTGCATAGCTTTGTAGACGGTGTTCAAGTTGAAAATAAGGTGATCCAATCTGTTCAGCTTTCCGGAAAATCGGGACCTATTCAGGTTTCTGGTCAAATGTTTGTCGATACTTCCGGGGATGCGGATATGGCTTATTTGTCCGGAGCCCCTACACAGACAGGACGTGAGGGTGATAAGCGGACCCAGCCGATGACGATGAAATTTCGTATGCGCGGAGTAGATCTCGAAGTCATTCGCCAGGAGATGATCAACAATCCAACTAATTTTTATCATAAAACACCGTTTCATGAGCTGAATGAATTGCCGTTAACGGGCATTCAAGGCTTTTACTCGCAATGGAATGCGGCCAAGCTGCCGATTAATCGGGATCAGGTGCTGCTATTCGCCGGACCGGAGTCTGACGAAATTTTGGTCAACTGCACCCGTGTCCAAGGTCTGGATGGTACGGACATCGAGGACTTGACTTTAGCCGAAGAGGAAGGTCTTAGACAGGTGATGATGATGGCCGAGTTTTTGCAAAAATCGGTTCCCGGATTCTCCCATGCATCCATATCATCTGTCGCTGCCCAAATCGGTGTTCGCGAGACCCGACGGATTGATGGGTTATACCATCTTAGTATGGATGACGTAGTTACAGGAAGACGATTCGAAGATGTTATTGCGCGCAGCGGTTATCCGATCGATATCCACGATCCATCCGGCAAAGGCGTTACGGAGGCTTTGGTGCGAGGGGATGGAGCTTATGATATTCCTTATCGCTGCCTCGTGCCGCAGCAGGTGAAGAATCTACTCGTAGCCGGTCGCTGCCTGTCAACTACCCATGAAGCATTGGCAACAACGAGATTGACGCCAAGCTGTATGGCCACCGGACAAGCTGCAGGAACAGCAGCAGCTTTAGCCAGCGCTGCGGGTACTACGGCTGCTGAGGTCGATGTGGCTCAGCTACAGAAGGTGCTGCTGCACAATCAAGCTGTCTTAACCTGAAATGATAGCGAAAAACTCAAATATGAATCTGGAAAATAATTAAATATTCACAAAGACCGGAGTAGCTTTTGCTACATCCGGTTTTTTGTTGTCTTTTTAAACCTAACTTAAACTCATTTCATAGGTTGACCACTTATATCTACATGGTGTAGATTTATATAAAACTACATGATGTAGATATAGGAGGATTCACATGACAAAATGGCTGCGCATGTCTGATGCTGAGAAACAGATCATGGACATCATCTGGGCAACCGGACGACCTGTTACAACTTCGGAGATTATTAGTAAGCTGCCGGAGGACAAGACCTGGAAGCAGAGTACAGTCCTTACTTTTTTAGCCCGGCTCATGGACAAAAACATGATTACAGCGACTCGAGTAGGAAAAGCGAATCATTATGAACCTTGTATCACTGAACAGGGATATCTGAATATCGAAACCAAGCAATTTATTAAAGAGGTTCATCGCGGTTCTGTATCCGGATTAATAAGGGCGCTTTGTGACAGTGAGGATTTAACGAAGGAAGATATGGAAGACTTGATGAAAAGGCTGAAAGCGAAGTACGATTTACAATAACTGTATCTACCCTCAATCCTTTGAAGGCAGAAGCTAAAGGTGAGGGGATTGAGGTTTTCGTTTCCAGTCCATATCAACGAGCCATTCTGTTCAAAGAATGTGGAATATCCGGTAATGGCGTATTCAGCAAAATCCTTGCCAGGTAAGGATTTTAATTTTCTATGATTTATATCACTTACGTTCTTAACCTAACGACTTATAATCATTTCTATAAGCAGCTAAAGTTAATAATGAATAGACGGGGGTATGATTTATGGAATTAATGAAAAATTCAGAACCGAAAAACCAATTTAGCGGACTTGGCCTTGTTATTTTCCTGATGGGTGTGATTACGTTCGGCCCGTTGATTTATTTTCTAATTAGCTGGGCGCTTGGCAATGTGCCTCTGGTTTCTGGAGGACCCGTGAATTAAAGATAGTGTTACCTAATAGATGAGTCTTGAACAATCCATTTAGTGAGTTTGAACCCTTGATTCTATCAGATATTTTTCATATTTGATAGGGTCAGGGGTTCTCATTTTTGCATATCGCTGCATAAGCCGGTGTACGGCTAATCCGTCGACTAAGGCACGAGGCACAAAAATAACCCAGCTCCCACCGCGGAAGCTGGGTTCAAGCATCATATCGAAGCTGCCAGCTTGGCAATTTCCGTTTTTTCCTCCGGGAACCTAGCGGTAAAGGCATCATAGATTTGTTGATCACTTTGTCCTAATTTTTGTAACGCTGCCAAGTACCATCTCACGATCATACGTGAAATGGGCGCATCCGATTGAAGGCCGGCATTCAGTCGCAGCACTTCTGCCGCGGCTTTGTAATCCTTCCGTTCCGCGAAAATTTTCCCTATCGCTAATGAAATACCGGGAGTAATATCAAATGGCTCCCCTTGCATCTGTCCTTTGGGAAGGCTTTTTAAAGACTCCTTACGGGTCAGCACCTGCTGGTAAGTCTCAACGGCTTGATTCCACAGCTTGAGATTCAATTCCTTGTTGTTGTCCGTTCTCGCACGGTCACCCAGCTCAGCATAAAGACCAATCGCACGTTCATACCAGTTCTGTTCGCCTTGCCGGATATTAATGCCCCAGCTATTATTACGCAGGCTTCTCTCTGTCACTACTAAAGCCTCGTTTAACTTCCCTTCCGTGATGTATTGGTTATACTCGGTCTCAAGGCTTTCTTTATTATAGGGCTCCTTCTGTTTCAACAGCTCCAAATAGGTTTTGGCCTCTTCGTATAGGCTAGCATTTTTAGATTGATTATAAGCTTGATACAGCAGGCTTAGCTTTAGATTCACATAATCCGGATGAGCAGGTGTCGCGGCCAGGGCCGCATTCATCGGTTTCATCACATCTTCAAAACGAACCTGTTCGGTACCCTGCAGCTTTTCTAGTGTCGCCATGTACTGTCGATTACCATTTAACTCTTTAAGTCCGGATACCATGACAACAATCGAGACGACACCGATCACTAACGGGTATATCAAGCGTGTTTTGCCTTGATTTATGCGACCAAACAGAGCTTTTTCCTTGATTAATGAGGGGACGAACCGCAAACCTGCAGCCAAACCACCAAGGGAAAGAAAAACAACCGAAGCCAGATAAGCATAGCTCATTTCAAAATCAAGTAGGCTATGGATCAAAATCGATACGGAAACGATATAGAAAACCTGATAGCCGCCCCGATCCTCGATGTTTTGTTTGAAGTACTGCCTGATATACAAATAGTAAATTGCAATGAGCAGGACAGACAGTACCAGTATTCCAATTAAGCCGGTTTCAACCCCATATTGCAGAAAAAAGTTATGTACTTGTTTAACGATATAAGGATTGTTTTGATACTGCTGATATAAAATCGTCCAAGCGCCGCCCCCTGCACCAGCAATGGGGTAATCACTCACCAATTTCATAGAATCCTTGTACATCGTCAATCGTTCCAGAACACTATGCTGCTGGAAATTAATCGATTGCAGGCGAGTCTGTAATTCCACGGGCAGGAGCCTGGAAACCAAATTGTTTCCCGACAGCAGTATAGCTCCGAACAAACCCGCTATGATCAGAATGATCGGAATAAAAAGATTGGCTATACGATACTTGTTAATCGCAAGCGTTGGCTGCTCCAGCTTCGGCACCACATAACGCTGAATGACCGTAATAACCAGACCCGCTGCTATCGATACAGAGCCTATAATCAGCCAGCCCTTTAACGAATCAGAATCAAACAGGCTGAGTAGAGCGGGTTGAAGGGGGTCATCCGATGTTACTTGCTGAAAGATACGGGTCGTAAGGCTTCTTATCGGCTCAAGAATCAGCAGCGCGCCGATGGCTCCAATTATCGCATACACAAAAAAACAAATCTGCTGTACGAATCTGAAAAAAGGTAAAATAGCCAGCGCAATCAGAGGCAATACGACTAATCCACCTCTGGAAAGTGTAAGTAGGAACGACACAAGCAGCGGCACTACCATAACCGCGTGGATCGAGACCACATACCATTTGCGCTCATTCATTAACAACCACAAAGCAGACAGTAGAATGGCCAGCAAATAAGCGGCATACGCATTGGCATATTGAAAAACCGAAGTTAACCTCAGTCCTTGATCGGACAGCATCACCGCATCCCTAAAATAAGCATTGCCAAACATATTCATAAAACAATAAATGACAGCGACGTAACCAGCTAATACGATACCGTTTTGAATGATTCGTGCGCCGAGCTTGTCCTTGGCAACAGCAACGGCTAATACAAAAAAGATACTATACATCACATTTAGCATAATCATACTGGAAGCATAATGGCTTGAAACAGCATGGAAGGATGCGAGAATGTAAGCAGCGGGTATTGTCCATATCCATAGCCCGAGCGCATCACTGACATCTGTTAATTTCCAATGGTAAGCCTGATAAATGCTAAGCACAAACAGCATGATTCCCGCCCAAAATAACGCAGAATTCAGAGCGTATTCATATTGTACGGTGTAACCGTAAAAAAGCCCGGTTTGAAACAACCACACAAATAAAAATACGGTGATGAGTGCAAGCGAAAGCCAATACAGCAGAGATCTTTCCTTAAAGCCCTTGTTTCCTCGTTCCCTGTCCTTCTTGTACGAATGGGGTATTGCTGCTGCCATACCTGACCTCTTTCCTATAAATTCAACTTTTTCATTCACATATAAGCTAATATTTTCCACTTCATTAGACGCAGCAAGTCCTACATTTGTTTCATTTTCTGGAATATTTATATGCTTAAATAACAAAAAAACTCGTCTTTGGCTTATTAGCTCAAGACGAGTCGTATGCTGCTTTTTTACCAGATAGGCACGAAGCCGTTAATTTCGTCCAGAACACTATCGACGGACTGAATAACTTCTGGGGACAAGGTAACTCCGCTTGCTTGGATATTTTCTTCGATTTGTGCTAGTCGGCTGGCTCCGACAATCGCTGAGCTGACACCCGGCTGTCTCAATATCCAGGCAATGGCAAGCTGCGACAAGGTCAGCTCTTGACTTTGGGCAATCGTATCCAGCTTGCCAACGCACTCAAGAACATCGTCCTGCAAATAGCTGCTGATCCAGCGGTTGATATCGCTGTTGGCCGCGCGGCTTTCGGATGGAATCGGCTGGCCTGCCTTGTATTTGCCGCTCAAGATGCCTTGTGCCAGCGGAGAAAATACGATTTGTCCCAAGCCTTCTTTGACGGAGGTTGGCAGCACTTCCTTCTCAATATAACGGACAAGCATGTTATAGATAGGCTGGTTTGAAATTAACGGTCTCAGGTTCAAACTTTTGCCTATATGAACTGCATCAGTAATCTGTGCCGCCGACCATTCGCTGACTCCGGCATACAGGACCTTGCCCTGACTGACCAAATCGTCCAGAGCGCGCAGCGTTTCCTCTAACGGCACCTCCGGATCGAACCGGTGGCATTGATACAAGTCGATATAATCCGCCCCAAGCCTCTTCAGGCTGGCTTCGCACTGCTCAACGATATGCTTGCGCGACAGTCCTTTATCGTTGGGTCCATCCCCCATGGGAAAATACAGCTTTGTCGCAATGACATAGCTTTCACGTGCATAATCCTTAAGCGCTTCTCCGACGACGATTTCCGAAGCACCGCGGTTGTACGCGTTGGCTGTATCAAAGAAATTAACGCCGTTATCGTAAGCGTATTTAATACAATCGATCGCTGTCTGCTTCTCCACCGCGGTACCGTAGGTTAACCAGCTTCCCAACGAAATCTCACTGACTTTTAATCCACTTCTGCCTAAATTCCGATATTTCATGTATGTTCCTCCTGTTTGATCCATCAACCTGCTCAATTGTAAGACTAGCGGCGGCCGATATTTTCGATTTTTTTCATCCTTAACTTGAAGTAATCCTCGTTTTGCAGCTCATTGGCTTTCTCTTGCAGTTTATCCGCATCCTCATGAATGGAAACAATTCGCCCTTGATAGGCATCCAGCTTGCCTTCACCCACCAAATAAGCCAGTGTCGGAGCTAGGTGGGCAGGAGCGTCTCTATGCTCCGCAAAGGCCTGGGTAATACGCGGAAAATAGGTTTGCCCAGCCTCTGTTTCTCTTTGGTATTTAGTCATATCCGTATCGTTCAAGCCAGGATCTAAGGCAAAAGCCATCACTCCTGTGTCCTGCAGCTCGGCATTCAGATTTTCTGTAAACCGGGCAATAGCCGTTTTTGAGGTACCGTAGCCATTGCCGTATTTAAACTCCCGAGTGGTGCCGCCGCCTACGACATTAATAATTCTTCCTGCGCCTTGCTCAAGCATAAGGGGGACAGCGCCCTGCACACAGTGAAACACCCCGAACAGATTGGTGCTTACATCGTTGATCCACACCTCAGGGTCTACCTCCCATGTGGGTCCGATAGCGGCAAACGCGCCAGCGTTGTTGATCCACACATCCACATTGTTAACGATATTTCGAATTTGACCGATTGCTTTTTGCACGGAACTGCGTTGTTGAACATCCAGATGCAGACAGTGGCTTCGAGGTGACAGCTCCCTCAGCTGCTGATCAAGTTCATTCAGAAGCTGTTCGTTTCTGCCGGTTCCCACAACGGTATACCCACGCTCAGCAAAATAAAGGGCTGTATTTTTTCCGATTCCTCTCGTGGCACCTGTGATGACGACTACCTTGTCCGAATCTCCCATAATGGAATACCTCCTTGAAGAACAAGTTAATAAAGCTCGTTCCTGATCCTCATGATACAGGATTGGAAGAAATTATTTAAGAACTGACTTATTATGCAATTAGTTACCTTGAAGTAACCACGGTGGGATATTCCGAAGAATAAAGCTGCGATGTCAGTACTTTTGGCTTGTCCAAAAGCCATTTCGTTCCATAAAGCTAACATTGACAGATGCTCTTTAGTGGCATAATAATTAACATCTAAGAACAGTCAGGTTCCAATGAGGGCCTGATGTTCAATTTGAATAAACAAGGAGAATCCTACTATGCTGAATTATGATTCGTTATTTAACCCATACCCTTCTCAAAGAATGGTGACCTATGGCAGAAAAGGGATGGTCGCGACGACACAGCCCTTAGCTGCACAAGCAGGATTGGATATACTGAAAAAAGGCGGGAATGCGATTGATGCCGCAATTGCTACAGCTGCCTGCTTAACGGTGGTTGAACCTAATTCCAACAGCATTGGCGGCGATTGCTTTGCTCTGATATGGGTGGATGGGAAGCTGCATGGCCTCAATTCAAGCGGCCCTTCTCCGGCAGCGATAACTGTCGACAAGGTCAGGGAGGCTGGACACAGCGCTATGCCGACTTATGGAATGGTACCGGTAACCGTTCCGGGGACGCCAGCAGCTTGGGCGGCGATGTCAGAGCGATTCGGCCGGTTGCCTCTGGCGGAAGTGCTGCAGCCCGCTATCGACTATGCGGAAGAGGGGTTCCCGGTATCACCGACTATTGCGAAGTACTGGAAGCATGGCTTCGAGGCGATCAGCGCTTTGAACAGCAGTCTATACGATCCTTGGATGGAAACCTTTGCTGCAAATGGACGCGCACCCTATGCCGGAGAAATATGGCGTTCCGAGGGACATGCCCGCACACTTCGTTCGATCGCGGAAACGCAGGCGGAATCGTTTTATAGAGGAGCGCTGGCAGAGAAGATGGATCGTTTTTTCCGCAAGCACGGAGGCTTCCTGACCCAAGAGGATCTGGCCGCGTATAAGCCGGAATGGGTGGATCCGATCCAGGTCAACTACAGAGGCTACGATGTCTGGGAAATTCCTCCGAACGGCCAGGGGCTGGTTGCTCTTATGGCATTAAATATTCTCAAAGGAATGGGTTTTGACGCCAAGGATACGGTGGATACTTATCATAAACAGATCGAGGCTGTAAAGCTGGCGTATGTGGACGGTCTGAAATATATTACGGATGCGACCAAGATGAAGGTTACTACGCAGCAGCTGTTGTCCGATGATTATGCCCGGGAAAGAAGGGAATTAATCGGTTCGGAGGCGATACTGCCATTGGCCGGGGAGCCGCCCAAAGGTGGAACTGTTTATATGGCCACTGCGGATGAAGAGGGCAACATGGTATCGTTCATTCAGAGCCATTCAGGCGATTTTGGCTCCGGAGTTGTGATTCCAGGGACCGGAATATGCATGCAGAACAGGGGAGCAGGATTTTCGCTCGATCCAGAGCATCATAATGTCCTTGAACCTGCGAAAAAAACACGGCATACGATTATTCCGGGATTTATTACGAAGGACGGCATGGCCGTTGGACCCTTTGGCGTCATGTGCGGTTCCATACAGCCTCAGGCACATGTACAGCTGGTGATGAATACGATTGATTTTCATTTGAATCCACAGGCGGCTCTGGATGCACCGAGATGGGGTTGGGTGAAAGAAAAAGTGATCGAAGTCGAGCCGCAGTTTCCCGATCACATTGCTCAGGCCTTGGCAAGACGGGGGCATATCGTTCAGCGGGCACTCGATTCCGGCATGTTTGGCAGGGGGCAGATTATTTGGCGTGATACGGTAACCGGAGTGCTGGCAGGTGGAACAGAACCAAGAGCCGATGGAGAGGTAGCAGCCTGGTGAGTGACGCCAACAGCCGTTTTATTTCAAATGGCTATGCTCGGTATCTTCGAAAAGATGGATTATTAAGCTTATAATAACTGCATTAAAAATTTGGATGTTATATTAATTGGCTGGATACCCCTTACACGTAACATCATTATATAATATTGTTGTAAGGTGAATGTTAAATTAAATAACATGAAAAGAGGGGATTATATGAAAAATGCTTTCATTCAAAAATCATTATTAGTCGTTGCCTCTGCCGCTCTTGTTACGGCTACAGCTTGTGGAAATGTCGACACCAAAGAAGCGACCCCGACTCCCGGTACTGCAGCCAAGGAAAATGTGACCCTTACGATGGAATACAACTGGTCAAGCCCGAATGCTGACAACCAGCTGTACAAGGAACGAATCCAGAAGTTTATGGCTGCGAATCCGGATATCAAGATTGAGGCGCAGGATATCCCCTCGGCCCAATATCGAACCAAGCTGCGTACGGAAGCAGCAGGCAACAGCATGCCGGATATGTTTATCTTATTTCCGGGAATAGAAATGGACCCGTACATCGATGCCAAGGTGCTTATGCCTCTGGATGAGATTATGGATACCTGGAAAAATATTTTACCCGCTCAGGCGTTGGCTGGCTATAACGTAGACGGTAAGCAGTATGCGATTCCAACGAAAATGACCTTTGTTGATATTGTTTATTACCATAAGGATATGCTTGCCAAGGTTGGCTACAATCAATTCCCGAAAACCTATACGGAATTAATTGATTTGGTGAAAAAGCTGAAAGCCTCCGGTGTGGTGCCGATTGGTATCGGTAATAAGAACAGATGGCCATTGCAATCGACCGTTCTCTCGACTGTTGAGGATCGGATTGCAGGAACGGAATTCCTCACCAAGGTGAAGCAGGGCCAAGCCAAATTTACAGATCCCGATTTTATTAAATCGCTCGCCGTCTTTGACGAACTCAACAAGCTGGAGGCGTTCAACGCCGATTTGAACACGATGGATGAAGTGCAGCAGCAGGATTACTTCCTGCAAAAGAAAGCCGCGATCACCATGACAAGCTCAACCATTGATACCAAATTCCGTGTCAGCAATCCTGAAGGCGGAGACAATATAGGTGTTGCACTCTTTCCAACTATTGATGGCGGAAAAGGAACAGCAGGCAAAAGTGCAGGCGTCGTTCAATATGGAATCGGGCTCAGTAAAGAATTAAAAGGAGCCAAGAAGGAAGCTGCTTTCAAATTCCTGAAATATTTTTACGCACCTGAGCTGTATCAAGAATTGATGAGCAAAGGAATTGTGGTTCCGGCCAAGGTTGATATGCCTGCAGATACCAGCAAGTACCTGAAGGAAATGCTGGAGCTGACGAAAAACGGCGATGCGCTTGTATTTGACAGTGTAATGCCAGCACCAGTTAAGGACGTTATCGAGAATGGCCTGCAAGCCATTACGATGGGGCAAAAGACACCAGAGCAGGTTGCTCAGGATATGCAGGCTGCAATTGAAAAAATAAAAAAGTAAAGGCTCGTGGTGAATAGGGGAGTACTTGCACAGCTTCTTTAAGAATCATGTTGGGTAGGGAGGAATAGCAGTGAAAGCCTCAATCGGGGGATTTTCCTTCTATCAGCTGTTAAGCGAAGGTGAAATGGACATCTTCGGATATCTCGAAACCGTCAAATTCCGTTATAGATTGGATGCAGTCGATTTGTGGAATGGTTTTTTCTGTGACCGCAATGTTCCTATCTGGACTTTGGCAGACGAAGATTATCTGAGAAAAATAAGAAAAGCGCTGGATGAAAAACAGCTGACGGTTGCCAATTTGGCTGTGGATCGGGCCCACTTATGGGACCCCGATCCTGAGGTCAGAGAACAATTGCATCAAAATGCGCTGCTGCATCTGCGTGCAGCGGATATTCTGGGAGCGAAGTCGGTTCGTATTGATACGAGCCGGGGCCCGGGCGCCATGACAGAGGAGCGGTTTGATTATACAGTCGGGCGTTTTCGGGAATATGCACAGATTGCTTCCGACTACGGATTCACGGTAGGTCCTGAGAATCACACAGGAGCTTCATTGAATCCTTACTGGATGAAGCTGATTGCCGAAGAGATAGACCATCCGGGCTACGGCATCTTGCTTCATATTGGACGCTGGGAAGATGGGAACCAGCAGGGCGATCTGATGGTCGCTCCGTGGGTAAACCATACTCACTTTGATGCACGTACAGTGGGTTCGGCAAAAGCGGAAGAAACGGTCAAGCTTCTGAACAACCTTGGCTATACCGGATATTGGGCTGTGGAATACAATGCGCCGCAGAATCCTTATACGGAGCTCGGGTGGGCGCTCGGCTCCATGAAGAGAGTGCTCGTATCGGCAGGATTAACAAGCTAAGCTGGAGGCGTAAGCAATGGAACGGAAAAAGATCAGAATTGGCGTTATCGGCGTTGGGATTATTGGAAAAGCACATCTGGATAATTACGCTGGAATCGAGGGTGCTGAAGTGGTTGCCATCTGTGACATTAATGAGCGTGAGGCTCTGCAGGTCGCAGAGAAGTATGGAATTGCCCATGTGTATACCGATTACAAGCAGCTGCTGGCCCGCGATGATATCGATGCGGTTGATGTCTGTCTTCACAATAATTTTCATGCTCCTTTGACTATTGCTGCCCTACAGGCAGGGAAGCATGTGTACTGCGAGAAGCCGATAGCCGGATCTTATTATGACGGTCAAAAGATGCTCGAAGCAGCAAGGGAATGCGGAAAAATGCTGCATATCCAGTTAGGCCTGCTGTATAAAAAAGAAACGAAGGCTGCGAAGGCGCTGATCGACGCCGGGCAATTAGGCAAGCTGTTTCATGCGCGCTCATCCGGGTTTCGACGTCGGGGCAGACCCTATGTCGATGGCTTTGGCACCTCCAATTTCACGCGAAAACAAAGTGCAGGCGGCGGAGCGCTGCTGGATATGGGCGTCTATCATATTGCGCAAATGTTGTACTTGCTCGGAGTCACCTCCGTTCAAAGAGTAACCGGCAAGCTGATCCAGGAGATGGAGATGGATTCGCAGCGACAAGCAGACAGCGGGTTTGACGTGGAAGAATTGGCTCTCGGCTTCGTTACGTTCGAGGGCGGACTTACATTGGATATTTTTGAAGCCTGGGCCGTCCATTTGGGTGGCGTAGAAGGAAGCAGTATTATTGGGTCCAAGGGCGGAATTCGCCTTCCGTCCTATCATTCAGCCGAACAAACGGCTGACTTCAGCTTTCATACAACGGTTGCCGACATGGATCTGGACAGCCGGATTGATTTAAACCGGATGGATATCCGTTGGCACAGAATGAGAGAGAATGAGGATGCGTACGATTCGTCACAGCAGCACTGGATTGCCGCTCTGCAGGGCAGGGTAGAGCTGCTGCCGACGGCTGATATCGCTCTGGCGACCATGCTGATCAGCGAGGGGCTGTACCTCTCGGATACGCTGGGACGCGAAACGACGGCGGCTGAAATTATCGCGAACTCGCAGTCACTTGCGATTCCGATGTAAGCCTTGCGTTTCCTCCCTCCGGGAACGGGGAGCTTGCTCTTCGTCCCTGGTAATCCTCTCATTAAATTCAGAGTGAAGGAAGGCTAAATATGAATGTAACGAAGCGGATGGGAATCACTATATTTGTTGGAATGCTGCCCGCCTTGATTATTTATATCGGCATTGCATTGATTCCGGTTGCGATGTCCTTGTACTATTCATTTTTCGATTGGAATGGCTTGTCTTCCATGACTTTTGTAGGCTTGGATAATTATGTTACCGCCTTGAAGGACAGCATATTCTGGAAAGGTTTTCAAAATAATATTTACATGATGATAAGCGGAATTGTGGGACAATTGCCAGCGGGGTTGTTTTTCGCACTGCTGTTAAATCGGTCGTTGAGGGGTCTCAAGCTATATCGCTCCGTCTTATTTCTCCCGGTTATTATATCGGCGGTTATCGTTTCCTTGGTATGGAACATGGTGTATGGAACGGAATCCGGCTTGCTCAACAGTATCCTTAGCTCATCGGGACTGGATTCATGGAAGCAAAACTGGCTGGGCAGCCCGCGTTGGGGCATGATATCGGTAAGTATCACTTATTTGTGGCAGAACTACGGATTTTTTATGGTTATCTTTTTGGCTGGCTTGCAAAATATTTCGGAAGAGGTCAAAGAAGCGGCAGTTATGGATGGGGCGACCGGTTGGACGCGGTTGTGGTTTATTACGCTCCCGATGCTGAAGGAAACGATCTGGGTAACGCTCATCTTCTCGATCAGCAACAGCTTCCGGGTATTTGACCTGATCTATGTCATGACGGCTGGAGGGCCTGCGCATAATACCGAGGTTATGAGCATTTATATGTATACCAATGCATTTTCAAACATGTACTTCGGGCTTGGAAGCGCCGTATCCATTCTGATTCTGATATTCAGTCTGCTTGCTATATATGCAGCCAAATTAATTACCCGTAGAAGCGATTAATCCAGGCAAGCTGCAGAAGGAGGAGCGAGTAGCTATGCAAACATCACTTGGCAAAAAAACAATGATTCATATCCTGTTGGCGGTATTGTCCGCCATCAATATACTCCCGATCGTCTGGATGGTCGTCAGCTCTTTTAAATCTGAGGCAGACTTTGCAACGAATCCCCTGGGACTGCCTAAGACTTGGAATTTCAGTAATTACACGAGCGCCTGGAAGGTTGCCCATCTGGGTACTTATTTCTGGAACAGCGTGCTCGTGACAGCAGCTTCGATCCTGCTGACGGTGCTGCTCGGCGCACTGGCCTCCTACTTTTTATCGAGATTTGAATTTCGGATGCGCGGATGGTTATACGGGTTGTTTATTATAGGGATGACGATTCCGATTCACGCTACGCTCGTTCCGATCTTTATCGTGATGAAAAAAATCGGCTTGTTGAATACTCACCTTTCCTTGGTGCTTCCTTATACGGCCTTCCATCTCTCGATTACGATCTTTATTCTCGCAGGCTTCATGAGAGGGTTTCCGAAGGATGTGGAGGAATCCGCTATTATGGACGGGGCAGGACTGTACCGAATATTCTGGTCGATCATTCTTCCGATGACCCGGCCTGCGCTGGCTACCGTCATTATTATTAACTTTATTTACAATTGGAATGAATTTTTGTTCGCGCTTGTTCTGATTAACAAAGCAGCTCTGAAGACACTGCCTCTGGGATTGGCTAATTTCGCCGGAACCGAGACCCGCTTTCAGACGCTGCAGATGGCGGCATTAACGATGGCTCTTGTACCGCTTGTCGGCTTTTACCTGGCGATGGAGAAGCAATTGATACAAGGCATGACAGCGGGCGCGGTCAAAGGATAATCGTCAATAAAGATCGTTTTACCTGCGTAACTGGTTATTTATAACATGGATTTAATATTTAGGTAGCATCGAACCCTGGTTTTCCTTTAATGTAGAGAGGAAGCGTATTGCGGACAGGGGGAGCAGGATCGAGATGAGAGCTAACGGAACGCAATTATGGAATTTCAGCTTAAGAAGGAAGTCGGTAGCGATCTTTTTGCTGCTGGTCACTCTTCCTTCTATTCTGGTAGGTTATGTGATATTGAGCTGGTATGATGAAATATTGAGGCAGCAATTCATAGACTCCATGGAAAAGAACCTGAACACCATCGAGCTGAATCTGACTGAAAAAATCAAGGCTGTTGAAGATATATCCGACTATATGATCTATCAGGATAACTTTCGCAATTTCATGGAAACCCCGGCGACTCCGGCGTACAGAGAGCAAGTCAATAAGGATAGGACCGCAATTGAAGGCTTTATTGCCTTCCAAACGATGTCAAAACGATATATTAAATCAATGTCCTTACAGGGGATTGGCGGCAACGCGCTGCAAATAGGTGAGCCTGTGACGGGATTGGAAACGAATTGGACCGATCAGGCGAAAGCGAATAAAGGTCGTATTGTCTGGACGGATTCCTATCCGCTGGAGAGCGGTTGGACGGGCAGCAAACGAGTCGTCTCGATGATTCGTGTCATTAACTCCTTTGAAAATCCTTCACGTCCGGTGGGTGAGGTCATCGTGCGTTTGGATGAATCGGAAATAACGGACTTATTATCGAATGCTGTTCCTACGGATCAGGGCTCGATTTTTATTGTTCGTGCGGACGGTACCGTTCAGCTGCACCAGGATGCGTTGCTGGTAGGTCAACCATATCCCGATGCAGCCTTGCTGCAAAAGGTGGCAAAGCCGGCTAACAAAGTGTTTTCGTTGAAGGAAAATGGAGTCTCCTACGTGGTGTTCAACCAACAAATGAAAGCGACAGGCTGGAACATTGTAACGATGATCAAGGAAAAGACCATTGTTGAAAAAACTAGGGCAATCAAGGCATCCTTGCAAATTTTGCTGTTCGTTTTCCTCGTCTTTGGATTGTTTGCTTTAATTGGCTTTGAACTGACGATTATCCGACCGATCCTTGCCTTAAGGAAAGAGACGCACCGTCTGAAGCAGGGCGATTTTTCCGCACAGGTGGAAATTCGGTCCCGTGATGAGGTTGGGGAGCTCGGCAGGCAATTCAATATTATGGTAACCACGATGAGGGAATTGATCGATAACAAGTACAAGCTGGAAATTCGGCAAAAGGAATCAGAGCTGCGCATCCTGCAAAGTCAGATGGACCCGCATTTTCTGTATAATACGCTCGACATGATCCGCTGGACAGCCAGACTGGAGAAGGCTCCTGAGACGAGCCAGCTCATCGAGACGTTATCGCGATTTTTTCGAATGGGTCTGAACAGTGAGAAGCGTTTTATCACATTGGCTGGAGAGATGGATTTTGTTCGTTCTTATCTGAATTTACAGCAGAAGCGGATGGGCAGCAAGCTGCAATTCAGTCTCTATATGGAAGCGTCGCTTGAGGGTGCCGTCCTGCTGAAAAAGGTGATTCAGCCGCTTGTAGAAAACAGCATTAAGCACGGGTTCCGGCGACGGGGTGGCCAGATTTATGTACGCTGCTATCGTGATGGACAAGATATGATCATGGAAGTCCTTGATACAGGGGTCGGGTTCACTAAGGATAAAATGGAACAGATTCGTCAGGCGCTTGTTGAAAGAAGCGATGATCCTGCTGTGATGGATCATGCAATCTGTAACATTCATGAGCGCACCTTGCTGGTTTACGGCAGTGGATATGGAATCGAGCTGCCTGATCAACAGCAGGAAGCTGGAGCATGCGTAAGGCTAAGAATCCCTCTATGGATGAATGAACAGGAGGCGGAAGCATGACCATCAGAATGTTGATTGTGGATGACGAGCCGATCATTTGTCAAGGGCTGAGAGAGACCATTGCCTGGGATACCATCGATGTGGAGGTAGCGGGGGAAGCCTATGACGGCCTGGAGGCTTTACAATTCGCAGCCAAGGAGCCGATTGATTTGGTGCTGACGGACATTAACATGGACGGAATGGACGGACTCGAGCTGGCCAAAACGCTCAAGGAGCGGATGCCGCATATCCGTATTATCATTCTTAGCGGTTATGATGATTTCGAGTATGCACGTCGGGCGCTGCGTCTTGGCATCGAGGATTATTTGCTTAAGCCTGTCGACATTGAAGAGCTCATGGCAATGGTACAAAGAATCGGTCAGGAAATCGTACTGGAAGCTGAGCAGGCGCACAAGCGCAAGCAGGAGCTCCAGTTAAAGTGGTTCTCCGAGCTTATCCAAGGCGGAGGGACCATACAAAAGGATACGGATACGCCATCCTTTATATCTCGTGACGTTCATTCCTTCCGATTTATCGCCAGCCAAATTACGGACTATGCAGGCTGGGCCGAGCACGCTTCCGAGGAGCTTCGGCGTTCCGCAAGAAGCCAATGGGAGGCAGCGGTTGCTGCTGCATTAAAGAGCTGCGATCAGGAGGTGATCTCCTTCTTTCATCATCCCAATTTGCTGTTAACGTTATGCATGGGGGCGCATCAAGCAAGCGGTGTCGATTTGACTGTAGCTTTGTCGGAGGCACAAGGCCGGATGTCGGATAGTCCACGTCTGCATTTTGGAATTTCATCGGGTTATGCCTCATTGAAGCAGCTGTATGCCAGTTATACCGAAGCGATGTCGGTACTGCAGCTGGATGCGATACCGGGCTTCGGAAGCTTCAGATTCTACGATGAGGAGCAGGTTGTGAAGCGGAGACCTCAGCAATTTTCCCCTTTAGAGCTGGAAAAGCAGCTGATGCAAGTGCTTTTTTATGGGAGCTATGAAGAATTGGATGAGATTATCGAAAGGATTATGCAGGAGCTTCGCGAGCAGGGGTACCTGCTGAAGGAAATTTTGCAGGCGATCAAGGAATTGAGCATCATTTTGCAGCGTAAACTGCGTACCAACGGGATAGATCTAACGCGCCACACTGATTTATTTAATGCCCATGAAATTGATCTGCTGGTGCACAACTCCAGTCGGGCCTTGAAATCGCTGCTCCGTCGTGAGCTGTGGTCGATGTTTTCGATCATTCATTCCTCTCTTGAAGGCAAGCATCACTGGATTACCGAACGGGTCATCACCTATATCGATTCCAGGCACACCACGGATTTGAAGGCTTCGGAGGTCGCAGCCTGGCTCAAAATCACGCCGAATTATTTCAGTATTATTTTTAAACAAAACTTTGGCAAAGGGTTTGCTGAATATTTGAATGAAGTCCGCATCAATCACGCCAAAGCGATGCTCGTGGAGACGGAGGAGCGCGTATTTGAGATTGCCGAAAAGGTAGGGTATCGCGAATACAAATATTTTTGTTCGATTTTCAAAACATACACAGGAATCACCCCAACCCAATACCGGAAGCTTGCGGTAGTGCCGTCAGGCTCTGCTGGAACTTTGGCGGTGCGTAAGCGCTAGCAGGCTGAAAACAGGGAGTGGCAGTTAAGATGTCGGAAGCTTCTTCAGTGAACGTACGTTCTTTTGGCGTCATCAAAGGATTCAACTTTTTTATTTATGGGGCTATTGCGATTTACAGCTCTTTTTTTCCACTATATTTGAAAGCAGTAGGGATGTCGAACTTTACAATCGGTCTTCTGCTCGCTGGAGGTCCCTTCATTTCACTGCTGTCCAATCCTTTTTGGGGATATTGGAGCGATAGGCTGCAAAATGGCAGACGTATTCTGATCGTGCTGTTAGTAGGTAACGGGGTAGTTATGCAAGCTGTTTTTGCTGTCCATTCCACCTACTTTATTTATGGGTTAATGCTGATTCACTTTTTTTTCCAAACTCCATTATTTTCACAAAGCAATAGCTTAATACTGGATGTCGTTGAACGGACAGGCCACAAATTCGGTGCTTTCCGACTATGGGGGGCATTAGGGTGGGCGATCATGGCGGTGGCCACGGGGCCTATTCTCGAACGTCTCGGTATTCAGGAGTTCTGGATCGTATACGGCTTGATGATCGTGATTTCCATCGTGCTCGGTTGTATGCTCCCGCATCAGGCTCCTGCCGTGAGCACGAAGAAGGTATCCGCTGGCGGCTACGGTAAGATTCTCGGAAACAAGCTGTTCCTGTCCTTGATTATTATAGGAATCCTGATCTCTATTCCCAATTCGATGAATAATATTTTTGTATCGATCTATATATCGGATATGGGAGGCAGCCATGCCTTGATCGGCTGGTCAGCGTTCCTATCCTCGATATTTGAAATTCCGGTTTATTTGCTGCTTGATCGCTATTTACGCAGAGACAACAAGACGATGATCGCCTGCCTGATTGTCGTCAGTCTGCTGTATGCACTGCGCTGGCTGCTGATGTCGATGGCGGTAACGCCCTATCAGATCATTTTCACGCAAACGCTTCATTGCCTTACCTTTGCAGGCTATTATTATGTCGGCACCCAATTAACCGCTTATTTGATTCCTCAGCCATTTCGGGCTTCCGGGCAGGCTGTATATGCTTTAAGCTGGGGAGGCTTGGCAGGCATTATTGCGGGCATTATCGGAGGATGGATGTTTCAGGATCTGGGGGCGCCTACGATGTATCGCATTTGTACCTTAATGGCTTTGCTGGGTGCAGCCGGATTTGCTGTCATGTACATATATGTCTTCAAGTCAACACGGCATCATACATGATTTAACTAATAAAGTAATAATAGGGAGGAATTATTCATGGAAAAGTTGAGGATTGGCGTTATCGGGGCTGGCAGTATCTCAAGCCTGCATATGGACGCTTACGCAAACAATAAGGAAGTTGAGCTGTATGCCATTTGTGATATGAATGTGGAAAGAGCCCAGGAAAAAGCGGACAAATACGGAATTCCCAACGTATATTCGAACGTTCAGGAGCTGCTGGCCAATTCTGAGGTGGAAGCTGTCAGCATATGCACCTGGAACAATACGCATGCGGAATTTAGTATCGCCGCTGTGAACGCGGGCAAGCATGTGCTTTGCGAAAAGCCGCTATGTCAAACGGTTGAGCAAGCATTGGACGTTCAGTCTGCTGTCCAAAGCAGCGGCAAAGTGTTTCAGGTCGGCTTTGTCAGACGATATGGGAATACGACACAAATGCTGCGGCGCTTTATCGATGCTGGAGATTTGGGTGAAATCTATTATGCCAAAGCCAGCTATTTGCGTAGACTGGGCAATCCCGGCGGCTGGTTCTCAGACAGCAAGCGCTCCGGCGGCGGACCGCTAATCGACCTTGGTGTGCATGTGATCGATTTGTGCTGGTACTTGATGGGCAAGCCGAAGGTTCAATCGGTAAAAGGCAATACGTATCGCAAGCTGGGCAACCGCGCAAATGTACAGCATCTATCGTTTTATCAGGCTGCTGATTATGATGCAACCCAGAATGATGTTGAGGATCTGGCGAATGCACTCATCTGCTTCGAGAATGGTGCATCGATCATGGTCGATGTCAGCTTTACCCTGCATGGCATCAAAAATGATGGCACCATCAGCATCTACGGAACGAAGGGCGGGGCACAGGTGGAACCGGAGCTGCAAATTGCAACGGAAAAGCATGACATGATGCTAAATCTTTTGCCTCAGGCTGACACGCTTACGTTCGATTTTGTTGCCGGCTTCCAGAATGAGATCAATCATTTTGTTCGCTGCTGCCTGGGAACGGATGAGACTCTCAGCCCCGTTGAGGATGGTGTGGAAATTATGAAAATTTTATGTGCGGTCTACGAGTCGGCGCAGACAGGGAAAGAAGTTCGTTTCGATTAGAATGGCAAGGTCGTATGGGATTTAATAAACGGAGTCAAATGGAGGATACAGATGAAAACGAGCTTGAGTGTGTGGAGCTGCCATAAGTATTTTTACGATAAAACATGGACAAATGCGGATTTCATTCATTTTGTCGGTCAACAGACGAAGGCGGACGGGATCGAGCTGCTGCATCGTTTTTGGGACCCGGCAACGGATACCCCGCAGGTTGAAAAAGCCTTGCAGCAGGAAGGACTGGAAGTAGCATGCGTTGGGGCTAGTAATAACTTTGCCCTGCCAGACGCGGCAAGTCGTCAGGAGCAATTGAATCATATCATCGAATCAGTCGATATTGCTGCCCGATTTGGCGCAAAGGTTGTGCGGGTATTTTCCGGCAATCAGCAAGAGGGTGTTGCGTACGATGAAGCCAGGCACTGGATCATCGAGGGGCTGAAAGCGGCGGCTGACTATGCAAGCAGTAAGAACATCGTTTTATGTCTGGAAAACCATGGGTTATTCGCAGGCAAATCGGAGCAGGTGCGTTCGATCATTCGGGAAGTGGATTCCTCTGCTCTTCGCAGCACGTTTGACATGGGGAATTTCATGCTGGTTGACGAGAATCCGAATGATGCTTTTGAACAGCTTCAATCTGTCGTTGCGCATGTTCATTGCAAGGATTTTATAAAGGTTGGAGAAGACTTTCAGGGCGAAAGCTATGCTTCCTTATCCGGAGACAAGTATGCCGGTACTATTATAGGAGAAGGCAGCGTGGATTTGCGGCACCTGTTGAGTCGTCTTAAGGAGAACGGTTATGATGGCTGGTTAACCGTCGAATTTGAAGGAAATGCAGAACAGAAGGCAGGCAGCATTCAATCTATCGATCATTTGCAGCAGCTTTTAGGCGAATACTAAGCGGAAGATTCATGTTAAAGCAGCGCAGATAGCGCTGCTTTATTTGTGCAGCACGAAACGAACAGGAGCATGTAAACAAAAACAAGAGTAGAGCATGTGGTACAGGCTCTACTCTTGGCTATTAGCTTCTATTAATCACGTATTTCTGCAATAATCTCGATCTCGACCGGTGTATGGAAAGGCAGCTCGTTCGTTCCAATAGCTGATCTTGCATGTCTGCCGTTATCACCAAACACGTCCACCAATAAATTAGACGCACCGTTGATCACGTATGGCTGATCGGCGAAACCAGGTGCACTGTTGACAAGGCCCAGCATCTTGACAATTTTCACGACACGGTCCAAATCGCCGAGATAGCCTTTCATAACAGCTAGACAGTTGATGATCGTCTGGCGGGCTGCCTCTTGTCCCTGTTCTATAGTAAGATCCGTGCCCAGCTTGCCCTCATACATCAATTCACCGTTAATGCGGCAATCCTGCCCTGACAAATAGATCAGATTACCGGTTTGAACGCAGGGAACATAAGTAAACCGCGGTTCAGGTGATGGGGGGAGTACGATACCAAGCTCGAGTAGTCTTTGTTCAATTTTTGCCATTGTGATGAACCTCCATAAATGTATATTAGTGATGCGTGCAGCAGTGCTGCGCCCGAATCAATTGACCTTCTCTTGCGTGTGTATGCTGATCACGATCAAAGGTTGGCTTGCCATTAACGATAACCTGAGTGATACCTTGAGGATATTGTCTGGGGTCCTCAAAGGTGGCATGATCCTGGATGGTCTCTGGATCGAATACAGCCAGGTCGGC
This sequence comes from Paenibacillus sp. FSL H8-0034, assembly GCF_038000305.1. NCBI lineage: Bacteria > Bacillati > Bacillota > Bacilli > Caryophanales > Paenibacillaceae > Paenibacillus > Paenibacillus sp. FSL H8-0034. Next base: position 2,519,999 of record NZ_JBBOBS010000001.1, read on the forward strand.
TGCATAACCAGGGACGAGCAAGCCACGCTTGCCGAGCTTGAAGCGCTGTACAGGGAAGGAAGTCAGCTTGCGCACTGCCTGCTCAAGAGTCAGCACCTTCTCGTCACGTACATATTTGGCAAATACCCGTGGGAAGGTGCCATAGAGTCGCGGATGCGGCTTGCCGGTTTCACACGTCAGGCTGTCCGATGCAATAAGCGACCGTTCATAGCCGACTACTTGCTTGACATCCTCGTCAGCCATATGGAAATACACAATTGAAATTCGTCCGTCCTCTTCAAGCAGTAAATCAAGCATGCAATCAACCGGATGCTGACCTCTGATTTCGCTAATTTCCTCAATATGCTTGCCTTCAAGTGCCTTGTTTTTCTCGGAATGAACAGCTGACAGGTAGATGCTTTGCCAGCCGGTGGAGCAGACCAGGTTATCCCAATCCTCATGCTCGCGTCCCAGCTCTTCACGGATACGTTTGCGCATACTTGAGTCTCTGCATAGCTCCAAAACGCCATGGATGCCGCCTTCAAGTGACCACGGCGGGAGCACGGTTGTTAAGGTAGTGGAGCCTGCGCTATACGGGTACACATCGCAGGTAACGTCAAGTCCGCGGGCACGAGCCTGTTCAATCAGCTCCATCGCTTCCATGACCTTGCCCCAGTTGCGCTTGCCTGCAGCTTTCAAATGACTGATATGCAGAGCAACGCCTGTTTTCTCGGCAATCCAGATCACTTCCTTGACGGATGGGATCAGATTGTTGCCTTCACCGCGAATATGGGTCGAGAATAACCCGTTGTACTTGGGCAATATGGAGCATAACTCGGCAACCTCCTCCTTGGAGGTATAGCTGCCCGGAGCATAGAGCAGTCCGATGGAGAAGCCTATAGCACCTGCTTTAAGTCCCTCCTCCAGAAGCTGCTTCATCAGCTGCAGCTCCTGTGCTGTAGCATCGCGCTTGGCGAAACCCATCACGGCAATCCGCAATGCGCCATGTGCGACGTAAGTCGCGATATTCTCGGAGGGAGCGGAACGCGCGAGCGTATCCATGTACTGGGAGACGGTTTCCCACGGCCATTCCCATGAGGTTTTTCCAAGCACAGGCTGGACATAGCTTTGCAGCAGGTCGGCATTCTGCTTGAAAAACGGGGCGGGAGCGAGTCCGCAGTTACCCACGACCTCTGTGGTCACACCTTGCCGGATTTTGATTTCGCTATGGGGATGATCCAATATCATCAGATCGGAATGGCAGTGTCCGTCAATAAAGCCGGGAGAGATGACCTGTCTGTGAACATCGATCGTGCTGCGAGCCTCCTGATCAAGCCTGCCAATTGCTGCAATCAGCCCATCCTTCATGCCGACATCACCCAAAAACCACGGATTGCCTGTGCCGTCTACAATGCGACCGTTTTTCAATATGAGATCAAGCATAGTAACGTCTCCTTCTGTTCGGATTCGGTAGTTATTCCAGCATCCCGCGCCCAAGCACGGTCATTTCCTCGAATGCAGCGCCGTCATGGAAATACACTTTGTTGTGCAGATTAACCGTACTGCATATATGGTTCGGGATGATCCGCAGTCGGCTGCCGACCTGAGGATTGGTGATCTGCGCGTTTGGACCAAGCCGCAGCATACCATGCTCTTCGGAGAGCCGCTCCAGCACCGCATCGTCCAGCCCATCGATGTGGCCGAAGCCCTGAAGCATCAGCGGTTCGACATTGGGCTGCACATCGGTGGCAAATGTTTTACTGCCGCCATCGACCACAGCAAGATCTGCTGACGGTCGGCTCACGACCGTGACCCAGACGCTGCCTGCACAATCCTCCAGGCTGCATACGCCCAGACGGGCCTGCATGCGATCCTGATACACATAAGTGCCCGGTCGGATTTCGGTTACGCCCTCTACAGAAGCTGCATACATGCCTGTTGGAGTTGAGCCTACACTCACATCAACGATTGGAATGCCATTCGCGCGCAGCCGCGCAGCCAAATCGGCCATGATGTGGCCTTCATCCTCACCTGCGGTTTGCAAATCGAGTGTTGGCTTCTGCTTGTAGATCGCTCCGCGGAACGTATAAATACCTGTCAACCGCAAATGCTCCAAGGCATGGATACGTGCGGCCAATTCTGGTGCTTGATCATACAGCACGCCAGTTCGACGCAGACCGGTATCGATCTCCAGTCTTACTTGAAGCTGGTGGCCGCTGCGGCCGGCTGCTTCGTTCATACGCTCAGCACCCTCCAGGCTGTCCACCGCTGTAATCAGTGTGATTTGTTGGCTTAGTCGGATTGCGCGTTCGAGCTTGTCAGTCGTCACAAGCGGATAAGCGATAAAAATATTCGTGATCCCATGCTGTGCCATGACCTCAGCTTCGGACACCTTGGCCACGGTAATGCCTACAGCTCCGGCTTGCAGCTGCTGATGGGCGACCCCAGGCAATTTATGTGTTTTGGCGTGGGGACGAAGCTGAACCTGATTGCTGCGGGCCACCTCCGCCATCTTCTGAATGTTACGCTCCATTGCCGCTTTATCAATCTGGATAAAAGGGGTTTGTGGTTCCTTATTTATGGTTGACTTGCTCGCTGCTTCGCTCATTCGTGGTCCTCATTCCTCTCAGTTTGAGATTTGCTTTCTTCCAAATAGCTGTACAGCGTGTACTTGGAAATGTTCAAGTAGCTGCATATTTTCTCGCCGCTCTTTTTTACCAGGAATGCACCTTTCAGGTCCAACAGCTGAATCATCTTCATTTTGTCCTCTTTCGTCATCGCGGCTACCGGCTTGCCTACCTGCTCCTGAGCTTCCTGAAGCAGGGCTTCGAGCAGGTCGCTCACATTGCTGACGAACGATTCCTTCACCTCTACCTGCTGTCCGCCAGTCGTGAGTGAATCCAGTGTTCGCTTGGCCATCATCAGATCGGTCACATCATAATTGATGCATATGGCTGCGATCGTTGCGCCCTTGCTGTTTTTCTTATACAACGAAGTGGAACGAAGGATGCGGCCATCCTTGGTTTGGGTAATGTAATTGAATCGATTTCCATTCACCTGACTGCCGCGCAAAATTTCCAATCCCAGATTCGTACCAGGGTCGCCGACCTTCCGTCCGGTTATATGACCATTCTCAATCGCCACAATGGTACTTTCGTAATCTCCGGTCAAATCATGAAGCACGACCTCGCATTGCTCCCCGAATTGAGCAGCAATACCTTTAATCAGATCGTTAAAGAATTCAAAATCCTCACGAATAGACTCCATCATTCATCACGGTCTCCTTATTTAAAAATAACTCATGTAAAAGCAGCACCTGCAAAAATAGTAACACAAACAAAAAGAAATTCAAACATAAATTTAGTTAGAATAAATAAAAGTTTGCTTCATTTCATTTAACTGACGATCATATAAGCTCTGTGAGCGATTTGTGGGCTGTATAAAAAAATGGCATAAATCACAATATAAGGATGAGGTGGGGCCAATGTCATTATCGTGTGAAAAAACACCACAATTACAAATCAACCAAATATTCGAAAATAGCTACGATTTCATATGTGCAGAAACGATATTGAATCATACAATCGTACATATTTGTTATTTACAGTCCTTAGTGAATTTTAAAGAAACGCTGGATTTGTTAGTGAATCAGCTCAGCGATGCCGAAGAGGGTATGGATCCGATTCGTTATATGTCACTGTCCTATAATGCCAGAGTGAATCTATCCCTGGATGAACTGGTCAAATCTGTATTGCGGGGTATGTTAATTGTTTTTAAACAGGATGAGATCGAGCATGTGGTGTTTGAACCTTTACATCCTAATATTGCCCGGAGCATCGGCGAAGCTCAAAACGAGAATCCCATCCAAACATCCATGGATGCATTTACCGAAGATATGAAGCTGAATGTGGGTCTGATGCGCAGAAAACTGATGTCAAAAGACTTAATCATTCAATCACATTCCTTAGGCTCTGCTTACCCGCGTGAATTGTCGGTTCTTTATCTACAGGATCAGGCTGACCCGAAGATGGTCAAGCTTATTCAGGATTGCTTAAATGAGAATAAAATGATGGACATATCCGATATTCAGCATTTATTGAAAGCATTAAAGCAGCCCCGGTTCAGCCTCGTCCCCACCTATGTGACTTCAGAGCTTCCCGTAACGACAAAGCATTATCTGCAGGATGGACGGGTCGTGATTTTATTGGATCATTTTCCGTTTGCTATTTCGTTTCCTGCTATAGTCACGGATTTCTGGGCCGTAAAAACCGATCAGGATCATCCGGTCCCTTTTATGATTCTATATCGAATTATTCGCGTAATTTCTCTATTAGTAGCCATTTCCATGCCCGGCTTGTATGTGGTCCTCAATGCCGTTAATCCTGAGCTTCTGCGAATTCAGCTTGCCGTGTCCATTACAGACTCCAGAGAAGGGGTTCCATACCCGGTATTAGTTGAGGTCCTGCTCATGCTGATCATTATTGAAATGGTTATTGAAGCGAGTATTCGGCTCCCCAAGAGCATCGGTCCAACGATCACGATGGTTGGCGGTATTATTCTTGGAGAAGCTGTAGTTCAAGCCAGATTGATGAGTAATTTTTTGATTATTATCGTAGCGGCTACCACCATTGCGCATTTTTCATTGGGAACGTATATGAATTCACTCTCGATTCGATTGTATAAGTATGTAGTTATTTTTTTCAGTGCTTTATATGGAATTTTCGGCTTAATGTCCTCCCTCGTTCTATTGTGTTTCTATTTGGGGAGTATTACCACCTTTTCCGTCCCTTATTTGAGTTATACCGCCAAAAGAGGGAATTCTGATGAATAAAAATTTGGTTTTAATTTTATTTTTACTTGTCCATCTATCTTTGTTTTTTTATCTGTATCCGGTGAACATTATCGAAGCGGCAACAAAGGGCAGCTGGGAACCTATATTGATCGGTTTTCTGTTGGAGGCGCTTCTTACCGGCGTCTATCTTAAGGGATTATCCGCTTTTCCAGGTAAGGATATTGTCGATATATTCACTGGAATTTCGGGAAAATGGATAGCAAGAGCTATGCTTATTCCCTATTTCATTTTTCTGTTTGTAAATTTCATCGTTGCTCATCGCATGGAATTGGATTCGGTTAACGTTGTGCTCCTGCCCAAAACCCCTATGTTATTTCTATTGTTACTTTATGGAATCCCTTTTTATGCAGCTTGGAAAGGCATTCATTCTATAGCACGAGGGGCGATAATAGTGAGTGCCTTCGGTGTGCCATTAATCCTTTTTTCCTTGATGAGTGGCATCAAAAATTTTAGTTTTCAACAAATTTTCCCTTTATTAGATACCCATATGACTTTCTTCGGTAAAACACAATTTTATTCGTCGTTTTTCGCCCACACTGGTTTTTTGTTTCTGGGGATGATAGGTCTCAAGGTTAAGGTAAGCATGCGTTATATCATTCCGGTCTTAATGATGCTTTCCTTTTTTGGACTGTGCGCTGTTTATGTACCCTTATTGATTTTTGGTCCCGAAGCGATTATTTATTTGCGATATCCCGTCGTGTTAACCTCGGATACGGTCGATATGGAATGGGTGATTTTTGATTGGCTGCCTACATTTTTTATTATTTCTACGATAGCCGTCTCTATGGTGGAAGCAGCCGTATCCTTCTGGATCATGACAACCCTATTGCAAAAGCTGTTTTCCTTTCGAAAAAGAGGAGTGGCCATCATAGGCTTAGGCATCATGTCGTATGTCTTTAGTGCAATGATCGTCAATACGGATTGGCTGGATCAACTGAATTCGTGGAATACGGTCTTTTGTTTGTACAGTATCCTTGTAATCCCTATGATGGTATGGATGATGAGTTCAAAGTATAGGAGGAATTCCACGTGATGCCTCGCTCGATGATCCGTATAGGACTCTTTATGTGCTGTCTGGGCTGCCTCGGAATTCTTACCAGCTGTTGGGACACCAAGGATATTAACAAAAGACTCATGCCTGTCGTCATGGGGGTTTGCAAAAATGGCGATCAGCCCTACAAAATTATATTGCAGGTTCCGAGTCCTCAGAAGAAAGGGTCCCAATACTTAGAGGGTGAGGCCCAGACGATTAACAAGGCTATGGATGAAATACGTACGAAGTCTGAAAAAAGTGTTGACCTGCTTCATTTAAGGTTATTTCTCATATGCGAAAAAACGGCCAAAAATAATATTAATGACATTGTCAATTATGGAGTACAGGCAAACGATATTTCGGTAAAAGGATTGGTCGGGATTGTGAGAGGTGATTTCGAGCAGACGATGTATCACAAAATCCAATCCAATCCGGAGCTGTCTTCCTATGATTTTTTCAGTGAACAGGCGGGGTGGACTCCCGACAATACAATCAAACGGCTATGGGAAGTATTTCGTGATATAAATTCGTATACACAGGATATGGCCATTCCTATTCTTAGTAAAGGAACCGACACCCTGTATAATTTCGAAGGTTCTGCCATTATGCGAAAGGACAAAATGGTCGGTGATATTTCTTCGGATGAAACCTTGATTTACAATGCCTTTCAAAGAAAGTATACAGGCGGAACGATAGAGGTTTCGAAGAACAGCAGTGTCTTGATCAAGAAGGCAACCATTAGCCATAAAGTGAAATGGACGGATGCAGGTCCCAGTATGCACAGTCGGCTGAAATTGGAGGTAGTCATTGCAGAGAATAGAGATATCCTATCCGACGATGATATTGCAAAGCTGCTTAAAGAAGATATCGAAAAAAAAGCGGAAAAGCTTATTAACCGACTGCACGCCTATAAAGCCGATGCCCTTGGAATAGGACAATATTTTCGAAGAATCATGACGGAGAGTCAGATGAAAAACTGGAAAAAGCAATGGTTCCCACAAATGAAGCACGAAGTCACAGTAGATATAACGATTCTCAACAACATTTATTTCAAATCTTCTACTAAAATGAAATCAAGACCTGGTACTTCACCAGAAAATAAATGAAATGTAACTAATATTTTTATCAAAAACAGATAGAAAAAGTCAGACTTTGGTAGGAGAGCAAATAGTACTGCATGTTTTGGAATGAGGCCGAATGATCCTGAAAAAAAGTTAACGTTACATGACCAATGGTAAATATTAGGTACGCATTTTCAGTAAATTTAGGGCCAGTCACCCAAAAAAGACTCATTTTTGTGATAAAGGACACAAAAAATAATCGAAATTACGAATTGTATAAGAGTTTATAGTTAAAATCTATTTGTTTATTTTTTACATTTTAGATGTTTCAAAAACTGATTTTTGGGTAACTAACATTGAAGTCTCTACATAAGTGTTGCAATGAATAGTTAGAAAGGGGAGATTTAATAAATCATCAGATCGCCAAATGTTCTTAGTAATTGTGTAGTTGAATACGAAGAACATGTTAGTAAACAGGACAATAAGGGATGGTGATGCTGGTGAAAGCAATTGCGGTCAAAGAGGACCGCGCAATTTATTTCTTTCGGTACTGTTCACTCTTGCTTACCTCCCTGATTTATTTATTAGGGGACAGGGATCCGCCATTCATGTTTAAGTTGAGTATGACTTTGGCGTTGTTTATTTTGGCAAAAGGGATTACGGACATTTACAGAAGGATCGATAAGTCCTCATGGATGTTCAAGTTAATTCTATGCCTGGAAATGGTCGGGATGCTTCTTCAACTCCTGTTCACAGGCGGATTCGGCAGTCCATTTCTATGGTGCGTCATGAATCCTTTGTTAATCGCGGCCAGCTATACCTCTGCTGTTTACGGCTGTTTATTGCTGCTGGGGTACTTGCTGCTTGCTACATCATTTTTGTATTACACGTCTGGCGGCAACTATGAATCGATTGGGACTTTTTTATTGGATAACAGCTATTTTTACTTGATGCTCCTGCACATGATATTTTTCGTTCATATATTAACCGATGTGAAGAACAAGCTGGAGAGGGCGAATACACGGACCAACGAGACGTTATGGCATATCAAGTCGCTATATCAAATCGTGGAAGCAGCAGCCCAAAGCGAATCAGGCAATCTAAGAAAGATATTTACCGAGTTTGCGTTAAGGCTGACCGACCAGAAAATGGCTTTTTTTTGGGATTCAAACGCCAATGAAGATGATGAAAGATTAATTGTCCATGGAACCACAGGCAGTGACGTCGTGGCATCGATAGGTTTCGCAATGGAAACGAGATGGAAGGAGCTTCAAAGCCAGGACAGCCCATCGTTGGTCAACCTGTTTTTTCACGGTGAATATTTGATTATGCCTGTCAAATCTACAACAAGATTCTGGGGCGTACTCGGTATCAAGATGGAAACATATTCTCAGGAGGAAGGAAAACACTGGTTCGTTCAGCAGCTTTATTTCCTATCTGAGCTATGTGCCATCGTTCTCGAAAGGCATCAGCTTGAGCGCATCGAGAATCAATTAATCATTATTGAGGAACAGAACAGGATCGCTGCTGAAATGCATGATAGCGTATCACAGCATATGTTCGGTATTGTGTATGCCACACATTCTTTAATTCGACAATGGCCCAACATCCCGGAAAAGCAATTGAAGGAGCAGCTACAGCTCATTCTGGAATCATCCAATATCGCTTCACAAGAACTGCGCTCGTCCATTTATAGTCTAAGCTCCAGAAAAAACGGTAGTTCCTTTTGGGTCAGTACGGTCACCTCCCATCTGGATAGCTTGTCCAAGCTGCATACGGTGGAAATCCGCATGAAGGTAACAGGGGACGAGCATCGTCTGCCTGTTAATCATCAGAAGGCCTTATTCAGGATTATTTCCGAAGCGACTGGTAATGCCATTCGGCACGGGTGCAGCAGTTCCATTCAAGTAGAGTTGATTCTAGCGACGGGTGAAGCCAAGCTGGTTGTGAATGATAACGGAGAGGGCTTTGATGTACTTGGGCGACTATCCGATCCGAAGCTTAACGGGCTTGGAGTCAGTAACATGAAGTTTCTTGTGCAGTCGTTAGGCGGGACTATTGAAATTCGCAGCCATCAAGGAAAGGGTACCCAAATCCTAGTCATCATGCCTATTGATTATTACGAAAAAAGAAATTAGATTTCCCAATATACGAAAGTAGGTGCTTGAGTATGAAGATTGTTATTGTAGATGATCATCCGTTGGTAAGAAGAGGATTGTCGGCGGTACTGACTCTTGAACACGATATCGAAATTATGGGAGAATCTGAAATGGTTGAGGAAGCGATGGAGTTGATCGAAGAAACCAAGCCTGACTTGGCTATTGTAGATATTAAGCTGGGCAACCGATCAGGATTTGAGGTTGTTGAGCAGTTGAAGGATTCATCCTGCCGTTGCATGATCCTGACTTCTTCGATGATGGAGATGGACGTTAGAAGGGCCGAGGCTGCTGGCGCGGAAGGGTATGTGCTGAAAGAAGCGCTTCCTGAAGAATTGTTATTGGCTATTAAGCTTATTTTCAAAGGCAAGAAATATTATGACCCAGGTCTGATGGAGATTTTGTTCAAAAAAGATGACGACAATGACCTGCATAAACTAACTCCCAAAGAGCGTGAGGTTCTCATTGGCCTCGGAGAAGGGTTGTCCAACAACGGCATCGCGGATAAACTGGTAGTCACTGAATTTACCGTTAAAAAACACGTAAGCCAAATCCTAAGTAAATTGAACTTGAACGATCGCACTCAGGCTGCTTTATACGCACATTCCAGAGGACTTGTTAACTTTTCTATGGACACTGCTGGCTCCATGCATCAAAACTTCCAGTAATACTATCTCTCATAAGATTCGGGTGCATCCTATTCTGCCTCCTACCGGCTATGTCCGGTTGGGAGGTTTTTTTATTTGCTACACTCTGGTTGCAACAGCAGTTGGAAGAAGGTCTGCTTTCGCAGCACCTCCATGCTGACGATGCTCATCTGGTACAAAAGTATACTTTTCAGATATTAAATAGAGGGGGGCGACCCTGCACAAAATACCTGCAAAAATCATAACATCGGGTAATACCCAAAGTGTCAGAGGTACTATAAGATTTATCTATAAGAGGTAGTTCAAAAAGCCCCCTTTGATCACGAGGTCTCACTGTAAGCCTGCTCGGCATCGAATCTTGCATTCAGGCTCGAAGTGCGGTGCTCATTTAGGTTTGCCTAAACTCCGCTCCTCCTTCTTTACCTTCTTGCAACATTCTCGGTGCTGAAAGGCGAATTGTTGAACTCGCACTATAAGCAGAGTTCTCGACTTTGAACAAAAATAATCGATAGTTATGATTCGGGAGGATGACATGGAGAAAACGATACTTGATTACTTCATCATAGTTCGAAAAAAACTATGGTTGATTGCGCTGTTTGTTCTGCTCTCTTGTGTAATGACTTACTACGTCAGCAAGACGTTCGTCCAGCCTGTGTATGTTGCAACTAACCAACTGCTGGTCAACAGTGTTATGAAGGACTCTGAATCTATCAGCCTTAATGATGTCAACATGAACCTAAATCTGATCGAAAGCTACAAGGAGATCATTAAATCAAACACGATTACCGAAACGTTAATTGCTAACCACCCTGAACTGCAGCTGACAAGAGAGCAGTTGGACAAGAAACTGAAGGTAAGCTCCGTCGATAAAACGAACCTCATCAAAATTGAAGTGGAAGACAGCAATTATGGCAAGGCGGTTCTGATTGCCAACGAAATTGCACAAACCTTTATAGACGAAGTACCGGGCTTAATGAATGTGAACAATGTCAAGATTCTTTCTCCCGCTAATCCGGGTAAACTGCCTGCTCCGGAAAATGCCAGCATCGCGATGAATCTCGCCGTCAGTTTCATTCTTTCTGCGATGGCGGCTCTCGGTGTGGTATTCTTCCTGGAAAATATAAATGACACCCTTCGTTCCGAAAAAGAAGCTGAGCATTATGTAGGTTTGCCGGTTCTTGCAACGATTGGAACGATAAAGAAAACCAACAAACGAAAAAGATCTAAAAACATGAGCGAAGAGGTGAGTGATCAAACTTATGTCACTGTTAAGTAATGTACTTGTCACTGAGACTGATCCAAACTCTGCCGTTGCCGAAACTTATCGGTCTTTACGTACTTCAATTAGGCACAAGAGACTTAAAAAATCGGACGAGGGAATCGTCCTCATGATTGCCTCTCCTAAAGCACAGGAAGGCAAGACGACCACCTTATCCAATCTTGCCGTCGCCTTTGCGCAGGACGGTCAGAAGGTGATTGTCGTTGATTGTAATTTACGCCAGCCTTCTTTACACACGATATACGGATTGTCGAGTGATGCGGGACTTGCCCAATATCTAAAGTCGGTTTCTCCTGTCCAAGGCTGCACTTCCAAGGCTGCACTTCCCAATCTGCATCTGATTACGTCAGGAGGGCAGCCGCCTAATCCTTCGGAGCTGCTGGGTTCCCCAGGAATGGCGGAGCTGTTGGATCATTTAAAACAGCAATACGATGTGGTTCTTCTGGACTCGCCGTCCGTATTGGATTATACAGATGCCGGGCTGCTGGCAGAGTACAGCGACGGTATCCTGCTGGTTGTCAAACAAGACAGGACTAAACGTGAGTGGGCCAAACAAGCCAAGGAACGGCTTGAACAATCAGGAGCCAGGATACTGGGTATGATCATAAACAAATAAGAGGGAACTTCCACAAATCGATAGGAGGATAAGAGAGATGAAAAAAGTGAAGAAAGCAATTATTCCTGCAGCAGGATTAGGAACACGGTTCTTGCCAGCTACGAAGGCAATGCCCAAAGAAATGCTTCCGATCATCAACAAGCCAACTATCCAGTATATCGTGGAAGAAGCAATTGAGTCTGGGATCGAAGATATTATTATTGTGACGGGTAAAGGGAAACGAGCGATTGAGGACCATTTTGACAACGCTTTTGAGCTGGAGAGCAAGCTGCTCGAAACCGGCAAGCTGGAAATGCTGAGGGAAATACAGCGTTCCGCCAAAGTGGAAATCCATTACATCCGGCAGAAGGAGCCTAAAGGCTTGGGACATGCTGTCTGGTGCGCAAGGAGATTCATTGGGAATGAGCCGTTCGGTGTACTGCTTGGTGATGATATCGTCACTAGCAAGGTTCCTTGCTTGAAACAGCTTATTAACCAATATGAGAGCTCCGAAAATTCAGTTATAGGCGTTCAGAAAGTACCATCAGATATGACCCACCGATACGGTATTATTAATCCAGGTAGACAGCAGGATCGGTTGTATCAGGTGAATGATTTTGTGGAAAAGCCTGAGCCTGGAACAGCTCCCTCCAATTTGGCAATTATGGGCCGTTACGTATTCTCCCCCAAAATCTTTGAGTTTTTGGAGCTTCAGGAGAAGGGAGCAGGTGGAGAAATTCAATTAACGGATGCCATTCAAAAGCTGAATCAAATCGAGCAGGTGCTCGCCTATCAATTTGACGGAATTCGTTTTGACGTAGGCGAACGTCTCGGTTATATTCTCACCACACTAAGCTTTGCCCTGCAAAGTAAGGATCTTCGTCACCCGGTGTTGGATGCCATGGCTTCCATGCTCATCACAGAACAGTATCCGTCCATACTGGATCTTAAAGGAGGTAGGGACAATGGGTTTGCGAGAACTGCGGGAGGATTATGATTATGCTGTACCGCACAAGAGATATTATGGCAATGTAGCCCACAAGGAGAAGAGCTACGCTGCATATCTGTTTATGAAACGTATGCTGGATATAAGCTTATCCTTATGCGGAATCATATTCCTACTCCCCTTATTGGTCCTTGTAGCTGCCTGGATCAAGATCGAGGACCCGAAGGGGAAAATTTTTTTCAAGCAAAATCGGGTCGGTAAGGACGAGGTACAGTTTCCGATGTACAAATTCAGATCCATGGTGTCCAATGCTGAACAATTAAAGGAGCAATTAAAGGCTCAGAATGAAATCAGCGGTGCGATGTTCAAGATGAAAAACGACCCGAGGGTCACTCGTGCAGGCAGGTTTTTACGCAAAACGAGCATCGATGAGCTTCCCCAATTATGGAATGTCTTGATAGGCGATATGAGCTTGGTCGGACCGCGTCCTGCACTTCCGAGCGAAGTTAAAGAATACACGAATTACGATAAAAAAAGGCTGGCAGTAACGCCAGGCTGCACAGGCCTCTGGCAAGTAAGCGGAAGAAGCAGCGTAAGCTTCAAGCAAATGGTCGAGCTGGATTTGAACTATATCAAAAAACGCAGTATAGGATTCGACATGAAAATTATATTTAAAACCGTATTTGTACTACTGGGCTCTAAAGATGCCTTTTAATCAGTAAAAGACAGGGGAGGGGAGCAAATCCATGGTGCCTAGTAACCAACAGCCGCATGTCTCCATCGTTATATGCACCTATAATCGGGCTGATTTGCTGCGTGTAACCTTAGACTCCCTGCAGGACTTGTCCAGTCTCGATAAGGCTGAGGTGATTATTGTGGACAATAACTCCACCGACCATACGCGCAGCGTTGCGGAGTCATTTATGAAGCGCAATACGGGTAATGTGGAGGTGGGTTATTACTTCGAGCCCAGTCAAGGACTGTCTGCAGCGCGAAATAAAGGGATTCAGGCGGCGAACGGACCTATTATCGCATTTCTGGATGATGACGCTATCCCCTGCTCCGAATGGATCAGCACGATTATTGCCGTATTCGAAAGCAGGCAGGACGTGTATGCGCTTGGAGGCATTATTCGCCCTAACTTTGAAAGCGACCGCCCTGACTGGTTGATTAAATCGCTTGAATTGCCGTACACGATTGTGGATATGGGCAGCGCAGTGAGGGAGTATCCGCCGAAACGTCATCCTTATGGAGCCAATATGGCAATCCGCTGTTCTTTTTTTGAAAACCATTCATTCCCTACGAATCTTGGCCGAAAAGGAAGCATGCTGCTGTCAGGCGAGGAATCCTGGATATTCGATAAAATGAAAAAAGAAGGCAAAACGATCCTTTATCATCCGGGGATGGCTGTCGTTCATTTTATCCCTGCCAGCCGGTTGACCCGGGAATGGATCCAACAAAGGTACTATTATCAAGGGATTTCAAATGCATGTATGCATAACAGCTTTGGGAGTAAGGTTAGCCTTCTTGGTACGCTGGCAGGTAAAATGCTCTACATTATCGCTGCTTCTCTCTTCGCCCGCAATGAAGGCAGCAGGCTGCTGATCAAATGCAGGCTGGAAAGCATACGCGGTACGCTCGATATGTTAAGGAGACGCGGAAATACGCCGCTGGTCAGGTGAGGGCTGCCTATGACGGACCTTCATCTACAGTTGAAAAAGCCGGTATATGTCACAACTGCCTATGTAACCACTGCATGGATAACTGGAATCGCAGCGGTTTACCAGCCCATCTTGAGTATCTTGGGAGCAGCTCTCCTGCTCCTGCTGGCTGTTACCGTTCATAACCCGGCACGAATCAGCTATCCGGTGCTGCTGTCTACGGCCATATCAGTCAATTACATCATTGATGCTGATGTGTTCGGTATTGAAATGATCTCGTTGTATAAGCTTGGGATCCTGGTGCTGCTTATCCCTTGTATGCTTCAAAACGGTATTCGCTTGAAATTTGTGTATCCCATTGTTGCGTTTGCCGCCATGCTGTTTCTAACCTTTTTTTTCTCGGAATGGCACCCGAGACTAAGCGCTTCTTTATCGCTGAAAGCTTTTATCGGACTCGCACTGCCGTTCGTCTTTCTGCTGATCCAGTGGAAGAAGGAGATGGCGCAGCGGCATATTCAAATCATCTGCCTGCTTCCTCTGGTAAGCATTGCAGCAGGACTCGTCCTTCAGCTCGCACATCTGTATTCTTTCCTTGATGTCGAGTTCACAGGAGCTGTCAGGGTGCAGGGAGCGAATATTGCACCACACTTGGCGATGCTGGCTTTTTTGGGAATTACGATTGCTCTGATTGAAACGAAACGCAATCCGGATAAGGCGACGTTTTTTTATTTTACGTTAGCCGCTAATTTTGCAGTGCTCATTGCAACAGGAACACGCGGTCCGATACTGGCCATGCTGGCTATGGTTGCATATTACTTCTTTGATATCGTCAGACAATATGTCAAAGGCAAAGCTATGCTGATTATTCCGCTTGTTTGTTCCGTAGCCTTGCTTGCGGCAGCTGTGTATGTACAGTGGGACAATATGACGAAGCGTTCCTTTGAACGTCAAACAGGTACGGGAATTGACTTATCCGGCAGAACCGAGGCCTGGGCATTCTTCCTGAAAGGAGTGGAAGATTCTCCGATGGCAGGCAGAGGGCTTGGCTCCGTTACGGTTGCAAATGACGGAAGCTTATATAAGGGATTTGTTGTTCCGCATAATGAATATATTCGCTTCTACTACGATTCCGGCTACATCGGATGCGGACTGCTATTTCTGTCACTGCTGATCGTATTTGCTTTGATTTACCGGACTCTAGCTCCCAGCATAAAGGTTTATTATTTGGCATTTATATTCGGGTTCTTCCTGTATTCCTTTTCGGATAATACATTGTCTACCGTGCAATTCATTATTCCGTTCTGTTGGTACTTGAACTGCCTGTATCTGCTATCCAGGATAATCCCCAAAAAAGAAGATGTGATCCCATGAGTAGAGTGAATATGTTCAATGTCAATTTTGATAATTATGATTTTATGGATCTGCTGGGATTCATTGATGAAGTAATTCGCCAAAACAAACATTCCTACATTTTAACCTGCAATGTCGATCATTTGATCAAGCTTAGAAAGGATACCGAATTTCAAAAGGTATATTCAAATGCCGGAGCGATTGTCGCAGACGGAATGCCGATTATATGGGCCTCGAAGGTGCTAAAGAAGCCGTTGAAGCAGAAGGTATCCGGTGCCGATCTGTTTGAAAAACTGGGAGAGGCCTTTGAAGATAGGCAATACCGCTTGTTTTTCCTGGGATCGGCAGCTGGAATTCCAGAACAAGCGATGAGAAACCTTAAATCCTTATTTCCAGGTATGAATATCGTCGGCTGTTATTCGCCTTCATACGGCTTTGAGAACAAAGAAGAGGAGAACCGGCACATCGTTCAGATGCTGATTGAGGCGAAGCCGGATATTGTATTTGTTGGCGTAGGTGCTCCTAAGCAGGAGAAATGGATATACCAGCACTACTTGAATTATCAGGTTCCGGTTTCTATTGGAGTTGGGGCTACCTTTGACTTCATTTCTGGCTCGGTCAAAAGAGCTCCCGATATTATGCAAAAAACAGGATTTGAATGGTTTTGGAGACTTGTACAGGAGCCAAAAAGACTGTGGAAACGTTATTTGGTCGATGATTCTATGTTTATCGTTATGGTATGGAAGGAGTTCAGGAAGCAATTCAAGCTGAAACGGAGGGGAGCGTAATGAATGATGAATCATTCGGCTGGAATACCCGGAGGATGACTACAATTTGGGTACCCGCCCTTATCGTGATGGCTGTCATATTCGTCCTTTCCTCCCAATCCTACGAGCAGCAGACGATCAAGGCGCAGCTAACGTATGTGGTGCATAGTACCATCTTGAGCGATTATTTATCTAGCATCAAGATCCAATACGGCTCACTAACGATTGATGGCAATAAAGACGGTCCGGGTGGAGTGCTTGAGTTTATGATCCGTAAACTCGCCCATGTCATCGAATATTTCCTGCTGAGCATAAGCTTGCTTAGAGGTATCCGGTATACGACAAAGCTTCGCCTTCCCAATGCCATGATCATTACAGTCTTGCTATCGGTCTGCTTTGCTGTGACGGACGAATTTCACCAGCTGTACGCGATCGATCGCGGGCCCAGACCGCAGGATATTGTTCTTGATATGGCAGGTGTGTTGATCGGCATACTGGTATACGGCTTGCTTGCATTATGGAAGAAGAGAAGACTTGTCAATACGCACAAGACGGAGGGCTTATGAGAACGATAAAAGAGCTGTATTCATATCCCTTCATGAATAATGCGGCTGTCGTTGGTTTATGGATATGTGCTGCATTGCTTGTTTCTATCATTATTGGCTTTTCCAGCGCAAGCCTGAGCCATGCCATCAGTACAGAGATTGCAATTTTGTCAGTGATTTTGTTTCCGGCCTTCGTTATGGCTTTGCTTGAATCACGCAAGATTGTCCCTTATATTTTGCTTGTCTGGGCCGTATGCCCTGAGATTAGAAGAATCGAGGATTGGCTTGAAGGTTCCTATCATTCCGTTTCGATGTTAAGTCTGGCACCGCTTCTTACAAGTGCTGTTCTCATTATTCCGGTGCTGGCCAATGTACACAAAATCGACTCACCCATTCGCAAAGTGCTTTTATTCCTGTCTTTGGCTTTGATCTACGGATGTGTAATCGGTCTTACCAAGAACGGGACAGGCACCCTTTACGATTTGGTCAACTATCTGATTCCGATGCTGTTAATTCCGTATTTTGCCGTTGCTCCATTTGAAAAGAAAGATTTGGACCGGCTGCTTATCACGTTCTCCAATATAGCGATTCTGGTTGCGGTTTACGGAATTATCCAGTATATGACGGTACCGCCATGGGATGCTTTTTGGATGAATCATGTGGAAATGAGCTCGATAGGCAGGCCCTATCCGCTGGAAATACGTGTATTCTCTACCCTTAATTCGCCGGGACCTGCCGGTATGTTTATGGGAACTGCGCTTGCACCGATGATTCTGGAAAAACGATGGCGCGGAGCCTTGGGCTGGATAGGTATCCTGCTGGTAGCCGTAGGCTTACTCATCACACTTGTTCGCTCGGCATGGCTGCTGCTATTCGTCGATATTGCTGTTTATACGATGCTCTCATCGGGAACGCATAAATGGAAGCTGCTTACTCAAATAGGGGTGGCTGTAACCGCTATGTATTGGATTATTCCGAAGCTGCCAGGTGCACAGGTGCTTATCGCCAGGCTGGAAACGATGACGGCCATCCAGGACGACCATTCCTACAACGAACGATTGGATTTTTTTCATACGGTTTTCCCTATGATGCTCAGCCAACCGCAAGGATTGGGACTCGGAAGTATAGGAGTCGGAACGAAATTGGACAATGGGGGCGCGCTTGGTGAATTTGGCATATTCGATAACGGGTTCGTCGCCGTCTTTCTTACATTTGGTATTATTGGAGGATTTCTATTCTTCCGAGGGCTGACACTGATGGTCAAATATCTAATTACACGAAGTGAGGGAATGGCTGGTTTTTTATCATATCGAAGTATGGCGGTTGCCTCCATAATAGGCAGCATAGCGAGCTTGATGTTTGAGAATGGCTATACGGGCTTGAGGGGCTTTCTGCTGTGGAAGATGGTGGGTATAGGGATCGTGGCGCATAAAGCCATAACACAGGGAAGGAGGCGAAGCCCGGATGCAGCAGCAGATCAACTTAAAGTTAGTCCGGATTAGGCCGATATTCGGTTTACTTAAAGCACTATTGTCCAGCAAGAGCAATATGGCTAATACAATCAGAACGATGCTCTTCAGTATTTTGATATTAGGAATTAATATGCTTACGGGTATTTTAACCGCACGCTTTCTGGGACCGTCTGGACGAGGTGAGCAGACGGCCATGGTGTTATGGTCACAGTTTCTCGCCTTCAGCTTTACTTTCGGTATTCCTTCAGCATTAATTTACAACGTCAAAA
Source organism: Paenibacillus sp. FSL H8-0034 (assembly GCF_038000305.1). Lineage (NCBI taxonomy): Bacteria > Bacillati > Bacillota > Bacilli > Caryophanales > Paenibacillaceae > Paenibacillus > Paenibacillus sp. FSL H8-0034. The sequence goes on from NZ_JBBOBS010000001.1 coordinate 2,538,611, forward strand.
AGAACATACAGGATGCTGCCAAGCTGTATACGACTGCATTGTGGATGGGGCTAGCTGCGGGAACGATAGCCATGGCTGCTGGAATTATCTTTCTACCCTATTGGCTCAATTCGTACTCCCATAATGTCGTACTGTTCTCACAATGGTCGATGCTCTTTGTTCCCTTGATCGTTCTCTCTCAAATCAACAATGCGATGATGCAGGTGAGGGGAGAATACAAGCTGTACAACCGGCTGCGGTTTCTGATTCCATTAAGTACGCTAGCCTGCTTGGGTGTTCTGATCTTGTCGGGAACAATGCATGCTTATACATCGGCAGTCGCGTATTTGGCTCCGGCGGTTCCTTTCTATATATGGACGACACTGCGTTTAATCCAAGCCTATCAAATCATCTTGAAGGATGCTTTTCAAACCTTCAAGCAGTTAATTAGTTATGGGATTGGCTCCTACGGTAACGATTTAATGGGTAATCTTTCTTATTATATTGATCAGATTGTCATAGTTGGGTTATTGAACCCAGCGCAATTGGGACTTTACGCGGTTGCAGTCAGCCTCTCACGGGTGGTCAACGTCTTCTCCACTTCGATTATCGCGGTATTGTTTCCCAAAGCATCCGGCTTACCGAAGGATGAAGTGGTACAGTTGACCTTTCGTGTATTTCGTATTAGTACCTGTATCGCCATCATGGTATCGGCAGCCATTATGGTCATTGCGCCTTTTGTCCTGACCTTGCTGTATGGTAATGAATTTAGGGAGGCGCTCGGCGTGTTCAGGCTGCTTTTGCTGGAGGTTTCCATATCCGGTGGAACGATGGTTCTGGCCCAAGCTTTCATGGCGCTCGGTAAACCGAAGGTTGTCACGATTCTTCAAGGGCTTGGACTGCTGCTCGTCATTCCGATGCTGATGCTGCTCGTTCCAAAGCTTGGACTTACCGGCGCAGGGATAGCGATGCTGTCGTCCGTATTAATCCGATTTCTGTTCATTCTCATCAACGTACGATTTACCTTGAAGATGAAGATCCCATGGCTTCTGATTACCAGGGAAGATGTGCGTTGGTTAATATCGGCGTTATCTGCGTATAAAGCGAACAAGTCTGCTGAATCCAGGGAATAAAGGAGGTGTAAGTCCGATGATCGACCATTGTGCTTCTGCAGGGAAGTATCTCATATCTGCGGTCATTATTGCGCAGGATGATGAATCAAGGATTGCCGGCGCTATAGCTTCCTGCAAAGCTTTCGCCGATGAGATCGTCGTGGTTGACGGAGGGAGCAAGGACGGTACCATTCGAGTCTCCGAGCAATTAGGCTGCAAGGTATATCAGAATCTGTGGCCTGGCTATGCCAAGCAGCGTATTTATGGGAGCGAGCGGGCGTCACATGATTGGATATTCGTCATCGATACCGATGAGGTGGTGAGCGAGCTTTTAGCCAAGTCCATTCTGGAGAGAAAGAGAGATTTATCAGATGGGAAAATAGCTTATGCTGTCTTTCGAATCGGAGATTTTTTGGGTCGTTGGATGGGGAAGGGAGAACGTCTGGTTCGTTTATATAATCGAAACAACGTTCAATATAAAGACAGCCTGGTTCATGAAATACCGGATGTATCGAATACACAGGTTATGAATTTACAAGGGACATTATGGCATTACGGTTTCCGCAGCATTAACGATCATGTTGCCAGGTTTAACAAATATACCGATTTAGAGGCGGAGGAGGCCGTAATTGCGGGGAAGCCGTTTAGATGGATTCGATTGCTGTACCGTCCTCCGGCGCGTTTTATACAAAAATATGTGATTCAGGGATTGTACAAAAAAGGTGTCCCCGGTCTTGCCGTTGCTATATTCTGGGCGATGTACGAGTTTCTGGTTTGCTTAAAGCACTATGAAAGTGCTCTTGTTCACAGCAAGGTGAAACATCGACATGAAGAAGAACCGCTAAAGGAGGGAAAGAAATATGCCATCCAATAAGCTGCAAATTTTGTCTATCGGGATGGGCTGGCCGTCTTCCCAGGCGGGTGGATTGAATACCTACTTTAAGAATATCTGCGAAAATCTTTCAGAGCGGAGTAAGCTGCATGCTCTGGTATGCAGTAAGGATAACCCCAAGGCTAAAGAGGGAATGCGCATTACCAGCATTACTGATCCTGATATGAAGCTCGGGAAGAGGCGGAGCATGTTCCGCACGTATGCAGCCAGGCTGATGGATGAGCAGGAGATTGACATCCTGTATTCGCATTTTGCTCCATATGGCGTGGGAGCCGCCGAGGAAGCCAGGAAGCGAAATATTCCGGTAGTCATGGCATTTCACGGTCCGTGGAGCGAGGAAATACGTGCAGAAGGGGGCAGCCTAACGCACCATATCAAAGCATGGATCGCCAAGTCGATGGAAATGAAGGCCTATAGGCTTGCTGATGCTTTCATCGTATTGAGTGAAACCTTCCGTGACGTTTTGCACCATCAATATGGGATTCCATTTGACAAGATATTCATAATTGCCGGTGCGGCTGATATACGGCGGTTTCAGCCGTCCGAGGACCGAAGGGAGGTTCGGAGAAGCCTTGACTTGGCAGAAGATGGCACAACGGTGCTAACGGTAAGAAGACTTGTTAATCGAATGGGCTTGCTGCAATTGCTCGATGCGTGGAAGGAAGTTGTTCAGCACTTTCCTGATACTATGCTTTTGATAGGAGGGAGGGGGCCGCTAAAGGAGCAATTGGAAAGCCGAATCGCGGAGTACGGTCTCGAAGGCAAAGTTCGATTGCTTGGTTACATCCCTGACAGTGATCTTCCCAGATATTATCAGGCCGCTGATTTGTTCGTAGTTCCTACCCAATCGTTGGAAGGCTTCGGATTGATTACCGTCGAAGCCATGGCCTCAGGGCTTCCCGTTGCAGCTACGCCTGTTGGGGGTAGCCGGGAAATATTAGAGAAGTTCCGCCCCGAAATGCTGTTCAAGAGCGAGAAGAGCAGCGATATCGCAGAAGGGATCATTCGTTTACTGAAGCATAAGCAGCAGTGGCCTACCGCTGAACAATGCAGGAATCATATTCTGGACAACTATACGTGGGAGCATGTAACGAACCAGGTGGAAGCTGTTTTTGAAACGGTACTTGGCAAGTATCAAAGCACCGACGGCCGGGATCGCAATTTATGGACACCGAGCACACGGAAAGGGAGGCATGATGCGGATGTTAAGAGTAGCGTACATTGATCATACTGCCAGATGGAGTGGCGGAGAGGTTGCCCTTTATAATATTTTGACCCATCTGGGCAGCCATGTGGAACCGTTGGTCATTTTGGCGGAGGAAGGCGTCCTGGCCGACAGACTGAGGGAAAAGGGAATCCAGGTTCGTGTGATCACCATGAATGAGAAAGTCAGGAACCGCAACCGGAATGCCGTCAATATGCAGATTGTCTCCGCAGCCTTTCAATTACTGTCCTACGGAAGAGGGCTTGCCCGAATTTTGAAGGAAGAGCAGGTCGTCTGCGTTCATACAAATTCCTTGAAATCAGCGTTTTACGGTGCAGTTGCTGCGAAATTGGCTGGAATTCCATTGATCTGGCACATCAGGGACCACATCGGCGAGCCCTATTTGAAGCCAGTTGTAGCGAAGGCCATCCGGTTGTTGTCACGTATACTGCCTAACGGTGTCATTGCCAATTCCAATTCTACTCTAAATGCCTTGAAGCTGCCGAAATCGAAGAAAACATTGGTCGTCTATTCTTCCTTTGCCAAGGCTATCAACCCATTACCGGGCGTAACGGTGCTGAAACCAAAGTTCACTGTGTTGCTCGTTGGGCGTCTTGCCGAATGGAAAGGCCAGCATATTTTGCTGGAGGCGGCCAGGTCGTTTTTGCCTGACCAGCATGTCCAGTTCTGGCTCGCTGGCGATGCACTTTTTGGAGAGGATGCTTATAAGGAGGAGCTTATTCGTCAGATTGAAGTATACGGGCTAACGAATGTAACCTTACTCGGGCATGTCGAGCATATTCAGGAATTGATGCAGCAAGCTGACCTTCTCGTCCACACCTCAATTACACCTGAGCCTTTCGGACAAGTGATCGTGGAAGGGATGGCAGCAGGGCTGCCGGTTATTGCCTCTAATGAGGGCGGACCCACTGAAACTGTCGTACACGGTGAAACAGGACTGCTTATCACACCTGGAGATCCCGCTCTGTTAGCCCGCTCGATCCGTGAACTGCTGGGAAATCCGGAAGAAAGACGCAGAATGAGTGAGAATGGCAGGAAACGTGTGCAGGAGCATTTTGTCATTGAACGAACCGTTACCCAAATCACAAGCTACTATGAAGGATTAATTTCCAATATTTAACTAAACCATGGGGAAAAAGGATGGATCAAATGAAAATAGCAATAGCGCATGATTATTTGATTCAAATGGGCGGTGCCGAAAGAGTCGTAGAGGTCTTTCATCATATGTATCCGCAGGCGCCTATTTTCACCACGGTTTTTAGCAGCAATGGGCTGCTTGACGCGCTTAAGGATGCGGATATACGTGCATCCTGGCTTCAAAAAATGCCAGGAGGGACAAATAACTTCAAGGGAATGCTTCCCCTTTACCCATTTGCGATTAGGGATTTCGACTTCCGTGAATTTGATATGGTGCTCAGCTCCAGCAGCGCATTCATGAAAAGCATTCAAGTGCCGAAGGAGACTTTCCATCTCTGTTACTGCCATACGCCAATGCGGTTTGCATGGGACTATGACACTTACATGCAAAGACAGTCCAAATCCAATGTACTGAAGCAGCTTTTGAAGATCTACATGCAGCAGCTTAAAACTTGGGATCAAAGGACGTCAAAGAACGTAAATCAATTCGTTGCCAATTCATCCGTTGTGAAAAACAGGATTCAAAATTATTATAACCGCGACTCCGACGTTATTTTTCCTCCGATCAATACATCGAGGTTTCACAGCTCTGCGACAATCGGGAACTATTATTTGATTGTTTCCCGGCTTGTGTCCTATAAACGGATTGATCTGGCCGTGGAGACGTTCAGCCGCAATGGACTTCCTTTGTATATCGTCGGAGAAGGGCCCGATCTTGGGCGGCTGCGTCAGCTGGCTAAAAGTAATGTGAAATTTCTCGGCAGGCTGGAGGATGGGGACGTTACGAAGCTGATGGCCGAGTGCCGAGCATTGATCTTTCCCGGTGAGGAGGATTTTGGCATTACGCCGCTTGAAGCCAATGCTGCAGGAAGGCCGGTTATCGCTTATCAGTCTGGAGGCGCACTTGATACCATCATGCCGAAGCTGAACGGGATTTTCTTCAAACGTCAAGAAATCGATGATCTGGATGCTGCTATAAATGAAGTCGAAAATCACGCTTGGGATGTACAGCAAATCGTCAACCACGCTCGGAAGTTCGATGAGAAGGCATTCATGGTGAATTTCAAAAATTATATAGGCAAAGCTTATGAAAAATTCAGAGAGGGACGGTGACGGCATGGATATCGCTGTAATTGGAACCGGTTATGTCGGACTTGTTTCGGGAATATGCTTTGCAGAAATGGGCAATCACGTTACTTGTGTCGATCAGGATATCAATAAGATTGAGGCTTTGCACAATCTAGCTTCCCCCATCTACGAGCCAGGAATCGAAGCATTTATGGAGCGCAATGTCCAAGCCGAACGTTTGAAGTTCTCATCCAACTTGGTCGAGGCGGTACGGCAATCCGAGCTTATTATTATAGCGGTAGGTACTCCCTCCCTGCCAAGCGGTGAAGCCAATTTGCAGTATATTGAGCAAGCAGCAGGCGAAATAGGCAGAGCCATGAACGGCCGGAAAATCATCGCTACGAAAAGCACCGTTCCCGTTGGAACGAATGAGAAAATACGCCAGATCATAGCGGGTCAAACGGAGCAGCCATTTGATATTGTCTCCATACCGGAGTTTCTACGAGAGGGCTCGGCTATACAGGACACGCTTCATCCTGACCGGATTGTGATCGGGCTGGATAACCGGGAGTTAGAAGCAACCATGGTGGAGTTGCACAGCAGCTTCACGGACCAGATCTTCGTCACGGATATTCGCAGCGCGGAAATGATCAAATATGCTTCCAATGCATTTCTGGCAACGAAAATATCATTTATCAATGAAATATCAAATATTTGTGAAAAGGTGGGGGCTGATGTAATGGAGGTCGCTTTAGGAATGGGGAAAGATCCCAGAATTGGTCCGTCGTTCTTGAATGCCGGAATTGGCTACGGAGGATCATGCTTTCCTAAAGACACCAAAGCATTAATCCAGATTGCGGGTAATGTTAATTATGAATTCCAGCTTTTGAAGTCGGTGGTGGAAGTCAATAAGGCGCAAAGATACAAAGTGATTGAGAAGCTGAAGCAGTCGCTCGGACAACTGAATAACACCGTGATAGGGATATGGGGCTTATCTTTCAAACCGAACACGGATGACATCCGCGAAGCGCCTTCGATTGAAATTATTGAAGCCTTGATCGGCTTGGGTGCACGGCTTAAGCTCTATGATCCTGTTGCCATGGACAAATTCAAGGATAGCTTCGACCACCCTTCCATCACGTGGTGCGCTAATGCGCTGGATGCTGCAGCAAATGCGGATGCTGTGTGCTTGCTGACAGATTGGCAGGAATTCAAGGAGATTTCATTGTCACAGTTAATCTATGTGATGGAACAACCGATTCTTATTGATGGAAGAAATGTGTACAGTAAAGAGCAGATCGAAGGAGCAGGGCTTCATTATTATTCAATAGGAAGGCCTGAACCTATACCAGCTTTCCGTTCTCAGGTCCATGTCGGATAGGCTTAACTAATCATAACCATAGGGAGAGTGACATTCATGAAACTTGTTCTTCTATCTGGAGGCTCGGGTAAGCGGCTTTGGCCATTGTCCAACGATTCAAGATCCAAGCAGTTTTTGAAAATACTCGAAAATCCGAACCATGAGATGGAATCTATGGTACAGAGAGTATGGAGGCAGCTAAATAACGCAGGTTTGACAGATTCCGCTTATATAGCTACAAACCGCTCTCAAATGGATATGATGACCAGCCAGCTTGGGAACGAGGTCCCGATCATTGTCGAGCCCGAAAGGAGAGATACCTTCGCTGCTATTGCGCTCACGGCTACATACATGTATTCGATGGGCAACGTTCCGCTTAATACCGTCATAACCGTCATGCCAGTCGATCCTTATGTAGATGAAGCTTTCTTCGAAGCTATCAAGCAACTGGAGCAGGTTCTTCAAGAGACGAATGCCAACCTGGCGTTAATCGGTGTCGTTCCAAGCGTCCCTTCAGAGAAATATGGCTATATCGTGCCCTCCGAGCCTCATACTGCAGATCCTAATATACTTCAGGTCAGTCATTTCAGGGAAAAACCTGACCGTACGCAAGCCGAAGCTTTGATCCAGCGTCATGCTCTATGGAATTGCGGGGTATTTGGATTCCGTCTCGATTACTTGATTAATGTGCTGATTGAGAAAGGACTTCCCATTCAGTATGAGGAGATGCTCAAGCAGTATAAAGACCTGCCCAAAATCAGCTTTGATTACGAGGTTGTGGAAAAGGAAGACAATGTAGTCGTGCTGCCCTATAGCGGATTTTGGAAGGATCTGGGCACCTGGAATACGTTGACAGAGGAAATGAGCTGCTCCCAGATCGGGACGGGCATTATTACGGAGGACTCCATAAATACACACCTGATCAATGAGCTGGACATCCCGGTTACCGTGATCGGCATGAACGATGTGGTAGTGGCTGCAAGCCCGGACGGCATATTGGTCACTTCCAAAGCGGAAAGTCCAAGAATTAAGGAAGTTATGAATCATATTGAACAGCGGCCGATGTACGAGGAACGGAGATGGGGACGGTATCGCGTCGTTGACTACATCAAATATAAAGAAGGTAATGAAGTATTGACCAAACGCATCATGGTTTGTGCAGGTAAAAATATTAGCTACCAGCTTCACTATAAACGAAGTGAAGTATGGACCATCATTAGCGGCATTGCTGATATTGTGATCAACGATAAGCCGTTTCAAGTGAAGGCGGGTGATGTAGTCCGTATTCCGGAAGGGACCAAACACAGCATTCTGGCTATAACTGATATGGAGCTTATCGAGGTACAGACCGGTTCGGAATTGATCGAGGAGGATATCGTTCGAATTTGCATGGAATGGAAGGACATACCGCTTCATCAATTCATATGAAAGCGGATATTCGGAATGAGCAACCGCCTTTTATTCTCTTTGTGGGGGATGGAAGGCGATTGTTTATTTGACCACTAAGTATAAAATAATGAACCAGATCGGCAAGGTTATGACAATAGCCCAAATACAACCTCTTGGCATGGACAGCTTAGAATTAGGATTCACTCACCAGCAGCTCCTTTAACAAGCATAAGTTTTGCGAAAATTATACCATATGATTTTGCTGCAGCATAGCAGAAGGGTGGGTGTGGTTCAAAAAGTGATTTCTATTTTACTGTTACTTACGTTGGTTACCCCTCATTTTCCTGGTGATTCAGATATTTCGTTAGCTTTATCTGCTCCGGTAAATCCGATAGCATCAACCGAAGCAAAAGCAGTATTGCACAATCTCTATGAGATATCAGGGACGAAAATCATAAGTGGACAGCATGATTACTTGGAAAGCCCGGATGAGCTGAACAACAAGTTAAAGAAACAGACTGGCAAGAACGCGGGAATCCACGGTTATGAGCTTGGAGCCATTATGAATCAATCCCCTTCGGAGGTAGCCTCGCAAAGACAAAAGGTGGTGAACAGCGCGATCGCATGGAATAAGGCAGGTGGTCTTGTTACGATGACTTATCATGAAAGCATTCCCGATACTTGCCGCTGCTGGTCCAATGTACAGAAGGAAATGAGTCAATCTGAGTTCGATAAGTATGTGACGCCGGGAACTGAGGAATATGACAAATTGATTGCGGACCTGGATGAGGTGGCCGTATCGCTGATTAAGCTTAAGGATGCTGGGGTTCCGGTATTATGGCGTCCGTATCATGAAATGAACGGAGGATGGTTTTGGTGGGGCAAGAAGAATAACTTCTCTGCTCTATGGAATATCATGTATGACCGATACGTAAACGTGCATAAGTTGAACAATCTTCTGTGGGTATGGAGTCCAAATGCGCCTACGGAATGGGCCGATCCATATACGCTGACTTATCCTGGAGCTGACAAGGTGGATATTCTGGCTGTGGACATCTATGGTAATGATTTCCGACAGGAATATTATGACAAGATTGTTGAGCTTGCGGGAGACAAACCAGTGGCGATTGGAGAAACCGGCGAGATCCCGGACCCTGCTGTCCTTGAGAATCAGCCAAAATGGGCGTATATGATGGTTTGGGGCAAAATGCTGACCGAAAATAACACCGCAGAGCGTATCCACTCCTTTTATACCAGCTCAAGATCCATTAAGCGGGGGACGGTTCCACTTACTCTCCGAATGCCCGGCAAGGCTGTCGGTAAGAATGGTTTGGTAGCCGAATATTATGATAATAAGGACTTTACAGACCTTAAGGAAGTTCGTGAAGATCCTAATATCGACTTCAATTGGCGGCAATTGGCTCCAACTACCGCTGTACAGGCAGACACCTTCTCTGTGAGATGGACGGGCAGGCTTTGGCCCAGCTTTACGGAAACTTATTCGATATCCACCTTGAGCGATGACGGAATAAGAGTTTGGGTGAATGGGAATTTAGTTATAGACAGCTGGTTCAACCAAAGCTGGGTTGAACGATCCGGCACGATTGCACTTACCGCCGGAAAGCCCGTCGACTTTAAAGTAGAGTTTTACAATGATAAGGCAGGGGCGGCAGCCAAAGTCATGTGGTCAAGCCTGTCCCAAGCCAAAGAAATCATTCCGGAGAGTGCGTTATTTATTCCTAAATGAAGGACGCGGTTCAATAAAAGGAATGGAGACACACCATGAAAAGAAAACTGGTTTTGTTGTTTGTCTTGCCAGCAGTTCTGCTAGGCTTGTTCATTGTATCTTTAGTTTCCTGCAACCCATGCAAGGCAGCCGATCAATTAACGCGTGCTGAGCCAGCGTCAGCCTTGCTAAGCCAGGACAGCTGGATATGGCTGCTGGGGAAACAGGATGATTCCTTTAATGAATTCGGTGATTCGGATATCGGGAGTCAAAGCTACAGCTTTTCTGCCGATTCCATGAAGAGTACGGATTGGAAGAGTGTGCCGAGTGGACTTAATAAATCAGTGAATCCGTCATTTAGCATTAATTATTCGTTGGAAGCAATCCCGGAATACGGCGTACATTTACAGTTCAAAGTACTCGATGCTTACAAATCAGTCCCTCAAATGGCTGTCTTCACCAACCGCTTGTTATCGGGCATTGTTCAGATCGCTGGCGTAGGTGGTACGACAAGCGATTACCCATTCCAAAAAACATACAAGCTTTACATCCCGAAGGAGCAATTGCAGCTGGGTAACAACGTATTGGAGCTGCAGGCTGCAGGCTGCTTATATTGCTCGGCGTCGGAGAATGAATATCTTTGGTGGAAGTGGGATTATATCGGGTTAAAAGCTTTATCTACACCTGTGGAGGAACCGATTCATGGCAGCTATATCGCATCAGGTACAAGCCTCAACAATATGTCCTTTTACTACGACGAAGGGGCCGTTCGGCATCTCCCTTATGTCTTGAAATGGATGGGCATCGCTTATAGCGGTAATGTGATGCGTACCGGCTGCGCTACCGATGTGAAGAACGCTTGTTCAGCTATTGGGACTTATTACGAGACATTACGGGACTATAATACTCAAGCTGTATCGTTTCATTTGCACACAGGCAATATCAAGCTGAAAATGGATGGAACACTTCCCGATGATGCCAAGGATAAATTGTATAATTACGTAAAAAATTATGGTTCTCTTTTTCAATATTATGAGATCGATAACGAGCCTGGATTATTTAATCGTTCCAAAGCAGTAAATCTGGCCATAGCGAATTGGTTAAATGCCAATATCCCTATATTGGCACCCCACTTGAAGACCGTTGCCCCAGGCTGGGCCTATGCTCTCCCATATGAAATGAAAGCTTGCAAAAATCAATTGCCCGATGGAAAACGCCAATGCGGGGATCCTGACGGGTGGGAAAGCGATCCGTCCCAGCGCAGGGAGCTGGAAAATGTGACGAATCTAACCAATGGTCATTCCTATGGCTCCTCATTTGCGGATCGTGTGGGCGGAAGCTTTGTGGAAAATTTGAAGACGTTTGGTGGAGCCGAAGACGGTTTGCCGAAGCTGATGCTGAATACCGAATATGGTACCTCGGATACTCATATGGATGCTAAGCAATTTGGGGCGGTAGAACCGAAATCGGCGGTTTTTGACCGGATTATGCGCGCTCATATTGGTTATGCAGACATGTTCACCCATCATGCTGCCTTTTATCCCAACTACTCTTTGTTTGAAACGGGCTTTAATTTGAATAACCACAATCCTGCTACAACACGAATTTACGGGAACACTTCGGAAACAGATTCCCGGGCAGGGGTTATGAGACGGCTTAATCTGGCCTATGCGACCCATGGCAAACCGTTAGTTTACCAAATAACGAATACCAATGTCTTGTATGATAAGCTGGTATACTTCCGTGGGGTAGACACGTCTTCGCTGAGGCCTTTGCCCGGATCGCAGGGAACCTCTAACAAAATATTGCTGAACTTCGTTAATTTTGAGAAAAGCACACAGACGATAGCTGTCAAGGTGACGATGCCTGAGCAGACTATTTATGAAGGGGAAAGATTCGGGCCAGGCAGCACCTATGAGGAAGCACGGACGTATATATCGGGATTACAGGCTTCCCCTGATCTGGAGTTAAGGGAAACGCTTGGTCCGGGTGAAGCGGTTCAATATATTCTAACACGTTCTGAAGATGTTAAACCAAAACCTCCGACTTGGGTGAAGGCGGCGCCTATACAGCAGCATTCAATAGAACTCTACTGGATGGAATCGGAGGGAGCCAAGGGCTATGATATTTGGCGTAGTTCAGATTCAAGTATGAGCTACGAATTAATCGCTGCTAACGTGCAGAAAACCAGTTTCATCGACAGCAGCACTTTGGCTGGAACAACATACAAGTATCAAATAAGGTTGCCAGGCGTAAGTGGGACTTCGCAAACAGTCGAGACAGCCGCGACGGATTATGTGCCTTTGGAACGAAAGGATTGGATAGTCTCTGGCAGTTCCGGCGGGAAGCCACAAGGCGCGATTGATGATAACAGCAATACAAGGTGGGATACTAGCGCCGCGCAGACGTCGGGACAATATTATCAGGTAGATATGAAGAATCCCTTTACGATCAATCGAATAGAGCTTCAGACGGAGGGATCGCCTAACGATTACCCACGTAAATATGAAGTTTATGTGTCGAACAATGGCTTAACCTGGACAGGGCCGATCGCATCCGGTAACGGAAATAAGGTAACGGAAATAAAATTCACCCCGCAGCAGGCCAGATATGTAAAAATTGTGCAAACCGGTACGAGTGGAAATTACTGGTCCATTCATGAGCTGCAGATTTATGGTTTTGAACAATAGCTGAGAAGATGAATCCCCCATCTGGGGGATTTTTTTGCGAAAATTGTCCCAAAATTAGGATAGGAGCTACAATTTTGAATTTCAGTCTTCTTGACATTTCAATAAGAATGAGGTAAATTGATTTTATGAAATTAAATTGTATACAATTTAATTGAATGGAAAGAGATGCTTATGAACAGAGATGAAATATTGAAGCTGGATAATCAATTATGCTTTGCGGTCTATGCGTTCTCAAGGGAAATGACAAAGCTGTACAGGCCGGTGCTGGATAAGCTGGGACTTACATACACCCAATACATTGTGCTGTTGGTGCTTTGGGAGCAGGATGTCCTCACAGTTAAGGAGTTGGGCAGCCGATTGTATCTGGATTCGGGTACCCTTACGCCTTTGCTGAAGAAATTGGAGGGCATGGAATTGCTTCGACGGAACCGTGACCCTCGGGACGAGCGCAATGTCATCATCCGGCTGACGGATCGGGGGCATTCTCTTAAGGAGCAAGCACAAGAGGTGCCTGAACGCGTATTTTGCCAGATCGACATAGCTCAAGAAGAAGCTTTCACAATGAGGAAGCGTCTTACCGAGCTGCTCGAGCAAGTTCATCAACTTACACAGGAGGAATAAACTATGGGAGTTCATTCGTTTTCCGCTACCAACATTCGAGGTCAAGAAGTGCATTTGGATCAATATAAGGGCAAGGTGCTGCTCGTTGTGAATACAGCAAGTAAATGCGGATTTACACCGCAATATACCGAGCTGCAGAAGCTGCATGAAAGCTACAGTGATCGAGGACTTGTTATTCTTGGCTTTCCCTGCGATCAATTCGGCGGTCAAGAGCCTGGCACTAATGAAGAGATCGACACCTTCTGCCAAATTAATTATGGCGTTACCTTCCCGCTCTTTTACAAAATCGAGGTGCTGGGTGACAACAAGCATCCGTTGTTCGGCTATTTGACAGAAGCTCTGCCATTCAAAGGCTTTGACCTGAACGACGGAACTGGTAAAATGATGCACAATATGCTGACTAAAGCGGGTACGATTGAGGGCAACGATATCAAATGGAATTTTACCAAATTCCTTATTGATGCCGATGGTAATCCGATCCAACGTTTTGAACCCACGGTTTCGCCTGCAGACATGACCTCTGAGATTGAAGCGCTGCTGTAATTTGTTATTCATTGCTGGGACCCTTTTTTAGGAAAGGGTTCTTTGTGTTGTTTAAAATGAAGCTGCATTTCGAGATTACAGCTACTGTGTGGACGAAGTTCAAATTAATTATGCCGAAATTGGCAAATTTTGCTCAATCGCCTTCCACCGGACACGTGGTTACGATTATGCCCGGAGTGACCATTGGCACCGGCGCTGATTGAAAGAAAGGCTAAGCTGCTATCAGTTTAAGGGCTTCTGTTATGAACAGGCATTTTACAAATTCTTCACTTGCGTTTGATATTCTGATAACAAACGACTGATAAAGTAGGTATTGTAGCAAACAAACGAATAGGTAAGGGTACGAGTCGAGGAGAATACCCTTTATGCAACAAATGGAAGAGCCTTTGTTTTGGCGCGCCGCTTCCGTTTGATGGATAAAGGGTTTTTTGTGTTGTTCAAAGGAAGGAGACCGCGGACTTAACAGCAGATGATCACATGTCGATGGTTTGTAAATGAACTCATGAAAGGGTTGAAAATTTATGAAAAGGTACTCGATGAAAAAGCATGCCAAATATGTAGTTGTAATCATGATAATAAGTTTAATAAGCGGTATGTTTCAAGTCCCTATGCTTCCATCCGAGGTTCATGCTGCGGATACAGGGAGAAAATCGCTGGATGTGAAGAAGACGTTAACAGCACCGGTAATTGATGGGAAGCTGGATGATTCCGTCTGGAAAATTGATCAGCCACTGAATGCACGTGTAGGCGAAGGCACCTTTAAAGACAGCAAATTCGGCTTACTGTGGGATAACAAATATTTATATATGGGTATTCAGACGGATGACGACACGCTCACGAGTGGTGGAACGGGGGATTGGTTTGAACAGGACAATATTAATGTATTCCTGGATCCCAAGCTTCATCAATCCACACCTTATGTGGCCGATGATATGCAGCTGGGTTTTGTATATAAACCGAATACGACGGTACCGGAATTTCATTATGGTGCTGCAGCTAATGGTCAGGCAGCCAAGGATGATAAGAAAATATTGAGAGCCATCAATAAAACCGCTACAGGTTGGTCTCTTGAAGTCGCATTGCCGTGGGATATGATCAATTTTGACCCGGTGTTAAAAAAACAATTGGGTTTAGAAATTGGCGCTACAGACCGATATGATACGGACCATGCCAAGAATAGAACCAGCTTCTGGAGTGCCTATAACTCGTTTTCCTTCTGGAATGATACGTCCGGATTTGGAAACATTACGCTTGTGGACAGCAGTCCGGTTTCAGGCAGCCTGAACAATGTAATCCTTCAGGAAAATTTCGACAATTATGCTACAGGTCAAATTCCAGATGGATGGATTTCGGATATTAATGCCGGTAGCCCCCCATTCTCCGTAGTGAAAGATACATATGGCAATGGAAGAATGGCATTTAATGGTAACTCGTCAGGCACGCAAAGCCGCATTCTTGCGCCGGTTCAATGGGACAATTATGTGATTGAAGCGGATGTTCGATTTGATGCATGGTTGAATACAGGCAGATGGGGTTCCATCATGTTCCGGGCACCCTCCACCGGCAAACCTCCTTATTCGCAAATGGCTATTAAGCCAAATGGTATTATTGAGGTTGCTTACAGAAAGGCTGATGGCAACTGGGTCTCCCCTATAACCATTACCGGATCAGCACTGGCACTGAACAAAGATTATACGATGAAAGTAAGAGTCTTCGATAATCATGTTCAGGATTATTTTAAAGATAAGAGTGCGCCTGCTTTTGATCTCAAAGGGGACAAGTTCTTGACACCGGATGTGCTGCCAGAAAGAGGGTCAATAGGTTTCCAAGGCGATCAGAGTATCGTATCCTTCGATAATCTGAAAGTGACCCGTATAACGGCTGATCGGCTCGATATGACAATGCCTGGCACACTTGAGGCCCTGACAGGAGGGGCTAGCGTAACAGCCAGTGTGTATTATTCGGATGGCGTGACAGATTCTCCTTCCGATGGACGGGTGAAGCTGTATTCATTGGATGAAAGCATTATTAGAATTATTGACAATAAGATCTATCCTATCAAGCCGGGTAAAGCAATGGTTAAAGCTGTTTATTATAACCAGGAAGTATCTAAAGAAATTACGGTTACACCGTCTCTGACAGGGATTCAGGCGACATCCATCAAACATGATGACGGTTATATTTTGGCTACTGCTGGTCAGGATGTGCTGCTGAATTCGGTTATATTTAAAGCGGAATTTAATGACTTTTCATCGGGAACTATCAAGGGCGATGAACTAACCTGGACTCCCAGCAGTCCTGACGTTGTTGTAGCGAATGGCAAAATAACGGCGCAAACAAAAGGTGTCTATACGCTTAGTGCAGCAGCAAGTGGCGCTACAGCGAATATGGCTCTAGTCGTTAAAAACGCTGGTGATACTGAATATACACTATACGAAGAGAATTTTGATAACGCCGCAGAAGGCTCTTTGCCTCAAGGATGGACGAGAAAAGAGGGGACTACAGTCAGTGCGGCTGTGGTGAAATCCGGTGCCTTTGAGCTGAATGCGAGTGCTGCTCCCGATAATCCTTCCCGAGTGCTGCTTCCCGATTACCTGGGGTTGTTCGGTAATTACAGGATTGAAGCTGATGTTACGCATTTGGCTGCAAATGATGCGGCCAGATGGCACTCGATCATGTACAGAATACAAAACAATGATTATCCCTACTACCAAATGGCTGTTAGGAAGGATGCAACTGCATCCAATGGGATTGAATTTGCCGAGCGAACAACTGCCAATGCATGGAACGTAATGGAGACAGGATCGAATACGGAAGCTATTGATGCAGCCAAAACTTATCATTATACAGTCAAGACCCATGGAAGTCGGGTACAGCAATTGATTAATGACCGGGTAATGATAGACACCAACGCTGCAACGGCGTACACGAAAGGAAGAATTGGGCTTCAGTCCAACGGAAGTAAAATGAAGGTGGATAATATTCGAATCACTTTGCAGCAGGAGGCGCTGCCACCGATGCCGAGTGATCGATTCGTTCAGGTTACAGAACCGGAAAGCCGGATTTCCATGGCCCCGTCTGTGATCACCGAGCTGAAGACGATGAAGGATTTGACAGCATTAACCGGACCTGTTCTGCCTGCGACTGTAATGGTCCATGTGAACAGTGATTTAAAGGCTACAGATCCAACAGGCCAGACGGAAATTGCAACTCTTGACGTTATTTTGGACGCAATCGGAAACCGGATGATTCCTGCTTTCTACGTCAAGGATGAGCAGACTGTGGATAAGCTGATGGATGCTCTGAAGAACAAGGGTATGGAAGATGCTTTTGTCATCTCTGACAAGGGGGATTTGGTTAAGAGGGCAAGAACGGCCTATCCAATGATCCGTGGTATTGTAGATTTCAGTAATATTAGAGATGTAACGCAAGAGGGCTTGTTGGACATTCGTAGACAAACCACACGCAGCCTGGCCAAGATCGCACTGCTGCCACAGAGTGCAGCCTCCATGGACAATGTTGCATACCTTCAGCAGCGGCTGATCGTAGTATGGTCGAAGGAAACGGCTGGAGCGATTGGTCACAGCCTGTCGATGCACAGCTTGATTACCGCCGGAGTGAACGGAATCGTCACGGATTCGCCAAATGAAGCTTTCACGGCCTTTCAACTGTATTCGAATAATACAACATTGATCCGTAAGCCTTATATTATCGGTCATAGAGGCATGCCGACGAGCGCTCCCGAGAACACGATCGAAAGTGACAAGCTTGGGTTGGATAACGGAGCAGACTTTATTGAAAATGATATTTATGTAACCAAGGACAATCGTCTAGTCATTATTCATGATGCTGAATTGTCGCATACAACGGATGGTGCAGGAAATGTTGAGGACTTTACACTGGAGCAATTAAAGAAACTGAATGCCAATAAGCCGTTCCC
Organism: Paenibacillus sp. FSL H8-0034; assembly: GCF_038000305.1. NCBI lineage: Bacteria > Bacillati > Bacillota > Bacilli > Caryophanales > Paenibacillaceae > Paenibacillus > Paenibacillus sp. FSL H8-0034. Next base: position 2,556,293 of record NZ_JBBOBS010000001.1, read on the forward strand.
AACAGGCTTTCCGTATGTTCAAATTCCGACACTGGATGAGCAGATTGAACTGGCTGCAAGCAGAGGGAAAATGGTTATGGCTGAAATCAAGACGAGCACGCCAGCTGCTGTTGATGCCTACGTCAAGCTGCTTAAAGAGATGAACGCAGAGGGTCTTGTCGACTCGATGTCCTTTAGCTCGAATCAATTAAAGCTGCTGGCTGATCAGATGCCGGAGATGCCTTCGGGCTTGCTGGTAAACAACATCAGCTCTAATGAGACGAACGCCAATAAATCACTGCGTGATGCGCTAAGAACGGTTCAAGGTCTTAATGCCACGTTCAACGTAGGCTATTATGGGATCGGCAAGAACTTTCTGGAGGCAACCAAGCACCGTGGATTAATCGTATCGCCGTGGACCATTAATAACCAGGATGATCTTAAAAACTTGTTCGCACTAGGAGCCTACGGGTTGACGACCGATTATGCGCTATGGGCTGCGAATTGGGCGGCTTCGGTTAAACCGGAGAAAGACAACTATGTCATGCTGAAGGATGAAGACTTGTCCTTACATGCAACCGTCGAAACCTACAAAGGCACCAAATCGACCGTAACACCGGAAATCGTGCTGCTGGACGGTCAAGATTTCATTGGGGTGGATCAAGGCAAGATAACAGCCAAAAAGTCAGGAACCGCACATGTGCTGCTCAGATATACAGCCGCCATGGACGCCAGCCGGAAATATGATTTGTATACGAAACCGATCTCTATTGAGGTCAAAGGGCAGGAGCCGGAGAACCCAGGAGGTAATCCAGGAGAAAACCCAGGAGAAAATCCGGGCGGTAATCCAGGAGAGAATCCAGGTGGTAACCCAGGAGAAAACCCAGGTGGTGGTAACCCTGATCCTGAGCCAGTAACCTATACACTCAGTGTGAATCCGAAGCAATATACGATTATTGTGGGCAGAGAACAGAACATCGACAATGTTACCTATTTGTCTGCAAAGGATAGCCAAATTGTAACTCCTTATGCAGCCTATACACCTCGTGACAATACCATTGTATCTGTAGAGAACGGTAAGATGCGGGCGCTCATAACCGGTTCTACAGTGATTGATGTTGTTTACCGTAACACGACCGCTTCCATTGACGTTACGGTAGTGCTCAAACCGTCCAATTCGAGTTCAGGCGGCTCCACATCATCCCCGGATACATCCGATACATCCGGAACAGGCAATAACGGTGATGGCAAACAGTCCGTGAAGCTTGAAGCCGTCGATGGCAAGCTGGATGCGGGTCAACTCAGAAATGCATTTGCTGCTGGAACCAGAGTTGAGGTGCATATGACAGGCGAGAAGCTGGAGCTCAGTGCGGCCGGGCTGTTGGATGCATCACAAATAAACGGAAGCACGCTGGTCATTACAGGCGATAGCAATGCTGCTTATTATTTGCCAGTATCCACTTTAAATCTAACGGGATTGGCACAGCAGCTGGGTGTAAGTGTGAATGACCTGACGATCCAGGTGACGATCAAGAAGCTTGACGACAGCATGGCGGCAGCAGTTGCAGCAGCTGTGGTGAAAGCAGGCGGACAACAAGTCTCTACTGCTGTAGATTTTGATGTTCAGGCAGTCAATAAGAGTGGCCAATCACTTCCTATATCCTTTGGCTCCACCTATGTGGCTCGCGAGCTAAAGCTTGGCAAGGAAGTCGATTTCAAAAAAGCGACGGGTGTACAGTTTATCCCGGAAACCAAAATGCTCCGGTTCGTTCCGACCGTTTTCGAAACGAAGGATGGTCAGACAACAGCTACACTTAAACGAAATGGCAACAGTATGTATACCGTAATGGAGAATAACAAAAGCTTCACCGATCTGGCCAACCATTGGGCAAAAGCGGACGTGGAATTGCTGGCCAACAAGCTGGTGGTTGATGGGGTTAGCGATAGCCGTTTCGAGGGTGATCGCAATATCTCTCGCTCGGAATTTGCGGCACTGCTTGTTCGTGCCTTGGGTATAAGCCCAACTGCTGCGAAGAGCGATTTCCGCGATGTAGCCTCCGATGCCTGGTATGCTCCTGAGGTGGCTGCGGCGGCGAAAGTAGGTCTGATCAGCGGCTACGAGGATGGTACATTCCGTCCTGATAAGGAAATTACACGTGAGGAGCAGGCTGCTATGGTCGTCCGTGCCATGTCCTTCGTAAGCGTGGATACGGCGATTTCGGCAGCACAGCAAAGCGAAACCTTGGCGCCATTCAAGGATGCCAATAAGATCGTTTGGGCTAAATCCGAGGTAGCTACCGCTGTTCATGCGGGTCTGATGAATGGAATGACACCCGACACGCTCGATTTGGCAAGCTACGCAACACGTGCCCAATCCGCTGTTATATTGAAACGTTTCTTAAGCAAAGTCAATTTTATTAACTAGGTTTGATCAGCTTCGTTTCATGAGTTGGTTTGGGTGAGCGAAGCTGTATGAACAAAATGGTTGAATATAAAGTTTGCTTGGGCTGGACATAACAGTCCAAGTAAACTTTTTGTTGATTCAAGTTAATATTGCGCAAACAATAGTCTGTTAAATTGGAGTAGGCTTAAGAGATGGAAAGGATGTTGGCTAATGAGTATTATTGAACATGATTATTGGGGCCCCAAAAGGATCATACCAGCAGTACGCAAGGTGGAGGATTTGCAGGCGGCCTGCCGTAGTGACAGTCCGGTTGTTTTCCTGCTGATCGGCGATCTGCTGACCGTGGAGGATTATATTAAACAAGTGCAACAAGCCGGTAAGAAGATTTTCCTCCATGTCGATTTTATTACGGGATTGGGTGGCGATCCGATTGTAATGAAGTTTGTAGCCGAGCGATTGCGGCCGACTGGCATCATATCCACGAAGAGCCATTTTGTAAAGCATGCCAAAAAAAATGGGCTGATGGCGATCCAACGGATTTTTTTGATCGACACGTCGGCTTTGGAGCATGGCATCCACAACATTGAGCAGAGTGGGCCTGATGCTGTTGAAATTATGCCTGGATTGATACCTCGTGTGATTACCAAACTATGTGATACGATTTCAATACCTATTATTGCAGGTGGATTAATCCATGATCACAGTGAGATCACAATGGCTTTACAGGCTGGGGCCAGCGCCGTATCGATGGGCAGTAAGCGGCTTTGGACCTGATGATGCCATAGGTTTACAAAACCTTAACTTCCGCTTGATGCTCCGATAACACAAGCTTGGTAAAGTAAGAGATGTAATAACTAATCGAATATACAAGGGTACGAGCCGAAGAGAAAACCCTTTTATGCAGCAAGTGGAACCGCCTTTATTGGGGCGCGCCGATTCCGTTTGATGGATAGAGGGTTTTTTGTGTTGTTCCAAGAAAGGAGATGCTCGAAGATTGCCGGATATGATGGATTTGGATGGTTACTTTTTTGATTTGGATGGAACGATTTTACTAGGGGAACAGCTGCTCCCGGGTGTCTCGGAAACTTTGGCCGTGTTAAGGCAAACAGGAAAGAGGATTTTGTTCTTGAGCAATACTACGACACGAACCCGTATGGATTGCGTGAATCGGCTGCGCAAGCTTGGCCTTGAGGCGCACCTGGAGGAAATCGTGACGGCCGCTTTTACGGCAGCTATATATCTGCGTGAAGGCATGCAGGAGCCGCTGGTATTTGCAGTCGGGGAGCCGGCATTGTTCAGCGAGCTGGATGAGCAGGGGGTCAAGCATACGATGGACCCGCTTGCCGCTACACATGTGCTTGTAGGTATGGATATGCATTTTGATTACGACAAGCTTCATCAAGCCATGACGGCTGTACGCAATGGAGCTGCCCTGATCGCTGCGAACCCGGATCCGAATTGTCCGGTTGTCGGAGACGTCATCCCGGATACGTGGTCGATGGTGAAGGCCATAGAAGCGGCAAGCTGTATAGCACCTCATGCCGTTATCGGCAAGCCATCCGAGCATTATGCAGCTAAAGTGCAGGAATGGAGCGGTCTAAGCGCTGATCGTTGTCTGATGATAGGTGACCGGCTGGAGACGGATATTTTATTCGGGTCGAATCATGGTTTTTACACGGCGCTTGTATTGACGGGGGTCACGGCAAAGAGTGATATCGCACACTCTCCGATTCAACCTGATTACGTATGGGACTCGTTGGATGACTTACTATCGATCCTGCACATGCATAATGAACAGACGTAAGCAGTCCATTTCAGCAAACACGTAGCATGAGAGTTTACACCTGCTTCACACAGCTGTAATCATGGGATCACAATGATTTGTTACAGTGAATGTGGAAGCGGCGGAAGTACGCAGTTCTTTACAAATAAGATCATAGGAAAAAGGAGAGATTTACTTATGCGTTCCCTCACAACAAAAATGATAGGTCTTACTTTATGCGTCTCCATGCTGGCCGCCTGCGCCAAAACGACGACCGAGCCATCTGCCGCAGCACCTGCAGGGGCACCAACCGATACGAAAGCAGAGAAGGTCGAACTGAGCTTCTATTACCCGATTGCGGTAGGCGGTCCTCTGACTGCGACGATTGAAAGCATGGCTCAGGAGTTTACCAAGCTTAATCCAAACATCACCGTTAAGCCGGTATATACAGGCAGCTATGCGGACACTGCAGTCAAAACTCAAGCCGGCGTACAGAGCAAAAATCCACCCGATGTGGCCGTGCTTCAGTCTACCGAGCTGTTCAGTCTGCTGGACATGAACGCGATCGTTCCGTTGGATGATTTCATTGCCAAAGAAGGCGGCGATAAATATTTGTCCGATTTCTATCCGGCATTTATGTCGAACTCGCAAACCGGCGGGAAAACATACAGCATTCCGTTTCAACGCAGCACCATAGTACTTTATTACAACAAGGATCTGTTTAAAGCGGCAGGACTTGATCCAGAAAAGGCTCCGCAAACCTGGGACGAGATGAAGGATTATGCGAGCAAGCTAACCAAAAACGGCGTATGGGGCCTGGAAATTCCGGTGACGGGATATGCTTACTGGATGATGCAAACCTTTGCGCTGCAAAATGGTAAAAATTTGATGTCCGAAGACGGCAAAAAAGTCATGTTTAATACGCCTGAGAACGTGCAAGGACTGCAATATTGGAGCGATTTGGCGAAGAAAGACAAAGTAATGCCGGAAGGCGTCACCGAATGGGGAACTGTACCTTCTGACTTCCTGGAAGGCAAAACAGCGATGATGTACCATACAACTGGCAACTTGTCCAACGTGAAGAAAAATGCCAAATTCAATTTTGGTGTAAGCTTCCTGCCTAAAAACAAAAACTTCGGAAGTCCAACGGGCGGCGGAAACTTCTACATCTTCAAGGATATCGATAAGAAAAAGCAGGAAGCAGCCTGGAAATTCGTGAAATTCATGACTGAAACAGAGCTTGCTGCACAATGGAGCATCGATACCGGTTATGTCGCTGTTAAAAAATCGGCCTACGATACAGAACGAATGAAGAAATATGCGGCAGAATTCCCGGCTGCTCTAATTGCCCGTGATCAGCTGCAATATGCTGCTGCCGAGTTATCCACACATAACAACGGCAAGGTTATGAAAGCATTAAACGATCCGATTCAGGCCGTACTGACTGGCAGTATGGCACCTGCTGAAGCTTTGCAAAAGGCACAGGAGGAAGCGGATAAGGCGCTTGCACCTTTTAATAAGTAATTGTTGAAAACGGGGAGGCGCTGCTGCGGCACTGAGCAGGACGCACAGCAGACTGCTTCCCCTTATATTAATGCGAGGAGGCCCCCAATTGGGCAGCAAAAAATCAGTCTTAAGCTGGAAAACCAATGCGTTTGCCTGGATGCTTCTAGCGCCATCGCTTGTCTTTTTGTTTCTATTTACGTTCTACCCGATTGCCAAAACGATTCGACTCAGTTTTTACCAGGCTGATTTGGCGACACCGGTACCTATTTTCAACGGTTTGGATAATTATAGGCATTTGCTGGACGATATGGTTTTTTGGCAGGTCATGTCCAACAATATGTGGTTTGCGATTGGCACGGTACCAACCTCGATTCTGTTAGCGATCCTTATGGCGGTATTTACCAATAAAGTAATGCGGGGCACAAGCCTGGCACGGACAGCCTTTTTTTATCCGACGTTAATTCCGATGATTGCTGTAGCCAATATTTGGTTGTTTATTTACACCCCGCAGTACGGACTGCTCAGCAGGGTGATGAAAGGCTTTTTGCAAACCGATGTGAACTGGCTGGGATCACCGCAGTATGTGATGTGGGCCATGGTGATTATGGTAATTTGGAAGGAAGCCGGATATTTTATGATTTTTTATTTAGCCGGTTTGCAAAATATTTCTCCGGATCTGTATGAAGCTGCACAGATGGATGGCGTGGGACGCTGGACGGTATTTCGTAAAATCACCTTTCCGCTGCTCATGCCAACAACATTATTCGTTTCCATTGTGGCCTTGACCAACTCGTTTAAGCTGGTGGACCACCTGCTGATTATGACCAAGGGAGGACCAAACAACGCCAGTAATTTGCTGCTCTATTATATTTACGAATCTGCGTTCAGCTTCTGGGATCAGGGAATGGCTTCAACCTTGACGGTTGTCATGATTGGGGTTCTTCTATTGTTTGCAGCGTTAAATTTCCTTGGATTGGACAAAAAAATTCATTATCATTAATGCCTCCTCAAGGCCCAAGTAAGCTCCCGTAAGGGGGAGAAAGGCGATCCCTATGCTGCTTAAAAAATTGAATATAAGCCAATGGCTCTTATATATAGGTGCTGCCTTCTGGCTGGTGCCGCTGCTTTGGATGACAGTAACTGCATTCCGCCCCAAGCAGATTGCTTTGTCACCTTCGTTTTCACTGGAGTTCACACTTGATAATTTTGCCCGGGTCTGGTCGGCAGCGCCATTTGCACAATACTATTTGAATACGATCCTGATCGTGGTGGGCGTATTCCTCGTTCAGATGATTACGGCTTCGATGGCCGCCTTCGCCTTTGCAAGAGTGGAGTTTCGCGCCAAAAATATCGTATTTCTGCTATTCCTTATCCAAATTATGGTGCCTGCTGATGTATTGATTTTCCCGAATTACAGCGTGCTCAAGGAATTGTCACTGCTCGATACCAAGCTCGGTGTGATGCTGCCGTATTTTGCATCGGCTTTTGGCATCTTTCTGCTGCGGCAGATGTTCAAGACGATCCCTCCAGAGCTCGATGAGGCTGCAGTAATGGAAGGCTACTCGAAATGGCAGATTTTGTGGAAAATCTATTTCCCGCTTTCCCGTCCCACTTATGTGGCCTTTGGGCTCGTATCCGTCAGCTATCATTGGAACAATTTCCTATGGCCTTTGATTGTTACCAACTCCGTAGAGAACCGTCCCTTGACGGTAGGTCTGGCTATATTCGCACAGTCGTTCGAAATAGGTGCTCAATGGACTGAAGTCAGCGCTGCTACGCTGCTTGTCATCGCACCACTGATGATCGGATTCCTGTTGTTTCAACGTCAGTTTATGAACAGCTTCATTCATTCAGGAATGAAGTAATAACCAAGAAAGGATGATGAATATGCGGAAAGGCAATGAATGCTTGATCTCGACGTATGCTTTGGCAGATATTTCCTTGGATGAGGCGGTTAATCATTTAATAAATGAAGGCTGTAAAGCGATAGAAATCATGTGCGAAGGGCGTCATGGTGAATTGCTGGATTGGCCGCAGGAACGACTGAATGAGCTGAAACAGCTTGGAGATGAGAATCAAATCATCTGGACGATTCATGCTCCCATAGCGAATCTGAATCTGGCAGCAGAGGAAGAGGAGTTGATTCAGTCTAACACGGAGCTGCTGCTTCGGACCTTGCAGATTGCGGAGCTGCTGGAATGTGCTTATGTGGTGCTTCACCCCGGCGAGCTGAGCAGGGACAAGGTGGATCAGGATAGCGCGAGTCATGAAGCAGCGCTGAGGATAGCTGCCTTTTTGCAGGAGATTGTGAACGAAACCGAAGGGTCACAAGTTATCCTTGCTTTGGAAAATGTGCCTCCTTATCCCGGATTGCTGGGAACAGATAGCGTGTTTTTGAAAAAAGTGATTCATCTCGTACAATCCCGACGTGTAAAAATTGTTTATGATGTGGGTCATATGCATTTGATGGGTGAAGGGCGATGTGAACAGTCGTTTCAAAGCCTGCTGCCGTTTATAACGAGTATTCATCTTAGTGATAATCTGGGGCAGCATGACGATCATCTGCGGCTGGGAGCAGGAACCGTTCCTCTGAAATCGGTGCTTGCCATGGCCAACGAATACGGTTATTCAGGTGCCTGGGTGCTGGAAATGAGCAATATGAACGATATCCGATTATCTCAGGAGTGGCTGGGTCACTAACGCTAAACATTTTTTTACTAAACGAACAATTATTCGAGGTAATTGAATATATGTTTAATAAGGAATGTTTAAGGGGGGACGTCATGCAGATCCAAGTTGTGCGACCAGGCCAGACGCTCTATCAGCTTTCACAAGCTTATGGTGTAAGTATTCAAAGCATTGCAGATGCAAATGAGCTATCACCGGATAAATCGTTGGTCGTGGGACAGGCATTAGTAATCCCGATCACGGGTCAATACTATTGGGTAGAGAGCGGGGACAGCCTGTATACGATTGCCCATAAATTCAGGATATCACCGCAGCAGCTGGCATCGGTCAACGGTTTAGCACCAAACCAGCCGCTCAACGTGGGTCTCAGGTTATATATTCCACCAAGGCCGCGCAGAAATATCGAGGTTAATGCTTATATCGAGCCTCGAGGTGATACGGTCTCACCTGCACTGCTCCAGGCAGCCCGGCAAGCGTCCCCCCATCTTACCTATCTTGCTCCTTTTAGCTTCCGCATCCAACGCGACGGTACTTTGCAGGCTCCTCCTCTTGGTGGCCTCCAGACCATAGCCAGTAATAACAACGTGACGCTCATGATGGTTATAACTAATCTGGAGCAACAATTCAGCGCAGAGCTTGGAGCAGCCCTATTAAATGACGAGCAGCTGCAGGATACCTTATTGGATACGATTATTCAAACAGCCAAGCGACTTGATTTCAGGGATATTCACTTTGATATTGAGCATTTGCGTCCACAGGACAGAGAAGCCTACAATCGTTTCTTACGTAAAGCAGCGGACATCATCCATAATGAGGGGTTTTTGATGTCAACGGCACTCGTGCCCAAGACCAGCGCAGCGCAAGTAGGTGCGTGGTACACGGCACATGATTATCGTGCCCATGGTGAGATTGCCGACTTTGTCATCATTATGACCTATGAATGGGGGTACAGCGGCGGGCCTGCTATGCCCGTATCCCCGATAGGTCCGGTTCGACAAGTATTGGAATATGCGCTGACGGAAATTCCCGCCTCCAAGATCATGATGGGACAAAACCTCTACGGATACGACTGGACCTTGCCCTTTGTGGCCGGAGGAGCGTATGCCAGAGCTTTAAGCCCTCAGGAGGCTATTAATTTGGCTCGTGAGCGGCAGGCTGCGATTCAATACGATTACGTGGCGCAGGCTCCACATTTTACCTACTGGGACGATAATGGTAAAACCCACATCGTTTGGTTTGAGGACGCAAGATCGATTCAAGCCAAATTTGATTTATTAAAGGAATTGAACCTTCGGGGGATCAGCTATTGGAAGCTCGGATTAAGCTTTCCTCAGAACTGGCTGCTTATCGAGGATAACTTCAATGTCATCAAAAAATAACAAGTCCGATAGATCACCCGCTTCTTTTCGATGAATTTCCGTATAATAGCTAGTATGAGGCCTGCGTGATTGCAGGCTTTTTTCATTTGATTAGGTTATAATAGGAGAGGTATCATCATTCCATTTAGGAGGTAATCAAGTGAATATTGCTTTTGTTGGTTTGGGGACTATGGGGCGGCACATGGCAGTCAACTTATTAAAGGCTGGATATAAATTAAGCGTTTACAATAGAGATCGGCGCAAGACTGAGGGTCTTGGCCCTTCCGTCCGTGTTGTAGACTCTCCCGGCGAAGCTGCCCAAGGAGCAGACATTGTGATCACGATGATCTCAGATGACCGTGCTGTCAAGGAAGTTTATTTGGGTGAAAACGGGATTGTCCCTGCCTTACAGCGGCAGCCAGGTGCCAGAACGCTTATCGATTGCAGTACAATCTCGCCGGATACAAGCCTGGAGCTGGCTGCTCACTTATCAGCTGTTGGCGTACAGATGCTGGATGCACCAGTTACTGGCAGCGAGCCTCAAGCAAAAGAAGCACAGTTGACTTTTATCGTTGGTGGAGACCGAGAATTATTCGAGAGCTGCCTGCCTTTATTTAATGCGATGGGGAAAAAAGCGGTACATATGGGAGCGCAGGGTACAGGCTCGCAAACGAAGCTTGCCAATAACGCTCTGGTTGCTATTACACTGGCTGGACTTTCCGAGAGTATCTCGCTTGTTCGTCAAGCGGGCATTGACCCCGCCTTATTTCTTGAGGTAGTAGCGGGTGGCGGAGCGCGCAGCGGCATGGCGGAGATGAAAGGACCCAAAATGCTGAGCGGTGACTTTTCACCGCAATTCATGACTCGGCTAATGCTGAAGGATTTGAAGCTGGCCCGCGGATTGGCGGAATCGTTCGAGCTTCCGGTGCCTGCATTATCAGCTGTCAAGGAGCTGTTTCAGGTTGCTTGCAACGATGGATATGGCGATGAAGATATGAGTGCGATTGTCAAATGCTATGAAGACTGGGGCAAAGCCGGAGCCAGTCATCGTAGCTAGCCAGCATCATTGCCAGTCTCACAAGTACAGGCTCCCCTGATGTCTTCGAATCATATCCTACTAAAGATCAGCTGGTTATCCAAGCTGATCTTTTTTCATTCTGGATAACCCTTCACTCACCCTAAGCCTACAGGTGTAATTTTACGGATACGGATTTGATGGGTTGTCGTGTATGATCAACAGCTTTATACTAAGGATAATCATGGGAATGTCCTGCTGTCAGGAAATCATTTATTAGAACAGGTGGAAAAAAACGACTATGTATTATTGGAAAGCACAGATCGAAAAGCCGATTGAATTCATATCTGCAGGGCACTTTACCGCTGGTTATCCGTGGATTCACGGTAAACGTTCGATAAACAGCTTTGAGATTATCCTTGGGCTGCGCGACACTGCCTATATTCAGCAGGAGGATGAACAGTTTGAGGTGACTCCAGGCAATGTACTGCTGCTCTTGCCGGAGCAGACCCATTGGGGTTATGCGTATTCGGACCCGCAGGTTTCTTTTTATTGGCTGCATTTTCAATGTCCTGAGAGCAGCATGGAGTTCATCGACGAGAAGCAGGCCGAGGCCGAGCTTGGACGGTACAAGCATAATCCTTATTTGGATCAAGGCATGCCATTTGTCCTGCTGCCGGCGTTTTTTAAACCACCCGAGGTGGACAAAGCAGGGATTTTGTTTCGTCAGCTGCTGCACATTGTGGAATCACGCTATTACACCCGGCAGGGGGCCGACTACATGCTGACTTCTTTATTAATTGAGCTGACGCAGCAGTCGATGGCCGCTTATGCAAGCCCTCAAGGGGGAATGACTTCGAGGCACCAGAGGATGAAGAGTGTGCTGGAGTGGATTCGCATCCATGCTGTCAAGCCTATATCGGTTGATGATGCTGCACGTGAATTCAATTACAACCCCGATTACTTGACCCGTTTATTTAAAAAGGAAATGGGCATGAGCATGCAGGAATATATCCAAAAGGTCAAAATCGACCGTGCAAAGGAAGAACTGGGCCGCACCGATCTTTCGATTAAAGAAATCGCCCATCGGTTGGGATTTGAGGATGAAAAATATTTTATGAAAGTGTTCCGCAAGCATCAGCAGATGACGCCTACTGAATTCCGACGTGCTTTTTACCGGACACATTTGAATAACAAGTAGATCGTCAAAATACCGTAAAGTAGACAACTGAAACACAGTAGGAGAAATGAATCATGTTCTTGCTCATAATTATAGACAAATGAAACGGCCTAATGGAAATGGTTAATCATCTTCAGCATGAAATCGATTACAATACAATCAGAGCGGTTGTTTCAAATATCCACTTACGGATGGCAAGGAGGGCACCATGAGTATGAATAATTGGATTAAGGTGATGCGGAAAAATAAGCTGTTTTTCAAAATTCTGATGTACTTCTTATGCTTGCTGCTTCCTATCCTGGTAATCGGTTTTATTGCTTATTATAATTTGCTTCAATGGCTGGGACAGGATGTATCTACCAAGCTGGTCAATAATTTGACGGCAAGCTCCAGGAAAATAGATGCTAATCTGGAAATGGCGCAGTATACACAGATGAATTTATTGTTTAATAGTGCCGTTCAGCAAAACCTGCAGCCGTATTCGGAGCTTGTAACATCCAATAGAAGAAACCTGCCTGAGCTTATTCGGGCGATTGCCTACAGCAGGAGCATTGTGAGCTCTTATGTAGACAATATGTATCTATTTATGGATGATAAACGGATTTACCGCAGCGACGGGGCCGATGATTTCGATTTTTTTTTCAATAGTGTGAACCGTTATGAGAAATATAACGCTTCGTTTTGGCAAAATAAACTGCAGGAGTATCAAAATTTTGAAGTTTTGGAAGCGAGCGATGTCAGTACTTCAGGGTCAGATGCAAGGAAGAAGGTCGTACCGATTTTGTCTGCCCAGTATATAGAGGGACATATGGCAGTGCTGGTATCGGATTTATCCGTTCAGGCGATGGCGAAGCAGATGAAGGACAACTCACTATTCCCCGATACCGGATTTGTTATTACGGATCAGCAGGGCCGATTAATTGTGAATACGGGACGATACACCGATACGGAAATCAACGAAATGACCGCAGAATTACCGGATGATCAGCCTTCAACTCTTAAGATGAAGCTGCAAGGTCAGCCTTCACTCGTTGCTCATATATCCTCAGAAGCCATCGGATGGTCCTATTATTCCATAACACCGGAATCGGCCTACAATCATCAGGCATCCAGTGTGCTCGGTATTGTTTTTTGGATTTGCCTGCTTTTAATCGTGTTTGGTGTGATCCTGTCCTTTATTTTCAGTGTCAATTTATATAATCCGATTCGGAATATGCGTGACGTGCTGATTCAGAGTGAAACGGCAAAATTATGGGATGATGAGCAGACAGGCAACGAGCTGGAGGCGATAGGCAGGGGAATCCGCAAATTGCTGGAGACTAACGATATGGCTAATCGAAAATTCAGCTTGTTTTCAAGCGAGTTTCTCGATAATGCTTTTACCTCGTTAATACGCGGCGTTCCGCTGGTTCATCAGGAATCCTTCTACCGTATGCTGAATGAGGTCGGCTTTGAGAATGGCCGTTATGTATGCTGCTGCATGCTGTTCCAATTCCGGGATGCCTTCTATGAAGAGATTCAGGATACGGAACGATTCATCATATTGGAGAAGCTTAAAAAGGTAATTTGGGGTGTGCTGCAGCAGCATGTGACCTGCTATTTGATCGAGTACGAGCACAATGCGTATGTCGGTATCGTCAAGCTGGAACCGAACAACGATAAGAGCAAGCTGATGAAAGGACTTGAAAATATTAAGCAAACCTTCGGCTACGATGTCAAATACTGCGATCTGATGATCGGTGTGGGTACGGACTACTCCGACATTCAGGATATCGTGAAGTCCTACAATGAAGCCATTACGGCGATTGGCCATAAATCGGACGCTGCTCTTGACGATATGGTGATCATGGACGCCGCCGATTTACAGATGGAACACAACTATTACTACTCCTTTCTGGAAGAAAATAAAATCATCAACAGTCTGAAATTCGGAGATATGGAGCTGCTTGAGAAGAGTATGGATGAATTGATCAAAATGAATAAAGCGCGCGGTGCCTCTCACCAATATTTGGACGCGCTGCTCATGGAGCTGTTCAGTACCGGCAATCGATACCTGGCTGAAAAGAAGCTTGATCTTCATGCTTTTCTGTCCGAGAAGGAGCATTTGACTTTAACCCGCAAAGGGCTGCTGCCGCATGAGTTTGATGCAAGAGTCAAGCTGCTGCTGACATTTTTCAAGCGAATTATCGGTCAGACCGCAACAAAGCCCGAACGTAAAACGAATCAAGTCGTTCCCTTAATCGTCACTTATATCAACGAGCATTATTCGGAAAATCTCTATCTCGAAATGATTGCCGATGAGATGGGGATGTCGCCCAAATACGTTTCCCGTATATTTAAGGAATCTACAGGGCAAAACCTCACAGATTATATCAGCTTGATCCGCATTAACAAGGCCAAGCAATATTTATCCGAGACGAACCTGTTAATTGGCGATATTTCGTCCAAGGTTGGGATTCACAGCCGATCGACCTTTTTGCGGTTATTTAAAAAGTATGAAGGCATTACCCCGATGGATTATCGAATTACCCTTGAACAAGAAAGTACCTGATTGTGAGATCGGGTGCTTTTCTTTCGGTTAATGAGGCTTGATAGCTGTGATTATCCAGAAATTTGAACAGGGTGGACGAATGACACATCGTATCAGGTCCGGAAATTTGGCACATGGAGGTACCTCTTTGCCACTTTAACTATATCGCTCATGGACTTACAGTAAAGCTATTCCGAACAATAGCAACAAGGAGGAGTCTACATGGTAAAAAGAACCAGCAAAACGATTGCCGTTCTCATGTCTTCTATGCTCGCCACAGGAACATTAGCTGCCTGTTCCCCCACCACGAAGGGAACGGACAACAAAGCTGCAGGTGATAACAAGGAAGCCACCAAATCGATTGCAATCAAATGGATGAGAGGAGAAAATCCGGCACAGCCGCTGATTAAGGATTCAGTGGTTATTAAACAGCTGGAGGTGAAAACAGGAGTCAAAATTGATTTGGAAGCGGTACCAGGGAGCAATTATGAGGATAAGAAAAAAACGTTATTCGCGACCAACAATATCCCGGATGTTATGATGGTGACCCTCACGGATATATCCAACTTTGCCGATACCGGGATGCTGCTGCCGCTTAATGATTACATTGATAAGTATGCGCCTAATTTCAAGAAAATCATGCAATCGAATCCCGAGATCAATAAATTGATGATCAACGGCAAGCTGTACGGTTTCCCTTCCCTTCACAGATGGCAGATTGACTACGGCCAGCTCCCGATGATGCGTGTGGATTTGCTCGACAAAAATAATATTAAACCACCTACGACCTTCGATGAATTGTATCAGGTTTTAAAAAAGCTAAAGGAGATTTATCCGGATTCCTACCCGATGACAACCCGCAGCGGGACCAAAAGCCTGCTGGACATTTTATCTTTCAGCTTTGGCGGCGGGTATAACATTTATTATGATCCTCACAAAAAGAAGTATCAATTTGGAGCGCTGACCCCTGAATTCAAGGATACGCTGGAATATGTGCATAAGCTCTATAAGGATAAGCTGCTCGACCCTGATTATGCAGTTAATACCGCCCAAACATGGCAGGAAAAGCTGAGCTCGGGTAAATCATTTTATTTTCACGATAACATTACGTTTGCAACCAACTTTACGAAAACGCTGCAAGCGAAGGAGCCGCAGGCCAAATTCGATCTGCTGCCGGTGTTAGGTACAGCGAAAGGCGTCAAAAGAAACAGCATGTACCCGGCTGGTCATTTAGCCGAAGCCCATGTGATTAATGCCAAAACGAAAGACCCGGTTGCATTAGTTAAGCTATTTGACTACCTATACAGCGAAGAGGGTGCTGACTTGCTTAACTTTGGCATCGAAGGTACGCATTATACGAAAAAAGGCAGCGAGTATGTGATCAATGACAGCCTGCTCAATCAGTTCAAGGATAAGCAGGACCCGTTCCGTGCGATGCAGTCCTCGATAGGAACCGGTTACTTGGGACTTGCCTTGCTGGCTGATGACCGTCCGCAAGCCGTTGTATCGCCACCCGAGCTGCTGAAGTGGGATAAAACAGTGAAGGAAGCGCAAGCGAGAGGCGAGCTGTTTGCCCAGCCGCTAGACCCCCAGTTCACCAAGGAAGAACGCGAAAAGCTGAAGCAGCTACGCTCTCAAGTCGATACAATAATGGCTCAAAATGTCGATAAGTTCATCATGAACGAAGGCGCGTTTAATGAGTTTGACGGCTTTATCAAGCAGTTGACGGATAAGGGCGCTTTGGAAATTGAAAAAATTTATAATGATGCGAATGCTCGTGTAGGCAAATAAGTAAAAAAGTAAGCAAGCAAGCTTCCAGGCATTGCGGGAAGGAGGAGACTGAATGCAAGACAACCTGCAGGCTGCAAAGCCTGTCGCGCAAGAGCGGGAACGAAGGCTGAAGGCTGTAGGCAAGCAAATTCGGAAAAATCTGGTGCTCTACGCGATGTTCCTGCTTCCGGTGTTATATTTTATCGTGTTTCACTATATCCCTATGTTTGGGAATTTAATGGCGTTCGAGGACTATAATGCTTTTCAAGGATTTTTTGGCAGTCCATGGGCAGGCACCAAACATTTCGAGGCTTTTTTGGGAGATCCGTATTTTTGGAAGCTGGTACGCAATACGCTGCTGCTCAATGTATATTCGTTAATTTTTTTCTTCCCGGCTCCGATCCTGTTTTCGCTGCTGTTGAATGAGCTGCGGCAGCGGTTGTTCAAACGTTTTGTACAAACCATTACGTACATCCCGCATTTTTTGTCCACGGTTGTGGTCGTTGGTATTATTGTTAATCTGCTGTCGCATGACGGACTGATCAATCAGCTGATTGCCTTCTTCGGTGGGGAAAAAATATCATTTCTGATGAAACCGGATTGGTTCCGCTTCATATACGTGAGCTCTGAAGTGTGGCAGGGTGTTGGCTGGGGGACCATTATTTATCTGGCCGCATTGACTGCCATAGATCCGCAGCTGTACGAAGCAGCCACATTGGACGGGGCCGGGCGCTGGAAGCAGGTACGCCATGTTACACTTCCAGGCATTCAACCTATCATAACGATCATGTTCCTGCTGACGCTTGGCCAGATTCTGTCTGTCGGCTTCGAAAAGATTCTGCTGTTGTATAACGGCGCCACTTATGAAACCGGGGATGTGATCCAAACCTTTATTTACCGCAGAGGTCTGCTTGATAGTGATTTCAGCTTTGCATCGGCTGTTGGCATTTTTCAATCACTGCTCGTCTTTACGCTAATTGTCACAGCTAATAAAATTTCAAAAAAACTCAGTGAAACGAGTCTTTGGTAGGGAGGAGGCGGACAATGAGAACGAAAAAATTCGGTGTGTTCGATGCCTTCAACCTGATGATCATGATTGGGATGCTGTTTGTAACCCTGTATCCGCTCTATTACATGTTTATTGTATCCATCAGTTCAGGGAATGCCGTTTCCAGAGGCGATGTCATCTGGATGCCCATCGACATCAGCTGGCAGGCTTATAAAATCGTGTTTGATGATCCTTCTATTATGAGAGCTTACGGCAATACACTTCTATATACGACGTTAGGTGTAGGTATCAATCTTGCGATGACTTCACTCTGTGCGTATCCATTATCACGTAAAGGCTTCTATGGACGAGGCGTATGCTCACTGCTGATCGCTTTTACGATGTTCTTTGACGGCGGGCTGATTCCGCGCTTTATGGTCGTTAATGAGCTGGGGTTGGTCAACACGATGTGGGCGCTGCTGCTTCCCTCGGCGATTAACGTGTGGTATATGATTCTGATGCGTACGTTTTTTCAGGGCATACCGGATACTCTGCATGAATCTGCCAATATAGATGGAGCAGGCGAGCTGCGAATTTTTCTCCGTATTGTGCTGCCGCTGTCCACGCCGATCATAGCAACGATGATTTTATTTTACGCAGTCGGGCATTGGAACAGCTTCTTCCCTGCTTTGATCTATTTGAATGATAAAGACTTGTTTCCTTTGCAGGTCATTTTGCGAAATATTGTGATTCAAGGCGATATGGCAAGTCAAGGACTGGATATGGGCGGGATCATGGGATCGCTGGTGATTGCCCAGAACATTAAGTATGCAGTCGTTTTTGTAGCTATAGCTCCTATCCTGGCCGTGTACCCGTTTGTTCAAAAATATTTTGTGCAGGGGGTGATGGTTGGCTCGGTTAAAGGTTGATAGTACTCATTACAAAACAAAGGAGAACTTAACCATGAAAATTCAATCCCAAAAACAATTTATATTTGAAGACGACCGCCCTTTTCCAAGCTGTCATGCTTCTACGCTGGTCGTTTTGCCGAATGGCGACATTCTGGCTGCATGGTTCGGCGGTTTGCATGAGAAGGCTAGCGATGTGGCGATCTGGATGTCGCGGCGTACCGGAGAGAGCTGGTCAGCACCTTATCTAGCTGCAGATGAAGAGGGCATTGCCCATTGGAATCCGGTGCTTTTTGATGATGGCCGCAAGCTGACGCTTTATTATAAGGTCGGCCATGAAATCACAGATTGGTTTACACGGGTTATTCATTCTGTGGATGGCGGACAGACATGGACAGAGCCGAAGAAGCTTGTTGAAGGCGATATCGGCGGACGAGGACCGGTACGCAATAAGCCGATTTCATTAAGCAATGGCACTATATTGGCGCCTGCTTCTATCGAGAGGAAGGACCCGGATGCGCCGGGCAAGCAAATTTGGGAAGCATTCGTCGACATATCCGACGATTTCGGACATACCTGGAGGCAGAGCGGCCTTGTGCCCATGGAGGTCTCCAAGCTGGTAGGGGCGGTGCATTCACATGCCAAAGGGTTTATTCAGCCAACCTTGTGGACGTCAGGCGGGACGCATGTCCATATGCTGCTGCGCAGCACCGAAGGCTTTATTTATCGCAGCGATTCGGAGAACAACGGAGAAACCTGGAGCCTGGCCTATCCGATAGAGCTGCCCAACAACAACAGTGGAATTGATGTCGTGCAAATGGACAACGGGCTGCTGGCGCTTATTTTTAACCCAGTGACCGGTTATTCCACAAGCAGTCCACGTACGCCGATTGTCATTCGTTTTTCCTCGGACAATGGCGGTACCTGGACGGATGAAATCAAGCTGGAAACCGAGCCTGGTGAATATTCATACCCAGCCATTGTTGCCAATAACAATGAGCTGTACGTAACGTATACCTGGAAGCGGGAACGAATCGCCTTTTGGCAGCTGACCCTGCAGCAGCAAGCGGTCCATAGCTAGAGTTGAAGAGTCGACAATCATGCTACAAAAAAAGTCCGGTTCTCCCACTTGTGGGAAGTAACCGGACTTTGGCTTTATAGCTAAACGAGTTTTTTGATATAGGACATGTAAGCGGGCAGCGAAACCTCAGGTTCCTCCAGATAAGGAGCCCACTTTTTCTCATATTCCAGCGAGAGCCAGCCGTTATAGCCATTTTCCTTCAGTATGCTGACAATCTGGGGGACAGGCACATCGCCATCTCCGATCAGACAAAGCTTTTTACCGTCTTCGCCTTTAATCGCGTCCTTGACATGGGTATGCTTGATGTAAGGAGCAAGCTCCCTGTAGGTAACTTCAGGCTCTTCCCCATGCAAATAAGGATGCT
Organism: Paenibacillus sp. FSL H8-0034; assembly: GCF_038000305.1. Classification (NCBI taxonomy): domain Bacteria; kingdom Bacillati; phylum Bacillota; class Bacilli; order Caryophanales; family Paenibacillaceae; genus Paenibacillus; species Paenibacillus sp. FSL H8-0034. The sequence goes on from NZ_JBBOBS010000001.1 coordinate 2,575,826, forward strand.
CAAAATCCCATAGGACGCCAACACTGCTGCTGTCGGTTTGATCCAATATCTGCTTGATGATGCGGTGATTGTTAATATCTCCGTGGGTTTCCAGCAGTACAGTTACGCCGGTTCCTTCTGCATAACGCCCTAATTCAGTCAGTCCTGATGCGATTTGGCCTGCAATTTCCGCTTCTGAAGCGCCTTCGGGAATGATGTCTCCAAATACGCGGATGTAAGGTGCCTGAAGCTTCACCGCAAGATCTATCGCATCCTTACCTTCCGGAATGGCGGCACGGTATTTCTCCTCACTGTGAAAGGCGCAGGATGTGTCCAGACAACAGATTTCCAAACCCTTTTGTTGTAAATCCAACAAAGTTTGCTCTATATTTTCGGGTAAAAAAGGTCGCGCCCGGGGTAAGTACATCTCGCCTTCCACGCCTCTTAACTCAATACCGTCGTAGCCAAGCTGCGCGGCTGCATTCAGGGTTTGCTCCCAGCTCCAATTCGGGCTTGCCAATGTTTGAAATGCGATCTTCATCAGGTTCTCTCCTCAACTATACAAATGTTCATGTATGCAACAATGACTTTCTTGATAAGAATAGAGTATGATATAGTAAATGCAATTTCATTGTAATTTTTGGTGATAATATGGACTAAATTGACGTTTTGTGGGGGGATCGTACTGCTTCATACTTATTTAGACCAAATCGATCAATATATTCAATTTTTACATGTTCAACGCAAAAGCCACAGTATCGATTTTCATCTGCATCAAGGCTGTGAAATATATTTTCTGCTTCAAGGGGATGTGAAATACTTTGTCGAAAAAACGGTGTATCCACTTCAATTCGGTGATTTGATTATTACGAATCAACATGAAATCCATAAACCATCCTTTTCGTCCGATGTGGTTTATGAGCGAATCACGATCGAATTTGATCCCCAGCTTGCTGCATTGTTTCAAACGGACGATTTTAATCCTTTATCCTGCTTTTATGACAGACCTATCGGGAAAAGGAATAAGCTTTCTCTAACCAGTACGGATTCAGCCGCGCTGCTCAGTTTATTTATGAAATATGATGCTTTAAAAAACCATCCGTCCTTAGGAAACGCCGTTATGAAAATGGGTTGTTTTATGGAAATTCTCGTTCATATCAACCGCCTGTTCCAGGAGCAGAAGCTTACGGATCAAGGGCTCGATTTGCATCACAAGCTGTCTCCCGTTCTGGACTATATTGAGATGAATTTGGGAGAGGATCTGAGTCTTGATCAGTTGGAGAAGCAATTTTTTATCAATAAATATTATTTGATCAAGCTTTTCAAAAAGTATACCGGAAATACGATTCATGAATACATCATTTACAAACGTATCTCCCTGGCCAAAAAATTACTCGCAGAGGGCAGCAGTGTTACCGAGGCTTGTATGGTCAGCGGATTTAATGATTACACCAGTTTTTTGCGTATGTTCAAGAAAAAAGTAGGAACCCTGCCTCGGGATTATCAAAAAAATTATTTGGGATAGCCGTCCACTTGTAAAGTTGGTGTTAAGTCAATAATTCCTATATATTCATCAAAAATTACAAGGAAGTTGCATTTATCACCCCTTACAATGAGAGAGAGCGTGATATCACAGAAATTTGAGGAGATGCAGGATATGAGTGAACGGAAAATAAGTATTGGGTTAGTCGGGCTTGGGAACATTGGCTCCACACATGCCAAAATATTGAAGGAAATGAGCAATGTTCACATAGCTGGTGTATGTGATGTTGTTCAGGAAAAAGCGGATTCCTATGCCAAGGACCTGAATACGAAAGCTTATACCAATTACAAAGATTTGCTGGAGCAGTCCGGGCTGGATGCAGTGATTATTGCCGTGCCGCATTATGATCACCCTACTGTTGCTTTGGAAGCCTTTGCACGTGGAATCCATGTTATGTGCGAAAAGCCGATTGCTGTTCATCTTAACGATGCCAAGCGTATGATCGATGCCTACGAGGAAGCTAAAAAGCAGCATCCGAATTTGGAATTCGCCATCATGTTCCAAGAGCGCACCCTACCTTTTTACCGTAAAGTGAAAAGTGTTGTAGACAGCGGCCAGCTTGGTAAGCTTACGCGTGCTACCTGGATCAATACGGCATGGTTCCGTTCCCAGGCTTATTATGACAGTGGTGACTGGCGTGCAACCTGGGCAGGCGAGGGCGGCGGTATTTTGACAAATCAGTGTCCGCACACACTTGACATGTATCAATGGTTGTTCGGTGTACCTGCCAGCATTACCGGACATGCACATATCGGCAAATATCACAATATCGAAGTCGAGGACGAGGTAACCGCATACTTTGAACATGCTAACGGCATGATCGGGCATTTGATGGTGACGACGGCTGAGTCGCCGGGAACGAATCGGATGGAAATTATCGGTGAACACGGCAAGCTGGTGCTGGAGGATGGCAAGCTGGTGCTTTATAAAAATCCGATGTCCATGCTGAAATACTCCAATGAAACTGAACAAAAGTTCAGCAAAATGGAATTCGAAAAGATCGAGATTGAAGTCGATATTAATGAGCCTTCCGGACATCAAGTGGTGACTACCAAATTTGTTGAACGGCTGCTGAACGGTACTGGAGAGCTTATCGCTCACGGCGTTGAAGGTGTAGGCGCGTTGACTTTGGCAAATGGCATTATGCTGTCCTCGTTCCAAAAACAGACGGTAACCGTTCCGATTGACGCTGATGCTTTTGAAGTCAAGCTGAAGGAACTGATTGCCGGTTCAAAATTCGTTAAGAAAGCGGCAGCAAGCTTGTCGCAAGAAGATATGTCCAAATCTTTTGGCAAGTAATGAATGGAGAGGGGACCTCGCTGTGAGTCATGTTAAGCTTACTTGTTTTGCCGATGAAATCGCTTCCGATTTAGATGAACAGCTGGATGTTCTTGAGCAGGAAGGTATCAAATATTTGGAATTACGTGGAGTATGGGGCAAAAATGTGCTTGATCTGAATGAAGAAGAGCTGAATCAAATACAAGCGGCATTACAACAACGAGGTTTTCGTATTTCATCCATTGCTTCACCGATCGGTAAATACTTAATAACGGACCCCTTTGAACCACAGCTTGAGGCGCTCGATAAGGCGGTACACGCGGCGCATTTGTTTGAAACTCCGTATATTCGCATTTTTTCTTATCGGCTGCCTGAAGGCGAACCCGTTGAAGCCCATCGTGCAGAGGTGCTGTCCAGACTGAAGCAGCTCACAGAGACTGCCAGCCGCCATGGAGTCATATTGATCCTGGAAAATGACAGCAATTTGTACGGTGCAACCGATGATTGCTGCCTGGACATTCTTGCCCATTGCGATTCGAAGCATATGCGTGCAGCGTTTGATCCAGGAAATTATGTAATGAATAACGTTCAGCCCATGCACGACGCTTATCCCAAGATTGCTCCCTACATCGACTATGTCCATATCAAGGATGCTACACAGGTGCCCCGTCAATTCGTACCAGCTGGTGTAGGTGAGGGTCACATTGAGGAATTGCTCGTTACATTAAAGGAACGTCAGTATGACGGTTTTCTATCGGTAGAGCCGCATTTAAAGCATTATTTGCCTGAAGCAAGCGATTCGGAGCGTGTTGTTGCGGCAATCCAGGCTTTAAAGGTATTGCTCGATAAGGTAGATCAGACCTGGGAATAGTACTGTCATAATTGAATTCAAACCGGCTCTTCACTCGAATATTTTTCGGGAGGGAGCCGGTTTTTTGGTGCATCGATGATCCGATCTCTGCTTTGCTTACCCTCGGTATCCCTTGGGAGATATTCCGTACAGCTTCGTAAAAGCACGGGTGAAAGAGAACAAATCAGGATACCCAAGAGAAAGGGCGATTTCAGTTACTGAAAGATCGGTTTTCTTGAGCAGCTGGCTGCCCTTTTCCAAACGAAGCCTTTGTAAATACTGCATCGGGGAGCAGTCAAACTCTTTCATAAAAGCAGTATATAGGTGGGACCGGTGCACACCCATATACCGCGCAATATCGTCTATTTTGATATTTTCGGTACAATGCAGCTCCATATAGGGTTTGACCTCGGTAACCCAATGGCGCTTTGGCATGGCTTGCTGAATGTCGGTGTTTTGTTTGATTCGCCACAGCAGCTCAAATAGCAGACTTTGCTCGCGCATAGGATCAAGTTTGCCTTTTTGAAAATATTGAATGAATTGTCTGATTGTCGCCCATACGCGATGGTCCAGTGCCTGCCGGAGATGAAACGATGTATCCGTCAAACCCACCTCTAACAGTAAATAAGGGACCTGTGGACCATCAAGCGCCAGCCATACCATGTGCAACTCCTCTGAACTATCCGGTGTTGCTTGATAAATATACGATTTCCCAGGAAATAGACAAAAGGCATCGCTCTCCGCCAGCTCTACCGTTACGCCTCCACTTGTCACTTGAACTTTCCCTGATTGAATCAAATGAAATCCGAATTGCTGAATGCTTTTCGGTCCGACAACATAATGTGGTTTCGCTTTATTATGCCCAGCCCGGACGATCCAACTGCCGCCTGCTGCCTGCATAGGTGTGGGAAGTGAATACCAATGCTCAGCAAATTCATGGGCGTATTCCTGCATATCCATCGTCAACTCCCTGATAACCTGTCCTACCTTCAGGATAAATCAACAGACAACATAATGACAAGTACAACATATTTGCATTCTCACGAAAAGGAAACCGATTTATACTATTAAGATAAAGAAATCGATTCCTAACAGGAGGATTGCATAATGAGTAAGCCCAACATATTGCTAATCACAAGTGACCAACAGCATTGGAATACCCTTGGCGCTTTTAACGGTGAGATTTCCACTCCGAACCTGGACAGATTGGTGAAGCAGGGAACAACCTATACGAAGGCTTATTGCCCGAATCCGACTTGTACACCCACGAGAGCTTCCATTGTTACCGGTATGTATCCGAGTCAACACGGAGCCTGGACCTTGGGCACGAAGCTTTTGGAGGACCGACATACCGTTGGTGAAGACTTTAAACAGGCCGGTTATCGAACGGGACTGATCGGGAAGGCGCATTTTCAACCGCTAAAGAGTACGGAGACATATCCTTCCGTGGAGTCATACCCCATCATGCAGGATCTGGAGTATTGGAAAAGCTTTAACGGGCCTTTTTACGGGTTTGATCATGTGGAGCTCGCACGCAATCATACGAATGAAGCCCATGTGGGACAACATTATGCTATCTGGATGGAGCAAAAGGGCTGCACCAACTGGCGTGATTATTTCCTCCCGCCGACCGGAACGATGGATCCGTCTGTGCTGCATAAATGGCCTATTCCTGAGAAGTTTCATTACAATACCTGGATAGCCGAACGAACCAATCATCTACTTGAAGATTATAGTCAAAATGAGGACAGCTTTTTTCTATGGGCAAGCTTTTTTGATCCGCACCCTGATTATCTCGTACCGGAGCCTTGGGATACGATGTATGATCCGGAGCAGCTAACCATTCCAACCGTAACACCTGGTGAGCATGATCAGAATCCGCCACATTTTGGGATGACTCAGGAGCCGAATCCGGATTTCTCGCATTTACTGGAAAGCGGCTTTGGGATCCATGGCTACCATTCCCATAATCGGCACTCGGAGAGTGAACGCAAACAGCTTGTTGCGACTTATTACGGAATGATCAGCTGTATGGATAAGTATATCGGCCGGATTTTGGATAAGCTCGATGAACTGGGGCTAACGGATAACACCATTGTCGTGTTTACAACAGACCACGGCCACTTCTTTGGTCAGCATGGGTTGCAATATAAGGGTGGCTTTCATTATGAGGATCTGATCAAAATTCCTTTTATCGTCCGTTATCCGGACCATGTGCCAGCAGATGTGCAATCTCCGGCTATTCAATCGCTTGTTGATCTCGCGCCGACATTTTTGAGTATGGCCGGAATTGCAGTCCCTCACAGCATGACGGGTGTCGATCAGAGCGAGGTATGGTTAGGGAAGTCCGATCAGGCGCGGGACCATGCCATCTGTGAATTTCGCCACGAAGCGACTACAATTCACCAAAAAACGTATGTAGATCAACGATATAAAATTACAGTCTACTACAATCAGACCTATGGCGAAATCTTCGACCTGCAGGAGGACCCGGGCGAGCTGAATAACCTGTGGGATGACAGCAAAAGTGCAGCATTGAAGACAGAGCTGCTGTTGAAATATGTATGGGCGGAGCTTGGAAAAGAACCGCTGCCGATGCCGCGCATTTGGCACGCTTAGACGTCACCAATAGAAAAAGATGGTTTCCGTTTAGCGGAACCATCTTTTTTATCTCCATTAGGTCATAAGGAGAGCCTATCAGGCTTATATTCACAATAATCACTCGTGACTATTCTTCACCTTTATTACAATTTTGATGCGCTCTCCGACTCCACCTTCTTGTAATTTTTCTTGTATTCAGACGGATAACACCCAACAAATTCTTTAAATAGCTTTGTAAAATGTCTTGTACTGAAATAGCCAACCTGCTCGGCGGCTTGCTGTACCTGAACCATTGGGTCGGACAGCAGCTCCTGCGCTTTCAACATTCTGAGTTTGGTCACATATTGCATAAAGGTCGTTCCGGTTCGCTTATGGAACAGACTGCTTAAGTGATTCGGAGTCACACTGAACTCTTCTGCGGTACGACCTAATGTTAAATCTCCTGCATAATGCTTTTCTATATAAGCTATGGTTTTGCCTACCAAATCAGGCTTAGGATCGACTTGTCGGATCTTTTTATCCAGAAGCTGTACGCCAAGACCCTTGAGTAACTGCAGCCATTCCGCTTCCCCAGTTGGAATGAGCACGGGCGCTTGGATGGAGCAGTTGAGAAACCGTGAAAAAGCCATTGACGTTTCTAGAGATATCGAGTTGCACTGCTCTGAATAGTTTTTAATAAATTGCTCAATCATATCCATATAGCCTACATATTGTGCTCTGTGGTATTCATCTACAGCTTTATTTAAGAGGTGGCATAGCTGAGAAATCATTGGCTGCGATTCAACTGCAAGTAAATCTGCTTGAGTCCAGCTGCGTGAGATCCCCAATGAACAGCGGAGATAAGAAAGCTTATGAAGCATATTTACCTCAGCTAGCAGGGAGGTATAAGAATCGCATTCACCAGATTGTACCAGTGTAAATGCTTGCCCCGGCTCCTCAGCCTGCTGTACCAGCTCGGCGTGAGCAGAGAATAGCTGCTCCAATTGCGCTGCGCCCTGTAATGTCTGGTACTTCCCGACTACAGCCCAATCCCCGCTTGGCAAAATTAAAGTGGCCAGCTCCAAATCCTTATGGTAATACCGCGACATTGCAGAGCGAATGGCACTGATCAACAGCTTGATGGCTGCAGATTTTTCCGTTTCCGAGTAGCAGCTGTCCATATAAATAATTTGACATCGAATCCCGCTGTAAGTCTTAGGTGCCGGTTCAATTTCTTCCCAGTCGCGAATGAGACCGTGAAATAAAGATAACATGTCCGACTCAAAGAGCTTGTTCTTCTCGATGATTTGCAGTAATGCCGTTTGTTGTATTTTGGTCAGCAGCACTCGTATATCCTGAATATCGACCGGCTTCAGCAAATACTCCATCGCTCTCAGTCGGAGGGCTTCCTTGGCATATTCAAAATCAGCGAAGCCGGTTACTATAATCCATTGGGTATCCGGTGATAACGGGGCTGCTTCTTGAATCGCTTCGAGACCTGATTTGCCAGGCATTCTAATGTCCACAAAAGCAGCCTCAGGCTGGATCCGTTCAGCTAGTTGGATCAGTTCCTTACCGTTGCGTGCTTCATAGATATGCAAATCCGGGCAGATTTCCAACAGCATAATCGATAACGCTTCTCTAGCCAATTGTTCATCATCTGTAATCACAATATTCATGGTGCCAGCTCCTCTTTGTTAAGAGATATAGTGATCGTTATGGTAGTACCCTGTCCTGGGCTGCTGACCAGTACAAATTCGTGTTTATCCGGAAAAGCGAGCGCTAATCGTTCCTTAACATTGCTTAAACCGATATGCTGATCATCTATGTGTACGGAAGTATCAAATCCTAATCCGTTATCTGAAATGCGAATGACAAAGCTTTCTCCGTTATCGCTTTCGGGGGCCATTTGAGCGCTTACCTCAACTATACAAGGATGCTCACAAGGCTCAACGCCGTGAATGATAGCGTTTTCGACTAACGGCTGAATCAGCAGCTTGGGAATATAAATAGGTGCCAGCTCGGGTGCCAATGTGATGTTTATTTGTAAGCGGTCACTAAAACGTATGCTCATCAGCTCGCCGTATTTGTGAATACTGGAGAATTCCTCCTCCAGACTGCAGGAATCATGAGAGGTTAAGAAGTAACGGAGCATTCCGCTTAACGATAATATAGCACGCTCCAGCAGCGCATGTTCTCCTTTTCGGTTTAGACTCACGAACGCATTTAATGTATTATACAGAAAATGAGGGTGAATTTGTGACTGCAATGCGCGAAATTCGGCATTTCTTAGCTTCAGCTTGTTCAGATACTCATTCGTAATTAATTCATCCAACTGACTGATCATTTTGTTCAAAACGGTTCCCAATTGAGCGATCTCATCCTGTCCTCGAACGGAAAAGCGTTTGTTCATATTGCCGAGCTGAACCTGGCGCATGACGCCGATCATTTCTTTGAATGGTGTCAGTAAGGTTCTGGAATAGGCCAAAAACAAGAAGAAGGTAAGCACCACGCCAGCTGCTGCAAATATCGCTCCCGTTAAGCGCATCCAATGGGTTTTGGAAGCCAGCTCTGCTTTGGATAACCAAACGGTAATTTTCCAGGAGCTGGTCGAGATTTCCCTGGATACAGCTACATAGGACTGCTGATTAAAATCGTTATTGGTCGGGTTTTTCAAAAATTGGTTCAAAGCCTCATGAGATAAGTTCGTATTCGAATAAATCAACCTTTGATCCTTGTCCGTAATCGTAACAAAAGAATCTGCGTTAACGGAAATTTGTCTGACGATACGATCCAAAATGATCGTGTCGGCATCTGCCATAATGACAGCAAGCGGTTGTTTGGAGTCAGGGTCCTTGATTAATCGTGCTACAGAGAATACCTCCGGGACAGCAGTCAGCTTTAAATAATCCTGGGGATGGACATTAACAAAGGCTACTCTTCCATTAGCTGCAACGGCTTCACGATACCAGTTTTGCTCCGTATAAGGATATGCGTTACGAGTTTCAGTCAGCTGCGAGCTGCTATCGTTATAGTAGACAGAACCATCAATAGCCACAAGCAGTGTGCCCAATATATCCTTACGTAAATTGACCAGCAAGCTCGGAAGCGTATGGTACAAGGTATAATCGGCTTTAAACTTTGAATACGGATCAACAGGACTGTTGATACCCCGGGCTTGTTGCTTGAGAGAGTTCATCACATCATTATTCGTGTAAGGAGAGATCGTGACTCGTTCCAAATCGTCCAGATACGTTTGAATGTTTTCGGTCAGACCGATCAAGGTAGCGTCGGTAAGCTTTTCCGTTTCTTTCGTGATAATTTTCACATAATAGGCAGGCATTACAAAAGCGATTATAATAACAGGAATTAGAATCGTTAACGAGTATAGCAGAATCAGTTTCACTCGAATCGAGATTTTTGGCTTATTCAAGAGAGACTCCCCCTGCATTAATTTGAGGTCGATTATACTTGAAAATGAATAGGGTTGCAAGATTAATTATGAGCGCCTGAAATCGTAGATTTAGCGTATATGTAAACCCTTACAACTATGATAGGATTTTTGTGGGAAAGAAATAATAAATCTAAAGAGGTGGGTACATGTTAAAAAAGTGGAAAATATCTTTGGCATTAACCTTGGTATCAGCAGTAGCTATAAGCGGTTGTTCCCAACGTCCTGAATCAGCTTCTCCAGCACCAGCGCCTTCGAGTGGAAAGGAGAGCAGCAATAGTAATGCCAAGAAAACGTTATCCATGATGATTAATGTTGCTGATCAGCCGGTACAAGATGTGTATCGCCAAATTCTTAATGATTTCTCCAAGGAGAACCCGGATATCGCTGTGAATATTCAGTTCCCTGGCTCGGCTTATGAAAATAACATGAAGGTAAAGATGGCGGCTAATGATCTTCCCGATGTATTTGATACGCATGGATGGGCGCAAATCCGTTATGGAGAATACCTGGCCGATCTGAAAGATGAGCCGTGGGCCAAGCAATTGACTGATACCATCCAAAATGTAGTGACAGACAAAGCTGGCAAGGTATACGTCTTACCGATAAGTGAAGCCAAGGACGGCATTATGTATAACGTCGATATGCTCAAAAAATATAATTTGGAACCGCCCCAAACCTTTGATGATTTAATAACAGTTGCTGAGAAAATTAAAAAAGAGAGTGGCGGAAAAACAACACCTTTTTTCTTATCAGGCATTGATGAAAGCACCATTGGCACCTACTTTGACTATTTTGCAAATTCCTTACTGATCAGCCCTGCAAGCAATTCTGCAGATGCATTGTTAAAAAACACCTTCGATTGGAACAAATGGAACCCGCTTCCGGAAAAATTGCTGGATATTAAAAATCGCGGACTGATTAACGAAGATTTCTTGACAGCGAAGCGGAGCGAGATTCCGGCTGCTTTTGCTGCAGAGAAGGTAGCCTTTGTATTGCTGGCTCCATCCTTCGTTGATGCGGTTAATAAAATAAAGCCGGATATGAAAGTCGGCTTGATGCCGATTCCATCGATGTCAGCCGATGATAAACCGAATTTTTCTGGCGGAGAACGATCCACGATGGGGGTATGGAAAGACTCCAAGAATATGGCCGAATCCAAGAAGCTGCTTCAGTTCTTTGCTAAACCAGCCAATATGACCAAGATTGCCAATGTAACGAAGCTGCAGCCGGGGTTAAAAGGCATTGAGTCGAAGCATGACCTGACCGAGTATTATGAAAGATATGCCGATATTCGAGTGTTCCCTTATTTTGACCGCGTTTACTTGCCTAATGGAATGTGGAGTGTTATGTCCAAATCAGGAACTGAGCTGCTTGCTGGACGAATTACACCAAAAGAATATACAGCGAATATGAAGCAGGAAGTCGAACGTTTACGCAAAAACTAACTATGCTCGGCTCGTATCACGCCTTGTGACTCCATATCCTCTGCATGGGCGATTGCATCCCAGTAGAAGGAGCAACGGACGTGGTGCGAGAATGTTAACGCTGTTTCACATTCGTGTCTTATTTGAATGAAGGAGGATTAAACGTGGAGACCGTGTATCGTAAAACAGGTGAGAGAGGAACTACTAAAAGTCGTTTACGTCGCTGGATAAATTCCCCATCCTCAATAAACCTGATGTACTTACCTGCGCTTCTGCTGTTTGTGTTATTCATTTATTATCCATTTTTTCAAGGGATTATGATCTCTTTCACGAATTGGGACGGTTACTCGCAGCTGTACAAGTATATCGGTTTGGATAACTATAAAAGAATGCTTTCGGACCATCGAATCGGTACCGTAATTGTCAATACGCTGATTTATGGAATTGGCAGTACGGTTTTACAAAATGCCATCGGTTTAGCCTATGCGCTCTTGCTCAACTACCATATCCGTGGAAAGACCCTTATTCGTACGATTGTCTATCTTCCCGTTATCGTCAGTCCTCTGGTTATGGGTTATATATGGTATTTCTTCTTTCAGTTTAACGGCGGGGCACTTAACGATATCATTCTATTATTTCGCGATAAGCCGATCAATTTACTTGCTGACACCCAGCTTAACGTATGGATCATTACACTGGTAAACACCTATCAATTCCTGGGTGTTGCGATGATTATTTTCCTGGCCGGCCTGCAGTCCATTTCCAAGGATTATTATGAGGCAGCGGAGATGGATGGCGCTTCGGGGTTATCTAAATTCCGCAATATTACGCTCCCGCTTCTTGCGCCTGCCATTACGATTAATATTGTACTTAACCTGATCGGCGGCTTGAAGCTGTTTGATGTAATAACCGCGTTAACCAATGGGGGACCCGGCTATGCATCCGCTTCATTATCCACGATGATTTATCAATTATATTTTGCTCATCAGGACGCTGGCTACGCAGCCGCATTAGGTAATTTTATGTTTTTGCTTATATCTGTTATTGGTTTGACCTCTTTGTATTTATTACGTAAAAAGGAGGTTTCCTCATGAAGCGTGCAGGCGTTCTGTATACCCTCATAGGTGCGTTAATAGGTCTCATGCATATCGTTCCTTTTTATGTGCTCATCACCACCTCATTTAAAGATACCTTGGACACCAGCTCCAAATGGATCATGCCGGGTTATGCATATTGGGATAATTTTATTCATGCTTGGGAGATCGCAGGTCTGGACAGAGCATTTGTCAACACAGCGATCATAACGTTATTATCCATTGCACTGATCTTGATTCTCGGTTCGTCAGCGGCATTTCCACTTGCCCGTAATCAAAGCAAGCTCAATAAATGGATGTACGGATTTTTTGTAAGTGCGCTTATCGTACCACCGCTTACGATTCTCGTTCCTTTATATAAAATGTTCGTTGAAATCGGGGCCATGAATACGTATATAGGGATCGTGATTCTTCATGTTACCTTTCACCTATCGATGGCTATCTTTTTGTTCACAGGCTTCATTAGTACGATTCCAAGAGAGCTGGACGAAGCTGCTATGATTGATGGCGCTTCCAGGATTGGACTGTTTTTTCGGATTATATTGCCGGTACTTATGCCCATTACGGCGACTGTTATCATCATGAATGGCGTTTCGATCTGGAATGACTATCAATTCTCTGTATTTTTCCTGCAGAAATTAGAATACAGAACGATCACTGTGGCTTTATCGACATTTTTCGGTGAGAACAATTCCAACATCGGTTGGGTAGCTGCCGGTTCCTTATTAGCTGCAATTCCCAGCATTTCAGTCTACCTGTTTTTGCAAAGATATTTCATCTCAGGCATGACCTCGGGGGCTATCAAAGGATAATAAACATAGAATTAGAGGATACAACATTCATAGAGAAGAGGAATGGCAGCATGAAGAGAAAACCGGTAATGGGCTTAACCTTGGGAGATGCAACAGGCATCGGATCGGAGTTGGTTGCAAAAACGCTCCAATCTGCAGAAATTCGTCAATTGGCGACATGGGTTGTAGTAGGTGATGAACGTGTTTTTCAGCAAGGCCAGTCCGTAGCAGGATTATCAGTCCCTTATGTAAAAATCGCTAACATCGAAGAAATCGATAGCGAGGACAAGGTTTATTTGATAGATTTACACAATTTGTCTCCGGATACTTATTCTCTGGGCCAATTATCGGAAGATTCCGGTCAAGCAACCGGTGAGACGTTGACGTACGTGTTGAAGCTTGCACAGCAAAAAAAGCTGGATGGTGTTGTTTATGCGCCCATCAATAAGGAAGCTTTGCACCGAGGTGGATTTCATTTTCAGGATGAGCTGCATTTTTTTGCATCACTTCTGGATTGCAAGGAAGGCTTTAGTGAAATTAACGTGATGGGCGACCTTTGGTTTACGCGAATAACTTCCCATGTGCCGTTAAAACAAGTCAGCAGCCTCGTAACCAAAGAACGCGTTGCCCGTATTATCCGTTTTGCTCAGGATACTCTAACCAGCGTAGGCTTCGATAATCCCAAAATTGTCGTAGCCGCCCTTAATCCGCATGCCGGCGATGGAGGTCTGTTAGGCACTGAAGAAATCGACGAAATTCGGCCTGCCATTGTGAGCGCTCAGGAGCAGGGAATTAACGTAGAAGGCCCTTATCCGGCGGATACCATCTTTTTACGGTTGAAAACCAAACCTTTCGATTGTCTGGTTAGCATGTATCACGATCAGGCACAGACCGGTATGAAGCTGCTTGGCTTTAATAAAGGCATTACGGTCAGCGGAGGACTTCCTGTTGTCATCACCACGCCTGCGCACGGTACGGCATTTGATATTGCAGGGCAAGGGATCTCTGACCCTGGCGCTACAGAGCAGGCCATGAAGCTCGCTGTAAGATTAGCAGGATTCTAATAAAACCATACAATTGGGAGGCAAGGTTTATGTCAAAGATTACTTTTCTAGGTGCTGGCAGCTCGGTATTTGCCAAAAATGTGTTGGGTGACTGCATGATGACCCCAGCTCTGCAAGGCTTTGAACTAGCATTGTTCGATATCAATGAAGAACGTCTCAAGGATTCTGAAAATATGTTAAATAATTTGAAGCTGACACTTGGAAGCACCTGCACGGTACGAGCGTACACCAACCGCAAAGATGCGCTTCGTGGGGCCAAATATGTAGTTAATGCGATACAGGTGGGCGGTTATGATCCGTGTACGATTACAGATTTTGAAATACCAAAGAAATACGGCTTGCGTCAAACGATCGGTGACACCTTGGGAATTGGAGGCATCTTTCGTAATCTCCGCACCATTCCGGTCATGCTCGATTTTGCCAAGGATATCAATGCAGTGTGCCCGAATGCGCTGTTCCTGAACTATACGAACCCGATGGCTGTACTGACGAATGCCATGATCACCTATGGTGGTGTACAGACAGTCGGCTTATGCCACAGTGTTCAACGGTGCATACCGTACTTATTTAAGGACTTGGACATCGATACGGAAGGCGTTCATACCAAAATAGCCGGTATTAATCATATGGCCTGGTTGCTGGAAGTCACTAAAGACGGAGTGGATCTGTATCCGGAAATCAAGCGTCGTGCCCGTGAGAAACAACAAGAGCAGCACGAGGACATGGTACGTTATGAAATGATGTTCCGCTTTGGCTATTACGTGACCGAATCCTCCGAGCATAATGCCGAATACCACCCGTACTTTATTAAGAAAAATTATCCTGAATTGATTGAGCGTTTCAATATTCCATTGGATGAGTACCCACGTCGTTGTGAACGCCAAATCAAGAGATGGGCAACCATGCGTGATGAACTGGTCAATAACAAAAATCTCGGACATACCCGGTCTCATGAATATGCATCCTTTATGTTTGAGGCGATGGAGACCAACAATCCGTTCAAAATCGGCGGTAATGTGATGAATACCGGATTAATTACGAATCTGCCTAAGGAAACCATAGTCGAAGTACCATGCCTGGTTGATGCAAGCGGTGTGACGCCAACGTATGTAGGGGATCTGCCTCCGCAGCTGGCTGCATTGAATCGCACGAATATCAATACGCAGTTGTTAACCCTGGAAGCAGCTGCCACCGGGAAAAAAGAGCATATTTATCACGCAGCGCTGCTTGACCCTCATACGGCAGCCGAGCTTTCTATCGATGATATCGTAGCTATGTGCGATGATCTTATTGAAGCTCATGGCGATTGGCTGCCGAAGTTTGTGTAAGAAGAGACTTATTAAATAGACAATAGCTTATGAAGTGCAGGTCCGCGTATATCGTGGACTTTTTTGTTATTCATAATTATCTAAATATTCAGATAAATATAAAAAGACCAGGCTA
The DNA here is from genome assembly GCF_038000305.1 of Paenibacillus sp. FSL H8-0034. Classification (NCBI taxonomy): domain Bacteria; kingdom Bacillati; phylum Bacillota; class Bacilli; order Caryophanales; family Paenibacillaceae; genus Paenibacillus; species Paenibacillus sp. FSL H8-0034. The sequence goes on from NZ_JBBOBS010000001.1 coordinate 2,591,326, forward strand.
AATATTGTATCATTCATACGCCATGTCTGCATAAACTGTAAAAGAGTACTAGTTGTTGCAACCGGTTTCATTCGGTTGAGTAAGTGAGATGTTTCACAAATGGAGAAAGGTTTGACGACTCATTGGCCAAGAAGCCGACCTATGTTAGGAGGATCGCCGTATGCTGCATATTGTTGTCTGTATCAAGCAGGTTCCCGACAGCCGAGAGATTCGAATTGACCCGAAGAACAATACTTTAATACGTCAAGGGGTTCCGAGTATTGTTAATTTTTATGATTTGCATGGCTTGGAGGAAGCACTGCGGATTAAGGATGAATTGGGTGCAAGGGTAACTGTTGTCACGATGGGGCCTCCCCCGGCGGAAAAAAGCTTGAAGCAGTGCATCTCGTTGGGTGCGGATGAGGCCGTATTGGTAACAGATCGAGGATTTGCAGGTGCGGATACACTAGCTACCTCTTACGTGATAGCCAAGACACTTCAAAAGGTAGCGGAAACATGGGGTGCCATAGATTTGGTATTTTGTGGAAAGCAGACACTGGATGGGGATACCGGACAGGTCGGGCCGGGCGTAGCCTGCAGACTTGACTTGGAGCAGCTGACCTATGTCAGTAAGGTGGTGGAGGTCGATACGGAGAAGCGCAGACTGACAGCGCACCGCTTACTTGAGGATGGCATTGAAGTGGTACAGACCAGCATGCCGGTGCTGATTACGGCTTTGAAGGAATTGAACAAGGTACGCAGAGCCTCTATGCCAGGGATGATTCGGGCCGCCAGGTACAAGCCGGTGGTATGGACGACAGCCGATTTTCCGGATTTGGAACGATCAATGATTGGATTGAAGGGCTCGCCAACGATCGTGTCCAAAACCTGGGTACCCGAGGTCAAAGCCGTCAACTCGAAAATGATCACAGGCGATTCACCGGAGGCAACTGCCGTACAGCTGCTTGACCAGCTGTGGGAGCGGGACTTACCAAGCCGATTAGGCTGGACTTAGGAGGCGACAATATGTCCAATGAACCAAAAAAGGACACACAGGATGCGGGGGCTATGCCGGATTGGTCGGCGTATCGTGGGGTTTTAATTGTCATTGAGCAAAGGGATGGGGAAGCCAAAAAGGTGTCCTGGCAGCTGCTGGGTGAAGGTAAGAAGCTTGCAGCCAAGCTGGAGGTTCCCTTACTGGCTCTGGTCATCGGCAATGGAGTTGAGCCTCTTGCGAAGGAGGCTGCTTATTATGGTGCTGACAAGGTTTATTTGTGTGAAGCACCTGAGCTTGGTGTATATCGGACACGGCCTTACAGCCGTATCTGCCTGAAGCTGATCGATGAGGTGAAGCCTGAGATTGTGCTGTTCGGCGCGACGGGGACAGGACGGGACTTGGCTGGAGCGATTGCGACACACCTGCCGACAGGGCTTACCGCGGATACAACGGAGCTGGACGTGGAGCCGCATCCCTCACGGCTGCTGCTGGCCAGCCGGCCGGCCTTTTCCGAGAAGATGATGGCAACGATTCTATGCAAGCAGTATCGCCCGCAGATGGCGACGGCGCGTGCCGGCGTATTCCAGGCATTGCCACGGGATGAGACACGCGAAGCTGAGATCATCAGGATCGAGAGTTCGATGCCAGAAGAAGAAATTGCTGCGCAAGTTATCGACTTTATACGGGATACAGGTAATCTGAATCTGGAGGAAGCCGATATCATCGTATCCGGCGGTCGCGGTTTGGGAGGGCCTGAGCCTTTTGCGATGCTCAAGGAATTGGCCGATGCGTTGGGCGGGGTCGTCGGTGCTTCTCGAGCAGCTGTAGATGCCGGGTGGATCAAGCATGAGCACCAGGTCGGACAGACAGGCTCAACCGTCCGGCCGAAGCTGTATTTTGCCATCGGCATCTCGGGCGCGGTTCAGCATACGGTAGGTATGGGCAATTCGGACATCGTTATCGCAATCAACAGGGATGAGAAAGCTACGATTTTCCAGTTTGCTCATTATGGGATTGTGGGGGATTTGTTCAAGATCGTGCCAGCGATAACGGAAGAAGTCAAAAAACGTAAAAGCCTGTTCGGCATTCAACTACCGAATTCAGAGGCAGCATCGCAAGAGCCTTCGCGGCAGCAGAATCTGGAACAATCTGTATAGAACTATTATTGTGAGGAGCGGATTGCTTTGAACGAAAAATTTGATGCTATCATTGTTGGGGGTGGACCAGCAGGTGCCGCCGCCGCATTAACGATGTCCCGGGCCGGATTGTCTGTTGTATTGCTTGAGCGTGGTGAATTTCCCGGTGCCAAAAATCTGTTTGGTGGTGTATTATATCGTAAGCAAATCGAGGAACTCGTCCCGGAGTTTTGGAAGGAACGTAATTTCCCGATGGAGCGGTATATTGTAGAACAGCGAATCTGGATGATGGGCAAGGAATCAATGGTAACCTTTGGACATCGGAATGAAAAATATTCGGAGCCCTATAATTGTTTTACCGGCTTGCGAGTCAAATTCGACCAGTGGTTTGCGGACAAAGCGGTTGCTGCAGGAGCTCTGCCCGTCTATGAAACGGTTGCTTTGGATGTCATTCGGGAGGGCGACCGGGTAGTGGGCGTCAAGACCGATCGGGATGACGGCAATTTGTATGCGGATGTCGTGGTCATAGCGGATGGTGTGAATTCGCTGCTCGGTAAGGCGATGGGCATTCACAAGGAATGGAAGCCCGATGAAGTCTCTCTGGCGGTTAAAGAAATCATCTCCTTGCCCAAGGAAAAGATCGAGGATCGCTTCGGTCTTGAAGGGGACGAAGGCGTCACCATTGAATTTATGGGTGAAACCTCGCTTGGCATGGCGGGGATGGGATTCTTGTACACGAACAAGGAAACCATTTCGTTAGGCGTTGGGGTCATGGTCAATCATCTGCGGGACAAAAAGGTTAAGCCTTATGCCATCCTGGATGCCGTGAAGCAGCATCCGATGATCCGCAAATTAATTCAGGGCGGGGAAACCAAGGAATACTCGGGGCACCTGATTCCCGAAGGAGGTTTTCATTCAATACCTCCACTGTCTGGAAACGGCTGGTGTGTATGTGGAGACGCGGCTCAGCTTGTCAACTTTGTAAATCGGGAAGGCACGAATCTGGCGATGACTTCAGGCCGCCTGGCAGGCGAGGCTATTATTGAAGCTAAAGGCAGAGGCGATTTCTCGGCCGCTTCGTTGAACGCTTATGACCAGAAAATCCGCAGCTCTTTTGTACACAAGGATTTGAAAAAGTACAAAGGCATGCACCAATTCCTCAAAGAACAGAATCCCGAGCTGTTATTCGATAAGCTGCCCCGGGCATTAAATGAAGCGGCATATAATATGTTTTTAGTTGACGGCATCCCTAAAGCGGATAAACAGAAAATGGCTGTTAATTTAATTAAGGATGCAGCCGGCGGCACCATGAATCTGATGAAATTAGGCTATAAAGGGTGGAGGGCGATGAACGGATGAGCTGTAATGTTTCTGAAAAGCTATTTACGATCCGTTATAAATGCGATACGGAGTCCCATTTGGTCATTAAAGAAACGGAAACCTGTTTGAGCTGCAAGACCAAGGACTGTAATTATTTTTGTCCGTCTGACGTCTATGAGTGGGAGAAAAAGCTGAAGATTACGACAGTAGCCTTTGAGAACTGTATTGAATGCGGCACCTGTCGGATTGCTTGTCCATCCGATAATATCGCTTGGGTATATCCAAAAGGCGGCTATGGCATTACGTATAAATACGGGTAAACCGGAGCGGCTGAGTCCATTGCATACGAAACGAGCCTCGCAGTCTTTCTGCAGGCTCGTTTTTTATTGTATTTGTATGCATAACCAGATGATTATTGGTAGGCGTGCACATTTAGCAAGGTTTCGAGATCAACGATATCGTAATTTCGTTTTTGCAGCTCCTCAATCATAATCGGCACGGCCTTGGCGGTTTCGTTTGTTCTTGAAGTGGAATGCATGAGAATAATGTCGCCATTTCGAATATTATCGATGACATTATGAACAATATTATCGCTTTCTCGCTGCGACCAATCCAACGTATCTATCGACCATAGAACGATCTTATGACCTGTTTCGGTTGCAGCGGCAACCACTTTCTCATCGGTATCCCCATACGGGGAGCGCATCAGAGCAGGCTTCTTGCCGATGATATCCTCAATGATTTTGTCAGTTTGATTGAGATCCGCTTGAATTTGATGATTGGTTTTTTCGGTTAAATTGTCATGCTTGTAGCTGTGGTTCAACACCAGGTTTCCATTATCGAATGCATGGCGCACAACCCCCGGGTAGATTTTGGCCATTTCGCCTACAAAAAAGAAGCTTCCTTTAACCCCATATTTCTTCAATGAATCGATAATAGCAGGCGTATTGACGTTATCTGGACCATCATCAAAGGTCAGAGCGACTCTATTCCGGTCAGGCCCATTGATGTAGACGCTGTCACGATGTTTCCGGGCAAAAGTAATTATGTTCTCACGCCACTCTGTCATGCTTTTTAAAGCTTTGGGAGTTAGCCGGTTGGACTTCCCTTTAATTTCCAGCCTATACTCTGGAGGTTCAGGCTCGGGTCGAGCTGGGGTTTCTTCAGGTACGGGTATAGCCGTTTCAGCTGCAGGTATGCTCAAGACAGCAGAAGCAGTGATAGGCGCGGTCACCTCGGAAGATTGGGTTGGAAGGGAAGGTATGGTTGGAATCGACGCGCGGGAAGGTTCTGACGAATGGTAGAAACAACCGCCCAACCATACCATATTTACTAGCACCAGCAGAAAAGTAAATTTGTTATTCATAAGCTTCATAGTAAATAGACACTCCCTTTATCCGAGCATACCAAACTACGTTCATATGTAAAGGCTCTCGGATTCGATTTGCAGACATTATTTAATATAGACGGACAAGCAGTCCTTAGAGTTGTACGTTCATCGAGAATAACTAATAATATCGTCAATAAATACCATTTTTAAACACAATAGGAGAGCGTCGGTCATCGCTGGGCTGGCAGTTTTATGTTGTGTGTTGTTTGATTTCCATAATTTATGCATACTTTCTATTTCACTATTTTGATAGACTTTGTATGTGACAGGAATATATTTTAGGAGGAATTGCATGAAAAGGTTTGTCATTTCTACTATGCTGGCCGGGAGTCTTTTATTTGGCGGTATAGCTTCAGCTTCAGCGGCATCAGCAAATCCGTACCTCGCTACAGATTCCGACACATTCTGGAGCATTTCACAGAAGTTAAATATGAATGTCTCGGACCTTATTGCTGCCAATCCGCAGATCGATCCACAAAATGTGCATGCAGGTGTTTCTATCAATCTTCCAGGAACGCAAGCAAAAGGCTGGGAAGCCCAAGCGGATGCTATCATTGCGACAGGGATGAAGCAGCTTGGAACCCCCTATGTGTTTGGCGGCGACACCCCGTATGTGGCATTTGATTGTTCAGGCTTTGTACAATATGCGTTTAATGAAAACGGTTTTGACCTTCTTCATTCTTCATCATTGCTGAGTGAAATGGGAACACCTGTAGATAAAGGTGATCTTCGTAAAGGCGATCTTGTATTTTTACAGGGCACCTACACGAGCGGCGTTTCCCACGTTGCGATTTATCTTGGCAATAATCAGGTTCTTCAGGCGGGAACTATGGGCACCCGTGAAGTGAAAATCAGCACTTTTTTTGGCACACCTTACTATGATGAGCACTATTGGGGCGCACGCCGTCTCATCAATTGAATACGAGGGCAGGTCGAATACGATTATTCGTCTGCCCTTTTTGCTGTAAATGGGCTGCACCCAAATCCGCAAATACGAAAGCGGTTCCCCATTGACAGAGATGAATCGATATGATAAGTTGAATCCAAGAATAAACGCGCGTCCACAAAAAACAGGAATGGCTGATGGCATTTTGAGAAACTTGGATATTAAAAGCAAGGAAATCGCTGAAATTGCAGGTGTGTCCAGAAGTACAGTAAGCAGAGTTATCAATAATTACCCTAATGTCCCGGCCAAAACAAGGGAAAAGGTCATGAGGGTCATCGAGCAATATAATTATTTTCCGAATATATCGGCGCAAATTTTGGCTGGCAAAAAGACCAAAACTTTAGGTTTATTTTTTATCGATCAATCTCACTTTAGCGAAGATTCGTCTGCCAATTTGTTGATTACAGGCATAATCGAGAGCGCTTCCATTCTTGGATATAATGTACTTGCCTATATAATTCGGGACTTGAGTACAGCGGAGAATATGAAAAATGTCAAAGAAGTGTTTTATCAGGAGCGTATTGCCGGTGGAATATTTATTGGAGCGGAAAATCATGAGCCTATCGTAGAGGAGCTGATCGCCGGAGGATTTATCGTAGGGATATTAGACCAGGTTCTACCAGGACGCAGTGAGCCTAACCGAATTGTATATAACCTGGATAATGAAGGGGCCGCTATGCAAGCAGTGGATTATTTGGTCCGTTTAAACCATACCAAAATCGGGATTATCAATAGTACAATGAGCAGAGCCTCCGCCAGCTTCAAGTTCAAAGGCTTTATGAATCGCATGCAGCATCACGGCCTGGAGGTTAAGAAGCATTGGATCATGCATGGTCAATACGAATCCGGCGGGTATGAGGCGATGGACAATCTGATTAGAAATTCAACCGACTTACCGACAGCGATATTTGCAGCCAATGACAGCATTGCCTTTGGTGCGATTCGTGCTGCTAATGATCATCAATTAAAGGTTCCCGACGATATTTCCATTATTGGAATCAATGATCAGAAGCTGAGCGCTTATTACAAACCTGCATTAACTACGTTTCGTTCTAACTTTAAGGAGTTTATATCCGGGATTACTACAAGTGTGATTGAGGCTGTAGAAAATGGTGTTGCCAACGAATCGATAAAAGTAACGCTGGATTTGGAACTGATCGAAAGAGAATCCTGTAGAAGAGTTGAAGCGTAAGGAACAGCTTCATTCTTTTACACTCAATTATAAACGCGCTTTCACAAAGAATTGGGTAATGAAAGGGATAAACCCTGAAAATATCCGTATATAATAGCATGATTGCATTATATGAAGAAGTGAATGACATCGATGTTAATATTTTTTCTTGTTCATAAATAAACGCGCGTCCAAATCTAAAATAAAGTGTCGGGAGCGAGCCATGAAAACTATTTTTATTACAGGAGCCAATCGGGGATTAGGGTATTGCTTGGCGGTGGAGGGACTGCATAGAGGATATGCGATTTACGCAGGCGTAAGATCAGCGGATTCCTTTGCCATGCTGGATTCGTTGTATAATCAATATCCCAATCGGGTCCATTTGATTGAAATCGATGTCGCAGATGAAGATTCGGTAAGAAAGGCAAGCGGCGAGATCCGCAAAACGACAGACTCTCTGGATGCCATCATCAATAATGCGGCCATTATGCTGGAAAGAGAAAAAACTATCGAAGAACTGGACTTTGATCTCGTTCGCCACAGCTTTGAAATCAACACATTCGGGCCGATGCGAGTGGTCAAACATATGCTGCCACTCATCGGAGCAGGCACCCAACCAGTAATCATGAATATTTCCTCGGAAGCTGGCACCATTATTAACGCATTCAGTACGAACTATCCTTACAGTATGTCCAAGACTGCATTGAACATGTTCACGGAGAGGCTGCGGCATTACGTTCAGGATCAAGGAATAACCGTGTATGCCGTGCATCCGGGCTGGATGAAGACGGATATGGGTGGAGAAGAGGCACCCAGCGAGCCGGCAGCTGCGGCCGAGGGAATTTATAATATCATCGAAAAAAAGATTACGGTTACAAGTAAAATAGCTTTCATTAATCACCTGGGCAAACCAATGCCGCTTTAATTAGGTGGCAGGCATCACTCATTTTAGCGGAGAATTCGTTGTGGATTGGGGGGCTATGATGGGAGCCTCGGTGTTGGTTTCGGTACCCGTGCTGATCATTTTCCTGTTGTGCAGCAAGTACTTTGTACAAGGACTTTCGGACGGCTCGGTAAAAGGCTGAGTCATCTGTTTATTATTGCTGGAGGTGAGTGCCGTATAAGTCGTCCAAGGGAATTCCTTGTTATCAAATAACAGAGCACCATCCATAGCTTTAACCTGTAATCACACAATCGAACTCAAAAAAGCGGAGGTTATTCACATGTTTAAAGGAATCGGCCATACAGCCTACAACGTAATCGATATGGACAAATCATTGCAATTTTATTGTGACGTGCTTGGGTTTAAAAAATGCTTCGAATTAAAAAATGATAAAAATGAGCCGTGGATCGTTTATCTAAAGGTTCTTAATTTACAATTCATCGAGCTGTTTTATAACGCCAAGCAGGGAGTCGACAACGACACCAAAGTTACTAAAGGCTATAACCATCTGTGTCTGGAGGTCAACGACATTCACGAAATCGCCAACCATTTGAAAAACAAAGGATTGACTTTGGATGTGGAGCCCAAGATGGGGGCGGATTTGAACTGGCAGTGCTGGGTTAGAGACCCGGATGGAAACCGTATTGAATTTATGCAGCTTGATCCTGAATCACCGCAAGCCAAATCTTAAATAAAGGGAGTGTCTGACTTGGAACAAATATCGAATAACCGAATCATCAAGCTTGGTGTCGTCGTGGACAATCTGGAGGAAGCGTTCCAGTATTATGTGGAATTGTTCAAGCTTGACCCGACCAAGATGAGAGCACCTAAGCCCAAACCAACCGATTCAGAGTTATCTCAGGCACCAGTAGCTGCTGCTACACCAGAGGGCGGCAATACCCCTTTTGTATGGTACAGGGGGGAATATCGGAATGCACGATGCCGGACGGCTATTATTCCGTTGGAGCCGATTTATCTGGAATTGATTGAGCCTTATGATGAGCTTAGTCCATGGACGGAATTTAGAGAAAAGCATGGTCCTGGCATCCATTTTATGACATTTCATATCGATGGCTTCGAGGAGCATATTGAGCTGATGGAGAGCAAGGGAATGCCTGCTATCCATCAGCAGGAAAAAGGTAAGGAACGGTACGCTTACTTTGATTCCGTAGCCAAATTAGGGGCAACGATCGAGTTTAAGGAAATCGATAAGAACTAACAAACAAACCAAGGCCGTTCTTCAGTCCATTGTGGCTGTGAACGGCCTTGGTTCTGTTACATGGAGGAAAAGCGGTCCAACCCTTAGAGGTACAGCTTTCGGTATTGACCCGGGGGTACACCGGTTGCTTTCTTGAACGTACGGGTAAAGCTCTGGGCATTGCTGTAATAGAGGCGTTTGGCTATCTCATCCACACTGAAATCCGTTTCGACAAGCCACTGCTTGCTTTTTTCGATACGTTGATTCAGCAGCAGCTCAGCGTATGTTGTCTCATATAGCTCCTTGATCGCCTGTTTGGCTACCGATACAGGGATACCGAGTGCCTTGCAGCAATCCTCCAGTCGTATATCCTGCAAAATGTGTTCGCTTATATAATCTCTAAGATGGGTCGCCGCTTGCTTCATCTGGGTATGATACTCTTCGGTCAGCCTCCCAATCAAATACTCTGCACAGTGGTGCTGCAGCCAGTTCAGCCATTCATCCATGGTCGTGAACCGGAGAAGCTCACTTAAGGAAGGAGGCTCCAAGGGCTCGGTAAGTGCTGCACCGATTTCCCTGTAAACCGATAATGTCAAATCAAGCAGCAAATGCTGCAGCTTGTGATAATCTCCTTCCGGGGCTAATATGCGTAATTTATGGAGGGACAGCAGTGCTTCATCCATATTCCGCGAACGGATGCTGTGAATTAAATCCTGCTCAATCCTGCGCGACTCATCAAATGAAAAGCTTAAGCCCTTGACTGAGGTTAGATCCTCGTAATACAACACTTTATTCGTTCCGAGCGAAAACTTTTGCTTCAGAATCTCCATAGCTTCCGATGCGGAAATGTGCAAGTATTTCGTTCCTTTGCGGGATTGGCTGACTCCTATCGTTACGGTTATCGGGAAGTGCTCTGAGATAAACTCGTGGATCGTTAACATCCAGCCGTTTAATTGCTCGCGAAAGGGTGTCTCTTCTTGTTCAGATGAGCCGGCGATTCCAATCAACTTGCCATCGTTCAGCTTCACTGCCAGACCATGATCGGTAAGCACCTCACGGACCACACAGGCAATGCCGTACTCAAAATAAAACAGATCCCATTCGGAATACGTTTCCTTCAGTTGATTGTAATAATCGATTTCAATGGCAAAGCCGCAGTAGTCGGCTTCCTCATGCAGCTGTAAATCCAGCTTTTCAACCCAATCCTCCTTAATACTGACACCGTTTTCAAGCACCTTTCGCAAATAAGCATCCTTGGCTTCGGGAATAATTTCATGAAGTCGGTGCTTGAGCTGGGAAACATGGGAATAGATCCGCTCGAATTCATCGCTTGGTTTCGTGGTGAGCTTCGAACCGAAGGGCTCATCCATTAATCGGATCAGCTTGCTCCATCCTCGGAAAAACCAATGATTGCTAATAAAGACAGCAAGTATGGATAACGCAACAGCGATGAGCAAGATAAGGAGTGTGATATTGCGGAACGAATTGATTTTGCTAAGAAATTGTTCGTCAGGTACTGCAACGCCAAAGATCCAACCCGTCACAGATGAAGAAACACAAGTGATCAGCAATCCATTTTTATATAAGGTATGGGATTGGTCGGACTGTAGCGCAGTCAGCTCCTGATCATGGGCAAGACTGAGGGTAATTTCTTCAATCCCGGCAAAAGTACCTTTTCCTATCGGCAAACCATTGCCATCCATAATAAAAGCGGTTGCTTTGTTCGCTTCGTCCTTGTTGGTTATGCCTAAATAATCATAAAATAATTTGGAATTGACATGAAATAACAGGAGTGATGAAGGCTCACCCCTAAAGACCGGCAGTTTCCTTATGTATACATAGGTAGAGGACCCATTAAAATCTTTGGTCAAAAAGGCATGATCTACATGCATGCCCATAAACTCCTCCAGCAATGAAGTATATCCCGAATGGACCTCATCCATCGTCGGCTGGGAGGAATAGTGCAGCTTGGCTTCCGGATCGAACAATAATACGTTATCGAGATAGCTGATGGACGCCTGAACCCGGACGAGCAGCTGGGTAAAAGCCAGCCTATCAAATTGGTTGAGCTTATGGGCTGAAGGATTGTCAATCCATTTTTCAAAATCAGGGACTTTTTCCATCTGTATGGCAGCCTGATTCAACTGCTTGATATAGTTCTCAAACCCATCGCGTGTTTGCTGCAGGGATATCAATTGAACCTGCTCAATTTCCTTGCGGATAATATCGGAGGCCAGATTGAAAATAATCAGACCAATCAGCACTATGCTGAGGGATGTGAGAAGAATATGGGTTACCGCATTTTGCAACTTTTTCGACATGCTGTCCTCCAAATTCCTTGCACTTAGTAATGATTAATTATATCATGAATGTTTTGGATATTTGAAGTCAATAAGAGCCGAATAACGGACAATCAGCGGTAAATTCACTTACCAATTCGAGCAAATGCTTGTTTTAATTAAAAAGATAAACGTACCATATTCATAAAAACCGCATTTTCGCGATTTGTAAATTGCGAGATTGGGTACGAGAATACACAATAGGGACATGCGGCACGAACATGGAAGCATGCTCCATGAATGCTTCATTCTAATCATTCTAATCATAGGACATATAAGGGGGCATTCCAATGAAATCGTTGAGAAGCTGGAAAATGGGTACGATAATAAGCTTGAGTACGGTTATGGCACTGTCTGCGACGGCTTGCTCGAATCAACCGGCAGCGCAGGGAAGTAAGGGAGCACCTGTGGCCGAAGGCCCAGTGAAATTAAATATGGCCTACTATATTGGCTGGAACACGCCAAGTATCGCCAGAGAGGATAACCCTTCACTGAAGTATCTGGAGGACAAGCTGGGAATCCGAATGAACCTCACCGCAGCAGCTCCCGATATTTATAAAGAAAAGCTGAAGGTGATGATTGCCTCCGGAGATGTCCCGGATGCGTTCGCCTGGACGGATATCGATGATTTTATGGTCAAGCTTATTAAATCGGGCGTTGTGATTCCACTCGACAAACATATTGATGAGTACCCGAATTTAAAAAAAGAAAAACATTTGTTTCTAACCAAATATCAAGGAAGTATTTATGGGCTGAGCAGCGTCCGCAATCCGATCGCCTCACAGGATATCCCGCTTATCCGCAAGGATTGGCTGGACAATCTCGGTATGAAGGTGCCAACAACACTGGATGAGCTGTACGAGACGGCGAAGGCATTTACCAAGAACGATCCCGACAAAAATGGCAAAAACGATACGTATGGTCTCCAGCTCGGTAACACGGCTGCCGGTATTTCTATTAGAGGAACGACTGGGATTACCCAGGCTTTTGGTATCAAAAATGCCTGGACCAAGCAGGGAGATAAAGCAGTGCCGCGGTTTGCGACTGCCAACTTTAAAGAATACTTAACCTGGATGAATAAAGCGTTTGCCGAAGGACTGATTGATCCCGATTTTGCTGTTACCGACGGTCCTACATCCGATTCAAAGCTGGTGCGTAAAGGTCAGGCGGGCATTATGTTCAACTTCACTACGCGTATTTACGATTTCGAAACGAATTATCAAAAAACAGATCCGAATGGCAAGCTGATCCCCTTCGAAGCGATCAAAGGGCCTAACGGAGAACGTGGTGTGACGGCACGTGTGGATAGAGGAGGAATCTTCATCTCGAAAAAGGCAGCCGATGACCCGCAGAAAATGAAGAAAATTATGGAATGGCTAGATTTTGGCGCCAGCGAGGAAGGCGGTATTTTCTGGAACTATGGGGTAGAGGGCATGCATTACAAGAAAACAGCCGACGGGAAGATTGAACAGGATACGAAAATGTTCGAACGGGATATGCCGCGTACCTTTAGCTTTACACTGCCGATCCAATCCACCGATGAGCTGTACATTTTCCCGCAAAACACCAAGGAGGCGCAAAATCTTGTAGTTTCCGGTCATAAGATGAATGAGCCGTATCTGGTAACCGATGAGACGCAGCTGTTATTCTCGCCGACCTATGCCAAATACGCAACCGAGGCGGAGAAATTCATTCAGGATAACACCGTCAAAACGATTATGGGTGCAAGTAAAGTCAGTGATTGGGATGCGGTTGTGAAGCAGTGGTATGACCGTTATGAAGGTGACAAGGTTGCTTCTGAAATCGCAGAGGTTATGAAGAAGTAAGAAGGATAGACGTCGGCGGACACAAGCTGTACAAGGCTTGTCCGGCCGATCGTCATAAGAAAGCGGGTGCTGCAGCAAGAATGACGCTAACTAAATTATGGAAGGCCGATAAATATTTATACCTGATGGCACTGCCGGGAATGCTTTATTTTATTGTATTCCATTATTTTCCAATGTGGGGGATTGTGATCGCATTTCAGGAATATGACCCCTTTCAAGGTGTTATGAGCAGTGAATGGGTTGGTGCGGACCATTTCGTCCGTCTGTTCAAGCATCCCGATTTTTGGATGATTATGCGTAATACGCTAGTTATCAGTATGTTAAATATCGTATTTTTTTTCCCGGCTCCGATCATACTGGCACTGTTATTAAATGAAGTGAGAACAGCCTTTTTCAAAAAGACGATTCAAACGGTTATGTATTTACCGCATTTTGTCTCCTGGATCGTCATCTGCGCGTTATCGATTTCGTTAATGAACTCCGAAGGACTTCTGACTGAATGGGTTCATGCGCTCGGATATCCACAGGTTCAATTATTAATGGATAAATCCTTATTCTGGGGCATTATTACGCTGCAAAACATCTGGAAAGATGCCGGATGGGGAACGATTCTATTCCTCGCTGCGCTGGCGGGAATCAGTCCCGAATTGTATGAATCCGCCAAGGTGGATGGTGCGAATCGCTGGCAGCAAACGCTCCATATTACGATTCCGTGCCTGATGAATACGATTGTCATTTTATTGATTCTACGGCTCGGACAAGTATTGAACATATCCTTTGACCAGCTGTACATTATGGGCAATCCGCTTGTAAAAGAGGTTGCGGAAGTTTTCGATACGTATGTGTATCAAGCGGGCGTGCTGCAGGGCAATTTCAGCTATGCGACTGCCATCGGCATTTTTAAATCGGCTGTCGGATTTGTGCTCATACTTGGAGCCAACTATATTTCCAGAAAGACAAGTGAACATTATTTATTCTAACAGAGGAGGCGAGAACCAGTCATGAAACGAATTCGCCCCGCCAGCCTTGCCTTTGATATTTGTAATTATATCGGTTTGGCTTTACTGGCTGCCCTGATGGTCTTTCCGTTCTGGAGCGTGCTCGTCAGCTCGTTGACCGCACCGCATCTTGTACATGAAGGCGCCATCATGCTGTGGCCCAAGCAAATCACGGGGATTGCCTTCGAGACTATTTTCAATACACCTAACTTTATCAAGGTATTTCAAAATACGATCTTTATCACGGTGATAGGTACCTTTGTCAGTATGGTGTTATCCGTCATGCTCGGATACCCGTTGTCGAAGAAACGGCTCAAAGGCTCGCAGGTCATGATATTTATTGTATTTTTTACCATGATGTTTCATGGCGGCATCATTCCATCCTATTTGATTGTCAAAAGTCTGGGACTGATGAATACGTTATGGTCGCTTATTATTCCGAACGCCATTAATGCTTTTAATATCATTATCCTCATCAGCTTTTTCCGAACATTGCCTGAAGAGCTTGAGGATTCTGCGCGAATCGACGGATGTAACGATTTTGGTATTTTATTCCGAATCATGGTGCCGGTCTCAATGCCAATTCTCGCTACACTGACGCTTTTTTACGCGGTAGCACAGTGGAATATGTTCTTCCAGGCGGTTATGTATATTTCCAATCCGAATAACTTTACGCTGCAGGTGCTGCTGAGACAGCTGCTGCTGGTACTGACTTCGGATGCAATTGCTGCTTCGCTCAGTGAAGACGCCCCTCGTATTGGTGTAACGGTCAAATTGGCGATGATTGTCGTGTCTACCGTACCGATTTTGCTCGTATACCCGTTTCTGCAAAAGCATTTTACAAAAGGAATGATGCTCGGCTCGATTAAAGGGTAGCTCATTGAGCTCCGACAATTATATCTGGTTATCAATGTAAATAAGAGCAGGGCAGGTCGAATTTTATCATTCGCCTGCTCTTTTTGTTGTACGGTAAGGAATTCAAGCTGAGGCTGTCATATATCAATTATAGATACAAAAGTGATGAAGTTCGTCCATTTTAAAATGGAAGCGAATACAATAAAATGAGGGTAGACCTATACTTCGCAGGATGGCTGCAGCTTGAGCAAACGATATGGAGGGTGAATCATGAAAAAATCAGGTTTCATTGTACTACTGGGATTGCTCGTATTCCTGAGTGCCTGTACGCCAAATGTTGGAGCCCCGGAGGCTAACGACATTAAACCAGCAGGTAATCAAGCAGATGCCAAGACCGACGACAAAGGCAGTAAAAAGTTGACGTTATGGGTTTTCGCTGAGGCACACAAACGTTTTTATGAAGCGGTAAAGGAAGAATTTAAGAAAAAACAGCCTAATGTTGAGGTTGACATTAATTTGATGGACGGAAATGCTCTGGTAGATAAGTATACCATCATTGCCAAATCCGGTGGAGAAGG
The DNA here is from genome assembly GCF_038000305.1 of Paenibacillus sp. FSL H8-0034. NCBI lineage: Bacteria > Bacillati > Bacillota > Bacilli > Caryophanales > Paenibacillaceae > Paenibacillus > Paenibacillus sp. FSL H8-0034. Next base: position 2,607,002 of record NZ_JBBOBS010000001.1, read on the forward strand.
TTCTCCCGATCTGATCGATATTGAGCAGGGGCAGTTCCCCAAATTCATTCGTGGGGATATTCCATTTGAAGCGCTTGATCCTTACCTGAAACGTGACAATTTGTCAGAAGTGATGTCCAAGGGCCGCCAAGCTTTATACACGGTCAATGGCAAGCAGTATGGTATTGAGCATGCTGCAACAGCTTCTGCTTTATATTACCGCAAGGATGTATTCGACCAGGCAGGGATTAACGTTGCGGAGCTGAAAACCTGGGATCAGTTTACAGAACAAGCAAAAAAGCTGGTAGGCGATAAAAAATACATATTTCCACCGTCCCCGTCAACAAAAACGAACAGTGAGCAAACCTATTTTGAGCTGCTGATTAAGCAGGAGGGCGGCGACATTGTTACTACCAAGGGAGAGATCGGGTTTAACTCGCCTGAAGGAGTCACCGCGCTTAAGCGCATGAACAACTGGGAGAAAGACGGTATCATGGATAAAAACTTTTATGATGGTCCAGCCTTCTGGGATCAATACAAAAAGGGGAATTACATTGCGGCCTTTGGCCCCGATTGGTGGGTAAACCAGCTGGCGGATAATGTTCCTGATCTGAGCGGCAAATGGGCTGCTGTCCCGATTCCTTTGGGTGGTGCCAAGTCGGTCCCTACATCCGTATGGGGTGGAACGGGACTGATGATTTCTAAATTTGCCAAAAACAAGGATTTAGCCTGGGAGTTTGTGAAAACCGCCCAATTAACGCCTGAAATGTCGGTAAAACGCTTTCAAATCGTTAATTTATTTCCGGCGCTCCTCACCTCTGTTAATGAAAAAGGACTTCATGAGCAAAGTAAATATACGCAATATTTTAATGGGCAGGATTTAGGTGAGCTGTACGGAAAGCTTGTTGCCGTAGCACCTAATCAAAATCAGGCCTGGTGGCGAGCCTTATTCACACAGGCCTGGGATAAATTCAAGTTCGATTATGCTGAAGGGAAATTGACACCAGAGCAGTTCCTGCAAAAAGTCGAGGAAGAGCTGAAGCAGCAAATCAAGAAACAGGAAGCAAGCGGCTGACAACATAGAGCTGGGAAAGGGGACCATACTCCCCTTTTCTGCTTCTGTTTAAAGGAGGAATAACCGTTGATTATAAAACCATCGCATTGGTTAAAGCTGGCACCGTTTTTGTTTATTAGCCCATTTTTCATACACTTTGCGGTATTCAACCTTTATCCGACGGTGTACGGCTTCTGGGTTAGCTTGTATGCCGGAGTCAGTAAGCTGGCTTTTGTGGGATTCAGAAATTATGGCTTTGTCCTTCAGGACGAAAAGTTCTGGAAATCGATGTGGAATGGTCTTCAGCTAACCGGTGGCAGCGTGTTTATTATTCTTCCGATTGCACTCGGTGTAGCGCTGCTCATTAACCAACCGTTTGTCGAGAAGCGAAAGGGACTGTTTGCCACCTTTTTCTTCACACCCAATATTACGTCCGCTGTAGCGGTTGCCATTGTATTTGGCCTTATTTTCAATAAACAGTTTGGCAGCTTGAATGTGATCCTCTCCTTTGTAGGGATGAGTCCGATAGCCTGGCTTGAAAATCCGAGATGGACGATACCAGCTCTCATCCTTCTCTCAACATGGAGATATTTGGGTATTAACATTTTGTATTTCTTGGCTGGCTTGCAAAATATCCCGAGCGAATTAATTGAGGCAGCCAAAATGGACGGGGCCAATTTATTTCAACGATTTTGGCGTATCACGCTTCCGCTTCTTCGTCCGATCCTGACTTTTATTGTATTTCAAGCGATTATCGGTTCGTTCAACATGTTTGCTGAAGCTTATTTATTGGCCGGTGGAGGCTCAGGACCTGATAATTCACTGCTGTTTCCAACGATGTATTTGTATGAACAGGCATTCCGCTCGCAAAATTTCGGTTACTCTTCAGCCATTGGATATGTGTTTACCTTTATTTTGTTAGCTATAGGGATGCTTCAGTTACGAATGTTTCAGGAAAGGAAGTAAGGCAGATGCTTACGAATCCAATTTACAACGTGAACACGAAGAGGATGATAGTATGCTGACTAACAAAATGAATCGCATGACCGTATATGCCACGCTGATCATCCTGAGTTTTCTATTTAGTGTACCTTTTCTTTTCATGGTGGGAACCTCGTTCAAAACGTATGATGACATTGTCAACAGTCCACTGAATCCCATACCACTGAAGCCTACACTGGATAATTTCGTTCTTCTTTTTCAGAAACTCCCTTTCTGGACGCAGTTTTTGAATGGGGCCTTTATAGCAGTCAGTGTGGCTGTATTAGCCATGATATGTAATGCTGTGGTGGCATACGGATTTTCCCGTTATGAGTTTAGAGGTAAGCAGGTTCTATTCATGATCGTCATTGCCACGATATTGATTCCATCCCAGATGACGCTTGTACCGACCTTTATTATGTTTCGTAACTGGGGATGGCTGGATACCTTTTACCCTTTGATCATCCCAGGTGCTATATCGGCGATAAATATTTTTCTGATTCGGCAAATTATGAATGCAATTCCCAAGGAGCTGTACGAAAGCGCGCGTGTAGACGGGAGCTCGGAATGGGGCACCTTCGTGCGTATAGCAGTTCCTCTATCGATGAGCGGGATCGGTATTGTTGGTCTACTGCAGTTTATGGGTTCGTGGAATGATTATTTAAGTCCGCTCATCTTTTTGATATCGGAGAAAAAGATGACTCTGGCTGTAGGAATAACGACCATGAATAACCCTTATAAAGAGGACTATGCCACACCTATTACAGGAGCTTGCCTGATGGCCATCCCCGTGCTCATTCTGTTAAGTGTCGTTGGTCGAAAATATTTTGTCAGTGGGCTTGCTGCCGGGGCTATAAAGGGTTAACCAGGTGGGATCACATGATTATAGCTTTCTCTTCGAATTTCACTTGGCGTTTTTCCAGAATGTCGTTTGATCGTGCGGGCAAAATGGTAGGAGGTTTTGAAGCCTACCTGTTCAGCAACGGCTCCAATCTGCAGGCCTGTGCTGCGCAGCAGGTCAATTCCTTGCTTGACACGGTAGTTCCATAAATATTGGATGGGCGTCATATCTTCATCACGTCGGAATAAACGAATCAGATGCTCTGGTGTATGTTTAGTAACCTTCGATAGGCTGCTTAGCGTCAAATCCTCAGCATATCGCTTATGAATTTCCTCCTTGGCAATCAGTACGGAAGGATGCTTTCTGTCATTGATGTTCCCTTGGCTGCATTCTGCCAAATATAATAATATCGCAGCTCGTCCCAATGTTCGGATTACTTCCTCATCTTGCTGCACCCCATCGCTTTGCAGGGATCGTATAATGTCTGTTAGCTGATTCATCTTTTCGGATAAGGGAATGAAGAGAGGAAGGGAATCCAGGAAGCTGATCGCCATCCCGTCCAGAGGCTCGACTGAAACAGCGATCCAGCGATGCCAGGTTTCCCGTTTATCCGCGAACACGAAGTTCTCCATATGTCCGGGTTTAAGAAGCACCACATGTCCAGGGGGCACCTGATGTTTGACTTTGTCAATTTCCACGGTCATGGCGCCTGAATGCAGCAGTACGAGCTGCAAATCCTGCTGAATACGCGGACCATACGCCCCACCGGGACCGTAAACTACACTGCCACCGTAAGTTTTAATAACAGTAAAGGACGGAGTCGCTTCCGTCCCTGATTGTTCGATCATCCCGATCCCTGCCCTCGTAAAAGCGTATTTACCTCCTATTATACAAGAGATATTTTACGTTTTAAATCCTCTCTTTCAATCTTGGAATCATGCCGAATATAGTGGCACACATAAGAACGCCTCCAACGATTCGAGCGATTGCGGGTCGAGGAGTGGATAAGCAAGCTGTCAAAAATAAGGATATCCCCCTGGTCCATGATGACCGGAATTTCTTTACTTAAATCAACGTCCTCAACCTCGTCGGTCCACGCCTCGTGCTCCTGCAAATTTTTGACGGCTCCATGGGAGAGAACCCCCAGCTTATGTGATCCCGGTATGACCCATAGACATCCATTTTCTTCATTGACCTGTTCCATCGCGATCCACGCTGCTGTCAAAGTATTCGGCTCATTGCGAATATAATAATAATCCTGATGTGCCGCTTGCCCGGGGGAAGTTGGTTCCTTATAAAAATACATACTTTGAACGCCTGTGGCCTCGTCTCCGAGCAGCTGCGCCAGTGACCCGCGAACGATGGGCAGCTTCATCATCTGAAGTGAAAATCCATCATGGAGGTGAGGATTAAATAACCGAACAGAGAAGCGGTCTTTATCATCGATGAACTCTTTGCCCTTTCTAGGCTTGGCCCAATCCGGCATCTCATCCGATGAGCGGATAGCATGAATATGAGCATTGAAGGTATGGATCAAATCGTCGGAGCAGCCCCCTTTGATGATAATAAATCCATCCTCCTTGTATTGAGCAATTTGCTCCTCGGTAAGTGGATTGGTCCTTTCGAATTGAACTTGAACAGTCATAAGTAATGCCCTCCTTTAAAGTTCAAAACCGAATCGCCTCTCCTGAAAGGGCTGCGATTTCTGTTTTGCTATACTCCAAGTGTAAGGTACAGGGGGATAAAACAAAATGCTTGCAACTAATATTTTGTGTCTGTAATTGATATTTGTAAAAAAGATAATGGCCCAGAGTGCGCAATTTAACAGCTTTATCTCCAGTCTCTGCGTGATTTCAAAAAAAGACTATAGCCGGAAATTTTTCAGAGGCATAGTAATAATTTGTTATTATTGCACGTTCGGCAAGCTCTATCCTAAAGTAAGGGCATAAGCTAATCGATTCACACCAAAGAACACTTTAAGGAGGAAGGCTTCATGGATATGCAAGCGACAAAATCAATCCCGCAATCGCTTTCCAAAAGTAAAAGCAAAGCCTCGCTATGGGCCGAACTGAAAAGAGATAAGTATTTATATCTGCTGGTTCTGCCAGGCGTACTGTATTTTCTTGTTTTCAAATACTACCCCATGTGGGGGATCATCATCGCCTTTCAGGACTATTCCCCTTATATGGGAATATTCAAAAGCGCTTGGGTCGGTGTCGAGCATTTCATCCGCTTTTTCACGAACCCAAGCTTCTACTTGCTCTTTCGCAACACGATGATGATAAGTCTCCTGAGTCTGGTCTTCTTCTTTCCCTTGCCCATTGTGTTATCCCTTTGCATGAATGAAGTGAGCAACAAATATTTTAAGCGGGTGATTCAGTCTGTGGTGTACCTGCCGCATTTTCTCTCCTGGGTCATCATTGCGGGGATTACGTTCCTGCTCTTATCGCAGACGAACGGCATTATCAATTTGATGCTGGAATACATGGGGCTTTCGAAAATTGCTTTCTTGACCAGTGAGAACTTATTCTGGGGACTATTGACCGGACAAAATATATGGAAGGATACCGGCTGGGGGACGATCATTTTTCTCGCAGCGATTACAGGCATCGATTCGCAGCTGTATGAAGCAGCCAAGATCGACGGGGCCAACCGGATTCGGCAAATGTGGCATGTAACCCTGCCGGGCATTCGCAATGTCATTATAATTTTGTTGATTCTCCGCTTGGGTCATATTATGGATGTCGGCTTTGAGCAGGTGTTCCTGATGGCCAATGGAGCGGTAGCGAATGTCGCCGATGTTTTTGAAACCTACGTGTACCGTAACGGTATTCAGCAGGGTCAATTCAGCTATACCACAGCTGTTGGACTATTCAAATCGGTCATTGGCTTGACGCTTGTTGTTTGTGCCAACTGGCTGGCTAAGCGGTTTGGTGAAGAAGGTGTGTATTAAAGTGGAGCGTTGGAGCGTGTTCAAAAAAAGAGTATGTTCAAAATGTTGATCGCTATGGAGAAGGGGTATGCCTCCGGTCGCTGTTGAAATCGTGAATGGTTATTATATTCAGCGGTATATTCACGATTTCAAAGGCGAACGCTACGCTCCTACAGCACACCCCTTCTCCTCCGCTGTTCATTTTGAACACGCTCCAAATAAGGAGAGGGTAGAGGGAGAGATACATTCGCCCAGCGTAATGTATCTTGTTAAGGGATGAATGCGCTGAATCATAATCAGCGTATGACTGCTTACTAGTCGTGAAGCTGTCATTTGTAAAAAAATGATCATGATGTACACCTTTGTCCTATATCGCTCAATATCACATTCGGCTTCTCTTGCTACCTCAGGTCGGTTCCATAACGATGAAAAACATCGTTATACGGAGTACAAACCGCAAGGAGCGCTTATAACGATGTTTTTCATCGTAACAACGGACATTCAGCGGATTTAGTCCTTCATATTGCCGTGTTGCGATGTTTAACATCGTACCACAAGACATTTCGGCGTCTGCTGGAATTCTAACGATGTTATTCATCGTTACGAGAGAGAGCGCTTAGAAAATGTAGCCGAAGAGTACTCTCTTAATGCGGATATGATGCAAATAACGCATAATGGCGTTGCTCTAATCCATATTCAATGCTGATCCATTGAATAAATGCCCTTTACCTTCAGCGATATTTATAAAATAAGCTGCGCCTTGCGCCCTGCGGCCTAGAGGGCCGCAAAATGCGGTGAATACGCAGCGGAGCGTCCGTGGTGTTCTGGAGATAGCGGAGCGGTGCCTTTGTTCCCGGATTTTCACCGATAAATCCTTCATACAATAATAAAATCCGGGAACAACAGCAATCGGAGGAACACTTCGGACGCACAGCGACAACCGATTCACCGCATTTTATCCCTTTGTTCTTTGTACAGCATCTCGCAATCCCATATTATTTTAAAAAGGAGCCACCCTCATGAGAGAAAGCTTAGGCGACCGCCTGTTCAGTATGGCAAACCTTGTGCTGCTGGTCATCATCGGCATCATTACGTTGTTCCCCTTGTATTACGTTTTCGTGGTTTCCTTCACAGAGCCACGGGAGTATATCGATAAATACGGTTTTGTGTTATTCCCGAGCAAGTGGAGCCTGGGCTCCTATGAATACTTAATGTCCACATCCGCTTTTATTCGGGCAACGGGTGTCAGTGCTTTTCTGGCAACGGTGGGTACGCTGCTCAGCCTGATGGTAACCTCGGCCTTTTCATTCGGACTTTCCCGCAAAAGGCTGAGAGGCCGAAAGCTGATGATGTTCATGGTCATGTTCACGATCCTGTTTAATCCCGGGATTATCCCGCTGTATTTGCTGGTGCGTGATTTGGGTCTGATCAACAGTGTATGGGCGCTCATTATTCCGGTATTGACCAGTGGCTGGTATGTCATTTTGATGAAGAGCTTCTTCGACAGTATTCCGGTAGAGCTGGAGGAAGCTGCCATGATTGATGGCTGTAACGACCTGAGCATTTTCTTCAAAATCATCTTGCCGCTTTCCGCTGCATCGCTTGCCGCATTTGGTTTATTTTACGCAGTTGCTTATTGGAACACCTTCTTTAGTGCGGTGTTGTACATTAATGATTTTACGAAGGTACCGCTGCAAATTGTACTGCGCAACATGCTGATTGATTCCGATACCGCGATGGGTGGGGCGTCAGCCGTGGAAATGTCATCAGACAAGCAGCTGCCTACGCAAACGATCAAAATGGCTGCTGTCGTCATCTCAACCTTGCCGATTCTGATGGTGTATCCGTTTTTGCAAAAGCATTTTACGAAGGGTGTTATGTTAGGTTCTGTCAAAGGTTAAGTGCAGCTGGCTTGTCGTTGCTTAATCCCGCATCGGCAGCAGGGCTCAGCTCGATCTGGCACACCAACAATTATATAAATACAAATGGTAGAGGAGCAAATGAAAATGAAAAATTTTTCCGATTTGGACAGCACATGGCGTATTGAGAAAATTGAGCAGGCACTCATGAAAGGCGAACGCCGCAGAACGGCGGGCTGCAATGCAAGACTGGGGGTACATGGTAAAGAGGTCAGCTTTCCCTTGGTACGAATCACGATTGGCGGCATCGCGGGGTATAGCTGGTCCCGTGTTTCCCGTGAGGCGGCAGCAGCGTTTATCGGGACTCCGATAAGCGAAATCTTTTGTGAGGATCAATGGATCAAGGACCGTTTTCAAAGCATCCAATTCCCGCTGTTTGACTGGTTAGCGAACGTAAGAGGCATTCCGGTGTATCAGCTGCTGAGCGGCCAATCGACACCTTTGAGCGTTGCTTGCTATGATACGTCCTTGTATTTTGATGATCTGCACCTGAGCTCTGAGGCAGATGCGGTGAAGCTGCTGCAGGAGGAAGCGATGCAGGGCTATAACGAAGGATTTCGCGGCTTTAAAATCAAGGTCGGCCGTGGTGCGATGCACATGGACTTGATGGAAGGCACGAAGCGGGATATCGCGATTGTAAACGGCATCCGTGAGGTGGTCGGCCCGGCATGCAACATTTCAATTGATGCGAATAACGGCTATAACCTGAATTTGACGAAGCATGTTCTGAAAGAAACGGCGCATGCCAACCTGCTGTGGATGGAGGAAGCGTTCCACGAGGATGATCGGCTGTACCGTGATTTGAAGGCATGGTTGGCTAAGGAGGAGATCGATGTGATGATCACCGACGGTGAAGGCTTGGCGGCGGGACCGATTGTGGAATGGGCGGAGCAAGGCCTGATCGATGCCATCCAATACGATTTGAAGGATTACGGTATTGTCAATTGGTTAAAGCTGGCGAAGCGACTGGCTGCAAGCGGCGTGAAAGCGGCCCCGCACAACTATGGCGGCTTCTATGGAAACTTTGCTTCGGCACAGGTATATCCAGCCATCGAAGGCTTTATGTTCGTGGAATGGGATGAAGCGCAAATTCCGGGTATCGATACGTCCGGCTACACCATTCAAGACGGCAAAATCTCTGTGCCTTCTACACCGGGCTTCGGCTTGCACATCGATACGGACCTTTATGAAAGCAAGCTACGTGACGGCGGTTGGGCAGTGTAAACTCAAGCTCCCGAATTGGAGCAGGCGAGTTATCCACATCAGATAAAACCAGGAAGCTAAACTAATTTTAAGGGGATGATTTGCAGTGAAATTAACAACAACCCAGTTACTTAAAAAACGGACTCTGTTATTTGTATCCATGATGGTCGTATGTTCTTCATTTGCCGCAGCTTGCTCGTCACCAGCGCCTTCAACTGGACCTGCGTCTGCGCCGGCAGCTGCCGGTAAGGAGGAGCCCCAAGCTCCAGCCAAGCCTACGGAAATCAAAGTGATGGCGGATTACACGATAGCGCAGCCTCCATCGCCAGACAATCAGGTGCAGAAGGAATTTGAAAAAAGAACGAATACGAAGCTGACGGTTACCTGGGTACCGGGTGGAGATTATGCGGATCGCGTGAACGTGGCGCTGGCTGCTGGCGATATTGCCGATCTGATTAAAATTCCGAATATTACAACCCCGTTGTTCCGACAAATGGTCAAACAAGGAGCCTTCTGGGATTTGACACCTTATATCAAAAACTATCCAAACCTGATGGCCATAGATCCGAAAATATGGAATAACACCAAGATCGATGGAAAGTCGTTTGCAGTTCCTGCGGGACGACCTTTGAACGGCGGTGGCTTCTTCTCGATTCGTAAGGATTGGCTGGACAAATTAGGCTTGAAAATGCCGACAGATCTGGATGAGCTGTATACCGTTTTGAAGGCCTTTAAGGACAACGCGCCTGACGGTAAAAAGGACACGACCGGCTTTACCATGCGCGGCGGCTCTGGTGTATTTGAAGAGGTATTCACCGGAACTGTCGGCAAATGGAAGGAAAAGGACGGCAAGCTCGTCAATATGACGCTGGAGCCGGAGATGAAGGAAGCTCTGATTTATGTGAGTAAATTGTACAAGGAAGGTTTAATTCCGCAGGACTTCCCTGTGCTGAAGGAAAATCAGTATTGGGAGCTGGCTACAAGCGGCAGAGCGGGACTGACATCGGAAACACCGGAGGCCTTATTCAGATACACCATGGATCAATGGAAGAAGGACCCGAAGGTCGAATGGACACCGATGCTTTCACTGGCTCCAAAAGCCGGAGGCAAAGCTTACGTACCGCAAGCAACAGGCTTTAATGGCGTGTTGGCGATTCCCAAAACCGTACCGGAAGACAAAATGAAGGCGATTTTGAAATTCGTGGATTACGGCTCGGGCGGCGAGGGCCTGGATTTGACCCTTTATGGCATCAAGGATGTTCACTATTCCATTGTTGACGGCCAAAAGATTGCGAATGATAAGGCTGTAGCCGACAGTGTGGGAACCGCTTCCTGGGGTAAAATGTTCAGTACACCTGTACTTGATCTGTGGCAGTATGCAGCCGGAATGCCCAAAGAGGTATATCAACGCAACATGAAGCTGGCTGAAGAAAAAGCGAAAATTTCCACGCCTGACCCGGCTATTGGTTTGGTTTCCGACACAGAGCTTAAAATGGGTGCTGACTATACGAAAAAAATCGCTGATATGAAGACACAAACGATTATTGGCAAAATTTCATTGGATGACTGGGATAAATATGTAGACAGCCTTAAGAAAGATCCCAACTACACCAAAATTACGGAAGAAATCAATGCAGAATACAAAAATCGGTTGGCTCAAAAATAAGCTGAACACAAGTGCATTTGTGCAGAGGCAAGGGTAGCCCCTTGCCTCTTAGACAGCAGCAACGGTGTGTGGTCAATGTGCAATGGGGATGGATGGAGGCGCTTAATGGAAGCTGCTGTATCTGATCGGATGCAGCAGCTTTTTTGCGTTGTCAGCGATCTTAAATTCGTATAACCTTTTGTTGATTATTTCATATACAAAATATACAATGTATATTATACATACGCAATTAAGTGCAGAAGCAGTGATCGGTGCGCGGCGATTGGGCCCCATCAACCAAAGGATGTGAAATGTCCCGATGAGCAGGCCAAAGGGCAAACATAAAGGGTCAATCTATTGGAAAAATTTAAGTATTGTCCTGCTGATCACATGCATCCCCATTGCATTAATCAGTGTTATTCTTTACTATATCGGAACGGATCGTATTGGAATGGAAGTGAACAAGGCCCATCAGAATCAGCTGAGCCAGTCGATTCAGCACATGGAGGATTATTTATCCAACCTGGAGCATACGGTGGTGCGACTTGCTTTTGATCGAAGTATGGATGAGTCGCTTAAGCAGATGGATTTTATTATGGAATTTCAAAAAACAAATGAATTAATGAGATCGTTTACATTGATGAGGGAATCGAATTCCTTGATTGGTGGAGTGAGCTTATATTTACGCGATGCCAATAAGCTTATTGGAGATGAGTTTGGATTTCAATCCGTTCAGTCGGAGGATGACAGGAAGCTATTAAGATCCTTATTGGAAAAAGAGCGTACCATCTATTGGAACTATTCGTTAAGAAAACCGGGTTATTCCGATACCCTGTACAAGGCTATTGTGGTCAAGCTTCCTGGTGGTCAAATGTATGATTCCTACGGGGCATTCATCCTTTATTTGGATCAGGCTAAATTAAATACGATGGTGCAAAAATTGGCTTCCGGAGAAGGCGTTGCTTTCTTAATTAATGAGAACGGTGATTATTTAACTACTCCCCACACCAATGAACTTTCCAAGGAAGAACTCACACTTGAGGATGCGGTAAGAAGCCGGATCGCCCAGGAGGATCTTCGCGACCATACCTTTAAATTTGACTGGCAAGGTCAAAGCTATACCGTATCCTATGGGAAAATATCCAAGCTTGGCGGCAAATGGACGTTTGTCTCGGCAACCCCGATGTCGCAAATCATTGCTCCGGTCACTTCGCTGTCGAGATTAATTCTCTGGATTAGCCTATTCGGCCTGACGGTCGGCTTGCTGCTATCGTGGTTCGCCTCCAACAAAATTTACGATCCGATTTATCGCTTGAAAAGCTTGTTCGAATCATCCAAGCCTACCAGGTCAGATGAAAAGGATGAGGTCACCTACATTGAGAATCAGTGGAATCAGCAGCTGGTGGAGCAGCAGACCCTTGCGATGCAGATCAAGGAATCCATACCAACCTTAAGAGAGAGCTTCCTGCTGCAATTTTTGCAGGGCAATTTGTATACGCATACAGAATCGGAGCTCATAGACAAGATGAAGCAGCTGGATTGGAATGCGGAGGATAAAAGATTTGCGGTTATGGTGGCGCAGCTGCATGGGATTTCCGAGCTTGGTGGCAAATACTCCGAAAGGGATTCGCAGCTGATTACGTTCGCCGCCTCCAACATTATATTGGAGCTGTGCTCTGAGAAGCTGAACATGGTGCATGTAATTAATTTTCAGGATTTATCTGTCGGTGTGTTTTTTGTTCTGAATCATAGCATTACGAATGAGGAAATCAAGGCTGTACTCAACAAGCTTGCCCATGATTATATCGCGGCGGTTAATAATGTGCTGCGAATGAAGGTGACGATTGTCACGAGTAAAATATCCGATTCGCTGGTGGATATGCCGAATGTACTGGAGCAGACGCGTAAAGCGCTGCGCTTCCGGGATCTTCATACGTCCAATCAAATGCTCGATATGAATCAATTTATGATAGAGCCTAACAGTGCGAAGCATTTTCCCTCCGAGCTGGAAAGAGAAATCGTACATGCGGTCAGCCTTGGTCTGGAGGAGGAAGCAGTACGTTTAATTCGACTGTTTATACAGGAGCTTCAGGGGGATAACAGTACCGAATTGATGGTTCATCAAGGGATGATGAAGCTGCTGGGTACGCTGCATGACACGATTATCAAGCATGATGTGAATATGTATGCTTTGTATGAGGGGGTACATCTGTATGAGCAGCTGATGCTGTTATCCGAGCCGGATCAGATCGTAGACTGGTTCCAGTACAAGCTGATCCACCCGTTTATCAAAACATTGTCCATGACCTATGACGGTAATTTGCGGGAGGTGATCGATAAGCTGCTCGTGCAGATTAAAGAGGAAATCCTGATGGATGTCTCTCTGGAAATGTATGCAGACCAATTGCAGATGAGCTCCTCCAAGCTGAGTAAAGCCTTTAGACAAATCCATGGTACGAACTTTATCGACACGATTATTCGTTTGCGTATTGAAAAGTGTAAGGAGCTGCTGTGCAAGACCGATATGAAAATCAATGAAATCGCAGAGCTGCTGCATTATCAGCCCTCTTACCTCATTCGTATGTTCAAAAAAAGCGAAGGTTTGACACCAAGACAATATCGGGAAAAGCATGCGCAAGGATAGCCATGAGGCCTGTTCAGCTATGAAGAAGGAAGCTTGAAAAAAGGATGTTGTCCAATGGTTTACATTTCCACACTTATATTGTAGTATTGCAATGTACATTGTGTATTAACAATATGGAATAAGGGTGATAAATATGACGGTGCAGCCGTATAGACAAGACTATCCACGTCCACAATTTGAGCGGTCTGAGTGGCTTAATTTAAATGGGGAATGGGAATTTGAATTTGATGACCATCAGGTAGGGAACCTTGAGAAATGGAATGTATCGCACGATTTTAGTCAAAGGATTCAAGTTCCTTTTTGCTTTCAAAGCAGCTTGAGCGGCATCGGAGATACGGGTTTTCATGATACGGTCTGGTATCGTAAAGCGTTCACTGTACCCGCCGCCTTTGTCGGCAAAAGGATCGTATTGCATTTTGGTGCTGTTGATTATATGTCATGGATCTGGGTAAACGGTCAGTTGGTGAAGGTTCATGAAGGTGGGCACACCCCTTTTTCAGTAGATATTACCGATCATCTGCAGGATAATGAGAACACAATCGTCGTGAAGGCTCAAGACTACAGCCAGGATCAGACTCTTCCCAAAGGCAAACAATATTGGGAGGAGAAATCGGCAAGTATTTGGTATACCCGGACTACAGGCATTTGGCAAACTGTCTGGTTAGAGCCTGTAGCCGAGACGTATCTGAACAAGGTAAAGCTTACCCCTTACATCGATTCGAATGAGATTAAAATCAGGGCATTTATTGAAGGACGACTAAGCGATAATCTTTGGTTGAAAACAATTATATCCTTCAAGGGAGCTCCGGTAGCTGAAGAGATCGTTAAAGTCACAGAGTCGGAGCTGATGCGGCGTGTTGGATTGCACGATTTTAACGATCATGGAAGAGGTCGCTGGTGGTCGCCAGAGAAACCGAATTTATATGATATCCAATTCCTCCTGCTAGATGGCGATCAAGTTATTGATCACGTAAACAGCTACTTTGGAATGCGCAAAATAGCTATCGAGGACGGCAAGGTATGCCTGAATAACCGTTTTTATTATATGAAGCTTGTGCTCGATCAAGGTTATTTCCCGGACGGTATTATGACGCCACCAACAGATGACGCGATCAAACAGGATGTTGAATTGACCAAAGCAATGGGCTTCAACGGAGCACGCAAGCATCAGAAGATCGAGGACCCGCGTTACTTGTATTGGTGTGACCGTTTGGGACTGCTCGTATGGGGAGAGATGGCGAATGCCGCGGCGTATTCGGAAAATTATGTGCGTCGCATCACCTCGGAATGGCAAGAGGCTATCGAACGTGATTACAATCATCCCTGCATTGTGGCTTGGGTGCCATTGAATGAAAGCTGGGGCGTGCCAAATATTTTGGTGGACAAGTTCCAGCAGCAGCACGCGCTTGGTCTGTATCATTTAACCAAGTCCTTGGATGACACCCGACTTGTTATTTCTAACGATGGCTGGGAGCATATTAAATCCGATATTTGCACGATACATGATTACGAAAGCAGCCGGGAAGTGCTCGTAGAAAGATACCGTACCGTGGAAAATGCAGTTCAGGCAAAGCCAGCCAACCGTTGGATTCATGTGCCTGACTATCCTTATGAGGGCGCTCCGATCCATGTGTCGGAATATGGCGGCATATCATTCAAGAAAAGTGATTGGGAAGGCTGGGGTTATTCAGCAGCTCAAAGCGATGAGGATTTTATCGAACGCTATAAATCGGTTACGCAGCCCTTGCTGCAATCACCGGTCGTACAAGGCTTTTGTTATACGCAGCTGACCGATGTAGAGCAGGAAATTAACGGATTGCTGACCTATGATCGTAAACCGAAGGTAGCATTGGAGCTAATAAAGCAAATTAATGAAGGAAAATAAGCGGAAACCTATATACAGATGAAAAGGTGGTTTTGGATCATGCTGAGAGTTCCTTTTTCCGAGATGATGGATCAATTTGTACGCGTGCTGCTTGGCAAGGGTTTCACTGAAGAACGGGCACAGCAGTGTGCAGCGCTGTTTGCCGAGGCCAGTCTCGATGGGGTGTACTCACATGGGCTGAACCGATTCCCATCTTTCATCGAATATATGGACAAGGGTTATATCGATATCGATGCTGTACCGGAATGCATCCATAGCCTCGGGGCTATGGAGAGGTGGGATGGACATCTTGGACCGGGCAACCTCAATGCCAGATTGTGCATGGACAGGGCGATTGCTCTGGCCAAGCAGCATGGCATGGGTTGTGTAGCTCTCAGGAATACGAATCATTGGATGCGTGGCGGAAGCTATGGCTGGCAGGCTGTAGAAGCGGGCTGTGCAGGAATTTGCTGGACCAACACGATGCCCAATCTGCCCCCGTGGGGCTCCACCGAAAGAAAGCTTGGCAACAATCCGATTGTATTTGCAGTGCCACGGGCAGAAGGAGCTATCGTATTGGACATGGCAATTTCCCAATTCTCCTATGGACAGCTCAATACGAAGAAGCTGCTTGGATCGCAGCTTCCTGTTGATGGCGGGTATGACACGGCTGGTAACCTGACCAAAGATCCATCCGCTATCCTGGAGTCGGGAAGGCCACTGCCTATCGGCTTTTGGAAAGGCTCGGGCTTAGCGCTTGTGCTTGATCTGATGGCTGCAATGCTTGCCGATGGCCATACGACTCATGAGATTGGCAAGCTGCCAGTTGAACATAGCGTATCGCAAGTCTTTATGGCTTTTGATATCGGTGCATTTCCGAACCTTGATTACATTAACGAACGGATTCATGAGGCGATTCTTGATTTGCAAGGTGCTGCGCCACTTGAAGAGGACAGTACGATTCGATACCCTGGTGAGGATACACTTGTCAGACGGCAGTATAATTTGGAGCATGGAATCCCGGTGGAGCCTTCCATCTGGCAGCAGGTCACCCGTTTATAAGTTCTGCGTTCATCTTATGGGAGGAATTCACAATGAAATTCAGTGAAACGACGATACTCCACAAACGGACCCTGTTCCTAGTATCCACATGGGTTGCCTTGTCTTTCTTTGCTGCTTGCTCCATTCCGTCGTCAGAGGCTCCATCAGTCGATGTCAGTGAAGAGTCCCAAGCCTCTGGCAAGCCGACCGATATCAAAATCATGGCGGACTACACGATAGCTCAGCCTCCATCACCGGATAATCCGGTACTGAAGGAATTTGAGAAAAGAACCCACACGAAGCTTACAGTAGTCTGGGTGCCGAGCGGGGATTACGCGGATCGGGTCAATGTGGCTTTGGCTACCGGTGATATTGCCGATTTGATCAAAATTCCGAATATCACGACAC
Organism: Paenibacillus sp. FSL H8-0034; assembly: GCF_038000305.1. NCBI lineage: Bacteria > Bacillati > Bacillota > Bacilli > Caryophanales > Paenibacillaceae > Paenibacillus > Paenibacillus sp. FSL H8-0034. The sequence continues at coordinate 2,623,513 of NZ_JBBOBS010000001.1, forward strand.
CCCTGTTCCTTCAATTGGTGAAGCAGGGTGAGTTCTGGGACTTGACGCCTTATATCACAAATTATCCGAACCTGATGACACTAGACCCGAAGATCTGGAGCCATACGCAGATTGATGGAAAATCCTTTGCAGTTCCGGCAGGACGTCCCTTGAATGGGGGTGGCTTTGCCTCGATCCGTAAGGATTGGCTGGATAAATTAGGTCTCAGGATGCCGACTCATATGGATGAGCTGTACACCGTGCTCAAGGCGTTTAAGGACCAGGCGCCGGATGGCAAAGAAAATACGGTTGGTTATACGATGCGGGATTGGCGTGTTGTTGAAGAAGTATTCACGGGAACCGTTGGTAAATGGAAGGAACAAGACGGCAAGCTAATCAATATGATACTGGAGCCGGAAATGAGAGAGACACTCGTTTACCTGAACAAGTTGTATATCGAGGGTCTGATCCCCTACGATTTCCCTGTGCTAAAGGAAAATCAGTTTTGGGAGCTCGCTACAAGCGGCAGAGCCGGATTGACCTCGGAAACACCGGAAGCGTTGTTCAGATATACGATGGAGCAATGGAAGAAGGACCCGTCGGTCGAGTGGACCCCGATGCTTTCCTTGGCACCCAAAGCAGGAGGTAAGGCATTCGTAACGCAGACTACCGGCTTTAACGGTGTACTGGCTATTCCCAAGACCGTACCTGAGGAGAAGATGAAGGCCATTCTCAAGTTTATTGATTATGGCTCCGGTGGGGAAGGATTGGATCTGACACTTTACGGGATCAAGGGTGTGCATTATACGGTGGTTGACGGTCTGAAAATCGCTAACGATAGAGCATTTGCAGACAGCATAGGAACGGCTACATGGGGTAAAATGTTCAGTACGCCCGTGCTGGATTTGTGGCAGTACGCGGCTGGGATGCCCAAGGAAATATACCAGCGCAACATGAAAATTGCTGAACAAAAAGCAAAGTTATCTACGGGTGACCCTGCGATTGGTCTGGTTTCCCAAACTGAGCTTAAAGTAGGAGCCGACTACAACAAGAAAATTGCCGATACGAAGGTACAAGCCATTATCGGGAAAATTTCCATGCAGGAATGGGATACCTTTGTAGATACGCTTAGGAAAGATCCGACCTATACCCGGATTACCGATGAAATCAATCTCGAATACAGCAAACGGATGGCACTCAAGTAAATAGGATCCCCTTACGGTTGATAACGAAGGAAGTTGTCGACGAAGGGGATTTTTTGCTATTTTAATTAATAACGCTTACATTTCCAATCAAATTGGCATTTTAGCATATCAGAGTGCCTTATTTAATGATCAGGATCGATGATATTATGAAAGCGTAAACAAATTACAAGATTGAAAGGGGTATACAAATGAAAAAGTGGATTGCGATGCTTTGCGTGTGTGTATTGTTTGTCATCTCGGCCTGCAGTGGGAGTGGAACAACACCCGCGACACCGGCAGCACCAGATGCCAAACCGACCCAGCCAGCTCCTGCAGCTAAAGCTGGTGAGAAGAAGAAGCTATCGTTCTGGTATATTGACACTGGCAAACGGAAGGAGCTTATTGAAGCGGCCGTCCAAAAGTTTATGAAGGATCATCCTGACGTAGACGTGGAAGCGGTTCAAATTCCTAATGACCCTTACAAGACAAAGCTCTCGGTAGCGATGGGCGGCGGAAATCCACCGGATGTATTTCACTCCTGGGGCGGCGGCTGGTTGAAGCAATTTGTAAGCGCTAACCAAGTGCTGGACCTGACTGGCAAAATCAGCAGCGATGATTTTTTGACTGCTGGTCTGGATGTAGCTACCTTTGATAAAAAGGTGTATGGTGCACCGCTTGCCATGTCTGTCGTTCCCTTTTACTACAATAAAGAAATTTTCGCCAAATACAATATACAACCGCCACAAACCTATGATGAACTGCTTACGATCATCGATAAGCTGAAGAAAGAGAACATCATTCCTATCGCCCTGGCAAACCAAACCAAATGGCCTGCGGCATTTTACCTGATGTATTTTGCAAACCGTTTGGGTGGCTCGGAAATCTTCAACGAAGCCTTCGAAAGAAAGGGACGTACCTTTGAAGACGAAACTTATGTGAAGGCCGGAGAGATGATTCAGGATTTGGTTAAACGCGGCGCTTTCAATCCCGGATTTAACGGTATTCAGTACGACACCGGAAATTCCCGTCAGCTGATGTACACAGGTAAAGCCGCTATGGAAATGCAAACGTCTTCCTACATTAATAACATTCGTGCGGAATCACCTGACTTCGAGAAAAAAGTAGGCATGTTCCCATTCCCTGCAATACCTGGCGGCAAAGGTAAAGTTACCGATCTGGTAGGTGGCGTCTCCCCTGTATTCTCGGTAGCTGCCAAAAGTAAATATCCTGCTGAAGCGATTGAGCTGGTTAAAGCTTTGACCTCCAAGGAGCTTGCACAGCAAATGGCGGATCAGGCGAGCACAATCTCGGCAGTTAAAGGAGTTACTTATTCCGATCCTTTTGCCAAAGAACTCAATGATATGCTGAGCAAAGCAACCTCCATGCAGACCTTCTATGACCAAACCTTGCCTGCCGAGCTTGCCGAGCTGCACAAAGATACAACTCAAAATTTATTTGGTAATTCCATGACGCCGGCTGCAGCAGCCAAAGAGATGGAAGCGAAAGCCAAAGAAGTCCTGAAAAAATAAATCGGGTGATGGATTACGGATCAGGGGGAGGGCTGCCTCCCCTTACCGGTAACACACCAGAAGAGAAAGGAGCTTCCCATGAACAGCAGTAATCCTACAGCGACTTCTGCTCCGACAGGGAGCGGCACGACTTCGACCGAGCAGATCCGCAGACAGAACAAGCTTCGAACCAACCTGTTTTTACTAAGGTTTATCGGCCCGACGCTGCTTATTTACCTGGTCTATGTAATCTATCCTATCTTTGCGACGTTTTATTACAGTCTATTTAACTGGAACGGCATTCAGGCTGAAAAAACGTTTATAGCTCTAAATAATTACAGTGCATTGTTGTCAGATAAAGTATTTTGGATGACGATTTCTAATAATATGCTGCTGGTTATCGCTTCTGTGGTAACGCAGATTCCACTTGGTCTCATCATGGCACTCATTTTATTTGCCCCACTTCGAGGCATGCGTATATTTCGTACCGTGTATTTCCTGCCGCTGCTCATGTCTACCGTGGCAGTCGGAATTTTATGGACATTCATCTATGATCCGATGTTCGGTATTGTCAACAAGCTGCTGGAGGTGATCGGGCTTAGCTCATGGCAAAATGGCTGGCTGGGCGACCCGAAGACTGCTTTTATTGCGGTAATCGTAACGATTTGCTGGCAATATACGCCGTTTTATATGATCTTATTTCGTGCAGCGATTTCGGGAATTCCCGATGAAATTTACGAAGCAGCTGAAATCGATGGATGCAGCGGTTGGAAAAAGTTTTGGAGTATTACGCTTCCCTTGATTAAGCCAACAATTATCACATCCTCGGTGTTATCTGTAATTGGATCGTTAAAATATTTCGACCTGATTTTTGTTATGACCGCGGGCGGCCCGTCCAGTAGTACGGAGCTCATGGCAACTTATATGTACAAGCAGGCCTTTTCCAAATTTAACATGGGTTATGCCAGTTCCATTTCGTTTACGATGTTCGCCATCGCATTTGTGGTTGCACTCATCATCCTGGCGGCCGACAGATCCCGCGATAAGACAGCCTGATAATCGGGGACAATACAGCATAAAGAAGGGGATGATCACAATGCTTTCCATGATAAAGCGTGCAGGGCTTTATCTTATTGCACTCGTATTACTGGTCTTTACCGGATATCCGTTTGTATACATGATAGCGACCTCGTTGAAAACACAGACTTATTTTTTTCAGAATCCCGCGTCCTTATGGACCAACTTTGTGCTTGAAAACTATGGACTTGTTTTTAAACTGGGGATCGACCGTTATTTTGTGAACAGCCTGATGATTTCGATTTTTTGCGTAGCCGCCGTTATTCTGTTGTCAGCGATGGTCAGCTTTCCACTCTCCCGTATGAGATTCAAGCTCAACCGTCCGATTTATTATTTGTTTCTTGCCGGTATGATGATTCCAGTGCATACTACACTCATTCCGGTGTATATTCTTACCAAAGAAATCGGCTTGTACGATTCGTTATGGGCGCTGGCAGGTCCTTATATCTCCTTTAGTCTGCCGATCTCTATCATCATCCTGGCACAGTTTATTCGGGAGATTCCCCGAGAGCTCGATGAAGCGGCCATTATGGATGGAACGACCCAACCCCAATTATTTTGGAAAATCATTCTCCCGTTGCTGTCTCCGGCTCTGGCAACGATAGGAATTTATAATTTTATTCATATATGGAATGAGTTCGTATTCGGTCTGATTCTAATAACAACACCGGCCAAGATGACGCTGCCGCTTGGACTACGCGCCTTTTACGGTGAATTTTCGGTCAATATTCCGGGAATTATGGCTGCACTCACACTCGGCTCCTTGCCGCTGCTGATCGCTTATTTTGTTGCTCAGGAAAAGGTAGTCAAAGGGTTATCCGCCGGCGCCGTAAAGGGCTGATCCTGCGAGAAACAAACCTGTTAAATTCAATATGTTGCATGCGGACCATCCCTATAGTGTAATATAGGAAATGGTTCTTTGTGTTTAAAGGATGTGTTGGACATGTACAGGATGATAGCAAATCTCCAATTGAACAGGACACGAGTGCAAATTTTACTTGGCTTCCTGCTCGTCATGGTCGTAGTGCTTTCCGTTGCAGGGGGGCTTGTATATCGTTCGATATCGGATTTGCTGATCCGTAATGCCGAATCCTATGTGGGGGAGACGGCGAAGCAAGCGAGTGCACGGCTTGATGCCGTTCTGGCCCAGGTCGATTCGCTCAGCCTGCAGCTGGTGACGGATGCCCGAATCCAGCAGCTATTATATAAAGCGAAGACAGGAGAGGTGCTCACGATCGATCAGAAGCTGTCGGTCCGCCCGATTTTGAATAATTTGATGGCTTTATCGTGGCTGATTCAAGGCATTGAGCTGTATGCAGGGGATGAACCCTTATATCCGCTGGAAAACCAAAATATTTCGGAACGGATCGGCTTGGAAACGGCTACTTTCGCAAATATCAAAGAAGGCCAATTGATATGGGCGGAAATGCAGCGCAAGGAAAGCGGGCATCTTTTTGCCGTGAGACAGATCCGCCTGGAGGATGATTACTTGGGAAGAGGAGGATATGCCGTATTCCGGGTTACGGATTCGCTGCTTGACTTTTTCAATACGGAATTTCCTACGGTCAAGGGAAGCACGATGCATTTGTTCGATCGGCATGCACAGCTTGTGGCCTCAAGCTCCCCTTCACTGCTGGATTCGGTCGATCCGGCGATTCTGACAAGTACGGCTGCGCAAGGGGCGCATTCGATTATTCAAATAGAAGGTACAGACTATTTGAAAATCGTTCGTCAATCAACAGAGACCAACTGGTCTATTCTCATGCTCGTACCGCTGGATACGATAACCGAAGGCCTTTTGGTTTTAAAGCAGGCTTTACTGTGGGCGCTTGTTATCGGTGCGGTGCTATGTCTCCTGCTTCTGTGGATTTTGTCCAGCATCATAACGAAGCCGATCCGCAGGCTCAGAAATAAAATGCGTATCCCTGTATTTGCTCTGCCGCAGCAAAATGACGAGGTCTATTTTAATTTTGAAATGAATGAGCTGAACATCTCGTACAACAATCTGGTCAGAGAGCTGCATCAGCTTGTGCAAACGGTTTACGAAAAGGAACGTCTGAACAATCAGGCAGAAATCAAAATGCTGCAGGCGCAAATTCATCCGCATTTTTTGTTTAATACACTGGAATCGTTATACTGGACGTTGATAGAGAAGCAGGAGGAAGAAGGAGCTCAAACCGTTATTGCCTTATCCAAGCTATTCCGATATACCATTAATGCAGGAAGCAATGATGATTGGGTCAGCCTCAATGCCGAAATCGAACATTGCCAACGTTACATGGAAATTATGAAATACCGAATCGGTCACCGCCTGCACTGGCAATTCCATATTGATCCGCTTCCCTACGATATCAAGCTGCCCAAGCTGTTGATACAACCACTCGTTGAAAACGCTATCCAGCACGGTATTGAACCCAAGGTTGGCGCATCCTCCCTGCTGGTATCGATCCGAAATGTGGAAAGGGACGGGAAGTCTTTGTTAGGCATTCAGGTAAAGGATGATGGAGTTGGCATGGACACAGAAACGCTAGCGGCCTTGACCCAAAGACTGGAGGTCCATCATCAGCCGGACCCCCACTCATCGTCCTCTTCCTCGGGTATGGGCTTGTTAAACGTACAACGACGAATCAAGCTGTATTATGGTCAAGAATACGGAATTCAATTTCAAAGCAGTCCCGATCGAGGTACAATCTTAGATCTTTATCTTCCCTATGGAGTTGAGCGCAATGTCTGAATATCCTTGCATTCTCATAGCTGAGGACGAGCTGCCTACCCGAAATGGCGTATTAAAAGCATTACAGTCCTGGTCACAAGGAAAAGTGAATTTACACACAGTGGAAAACGGTCTGGAGGCTTTTCAATACCGAAGCATTCATCCCGTGGATTTGCTGATTACGGATATACGGATGCCAGGCCTTAATGGTATTCAACTGCTTGAAAGGCTCAAGAAGGAGGGACTGGAGACGACGTCCATACTGCTGACCGGTTATGCGGAGTTTGAGTATGCCCGCAAAGCAATGGCTTTGGGAGCCGTGAACTACATCCTGAAGCCCGTTGAATACCAAAGCCTGATTGCGGCGGTCGAAGAAGCATTTGAAACCAGGAAGCTGTGGAAACAATCACATACCGATTCTGCTCTTGCGATGCCGCAGGTGCACAATGATTCAATCCGTAAAGCGCTGATCTTTATTACTTCCGAGCTGTCGAATCCTTCTCTGGGTATCCGGGACGTTGCCGAGCATATTCATTTGAATTCGAGCTATGTATCCGTACTTTTCAAAGAAGAAACCGGACAAACCTTCAGTGACTTCCTCACCCAACAGCGGCTGTCGAAGGCTAAAGAGCTTCTGCTTGGGACGGATATGAGAATATACGAGATTGCCGAGCGTACGGGGTTTAGTTCGTCCAAATACTTTGTGAAAGTATTCCGTGAGGCGGAGGCCTTGACTCCAAAGGAATATCGCAACGACAGGAAAAAAATTCAAGATAAGAGCGGGAGCGACCGTGATGAGAACGCGTAACCTTAAGTTATGGATACTTGCCATGCTGCTGGTCACTGTGATGCTGGTCTTAATGATCAAAGGCTGTTTCTCATCTGCACCCGAGCCGTCTCAAGCTGAGCCTTCCGCTCCTTCAGCACCTGTTAAAATTACATTTTGGAACCAGGAAACCAATGACCGCAGGCAGGAAGTACTAAAAGAGAGCATTCAGACCTTCAATCAAACACATCCCCATATTCAGATCGTACCGTATTTTTACGAGGGGGAAACCTATAAAGCCAAGCTGAGAGTGGCTACGATTTCCGGAAAAATGCCCGATTTGTTTTATTATTGGACGGGTGAATCCTTCAAGTATATGGTCGATTCCCAGATTGTAGCCGATTTAACGGACTTGATGGAGCAAAACCCGCTGTATAAAAAGCAATTTTATCCGGAAGCGCTGCACAACGCTACTTATTATGACAGACTTTATGGGCTGCCTCATACAAGGACTCATGTCGTATTTTGGTACAATAAGCGCCTGTTTGCCCAATACGGGTTGACACCTCCACAGACCTGGGACGAGCTGATGCTGACGGCCGACAAGCTGCTGAGCAAAGGAATTTCGCCGTTTACCGTCTCCGGCAAGGAAAGGTGGCCCTTGTTAAATTGGTATGCGTACTTGTCCAATCGGTTAGGCGGGTCATCCCCTTTTCATTACATAACTAAGGGAGCCGGAGATTTCACCGAGCCCAGCTTTATTGAGGCCGCACTGTTATTCCGTGAATTAGTGAAGAAAAAAATGTTTGTGCCAGGTTTTCTGGGAGTCGATAGGCAATTAGCGGAAAGCATGTTTTTGAAAGGTGAAGCGGGGATGTATTTGCAAGGTGATTGGGCAGCAGAAGAGATGCTAAGCAATCCGGATATCGCTTATTTCCGCTTTCCAACTGTGAACGGTAAAGGTGATCCTACCGTTTATTACGGTGGCTCGTCCAATGGCTGGGCAATTTCCAAAAACAGTAATCAGCAGGCTGCCTTTGAGGTACTCTCCTATATGCTGAGTATGGAGGAAAGGAAGAAATTCGTCGAGACCAGCGGCCAGCTCTCTACACTTAAAGAGCTGCCGCTTTCGCCTAGCCATATGAAGCCGCCGATCTATGATTATGTCCAATTTATCCAAAAAGATCCGAGCAATTATTTTGGCTATTATGATCAGGAAATTGATCCTCGCAGGTCCGAATTGCTGTTGGATGCGGTGGTTACAATGGCTGGTGCGCAGACGATGTCACGAAAAGAAATAGAAGATTTATTGAAACAGATTCGGTAAATGCTTATTTAACAACCAACACTGGAATTTTGGCATGCTGCACGACATTGTGACTCACGCTACCCAGAATAAACTCACTAATTGCATTAAGGCCTCTGCTGCCGATAACAATCAGATCAGCATGAACCTCATCGGCATATTCAAGAATAGTTTGGGCGGGGCTGCCTTGCCGAATTTCAATATTCGTATTATCGGGGTTAAGCAGCGATTTTTGAATTTGCGCCACGATTTGTTCAGAATAATCGCTATTGATTTCCACGGGTGGAATGTAAACCGCTTCACCTACAACGTATTTGGGAATATTGATGACATGTATGATTTCCAGGTGGGAAAAATGATTAAGCTTGGCCAGCTTTATCGCGGAATCCAGTGCTTTTTCGGAAATTTCAGAGCCGTCATAGGCAACAACAATTTTTGAATAGATCATCGAAATCACTCCTACTATAAAGTAATATTTTCTCCTGTTTTCTCGCTTATCCTCAGTATTTCAACATTGACACCTTGAGTGGTAGTTGTGCAGAATGTAGCCTACACCTGATTTTCTGTAAGGACGTAGGCAGGAACAGAGCTTAGGATCGTTTGGATTCCAAAACTGTGGATAATTGGATATGATCGCACAGTTGGATCTCCACATTCACCCTTGGGGTTTACCCTCCTATGTCACACTGGGTCTATGCCCTCACATTCCTTCGTTCTACCTCTCAAGGGGTGGATGCCGATTCTTGCTCCTTTACGGGGTCGTTGCCCTTATGGAATGTTGTTCGTCGGCTTCTCCGATGCTTCTGTTGTCATTGCCTAACACATGTGAATTAACTCGAGTTACAGATGATTTGCTTTGTTTTTAAGCTGCCTCTAGCTGCATATGAAACTGTCGAACAGGACCGAGTACATCTTTCGCGTTGTACTCTCTTTGCTTTGTCCCCAAGGTATGCAGGACTCGAATCAGCTTTCCACATAAGGCAATGAGGGACTGTTTCTTCTTGAGCGGATTCTGGCTACGGGTCGTGTATTGCTTATGAAGAGCCTTAAACGCTTCGTTTTTAGCAGCCATTGGCATCACGGCGCGGAACAGTAGCGCACGCAGACGTGATCGCCCTCGCTTACTAATCCCTGTCCTGCCCTTGCGCTTGCCCGAACTGTTCTCTCTCAAGTTCAGTCCAGCGAGCCGTATGATTTGTTGTCCGTGATCGTAGTTGTTCAGATCGCCTACCTCCGCTAGAAAACCGGCTACTGTTATCGCTCCGATTCCTGGCACGCTCAGCATCTGTTCAGCCCCTGGGATCTCGCTGAGTATGTGCATAACCTGATTGATGATCTGTTCGAGTTGTTCACAAAACAGGTCGTACTGCCCCAGTAGCGTGTCCAACTCAATCCGAGCAGCTCTTGCACCCTCTGTAAGTCCGATCGATTCAGAAGCAGCCGTGTAGAGTGCCTCTGCACGTTTGATACCTACGCCACGTTTGACCTCCGTTTTCCAGTGAGACAGAACACTTCTTGCCCCTTTCAGGACAATATCCGCTGGCAGCGCAAATGATCGCAACGTCATGAGCGATGCCTTACCTTCCCAGGCCTTGAATACCGTGGTGTACTCGGGAAAGAACCGATCAAGCCAGTTACCAATGCGACCTTTGACCTGAGTCAAGCTAGCCGACACCTTCTCCCGAAGGTTCATGAGAATTCGTAATTCTGCATATTCCTTCGTCGGTAGCTTTGGCTCCGAGTACTTCCCGTTTCGGATGAGATCGGCAATGACTTTGGCGTCCTTGTAGTCGCTCTTGGTCTGAGAGTTGTCCTCCAGTTCTTTCGTCTTATTCACATGATGCGGATTCACAACGACGACTTGGATGCCTTGATCTTGCAAGAAAGCCGCTAACGGAAACCAGTAGTGTCCGGTAGGTTCGATGCCAAACACGATGTCTGTTTTGCTGTGTGTTTGACCGAGTTCCTTCATCCACATGGCCAGTTTCGTTAGCCCTGTATGGTCGTTATGGAACACGCAGTCTTTTCCTAGCTCAATGCCTCGGAAATCCACCGCTCGAGCCACATGAACCTTTTTGGCGATATCTGCTCCAACGACCAGTGTTTTTTCGGTAATTCGGGTAATCCGTTGATTCTGTTTCTGTTTTAGCTTATTCTTCATAGTGAGTGCCTCTTTTCGTATGTGGGTTTTGTTCTTCCCGGAACGTTCCCAGTATACTAGAGGCGCTTTTTTCATTCAAAGCTCAAATTACTTCATTACAGGAATGGCTCCTTATGTAGTTGATTTGTATATTTTAACATGATGAGATGTAAGCAGGTATGATAAATATCACAGAGAAATAAAAAAGCGCCTTCTTTATCTGTGGATAGAGAAGGGGCTGCCGCTTGCAAATGCCAATGGAGCAGGTTACGCATTTCTGTCCGCACCCAGAACCGCCAAATAGTGCGGATTGCACATAATTCCCAGGATGTTCCCGAAAGGATCGACCACGGAAGCCGTAATGAACCCCTCACCACGTTCTGTGAGTGCTTCATACTCTTTGGCTCCCATGGACAGCAACTTCTCCAGTACTGCTGATATATCGTCAACGTGCCAGTACACGACAGCACCAGCCGGTCCGGTCGCCATACCACCAGGCGCATAGCGACTATCAATCAGGCCCAACTCATGCTGGTAGTCGCCAATGCGAAACTCGGCATATCCTGGGCGTTCGAAGTAAGGCTCAATACCTAACAGTTCAGTGTACCATTTCTTCGCTGGCGCTAGGTCAGCCGCCCAAAAGCTAATGGTGCTAAGTCCTCGTAACGTTTGTTTATTATTCATTATCTCCACTCCTACAGTTGTGTAAGCAAGAATACGACATTATCAGGAATCATCGGATAATGCTCAGTCTGCTGCTCCTATATATATTGTAAACGTCTAATACTGACAACAGTATGTCAGTGTTCTAGCAAACCCCAAAATAGCAATCCATAAGAAATAAGATCTCGATTACAATGCTATAATGTGAATGCGAGTGTAACCTGCATGCTCGGTTTTGCACTACACATGCAGGAAAATTTAATTTTGGGGTGAGCGATTATGGGAGTTAAGGCAGCTAAAATTTTTGTTAATTTACCTGTTAAAGATCTGAATAAATCCGTCGATTTTTTTACTAAAGTAGGGTTTGAATTCGACGCCCAATTTACCGACGAAAATGCAACGTGTATGGTCGTCAGTGAGCACATATTCGTCATGCTGCTGGTTGAAGATTTTTTTAAAACCTTTACGAATAAACAAATTTCCGATGCAGCAAAAAGCACAGAGGTTATTGTAGCGTTATCTGTTGACAGTAAGGAACAAGTGGATGAAATTGTCAACAGGGCTCTAAATTCTGGAGGACAAGCCTCCAAGGAACCGATGGACCAAGGTTTTATGTATGGATGGAGCTTTCAGGATATCGACGGTCATCTATGGGAAGTTTTTCATATGGATGCCAACGCAGTCGCTCAAGGATAAGAGCACCTATGCAAGCCTTAATCAACTGTCCTGCCTGCAGCCGCAGAGGGCAGTTTTTGTCTTTTCTATTCATTTGAAAACAGTCGTGATATATTATTATAAAATAAATCCCATCAAATCTGGAGGCATACAGGATGAACAAGGAAACATTTGTAGCTTGGCTTGAGGAAAAAATTCAACGAATTAACGATACACCGGTTAGTCTGGTCGAAACGAAGGAAAAGCAGCATTACCTGTTAGGCAGCTTGAGAACGCTAGAATTAATAAAGGAAAAAATGGTTAACGGTGATTTTGATAACGAGTAGATGCAGTCGTGGATATCTGCGACTTTTCAACCATTAGTAGGCATCGACGAAAGAGCAGACGAATAATGACTATTCGGTCTGCCCTGCGCCTTTAGCAGATATGATTATTGATTACCGTCTTCATGACCATGATGATGATGACCGTTGGCATGCTCACCCATATGGCCTCCGACATGACCGCCTACACCATGACTGCCAAATTGGCTGTCTGCATGAACGCCTGCTTCATGGTTTCCCCAATGACCGCCAGCATGGACGCCCACTCCATGACCACCAAAATGACTGCCAGCATGGATACCAGCACCATGACCGCCCAGATGACCACCGGCATGAACACCTACTCCATGACCGTTAGTACCATGGCCCAAATGAGTGCCAGCATGAACTCCGGCACCAAGGTTGCCCAGGTGACCACCTGCTTGAACGCCAACACCATGGCTGCCAAAATGGGTACCAGCATGAACACCCGTACCATAACCAGCAAGATGCCCACCGGCATGAACACCAAGGCCGTGGCTGCCAAAATTACTACCGGCATGAACACCGACACCATGGCCGCCCAAATGACCACCCGCTTGAAAACCCACGCCATGAGGGCCATAGTAGCCTCCAGCTTGAGGATGTACCCCGTAGAACTGCTGCGAGAAGGCTTGTGGATAATTCATATGCGGATATTGTCCCTGCGCGTACATATGGGGAATTCCCGGATAGGGCATCGTTTGCTGCTCTGGGTCCCGGAATGAGGCTGGGTGTGCCGCATTCACAGGCACTACTTCCTGCACATACATGGTTGTGCAATGCATTTTATCCAGACGAGGAATATAGGCAGTGCTTCCTGGAGCAATATCATTAGGATTTAGAATATGTGGGTTCATGGCCTCAAGAATGGGCTGGGGGACATTATACATCTGCGCAATCTGCTCCATGCTTTCTCCTTCTTGGCTAAGATGCTGAGCATAATAGTTGCCATCCCGGTCATCTTCTCCTCTGAAAAAGGGAAAGGAAAAAGATGAAAGAGAGAAAAAAGGGAACAATCGAACACGAGGATCTGGTCGGTTATAGGATGGCTGCCCAACAAACCCTCCTCGAAAACCACCAAGACTTTCCAATCCACCGAAACCTCCCAATCCAAAAGCACGATCATCCATAATGTTAACCTCCGCTTATGATAATATAGTCATTTGTCCCTATTGTATGGGCAAATGTCATAATCGGTTCGTAATAAATCGCAAAAATTTTATGAAGCAGAATAAAATGTTCCTGATCTTCCTCTTCAAGCAAGATGCCGAAATTAAGCATAGTTTTTCCGTAGATAAGAATAGAAGCTGTGGCTCCCAATCACCTATACTAAAGTTGTTCCTACAAGCAATGCTGGCTAATGAAATTCACGGTCTGCCATGCTTAACTACAACACATTCAGGGAGGATCACAACCATGTCAACACAAACGAATCCATCGCTTTCCAAAGAAGAGGTTACTTTTTACGAAGAAAATGGCTATTATTTATACAAGAAGCCATTGTTCAGTCAGGAAAAGCAGCAAGAACTGAAACAAATCTTTGAAGAGCAATGGGAGCTGGTTGGCCGCAAATTGAACAGCGAGCTGGATACACCCCATTTTCGGGATGAAAGGCTGCTTAAATTTTTGCTGAGTGATGAGGTGCTGGATTTGGTTGAGCCGCTTCTTGGGCCCAATATCGCGCTATGGTCCAGCCATTTTATTTGCAAAGAGCCTTTCATTGGCAAACAGACGCCATGGCATGAAGATTCTGCCTATTGGAACGGTCGGTTAAGCAGATTCGATAAACTGGTGACGGTATGGCTGGCGATTGATCGCAGCTCAGAGGAGAATGGCTGCATGCGGGTTATTCCGGGAACGCACAACAATGGTTTTTCAGAATATGAAGCTGTGGATAAGGATGAGAACATCTTCGCTACCGAGATCAAAAAAGTCGATGACGCGAATGCCGTATACTTCGAGCTGGAGGCAGGAGAATGCTCGCTTCACGATTCACGGATTATGCACGGAGCCAAGCCCAATACGAGTCCTTACCGTCGCTGCGGCTACACGATGCGTTATTTTGCCACAGATGCTAAATATATTGAAGAGAAGAACTCTCCTGATTTCAAAATTTGGCTGGCACGCGGAATAGATTTGGCCGGCAACCGTTACGAGAATGCCTAAGGTGAGCTGAAGCATAATTATGGGAAATGGGGGATATAGGGATGGATGAGGCTTTCATCGGACCAGAGCGATTAACGAATGAAAAATTTATGATTCTGCCATCCCCCTTTCGTATATATCAAACAACAATTGAGCAAAGAGTGAGAACGCATTGGCACGAATTTTTTGAAATGTCGTTCGTACGATCTGGGGCTGGAACACATATACTTAATGGGAATCCGATTCCGATTTCAAGAGGCCATTCCTTTTTGTTAACCCCGGCGGATTTTCACGAAGTCGTACCGGATACAAGTCAACCGCTGCATATTTATAATTTGATTTTTACGAACAGGTTTATTAGAGATGAGCTGATGCCCCACATTTTCGAAGGAATTTCTGTTCATTCCTGTTTATTTCAAGCTGAAGAGTGTGAGTTTATTGAGCAGGCCTACAAACGGATTTGGGAAGAAGCCCATAATTGGCGATCGGATAGTGAGTTCATTGTGCAAGGTTGTATTGAGCGCTTGCTGATCGATCTCTCACGTAAATGCCGACAGGCTATTGATACGCCACAATGGACCGGCAATACCGCGGTGCATGAGGGGGTCCGCAAATCGTTAATTTATATACAGCATCATTTTCGTACAACCCTTTCCCTGGAGGAAGTCGCTTCCTACTGCGGGCTGTCAACCAACTATTTCAGTGAATGCTTCAGCAAAATGATAGGGATGCCCTTTCAGGTCTATGTCAAGGAAGCACGGCTGCAATTTGCCAAATCGCTGCTCGGTGTGACAACCCTTCCAATTACCGATATTTGTTTTGCCTCCGGCTTTAATACGCTGCCATACTTTGAACGGGCTTTCAAGCAAAAATTTGCCGTTTCACCCCGCGACTATCGTAAAAACTCTGTTTACTGAGAAAGCAGAACTTATTATTTATTTTATTATGACAAGCGTTGTCACTATTATCGTTTATCATTAGAATCAAGCCCAGTTAAACAGGCGGGACTGAAAAAAATGAGAAACGAAGGAGCTGTTTCATGATGACGCTGCAAGTAATCCCATATATTATGTTGGATGGACAAGCAGGGGAGGCTATTGATTTCTATGTACAAGCATTGGATGCCAAAGTCCTCTTTAAACAAACAATCGGAGAAGGTCCGGAGAACCCCGAATTTCCACTGACCATCGAAGAAAAGCAGCGTGTGGCACACTCCGTCTTACAAGTTGGCACAACAGAAATGTATGTGGCTGATCTTGATCGAGGTCAATCCTATCAGTCGGGTAATCAGGTTACCATTTGCATTACGGCTGATGTGAGGGAGCAAGCCAAACCCATCTATGATGCCCTGCTGCAGGACGGTCAAGTCATTATGCCACTGCAGGAGACTTATTTTAGCCCTGCCTACGGGATGGTTACGGACAAGTTCGGTGTCACCTTTCAAATTTTCACGAAAAGACAGCGTTAATGCTGCAAGCATGTTTTTGACGGAAGCCAGCCGCGATGGTCGATGGGGCTTCCTTGGAACTTGCGTAAACTAACGGCTCTGCTCGCAGCATTTGCGAAAGAGCTTTTTTTTTCAGCAGTAAAAAATTCCTTGTCTGTGCAGCAACCTTTTACGTACATGATCCGTCTTAAAAATTAAGCATTTATTGGTAATGCACTTTGAGGAGGAATGAATGATGAGGATACGCAAAAACGCAAGCACGGCAGCACTTGTATCGATGTTATTACTTTCCAATGTCCCACTGGCACTGGCAGATGAAGCGGTGCCTGCAGCCATGAGCTCCAGACCAATGTTAATCCCGCCTGGCGGCTCCGAGGCTAGTCCAGGAGATGCAAAAATCTCCAAGGAACGGGCGATCGAGCTGGCTAAATCGTATGTAACGATACCAGAAGGCTATACGGTTGAATCGGTAAATCTCAATTCCAACAGCTTCAACGGGAATCGCATAGTTAACTGGAACATAAGCTTTCGCAAGCTTGTTGATAACAAAAATATCGGCAATATGAACATTACCATTAACGGATTGAACGGCAAGCTGATGGAATATTATTCGTACAGCAATGATCCCGATTATAAACCGAGTTATCCTCCTAAGGTGGACCTTCAGAAAGCGAAGGGCATTGCCGCGGAGTGGATTGCCAGGCTGAATCCGGATGAGCGTGAGCAGCTGCTGTATAACGACATTCTGGAGCAGTCGCTTAAGGCGCCGCTGAATGGCTCTTACCAATATTCAATCCGATATGACCGCACGCATAATGGTGTTCCTTTCCCGCAAAACGGTATTAATATTCAGGTGAATGGGGACGGCGTCGTCACCCAATACAGCTTTAATTGGGATGAGAACTCGACCTTCGAGAAGGCAACGCCGATTAGTGAAGAAGAAGCCGCTAAAGCCTTCAGAGACAAGCTCGCTCCCAAGCTGAATTATCTGATGCTGAACGAAGCGAAGGGCGAGAGAAAGCCAGTCGTTGCGTATACGATGGAGCTCCCAATTCTGAATGCAGCTACAGGAGAAGTATGGAAGCAAGGACCCGCTGCAAGCGTCAGCCAGGAGCCTGAAAAGCCTTTGACGGATGCGCCTTTAAGTGAGCCGCCTGCGAGCAATCTCAACCTGACCAAGGAACAGGCGTTGGAAAAAGTCAGCTCCACGTTTAAGCTGCCGGAAGGCGTTAAGCTCGAGGACGCTTCTTATAACGAATCGACCAATCCGGTAACGGGTGAGGTGCAGTCCATTTGGAACCTTCGCTGGAATGAGGAGAAGAGCACAGACTCCACCATTAGAGCGGGAATCAATGTTTGGGCTACAGTCAACAGCAAAACCGGAGAAATTACCAACTTTAGCCGTAATACTTATACGCCTTATGGAGATCAAAAGCCTGTTGAACCGAAGATAACCGTGGACGAGGCGAAGGCGAAGGCGATCGAATTCGTTAAAAAGCAGCTGCCCGCGCACACCGACCAGTTAGTGCTGGATACAGCAGCAATGGCCAATTTGGTGAATATGCCAGCTGAGCAAACAAAAATGATGACCGCCTGGGACATACCCTTCAAGAGAATAATAGACGGTGTGTATGTGAATTATGAAAACGTGCATCTGGCTGTGGATAAAGTGACGGGAGACATCACAAATTATCAGTTCAATTTCTCCAATGTTGCTTATCCGAAGCAGAAACCGGGTGTTATTGATCTTAATAAGGCGAAGGAGCTGCTGCTGTCTCCCTATACGATCAAGCTTAATTATGTGCTGTCAAATCAAGGGTTTGGAATTATGCCTATCGAGAAAATTCGTCTTATGATGGCTGCGGGAGAGCTGCCGCAAGGCTCTGATACAACCGACAAAGAGGCCAAGCTCGTGTATGTGCTGCAGTCTAAATATAGTGGCGAAAGTTATTTTCTTGATGCCGTAACCGGTCAATGGAGAAATAGCTCAAACGGGGAAGCCATGAGCTTGGAAAAGGTGCATGTCACGGATATCGAAGGTCATTATGCACAAACAGAGCTGCAAATCATGCTGGATTACCAGGCGCTGGATGTCGTAGACGGAAAAGTGAGTCCGAACGCTTCCATAACGCGCGGTGAATTGGTCAAAATGCTCGTTATCGCAATGAACGGGGGACGCTCCGGTATTTATTATGGTGCGGAGCGCGCAGCATCCTTCAAAGATGTGAGAAATGAATCTCCCCTCTTTGCCTACGTGGAGAACGCTGTTGACCGCGGCATCATTCAGCGCGGCAAGGATTTCAACCCACAGGAGATTATGAATAGGGAAGATATGGCTGAATTGATCGTAGGTGCGCTTGGTTATAAAAAACTGACGGACTATGCCAATATTTTCAGCGACAAATTCGGTGATGCCGGCTTGCTCAAGAATCGTGGGGAAGTGGCCATTGTGATTGGACTTGGGATTATGACGCTTTCGGATGGAAGCTTTAATCCTAAGCAGGAAGTTACTCGCGCACAGGCTGCCGTAGCGTTCTATCGTTATTTGCAAAAGGCGACTGAGCTGGCAAATAGATACTATTAATTCATGAGAACTCATTTCTGATCTGCATGTCAAAGAACCATCATCCCTACTAAGAGTAGAGATGATGGTTCTTTGTATTCCAAATATTATTTATTAGCTTCCCATTCTGCAATTTGTTCCTTGTAAAGAACCAATAGCTTGGCCAGGGATTTTGTGATCACTTGGGCATCCTTGGATTCAGCAGCCTTTTGCAATTCCAGCTCACCTTTAAACAAAGGATTATCTAAAGAAATAGCAGCGACACTTACAGTGTTTCTGGCTTCGGCAGTGGAGAGAGTTAATGTCTCTGCATCAGATGGAAGAGCTGGAAGAGCAGCAACAGCTAAGGCTACCCCGACCTTGATATCAGTGCTGGCTGTTGGATTTGTAAGCTCGCCTAGAGTCACAGCTTCCGTGAACTGGCCATCCACAATCTCCTTCATATCGGTCCGGTCAATGATTCGAACAGAACTGAGATTTAAGTTTGTCCCTGTGCTTTCCAGAGGAGTAGCCTGTCTGAGTACGGCTCCGAATTTTTTCTGAATAGCTTCATGGTATTGAGTTAAAGTGTTTTTCCAATCATTCACTGTATCCGGCGCATAAGCTGCAGCCAGCTCTACAGGATCAGTACGCTTAACGGCAGTAGTAGCAGCAACAGCCTGAAATTGGGTTGATGATGTCAATGTTTGGGATGGGCTTGTCGTGGTCTGACTGGCTTCACTCGCATAGGCAGAACTGGCAGCAACGGTCAGCAGTAAGGTGGACAGGGCAATTTTTTTAACGATCAGTTTGTGATTCAAGATTCAACACTCCTTGGTTTGTTTTTGTCTTACAAGTTCTAGTTTAGAGTTCAGGTGTGGCAGAAGATTGGTTAAATTGTGGAAAAACAATGGCATTCTCCCCTATCCATCGATGTCTTGGTTATAATGTAGAAGAGACTTGATAGGAGGTTATATCATTGAACAGCTATCTGATTGCCGTTGTAGACGATGATCATCATATACGTAATCTTGTGGAAGCCTATTTGCAAAAGGAAAACTACCAAACCATTGGATTGGAAACGGCGGAGGCGGCGTGGGAGCTATGGAGAACCAACCCTCCGGATATGTGGGTGCTGGATATTATGCTTCCCGGGATGAACGGCTACGAATTTTGCAGAAAGATTCGTAATGAAGCAGAGGTGCCAATCATTATGATTTCCGCTCGTGACACTGAAGTCGATATCATTCTCGGTTTGGAGCTGGGAAGCGATGATTATTTGGTTAAGCCCTTTAGTCCACGTGAACTGGTGGCCCGTGTCAAACGGCAGCTTCAACGCGGAAACAAGCTGAAAAACGCGGATGAAGCCAGTAAAAATGCCGCAGAGCTGCCACAGATCATAGTCGGCCAGCTGCAGCTGATGCTGGAAGAAAGACGCGCGTTTTGGCAGGGGGAAGAAGTAGAAATGACGCTGAAGGAATTTGAGCTGCTCAAAGCATTAGTCGAGCATCCGAATCGCGCTTTTACACGAGACGAGCTGCTGACTATGGTGTGGGGGGACGATTATTTTGGAAGCGAGCGAGCCGTGGATCATCTAATCAAACGCCTGCGCAAAAAAATCGGCCAATTGCCAGTCGAGTCGGTATGGGGACATGGCTATCGCCTGAGAACGGATGGAGGAGAGTTGAAATATGAAGCTGGTTCATCAAATTAATCTCGCTTTCGGGATATTGCTTGTTCTTGTGCTCACTGTTACTGCGATCAGTATTCATTTTGTACTGCTGGACCATTTTATAGGCGCACAAAAGGATGATATGCATGCAGTGGGTTGGAAAATGCAAGAGACATTGGAGCAAGAAGCATACCAGATGACTGAAGGTGTGTCAGCAGTTAACGTGACTCCTAGGCTATTATCGAGCAGCACTGCTGCCATAGCCGCTGTCCCCATAGTAGGCGTTGATGCTATCATCTCAGATAATATGGGAAATATTGTGTCTGGCACACTCCCGGCTGCTTCGTCTACCTCGATTACAGGGGTCAAAGCATTTAATGCAGTCACTGCGGTTAGCCCGTTGAGCTTAACGAGAGCTGCCACTGTAATCGATCCTACTCTGCAGGAAACTGCGAACGTACCAAGCCTGCAAAATATATGGGAAGGGAGAGACACACGCTTCATAGCTACAGTCAACGCTATTCCCCAAGGTACTTTGACTCTCATTACACCGGTTAGTAAAATTACAGCTATTGAACAGGCGCTGTTTGGAAGGCTGCTCATCGTATTAGGGGTTGGAGGCATATTGATGTTTCTGCTTAGCTTATTTATTACCAAGAAGCTGATTAAACCGCTGATGAGATTACGAGAGGAATTAAAAAAAGTAAAGGAACGCCGATTCTCTGAGGTTCAGTTGATTCATGCCGGAGGGGAGATCGGTGTCGTTGCCCATACCGTATATGATCTGGCTGAAGAGCTGGATAGATACAACCGGGTACAGAAGCAATTTTTCCAGAATGCATCACATGAGCTTAAAACTCCACTAATGTCCATATCAGGATATGCGGAAGGTATCCGTGACGGTATATTTGAAGGGGAAAGCGTTCAAAAAGGATTGGACATTATCCTCAGCGAGAGCGGCAGGTTAAAAAACATTATCACCGAAATGACGCTGCTGGCGAAGCTGGATAGCGAGGAAAATATTTTCCAGACGTCAATGGTTAACGTGCAGGACATGCTGACAGAAACGATTGAACGGATCACGCCGCTGCTGGTCCAAAAGGGATTAAGTTTGGAAATCGTGTACGGTGAGGGCAAGCAGGATACAATGGCGATTGCGGCTGATCGGGATAAGCTGCTGCAGGCTTTGTTGAATGTGGTTGCAAACGCGACGAGGTATGCGAGCCAACATATCTGCATTCATGCCGGGATCTATCAGGACAGGGTTGAAATTTCCATTATCGATGATGGATCAGGAATACCGGAGGATCTGCTTCCGTATCTGTTTCATCGCTTTGTGAAAGGCAAGGGAGGTGAAAATGGACTGGGCTTGGCAATCTCCCGCGCCATCGTCGAGCGCTGCGGCGGTCTTATCAAGGCTCGCAATCGTAAAGAGGGCGGGGCCGTGTTCACGCTCGATTTCCCTTCCGCGGCCTAACTACATAGATCGCCAACCCCTTACAGGAGGCTGGCGATCTTTTGGCGATCTTCGAACTCTGTATTACTTGGATTACTTGGTTGCGGTGATAGCAAACATAGGCTTATGCTGGTTCAATACCTGCTCGATCTGTCTCAAAATGTCTGCATCGAAGCCCTGCCATACCTGAACCTGTGTAAAACCGATATGCTTCAGCATATCCACATCCCACATTGGCCTTTTTACATAGCTGAGCGGCAGAGCCAAAGCAAAATCGTGACCTTCGGCAATTTCATCCTCCGTACGATAAGGAATATAACCCTGTTCAACAGCCTCCTGCTGAGCCAGTTTTTGAAGGAAGGCTTCTTTGGGATCGGTCAAAAACAGATTCCAATTCCCATCAAAAATAATCACATCCCCGCCTTCATTCAACCAGGAATGCCAATTCCGATAAGCTCTAACTGGATTCGTCAAAAACCATGTCACATTACGGGAAATAATCAGATCGAACGGCTCAACAGGATTAAATTCAAAAATATCCGTTTCAATAATCTGGATAGGACATCCAAAGTGTGCCGCATTTTTCTTTGCTTTTGCAATCATTTCCGGTGAAGAATCGATGGCTGTCACATCATGGCCTAATCGCGATAAGAGTATACCGAAAAAGCACGGGCCGGTACCCACATCAAGCACCTTCAGCCCCTTTTTATCCTTAAGCAGTCGGCTAATGATGAGCTCCCACTTTTCGTAGGCCCCGTTCGTAAACTCGTTATGTATGATACCGTCATAAATATCTGCCCCCTTATCCCAATAGGCACGGTGTTCTTTGGCTAACTGTTGTTCACTGGCTGTAGTCATACATATTCGCCTCCTTTGCGATGATTGAATGAGCTTTGTTCATAAATGCTAACGAATGGTGATCATTATACTAATTGTAATAATTACTGTCAACATCCATATTATGAATGGCAGTTACCTTCGATTTGGCTCATAACGAATCATGGCTTGTAATCGCTCTCTAAAAAAATAACTTGCTAATTGTATTATTTACGATTAATAATAAAGGCAAGAAATAATAGGAGGCGTACACATGTATACACGATTTAACATCATGCTCTTCACAATTATGGTTATTATGGCGTTATCAGGCTGCTCGGATAACTCGAATTCCCAGATAGCTGATTCCAAGGCGGCAGACGTACAAGCTGAAAGCCCCACAACGATCACTATCGCCACTACGCAGGATTCCATGGGAGATAAGCTGGATGCGGCCACCTATAATGGCACCAGACACGCTCATGCCTCTGTATATGATGCACTACTGGATTATCAGGGGAAGGGTGAGCTATCGCCAAGCCTTGCGGAATCCTGGGATATAGCTGAGGATGGTTTGACGTACAGCTTTCATTTGAGGAAAAATGTGAAATTTTCGGATGGTAATGAATTGACTTCCGAAGCAGTCAAATTCTCCTTAGAGCGTGCTGTCAAGCAGGAGGCCAATGCGCCATTAGAAATTTCGCAGAAACTGGCCAAGATCGAAACACCGGACAAGTATACGGCTATACTCACCTTTAAGGAGACCGCTCCCCAAACCTTGCTGGAGCTGAGCCAGGCCCGTCCCTTCCGGATCATGAGTCCGGATGCTGTAAGTCCGCGTGGCGCCATTGAGGGTGAATTCAAGAAGGCTATTGGCACAGGTCCATGGCAAGTAGGCAGCTACAAAAAAGGAGCGGAAACGGTATTAGTAGCCAACCCGCATTACTGGAAGGATAAGCCGTCGTCATACTCGCTAGTTCTGAAGGTCATTACAGATCCGCAGGCTCGGGTGCTGGCGCTGCAAAATGGTGAGGTTGATTTGGCTGGTGGTGAGATGGGCAACCTGCCGCTTGAAAACATCCCGTTGTTCGAGAACAACAAAAACTTCAAAATCGAAACCAACAGCAGTACAATGTCTTATTTTCTTGTCATCAATCAAAAAAATGAGTTTCTCGCAGACAAAAACATTCGCCAAGCGATCAATTATGGAACCGATACAAGCAAAATGATGAATGGAAAGGGCGCTGCGGTCAGAGGTTTATTTCAGAAAAATGTCGCCTTTGTCACGGACAGCAATCAGCCCGCATATGGATATCATCCCGACAAAGCCAAGCAGCTGCTCGAGGCATCCGGTTATACATGGAACGCCGGCAAGAAGCTGTATGAGAAAAATGGCAGGCCGATTCAGCTTAAGCTGGTCATTCAAACGACCGAATACCCGGAATGGAAAGAGATGGCCGAAATTTTTCAGGACAATATGAAACAAATCGGCATACAGGTAGATATTCTCAACCAGGAGAGAGCTGCTTACTACAACACGCTCTGGAATACCAAGGAATACGATCTGATGATCTATCGAACTTATACGGATGCCCAATTACCTTATCGATTCCTGTCATCGCTATTTTATAACACAGACAAGGTGCCAGCCGTTGCTTATCAGGATGATCTCTTGAACGGTTATCTGGACAGCATAGCCAAAACCCATGTGAAAGCGAAGCAGCAGCCTGTGTTTGATCAAATCTTTGCCCGTATTCACGACGAAGCGATGACCGTCCCGATATTTTACATGAAGCAGACCTTTATACATAGCAGCAAAATCACCGGCTTTTCCTTTGGTACGATTGAAGATGATCCTGTTCAATGGCATAAGCTGCAAATTGAGGGAAAATAAATGACCCGCTATCTGTTGAATCGGTTCGTTGTGCTGATTCTCACCCTGCTTTTGTTTACCCTGTTTGTATTTACGCTCATGCATATGGCTCCAGGAGATCCGGCAGCATTGTTTCTGCAGGACCTTGGGGCCGCCCCTGATAAAACATTAATTGCAGCCTTACAGCAAAAGTGGGGGCTGGACCAATCCTTTGCCGTTCAATATTTCAGATGGCTGTATGAGCTTGTACAGGGCAAGCTTGGCAATTCCTATATATCAAGTATCCCGGTTACAGAGGAGATCGTTACGCGTCTGGAACCGACAATTCGTCTAATGCTCAGCTCCTTCGTTGTCACCCTGTTCATTTCGGTTCCGCTCGGCATTCATATTGGACTGCGTGAACACTCGCTGCTGGATCGGGTAACTTATGCAGGCACCGTTCTGGGATTGTCGATTCCGTTGTACTGGCTGGCCATTCTGCTGATGTTTGGCTTTGGTGTCATGTGGAAGCTGTTTCCCATTGTGGGCAGCGGGTCGTTACGCCATTATGTGCTTCCTGTGACGGCAATCAGCATCGTCGAAAGCGTCTATTTTATCCGCATGATTCGGTCCTTGACGCTGGAATATAAACGGGCCTTTTATATGGAAGCTGCTGCTGCCCGTGGCTTGAAAAGGCGGATTTTGTATCCATCCTATTTATTTCGCTCGATGCTGGTGCCGATTATGACGATAATAGGGAGCAGCTTTCCCAGCTTTTTTGGTGCGGCGATCATCATAGAAAATATGTTCAGCTTTCCGGGAATCGGCACCTATATGCTGGATATGATATACCGTCGGGATTTCCCGGCCATTCAAGGCTGTACCCTGCTGCTGGCGACTGCCATCTTTATTTTGAATTTTTGTACCGACCTTTGCTATTATTGGGCTGACCCGCGAATTCAATTAGAAAAGCAGAGGTGGGAAAACTGAGCTTATTTATTACGAATCATAAAATAGGTTCAGCAGCTATCCTATTTATCCTTCTGTTAATAGCCGTTGGCATATGGGCACCGTGGCTGTCCCCGTATGATCCCTATGCAACGAATTATAGCGCCAAGCTGCAAGCACCGAGCCTTGAGCACTTGTTTGGCACCGATTATTTGGGACGGGATATATACAGCCGATTGCTTGCGGGTATTAGTCAATCTGTGTTTCCGGTGTTTGTCATATTAGGCATCGTTATCGTGATCAGCTTATTGATGGGGACGCTAAGCGGCTATTTCGGAAACTGGCTGGATATGCTGTTGATGAGTATTACGGACATTTTTGTCGCTTTACCGAATCTGCTGCTCACGATTGTGATTGTCGGCTTTTTGGGTTTTGGCATCGAGAACGTATATTTGGCTATTATTTTGTCTTGGTGGGCGAAGTATGTACGGCTGATCCGCGGTTTGGTTCACGATGTGAAAAAAGAAGCCTACATTCTGTCCAGCCGGGTAAGTGGCTCCTTTGGTCTTGTGACCATCATCCGCCATGTGCTGCCCAATGTCGGTCCACAGGTGCTGACGATGTTGATCCTGGATGTAAGCCGGGTCATTCTGACCTTGTCGGGTCTGTCCTTTCTCGGTATCGGAGCCCAGCCTCCTTCACCCGAGTGGGGAGCAATGCTGCTGGATGGGAAAAATTATTTGCAAATTGCACCCTGGATGGGATTTTTCCCAGGCTTCGTTATTTTTCTGACAGCCTGTGCCTTCCAACTATGCGGTGAAATGCTGCGCAAGCGGTTTAAACTGAAATAAACGTCAAAGGAGGCTGCAGGTGGCGGTTATAGCTGAAGTGAAAAAGCTGTCCATTACTAGTCAGGATCATCAAACACTGGTGTCGGACATTAGCTTTTCTTTACATACAGGCAAGACGTTTTGTCTGATTGGCGAAAGCGGCAGCGGGAAAACCTTAACACTCAAAGCGATGCTGGGCATGCTCCCGAATCAGCTTCATCTCACGGGAGAGTTAATATTTAAAGGTACGAATACCGTTCCCTTTACCCGCAGGGAGTGGCAGCAGATTCGAGGCAAGCATATCGGGATTATTTTTCAACATCCGGAACAAGCGCTGCATCCCGCTATTCCCATCGGTCGGCAGCTGGTTGATTTGCTGAAAAGCCATATTTCGATTACAAAGCTTGAGGCTGAACGACAAGCCTGCCGGATGCTGGACAAGGTTGGTTTAAAGCCAGCGGAGACACTGATGAAGCGGTATCCTCATCAATTAAGCGGAGGCATGAATCAACGGGTGATGATCGCGATGGCCCTGCTGCTTGGACCGGAGCTGTTGATCGCTGATGAACCGACAAGTGCTCTTGATGTGACCACACAAGCGGACATTCTCACTCTGCTGCGAGGGCTGACTGCCGAGAGTGAGATGAGCCTGCTTCTCGTTACGCATGATCTGCTAATCGCCAACTATATCGCAGATACCATTGCGGTGATGGTTCAAGGGACTATTATCGAACAAGGAAACGCATACGATGTGATGAAGCATCCCCGGCAAGCGTACACCCGAACCCTGTGGGAATACCGTTCAAAATTCATGATAACCTAAGGCTGTATAAGAGGAACCAAAGGAGAAGGTCTTATAAGTCATGTTAGACATCCAGCATATAAGCAAGCGGATCGCGTTTAAGACGATTCTTGAAGATATTCATATCACCTTGCAAACAGGTCGTTCTCTGGCGGTTGTCGGCGAGAGCGGGAGCGGAAAATCCACTTTGGCCCGAATCATTATGGCACTGGAGCGTCCGACATCGGGACGTATTATGTTCAATGGGGTGCCGGCACCGGAGAGAAGGACAGCTGAGTTTAAGAGCTGGTATCAGCAAATCCAGTTTGTATTCCAAAATTCTGCGGCCTCACTTGACCCCCGTATGACGATTTTCCAAAGCATAGAGGAGCCTTTATGCCATTTGACCAAGCTCAGGACAATCGATAGAAAGCAGCTTGTGCACGAATACGCTGCCAAGGTCGGACTTCCACAACGTTTGTTAAGCTCGGTTCCGAGTCATTTAAGTGGTGGACAATATCAACGGGCTTGTATCGCCAAAGCATTAATCGTGAGGCCAAAGCTGCTTGTGTGTGATGAAATCGTATCCAATCTGGATGTGATTCATCAGCATACCATCATCGAATTATTGCAGTCCTTGCAAGCGGAGCAGCAATTATCACTTCTATTTATTACCCATGATCTTTCTCTGGTTCCCAGCTTGTGTGACGATGTGTTGGTCATGAAAGACGGGCGAATGGTAGAGCTTATACAATCAGCTTTGCTGAATTCCAGCCAACATCCGTATACAGCATCGCTTCTGAGTGCGGTGAAGCTGCTCGGCCAGCATTGGCACCATTGATATATGGATTATTGTGGAGTATCGCATCGGTTACCCGATTCACCAATTGTAGACAGCTGTCATAACGGATTCTCATCCGATGATAGCTGTTTTTTGTTTATGTACATGGGTTTCCGGATGAAATGGTTTTATCGTTGACATTTAAAAAAACTACCACTACGATAACCATTATAGAAAGGGGACCTTTGTCCAACAAGATTAAAGATGATGGGAGGGAAGGATATGATGATAAAGGCAGGACATGTACTGGCACGTTTAACCTCAAAATCACTCAAACGCAGCCTGGTCATTTATTTGCTTATAGCCTGCCTGATGCCTATGCTGCTCCTGACGGTTATTACTTATGGAAGTATTTATTCGATTCTTGAAAATAAAATCAAAAATGGGATTTATTCTACCCTCAAGCAAGAACGAATCGGTCTCGAAAACGTCCTGAATAATCTGGACTTTGCCTCCAAGCAGCTTGCAATAGATGGAAAAATAGTAAATGATGTGCAATTATATTCTACTCAAGGCGATTTTTATGACAAAGCGAACATTGGGGCAAGCATTAAAGACAAGATCAATATGATCAGCTATACGAATCTGAATCTGGGTATGATGTTCTATTATGATCCTCGTTCCGATCAGCCGTACAAATTTGAGAATTTACAGGTGGATTCAAGCCGTGCCATCTCAACGCTGCCGCATTTTACCGAATACCAGGGTGCCGTATATTACGGTCCACACAAAACGATGTACAAGAGCAGCGATAATATTGTTTTTTCCTCGCTCCGCAGGCTGGAAACGAAGGAGAATCTCGAATTATATGTATATCTGGAAACGAATTACAATTTATTTCGCAAAATTTTAAATAATGAAACTTATGGTATCGAGGTTTCCCACCTATTGATTAATGCGCGTGGGGAGGTTACCTACATGGAAAATGAAAAAGGGTTCACAGAAGCGGACAGTGTGCCTATTCTGCAGGCGATAGATAATGAGAGTGAATACAAGGGCTATATTTTGTTTCATACGATGAGTGAGCAGGGCTGGCAGCTCGTTATTGCCGTCAAGAAAACGGCATTCAATAATGAAATTTATGCGTGGCTGACCAAGATTGCGCTGCTTGTCGTAGCGACGACCCTGTTTGCGCTGCTGCTTGCGCTCATTATTTGGAGAACAGTGTACAAGCCGATGAAAAAGCTGAATAAGGAAATTATTTATATGGCAGAGAACCGCAATGCTCCCGTTCAATTCACCAGAGTCGAGGAATTCGACCACCTCTTAATTAATTTTCAGGAAATGAAGCAGAAGATCAATGTGCTGATTGCCGAAATTGAGGAGAGTGGCAGGGAAAAAAGCCGCCTGGAGGTCGAGAAGCTGTTAACCCAGATCAACCCGCATTTTTTGCATAATACACTGAACACGGTCCAATGGCTGGCCAGAATGAATGGTCAAAAAGAAATTGATCGATTGGTCACGCTCTTGGTTAAGGTGCTGCACTACAATCTCGGTAAGCAAAGTATGATTGTCACGGTGCAGGAGGAGGTCGATGCGCTGAACAACTATATAGAGCTGCAGCGTATTCGATATGATTATGAATTTGATTTGCGGCTGCAGGTGGATTCAGATGTCAGCCATGTAGCGATGCCAAGGTTCCTGCTCCAGCCGTTGGTGGAAAATGCAATTTATCATGGCAATGGTGAAAGAAATAATTATATTGAAGTTTCGATTCATAAAAATGATACGGATGGGCTCCTATTGAAAGTAACAGATAATGGTCAGGGTATGGATGATGCGACGCTCAGCAAGCTGCTGGCTGAAAGCAATGAAAATTTAAAAAGAGGCTTGGGAATCGGTTTACAGTATGTGAGCCGTCTCATTAAACGATATTACGGCGATGCGAGCAGAATGTCGATCGACAGTGTAGTCGATAGAGGCACGGTTATCCGGATCGACATTCCGATTAAGTCTAAGGAGGATTTTGATGATTAAAGCGATAGTCGTAGATGATGAGAGACTGGTGCGTAAAGGCTTTATATCGATGCTGGATTGGTCAGCCCGCGGGATTGACATTATAGGGGAAGCGGCGGATGGCAAGACGGCTCTGGACATGCTGAAAACTCAGGATATCGATTTGCTGATTACCGATATTACGATGCCAGGCATGACGGGCTTCGAGCTGATTCAGCAGGTGAATCTGCTGCCCCGGCGAATATGGACAGTCGTCCTTACGTGCCACCACGAATTTAATTACATTCAGGATGCGCTGCGGCTAGGAGCTATCGATTATTTGGTCAAAACGTTGCTGGACATGGACAATCTGGAGCAAACCATCGACCGGATCGTAGAGCGGATTCATACCGAGGAGAAATACCATCTGGATCGGCAGGCAGAGGTTCATCCCCAAATTTATACAGAGCATGCCGCCATTGTCTTTTGCTCATTGGATGAGGTACCCCCTGGTTCCGAGCTGCTTCAGCAGCCCTTTATCCGTAAGAACCGGATTATCGAGATTGCACCGGATTTGTGGTCGCTGCCGCTTCGCCAGTCGTATTCCTATGATGAGCTAGTGAAAACGGTGGAAGGCATGGCGCTGCGTCGCTGGCAGGGGATGTACCTAACAGGCTTGGAAGGACGCTCGATTGAGAACGTGTCCGGATTGCTCGCGCAGGCATTGCATAACAGAGTCTTCTATTCGGTAAGACCCGGAACCGGCTTGATGCGAACAACCTTAGCCGATCTGGAGCGGCGGTATGGAAGCAATCGGACTCACGCTGTAGAGTCCTGCTTAACGAACTGGATCCATCTGAGATGGGCTTTGAATAAATCCGAATGGGAGCGGCTGCTGGAGGAAACCGAAGCTGTACACCCTGACTTCAATCAGCTGCGTCTGTCCATGCAGCGGTTATTAATCGATTGGGAACCGCTTTTTCACTGGCACAAGAACGCTCCACAGCTCATCGCGGCGATCAAGAAAAATCAGTACTGGTATGAGTGGAGAAGCTGGACGGCAGAGCTGTCGGCTTATGCACAGCTGAAAACCTACGAGCTGTCTGTAACGGCGGAAGTGATGACAAGCCTAATTCGTTCCATTCAATTGATGCGTGATGATCTGGGAAGCGAACTGACTCAAGAGGCGGTTGCCAAGGAAGTGAATATGAGCCGCAGCTATTTCAGCCAATGCTTCAAGAAGCTGGTCGGGGAATCATTTGGCGACTATTTACGTGCCCTGCGGGTAGACGAAGCCAAGAGGCTGCTGGAATCCAGTGACAAGGCCGTTTATGAAATCGCAGCAGCTGTCGGCTTTAGCGACGATAAATATTTTAGCCGGGTGTTTCGTGACAAAACAGGTCTGCTGCCAACCGAGTACCGAATGGCCCGAAAGGGAAAATGGTTCGATGAGGGTTGAATTTCGTTCACAAAGTGTGGACGGGAAATCGATGTTATGACACCGCTTTCTATCCCGCTGCCGGGGTTGGATCTAGTATGATGATAAAGCAAGCAAGGATCAGCACAGTAGATAGGGGACCTATATGAAAGTGAAGCCGTTTTCCTTAATATTGGCGACGATGCTGGCATTGTCGGCATGCAGCCCCGATCAACCACCAAGCCGTGCGGAACTGAGCGACAAGGTAAGCCAAGACGGTGAAATGAAAGGAGAAGACCTGGCCTTTGGCAAATACAAGGTGCCCATCACACTGAGGATCGGTTTTTCGATTCCTAATGAGGCTGGAAGGCTGGCTCAGGGCGATACCTATGATGACAATCCCTGGTCTCGTTATTTCCAGAGCAAGACCGGTATACAGGTTGTGCACAGCTGGCAGGTCCGGAATGAAGGCGATGCTTACAGGTACAAGCTGGACGTATCGATTGCCGATAACGATCTGCCGGATGCAATGGTCGTGGATCGCCAGCAGCTGCGTGCTCTAATTGATCGCGATATGCTGACTGATATGACGGAGGTGTTTCCTAAATACGCATCACCGCTTGTAAAAGCAATGTATGATTCCTCCCAAGGACTTGCGACAAGAGATGCTACATTCGGTGGAAAGCTGATGGCTCTACCCAACATTGCGATTGAAGCGGATAGCCCGACACTCGTCTGGTTACGTCAGGATTGGCTGGATAAGCTGAAGCTGCCTGCTCCCACAACATTAAACGATATTGCTGCCATCACGAAAGCTTTTATAGAACAAGACCCGGATGGCAATGGCAAGCCGGATACGGTAGGGATTCCGGTAAACAAAGTGATCGTATGGGGTGCAAAACCGAATATGAATGGTCTTGATTCCGTTTTTGGCGCCTACCGATCATTCCCAGGAAACTGGCTGAAGGATCGCAATGGGAACATCTATTACGGCTCGGTCGCCCCGGAAACGAAGCAGGCGCTGGGAATACTGGCAGGGTGGTATAAGGCCGGCATTATCGATCCTGAATTTGCTCTGCGTCAGGACCCTAACGAACCGATTGCCGATAATAAAGCCGGTATTTTCTTTGGCCCCTGGTATGCGCCGAGTGGTCCCCTAAGGGAGTCCGTCAAAAAGGATATGGCAGCAGAATGGAAAGCTTTTGCCGCTCCGCTTGATAATAGCGGAAAATTCGTCACCCATATGGCTCCGATTACAGACCGTTATCTTGTGGTCAGGAAGGGCTATCCGAATCCGGAAGCCGTCGTACGCTTACTGAATCAGTTCACGCAGTATGAACGGGTAGACAGCTACATAGCCAATTATGGCAGTGAAATGGATCCGGCTCTGCAAGCCTTGAAAACCTACAAGGAAGCTAACCATGTACAGCCCAGGCATTATTATCCCTTTGATTTGCTGCTGGATTATACCGATTCCGTGCAGCGTTCCTACAAGGCTGTGCTGGAGGTTATGGAGGGCAGGAATCAGCTGGAAAAGCTGGCCCCTCAATACCAGAGCAGCTACAAAAACATGATCATCGACCGTGAGCACCCGAAGAAAAACCTCGATGCCTGGGTCAGCGCCCATGCGAGGGCATACGGTGCCAAGGTTATCGTGGACACGCCGATGGATAAAGTGTACAGCGAATTTTACGGCTTGACGACAACGATGGAAACCAGGTGGGCTGCGCTCGAAAAGCTGGAAAAGGAAACCTTTTTCCGTATTATAAACGGCAGTGCGCCGTTAGACAGCTTTGATAGCTTCGTTCAGCAGTGGAACCAGCTGGGCGGTGAGACGATTACGAAGGAAATACAAAAGTCCGTAGATCGATAGTAACGATATGACAAGGGGGATTAGCTGTGAAGAAAAGGAAAAAGCTTGTATTTGGATTGTTGTCCATTGTGTTGGTCGCGTTATCCGCCTGCTCGAGTCCACAGACGGAGGGTCAAGGTACTGCCCCTGTCAAGGATAATAAAAATGAGAAGGTGGAGCTGCGTGCAACGTGGTCAGGAACTGCAGGACGCCACGAGCGCACTTTGAAAGTCATTGAGCTGTTCGAGAAAAAGTATCCGAACATTAAAATTAATGCGGAATACTCAGGTACTGACGGATTTTCCGACAAGCTCAATACCCAGATTGCCGGAGGGAATGCTCCTGATTTAATTAATGTCGGGGGGATTACCGATTTGGTGGCCCGTGGTGCAGCCCTGGATATTACGCCCTATGTGACCAGCAAAGAAATCAATCTCGATAAATTCGATCCTGCTTTATTGGAGCCGGGCAAGGACAATGGAAAGTTCTATGGCATCAGTTTGGGTACCAATGGAATCGGTTTTTTTTACAATGCGGATCTGATTAAGAAAGCAGGTATGGAGCCTCCTAAGGATACATTGTCATGGGAAGAGTATGAAGCTTATGGCAAGGAAGTCGTTAAAGCACTGGGACCCGGCTATTATGCATTTGCCGATCAATCGAGATATTCGCTTTATATGAATTATTTCCTGCGCCAAACCGGCAAAACCATTTACAAGGACGGCAAGGCAGGCTTCGATAAAGCGGATGTGGTTAGATGGTACACGATGTGGGACCGGATGCGCAGTGAAGGACTGCTTCCAACACCGGAAGAATCGGCGACTTTTACCGACCTGTCCGTAGACACCTCCATATTCCCGAAAGGCAAAACCGTATTTCTGATGAGCTGGCTGAATCAATTAACGGCATTTCAAAATGGGATGAAGGATGAGCTGCAGATTACAGCACTGCCGTCCGGCGGACCAGGAGCCAAAAATGGATTGTGGGTTCACCCCAGCCAATTCTGGACGATTAATAAAACATCCAAGCATCCGAAGGAAGCCGCCATGTTCATTAATTTCTTCATTAATGATGAGGAAGCAACCCAGGTTCTTGGCAGTGAGCGTGGTATTCCCAACTCATCGGCCGTTCGTGACATGATGAAGCAGACACTGAATCCGACAGAGAAAAAATTCTACGCGTATTTTGAAAATTATATCTCCAAAGCCGGACCTAAGGATCAGGATCTCCCTAACGGTACAGAATTTGGCAATGCCGTTGTCAGCTCCTCGCAAAAGGTTTACTTCAAAAAAGCGACCATCGATCAGGCTGCACAGGAAGTTGTAGATGCCTTTGACAAATCGGTCAAGAAATAAGCGATAGCGTGATGATCAAATCTGTATGAGGAGGAACCGTGTTGAATTCGATTGTTGCTACGAATAAGGGGCGAGGGCACAAACTGCGGAGGCTTTGGAAGGAAAATAGTGCTGCGTACCTTTTTCTCCTCCCATGGTTGATTGGAATCTTCCTGCTTACGCTCGGGCCGATGCTCAGCTCGCTGTATTTATCCTTTACCAAATATGACATGCTGAAGCCCTCGGAATGGATCGGAATGGACAATTACAGGACTATGTTCACGAATGATGTCCATTATATGAATGCTTTGAAGGTAACGTTCACCTTTGTATTTACATCGGTACCACTCAAGCTTGCTTTTGCACTGGCGATTGCCATGCTGCTCAATATGGGTCTAAGAGGACTCGGGATATACCGTACGCTTTATTATATCCCGACCCTGCTTGGGGGGAGCGTAGCCATTTCCGTGCTGTGGCGCAAAATGTTCAGCGCAGACGGTGCCGTCAACCAGGTTATGCTCAGTCTGTTCGGTTATCAAGGGCCGGATTGGGTAGCCAATCCCAAATATGCGCTGTATTCGGTTTCGATGCTGGCTGCCTGGCAGTTTGGCTCTTCAATGATTATTTTTCTCGCCGGGCTGAAGCAAATTCCCTATGAGTATTACGAGGCATCCAAAGTGGATGGAGCAGGGAAAATCCGCCAGTTCTTCAATATTACGATTCCGCTGCTTACACCCGTGCTGCTGTTTAATATTGTGATCCAGATCATCGGAGCGTTTCAATCATTTACGCAGGCATTCATCATTAGCGGAGGCACAGGCGGACCGATCGATTCGACGTTATTTTATACGCTGTATTTGTATATGAAGGGATTTACTTCTTTTCAAATGGGATATGCTTCTGCAATGGCGTGGGTGCTGCTGGTTATCATTTCGATCTTCACCGCACTGATTTTCCTTTCATCCAAATACTGGGTAAATTACGGGGATGGAGGTAATTGACAATGACTGATCGTCTCGGAAATCGGGCTTGGCTGCTTCATTTTGCAATTGTTTCGCTTGGTGTCATCATGCTGTATCCGATCGCCTGGCTGATTGCCAGCTCATTTAAGCCCAGTAATCTGATTTTCTCTGATCCGGGTCTGTGGCCAACCGAGTTTACATTAACCAATTACACGACCGGTTGGGCGGGATTCGCCAAAAACAAATTCAGCACCTTTTTTATTAACTCCTTTATCGTATGTGCCTTGTGTGTAATCGGCAATCTGGTGTCTACATCCCTGACGGCGTTTGCTTTTGGCCGAATGGGCTTCATCCTGAAAAAGTTCTGGTTTGGTCTGATGCTGATGACGATTATGCTGCCGCATCATGTAACGATCATTCCACAGTATGTACTGTTCCGCAATCTGGACTGGATCGATACGTATTTCCCGTTGTTTGTGCCCAAGTGGCTCGGGACCGAAGCGTTTTTCATCTTTTTGATGATTCAGTTCATACGTGGACTTCCCAAGGAGCTGGATGAATCGGCAAGAATCGATGGCTGCGGGCCATTCCAGATTTATTGGCGCATTATTATGCCGCTATGCACACCAGCGCTGATTACGACCGCCCTGTTCACCTTTGTCTGGACATGGGACGACTTTTTCACGCAGCTGCTGTATCTGAACTCGGCCAAGCTGTTCACGGTTCCACTCGGTTTAAGACTATTCATGGATTCATCAGGAGAATCGGCTTGGGGACCACTGTTTGCAATGTCGGTGCTTGCGCTTGTGCCCAGCCTGATTATTTTCTTCTCGCTGCAAAAATATTTTGTCGAGGGTATTTCAACAACAGGAATTAAAGGTTAATTAAAATTGAGATGAGAGGCGGAGTTAAAGTGAGTGTAAAAGCGAAGGAAGTACCTAATGGCGTTTGGCCGGTAATGCTAACCCCGTATACGAAAGACAATGAGGTTGATTATATCGCACTTGAGCAATTAATAGATTGGTATATCAAAAATGGCGTCCATGGATTGTTTGCGGTATGCCAATCCAGTGACATGGTTCAGCTTTCATTGGCAGAGCGGGTAGAGGTTGCACGCTTTGTCAAAGAGAAGGCGGCTGGCCGAATACCTGTTGTGGCATCCGGGCACGTATCCGAATCGTTCCAGCAGCAGCTGGAGGAAATTAAACAAATATCGGCGACTGGTGTGGACGCTTTTGTGCTGGTAACAAACCGCCTCGCTCAAGAGCATGAGGACGACGAAGTATGGAAGGCGAATGCCGAAAAAATATTGGCGCAATTCCCAGATGTGGATTTTGGTTTATATGAATGTCCTAATCCCTACCATAGACTGATGTCTCCGGAATTAATGAAATGGTGCGGTGAAACGGGCCGATTCGGCTTCATGAAGGAATGCAGCAACAATATTGAACAGATCAAAGCGAAGATCAAAGCCGCAGAGGGCACGCCTCTTAAAGTGTTTGTCGCCAATAATCCGCATGTGCTCGAAACGATGCAAGCAGGTGGTGCGGGATACAGCGGTATGCTGGCGACGTTCCAGCCTAATCTGTATGCATGGTTGACGGACAATTGGGACAAGGAGCCTGAAAAAGCCGAATTGATCCAAAACTACCTGGGTGCCTCATGCTTGTTCGAGGGCAGACATTATCATATTGCAACCCGCTATTATTTACAGCTGGAGGGACTTGATATTACCTTGAAGGCTCGTACGAAAAAAGCTTCAGATTTTAAAGTCACACATGAGCGCGAAGTGGAGCAGTATCGAAAGTTCAATCAATATGTGACGCAAACGATTTTAAATTAAACGAATTTATACCAGCAAAGAGCTGATGCATCTTTCATGGCATCGGCTCTTTTTTTGATTGAAAACGCCCTGTAGCTATTTGGTCCAGTTTTTATGCTTGCGATATTCGGTTGGCGTCATTTTTATTTTTTGCTTGAAAAAATGGGAAAAGTGGGAGGTGTCATAAAAGCCGAGCGACTCGGAAATATTCTCGATCGTATAGTAGGAAGCACTCAGATAAGAGCAAGCCTTATTAATTCTAAGCTGATTATAGAGATCGATCACGCCGCAGCCAAATTCCTTTCGCACAAGCCGCTCCAAATGGGATTGGCTGATCGCAAGCTCCTTGGAAACATCGCTCAATGTGATTTTCTGGTTCAAATTTTTATTCAGAAACGTTAACAAATGATTTTTGAAGTTAACTTCGTTGCCATTCATGATCATTTCCACGCAGGAAACAATAAGGCCGTCCAAAATATTGGCAATTTTGATTTTCGAGAGCTTGGTGAATCCTCTGGATTCCTTTTCAAGTACAGGCAGAAGATCAAGATTATGCGAGTAATCGATAATGATAAAATCCGGAATGTAGGCATCCAGCAGGCCAAGCATACCCTTGGTATCCTTGGACGTTTGCAAATTGATACCGAACTGATAATAGCCGGTGGTCGATCTTAATGAATGCGGCTGCAGCGGAGGTGTAATACAAATCTTCCCACGTGTTAAAGTATATTCCTCTCCACCTATCGTAAACAATAAAGTCCCATCAATCACCCAAATAAACTGGTAGTAGTTGTGATGGTGCTCAGGCATAAACCAATTCTGGGCACGATTGTAAAAATTAACCTCCTGATAAGGCTCCGCAACATTATATACCATAAAGCTCTCATTATTTTCCATATTTCTGAGCAGCCTCCCCCAAAAAAACGATATGAGCGAAATATACAAATAATTGATCTGATTGTCAATAGTGGGTTTGATTGAAACCATATATAATCTAACTATCAAGACACGCCACATCCAATGTAAAACAGCGTGATTATACAACCTTTTTTCAAACACGTCTAAATGTGCAAAGGGAAGTGATACAGAGCCTTTCATGTAAACGCTATCTTGATCAAACCACAATCAGGGGTCAATTGGGAATTGCTTAATCATTATGAGGAGGATGAACATGTCTACTAAAAAGTTTGCTCTGTTAGTCGTGACGCTACTATTTTCAACTACAACTGTATTAGCTGGATGCACAAGCAGCAATCCGCCTGCTGCGAAGCCTGGGGACAGTACTGCTGCACCTCAAGCAGGCACGGGAACGATGATTACCGATAAACCGTTAACGGTTACAGGCTGGACTGATTTTATACCTGCACCGGGCTCAACGGGAGTCAGCAGCTATAGCGATCAGATCCTGTGGAAGGAAATTGCCAAGAAAACGAACATTTCCGTGAAGTGGGAAACGACAGCCGCCCCGGCTGCAGATGAGTTTAAGCAGCAGTTGGGCCTGATCATGGCTTCAGGTAAAATTCCAGATATTATCGGACATATCGATCCACTGCTGGCTGATCAGTACGGCCGTCAAGGTGCACTGCAGCCGTTGGAGGATTTGATTAAGAAAAATGCGCCCAATCTCCAGAAGATTCTGGACAGCACCCCGGCGGTAAAAGGTCAAATCACTTCACCTGATGGGCATATTTATTTCTTCCCGAGACTTTTGCTGGACCCTCGTACGCAAGCGTTTGCAGGATATATGATCCGCGGGGATTGGCTGCAAAAGGTTGGGATGAAGGCACCGGATACGACGGATGAATTATATCAGGTTTTGAAAGCGTTTAAAGAAAAGGATCCGAACGGAAATGGCAAGGCGGATGAGATTCCGTTCACCGACAATCCGAACCCGATCATCTGGGCGTTTGGCGTAGGCAGCCGTGGTCCGAACAGCACCGACGAT
Organism: Paenibacillus sp. FSL H8-0034; assembly: GCF_038000305.1. NCBI lineage: Bacteria > Bacillati > Bacillota > Bacilli > Caryophanales > Paenibacillaceae > Paenibacillus > Paenibacillus sp. FSL H8-0034. The sequence goes on from NZ_JBBOBS010000001.1 coordinate 2,662,465, forward strand.
TTCTTCGTCGAGGACAGCAAAATCAAATACGGTCCGACTGATCCGCGCTACAAGGATGCCCTGCAATATTTGAACAAACTGTACAGTGAGGGATTGCTGGACCCTGAATACGAAAAAATGAAAGGTGATGTGCGTGACGGCAGAATTATGAATGAGCAGTCCGGCTTCATCTACGGCTCAAATGCCGGTTACCTGACCAAATATAACAAAATGCTGCAGGGTGCGGGCAAAACTCCGGGCTTTAACGCACTAGCCGCTCCCAAAGGACCAACAGGGGAACGCAATATTCTTGGTAGACATAATGAAATCGATCCGGGTCGTGGCGTGTCCATTTCCAGCACAACCAAAAATGCGGTAGAGCTGACGAAGCTGATGGATTACTTCTATTCCAATGAAGGAGCTACTCTGTTGTACTTCGGTACGGAAGGCGATACGTACACGATGAAGGACGGTGTACCCACCTATACAGATAAGGTGGCGAACGATCCGAAGCTTGATATTCTCGGATATCTGAATACGTATGTCGGCTATGTCAGCGGATGGCCTTCCGCACAAATTCCTGAGCATTATTTGGCTACGCTTAGCGATGAAGGAAAGAAAGGCAATGCACTGGCCGTGCAGTACGCAGGCAAGAAGAAGGTTCCTGCGCTTCACTTTACCCAAGAGGAACTGAACGAGGTGCAAACGCTTCAAAGAGATATTAACACGTATATCGATGAAAATATGAATGCTTTTATACGCGGGAAGAAACCATTCAGTGAATATGACGCCTTCCAGGCAGGACTTAAAAAGATCGGTTCGGATAAGCTGGCTGAGTTGTATGGCAAGGCTTATGCCCGATTCATCGCTGCGCTTAAGTAATGCAGCAACCATACGAACGTAAATAGGGTAAATCAGGCCGAGTGCAGGACGGATCGTTCCTTCCTGCGCCGCCTGTGAGCCTGGGAGGTGCATCAAACTTGGAAAATACCGCAGTGCAGCGCAAATCCGGCATGTGGATGCGAAATAAAATGAAGCGGAACCTGGTCTTGTATCTGTTTATCGCTCCAGCTGCTATCTATTATTTATTATTTCATTACGCGCCGATGTACGGCACGCTGATTGCTTTTCAGGACTATAACCCTTTTAAAGGAATGACGAGCAGTCCGTGGGTTGGTTTCAAGCATTTTCAGGCCTTTTTCGATTCCATCTACTTTTTCCGTTTGGTTCGAAATACACTGCTGATCGGTCTATATACGATTGTGTTCGGGTTTACGATTCCCATTGTGTTTGCAATCCTGCTGCATGAGGTGAAAAATTCGAAATTTCGCAATGTGATCCAATCCGTCAGCTATTTGCCTCATTTTATTTCGACGGTCGTTGTAGCGGGCTTGATTGTTAACTTTTTGTCACCTTCGACAGGATTTGTTAACGGAATTATTGAGCTATTGGGCGGCACGCGAATTGACTTTTTACGTGATCCAGGCTGGTTTCGGACGATTTATGTATCTTCAGGCGTATGGCAGACGGTTGGCTGGAGCTCAATCATTTATTTTGCCTCGTTAACCGGGATCAGTCCGAGCCTGTATGAAGCCGCAGAAATGGATGGAGCAAGTAGGTGGGATAAAATCTGGCATATTTCGCTTCCAGGCATCAAGCCGACGATTATTACGATCCTGCTGCTCGATCTGGGGCGCGTGATGGATGTAGGCTTCGAGAAGGTGTACCTGCTCTACAACACTGCCACCTATGAAACGGCAGATGTGCTGAGCACCTATGTATATAGAGCCGGTTTGGAGCAGCAGCAGTACAGCTTTGCTTCCTCCGTAGGTTTGTTCAATTCGTTCCTGACGTTCGTCTTTATTATTGTGTGCAATCGGTTGGCCCGGCGACTCAGCGGCTATTCTCTATGGTAACCGAATCTCTTGAAAGCGGGTGGATGTAAGATGAGTCGTATATCAAAAAAAACAAGCGGGACGGACGTGGCCATTTATGTGCTGCTGGTACTGACCGCAGTCTTGTTCATATATCCGTTCCTGTATATTATTTCTGCCTCTTTCAGCGATCCGGCCCAGGTCATAGCGAATCCGATGCTGATTGTTCCAGTAGGTTTTACGCTGGGGGCCTACAAGCTGCTGCTGTCCACGAGTACGATCTGGCTCGGCTATTACAACAGCATCATTTATACCGTCTGCGGTACGGCATTGAACGTAACGGTAACCCTGCTGGCTGCCTATGCCTTATCGCGCCAGGAGTTGACGGGAAGAAAGATCATCATGTTTTTTATCGTGATTACTTTATTTTTCAACGGCGGCATGATTCCGACTTATTTGATCGTCAAGTCACTGGGACTGCTTGATACGCGTCTCGCGCTGATTGTCACAGGTGCCGTGACGACCTGGAATCTGCTGATTACCAAAACCTTTTTTGAAATGAACATTCCCCAGGAGCTGCGCGATGCTGCCGAGGTAGATGGTGCGAGCGAGTTTACTTTTTTCCAAAAGGTTGCTCTGCCCCTATCGAAGCCGATTATTGCGGTTATCGCTTTATTTTATGGCTCAGGGCACTGGAACGCCTATTTTAACGCACTTATTTATTTGCGTCAGCGTGATTTGTTCCCGCTTCAGGTGTATTTAAGAGAAATTCTTATTCTCGATCAAAACACGGATATGATGGGGGACGTCAGTGACGGTCGTGTGCTGGTGGCACTTACGCTGAAATTCGCCGTTATGGTGGCTGCTATAGCGCCGTTATTACTTGTATTTCCATTCGTGCAGCGCTTTTTTGTAAAAGGTGTATTGATTGGAGCACTGAAAGAATAGACAGCGTTTCATGCTGAACCATGAGGAGACGGAGGCTTTACAAATGGAGATAGAAAAAATCAAAAACTTGTCAGTGGATGTACACAGATTAACGAATGGTGAAGGGCATTACTTTTACGGTTATTATGATAATCCGTCGTGGAGCGGGAATGACCGTTATCACTTGTATACAAAAGTAAAATTTTGGGATCGCCTGCAGACAAGCGAGGATATTGCCGAACTAGGCATGATTGACGTGGAGACCGGTCAGGAAATCCCGCTTGCGGAAACGACAGCCTGGAATTTTCAACAGGGAACGATGCTGCAGTGGCATCCGCTGGCCCCGAATGATGAAATTATTTTCAATCAGCAGACGGATGACGGCATTAAAGGCGTGGTAATGAATGTCCACACCAAGGAGTCAAGATTTTTGGAGCGACCTGTAGTGAATGTCGATCCGACAGGGAAATATGCGCTGAGCGTTAATTTCTTCCGGATGTATGATTTTCGCCCGGGCTACGGCTATGAGGGGACACCCGATCCGTTTGTAGATATGCCGCATCCTGAGGAGGACGGAATATTCCGGATTGAGCTGGAAACAGGTATTAGCAAGCTGGTGCTGTCCTTACAGGAAATTTGGGACTTTACCAAGGGCTATTTTGCAGGCGAAGATCAGAAGATTATGATAAATCACATCAATTTGAATACAGATGGAACCCGATTTGTTTGTTTGGTAAGGAATTTTCCTGTAAATGGTAAAAGTTGGAAAACAGCAATATTGACAGCCAACCATGATGGCTCCGATCTATACCTGCTGTCCGATTATGCTTATGCATCCCATTATCATTGGCGTGATCCGCAGCATCTCGTGATTTATTCGAGCGGCTTGGAAGGCTCGACAGCGGGTGTTCAATTGTATGAATTGAAGGATCAAACACACGAGGTTACGCTGCTCGATCAGCAGTACTTTTTGAGGGATGGCCACTGCACCTATTCGCCGGACAGGACTATTATGCTGTATGATAGCTACCCCGATGAGGACAGCTATCGTCATCTGTATGTATATGATTTGATCAACAGGAAGGGCGTAACGCTGGGTTCATTCTATTCCTACCCCCATATTAACGGAGATTTCCGCTGCGATTTGCATCCAAGGTGGAACAGGGCCGGAACCGCGCTATCGTTTGACTCCACACATGAAGGGAATCGTCATATTTATACTGTGGATGTCAGCGACGTATTTAAATAATCGAATAGGTAAGGCCAGGCTGTTTCCAAGATATGTCTGATCATGGCGAACAGGCTGGTGAGCACGGACTCATCGGAAAAAGCACCTTTTACGAAGGTTCTGCGAGAATCCCGATGATGTTCGCCGGGGATCTTATTGAATTTGGACGAGTCGTCAATCGGCCCGTCAGCATTTTGGATGTAGGGCCTACGCTATGTGAAATCGCAGGAGCAGATACACCACCAAGACAAGATGGAGTAAGCTTGAGACCGTTATTTGTCGCTCAGAATGATGCGGAAGCAGAGCGTATGGTGATCAGTGAGTTCATTTATCAAGTGGATGGAAATATCGTGCACGCTCGTATGCTTCGCCAGGGCAATTTCGGATTGGATCGCACAGATTTATTACAAGCCTCATCGACCATCGGCTTGAAGACAACACAAAAGCGAATAAGATCCATTGACATCATCGCCAGCAATTCACAGAAACGCCGTAGATCAGTCGTTTTTGGGCTTCAAGGAGCTGATTCAAGGCCGGAATAATGTTATTTATTTCAGTGATATTAACCCCAAACACACGCTTCAATATAATTATCCGTTTCAGGAAATGAAGGCTTTGGAAACATCAGTGATAGAAGGCAATATGGACATGATCAATACCGTTATCAAATCGATTTTGCCAGCCATTCCGGCATGTCCCAGTCTCATCTGTCTTACTTGTTCAAGCAAATGCGAGACAGCACGAGTTCCGATTACATCAACTATTTAAGAATAGAAAAGTCGAAGCAGCTGCTGGTCCAAACAGACGAACCACTCACCACCATCGTATTGCAAATCGGCTATTCCGATGTGTCCAGCTTTGTCCGCAAGTTTAAGAACACCGTAGGTACGACCCCAGGAGCTTTTAGGAAAACGGGTATTGCCAAGTAAAGGGCTTATGCTATCTGCATAGGCTTTTTGTTTACCTTAAATTTCGCATATAGACTTGCAATATCGCATATTGCTTTTGTGTTCCTCATTCAGCTACGCTTGGAAGTGACTCAGAGAGAATGAGGTCAGATCAAATTAAAACGCTTACTTAAAGAGAGAGAGCGTACATTCAAGAAAGGGTGACTTTGAATTGGCTTCAAAGATATGGTGGAATCGACCAAGAGTGGGACGCCTATGTCAAGAAAGTCAAGGACATGAATTCGGATGAGCTTGTAAAAATTTATCAGGAAGCCTTAGATCTTTTCAATAAAAATTAATGGCTATGACTGGAATTCACATCCCAATAATCAGCACGTCGCAGAAAGGAAAAGACTAATGCAAAGGTATTCAATAGCTGACGCTCCTACGATTGTTTTTGAATCTCCGGACCCTGCAGAGATTTATTGCTACAGTCCTGGAATTGCGAGACTTCATACTGGCCGCTTGATAGCGACGCTGGATCTTGGAGGTAAAGGGGTCACCAAAATGGAAGGCCCCAAGGGCATTCGCTATGGTGAGCCTACGATGGGGAAGGCGTTCATTCGCAATGAGAGCACAGAAGAATGGGAGCATGTGCTTGACTTCCCTTTTATGCATGCCCGGCCTTTCACAGCGGGAAGGGCTACATATATTCTGGGATTGACCGGTGATTTGACCATCGTGCGTTCGGATGATGATGGGATGACCTGGTCAAGCCCGGTAACACTGACCGAAGGCGAGCAATGGACGCAAGCTCCTTGCAATGTACATTATGCCGGCAATTATGTTTATCTGGTCATGAACAAAAGACCGTATCATGATGTGACATCATTTCCACCGTTTTGTGTGGAGGCACCTGTTTTAATGCGTGGGCACGTCAATGCGGACCTGACATTAAGGGAGAACTGGATTTTCGCCTCGGAATTGGTGTTTCGGGACATCGTTTCGATAGATGATCTGGATTATTTTGGAATTCCCTTTTACCAAAAACATGAGGGAGAAAGTGTGGAAGCTGCACCGGGAAGGAAATGTGTCCCGATTGGCTGGCTGGAAACGAACATCGTCCAATTTCAGGATCTGAATCATTATTGGTATGATCCCAGTGGCCGAACGTTTCATTTGTGGAGCCGGGCGCATACGGGAGGAACGGGGTATGCGGCGATTGCCAAGGTTGTGGAGCATGAAGATGGAAGTATGACGACGATGCTCGAAACGGTGCCCTCAGGCAAAACAATCTTGTATGTGCCTTGTCCGGGGGGACAGATGAAATTTCACATTGTATATGATGACTTGTCTTCGCTGTTTTGGTTACTGAGCACGCAGGCAACCGACAGTATGACCCGTGCCGAGCTGCTGCCGAAGGATCGGTATGGACTGCCGAATAATGAGCGGCAGCGGCTGCAGCTCCATTTCTCCAAAAATTGCATCGATTGGTGCTTTGCAGGGATTGTAGATATGGTGTCTGAGGTTAAACAATCGCGGCACTACGCAAGTATGGTGATCGATGGCGAGGATCTGCATGTACTCAGCCGCTCTGGGGATAAGCATGCCAAGCATGCACATGATGGCAACTTAATCACATTCCACACAGTGAGAAATTTCCGGGAGCTCATTTATTAACTTATGGCAACAAATCTTATGGGAATGAATAAGGAGACATGGATACATGGTGAAGAGGGTTGCACAAACGCTGGCAGAAAAGTGGGTTACGGTTTACCAGTCACCTGACCCGTCGTCCATAGCATGCTATAGTCCCGGTATTGCTCGATTACCTGGAGGGCGGCTGCTGGCCACGATCGATATTATGGGTATTGGTTTAGAGCAGCTGGGTGGAAGCAAGGGCATCCGAAATGGCAAGGAGATACAAGGGAAGCTTCTGATCTCCGATGATGGAGGGCAAACGTGGCAGCAGCAGCTCGATTTCCCGTTGATGCATGCCCGTCCCTTTGCCTGTGGCTCCAATGTCTATATTCTTGGCCATTGCCAAGATTTGATGATCATCCAGTCAGGCGATGGGGGCAATACCTGGTCGGAGCCGATAAAGCTGACAATAGGTGAGCAATGGCATCAAGCTCCCTGCAATGTTCATTATGCAAATGGGTGCGTGTATATCGTCATGGAAAGGTTTGCAGCTTCCGATGTGTCTGGTTGGCCCGTCAGTGTCATCGCTCCCGTAACCATGCGAGGCAGGATGGATGCGGATCTGACAATAAGGGAAAACTGGACATTTGCCTCTGAGCTTGTGTTCCGGGATGCAGTTGCGGTGAGCGAGCTGGATTATTTTGGGGTTCCTTTTTTCCCTACACTGCCGAAGGAAACCATGGAGGTTGCACCGGGAAGGCATTGCGCCCCAATCGGCTGGCTGGAAACGAACATCGTCCAATTTCAGGATCCGAATCATTATTGGTATGATCCCAGTGGCCGAACGTTTCACTTGTGGAGCCGGGCGCATACGGGAGGAACGGGGTATGCGGCGATTGCCAAGGTTGTGGAGCATGAAGATGGAAGTATGACGACGATGCTCGAAACGGTGCCCTCAGGCAAAACAATCTTGTATGTTCCTTGTCCGGGGGGGCAGATGAAATTTCATATTGTATATGATGACGTGTCTCAAATGTTTTGGCTGCTGAGCACACAGGCAACCGACAGTATGACTCGTGCCGAGCTGCTGCCGAAGGATCGGTATGGACTGCCGAATAATGAGCGGCAGCGGCTGCAGCTGCATTTCTCCAGAAATTGCATCGATTGGTGCTTCGCAGGCATGGTAGCCATGGTAGCGGACAATAAACAATCGCGGCATTATGCGAGCATGGTGATCGATGGAGAGCATTTGCACGTACTCAGCCGATCCGGGGATGAGCACGCCAAAAATGCACATGATGGAAATTTGATTACGCTTCACACCGTGAGCAATTTCAGGGGCTTGATCTATTAGTGAAGGCACGAATCGAATGAGAACCAAATCCTATGAGGTTACTGTAAGAAAATTCGATATTACCAAAGAGAATGAACGGATTGTCGTTACGATATAAAAATACGAATAGGGAAGAAGGAAACGCTCTTGATTCAGAATCATCCATCAGCAGCTTCATTTAAAGGTGTGTTTTCACTGCTGCTCACCCCATTTACAGCTAATGGCGCCATCGACTGGAACACGTATGACAAGTATGTGGATTGGCAGCTTTCAAAGCAGCCAGATGGTTTATTTGCCGTCTGTGGAAGCAGCGAGATGAAGTGGCTGAGCTTCGAGGAAAGGCTGGAGCTGGCGAAGCGTGCCGCACAACGCTCCGGCAAGATTCCTGTCATTGCCACGGCCAATCTGAATCCGGATATAAGTAAGCATGCCTCAGAAATTGCCGAGATGTCAGAGACCGGAATTTCCGGAATTGTGCTTACGCCACCGAGTGGCATGGGCGAAGATCAAAGCAAGCTGGGCGATTATTTCGCCAGCCTGCTGGAAGGCTGCCAATTGCCTGTAATTGTATACGAGTGGCCTCATGTTACTCCTTATTTGATCGATCCCCAAATATTTGGGAAGCTGGCTGATCTGGGCCTTACAGGCATCAAGGATACAACTTGTACGCTTGAGGGCATTCAATTCAAAATACAAATGGCTTCCCAATCGGTGGTTTACCAAGCGAATACCCCGTTCATGCTTGATGCGATTCGAATGGGTGCCCAAGGCATTATGGCGATCACAACAGCATCAGCGGCAGGGCTGGTCGTGGATTTTTGGCAGAAGGCAACGCACAATCACCCGGACGCTGAGGTACTTCATCAGCATCTTGTTTATTTGGATGCCATTCTGCGGCTAGGCTACCCGGCGATGGCGAAGCATTTGGCAGTCTGCCAGGGAATTCCGTTTGACCTTTATACAAGATGGCCGGTAACGTTAAAAAACGAAGCGCTCAAGGCCATCGAAATATGGTACAACTATGCCAAAAGGCTGGAGCTGCTGTATTAGAATTAAGGGTCATGCGAACAGGGTGAATATCGGGTAAAACCGTATGCTCATCCTGTTTTTAAACTAGTTTAAGAATCGCATATGGGTGTTAATTTTCGAGCATTTACATGGCGCCATGTACTCACTAGAATGAAGCATGCAGCACGGCAAGATAAATGGAAAAGTGAGGAGAAGATGCGAATTTACTTTGTAAATTGAAGGCGGTTTCGAGAGGTATTCATCATGTAATAGGCTACAGAGATGCTCTTAAGATTTAGCTTAAAAAAAAGGGAGTGATCGTATTTATGTTCCATTTTGCATGTGTCAAGTCTAGTGTAATTACCATGATGATACTGGTTCTACTGATGGGTTTGCTGCCAGTCCAGGAGGTTCATGCTGCTTCAGTTAACCCGAATGCCAGTCAGAAAGTAAATGCTGTATTGAATTACCTTGAAACGTTGAAAAACCAGAACCAAATATTAGCTGGACAGCATTTGCATGAAGGTCGGACCGATCTGTATGCGCCTATCAGTGAGTATCAGCATACGTACGACGTGACCGGCCGCTACCCGGCGCTTCTCGGCTTGGATATGGATTTTGGTGTGCATGGGTCGGTGTTCTCCAGTATGGATGAAAACCGGTCGAAGAAAGTTGAGCAAGCCACCCAGCATGCTGCGCATGGTGGACTTGTCACCTTTACATGGCACGAGACCAGTCCCCAAGCAATCGATGACAGTGGCTGGAGTGCAGTTAACCAAGCCATGACAGCAACCAATTTCCATGATCTTGTTACGCCGGGCACGCCCTTGTACAACAAATGGTTGGCTCACATCGATTTGATTGCTTCATACCTGAAGGAATTGCAGGATAATGGTGTAGTTGTGCTATGGAGACCCTACCATGAAATGAACGGTAGCTGGTTCTGGTGGGGTAATAAAGGAACGGAATTCAAGCAGCTATGGATCAACATGTACAACAGATTTACGAATCATCATAATCTGAATAACCTGATCTGGGTTTGGTCGCCGAACACGGGAGACATGAACAGCGTGTACACCAATTATTATCCAGGTGATGCATACGTGGATTTGGGCGGAGTGGATTTATATACCAACAATCGAACCGATGCCGCTTGGACTTCCGTCAATAACACCTTCAAGACCAAGCTAGGCTCGAAGAATTTCGGCTTAACGGAAGTAGGGCTATTGCCGACTCCGGAAAAGCTAATCAACGATACCGACTATGTGTGGTATATGTTATGGCATACAGGCTGGATGGACAATAACTTCTATGGGGCGCCAACTGGTAACGGACCGGGAAGCAATCCGCAGATTCTGATGGATTTCTATAATTCCCCCAATACGATTACTAGAGATGAATTATCTTTATCGACGACAATTATCGATCCGCTCGACAATTGGAATAAAACCTACAGCCATAGCTCGGGTCTCTCCTTCGACGTAACGAACACGCAATACATTGGCAATGATTCCTCCCGAGCCTATCGGATGCCAACAGCTCCAGCCCATGCCGAGATCGTCTGGAAGTACAAAGGCATCTCAAGCTTTCAGGCTACAGGCTATCATTGGCCCTATGAGTCGATATCGCACTACAGCTTCTTTACATCATCCGATGGAAGCACCTGGACACCGGCAACACCGGTGATTACCCAAAACTCAGTTGGCTCGGGCGGGAATTGGTCCAAGTTTACTTACGCTCTTAGCGGCTTGTCGAATGCCAATTATGTAAAAATACAATGGAACTATACGAGCGGAATGCAATGGAACCCCAATCTCGGCGAAGTCAAGCTTGAGCATACAGGTTCATTTGAAACCACTTCTGTAGATCCGCTCAATGATTGGACCAAGACCTATTCCCATACCCCTAACACTAACTTTAACACGACTAATAGCACTTATATTGGTTACGATCCTTCGCGAGCCTCTAGGACGCTGGCAACGGACGAGGAGATGATATGGAACTACAATCAAATTCAAAGCTTTCATGCCACAACTTACTTCTATCACGAAGAAGCGATAGCTCATTTCAGCTTCTATACGTCACCAGATGGAAGCACCTGGACACCGATTACTCCTACCATCCACCAGAATACGGCGGTTTCCAGTGCTGCGTGGACGAATATGTCTTACACACTGCAGAATCTTAGCAACGTAAATTACGTCAAGGTTAAGTGGAATAAAACTTCCGGTTATGCCTGGAGCCCTCAGGTCGGTCAAGTGGCTGTAACGCATCTCAATTAAAGTCGAGCAAGATAAGAATCGCATATGGGTATTAATAATGGAGCATTTACTTCCAGCTAAGGAGTCACTACTATGAAGAATGCAAACGCTATCAGAACATCGAAAGGAGGGTTACAGATCACTGTAATAGGTAAAAAAAAGGCGCTCAAGGTCATACAGAATTATCAATTGTACTTATTGTTTTTACCTACCTTCTTATTTTTTATTATCTTTCATTATGGTCCGATGTATGGCTTGCAAATTGCTTTCAAGGATTTTAATTTTGCGAAAGGCATTACGGGCAGTCCATGGATTGGGTTTGACCATTTCGAACGTTTTTTTCGCTCTCGACAGTTTTGGACATTAATAAAGAATACACTGGGCTTAAGCCTATATAACTTGCTTGTCGGATTCCCGGTACCGATTATTTTGGCACTATCATTGAATCAAATTACAAGGAATCGGTTTAGGCGCTTCGCTCAAACGATTACCTATGCACCACACTTTATCTCGACTGTTGTCTTGGTTGGGATGATGTCTGTTTTTTTGTCTCCTTCCACTGGGCTAATCAACCACTTGATTACGTTTCTGGGCGGAGATCCGATATATTTCTTTGGAGAAGCAGGCTGGTTTCAAACCCTTCATGTATTCTCAGGTGTTTGGCAGCATGCTGGATGGGGAGCAATTATTTATTTGGCAGTTCTTGCAGGAGTCGATCCTGGTCTTCATGAAGCAGCAATTGTGGATGGAGCCAATAAATTTCAACGGATCCGGCACATTGACTTCCCGAGCATCATTCCAACGGCAGTTATCCTCTTGATCTTGAATTTCGGAACCTTGCTGACAGTTGGTTTCGAGAAAACCTTTTTGATCCAGACGCCATTGAATATCGCTTCATCTGAGGTAATTGCAACCTATGTCTACAAAACCGGCCTATTGGGATCACAATTTAGTTATTCAGCGGCAATTGGACTCTTTGATTCCGTGATTAACTTGATGCTATTAATTGCCGTGAACCGACTGGCCAGAAAATTTACGGAATCAAGCCTGTGGTAATCAGTTATCGTAAAGGGAGGTTAAGTTTTGATTAAAGCAAGGAGTCGTGAAGACCGTTTATTCGATGCTCTCAATTATTCGTTGGTGCTCCTCTTATGTGCCATTGTTATTTATCCGCTTTATTTTATCATCGTTGCATCCTTCAGTGATCCTTATGAGGTCAATACAGGGCAGATGTGGTTGTTTCCAACAGAAATATCGTTCGAGGGGTATAAAAGAATATTTCAAAATGACACACTTTGGTTGGGCTACAGAAATTCTTTGATTTATATGGTAATTGGCACATGTATCAATGTAGTTTTAACGATTACTGGAGCTTATCCGCTATCTAGAAAAGACTTTTATGGGCGGGGCTTCTTTATGGTCATGATCGTTTTTACCATGTTCTTCAGCGGGGGGTTAATTCCAACCTATCTATTGGTAAAGGATTTTGGCATGGTTAACACCCTATGGGCATTAATTATCCCTAATGCAATTGTCGTATGGAATTTGATTGTCGCCAGAACGTTCTTTACGCAATCCATCCCTGAGGAGGTTAGAGAAGCTGCCTTTATCGATGGATGCTCGAATATTCGGTTTTTTATGACGATCGTTGTGCCTCTATCGAAGGCGATTATTGCAGTCATGGTTCTCTTCTATGCGGTAAGCCATTGGAATTCTTTCTTCTCGGCCTTAATTTATTTGCGGGATGAGAATAAATACCCGCTGCAACTGGTCTTGAGACAAATATTAATCCAAAATCAGGTGCAAGAAAACTTTGATATGGGAGATCTCGACTCGACAGTCATGCTGCAGCTTGCCGAGCAGATCAAATACGGAGCGATTATTTTGGCAAGTATTCCAGTGCTCATCTTGTATCCGTTTTTACAGAAATATTTTGTTAAAGGCATCATGATTGGATCTTTAAAAGGATGAATGCAATGTTCAACTTTTTTAGATATAGTTAATCATACAAAGGGAGTGTTTATGTTTATGAAAAGACGTGTTAGTACACAGGTGCTAATTGCTTTATCGATGGTTCCCTTATTGGCGGCGTGTACAAATGATAAGGATCCTGCTGCTGTTGAGAGCATAAAAAAGGTCGAGAAATTTAATGTATCAGGACTTCCTATTGTAAATGAAAAGATTTCTTTAACCGCTTCTATTCTAAAAGCAGCCCATCATGGCGATTTTAATGATATGGAGATGGTGAAGAGGCTTGAGAAGCTGACGAATGTCCATATTAAATGGGATCAAATCCCCGCTGAAAGCATTAAGGAAAGAAATAATTTGATGTTTGCCAGCCATGAGCTGCCGGATATCTTCTTTGCTGGATTGAACTCTATCGAGGTTGTGCAGTATGGTTCGCAAGGTCTGCTAGTTCCGCTTAATGATTTAATAGATAAGTATGCGCCTAATATTAAGAAATTTTTGAATGAAAACCCGAATGTGAAGAAAGCGGCAACAACACCAGATGGGAAGATATATGCACTGCCTTGGGTGTATAACCAGCCGTATTTTGAATATCGGAACAGCTTTTTTTTGAACCAGGAATGGTTGAAGAAATTGAATTTGAAAGCGCCAACAACAACAGAAGAGCTGTATACCGTATTGAAAGCCTTCAAGGAGAAGGATCCCAATGGAAATGGAAAAGCGGATGAAATTCCGTTAGGCATGATTTATTCCAACTTGAACAATAGCCACCATGTACTGTACGGCGCGTTTGGTGTTTTGGAGCCAACTGGAAGCAAGCTTGCTGTAGTTGATGGGAAGGTACGCTACGAGCCTGTTCAGCCAGCCTATAAGGAAGCCATTACATATTTCCATAGATTGTATCAAGAGGGCTTGATTGATCTGGAAGCATTCACCCAGGATCAGAAGAAATACAATGCGAAGATTGCCAATAAGGATGTCGCGCTATACGGTTCATTTACAAGCTTCAACGGTGGTGAAACAGGATCTAATGAAAGGCTCGCGCAATACATCCCCATTGAACCTGTGGCAGGTCCGAGTGGTGATCGTTTCTGGCGTAGACAAGATAATCGTATGCAATTAAACTACTTCTCGATTTCATCCAGCAATAAGCATCCCGAAATTAGCATGCGCCTGGCGGATGCCATGAATGAAGGCGAGCTCAAATATGAATTGCATCGGGGTCCTTTCGGAACTCATTTAACAAAATCAGCTGACGGTAAAATTACTGAGGTTGCTCCACCTGCCAGTGAATCACAAGCTGTATTTAAAGGGAAAGTAGCGCCTCTAAATTTCATTCCCTTACTGTTCAGCAGCAAGGAAGCTTTAAATGTCGTCGAAAGCGCTGCCAACGATGCTAGAAATGTCGCTTATGAAACGATTTATAAGGACAATATCGTACCTGAGAAAAACACGTATCCTTCAACGGTTTACTCGACCTTGGAGGAAGCTGACAAACTGAAGGTATTGGATCTGGACATTGATTCCTATGTTTCCGAGATGGAAGTGAAGTGGATCGTTCGCGGCGGCATTGATGAAGAGTGGGACAATTATATCAAAGAAATTAACAGTATGGGACTAAAGGATAAGCTGAAGATTCATCAAGGCATCTATGACCGTTATATGAAGAATTGATTTGAAGGCTAGAAGATGTCTATGATGAGATTGAATGTGAGCGAGGAGAAGTGCGTATGAAGTTCTTAAATAAATGTTCACTGCACTACAAGTATTTCATTTCATACACCATCATTCTTAGCATACCTTTGATCCTCATAGGCGGATTCATTTATCAGTATTTTATAGAGACAGTCCGTTCGGAAGTCATAAAAAACAACAAGCAAGTGCTGTCGCAAGTGCAATATAATCTGGATGTGAAAATGGATGAATTGGAAAAAATAGCTTTTCAAATTTCGTTGAATAATCAACTAACCCCTTATCGCGTTACAAGAGACGGCTATTGGGGAAGGCAGGCTCTGCAGGAATTAAACAAATACAAAACAGGAAATAGCTTCATCTATGATCTTGTGCTTTATTATGATAAACAACCTTTTCTATTCTCATCTTATAGTACATATCAGGTAGAAGAATTTATGGATGGATTATTTGGTTATACTTCATGGAATCAAGACCAATTCAGGCAGGATATCCTCCATAACTCCTTGTCTAAAGTGTACGCGCCACAACCTATTAAACCATTGGGTGATAATCCGTTTATTACGTACATGGTCCCCATTCCTAAATCAGCGACCAATTATGGAGTGGTCATGTTTTTCATTAAAGAGAGTTCTATTCAGCTTCTCATTCAAAATATTTTAGAGGATGATGGCAAAGCTACATTTATCTTAGATAGAGAAGGGAAACTCGTTAATACGACTGAATCTAGCAACGCATCCCAAATGGCAGTGATTGCTCCCTATCTGCAATCCAAAGCGGATGAAGGAACCATGAAGCTTCAAATAAAGGATGTTGATTTTCTAGTTTCCTATACCAGATCACCAAGAAATGGATGGACGTATGTGACGCTAGTAGAAGAGGATAAGATCATGACACGTGTTGTCTTTATCAAGAAAATTGCTCTTATAAGCTTAGCGGCAACCTTCCTATTGGGGCTTTGCCTGAGCTATTTGTTTATGAAGTTGAACTATAGCCCGATTCGCAAGCTTAGACAATTCATTGAAAGTGAAACCGGAGAGTCTCTACAGCAACATGTTAATGAATTTGAAGCCTTTCAAAGTATTGTTCATCAGATGTCCAATAAGAACCGATCTATGCAGAGCCAAATTATTTTCAGCAGGCCTGTTTTGAGGAATTTTTACCTGCATGAGTTATTAAGAGGGAATATTGAAGAACTGTCCAAGCTGAATTGGATGGTCAATGAAACAGGAATCTATTTTTATTACGACTGGTTCAGGTCTGTCATTCTACAGCTGGACACATCAGAAGAATCGATCAATGAAATACTGCCCCAAATTGCCCGTAAACTGGAAGAAGAGCTGGACCAGGAGAATGTAGGTTATGCACTGGATACATGGGAAAACAATAAAATCGTGTTTATTATCGCCTCTGAAAGTGATAGTCCGATCGCTTTCCTGAAACAAATGGAGAAATTGCAGATGGCTCTAAGAATAGAATGGGGGGTTCATGCGACCATTGGTGTAGGCAATGCTTATGCGAAAACATCCGAAATCGGAAAATCGTATATTGAAGCCAATACCGCACTGGATTATCGCTTAATACGTGGTAAACGGTCCATCATTTTCATCCATGAGGTGGTAGAAGGTGACAGAGCCTTACAGATGGTGAATGAGATGGAGAATATACGGTTGTATATTCATCGTGGTGAGATCGAGCAGCTATCCAACTATTTGTCCGAATTGATTCGCGAAATCAAAGTGAAAAATGTGTCGTTATTTGTCGTAAGGAACATCTGCTATGATCTCATCCATCTTATTGTGACGACGTTGAACGAGCTGCAGCAAAATGATCAATATGAAGCAATAGGCTACCCGGATGTCATCACTTTATTGGATTATGAAACCATTGATGAATTATCCGATATGATTACGGATATTAGTATTCTCATCTGCCGCCATATCGAGGAGAGTAAAAACCGTTCCTCTGTCCAATGGAAGAACGAGTTAGTGACTTATGTGGATGAGCAATTCACAAACCCTCAGTTTTCCCTTCAATTGATGGCGGAACAGTTCTCGGTCACGCCACCTTATTTAAGTCGTATTTTCAAAGAAGAAACAGGCAAAACATTAACCCAATATGTCAATGGACTACGCATCGAAAAGGTCAAGAAGATGCTTGCTGATGGAGAAGATAATTTGCAGGAGCTTGTGGAGAAGGTTGGCTATACCAATGTCTCAAGCTTTATAAGGAAATTCAAGGAGAGTGAAGGCATTACGCCTGGCGATTATCGGAAAATCTATACGAAGTAAATAAGGAGGAGTACATCCATGTTTTTATTAGAAAAAAGAGTGTTAATTAGAGTTTTGATTTTATGTATGCTGTTGTCTTTAACACCGTTCATCGGGATATTAAACCATGCTTCAGCTGCGACAACCCTGTACGTTTCTCCACAAGAGAACAATGATTATCTAATAAACCCAGGGAAAGGATGGGTTGTGTATAGCAATTTTGCTAATGCAAATTCTGCGGTCTGGAAAAAGGCCTCAGTGGGTTATGCTCGCTTTAATTGGAAGGATATTCACATAGGAGACAATTCTTTTAATTGGACACCGATCGATAACATGTACAATGCTGCTGTAACTAAAGGTAAAAAATTTGCATTTGGGGTTATGCCTGTTCAGGTGAACTCGTCATCAAGCTACACATCCATGCCTCAATGGGTTATTGATGCTGGCGCACAGTATTATTATGCATCAGATGCACCGAGCACCAAAGTGCCTGTATGGAATGATCCCGTATTTATTAGCAAAATGGGACAATTTATTACTGCACTTAAAGATCGTTATAATGGTGATCCCAATATTGAATTTATCGATGCCAGAACCTTTGGAAACTGGGGCGAGTGGCATTTAGGTGGGCTTGGGGGAACAGACCCAGGTGATGCGGTTAAGAGACGGTACATCGATCAGTGGTCTGGCTTTGATCAAACCCATATTATCGTGCCGATATCTGGTGGAACGGGTATGTATGCTGGAGGGTATGGCTATTATGCTCGAGACACCTATGGGTTTGGTGCAAGAGAGGATTCTTCGGATTACTCTCCACGATGGCAAAAAGCTTTGTCATTTTTAAATATCGGTCCAGCAGTAGGAGAATGGTCTTTTCCATATGAAAAATTAAAGCTTGGCCAGGGATGGACAGGTGAGATCTGGTATGACGGTATGGTTCCGGGCCAAATTAATGGTTCCAAATATAGCTATCAGCCATTAGGTGAGTGGAATGGAACGGACGCCAATACCTTTTTATCCGAAAAAGGAAATCTGGTTGATGAGTGGCAGAACAAAATGGGCTATTGGTTTAAAATGACAGAGGCGGCTTATCCCAGTGATCTAGGCAACGGCACTACCGGAAGCCTAACCTTCAAGATGCGGAATGACGGAGTCGCACCCCTATACATGAAAGGAAACACTGCAGTTGTAAAGCTGGCCTTGTTGGACAGCAGCAATCATGTACTTGCCACCAGCACCTTGTCCGGTGTGAATCCTTTTGACTGGAAGCCTGGCCAGACCGTTACGAATTCAACCTATTTTTCATTCACATACAACGCTAATGCAACTAAGCTGGCGCTAGGTGTATTCTCCAAAGCTTCTATGCCAGAGCCGGATATCAAGCTTGGTATTAACAATGGAACATCAAGTAATTGGTATGTACTGTCCGAAATGCCTTCAATACCAGCACCAACTCCCGTTGTACCGGCGGCAGGGCAGGTATTATGGCTGAAGGCAGATTCCATAACGGGCTTGAATAGCGGTGACAATGTGTCTACCTTCGCTGACAGCTCTGGAAGCTCAAACCATGCTGTTCAGAATACCTCGACAAAACGGCCTAAATATTATGCAAATGTTGTTAATGGAAAAGCAGTGTTACGCTTTGATGGCATTGATGATTACATGAGTATGGGGAGTCCTGCATCTTTGAACTTACAGAATAATACGACGATATTTACGGTTGCAAAAAGTCAAGGCACTTCTATTAAAGGCATATATGGCAGAGGAGAAGCGTTGAGAATATCAAGCTCAGACACCGTACCCAGGTTTTTGGTAAGGAATACAAGCCACACGAC
Source organism: Paenibacillus sp. FSL H8-0034 (assembly GCF_038000305.1). Lineage (NCBI taxonomy): Bacteria > Bacillati > Bacillota > Bacilli > Caryophanales > Paenibacillaceae > Paenibacillus > Paenibacillus sp. FSL H8-0034. The sequence goes on from NZ_JBBOBS010000001.1 coordinate 2,681,368, forward strand.
CAAGACGGTATCGGGAACTGTGTATAGTGGCACATGGAATGCTCTTGGCGGCACCTATAGCAATTCGGATGGGAATCTGAATTTTTATAAGAATGGGGCATGGATAGGAACCGATTATTTGGGAGGGCAGATCAGGAATGTTTCGCCGGATGATCAACCCAACACGATTGGAGCTTATATGGCTTGGCATACGGGTGATCAAAAGTATATCGATTACTTTTTCCAGGGAGATATTGCAGAGGTAATTATCTATAACCGTGTACTGACAGTGAACGAAAGGCAAGATGTTTTTTCTTATTTGTCCAATAAATACGGATTATAATACTTCTAAAGTATGGGATGCTTGTTACAGGCGAGGCTAAGACTCCATGAGAGCTATACTTCTCATGATCTGTATTAGTAGTGAGGGATAGTTCACGCTCCCTGTGCGATTGCAGCAGCGAATGCAGGTGCTCATGGGTGCGATGGGCGACCTCGGCTTTCACAAATCCAATTTGATCCGTTGGCTGCTTGACGACGAAGTGGCTGAAGTCGCTGCTCTCGTGAACACACTGCATAAAGAAGGAACCGATGTAGACGATAACGCGACCTGCGTATTGCGCATGAAGAAGGGAACGATCGGCACGTTGGTTGCCAACTGGACGTTATTATAAAGGCGGCGACAACAGCACGGTATGGTGGTGCGAGAATGGCGCTATGCACATCGCACGCATCTGGTTGATCAAGTTATTGTCGAGCTTCGTGACGGCTCCGTTGAGAAGTATCAAGTAGGAGCGATGGCGACGAACGATAAGCAATTGCCTAGCGGTATTATGGACGCTTTCGTGGAAAGCATTGTAACAAACATACCACCGTGTATTTCCGGTGAAGAAGGTCTGAAGTCGTTGGCAGACGGTCATTCTGGCTGCTTTCGAATCATAGGATTCGAAAAAAGTTGTTCCTTTGTCCTAATACTTATTTCTAATACTGGTACTGAAAAAGTAAACCTATCTGCTGCTTGAGCAGCTGACGGCTTACTTTTTTTATATTGAAGCGAAAAGCACATATGCAAGCATAGGGGGGGTGGTTTTTTATTTCCCCTTTTAAGTCAAAAAAATATACATGTTTGTGTATAAAATTACATTCATGCAATGGCGGATAGTCTCATCAATTATGGAAAACTGCGGTTTAGTTCAGGTGCGATTCCATGCAATGGAAACTATGTATGTTTCCAGAGGATATGTCTTTGATCCTGAAGGATCGCATTCAGATATTAGAAGTACAATGAAGATCGGTTTCAGAAAAACTCGGCGACCTCTCCGGTGGAATACCAGTAAGTGATCGCCGCATAAGCCTTATGATTTTTCGTGGATTATCAAAGGAAGGAAGTATAATATACTGCAGAGAGATGCACGCGAAAAGATTCAATGCAGCCGAGGTAGGTTAATCGAATTTCAATTTTATGAAGTCGTTATTGCGCATCGGCTTGTTTTTATTTTCCTGATACCATTTATTGTAAAAATCATCAATTTGCTTGCCGCCCGACTTCTCCCAAAGTGATTTCGCCTCTACCATCGCCTGCTCCGGCGTATATTTATCGCCGCTTACAATCGCTTTTTTCCATAGATCGTTGATCGTATCCGTATTTTTGTTAATGACGACTAGATCGGCCGAAAGCGAAGGAAGAATCGTCGAATCGTATTCGGTCGCGAACGGAAGATTCGGGTTCAAATATATTTTATCCGCCGTTTCTATCATAGTAAGGAACTCTTTCTCCTGCGGAATGTCGGGACTCAGCTTAATTTCGTATTTTTCGCATTTGCCCATCAGTGCCATTGAGCTCAACATTGCAATATCGTTGGTCATCACCATTTCTTTCTTGTTTTTTTCTTTATCGATCGGCTGGGCGCATCCGTCTTTATCCGTCTTGTAATGCTGGCCCTCCAGCCCGTTCTTAAGCGTATTCATCGTCGGCTTGGATACGAGGAAATCGATATACTTCATCGCGGCCTTCGGGTCCTTCGTATTTGCATTAATGGCAGCCGTCAGCTGAACAGGAAATTTGGGGTTCGGATTGAACTGACCATACGGCCCTTTTGGAAGCTCGATCGGAATCACCTCAGCGTCCGGCACATTTTTCTTCAACGATTGGTATATGGCGAAGGTCGAAACCTGATCCGCGCCGCTACTCTGCGCATACATGCCCAGCTTGCCGTTAATCCAGTCCTGCTTGGCTTTTTCGCCGTTCTTGTCCGTTAAGAAGTCTTTATCCACTAATCCTTCAGAGAACAATCGTTTTTTGAACGCCGTGGCCTCCCTGGCCTGTTCCCACGTCTTCTCCAACTTTCCGTCCTTGGAAAATACCCCTGTATTTTGAAACATTGCGTTGACTACATTTTCTGCCGTATAGCTGAGGTTAATCGCATAGGTATCCTTAACGCCATTGCCGTCCGGGTCCTGCTCGCGGAAAGCTTTAGCCACCGCGTACAGCTCCTCTGTCGTTTTAGGGATTTCCAGATTCAGTTTCTTTAGCCAGTCTTTGCGGATAAACAGCAGGTCGTTGGTCTTCATCCCGAGCAGACGGCCGAACTGATAAATTTTTCCGTCCGGCTTCCTGCCCATTTCCTTCAATATCGGATATTGATCGGCCAGCTTCTTGTACTCAGTGCTGTTGTTTTGAATCAAATCGTCCAGTGGCAACAGCTGCTTCTGCACATACAAGTCATTCATCAGGCCAGAGTCGTAATCGAACACCAGGTCGGGTGCGCCGGCCGATGCGAACAGGACGTTGAATTTCTGCTTGGACTCAGCTCTCGGAATCGGCACAAACTTCACATCGACCGGACCTTGCTCATTCAGCCATTTTGTCCAGCGGTTATTGTCCACCGTACCCTCCTCGACGGGCACATTCCCCCTATCATACAGGGAGGAGGAAATGCTTCCACGTTTGCCATCCCCTTTGGAATTATCACCGCTCTTGGCCGCGTCTCCGCCGCCGGCACAGCCTGCGAGCAAGGCTCCTGCCGCAAGCATTACGGCAAGGCCGGTATTCGCCGTTCTATAAATAGATGTACGTTTCATTTGTTAACCTCTCCTTTTAATATATTCTTTGTCCAATCAAGTCTTGAAGCTCCGATCGTGCTATCCCTTGATCGCGCCGATCATAACACCCTTGACGAAAAATTTTTGCAAAAAAGGATATACGGCCAACATAGGGAGCAGCATGACGATTACACCCGCGGCTTTTATCGTTTCCGGAGTAACATCCTTGATGTCGTCCGACTGTACATTGTTGATTTCCTGTAAAATGGTCTGGCTTTGAATCATTTGCTGCACAAGCACCGCCAGATTCAGCTTGGTTGTATCCTGAATATAAATCATGAGACTGAAAAACGAGTTCCAATAACCGACACCATAAAAGAGAGTCAATGTGGCCATAACGGGCAAAGACAACGGGATAACGACTTGAACCAGCAGTCTCAGCTCGCTACAGCCGTCCATTTTCGCCGCTTCGATCAGTTCTTCCGGAATATTTTCAAAAAAGGTTTTCATAATGAGCATATTGAACGTGCTGATCAAGCCCGGCAGCCAAAGCGCTGCGTATGTATTCAACAGTCCCAGCGATTTAACGACAAGAAACGTCGGGATAAGTCCTCCGCTGAACAGCATCGTGAATACAATCACCAGCGTCCAGGGACGCCGAGCGTAGAAATGGCTGCGGGAGAGCGGATATGCCGCCATTACGGTAAACAGCATGCTTAAGGCGACGCCCACCACTGTAATGACAACGCTGTTCCAAAATGCCCCTAGCACCCTCGTCCCGTTAAACAGCACGCCATACGTTTCCCATGTAAACCCGATCGGCCATAGCGTCACATCTCCCGACATGACCGCATGTGGATCGCTGAACGACAACGAAAAGAGATGAATCAGCGGCACAAGACAGCTTAGACCCGCTAACGAAAGAATGGCATAGTTGCAGAAGTAGAATAGTCTTTCGCCCCTTGAAGTCTTCACTTTGGCTCCTCCTTACCATAAACTTTGATTAAACCGCCGAGCCACCCTGTTTGCCGTGAATACCAGAATGAAGCCGACAAACGATTCGAACAGCCCCATCGCCGAGGTTAGGCTGAACTGCCCGCCCTGGACGCCTACGCGATAAATGTACGTACTGATGACCTCCGCTATGTTTAGAACGCTTGCATTTTGAAGCACATAAATGTGATCGAAGCCAACTTCCAGAATCCGGCCGAGCGAAAGAATAAATACGACGACGATCGTTGAGCTGATACCCGGCAGCGTTATGTTCCAAATTTGTCTGAACTTGTTCGCACCGTCCATGCTGGCCGCCTCGTACAATGATGGATCGATGGAACTCATCGCCGCCAAAAAAATAATGGTGCTAAAGCCCGCCTCCTTCCAGATGCTCGACCCTACGAAAATGGTAATCCACGAAAATTCGTCATAAAGAAAACTGAACGTAGATCCGCCCAGCTTCTGGATCATAAAATTAACCGCTCCGGACTGCTCGGCGAATAGCGCCACCACCAGCCCTCCTACAATGACCCAGGAGAAAAAATGAGGCAAATAGACTAACGTTTGAACCGCCTTTTTAAACCACTGTTTGCGCGCCTCGTTCAATAAAATCGCCAGCACGATCGGAACCGGAAACCCGGCAACGATGCTGAGCACGCTCAGCATCAGCGTATTGCGGATAATGTTTAATGTCTGGGGATTGCTGAACAAGATTTGAAAGTTTTTGAATCCAACCCAAGGGCTATGCCAAATTCCATCCGCAAAGTTATAGCTTTTGAAAGCCATCACGGTTCCGAACATCGGAGCATATTTGAAGATAGCGTAATACGCCACAACGGGCAAGAACATAAGTAGGAGCGGAAGGTTCTGCTTAAACCTTCGTCTTGCATTCAAGCGATAAATCTCTGGCGATTGCGAATGAAGTTCGGTATCTCCTGCAGTGTTCATATGAGCTCCTTTCGATCCATGAATTTGTGCGCACTCTGGATGGCCTTAACTATAGGACTGAACGGCCGAGCTGGCAATCGCCATGTTTCATTCGATCTGCAAATTTCCGAATTCGGCTGAAAAACAGGAATATACAAAAATCCGGCAATTGATACAATTCCGCAGTGGTCCGCTCCATACAGAAAAACCCACTCCTCTGACGGCGCAACGCCATGGAACGGGTAGTCTCGGAAAATTTATACTTTGCGGTATTCGCCAGGAGTCGTTCCGGTCGTTTTTTTAAAAGCACGGATGAAGGTCATTGCGTTGGTATATCCGACATGCAAAGCCACATCCTGGACCGGCAGTGCCGACTGCTTCAACAGATCCTTCGCCCGGTTCAAACGGACATTCGCCAAATAATCAATGAATTTTTCGCCCATCTCGTCGCGGAACAGCTGGCTAATATATTTGCCGTTGACCTTGAAGGCATCCTCCAGATGCGACAAGGACAACTCTGGGTTATTATAATTCACCTCGATATACTTGCGCACGCCTTGAATAAAATCGTGATGGCTGCTATGTTCACGAACCCGAGACAACTTGCGCCACGTATCGTCCAAAACGCCGAACACCCGCTGCTTCAACTCCCCAATTGTTTCGAAGCTGTCGAGCAACTCGTTCAGCGCCGGAATCGCTTCCGCTTTCCACAGCTCCTGCAGCTCTGGCTGCAGTTCCATCATTTCCTTGTATAGATTGTAGAGCAAATAATTGAGCAAATGCAGGATTTCTTCGCGCTTATACAAGCCGTTGTCGATTTCTTCGAAAAATTCGTCCGCATGCCCCTTCCATTTCTCGTCACCCACCCTGAACGCATGTGCGAGAGAGTGGACGGAATTCAAACTTTTATAAGCCACTCCCTGCTGCAGCGGAGTATGCCTGCGTTCGATCACCCGGCCGGTGCCCAGCATCGTCTTATAGCTCAGCGATTCCAATGCGGACTGATAGCTCTGTAAGATATCCGACGGCTCCTCCATCGTGAAGCCTATACCCATGGTAACCGTAAAATCGAGATGTTCCCGCACCCAGCCGATCACCTGGCTGCACAGACCGGAGACGGGATCGTCGGCTTCGAGTTCCTCACGGTACTGCAACAGCACCCCGAGCCGGTGTCCCGACGTCCATTCCGCCCACGGGGTCAGACCATGCGTTTCCCCCAGTTCATGGATCACGCTACTGAGCACAAATCTAAGCAAATATTGATCCCGCGTCGAATAAGTTTGGCAAAAATTCGAGTACTTGTCGATTTCCAGCACGGCCAGTCCGATGCGTCCGTCGTGGCGCGGCAGTTGAAGACGTTCCATCTCCAGCTGCCACTGCTCGCGAGAGTACATCCGGTTGCCTTCGACTAGATCTGTAAAAAATAGCCGTCTCTTATAAAGCAGCCCTTCCTCAGAGCCTTGCCGGAGCTCATTGGCTTGCTCGATCAGCATGTCGATCGCATGCTCAATGAATTTAAGCGCATCCTTACCAAATTCGCTCCAATTCAGCTGGTTTTTCTTCTTGGAATACGAATTCAGTTTGCTCAACATCGATTCGATCGGCCGATAGTTTCGCCGGGTGATGAAAACAATCCAGTACGCACCGGCGATGAAGAACAGAACGGCGACGATAAGAGCCGTATTGTAGACTGCATTGCCCGCTTCGTACCAGTTGCCGTTAATGAGACCCGTATGAATCGTAAAGCCGCTGTACTCCGACGTAAGCCGGATCAGCTCAACGCCGCTCTTCACCTCGGGTGTGTCCAGCAGCATTTGCTCGTCGGTACCGCTGATTTCGGCATAGCTGACATTCGCATTCGACATTTCCATGATCAGCTCTTGTAGCTTTTTCGTTTTGACATTAACGACAAAGACCGTTTCTACCCCGGTGCGCAGCGGGATTTTCCGCAAGAGGGTAATGACGGGTACGGCAGCGTCCGACCCGGTTATTTCCTTGTAGATACGCTTGGATGTCCACGGATGCTCACGCATCGCTTGATATTCCGGCCTGGCCGCCTCTATCGCAAATGCCCCGTCCCCAAACTGCTCAACCGGACGAATGAAATTGTCTGAGAAAACCTTGCGCTCCTCCGGACGGAAGATGTAGATCGAATCGATCAGCGAGCTGCTGTTGTGCATCCGCTTGATTTCATTGGTCACTTCGTATTCGACAAAGTGGTCGTTCAACGAAGGAACGTCATAAATAAACTGGATCAGCTTATGGTTATTGTACATTTCGTTGACGAGCATTTTTTCGATATTTTGCAAATTATAATCAATCGCCTGCAGCACATGCTTGGCAAATACTTCGTTGGCACTGCGTGCCGAAGCTTTGGACTGGTGGTTCAGCATATAGGCCATCAATAACGAAAGCAAAATAAATACGATAAAAAAGACCGGGAGATAATACAACAATTGACGATAGAACCATGGTTTTTTCATAGGAACCTCGTTATAACATAATATAAGGTGGATGGCGAAGCTGCGGAGGACACTTACTTGCCATTCGATTTTATGCCATACGGGGGCAATTCGCAACCATGAAAATGGAAGAATGCATTTTTTTATACTTTCATCCCATCATCAGTTTATCGTTGATTTTTAAGTTGATGGCAATACCATTTAAATATATCTTTACAGGAATTCCCTTATGCGGTAAGTTCTAATTATAAGAAAACTGTAATATGGAAGAGGGATTGAAAGTGGAAAAATCGTAGTATCTATCTATCTATCTATCTATCTATCTATCTTTAGACGGAATCATGGAAGAGCCGGGGGGGTGGCATATGCCTTATTGGGATGATGAAATGGCCAATTTCCAACGCGATGTGTTTTATCCGAGTGACGCGCTTCTTCTGGGGCGAGTTACATACGAAGGTTTTGCCGCAGCGTGGTCGAAAATGAAGGGGGAGGGTGCCGACGAGAAGAATTCCATGCCCAAGTATGTGGCTACTACTACACTAGAAGAAACCCAATGGAACGCCAGTTTCATCAAAAACAACATTATAGAAGAAGTGACCAAGCTTAAGCAGGGAACGGATCAACAATATCTGATCTATGGTAGCGGTCAATTAATTCGTACCTTGATGGAGCACAACCTTATCGACGAGTATCACTTTATGATTCGTCCGGTAGTATTAGGCAAGGGCAAACGACTCTTTACGGAACAGAATCAAAGAGACTTGAAGCTGGTAAGCGTTAAGACAACATCAACGGGTGTAGTCATTTTATCCTATCAACCCTCAAAATGACTTGACTAAAGAATTCAAAGACAGTTTCACAACGTTCCATGCGCTTGAATTACAAACCAGAATTGAACAACTGGACTATGATAATGACCCGTTGCCTCTAATACGACTGCCGCACGTTTCCCAATAAAAGATTCCAAGTCTTGGGCTTAACGAAGAAAAGACGCAAGTCCATCAAGATCATGATTAAAACGAAAAATCTTTCCATAGGGTGTTCCTCTGTCTGCAAAAGCTTGCACGTGACTTTCCCCTTTGAACACATCCAAACCAATGACATGGTTCACATAATCACTCCCATTATATTATTCATCGGCAACCCCTAACCAACTGTCGTCCACATTATCGCATGTGATTCGGGATCATGGTCCCAACCACACAAAATAAGGTCTACCAGAAAGATCTGGTGACCTCATAATGGATTGTCAACATTAAATCAGACAGCTTTTTTAAGGGCTGCTTGACGATACTGAACAGGCGTCATGTACCCCAGTGATCCATGAATTCGATGCTTGTTAAACCAGTTGACGTAGTCGAATAGTTCCAACTGCAGGTGATGAAGGCTTTGGAACTCCATCTGATGGATGAACTCCGTTTTCATAACCTTGTAGGTCGCTTCAGCCACAGCGTTGTCATAAGGACAACCCTTCGCGCTTAACGATCGACCGATCTCAAAGGTTTCCAGAAGCTCGTCCATCTTCTGGTTTTTAAACTCACTTCCACGGTCCGTATGAAACCACTGGATTTGGCTCAGATCGCCTTCTACCGTAGCAAAGGCACGCGAAACCAGAGCAGCGTCCTTATGGGGACCTGCACTATGGCCAAGGTACGTCGTTGTTTTTTCGGCATTGTAGAGTTCCGCTCCTTCGCATGATAGGTCTATTCTACAAGCCCTTATTTTTATTGTCCAACTAAGTGTAGTCGATCCAATATCGATAAAAAAGGCGAGAAATGCAGCTAAATCAACGAAACCTATTAATGAGAGAGCATCCCAATAAAGCGGATGCTTTTTTATTTTATAGGGGAAGGGGGATAGTTTCTACTTTTTATCAAAAGTGTATATTGTAGCAGGGTAAAGGCACTGCAAATCGTCGCGCTGTATTTTGAAAAGAACGACAATATTATCAACTATAGCGATACGCCAGATGGTACAATAGGTATAAAAAGGGAATTGATATGGATATATGAACCATTGGTCTCTGATACATCATTGGAGCATATTTGGATTGAGCAAATTATTATACTCGGGTGTGGATTGCTTGAAATTAATCTTTTTAGATATCGATGGGGTACTAGTAACATCTAACTCTTTAATACCAAGTGACAAGTATTTTGGACATACATTTGATCCGAACTGTGTTCGAAAATTAATGGAAATCCTTACAGCGACAAAAGCGAAAATAGTCATTTCTTCATCTTGGAGAGAAGGCAGGACCTTAACTCAATTACAATCCATATTTAGAGCTAATGGTCTAGAGGATTGTGTAATTGGAATGACACCTTCGTTCAACGATGAAACATTCAGAGGAATTGAAATACAGGTATACTTGGACACTTTTGATGATCTTGAAGGATTCGTTATTATTGACGATGAGGAAGAGATGGGTGAATTGGAGCCTTTCCTTGTGGAAACTGACTTTAGAACTGGAATAACGGAAAGTGTAAAAGATGATGTAATAAACAGATTAATGATGAACAAACAATGAACGAAGGAAAAATTGTGAGTAGGAGGTTATGCTATGTCACTAGTACCCTTGAGGATACCAATGGGGGTTATATGCTTATCTAAATCAGCACGTCTAGCAGCTCTAATCACAATGTCACGGACACCTCAATCATACAATCAATTCCCGTTAGAGTTGTTTATTCCAAAGGTTGCCGTAGTAAATTGGAAGCATAAGCTTGCCAAAGCGGCAAACATATGGGTTAAGTGACACCTCATGTACAGCATGTGTCAGAAAAGGCAATCACGTATTCACCAGAATTTAAAGTAAAGGCTCTATAAGAAGATCTGGAGGCTTATGCGCAAGTAGGGTCTTATGGCTAAGATAACGTAGGCCAAACCCCTACCGAAAGATGGCTAAGGCCACTCAAGAGCATAAGACTTCTCCGAACCTGCTCAAGCGTCAGTTTGATCAAGGCGAATCCGAAAAGGTGCAACTGACGGACATTACCTACATTCCTTATGTAAATGGACTCATGTCCTATTTATCTTGTGTAAAGGATGGAGCAACCTAACAAATCTTGGCCCATCACCTTTCGAAGTCGTTAGAGATGTCTATCGTGAATCGAACCCTGGACAAGCTCTTGAACCTTGCATTTTACTCTCCATCCGGAGGCCATGATCCATTCGGACCAGGGGATGCACTACACACCCTTGCTTTCAAATGCGCATTAAACAAGCCGGCCTTCAGCAGTCTATGTCTCGTAAAGGGAATTGTTGGGATAATGCTTCTATAGAGTCGTTTTTCGGGCACATGAAAGATGATCTGGATGAAACCACATCTTTAACTTTTGAAGAACTACAAGCCCAGATAGAGGAATATATCCACTTTTATAATTCAGAACGTTTCCAATGGGAATTAAAACAGATGACCCCTGACGAGTACAGGAGCCATCTATTAGCAGTATAGGGTTACTGGGTGTTTATTTAAATGTCCACAAACCGGGTCACAGTTCAGATTGGCGGAGTGGCTGTTTTTTAAGGTGAAAAACTATCGTCGTCCGGCTACTCGCTTTGACAAATTGACCTCGACAAAAAGCGAGTTTATGCTTGTCAGTTTAAAATAATTTCAAGATTATTTTGGATATTTATAGTAGAATAAATCCGAGTTATTTTTTATAGAAAGGATATTAGAGGGGGAACGGGGCATGGCCCGACTGGAATATCGTTTATTACATAATCCTGCTGAAATGATATGTCATTATGATCCTATTTCAATCGATGAATTGCTTGTACGCAACGATTCGGATTGGTTTATTCGCGGTGGAACGATATATGAACGGCATCGTACGGAAGAGGAAGACAGTGTTCATCTGATCTATGTGATTCCAACAGAAACAGCGGTAGAGCAGTCCGAACCGGAAAGCGTGCAGCAAGAAGGATTCGTTGTAGAAATCCGACAATTTGCAGACGAAGCTGCTGATTATCCGCTCCTGCATGTAAAGCATTGCAGCAGCTTGCTTGAGGTTCTGCTGCTGCTGCAAACGGAAACGATCAAGCTGAATGGACGCAAGTGGAATAAAACATCCTTCGAGCTTGATGAGGATCGAAAAATGTTCGTTTATTATGCGAGAACCAACGATTGAGGTGACCAACGATGCTGCCAAAAAAAGAAACGATAACACACACAGAAAAGACTCCTCCCATGAATAAAACGGCGCTAATGGTTTCCGTATTCATGGTTACGGCCTTGGTGGGGTGTGGACAGACTCCCCCAAATGCCAACACTGCTGCATTGGCCAACAAGACCGCCCAGGAGGCCGTGGTATCCGGCGAGGAAGAGATACAAGAGATACCGGAGCTGGCCAGCACAGATGATATACCATATGGCGGCACTGCAGGGGATTATTGCCAGGACGATAATGGCGATAACCAATGTGATGACTCAGGAGCCAGCGTGGATAGAAACTATGTGTACAATTACAATGGAAGTACTTATTATGGCCGGGAATCGTCCGTATCCTCAGGATTAATTACCGGAGCGTTGGCGGGGCTTGCCGTAGGTGCCGCAGCCGCAGCAATCGGAGCCGCTAAGGCCGGGAAAGCTTTGCAATCCAATAAGGCAGTTGCGCCCGCCAACAATAAGCCGACAGCCAGCAGCAATGCCAAGAGCACAACACCTGTCGCTGACAGCAAATCAAAGACTGCAACGACCAGCAAGCCAGCGCCTACGACAACTCAGCGCTCCGGCTCGTTCACCTCTTCTGCGTCTACGGCTCCTTCTTCCAGCTCTTCATCCGGAAGCAAGTCAGTATCAGCACCCAAAGCGTCATCCGGTTCCTCCAACGGGATATCCAGCGGAGCCTCCGGCGCCAAGGGAGGAATCGGCAGCTCCTCCGGCAGTTCAGCATCCAAAGGGTCAAGCAGCTAGGAGCTAGATGAAGGGTGGGGGCGTAGCCTGCATGAATTACGAAGAGCTTAGAAATTCGATCTATGGTCCGCTGCGTAAAGAGGGCATATTTACGTGGGACTTTATGTATGAGGCCGAATACGCGCTGGCAGACATTCATCTTATCAACCTGGTTGAACATAAACAGCTTCAGGAGGCGACAGATCGCCTTGCGCGTATTTTTCACAAATGTTATCCGGTGCTGCAGGAGGCGGAGGATGACTTTTTGCTGGCCATGGGAATTCCCGCTGAGGCTTTGCAGACGGTTCGTATCAAGCTCCCAGCTGCTTTTGCAACGGTGTACGGAGCTTTGGATTTGGCATGGACAACGGACGGCATCAAGCTGATCGAGTTTAATGCCGACACACCGTCTTTAATTGTAGAGGCCTATTATGTCAATGGACACGTATGCCGCCACCACGGCGTGAGAAATCCGAATGAGGGCTGTGAGCAGCATTTTCCACAGGCATTTCAATGTATGCTGGAGAGCTACGGCGAGCTGGCGAATAGTACGGAGCCTATCGCATTTTGCTCGCTCGACTGGCATGAGGAGGATGCGGCTACGACACGCTACTTATTGCAGCAATCGGGACTGAACGGCCGATTCGTTCCGCTCTCCGATCTCCGGGTATATGAGGATAATCTGTATTTTGTAGATGGCGATTATTTAACACCTGTACCTATGATGCTGCGGCATCATGCTTTGGAGAAGCTGGCTATTGAGACCGATGAGGAAGGATATCCGACTGGAGCGCATACCCTGGATTTGATTGCACGAGGGAAGGTCGGTATTATTAACCCGCCGAGCGCCTTTTTATGCCAGACGAAGGCTCTCCTTGCGCTCATCTGGAACCTTCACGAAACCGGTGTTTTTTTTAGCGAGGAAGAGCATGAATGGGTTGACCGCTATATGCTCCCGACATATTTTGAGAATCGCTTTATCGGTGAGCATGCTTATGTAGAGAAGCCGATTTATGGCAGGGAGGGCGGATCGGTTACGCTCTATGACGCAGACGGAACCATCGCCGAGCACAACGACAATGATGAATACCGCGACCAGCCGATGGTTTACCAGAAGCAGGTAGAGCTTCCCCAAATTACAGTTCAAACGTTAAACGGCCCTTACACAGGAAGTGCGCTATGGCGTTCTTTTGTTATCGGAGGGACTCCTTCCGCTGTATTATTACGATTGGGAAATAAAATTACGGGGAATGAGTCGTTTTATTTGCCAGTCGGTCTCAAGGACTAACGGCTATGATGCTGCAACAGGAAAGGAACATGGATATGGATTTGAGTTTGATTATCACGTGGGAGCAAGTATCTAATTTTTTATTATATTTGGTAACGACCTTGGGACTTATTGGCGCAGGACTGGGTATTTTTCTAATTATTACTCCATACAAGGAAATGAAGCTGATCAAGGAAGGGACCAGTACTGAAATAACGAAGGTGAATGCAGCGCAAGCATCCGCTCACGATCTCGGCGGGAAAATGATCGGACTGTGCGTCGTGCTGGCCTCAGCTATTTATCATTCTGCTAATCTTATGGAGCTGATCCTCTGGGGATTGGTCGCTATTGTTGCCCAAATTGTGACTTATTACTTGTTTGGATGGATTACCCCTTTTAAAGTCGCCAAGGAAATACAAATGGGTAACGTATCCGTCGCGATTCTCGGGTCACGTCTCAGTCTGGGATGCTCGCTTATTATAGCTGCTCTGATCAGTTGAATAGTTAGTCGGATAGTTAGACAGTTGGATACATATTTACATACATAAATCCATCAATATTTCTGGAGCAGCCATTGAAGGCTGCTCTTTTTGTCGTGTTCTATAAAGATTATAGAAGTGGACATTAAGGATTATAAACGCCCAAATAACCAACAACCATACGGTTTACAAGGATTTACTGCAATTGTCGCTGTCGGGATTGTATCTATTTATCCGGTTATTCGAAATAATGAATTCAGAAGTCAGCTTCACCGACAGGGCGTCGGTATCATCCAACCCAATATCAAGAATGAGGTGCTGAATGAAAAAAAAGTATGCAGTTTGCGGCGTAAGCAATCGAAGCCTGAAAATGTTCATCGGACCGATGCTTTCGACATTTTCCAATCAAGCAGAGATCGTTGGGCTGCTCGATATTGATTCCAGAAGGTTTGAAGTATGTAAGAGCAAATACCCGGAGCTTGCCGGCGTGCCGGAATACGGAGCCGATGCTTTTGATACAATGGTCGCACAAACGAAGCCGGATGTCATTATTGTAACGGGCCGTGACGATACGCATGTCACTTATATTTTGAAGGCGCTGCAGCACGATCTGGATGTGCTTTCCGAGAAGCCGATGGCAACCACTGGGGCTGATTGTAGGCGTATTATCGATGCAGAGTCCAAGAGCAAGGGGAAGGTAACGGTTGCTTTCAATTACCGGTATGCTCCTATTCACAGCCGGATCAAGGAACTGGTGCTGGAGGGCAAGGTAGGGCGGGTAACATCCGTCGATCTGAATTGGTACATCGATACGTACCATGGAGCCAGCTATTTCAAACGGTGGAATCGGGTTAGGGAGCATTCGGGAGGATTATCGATTCACAAAAGCTCGCATCACTTCGATTTGGTCAATTGGTGGACGGGGCAGCAGCCGGTAGAAGTATTTGCCTTCGGCGCTCTTAATTATTACGGCCCTGATGGCGAGTTGAATCCGAAAAAAGAAGATGGACGCCATTGCGCCACCTGTGAGGTGAAGCCCGATTGCAATTATTATATGCGCTGGTCCTCACGGAGCAAGGAGGTTCATGTAGTAGACGATCATATCGGTGCTGTCGGCACCGTAGATGCTCAAGCTCCTTACAGCGAATACCGCTCTGATGCCTGTATCTACGATTCACAAATTGATATCGAGGATACTTATTCGGTTAACGTCAAATATAATGGCGGAGCGCTGCTCACCTATTCAGTCAATTTTTCACTGCCTTATGAAGGCTACCGACTGGCAATTAACGGAACCAAGGGTCGTATTGAATCGATGGAATACCATTCCTCCGGCAGAGTACCATTCCCTGTCCCTGTGCAGACGATCGATTACTTTCCATTGTTTGGCTCCAAGGAAACCATTCATGTCGTTCACAGACAGGGTGGGCATGGAGGCGGAGACCCAACGCTTCTGGAGGACATCTTTCTCGGTCCCGATCCGAAGCGGCCCTATGATATTTTGTCAGGCTCGATAGATGGCGCCTATTCGGTTGGAACGGGAGAAGCGGTATGGAAATCCGTTAAGGAGAATCGTCCCATTCGGATCGAGGATGTATTGGCCTCAACTTAAATTGCACATAACAGAAAGGAGGCGTTGGATTTGAAAACACAAGTGGCGAACGGTGCAGCAAGCAGCTTGAGCCATAAGGCAAGCTTGTTCTGGAGTCGGCTTATCAAAGGGCGTTATTTATACATGATGGTCACACCGGGCCTGCTGTATTTTGCCATATTTAAATATTTACCTATGTGGGGGGTCATGATTTCCTTTAAGGATTATTTGCCTTATCGGGGGTTTTGGAACAGTCCTTGGGTCGGCTTTAAGCACTTTGATCGTTTCTTCCATGATCCGGTATTTTGGCTGCTGCTAAAAAATACGTTTGTGCTTGCGATTTATAATATTGTCTTTTTCTTTCCAATCCCGATATTAATCGCATTGATGCTGAACGAGCTGCGCGTGGAATGGTTCAAGCGATACATTCAGACCGCCGTCTATATTCCCCATTTTGTATCGTGGGTCGTCGTTGTCGGCATGGTGTACACCTTTTTCTCCTCCGAGGGCGGGATATTTACGAATATGCTCGTTAATGCGGGCTTCGGCAAAATTAATTTTTTGATGTCCAACGACTGGTTCAGACCCATGATCATTCTGGAGGTCATCTGGAAGGAATCCGGATGGGGAACGATTATTTTTCTGGCTGCGCTGTCAGGGGTCGATCCTACACTCTATGAAGCCGCCAAAATGGATGGCGCGGGCCGAATGAGACAGCTGTGGCACATTACGCTTCCAGCGATTCGCAGCACCATCGTGATCTTGTTCATTTTGCGGCTTGGCAGCTTTCTGGATACCGGGTTCGAGCAGGTTTTCCTGATGCTCAATTCGACAAACCGTGAAGTTGGCGAAGTGTTTGATACTTATGTGTATGTCAATGGTGTTCAGCAAGGGCAGTTCAGCTTCAGCACCGCTGTCGGTCTGTTTAAATCACTTGTCGGCTTGTGCCTGGTGCTTGCCGCTAATAAAGCAGCCAAGAAAATAGGCGAGCAAGGTGTATATTAACTTGGAAAGGAGGCTGCTGTTATGATTCATCCTACAATGAGCTCACGCGTATTTGATATTGTCAATTCCGTGATTCTGATTGGCTTCGCATTGTTTGCCATCGTGCCCTTCCTGTTTGTACTGTCAGGTTCGTTAACAGCTTCAGAGGAGCTGATGCAGCGCGGGATTGTGTTATTTCCAACGAAGTTCTCGCTGGATGGCTATCGCTATATTTTTTCAACAAATACCATCATGTGGAGCCTTGGCGTAACGGTTTTTATTACGGTCGCAGGCACCTTGATCAATTTGCTGTTCACGACATTAACGGCTTATCCGTTGGCGAGAAACGAATTTATGGGTCGCGGTCCGATTATGCTGCTCGTGCTGTTCACAATGCTGTTCAGCGGGGGCATGATTCCAACCTTTCTGGTCGTCAAATCGTTCGGCCTGCTGAACAGCTACTGGTCCTTGTTAATTCCGGGGGCGATCAGTGCCTTCAACCTGATTATATTAAGAAACTTCTTTCAGCAGCTGCCGGATGGGCTGGAAGAGGCAGCCAAGATTGATGGCTGCAACGATTTTCAAATATTGGTGCGCATCGTGCTGCCACTTTCACTTCCCGCTATGGCTACCTTCTCATTATTTTATGCGGTTGGCCATTGGAATACATTTTTCAGTGCGATTTTGTATATCAATGACAGCTCCAAATGGCCCATTCAAGTATGGCTCCGCCAAATCGTTATTTTGTCACAGGGCGGGATCGGGGATTCACAAGAGATGGGCAGTGATTATGTAGCACCCCCCGGTGAGGTCATCAAGATGGCGGTTATCGTCGTCTCAACGGTTCCGATTTTGATTGTGTACCCTTTTCTGCAAAAGCATTTTGCCAAAGGGGTCCTGCTCGGCTCTGTCAAAGGCTAGGGAATCATCCAATACAACGGGAGGGCATCATGAAAATCACCAATATTACCTGCTATACAAAACCGATGGGATTGTTCTATGTTAAAGTGGATACCGATGAAGGCGTCTACGGTTTCGGTGAGTCCAGTCCGATGCGGCCTGATGTGCTGCTGCAAATTATGAACACTGTCATCAAGCCCTATGTGATCGGGATGGACCCCTTTCAGGGAGAACGGATTGAGGAGATTGTGCTAAGGAGAAATTATAAAATATCCGGCCAGCTGCTGGCAGCCGCATATAGTGGTCTGGAAATTGCGTTATGGGATCTGAAAGGTCGCTATTTGAAGCAACCCGTGTATAATTTGCTTGGGGGTCTATATCGTGAACGCATCCCTCTCTATGCGTCCAGTATGAGCCGCGACCTGACGCATGAGGAAGAAGCCGTCAAGATTCGTGATGCGATAGACCGTCTTCAGGTAAAAGCCGTCAAAATCAAGGTGGGGCCGCGTTACGGTACAGGACTGCCCGTCGATCTGGACGATGATGTACGCAAGGTCAAAGCGGCGCGGGAAGCGATAGGCCCGGATTGCAAGCTGATGATCGATGGCAACAGCTCGTATACGTATATTCAGGCGGTTCAGCTGTTTGACAGAATTAAGCCATATAACATTTACCATTTTGAGGAGCCTTGTCCTTATTATGATGTGGACACCTATATTAAGCTGGCTAACACGCTGCCCGTACCGATTCATGTCGGGGAGCAGGATTGGAGCATCTTCACGTTCCGTGATTTTATAAGCAAGGGAGCCTGCCACTTGTACGCTGCCGATCCGGTCAAATGCGGAGGGCTGTCCAGTGCGAAACGCGCTGCCGCCTTGTGCCGTGCATTCGGCATTCATTATGTGCCGCATAATACAACCAAGGGCATCGGTTTTGCCGCAGCGATCCATTTGGCTGCCAGCTCACCGGAATGCAGCAGCTATTATGAATACAACATAGAATCGAACAGCACACGAGAGCGCTACTTGAAGCAGCCTTTCGAGGTACAGGATGGTTACATACTTGTGCCGCAAGGACCCGGCCTCGGCATTGAGCTGGACGAGGAGCTTATGGAGTCGACGCTTGACGTTTTCCGTTAATTATTTAATGAAACTCTACTATGAGCTTGACCATTTCAGGAGGCGAATTTATTCATGCAAACCAAACGTATCATCAAACAAGGTCTGATGGCTGCTGGAGCTTTATCCTTAGCTATTACTTCTGCATGTGCAAATGGCGGAGAGTCCAAGTCAGGAGGAGCGGCAGCGACCGGTCCGGTTGAAATTACGATGATGAACCAGTATTTAACAGCAGAGCCGCCCAAAATGGACAGCGAGCCAATGAAGCTGCTTCAGGAATATACCAACACCAAGCTGAACATAACCTGGGTCCCGAGCGCCAGCTATAGTGAGAAGGTAACCGCCTCGATTGCTGTGGCTGGTGATTTACCGAAGCTGCTGCTCGTGAAGGACGACCGTAATCCGGCGATTATCGAAGCGGCCAAGGCAGGTCTGTTCTGGGAGGTGGGTCCTTATCTGAAGGATTATGCCAATCTGAAAACGCTCGATGAGGCCCGCCTATCCAATATTTCTATAGAAGGCAAAGTGTATGGCATTTATCGCTGGCGGGCTATTGCGCGAAACGGGATTATTATCCGCAAGGACTGGCTGGACAATCTCGGACTGCAGGAGCCCAAAACGATTGATGAGCTGCTGAATGTGTTCAAAGCGTTCACGTATAATGACCCCGATAAGAATGGCAAGAATGACACGTTCGGGATCTCTTTTGACTCCAACAGCTCATTAATTCTCCATCTGCTGGCAGCTATGGGAACACCGAATTTGTGGGCCTATCAGGATGGTAAGATGACACCTGATTTTATGACAAAGCCGTATATGGATGGTTTGAAAATGATTCAGCAAATGTTCAAGGACAAAGTAATGAACAGTGATTTTCCTGTTGTGAAGGATCGCACTGTGCTGGTGAATCAAGGAAAAGCAGGCGTCTACATCGGAGCCTATGATGATTTGAATGCCAGGTTTACCGATTTGTTCAAAGCCAATCCGAACGCCAAGCTGGATACGATTGCTAATGTAACCGGCCCGGGCGGTGTCAAGGTACAGGCAGGAAGCGGCTATAACAGCGTATTTATGATCCCGAAAACAAGTGTGAAAACAGAAGCAGAGCTGAAGCAGGTTCTGGCATTTATTGACAAATTAGGTGACGAGAAGGTTCAGACCTTGATGAACTGGGGGATCGAAGGCAAGCATTACAAGGTAGATAACGGTAAAGCCATTCGTATCGACGAGAAGGTGTACACAGATGAAGTATATAATACGCTGTTCCAATTAATGGTATTTGATGGCAGCAAGGCACTTCCGGGCAATGTCGATCCGGCCGTTACCAAGTTTAACAAGCTTATTGCCGACAATGAGAAATTTGCGGTTCCGAATCCCGCATTGCCGCTTCTTTCCAAAACCTATATGGAAAAAGGCAAGCAGCTGGATCAGGTGATGTCCGACGCAAGAACCAAATTCATTATTGGCGAGCTCGATGAAAAGGGCTTTGAGCAAGCTATTGCCAACTGGCAAAAAATTGGCGGCGACCAGGTTATGGCTGAATACAAGGCAGAATATGACAAATCACTCAAAAAATAAATGATTTTCCGGGGAGGAGCCGACAGGTTCCTCTTCTTTCCATCAATTGTAGCGCTAATGATTATAGGATTTCATCAAGGATAATGCGATAATGGATGCAGATTGAACGTTTGAATTGACTTAGGAAAGTGAGATCGTCATGAAGCTGAAGTTATCCCGCTATCACGTAAAGCTATTTATGTTATGCTTGCTGCTTGGTGCCATTCCCGTTATGGTATTAGGTATTTTTTCGTATATGAAATCGTCCAACATTATTGAAAACAAGGTGCTGCAGGGCAATGACCAATTGTTGCATCAAACTCAAATTCAGCTGGAAAACACATTGAAAATTATTGACTTCTCGATTTTTCAGCTGGTCAATGCACAGCCGGTCAGTGATGTACTCCAGATGCCCATTCAGGCCAGAGATTTTCCGCTTGTCGACAAGGTTCTGGAAACCTTGCAGCGTATTCAGATCTATGAACTCGGTATTCGCGATATTCAACTGATCAGCATCGATCAGAACTGGATCATCAGCAATAAGGGCTACGCCAAGCTGGATGAATTTACGGACACCGGCAGGCTTGCCTTATTCACGGGTATCGATCGACCTTTCAAATGGATGACTGAAACCACAGCAAGCAAGGACGAAGCCCAGGCGCAAACGAATATTTATTTGGTGAAACGCTTTCCGAGCTATTCGGCCAAGCCTACCGCCCTGTTGGTGACCCAAATGTCCAATCAGGAGCTGTTCAAGGTACTGCCCAAAAGCAGTGAGCTTGGTTCATTGATGGTTGTCGATGAGCAGGGGAATATCCTCGCGACCGATCTGCTGCCCGAGGTGGATAAAGGTCTTCGTGATTCACAGCTGCTGCAAAATATGCTGCAGAGCCCCGAACTGAACGGCTACCGGATCGGACAAATCGGCAAGGAGGAGTATGGCTTCACCTTCCGCAAATCGTCGTATAATGGCTGGACCTATTTATCTATTGTATCGCTTGACAGTATCACACGGGAATCACAAGCGATTGGATGGGCTACGTTATGGGCTTGCCTGATCATTCTCATCCTGATTATTATACTTTCCCTGCAGGGAGCCAATAAGATGTATTCCCCACTGCGCAGTCTGTATCAGAAAACGGCTGTCGCTGGAGAACCCGGGGATACTCAGGTGCCGCAGGACGAATTCAAGGTGATCGAACGCCGGATGGAGACCATGTCGCAGAATAATATGCATATGACCAGCCATGTTCAAATGCTGAGACATCAACTAAAGCCATTTATGATTTACAAGCTGGTTCAAGGTCAGCTAACAGGTAAAGAGATTGAGGAGCAGCTGCAGCTATTCGGCTACTCGCAGCAATTTCGCTGGTTGGCAGTGGTAGCCATACAAATTGATACACTGGAGACAACGCGCTATAGTGAGCACGACCGTGATCTGCTATTATTTGCGATCAGCAATATTGTGGAGGAAACGGTTGCAGCAGAGCATCGTCTGAATCCTGTCGTCATCGATCAATCACAGGTGACTGTCATTAGCAGCAACCACGATTCACCGGATGCTTTCAAGGATTTTATGTATGCAACGATTAAGCAGGTCCAGGAAAATGTATTGAAATTTCTCGATCTGCCAGTCAGTGCGGGAATCAGTCGGCCTTATATCACTTACGACCTGACGTCCAAAGCGTATGCGGAGGGTCTTGATGCATTAAAATACCGGATTACAAAGGATACTGAAACGATTCTGTTTATCGAGAATGAGGAACCGGAAACCCAAATGGTGTTTTTCCCGGAGCATCTGGAGAAGCAGCTGGTCGAAGCGGTCAAATTCGCCGATGATAAACGCGCACATGTGCTGTTGATGGAGTTTCTGCAAATTTTGTCCAATCGTGAGCTTACCCATAATCAGATGCAGAACTGGCTCATGAAGCTGCTGATGGATCTGCTGTATATTCCAGAGCAGCAGGATGCTGCTATTTCTTCCCTGGATACGAATGCAATTCCGTTATACCTGCAGCTAAAACGCCTGAATACCGTTCAGGAAATCGAGCAGTGGCTGATGCAGCAAATCATTGAACCAATTATTCAAACAATGGATCAGAGTAAAGAAGCACCTTACCACAAAATATCCAATGAAGTGGTAAGAATCATTCAGAGCGAGTATGACCGTGAGCTGACGCTGGAGGAATGCGCTTCGCGGCTCAATTACCATTCCAGCTATATCCGGCGTGCACTCAAGAAAAGCATGAATATCAATTTTAGCGATTACCTGCTTGCCTACCGGATGGATATTGCCAAGAAATGGCTGACCGAAACGGAGATGAAAATCACCGATATGGCTCGCAAGCTGCAATATAACAATCCACAAAATTTTATCCGTTATTTCAAGAAAACGACTGGCATGACACCCGGACAGTACCGGGAAGTATCGCTAAGTGAAAATGGAGGCTGATTGTGATGTGGAATCCCGATGAATTTCTTGAACAGCTGTACGACCGTCAGACGTATGTTCACGCCTTTAAAGCGAACACCGAGGCCGAGTGGAGTGAATGGAGAACAGCATTGCAAGCAAGGCTGATCCAAGCGCTGGTGCTGCCGCAAAGAGACGTGGTTCCGCTGAACCCTGTGTGCCTGGAGCGAGTGGACTGCGGCGATTATATTCGCGAGCATATCGAGCTGACGACCGATCATTTTTTGAAAATGCCCTGTTATGTACTCCTGCCTAAACAGGTAAAAACTCAAGCTGGAGAGGGTTCCGCGGGTACTACTCCCGCAATCGTCGCTTGCCCAGGCCATGGGTATGGGTACAAACAGCTTATAGGGCTGATGCCGGACGGAAGTGTGAGGGAGGACGAGCCTGGTATTTACAAGGATTATCCCATTGAGCTGGTAAAGCGCGGGTTTATCGTCATCGTGCCTGAATTATTGGGCTTGGGTGATCGAAGATTGATGCAGGATCAGGACAAGGAGCCGAATGCCAACTCCTGTTTCAGATTGTCCACGAATCTGCTTATGGCTGGTAAAACGTTGGCCGGTTACCGTGTTCATGAGATGATGTGCTGTGTCGATTATGTATTATCCCTTCGTGAGGTAGCTCCTGAGAGGATCGGGTGTATGGGCTTCTCCGGGGGCGGGAACGTTATGGCATTAACAGCGGCTGTTGATGAACGAATTCGTGCTGCCGTCATTAGCGGGTTTACCAATACCTACAGGGATAGTATATTGGCCAAGCCCCACTGCTCGGATAATTATATACCGGATCTGCTGAATATTGCTGAAATGCCTGATATATGGGGGCTTATCGCTCCGCGGCCTTTGCTTATTGAATCCGGTCAAGCCGATCTTGGATTCCCGATTGCAGGCGCAATTAAAGCGCTTCACCATTTAAAATCGATTTATCACGTACTCCAGGCAGAAGATCAGCTGGAGGAAGACATCCATCCGGGCAAACACGAGGTTTCGGGTGCCATAGCTTATGACTGGCTTCAACGGCATTTGTCTGCAGGTTAACCATTCAGAAGGAAGTCCACATTGCTACACCCATATAATGTCAAGGAGGGTATACCATGCATAAAGAACAGCAAATCCGTCTCGGAATGATCGGAATGGGCAAGGTTTCCGTGGAGAGGCATATTCCATCCATCCATTCCTTGAATGATCCCGATGTACAGATCTATGCCGCTGCAGACGCCATGCCGGGACTGGCCGACAAAGCTGCGAGCCAATTCAATATTCCGCATAGCTTTGAGGATTATAAAGAGCTGCTTGCAATGAAAGAGATCAATGCCGTTTCCATCTGTACACCTACGTTCACTCACGCAGCAATCGCCATTGATGCCTTAAGGGCGGGGAAACATGTGTATCTCGAAAAGCCGGCAACACTGAATGAACAGGAAATGCGTCAGGTGCTGGATGCTGCCAAGCAAAGCGGTAAGGTGTTTATCGTTGGCTCCAATGGCATGCTGCAAAATCAGATGTTCCTGTTTAAACAGATGATTGATAATAAGGAGCTGGGCGAGGTTTTCAATGTTAGCATTACACGTGCATCCTCTAGAAGCAGCGGCAGCCATAAACGCAAAACAATCGGTGGCGATGGCATCAGTATGGAGAGTGCATCCCACAATGTGGAATGGGCGCTCTATTTCTTGAATGATCCCAAACCGATATCCGTAACAGGTCTCGGCTATTACAAATATGATAATCTATCGATACCTCTTGAGCTGAGAGAAGCTGGCGAAGTGGATGATTGCTCCCTGGCGCTAATTCATTTTGATAATGGAAGCAGCTTTATGTACAAGGCAATGAGATCAGCCGTGGCTCCCGCTGAATATGAGGTTAACATTCAAGGAGATACAGGCTTGATCCGCTATGATGTCAACAAGTGCTATAAAGAGAAATCCGATGACTGTATACGTATTTATACCCAGCATAAGGATGGGCAGCTTATGGAATCCAAACCGCTGATCTCCTGCGGCAGAACCCATGCTGCGATGTACGCGCATTTTTGGGATTGCATACGTCAAGGGAAGCAATCTCCTATCAGCAGTGGAGAGAGAAGCGTAAGAGTGATGGAGATATTGGACGCACTGCAATTGTCGATGCGCAATAACGGGCTGCAGATCAGGCTGGATGCCACCTCCGCTTTCGGAGGGAATTAGGATGATAGGGCTCAGCTGCCATTCACGAAATTACGGTCCCGGCACACCGGATGAAATTTTTGCATTTATTAAGAGGCTCGGCTATGAATACATTGATGTTGATTCGGTTGGTACGATCAGACAGGACGATGTTATTGAGAATCCGAAGAAACAAGCGCAGCTTGTCCAAGAGCTTACCGCCAAATACGATCTCAGGCTGGCCGAATATTTTCTGGGAACCGTCGCTGTTGATGGAATTAGTGTGAATAACAGTCAACCGGACACTGTGCTCAGGGGTAAAATGCTGGATAACTTTGCCCGGATCTGCGATTATGCCCAAATGGCCGGTTTTCGAAGCATCATGGGGTCAGCAGGAGCGTTACACAAGGAACTGGGTTATGAGCGTTCATTCGACAACGCGGCTAATACACTCCGCGAAATGGTGGCCATGGCAGCCGCGCATGGCATTTCCTTTCATGTCGAGCCCAGCCGAGCCTCGCTGCTGAACGTACCCTCCCAAGCTATGTTAATGGCACAAACCGTAGAAGGCTTAAAATATACACTGGACTTTCTGCATTTTCAGGTGAACGGTTATGATCAGCAGGAAACGATGGAGCTCTTGAATTATACGGGGCACATGCATGCAAGACAAGCTGCAGTCGGTTGGCCAAAGTGTCCATTCGAGCATGGGGAAATTGATTTTGATGCCATTATTAAAAGGCTGAGAGGGCTTCGATGGCAGGGCATTATTGCGATGGAATTTTGGAATGGACCCGAGGAAGAGGCAGCTGGCATGAATCCGGTCGAACAGACGCTGTTGATGCGTTATCACTTGAAGGGACTTATCAAGAAATACGAATGTTAATGACGGGTTCCGCTGACGCAATAAGTTGGCTGGAACCTTTTTACTTTTACAGAGTGCTGAATAGTGCGATATTGCAGGAAAACCAAGCTTTAGACATGGATGCATAAGCTGCGGGAAGCTTTGGTCAGGCCGGGAGCAGCAGCTTTTTTATTGTTAAATTACCGAACTCGTACTACAATAAGATGAGCAATATAAAAGGTTGGTGAATTTGAATTGAGTAAAGCGATAATTAACGTGCTTGAGAAATATGCTCCAAAGCTGATTGACCTGAAAAAACAGCTAAAGTCAGTATCATCTGACGAAAAAATGATCATGGGTCAGCTTGATGAAGAAATTAACGGATACAGCTCATCCCTTATTAATAAGAAGATATATGAACTCAAACGGATCTCAGGAAAAATAGTCGAGACCCGTAATGATATTTCCCAAAAAATTCTGATGAATCTTGAAAATCATAGCACCCCCAATGAAGAGCTGTTTGAGCAGCAGGAATATTTGGAAATGCAGATTTTGATTCTGGAGAAAGCCATTCAGAGAAAACAGGAACAGAACCGCCAATTCAGCCATAGCGTAGAGCGTAACTTTATTGACCATCCTTTTATTTCTTCAACGACTCCCAATGAGTCCACGCTAAAGCTGAGACGTAATCAAAAGGGTATTCTCGAATTGAACAAATCCGGGTTCAGAAACCTTTTTTATCAAAATAGCAATGGAACTCTGCTGCTGCCTTATGACGCGCGTAATTTATTCGGTGTTTTTAAGATGTGGGAGCAAAAGGGGAAGGCCAAGGAGTTTGAATTCGCTTTTAAAGAGCTGCTGCATAATGTGAATGCTGATATTAATGGCGGCGAATACGATACCCTGCATACGAGCTTGGACAACCTCGGCAAAACGTCGATTGTGATGGAAGAATTTTATGATGCCGAAGCCAAGAAACGCAGAAGAACGAAAATTCATAATCCTTTTCAGGATGTCGATATCGATCGTGACACGAATACAGTCTTTATGAGGCTAAGCGATGATTTATATAAAAATCTTCTGGCTGGCAACGTGGTGTCGATCAGTATCTCGCTGTTTAATGACCTTGCCACCCCGACCTCAAAAAATCTGTATTTGATTGTCGTAAACAAAACAAAGGATCGCGAATTTGTTCTTGAGGTCGAAGCCCTGATTAATCATTTGGGTCTGAACACGAATGATAATTACAAGGCTTATGTGATGCTGAAAAACTCATTTGATGAACTGCAAAATTTTGATGTTATCCGTAATTATGAAATCGTCAAAAAAGGTCGGGTACCGGTTAAGGTTATATTTGAACCGAGCGAATGGCTGCAAAAAGCGACGGATACGATCGAGGAACGATTGCTTATTTAATATGAGAGGCCTCTTCATCCGAAGGGGTTTTTTATAATATCAGAATTAATAAGTTTTCAGCGGAGCTGAACATTCTGATATTGCAAGAAAAGCTACATGTAAAACACGGATGTATCTTCACCGAATAGGCTTCGATCAGAAGCTTTTCTTACTATGTCGAAGTCAAACACCTCTCTACTACGAAATCAAACACCTCTCCACTACGAAAAAATGAAAAAAAGTAACTTTTTCTCGATCTTTTTCCCACCTCTGTACTACGAAGTAAACACCTCTGTACTACGAAAGACCTTTCTACTACAAAATAAACACCTCTCCACTACGAAATGAAACCACTCTGTACTACGAACCACCTCTCTACTACGAAAAAAAACCACTCTGCACTACGAAGTAAACACCTCTGTACTACGAACCACCTCTCTACTACGAAAAATAACACCTCTCCACTACGAACTAAACCACCTCTGTACTATGATTGACCAATCTTAATCTTAAATGGTATTGTCGAAAATACCGGAATCCTGTTTAACGATCCCGAGTGTTGGGGATCAGCAAAAAAACCTCCGCTGTCAGCGGAGGCTTCTCTGGGAAAATAAGGTCGCCAAACCTTACTCTCCGAGCACCAGATTGCACTGGATACTCATATTGTCGATAAATCCATACCGGTTGCAGCTGTTACCAGCAGTCAGCAACCTCACCCAACCTTAATCCGCAAAAAAACGGCGCGATTGAAGGTCTGCTTAAATTTTGTCTTTTAAGGGATTGTCCGTATATTGTAATGAATTGCACTTGTCCTGTAAAGTTTTTTTTCAAATTAACCAGTTAGTCTTCGGAAGGAGGTATGATCGAGTCATGGGAGAGGCCAAACGTAAGTCTGACGTAAACCGCAGCGCGAGTTATTTGCAGCTGGACAATAAGAATCTGGGCAGCACTTATCCCGTCTCGGTAGATCATACCTTCCTTACCGATCTATTCAATCTGGAGAAATCCTATGCCAGCGATTCGGTGGTCATGTTCCGTAAGAACAGCCATCCGCTGCGTAAATTTCACGTCACAGGAACGACTATTCGTTTCATGATGACGATCTCGCGTCGTTTTAATACGGAGGGGACGCTGGCAGGCTGTCCGCTGCACCGTCTGTATCAATTGATGGCCGAAGAGTACGAGGAGAGCTGCACGAAGGAGCAATTTTACGCGGAGGCTCACAAGCTTATTGCTCTTGGCATCCTGTCCGTTTCACGCAGCGGGATTATTAATGAGTGGAAGCTCGAGTCCTTTAAACGGGAGACAGGCCGTTTTGTCTTGTTTCACCCTCTGGTGTTCACCGCCGCGTTTACAAATTTGCCGATTGCCGCTCAAAAGCTGTATTTGTATATGGTGAACAAAAATGGCGAAAAGCTGAAGCATAAAGATAAAGAGCTGCTCGGACGCCATTCGTGGTTGTACACTCTCACTCATAAATCACGTCCCGCGCAGATTCGGGAATTATTACAGACTCTTTCTGAGTTGGAGATCAATGGGCAGCGGCTATTTCTGGAATGCTCGGTGGAAAAGGATTCATTGGGCCGTTGGGCTGTTCATTGGGTGCTCAACCCGACCTTCGTTGTTCAGCATGTGCCTGGTGCACATTACCGTATGGTTCCGAAGGCAAAAATCCCCTACTCGCAAACGGTCTCTCGTCTGCGTCAGCTGTTCAGCTTCTATCGGATTTCTGAGGTAGAGCAGCTTGGCAATGGCAATGTGTTCCTCGGTTTGGCTCAACTATTACATCATGCAAGCATGACCATACTCCGTTATGCAGCTGCCCGGATTCGGGACATCGTAATGCGCTACGGTTTTCATGGTATGGACCTGGTCAATATGCTTACTGTTGAGCTAGAGGACCGTTCCTTCGCTGCCTATATGGAGGTTATGAAGGAAACCGGAGCTTATCGGTATATAGAAGCCTCCGAAGATGAGGGCGTGTATGCTGAAGCAAGACCACTCCAGTTCTTCCGCGCGATTAAGGACAAGTTCTCACTTCGTGAATTTGCCAAGGTCTGCAGCAGAGCAGTCGCTGAGCTTGGAGAGCGGTATAGCAAACCGATGAAGACACCTATCTCTTCCGCGGACGTGCACAGGTTCAGAGGTAGCGCTCTTCATCATGAGGTTTTTTATCTGGAGGATTTCCTGCTTGAGCTTGAATCATCTATGAATGGAAAAGTGACTGCGTAGCTTCCTGTAATTTCAGGAGGCTGTTTGTCTTACCCAAAATCAAATGGCGATCTTTCCCACAAGCAGAATCCACAGAGAACTATCGGGGATTCTCACATATTTGAACAACAAGGGGCAACAGGATTCGCTGTATCAGCGGCTGCTTGCCCTTTATTGTTAACTTAAAGTTATGAATGCAGACAATAGGTAAGCATCATGGTTAGTTTATTAGAAATAACGCTGTACCTATAGTTAATTAATTAGACAGCTTTTGTGGATTGTTGGGAGACGGGGGATAAGTATAGAGCCTTCTTAGGGGGAATTAGATATTAACATGGGGATATATTGTAAATCTCTGAATCTATAACTTAATAATCATTGAGTCTGAATTTATGCACATAAGTGGACAGCTTGTCTGAAAAGTTATTCACAGGCTGAATAACCACCTTTGTCTGTTCTGGCTTTGCTGCTGTTGATACTTTTCCTAATAGGTACTTGATTTATAAGTTACTAATTTTTAAAAGATAAATAATTTTAGGGAATGGTTTAATCAATTTAAATACTGTTTTTCCCTTTATTTTCCGTAAAATATGATAGATTTCCTAAATTGAACAAAGCGTGAACAGATTGTCCTGTTATGAATTGATATTCTTCGTACTGTTACTTTAGTTAGATGTGATTTTTATTGAGGTTCTATAGAATTATGTCGAACTATATTCTGCATAGAAGGAAGGATTACAGACAGCATGAAGCTAAAACATTTTACTACCTATGTCCTTGCTTTGATGATGCTTGCTAATGGAAGTACGGCACTTGCCGCCAGCTTCTCGGATACTAGCAACCATTGGGCCAACAGCAGTATCGAACAGATGGCTGCCTCCAAACGAATTAACGGTTACCCCGATGGGACCTTTAAACCGGATCGTCAGGTCAGTCGGGCAGAGTTCGTCAATATGGCCAACCAAACCTTCGGTTTGTCCGGAACAGCTGCAAACACTAACTTTAATGATGTAAAGTCAGCAGATTGGTTCTATCCACAGGTATCAGCTGCACAATCTGCTGGTTATATCCAAGGTTATCCTGACGGAACCTTCAAACCGAATCAATCGATTTCCAGAGAAGAGGCAGCGGCTGTTTTGGCGAGACTTCTAAAACTGGATACAAGCACTCCAAGCACCCTCACAGTCAAAGATGCGGAAGTTATCGATAGCTGGGCTAAAGGTAGCGTCTCAGCTCTTCTGACCAAGCAAATATTCAATGGCTACGAGGATGGGTCCTTTAAACCGTTTGCTCCCATTTCACGTGCTGAAGCAGCAACTGCATTTCAACGTTCTTGGGAATTGAATCAGCTGTCTGTTACTGCTCCAACGGATGGGAAGTTGAATATTTCAACTGTTAACGGTGAGAACGGTTTGATTACCGTCCTATTTAACCAGGCATGGACTACGGAACCAACCCTAGCCGATTTCAAAGTCACACAATCTGTAAATGGCGAGACAGAAACAATTGTGACTCCAACGAGCTTGTCTGTAGATGCATCTGCCAAAACCGTTAAGCTGGTTGTCCCTACAGTGAGTCAAGGCTCTGTCGTATTTAGTGTATCCTATCAAGGATTGGCAGCAGCTGCTCCAGCCTTCACAATCGCTGCTGGAGGCGGCGGATCAGGATCAGGTTCAAGCCAAAGCTCGTCGAACAATGTTTTATGGATATCGAATACATCAGCTATATTTGATGGGCTGTTACTGACCAAGATCGAAGCTGCTGTCAATACACAAGTAACGAAAGTAGAAATTATGAAGGGCACTGTGAAATTGAACGATGCTATTCCAGTCAATGGAAGCATATCGGTCAGTTTAATTGGAGCACAAAGCGGGGAAACGTTGACGTTGACAGCTTACAATGGTTCGACATTGCTGAAATCCTTTTATGTGAGTGTTCAATAAATCCATAGTTTGTAGATCGATTATTTATTAAATTGCATAATGAAAGGTGAGAACCCATGTCCAAGGCAACCAAGAAGCTGCTTATTACTGCCTCTGCCTCTGTATTTCTAATGGCAGCAACTTCCGCACCTATCTTCGCAGCTCCATCCAATCCGGGCTACTATGTAGGCAATCAAAAATATCTGCTTAGCGATATAGCAGCAAACCCAAGCCTGCTCGTACAATTGAACAATAATTTGAATACGAAGGGGCTTTCCAGTTTTATTGCGGATTTACCTGAGGGCCGACTCAATTATGCCCAATTCATGGCTGCGAATCCTGGTAAGCTTAATCTGTCTGCTTTTAAAACATTCGCTGCTGCGCATCCCGCAGTCATTCCGGCTGACGCCGTTATCGTACGCCCTGATGGAAGGGAAGAACGCGATCCTGACTCACCTCTGCCTGGAATAAGTGTGCAGAATGGACTCATTACCATTAGCTTTGGTAGTGCGCCTTCGAGCACACCTACTATTAAAGACTTCGTTGTTACACAATCGGTGTATGGAGGCAGTAATCCTCAGGTTATCGTTCCTTCAGGTCTCCAGCTGAATGCAGACGGTACCGTGGTATCGCTGAGTGTACCCACAATAGCTGCGACTGACATTGCACAGAGTATTGTCTACACGGTGGCTTACAAGCTCTCCAGTACGGTATCAGCAGGTTTCACGTTGGCCGCCAAACCAACGACGGAACAGCCGGTAGAGCAGGCAGTGATAAGTACTGTAAGCGCGGTGAACGGAACCATCACAGTAAATTTCAATAAACCTGTAACTGTCGCCGAAGCAACCTATAGTATGAAGATTAGTCGTTCCATAGATGGTGGAGCAGGCACAACTGAGATACCTTCCCTGGTTCAAGCATCCGGTAATACCGTTATCTTTAAAGTAGCTGAGGTGGGACAGACGGCGGCTAAACAAAGTGTGGTGTACAGCCTGTCCTATTTGAATGGAACTACCATCAATACGGTGGGCTTTACCGTAGCCAAGATTCCTGATGCGGTTATCAACTCAGCTAGCGCGGTGAACGGAACCATCACGGTTATTTTCGATAAGGCTGTATCTATCGCCGAAGCGACCAAGGGCATGATGATTATTCGGTCCATAAATGGTGGACAAGTTTCGACCGAGGCACCTTTACCGATTGAAGTATCTGGTAACACCGTTACCTTCAAGGTGAACGAAGTGCAATTTACAGATGCAGATCAAAGCGTCGTTTACAGCTTGTCCTATCAGAATCAAACTGCCTACAATACGGCGAGCTTTACCGTAGCCAAGATTATTGTTAGTGCGGTTAACGGTAGCGTGACCGTCAAATTTACAACAGTCGAAACAGTAAGTGAAGCTATTTACCAAAATCTTAAGTTCAAACAGTCGATTGACGGAATGACATCTACTAATGTAACAGCAACATCTTCTGTGTTGGATTCTGTGAATAATTCGGTTACCTATACCGTTCCAGCTGTTCAGAAGCTATATACGGAGCAAAGCGTCACCTATAGTGTATACAATGGAGGAAGCACTGCAGTAGGATCGGCTGCGTTCACTATTATATTAAAATCACCAACGATTAACACTCCAGTCGATCTTAATAATAACCATAAAATAGTAACTGGGACCGGAGAACCCGGTTTTAAAATTAAAGTGACTATTTCCGATGGAATTCATTCTGTAGAAAATCCTGAAGTTATAGTTGGAGTAAATGAAACAGCTGATGACAAGTTTACTACTGCCAATTTTAATCTAAGCACAATAGCAAGCGGCCCTATTACCCTTACAGTAACACAGCGTGATACTGATAACGGCAGAGAACAAACAATTAGTGGTATCACAGGAACCAGAAGTCCATAAAATGCAGTTGGTCAAGAGAAATCCATTCTACAACGTCACTTTTCAACTTAATATCTAAGACACAGATACTCGATGAAAGTGGTGAATCCATTGACCGACATTTACGTCCTACAGCCTTTGGAGATTCAGCCCTACGAACATCTGGCATTACCGGATTATATTCATTATTTCACGCAGAATGATGATCTATCTACCCGGATCAGTGTAGGAGCAAGCATTAATGGGGATCCGGCAGCTCTAGTTTTGGCTGAGATCAGGATAATCGACGCTTTGGGGATCTTGCATTCATTTGGAATCGCGCCTCC
The DNA here is from genome assembly GCF_038000305.1 of Paenibacillus sp. FSL H8-0034. Taxonomy (NCBI): domain Bacteria; kingdom Bacillati; phylum Bacillota; class Bacilli; order Caryophanales; family Paenibacillaceae; genus Paenibacillus; species Paenibacillus sp. FSL H8-0034. The sequence goes on from NZ_JBBOBS010000001.1 coordinate 2,714,764, forward strand.
TTATCAGAGTGAAGCTTTAGAGCAGGAGTTGCTTCGTTTTACAGTAAAGCAGTTTAAGGAGCTTGGCATCCGCAGCTTACAGATTACTTTGCAGCCGGGGCATACTGTTAGTTTCCCAGACTCCTTGACAGCCTGTGACTGGCAGAAGGATGAAGGGGCGGTGACCCATTATCAGTTTGATTGCCTGCTGATTAATAGTCATTCCAAATGGAGTCTGGATATACCGCTGCCCAAGAGCTATTCGGTACACGACTGGCAGGACATCACTGTTAAGCAATGGGAGGAGCTGAAGGAGGCAGACTGGTATCCATATGCCCTTTCTCCATTCGAAAGCTATAGCTTTGGTGATATTGATCAGCAAGCCAGTTTGTGGCTTCGTCAAGGTAAAGATATTGTCGGATGGATCGTGGCAAAGCGTTCCAATGAGCAGTTTTTGTACTGGAGCTCAATGTTCATCAGAGAGGATGCTTACCGCAAGCATGTTGGTATTCCTTTCATACAAAGGATGATCAGACGTCAGGTCGCGTTGGGAATACCTTACGGTTGCTTTGATGTGAATGCCTATCATCAACAGTTCCAACGCTTTGTCAACAAACGATTTTTGCCCTATATTTTCCATCGTCAGGAAGTACAGATTTTTAGCAAAATTCTGTAAGCCCATTCGATACCTACATCACAACCAATGAATGAATACATGAACTAAAAAACAGTAGGTTTATATCCAAGAAAAAGAAGCCTGCACTTTTCACACATGTACTGTGGAAAAACGTAGGCTTCTTCTTTCACATTTAGGAACAGGCTGGATACTATGGATTTTTTGGAACAACCGTTCTCACACCGTAATAACGCTAATCCCGAGCTCCTGCAGCCGCTCTAGTGTTTCCTTATCTATGCGGCGGTCCGTGATAATGACATCGACCTCGGACAAATCGGCAACATGCGTGAACGCCTGCACACCGAATTTACTGGAATCGGCCAATAGAATCACCTCATCCGCCATGCCGATCATCTTTTGCTTAATACGGGCCTGCAGCTCGTTGGACTCGCTGATGCCGCGGTCAAGATGAACGCCCTTGCACGACAGGAAAACTTTATTGACATGGTAGGCGTCCAGAGAACGCTCGGCCAGTGGCCCTACGAAGGACAAGGAACGCTGCGCTAATATGCCGCCTGTTGAGATGACTTCGATCTTTTCCTTACTGCTTAGCTCCGTTGCGACCTTGATTGCATTGGTCAATACGGTGAGAGGCAGATCAGGCAGATCGGCAGCCATATACCAAGCCGTCGAACTGGCATCCAGCAAGATACGATCCTTCAGGTCGATCCGCTTGATCGCTTCCTGAGCTATTCGTTTCTTCTCATCGGCATAGGTGATTTCCCGTTCAGCATATGGAATTTCCGGCTGCTGATTGTCCTTGACACTGACCGCTCCACCATGCGAGCGGCGCAGACGCCCAGCTTGCTCCAAGCGGTCCAGATCACGGCGAATCGTCTCCTCCGTAACCTGACATAGCTCGCTCAGCTCAGAAACTCGGATACCGCCTCTTTCGTTGACCAAACCTACAATCTTTTCATAACGCTCCGCAACCAGCATACTTAACCTCTTTTCACAAACAATGTTATTCAGTCATTCCTGTCAGTTTCAGAAATTGATCATAGGCTTCGGCCCACAGATCTTGTGCTTCAGGCTCATAAGTAATAATGCTAAAGGAATCCCGAATCACCTGACGCGCTTCCCATATGTCCTGGAATACCCCTTGGGCAATCCATTGAACGGCCATATTGCCGATAGCGCTGCCTTCAGATGGACCCGCCCATACCGGCTTGCCAATCGCATTAGCTGACCATTGGCAGAGCAGCGTATTTTGAATGCCTCCGCCGACCATATGCAAACCATTGAACCGCTGCCCGGACAAGCGTTCCGTCATTTCAAACACGTAGCGGTATTTGAGGGCAAGGCTTTCGAGAATGCAGCGAACGATTTCACCGATCGTTTCAGGGGCTTGCTGCCCAGTTTGATGGCAATATTGGGTTATTCTTGAAGGCATATCACCAGGAGCCAGGAACAAGGCATCATCAGGATCTATGAACGCCTTGAATGGCTGAGCAGCTCCGGCCAATTGTACTAATTCGGGAAAAGCATACGATTTTCCTGCTTTCTCCCACACGCGGCGGCTTTCCTGCAAAATCCACAGGCCCATAATATTTTTGAGCAGGCGATAAGTACCCTCGACGCCACCTTCATTGGTAAAATTGAGCTTCTGCGCCATCTCATTAATGATCGGCTTGTGTACCTCGGTTCCCATCAGTGACCAGGTGCCACAGCTCAAGTAAGCAAAGGATCGATCCGTAGCCGGAACCGCTGCGACGGCAGATCCTGTATCGTGTTCGGCAACCGCATAAACGGGAATCGAAGGTATGCCCAGCTCTTCACAGACGGATGCTTGCAGCATACCAGCTTGACTTCCAGGCTGCAGCACATTGCCAAACCACGATGCAGGGAAATCCAGCAGCCTCAACAGCTCGGAGTCCCAGCTACCTTGAACCGGGTTAAATAATTGGGTCGTTGTAGCATTCGAAAACTCATTGTGCATCTCGCCCGTCAAGAAATACCTCAGCAAATCCGGAATCATCAAAAACCGGTTATCTGCCTGCAGCCAAGGGGAGTTAGCCTGTTTGAGCGCAAATAATTGAAATATCGTATTAAACTGCAAAAACTGAATGCCTGTTCTCCCAAAAATAACCGACGCAGGAATCTGTGCAAACAAGGTTTCCATCATATCTTCCGTATGTCGATCCCGGTAATGATAAGGGTTCCCAACCAGCTCGCCATTTTTGCCGATAAAGCCAAAATCAACGGCCCAGGAATCAATGCCAATGCTGTTTACTTCTATTCCCTGATTCTTGACGATCAGTAGTCCTTGCTTGATTTCATGATACAACCGTAAAATATCCCAATGCAAGCGGTCGCCCACCTGCACCGGATCATTGGAAAACCGATGAAGCTCCGTGATTTCGATCTTGCCATCCGTCAGGCGGCCGAGCAGCGCTCTGCCGCTGCTCGCCCCCAGATCAAAAGCGACAATGTTCCCCAAAGGATATCACCCTTATTCGTTAATTAGTTTCCGCGTTTAAGCAATACTTCCTGCTCGTAGGATTTTACTTCTGCCAGCCACTCTTCACGCACCGGCACGCCTTTGGACGCGCAATAGTAATCCCAGATGGCGCCAAAAGGATAGGACTTGAACTCTTCCGTCAATGCCAGACGTGTAGTGTAGTCGCCTTCAAGCTCGGCTTTCTTCAAGGCTTCGACTGGATCAAGCATCGCACGCATCAGTGCTTTGATCGTGTTGCGTGTGCCGATTACCCAAGCCGCTACACGGTTAATACTGCCGTCGAAGAAATCGAGGCCAATATGTGTTTTTTCAAGCAGATTGCCGCGCACTAATTCTCTGCCGATCTCGATCAGCTCATCGTCCAGCGTTACCACGTGATCGCTATCCCATCTCATTGGGCGGCTGACGTGCAGCAGAATGCCATCGGTGAAGAGGGCAAGAGATGACAGCTTGTTGGAGATAACCTCTGTCGGGTGGAAGTGACCTGCATCCAGGCAGATCAGCTTGTTATTTTGGATGCCATAGCCCATATAGAACTCATGGGAGCCGACCACGTACGCTTCTGAGCCGAGTCCAAACAGCTTGCTTTCAATGGCGTCCAGGTTATGGGCTGGATTGAGCTCTTCAGCGAATACTTCGTCCAATGCCGATTTCAGGCGCTGTCTTGGTGCCATACGGTCTGCCGGAACATCCTTGTAGCCATCTGGAACCCATACGTTGGTGACGCACGTTTGACCCAATTGCTCGCCGAAAAAGGCGCCGATTTTTCTTGAGGCTTTGCAGTGATCGATCCAGAATTGACGAATTTCCGGGTCGGAGTGGCTTAAAGTAAATCCATCCTTGGATTTTTCATGAGAAAAACAAGTCGGATTGAAGTCCAGACCCAAGCCTTGCTCCTTGCACCAATCAACCCATTTTTGGAAATGCTTCGGCTCCAGCTCATTCAGCTCGACCTTTTCATCTGTATCCGCATAAATCGCATGGAGATTTACCTTGTGCTTGCCGGGAATTAAAGAGAACGCTTTCTCCAAATCCGCTCGAAGCTGTGCAGGGGATTGTGCTGCTCCTGGATAATTACCGGTTACGGAAATACCGCCGGTCAAATCCTGATCTCGATTAAGGAATCCTTTTACATCATCGCCTTGCCAGCAATGCATTGAAATTTTGACTTTTTCCAGCTGCTCGAGCACTTGATCGACGTTGATGCCGTGAGCTGCGTACAGTTCTTTCGCTAATTCATAATTGGCTTGAACATTTTTGTCCATGGGTTAAGCTCCTCTACCTTAGGATTTGATGGGATAAGCGATGACTGACATCAGAGCATTCTCGGCCTGAGTCGTATCCAGACGGCTGTATTGTACGATAATCGGAATATGGCTTTGTACTTCAATCGCATAGGGAACACCAAGTGGAATAGACGTTCCTTCCTTGGTAGCCAAGGAGCTCGTGCGGATATGCTTGGTCCGGCGGCCGGCAACCATTTCCTGAATGTCCTCAAGCGGAGGACGGTCCTCGAAAAAAATCGTAATAGTAATGTGTGCATCCTCTGAAGATGTGTTCAATACACAGATCGATTCGTGGCTGGTTAACGTCCCTGAGCTGATCTCCGGAATGTAACCGTCAGGAATAATCCAAAGCTTTTCTCCTGTGGCAGACGGCATGTCACGGCCTCCTTTTAATTGTAAATCTATGAGTTATCCGATGTATACAAAGGGGTGAACATGCATTCATTGTATGGGTTTGTATACATCGGAGTACACTTAAGAACATACTTGCACAGACAATGATTAACGAGTGAATGCAGCAGGAACGCCGCCGTCGATCGTCAGCATGCAGCCGGTGGTTTTATCGGATTTGGAAGATGCAAAGAAGGCAATTCCCTCGGCAATGTCACGCGGATAAATATTAACGAGCAGGGTGGTACGTTTACGATAATGCTCTTCCAGTTGATCGGGTTCAATGCCGTAGGCAGCGGCACGTTCATTGCGCCAACTTCCGTTCCAGATCGCAGAGCCTTGCAGGATCGCATCCGGCAGGATTGTATTGACACGAATACCAAATTCTCCGCCCTCTGTAGCGATACAACGTGCGAGATGAGCTTCCAGTGCTTTGACAGAGCTGTATGCGGACGCGCTTTTTCCGGCATATATGGAATTTTTGGAGCCAATGAATACCATGTTACCGCCGATGGCTTGTTCCTTCATCAGGATGAAGGCTTCACGGGCCACAAGGAAATATCCCGTTCCGAGCACGTTCATGTTTAGATTCCATTCCTTCAACGATGTCTGGTCAAAGGGGCTGGAGGTGGCAAGACCGGCATTATTGACGATAATATCCACACCACCGTAGGTGATGGAAGTCTCGGCATAAGCAGCTTGAATCATTTCTTCGCTCGTTACATCCATCTTGACGGCAATCGCGCGATTTTCTCCATACTTGGCATTGATTTCTGCCGCTACCTTCTCGGCACCCTCCAAGTTAAGGTCGGCCAGTACAACATGCGCACCTTCAGATACAAGACGACGAGCCGTTTCACTGCCAATCCCGCCAGCTCCGCCGGTAATAAAAGCAATTTTGCGGGAAAATTCCGCTTCAGCAGGAGCTAGCGACAATTTGTAAAGCTCTAATGGCCAATATTCCACATTGTAGGATTCGTTTTCGCTTAGCGATACGAATTGACCCAGAGCAGTAGCGCCTCTCATGACAGCTATCGCACGATGATACAAAGCGCCGCTAACCTGTGACATCGCCCAGCTTTTACCCGTATTGATCATACCTACTCCCGGAATCAGAATGACACGCGGCGCAGCTTCAAACATCACATCGCCTTCATTTTTGTTACGGTCGAAGTAAGCTTTGTACATTTCTTTATATGCAGCGACGCCTTCTTTTAGCTTCGCTTTCAAACCTTCGATATCGTCTGCATTGGGCGTCCAGTCTATGAACAGGGGAACAACCTTCGTGTGGACGAGATGATCCGGGCAAGCCGCGCCAACCTGGGACAATGCTGCGGAGTTGTGTCCGCCTACAAATTGCAGAACATCGTCGGCATCGTCGAAGGAAAGAATCATCTTCTTGGCATCGCTCACTGCACCGCGAATCGTCGGCATCACTTGTGCAGCCACGGTTCTGCGTACCTCTGCGGCTAGTGCGGCATGCTTCACACCACCAAAAGCCTGCTCTTCTTTAATGCGTGCTTCGATGAAGTTTTCCGCTTCGGTAATGATTTTGATCGTTTGGGCGTAAGCCGCTTCAGACGTTTCGCCCCAAGTGACCAGGCCGTGTTTTTCCATTAGGACAAGCTCAGCCTTAGGGTTGTTCAACACGCCTTCTGCGATCATTTTGGAGAGCGTGAAGCCGGGACGAATATAAGGGACCCATACAAAACGGTCACCGAAAATTTCACTTGCCAGCTCCTTGCCATTATCGGCGCAGCAAAGGCTTATGATGGAATCGGGATGGGTATGGTCAACGTGTTTAAATGGAAGAAAAGCGTGCAGCAGGGTTTCGATTGATGCGCGTGGATGTTTGGCGTCAATCATGCAATTTGCCAAATAAGCGACCATTTCTTCATCAGGCATTTCCGATTTCTCAAATAAAGGACGAATATCCTCCATGCGCAAGCCAGTAAAATTAGACGCTTTCATGGAAGCCAGATCAGAACCGCTGCCTTTGACATACATGACCTCTACGTCACGACCACGGAAATCCTTGACGATGGTTTTGCTGGACGTATTTCCTCCACCATAATTGCATACGCGACGATCCGTGCCTATCAGATTGGAACGATAGACGAGTTGATCCAGACCGGTGACTTGCTCTGATGCTTTAGACGCTTCCCACAAACTTTGTACCATGCTTATACCTCCGTATGAATGTTTATTTGATTTTGTTTACATCTTATCATATTTGTTTGTGTTTGAATATATCAAATTCAAACACAAACAAAAGCAATGTAATAGTATTAAGTTTGGGTATTTATTGTTTTGTATAGCTGACTTTCTTAAATCCGGTAAGCTTTGCGAAAGGCAGATGGACTCATGTTGTAGGTATTGGAAAATACCCGGCTCAAATAAAATCCGTTCTGATAGCCGCATTGCTGAGCAATCGCTTCCAAAGTAAGCTCAGTATTCAACAGCAGGCTCTGTGCCTTGCGCATTCGGATAGCTGTCAAATACACGATAGGCGAGACGCCCATAGCGGCCTGGAATCGTCTGGAAAACTGCGACTGACTCAAGGACGCTTGATCAGACAAAAGCTTCAAGGAAAGCGGCTCGTATGCGTGATTGTGGATATGTCGAACCGTGGTACGGATGACCGGATCCGCTGCAGTGATTTGAGTCGTCTTGTCCAGCTGCTCTGCGGCACATAAGTACAACACATCGGTCAACAAATGCTGCTTATAAGCGAACCACCCCTGAATGCTCGAATCAGCAAACTCGCGAATGCGCGAAAACGTCGCTGAGTAGTGATCGATTCTATGAAAGGAAACTTTGCCGGAAGAGACGTCGGGTCCAGGCACAATAGGACGACCCTCCGCATCTGTCCACCTGAATTCGATGAATAGGAAAGAGATTGGCTCCAGCGCCTGGCGGTACAGTGTCACACCGGGAGGACACAGTAGGAGCTCACCAAATTTGGCACGTCCTTCCTCATTACCCATCCGATACAAAAAGCTGCCTTCATCAGCCGCCAATAGCACCCAATTCTCGTAAGTATCCTCTGCCAGCATAAATGACCTTTTAATCGAAGTATTGTACCAGCGCACCAGAGATGCCTGGAAGGTTGTGTCCAACATCGTTTGTCCTCCTCTCGCTTACGCACAAAAAAAGATATGGATGTTAAGAAGTTCCTGCATGTAAGTCTTGGTTTGTACGTAGTAAGATGATATCAGGAATTGAGCAAAAACTATATAGTCAAATAGAAAAGGATGTGTTGGCATGAAGAAGGTTGCTTATTTAACGAACGATCAATTGAAGAGCTACAACGACAATGGGTATCTCGTGCTGCGAAAAGTATTCTCCGAACAAGAGGCTGCCGTATGGCGTCAAGATAGCGAAAGACTGCTCAGCTTGAACGAATATCTCGATCCGAACAACCTGCGTGTTGGTTACCGTAAGATCGAAGAACGTTCCATAATCGAGAAGATCGACCCTGTGCAGGATCTTTCGGCTGTATTCCACGGTCTGGTGAACGATGAACGTATTTTGTCGCCGCTTCGTGATATTTATCAGGATGAACCGACGTTGTTCAAAGACAAGCTTATTTATAAGCTTCCCGGTGTGACGGGGTATACGATGCATCAGGATGCCTCATGGTGGCAGGGCTTTCCGATAGAAGGATTGATTTCGGTCATGGTCGCTATCGATGGCGCCTCGAAGATAAACGGGGGCTTGGAGCTATTTCCGGGCTATCACTCTAAATTCCGCTCAACACCGGGCGAGCTGCGTAATATGAATGCGGAGGAAATCGCTGAAATTGATTCGGCCAAGGGACAAATCGTAGAGACAGAACCTGGAGATATTATTATTTTCCATTCGTTCACGCCGCATCAAAGCGGTCCGAATACAGCCAACGTCAGCCGCCGCCAGCTGTATCTGACTTATTCACCTGCCAAAAACGGCCAGCTGTATAAAGCACATTACCAGCATTATTGTCGGTATGTCACGAATTTAAGATCGAAGACCGATCCTAACGACTTGTATTTCAAATAAGTGACTGTTTACATCTGTTAAAAATGTGAAACCTATTCGGGTGCAAGGACATATCCTGTAGAATAGGCATACAAACAGGGTGTGGTGACATGAAGATCAAGCTGCAAACCGACATGAAGGTAAATATGAAAACCATATTGAAGGATAGTATTATTCATGTATCAGATGATGCACTCAAACGGGAGGTCAGAGGGATTGTATTATTCTGGGCGGAAAAACGACTGCTGGAGGATGGATGGCCCAGACCGAACAGCACCAAGGCGATTCGAGAATATTTGATGGAAAACGGGGTCATAGGTGACATTACGGAAGATCAGGAAGATATCTGAATATGAATGTGTGCACATGAAAACAAGGATAGCTCTGCTGCTGGAGAAGCAGCGGGACTATCCTTGTTTTTATTTTAGCATCAAGAACTAATGTTCTATACGTTGTTGCTCAGAATTTTGAGTGCAGTCGATATAGAAGGGGAAAGCAAGATTTTTTTCGTAATGATCAGTAGAAGCCTGAACCTTATCCAATTGTATTTCCATTTCTTTTTTGGTTGATAGCTTCACGGGGCGGCTCCTTGTGACTACATCTATACATAGAATAAGCATGATACCAATTGTAACAAAAAACACGATAGCATAGACGGTCATCTCTTGAATCATCGTATTCCTCCTATGAATCTTTTTTCAAAGTTTACCAGATAGTCGCTAAAAATGTACTCGAAACCCACTGTCAAGCCATAGCTTTTATTGTCGAGGAGCATGAATGTGAATAGATTATGGTAATTAAGAGAATTTTAGGAGGAATACAAGAGGGAATAGCGAATAAGAACAAAATTACGAACATTAATAAAAATATGAAAATTTAGGTAAAGGAGAGGTAGAACGATGAAGGAGACGATAGCGGTTGAATGTGTAGAAGTAGCGCCTTTCAAAGCACTTGCGGTACGGACGGCGATGCTGCCAGACAAGAGTGGTACACGGGTAGCGTGGAGCAAACTAACAGCGCAGGTTCCGTTGGAGGATGCACGACTGACGCTTGGACCGTCGGCGTATGTGTTCATTCCACAGGAGCAGTGGGGCGAGAAGGTCGATACGCTCTGGGTTGGACTGGCGGTTGCCGAATTCGGTAATGTACCCGATGGCATAGAAGCATTGGAAGTGAGCGGAGGGCTGTGTGCGAGCGCGCGCGTGCACGGAGATGAAGCACACATGTGGCGTGTGTATGAAGCCATGTTTGCCTGGTTGGAGCAGTCACCTGATTATGAGCTGGATAAGCGACAAGGCGTGTTGGGGATGGAGACGGTGCCACTCGAACCGTTGAATGCTTTAACCATTCCTTATGAATCCATCAAGACATTCGATTTCACCATGCTGTATCCGGTGCGCAAGAGAAAGTTGGATTGATTTATACACGCACATGAACAAATAAAAACGGCATTTCTGCCGTTGTATGAAAATAATTATTTATTTTGGCAATAATAATTCGATTCACGATGAATGTGATATGGGATGCAGACCATATTTGTGTATGACTTCCGCGACGGCATGCTCGAGATGGGATTTCGCAACATATTGCGCATGTGCTTTGAGCTCTGGATGCGCATTCCCGACAGCTACTCCCAATCCGGCAGTCTGTATCATTTCCAAATCGTTTAAATTGTCACCGATCGCAATCACTTCCTGCAGCTCGATTCCAAGATGGTTCGCAAGCGTTATTAAAGCCTGCCCTTTGGACACCGACCGAGGCAGCACTTCCAGGTACGTAGGCTCCGACCGCACCAATTCACAGTTAACCCCCACCATAGCTTCCAGTGCTTCCGATACTCCGGAGAAATCCTGATCCTCATTAATGATTAGTATTTTGTTGACATTGCTTTGCTTCAAAAAATCCGGAGTATCCCAGCTGTGACACTGTACCTTATCCTTTTTCATATAAGCCTCGATAGGTTCCGTAATTTCTTTGACCCATATTTGTTTGTCGGCATAAAAAATCATATCCAGCGGTTGGTCTTGCAGCAGTTGAAGGCATCTTTCAATGACATTCAGCGTAAGCCTTGCTTCAAAATAACAGTGATCCGTGTTGAAATCGACAATTTTACCCCCGTTGTATAAGATAACCGGATGACGGATATCCAGCTCCTGTGCGTATGGCAGCGCAGCTTCTTCAACCCGCCCAGTGGCGAGTGTGACGATCCCGCCCTGCTGTTGAAAAGCATAAATCATTTCCTTGTTGCGCTTACTGATCATTTGCTGCAGATCCACCAGTGTCCCATCAATATCGGTGACGATCATGCGGTAGCGATGCACTGACGGCATTATTTGTACACAATCCTTTCTGGAGCCAGCGGTAGCATAGATGAGAGGTAAAGGGTTCCCGACTGCGAGCCTGTAACATATAACTCGGCTCCAGACGTATGCGCTAACCGTTCCCATTCATCCTGAAATTGTTTATATTCGGTGTCATTGTTCGTAATTAATATCCAATCTGGAGACAGCTTTCTGAGCAGCTGTTCGTTCCATCCATCAGCCATACCATGATGACCAACCTTAAAGCCGCATGGCTGCAGCTTCTCATACTGCATAATTCGATCCCAGTTCGAGAGCAGCGCATCACCACCGAATAGTAATAGCTGAAGACCATCCGTCTGCTCGAATAGCCAGACGCTGCTGTCCTGATTGGATAAGGAATCGAAATTAATCAGAAGCTTCTCTTGTATGACCGGTTCGTGAGGTGAAGAACACAGCTGCATAATATTCTCGTAAGCCGGTAAATCATTGACATATAGTGGGTCCAGATGCCGCAATACAAAGGGTCCGATACTCCATGATGCAGAGGCAGCATCTTCACTGAAAGGTGGACGCAAGGATATGATTGTATTTTGCTGGAGCAGCAGCTCCCATAATTGCTTATAATTATCGAACATCCGGGCTGTTTGGACCGCTTTTGGGTGGCGAATATCACGTAAAGTCAGCGAGAACCGAGGGTAAGGCATAACCGCCTCGATGACAGGAATATGCTCGGCTACCCCAAGCAAGCCTGTCAGATGATCAGGATGAAGATGGGTTAGAATCATCAGATCGATCTGTTTCCAGCCTCGTTCCTGTATGAAACGAAACGGAATAACGGACTCTTGAAAGAATTGATCCCCTCCGTCGATAAGCACGACAAAAACTCCGCTTTCCGTGGGGATTTCCAGAAAAAAAGCGTCACCCCGACCCACATTCAATGCATATACAAGGGGTCTCATGCTTCATCTCCAATTAATAGATGGATCTTCTTTTTGTCCAAGGCAATCCGGATGTTACCTTCCAAATATCCACGAACACTTGGACTGGTATCATCAACGATCCACTGTGTAGAACCGGCTTCTGCCCAATATCTGATCATTCGACCCAGAAAGCTGCTTCTTGTAATGAATCCGCTCCATACATTATCGTAATTTCCTTGGCTAGTTTCATAAGGGATAACGGAAATGCATTCCGGTCTAATAACCAGTGTCACCTTGTCTCCCAGTTTTGCAGTATAACCGGTTTTATCGACCCTGATCGCCATATCCGCACATTTGACGATATAATCCTCAGCTTCCACGCCAACCACTTCACCGTTCAGGAAGTTGGCGACACCTACAAAGTCGGCTACAAACCTGTTGTTCGGTTTAAAATAAACTTCCCAGGGCGTACCGATCTGATAGATGGTCCCTTTGTTGAACACGGCAATCCGGTCTGACAACGAAAGTGCTTCGTCCTGGTCATGGGTTACGAAGATTGCCGTGATTCCGGCACGCTGCTGCATATCTCTTATATCGTTTCTCACTTCCACACGCATTTTGGCATCCAGATTGCTTAAAGGCTCATCCATCAGCAAAATATTTTGTCCTATGATCAATGCCCTCGCGAATGCGACTCTCTGCTGCTGGCCTCCGCTCATCTGCTTTGGATACCTGTGCTCCAACCCCTGTAGTCCGAACATATCGAGCATCGCTTCGACTTTTTCCTTTAGCACATTGGCGGGCACCTTTTTCAGCTTTAAGCCGTAGGCAATATTCTCAAAAACAGTCATATGGGGGAATAGCGCATATTCTTGAAAAACGAGCGGGGTGTTTCTTTTGTACACCGGCGTGCCGTTTACTTGATTTCCTTCTATATAAATAGTTCCGGAGTCGGGCTCATGGAAACCGGCGATCAACCTCATCAGCGTCGTTTTTCCACAGCCGCTTGGCCCGAGAAGCGTGGTAAAGCTGCCTCTTTGTATGTCCAGTGATACATTATTGATGGCCTTGAAAGCTCCGAACTGCTTCGTCACATGTTCAATTTTGATAATCGAGTTCTCTGCACTCATCATATGCCTCCGTTATAACCCAATGGATTTACCCTGTTCTTTCATAAAAAGTCGAGCTATGCCGAGTACGGCGAAGGCGATGGAAATAAGCACGACCGTAAATGCTGATGCGCTGCCCCAGGCACCGTTCTGTACAAGGCCCAGAATTGAAATCGTACCGACCGACGTTCCTGCCGAATAAATAAATATGATTACGCTTAGGCAGGTCACCGAACGTAGGAAGGAAAGTACAAGTCCCGATAGAAAAGGCCCTCTGAGCAGGGGAAGCAGGATGTTCTTGAACGTTCTGAAATTGCCAGCGCCCATATTGAGCGACGCTTCCTCCAGAGAGGTTCCAATCTGCTGCAGGCCTGCAAGGCTGGCGCTGTAACAGGTAGGTAAATTCCAGAACATCAATGCGATAATCATAATAGCCGAGGTTCCCGTCAGTACAAGCGGACCTTCGTTAAAAGCAATGGCAAACCCGAGTCCGAGAAATACCCCTGGGACAGCTCCAGGTAAAATGGCCAGAAAATCCAGCAAACGATTGATCCCAATCTGCTTTCTTTGCACGATATAAGCAAGCGGCAGTGAAAATAATGCTGCTGCAATCGAGGAAATGAGTGCAAACTTGATGCTGTTGAACATTTCCTTACCCTTGGCAAACACATAGCTCATATTATTCAAAGTAAAGGACCAGTCATATCCCCATGTCTTCGTGAAAGCTCCGTAGAACAGCACCCCATAGACCGCTAATATAACTGCCGTAACGAACAAACAGAAGGAGAACAAACCCCATTTTACATAAAAAGGGACAGGATACGGCGCCAAGGAGGTTTCTTTGCCAGTGACGGTTACATAGGATCGTTTCCCGACCCAATTCCTGTTCAGAACAAACAGTCCGAGCGCTGGAATGAGCAGTGCCGTAGACAGCATAGCTGCCGAAGGCAGGTCGAACAATCCGGCCATCTGCATGTAAGCCTCAGTTGGTAGAAGCGTATAGTTGCCTCCGATAATCATCGGATTGCCGAAATCAGCCAGCACATTCATGGCGGCGATGAGTGCGCCTCCCGCAACCCCCGGTCTGCATAGCGGGAATAGTATATCCTTAAATACTTGCCAGCGAGTTGCTCCCAAATTATACGCAGCATATTCCAGGTTCGTCGGACCAGCCTTAAGGACCCCGTTAATAACAGCATAGGCATACGGGAAAAAAGTAATCGTCTGAACCAGCCATAACCCATGCCAGCCGTAAATATCAAAGTTAAGGTGCAGCACATGCTTGGAAATGATCCCCTGTCTGCCAAACAGTAAAATGTACGACAGCGCGACGATAAAAGGAGGGGAGACAATCGGTAAAAGGGTAATAAAACGGAAAAGCCCTTTGAGCGGAATATTCAGCCTTGTAATGGAATAAGCAAAAATAAAAGCGACGACGGTGCAGGAAATCGTTGAAATAACCGTCATGAACAAGCTGTTTAGCGCTGCCTGAAACCAACGTGAATTGCTAAACAGTTGGAGATAATCGCTTAATTGCGGAAAGCTAATGACTTTTAGGATCGGCCAGCATACAAAATAAACAGTGATCAATATGATCATGACTATAAGTGCAGCCAGAATCGGCTCTTGCTTCAATCGTTTCAAATCGGCCCATGCGTCTTTAACAGCACGTGAGGTCAAGGCAGGTCACACCTTTCGATTGCTAAACTTGCCTATGTGGTAAGTGAGAAACATTCCCCGCACAGGCAAGTCAGCGGTTTGCTTGATATGGCGGTTGCGATTGTTATTTCTTTCCGGTCATTTCAGTAAATTTCTTCACAACATCAGCCTTCATCTGGGAAGCTTTCTCACGATCATATTTCACAAGCTTAACATCCTCGATTTTAATCATACCTTCCGGTGGAGCCACGTCTTTTCTCACTGAATAACGGTTCGATAATTTCGTGTTCATTTCCCCAACCGGCTTGGTTAACAGCCAGTCAACGAACTTCTTCGCATTATCCGCGTTGGCTCCGCCTTTCACAACACCGACGCCGCCGATTTCAAACGCAGTTTGCTCCGGAACGATAACCTGAATTGGATAGCCTTGCTTGGCTGATTTAACGATATCGTGCGACCAGGACATCCCGGCGACAAATTCACCTGTAGCCGTAAGATTAATGCCGTCACCAGCAGCAGGGGTGTAGTGATGAACGTTGTCATTGAGCTTTTTCAAATAGTCCCAGCCCTTTTCTTCGCCTAATCTGAACAACTGGTCTGCTACAAATATGTATCCTCCGCCAGCTGTAGCCGGGTTGGACGTTATGAATAAGCCTTTGTAGGCAGGATCAAGCAGATCATCCCACGTTTTTGGTTCTTTAATGCCTTTGGGTTCAAGCTCTTTTTTGAATCTGTCCTTATTCAGCACGATGCCGAGAACACCCATATACCATCCTTGCCAGAAGCCTTTAGGATCATTGAACTGGGCATCCAGATCCTTAGCGTTGGGTGAGGAGTATTTCTCTAGTAATCCTTGGGAAGCGAGGGGCTCGTAAAATTCAACTGAGCCGCCGACAAAGATATCTGCTTTGGGGGAAGCTTTTTCAGCCTGAATTCGTGTGCTTGCCTCTCCAGCTCCGCTTAAACGTAAATATTCGATTTCTATACCCGTATCTTCTTTAAACTTTTTTTGAATTTGCACAATATCATCTTCATTGAGGGCGGCATACACGGTCAGTTTTTTGGATGCTGCAGGGGTGTCTTTGGGTGCTTCCTTGGTTTCAGCCGGTTTCGGAGCAGAAGCGGTTGTTGGACCTGCACTGTTGGTTCCGCATCCGGTTAACGTTACAACACTGACGAGCGTAAAGGCAGTTAATACACCAATCCATTTTTTTAACACGTTTGTTCCTCCTAGTTTTGTTGCCCAATGGGCATGGGGTTGAAGAAGCAGGATAGCATGATCTTAGATTGATTGTTATATTTGCAGAGCCTTACAGGTTTGCCTTACGATCAACTTGGCTTTGATCAATTCGGATTTCGGGGTCATTTCTTTATCAGAAACCATTTGCAGCAGCAGCTCGGCCGCTTTGGCACCCATTTCCGTACGGGGCTGCTCCATTGTAGTTAATTGGATCCAGTGCAGCTCCGTGTATTCCAAATTATCGAAGCCTATGACGGAAATCTGATCCGGTACCGCAATTTTGTGCTGAGCCAGCCATTCGAGCGCCCCGATACCAAGCAAATCATTCCCGGCGAATACAGCAGTTATGTTCGGATTTTTCTCATACAGCTTGCTCATGGCCTTTCGGCCGCTGTCTATGTTTCTTCCACCACTCATCACGATGTTGCTGTCATCAGAGAGAAGGCCGTGCTTCCACATGGTATCTTTATAGCCAAGCAATCTTTGAATCCCGGTAAATGAGCTTTCCGGCATCCCGATAAATCCGATCTGCCTGTGGCCCATCCCGATTAAATAATTGACCGCTTCTGTTGCTGCCTCATAATGATCAACATCAACATAAGGAGCCGATAAGCCCGGAGGCGTTCTTCTCCGTAAAAATACGACAGGCATATCCAGACTGGAAATGAGTTCCTTGAATGAATCGTCCAGGAAATCGGGAGTAATAATAAGCCCGTCAAACTGTCGCTCAATGGCATTGGAAAGAAACTGTTTTTCCTTCTCAGGGTCGCGGTTCGTATTTCCGTACACAACCTGATACCCTTTTTTGGATAAAGTATCCTCAACTGCATTGGCTAGACCGGCAAAAAACGGATCCGATATTTCCGGGATCATTAAACCGATCGTATACGTTTTTTTGTTAATTAATCCTCTCGCAATCGCATTGGGCCTGTAATTTAGAGCTCGGATCGCCTCCATTACTTGCAGCTTTGTCTCTTCGCGTACATCGGGATGATTATTCATTGCCCTTGAAACGGTAGATACTGAAATTCCTAAATGCTTAGCCACGTCTTTAATATTTGCCACATGCACACCTCTTCACAAACGTTTCCGGAAACGTTCCCTATGTTACAATACGATGTTTATACTTTCAATCCGTTTTGCCGAAATTTACATAATCTCAAGAAATGAGCCGTTTTTTCGATCAAATCTTAATAATAATTTTAAAATTACATATATTTTTGAATGAAAATGTCGTTGTTAAAATACAAACGTTACCGGAAACGATTGCATAAGGAGGCACCCTGTTATCTGGATACCTCCACGGGTGGTGGGAGCTGCATGTCATATTACAAGCCCGATTGGCATATACATGTGGTTAAAGTCAGATACATGTCCAACATGAAAATAAACGTTTGAAGATTGCGCGAGGGGATGGATGTAACATATGGAACACGCAGATCCAATCATTGCGATCCTGGGCATAGGTACGGCTGTACCGGAATTTCGGATCGATCAAGCGGATACCGCACACAGATTAGCTGAAGCATTAAGAGATAGTCCCGATTCCGCACGTTGGGCCAAACGAATATTTAAGCAATGTGGGGTAGAAACACGCTACACCTGCGAACCGAATCTGCTCGAATCCGCTGATAGCTGCCGTTATTTTCCAAGAGGCACAATACAGGATGCCCCTTCAACCAGGGACAGGATGCAAACCTACAAAAGGGAATCGGTTCCCTTAAGTCTGGATGCTGCTCATAAAGCTTTACTGGATGGGAACATCAAGACATCGGATATTACCCATCTGTTCACGGTCAGCTGCACAGGGCAATTTCTGCCCGGCTTGGATACGGTCCTGGCTAACCAATTGGGACTAGCCGCCGATGTCAATCGGACGCCGCTTAACTTTTTGGGCTGTGCTGCCGGATTGAAGGCTATTTCTTTGTCACGGCAAGTGCTCTTGGGCAATCCGTCTGCCAAGGTGTTAATTGTATGCGTTGAGCTATGCACACTGCATATTCAGCCTTCGAGCCAGCGTGAAGCCTTATTTGCAGCTTCTTTTTTTGGTGACGGGGCGTCGGCTTGCATCATAGGGGCACCTGGCCCTGACCATAAGGATGTGTTTCAGCTCGACAATGGGCGTTCCGTTCTGCTGCCTGATTGTGCCGATGAGATGGTATGGGAAGTTGGCAACTACGGCTTTGATCTTTATTTATCTCCGAATATTCCTAAGCTGATCGCAAGCTTGATACCTGCCGAGGTTGAACATTTGTTAGACGGTAAGCCGAATCCAGAGCTATGGGCTATACATCCCGGAGGTCGAGGGATTGTTGATTCCATACAAAGCCTGTTCAAGCTTACAGATGAACAGACCCGTCCCAGCCGAACCATACTTCGTGATTATGGTAATGTATCCTCAGCAACCTTGTTATTTGTCCTGAACGAAATGAAACAGGAGCTGAAAAGCAAGGGCTCCGGACCAGCTAATGGGATTGCCCTGGCATTCGGCCCAGGTCTGACCGCAGAACTGATCCCGATAACGTATCATCCAGCGGTCATTAGTCAAGAACAGCTTATAGGTTATGGCCGTGCTTAGAAGCATCCAGCGAAGGGCCGAAGAGCCCGAATTGATGGACGACCTTACTGTAGGGGGGGCTGCGCTGCGGGAAGCCTTGCATCACCTCCGGCGGCTGAATCGGATTTTCGGTGCCTCTGCGCCTACACTTTATGGAGTCAAACGATTGTGGCTGGATGCCGGCAAGCCGGGAAAGCTAACTATTCTGGATATTGGATGCGGTTCGGGGGATGTAAATACGCATCTCCTGAGATGGGCGGACAGGAATCGCATCGAGCTCCAGCTTGTTTTGATCGATATTACAGAAGAAGCCTATGAAGAGGCAAGGCTGTACTTTCAGAATGAACCGCGTGTACAGGTGAGGAAAGATGATTTGTTTTCACTGCCGGAGGCTTGTGCAGATATCATTACGGGAACGCAATTTGTACATCATTTTGCAGCAATCGAGCTTCCCAAGGTTGTAGACAGGATGCTGAAGGCTTCGCGATTAGGCGTTGTCATCAATGATATCCATCGGCATTGGATTCCATGGGCTGCGGTGTGGCTTGTAACGCGAATGCTTTCCAATAATCGTTACATTTTACACGACGGGCCATTGTCCGTAGCCAAAGGCTTTCGATCGGCGGATTGGCAGCATCTGAGGAAAACGTTGGATACCCCGGAGATGTTTTATGCATGGAGACCGTTATTCCGCTATGTCGTCGTCTTAAACAAGACCAGATCTAATTCCAACAACGGAGTTGAGCAGGGATGAATCCTACTTACGATGCAGCCATTCTTGGTGCTGGCATTGCAGGCAGCAGTCTGGCCAAAAAGCTCGCGGATCAGGGCTGGAATACCGCTCTGATCGATCGTCAGTTGTTCCCCCGGCACAAGGTTTGCGGAGAATTCCTTTCCCCGGAATCCCAACATACACTGAAAGCATTAGGTTTAATGAAGGCTGTGGAGTTGCTGCAACCAAGCATGATTACCCGGATAAGGCTGATCTTTAGTCACGGTGCTGCTTTGGAGATTCCTTTGCCTGGACATGCTCTGGGAGTGAGTCGTTATTTACTGGATTCTACATTCCATAATGAGGTGTTAAGGTCCGGTGCACAGCTGCAGACGGCAACAACGGTCACATCCGTGTATCCCAATGAGGATGGATATACGATTGAGACGAAGCGGGATGGGTTGAACAAACAGATTCAGGCACGTACGGTAATCGCTGCTTGGGGAACTCATCGTCGTTCAGGACTTCCGGGTTCTACTAATAAGGGTTCCGTTCAATCTATGCACATCGGGGTGAAATCCCATTACTCTGGAATAGAGATGGAGCCTGTTGTTGAACTGTATGTGTTCCCTGGTGGTTATCTGGGCATTTCGCCGATTGAAGGTGGACTTGTGAATGTTGCGGCGCTTTTGACACAGAGCGCTTTTGGAAAAACAGAAAAAACGATCTTTGGCATGATCGATGCTGCAGCCCGTAGAAGCCCCAAGCTATATCGAAAACTGGCTCAAGCGACTCCGGTGCCAGGTACACAGTCGGCAGTTTCCCCGATTGATTTAAAGCGCAGTCCCTTGGCATGGGATGTGATTCCGCATGTGGGGGATGCTGCGCTCATGATACCGCCATTATGTGGAGACGGCATGTCGATAGCTTTGCGTTCGGCGCGATTGTGTGGCGCATTAGCCGACCGCTATTTACGCGGGGATCTAACGCTTGGAAGCTGGCGGTATGAATATACGCAGTCTATACATCGGGAATTCAAGCGTCCTATGCGATGGGGGCGCTTTCTGCAATGGCTGTTTGGCTTACCGCTTGTGCCCCGACTATTGCCTGGATTAGCGAATCTGGCACCAGGACTAGCTATTGAATTGGTTCGGGCAACCCGATTACAAGGAACAGAGTAAATATGGGAGTTCACAGGCTTGCACTGATCTCTTACCGCTATCCCAAGGTTGTTATATCGTTCTGGGCCTTGTTTTTGCTGTTTTTTGGTAGTTACGCAAGCAAGCTGCCTACGGTCCTCAAGGATCACGGCTTGCTCCCGAATGGAGCCTATGTCCAGGTTCAGCAGCTATTGTCTGCTGATTTTCATATACCCGAGGACCCGATCATGCTTGTTTTTGAAAAAAAAGAATTCGTATCGCTGGAGAAGTTTCAGCATTATATCGAACAAGCCTTAAATCAATTGCGTGGAATTGACGGTCTAACTGAGGTTATATCGCCACTCCAGACGCTGGGGATGCTTGAAGGTAATTACGCTTATGCACTTCTTTCCTTTTCCTATAAGCCTTATCAGCTGAAGCCCGTACTGGCAAATATGCGTAGTCGTTTGCTGAATCAGCAGGATATGATGGTAACCATGACAGGGAAATCTGTCGTTCAGGACGATGTGAACCGGGCAAGCGAACGTGATTTGCGCCAAGCCGAGCTGATCGGCATACCGGTCGCCTTTGTGATCCTGTGGTTTGCTTTTCGAGGAATCGTTTCTGCGATGATTCCTGTTGTTATAGGCATGATTGGGGTAGCCTGCACGATGGGGATGATGTATGGGATAGGTACCCAGCTTGAGCTTTCCAACTTTGTGCTTAATGTCATCCCGATGGTCGGACTGGCTCTGAGTATTGATTTCTCCTTAATTCTGGTCAGCCGATTTCGCGAAGAATTGGAGAGACAAGCAGCAGAGCCGGCGATGGTCACAGCCATGAAGACAGCTGGAAGGGCTGTCTTATTCTCGGCGTTCAGTGTTTGTTTAGGTTTAATGGGAACCCTGTTCATTCCACTTCCTATTTTCACTTCGGTTGCTGTAGGAGCGATGACCGTATTAGTCGTTTCGGTTTGTTTGACCTTTACCTTATTGCCCGCGATGCTGTCATTCTTATGGCCAGCCATTCAAGCGGAAAGCAAGCCGCTGTCCAATAAATCAGCATACAGAAGAAACAATATCTGGTATTCCCTATCGCTTTTTGTAATGGACAAACCGGTCCGTATGCTTGTATTGGCTTCATTATTGCTAATCGTCTGCTTGCTGCCTGTAAGCAGGATGAAGCTTGCCATACCGGACGCGTCATCTTTACCTGCTGTCTATAGCTCACGTCAGGCTGCAGAGGTTTATCAAGCCCATTTCGTTACTCCTTCGACCTCTCCTATAGTTATGGTCATGCAAGGGAAATTCGATAACCTGAACAAACAAGATTGGATGGAGGCCTATGCCTTTGTTCAAATGCTGGAAAAGGATCCCGGTGTGGTACGTGTTGCTTCTGTTTTTTCCACCTTGGGCATGCTGCCTGCGAAGCTGGATGCATCGTTTCAGCAGCAACCGCTGCCACAGGACCCATATGGCTCGGTGCTGCAGCGATTTGTGAATAAAAACCACATGCTGCTCCATGTGACATTAAGAGGAAGCCCGTCTTCGGAACAAGTAATGGACTGGCTCAGACAACGGGAGCAGACCGGAGCATCTGCAAATTTACCGTATGTGCTGGGTGGAGAGGCCAAATACCAGCAGGAAGTCTTTGATGCTATATTTCACAATCTTGGTTACGTGCTCTTATTTATTGTGATTTCCAATTATTTGGTATTATTCTTTGCTTTCCGATCCCTGCTTATTCCGCTTAAAGCCATTGTGATGAATCTCCTGAGTCTGGGAGCCGCATTCGGCATTCTGGTATGGATCTTTGAAGAGGGGAATATGGGAATGGAACCGGGCAGTATCGCCATCATGATTCCCGTATTTATATTTGGACTGACCTTCGGTATCAGTATGGATTATGGGGTGTTCCTGGTATCGCGAATCTTTGAAGTATACCGAAATACACAAGACAATGATCGTGCGGTACTCATCGGGCTGGCGTCAACGAGCAGAACCATAACCTCAGCAGCAGCAATTATGATTGTGGTGACAGGACCATTTGCATTTGCCGACGTTGTCGGGGTTAAACAGCTTGGGATTGGTATCGCAGCAGCTATTTTGATTGATGCGACCATAATTAGAATGCTTGTCGTTCCCTCCTTAATGAAATTGTTCGGCAGTTGGAACTGGTGGTCACCGAGCTGGCTCAAATAGGTTGTGCAAAGTATAACCGATTACACATGCGATATTTATTTACATAATATGGAATTAACGAATTACAAGTAACCCTTTCATTTATGAAGGGTTTATTTGTAGTTGCTCATGTAGTCACACTTCATGCATCCAGCCTCCAAATACAAATTCACAAAAAAATATCGTCGATGCAGGAAAGAAGGTAACCCTGCTAGAAAGCTATCTAAAAGCTTATTTCGATTTGTGACACGGGGAGGGACCTATGATTAACGACTATCGTTTTGCGGATGAATTATTCATTCAGGCATTTCAGCACGCACCTATTGGGATGGCTCTCGTAGCAACAAATGGAGCCGTTCTTAAGGCGAATGCTTCCGCATGCTCCATGTTAGGGTATTCGGAAGAAGAGCTGACCTGGATCACTTTTCAGGAAATTATACATCCTGATGATTTAGAGCTTAATCATGAGCTTATGAACCAATTAATCGAAGGCAAGCGGGAGTCGTATCAGATGGAAAAGCGATTTTTTCATAAGCAAGGTTCTATTACATGGATTCAATTAACAGTCTCCCTAGTAAGGGATGAGGAAGGCAGACCCTTATTTTTTATATCCCAGTTTAATAATATATCCACTTATAAATTGGCTGACGAAGGATTGCGGGAGAAAGAACGCCAATTATTATACAGTGAACAACGGTACAGATCGTTATTCGAGCATCATCCCGATCTGATCTTCTCGATGGATTTGGAGGGTACTTTTACTTCAATCAACCATTCGGTGGAGAGACTTATCGGATATACAGATCAGCAAATTCAGCACAATTCGGTCAACTATCGCACATTTATGCATCCTAAAGACAACAAGAAGGTAGAATACCATTTTGCACTGGCAGCAAAGGGACTTACTCAACGGTATGAGACGGAGGCATTGGATAAGAACGGGAATGGCTTCAGCTTCGATGTGACACATATTCCTATCATCGTGAACCATCAGGTGATGGGGGTATACGGAATTGCCAAGGATATTACCCAACAAAAAGAATTATGGCTGCAGCTGAAGGAAAGTCAGGAGCTGTACCAGATTATTTCAGATAATGCTCAGGAAATTATTTCATACAGCACGCCGGATGGAATTACCCGTTATGTGTCACCCGCTATCAAAACCATACTGGGTTATGAACCTGAGGAAGTAATTGGCACCGTTACGACCGATTATTGGCATCCTGAGGATCGAGCATTTTTGATCTATAACGGACTGTTTCCCATTTCGGAGGTCGATATCTTTACCTGCAGAGCCCGCCATAAAAATGGACACTATATTTGGATCGAGACCACCTTGAAGTTAATCAGAAATCGTGATGGGAAAATTACCAAATTATTTAGCGTTGGAAGGGATATTTCTGAGCGTAAGCAAGCTGAGGATGAGCTGAGGAAAACCAAGGACAGACTGGAATCGTTGATTCAAAATAATGCCGATGCGATATGGGTCGTTGACCTTGAGGATCGGGTTATAGAAGCCAATGCCGCTTTTGAGAGCATGTTTCAATGGAGTCTGGATGAAATTATTTGCGCTGACTCGGTATACTTGATCGTGCCCGATCATCTCAAGGAATCTGTAAAACTCAATTTGAATCAAGTGAAATCGGGTAATTCGGTTATCGGCTTCGAAACAATCCGACTGCGTAAAGATGGAAGTCTCATCGAGGTAAGCGGAACCTTGTCTCCCGTACGTGATGAACAAGGCGTAATTGTGGGGATCATGGGGATGTACCGCGATATCAGTGAAAGAAAAAGAGTGGTTCAGGAGCTGAATGCCGCTAAGGACCAGCTGGAATCCTTTATTGATCATAATGTTGATCCGATTCTAATCGTAAACCTTGAGGAAAAGGTGTCCAGAGTCAATCATGCATTTGAAAAGGTTTTTGGATGGTCAGCCGCCGAAATTATAGGCCTCTCCATTCAGAAGCTGCCGATTATGCTCCCTGATTTGTCGCCGCAGATGGATATGAGGCAGAAGGTATCAAAATCGGATGAGCCGCTCACCGGTTATGAAACCGTCAGATGCAGAAAGGATGGCACGGTCATTCCTATTATGCTGTCCAGCTTCGGTATGCGAGATGAGCACGATCATATTCATGGCTGGGCTGTTATTCTGAGAGACATCACTGCGCAGAAGCAAGCAGAAGAGCTTGTGATCAATTCCAAAAAATTATCGATAGCCGGTCAATTGGCGGCGGGAATTGCTCATGAGATCCGTAATCCAATTACGGCTATCAAAGGCTTTGTTCAGTTTATGCAATCGGGTTCGCTTCAGAAGCAAATCTATTTTGATATCATCTCGTCTGAAATCGAACGGATCGAAATGATTTTGAGTGAACTGTTAATTCTCGCCAAGCCGCAATCGGTCCAGTATGAGCGTAAGGATATTCGCATGCTCATCGGTCAAGTGACCACCTTATTGGGGACACAAGCGATCATGAACAATGTGCAAATTGTTACCGAGTTCGAGCTGGAGACGACTCATATTTTATGCGATGAAAATCAATTGAAGCAAGTCTGTATCAACTTCATCAAAAATGCTATTGAAGCTATGCCCAAGGGCGGCACGATCGTGATTCAATTGAAAAGTAAAGATAAAGAAAACCTGCTGCTCCGCTTCATTGATCAAGGGTTTGGTATTCCTGAACATATTCTATCCAGGCTCGGGGAACCTTTTTACACAACCAAAGAAAAAGGCACGGGACTCGGCTTTATGGTGAGTAAAAAGATTATTGAAAATCATCAAGGAGCGATAGAGGTATTCAGTATAGAAAACGAGGGAACAACGGTTGAGGTCAGTCTTCCCATAGCTCAATAAGGCAAGGCGTGTTTAAATTCAGGAAATCTTAGAATTATTGAGAAATGATTAATCTTTGTATGCTATAATTCTGCTATCGTCTGATTTATAGATAGAACAGGTGGTGGATGCATATGATGTCCCGAAGGCAATTTGTCAAAAGAATGCTGGCCATCCTGGCGGTTTTTGCGGGAGGCGGTACAATATGGAAGTATGTGCTTGATCATGAAAAACCGCTGCATGCCGAATCTGAATCCACAGCTGCAACTACACCTATCACTGCCGAGCCAGCAGCCAATCCGATGTCGAATAAGCTGCTGCTGTCCTTTTTCCTGTTAAGTGATCTGCATATTTCCGATGGGATCTCGATAATGACAGATAAGCTGCATGCCGCATTGAAAGACGTCAGCAGCTTTGAATCTCCGGTGGAATGTATCGTGTTGGGTGGAGATCTGACGGATATGGGCCGTGATACGGATTATAAGCTGCTGCGCAAAATATTAAACGGTTACAAGCTGCCTCCGATTTACGCTAACATGGGGAATCATGATTACTATGATATTTGGTTAGATAAGAAAGGCGAGTTTGCCAAGGAAACCATGCCCAATGGCAAAAGCGATGCTATGGCCAAAGAGCGATTTATGAAATTTTTTGGATATAAGGATCAACCATATACCGATTTCTGGATGGGTGGCTTTCATTTCATATTGGTATCTCAGGAAGCTTATGTCGGCGATAAACCGGAATATGGCGAAGGGGCCTGGTATTCGGATGCACAGCTGGCTTGGCTGAGCAACCAGATGAAGCAGCATGAGGACGGGAAACCCGCTTTTGTGTTCATTCATCAACCGCTGCCGGCACCGGGTATGGATGGAGGCTCGCATCAGCTGGTCCGGGCCAAGGAATTCCGTGAGATTCTTAAGCCGTACCGCAACGTATTTGTTTTGTCGGGTCATACGCACCGTAATTTTGCCACGGAAAATCACTACAACCAGGATAATTCGTTTCATTGGTTCAATAATGCCTCGGTTGGCAAAACCCGCAGCTCCGGGAATGATAATGTTGCTCAGGGCATGTATGTGCAGATCTATGAGGATAAGGTTGTGGTCCGGGGACGTGAATTTTCGGATCGCAGCTGGATCGATTCAGCCCATTATACTGTGCCGCTGCAAGCGAAGGCATAAGAGATTTACCCTCGGCGAATTGAATGTACCCATTCTGAAGTCTCCAGTTTCCACGCTGACACGTGTGAGCTGGAGGCTTCTTAACTCGTCCTCAAGAACTTTTCTGACACATCTTGCGTCTAACTCATAGCTGGAAAAATATATGTATAAATGAGGCGAGCGCACATGTTAAAGAAAACGATGCTGACCTGGCTCGGAGCGCTGCTAGTGTGGTGCCTGTGGTCAGGTATAGCTATGGCGGATGCGGGCTCTGTTCAAGTGAGCATAGTGAAATTCCCCGTAAAGGTTAACGGTCAAATGATGAACAACAAGCAGTTGGATTATCCATTTCTAGTGTACAAGGATGTGACCTATATACCGTTAAACTGGGATTTGATGCAGGAGCTTGAGCTCAGTATCGATTGGAACGCAGACGAAGGATTGAAGATTTACAGAAGCTGCTGCACAAGTCCTTACTGGATGTACCCGGCTCTTGAGAAAACAAAGTACGTACAGAGTGGCAAGGCAGCAAACTTGTTGACCCGCACCTATTCGGCCAAGGTTGCCACTGCTCCCATTCAATTATGGGGCGCACAAATTGTTAACGATAAGGAAGAATATCCGTTCCTGGAGTTCAGGGATGTCACCTACATGCCGCTGACATGGACGTTTGCTCATACACGACTTATGATGGATTTGCAATTTAGCCTTGAAGAAGGACTTTCGATATGGAGCGGTCAGGACCATGTGCTCCAGCAAATTGTATATGATGACGCCCAAGCCTTGTATGTCGATGCCTTGGGTCAAGACTATAAAACCTACGCCATGATGAAAATCGATAAAAAGCTGCAAACGAAACCGGAATGGATCGAGCAGGAGCAGGCGCAAAATATCCGTGACAAGGCCGCTCAGGATGCACAGGCTGGAGCCTATGAGGGGAAGAAGGCTGTAATTGAACGTGTGGGCAACAGCCTCACCTATGAAGGCTTTCAGCTTGGAGAGCTGCGTAAAGAGGAACAAGGGATTCTCGGCGATACCAAGCTGCAGATTGAAGGTACGCTGTATGAGATCGATAGCAAGCGAAAGCTGCTTGCCGTGTACACCTATTTCCCGATAGCCGTAATAGGTCCGCCGCCAAGCAGCCGCTATCAGTTGTTCGCGATTATAGATGGACAACTGCGTCCAGTCACGAACTACCCCTACAAGCCACAATATGTTGTTAAAAATACCGACGGCTCGGTTTGGAT
Organism: Paenibacillus sp. FSL H8-0034; assembly: GCF_038000305.1. Taxonomy (NCBI): domain Bacteria; kingdom Bacillati; phylum Bacillota; class Bacilli; order Caryophanales; family Paenibacillaceae; genus Paenibacillus; species Paenibacillus sp. FSL H8-0034. Next base: position 2,742,638 of record NZ_JBBOBS010000001.1, read on the forward strand.
TGCACGAGATCGCATGCCATTCAGGGATTTTTATTTCCGCGGCTCCGGTTTGCTGGCGCTTATGGACATAAATGGCAATATACGCCTTGCCAACGAAGTCTGGAATGAACAGGATATCAGCCCGATTGGGTTTAACAGCCCTACAAGAAATCCAGTTGAACCCGATGGACGATTGATTGTAAGGCTGTACGGCAAGTCTTACACGAATGAGCTGGGAATCGACCCTTCTACAGGGTTGAACCCTCTTACCAGCGAGCTTACGGATTCTCAGAAAGAGGGCTTGTACGAGGTATTGCCTACACTGGAGCTGCGGAAATTGTCGAAGGCCCCTGACGATGGACTTTCCTTTTACCGAGACAGCGAAGGTGATATCTACACCATTCAATTGTACAGCAATACGGTGACGAATTGGACACAGAATCGGTCAAAAACCTGGAGTGACATCGAGCTCCTGCAATAGCATACTGTTTCGTATATAATAAGCAGCTGCAGATGAATAGGCGTATGGAATAGGGGATAACCATTGGTTACCCCGTATTTGTCATGTTTAGTGTCTCTGTATCGGTAATCATAAGGAGTCTGCGCCCAGATTGTTTCTGTATTGGGTAGGTGTCATGCCGATATACTTTTTGAAGATTTGAAAAAAGTATTTTTCATCGTTATAGCCGGCGGCATGGGCAATATCACTTAGCTTCATGCTTCGATCGTGGAGCAGTCTGCAGGCGTGATCGATACGAATTTTGTGTAGATGGTCGAGAAAATTGGTTTTGAGCTCTTGCTTGAACAGAAAGCTTAAATAACCGGGAGTAATGAAAACTTCGCGGGCTACGGTTTCCCGATTGATGTCCTTATGATAGTTATGCTCCATATAATCAAGTACGGATTGGAACATTTTATTACTGTTTTTTTTCACATGTAATTGCTCACTGGCTTTTAATAATACGTCCGTTAATGTCTGTACGATGTAATCCATACTGGAATGCTCGATAATACGGGTAAGCTCTGTAAGGCTTTCACCGAATACGTCATTCGTATTAATATTTTTTTCGATACAATAACGGTATAAGGCAAATACAAGCGCGAGCATGGACTTTTGAATATGCTCTTTTGAGGTGCTGGCTGGCTTAAGCGCTTCGTTAAATGCGTTCAGCCTGTCCGCAATGGCGTTCTGATCACCTGTGGCTACAGCCTGAATTATCGCTCTCTCCTGGGATAAAGGGTAGGAGGTGTGAACGGGATCATCATCGACAGTTTCCTTGTAATCAACAATCTTTTCGGTGCCGATAAAATATTTCATATCCAACGCCCGGATCGATTCCTGATACGAAATTCTCAGATGGTTAATCCCCGGATCAAAGCTGCCTATACCGATTGAAACCGTGAATTTCAAATATTGACGAATATGCTGCTGCACCTCTGCGACGTGTTGGTTCAATTCATCGCTGCCTGTCCAATCCTCTGTATTTAAAATAACGATGATATCATCCTGATGTTCAAATGCAGCACATCGAAATAAAGCAGAGAACGTTTCCTCGGCTATATTCTTGACACCATATTTGAACAGCTCGATATCCTCTTGATCATACTTTCGCTGCAGCATATGCAGATTATCAATTTGTAAGACAATGATGCCAAAAAACAGATGGGGAAACGCCTCTCCATTGATATGCAGATTGGCCAGCAGACGCTCGAACGGTGGATTATCTGTCATCACCAGTCGGCTTAAAGTCTTCTCCTTTAAAAGCGGAAAGCTTTCGCGAAAGCCGACCTTGAGCTTTTCCAACGTATTCTCCTGATGGCGGGCCTCCTCAATGATCGCTTTAAGCTTAAGAACCGTATCCAATATTTCCTGTGTTCGGCTTGGCTTAAGCAGATAGTCACTGGCGCCGATCGTCAGCGCTTTCTGTGCATAGGCGAATTCATCGTATCCGCTCATAATCACACATTTGATATGGGGATAATCATTCGTTACATGTTCAATCAGGGAAAGCCCGTCCATCTCCGGCATACGTATATCAGTGAGCAGGATATCCACATGAACATTGTTCAACAGCTCGAGGGCTTCAGCCCCGTCCCTGGCTTCACAAACGATTGTGATATCGTGCTTCGTCCAATCAATTAGGGAACGTATGCCTGTGCGGGCTCTTTCCTCATCATCGACAATCATTAAATGGATCATACGCGTGGCTCCTCCTGGGTATCGGGTATGGCAGGGACTATAATTTCCACTCGGGTTCCTTGACCCAGTTCACTTTCATAATTCAGTTGATAACCTTCCTTGTAATAATGTCTCAGTCTGGCATTCACATTCTGGATCGCATAGCCACTGGTTTCTTGTCCCGTGTACACGTCACTGTCGGCTGGCTCTGCCAGTATCCGTTGAATCGTTGCCGCATTCATACCAGGTCCATTATCTTCAATGACAAATCGCAAGGTATCGCCCTGCAGAGAGCCGCTAACCGATACAATTCCGCCGCCGCGCTTACGCTCTATGCCGTGAATTAACGCATTTTCGATAAAAGGCTGAAGAATGAGCTTTAAAATGACATAGGGCTCGATTTCATCCGCGATATCAACCCGATATTCCAAAAGATCCTTGAATCGCATTTGCTGCAGAGATAAATACAATTCAATCAATTCTTTTTCCTTTTTCACATTGGTAAAGCTTTTGCCGCGATTCAGACTTAAACGGAACAATCGGGACAGGTTCACAATCATCTCACTGATCCGGCTTTGACCGGCTGCTTCAGCTTCCCAAAATATCGTATCCAGCATGTTATACAAAAAGTGAGGGTTGATTTGTGATTGAAGCGCCTTGAGCTCGGCTTCTTTTTCTTTGAGCTGAAGCACGTAGGCATCGTCGATTAAGGCTTTAATGTTAGCCACCATGCTGTTGTACCCGCGGCTTAATTCTCCGATCTCATCTCTATATTTAATATCTACCCGTTCGTCAAAATGGCCATTCTGAAATCGTTTCATCGACAGCAGCAATTGCCGCAGGGGCGCAGTCAAAATCGAAGTCAGGATAAACATAAATGGAATACTGAGAAGCAGGCATGCCAAAATTAATACGATAACAAACACCTTGATCGAGTCCAGCTCATGCGTCAGTGAAGCCAAAGGTACCGCATACAGAATACTCCAACCGTTTTCATTGATACCGCTGTAGGAAAGCAGCAGCTTCTCTCCATTGCTGTTGATGATCATGGAACCGGACTCACTTTGCTGCCTTGTCGCTGTAAAAGACAAATCCGGGTTGTTGCTGCTAAAAAAATCCTTGCCCGCCTTTAACAACGGGTAGCCGGTTTGATCGAGAATGACGATGCCATGGTCTTGGTCATGTAAATTTTTTAAATACAGGCTGCGGATCGTATTTTGGTTAATCCCCACAAAAATGAAGCCGATCGTGCTGCCATCGCTAACATTGCGGACAATCCGGCTCATTCCGATTTTCTCATTCCGGTTATTCTGAATGAACACGTTGTTATCGTCCGTTAGCGGAAACCAGTATGAGGCACCGTTCAGCTCCTCGGTTTTACGGTATATCGGACTTTCCTGAATGTGAATAAACTGGTTGGCACCGCTGCTATCATCGGTGGATACCTGAAACAGAGGGGCAGGGCCCTTCCCATACAGAGCCAAATAATCAAAGTTCCGTGTGAGCAGCATCTGGTTCATGATCGATGCGGATGAGCCTGAATATAGCGTGGTTTCCAACTCACTGGTTGAGCCTACGCTGCGCTTAAGCTGGCTTTGTACCTCGGATGCGAGACTGAATACCGTTACCCAATCCGCAATGTTTTTTTGCAGCATGACAATATTGTTGTCCACTTCTTTAATAATCCCGAGATTGGTGGTACTGACCTTGTTAATAATTTCTTTACTGGAGGTTTGATAGGAATAATAGCCCAGTGTCAGACAAAGGACTACAATTAGCAAGTAAAAGAGAATGAAGATTTTATATTTAATGCTCAGGTTTAAATAAAGCTTTCCTATATTGATCATCTCCATGTATGCTACTGATTCTGGTTGTATTGTATATCCCCGCAGCAGTTTTCACAACGTATGTACTCCAACATTCGATAAAATTAAACTTTACCCGTTTTTTCTCTACTGTTTCTTAGCGAACACTTTGCTATGATCCAAGTAACAAACGAACCTTACATGCGAAACATTCAAATTTATTATTCAGGGGGAGCTCACTTATGAAGAAAACGAATCCTATGGTTAAGGCTGCTTTGCTCACAACGGCTGTGGCTATGGTGGGGACATTAGCAGCTTGCGGAGCCAGCACTGATACGAAAACAACGCCAAGTTCAGCTTCAAGTACGCCAAGCCCGGCAGCTGCCGGTGCCAAAAAAGAAATTACACTGCGTTTATTTTCCAACCTGCCGGATCGCAAATCCGGACAAGGACTTGCCGAGCAGATGGCTATTGACAGCTATGTCAAAGACAATCCCCATATCAAGATTGATGTGGAAGCACTAGCCGAGGAGCCATTCAAAAACAAGCTGAAGGCTTACATGGCCTCCAACGAACCGATTGATGTCACCATGGTTCATGGCGGTGCTGAGCTCAGTACGCTTGTTAAAGCCAAATATGTGAAAGAGCTGAATGCCAAGGAGTATGAAGGGGACAAATACAACTTTTTTCCCGGCGTCTACAAATCGTTTGAATTTGACGGGAAAATTTACGGACTTCCGAGAAACAGCGATTACGAAGTGATTTATTATAACAAAAAAATGTTCGCTGATAACGGAGTTAAGGTTCCTGCAACCTACAATGAGCTGTTGGACGTGGCCAAAGCGTTCAGGGCCAAAGGCATTACTCCGATGTCGATCAATGGAAAAGATTTGTGGAGCTTCGGTTTGCTGTACCAAAATATACTGCAGCGCGTGAGCGGCGATCAAAGCCTGATTCTGGACGCTGTTGATCAGAAGAAAACTTTTGCACAGGATCCAAGCTTTTTAAAGACGGCACAGCTTATGAGTCAGCTGCGGGACGTCAAGATGTTTCAGGATTCGTTCATGACTGCTGATTACGGCGCTTCGCAAAATCTGTTTACACAAGGAAAAGCAGCTATGTGGTTTATGGGCTCATGGGAAGCGGGGATGGCTACCAATGATAAATTGCCGGAAGCGTTCCGCAGTAATCTTGGGGTTGCCAAGTTCCCTGTAGTCGAAGGCGGCAAGGGTAAGGAATCCGATTTGCTGGCATGGAACGGCGGCGGGTATTCAGTTACAACTTCCTCCAAAAATCCGGATGAAGCCAAAAAGTTTTTTGATTATTTAATGAGCGCGAATCAATGGGCCAAATATGCCTGGGAAACCGGCGCCGCTGTACCTGCACAAAAATACAATTTAACCGGAAAAGAAAGTGAGGTTCAAAAGCAGCTCACTGATATCCTGGTTAAGGCTTCTTCGACTGCTGGAGCTTCATTTATCGATTACGGCTCACCGGCATTTAAAGATGATGTTCAAAATGCATTCGGCAAGTTTTTTGCAGGTACATTTACACCGGAACAGCTGACTGCTGAATTGCAGGCATCAGCGGAAAAACAAAAGAAATAAGCTCGGAATGAGAGATAGAGGGATTGTTCGAGGGCAGGCCGTGCTGTCTGTCCTTGACGGATCCAAGTGGAAGGAGTGAGGTGCCATGCACAAGGTGCTTGGCAACAAGATGGCTATTTTCCTGTTTGTTTTTCCAGGTATTTTGTTATTTATGGTTACGTTTCTGGCACCGATTGTGCTTAGTGGGTATTATTCGTTCACCGATACGCTGGGCCCAGGTACGGACGTTAAAATGGTCGGATTGCAAAACTATCAGGAATTGCTGTTTGAGGATTCGCGGTTCTGGAGATCGTTAATGAATGCGCTCCTGCTTGGTATTGGCTGTATTGTCCTGCAGCATCCGATCTGTATAGCCTTCGCTATTTTGCTGGATCGTATCGGCGGCAAAGCCGAGAAGGTGTTTCGTACGATTTTTTTCATTCCTTGTGTCATTTCTGTGGTGGTCATCTCCAGAATGTGGTTGAGCATCCTGGACCCTGATTTCGGGATTTTCAATAAAATTCTGGATACGATCGGGCTTGGATTTTTGCAGCATGCCTGGTTAGGCGATACGAGTACCGCACTTGGCTCCTTGCTGTTTATTTTAATTTGGGCGGGGTTTGGCTGGGGGCTTCTATTCTATTATGCCGGAATCAAAGGGATTCCCGAGGAGCTTTATGAAGCCGCTCATCTGGATGGGGCTTCAGGACTGAAGCTGCATTTGAAAATTACACTTCCGCTGCTATCGCCGGTCATTGCTGTTCAGGTAACTCTCGCGATAGTTACAGCACTCAAGCAAATGGAAACCGTGTTTCTGACAACAAATGGCGGTCCCGGTGATTCCACACAATTTCTGGCTGTTTACTTGTATAACAAAGCCTTCTCGGCGAGCCAGTATGGCTATGCCAACGCGATATCGATCCTGTTTATTCTCGTTTGTTTAATCGCGACCTATGTAAGCAACAAAATGATTCGCAGCGACATAGCTGAATATTAGGCGGTGGCAGATATGAAAAGCAAACATTCAACGATTCTTTGGATTCTGTTTATACTGGTAGCCTTCGGGCAGTTATTCCCGTTAATCTGGCTGTTCAATTATTCGCTGCTTAACAGCAGCGACTTTTTCTCCTCCAGTATTTTGAAATGGCCAAGCCAGCCGGAATGGCAAAATTATGTGAACGCATGGGTGGACGGCAAATTTCCCAAATATTTATTCAACAGCGTATTGGTATCAACGGTAACGATACTTTTAACCGTATTTTTGTCCTTATCACTGGCTTACGCCTTCACACGGATGCAGTGGAAAATGCGTTCGTTCTTTTTTACCGTGATTTTGTTAGGCATCATGATTCCGATTCACGCCACGCTGCTCCCGAACTTTGCCATTTTCAAAGCCATTGGCTTGACCAATTCCTATCTCGGATTAATTATTCCTTACACAGCCGTTTCGGTTCCGCTCGGAACCTTCATCTTATCCGGTTTTCTGCGCAGCATTCCCTCAGCTATCGAAGAATCGGCTGTTATGGATGGCTGCAGCATTTATCGGATCGTCTTCCAAATCATTATGCCGCTCACAATGCCAGCGTTGGTCACGATAGCCGTAACTACATTTTTAACCTGCTGGAACGAATTTATTATGGCTGCAACCTTTCTGAGCAAGGATTCTTTAAAGACGCTGCCCTTCTCCGTGATGAATTTTGCAGGCCAGTATTCCTCCGATTACGGCTCACAGTTCGCAGTGATGGTACTGACCTCGATTCCTGCGATTATTATTTATGCGATGTTTAATGAGCAAATTACGAAGGGTGTCACCGCTGGTGCCGTTAAAGGGTGAGGCTGTTATAAGCCATTGTCGATTAGTTGACAATTCGCGTGCTATATTCCGCTCATCAGACACAGGTTATAGCCGACAGCCGTCAATCGTTGGCTGTTGATATAATACGGATGGCTGTAGCGCGCTAACGCCTGCTCGCTGTCCTTGGCGTTAGCGTCCGCCCAAATCCGGATCATGCCGTCCGGATAAAAGCAGAGCAGCTGCTCGCCCGGCATATCGAGAAAATGCGAGGCCATCGCAACCGACCCGCCGACCTTGCCGTACGAGCGCCCGCTGCGGTCCAGCACTTCCCCGTCCCCGCCGGGAATGCCGCGGACGAGCTCGTGATACCCGTCGCCGTTCAGGTCGACGGGCACCATCCGGTAGACGCTGAACGGCAGCTCATACGGCTGCCCGCTCGACGCGTCGAAGGTAAATTCATCGCGGTCCTGATGGAAGCGGCCATCGGGACCGCATGTTTTGGTTCCGATGCGGATCGCCATCGCCACATGCCCGCCCTCATCCTTCAGGCGTGCGGTCCAGCCCATATCCATATGGCCATGGTCGACTTCTCCCCACACATGATGTCCCTCCTTGTCGTATACAAGGACGCGCGGCGAAGCTGAAGGGTCGGTTTCGCGTATCGTATACAAGCCCCACGACTCCGCTTGGGTATCCCATACCGGTTGTACGATATCGGAATGTCCCTTATAGCTTTCGCGATCGGCACAAAACAATTCGGTTCCGGTATCCAGCTCAATGCATCGCTCACCCCAAAAAATTTCATCCACACCATCCTGATTGAAATCAACGACAGGACATAAATGGCTGCCTCTGGCACCCGGGTCATCCTTGCCTACCTGAAATTCCCAACGCGGACTCATATTCGAATTCCATCCTTGCAAATACATGTTGCCATAGGTACCTTGTGCCGTAACCAATACAGGCTCGCCATTAACCATACCTCCGGCTATGAAGTTACGGTACTGTGTGGACATAGGCTGCTGCGTGTCTCTGTACACCCACGGATACTGCCCGATGGTTTCTCCTGTGCTGCCGTCAATACGTTCCAGGCAGCTGTTTTGCAGACTAAGCTGATGCTGCATATTCAGATTGTTGACGAACCAGATTTCATCCGTACCATCCCCATCCAGATCAAAAGGGAAAACCGGGCAAAACCAGATCCCAGGAATAACGGAAGGACCAAAGTCTCGTTTCCATAAGATCTCGCCCTCTGGCGTAAATAGCACCAATTTCAAATTGTCCGTCGGAAAAAAGAACATCTCCGCATAAGGATCAATATCAAAATCCGCGCTGTATACGACGGCGATCGCTTTTTTGCCTTCTTTAATCCGTACGGGAAATGCCCGCAGCATGCCGATGGGGGAGCCGAGTGACAGCTCCAGCACCTGCTTCAATTCAATCTCCTTACGATCCTTCGCTTCCGTATTCATACTTCTAACCTCCTATAATATGATGAATGGTATAACCCTGCCTCAGCCTTTAACTGCCCCAACCATAACCCCTTTAACAAAAAAACGCTGAATAAACGGATACACAATCAGAATCGGCAGCGCGGATAAGAAGATAGCGGCTGTCCGCAGCGATAGGGAGGAAACGTGGCTCATCGCAGACATATCTCCTAATAGAGCGGCCATTTCGTTTTGAATAACCATATCTCTTAAAAACAGCTGCATGACCTTCAAGTCGCTGGAGCTTGTATAAATGACTGCATCCATAAAGGAATTCCAGTGATGGACGGCGATAAATAGCCCGATAGTCATAATAGAAGGGAGCGATAAGGGCAAATAGATTTTCAGGAAAATCGTGAAATCGTTAGCGCCGTCAATTTTGGCCGATTCCTCCAGACTGTCCGGGACATTTTCGAAAAAGGTGCGCAGCAAAATCACGTTCCACGTGCTAATTGCGGTTGGGATCACAAGCGCCCATATCGTATCCATCAGACCAGTCGCCTTCACGATCAGGAAGCTGGGCACGATGCCGCCGTTAAACATCATTGTAATGATGATATAGATCATGAACCACTTTCTGCCCGGCAGGTACGTTTTGGAAAGCGCGTACGCAATGGTTAGCTGCAGGCACAGATTGACGGCCAGTCCAAGCACAGTTCGGGTGATCGTCACCAGAAACGATTGTATAAATTGATTGTTGGCCAGGATTAACGAGTAGGCTTCCAAATTAAAGCCTCTTGGAATCAGCAGCAGCTCGCCCTCCGTAATCAAATCCGAATTGCTGACCGAGGCCAGAATCACATAATAAAAAGGAAAAAAAGTCATGATCGCGAACAGCACCAGAACGGCACCGATCACTGTGGAAGCAGACCATTTATAAGACATGCCCAACACCCCTTTCTTTTACCATAACGAAACATCGCTGAATTTGCGGGCTAGCCGGTTCGTGCTCCAGATCAGGAAGAAACCGATAGCCGACTGGAATAAGCCTATAGCCGCTGTCGTACTGAACTGGGCGCTCTGCAGCCCAACCCTGTAAATATACGTGCTGAGCACATCTCCGACATCGTACACGGAAGGATTGTAGAGAATATAGATTTGTTCAAAGCCAACCTCAAGCAAATAACCGATTTTCAAAATCATCATAATAATAATCGTGTTGCGGATACCTGGCAGCGTAATGGAAATCAGCTTGTGCCAACGATTCGCCCCGTCAATCGTCGCCGCTTCATACTGCTCGGTGTCAATGGAGCTGAGTGCTGCCAAATAAATGATCGCGCCCCAACCCGATTCCTTCAGTATCGAGGAAGCGATGACAACAGGACGGAAGTATTCGGATTTACTCATAAAAAATACCGGCTCCATACCCAAATAACGCAATATGCTGTTGACCAGCCCTTCATTGGGAGCCAATAGCTGGATCACGATACCACCAAATACGACCCAAGACATAAAATGCGGGAAATATACGACGGTTTGGATCGTCCTTTTGAACAATACGCTTTTCATTTCGTTCAACAGCAAAGCCAATATAATCGGAACCGGAAAAGCAAATATCAGCTCGTACAAATTGATCAATAACGTATTGCGGACGATCATGAAGAAGTCCTGATTGTGCAGCAGAAACTCAAAGTGCTTCAAGCCAACCCAAGGGCTGCCGATAATGCCTTTGGAGAAATTATAGTCCTTGAAGGCAATAATCACCCCGTACATCGGTAAGTAACGATAAATAAAATACCAGATCACTCCCGGGAGCATGAGCAAATACAAATATTTATATTTGCTTATCGCCAGTCGGATAGCTGCAGCTCGACTTCGTTTCAACGATCGGCTAACGACTGCCTGCATTTCTAATGGTGTCGCCATGTAAATTCCCCTTCCTGTTCGATATGGTCTTTATTATAGGGGGGTTATTCCAGCGCTGATATTGTTATTATGCCGGATCATGTATATATTTTTGACTTTTGGCTTGCTATTTTTCCTTCCAAAGAAATAGACCTTATCCCTAAAAAAGGTTGATGTTATACTTAATGACGACGCTTTCAATGATTTAGATGAAGCTTTGGCGGGGGGATGAAGTATGCTGAAAAAATTAAAAAACATGAAAAAATGGCTTCTTCTGCTCATGATTCTTGTATTGATTCAGACTTTTGCTTACGAGTTTTATTTGATTAAAGCACAGGTTGAGGCGTCTGAGCGTTCCATTGAATCCTTTCGATCCACGCATGAAAGTCAGGCGTCACTGGCCTTTTTACTGGAGGACCAGATCAGCTCGATTTATTATCGGCTCACTCTCGACCAAACGCTGGGGGAGTGGTTGCAGCAGCGGGAGCCTACCATATCCAATATGTATTTACTGGGTCTTCTTCAGGACAATTCCTTGAAGATTATTAGCAGCAATCCGCTTGTCGTCTCTGTATATATTTATGGAAAAACAACGGATACGGTTTTATCGACCAACCATGAGTTCACCAAGCTTGACCAATTTCCCGATAAGGAAATTTTTACGGAATTCAATGAGAAAAACGGCCATTGGGTTGGCAAACGGCTGGAAAAGGCCGGTTACGGCAATGCCAAAAGCATTATTTCCTTTATAGGCGCAATCGGTAACAATGGACTGGTGGCGATCAATATCGACGAACGTAAGCTGCTGAGTCAATCGGCCGACTTGTACGGGACCCTGCTCGTTGGCAAGGAACGGAATATCCTTACGTTTCAAGACGGCAAGGACGTCAAGATCACGGAGCTGCCTCTAGAACGATTGCCCCAAAAGCCGACTTTATTGGATCAGCCATTTTCACTTGAAGGATACAAGGTATTTCAGACCGGTCATGCGAGTGGGGAGTGGGAGATGATTTCCATCGCTACACCTATCGAGTCCTCGCCTGCATGGCAGTATCGTAAGATCATGATCGTGGTGTTAAGTCTGTTTCTTATAATGCTGGCAGCACTTATCTATAGATATGCCAAAAAGTCGTATTTTCAGCCGATAGAGCGGCTTGAGCATAATTATAGTAGGAATCTCGATGACTTGAAGCATAATTTGGTGCTGAATGTACTGACAGGCAAGCTCAAGGAAGCGGATATTCGCGAGAAAATGACGGAAATGGGCGTGCAGTTTCCTTCCGACAGGATCATGGTCATTGTGTTTCAGATCGATGATTTTTATGATTACCTATTAAATATGAAGCAGGATGACCGTTTTTTTATGGATAAAACGATATACAATGCGATCAAGTGGACCTTCATGACCTCTTATGCGGCTTATGCGGTGAAGGCGGAGCTGGAGAAAATCGCGATTCTGCTCTCGATACCGAGCGATATGGAGGAATCAGCTATGCTGCATAAGGTGGAAGGCACCATCCGTTATTTACAAAATGAGATCAGGGATAACTGCAATCTGACGATTTGCGCAGGTATTAGCCGTTTGCAGGAAAGCCTGAAGGATGCGCATACCGGTTATTATCAGGCCCTGCAGGCTGTTGGCTTCAAGACGATCTATGGCAAGCACAGCATCATACGATACCAGGACATTTCAGCCAAACATTCCGATGAACATGTGTATCTCGTTACCGATATTAACAAAATGTGCAATCTGATTAAAGAAGACCGGCTTGATGAATTCGAAAGCTTATTTCGCCGTATGCAAAATGGAATGCTGAATGAAGAGAAATTTTCGCTCGACCGCTTGAATGCACTATTTTCCAATGTCCTGTATGGGATTGTGAAGTTGACGCTGGAGCAGCGGTTTGATTTTGCAGACATCGTGAAAGAGGATATTTTTATGAAAATATACAGCTATGAATTTCTTCAGGATAAAACCGATTACGTGATTCATGTAGCCCGTACGGTATCGGCAGCCATTCAGGCGCGTAAAAATTCCAATAATAAAACGGTTCAGCTCATCCTCGATTATATTCACGATCATTACGATCAATCGATTTCGCTGACGACCATATCCGATTCTCTCGGAATTAATTCGTCCTACATCAGCACATTAATCAAGCAGGAGGTGGGTCAAGGGTTCGTCGATTATATGAATCAGCTGCGAATCAATAAAGCACAGAATCTGCTGCAGGACCCGAATCTGACGATCAAGCACATTTCGGAAATTTGCGGTTATGAAACGGTGCACTCCTTTATTCGCAATTTCAAGAAGGTACATCTGCTCACTCCAAGTGAATACCGCAATAAATCGCTATCCAAAAGGAATGTATAAAAAAATAAACATCTCGTTTTGCAACTATTTTACACAAGTTGAAATAATGTAAATTGCCAAGCGAGGTCGAATGATTTAACAATGGAATTACCGGCCGATATCACCGATTGCCATTTTAAAGGGGGAGCAGCTTCAGTCGGCGGAGACGATATGTATCTATAAAAGGAGGAAGTCCGGATGAGAAGGGTTGCCTGGAACAGAACAGCTTTACCAGCAGTATTGGCTGCAGCGTTAGCAGCTATGGTCGGCTGCAGCAGCACAGGGTCAGGGGGAAATACGGCAGCGGCACCAAAGGATGCGGGACCGTATAAATTTAAAGTGATGTTTGACTACAACGTCGATCCCAAAGGAATGTCGCTCTCGGATAACGAGTACATCAAGTTTCTGAAGGAGAAGACAGGGGTGGAGGTAGTGCTGGATTCACCGGGTACGGCTGGCTACGTAGATAAGCTGAATGTACTTATGGCATCGGGCAGCTACCCGGATGCGTTTGCTGTAGGCGATCGTGATCTGGTGATGAAATATGCCAAAGACGATTTGTTGGCTGATCTGTCTCCTTATATTAATGATACGGCCAAGTATCCGAATTTGAAGAAGGTTATGCCCCCTGATGCTTGGCTGCCGGTTACCGAAAAGGGCAAAGTGTTTGCCATTCCTTACAGCAGGCCCGACGGCTTGAGTCAGGTTGTGTATATCAATAAAGAATGGCTGGATAAGCTGAAGCTTCCGATACCCAAAACCATTGATGATTTTTACAACGTGATGAAGGCGTTTACAACCGATGATCCTGACGGTAACGGGAAAAACGATACGTTCGGCTTATTAACGAATAATACTGTCGATAACGGAGCTCGTGCGTTCAAAGCTGCCTTTAATGCGGAGGCTTACTCCATTCGTGATGGGAAAGTAACGCCATCGGAAATCACGCCGGAATACAAAGAATTTTTGAGATTTATGAACAAGCTGGTCAATGAAAAAATTCTCGACCCGGAATTCCCGACCATCACGACACCGATTTTCCAGCAAAAGTTTAAAACGCTCAAGTATGGCATCATCTCTGGATTCTGGCACTATCCGTCCGGCCTGGAAATTCCGAAGGAGGTCATGAGCAAATACATTGCAGTGCCCGCACCGCTGCAGCTTGACGGTCAAGCCTCCAGCTTCGTATATCCGAGCTTGAACCGACATTATGTGGCGATTCCCAAAACGACCAAAAATATCGATCAATTGATGAAATTTATGGATTGGGCGGTATCACCGGAAGGAATGAAATATTCGTTCATCGGTGTTCCCGATTTCAACTACAAGGAAGCTGGCGGCAAGATTGAGCTGACTGCCAATCAATTAGCCCCGATCCATTGGGCATTTTCGCTGGTCCGTACCGGACAGCTGACGGAGGATGTGAAGAAATACATCGGTGTCGTGTATCCGAAGGAAGCGGTAGATAATCTGGAGATGGCAACGAAGATAGGTAAAGCGGATGTGCTGCGCGCTGCGCTTCCTTTTTACCCCGAGCTGACCGGCTTTAATCTGGCTAAAATCAGCAGTGAATATACGACCAAAGCGATTCTCGGCAACGCTGATGTGGACAAAACGTGGGATGATTATGTCAGCCGTTATAAATCCGCAGGCGGGGACAAGGCTATCGAATTTTGGACGAATTGGTATAACACCGAAGGTAAAAATGTGGTCAAACCCTGATTAGGATGAATTTTTCAAAAACTTTAAAGTAAATGCTTACGAAGTCAGTTTTTTTCAAAAAACTTTTAGGAGGCAACAAAACATGGCAAATTCTACAGTACAGGTTAAATTGGAAAAGATACTGGAGCTATCGCTCGGGCAAAATTTGGGGCAGCTGCGCGCTATACCCGTACAGCTGGGCGGCGGACAAAAGGCGTTTCTGGCGATATATGCAGCGGACTTTGATGTAGATCCGTCCGTAAACATGTTTTTCTATCCGACGGATAACCTCAAGATGACGCTGTTTACCGAATCAGGCGAAGTCCTCTGGAAGCGTGAATTTGGCAAAGGGCTGGTTCCCGGCATCTGGTTTTGTCCGGTATATGCGTTCGATTTGAACGGAGATGGTGTGGATGAAATCTGGTTTGTTAACAATACGAATGAACAGCATCCGTTTGCACTGCCATTTTACCGGTTGGAGCAGCTGAATGCGGCGACCGGGGAGACGGTAGGGCATTGGCCATGGCCTCATGAGGGCGGTAAGGTAGAACCGCTGAGCTGCACATTCCGTAATTTCATTGTCGGCGGTTACGTCCATGGGGAGCCCGTTCTTGTAACGGCTCAGGGAACATATATGGATATGCGGCTGCAGGGCTGGAAGGCTGATATGACGAATCGTTGGGAAACCCTTATCAAGAGGGAGGACCCGGGTGCTCGCGGCAGCCATGTCACCCCTGTGATTGATCTCAATGGAGATGGAATTGACGAGCTGATGTGGGGGGAGCGCTGCATTGAGCTTAATACGGGCAAGGAGCTGTTCTGCGCGGACCGTGACGTATATGAGGGGCATTCGGATGTCGTTCAGCCTATATTGGACAGCAGCCAAACCTGGTCGTTGTTCACTGTTCGCGAATCCGATCCTACAGCAACACCACGAGTTGTCATGTTTGATGCTCAGGGAAATCGCAAATGGGGGGATGTCGAACAGGGGCATATGGACATTGGCTGGGCGGCTAGATTGAAGGATGATCGCAGCCATGTGACAATGGCGATTCGGATCGGTGCCAAAACGTGCGGACCGGACGGACGATTCCATCAAGATATGGATGAATTCACCTATGATGCGGGAACCGGCAAGCCCTACGAGCTGCCGTTCAGTGTGTACCGTACGATGCCGGTGGACTTGAATGGCGATGGCTTTCACGAGCTTGTTCGTGGGATGCCAGGGGGTGACGGGGAGGTCATCGACCGACATGGTGTCTCCCTCGGCAGTGTTGGCGGAACAGTTGCCATGGCGACCAAATTTCTGGATATGCCGGGCGAGCAGATCCTTGCGTTCAGCGCTGACGGTACGATCAGCATCTGGGCTGACCGGAACGCCGAGGATACACCAGAGGCGATAGCTCGCTACAATCATCCTTACTACAAAGCTTGCCAGAAGCTGTACGCTGTCGGTTACAATTTGTACATTATTAGCGGCTTGTGAGTGGACACATAAGCAAGCAGACGGTCTGCTGAAGTTAGACAGGCACCCCCTTATGAGAACTTATTAGCGGTACTCGACAGCCCTACCCCGTGATCTAACGGGTGCAGGGCTGTTTGTTTTCCTATTTATTTGAAGAAAACGTTTTTTTATGAGAAGATTGAAATGAATAAATTTGAGCACGTAAGGAGTGAGCGTACTGATGTCAACGCCAACGATCAAATGGGGCATTGCCGGTCCGGGCAATATATCCAGGCAATTTGTAAAGGATTTGGCTTTTGCTAAAGGGGCAGAGGTGGTTGCCGTTGCGGGAAGGAGTCTGGAGAAGGCAGAGAGCTTTGCCAAGGAATTCAATATCCCGCAAGCTTATGGAAGTCTGGAGCAGCTGGCTGAGGACTCACAGGTGGATATCGTCTACGTAGGTACGCTGCATCCCGCACATAAGGACAATACACTTACATTTCTACGAGCCGGAAAAGCGGTGCTATGCGAAAAACCATTTACCATGAACGCGGCGG
The DNA here is from genome assembly GCF_038000305.1 of Paenibacillus sp. FSL H8-0034. Taxonomy (NCBI): domain Bacteria; kingdom Bacillati; phylum Bacillota; class Bacilli; order Caryophanales; family Paenibacillaceae; genus Paenibacillus; species Paenibacillus sp. FSL H8-0034. Next base: position 2,759,372 of record NZ_JBBOBS010000001.1, read on the forward strand.
AAGCCGAGGAAATGATCACCTATGCCAAGGAAAATCGTGTATTCCTGATGGAAGCCATGTGGACACGCCATTTGCCCGCGATTCACAAGGTAAGACAATGGTTGGAAGAAGGGAAGATCGGTGAGGTTAGACTGGTTAAGGCGGATTTTGGTTTTAATATCGGCTGGAAGCCGGAAAGCCGTTTACTGAACCACGCATTAGGTGGTGGAACGCTGCTGGATGCCGGAATTTATCCTATTTCCTTTATATCGATGGTATATGGTACTCAGCCTGTTAACATCATGAGCAGTGCGAGAATGGGAGAAACCGGGGTAGACGAGCAGTTTTCACTGCTATTTGAATATGAGGGAAAACGAACGGCATCACTGAATGGATCTGTTCAGCTGGCTATGGTCAATGATGCTTACATATTCGGGACCAAAGGCCATATTCATGTCCCATTATTTCTAGCAGCCCGCTCAGCCACGCTGAAGGTGACGGGTGAAGATACCATAACCTACGAGGATGATCGCAAGGCACACGGATTTGTATTTGAGGCGGAGGAGGCCATGGCCTGCCTGCGTGAAGGGCGGACGGAAAGCAAGATTATGCCTCTGGATGAGACACTCGCTATCATGACTACTATAGATACGATCAGAAAACAGTGGAATTTAACCTATCCTGCTGATAAATAATTGGTGAACGGCCAATAACCTGCTCATGGATGAGCAGGTTATTTTTTGACGTACAGCCTTACAAACATGAAGGATTAATTGTAGGAAATAAGTGGAGATGGTAAAATAGGGGAATATTTACGTGCATGTGTCTCAATGTTCAAACAAGTACAGGGGGCTGAATGTGATGAAGATGAATTTGTATTATCGTATGCTGCTGTCTTACACGCCTATTTTCTTTGTGGTCATTTCGATCCTGATTTTTTCTTTCTTCGCTGTATTGAACAATTCGGTCCAGAAGCAGATCGTGATGACGAACGAAGCGATTACAACGAAGGTTGTTCAGGCTATCGACGCGAATCTCAAATCGGCGGAACGCACGGTGATCAAAGAAATCGTGGCCAACCAGACGATGAAGGATTTTTTTTCAACCTCGGAATCTAAAGTGCTGTATGACTATTTTCGCATCTCACAAAAAATGGACGAACTCTCGTCCATCCTCCCCTTTTCCAATTCCATTTATGTGTACAATGCCAATTCCGGCAAAGTTTTATCAAGAAGTGGGCTATCGAACCTGGATCAGTTTGGCGACCGGGATTTTCTGCTTTCGGCTTATAATTCGGCTGTGAATCCCAATACCTGGAGCGATCCCCGAATGTATAATGAGTTTGTTCATGAATCCATAGGTGAAGAACGCGTCGTATCGCTGATCAAATATTATCCCTATATTGGTGAAAAGCAGGGTGCTATTGTCGTTAATGTCCATGTACAGGCTTTGAACGGGTTCATTAAAGATTTGGTTCGATCTGATACCGGCCCGATCGAGCTGTTGACGTCGAAGCTGGAGCCGTTTAATCCCAAACGTACACTTCAGGATCCAAGTGCGGCTCTTGATGATAATAAACGGCTGTTTACCAAATCAGAGTACACGGGCTGGGGGTACGTATCGGCACAAAGTGACAAACGATTTTCGCTGCTAGCCTTGCTGAATGATTTTTGGATCGTTGTCGGGTTCATAGCGATCATATCGGGACTTATCGGGCTAACCTATATTACACACCGCAATTATAAGCCGATTCAAGCCATTGCAGGTCGCATCCAGAACTACTCCAAACGTAAAAGCGGAGAGCTGGTCAAGCGCTTAGAGAAGGATGAATTAAAATATATCGAGTACGCAATTGATGATTTATTGGAAAGGGCGGGTCAATACGAGCAGCTGCATAAGGATGATCTGCTCATTCGCAAACGACAGGTGCTCTTTGATTGGCTGGAGGGCCACAAGGTATGGTCTGACAAGTCGTGGAAGCAGGAGATGGAGAACCTCCAGCTGCCTACCCAGTTTCATCGATTGACAGCTGTCATCGTGGAGATTGACCGATTTTCACACTTTACCAAGACCTATAATACGAGAGACCAATACTTGCTTAAATTTGTGCTTAGCAATGTACTTCAGGAAATTGCCCACAATGATCAGTTATTTGTTTGGAATGAATGGTTTGAACCACAGCAGATGGCGGTTGTGCTGTACCTCAATAGTGATCAGGAGCAGAATCAGAGTGCGGTATGTGAAGTGATGAAAAAAGTGCAGGCGTGGACCTTAAGCAATCTGGGTTTTACAGTTTCCGTAGGGATCGGCTCGGAGATTCAGTATCCGGGTGAGATCACCGAGTCCTATTCGGTGGCAAAGGAACACGTAACGTATAAGCCGGTATTTGGCCTAGGTGCGATGATAGGGAGCTGGGACCTGCAATCCAAGGCAGAGGGCCGTATTATCCCTCATCTGCAATTAGCCCGGACCATAGCGAAGTCTTTTCGGATGAGTGACGGACAATGGCAGTTCCATTTAGCTGGGTTGTATCAGGAGTTGAAAAAAGGACGCTTTTCACAAACAGACATGGAAACCATTACGAATTATATGATGTATCATTTACATAAAGAATTGCTGGAGATGGCGGATGAAGTGAACCACCTGCTTCACAATGAATATGATTCGGAATTTGAAGCGATAGCCAATGGGTCGGAAACCCTGGATGAATGGCGAGACCGGTTGGAAACGCTGCTCTCCGTGCTGGAAAGTAAAATATGCTCTCTGCGGTCCGTCAAAAATAATTATGTGCTCATTGGGCGGGTGAAAGAGTATATTGAGCTTCATTATGCCGATCCGAATTTGTCCTTGAACCAGATCAGTGACCGGTTCGGGATGAATCCACGTTACTTGAGCAAGCTGTTTAAGGAAGAATTCGGTGAAAAATTTATTGATTATATGCTTAGAAAACGGTTGGAGGTAGCTCAACAGCTCCTGCTGAATACGTCGCTGCCTGTACAGGATATCGCGGAGCAGGTTGGTTACGTCCATGTGATTTCGTTTCACAGAGCCTTCAAAAATATGTTCGGATTACCTCCGGGGGATTATCGGAAGCGTGCCGAGGGGCGCTAAACTCCATCCCTGCCTGGGACGAAGGCTAATAATGTTCGGAATTGTTAAGTAAATACAAATGGTTAAGTGAGTAATTGGAAGCGTTTTCTAACAAATCGTTAAGCGGCGATTCATGTAAATTGATCCTCTTTCGCTGCTGCTTTAAAGTTTACCTTACATTACACAGAAAAGGAGGTAGCCTATGCCGGGCAAGAAATCTGCAGCAGGAGGTACCGTCGTTAGCTCGGAATCTTTACCGCAAGCGTCAGTAAAGCTGAAGAGAAGGTTTTCCATTGGCCAGGATTGGCAGCTGTATGCCTTGCTGTTCGTGCCGATGCTGTATTTTTTGGTATTCAAATATATACCGATGTACGGCGTAACCATTGCATTTAAGGAATTTAATATGTTTCAGGGCGTCTGGAGCAGCCCGTGGGCGGGGCTGGATACCTTTCGTGAAATTTTTCTGATGAGGGATTTCTATAAGGTGCTGCGCAACACGCTTCTGCTTAACCTGCTGGATCTGATTGTTTCATTCCCGGCTCCCATTGTATTGGCGCTATTGTTAAATGAAATTCAAATCAAATGGTTTAAAAAAGGCTCGCAGACGATTTTGTATTTGCCGCATTTCATTTCCTGGGTCATTATAGGCGGGATGGTTTACCAACTGTTATCTACCAATACAGGATTGGTCAATCATTTATTGAAAGCGTCGGGACTCGGTGTTATTCCGTTCCTGACAGACCCGATATACTGGATCATTACTTATGTAGGCTCAGGGGTTTGGCAAAATGCGGGATGGGGCACGATCATTTATTTGGCCGCACTGACCGGTATTAACAAGGAGTTGTATGAAGCGGCAGAAGTGGATGGGGCTGGACGACTGCGGAAAATATGGAATATTACGCTGCCTGGCATCAAACCAACGATTATGATTCTGCTTATCATTAACATTGGCCATATGGCGAGTATCGGATTTGAGCGGCCATATGTGCTGGCGAATCCCTTGGTTAATGATGTATCCGATGTTATCAGTACCTATGTGTACAAGGTAGGTGTGCAATCTGCCCGCTTCTCCATCGCAACGGCTATCGGTTTGTTTCAAGCTGTGGTCGGTTTAATTTTCCTGCTCTCATCCAACTATATTTCCAAAAAAGTGACCGACCAAGGCATATGGTAAAGGGGGAAGCTTAAGTGACAACCAGCGTGAATGATAAAATTATTAATGCGTGCATCATTATCGTAGTAACCTTTGCATCTTTCCTGTGCCTTGTGCCGATTCTGCATTTGGTTTCCATTTCGCTTAGCTCCAATGCGGCTATATTATCGAATCAAGTCACGCTGTTTCCGGTAGAATGGAGCACTTTGGCCTATCAGACCGTGCTCAAGGACGTGAAGATGTTTAAATCACTGTTGTTTACGATCATGCTGGTCGTCCTGTTTACTTCGATTTGTATGGTAATGACGATTTGCGCCGCATATCCGTTGACGAAGAAAAGGCTGAAGGGCAGAGATTTTTTTCTGTTGATGATTTTGTTTACGATGTTTTTCAGCGGCGGGCTGATCCCTGAGTATTTGCTTGTTAAATCGCTAAAGCTGACCAATACGATCTGGGCGCTGGTGCTCCCTGGGATGGTCAACGCATTTTATTTAATTATTTTGAAGTCCTTTTTCTCTTCAATTCCCGAGGAGCTTGAAGAGTCGGCGCGCATGGATGGAAGCTCTCATTTTGGAACTCTGATTCGGATCGTGCTTCCACTGTCGATGCCTGTTCTTGCGACGCTTAGTTTATTTTATGCCGTAGGCAGATGGAACGCATTTATGGATGCGCTGTTCTATATTACGAATCAGGATCTGTATCCGATCCAGCTCAAGCTGTATCAGCTCGTGATCAGCAATCAGATGAGCGATTCGATGGCCACAGAGGGGATGAGCGCAACGGCTCCTATTCCCGAAAGCCTGAAGGCGGCGAGCATTATGTTTGCAACCGTTCCTATTTTGTTGGTTTATCCGTGGCTGCAGCGCTATTTTATTTCCGGAATGATGATTGGTGCGGTAAAAGGTTGAGGGTAAATAATCCGAAATGGAGAGTGGACTGCGATGAAACTGAACAAGAAATCCGCATATCGGGCATTGGGTAGTACGCTCGCAATTACGCTGCTGGGCGGGACGCTTGCTGCCTGCTCGGGTGGGGAAAGCGCAAGTGGCGGAGCGTCGGACAGTGGCAAGAAGGGTGCTCCTGTTACATTAAAAATTGAGCTGTTTGACCGCGGCAATACGCCTCCTGGTGCTCCGCCGCTCACAGAAAGCTACTTTGTCAAATATATGCAGGAAAAGTTTGGCGATCCCAACAATATCAAGCTGGAGTTCGTAACGGTTCCACGGACAGAGGAAGTACCGAAGCTTAACGTGTTAATGTCGGCCAATGAAGCGCCTGATCTGATATTTACCTACAGCGACCCTGCCGTTCAGAACTGGGTGAAGCAGGGTGGGTTAACCGAGCTTGGGGAATTGCTGAATCAATACGGACCTAATTTGAAAAAGTATCTCGGAGATCAATTGCTCAGCTATGGGAATTTTAGTGGCAAGCAGTACACGATTCCGGCGAAAAGAATTATTTTGGCATCGCAGACGCCGAATATCAGAAAGGATTGGCTTGATAAGCTGGGCATGCAGCCTCCTAAGACAACGGATGAGTTCTATGCAGTTTTGAAAGCGTTTAAAGAAAAAGATCCCGGTGGTACGGGAGGCAAGGTCATTCCTTATGGAATTAAGTACAATAACAATATTGACCCATTGGTGAGATCATTCTGGAAGAAGATGACCGAGGAGGAGTACAGCTCCCTGCCAGATCTGGTTAAGCCGGGTAATAAGGACGGGTACAGGTTCCTGAACAAGCTGTACAATGAAGGATTGATCAGCCCGGACTTTGCTCTGGATAAGGATGGCAAGAAGTTCCAAGCGGATCTGGTTAACGGTCTTATCGGCTTTTCGATTACGAATACGAATGAACCGGTTTATTTTGCCTACTACTCCACACTGCAAAAGAATGTGCCAACAGCAACACTGATGGCGGTTGATCCGTTTACCAACTTTGAGGGCAAGCATGTCAAATCGATTTATCATCCGTTGTCCGCCCATATCGCAATTCCCAAATCGAGCAAAAGAGCTGTTGAGGTTATCAAGTTCCTAAACTGGATGTCCGATTATAAGGTAATCTTCGATCTGCAAAACGGTACGGAGGGTGTTACCTATAAGATGGGTGAAGATGGGATTCCAGTAATTATCGACTCGGATGAAGCCAAGAGGGTGCTGTACAATTATCTCGATTACAGTATGCTGATCAACGGCAAGGACATGGGCGACCCCGAGAAAACCTTAAAGGCTAATGCTGCAGATCCGAAGTATAAAGACTTTACGATGAGCAGCATCAAGGTTGGCGAGCAGGATGGACAATTGCCTGCGCGGTTTGACCGACCTATTGAGGCGCAAATCAAATATAATCAGACACTGGGCGATAAGGCGATCGAAATTTATGTGAAAACCGTTACCGCCAAGCCAGCTGATTTTGACAAGCTCTACGATGATATGGTCGCGGAATATATGAAAACCGGCGGCAATGAAGTGCTGGAGGAGCAGAAGAAGGCGTTCCAGGAGATGAAAAAGTAATCGTGTACGGTACAAGCAAGCGATTAACCCCACAATTAACTGTATACCAAATAAGCTTATGGGAATCCATAGGCTTATTGGAGTTCAGCAAAATGTACAAATACGCTATAATAATGTCTATATTGACCATGATGGAAGTTTATTCCTGCCGTATTATAAAGGTAAATGCAAGCATAAGATGAATCAAACGTCCAGCCCTCCGCAACCGATATTGAAAGCCACCTTACACAAGGAGTTATCCATGATTTGCTCAGGGAGGTTATTTGAATGGAAAGACAGCTGCACAGCAGCCAGTTTATTAAAGAGCAATCTTTTCCCTTCTGGATCAAAAGATTTTATCACGATCACGAGCATGTTCCGTTATTGCACGGTCACGATTTTGTTGAACTCGTATACGTGATCCGCGGCGAAGGCCAGCATGTGTTTGAGGGCCATTATTATGAAATTCGCACTGGCGACGTATTTATTATTAATCCGGGTGAGGTCCACACGTACAGCATTCAGCCGGGCAAGGAGCTTGAAATTATCAATTGCCTGTTTTTGTCCGATCTGATTCAAGGTAATTGGCTGCTCGATCTCGGGATTTCGCAGTCCATGGATTATTTTTATGTGCATCCTTTTATGGACAAAAGAGAACGTTTTCACCGCTGCCTGAACATGTCGGGACCGGATGGGGCTCGCGCCTTAAGTCTGCTGGAAACGATGATAGGCGAATTTGATAACCGGCAATCCGGCTCTGAGACCTTAATTCGGCTGCAAATGGTGGAGCTGCTTATTATGCTTTCACGCTCTTACCAGCAGGCACAAGGGCAATGCAGCAAAGAACCGGTACGCAACCAATCCAAGCATATGCTGATCCGCCGAATCTATGGTTATTTGGAGCGGAATTATGATAAAAAAGTATCGATACCTGTTCTCTGCGAGCTGTTTACGATCAGCTCCCGACAATTGAACCGGATTTTTAAACAATCGATGGGCATGACCGTCGTGGATATGCTTCATCAAATTCGTATTGAGCGAGCCAAGCATCTGCTGAAGGAAACGGACGAGAAGGTTATTACCGTGGCGGGCAGAGTCGGCTATGAGGACCCGGCTTTTTTTAGCAGGCTGTTTCATCGTCGGGTTGGCTGCTCCCCAGGCAAATATCGGGAATCCTCCTGAAACCTGTGAATGGAAAGGAGGGTTTCCTGTGTGGCGATGGAATGACCGGATGCTCAAGACCAAGATGTTTATTTCCTTTTCAATTGTTGCCTTGGTCATCGTCGGCATCACCTGCGGTATTTTTTATTACAAAAATACGAGCGATATCAAGAGCCAAACCTTTTCCTTGTCCAAAATCATAGCGAAGCAATTTTCTGAAATGCTGGATTTATATATGCAAAATATTGAAGAGCTAACCCTTTCCATTTCAATCGATCCTGCTATTCAAAGCAATCTGTTTGATTTTTATAAAGCTTCCAATCCGATTGAAAAGGAAACGATAGGCTACAGATTGAACCCGATATTATTTAATTTCTCCTATCCCAAATCCTACGTACAGAGCATCTCCATTTACACCTTGGACGGACATTTGTATCACTACACGAAGTATGTCAAACCGGACCCGGTAGTTACCTTATCGAGCGAACAGTTGCACAATTATGCGGAGGTGCTGGGCAGCAAGCCGTTTATTTTGGTGCCGGCTCCTGAGGAGCAAAAGCTTGGAGATAATCCGGAAACCGTCGTTTCCTTTATTCGCAAAATTACGAAAATCCCCACCCAAACGATCATGGGATTCGTGGATATCAAAATCAATCTGAACGCATTCAAGATGGTGCTGACCAACACCGAAGAGAAAGAAAATGACAGCACGATGCACGTATTGATCGTCAATGACGAAGGTAAGGTTGTTTTTGAAAATGGGAGTCGTCTCATGGGAAATTCCCAGGCACGCTTTGACACCACGATATTCAGTAAGCCCCTTCCTGAAGGCGAATTACACTGGAATGACAAGGTTTACCTGTATACTTTTGAAAAATCGAGCTATACGGGGTGGTCGACCATCATTCTCATCCCCAAGGACATTATTATCTTAAAGCAAAAGCGCATTCAGGATATCGTCATCATTATCGGACTCATCAGTATGCTGCTGATCGCTACCGTCTCTTATATATTGTCCCATCAAATTACCCTACCCCTCAGCAACATGGCGCGCAAAATGTCCCGGGTCGAAATCGGCGATTTGAGTCAGAGAATGGATTATGCAGGAGCCAATGAAATCGGAAAGCTAAGCCGGATGTACAATCATATGCTTGACAGCATTTCCCGCTTGATCCGTGAAGTGTACGAATTAAAGCTGGCAGAGAAAAATGCTCAATTATCGGCGCTGCATGCTCAAATTAATCCGCATTTTTTATACAATACCCTCAATATTATGAAGTCGATCAGCCGTTTGCGGGGAATTGAGGAGGTAGCGGAGATCTCGGAATCACTAGCGGGGTTATTTCAGTACAGTATGAAAAATCTCCATCGCCCCGTGGCACTGGCTGAAGAAATTGAGCACATCAACAATTATATCAAAATTCAGCAGCATCGATTTGGCAGCCGTCTGGAGCTGCAATGCGATATTTCAGGAGCTGTGCTGCAGGCTTCTATTCTTAAGCTGACGATTCAACCGCTTATCGAGAATGCTGTAAATCACGGTCTTCGTAAGGTAAAGACGGGTGGATCTATTCTTATACGGGCAGTCTGCCATGAGTCCGTTCTGACGATAACGGTGACCGATAACGGAGCCGGAATGAATGAAGCGCAGAGAATACAGATAGACAACACCTTGGATAGCTCAAGCTCACTCCATCAATTTCAGGATATCCACCATGGGATCGGACTCTTGAATATCCACCAACGGATTCAGCTTTTTTACGGAAGACCGTATGGATTGCAGGTAAGCAGCGAGTTGGGTGTTGGGACTACAGTAACCCTGATGATTCCGTTCAGTCGGGTCCAACCTGTGAAGGGAGAAATCGCGCAATGAATATTTTTGTAGTAGAGGACGAGCATTGGGCATTGGCTGAGATGGTAGAGCTGTTCAAAAGCTACGAGCCTGATCATCATATTTATGCTTTTGAAAATGGCGATGATGTGTTGACAGCTCTGGACACGGTTCGACCGCATTTGGTGCTGACAGATATTAATATGCCGGGTATTGACGGTTTGGAGCTGATTGAGAAGCTGAATCAATTGGACCCGAACATCATGAGCATGATTGTCAGCGTTCATGACGAATTCGAATACGCTCGTGTCGGGATGAGGTTCGGGGTTATTGATTATCTCCTGAAGCCGGTAAAAAGGGATATCCTGTATAAGGCTGTGGATCAAGCGATTGTACATATCGAGAAGGAGAGCAAGCGGAGAGAGGAATGGCTGAACGGATCGATTACGCAAATGCTGCTTGCCGAGGAAATTCCTGAGTATGATATTTTGCAGTCGATAAATGGTCGTGCCTATTGTATGGTGCTGCTCGTATTGGATAAGGGCTCGGTAGTAAAAAGCTGGAAGGATACGGCTGTAAGCTGGAATGAGCTGAGACAGCAGCTCGCCGGTAAATATGCAACTCATAGTAATTATTACTGTGTTGATCTGGATTGTCGACATAGGATCGTTCTAATCCCGTTACCTCATGTCAGGCAAATGAGCGATATCCAAGAGAAGCTATCCTTTTTATATGAACAATTACGTACGCTTCCATCTCCAGTCCATATGGGATTTTATGTCAAATCGGAGCGAAGCAGCCTTTATCAGGTATGCTTGGAGCTGCAGCAGCGGCTGGATAAGCAGATGACCTTTGGCATGTCCACGTGGCTGCCGCCGGAATTGAAAAGGCAGGATGCCGAGCTCGGCACAGTATGGGAAAAGGTTAGAGTCATGGAGCTTCATTATAAGAAGGGCGATATGTTAAAAGGGAGTGCGGTTTTACAGCTTATTATGGAGGAACTGCGCTTGAAGCAGGTTACCCGACGTCAGCTTCAATTGTTTATTCATGATCTGCTGTATTCTCTGAAATATAATGTGCTTGCCTCCAAAGTAGGGATGGTGAGTGTTCATGATCTGCAAGAGGACGTTCGGCTGCTGAATCAATTGGCAAGCTACACAGAGCTGTTCAATTGGTTAAATGAAAGTATTGTCAGTATTTATTGTGAACAGGAAATCAAGGACTTCAATCCGAAGGGGCTTGTACCTGTTCTGCTTCAGCTCATCCACAACCATTTTCAGGGAAGCATTTCCTTACAGCAGTTTGCAGCCGAGCATCATGTCAGTCTGGGTTATTTATCACGAATTTTTAAAAGCCAGACTGGGCATACGTTCTCGGAATACATAACGAATTATCGGATAGGCAAAGCCAAGGAGCTGCTGACAAGCGGAGTCGAGCGGCTGCAGGAAATTAGCAGTCTGGTCGGTTACGAGGATCCTAGGCATTTTAGCGCGCTGTTCAAAAAAATAGTAGGTGAAACTCCGATTACCTATGCGAAGCGACATGCAGTTAAAAAATAAGAAAAGCTTCAGATCGAAGCCTATTCGATGAAGATACATCCGTGTTTTACATGTAGCTTTTCTTGCAATATCAGAAGGTTCAGCTCCGCTGAAAACTTAGACATTCTGATATTATAAGAAAAGCTTCAGATCGAAGCCTATTCGGTGAAGATACATCCGTGTTTTACATGTAGTTTTTCTTGCAATATCAGAAGGTTCAGCTCCGCTGAAAACTTAGACATTCTGATATTATAAAAAAAAGGAAAAATCCCCCCCATAAAAGAGTGCAAATCGTAGGTATGCTGCAAAAAGCATCGAACGTACAATGAAATCAAGGCCAAGGGAGACGCTTCGCTTACGAAGTTTGTCATCCGAAACTGGTAACGCTTACGAAGTCAGTTTTCTTCGAAAACTTTTAGGAGGTCAAAAAAATGAGTCGAGTCAGGTTCTTAACCGTCTGTTCTTACGCAGCCTTGATAACAACCGTAATTGCAGGCTGCAGTACACAACCCCAAGCACAACCGGCTGGCGGTTCAGCCCCGGCCACAGGTACTCAACCTGCTGCACCCGCTCCGGCCGCAGCCAAACCTGCTGAGCCGGTAACCCTCACCCTGTTGATCGGATCGACCGGAACACCGTACCCAGCTACGCAGGCTGTAGCAGCAGAAGCGGAGAAGAAGCTGAACATCAAGATCAAATTTGACATTAAGCCGGACGGTACGGAAGGCGACAATCTGGTCAAGACACGTCTGGCTACAGGAGATATGGCGGATATTCTTTACTATAATTCGGGTTCCCTACTGCAGGCGCTGAATCCGGAAGAAAACTTCGTGGATCTGACAAAGGAGCCATTTATGGCTAATCTACTCGATTCCTATAAAGAAACCGTTTCCTCCAATGGCAAGGTTTTTGGCGTCCCAGGCGGCTCATCGAATGTCGGCGGTATTCTGTACAATAAAAAAGTGTACAGCGAGCTTGGCCTCACCGTACCGAAATCATGGGCGGAATTCATCGCAAATAGCGATAAAATCAAAGCTGCCGGTAAAACGGCAGTCATCGGTTCTTACAAAACGACCTGGACTTCACAGCTCTTCGTGCTTGGCAATCAATATAATATTCAGGCTCAAGTACCTAATTTTGTGGCGGATTACACAGCCAATAAAATGAAATATGCAACTACACCTACAGCGCTTCGCGGCTTTGAAATGACAAGTGAAGTGTTCAGTAAGGGATACATGAACAAGGATTTTCTCGCGACAACCTACGATAATGGACTGAAAATGCTTGCTGAGGGTACAGGCGTACAGTACCCGATGTTGACTAGTGCGATCGATGCCTTGGCTCAAAATTATCCGGATAAGGTAAAGGATATCGGCGTTTTTCCAACACCAAGCGATAACGCCAGCATCAACGGCTTTACGGTTTGGATGCCAAGCTCCTACTATATTAATAAAAAGAGCAAAAATGTGGAAGCAGCCAAGAAGTTTTTGGATTTCATCATGTCGGCGGATGGACAGAAGGCTTATATGACCAAGAGCAAAGCGAATGGTCCCTACGTTATTAAAGGAAGCAAGGTTCCTGACGATGCCTTTGACGGTATCAAAGACATGCAGCCTTATTTTGATAACGGCAAAACCGCACCGGCATTGGAGTTTGTATCTCCCGTCAAAGGACCGAATCTGGAAAGCATCCTGATTGAGGTCGGTACAGGCCAAAAGTCACCAGCCGATGGTGCAGCCGATTATGACAAGGACGTCAAGAAGCAAGCCCAGCAGCTTAATCTTCCAGGCTGGTAACAATCGTAAACCAGTTAAGCTGCTATTGTATACTATTGGATTAAATGAACCGGCCCTGCAAGAACTTTGCAGGGCCGATTGTGTAAGGGAGCGATCATAATGAAATTAGTGCAGAACCGGATGTATTCGTATTTATTTTTATTGCCTGCAGGCATTATTTATTTTGTATTTTATTTGCTGCCAACGATCATGTCGTTTTTTTTCAGCTTGACGAGATGGACGCTGACCAAATGGCAATTTATCGGATTTGATAACTATGTGATGTTCTTTGAGGAATCGTCTCTGAAAATAGGTTTTAAAAATACGCTGATCTTTGCGGTGGTGACCTGCGGATTAAAAGTGGTACTTGCTCTCTTGCTCGCCACACTGCTGACCTCGAAAATCTGGTTCAAGGACTATTTTCGCTCGATGGTGTTTTTCCCGACGCTGCTCAGTACGATTGCGGTGGGGATCGCCTTCAGTACGATGATGCATCCTACGCAGGGTGTCATCAATACAGGTCTCGCAGCGATAGGGATCAACGGCCCCGATTGGCTTGGGAATACGAAGCTTGCCCTGTTATCGGTTGCTTTTGTGGACGTATGGAAAGGCGTCGGCATCGCCACGGTAATTTACATAGCTGGCATCATGTCGATTCCCCAGCATTATTATGAAGCTTTGAAAATGGATGGAGGCAATGCGATCAGGGGGTTTTGGCATATCACACTGCCTCTCAGCAGGCCAGCCATGAATTCTGTCATTATTTTGGCCTTCATCGGGGGTTTGCGTACCTTTGACCTGATTTGGGCGATGACCAAAGGCGGTCCCGGATTTTCCACGGATTTAATCGCTTCTATTATTTATAAACAGTATCAGGCTGGATTTTACGGTCTTGCTACAGCAGGGAATGTCATTCTGTTCATCGCTATCATGCTCTTGGCCTTCCCCTTGTATATGTTCCTGAATAGAAGAGAGGTAGATTTATGAACAGGATCACACAAAAAACGACGATCAGTATCGTGATGCTGCTGCTTTCAACGGTGATATTCTGGATTCCGTTTTATTTTGTCATCATCAATTCGTTTAAATCTCCTACAGCAGCGGCTGATATGAATATGTCCTGGCCGACAAGCTTTCATATTATTGACAATTATACTGCCGTATTGACAGCTACCGACCATATGCTGGTTCGCGCCTTCGGTAACAGTACGCTGCTTACACTGCTGTCGGTTACAGGCTTGGTCTGCGTCAGTTCATTGGCAGGCTTTGTGCTGCAGCGAAGAGAGAAAGGAAAAGCGGCCTCGATCTTCAATTTCCTGGTGCTGGCGGGGCTGATGATTCCACCTGCGGTCGTACCGACGATTTGGGTGTTGAATTCCATTGGCTTATTCAAAACCTTGACAGGGCTTACGCTGGTTGAAATTGCATTGCATTTTCCGTTTTGCGCGATTTTGTATAAAGCCTTTACCGCAACGATCCCGCGTGATCTGGACGAAAGTGCATTCATTGATGGATGCGGCGGCTTCAAGCTGTTCACGCATATTATTTTCCCTTTGCTGAAGCCTGTCTCTTCAACGATTGTTATCATTCAGGCGGTCAGTGTGTTCAATGATTTTGTAAATCCGTTGTATTTCTTGCCCGGCTCTGACAATGCAACCGTCCAGCTGACGCTCTACAATTTTATGAGCATGTACCTGACCTCGTGGAATTTATTGTTTGCGGATGTCGTGCTGATCTCGCTCCCCCCGCTCATTTTGTTTCTCTTCTTTAACAAGCAGATTGTCGCGGGCATGACCGCAGGCTCGGTGAAAGGATAATGACCGATTCGACCACTTGAATGGCTGAATGGACAATGAACTGACGGCGGAACCCCTTTACAATAGAGATAGTAAAAGGAATGGATAAAGGGGGAGCGTAGATGGACAGCTCTTGCGGTCCTGTGCTTTGGTTCACGGGCCTGTCAGGTTCCGGTAAGACAACAACCGCACAGCATGTTTATGAGCGACTCATTGCAGCGGGGAGAAAGGTTGAGCTGCTGGATGGGGATATGATTCGTTCGATGATTTGCAAAGGTCTTGGATTCAGCAGGGAGGACCGCTTGGAAAATATTCGCCGGATCGCCTATGTGGCTGATCTGTTGGCTCGACATGGTATTACAGTGCTCGTTTCCGCCATTACCCCCTATCGTGAAATGAGGGAGTACCTTAGAGCTCATGTTGCAGGATATATAGAAATTTATGTAAAATGCTCCCTTGAGGTCTGTGAGCAAAGAGATGTCAAAGGGCTATACGCCAAAGCAAGACGTCAGGAAATCGCCATGTTTACAGGGATTTCTGACAGCTACGAGGAGCCGGAACAGGCGGATCTTATTATTGACACGCAGCGGCATTCGTTAGCTTCCAATGTGATTCAAATTATAGAATGGCTGGATGGTCACGTCTGGGAAACCGAATCGATGCAGAGTCTCAGCTGTGTTGCAGCAGGTCAAGAGCTAGGCGAGCAGCCAGGCTTGGAGGCAGCTCATCATAAATCGGAAGGGGATCACGGATGAAGATCATCATGATCTCGCTGGATACGCTTCGTGCTGACAGGCTGGGCTGCTACGGGTATGGTAAACCGACAAGTCCGCATATCGACCGAATCGCTTCGGAAGGCGTACTCATGGAGCGTGCCTATGCGGCTGATATTCCTACCGAGGTCGCACATTCTGCCATATTTACAGGGAAAATCGGTCTGACGTCAGGAATCATTTCCCACGGCTCCGATCTGGCTTACCTGCCCAAGACCGTAGAGTGGCTGCCTTCGATGCTGAAAGCCTCGGGTTTTGTCACTGGCGCCGTTGATAATCTATACAACATGAAGGAATGGTTCGCACGCGGCTATCGGTACTACATCAACAGCTCGGGCAAGAAACGGTGGATCGACGGCAGAACGATTAATGATTTGGCAATGCCCTGGATTGAGGAGCATAAGGAGGAGAATTTTTTCTTATTCCTGCATTACTGGGATGCGCATACACCCTACCTGCCGCCGGATCACTACCTTCAAGATTTTTATGGGAAAGAAAGAGACCCTTACCAGAAGGACAACACGAGTATGAAGCAGGCGTATGCGCACGCTGCTTATCCTTTTTTTAAGCATCACCATTACAATAAGCTTGGCCCTGTAACGGATGCCGAATATGTAAACGCTCTCTATGACGCAGAAATTCGTTATTTGGATGATCTGTTGGGTGAACTGGACGCACATTTGCTGAATCTGGGCATCCGTGAGGATACGCTGCTGATCCTTTTTGGTGACCATGGAGAGAGTCTTACGGAGCATGACATCTACTGGGATCATTGCGGATTGTATGAGCAAACGGTGCATGTGCCTCTCATACTGAGATGGCCAGGACATATTCCGGAAGCAAAGCGGGTGAAGGGCTTCGTTCAGCATGCTGATTTGCTGCCTACGATATTTGAGGCCGCAGCACGGGCAGCACCGACGGGTATTGATTTATCCGTACTGCATCCGCCTGATGGATTGGATGGACACAGCCTATGGACATCCATTCACAGCGAGGCTGACGGGACAATGCGTGAGGTATATTTAAGCGAATGTGCCTGGCAGGCGGCGCGGGCAGTCCGAACCGAGCGTTATAAGTTCATCCGTTATTATGATTCAGGCCCTTTTCAGCGGCCTCCAAGAGAGCTGTATGATCTTCAGGAGGACCCAGAGGAACAATGTAATGTGGTTGATAAGCATCCTGAGCTGGCAGCGGCCCTGGAGCAGCAGCTTGATGATTTTGTAGCCCTAAAGCTGCAGGGGAAGCCCGATCCGATGATGCGGCAAATCGAAGAAGCTCAGCTGCCATTTCGGCGGCGGATCGAGACGATCCTGGGAGCGGTCGGATTAACATGGGAGTCGTGGATCGCGAACCCACAACAAGAGCGCTATGACGAATTGGAGAAAGCCCATGTCCTGAGAGATTGAAATTCTAAAATGAAATTCACTATGAAAGGTGGTGCAGTCCCTGCTTGCCCTCATTACAAGCAGCTTGGGGCAGGTGACGGGATGCGTAAAATGGCTTTGAAAATTGGAATCGTAGGTATGAACGGGATTGGCATGCGTCATGCCGAATGTTATTCAAGTGACCCCCTAGCGAATGTAATCGCTGTTTGTGACGTCGTTAAGGAACGAGCTGACAAAGCAGCAGACAAATACGGTGTCACCGCCTATTACAGTTTGCAGGACATGCTGCAGCAGGAGCCTGATTTGCAAATTGTCGATATTACGACGGGCGGCATCGATAATGGGAGCTGGCATTATGAGCCCGCTATGCAGGCAATTGCAGCAGGCAAGCATGTACTGATTGAAAAACCATTAGCGAACGATATCCATGAAGGCAGAGAGCTGGTTCGGTTCGCAGCTGAAAAAAATGTATATTTGGGAAGCAATCTGAACCACTATTTTACAGCTCCGGCGGAGAAAGCGCGGCAATACATCGATTCAGGAGATATCGGGGAAACCGTATATTGCCTGCACAAAATGGGCTTCAATGGTGGGGAGGCTATGTACAATCCACCCAAATCTCCAAAGGATAAAGGACAGCCTTATTTTCACATGAAAGCTTTTCTGACCCATCCGTTCAGCGTTATGCGCTATTTTTGCGGTGATATTACGCACATCCAAACTTTTTCCAATCAGGCCGGCTTTCGCAAAAGCGCCAGCGATATTATGGTCTCCATTAACAGTATCCACGTGAAATTTGCAAGCGGTGCTGCAGGTTATCTATTAAGTCAACGTGGCGATGCAACCTATGGCTTGGGTGGCTGGTGGAGCATGGAGGTTGGTGGAACGAAGGGGACCTTTTGCATTGAAAACTGTGTGGAAAAGGTGTCCTATTGGAGAGCTCAGCCGGGTGTTCCTGTGATTGGCGCGCATCCAGAGCCTGAGGTAACGGAATCAGGTGTTACGGAATTTAATTCGACCTTTAACAACAGGCTGCATGCGTTTCTTGAGGATATTAGCAATGGCGTGCCAAGAGAGCATATTCGCGCTTCCGGCAGGGATGCGCTGGCTGTGCTGGAATACACCTTTGCCGTAATTGAATCGTATGAGCAGGGAGGTGCCGTGGTTAGGCCTCACCCGCTGCCGGCGTTTCATGGTGATCCTTTGGTGATGTAATTTAAAAAATGGTGAACAGCTCGCTGCGCGACCGAAGTATTCTTACGATTGCTGTTGTTTCCCGATTTTTCTTATTGTATAAGACATTTCTTGGTGAAAATTCGGAAACAAAGGCACCGCTTCGCTATCTCCAGAACACCACGGTCGCTCCGCTCAGGTTTCACCGAACTTTTAAATGATTTGAGTGATTAGAGTTATTAAGGGCTTCACATCAAAAGCAGTGCTTTAATAATCAGTTCAAAACCTGATTGTGGTTAAATTCACTAAAATCCCAGCTATATGATGATCACGATTATGAATAAGTTCCTATAACGATGAAAAACATCGGATCAGACGAAATTCAAAAGATTCCAGCATTGTAACGATGAAAAACATCGTAAGGGGCACTCTTTAGGTGGATTCGCTCATTATTTTAAGTTCTAACGATGTTTTGCATCGTAACAGAGACTCAATACGTGACAGATCCATCTGTTAAGATGTTTTACATCGTAATAGAGTCACATTAAAACAAAGATGCCTCAATTGAGTACGGATATGCTTTTAAAAGATTAAACACGGCAGTAAAAGCCGAAAAAGGGAGAGTGTAGGAATATGATAAAGCTTGGTGTCAATTCAGTGTTGTTTAAGGAATTTGATTTCGCGACGGCTGTGCGTCACATCGCGCTTAGTGGCTACGATGGGGTGGAGATTTCTGCCATCGAAGGCATGTGCGAGCATTTGGAGCTTACGCGCTGGAAGGAGCAGGCAGCTGAGCTGAGATCGATTGTTCAAGAGAACGGTTTAAGTTTTCTTTCGATGGAGTTTGGAAGCGTCAAAGATGAACAGAGACTGTTGAGCGCTTTTGAGGCAGCGGCAGAAATCGGGATTCCGATCATTAACATCGGACCGGGTGGTAAATCCGGTGTAGAAGAGGATGTGCAGCGCTCGCTCGATATGCTGCAGCGGATGTCGGAACAGGCGGCCTCCTTTGGAGTGACTTTATGTGTGAAGGCGCATATTGGCAATGCCATCCACGACACGCCGACAACGCTCAGGGCGATGTCCGAGGTATCGTCTGCCGCATTTGGCATCGATATGGATCCCAGTCATATTTTCCGAGCGAACGAAAATCCAGAGGAAGCGCTGCCTGCTGTTATCAGCAGAGTCAAGCATGTTCATATCCGTGATTGCAAAGGCCGTGAGCAGGGCCCGGGACCGATTGAGCTGCAGGCTTGCGGGCGCGGCGACATCAATCTGTTTGCTTACTGCAAAGCGATGGCAGACAGCAGCTATAACGGACCTGTTGTACTTGAGGTTATCGGTGCCAAGCCGGAGCATTCACTTGCCCAAGTGTCCATAGTCGCTGCAGAAACCTACGGGTATTTGAACGCTTGCCTCCGACAGCTTGGCGCACGTTAATTGTATCCGAATGATCATCATATTTAATAAATTTATCATAAGTATAGGAGAGTGAACGGAATGTCCGGTTCTACAAAAAAGCCTAATCTGATTCTGTTCGGAATTGACAGCCTGCGTCGTGATCGAATGAGCTCTTATGGCTATGGCAAGCTGACAACTCCGCATTTGGATAAGCTGGCTGGCGAAGGGGTGCTGTTTGAACAGCATTTTAGCCCCAGCATCCCCACCACCCCTGCTTATGCCAGTATGCTGACTGGCAAGGATTGCTTTGGTACCGATGTAGTCGCACTGCGGCACAAAGGAGCAGTAGGGGCAAAGACGCTGCCGGAGGTGCTTGGCGAACTCGGCTATAACACGACATGCGTCGGATTTACAGGGAATCCATCGTCGCGAGGCTTTGATACTTATCTGGATTACGAAGCCTGGCTGCCAGGCGAGTCAGGAAGGTGTCCGAAGGCTGAAAACCTGAACGAGGTGGCCATTCCCGAGCTGAATCGCCTGGCTGAGGATGACAAACCATTTTTCCTGTTTCTTCGCCATATGGACCCGCATTCTCCCTATTTGCCGCCGAAGCCCTATGAGCGTATTTTTTATGGGGGCGATGAGATGGATCCATCCAACCCTTCCATGGAGCCGGTATACAGCTTCAAGCCATTTGCTGATTTTCTCAAATCATGGATTCCGGAGGGCGTGACCGATGAAGCGTATGTGAATGCCCAATATGATGGAGCCGTTGCCTATATGGATGCCTGCATTCAAAATTTGCTCCAAACCGTAGACGCTTTGGGACTTACCGAGGATACCCTGATCGTGGTGACGTCCGACCATGGTGAAACGCTGTATGAGCACGATTGCTTTTTTGATCATCATGGCTTGTATGACTGCACATTGGTTGTACCTTTAATTATCAAATATCCGGGTAAGGTACCCTCAGGTAAAAGAGTGACAGATGTCACGGTTATCAGTGATATTATGCCAACGATTCTGGAATTGATGGGAATTGATGAGCAGCTGGAGCCGGACGGTCAAAGCCTTGTACCTTTCATACATGATGATCCGGGACGCAGAGTAAGTGAATTGTATATTACAGAGTGTACCTGGATGCGCAAGCACGGATGGCGAACGCCGCATTGGAAGCTGATTCGTGCGCTGGAGCCCGATTTCCATTTTAAACCGGAGGTGGAGCTGTACAATCTGATTGAGGACCCGCAGGAAAATAACAATGTGGCCGAGCAGGAGCCGGAAATTGTGGAGCTGCTCACGGCAAGAATGGAAGCCTATATCAGCAAGCGCGAGGATCAGACAGGGAGAACCAATCCGATGTATACCAATCTTGGTTGGCATGGCAAGGGTGACGCTCCTTTTACATCCTCGCAGCAGGCGTATGATACTTTATATATCGGTGATTCCCGCAATGCCCGAGCTCTTCAGGCCAAAGGGCTTAATAAGAGCAAATAACGAGTGGACCATGCCGCCCGCAATATTGCGGTGCGGCTATTGTTTATGAGCAGCAGTGATTAATTTATAGCAGCACGGTAAGCAGTCGGTTAAAGAGATGACATCTGTATATTTTCACATTCACACATGTTCAGGGAGGGTTCATCGATATGATTCGTGTAGCTGTGGTTGGCGTCAATAACATCGGGAATATACACTGCCGTTACTACGCACAGCATCCGGATACGGAGCTTGTTGCTGTTTGTGACTTAATGGAGGATCGAGCCAAAGCGGCTTCTACAGCCTTTGGAGTCAAAGCTTATACAGACCTCAGAAGCTTGCTGGACAACGAGGAGATTGACATGGTTTGCGTAGCGACAGGCGGTGAGGAAAAGGGCAGCCATCATTATGAACCCGTGATGCTGGCTATCGAGGCCGGGAAGGATGTGCTGGTGGAGAAGCCGATCTCCAACCGGATTGAAGAAGCCCGGGCCATGGTGAAAGCAGCCGCAGCCAAGGGCGTGCGTTTTGGCTGTAATTTGAACCATCGCTTTACTCCGGCTGCCGAGAAGGGCAAGGCTTGGATGAAACAAAATCTGCTGGGCACCCCGCTATTTATCAATATGAGATTGTCGATTGATAACAAGGCCGATTTTACGGAATGGTTTCATATGCGGGCGCTTCATCCTCATTCTATAGATGTTATGCGTTATTTTTTCGGTGATATCAAGCGGGTGCAGGCATTTATGAATAAAGCTCCGGGCCGAACCACATGGTCCAACGCAAGCATCAATCTGGAGTTTGCGAGTGGGGCTATCGGTCATTTGACAGGCAGCTATGACATGTCCATGCTCCACCCCATCGAATGGTGCGAGGTGGCTGGAACAGAAGGGCGATTCGTCATCGAAAATGTATACGAAAGCATTACCCTGTATCCACGCCAGAGCAGTGAAACCATTGTGGTGCACAATTCGATTATGAGAGGCATGCAGGGCTTCAACGATACGTTCCGCAACCGGATCGAACGATTTATCGAGCAAATTAAACAGAAAGCTGCCCCTGAACAGATTGAGGGCTCAGGCTTGGAAGCATTGGCAGCCCAGGAGGTCATCGAAGCCGCAATCCTATCCCAACAATCCGGGGGCCATGCGATCGAGGTGCCGAGCAGCCTATAAAGGGACCCTTTGGGAAGGAGGGAGCACAGATACGATGAAATCCCCAAATATTTTGTTTATTATGCTCGATCAGCTGCGTTACGATTGCATCGGCTATAGCGGAGCTTATCCGGTCCATACCCCGAATATCGACCGTTTAGCTGCGGAAGGGGTTTGGTTCTCGAACGCTTTTACACCCATACCCATTTGCTGCCCATCCAGGCAGGCCTTGATTAATGGTCGAAGGCCGGAAACCTTTGGAGCACTGTGGAATTTCAAAAACGGACTCCGCATCCCGGCGCTTGAGCCTACGGAATATGCTTGGCCAAGAGAGCTCCACACGTGCGACTATACCAATGTATTTCTCGGTAAATGGGATGTACATCCCGAGCTGTCTCCCTTGGAGTACGGTTATGACACCTATATCGGATTTGAGGGCTATAAGGAAATGCTGGCGCAAGCATACCCCGATATCCGCTATGAAGCTGGTTTTTTCGGAGAACGTGACCCCGTTCCTGTAGAGTGCTCCAAGACGCACTGGCTGGCGGATCGGGCATGCGAATCGATCCGTGAGCTGACATCAGGGGACCATCCCTGGTACATTCAGCTGAATTTTACCGAGCCTCATCTCCCGTGCAGACCGTCAGGCAGCTTTGCAGATATGTACCGACCTGAGGATATACCGATTTGGAGCAGCTTTGACGAAACCTTTGCCAATAAACCGTATATTCAGAAGCAGCAGCTTCACAGCTGGCGGATTGAAGACTTTACATGGGAGGAATGGGCACCTATCGTGGCCCGCTATTATGGTATCATCAGTCAAGCGGATGATGCGATAGGCAAAGTGCTTCAAGAGCTGAAGCAAACGAACGCCTACGACGATACCCTTGTCATCTTTACCTCCGATCATGGCGATATGTGCGGCTCGCACCGGATGATCGACAAGCATTATGTGCTCTATGACGATGTAGTCAAGGTTCCGCTCATAATTAAATACCCCGGGACAGCGGGGCAGGGACGTGTATGTGAGCAGTTTGTCTATAATATGCTCGATTTGCCACCAACTTTGCTGGAAGGGCTGGAATTGCCTGTACCCTCATCGTTCCACGGCAGATCGCTCATTCCATTATTGAAGGATGAGTCTGTTCCCGACTGGAGAAAGGAGATCGTTTCCACCTACAACGGGCAGCAGTTTGGATTGTATACGCAAAGAATGCTCCGCACTGCGAACTGGAAATATATCTGGAACACAACCGATATCGATGAATTATACGATTTGGCGCACGATCCTGACGAATTGATCAATCGTATTTATGACCCTGGCTGCAAGGAGCTGATCCAGACACTTAGAAGCCTCTTATATCAGCGGCTATGTGCCGAAGGCGATGGTTTGGTGCAGAGTGAATGGATGCGGAATCAACTGCTGGACAATAAGAAGCTGTAGCTGCTCACGTATGGGGAGCGGTGAGTCATTCATTTCAATTCAGGTGTACCTGAGAAAGGAGAAGGCACAATGACAGAGCCCCATTCGGGTACAGCTATCAACCGATCTGCGACAGATTTGGCATTGAAACAGAGGAGGAAGCTGACAAGATACATCATCGCCTACTCCTTCCTGGTGCCCATTTTTGTTTCGATGGGTTTGTTCAAGTATTATCCATTTTTTACGGCTATAATCAAGTCGCTTTATCAATGGAACGGGGCCAATTTGAACACGTTTGTTGGCTTGGATAACTTCGTCAAGCTCGTTCGTGATCCGACCTTCTATGCTTCTCTTAAAAATGTCACATTGCTCACGATCAGCTTTGTTATCATTCAGCTGACTTTACCGTTGTATGCCGCTGTTGGCGTCTTTCATTCCCATAAAAAGCTTCAGCATGCGTATCGCTTCTTATTTCTCGTTCCGATGGTTGTTCCTTACATCATTATCTTTTTGTTGTGGCGATGGATCTATTTAAGTAATGGCGTTCTGAATACACTGCTAAGACAGCTAGGTCTGGACTTCTGGACCCACGCTTGGCTAGGTGATAGTACGACAGCGCTGGCATCTATTGTATTCGTCAATTTTCCCTGGATTGGTGGCATTTACTTTCTCATCTATTTGGCGGGACTGCTTACCATTTCTCCTGAGCTGTACGAGGTGGGAAAGCTGGATGGCATGAACGGCTGGCAGCGCTTTTGGTATATCGAGCTGCCTTTACTCCGTAATCAAATCAGGCTTGTTGTCATTCTGGCCTTCATTCATCAATATCAAAGCTTCGAAAATGTGCTGGTACTGACCAACGGAGGTCCAGGGTTTACAACGCTGACTCCTGCCCTGTATTTATATAAAAAAGGCTTTGAGTATAACGAGCTGGGGTACGCGTCTGCTATCGGCGTGATGATTTTCCTCATTCTCATACTATTTACCTTTATCGCCAACAAAGCAATCAAACAAACGGAAAAGCTGGATTAAGGGGAAATGAGCATGCGTAAATTAACTTATGGAGCTGCTGCCAACCAACTGATTTTATGGCTGCTGGTCGCATTGACCTTGTTTCCTTTTTATATGCTGCTGATGAGCTCTGTGAAGTTTCAGGATCAGATTATTCACAGCTTTTGGACTCCGGCATTCCCGCTGCACGTTGACAATTATAGCAGTGCCTTCAAACAAACATGGCCGTTTATTATGAATTCGATTCTGATTACATCGGGCATTATCGTCTGCGTGCTGATCAATTCGACTCTAGCGGGTTATGCATTTGCAAGATTCAGCTTTCCAGGCAAAAAAATATTGTATGCGCTTATCCTCATGCTATTGATGGTGCCCGGATTTTTGCTGCTGATTCCCCAATTTATTTTGTTCAAAAATCTCGGATTGCTCAACACGCACTGGGCTCAAATTTTTGGACCGATGGCTGGGGCTTCCGCTCTGGCAACGATGCTGATGAGAACTTTTTTTGAGGGGATCTCCAGCAGCCTATTGGAAGCCGCCGAGCTGGAGGGTGCAGGTGATCTGAGAGTTTTCTGGCAAATGGTGCTGCCGCTGTCTCAGCCCATCATTGCGACGGTGGCTATCATGAATGCACTAACTGGCTGGAACAACTACATTTGGCCTCTGGTCGTGACCTCGGGGGATCGGGCTCGCCCAATCATTTTGGCGCTGAGCAATATCAAGGGACCGCTCGATCAGGTGCAGGGAATGCAATTTGCCGGATACGTTATCGCCTCGGTGCCTATGCTGGTCTTGTTTGTGTTCGCCACTCGATCCTTCATCAGCGGGATCACGTCCGGTGCGATGAAGGGGTAGTACGGGAACTGAAAAGAAGTGATGTTGCGAAGAAACGAATGTAGGTAGGCTTACGATGTAGACAAAGGAAGGGTGTTGAACCATGTTGGCAGCATTACGCAAGGAACAAACGTCTTACAAGCTTCTAACGTTTGGATTAGCATTTACGTTTATGGCTGCCGGATGCACCGGGACTCCGTCGGGAGATGCTGGCTCCAGTAATCAAGCAGGTGGTTCCACGACGGGTACAGGCGCCAAGACCGAGCTTAACGTCATGTTTACGACAGAGGCGAACGGAGATCAGACCGAGCAGCAAATTTGGGAAGAAACGGTGAAGATGTACGCGCAGAAAAATCCGAACGTGAAAATCAATTTACAGCTGCAAAATTTCGGTGGTGTGGAGCAGCATCGGGCATGGGTGACGACACAGCTGATCGGCGGTACCGCACCGGATCTGTTCACAACCCGATATATATGGGATCAGGAGGATCTGAAGAAAGATCTTCTCATGGATCTGACGCCTTTTTATGGTAAAAAAAATGATTATCTTGGTGGCAAGTCCTGGGACGAAGTATTTCCCAAATCTGTATTGCAGCGTTTGATCGGAGATAATAAAACCTATGCAAGTGTGCCGGCCAGCATCGATTCTGTACGTATTCTTTACAATAAGGAGCTGTTTGCCAAAGCCGGTATCCAGAACGTACCTGCAACCTGGAACGAGTTTCTCGACATTCAGGATAAATTGAAAAAATCAGGGGTAACCCCATTCGGTTTTCCAAACACAAAACCTGGAGATTACAACTACAGCTGGACCACTCGCATCCTGACAGAGGAACTGATTGCCGGACAATATGAACAGATGGATATCAGCCATAACGGCTTTATCGAGGTGAACGAGTATACGCGTGCTGTGGATCAAGGAATTGTCGATATAACCCGCTCTCCTTACAAGGATGTGTTCCCTATTATTAAAAATTGGAGTCAATATTGGGCGAAGGGCTATAATGGCATCGATTTTAATACGTCGACGGACATGTTTTTGCGTGGGGAAGTTGCGATGATTATGAGAACCTCCGGACAGAGCAAGGTGCTGTATGAATCCAGTGCGCGCAAGTTTGAGATGGCTGCCTTTCCGCTGCCGTATTTGACCAAAGAAAACCATCCTGATGCCATAGGCAAGCTAATGGAAATCGGTGGTGTGCCCGCGGGCAATATGGCCATTCCCAAATCGATCAAGCCGGAGAAGCTCGATGCAGCCATTGATTTTATGGCTTTTGTAACCTCAGCCCAAATTCAGGGCCTGCATGCACAGAAGTTATACCGGACTCCAGCCACCTCGACTGCGGATCTTCCTGATAACCTGAAGGGCTTTGCCTTTGTAGGTGACCCAATGAAGCTGAATATTTATGGCGGCGAGGTCGACAAAAATGTTACAGAGAACAATCAGAAGCTGGGCCAGCTGTATCTCGAAGGCTCATTACCCTTGGATAAATATTTGAATGATCTGAAAAAGGTAATGCTGGATGGAGTGAAGCAAAAGAAGGAGGAGAACAAGTGGAGCGTTGATAATAACTACGGGATTCAGAAATAAATATGGATAAAATTAAGTATGCTTAAGTAGGAACCAGATGGGCTTGATCTGCAAGGAGCAGAGCTGAAGGCATTTCAGTAAGCTAAGCACTGCGCCTGATAGATCAAGCCATGTAAGATAAAAAATTGTTGTTGACAAACATCCATAAATCATATATCTTTAATTAAAGATACTTAATAATGAGATAAATAGGAGGTAAAGCTCATGATCATGCACTTGAAAAGAGCGGAGAACGCGACACTGAAACAGGCGATCAAACCAGATCTTATAACATGCAGAAAAGGTGCTTTTGTTATCCGTTAGCAAGCATATTTATTATTCCTTCGTCATATATCTTAAAATTAAGAATATTAAATTAAAAATAATTGGAGGCTGATTGTTATGGTAGCATGGGGATTATTAATAATTCGTTTGGTAGTTGGTTTGTTATTTGTCGGTCATGGAGCTCAAAAATTGTTTGGCTGGTTTGGTGGCTATGGCCCCAAAGGAACAGGTGGATGGATGGAGTCGGTTGGTATTAAGCCGGGAGTTGCTATGGCGGTTATCGCCGGGTTGATGGAGCTGCTGGGAGGATTGCTGTTTGCCATAGGCTGGCTGACCCCTGTTGCCGCTATTTTGATTGCTGCGACAATGCTTGGAGCCTTCAAGGTTCATGCTAAGAACGGAATTTGGGCTGCAGCCAATGGCTATGAGTATCCATTAGTTCTTATTGCCGTTGTAGTCGGAATCGCCTTGACCGGAGCTGGCGCTTATTCATTGGATGCCCTTTTTAAATAATGATCAAGTTATGATAATCGCACTCATCAAACCTGAGGTTTGATGGAGTGCGATTTATTTTATGCGGGCATGTCACATAAAAATGTTAAATAGTTCCCATACTACAAGAACGAAATAACATGGGGAGGAATTGAATTGGAGCCAATAGTGTTGTGTAACAGGTTATTGTATCCATTATTAAAAATAGGTAGCTGCTTAGAGTTGGATACTCCATTCATTCTGAATAATTCACTGTCCCTGGATGCCGATGAACCGTTCCAATAAAATCGAAAGACTATTGTGGAGCATCGCGTTTCCTGGTTTTGGACAAATGCTAAATAAAAAATATGTAAAAGGTTTCACTTTGATTGTTCTGGAGTTCGTTATAAACTCAAATGCACATTTGAATCAAATCATCATTCTCAGCTTTAATGGCGAAATCAAGAACTCGATTGAAAGTACTGATTATCATTGGCTAATGTTTTATCCTTGCGTCTATATGTTTGGAATGTGGGACGCTTATAAAGATAGTGGTGAAACGGCAGATTACGCTTATTTGCCTTATGTTAGCGGCGCATTTCTCGGTACAGTAGGGTTGATGTATTCAGCTCACCTGACCATTTTCGGCATTTTATTAGGTCCTGTGTGGATGCCGATGTTATTTGCTTTTCTGGGCATCGGGATCGGGATTGCGTTATTTAAGATATTGTATCAAAAGAAACCCTGACACTATTCAGGATAAATCAATATGAATACGGTTGAAATCACTCTTACTAACATTAATAAACATAATTCAACTTGGATATGGTAGTATTGATTATATTTTCACTTTAATTCACAATGAGTGTAAGCGGATTCATATGGGGGGATGGAAATTGCTGAAGGTCATGATTGTTGAGGATGAGGATATTGTGAGAGAGGACATCAAACATTTAATCGATTGGGAGCAGCATGGTTTTGAGATCATCGCCGAAGCAAGGAATGGCGGAGAGGGCTTGCGAATTTGTATGGAACAAAATCCGGATGTGATTATTACGGATATCAAGATGCCTGTCATGGGTGGATTGGAAATGATTGATACCATTCTACAAATTCGCAAAAGCAAAAAAATCATTCTGCTAACGTCCTATGGTGACTTTGACTTTGCGCGGCAGGCTATTCAATTAGGCATCCATTCCTATGTGCTGAAGCATGAACTGGACGGTTCGTTATTAATTCAGGAGCTGAACAAATTAAAGCAGCAGATGCAAGAGGAAGAAAGTGTCGGTTATTTGGCCCGCAGAGAGCAGCTTCGTATGTATCTCAAGCGGATGGAGTCGATGATCGATGATGCTGGCATAATAGTCACTGACGATTTGTTTCGTTGGAAGGGTAGAACAGGAATTCTTATTATGGGCTTTGATTCTCTGCATCCAGATCAGGAATATACACAGAACAGACCTGCCGCAGTAGATAGGAAAACATTTATCGATTTTATGTACGCGCGTTCATCGGATAAAGTCGAATCGGAAGTCGTTGATATGTACGATAATGAATATATTATTTTTTATCGAATTCCTGAACGCAGTAGTGAACTCAGCATTTTTGAATACAGCAGCCATTTGGCGAATCATCTGCAATCCCTTGTCAACAAAGCGTTTTCCAGGAAAATTTCCGTAGCCATCGGACCTGTTTTTGAAAATCAGCGAGATATCCGGGAGAGCCTTAAAAAAACAAGGGAGTTGTATGCCTTAAGAATATTTAGGAAGGGCAGCTCCCTATTAGTGCAGACTCACAAGCAGCTCGACAAGCAGGCATTGTTGGCTTCGATAGATCACAAGCTTAAGGAAATTCAGGAGTATTTGAAGCATGAGCAGTATGGGTTGGCTAATGAAGCCATTGATGAGCTGTTTACCCGGCTGCTTGTAGCCTTGGAGGACATAGCTGCACTGAAAAACGGAATCCTCGAGCTGATCCGTTTGATCAATCTGAAAGCAATTCCCAAGCACGGAACGCCAATGATCGAGCCCTTTGATGCTCTGTCTGAAATACAGCAGTTGGGCAGTGTGTACCAGATTGCAGAATGGTTCCAACATATGGTCATGAAGCTGGAAGAAGAATCGAATGCCAAATACAGCAAAAAAATCAGGGAGCTGCTGCAATATATTCATGCCAATTACGCGAAGGATATTACGTTAAATGAAATTGCGGACCGGATGGGGTTCAGTTTGATTTATGCGAGCCAATTGTTTAAGAAGGAGGTGGGTGTTTCCTTCATCACATATTTGACCCAATACCGGATTGAAAAGGCGAGGGAGCTCCTGGCTTCCGGCCATTATAAAGTGTACGAGGTGAGCTCGATGGTTGGATATCAAACGGTGCAATATTTTTCCAAAACATTTAAGAAAGTAACCGGACTGAGCCCTGGTGATTTGTAAAAGGATTCACGGACGATTCCCAAGTCGAATTTGGATTGTGTACTCATCATGAAGGAGGGTCGATGTATGCCCCATTTTTTAAAATCGATGAATATTAAGGTGAAAATTACAGCCGTCGCATTTATTTCTATTTTACTTTCAGTCGGCCTGAGCAGCTTTTCGATTTATTTGTACGTCAATCCGATATTGAGCAGGCAGATCGTTAGAGATAACCAAACGATCGTTGAAAAAATAGCCCAGCAGGTTTCTTATCTTTCCGAGGATATTGTGAATTATGCCAAAGGGATTGTCGTTAACGATCAGCTGCAGCTGCTGTTAAAAAAAATGTCTACCACGCAGGACTACGACTATTTTGTGAGCAATCTCCAATTGGAAACGGTATTAAAGGAGTATAGCTTGCTCAGGGATCATATCATTGTCGATATGTTTATCGTGGATCGCGATAACAAGGTATTGGAAATGAAAGATGTTTACTCAAGCTCCATAACGGAGGATTGGTACGATGACTTTAGAACCAACAATCAGTATAACGGAACGTCCAAGCCGCATATTGTTACGAATAATTTGAACCGACCTACGGAGTTGAAGGTTGTCACCTATGTGATGAATATTTATGACAAGCAAAATCCTTATGTATATTTGGGCAAGCTTCTCATTCACATGAATTATGAGGTATTGGTAAAACCGATGCTGACCGATCCTTCGCTCGGAATTCACATATGGACCTTGAACAAGGATAAGGAAACGGTGTATGCCCCGAACACTGCTGCTTTATCGGCTCCACAGGAAGTGTTTGGCGATTCCGCTCTTCCGAAAGAGACCGTATTGAAAGATGGGAATTATTACATACCTGAATCGATACCCTCCTCGCAATGGGAATTAATCGGGGTGATTTCGGAAAATAAAATCAACGCCAACATGACATATACCAATTATGTGCTGGTGTCCATTATGCTGATCTGTTTGTTGATCATGTCATTGTCGATCTATCCGGTGGTTGCCAATGTGACCAAGCCGCTCATGAAGCTGATCAGAGGGATGCGCCAGGTTTCCAAGGGCGAGCTGCATACCCATATATCGGTGACAAGTGGCGATGAAATCGAAGAGGTTGCCAAGGTATTTAATAAAATGGTCAAGGATATTAAAAATCTGGTGGAGGAATCGGTTCTGATGGAGAAACAGAAACGGGAGCTTGAGCTGAAAATGTTCATGTACCAAATCAATCCGCATTTTATCTACAACACTTTAAATTCTGTGATTTATTTGGCGAGAAAGGCGAATGCCCCGGATGTGGCGGCTCTTACGAAGGCATTTATTTCATTCCTGCAGCGAACGATCAAGAATAAACCCGAGATGCTTGCCTCCATTCAAGAAGAAATGATCTACATGGAGGACTATATAATGATTCTGCAATACAGGTATATCGATAGAATGGAGCTGTTATGGGATGTTGAAGAAGCTTGCAGGCAGAAAAGAATACCCAAAATGATTTTATATCCGTTAGTGGAAAACAGCATCTTTCACGGTATTCTCCCTTCTCAACGCAAAGGCTGGATTCGAATCCGTGTAAGGGCTGAGAGCGGCAACCTTGTGGTCAGTGTGGAGGATAACGGAGTTGGGATGAGCCTTGAGAAGCTGGAACGTCTTCGTTCGTTGATGGGCTCGCCTTTTCTGCAGGAGGATCTGGACCACATTGGCATGCTGAACGTGAATAACCGGCTTCAATTATTGTACGGTGAACCGGCGATATTACAAATCGAAAGTGTAGAGAACGAAGGTACGCGAATCCGCTTTTCCATACCAGACTGGCTTTCATATGCCGCAGATCATAAAAATGTATAACATATAATAATTTTGACATGTATTCAGCTCTGGATGCTGCTGTTATATTAATCCATGTAAGCAAGATCATATTGAATCAGGAGGATGATGTATGCGCAAGAGATGGATGAAAGCGTTACCCGTGGTTCTTCTCACAGCAATGCTCGGATTGGCAGGATGCAGTGGAGGGGGTCAGCAAAATGCTGCCGGTACAGACAAAAAGCCGGAAGCGGCAGGCAGTCCAGCGAAGACAGACATTAATATTTGGTTGTGGGACAAGACGGATTCCCGGGCCAAGATGTATGAGGAGTTCACCAAGCTGTATCCCCAGTATAACATTGTCATGACAGCGGTTGAGAGTAAGGATATGGCTCAAAAGCTGCAAACGGCGCTGGCCTCCGGGGCGGATCTACCTGATGTGGCATGGCTGGAACAGACCTATCGTGGCAAGCTGCTATCCCTGAATATCTGGGAGGATCTGTCTAAAGCCCCTTACAATCTTGACAAATCTCAGGTGCTCGACTATTTGGTACCTCTGGAAACTACCGAGAGCGGAGTTTATGTCGGCCCTGAAGCCCCTTCTGTCGCGGGTATGGCTTATAAACGCGCTTTGGCCAAACAGTACTTTGGCACAGAGGATCGTGCGGAATTGGAAAAAATCTTTACCGATTGGGATACCTTTATTCAGAAGGGCATCGAGGTCAAGGAGAAGTCCAATGGCAAGGTGTTTATGTTTGCAAGCCTTGGCGATGCTTATGCATTCCTCAAAGGGCAAACGAACACACCGTTTATTCAAGGAACTACCCTGAATTTGAAGCAGGGTGTTGGACCTTTGCTTGACAAGCTGGTGCAGATGAAAAAAGCAGGCATTATCGATGTATTGGATACGAACTCCCCTGCTGCCAATGCTTCCTATACCGATGATTTACACATTTTTTACCCATGCGCCAACTGGTCGGTTGAGTTCACAATCAAAGCTAACGATAAAAATGGCGTAGGCCGTTGGGGCTTCATGATTCCACCGGGAGGACCTTTCCCGCTTGGCGGAACACTGCAAGGAGTTCCACAAAAAGCCAAGAACAAAGTAGGGGGAGCCGAGTTTGTGAAATGGCTGTTCCTGACCGAAAAAGGCTCTGAGGTAGCACGCGATTATAAGGGCAATTTCTCGCCATTCAAGCCGATTTACGAGAAAGCCGATTTCTACTCGAAGAAGGAAGAGCATTTTGCCGGGCAGGACGTTCAGAAGGCTATTGCCCAGGATGTATTCCCCAAAATTAAATCGGTACGCCTGCCAAGCAAATATGATCAGGATATTGATGATTCCGTTAACGTAGCGATGAAAACGATCAATGCGTCCAAGGATGGCAATGTGGCTGTGGATCAGCTGATCAAGAAGATGGAAGATGACTTGAAGAGCAAGCAGCCAGATCTCAAGGTTCAATAAACAAGATCAAGCTTGTTAAATAGCAAGAAGGCCAAAAGGGGGTTTGGGTTCAGGCGCAAGCTCCCTTTTGATTCATAATGATAAGGTAGAAGGTGAGATGCTTGTTAAGGGTTGGGAAAAAGGCAACACCTTATTTGATGGTCGCCCCGTATTTTGTTATGTATATCGCATTCGGTTTGTTTCCGATCCTGTTCTCACTGGTGATCAGCTTTACCAAATGGGACGGAATCACCGATATGGTATTTGTTGGTTTAGCTAACTATATCCGAATATTTACGAATGACAGCCTGTTCTATGAATCCCTGTATAACACGATTCTGATCATTGTGATCACCATACCGGTAGAAATCATATTAGGGCTTCTGCTGGCGGTATTCCTGAAGGATTTCTTTCGAAAATCAAGAAATGCGCTTCAGCTGATTAACTTTTTACCGTATATTACAACGCCGGTTGCGATCGGAATCATCTTTCAAATTTTGTTTGACTGGAAGAATGGCTCGGTGAATGCAGTGCTAGGCATGCTGGGCATTGACACTGTTTATTGGTTGGGTGTTCCATGGGCAGCCCGGCTTGTTGTGATCATTATGATGAGCTGGACTGCTTACGGGTATAAAATGGTGCTGTTTTTGTCAGGGTTATCCACAATTCCCGAAGAGCTGTATGAATCAGCCAAAATCGATGGCGCCCGGTGGTGGGACAGCTTTATTCATATTACGATTCCTATGTTAAGACCGATCATGCTGTTCGTCGTGATTACCAGCATTATTAACGGCTTCCGCTTGTTTGATGAACCGCAACTGCTGTTTCAATCCGCATCACAGCCGATTGGTGGTCCTGACCATGCTGTTTTGACCGTAGTCATGAGATATTATGATGTGGCCTTTCACAATTTTGAATTCGGCTATGGCTCTGCTATTGCTTACAGTCTGTTTATTGTAATTTCGATTTTCTCCATTTTCTCCATGAAAATTATGAACCGCAAGGAGGAATCGCAGCTTTGAGACATATAGGAAAATTACCGGTATATATCCTGGTTACGATTGTATCCCTGTTTGCGTTAGTTCCGTTTTATACGATGATTATTATGGGCACCTATGTCAGTGAAGATTTGTATACAGGACTCAAGCTGCTTCCGGGCACTTATTTGCTGGAAAATCTAAAATCAGTGCTGGCGCAAAACTTTTTCCGGTTTTATTTAAACAGTCTGGTTGTTGCTGTGATTAACACGACGGCAGCAGTACTGGTCAGTGCGCTGACAGGCTTTGCCTTCGCCAAATACCAGTTTAAAGGTAAAAAGCTGCTCTATTTCTTTATTATTGGCACGTTGATGATCCCTCCACAGCTAGGTTTGGTTGGATTTGTTGTAGAAATGCGTTATTTGGGACTCGTTAATACCTTGGTTCCGTTAATTATAGGTGGTATAGCCAATGCGTTCGGTGTGTTCTGGATGACGCAGTATATCAGCAGTGCGGTCCCTGGTGAAATTATAGAAAGCGGCAGGCTGGACGGATGCAGCGAATTCGGTATATTTGCGAGAATCGTGCTGCCTGTTATTCGCCCGGCTCTGATCACCTTGTCCCTGCTGTTTTTCCTGTGGTCCTGGAATAACTATTTGACACCTCTGGTATTGATTAATAAGGAAAGCCTGTATACGATACCGCTTGCAGTCTCCTTGTTGAGCAGTGAATACCGTACGGATTATGCCGCCAGAATATTGGCGCTTGCCCTGTCAACGATTCCGATCCTGATTTTGTTCGGCTTCGGCTCGAAGCATCTGATTCGTGGACTTGTGGGAGGAAGCATCAAGGGTTAAAGGTCGAATGACTTGCATGCCCTACTTCATAAGATACAAAGGGAGAGTTAACATGAAACTCATCATTCAGTTAAACGATTCGTGGGAAATCAAAAAATTCGCTCCATTTGATCAGGTTGATGCGGATACATTAAATAAGGATGCGGAAGAGTCTGTAGGGGAAAATGGATGGATACCGACCAACGTTCCCGCTCAGGTTCATGAAATTTTACTTAGGGAAGGGCTGATCGAGGACCCGTCTCTGCTTGGCAAAGGAAAGGAATGCTTGTGGGTCGCCGAGCACGACTGGATCTATAAACGTACCTTTAGCGCCCCCGAGCTGCAGGATCAAAAGGCATACCTTCATTTCAAGGGACTGGATACGCTGGTCGATATTTACCTCAATGGCAAGCATGTGGCCTACCACAATAATATGTATGTGCCAGCCAGACTGGAAGTATCAGGGCTGTTGGAAGAAGAAAATATACTCGTGGTACATATCCATTCGCCCTATGCCTTCATGCAGCAGGCCGATTATCCGAAAGATTGGACTGGCAAAATAAGACCGAGTCGTTTAATCAGAAAAAGTGATCAGGATTTTAACGATTACTTGGGTGCCAAGCCTTACCTGACCCGGATGGGCATTTACGACACGGTTTCTCTAGAGGTTGTAGATGAGCTGGAGATTGTGGACAACGATCTTTCATTCCGACTGCTGGAAGGGTATGAGCAAGGGTTAGTTACAGCCAAAGTGAGTGGAGCCGGGTTCGCAGCAGGCAGCACTTTACAATTGACTATCAAAAGCCCGGATCAGCAGGTCGTTGCTCAGCATAACACCCCGATCTCCAGCGAAGACGCAGAAAGCTGGACTTATACCTGCGAACTGGCAGTTCCTGATCCGCTGCTGTGGTGGCCACGGGGCTACGGCGAGCAGCCGTTATATGAGGTTTCCGTGTCTGTGCTTGTTAACGGCGAAGCCAAAGACCAGAACGTGAAACGAATCGGCTTCCGCGATGTTAAGATGGTGCAGCCGCTTGATTTTGTCATTAATCAAAAGCAGATTAAATTATGGGGGGCTCAATCGGCGCAGCTACAGGGAATTACCCACTGCTGGAATAACGAAAAATCCAACCAGTTGCTGGACCTGCTGGAGAACGCGAATATGAACTCGCAGCGGGTATGGGGCGGTGCCGATCGATACGATGATGCCTTTTATGATGAGGCTGATCAACGGGGCATTCTGATCTGGCAGGAGTTTTTCCACGATTATGGGATGTATCCCGATACGCTGCCCTATCGTGAATTGTACAGGAAGGAAGCAGAATATCAGGTGAAGCGGCTTAAGCATCACCCTTCGCTGCTGTTTTGGTGCGGTGGCAATGAATGCTTCATGGGAGCTGAGTTTGAGCTGCCCGGAGAGCCCTACATAGGCGGCGAAATCTTTCTGGAGGATTATAAGAGCGTATGTGAGACGCTGGACCCTGACCGATACTACCACATCAATTCGCCATACGGAGGTGCTTATTGCAATGATCCGTTGGCAGGGGATACCCACAGCTATACGAATACGTGGTATGTTCCGGGAGCTGATTATCCGATCATGATTGCCGAGGAAATCAGAACGTCCCCGCCATCATTGAAAAGCTTTGTGAGATATATGGGCGAGGAGCGGGCATGGCCGGCAGATTATTCAGGTCAAATAACCCGAAACTCGAAATACCCTTGGCCTGATACCTGGACCGAGCGGACATCAGCCTTCGGCTGGAGGAAGATACCGCCGATTGAGCTGTTTTATGACGCAGACGATCTTCCATCGGCCGTATACAAATTTGGAGCTGCCCATGGGCATTATTTGCGGAAGGTGCTGGAAAATAACCGCAGAGGCAAGCCGTCTGAAAGCCCAGATGGCGAACGAATATGCAAAGGGCATTTCGTGTGCAGATGGAACGATTCATGGCCTGTTATTTATGGAAGCATGATCGATTATTATATGGAGCCGTATATGCCTTATTATGCGGTCAAGCGAGCCTACCAGCCTGTACTGCTGTCGTTTGATGTGCAAAACTTTATTTATTTGTGGGCTGTGAATGACAGTGCCAACGATGTTGAAGGCACCTTATATGTGAAGCTGTTCGATCCTTTATCCAATGCTTTTGTACAAGAGTTCGAGAAAAGCGTGCAGGTTCGTTCAGGTGAGTCGAACCTCATTACGAATCTCAACGAGTTCAAGCAGTTTTCCAGAACCTATATCTTATATGCCTATTTGGTGGATGCTCGGGGTGAGCTAATCGCGAGAACGCATGATTTCGTAGATATCGAAAGGCATATGCGATTCCCCGAGGCCAGGATTGCGATGGAAATCAACGGTGGTCAACTCACGCTGTCAACGGATCAGTTTGCACGATGCATTGAGCTCTCGGGCAATCATGAGGGTGATGAGTTCGGCTGGCTGTTTGAGGATAACTACTTCGATTTGCTGCCTGGAGAGGTCAAGCAGGTCAACATATTGGGCAGGCACACGAAGGGAACGATTACAGCAAAAGCTTATTACTCTCCATTTCCAACTGAAGGAGGCTTTACCCGATGAATATCATCCGTTATTCAGAAAAGCTCGATCCTATTATTTCTCCCGAGCAGACTGCGCAGAAATTGGCCACGGGCTTCTCCTTTTCGGAAGGTCCTGTCTGGTGCTCTCGCACAAACCAATTATATTTTACGGATTTCCCGAATCATCGTATTTATACCTGGAACGAGACGAACGGCTTGCAGCTTTATAGTGATCATAGCGACAGAGCGGTTGGTCTTACCTTGGACGCGGAGGGGCGGCTGTTATCGTGCGAAACGCTAACCCGCAGAATTTCCCGAACGGAGCTGGATGGCTCTATTACAGCGCTCGTCACCCATTATCAAGGAAGCAGAATCAATAACACCAACGATGTCATTGTCAAAAAGGACGGAACGATTTATTTCTCCGACCCTTACAGTACAGCATTGGGAGATACGAAGGATTTGGACGTTAACGGGGTATTCCGGTATGATCCGCAATCAGGAGCTTTGGATTTGCTTGTAGAAGATTTTCCGAGACCTAACGGACTTGCCTTTTCTCCGGATGAATCACTTTTATACATTGACGATACGACTGAGCAGCATGTCAGAGTGTTCGAGGTAAACCCGGATGGAAGCATCAGCAATGGACGGGTCTTTGCGGAGCTGGACACGGAGGCAGGCCCTGGTGCCGCAGACGGGATGAAAGTAGACGAGCATGGCAATGTGTATGTGACCGGACCGGGCGGTGTGTGGATATTTGCCCCGTCAGGGGAGCGGTTGGGCAGACTGGAATTCCCGGAGGTTGCTGCCAACCTATGCTTCGGTTCACCGCCGGAATCGGCGCTTGGTAACACACTGTTCATAACAGCGAGCTCTTCCTTGTACAGCGTCAAGCTTCAGGTTCGCGGAGCGGTATAATGAAAATTATTGACGTACAGGTTTTTAAATTGAGCGGAACGATGAACAAGGCGTGGGAGCACCGTGCACGTTCGGCTGCTCCCTTGGACATCTATCCCGAATATGCACATCGTGACCCGTCACCGTCGATAGACAGCTCGACAGAGTCGATACCGTTGGTTCGTTATTATGTGAGCATTGTTACCGACGAGGGTCTTGACGGGTTATACGGGCCGATGGTGTATGAAGAGCAGGCGGATATCATTATCAAGAAGCTAAAGCCGCTGCTGCTGGATCAGAACCCGCTGGATATCGAACGTTTATGGGATCAAATGAGATTCGACCGGCACGGCCGCAGCGGTTATTATATGATGGCTGCCAGTGCAATCGATTGTGCGCTATGGGATTTACGCGGTAAATTTTATCATACGCCGGTTTATCGGCTGCTTGGCGGACCCACGCGTTCGCAAATTCCCGTATATGCCAGCACACTGGGCTATCCGATTGATGCAGGCAAGGCAGGCGAGCAAGCAAAAGCCTTCGTGGACGCCGGTTTTAAGGCGCAAAAATGGTTTTTTCGCCATGGCCCCTCTGCTGGCGGGAAAGGGAGGGCAAGCAATCTTCGTATGGCGCAGGAGGTACGGGAAGCCATTGGCAGCGAGGCTGATTTCATGCTTGATTGCTGGATGGGCTGGGACGTTCCTTACGCGATCGATATGATGGACCGGCTGCGCGAATTACGGCCGTTATGGCTGGAGGAACCACTGCTTCCCAATCAGATTGACGGCTACAGGCTGTTAAAAGAACGGGGGTCGCTGCTGCTGGCCGCCGGTGAGCATTTGTATACCCGTAAAGATTTTAAGCCGTTTTTTGACGAGGGGCTGTTAGCTTATGCCCAGCCTGATCCGGATTGGACCGGAGGCATTACAGAGCTGCGTAAAATCGCGATCCTTGCCGAAGCCTTTGATGTGAAATTCATTCCTCATGGCTGCACAGTGCTGCCTAATCTGCATGTGATCGCATCGCTTGCGCCTTCGGTGTGTCCTTATCTTGAATATTTGGTACTCTACCAGCAGCAGCAAAACCATTTCCACCTCAACAAGCTGATCCCGGTGAACGGATTTCTTGCTCTTCCTGAGCAAGCTGGGCTGGGCATTGAGCTGGATGAAAGTACGATTGAAGCTAAAGTACGGTTGTAGCATATATCATTAAAATGAAATGTATTCGTGGAGGGATTGCGATGAAATACGGTTACTTGGGTAAGTCGGGATTAAGGGTAAGCCGGTTATGTCTGGGTACGGCAGCCTTTGGCGGCAAGGTAGGGAAAGAAGGAGAGTATGGGAGTATCAGTGAACAGGAAGCATTTCGAATTATGGATGCAGCTTTGGATGCGGGAATTAATTTCTTTGATACCGCCAACGTCTACGGAGGGGTAAGACTTCGTGGGGAAACCATCGGTCATCGCGGGATTACCGAGGAGATTATCGGACGCTGGTTTGCCCAGGGAGGCAACCGTCGGGAACGGGTAGTACTCGGAACCAAGGTGGGCCGGGTGTTCGAGGAGGATGAGCTTGACGGCCCGAACAAGGCGCAGGGCTTGTCGTTGTACAAAATCCGTCGACATTTTGAGGCATCACTAAAAAGGCTGCAAACTGATCACATCGAGCTGTATCAAATGCATCACGTGGATCGGAATGTGCAATGGGAGGAGCTGTGGGAGGCGTTCGAAGGCCTTGTCCGGTCAGGAAAGGTCGATTATATCGGCTCCTCCAATTTTGCCGGAAGAGATTTGGCACGTGCTCAATCGGTCGCCAAGGAACGGCATTTTATGGGCCTGATTTCCGAGCAGCACGGGTACAACCTGCTGAACCGATTTCCGGAAATGGATACGCTGCCGACCGCCAAGGAGCTTGGTATCGGCATTACAATATGGAGTCCGCTGGCAAGGGGGCTGCTGGCCACGGATGTGAGCAAGCCGATCACCCGGACACTGACAGATGATGCACTGATGCTGCTGGAAACCCATCGTTCGCAGATGGAGCAGTTCTCTGACCTGTGCAGAGAGCTGGGTGAGAAGGAAGCCAACGTTTCCCTGGCATGGCTGCTGGCCAATCCGGCTGTAGCTGCCCCGGTAATCGGTCCGAGTACGGTGGAGGAGCTGGAGGATTTACTGCGCTCCGTCGAAATCGAGCTGGATGCGTCAACGATGAAAAGGCTGGACGAAATTTTCCCAGCCACGAGTGAGCTGTCCATGTTTAAACAAACTTAAAGGCGGGGAGGTATGAGCAGTGAAATACGGTTACTTGGGAAAGTCGGGGTTAAGGGTAAGCCGGCTGTGCCTCGGTACAGCAGCCTTTGGTTCCTTGCCAACAAAAGAAGGGGAATATGGGAGTATTTCTGAGCAGGAAGCGTTTAAAATTATGGATGCAGCTCTGGATGCAGGCATTAATTTTTTCGATACTGCCAACGTATATGGCGGAATCGGCCACCGCGGCAGAGCCGAGGAAATCATTGGCCGCTGGTTTGCGCAGGGCGGCAATCGCCGTGAACGGGTTGTGCTTGGCACGAAGGTTGGTCGTGTATTCGAGCAGGATGAGCTTGACGGCCCGAATAAGGAACAGGGCTTGTCCTTGTACAAAATCCGCCGCCATATCGAAGCATCGCTGAAAAGATTGCAAACCGATCATATTGAGCTGTACCAAATGCATCATGTTGATCGGCATGTGCAATGGGAAGAATTGTGGGAGGCTTTCGAAGGCCTTGTCCGGTCAGGCAAGGTGGACTATATTGGCTCCTCCAATTTTGCCGGAAGAGACTTGACGCGTGCCCAATCCGCCGCGCAGGAGCGGCATTATATGGGACTTGTTTCCGAGCAGCACGGGTACAACCTGCTGAACCGATTTCCAGAAACAGATACAATGCCAACTGCGAGGGAGCTTGGCATTGGCATTACGATATGGAGCCCACTGGCCAGAGGGCTGCTGGCAGTGGATGTCAGTAAGCCATCAATCCGACCGCTCACTGTCGATGCCCAGATGCTGCTGGAAAATCATCGTTCGCAGATGGAGCAATTCTCAGCACTGTGCAGGGAGCTCGGAGAGCAGGAAGCCAATATTTCCTTGGCGTGGTTGTTGGCCAATCCGGCTGTAACTGCTCCTGTGATCGGTCCAAGCAGTGTACAGGAGCTGGAGGAAACGCTGCGTTCTGTTGAAATCGAGCTGGACGCTACGACGATGAAACAGCTTGACGAGATTTTTCCGGCGTCTCGGGAGCTGTCGATGTTTAAACAAACGTGACCCATTTCACCCAAAATGTGGTATGTTATTGAGGAGGGGCTTGAACATGTCCAATAGCTCCCGGTGCACAATTCGTGAATCGGTTATATCTACATTAAAGACAGTCACCTTGGAAAACGAACTGCTGCGGGTCCGTATTCTAATCAGCAAGGGGGCTGATATATTTGAGTTCATCTACAAGCCATTAGATATGGACATTCTTTTGAAAACGAGCAACGGGCTTGATCGGTTTGAGCATAGAAATTTGGCTGAGCACAGATTGAACAATTATTCGGAGCTGTTCACGGGCGGCTGGCAGGATTGCCTTCCCCATCGAGCCAGATATTTGGATTTGGATATTACGCAGGACACCGGTGGCATCGCAGCAACAGTGCCTTGGGCGTATGAAGTTGAACAAAATACGGCTGAATGTGCCAGCATCCGCTGCTTCGTCCAATTGCCCGATATTCCGCTGTTCATCGAAAAAACATTTAAGATTAAGCAGGGGGATTCGCGTCTGTATGTCGAGCAGCGAATTCGTAATAAGGGAGCGGCAGCCGTACAATTTACATGGACGCAGCATGCGGCGTTTGGTGGTCAGTTCCTAGATGAACGCGTGTACATTGAATTTCCAGCTTGTATCGCTTTTCATGCAAGGCAATATGACCGTGCATTTGCAAAAGACTTGAGCCGTTTTGAGGAACCGATTAACCGGGTCACGTTACCCGACGGTACCATCAGAAATCTTCAGGAGGTGCTGCCGAGGTTTGCCAATGAGCAAATATTTACGGTGCTGACGCATATCCAGGAGCCTTGGGTGAAGCTGATCAACCAGGATAAGAAAGTTGGCGTTCAACTCCGCTGGGAGCTGGATGCTTTTCCATTTATCCGCTACTGGAGCAACAATGTCGAGGATATGTATACGATCGGCATTGAGCCGAGCAATGATGCATTTGCCAATTTTGATCATTCCCTGGAGCACGGTACTTATCGCGAACTGCAGCCTGATCAGTCATATGCCACCGAATATACTTGTGAAATTTTTGAGACATAAGCTGCATAACCACAACAGGATTGAAGGGAGTTATCATCAAATGGCTATCGCCGTAGCGTTTCGGACAGCCTCGCCTCAAGTAAGCTTTGCTGTCGATAAGTTAAAGGAAGCGATTCTGGCAGTGGGGGAGACCTATGAAACCGGAGAGCTGAATCGCCCGGGGCATCTACATATCGCCATCACCGGCTCGGAGGAAGAAGCTGCTGTGCTTGGCTTGGCAGTGGATACCTCTGTGCTTGCCGAAGGCTTCGAAATACGACGATTTCTGCATCAAGGCAAGCCAGCTCTTGCAATTCTCGCTCGTGACGAGTCGGGAGCGATGTATGGCGTATTGGAGCTTGCCGAGCAGCTCCGCGATCAACTGGAGCTGTCCTTTATCCCTGAAGGTATAACCAATGCCAGATTGGCGTTTCGGGCACTCAAGTTTAATCTGCCCTGGTCCAGCTATCGGATGCATGCATGCTTTGATTTGCAGCATGAAACCGTTCGTGATCTCGGCTTTTGGCAAAGCTTTCTCGATATGATGGCGATTAACCGCTACAATGTGCTGACGCTTTGGAATCTTCATCCTTTTCCTTATATGGTCAGATCGGTTCATTTCCCCAAAGCAACTCCTTTTTCCGATGAGGAATTGACGGAGTGGAAGCAGTATTGGACCTCGCTGTTTCGGATGGCTAAAGATCGTGGTATCGAAACATATGTGATCAACTGGAATATTTTCGTATCGGAGGCGTTTAAAGAGCACTATGATGCGCAGGCCGTGGATGATCTGCAATTTTATTACGGTGATGCTTACTCAACCGAACAGATTAAACAATATACTCGCGAAAGCGTTACCCAGATAATTGATGAGTATCCCGATTTGGCCGGACTTGGCATTTCTCTCGGAGAACGAATGGACGATA
Organism: Paenibacillus sp. FSL H8-0034; assembly: GCF_038000305.1. NCBI lineage: Bacteria > Bacillati > Bacillota > Bacilli > Caryophanales > Paenibacillaceae > Paenibacillus > Paenibacillus sp. FSL H8-0034. The sequence continues at coordinate 2,803,316 of NZ_JBBOBS010000001.1, forward strand.
TGGCTCCCGAGGCGAGGCAGACGTGGATCGAGGAGGTGTATTATGAAGGCATGAAGAACGCCGGCAGACCTGTCAAATTTATTCACCGTGCGCCGTTTTCCGTAGACCCGCTTATTACAAGAACCTCTATCGAAAAAAACGGTTTTATGCCTGAGCCGGTCTGGGTTGAGGTCAAATTCAACTGGTCCCACGCCTATTCGTCCTCGAAGCTGCTGCTGACGCATGGGGGCTCCAAAGGTATGGAGGGCTACTGGAACCCGCCGCCGACCAACTACAAAATTACGTGGATGATCCGCAATGAAGACTTTTTCACGCTTCGCTGGGCACAGCCTGACTTTATCAGAGAGCATCTGGCAGAAAATATTCATGACTATGTAGGCGGTTATTATGTGGGTTCCGAGTGCTTCATACCCGCAAAGGATTATTCCCATGTGGAGGACAGCCCGCAAATGAGCTGGACCTACGCGTTCGAGAAGCACTGGCTGTATTACATGCTGTGGGGTCGATTGTTATACGATCCTTCAACACCTGACACCGTATTTCAAAATGAAATCAGTCAACGATACGGGGAATCGGCAGGTAAGCATTTGCTTCGAGCCTTTTCATCCGTTTGCAAAATGCCGATGGCACTCGGTTCCTTTTTCTCATTTACGTGGGATTTTACTTTATATGCCGAAGGTTTCATCGCGACCAATCGGACTGAGTACAATTCGGGAGAGGCGTTTATTTCCTTGAAGGACCTGCTGGAAAGCACAACCTTTGATCCCGCGTATTTATCACTTCGTGATTATGCAGACCGTTGGGTAAACGGTGAATCGATGGAGGGCTTCATCACACCGCTGCAATTAGCGGATACGTTGGAGGCGGATGCCCAACAGGGACTTAAGGCGCTGTCCGCCATAGTCGATCCCTCGCCCGCACTCAGCTCTGAGACAGCAGATGTTGAAGCCTGGGCGTATCTAAGCCTTTATTTGGCTGCCAAGCTCCGGGCCGGAGTCTGCTATGCCCTGTATGAGAAAACTGGCAAAGAGGATGATCGCAGAAATGCACAGCATTGGCTGGAGGCGCCCTACGCAGCGAAGCATTGGGAGGATTTGATCGATGTGACGAAATCCCGTTATAAGAAGCAGCCTTTGATGCATTTGGGAGAAACTTTGTTCAGCTGGGAGCTGTTTCGTCCGCAGGTCGCTGCAGATATTGCATTTGTTGGCGGGAATCAAGTAACGGCGGTTAACTGAGACACATAATCAGCGAATGGCTGGGCTGTCCACAGCAGGGCCTATACAAGTAAGCGGAGGTGGATGATCACAATGGCGATTGATTTCAAGGTAAGGCTGATCCCGAGTGCCGGTATGCTGCTCCCTATAGTAACCCGGTTGGAGTTAAACACATCAACGTATCAACAGCTTGTACAAGAGTTCAGTGATATGGATATTTGGTTGCAGGACGAAACCTCAGGGCTGGAATTCGCATGTCAATTAAATAGTCAGTCGATGTCCGCAACACCGGTGGGCACGAATACGGAGCACGCGCTGTATGTGTTGATCAAGGAATGGCCTGCCGACAGCAGTGCTGCCGAATTAAGCTTGGTCTTTATGCAGAAAGCCAAACCAGTTTCCATGCCTGAGGACCGAAAATATAATCCATGGCGGAACACATATGGGGTATTCCTTGATCATCAAGAAGAGAATGCAAGAGTTATCGTGAGCATCGAAGGCAGTTTGGCTACACGTTATATGTACTCTCCGTTTGTACCCAAGCCTTATTATTACCCATTGATTGGACCGAAGGGACATACGCTGATTCAGGATGCGCCGGATGATCATCTGCATCACCACGGCTTGTGGTGGGGACATGATGACGTCAACGGGCATAAGGCATACCATGAATTTCGTCGAGAAGGGCGGCAGACCCACCGCAAGTTCCTGGCGCTGTTTGGAGGACCTGTTTTTGGGCAAATTACATCGCTTGTGGATTGGCTGGATGAGGACGGCGGCCTTCTTTTGCAGGAGACGCGTTGTGTCCGGATTTATAATATGCCAAGAGAGGCCAGATACCTGGACCTTCACACATCGCTTCATGCGGTAAACGGTGAGGTAGTTTTTGGCAGCACCAAGGAAGGCGGTTTCCCGTTCATTCGGGTCAATGAGCAAATTAACGGCTTCCATACCGGATTGCTGACGGCTGCCAGTGGAAATACCAAGGAAAAGGGAATTTTTGGAACAGTAACTGAATGGGTCGATTACAGCGGCAAGCTGGTTCATGTGGATTGGGATAACGGCATTCCCCACAAAACGCACATCGATGCAGGAATCGCGATGTTTGTACACCCGGACAATGAAACGTACGCCTCGCAATGGTTTGTGCGGGATTCCGGAGCCTTTACATCGGCGAACTTTCATTTCTCGGGAGGAAAGACGCTGCAGGGTGGCGATAGTTTGAACATACAGCAGCGGATTTACGTGCATGAAGGCGATGTGAATAGCGGTCAAGTGAAGGAACGGTTTCAGGAATATATAGAGCCTATAGCGATTGAAATTATAAGAACGTAAGCTATCCCCAAATAGGAGGCAAACACTTTGAAAATCAAAAGTATAGAAAGCTTTTGCACACAGCATATCGGGATTGTCCGTGTTCGGACTGAGGATGGATTGGAAGGTTACGGACAAGTTGCTCCATATCAAGCCGATATCTCGGCTATGGTGCTGCATCGGCAGGTCGCTCCTTATGCGCTCGGAGCCGATGCTGACGATATCGATGGACTGGTCGACCGCGTTGTGACAGGCGAGCACAAATTCCCGGGTTCTTATATTTGCCGGGCAGTCGGAGGCCTGGATACAGCGTTATGGGATCTGCGCGGCAAACGGGCAGGGAAAAGCGTCTGCGAGCTGTTGGGAGGCAAGCCGCGACTGCTGCCTGTATACGGTTCCAGCATGAAGCGTAATATAACGCCTGAGGCGGAGGCTGAGCGGCTTCTGAGGCTTCAGGATAAGCATGGATACGAAGCATTCAAAATCCGGATCGGGGAAAACTTCGGTAACGATGTTGACCATTGGCCGGGACGCACCGAAGCCATGATCCCGACCCTTCGGAAAGCTTTGGGTGATCAAACGATCATCCACGCCGACGCCAACAGCGGGTTCACGCCAAAACGGGCAATCGAGATCGGCCGTTTGCTGGAGCAATATAACTACGGACATTTCGAAGAGCCGTGCCCTTATCCGGAATTGGAATGGACCGCGGAGGTTGCCGACGCTCTAACGATCCCTGTGTCCGGCGGAGAACAGGACACCGATCTGGCACAATTCAGACGGATGATCGCGATGAAAGCTGTTGATATTGTACAGCCGGATATTTGCTACGCAGGGGGCATCAGCCGTACGCTTCAGGTAGCCAAAATGGCCGAGGCAGCCGGAATTCCCTGCACGCCTCATGCCGCCAATTTGTCAATGGTAACGATTTTCACGCTGCATCTGATGGGAGCCCTGCCCAACGCTGGACCTTATCTGGAATTCAGTATTGAGGAACCGGGCTGGGCACAAGGCTTTTACGAAACGTTCCCGGTGGCCAGAGACGGTAAGGTCGCCATTCCTGACGGACCAGGCTGGGGCGTTACCTTCAGCCAGGAATGGCTGGACAAGGCACAATATCAGATCAGCAGTAAGCAGTAAGGAATAAGAGGGATTTCAAAACGGATATGATACACAAAAAAGCAGCGATCTTGCAAATGGCTGCTTTTTTGTGTCACAATTAAGATGGATTGTTGGAAGCATTCTCCCAGTCAAATCGAAATCATGAGGAGTCGAAGTTCGATGCAAATCATTTACCATGGTCATTCTGCCATTCAGATCATCACCAACGGAAAGTCGTTAATTATCGATCCTTTTCTCAGCGGCAATCCACTCGCGACTGCCAAGCCTGAGGATATCAAGGTCGATGCCGTTCTTCTGACGCACTCCCACATCGACCATATATTGGATGCGGAGCCGATAGCCAAAGCCAATGATTGTTCGGTTGTGGCGAATGTGGAGCTGGCAACCTATATGTCCTGGAAGGGTGTAAAAACGATAGGCATGAACATGGGCGGGAACGTCGACCTCGGCTTTGCCAAGGCGAAAATGGTCCAGGCGTTTCATACGTCGGGTATCGTCGATGAAGAAAACAAGCAGATTCTGTATGGGGGCACACCTGGCGGATATTTGATCTATGCGGAAGGTTTAACGATATTACATACCGGAGATACCGCATTGTTCGGCGATATGAAGCTGATCGGCGACCGCAATCGTATTGATGTCGCTTTGGTTCCTATTGGTGACCATTATACGATGGGACCTGAGGATGCCTTACAGGCTGCAGAATGGTACAAGGCGAAGCTGGTTGTTCCCGTTCATTACAATTCATTCCCTGCTATCAGGCAGGATGCCGATGCGTTCGTATCGCTGCTGGAAACACGCGGACTGAAGGGGAAGGTTATGGCTCCTGGAGATACGCTTGAGGTTGAGCAGGAACTAAACAAATAGTAGAGCCGAGCGTCCCGAAACCTTTATACACCTTTACATAATGACAGTTGAGAACATGATTCATGTTCCCGACTGTCATTTTTTTATTTACCGGAAATCGTCCATTCTTAATCTGGAAATCGTACATGGTTCATGTCAGGACGATCACCTATAATAGACAATGATAATCATTATCAATTGAAATAAAGGAGAATACGGATTTATGGGATTTTGCATATATTTGATAACTGCCAGGGGGAAAGAGAGAATGAGAAAGCTGTCCATATTTATACTCAGTTTGATGGTGGTCGTGATGGGTTACGCTCCAGCGATCGGATGGGCGGAACAGGCAAGCAGCCCAAGTCCAGATATAGCCAAGCAATTTGAGAGCTTGAAGCAGCAAGGCATATTAGAAGGGTATGCAGACGGCTCAGCCGGATTGGAACGCAGGATGACGCGCGCCGAGTTCTCTGCGGTACTGGTCCGGTTGCTGAAGCTGAACAGAGAGACCGGCAACCCTTCATATGAAGATACTTCATCGCATTGGGCTCATGAGCAGGGGTACATAGAAGCGGTGACGGCTTCTCGGCTAATGGAAGGAACCCAAACTCACGTATTTGATCCAGATGGAAATGTAACCTTGGAGCAGCTGGCTGCCACTTTGGTACGCGGCCTTGGCCTAAAGCCAGCACCAGAATTAGCAATGAAGGGCCAAGTATCCGACTGGGCCAAGGGATATGTTGCCACAGCCGTTCAGCTGAAGCTGTTGGGAGAGCAGTCGGATTATACCCAGGCAGCGACAAGAGAGACGCTGACGGTTTCACTTTCCGCAGTTGAGGACAAGCTGAAGCAGGCTCCTGCCGTGCCTGTCGGACCTGTCTCCATCACAGAAGTCAAGGCAACCGGAGTCAAAAAACTGACGGTTACGCTTAACCAGCCCGTAGATACAGGCAATATCACCTTCGAGGTCAAGCAAGCAAACGCCTTGGTAGAAGGTAAGGCTTCTTTTCAGGAAAATCGTCAATCGGCAGATATCGTATTTGATACCGTATTAAAGGAAGGCAGCTACTCTGTCGAGCTGAAGGGCTTGGAGGGTACTAGCGTGGGTACAACCAGAGCAGAAGCCACAGTCCAGAAAGAAAAAATGGAGAAAATCGAGTTTGTTACGGCATCAGATACGCTTCCACAGGCCAATAACGTATACGTTGAATTTAAGGCATTCAACCAGTATGGTGAAGCGTCGACCTGGAACGCCAATCAATTCGTTATCGAAACGGGAAATGTCAAAAGTACTGCAGTCAGCGGTAAGCAGGCGATTAAGCTTCAGCTGCAGGAGGAAGACAAAAAATCGCGGGTGTCCGTAACGATCCTGCACACTGAGACCGGACTGATAGCCAACAAAACATTTGCTATAGGCGATCGTCCTTACGTCTCGAAAATCGAAATCGGTGATTTGCTGCTGCCCGGCACATCCAAGAAGCTGATTGCAGGCGCTGAAGCCTACCTGAAGCTCAAGGCGTTCGATCAATATGGAATTCCGGTTATTGCAATCGACGGGCTTGGGCAGGATGGTGCTTCCTACGGCTTGAACACGTACAACGGCATCAAGGCAGTTGTGAAGGACAGCACGGTCCTGAAAATACCGGATGGGGCATGGTATGACTACGACGGTGATGAATTTCCAGAGCTTAAAGTCATTGGCGGAACGGATATTGATCAGTTCAGAGAGTCGGAGATCACCTTGTATGCGCTCGGGTCGGGCCAAGCAATGACGAAGAAGATCTCTATCTCATTAATTAAAGGTGCTTTTTCCGTACAATTTGGCGAGTTTAATAAGGTTGCAGCCGTAGGCGATAAGGATATCATTTTACCGTTGATAGTCAAAGACGATCAGGGTCAGGTATTGACGTCGAATGAACTGGCGGCAGGAATCGATCAGTTGACCGTGCAAAGCACGTTTGGCAGTGCAGCGAGCGTGAAGCTTGAGGCATTGGGTAAAACGAGAGGGCTGCTTGCGTTAACAGGCCTGTCGGTAGGAAGCGGAACCGTTACCGTGCAAATCATAGGCACCGATAAAAAAGCGAGTCTGAGCCTTAGCATACAGAAGGAGCGTTACCCTGCCCAAATTATGGTGAAGACGGCGCTGGCTCCTTTCTATATACAGGAAGCAGAGGAAGGTCTGGTTATTCTCATCAAGGATCAATACGGAGAATTTATCCGCAATGCGAGCAACGAATATATTTCGGTGCTTGCTGACGCTGCGGATGCGACTAAAGTCCGAACGGATGCAGCTTACAAAATTCATGTGGCCTATGAAAATATTGGGGATGTCTCAGAGAATAAGGCTCTTTATCCGACTACGGGACCGTTAAAGCCGGCTATAGATGCTTTGAATGCCAGCAAGCCGCTGTCTCCGAATGTGAAGGAGCAATACAGGATAGATGAGACATTTATGCAAGCAGCTTCCGGTAATGTGGAAGGGTTTAACATCGGGAATATTTACAATATCAAATTATCCTTCAAAGCAGACGCCAGGAAAACAGGCAGCTATAGATTGAGCTTAACGCTTGTTAAAGTCGAGCATATCAATGGTACCGTTACTGTGGAAAAACTGAATCAATTAACCAATACGATTGGGGTTATTGATGGCAAGGATCCCTCCATTACTTATCAGGTGGTATTGGATACGGCTGTGGACAATACGCTTTTTGCTGCTGGTGATGCTTATAGAGAAGGGATAATTGTCGATTCAACGGTAACGGGAGACGCTTACGGCTTGGTCAAGGACCGTGTTAAGCTTGCCAAGGAAGTTTTGCTTTCCGCCAAAAAATCCGGCCAGGAAGTCAAAGTACCCGTTGTCTGGATGCACAATCCACTGGGAAACGTAGCTTCTTCCAACACCACCGTAGCGAATGCTGTGTATATCAATACGGGGACGGCGGCTGCGCCACTTTATAAATATTTTGTGATTGGAGATAAGGAAGGCTCAGCGACGATAACCGCGCTATATAAAACCGGCAACAGCGTGAACGCAACCAGAATAGAGATGAAAACGTCCAAAAAGCCGATAGAAATTGTGAGGACGGCTAGCAGTAAAGCCTATGCGTCCATTGAATACAACAAAATTTCCGGCAAAAAAATGTGGGATTATCCGTTAATGGGAGAAGTCATTCTTACCGATCAATACGGATCACCTTATAAAAATGATGTGATGTCGGCGCATGTCAAAGCGTTAGGCTTGATGTTCTATGTAACGGATATTGCCTATAAAACCGCTGGTGGTGACGATGCGGTGACGGTTGATCCTTCTACCGGGGTCGTGACCTACACCGGTGATGGCGATATGGCCAGCTTTACATTGGTCATCGCAGCGCCAAGCGGCAAGAAAGTACAAACGGTCGTCAATTTGCGATAATACAGCTCCTCAACATGTACAGCTGATTTAAGCAGGCAGTCTGGCTATGAGCTTCCACAAATAAATGAAAGTGACAGCGTTCCAGCAGTCATTTTCATTTATTTGTATTTGTATAGGAGCGCCTTGAAATCAGCTTGACCGCTATTCGTACACTATGCTAAGTTGTTATTTGATAATGAATATCATTCTCAAATTAGATAGGGGAGTTTAGCTTGCACCATACACTACATGAGCAAGTACCTATGCATATAAACGTCTCTCTGGACAATATGTGGTTTAAGCTTCAAAGCATCGAGCTAGTGCGCGATGGTCGGATCGAACAGCAGCTCATCGAGTCCTACGTATTGATCATCGTTAAGAGCGGTGTTGGCTGCTTGACCATGGATCTCGACGAATACCCATTGCGACAGGATGCCATACATATCGCTTTGCCTGGGCAAACGCTAGGGGTGACGCTTCAGGATGAGGATGAATTGGAGCTGTATGTGATCAAGTTCGAGGTATGCTGGGATTCCGTATCGCATCCAACATTTCCACTTGTAGGGGAAATTCCTATTTACCCGAAGGCACAGACGGTACTTTTGTGCGATTTGATGTACAGCTATTGCCGCAGTGAACAACCGGTGGAACGTTTCCGTGGGCAATCTGCTTTTCTGGAATTGCTGTATTGGATTATCAAGAACATTCGCATGCTGCCCGAGCTGGATTCCCGCACAGCGCTTGAGTCCACCAAGGCTTACATTGAAAGCCATTATAACGAAAGCATTACCATTGAACAGCTGGCCCGTATGGCGAAGATCAGTCCCAAATATTATGTAGACTTATTTAAAAAAACGTATGGAAAAAGCGCGATGGATTACGTAACCGAAGTGAGGGTCAACTATGCCAAGCAGTTCATGGTGCAATCCGATGCCCGTTTACGCGATATCGCTCATCAGGTCGGCTACAATGACGAGTTTTATTTTAGCCGCAAGTTCAAGAAGGAGGTAGGGGTATCGCCTACAGCCTATATGAAAAATCGCCGCCGTAAAATTGTCGCCTATTCCTCTCCCATCCTCGGTCAATTACTGGCTCTCAAGATGATTCCTTATGCTGCGCCGCTTCATCCCAAATGGACAGCATATTATCATAAAATGTACCGGACGGATATACCCCTGCATCTGAGCGCATACCGGTTTAATGAGGATTGGGAATCCAATATTGAGGCGCTCATCCAAGCCGAGCCGGATGTGGTTATTAGCAGTGATGAGCTTCAGGCTGTTGAGAAGGAGAAGCTCAGGCAGGTTGCGCCTATCTTTTACATTTCTGCGCAGGATAAGAATTGGCGAGAGCAATTGCAGCTGACCGGACAGCTGCTTGGAGCAGGACAGGAAGCCGATACGTGGCTGCTGAACTACGACAGGAAAGTGACGCACGCCCGCGGCCGTCTCCTTCAGGAATTGAAGGATGATACGATTCTGATCATGAGTATTTTTAAGCAGAGCTATCATCTTGCTCCGGCACGAGGGATGAGGGATGTGCTGTTTCAGGACTTGCAGTTACAATCACCAGCCGGTGTCGATCCGACAGTTTGCAATCAATCCATTAGTCTGGAGCAATTGGCAGGTTTCGATGTCGATCGGATTTTGTTAAATGTGTGTCAGGAGCCAGAATCCCTGAACCATTGGCAATCGCTGCAAACCTCATCTCTATGGCAAAATTTGAAGGCGGTCCGCAGAAACTGCGTGTATATGATTTCCTCCGATCCATGGCGGGAGTATTCCGCTTATGCGATTGGACGCATGGTGGATGACCTCTTGAAGCTTGTATATGGACATCGTACAAATTAACTTCCGGAAATCGTCCATGTCCCAGGATAGCGACGTAGTTTATAATTCGATTGAGAATCTTTATCAATTGAAAGATAATGTTATGCTCACTCAAGTTACAGGAAAAGGGGATCGTCAGGAAATGAACAAGAAAGCATGGGCATTAGGATTGATATCCATAATGATGCTGGGGTTGGCAGCTTGCGGCGTCAAGGATGAGGCCAAGCCTGTCGGCAGTGTGGCAGCAGGTACTTCAAGCACAAATGTCGCTGGCAGCAGTGCCGCCGCAAGTGCGTCAAGCCCGTCGACAGCATTAAGAAAGATCACTTATTTGGGCAAGGAGTACACCGTACCCGCCAAAGCGGACAAAATTGTGATTACCGGAGCGGTGGAATCGATGGAAGACGCACTGGTGCTGGGTGTCAAACCGGTCGGAGCGATTACCATTGGCGGCAAATTCCCACCCATGTTTGCCAAAATTACAGAAGGCGTGGAATCGGTCGGTGAAAAATCCCAGCCTAATATTGAAACGATTCTGAAGCTCAAGCCCGATCTGATTTTGAGCAGCACCAAGTTTCCTGCCGAAGCTCTGGAAAAAATGAGCAAGGTTGCGACGACGATTCCCGTATCTCATATTTCAACCGATTGGGAAACGAATCTGAATTTGCTTGGAGAGCTGACCGGCAAACAGGAGCAGGCCAAGCAGGCGCTTGATAAGTACAAGAATGAGCTGAAGGAGTTTAAGGAGAAGGCTGGATCTAGCTTAAAGGACAAGAAGGTTCTGGCCGTAAGGCTTCGGACTGGCAGCCTGTTTATCTACCCTGAGGACGTATTTTTCAATCCATCGATTTATGCCGACCTGGGAGCAGCGGTTCCCGCAGAGGTAAAGCAAGCGAAGGCACAGCAGCTTGTATCCCTGGAGAAATTCTCAGAGATAAACCCGGATTATGTGTTCATCCAGTTTGCAGAGGACGAGAATAAGGATACCCCCAAAGCGCTTGAGGATCTGAAAAACAATCCAATATGGAAAAGCATCAACGCTGTAAAAAATGGTCATGTATACATCAACCTGGTCGATCCGGTAGCTCAGGGTGGTACCGCTTATAGCAAAATCGCCTTCCTTGATGCCATTAAAAGCAGTGAATTTCTCCAAGCAAAGTGAGTAGAGTCCTATGTCATTAAAGCTTTCTGCAACGGCAATCATTCTGTGGAGCTCGCCTTTCATCATCATATTCACGATGCTGCTATCGATTTTTTACGGAGCCAAGAATATCGAGATGAATACGGTTCGTGATGCGCTGTTTCATTTTGATCCGGGTAATGTGAATCATCAGATCGTTATGCATTCCCGAATTCCAAGAGTAGTCGGAGCCTTGCTGATCGGTGCTTTTCTGGCCATATCAGGGGCACTTATGCAGGGGATGACAAGAAATTATCTTGCATCCCCTTCGATTATGGGGGTTTCCGATGGTTCGGCATTTGCTATAACCGTCTGTATGATTTTTATGCCGGGCTCCTCTTCCATGGAAATGATTTTGTTCTCTTTTCTGGGCTCAGCGCTCAGCATTATCATTGTATTCAGCTTGGCTTCGCTTTTACCAGGCGGGCTTTCTCCAGTTCGAATGGCAATTCTTGGCACGATCATAGGTACGTTTTTGAGCAGCATTTCAGCAGCGCTGTCGACTTATTTTCAAATCTCGCAAAATATCAGCTTTTGGTACAATGCACGGCTGCATCAGATGGACCCCAGTTTGATCAAGCTGGCGCTTCCTTTTGCCGTCGTCGGGATTGTGATTGCACTCTGTATATCCAAATCAGTTTCCATACTTTCGCTCGGGGAAGAAATCGCTGCAAGCCTGGGACAAAAAACGTTATTTATCAAGGTTGCGGCCACACTCAGCGTAGTTATTTTAACAGGGGTATCTGTTGCGCTTGCAGGTAAAATTGGGTTTGTGGGACTCATTGTACCCCATATCGCACGTTTTTTTACCGGGGTTGATTACAGAAAAATCATTCCGTGCTCCGCTGTGCTCGGTGGCATCTTTCTCGCGCTTTGTGATGTGCTCAGCCGTTTTCTCAATTATCCGTTCGAAATGCCGATAGGGGTCGTGACAGCAATGCTTGGCGTTCCTTTCTTTCTCTATCTAACAAGAACGAGGGGAGGAGCCAAATCATGAATAACGCTTGGAACCGACGTTTTGCTGCGGTAATGGTAGTGGGGACGGTTATTTTACTGATTACGCTGTATATGAGCCTGACCAGTGGGACCTTCGATATGACGGTTCAGGACGTCCTGCGGACCTTGCTGAGAATCGATCAGAAGCCGGATCAGGACTTGGTAATTTTTGAATTTCGTTTACCGCGGATCGTCATTGCCGCACTTGTCGGATTAGGCTTGGGGATTGCAGGTGCTGTGATTCAGGGTATAACGAGAAACGGACTGGCCGATCCCGGCATACTGGGGATTAATGCAGGTGCGGGCGCGGCGATGGTGATTTTTCTGTTTTTCTATCAAGGCAAGCTTAAAGGAACAGGCTGGATGTCCATTCTGGCGATGCCGATGTTTGGATTGGTAGGTGGTCTGCTCGCAGCGATACTGATTTATCTGTTTTCGTGGAAAGACGGCAGGCTGGAATCCCAGCGTCTCTTGTTGACCGGCATAGCGATAGCGTCGGGCTTGGGGGCAATATCGTTGTATTTGACTTTGAAAATGAATGCCAAGGATTTTGAGATGGCGGCTGTATGGACATCCGGCAGTATTTATAATGCCAATTGGAAATATATCGTGTCGATGCTTCCATGGCTTGTGCTGCTCATTCCCATTATTATCCGAAGGTCATATATTCTTGATTTGTTCCAGTTGGATGAGGACAGTGCAAGAAGCGTAGGGGTAGCTGCGGAAAAAGAAAAGGCTATACTGCTGCTAAGCAGCATCGGGATTGTGAGTGCATGTGTATCCGTATCCGGGAGCATCGGCTTTGTCGGACTGATGGCTCCTCACATCGCGAGGCGTTTGGTCGGGAGTGCACATAAGCGAATTATTCCTGTATGCGGTATTGTTGGAGCTGTCCTGGTTATGGTCTCGGATTATATCGGCAAGGTGCTGTTTGCCCCGGCGGAATTGCCTGTGGGTGTCGTTGTGGCGATCATTGGGGTTCCCTATTTTGTCATATTGCTGTACAGAAGCAAGGCAAGAAGCTGAAACGAACCATTCACATATAAAACAGGTTCTTATTGGAATCAGAGGAGGAATTGAAACGAGTGACTCTTGAAAAAAACGTGCAGGCCGAAATCCTATCCAGGGACCTTATTCCACAAGAGGTGACTATACCACGCAGCGAGCAGCGAGTGATGCTGTCACACGCGGGTAACCGCGAATACCGAATCAGCATAGCTACACCGAAGGAAGAACCGCCTGCTTCCGGATTTCCGGTCATTTATTTGCTGGATGCCAACGCTGTATTTGGAACGATGGTGGAAGCTATTCGTGTACAAGGCTCGCGGTCCGAGAAGACCGGAGTCGTTCCAGCTATTGTCGTAGGGATTGGCTATCAGACTGAGGTTCCATTCGCGACCGGACGTTATTATGATTACACACTGCCGGTGCCTATCTCCGAGCTGCCCGTTAGACCGGACGGAATCGCTTGGCCGGAGCATGGCGGAGCCGAGGATTTTTTGACTTTTATTGAAGAGCAGCTAAAACCGGAGATTGAACGTGATTATAAGATTGACACCCGCAGACAAACCATATTTGGCCATTCGCTTGGCGGTTTCTTCGTGCTGCACGTGCTATTCAGCAAACCTGCTGCATTCCAGACGTATGTGGCGGGTAGTCCGTCGATTCATTGGAACCAGCGTGCGCTCCTTGAAGCGGAGCAGCAATTCGCTGCTGGCCTGAGTCAGGAGCGAGCCCATGTGGAGCTGTTGCTTGCCGTAGGGGAACTGGAACAAAGTCATAAAAGCCGCATGAATGCCAACGCCAAGGAGCTTGCTGATCGGTTGTCCACGTTGAAGAGCTGTGGTGTCCATGTGGAATTCAAGGAATTTGAGGATGAAGGCCACACATCGGTACTGCCGGCATTGATCAGCCGTGCGCTGCGGTTTGCATTGAAACCATCGGGCGGAATTGATAAAAGTTAGACGATTGTCCCTTTACATAATGAATTTTCATGTTAATTTAAGGAAAAATATAGCAGAAAATCAGCTGAATTTCATTTACGCTTCAGGTTGGAATTTTATTCTTAGTTCATAAGGAATAAGCAATTCCTTTCTCGGTTGACACTATATAGACAAGGTGGAGAGAGCCATGAGTAAATGGAAGCAAAGTATGATGGCAGGAACGGTAGCGGCGGCATTATTGGTTGGAGGATTTGGAGGTTCATTCACACAGCAAGTGTTTGCCGATGATGACAGCGAGGATTCATCCATCTCCTCACCGATCGATACATCGATTCCCGCTGCAACCCGGGCTGACTTAAAGCTCAATCAAATCCTTATATTGGCATCTTCTATATTGGATGTCGACTATAGTGATTTGCAAGAGGAGCTTCATGATGGGCGGTCGCTGGCGGACTTGGCCACACAGCAAATGAACGAATCTGCTAGCTTTACAAATCAACTGGTAAGTCTCGTCGAAGCACCAATCAACAACAGTTTAAATAGCGGCAAGATCACCTCTGACGAAGCGACTGCACTCATAAAATCGACCACAGAACAGGTTACTCAAATCGTTAATCAGGCGGGCTATCAAGAAAAATCCTGAAATTATGTTAAATGAGTCCGTAGTGTTTCACTTCAAGATGAACAGGGTAATAAAAAGTAGTGGGAAGTGGTAATAATGAATCAAACGTCATACGGAAGAAGCATGAACCTATGTCAATCCGAAAGGTAGTTGATTTACCATGAGCTCTCTGAAAAGGATGAAACGATCGAGATGGTTTCGATTGTTTTCAGGTCAAATTCCCTAGCAGCTGGAAACTTCAATATTCTACAGCTAAATGAAAATTAATAATGTCTTGATAACTAATTGAACGGACGTTATCGGACGCAATCGCTTCCCACGTTATATAAGGACCCTACGATGCATGCATCGTAGGGTCTTCGTAATGAGATGAGCAGAGTTATGATTGAACTGCGACTAACTGGCTACGCCGCTTTTCCAGACCAAAGCTTAGAATAACGCCGCCCAGAGCGAGAACGGCAAGGCAGGCTGCCAACCAGGGAACGGAGGACAATCCCATATAGGTTATAGTCACACCACCCAGATAGGCTCCGCTCGCATTACCTAAATTCAAGGCTGAATGGCTTGAGGTTGTTGCAAGCAGAGGGGCTTCATGAGCCAAATTCATAATACGGATCTGGATACCGGGCATAATACCGAAAGCCGCGATTCCCCAGAGGAAGATAGTAACGACAGCCAGCACTGGATTCGAAAGCGTAACGGTCAACAGCGATAGAATGACGGCCAGCACAGCAAAGTTGATTATTAAAGCAGGCTTTAGCTTCCAGTCAGCAAGTCGGCCGCCAAGCATATTGCCAATGGTGACTCCAAATCCGAATAAAACCAAAATCCAGGTTACACTATGCTCGGCAAAGCCGCTGATCGATTCCAGCATAGGTGTAATATAGGTGAATACGGAGAACAGGCTCGCGCATCCGAGTGCACCCGTCAGCAGCACCAGCAGTACCTGGGGATTAATCAGACTGCGGAATTCCTTGGCAAGACTCGGTACGTGCTCCTGGCGAATAACAGGAATAAATTTGATAATGCCGATCAAGGAGATAATTCCCATGATGGTAATGGCGCCAAATGAAGCTCTCCAGCCCAATTGCTGACCAATGAAGGTTCCGAACGGGACACCAATAATATTGGCAATCGTCAATCCGGCCAGTACCATGGATACCGCTCCGGCCCGCTTTTCTGGCGCTACAAGTCGAGCAGCGATGATGGATCCGACACCAAGAAATGTACCGTGAGCGAAGGCTGTCATCACCCGTGCGGCAATCAGCAGATAGTATGAAGGGGCCACGACAGACAAAGCGTTACCCACAATAAAAATGCACATGAGCAGAATGAGCAATTTCTTTTGGGGAACCTTATGGGTAAATATAGTGAGCAAAGGTGCGCCAAAGGCGACTCCAAGAGCATAGCTCGTAATGAGCTGGCCTGCCTGTGGGATCGTGACTTCCAGATCATTAGCGACATTAGGGAGCAGACCCATAATGATAAATTCGGTCATGCCGATGGCAAAGGCGCCCGCAGTCAGACATAAAAGGGGTAAAGGAAAACGTCCCTTCTTGGGTGACGATGGGGCTTGGTTTATTGCTGAACTCATGATGTGTATCTCTTCCTATCCGTAAGTTATTCCGTGTCTGCCTTATCTGTTTATATATTGCAGGCAGTGCACAGTAGGCTCTCTTGTAAGAGTATAGCACCTCTGGCTGGATGCGTTAAGATGAGAAATACCGGAAAACCGACCGATACAGTTGGATTACAGTCCTTTTCCGGTTTGTGCTGCGTATTGCAAGATAGCTATTGCCGCTCTTTCCCTACGTTTGGAGTCGCTGCTGTTGAGCGCTTCCTTCAACACATTCATAGCTTGCTCAAGGGTGTCTTTATCTATGATGGCCTTGGGTACGCTTTGTACAGGGATATTTGGCTCAGCGCCTGTATGTGCAACGACTCTCAAATGATTCGGCAGCCACCGGTCCAATCCGGCTGTTTCCATAGCTAGCTCATATGGTGTAATGGCTTCACGATGATTTAATAAGCTTTGCACTGCTTTATTCAGTTCACTTCGAGGTATCCGGTTCAACCAGGTAACGCCTCTTCTATGGCACATGCCTTCATCGTTATTATCATGCTGTTCAACATAATAATAATCGCCTATATCCCCAAGGTAGACCTCTTGTTCATGGGCAACAAGCACATAATCACCATCCTGCACCATGTGCACAAAGCAGTTGATTTCGTCTAATGGATCGGTTATATTGGTATCCGTCATCTCGTAAGCCAGGACAAGCCGTCGTTCCAGCTCGGGTGTACTAATGTTTTCCAAATCTCCGATGCCCGGCCAGCCTATACATACAAAATGATCTTTAAGAAAAAGTGCCATTCGATCCATTCCATGCGGGTTGGATTTTATTTGAAACAGCTTCATCGGTTGCATTGCTCCTTTTCTGCACAATAATGGAAAAAACCAAACAGACAGCTAATAAATCGCTGCCCTTTTAGTTATTGCTATTTCATTGTATAGATAATAGAAGGGAATTAATTAGCTCTGATTTCAAGCAGCTCGTATTTAATGACACCCACAGGTGCATTGACACTAACGATATCGCCAACCGATTTACCCATGAGAGAACCACCGAGAGGACTTTCGTAAGATATTTTATTCTCGGCTACATCAGCCTCTGAAGGACCAACGATTTTATACTCAACTTTTTCCGAAAACTCAACGTCATTCAGGATAACGATGGAACCTACATGAACGGATGATATGTCCACATTGTCAGCTACTTTGGCTTTTTTTAACATTCTTTCAATGGTTATTATTCTGGTTTCCATGAATGACTGGTCGTTTTTCGCAGAATGGTATTCACTGTTTTCCTTGAGATCGCCATAGCTGATTGCTAATTTAATACGTTCGGCTAATTCCTTACGCTTAACCGTTTTTAAATCCTCCAGCTCAAGCTCCAAATTACGAAGTCCCTCTGGTGTTAAAAATATTTCATCCTTTGCCATATCTGCATCCCCTAGACTATCCAATTTCAGATCCGATGATCTTCTTACATATTACACTATATTCGGCAATCGTGCGAAGAAAGGGTGAATTTATCGCACATTTCAGATGAGCCTTATTATGGAAGAGTCGGTGTGAACCCCAAAAAACCTGGCCAGCGGCCAGGTTATAGGCTGTAATTCCAATTACGTAATGATGGTGATAGTAGGAGCTGAAATGGTAGGTTGAGTAGCAATTGTAGAAGTTACGGTGCCGAAGTTTGCTATTTCCAATAGAACAGGTACCCCTACTGAGATATCGATCGTTGCCAGTACAAGGCTAGCTGTTGTCAGCGTGGACAGCGCGCTCTGCTGAAGAACACCATTAATATAAACATTGTAGTAATCATTTTCAGTGACAGCAGGTAAAGCCACAACCGGACCATCAGCATCGTCAACAAAGCTGGCTGCGGGAATTGTAATTTCTGTAGCACCTATCATTCCGTCATCAATTGCCGCAAAGAAACGGGAGACAACGGGATTGACAGTTGTATCGATGGTGCCACCGCTCGATATCGGAGCCGTGGAGGTTGCCGTATAGACGGGTTTAATAATTGCCATATTCTCACCTCCTTTACTCTGCGTTGAAACCGAATGAAATCTTCAGTTCTATTAACAGTAGATGAAAGTTAAATAGAATATGTAACGGCCAATCTACTGACATCTATATTAAGGTTACAGAACCTATGAATGCTATGAAATAGCAGGTTGGCGTGCGATTGATAGATATCTCTGATTCATTGGAGAAATCAGCACATTTGCCTGCGCATCAGGTCTAGGTTAACATTGAATAATCAGTACTCACGCGAAAGCCATGGGAACAAGGTAGACAGCCGATGGTACTCCATGGGAGAAGCTGTTCGAATCAATACGATGATGGAGGTGCAGGAAATGGCAGCAGGCTCAGGAATTAAAGCTGTAGAGTGGTCGATGAAAGCAGGTGAACATACGTTTGTCGTTCATGCTGCATTACTATGGGATGAGAACGATGGCATTCTTGTGGATACAGGAATCCCCGGTCAGCTGGAGGTGATTCGAGCTTCACTTGCTCAGGAGGCGGTTCCTTTTGACAAGCTTACAAAAATCATTATTACTCATCAGGATTTGGATCATATCGGCAGTCTTCCTGAGCTGCTCTCGGCTTCAGAGGGACGGATTGAGGTTCTCGCACATGAATTGACCAAGCCTTACCTATTAGGGGAAGTACCGATCATAAAAAGAGGTGTCCTTGTGCCGCCTTCCAAGGTTGATGTGACGCTTCAGGACGGTGATGAGCTTCCTTATTGCGGGGGGATTCAAGTAATTTTCACCCCGGGCCATACACCGGATCATATCAGCCTTTATCACAAGCCAAGTAAAACCTTGATATCGGGTGATGCCTTGACCTCACAGGATGGTGTGCTGATGCCGCCTAACAAAGCATTTACACCCAATATGGAGCAGGCACTCAGCTCGGTAGCCAAGCTGCTCGATTATGATATTGAGACCGTCATTACGTATCATGGCGGTGTTTGCACAGAACGGATTCAGGAGCGACTTGCTGCAATTGCAGCGGGTGAGCAATAATAAAAATAATAAAATAGAAGGATTGGGATCGGTGGGTAAACCCGTCGGTCTTTTTGTACTTTCATCACAAATATCCCATCCCGCTCATCCGAGCAGGACAGGATGTAAGTAGTTGTTGGAAAATGGTACTGCTTTAGTTTCTCGATTTCTGGATGACCTCCGTGGCCGGTGGTTCCTTAAGGATTCGGGCTATAGTTAAAGCTTTAAGACGAAGCTGCTCTGCAGCCTCATTAAAGCGGATAAGCCATGTGAACTGCTCCAATCGGCTAATCAGCCAGAGCGGGATGAGCAGACCTGCCAGCGAAGCCAACACAGCTATGGGCAGTGCCCATAGACTGTCCGGATGGGCGAAGTAAGGAATGAACGAAACCGCTAATATGGGAGCTGCATTCCATTTGAATACTTGGATCAACGATATCGTAACAATTGCAGTTGCAAAAAATGAGACAGCCCCGGTATCCATTGTATAAAAGAAGCTTCCGAGCGATACTGCAATGATAGCTCCGATAATGATGCGCACAACATCTTTGAGCTGGCCTATTCGGTGTATGAACAAGAAGCTGAATGCGCCGAGCGTTGGATAAAATACCATCTTCAATGATGGAAAATGGATGGATGCCCAATAAGCGGTCATAAGATAGCAGCAAATGATAAGCGAACGCAAAAAAAACATGAATTGCTAACTTCCTTTCTCATGAAACGGATTAAACCGATCTCTTGACTTGGCATTTTTAATTTTACAAATGGTTACACTCGATGTCAATCATTTAATGAATGACACGACTACAGATGTTTTGTACGGTCAAATTGTGTTATGTTTTTATAAATTTATGCTACGAAACAGGAAAATCGTTGTCGATATCGAATATAAGGTACTCAACAGCAAATCAAAAGCATACATGAATTAGGTGCCCATTAGACAATAAGGGGTAACAGGGAATCGGGTGCAACTCCCGAGCGGTCCCGCCACTGTATTCGGGGAGTTTTTTTTCATGCAGGTCACTCGGTAATGTATCGGGGAAGACGGAAGAAAACGAAGATCCGAAAGCCAGGAGACCTACCTAATTTAATCACCCGACAGCCTTCGCGGAAAGGAGTGGTGTACAAACGATGAAACGGCGATCCCGCAGGATCCTGTTTTATATTGTGATGTACCCATGACCAATTCTAAAGGATTGGTTTTTTTGTTTCGCCTATTATGGGAAAGAGAGGATTTAGAGAATGAAAGCAAAAAAGATGTTTCGAGCTTTATTGGTGGTTGTGGCCTTTACCCTGTATTTTGTTATTAACGAGCCTCAATCTGCCTACGCGATGCACATTATGGAGGGGTTCCTGCCACTGGGCTGGGCTGTGTTCTGGTGGGTTGTGTTTATTCCCTTTTTCATACTCGGATTACGTGCCTTGGTCAAAATCAACAAGGAAACACCAGAGTTGAAGATTATGCTGGGTCTGGCGGGCGCTTTTACTTTCGTGCTGTCAGCTCTTAAGATCCCTTCGGTAACGGGAAGCAGCTCACATCCAACAGGGACAGGCTTGGGTGCCGTGATGTTCGGACCTCTGCCGATGAGTGTGCTTGGATCTATCGTACTGTTGTTTCAAGCGCTGCTGCTGGCACACGGCGGTTTGACGACACTTGGAGCAAATGCCTTCTCCATGGCGGTCGCAGGACCTATGGTAGGATATGTCGTTTATAAGTGGCTGATGAACACAACAGGCAAGCAAAAGCTGGCCATATTCTCGGCAGCTGCATGTGCAGATCTGTCCACTTATGTGGTAACCTCGATTCAATTGGCGTTGGCTTTTCCTGCGGAAAATGGCGGCTTCCTGGCTTCTTTCATCAAGTTCGGCGGTGTGTTTGCGATCACCCAAATTCCTCTGGCTATCAGTGAAGGCTTGCTCACGGTATTGATCTGGAACTGGCTGCAGGCCTATAGCTCTGAGGAGCTGTCCATTCTTCAACGCAAAATGAAAGGAGTTAAGCAGTCATGACAAGTCGCACTAAAAATATACTTATGCTGACAGCTGTAGTGCTGTTGGCGGTTCTTCCGCTGATTCTGGTGAATGGTGAATTTGGCGGAGCGGACGATGCTGCCGAACAGATTATCGCAGAGCTTCACCCTGGCTATAAGCCGTGGTTCTCATCGCTTGTCGAGCCTCCTCCCGAAACGGAAAGCATGCTCTTTGCGCTTCAGGCGGCAATTGGTGCAGGCTTCATCGGCTATGCGATCGGCTGGTTCAAGGGTAAATCGGTTAAGCCGACTAAACAATGATCAAGCTGATCGATACACTATCCTATAAAAATCGGCTGCGGTCCGTATCTCCTGCGTGGAAATGCGGTTTTGCGGCCGTTCTGTTCGTAGCAGCATACTTGTCGCATCCTGTTGTACAGCTCTGCCTTGCAGGCTGGATGCTCGTATGGACTGTTTTTTATGCCCGAATTCCTTTTAAATCCTATATCCTGCTGATTGGGCTTCCTTGTTTATTTTATGTGACCAGCCTGCCTGCCCTTATGATCGAGATCGGAACACAATCCAGGGATTCGGTAGCGGCAGCCAGCACGAATCAAGTGCTTTTTACATTTATGAATTGGACATGTTATATGACGGAAGCAGGCTTGCATCAAGCTGGCTACTTATTTGCAAGAGTTGTTGCTTGTCTTTCCTGTCTTACCTTTGTGATGCTGACAACGCCGATGTCCGAGCTGTTTCAGGTGATGAACAAGCTGCGAATGCCCACATTGGTATTGGAGATTATGTTGATTATGTACCGTTTTCTTTTCCTGCTGTCAGAAACGGCGCAGCACATGTATACAGCCCAAAAAGCGCGAGGCGGTCAGTCCGGATTCCGCGGCAGGCTGAACGACACGGCGATTTTAATCGTTCGCTTGTTTGGTAAAACCATGCAGAGGTATAGAGCACTGTCCCATGGCTTGATAGCCCGGGGTTTTACGGATGAGATTCGGATGGCTCCTTATATGGCTAAGCCCGTTGCGCCCCGTTACTGGTTGGAAAGCTGGATCGGGGTAAGCCTCTTGTTGGGGCTGGAGTGTTGGATTCGATGGAGGTAACAGTAATGAAATCGATCTTGGAAGCAAGAGATGTACATTATAGGTATCCCGGTACGGATACGGAAGCTCTTCAGGGACTGAAGATGAGTATACCCAAGCATAAGAAAACGGCCATTTGCGGCCATAATGGCTCCGGTAAATCAACTTTTTTCCTTCAGGCGATTGGTATACACCGTCCTGTGGTCGGAGAAATGCGGTGGCATGACACTCCTCTATCGTATCGTCCGGAGGCTCTCAAAAAACTTCGCCAGCAGATCGGTCTTGTGTTTCAGGACCCCGAGCAGCAGTTGATTCTGAACACGCCGTTTGAAGATATATCCTATGGCTTGCGCAACGCCGGGATGGCTGAGCAGGAGATCGCGCTGCGAACACGTCGTATGCTGACAGCTATGGGTCTGGAGCATTTGGCGGACAAGCCGATTCACCATTTGAGCTTGGGCCAGAAGAAACGGGTAGCGCTTGCCGGAGTACTTGTGCTTGAGCCTGAGCTGCTGATGCTGGATGAACCGACAGCGTATCTGGACCGTTTGTCCGAGCAGCAGCTGGTCGAGGAATTGGATCGGATTCATGAGAACGGCATTACGATCGTGATGGCCACCCATGATATGAATCTGGCCTATTCATGGGCGGATTGGATTCTGGTCATGGATCATGGACAATGTGTGATGCAAGGCACGCCGTATGAGCTGTTTCAGCATGAGGAGCGGATTCAGTCACTCAGTCTCGAACTGCCGCTGCTGCTGGAGCTGTGGCAGGCTTTGCCCGAATTTATCCGTAAGGACGTTATCCCTCCTCGTACGATGGCGGAATTCAAGCGCTTGATGGCTGCGTCGTCTCAAGGGTGAAATAGCGGATGAAAGCTGTGATCTGCGAATTTACTTTGTTTTGCGATTTATGCATCCTCACAGCTGAAAGAGCTATTAGCCGATG
Source organism: Paenibacillus sp. FSL H8-0034 (assembly GCF_038000305.1). NCBI lineage: Bacteria > Bacillati > Bacillota > Bacilli > Caryophanales > Paenibacillaceae > Paenibacillus > Paenibacillus sp. FSL H8-0034. The sequence continues at coordinate 2,826,381 of NZ_JBBOBS010000001.1, forward strand.
TCCGTGAAGCCACATGTATCAATTGATATAAATACAGGGGAATACTTGTATAACCGGAGTTTTTTGGTTTTTCACAAAAAAATTCCGGTTTTTTATTGTCTTTACATACTATTAATCCGTATATCAACCGGCGGTTTACGTTTATTTTCATAAAGAGAGGGAGATATTAAAAGCGAATACAAAAAAAACGGAGGGTTGGCGTTAACCATTTCCAATATGACAACTATGTATGATAAAAATGAGTCCGATGCTTTTTTTGATCAACTGATTAATGTCATAGGAAATCCACCGGACTTAATATATCAAACTTTTGCACTGAGCGCGGACGTTCAGGGGTGCTATTTATTTATCGAAACCTTGGTGGACAAGAATAAAATTGATAATAATGTGCTGCGTTTTTTTTCGGAGGCTCAAATGTTTGACGGTTTGGAGAACGGCTTGAATCTCGTGGAAACCTTAAAAAACACCATTCCTATTGTTGCGACGACGACAACTTATGATTTGGACTCTTGCGTACAAGGCCTTTTGGAAGGGAAATGTTTGTTTTCTATTCCTGGAGCTGACGAAGTGCTTCTATTTGATGTTGCTCATTTTCCTCATCGTGCCGTAGCGGAAGCTAAAACAGAGACGACTGTTCAGGGACCCAATGAGGCTTTTAATGAACACCTGACGACCAATCTGGGCTTGCTGCGAAAAAGAATTCAATCCTCAAATTTTCGAGTCGAACAAATGAAGCTGGGCACGTCCACTGAATCGAGAGTTTTGCTGAGCTACATGCAGGATCTCGCACCGACCGAAGTAGTAAATGAATGTCGTAACCGCATTCGGGCTATTGAAACAGATAGCATTCTGGACAGTACTTATATTGTGGAATGGATTGCAGACAAAACATTCATTCCCTTTCCTTTGATCATGAAAACGGAACGGCCTGATGTCACGGTTTCACATATATTGGAAGGCAGGGTAGCTATTTTGGTCGATGGAAGTCCAATAGCACTAATCGGGCCGGTTACTTTTTTTCAATATTTTAAGTCGCCTGAAGATTATTTCCAAAGAGCGGATGTCGCCACTTTTATGCTTTGGATCAGGTTTTTGGCTTATTTGATGGCCATATTCGTCCCGGCACTTTATATAGCTGTTACCTTATACCAACAAGCATTGATTCCACCTATGCTTCTTGTAAGCCTATCTGCACAGAGGGAAGGAGTCCCGTTTCCTTCGTATGTGGAAGCTTTTTTGATGACGGGTATATTTGAGGTGCTGCGTGAGGCCGGTTTGCGAATGCCGCGAATTGCGGGTCAAGCGATCTCGATTGTAGGAGCACTAGTATTAGGGGAAGCCGCGGTACAAGCTGGTTTTGTATCGGCCGCGATGGTTATTGTTGTAGCTGTTACCGCTATCACGAGCTTTGTCGCCCCATATTATAACTTCGGCTTATCACAACGATTTCTTATGTATGCTTACATGATATTGGCCGGATTTATGGGATTATACGGTATCTTATGCGGTGTCTTGTTTACCATTGTTCACCTCGTTTCACTGAAATCGTTCGGTGTTCCTTTTATGGCTCCTGTTGCACCAACGTTCCTTTCGGATTGGAAGGACACGCTAATTCGCGTGCCAAGATCACGGATGAAAACCTATCCTCGCATGAATCATACAAAACGCAAAAAAAGGTGAAACTCATGAACTTCAAACATTTTCTCAGGTACTGTAAAGGTTACTTGATGATCATTTCTTGCCTTTGTTTGACAGGCTGCTGGGATATGGTGGAAGTGAATCAGCTTGCTATTGTAAACTTTATCGGGTTGGACAAAAATCCGGATACCGGAATGTACACCGTTTATTATCATATTATTAATCCTTCAGGTATAGCTACACAAAAAACGTCGGGGATCAATTCTCCTATATATTCGTATCGTATCGAGTCCAAGACCATTGGAGAGATTTATGATAAAATGCTCGACAAGATTCCAAGACGGCCTTTTTTTGACCATTATCAGTCATTGGTAGTGACCGAAAGGACTGCTAAAGAAGGAGTAGAGGAGCTTATTAATTATTTGGTCAAGCATTCGGACAACCGGTCCACTATCCACATGTTCGTAACCGGTTCTCGACTCTCAGACATCATGGATACATATACCACCCTGGAGAGGATGCCAGGCAGGGTCATACACACTATCGTTGAAAATCAGTCCAAGCAATCGGGTCGGGCAAGCAAGCAATCGCGAGTCAAAGATCTGGTTGAGAATATGGAAAGCTCTTCGCTTACCATACTTCCCCTTATTACCCTATCGAGCTCACAGCCCAAACCCACCACTAATCGTTATGAACAAATTGATGCAAATAAGGGAAACATTGTATTGGATGGAGGCGCTGTATTCAAAAGAGGCCATATGATTGGGAAATTAAAACCGATGGAGATGCCCTTGGTCAATTTGTTGAATGGGCAAATTATGACTTTTCACCAATCATTAAATTTAGCCGGAGGTCATGTCGATGTCCGCGCTATGTCGATTAAGGTACATAAGAAAATATTAATACAAGCCGGCCAACCGGTTTTAAAGATTGATATCAAAGCGAATCTTGATATTCTAGAAAATTCTCAAACTACGAAGTTGACCGTTCAAAATCTGGATGAAATCAAAAAAAAGTTCAACGAACAAGTCTCAGAGGAAGCTCACCGTTTTTATGAGAAAACTAAACGGATGGGTTGGGACATTCTTGGAGTCGAGGAACAAATCAAACGAAATCATATAAAAATCGGAGAAGTCATTCCAAAAGATAAAAATATATGGGATGAAACCCGTCTTGAGATTACCGTAACTTGCATCATACAATCTGTCGGTGATACTATCGATCCGTTAAAAAAGAAAAGGTGATGACGATGGAGGAAGCACGCATCAGCAGGTGGCAGTTTTTTCTGTTGACATTGAATTATACAATGGGCACCTCTTTCTTTATTAGACCAGGAGGTATTATTGCTTCAACCAAGCAGGATGGTTGGATCATTCCGTTAATAGCGGGAAGCATTACTTTATTGGTAGTCTGTTTGTGGTTGACACTGGTAAAAGCCAATCTTGGATTAAGTATCGTGCAAATTTGCATAAAGGTGCTTGGGAAACCAGTGGGAGGATTCTTTGCGCTGCTTTATATTTGGTACTTTGTGCAAACGTCCAGCTGGGTTACTCGCAATCTTGGCGATTTCATGAAGACTCTTGTCATGCCGCGTACACCAATATCTGTATTTCATCTCATGCTATTATTGATCGTTTGTTATGCCGCTATCAAAGGAATTGAGACTATAGCAAGAGTTAGCGAATTCTTGACCCCATTCGTCTTAATTGTTGTAGTGATTATCTACTTATTAACCTTATCCGAATGGCGGACGGATCGTTTGTGGCCCATGTTTCAGATGGATGCCTGGCATTTGATGATCAATTCTTCCTCTGTTATCGGATTTCCGTACCTGGAATCTGTTTCTCTTATGATGCTGGCTCCTTATGTCAAAAGTGGGGTCAAGTCAGGTTTGTTATATGGTATAACGATGGGGATGTTTCTTTTAAGCGGGATTGTTTTTGTAACCATAGGTGTTCTTGGAGTGACTCGCGCATCTCATTCTACGTACCCGCTGTATATCATTGTTCAGGAGCTTAAAATTGCCGAATTTATCGAACATGTGGAATCAACAATCGTGATTGTCTGGCTGATCTGGATTTTCCTCAAGCTTTGTACAGCATACTACTGCGCTGTGCTGGGTATATGTCAATTATTCCGACTCAATGACAGAACATGGATCGCAGTGCCCCTGATCCTGCTAGTCTCCGGGCTCGCGATTTCATTTAACGATAACGTAGTGGAAAATATAGAGTGGGATAAACGATACATCTTTTTATATTCCTGTTTTTATGGAATTGGAATCCCTGCTTTGCTTCTCTTGATGACCTGGCTCCGGAAAAGTCGCAGCAAAAGTAAGGAAGGCTTATTGTGATCTGGTTTATTGTGTGTTTTACGGTCGGATTTGTTGGGAGTTTTATCTTGATGTTACGAAAGAGAAAATCCGTTAAGGAAATGTTCTTTTTTACAGCTCTTTCGTTGCTTGGTTTTGTTGTTTGGATGGGTATTTTTCTTCAACATAAACTCAATCCGAATGAATGGATAGGAAGATTGATCGATATGATGAAAATGTAGAAGCTATTACTTGCCGAAGAGCCCATCGGTTCTTGTGGACTCCAGGCACTTGGACCATGAGAACTGTATAAATCGGTTCGTTCCGAAACCTTCTGGAATCAAACAACGCTTTGTGCTCCAAACCCATGCTATCCGCCTTTAACTCCCACGCTTGTATTCCGATTCTTCGAAGATATCTTTAACTCAACTTTGTCAGTTTCGTTAGTAAACCCTCCAGATCCTTTTGATAGTTGTCAATTTAATTGTGCACAAAATAAATTCGGGCTTATAACGCAAAAGATGATTTATTTGGAATTGTGCATTATACTTTGAGAAGATGCAGGAAGGGACAGTGAAAGCAAGTGGTCAAAGAACGATTGGCAGTGTTGAAAGTGCATATTGAGCAAGCGGGCTACGAAGGTCAATCCGACGTGATCAAGCAAATTCAATTTGATGTACGGCAAGGTGAGCTTGTCGGTTTGCTGGGCCCGAACGGAGCAGGCAAAAGTACTACAATCAAAAGTATTCTGGGCTTGCTCAAGGATTTTAAAGGAGAGATCACCTTTATGGGTGAGAAGAAAAGCTATGCGTATATTCCCGAGCATCCGATACTTTATGACGAGCTGACACTCTGGGAGCATATGGAGTTTGCAGCTGCTGTGTATGAACTGGATCGGGACGTATTTCTGGAAAGAGCCGATGATTTGCTGCGCCGCTTCAGGCTGTTGGATGAAAAGCATCATCTGCCAGGCAAATTCTCCAAGGGCATGCAGCAAAAAATCATGCTCATCCTCGGTTTCCTCAACAAGCCGGATGTCTACATTGTGGACGAGCCTTTTATTGGATTGGATCCCAAGGCGATCAAGGATTTTCTCGGTATGCTCGATGATGAACGGCAGCGCGGAGCGGGTATCCTGATGAGTACGCATGTGCTGGATACGGCTGAACGGATTTGTACTTCCTTTGTGCTTTTATCGGGTGGCAGACTGGTAGCAAACGGAACACTGCATGATATTCAGCAGCAGTCCGGCTTACCGGGTGCCCCTTTATTCGATTGCTTTCACTCCTTGCTATGATGGGGGGACGGGGCACATTGACGAGCAGCTGGCGGTTATTTGTTCGAAGAGTAGGTTCTGATTGGAGCTATCAACATAAAGCGCTGCGGCTTGCCGTGGACTGGATTGTAGCTTTGTATGTCGTCATTCCCTTGATGCTTGTGGCAGGTTATCACTATATAACATGGCTCCACACGCCTCCTGCGTGGTTTCATTTGTTTACGTTACCGATGGTTGCAGCGGTATTGTATGTATTTGCCTGGATGGGGACGATACGTTATTTTGTTGAGGAGGGGGATCAGCTCTTTCTCAGGCAAAATCAAAGCTGGTTCCGCCATCTGATGGTTCTTGGCTATAGATATTCTCTGGTTCTGCAGGGTGTCACAACCTTACTGCTGGTAGCTTTGCTGCTGCCCTTGTTATACCAGAATTTCGCCTTTACAGCTGCAGCGGTTGCCAACCTGTTTATTCTGACCTATTTGTTAAAAGTAACCTTGGGCTTAGCCCGTCAACTGCTTGCTCTCCATCTGTACGGAATCGTTCTATGGTTATTGCGGATTGTATTATTTACGGGAGTTTTCTTCTTATATGAGAATATTGTTGCTCACATTATTGAGCAGCCTGTGTTCAGCTGGGGCGGGATGCTGGTGCTACTGGTGCTGTTTGTTGTTCTTAGCCGGGTACGATTGGCCCAGAAGGGCGCATTTTTTGCCGATATTGCCAGAGAGAGCGATTCACGGATGAGGATTGTATCACTGATGCTGATTCGGGTCGTTAAGCGGAGGATCAGACCGACACGCAAGTATCCATTACTGTTCGGAAGATCGCAGCGATTGTTCCGTGGTGCAGGCGCGGCCAGCGGACTGTCCGATTTTTTGGCCAAATCGTATTTTCGCAGTGGTACACAGTGGAGATTTACGATACAGTTTGCGGTGGTGATGGGAGCGGCTTTGTTTTTTTTACCGGGAACACTTAAGATCGTGATCTGGATCGTGGCTGCGTGTATGTTGGCCTATTGGAGAAAACGGTTCTGTAAGGAAGAGATGAACGCTTCGTTTTTGAAGCTGTTTGATATTCAAGATGCAGCCAAGCACCAAGCGCTTCAAGCCGTTACTCCCATTCTGGTGCTGCCAGCGCTGCTGCTTATCAGCTTATGTGCAGGTATTTCCATGTTTACCTGGTGGGGACCCCTGCTGATGCTCGGAGCTGCTGTACCGCTAGCCTATGGATCATCTTCTGTGTTTACGAGCTGGTACTAGGGGAGGGGATTGCAACATGATGTAATTAGCTATCAGCCGCGAGATTCGGATTTTTCTTCCGATGATCGGGCTTTTTAAAGTTTGACAATAACCGAACGATCGTTTATTATACAGACATGAGACATAAAGATGATAATAAAAGCGAAGCGATCTTCCAGGCGACGATCCAGCTTTTGAACGAAATTGGTTTTTCAGATATTTCGATGTCCAAGATTGCCAAACGGGCAAATGTATCCCCCTCAACGATTTATGTATATTTTGAAAATAAGGAGGACATGCTGAAAAAGCTCTATTTGAATGTTAAAGAAAAAATGAGCTTGAAAATGCTTCATGGAATTAACGAAACGACCCCGATTCAAGCGGGCTTTGAATTGATTATGAGCAATCTGAAGGACTTCGTGCTTGATAATAAGGATTATTTTCTGTTTCTGGAACAGTTCACGAACTCACCGCTGATCGCAAGATTGTGTCTGGATGAGAGTATCGGGTTTTTTAGAACGCTTCATGAATTCGTTGAAAAAGGACAGCAGCAGCAGCTATTAAAACAAGTAGATGCCAATCTGCTGCTCATGTATTGTTACTACCCCGTCACACAAATGGCCAAGGAGCATTTTAAAGGGGCCGTAGTGTTCAATCAGGAAAAACTCAAGGAAATAACTCAAATGAGTTGGGACGCCATCCAAGCGTAGTTATTTCTTTTTTTATATAATAAAGAACGAATGATCGTTTAATTTAAAATCATTAAAACAAAATCCTATAATGAAAGCAGGAATTATTCATATGTCTAAAGTATGGTTGATCACAGGAAGCTCCCGAGGACTTGGACGCAGTATTGCTGAAGCTGTTTTGGCGCATGGAGATCAATTGATAGCAACAGCCCGTAAGACCGAACAGCTGGCCGATCTTGTAGCACAATATGGAGATCAGGTGCGCGCTGTAACACTGGACGTTACAAGCCCCGAGCAAGCCGAAGCCGCTGTACAAGCCGCTGTTGAAGCATTTGGACGGCTTGATGTTGTAGTCAACAATGCCGGGTATGGGAATATGTCTTCAATCGAAGAAACTTCATTCGAGGACTTTCATGCTCAAATCGACACGAACCTGTGGGGCGTTATTAACGTAACGAAAGCGGCATTGCCTGTTCTGCGTAAGCAAAAATCAGGTCATATCGTGCAGATTTCCTCTATAGGCGGCCGCAGTGGCACACCGGGTTTGGGGGCCTATCAGACAGCCAAGTGGGCAGTCGAGGGCTTTTCCGAGGTGTTGTCCAAGGAAGTGACTCCTTTTGGTTTAAAAGTCACGATCATTGAACCAGGCGGCTTCCGCACAGACTGGGCAGGCTCCTCTATGAGTCACGTTGAAGCAGGAGAGGATTATCAAGGAACGGTAGGCAAATTACAGGCATACATTCGTGAGAAAACAGGTACAGAGCCAGGAGATCCGGCAAAAGGGGCACAAGCGATCCTTGCCGTTGTCAATGAGGAGAATCCACCACTTAGACTTCTGCTCGGCAGCGACGCTGTATATATGGCCAAGCTGATCGATCAAGGCAAGCTCGCCGAAACGGAACGGTGGGAAAAGCTGAGTATTTCCACGGATTATGCTGATTCCTCATTAAATGCAGCACTCAAGGATCTGATTTAAACAAAGCCGGCAGAAAGCAGGAAGCCATATGTCATCGAACGTTAACTTGTCACTTACTAACACAAGAACCGCAAATACACCGCATCAGAAAATACGGGCGATTATTACGGGGGTTACCGGTATGGTAGGGGAAGGTGTACTCCACGAATGCCTTATGCATCCGGATGTCGAGCAGGTATTAGTGATTAATCGGAAGCCGTGTGGTGTAACACACCCCAAGCTTATTGAAATCCTGCATCATGATTTTTATGACCTGACGCCTATCGCCACTCAATTAGCACCTTACAACGCATGCTTTTTTTGCCTGGGCGTTTCCTCGGCCGGGATGAAAGAAGCGGATTACGAGCGAGTGACGTATCAACTTACGATGCATGTGGCTGAGCTGCTATCCCGACTCAATCCCGATATGACCTTTTGTTATGTAACCGGAACGGGGACTGACAGCTCTGAGCAGGGAAGAAGTATGTGGGCCAGAGTGAAGGGGAAAACGGAAAATCATCTGCTGCAGCTTCCGTTCAAGAGAGCATTTATGTTTAGACCCGGCTATATACATCCAACCAAGGGACTCCGGAATGCTCATCGGTTGTATTCCCTGCTGTCCTGGCTGTATCCTCCACTCAAACGCCTTTTCCCCAATCATTTGATCACACTGAGGGAACTGGGGATAGCTATGATTCATACCGTGAATACGGACGATGAGCGATCCATTTTGGAGGCTAAGGATATTCTGAGGCTGGCTGAGGGCGGATGATTAGCTTATAATTAGCTGTAAGCCGTTTTCTTCATCAACTCTTGGGAGGTAACAATGAAACTACGATGTGCGATTCTTGATGATTATCAGAATGCTGCCTTGCATAGTGCGGATTGGTCCACTATTTCGGAGCAGATAGAGGTTGAGGTTTTTCAGCAGCACTTTGATCAGGAGGACGAGCTGGTCAGGGCGATCCAGGATTATGACATCATTGTAGCTATGCGTGAACGCACTCCTTTTAAGGCGCCGTTATTTGCGCGGCTGCCGCGCTTGAAGCTGCTCATCACGACGGGCATGCGTAATGCTTCCATCGATCTGGCAGCAGCTGCGTCTCACGGTGTTGTCGTTAGCGGCACTTCGGGCAGCGGAGATCCTACTACAGAGCTTACTTGGGCATTGATTCTCGGACTTGCCCGCCATATTGTACCGGAACATAATGCGATTCAGTCGAATGGTCCTTGGCAGAGCACGCTTGGCATGGATCTTCAAGGGAAAAGACTCGGCTTGCTGGGGCTTGGCAAGCTTGGCAGTCGGGTGGCACGGATTGGGCAGGCCTTTGGGATGGACGTGACGGCATGGAGCCAGAATTTAACCAAAGCGCGTGCCGAAGAAGTAGGGGTGAGTTACGCAGCCTCCAAAGAGGAGCTGCTCGCAAGCAGTGATATTGTCTCGATCCATCTCGTGCTCAGCGAACGGACGAGAGGGCTGCTTGGCGAGAAGGAGCTCAAGCTAATGCGCCCGACGGCGTATCTGATCAATACCTCGCGCGCACCGATTGTGGATCAGGCTGCTCTTGTCGAAGCTCTCCAGAACCAGCGAATAGCAGGGGCTGGGCTGGATGTATTCGAGGTGGAGCCTTTGCCAAAGGATGATGTGTTTCGTCGTCTCCCCAATGTATTAACCACACCGCATCTCGGGTACGTGTCCCAAGGGAATTATCAAACCTTTTACCGGGATGCTGTGGAAAATATAGAAGCGTTTTTGTCCGGCTCGCCGATTAGAATATTGTCGTAAGGCTGTAAATAGATTAGGTCTACAATAAAGAAGCCAACTTGTCATAGTCTGGAGTTGGCTTCTTTGTATTTTATTTGGTTGGCTGCAATTCGACGGCAATGGGCTTATACTTCGCGGACAGGTAGGTGTCTGCTGTAGCTTCTACTATGACCTGCGGATTCATGATATCCGGCTGAGGCTCGGTAAGGCTGTACTGGATCTGTGCAGTTCCATCGGTAAGAAAACGAATGCCCTCAATCTTGATGCCGTAGCCTGGATTGGGCGTGATGCCCCGTGACAGCGTAATTCGGTTCAAATCTGCGTTCACTGGCTCAACCGCTACGGTTACCTCCTCGTGCTGCGGATTCGTCAGTTTAACGGAGTGGGCTTCGAGAAACTGGATCGTATTGCTAACCCAGACAGCAGCTTCCCCACGGGTCATTTCCCGTTTAGGGTAGGCCATATGGTTCTCCTCTGTTTTGGCCAGCTTGTGCAGATACAGAAGCTGCATGCTATTCGTATACGCTTTGTCGATCTGGTCTTCATCAGCAAAGCCGATATACATCATAATCACAGGAAAGGTCCCTTTTTTGTCCAGCGCATGAATGAGCAAATCGGCGTACTGTTCACGAGTAATCGTAGCGCCCGGGTCGACATCCTTGGGAATGTTAAGTCCATTCAACTGGGCGATAATAAACGCTTCCGCATACCAGGCATCGTTAGGTACCTTGGTGAAGTAATCGGAAGCCTCCGGTTTTTTAATAAAACGTATCGTATCGAGATTCAGGTTCAGCCCTTTGACGAGCAAGCTCACACTTTGAGCATAGCTGATCGGACTGCGTGGGGCAAAATGCTCGCTATCCACGCCGGTTACGATCCCTTTATCTTTAAGCATCATAATAGGCTCTTTCTCCGCTGCATCCAAATCCGTAAAGGCAAATACAGAGCCCGCCGACATTGTACTTAACAAAAGGGCTGTTGAAACTATCGCTGTTATCTTTTTCATGATCATGTTCCACCTTTCCTAATTGTAGTTGCTCACTATCCTGCAGTTAATCCTTAAGACGGTCCATATACTGAAAAGGTTGCTGTGCCCGTACAAATAAAGTTAGCTGGAAGAAATGTCGTTTAAGAAAAGCAAGCATATTCCAGGCCTTTGCATAGATCCGCGCGGGGTTCCGATTGTAGGACGATCTATGATATGATGGTAAGGATACGAGGTAAGAACTGAAAGAACTGAATGTTAAGAGCTGAATTTATTGCCCGATAGGAGATTGTATAGAATGAATAAAGTTACGAAGGCTGATCGTATTAAACGGATGCAGGTTCCACAAGTGGACTCAAAGCTTGCAGGCAGAGTTCCGGCTGGGCAAGTGGTGACGGAGCGATTCCCTATTTTACACGAGGGTGAAGTGCCTGAATACGATATGTCCAAGTGGACCTTACGTGTATTTGGTGAGGTTGCAGAGGAACGGGAGTTCAGCTACGAGGATCTGTTAGCATTGCCGCAAACCGAGGTTGTCTGCGATATTCATTGCGTTACCCGCTGGACCAAGCTGGACACGGTATGGGAGGGCGTACGCTTCCGTGATTTTCTGAGCTTGCTGAACATAGAGCCACAAGGGAAATATGTTATGCTTCATGCGGATCATGACTACGAAACGAATGTTCCGCTGGAGGATTTAATGGGTGATCAAATCCTGCTTGCGATCAAATACGATGGCAAACCGTTAACGAAAAAGCACGGCTGGCCGCTGCGATTCCTGGTACCGCATCTTTATTTTTGGAAAAGCGCCAAGTGGGTTCAGGGTATCGAGTTTATGAAGGAGGACCGGGAAGGCTTTTGGGAGCGTAATGGTTTTCACAATACAGCCGATGCTTTTGAGGAGCAGCGTTTTTCAGGTGAGCCTCTGCCGATTCCCGAGGATGAATGGGTACATAAGGATTATGACTGAGTGCTCATAGGAGGCGTTAAGCTCCTGTGTCAACAAGTGAAAAAAGCTGATCAAGTTCGAAAGTGGTGAAATTAAGGTGCTACTCCTAACAGCACGCGTTCTCCAACTGATAAGGAGAGCAAGGCAGCCACTGTCCAAGGCGGAAATTGCCAATGAGACTGGGATTTCTTTATCGGCAGTTTCTGTTCATGTCGATCGATTAATGCAGGAAAAGCTGATCATGGTATCCCATGTAGGTGCTTCCAGCGGTGGCAGAAAGCCTAAGCAATACGCGATTCATAAAAATTATGGGATCATCGTATCCATTGAGCTGGGTATTTCCTACGTTCAGGTTGCGATTGCGAATTTTGATTGTGAGATTATAGCGGCGACGAACTCGCCAAGTGATATTAATCAAGGACCTGATGTCGTTCTGCCTCAGGTGCAGCAGCTGGTGGACCATTTGCTTCAGGAAAATAATCTCGATAAGAGTCTGATTAAAGGGATCGGAATCGGAGTGCCGGGCCCTGTCGATTTTTCCTTGGGAACCCCTATTGCACCCCCTATCATGCCAGGCTGGGATCAATATCCAATCCGCGAATTCTGGTTTCAGCATTATGCGTGTCCCTGTTATGTAGATAATGATGTTAACAATATGGTGCTTGGCGAATATGCCAAGGGCTTGAATTTTGAAATCGATAATTTAATTCACATCAAGGTCGGTACGGGTATCGGCTCCGGTGTGATTTACGATGGCAAGCTGTACCGCGGCTCCACGGGAAGTGCCGGTGATATCGGGCATTTTGATATTGGCAATGAGGTGATGTGCTGGTGCGGTAACCGCGGATGCCTCGAAGCGAACGCAGGAGGCAAGGCAATCGTCGAAAAGGCGAAGCAGCTCGCTTTATCCGGGAAAAGTGAGTATTTGTTACAGCTGCTGGAGCGCAACGGAAGGCTGACACTCGATGACTTGGGGGAAGGCTTGCTTAAGCTGGACCCGGCCTCTGTGGAGTTAATCCGCGAGAGCGGAGCTGCGATTGGCAAAGTGATTGCTTCTATCGTAAATTTTTCGAATCCGTCATTAATTTCAATTGGCGGCAAGCTGTCCGAATTTGGCGATATATTTCTCGCAGCGATTCGCCAAAGTGTGTATCAAAGATCGATGCCGCTGGCTACCCGTAAATTGATGATGAATAAATCATTATTAGGCAGCAAGGCTGGACTGATTGGCGGCGCTTATATGACGATAGATCAATTGATCCTGCAGGCAACGAATGATGATCCCGAGCATTTTCTGAATGTGATGCCAAGTATAGAGACATACAAATAAGTTGAAATGGCTGAATGGGGTATGTACCTGTTCAGTTTTTTGTTGTTTGCCAAAAGTGCTGGCGGATGATCTATGCGCATAAGATCTTTTATCTTTATAAAATATACTTTTAATATTGAAAGTCAAAAGTATATCTGCTATAGTCAAAACCAAGGGAGTGGATGTTCATGCGCAGGATCAAAGCGGCTATCATCGGGGCGGGGTTTATCGGAAAGGCCCATCTGGAGGCAGTTCGAAGGTTGGGATACGTGGATATTGTGGCGATAGGTCAGAATGGGCAGGATAAGGCGGATGCTTATGCGGAAGCGCTTAAGATCCCCAAAGCTTATGGCAATTATATGGATTTATTGAATGATCCTGAAATTGAAGTGATTCATAACTGTACGCCCAACCATCTTCATTTTGAAATTAACAAGCAGGTGCTTCTCCATGGCAAGCATCTACTATCGGAAAAGCCGTTGACGTTAACCCGTGAGGAAGCAAAGGAGCTATACGAGCTGGCCAGTCAAACGTCGCTCGTGACCGGTATTAATTTTAATTATCGGCAGTTTCCGATGGTTCAGCATCTGAAGTCGATGGTCAAGGACAAGGATTTAGGGGAGATTAATATTATTAGAGGCAGCTATTTGCAGGACTGGCTGCTGTATGATACGGATTATAATTGGCGAATGGAGCCTGAGTATGGGGGACAGACGAGAGCTATCAGTGATATCGGGTCGCATTTGTTTGACCTTATTCAGTATGTAACGGATTTAAGAATCGTTGAGGTATTCGCAGATCTGGCGGTTGTGATTCCGAAACGGTATATGAATGCTGCGCAAGGAGAATCCTTTCAACCGAGTTCGACTCATGATCGACAGCTCGTAGATATTAAGACTGAGGATTACTGCTCTGTACTTGTGAAGTTTGATAATGGTGCTCGCGGCGTGTTCACCGTATCTCAAGTATCGGCAGGTAAAAAGAATGCCCTTGAAATTAATCTGGACGGTTCGCAGGCTTCCGGCTCCTGGAAACAGGAAGAGCCTTTTCGATTAATGATGGGCTACCGCGATAAACCGGGAGAAACCGTTCTGAGAGACCCGAGTCAGCTCAAGAAGGAAGCGCTCCCCTTCATGCATTATCCAAGCGGACATGAGGAAGGCTGGACCGATAGCTTGAAGAATATGATGCATAATTATTATCAGGCGATCGTGAATCAAGTACCGATATCCGGTTCCGTGGCGACGTTTAAAGAGGGCTACGAGATCATGGTTATTAATGATGCCATTGTGCGGAGTGCGCGGTCGGGAACATGGGAGGCCGTTAACTGGGAGTAGGCAGTTGCCCGATACTTATACCGATTGGTAGTTATATGAGCTGGATTTCATGCAGAGAGGCTGTCCCTTTAGTAGAGAAAGTCTACTCGAAGGACAGCCTCTTATCTAATTCATTCGCGGGCAAACTGCTGCACCTCTGCCAGAGTAGGCAGTGAGCTTTGGGCTCCGGCGCGGGTCACCGTGATGGCGGCTACAATCTGGGCTTGCCGGATCGCTTCGTCCATATTCGGATTGGACACATAGCTGGCTGCAAAGCCACCTATAAAGCTGTCTCCGGCAGCAGTGGTATCCAGGGCTTTGACCTTATGGGCCGGGAACATGGTGAACGTCTGATGATCTGCATAACAGCAGCCCTTTTCGCCAAGTGTCACAATGAGTGATTGGACGCCTTTGGCCAGCAGCGCCTGGGTCGCAGCTTGAAGGCTTTGGTCATCGACAAGCTCAATTCCGCAAATATCCGCCAGCTCATGCTCATTCGGAATCAAAATATCGACGTAGGACAAGAGCTCATCATCGAGAGGTTTGGCTGGAGCTGGATTCAATATCGTTGTTTTACCAAGCTGCTTGGCTAATTGAAGGGTGTATTTGACAACCTCCATGGGAACCTCAAGCTGAAGCACGACAATCTCACATTGCTCAATAGCCTGCCTTTGCAGCTCAATATCCTGCTCTGTGATATCAAAGTTAGCACCTGGAATAACAATGATATGGTTACTGCCACTCTGATCCACGGTAACTACAGCAACACCGGATTTCTTGGTAGAGGTAACGATATGCTCTGTATTGACGTGGGAAGCTGTTAGAGAGCTTAAGAGGGAGGTGCCGTACGGATCGGCTCCGACTTTCCCGATCATGCTGACCGGTGCCTGCAGCTTGCCGATCGCTACTGCCTGATTGGCGCCCTTTCCCCCGGGGATTTCCGTTAATCCGGTTCCAATGAGCGTCTGGCCCTCCTTAGGCATGTGGTCGACATTAATGACGATATCCATATTCAAACTTCCTACAACTACGATAGCTGGTTTCATGGTTTTCATTCCTTTCTTGTGGAGGCTCGCGGGATAAGGGTAACATCTAATTCGTGCAGGCTGTTTGCTACAGCGTCTCCGTTAATCTTTTGAATCAGCAGCCTTGTCGCTAAAGCTCCAAGCTCATAAATCGGCTGGGCCACCGTTGTAATTTCAGGTTCTGTGGCCTCTGTAAGCTGTATGCCATCAAATCCGCATATCGCCACTTGCTCAGGAACCTGGACTCCCATACGGAGCAAGGATTTCAATACCCCGACAGCCATCAGATCATTACCAACAAAGACACCGTCTACATCAGGGTGGCGCTCCATCATGTGTTCAGCAGCTGTGATCCCGCCATCCAAGAGGAAATTTCCGGGTATGAGCAGATTCGGACTGTACCACGGCAAATGCTGCACGATATCCTCGTATCCCCGAAGTCGCTCCTGAGCGGTTCGAATCTCCTGTGGTCCATAAATGTGAGCGATTTTGCTGCAGCCTCTATCCAGCAAATGCTGAACAGCGAGCCTCGCCCCAGCACGATTATTCGAGCGGACAACGCTGCAAACCTCATCAGAGGGTGCGCGATCCAGCACGATATAGGGGATATGGCTGCTGTTCAGGCGAAGAGCCTCTTCCATACCCAGCGTGTGTGAGGAGAAAATAATTCCGTCGACGTATCTTTGTCTGAAAATCTCGATGTAAGCCTGCTCCTTATCGGCTTGATCATCGGAGCTGCCAAAAAACACGGTATAACCAAATGTACGTGCGACTTCCTCGACGGCTCTTGCCAGCTCTGGAAAAAAAGGATTCATCATATTGGAAAGAATCAAAGCGATCGTTCGGCTCCGCTTGCTTGCCAGTCCTCTAGCGACTGCACTGGGTTCATACTGCAGCGTCTGGATGGCCTGATTCACCTTGTGCTCCGTTTCCTGATTGACGTAGCCGCTCTTGTTCAAAACACGGGACACAGTGGAAACAGACACACCTGATAATTGTGCAACATCCCGGATCGTTGCCACCAATAATCACTTCCTTCGAGAGAGATGCTGCATAAGCATGCGCGTTGTGGTATCGGTACCATAACGGATCAAAAGTAATGTGGTACCGGTACCACATTCGTAACATAATTTTACTTGGGAAATAAATCAATGTCAATATGACAAAATAGTTGCGTTTAAAGTAAAAGAAATGGAATACGAAAGTGGTTTCATATGCGATATAGTTACAGCATTACAACATAAAGACTGGATAGGGGAGAGAGCAATGAGAACTAATTCGTCGACCGCACCGCCGGTTGGGGTTACAACGAAAAGACCTAAACAGGGGTTCATGAAATATTTGGATTTGTATCTAATGGTGCTGCCGGCTCTTGTGTTTCTGATTATCTTTAAATATGTGCCGATGTACGGCGTCGTTATCGCATTTAAAGACTACAACATCATTCAGGGTGTCATGAATAGCAAATGGGTCGGATTTCAACATTTTCAAGAGCTGTTTGCATTCGACGAGTTCCCCAATGTTGTGCGTAACACGTTATTAATCAGTCTAATGAAACTAGTTATAGGATTTCCTGCTCCGATCCTGTTAGCATTGCTGCTTAATGAGCTTAGGCTGGCTGTATTTCAACGCGCTGTGCAAACGGTTACTTATTTGCCTCATTTTATTTCATGGGTAGTTGTCGGAGGCATGGCTGTAGATTTGCTTTCTCCGAGCAGCGGGATTGTGAACAAGATCATTCAAGCCTTTGGCTTCGAACCGATATTTTTCTTATCGGATGAGCGTTTGTTTCGTTGGATTTTGGTATGGTCTGATATATGGAAAGAAGCGGGTTGGGGTGCAATTGTTTATTTGGCGGCATTGATCGGAATTAATGAAGAGCTGTTTCAAGCCGCGACAGTGGATGGAGCAGGTAGATTTAAGCAAATATGGCATGTTTCATTGCCGGGGCTTACTTCAACAATCGTTGTTTTGCTGCTGCTTCGCCTTGGCCATGTGCTTGATGCCGGGTTTGAGCAAGTTTTGGTTATGTACCATCCGGCTGTATACGAAGTGGCGGACATCATCGACACCTATGTATTTCGGGTAGGGCTAGGTACGATGCAATTTGGGTTAACAACGGCAGCTGGGCTGTTCAAATCGGTAATAGGCTGTGTGCTACTCATTTTAGCGAATATGTTAGCAAGAAAGATGGGAGAAGAAGGAGTATTCTAACAAGGAAAGGCGGTGGTACCGTTGATACGAACTAAAGGTGAATTTGTATTTAATTATTTGAATGTCTTCTTGCTTTCTCTGTTATCATTATCGATGGTCTTGCCGTTTATTCATATAGCTGCCAAGTCGCTCAGCAGTGAGGCGCATGTGCTGGCAAAAGATATTATTTTGTGGCCAAAAGGCTTTAACACGTTGTCGTTTGAGTATGTGCTTACGAACAGGCAGTTTTTTTACTCCTTTTCCAATTCCGTGTTTATTACGGTAGTTGGCACATTAGTCAGCATGGCGTTGACGGTATTGGCTGCTTATGCTTTATCCAAAAAAGTATTGCCTTACGGGCGTGTCTTGATGCTGGCGTTCGTTATAACGATGTTCTTCAGCGGCGGTTTGATTCCAACGTATCTCGTTGTTAAGGAGATAGGCTTGATGAATACGTTGTGGTCACTTATATTGCCCGGTGCCATAGCCCCCTTTAATTTGATTCTAATTCGCAATTTTTTCATAGGTGTACCGGAATCATTAGAAGAATCGGCTAGAATAGATGGAGCTTCTAACTGGCGCATTCTTTACTCGATCTATCTTCCATTATCCAAGCCTGCTTTGGCTACGGTAGCGATGTTTTACGCTGTAGGCTACTGGAACAGCTTCTTTCAGGCAATGATGTATATTACAGAACGGCGCTGGATTCCACTGCAGATGTTTCTGCTGCAGCTTGTGTCGGATGAGAAAACTGCTGATACGGCGCTCAATGATGTTTTTAGAGAAATAACTCCTGAAACGATTCGTGCGGCGGCCATATTATGCGTGGTTATTCCGATCCTGCTTGTGTATCCGTTTATTCAAAAATATTTTGTAAAAGGGATTATGTTGGGAGCGGTGAAAGGGTAGACAACCTGTCTTTGCACCGGACCTTCATATATATACTCAAATAACAATGGATTTCTAAAAACAGGGAGGGTTACAAATGAATTACAAAAAAACAGCGTTAATCAGTATGTCGGCTTTGCTCGTTGCTGGCGTAGCGGCTGGATGCGGCAATGATGCGGGGACTGGGGCAAGTAAAGGAACGGAGAAGTCAAGCGGGTCAGCGACGGCTGCGAACACTAATAAAAATGTAAGCGTTATGATGTCCTATCATCCATCGTTAGAGCAGTTCTCAGGGTCAGACGACATGAATAACAACAAGCTGGTCAAGTTATTGAAGGAGAAATCAGGGTTTAATGTAAAATATGAAGCACTGCCCAAAGATAATCCGTCCCAGAAGGTTTCCATCATATTTGCTTCCGGTGATGTTCCGGATCTGATACGGATCAGCGGCAAGTCCGACTATTTCAAGCTCGCTCAGCAGGGTGCATTCGAACCATTGGATGATTTGATCAAGTCCAGTATCCCGAATTTAAGCTCATACCTTACACCGGAAATTATGGACTCTACGCGATTAGACGGCAAAATATACGGAATTCCACACCGTGTAGCGCAGAAGGTAGGCAATGGTATCCTTATGCGGTCCGACATTACCAAGGAATTAGATCTAAAAGATCCGGTGACGCTTGATGATTTTTATGCAACACTTAAAACGATTAAGGAAAAGAAAAATCTTGCTGGTTTGACTGCTGCCGCCGCCAATCCTGGAGCCTTCACGAATTCTTTCCTTCCGTTCGCAGCAGCCTACGGTGTTGGCAACAGGACCGTCGTAAAGAACGGCAAGCTGGAGTTTTCTGTGCTGCAGCCGGAATATAAGGAATTTTTAACGACAATGAAAAAGTGGTACAGTGAAGGCTTGATTGATCAGGAGTTCTCCATTAATAAAGATGTGAAGGACAGGATGATCAATGGTACATCCGTATTCAATACGGCGGCTTGGTCAGATGCGTTGACGATTGACCGATCGATCCAGGAGAAGAAGACAGGAGGCACCCTGAAGTTCATTGCTCCTGTAACAGGCAAAGACGGTCAATCCGGCGTCCCGGAGGAAGCCGTTGTTGGCAGCTCCTATTGGGTTATTCCCAAGCAAGCCAAAAACAAACAGGGAGCAGCTGAATATTTGAATTATGTCATTGGACCTGAAGGAGATCAATTGCTGACCTACGGAATTGAAGGCCAAGACTTTAAAATGGAAAACGGCAAACCCGTACAAACAGCTGAACAAAGCAATGCCATTAATTGGCGCACGCTGTATTTCTTTGGGGATACCGATCCAAGCTTCTTTGCCAGATTAGGAGCGAAAGGCTTCTTGCCTTATTATGAACCCCTTATTCCTTTCAAGCGGAACCGGGAAGAAACCGTATATGCACCATCTGTAGAAGCGTATGATTCCAAATCCACTGAATTGCGTAATTTTGGTGAAGAAAACTCCTTGAAATTTATTATGGGCAAACGGAGCTTGGATGAATTTGATAAATTTGTACAGGAATACAATGCCAAAGGCGGCAAAGCAGCTATTGATGCGATGAATGAATGGTATACGAAGAAAAAATAACCGGTAAAGCCCCCTGATCCGGAAGAGAGGTTGATAATCCATGAATCCCGGCAAAGAAATATTGAAGGTGATTGATTGTGATGTACACAATCAGTTCCGCAGCAACCAAGATCTTGTTCCTTATTTGGAGGAGCCATGGAAAAGTCAGGTGAGAAAATTCGGTTGGCACGGAGGAGGGCTGCCCTATGCATCGCCAATCGGCAATAAACGGAAGGATGCCGACCCGCCCAGCGGGCTTCCGGTTGGCGCCGATCCCGACTACATGATCGAACACCTGGTGAAACCTTACAATATGGAATACGCTCTGTTGAACTCCGATTCGATAATCGGCATATCGGGATTTGCGGATGCGGATTATGCTTCAGCGATATGCCGCGGGTATAATGATTACTTCATTAATGAATGGCTTTCGAAAAGCGAACATTTCAAAGGTTACCTGTGTATCGCGACGCAAGACCCGTTGGAGGCTGCCCGGGAAATTGACCGGGTAGGTCCCCATCCGGATATAGTCGGCGTTGTTGTAGTAGGCGGCTCGCGGACTCCCTACGGTCAGCGGTTATTTCATCCGATCTATGAGGCATGCGTCAGAAATGATCTTCCCTTCGTCATCCATCCGGGAGCTGAAGGAGCGGGTATCTTTAATCCGCCGACAGCAGTCGGATATGTAAGCAATTATTTGCAGTGGCATACCTGCCTGCCGCAATCCTATATGGCTCATTTGGTCAGCTTTGTCTGCGAAGGCGTGTTTGAGAAGTATCCTACCTTGAAGGTCGTGTTCTGCGAAGGCGGCGTTAACTGGCTACCACCGTTATTATGGAGATTGGATAAAAATTATAAAGCGTTGCGTGCTTCCGCCCCATGGCTTAAGCGGATGCCGAGTGAATATGTGCGTGACCACTGCTTTATGACCACACAACCCATAGAAGAGCCGGATAACCCGAAGCATCTGTTAATGATGTTCGAAATGTTTGATGCGGAAAATATGCTATTGTTTTCAAGCGACTATCCGCATTGGGATTTCGATGATCCGAACCGAATCCTTCAGCAACTGCCAATAGAGAAAAAACGTAAAATTTATTATGAGAATGCGAAGCAGCTTTTTAAGCTTAAATAAAGGGTTGATAAGGCTTTAGGAAGGCTATTCTTATCAGCCTTTCTGGAGCTTGTTAGCAGTGTATATAGGAGGGAAGAGCAGCATGGCGGTTTACTACGTGGCTGACACGGCAATCATACCGGAAGGAACCCACCGGATTGTAGAGGTGGAGGGTCGATCGATTGGTATATTTCATATCAAAGGGGAGTTTTATGCCCTTCATAACAGCTGCCCCCATGAAGGTGCGGAATTATGCAAAGGACCTGTTTGCGGTACAACTCTTCCATCCGATGTGTATGAGTTTAAATATGGACGTGATCAGGAAATTGTGCGCTGTCCTTGGCATGGTTGGGAATTTGATATTAAAACAGGTAAATCTTTATTCAGCGATCGCGTCAGAACGCGCAAATACAATCTGATCTTATCCGAAGGGCAGATCGGTATCGTAATCGGGAGCGCAAACGAAGAATAACTTCAAGAAAGACAGCGACATATGAAGGTTAATCCCAAAAGTCATTTCGGGAATTTTCAGTCCCCACATAACAATCAATATCGAGATACAAAAGAACCTCCAGTTCCACTTTACAGTGGATTTGGAGGTTCTTTTGTAGATATTTGGGATTGTTTCTTTAGGCTTTGCTCTCTCGGGACAGGTCCGGTTTATTCCACACGTACAGCCGTAGTTCCAGCGATACATAAATCTCCCTGAATCCGAATGTGCTCATAGGGCAGCGTTGGATTGGCAATTCGCCAAAGCATACGATCGGCAGCCCGATATCCGGTTTCGCGGATCGAGAGCAGCGGTCTGGTGAAGAGCGGAAGCGAATCCGGCTGCTCATTTAAAAAGCCGATAACAGATACATCCTCGGGTATACGAAGTTTAAGCTCCTGACACAGCTGATAAAAAGGGGCGACCTCACCATGGACACCACAGATCACGGCAGTTGGGGCATGTAGAACAAGCTTGTCTCGCAAATCCTTTAGCCAATCAGGTTGAAGGCTGCGCTGACCGATCGAATGCGCTGCAGCGTCTACCACAGCATTGAATTCATTCATCGCATGGATAAAAGCCTGCCAGCGCACAATAAATCCTCTTTGCGAATGCGTATCGCCAATATACATGATGTTATGATGGCCGATGGACCTTAAATAAGCAACAGCCTGATAAGTGGCTTCGTATATATCCCAGATCACACTGTCCGCCTTGGTACCGAGCGGGGGATAGCTGAGCAGAATCTTCGGCATCGGTATTTGCAGCAGCACAGACTCCCAGGTTTTGGGCAAGATGCTGGGCGCAATGAACAAGCCGTCAGTGAATGCGACTGCTTGTTCCTCCAGCCACTCAGCCATAGCGGCCTCCCGAGTTAAGGCAGGCAGTAAGCAGATTTCAATATGGTGGCCGAAGGAGGCAAAGCGATCATGCAGCCCCTCCAGCAGCAGACGATTATAGCCAATGGATTGCTCGGTCTGTACGAGCAGGAATCTTTTGCGTTCTATGGGATAGGAAATAATCCGCTCCGCTCTCAAGCTGCGGATTTGCTCTTTCGTAAAATACCCGAGCTTCTCCGCCGCTTCCACGATAAGCTGCCTTGTAGCCTCTGACATCCCCGGCTTTCCCTTTAAGGCCTTGTTAACGGTCTGTATCGTAACGCCAAGCTGCTGAGCGATAGTTTTCAGCGTTACCTGCTTGCGTATGGGCATACTTGGGCACCCCTTGAATTAGATTAGGATTTTATTGGCTATGCTTCGGTAGCTTGTGCTTATGTTCTATCCTACCATGCTTTGATTTTAGATGAAACTAAAATGAAACTAGTTCTCTTGCAGCGGCAGCTTATAATGAAGATATCTTACTTAAGGAGGCTGACAATATGAATAAGCAAGCGTTAACCACGATTACAATAACTTCTGAGCTGCAGGTGTCCCATACACCGGATGTTGTCGTTATCGGAGGCGGTGCGACAGGGATTGCTGCTGCCATAGCAGCGGCACGGAATGGCGCGAATACATTGTTGATCGAGCAGCGCGGATACCTCGGCGGTATGGGTACGGCAGCTTTGGTGCCTGCCTTTTGCCCCTATACGGATGGAGAAAAGCCGATTATTCGCGGTATCGGACTGGATCTGCTGGAGAAGATGAAGCAGGCGGCCGGTGACAAATTTCTTAACAGCTACAAGGATTTGCTGGATTGGGTACCGATTGACGTGGAAACGCTAAAGCGGGTATATGACAAGGAGGTGCTGGACAGCGGCGCCCAGCTTTTGTTTCATACGGTCGCAGACCAAGTGCTGCTCGATGGCGACCGGATCAGCGGAATCGTCATTAGCAACAAGTCTGGACGTTCTGTAGTTCAAGCAAAGCTGTATATCGATGCGTCGGGAGACGCCGATCTGGCTGCGCTAGCCGGTGTTCCGTTTCAAACGGGTGGAGAGCAGGGCGAGCTGCAGCCGGGTACGATGTGTTATGTGGTATCTGGCGTGGATAAAGCGCGCTTCGAGCAGTTTATCGAGCAGTCCGGGCAAGGCAAAAGCTTGGAAAAAACCGTCGTAGAAGCTCAGCTTAACGGTGATCTTCCGGAAGGTCGTAAACGCATTTCGGGTATGGCCTGGATCACAGATTCAGTGGTCGGCTTTAACTTTGGTCATATCTTCGGTATCGACGGGACGAAGGCAGAGGATCTGACCCGTGCCGCGATTGAAGGGCGTGTGCTGATCGATGTGCAAATCCAGTTTTTGCGTAAATATGTACCGGGCTTTGAGGACATTCATTTGGTACATTCCGGCGATCAGATCGGGATTCGGGAAACACGGCGGATTGCCGGTGATTATACGCTGGTTGTCGATGATTTTATCTCGATGCGAACCTTCGAGGATGATATAGCCCGTAATGCTTATTTTATCGATATTCATCTAGCCAATGCGACCAGTACGATGGTCATCAAGCATCTGCCGAAAGGACAATCACATGGAGTGCCTTATCGCTGCATGCTGCCGCAGGGCAAGTCCAATCTGATCGTCGCCGGGCGTTCCGTTTCCTCCGATCGTCCCGTGCAGGGCTCGCTCCGCGTAATGCCGAACTGCTTTGCGATGGGGCAGGCGGCAGGAACAGCAGCGGCTATGGCGAGTGTAACCGGTAGCGGGTTTCGCGAGGTATCGATACCTGAGCTCCAGCGGAAGCTTGTTGAGCAAGGCGCTTGGCTGGGGGAACGACCAGGCCATGCGGATGCTGTGGCTGTAGGTGTAGGGGCTTCGGGTAAGGTTGAATTCGACGATGAAGCTTGACCCAAAGTAAATGAACCAGATCAAAGATCGGCCTCCTGTATGATTGCGGCGGGAGCGGCGATCTTTTGTCTTTTTGCGTGTGTCTGTGCGTCATTCAAGTTATACTACATAATAGATGGGAGGGGCAGCACATGTATCGATTGGTTATCGTGGACGACGAGCCTACAGTGCGGCACGGGCTGAGCACTTATTTTGACTGGAGTCAGTATGGAATTGAGGTCGTCGGTGAAGCGGACGATGGGGATGTCGCTCTCGAACTCATTGAACGGATCAAGCCCGATATGGTGCTGACCGATGTCCGCATGCCGCAGATGGATGGCATACAGCTGTCCAGTGAAATCAAGCTGCGCTTTCCCGGGATCAAAATTGTTTTTGTCAGCGGGCATGATGATGCGGATTATTTGAAGTCTGCGCTTAAGGTCAATGCTGTCGATTATATATTCAAGCCAGTGAATATGCAGGAGCTGGCAGCTGTGGTGGAGCGGGTGGTCAAGGAGCTGCAGGATGCGGAGCAGGAGCGCACCTATATTGTAGACATGCAGGTGAAGCTGACGCAAAGCATGCCTTTACTGCGGGAGAAGTTTCTGATGTCATTGATTTGGGATGGCGTGACGAATCCGGCACGGATCAAAGACCGGCTGGATTTTCTCGGACTCGATTTGCCGGCCGAAGCCGATTATTGGACACTCGTATTGAAAATCGATGATAGCGCAGAGGTGGTGGCGACCCGAACGGAGCGGGATCAGCAGCTGCTTTCCTATTCGGTTCTCAACATCGTTCAGGAATTGACGGAGCAGATGATGCAGGGGTATGCCTTTGAAACCCGCAATGGCGAGTTCGTCGTCATTCTGAGAATGGGGGAGGAAGATAGTCAGGAGGAACGGCTGTTCAGCTTAACCGAGCAAATTCGCGACAACCTGAAGCGTTGGTTGAAAATTAGTGTCACTATCGGTGTAGGCGAGCGAATTTCCGGATTGCAATCGATGCCTGAATCGTATAACCAAGCACGCGAGGCGGCCGATCAAAGATGGTATCTGGGGAAAAATCATATTATCTCGATCGATAATTTACAGCAAAATACGGACAGCCTTTATCGGTTCGATACGGCTCAGGGTGAACGCATCATGTCGGTGCTAAAGGCTACGGATCAGGAAAAGCTGATCGCCGAGCTGGATGGAATTTTTGAGCCCCTGTCGCGAAGCCGCAAGGAAGGCTTGACCAACTGCCGTAACGTCAGTCTGCAGCTGATTCTGATGGCAAGCCGACTGCTGCTGGAGCTTAATATGATGGGGCCGGAGATGGCCGACAAGGAAGCCGCACTGTGGGAGCAGGTATTTAAGCAGGAAACGATTCTCGATCTGCGTCACAGAGTAGAGACTCATCTGCTGGATGTATGCGAACGGATCCGTGAAAAACGGAGCAGCAAGCCCAAAAATGCGATTGAACGGGTACATACCCTGATCGATGAACGGTTTGCCGAAAACCTTCAGGTTGGCGATATCGCGCGGGAAGTGTTTTTGTCGCCGACCTACTTGTGTCTGCTGTTCAAGCAGGAAACGGGAGAAACGATCAATGAATATTTGACCAAGGTAAGAATCGAAAAGGCCAAGGAGCTGCTAAGCGATCCGCGCAATAAGTTTTATGAGGTGTGTTATACCGTCGGCTATTCGGACCCGAGCTATTTTAGCAAGCTGTTCAAAAAGTATACGGGTCTGACACCAAGCGCATTTCGCGACCAATTGCCTTAAAGGGGGGAATAAGAAACATGAGAAGACTCTTGAAAAGAAGCTGGAACTATGGCTTGCTGCTCTTGAAAGGAGCCATGGCGGCCAGACGCTGGCTGTTGGCTTATGTCATTCTCATTCTGATTCCTGCTGCGCTGCTGCTCTATTCATATACGCAAAAGTCCTCTCAGATCATTGAAGAGGAAGTAACCCGTACGATGCTGCAGACGATTAAGCAAGCAAGCATCAACCTCGACTACCAGTTCGATTCGGTCCGTGATACGTCGAATATTATTTTTATGAATCCGAAGCTTCACCAATATTTAAGCAGCACGGCTTCTATTGGACAGCAGCTCGACTCGCTCAAGGAGCTGAGGTATCTGGTCGATAACGCCGGGACGAATCCGAATGTGATGCGGGTTCGTTTGTTTGTGAACAGCAATCGGATTTTTTCCGGGGAACGGGTCAACTTTTTCACATTGGATAGCTTGAAGGGCAGGCCTTGGCTCCAGCAGGTGATGGATGCAGGCGGCACCATTGTGTGGACGGGCGCTTATCAGGAATCGTATTTGGACCCCGGTCCTGTCTATGTGTTCTCCGGTGCCCGAATGCTGAGAGATCCTGAAGTATACGATCAGATTTCAGGCGTACTCTTGATCGATGTGGCCGAAAGGACGATCCAGGATATTTTGGCCAAAATCAAGCTGACCCAAGAGGGTACGATCTACCTTGCAGCACCGGATGGGACGATGATATCGAACAAAGATAAGACGCTGCTGGGCAGTAAAATGGAATTTTCTGAGGTGCTGGCCGCATTCGGACAAAGCGAGGAAGGCATTATCCCCGTAATGAAGGACAACAACTCTCGTTATGTCGTGTATACAACGCTTCGATCAACGGGCTGGAAGCTGGTTGCGGAAATTCCGAAGGCGGAGATTACGTCGCGAGCGACGGCACTGAATCAGTTTTCCGGAATTGCCACGTTATCGAGTGTCACGATTTTGTTCCTGCTGCTTGTATTTATTTTATTAGCCGTGCTTGTACGAGGCATGAACCGCAGGATGCAATCCGTGATCATGATGATCAAACGGGAAGGAATCGAAAGCCTGGATGAACGCTCGGGTATGTCTGAGGGTGACTCCAACCTTTTGGAAAATAGCGTCGATCATTTGATTCACAAGGTTCATGATTTGATGGAAGAGACGTATCGATCCAGGGTTCAGGAGCGGGAAGCGCAGCTGCGGGCCCTCCAGGCACAGATTAACCCGCATTTTCTGTACAATACCTTGGATACGATTAACTGGATTGCGATCGGACGGGGAGCTCACGATATTAGCCAAATGATTGACGGGTTAGCCAAATATTTTCGGCTTAGCCTCAACAAAGGCAAGGATAGGGTCAGTGTCAGCGATGAACTGAATTTGGCCAAAGTATATCTGGACATTCAGCAAACCCGGTTTCCGAAAAGCTTTGAATTTCATATTGAAGCGGAAGCTGGCCTGGATGTGTATGAAATGCCTAAGCTAACCCTCCAGCCGATTGTCGAAAATGCGCTGCTGCATGGGATTCGCAAATCAAAGGGTAAGGCAGGCACGATATGGATTCGAGCAGCCATGGAAGGTGACGAGCTGGTATTATCGGTTACGGATGACGGAATCGGCATGCAGCAGGAGCTGGTGGACACCCTGCTGACTGAGCCACAGCCTGCCATGCGATCCGATGGATCAGGGAGCTCCTATGGGTTATATAATGTGAACGAGCGTATTAAATTGTTTGCCGGAGAGCAATACGGGTTGACCATCGGGTCGAGGCTTGG
This sequence comes from Paenibacillus sp. FSL H8-0034, assembly GCF_038000305.1. Taxonomy (NCBI): domain Bacteria; kingdom Bacillati; phylum Bacillota; class Bacilli; order Caryophanales; family Paenibacillaceae; genus Paenibacillus; species Paenibacillus sp. FSL H8-0034. The sequence goes on from NZ_JBBOBS010000001.1 coordinate 2,854,441, forward strand.
CGAAGGTACGACGGTTGTTGTTCGTTTCCTCTGCTTGCAGTCAGATCAGCACAATAAGGCTTAATGCATCATCCTATAGTCCAAACCATAAACCGCACTCTTCGAAAATAGAAGAGGGGCGGTTTTTTGTATAAATACCTTAAGATAATACCAGAAACACAAATATTGCCATCTACAGACGGATCGGCTCTCTCTATATAATACAAATATACCAACACGGAGGTGAGCTGACCACATGAGTCGTACCCTAGTAGAACCTGAACCCCAAATCGTTCAAACCAAAGCGAGAAGAGTAAACAGCGGCCGCTGGAGATTGTTTCGAGGCAATCTCGACCTCTATATATTGTTAGTCCCTGGCTTGCTGTTTCTATTGCTGTTCAAGTATGCGCCCATGTATGGCATTATTATCGCTTTTCAGGACTTTAACATTTTTGATGGGTTTACCGGCAGTAAATGGGTCGGACTGGCCCAATTCGAAAAGCTCGTTCACTCGGAAGAATTTTATCAGGTATTTATCAATACGTTATTGATTTCGCTGTACAAAATCGTGCTGCTGTTCCCGATCCCGATCCTGATTGCACTTTTCCTGAATGAGGTGCGCAGGACCTGGTTCAAAAAAACCGTACAAACGATCATCTTCCTGCCGCATTTCCTGTCCTGGGTTATTATTTCGGGCTTGTTCATCAACATCCTGTCACCAAGCGGCGGACTGGTCAATAATGTCATTCAAGCCTTTGGCGGCACACCGATATCCTTCTTTCTGGACAACAGCTTCTTCCGCAGTGTGATCGTATTTACGGCTGGCTGGAAAGAATCGGGCTGGAATGCGATTATCTTCATCGCTGCTATCGCAGGTATCGAGCAGGAGCAGTATGAAGCGGCTGCCATTGATGGAGCAGGGCGAATTAAACAAATGCTGCATATTACACTGCCTGGCATCGTGCCGACGATCATTCTGATTTTTATTCTGCGCCTGGGCTATTTACTGGAAGCGGGAACCGAACAAATTTTGACCATGTACAATTCGGTTGTCTATCAATCGGGCGATGTTATAGGAACCTTCGTATACCGTCAAGGGCTTGGGCAGCAGGATTACAGCTTCAGCACGGCGGTTGGCATATTCAATTCGCTGGTTGGCTTTATTCTGATTGTCGCAGGCAACGAGCTTAGCAAAAAACTGATCAAACGCAGCATCTGGTAGGAGGCGAGAAATATGCATAAAAAAACAATTGGCGATTGGTCCCTCGACATCTCCGTTTATCTGGTATTGCTGCTGTCGGGTCTGGCTACCTTACTGCCGCTCGCTAACGTGCTTTCCAAAGCCATCAGCGAGGAATCCGCCGTGGTATCCGGGAGAGTCGGGATTTTCCCTGTAGGCTTTCAGCTCGACACGATGAAGCATGTTGTATCTTCCGCACAATTCCTTCATTCGATAGGGGTTTCCCTGCTGATCACAGTGGTGGGTACCGTGCTTTCAATTCTTTTGACAGCGATAACAGCCTATCCCTTATCCAAAAGGCACCTGCCCGGCATTTCCTTTATCATGCTGCTGTTTATTTTTACCATGCTGTTTAATGGCGGCATCATTCCAAACTACCTGTTGATGAAGCAGCTTCACCTGATTAACAGTCTTTGGTCGCTTATGCTGCCAGCCTTGATTAGCGTGTTCAATATGCTTGTCATCAAAAGCTACTATGAATCGTTGCCGGAAGCGCTGGAGGAGTCAGCCAGAATGGATGGTGCACGCAATTTTACAATTTTATTCCGAATTATCATACCGTTGAGCGTTCCTGTTATTGCGACCATCGCGCTCTTCTATGCCGTTTATTTCTGGAACGACTATTTCCATCCCATGCTTTATATCAACGACGCCGGCTTGAAGCCATTGCAATTATATTTGCGAGATATCGTCATGGATGCGGACAGCTCCAGCGCCGTCAACAAAAGCGTTGACGATATGATGAACGTATCTCCGGAAGGTGTGCGTGCGGCAACCGTTATCGCTTCGATTATCCCGATGCTGCTCGTGTATCCTTATTTGCAAAAGCATTTTGTCAAGGGTGTATTGATCGGCTCTGTCAAAGGATAAATTTGCGTTAATGCTCGGGGTGCTTGCATCCTGGGTTTAATGATATAGTAAACATAATCGAATCGGGAGGTTTACACATGTTGATAAACAGAAAAACCATGCTGCTTACGGTTGCAGCCACCTTGTCAGTGACGTCGCTTGCGGCCTGCTCCAGCCCAACCAACACCAGCGGTGGCAGCGCGCCAAATCCTGCCCCGGCAGCTTCAGCGCCAGCAGCACCAGCTCCCAAGCCGGAATTGAAATCACTTCAAATCTGGCAAAAGGATGACTACAATACGTATCCGGTAGCCAAGTATTTGGAGCAAGCTACAGGCTATAAGGTCCAATATGATATGCTGCCGCAGGATAAACCACAGGACAAGCTGAACATTCTGATTGCCTCCGGCGAGCCTTACGACGCGATTACGACTACCGGTGGTACGGATTTCAAAGCTTTGTATGCCGATTACGCCAAAAAAGGAGCTTTAACGGACTTAGGTCCCCTGATCGACAAGTTTGGACCTAACATTAAAGCAGCGATTGATCCGGCTGCCCTGGAAGCGGCTAAAGTGGATGGCAAGCTGTATGCGATTCCTACCAGAACGATTCCCTTCGCTGCATCCAGCCTATACATTCGTGAGGATTGGCTAGATAAAGTCGGAATGAAAGCGCCTACTACACTAGATGAGCTCGTGGCAGTTCTGAAAGCGTTTAAAGACAAAGATCCAGGCGGCAATGGTGATAAAAATATTCCTTTGACCATAAGAGGGGATGCTTCCTTTATTGACAATATTGTTGGTGCATTCGGAATGCCTGGCTTCTGGAACAACGTGAATGGCAAGCTGACGCCTCGCGCCATGGACCCTGCTTACAAGGAGTATGTAACGTTTATGGCAGATCTGTTCAAACAGGGCCTGCTCGATAAAGAATTCGGTGCGAACAAGGATGCGACTGCCAAGGAAAAATTCACCAGCGGCAGAGCGGGCATGATGATGTTGAATTGGTCCGATGTACCGACCATTGCGGATGCCTTAACCAAAAGTGTACCTACGGCCAAGGCTGCCTTTATTCCGACGATAAAAGGAAAGGATGGCAAAACCGGCTTGAACACCAGCTCAGGCTTTGACCGCATCACGTACATTCCCAAATCCTCCAAGCATGCAGAGGATGCGATCAAATGGATGAATGCCAAGCTTGAAAAGGACGTCTTTAGAACGATGGCGATTGGTGAGGAGAACAAGCATTATACACTTAAGGACGGCGCGTACATGCCTATTCTGCCGATCTTTACCGACGAGCGGAATCAGGCTAACAACTTCTTGACGGGTACGGACGATAAAAACTATCCGACCTATTGGCAGGCTCGTGTTCGCAAGGACCCACGGTTGTTCGATGCATGGAACTATATGAATAAAATCCAGCCGGATAGCACAAGAATAGAGGATCCGCTTGGATTTGCTCCTTACTTGCCTGAATTCTCCAAGAGCTTCCAACAGCTGAATACGTTAGTTGGCGATTATACGAACAAGCTGATCTATGGTGCAGAACCGATGACGGGGATAGACAATTTTATTCAAAAGTTCAAAACCTCTGGTGGAGATGCAAGCTACAAGGAAGTGAACGATTGGTACGCAACTGCGAAGAAATAAGGTAGATTGAATTCGCGGCAATTCTCGCACTGTTGTTGGAGTGTGAGGTTGCCGCTTTGTTGGTCTTGGAGTTATCTTGTTCTCGGAGGGAATACACATGGAGAATCGATTAGAACGCAAATGGCAAGGGAAAAGCTGGTGTACCCTGGGTGACAGCATTACCGAAGCCAATGGCTACCAGCCCTTGGTTGGTGCTGTACTAGGGTTTTCCGTGATCAGTAATGAAGGGAAAAGCGGTTGTCCACTCACTGCTGGCGGTGACCGGGATTATGGGGCCACCGTGCATATCGGTCGCAGCATCGAGCCGATGTTCGATTGCGTTACGATCTTCGCGGGTACCAATGATTATCGCCTGGATAAGCCGATAGGGCACAAGGATGATCGGAATATCCATACCTTTTATGGTGCTTACCTCACATTGGTCGAGGATTTATTGAACAAGAACCCGGCATGCAGGCTCAATTTATGGACGCCTCTCCAGCGCGATAAAGACGGCTTCGATATCGATACTATCAATCAGTCCGGTCATCGGCTTATCGATTACGTCGAGGTCATTCAGGAGATCGGCAACCGTTATGCACTTCCGGTACTGAATTTGTATGCAGAAAGTGGCTTCAATCGGTTTACGCTGTCTTATTTGAGTAAGGATCGGTTACATCCGAACGAACAAGGCTATGAACGGATTGCGTCGATGGCTGTCAGCTTTCTGGAACGTTTATAATCAATTCGAATGGTTCAGATTATCCTTACAATTCCCAATAGACCTTCCATGCTGCTCTGGAGCAAATGGAAGGTCTTTCTTCGTCTATATGGCCTGATTAACGGTTATTTCGACTGCCGCTCTCTGTACTGCCCCGGTGTGATACCCTCATGCTTCTTGAAGGTTCGATTAAAATAAGCGGCCTGATAGCCTACCTGCGAGGCAATATCGTTGATTTTCTCATCCGTTTCTATCAACAGCTGTTTGGCCTTGTCCATACGGAATTGGGTTAAATAATCAATAAACGTTGTGCCTGTAACCTGCTTAAAGCCGACACTCAGCTTCTTGGGGTATGTGCCGTGCAAATCCGCGCAATATTCCAGGGAAATATCCTTCATATAAGTTTCGTGAATCGTATGAAGCACCTTTTCGACGAGCTGTTTGAGCTGAATGTCCTGCGTTTGATGCATTTCCTGCAAATAAGGTGCGATTAATTTGTCCTTGATCGTTTGGATCGTGGTCTTGGGGTCCATATGAAACAGCTTTTCCCACAGGGTCTCACCTTCATCCAAATGCAAGGGGTTGAAACCGGAAAGCATGATCGTGTTTTGAATATTGCCGAATAGTTGAAGAAGACCCTGACGCACCTGAATTTCCTTATCACTCTGCTGTTGAAGAGCTGCCAGAAAATGATCCAGACTCTGGTACAGCTCTGTATCGCTACCCATGCGTAGAGCTTGTATAATTTCCTTCTCGGTTTCGAATGGGTAATTAATGGCATGAGACCCTTCCGGCATCATTTCATCCATATACAAAATCTGCTGCTGTTCATCGAGCTTCTTATATTTCAGTGCTTTTCGGGTATCATCGAATAGATCCGAGAGATTGCTGAGCGAGCGGGTGCTTTTGCCTACACAAATGGTAATATGCACCTTGAGCAAATTGTACAGCATGGAAGCGAGCTCGTCAGCGAGATGATACAGGGTGGCCTTGATATCTGCCTCCGACATATCCACAGCAAAGTGGATGAGCAGTCCGACCGTCAAATCCTGAAAGTTAATGACACTGCAGGCCATCGCTCTACCGTTTGCAGCTTCCCCGACAATATTGGATGCTGCAAATGTTACCAGCTGCTCGTCACCAGGCGAAAATTTACCCTCGTGATGAGACAAGCCATGCATCTGAATCATCATTACCGAATGGATGGTATCCTGAACATCCCAGCCGTATTGCTCCATGCGATCGACGATTTCCTTTTCATTCAGAAAATACAAATGACCTTGTACCAGCTGCAGCAAAAAGCTTTCCTTAAGCGTAGGCAGCTGGGTGTCCAGACGTTCCTGCATCATCTGGCTTTCTCGTGAGATATGCTTCCATTCGCTGGCTATAAAATCAAGCTCATCCGTTCCTTCGGAGCTCTGCTTGCCAGAACGAAAGAGCAGAGCAAGCTTGCGAATCGGACGATACGATTGCCTGGAAGCAAACCAGGACAGGAACAGGGCCAACAGCAGTCCAAAGCAGCCTGAGTAGATAACCAACCGGGACAGAAGCTCGACTGGCTGGGTCAACTGTGCAAGCGGCGCAGCTGTGGCGACCTTCCATATATGTCCGATCCGTTTCATCGTGGCATATGAAATCGAATACGATTGACCTTTCAAGGTTTCCACGTAGGAGCCCTGCTCATTTTCTCCGATGACCCTTGCCACTAATAAATCCAGCTCCGTCGGCTGGCTAATGGGATTCAAGCCCAGGGATATGGTTCTGCCATCCTGCTGCATCAGAATTGTGGAGCCTTCGCCTCCGGGTTCAAGCTCCCCGATCAGCCGGTTTAACTGCTTAGCGTTAATTTCTATGATTAATGCAGCCTCTGTAGTGGCTAATCCACCAGGAAGCCGGACGACCAGCATATACGGAGCGGCATTGGGATTACGCGTAATGGTATCTGTCCAGTATATGTCTCGTTGGTAAGAAACCAAGGCTCGATAGTCCTGCAAGGAATCCATGGAGGTAAACTTCTGAATGCCTTTATTTTCCTTGATCAGCACTTCCTGCTTATCCAGATACAGGCTGACCTCATCGATCAGCGGATCCGATGCCTTGATCCACGTCAGTGATCGATAGATCACCTGCTGGATATTATAGAAGTCACGCTCGACATCCAGATTGCCATACGTATTGCTAAGATTCAAATTAAATGACCATTGGGCAATGACGGTTTCCAAATGCGCGAGATTACTGTCAATTCGTTCAGTGGCGAACGAAACCTGATTTTGATGGGTTCGTTTGGCTTCTGCTTCGATATTGGCAGTCCCAATGAAATATACAAACAATCCGATTATGGCAGCGGGTAAACAGGCGCTGATGGCTGCGATGAGAAATGTATTTCTATAATGTTTGTGCTTCCACATGCGCTCACCCCCCAGTATACGTTATATCTTAATACATAGGTGGGCTATAAGCCAAGCGTTTTTGGCCCTTGGAATGAAAGTCCAATGGCAGGAAATCGAATGGAATGAAAGTACATATACAGGAAATGGATGGGGAACGAATATGCAATTGCCGGAAATCAAGCGGCATTATATAGTGAGTCCAAGAACAACAAGAGGATGGTGAATGGGATGAGCGGCCCAAAGATGGATTCCATGAATGCTGCCGCATGGAAGACGACAACACATAACAAGAAAGCAACCAAACGACGAGCAGTCTGGCGAGGGTTAATCAGGGACAAGTATTTGTATGTGCTCGCCTTGCCCATGCTTGCGTATTTCCTCATATTCAAATATGTACCGATGTGGGGAATACTGATTGCTTTTAAAAACTACACGCCTTATGTAGGGTTTATGAGCAGCCCATGGGTAGGGTTGGAGCATTTCGAACGGTTTTTCTCCAATACGGACTTTGTGATCCTGCTTCGCAACACGCTGGCGATCAATGTGCTGAACTTGGTCTTGTTTTTTCCGCTGCCAATCCTGATCTCTGTGATGCTTAACGAGGTCCGTAGAGAGTGGATCAAGAGAACGATACAATCGGTGATTTATTTACCGCATTTTTTATCGTGGGTCGTGATTGCAGGAATTACTTTTCTGATGCTGTCCACGTCAGATGGTGTCATTAACAAGATCCTATTTGCACTTGGCTTTCAAAAGCATGATTTCTTGACGGATTCCAACTTCTTCTGGCTGCTGCTCACGTTTCAGTCGATGTGGAAGGAAGCGGGGTGGGGGACGGTAATTTTCCTCGCTGCGATTGCTTCGATTGATCCGGGACAGTATGAGGCTGCCAAAATTGATGGCGCCGGACGCTTGCGGCAAATCTGGCATGTGACCCTTCCGGCGATTCGTAATGTGATCATTATTTTACTCATTCTGCGGATTGGCCATATGATGGATGTCGGGTTCGAGCAGGTGTACCTGATGATGAACGGAGCCGTGGCCGATGTGGCCGATGTATTTGATACGTATGTATACCGCAGCGGGATTCAGCAGGCTCAGTTCAGCTACAGCACTGCCGTCGGTTTGTTCAAATCGATCGTGGGTGTCATTCTGGTTGTGGTCACAAACCGATTAGCCAAAAAATTCGGAGAAGAGGGCATTTACTAAAGCAGGGTACCAAGGGGATGCAGAAAAGATGCGGCCTGATCTTGGGAACAAGCTCAATGAGCTGCTTGATATCAGCCTAATGAGGAGGTTAACCGATGGTAGATCGGAGTATTTCGGACAAGTTGTTCAGCTCGGCAGTTTTATTCATTTTATTGGTTATTGCTTTAACGATGTTTTTTCCTTTTTATTATGTATTCGTCGTGTCCTTCACCTCACCCATTGAATACTTGCGCAAAGGTCTGGTGCTGTTTCCAACTGAATGGACCCTGACCTCGTACAAATATTTACTGGCGAATAATGTATTTGTGAATGCAACGGCGGTAAGCACCTTTCTCGCGACAGTCGGAACAGCGTTAAGCTTGGTTGTTACCGCAGCGGGAGCCTATACCTTGTCCAGAAGACGACTGCAGGGGAGAAGGGTGCTGCTGATCCTGATTCTGATGACGACCCTGTTTAATCCGGGCATTATCCCGCCGTATCTGGTAGTTAGGGAATTGGGTTTAATCAACAGTATTTGGTCATTAATCGTACCTGTGCTAACGAGCGGCTGGTATGTGATATTAATGAAAGGCTTTTTTGAAAGTATTCCAGAGGAGCTTGAAGAGGCAGGGAAAATTGATGGTGCATCTGATATTGGGATTTTCCTGCGGATCATTTTACCGCTGTCGCTTCCTTCTCTGGCTGCTTTTGGTTTGTTTTATGCAGTGGCTTACTGGAATACCTTCTTCTCGGCGATTTTGTATATCAATAAGGCAGATTTAAGACCGCTGCAGGTTGTACTTCAAATGCTGCTGATTGATTCCTCCAGCTCGTCCTCGGGAGAAATCGCAAATCAGATGTCGAGCGAAATATCGATTCCAACCGATACGCTAAAAATGGCTGCTGTAGTCATCTCGACCGTTCCGATTTTGCTGGTATACCCGTTTTTGCAAAAGCATTTTGCCAAAGGGGTTATGGTCGGCTCGATCAAGGGGTGAGCAGGTTTGGAATAGCCCGTGTGTCTGTGGCGGGTTGATGAATGCAGCTGAAAAAGCTGATATTGGGGTAAGCTTAATAACATACTCAGGGAGGTTACAAGGATGAAACGTTATCATTCAAACATGCACCAAAAAATCGCATTTACATGTGCTGCGGCACTCGTTCTGCCTGCTTTGCTTACGGCTTGCTCAGGTGGTGCCGGAAGTACGGGCGGAGATACGAAAGCCGGAGGAGCGACGAATGCGGATGCAGGGAAACCAACGGAAATCTCGATCTTTGCCAACCAGCAGGGGGCGCAAGCCGTAGATTCCTCTAATGAGCTGCTCAAGGAAATAGAGAAAAAAACGAATACGAAATTGAGTATTACCTGGGTGCCTTTTAACTCAATCAAAGAAAAAACCAAGGTAGCACTGGCATCTGGAGACTTATCTGACCTGACCTTTGTCGATAATGTTTACGATTCGCAGGTCGTCCAGATGGCGACTTCGGGAGCTTTTTGGGATTTGACTCCTTATATCAAGGATTATCCGAACCTGAATGCGCTGCCCAAGGAAATATGGGATAATGCCAAGATTGATGGCAAAAACTTTGGAGTACCACGGCCTCGTCCGCTTGAGGGCGCTTGGGGTGTTCATGTCCGTAAAGATTGGCTGGATAAGCTGGGGCTGAAGGTTCCTGAAACGATGGACGATATTTATGCAGCAGCCAAGGCATTCACTGAAAAAGACCCTGATGGCAATGGAAAAGCAGATACGTTTGGACTTACCGGGAACGTGGATGCCGATGGGATGGGTGCTTTTGGCTGGATTGAAAATGTGTTTGTCGGGGCGTCAGGCAAATGGAAATTGAAGGATGGACAGCTGGTTCCTGTTATTTATGAGCCGGGACAAAAGCAGGCCTTGGAATGGTTGAAAAAAGCCTATGATGAAAAGGTGCTTGTGCCCGATTTTGCCGTTATGAAATCCACACAAGCCAGAGAGCAGTATATGGCGAACAAGGCGGGAATATTTGGCTCTGCACTGAATCCTCAATGGTTGTATACGGATGCGCTTCGTAAAATCGATCCGCAAGCCGACTCCTATCCGTTAACATACGTGACTGGACCGGAAGGCAAGTTCGCGGGCAAGGATTCGGGTGTATTCGGGATGTTTGTCATTCCCAAGACGGTGCCGGAAGCGAAGCTGAAGAAAATTTTGACCTTTGTGGATCAAGGCAATAGCGAGGAAATTTCAACGATGACCCAATTTGGCTTGGCCGATAAGCATTATACAATCAAAGACGGCTTCAAGGTTGCGACAGAGCAAGCCAAGATTGATAATATTCCGGATGTGACGAATAACCTGCTGCAAATTTTTCAACGATACGATAAATACCAACGGGCCTATTATAATGGTATTCCCCAAGAATTCTACGAGCGCAACAAAAAAATCGTCGATGATCGTTCGAGCTTCAGCAAGCCGGACATCAGTACGGGATTAATCTCGCAAACGGCGTTGACCTTAGGACCCGATCTGTACAAAAAGATACAGGATATGAAAATCAAAGTCATTCTTGGTAAAGAGCCGATGTCTGCTTGGGATGATTATGTGGCTAAGCTGAAAACCGATCCACAGTTCGTGAAAATTATTCAAGAAACCAACGAAGCTTACAAAAATAAAAATAAATAATGAGTTGCTTGTCCCTGGTTGCCTGTTCTATGGTAATCAGGGATGTTGTTATTTTCTAATGATAGGGCTGAAGCATATGGATTATGAGTTTTTGACTGGCTTTACGCCGCGAATGGTCGATGTGGTGGAGCGGGAGGCTGGGTTCTGGGAACATTTTAATTATAACCTGCTGCGCGAGAGGACAAGACTTCATGTGCTCTGTTATGTGTACGCGGGTAAAGGCCTGCTTGAGCTTGATGGGGAAAGGCATTTGCTCGTACCTGGCAGTCTGTTTCAAATTCGCCCGAACCGACATATGCAGATTACGACTCAACCGGATTCTCCGGTATGCTTCTTTTCCTTTCATTTTCAATACCGTCTGACAAGCTGGGAGGGCATTAACATGAAAATCACGGAAGGGGTTGAAGAGCTGCCTTTTCCAATCGTACAATATGTTCAGGAGCAGCCTGCTCTGACAGCTGCATTCCGTAAAGCCTTTCAACTGTGGAGGGACAAGAACAGCGGCTACGTATGGCTGGTCAAGCTTGAATTCCTGAATACACTCCAGCTTATGAATCAACTATCCACGATACAGCAGGAGGATTCCTCGACCTTGGCAGCAATTCAGAAGGCCATTCAATATATGAAATCTGCTTATCAGGAGCCGTTAACGAGAGATATGCTGGCCGAGCATGTGTCCTTATCACATGGTTATTTTTCCGTTTCCTTTAAAAAGCATACAGGCATTAGTCCTATCCAATATTTAACGCAAATACGGCTGGATTCCGCGAAGCATCTGCTTAAAAGTTCAATGCTCCCGATCAAAAAAATCGCTGAAGAGAGCGGATTTCCCGATTCCTTTTATTTCTCGCGTTTGTTTGTCAAAGAAACCGGGATGTCTCCTCGCGACTATCGGAACTCTTAACTGCAGCCAATAGAAGAAACCTCTAACACATACATGAGAGAGGTTTCTGATCAATCTTATAATTACATTTTAGGATTCGCGCCATATTTATTATCATACTCATCACTATCCTGACACAAAAATACAATAAGGATAATGCTTCCAATCAGCGGAATCAAACTAATTAAGAGCCACCATCCGCTTCTTCCCGTATCGTGTAGTCGACGACATCCAACAGCTAAAGACGGTAACAAAATAGCTAATGAATACAGTCCTGCTAATATGGAATTCAGATTTACGATTGAATCCAATATGGCCGCTACAATAGAAAAGATGGTACTGAACAGAAAAAACATCCAGTATTCCTTGCGTCTTGCTCTCCCTTGAAATCCAGCGTAATTCTTAAACGCTTTTAAAAACCATTCCATTTCCAATCCACCTCGATTTCATTTTGTTGCGGTATCCGCAATCTTACAATTACTTTTTCTATATCGGCAGGTAGAATACAATTTTTAAGTATATTCCCAAATTTTTTTGAAAATGTCTGCTCTAGGTTTTCCTTTGCCCTTGTTTTTTTGCTTTTGCTCTTGCCCTTGCTCTCTACCTCCTGCCAAGTGAGGTGAACGATGAGCGAAGCGGTCGTGGTGTTCTGGAGAAGGGGAGCGCTCGCCTTTGTTTGCGGATTTTCACCGATAAATGTCTTATCAAATGAGGAAAATTCGCAAACAACAGCGATCGTAAGAACACTTCGACCGCGCAGCTCCTACCGTTCACCTCCCTTGCATACTTTTCTCCAGATTTTCCGAAACTTTTGTTCATGTACGAACCTCCGATGTGCCTTTATAGTAGAACGTATAAGCAATTAGATACCGCGGTTAAAGGAGCGAATAAGATGAACAATAAACCTAATATCATTGATGCTGATGTGCATAATGCGATTGCCAAGCCCAAGGATCTGCTTCCCTTTTTGCCGAGAGTATGGCACGAGAACTGGCTGGCAAGCGGTCCAGGCTACGGTGGAGGCTGGTATTCACCGATAGGCGTGATGCGTAAGGATTCCGTTCCTGAAGGCGGAGGAACTCCAGGCAGCGACCCTGCCTTCATGCTGAAGCATCATTTTGAAAAATACGGAATTGACTACGGGATTTTGACAGGGTCCGGTGTGCTCGGCATTTCTCTGAATCCGAATCCCGATTATGGTAATGTCGTTGCCAGTGCTTACAACGATTGGCTCGTTGAGACCTGGCTGAAGGCCAGTCCGGTATTTAAAGGGTCTATTCTTATCAATCATTCGGACCCGCAGGCAGCGGCCAAGGAAATCGATCGGATGGCCAAGCATCCGGATATGGTACAGGTGATTATGTGCAGTGGTTCGAGAATGCTATATGGTCAGCGTTATTATCATCCGATCTACGAGGCGGCGGAGCGTAACGGATTGCCGGTAGCTGTTCATCCCGGAACGGAAGGCAGGGGGATATCGGGAGCGCCGACACCATCCGGTTACCCGACATCCTATCTGGAATGGCACAATATTTTACCGACGAATTATATGGCTCATGTGAACAGTCTGGTCTGTGAAGGGGTATTTGAAAAGTTTCCAAAGCTGAAGTTTGTTGCCATTGAAGGTGGAATTGCATGGCTGCCGCATCTAATGTGGAGGATGGACAAAAATTATAAAGCGCTGCGGGATTTAGTCCCTTGGTTGAAGCGGATGCCTTCCGAGTATATTCGAGAGCATATTTTGCTAACGACACAGCCGATTGAAGAGCCGACAAGCCCTGATCATCTGAACCAGGTTTTTGATATGATTGGCGGCGACCATATGGTCATGTTCTCATCGGACTATCCGCACTGGGACTTTGATAATCCACAGATGGTGCTGGCGCCGATTCGCAGAGATTTACGACGTAAGATTCTGGTCGAAAATGCTATGAATCTGTATGGACTGTATGACAAACCAGCTGCAAGCATCGCACAATCGACTGAGACTCCTTCGAAGGAGGAACACCCTAATGAATAAAGTCAAAGTACGTTACGAGGCTGCGTCACTCATGGAATTGCAGGAAAAAGGGCGGGTCATAGCAGTGGTTAAAGGTATGGAGATCGGGATTTTTCTTGTAAAAGGAAACCTGCATGCATGGCGAAATGTGTGCCCGCACGCTGCGGCTCCGGTGTGTGTAGGGGTAGTATGCGGGACCCGATTGCCCTCGATGGTATATGAGTATCAATATGGCAGGGAGCAGGAAATTGTTCGCTGTCCCTGGCATGGCTGGGAGTTCGATTTGACCAATGGCCAGCATTTGGCAGATCCTAATGTCCGACTGCGGGGATATGAGGTGGAAACAGACGGTGATCAGGTATATGTGCTGATCTAAATGCTTATGTTAATGTCTATTCCGAAATTGAGTCGGTGAAACGCCGAAATAGGCTGTAAATTGTTTGGTGAAATAATGAATGGAAGCATAGCCCAGATACAATGAAATATCGGTTATGGATCGGTTGCTTTCAAGCAGGGTGGCTGCAGCTCTACGCATTTTTATTTTCAAAAGATAGGCTTTGGGTGACAGTCCCGTCATCTGTTTAAATAAATTATAGAAATGGGTCTTCTGCAGCCCGCTTTGGTGTTGCCAATCAATCTCATCGTCCTGGTTCCAGGAATGGCTCTCCATCTTTTCGATAATACGTTGAATCCGTGGATCGAAGGGTTGTGCTGAGCGGCAAATTTGATGAAATTCCAATATCCAGCCATAAAGCAAACTTGCTGCAATTTCGTTCTTATACAGGCCGTTTTCACTATACACACGAGTTATATGAATAAACAAATCGACAAGACGAGGATGCTGTTGGATTTGTACCACCGAAGGAAAGTGCTCCAGTTCATCACAGGGCATTAGGGTAGTGAGGTATTGGGAGTCGATTTGTGCGGTGTTGTAGGCTACATGCTGCTTTGTCTGCATGGGATGATTTGTCCAAAGCTCGCAATAAATATTATAGCTGGACAAAGGATCTTCATGACTGCTCTGAAAACCATGTATGTGTGTTGGTGGAATATAGAACAAAGATCCTCTACGTACAGGATAACGCTTGGAGCCGACTGTCACCGTGCCTTGTCCACCATCAAATAGATGAAAAGCATAACAATATCCATAACGATTTCCTTCATTGGAGCTTTCATAAAACTTGTAATGGTGCGCAATTCTTAGGGTAGGGACTATATCTTGAATGTTTTTCACGGAGCCGATTCATCTCCTGACCATTGGAATACGAGCTGACCTCCTTAGTTTAACATATTTGGGCGAACTTAAATCACCGGAATATCGTACAAATCAGTGATGATTTATTAAAATACTTATGAACCGTCGATTGCTATAATAATCCTGCAGATCAATCCAAACTTTATCTGGAGGTGTTTGAGCGATGGACGTGTATGCAAGTGGCAGTTTAACGAAAGAGCAATTGGATTTTTATAACGAAGAAGGTTATTTGGTTCTTCCCGAATTATTAACAGAAGAGGATTTGCAAGCGGTGAAGCAGGCGATGTCACAAAAGGTGACACAGATAGCCGATGAGCTGTTAGCCGCAGGGTTAATTACGGATACTTTGGCGGATACTCCTTTTCCGAATCGACTGGGGGATTTGTTCAAGGACTTATCCGCAGAGGAATTTCTGAAATACGGGCGCAGCTGGAGAGACCGCCTTCCAGGCTACTTTAACTTAATGAGCAATCCCAAAATACTGAATGCAGTAGAATCGCTGATTGGCGGTGAAATATTTTCTAACCCGGTTTATAATGTTCGTCCCAAGGTTCCTCTTGTTGCGGCAGGTGCAGTACCGTGGCATCAGGACAAATCGTATTGGCCGGATGCCAATGCAAATCCTGTCATTACAGTATGGATCTCATTGGTTGATGCAACCGAAGAAAATGGCTGTCTGCATGTCAAGCCGCGAACGCATAAAAAGCGGGTGTTGAAATGGCATCGGGAGAGTGCTACAGGAACTGGCTACACCGCGTTAAGCGAGAAGCAATTAGGAACTACACCAACTGTAATCTTGCCCGTAACAGCAGGGAGTGCGATATTGTTTAACGATCGCTGCCTGCACATGTCGACTCCAAACTTGTCGAAAAGTGTTCGCTGGAGCGTGGATCTGCGTTACCAGCCAACAGATCAGGACCCGATGCCACAGCATGGAGCCGGTTTTCTTGCAAGAAGCCATAAGTATCCTGATCGGGTATGCACCTTGGCGGATTGGTTAAACAACAAACCTGAGCATAGAGAACAGGATTTGCAATAATTGCATAGCAAACAGCGCCCTGAACCCGATATTTCACTCGGGTCAGGGCGCTGTTTATTTGGAGCCGTCATGCGGAGTATCGCAATGGACATGGGCTCGTTACTTCTGGGGCTAACGGAGGTCAGGTTAATGTCATACTAATGAATCCAAAGCAAAGGGTGTAAAGTATATGGATTCAAGCGTTTTTGTATAAGTGCGTACGGTATCCATAGAGGTCAGGCAAACAACACCGCTTTCTATGGCTTCACGACGCAGTTGGAAGCCGCTGCTGTCAGCCATTTTCCCTGTCGTCACCGTGTTGATGAACAGGTCCGCTTTGAGGCTTCGCAGCGAATGGACCATTTCCTCTATGGGAAGGCTTGCGGCTGGAATACCGGCTGCTTGCAGCACCTGCGCAGTCCCGGGTGTAGCGATAATTCTGTATCCCAGTTGGAAAAGCATGCTTAATGGCTCCACCACTTCCTGCTTATGCCTGTCGTCAACAGAAACAATAACAGTACCTTGAGCTGGAAGCTTCATGCCTGCGGCGAGCATGCCCTTATGCATCGCTTTGGCAAACACGGGGTCTCTGCCTATCACCTCACCGGTAGATTTCATGACCGGACCGAGTGCGATCTCGACTCCGCTTAATTTATGCATAGAAAACACGGGGACTTTGACGGATACTTCGTCTGTTTCCTTAAGTAAGCCCTCCGGAAATCCGAAAGAGGAGAGGTTTTGACCTAACGCTACTTTCGCAGCAATATTAGCCATAGAGACACTCGTGACTTTACTCATAAAAGGTACGGTTCTTGATGCACGCGGATTGACTTCGATAACATATACCAGCTCGTTTTCGACTAAAAACTGAATATTCACAAGTCCTACGATGCCGAGGTGTTCAGACAATTGTAAGGTGATGGCTACAATTTGAGCCTGGACACCGGATGATAAGCTTTGTGGTGGATATACGGCAATGGAGTCTCCGGAATGGACACCGGTTCGTTCGATTTGTTCCATAATGCCAGGAATCAAGATGGTTTGCCCATCATAAATGGCATCGATTTCGACCTCGATTCCGTGCATATAACGGTCGATTAAGACGGGATGCTCAGGGCTGACCTGGGCTGCACGTACCATATAAATCATCAGCTCGGCCTCGGAATGAACAATTTCCATGGCGCGTCCCCCAAGAACGTAGGAAGGACGTACCAATACAGGATAGCCGATACGTTGTGCGGTATCCGCAGCCTCGACAATCGAACGTGCTGTGGCTCCTTGTGGTTGAGCAATATGCAGCTTGCTAAGGAGCGCCTCGAATTTTTTGCGATCCTCGGCCGTATCGATTCCGGCAAAGCTGGTACCATAAATACGAATGCCTCGCTCCACTAAAGCCGACGCTAAGCCAATAGCTGTCTGACCGCCGAATTGCACGATAACGCCTTCTGGCTGCTCATGTTTAATCACATGCAGGACATCCTCAAGATGAAGAGGCTCGAAATACAAGCGGTCGGAAATGTCGAAATCGGTCGAAACCGTCTCTGGATTATTATTGATGATAACCGCTTCATAACCCATTTCCTGAATGGCTTTAACAGCATGAACGGTGGAGTAATCAAATTCGATTCCTTGTCCGATACGTATGGGACCAGAGCCCAATACTACGATCCTGGGCTTCGTTGGTATCGGGGTTTCATTTTCCATTTCATAGGTTGAATAATAATAAGACGAAGTTGCTTCAAACTCCGCCGAGCAGGTGTCCACCATCTTGTATACCGGAACCATGCCAAGAGCATATCGATATTGTTCAATCGCCAATGCGGTTGTCAAGGCATAGGAGGGATTCACTGAGCGGCGAATGCCAGCAATAGCCTGATCGCTGAAGCCGTGCTGCTTGGCTTCCAGAAGCAGTGACTCCGTTAGCACCTCTTGTTGAAGCTCATACTCGAATTGAACCAGCTGCTCGATATTGTGCAAGAACCACGAATCAATCTGTGTCAGACGATGAACGTCGGATACGGCGTATCCGCGACGAAATGATTCGGCAATCAGAAACAGCCGCTCATCATCCGCTTTTTGCAGCCGTTTATGCAATTCGTCTTGTTGGAGCTGCGCTGTGTCGGGAAGGTAGAGTCCTACCGCCCCAATTTCAAGGGAACGAACAGCTTTCTGCAGGGATTCCCCAAAGGTACGGCCAATCGCCATGACTTCCCCTGTAGCCTTCATTTGTGTGCCCAGCGTACGGTTGGCTGAAGGGAATTGATCAAACGGCCAACGTGGAATTTTCGTTACGATATAATCGAGCGCAGGCTCGAAGAAGGCATAGGTTTGGCCAGTAACCGGGTTAACGATTTCGTCGAGGGTAAAGCCCATTGCTATTTTGGCTGCAATTTTGGCTATCGGATACCCTGTGGCCTTGGATGCCAGAGCCGACGAACGGCTGACCCTCGGATTGACTTCGATGACGTAATACTGGTAGCTATCCGGGTCAAGCGCGAACTGGACATTGCATGCGCCCTCTATACCGAGCGAGCTAACGATTTGAATGGAGGCCGTGCGCAGCATTTGATATTCGCGATCGGATAAAGTTTGGCTCGGAGCTACAACAATACTATCCCCTGTATGTACGCCAACAGGATCGAAATTTTCCATATTGCAGATAACAATGCAATTATCGTGGGCATCACGCATAACCTCATACTCGATTTCCTTCATACCAGCGATGCTTTTTTCCACCAGACATTGACCGATGGGACTGCAATACAGACCGGAGCGGACGATATCCATGAGCTCATCCACCTGATGGGCAATACCACCACCACTTCCGCCCAGCGTATAAGCAGGGCGAACGATGACCGGATACCCGATTTGCTCGGCAAACCGTATAGCCTCATCGGGCTCGGTAACAATGACGCTCTGGGGCACAGGCTGCTGCAGCTCCTTCATCAGCTCGCGGAACAGCTCACGGTCCTCCGCCTTGCGGATGGCATCCAGCTGCGTACCAAGAAGCCTCACCTGTTCACGCTCCAGAATGCCGTCTTGAGCAAGCTCAAGCGCCATGTTGAGCCCCGTTTGCCCGCCAAGCGTGGCAAGTATCCCGTCAGGGCGCTCCTGCATGATGATCTGTTTGACGAATTCCAGCGTGATCGGCTCCAGATAAACCTTGTCGGCAAACGTATGATCGGTCATAATCGTAGCCGGATTGCTGTTAATAAGCACTACCTCTACGCCTTCCTCCTTAAGCGCTTGGCAAGCCTGTGTACCCGCATAGTCAAACTCGGCAGCCTGCCCAATCACGATGGGGCCTGATCCGATGATAAGAACTTTTTGATAAGCTTTATTTTTCGGCATACAACCGTTCTACTCCTTTGTCTTGAGAATTATTTAAAGTGCGAGTTGGCTGAAAACGATGGATAACGTCCAAAAATTGATCGAACAGCGCATTGCTGTCATAAGGCCCCGGAGATGCTTCGGGGTGGAACTGTACTGAAAATGCTGGATAATGGTTGTGCCGGAGTCCTTCTACTGTGCCATCGTTATTATTGATATGGGTGATCGTCAGATCGGTGGCAGCAACAGAAGATTCAACCACCGCATAGCTGTGATTTTGTGAGGTAATGAGACAGCGGCCGGTTTCCAAGTGCTTTACCGGATGGTTGGAGCCGCGGTGCCCGAAAGTCAGCTTGCTGCAATCCGCACCACAGGCCAGTGCAAACAGCTGATGTCCCAGACAAATACCGAACATCGGAATCTCGTCGAGAAGCTCCCGGATCACGGGTAACACATAAGCGACATCCTTCGGATCGCCCGGACCATTGGAGAGCAGAATGCCATCCGGATTAAAGCGGCGAATTTGCTCGGCAGTCGTATCATGAGGAACAACAGTAACATCGCATCCCCGGGTGATTAGCTCTCGGATAATACCCGATTTACAGCCGAAATCCACAACCACAATACGCTCTTTGGCCCCTGGGCTCCGGTATGGCTGCGGGGTGGAGACAAGCGCTGCCGGATTGCTCAGGGGAGATGCGGCATGCAACTGCTCCTGCAGTGAGGCCAGCGATTGGCTGCTGGTCGTCAGCAGACCCTTCATCGTACCGTGCTGTCGCAGAATACGTGTCAGCATTCGTGTGTCAATGCCGCTGATCCCTGGAATTTCATACTGCTTCAACAAGGCATCGAGACTCATGGACGATCTCCAATTGCTCGGTGCAAGCTCGTGTTTCCTAACAATAAAACCGTGAATCCACGAGCGGATAGCTTCAAAATCGTCCCGGTTGATACCATAATTTCCGATCAACGGATACGTCATCGTAACGAGCTGTCCGCAATAAGAAGGATCAGACAATACCTCCTGGTAACCCGTCATACCGGTTTGGAAGACGACCTCTCCTGCGGATTCTCTCTCACTGCCAAAAGCCTGGCCCTCAAAGAGGGTTCCATCCTCTAACAACAATCTGGCTTTCATCCTGCTTCACTCCTAAAATAATTATATGAAAAAGGTGGGATATTAAATTAAAGTTTTATAATTGTGATTAAATATACATTAAAACGAATAAATATACAATCCTATAATTTTTCTGGATAACTGACGAAGGGTCGCAAATGTAGTATAATGTCCTTTTCAAAGAGGAGGAGTTGGATGGGAGTCAGCGTCAAGGATGCGATGCAGATCGGCGGACTGGTCAAGTGCAAGGTAGTAGCCGGGGAAAAGGGACTGCATAAGACCATTGATTATATCACTGTTATGGAAGTACCGGATGTGATCCGTTGGCTGAAGGGAAATGACTTATTGTTGACGAGTCTGTATCCGATCAAGGACGATGAGGAAGCGATTGGACAGCTGGTTCAACAATTGCATGCTGTGGGAAGCTCTGCCTTGGCGATAAAAACCGAGCGGTACGTGAAACAAATCCCTGCTGCGATCATTGAGGCAGGGAACCGGCTTGATTTTCCAATTATTGAAATTGATGACGAGGTTTCCTATCTGGATATCATGACCCCATTGATGGAACGGAGCTTAAATCAGCCGGATCTGGGGAAGGAGCAGCTGGAAAAGTCGTTCCAGTGGATCACGGAGCTGGCGATGGGAGGCAAGGGCATACCGGCTTTGGTGGAAGCTGTCCAGCAAATGACGGAGAACATCATTACCGTGGGTTCGGAGATGCCTAACCTCGAAGGTATTTCGTCGGGCAGTCATGTCGCTCCCCTCACACGATCACAAAAAAACGAGTTGAAAATAGCGAAACGCTCGATCAGGATGGAGCGCATGCTTAATCACCTCAATACCCCCTGCATAGTCACGCCATTGCTGTTAAATGATGAGCTGTATGGAGATGTGACGTGCTGGCAAACCAAACGAGAATTTGTCGAGCGGGATTTTCTTATACTGGATCGAACGATACTGCTGATGGCTCTTGAGTTTTTGAAGGTGATTACGAAGGCGGATGTGGAGCAAAATTTTAAGGACGACCTGTTAACTGAAGTGCTTTTGGGGAATATTACGGATAAAGCCGAGGTTATTAATAAGGGGAGAATGTTCAACTGGGATTTAGCGAAGGATTATCAGGTGTTTGCTATCGCTTTTACCAGTTCTTCTTCACATACAACTCTGATCGAGAATGAAGCACTGTGGTTTCAGGAGCGTAAACGAAAGCTGCTGCGCAAAGTGAATGAGATTTTCCGATTTAATGCCATACTTACAATACGTAAGGAGCATATTATTGTGCTCTATCACTGCGATGGGACAGGTGCGACAGAATATGCCCAGCAACCGGGGCCTTACAAAAGCTCCACCATGGATTTGGCCGAATCTGCGTATCGACAGCTTTCGCAAGAATTTGAGGAATTGCAGTTTACCATCGGTATCGGGCGGTTTTATCAAGGACTGGAAGGCATTCACGAAGGGTATAAGGAGGCAGTCAAGGCGATTCAACTGGGAAAACCGATCAGTGGAGCCACAGGCTGTGTCCATTACGAGGATCTCGGTATCTATCGCGTATTGGGTCAGGTCAGTGATTGGAAAGAGATGGAGGAGCTGTATTCGGAAACCATCGGCAAGCTGGTAGAATACGACTGGAGTAACAATGCCACCCTTGCTGATACGCTGAGGGAGTACTTTGCCAGCAATTGCTCTTTGTCGGAATCGGCAGAAAAGCTGTTCGTTCACGTGAATACGATGAAATACCGGCTGCAAAAAATAGAACAGCTGACAGGCTGTAACGTTCATGATGCGGAGAAACGACTGCTGCTGCATATGGGACTCAAAATAGACCAGCTTTTACAGTCCGGCAATATTTAGGATTTGGCTAAACCGACGACACTCGGTTTATTTTTTTGTCCAATTCCACATATTCGCACCGCGATTTTCTTGGTACGATTTCTACTATCTCTTTCTATTACTTGAATTGAAAGGATTGACAGGACATGAAGATGCTTATAAAAAATGGAACGGTTATCAATCCGGAAAATAATTTTAACGAAATCGCTGATGTCGTCATCGAAGATGGCAAGGTGGTTGCTATTGGAAATAAGCAAGTTGAAGCTATAGATCATGTGATTGACGCAAAGGGTTTACTGGTGGTTCCGGGTCTGGTCGATATTCATGTTCATTTTCGTGATCCCGGCTTCCCGCAAAAGGAAACGATTTCATCAGGTGCTGCTTCTGCTGCCGCAGGGGGGTTTACCTCGGTGGTCTGCATGCCCAATACGAAGCCAAGTATTGATACGGTACAGACGCTTGAATATGTGCTTCGCACCGGACAGGAGCAAGCGGGCGTTAAGGTCTATTCCTCGGCAGCTCTGACTTACGGTATTGAAGGCAAGGTGCTGACGGAAATGGAAGCCCTTTATCGGGCAGGAGCTGTTACATTTACCGACGATGGCAAATCTGTTATGGACCCACGACTCGTGCATGAGGCTTTTCGCAAAGCTGCACAATTGGATGTGCCGATCAGCTCTCATTGTGAGGATCATCAGCTGGTTCACAGTGGTTCCCTTAATCAGGGTAAGGTAAGTGAGCAGCTAGGAGATCCGGGAATCCATCGGCTTGGTGAAGAATTGATTATTGCCCGTGATATCCTGTTCGCAGAAGATACGGGTGCAAGGCTTCACATTCAGCATGTGTCCACCTCCAGAGGCGTTCAGCTTATACGCGAAGCGAAGGCTAGAGGGGTACGGGTAACGGGTGAAGGTGCGCCGCATCATTTTTCCTTAACGGATGAACAGGCATTGGTAAGCGGCACGATGGCCAAGGTGAATCCACCGCTTCGCACCCGGGAGGATGTGGAAGCCGTCATTGCGGGTTTGGCCGACGGCACCCTGGATGCGATTGCAACCGATCATGCTCCGCACACGTTTGATGAGAAAGGGCGCCCATTAGCGGAAGCACCCTTTGGGATGGTGGGGCTGGAAACGGCTGTGGGTTTAACCTTCACCTACCTGGTTCATCCAGAGAAGCTGACTTTGACAGAGGCGATTGCCAAGCTGACGATTATCCCTTCGCGAATAATGGGTCTTTCTTCAGGAAGGCTGGCTGAGGGCTGTGATGCTGATATTACATTACTTGATCCGCAGAAAGAATGGACGGTCGATGCAGAAGCATTTCAATCCAAATCCCGAAACAGTCCGTTTATCGGTATGAAACTTAAAGGAAAAGCCGTTCTAACGATGGTCAATGGTAAGGTCGTATATGACGAAATGGGGATATCCAGATGACGATTCGATTTCCAAGAGTTTTTCTGATTGTTCTTGATAGTGTGGGCATCGGTGCGCTTCCGGATGCATCCCAATATGGAGATTCAGGCTCCCATACCCTGGGGCATATTGCCGAGACTACAGGACAACTACGGCTGCCGCACTTGGAGCAAATGGGGCTTGGCTGTATAGAAGCCATTCAAGGGCTGCAGGCTGTAGCAAATGCCAAGGCTCATTATGGGAAAATGGCCGAGATTTCAGCGGGCAAAGACACATTAACAGGTCACTGGGAGATCATGGGTGTATGTAATAAGGTGCCATTTCAAACTTTTCCTGAAGGCTTTCCTGAAGCGTTCATTCAGGCTCTGGAGACGGCAGCTGGCCGCCGTATTATCGGCAATAAGGTTGCTTCGGGCACCGATATTCTCGATGAGCTGGGTGCTCAGCATATGCAGAGTGGACATCTGATTGTATACACCTCAGCTGATAGTGTACTGCAGATTGCGGCGCATGAAGATATTGTCCCTCTTGAAGAATTATACGCAATTTGCCAGAAGGCAAGGGAAATGACCTTGAATGAGAACGGTATCGTCGTGGGCAGGGTCATTGCTCGTCCTTTCACTGGAGGGCCCGACCTGTTCGTAAGAACGCCGAATCGACGTGATTACGCTGTAAGCCCTCCTACGGCTACGGTCATGGATCGCTTGGTTGAGCAAGGGCTTGATAGTATAGGGATCGGTAAAATTTCTGATATATTTGCAGGGGCGGGTGTTACGGAAAGCTTGAAAACCAAATCCAACAGGGATGGAGTGGACTGGCTGCTGAGCGTTATGAAGCAGGATTTTACAGGTCTTTGCTTTTTGAATCTGGTTGATTTTGATGCTATTTATGGCCATCGTCGGGACCCGGCAGGCTATGCGTCCGCGTTACGGGAATTCGATGCGCGATTGCCGGAAATAACCGGGGCTTTAAGGCCCGATGATTTGCTCATCATTACGGCCGACCATGGTAATGATCCGACACATCCGGGCACGGACCACACCAGGGAATACGTGCCGCTGCTTGTTTCACATCGGAGCCTGGATCAAGGCTTGAATCTGGGAATTCGTACGACCTTTGCAGACGTTGGAGCGACGATAGCCGATAATTTCAGCTCGCTGCCCCCGGCATATGGACAAAGCTTTCTTTCTGATATCTAAGGGAAAAACTGCATACTCATTAAGAACAGTGGGCATGAATAAGAACAAGGAAAAACTTGCTAGACGAGCCGATTCCATATATTTCTATTCAGTTTCTGTATGATATTGTCATCGTCAAAGGATGAGCTGGAACAAGAATGGTAAATATGTACATTGTCTGTATGGACAAAAATGATAACTTTAATTTGTCGGTTTGGATATATTCCTTTACATTTATAAAATGTAAAATAAGTCTATACAAAAGGAACAGCTATTTATACAATGGTGTCCGTAAAATTGCGAAGTTTAAGGGGTGTTATACGTGTCTACTACTGCAATTCACATCGAGGATGTTAACAAAATCTACAAGGCAAGCGATGGGCGAGAGGTACAGGCGTTAACACATATTAATCTGGATGTAAAAAAAAGTGAGTTTATTTCCATTATTGGTCCATCCGGGTGTGGAAAATCAACCTTATTGCGCATACTCGCGAATTTGGATACGCCTTCCACGGGTAAGATTACATGGGAGAACTCGGCAGACAATATCGGTTTTGTGTTTCAGGATGCTACCTTGCTTCCTTGGAAGACCGTTTACCAGAATGCCAAATTTCCGCTTGAGGTCAAAAAGCTCGATACCCCGGCCAATCTGGCCAATCTGGATAAGCTTTTGGAGCTTGCAGGCTTGAAAGGATTTGAAAAAGCATATCCCCGTGAATTGTCCGGCGGGATGAGGCAGCGGGTAGCGATAGTCAGAGCATTATCGTATAATCCGGATGTTTTGCTCATGGATGAACCATTTGGCGCTTTGGATGCACTGACTCGTGACAAAATGGGACTGGAATTGCTTCGAATCTGGACCGAAACCCAAAAGACCATCCTGTTCGTGACTCACAGTATTTCGGAAGCTGCATTTCTATCGGATCGTGTTATTGTGATGTCACCCCGACCAGGGAAAATTGATGAAATTATCGACATTCAATTGCCACATCCACGGACCGTAGAAGTGAAGGAGACGATCGAGTTCGTGAACTACGTTAAAAAGCTAAGGGAAGTGCTGGGCTAATGCTGAGATTAAGGCAAGTTGGAGAGTATTTCGTTGCCATCCTTATTCTTGTAGTCATTTGGTATGTGTATGTCGTCGCTTTCGATGTACCTGCGTTTATCGTGCCGCTTCCTTCGGATGTAGGAGTAGCACTTATCGAAATGTTTTCCGCACAGGATTTGCTGCACCATTTTTTCGTCACCTCGGGTGAAGTGCTCGCAGGTTTTGTATTGGGGATCGTTTTTGGTTATTTGGTCGGCTATTTGATCGGCCGTTTTAAATTTCTTGAAGAAGCATTGATGCCTTATATTCTTCTTGCCCAAACGGCGCCGAAGATTGCCCTTGCTCCTTTATTTGTCATTTGGTTTGGTCTTGGCTTCACCTCCAAGCTGATGTTAATTGTATCTATGGTGTTTTTTCCAGTTATGCTGGGTGCCATATTCGGCTTGAAAAGTGTCACGTATAATCTCAAATGCTTAATGCAAATAACGGGATTAAACTGGTGGCAAAAAATCATTCAAGTTGAGCTTCCGTATTCCTTGCCGCAAATTTTTGCGGGCTTGAAGGTCGGCATGGTTCAGGCGGTTATTGCTGCTATTGTTGCGGAATGGATATCAGGAGAGAGCGGGCTTGGTTATTTACTGGTGTTTAACAGCACGACATACAATTCCCCTATGCTGTTTGCCAGTATTATATATACGATAGTTGTTGGGATTATTTTCTATGCACTTATTAGCTTTTTGGAAAACCGTTTTCTGTTCTGGCACGATTCCAAGCAAGTGAAATAATATTAGGGGAGGTGAAAAGAGAAGATGAACAGCAGATTCATTCAAGCAGATTTTCCTCTATATGAAGGAACGAAAGTACCTCATCTACGCATCTCCGAAGGGGAAACAGCACCTTACGTACTGCTGCCAGGCGACCCGGCGCGAGTTGAGCTGATCCGTGAACTGTTTGACAGCTATGACATCATCAGCTCGAATCGTGAATTTAAAGTCGGTACAGGCGAGTACAAGGGGAATCCGATCTCTGTCTGCTCAACCGGTATCGGTGGTCCTTCCACAGAAATTGCTGTTCTGGAGCTGCTTCGCTTAAAAGCTAAATGTTTGCTTCGCATTGGCGGGACGGGCGCGATTCAAGAAGGCATTGATTGCGGGGATATGATCATCAATACGGGAAGTGTCCGATTAGGTGGTACAACTGGCCATTATGCACGCCCTGAATTTCCGGCGCTGGCCAATCATTATGTGACTCAGGCGTTAATTGAAGCCTGTGAGGAATTAGGCTACCGCTACCATATTGGAATTGGCGCAACAACCTCTTCCTTTTATCATGGTCAGGGGAGAGACGTAGCCCCTTACAATTATTCAACTGACATCATTAATGAGATGAAATCGCTTGGCGTGCTGAATCTGGAGATGGAATCAGAGACGCTGCTAACGATTGCTTCGGTTATGGGCGCTTACGCAGGCACCTTACTTGTTGTGCATGCTAACCGCATCACGAATCAATGGCTGGTTGATTATGAGGAAAGTCAAATGAAACTATGTAAGGCCGCTTTGCTAGCTGTAGACAAATTGATAAGTAGGGGTGTTGTTTCGTGATGAAGAAAAAATCAATTAGCCTTTTAATTTGTATGTTGTTTGTTGCCTCAATTTTGGCTGCTTGTGGAGCTAAGACGGGGAATGAAGCTGCACCTGCTGCACCTGCGCCAGCCGCAACCGATAAGCCTAAGGAGCTGCAAAAGGTTACCATTCAAATGGACGGAGCTGCTGTTCCTTACTATGCACCGATGTATGTGGCCAAAGAACAAGGCTTTTTCAAGGAGCAAGGTCTGGATGTTGATTTTGTTTATGCCGATGCTGCAAGTATCGTGAAGAATGTTGCTGCGGATAACGTGCAATTCGGATTTCCTAATGCGGATGCAGTTATTACAGCCAAATCACAGGGCATTCCTGTAAAAGTTGTACACACCACTTATCAACGTGGTTTGGGAGCAACTATTTTCAAGAAAAATAAAGGGATCACAGGTCCTAAAGATTTGAAGGGCAAGACAGTTGCCGTAACCAGCTTCGGAAGCCCGAACTATATCCAGCTGCAAGTTATGCTCGAGAAGAACGGCATGAATATCAAAGACGTGAATACGAAAATTGTAGGTACAGGTGCTATTGTCAATGCGCTGGTGTCTGATGAAGTCGATGCTATCACTTTCTCAATGTTGAGAACCGTTGAGCTCAAAAACAGCGGTGTGGATGTTGATGAAATTCGCTCTGACGATTTCTTGCCTTCATTCGGTAATGTTGTAATCGCATCGGATAAGTATTTGTCCAGCAATAAGAACACGGTTATTGCGTTCAATAAAGCATTGAACCAATCGTTGGATTATATTATTAAAGGCAATGCCAAAGCAGCCATCGACATGTCCATCAAGAAGTATGCAACATCGTCTGAAGGTAAACAGGAAATTACAGAACAAATATTCAACGATGTGTTCATTCCTTACCTGTGGCAAAGTGATCTGACGAAGAAAGATGGCTATGGAGCTGCCGATATGGCAAGATGGCAAGCATCCATCGATACTCAAAAAACGTTTGATACGATCAAGACCAGCTTTAAAGCAGAAGATTTAGTTGTAACCAATCTAAAGTAACGCAGGTGATCGTAAATGAAGTATTACGGACGTAAAAGCTTGCTCGTTCTTGCTACGCTGATTGTGTTTATAGGGCTATGGCAAGCCTACGTATCTGTATTTCATATACCGGTACAAATTCTTCCGGGTCCATTATTGTTCTTGTCCAAGTTTTTGAATATTATGGCAATGGGTGATATGAGCACGCATATTGGGTTAACGTTGTATGAGATTTTTGTCGGATTTTTGATTGGTTGTGTGCTGGGCTTGCTCTTCGGATATTTACTTGCCAAGAGTGTACTGCTGGAGCGGATGTTCACGCCGTATATCGTCTTGGTTCAAATTGCACCCAAAATATCGATCGCTCCGCTGTTTCTATTATGGTTCGGGCTGGGTGCTACCTCGAAGATTGCTTTGGTCATACTGGTTGTCTTTTTCCCTATCATGGTCAATACGATTGTCGGTATTCGTTCAGTGGAGAGCAATATGCAGGACTTGCTGCATATTCTCAAGGCTAATCGGTGGCAGCGTTTCTGGACAGTGGAGATTCCTTATTCATTGCCTTCGATCATGTCAGGTGTCAAAGTGTCTACGACCTATGCGATTACCGGTGCCGTGATTGGAGAAATGATCGGTGCCAAGGCAGGTCTCGGGTATCTCGTTATTCTGGGCAGTGAAACCTATGATATTAACCTTATACTAACAGCTGTATTGTTATTAAGCGTAATCGGTCTGGTTTTATACCTTTTGTCTAATGTATTGGAAAAAAGGCTGCTCCGTTGGCATGAATCTCAAGAAGTTATTATGTAAGCAAAGCTTTCCGTTTCAGCCGACCCCAACGTTTTGTAATCTGTCTGACAGACCTTAACGAAGGGGCGTTTTTTTTAGAGTAAGAGGTGAAGAATCGTGAATATCACTCGATTGGAGACTGCGTTAATAGAAGTCAATGAGATAGGTGCTGTCAAAGGGCAGGGAATCACCAGACTTGCCTACTCTCGCGAGCATTGGGCTGCGAATGCTTACTTTATTCAAAAGTGCGAGGAAGCAGGGATGTCCGTACGCATCGATGCCTGCGGCAATGTGATTGCACGGAGGGAAGGCAGCGATCCACAGCTGCCCGCTGTAGCTTGCGGATCTCATCTGGATACGGTGCAGCACGGTGGTGGTTACGATGGAACACTTGGCGTTATAGCCGGGTTGGAAATGATACGCAGCTTGAATGATAGAGGCGTTGTCACCCGTTATCCGATTGAGCTTATTTCATTCGCTTGTGAAGAATCGGCGAGGTTTGGTGTCTCGACAATTGGAAGTAAAGCGATGGCAGGGAAGTTGAACCCCGATTCGCTTGCGCATCTGCTGGATAATGAAGGTACATCCTTTCCGCAGGCACTGGCTGCAGTCGGATTGGACTTTACACAAATCACAAATGCACGAAGAAAGAACAATGCACTGAAAGCTTTTTTTGAGCTTCATATCGAGCAAGGTCCGCTGCTTGAAAAGCGCGGAGTGGAGATTGGCATTGTCACAGGCATAGCTGCTCCCATCCGTCTGGAAGTAACGATTCAGGGTCAAGCGTCCCACTCGGGGACGACACCTATGAACATGCGTAAGGATGCGTTGATCGGAGCTGCCGAGATCATCACGGCTCTGGAGAAGGCGGCGTTAGAGCAAACCGAGCACGATACAGTCGCTACCGCAGGTGTGTGCGAGGTACTTCCGGGAGCGATGAATGTAGTACCGGATTGGGTAAGCCTGAAGATTGATATTCGCGGTACAGATGCGACTTCCAGACAAATGATTATCGAACAGCTATACACTTTGTTTCATGAATTGGAAAAAAAACGGGGACTGCAGATTGCAGCGCGAATCTTAAGTGAAGAAAAGCCGGTTTCCTTGGATAAAGAAACGATACGTTTATTGTCCTCCGAATGTGAGGCTCAAGGTGTCACTTATACGAATATGA
Source organism: Paenibacillus sp. FSL H8-0034 (assembly GCF_038000305.1). Classification (NCBI taxonomy): domain Bacteria; kingdom Bacillati; phylum Bacillota; class Bacilli; order Caryophanales; family Paenibacillaceae; genus Paenibacillus; species Paenibacillus sp. FSL H8-0034. The sequence continues at coordinate 2,884,767 of NZ_JBBOBS010000001.1, forward strand.
TGAGCGGTGCCGGGCATGATGCGATGAATATGGCAAGTATTTGTAAAACCGGTATGATTTTCATTCCATCCAGAGACGGTATCAGCCATCATAAAGATGAATACAGCTCCATCTCCCAAATAGCAAAAGGCGCTGCCTTGTTGGAAGAAGTTGTTCTCCGGTGTGCAGAAGAGATTCGGAATGGTTCAACCGGGATATTGAATAACATGGACAGGAGCATACAAGATGAAAGCGGAAAAAAGAAAAGTGCTATCTAATCAACAAGTCAGCGAGCGTTATTGGCATATGATTGTTGATGCGTCAGACCTACAGATCACAGCAAAGCCCGGCCAGTTCTTTAATGTTCTCTGCGGGGAGTCTTATTATCCGCTGCTGCGTCGGCCTTTTAGCATATACAGAATTAATAAAGACAGCAATACGCTCGAATTTCTTTATTTGGTTAAAGGGATCGGGACCAAGCAGCTGGCAACTATTCAGGCAGGAGATACTGTCGATATTTTTGGTCCGCTTGGCAATGGCTTTACCCTGCGTGAAGAAGCCGGGACGATTCTGATGCTCGCTCGTGGCGTTGGCATCGCCACACTGGCAGCGCTGGCGCAAGAAGCTGCTCAGCAGGGAGTCCGCAGTGTGGCTATCCTTAGCGCGAGAACAGCTAATGATTTACTTGCAGCAGATGCTTTGCAAGGGTTCGGTGCGGAAGTATACAAGGTGACGGACGAAGACGGCAGCAGCGATGTCGAGCAGGTACGGCTGTTGATTGAGCGTATTATGCAAGAGCATTCCATCCAGGCCGCCTACACCTGCGGTTCCAAACGATTGTCTATGCTGCTGCAGGAGATTGCCGCCGGGCAGGATATATTCGCCGAAATTGCATTGGAAGAAAATATGGGCTGTGCGATGGGTGTCTGTTTTGCTTGTGTCTGCGATATTCAGGACCAGGATGGAGCTACCCGGAGTGTCAGGGTTTGTAGAGAGGGTCCCGTGTTTGCCCTGGAACAGGTGGTGCTATCATGATGAAAGCGGACCAAGGAACAAGGATACAGGAAGCTGATTTAAATCTGCAAGTCCAAATCGGAAGTCTCATGTTACAGAACCCGATCATGCCAGCCTCGGGAGCCTTCGGCGAAGAGATGGAACAGGTGATCGATTTTAATGAAATTGGGGCGATCGTTCCGAAAAGTATTACCAAGCATCCACGTAAGGGGAATTTAACGCCAAGAGTTTGCGAGGTTCCTGCTGGAATGATCAATTCCATTGGCATTCAGAGCAAAGGAATTGCGTATTACCTGAAAGAAACGATTCCGAGTTATGATAAGTATGATGTACCTCTCATCTCCAGTATTTCGGCAGATTCGATCGATGAGTTTGCGGAGATGGCGGAGATTATCGGAAAGCTGGATAGAGTCGGAGCCTTGGAGCTGAATATCTCATGTCCCAATCTGAAAGGAAATGGACTTGCCTTCGGTATGGACCCGGAAAGCACACGCGCATTAGTCCGTAAGGTGAAGGAAGTTACCGACAAGCCGATTATCGCGAAGCTCTCGCCCAACGTGACCAGCATTCAGGAAATTGCCCTCGCAGCTGAGCAAGGTGGAGCGGATGGGTTGAATGTAGCCAATACCATACTGGCCATGGCTATTGATATCCATACACGCAAGCCCAAAATCGGCAATAATATGGGCGGATTATCCGGTCCGGCGGTCAAACCGATTATTGTCCGTATGATTTATCAGGTGCGTCAGGTCACCTCTTTACCGATTATCGGCTGTGGCGGGGTTTCTAGTGGCGAGGATGCCATCGAAATGATTTTGGCTGGAGCTACTGCGATACAAGTAGGAACGGCCAGCTTTATCCAACCAACAGCAATGATCGATATTCTACAGGAAATCAAGGACTACATGGTACTTTATCAAATCCAGAATATTAATGATTTAATAGGGAAAGTTATGGTAAATAGTATTTATGCTGCTGATTAGGGAGGTTTAATTTGAGTATAGCCATACTTCGCAATCTGAAATTCAGATCCAAAATGATTATTTTAAATGTGACAGCTCTTATCTCCATCATTTTTATTGCGTTTGTAGGCTATCATTATATGACGAGTATGGCTGCGAATTCCAAGGAAATGTACATGAGCCGATTGATGCCGGTCAAATGGATCAATAATATTCAAACCAGCACACGCACAAACGAAGCCAGTATGCTTGAGTTTCTGTTGACGAAGGATGAACTGTTAAAAATTAAGATCAGCAAGCAGGATCAATTTATCGATACTACGATTGAAGCATACAGTAAGATTGCCAACACTCCGACCGAAATGGAGCTGCTCGAGCAATATAAGAAGCTGCTTCCTGCCTACCGTACAGCTGTTGACAAGGTAATCGAGCTTGCTATGGCTAATAATGAAGCAAAGGCTTATGATGCATTTGTGACAGAGACCAGCATCTTAGGCAAACAAATTAATCAAACCTTAATTGACCTGTCTGATTATAATGAACAAATCGCTGAACAATTGTATGGGCAAACAGAGCGGGATGCGAGTACAGCAAAGGTCATTACTTTTATTTCAACCTTGCTCGCTGTAGCGGTTTCTATCCTGGTAGGGGTTATGATCAATCATGTTATCACTACACCACTGCGCTCCCTGCAAGAGTTAATGAACCGGGCTGGTGCTGGCGATCTTTCGGTAAATGGAGATTATCCTTATCAGGATGAGGTGGGCAGTCTGACGGGCTCCTTTAATAAAATGCTGGAAGGCTTGCGTGCTTTGGTCATTCAGGTGTCGGACAATGCGCTGATCATTTCCTCAAGCTCACAACAGCTGCTGGCAAGTACAGAGCAAAGCGCGCTGGCCTCCGAGCAGATTGCTTCATCAAGCGAATATTTGGAGCAGGAGCTGGATAAGCAAGTGATCAGCTTGGAGGATGCGACGAATGCTATTGATCAAATGGCGGACAAGATCACAGCGATCCAAAGTAACAGCGAAAATGTGTATGTATCTGCTGGCCAGGCCGCTACCTCTTCCAAAGAAGGGGCCTTGACCGTCACATCCGTATCGGAACAAATGGTATCGATCCATTCATCGGTGAAAGATCTGGATGCTACTATTGAGCTGTTGACTACGCATATTCGTGATATTGGCAAATTCGTTGCCGTCATCCATGAGATTTCAGCTCAGACGAACCTGCTTTCCTTGAATGCAGCTATTGAATCGGCGCGTGCGGGAGAAGCGGGAAAAGGCTTCGCTGTAGTCGCTGCAGAGGTCAAAAAGCTTGCTGACGAATCCGCAGTATCCTCCCAACAAATTGAGAGGCTGATCGGTTTGATTCAATCGGAGATGAAACGGATTGGCAGCACCATGCAGAGCGGTTTATACGAAGTGGAATTAGGGATCGCAAAAACGCAGCAAGCCCAAGTCGTCTTTCAGCATATTGACGAAGCAGTTGACCATGTATACGCAGGAGTAAGCAGTGTCAAAGAAACGGTTGACCATTTGATATTAGGCAGCCAAAGAATCGTAACCGTTATGGATGTCGTCGATAACGTTGCCAAAGAGGGCAAGGCAGTGAGTAGGCAAAGCTCAGCTTCAAGTCAGGAGCAATTCTCCAGTATGGAAGAAATCAGAAGTGCAGCTGAATCACTAGCCAAGCTTTCTGAGGATTTGCAGCTAGCCCTACAGCATTTTCGACTATAAACGACATATTTTTACAAAATTCGCTAGATTGTCATAGTGTTGATGATGATTTTAAGGTAAACTAATGGCAAGCGACACAGTTGGTTTATCCATTCGTCGATACCACATTTATGGAAGGAATGATTTTATGAATAAAGTTGAAAAGGTAAAAGCATTTTCAGAGTTGTTTGAACTCATTAACATGTATTATGTTGAACGGGATCAACCAAGCGAGGAAGACAACTTTTTTGCAAAAGTGGAGAACTGCTGCGATCTATTGGAATTGGATTTTGAAGAGCTTAAAAAAGCGTTTGAACTTAACTCATTGGCTTAATACCTATACGTTTGGAACAATGACCTGGCCCTTGGCCAGGTTTTTTTAATTTTCGCGAAAGTCAGAGGCATCTGAAATGACCGTTATTGTTACGATTATGACCGTTTGAGCGCAGTAGGGTGCCGACAAGTGTAAACAACGGTAAGCATTTCAACAATATCTTTACTTGTCTCTAATCCTTGCAAAACATTGCATAGGTAGAATCGGTATGTAAGCCAAACAAGGAAGCTATCAGGAAGGAGCATTCGGAGTGATATCTAAAGAGGCTGTAGCATTAGGGAGTAAGCCTACTGTTAAACCTGCCGCAACCCTTCGTGAACGCAAGCAAGTCAAGCCGCGTTCCAAACGAAAAACAAGAGAAGCATGGACTGGATTTATGTATGCCCTGCCTGCACTGGCACTATTATTGCTGTTTCGATACTGGCCGCTTGTGTTCGGGATGTGGATCAGTTTATGGAAATGGGGATATGTGCCGGAGCGTTTTATTGGCTTGGACAATTATATGCGAATATTCACCGAGGATCTAATTGTGAGTGATCCTGCAGCCGGCTTGGAGCTTGGCGCTGTCGCGCAGGCATTCATGGTGACGATCTTTTATGCGATAGGAACGATTCCGTTAACGTTATTGCTTGCTTTTATTGTAGCTTATGTGTTGTTTCATATTACGAAAGGCAAGACACTGCTGCGGGTTCTGTTTTTTCTTCCTTATATTACCTCTCATGTAGCAGCAGCGATTGTGTTCAAATGGATTTTTCATCCGAGTGTAGGTCTTGCCAATTGGGGGGTGCGCTCCATGGGAGGAACTCCGCAGCAGTGGCTTACTGATCCTGATCCCATTCTGATCAAGCTGATCACGACGCTTGGAGGCCAATGGCCGGCTGCCATTCCGACCGTGTTCGCAGGACCGACCTGGGCACTGGCTGTCATTATATTATTCTCGATATGGAGCAGTCTTGGCTTTCAGATAATCGTGTTCCTGTCCGGTATGACACAAATTCCGCATGATCTGACGGAGGCGGCCCGTATGGATGGAGCGCGGACCTGGAATGTGATCCGTCATGTGACGCTTCCGCTGTTGTCTCCGACCTGGTTTCTGCTTACGATCATATCGGTCATCGGGGCTTTTGAATCGTTTAATGCCTTTTATGTATTTTCCGGTGGTGAGGGTGGTCCCCTTGGCTCGACAATGTCGTTGCCATTGTATATTTTCCGTAGCTTTTATGTGTATGGTCAGATCGGCTATGCTTCGGCAGTATCTATGGTATTGTTCGTGCTGCTGCTGGGATTGACCTGGCTGCAGCTGCGCTACGGTGAGAAAAAGGTTCATTATATGCATTAAACGGAGGAAAGCTGTGAGGAGGAATGTAGCATGTACCAAATGGTTGGGGCGCGTCGCTCCTCCAAAATCTTATGGACAGTTGTATTGATCAGTGTGGGGTTATTGGCTTGCTGTGTCGTGTTTCCTTTCTTTTGGATGATCCTGACCTCGCTAAAAAGCGCCGTGGAAATCAATCGGATGCCGCCGACCGTGCTGCCTGAGCTGTGGCAGTTTCACAACTATGCGGCTGCTTGGCTAAAACCGGAGTCGACCTTTGAGCAGTATTTTATAAATACAGTCATTATCGCCGGGATTGGAACGGCTTTGCAGCTGCTGGTTTGTGTTCCGATAGCTTTTGCCATCACGCACTTTTCATTTCGCGGACGCAACCTGATTTTTATGCTGGTGGTCATCACGATGCTGATTCCTTACGATGTTACGCTGGTTCCCAATTTTGTAACAATGCGTCATATCCCTTTCGCTGGCGGCAATGATTGGCTGGGTGACGGTGGTCAAGGGTTTTACGATAGCTACATGGGGATGCTGCTGCCGTTTCTGGCTGAGGCGTTCACGATATTTTTACTGAGACAGGCGTTTCTTTCCGTACAGAAGGAATACTGGGAGGCGGCTCAGGTCGATGGAATGTCAAATGGTCGCTATCTGTGGACGGTGCTGCTTCCACTTGTGCTGCCTTCGTTGATAACGACAGCATTGCTGGCATTTATCGGTAAATGGAACGGTGTGCTGTGGCCACTGCTGATCACGTCCAGTGAATCACTCAGACCGCTGCAGGTTGGACTGCTCTATTTTGTCAGCGAGGAAGGTCCGAATTACCATCTTCTGATGGCGGCGGCTACCTTCACAATCGCACCGATTGTGCTGCTGTATGTGTTCGCTCAGCGCTGGTTTCATCAAGGTATCACAGCAACAGGACTTAAAGGATAAGCAAGCTTGCATACAAACATAGCAGTTGCTTGACAGAGGAGGATTACAGATGAATGGGCTGCACAATGTAGAGGTCGTACTATTTGATCTGGACGGTACGCTTTATCAGGATGGAACCTTTTATAAACGCTACCTGGAGCTTTTGTTTGACAAAGGGGAGCATGCTGCAAGGCTGGAAGAGCTTCTAGTCGAAATGGCTTCTTTATTGGAAGGAGGTCATCCGAGCAGCATTGGGGATTGGTACCACCCGGGTTCGGATACATGGACACGCGGTGGAGATCTGACCGTGTACCGGGATTGGCAGGGTCAGCAAGTAGAGGCTGTAACGAATACGGCAGAAATGGCTTCTATATATGCAGGGGATGCCTGGAGTCTGGTCAGCATCTTTGCAGCCAAATACGGTGTTGAGGAAGGGCAGCGACAACAAGCCTTCCAGCAGGTACGCAAGGAAATGCTGCAGGGCGCTTCAAGCTTTGAACGCCATCTGGGTCTATACGAGGCGATTGGGGGACTGACCGGAGTACGTAAACGGATCCTGCTCACCAACTCGCCGGAAAATACAGGCCGCGAATTTATTTCGGCGCTTGCCTGCACGGAGCTGTTCGACGAAATCGTGTATGGGGCTGGAAAGCCAAGTGGTCTTGAACGATATATGTCTGAGCTGATTGAGCAGGAGGGTCTGCGTCCAGATCAAATCTTATCAATTGGCGATCACGCCTGGAACGATCTGTACCCAGTACGCAAGCTTGGTGGCCGAACCGTTTGGCTGTCTCCGTATCCATCCTCGGAAACAGTGCAATGGGATGTGCAGCTGTCCACTCTTGATGAGCTGGCAGACCTGTTGGTGAGGCTGCAGCAAGCACAGGAGCAGAAGCTGGAACAACAGACTGAGGTCAACACATAAAGCATTCAAAGGAGGAAACAAACATGAGTGAACGGTATGAGGAAAAGCTTACCTTCTACGGCGGACTGACTACGATTGGCGGTGTACATATTATGTACAGCTGCGGGGATACGGGTATCGTATTCGATCTGGGTATGGCACGCGGTTTTTTCAACGGAGATACCCGGGTTCGGTCAGATTATGGTATTCGCAGTTTTTTACTGACACGCATGGCTCCGCCTGTGCTTGATCTATACGATCCCGAACTGCTGGGTGATCTGGGCGAAGCAGAGCTGCAGCAGGTATGGGGCAGGGAGCAGCTGGAGCAGGTAACCAATCTGCATGGCTTTGTCAGTCACATTCATCAGGATCATATGGCACTCTTGCCCTCACTTCGGCCTAATCTCCCGGTATGGATGCATCGCGATGCCTATGCCGTATATGAAGCGATTGTGGCAGCGGGTGAATATGAAGACACACGTGCTGATATTCGCATCATTGAGGACGGGCAGATCGTCGATTACGGTCCCTTCCGCATCGAATTTATTGAGGTCGATCATGATAGCCCCGGTGTGACAGGCTTCATCATTCATGGACCGGAGCATCGGATAGCTTTTACCGCTGACTGGCGGCGACATGGACGAAATCATCATCGTCTGGACCGTTTTATCGAACGCTGTCAGACGGTTGGTGTGGATGTGCTGATTACAGAAGGCACAAGGATGCGCCCTGACACTTTATTCCGGAAGCCGAAGGATCGGCTTGAGGTGCAGGTAGCTGTTGAATGCCGCCTGGCGATGGAGCAAACGGACGGATTAGTGTATGTGAACATTCTTGCCCGTAATGTGGAGCGAGTAGCCGATCTGATTATGAAGACGCAGGAAGCAGGTCGTGAGCTGGTGATGGACGAAAGTACGGCTGTGCTCTGGTTTGAGGCTTCAGATAAGCTGCAGGTGCTGTCCGGACATCCCGCGCTGGAAGCTGGACGCCATGTAATCCGACTGCTTCGCACACCTGTTTGGTCACAAGGACCACGCCCTGCGAAGAATGTTAAGCTTCCTTATGCGCCTATTACAGTGAATGAGATTACAGCGAATAAATCACAGTATGCGGTTTACCTAATCTATCCACTCACTGCATTAATTGCAGAGCTTGAGACCAAAGGCTCGCAAGCTGCAGCGTCCATATACGTTCATGCTGATGGCAATCCGCTGACTTCGGCTGACGAAACGCTGTTAAAGTGGTTGAACGAATTTGGCGTTCAATACCGTTATTGTGCAACCGGAGGTCACGCAGCTCCGCAAGAAATTACGGAATTGACGACTGCCATTGCGCCGGGACTCGTGATTCCACTGCACAGCAACCATCCGACCTTGTTCAACAGCGGTGGCGTCCGCAAATATTATCCAGCTCCCGGAGAAAGCTTCAAGGTGTCCGAGCTTGTGGGTAATAAAACAACCGTGTAGCACTTGCATTCAACGTTCGATTTGACTTGCTTGCCATTCACCTAATAAACAATTCCCAACAATCGAAGGAGTGATAGTCGTGTATTCACGTAAATCGTTTGCTCATTGGAAAGCATCATTGGCATCTTTATTATTAATCACAACGGTAGGCTGTGGGGTGACAACTCCCGCTGCAACAACAGGCAGTGGGACGGATAAGAAAACGGAAAGCGCAGCAGCCAAAGGCATTGAGCTAGGTAAAAACGGACCGATTACCATTGACTTCTGGCACATTCAGGCGACGATTTATGGCGATGCGATTAAAGAAATGGTAGCTGCCTTCAACAAGGAGTACGAAGGGAAGATCATCGTCAAGGAGGTATTCCAGGGTTCCTATGATGATCTGAACAAAAAGGTTCGTGCTGCGCTGCAGGGCGGAGGCCTTCCGGCTGTTGCGATGTCCTACGAGAGCGATACGCTCGAATATATGAAGGCTGATAAAATTGTACCGTTGGATGAATACATTAACGACCCGGTGAACGGGCTGAACAAGCAGGCGTTGGACGATATTATGCCAGGGGTGCTGGCGCGTCAGCGTATTCCGGAGTATAACGGCAAGACGATGAGCTGGCCGCACGGTAATTCCTCCATGGGCGTATACTACAACATCGATCTACTCAAAAAAGCAGGTTATGAGAAACCGCCGGCTACGTGGCAGGACTTTGAGAAAATGGCGCTCGATATTACACAAAAAAGTGGTGAGCCGGCACTGGTGATGGGCAACGCCAACAACGGAGGTACGTTCCGTACGTGGCTGCGCACCTACGGCATTGATCCGATCAAGCTGGATCAAAGCGGCGTCAATTATGATAATCCGCAGGCGGTAGAGCTGGCAGCTATGATGAAAAATCTGCTGGATAAAAAAGCGATCATGCTGGCAGAAAATACGGAGCAGGAATTCACGAATGGCAGAGCAGCCATGGAAATCGGAACGACTGCCCGTACAAGCTCAAAGCTGGATCTGATCAAGGACAAGTTCAAATGGGGAATCAGCCTGATTCCGCAGGGCAAGAGCGACAGCAAGGTGACTGAGCTTTATGGTGGCAATCAGGTGCTGTTCAAGACGACCCCCGAGAAGCAGCTGGCCGGATGGCTGTTCCTGAAATACTTTGCAGAATCCAAGGCACAGGCGATCTATGCAGCGAAAACCGGATATTTCCCGGCTACCAAGTCTGCGCAGGATACGGATTTACTGAAGAAAAACTATGCGGATAATCCGCAAAAGAAACAGGCGTTTGATGAAGTATTCCCTTATGCACGTATCGATGTATCATCCGCTGCCCGCAACAAGATGGATACGGTTCTGGGCGAAGCGCTGCAAGCAATGAATGCGGGTAAGCTGACTCCTGCTGATGCGATGAAGAAAGCGCAGACTGATGTTACCAAGGCTTTAAAGGAATTCAAATAATACATTGAATAAGTGAAACCGGAGTCTGAGAAAGCATGCTAACTTCTCAGGCTCTCAGGAGGTATCAGCGTTGAGCTCAGTTCATCGGAGAAATGAAATTATGATCGCAGTACGGCGTGTCGGCAGCGTCTCAGTTGAAGAGCTGGTCGATACGTATCAAGTCTCGGTGGAAACAATCCGCCGGGATCTTCGTATTTTGGACGAGAAGGGACTTTTACGCAGAACGTATGGCGGAGCGGTGAAGCGAGAGCAGACCACCTGGGATATGCCTTATTACGAAAGAATGCAGCTCAATCTGGAGCGCAAAGAGGCGATTGCCCGTGAAGCTGTGAAGCTGCTGGAGGATGGCGATAGCGTTTTTATTGACGGAAATACCTCCGGTCTGGTGCTTTCCCGTTACATCCCTGTTGACAAGAACCTTACGATTGTTACGAATTCGGCTATGGTTACGCTGAATTTGATTCAGAAGAAAGGGAAGCTGAAGGTTTATTTGGTTGGCGGAGAGGTCGATGAGGACGGCAAGACGTTCGGCTACAAGCTGCACTGTGAGCTGCGTCAGTACCGATTCGATAAGGCGCTGTTTTCCTGCATGGGCTTTGGACCTGAGGGCATTTATTATTCCAAGTGGGAACCGCTGCAAATTGCGCAGATGCTAGTCGAGCAGAGCAATCATCTGATTCTGATGGCGGATTCGTCAAAGGTCAATCGCAGCGGCTTTTTGTTTGGCATGGGCCTGAACCGGATTCATACACTTGTAACAGACGAAGGAACACCTGCCGATATGCGCGATAGTTTGCGGGATTCAGTCCGCAGCTTGGTCATCAGCGGCATTGAAGGCAAGGAAGAATAGCTGTCTGATAGGAAATGAAGCATAGAAGTAAATTGAACTGCGGCATCCTTAGGGACGTCGCAGTTATTTGGCATGCCTCAGAGTACTGATTACCGACAATCTGCCCTAATGATTATATACAATCATGACACCAACAGATAACTTAGAGAGCAGAGAGGCTGATTTGTAACCCCATTTTGTATTCTATATAATGTAGAAACCGGATACCATTGAAAAACAACTATGCTGAAATGATTTAAATGTATATATTTACCATTCATCAAGTGCGAAAACTATAAGCCTAAATCGTGAGGGAATGCCATGTATAAATCCAAATATTTACGGAGAATCATTCTCTTTAGTATGATCCTGGTTACGATCCCTGTCGTATCCTTAGGTATTTTATCTTATTTTAAAGCCAAGGGTATTGTTCAGGAAAAGGTTAACGAGGGCAACATGCAAGTGCTGACGCAGACGGAGTTGAAGGTTGAACAGATATTACAAACGATTGATAACGCAATTGTCCAATTCAGTAACAGTAAAATTGTGAGCGAATCGATAACCCGCGGCTTTGAGGCCAGAGATTTTATGTTAGTGACCGACTTGGCGAATGGCCTTTACAAGCTGCAATCGTATGATTTAGGTATTTCCAATGTACAGCTTGCGAGCTTTGCGCATAGATGGACACTCGACAACAGCGGGTTCACGCAATCTATGACGGACATCGAACTAAAAACGCTGACAGAACGAACGCAGTTTGCAGAATTATCCAAGTGGGTTACCAACGAAGGTGCCCATATTTTGCTGGTCAAAAAACTGCCGATCAATATCTATAAGGGCACATCCGGTGTGATTGTAGCGAACGTTCCTAACTATAGGCTGCAAAAGCTGATTCCCGAATATAACGGCGAGTCGGATACGATCGTTTTTGATGCGGATTACCGCTTATTGACACAGGTGTCCAATCCCAATTTTTCGCAGGAAAAGATTGATCAGGTAGTTCAACATTTAAAAGCATCCACAGTGGATAAAGGCAGCAATGAAATTCGTCTACAGGATGGGTCCATCGGTGTCACATACAAAAAATCTGCTTTTAACGGCTGGGTCTACGTTTCACTTGTTTCAATTGAACAGATTACGAAGGAGTCAGGGGCGATTGGTTGGTACACGTTTTATGTGTGCACAGGGGTATTTCTTATTTTGCTGGTGCTATCGTTAATCGGTTCCAATCGAATCTACACACCTATTCGTCTTGTATTCGAGTCCGCGGCTGGAGATAAAGCTAGCGAGAACAGAAATGAGGATGAGCTGCAATTCATTGGCAAACATATCGTTTCACTGCGAACCTCACAATCAAGACTGCTGGATCAAATACAGGGACATACGAAGCAGCTGAAGGAGTTTTTTGTGAGAAAATTGCTGTTAGGTGAGTTGAATGGTCAAGAAATTAAGGAAAAGTCAGAGCAATTTCAGTATGAATGGGGCGGTGACTCCTATTGTGTGCTGACGGTACAAATTGACACATTAGCGGGAACGCGTTTTCAGGAAAATGATCATGACCTGCTGATGTTTGCGGTTAACAATATCGTCTCGGAGCTGACACTTCCGGAATCCCGTCTTGAACCTGTCGTTATAGGCGGCAATCAGGTGACACTGCTGAGGAACAGGACCTCTTCGTCCGAGCAAGGGAAGAACGATGTGTACGCACTCTCAGAGCTGATTCAGACAACGGTCAAAGAAATACTGGGGCTGCAGATCAGCATAGGCATCAGTGGCTTCTATACGAATTTGAATAGAGGGGCGCAGGCTTACAGGGAAAGTCTGGAGGCATTAAAGTATAGAATTCGCTTTGGTGAAGAGGCCATTCTGCATGTTGAGGATGTGCTGCCTGACCATCGGATTCAGACAATTTTCCCCGAATGGATCGAAAAGCAGCTTATCGATGCGCTCAAGATTCCCGATTTGGACAAGGCCCAGCAGCTGCTGCACGAGTTTCTTACTGTGATGCTGCGCGACCCTATTCGGCATCAGGAATATCAGATGATTTTGTTCCGGCTGCTGGCCGATTTGATTCGCGAGATTCAGAATGCAGGCGAGAATCTTCAAGCCTCCTCCCAGGAGGACCGGCAGCTGTTTGAGCAGCTTTTTAATCTCAAAACGATTGCAGAAACCGAGAGCTGGTTTATGAAAACAGTGCTGGAGCCGATGGTCACATTGTTGAACAAAAAGTGGGAAAGCCAGAATAAAAATATTTCCGAGCATATGATCGAAATTATCCATGAAGAGTTTGAGTCCGACCTGACCCTGGATTTATGTGCAACACGACTTAATTATCATCCGAATTATTTAAAAACCGTGTTCCGTAAGGAGACCGGTGTGAACTTCAGTGATTATGTTTCGCAATATCGACTCAATCAGGCGAAAAAATGGCTGCTGGAAACCGATATGAAGGTATCCCAAATTGCGGAGAGGCTCAGATATCAGAATTCGCAAAACTTCATTCGGTATTTCCGCAAGATGGAGGATATGACTCCAGGCGATTATCGCAAAAAATATTTGGATACCTGAAGAATGTTAGTTAAACTGGCATTCTTTTTTGTGCTTAGTCAACTAATAGACATATTTCGACAAAAAATTCCCCATTTTTGGACCTCCCATTTGGAATAAATACTGGTTTTTACTATAATAAATAGAAAGCACATGATCAGGACAGGAGTACAAATTCAATATGGATATTTATCATGACGTTGAAGAAGCCGAGCAGTTTATTCATATATGCTACAATGAAACAGGCAAAACAATGGGTGAAATGGAACAACGAATTATAGAGATCCGGCAAGCAATCGCCGAACAGGGCTATTATGAGCATACGCTTGAGGAACTGCAATATGGGGCCAAGCTGGCATGGCGCAACAGCAATAAATGCATCGGCAGGTTGTTCTGGGAGACCCTGCATGTTATCGATGCACGCACTCTGGAAACGGAGGAAGAGATCGTGCAGGCGCTGTATCGTCATATCGAATACGCTACGAATGGTGGTCGGATTCGTCCAGCAATCACTATTTTCAAGCCTGCCATTCAGTCGGAGCAGCAGATTCGCATTATGAATCACCAACTCATTCGTTACGCGGGCTATGAAACCGATCGTGGTGTCGTTGGAGACCCAGATTCCGTTGCCATCACGAAGCTTTGCCAGGAGCTGGGCTGGAGGGGAGCCGGGGGCTCCTTTGACGTGCTGCCGCTCTTGGTGAAAATAGGCAATCGAGTGCCGCGGCTATTTGAGATTCCGTCATCGCTCATCATGGAGGTGCCTTTGAGCCATCCGGAGATCCCTGGCTTTGCCGATTTGGGGCTGCAATGGTACGCCGTGCCAATGGTCTCCAACATGCGGCTGGAGATTGGAGGCATTCATTATACAGCAGCTCCCTTCAACGGCTGGTATATGGGGACTGAGATTGGAGCGCGGAATCTTGCGGATACGGGGCGTTATCATATGCTGCCCAAGGTAGCCGATATGATGGGACTGGATACGAGCAGGGATTCCACCTTATGGAAGGATCGCGCGCTGGTCGAATTGAATATAGCCGTATTGGATTCTTTCAGGCAGCATGGCGTAGCCATCGTCGACCACCATACAGCCGCCCAGCAATTTATGAGATTCGAGGCCAACGAGCAAAAGAAGGATCGTCAGGTGACCGGGAATTGGTCCTGGTTGATTCCGCCCTTATCGCCTGCGACGACACCTATTTTCCATCGGCAGTATGAGGATGCAATTGTAAAACCGAATTTTTTTTACGATGAAACGATATAGAGCTATCAGCGAAACCTCCCATCAAGGAGGTTTTTTGGCTTCTTAAGAGATTATCCGATCTGCCATAATGATTATAAATGATCAAATTGACACGTAAACCGGCCTCTGAGGCTCTCACAACCCCATGATCTGCTGCCGTGATTGTAGACGGTAACGGGCATTGCCTATAAAGTATGAGCTACAGACAAACGACCATACAACGGGTGAATGGGGAGTGAACCAAGATGCAGGCTGTATCTGAAACGAGATCATCCATTTCAGATTCCAAAATGAATGCTTTTAAACGAAGACTCAAACGGCAAAAATGGTTTTTTATTATGCTGCTTCCGGGACTGCTGTACTTCCTAATTTATAAGTATATGCCGATGTGGGGTATACTCATTGCATTTCAGGATTACCAGCCGTTCCTGGGTTTTTTTGGGAGTAAATGGGTTGGATTCAAGCATTTCGAAACGTTTTTTGGCAATGAGATGTTCTGGCAGCTGTTCAAAAATACATTCATTCTGGCTGTGTATAACATCGTGTTTTTCTTTCCATTACCAATTATCATTTCGCTGATGCTCAATGAGGTTCGCCGAGATATATTTAAACGATGGATTCAAACACTCATCTATGTGCCGCATTTTGTATCATGGGTAGTGGTGGTCGGAATCAGCTTCCTGTTCTTCACGACAGAGGGCGGAATCGTCAACACGATGCTGAATAATATGGGAGCTGAGCCGGTCAAGTTTCTGTTAAGCAAGGATTGGTTCCGAACGATCGTTACGTCACAAGTGATATGGAAAGAAACGGGATGGGGCACGATTATTTTTTTGGCTGCGCTCGCTGGTGTCGATCCTGGATTGTATGAAGCCGCCCGCATTGACGGGGCTAACCGCTGGAGACAAATGTGGCATATTACGCTTCCTGCGATTCGCAGTACGATCATTATTTTACTTATTCTGCGGATCGGCACGTTCCTTGATTCCGGCTTCGAGCAAATTTTCCTGATGGTTAATCCATTGAACCGCGAGGTTGGGGAGGTGTTCGATACGTATGTATACACGACGGGGATTTCGCAAGGGAAGTTCAGCTACAGTACAGCGGTAGGTGTGTTTAAATCGATCATCGGGCTGCTGTTGGTAACCGGGGCAAATCGCTTAGCCAAAAAGTTCGGTGAAGAGGGTATTTATTAATAAGCGACGCTTGGCCATTGCACCCAAGGTTCAGTCAAACTCGAAGGAGGATCAAACCCATATGGTAGAAAAACAACTATCCAGCAGATTGCTTGACGGCATCAATTACTTGCTTCTGCTCCTTATTGCCGCCGCTTGTATCCTGCCTTTTATCTTCATCATCGCTTCGTCACTGACAGCTCCTGAGGAACTGCTGAGGAAAGGATTTATCTTATTCCCTACCAAATTTTCTTTGGTTGGTTACAAGTATATTTTATCGACGGACATTATATTATCCAGCCTTGGCGTTTCGATATTTATCACGGTAGTTGGAACGCTGGCGAATCTGTTGTTCACCGCCTTAATGGCGTATCCGCTGGCGCAAAGAGATTTGATGGGCGTCAAGCTGTTCATGAAGCTGGTCGTGTTCTCGATGCTGTTCAGCGGCGGGATGATTCCTACGTATCTGGTCGTGAAGGAGACGGGGCTGCTCGATAATGTTGGCTCTCTTATTATTCCGGGCTTGATCAGCGCCTTTAACCTGATTATTATGCGCAGCTTTTTTCAAAACCTGCCTGATGGTCTGGAGGAAGCAGCGAGGATTGACGGCTGCAGCGATGTGGAGATTTTGTTCCGGATTGTGCTGCCATTGTCGGCACCCGTACTGGCTTCACTCGCTTTATTTTATGCGGTAGGGCATTGGAATGCTTACTTCAATGCCGTTCTATATATTAACGACAGCAAGCTATGGCCGATTCAGGTATGGCTCAGACAAATCGTTATTCTATCGCAGGGAGGAATTGGAGATTCTACGAATTTCGGTGAGGATTTTGTTGCTCCACCAGCGGAAACGGTCAAGATGGCAGTTATTGTGCTTTCGACGCTGCCAATTCTGATTGTATATCCATTTCTGCAAAAGCATTTTGCCAAAGGCGCGTTATTGGGGTCAGTAAAGGGTTAAACTAAACTAGAGATGAAGAGGAGATTTAACTATGAAAACGAATGAAACTCGTAAATTTGCGAAAATGATTAGCGTTGTTTGTTTGACCTGCATGTCGGTGTCACTGCTGGCAGCCTGCACAGGCAAAACCGAAACACCTGCCGGACAACCGGCAGCAGGCACACCGGCCAAGCCGTTGGAGCTTCAGATTATGATGATTCAACAAGGTGCTGAGCCGCCAAAGAAGGACAGTCCCATTCAGAAAAAGATCGAAGAGTACACCAATACGAAGCTTGATATTATCTGGGTACCTGGAGCGGGTACAGCCTATGATGACAAGGTTAGTGCAACAAATGCTTCCGGTAAGCTGCCCGATGTGATGCTGATCCGTAAAACGAAGGAATCCGCCATGCTGAACGCGCAAATGTCGGGCATGTACTGGGATTTGACTCCATTTATTAAAGACACGAAAAACCTCAGCAAGATGAATCCGGTTGCAGTGAAAAATGCGAGCGTCAGCGGCAAGCTGTATGGAATCCCGCGGGAGCGCGTATTGGCTCGTTACGGTATGATATTCCGCAAGGATTGGTTGGATAATCTGGGATTGCAAACGCCTAAAACAGCTGATGATATTTACAATGTGGCGAAAGCCTTTACTTTAAATGACCCGGATAAGGATGGGAAGAACAATACGACCGGTATCCAGGAAGACGCTACGATGGAATTGCTGAAGCAGCTGACCATATACAATGGAGGTCCGAATGGATGGGGACTGAAGGATGGCAAGATTACGCCGGACTTCCTATATCCAGAGTTCAAGAAATCTTTGGACCTCTACAAAAAGATGGTTAGCGAAAAGCTGATCAGCCCGGATTTCCCGATTGCCAAGAAATACGATTACTTTAACCAGGGCAAAGCAGGCATGTATTTCTCCGTTATCGACGATGGCGCTACCCGTCATTTGGATATGATTAAAGCGAATCCGAAAGTGGTCGTTGATGTCGCTGAGAATTTCGATGGCCCGCAAGGACAAAAGGTAAGAGGCACTGTAGGTTATGATTCTCTGATCGTCATTCCAAAATCGAGTGTTACGACTGAAGCCAAGATGAAGCAGGTGCTGGCGTTCCTGGACAAGTTGGGTGATGAAGAGATGCTGACGCTGCTCAATAATGGGATTGAAGGGACTGACTACAAGGTTGAAAACGGAGCAGCGAAAAGAGTTGATGGCTCGCAGCTATCCGGAGAGTTTGTTAACCTAAGATGGGGCGATCAGTACGGTGGCATCAAGATTACTAAAAATGCGATTGAAACCCAAATTGACAAAATGTTCGCTGACAATAAAGGTATCGCGGTTAATGATCTAAGCGCTGCATTATTATCCGATACCAACACAGAAAAAGGCGTGGATTTGAAAAAGGCGATTACCGATGCGCAAACCAAGTTTGCACTAGGCGAGCTCGATGACAAAGGCTGGAGCGATGCCGTAGACAAATGGGTTAAAGGCGGCGGCGACAAGATCATGGAAGAGTTCACAGCCGATTATAACAAAAACGGCAAATAAGGAGCTGAAAACATGATCCAATATCCCGAGCTGCCACAGCATCTGACACCCTTGTTTGACTACCCGCTTCGCGATACGTCCATTTGTCTCGGAGGCGATGGTGTATATTACCTGACCGGAACGACAGGTGCCCCCGATTGGTGGGCGGTGACAGGAGACATCCAGCTGTGGAAATCATCAGATTTGGAGCACTGGGAGCCGCTCATTACCAAACCGCGTAAACGGACAATCGTTTGGAATGTGGATCGGGACGGCACCTGGCAAAAGGAGATCCAGCAACGGGACGGTGCGCCGTTCCGTCCGCTCTGGGCACCCGAGATTCACTTTCTCAAAGGCACCTTCTGGCTTACCTACAGCATTCCGAGACTTGGCAATGGACTGCTGCGAAGCATTAGCGGCAAGGCGGAAGGGCCTTATGTGGATAATATCGAGGTGGATGCACCGCTCAGTCCGCATATTGATGCCTCACTCTTTCAGGATGATGACGGTCAGGTATACTTCTTATGTGATAACGGTAAAATGGCGAGAATGAATGAAGATATGACAGCATTGGCAGAGGAGCTGCGGCTTCTAAGTCCCGCCAATGCCGAGCATGTCGGCTTCGAAGGAACGTTTCTGTTCAAAGCTGAGGGACGTTACCATCTGGTTGGAGCGGATTTTGTGGATGGTGACTATCACTGCTTTGCAGCAAGCTCCGATAAGCTGTATGGTCCTTATGGCGACCGATATGTAGCTATTCCGCATGGCGGGCATAATATGATTTTTCAGGATAAATGGGGCCAGTGGTGGAGCACATTTTTTGGCAATAATGACAGCGCTCCGTTCAAGGAAAGGCCGGGTGCGCTTCGAATTGAATTTGATCAGAACGGACAAATTCGCCCTATGAAGGAATCCCGTTCGGAGCTGTGACAAGCTTGAATTAGCTGCCCAATGTTCGAAACGATTAAGAAGTTAGCTGTTTTTACGGAGGGATGAAATTGACTGTCTTGAGATTGGACGATATTCCATCACCTGTACTGCTGCAAGGCAATAGCCGGATCGCTTATCGCGACCCGGCTGCTTTGTATCATGAGGGTGTATTCCGATTGTTTTTTACACTGACGGAAACAGAGCCGGATGGACGAATATACATGTATACAGCGACGAGTGAAAGCCGTGATTTGTTATCTTGGAGCGAGCCGAGAAAATTGACACCGAGAGACCGCAGCTTGAATTATTCCAGTCCTGGTAATGTAATTCGCTATCAGGATCGTTGGGTGATGTGTCTGCAAACTTATCCAAGGCCAAATGGCGAGAAATATGGCAACGATTCATCCAGAATATGGAAAATGGAAAGTGAGGATCTCGTGCAATGGACAGCTCCTGAACTTCTGCTCTTGAAAGGCTCAGAGGTTCCTGTGGAGCAAATGGGCCGGATGATCGATCCTTATTTGATTGAAGACAAGGATCAACCGGGCAAATGGTGGTGCTTTTACAAGCAAAATGGCGTTAGTCTCTCGTACTCCTGCGATTTAGAAAAATGGACTTATTATGGGCATGAGCGCGCAGGGGAAAACGTCTGTATTTTGAATGAGCACAATGAATATGTGATGTTTCACTCTCCGGAGAACGGCATCGGGATCATGCGGTCATTGGATTTGAAAAGCTGGACGCATCAACAGCCAGTGCTGACCTTGGGACAGCAGGAATGGGAATGGGCGAAGGGCAGGATTACTGCGGGGTTCGTCCTGGATTGCCGAAATGTTGCAGGCATCGGTAAATTCCTGATGTTTTTTCATGGGAGTGGCCCTGAGGATGAGCAGGTTATCTTCGATACCCACGCTTGTATCGGAATCGCGTGGAGTGATGATCTTGTGGAGTGGCATTGGCCGAGGTAAACCTGAGCATCAAGAGAGGTTTACAGCATTCCATCTACGAGCAGTAGCCGCCTGAGCATCAACTCCGGCGGCTTTTATATGAGGACATTCGCAAAGCGGTCTATTGTCTGTCGTAGACAGGCAACGGGTAAACACTGGAGCTTAGCCAATAACAACTCCGATCTTACCTTCGTCTACTTGTGTTGTATAGCTTCGGGTACGCGTTTTGTCATTAAACAGCGACTTTCCGGTCTTAATATCAAATTCCCAGCCGTGCCACGGACAGCGGACGATCTCTTGATCTCTTCCATATATAAATTCATATACGCCGGAATCCAGTGTTGTTCCACAAACGTCACCCTTGCACAAAGGTGCACCCTCATGCGGACAATAATTGTGAATAGCGTAAAACTCCCCTTTAATATTGTAAACACCGATCGATCGACCGGATACCTCCACCACCTTGTGACTCCCTGGCGGAATGTCAACGGCTTCAGCAATATAATAAACGGCCATGTGGGAACTACCTCCTCCTGCTCCTATTTAAGCTGGTACAGCTGACGGGCATTTTCGTAAAAAATCTTGTGCTTCGCTTCAGCAGACAAACCTCTCATGATCATAAAAGGGTCGTCAAAATCCCAATGCGGGAAATCGCTGGAAAATAATAGAATATTCTCCGCATCCATCATTTCAAATATTTGCTGCAAATGCTTGGGATTATCTGGCTCTTCAATCGGCTGAGTGGTCAAATAACAATGATCACGGATGTATTGGCTGGGCATCTTCTTCAACCATGGCGTGGTTGCGCGCAGCGCTTTAAAATTTTTATCCATTCGCCACATCAGATGGGGAAGCCAGGCGACTCCGCCTTCTACGAGTACAAATTTTAAGCGCGGGAATTTCTCGAACACGCCTTCGAGCACAATACTAACGAGCTGAGCCATGAAATTTTGTGATAAGCAGGTGTGCCACTGGAAATAGTTGCTCACATACCCTGCCGCAGTAGGCGGATTGGAAATGCCGCTTCCTTCGGATCCCGGATGGATGGCCACAGGCAGCCCATGCCTCTCCGCCGCTTCATAAATCGGATGATAATAACGGTTTCCATAGGGAATGTGTGTAGCGCTAATGAGTATGACCTGAACGATATCGGGATGTGGTCCAATCCGATCGATTTCCCGGGCTGCCTGCAAAGGGTCTTGGGTGGCGACGGTCATGGAGCCTTTAAGCTTTGGATGATTCGGGAGCCAATGATCAATCAAGTAATCATTATAGGCTGCCACAATAGCCGTGGCATAATCGGCATCGGGATGAATGGACATGGCATAGGTGCTGCCGGTAAGTATTGCATAATCCATATGATAAGCGTCGACCAGATGCTCCATAACGAGCTCGGGATAGGCTGCTGCGTCCCGGCCGTCATCCGCATAGGCATCCTTACGCTGTACGCCAATAGGCGAAGTATACGTGCCGCCGCCGCCCTGTATACCGAATTTGATAACTCTGCTTTTCCACGGCTCTTTCAAGTAAGGCACGAGATCCATATGGCTCTTCAGTGCCTGATGAACGTCGCAATCAATGATTTGGGCTGGAAGCTTCATATCGTCATTCCTTTCACAATGGCTGATTGATTTCTAGTTCAGTATAAAAAAATAAGCCTCTGCTTGCGATAAACAAAACAATTATTATTTGGACAATTCGATGATTAATGACTATAATGGGGGGATTAACCGTAACGCTTAGTGAAGAAGTGGTAATGAAAATGAAACGAATGAGCAAAACGACATGTAAATGAGGTGAAGCCGCGATGATTGAATTAAAATCCGTTCTTCTGGAGGAGGTTGGTCCTGAATGGAGAAAGGCAGAGGAGATCACGGAAGCCCATATTTTTATCTATGTGGTCAGTGGTGAATTGACCTATCGCCTGAACCACCAGGATATACCGCTTACAAAAGGGGATATACTGTTTATTCCCAAAGGCACACTTCGTGCAGGTATCGGGGACGGTACCCAGATGCATCAAAAGTTCGCATTTCTGTTCCAGTCCTCTGGTGCAGCAGAGCATACCTCCATTCCGCTGCTTGCACACAAGCCGTATCTGCTGCTGCATACCCGGAATCATGAATATATGAAGCAGCGCTTTTCACTGCTGCTGCAGCAGTGGCTTGGCAAGCTGCCGCATTACGAGCTGATCTGTACGGGCATCGTGCTGGAGCTGCTCGGTATCGCAGCAAGGGAAGCGGATCATGCAGACTTACCGTTGAAAAAGCTGTCCATGGTGGCGACGATTCAGCAGTATATCCTCGACAGCTATCGCGGACAAATTCGTCTTGAAGAGCTGTCACAGCTCGTTGACCGGACTCCTAATTATGTGACACGAATATTCCGCGAGGTGACAGGACAAACACCAATCGATTATTTGCATCAGGTGCGTGTGTATGCCGCTCGCGATTTGCTGCTGAATTCGCCGATGACGATTGGGCAGGTTGCTGATCAGCTCGGCTATTGTGATCAATCCTATTTTAACCGGATGTATAAGAAAATTACCGGACATCCGCCCTCCAATCATACCGGACATCAAGCGATCGGACAGCGGAGAGAGGAGCGGGCATGAGAAGCCTTTCGAGATTGAATTCGTTGCAGACGAAGCTGACGCTGACGTTCCTGTTGATCCTACTGCCGCTCGTGAGCGTCAGCATATTTGCCAATTATTATTCGCAAAGCATCATGAATGAGCAAATTAGTGACCGAACCAAAGGGGCTCTGTTAACTACGCTGGAGTATATCGAGCAGTTAACCCAAAACATGGATCAGCAAACACTGCTGATTGCGTCCAATCCCAACATCGTCGATATCTGGAAAGGAATCGAGAATCCTTTAAGCCCGGACCATTTGTATGGTATCCATACCGTTCAGCAGCAGCTGACTGCACTGACGAATGTGAATGGAGCGATCAAGGATGCTTTTATCATTCATGGTGAAAGCGGTAACGGAGTCTCCACACTGAAGGGGGGGATCAAATGGCCTGATGTGAAAAAGGATTATTGGTTTCAGCAAACGATTAAAGGGAGCGGTGGGCTGGTAGTGTACGTGCCGACCAGGGAGAGTCGCAATCCGTCGCTGTATATGAGCGAGGATATGATTTATTATATGCGTCTGCTGGATGTGCTCAGCAGCACGCAAGAACCGAATGTGATGGTGCTGGCTGTCGACAAGCGATCCTTTCAAAAAATCATCCAAAATCTGCAAACCTCCATTAATATGAACATTACACTGCTCTACAACGACGGATTTGTACTCGAAACCAATCCAAATTCGGAAAATTTGCATAAGGAGGAGCCTTTTTCGATTACCGTAAAAAAGGGTGAATGGTCGATGCGTCTGGCGCAGCCGAGGGAGGAGGTATTTAAGCTATCTCATATTCTTCAGCAATTTACTTATTTGATTACAGCTATCAGTATTATGCTGGCGATATGGATTGCATGGCTCGTGTACAGCAGCATTTCCAAACCGCTGCAGCAGCTATCGGGTGCCTTTAAACAATTCAGCAGCGGGAATCTGACTTTCGAGGTCGTACATCAGAGGAAGGATGAGTTTGGCTTTGTAATGAATGGCTTCAATCGAATGGCGGCCGCACAGCGTAAAATGATTGAGGATGATTATGAAAAGGAGCTGCGGTTGGCCAAGGCCGAATTCAGCTTATTGCAGTCGCAGATTAATCCGCATTTTCTGTATAATACACTGGATTCGATCTATTCGGTTGCTTCAAGCAAACGTATTCCGGAAATAAGCGAAATGGTCATTAATCTGGCCCGTTTTTTTCGTGTAAGTTTGGGCAAAGGCAGAGACTCCTTCACATTGGCGGAGACGGTTCAGCATCTGATGTATTATATGCGTGTACAGCAAATCCGCAAGGATCATTTCACCGTGGAAATCGAGCTGGATGAGGCAACGAAGGAGCTTCAGATCCTGAAATTGCTTCTACAGCCCATTGTGGAGAACTCGATTATCCATGGACTGGAACAAAGCCCGAATGAGGGTTACTTATGCATTCGCTCGCGAATTGTAGAAGACAGATTATATGTTGAGGTGGAGGATACGGGAGTCGGAATCCCCGAAGACAGGCTGCAGGAAATTATCATGGAAATGGACAAAATCACGAGCAAATCGTATATGAGCTCTCCAGATAAACCAACGATTCTCTATTATGGATTGAAAAATGTGAAATCACGGATCAAGCTGTATTATGGCGGTGACGCTGATTTGTTAATCGACAGCCAAGAAGGCAAAGGTACGAAAGTAACGTTGATTTTGCCAATGGGAAAGGAAGGACAAACATGAAACTGTTAATCGTTGAGGATGAGCATCATGTCAGGGAGCGGATTGCGGAAGGGATCGAATGGGCAGACAATCAAGTGGAGCTGGTCGCGGCCGTCGGCAGCAGCAGGGAAGCATTAACCATTCTGCAAAAGGATCATATTGATATCGTGCTTACGGATATTCAGATGCCCTTGATGAGCGGACTTGAGCTGGCCAAATGGCTTAAACAGAAATTCCCGCTTATTAAGGTCATTATTTTAACCGGTTATGACGATTTTGAATACGCGCGGGAAAGCATCGAATATGGTGTGTTCCAATATTTGGTCAAGCCGGCGGAGAACGAGCTCATTATGCGGACAGTACTGGATGCGAAGGCAGTCAGGGAGCGGGAAATTAACGAGAAGCACAACATAGCCACGCTCGAAGCCAAGTGGAATGAGCAGCTGCCTGATTTGCAAAAGATGTTTTATAAAAATTGGTTGAATGGGCGTTATTCCATATGGGAGATCGAGAAAAGAGGGCGGGATCTTCTGTTAGCCCTGGATGCCCGCAAATATTTGCCCATCATATTCGACATGGACCCCATCTCAGAGGACAACGGCCGCTTTCAGGTACAGGATCGATCACTGGTACAATTTTTGCTTGCTACAATTGCGAGCGATGTGCTGGCTGATCAGGAATGTGTGGTATTGCAGGATGATGACGGCATGACGGCTGTGGTCTTCATATGGTCGGATGAAGAGCGGGATGAAACGGTGTATGGGCGGGTGAATCCGCTTATTAGCGGGCTGCTCGGGACAGTTAAGGATTGTCTCAAGCTGACGGCCAGTGCAGGTATAGGGCCTCTGGTGGCCGATAAACAGCTGCTCGCCAATGCCTATAAGCAGAGCCGAATGGCTCTGCAGGAGCGGATTATTCTGGGCAATGAAATCGCGATTCCGTATAGGGATGTGGTCTCGATTCAGGACTCGTGGATGATGATGAGCCATTTGGAGAAGGAATATGAGGTTGCTATTGAAACAGGAGACCGTACCAAGTGCGAAGCCTTTATACAACAGATGATGGAGCTGGGTTTCTCTGCTCATACGCCTGTTACGGAGGCGAAGGAGATGCTATGGCGAATTACGTGTCTGCTGGCAAGGATTATACATATCCACGGATGGACATTGCGTGAAGCGCTGCAGCAGGATTATGCCGATTTTGAAAACTTCAACCAGCTATTATCGAAAGAGCAGGTTGGTGAATGGCTGCGCCGGATGACTTCACGTATTAGCCAAACGATAACCGAAAGGCGGCAAACCGGCACACAGCTTGCAATGAGTCAGGTAATCGGGTTTATTCAGGAAAGGCTGCATGAAGAGGAATTAAATCTGTATCTGGTTGCCGAAAAAATGTTTATCAGCTATTCCTATTTAAGCCGGACGTTCAAGGAAGTGACTGGGGAATCCTTTTCCGATTATGTACTTCGACTGCGTATGGAAAGAGCCAAGGAATTGCTGACCAAGGGCATTAAGGTGTACGACACGGCTGAGCAGGTGGGATATAAGCATGTGAATTATTTTTCCAAAAGCTTTCAGAAATATTGGGGAGTCAAGCCAAGCGAAATATATAAATGAGCGTGTTCATACAGGAAAGTCGGAAATCGATCCGGCTAACAGAAAGAAGGCATGAAGTGAAGAGGGGCTGTCCCGCAAGGTCTGAAGAGACCTGTGAGACAGTCTTCTTTACGTTGACTGAACAAAAGTACAACTTTTACGTCAGGTTTGGGGAAGTTTTGCACAGCTTTCCATGATACAACTAAAGTAGGACTGTATTCGCTTAAGAAGGGAGATTTATATGCAAACGTCCGTGTTCGCTCGTTCGGGTGAAACCATCAGCAGGCTTGGTTTTGGTGGTATGGGTTTAAATGGCATCTTTGGCCGGCAAGACGATGCTGCGATGATCCGTTCCCTTGTGTTTGCGCTGGAGAACGAAGTTAATTTTATTGATACGGCAAGAGTGTACGGAAGATCGGAGGAGCTTATAGGCAGGGCTTTAAAGGAGTGGAGCGGGGAAAAGCCGTTCATCGCAACAAAAGCTGCTGCCTCGGCACCGCACCATTCCTTACCCGGTGCAGGCTTTCATTTTCCGCTGGACGTACAATCCACCTATCCGCCCGGATCTATACGGACGAGCGTGGAGCAATCGCTGCAGGCTATGGATATAGAGACACTGGATCTGCTCCAGCTTCATGTCTATTGGCCGCAATGGGATGGTGTAGATTATTGGATGGAAGAGCTGCTCAGGCTGAAAGAGGAAGGCAAGGTTCGATATTTGGGTGTCTCTTTGCCGGACCACCGGCATGATCATGCGATTTCATTGGTTAGAGCGGGTGTTATTGATTCGGTGCAAACGATCGTCAATATTTTTGACTCGGTCGCGCTTGATTGTCTGGTTCCAATCTGCCAGGAGAATAAAGTGGCTGTCATCGCAAGAGTTATTCTGGACGAAGGAGGGTTGACGGGATTCTTGAAGGAGGATACCGTTATCCCCGATTCGGATTATCGCTACAATTATTTTGACTGTCAGCCACGAAGTGTTTATCTGGACAAGGTGGATCGCCTTCGCCAATATGTGCCTCAGTATGCGAGCTCATTAACGGAGCTGGCCATTAAATTCGTGCTGAAGGACCCGGGTGTGACCGTTGCGATTTCTTCGATGCAGGTACTCGAATATGCAGCGGAAAATATCGCAGCTTGTGACAAGGAAGCATTGCCGGATGAGCTGTTTGAGCTTATTAAAATCCGTGAACGTTGGATCAGACACTTCTATCATGCTAGGAGACATTTATGAGCAATGACTCTGAAGCTGATTCCAAGGTGCTGTGGGCCGAGCTGTTCCCGGCTGAATTGATTGAGCGCCAGCAGCAATGTCCTATCGTGTATATGCCGCTTGGTTTGTGTGAGCCGCACGGTCAGATCAGTGCTTTTGGTCTGGACACCTTCAAAGCGGAATATTTATGCACACGTGTAGCCCGGCAGGTGGGTGGTATTGTCGCTCCCAGCATGAACTATCATGTGCACGAGACGGGGCCTTCAGCCAAATTTCTGGAGGCAAATGTGGGGGAACATAATCCCTATATGTCATCCGTTCCTCCATACGTATTTTACCATTTTTTCCTGTATCAGCTGCGTTCCTTCTATAATGCAGGCTTTCAGTCGGCTGTCATATTGTCCGGGCACGGTGGGGCTCATGTGCATGATCTGCGTAAAATTTCCCGGATGTTTCAGGAGAAGACAGGAATGAACATTTGGTATGGAACAGATTTTGATCTTGTCGAGGGCACGTATAAGGGAGATCATGCCGGGAAATACGAGATTTCGATGCTGATGCACATACGTCCTGATCTGATAGATCCTTCCAAGAAAGCCTTGGAGGAGTTGGATGGGGCTGGCGGACGGTTGGCGGCTGCATCGGATGCCGATGAGGCGACTCGGGCGTACGGTGAACTGATTTGCGATGCATGTGAGCTTGCTTTAAGCCGCATTGTGGCTGAACTTGGACTTCAATCCGAACCTGTGACGAATCGGCTCCCACTTCCCTATGGGGTAATTGAGGAATTATGGTCACAAATTGTACGCTCTGCTGAATCAGGTACCGAGCATTGGGCAGCTTTGCAGCCGAGGGAAGGGCAGGCGCCTGTCTCTGAGCAGTCACGTTGGAAGCCTTACGAGCATATCCGAATGCAGACTAATCTGTAATCAAGAGCACTCATGCCCAATTCTATTAGTTTCTGCGAAGGTCTGAACAAAAGTACAACTAATTGATTGAATTGAAGCAGTGAAGAACATATTTTTTCGATATATTTATAGCATACCAAACAAGGAGGGTTCACCCCATGTTAATGACCAACGCATCGAATTTTGTATTGACTGAAGAAATGATTGAAGAATTTTATCGTGAAGGCTTCTTCTACGCTCCAGGCTTTTTGACCCAGGAAGCTGTTGATAAAATTAACAAGGAAAATACGGAATTTGCCACCCAGCAATCCAATGATGGCAAGTGGAAGTCCAATCCTACTGTAAGCTTGGCCAAAAGTCAGGCACAGTTCCCGGAAACCGTCAATTTCCTAAGCAATACGCGGATTATTGAATCCTTTGAGCGCATTTTGGGAGACGATGTCAAGCTCTGGATGGGGATGTATGCTGTTGTGCCTCCACGTGGAGAAGGCTTGGCCTGGCATCAGGATAATATGTACACGCATATTCTGGGACATATGCTGAATGGTTTTGTCGCACTGGATCATATCACTCAAGAAAACGCAGGCTTGTGGCTGGCACCAAGATCCCATCGTTTGGGCCGTCAAAAGGATCTGAATGAGGCTGGTGAAACACATCGCCGTGCTGCTGATCCGGATAACGGGGCACCTTGCAAGCCAATGGCTCCAGGAGATGCTGTCATTTTCCATAGGGAAACGCTGCATCATAGTAAAACCAACCATACCGACCTGCCAAGAAGAGCGTATGCCTTCCAGGTGGCATCGGCCGTCTGCCGATATGCCGAGACGGGCAAGCTGCTGACAGACCGCGAAGATCTGTCTCCTTACAAGAAGTAATTGTATATGTATTCAAATAAAGCTGCTCATGGTTGTATAACGTGAGTAGCTTTATGTATTTTATGAGATATGGAGCAATTACACATTAATTTAAATACTATTGAAAATGATTCTCATTGTCAATGATAAATTTAATAACAAATTTTAATATCCCATATCAAGAAAAGTTATATCAAATTAGGGGTTGACAATTATTTACTCCCTCATATACTATCGAAATTGTATGCATACGGCAATTCAACACCCGGTATAAGCAGAAATCAAGATTGATTGGCAAATACTAAGTGAAGTAAGAAAGATGTAACAATATTTTTTTTGCATTATTGTTGAGAATGATTATCGTTATTATTTAAAGGTGTCAATAGCCCTACTGAGTATTATCTGTGGCATATCCTTGCTGCTTATTCGTAAAGGAGAGATATTGTGAACGCGCAACTTAAGAAAGTCATGTCAAGCTTACTCATTCTGTTTGTCCTGCTTGCAGGCATCCCGCTTCCGGATGCAACGGCGGCTACCGGTGATCCTACCGTACAATTAAAATCCGCCACAACCTCGGTGTATGGTGGAAACAAGCTCTCTAATATTTGGCAATCTGTTGGTAATGTGACCAATAGTGTGTACCAGCAAGTGTATGGATATGAAGCGACGATATCCTTTAATCCGAATGAGATGGAATTATCGGACGCTACTGCCCAAAATCAGTTTAATACACCGGTAAAAACGGAAGTAGCTCCCGGAAAGTATCTCGTTACTTTTGATATCAAGGACAGAAGCAATCCTGTTAGTATTACATCCGAGACTTCTTTTCAATTGCTATCTTTATCCGTGCAGACTAAAGAAACCTCACAAATTCGTAACGTAGCGATTCAAGCATCCGATATCTCCATTATCAACAAGGATGGCAACAAATTAAAAGTCGATGATTGCTCGTTCACCTTTACTGTGTATCCGGCCGGTGATCCTACCGTCCAGGAAATAAACTTTACAGCGCTGCATGCTACCAAGGATGAAGCTTCATCCATGGATAGGTACTTAAGCAAACCAGCGAAGTGGAAAGTACAAGACGGCAAGAACAAGGTATCATTTACGATCAATGACAGCACGACGATACCGAGCTTCAAGGTGGATCATAACGGTACAATGGTGGAAGCGACTGTAGTCAGCACAGATACAGCAGCGAATACAAGAGTTGTGGAGTTTGAAGTGAGCGACATGACGGCATTGCTGAACGCTGTGGTGCATATATCTACTGTACAAAAAAATGGGACGCCTTATGAAATGGATCATTCGATTCGTTTGAGATTCGAAATTTCGAATAAGACCTCCTTGCAAACGTTGATAACCGACGCACAGACATTCCATGATGCAGCTGTGGAAGGAAGTGCAAATGGTCAATATCCGGCAGGTGCGAAGAGCACATTGCTTGTGGCTATTAATCAAGCCAAGAGTACGGCTGACAATACATCCGCTACTCAGCAGCAGTTGGATGAAGCACTGGCAGCTCTGCAAGCGGCGCTGACTGTGTTCAAAGCAGCAGTCGTTGTTGTCACTAATCCGGGTACAGGGACGGGAGGATTAGCAGACGGCGAGTACGCGGTCAGCTTCAACATTTACAAAAAAGGTACGAATGAAAATTCGGTGATGTACGATTACGTAGATAAGAATAGCGGTAAATTAACAGTTGCCGGCGGTAAAAAGTATGTTTCGTTCAATTTACTGCAAAGTGCTGAAATCACTTCGTTCAAGACTGAGCAGGCTGGAAGTTTGACAGAAACGGCAATCGTAAGCAACGATACCGCTAACAACACCCGAGTTATTAAATTCGAAGTTAATGATTTGAATGCACGATTGAACGGATGGGTGAAAATTTACTGGCAGGTAACGCCTACCTTCTTGTACGACAATGAGTACGATGTAGAGCTCGGTTTTTCCAGTATAACCACGGAACGAGAAATAAACTTTACAGCGCTGCATGCTACCAAGGATGAAGCTTCATCCATGGATAGGTACTTAAGCAAACCAGCGAAGTGGAAAGTACAAGACGGCAAGAACAAGGTGTCATTTACGATCAATGACAGCACGACGATACCGAGCTTCAAGGTGGATCAGAACGGTACAATGGTGGAAACAACTGTAGTCAGCACAGATACAGCAGCGAATACAAGAGTAGTTGAGTTTGAAGTGAGCGACATGACGGCATTGTTGAACGCTGTGGTGCATGTATCTACCTCACTGCCAAATGGATCGCCTTATGAAATGGATCATTCGATTCGTTTGAAATTCATTATCGTGAATACCAATTCCTTGCAAGCACTTATAGCTGAAGCGCAAGCCATCCATGATGCAGCTGTAGAAGGAACAAACCATGGGCAATATCCAACAGGTACGAAAAGCACATTATTAGTTGCTGTTAATGAAGCCAAGGTAACGGCTGGCAATACATCCGCTACCCAGCAGCAGGTGGATGGAGCATTAGCAGCTCTGCAAACAGCGCTAAATGCGTTCAAAGCAGTCGTAGTTGACAAAACTATTGATTTAACTCAGCCTGTTAAAAACGGTGAATACAGTGTTACCTTCAAAGCAGCAGTATCGGAGGATGGCTCTGGAACTCCAATCAGTAACTATATCGACAACGGAGGTACTCTGAAGGTAGTTAACGGTAAGAAAATGGCAGCAATAAAATTGAAAAGTGGAGTAACGGTTTCGAAAATCCGGCGTATTCATGCTGACGGTACATCATCTGAATTATTACCTCAATATTCACTCAAACAATCAGGCGTCGTAAGAATATTGGCTGCTGAGGAAAGCTCCAGGCAGGTGGAGTTTGAAACTGAGGATTTGACAGCTACCTACGCCATTCAATTAAAGGGTTCAGCAGGAGAGGAACATACCTTTAAATTAGAATTTGACAAGGTCATCGCAGTCAATGTACCCGACGATCCAACCACACCTACAACACCAGGCACAGGCAATAGCGGCTCTGGGAATTCGGGTGGCGGCGGCTCTGGGGGCGGGTCAGGAACGGTGTTATCAACTTTGGTTGACGGCAAGTACAGCACGAACCTCACGATTTTTAAAAGTGGAACGGATGAGAAATCAATCATTCAGGATTATGTGCAAAGCCCAGGTATCGTAAGAGTAAGTGGAGGAAAACAATATGTTTCCTTTATTGTTAAACAAAGTAAAGAAATAACAGAAATCAAGATTGAGCAAAATGGAAGCTTGTCCGAGGTTAGCGTCCTTAGCAAGGATGAATTGAATAATACTCGTGAAATCGAATATGAAGTAAAGGATTTATCAGCGAGATCAAAAGGCTCGGTCAAATTGGCTCAGACAGCCGTCAATGACGTCCAGTCCTTCGATGTTGAAATTGCTTATGATAAGTCCAGCTTGAAGGAAATTGATCAAAATGCAACGCTGACATCGATCGCCGAGAGTGGTCAACCAACGGTTAATCCAACAGCAGGACAGATTGCGTTAAGCGATATCCAGAACCATTGGAGTAAAGCCGCAATTGAGCGTGCAGTGGCACTTGGCATCGTTAATGGGTATGAGGATGGTTCGTTCCGACCTGACGGTGAAATCAATCGTGCTGAATTTACGGTAATGATCAGTCGTGCACTCAAATTAGAGGGCAAAGCAACAGAATTAACTTTTGCTGACCTCTCCAGCATACCAGATTGGGTAAAACCACATTTGGCTCAGACTGTAGGTGCAGGTATTATAACGAGCTATGAGGATCAAACTTTCCGCGCAGACCGCAAAATTTCCAGATCGGAAATCGCTGTTATGATCGGGAGGGCGTTGAAGCTTCCGTCTGATGAAAAGGAAACACTTTCGTTTGCAGATGCCGAGCAAATTCCATCTTGGGCACGTGCGTACGTTGCTGCTGCGGCTAAGCAAGGAATTATTAACGGAAGAGATAATAATTTGTTCGCACCCGATGCGAGTGCAACGCGTGCAGAAGCAGTGACTCTGATTGGCAAGCTGTTGGACCAAGTTAAGTAATAATTGCTAAATCATATCCGTTTTGGATATACGAAGGGTGCCGGGCAACTGGTACCTTTCGTATTTTTATATGTATTTATTAACATATTTTAGTGTTTTATACTAAAAATTATGTATTGTTAGAATAGCAAGGAAGAGGGTAAGATGGGAGAAACTTCATTGTGGAAAGGGAATTGACAAGATGAAACAGACATTATCCAAATTTCTGCTATGCTCTGCACTATTGTTATCCGCCTCCACTCTCCCTTATCTTACTTGTTCCGCTTTTGCGGAGCCGGCCTTCTCAACAGTTCTGTCACAGGGATCTACAGGCACTCAGGTATCCTTGCTGCAAACCAATTTGAAAGTACTTGGGTATTTTAAATACGATACCGCAACAGGTTACTACGGAAGCATGACTACACAGGCTATCGTGGACTTTCAACAAGCATACAGTTTGCCGATAACTGGAATGGCCGACCTGAAGACCCAGACAGCCATTACCAATGCATGGATCAAAAACAAAATTGTCGCTGATAGCTACAATTACCTAAAAACCCCCTACGTATGGGGTGGCACGAATCCTGGTATTGGATTTGATTGCTCCGGCTTCGTCTATTATATGTTTTCGACATATGGTGTTACCATGAATCGGACGTCCTCTGCCGAATTGTCTCAAATGGGCACAGCGGTAAGTCGAAGCAAGCTGCAGCCGGGAGATCTTGTTTTCTTCAGCATCAATATACCAGGAGTCGTTGACCATGTCGGCATCTATGTAGGCGGGGGCCAGTTTATTTCAGCGACCCGTTCGTCAGGCATTGCTGTCCAGACTTTAGACAACAACAGCTACTGGACACCGAGATATTTGGGAGCCAAACGGGTTTATTAAGATACGCAACAAGAACCGGAAGCCAAGTGCTTTCGGTTTTTTGCCTAGTACTTGCTCATACTTGGATCCGCTTTCATAATAAAAGGATGTCTGCTATACTTAAAGGCTGACAAGTATTCCAGGTTCAACCTGAAATGACGGAGGAAGCAGCTATGTTTTACGATGATATTCGTTTGGATGATGAACTTAATTTTGTGAAAAAAGTGGGTACTTTAACCGAGCATGAGATGCATGTTCATGATGCGCTGGAAATTAGCATTGTGTTAAAAAATAATGTCAAATACCACCTGTGCGACCGTGATTATCATGGCAAGCCTGGTGATGTTTATGTGTTTCGTCCTTTTGAGCCGCATTGGAATCTGGCTGAGGAAAGTGATAAGCCGGTAGAGTGGACGATGGTGTTGTTTGCCCCTTCGATTGCGAGGTCAATCCCGGAAGGACATAAGCTGCTAACGCCGTTCTATGCGGCCGACAAGTTCTCGCCATTAATTCCTGCACATACAACATACGCTCAAGCGATACAATACGCTTCCAAGCTGGCGATAGCCGAAGGGGAACAGCAGCTTCCCGGATGGAGGGCCAAGCAATATCTGTATTTTATCGATATTCTGGTGATGATATTCCGCTACTATGAGGCCGTGCAGCTGGATGATCCTTCTAATTCCAAAACGGATCAGGGGATTATTAATGTCATACAGTATATGCTTTCCCATTTCTCTGAGGATATCGATATCAACGAAATGATCCTCATGTCGAATCTGCGAAAAACACTGTTTTTCCAAAAATTCAAAGGCACTACGAGTCTGTCCCCCAATGAATTTATTAGCCGCTTACGATTGCAATCTGCAGTCTACCTGCTGGACCACACAGCCAAATCGATCACCGATATCGCTTTTGAGTGCGGCTTCCATTCCTTAAGTTATTTTAACAAGCAATTCAAGCAGTACAGAGGAATTTCACCCAGAGATCAGCGCAACCAGTTGAACATAAGAAGAGAGCTATAAGTCCAAATACTGCTTTCGGTATTGATAGGGCGTGATGCTCATCCTTTTTTTGAAAAACTGGCAAAAATAAGACAGATTCGCGAAACCGCTTTCCAAACAAATCTCACTGATGGTTTTGGAGGAGGTTTTTAATAATAAACACGCCTGATTCAGACGTTTGGCCATCAGATAGTCGGTGATGGTTCCCCCGGTTTTTTGCTTGAACAGTGCGGAGATATGCTTGTGGGACAGATGAACCTCCTTGGCCAGCTCGTGAATGGAGAAAGGCTCCTGATAATGCGCCTCGATCCAATCCATAATCCGTTCGGCGTGGTTGAGCGATCGGATTGAAGCGCCATCCGTGCTATCATATTCCGCCCATATCGTGCGAAGCAGGCATAGAAAACGGACGAAAAACAAACCATATTCCTCAGCCAGCGTGTTGGAGGGAACCTTGGCACATCGTTCATGGAGTTCCTTGTAGAGCAGAACCAGCGGGTGCTCCTCACTCAGCTCGAATATTTGCTTGCTCAACTGATCCTTCCATAGATGCTGGAAAAAGCTGCGCAATACCGGAAATGGTGCCAAATAAGTATCAAACAGTGACGGCTCGAATACGACATAGGAGCGTATATAATCCGAGCTGTTATCCTGCTGGATACGGTGCAGCTGAAAGGGCTGGAACACGATCAATTGTCCGCTATTAAACTCATACATTCGGCTATCCAGCATCAAATGACCTTTCCCCTCGTAAATATACATAAACTCCATTCCTTTATGGGCATGAAAATGGTTCACCATTTTTTGGTCTGCCTGATACTTCAGAACAAAATGGTTATCCGTCAAATCCAAATGCTCAATAACGGCCATACAGTACCTCCTAACACCGTACTTTAACTACATTATAACCGTTATTAATGAAAGTTTAACGTGTTTTTTTATGATAAGCTTTTTAGGAAGAGTCGGTATGGCTAAAGGGGGGTCAAAGATGAGAATCGTTATAATTGCCGACGCGATCAGCAGGGATTCTGGAGCAGCTGTAGATATAGACAGTCATTCCCGGCAAGTATGCAAGCGCGTACATGGGGACGTCAGAGAACTCATTGACAGCGTCCCTGGATTAAGGGCGAACAAAGGAGCTTAGCAGAATGACAATACTGACGGCTGCATTAATCGGAATCGGAGGCATTGCCCAGGCGCTTCACCTTCCCGCTCACCAAGCGTTGAATGGCTCCAGACTCAAATGGTTGTGTGATCCTGATATCAATAAGGCAAGAGCTGCCGCCGAGCAATTTGGTATTCCTCACTGGACGAATGATTCCAACGCGATATGGTCAGATCAGGAAATCGATTGGGTGGATATTGCTGTGCCTAATCGTTTCCACGAGTCCGTGACCATAGCCTGTCTCGAATCCGGCAAGCATGCTTTATGTCAAAAGCCATTGGCAGGCACCTTCGATGCTGCTAAACGGATGGTGCATGCAGCCGTTCGTTGTGAACGTCAGCTTGGCGTCTATATGTGCTTTCGAGGGGACCCGGCACTTCAGTTGCTCAGACGGTTGATCCGGCAAGACCATATGGGTGAGATCATTTCGCTGGGGGGCAGGATGATTTCTTCCAACGGCTTCCGTATACAGGAGGGGCAATGGCGAATGGAGGAGGCTTCGGGTGCTCTGGATTTGCTTGGTGTCCATATGATTGATCTGTTTGCCTGGCTGCATAGCGATATTGAATGGGTGCAGGCCTATTCCAATACGCTGTATGCACCGATGAAGGGCGATGATGTGACAACGGCCATATACGGTTTGGCGAGAGGCGTAACAGCGGTTCTCGAAACAACGTACAGCTCGTTCGTTCAAGCCGATACCCCCTTGTATGTACTGGAGGTTAACGGAACGGCAGGCTGGGCTCGATATGTGCTGGATCGTGGACAGTTGACGATACAACTCAAGGACAGCTTTATTGATGAACAGCTGGCTTACGAGGGCGGCACCATGATCGAGGCTGAATTTCCACATACGCTATCCGGTGGCGGGGCATTGCCTAATGTTCATCAATCCTTCGTAAATGCGCTGCGTGAAGATCGCCCATTCGAGATCGACGGACAATGCGGCGCGCAAGCTATTCGCGTCATGTCCTGTACCAGGGAAGCGGCGGTTACACACGCAAGGGTCATGATTTAACCCGTAAGGTTGATCTCGGTTGTTTCACTTCATTGATGTACATAGGAAAAGGGAGGGTTCAATATGAAGCGAAGTTTGGTAGCAATGATGTCCATGGTGATATTGGCAGGGGGAGTGGCAGGCTGTTCGACGGGGGCCAATAGCGGCAACAGTACAATGGCTCCCAAAACCGATACTCCCAAGCAGGAGGCACCCAAGGCAGAACCGGCCAAGACGGACCCGGCAGCGAAGGTGAAAATTCGTGTAGCCTGGTGGGGCTCTCAGGACCGGAATGATAAAACGCTGAAAGCCATCGATTTGTTCATGAAAAAAAATCCGAATATTGAGGTGCAATCCGAATTTATCGGGTTTGACGATTACTGGAATAAAGTGAACACCCAGGCTGCCGGAGGAAACCTGCCGGATCTGATGCAAATTCATGAAGGCGTCATCAATGAGTACGTCTCACGGAAATTGCTCGTCGATTTGAACCCTTATGTAGATAAAGGAACGATTAATCTTAAAAATGTCGATGCCAACTATTTACCGGATAAAGTGGACGGCAAGCTGTGGGGTGTCAATCTGGGTACCAACACGATGACGATGATCTACGATCCGGCTCTATTCCAGAAAGCGGGCGTTGAAGAATTAAAGCCGGGTTATACGTATGAGGATATGGCCAATACGTTGCGTACTATGAAAGCCAAGCTGGGTAAAGATTTCTACGGGATTACACTGGATAACGGTTATGACGGATTCAAGCATTTTGTCAGACAGAACGGTACGATGTTTTATTCGGCAGATGGGAAAAAGCTCGCTTATCCCGATGATAAGGTGTTCGTTGACTATTATACCTACTGGCAGAAGCTGATGAAGGAAGGTTTGGCACCAGGACCTGAGGTTCAATCCGAATTTAAACAGCTGGAAAATTCACTGTTGGTTCATGGTAAAGCAGCGATTCAGCCGGTTCAAAGCAATCAGATTGTCGCCTTGGTAGCGGCTTCCAAACGTCCGTTGAAAATGACGGTTTACCCGACACTGCCCGGCGGCAAGGAAGGACATTTTCTGAAAGCGGCGATGTCATTCGCTGTTACGAGCCACTCGAAAAATCCG
The DNA here is from genome assembly GCF_038000305.1 of Paenibacillus sp. FSL H8-0034. Taxonomy (NCBI): domain Bacteria; kingdom Bacillati; phylum Bacillota; class Bacilli; order Caryophanales; family Paenibacillaceae; genus Paenibacillus; species Paenibacillus sp. FSL H8-0034. The sequence goes on from NZ_JBBOBS010000001.1 coordinate 2,923,032, forward strand.
GAAGCAGCAGCCAAGCTGATCGACTTTTTCACCAATGATGCTGAAGGCAATGATATCTTGGCGGCAGAGCGGGGAATTCCGATCTCCTCTGAAATCCGCAAATCGGTTTCGGCGAAGCTTCCAGACACGTCCAAGCAGATGTTCTCCTACGTTGAAGTTGCCCAAAAGTATGCTCGCGAGAGTGAAGCACCATCCCCTCCAGGGGATAATGAAATCAGAACGCTGCTCGGCAAGCTGCAGGAGCAGATCAATTTTGGCAAGCTGACACCGGAGGAAGGTGCCAAGCAATTCCGTAAGGATGCTGAGCAAATTTTAGCCAAAAGCGCAAAGTAAGTTTATTAACACGTTAACCAGGAATTCTACAAATTAAGTAAACAGCCGTTCGGCATCGGACGGCTCATCTTTATATAGGGGGCGATTCACGATGCGCCAGACAGTAGCAACAGACCGCCAATCTATCAGGGTGAATAAGCTTGCCGCATTACGGGAATGGAAAAAAACGATCATTGCGTATGCTTTTATATCACCGTGGCTAATAGGTTTTATCGTATTCATTATCGGCCCGATGCTGGCCTCTTTGTATTTTTCCTTTACGCAATATGACATGCTGTCCAACCCCAAATGGATTGGACTCGATAATTATATCGAGATGTTTACCAGCGATAAACGTTTTCTCACTGCACTTAAAGTAACTCTGCTGTTCGTGCTCGTTTCAGTTCCGCTTAAATTGTTGTTTGCCTTGCTGGTTGCGATGATTTTCAATGTGGATCGAAAAGGGGTTACCGTTTACCGTACCTTATATTACATTCCGTCCATTCTTGGCGGAAGTGTCGCGGTTGCTGTGATGTGGAAGCAATTATTCGGCTCCAAGGGAGCTGTCAATTCACTTCTGGGCTTGATCGGGATTAAAGGTATGAGCTGGATTGCAAGTCCTGACTTTGCCTTATGGACATTGATTCTGCTCGTGGTTTGGCAGTTTGGCTCACCGATGCTTATTTTTCTGGCGGGGCTCAAGCAAATTCCAACTGAATTGTATGAGGCAGCCAAAATGGATGGGGCCGGAGCAGTCATGCGCTTTTTCCGTGTTACGCTGCCTATGCTGACGCCTATCATATTTTTCAATCTGGTGATGCAGACGATAGGAGGCTTTATGACCTTCACGCAAAGCTTCCTGATTACAAGTGGCGGCCCGATGGACTCTACGTTATTTTACGCGGTGTATTTGTACGAAACGGCATTTACGCATTTCCATATGGGCTATGCATCGGCGATGGCCTGGGTCCTGCTGCTGATCGTGGGTCTGTTCACAGCATTGATTTTCAAATCTTCGTCCTCATGGGTTCATTATGAAACCGAAGGAGGGAAATAGGATGAGTAGTTCGATACGTACGATTTTATTTCATACAGGCGTGGTGCTGCTGGGGTTGTTCATGGTGTATCCGATCCTGTGGGCCATTTCGAGCTCGGTGAAGCCGGAAGCGGAGATTTTTCAAAATGCGTCTTCCTTAATACCTTCAAGCCTGCGATGGGATAATTATGTGAAGGGCTGGGCAGGGTTCGGTAATTTTCATTTTGGGCTGTTTTTTCAAAATTCCTTAATCATTACGACAGCGATTGTGATGGGTACGCTGATTTCGTCCAGTCTGGTAGCATTTGGTTTTGCACGTCTGCAGTTTAAGCTGCGTAAGTTATTGTTTGCTTTACTTTTGATGGCGATCATGCTGCCGGCGCAGGTCACATTGATTCCTCAATATATTTTGTTTCACAAGCTGGATTGGGTGAATACCTTTCTACCATTGATCGTTCCCGCATTCGTAGGCGGAACCCCATTTTTCATTTTCCTGCTGATTCAATTCATCAGAGGAATTCCCAAGGAGCTGGATGAATCAGCGGTTATCGACGGCTGTTCTACCTTTGGCGTGTTTTGGCATATGATGCTTCCGCTGATGGCTCCGGCCTTGGCGACAGTCGCTATCTTTTCGTTCTATTGGTCGTGGGATGATTTCCTCGGGCCGCTTATCTACTTGAATCAAACGAAGCTGTTCACCGTATCGCTCGGCCTGCGGATGTTTGCAGATCCGTCCTCGATGTCACAATGGGGTCCATTATTCGCGATGTCCGTGCTGTCGATTGTTCCGCAGATGCTCGTATTTTTATTTTTCCAAAAATATTTGGTGCAGGGACTGGCTACTACGGGCCTGAAAGGGTAAGAGAAGAACTACTAGCAGCCACAGCGATAATGTGTCATGGCTCAAGGCTGTAGGCTTAGCACGTATTGGATGGATAGAAACCCGCCTGGGGCGGGTTTTTTGTTGTATAAACGTACATTTGGTTTGTAAATAAAAGGTATCAAATTGTGTGCGAAGGGAGACATTAATTTCAGCGGATTTAAAATAGGTCGTCCGCAATTAGATAGGTTGCAAACCTATCTAATTGTGTGATTTAATATATGCATGTCCAGTACAATGTAAAACTGCTGAAGAGGAGAAGCTAGGTATGGAATTGTTTATTACGATTTTGGTTTTGCTTGCGCTTATCGGGGTGTCTAATGTTATAAATCGGGAGATTCCATTCGTTCCCGTTCCCCTCATTCAAATTGCTCTGGGCGTTATTGTAACTATTATTCCACTCAGCATTCATATGCACTTGGAGCCTGAACTTTTTTTTCTTTTATTTATCGCTCCTCTGCTCTATAACGATGGCAAACACACCCCCCGCGGTGAGCTGTGGCGTCTTCGCGCACCTATTTTAATACTGGCCGTCGGACTTGTTTTCGCAACTGTTTTTCTGATCGGATATGCCATTCATTGGATGATACCATCAATCCCGCTGCCTGTGGCGTTCGGTCTTGCTGCCATACTGTCGCCGACAGACGCCGTCGCTGTCGGTGCATTAGCAGGGAGAATCCGCCTGCCCAAAAGCTTGATGCATCTGCTCGAAGGCGAGGCGTTGATGAACGATGCTTCAGGACTTGTCGCTTTCAAATTCGCGGTAGCTGCTGCTGTAACCGGCGTATTTTCTTTACCGAAGGCTGGTGCCAGCTTCTTAATAATAGCTATTGGCGGCCTTGTCGTTGGTGCGGTGCTGGCATCGCTCATTACCGGTTTACGTATATTGCTGCGCAGATCCGGGCTCGAAGACGAGACCATGCATATGCTCATACATATTCTGACTCCTTTTGCACTTTTTTTGGCAGCAGAGGAATTAGGCTTATCCGGCATATTAGCCGCGGTGGCCGGTGGTGTTATGCACGCTGTCGAACGAGATAAGTCGCAAAAGGCAAAACCCCGAACGAATGAGGTTTCAGATAATACCTGGTCCGTGATTCTTTACCTGTTAAACGGGCTCGTATTTGTTATTCTGGGTTTACAAATTCCAAGTGTTTTCAGTACGGTACTGGGGAGTCCTGATTTCAACAACGGGGAAGTCTTGGGCTATGCGCTGGCCATTTTCGTTATGCTGATCGTGCTCCGCTTTTTATGGACCTTCGCTTTTTCGCGAGTGGGCAGCATATTTGGCCGTATTAAAAGCAATGAGAAAATATCGTTTAAAATTCTTGCGATGACCTCTTTATCGGGTGTTCGCGGTGCTGTGACGCTTGCGGGCGCCTTCTCCATTCCGCTGATTATCGATAATGGCGACCCATTTCCAGAACGCACCCTGGTTATTTTCCTGGCAACGGTTGTCATCCTGCTGTCTCTGCTTACTGCAAGCATTCTACTTCCCTTGTTAGCCAGCAACGATGGAAAGAAGAATGAAGAAGAGCGGCTGGAAAAAGAGCGACTGGGTCAGATCAAGATGATGAGCGCTGCGATTGAGGCGGTTCATCAGGCTACGAATGAAGACAACGAGGCTGAATCCGCGGCTGTTCTGGCCGATTATAATCGTTGGATGAAGCACATTCAGCCCAATGAAAACAGATATGGCAGCCTGCGCATGAGTAAAGATGAACCCAAATTTCGAATCGAAGCGGTTGAAATAGAACGTGAAGAAACGCGCCGCTTGTTGGCAAACAAGGAAATAAGCAAGGAGCATGCTGTTTTATTTCTTGACAGCTTGGAGCAGCTTGAGCTGATTTTATCAAGTCGGACGCATCTCTTGCTTATTATCCTGAAGTCTTTAGCTAAAAGGTTTAAGGGAGTCTTTTTCAAGGATGTATCGAGGTTTTCAGACGCTCAATCCAGATCGGATCGGGAGGCTATGAGACAAATTAAGCTGCGAACCAGCAGTGTCGTTATCGAAACTATGGGAAGGCTCCATTCCGGGTCCAAAGAGAAAGAGGTTATGGAGGTCATTAACCATTACCATTTTATTAAAGATAAACTGTCAGAGTCCTATCTTTCACAACAAGGAAATAAGGCAGGCAGTGATGAAGTCAAAAGAGATTTGCATTGGGTAGCGATCCAAGCGGAACGAGATGAGGTACAGGCCTTGTACGAGCAAGGTATAATTACTCGGGACATTGCCAACGAGCTCAGACGAATCATTCGTGATCGTGAAGCATCGATTCTTGAGCAGGAGTAGTACAAGAAATGAAAATAGCAAACGGAGGTGATAGCTGCCGTGGATGAGGAATTGTCTTCTATTATGAAGGAAATGTCTGAAACCTTTGAACGGTTTGGTAAAGCCGCATGGCGAAAGCAAACCGTCTACGGTATTAAATCGAGCGAGATCCGCGTGCTGCTTTGCTTAAATCAACTTACGAATGAAAGTGATCATGGTGTCAATATTTCTGATATTAGCAAACGGTTATCGGTGACTTCGCCAACTGTCACACAAATGATCAAAAATGTAATAGCTGCTGGTCTGGTAGAACGGTTTAATGATTCTACCGATAAACGGATTACGTTACTCCGGCTGACGGGCAAAGGAGAAGCTGTCGTTCAGAAAGCTACAGAAAGATACCAGTTTCTTTTCTCCGGTCTCATCGAGAAGTTGGGAGAGGAGCAAAGCAGAACGCTCATCATGCTGCTTAACGAAGTGTACAATCATTTTTACGAGGTCAGCTCCAATGAGTGGGCACATGAGGATGAATAGGAAGGCTGCCGCTCGTATGGAAATCGCTCTTCAGCAGCACCATGATTCATGATTGGATTGTGTAAGAGGATATGTCAATAATCGGATACCAAGCCCGCTGGCCTAGTGAATGACCGGCGGGCTTTGCCATGTTCATATCTCTGTTAGTATTAAAATAGGTACTTGCTTTTCCTTTTTATTAGTTGCTTTTAATTGTTTTTAATTGACAGTTTGAAAGCGACGGAGTATGATGAAGCCATAAGCATTCATCTTTGAGAAAGGAGGAGAAGTGGTCATCGTTATCGCTTTTATACTCGTGATTGGCTCTGGGCTGATGCACGCAGTCTGGAACTTATTTACCAAAACCAGCACTAATAAAATTGTATTCCTATGGTCGATCCACATTACATCGTTTGTGTTATTGCTGCCCCAATTTGTTAGTGAATTGTGGCAGGCTCAGCTTACCTCAGCCGTGTTGGCGCTTATGCTGCTGTCCATGGTATTTCAAATGGCATACTGCTTTTTGCTTCCGATTGTATATCGGCTTGGAGATATGTCACAAACGTATCCCATTATGCGTGGAACGGGTGCGCTGCTTGTGCCGATTTTAAGTGTGCTGTTCATGGGTGAAACGATGACACCTGTGGGATGGGCAGGCGTGTGCGGTATCGTTCTCGGTCTGTTCGCACTCGGTGGATTTACCCGAAAACGAGGAAAGGAAGCGCCTGCCATTCGCAATATGTTACCTGTGTTTGCGGTAGGATTATGCATCACCGGTTATGTCATGACTGACAAAATAGTACTACAGACGCTCTCGCCGGTAGCTTTAATCGAGCTTGCGAATATCGCGTACCTGCTTGTGCTAAGTCCGATTGCGCTTCGATCCGGCTTGATCAAACAGGAATGGAAGCTGAATGTCAAGACGATTCTACTGGGAACGGTATGCTCACCGGGCTCGTACCTGCTGTTTTTATTTGCTATGCAGCTTGCACCTTTATCGTATTTGGCACCTATGCGCGAGATTGGAACCGTTTTCGGTGCTTTATTTGGCATCATTTTATTAAAAGAATCGGATGGACTGCGCCGAATCATGTTATCCGGTGTGATAACGGCAGGGGTCATTTCGGTTGGTATTTGGGGAAGCCCATAATCATATTCCAGGAGCGTGATGGGTATTGAAGAACATTAATCGTGTCATTATTATTGGATGGGACGGGGCAGGAACTTTTGTGCAAGGGGCACATACTCCCCATTTGGATCGATTCATTCAGACAGGCGCGTTTACCCTGGAGGCTCAGACGGTAGTACCCTCGATCAGTGCCCAATGCTGGGGGGCTCTGTTGCATGGAGTTGTCCCGGAGAAGCACGGACTTACCAATGACTTGGCAGCTGCGGCGAGCTTTCCCGAGGATTCCGAGTTCCCGTCGGTCTTTAGATTGGCAAGGGAAGCCTATCCACATCATAAGCTGGCCTCCTTCAGCGCCTGGCAGCCGATTAATGACGGGATTATTGAACGTTCACTTGAGGTTCATAAAGTAAATATTGCGGTGGATGGTGAGCTGGCTCTTGCGGCTGCGAGCTATATTCGCGACAACCCCGATTTGCTGTTGATGTATATTGATTTGGACTGGCCAGACGCAATGGGGCACCGACATGGCTTCAATACGCCGGAACAGATTCACGGAATTGAGATGACGGATGCACACACGGGGATCATTCTCGCTGCGATTGAGGAAGCAGGAATCTGGGATGACAGCCTGATCATCATCGTAACCGATCATGGAGGCGGAGGGATTCAACCACAGGACCATGGCAGTGATCATCCACTCGACACAACGATTTTTTGGGGATGTATCGGTCCGGGCATCCAGACAGAGGCAGCGCTTTCAGGACTTACAATCACAGATACAGCCGCTGTCGTTGCACATGCTCTCGGGCTTCAAGCGCCTGCTGCTTGGGATGCCAAGCTGCCGAGTGGATTATTTGCCAATGAAAAGCATACAGCATCATCGGCAGCCGATTAAACGGCTTTGATTAAAGCCCAGCTGTCGTCAGCCATTTGATAGTCTGCTGCTTCAATACCGTTTCCCATTCTTCGGGAGGCTCCAGATCACACACAATCCGGGATATATGCTCTGAATCGCTAATTTTATAAGGAAAGCGTTGACCCAGCTTGGAGGAATCGCTAATAACGATCACATCGTTCGTCTGCTGGATGGCTTTTCGGGAAATGAGCGCCTTGCCTTCGTCCATACTTGTAATGCCTGCTTCAGGATGAAGGCCGTCAACAGAAATGAATGCTTTATCGACGTAATAATGACTCAGCATGGTTTCCGTGATGGACCCGGAACAGCGTGCCTGCTTGACACTGATTTCGCCACCAAGAAACAGCACACGCCCTTTAAATGTATGCCGATTGCTTCTTTCGATCAACAAGGTCGATATGGGAAATGAATGCGTTATGATCGTAAGATCATGTTGGTTCAAATAAGGAACGATGGAAAGTGAAGTCGTGCCTTCGTCCAAAAAAAGGACATCTCCGTCCTTCACAAGGCCAGCCGATAGGCGGCCTATTTGTGTTTTTTGCTTCTGATACAGGGTGACTCGATCCAGATAAGGGGGCTCCTCCTGAGCATAGCTCCGTTTAACAGCTCCGCCGTAAATCTTCCTTAGCTTCCCCTGAGCTTCAAGATCGTCCAGATATCTGCGGATCGTTTCCTTGGATACCTGTAATAAGCTGACAAGCTCAGCTGTGGTGACCTCGCCGTTATTGTCCAGAAGCTCAATAATGGTGCGTTTGCGTTCTTCACCGATGAGTGACAATGTGATCCTCCTGGCTTTGGTGGAATGAGTAATCGTAAATTCTCAACTGATGTGTTAATCGCCGCCCCCACCACCTCCACAACTTGAGGAAGAGGAGCAGCTCGACGATGAGCAGTTGGAAGAGGAACCGCCGCCGTCATGGCCGCTGCCGCTATCATTGCTGCAATTGCTTTCATTGCCATTGCCATGGAATAATGAACCCGAATCACTGCCGCAAGATGAGCCGCCCCCTGAGGCTGCATAGTCTTGTTCGCGCTTCAAGGCGTCCTCCTCGGTGTAATGCTGTCCCATGAAGGAATCGAAGCTGCCGAACTGGGTGGCGGAGTAGAATAATAAGGCTCCAGCCAAATAAGGCATATAGCCCGCCGATTGGGAAACGTGACGCTCTGTGTAGTAGGTGGTGCCGGGAATGGCCTTGGTTACTTGTGCTTTGGCCTGACGTATGAGCTCGATGATCGTTTCATTGATCTCGGGGTAACGATCCGCGGCACGTTGATTGAATCTGCGGGCCCGTATTGACGTCTCATCAGCCTGCTTAAGCTCCTCAAGCCTTTCGGCATTTAACGGAAACCGGAAAAAGGGCCCCCAGATCCGGTTGGAATAAGCGGTATCGATGAACATATGGGCGTATACCCAATCGAACCAAGCCCGGCCATCAGGGTCCGGTACTCCATCTGTATGTGGGGCGTGATGGATGGGGGAACCGAGAAAAGCTTCTCCCAACTGGCCGTACTCGCGTGTGAACATCAGCATTTCATGCCAGATCTCGTCAACAGCATCACTGAACATCGGAACATCCTTCAACACCGCAGTCATCAAAAAATAACGTTTCAGCTCAAGAAATTTCCATTCAAATTCTGCGGGCGACATTTGCGGCTGCTTGTTCAGCATGCGGGTTTTGAGCTTGGCTGTAAATTCTCCGGCTAATGCTTGTTCCAGACGAAGCACGGCTTGCTTGATGGGCAGAGTGGGCTGGATACCAAGCAGGGAAGGTGTCGGAGTATCCGCATACAAGGCTTGCGGCGGCTGAACCTTTCTTCTTGGCGTCGTGGGCTTATGACGTTGGTGCCGATTGCGACTGGAGAAATTGTTTTGATTGGATTTGCGTATAGTGGCATTGCTAATGACAACGACGACAATAACGAGAAGCACAATAATAACAATAGATGCGACAGTCATAGCTGACCTCCTTTAAATTGTCGAAGTAATGACCTTCAAAACGATTTACCAGGAACTGCCTACAGTATACCATAACACCCCTAAGTGGAATCAACCGTTGATTAATAGCTGGAGGAATAGGGTAAAATGACATAGGCTTTAACAACATTCCCATTACTGAAAGGAGACGTTGATTATGGCAAGAGTAGCATTTTTGTTGGGACCCCAATTTGAGGATAGTGAGATGCAGCAGCCATATGAGGCTGTGCGCAAAGCTGGACATGACACGGTTATTATCGGATTAAAAGCTGGTGAGAAATTGGAGGGCAAGCAGAAGAAGGCCGCCTATGTGAGCGAGAAGGCTGCCAAGGATGCGGATCCGGCAAGCTTTGACGCTGTTGTGATTCCCGGAGGCTCCTCCCCAGAGCAGCTCAGGCTCGATCCCGACATCCAGTCATTCGTCCGGGAGATCGATAAGCAGGGCAAGCCGATATCCGCCATATGTCATGGACCGCAAATTCTGATCAGCGCCAAGCTGACCCAAGGACGTACGATGACGAGCTACCCGCCTCTACAGGATGATCTGACCAACGCAGGAGCAAATTTTAAGGATGCCGAGGTTGTGGTTGATCGCAATTTTATAACGTCGCGTACACCTAAGGATGAGCCTGCATTTATAAGGGAAACACTGAAAGCCCTTGAAGCTGTCAAAACCGTTCGAGTCTAATGAAGCATACCAAAAGCCGATCCTCCTGTAAGCTGGGTAGGGTCGGTTTTTTTGATTGGAGGATGTGCTAGCTTAACCCAAACCTGGCTCAATCTCGAAAATAAAATTGGTATGGTCAATCCGGCAATGGGCCGTGACCGTGAATGGGGACGTAGCGTAGATATCGTTCCATGAAGCTTGCATTTTTTTCCAATACTTAGGATAGCTGCGATGAATCTTTTCTCCGATACCGAGCAAATCAACCTTGTGTTTTTGGGAATAGCGGATATATTGCTGTACGTCGCCGGCGATTGCCTTATTTAGCTTTTTTTCCAGCTCAAGGATGATCTCGGGATTGATTTCGGCACCCTTACACTCATACCCGGTAATATTCAAGGTCGCATAAATATCAATATGAGTTTTTGGTTTCAGGGTGGCATCGACAACTGGCTTTATAACGCTTTTGTTGCTGACGTTTTCAAATGTGATGGTTTGATTGGGTCCGCAGGAAAGGGTTTCTACAGTGCTCTCCATCTTGTTCAAGGCACGCATGTAGCCCTTGGTTTCCGGTGTGCTCATAAGACTGATGAGCCGCTCGTCCTGAAAAGCATATAGACCCGTAGCTTGCAGCTGCTGCTTATTATTTTGTAAGGGGTCCTTCTCAACCTGGAGTGCAGGTATAGTCAAATCATGGGTGCGGTTAACCAGCCCTTTATAAACATCAATCAAACTCGTTTGCTGCGTTAACGCGGTGCTCTTCTCACCCTGTGACAAACCTCTCAGAACTTGTGAAAAAATCGGCCCCTTCGGCTGGGACACCTGCAAGACTTCATAAGCATGTCCTTCCGTCACATAGAGCAGCGTGGAATTGCGGAACTGCTTTAACCGGCGCAAGGCTTCTATATGCTTGTTAATTCCATTTTTCGCGGCTGCCTTGCTGAACAGGATGACTGCCGTATGTCCCCAGAGCAGCGTTCGATCCGACTTGGTCCTCATCAATCGGGCTGCCTCGAACAAGCCATTCCCTTCAGAAGAAAGAAAAAAAGTACCGTTATGCATTCCTTTTGGCTGCTGTCCACTAGGTGATAGCTCCGCTATTTCGGCTGTTAGCCTTATTAATCCCTTATTTCCTTCGTCAATGGCAATTGAATGGACCAGGTGCAAATCGTTCAACTCCATATTGCCTCTACAGCCTGAGCTGATCAGGCATATGCCCAGTATAACCGCTAACCTCCATGTCCCATGCTTCATCTTTTTTTACCATTGAAGCGGGTTCGGTTAATGGGCCTGAACATGCTCGGACGCTTATAGTTGACGGAATGGGGTCTCCGAATAATGACATCGGTCAATTGATCCATATCAAACGGCGCAGCAGGTCCCAAATAAGGAACGCCGAATGAACGAAGAGAAGCCAAGTAGGTTAGCAGCATAATAATCCCTACCATAATCCCAACGTAGCCTAACAGGAAAGCAAACAGCGTCATGGCAAACTGGAGAATACGAATCGTGTAATTCATTGCCGTAGGTGGAAGTGTAAAGGTGCATATCCCTGTTAATGCCGCGATAATGACCATGATCGGAGAAACAATACCGGCCTGAACAGCGGCTTGCCCCAAGATAAGGGCACCGACAATACTGACAGCCTGCCCGATCTGCTTGGGCATCCGAACTCCGGCTTCACGCATAATCTCAAAAGCAAACATCATCATTAAGCTTTCTAGCACCGCGGGAAAAGGTACGGGTTCTTTTGCCGCTGCTATGCTTTGCAATAAAGGAGTTGGCACGAGTTCGTGGTGATAAGTAACCGTAGCCACATAAAAAGCGGGAAGGATCAAGCCGAGAAAGCCGCAAAATAAGCGGAGCAAGCGAACACAGGAGCCGATATAAAAATTCCAGTTATAGTCTTCGCTTACTTGAAACGCCTGCAGGAATACAAACGGCAGCAAAATGACAAAAGGTGTTCCTTGAGCCACAACGGCGATTCTTCCATCGAGCAAAGCGCCAATGACCCGATCGGGTCTTTCTGTTGACTCTACTAAAGGAAATAAGGTATATGGGTTATCAATAATCCACTCCTCGACATAATTGCTGCTCAAAATAGCATCTATCGGGATTTCACCAATTCTGAGGTGCAGCTCATTCAGAATGTCGGGATTTGTGATTTGACTGACTGAGAGGATAGCCAGGGTCATTTTGCTTAAATAACCGACTTTCCGGTATTCGACCTTCAGATCTGTTGATGGAAAATGAAATCGAACCAATGCAATATTATTATGCAACGATTCTGTAAACCCGCTTCGTGGTCCTTTCACCGTAGATTCACTGTCGGGTTCATTCACATTTCGCAGCTGAACACCAAATGTAGCTATAGCGATTCCATATGCCTCAGCTGGAATAAGCAGTACCGTTAACCCCGAAACGAGTTGTTCGGCAGCATCCTCAATGGTGTATACCTTGGACTCTTTTTGAAAAGCGCGCAGCATCTCCTTATTTTCTTTAAACAGCGTCAACATCTTCTCGAGCTTTTTGGAGTCGGTCATTCCTTCCAGATAACACACCGTTATGGCTTGCCCGTCATCCATAGATAAGTCAGCCATAATCAGATCTTCAGTATGCTGAAGCTGATCCAGCAGCCATTGCTTATTATCCGACATATTGTCCGTCAATGCGGTTTTGTTCGTTTGTATGAGGCTCACCCACTTTTAAAGACTTTTAGTTTCAACAGGGCTGCTGCTAACAGCAGGGTAGGAATGAATAATTGAAAGGATACAAAATACCAGGCCTGTTTATCATAGATGGCCGCTAATTCGATAAGGCCCCATACTTTGTATTTGGAGCATATGACAAATCCGATAGCCATAGGTACGATGAACATGCGAGGGTGTTGAATGCGCAGTAAATCCGTGATTCCCTGCAGGGCTGACCAGAAATAAACCGTAATCTTGATGAAAGAGCTCATCACCCATACCGCAATAAGTACAGCATCGAATCGTTCAATATTGGTAAAGATTCGTATGTTTTGTATGAGACTGATGCTGGGGTATGTAAAAGTTGATGTCGTTCTCCAACCAAATATCAACGTGCAGGCCATGACCGAGAACAGCAGTATACAGGCAATCAGTCCAACCGCACCTACTGCGTAATAAGAGGTTTGTGGAGTCTTGCGAACATGCTTGAGAATCATGGAAATAAACATCAAATCACCATACCAGGAAACGGCAACTATCAGACCCTTCAAAGGCTGAATGAATCCTTTCTCCAAGATGGGAAGCAGATATTCGGGATGATACTGATTGACCAATAACAGATAAATGCCTAGAAATGTGAAAAGAATCACAATGAAAATAATTTCAGATATACGAGCAAATACCTCAAGGCCATGATAAACGGCATAAGAGCACATAATTGCACAGGCGATCATGTACCATACTTGTGGGGTTGTAGGATCAAGGGCAATAATAAAAAATTGAGAAAACTCACGAAGTGTCCATGTCGATACGTCTATAAAATAAAAAATAATAAGGGCAGCGACCAAACTGCCGATCCATCGTCCTAACAGGGAAACACTGATTGTTATCATATTTTTACCGGGAAATAAACGGTCCAGCCATACAAATACAAATATGTTGAACAATCCAATGGCGCCACCCACCAATATTAAATACCAGGAGTCGCGTTCCGCATAGTGGGCAAGCGCTGCTGGAGCGTATAAGCTTGAGGCCCCAATGGTCGAGATCACAACTAATGCCAGCATTTGATGATTGGTAATCATAACTCGGCGTTCCATATCGGACCTTCCTTTCCATTGATTATAAGTATGCTCACTCATTAATGAAATCATCCAGCTCCAGGACCCGATCCAGATTGTGATGACTTACTGCTCTGCTGCCAAGCCAATGACGACGGCATACCCGAATAACAGGCTGATTTTGGGAAAAGCTAACTTTGGTATATATGGATTTTAAGAAGAAAGAGGGAGACTTGTCTATGAGTTCTGTACCTATTGTGTTTCGATTCCAAGACGACGGGGCGGCTGCCTTGGCTTATGATACGTTATTGGAAATCGGTTATCATGCTCATCAGGATGAACAAGAAGGTCAATGGATCGTTCAAGTGTTTGTGGATCACAGTGAGCTGACTTCTGCTTTGGAAATTGCGCAAGCTCATGGTGGGGAATTGCTGTTATTGGACGAAGGCACTACAGGGGATGAAGACGATGACAGTGGCGTATTCACTGGCGGTGATTTAACGGATGCAGCCGGAGGACAGCTGTTCAATACGGCCTATGGACTGGATATGATTTCGATTCCGGCTCATCTCGTCAATGAGGACGAGGTTGCAGATACAACAGCTTCCGACTGATGAAACCTTATATTTACGCGTACATCCTGTCAGCTATTTGGTTTCTGCTTGTGATCCTGTACTTGCCTCACAGTAAAGGCTATGAAATGATCGCCAGCAAGAACTGGAGCTTCGTGGTTATGGATCTCTTACTGATAGCTCCTGTGCTCATTTTCCTTGCTATTGCAGAGCGCTTCTGTCGTACTGCAAAGAAATCCGATTCGCAGCAGAAATCATCAGGTCCATAAAAAAACGATAACGGGAGCTTGGTGTCACACTGCCGATTTGTCTGGATGAGCATACAAATTTATATAAGAACAGCAGCTTCTCATGTACCTGTGACTTGGTTTCTACCATCATACGAATTCCTCCTGTAAAAGAATGGCTTATAGCATAGCTACAAGTTCTTCAGATAAAGTAGGGGGAATTCTGAAGATTTTCTTAAGAATTTACAAAACTATCAAGCTTGTATGATCTTGCGTTAATAGTGTAGCTGTACAATAAGGTGAAATATAGCACAAAAGAGGAGAGATACCGATAATGCATAAAGGTAAATGGATCACAATGAGTCTCGCCTGCATCATGGTTTGGACGATCAGCGGCTGCGGCACCTCGCCAACCAATACAGACAAGTCCGCCTCTCAGGCAGTGTCTGCCGGAGTAGCGGAGACGAAAACGGCTGTAGCGGGCAAGCTGAATTTTTACACCTCCCAGCCTGAAGAAGATGTGACAAAGCTGATCACAGCTTTCAATAAAAAGTTTCCTGAGGTGAAGGTGGAAACGTACCGATCCGGGACGGAAGAGGTTATCGCCAAGCTGCAGGCAGAGAATCAGGCAGGTAAAGTCCAGGCCGATGTGCTGCTGGTTGCAGATTCCGTAACCTTCGAGGCGCTTAAACAGCAGAAGCTGTTAAAATCGTATAAATCGCCAGAGCTGGCCAAAATCCCAAAAGGATTTGCCGATCCGGATGGAATGTATCAAGGTACCAAAATTTTAGCGACGGTGCTCGCTGTTAATACACAAAAAGTAAAAACGCTGCCTACTTCTTGGAAGGTGTTGACGGAAGCGGCCATCAAAGGCGCAGCGATTATGCCAAGTCCATTGTATTCGGGAGCGGCTGCTTATAATGTTGGCGTGATGACAAGGACGAATGAATTTGGCTGGGACTTTTTCAAGCAGCTTAAAACAAGCGAAATCTCTGTAGTCAAGGGTAACGGGGCTGTTCTTAAGGAAGTAGCAACAGGCGCCAAGTCATATGCTATGGTGGTAGATTATTTAGTGCCGCGTGAGAAAAAGAAGGGTTCTCCGGTTGAGCTTATTTATCCGACGGAGGGAGTGCCGGTTATTACGGAGCCGATTGGTATTCTGAGCAGCACGGCTAATGAAAAAGCGGCGCAGGCACTGGTCGATTTTGTACTATCCGAAGACGGTCAGAAGATCTCCGCAGAAATCGGGTATACACCGCTGCGTGAGGGTATTAAAGCGCCGGATGGCTTAAAATCGTTCTCCGAGATGAAGGTGTTATCCGGTGATCTGGCTAAATTGGTAGAAGCGCGCGATCAGGATAAAAAAGCATTCACGGACATATTCGGACAATAAAGCTAATGAAGGACGCGTGTACACAGATATGAATACAAATCTTGAGCAGACAGGGCTTCATAAGAACGGTTCAAGGGCCGATAAGGCTCCGACCCGATTGGGCTCCCGTGTCTGGCTGCAACGGATCGCTCTTGGATTAGGTTTCGTTACTGTCATTCTGCTGTTTCTGTTCCCTATCATAAAGCTGATGGCGTTGAGCTTTGTGCACAAAACAGGAACGGGGCTTGGTGTATACTTGGATCTGTTGGGTGAGGCAAGAACATGGAAAACGATGGAATCGACTTTAATCATCATCAGTGGTTCGACGCTGGTTGCAATCATTTTAGGTATAGGCCTTGCATGGTTAATTGCCTATAGTAACTTGTCACATAAATCATGGCTTCACTTGATTGTCATGCTGTCATTTATTATGCCTTCTTATGTCGTTACATTGGCCTGGACTTCATTTACAGGCGTACAGGGGCCGATAGCCGAATTTCTGCATCTGTTTTCCGAGGATCTGAAGCCGTGGAGCATGTACAGCTACGGGGGAATTATATTTGTCATGGGTATCCATCATTATCCGCTTGTGTATTTGCTGACGGTTGGTGTGCTCAGGCGAATACCGCGAGAGCTGGAATGGGCAAGCCGCGCAGGTGGAGCCGGCCGATGGGCGACATTTCGCACGATCACGCTGCCGCTGGCCATTCCGGGTATAGCAAGCGGTGGTCTGCTCGCTTTTCTGGCCAGCCTGGACAACTTTGGGATCCCAGCCTTCCTGGGAATTCCAGCTAATATTACGGTATTAAGTACGCTGATTTATGAGCAGGTAGTCGGATTTGGACCCAGTGCGTTTGCAAGAAGCTCTGCGCTGGCTGTCCTTCTGGGAATTGTCGCCTTGGTCGGAACTTCAATACAATGGTTTGTTCAACGCTCCTACAAGACATCGGAAACGGCCTGCGAGGACATGGTGCCGCGGTTTCAGTTAGGTAAAAGAACAGGGCTGTGGACGGGGCTCGTCTGGCTGTTTCTGGGCGTGATTACTTTTTTGCCGTTAATCTCGATGCTGATGTATTCCTTAAAGAAAGCCTATGGACTCCCATTTAGCTGGAATAATACGACATTCGATCATTTCCGTTTCGTCCTGTGGGAGAACGCCAAGGCGTACCATGCGATTGGCAATAGCTTCACATTAGCGTTGGTCACCTTAATCGTCTGTATGATATTGGGAACTGCCTTTGCGTACTATCGGCTGCAACGGTCTACGCTGCTGGTAAAAGGAATGGATCTGGTGATCAGCCTGCCCTATGCACTTCCGGGCATTGTGTTCGGCTTAGCGATGATTCTTACCTGGATGGAGCCGATTCCAGGCTGGAATCCGGGAATTTACGGCAGTGTGGCGATTTTGTTCATTGCTTATATGATCCGTTTCATGACGCTGCAGGTGCGCAGCAGCATGACGGCTTTTCAGCAGATCGATGCTTCAGCGGAGGAAGCCGCCCGGATTTCAGGTGCAGGGTGGAGCAGCGTATGGCGTAAAATTCTCCTTCCTCTGACGCTGCCGGGGATACTGGCCGGAGCACTGCTGGTGTTCTTGTCCGCTTTGACGGAGCTAACGGTTTCCTCGTTGCTATGGTCGTCAGGATCGGAAACGATTGGTGTCGTTATTTTTAATTTTGAGCAGGCAGGCAGCACGAATTATTCAACTGCATTGTCGTGCGTCATTGTGGCCCTGATTATGATATTGATGATTCTGCTGCAGGCTGTGAAGTGGACAGCCCAAAGAAAGGGAGGCGCATTGTGAATACGGAAATCATTCGTGTAACGAAGCATTTCGGATCGCAGGAGGTATTGAAGGGGATTGATCTGCAGATTCAATCGGGAGAATTTGTCGCTATTTTGGGGCCGTCTGGCTGTGGCAAAACGACACTGCTGCGGCTTATGGCAGGCTTCGATCATACAACCGATGGGGAGATCCGGATTGCCGGGAGAACAGTCGACGGCAACGGGCATAATGTTCCGCCTGAGCACCGGAATATCGGTATGGTGTTTCAATCCTTTGCGCTGTGGCCGCACCTGAGTGTCAAGGAGCATGTCCGTTTTCCATTGCGTCATCAAAGCAACAAGGCTGCTTTACCACGTGCGAATGAGCTATCACGCATCTCCGAGGTATTGGAAATGGTTGGTCTGACACAGCTGGCAGACCGGATGCCGCATGAGCTGTCCGGCGGACAAAAGCAGCGGGTTGCCTTTGCCCGTGCAGTCGCAGCCAAACCGAGCTTGCTGCTGATGGATGAGCCGTTATCGAGCCTGGACGCGATGCTGCGCCTGGAGATGCGTCGGGAAATTCAAAGCCTTCACCGTCGCAGTCAAGCCTCGATTGTTTATGTGACACATGATCAGGGAGAAGCCTTGGCGATGGCGGATCGCATTGTAGTGATGAATGAGGGTCGGATTGAGCAGATCGGAACTCCGCAGGACGTGTACCTGCGGCCGCAAAGCAGCTTTGTGGCCCGATTCGTAAGCAAAGCCAATCTGGTTGAAGGCAGCTGGGACGGAGCCGTTTTTCATCCGAGAAGCGACAATGTGGCTGCACCTGCATGGGCTGGAAATGAGGTTTCAGGGGAGATCAAAGCCAGCGGTTTGTTTCCGGTCAGACCTGATCAGTTTTTGATGCAAAGAGATGGCAGGGAGCGAACAGATCGACCTGGATTGCCCGGACAAATCGTCAATGTGCAATATCAAGGCAAAGAAATTCATTATGCGGTTAACGTGAACGGGCATACCTGGGAAGTGCATACAGGATTTACGGAGCCCTTCGAGGTAGGCGAGCGGGTACAGGTTGCCTTGAAACAGCAGGCTGTATAAATGAGCTCAATAGCAGCATAAGCATTCCAAAAGCAAGAGCCGTTTCCTGGAACGAACAGGGAACGGCTTTTTGTGTGCGATGTTCAATGGAATGCTTATTTTTTATCGGCCAGCCAGGTCGCAAGCGCACCGATTTCAGTATCTGTGAGCTTGCCTTTAAAGCTGGGCATGGCCCCTTTTCCGTTATTCAATATTGTGGCAAGCTGGTCCTTGGAATATTTGGCGCCGACCTTTTGCAAGCTGGGTCCAACGGCGCCCTCCAGTGCATTACCGTGACAGCTTACACAGTTTTGCTTATAAATCGCACTAGCATCCGCAGTGCTACCGCCACCCGTAGTTGATCCAGCTCCCTGATTGGCTGCTGGCGGCGTTGGGGTACTTGGTGGTGCAGAGCTTTTCGATCCACAGGCGGATAGCGAAATAGAAAGCAGCAGGGTGACACAGACAAGTGATTTGTTCATAGGGAATTCCTCCTTAGGGTTGGTTCTGGTTTCAGCTATTTTGTGAAAAACAGTTTGTTTGCATAAAATGTCCGTCCGGTGATCAAAATATACGCAACGTCCATTTATTACAAAATGAAGCTCAATAATCCAATCCAAAAGGAGATTGATATCATGGAAGAAAAGGATACAGAACGTCCATCAAACGATTCGCGCCGACGTTTTTTGAAATATTCCGGAGCTGCTATCGGTGGGGTCGTTGTGGGTGGAGTGCTGACCAAGGCGCTCACCGGCGGATTTACCAAGCCCTCAGAGACTCCTGCCCCAGCACCTGCAACTGGCACTGAAGCCTCAGCGATTGATTACAATCAGGCTCCGATGTTTTTTGATCAGACTCAGCTTCAGCTGACGGAAGCAGCAGCAGAATGTATTTTCCCCAAGGATGAGCTTGGTCCGGGAGCTACAGAACTGGGTGTTGCCTTCTACATAGATCATCAGATGTCCAGCCGCTGGGGCGTGAACGCCCGCGAATATCGGATGGGCCCATTTGTTAAGGGGGAAGTGACTCAGGGCGATTATCAAAGTATTCGACGTAATGAGCTGTTTACAATGGGTTTGCAATCGTTGGAGGAAGCCAGCCAGAAAAAATATTCAAAAGGTTTTGTGGATCTGGCCGAGGAGGAGAAGATCGACATTCTCACGATGATGGAAAAAGGAGAAATCATGGTTGTAAATGGGGTCACGGGTAAAACCTTTTTCAACATGCTGCGCACTTTAACGATAGAAGGTGCCTATTCCGATCCGGTATATGGTGGCAACAAAAATATGATGGGTTGGAAAATGCGCAAATATCCGGGCAATCAAATGAGCTACACGGAAATTATGGACAAGGACCAATTCGTCTTGATGGAGCCAAGAAGCTTACGGAACCATTTTGTTACCCATTAAATCAATAACAGAGCAGTCAACCATAGAAAGTGAGGAAATTAAATGGCTACAGTATTGCCAAAGGTTCCGGTAGTGATCGTGGGCATGGGATTTCTGGGCGGAATTATTGCCGCGGAATTGACCAAGGAGGGCGTCAAGGTTGTCGGGTTGGAGCGCGGGAAACCTCGGAGCACCAAGGATTATTATATGGTGCATGATGAGCTGCGTTATTCACAGCGGTATGAGATGATGCAGGATTTATCCAAGGAAACGATTACGTTTCGCAACACCGAAAAGGTTGCAGCTGTGCCGATGAGAGAATATGGCTCCTTCCTGCTCAGTGAGGGGCTCGGGGGTGCAGGGGTTCACTGGAATGGACAAACGTATCGGTTCCTACCCTATGATTTTGAAATCTATAGCAAAACAGTAGAAAAATATGGTAAAAATAAAATTCCGGCAGGGATGACGATCCAGGATTGGGGTATTACCTATGATCAAATGGAACCGTACTTTGATAAATTTGAGAAGATGGCCGGCATATCCGGTGACCCCGAACAAAATCCGCTTGTAGGCAAAAGAACCAATCCTTTTCCAACCAAGCCGATGATTCGGACACCAGTGCTCAAATTATTTGAAGAGGCCTCGAAGAAGCTGGGTTATCACCCCTACATGATGCCATCTGCTAATCTTTCCGAGCAGTATACGAATCCTGACGGTATCACACGGGCTGCCTGTCAATACTGCGGCTACTGTGAACGATACGGCTGTGAATACGGGGCCAAAGCGGATCCGGTGGTGACAGTCCTACCAGTAGCTCAAAAAACCGGCAATCTGGATCTTCGATCCTACTCGAATGTAATTCAAATTTTGAATGACGGCAAGAAGGCCACTGGAGTCGTCTATGTGAATACGCTCACTGGGGAGCAATTTGAACAGCCGGCAGACGTGGTGATCATGGCAAGCTACGTGTTCAATAATGTTCGTCTGCTGCTGACTTCCAAGCTGGGCAAACCCTATGATCCTGTTTCGGGAACAGGGGTAATCGGCAAAAACTACGCTTATCAAACAAACGGAGGAGCAGCTACCGGATTTTTTGATGATCGAGAATTCAATTTGTATGCAGGGGCCGGATCACTCGGCATCGAAGTGCCTGATTTCAATGGAGACAACTTTGATCATACAAATCTTAATTTTATTCATGGAGCAGGTATCCGGATTTCCCAGACAGGGCTTCGACCGATAGCAACCAATTCCGTACCCAAGGGAACTCCATCGTGGGGAAAAGAATTCAAGAAACAATCGATCAAATATGCCAATAGTGTGCTGGCGGTATCTCCGCAGGGAAGCAGTATGCCTTGGAAGCATCATTATCTTGACCTGGACCCTACGTATAAGGATGCGTACGGACTACCCTTGATTCGGGTGACCTTTGACTTTGAGGATCAGGATCGTGAGATGATTAAATTCGTCGCAGGTAAATCGGCGGAAATTATGAAAGAAATGAAACCAACGACAATGGGGTCGGCGGATCAATTAGGGCCTTACAACATAGTCCCTTATCAGTCGACTCATAATACAGGAGGAGCGATTATGGGAGCTGACCCGTCCACTTCTGCTGTTAACTCTTACTTGCAAATGTGGGATCACGAAAATATATTCGTTGTCGGGGCATGCGCATTTCCGCATAACAGCGGCTATAATCCTACAGGAACCGTTGGCGCACTCGCATATCGGGCGGCAGAAGGGGTCTCTCAGTATATAAAAAAAGGCGGATCTCTGGTGTGAGTACACGGAGTCTGCAATCTAGCTTCTAATGGGGGTGGGGATCGGATGGAAATGGAGGACTGGGTACTGCATTTGGCGGAGATCAGGAAGCGGCTCATTATCGTCGGTTCTTGGTTTATCGCCGCACTCTGTGTAGGACTTTACTTGTCGCCGAGTATTTTACGTTACATCAAATCACAGCCTACAGCGAGCGGAATTGAATGGAATGTATTCTCATTTACGGATGGGCTGCTCATTTATATGAAATGTGCTTTGCTGTTTGCTCTGCTGTTCGCGGTGCCTATCATATTGCATCAGCTGTGGGGGTTCGTGAAACCAGGGCTTACAGAGGCTGAGGCCAGAAGCACCTTGCCTTACATTCCTGCGGCGTTTGTACTGTTTTTAGCTGGAGCTGCCTTTGGCTACATGGTTGTGTTCCCGATGATGCTGCATTTTATGAAGACCATGAACGTGACGATTGGTGCTGTGGAAACGTATGGTATCGACCGCTACTTTTCGTTTTTATATGAAATTGTGTTTCCGATGGCGGTAGCCTTTGAGATGCCAGTGGTGCTGATGTTTCTTACCAAATTGGGACTGCTGACACCCGAGCGGTTAAAAATGACACGAAAATATGCCTATATCACCCTGGCCATTGTAGGCTCGTGCATTTCGCCACCGGATATGATTTCCCACTTATCGGTAACCGTTCCTTTGTTCCTGCTGTTTGAAATCAGTGTATTCGTTTCAGGCAGGCAGTGGCGGGCCATGCAGCATACGCCGACGAACAGCTAAGGAAGTCTGTACCGCAGCAAAGAATGCATACATAGGAGCCTTCACCATTCCGAAAGGCTCCTGATCATCAAAGCAAGAAAGGAGAATCCATATGTTTAACAATATTGGTGTTTCAGGCTTAGTGTTAATTCTGGCTATCGCTCTGATCGTGTTTGGTCCCTCCAAGCTGCCGCAGCTCGGCAGAGCCTTCGGGGACACACTCCGCGAATTCAGGAATTCTACGCGCAGCATCGTAGAGGATGAGGAATCTGCTGACAAAGCTTCCATCAAGAACGAAACGACAAAACTGTTGTAAAGCCGGCTCATGGTTGAGTAGCGTGGAATAAATAAATACACCTCTCAAATCCCACTTAAATTGTGGTTTGGAGGTGTATTCGTTGTTATTGGGAATAACAATTATTTACCTTGGTAGAAAGTAAGAGTTCCAGCTACTTCATCAGCGCTGACGAACAGGTTGCGTCCGCCAACCTTGTGAATACCCTCAGGTGAAGTTCCGGAAGGAAGCAGGCCCAGATAATTTGGTTTCTTGGGATCGGTTACCTCGAAAAACAGAATCACGTTTGCGCGTTCAGCAGCTACCGCCATGATTTGCTTGCCGTTCACTTCGGCGATAGTCAGGTTTTCAACCTCGCTGCTGCGATTACCGCTGCGGCTTTCTGGGTAAAGACCTACTAGAGCGGCAGATTGATCGATGAGTTCCATGCTGTCATAGATCACATTTCCATCTAAATCCCAGCCCATCACATTGCGTCCGCCCGAGCGAACGCCATCCTTGAATTCGTCTTTGCCCAGATCGCCTTCATTGGCAGTGAATAGGTACTTACCGTCAGCTGTAAAGGCGATACCATCCGGCTCAGGACGTGCAGTCAGCTCTTCAGTGATCGACACGATGTCATCTGTTTTTAAATCGGCTTTATGTTTGGTAACACCAAGCGAGAAAATTTTGGTAATCGCTTTTTTGTTCAGATCCACAATGGCAATTGCATTGTTTTCCTGCAAAGTGATTGCGGCTGTGGAGCTGTCCGGACTGATCGCTACATATTCAGGCTGAGGATCATGAGGGTAGATAGCTCCTTTAACAGTGGATAAATCTATTTTAAGGTCGGTAAGCTCTCCTTTGGTAACGTCTCCGCCTGCAAAGCTGATGATTGCGATCGAGCCTGGACGTTTGGCGTTTTTATAATCGATTTCGTCCTTCGCTACATCAATTTCTTCATCTTCAATCGCAATGACCGCATATTTGCCGTCTTTGGATATTACTATACTGTCAGGTCCGATGCCAACCTCATAGGACTTAACGATGCTATACGTATTTAAATCGACTGCGGCAACTATACCTTTGTTGGCATTCGTTACATCATCACCTGTGCGGATAGCAGCCAATGCATATTTGCCATCAGGAGTTACGGCCACACTGGTAACGGTCGCTTTATCAGAAAGGCTTTTGAAGCTGACTTGCTTCAAGATACTAACCTTAGTCACATCTTCAATATTCAAAATGCTGATACTGCCCAGATCATCCTCGGTAACGACCAAACGTTTACCATCCGGTGTGGATGAAGCGATCTCGGCTTTGCCACCCGGCATTTTGAAGGTGCTGGCCACCTCGTAGCCGGTTTTGTTTTGTTCTGCAATTGCAACCTGTTGAATAGACTGGAAGGTCTCAGGTGAGATTTGCATCAAGGAATCAACCAGATAAGGCTTTTTATTTAATTTGAACAGCTTGCCCTGGAGTGTCGCTTCATCGGAATCGAGCTTGAGCACAGCCTGTACGCTGCCGACCGCGATTTGTACACTGCGATCCTTTTCGTTCCAGGTCAGCTTGCCCTGCATGTTTTCAAACGTTTTTCGTACAGGTACATCCTTTGTTTCCGCAAAAGCCGTAGCGGCTGTCAGACTTGTGATCAATAAGGCGCCTGCGGTCATGCTGGTCAATAGTTTACTGCTGCGTTTCATGGATACACCTCTTCATCAGAATAATGACAATATGCATAGTATAAGAGGCCATTGTAAAGAGAACGTTATGAAAATATAAATAAACTGTAAATATAAATCACCATTTTCCAGGATGTTAATTGTTTACATTACGTTTACACACACTAAATATTTAGATAGTACTTCCTATATATAATGATTAAAGACCATATTGAAAGAGTGGAGAGTCTATATGACCAAAGGTGATATTTCGCAATTTGAAAAGAAGATCATTATCCGTAATATTGTGCGTGCCGACTTTGAAAATATTATCGAGCTGCAAAACGTCTGTTTTCCGAATATGCTCCCTTGGAAAATTGAACAGCTGGAAAGCCATATCCGCATATTCCCGGAGGGGCAAATCTGTGTCGAATATGATGGAATTATAATCGGTTCGTGCTCCAGCCTGATCGTCAACTTCGATGAATATTTGGAGCAGCATACCTATGCGGAAATTACGGATAAAGGATACATACGTACACACAATCCATTAGGCGGAAATTTGTACGGCATGGAGGTCATGGTCCACCCGGATTACCGTCGTATGAAGATAGGCAGACGTTTGTATGAAGCACGGAAGCGGTTGGCCGAGGAGCTGAATCTGAAAAGCATTATTGTAGGCGGACGTATTCCGCTCTATCATAAATATAGCGATAAAATGTCGCCAAGAGCATATGCCGAAGAGGTATTGCAGCAAAATATTTATGATCCCGTGCTGACCTTCCAGATGATGAACGGCTTCACGTTGAAACGGATCATTACGAACTATTTGCCCGATGATCAGGAATCGATGACCTATGCGACACTGCTGGAATGGAACAACATTGAGTATAAACCGAAGATCTCCAAGATCCATTACAAAATGTCATTTCCCGTGCGGGTATGTGTTGTTCAATACATGATGAAGAAAATCGAATCGTTTGAGGAGTTTGCTACCCAATGCGAGCATTATGTGGATGTGGCCTCGGATTATAAATCAGACTTTGCCGTATTTCCGGAAAATGTGACCATGCAGCTATTATCCTTCCTGGAGGAGCGCTCACCCAGCTTGGCTGTCCGCAAATTGACCGAATTCACACCGAATTATGTGGAGCTCTTTTCCGATCTGGCTGTGAAATATAACGTCAATGTTATCGGAGGTTCGCACTTCTTGGAAAAAAATAATCGTATCTATAATGTGGCCCATTTATTTCGCCGCGACGGGACGATAGCCCAGCAGTATAAGCTGCATATTTCCCCTAACGAACGCAAGTGGTGGGGAATCAACGGTGGCAACCGGTTGGAAGTATTCGATACGGATTGCGGTAAAATTTCGATCCAGCTCAGCAGTGATATTGAGTACCCTGAGATTTCACGCATTGTTGCTGAAGAAGGGGCGCAAATTATTTTTGTACCGTATTGTACGGAGGACCGCCAAACCTTTTTACGCGTCAAATATTGTGCCCAGGCGAGAGCAATTGAAAATCAAATGTTCGTTGTGACCGCTGGCACAGTAGGCAATCTGACGCATGTTGAAAATATCGATATCCAATACGCCCAATCCGGCATTTATACACCATCCGACTTCTCCTTCCCCCGTGACGGTGTGGCCGCAGAGTGCAGTGAAAATACGGAAACGGTTATTATGGCCGAGATCGATCTGGAGGTACTGCAGCGTTACAGAAAAACGAAGGAAGTTTTGACGATTGGGGATCGACGAACCGATATTTATTCGCTGCAAATTCGTTCCTAATTCGTTTTTCTATTGTGAAGGAGTTACGCCACTATGACAACACTGAAAATTGCTACGATTCAATACGGTTTGACCGACATTCATTCCGCTGAGCATTACTGGGAGCTGATGGCCGAGAAGCTGCAGGAGGCAGTCAGGCAGGAGGCGGAGCTGGTAGTTTTACCGGAATATGTGACGGCACACTTGCTGTCGCTTGTTCCAGCTATGGATAATGAGGATGCGTGCCGGTATTTGGACAGCTTTACGACCGTCTATCGTGATTTCTTTCAGCGCCAAAGTAAAGAAACCGGTATGGTGATTGCCGCCGGCAGTCATATTTGTCAGGAAGCAGACGGGTATGTGAACACGGCATTTATGTTCTTTCCTGATGGCCGGGTGGAGACGCAAAATAAATTTCATCTTACCCCTGAGGAAAAGCATCGCTGGCTGCTGAAAGGTGGAGATTCACTTAATATCATTCATACCCGTTGGGGCAAAGCGGCGATCTTAACCTGTTACGATATCGAATTTCCCGAGATTGCACGAATTGCTGCAGCCAGAGGCGTAGAGCTGATCCTGTGTCCCTCTTATACGGATTCTGCGGCGGGATATCATCGTGTCCGGCATTGCTGCCAGGCACGTGCCGTTGAAAATCAATTGTTCGTGGCACTAAGCGGGATCGTCGGCTCCTTGCCCGTGGGTCGTCCCCAAATCGATGAGGGCCATTGTCAGGCGGGAGTATTTGCACCATGCGATGTTCCTTTTCCCAATGATGGAATCTTGATGTCCGGGCGGTTGAACGAAAATATGGCCGTATATACGATTGTCGATTTCTCCGAGCTTGACAAAAACCGCAAGCATGGCGTCGTTGCTCCCTTCTATGACCGCAGGCCGGATTTATATGAGCGGGAAGAGAAGGCGAGAGTATAATTAGAAAAAACTTGATAATAAGGTCCTCCCCAACTATGATGGAATCAATAACGCTTTGAACCTTTATAGGCTTACAGGAGGACCCGCATGCGTAAGGAAAAAATGGATTTGGACCACGCCTTTCCCATCGACATGGCCAGAAGAACGATCCGAGCCAATACGGTCACCAAGCATTGGCATCCGTTTGTGGAGCTTGGATATTGCATCGACGGCGAAGGCTGGTTCCATATTAATGATGAAACCTACCCCGTACGCCCTGGTGATGTATTTGTAGTGAATCAGACACAGCCTCATATCGCCAACTGCGATCCGGACAAAATGTGCCGGTTTCTTTTTATATATTTCCGACCTTCCATATTGGAAACGAGTGAGCCTGAGCTGCTGCTGCCCTTTAACTCCAAGTCTTTTGTCATACGCAATCAGATTGTAGGCCATCTGCCGATAGCGCAGGAGATTGGTCGGTTGATGCTGGGCATGGGGGAGGAATTGGAGCAGAAGCAAATCGGCTATAAAAGCTATGTGGTTGGGGCACTGCAGCAAACATGTGCTCTGCTTGCCCGCTATTATCGGTCACTGCTGAGCGAGCAGGAATGGAATGTGACGTTAACTTCATTTAACAGGATATTCCCGGCGCTGCAATTTATTAAGGAGCATTATACCGAAACGATTCATCTGGAGGATGTAGCCGCACATATTTCGCTAAGCCCGTCCCGCACCTATCATTTATTCAAAGAGATTATTGGAGACGGTTTCAAGGAGTATTTAATTAAAATGCGCGTGAAGGAAGCGCAGCGGCTGCTGATTGGCAGCGATATTCCGGTTACCGATGTATTTCTGCAAAGCGGATTCCCGAATCACGCTTCTTTTTATCGTTCGTTTCAGCAGCTTGTGAAGATGACACCAAGGCAGTACAGGTCAAGTGTAGGTGCCACAGCGGATTTTATGAATTTTCCATAGGTTATATTGAAGCTTCGACCCCTTTTTGATTATACACTGTTAGTAAGAAAAGGAGTCGATTCAGATATGGAGACTAAGCTCAAAATAGGAATTGTCGGCTGTGGCCGCCACATGTTCGAATTTATGTACAATACGTTAAGATGGGCCAAGCCGGTATCGGTTGTAGCGGCATGTGACATCGATGAGGGACGATTGGACAAGTTCACAGGTCATTATAATATCCCCAAGCGCTATACCGATTTTCGTGAAATGTTCGAAAAGGAGCCGTTGGATGCCATCATTTGCGTCATTAATCCACAGATGCATTATGAGGTGGCGAAGGCTGCTATGCTGTCGGGCATTGATGTACTGGTCGAGAAAACACCTTGCCTGAATACAGCTCAGGCCGAAGAGCTCCTGCACATTCAGGAGCAGACGGGACGTATCACGATGGTAGGCTTCAACCGCAGATTTACCTCCTCGTATGTGATGGCGAAGCAAATTGCGCACCGTCCGGAGTTTGGCGGGATTCATATGTTCCAGTCACAATTTAATGCATCACCCTATAAATCCGATGCCGAATTCAAGCTGAGTCACATTATCCATCATTTTGATCTGGCCCGTTTTATATTGGGAGAGATTGAATTGACGCATGCGCAGCGAATCAGCTTGGATGAAACGATTGGGCATACCCAGGTGGGGTATACGATTTCGTTCCGTACAGAAGGGGGCGCAATCGGTTCGATCCAGTCTGCTTCCATTCTCGATGAAATGTATCCGATGGAGCGGCTGGAGCTTCTGGGCAACAAACAAAATATTGTTGTGGATAATATTCGTAATTTGGTTTATAACCGTCCCCAGGGATATCGCAGGGATCATTATAAGCCCTATGACCTGGTGGACGGTGGAGACGCACTTGTTTGGAATTCCAGTCTGGGCCTGTATCCGCGGTTTTCGTATTATGGTTATGAGGATCAAATGGTGTATTTTATAGACTGCCTCATGAACGGTAAGAAGCCGGAGCCTAACTTTGCGGATACAGTTCGTACGATGCGGCTGCTTGATGATCTCGACAGACTGCTCGGCTAGCTTCAGGAAGAATTGGTCTCACGAACAAGAGGAATGCGCAGCGTAACCTCTGTCCCGCCTTGTGCAGGCGAGGTGTATAGTAGACTGCAGCTGTCGCCATAAAATAATTGCAGCCGTTCCTTGATATTACTAATGCCAAAGCCTCCGCAGCCAGTAGAAACGAAAGTCTGATTGTTTAATTGCTGCATCATGCTTGGAGAAATACCGTATCCGTTATCCTTGACGAGGAATTCCATGAATTCCTCGTTTTTGTGTACGTAAATAAGGATGAAGCCTTTATGCTCCACGTGACGGATGCCATGGGCGATCGCATTTTCGACAACGGGCTGCAGCAGCAGCTTGAGCATATGGACTGATTGGAGTGATGGCTCCATCTCAATATGATAATCGAATCTATCGTTATATTTCATTTTTTCAATGAGTAAATAGCTGTTAACATGCTCTAACTCCTCACGGACGGTGATGATCGCGGCCCCTTTGCTTAATGAAATCCGATAAAAAAGTCCCAACGATTTGGCCAGCTTGTAGATGTCATCCGTCCGTTTCAGTTTAGCCAGACCGCAAAATGATTCCAGTGTATTATACAAAAAATGTGGCTTGATCTGGGACAGCAGCAGCTCCAGCTCCAGATTGCGCTGTCTGGCCGAGGCTTGCTCGATTTCCACGGTATACGCTTCGAGCCGGTCCATCATTTTAGCGAACGTACGGCTAAAGAGCCCGATCTCATGTGAAGCTCCCATTAAGGGAGTCATATCATTACGGAAGGTCCATTCAATTTTTTTATCAAAATTGATCGATTGCAGGAGTCGTGTTAATGTCGTTACCGGCTTTAGCATCCGCGAAGAAATAAATATGGACAAAGAAAGGATGAGCGTCCCGGCTATAATCATGAAGATCACCATGAACTCCAGGACACTGCGGCTGCTGTAGTTAATTTCCGCTGTCGGTACAGCATTGATGATCACCCAGTCGCCATACTGGGACGGATATTGGGTAACCAGATAAGACTTGCTGTCCAGCTCCATCTCCAGATCCTCCCTACCATGGATCGGAACGGTCCGGAGTTGTCCCATAATCCTGTCCATGTTGTTCGAATCGGTACCAAATAACAATTGGCCGTCCCGGGTGATGACATAGAACTTGCGGTCACCCGTTACATTGTTCGTCAAGATACGAAATACAGGCGTAAGCTCCATATTGATTTGCAGCAGACCCGATTTAAGCAAGGACGAATTGTCATAATAATTCATAAATACCGATATAAAATGCGGTTTCTCCGGAGGGTCGTCCGGTGCACGCACCGGCAGCCAGTATTGGGTTAAGGAAGGAAGCTGATCAATCGTCGGGTAGGCTGCGAGACTGGATATCCGTTCTTCCGGCTTTTTCACTTGAGCACCGAACTGAAGCACGGCTTGGTTGCCTTGATATACATAAACGGAATCTACATAGGGACGTGTAGAAAGCATGTTTTTCATATATAAATAGCTGCTGATTTGATTGTTGACGTATTGCGGATGCGAGAAATCGGGAAAGGTATGGACCAGCATACCCAGCTCATTGTTAGTGTACATGCCTTTGGCCAGCCGATCGATATCCTCCTGCATTTGGTGGATATCTCTATCGAGGACCTCGGTTGTATAATTGATCGATTGCTTGGTTTCCTTGAGCAGCAGGCCTGACACCCTGTTATACATCCCAATGCCAAGTGTAACAAAGGAAAGCAAAATAATCAGTACCAGTATGGCATTCATACGAGCGCGTATCGAACCGAAGGAAAGCTTCATCTGGCCCTCTTGTACTCGGAGAAAGAGATCTGAAACATTTTTTTGAAGCATTTACTGAAATAAACGGGATCACGATATCCAACCTTTTCTGCTAATACATGGAGCTTGTAATCCTGCTCACTGAGAAGCTCGACAGCCTTGTGCATACGCAGTGTGTTGATATATTCACTTAGCCCTACACCTTGAAGCTTCTTGAAGCGATGGCTCAAATAAGAGGCCGAGACAAACAGCTTTTGTGATAGCAGCTCGACACTCAAATCCGGGTCATGCAGTGCTTCCATAATCAAATACTTGGACTGCTGTACAAGCTCATCCTTCTTCGTAAGCTGTTCCTGGTAATAGGAAACCGACAGCTCTGTAACAATACGAATCGTGGTTTCAGCAAGCTCTGCAAGAGTTTCCACCTGCTGGATCACGTCGGATGTCACTTGCTTTTGCACTAATCGATGGGCTTCGAGATTGAGCAGCTCACTGGAAAACAAGAATGCAGCTTCCCGGGTGTAGGCTTGTTCGTTGGCCAATGCCACATAATAATCCTTCAGGATCGCACGCAAATTAGCAGTTTGGCCTGAGCGAATAAGAAAGGATAGCTTTTCTCTTGGAAAAGCAAGATAGGATTGTCGGGCTTCCTGCGATCGAATACTTGTGGGTCGAATCATGCTCCCATGCCCAAGATAGAACTTACGGGCAAGCTGCTGTTGGGAGGATAGGAAAAGCTGTGGCAGACTATCGTATCCACTGTTGGTTTCGCTCATTCCTATAGTTAAGGATAAGGAGTACCTGGCATGTACCATTTCCATCCATTCAGCAAGAGCAGCCGGCAGGAAATGCTCGAACCCATACGTGGAGCCTATGACCAGAGTCAAGGTTCTGGAATCCACTCTATGTAACACATGCCAGGGAAGACCCGCATTTCTCAAGCAGCTGATGCCGAATTCGAGCACCTGGCTGACAACATCATCAGCGGAATCGCTATAACCGGAATCCGTTGGAGAAAGCTCGGTTAAGGATGGTCCTAGCTCCACTATTGCACATTGGATATAATCAGATGGCAGCGTCACTTGGAAATCGTGCAGATTGGCGGCGACCTGTTCATTAGACAAGGAATTTTCTAACCATAATTTGATAAAATGGGCAAATCGCACGCTTTGCAGTGCACTTTCCGATGCGTCCCAATGCTGCAGCTTCTGAATTGTTAGTGCACGGCTGTCCAGTTCATGCTTCACACGCTGTACAGCAGTTAGCAGGGCATGATCGTCAATCGGCTTGAGTAAATAATCTGTAACTTTGTAAGTAATCGCCTGTCTGGCATATTCGAAGTCACTATAGCCGGATACTATAATCATGTGCATGAGCGGGTAATAGGTATAAATTTCTTTGGCAACCTCAATCCCGTTTACAATGGGCATATTGATATCGATAATAACCAGATCAGGTACCGTCTGTGCAAGCTGGGATAACACTTGTTTCCCATTCTCCGCTTCCCCGACGATTTCAAAGCCTTGATCCTGCCAGTCTATGGCGTTTTTCAGCATTTCTCTGACGAGGTATTCGTCGTCTGCAATTAGAACCTTTAGCATTATGGGTACTCCTTCCATCTCAAAAAACACTAATAAATCTACAAGTAGAGTGAAGATTATTGCATGTAGTTCGACTGGCTTTGATTATACAATATAAATGTGCTTAAGAAATATGAGCAATTATCCATATACAGGAGGGGTTTTCTTGAAAAAGATAGGTTCAGTCGTACTTATGCTCACCATGATATTCGCACTTTTGGCCGCTTGTTCCGGTAACGAGGGGGCCGAGCCGTCCAAAGCATCCGCACCGCCAAAAAACACTCAGGCAGCATCCGAGCCTCAAAAGGACGGTCCCAAAGTAACATTGCGCTTTGCAACCAATTATGTGGCCAATCAACCGATGGGCCCCATGCAGCAGCAGATTTTGGATCAATTCAAGAAAGACTTCCCGAACGTGACGATTGCGATGGAAGAATCGGCGGGTAACGACCTGCAAACCAAGATCAAAATGGATGCGGTCAGCGACAGAATTCCTGATGTGTTCAACTACTGGCGGATGGATCCGGTTTTTGGATTGGATGGTATTGCGAAGGCTGGACAGCTGGCGGACTTAAGCGATTGGGTCAAATCGGACCCTGCTTTTAAGGATCTGTTTGATGATGATTTCTGGAAAACAGCCACGCTCGAAGGAAAAACGTATGGTGTACCTATCGTCATGTATTTCATGCAAATGTTCGTCAACAAAGAAATACTGGATAAAGCGGGAATCGCTGTTCCACAAACCTTTGAGGAGCTGTTGGCGGCCACTAAAGCGTTGAAGGCAAAGGGCTATGTGCCTTGGGGCATTAATACACAGGCCGATAGCCTGGCCAATCGTTTGTACAATTATGTGATGAATGGAATGCTGACGAACGAGAGAGCGTTGAAGATGCACTCAGGGCAGGAGTCGATGAACGTACCCGAGGTGGTTAAAGCATTAACACTGCTGAAGGAGCTGGTTGTCGGCAACATACCGGAAGATGCGGTAGCGCTGAATACGGATGCGGTCATTTCCAAATACATCAATACCGAAAAATCGGCTTTGTTTGAGAGTGGTTCGTTCTCAACCCCGTTAATCAAGCCTGAAATTCAGGCCAAAATGGTAGCCATCGATTTCCCGCTTATCCCGGATGGCGCCCAAAAAACAAAAACCATTGAAAAGGATCTGACTAATCTGTATTATGTCAGTGCCAAATCGTGGGCAGATACCGATAAGCGTCCCTACATCCAGGAGCTGTTACGGAGATTAACGTCCCGGGAAGCCGGGAAATCATACGCAGAGAAAGCTGGACAAAACATTCCGATGAAGGGTGTCGAGGTCGATCCGGTGAAAATTGGCCGATTGGCATTCGATGCGCAAAAGCTGGCAGCCAAGCTGCCTGCCAACAAATGGCTGAATGCCGTGATGAAGCCGGATCAGCGTACCAAATTCGAGTCGAAGATGGGGGCATTCTACGGCGGACAGATTACACCGGAGAAGCTTGCTGAGGATTTGAACGCGATATTTTATAGCAAATAATCAAGCTTGATGTGTTCATGCTATTGAGACTACGGGGCCAATCCGCTCTCGCGCCGAGAGCAGGTTGGCCTCATTAATCCTGTAAAGGTAGGAGGCAAATCCAGTATGGGGTTGCTTGCATTTCGTAAGACGGTTATTTTGTTTATGCTGCCCAGTCTATTGATATATGGCTTGTTCTTTGTAGTTCCATTTGCACAAACCTTTTATTTCAGTTTTTTTGAGTGGAGTGGCATCGGGAAGAAGACATTCCTTGGTTTTAAAAATTATATGGATCTTATGCATGATCCGCTTTTTTTGAATGGTTTCTGGAGAGTGCTAATCTGGGCCTTGCTGGCCATTGTGATTAAGGACGGACTGGCGTTGGTTCTGGCAAGCGTACTGAGAAAGCCGATTCGCGGCTCAAACTGGTTTACGACTGTATTCTTTTTACCTGTGGTGATCTCTACGGCAGCGATCGGACTGATGTTTTCATTAATGTATGACAAGGATATCGGGCTGCTGAACTTGTTTCTGCAAACGATTGGTCTTGGGGATTGGTCGAGAAGCTGGCTGGCCGATGAAAATACGGCTTTCTATGCAGTAATTGCTGCTCCTCTCTGGCATACGATCGGTTATTTTTTCATTATTCTGCTGGCGGGTATGCAAAATATACCAGAAGAGGTATATGAAGCAGCCACACTGGATGGGGCAGGAGCATGGACGCAGTTTACACGGATTACGATTCCGTTAATTTGGCCTATTTTGCAAATATGCATGATTTTATCGATAACGGGAGCCTTCAAAAGCTTCGATTACGTCTTTATTATGACCAAGGGCGGTCCGGGCGACTCCACACAGGTCCCGGCAACCTATATGTATGAAACTGTATTTGTTGGAATGAAATATGGATATGGAACAGCGATAGCCATCCTGATTTTTGTATTTAGTCTGGTCGTCACTTTGCTATTTCGCAAGCTGACGACTTCAAAGGAACAGTAATGACAACCGATGGGGGGACCAGAGAATGAGCAGGATGCAAGGCGGTCGCATGGTCGGCAAGCTGTCGACAGCCGTCAAGTATGGC
Organism: Paenibacillus sp. FSL H8-0034; assembly: GCF_038000305.1. Lineage (NCBI taxonomy): Bacteria > Bacillati > Bacillota > Bacilli > Caryophanales > Paenibacillaceae > Paenibacillus > Paenibacillus sp. FSL H8-0034. The sequence continues at coordinate 2,958,013 of NZ_JBBOBS010000001.1, forward strand.
GGATTGATCGCTTACTCTTTAATGACATTATTTCCGCTGCTGTGGATATTAAGTATTTCGTTTCGTGATAACGACCAAATATTTACGAGTATCCGATTGATTCCGGAGTCCTTTAAATGGACGAACTATGAGCAGGTACTTCTGGGTGGCAACATTCCCCGCGCCTTTTGGAATTCTGTCAGCATTACGACACTTTCCATTGTACTGCTGCTGTTTTGTGTGCTCACGCTGTCGTTTGCGATTTCCAGATTTCGCTTTAAAGGCGCCTCAGCGGTGTATCTGATTTTTTCCGCTGCCGTGATGGTTCCTACGGTGACCATTCTGCCGATGACATTCAAGCTTTTTAACGATCTACACATATTTGGATTCAAATATTCGATTGTGTTTGCCTATGTAATTTATGAGCTGCCGGTTTCTATTTTTTTGATGGTGATGTTTATGCGGGCGATCCCGCAGGAGCTTGATGAAGCGTCAGTGATCGACGGCTGCAATATTTGGCAGTTATTTACGAGAGTGATTCTGCCACTCAGCCGCAATGGAATCGTCACGATCACGATTTTAGCATTTGTTGCGTACTGGAATGAATATTTAACGGCTTTGATTATGCTGCCGGATCGGGCTAACCGTACGTTGTCCGTTGCATTATCGTTCACCAAGGATGAGAATAGTGTGAAATACGGGTTAATGGCGGCCTCCGTGATGATCGCGGTCATTCCGATGATTATTTTTTATTCGATCGTCAAAAACCAGCTCGTCAAGGGGATGTCCTTGGGGGCAGTGAAAGGCTGACTTAAGAGTCTGCAACGGATTTTATGAATTATTCGTGCTTTATGTTGAAGCTTCACTGATGTGTTCCTACTATAATATAGAAGAAACAAACGAATCGGGAGGAAATGACATGGAAAAGAAATTGCGCGTGGGTATTGTAGGCTGTGGAAAACATATGTTTGAATTTATTTACACATGTCTCAGATGGACACAGCAGGTTCAGGTAGTTGCTGTTTGTGATATTGACGAAGCCAAGCTCAATCGGTTCTCGAACTACTACAACATTCCGCAGACGTATACGGATTATAACGAGATGATTGCCAAGGAATCGTTGGATGCGATCGTATGCGTCATTAATGAGCAGATGCATTACGAGGTGGCAAAGGCGGCTTTGCTCGCTGGAATCGATATTTTTGTAGAGAAAACGCCAAGCTCCACCAGCCAGCAGGCTGAGGAACTGATCGAGCTGCAGAAGCAATCGGGCAAGACTGCGATGGTTGGTTTTAACCGTAGATTTATGACTTCGTATGTGATGGCCAAGGAAATTGCGTCACGCCCGGAATTTGGCGGTATTCATATGTATCAATCGCAATTCAACACGACCCCGTATAAATCGGAAGCATACTTTAAGCTGAACCACGTGATTCATCATCTGGATTTGGCTCGCTTTATGATGGGTGAGATTAAGCTGACTCAGGTGCAGCGTGTGTTTATTGATGACAAAAGAGTTGGCTATACGATTTCGTTCCGGTCGGAGTCGGGTGGAATCGGTACGATTCAGTCCGGTTCGCTGTTGGATGAGCTGTATCCGATGGAGCGGCTGGAGCTGATTGGCGACCGTCAAAATGTCGTGGTCGATAATGTGAAGAACCTTGTTTATAACCGTCCTCCCAGCCAAAAGAAGGATCAATTCAAGCCTTATGCGCTGCTTGAGGGTGGCGATACGTTAAGCTGGAATACGAGCCATGGTCTGTATCCGAAGCATTCCCATCATGGCTATGAGGATGAGTTGGTTTACTTTATCGATTGTCTGGTGAACGGTCGCAAGCCGGAACCGAACTATGAGGATGCCGTGCAAACGATGCGTCTGCTGGAGGATATGGAAGTACTGCTGGCTGAGCAGGTGAAGTAACGGCAGCTACCCACGAAAGCTGAGTGAACAGGGATCATGGCCGTGCAAGGTCATCCTGAGTGACCCTGCTTTCGATGAAGCTGGATACAGCAGATAGGCTGGAAAATAAGATACCTGTTGAGGTGTGTTATTTTCCAGCCTTTTCAACAACACGAATGTATCGCTGTGTGCGTGTACTTCTTATCCAGAGACGAAGCAACGCATCAGGTTTCCCTGCTGCGGTATTCGTCGGGAGTCATATTGAAATATTTTTTAAAAACACGTGAAAAGTGAGAGGGGTTTACATAGCCGGATTTTCGGGAAATTTCATGAATTTTTTCATTGGTTTCGCTTAGTAAATGAGAGGCTTTTTCCATTCTTAATCTATAGATGTAGTCACTCATGCCTTCGCCAGTTTCCAGCTTGAAGATTTTCGATAAATAGGCAGGGTGAAGATACACATGATCGGCCAACGATTGCAGGGACACATCTTGATCAAGATGGGCGTGCACGAATTCCTGCACCTTTTGAATAATCGTATGGTGGCTGCCTTTGGTTTCTTTGACGGCATGATCCCGCAGGGAATCGATAATCCGGGTTCCCCATTTTTCCAAACTGTCTATGGAGGCGAGCGTTTCATGGTCGGTCGCTTTCAAAATACCGATGTCAGCGAATTGTTCCAGCAATAGGCCTTGCTTGTGCAAGGTTTGCAGTACAGCGGAGCCGAGCATTAGTGCGGTTTCCTGCATATATTCGTAGGTGTAGCCTTTTTTTGTACGGAGCTCATCAATAATGGACATGAACTTGTCTTCGACTGCACTGAAGCGGCCTGCCTCTAGCAGATGAATTAGCATCGGTGGTTCATACAAATTACGCAGAGGTTGAAATTCAGCAGGTGGCACTACATGCTTGGAGCTAATAAAAAAACCATGCAAATTTTCCGGATGTCGACGAATAATGGATATGGAGTTTTGGTAAAATGGATAAATTTGATCGGGATAGCTGCCCCAATCACTGATGAGTACCGATACACTGCCCTTCAGAAACTGAGTCACACTGTCCTGCAGCTGCAATGACAGCTTTTCGAGAATTTTACGAGCCTTTTGTTCATTCATTTCGCTGCCCGACAGGAAGCCAGGGTCCTTGGGTGTAATAACAAACACCAAATAATCGTAGATGTCCTTGCACTGCCATAGCTGAAATTTCTCAGCAAAAATTTCTTCGCTAATATTGACGATGCCAAACTCCAGCAAGGAGCGGCTGTAATCATCATAATTACTGAACCCTTGCTCCATTCGCACGAACATCATGGCAAACAGCTGGTCGCGTTGATCCGGCAGATTGAACATGGTGAGCTTTTTGTTCAACATCAGAGGCGGTATGTATTTGCCCTGCAGCAGATCGTTCAGCAGCGCACTCCGCAGCTGCGGCAGATGCTCGCTTAAGGTATACAACGTACGTTGATGAGAGGTGACTTCCTTCCATTCGGTCTCAATTTGATCGATGGCAGTCTGTACGGTCTGGATTAATTCTTCCTCCTTAACGGGCTTTAAGAGATAAGCGACAGCACGAGAAGAGACGGCATGCTGGGCATAGCTGAAATCGGAATGCCCGGAAAGCAATATACACTTGGTTTTACCGGAGAGCTTATGGATCTGGTCAATCAGTTCCAGTCCGGAAATACCCGGCATGCGGATATCGGTAATCACAATATGAATATTTTCAAACTGAATGATCTGCAAGGCCTCATGGGCCGAGTGGGCCGTGTGTATGGCTGTAATACCCAGATCCTCCCATGGATATGTTGAAGCCAGATTATCAACAACAAACTTTTCATCATCAACAATTAACAGTTCAAACATGGACAGCTACATCCCTTCTCATTGAAAGTACAGCCTTCACACCGCCAAGCTCTGAATGATCGAGCAATAGACCGGATTCATCACCGTACATATAGATTAGTCTTTGGTGCACATTCCATACGCCACAGCCCATTTCTTCTGTTAGCGGCTGTGAGCAGGTACGGCGCAGCTCCTTAAGCTGGATATCAGTCATCCCGACTCCGTTATCCTCAACGACGATATTAATGCTGCTCACGCTCATTTCCATATAGATCGTAATTCGCCCCTCCCCCACGAGCGGCTCCAGTCCATGAATGATCGCATTTTCGACCAAGGGCTGCAGCAGGAGTCGGGGGATCGGCAGGTCGAGCATTTCTGGTGGAATCTGAATATCATAATTGATTTGCTGTCGAAGCTGCTGGATGGTCAGGTAGTTGTTCACGAGTCCGAGCTCTTCTTTCAGAGTAGAGCTTTGCTTTTCCACACGTGTTGTATAGCGATAATAATCGCCAAGATTGGTAGCCATAGCTTCGACAGCCTGGTTCTCCCCTAATCTCGACATACTGACAATGAAGAACAGACAGTTATAAAAAAAATGTGGATTTATTTGCGATTGCAGTTGCTTGAGTGTCGCCTCTCGTGAACGCAGCTTCTCGGCATATACCTTTTCGATGAGCTCCTGAATTTCGGCAGCCATCTCGTTAAACCGACTGAATAAAAAATGAAACTCGTTTTTCGGCTGATTGGACAGTCGTGCTGAATAATCGCCTCGCTTCAGCTTTTGGACGTTATTGATTAGCTCACGAATCGGCATCTGTACATTTCGATAAAGCACAAAAGATATCGCAGTGCCCAGAATGATCAGCACGATGATAACGGAAAAGAATAAATTGCGGCTTTTATACATCGGCGATAACACTTCATCCAATGGAACAAAATCGATCAGGGTCCATCCTAAAGCATTTGACGGAACCGAGCTGACCATATAAGGCTTGCCGGATATCATAACCTGAGCGTGGCTGCCTGAGCTGCCGGGCTGATGATCCTGGAAATAACGGATTAGTTCGGTGATATGCTCGGGATTTCCTTTACGGTTCATAATAGGTTCGAATCCATTTCTATAGAAGAAAGGGTTTCCCTTACGATTGGTCATAAAATCGTCAAGCATATTGCGTAAGTTATCGGTGGAAAAGCTGGTCTCCACGACCAAAGTGGCAGTAGACAGGTCGTTCCGGGCACTTGGCGGCTCGGTTGTGTACCAGGAAAAGCGATCCTCTGTACTCCGGTTATCCTTGGGTTCGAATATCCATTTGGTAATCAGCTGTTCCTGAAGCTCAGGCAGCTTATATTCGATCACCGGATAGGTCGATAACGCAATATTGGAAATCGGCGAATAGACCGAGATATTGTTGCGCCAGCTGCTGGAGCTGCTGAACAGGAGAAGCTTTTCTTCAATCGTCTTTCTCGTTTTGATACGTGCGACATAACTGCTGATCTGATCCAACTGACTAATTTCACGAACTCCGTATTCACCGCTTTCATTGCTTAATGTGATCGAGTGCAGAGCCAGCTGCGCAGCTGTATTTTCCACCTGACTCAGAAAAAAGTTGAGCTGACGAATGCTGGAATCCTCGATCTCGTTCTGAATGACCTGTACGCTGGTTTGATACGAATAACTGTACAGGAAAATAACCGGTAGTAACAGGACAAACATCAATACCATAATTTTTTTGAAAAAGCTCATCTTGAAAGGCATGGAGCGCTTTCACTCCCTTTGAGTGGATTGCTTTCAGTTTATCACGATCCCTTTCGGGAATATAGACGTAGGCGAAGCAGATCTTTAAATGCTTAAAATTAGTACACGTTTCCTAAGAGGAGAATATATGCGTGTTTCCTAAAACCATCTATGATTAACGTAGGGGAACAAACAGTTAACGAAGTGCTTACGAAGTTAGCTTCCTAAGGAAGCAAGCAAATGCTTACGAAGCCAGTTTTGCTACGCAAAACTAAGTTGATGCTTACGAAGTTAGCTTCCTAAGGAAGCTTTAAGGAGGAGAATACTTTGATATCTGGAGCGAGAGCAGTGGTCTCCACGATAAGTGCTGATGCAGGTTCTGGCAGGCGGGAAATAGAATCCGATTGGTTTGTATCCAGTCTCGCGGATTCACTGCTGCTGATTCAACTGCTGGAAACCAACGACTGGACTGCAGCAGAACGCAAGCTGCGAGAGTTATTTGCCAACTGGAATGCGACAGCAGAGGTTACGGGTGAGCATAGGCTGGAGATGTATTATATGCTTTGTATGACCTACAGCTATGCGGCACATCGTCAGGGCAAACAGCCAGAGCTCATTATGGGCAGTAAAACGTCCCAGATGAATGCGTGTCCTGAATTCATATCACTAAAGGAACTGGAGGCATGGGCAATCGGGATATTATTCAAACTAAAAGCAGAGTATGGAGAGGTGGAGCCGTCCAATGTTCCCCATCGTAATGAGACCATCCACCATATTCAACAAATTGTGCAGCAAAACCTGCATGAGGATGTATCGCTGCAGCTTCTCTCAGACAAAGTGAATTTGCATCCCAAATATGTATCGTGGCTGTATAAGAATGAAACAGGAGAAGGCTTCAATGATTACGTACATCGGTTAAAAATGGAGCGAGCTGTCCACTTCTTGCGCAATAGCAGCAAAAAGGTATATGAAATCGCCGAGCATCTGGGCTACCATCATACGTCTTACTTCATACGGGTATTCAAGGAGCGGTTTCACATGACGCCGCAGCAGTTCAGAGATCAATAATGGATGTTATCACACCAGAGACAGAGGAGAGCGCTGGATATGGAAAACGCGCAGCAAATCACGAGAAACGCAGCAATTAAAAAAAATAAAAAAACGGACAAGAAAACAAGGATTAAGTGGAATTTTGCACGAAATTGGCCTTTGCATCTGATGGTGCTGCCAGCATTTCTGGTCGTGCTGCTTTTCCAATATGGCCCGCTGCCGGGGTTAATTATGGCCTTCCAGCAATATAAGCCCTGGCTTGGATTTACGGATTCACCCTTCGTGGGCTTGGATCAGTTCGCCAAGATGTGGGAGTTTCCGCAATCTCGTCAGGTTATTTTGAATACGTTAATTATTGCCAGCTTGAAGGTGTTGTTTCAATTAATAGTGCCATTCGTCTTCGCTCTGCTGCTGAATGAAATTCGTGCTATCGGCTACAAAAGGACGATTCAGACCATGGTCTATTTGCCCCATTTTTTGTCATGGGTCATTCTCGGCGGCATTCTGATCGATATGCTCTCAACGGACGGTGGTATGGTCAATCGGATTCTGGGTGCCGTATTCGGTATTCAACCGATTTTTTTTCTGGGAAATGGAGATTGGTTCCGGTTTACGATTGTGGTCAGTGATGTGTGGAAGGATTTTGGATTTGCTACGATTATATTCCTGGCTGCACTTGCCGGTATTGATCCGAGCTTATATGAGGCGGCGGTCATTGATGGCTGCAATCGATTCAAGCAGGTGCTTTATATCACCATTCCCGGGCTGATTCCAATTGCGATTGTGGTCGGTACACTGTCATTGGGCAGCATTCTGAATGCGGGATTCGACCAGATCTTTAATCTGTACAATCCGCTCGTTTATGGAAAAGGCGACATCATCGATACCTATGTATACAGAGTCGGACTCTTGAGTGGTGATTACAGCTTTGCTACGGCTGTAGGTATGTTCAAGTCGGTAGTCAGCTTTATTCTGATCATGATTGCTTACAGAATGGCGTACGTATTCGCCAATTACCGGATTTTCTAGAAAACTCAGATTATGCTTACGATGCAAGCTTCCTACGGAAGCTCAGCAGATGCTTACGAAGTCAGTTTTCTGTCGAAAACTCAGATTATGCTTACGATGCAAGCTTCCTACGGAAGCTCAGCAGATGCTTACGAAGTCAGTTTTCTGTCGAAAACTTTTAGGAGGGACCCTCATTGAATCACCTATCCATGCCTTACAAAATATTTTCAGTCTTCAACTATGTATGTATGGGGCTGCTTGCAGTGATTTGTCTGCTGCCGCTTATCCACATTTTGGCGGTATCCTTTAGTGCACCAGCTGCGGCCAGTGCCAATCTGGTCGGTATATGGCCGATGGGCTTTACTGTTGACGCGTATACGAAAACGTTGGCCAATGAAAACTTTTTGAGAGCATTGATTAACGGTGTCACCCGTACTGTAGCGGGAACCGTGCTGTCCATGCTGCTCATTACATTGACGGCGTATGCATTATCCAAGGATAATCGCGATTTTAAAGGCAGAACCTTTTACATGTGGGTGTTTGTTTTTACGATGCTGATGCATGCCGGCCTGGTGCCGACTTACATTTTGATTCAAAAGCTCGGAATGATTAACACACTGTGGGCGTTGATTCTGCCCCATGCTGTGAATGTATTTAATATGATTTTGCTGCTTAATTTCTTCCGCTCCAGTGTCCCCAAGGCTTTGGAGGAGGCTGCATATATGGATGGAGCCGGTCATTTCCGCACCGTGTTTAACATCTATTTACCTCTTGCCTTGCCTGCGATTGCTACGGTATCGTTATTTACGATGGTCGGTCAATGGAATTCATGGTTTGACGGTCTAATTTATATTACCAAGGCCCAGAATTACCCGCTGGCCACCTTTTTGCAGACGATTATTGTACAGCGTGATTTAACGAGTATGAACGTGAGTGCGGATGATCTGGAGCAGATGAGCGAGCAGACTGTCAGAGCTTCCCAGATGTTTATTGGCGTGGTGCCGATTCTGCTCGTCTATCCTTTTTTGCAAAAATATTTTGTTAAAGGCATTGTGATGGGATCTGTTAAGGAGTAGGAACAAGTAAGATATTTTCAATAGAAGTATAAATTGTTGCCTGTCAACGATATAGATAATTTGATATATCTATATCATATATCTTCGGATATACTCGGTTTGAAAACAAATGAATGGGGGATTCACATGACACAAATGTTCATCAAGAAAGCTTTTGTACCGTTGCTGCTAACGTCTGCACTGTTAACCGTAACCGCTTGCACCCAAGAGCCAGTCGCAGCACCGAAGGTTCCATCTACTGATACAACAGCACCTACGACAGGCATCCAATATACGGCACCGTTCAAGGATGGCAAATATGACCCACCGATCACGTTGACCACAATTAATCAAATTAGTGCGAGCACAACTTTTAAAAATGGCGAAACGATGGAGAACAATGTTCATACCAAATGGGCGAAAGAGCGTCTTGGCATTAATCTTAAATATAACTGGACAGCACCTGCGGCTAATAAGGCGTTTGAAACGAGGTTGCGCTTGGCGCTTTCCGCGAATGAAGATATGCCGGATGTGGTTGCCATTGCTGGCAACACGGCGCTTGCCAATGACCTGATTGATTCGGGTAAATTTATGGAAGTCGGCAAGATGTGGGAGCAGTATGCTTCACCGCTATACAAGAAAGCAGTTAATGAAGATCCTTCGATGTGGTATCCGTTTATGCGCAAGGATGGAGCCTACGGGATTCCCATTCCTGAATACTCCATGAATGATGACACGGTCTTTTACATTCGCGAGGATTGGCTGGAAAAACTCAATATTAAAGCACCAACCACTATTGATGAGATGGAAAAAGTGATGGATGCGTTCGTGAACCAGGACCCGGATGGTAATGGCAAGAAAGACACCTACGGTATGGCAACTGCTTTCCGTGATTCGCTCGTAAGTACACAAGCGACTGCTGGCTGGCTGTTTGGAGCCTATGGAACGATGGCTGAGATTTGGAATGAAAAGCCGGATGGCACTTTAGCTTATGGTTCGATACAGCCAGGTGTCAAGCCTGCGCTCGGGAAGCTGAGAGATTGGGTGGATAAAGGCTACATCCATAAAGAAGCGGCTCTAATGGACGAAACCAAGGCAGCAGCACTGTTCACATCCGGTCGCGCCGGAATTATTGCCGGACCTCACTGGATGACCTTATTTCCATTAGCTGATCTTATGAAGAACGTGCCAGGAGCCAAATTCAAAGCCTACACACTTCCCAAGGGACCTGATGGCAAGCAGGGCCGTAAAGGCAACCTGAACTTTAGCGGATCGGTGCTCATTAACAAAAATGCAAAAAATCCGGAGGCCTTTTTCGTTTACCAAAACTACCTATTCGAGAACTTCGCTTTCCCCGGCAAGGATAGTGAATTCAAATACCAGTTTGCCGAAGGCTATGATTATGCAATTGTAGACGGCAAGCCAACCGCAGATACAACCAAGATTCCGGGTGGTCGTGTGATTCCGCAGAAATATACGATTGCATTTGAAGGCGCGCGGATCCCTTCTACACAAATGGAGGCTTATGCCAATCTGGCCAAAGGCAATGGACCTACTACACAATTTGAGGTTAGATCCAGTTTGATTGCTGATGAACCAAGACTTCAGGCAGCGACCATCAACCTTGCATTGAAGGATGTATCTTATCGAGAGAAATATACGGCGCCTCCAACCAAAACGATGAAATCGAGATGGGATAATTTGAAGCAGCAAGAAAAGGATACGTTCGCCAAAATTATTTACGGTGAGGTACCATTGGATGAATTCGATAACTTCGTCAAAACCTGGGAATCCTCCGGCGGTAACACCATTACTGGAGAAGTGAACGAATGGTACCAAAGCGTGAAGAAGAAATAAAGTAATTTGAAGATCATACCTATACGGGAGGTTTTTATTTTGAAAAGGACGCTGGCTTTACTGACTTCACTCCTAATGGTTTTTGTTATGGCTGCCGGCTGCTCAACTTCTGAGCCTGCAGCCGGGTCTGGCAACGAAATGAAGCCCAAGGAAGGAGCTCCCTCTGCGACAGGACCCGATAAGAATAAGAAGGTCACTCTGCGCTTTGCGACGAACTGGGTGGGCACAAGCCCGATGACGAAGATCGTCAAAGATACGCTTGACCAATTCAAGAAGGATTATCCGAATGTCACGATAGAGGTAGAAGAATCTCCCGGTAATGATCATATTACGAAAATCAAACTGGATGCTGTCAGTGACCGTGTCCCCGATTTTTTCAACTATTGGCGCCTGGACCCGGGCTTTGGACTCGATGAGGTGGCCAGAGCGGGCAAGGTTGCCGACCTGAGCGAATGGGTGAAATCCGATCCGTTCTTCAAAGATCTGTTCGACGAGAGCGCCTGGAAAACCGCTTCGCTAGACGGTAAAACCTATGGTATTCCGGGTACGATGTTCTACACGGCTATTTATGCCAACAAGGAAGTGTTCGATAAAGCCGGTGTCCCGATTCCTGCAACCTGGGATGAGTGGTTATCCGCTGTGAAATCACTGAAAGCCAAGGGCGTATTGCCGTTTGGCATCAGTGTTAAGGGCGACAGTCAGGGCGTGCGAGCGTTTGACTATGTATTCAGCAATTACTTGGGCAATGATAAGGTCCGCGATATGATCCTGGGTAAAGAGCCGTTTAACACACCGGAAACATTGAAGGCCGCACAAATGGTCAAAGAGCTGCTGATCGGCAATCTCCCCGAGGACGCAATTGCGATTGCAAATGAAGTAGCTGTATCCAAATATTTGAATACAGGTAAAGCAGCGTTGTTTATCGACAATTCTTCAGCAATTAATAGCATAAAACCGGAAATTCAGGAAAAGCTGGTTGCTTTGAAATTCCCGTTGATTCCGGGTGGTGCACAAAAAACGCAAAATTTTGAAAAGGATTTAACCCAGCTGTTCTATATGGGCTCCAAAGCCTGGAACGATAAAGACAAACGTCCTTACCTGGAAGAACTGCTGAAGCGTTTTGCTTCTCGTGAACAAGCCAAAATTTATGCAGAAGTCGGTCAACAAACCGTTCCCCAGCTGGGTATGAATATCGATCCTGCCAAATATGGGCGTTTGGCGACAGACGGACTTAAAAACGCACAATCAGCACCAGGTAACAAATGGCTTCCTTCCTATATGAGCCCGGATCAAAGAGCCAAATTCGAACCGTTAATCAGCGCTTATCTTGGTGGCGAAGGGACACCGGAGCAATTTGTTCAGGAGATGGATAAAATTTTCAAGAAATAGTACGGCCTGTTAGCTTGAAAGGAAGCCTCAAGTCGGGAGGGACACTGCTTAATGGGACAGCTCAGGTTTCGAAACACGATTATTTATTACATGCTGCCGGCGCTCATTTTGTACTTTATTTTCTTCATCATCCCATTCTCCAGAACGTTTTATTACAGCTTTTTTGAATGGAACGGGTTTGGCAAAACCACCTTCGTCGGTTTACAAAATTATGTCAAGCTGACGAAGGATGAGCTGTTCCTGACCGGGATCGGCCGGGTGCTGCTGTGGGCTGGTTTGGCTATACTCTTGAAGGTCGGCTCGGGACTTGTTCTTGCCAGTATGCTGCGCCGCCCGATCAGAGGCTCGAAGTTTTTCTCGGCTGCTTTCTTCATGCCGGTGGTCATTTCTACTGCTGCGATTGCGCTGATGTTCACGTTGATTTATGACCTGGATGCGGGATTATTGAACACCCTGCTGCGCTCAATCGGACTGGAGAGCTGGGCACGAATATGGCTGGGGGATAAGCATACTGCCTTTTATGCGGTCATTGCCGCACCGATTTGGCATACGATTGGTTATTTCTTCATTATTTTGTTAGCGGGCATGCAAAATATATCCGAAGAAATCTACGAATCAGCCACCATTGACGGCGCGAACGCATGGGTGCTTTTTTCAAGGGTCACGGTTCCGTTGGTATGGCCGATTTTGCAAATTTGTATGATTCTTGCGATAACCGGAGCGATCAAAAACTTCGACTATGTTTTTATCATGACCAAGGGAGGGCCAGGCACCTCTACACAGGTACCGGCCACCTACATGTACGATACGATTTTCGTCGGATTGAAATATGGTTATGGAACCGCGATCGCTTTTACAATCTTCCTGTTTTCATTAATTGTCACCTTGGTGTTCCGCAAATTAACAACCTTCAAGGATTAAGTCATGAGGTTCACATGTGAGGAGGTGGTGTGGAAATGGAAATAGCAGCTGCCAAGGTGAAAAGTATGCAGGCAAGCCGCTCTATAACCAGCAGATTAGCCACGTGGATCAAGTACGCAGTGTTGATTGTACACTCCCTGTTTACTTTAGTACCGCTGGTCTGGATATTAAGCAATTCGTTTCGTGATACGGATCAAATCTTGACCAGTATTCGTTTTATTCCGGAAAGGTTCGATTTCAGCAATTATATGAGTGTGATTACGGCATCCAACATTCCCAAAGCGTTCTATAATTCGGTCAGCATCACATTGGTCAGCTTATTGCTGCTCTTGGCAGTTGTGCTTCCGGCTTCGTTTGCCATTTCGAGGTTTCGCTTTAAGGCCAGTGGATATATCTATATGTTTTTCTCGGCCGCGATCTTTGTACCTGGTATCACGATTCTGCCCATGGTATATACGTTGTTTAATGATTTGCATTTGCTTGGATACAAATATTCGATTGTTCTGATGTATGTGGTGGGCGAGCTGCCGATTGCGATGTTTCTGATGGTCATGTTTATGCGGGCGATTCCCCACGAGCTGGACGAATCCGCGATTATCGATGGAGCTACCACCTGGACGCTGTTCTCCAGAATTGCTGTGCCCTTAAGCCAAAATGGGATTGTTACCGTGTTAATTTTGACCTTCGTGGCGATCTGGAATGATTATTTGTTAGCCTTGATTATGCTGACGAACAAAGCGTACCGTACCTTGTCTGTCACGCTGGCCTTTACGAAGGATGAAAATGGGATTAACTACGGGATGATGTCGGCGGCTATTATATTTGCGATCGTTCCGATGATCGTATTTTATCTGGTCATCAAGGATCGTTTAATTAGCGGGATGACCTTAGGCGCAGTTAAAGGTTGACTGTGACTTTCTTAAAATGGGGGTGTGGTTTCATAATGCAATCGAAGATTACAGATGCCTATGCTCACTTTGGGCAGCCACGTTTTGGATCTCTGGATCAGCTTATCAGTTATATGGATAATCATCAGATTGAGCAAGCAGTAGCGGTGTTGGGACCGCGAGTTCCCGATTTCTCTATCATCAGTGAAGCAGCAATCCGGTACCCGGATCGTATTCGAGCGGTCGGCATTCCTTTTGGAGAAACGAAAGACGAGCGGATTGAGGCGGTGAAGCTGCAGCTGGACGTTGGAGCGATGGGCATTCGTCTTGAAACACGTGAGGCTGTGGAATACCCGGAAATACTGGAGCTGATTGGGGAAAGCGGCCGCTGGGCGTATGGAATCGGAGCCTGCCTGAATCAAAGGATGGCTGAGCTGTATTTGACTTGGTTGAGCCAATATCCTAAGGCCAAGCTGGCTGCTCCGCATTTTATGTACCCCGATTTCTCACCTGAAGATTCGGATAAATCGGGTGGCAGTATCCAGAAGCTGATGCAGCACGAACGATTTTATGGCATTTTTGTTCGTAATGCTGGCATGACTTCGTCGATTCATCCTCATACGGCTTATAAAGCCTGGATGGAATATGTGTATGAACAGTGTGGTCCCAACCATTTGATGTGGGGAAGCGAATATCCGGTGCTCTATTGGCGCAATGAAAATGCGAACGCAGCGATGGACATGTTCAGAGGGTTTCTTAATTGTAATGAGGAAGAATGGAAACGGATTGCCAGCACGAATGCTATCGAGCAGTTTTTTACAGGTATGGCTCCCCTTAGCACCAAGGGCTTTATAATGGAATCGCCGGAGAAGCAGGATTCATCCATACAGAAGCTGGCTATACCGGAATGGGTAGAACAGCAGTTTGAGCGCAACCGTACAATCCCGTATTTTCCCAAAGGGATCGATCTTCCGGTTGAGGTTTGTGTTGCCATATTGGAAGGATACTTGCATTCACCTGAGTTTGCATCAGGCAGAAGCATGTCTGAATATATATTTAAACAATGGACCCGATAAGTAACATCCTAGCAGTGGTCCTAAACAGAGAGTAGGAGGAGTAGGAAAGCAATGGAATATACAACTTTAGGTAAAACAGGGGCGACTGTGAGCAGGATTGGTTATGGAGGTGCGGCAGCCGGACTAAAAAATTATTTGCATACCTTTGACCCGACTGACGGCGATGACCGTAAACATCTGTTCGAATCCATAGAAGCTGCTCTGCAGGGCGGGATCAATTATTTTGACACAGCGCCGGGATATGGCAATGGTGAAAGCGAAGAGATTCTGGGGTCAGCACTCCAAGGCGTCACCGCAAGCGGTTCGCACCCGCTGTTTATTGCTACCAAGGCCAATTATAAAACCCGTGGCAAACTGCGCGAATCCGTCGAGCTCAGCTTGACAAGACTTCGCAGGGACCGAATTCAGCTGCTGCAAATCCATGGCGATTCCTATACTGCCGAGCAGGCTGACAACATCCTGATGGATGGGGGAATGGCCGAGGAGATGCTGCAACTGAAGCAAGAGGGTCTGGTTGAGCATATCGGCTTCAGCAGTGAGGATAACAATGATGCCGTGTACCGTTTCATTCGCAGCGGCATGTTCGATATGATGCAGATTTGCTATAACTTTATTTTTCAGCATGGTTACGAGCCGAGCCGTCCTTTTGGCAGTCTATTGGAAGCCGATAAGGCTGGGATGGGCATTGTAACGATGAGAACACCGACCTCTGGCACATTTCAACGCTGGATTCAAACTGTGAATCCGGAAAATACGTTCGATTACACACCTGCATTGATTCAATTCGTATTATCAAATCCATATGTCGATGTAGCCCTGATGGGGATGCGTGACAAATCTATTGTGCAGAAAAATATCGCCATTTGTGAGGATAAAGCTGGCCGTATCAGTCTGGAAGCACTCCATGAACGGTACGTCTAAGAGTGCATGTGTAAAAAGTATGTCGCTATAGAAGTTCGGTGAATATAGAGCGGAGCGACCAAATGATCCTGGAGAAGCGTCAGCGTTCGCCTTTGAAATCGTGAATATACCTTTTAATCTCATCCAATTTCACGATTTCAACAGCGATCGGAAGGATATTTGGTCGCGCAGCGGAACTTATTCACCACGTTTTGCAAATTCAAATGAAATATTGGAGGAACAACAGCATGACTGAAAATAAACAATGGTATCAAAAGCAGCTGCGGATATTGCAAACGGTACTGCGCGAGCCGGATGTAGTGGATTATGACGCTGGCTCCGTCGTTAACTATATGGAACAAATACGTGCGAACTGCATCATAATAAATGGCGGCGGAATCGTTGACTTTTTCAGACATAATCTGGTTACGGCGAATCCGAATCCATTTATGACCAAGGAGGATCTGCTCAAGGATCTGGTGGAAGCGGCTCATGCCAAAGGCATTAAAGTCGTGGTCCGTGTCGATTTCCGTGGTGTGGACAAGAAAATCTATGAGCTGCGTCCCGATTGGTTCGCTGTCAATGAAATCGGTGAGCCGAAGACACGCGATAATCCGCTTCACTCCGCAATTTTTCAGCCTTGCTACCAGAGCACCTACCGTAATGAGCATGCGTATCGGTTCATCGATGTGCTGTTTGAAAAATATGATATTGATGGGATTTGGGAAAATTCCTACAGTCAAGGCGGGATCTGTTATTGCAAGAGCTGCTCGGACCGATTCCGTAAGGAAACCGGTCATGAATTGCCTCGTGGCGGTCAATTCACAGATAGCCATTACGATGAGTACCGCGATTGGAAAGCAGCCTGCGTGATGGAGCATCTTCGTGATTGCCGTGCAGTTGTTAAGAAATATGGCGAAGAAAAAGCCTATGCGGCTGAAATATTCGGTTTATATCATGATCGCTTTAAGTCGGATGGACATGATCTGTATGCGATCAAGGACCACTTTGATTTCCTGGTCACCCCTTTGTTTACAGCCAACCACGAGCCTATGAACGGTCCCTCGACGCTGATCAAATTTTTGAAAAGCTTGTCGCCGGATAAGGTTCCGGTTATGCTGTTTGGTCACCTGGGCACGAATAATGATTTGCGCTATATTTCCTCTGCCAAGCAGGAAACAAGGTTATGGATGTGGGAGGCCATTAGTGCAGGCGGTTCATTCTGGAACTGCGTATTTAACGGACAGCATCCGGGCGCAACCTATGACCGCAGAAATGCGCTGCTGAGCGCCGATATTTACGATTATATGGAACGCAATGAGGACCTGCTGACCGAGCAGACAACTGTTGCTGAAGTCAATGTCTTATATTCACGCGCAACGAATGCAGCATTCGGTAACCCGAATCGGAGCAAGGATGCCTATTTGACACATTTAATGGGGCTGGAGCAAGTATTAAACGATCAGCATATTCAATACCGGCTGCTGACGGATGATAAGCTTAGTCTGGAGACACTCCAAGCGGCCAAAGTGCTTATCTTGGCTAATGCTGCATGCCTGTCTGATGAGGAAGTCGAAATCATCCGCAGCTATGTACGCGGTGGCGGCAAGCTGATTGCGACCAATCTGACCTCGTTTAGTACGCCAGAGGGTAAGAACCGTCCTGATTTTGCATTAAGTGATGTATTTGGCTGCTCGTTTACAGGTAGTGTCAAGGACAACTCCCAGTATGGCTACCAGTATGTAAAAGAAGCTCATGCCTTGACTAAAGGCTTCGAGGATACTCAACTGCTTGCGAGCTGGAGTGATCAGTATCTGGTTAGAACGAATACGGATACTGCACAAGCTTTGCTTACGTATGTGCCGCAGATTTTCCCGCAGCCGCCGGAGCGCTCGTGGCTCAGAAGCTATGAGACGGATTATCCGACCCTGATATTGAATCCATTTGGTGAAGGAGAATCGATTTTCTTCCCTTATGGTGTGGATCGTAATGTGTGGCTTCATGGACATAATGATTTTAGCGAGCTACTAAAAAATGCTGTCGAATATATGCTGGGCGAGCAACATTTGATCCGCTCGAATGCGCCGCTCAGTGTTCATTTTAGTCTTAATCATAGCGGTGCCGCAGAGGGAGAATATGTGCTTCATATCGTCAATACGACAGCAGCTCCGCGCCGTCCGGTTCTACAAACGATTCCAGTTACAGATATCGAGGTTGAGATTGTGCTGCCTGTTCAGCAGGTGGCTGAATTCAGAATCCTTCGAGGAGATGCCGGAATTGAACTGGTTCGTACTGAATCTGCTGGCGATGGGCAAATCCGGTTGTTTGTCCGCATTCCGCGTATTGAAGAATATACAGGCATTTATATAGATGCCCGGTAGGTGAAGGACGCTCACAAGCAGGAACATATAGGAGTCGGAAAAAAGAGTTGGAAAAGCCGATACTGTCTCGCTGTGAGATAGCTCGGCTTTTCTTTCCGTCTGTTGTATAATCAATATGATGAATTATGCATCAATGATCTGACAGTTTGTAGTTGTAATGGTTACGAACTGTCGTTATTTGAATCATGGAGGGATTATCATGTTGAAGTTTTTGCTAATTGCTCC
The DNA here is from genome assembly GCF_038000305.1 of Paenibacillus sp. FSL H8-0034. Classification (NCBI taxonomy): domain Bacteria; kingdom Bacillati; phylum Bacillota; class Bacilli; order Caryophanales; family Paenibacillaceae; genus Paenibacillus; species Paenibacillus sp. FSL H8-0034. Next base: position 2,976,217 of record NZ_JBBOBS010000001.1, read on the forward strand.
TTATCGCGGGATGAAGGATCTTTTGGAAGATATACCGGCAGCGCCCGACTACGAGGTTCATGCAGAGGTGGGTGATCTGAAGCAGGGGCTGAACATTGCCAGGACAGCCGAGCTGCAGGGCTATGACGTTATTATAAGCAGAGGCGGAACCGCACAACTAATCCGCAGCCATGTGCAAATTCCGGTGATCGAAATAACGGTCAACGGCTATGATATATTACGTTCGCTTACTTTGGTTAAAGGATATCGGGGGACGATTGGTATCATTGGATTTCCCAACATTGTGGAGGGAGTGGACACGATTGCCGAGCTGCTGGACATTCAGGTCATGACCTTCCTTATCCATCATGAGCATGAGGCGGAGGCGGCGGTTAATAAAGCCAAGGAGCTGGGCGTCGATCTCGTGATTGGCGATGTGGTTACGGTGGCAGTCGCCGAGCACTCGGGTGTTCGGGCGATTCTGATAACGTCTGGGCGAGAAGCGCTGCAGGAATCGCTGCTGCAAGCCGAGCAAATGGCTAGAAAGAGGCAGGCAGAAGCCCATCACAGAGTGTTGATGAAATCGATACTGGATGCTTTGCAGTATGGAGTTGTTTATGTCGATGCCGAACAGAACGTGAAATTTTGCAATGAACAGGCTGGGCGTCAATTAGGAGTAATAGCGACGACAGCGGTAAATATGAAATGGGCTGAGCTCATTGCCAGCACCTCCACTTCCCTGATTTATACAGATGCAGGTCGTTCTGCAGACAGAACCAAAGGAGCAGACGGAACAGATAGAACAGCTGTACGCAGCAGAACAGGTTCGTTTAAGCTTCAGCGGTCTAACCCGACAGAGGACCTTATTCTTGTGATAGAGCATTCTTTGGCGGAGCAAGGAACGATCTTTGAGTTGCATGAAAGTCAGTCGATTGAAGGTCTGGAGCGGCGTGTCCGCAAGGTAAGGGAGGACAGGCTTTCACCGCCCAAGAGCAGGTTCCAGCAATTCGTGCAGACGGATCATATCAATGACGCCTATATGGATAAGGCCAAACGTTGGAGTAAACAACTGTATCCGATTTTGATTACTGGAGAGCCAGGGACAGGAAAGAAGACATTAGCCGAAGCGCTGCATAATGACAGCCCCTATCAGTCGGGTCCTTTTGTCCTGCTCGATGCGGGTAGCTGTACATCCGAGCAGCAGGACCAGCAGTTGTTCGGCCGTTTGGACCAGCAGGATAGCTCCTTGGTGCGTCGTGCAGAATCAGGAACGCTGCATATCCAGCGAATTGAGCAGCTTAGTCTTCCTGTTCAGCGTAAGCTTGCAGCGGCATTACAAGCTTCCCATGCAGCTCTGATTCATGATGATCGGCCGCCATTTCGGTTTATTGCTTCCACAGCTGCAGATTTGGCGCATCAAGTGAATCTGGGCGAATTCGACCAGCAGCTGCATGTACAGCTGCAGATTTATTCGCTTCATCTCCCACCACTTTGCAGCGTAACAACAGAGCTGGATCATATCGTATTTTGGTATTTGGCAGAAATGAACCGAACCTTGGGCAGTCAGGTGCTGGGAATTAAACCGGATGCATTGAATCGGATGACAGCATATGAATGGCCAGGGAATTTTGCCGAGCTGCAGCAGGTGCTCAAGCTGATTGTCGAGACGTGTGAAGGTTCTTTTATTACGCTGCAGCATTTACAGCCGGTATTGGACAGCTTAATGAGTAAACAGGACAAGACAACGAATAGCAGTCTGGAGCAGTTGATCGGAGCAACGCGGACCCTGGAGGAAATTGAGGCTGATATTATACGTTTCGTTCTTGAGCAGGAGGGCTTCAATCAATCTGCTACTGCCAAAAGATTGGGGATGAACCGCACCACGCTCTGGCGCAAGCTAAGCCCATGAGTCGTGTCCTGTACGATTATAGCTATTACAAATGTCACAATTTAAAAAAATGTTTAAAAATGAAACACAATTCGTATTTCTCGCCGTTGTATTATGAAACGCTGATTTGATAAGATGAGATCAGACAGCAAGTGGAAAAGGAAAGCAGGCGGGTACGATCATGGATAACGTCATTATTCTTTCTGATGATTTAACAGGGGCAAACGACTCCGGCGTTCAGTTCGCCAAGCACGGAATGCCTACAGTTGTTTGCATTGATGACAGGCAAGTTCTTACGCCGGCTAATTCCGGTACAACGTATGTTAGGAATGTGGAAAGCCGGTCACTTACACCGGAAGCCGCATTTCGTAAATGGAGCGAGCTGCTTGAAACCCAGGATTTGAGTCAGTTTCAGGTCATTATGAAAAAAATAGATTCTACATTGCGTGGAAATATTGGCAAAGAAATTGAAGCTCTGATGAGCACTGGACAGTTTGACCTGGCCATCGTAGCCCCTGCCTATCCGCAGAAAGGGAGACTGACCATAGGTGGTTATCAGCTGCTTAACCAGCAGTTGCTTGAAGATAGTGAAATTTCACGGGACCCGAAGTTTCCGGTTACGAATTCCAAGATTTCTGATATCATCGGTGCTCAATCTTCGATTTTGGTGGGTGAAGTTGAAATTCGTTCCATCCGCAGCGGCAGACTGGCTATGGAGGTACGCACGCTTCAGCAGCAGGGAACACGGGTCATTGTAGCGGACAGCGCCACACCTAATGATTTGCAAACCATTGCTGAGCAACTCGCGGGCGAGCGTGTGCTATGGGTAGGCTCTGCAGGGCTGGCGGAAGCATTGGCTAATCGTTATCCCAAGGTTGGATTTTATAAGTTGGAGTCGGACGTTGAGAGGTTTGATGTCGAGATAACCCAAGATCAGGAGCAGCTTGCCGATCCTACAGCTCCTGTACTTGTTGTGGCAGGAAGTGTCAGTCAGGTTACGAGACAGCAGGTAGAGACACTGAGGCAGAATGGCTTCCGGTCCTTGGTGATTGATCCACTCCTGCTGCTTGGTATTAGCGATCAGGAAATGGCTGAGCTCGTACAGGAAGCGCGGCAGCTCATTGCCTCAGGCGAGGATCTGGTTGTAACTACGGACATTTCCAATGAGGCCAAAGTTCAAGTGGTTGATTATTTGCAGCAGGCTGGTTTAAGTGCACTGGCTGGCGGGGATCTGATCGCAGATGGTATCGGAAGGCTGGCAGCAGCGGTCATTAACCAGGAAAAGCTTGCCGGTGCAGTACTAACGGGTGGCGATATTGCCTACCGTGCCTGCACACATTTGAACATTGCCAGCCTGGTTATTATCGGTGAGGTGGAGGAAGGCTTGCCGCTCTGCAAAGCTGAAGGCAAAGTCTCGATTCCTCTGGTCACAAAGGCGGGGGCTTTCGGAAATCCTAATTCTTTACTGCAGGCAGCACAAGTTATCAGGGATAGAAAGTAGTTATTGCCCAAGCAAACAGTCATGGAAAATAATCAGCCAAGCATAAGGAGATATATAGAATGCATAGACCGATAATAGGAATTACGATGGGTGACGCGGCAGGTGTCGGCCCGGAAATTATTATGAAAGCATTGAAGGACCCACAAGTATTTGAAACCTGCAAGGCGATTGTAATCGGTGATGCCAAATTTTTATCAAGAGCCGAATTATTTTTGCAAACCGGTTTGCGCGTTCATTCGATCAAGTCCCCTGAGCAGGCATTGGATCAAGCTGGAGTCGTCAATTGTCTGGATATGGATCTATTGCCAGAGAGTCTACCCTACGGTAAAGTTTCACCACAGTCCGGCGATGCCGCGTTCCGCTTTTTGGAGAAATCCATTGAGCTTGCAAAGGAAGAGAAGATCGACGCCATCTGTACGGCACCCTTGAACAAGGAGGCACTGCAGAAGGGTGGACATCATTATCCGGGACATACGGAAATTTTGGCGGATTTAACTGCAACGAGTGATTACGCAATGATGCTGAGCTCCCCCAAGCTCAAGGTTATTCATGTGACAACCCATATGGGTCTGATCGATGCGGTCAAGTCAATAACGGCTGAACGCGTATATTCGGTTATTAAGATGGCACATGACACTCTGAAGAAAGCAGGCTATGAGCAGCCGCGGATTTGTGTATGCGGGATTAACCCTCATGCCGGAGAAAACGGGCTGTTTGGCTATGGTGAAGAGGATGCGGTTATTGTGCCTGCTGTAGAGCGTGCCAAGCAGCAGGGAATTAACGTGGTTGGGCCGTTGCCTGCCGATACGTTATTTTTCCTGGCAGTTCGCGGCGATTACGATATTGTAGTTGCGATGTATCACGATCAGGGGCATGGTCCTATCAAGGTGCTGGGTCTGGATGCAGGCGTCAATATTACGGTAGGCTTGCCGATTATACGTACCAGTGTGGATCATGGAACCGCATTTGATATTGCAGGCAAGGGCATTGCTGATGAAAAAAGTCTTTTGGAAGCGATCCGTCAAGGTATCGAATTAGCACCCAAGCGGTAGAAGTGAAGACATGCCATACATGTATGACAATCGAAACCATATCCTTTCAAGGAGGAATAAATCCAATGTTGCTGCCAAAGTTTGTGAAGGTCAAACAGCATTTTAATGGACCCAAGATCGACGATATTGAGGCGGAAATCAGCAAGCAAATGGAAGCTATCCGTTTGTCCGACAAGGTCAAGCCGGGGATGAAGGTGGCAATAACAGCAGGCAGTCGAGGGATCGCTAATATTGCCTTGATCATCAAAAATGTGGTCAATGAGCTCAAGAAGCTTGGGGTCGAGCCACGAATCATTCCGACAATGGGCAGCCATGGTGGAGCGACCGCTGAAGGACAGATCGAGGTGCTGGAGGGTCTGGGAGTGACTGAGGACTACTGTGGGGCCCCGATTCTTTCGTCCATGGAGGTTACACAAATTGGAGAAACGCCGGCAGGACTAGCGGTATACGCGGACAATCACATTCTAGTCAGTGATGCGGTTATCGTAATTGCCAGAATCAAAGTTCATACCGATTTCAAATCCTCGCAATGGATTGAAAGCGGAATTGTCAAAATGGCCGCTATTGGTATAGGCAAGCACAAGCAGGCGCTGCTGCTTCATTCGTATGGGATTCATGGCATCCGTGATTTAATGCCTGCTGTGGGTCAAGTCACTCTCGATAAATTGAATGTATTATTCGGGTTGGGCATTGTGGAAAATGCTTTCGATCAGACGGATATTATCGAAGCTATCGAAGCAAAGCAAATTGTTGAGCGGGAGCAGGCGCTTTTGAAAATATCGAAAAGCATGATGCCGAAGCTTCCCGTGGACGATATAGACGTGCTGTTCGTTGACGAGATCGGCAAAAACTACAGTGGAACCGGAATGGATACCAATATAATAGGTAGAATGCGGATTTTGGGCGAGGAAGAGCTGGACAGTCCGAGAATCAAATATATAGTAGCCAGTGATTTAAGTGAGCCTTCCCATGGAAATGCACTCGGAATGGGGCTTGCCGATCTGACAACCAAACGTTTTTTCGATAAAATCGATATGAAAAAAACGAATGAGAACGTCATTACAAGCTCATTTATTATGCGTGGAATGATTCCGATGGTCATTGATAACGACAGAGAGGCGCTTCATGTGGCTTTACGCTGTAACTGGGGTATTGAATCGTCACAAGCGAGAATTGTTCGTGTTCCCAATACACTTCATTTGAAGTATATCTATGTATCAGAGGTGCTCGTACCCGAAATTCAAAAGCTGTCTCATATCGAAATTTTGGGTCAGCCGGAGCCCTTGCAATTTGATGATCATGGCTATCTTCCGAAAATGGCTGAGCACGACTAGACTCACTTTATTTCAGGTAACTATAGGAATTCAAGTATATTAAATGAGATTAATGTCAGTTCTTTCTATTCTCTCAATTATTGGTTATGATTTAAGAGGTGGATTACATATACCAAAGGAGCTGAGTATTAATGGAGTACACGTTCTTAGGAAGAACCGGACTTAAAGTGAGTCGTCTTTGTTTAGGCACAATGAACTTTGGTCCGTCGACTGATGAGAAGGAAGCTTTCAGTATTATGGATGCCGCACTGGATGCCGGAGTGAATTTCTTTGATACCGCCAACGTTTACGGAGGGGAAAACCGCCGTGGCTGGACCGAGGAAATCATTGGGCGTTGGTTCGCTCAAGGCGGGAATCGTCGGGAGAAAGTCGTGCTGGCTACCAAAGTGTATGGACCTATGGAGGATGAAAATGATGGTCCTAATATGGAAAGAGGATTATCCACGTACAAAATCCGCCGTCACCTGGCAGCTTCATTAAAACGGTTGCAAACCGATCATATTGAATTATACCAAATGCACCATATTGCCCGAAGCGCGACTTGGGATGAATTATGGGAAGCCTTTCAGGCATTGGTACAGCAGGGAACTGTTGACTATGTCGGCTCCAGTAATTTTGCTGGCTGGCATATTACTTTGGCACAGGCCAAAGCGAAGGAGCGTCACTTCCTGGGGCTGGTATCTGAGCAGCACAAGTACAGCCTGTTTTGCCGTGAGCCTGAATTGGAAGTACTTCCGGCTTCAGAGCATCATGGAATCGGTGTGATCGCATGGAGTCCATTAGCGGGAGGCCTTCTGGGTGGCAATGCATTGAATCCGGATGCAGGCTCAAGAACAGCCAATCAGACCAAGGCTATCGAGAAGCATCGCTCGCAGCTGGAGCAATTCTCCGCGCTGTGCAAGGAGCTGGGGGAAAGTGAAGCGAATGTTGCCTTGGCATGGGTATTATCTCATCCGGCACTCACCGCACCGATCATCGGACCACGGACTCTGAAGCAATTTGAAGATACATTAAGAGCTGTAGAAATCAAGCTCGACACGGAAACGCTGACCAAGCTGGACGAGATATTCCCGGGTCCAGGCAAGCCTGCTCCTGAAGCGTACGCCTGGTAGCAGCTTGTTACATCCATACTTACATCTATACTAAACAGACAACCCTCCAAATTCGCTGTAAAACGCGATTGGAGGGTTATTTTACTCTCATACAGGCTGGGTATGATGCAAGGCGCTACACTTTAAACTTACCGATAACGTCCTGAAGTTCGTCGGCCATGCCGGAGAGAACTGTTGCAGATGCTGTGATCTCCTCCATGGTAGCGAGCTGCTCCTCGGCCGCTGCCGATACATTTTGCGTACCTGATGCCGTCATATCGGATACCTCCATAATGGTCTCAAATGACTGAACGACCTGCAACGCATTCGCACACATGTGCTGGGAGGAGTCGGACACCTCTTGAATTTGTGTAGATACCTGCCGGATTGATTGCTGAATTTGTGTAAAAGCGTCACCTGCGGTATGGACGGCGTCCAGGCCTTGGTTGACCTCGGTAATTCCGATATCCATAGATTCAACCGCGTTTGCGGTTTTGTCCTGGATGACGGTAATAAGCTCGGCGATGGTTTGCGCTGAACGGGAGGACTGCTCGGCAAGCTTCCTGACTTCGCCAGCAACAACAGCAAAACCGCGGCCCTGCTCGCCGGCGCGAGCTGCCTCAATGTTGGCGTTCAGAGCCAGCAGATTGGTTTGTTGGGCAATGCTTGTAATAGCGCCGACGATTTGTCCGATTTCCTGTGATCGGTCGCCAAGCTCCTTGATTACCAAGGCAAGCCCGTTAACGGTTTGCTGCATGGACTCCATTTGGGTGATAGCCGAATGAATGGCCACGTTACCTTGTTCCGTCTTTTGGGAGGCGTCCAAAGCCAGAGAAGAGACATTGGTAGCATTGGCAGCAATCATTTGAATACCGTCTGAAATATCCTGAACGGACTGGGAGCTTTCTTTTAAAGTCTGGACCTGCTTCTCCGTTCCCAATGCTACTTCCTCAGTAATCTTAGCTACTTGTTCTGTGGCTTGACTGGTCTGTGACGCGCTGGCTGTCAGCTGCTCGGCAGATGCTGCCAGGCTTTCGGAGTTGGAGCCGACCTGCTGAATCATATGCCTCAAATTTTGAAGCATCAAGTTAAAACTGTCGGCAAGCTGTCCGATTTCATTGTTATCCTTGACTGTCACTTGTACAGTAAGATCACCGCTCGATGCTTGTTTAGTAAAGGCGGTCAACTGAATGAGCGGTCTGGCAATTTTATTAGATAAAAAGAAGCCTGCAGCACAGGAAACTAGCAATACAATGACAAGCAAAACGATGCTTTGAGAGATGATTTTTGTGTTCTGAGACATTACGGAATCGTAGGATTGAGCATTACCTATAAGCCAGCCAGTCAGCTCGTTATAGGTGTAAGAAACCATCATTTTTTGACCATTTTCGACAAAAATCGATGTTCCGTCATTTCCTTTCAAGCCCTGTTGGACAAAATCGATTGCACTGATATCCTTATCTATGTAGTTTTTATCCATGTGAGCCAAAATTTTACCACTGCGGTCTATGATAAAAGGAACATTACCGTTCTGAGAAAGTTTGGTCACATATTCACTGAGAAAAGAAAGATCAATATTGTCAGTCAGGATTCCAGTAACCTGCTTGCTTTCATTCAGAACCGGCACGGCCAGGACGATAATTTTATTTCCGGTAGCTTTGGCTATCAATACTTCGGATACAACAGGCTTACCGGTTTGCAGAGATTGTTTGAAATAATCCCGGTCGGCTACGTTGGTCATAGCCAGATTATCACTGCGGACTTTTTGCTGCCCTGCCACATCGGTGTAATTAAGGACAGCTTCTGGATGAACCTTTACCGAGGCATTTAGCAGTGCTTTAGCAGTTTCAGCTTTGGGTGCTCCGCTCTGAAAGATTTCATTCTGGGCAAGTACTTTTAATAAGTCAAAGTTTTGGGCGATGACAACGCTAATATCACTCTTAATCGATTGGGCATTGGCCAGGCTAAATTCGCTGGCATTGTGCTGCAGCTCCTGGCTATTCGAGTAAATACTGAAACTGGAAAATACTAAAATGGGTAACGAAGCGAATAGCATAAGAACAAGGATAAGTTTCTTTTTCACATGATGCCCCCCTGAGATGTTTGTAAAAAATTAGTGATCTTTCGTACATTATATTGCATAATTCGACAAAAAATCTATTAAATAATAGTCAAGTTCCTAATAAATCTTATAAACAAGGACTAATGGACTAGAACGTTCATGATTACAAAAGTAAGTTCTTCCTGTCAATTGCTAATTGTCAATGTATTGGAATTTTGGCTTGATTCTGTTAGAGTATTTATATGGAAAAATAAGCCAATCAAACAAAGGATGGGGAGACATTTAATTGAATTATTTACAAAAATCAGGCAAACGTTTTATGCTGTCGGTCCTTGCAGTGATACTCTTTGTATCGGTTGCAAGCTCGTCAGTTTATGCGGATGCCGCAGCCGACAAGGGAGCTGTTCCCGCGGTTATCGAAAAAACGACCCGATCTGTCGTAGCGATCATCGGTAAACCTATCGATAATAAAAAGACAGTGGAGAAAAACCGCTATGATCTCGCTCACGGCACCGGAGTTATTGTAAAAAGCGATGGGTACATCCTGACCAATGCCCACGTAGTGAAAAATATGCGTAATATCGTGGTTGTAACCTCGGATGGACAGACGCATCCGGGGAAAACGACACATTTTGATGAAGAAAGTGATCTGGCTCTCGTGAAGATCGAGGCGACGGGCTTGACCCCGGCCATACTGGCAGATCCCACGGATCTTAAGGTCGGTGAATCGGTCATGGCGATTGGGACACCGTTATCCTTTGCGCTGCGCAACTCGGTTACCTACGGTATCGTCAGTGGAATGGACCGCTCGGTATTGTCCAAGTATCAGCTGATACAGACGGATGCGGCGATTAATCCCGGCAATAGCGGGGGGGCGTTGGTCAATATGAAAGGACAGGTTATCGGGATCAATACACTCAAGTATGTCCAGTATGGCGTAGATGGACTTGGCTTTGCGATTCCGGTGGCGACCGTACAGCATGTATTGGACCACTTTTTCAAATACGGCAAGGTGAAGCGTTCTTCCCTGGGATTGGAGCTTGGAGAGAGCTGGGAGGCTGTTGTTGGCTTACCGTCAAGCAATGGCCTGGAGGTAACTTATGTGGAACCGGATTCTCCGGGCGCGAAGGCTGGGATTGTCCAAGGTGATGTGCTGCTGGCTATCGACTCTTACCCAACACGCAATCAGGTCGAATTCAACGAGGCTTTAAAGAACTATTTACCGGAGCAAAAGGTCAGATTGACGCTGCAGTCAAGCGGAAACTCCAAAGTCATCGAGGTAGTTCTGGGTGAGGAGCATTCCAGCTCCGAGACTGTTATTCAGGATGCCGATGGCTCCTATATTGATGCGGATCAAGGCAAAACATGGATTGGCGATAGCCATTACGGCTGGTCGATGAAATATCCGGCAGGACTTGTTAAGACCAATGAAGATTCGGGGCAGGGCAAAAGTGTGCTTCTTGTTGATGCCAAAGGCGAGTTTGCCATCAGTATTATCGTTGAAGAAAAGCAAAGCGAGGATATTTCTCCGGTTGGACTCATGAAAAAACTGGCCGATGATGGCAAAGGTACGCTTTTGGAAAAAAGGTTTATCGAGCAAACACCGCAATCTTATTTATTACTTGTAAAGAAAAATGAACGTGGGGAATATTACCAAACACGAGCCTTTTCCAAAGGGGATAAAGTTTATTACCTGACGCTGATCGTCGAGAAGGAGGAATCCTACAACAACGCGATCAAACGCAACAGCTACAGCGATCTGCTGGATTCGTTCGTGCTCTCGTTTGATGCGAGTAATGCCTCCTTGAAGGATATATCCGCCTATCAAACCGGGAATACGGTGACGACGGAGTATGGGCTAATCTTTGAAACGCCTCTGGAATGGAGCAAGCGGGATTGGGGCAACGGTCTGAATTATGCAAGCAAGGACGGTGAGCAAACTTTATCTGTACAGGTGAGCTCGGCCGCGTCCGGTGATACCTTGAAGGACTGGGTAGCAAGACAATCAGCGAAATTTAATGATGCCTACACGGAAGGTTATAAGGAAGTAGGGGAGTCGAATGAAACCGTCATTGGCGGTACCGCGGCTATTGAAAAGCGTTATGCTTCGACTATGGGGGACAAATGGCGTCAGTCTCATGTTATTTACATGATTAAGGATAAATACAAGTACGAAATAAAATTCGTGTTTCCAAAAGCCGCAGGTGGTGAAGACATGGATACGCTGATCAGCAGCTTCGAGAAGTCTGCTTCCTTTACCAAGGAAGGCGTCAATCGTTCACTCGGATTTATTCAGGATGAAGAAGATCTGACCGATCTGAACAAAACGATAACGTACACCAACAAAAAATATATGTACACACTGCGTGTTCCCGAAGCCTGGCAAGGAGTTTACCAGAGAGAGCTTGACAGTCCATCCGCGCAGTTCAGCTTTAATGGAGGCAGCCTGAACATATCGGCCGATGACCGTTCAAGTCTGGAAGAGACGATAAAGCGGATTGAACAGGATCATAAGAAAAGTACTGAAGCCGATGCAAATTACAAAAACTCCGCCGCTGACGAGGAAATGTGGGGCATGACGGTTAGAAAGTTCACAACTACATACAAAAGCAGAAATGTGCCCTACACCCTCGTTGAATTTGTATTTGAAAAGAACGGGTATGTGTATTCCGTTCGTGAGCGGATTAATGATGCGGTCAAAACCGAAGGGCAATGGCAGCGGCTGGAACATGCTGTGCATTCGATCCAACTGCTCGATAAGTAAGGATAGGATGAGAAATAGTGATGTACTATCGATGTAATTTCTTGAATCCGTAATATCAGGAAGGGGATTATGCTCATGCGAGGTTTGGATCAGCAGGTAGCCGTTATTGCAGGTGGTGGCAGAGGGATTGGCAAAGAGATTGCCAAGGCTCTCGCCAGCTATGGCAGCAAGGTCATCATCGGAAGTCGTACCGAGGAGCAGTATAAGGGAACAGCCGAGGAAATTCGCGGGTTGGGCGTAGAGGCGGACGGACTCTCGCTCGATGTTCAGGATCAGGCCAGTATTCAGCAGTTTGTGGAGCAGGCGCACCGTATTCATGGGCGAATCGATATCCTGGTTTATTGTGCCGGGACGAACAAGCGAATGCCTGCCGAGCAGTACACATCGGAGGCATGGGATGAGATTATCGGAATTAATCTGAGAGGGGCCTTTTTAACCTGCCAGGAGGTCGGGAAGCGGATGATCGAACAAGGCAGCGGCTCGATCGTGACGATCACCTCGATGCTGTCCCATATCGCTACCCCGAATCAGAGCGCTTATTCAGCCTCCAAGGGCGGTCTGCTGCAATATAGTAAGGTGTTGGCGGTGGAATGGGCTAAATATGGAATTCGTGTTAACTCGGTAAGTCCGGGCTATATCGAAACCGATCTCAATTCGGCGAACTTTAAACGACAAGCGTTCCGAGACGGTGTATTGGGCAAAACCCCGATGGAACGGTTTGGTCTGTCACATGAAGTGGCGGAGGCGGTCTGCTTTCTGGCATCTCCTCAAGCCTCGTATATAACGGGCATCAGTATCCCTGTGGATGGCGGCTTCTTGGCAGGACATCAAAATATTGTTATGCTATAGGTTCAGTCAGTTAAGGATAGAAGGGAGGCTAATCTCCAGATGGCCAAAAAACAAAGACCCGCAGCGGCACCCAAACCAGCTGCTCAGGATAAGCCGGCTACTTTGAAGGATTTGATTAATCCTGATGTTCTAAGCAAGCTGCAGGCACAGTCCGATGCGATGAAAGCAGCCGAGGCTAAGCAAAAGGAAGATGCCAGACAGCAGATCGTGGATGCCCGCAAGGCCGAACAGAAGCGGCTGGAAAATGATTTCGAATATTTACTGAACAACAGCGGTACGAAGGGAACGAAGTACTGATTAAAATGTAAAGTTAAGTACTGAATGCAAACTTTCATCAAAGTATAAATAGGTCCATAGCAACAGAGATGACGTTGGTAAGGTATGTGACTTGAACTATTTCTTAGCCTAAAATCAGATGATTTTAGGCTATTTTCATGGCTTAAGAACGTAGGAATTGCTACGCGATTTTTTTTATGATGTAATATCGTCGAAATTCTGCAAAAGGCGCAGCTCCAGCCCTTTTTCGTTTGTTGTTAGTTCTTGCATGATCGGAATAGTCATATCGGTATTAGGGTTGTATTTCAGGCCCCAGTGCATAATGGCAAAAATGACCGGAAACAGGTCAAGTGTCTTTTGTGTTGGTCGGTACATGGTTTGTGCGCGGTTTGAATCTCCTTCTATCTTGACGAGCAGGCCTGCTTCAACGAGTGATTGGAGCCGTGCACTCAAAATATTAGTTGAGATGTGCTCGCGTGAAGCAAGAAACTCGCGGTAATACCGCTTGTTATGGATAAGGACGTCACGAAGTATGACTAGGCTCCAGGGATCACCCCATATGTCGAGCGCATATACGATTGGACAAACTGTGGAAGGTCGCTTTTTCATGAGAATGATTATACAATTCGTGCTTGCATTTTGCAAGTTTGTACTTGCGTTTTGCAAGTACAAGATTTATACTCGTTGTGTAGTCAAAAATAACGAAGGGAGATAACTTGCATGAATCAAAGTTACAGTACTTATTTTAAGGTAGATCAAAGTCCCGAAGAAGTCTTCGCCGCCATCAATAACGTCCGCGGATGGTGGTCTGAGGAAATTGAGGGCACTACCGACGAACTCGGTGAATTTAAGTACCACTACCAAGATATTCACCGCTGCACGATCCAAATCACCGAGCTTGTTCCAAGTAAAAAGGTTGTTTGGCACATTACAGACAACTACTTTAACTTCGTAGAGGACAAGAACGAGTGGAAGGATACCGACATTGTCTTTGAACTCGCCAAGAAAGACGGCAAAACAGAAGTTCGATTTACGCACGTAGGCCTCGTTCCCGAGTATGAGTGCTACGCCGTCTGTACGGACTCCTGGGGCATCTACATAAGCGGCAGCCTTCGCGACTTGATCACCAAGGGTAAGGGCCAGCCCAACCAAAGCGAGCAAATTGCAAACAAACACGGCATAAAGAACTCTTAGAAACCCCATGCCATAGACTGAAGCTCGACGCTTAGCAACCGAGGCTTTGCCAAAAGGTTGCGTTGCCGCTTTTGAAAGCGTCGAGCAAAGTATTAACAATAGTCAACGCAGACTCCTGCGGGTTTCCCCAAAAAAACTTGCCGTTATTTGTGATACGGCTCTCCGTATCTTATAGAATGGCTAGATGATTGCGTTAACTGGAAACGATAGTTCAATCAATTGAAACGGGATCTGCGACTACCGCGGAGCCCTTTTCATTATGAGTTTGCAAGCATTTCTTTGCCACGGATTCTTTGAAGCATTTCCGTTGTGGTAAAATAATGCATCTAGCCACAGGTGTCATTGCTTTGTTCCTTTTTTTGCGCTGGATTGATCAGAGTTTGTCATTTGATTCTGATCCTTTACATAGTATTCCCGAAAATAATAACTAGTGCTATGATGAGAATTGAAAAGCTGATGCCACATAAGAAATGCTAATCATACTGGTTTTCTCCACAAACTCGGTTTATAATAATGAAATAAGTTTTCTTGCAAAAACCAAATGAATGCCTATGGAGGGCTGCAAAGAAATGCGCATTGACGCACATCAGCACTATTGGCTAACCTCACGTACTGACTACGGATGGCTCAAGCCTTCCCTGGGACGTATCTATGCGGATTATATGCCTGAGCAATTAAAGCCTTTGCTGGAGCAATACAATATCCAAAAAACCATCGTTGTTCAGGCTGCTCCAACCTCTGAAGAGGCGGAATTTCTGTTAAGCATAGCGGAGAAGGAACCTACGATTGCTGGCGTAGTCGGATGGCTGGATCTGGAATCGAACACATTTGAGCAGGAATGGGACCGCTTTCGCAGCAACCCCAAGTTTGTCGGTCTGAGACCGATGATTCAGGATTTGCCTTCTGACTGGATATTGGGGGAAACCGTTATCCGTCATCTCAAGTTATTGGCCGAAGCGCAGTTCCCAGTAGATTTGCAGGCTAATCCCCGTCATTTGCCGTATATTGTGGAGCTGCTCAAGCAGGTGCCGGAATTACGTGCTGTTGTCGACCATCTGGCCAAGCCGCCGATATTGGAAGGCACAATGGAGCCGTGGGCTTCGCAGATTCGACAAATTGCCGCGTATCCGAATGTGATGTGCAAGCTGTCTGGAATGGTGCCCGAGAAGTTAGATGCCGATTGGACGCAGGCGGCTATTCAGCCTTTTGTGGATGTGGTGGTTGAAGCCTTTGGCAAGCAACGTGTGATGTTCGGCAGCGATTGGCCGGTATGCCTGTTCTCAGCGACATACACGCAAGTGCTGGAGTTGACCCAATCAAGTCTGGATGCAAGCTGGACGGAAGATGAATTGGCTGCTGTCTATGGAGGCAATGCAAGTCGGTTTTACCGATTAAATGGATAATTCATTCGATAATTTACATTCGATAACCAAGTAAAGCATATTACAGGAGGCATAATGATGACTACTATTCAACAATCAGGCAGCACACGGAGCTTATCCGATATTCCACAAACGATGAAGGCAGCGCTAATGACGGAGCCGCATCAAATCTCGATCGTCGAGCTGCCCGTACCGGCGATCAAGCCCGATGAGGTACTCGTCAAGGTAATGGCAGTGGGCATCTGCGGATCGGATCTCCATTATTATGAACACGGTCGAATCGGTACTTATGTTGTAGAAAAGCCGATTATTCTTGGCCATGAGTGTGCAGGAATCGTCGCAGCTTGCGGTGAAAATGTAACACGCTTTAACCCGGGTGACCGTGTGGCCATCGAGCCTGGAATTACGTGCGGTCGTTGTGATGCCTGCAAGTCGGGCCGTTACAACTTGTGTCCAGACGTTCAGTTCCTGGCTACGCCTCCGGTAGATGGAGCCTTCTGCCAATATATTGCCCACCGTGAAGACTTTTTGTTCCCGATTCCTGATTCCTTGACCTTCGAGGAAGCGGCTTTGAATGAACCTTTTTCCGTCGGTATTCACGCGCTGAATCGGGCTGGCTTTAAACCTGGATGGGATGTGGCTATTATCGGAATGGGTCCTGTGGGCTTAACAGCCGTGGCTGCCGCCAAAGCCTTTGGAGCCAACCGGATTTTTGTCAGTGATCTCGAAATCAACCGCTTGGAAGCAGCCAGAAAGCTGGGTGCAACCGACCTGATCTATCCTGATGTGGCCGATGCTGCAGCCGAGATCAAACGACTGACTGGTGGAGGTGTTCATTTGGCTATTGAAACCGCAGGGCATCCACGTGCACTCAAAACAGCGATGCATTCGATCCGACGTGGAGGCAAGCTGTCGATAGTAGGACTGCCACCGGTCGATGAGGTTGGCGTTAATGTTCCTTTCATCTGTGATAATGAAATCGACATCTATGGCATTTTCCGTTATGTGAATACGTACCCGCAGGGAATTACCTTCTTGTCTTCCGGCAATACGGAGATGATGAGCTTAATTACAGACCGATACCCACTTGAGCAAACGCACGAAGCGATGGAGCGAGCCAGAACGAATAAAGCGGGCAGTCTGAAGGTTATGGTATATCCGAATTCACTTACGTAAGTAATCCCGATATACGAGTCTACATGTATCATAGACACGAGTCCAGCTGTGAGCCTTTAAATGGCGATCAGTGGAACTCGTGTTTTTTTATGGAAAATGCTTCGTGCTTCTTTTTCCATGAGTGTGGAATGCGTCACAATTAACCCAATATCAATCATATCCGGGGGACTACCCCGTCCGTATAATAAGGTTATGAAAACTTGATACATACAGGGGGAGCACAACAAATGAGACGTCACGCAAAACGAATTATGGCTGTATCTATGGCATTTGCATTGCTTGCATCGGGTTGTTCGAACAAGGCGCCAGAGCCTTCAGCCGAGGGTAAGGCGGCAAAAGCAGCAGAACCCAAACAAAAAGTGAAAATTCGAATGGTGTCCTGGTCATCCGCATCCAGCTTTAAAATGCAAAAATCGGTAGTCGATATGTACTCCCAGAAAAATCCGGATATCGAGGTTATATTCGAGTCGGTCCCCGAGCAGTATACGGAAAAGCTGCTGACGCAAATTGCTGCAGGCGACGCACCGGATATTATTATGGCTGGTAACGACCAATTATCGCCGTTTGCCGAGAAAGGCGGGTTAACTGACCTTGATGAATTCGTCAAGGGACCCAACGGAATTAATACGGCGGATTATTTCGAAAATATCCTGAGCTTTGGCAAGTATAAAGGCAAGCTGTATTCGATGCCCAAGGATTGGACCAACATGGCGATCCTCTACAACAAAAAAATGTTTGATGATGCCAACATTCCTTATCCGAAGGCAGGATGGACGTGGGATGAATTTTACAGCATAGCCAAGAAACTAACGATCAAGGACGGTAACAAAACGACACAGTGGGGTGCCAAGTTCAACGGCGCTGACGTGAGCAAGATTCAACCCTTAATGCTTGCATACAGTGACGGCCTTGTTCAAACAGATGGGAAAAAGTACGAAGGTTATATGAACAGCGACGGAATGGTCAAAGCGATGCAATTTTATCGGGACGCTCACTTTACCGACGGAATCAGTCCAGGCAGCTCGGATACCCAAGCATTAAAAGGTGTTGATTTGTTCGCAGCAGGGAAGGTTGCCATGAGTATGGATGGCCGCTGGCAGATTGAGACCTATAAGAAGGACCCGAATTTTAAATTCGGATCAGTTACCTTACCTGTTGGACCTAAAGGTCCGGCAAACGTTGTGTTCTATGGCGGATGGGGAATTTACTCCAAATCCAAAAACAAAGAAGCAGCCTGGGAGGTACTGAAGTTCATTTCCGGACCTGAAGGAGCGAGAGTATTCGCTGACTACGGATTCTCCGCCCACAAGCTCGTAGCCGAGGAGAAGGGGCAAATGACCGACCCTAACTATAAGGCGTTTATCGACGACATGCCGAACAATAAACCAACGCCGCAATACAGTGACCCGCTCTACACGAAAACCGGTCTTCCGCCTATGCAGCAGGTGATCGAGAAAATTTTGCTTCCGGGCGATGTTGATGTGAGGAAAGAACTCAACGAAGCCGCAAAAACGGCAGATGCCAATTTAAAGAGAGAAAATAAATAAAGGGAGAAAAGCGGGTTCTACGAACTCGTTTTTCTATGCCCCCATGGAGGACTTGAACTTGCTGGCAAAAACAAACTCAGAGAAAAAAGAAGCAATCACATTTTACGTGCTGATCTCGCCTTGGTTGATTCACTTCTTCTTGTTCGCATTGGGTCCCATGCTGGCCTCCTTGTACTTCGGCTTCACGAAGTGGGATATGCTGAATCCTCCTGAATGGATTGGCCTGGACAATTTTAAATTTGCTCTGTTTGAGGACCCGCTGTTCTGGAAGTCGCTGCGTATTACTGTTACTTATGCGATATTTTCTGTTCCCTTGACGCTTATATTCGGTTTGGCTTTGGCTATGCTCCTGAATAAAGCAGTTAGGGGAGTCAGTATATTCCGTACCCTGTTTTACTTGCCCTCCCAGTTAAGCGGCGTTGCGGTTATGATTTTGTGGATGTTTATTTACAATCCGCAAATCGGTCTGCTTAACACGATTCTCAGCTATTTCGGGATCGAAGGCCCCGGATGGATCTTTGATCCGAATTGGAGCCTGCCGTCCTTAATTCTGATGAGTTTGTGGGAGGTTGGCGGGGGGATGATTATTTGGCTGGCCGGATTGAAGGGAATTCCCGATTCGCTGTATGAGGCTGCAGAATTGGATGGGGCCAGCCCGTGGAGGCAATTTTGCAATGTGACGCTTCCGATGTTATCGCCTACGATTTTCTTCACGCTCGTTATGGGGATTATCAGTGCTTTGCAAAAATTTGGAGAAGCCTTTGTTATGACCAAGGGTGGCCCTTTGAATTCGACACGGCTTTATAATTTCCATTTATATGATTATGCATTTTCCAGGATGGAGATGGGCTACGCCTCCGCCTTGGCCTGGCTGTTATTTGTTATCATCATGGCCTTAACGCTGATTGTATTCAAATCCTCTGCATCCTGGGTTCATTACGATGGGGAAAGGAAATAGCAAACCACTATGAAAAAAAACAAAAAATGGGTAGAAGTCCTGATTTATTTGATACTTACATTGGGATCGGTCATCACGATGATTCCGTTCTTCTGGATGCTGTCCACCGCACTCAAGGAGGAGTGGCAGATTCAAAAGTGGCCGCCACAATGGATTCCGAACCCTGCCAGATGGGATAATTTCCTGATCGTCTTCTCCCAGCTTCCGTTCGGCAGCTGGTTTATGAACACGCTGTTCATAACGGCTGTTACGATGGCGGGAACACTGCTGTCCAGTACGATGGTAGCTTATGGCTTTGCCCGATATCGCGCTCCTGCCCGGCAGTTTTGGTTTATTTCCATGCTGGCTACGATGATGATACCGTGGACGGTTATGATCATACCGCAGTTTTTTCTATTCAAGAGCCTGGGCTGGATCAATACCTTTTTACCGCTGATGGTGCCCAGTTTCTTTGGTACTGCTTTTTATATCTTTTTGCTGCGCCAGTTTTTCCTTACCATTCCGATCGATATGGAGGAGGCTGCCAAAATCGATGGGGCGGGTACGATCAAAGTGCTCATGTACGTGCTGCTGCCTATGGTGGTGCCCGTGCTGATAACAGTAGGCATATTCCAATTTAATTCAGCATGGAACGATTTTCTGCATCCGTTGATTTATTTGAATCGTTCAGAGCTTTATACGCTTTCCCTTGGCATTAACTTTTTTAAAAGCGATAAAGAGGTGCAATGGAATTTATTGATGGCCGCATCGATTGTTACGTTACTGCCCAGTCTGGTGCTGTTTTTTGTCGGCCAGAAGTATTTTGTACAGGGAGTCGCGATGAGTGGGGTCAAAGGGTAGGCATCAAGATAAAGAGAGGAGAATTCCCATGCGAATTGTCATTCTGGGTGATTTTCATTTAAATCCGGAGCAATATGAATTAACGGAGTCAGCAATGGCAGACATTGTGCAAAGCAAGCCTGATTTGGTCATACCACTCGGAGACTTCGGCAGCCGTACGCTCATTGGCAGCACGGAGGGTCTTAAGGAAGCCAAATGTTTTCTCGATCAAACGGGGACCACACTAAGGCCGATTCTCGGCAATCACGATTTGGAAAGGGAATCGGGTTCGGGACTGCAGCCAAAAGGAACGATGATTGATTGTTTTCAAGCTTTATTCAAATTAGAGCAGCCTTACGGTGTGTTGGAATATGAGCATTTCCGTTTGTTTTTTGCATCTACAGATCCGCAATCTCCCGATTCCTGCTACGATGTTCAGGAATGCTTTGTTTCCGATATACAATTCAATTATTTGACCGGGAAATTAAAAGAACGCCCGAACGTACCTGTAATCTTTTTCACGCATGCACCACCGATTGGCTGCGGTTTGCGGACGGTGCCGCGTGTTCATGTCAGATCGACGAACGCCTATCTGGATCAGAACCATGATTCGCTGCGCTGGTATCATTTATTTAGGAATACCCCGGAAATTGTCATGTGGTTTTCAGCCCATTATCATCTTAGCCACTTCCATCCGGATGCTTCAACGCTGCGCTTTGGAACGCGCTTTTTTATAACCGGTGTACATGGGATGTGCACGCGTGATGGCAACAGACAATCGAGGATATTGGATATCGGCCGTACGGGAGTCAAAGTCAGCACACTGGACCATATTCAGCGCACAATTACGGATGAAGGGGGCTGGAGCTATGAGGAAGAGCTGGGGGGCTTGGTGCAAGTGCCGACTGTAAAGCTGTCGCTTACGGCCTCCACCTCGGTTGGCGAAGCCGCCGCTGCCGCTTATGGCATCGTTCCTATCAGCAGGAAAAGGTATATCGTCTCGACAGAGGACGGCTTTTCGTGGGAAACAGAGCCTGCGATTGAAGCGGTATTGGGAACTTACCACATCGGTCCCACGCTTATAGGAATCACGGTTTCTCGAGACGATGTCTGGATCGCTTGGGATCAATATGTGGGACGGAGTGATCTTCGCAATCCATGGCGATTTGTCAGGCTGGAGAAGGGGCCATGGCCAGCTAATAAGCTTTCACTGGATAACGAAATTCAGGCAATTGCGGCAAACGTGTCAGGAGGCATCTGGGTGCTTGCCGGCAATGAACTGTTCAAGGTCGATTATTCAGAGATCACGGCTGATTGTCAGTTCGAACGCATCATGGCTGTGGATGAGCCTTGTGAAACATTGATTTCGAGTGAGGGACATGTCTGGATTTTGGCCAGCTCAGGTGTATTGTATGATTACAATGAAGCAGAGAGGACGCTTCTGAAGTATCGGGAGCATGTACGGGCATGGGACTCGGACTACGGCCAACATGTCGGTTTGGTTTCGCATCATGGACAATTAGCCATTATTTCCGAGGATGGCGAGCATTCATTCAGGTTCGTGCTGCCAGATGCATTCAATCATACAATGCCTGAAACTGTCCGAATCCTTGCTCTCGGCAGACATCATGCTGCTGTACAGATTGACGGCAGCGTTTATTACGCTGTGATCAACGGACAAACACTCACCAAGCTGGATACCGTCGGCAGTACTGTGACCGACATTGCCAAATGTCTGGAGGAGGATGCAGCAGCCACTTGTTCATCGTTCGCTCTTGCTGTCCATCCCGGAGAAGGTCGTCCCCAGCTGCAAATTTGGCAATGTACCTTGGAATGAGGATTTACCTGATTCACATTTGTAGGTTATATTAAGGGGGAAGCTTGACCCGTGAACACATCTGACTTTAGGCAGCTTTGATGATGATTTTCAAGGGAGGAAGATGGGCATGGGTCTAAAAAAGAAAGCGATCCTCTTCTTTGTTCTACTTATTATGATTCCCGTCCTTGCGGTGGGCTGGTATTCCTATGAAAAGACGAGCTCTACCATCAAGCTGCAGGTAGGCAGGACCCTTCTGGAGCTGCTGAAGCAAAATCATGCTGCTTTGAACCGGGTCATCAATCTTATCGACGAGAATTCGATCAAAATCTCGACCGATTCAGCAATTCGCAGCCTGACGGATCGCCAGATGTCGGGAAAACATCGTTTAGAGGATGTAGAGGGGCTGCTCGGAAGATATTCTTCCCTCAATATTAGCCAGCCTCGTTATACGCTGCTCACCCATCACTATGCGGAGTATGGCATCCAATTGAATCCGGCTAACCGGTTGAGCAGTGTCATAGATATTCAGCAATTCAGTACTCCGGCATGGTTCTCCGAAACGATTCAGCATGCAGGGAACGGCAGCTTTAAGGTGCTGCAGGATTGGAGCGCTTTTGGCAAGAGCCGCAATACGCTTGCCTATATGCGGGCTATTCGGAAACAGTCGAACGCCGATCAGGCTGAAAGCATACTGGTCGCTTCCAACCTGGAATCCGTGCTGCAGCCGGATCTGGAATCGGTTCAGCTGCCTTCAGGCAGCCATGCTTATTTAACCAATAACCTTAATGAGGTATTGGTAAGTACGGCTGCTGATGTGGCGCCTGGCTCGCTGCTCGTTTTTCCAAGGGAAGTGGATCTCAAGAACGAAGGGGTTTCTTTTGTTCAGCAGGATGACAAGCAGTGGTTATATATTACGCATTACAGCTCAACTTTCAGCACAAGGCTTATTTATAAGGTTCCCGCAGATACGCTGACGGCACAGCTGGAACCGATTCGATATGTGATTCTGACGATTACATGCATTTACCTGGTGCTGATGGTACTGTTTGTCGCATATTTGGACAGAGCGGTGCTGCGGCCTTTGCTTTTTTTGACGCGTTTAACCAAAAACTATACCCCTGGTCAGAAGCGAGGGGAATGGATCAAGTCAAGACGATCGGATGAGATCGGTCACCTTCACGATTCCTTTCATCATATGACGGAAAGGTTGAACGAATTGATCGAGGAGAAATACATTATCGAGCTGAAGGAAAAAGAAATCAGACTGATGTCCCTGCAGTCCCAGATCACTCCTCATCTCTTGTACAATACGCTTGACTCGATTTATTGGTATGGGATGAAGGGTGGAGTCCCGGAAGTAGCGGAGATGGTACGTGACCTTTCGATGCTGATGAGGATTGGCTTAAGCAAAGGCAAGCTGATTACGACTCTTTCCGAGGAGCTACTGCATGTCGATTCCTATGTGCGGCTGCAATTCAAAAGATACAAGAACTCATTCCAGGTACACATGGATATTACGGAGGAGACCCGCGGCTGCATGGTACCCAAAGTGATTGTACAGCCACTCGTCGAAAATGCGATTTTTCACGGAATTGGCAAAATGGACGGCGAAGGTGAGCTCTGGATTCGAACACTTTTTGTTGATGGTGTGCTGCAGATCAAGGTAGAGGATAACGGATTTAAGCCGATTCAGCTGGATTTGATCAGCCGCATTCTTTCGGAGGAGGATCAACCTGATCCTTTAAAGGAGAAGGGTTATGGCATTCGCAATGTGAATAAACGGATTCAGCTGCATTACGGAAATGAATATGGACTTACTTATTTCTTGCGTCCCGGAGGAGGGACAATAGCAGTTATCACCCTCCCTGTTCTAAGAGAGGAGGAGATTTCATGCTAAAGATATTAATTGTTGATGATGAGCTGCTCGTATGTGAAGGAATTCGTGATTTGCTGATGAACGCTAATCTCGGCTTGACGGAAATTGAGATCGCCCTGAATGGGTTCGAGGCTCTGGATTACATTCGTAATGACCCGCCTCATGTTGTCATAACCGATATTCAGATGGGCGGGATGAATGGTGTCGAATTGATGGAA
Organism: Paenibacillus sp. FSL H8-0034; assembly: GCF_038000305.1. Lineage (NCBI taxonomy): Bacteria > Bacillati > Bacillota > Bacilli > Caryophanales > Paenibacillaceae > Paenibacillus > Paenibacillus sp. FSL H8-0034. The sequence goes on from NZ_JBBOBS010000001.1 coordinate 3,000,002, forward strand.
ACGGTGTTTTTGGAGCAGCCGGGAATTCCGTTCCTCGTGATCTCGGCTCATGATGAATTCGAATATGCCCAGAAATGTATGCGCCTTGGTGCAAAGGATTATATCGTTAAGCCTGTCGTTCCTGAGCAGCTGTTGGAAGTTGTCGGTAAGCTGCTAAAGGAAAGGCAGGGCTATTTCAGCGATTATGCGATTAACCGCAAGTTTTCGCTGGAGGGCGTGCTTTCGCCGCAGATGTATATTTTGAGCGAAACCTTTTCCAATCAGCAAATAGATCACCGGGACCTGGAGGAGCTGTTCGAAAGCCTGGAGCTACCGTTGATAGGACCTTATTATTCTATTGTGGTAGTCAAGATTCATTTTGATCCGGATAAAAAGCTGAAAGACCGCAATTTATTCAAATATGCGTGTATGAACGTAATTGAAGAAACGATAGCTAATTGGAGTGGGCTTGCGTTTCACGTAAGCGGCAATAAAATTGTCGTACTGCTGCAGTGGCAGGAGGATATTCATCACGTTAGCTCGGATGGCGCTGTGTCTGAGCTCAACCGAATCGGCAACCTGCTGCACTACAATATTCAAACGTATCTGCGCTTGGAAACGACCGTAGGTATAAGCCGTGTGGGAAAAGGCAGTAATCGGATCGGTGAGCTTTACCATGAGGCTGAGGATGTGATCTATTGGCGAAAGCTTCATCAGGAGCATGCTGTGTATTACACGGAGGATTTTAACCGCGCCTCTGCTTCAAGATTCGTGAACTGGCAGCAGCAGATTGATTTATTAGCTGAGTTATGGAAAAAGGAGCTTAGTCCGGAGAGCACCCGACGAGAGATCGAACAGATGCTGGATTCCATAGAGCAGATTTATGATGACCAGGAGCTTTATATCAGCTTTGTCTCCATGGCTGCATCGCGTATTTATTGTGTGCTGCTTGAATTCAAGGATGAAATCGGAGATGGCATTCGGCCGTTTGATCCCCGTTATTGCAATGAATATATGGTGCCTCATGATCAACGGAGGGCATCGCTTATTGATTTTTTCTTTGCTGCCTATCAGCGGTTAAAGGAATGCAATGAGAACAAAGACCGGACGATCATCCAGCAGGTACTGAGCTTTATCCAGAAATCATACCGCAGCAAGGAACTCAATTTGCATGAGATTGCGCGGGTTGTACATTTAAGCCCCAATTATATGAGCTACTTATTCAAAAAAAGCATGAACATCAATGTATGGGATTATGTCATTAAACTAAGGATGGAAGAAGCGCATCGGCTGCTGCTATCCACGGATAAGAAGCGATATGAAATAGCTGACGAGATTGGTTATGAATCGCCGGAGCATTTTGGCCGCATATTCCGCAAATATTTCGATATGAGCCCGAATGAGCTGAGGAATAGAACGGAAGCATAGGATAAAGCCTGCCAATTCACTTGTTAAAGTGGACTCGCAGGCTTTTGGTTGTTGAACTAGAGCAATGCAATTACAGAGGTACATCGCGTTTGCATTCATAAATGGAATGAGGCAGAACGATGATAATTATTATTTAGCCTGCACGCTGATACGAATCACATTCCATGATGCCTTTGTCAATTGTGCTGTCAAGCCGGAACCATTCACCACGGCATTGCCGCGGTTATGCGGTGCAACTGCAGTAGAATCGTCAGCAGTGTTGCGCGCCTTCAGATCAGGATTCTCCAGAACGATATGCTCAATCAGACGGCTGTTGGCTCCAAAGCTGCGAAGATCAAGCTCAAGCGGCAGTGGATGCTCCAAATCTCGGTTGACAGCAAATACCGTAACCTCCTGCGCTTCCTCATTATGCACAGCTACAGCTTCAAGGTAAGGGACATCGGTGATCTCGCTTGTATCGTATTTCGGCGAATGAATTAACGGAACTAACGCATTGCCTCTGCCATATACCGATGCATGCATATAAGGGAAGAAAATCGTTTGCATCCACGCTTTACCGCCTGTTTCCGTCATAATCGGTGCAATCACGTTGACCAGCTGCGCAAGGCAGGCCATTTTGACACGGTCGGCATGTTTCAATAAACTGATAAGCATACATCCAACAACCAATGCATCCTCCATCGTATAAATATCCTCAAGCTGTGGAGGAGCGATTTGCCATGGGTCGCGCTTCTTGTCAGCATCATTGGAGTGATACCAGACATTCCATTCATCAAACGAGAGATACATCGTTTTTTTACTGCGCTTTTTGGCTTTGATGTAGTCGCTTGTAGCTATAATTGTTTTAATGAAGTCATCCATTTCCAACGAACGTGCAAGGAATGTTGGTGTATCGTTCTTTTTATTGCCATAATAGGTATGCATCGATAAGTATTCAACATGATCATACGTATGATCGAGCACGGTAGCTTCCCATTCCGGGAAGGTAGGCATCGTCCGGCTTGAGCTGCCGCATGCTACGAGCTCAATCGTTGGATCGACCCATTTCATAACCTTGGCGGATTCGGCAGCGACACGGCCGTACTCGGTTGCCGTCTTGTGACCGATTTGCCAAGGACCATCCATTTCATTGCCCAGGCACCAGGTTTTAATTTGATGGGGCTGCTCATAGCCGTGGCTTCTTCTCAAATCACTCCAATACGTACCGGAGGCATGATTCGAATATTCCACGATATTGCGAGCTTCATCGACACCATGGGTGCCCAGATTAATTGCCCACATGACATCGGTTTGAGCTTTTTGGGCCCATTCCACAAATTCATTCAAACCAAATTGATTCGGTTCAATCGTTTTCCAGGCCAGCTCCAGCCTGCTTTTGCGCAATTCCTTGGGTCCGATTCCGTCCTTCCAGTCATAACCGGATACGAAATTGCCGCCGGGATAACGAACAATCGGTACCTGAAGCTGCTGAATCAAAGAAAGCACGTCTTGACGAAAGCCTTTTTCATCCGCTTCAGGATGCCCTGGTTCATAAATGCCTCCATAGACGGCACGTCCAAGGTGCTCGATGAATGAACCGTAGATGCGATTGTCAATTGCGCCAATAATAAAATCCTTGTCAATAATCATGGTAGCTTTGTGTTGAGACATGATTTGTAACACTTCCTTTTGATTAATATAATTATTAATTTAACTAACCTGCATTCTTTCTGATATCAATTTAACACGTATATAAAAGGAATATCAATGTTTATTTTTAATATCTTCTTGATTTTATTGAAATAATATATATATTAATTATAGTGATTGTTTATACGAAGGAGGCTCGTATGTTAAAAATAAATACGGATACCAAATGGCTTGCACTCTATGAGGCGTTGGCAAGTGGAGTACGGCTGCGTATTCTGGAGCTGCTGGGGGAACAGCCGATGAACGTAAAGGAACTTGCTGCAAGCTTGAGTCTGAGCAGCGCTATTGTCACCATGCATGTCAAGAAGCTGGAAAATGGTGGGTTGATAACGACGCAGATGGTTCGCAAGCAGGGAGGTACGCACAAAATATGCTCACTTGCCGTCCGAGGTATTGAGATTATACTTCCGGGTGAGGCGCCGGCAGAAGAAAGAAGCTACCATGAAACGAACATCCCGATAGGGCATTATACAGCCTTTGACGTATATCCCACATGTGGATTGGCTACACAAAAGCAAAATATAGGACAATATGATGATCCGCGTTATTTTCTTGACCCTGATCGGATGCATGCCCGGATTTTGTGGTTTAGTAAAGGGTTTGTGGAGTATACGGTTCCTAATTATTCGCTGCAAACTCAGAAGTTGGAGGAGATTGAAATCTCCGTGGAAATTTCCTCGGAAGCACCTGGCATCAATGAGCATTGGCCTTCCGATATTCGTTTTTACTTAAATGGAATATGCCTGGGAGAATGGACGAGCCCCGGAGATTATGGGCATACCCGAGGTCGCTTCACACCTTCCTGGTGGCAGAGAAATGTCAATCAGTATGGATTACTCAAAGTCATTCGAATTGACCACAAAGGGACTTATATCGATGGAAGGCAAATATCAGAGGTCACAGTGGATGCATTAAGCCTGCACAAAAAGTTCTGGACGCTGCGATTTGCCGTGGAGGAAGATTCCAAGCACGTAGGCGGACTGACCCTGTTCGGCGAAGGCTTCGGCAATTACAATCAGGATATTGAGCTGCGTGCCTATTATAGTGAAAACTAGATGTGTAATGAAAGAAGAAGTAAAGGGAAGGCTATTGAAGATCTTTAAGGTCAAAGAAGGTCAAATAAATAGAGAGTCCATGATTTGGCAATCATTTTGCCGGAAAACCGATCTATTTTGAGCTATACAGCCGATAATCGCTTTTGATTCTTTAGGCAAGTAAGTTTATAATAAACATATACCAGAAAGTTAGATGAACCGTGAGTGGCGGCTGAAGGGTTACGGGTAACCACAGTGAAATTGTAAATACAGCGATTTGGGGCACATTAATGGTTACTGTAACCGTTCAATCGTGCCCTTTTTAATAGATATGGTTTGACCTTTATTGACCAATTTGATATGGGGAGTGAAGGCTATGAGCCCTACCAAGGATTTCTATAAGATACTCGGTGTTGACCGTAAGGCGACAAAGGAACAAATTAAAAAAGCACATAAAAAAATGGCCAAAACTTATCATCCCGATGTGAATAAAAGCCCTGAGGCGGAAAAGAAATTCAAGGAAATCCAGGAAGCTTACGAGGTCCTGAGCAATGAAGAATCCAGAGCCAACTACGATCAATACGGGGATAGCTGGCAGGATCGAGGCCGTGCCCAGCAAGGTGGCTATGAAGACTTTGGACAAGCGGGCGGCTTTAATTTCAATGGACAGAATTGGGGAGGCACATCTGGAGGTGCAACCTACCAGACTGGAGAGAGCGATTACGGTGATCTGTTCAGCCAATTTTTTGGCGGAGCTGCTGGTCGTGGAGGCCCGGCGGGTGGTGGTTTTTTTACGAACGAGGACAGATTTGGTACAGAGCAAGTGGATGAAGAGGCATCGCTGCTTCTTACGTTAGAGGAAATTACAAAAGGCGGCAAAGTCAGGGTACAGGTTCAAGGTAAGGAGATTGGCGTTACGCTGCCTGCTTCCATTAGTGATGGACAACGTATTCGTCTCAAGGGCATGGGTGGAACCTATAGGAATGGCAGCAAAGGCGACTTGTACATTACGCTCAAATTCAAGCCTGATCCTGTATTCGTCGTAGACGGCTTCAATCTGACTGCCCGTCTTGAGACTGCTCCTTGGCATGTGGCGCTCGGTACTGAAGCGAAGGTCAAGCTGCCGGATGGCAGCATGCTTAACGTTAAGGTGCCTGCCGGAATCAGCACAGGGCAAAAGCTGCGAGTTACCGGTAAGGGCTTGCGCAAGCCGGATGGCAGCTTCGGAGATTTGTATGTCGCTGTACAGGTGACGGTACCTAAGGCAAGCTCGGAGAAGGTACAGCAGCTGTATCGCGAGCTTGCACAAGAGCAATCCTTCGAACCTAAATTTATGACTTTATGAATGGGGGAAATAACATGGATTTTAATCGTTTTACACAAAAAGCTCAGGAAGCAATTATCGCAGCCCAGCAGACGGCAATATCGCGCAAGCATCAGGAAATTGGTTTGACGCATCTGTTATGGGCACTGCTGGATCAGCAGGAGGGCCTTGCGCCGCGGCTGCTGCAAAAGCTGAATGTGCCTATTGAAGCCTTCCGCTCCCGTTTGGAAGAACAGCTTGGCCGTAAGCCGAGAGTAAGTGGACCCGGCGCGGATACGATACGGAATTATTTATCTCCGGCTTTCGACCGAATTATACAGGACGCAGAAAAGGAAGCCAAGTTACTGAATGATGACTATTTGTCGATCGAGCATTTATTGCTCGCAATTCTTGAAGATAAGCTAGAAGCCGGGGAGCTGTTTCGTTCCTTCGGTGTGAGGCGCGAGACCCTGCTGAAAGCATTGTCCGAGGTTCGTGGGCATCAGCGTGTAACGAGTCAGGAACCGGAAGCTACCTACGAAGCGCTGAGCAAATATGGCCGTGATCTTGTTGCCGAGGTGCGGACAGGCAAGGTTGACCCTGTAATCGGCCGGGACGCCGAAATACGTCGTGTCATTCGCATTCTTTCGCGTAAAACCAAAAATAATCCGGTCCTGATCGGTGAACCCGGAGTTGGTAAAACAGCCATCGTAGAGGGACTTGCCCAGCGTATTGTCAAACGTGATGTCCCTGACGGCCTGCTCGACAAAACGATTTTTTCACTGGATATGAGCTCACTCGTAGCCGGTGCCAAATACCGTGGGGAATTCGAGGAACGGCTGAAGGCTGTACTTCACGAGGTCAAGGAAAGTCAGGGGCGTATTTTGCTCTTTATTGACGAACTGCATACGATAGTGGGAGCGGGCAAAACCGAAGGCGCGATGGACGCAGGCAATATGCTGAAGCCGATGCTGGCGCGTGGTGAGCTTCACTGTATAGGTGCAACCACATTGGATGAATATCGTCAATACATCGAGAAGGACCCGGCGCTTGAGCGTCGTTTTCAACAGGTGCTTGTCAGCGAACCGGATGTGGAGGACACGATTTCGATATTGCGTGGATTGAAGGATCGCTTTGAGCTGTATCACGGTGTGAAAATCCATGATAATGCGCTCGTGGCTGCAGGTATTCTATCGAATCGCTATATATCTGACCGCTTTCTGCCGGATAAAGCCATCGATCTGATTGATGAAGCCTGCGCGATGATACGTACCGAGATTGACTCGATGCCGACAGAGCTGGATGAGGTAACGCGGCGCATGATGCAGCTTGAGATCGAGGAAGCTGCGTTGCGCAAGGAAACCGATGCAGCGAGTCAGGATAGACTGAAGGTGCTTCAGAAGGAGCTTGCGGATCTAAAAGATCGGCATAACACATTAAAAGCCAAATGGGAAAATGAAAAAGAAACCATTCAAGGCATCCAAAGGCTTCGCAAGGAATTGGAGCAGCTCCGCATGCAGCTGCAGGAAGCTGAGGATCGTTATGATCTTGAAAAATCCGCAGAGCTGAGCTACGGGCGTATACCCGAGCTGGAAAAACGTGTGAAGCAGGCGGAGGAGGAGGCGCGGGCGAACACGGACCATCGTCTGCTGCGCGAAGAAGTTACGGAGGAGGAAATTGCCGGAATCGTTGCGCTCTGGACCGGCATACCGGTTAGCCGTCTCGTTGAAGGCGAGAGGGAAAAGCTGCTCCGTCTGGAGGAGCTGCTGCATAAGAGGGTCGTCGGCCAGGATGAGGCGGTTAATCTGGTTTCCGATGCTGTGCTGCGCGCGCGGGCTGGATTGAAGGACCCGAATCGACCTATCGGCTCGTTTCTGTTTCTGGGACCTACTGGCGTCGGTAAAACAGAATTGGCCAAAGCATTGGCTGAAGCTTTGTTCGACAATGAGGACCGAATTATACGGATTGACATGTCGGAGTATATGGAGAAGCATTCGGTATCCCGACTGATTGGAGCTCCTCCCGGTTACATTGGTTACGAGGAAGGCGGACAGCTAACAGAAGCGGTGCGCAGACAGCCGTATTCCGTGCTGCTGTTTGACGAGATCGAGAAGGCGCATCCGGAAGTATTCAACTCGCTGCTGCAGTTGCTTGATGATGGCCGATTGACCGACTCTCAGGGCAGGGTTGTCGATTTCAAAAATACGATTGTGATTTTGACCTCCAATATCGGGTCTGCTTATTTGCTCGATGGTGCGGATGACAACGGAAATATTGCGAAGCAAGCGGAGGAAGCCGTCTTCCGTGAGCTGCGGCAGCATTTCCGTCCCGAATTTTTGAACCGGATTGATGATGTTGTCCTGTTCAAGCCGTTATCGCTTCATGATGTTGAGCAAATTGTCAGCAAGCTTGTACATGGCTTGGAGCAGCGTCTTAGTGAACGGCGGATTGAACTGCGCTTGACGGACGAAGCCCGTTTTCATATTGCGGTTGAAGGTTATGATCCTATGTATGGCGCAAGACCATTGAAACGCTATATCCAGCGATTTTTGGAAACCAAATTGGCTCGTGAAATTGTGGCTGGCAGCATCCTGGACGGCTCGCGGATTGCTATCGGTGTCAGTGAAGGCCAGCTAGCCATTATTCACGAAGAAAAGGTCGCTTATCCTAACGATGGTGAGGCGGCAGCTGCAAATAAGGATGACCCGACAGCCAGCGTAAAATAATGGATAGCTGGAGCTCCTCACAATTGCAGGTGCTCTGGTGATACAACTGCAGCTTCATGCAAAAAGTCCCTGTCAGATGTGTTCTGATGCAGGGACTTTTTGCGCATTTGTGCCTGTTATTTTTCCATGCCTATGAAACTCGGCTAGCTATCCTTCGTTATTTCCGTACTTGCTGCGGTACTGCCCCGGAGTCATTTCCTCCTGCTTGCGGAAGGAGCGAATGAAATTTTGCGGGTTATTGTACTGCAGTTTTTGTGCGATGTCCTTGATTGGCATATCGGTTTCGATCAACCATTTGCGTGCCATCTGAAACCGGTACATTAACAGATAGTCGCTGAACGTCATATCGGTTTCTTTTTTGAACACACTGCTTAAGTAAAAGGCATTATAGTGCAGCCGCAGGGCGCATTCGTCTAAAGTCAGCTCGGTATCATATTCACTATGAATCATGCTAATAATTTGCTCGGATAAATTATGGTATTGCGAGTCGCCGCGGTCACGGAACACTTGCAGCATCGGCTGCAAAATACGGGTGCGGAACCAGGATTCGATTTCTCCGCTAATATACAGCTGCAGCAGCTCCTCGTGCATCGAACGTCCTTCATGATGAATTTGTACCAAAGCAATACCGGATTCCTGTGAGACGATCATCAAATCGTTCAACAGCCTGATCAACGAAATTTGGTATAATTGCGGTGTTTGATCCTTGCCCAGCACTTGAACAAGCCACTGCTTCAGCAGAGCATACGATTTGTCCTCATCGGCCAGCTTAATGGATTCGATCAGTTCATTTTCCAACTGCTTGGGATACGTGTAAATTAAGGTGTGCTTGCCTGAGTTGAGATTTTCATACGGAACAACGATACCTTGTCCGAGCTTGAGCCGCTGCATCAATGCCTCCAGGCCTTCGCGGTAAGCACGGGCACTTTTGCTCGCACTGTCAAAAGGCAGACTTAAGCCAATACTGATCGATAAACCGAGATAAGTACGAATATTTTGCTGAATGGATTCAGTAAATTGGTAAACCCGATCCTTGAAAGAATCCGTCTGTGAACTCTTGAAGCCAATCAGGGTGACCTGCGTCTGGTCAAAAATCACGGGCGTCAGCCGGTTCTCTGCAGGTACGATTTCCTCGACGATATTATTGATGGCAAACATCAAGAGATCCAGATCATTGGCGGTAAAACGGGTTTCCTCCAGGGAATCGATCTGAAGCGTCAACACAATCATCTGATCCCAGCCATCAATCAGCTCGGCATAACCGTAAGCTCTGAGTCGATCTTCGATTTCCGTTTTGACGACGTTGTCCTGATACATGTTAATGAGAAAAAAACTGCGGACCTGCTGGGAATGCCGGTTGATTTCGACCTTCAGATTCGAGTTGGAGGCAAATAGCTGCTGAATATGCTCCTGGATAACCTGAAACTCATTACGTTTGACAGCATCCCACTCCGGCAGGCCCTCCGAAATCGCTTGAAGAATGCGCCGCATCGGATTATACATGTTGCGGCTTCCGTACCAGACGAAGATTACGCATACGGCAAGTATGAGCAGGCAAGCATACAAGGTAAACCAGCCAATGGCTCGTGATTCCTTGGTAAACTGACTCATTTCCGTGAACGATACATAGATCCAATTGTTCAAATCCGATTTCACATAGGTGACCGAATAAGAACCGGTGGTTGTATTGGTTTCAAACTGTTCACTATTATTGGCGAAATGGGTAAGCTCGCTCTCATTGATGTATCCGGTTTCCATAATGGATTTACCGATCAGAGATTCGTCGGGATGTACCATAATGGTATGGTTTTGGTCCATGATCATAAAGTGGCGTGCCGTTGATTCCGGTTCCATCATGCTGACGAGGCTGCAGACCGGAATCGGCGCAAAAAGAATGCCTCTTTTGTCAGACAGCAGCAGGGGCAGCTTTTTGACCAAAATCACGGTATGGCTGCATTTGTTGCTTTGCGTGTCCGGGGAACCCAGATTGCTGTTCTCGTGCAGGATCCAGCTCGAATTGTTCGGTAAATTCATAAAGCTCAGCAGGTGTTCCGTTTCTTTAAATTTATTAAGCTCGTATAAGCCGTTGTTGTTAATCAACCATTTATCGGCCGCATTAAGCAGGAGCACATCCGTTACCTTCATATCGAACGATTGAATATGCCCAAATTCACGACGGAGGCTATTATAGAGCTGAAAGTCGTTATAATCCATCTGACGGAATAGCGCGTCCTGCATCAAGGTCGAATCCGCCATATGATTAAGTGTATAATCAAGCGTTTTCAAAACTTGTTCGATATTCCCTTTCATTTGCTTCATAATAAGCGTATTACTTTGATTAACCTGATGCTGAATTGAGCTTGAGGACTCCATATAGGAAAGCATACCGAGCAAGAGCACGGGTACAATGCAGAGGACACATCCAAAAAGGATCAGCTTCGTCAGCAGGCTTTGTTTGTTCATAGATCGGCGACTCCTTTATGAGAAGTTGTATAAGTAATTTAGAAATTGATTGTGCAGGTTCGATGAATCGGGAATGCGGAGTGATCGCAATAAGCACCCGATTGTAGCTGTATGTAATAGTAACAAATACAAGCCGGATCTCCAATAATCATTTTGCCGGAAGTAATCATTATATCAGATTCAGTATGTAGATAACAGGTTTTACCGCGTTATACCAGCATGTTACAAGCCTGCAAAGCCAATGATTATAGACGTAACGGATCAAAAATTATAGTCTGAGATTGTCACAAACGGCTTGAAATGTTCAGCGACAACCACACTTACAAATGATAATGGGGGACCGAACAAATGATGAATAAACGAGTATCGATGGTTATGGCAGCTGCATTATCACTTACCGTAGCGGCTGGATGTGCATCCAGTTCAACGAAGCCCGCAGCTAATGATGGTAAGAATGCAGCAGCAACTCCAGCAGGGCCTACGAAAATTACGATCATGGCTTCACTTAAAATACCAGAGGTACCAACAGATACCATCCAAAAGCTGGTCGAAGAAAAAACCAATACAAAACTTGAGATTCAATGGGTTCCAGATGGCAGCTACGATGAGAAGATGAACGCTTCGATGGCGACAGGCACACTGCCTCAGGTATTGTACTTGAAAAATCCAGCCTCGCTGATCCTGTTGAAGGATGCCATCCGCAATAATCAGTTCTGGGAGGTAGGTCCACTACTTAAGGATTATCCGAATTTAAATAAATTGCTTCCGACAATTCTGAATAATACATCGGTTGACGGAAAAATTTATGCGTTGTATCAAGAGACTCCATTGTCACGCCAAGGTGTGATTTATCGGAAGGACTGGGCTGATAATCTCGGTCTGGCTGCTCCCAAATCTACAGATGATCTTTATAAAATGCTTAAGGCATTCACGGAGAATGATCCTGACAAAAACGGCAAAAAAGATACGATCGGTCTGACTGACCGTAATGATCTGATCTACGGAGCCTTCAAAACGGTATCCTCCTACTTCGGTACACCTAACAACTGGGGCGAGAAGGATGGCAAGCTTGTGCCTGAATTTATGTATCCTGCCTATATGGACACACTGAAATACTTTTTAAAGCTTCATAAAGAAGGCTTGATCAATCAGGATTTCCCGGTTACAAGTAAAACCGATCAACAAAATCTGTTCCAGACCGGTAAAGCGGGCGTTTATATTGGATCGATGGCTGATGTTATTTCCCTGAACCAAAAAATGGCAAATAAGGATTCCAAGCTTGATGTGGCTAACCGTCTGACAGGTCCGGACGGCAAAACCGGCATTTGGTCCATTCCTGGTTACGGCTCAGCCGTATTCTTCCCGAAATCCGCTGTAAAAACAGAAGCAGAGCTCAAAGGCATCCTGACGTTCTATGACAAAATGATGAGTCCGGAATTAACGAACCTGATTTACTACGGTATTGAAGGCAAGCACTACACGTTGAAGGATGGTAAAGCCCAGGTTTCCGAGGATTCCAAAATGACTGACCGCGATGTGAAGCCTTATCAGGCTACGCTGATTGGCGGACAAAGCACGAATGGTATGCTGACAGGTTACTTTACTTATGATGCCAAAGCAAAAGCCGAGGATCTGATTGTCGACAATAACAAAATTCTTATTAACGATCCAACCGCACCACTGGATTCCAAAACCTACACCGAGAAGGGTGTTCGTCTGCAGGATATTATCAAGGATGCAACCTATAACTTTATTATTGGCAAGATTGACGAAGCCGGCTTCCAAAAAGAAGTAGACAGATGGAAAAAAGAAGGCGGAGACAAAATTATCGAGGAATACACAGCAGCTTATCAGAAAGCCAAGAAATAATTTAAACGATAATTCTCTATGAAGCTGGGGGCCTTCCGGTCTGAGGATGGCTCCCGTGCTTGTTGTACTTAAGGAAGGAGGAACCTGCGATGAATGACACAATTGTCTCCAATCAAGTCCAAATCAAACCGAAATCAAGCTCGAGCCTTTTGCGGCGAGTTATCAAAAATAGAGCGATCTACCTGATGATCTTACCGGGGTTCCTGTTTTTTATCATTTTCAAGTACGTCCCGATGTGGGGACTTATTATCGCTTTTCAGGATTATAAGCCATATTTGGGGATTACGGGAAGCAAGTGGGTAGGACTCGACAACTTCCAGAGACTGTTCGAGGAACCGGCATTTTTTAGAATACTTGCCAATACTTTGATCTTGTTCGGGATGAATTTATTGTTCTTTTTCCCGGTGCCGATTTTACTGGCCTTAATGCTTAACGAAGTGCGGCACAGCGGTTTTAAACGGACCGTGCAAACGTTGGTTTATATTCCGCATTTTATGTCCTGGGTTATTATCGTGTCGATTACATTCGTTATGCTTTCGATGGATCGGGGGATCATTAATGAAATGCTGGCTGCGGCCGGATACGATAAAATTAACTTTTTGCTTAACGCCTCATGGTTCCGGCCTACTTATATTTTACAGGTAATCTGGCGCGAAGCGGGCTGGGGAACGATTATTTATTTGGCGGCAATGGCGGCGATTGATCCTGGTTTGTATGAAGCGGCCAAAATGGATGGTGCCGGACGTCTGCGTCAAATATGGCATATTACGATTCCTTCGGTACGCGGAGTTATTATCGTGCTGCTTATTCTGAAAATCGGTGATGTGCTGGAGCTAGGATTTGAACAGGTCTACTTGCTGTTAAACTCGGCTAACCGTGAAGTAGCGGAAATTTTTGATACGTATGTGTACACCGCAGGCTTGAAGCAAGGACAATACAGCTTCAGCACCGCTGTCGGATTCTTCAAATCGATTATCGGCCTGATTCTCGTGATGAGCGCTAACAAATTAGCCAAAAAAGCTGGCGAGGATGGCATTTATTAAGTCAACATGGAAAGGAGACAGAGCCTTATGCAGCAAGATAAATCGATGAGCAGTCGCTTGTTTGATGTGATGAATTACGGACTTTTGGCTATTATAGCTCTGGTGATGATTCTGCCGTTCATTCACGTGGTAGCGGGATCGTTCACGACTGCCGAGGAAATGGCGGCCAGACAATTTGTTGTGTTTCCGACCGTCTTTTCGTTGAATGCCTACAAATACATTTTCTCCACGAATACGATTCTGCGTTCGTTGGGGGTTTCAATCGGAGTTACGTCGGTCGGCACTGTGATCAGTATGTTTTTAACGGCTTTGATGGCGTATGGCTTGACTCGACGTGATCTGGATGGACGAAAAGTGATCATGTTCATGGTCGTGTTTACTATGCTGTTCCATGGCGGGTTAATTCCAACCTTTATTACCGTAAAAAACATGGGTTTAATCGATTCCTACTTTGCTTTGATTATTCCTACGGCTATTAATGCGTTTAACTTGATCATTATGCGCAACTTTTTCCAAAATATCCCTGAAGGTCTGGAAGAGTCGGCCAAAATGGATGGCTGCAGCGATTGGGGTATTTTGTTCCTAATTGTACTTCCGCTGTCGATGCCTGCCATTGCGACGATTTCGTTATTTTATGCGGTAACCTATTGGAATACGTATTTATCGGCGATTCTCTATTTGAATGATAATGCAAAGTGGCCGGTACAAATTATATTGCGGCAAATTGTTATTTTGGCAAGCGGGCTCAGTGCAGATTCCTCGGGCTTCGATGACGGTTATGCAGCACCACCGGAGCAGACAATCAAGATGGCCGTTATCGTGGTAGCTACCATTCCTGTGCTGATCGTATATCCGTTCCTGCAAAAGCATTTTGCCAAAGGTGCATTACTCGGTTCGATTAAAGGCTGATCTCATGATTCCATACACTATTCACCTACTACCCGAAGGGAGTTAATTATGAATACTACCAACACTACATTTAACCGTACCGAAGCAACCCCTATCGATTGGGCCAAGGCGGCCTGCGATTCACTAGTGTCCAGCTTTGTACCAGGGGAGCTTCCTCCAGCTAATCGCTGGCATTATCACCAAGGCGTGTTTTTGCAAGGTATGCTCGCTCTGTGGGAGCAAACGAAGGACGCGAAGTATTTACTGTATCCCAAGGCATATGTGGATCATCTGATCGACGAGCAGGGCAATTTCTATTTCAGCCGCGATGAGCTGGATGCAATTCAACCGGGCCTGCTGCTGTTCACGCTGGATAAGAATTTCAAGGAGCCCCGTTATCGGATTGCGATGGAGAAGCTGCGACAGCTGTTCCGCACCTTGAATCGTACGGCTGAGGGAGGATTCTGGCATAAGGACAAGTATCCCTACCAAATGTGGCTGGATGGTTTGTATATGGGCGGCGTATTTGCGATCAAATATGAGGTCGAGTACGGTGAAGCCGGATTAATTGAACAAACGCTGCATCAAGAAAAGCTGATGCGTACGTATATGAGTGATCCCGCAACGGGGCTGCTGTATCACGCATGGGACGAAAAACGGCAGACACCTTGGGCGAATCCGGAAACAGGCTGCTCACCGGAATTCTGGGGCAGATCGCTTGGCTGGTACGGACTGGCTTTGGCTGATTTCCTTGATGCTTTGCCTGCTGATCATGAGGCGCGCGAGCAATTGACGACATCGTTGGGTAACTTCGCTGCAGCGCTTGCCCGCTATCAGGATGAAACCAGCGGATTATGGTATCAGGTTGTAGATAAAGGTGATCGTCCTGAAAATTGGTTGGAAACATCAGGCTCAGCCTTGTTCGTATATGCGATTGTCAAAGCAATCAAACATGGCTATGCAGATACGGATGGCAGCTTGGCCAAGGCAGCTAAGCATGGTTATCAGGGTTTGGTCAACCGGATGAAGTTCGATGAGCAGGGACGTTTTGTTATGCCAGATATTTGCATCGGAACCTCAGCGGGAGACTATACGAATTACATGACAAGACCTGTTTGTGAAAATGATCTGCATGGCGTAGGTGCATTTGTGCTGACATGTGTTGAAATGGACGGAATTTTTTAGCATACTGAATAGGTGAAGGAAAATCATACACTATGAGTCGCTGAAAGTAGTGTGTCATGGAAGGAGTTGTCTTTCATCTGGAAGCCTGATTTGTATTTGGAAAAGCTGTATACGGAGACGGAAGCGATACGCAAGAGGAATGGCAGTGATTCTCAAGATCAGGAGCAGCTTCGTAATAAGCTTGCAACAGCTCTTGGCTCCTTCGAAGCATTAGATGGCACACAGCCTGCGCTTGATCCTGTACTTCTAGAGAGCACTGATCTGGGTGATGTTATACGGGAACGCGTTGAGTATTCGTCAGCTGATGGACTGCGGGTTCCGGCCTATGTTCTGATTCCGAAGAAGCATGGCAATGGACCTTTCCCTGCGGTTCTGGCCTGGCATGGACATGGCTATGGCAGCCGGGAGGTTGTCGGACTTCTGCCTGATGGTTCAGAGGATACCGGTGCCTTGGGGATTCATCGTCATTTTGCTCTGGAGCTGTGCCGAAGAGGGATGGTCGTCATCGCACCCGAGATTATCGGATTCGGTGACCGTAAGCTGACCTGGGATGCCGAGCAGAACCCGGACACGCCGAACTCATGCTTTCCGATTGCTGCTGCACTGCTGCTGGCAGGTAAAACGATTGCCGGACTGAGAGGATATGAAGCCATCCGTTCGGCGGATTATTTGACAACACGGACAGATGTTGATGCCTCCAGAATCGGATGTATGGGCTTATCGGGTGGTGGTATGGTTGCCTCGTTGTCTGCAGCATTGGATCAACGGATTCAGGCTGCTGTTATTTGCGGATACAGCAACACGTATAAGCGCAGTATTTTATCAAGACGGCATTGTCTGGATAATTACATTCCTGGTATTTTATTGCATGCGGAAATGCCGGAATTGATCGGATTGATCGCGCCGCGAGCCTTATTTATTGAGTCCGGTATTAGCGATCCGTTATTCCCGATCGATGCGACTGAAGTGACGATTGAGCGAGTAAGCGGCATTTATGCTTCGATGGGTGTACAGGAGCGCTTTACTTCTGATTTATTCGAAGGCAGACATGAGATTAGTGGACGACGTTCATTCGATTGGCTGGCCGAGAGATTAAGCGCTGGCAGGCAAACAATCAGCAGTTGATATATAATGTGGACGGCCGCGCAGGTCGTCTTTTTTTCGTCCATATTTGTGATTACGCGGATTTTGTCGATAATACTTGAACGAGTGATCGATATGGAGTTAGACACATTTTGATACTTGGCGCCCTATTTAGCTCGAAGTACCCATAACAACAAGACATTTTTTGATATCCTGCAGCACTTTTGGCAAAAACAATAAATGTCGCTACCATCTGCTGCCAACTTCTATTAAAATAGAGAAGAAGGTTATAAAGGAGGAATTGGGATATGGGTTCAATTAAACAAGGTGCTGCAATCGGCTTCATCGGTACGGGTGTCATGGGTCAAAGCATGGTCAAAAATTTAATGAATGCAGGATATAAGCTGCATGTGTACAGTAGAACCAAATCGAAAACCGATGAATTGGTGGAAGCTGGCGCAGTATGGCAGGAATCACCGGGAGCTTTGGCCCGTGAGGTGGACGTTGTGATCACGATGGTTGGTTTTCCGAGCGATGTTGAAGAAGTATATTTGGGCGAGCAGGGTATTCTCCGTCATGCACAATCAGGCACTTACCTCATCGATATGACGACATCCAGTCCTTCACTTGCCAAAAAGATCGAGCAGGAAGCGAAAAAAGTGCAATGCTTCTCCCTGGATGCTCCAGTTTCCGGTGGCGATGTGGGTGCTCGTGAAGCCAGATTGTCAATTATGGTTGGCGGTGAGCAGGATGTATTTGACGCAGTTTTGCCGGTATTTGAAGTGATGGGCAAAAATATCGTCTATCAAGGACAAGCAGGCGCAGGTCAGCATACGAAAATGTCCAATCAAATTGCGATCGCTTCGAATATGATGGGTGTTTGTGAAGCATTGATTTATTCGAAAAAGGCTGGTCTTGATCCGTCCACTGTGCTTAAGAGCATTGAATCGGGTGCTGCGGGCAGCTGGTCACTGAGCAATCTGGGACCGAGAATTATTAAAGGCGACTTTGAACCTGGATTTTTCGTAAAGCACTTTATTAAGGATATGGGAATCGCCATTGATTCAGCTGAAGAGATGGGTCTGCAAACACACGGTCTCAAGCTGGCTAAATCGTTGTATGAACAGCTGCAGGAGCTTGGCGAAGAAAACAGCGGCACACAGGCCTTGTACAAAATATACGAATAAGCTGAATGGTCGAGGCTGGATTGTGTTCACGGCTCTATTTGGCCTATACGAGTGTAAAGGCGTGATGAAGGATGGAAACCTTTTTACAATATGGAAAAGATGCTTTGCGGATTAACGTACCTGATCATTCCAAAGTCATTGAACCTTCGCATCTGGAGGGCTTGCAGGACGATAAGGCTGCCGTCATGGAAGCATTACAGCATCCGATCGGCGTTCCTCCCCTGCGTGAGATGGTGAAAGCGACGGATAAAGTAGCTATCGTGATCAGCGATATTACAAGACCGACACCCAATCATAAGCTGGTTCCTTGGCTGATCGAGGAGCTGGCCCATGTACCGGCAGAGCAATTCGTCATTATTAATGGGACGGGCACGCACCGGGATCAAACAAGGGAAGAATTCATACAGATGCTGGGCGAGGAAATCGTCGATAAGGTTAGAGTTATCAACCATCATTGTCACAACAAGGATGAGTTGGTCAACCTGGGGCGAATTTCGTTCGGCTGTGACGCGTATTTGAATAAGGAGTACGTGGAAGCGGACTTTCGAATTGTCACCGGATTTATCGAGCCGCACTTTTTTGCCGGATTTTCCGGTGGCCCCAAAGGGATTATGCCTGGAATAGCAGGAATCGAGACGATTCTGACCTTCCATAATGCGCGGATGATTGGGGACCCGCTAGCAACCTGGGGGAATATGGAGCACAATCCTTTACAGGAGATGGCTGGCGAGGTTAATCGCTTGTGCAAGCCTGAATTCATGCTGAATGTTGCGCTGAACAAAGACAAGGAAATTACGCAGGTATTTGCCGGGGAGCTGTTCGAAGCCCATAAGCAGGGCTGTGCTTTTGCCAAGGAGCATGCGATGGTTCCGGTTGAGCAGCGTTTTGATGTCGTCATTACCTCCAATTCAGGCTATCCACTGGATCAGAATCTGTATCAGGCTGTCAAAGGGATGAGTGCAGCGCATAAGATTGTCAAGCAGGGCGGAACGATTATTGTTGCTTCCGAATGCTCGGACGGGATACCGGATCATGGCAATTATGCAGGCATCTTACAGCTGCGTAAAACACCGCAGGAGATTTTGGAGCTGATCAACGATCCTTCGTTTTCCCAATTTGATCAATGGCAGGTACAAAAGCAGGCTGTTGTGCAGGTGTGGGCCGATGTGTATGTGCGCTCATCACTGCCGGATGGGCTGATCGAACAAGCGATGCTGAAGCCATCCGCTAATATTGATGATACGCTGCAGCAGCTTGCGCACAAATATGGTGAATCTATGAGTGTTGCGGTGCTGCCTTTGGGTCCTTTAACAATTCCTTACGTTAAGGGCGAGTAAGAAGGTATGTTTAAAAGGCTTTCAAGATAAGCATTAGGGAGGCTATGCTGACCGATTGTTGAATCTTGAGGGCTTTTTGCGTTGTAAGCGGTGAAGCAGACACGGTATAGTACTTGAGAAAGCACTCATGACAAGTATTGACGGTTCAACGCCGCCTTCCTTCTGGTTATAATCATGTAGTACAATAAAAGCACATTGCGTGGAATCCTCCCGCAGTAGATGGAGGCAGCTATGACCAACTGGATTAACCACTTGTATCGTGCATTATTTCCCGGGAAAGTAGAGCGAAGTGGTAAATATTTACATCGTTTAATTTGGGTAGGTTGTCTTTCGGTATGTATTCCCATCCTTGTAGCCGGATTATTATATTATCAGTTTGCTATGGAACGGACCAAGGAGCTTATTATAGATGAAAGCAAATCTTCGCTGGCATTAACAAGAGACCGGGCGGAGCGTATTTTGCAAGGCATTGAAAAAGAGTCCCTTCAGCTGGCAGCGGAACCGGTAATCAATGATGTATTTTCCAACCGGATTACTGACAAGCCCTTGGTATGGCATTTGGAGCTGATGAATAAAATTACATTGGCCAAAAATGCAAACGATTTTATTAATGAAATCTATTTTTTCAGTACGCAGGAAGATGTGGTTCTGACGAATCAATATGGAGCCGTCGACCTTCATGAGTTTAAATATAAAAATGATGTTATACAGCTGATGGCGGATAAAAATCCATTGAGATGGGTGTATTTGCCGGACAGTCAACAAAGTGGAATCATTACATTCTTCCGAAGATTGCCGGTAGCCGCCGCGGCTTCGTCACAAGGTATTTTGGCTTTTCAGATCGATGCCAAAGGGATTATGCGATTTTTCCCCGATGATACGAATTTATTAATGAATGGAAAAGAATTGATTTTTGTCAGCTATCCGCATCAATTGACTCAGTCCGGGAAGACATCAGCGGCTAACGCTATGAGTCTGGAGGATATGCCGGTCCTGAAAAAAATTAGCGAAGCGAGCAGCAGTATCGACAGCTTTTATTATACGGGTGCCGATGGCAAGGAAGCCCATTACTCCTACGTCAAAAGCTTGTTTGGACGAACCTATGTATCGGTAATTCCTCAGGAGCTGATTACGGAGCGGTTGGTTTGGATACGTGTGATTACGTTATTGGCCTTGACCTTTTTTATTATATTGGCCGTCATTTTCACCTATTTCAGCACCAAACGTGCTTATAGTCCGATAGATCAGCTTATTAAGCACAGTAAATCGCTTGGGGCCGGGCGTGTGCAGACGAATGAAAATGAATTTGACTACATTCGCGCCTGTCTGGATTATTTGAGCAAGGAGACGCAGCAGCTTGGCAGTTATATGGATAAGATCCAGCCGACATTGCGTGAACGGTGTTTGCAGCAGCTCATTAATGGCGATTACGTGCTTAGCAATTCCCTTATTCAGGACTGTGAAACGTACGGTCTGACAGTGAAGTCCAACTATATGATCATGGTCGTCGAGGTAGAAAATGTGCTGAGGGAAACGCGGTTTTTGCCGGGCGATCAGCCGATTATTGCTTTTGCCGTGGCCAATGTGATTCAGGAGCTTATGGATAAAAACTCGGATTTGAAGGGTTATGTATTTCCGTATCAGGGAAAGGGGATAGCTCTGCTGCAATGGGATCATGATGCGGAGCAATCGAAGCTGCCAGAGAGGACGATTGAATTCGCCCAGACGGTGTGCGACTCTTTGAAAAGCTTTCTGTCCTTCGAAGCTTCTGTAGGGATTGGCCGCTGCTACTCGCATATTGCCGACGTTCCGGTTTCGTATAAAGAAGCTGAGGTGGCTCTGCAGTATCGGATTTATCAGGACACGGCTTCAGTTCTCTATATAGAAGATCTGGAAAATTCAAAAACCCGCGCCATCTTCCGTTACCCGCGCGATTTGGAGGGGGCAATTGTCGATTCGCTATCCAAGGGCGAGCTGAAGCAGGCAGAGCAATCGCTGGAACGGTTCACCAAGGCGTTGCAAACATCACAATCCGTTAATTTTATTCACCAAAGCTACTCGGTGCTGCTATCTGCGATTATTACTTCTCTGGAAAAACAGGGAGGGAGCATTCTCGATATTCTGGAGCATAATCTGTTCGGTCAACTGGAAAGCAAGCAAACCTCACGCGACATCATCGACTGGTTCAAGGAGGTATTGTTCCCGCTGCACAAGAAGCTGACCGAGGATTCGCTTAATGATACAGGACAGACTGCGATTTGGCAGGTGTGCCAATATATTCGCGAGCACTGCACGGAGGACTTGTCTTTGGTATATTGCGCCGAGCTGGTAGGGATGAGCCCTTCTTATGTAAGCCGATTGTTCAAAAAGGAAATGGGAATCAACTTCCTGGAATTTGTCGTGGAGTGCAAGGTCGAGGAGGCGAAGCGGCTGCTGCTGGAAACGGATCAAAGCATCAGCGAAATTGCCGCGATCATTGGCTACTCCGAACGTAATCTGACCCGCGTGTTTCAGCGCAATATTCAGATGACTCCAGGGATGTTCAGGACGGCTTATCGGTAGTTTGAATGTGAAACTTCAGATCGTTTTAAGGGATTCGTGATCATAGTATCGCGAATCCCTTTCGCATTTTAACTAATGTTATACATGAACAAAGCGCCGATTTATACAACCGTTAGGATTTTACTCCCTTGACCGTGAGGTCGAATTGATTATTATTGATTGTCAAGGCTGCTTCATAATAACCTCTACCACAACCAGAGGAATTACATTTACATTGATACGTACCCGAACATCCGCACACATAAAATTTGGTCTTGGTAAATCCAGGATAAATATTATTTAGCTTTTCATAAAATGTGTGTGCATGGTGAGTAAAAATAGCTATAACGTTATCTCTCACATTGGAAGGAATCGCATTGAAAAAATGGTCTGTTTCATTCTGACTCAAAACATGCGTAGGATCTACTGTAATTCCTTTCACCTTTAAAGGCCAATGACAATCGATAATATAGTAAAAATTAGGATCTAAATTTTTAAGTAAAGTTATGCTTGCAAAGCTGAATTTTCCAGGTGCATTATCCAACCAGACATACTTCACTTTACCATTCGTCCCAGGAAAATTCATTTGTCCGAGAACATTTCCTAAATACTTTTTGAATAAAACTCTTGTATTATCTTCCCAACTTCCTATGGACGCCTTAAAGGGAATATTCTTGGGGCCCAAAATTCCTCTGGCGACATCTTTGAATGCTTTATAATCCACATCGGCGGCTGTTCCCGTCGAACCGTGTTTATTATCCCCTCCAAAAATAACAAACTTTTTATTCCCCGTTTTCACTGCTTTAGATAACAGGCTTTTATAAATGCTTAGTCCATTACCATAGCCGACATGACTATCACCAATAATTGTAAAGTTGACTACTTGAATAGCTGCTTTACGTACCGGTTTGGATTTGAAAAAAAGTTTAACTTTACTAAGTTTTTGATTGTTCCTTATCCATCTCAATAGCATTCATCCTTACTGTTAGTTGGATTTGTGTATGAATACTTTTATTCCTAATGGAACTTCTATGTGTGGGTAAAATGGTTGTATGAAATAAATGGGTTCTGTGAGCGCCCAATCGACCCATCCACAATCAATCAAGCGTGTCCCGCAGGGACGACAAGCGCCCCGAGAACGCCGCAGTTGCGCCAAATCAATCCATCCACAAGAAATCAAGCGTGTCCCACAGGGACGATAAGCGCCCCGAGAACAATGCAGCCGCGCATCCGAATAGGGAGTCCAGAGGGCTAGGCCCTTTGGGGCCCTCCCTGCAGGGAGGGTTTGGGAGGGTGCGTCCCTCAGGGTTCTGGGTGAATATCAAAAGACAATTTCTGTCCATCCCTTCGGACCTTAATTGCATTTCAAGAATTGTCTGTATACTGCCTTCCTCCAGCAGTCTAGTATTAAGTCCACAAGGAAGCAAACCACAACAAATGAGGAGAGAGGGCGTACACAATGATAGAATCCAACAAGGCCGTGTTGATCACCAGAGCAACCGGAAACGCAGGCTACTGGTCCAGGCTATGGAATCGGATGGTGCAGCACAAATATATGTATTTGCTGGCTTTACCGGGAATTTTGTTTTTCTTGATATTTAAGTTTGCACCGATGTGGGGGCTGCTGCTTGCTTTTAAGGAGTATAACCCGTACAGCGGATTTGCCGGCAGTGAGTGGGTAGGGTTCAAGCATTTCACCGAATTATTTACGGACAAAAATTTCTACATCATGCTTCGCAATACGTTTGCCATTAACATATTCGGCTTGGTGTTTATGTTCCCGCTGCCGATTATACTCGGCTTGATGTTGAACGAAGTTCGTCATGAGGTGTTCAAGCGGATTAATCAGTCGATCGTATATTTACCGCATTTTTTATCATGGGTTGTTGTAGCAAGTATGACTTTTTTTGTACTGTCTACAGATGTCGGGATTATCAATAAATTAATAACGGACTCGGGTGGGGAAAGCATCGCTTTTCTATCCAATCCTAATTATTTCTGGGGAATGATCACGCTGCAAAGCATGTGGAAAGAGGTAGGCTGGGGTACGATCATCTTCCTCGCAGCGATGGCGGGCGTCGATCCGCAAAGATATGAAGCGGCTGTTGTTGACGGTGCAAGCCGTTGGCGGCAAATCTGGCATATTACCTTGCCTGCGATTCGACCTACCATTTTCATTTTGTTAATTCTTCGTTTGGGACATATGGCCGATGTAGGCTTTGAGCAAATTTTGTTAATGATGAACCCGTTGGTTTCGTCCTTGGCCGAAGTATTTGATACCTATTCCTAC
This sequence comes from Paenibacillus sp. FSL H8-0034, assembly GCF_038000305.1. Lineage (NCBI taxonomy): Bacteria > Bacillati > Bacillota > Bacilli > Caryophanales > Paenibacillaceae > Paenibacillus > Paenibacillus sp. FSL H8-0034. The sequence goes on from NZ_JBBOBS010000001.1 coordinate 3,024,047, forward strand.
ACACAAGGGATTCTTAAAGGCCAGATCAGTACCGGGGTTACGGTCGGTATGTTTAAAGGTGTGGTAGGCTTTATCTTGGTCATGGTTTCCAATTATGTGGTTAAAAAATTAGGACACGATGGAATCTATTAATTAAAGGAGGAGAAAACGGATGAGCTTTGTATCGAAAAAGAAATTGGAGCCCTTCGACTGGGTCAATTATTCATTGCTGGCCCTCATATCATTCGTCTGTGTGTTCCCGTTTCTGTATGTGTTTAGTGTTTCCTTTACCGATCCACAGGTGTATGTGCCGCTGAAATTTTATGTGTTTCCGGAAAAGTGGTCGCTCTCCGCTTATAAATATATTTTATCGACCAACAGCTTTGCGAATGCTTTGAAAAGTACCGTGTTTATTACATCCATCGGTACGGTGATGAATGTAATTGTATCGTTCTCGTTGGCCTATGCGTTAACCAAAAAGACAATGCCAGGCCGTGGTATTATGATGGGCGCTGTTATTTTTACGCTTGTGTTCAGTGCGGGGATCGTGCCGAACTACCTGCTGATTAAAGAGCTGGGCTTGCTAAATTCATACTGGGCTTTAATCTGGCCGGCACTGACCAATGCGTGGAGCTTGATTGTCATCAAAAGCTTTCTGGAATCGCTGCCCTCGGAGCTGGAGGATTCAGCCAAAATTGACGGCTGCTCCGATCTTGGCGTGTTCCTGCGTATCGTGATTCCGTTGTCGATGCCTGCGATTGCGGCGTTCACCTTATTTTTTGCAGTAGCGCACTGGAATACGTATTTTAATGCATTAATCTATATTTCCGATTCGAAGAAATGGACGCTGCAGGTGCTGGTCAAAACACTTGTTATCGATTCCGATTCGAACGGTGTAGGTCAGGCGGGTTCCGGCGGAGATGACCGGATGGTTCCTCAGGAAACGATTCGAATGGCTTCGATCATGCTGTCGATGGCGCCAATTCTTGTCATCTACCCGTTTTTGCAAAAACACTTTGCCAAAGGTGTTATGCTGGGTTCAGTAAAAGGTTAGTCGATCCGTTGGACGGACAATTTTTATCCTGAGCCAATCAGCGCATCAATTGTCTGTATCACTCGGTCCAATGCAGGTTTAGATTGAATAGGAGTAGAGAGCTTTCTTGAAAGAGAGCATTTTTATGAAACCATACGATGCAGGAGGATTTATTCAATGAAAACATCAAGAACATGGACAGCCAGCGTATCTGGCGTGGTAGCACTATCTTTACTGGCAGGCTGCGGAGGCAACGAAGGTCAATCTCAGACACCGGGTGCGGCAGCAGGCACTGGCAGTACAAGCAAGCCGCTTGAAATTAAAATGTTTGCCGGGCTTTACAATGAAGTTCCCGATATGAAAAACGCGTTTTGGACCGAATGGCAAAAAAGAACGAACAGCAAGCTGGATATCGAATGGGTACCCGACGGTGATTTGAATACGAAGCTGGATTTATTGCTGGCCTCCGCGGATCTTCCCGAGGTTCTGGCAGCGCCGTCTGCGGTGCGTCCTACACTATTGAATGCTGTCCGCAGCGGCGCATTTTGGGATTTGACGCCTTTCCTTGGCGATCTGAGCGAATATCCAAACCTGAAAAACAATCTGGCCAAGGACGCGCTCAAATATTTGACGGTTGATGGTAAAATCTATGCGGTTCCGCGTTCCCGTTCCCGAATTGATCCCGGTATCAAAATCCGCAAGGACTGGCTGGACAAGCTGAACATTCCCGTACCAAAAACCTTGGATGAATATGCGGCAGCCTTGAAAAAAATCGTGGAAAGCGACCCTGACGGCAACGGCAAGAAGGATACGCTGGGCTTGATCGGTAACGAAATTATTGTAAAGGATGCTGATCCTTCGTTTGCCGCAGGCTTCGGTGCCTTGGATCCTACTTATAATGCCGAAGGCGGTATGATTGAGAGCCGTTTGACTCCGCAGTATAGCGACGCGGTAGCCTTTTACAAAAAACTGTTTGATGATGGCATTCTTTCCAAGGAATTTGCGGTTATGAAGAAAACGCAAGCCGAGGAATTGTATAAAACCGGCCGTGCCGCTTCCTATGGACGCAGTGTGTGGTGGGACAATGAGTGGGAAACCGCCATCAAAAAAGTACAGCCGGACGCTCAAATTTTGAACCTGCATTTAAAAGGACCTAAGGGAGACGCTATCGAGCTGCAAACCGGTGTATCCGGCGGCTACTACATTTCCAAAAAGGTTCCTGAGGCCAAGGTGAAGGAGCTGCTGAAATATTTTGACCAAACGGCTTCCGATGAATTAACAGATTTGGCTTACTATGGTATCGAAGGTGTACACTACAAGCTTGTCGACGGGCAGAAGGTGCTGAACGATCAAGGCATCAAGGAGGTTAACACGACGAGCAAAGGCGCAGGTGTACTTGCTTACTCCAAGTGGGGCAAGGTAGAGAGCGCTTCAGGCAGCAAAGCTTATAATGATGCGAAGAAAAAAGAAGTGGAAATTTTCGATGAGGTCGGTAAAGTCAATCCGTTTAACTACACGGTGTCGAATACCTGGAACAGCACATGGCCTAAATACGAGAATGAATGGAAAGCCAATGTGACTAAAGCGATCGTTGGTCAAATTACGCTGGATGAATACAAGGCCTACGTCGAAAAGATTAACAACACACCGGAAATGAAAAAAGCTTATAAGGAATTTACCGAGTCGTACAAATCTTTTACCGGTAAATAAGAAGAGCAAGTAAGCAAATACAACAACCATTCAACGGTTACCAAGCCGAGTGGGGCCCTCCAGACCATTGGCGCGCACACGGGACTGGTAACCGTTTCCAGGAGGAAACTATGGATACAACGAACAAATCTTGGTGGCAAAAGCCGCTGCGTGTTATTCAACCGAATCTTCAGGTCCGCGACACGGATCAAATCGATCCGCAGGAACTGGCTGCTCAAATGAAAGACATGGGAGCCAATACAATTGTCTTTAATGTCGGCGGGATTTATGGCTGGTATCCGTCCAAGGTCAAATTTCATACGTTGAATGAATTTTTGCCAACAAGCTTTGATCTCTTAAAGGAAGTTATCGAAGCGTGTCATCAGCAGGGTATCCGCTTTATTGCACGTGTCGATTTCAGTAAGGCTGAGGATTCCATCTACCTGCAGCGGCCGGAATGGTTTGCCAGAGATCTCCAAGGTGAGCCGATTACGATTGGTGCCAAACGGCCGGGCAATTGGTCACTGCTGATGTCTACCTGCATTAACAGCGCTTACCGGAATGAGGCAGTGGCGATTCCCGTCCTTCAGGAAATTATCGATAACTATGACATTGACGGGATTTTCTTCAATGCACCTAATTACACCCTCTGCTACTGTGAAGCCTGCTCCCGCAAATATACGAATCTGTACGGGACGGAAATGCCGACGGAGCGAAAAGCCTTCGAACCGGCCTGGGAATCGACCTGCCTGCGCGATAATATGGATAACCTGTACACAATGATCAAACAAACCGGCAAAGATATTCCGATGATCCTTTACTACAATCTGTATCATGATAATTTATTTGATCGTGCGGAAACGACTGATATGCTGTGCACGGAGCCGCAGGATATTTTGTCGCTCGGACATCATCATATTCCGGAATTTTGGAAGCCTGCTTTAAGTATGAAAATGGGCCGCAGTCTGCCGGATCGCCCGACTCCTTTTGGCATCGTGCATTCAAGTCCGGGTATGGATTGGCGGCATACGGGGCTTCCTCCGGCTGAGTACAGCTTCTGGCTGTCGCAAATTCCGGCTCATGGCGGAAGCATCTGGCATTCCTTAACAGGAATACCGAATACGATTGGTGACAAAAGAATTCTGGATGTCGTGAAAAATTTCAACGTCAGCGTCGAGAAGGTCGAGAACTATATGGATGGGGCTGCTCCCGTAGCGCAGATTGCCATGATGTGGACAGCAGATGCTTCGGCAGAGGGCTGGGCTGATGGTTTGATCAATATGCAAATTCCTTTTGATGTGCTGCTGGAGGCACAGGCGACAACCGATAAGCTTTCACAATATCGTGGTCTTGTTATCCCGGAAGGCATGCAATATTCAGATTCTTTTATTGCAATTATTAGCGACTATGTCCAGGCTGGCGGTCATATTTTTGCCGAGGGTGCGATTCCGAATCATCCGGCTCTGCTGAAGCTGCTTGGTATTTCAGAGGATATGTACACAAGCGAGTCATTGCTGGCCTCGTACCTGCGTTTTGAGGGTGCTAACAATCCATTGCAAAAGGGACTGGAGCATACCGAGCTGATCGCTCATCGCGGCAAGGTCAATTATGTCAAACCCACGGGAGCAGATACACAGGTGCTGGCGACATTGGTGCCGCCATTCTCACCACTTGAAAGTGTGGGAGCGCCTCCGGAACGTGCTTCACTGCCGGTTAGCCATACGGATTTACCACTCGCCGTTTGGAATTCATCAGGAAAAGGCCACGCGCTGTACCTGCCGTTCTCCTTAAGCCAATTGATCAATGAATATAAATTGGGTGAGCACTACCAGTTCTTATCCAATGCGATTGATATGGCACTTGCTGAACATAAATTTATTGAAGTCAGCAACTTTCAGGGATTGCAAATGACTGTTTTTGAAAAAGATAAGACATTGCTTGTCCACCTTGTTAACGGAGTTGGCAGACGTCCACTATCCACCAATATTCCGCTGCATCAGATCGAGGTGTTGATCAGGTTGAAGGGTAAAAGCGTGAAGGCTGTGAAGCAGCTCATCTCCGGGCAGCCATTAGAGTTTGAGAGCAAGCAGGACAAATTAGCGGTTTCCGTTCCGAAGTTGGATATTTGGGAGTGTCTGCTGATCGAATTTGAGTAAAGCGAAGGCAGACCAATCTTGCTGCCCGGACAGTTTTTGACTTAAGCAGCGTTTAGCATGAATTGTCTGTATGATTCCGATTGTTTGGCATTTAATATCGGGTTATCGGGGTTCACGTTCGGACAACGAACGGAGCCCCGGCCCAATGCCATAACAAACACAAAACTTTTGAGGGGGACAATTTAATGAAAGCGTTTCAAAAATGGTCTGCAGGCATTTCATGTGTAGTTGCTTTATCTTTAGCTGCTGGATGCTCGGGAGGTACCACAGAGAAAGCTGCACCTGCGGCAGCTGGAACGGGAACTGCTACCGACACCAAGGCTCCGGCGAAGCCGCTGGAAATTAAAATTTTTGCTGGTCTGTACAACGAAGTGCCTGATATGAAAAATGCGTATTGGACGGAATGGCAAAAGAGAACCAATAGCAAGCTGGATATCGAATGGGTACCCGATGGCGATTTGAAAACAAAAGCAGATTTGTTGTTCGCATCGGCTGATCTGCCAGAAGTCGTGGCATCCCCTGATTCTACCTGGCCGACACTGCGCAGTGCGATCAAGAATGGTGCCTTCTGGGATTTGACTCCATTTCTTGGCGATTTGAGCCAGTATCCGAACCTGAAAAAGAACATGGCCCCGGATTGGCAAAAGTATTTATCGGTAGACGGCAAAATCTATGCGGTTCCACGTTCCCGTTCACGAATTGATAACGGTATCAAAATCCGTAAGGACTGGCTCGACAAGATGAATGTTGCTGTGCCGACTACTTTGGATGAATATGCAGCTGCCCTGAAGAAGATTGTCGATAGCGATCCCGATGGCAATGGCAAGAAGGATACGCTTGGTCTTATCGGACACGGTGTCATTATTAATGATGGAGACGACGCGTTTGCGGCCGGCTTCGGTGCGCTTGACCCTACTTATAATGCAGAAGGCGGCATGATCGACAAGAGAATGACTCCGCAATGGACCGAGATGGTGAATTGGTTCAAAGGCTTGTATACCGATGGCGTGCTGTCCAAGGAATTTGCGGTTATGAAGAAAACTCAGGCTGAAGAGCTGTACAAGACCGGCAGAGCCGCTTCCTATGCCCGCAGTGTATGGTGGGACAAAGAGTGGGAGGATTCCATCAACAAAACACAGCCAAATTCCAAAATTATAAATCTCAATCTGAAAGGACCTAAGGGCGACGCCATTGTGTTATCCACAGGTGTATCCGGCGGCTATTACATTTCCAAGAAGGTTCCTGAAGCCAAGGTTAAGGAGCTGCTGAAATACTTCGACTACACTGCTTCCGATGAAATGACCGATTTTGGTTATTATGGATTGGAGGGCGTGCATCATAAAGTAGTCGGTGGTCAAAAAGTATTGACTGAGCAAGGCGTGAAAGAGGTTAATACCACAAGTAAAGGCGCGGGCGTGCTGGCTTATGCCAAATGGGGTAAGGTGGAAAGCGCATCAGGAGACAAAGCTTATAACGACGCGAAGAAAAAAGAAGTCGAAGCCTATGACACGATTGGCAAGGTAGACCCTTTCCGCTATGTGTACTCTGCAACCTTCAACAATACTTGGCCGAAATATGAAAGCGAATGGAAATCGATGATGACCAAAGCGATTGTAGGACAAATCACGATGGATGAGTACAAAGCCTATATTGAAAAATTAAACAACCTGCCTGAAATGAAAAAAGCTTATATGGAAAATACCGAGGCCTACAAGGAATTTAACAAGAAATAAGCACAGAGTGCGGTTACCAGAGGATTCCTCTGGTAACCGTTTCGATGAATGCAGGCGAAGCTGGAGCTGCCGAACAAAACTTAAAAGCCCCGTGAATAGGTCTCCGCTGTGCGGTCAAATATCCTTCCGATCGCTGTTGTTTCCGTATTTTTTGGATTGTATAAGTGATTTAGTGGTACAAATAAGCTCTCTATTCACCAGATTATTAAAAGTGCGATGAATCAACAGCGGAGTGACCGTGGTGTTCTGGAGATAGCGAAGCGGTGCCTTTGTTACCGGAATTTTACCGATACATGTCTTATACAATTATAAAATCTGGAAACAACAGCAATCGGAAGAATACTTCGGTCGCGAAGCGGGATTTATTTCATCGCATTTTTAAGATTGTGCTTACGAAGAAAGCTTCCTACGGAAGCTCAGTTAATGCTTACGAAGTGAGTTTTGCTAAAGCAAAACTCAGCAGATGCTTACGAAGAAAGCTTCCTACGGAAGCTCACAGGAGGGTCAATCATGCAGAACCATACCAAAGCGTGGTGGCAAAAGCCGCTGCGTGTAGTGCAAACCAATTTGCAGATTAAAGACACCTCGCTGATCGAACCGGATCGGTTTGCTGCCCAAATGAAGCAGATGGGGGCCAATACCATCGTCTTTAACGTGGCGGGAATTTATGCCTGGTATCCATCCAAGGTGCCTTTCCATACAATTAATGAATATTTACCGCACAACTTCGATTTATTGAAGGAAGTGATCAGAGCTTGTCATGAGCAGGATATTCGCTTCATCGCACGGTTTGACTTCAGCAAGACAGAAGACAAGTTTTATTTGCAAAAGCCGCAATGGTTCATCCGACAGCCATCAGGCGAGTCCGAGATCATAGGAGCAGGACGACCGGGAAATTGGTCTTTGTTGATGTCGACCTGCCTGAATGGTGGTTATCGCAATGAGGATGTAGCTATTCCGGTGCTGGATGAGGTCATTAGCAATTATGACATTGACGGGATCTTTTTTAATGCGCCTCGTTTCGTACCCTGCTGGTGTGAAGCTTGTCAGAAGAAATACTTTAAGCTGTTTCAAAAGCCGCTTCCAGCCGATAAAAGCCAATTTGATCCGAGCTGGGCACCCACCTGCTTCCGTAACAATGCGAACCATTGGTACAACATTATCAAAAAGAAAAATCCTGAGCTTCCGATGATTTTATACCTGTACCCAGCCAATATGCTGGATCGTGAGCAAACCTCAGATATGCACTGCACGGAGCCGCAGGATATTTTGTCGCTTGGACATCATCATATTCCTGAATTTTGGAAGCCTGCCCTCAGCATGAAGCTGGGCAAATCATTGCCGGATCGGCCTACACCATGCGGGATCGTTCACTCCAGTCCAGGTATGGACTGGCGGCATACAGGACTTCCGCCAGCAGAATACCGTTTTTGGCTGTCACAAATTCCGGCTCAAGGCGGGAACATCTGGCATTCGTTAACAGGCATACCCGAGACGATCGAAGACAAACGGATTCTGGACGTAGTGAGTGATTTCAATCGCAGTGTAGAAAAAGTAGAGAGCTATATGGAGGATGCGGTTGGTGTTGCGCAAATAGCGATGATGTGGACAGGTGATTCATCGGCAGAGGGTTGGGCTGATGGCTTGATCAACATGCAAATACCATTTGATGTAATCCTTAGTGTACATGCAACCCCTGAGAAATTGTCACGCTACAAGGGTCTCATTATCCCTGAGGGAATGAAAGTTAGTGACGCGTTTATTGCGACCCTTCATCAGTATGTGAAGGGTGGCGGAACTATCGTCGTCGAAGGCGCAGTTCCTGAAAATGAGCAGCTGCTTGAATTACTGGGCATCTCCAACCAGCTATACACGAGTGAGGCGCTGACAGCATCTTACCTGCGCTTTGAGGGAGATAACAATCCACTGCAAAAGGGTATGGAGCATACCGGCTTGATCGCACATCGAGGCAAGGTGATGTATGTGAAGCCGATTGGCAGCGATACGCAGGTGCTCGCTACCTTGGTGCCGCCGTTCTCACCGCTTGAGAGTGTGGGAGCGCCCCCGGAGCGGGCGTCGCTTCCGGTCAGCCATACGGATCTGCCGCTCGTGACCCGGAATCGAATCGGCACAGGCCAAGCTGTATACATGCCTTTTTCACTTAGTCACTTAATTAATGAATTCAAGCTGGGTGAGCATTATCAGCTGCTGTCCAATGTTATCGATATGGCTCTTGGTGACGATAAGCTCATTGAGATCAGCAACATTCATGGTCTGCAAATGACCGTCTTTGCAAAAAGCAATACCATGCTCATTCATCTTGTCAATGGTGTCGGTAAACGCCCGCTGGCAACGAACATCCCGCTGCACGACATCGAAGTCAGGCTGAAGCTGGATGACCGCAAGGTCACACAGATCCGTCAGCTGATCTCCGATCAAGCGCTGACATCAACCGTAACGGATGGTAAACTAGCCATCACCATACCACGGCTGGACATCTGGGAATGCTTGTTCATAGAATTTGAAAAATAAACCTGTAAGTTGGGTGAATAAGAAACTCGGCCAAGAGCACTTCGGTCGCGCAGCGATTCTTATTCCACCAACTTTCATCTTGCTAGGAGGCAAAGCTATGAGCTGGTGGAAATCAAACCATTTACGATTAATTCAAAATAACCTGCGTGAAACGGATGCTAATCTGAATGTGGATCGTCTGATTGAAGATTTGCAGCGACTATCCACGAATGTACTGATGATGAACGCAGGTGGGATCGTTGCCTTTTATCCGACAAAGCTTGAGTATCAATACCGGGCTGCCAACCAGCAAAAGGATTTGTTGAAGGAAGCTATCGAAAAAGCGCATGCTCATGGCATGAAATTTATCGCCCGTTTTGATTTCAGCAAAGCGCATGAATCGATTTTTGACAAACGGCCTGAATGGTTTTACAGAACCCGTGAGGGCAAAGAGGTCAATTATCATGGAATCGTGCATACGTGTATTAACGGCTACTATCAAAGGGAATATTCACTGCAAATGATTGACGAAGTGATATCTAATTACGATGTGGATGGCATTTTCTTCAACATGTTTGGCTATCAGACGCGTGATTATAGCGGCACTCATTACGGAATCTGCTTTTGCGCTAACTGCAAGGCCAAATTTCATGAATTTAGCGGTTTGGATTTACCGTTAACCGAAAGCCTCGATGATCCGGTATACCGTCAGTATAAATTGTTCCAGGATGCGACCACCAAGGAAATGCTGGATCGTATCCATGCATTGGTGAAAAGTAAAAATAAAGATATCGCGATCTCGACGTATAACGAGCATAAGGTCGATATTGTCCGCAAGGAATCGAATACGGATAACAAGCGTCCCCATCCGGTTTGGTTGTATTCAGCCTCGGAAAATGTGCAGTCGCTGGAGGATTCCTGGGAGGATAAGCTGGTCAGCAACTGCTGCATCAATGCGATTGATCTGGTCCATCGGTTCACCGGCGTGTCCAGGCATGAGGTGAATATTCGCTTGAAGGAAGGCTTGGCGAGTGGATCGGGACTCGATTTTTGCATTATCGGCGTGTTCGAGGATTATCCGGATCGTGAGAATTTGCCGACGGTTGCGGCCATCTATGAGTATCACAAAAACAATGAACAATATTATGGCAATTTTATTTCAATGTCCGATGTCGCCCTGATCAAGCCGGGCAAGCCCGTTCAGAAAAATATGAAGGAATATTTGGGGCTTTACAAAATGCTGAAGGAGGAGCATGTGCTGTTCGACGTTCTGGATCAAAATGTTCTCGCGACGAAAGCAGGATCGCCCAAGCGCTATAAAGCGATTATGATCCCGGATATTACGAGCTTTTCAGAGGATGAGCTGCAGGCGCTGGAAGCTCTTTATCTACAAGGTGTTTGTTTGTTCAGTACAGGTGGTTCCTTCACCGAAGGCGTTGAGAATATATCTTTTCTCCAGCACAGATTTGATGTCAAGCTGGAAAGTGTGCACGTACACACGCAAGAGGCCGCTTACCTGCTAACCGACAATAAGCAGCTTTTTGCAAGCTTTCCTGAACGTGATTGGATCTTTCTGACGGACAGCTTTTACCGCGTTGAATTTGGACCCAATACGGATAAGCAGCTTCCTTACGTGATTCCATCCACATTTGGCCCGCCAGAGCGTGCTTCCGGTCATCGAATCTCCGAGCAGCATTGGGGAGCGGGCATCCATACGAACGGGAACCACAAGGCTGTGTATATCCCATGGCAAGCTGGTGAGCTTTATTACAAGCATGGTTATGCCGATCATAAAAACGCGGTTATGGATTTGCTCCATCATACTCTGGATCAACCGTTGACTCTGGCAACGAATGCGCCGACGAATGTGGAGGTGTTTTTTCACAAGCTGCCTGATGGTAATTATATCCTGCATATGCTGAACCTTTCCGGCTTTAACGGTGTATCGTACACAGCTCCACTTCCTGTCTATGACTTGAAGGTAACGCTTCGTGGATTAGAAGCATGCAGTGAGACTATTCATCTAACTGAACCATCTCAACCCCAAGCGATGTTTGTCCAAACCGAACAGGAGATATCGATTGAAATCCCGGAATTGAGTGATTTTGCTGCGATTGTGATTCGTACCCGTTAAGAAATTGTGTACAGCCCCTAATAGACACAATGAAGCCTCCGCCCACGGTTATAGTGGAAACGGTAGGCTTCGTTTTTTTAAATGAATAATCTTAATACTATTTTGAATCCTTGTCGGATACAGGTATCATGGCAGTCATTTCATATATATCGTGTATTTCTTGTTCAAGTCCATGGTACAAATCCATCTTAGGCTCGTAGCCCAGTAAGGATTGGGCCTTAGTAATATCTGCCCAAGTATTTCTGGGTTCCCCATACGTAGGTCGGATAAACTGAATGTCCACTTTTTTGCCAACCAATCGTTCCAATATAGAAATGCATTCCAGAACCGAAGCGCGTTCCTTACCACCGATATTGATGGTTTCACCGATGACATCATCCGCATAGGCAACCTGGGCAACTGCTCGAACACAATCTTCTACAAATGTGAAGTCTCGGGTTTGCTGACCATCACCATATATGGGTATCGGTTTATTGTGCATAATGTGATTAATAAAACGATGAAAGGCCATATCCGGCCGCTGTCTCGGACCATATACGGTGAAGAAGCGAAGGATCACGATAGGAACCTCATCATTATGAGCGTATACGTGACACAGCTGTTCCCCGGTAAGCTTGCTGACTCCATATGGAGACAAGGGATCTGTTGGGGTAAGCTCGTTGACTTGCCCCGTCTTTTCTCCATAGACGGAGGAGGTCGAAGCGTAAATTAATTTCCGGACCGGATACTGTCGGCAGCCCTCCAGCAAGCATTGCGTAGCCAAAATATTGTTCGTCACGTAAGTCTCAAAGTCGGGGCCAAAGCTCGAACGAACACCAGGGATTGCCGCCAGATGATACACAATATCCACCTGTGGGAGCAGGTTCTCCCATGAAACCTTCAAAATATGCTGCTGAATAAAAGAAAACCGCGGGTGATGAAGCAGCTTTCGAAGGTTGCGCTCCCTCATCCAGTTGGGAGTAGCCGATTGGACAAAGGCATCCAGTCCGATTACTTGATTGTTTTCATCCTGAAGCAATCGCTCGCATAGATGTGAACCTATAAATCCGGCAGCGCCAGTGACTAATATCTGCATAACAACCATCCTTTAGCTGATTTAGGTACGTCGACTTTATTTTATAATATCAGCATTTATAAGTTTTCAGCAGAGCTGAATATTCTGATATTGTAAGAAAAGCAACCTATTGGACACGAATGTATCTTCACCGAATAGGCTTCGATCAGAAGCTTTTAAGGCCTCGATAGACGGTTTTCTTATTTCTGCATCTGAGTCCAATTCATGCCAATACCCGAATAATGATAGCCCAGTGAAGTTAATTGCGCGCCATCCAGCATATTTCTGCCATCCAACAGGAAAGGCTGCTTCAACAGGCTTTTTAATTGTCCCCAGTCCGCCGTGATATATGGCTTCCATTCCGAGCATAGGATGACAGCATCACAATCTTGAATAGTTTCCTCCAAGGAATCGAATTGCTGCAGCTGTTCGGAGTACATGGTGCCCGGAAGCTTGGCTACCGGATCGTGGACTCTGATCACAGCAGAGCTTTCCAGTAATTTGGCGATAATGCCGATTGCGGGTGCTTCTCTGATATCATCAGTATCCGGTTTAAAGGAAATGCCTAATACCGCGATTGTTTTCCCATTGAACGTGCCCAACAACTGCTCCCAAATGTCCAAATAATAGACAGCTTGCGACTGATTGACCTGCACAACTTTTTCTAGAATCGTTAAGCTCAGGTCATGCTCCTGAGCTGTAAACAGCAGCGCATGGATATCTTTGGGAAAGCAGGAGCCTCCATATCCGATGCCTGCTCTTAAAAAGTGCGCTCCAATCCGATGATCCATCCCGATCCCGACTGCAACATCGGCAATATTCACTCCTAATTTCGTGCACAGTCTGGCCAATTCATTGATATAGGAGATTTTCGTAGCCAAAAAGGCATTTGCAGCATATTTGATCAGCTCAGCTGTTTTGGGCTTGGTAACCACCACAGGACAGCTTAATTTCTCATATAAAGATCGAAGCCGTTCTGTGGCTTGGTCATTTTCACTGCCAATAATAATCCGATCAGGCTCAAGAGCATCTCGTAATGCGCTGCCTTCTCTCAGAAATTCAGGATTAGATATCACGTCAAAAGAAATCGCAGTAAGCTGGGCTTGGGCAATCCATTGGACTACTTGTTCATTGGTTCCAACAGGAACCGTGCTTTTGATTACAACTAGTCTGTATCCCGCCATGTTTTTGCCGATACTCTCCGCTGCTTCTTTAATAAACCTCAGATCTGCACTGCCATCACTTCCTGAGGGTGTCCCGACACAGAGGAAGATGACTTCATTATCGCAGACAGCCATGTCCACCTCTGAGGTAAATGTAATGCTGCCGGAAGCCAAATGCTTTCTTAACGCATCGTCCAAGCCAGGCTCATAAAAGGGGGGGACGCCTTGATTCAACATTCCAATCCTTGACTCATTCGGGTCCAATCCTGTTACATTCCAACCAAGCTCTGCAAGCAGCAAAGCTGTAGTCACGCCGACATAGCCCATTCCCATAATTAGAATATTCATTTGTTGGTTCCTCCGGAGGTCTGAAGGTATATGAATTGCGCACCGAGAATGGCATGACTTAGGGCAGTCCCGGTATCAAGCAGCTCAAGTCCTTCCAGCAAGATGCAGTTGTCCATATGGCAGCCTTCCAGCTTAACTTGCGGACCAATGGTTACATAAGGACCGATGATGCAGTTCCTTAATAAGGCGCTAGGGTCAATGAGCACAGGGGGAATGATTATGCATTCGTCCAAACGTTCGCGATTGTTCAGCAATCCATCGGCATCCATCTGGTCCAGCATCCAGTGATTCGCTTCAAGCCATCGTTCCATCGTCCCCACATCTGAATAGTTTTGTTCTGTCTTGTGGAAGACTGCCGAATAGCCTTGATTGATCATCCACGAAATGGCATCCGTAATTTCATATTCTCCTCTTGGAGACGGTCTGATTGCATGTATGGCCTTGAATATGTCAGCACTAAAAGCATAAGCTCCCAGGACGGCGAGGTTAGACTTGGGTGACACAGGTTTTTCTTCAAGTCCTACTATTCGATTCCCGGCGATCTCCGCTATGCCAAAATCCTGAGGGTTTGCAACGTTTCCAAGCATAATGGCGATCTCATGATGGTCATAATGAATAGCTTGAGCCAAAGGCTCCAAGGACTCTGTAATCAGATTATCCCCTAATAATAAGATGAAGGGTTCATCCAGAATAAAGGACTCGGCCTGCAGAACTGCATTTGAAATCCCAAGGGGCTGCAATTGATGAATATAGGTAATATCCAAATTCCATTGCTCACCTGTGCCAATCTCTTTCATGAAAAGCGCGAGGTGCTCGGGACGTATGACAATGCCAATCTCACGTATTTGTAATTTAATCAGCTGTTCAATGCAGTAATGGAGAATAGGTTTGTTGGCTACCGGGAGTAATACTTTTGGTGTTGCTTCGGAAAAGGGGTAGAGCCGGGTACCTTTACCTGCACAGAGAATTAATCCCTTCATAAGGTTTGAGCTCCTTGCTTATATGAATTTATTATTAATTTATGTATATCATTTTCTATATGTTAGGGCGATTAGCAGTTCATAGAAAAATATGCGCTTTGATCAATAAGTGTTGTGAGGTCAACTGAATTCCGCCTTATTACTCTATCAACAGCCTACACAATTAGATTAGGAAATCATAGAATACAGGGAAACCTGAGAAGTTTCAAAATTAGAAGCGAAGGGAATGATCGTAGTGTCATTGGCAGATCAAGTGAAGTTAATGCTTGACAACCATCCTGATGTTGCAGAAGTTCAGGTGGAGTATTTGAATGGTGAAAAGCATGATTTTTCTCTCGTTGAAGGAGAAGAAGACGATGCTCCGCCCATACCGAGAGAAATAGCTATAACCAATTTGTTGAGCGGGGTAGATTGGAGTCTAGTAGATGAAATTGAAGTGGAATTCGATAATGGTAATAAAGTGGAGTTGGATGTAGAGACAGGAGAATTGGAAGAAGACGAAGATGAAGACGAAGATGAAGATGAAGACGAAGATGAAGATGAAGATGAAGATGAAGATGAAGATGAAGATGAAGACGACGAAGATGAAGACGAAGACGAAGAAAGCGAAGACGATGATGAAGATGAAGACGAAGAAAGCGAAGACGAAGACGAAGATGATGATGACAACGACGAAGATGATGACGAGGATGAAGTTTAAGGATTGACCTGTAAACATAATTGGTTTAGCGGCAATCAACCCGGATGTCAGCCGGGTTGATCCATCGTTCTTGAATAATATTAAAGCTAAGTAAGTGTACAAGCTGCCTACATGAAGATAAAAAACGGCTGCATCAGCCCTAATGCTGGACTCCTGTCGTCAGGAAGTCCAGCTTAGGTACTGAGTCTGAAGGGGCGTTATCTGCGTTCCCAGACGGACAAGATGTCATCAGCAACACGCTGCCAAGTGAAATGCTGTTCAACCATACGACGGCCATTCAGACCCATTTGACGAGAACCATGGAGATCAGACAACAACAAATTCAGATGATGCGCATATTCCAGAGGATCTTCCGGATCTGTAATTAAAATGCCATTGTTGCCTCTTACAATTTCCGGATTTCCTCCCCGATTGGTGGTGAGAAAAGGCAGTCCTGCAGCCATTGCCTCATAGTGGACTCTTGCCAACGGCTCCTGCCAGATGGAGGTGCAAACAAAAATATCGCTCGCACAGAACCAACGATGAACATCGTGAGCTTGAACGTATCCGGTTGTGATTACGGGTATAGAGGAACGCTCAGCTAGAGCGCGGACATAAGCCACATAGTCGCTAATCGTATTATCGCTGTACCAAGCGCCACCTACAATGACAAGCACGGCATCGGAATGCCTTAGATGGGACATGGCGCGGACAAGGACATGTGGACCTTTGTTACGCGACAATCTTCCTACAAAGAGGATTATCTTTTTGGATGCAAGATTGTGCTCCGTTCTAATACTTTCTCTGGCCTGCAACGAATACTGGGATTCGGTCCAAGGGGCAAATTTGCTTAAGTCGACCCCGGAGTAGATCGTTTTCAGCTTTGGCTCTGCTTGAGGGAAGTATTCACTTATTGCACTGCCAATATAATTACTAATGGTAATGATCCGTTCAGCTTGCTCAATGGCAGCGCTGCCCTCGGCTTTGCTGATTTTCGCAGGATTAAACATATCGTTATGCATACTTAATATAATTCGGGCGTCTGGCGCAGCCTCATGCACGGCAGTAATGAGCTTCGGACGATTAAAAATATGAATGATATCATAGTGCTCCTGACTCTGTGAGAGGAAGCCGATCACTTCTTGAACATAAAGATCTAACACTCCATCTGAATTGACACGGACATAGCGGATACCATCCGTAACTTCCTCGTTTAATAAATCAGGATCTGTTCTTCCAAGAATCGTAATTTGATGATGCTTGCTTAGTAGCGAAGCAACTCCACAGATATAAGTTTGTATGGCACCACCCCTAATGTTGGGAACAGGCAGTTTTTCAGTACAAATCATTAAAATATTCATTAGTCCGTATCCTCCTAAATTTAATAGACAACTTACATCGTAAGCATCTATTTTATAATCAGGCTGTCTTCTGCGACCGTGGTTTATAGACTGGTTTAATGGATGATTTAAGCGGAATCGCTTGTTTTTTCTTGACTTCTATTTTCTTTTTGGTTACAGGGGATGGTTGCCCAGCTTTTTTTACTGTCGTTTTCTTAAGCTTTTTAACGATTTTCAGTTTGGCTACAGGTCGCGATTGCAACTGTTTTTTGCGTGTTTTACGTTTGGTCTTAACGACCACTTTTTTGACTTTTTTCTTCAATCTCGAAGGTTTAGGAATTTGAAGGACGATCCGTTCAGGTGCATTAGCAGGAGGCTGTGCGGCTGCACTGTTGTCAGCTTGTGCGACTGTATTGGCAGATAAATCTTGAGTCCCAATGGCTGCTGGCGGATGCATGATAGGCACTCCTGCCGGCTCATAAATAAGTGGTGCATGTGTAAATAGACCAAAATGATCAGAATGAGCAGGTGTAGTCGAAGTATCAGAGTCTGATAAGTAGATCGGATTAGACAATGGCGTATACGGCTGGTAATCCACATCAGTATCAAAGACAGGAATGGCTTCTTGCTGCTGGTGAGCAAAATCAGCATCAAAGACAGGAATGGCTTCTAGTTGCTGGTGAGCAAAATCAGTATCAAAGACAGGAATGGCTTCTTGTTGCTGGTGAGCAAAATCAGCATCGAATACGGGAATAAGCTCCTGCCCCTGTTTCTCGGAAGGTGCCCAAGGCATTTGTGGAATATCGATGCCCACCGGAAGTTTGATACCTTGTCGAACAGGAGCCTTGCGTACAACTTCCCATTTGGATTCGATTTCCTCGGTCGAGTATTGTGCAGGTAGATAAAGGGCTTTGTCCTGCTCAAGCTCGGATAAGGCCTGCCATTTACTGCTTTCTGTTGCCAATACCCTTGCCAGAATAGGCTCAAGCTCATGCTGCAAAAATAAATTCGGATCAAATACGATCTCCTTGATATGCTTGTAAAACTCGTTAGGAAATGCCATATCGATCCATAGAAGCTCGAACATATCCTGGTCAATCGGATTAGCTTCGTGGTAAGCACCGATCATACCGCGAATCCAGTTCAAATCCCAGTTACCCATATCATCCATCGTACTCGTTATCAATTTACGCAAATCACGGAAGGGCAGGTCGTAAGCGACACCATCCAGATCTATGACCCATATCCCACCGGGACCCATCTGACCGTTGGACCATCCGTAGTCCTGATGAGCAAGTCCCCAGTACTGCTCACCTTTGCCTATCATTGTAAAATAGGGCGATGCCTGAAAACGAGTGAATATGTCCTGGGCTTGTTTTTTAAACTCATCGATAACAGAAAGCAAACGCTCACTTGATGGTGTTTCTCGATAGACGGTAGCAATATCCTCGAACCATCCAATCTTGGCCATAATTTTCTCGTAATAGTTGGACCAGCCGTATAATCGGGACGATTTGGCAGCACCCCATGGAGGGGTATAGCCTTGGGAATGTTTATGAAACTCTCCAAGACCGTAGCAAAGCGCCACGGCGCCTTCCAGATCGATTTTTGAAACTTGCTGCAGCGGTTCAATCCACTCCGTCACGATCCATAGCTTGCCACCAGCTTCAACATACAACGTGTTTTCTTTATTGGGAATGAAGGCAGGTACCTTGGCACCTTGCTCAACCATATATTGCTGGGCGCCGATACTGAATAAGCTTCTTTTGGGATCTCTGTGCAATACTTTAAGGCTGCGTGGGCCATGATCTGTATTAATTCTCCAGATAGCACCCCCTTTATCGGGTTTGGAAGTGATCAGCAGCATGTCGAATACAAGCATTTCGTACTGCTCCATCACCTGATAGGCAATTTTTTCCAGCTCGGGCGGAACGTATTGCTCCAGAACGGTCCCAGGCGGCAGCGTGTTCGTGAGATGGTCCCAAGGCCCAATTAGGTAGTTCTCCAAAACGATCACTCCTTCATATAAAATTAATGTTCCGTGCAGATTTCGACTGGATGGCCTGATCGTATAAGCTCAGCTGCTTTTCAGTCGTTTGTGAAATATGAAAGCGGTCCATCACGAATTTTCTCCCGGCCTTGACTATATCCGATTTTTGCTGTTGTTCGAGAAGCAGCATACTCTTTATTTGATTGGCGAGCAGGGCGCCGGATAAAATTTGTGGGCAAGCATGGTCGCCAAACCATGATTCCCATGCTTTATCGTATAGATCCGGCTTCACCAATCCCAATATGCCGAGTGTACCTACCGCTAACAAGGGTCGTTCACAAGCCATAGCTTCGAGGGCTATTCGTCCCGTACCGATAATATAATCGCTGATACAATAATAAGCACACATGTCAGTAACTTCGCCAACGTAATGAATATAAGGATGGTCTGTGAGCTTGCGATGGTTGTTGACCAGTTTAATGATGTTCTCTTGCTTGCCGCCTCCACCTGCAATGATCAGATGCAAATTCGGGTCATCCGTGTATCTTAAGGCAGTGGTAACATGAATCATGTACTCACAAATATCTGCTTTCTCCCACGATAGGCGGCCTGCATACAGGATTACGTTTGCTTGTTGGGGAATAAACAGCTTTTGACGAAGATACCTCCGATAAAAGAGGGCATAAGGCTGATATTCCATGACATCGAGTCCATTGGGAATCAGATTGGAATCCAGTCCTTTTGCTGCCAATGAACGTTGTATGGAGGGACTAACACAAGTAACAGTCGAGGATTGTTGCAGCAATTGGAGGAATTCCGGGTCATAGTAGGTGCCATGAACTGTGAATACAAAAGGAATGTTCATCCGATCCGCAGCCGTGATAGCAACACTTCCCGAGGGGACTTGGTGGCCATGAACCAGATCAATTCGCTCTGCAGCTATGATCGATTGTATGAATTTTATATACAGTTCCCTGTTTTGCGAATCAGGCTCATAGGTGTCCAGAACAAAGTCAATTTCATAATAAGAGCATCCCAGTCCGAGAAAGTGCTCCAGAAGCTTCCCCCTTTTACCAGCCACGATGACAGCGGCCCCTTGTTTTAAAAGCTCGCGGGTTAAGGAGAGCGTGTAAGTTTCCGTTCCGCCTATATTGAATTGATCAATAACCATCAGAATCCGCAGGGGGGGAGCGAGGCTTGAGGAACGAGCGGATTCATTAGGGTTAGGGCTCAGTGGGCTTATCGGATTTTTACTTATTTGAATGAAGCTGCCTGCAGATTTATGGACGGGTTTGGACAGGAATTGATTCTTAGACACTCCTCGCTTGTTAGCTTGCATGATTCACCTCCCAAACAAGTTACTTGTATCTATTTCTAAGCATATGTCATCTAGCGATTCGTTGATATGTACATTCGTGGATTTTGCTCAAATACGTGGGATACGGAGCATTGTCCTAAGTTTTATTAATGAAAGCTGAATATATTAGTATACGATTCATAACCAAAGGAGTGAAATGCTTGGATATCCAAGAGTTGCTTAAAGGGGCTACATTGATCGGGAAAGGAAAACAAGGGAGAGTCTATAAGCTTGATTCCGATCGGTGTATCAAAATATATAGCGATGAGCAGCATGCTCAAATGGAACACATGTCCTATTGCCGTGCAGAGGGCTCTCCGATTATTCCTAAGCTGTATGAAGCAGGAGCGAATTACTTGATCATGGAGCTTGTGCAGGGAGCGTCGCTGGATCGTTATTTGAAAAAAAAGGGTGCGATAAATCGAAGCGACACGGAGCGTATTTTATTCATCATTTATGAAATGACAAGGCTTGGGTTTACACGAATTGATGCCGCGGTCTTTCATATTTTTATCGATCAGGACCAGCCAACTGGCAAAGTGATCGATCTAGTCAATAGCTATACAAAGCAATACCGCATTCCATTGGTAATGTTCAAAGGATTGTCCAGGCTTAACGTCTTAAATACTTTTCTCACGCATGTTAAAGCCTTGGACCCTGAGCTGTATCAGTTGTGGGGGAGTTACTTGATGGCAAGGAGCGAACGGTATGGGAAACTCCAAGTTTTCGATGAATGAGGATTATTTTAAGCCGCACCTCATATGCGAGCAATTTCAATTAGGCAGTTTTCATAAGGTTCTTGGCAAGCTGGGTGGAGCATTTAATACAAATGTAAAAATGGAGACCAGTGAAGGTGAATTTGTTGTTCGAATTTTAAACGAAAATAATACGATAAAGCATCTGCGATATGTAGGAAAAATGCTTGCGGAGCTGAGTGCGAAGGGGCTGCCGGTATTGACACCTCTTTTGGCGAAGAATGGCGACTCCTTTATAAGATGTAAGGATAAATGGCTTCAGGTGTCGGCGTTTGTGACGGTTGAGCCCTTCCAATGTCGGGAAAGCCAGGTATATGCCAGCGCGCGGAGCTTAAGGGCTTACCATCAGGCGCTGGAGCATGTACATCCGGGGCCTAAACCGGGCTGGTCCTTTTATCGAAGCTCTGTTTATTACAAGCAAGCCAAGGAACGTTTAAAAAGTATTGATGTGGTTCCTCAAGCCGAGCTTTCCAGTATGGAGTTCATCCTTGAAGACTTGTCGAACAAATGGGGGCAGGCCCAAGCTTCACTTCCGAAAGCGGTTCTTCATGGGGATTGGCACTTTTGGAATCTGGGTTATGCGGGGGATGAAGTCAGCTGTGTGATGGACTTTGATTTTATGCAGCAAGGAACAAGGATTCACGATGTCGCCTATGCTTTATGGGTTATCTATGTGCTGCTGCCGGAGTATGCCTACAGCTTTGACAGAACTTTTATAGAGGGATATGGACCACTGACGGATGAAGAGAAGCATATACTCCCAGTCGCTGTGGCCCGTATCGCTATGTTTTTCCTGTTTCAATCGGCCTATGCTTCGAATCCTTTGGTGAAGTGGCAAAAGCACTATCCAAAGCAGGAGCCTCTGATTCAATGGTTATCCTCTGAGGGCACCGTAAGGCTTGAGGAAATAACAAGAGCAGCATCAGATCAACCTTCGTCATGGAGGTCAGAGGGATTGGCAATTGATGAGGAGGATCCATCTTAAGCTTCAGAATGGATCGCGGTCGCCCTGGAGGCGGCCGTTTTTGGATTCGGACCTATACAGGAGGCGGACAAGAGGATGATCACAGCGGTATGTTGACAATGCAGCGTTGGGATCGGTTAAAGAATAAGAAGCAAACAAAGACACCCTCAGCGGTGTCTTTGTTTGCTTCTTATTTGCTGCTCTGTTGCTTTTCATCATCTGATTTGCCGTCGAATGTGTCTTCAACCCTATCCATGATTTCTTGGACAGCCTCGCTCACCATATCTGTCGGGGCAGCATCCTGCTGATCGACAGGTGTAATAATAAAGTCGGGTGTGGGAGTAGGGTGCGTATCCTGCTCTATGTTTTTTTTGCTCATGTCGTTTTCCTTCTCTCGATTGGATTTATGACGTACACAATATTACCCATCTCACACGATTTTATTCACCTATACTTCAACATCTTCAATGAATCGTGCATACAAGAGAGTAAAGCTGTACAATAGATAGGAGAAGACAATTCAAAGGCAAAGGAGTGAATGAATTGAGCGAAACTACTTCTACGATTCAGGAAGCGTTTACCTTGGAAGCGGGACAATTGGAAACAGGAGAGAAGCTGTTTATCCGCGGAGAAGTCAGAGTTGTACCGGACCAATCTGGCCCAAGTCCCGTGCTGCTGATCTGTCATGGTTTTAAAAGTTTTAAGGAGTGGGGATTTTTCCCATATATCGCCACTCGTTTTGCAGAGCGGGGCTATTATGTAATCACTTTTAATTTTTCCTGCAACGGGGTGAATGTAACCGATTTTGATGAGCTGGAGCGATTCGCCGTGAATACATTTTCCAGAGAGCAGCAGGATCTGGAGGTCATTCTTCAGGCGCTGCTTGCTAATAAGCTTCCACTTGCTGATGCCGCGGACAAGGAAAGTATTCATTTGTGGGGGCACAGCAAAGGTGGAGGAACCGCCATTATATTTGCTGCTGAGCATCCGCAGGTTAAATCTGTATTAACATGGAACGGAATCGGATTCACGGATCTGTTTGACGACACTTTCAAAAAGCAGCTGGAGGAGTACGGGATCGCCTATGTGGCCAATGTACGCACCAAGCAGGAAATGCCGATCAAGGCCGTATTTTATGAGGACCTGATGGACAATAAGGAACGGTTTGATATTGTGAAGCGATTAGCGGGTCTCACCATTCCTGTACAGCAGATTCAGGGGGATCAGGATTCTCTCCGTCTGATGGAAGGCTTTCAACAGATGCGTGCGGGGGATGACAAGCATTCCGTAGTTACTATTGCCGGTGGAAACCATACATTCGGAGCTGTTCATCCATTTAAGGGAACGACGCCCCAGCTGGAGCAGGCTATACAGGCCTCTCTGCAGTTTTTACCTTTGGGTTGACAGTGAAAAGACACTTTGCTAGCATGATATCATAGTAAACCAATATGGATAAATATTTAATTTAGGTTCTGCCGGACAGCCGGAGGCCAACATGCCATGGTGTGTCTCTTTTTCATATCCTATTATAGAAAGCGAGTGTTCAAGCATGAAGCATAGAAAATTGGGAAGAACTGGTTTGAAAGTTTCCGAGGTGAGTCTGGGTACGATGGCGTTTGGTCGTTGGATTGATGAAGCGCAGTCCCAGCAGGTTCTGGATGCCGCGCTGGATGCAGGAATTACATTGATTGACACAGCTGACGTATATGGAAAAGGCATGGATCGTGATAATCCTCTGGAGTCCGGAGAGTCGGAGTATATACTGGGCAGAGTGCTGAAGGGCAGACGCAATCAGATCATTCTGGCGACCAAGGTACATGGCAAAGTAGGGATAGGTCCTAATGATTCAGGACAAAGCCGCTATCATATATTCCGTGCGGTGGATGCAAGCCTGAAGCGGCTTCAAACCGATTATATTGATTTGTATCAGGTACATCGCTTTGATCCGGAGACGCCGCTTGAGGAAACGCTGAGTGCCCTCGATGATTTGGTCAAATCGGGCAAGGTAAGATATATTGGCTGCTCCAACTTTGCTGCATGGCAAATTGCCAAGGCCCATGGGATCAGTGCGCTGAACCATCTCCACCGTTTTGAAAGTGTGCAGCCCGAGTACAGCATTATTACGCGAGGCATTGAAGATGAGCTGATTCCTTTCGTTGCCTCCGAGCAGGTCGGTGTTATTGTATACAGCCCTTTGGGTCGTGGATTGCTGTCAGGGAAATACAAGCAGGGGGAAGCTCCACCGGAGGGTTCGAGAGCCGCAGCTGGCGAAAGAAGAATACATACCCTGCTCGGTGTGGAACGCAATTACCACATTATTGAATCGCTCAAGCCTCTGGCGTCCAACCGCGGCTGGACGCTGGCGCAATTCGCTTTGGCTTGGGTGCTGAGCAACCCACATGTTTCCTCCGCTATTCTTGGAGTATCGAGACCGGAGCAAATCCAAGATGCGTTGCAGTTTATCGGTGACCCACTTACGGCTGAGGAGCTGGCCGAGGTTGACCGCATTTCGAAGCTGAATTAATGGAAGCGGCTAAGTGGGACAATCGTGCAATCAGCTGGATTTTTTTTGATGTAGGCGAAACGCTGGTGGACGAATCGAAGCCGATTCGTGAGAGCATCAGGCAATTTGTCGATAACGCCGCGAGACTCGGTTATCAGATTGAGCCGCATATCGTGGAGCAGTCGCTCATCCATTATCATGGGTTGTTCAGTACGTTTCCGATGCGGCAGGTCATGGAACAGCTTGTTCCGTCCGAGGCGGATCGTCTGGAGATACGCAAGGGTATGGCTTATCGCAAGGAATGGGATGAGCCTTTCCCGGATGCTGTCGGGATTCTGGAGCAGCTGAGCAGGCATTACAAGCTTGGGATTATCGCCAATCAGAGTGCAGGCACGGCTGCGAGACTGGAGCAGTATGGGATGCTGAAATATCTTTCGGTTGTCTGCTCCTCCGCAGAGGAAGGGTTATCGAAGCCGGATGTACGCTTATATGAACGAGCCCTTACAGAAGCGCAGTGCAAGGCTGAGCATGCAGTAATGATTGGTGATCGGATCGATAACGATGTCATTCCTGCAAAACGTGTGGGGATGCAGGCGATATGGGTACGGCAGGGACTGGCCCGGCATCAGCCGATTCCGCCGGATCATACCGCACCGGATATCGTAGTGGATCGATTAGGGGAGATCATCAAGTATTTGGCAAGAGTATAGTGGTAACGAAGAAATGATGCTGACAATGTGCCCTTTTGGCTGTCTTCCTTTAATGGAGGCGGGTGAGAGGGCTTTTTTGAATTGGCGGATCGTCCGTTTATGATATGATTTAACAGGACAGGAGGACTATGATCGTGGAAAACAAATGTATTAGATGGTATGAGTTCGGAGAGCCACAGCATGTTTTAAAGATTGAGAAAAAGCAAGTGGAGAGACCGGATCGTGGAGAAGTTCTTGTGCGAATGAGGGTTCGCCCCATCAATCCATCCGATCTGATCCCGATTAAGGGAGCCTATTCCCATCGTATTTCACTTCCGTGTATTCCTGGATATGAAGGTATCGGCATTGTGGAGGATATAGGTCCTTCGGTTTCTCAAGAATTGATAGGTAAACGTGTGCTGCCTTTACGTGGGGAGGGCACCTGGCAGCAATTTGTTAAAGCGCCGGCTCAATGGGTAGTTCCGTTACCTGATGGTATAGAAGATTACATAGCAGCTCAATTATATATAAATCCGATAACGGTTTGGCTTGCCTGTACGGAAATATTGAATTTGCAGCCAGACGATGTTGTACTGGTTAATGCTTGCGGCTCTTCGGTGGGGCGCATTTTTGCCCAATTATCTAAAATTATAGGTTTTCAAATGATAGCGGTGACGAGAAATCATAGCTATACCCAAGAATTGCTTCGATTGGGTGCTTCCCATGTTATCCCTACAACAGCAATGCCACTGCATCCAACGGTGATGGAATTGACGAATGGACGGGGGGCCGATGCTGCAATTGATTCGGTAGGAGGATTACCCGGTACAGAATTAGCTTATTGCGTGCGTCCCCATGGTTCATTATTAACCATAGGTCTTTTATCAGGTACATCTGTAAATTGGGCGGAGATCACAAACAAGGCTCAAGTCCATGTTAAAATGTTCCATTTGCGGCAATGGAATCAGCGCGTATCTGTTCAAGCCTGGCATGAAGCCTTTAACCAGTTGATATCCTTCATTCAGGATAAGAGATTAAGTCTGATGCAGCCACAATCGCTTTACAGTCTGACAGCGATACATGAAGCAGTTGGAGCTGCAGAGAGTGGTGGAGGCAATCAGGGAAAAATATTTCTGACGAGCTAGGGAGTCAACAAACAGGGATTGACGTTACCCGCGAAAATAAGTATGATAACTTACAAACGAAGTAAAACGTAAATATAAATAACAAATCGAAACAAAAATACACTTTAAATCGAAAGAGGTTTTTATGATGAGTCGAGGCTTGGTTTCATCTACACCGCTATTAGTGGAAGCAAGAGCACAAGGATACGGAATCGTCGCCTTTAACGTACATACGCTGGAAATGCTGCAGGCTGTCGTGGAAGCGGCCGAGAGCTGCAGGGCGCCGGTTATTATTCAAACCACGGTCGGCACCGTAAAGCATTTGGGGATGGATTATATTGTAGCTGCAGCTCAAGTAGCGGCACGCCGGGCATCGGTACCGATTGCACTTCATCTTGATCATTGTCAGGATTTGACGCTGATTCAACAGTGTATAGAAGCCGGATATACCTCCGTCATGATCGATGCCTCCAAGCTGCAGTTCGAGCACAATGTCGAGCGGACGAAGGAAGTCGTGGCCTATGCAAGCCGACGTGGTGTGAACGTGGAAGCGGAATTGGGCAAAATCGGCGGTGTTGAAGACGATATTGTTGTGAATGAGGCCGATGCTATGCTCGCGGTTCCCGAGGAGTGTGAGCAATTCCTGGCGCTGACTGGTGTTCCTACACTGGCTCCCGCCATCGGTACGGCACATGGCATTTACAAGGGAGAGCCAAATATAGATTTCAAGCGTATTGAACAAATCGCCAGTCGAGTGGCTGTGCCGCTTGTTCTGCATGGCGGCTCCGGTATTCCTGCTGATCAGGTCAAACGATGTGTAGCATTGGGGATGGCCAAGATGAATGTAGCGACCGAATTGAAAAATGCATTTTCTTTGGCCATTCAGCACTTTTTTGCTGAGCATCCGGAGGAGCTGGACCCACGTCAATATATGGTGCCTGCCAAGGAAGCGGTCAAGCGTATGGCAATAGATAAAATCAACCTTTGCGGCAGTGCAGGCCGCGCATAAAGCTATAGAAAGAAGGAAGGGATATTGCCATGCATAACGAGTATCTGCTTGGTATCGATATTGGAACCTCCGGCTGTAAAATAGCTGCTTTTACACCGGATGGCGAGGTTGCCTTTCAATGCACCGAAACATATGAAACGTTATATCCGGCAAAGGATTGTGTGGAGCAGAATCCGCTCGATTGGTGGGCGGCGGTATGCCGCGGGACCCAGCGAATGTTTGCCCAAACCGCTATTCGGCCGCATGAAATTCAAGGTATCGGCGTGGACGGACAAAGCTGGTCGATGATCCCGGTGGATGTGACCGGACAGGTGCTGCGTAACAGTATGATCTGGATGGACCGGCGTGCAGTCAGTCAGTGTGAGCAGATGAAGCGTTCCGTAGGGGAGGAACGAATTTTTACAGTTTCCGGCAATCCGCTGTCACCCTCTTATACGACTGGCAAAATCCTCTGGATGAAGGAGCATGAGCCTGAGCTGTACGCAAGGACACATAAGGTGCTGCAGTGCAACAGCTTTATCGTGTTCAAGCTGACCGGGATTATTTCGCACGATCTTTCACAGGGCTATGGTATTCATGCATTTGATATGCAAACGGGAACCTGGGACATAGGGCTATGTCGTGAGCTGGGAATCGATCCGGACTTGCTGCCTGAGCTGTACGGATGCAGTGATATCGTCGGGACGGTACATGATGAGGCGGCTGCGAGCAGCGGGCTGCTCATCGGGACTCCGGTTGTTGCCGGAGGCTTGGATGCAGCCTGCGGCACATTGGGAGTTGGCGCGATTCATGATGGTGAAACTCAGGAGCAGGGCGGTCAGGCTGGTGGAATGAGCATTGTGATGAGCCAGCCTATCATGAATGACAAGCTGATCCTGGGCTTCCATGTTGTTTCAGGTAAATGGCTGCTGCAGGGCGGTACGGTCGGTGGCGGGAGCCTGAGCTGGTTTCAACGCGAGCTGTTCGGGAAGGGTGTTACAGCTGATAAGCTACAAGACGGTGCAGAAGCAGAGCAGAATGGCAACGCTGTACCCCAGTCTGTGTTCGAACCCTTCAGAGAAATCAATGAGGAAGCGGCACAAATTAGCGAAGGCAGTGATGGCCTTATTTTCTTGCCCTATATGGCAGGTGAGCGCTCCCCGATCTGGGATATCGATGCCAAGGGTGTTTTCCTGGGACTTACCTATGCAACAACGCGTGGTCATATGGCTCGTGCCATTATGGAGGGCTGTGCGTATTCGCTGCAGCACAATTTGGTAACGGCAGCCGATGGCGGCGTAGGTGTCGGTGAGCTGTATAGTATGGGCGGTGCGGCGAATAGTCAGCTATGGTCACAGATTAAAGCAGATATTACAGGCAAAACCCTGCGGATCGCAGCATCCGATACGGCAACCACCCTCGGAGCCGCAATGCTGGCAGGGGTTGGAACAGGCTTGTATAAGGACTTTGCCGAGGCTGTTCGAAGGACGGTCCGGTTCCAAAGAGAATTTGCTCCTGATCCTGCACACACGGAGCTGTATACCAAGGGCTACGAGCTGTACCTATCGGCTTATGCAAGCTTGAAGGATTGGTTTCCACAAATGAAAGCGAGGTCTTGACGCATGAAAGCAGCAGTATTATATGGACAAGATGATATTCGTGTTGAAGATATAGCCATTCCTGAGCCGCAGGCGCATGAAATTCTGGTTAAAGTTATGGCCACAGGGATTTGCGGCTCCGATGTGCCTCGGGTTCTGGGAACCAAAGCACATCATTATCCGATTGTACTCGGGCATGAATTCGCCGGGATCGTTGCCAAGGTCGGCACAGGTGTAACACGGATCGGTGTCGGAGATCGGATTGCCGGAGCGCCATTGGTTCCTTGTCATCAATGTGTGGATTGCTTCAAAGGGGACTTTGCCCAATGCCAATACTATTCCTTCGTGGGCTCACGGGTGAACGGCAGCTGGGCCGAGTACGTCATTATTCCTGAGATCAATGCGGTGCGGATTGATGATACGGTCAGCTATGCGGAAGCTGCCTTCTTTGAGCCATCGGCTGTTGCTCTTCATGCGCTGCGTCATATCAGCTTTCAAGGCGGCGAGGACGTGGCCATTCTGGGCGGAGGCACGATTGGCTTATTAACCCTGCAGTGGGCCAAGGTGCTTGGAGCGCGAACGGTTACGGTATTCGATATCAATCAAGATCGTTTGGAGCTTGCCCGCAAGCTGGGCGCGGATTATGTGATCGATACACGCAGCGAGGACTTCAAGGAACAGGCAGCTTCTATTGTAGGTGCCAAAGGCTTTGGTATCGTGATGGAAACAGCGGGATCGGATGTGACGATGCGTCTTAGCTTTGAGCTGGCGGCTAATAAAGCGAAGGTCTGCTTCGTAGGTACCCCAACTAAGGAGCTTACCTTTGATTACAAGCTGTTTGAGCTGATGAACCGCAAGGAATTTACTTTAACCGGTTCCTGGATGTCCTACAGTGCGCCGTTTCCCGGGAATGAGTGGGAGCTTACAGCACATTTTTTGAGTAAGCAAAGATTCAATTTCCTGGACATGATCGATAAAATATTGCCTCTGGAGCAAATCAACGATGCCTTTGAGCTGTACAAGCAGCCAGGTGCCGTTAAAGGGAAAATACTGCTGACCCTGGGAAGTGAGCCTGTGTGAGTGAGGACCCTACTAGCGCTTCCCCTGCAGATTCTCGTAAATTATTAAGCCTGGAGCGGCATCAACGGATCATGGATTATTTAAAAGCTAACAGGAGTGTCGAGGTCTCCCAGCTAAGCGAGCTGCTTAAGGTATCGGAGGTCACCGTGAGAAAGGATCTGGAGCGGCTGGAGCGGGCTGGCTTGTTATCCAGAAGCCATGGCGGCGCGATTCTACTAGAGCGGCTGCTGTACGAGCCTTCTTTTGCCGAGAAGGAGGATCAATGGATCGATGAAAAACAAGCCATAGCTCATGCTGCAGCTTCTCTCATTACAGATGGAATGACCGTAGCGATTATGACCGGAACGACATTAAGCCATACGGCAAGGCTGCTTATGCAACGTCAACGATTGAATATTGTCACGAATGCGGTCAATATAGCGACCGAGCTGATGCATGCGGCAGGGGTGAGTGTATTTTTGACAGGGGGCAATATTCGACCGAATACGTTGGCTTTGGTTGGAGAAATGGCGGAAAGGTCGTTGGAAGGCATTTATGTCGAGACAGCCTTTATCGGAGTGAATGGCTTCAGTCTGGAACAGGGTTTAACAACTCCCAGTATTGAAGAAGCCCGAGTTGTCAAAAAAGTAATGGAGAATGCACAAAAGATAGTGGTTGCGGTCGATCATACGAAGTTCAATCAGGTTGCTTTTGTTCGGATTTGTACCGTGGAGCAGATCCATACCGTTATTACCGACAGGAAGACACCAGCGACCGAAATCGATAAGCTGCGCGATAAAGGAATTACGGTTATCGTCACTTAAAGTGTGCTTGCGCAAGTAAGCTACACTTTTGAAATGACAGTCCCGTGAGCCCGCCGACCTAAAGGTAACTTTCGCGGACAGGCGGGTTCACGAGGACGCCAAGCAGCTCATAATCGGTTCCGATGAGTAAGTATTGAGAACGACCAGAAGGCTCCAGTCGTTTACTGCTTGATACCAACTAAACGTTTAGCAAATGCGGCACCGAATTCCTGGCATTGCTTAAGCTCGCTCTGCGAGGGGGACATTTCGATTTTCAAGCCTTCCTCTACAACCTCAGCACCAATTTCCTTTAGCTTGTCAACGAGCTGATCGACCGCCCCGCCAAATACAGGATAAGAAGAATCGCAGGAGCCAAACACGATCGCTTTTTGTCCATCCAGCTGTACCTCCGACATTTCATCAAAGAAATCGAGAAACTCATCCGGCAAATCTCCGTCTCCCCAAGTGTAGGCGCCCAGCGCGATACCATCATATTTTAACAGGTCATCGCCTGATGCATACATGACTTCCTTTATATCCAGCTCTACTTGCTCGGATTTAATACCTTCGGCAATGGCGTCTGCCATATCCCGTGTATTTCCGGTAAGGCTTGTGAAGACCATCAAAATTTTACTCATTCCTATACCCAGCTCCCTTTATGTGTAATTGCGTACTGATGTTAAGCGAATACCAACAATGATAAACGTTATCAGATAATCAATAATGATAATCATTATCATTTATGTTGTCAATAATAAAATATTTTTGATCCCCTCTATAGTCATCCTATGGTTTCGTCCGTGTTGCTGATGGTGTAAGATGTGTATAGATGCATAGAGAGGGTGTTTCCAGATGGAAAATTTCTATTACATAACGGTTAAGCTGTTTACAGCCATGGTTGGGCTGTGGCTAATTACAAAACTGCTCGGCAAGAAGGAAATTTCACAACTGACCGCCTTCGATTTTGTCTCTTCTCTGATGTTAAGCGAGATTGTTGGCAACACGCTTTATGACAAGGACGTTACCCTAAGTGAGCTGCTCTATGCGCTGCTGCTGTGGGCGGCGATGTCGATGTTTCTGGAAAAGCTGGTGCAGTTTATACCCGGATTGTCCAAATATTTGAATGGCCGCGCCGACATTATTATTAACCAGGGGAAAATTGATTTTCGGGCGATGAAGCGCAACAATCTGGATTTTGACCAATTGCATACACTGCTGCGGGAGCAAAATATATTTACCGTACGCGAGGTCGCTTTTGCTGTTTTTGAAACGAACGGGAATATCTCGGTTTTGAAAAAATCGGAGGTTGACAGCATCACGAAGACGGACCAGGAGCTTCCAGAAAAGTCTATGATGCTTCCGATGGTGCTGGTTGAGAATGGGCGGATTCAAACGGATCGATTGGCAAGACTCGGCCGCACAAAGCCGTGGCTGCTTGATGAGCTGAAGAAGAACGGGGCTGGACGAATACAGGATGTTCTGTATGTAGAATGGTCGGAGCATCAAGGCATGTATGTTCAGAAAAAGGAGTGACTGCGGATGTAAACACATGCTTGCGTTATGAAATTAGACCATGGGGGAGCTAGCATGAAGCCTAGTAAAAAAGGTTTTAAAATCTCATTTATCATATCCAGTGTCGTATTGTTTTCTGTTCTCATGACCCTGCTTATTAATTCGTTCGTAGGCTATCAGGCTGAGAAAACGTCCTTATACAGCACGACGCAGGAATTAAATCGAATTCGATCCGACGAGCTGAGCCGAACAACCCAAACGATTATTTTATCGATGAAACAAACCGTAATGGCATCCGCACAATATTTTACAAAAGAACACAGCTCGGATGAAGCAGCCCAAGAGCAGCTGGATTTTTTAATGAGCACCGATAATTTGTTTAATTCTGTAGCATTGGTAGATAAATCGGGGTCGTTACGAGCAATATCACCAAGAAATTCGGACATTATTGGACAGAAGCTGACATCACAGGCTTCCAGACAAGCGCTGGAGCTGCAAAAACCTTTAATGTCAGAGCCTTACAGGGCAGTCACGAACCGACTGATCATATTGGTCAGCCATCCTGTTTTTGATGCGAACGGAAGCTACAATGGTTTTATTTCAGGTACCATTTACCTGCAAGAGCCTAATTCACTTAAAAAAATACTGGGAGAGCAGTCGGCTGCTACTAATGGTTCGTATTATTATGTCGTCGATGCAGCAGGCAATCTTATCTATCATCCGGACCCTGAACGAATTGGGGAAAATGTGCTCGCAAATCCTATCGTACAAAAAATAGTAGCAAAAGGCGGCGGTCAAGGCGAAGTCAGCAATACCAAGGGTGTGAGTTATTTAGCCGGTTATTCCACAGTCCCTGAAACAGGCTGGGGCATTGTGGCCCAGACGCCTAAGCAATATGTAGACCAAAGCACCAAAAAACTGATAACCTCAATGGCTCTGTATTCGTTACCCTTTTTAATTATCGTACTTGTCTTGGTGCTGTGGCTGTCACATAAATTATCACAACCACTGAGCAGGCTCGCGTTGATTGCTTCCGGTCTGAATAACGCAGATGGCAGGAGCAAGGAAATTCCCCAAATCGATCACTGGAATTATGAAGCTAATGAACTGTATACAGCCATTGCCAAGGCGTTTCATATCATGAACAAAAGAACCGAGGAGCTTTCCTTTGAAGCACAAACCGATCCACTGACAGGGCTGACCAATAGAAGGACTATGGATGCCATTCTTGGGTTGTGGCAGGCGCAGTCAAGAAGCTTCAGTGTGATCATGCTGGATCTGGATCATTTTAAATTGGTGAATGACACCTACGGTCATCAGATAGGGGACCAGGTGCTTCAGTTTACAGCAGGTATCATGATGTCCGAGAAGCGGGAGCACGATTATTGCTGCCGGTATGGCGGCGAGGAATTCACCATACTGCTGCCGGATGCTACGGAAGAACAGGCTTTTTTGCTGGCTGAGCGCATTCGAACCTGTATCGAGGGCAGCATCTGTCCGACAGGTCAAACAATTACATTGTCGCTTGGCATCGCGTCCTATCCGAATGATGTATTGAGCATACAGAGGTTATTTAAAAACGCCGATGATGCGCTGTATCAAGCCAAGCATAATGGACGTAATCAAACGGTAGTGTATACGAATGCATCTGAGCCGACCCTCACCTCATCTTAAAAACAGATTGTCTGTAGCCAGGCCATGCTCGTTACGGTATTTACCTGGTGACATGCCTACCCAATGCCGAAATACCTTGGAGAAATAGTTACCCCCTGCAAACCCGACGGAACCTGCAACCTCGTCCAGGGTTTGTTCGGTCGTTCGCAGCAGCTCGGCCGCCTTTTCGATGCGCAGCTTGTTTAAATATTCCAGTGGCGTCAGTCCGATAAAGCGCGTGAATTGTCTGAGAAAATGATACTTGGAGAGTCCCGCATTTTCGGCCATCTCGTCCAGATTGAGAGGCTGCTCGTAGTGCAGTTCAATGAAAAGTACGGTTTTTTGTATCGCTTCGGGGATCTCGGATATCGATTTTTCAAAGGTCGTGCTGCGGTGAAGCTCAGTAATAAATTGATACGCAAATAGCGCGTTTAGGTAACCATCTGTAATTTGCCGCTGCCTGGCTTTCTCGAATATCATTTTCAATGCCCGGATTGGAGGGCTATCTATGGAAAATTCGGACACATGTCCGAGCTTGGAAATCAGCTCATCGACGATGGGACGAAGCCGCTCACCCCGCATCATAATAAACATATACTCCCAGTGATCACTTTCCGGGGGAAAATAGTAACGATGCTGGCTTGGAATCCATACCAGAAATGCTTTTTCGGGAGTGAGCAGGCAGGATTGCCCCTCTATATGCATCATGCCATAGCCAGACAATGTATATTGGAATAAAAAAGCCCCTTCTTCGCCGCGATTGAGCCCATCCCAGTTGTAGTCCGTGCTGACTGTTCGTTCCCATCCGACCCCGTGCAGCTGGGCGATCTCATAAGCTGGTGTTTCCCGAAATCGAAAGCCATAGCTGTGCCGAAACGGTTCATTGGATTTATTGGACAAGTCAGAATTCTCCTCTTTTCATCGATCTGAAATCATAACTCAATACAGCAATATATTACCTATGGAAAGCAGTTTATTACCATTGTCATTGTTTCCATAATACTTTATTTTAGATAAAGGAAGCAATTTATTAGATTGATGAGGAATCAGGAGGATGTAAACATGTTGAAGGTAGCTATGATTGGTGCCGGAAGTGTTGGCTTTACACGCAGATTAATGATGGATATTCTCTCTGTAGAGAAGTTCAGGGATACCGAGTTCCGGCTGATGGATATTAACGCAGACAATTTGCGGATGGTCTCAGACCTGTGCCGTAACTTAATTGGAAAGAACAGCCTCGCTGCGACGATTGTGGAAACGACGAATCAAAGGGAAGCCATAGCCGGTGCAGATTACGTCATTTGTATGGCTCGTGTTGGTGGTTTGGAAGCGTTCCATCATGATGTAGAGATTCCACTCAAATATGGCGTCGATCAATGTGTCGGTGATACGCTTGGACCGGGCGGTGTGTTCTTTGCCCTACGGACGATACCGGTGCTGCTCGGGATTGCCAAGGATATGCGTGAAACCGCGCCCAATGCACTGCTGCTGAACTACTCGAATCCGATGGCGATGAACACATGGGCGCTGCGGCGTGCAGGTGGCATTAACGTTGTTGGCCTGTGTCATGGCGTGCAGGGTGGTCATAAGCAAATTGCCAGGGCGCTTGGACTGCCGCGTGAGGAGGTTGATTTTATATGTGCGGGCATCAACCATCAAACCTGGTACATTCAGGTTACGCATGAAGGAAGAGATATGACGCCTTATTTACTGGAGGCATTTGAGAAGCATCCTGAGCTGTCTGAACGTGAGCCTTGTCGGATTGATGTACTGAAGCGCTTCGGTTATTATTCAACGGAATCCAATGGACATCTAAGCGAATATTTGCCATGGTACCGCAAGAGCAAGGAAGAGATCGACAAGTGGATTTATAAAGGCGAATGGATCGGCGGCAGAACCGCAGGTTATTTAAACCACTGTATTTCCAAGCGTGACGAATATCTCGAGATGTATCCCAAATGGATGAGCGGTGAAGCTGAATATATCAAGCTTGGGGAGCGCTCCGACGAGCATGGCTCCTATATTATCGAGGCACTGGAAACAGGCAAAACCTACCGCGGCCACTTCAACATTGAGAACAGGGGTTTTATCACCAACCTGCCCGATGGTTCTACGATTGAAATCCCTTGTTATGTGGATCGCAATGGCATTAACGTTGCCTGGGTAGGTGATCTGCCCTTGCAGTGTGCGGCAACATGCCGTACGAGCATTAGCGTTCAGGAGATGGCAGTCGAAGCAGCGCTTACCGGAAACCGTGAGCTGGTGAAGCTGGCCATTCTGCATGACCCTCTAACTGCTGCGCAATGTACGACACAGCAGGTATGGGATATGTGCGATGAGATGTTTGACGCGCTGGCTCCATGGCTGCCGCAATTTAACGGTGAAGGCGCGACCTGGCCGGATATCCCGCAGCCGGAATCATTCTACAAGATCAGCAAGTCTGCTGACGGCTGGCTGCCGCCCGCTCTGCGTGGTGAGCAGGTAGTTGTGAATACGGAAGAGCGTCTGTCTGTCGGGTATAAGGATTCTTAAGGAAATTGCTATCAATACTTCGGGTAGAAAGCCTTCTCTGGAATAGAAGTGTTCGTTCATGAACGCTCATCCAGAGAGGTTTTTTTGCTTTTTATGAACTATGCAGGCGTTACCCCGAAGCTTGCCGCACTCCAGAACTCTGTAGGCATTGCGTTTAATTGCGCTGTTTTTGTTCTGGCAGCGTTATAGTTTTGGCGGCATTGGTATATGATTTGACGGATTGTATGCATAGTTCATGGCAGGGGAGCTTGTTAAAATAGAAGTAGCTGTTGAGACAAAGGAGGCTTGCTTCATTGATTAATCTAGATGCTCATTTTCCGTCCTATACACAATTTAACCCAGAGGTTCCGGTTTGGTGCGTGACACCCCATGAAGGAAGGGTCATCCATCGTTTTTTTGATACTTCGCCTTTCAGCCCATCGGGCCGGTATATGGCGCTTTTTCGCATGCCATTTGAGAATCGGTATCCGGTACCGGGGGAACGGGGGCAGATTGTATGGGTGGATCTTCAGGAAGGAACCGAAGCCGTGATTGCCGACACCTGCGGTTGGGAAAGCCAGATTGGCGCTAATGTGCAATGGGGAACGAGCGACACGGAAATTTACTATAACGATGTGGATACGACCACCTGGAAGCCGATCGGGGTCAGACTCAATCCGTTTACCGGCAGCAAGCACATCTTTGAGCAGGGGCTGTTCGTCATTTCTCCGGATGGGAAAAGCGCAGCGACCACCTGCCCGCTTCGTGCGCGCCGAACGCAGGACGGTTATGGTGTAATTGTTCCTGACGACTGCTTGCCTAAGAACAACGGGCTGCCATACGATGACGGCATTTATATCACGGATATTGAAAGCGGGCAAAGAAAGCAGCTGATATCGCTTGGGAGCATGCTGGAATCGCTTGGGTCGCAAGTAAATCTCGACACCTACCGTACAGGTGAAAGCTACGGCTTTCAATGCAGGTACAATCCGCAGGGTACCCGATTAATGATGATTCTCAGATGGCTTAAGCCCGGTGGCGGTGAAATCAAACAAGCGATTACCGTCAAAAGCGATGGAAGCGACGTGCGGCTTGCCGTATCCCCTGAGCAATATTCGAAGGGTGGCCATCACATTAACTGGCATCCCGATGGCGAGCATTTGACGATGAATCTGAATATCAACGGAGATGGCATTCGATTCGTCCAATTCCGATACGATGGCACAGGATTGCATAAGCTTGTAGACAATCCGGGCTCCGGGCATCCTACCGTCCATTCGAACGGAACGCATTTACTGACCGATGCCTATTTAAAGGACACACCTGCCTATGGCGATGGAACCGTTCCGCTTCGCTGGGTAGATTTGCGTAATGGCCATGAGACGGCGATCGTCCGCATCCATACACAGCAGGCTTATGACAACACGCTTAGAGTGGACCCGCACCCCGCATGGGATGCTGGATTCAAGCGGATCGCTTTTAACGGGTTCGCTGACGGAACACGCAGAGTGTATGTAGCCGATGTATCCTCCTTGTTATAAATAATCTTTCGGAAAGGCAGATGAAGATGGTGAATCAACATGAATATATACCTACTCTGATCATAGGTGCCTCTATGCTGGGGCTTGGAGTGGCATTCAGTAAAGGAAAAGACGCGGTTACACTTGAATACAGCAGCGCAGTCGGCAATGAATTTATTCGCAGCTTTAAATTGGCCGATCAGCCTTATCAGGTAGCTTCCTCCAAGGGTTTGGATATCGGGCAGGAATGCCTGGCGAGAAATGCAATGTCTGCAGACGGAAAGCTGCATTTGCCTGGGCTGATGCATGTGCTTGTCAATCAATTAAGTGAAGCCAAGCTTGATGTTCGGCTGTTAACCTCCGTAGTGGAAGTCAATAAACACAAGGATCAATTTGAAGTGCTGGTATATGATGCCTCTGGGCTCAGAACGATCATTACGGATCAATTAATTGATACGACGCCTTATTGCGTCACCAGGCCCGGCCAGTGGGGTCCGGCATCCAAGAGCCTGAATATGATGATTCACGGCTGGTCTCAGTCTGCACAGCTATTGGAGACAGCGCACAGCCCGGAGCTGAAGTTGGAGCCCGCCGGGAATTCGAAGACAGTATACAGCCCGAATCGGCAGCCGGAGTCAAGTCCAATTTTGCAGCCTAACGATGCCGCCGGTTATGCGATTAAATATGGACGGTTCGCATCGGAGGTTATTCTTGAATACCCGCTTGACATCGAGGACAACTGGGCAATAGCCCGAGATAAGCTGTTTACATTTTGGCTGAATCGTCCTGAAGCTTTACGCACATGTTCATTTGTCACACACGCCGACGAATTCAATATGAAATACAACCAACCCCACCATCATCTGGAACCGGGCTGGGATTGGTTCCCGTCTGCTTTTTACGACAATCCGTTGGAAGCTTTCGATCATGGTTACCAGCATCGAATGGGGGTTCAGCAATGATGAAGCTATGGGAAAAAAAGTCGGGCCATATAGACTCCAGTGAGATCCATACGCAGTTCGGAGAGCATTATGATGTAATTGTCGTAGGTCTTGGCACTGCCGGCTCCTTTGCAGCTATGCAGGCTGCACGCAAGGGGTTAAGGGTACTGGCTATTGAACGTTTGAATGGCATGGGTGGTACGGGTACGCTGGGTGGGGTGGCAGGGTATTATTACGGTACGCGGGGCGGCATTTATGAACAAATCGACGAGCAGGTCACGAAGTATCAGAAGCAGGATGATTTCCTGCCGTTTAAAGGGATGCATTCGGAGCTGAAAAGCTGGGTGCTGGATACAGAAATAGCAAGTGCCGGTGCGGAGGTTCATTATCTATCCTATGTAATCGGCGTATATATGCAGGATAGAACGGTTACGGGACTGCGCTGGGTATCTCCGGCCGGGATTCACCAGTCTTCTGCCCGGATCGTTATCGATTGCTCCGGAAATGCCGAAGTGTGTGAGATGGCCGGTTGTGCCTTCCAATTGGGCAGGTCTATCGATGGCCAGCCGCAGCCATTCTCGAACGTGGTATTCAAGCTATATGAGAACCAGCGTGTGGGCAATTTTTATACGGATTCCGGTTATATCGATATTACGAATCCGGAGGATGTCACCAGCACGATCCTCGAATCCAACAGGCTGCCTACACATTTAAAAGAGCAGTATACCGAACAATCCATGCTGCTAAAAACGAATCAGCTGCTGGGAGTCCGTGAGACAAGGACTATTGTCGGGGAGGCTCAGGTCACCCTCAAGGACTATCTTGATGATCGACTGACGACGGAGCCGGCTTTCTATGCATATTCGAATTTGGATAACCATGGCAAAGACATTGCCTTCGAAAGTGATACCCAGCAGCAATGGCTCGTTGCCGCGAGCTTATGGGGTTTGAATTTCAGCGTCCCCATTCCGGCGGGCACGTTGATTCCCAAGGGCTACGACGGACTGTTGGCTGCCGGTCGAAGTTTATCGGTGGATCATGATATCGCGGCTTGCGTACGCCAGAAGCGCGATATGCAGAAGAGCGGGGAGACAGCGGCAAATCTGGCGTATTTAGCGATTTCCGATAGTGTACGTTTAAGCGAAATTCCCTATAAGAAGCTGCAGGCTCTGCAATTGGAAACGGGCTGCCTGAGCCTTGACAGCAGCATTGAGCTGCGTGATACAACACCACAGGAACATACCAGTCAGGCTTCGAATAGCCAATTGAAGTGGCTGACGGATATCGAAGCGATCCGAACGGCATTAAGTACAGACAAGCCGGGAATTGCCATATGGTCCGTGAGGCGTCTGGGAGCTGCATATGATTCATTGCTCCCCTCGTTAATCGAGTGGATTCAGACGGGGCAGGAAGAGCTTTTACGTAAAAATAGCGCTATTGCTCTTGGCATGCTCGGTCATGCGGCCTCTCTGCCTATATTAAGAGAAATGGTAGTTAATCGTGACCTTTATGTACCGAGGTCGAGTAGGAAATATAACCAGCCCCATGTGTTTACTGCGATCTATCTGCTTGGTACCATGAAGGATCAGGAAGTTATGCCGGAGCTTCTCACGATCCTGGATGATGCCTCTTTTATCGATACAACAGCCGTGGATAATAAAAATCAGGAATTTATTTTTGATACAGACGAGCTGTATTTTCAATTTTTCAGTTTTTCCTTTATAGCCGCGCTGCGCATTGCAG
Source organism: Paenibacillus sp. FSL H8-0034 (assembly GCF_038000305.1). Taxonomy (NCBI): domain Bacteria; kingdom Bacillati; phylum Bacillota; class Bacilli; order Caryophanales; family Paenibacillaceae; genus Paenibacillus; species Paenibacillus sp. FSL H8-0034. Next base: position 3,064,556 of record NZ_JBBOBS010000001.1, read on the forward strand.
ATGCTTATGAAGTCTGGAAAATCCCGGTCGCGGACACGATCGAGAGACGTCTGAAGGACCCGCATACGAAGCTGTCGGTCACGTTGAAGAACAGCTCGCAGGATGTAACGGCAACCGTCAGAAAAGAAATGAAAGGGAAAATCGAACAGATTTTCAAGCAGCATATCAAGCAATGGGACTCGGTCAGTTCGATCTGAAGCCCGGAATCAAGAGGCGGAGCCAATCCGCCTTTTTCTCGTTAGGACATGGTATACTGTTTTTTAGCCGTTCATGAGAACGCTATCAATTACTATGAGCTGTACAGATTAAGGGGGGATCATGGGCATGAATGAGAAAAGGCTGCGGATCATTATTGTGGACGACGAGGTCCCCATCAGGCAAAGGCTGCAATTGTTTGACTGGTCTGCTTGTGGAGCGGAAATTGTAGGTGAAGCCGAGAATGGCGAGGAAGCTCTGGATTTATGTGCCAGCTTGCTGCCGGATCTGGTGTTTACGGATATCAAGATGCCCGTGATGACAGGCCTTGATTTATTAAAGCAAATTTCACAGGAATATCCGGAGATTCCTGTTGTGCTGATAACGAGCTTCGACGATTTTAATTACGTCCATCAGGCATTAAGGATGGGTGCCGTTGACTATTTAATGAAGGTGACCCTGCGGCAGGAGGAGCTGGCGCAAACGATTCAGAAAGCGAGAGACTGGCTTCAAAGCCGCTATTCGCAAAAAGAATACGAACGGGCCGAGGAACGGAAGCATAAATCACAGCTGTTTCGTCGTATGCTGGGACAGCCGCAGCTGCGGGAACAATCGCAGCAGGAAATGTTGCAGAACCTGCTGTTTCCGGAGAAGCTGCCGGAGCTTCCCTTCCGCTTTATACGCATCTTAGCTCAAGTCAAACGTGAGGACGAAATGATTGTGGATCAGCAGCTTCAGGAGCTGCTGATCCTGCAGCAGAAGCAAAGCAGATTGGCAGACATGAAGTATTGGTATTGGTTCTCGATTAATTTAGGCGATTATCTGGTTTGGTTTCCGCAGACCTATCCTCTTGAGGAGCTTACGGTTATCGCAAACGGGATTATTGATCATATTCGTCATTCCCTGGCAGCGAGTATGCCGTATTTGGTTCAAGATGCTGCCGTGTATGCGATTATCAGCAGCGAAGTAACCAGCTACGACGAATACCGCAATGTGTTTCGTGAAACGTTTTTTTGGATCGATTATTGTTTTTTTAATGAAGGTGATTCTGTATTCGTCGGTAAACCGGTGCCGATGCAGGTAATGGACGGCAAGCTGGAGTTTGAGCTGCGTACGAGCTTTCGCCGCAGCCTGACAGATTTATCAAGCTTTAACGAATATGTGAGGACCGAATTTAAAGCATGGATGCTAAAGCATCGGGTACATCCGTCCGGTATCCGCATGTTTCTCAAATCCGAGCTTCAGGAATGGGACTCAGGCTCAAAAGATATCGTTCATGACCGTACCCAGCTTGTTCAGCGTATCGATCAGTCTGCCACGCTGGATGAGCTGATCTCCAATATGATTTACTGGATGGAGGATAAACGCGGGGATTTTGTAAGAAAGGAGATACGCAGAGCCAAGGAGATTATTCAGGAGCGGCTGGGTGAGCCTGTTACCTTGTCGGCGGTTGCCGGGGAGGTAGAGCTTAGCGGCGACTATTTTGGCAGGCTGTTTCACGAAGAGCTGGGGATGACATTCAAGGAGTATTTAACCCGCTGCCGGATCGAGAAAGCCATCGAGCTGCTGCAAACGACAAACCTGAAGGTGTATACGGTATCCGAGATGGTAGGTTTTCCGAGCTATCGCTATTTTGCTCCATTATTCCGCAAGTTCACCGGTCTCTCACCATCTGATTATAAGCGGGGGTAACATCATGTTAAGACGCATGCATCGTATGAGGCTGGCAACGAAACATTTTATTTTTTTGTTCCTTGGCGGTCTGCTTGTATTCGGTATTCTGGCCTGGAGTACGCTCGTGCAATCGGAGCAGTTGTTTCGCGCCCAAACCATCCGGGACTCGGAGATCATTATAAACCGGACGAATGATTATTTGAATGCTTACCTGGAAAATGTGCAGCATGTTATTTTGCAGCTGGTATCCCGGACTGATATCTTCGACAGCTACGACCCGATGTATACTGAGAAAGCCCTGCAGGAGTATGCCGATACCAATAACTCTATTATAAGCACCATACTGTTCGTTAAGGATGACGGGACCATCCTAAGCAATACCCAGCTTTATTATGACATCCTTGGCTCAGGTGAGCTTCCCGATGTATTTGAGCTGGCGAAAGGGAACTATGGCGGCATTAATTGGAGCGAGCCCTACTGGTCGTCGCTATCCCAATACACCGTTGCTTTTGTTCGTCCGGTGGGCGGGTCGCAAAAAGGGATTGTCGTGATCGAAATCAATCTGAAGGAATTTTCTTCGCGATTGGCGACTTTAAGCGGCGGCGAGTTTCAGACCTTTATGATTATGTCTGCAGGCGGCCGCCTGGTTGCAGGCAATTCTTACAGCAAATTGCTGCCATATCCGTCATACCCTCCCGAGCTGCCAGCGGCTTTGAATGAACAGCTGTTTGAGCTCCCGACAGGGACCAGCGAGATGGAGACCGGGAATAACCATCTGATTGCCGTGAAATCGAATATGAACCGATTGGGATGGAGCCTGATCTCAGTATTTGACAAGGGATATTTTTATGGGAATATCGGTGAATTGTATGCCACGTATGGCAGAGCTACGCTGCTTTTGGTCATTATACTGCTTGCAGGTGCATTGATGATCAGCAGAACCTTTTCACAGCCGATTATTACCTTGGCCAAAAAAATGGACCGGGTGCAGGATATCGACGTTCCCTCTTACCTGAGTGTGTCGCGGGGCGATGAGATTGGTGATCTGGCAAGAAGCTATAACTCCCTTATGTCGAGGATCAGTATGCTCAGCAAAGATATTGTGGAGATGGAAGTGAAAAAAAGAAGCTATGAAATCCGAATGCTGCAGAATCAAATCGGACCGCATTTTCTATACAACACCCTTGCCTGCATCGCCAGTCTGGCTTATCAGAATAAAAACGATCAGGTACAGGAAACGATTCATTCCCTGGTCGGTTTATTAAGCATTACAATGGGCAAAGAGTCCTCACTCACGACGCTTGCCGAAGAGATTCAAGGGATCGAAATGTTTACGCAAATCCAGAATGTGAGATACGGAAACCGCTTTACATTGAATTTGGACATTGATCCGGCTGTGCTCAAGGTTCTGATGCCTCGATTAACCCTGCAGCCGCTAGTTGAAAATGCAATCTTTCACGGCATTGTACCCACACGTCAGCATGGCATGATTACGATCCGTGCATTTCGCAATAAGAAGGGTGTGCGTATTTACATAAGAAATAATGGAATCGGGATCAGCAAGCCATTTTTTCAAAAGCTGCTGGAGGGTCACCCCCACGATGACGACATGAACAGGAAGGACGGACTTGGCGTGTACAATGTCAACCACCGGTTGTTTTTATACTTTGGGAGGCCGTATGGGCTGAAGGCCAACGGTGTGCATACAGGCACGATAGTATGTGTACGCATTCCTTTTACAACAGAGCGGAGCCAGGTGTAGACCTTTGCTTCGTTTTTTTGTTTTGGTACACATTTTCCGATCTTTTCCGGCGCAGCCGTCTGTTCTCGCGGAAATAGTGGAGTAAATCACGGTATTGATGTATAGAGTTGAATCCTGCTACTTGATAAACTGAAGTAGTCATCGATGATCACGATACTAACGAAGCAACTTTTTCCACGAAAACGATAAGGAGGACCCAGAACTGAATGCTGCTCTCTAGACGCAATTGGGCCAAGTATTTTGCCTATTACACCATGCTGCTGCCCGGAATTATTTATTACATCGTTTACAAATATTTTCCGATGTACGGATTGATTATCGCATTTAAAAACTTCAGTATTGTGGACGGGATTATGGCCAGTCCCTGGAACGATCCCTGGTATGGCCACTTTCAGGAGTTCTATCAATCGCCTTATTTTTGGCAGCTGCTGGAGAACACCTTTTTGCTCAGCGTGTACAAAATGATAGCAGGTATCGTACCGCATATTGTACTGGCAATTTTTTTATTCGAATGCAAGGTTGTTTGGTTTCGCAATGTGGTCCAGACGCTGAGCTATATGCCTCACTTTTTGTCGTGGGTTATTATTTACGGGATTTTGATTGCTTTCTTATCGCCCAGCTCCGGCCTGGTCAACAGCTGGATTGTAGGCTCAGGCCTGCAGCCGATTGCGTTTATGTCGTCGACGGAATGGTTCCGGAGCGTACTGGTCGGCTCGGATCTATGGAAGGATCTGGGTTGGGGTGCAATCATTTATCTGGCTTCGATGGCAGGCATTAATCCAGCGCTGTATGAAGCCGCCAAGGTGGACGGGGCTAATAAGTTTCGAATGATTTGGCACATTACGCTGCCGGGCATCCGCAACGTCATTGTGATGATGGTCATCCTGAAGCTGGGTCATATCCTCGATGCCGGCTTCGAGCAAATCTATTTGCTGTACAATATCAGCGTATATGAAGTGTCGGATATATTGGATACCTGGGTATTCCGAACTGGGCTTGAGCAGTTGAATTTCAGTCTCGCCGCTGCAGTCGGATTGTTCAAATCGTTGATTGGGCTTGTGCTGGTTCTTTTATCCAATCAATTGGCGAAGAAGTGGGGGGAGGGCATTTGGTAAACTGGACATCCGACCGATTATTTAATGCTCTTATGTATGTCACTCTGCTGCTGGTTTCAATCGCCGCTATATTTCCGATGCTTTATGTGGTATCCGTATCCATTACACCTTATACCGAGCTGCTGCGCAATGGCGGATTTATCGTAATCCCGAGATCCGTAACGTTTACGGCTTATAGAGAGCTGTTCCATCAGCCTTATATTCTTAGCGCTTTCAATATTACGGTGTTTATTACTGTGGTCGGGACGGCGATCAATCTCATTCTAACTACGCTGATGGCTTTTCCGTTAAGCCGCAAAGATCTGCCCGGCCGAAATATCGTTTTGATGATGGTCGTGCTGACCCTTCTATTCAGTGGTGGGATCATTCCTACCTATCTGATTGTCAAAGACACCGGGCTGTTGGATTCTGTCTGGTCGATGATCATACCCAACGCCATATGGAGCTTTAATGTATTGATTATGAAAAGCTTTTTTGAAAACCTGCCGGAAGAAATTATGGAATCTGCGCGGATGGACGGTTCGTCCGAATATGGTCTTCTTATCAAAATCGTCGTTCCGCTGTCGGTACCTGTGATGTTTACACTCGGATTGTTTTATCTGGTGGGTCACTGGAACGAGTTTTATCATGCGATTATGTATGTGACCAAGCCGGATATCCAGCCCTTGCAGGTGGTGATCCGCAATATGCTGATGCAGGCGCACAGCCAGGTTGAAAGTGTCGATGAGACGATCCCGACGATGACCCTGCAGATGGCAGCAGTTGTGTATGCCTCATTGCCCATTATTGTTTTTTATCCGTTTATTCAAAAGCACTTTTCCAAAGGAATCATTATCGGGGCGATCAAAGGATAATTATAAACAGAAAGAGGGAGTTCGAATGAATCGGAAATGGTTGATTATGATGTCGGTGCTCGTAACAGGGGGAATGCTGGCAGGCTGCTCCGGAGGAGCAGCTACAGGTGGAACCAGCACAGCGAAGGAGCCGGCGGCAGGTGCGGATAAAACACCGGCAAAGGCAATCAAAATTGAAGTGGCGCGTCCGGGAGGCAATCTGCCAAAGCCTGAGGAGGACCCATTGAAACAGGCAATTGATAAAAAGCTGAACGTCGATTTCAATATGGTGATGATTGGCGGGAGCGACTACAAGAATCAGATCAATGTTCGTTTGGCTGCCGGTAATTATCCCGACGTTTTTGAGCTGGAGCCGGGTGAAATTAAAAGCTTTGCCGACAAGGGTCTGCTGCTCGATTTGACACCCTATGTGCCTAAGCTTAAGCCTGTGCTTGATTTTCAAGGAAAAGAGGATTTCGAGAGAGGTTTTATTGGCGGCAAGCAGTATGCGATCGGACGGGATGCTAATCTTCCGTTCAATACGTTCCTGATTCGCAAGGATTGGCTGGATAAGCTCGGCTTGAAGGCGCCTGGGACACTTGAAGAGTTCAAAGCAGTAGCAAAGGCGTTCACGGAGCAGGACCCGGATGGAAACGGCAAGAAGGATACCATCGGCCTGACGGGATTCGAGCTGGACACGTTTGCCCCGCTGTTTGGATCGTTCGGAGTTGGCAGCCCCGGCAACCTTTATTTGAAAAACGACAAGCTGACGGATGCGATGTTCGATCCTATGATGAAGGATGCGCTTACCTACATTAAAGATCTCATGGATTCCGGCGGCGTGGATATGGAATATATAACGAACAAGAACGGGCTTGCCATCGAGAAAGCCTATCAAGGCAAAGCGGGCATTATTTATACAGGCTGGCAGAGCTTTCTTAGAAAAGATAGCGAGGTGAAGTGGAAGGGCGTGAATCCGAATGCACAGTGGGTTCAGTTGGCTTCCCCAAAAGGTCCGGGAGGACAATTTGATGCTTCCTACGATTATGGCAAGGCTCCACAATATTTTGTGATTTCCAAGGCTGTTGAGAAAGATCCGGCGAAGCTGCAAAAAATATTGGATGTTTTTAACTACATGGCAAGCCCGGAAGGCTTGAATTTGGTTTCCTACGGGATTGAAGGCAGACATTACAAGCTGAACGGCGGCAAGGTTGAACCGACAGAGCTGATGGATACGGAAGGAGGTTACTTTTCCATCTACCAAATGGCCGGACGTAAGGAGCTGGAGTACTTGTCCACACGGTTTCCTTATGTAGAAAAAGAGCTCAAGTTTACGAATGAGCAGCCTCGAATCAAGATTTTGAACAGCTATATTTATAATTATCCGGCGGGCTTCAACAAAAACGATATGGATCGGTTTACGAAGGACGAAATCATTAAGTTTATTCATGGAAAACGTCCTTTGACGGAGTATGACCAATTCCTGGCGACCTTGAATTCAACCTTTAAAAATGATGCTTATCTGGAGCATGCTGCCAAGTTGTTGAAGGAGAAGGGGATTTTGAAATAGCTTAATTATTTCACACTTGCAAGGGCTGTAGGGGGATTAAACCTCATGCAGCCCTTTGTTTGTTATAGGTGTCGAATTGTGTTTTCGAATCGTGCAATAGGCATAGACAAACGTCCTATATTATGGATAATAGGTAATGGGACCCAATTAGAGCCGAAAAAGAGGGAGTAAGGAATATGAAAAGGATCTTGGGCGGTAGCGCATTAATCATCATTGGAATCATAGAAATATTTGTTTACAGGAATTCGTATGAATATCATATGGTCACTTCCCCTAAGTTTACGATCCTGGTTTTTTTTCTCGTGGTAGTAGCTCCTTTGTTTTGTGGGCTTATGATACTCCTCGATTTTAAACCTTTTACCTATATCCAATCCAAGATAGTCTCTTATCTTTCGAATAGGAAGGCCAAGAAAAATCCATTAGCTATTCGGAGGGAATTGGAAAAAAATCTGCTGAAGCTGGCCTATACAAATAAGGGTGTTCTTACGGTTGTTGATGTTAGTTTACATACGGATCTGACTTTGGAGGCAGCCCAGGAAGCGTTGGAATATATGGTTAAACATAGCCATGCGAATATTAAAATTGCACAGAACGGAACGGTGCTGTATCAGTTTAGAGGCATTCTGACCGAGCGGGAAAAGAAAGCTGATAAAACGCTGGATGAATTGTTGGAAGAAAAGCTTTAAACGATTCAGGCTTGTCACCTGAACTATACAGCAAAATGAGTGGAGGCTATTCAATGCCAGTTCAACTATTGACTACAACAGCGGGCGTTCAATCCTCAGAAACGCTAGCAATATACATCTTTATCAGTGGATTTATATTGAATGGTTTGCTGCTCGCAGCTTTGATTTATTTGCTATACAACATATCGAAGCTGAAGAAGAACCCTGGATTCATCTCAGAGCCTACTGCAAGACCAAGCACGAAAAAGCCTGCCGAACAAGGCGTAGGACAAGTAATTGAGAAACAGATTCTGACTCTGGCTTCTAAGCGCGGCGGTAATTTGAGCGTCGTCGAAACGGCTTATTATACAAAGCTCTCTTTAGAATTATCGGAAAGAGCATTGGTGTCCTTTGTAACAAGAGGATTTGCTGAAATCAAAGAGAAAAAGGGAGCCTGTATCTACCATTTTCAAGGTATTCTTACTGAATACGAGAAGGTAACAGCCAAATCACTCGATGATTTATTGGACGACAGGTTTAGTTAGATTCGAAATATTAGAAGAGAAAGGAGTCTATACATGTCTGTATTCTATTATTCCAGCACTACATCTTCCGCGGGGGTCGAAATCTTTGCAACAGTCTTCGCTACTATATTTATATTAGTAATATTCTGTGCGCCGCTTTGTATTATTGATGCCTATTTTTACGGAAAATTTAGGGAAGCTAAAGCGAAACGAAAATCTTTTGGAGTTATTTTTGAGACACAGCTGTTGGAGCTGGCCCATGCAAAAGGAGGCACGCTGACGATTCAAGAAGTTTCCATGAATACGGATCTCTCACTTGAGGAATCGGAGCAGATGCTGGATTCATGGGTCAAACGTAACTTTGTTAATCTTCGAGTTTCGACTAGCGGTGATGTTCTCTATGATTTCCCAAGAATTGCATAATCTTCGAGTAGTTCTAATAACCCGGAGCAGCTAGCATCCCTATGATGGGACTAAGTGGCTTCGGGTTTTTATTATGGTCTCAACCCATCGCAATAACATACCCCTGTTAAATATTAACTCAACCCTATCCTTTAATTCTTTTCTATTCGGTAAGATAAATGAAGAGCGGAATGATGCTTACGAAGTCAGTTTTCTGGCGAAAACTTTTAGGAGGGAATCCATGTCCAAACAGCAGGCGGCCTTGCCCTGGCAGAGGCAATCAGCCGCAAAACACACGAAGTGGCACAGAATCAAAGCATACAAATGGCTGTATGTACTGCTGCTGCCGTCGATTGCTTATTTTTTTCTGTTCAGTATTGTGCCCTACTATGGGTTGACAATCGCTTTCAAAAACTTCTCGCCGTTTGTCGGAATTGCTGATAGCCCTTGGGTGGGGCTAAGGCATTTTGAACGGTTGATGGAGAACCCGGATTTTTATCGGCTGCTGAGAAACACGCTGTTGATCAGCCTGTACAAGCTCGGCTTTGGCTTTCCGGTTCCGATCCTGTTTGCCTTGTTATTAAATGAGGTGCGTTCGGTTGTATTCAAGCGCTCGGTACAGACGATTACGTACTTTCCGCATTTTTTATCCTGGGTGGTGTTCGGTGGGATTGTCGTTACCTTTTTGACTCCCTCGGGGGTCATTAATGCCATGTTGAAGGCTTTCGGCATGGCTCCGGTCAATTTCTTGGTGGATCAGCAGTTTTTTAGGCCGATTTTGGTCGTTACCGGTATTTTAAAGGATTTTGGCTGGAGTGCGATTATTTACCTCGCGGCGCTGGCGGGTGTCAATCCCGAGCTGTACCATTCGGCCAAGGTCGATGGAGCGGGCAAGTTCCAGCAGATGCTGCATGTCACGCTGCCCGGCATACTGCCGACGATATCGCTGATGCTGATTATTAATTTAAGCCATTTGCTGGATGCCGGCTTTGAGCAAATCTTCGTGCTGATGAATCCGACCGTATACGAGGTAGGCGATATTATCGATACGTATGTGTATCGGATGGGTCTGGAAAAAGGCCAGTTCAGTATCGCAACAGCAGTCGGTTTATTTAAGGGTGTCATAGGCTTTGTTCTGATTGTAAGCGCAAATTGGCTGCTGCGGAAATTCGATCAACGTTCGATCTGGTAAGAACAAGACACTGCAAGAAGACTTAATAAAAAGGAGGTTTCCCATGGTCAAAAGTGAGCGCAATGTACTCACGGACGTTTTGATTCACGCTGTACTTGTTCTGTTCTGTATCGTCACGCTGCTGCCGGTCGTGCATGTGTTCTCGGTTTCATTCAGTGACCCCATAGCTATTCACCAATCGAGCATTATGCTTTATCCGAAAGACATTACGCTCAGCGCGTATCAATATATTTTTTCAACACCGGCGCTGGTCAGAGCGTTCCTGATAACGGTTACGATTACGGTAGTGGGGACATTTTTGAATCTGGTATTCACGATTACGGCGGCATTTGCACTTTCCAAACGGAATTTGCCGGGGTTGAAGATCTTTATGATTCTGATTATTGTTGTCATGAATTTTAATGCCGGGATTATTCCGGGTTACCTCAATATCAAAAACCTGGGGCTGCTGAACAGCATATGGGCGATGATCATTCCGGGTCTTGTCAGTGCGTTCAACCTGATCCTGATGCGTAATTTTTTTATGGATTTACCTGAGGAGATCGAAGAATCCTCCAAGATGGATGGCTGCAATGAGTTCACATTCATTTGGAAAATATTAATCCCTCTATCGCTGCCAGCAATCGCTACGATTGGCTTGTTTTATGGAGTTGCGCATTGGAATGAGTTTTTTAAAGGCGTCTTTTATATTACGGATTCACGTAAATGGCCCTTGCAGGTACTGTTGAAGGTCATTGTGTTTGACGGCAACTTTACGAATTTGGCTGGAGCGGATACGGAGCAAATGAAGGTCGAGCCTGCCAATGTGCAAGCGGCCGCGATTATTTTTGCTACCTTGCCGATCGTGCTGGTGTATCCATTTTTACAAAGGCATTTTGTGAAAGGTATCGTGATGGGTGCTGTGAAAGGGTGAAACTTAACAGAGCAGGGTGAAACATTAAAGCAGTCTTATTATCAAAAACCATTTAGGAAGCTACCATTAATCGTGTAATCGTCAGTAAACGCAAGCAAATGAAAAGGGAGGTCTTACCATTGATTCGTAAATCATTACCTGTAATTATGACCGGAGTGGTCGCATCCTCATTGCTGTACGGCTGTACGGCACAAGAAACGAAGGCCCCTGCTGGCTCAGCGGCTAATACACCTGCCGGGTCACCGACTGCAGCACCCGCAAGCACAGCACCAGCCAAAATTTCAGTTATCAAGCCATTGTATCCGGGACACATTTATTACCCTGATTCCGAGCTGGAAAAGCTGGTTGAGAAGGGAGCCAATGTCGAGGTTACCTATGAGACTCCACCGAGCACGGAGTACAAGACCGCAATTAACGTCAAACTTGCTGGAGGGGATATCCCGGATATCGTCAATACGTTTTCTCCAGGCGATACCGAGCACAATGCGCTGATCGCTCAGGGGGCGTTTAGAGCCCTCGATGATTTACTGCCCAAATTTCCGAAGCTGCAGGCTTCCTTCAGCGATTCCATATGGAATATGCTCAAAAATCCCGCAGATGGCAAAATCTATGGAGTACCTTGGCTGCGGGACCGTGGGGGTACAGGGATTGTCATCCGTAAAGATTGGCTGGACAAATTGGGCTTGAAGGAACCCAAAACTTTAACGGAGCTTGTAGATGTACTTAAAGCGTTCCGCGATAAGGATCCTGACGGCAATGGCAAGCAGGATACGATTCCGCTCGCATTCAAAGACAATCAGCTGTTGAATGTGTATGCGCTGCTGCCGCTGTTCGGTGTCAATCCCGGCTGGTCTCCTGATCCGAAGGATAACAATAAACTGGTCAATGGCATTACCCAGCCGGGCGTGCTGGATACATTGAAATTTATTAGGGATTTAAGACAGGAAGGGCTGCTGGATCAGGATTTTCTGGTTGGCAAAACGATCGGCTTTGACAAATTTAAATCAGGGCAGGTGGGTGTGCTCTTAACAGGTCTCGGTGACTATAGGCAGCTTGCTGTGCTGCCCAACATGAAAGCGGAAATTCTTGATCCAATCGAGCATAACGGAAAGAAATGGGGGCTGGCGATGCCGGCCATACCGATTTCACGAACGAACCAAATCTCAGCCAAGTCCAAAAACCCGGAGGCGGCGCTGCGCTACCTGGAATACCAGATCACAGATGGCTTTGACTATATTCAATATGGGGCTGAAGGTAAAACCTACAGTATCGTCAATGGCATTAAAACCCCTTTTGCGGACGACAAGAAAGATAAGCAGTACAATACCAATGTAGGCTTGGAGCTGCTGCAGCCGGAATGGCTGTTCGTCGATACCGAAAAATACACGAAATTTGTTTCCAAGGATATTGCCCAGTACATCATCAAGAAGCTTGACGAATACGAGAAAAACAGTGTGTATGACTATCTTCGTCCAAATGTGGATTTCCCTTACCGTACGGAAACCTCCGTGCAGCAGACGCAAATTCTTACCGAGGGCTACAGTAAAGTATTGCTGGATACCGCAGTAGACCCGAACAAAACCTTTGAGGATACTATTGCCAAATGGAAAGCGGCTGGTGGCGATAAGGTTACTGAAGAAGTCAACAAGCTGCAAAAGGATAAATCTGCACCAAGCTATACCTTTAAAAAGAAGTAGGGCGATTTGTCAAACTTTAAAGAATTCATAGCCACTTTTACAAAATCATAATATAATAGACTCCTAAGCCAATCACAGCTGTTAAGGAGCTGCATATGAAAAATTTTGTAACCGTCATAGGTACCGTGTTCGTGGATTGTAAAGGTTTTGCCAAACAAAATTATATTCCGCAAGGAAGAAACTTGGGTAAAATCGAGTTTGTGCATGGTGGCGTAGGCCGCAATGTAGCCGAGAATCTTGCGAATCTGGAGTTAAATACAGCATTTGTATCCACTATGGATCATTCCGGATTAGGTCTCGAAATTAAACAACGTCTTCAGGATGTTCAAGTCAATACCGACTTTTTGAAGCCGGCGAATCAAGGTATGGGCATGTGGCTCGCTGTGCTGGATGAGAACGGGGATTTGGCCGGATCGATTTCGCAGATGCCCGATCTTCAAGCATTGGAAAGCGTATTTGCCGAATCCAGACAGGAAATTGTGGAACGCTCATCCCATATCGCTTTGGAGCTTGACCTGAATGAACAGATAAGCAGCTCAGTTATTTCGATGGCTGTACAACAAAACAAGCCTGTTTACGGAATTCCTGGAAACTTGGATGTTGTACTTAAAAACAGAGGTTTGCTCAAGCAGCTGGAATGCTTTATCTGCAATGAAGTGGAAGCCGAGCGGCTTTTTGATAAGCGTATAGGTACGACGAACCCGGACGAAATGCTGCAGGAATTGGTTCCTTTTGTAGATGCTGTTGGACTGCGCTCGATGGTTATCACTTTGGGGGAGCATGGCTCCGTGTATTATGACTCCGTTACCAAGGAACAAGGCCATCAGCCTGTTTTCCCGGTTAAGGTTGTCGATTCCAGTGGTGCTGGAGATGCTTTCTTTTCCGGAACTATTATGGGATTAGTGCGGGGGATGAGTCTTAAGGAAGCGGTTGTGTGCGGTACCAAGGTTGCGGGCTGGACAATAGAATCACAAGAAAACAACTGCCCCGATTTAAAAGTTAGAACGGGTAAAGACGAATATTTCCAGAGACTGCTTGTAAAATAAGCAGTCTTTTTTTTGTTCATCGCAATCTAGCATTCATCAACGGACACAGTCTATCACTTGCATCCCGCAAAATATGAAGTAAAATGAAGATAGATGTCGATCTGGTGGAGGTGGAGAAGCGATGAAGAGAAATGTGGGAAGGGTGCTGCTCGCTGCAGCTGTGATCATGATGCTCGTACAACCGCTATCTGCTGTACATGCCGGATTTTTTGATCGGGTGAAGGATATTTACAAGCTGCCGGAGCAGGTGGAGATCATTGAGAAGGAATACGAATCCACGAAGCAGCAGCTTCAGGAGCAAGTCAAAAAGTTCGACGAACAGAAGGATAAACTGACTGAAACGATAGCACGCTCGAAAGAAATGGAAGAGAGGCTGCTGGCCCAGAACAAACAGCTGCTGGAGCAAAATGAAGCTTTGCAAAGAGCTATTCAGTCAGCGGAACAGGACAAGCTGGACAAGGAAGCGCGCAACCGTAAGCTGTTCTGGATGGGAGCGACAGCTGTAGCTTTGATCGCAGGTTATTTTGTATCCGGTCGGTTAATACGTGTAGCGGTCTGGAAGCGGCAAAAGCGCAGCTTACGTAAATAGAAAATGGCAATTTATGGGAGGGTCGCAATGGACATTTCTTTTGAGCAGGCTGAACAAAGGACCCGGCTGGCAGTGCTTACGATGGATAAGGGAGAAGCCGTCCATGTGATGCATCCCAATCAAATTGTTGCTTTTCAAGGCCAGCCTTCCTTGCGTGAGGATTCCTTTATGAAGCTGTCCAATATGTACCGCAAAAAAAGATTCATTCAATCGCGGATCAGTGGTCCGTCACGTTGTATGCTGGGTCTACCCGAGGGCTATAGCCTGGGAATGGTTGCTATTAAAGAGGATGACGATCTGCTGTTTGAATTCAAGCATGTGTTGTTTTATATGGAGGGGATGACCTTTCGCACACATATTCAAACCATTCGTAATGCGATCATGACACGTGATTTGGTGAAAATGAGGTTTCAAGGACCGGGAAACCTGGGATTGCTAACGTCAGGACCGCTTTATCAGGTGGAGCTTCACCCGGATAACCCGTTGTTTGTCGATGTGAACTGTCTGGTTGCCTACCCCCAGCATATTGAGCTTAAGCCATGTGTATATGGAAATACGTTAGCCAGCCAGCATATGAACTATCATTGGGAGCTAAAGGGCACCGGTTCCGTACTGCTGCAGCCCTGCAAGCCTGACAAGCAGCTGGATGAGCATATGCAAGGTGACAGTCTGATTCGTCGGGTACTTAGAGAAGTGATTCCGTTCGGAGGGATCTTTATCAAATGAAATAAGCCACCGAAGTGGCTTCAGAGCTTAAACAAAACCTCGTACGGTAGCATGGGGTTTTTCTTCTGTTTGGAGAGATACCGTTTTAATTGAAGTGATCGGAATGATATTGATGCTATGGGGAGATTGATACTTCACAAAGCGTTCATCCATCTCAATAAGCGTCCCATTGGCAATGCTTCCGCCATCAATGAAAAGTATCGTGACCTTTTGATTGAGAAATTCTTTTAACATGGACCTCACATCCTTCCTAGTTCAGTGTACCCTAAAGTCGGAAAGAAGGCAAAGCAGACATTTCACCCAACAAGTTAAATCAGGCAGGTTAAACCTTAAGTTAGACCTATCTTAACCTGGAGCGATATCCGCTATGATATAACGGAACCAATAGTAAAGGTTGTTCAAAGAGCTGTTTTTGAGCACGCAAAATGACTGAAAAGGGTGGTTGAGATGTCTGCAAATGTTAATAATCCAATGAAAGATGTGCGGAATATTAAATGGGGTCTTGAGATTCCCCGCGAGCATTATTGTGATCAGCCCTATATCGTAATCACGGCAAGTGGAGATTGGGTATGCGTGATGACGACTGGAGCCGGTGTTGAGGGAGAGCGGGGACAGCATGTGGTCTCTGCAATCAGTAAGGACCAGGGTCAGACTTGGTCGGAGCTTACCGATATCGAACCGGCCGATGGTCCCGAGGCTTCCTGGGTCATGCCGCTTATTGTACCGAGTGGACGGATTTACGCGTTCTATACGTATAATAGCAGCAACAGGAGCGAGGTTATTTCGGATAGTGGTTCCCACATATCCCGAGTAGACACATTAGGTGACCTGATGTTTAAATATTCCGATGACGGCGGACGTTCGTGGTCGAAGGAGCGGTATCAGGTGCCGATTCGGAATATGCAGATCGACCGTGATAACCCTTATGAGGGCAAGGTGCAGTTTTTCTGGGGAGTGGGCAAGCCGATCATTCATGAGGATTCGGTATATATGGGGTTGGCCAAGGTGGGCAGCTTTGGTGATGGATTTATGGCATCTTCAGAGGGGATTTTTGTGAAAAGCAGCAATATTTTAACGGAGTTGTCTCCCGAACGAATTGAATGGGAAACACTTCCTGACGGAGATCAGGGGATTAAGGCGCCTTTGGGAAAAGTAGCGGATGAGCATAATCTGGTCGGACTGAGTGATGGCAGCTTGTACTGCACGTATCGTACGGTTGAGGGTCATAATGGTCAGGCCTACAGCCGTGATGGAGGTCATACGTGGACAAGTCCTGATTATGCCGAATATAATCCGGGAGGCCGGAAGATCAAGCATCCGCGAGCCGCTAATTTTGTACGCAGGTACAGCAACGGCAAGTACACGCTCTGGTTTCACAATCATGGTATGGACAATCGGGCAACCCCATCGCTTGCTTATCAGGATCGCAATCCTGTCTGGATGTGCGGTGGAATCGAAAAGGATGGGTACATTCTTTGGTCGCAGCCGGAAATCGTGTTATATGATGATGAACCGCGGACACGGATCAGTTATCCCGACTTTATTGAGCAAGAAGGCAAATATTTCATCTCCGAAACGCAAAAAACGATTGCACGAATCCATGAAGTCGATGCCGCATTATTAGAGGCAATGTGGAACCAGCATGACAATGACGAGCGGTCCGAGCGGGGCTTGGTTTTCGAGGTCGTGAAGCCGGCAACGATAGGAACAGACGCGCTTGTGGAGCTTCCAGAGCTGCCGAACCTTGCAGCCGGAGGCGGGTTTGCGCTTGATCTATGGATTTATCACGGAAGCCGTGGTGCAGCAGGAAGCCTGTTGGATACGAGGAGACGGGGTGGCAAAGGAATAGCCGTAGCTATGACCGAGCAGGGAACGATTCGTTTGACGTTGAATGACGGCAGAAGTGAATCTTCTTGGGAGTCCGATGAAGGACTGCTGCAATCCAACGCCTGGCAGCATATTGTGGTGAACGTTGACGGAGGTCCCAAAATCATTACGTTTGTGATCAACGGTGAGCTGGCGGACGGCGGCAAGCAGCGGCAGTTTGGCTGGGGACGGTTTTCACCACATATTCAGGATATCAACGGAAGTCGTCAGGTCCTGCTAGGAGCGGGCTGGGAGGGTCTGATCGGATCGTTTCGTATCTATGACCGCTATTTGCTGACCTCTGAGGCAGTTGGAAATTACCGTTTCGGCTTGACGTCACAATAATCCAAGGAAGAAAGGAGGGCAGATCCCGCATGAACGAGGAGCCATGGAAAAAATATATAAAGCTTGGTTTAAATCATCATTTGCTGTTTCCGGTAACCTTTGAGTCGGCAGCCGAGCATCGACGCACGATCAGGGAGGTGCTGGCTTATCCCGAGTTCGAGGTCATTGATATGTTCATTCCCGATTCCGATGAAGCCGCTGAAGAAGAAATTCCGTTGGTGCACGCCAGCGGCAAAGAGCCTGTGTATAACTGCCCACTGATGAACGGACCGAGGCTGAACCCGAACAGCCCTGACCGGGCCATCCGAATGGAGACCGTAGAGGCGGTAATCAAGCATTTGCGAAGAGGGTTAGATATTGGAGCACGCAAGGCCGTTATTGCGAGTGGACCGAATCCGGGAGAAGCGTTAATTGCCGAGCAAACCGCTTATTTCGTCGAATACGTAGCCGCACTGTGTGCGCGTGTTCCCGAGATCGAGCTGCTTATTGAGCCATTTGATCGCTCCATCGGGAAAAATCTGCTGATCGGATCAACTCGTGAAGCGGCTGAGGTTGTAAGACAGGTTCGAGCTCAGGGCTATGGGAACATCGGACTGCTGATCGACATGGGACATATCCCCTTGATGAATGAAACCTTCGCTCAGGCTGTGAAGGATTCACAATCCTATATCAGGCACGTACATCTCGGCAGCTGTGTGATGAGTAATCCCGCCAATCCGTTATATGGGGACATGCACCCGCCATGGGGCTACGAGGATGGGGAGCATGATGTAGTGGAACTGGTCGAATTTCTAAAAGCCTTGTTTGCATCCGGCTATCTGGGTGGAGAGGACCGGCCTTCCGTGACTTTTGAAATGAGGCCTTACCCTGGGAAAAGTGAACGGGAAAGCGTGGATATTTTTCTTGCCAAGCTGCGCGAGGCCTGGAAGACGCTTTGAGGTGCACCAAGGCTGAATGAACAAGGGGAGGATTAAGCAGATGAAATGGATGATTCGTGTAGATATGGAAGGCTTGACAGGTGTCGTCAATATGAAGCAGGTCGTGCCTGGCGCCGAAGACTATGGGTTTGGCCTGCAAATGCTGAAGCATGATTTGGCAGCTGTGCTGGAGGGACTCCTGCAAGCCGAAGAGGATGAGGTATGGTTGTATGACATTCATTTTTACGGTACGAATGTCGATCTGTTCCAGCTGGACCCGAGGGTTACCGCAATATGCGGCAAGCCGCATTACGGACCCGAGAACCTTGCCTTTCTGGATGGCAGCTTCGATGGAATGATTCTTCTCGGTCTTCATGCGAAGGCTTCTATGCCGGGGGCGCTGCTCAATCATAACTATGAGCATGATATCATCAAAATGAGCGTAAATGGTGTTGTTGTAGGCGAGATTGGACTGGAAGCCTTAATGGCAGGCGAGGCAGGCGTGCCTCTCGTTATGGTTACGGCGGATTCAGAGGGTGTGAAGGAAACGGAGGCATTGCTGCCGGGAACGGTTACGGTTAGTGTCAAGCAGTCGCTTGGCGACAACGCTGCCGCCTGCTATCCACCTTCGCGGACAGCAGCTCTGCTGAAAGCTGGTGCGATGGAATGCGCCACGGCAGCGAAGAGGCTGACACCCTATACAATCGCCGGACCGATTGAGCTGGATATGCAGTTCAAGCCGGGAGCTTTACTGGATAAGCTTAGAGTCAGATTGGCTGCTGCTTTCATCGAAGCAGACCGGATGGTTCTCACAGGTGACACCGTGCTGGAGGCCTGGAATCAATATTTGATTGCCAAATCCGATTGATGGCTTCGGCAGTTTAAGTAAACCCCCTCAAAAATATATGCAGCCGTGTATTGTTTGTACCTGAGCCTTGGTACAATGACATACACGGCTGTATGAGGTTATCAAGCCGTTCACTGAAAGATCGATTTTTGAACATGATCGTATGTGTATCGATTATAATAGAACTAAAACACTCGTTGTGGAACCGAAGGGAGGCGACCGTATTGAATCCATCGATAGATATTTTGATCATCGAAGACGAGGGTGAGGTACTGGAAGGTATTCGCACTTCCCTTCAACAGCTTGACCCCTCAATCGGTCATATCTACGCTATCGGCAATGCGGAGGATGCCAGAGAGATGATCCGTACGCTGTTTCCGCGGATTATTGTAACGGATATTGTACTTCCGCGGCTGTCAGGACTGGAGCTGCTGGATGAAGTGATGCAAATCTCCGATTACGAGCCCAAGGTTGTCGTAATCAGCAGTTATAATGAATTTTCCTATGCGCAGCGGAGCTTGCAGTTAGGTGCGCTTGATTATGTGCTCAAGCCTTTCGATAAAGCTGAATTCAAGCAAAAGCTGCTCAAAATTGTGGCAATGATCCATGAGGAGGAGCGGCAGCGGTTCGAAATGCAGCATCGGATCGAGCATGCGCAGATGGGCACCCGGATGCTGATGGACCAGTACATACTGAGCTTTTGCACCAAAAAAACACAGCTGCAGGAGCATATTTACCACCGGCTGCAGCTGTGGAATTTAACCTGGCTGACGACCTCCTCCTATCATCTGATGGCCTTTGGCGTTAGCGGTGAGGTACCGGAAAGCGATAAGGATATGGAGCTGCAGCTGTTTTCCGTCGGCAACATAGCCGGAGAGACGATGGAGAAGTTCCACTCCTCCTATCTGCTGAAAAACGTCCATAACCGCTGGATCGTAATAACCGCATACCCGGATCTGGAGGAGATGATGGAGGCCATTCGCCACAATGTCCGCAAGTACCAGCGTCACGAGCTGCATTTTGGCGTCAGCGGTACGATGTTTTCGTTTCAGGCTTTGTTTGACGCCTATGAGCAGTCCAATCAAGCACTGCGCTGGGCGGCTGCCAACCGTAAGCCGGAGCTTTACTATCAGGAGATGGAGGATGGCTTGCCGGAACGTACAACGGCGGATGTCAATGAACGGTGCGCTGCTGCGCTGATCTCCGGTGACCGTGACGGCATGGTCCGAGCGGTTCGGGACAAAGTGGAAAGCATCGTCCGGTTAACGCAGCTCATTCATCGCAAGCAGCTGGCCCAAAACTGCCTGGACTGGATTATGGATATTCAAACGCTAGTCAATGAAAAGTCAGGCATTTATCTGGATCAAATCTCTTTATCGCTGTGGGAACGTCTTGAATGCTACGAATCGATAGATTCAGTCAAGCACGAGTTGTGTGCCTATTTTCAAGACTTGTCTGACAAAGTAACCTCTCAGATATCCGGAACAGGCAATGCGATTATTGAGCAGGCCAAGGTCATGATAGGCGAGGAATTCGATAAAGATATTACGCTCCAGGGCATTGCCGATAAGCTTGCGATTCATCCGGTATGGCTGAGTCATTTGTTCAAGAAGGAAACAGGCCAAACCTTTTCCGATTACGTGATTGAGCTGCGTATTGAGAAGGCGAGAAGACTGCTTCGTGAATCCAATCTGAAAATATATGAAATCGCTTCAAAAATCGGATATTTGGACCTGCAGCATTTCGGGAAAATATTTAAAAAACGGACGGGGATGTCACCCAAAGAATACCGGTATGGCAAATGAACGGAGTGTGCCAACAGCCATGATCAACCTGAATTTATATGCCAAAATCAGCCTGCTGCTGCTATCCGTCGTGACAATCCCAACCATACTGCTGGGGTATTTGTCGTTCAGCAATTCAAGCGAGCAAATCCGTAACGTGACGAATGCGTTCCTGCTTGATAATTTGCAGCACAATGCCCAACGGGTGGACACTCTGATGTCGAGAATTGAACAACGCTCGGAGAAGGTTCTGGAATCAGATAAAGTGAAGGCGCTGCTCAGAGAGCCTGCTCCGGACAGCCTGCTCAATGAATTTGATTTTATAAGGATGATGAATCCGGTGCTGGATGAGCTTAAGGGCGAGTACGAGCTGAACATTTATCCCAAGCAGCCTGCCAAATACCCGAATTATGCGAGCGGTATTACGGGAGAGGAGCCGTGGTTCAAGCAGGCCCTGCAAATGGAGGGGCGCGGATACTGGCATGTCTATTCCGTGAATGGGGAGCGTACTACGGATTTGCTGTATGTCCGGGCGATTCGCGACTTCCCTCAGCTGCAGCCGCTTGGTGTGCTTACGATTCGGGTTCCGAGCTTTCTGCTCGCTAACCAGCTGATCATTCCCGAGCGTCTGGAGCAGCTAAGCTTTTATATGGTCAATGAGGCAGGCAGGATCGTAGCTACCAGATCGAATCAAAAGGAAGGCGCAGATCTGGCTATAACACCGAGCACAGTGAAGACGAACACCTCGGTGCTCCAGACCAGAATTCAGGGTACCGATTATTACGAGGCCGCCAAGACGCTTGGAACGGCTGGCTGGAGCATTACCGCATTAATTCCGGTCTCTGAGCTGATGGGTCCTATTGAGAACATTAAGCAGTTTACCTGGATACTGGTCGTGTCAGGCATTTCAATTATGAGCATTCTTCTATTAATTATCGTGCGTAAAATAACGATTCCGATCAAATCGCTGGTCCGCCATATGCGCCGCATTTTGCTGGGGGAGCTCGTGTATTTTGACAGCTACAGGAAACGAACAGATGAGATCGGACAGTTGATTCGTGGCTATAATTCAATGATTACGGGGATGATCGAGCTGATTGGCAAAACCAAGCAGTTTGAGGAGGAAAAAAGACGTCTGGAAATCCGGACACTGATTCATCAAATGAACCCGCACTTTTTGTACAATACGATGGATACGATCAAATGGAAAGCCGAGAAGGCCCAAGAGCCGGCAATCGTAAATATGGTTACGGCACTATCCAATTTGCTGCGTTTCAGTATTAACAATGGAGAAGAACTGACGACGGTGGAGCGAGAGATCCAGCACGTACGCAATTATTTGAGCATCGAGCTGCAGCGGAATCACGATGCATTCGCTGTCTTTTTTCAGGTGCAGCCGAATATTCTTCATTTTCCATTTATGAAGCTTACCGTACAGCCGCTTGTGGAGAATGCCATCAAGCATGCGGTCAAGAAGATGAAGGAAGGTACTGGAAAAATTATCTTATCGGTGTACCAATCCGGCGACCGCCTTATTTGCTGTGTGGAGGATAACGGAGCAGGCAGCGATCAGGATTTATCGGCGCATTTTGCACTCATCGAGCAGTCCGGAGGCAATCAGGAATCAGGTGTCGGTCTATACAACGCGGACAGAAGATTGAAGCTGCGGTTTGGAGCGGACGAGGGCTATGGTATCTATATGGAAAATCGGGCTGGGGGCGGCTGCAAGGTCACACTGGTCCATCCCGTAATCGGGCATGAGGAACAGGAAAATCAGCATGAACTGTATAAAGCACGGTGAAACATTAAATAAACCATCTTTCGGTCTGTGGTGGGAAGGACTAGAATCAGGGTGAGTTGGGCCCTGTACCTTATAAGGGGGGTTACCGGTTTGAGCAATAACATCGCATTCAGAGCTATGGTGGCACTGCTGGTTTGGATAGCCCTGACCGGATGCAGTGACGGCAGTAATCAAGCGGACAGTAAGGATAATCAGATGGAGCCGATTCCTAAGCTTACCGTGATCAAACCGCTGTTTCCGGGACATATCTATCATCCGGACTCAGAGCTTGAGAAGCTGCTGGAGAAGGAGACGCATGTGGAGGTTACCTATGAAACACCCCCTTATAGTGAATACAAGACAAGACTTTCCGTTAAAATGGCGGGTGGTGATATTCCAGACATTGTGAATACGTACAGTCCGAATGATCCCGAGCATAATGCATTGATCGATCAGGGTGTGTTTTTGCCGCTGGATGATTTACTGCCCAAATTTCCCAAGCTGAAGCAAGCGTTCAGCGCACAGACCTGGGAGTATATGCGCAATCCGACGGACGGTCATATTTATGGAGTTCCCTGGATGCGGGATCGTGGAGGGCAAGGCATCGTAATTCGCAAGGACTGGCTCGACAAGCTCGGTTTGAAAACACCGACAACGCTCGATGGGCTGGTGGAGGTATTGATCGCCTTTCGTGACCAGGATCCTGATGGCAACAGGGTGAATGATACGATACCCCTTACCTTTAAGGACAATCAGATTTCCAATCTGAATGGGTTCTTTTCATTATTCGGGGTCAATCCCGGATGGTCTCCGGCAAGTACGGATGCCAATCAGCTTCAATATGGTTTGGTCCAGCCTGGAGTCAAGGAGGCTCTGAAATTTCTGCGCACCTTGCGTCAGCAGGGGCTGATGGACCCCGACTTTCTGGTTGGCAAAACAATCGGAATCGACAAGTTCAAGTCAGGCAAGGTGGGTGTGCTTATTCTGAATATTGGCGATTATCGGCAGCTTGCCGTGATGCCGTCATTGAAGACAGAGATTTTGGACCCGATCCATCATAAGGGGAATGTCCTGAGTATTAATCTTCCGGCCACGCCGATTAACCGGACAAATCAAATTTCCAGTCGTTCCAAGAACCCGGAGGCTGCGCTTCGTTATCTGGAGTATCAGATTACAGGTGGATATGACCTTATTCAATACGGCGTGGAGGGTAAAACGTATCGGATCGATAACGGGGTCAAGCTTCCTTTCGACAATGAAAAAAAAGATCCCCAATTCAGCACGAACGTCGGACTTGAGCTGCTGCAGCCCGAATGGCTGTTTACCGATCCGGAGAAATATACCAAATTCGTACCCAGGGATATGGCTGATTACATGATGCACAAGCTCGACACGTATGAGAAGAACATTATGTATGATTATCTTCGTCCTAATGTGGTGATCCCGTCACTTCAGGAGAAATCAGCGCTTCTTCGTCAAATTATTGAAGAAGGGTATACACGAATGCTTCTGGAATCGAAGCTGGACGTGGATACAACATTTGATGAAATGGTCGGCAAATGGAAGAAGTCCGGAGGCGATCAGGTCACCGAGGAAGTCAATCGTTTGCAGAAGGATAAGTCGGAACCCAGCTTCACCTATATGCGAAAACCCTAAAGGTTTTCTGTGGAAAGGAAGGAACACAAGAAGATGACGATGAAACCTGAGATACAAGTAGATGAATGGAAAAGAAGCAATCCCGATATAATGGTTTTTGTGCCTAAGGAGGATGCGTATACCGGAGATAATGAGCATTTTCTCGTATTTGAAAGTCCCAAGGGCGAATGGCTGGCATTATGGACACAAAGCTCTGTGGAGGGACACGGTGACAACCATCTGGTTTTGTCACGGAGTAAGGATCAGCTTGAATGGTCGGAGCCGGTTTATGTAGCAGGGGCGCGTCGGGGCGAGAGAGGCGGACAGGCAAGCTGGGGTTTTCCAGTTGTATCGGAGCAGGGGCGTATGTATATCTTTTATACGAAAGATATCGGCATTCATGACTTGGATTCACAGACGACCGGTACGATGGGCTGCGTGTATTCAGATGATGATGGATATACATGGATAACGGGCACTGATATTCCGATGGATCGGAACCGGTATGATCACCCTGATCCTAAGGTGCCACGCAACTGGATCGGTTGGCAGAAGCCGATTCGCGACAGTCAGGGCCGCTGGATGACAGGTTATACACAGTGGAGCAGCCGTGAAGTCTACGATGTCCCCAAGGTTGGCTGGTACAGCAAGGATTCTCGCTCCCTGTTCATGCGATTCGACAATATCGACGAAGGACCGGACCCCGAACGGTTGAAGATCACCTGGCTTCCCCAAGGCAGCGAGGGACTTGCAGTGCCTTTTCCCGGGAATCCCGAGCTGTCCGTCGCACAGGAGCCAAGCCTTGTACTGCTTCCCGATGGTCGTTTATTTTGCGTGATGCGAACGTTTACAGGATTTATCTGGTATTCGGTTTCGAGTGATGATGGAGAGAGCTGGACCCCTCCACAAATGCTTCGTTATCGTGATGATGGGGAGCCCATTCGCCAACCTATTGCTTCATGTCCCGTATATCCGCTCCAGGATGGACGGTTCGTGCTTGTATTTCACAATAATGATGGAAATCTGGGGGAATACGGGCCGCATCATGCGCTTCATAACCGCCGTCCGGCTTACCTAAGCTGCGGACGTTATGTTGAAGGAGCCCGTCAGCCGCTCTGGTTCGGGAAACCTAAACGGTTTGTGGATACAGACGGTTTAACGATAGGACCCAAGGGTACAAGCGAGATTGCCACTTACCCCAGCATGACGCAATTTAATGGGAAAACGGTGCTTTGGTACCCCGACCGCAAATACTATTTGTTAGGGAAATATGTGACAGAAGCCTGGCTGGAGAATGGGCTCGATTAGGTTTATTTAAACTATAAATGCGGCCCGCACAGAGTCATTACTCTGAGCCAAGCCGCATTTGTCTTGTAGCCAACTATAGGTTCGGATCGTAGTCGAATTGTATCAGATCGAATTGCAGCATGAATAGGCTACTGAGCTCTTGTCGATTTCCCTGGTGCAAAACCGAGTTCCCGTTGCACATTTTCCATTGAAAAAATGGGCTTATATGCATGGCCCGGCTGTTCATAATAGGATAGATCGTATTGCCCCGCCCGTTCTCCCAATATGGCGCTGAGCATAGCTATTGTAGGAATGCTGCAGCTGCTTTCAGGACCAACCATGTTCCATGTATAGGCTCCTGCTTGAAGGGGGGCATGGATGGCATGAACGATGGCTTCGACAACATCGCTGGCATAAATATGGCTTAAGCGGACAAACGGTATGGTTAATTTCGTAGCTGCTGTCACGACGGGAGGTGTCCAGCTGTCATCGGACACGACACTACCCAATCGCAGGTTAATAAAGGTCGTATCTGTATGATTTCGCTGAAAGTAATCCGTTAGCTGCTCCAGCATGAATTTGCTTAAACCATAGGCATCTTTGGCCAGACAGATGTGATCATCAGGAATAGGAAGCTGCTGTGGAAGAAATTCGTTATCCAGGCAGCCCACTGCTGCGATCGAGCTGGCCCCAATAAAACGGGTCGCTCCCCGATCGAGCAAATAACGGTATAGTCTTCTTGTGCCAAGTAGGTTGACCGATAGTCCGTCTTCTTCGCTGCAGCCCCCGGTAACCGCGGCGAGATGTACAACAGTGCTGACGCTGAATTCGTCCAGAAGCCGCAAATCTTCAAATCGGTCATAGTTCCCGCGTATAACAGCGACGGAAGGATTGACAGGACTTCGCGACAGGCAGACGACATCCTCATGAGCATCTGTCGATAGTCGTTCGAGCAGCCTTTGTCCGATAAATCCACTTGCTCCAGTTAGTAATATCGTCATATAGATCTCCTATTCCCATCGAATAACGATGCCATTATAAGAATTGCGTTTGCTGGTAAACAGCTGATTGTACACATCGGCTGAAGCATCCCAGTTCAGCTCGTGGGATATGAGCTTTGCCATATTCAGGGTACCGGATTCGATGAGGCGTATAACCCCTTCACGAACCGGATAATCTCCGATGAAGCAAGGAAACACGGCATTCAGTTGTTTGCTGTGAGGGATATTAAAATGGAAGCTGACCCGATCCGGGTACCAGCCGAGAAACACGAAGGTTCCTTTGTTTTTGCATGTATCCAAGGCATCGTCGAGCAGAGCTTCAAAGCCTGTCGATTCCGCAACGATGTCAACACCCCCGAGGAATCGTTCTTTGATCGCTGCCACTGCCTGCTGCTCGTTGGAATCGATCACCCAATCCGCACATAGCTCACGGGAGCGCTGAAGACGATCTGTTGCAATATCCGAGGTGATGACATAAGCGCCACGGAGCTTAGCAAGCATGGCTGCACATTGTCCGATCAAGCCTTGTCCGACGATATAAACAACATCTCCTGTACGGACCCCGGCCTTGTTCCAGGCGTTAGCCGCAACACTCGGTTGAACGAACATAGCGCATGCTTTTAGCGATGCGGTCGAGGTCAATTTGTGGGCAAGATGCCTGCTAGCCTTCACATATTGTGCATGCGCTCCGCTGCAAAACACCGTCACCCAATCTCCCGGTTGGAACATCCCGACTGCGTGTTGTCCCACTTCCACAACTTGCCCGCTGGCCTGATAGCCATTTACAAACGGAGGTGGACCGTAATCCGTCCTTTTTCCTTCTGCAATCCACATTTCAGTACCTATGCTTATGCCCGAATAAGCTGTTTTAATAATAATCGAATCATCATCAAGCTGAGGATACGCCATTTCGATAATTTCCGCTTTTTTGCCAAGCTCCGTTACGGCTAACACTTTGATCATGGATTTTGCCACCTTTTTCGTTGTATGGTTAGAGGAAGGTTCTAACAGTTCTATCGTAAAGGGATTGCGGATGGATGACGATGGTGTAAAATCAGACTTCGTATGGTACATATTCCGATTATCGGAGGTAGACAAGTACATGGGTGAATCGAAAGCAACTGTTGTGTTTCAGGGCAACCGATTTTTCAGAGAAGGCGAGAGCTTCAGTATGGTCAAGCATTCGGAATCGATGATGGAGGACAGAAGTTTCCATTCTCACGATTTCGTGGAAATTTGTTATGTCTATTCGGGTTCTGGCTACCATGTTGTCGGAGAACAGATATATGAGGTGGCTAAAGGGGATTTGTTTCTCATTAATTACGAGGTGACACATACGTTTTACCGTACAGCTGAGCAGCAGGAGCTGGTAACCTACAACATTTTGTTCAAGCCGGGATTTTTGGATGACAGTCTGCATTTGTTTCACGATTTTACAAGCTTGACGCTTTCCTATTTATTCAAGGATAGCTGGGCGGACGAACCGTTCCGCGAGGACCTGAGATTAAGCCTCGACGAGCAGCGTGAGTTCGATCAGCTTATTCATAAAATGGACATGGAATACAATCAACGTATGCCCGGACATAGTGCGATTCTAAGAGCTTATACGATTGAGCTGATTGTTATGATGATGAGGGGCTTTCAGAACCTCAGCACAGGCAATGAGCGTCAGCACAAAAAAGCTTCGGAAATCGAAGCGGCACTGCTTTATCTGGACACCCATTTTCACGAACCAATTCAGCTTGCCGAGCTAGCCAAAAAAACCTTTTTCAGCAAAAATTATTTTTCACACCTCTTTAAAGAGGCAACAGGCCTGACGGTTTCCCAGTATACTCAGCTTGTCCGGATTGATAAAGCCTGCGAAATGATGCGGGACCCGGACAAAAAAATTGCGCAGATTGCATGGGAGGTCGGGTATGCGGACTATAAGGCGTTTTATCTGGCTTTTAAGAAACAAAAGAGCTTGTCCCCGCATGCTTACAGGAGCGGCCAGCCCCTCACAAACCAATAACTTAAATGAAGCGGGTTAAACCTTAAGTGAGACCTATCTTATCCTGGGCCTATATCCGTTATATTGGAAATAAAACCGGAGTGGGGTGAGTGTCGAGATGAACCAAAGACGATGGTTGCAGAATGTAAAATGGGGAGAAATACTTCCTTATGCAAGGACGCTGGCAGGGGATGATCTGCAGTTGGGGCTATGAGACGACCGTTCAGCTTTCAGACGAAGCTGTTTATTACGTTTTCGTTGCTCGTTACGATGATCATCGCGATTGCATTCAGCGTCTTTTATTGGTATTACCAGAAGGTAAATGTAGAGACGATTATTCGTACTTATCGGGGAGAAGCGGCAAGCGTTACCCAGCAGCTCGATAATTCACTGTATACGATGGACAGGCTGGTTATGCAAATCAAATACAATCCGACGATTGCCAACACGTTTTTTTATATGCCTTATCAGGAGAATGCCGAAAGCTACTTCGAGAATAACCTGGAGGCAGCCTACAAAATGAGAGAGCTGATTACCTCTATTGTCGGCCTGGACCCGCAAATTTTTAATCGGGTATCGATTTTGAGCCGCTCCGGCGCTTTCTTCGGAACGGGTGCCTATTATGACAAGGCACGGGTGTCGAAGCAAGCAAGAGAATCGCCCTGGTTCAATCAACTGAGCAGCAAATCGGAATACCGCTTGCTGCTTCCGCCGCACAGGGACGATTGGGATCTTGAATCGAACCGTGAGGTGATTTCGGTTATTCGCAAGCTGGGAGAGGATTCGATCCCCAATACGTTAGTCGAGATCCAGCTGCCGGCCGAATACCTGGATAAGATCAGCTCCCCCGGACAAACCGGCAGCAAGCAGGTGATGATGATCAGCCGCACCGGAGAATGGATATTTCCCCGAAATCCCATACTTACAGAACGTTTTGAGCCGCATCGTCAGGCTTTTTTACAGAATTCCGCTGCATCCCCATCCTTGCCATCCGGGAATGAATTTGCCTGGATTGATATGCCGGACGGCTCCCGGGATTTGCTTATTTATCAGCACGCCCCTTATTCGGACTGGACCGTTATGATCGCAGAGCCGGAGCAGGAACTGCTGGCGCCAACCCGCCAAGCCGGATATATATTCAGCATCACGGCTTTTCTGATTATTTTATTAACACTGTTAACCTTGTATTTCTCCACAAAGCGTCTCCTGAAGCCGCTTCGGCAGCTGCGTGACACGATGAATCAAGTGCATCTGGATGCAATTCCGGATATGCGTGAATCGAAATTGTTCAGGGGCGTGGAGCTGCAAAATACGCACAATGAGCTGCACCACTTGTACCAATCCTTTCGTAAAATGCTGGAGCGACTGGAGGAATCGAAGGAGCAGTCCATCGAGGCTCGCTCACGTGAGCTCAGGTCTCATTTTGCAGCTCTCCAGGCACAAATCAATCCACATTTTTTGTACAATACGCTTTCCTTGATCGGCGCTTTGGGCTATGAAACGGGCAATAGCAGCATCAATCAGCTATCAACGATGCTGGTCGGGATGTTTCGCTATATCACTTATGCGGGAGGACAGCCGGTCACGCTGCGGGAGGAAATCAGGCATACGCTGAACTACCTGAATATTATGAAAATCCGTTACGAGGACCATCTCGACTTTGTAATTGATGTTGATGAGCGGCTGCTCGAACAAGCCCTTCCCAAGATTACGCTCCAGCCGTTTGTGGAAAACTGCTTCAAGCACGGCTTTGCCAATACCAATTATCCCTGGAAAATCACGATTACAGGGTATGAAAGGGATCAAAGGCAGTTTATTGAAATTCGGGATGACGGTTGTGGATTTTCGGAATCCTATTTAGTTGGTTTTGCCGAACAGGCTTCCGAGGTTGCGTCCGGTACATTCAGTGTTTATTCACCAACATCTCGCGCACAGCAGGATAGCGGGACTCCTGATGAATGGAAGGAGGAGAGCGGAGCGGGTACGATCAACACGTATGCACGGCTGTACTACCATTTTGGCGGTCGGGTTTGCTTAGAGCTGCTGAATGGGGAGGATCAGGGAGCCGTCGTGCGCATCGGCTGGTGGAAGGGAACACAGCTACATACGCCGGAGTGAATGATCTTTTATGTACGTGCAGCAATAGCGTGCAGCATTCAAAGCTGATTAAAAGAGGGAGCTGGGGCCGATGCCGACAGTTGTCGTCGTGGACGATGAAGCGCCGTATTGCCGGGCATTAAGAAAAATGATAGAGGAAGCGGGTCCGCGTTTTCAGGTGCTGGGGGAAGCCTTTAACGGGGAGCAGGCACTCGACATGCTCGCACAATTACGGCCTGATGTACTGTTTACCGATATTCGTATGCCGGTGATGGATGGACTTCAGCTTATCGCTGAAGCCAAGCGGCGGCAGCCGGAGATCGCTACCGTCATTGTAAGCTCGTATGACGATTTCCATTATACGCGTAAGGCGATCCAACTGCAGGCCGAGGATTATCTGCTGAAGCCGGTGACGATTCCCGATTTGCAGGAACTGCTTATGCGGGTCGAGGCGGGCATCAACGAGCAAGTGAGAAGACGGGAGAAGGAGCTGTGGGCAGCTGTTGTGGAGCAGGGGGCCGTTGATCGGCTGTCCAATTCGATGAGATATGCTCATTACGTTGTCTACATGCTGTGCGCAGGCTCTATGGGCCA
Organism: Paenibacillus sp. FSL H8-0034; assembly: GCF_038000305.1. NCBI lineage: Bacteria > Bacillati > Bacillota > Bacilli > Caryophanales > Paenibacillaceae > Paenibacillus > Paenibacillus sp. FSL H8-0034. The sequence continues at coordinate 3,095,602 of NZ_JBBOBS010000001.1, forward strand.
AGCTTATGAGGATCATATGCATCCGGGCAAGTTATTTTGGCAGTCGGATTACGGGGAGGCCATTATACGGAAGATGATAGTTGAACCTTATGGCTGCTGGATACTGGATACAGAGAAGGAAAATGAACGCTTTCTGCTGATAGGAAGCAAGGAATCCGTAGAATCAGCTCTTCAGGCAGCGCAGGGATTGATTCAGGAACTGCTGCACAGGGCGGACTGGTTAGCCATCCCCCTGACCATTGTGCAGCAACCCGTGACTGAATTGTCAGGACTCAAGCAGGTGCTGCAAACTGCAGGCAAAAGGATGCGGCTTGGTCTGCTGTTCGGCCGATCCAGCGTAATGGATGAATGTACTGACCGCAAGCCTGCGCCTATGCAGCCCTATTATCGTAGGCTCGGTCAGGCGATGGAGCTGCGGCAGAAGCAGCCGATCCTCGACGCGATCTTTGACATCGTACACGTCTGGGAGCAGCAGGAAGCCAGCCAAATCACTATCGAAAATGGCTTGAAGCAAATTCTTTTTATGTTTCCAGAGCATTTCAAATTGATTTCGGATGAGCAGTTCATCCTAGCAGGGATGGAGCTGGATTCGCTTCTGCTCCATTCCTTGACTTATCCGGAGCTGCTGGCCGGAGCTGAATATACATATAGCACCTTGATGGACAGTGCAGCTTCCGGTACCCGAATCAGCGATCATCAAGAGGAAATCATTGTACAAATCGAGCACTATTTGCAGGCCAATTATTCGCTGCCAATTACCCTTCAGGATTTGTCCAGGCGGTTTAATCTGGTGCCCAATTATTTAAGCGCCATGTTCAAGAAATTCCGCGGGGTTACACCAGGTGAATATTTAACCCAATGGCGTGTTCATCAGGCCAAGAAGCTGATGAGCGATTCATCTGGCTTACTGTTGAAGGATATAGCGGATCGAGTAGGCTATTCCGATCCATTGTATTTCAGCCGCGTCTTCAAAAAGGTTACGGGCTTGGCACCTTCGGACTATATGAAGTAAGTCTGATCCCTGATGTCGGGCCGAAATCGCAACAAATGAGATATGTCCATAAGCGGCTCTGATTCGTCCATTCCTTTGGCGCAAGGCTTAAGCGTATACTTTTTCGTGAAAGCGATCTCATTTGTTGTAATGCTTTGACGATTGTCCGGTTTCATAAAAAATCAGTTCAAGGAGTGAAGACATTGAAGGTTCATTCATCGGGTTTACAGCGTTGGGGACGGGAAAGGCGGCGGTACTTATGTATGTTATTAAGTTTCGCATTATTGTTCACGGCATTATTACCGATTAGCGGTTTCGGCGCTGCAGTAGCCAATGCCGATCCGCTGCCGGAAAGCGATCTGATCAATGAGTCATTTGACGGGATGGCAACGGGATCGACACCAGCTAACTGGGGAGTGTCGGTGACAGGAAGCTCTTATGTTAAAGTGGCGGAACGGCCTGAGGGCGAACGTTTTCTGCAAATTTACGATGCAAGCAAGCAGGCGACACAGGGAATCACCAAAACTTTCACCTCACAGACGGGCAAGCTGACCGTTCAAGCGGATGTGCAGCTGCCCGCGGGGGCTACAGCCGGCAAGGAAAACATGCTGTTCTATATCCTTGATTCAGCTAACAAGCCGGCAATTGCGCTCAATCTGCAGCCGGATAAAATTATTACCTATCGCACAGTCAGCGGTGTCACGACGAGTACGACACTGGCCACAGGTCTGCCCCTGAACGGCTGGAGAAGCCTGATTGTTGCAGCGGATTATAGCAGCAAAACGTATGATTTCTACCTGGACGGTTCACTCATTCAAAGCGGTGTGCCTTTCCGTTACGATGATGCCGTGAATCTGAGCAAGCTTCAGGTAGCCGGTGCCTACTATGCGGATGATGCGAACTATATCCGTATCGTCAATCTGGATCAGGTAGCCGTATACACCGGGGCGGTCCGATTGCTGCAGCCTCCTGTGCTTGCTCCTGACGTGACGAATGCCACAGTGGGTCAGCCGGTTGATCTTGCTTTTACGGATAGCGCTTCATGGCGTGCGGCGATCAGTGGCGTTGCGGTTGACGGAGCGACAGTCAGCGGTTCAACGTATACAGTGGGTTCCGGCAATCTACATATCGGGTCAGCCGCTTTTCCAACCGCCAAATCGTATCAGATCGTTGTGAAAGCTGCCGGATACGTGAATGCAGCCGTTACACAGCAGGTCTATGCAGCGACGGTAACCGATCTTGTGTATGAAAGCTTTAATTCGATCACGGTGGGAACGACCCCTTCCCAATGGGGAGCCCAGACGACAGGCAGCTCTTATGTGCAGGTGAAAGAGAAGCCTGATGGAGACCGATATCTACAAATTTACGATGCCAGTAAAATGACTACGGAAGGCATTAACAAGAGCTTTGCCTCACAGACAGGCAAGCTGACGATTCAGGCTGATGTCCAGCTGCCGACGGGGGCAACTGCTGGCAAGGAAAATGCGCTGTTCTATATGCTGGATTCAGCAGGTAAGGCTGCAATTGCATTAAGCTTCACACCTGATAAAATAACCTCGTTTCGAACCGTGGGGACGACAACAACGACAACGAATCTGGTCACAGGACTTCCGCTTCATGGCTGGAGAAGCATCACGGTGGCTGCTGATTTCGCAGCCAAAACCTTCGACTTTTATCTCGATGGCGAATTGAAGTCAGCGGCTGTTCCGTTCCGGTACGATGATGCTGCCAATATAGCAAAGCTGAAGGTCAGCGGAGCTTCCTATGCCGATGATGCCAATTACATCCGCATCGTGAACCTTGACAATGTCCATATTTACGTGGGCGAGCCAAAGTTTCCTGCACCAGACCTTGTTACGCCGCCGGCACCCGGTGTTGAGAAAAATTCCTTCGACAGCTACTCCAGCGTATTCCTTTCCTCCAGGTGGTGGCGTACCGACGGCATGGATGGACAGTTGGGAACACTGGATGTGTTGAAGCGTTTTATGGCTACCGATGACAAGTGGTCTTATATAACCGACAAAAACCAGATTTCCAATATCGTGCGGCAGGGAGTCGGCTTTCAGGGCACCTTGAATATGAATATGGGATCGGTTGGCAGAGCCAAATACTTCGACGGAACTCCGATTGTAGCGCCATGGATGACCTGGGGAGCGACCTGGGGCAGCATGAGCGATCCGTTATACTACCAGGCTGTGCTGAATGTCGGCAAGCAGAGCATCGACGCGGGAGCGGCCTCCTTCCAGTTTGACGATTGGCGCGGCAGCGTGGATGCCTACAAGTTCGGCGGAGATTTCTGCGATCCGTGCATGGAGCAGTTCCGCCAGTATCTGGATGACAACTATTCGGATACACAGCTGAGTGCCTGGGGAGTTTCCGATATTTCAGCCTTCAACTATAAGACGTATTTGCAGACGACGCTGGATGTTCAGACCAACGGCGATTATATCAATAAAAAAATACTATCACCCTTGGACGGTGCTTTTAGTGATTTCAACTACAAGGCTGCTATTGATTTTCATACCCGGATGAAGCAGGATCTGGAGGCTTATGCGGGTACAACGATAGAGTATTCCAATAATGCTCCCTTCATTAAGGATTCCGTGGCAAGCAAGCATTTTCTGCATGATGCGTTCAACTATGGCATGGGTGAGAATGATGAGGACTCCATGACCATTGATAATATGGTAACGAACGGCTCCTTGTCCTCAGGCCTCGGCAAGCCGCATATCATATCTCCGCTGCCTTATCACGAGGCCAAAATTCGTGAAGGCATCGCCGCATCCTATGCGCTCGGGCAGTATATGCTCGTACCGTGGGATGCCTGGCTGCAGGGCTCGACGCGCTACTTCGGAACCGTCGAGCAGTACGGTGATTTATTCCATTTTATCCGGCAATATCCGTTTCTGTTCGATGGGCAGGAACCTCCCGCCAAGGTAGGCATACTTGTCAAATGGAGCGATATGAATTTTGCGACGCTCAGCAGCTTGTCGATGAAATTGTTTAAAGCCGGTGTACCTTTCCGAATACTTGCTGCCAATGACAGTCTGCCGGCTTATGCGCTGCGCGAGCAATCATTTGAAGGTCTAGACACGCTGATCGAATATGCTCCGACAGCTTCCTTCAGCGCGGCCGACCAGCTGCTGATCAGCAATAGCGGCGCCACTGTTCTCGGTGCCACCTATGTCGATTCATCCTGGCTCGCTGCCAGAAGCCAGGTGTCCGTCAGCGGCGGAGAACAGCTGTATGCCACTGTTCGCTCGCCTGAGGACACTCTCGCTCCGAAAGTCATCCACCTGCTGAACCGTACGGGGTTAACGGCAGAGGATATCGAGGTTACGTTGGCGGATTCGGCATTTTTTGGAGGCTCCAATCTTCAGGCCGTGCTTTACCAGCCGGGCCATAATCCGCTTGCACTCACTGTAACGAATGTGGGAAGCGGCAAGCATAAGGTTACGGTTCCTTCCCTGGAGGAATGGGGAATCGTTCGTGTCGGCAGCGGCAGCTCGATTACGTCTGGGGATGTGTTCAACGTATCGGCGCCATGGTCGGGTATCGCGATTGGAAATCCGGCTCCCACAGGTTCGGCATCTTCCAGCGGAAGCACCGTTACCATCACGAGCTCCGGTGCAGGCCTGCATGTGCCCTCCAAGGGAGATATGGGCTCTTCGGATCAATTCTCATATGTATATGAGCAAATCCATGCCACACCGCTTCAGGATTACAGCGTAAGCACGAGGCTTGCGGACTCCACAGGGGCTGCGAACGGTGCATTGACGGGTCTTATGCTGCGCGAGACTCCGGCCTCCAACTCCAAGTTTGTTGCTATTGCTAACGTTGCAGGGAACGGGCTGAGGCTGTTCTGGCGTGATGCAGACAATAGCGATATCGGCTCCTTGTCACTCGGTCAGCCGGCGCTTCCCGGGTATGTCAAGCTGGTAAGGCATTCCGGGACGTATTCAGCTTATTATTCCTCGGACGGCATTCAATGGGGAGCTGCTATCGGTACGCATAATATTTCGCTGCGCACTACGCTTGGAGGCGTCTTCACTGCAGCCGGCAAAGGAAATGAATCCCATACGGCTTCATTTGATTCTACCGTTATTACGTATGGTGATGTGGTTCTTCCGTCCGGTCAGCTGGATCACCTGACTATAGGCGGCCTGCCACAGCAGCTGTCGGTAAGCAAGACAGCGCAAGCAACGGTGACCGCCAGCATTTACAATTCAGGAGTGGAAACGAAGCTGGATATTACAGGCGAGCAGATTCAATATACGTCATCCGACCCGTCGGTAGCGATAGTCAGCTCCAGCGGGATCGTAAGCGGGATTGCAACAGGAACGGCAACCCTAACGGCGTCATTTACCGCTAACGGTGTGACTGCAACGGGAACGGCAGCGATCACGGTCGTGCCTCCGAATTCCATACTGCTTGACGAAACGTTTGATTCCTATGACGTATCAGAGCTGCCGGCAAGCTGGGTATACAGTCCCACTACAGTGGGAGGCTCTTACATTCAAATTTCGGAGACTCCGTCTGTATCGGACAAAAGCCTGAATATTTATGATAACTCGCCGGGTGGATTCCCATCGGCAACAGCCAGCTTTGAACAGCAAGCCGGTCCGTTCTCCGTCCAATTCGATTTCAAGGTAAATTTCGGTACGGTGAAAAGCAACGGCGGTGCGATCGTCGCTTATATGCAGTCGCCAAGCGGAACTAATGGCATCTCACTGCTTGTTGAAGACGACGGCTTCTGGTATCTGGATGGATCGACGACGGTTGTAGCGGCTCCAGTTGTGGAAAATCAATGGTATGCGATTCGTATTGATCTGAATCCAGGAACAAGAAAAATGGATCTGTATATCGATGGAGTGAAGGTTGTGGATCAGGGGAACTTCCGCAACGCAGTCGATACGATTTCCAAAATACAGGTGGGCGGAAGCTCCAACGGAGTGGAAACGTCGGCCTTCTGGAACAATGTGCACATTTCTTCCTGATAAGCAGTCTGTCAGCTTATGCAGCTGTATTATGTAACAAAGAATCAAGCCCGGAGAATGTAAGGCTCCGGGCTTTCCCATGTAACAACTACTGTTTATCCATATACAACATAGATCCGTCTATGTAAGCCGTCTGACGAGGCTGTTACACTTATCCTGTAAGCGCAAACAAAGCAGGGAGCGTGCTATTCAGCAAGAAAAATAGAAGCAGCATGGAGGTGAGAATGAAAATGAATATCGAACATAATGAGAGCGTTATCGCCAGTGCTACCGTCAAACGGTCGGGCACACAGAATAAATCCGGCTGGCTTTACGATCTCCGTAGAAACACTAACCTGTATCTGATGGTGCTGCCGGGCCTTATCGGGTTTATCGTGTTCCATTACATACCGATGTACGGCATCATCATTGCTTTTAAACAGTATGATCTGGTCCTCGGATTTATGGAAAGTCCATGGGTCGGCTTCAAGCACTTTCAAAGCTTTTTTAACGATCCTTATGCGGTCCGGGTCATTAAAAACACACTGCTGTTAGGCTTTTACAGCCTGCTGATCGGCTTTTGGCCACCGATTATTTTGGCGCTGCTGCTGAATGAGCTTACCTGGAAAAGGTGGAAAAAATTTTTCCAGTCGATCAGCTACCTGCCGCATTTTATCGCGATGGTTGTCGTGGTTGGGATGATGATGGACTTTCTGAGCATAAATGGTGTGGTGAACTCGGTCCTGCTTTCAATGGGTTTTGACAAAATAGCCTTTTTTAATGAATCGGGCTACTTTCGCAGTCTATACATCGGCAGCGGTATTTGGCAGGGAATCGGGTGGGGATCAATTCTGTATTTGGCGGCTCTGACCGGCATCGACCCGGAGCAATACGAGGCCAGCTATATCGATGGCGCCAGCCGCCTGCAGCGCATTTGGCATATCAGCCTTCCGGGCATGCTGCCGACGATTACGATTCTACTGATCCTGCATGCCAGCGATATCATCAATATCGGCTTCGAGAAAGTATACCTGATGACCAATCCCGCGATTTATGAGGTGGGCGATGTGATCCAGACGTATGTGTACCGAAGAGGCATCATAGACCGCAATTTCAGCTATGCGACTGCAGTTGGTTTGCTCAACAGCGCTGCCGCCTTCCTGATTCTGTATACGGCCAACAAAGCGAGCAGGGCGCTGAAGCAAAATTCGTTGTGGTAGGAGGAACCCCATTTGAAAAATACAGGCTTGGCCAACCGGCTGTTTGACATATCCAATTTCACCGTACTCATGCTCTTATCGCTCTCCATCGTACTGCCGTTTGTGTATATGCTATCGATTTCCTTAAGCAATCCGGTACAAGTGGGGCTTTATCAGGTGGGACTGATACCACGCGGGTTCAACTGGAAGTCGTACGAAACAGTTTTTCAGGATAATCAGATTCTGCTGTCGTACTGGAACAGCGTGCGTTATACGATGCTGGGCACTGTGCTGGTGCTGCTGATCGGCTGCCTGACGGCATATCCGCTGTCTGTCAATCGGTTCAAGGCGCGCAGACCCTTATCGATTCTGTTTACGTTTACGATGTTTTTCAGTGGCGGTCTGATTCCGTCCTTTATGCTGCTCAAAAATTTGAGCCTGCTGGACACGATTTGGGCAATAACGCTGCCCGCTGCATTCAGCTTCTGGAATATCGTCATTCTGCGTACCAATTTTCAGGCAATGCCGCAGGAGCTGTATGAATCGGCGTTTATCGACGGTGCCAATGACTGGCAGATTTTGTTCCGCATCGTGCTGCCCTTGTCGAAAGCGATTTTGGCGACAATTGCGCTGTTTGCCTCTGTCGGGCTGTGGAATGCCTATTTCGGCCCATTAATGTATCTAACCTCGCCAGAAATGCAGCCTCTGACGATTATTCTTCGACGCATTTTGCTGGCCAATGAGGTGCTGTCACAGGGCGCGCTGGATCAGGCCAACAGCATGGAGATCGACCCCGTTGCCTCAGCAGGACGGATGATGAGTATTCGAATGGCGACGATCTTTGTCACGATTGGCCCGATCGTGCTGATTTATCCGTTTGTACAAAAATATTTCGTACAGGGTGTTCTCGTTGGTTCGGTTAAAGGCTGAGCGAGTTGCGGAGCGGAAGAATGAGCTGCTGCTGCGTGTTTATGGATCTATCAGTCTGCATGCTGGCGGTGTAAGGTGAAGCGATTTGCAAATACAAACAATGGAGGGGTTTATGTGAACAAAGCTACAACAAGAACGGCTGCTGCCGTCATGGCGATTTGGATGACGATTTTGGCCGGGTGCCAGAGCGGGGAGAAAGCCGTTTCGACCGCACCTGCTGCAGCAGGGGATGGGAAATCTGCGAAGGAAATCCCGACAGTCGAAATCATGACGGCCTGGGACCCGGGGCTGCCAATCAGCAGCGATCTGCCCGTGTTCGTAGAATGGGGTAAGCGGACAGGGATCAAATTCAACGTCAACAGCCCGCCAAGGGATGCATTCAAGGAAAAAATAAACATTGTGCTCACCTCGGGCCAACTACCGGATATGATGAAATTTTTTCAGGACGAAACGACGCAAAAGGAATACGGTCCGCAGCTGTTTGTAGCATTGGATGATTACATGAAAGCCGGCAAGCTGCCCAATCTGGAACGCTGGCTGAAGAAATACCCGGAAATTGAAAAGGCGATGCGCCGTCCCGAGGATGGCAAGCTGTACGGCTTCCCGCTTGTCCAGGATTTTGATTTTGCAACGACGCTGTGGCAGGTGCGCAACGATCTCCTGAAGAAGGAAGGACTGGACGCGAGCCAGATCCAGAGCGTCGACGATTTGAAAAAGGCGATGCTGGCGCTGAAAAAGCAGACCGGAGACTATATCACCTCCTCGCGGCTCGGCTTTGATTATTTTGCCGAACGGACGCAGGTATATTTTGGAATTAATGTCAACAACGGTCCGAATAACGGGATGATGTTCGATCCGGAGCAGAAAAAATTCATGTTTGCCCCGGTTGATTACAAGGATCGTTACAAGCAGTGGGTCGAGCTTATGCGCTGGATGTACGCCGAGAAGTTGCTGCACCCGAACTTTTTGACGATGAAGGACCAGGAGCTGTTCGCAGGCTACGCGAGTGACGATTTCCCGCTGATGCTGGAGCAAACGGCGATGAAAAACCTCAATATGACGGATGATCCAGCCAAGGAAGTACAGCCGATCTATCCTTTCAAGATCGATGGGAAGATTCAGTCGCAAAATCTCGATCCGCATTACAATATCCATTACCGCTCACCGCTTGTCATTAACAAGAAATCCAAATATATAGATGAAATCATCAAAGCGATGGATTATACGTACAGCGATGCAGGTATTGAGCTTTTGATGCTGGGCGTTGAGGGGGAGACCTTTTCAAAGGACCCGAAGACTCCGTCAGGCTACAAATTCGACAAAACGCAAAGCGCCTGGACGGTTGGCGCAGACGGAAAATTCCCGGACGGATTGAAAAAGGGTACGGATTACGGTTACGGCACTTGGTGGCTGACTGGAGTGATTCCTGCCGCTGCTCGTTACAGCACCTGGAGCTACAAGGAAGGGCAGGAAAAGGAAGCGCAGCTGGTTCCTGATCGGATGAAAAAGCTGAAGGAACTGGGGGCGCTGCGTGATCCTGAACCGGCGTTAAATTGGAGCAAGGAGGAATCCTCCAAAATATCTGAAATCAGCACAGCGATGAAAACCTATATCAGTGAGAACGTGACCAAGTTTATTCTCGGTCAAAAGCCGATGACGGAATGGGACGCTTTCACTGACGGCTTCAAGAAGTTGAGATATGAGGAGCTCGCCAACATGTATAACGAGAAATATAAAACCTTGAAATAGCCGATATCGAATTGAGAGAGGAGGGATATTTCGATGACACGATTAAAGGTGGGGCTGATCGGTCTCGGAGAGGTTGCGCAAATTATTCACCTGCCTGTGCTGGAAACGCTGGTGGAGCGTTTTGAAATTGCGGCGCTCTGTGATGTTTCTCCTGGCGTGCTGCAGGCCATGGGTGCGAGATACAGGGTAACACGACTTTACGAGGATTATCTCGAACTCGTCAGGGAGCCGGACCTCGATGTCATTTTCGTGCTGAACAGCAATGAATACCATACGGATTGCACGCTTGCCGCCCTGCAGCATGGAAAGCATGTACTGATCGAAAAGCCGATGTGTATGACACTACCGGAAGCGGATGCGATCATTCAAGCGCGGGATGAAGCGGGGAAGCATGTTATGGTCGGATATATGCGGAGATACGCTCCCGCATTTCTGCAGGCGGTGGAGGAAGTGAAGGCGATGGATGTCATCCATTACGCCAAAATTCGGGATATCATCGGCCAAAACCGGTTGTTTATCCAGCAGTCGAGTGTCGTGAGTAAATACGATGATATTCCTCCTGCGGCTATCGCCGATTGTACGGAACGCAGAAACAGCCTGCTGAGGGATGCGATCGGGCGTGTCCCGGTAGATTTGGCGAGAGCCTATGGATTGCTGAACGGGTTAAGCAGCCACAGCTTGTCCGCCATGAGGGAAATGCTCGGATTTCCGCAGCATGTCGCTTCGGCTGTCACCTGGAAAGGCGGCAGCTTTATTCAAGCCGTATTCGCCTATGACGGATATTACGCCACTTTTGAAACGGGTACGGACGGATTAAGAAGGTTTGACGGCCATCTCGAAGTGTTTGGAGCCTCCAAGCAGGTGAAGGTTCAGTATGATACCCCTTATATCCGCCATCTGCCGACACTTCTGCATATCCAGGAGACTCAAGGGGAAGCGCTGGAAACGCGTGAGATCAGACCTACCTATAAAGATCCCTATACCCTGGAGCTTGAGCATCTGCATGAGGTTATAACGGGATCGGTTCCACTCAAAACGACACCGGAGGATGCCAGGCAGGATTTGGTGCTGTTTGGATGGATCATGGAACGCTTAAAGGTGAACTAAATAAATTTGCTAATAACCGTGTCCTCCGTTAACACCGGAAGGCATGGTTTTTTGTCGTTCAATCACCGGAGATCGGCTAAAGATTATCGAGTTTGTCAAATGATTATACCGGTGTCTCAACGCTTTAGACAGCTGTTCGGTTCAACTGGTTGGCTGTTGATTATATCCTGAACCATTCTTAACCTGCTACATTCGGAATGCGGATTAGAGCTTCCGTGTTCGAACCATACAGATCATACAGCTCGGGGAGGTGAAAAGAATCATACACAAGCACAAACAAATGCGGCAATTCTCCATTCGTTCAAGGGATGGATGGCTTTACCTGATGCTGTTGCCCGGACTATTGTTCTTTATTTTGTTCAAATATTTACCGATGTGGGGCGTATTGATTTCACTCCAAAACTATCAGCCGGCTCTCGGACTGTGGGGAAGCGAATGGGTAGGACTGGCTCATTATAAACGTTTTTTTTCTGACCCTTCCTTTTGGATGCTGTTTCGCAATACGACGCTGCTGGCCGTGTACAGCATCGTGATCTTTTTCCCCATGCCAATTATCGTTGCGCTGCTGTTGAACGAGCTTCGGGTGCAGTGGTTCAAGCGTTCGATACAAACGTTGATCTACATCCCGCATTTTTTTTCAATTGTTGTCGTTGTGGCGATTTCCTACGTGCTGTTCACAACAGAGGGTGGGATTATCAATGAAATGATAGTGGGGATCGGCGGCGAGAAGGTTAACTTTTTGACAGAGCCCGAGTGGTTCAGGCCGATGGTAACCTTACAGGTGGTCTGGAAGGAAACCGGGTTTGGGACGATCATTTTCCTGGCCGCACTGGCGGGCGTTGATCCGCAATTGTACGAAGCGGCCAAAATAGACGGCGCCAATCGTTGGCACCAGCTCTGCCATATCACGCTGCCAGCGATTCGGAGTACGATTGTCATTTTGCTGATCCTTCGGCTGGGACACTTTCTGGATACTGGCTTCGAACAGATGCTGTTGATGATCAACGCATTGAACCGTGACGTAGGCGAGGTATTTGATACGTATGTGTATACCAGCGGTATTCTGGAAGGCCAGTTCAGCTATTCAACCACGGTGGGTTTGTTCAAATCCATTGTTGGCCTTGTTCTTGTAGTAATTGCCAATCGGATTGCCAGAAAATTAGGTGAAGAGGGGGTGTATTGAAACGTATGCTGCACAAACGCTCACCGGCAGGAGTTCTATTCGACACAGCCAATTACATTTTTCTGATTGGAATTGCGTTGATTACATTGCTTCCGTTTCTGCATATTGTGGCCGGTTCGCTTGCTTCCGCCCGCGAGGTGCTGAACAGCCGCTTCATTTTGTTCCCTAGGGAGTTCTCACTGGAGGCGTACCGATTCATATTTTCGGAAAGCACCCTCTCCCGCAGTCTGGCGACGACCGTATATATTACTGTTGTGGGTACTTTTGTGAATATGGCGATGACCTCGTTGATGGCGTATCCATTATCCCGTAACATTAAGGGGAAGCGGCCGATTATGCTGCTTATTGTGTTCACCTTGCTATTCAGCGGAGGGATGATTCCTTCCTTTCTTGTGGTAAAATCACTCGGCTTGTTGAATTCCTATGGGGCATTGTGGCTTCCCGGTGCGATCAGCCCGTTTTATTTGATCATTATTATTAATTTCTTCAAGCAGCTGCCTGTTGAATTCGAGGAATCGGCCAAAATCGACGGCTGTAGTGACCCGCGAATTTTGTGGAGTATTATATTGCCTTTATCGATGCCGGTGATGGCAACGTTTTCGCTTTTTTATGCGATTGCGCATTGGAATACATTTTTCCAGGCATTAATCTATATTAATGACGCTTCCAGATGGCCGATTCAGGTGCTGCTGCGGCAAATTGTGATCATGTCCTCCGGCGGGATCGGGGATGCCAGCTTCAGCAGCGAAACGACGATTCAGGTACCGCCCCAGACAGTGAAAATGGCCGTTATTGTCGTGTCCACACTGCCGATTATTGTTGTTTATCCGTTTTTGCAAAAGCATTTTACGAAAGGCGTGCTGGTTGGATCGATCAAAGGTTAATTCATCACATAATTGAGCGTCCATGCAGCAATTTTATGCTATATAATAATGATGAGGGGTAGGGGAATTATGAAGTCGATAACAAGGAATAAACGAACTATTTCTTTAATATGTGTGCTATCTACGGTAGTGACTATGGCAGCGGGCTGCGCGAATCAGGAAAAGGGGAATGCGGCTACAACGCCTGCAGCGGGACCGGAACCTCTGAAGCTTAGTATTATGGCTACCTATTACACACCACAGCCGCCGAATGCTCAGAATGAAGCATGGAAAAAGCTGCAGGAGCTGACCGGTACTTCAATTGATATGACCTGGGTACCCCGCTCGGCTTTTGATGATAAGGTGAGTGTGTCGATTGCCTCCAATGACCTCCCGAAGGTGATGCTGGCCTTGAAATATAATGCGGCACCTTTGGTTAACGCAATTAAATCGGGTATGTTCTGGGAAATCGGACCGTATCTAAAGGATTATAAAAACCTGAACGCGATGAATTCCATCCCATTCAACAATACCAAGATTGACGGCAAAATCTATGGTTTGTACAGGCCGCGACCCATATCCCGCCATGGTATCATTTTCCGCAAGGATTGGCTGGATAATCTGGGCTTGAAGGAGCCGAAAACACCCGAGGAATTATATACGGTGTTGAAAGCCTTTACACATGACGATCCTGACCGCAATGGCAAGAACGATACATTAGGCATGGCGGAATACAAGGATATTGAATCGTATTTAATGCCGCATATGGCAGCCATTTTCGGAGCGCCGAACAAATGGAATGAGGACAAGGGAGCGTTTACGGCCGAGTTCATGACTAAAGAATATTTGGATGCGCTCAAATTCATAAAACGGCTGTATGACGAAAAGCTGATGAACCAGGATTTTGTCGTGACCGAAGAGCTGCAGCGCAGCACGATGTTTTATCAGGGAAAAACAGGGATTGTGCTTGGCAACGCCGATGGTGCAGGCTCGATGCAAAATGAGCTTCGCAAAAACCTTCCTGATGCCAAGGTGGAGCTGATGGGCGGCATTGCCGGTCCGAAGGGCGAACGGAATATGGCGCAGCAAGGCTATACCGGTGTCTATCTATTCCCCAAATCCTCGGTAAAAACGGAAGCTGAGCTTAAAAAGATTTTGTCCTTTTTCGATAAGCTGCTCGAGCCGGATGCCGTTAACTTGTTAGCATGGGGTATGGAAGGCAAGCAATACAAGCTGGTTGATGGGCAAGTGGAGAAGCTGCTGGATAACGAGAAGTTTACGAGCGACTTACTTGGTCTTGATGAGCTGCGCATCGATGACAAGGCGAAGGAGCTGCCGCTCAAGGGCGAGGACGCCATCACCAAAAAAGCGAAAAAAGCAATGCAGGACAACGAGAAGAAAGCCGTTCTCAACCCTTCGCTGGGGCTGGAGTCGGAAACTCTGGTCCAGAAGGGCACAGAATTAAATAAAATCATCAATGATGCCAAAATTAAGTTTATTACAGGCAAGCTGGACGAAGCAGGCTGGAATAAGGCGGTTGAGGATTGGATCAAGGCCGGCGGCGATAAGGTCATGACGGAGCTGGCTGAAAGCCTAAAGAAGTCACAAACCAAATAACCGGTGGTCCAAGGGAGAAGCAAGTCTTTTCCCTTTCCAATGTTTCATAAAGTCCGGTGCTGCACGAAACCGCTGCTGGGGAGGGACCGGATGAATCATCATCATCGCATCAACTTTTTCAAAAAATTATTTTTATTTTGCTTCGGCATAGGGATTGTGCCTGTGATTACGTTGGGCTATTTCTCTTATGCCAAGTCCTCCGCGCTTTTGCTCGACAAAGCGAACAGAAGCAGTGCGGAGTCGGTAGAACAGACGCGGCTGCGATTCGAGCAAAAAATGAAAATGGTTGATAATACACAAACTCAATTCATTGGTGCATCTGCAGTCATCTCGGCGATGGAACAGCGGCTGGATAGCAATAATTATTTGTTGTATGAGGACTTGATTCAATCGATTCATCGTCTGCAAACGTATGAGTTCGGTTTGGCGGAGGTATATCTGGTCAACCTTTATCAGGATTGGATTTTGGACAGCCGAGGTCAAAGCTCGTTTGAGCAGCATTATCTGGCAAAGTCGATCGATGCGTACGTGGGCATTCCCAAAGCTTCCTTCTGGGCTTCCATGAAGCTGCCCTGGTATGAGGATGGCAACCCGCTCCAATGGAATATGGCTCTTGTCAAAAAGATTCCTAACAATTCGATCAAACCAATGGGATTGCTTGTAGCCATCCTTCCCTGCATAGAATTGAACAAGATGCTGCCTCAGGGCGGTGAGCCCGGCGAGTTTTATGTGTTGGACGATAAGCTGAGGGTTATCGCTTCTGCCCATCCTGAGCAGGTCGGCATCGATCTTTCGAAGGATCCGGTGATCGGTCAAATTCAAGGCGAGCAGCTGGAGGCTAACCAATTTCAGACGGATATTGGAAATGAGGCCTATGGGATCACTTATCGAAAATCCAGCTACAATGGATGGACATATGTGAATAAAATTCATATTAGGGATATCAAGCAAGAATCCAGAGCTATTGGCTGGCTGACCATCGCGATCTGTTTAAGCCTGCTGCTTTTTTTGCTCCTGCTATCCTTTCAAGGGTCTCGACAGCTGTACCGACCTATTCGCAGGCTGTATGACATCGTCTTAAAAGCACCGGATACGCCCAAATTATCGCCCAGAAAAGATGAGCTGTCCTGGATTGAATCCAAGCTGCACATGCTGCTTAGCAATCAGGCTCAAATGAGCCATCAGCTAAAGGAGTTTTTTGTGCATAAGCTGTTGCAGGGCGCGGTCGGTGCGAATGAGATTATGGAAAGATCCGATTCACTGGGGCTGTCTTCCTGGAAGTCCATGAGAGTCCTGTGCGTGAGGATCGATACGATGGAAAGCACGAATTACAAGGAATGGGATCGGGATTTGCTGTTGTTCGCTATACACAATATTACAAGCGAGCTCATTGCAGCAGAGCTGTGCCTGCCACCTGTCGTGATCAATGAATTTCAGGTTACGGTTATAGGAAGCCATGCCGAGCTTGCGGAGGAATCCAAGGCAGAGGCCTATGGACAGGGGAAAGCGATTCAAACGGCGATTCAAGACTATTTGAAGCTGTCTGTCAGCATGGGCATCAGCTCTGCAATCACGCATCCAGCAGATATGCCTGGCGCATTTCTGGAGGCCAAGGAAGCGTTGGCGTATGGGGTTCGACTTGGATACGAATCGATCCTGTTTCTTGAGGATATGCACTCTCCCTTGATGTCTGTACCGGTTACGTTTCCACAGCATATCGTCAGCGAGCTAACGGAACAGATCAGGCTGCTGGACGAAGGAAAGGCGAATCTGCTGATTGAGGAGTTTATGGCGGTGGTGGCCGATAAATCCATTAGTCATCAGGAGTTTCAGCTTTATCTGATGCGGCTTCTGGTCGAGCTGCTGCGTTTGTATCAAGACAATGGCGGGCAGATGCAGGACCTCGTGCTCAATGAAAAAGCAGTTGTAAGCGAAATGTTTCTATTGAAGTCCAATAAAGAAATCGTCGTCTGGTTTCAAATGTCTGTCATCAGACCGTTAATCGCCCACATCGAGCAGCGCAGGGATTCGCTGTATACCAGCATATCCGATCAAATTCTAACCATCATTCACAGCGAGTATGATACCCCGTTAACACTGGAATTGTGCGGTGCGAGGCTGAGCTACCACCCGGAATATGTGGGTCGCGTCTTCCGCAAGGAGACGGGCTTTGCCTTCGGTGAATATTTGTCCGGGTATCGTCTGCAAATAGCGAAGAAGTGGCTGGTTGAGACGGATATGACCGTAACGGAGATATCTGAGAGATTGATGTACAACAAGCCACAAAATTTCATCAGGTATTTCCGTAAAATGGAGCAGATTACACCCGGTCAATATCGGGAGTTGTTTCACAGCAAATCCAAACGGGCAGCGGAGCAGCAGGAGACATCGAGTGCTGAAACCTTTGCCGCTAAAAAGGAGTGAATGCTTATGCTTACCATGAATACGTATAAAGATTCGATGACAGGCTGCCGGATTCAGACAATCGGACAGTCAGGTACCGATACGAGCCATTATTATTTTACGGCTATGACCTGGCTGGCAGACAGTCGAAGATTGATTGCCAGCACCCAAATCGACGCTGACAAGAAATGCAGCTACGTGCTGTTTGACACAGAAACCGGTCATTCAACGGTTATTGCGAATGGGGAGCAGTGGGCGGGAGGTGTTGTTTCCTCGGATGATAAGCTGTACTTTCCACGTGACAATTCAATCCAAGGCATCGATTTAAACACATTGAAATCCTGGACCGTGTGCGAGCTGGCATCTGGAGATTATTTCGGGGAGCCGCTTTCCGTGTCTGATGATGCCTCAGTTCTCGGCGTGTATGGAATGCTCGGCGGACAATCGTTTATCGGAACTGTGGATGTAGCTGCCGGAAAGCTGACACATCAGATAGCGCCCGGGTTCGCCCGGCCCTATGAGATCGCTAACCATGCGATGGTTAATCCCGTTTACGACCATTTGGTCTTGTTCGCCCATGAGGGAAAGACCGAGCACATCCCTGACCGCTTGTGGCTCTACGACACCGAGGCCTCTAAACTGAGCAATATATATGAACAGCAGCAGCTGCAGGACGGTAGCCTTGGCGAGTATATAGGGCATGAGATGTGGGCGGCTGACGGGGAGGGCGCATATTTTGTCAGGTATAAATCCAGTCCGATCGCGCCAACCGGCATTTATTATGTGGATAGGCACCGGAGCCAAGGGGTATTTTTAAATGGGGATTATGGCTATTGGCACGCTGCTGCGAGTCCTGACGGCAATTGGATCGTTGCGGATACACATGAGCAGCCATCCAAACTCGTGCTGATTGACCTTCGTGATCATTCGTCCAGAGTGCTAACCGAAGTACCGTTATGGTGGAACCATCCAGGGCATCCCCATCCTTCGTTCAGTCCGGACAGCCGTAAGGTAACCTATACATTTGCCGATGATGAGAATCATTTGTGGATCGGCATTATCGATATATATGAAGAGCTTGAAAAGTCTGGTGAATAAAGAGCGGAGCGGTCAAATGATCCTGGAGAAGCGATAGCGTTCGCCTACACGCTTTCTGTAAGAAAGCGACAACGAAAACATGCGCTGTCTCCATATTTTTACTACTAAATATCTAATAAGATCAAAAAATAAGGAGACAACAGCGATTGGAAGGATATTTGATCGCACAGCGGGACTTATTCAGCGGACTTTTAAACAAAGTCCTAGATATGAGCAGCAGTCAAGGAAAGGAGCAACGATTGTGAAAAAGCTCGAAGGTAAGCAGGAAGCCGCAACCCTTAATAACATGGAACACTATGCATCCGATGTAGCGGCTTCCGACAGTGCACTGAAGCCGGTCGTGCATATGATTGGCAACGCACATCTGGACCCGGTATGGCTCTGGCGCTGGCAGGAGGGCTTTGCCGAGATCAAGGCCACGTTCCGCTCTGCTCTCGACCGGATGGTGGAATTTCCCGAATTTGTGTTTACGTGCGCGGGTGCCTCCTGCTACAAATGGATAGAAGAAAATGAACCCCGTATGTTTGCAGAAATTGTGAAGCGGGTAGCCGAAGGGCGGTGGGTCATTGTCGGCGGCTGGTGGGTTCAGCCGGATTGCAATATTCCGGCAGGAGAGTCGTTTGCAAGGCATTCACTCTATGGACAGCGCTACTTTCTGGAGCGTTTTGGCAGGTCGGCGAAGGTCGGCTACAATGTCGATTCCTTTGGCCATCATGCCATGCTGCCGCAAATTCTCAAGCTGAGCGGTATGAACAACTATGTATATATGCGGCCCGAGGAGCATGAGCAGCACATTCCGGCCAATCTGTATTGGTGGGAAAGCATGGACGGCAGCAGAGTCATGACGTACCGGATTCCATGCGGTTACAATACGCATCAATTTGAAACCTCGGAGCCCAAAATCTTGAAGGTGCGGGAAATCGCCGAGCAGCAGCAGACCGACCAAATGTGCTTCTACGGGGTTGGCAATCATGGCGGCGGACCGACTATTGCCAATTTGCATGAAATCCGCGCTGTCAAGGAAAGGCCTGGTGGCGAAGCGATCCTGCTCAGCTCGCCGGACGCCTATTTTGAGCGCATGCAAGCGCATGGGCAGATACTGCCGGTCGTCACGGGTGAACTGCAGCATCATGCCAGCGGCTGCTACGCTACCCATTCGGAGACCAAAGCCAGCAATCGTAAGACAGAGCACAGGCTGATGACGGCGGAGAAGCTGTCTGCCTTGGCGCACCGTCTGCTCGGACACGATTATGACTCCGCACAATTTCAAAAAGCCTGGGAATGTGTGATGTTTAATCAGTTCCATGACATTATGGGCGGCTGCAGCATCAAGGAAGCTTATGACGATGCGAGAGAAGCTTACGGTTATGCGCAGCATATCGCTTCCATTTCGTCCAATGCGGCCCTGCAAAGGATATCGTGGTCGATCAATACGATGCGCCCGGGCATTACCTTTCTGGATAAAAATAAAGACCGCACCTTGTGGGAACAAAATGACAGCGGGATTCCGGTAGTCGTGTTCAATCCTTTGTCCTGGGACGTAGAGGCACCGGTGGTCGTTACCCAACAGATGAAGAGCATCACCGACGAAGAGGGGAATCCCGTTGTCATTCAGCATGTGCGCGCCTCGCGAACGAACGGGGGAGATAAATACGACACTCTATTCAGGGGAGTGATTCCGGCCTTCGGCTACCGGGTGTACTGGATTTTCCGCAATCAAACGTTTACTGACACCGATCCCGGAGCCAGTGTGGGTACAGATCCGAATAGCGGGAACGCTGCATCCCAGACCTTGTGCGAGCAAACGCCAAAGGATGCACTACTGGTCTCTTCGCAGGGGGCGGAAGCTTTTCTCGAAAATGCATGGATACGCCTTGAGATCGATCCACATACCGGTTACGTGAAAAGCTTGTTTGATAAAAGAGCTGGAATCGAAATCGTAGTTGGCCGCATGGCTGTGCCTCTTGTCATGGATGAGCATGACTGTGATACTTGGGGGCACGGCAAGCTGGAGTTCCGCAATGAAATCGGACGCTTTACCGATGCCACGGTGAAGGTCGTTGAATCGGGACCGCTGCGGGCTACATTAAGAGTAACAAGCCGGTACGGGAATTCCACGCTTAGACAGGACTTTATGTTATATAAGGATAGCCCGGATATCCAGGTAAAGGCCAAGCTCGATTGGCAGGAGAAGCACAAGCTGTTGAAGCTGTCTTTCCCGACACGTATTCACGAACCGAAAGCAACATATGAAATTTCTTATGGCTATCTGGAGCGCCCGGTAAATGGCGAGGAAGAGCCGGGGCAGCAGTGGGTCGATGTGAGCGGATGGCTTGTATCCAGCAGAGAGGCTTCAACGAATTTGCCTATGGAGGCTGCGGCAGCAGGCTGCAGCTACGGGTTAACGCTGCTGAATGATAGTAAATACAGCTTCGATGTAAAAAATGCCGACCTGCGTATGACGATTGTGCGTGGAGCGATTTTTGCCGACCATTATGGTAAACGGGATGATCTATGCGAATATATGGATCAGGGTGTTCAGGAGTTCGCCTATGCGCTGGTGCTGCATGCGGGAACTTGGCAGGAGGCGAGTATTGTCCGCAAAGCCTATGAGTGGAATGTTCCCCCGGTTCATATTGTAGAAACATATCATGAAGGGTCTTTGCCACAAAAGTGGAGTGGCATCCACTTGTCTACAGAACAGGTTGCCGCCACTGTTTTTAAAAGGGCAGAGGAAGACAATGGATACATATTGCGCTGCTATGAAACGCATGGTTTGGAGACGGATGTGACAATCGAGCTACCGATGCTAGGACGCTCATGGCAGTCTAGGTTCGGACGCTGCGAGATTAAAACCTTTTACATTCCAGATGCTTCCGACTTGCCTGTAGTTGAGACGAATTTTATTGAACTGCCCTGGACATGAGGGCATAACGAATTCGGCCAATGATGTGGTGGGAGACTTGATTACCCCAATTAATAAATTTAGCAGCAAGGTCGGGAAATCCGGCCTTGCTTTTTTTTGTATATCCCCGAATGGTCAGACGCGGCTGCTTCTGAGAAAAAGATAACTAAGGCGTATAAAAGCTTAACTGACACCTATCTTTTTTAAGGGTGCACTTCGTTATGATAAATGTGATCGCAGGGATGGATTTGCTGTGATCTGAATTTGAATTTGGAGAGGATGATGGATATGCCACAAAGGCTTATTGCCCAGGAACCGAGAATATGCACGTATGAAACTTATGAAGACCGTCCGCTGCTTGTCAATGAAGTGAGGGTGCTTACCGAATACGCATCGGTGAAGATGGGCGTGAGCTTCGTACAGGAAGGTGGTCATGAAGCATGAGTCTGGAGTCTGTGAATTCAAGCATAACGAATAGTGGCACCCATAGCACCCAGACAACGATTTTGTTCCTGGACGATTGGCAGCTAAGCAGTATTACGAATATGGATCGCAAGGTTGGCAAACCCAAATGGATTCGGGAAGGGACGCTGGTCGATGGATTGACGGAAGGCACATGGAACTTTCCACTTGTCGTCTATGAGCCGGATTTGCAGCTGTGGAAGGCAGTTTACTGCGGTGCGGTTGATTTTGAACCCGTAAGAGCTAACAAAAACCGTTTTCTGCGCAATCAGATCCTGCTGTATGCCGAGAGCTCGGACGGGGTGAACTGGGTGAAAAAGGACGTGAGCGACCAAGCGTCATTTCCGGGTAAGCGGTATGCAGCCAATCAGGTATTTGGTCTTGATGAACACTGTGATGGTGCGCCAGTATTTTATGATCTTCATGAGCGTGATTCTGAGCGCCGGTGGAAATACTTTTTTGCCAGCCATCGCAAGCAGTTTCTGGCTGTCTCGCCTGATGCTATCCATTGGAAGGTGGAGGCTATTCCTCTTGACGAGGTAACGCTTGATTCGCCGATCACGTGCTTCTATAATGATGTTAAAGGTACTTATGTGCTTTCCCGCCGTGTTCATAACGGAGACAGACGTATTGCGCTGTTTGAAACCATGGATTTTCGCACTTTTACTCAACCGGAAATAGTGATTCATCCCGAGCCGCATGATCCTCCCTTGGTCCAGTTCTATGGAATGCCCGTTTATAAATACGAGCATTTGTTCATGGGACTCCTCTGGATGTTTCATACGAATCCGGGAGAAATCGAGTACCACAAGGATTTCGGTCCGATTGATTGCTCGCTGGCGTACAGCATGGACGGCCGGCATTTTTTTCGTGCGCTGCATGAACCCTTTATCCCACGCAATGAACGCGGTGAGCACGGCGGTGGCAGTATATATACGAGTACGATGCTGCAAGCTCCCGATGGTCATCTGCGTTTTTATTCGGGTGGTTCAAAGGCGGAGCATTTTCAGGATCAAAATCTCGACGATGCAGCCCTGCTGCTGCATGAGCTGCGCAAGGACGGTTTTTTTTATCTGGAAAGCCATGCCATGATCGGCAGGGTCATGACACGCTGCGTTGATTTTGGCGGGAATGGTCTGAATCTTAATGTCCGTGCACCGTATGGAAGGATCAGGGTGCAGTTGTCCGAAGCGCAGGGCAAACCGCATGATGGCTTCGCATTTGACGATTGTGTACCGTTCTGTGGTGACTCTACTGCATACAGCCCAGTATGGAAATCTGGCAGGCTCCCATCGGAGCTGCATGGAATTCGGACGCATATTGAAGTGGAGGTAACTTCTGGAGAGCTATACGCCATTCGCGGCGACTTTGAGATTCAAATCGGTTCGAAATAAAGCCTGCAAGTAACCTTGAAACCTTTATGCGAAAATGAGAAAAGGCTTACAAAATCAGGAGGTACACAATGATCTACTCGCCATCAATTGATGCTGTGTTCAGGAATAGCGGTTATGATCTGGACAGGATTTTGCGAACAGTCAAGGAGCTTGGTTTTACAGCTTTTGAATTTTGGGGCTGGGGAAATCGGGATATCGATTTGATGGAGCAGTTGGTTCAGGAACTGGACCTGCAGGTAGGTTCCTTTTGCACCAAGTCAATTTCACTGCTTGATCCAGCGCTTCGCGATTCATTTGTAATAGGGCTGGAGGAAACATTGGTGATTGCCAAGCGGTTGAACTGCAAGTATTTGATTGCAGTAACGGGGAATACGCTTGATGGGTTTTCACGAGCAGAACAGCATCAAAGTATCATCGACGGATTAATGGCTTGTGCTCCCTTGCTGGAAGCGGCAGGCGTTACTCTGGTTCTGGAGCCGCTGAATACGAAGGTCAATCATCCGGGATATTTCCTTGAAACCACTGCAGAAGCATTGGCTATCATTGCCGAGGTTGGCAGCCCTAATGTGAAGCTGCTGTATGATGTGTATCACCAGCAAATTACCGAAGGTGATCTGACGCCAACAATTAGCTTCAATATCGGGCAGATCGGATATATTCACGTCGCTGATCATCCGGGGAGGCATGAGCTGGGAACAGGAGAAATTGCCTATCCATTTGTTATGAACAAGCTGCGGGAGCTTGGATATTCCGGCTATGTGGGACTGGAATTTATTCCTACAGGGACACCGGAGGATGGTTTGAGAGCTTGTCTTGCGCAGTTAGATAAATAGTATGTAAGTGACTAAACAAGAAGGCCTCGTTTCCGTTAGCGGTCAAGAGGCTTTTTTATATGAACCGTTAACCGATATGTGAATTTCACGCCAAATAAAGGGGATGGACAGATTGATTCAGCTACCCGAGAAATTTATTCATACCATAATGGGCGTACATCAGGAAAAAGGCGCTTTGTGGCTGGAGCATTTTGAAGAGCTTATCCAATACTGCGAGAACCGCTGGTCTTTTCAAGTTCAGGCAGCTTATCCGCTTTCTTTCAACTTTGTTGCGCCAGTGCTTTTTCACAATGGTACAGAAGCCGTACTCAAGCTGGGAGTTCCCAACAAGGAATTAATCACGGAAGCGGAAGCACTGCGCATGTACAAGGGGAATGGTTGTGCCAGACTCTGGGATGCGGATACCGATAAAGGTATTTTGATTCTGGAAAAAGCGACCCCAGGGCACACCCTGAAAACAGTCGTAGATGATGATGAGGCGGTACGACTGGCCTCAGCCGTAATGAGGAAGCTGCAAGTACCCCCGCCGCTGCGCCCTTTGTTTCCATCGACAGCGGATTGGGCCAAAGGCTTCGACAAGCTACGCACCCGTTACCATGGCTCCACAGGACCCTTGCCGGAACGCATGGTGCGTAAAGCGGAGGAATGGTTTGCGAAGCTGCACAAGACTTGGAGAAATCCACAGCTGCTGCATGGTGATCTTCACCATGAGAATCTGCTGTCAGCCGAACGTGAGCCTTATATCGCTATCGACCCTAAGGGTCTGATTGGCGAGCTTGAGTATGGCGTCATTTCTTTTTTAATGAATAACTTGCCAGAGAAGCACCCAAGCGACATCATTAGACGAAGAATTGAGCTCTTCAGTAAAGAGTTGACATTAGATCCAGTAAGAATAATGACTTGGGGCTACTGTCATGCGGTACTTTCTGCCTGGTGGTGTGTGGAGGATCAGGTTGGCGATCCCCTGAAATCACTGGAGCTGGCAGCTGTTTTTGAGAAGCTACTGGAAGAAGAAGCATAAGATGAGTTCGTACCAATCCAGGCTATTAAGGGTGCGCTCTGTTGAGTGAATAATAAAGGATGCGGGACAGATTGACATCACTAAGGTTTAAAAACAAGCTGTACAGGAGTTTGGCAATTTTTATTTTTACAGGATATGGTCTATTTATGTGTTATTTATTGTTTTTCGGATTCTCCAGAGCTGCCAGAACGGAAAGAATGATGAACCTGGTTCCTTTTAAAACGATATCCAATTATATAACAGGATTTCATCATTACAATTTGGATACGTGGGTCATTAACCTGTTTGGAAATGTGGCAGCTTTTATTCCGTTTGGTTTTTTGGTGCCGCTGGTTTTCCCGGGCGTTCGGAGCTACCTGCAAATCATTACCCGTTTTTTTCTGGCGCTGCTGGCTGTTGAAGCGATCCAGTGGGTGTTCCATGTTGGCAGCTTTGATGTTGATGATATTTTGTTGAATGTAATCGGCGGATTAATCGGATTTGCCATGCTGCAAAGAGTTCGCCGTTTGAATAAGAGATAAAATAATGAACGGTGACATGCCTAATGACGGAAAATGAAAGAAGGAACACATTTGCCGCAGCAAATCGATAATGAGAGCGTTTCAGCCGCGTCGCCTGAGCCACGCAAGTACAAACGATTGCTCGATCCACAAGTGCTGTTAAAGCTGGAGACAGGTGGGAAGAAGGAAATCCGTAAAGTGATTTTGCAGCTGGCGGGACCTTCACTCGTTGAAAATATGATGATGAATCTGCTTCAAATGATTGTGATGATCATGGTCGGGCATGTGGGTGCGGAGGCAGTCACGGCGGTTGGATTGACGAATCAGCCTGTGTTTTTTGCGTTGGCGATCTTTATGGCATTGAATATCGGTACGACTGCGATTATTGCAAGAGCGATGGGTGCAGGTAATGTAGAAGAGGCTACACTTACGGCTCAGCAGACGTTTATGCTCAGCTTATTGCTGAGTGTTGTGGTCATCTCGCTCAGCTACATATTTGCTGAAAATATTCTCGTGCTGCTCGGTGCGACGAGCGATGTTCTTGCAGAGGGACTGAGTTATGCGAAAATGATGTTTATCTCGCTCAGCTTTACGGTCATTTCGACAAGCCTGTCAGCCATTTTACGAGGAGCCGGGGACACCAGAACCCCAATGAAAATCAATGTATTGTCGAATATTCTCGTTGTCATTCTTGGATATCCGCTTATTTATGGAATTGGCTCCATTCCGGGCATGGGACTGATCGGTGCTGCTGTTGCTACGGTGGTAGCGCGGGCTATTTCTACCTTGTGGGTAGTCTTTGTATTATTTGGAAAAGGCTCAATTATTAAGCTTTCCTGGAGGAAGCTAATGGTTGTCGATTACCCGATGATCCGTAGAATTGTCAAAATCGGCCTGCCATCAGCGGGGGAGCAGCTTGCTCTTCGAGCAGGGCAGCTTGTATTTACTTTGGTACTGAGCGGTTTGGGTACGGCGGTGTTCGCGGCGCATACGATTTGCTTCAACATTATGGGGCTTACCTTTATGCCAGGTATGGCTTTCTCGCTTGCGGCCAGCACGTTGGTGGGTCAAGGATTAGGAGCTGGCAAGCCTGAGCTTGCGGAAAAATTCGGCTGGGAGACCAGCAGGTTCGGACGCATTTTTGCCGGTATTATGGGCGTCGGATTTATTGTGTTCGCGCCTTACATTATGATGCTGTACACCCATGATGCAGCTGTTATTAGCGCGGGGGCGAGTGCACTGCGTATTATTGGGCTGATCCAAACCTTTCAGGCGTCGCAGTTTATCCTGGCAGGCGCGCTGCGTGGGGCTGGCGATACCCGGTTTCCCTTGATTTCGACTTTTGTTGGTGTGTTTATTTTTCGGGGTATGCTCAGCCTGTTGTTTGTGCTCGTTTTTCACTGGGGGATTATCGGTGCCTATTTATCGATTGCGGTCGATCAGGTTGTCCGAACTGCCATTATTTACTTCCGTTACAAAAGTGGTAAATGGAAAATGGCGGCTGTCTAGTAGTGTGGTGAATAAAGAGCGGAGCGGCCAAATGATCCTGAAGAAGCGTTAGCGCTCGCCTACACGCTTTCTGTAAGAAAGCGACTACGAAAGCATATGCTGTTTCCGAACTTTTACCGCAAAATAACTTATAAAATGAATAAAAATACGGAAACAACAGCGATCGGAGGGATATTTGGCCGCGCAGCGGGACTTATTCACCGCACTTCCAGACTTGCCCAAGTTACAGTCATACAACTAACTACATGTCGATGTTGAATTGAATGGCTTCGGAACCTTCCTTGAGAGGAGGGTTCTTTGTCATTCGTAGCGATTCTGCAGCATAGGGACATGGGTATATAATAAATAGCTGGATGCATGCAAAAAGATTGGAGCCAAAGCGTCAGGACTCCGTCGAATCATGGATATGAGGCAGGCTGAGTCTGCATAAAATAAGATAACAACCAGAAAGGGTGATCCCGGATGGAGATCGTTTTTGTATGTCATGGTCAAGGAGAACACACACTGCAAATACCAGAGAGCTACAAAATGGAGAATCCCGGGCTTACAGATTACGGAAAACATCAGGCTGAGCGCCTGAGAACAATCATGCCCCTGACAGAACGCCATGCCGTCATAGCGAGCCCAACAAGACGTACGCTGCAAACCGCGCAGCTTTGGTGTAAAGGTTCGCACGCGCTTCGTTTTGTTCATCCGGCTGCGGGTCCTCGACAATTTCCGCTGCGCTTTGATTTCCAAACCTTGCCTTGCGATGAAATGCTGGAGCCTTCCTGCTTATCCGATTGCTATAGTGACTTTTCGCTGCCCCAGGATGTACCTCCCTATATGTGGCTGCAAGGTATCAACACACTGCCTAATCTGCTGTTTGAGAAATGGGCTGAGCAATTTATGAACTGGTGCAGGAAGCTGGAGAAGGAAACGCTTTATATCGTTTCTCATGATGGAACGATAGCCTCCTATATGCAGCTGATTACCGGGACTAAGTTAACCCGGAGGGATCTGCTGCCGGATGCAGGATGGATTCCCGTGTCCTCTTACCAAAAGGTTTGATGGGTGATTTCCCGCTTTCAGTTAGGAAAGTATGGGATCGGGTCCAAGACAGCTCAGTCATCGCTGCATGTTCAAATATACAACGCAGGGAGAGGAGCATTTTTGTGCTTCATCCTTTACTGCTGATATGCTATAATAATACATTGTGATGTAAAAGTTTCGGTTAGGGAGTGAACAGTTTGTCTCTTATAGTAATGAAATTCGGTGGAAGTTCGGTTGGTGACGCAGAACGGATGAAGCGCGTAGCGGGTCGTATCGTAGAGAGACAGCGCGAAGGTCATCAATGTGTGGTCGTAGTTTCAGCAATGGGAGATACGACAGATGATTTGATTGACTTGACGAAGCAAATCAGCTCGTCTACACCTCCGGCCAGAGAAATGGATATGCTGCTGAGCACGGGTGAGCAGGTATCGGTAGCATTATTGTCGATTACGATTCAGAGCTTGGGTCAACCGGCGATATCTTATACGGGCTGGCAGGCTGGGATGTACACAGAGCCTGTTCATGGAAAAGCGAGAATTTCCGATATTCAACCGGAACGTATATTTAAAGCGCTGGACCAGGGGAATGTAGTCATTGTTGCGGGCTTCCAAGGTATGACGCAGGAAGGCGAGATTACGACTTTGGGACGTGGTGGCTCCGATACGACAGCAGTAGCGTTGGCTGCTGCGATTAAAGCTGACGTATGCGAGATTTTCACCGATGTGGATGGAATTTATTCCACTGATCCGCGTGTGGTCAAATGTGCTCGCAAGCTTCCGGAAATTACGTATGATGAAATGCTGGAGCTCGCCAATCTGGGTGCTGCTGTACTGCATCCGCGTGCTGTGGAATACGCCAAAAATTACAATGTGCCGCTGGTCGTCAGATCCAGCTTTAACCATAATGAAGGTACCCAAGTCAAGGAGGAAGCAGCAATGGAGCAAGGTATCGTAGTACGCGGAATCGCAAGCGATAAGAATGTAGCAAGAATCAGTATTCTTGGTGTGGAAGATAAACCGGGTCAATTGGCCAAAGTATTTACTGCACTGGCTAAAGAGCAGATTGACGTCGATATTATCGTACAAAGCGGTGTTCTGAATGGTGTTGCTGACTTCTCATTTACTGTAGCGCTTTCCGATAAGGACAGAGCTGTCAAAGTCATTGAAGAGATTCGCAGCACTGTGAACTTTCATGAAGTCTCATCCCAGGAAAATCTGGTGAAGGTATCTATCGTTGGTGCAGGCATGGTCAGTACGCCAGGAGTAGCTGCCAAAATGTTCGAGGTCATTTCGGATCTGGGTTTAAGCATCAATATGGTCAGTACGTCTGAAATTAAAACCTCATGCGTAATCGACAACAGTCGTTTGCCGGAAGTGATTCAGGCGCTGCATACTGCTTATGGCTTGGACACTGAGCAGCAGGCATTTGTCGGAGGACCTTCCGACAGACGTTAATGATGATCTTCCTCTTATCTTAGCTTATCAAATAAAAAGGTGAATACCTTCAACAAAAAAGCTGTAATTCCAGCAGCCATCAAAGGCCCGACAGGAATGCCGCGCAAAAAAATAATACCGAAAATCGAACCGATGACAAGACCCACAATTAATTGTGGGTCTATTTTTAATAAGCTTAAACCTTTACCGTTCATATAGGTGGCGATGGCCCCGCCCAGCAGCGCCAATATTCCCGGCCATGTCGTAAACATACTGGCTACGTCTTTGAATGATATTTTCTCACTGGCAAACGGAACCAGCACGCCCATGGTTAAAAATAACAGCCCCAGCTCCAACCCTCTGCGTTCAATGGTCGGTAAATAACGATCCAGGCTGACCAGCTTGATAATCAATAGCACGCAGGCTGCTGTAGTAATGATGTTCGAGCGTCCAATCAGGCCGATTATAATAAGCGCAACCAGTAATATATCCCCATTCATAGCAAGAACTCCTTGTCTCATGGATTTCACTTTTACTGTATGAGACAGGCAGCTATTTCATGTTCATTTCATTAAAGGTTTAATGCAGCTGTTTCACCGGCAATAAGGTCAAACGCCCACCCTGCATGATAGGGACGAGAGGGATGAGATTCATTCGTGAGCAGTAGATGACATCATCGCGGAAACCGAGCTTATCCAGCCGTTTACCGTTGCTGCTTTTTAACAAAGCTTCTGTCATCGCGGATTGCACTTGCCGGAATGCGTGCAGCTGACATAAGCCCAGATCATCGACATTCATCGACTTGCCTTGCCCCGACAGTCCTTGTAATTCCTCGATAAGCTGACCTGCACAGATTCCGTCCTCAAAAGCAAACACGTCCTGCGTACCCGAGCACAAGATGACGATATCTTTATTTAAGGCTGCTGCTTCCATCGCGCAGGCTCTGCCGTTAAGCAGTGAAGCGATAAGTACAGTACCGGACCTGTTCGCTTTTTGGATAGCACGGGTACCGTTGGCAGTCGTAAGAATAATGGTTTTACCTGCAATTTTGTCATCCATATACTCAAATGGGGAGTTGCCTAGATCAAAACCCGGTATTTTTTTACAGTAACGTTCTCCACCCGCTAGCCATTCCTGTTGTTCTAATAGAAGCTGCTTGGCTTGCAGCACCGTTTCGACCGGATAAATCGCATCGCACCCATGAGCCAAGGCTGTCAGCATGGTACTGGTGGCTCGCAGCACATCAATGACAATAACAGTTTTGTTCACTAGGTCATCCGAACGCGCCTCGTTGACACTGGGAATGACGGTAATATCCATTGATGCTATCCTCCTATAAGTTTTGCTTAAGCAAAACTGGCCTCGTAAGCGATACTATAAGTTTTGCCAAGGCAAAACTGACTTCGTAAGCTTCCTTATATAACCCAATCTCCGACGTAGGCACAAGGTGCCTCCAGACCAAAATGCATCGTATCCGAACGCAATCCTCTACGCAGCGCCTCCAGTGAAATCAAATCCTGTGGGGCTACATTGCCCAAATGAATATCGCTTCCAAGAAGATTTAACAGATGGACCTGCTGCTCCTTCTGAGGAGCTTCCCACAGCAGCAGATGCTTGGATGGCACACGTTCCAGCACCTTGACGATGTCCTGATCCTTACACTCGCCCTGCTCATCATAAATGCCGACACCTTTACCTGACTCCCGACCCTCGATCGTAATCAGGCTGGCACCCAGCTCAGCGTCTATAGTAACCGTTTCAATCAATGCATCAATTTCGATAGAGGAGCCCCACAGTTTTTTTCCATATTCGGTAATAACCGTGAACCCTTCCTCTGCAGCACGAGTAATAAGCTGGCTGCGCAGATTCCGGTCCAGCTCAATCGTACCATCGGAAATTTCAACACCGTTAAAGCCCAAAATTGAGATCATATCAAAAAACTCGTCTACCGCGTCCTGCTGAATAGCGACCTCCAAAAACGTACCACCAGGGTACACGATAATATTGTGTTTTTTGGCCATCTCGATTTTGCGCTTCAATATATCCGTTTCATACAGCGGTGATGTGCCAAATCCGATTTTGAGCATATCGACATAAGAACCCGCCGTTTGCAGCAAATCGTCAAGCGCATGAATTCCCAGGCCTTTATCGATCACCATGGTTTTACCGAGCATTCTTGGTTTGTCAGTGCGTTTACCTGACGGATCGCTGAGCAGTGGATGCCATT
This sequence comes from Paenibacillus sp. FSL H8-0034, assembly GCF_038000305.1. Classification (NCBI taxonomy): domain Bacteria; kingdom Bacillati; phylum Bacillota; class Bacilli; order Caryophanales; family Paenibacillaceae; genus Paenibacillus; species Paenibacillus sp. FSL H8-0034. The sequence continues at coordinate 3,127,034 of NZ_JBBOBS010000001.1, forward strand.
TTACCTGTGTCGTTGCTTCCATGTTTTATCGCCTCGCTGTTACTTGGATTGATTACTTCGTCATCATATGCATCAGAAGGTAGTGATGTGCCCAGTATGCCTAAAAGCAGACATGTCCGCATAGAGTTGAATGAGAGGCTGAAATAGAAGAGTTCCCACACGCAGATAAAGAAAGGAGAGGAGAAAGCTGATTAATAAAATTGTATTAAGTATGGCCGCACTTCGTTTGATGTCGGGTAGTATCGAGATCATTGCCGCGCTTCTGATGCTACGTTATAACCAGATTGAAAAAGCTCTGATGGTTAACACCGGTCTGGCTATGGTAGGACCCTTTGTGCTGCTGACGACTACCACTCTAGGGCTGGTGGGGCTTGCGGATAAGCTGTCTGTAGGCAAAATGCTCTGGGTGCTTGTTGGTGTGAGCTGCATTTTTATCGGGATTTTGAGAAAATAACTGGTCATATTTCAGTAGGCCAAGCATACACATAATTTAGTGAACGGAAGAATAATCTGACAGAACAGCAGTGAGGGTTCACTGCATATTAAATGAAGGGGGTGGGTGGATGCAGTCACTACTTCAGCTATTTTCGGTTTCATTACGTCAAAGACTAGCAGCGCTACCCTCTCAAATTGTACAGGATTTACAAGAAATTCGGGTTCGTGAGCAGCGCCCTCTTGAGATTGGCTGGGGGAGGCAATACAGCTTTGTTTCACAGTCAGGTGGTCTAACTAACGATCCCGCTGAGGCTTATAGGCCGAATCGAGAGGATTGCGCCGCGCTGCTGGAGATGCTGACGCAGCATTCGCTATATACCTTTGAGGAGGAGCTGCGAAGAGGCTTCATTACGGTGGCAGGGGGGCATCGCATCGGGCTGGCTGGGCGGACTGTGCTGGAGCAGGGCAAGGTCAGGCTGCTGAAGGATATCAGCTCTTTCAATATCCGGGTTGCCAAGGAGCATAAGGGCTGCGGCAATCAAATTTTACCTTATGTGACCGATGCAACAGGACAAGGCTCTATTCTTCATACCTTGATCGTATCCCCGCCTCAGCAGGGGAAAACGACCCTGATTCGTGATTTGGCAAGGATTATCAGCAGGGGTCCCGTAAATGGCAGTGGCTTGTCACTGCGACGGGGATACAAGGTTGGAATCGTGGACGAGCGATCCGAGATTGCCGCATGCGTCCGAGGAGTGCCGCGCTTTGAACTGGGTCCGCGTACGGATGTGCTGGATGGCTGCCCAAAGGCAGAAGGGATGATGATGATGATTCGATCCATGTCTCCAGAACTGCTGATTGTGGACGAGATTGGCAGACCTGAAGATGCAGCAGCTATCCATGAAGCGATTCATGCCGGTATCACCGTGATGGCCACCGCACATGGCTTGAATTATGACGATATTTCAAGAAGGCCGGTATTAAAGGAATTGCTCCATGATCAGGTTTTTAAAAGGATCGTCGTACTGAGCAATCAATCGAGTATAGGAGCATTGGAAGGTATCTACGATGGTCAGGGACGCAGATTGAATACTTCCATCAAAGGCAGTCATGCTCTCACAGTCGCTGTTGATCAGGAACGAACAATGATCACACGCTCCGTTCAACCGTCAGGGAGCACCTTATGCTGAAGCTGCTGGGAGCCATGATGATTATGCTGTCGGCAACCTTATTCGGTTTTTATCAGGCACAGCGATTTTCGCGAAGACCCAGGCAAATTTCCGATCTGATCCGATCCTTGCAGCGGTTGGAAACCGAAATGACCTATGGCTTGACCCCGCTGCCTCAAGCACTGCTGCAGGTCGCACGCGCCTGTCCGCAACCAGTCAGTCATCTATTCCGCTATACCGCAGAACAATTGAAAGTAGCTGCAGGTCGGACAGTACAGCACATATGGCAGCAAGCGATAGCTGAACATTGGCAATATACAGTGCTAAAAACGGGGGAGCAGGAAATTCTCAGTCAGCTGGGGAGTACACTAGGATTATCGGACAGCGCCGATCAGGTCAAGCATATCCGGCTGGCGGTTCAACAGCTGCAGGGTGAACTCGAAACGGCAGTGGAGGAACGTAAAAGGTATGAAGGCATGTGGCGCAGTCTTGGGCTGCTGATGGGAGCGCTGGTCGTCATATTGATGTATTAGAGGGATGGGATCAAGGGTTTACAGGTTAGAGGTGAGGTGCCGTGAATGAACGTTGACGTGAGTGCGATATTTCAGATAGCCGGAATCGGAATTATTATCGCAATGATTCACACCGTACTGAAGCAAATGGGCAAAGAAGATATGGCGCATTGGGTAACATTAATCGGATTTGTTGTCGTGCTGTTTATGGTTGTCAGAATGCTGGACAGCCTGTTCAAGGAAATTAAAACTATTTTCTTATTCCAGTAGGTGAATCGTCTTGGAGATCATACAAATAGTGGGCCTGAGCCTGTTCGCCACCGTTCTCGTTCTGATCATCAAGGAACAAAAGCCGATGTTTGCTTTTCTGATCGTCGCGTTTACGGGTATCACCATCTTTTTATTTCTCATCGGCAAAATATCAACGGTCATTCAGGTACTGGAGGATTTAGCGACTAAAGCGAGCATAGACATGATTTTCCTTAAAACCATTCTCAAAATTGTCGGGATTGCCTACATTGCCGAATTTGGTGCCCAAATTGTTAGGGACGCGGGTCAGGAATCGATTGCCTCCAAGATCGAGCTATCCGGCAAAGTATTAATTATGGTGATGGCGATTCCCATCGTATCCGTCATTATAGAAACGGTCGTGAAGCTGCTTCCAGCCTAACGTAAAGTCGCATGGTTCCAGGAGATGAAGCTAATGATGCCCTACAAGACTTGGAAACGATACACCTCCACACCGCTTACAGCTGCTCTTTATGGAGACAGAAACAAATTGGGGATCAAACGGGGTTGGCTGCTGCTGGTATGCTTCCTGTACCTGTTCATAGGGGGACTGGGTGGCATTGGATTTACGAATATGACAGCAGGTACAGATCACGTTGAAGCTGCTGGTCCGGTCGAGCAAATCATCAAGGAAGAGGCCGAACGGCTGCAAACCGATCCCGTTGAGCAGTATTGGACCAAGCTGATGCAAACGTATGGAGGTTACTTTCCGGAAAGCAAGACACCGACCTTTAACGAGCTGTTGACCGGGGCCAAGGATTTTCAGATGAGTACGATCTTATCCGGTATTTTTCGTTACTTCTTCCATGAGCTCGTATATAATGGCAAGCTGCTGGCGTCCATCGTCGTGTTATCCATATTCAGTATGCTGCTTGAGACGCTGCAGAGCTCCTTTGAAAAAAACAACGTCAGTAAAGTGGCGTACGCGATCGTTTTTATGGTGTTGATGATCATGGCTGTTAACAGCTTCACGGTTGCCATCGGTTATGCGAATGCGGCAATCAGCGAGATGATCCATTTTATGATCGCGATTGTCCCGCTTCTGCTGACACTGCTGGCTTCGATGGGTAATATGGTTTCTGTTTCTGTCCTGCACCCGTTAATCGTATTTATGATCCACGCAGTCGGGACGGGCATTTATCTGATTGTATTCCCGCTGCTGTTCTTTTCAGCCGTGCTGCATATCGTTAGCTCCTTGTCTGACAAATACAAGGTAACCCAGCTGGCTAACCTGCTCAGAATGATAAGTGTGGGGTGTCTTGGAGTCTTTATTACCGTATTTCTCGGAGTTATTTCAGTTCGTGGGGCAGGCAGCGCCATCGTGGACGGAGTCACAATCCGCACAGCGAAATATATTGCCGGGAACTTCGTACCTGTCGTAGGTAAAATGTTCTCGGACGCCTCGGAGACGGTAATAGGCGCTTCGCTGCTGGTCAAGAATGCTGTGGGACTTGTCGGACTGGTTATCCTGCTCATTTTGTGTGCTTTTCCTGCATTGAAAATAATGGCATTAGCCTTGATATACAACCTGTCAGCAGCCGTCATGCAGCCGCTTGGGGATAGTCCTATCATTGCTTGTCTGGATACGATAGGAAAAAGCCTGATTTATGTTTTTGCCGCCTTGGCCGTGGTTGGACTGATGTTTTTTCTGGCTATTACGATGCTTATAGCAGCAGGCAATCTTTCCGTGATGATGCGATGATCGTTGTACGCAGATAGGGATGACAGAGGAGGGAACAGGATGGGTTGGCTTTCCGATTGGTTGAAATCGATCATTATGGTGATCCTGCTCGCGACTTTTGTGGACATCCTGCTGCCGAATCAGACGATGCAGCGTTATGTGAAAACAGTCATCAGCCTTTTTATTTTACTCACCCTGCTTCAACCGCTATTTTCATTGTTTCAAAAGTCGACCTCCGTTGATCTCATGCTGAGCCAGGCACAATCGCTTTTTCAAGACAATTCGGCATCGGGAGGAGCCTTGCCGGTTTTCCAGGCTTCATCGCCAGCATCGCAAGCAGGAGGTCCGGGGCAAACCTTGCAGCAGTCACAGACACAAGGGTCGGCCGGCAGCATGCAGACACTCGGAAGCATTCAACAGCAGGCGGAAGCACTGAAAATGCAGCAGGAGGAACGCTCCCAGAAGCTGATGCAGCAGCAAATCATTACTTTAATGAAACAAAATATTGAACAAACGCCGGCTTTTAAGGTAGGAGATTTGAAGCTGGAAACCGGTAAGGACGCAAACGGACAGATGCAAATCCGCAGCATCCGTGTACAAGTCGCTTATCGACCGGCTTCGGTCCCATCCAACATACAGACGCAGACGGTCAACACCTTTCAGGTTGAACCTGTTAAGCCTATAGACATTTCGATAGAAGCGAGCAGTGGTCAGATCGATAGTACCTCAATGGGAGGAGGAGACAACAGGCAGACAGATAGTAAAGCAGCTAGCGCTAACGGCTCTACAGGGAATAAACAGAAGCCGAAGCCAAGCACCGGCTTTGAGCAGCAGCAATCACAAATCCGCATGCTGCTCAGCAAGACATGGCAGGTTCAGGAGGACCGTATAGATGTAGAGGTTACAGGGGAAAAGCTTTAGCTGATCAGGTTACTTAGAAACGGCGGGCATTCATTTAATCAGGGAAGGGTGCAGGGGGAGGTGGAACCGATGGGAAGTCTGATGAAATGGATCGAGAAATGGCTCGGTGGTGGGCCGAATGGAACCAAACGAATACAGACATTTCGCTGGCTGCTGCTGCTCGGGCTGGTGGGAGCGGCGTGTATGGTGCTTAATTCTTTTATTCATGTCAAGGATGTCGATCCTATCGGGGAAGGCCGAGCTTCTCCTACAGAGACAGCCAAGCCTGTATTTGGTTCCTCAAGCAAGGAACGAAGCACCTTTCGTGAATATGAGGAAGCCTACCAATCACAGCTGAAGGAGTTGTTGAGCAAAATTGTTGGTGTGGGTGAGGTGGAGGTATTGGTAACGATTGATTCTACTGAGGAAATTGCAGTCGAGCGCAATACGAAGGATACCCAGCAGGTAACCAATGAGAAGGATCAGCATGGTGCAACCCGCCATATCAGTGATGTCACACGAAGTGGGGAAGTGGTCATCTACGAGGTTTCAGGTGGGAAGCAGCCGCTTGTGACCAAAACGATCAAGCCCAAAATCAGAGGCGTCGTCGTCGTGGCCAAGGGAGCCGAAAATCTGACCGTCAAAAAAATGATGACCGAGGCTGTGGAGAGAGGGCTGGACGTTCCTGCCAACCGTATTTCCATACTCCCGCGTAAACAATAGACGCCAGGTTTTCTACGAAAACTCAGTAAAGCTTACGAAGCCAGTTTTTACTGGCGCAAAAACTCAGTAGATGCTTACGAAGTAAGTTTTCTACGAAAACTCAGTAAAGCTTACGAAGCCAGTTTTTACTGGCGCAAAAACATAGTAGATGCTTACGAAGTAAGTTTTCTACGAAAACTCAGTAAAGCTTACGAAGCCAGTTTTTACTGGCGCAAAAACTTTTAGGAGGCAAAACAATGAACTCAAAAAGACAAACAATTTGGTTGGTATCCATGCTCAGTCTGATGGTCGTGTTATCTGCTTATTATTTGTTTACAGAAGACGTCAGCAAGCTTGAGTTTACATCAACAGGTGCAGCAACAACAGGTACTGCAACAAATGGTACAGCCAAAGGAACGGACAGCACAACTGGACTTTCCGCCAAGGAAATCGTCATCAACACCAATGATCTGAACGTCAAGCCGGTTGAATCCAAAACGACGCCTCAGGCAGCTGCCAAAACCGATACAGCTCCAAGTGCTGGTACGAACGCTACGGTCACTCCAGCAAACCCCGCCGCACCTACAGCCAATCCAGCAACTCCAGCTGCACCAACAACCAAAGCAACGACACCAGCTGCTGCCGATCCTAAAGCAAGCAGTGAAGCAGCCAAAGATCCGAAAAGCACAACCCAAGCCAGTGCCGCTACTGCACAGCCTACTGCCAAAGCCAACGAAGCGGTGAGTGCAGAGGATGCGAAAGTGCTTCAGCAGGTCATGACACAGGTCAAGTCAGGCAGCGACTATTTTGCAGGTCTTGGGCTGAAACGTAATGAGGAGCTCGCCAAACTGACCGAGAAATGGATGACGATTCTGGCTGATCCGAAGCAGAGCGCCACAGCTGCAGCGAATGCAGAAGCAGAGCTGAGAAAGCTCCAGGATCAAGAGGCTAAGGTTACCAACCTGGAAGATACATTAATGAAGGAATTTCCGCAAGCTGTGATTACCGAGGAAGCCAGCAAATGGAGGGTCACTGTTCAAAGCAATAAGCTGGAAAAAAGCCAGGCAGTCAGCATTATTGATAAGGTTATGCAGGAAATGAACGTTGCGGCTGATAAAATAGTGGTGCAATTTGTACCTTAAGGAGATCCCGGCAGCTACAAACCCGATTTAGATCAATGAAAAAGCACAAAGAAGCGGAAAAGGATTGTCGCATCCTCCGCTTCTTTATTGTTTTTTATCGATTGAGAAGAAGGGCTGAGCATAAATGAATCACGCTCGTATAGAAGTTGACCAGCACATAACTTAGCCAGCCCATTTAATTGTGGGAAGCGGTTGCAAAAAAAGAGTCCGACGGGTCGGACTCTTCGCGTAAAAATAATACATAAGTGCTACTCCACAGGCTCGGTGACGATATCGTCCGCGTCTTCCGCTGAATCGGAAATTTCCTCATCGGCTTCCTCAGACTCCTCGTCGTCTGATTCTTCCTCCTCAACGGCCTCTTCCTCTTCAGCCTCAGCCTGGACGTCTTCGACCTCAGCGTCGGCTTCGCCTACTGCTTCCTCCGATGCTTCTGCAGCTGTTGCCTCTTCGTCAACCACAATCGCTTCGTTTTCAACTTCACTCATATGTATCCCTCCAATTGTGCTTAGCTGAGCTAAGCCTACTACTAATATAGCAGGGAGGTACTGCAGTAGCTGTCGATATATGGGTATGATTGTTAAATTTGGATTACATTCTGATTACAGCTTGCTCCAAATCTACAAGTGCGATTATTCCTGCTTTACAGCCAATATTTGTAAAAGCTCTGAACGTGTATTGATGCTTAGCTTCCGGTACATGCGCGATACATAATTTTTGACAGTGCCTTCGGTAATATACAGATCCTCTGCGATCATCCGGTTACTCCAGCCTTGCCAAATCAGTCTGACTATTTCCAGCTCCTTGTCATCGAGTGAAGTGCTATGTTTGGATAACAGCTTGCTCAGATCGTTGATGGTTGTATTTTTTTCAAGCTCTCTAAGCTGGGTGAGTCTGCTGGATATGTTGTTGATCAGCTTGAGTGGTGCCACAAACTGGCCCTCCATGACCATCTCAACCGATCGATAAAAGGACTCGACATTCATATCCTTGAGCAGATACCCATTGATCCTGGCAATGGCACCCTCCTCCATATAAGTATCGTGATCAAAAGCAGTCAGCAAAATAATTTTCATTTGAGGATATAGTTCTCTGATCGCCTTGGTGCATTCAATGCCATCCATATCAGGCATTTGAATATCCAGAATACAAAGCTCCGGCACAATAGTGCTGTCCTGGAGAGCACTCAAAGCTTCTTCGCTGCTCGCTACAGAGGCTATAATCTCATACTTCGAATTCGTTTGCAGGATTTCCTGCAGGCTGCTTCGAACCAGTGAATGATCCTCGGCAAGCAGGACTTTAATAGTGTGGGTTATCATGGCTCATTTGCGCTTGATCCTTCTGGATGCAGCTCTCCTTTTTAATCTATGCAAAGTTATTGTATCATGTAATATAGTAAACAGCTGTAAATTTTCAACCATGCTTGTTAATTGAAGGAGGACATTGTTGAGAACCTTGGTCGTGGTCATGTTTGTATGGGTTATTATGCTCACGGGATGTTCCCAAGAGGAGTCAATTCCGCGCGTGAACAAGGGGGAGGTGGACTTCAGTGGATTTTCATTGTCAGGTGTGAACCGTTCTTATGTGTTGTCTGGGGATTGGCGCTTCGCTCCCGATAGGCTGGTCGACCCGAAACAAAGCTGGCCGGAGGCAAACACCGGATATATGGAGGTTCCTGCAAGCTGGGAATTTGCGCCATACATAGGTGACAAGGAATGGAATCGTCAATACGGAACGTATCGATTACAAATTCGACTGCATCCTGACGATGTGGGGCAAACAATTGGCTTAAATATGAGACAGATTTCTTCAGCCTATCGAATGTGGATCAACGGTCGATTGTTAATGGAACTAGGCACGGTAGGTACAACGGCCTCGACATCAGTACCCTATGAATCCCCTGAATACGTTTACTTTATCCCGGAGAGCAGCAACTTGCAAATGGATATACAGGTATCCAATTACGCCCAGCGCAAAGGTGGAATTTGGAGCGAAATTCATATTGGGAGCCAACGGGCGATCCAATCCGATTCACTTCCTCCTTTGGTTAGAGACTGCATGAGTGCGGGCGCTTTATTGATGATGGGTTTGTTTTATTTAGTATTTGCATCGTTATACATATCTGATCGTTCAACCTTATTTCTGGGCCTTCTATCGATTTTATTAGGACTGCGGACATTCTTATTTGGTGAAGTTTTGGTCATTTCCTTTCTTCCGGATCTACTCTGGGAATGGCAGGTAAAGCTGGAATATTTGATTGAGATTGCAGCCATTCTTGCTCTCAATCAATACTTGAGTTCGATCTTCCCTGAGCATTTTTCCAGATATGTACTGAAGTTCCTTTATTTAATCTTTGGGTTGTTCGCTGTATTTGTTTTGTTAACACGACCTGTTATTTTCACTCAATGGCTTAGCGTATTTACGGTGTTGATTACCTGCACGCTTTTGTATTCTTCATGTATTGTTTATCCAAGGGCAGTCAGGCAGCGTCGCCTTGGGGCGCGTTCTGGTGCGATAGCGGGTATCATTGCAGTTTTCACTGTATTGAGTGATTCTTTTTATTACCTGTGTATTCCACTTACATCGGAAGGTCTTATCAATACCGGTTTCTTTATCTATTTACTTACGCAGATGGCAGTTACCGTCCGGCGTTATATCCATCTTAAGCAGGAATCTGTGGCGCTCACCCTACGCTTGGCTGAGTCCAATGAGCAGCTGGAACAAAAGGTAATGCAGCGAACCCGGCAGCTCACAGAATCGCATCGGTCCAATTCTCGTTTATTACATAATATCGCTCATGACTTGAATGCACCGATTGCATTGATTCGTCAACAAACGAAGCTTCTGCAGGTCCATGTTCAGGAAGATGGACTTCACCATTTAAAGCTTATCGGGCAGCAATCCGAATGGGCTGTACGGCTGGCACAGAACCTGAATGATTTGGCACGACTGCAGGAAAACGAAATGAATTTTCAACCCGCGCTGATGAGCTCAGAGGGCTTGCTGAGGTTTCTTTATAAAAGGACCGAGCCTATCATTCGCGGAGGCGGATTTACGTGGTCGCACAAATCGCTGGACGATTTGTTTGAAGCGGACGCGCTGATGGTAAAGGTAGATTTGTTTTTAATGGAGCGGGTGTTCGATAATATCGCCTCTAACATGCTTAAATATGCGCTTCCAGCCGGCCATGTAAGTTTGTCTTATGAGAAAAAGGAAGAATCAATGGAAATTATTTTTGAGAATGAAGTAGCTGCACTGACGGATGAAACACTTGACCGCATGTTTGATCGCTTCTATCAACAGGTTCCTGAAGAGGGTGGAAGAGGCATCGGGTTAGCGGTTTGCAGTGAAATTGTCCGTTTGCATGGGGGACAGATTCGTGTCGTTCAGCCCGATAAAGGGACAATTCAATTTGTGATATCGCTTCCACTTATGCTGTAGTCAGAGGAAACTCTTTCTTTGTTAAGGGATTGTGGTATAATAGCAACGTTATTGTTTCACCATCGTTGAAGGAGTGAATCTAGTGTTTAAACTTAGCGAAATTAAAGAATTAATTAAATTAATCGATCAAAGTTCCCTGCAGGAATTGGAAATTGAAAATGAAGGCTCTCGTTTGCTGATTCGCAAACCTACCAAAACAGAATCTGTTGTATTTGCATCATCACCAACGCAGCACTCATTTCAACATTTAGCACCTCAACAATCCTTACCACAAACGGTAATCCATGCCCCGGCGGAAAGTCATAACCCTGTGGTGGAGGGTGTGATAGCACCTGCGGCGAACGCGAACTTACATAAAATTGTATCACCCATGGTCGGCACGTTCTATGCGGCATCATCCCCAGGTGCTGCTGATTTTGTGAACAAAGGCAGCCAGGTTAAAGAGAAGTCCGTTGTCTGCATCATTGAAGCGATGAAGCTGATGAATGAGATCGAAGCAGAAATCAAAGGTGAAATTGTGGAGATACTGGTAGAGAACGGCCAATTGGTAGAATACGGCCAACCCTTGTTCCTTGTAAAACCCGAGTAACGAAGTGCGAAGTCGGTTTTCTTCGGAAAACTCAAGGTTACGCTTATGAAGTCAGTTTTCCTTCGGAAAACTTGTAGGAGGAGATCGGAATGAAGTTTCAAAAAATTTTAATTGCCAACCGCGGCGAAATTGCCGTTCGGATTATTCGTGCTTGTCAAGAGCTGGGTATATCCACAGTTGCCGTGTATTCGGAAGCAGATCGGGAATCGCTGCATGTCCGGCTCGCAGACGAGGCATATTGCATCGGCCCCACTTTATCCAAGGACAGCTATCTGAATTTGACCAATATTATGAGTGTAGCAACCTTGACTGAAACCGATGCGATTCATCCTGGTTATGGATTCTTGGCTGAAAACGCCGATTTTGCCGAGATTTGTGAGAGCTGTAACATTACCTTTATCGGTCCCTCGCCAGATGCGATCAATCGAATGGGTGATAAAGCAGTAGCCAAGCTTACGATGAAACAGGCGGACGTTCCGATTATTCCTGGCTCTGACGGTCTTGTTGAGGATTTGGATGATGCGCTCAGGATCGCCAAGGAAATTGGATATCCGGTCATCATTAAAGCAACAGCAGGCGGTGGAGGCAAAGGAATTCGTATTGCCGACGATGAAGAGATGCTGATTAGTCAAATTACCAATGCCCAGCAGGAAGCTCAAAAAGCTTTTGGAAACGCTGGCGTGTACCTGGAAAAGTATTTGACAGGAATGAAGCATGTTGAAATTCAAATATTGGCAGACAAGCATGGCAATGTCGTCCATTTAGGTGAACGGGATTGCTCGGTTCAGCGCAGACGCCAAAAGCTCGTTGAGGAAGCACCTTGTCCAATTTTGACTGAAGAAGTGCGTGTACGGATGGGTGAAGCTGCCGTTCGTGCTGCCAAGGCTGTTAATTATTCAGGAGCTGGAACACTGGAGTTTCTACTCGGCGCTGATGGCCAGTTTTATTTTATGGAAATGAATACGCGTATTCAGGTAGAGCACCCGGTAACGGAGATGATCACCCGTATAGATATTATTAAAGAGATGATCCGGATTGCTGAAGGGGACCCGCTATCCTTTACACAAGATGAGGTTAGAATCGAAGGATGGGCGATTGAATGCCGTATTAATGCTGAGGATTCCACCCGTAATTTCATGCCTTCCGCCGGACAAATTCAATTTTATTTGCCACCTGGAGGGTTCGGAGTCAGAGTAGACAGCGCTGCGTATCCGGGATATACGATTTCACCGCACTATGATTCGATGATTGCCAAGCTGATTGTTTGGGGAAGAGACCGTGATGAAGCGATTCAGCGCATGAAGCGTGCGTTGTCCGAATTTGCGGTTGAAGGCATACACTCGACGATCCCTTTTCATTTGAAGCTGCTGGAGCACCACAAATTTATTTCCGGGGATTTTGACATCAAATTTCTTGAAGATCATGACGTGAATGACCCTGAATCGTAAAGCTTTTATTTGTCATGGCTATATGATGATGATATAGTATGGGTTAAGACAAGTTTGCTAACTTCGCGCATACATATAGAGAGATCGAAGAAATAGACGCTTAGGAATCGGATTATAAAATTAGGAGGCCCCCAAATCATGACAATGATTGCTGCGGATTACGAAAAAACAGAAATGGGTACGATCCAGATAGCTCCGGAAGTCATCGAGATCATAGCCGGTATGGCTACGATTGAAGTTCCGGGAGTTGCAGGAATGAGTGGCGGTTTTGCAGGCGGGATTGCCGAACTGCTAGGTCGCAAAAATTTGTCCAAAGGCGTTAAGGTTGAAGTCGGACAGCGTGAAGCAGCGGTTGATGTATCCATCGTTATTGAATTCGGTACACGTATTCCAGAAGTAGCCTCAGGTGTTCAGCTCAATGTCAAGAACGCTATCGAATCCATGACAGGTCTGAGTGTTAAAGAAGTTAATGTACACATTCATGATGTTATTTTTAAAACGGTTGAGAAAGTGGAAGAGACAGAAGTTGTTCCACATCGGGTTAAGTAATGTAGTTTTGAAATGGTGAAAAAAACGATTTTGAAAACCCCCTTCAAGCTGTAAGGGGGTTTGCTCTCATTCGGAAGGAGTCCGGTTTTGTGGTAAAAGTGATAGATAGACTGCTTCTCTTCGTACTCAGCGTCGTTGTTCTGATCGTAGGCTGCTCGGTGTTATTGTGTGCTTTGGGTTGGATTCCTTTCGATAAAGCTGTTAATTTTGCCCGTGACGTGTACTTTGATTTGCATACGGCATTAACCTTTATATCCTTGACAGTCGTGACTATGCTGATCAGTATTCGTTTACTGATAGTATCCCTGCCGCGAAGCAGTGCGGTAGTGCCGTCCATAGATCAACGGACCGAGTTTGGAGATATTCGAATCTCAATGGAAACGGTCGAAAATCTATCTTTGAAGGCAGCACAGCGTACACGCGGTGTGAAGGATTTAAAGGCTCGGGTGAAGGTAAGTCCCGCGGGCCTGGAAATTATCATCAGGGCGATCGTAGACGGGGAAACCTCAATTCCGCAGTTGACCGAAGAGATGCAAGCAGGGGTTAAAAAGCATATCGAGGAAATAACGGGAATTCCGGTTGCAGTTGTTACCGTGTTTATCGCCAATATTCAACAATCAACACCTACATTTAAAAGTCGGGTAGAGTAGAGGTGGGTTCTTCCATGTGGAATGGGCTGTGGGAACTGCTGTGGGAACGTCATCGCGGGAAAACCCTGGGGTCAGTCGGTGGCGTACTATTGGGACTCATCTATTTAATTTGCGGATTGTGGGATATGTTAATTTTCGCCCTAATCGTATATACTTGTTATCATATAGGGAATCGTGTAGAGCGGGGAGAACCCGCCATTCCCGTTGAAACGACGTGGCGCTGGATCATGGACAAATGGAGATTGTTTAGATGAAATCCCTGGTTCTTGCCAAGGATTTTTTTGTTTGATGTTACGAAGTTGCTGTTTATGAAGCGAGCTTCCCTCAGGAAGCCTTTAGAAAGGAATTAAACCGGATGAGAAGAAGATTGGCAAGAGAGCTAGCGCTCCAAAGCCTGTATCAGGTTGAAATGAACACGGTGAGCGTGATAGAGGCGATCACTCATGTTGTGGAAGAAGCACAAAACGATGATGAGTCTGAATTGATCAAAACGAAGGATACCATTGCTGAAGAGGAAATCAAGGAGCTTGTGGACGGGACGCTTGCCCATAAGGAGAGCATTGACGAGCTGCTTAAAGACTATTTAAAGGGCTGGAAGATGGACAGGCTTTCCCGTGTAGACCGCGAAATCTTACGATTGGCTTCTTATGAGATGCTATACCGTGATGATGTTCCGCCCAAGGTTGTTGTCAATGAAGCAATTGAATTGTCCAAGCATTTTGGTACGGAGGAGTCCGGCAAGTTCGTCAATGGCGTGCTGGGCAAAATGATTAAGGAACTGGATGAAATCAAAAGCAAACGTTAATAAACATTCAGGAAAGGGGACAAATCATGTCCGCACAAGTCATTAACGGAAAAGAGATCGTCAGCACTTACCGTGCGCAAATTAAAGAGGAAGTCGCTAATTTGACAGCCAAGGGTGTACAGCCCGGACTGGCTGTTATTATCGTGGGCGAAGACCCCGCTTCTCAGGTTTATGTACGTAATAAAGCCAAAGCTTGTGAAGAAGCAGGGATCTATTCCGAGGTTCATAAGCTTGCGGGCAGCACGTCGGAGGCTGATGTGTTGGCACTAATCGAGCAGTTGAATCACAATCCGCGTATTCATGGCATTCTTGTGCAATCCCCCCTTCCCAAACATATTTCCGAGGATAAAATCGTTGAAGCGATAGCGGTTGAAAAGGATGCAGATTGCTTCCACCCTGTTAACGTTGGTAACTTAATGATTGGCAAGGAAGGTCCGGCTCCTTGTACGCCTGCGGGTGTGATTGCCATATTGAAGCATATTGGCGTTGATATCGCGGGTAAACATGCAGTGGTTATTGGAAGAAGCAATATTGTAGGCAAGCCGATGGCTATATTAATGCTCAGAGAGCATGCAACGGTAACCATATGCCATTCCAAAACAGCCAATATGGAAGAAATTACACGCCAGGCGGATATCTTAATTGCAGCAGTCGGCAAGCCGAAGATGGTCAAAAAGCATCATGTGAAGCCGGGCGCTATCGTTATTGATGTCGGTATCAATCGACTTGATACAGGCAAGCTGGCAGGAGATGTTGATTTTGATGATGTCTTGGATACAGCGAGCTATATTACTCCGGTTCCGGGTTGTGTAGGACCGATGACCATTACGATTTTACTTAGAAATACGCTTGATGCGGCTGCGCGTACCTTACAGTCCCAAGTGAACGGATAAGCAGATGAAAGAAAAAAAAGTTCTTTCGATCAAAGACCTGAACCGATATATCAAAATGCGTCTCGAAAGTGACAATACCCTGCAGGACGTATGGGTCCGCGGGGAAATTTCCAATTTCACCCATCATTCCAGCGGTCATATGTACTTTACATTAAAAGATGCGGACAGCAGGTTGAAAAGCATCATGTTTGCCTCCAGCAACCAGAGACTCGGATTCATCCCGCGTGAAGGCACAAAGGTATTGGCCTGCGGGAATATTTCCGTGTATGAGCGTGATGGTCAATACCAATTCTATGTATCTCAAATGCAGCCTGATGGCATCGGAAGTTTGTATCTGGCTTTTGAACAGCTGAAGAAAAAGCTGGCGGATGAAGGACTGTTCGCAGTTGAACGGAAGCAATCGATTCCACGTTTTTCAAAGGCGATCGGAGTCATTACTTCGCCGACAGGGGCGGCAGTCCGTGATATTATGATTACGCTTCAACGGCGCTATCCGAATGTGCCTATACTGCTGTATCCTGTGCTGGTGCAAGGAACGCAGGCAGCACCTTCTATTGTGAAAGCGATCGAGACGATGAATGCAAGAAATGAAGTCGATGTCATGATCGTCGGTAGAGGCGGAGGCTCCCTGGAGGAGCTTTGGGCATTTAACGAAGAGGCAGTAGCCCGATCGATTTATGCATCACAGATACCGATTATATCCGCTGTAGGTCATGAGACGGATTTCACAATTGCCGACTTTGTTGCTGATCTCAGAGCGGCAACACCAACAGCGGCAGCAGAACTGGCGGTTCCTCATCATTTGGAGCTTAGACAGCAGCTCAGCTATTATAATCAAAGGCTTCACGGTGGGTTGTCCAATCAGTTGGAGCGGGGGCGAGACCGTTTGCGCAGGGCGCGGCGGTCACCGGTATTTCTGAATCCCCGCAGACAGCTGCTCGTACAGCCAATGGAACGGTTGGATCGGACGAAGGAGCAGCTGGCCTACAAAATGCGCAGACGTCTGACCAAGCTGCAGGAGCGTCAGCTTAAGCTGGACAAGCTGCTGTCTTCGTACAATCCGAAGGAGCAGGTGCTGTTTGCCAAGCGCCGTCTGGGCTCAACCGTACGCCAATTGCAGCAAGCGATTCAGACGGCCAAGAGCCAAAAGCGGCAGGAGCTGGTCAGTGCTATCCGTCAGCTGGATGCGCTTAGTCCATTAAAGGTTATGCAGCGGGGCTATAGTCTTGTCTACGATGAAAATCAAAAGCAGCTTATCAAATCCATCCAGCAGGTACAGATCGGCGATGTACTGAAGCTTAGATTGACGGATGGGCAAGTAGATTGCCATGTATGGTCAATGGAGGGAAAAGAAAATGTCAAAACAGGAAACGACGCCTAGCTTTGAGGAGGCGATGGATAAATTGGAGCAAATCGTAGCCCTTCTTGAGAGTGGAGATGTCCCCTTGGAGCAAGCGATTGAGCTGTTTCAAGAAGGTATGAAGCTGTCCCAATTGTGTGGAAGCAAGCTGGAGCAGGTAGAGCACAAGATCGAAATTTTGATGGAGCAAGAGGGCGGATTGGTCAAAAAACCTTTCAATCCAGGCACAGACGAAAAGGGTGGAGCTTAATATGAGCACCGAAATGACAATAAAGCAATACCTTGACCAAAAAGTCGAGCTGATCGAAGCGGAATTGCTTGAATCCATTCCCGGTATCTGGAATATTCCTGAAACCTTAAGGGAATCCATGATGTATTCACTGATGGCGGGGGGCAAACGTCTCCGTCCCATTTTGATGCTGGCAGCAGTAGAAGCGCTGAATGGCAGCACGGAATCGGCAATTCCCGTTGCTTGTGCAGTTGAAATGATTCACACCTATTCACTGATTCATGATGATTTGCCTGCGATGGATAATGATGATTACCGCCGCGGCAAGCTAACGAACCATAAGGTATACGGTGAAGCGATGGCTGTATTGTCCGGTGATGCACTGCTTACCCATGCATTTTATTCAGTTGTTCAGGCGTATCGGATTTATGAGGTGCCGGCTGAACGGGTGCTCGACATCGTTGAGGATTTATCCAGACTGGCAGGTGCTCCGGGGATGGTTGGCGGCCAGGCAGCGGATATGCAGGGAGAACAGGGCTTAACTCGCTTGGAGGAACTCGAATATATTCATACACACAAGACAAGCGATTTAATCGTGTTTTCTTTGAAGGCTGGAGGTCATTTGGCGGGTGCTAATCCGAAACAGCTCCAAGCGTTGGAGAAGTTCGGTTATAATATCGGTCTGGCCTTTCAAATTCAGGATGATATTCTCGATCTGGTCGGGGATGAGAAGAAACTCGGCAAGCCGGTTAAAAGTGATGAGAAGCAGCAAAAGGTTACCTATCCTTATTTTGTAGGCATTGAAGCCTCTCAGGCCAAAATGAATGAGCTCGTTGAACAAGGCAAGCAGGCGATCATCAATGCCGGATTCCCGTATTCAGCAAGACTTTTGGAGCTTGCTGATTTTATTGTGCAAAGAGACAGGTGAGCTTGGTAGAGGCAGTTCAAAAAGTCAGCTATATGAACATGCACAATGAGCTGCATTTTTCCGTATCATCTTACAATTGAGCACCTATCATCAACTATGCTATAATAAATCAAACGTTTAGTGGGATAGATTGCTTATTCACTCCTGCGATTGGGGTGTTTGTTATACGCAACAGTCCAAACAGGAAAGCGGGGAACACGCGTGCTGCTAGAACATATCAATCAACCACAAGACTTGAAGCACCTGACGATCGAACAATTAGAACTGCTTGCAGAGGAAACGAGGCAGTTTTTGGTTGAAAAGCTTTCGTTAACCGGTGGACATCTTTCTTCTAATCTGGGAGTTGTTGAGCTAACCATAGCCCTTCATTATCTTTACAATAGCCCTGTAGATAAATTTATTTTTGATGTGGGACATCAATCCTATGTGCATAAAATGTTTACCGGACGTATGAATCAGTTCGATACCCTGCGTAAGTACCAGGGTCTATGTGGCTTTGTCAAGCGCTCGGAGAGCGAGCATGATGTCTGGGAGGCCGGGCACAGCAGTACGTCGTTATCGGCAGCCATGGGCATGGCAGTAGCTCGTGATCTCAAAGGTGAGGACAACAAGATCATCGCTGTTATCGGAGATGGCGCCTTGACCGGCGGTATGGCCTTTGAAGCTATGAACCACATCGGACATGAGAAAAAGAACATGATGGTCATTCTGAACGACAATGAAATGTCGATTGCTCCTAACGTTGGCGCGATGCATAATTATTTGGGGAAAATCCGCTCCGATAAGCATTATGTGAAAGCCAAGGAAGAAGTCGAGTATTTGTTGAAGAAAATCCCGGCTATTGGCGGGACGCTGGCCAAGACGATGGAAAAGCTGAAAGACAGCTTGAAATATATGCTTGTATCTGGAGTTATATTTGAGGAACTGGGCTTTACTTATTTGGGACCGGTTGACGGACACAATCTTCCTGTGCTGCTGGAGACGTTAAAGCAGGCCGAGAAGGTTGAAGGACCCGTTATGGTTCATGTGCTGACATTAAAAGGTAAAGGCTACTTGCCAGCAGAAGCAGATTCGTTTGCCTGGCATGGGGCACGTCCATATAAGGTCGAGTCTGGCAAAATGCTTAAGGCTGTCGGACATCCCGTGTATACGGATGTTTTTGGCAATACGCTGATCGAGCTGGCTGAGCAGGATTCAAGAATTATTGCGGTTACTCCCGCGATGCCTGGAGGCTCTGGCCTGCTGAAATTTGCAGCTCAATTTCCAAAACGGATGGTTGATGTTGGGATCGCCGAGCAGCATGCAGCTACCTTCTGTGCGGGGCTTGCGAGCGAGGGCATGAAGCCTGTATTTGCTGTATATTCCACATTTTTACAGAGAGCTTATGACCAGATTGTTCATGATATTTGTCGTGCGAATCTGAATGTGATCTTTGCTATCGACCGTGCAGGCTTTGTCGGAGAAGATGGTGAAACCCATCATGGTGTGTACGATATTGCGTATCTGAGAAGCATTCCTAACATGGTGCTGATGATGCCCAAGGATGAAAATGAGCTGCGTCATATGCTCAAAACTTCAGTCGATTATGATGAAGGTCCAATCGCGGTTCGTTATCCACGGGCCAATGGGCTTGGCGTACCCATGGATGAACCTTTAAAGGCGATTCCTATCGGTACATGGGAAGTGCTGAGACCTGGCGACAGTGCCGTAGTGCTGGCTGTGGGACCTATGATTGGCATCGCCTTAGAGGCTGCCGAGCAGTTAAATAAGGATGGCTTGCAGCTTCGGGTTGTTAACGCACGTTTTATTAAACCCATGGATGAGGCTATGCTGCTTCAGATCTCCAAGGAGAACCTGCCTATCATTACTTTGGAGGAAGGCACAATAATGGGCGGCTTCGGCAGCGGTGTGCTTGAGTTTTATGCGAATCAGAATCGTCATGGTTTGCAAATCAAAATCCTCGGAGTTCCCGATTATTTTGTCGAGCATGGATCGGTAAAAGAGCAGCGTCAGGAAGTAGGACTTACTGCAGAACGGCTTGTATCCGAGGTAAAAGCGTTGATGCCGCGCAAACGGCAGCATGCTTGAATCATCTCGGCAGAAAGTGGGAATAACTTCAGCATGGCAGCAGATAAAGAACGATTAGATGTATTACTTGTGGAGCAGGGCTTTTTTCTGACACGGGAAAAAGCGAAGGCGTCCATCATGGCCGGACTTGTTCAGGTGGATGAGGAACCCATCGACAAGGCCGGTACAAAGGTGCTCAGAAGCTCCAGAATTCTTGTTAAAGGTGCAATCCATCCCTATGTGAGTAGAGGTGGATTGAAGCTGGAGAAGGCTTTAAAGCTGTTTAATATTGATCTGAATGGCATCACCATGCTGGATATTGGAGCCTCCACCGGAGGATTTACGGATTGTGCTCTACAGCATGGAGTGGCTTACGTATACGCAGTGGATGTGGGCTATAATCAATTGGATTGGTCGATGCGCAGCCATCCTCAGGTGAAGGTCATGGAGCGAACCAATTTTCGTTTTATGAAGCTGGAGGATTTGGAAGGACAGCAGCCTGCTTTTGCTTCGATTGATGTATCGTTTATCTCCTTAAAGCTGATCCTGCCTCCGTTAAAAAGCATTTTGGCAGAGCATGGATCGGTCGTTGCATTGATCAAGCCGCAATTTGAGGCAGGTCGCGACAAGGTTCCCAAGACAGGGGTTGTACGCGATCCGTCTGTTCACACGGAAGTACTTCAAACGGTGCTGGGTTTTGCAGAGGAAGCTGGATTTTATTTGCAGGGACTTACCTTTTCTCCGATACGCGGCGGCGAAGGCAACGTTGAGTTTCTAGCTTATTTTCAATCAGCAAGTCCTCAATCTATTGTATCATCACAACTCAAAGACGAGTGGATTCAGCAAGTAGTCATCGATGCGCAAAAGCTTCAAAACTCATCTGGAGGATGAGTTTTTTGTTTTTTTGGAGGATATTGGTCGGGTTTCTCGAATACTTACCATTGAGGTGAACGGGATGCAAAGTGGCGATGGCTTTGTTATAATTTTGATAATTTTGATCGTGGGATTCTGGTTATACCTGTATATTCGCAATCGAATGAAGGGCACTATGGAAAGTGAAGGGGAAGGACTTCCACTTCCGGAAGGTACCCCGGTATCGTCGGATGAAGTTACTCGGTTACTGGAGGAAAATGGATTCAAGGTCATTAGCGGCAAACAGCGTATTCCCATTCACATTACGATTAATGAGGGGGAGCCCTTGCACAGCCGTTTGTTTATTGATTATTTCGTGGAGCAGGACGGACTGTATTATACAGTAAAGGTTGCCAGAGAGCGCAAGCCTATGGAAGCCACAGGAAGCTCGATACGTGATCATCTGCTTGTCTTCCATTTACTGTATCCGCAAACTTCAGGCGTGCTTTATGTAGATCCGCAGCAGCAGAGGATACAGTGTATCCGATTTCAAATAGACAACGAGGATGAGGTATAAAATGAAAGGCCAACGACATATCAAAATACGCGAAATTATTACGAATAATGAAATTGAAACTCAGGATGAGCTGGTTGATCGATTGAAATCTGCGGGTTATACGGTTACGCAGGCAACCATTTCACGGGATATCAAGGAATTACATTTGATTAAGGTTCCATTGGATGATGGCCGTTACAAATATTCGGTTCCTGCCGATCAGCGTTACAATCCTCTGCACCGTTTGAAGAGAGCTTTAAATGATCATTTTGTACATATCGATTATACCGATAATCTGGTCGTATTAAAAAGCCTTCCGGGAACGGCCAATGCGATAGGTTCGCTGGTTGACAGTCTGGAATGGCCGGAAATTATGGGAACGATCTGTGGCGATGATACCATATTAATGATTTGCCGCGGCAAAGAACAAAGCAGCAAGGTGGTAAATCAGATTTTATCCATGCTTAGCTAACAGGGAGAGTTGACGATGCTGCTTGAAATGACAATACGCAATTTAGCTGTTATAGAATCCGTACACCTTAACTTTCGTAAAGGGTTTCATGTCCTTACCGGAGAAACAGGCGCAGGTAAATCCATTATTATTGACGCTTTAACCCTTGTAGCTGGAGGAAGAAGCTCAGCCGATCTGGTTCGATACGGCAGCGATAAATCTTCCATTGAAGCTTTATTTCATATCGAGTCGGGGCATCCGGTTTGGACAACCCTGGCAGAACTTGGGATTGAAGCCGATTCGGAAGAGCATTTAATCATACGTCGTGAAATCACAGCACAAGGTAAAAGCACAAGCCGTATTAATGGGCAAATGGTTAATCTGGCAGGACTGAAATCCGTAGGTGCCTGGCTTGTGAACATTCATGGTCAGCATGAGCATCAATCGCTGTTCCATGTGGATGAGCATATCAATTGGCTCGATTTGTTTGGTGAAGCGGAGATAGGCCCATTAAAAAGCGAATACGGGAAGGCCTATTTAACGTATAGCGGGATTCGTAAAAGCTTGAAGGAGCTTGAGGAAACCAGTAAAAAATCTCTGCAAATGCTGGATCTGTATCGTTTTCAGGTGGAGGAAATCAGCTCGGCTCAATTAAAGCTGGGCGAGGATGAATCATTACTCGAAGAAAAACGCATACTAGCGAATGCGGAAAAGTTATATCAGAACGCTGCGGATTCTTACGATTCTTTAAGTGGAGCTGGAACGGGTCTTACAACGATTAGTAAAGTGATGCAAAAAATTGAGGATATTGCTGCTTTGGACCCAATAAAGCTTCAATCTGTTCTGGAGCAGGTCCAAAATGCTTATTATCAGCTTGAAGATGCTGCTTATCAGCTCCGTGATTATCGTGATGACATCGAATTCAATCCGACAAGGCTTGAATTTATCGAACAACGCTTACATACCATGGCTGGGCTTCGACGCAAATATGGAGAAAGTATTGCTGACATTCTTGAATATTTAAAGAAAGTACAGCATGAGCTCGATATGATTGAGAATAAGGATGAAAAGCTGCAGGAACTGCAGAAGCAGGAAAATCAGGCTGTTCAAAATTTACGCAAGCACGCCAAAAGCTTATCTGAGAAAAGACAGCAGGTAGCGGGCAAGCTGGCAGGCGAAATTGTGGCCGAGCTGCGCGATCTGCATATGGAAAAAACGCAATTTAAGGTTCAAATTAAATTTAACGAAGAGTCTTGCGGCGCAAATGGTGCGGACGAAGTGGAGTTCCTGATTTCAGCCAATCCCGGTGAACCGTTACGATCCTTGAGTAAAATCGCCTCAGGTGGGGAAATTTCCAGAGTGATGCTTGCTTTAAAATCGATTTTTGCCCGAGTCGATCGTATTCCTGTGCTCGTGTTCGATGAAGTTGATACTGGAGTTAGTGGACGTGCAGCTCAGGCAATTGCCGAGAAAATGTCACGGCTGTCCCGGGATTGTCAGGTGTTTTCAATTACTCATCTTCCGCAAGTCGCTTGTATGGCCGATGCTCATTACCTGATTCACAAAACAAACGACGGAAAGCGGACTTTTACCCATGTAGACGATTTATCTGCTGAAGGACGTATTCACGAGTTGGCGCGTATGCTCGGAGGTGTAGAGGTCACAGGCACGACCTTGCAGCATGCTCAGGAAATGCTGGATTTGGCAGATGTCAAGAAAGGAAGTTTGTAGCCCCAAGTGTGGGATCATTTTCACTTATAAAACGAATGGTGTGGGGATACCTTAAGGGTACGCATTAAGCGGTGAGTCATTGCCGCTCGTGCACAGGAAGCAAGGGAGCGTGACACCATGAGTTCCAACCGGAGAAAAAGATTGATCGGATTAATGCTTATCTTCTTCGTTTGTCTGGGTAGCCTGTCCACACCCTTCCAAAGCTTTGCCTCATTTCCAGAAGAACTAAGACTGTTCACTGGTCAGCAGACCAGTCTTCAGTTGGCGATGCCTGTTAGCGCCCAGGTGAGCGTGAATGATCCGGACATTGTTAAGGTTAATGGATCGAACAAGCACTCATTTCAAGTGGATCTTCATCATCCCATTTCTTTGGAATCTTACAAAGCAGGGCAAGCGGAGCTTACGCTAAAACTTTTTGGCAAGATTCCACTCAAAACCGTTAAGGTCAATGTTGTTCCTGACCTCAAGGTTATTCCAGGTGGACATACCATCGGAGTCAAGCTAAAGTCCGCTGGTGTTCTGGTTGTCGGCCATCATTTGGTGACGATAGCGGATGAAAAAAAGATTTCACCAGGTGAGGATGCCCGAATCCAATTGGGCGATCTGATTGTCAAGCTGAACGGTAAGCCGATTACCGACGTGTCCAAGGTGTCTGAGCTGGTGACAGAGGCTGGTGAAAGCAAGAAACCCATTATTTTGACTGTAAAGCGAAATAATGAAGAGCTTGAGCTGAGTATGCAGCCAGCCTACGATATTGTGGATAAAACATATCGACTTGGGCTGTATATTCGAGACTCAGCGGCAGGTGTGGGGACACTGACCTTCTACGCACCTGATCAAGGTGTATATGGAGCATTGGGCCATGTTATCACCGATATGGATACACAAACGCCGATTGCCGTAGGTACAGGGGAGATTGTTCATTCCAATGTAACTTCGATCTCCAAAAGCCAGAATGGCGAACCTGGAGAAAAAAGAGCCCAGTTTTCCAAGGAAAGTAAAGTGCTTGGCAACATCGAGAAAAACACGTCATTCGGAATTTTTGGTCAAATGAATGAACTGCCCGATCATAGCTTTTCCAAAGAAGCTTTACCTGTCGCCTTTTCAGAAGAAGTAAAAGAAGGTCCTGCCCAGATTTATACGGTTGTGAGTGGGCAAAAGGTTGAGAAATTCGATATTGAAGTTATGCACGTGACCAAGCAGGACTTTCCGGCAACTAAAGGTATGGTTATCAAAGTCACAGACCCGCGCTTACTGGAAAAAACCGGTGGTATTGTGCAAGGAATGAGCGGGAGTCCGATTATTCAGAATGGTAAAGTGATTGGTGCTGTCACTCATGTATTTGTTAATGATCCGACTAGTGGCTATGGATGTTTTATTGAGTGGATGCTGCAGGATGCAGGCATAATGCTTCGTCAGACCTTAAATGAAACAATGAAAGCATCTTAAAAGTTCTCCCTCAAGGGGGAACTTGTTTTTTTGACTAAACATGTCGAATGGTCAGCTATCTTGAAACAAAATATTAATTATATGATAAATACAAAAAAAAATCCAGAAAAATAAATTTCGACAGAAGGAATTTTATTTATCATGTCGAAAGTATACTAAAGAAAACAATTAAACATCCATCTTTACCCATTTTGAAGGAGGAAGCTAATTTTGCAAACGATTGAAGTATTGCTGGCTGACGACAACCGAGAATTTACTAACTTACTGTCTGAATATATTGATGAGCAGGATGACATGCGTGTTTCGGGAATAGCCTATAATGGCAATGATGTTCTTCGTTTGATCGAAGAAGGCAATCGGCTTCCAGATGTACTTATCCTCGATATTATCATGCCGCATCTGGACGGTCTGGGCGTACTGGAAAAGCTGCGTGATATGAATTTGAATCCGCAACCCAAGATCATCATGTTGACGGCCTTCGGTCAAGAAAACATTACACAAAAGGCGGTTCAATTGGGTGCTTCTTATTACATACTAAAGCCGTTCGATATGGAAATATTGACAAGCCGAATCCGGCAGCTTGTCTCCAATAACCAAAGTAACTCGGTTACTTCGAACACAACAAGCACAAGAGCCAACATTGTGCAGCTTCCCAAAGGTAAAAATCTGGATGCCAATATTACAACGATTATTCACGAAATAGGTGTTCCTGCTCATATTAAAGGCTATCAATACCTGCGTGAAGCCATCACGATTATTTATAACAATATTGAAATTCTGGGTGCCATCACCAAAACCTTGTACCCGCAAATTGCCGAAAAATACAAAACTACCCCAAGCCGCGTAGAACGTGCCATCCGCCACGCGATTGAAGTCGCCTGGACGCGCGGCAACATCGACAGCATCTCGCACCTTTTCGGTTACACGATTAATATCTCGAAATCAAAGCCAAC
The DNA here is from genome assembly GCF_038000305.1 of Paenibacillus sp. FSL H8-0034. Classification (NCBI taxonomy): domain Bacteria; kingdom Bacillati; phylum Bacillota; class Bacilli; order Caryophanales; family Paenibacillaceae; genus Paenibacillus; species Paenibacillus sp. FSL H8-0034. The sequence continues at coordinate 3,152,811 of NZ_JBBOBS010000001.1, forward strand.
CAATTCGGAATTTATCGCCATGGTCGCGGATAAGCTCAGAATTGAGCATAAGGTATCCTGAAAGGGTAAGGAGTAGGGTATGGCAAGGGGTTGCGTGTAATGGATACTAGATACATCCAGTTGACGTTAGCCGATACACTTGTTTTCAAACCGATAATTTTTCCCATCTCACCCGATAAATCTAAAACGATTTATTGGGTGTTTGTATGTAACAAACAATTTAGATGTAAGCAATATGAGTCTATCCCGCTGGGGTTATTAGGGATGGTTATATCCATGCAACAAGCATCAAAATAGTGTAAGAGGTGAAACACAATGCTTTTTACACAAATCAAGCCAATGATCGTTAGCATAGGCAGTGAACCGTTCAACGATGAAAGGTTCATATTCGAGCCCAAATGGGACGGATGGAGGCTGCTTTTACATAAGCAAGGCAATCGAATTGAAGCCTACACACCGAACGGAAACATCGTAACCAATAAGTTTCCAGAGTTATTGGAAGCGCCTGAGGCTATAAAAGCATATTCCGCGATTTTGGATTGCGAAGGCATTGTACTGCGTGAGGGCAGACCTGTATTTGATGATTTCTCATATCGAGGGCGGCTAAGCAATTCATCAAAAATCACTCGTGCGGTAAAAACACATCCAGCAGCATTTGTAGTATTTGATGTTTTATATACGGATCGTGAGCATTTGAAAGAGCCGCTTATGATTCGGAAACAACGGCTAGCTGATATTGTCTCACTAACGCCTGTCATAGCGCCCACCATGTATATTGAAGCGCAAGGGCAAGCTTTGTTTACATTGACCAAAGATCGTGATATGGAAGGAATTGTGGCAAAGCGCAAGGAATCGAAGTACTATCTGGACACTAAAAGTCCGGATTGGTTAAAGATCAAGCACTTCAAGACGATTGACGTTATGATACTGGGATATAGAGACAAACCGTTTGAGCTTGTTATTGGATTGAACTTTAGAACTGTTCAAAATAAGCCTGTAGGTGTTGTAGAGTTAGCATGTAAGCCAGAGGAAAAGGAACACTTCCTGGGACTTGCCAAGCAGCTCCATACAGTTAAGGAGCAGAAGACACAATGGATTGAGCCGCGTTTATGTTGTCGTATTGAATATTTGGATAGAACTGATACACATCAATTAAGAACAACGGTGTTTCGGGAATTTTTGTTTGATAAGAAGCCTGAGGAATGTAGATGGACATAATAAGATAATATTTAGTATTGAGATTTAGCTTGTTTTTAAATTAATAAACATATAAACACCATTTGTGTAGGAGGAAATAATGAAATTCGATTATTGTGAATTCGAAAATGAGTCTGAGCAGTCTGTTGAAATTGACATTGGCTGCCGATTCGATGACGAGCCTGATGAGCTCTATGTCATTCAGCTTATTGTCGGTAAAGATGGGGCCTCATTAGGGATCAAGCTGCTTTTTAATGGACTGGACTGTAAGTATCAATTTAAACCGGAGGAAAAAAACTCGATAGTCAGCTATATTCAGCATAGTTTGCCAGCTATGGCCTATAAGGATTGGTTTGAAGGAAATCGGACTTTTTTATTATAAAATATCGGATGCATGCATGATATGGCACGTTCTGACCCAAAATAGAGGGAACAAGAGCTATAGAAGCGGAGTGCGTGCCAATGGCAATTAGAAAAGAGGAATCTTTAACAGGCCATATCAAGGGGATTGCCCAAGTTGATAGACGGACGAAACAGCTTGTGCGGAATATTGAACCCGGCATGGTTGCTGTGATTCATCATATGGATATGGATGAACTGGCAGCAGAAGGTTTGATTCGAGCCGATGTGAGACTAGTTGTGAACGCAGGCCCCGTCATGTCAGGAACCGTTCCCGTGCGAGGGCCCTTGCTATTATTGGACAAAGGGATACCTATTGTTCAAATAGAGCCCATGTGGCTTCCGTTTATCCCTGATCGCAGTGAGCTTCAATGGACTGAGGCTGGCATTGTCATTGATAACCATGTGCTTCCATGTGAGAGATTTACACGAGAGAAATGGTTTTTACATTATCACAAGGCATTAAGCTCTATGCAGGAGCAGTTGAGTATTTTTATGGATAATACGCTTGCCTTTGCTTCCTTGGAAAAGGAACGAATTCTGAAACCACTGCGCTGTAAAGCCATGAAAACGAGACTTGAAGGTCGGCCAGTGCTTATCGTGATTCGCGGCGATCATTATATTAGTGATCTGAAGGCGCTTCACGGTTATATTCATAAGCAGCAGCCTGTCCTCATCGGAGTGGATGGTGGAGCAGATGCTATACTCGAACAAGGCTTTATGCCAGATCTTATTGTCGGAGATATGGACAGCGTATCGGATGCAGCGCTGCTATGCGGGGCTGAGCTCGTAGTGCAAGCCTATTCAGATGGGACAGCACCAGGCATGCGCAGACTGCTGGCTATGGGGCTTCAGGCCATCACGCTTCCAGCCTGTGGCACGAGTGAGGATATGGCGCTTCTATTGGCGTATGATCACGATTGCGAATCCATCATTGCGATCGGTACGCACAATCATATGTTTGATTTTATGAAAAAGGGAAGGCTCGGCATGGGTAGCTCAATGCTCGTCCGAATCAAGGTCGGAAGTAAGCTGACTGATGCTAAAGGCTTCCATAGCTTGTTTCCTGATGAGCAAGAACACCTCTGGAAGCGCTTGTTAAGGAGGCTGTTGGGATGGTTGAGGTGACAAATCAGCTCTCTTGCAAGGGGATTTCCATTATAGTGCCTGCTTATAACGAAGAGAGACTCATCGGAGAGACACTGCGAGCCATTCGAGCGGGGATTCAACAATGGGCAAGCCATCGTGGAAGCTCGGCTAGTATTGACAATGGGGCAAAAGCTGTGGAAATTATTGTTGTTAATGATGGGAGCAGCGACGATACCTACGATACAGCAGCATCCTGGGCGGATATTATTGTCACGCATCCACGTTCATACGGTAAAGGAGCAGCCTTGAACACTGGCTGTCGTATGGCAAGAGGCAGCATTCTTGTCTTTCTGGATGCGGATCTCGGCTCATCAGCGGCTAGCTTTCCACTGATTGTAGAGCCTGTTTGGGCAGGCCAGGCAGATATGGTCATTGCCAAGCTGCCTAAAGCTGTCAAACCGGGCGGCTTCGGGATGGTAAGGAGACTGGCGCAGTTCGGTGTGTATCGGTTGTCTGGATTTGATCCCGCAGCACCATTGTCAGGTCAAAGAGCAATCCGCAGCGATGTGATGAAGCAGATAGGACGTTTTGGTGAGGGCTTTGGAGTGGAGGTAGGCCTGACGATTGATGCTGTGAGGCTCGGGTACCATGTTCAGGAATGTGAAGCATCCTTCTCTCATCGAGAAAGTGGGCGGGACTTGCGGAGCTGGCTTCATCGTGGAAAGCAATTTTCTGCGGTAGGTCGAACTCTCTGGGAACGTTACAGGTATCCGATATGTTGATAGGGGTCGGGTTGTTATTTTGCACTGGGTTGCTATGGTTGGGGCGGTCATTACTTCCTATGATCAGGATGTTTATGACGAATCATGGAATGCTTCAGCCCAACTATAAAGGACAGCAAATTGCTACAGGTTGCGGAATACTTATATGGCTGCTTGTAATAGTTAATGCCGTAGTGATGAATGGACTGGCAGTGCTGTTTCGAGGGCATGTGAGGCTGACTGGCTTTGATCAGGTGCCCTTTGTAAGCTATGTCGCCGCGTTGTCCGCGGTTGCCTTAGCGGGATTTGTAGACGATGCAATAGGCGATAAGTCAGTAAAGGGCCTGAAGGGGCATTGGCAGCTCTGGAAGGAGCAACAGATTTGCAGTACAGGTCTGATGAAAGCAATTGTAACCGGCATTGCGGCTCTTTTGTTTGTTGGTGTCGTAGCGCACGACTCTTGGTGGCATATCGGTGCTGACTTGCTGCTGCTGGGACTGATGACCAATGGTGTCAATTTACTGGACGTGCGTCCAGGCCGCGCACTCAAAGGCTTCCTAATGATCACTGCAGCAGGAACGGTAGGCCAGTTAATTGTAAACGCTGTAAGTGGACAATTGCATATAGACGAGCTGCTGCAGATGGCAATAAAGCTAGCCCCCTATGTAATGCCTGTATACATCGGTGCTTATGTTTTATTAGGGCCGGATCTTCGGGCAGAACTGATGATTGGCGATACGGGAGCCAATATGCTCGGATTTGCAATAGGCTGCTGGGTGATTCTTGGATCGGCCTGGCAGCTGCAGGCTGTTCTGATTGTATTCATGCTGGTGCTGCACATCATGGCTTGGCGATCCTCAGTATCTCTTTGGATTGAAGCCAATAGGCTGCTGCTGTGGTTCGATTTACTGGGTCGAAATAAAAATAAAACCAGCAGATAGATGGAGACGATAAAGTGTGCTGTTAACGGCTTAAGTTATCTTTTTCATTAAGGGCGCTTGCGCTTGACCTTAAAGCGTGGAGCCACATAATTGCGTTTGCGATCGCGAAAAAAAGTCCATCCCCCGAGAAAAGCAACCCCGGCCAAAAACATGATCAAACCAATTGTGAATTTTCCCCATAAAATATGAGGGTTCGTCTCTGCCGCTCCAAATTGTGCAAAAAAAGCATCCTTCATGGAAAGAAAGCCATAGGTAGCTATAAGCCCAGGAATGACTAGCATTAATACAGCTATAAAGCGGGAAAGTGTAGTTTTCATATGTGCTCCTTTGCTATATCCGAATTTGCGGATTGTGGAATTCCATTCCTTAAGGTAACATACTATCGTCAACAATTCATGTATGTTTCGTAAATTGTACTATATTTTCCACACTTATAAGAGTTACAATAGGATAAACATCAGAGGTCAGAGACTGCCGCGCAGTCGTCTCTTTAGGAAACCCAAACAGATGCTTACATAAGAAGTGGAAGATTACGAATGAGCTTTGATTTGCAATTAAAGCGGTGCAGTGCACAACAAGTTGCTGCTCCGCAAAACTATTAGGAGGTTTTTACATGACGCAAGCTTTTGATATCGTTATCCTTGGGGGAGGTATGGGTGGATATATCGCGGCCATTCGGGCTGCTCAATTAGGGAAAACGGTCGCCGTCGTGGAACGGGATAAGCTCGGAGGGACATGTCTTCATCGAGGGTGCATTCCAAGCAAGGCACTTCTGCGCAGTGCGGAAGTTTATGCAACGATGCAAGAGAGTGAGAGGTTCGGCATCGAAGCGGCCTCTGTACAGCTCAATTTTCCTAAGGTACAATCCCGGAAAACAGGCATTGTCGAGCAAATGCATAAAGGCGTTCAGTACTTAATGAAAAAACATAACATACAGGTTTTTTATGGAAACGGTCGAATTATTGGGCCCTCCATATTCTCGCCTCGCAGCGGTTCGATTTCTGTTGAACAGGCGGATGGGGAAATTATTACGCTTGTCCCGGACAAGCTGATTATTGCAACAGGTTCCCGACCACGTACACTTCCTGGTCTGACTATAGACGGCATTCATATATTAAATAGTGATGATGCTTTGCAGATGGAGCAGCTACCCGAATCGATGATCATTATCGGAGGCGGGGTTATTGGTATGGAATGGGCTTCGATGTTGAATGATTTTGGTGTTAAGGTGACAGTTGTAGAATATGCTCCAAGACTGCTGCCTACTGAGGATGCCGATGTGTCGAAGGAAATGGAACGACTGCTCAAAAAGAGAGGCGTTCAAATATTCACAGACGCTGCAGTACTCGCAGAAACGGTTAAGATTGAGTCTGGACAAGCGAATCTTGAAGTCGAACGTAAGGGCGAGCGTAGAGCTCTTCAGGCGGATAAAGTATTGGTTTGTGTAGGCCGTCAGGCGAATATCGAGGGGATTGGCTTGGAAAATACGGATGTTAAGCTTGCCGGCGGCGTTATCCGTGTTAATGAGAATCTTCAGACGGCAGAAGCTCACATTTATGCGATAGGGGATTGCATCGGCGGTCTGCAGCTTGCACATGTGGCTGGGCATGAAGGCATTCAGGCAGTAGAGCATGCAAGCGGTCAGAAGCCCCATCACCAAGAGGCGCATCAAGTGCCTCGTTGTATTTATACAAGACCTGAGGCAGCATCCATCGGTTGGACGGAAGCCCAGGCAGTAGAGCAAGGGCACGAGGTCAAGGTTGGTAAATTCCCTTATTCCGTATTGGGAAAAGCTTTGGTGCAGGGTGAGCAGGACGGTTTTGTGAAAGTAATCGCCGATAAGTCGACGAACGATATACTTGGTGTACATATGATCGGCGCCCATGTTACTGACTACATATCAGAGGCGGCTTTGGCTCAATTGTTGAATGCTACGGCCTGGGAGGTCGGGCAAACCATTCATCCTCATCCAACTCTTTCCGAGGCTCTGGGCGAAGCTATGCTTGCAGTTGATGGACGAGCTATTAACATGTAACAATTGTTTTCATCATTGAAACGGTTTATAATATATATAGTGCCAAGTATTAGTACCTAGTATTAAGTTTATTGTGGAGAGGGGTTACGTCCATGTCCATCGGACAATTGATGAAGCACCGCAAGCTGGGATTATCAGATGAACGCGCAGTTGAGATGTACACATATATGCAAAGAGCACGAAAGTTTGACGAACGCGGCTTTTTATTGCAGCGCTCTGGCAAGATCGGATTTCACGTATCGGGTATCGGACAAGAGGTTGCACAGGTTGCCGCCGCTTTTGCTTTGGAGAAGGGCAAGGACTATTTTCTTCCTTACTACCGTGATTATGGATTTGTACTTTCGGTTGGAATGAGCTTAAGAGAATTGATGTTATCCGTTTTTGCCAAGGCTGAGGACCCCAACAGTGGGGGGCGCCAAATGCCGGGTCATTTTGGACACAAGAAGCTGAACATTGTGACGGGCTCAAGTCCTGTAACGACGCAGGTTCCTCATGCGGTTGGTTTTGCGTTGGCTGCCAAGATGAAGAAGCAGGATTTCGTCGCTTTTGCTACTTTTGGTGAAGGTTCCAGCAATCAAGGTGACTTTCATGAAGGCTGCAATTTTGCCGGTGTTCATAAGCTGCCAGCGATTTTCATGTGCGAAAACAATCAGTATGCGATTTCCGTACCGCTGCATAAGCAAATTTCCGGCAGCATTGCCGAGCGGGCACTGGGGTATGGCTTTCCAGGTGTTAAGGTTGATGGAAATGATGCGCTTGAGGTGTATCGAGTCATGAAGGAAGCGCGTGAACGGGCTGTTCGCGGGGAAGGCCCGACTTTGATCGAGGCAGTTATGTATCGTATTTCGCCGCACTCTACATCCGATGATGACATGCTGTATCGTTCGAAGGAAGAGGTCGATGAGAACCGGGCAAAGGATGGCATTCCTTTATATCGTAAATATCTTGTCGATTGCGGGCTGTGGAGTGATGAGCAGGAGGAAGAACTGCTGGAGCAGCTGAAGCTGGAGATCAATGATGCTACACAATATGCAGATCAGGCGCCATTTCCTTTGCCTGAGGATACGCTGCGCCATGTGTATGCAGAAGAAGGGGAGGTACGGTAATGGCAGTTATTACTTATTTGGAGGCCATCCGTTCCGCCATGCAGGAAGAGATGGAACGCGACGAGAATGTGTTTGTATTGGGTGAGGACGTTGGCAAGGGTGGCGTACTGAACGCTACCAAGGGGCTGCGCGACAAATTTGGTGAAGAGCGGGTTATGGATACGCCCTTGGCCGAATCTGCGATAACAGGTGTAGCTATCGGTGCTGCCATGTACGGGATGAAGCCGATTGCTGAAATGCAATTTGCAGACTTTATATTTCCGGCAACCAACCAAATTATTAGCGAAGCGGCGCGCATACGTTACCGCTCCAACAATGATTGGAATTGCCCTATTGTTATTCGTGCCCCATATGGTGCTACAGGAGGTGGTGCTCTGTATCACTCGCAGTGTCCGGAATCGGTTTTTTTCGGAACTCCTGGATTAAAAATGGTTGCACCTTCTAATCCCTACGATGCAAAGGGACTGCTGAAAGCAGCCATTCGTGATGCGGACCCTGTTCTTTATTTTGAACATAAAAAATGCTACCTGGGCATTACGGGAGAGGTTCCGGAAGGCGATTATGTAGTGGAAATCGGTAAAGCGGATGTAAAGCGGCAGGGAACTGATATTACGGTAATCTCCTATGGCATCACGGTGAATTATGCACTGCAAGCGGCAGAAGAGCTTAGTAAGGAAGAAGGCATCAGTGCTCATATTCTGGATCTGCGTACACTTCAGCCATTGGATAAAGAGGCAGTTCTTGAAGCAGCCGCCAAAACCGGTAAGGTACTGATTATCCATGAGGATAACAAAACGGGTGGCGTTGGTGCTGAAGTATCGGCAATTATTGCCGAAGAAATGCTGTTTGAGCTGGATGCTCCCATCAGAAGATTATGTGCACCTGATGTCCCGGCTGTTGGTATGAATCCGCCAATGGAGAAGTTTTACTTGCTCAGCTCCGACAAAATCAAGGAAGCTATGCGGGAGCTAGCCTTATATTAGGTTATGCTTGAAGAAGGCTTTCTTAATAGAAAGCCTATCCTGTGCTTCCCATGGAAAACAAAGTTTACGCTTACGATGAAGACTTTCTTAACAGAAAGTCCAGCCTATGCTTACGAAGATAGTTTTCCTACGGAAAACTTTTAGGAGGGAAACCCAATGAATCCAAACACACGAGGAACCGAAGTGACTGTTCCGCATCTGGCGGAAAGTCTTGTTGCGGCGACCATCGGTAAATGGCTTAAGCAGCCCGGTGATTACATAGAGGAATATGATGCATTATGTGAGTTGATTACCGAGAAGGTAACTACAGAAATGCCTTCGCCCATCGCAGGGCGTCTGGTACAGATTTTGGTAGCAGACGGTGAGACAGCTGCAGTAGGTGAAGCGATATGCCTGATTGAAGAACCGGCCAGCCTCCAAAGAGAGAACGCGTCTACAACGCCCAAACCATCCGAGTCCGCTGCCAGCAGCGTGAATCATGTATCTGAGGCAGCGGATACGAGTATGCGGAGCCGTTATTCACCTTCGGTGTTAAAGCTTGCAGGAGAGTATGGCATTCGTCTTGAACATGTTCAAGGCACAGGCTTAGGCGGTCGTATCACACGTAAGGATATTGAAGAGTATGCCAGCAAGCAGAATACGCAAGCGGCGGGAGTGAACCATCAGGCAGCAGAGCGTTCATCTGGAAATGCAGCGGCTGAGGAAGCGGAGCAGCTCAAAACACGTAGAAATATGGTGAGAACGACAGGTATTCACCTCTCTGAGAATCCGACCTTGCCCAAGATTGAAGTGGAGGAGCCAACCGGAGAACCGGGGAATGAATATTTTATCGATGTGACTCCGATTCGTAATATGATTGCCAGCCGGACTCGCCAGAGTGTGAGCGAAATCCCTCATGCCTGGACGATGATCGAGGTTGACGTTACGAATCTGGTACAGCTCCGTAACAAGCTGAAGGATGATTTCAGAAAGCAGGAAGGGATCAACCTGACTTATCTTTCCTTTTTGTTGAAGGCTGTTGTCAGTGCCCTTAAAGATTTCCCGATCATGAACTCGGTATGGGCCGTGGACAAAATAATCGTGAAACGCGATATCAATCTTACGCTTCTCGTCGGGACGGAGGATTTTGTCGTCAACCCTGTCATCAAAAAAGCTGATCAAAAAAGCATTGCCGGTCTAGCCCGGGAAATCGACGAGTTGTCCCGAAAAGCCAGAGCCGGCAAGTTGACGCTGAGTGATATGCAAGGTGGTACGTTTACGGTTAATAATACAGGTGCTTTTGGTTCCATATTATCGTATCCGATCATCAATTACCCACAAGCGGCGATTGTAACCTTTGAATCGATTGTAAAAAAACCGGTCGTCATTCAGGATATGCTCGCTGTACGTTCCATGGTCAACCTGTGCTTGTCCTTGGATCATCGGATTCTGGACGGTGTTATATGCGGCCGATTCCTGCAGCGGATTAAAGAGAACCTGGAGTCGTATAACCAGGAAACCAAATTGTACTAGGCGATAGGTTCCTACAAAAACGAGTTTAAGGAAAACAATATGGTGGACAAAAGCATGGAAGCTAACATTGCGTAAATAATAATTTTGAATACCAGTTTGTTGCGCATGAAGTTCAACTCCTTATTTATATGGGCTTGATCGTATAATTCTATTTTAACTTAAATCATGCTGAGGAGGAAAGAGATGATTCAGGAAAAAAGATTGGTATCGGAATTCATTGAGTTGGTTCAGGTGGATAGTGAGACTAGGTTCGAGCAGGAAATTAGCAAGGTCTTGAAGCAAAAGTTTACAGCACTTGGGTTAAAGGTTGTGGAGGATGATGTAGCGGCCAAGATTGGACATGGTTCCGGCAATCTGATTTGCACATTGGCAGCAACAACGGATGCTAAGGTTCCGAGATTATTTTTTACCTCACACATGGATACAGTAACACCAGGAAAAGGTATCAAACCACAGATTGGTGAGGATGGAATTATCCGCAGTGATGGAACCACGATTCTTGGCAGTGATGATAAAGCAGGCTTAGCCGCGATGTTCGAGGCTATCCGGGTGTTGAAGGAGCAGAACATCAAGCATGGTCAAATTCAGTTCGTCATTACGGCAGGCGAGGAAGCTGGCTTGAAGGGTGCCCGTGCGATGAATCCGAGCTGGATGGAAGCTGATTATGGTTATGCGCTGGACTCCAATGGAAATATCGGCGATATTGCCGTAGCCGCGCCTACACAAGCCAAAATCATCATAGGCTTTTCCGGACGCTCCGCACATGCCGGGGTTAATCCGGAAGCGGGTATCAGTGCTATTACCGTTGCGAGCAAAGCCATTGCACGGATGCCGCTTGGACGTATTGATAAAGAAACAACGGCTAATATCGGTCGATTCGCAGGTGGTGTGAATGGCGCAACGAATATTGTTGTGGATCGTGTAGAGCTTGAAGCCGAAGCGCGCAGTATCGTTCAGGATAAGCTGGATCGCCAAGTAGAGGCAATGCGTAAGGCATGCGAGGAAGCCGCGGCAGAGATGGGGGCCAAGCTTGACTTTCATAGCGAATTGATCTATCCGGCCTATATGTTTGACGAAGAGGCACCGGTAGTTAAGCTTGCTATGGACGCAATGCGGAAACTCGGTCTTAGTCCTACAACCTTCCACTCCGGTGGAGGCAGCGATGCCAATGTTTTCAACGGTATGGGTGTTCCTACCGTGAATCTGGCCGTTGGATATGAGCATATCCACACGACAGCAGAGCAAATCGCCATTAAGGATATGGTGAAGGTAGCAGAAGTAGTAGTTCAAATTATTAAAGATGTAGCAGGGCAGCAATAATCCGCAACACAACGAAAATCGTATTCAAGCAAACCGTCATTCCAGTATCTGGATTGGCGGTTTTTTTGGGTTGAATAAATGTTGTGTTGACAATCATTCGAGCTGCGGAGCCTTCATATAGTTAATACACAGTGCTGGAATACAGCCGTACATGAAAGCTGTAGGAGGGTGAACACAAGTGCAATGGGAGCTTGCTATAGTGACTCAGATCTTGGAACACCGCCATGGTTTGCAAGAGCTAAATGTCAAGATGCAAAATGGAGCTGTTAGCAAAGCAATTCACTATACAGACGATCATTGTCAGGTGACAGTCAACGATCAAGTGCTGCTGAACACAACAGCTGTTTCGTTACAATTGGGTACAGGAGGGTATCATATTGTCCATGCTGTGTTGCCAAGAAATGGCGAAGAAACCTGTGAGGCCAATGCTTCAAGTGCATTTGAACAAGCTTCATGTCATTCATGCCTATTCGATTCCAAACCGATAGATCGCAGCCGTGGACATATTATGAAGCTGCGGTATACATCACTGCAGCGTCCGGTACTCGCGGCTGAGGAGCAGGCTAGTCCATATCATGCGATGTTTAAGCACAGGCAATCACTGCTGGGGGTGCCTGTGCTTATCGGTGAGCTGCACAGTATGCTGCCAGCTGCGGTATGCCGCCTTCAACAGCTTTCGCGCGAATCCGGAATCACTTGCCGTATTGCTTATGTCATGTCGGATGGCGGGGCACTGCCGATTGCCTTCAGCCGTCATACAGCCGAGCTGCGTAAGCTGAACTGGCTTGTCGGTACTGTTACATATGGTCATGCTTATGGAGGCGATGTAGAAGCCGTTAATAAATATACGGCGTTATTGGCTGCCAGGCATGTATTAAAGGCCGATATAGTAATTGTTACGATGGGGCCGGGAAGTGTTGGAACGGGTACGAGGCTGGGCTTTAGCGGATTGGAGACAGGAGAGCTCATGAATGCTTCAGTAGCTTTGGGTGGCTTCCCCTGGCTTATTCCCAGAATCAGCTTTGCCGACTCACGTCCCAGTCATCACGGGATCAGCCATCATACCTTAACCGTTTTGCAAGATATCGCTGCTACCCGATGCAGAGTGGTTCTGCCTGACCTGCAACAAGAGCAGGGCGTCTACCTTAGGCAGCAAGCAGAACGAGCATTGTTATCCCACAAGCACGAGCTTGAATGGCGTGCTCCGGTATCTGGTTCCTTGTGGGAGGCCGCTCTGGTACCGTATGCCTTATCTATACTTACTATGGGTAGGGGATTGTCGGCGGATCCTACATATTTTGCAGGAATAGGGACGGCTGTGGAGGCTGCATGGGATTATTGGCTGGAGACACGGAATTAGTATGGGTATAATCGGTTTGTTCTGCCAAATACGTCAAAAGGCTCGTATCCTCGGAACGCTTCCGTTGCGCCAATTGCAAATATCTACGAATTTCCCATACTTGTCCCACCATACTAATTTGTTTTTCGGATACATAGGTTTTCATGATCTTGTCCCTCTTTTCCGGTAAAATAGGATCTTTACACCGTATGTGCTGCCGGGAGCAATTATGTCATTTATTTATATTGCAGTCGACGGACCCTGCTATATAACAAGGTTGTGACTATGATATAATGAAACCTTAAGTCAAGTGTCTGTTATTAGTATTACAGCAAATTGAGTTATTTAAAACGGAGGAATCATCGATGTCGCAAATAAATAATAATAAATTTGAAGAAGTTACCCTTTCTACCCAACCGATTTTTGAAGGTAAAATCATTTCGCTGCAGGTGGATACAGTCCGCCTTCCTAACGGCAAGACAGCTACACGCGAGATCGTCAAGCATCCGGGAGCAGTAGCCGTATTAGCATTAGTAGATGATAAGATGCTCGTAGTGGAGCAGTATCGCAAGCCGCTGGAAAGAAACCAGATCGAAATTCCAGCAGGCAAGCTTGATGCCGGTGAAGATCCGTTGGAAGCGGCCAAGCGGGAGCTGGAAGAAGAGACAGGGTATAGCTGTGATACGATGAAGCTGGTGTGCTCGTTTTACACCTCCCCGGGCTTTGCCGATGAAATCATTCATTTGTATGTGGCTGACCAGCTAACCAAAGGTGACGCCCACCTCGATGAGGACGAATTTCTTGACGTGGAGAGCATCACGCTCGAGCAAGCTCAGCAATACATGCGTGAACAGCGGATTAGCGATGCCAAAACGATTACTGCTGTATATGCATGGCAGGTATATAAGCTGACAGGAAGCTTCTAAGATGGAACTGAGACCGTTTTACGCAGACCTTCACATTCATATTGGACGAACCGAAGAAGGACAGGCCGTAAAAATTAGCGGGTCCAAGGATTTGACGTTTTATAACATTGCCCGTGAGGCATCTGATCGTAAAGGGATGGATATGGTAGGTATCATTGACTGTCAATCCCCTGCTGTTCAGCGGGAAATGCAGCATTATCTGGATAAAGGCGAAATGGAGGAGCTTGCTGAAGGTGGGATTCGTTACCATCATTCAACGGTCATATTAGGCAGTGAGATAGAGATTCGTGATCCTGGTATGGGTACTGCGCACTTGTTGGCTTATTTGCCAACACTGGCTAAGATGCAGGAGTTTACACGTTGGATGTCCCAGCATATGAAAAATGTAGGGCTCAGTTCGCAGCGGATCTATGTTCCAGCCAAGGTGCTTCAGGATGAAGTTGTGGGCCGCGGCGGATTGCTGGTTCCTGCACATATCTTCACTCCACATAAAAGCATGTACGGTAGCTGTTCCACACGGATGGAGCATGTGCTGGATCTGGACAAGATTGCTGCTGTTGAGCTGGGCTTAAGCGCTGATTCGGACATGGCTGGAGTGATATCGGAGCTTGACCGATATACGTTTCTGACCAATTCGGATGCACATTCTTTGGCCAAAATCGGTCGTGAATACAACGTGCTGCAGCTGGCGGAACCGAATTTTGAAGAGCTGCGTAAAGCCCTGGCGAACCAGGATGGGAGATCTGTGTTAGCTAATTATGGCCTGAATCCTCGACTTGGCAAGTATCACCGAACCTACTGCTCAGCATGCAGCACGATTCTGGATGAGCGGGAAACGACTGTTGAGCGGTGCATCTTTTGTGGCAGCAAGAAAGTCGTTCGCGGCGTGATGGATCGCATTCTGGACATCGCGGATCGTTCACTGGCTGCTGACACTGCATCGACAGACTCATCAGCTAAGAATGTAATGACCGAACCGCCGAGCAGACCTCCTTATCACTATCAGGTGCCTTTGGAATATATGCCTGGCCTTGGTCCCAGAAAGCTGAATCTGCTATTGGAGCAATTCGGAACAGAGATGCGTGTATTGCATCATGTTACCCATCAGCAATTGCTGGACACGGTGGGTGAGGATATTGCTGATTTCATCATCCAGGCTCGCGAGGATAAGCTGACTCTGCAGACAGGCGGTGGGGGGCAATACGGTAAAGTGGTGAATCATCCGCGTGGTAAAGCGGTAGATACTCAGGCAATGATTCACACCGATAAATCCTAGCCAGTTAGTCATAACAGATGCTGTCTCCTCATATGCTTGTACTATAAACGTGCAAGGGGGGCCAACACCATGAACCGTAATCGTTCAATGGAGCTCTATATGAAGGAGCATCTGTCGCTGTATATTTTTGTCGGAGTGATTTTTCTTACAGGTGTTGTTTTCGGAACCGTGATGGCGGGGGCACTGTCTTTGGAGCAAAAGCAGGAGATTATGCGCTTCATAGGCAATTTTTTTTCATCGGTGGAGCAGGGGGCCTTGGCGGATGTCAGAACTACCTTCCTCCAGTCATTCGGTTTGCATATGAAGTGGATTTTAATTATATGGGTGCTCGGTATGTCCGTAATTGGGCTGCCATTAATCCTTATCCTTGATTTTTTAAAAGGGGTGCTGATCGGCTTTAGCGTCAGTTATCTGGTCGGGCAATTTGCCTGGAAAGGTCTTTTGTTTGCTCTTGTATCGATTGCACCGCAAAATTTGATCGTCATACCTGCTTTATGGGTGTGTAGTGTGACTGCAATAGCTTTCTCCATCCATTTGGTCAAAAATCGGTTGATGGTTCGAAACGGGATGTTTTATGAGCCTTTTATGCGTTATGCTGGAACTATTTTACTCTCTGGCTTGTTGCTGGCGGGTGTCGCAATGTTCGAAGCTAGCGTTTCACCGATTATGATGAAGTGGGTAACACCCATGCTGATTACGATGACTCCGTAAATGTTTGACTTTCCGGCATTCCTCCCCCTATAATATAAGATGAAGCCCAGCAGATTTCCCGGTCTATTTTGTTATGTATAACGGGATGCAATAGCTTATGTAGCAGGTTTTGTTGTCGCAAAACCCGTAGGGGGAGGAACATGGAAGCTCGCATCGAAAAAATTAAGCAGCAGCTCCAATCACATGGCTATAAGCTAACTCCTCAACGAGAAGCTACGGTTCGTGTGTTGTTGGAAAATGAAGAGGATCATCTTAGTGCCGAGGATGTGTTCATGCTCGTCAAAGACAAGGCGCCAGAAATCGGCCTTGCAACCGTATATCGCACACTTGAATTGTTGAGTGAACTGCATGTGGTTGAAAAAATGAATTTCGGTGACGGAGTAGCCCGTTACGATCTTCGTAATGAAAGTAATCGTCATCATCATCATCATTTAATCTGTGTGCAGTGTGGAACTGTGGATGAAATCATGGAAGACTGGCTGACAGAGCTGGAAGAGCGAGTGGAGAGCGAGTATCGCTTTAAAGTGCTCGACCATCGATTGGATTTCCAAGGTATCTGCCATCGCTGCCGTGACAAAAACAATTCATAATATCAAACAAAACCTTCTCACACTTGTCTGTTTAGCAGCAAGTTGAGAAGGTTTTTTGCCGCCATCAGGCGGTTTATTTCAGTTTCTTACATCTTGGTTCCGAGTACGTGGTCCAGAGGGATAAATCCAATGCTCCGACTGTCTTTGCTGTTGTTGCGGTTATCACCCATGACAAAAAGATGTTTGGCGGGAACTGTGATAGAGTGCTCTGACGTATAGTTCATTTGCTCGTTCAGGTAAGGCTCGTCCAATGCGACGCCATTGCGAAATACCTTATGGTCTTTAAATTCAAGCACATCACCCGGCTTGCCGATGACACGTTTAATATAAAAGCTGCGGTCACTGTTTCCTGTAAATAAAGTAATTAAGGGATGCTCGGCTAAATCATCAATCAGATTGCGTGTGCGGTCTACACGGCTGTCAATAATGACGATATCCCCGTATTTGGGTTCTTGATTCAAGGTGTGCGAGATTTTGGAGACGAAGATGCGCTGCTCGTCATGAAGGGTTGGGTCCATGGAATGGCCGAGAACATTGGTCGGCTGAATAATAAATACTCCAATTAACATGGCACAACCAAAAGCGATTCCGATCGAACTCACCCAGCTGCGGAGCTCTGAAGTTATTTTTTTCATTAATAGAGCCAATTCCTTTCGATTGCTATGATGAATATTAAAAGTATAACACGCTGGAGACTCCAATTTCAAAGATTGCGAATACACTTAAAATAAGATTAATTGACGGGCAAATAGGGGAAATTAGGGTAATTACGATTTCATAAGCTGGCTGATCTTTCGAGAGGAGTTGGAATCAATGACAGGACATCACCGCATCATAGGGGTACCCAAGGAAATCAAAAATAACGAAAATCGTGTCGCGTTAACACCAGGAGGCGCAGCTTATCTGCATGTGCAGGGGCATCGGGTGCTGATGGAATCGGGGGCCGGCGAGGGTAGTGGATTTACGGATCAGGACTACTTGAATGAAGGTGCAGAAGTACTGGATCAAGCAGCCGATGTATGGGGCCAAGCCGATATGATTATGAAGGTCAAGGAGCCCTTGCCGGAAGAGTACGGTTTCTTTAGAAAGGATTTGTTATTGTTTACGTATTTGCATTTGGCTGCCGAGTCGAGGCTTGCTGAAGCGCTAATTAAGTCTCATGTAACCGGAGTTGCCTACGAAACGATCCAGATGACGAATGGTAGCTTGCCATTGCTTACTCCGATGAGTGAGGTAGCGGGAAGGATGTCAGTTCAGATCGGTGCGCAGTTTTTGGAACGGTTAAATGGGGGAAGGGGCATATTGCTGGGCGGAGTTCCAGGCGTGCCGCCTGCTGATGTCATTATTTTGGGTGGAGGGGTTGTAGGAACCAATGCGGCCAAGATGGCAATGGGGCTTGGGGCTAATGTCCTCATCATCGACCGCAGTACAGACCGGCTTCGCTATCTGGATGATGTGTTTCAAGGAAGACTCCGTACACTGATGTCCAGTCCCTACAATATTGCGAGCGCTGTAAAAAGAGCAGACTTGTTAATCGGTGCAGTGCTGATACCTGGCGCACGAGCGCCAAAGCTGGTTACCGAGCAAATGGTTCAGCAAATGAAGCAGGGCTCGGTAATAGTCGATGTGGCTGTAGATCAAGGAGGAACCATAGAGACCATCGATCGGGTAACTACGCATAGCGATCCTGTATACGTCAAGCATGGTGTTATCCATTATGCTGTGGCCAACATGCCTGGAGCCGTACCGAGGACGTCTACAATGGCGCTGACGAATGTCACGTTGGCTTATGCTTCCGAGCTCGCCGGGAAGGGACTTGGAGAAGCGATACGCGTACATCCTGAGCTGCGACCGGGTGTGAATACTTTCCAGGGGCATGTTACGCATGCTGCAGTTGCTGACGCCTTGAAGCTACCGTGGGTAGAGCTGGACAGCCTGCTGTCTGGTGATCAGGACAAGGGAACATAAATGTGGACAGGAAGGCATAAAATGAGAGTGAGAAAATTTGGTGAATAAACTGAATGGTGAATAAGTGCCGCTGCGCGGCCAGAGTGCTCTTCCGATCGCTGTTGTTTTCGAATTTTCTGATTGTATAAATGATGTATTGGTTGAAATTCGAAAACAAAGGCGAGCGCTCCGCTTCTCCAGAACACACCGGCCACTCCGCTTTCCATTCACCGAGCTTTTAAGAGAGTGGTAGAAGGAGAAGTTTTGCTTTGCAAAACTTGCAGGATTGCAACTTACGCTATGCAAGCTTCCTAATAAACTCACAGGAGGTTATCCTATGATCATTTATGTTCGCGACTGGTTAAATCGGGGGAAGTATATTTTGTTTTTCTTGGTGTTGACATCGATTTTGTACCATATGATGCTGTTTGTGACCGAATGGATCAAGCCGGTGGAGAAGTATAAGGAGCCGGTCGGCGGATCGGTGAAGGTATTTCAAAACCATACCAAGCTAACGGATCAGGCGCCTATGGGTGAGCGCTTGAAGCTGTTTTATTGGCTTGGCGAATAAGCTTTTGACAAGATAAGAAGGATTCTGATCTTCCATGTTGAATTTGTTCTAGACAGGAAGAGTATGTGGTATAGGGTTGACAATAGGAAGGGAATTTTGCATGAAAAACCAATTGCATGATTTTGTACATTTTTTGTCCGAAGAGCGGGGACTGTCGAAGAATACATTGGAATCCTATAAAAGAGATATTTCCCAGTATCTCGATTATCTTGGTGAACAGGGATTTTTGACATTGAAGGACACAAAAAAATTACATATTGCTAATTATTTGCTGCATTTAAAGCAGCTGGGACGAGCGACAGCTACTCAATCCCGAACGGTGGTGTCCATTCGCGCGTTTTATCAATTTCTTGTGCGCGAGCGTATCGTTGATCAAGATCCTACGATGCAGCTGGAAATTCCCAAGCTGGAGAAGCGAGCGCCGAACGTACTGACGATCGGGGAGATGGAGTCGCTGCTGGACTCCCCACTGACGAATACACCTAACGGGATGCGCGATAAAGCGATGCTGGAGCTGCTGTATGCAACCGGAATTCGGGTCTCGGAGCTGATTTCTCTGGATGTGGACAATGTGAATCTCGACGTGGGTTTTATCCGCTGTGTAGGAAAAGCATCCAAGGAACGGATTATTCCGCTTGGAGGCATCGCGGCAGAATTCGTTGGCTCTTTTATCAAGATCATGAGACCGAAGATGCTCAAGCAATCCAAAGACGAGCAAGCCTTGTTTGTTAGCCATCTGGGCACGAGAATTACACGCCAGGGCTTCTGGAAAATTATTAAGCGGTATGCCGCAGAAACCAAAATTGTCAAAGAAATTACACCTCATACCTTGAGACATTCGTTTGCGGTGCATTTATTGGAAAATGGAGCGGATTTGCGTTCTGTTCAGGAGATGCTGGGCCATGCGGATATATCAACAACCCAGATTTACATGCAGGTCAACCGTAATAAAATGAAGGAAGTGTACGATCGCGCTCATCCGCGAGCCAAAAGCAAGGAACAGATGCAATAATGTATAATTGATAAAGCAGGCTGCCTATTCCATTAGGCGGCCTTTTGTATAA
This sequence comes from Paenibacillus sp. FSL H8-0034, assembly GCF_038000305.1. Classification (NCBI taxonomy): domain Bacteria; kingdom Bacillati; phylum Bacillota; class Bacilli; order Caryophanales; family Paenibacillaceae; genus Paenibacillus; species Paenibacillus sp. FSL H8-0034. The sequence continues at coordinate 3,172,578 of NZ_JBBOBS010000001.1, forward strand.
TCTTGGCGGCAGACTCGAAGGATATAAGCGTGTAACGTCGAATCTTAAAGGATTGGGTAATGAACCTACATAATGAGAATGAGGTGATTTCAATTGACAGAGCTGAATCCTGCATCGTTCAACAATATACAAGAAATCATAAATGAGCTGGGCAAGGAAAAAAACACGAAAATCAACATCGCTTTATTCGGTCAGCCAGGCTCCGGCAAATCATCCTTGATCAATGCCATTATCGGTGAGAATGTGGCCGAGGTGTCGACCCGTACAGATACAACAACTGAAGAAGGAAGCGTCGTGTGGGGTGAGGATGATTCGCTGCTATTGACCGATCTTCCGGGTTTTGGAACGAGTCAGTTCCCGGCTAATGAATATTGGCAGCGATTTACACTGGATAAATATGATCTGTTTATTTGCGTATTTTCGGGCAAATTTCATCAGGCTGATGACGAGCTGTTTAATAAAATTATAGAAAAAGGCAAGCCGTGTATTTTTGTGAGAAATTACTCAGACACGCTGTTTGATACGAAGAGACTCAAAACAAAAGATGACTTGAAAGCTGAAATTCGCGAAGCGGTGGCTCAGCGCTATGGTGTGGATACGAGGCTTATTTTTACGAGCTGTGTAACCGGTGAAGGGGTCGGGGAACTGATCGAGGAAATTGAGAATAGGCTGTCCGCTTCCAAAAGAGCCAAATGGGAACGCAATGCAAAAGCGTACTCGCTGGATTTTTTGAAGAAAAAAAAAGAAGCTTGTAAAAAGTTCATATCCTTGACGGCCGCTGCTGCCGCTGCAAATGGTCTGAACCCGATTCCGGGGCTGAATATAGCGATTGACATCGGTATTTTGCAAAAGATGTTTATGCAAATCAGAAAAAATTTCGATCTGTCCGAAGATAAGCTGAAGTCAAGGCTGCATCTATATCCGCATCTTGCGAATGTAGCCAATAATATTCTCAAATCCGTTTCGACCCAAGGGGTCATTCATTTACTGGAAAAGCAGGCGGGCCACGTAGCCGCACAGCAGCTGTCCAAATATATTCCATTTATCGGACAAGCTATTTCCGCAACGGCAGGATTTGGCATCACCTATATGGCAGGCAAATCGTATCTGGATAACTGCTATGAAGTCGCGGAAGCTATGCTGAAGGAAGATTTGCATTATTCCATATCTGAATAAGTGCTTTGCAAACGACCCACCGTTTTGCGATAATAGCAAAAAGGTGGGATTTTCACTATTGGAGGTGGCTGGATTGAGTTTTCAACGTATTTGCATCATCGTATTGGACAGTGTTGGTATAGGAGAGCTTCCAGATGCAGTGGCCTTTGGAGATGTGGGAGCCCATACATTAGGACATATCGCAGATCGTAATCAAGGCTTTGCCTTGCCTCATCTGGAGCAATTGGGACTTGGCCGCATAGCGCCGATTCAAGGCATAGCCGCCGTAGATCAACCACTTGCTTACATTGGCAAGATGGCTGAAGCTTCAGTAGGCAAGGACACTATGACAGGACATTGGGAAATTGCAGGACTTCGTGTGAGCATTCCATTCAATGTATTCCCGGATGGATTTCCTGCTGAATTGCTTGAGCGCTTTGAACAGGAAACCGGTCGCAAGGTGCTTGGCAATAAACCGGCTTCGGGGACGGAGATATTGGATGAGCTTGGGGAACAGCAGATGGCAACCGGAGATTGGATCGTCTACACATCGGCGGACAGTGTATTTCAGCTTGCTGCGCATGAAGAAATCATTCCGCTTGACGAGCTGTACCGTGCGTGCGAGATTGCTCGCAGACTCACATTGGAGGAACCTTACGCAGTGGGACGTGTAATTGCGCGGCCCTACATCGGCAAGCCTGGGGCCTTTAAGCGGACACCGAATCGGCATGACTACGCGGTAAAGCCACCACAGTCTACTGTGCTTAATTATTTGCAGGAGGCAGGACTGGATTGTATCGCTGTAGGTAAGATCAATGATATCTTTTCCGGGGAAGGCATCACGCATTCTCGTCCAACCAAAAGCAATCTGGATGGTATACAAGCTACAATCGAGCAGCTTAAGCAGCCATTTCATGGCTTGCTGTTTACGAATCTGGTCGATTTTGATTCCTTATACGGTCATCGACGCGATCCTGTTGGTTATGCAGACGCACTCCGGGAATTTGACGAATGGCTGCCGCGCATTATGGAGCAGATCGGAGAGGATGACCTGCTTATTTTGACCGCTGATCATGGCAACGATCCGATTCATGCAGGAACAGATCACACTCGTGAATACGTGCCGCTGCTTGCTTACAGCCCGAGCTTCAAACACGGAGGAACGCTTGGCATACGCCAAACCTTTGCCGATCTGGGAGCGACGGTAGCGGATAATTTTGGGACTGCATCGACCGGTAACGGGGTAAGCTTTTTACAGGAATTGAAAACGGACGAATAATCGTCCTTACATACAGGCGGGACGTGCGAGAACAGATTAATTATATAGGAGGCTTAAGGCCATGGGAGATCAAGCATTGCTCGTCAGCATCAAGGAAGCCGCACAATATATTCGTACCCAATACGCAACTGCACCGCAAATCGGTCTGATCCTTGGGTCAGGCTTGGGTGTGATCGCTGATTTGGTAGAAAATGCAACGGTAATTGCTTATCATGATATTCCGCATTTTCCGATATCAACTGTTGAAGGGCATGCAGGTGAGCTGCTGCTCGGCACCATTCACGGTAAACATGTGCTCTTGATGAAGGGGCGTTTTCATCTGTATGAGGGCTACGGGGTTGATGTGGTTTCATTTCCGGTCAGGGTGATGAAGGAATTGGGTGTGCAAACCCTGATCGTGACAAATGCGGCAGGCGGAGTTAACATCTCGTATGAGGTCGGCGATCTGATGGTGATTAAGGATCATATCAACTTTACATTCCGCAATCCGCTCATCGGACCTAATTTCAGTGAATTGGGAGTTCGTTTTCCCGATATGTCGGAAGCTTACAGCCGCCGTCTTCGGCAAACAGCTCATGAGGTCGCCTCAGAGCAGGGTCTGAAGCTGCCGGAAGGTGTGTATGCAGGATTAACCGGACCTACCTATGAAACCCCCGCAGAAATCCGTATGCTGCGCACGCTGGGTGCTGATGCGGTTGGCATGTCCACCGTAGCCGAGGTTATTGTAGCGCGACATGCCGGGATTGAAGTGTTAGGATTCTCCTGCATTAGCAATATGGCTGCCGGTATTCTGGATCAACCCTTATCGCATCAGGAGGTCATGGAAACGACCGAGCGCGTCAAACCGAAGTTTCTGAAATTGATTCTCGGAATTGTTGCCAAGCTTGGCTGACTATGAGTACCCAATAAATATAGGGAAAGGAGATTGAACGAACTTGGAAACGAATTACGTACAACAAATACAAGAGGCAGCAGACTGGATTCGCCAACGTTTGGGTGGCCTTGTCCCGCAGATCGGTCTCGTTCTGGGCTCGGGCTTGGGTGATATCGCTAATCAGGTCGAAGCACCTTTAACGATTGCCTACAATGAAATTCCACATTTTCCTGTATCCACGGTTGAAGGTCATGCCGGACAGTTTGTTATAGGAACGTTAGAAGGCAAGTCGGTTATTGTGATGCAGGGACGTTTTCATTATTATGAGGGCTACTCGATGAAAAAAGTAGTTTTTCCTATATACGTGATGAAGCAGCTTGGCGTTCAATCGCTTGTGATTACGAATGCCGCAGGCGGCATGAACCGTGAATTCCAGGCAGGTGATCTGATGCTGATTTCCGACCATCTGAATTTAACTGGGGACAATCCATTAATTGGGGTTAACCACCCGGAGCTGGGAGTTCGCTTCCCCGATATGTCAGAAGCCTATAACCGCGAGTACCGAGCTTTAGCCAAGAAAATAGCAGACAGTATGCGCCAGGAGCAAAGCGCTATTCGATTGCAGGAAGGCGTCTACAGCGGGATTAGCGGTCCGAGTTACCTGCCGCCAGCAGAGCTGACCATGCTGGCCCGTTTGGGCGGTGATGCGGTAGGAATGTCCACGGTAGGCGAGGTGGCTGCTGCACGTCATTGCGGTTTAAAGGTGCTTGGTATTTCCTGCATTACCGACATGGCAATTGGCGAGGAGCTTGAGCCTTTGACGCATGAGCAGGTGGTAGCCGTGGCGAATCGGACGAAGCCGATGTTTATTGAGCTGGTGAGAAGGTTCGTCGCTCAGGTGAATGTGTAGTATAAGTTAGTTGCATCTGCAAACACAAATATCCCGGACCACGTATAAGGTGGAACGGGATATTTGTGTTGAAGCAGAATTGAGGTACCGTGCGGTTAATTGGGAGCTGACTGCCGGTCATCTGCTTCTTTAGCCCACTCTGCAAGCTTACGGTCAGAGGGCAGGAAGATGGCAAGCAGTCCGAGAAGAGGAAGGAAGGCGCACAGCTTGATCACATAGTCAATACTTGTGGAGTCGGCCAGCATGCCAAGCAGAGCAGCGCCAAGACCTCCGGCTCCGAAGGCAAGGCCAAAAAAGAGGCCGGATACGGTGCCAATGTTGCCAGGAAGCAGTTCTTGGGCATACACAACGTTAACCGAACCGCTGGACATGATCGTAAAACCGATAATGATGCAAAAAACGATACTGATCTGGAAATTAACGTAGGGAAGCAAGAAGGCGAACGGCAGTGCCCCGAGGATGGAAAACCAGATTACATTGCGACGTCCCCATCGGTCGGATAATGGACCGCCGAAAAAGGTCCCGGCCGCACCTGCCGCCAAAAATGCAAACACACACCATTGCGCTTCCTGAACAGAAAGCTGAAAGCGTTCGATGAGATAAAAGGAGTAAAAGCTGGTGATCCCCGCCAAATAAGCCATCTTGGAGGTGAGAATCAGCACCAGGATGGAAATGGCCGCAGTCACTTTACCGCGATTTGTAACAGCCTTTCCTTTAGAAGAATGATCCCGCTTGTTAACCGTATTCACGCGCAGCTTGCTGCTGTACCACTTAGCTGTAAATATTTGAATACCCAGAGCAAGTGCTGCTAGCAGGGTGAACCATATAATTCCAAACTGGCCGAGAGGTACGAAGATAAGCGCGGTCATTATCGGTGCCAATGCCTGCCCCGCATTGCCTCCTACTTGAAATATGCTTTGAGCCAGCCCTCTTCTTGCACCAGCTGCCAAATAAGCGACCTTCGCTGATTCTGGATGGAATATGGATGAGCCGATCCCGACGAGGATGGCTGAACCCAGCATTGTCCAGAAGCCGAACGCAAAGGCCATCCCGATTACTCCGATTAAAGTAGCCACGACACCAAGCGGCAGCAGATAAGGCTGTGGCTTCCTGTCGCTGTATAAACCGACAGCAGGCTGAAGAACCGATGCCGTTAAATTTAAAGCGAAAGCGATCAGTCCAAGCTGCGAATATGACAAGGACAACGATTCTTTAATTATTGGAAATATAGCGGGAACGATAGATTGTATGGTGTCATTTAACAAATGAACCATGCTGACTGCGATCAAAATACCAAACACCGTTTTATTCGTTTTCACCTGCATAGGTCAGCCCTCCTCACGATAATTAATTTTGGAAAGTATAGCATAAGATGAACTGCTTATGTTTAAAAATCGGTTAGTAACCCAAATAAATTACCTGAAGTAGCAGTCTCAGGAAAATAATTTATAAAATAATCTTGATTTATATGTATTAGTACCTACAAGCGTGCTATAATTGGTGCAATGGAACTACATCATTTTGGGGTAGGAAGTGACAATCATGAGTATTTTGATGGTAGCCAATTGTCCCGGTTGCGGTAAAGTATTTCAAAAAAACCTGCGTAATCTGTGTCAGGATTGCGTAAGTAATCTCCAGAATGAGTTCAACGCCTGTGATCGTTATCTGCGTAGTAACCGCAAAGCCACTACGGAGCAACTGAGTGAGGCGGTTGGAGTTTCTGTTAAACAAATCATAATATGGATTAAGGATAAGCGGTTGCCTGTTACTGATTATCCTAACTTAACATACCCTTGTAATAGCTGCAGAGAACCGATTAGACAACAAGAGATGTGCTATCCCTGCCGCAGTCGTTTAACCAAGGATATTCGTGAAATGCAGGACAAGGATGCGAGCAGGGTCCAGCAGGGCTTTGGTTTCAGAAGTCGTGTAGGCGGTCGATTCTAGATAGGCTCGTTAAACTTTCGCCAACAGGTGGAGGTTTTTTTGTTTTTTTGTGTAAATATGATAGAATGTCAAAGGTAGCTGTGAACGGATTGCAAATTGTCACAAACTTTTCACCGGAACCACCCAAAAGGGAATAGGTAAAGCTGGGTTCATTAGGTACAATGATAGTATACGAATTTGAAGAAGGATTTTTTACGCAAAACATTTAGGGGGATTTATTGATGACAAAGTGGATTATGTTTAGCTGTATTATTGTTGCCTGTTTGCTTGGAGCGGGTGTGTTGTTCCAGGATATTTCGGTACGTCAGTCAGAAATGGCTTCACAAGCTCATGCCGGACCTCAATTGAAATTCATTGCTTCGAACTTTCAATTTGATCAGGCTGAATATAAAGTGAAAGCTGGCGAAAAAGTTACGGTTTCCCTTTTGAACAAGGAAGGTCTGCATGCGATGGAAATCGTAGGTCTGAACGTGAAATTGGACGGCACAAACAAATCGGCTGAGGTTACCTTTGACAAACCGGGCACTTATGAGGTGCATTGCATTTTGCCTTGCGGTACCGGACATGCTAACATGAAATCGACATTAATTGTGTCATAGGATTATAAAAGAAGCCGTAAAGGCTTCTTTTTTTGTGCGAAAAATAGTATCTTTACCTATATATTGTTTGTGAGAGGCGGGTAATTATGAGTTTGATTACAACATTCAAAAAACATTTAGTGCTTCGAATTGTAGCAGCAATCACGGTTGTCATTCTTTTACTGTCCGGTGGATACATCTTGTTGCAAGTTCTGAACACGAAGAGTGCGGCTCAGGAGGTTATTACCGATAACGGTATGAGAACAGCTTACAGCTATGCAGCACAGCTGGAAACCCGACAATATGAGGATTTCTTGACGAATCCGCAGGAAGATGAGCTTTACTGGAAGCTGCGATCAGAGCTTGACCGTTTTCGTACTCAGATTGGTGCCATGTATGTGTATTTTGTCAGAATTGATGAGCAGCAAAAGCCTTTACTCATGATTGATGGCCAGCCGCGGAACTCGCAAACCGCATCGCCGATTAATGAAGTAACCGATATCCCCAAGGATGCCGTGGTTTTGCTGCTGAAGGGAGAGAATGCGAGCTCGGATTTAATTGAGGATGCCAAATATGGTAAATACATATCTGCCTATGCACCGGTAAAGGATGCAAATGGTAAATTAGTCGGAGTATTGGGGATAGATACCGCGGCAGCTGTAGTTGATAGTATTACCATGAACGTACTGGGGAAAAGCATTTACTTTTACATACTTATGCTGGTCGTGACATTGGTCAGTCTTGGATTCATAGTTTGGTTTGTTGTTCGCGCACTGCGTCCTTTAAGAGTCATTACCTCTAGTGCCGAAAGTATGGCGACAGGTGATCTGGCTCAGGCCAAGGTGATTTTATCATCAAATCCAGTCAAGTCGGAGGACGAAATCGGAACTGCCTACAAAGCTATGGTTATGATGTCCGGAAATTTGAATGAAATTATTCGTACGATCATATCCCGGATTGCTGAAACGTCCGATCAAATGGTTAACTCGTCTGCACAGTTTAACGAGGATGCCGTCGTGATGCTGGATATGAATGTTATTATCAAAGAAACGATTCAGCAAATTATGGATGGTGCCCGTTCCCAAAAGCTGAGTGCGGATGACAGCGCTCAGGCGATGGAAGAGATTGCAGTCGGCATCCAGCGAATTGCGGAATCGTCGATGACGGTATCCGATGCTGCGGTCATTGCGCTTGAGGTTGCAGCAGCCGGTAAGGAAACGAGTATGAAGATGAAGCATCGAATTGATAGTATTTATTCAAAGGCTGAAGAAGCTGTTACCAGAGTGGAGGTTCTCAAACAATATTCGGCCAAAATCGAAGGTGTTTTAAGCGCTATCACTGAATTTTCGAGTCAAACGAAGCTGCTTGCCCTGAATGCTTCCATTGAAGCTGCCCGTGCAGGTGAGCATGGTAGCGGGTTTGCGGTTGTAGCCGGAGAAGTCCGGAAGCTTGCTGAAGCATCCTCTGCCTCTGTGCAGTCCATTGCGTCCTTGCTATACAACATTGAGCAGGAATCTCAACGAATTGGCGACAAAATGGATGATGCAGCGAATGAGATCCGGGAAGGGGTTGCTTTGTCCGAGAAGGCTGAGCAGTCTTTCGAACGTGTTGTGGAAGTATTTCGTTTGGTTACGATGCAAATTCAGGAGGTATCCGCTGCTGCACAACAGATGTCGGCCGGATCCGAGGAGGTTGCGGCATCCGTCAACGGTATTGCCTATATTGCCAAGGAAGTATCGGAGCAGACCGATCATATTCATGATTTAACGAATCAACAGCTTGATAAAATGCGCCACGTTGCGGATGCCTCTTCCATCCTGAGCGTAATGACCCATGATATGATACAAGCTGTACAGCAGGTTAAAGTGTAGCTGTGTATATGGGGTAAAACTAGGAGTCTGTCCCTATGTATGATAAAATTTAACCATCCATTCATAAAATAGCGATGAGGTGGCTGGCGATGAGAACGGTTGAACTGATTCAAAAAAAACGTGATGCTGAGCAATTAACGACAGCGGAAATCGATTATATGATTCAAGGCTACACAAAAGGGGACATTCCCGATTACCAGATGTCGGCCTGGGCAATGGCCATATATTTCAACGGTATGACTGCTAAGGAAACAGCAGATTTGACTCTGGCTATGGCACGATCCGGTGATCAGGCGGAGCTCGGTTCCATTCCCGGAGTCAAAGTGGACAAACACAGCACAGGTGGTGTTGGCGATACGACGACACTGATTCTGGCTCCACTAGTGGCAGCGGCAGGTGTGCCTGTAGCCAAGATGTCAGGTCGCGGACTTGGTCATACAGGAGGAACGATCGACAAGCTGGAAGCTATTGCAGGCTTTAAGGTAGAACTGGGCAAGGAGCAGTTTTTGCAGCAGGTAACCGATATCGGAGTTGCGGTGATCGGCCAATCCGGCAATATGACACCTGCGGACAAAAAATTGTATGGACTACGTGACGTTACGGCCACGATTGAATCGATTCCCTTAATTGCAAGCTCGATCATGAGCAAGAAGATTGCTTCGGGCGCTGATGCGATTGTGCTGGATGTAAAAACCGGCAATGGCGCTTTTATGAAGTCATTGGAGGATTCGATTAAGCTGGCTCAGGCTATGGTAGAAATCGGTGAAGAGGTTGGCAGAGAAACCGTAGCAGTAATTACCAATATGGATGAACCGCTGGGTGAAGCGATCGGTAACGCACTGGAGGTTCGCGAGGCTATAGAAACACTGCAGGGCCGAGGCCCTGCTGATTTGACTGAGCTTTGTATTGTACTGGCGGCTCACATGGTCGTGCTGGGTGGCAAAGCGGCAACTTACGAAGAAGCCAAGGCCAAGGTGACCGAACTGCTGCACAATGGGTCCGCATTAGCCAAGCTGAAGCAGCTTGTAGGCGCTCAGGGCGGGAATGAGGCAATCATCGACAATCCGGAGCTATTGGTATCCGCGCCCTATCAGGTGCCTGTCATGGCTGCAGAGGATGGCACTGTCTCTCGGATTGATGCTGAGGCACTGGGTGTTACCGCCATGCTGCTTGGAGCCGGCAGAGCGACCAAAGAGGACCAGATCGATCTTGCAGTCGGTATGGTACTTCGTAAAAAGGTCGGTGACGCTGTCAGGTCTGGCGAGACATTAGCGGAGCTGTATATGAATAACAATGAACCGATGTTTACAGAAGATATCACTCAACGTACACGTTCAGCATTTACCCTGGTTACAGGCAGTGCTGCCAGATCTCCGCTTATTTATGCGATTGTTACCAAGCACGGTGTTGAGATGATTCAACAGGCATGACCCTACACACCCTGTAAGCTGAACTGAGCACCCTTTGCTTCGATGCAAGAGGGTGTTTTTTTGTGCATGCTGCTGGGAGGCTATCATCCTGTTTTCATTTTCCAACGTTTGGAATATTTAAGGAGAATTTCGTCAACAATGAATAGAAGTAGTTTAACCTTTAGGATGGAGGGATAGAAAAGGTATGTTTACGAAAACAATCAAGCTGTTGCTATGCATTCATTTACTTGTGGCTTGTAGTCTACCCATTGCTTGGGCTGAAGAAAAGCAGCAGCCTAATCAGACAGTAGATTTGGCTCCGAACGCATCTTCAGCGGTTACGATGGATGTGGACACAGGTACAGTCATATTTGAAAAAAACAAGGATGCGAAGCTGCCGCCAGCGAGTATTACCAAAATCATGACGATGCTGCTCGTGATGGAGGCCTTGGATCAAGGTAAGATCAAGATGACGGATAAGGTCCGCACAAGCGAATATGCGGCATCGATGGGAGGCTCGCAGATCTTTCTGGAGCCGGGTGAGGAAATGACGGTTCAGGATATGATGAAGGGTATCGCAATGGCGTCAGGCAATGATGCCTCCGTGGCCATGGCTGAGAAGCTTGCCGGCTCAGAGCAAGCCTTTGTACAGATGATGAATGACCGTGCAGGCCAGCTGGGAATGAAAAATACTCATTTTGTCAACTGTAACGGACTTCCTGCAGATAACCATTACTCCTCTGCGAACGATATCGCTTTGATGTCTCGCGAGTTATTAAAGCATGAGGAAATTACGCAATTCACGGGAACGTATCAGGACTATTTGCGCAAGGATACGGCCAAGCCCTTTTGGCTCGTGAATACGAATAAATTGGTCCGTTTCTATAGCGGAGCAGACGGCTTGAAGACGGGCTACACAAGTGAGGCCAAATTCTGCCTGTCGGCTACTGCCAAAAGAGATAATTTTCGAATTATTACCGTTGTTATGGGTGAACCCAATACCAAGACCCGCAATGCCGAAGTATCAAATCTGTTTGACTATGCTTTTTCACAATATATGAGCTATCCGATTTACAAAACCGGCGATTCGATCGGTGAGCTTAAGATCAGCAAGGGCGAGCAGTCGGTCATGCCGCTGACGGCCAAGCATTCCTACAGTATGCTGCTGAAGAAGGGCGAAGCCGGTAATGACATTCGTCATGAGGTGCAGCTGCTGCCAGATTTGAAGGCGCCGATCGCGATTGGTCAGCCCATAGGTAAAATCGTTGTATACAAAGGGGATCAGGTGCTCTCCGAATTTCCGCTGGAGTCATCGATTGAAGTCAGCAAGGCTGGCTGGTGGGTGCTGATGAAACGAAGCGCCAAACAATTATTTTTTATAGACTAATACAGTAACCTTGGCAAAGGAACGACCAACTGCTCATATAGGCTGGCTGCTTCCCGATCATGTCGCATTTCTTTACTTTCTGGCACATTTCTTCTAGTTTTGTCGAGTGGCAGGAAAAGGGAATTCCTGTGTAGAAATGGTGTGCATGAAAGGGAAGGAGTGAGCAGCGTGAGTCTGCATATTGAAATCGAGCACCACCGTACAGCAATCATTGTCAGGCTGAAGGGTGAGTTGGATCATCACACGGCCGAGACGGTTAAGCTGCGTATGGAAGAGGCTCTGAATAAGAGTAATGTTAACCATATGATTCTGAGCTTTAAGGAATTGTCCTTCATGGACAGCTCTGGTCTTGGGGTCATTCTGGGACGCTATAAGCAGATTAAAGCCAGGGATGGAAGGCTGGTTGTGTGCGATCTGAACCCGGCTGTACATCGCTTGCTGGAGATGTCAGGGCTATTCAAAATTGTGTCCACTTATGATAACGAAAAACAGGCTCTTGGCAGTTTGGAGGCCGTATCATGAGTGAACGGAATTTTATGACCCTGCAGTTTGCCAGTCGATCCGAAAATGAATCCTTTGCACGGGTGACGGTGGCAGCCTTTGTAACGCAGCTTGATCCGACTCTGGAGGAATTAACGGATATGAAAACCGTCGTATCTGAGGCGGTTACCAATGCGATTATTCATGGTTATGACAATCATCCTGATTGTGTGGTCACGATTGAAGCCGAGATCGAGGATGACACGTTATATTTAACGATTGAGGATCAGGGTGCAGGCATTGCCGATTTAGAGCAGGCCAAGCAGCCGCTGTATACGACCAAGCCGGAGCTTGAACGTTCAGGAATGGGCTTTACGATCATGGAAAATTTTATGGATGAGATCGAAGTGACAACAGCCATCGGCGTCGGTACAAAAATCAAAATGAAAAAGCGAATTGAATCTAAAAAAGCTTTGTTCAATTAGGGGTCGATTCTATATGGATGTCGATTTGAAACATGCTTCTCACCGATACCTGGATGATAGCGAAGTCAAGCGCTTAATTGCATTAAGTCAATCCGGTGATTCACTTGCCAGAGAAACGCTGGTCAATTGTAATATCCGTCTGGTTTGGTCGGTTGTGCAGCGATTTTTGAACCGGGGCTATGAGGCCGATGATCTGTTCCAGATTGGCTGCATCGGATTGCTCAAATCGGTCGATAAATTCGATTTATCTTACGATGTGAAATTTTCTACTTATGCGGTGCCTATGATTATTGGTGAGATCCAACGCTTTCTTAGAGATGACGGTACACTCAAGGTGAGCCGCTCACTGAAGGAGCTTGCTAATAAAATCCGCAAAACAAAGGACGAACTATCGAAAAATAATGGTCGTCTGCCCACAATTAAGGAAGTTGCTGACGAACTGCAAATCACCCCAGAGGAAGTGGTATTTGCTCAGGAGGCGAATAAGCCGCTGGCTTCGATTCACGAAACGGTGTTCGAAAACGACGGAGATCCCATTACGTTGATTGATCAAATTGCCGATGAAGGCCAGGATAAATGGTTTGAAAAACTCGCCTTGAATGAAGCGATAGGCACCTTAAACGAACGGGAGAGGCTGATCGTCTATCTGAGATATTATCGCGATCAGACCCAGTCCGAGGTAGCGAATCGATTAGGTATTTCGCAGGTACAGGTGTCCAGGCTGGAGAAAAAAATCCTACAGTCGATCAAGGATCAGATTGCCCAATAAATGAATACCTTGTAGCTCGAATAGAAAAATGGCCTTCAAACTTATGGTTTGAGGGCCACTTTTTATAGATTGTGCAAGACTGCATAACCGCACTTCGAATCACGCCCTCGATCTATCTGGCTTTTTTGGTCTCATCCGAAAATAAATATTTCAGGCAGTACAGACCGCACAAGCCTACGATGGCATACACGACACGGCTGAAGCCTGAGGATGCGCGATGAACCTCTCCACCGAATATCGCTGTAACAAGGTCCCATTGAAATAAACCGATAAGCAGCCAGTTCAAAGCCCCTATAATAACGAGCGTCAATGCGAATTTTCCCATAATTCATAACTCCCTTCCTTCTAGCAGGATTTACGACCTTACGATTACTTTCCCATAAAGAGCGATAACTTATACAAGCATCAAGAGAATTATTGCCATGACTGTTGGTGATTAGGAGAGGAGCTTTTTTTTCATACTATGGGATAAATACGCAAGGGAAGTGATGGGGCATGATAACCGGTACTGCCGGTGCAACTTTGTATATCCGTTTACGCAAAAGGATGTGTATACGTCGGGGGGACCCGGTTGTACTCGGCGCTGTCGCGCAAATGCTGGTTGATGCCGAATACGAACCCTCCTTGCAAATGCTGCTGCTGCATCGTCCGCGGGAGCATGAAGGCAGCATGCTGTTGATCGATATGATGCTCATTGTGAGTAAAATTAAAAAACTGTACCCGTTTATGCAAATTGAGCATTTTGGCGAACCGCATTGTCTGATCGAAATCAAGGATGAGCGCAAGCCGCCGAGGTTGATTTGGATTGCTCTTGTGTGGCTGCTTTTGTTCGTCGGATCGGGCTTAGCCATTATGAACTTCCATGCAGATGTCAGTATGGGGGTTGTCCATCAACGTATTTACAGGCTGCTTACAGGGGAATGGGCAGAATACCCGCTCTTACTGCAGATTCCGTATTCAATCGGCATTGGTGTGGGAATGATCATATTTTTTAACCACCTGTTCAAAAAGAAATTCAATGAGGAACCGAGTCCTCTCGAGGTGGAAATGTTTATGTATCAGGAAAATGTAAATCATTACGTCATTACCGAGGAGTATTGCAGAATCCATGAAGCGGAGGATGAGCCCAAATGAATCAGTGGTGGCTAGTCCCCGTACAGCTGTTTATTGGATTGGCGGGTGGAATCGCCGTAGGCAGCGGGATGGTTGCCTTTCTCGTTGTGCTGGATATCATTCCGCGGCTGGCTCAAATAACTCGTTCTTACCGGTACATCCGTGCTTATGAATGGTCCGTCATAGGCGGTTCGGTGTTTTTTACACTATCAGATTTTTTCGTGTGGTCCTTTTCATTACATCCGTTGACAGCAGTTTTGCTCGGCTTGTTGGCAGGAGGGTTTGTTGGCATGCTGGCAGGGGCATTGACGGAGGTAATGAACGTACTGCCGATTCTCGCCAAACGGGTAGGGATGGCCTCCTATATGCTGTGGCTGCTGATGGCCATGGTGTTCGGAAAAGTGCTGGGGTCATTGCTGGATTGGCTGCACGTCCTGGGTTAACTAACAACATGTGAGGTGGGAGTGTTATGAAAAAATTGTGGACGCGTCCAAAGCAAATGCAGGGCTCTGTCGGAGAAGATTCGGATCGGACTGACGAGCCTCTTATCATTGATGCCGAAGGCAATGTTACTGAATCGGAGAACAATAAGCAATCCGCGGTCAAACAGACCCAAAACTTGGCGAAAGAGGACAGCATAGCTACCGAATTTGATGCTTTAAAAAAGATACTGGAGCATAGGGTTGGGCTGCATACCAGCTTTGATGTTGTATTTCGTGAAATGGTGTTTGGCGGAAAAAAAGCAGGAATATTTTATTATAATGGTTTTGCCAAGGACAACGTGCTTACGATGGTGCTCGACCGTTTGTCTACGGCGGAGCACGTTAGTGATCATGCCAAGGATGAAGCGATTACGGATATTCCGATTCAGCATGAGGTCGGTCACTCTGCGGGACAGGACACGATTCAGCTCTTCATGGACGCTTTGATACCTCATATTCAGGTGAAGCAGACGGACAAATTGAATGAAGTTATCGATGAGGTGGCGATGGGAGCTACCGGATTTTTCTTTGAAGGGTCCGCGGCAGCTATTGTTGTTGATGCCAAAAGCTTCCCGGTCCGTTCGACAGAGGAGCCTGATTTGGAACGGGTTGTACGGGGATCACGTGATGGCTTCGTGGAAACGCTGCTCACCAATGTGACGTTGGTCAGGCGCCGGATTCGTGATCCGCGTCTCAAGCTTGAAATGCTGCGTGTCGGGCGTCGAACTCATACGGATGTGTGTATGGCCTACATCGATGATATTTGCGACCCGGCTTTGGTAGAAGCAATTCGTGATAAAATCAATCAAATCCAGGTTGAAGGTCTGCCTCTGGCTGAAAAACAGCTGGAAGAAGCCCTTGTGGGCAAAAGCTGGAATCCGTATCCGATGGTTCGGTATTCGGAACGTCCAGATGTCATTGCGGTTCATCTGCTTGAGGGACATGTTACTTTGTTTGTGGATACTTCGCCAAGTGTCATTATATTGCCGGCAACCTTTTTCCATCATGTGCAGCATGCAGAGGAGTATCGCCAAACGCCTATGGCAGGAACATACCTGCGTTGGGTCCGATTTCTTGGAATCGCCGCTTCACTGTTTTTACTGCCCCTCTGGTTTTTGCTTGTGAGCTCGCCTGAGCTGAAGCCAATCGGAATGGACTTTATCGGTCCGCAGGAAGCCGTAAAGCTGCCGCTGTTGGTGCAATTTTTAATAGCCGAGCTCGGGATAGATCTGATGCGAATGGCTGCTGTGCATACTCCTGCGCCGCTTACAACAGCAATGGGCTTGGTGGCTGCGGTATTGGTCGGAGAAGTAGCGGTTAAGACGGGGCTGTTCGTCAATGAGGTGATCTTATATCTGGCTGTTGCCGCCGTAGGCACGTTCGCTACACCGAGCTATGAACTTGGGCTCGCCAATCGATTGACTCGACTGATGCTGCTGATTGCTTCTGCAATATGGAAAGTTCCGGGTTTCGTCATCGTTTCTACGGTTTGGGTCATCTATCTGGCGACACGAAGATCGTATAATGCCCCTTATTTGTGGCCGTTCATACCTTTTAACGTAAAGGCGATGCGGGAAATTGTTCTTCGCAGGCCATTCCTTGCTGTCAAGACCAGAATGAGTTTAACCAAGCCTGCGGATAGCACCAGACAGCCATAAGCGAGGTGGGCTCAATACATATTGTCAGCTCATGCCCCATTATGGTATTTTAGATATAATGTCAACGGGGAGAGGGAAATTAAATATGTATTTGCATGGAACGAGTACAATTAACGATTATGGGCATTTGCAAGTTGGTGGATGCGATACAACAGATCTGGTAGAGCGCTTTGGCACTCCGCTGTATGTTATGGATGAAGCATTGATCCGTCAAAGATGCCGTGAATATGTAGAAGCTTTTCGCGAAACAGGCTTGAAATTTCAGGTTGCCTATGCAAGCAAAGCATTTTGTGTGATGGCCATGTGCCGCTTAGTAGAAGAAGAGGGAATGTCATTGGACATTGTGTCTGATGGGGAACTGTATACAGCACTTCAGGCCGGATTCCCAGCCGAACGGATACATTTTCATGGAAATAACAAGACGCCTATGGAAATTGAAATGGCCATTGATGCAGGGATTGGCTGCTTCGTTGTCGATAATTTGGTGGAGCTTCATATGTTGAATGCCATTGCGGGGCAGAAGCGTCAGAGAGTGAATATTTTATTCCGTATTACACCTGGCGTTGAGGCTCATACGCATGAATATATTTCTACAGGTCAAACGGATTCGAAATTTGGATTGGATTTGGATAACGGGTCTGCCTACCATGCCATTGAGGAAGCCACCAAGCTCCCTTATATCAAGCTGTTGGGCGTCCATTCACATATCGGGTCGCAAATTTTTGAGGTGCAAGGATTTCAGATGGCTGTTGATAAAGTTATCGGCTTCGCGGCTAAGGTTCGTGATGAGCTGAACGTTGTTTTCTCCGTAATTAATTTGGGGGGCGGGTTTGGTATCCGCTATGTCGAGGGTGATACGCCGCTGCCGATTTCTCAATATGTCAAAGCAATCGCTGAATCGATTAGCAGCAACTTTAGCCGTTATGATTACCCAACACCGGAAATCTGGGTGGAGCCAGGCCGCAGCATCGTTGGAGATTCAGGGACAACCTTATACACGGTAGGTACGCACAAGGATATCCCGGGCGTCCGTAAATATGTAGCTGTTGATGGGGGTATGACCGATAACCCGCGTCCTGCCTTGTATCAATCCCGTTATGAGGCCATGCTTGCGAATCGGGCTACTGAGAAGGAAGAAGAGCTTGTATCGATAGCCGGCAAATGTTGTGAGAGCGGAGATATGTTGATTTGGGATGTTACGCTTCCTGAGGTTCAGTCTGGAGATATCTTGGCTGTATCCTGCACGGGTGCTTACAATTACGCAATGGCCAGCAATTATAACCGGATTCGCCGTCCCGCAGTCGTATTTGTGAATAATGGTGAAGCCGAGGTTGTGGTTGAACGCGAGTCGTATGATAACATTGTCGGCAATGACCGTATCCCGGCGAGAATGAAGCAAACCACAAAGTCCTTGTAGTCTAGCATTTGTGCAGAGCTGCAGGATGTAGTACAATAAAACACATTGAACAGGAAGATCACAAAGGAGTGTACATGTTACATGTCAAAACAAGCACAAATCAAACTTGCCAATGGCGGCGAAGTCGTTATCGATTTATTTGAAAAAGATGCCCCTAACACAGTAGCGAACTTTGAAAAGCTAGCAAATGATGGTTTTTATGATGGCCTCGTATTTCATCGTGTAATTCCTGGTTTTATGGCACAAGGTGGTTGTCCTACGGGTACAGGCACTGGCGGCCCAGGCTACAAGATCAACTGTGAAATCAATCCAAACAAGCATGAGCGTGGAACACTGGCTATGGCGCATGCAGGCCGTAATACAGGTGGAAGTCAGTTCTACATCTGCTATGGTCCACAACCGCATCTGGATGGTCAACATACCGTATTCGGTAAAGTGACTTCAGGTATGGAGCTTGTTGACCAATTCAAAGGCAGAGACCAAATGGAATCCGTCAAAGTGGTAGAAGTTTAATTGCTGCCCAAGCATTGCTTATTTGAAGCTATAGCCGAGTCCCCCTCAATCTAGAAGGGGCTCGGCTTTTCTTGTTTGGAAGCGATTTGAATAAATGATCCTATTCTATCATGTAAATGACTTCCATATATGCTATATTGACAAGGATTGTTAGTAGTTGAGAAGGTGAGGTCAATCACATGGATAAAGCGAAATACATAGCTTCAATTGAACATGTGGACGGTACGGTCAAGACCATTAAAGAGATTTCAATTTTTTGTGATCCATCCACATCACCGAATGTTGGAGATTTTATTCAGGCATTCAAGGAGCAAGGCATGGATATGGAGCTTAAGGATTATATCAATATGGTATTTGTTCCCGTGGACCGAGCCAGCAATGATCATGTATCGATTCGTATTATCCGAACTTTCAAGGATTTGACGTACCACGTAAATAAAAGAAAATAAATCTGTGTAGATCAAAGTTTTAACATACTAACTGTTGCAATTTCACGAAAATGATGTTAAAATTCTGTCAAAGTATTTTCCAACCTACTTAGTAGGAATTCTAACAACATAATCAAGATGTTTTCCTTCGGGGCGGGGTGAAATTCCCCACCGGCGGTGATATGAGACGCTTAACAGCGTTTTGTTCAGTCCGTGACCCGTGGGCTTCAGCTTTATTGCTGCAGTCACCGGTGGACTTGGTGAAATTCCGAGACCGACAGTATAGTCTGGATGGGAGAAGGGAAAACGTGGACACTGGTATTTGTCGTGGGTTGTTATGAAACCAACTGCAGCATGATATGAAAAATAGGTTTAGGGCCTGTTCAATTTGTGTTGCCTTGGAACATTCAATCGCGTAGATGCGCTATCACTCTGCGTTTTTTTCGTAATTCTTTCACAAGCCCCTTCTGTAGAGAAGAGGGCTTTTTTTGTTAACCCAATAGCAATTTGGCAGGGAAGTGACTTTGATGGAGCTGTTGAATGATGAATATTACATGCGGCTTGCGATTCAGCTTGCTGGGGCTGCAGCAGGCCAAACGGGAATTAATCCGGTCGTAGGCTGCGTGCTCGTCAAGGACGGCAGGATCGTTGGAATGGGTGCTCATCTCAAACGGGGAACGGCTCATGCTGAAATTCACGCTTTGCAGATGGCCGGGGCTGAAGCAGAAGGGAGCACAGCCTATGTTACCTTAGAGCCCTGCAGCCATTTTGGCATCACGCCACCCTGCAGCGACCGACTTATTAAAGAAAAGGTGAAACGTGTCGTTGTGGGCAGCGAGGATCCCAACCCACTGGTAGCTGGAACCGGGATTGAACGTTTGAGACAGCATGGTTTGGAGGTCGTAACGGGGGTGTTAGCCGAAGCGTGCCGGGAGCTGAACGAGACGTTCAATCATTTCATCGGTTCCAAACGCCCGTTCGTCACGATGAAGACGGCCAGCACACTGGATGGCAAGATTGCCTCCAGGACGGGGGATAGTAAATGGATTACGAATGCGGAATCTCGCACTCATGTTCATAATTTACGTCATCGTCACCAAGCGATTATGGTTGGTATAGGCACCGTTCTTGCAGATGATCCCTTGTTGACGACACGACTGGATGTACCTGCGCTGCACCCGATTCGGCTCATTGTCGATTCTACCTTGCGGCTGCCGCTTGATTCCAAGGTAGTGACGGATCGTACCGCAGAGACACTTGTCCTGACAACAGAGAATGCTTCAGAGTCATCCAAACTGCGGCTTGAAACGGCTGGTGTGACCGTCATTTCATGTGGCAGCGGGCCTCAAGTGGATCTGAGCAAGGCAATGGAGCAGTTGGGTGGACGCGATATCGCATCGATTTTACTCGAAGGCGGCGGCACACTGAATGGTGCCATGCTGCAACAGCAGCTGGTTAACAAGGTTCATTTGTTCTTCGCACCCAAAATTATTGGAGGCGGCCGTCAATCACTGGATACGATGCCCTTTGCAGGATTTGATCGTATGGAGGAAGCTATCCGCTTGGAACGTACTACGATTCAACAGTTTGGTGAGGATGTTTGCGTGACTGGATATCCACGCTACAGCAGCGAGGTGAGGTAAGATGTTTACAGGTATTATTGAAGAAATTGGCAATATGAGAAGTATTTCACGGCAGGGGCAGGCGATGATATTGAGCATTGGTGCCAGCCGTATCCTGGAGGATGTTCATCTGGGAGACAGTATTTCTGTCAATGGTGTTTGTTTGACCGTCGTGAAATATGATGGCTCATCGATTACGGTCGATGTCATGCCGGAAACGTTCCGACGAACGACACTTAGCAAGCTTCATACCGGTGATCCAGTGAATCTGGAGCGTGCGATGGCGGTGGGCGGACGTTTTGGTGGTCATATTGTTCAAGGACATGTGGATTCGATAGGAACGATTACTAGCAGAACGACCGATCAAAATGCGGTTGTCTACGAAATCGAGCCGGAGGATACAGCTATTTTGAAATATATGATTCCCCATGGCTCGATCACCATTGATGGTATTAGCCTAACGCTAGTGCAAGTAACCGATCAACGATTTACGGTCTCCATCATTCCACATACACTAGCGCAAACGGTGCTCCAGCATAAGAAACCTGGTGATGAAGTGAATCTGGAGGCTGATGTATTGGGCAAATATATGGAGAAGCTGCTGGGCTTTCGTACACATGGCGGAGGCTCAGAGAATAAATCTAGTAAGCTAACAGCTGCGTTTTTGGCGGAGAATGGATTCATGTAAGCAAACATAGAGAGGTGGGAGTGGGAAATGACAGTACCTATTCAATTTAATACTATCGAGGAAGCTATCTACGATTTGATGTTGGGTAAGGTCATTATCGCTGTTGACGATGAGGACCGTGAGAACGAAGGAGATTTCATTGCACTAGCGGACAAGGCGACTCCCGAGATTATTAATTTTATGATCAAGGAAGGACGCGGATTGGTGTGCGTGCCTATTACCGAGGAGCGTGCCCAGGAGCTGGAGCTGCCGCCTATGGTTTCGAGAAATACCGACTATCATGGAACAGCATTTACTGTCTCGGTAGACGGGGCCGATACGACAACGGGAATTTCCGCTACCGAGCGCTCCATGACCGTAAAAGCACTTATTGATCCAAGCTCAAAGCCGCATAGCTTTCGTCGACCTGGACATATCTTCCCCTTGATTGCCAAAGCAGGTGGCGTATTGCGCCGCACCGGTCATACCGAGGCTGCTATCGATCTGGCTCGTATGTGCGGCTCTTATCCGGCAGCGGTCATTTGCGAAATTATTAAAGAAGATGGAGAAATGGCGCGTGTTCCGGAATTAATGGAATTTAGCCAAAAGCATGATATCAAGATCATCACGATCAAAGATATGATTCACTATCGCAATCACAAGGAGAAATTGGTAAACCGTGAGGTTGAGGTCAAGCTGCCAACGGACTACGGTGTGTATAAAGCCATAGCGTATTCCAACGCTGTCGATCAAAAAGAGCATGTAGCGCTTGTTAAAGGTAAGATCGATGGCTCGGTGCCGACTCTGGTTCGTGTTCACTCGGAGTGCTTGACGGGCGATGTATTCCATTCCCACCGCTGCGATTGCGGACCTCAGCTGAACGCGGCGCTTAAACAGATCGATGAAGCGGGTTCCGGTGTGCTGCTGTATATGCGTCAGGAAGGTCGCGGCATCGGCTTGATTAACAAGCTGAAGGCTTATGTCCTGCAAGAAGAGGGTTTGGACACTGTGGACGCGAATATTAAATTGGGCTTTGCGCCTGATTTGCGTGAATACGGCATTGGCGCCCAAATATTGAAGGACCTGGGCTTGCAAAAGATTCGCTTGCTGACGAACAATCCTCGTAAAATCAAAGGCTTAGAGGGTTATGGTCTGGAAGTTGTAGAACGGGTACCGATTCAAATGCAGGAAAATGAATCCAATGCGAGCTATTTACACACGAAACATGAAAAATTAGGACACTTGCTTGATTTTCAAATCTAATAAAAAATGATAAATTGAAAGGATGTTAATCATCATGACAAAAATTTACGAGGGACATTTAGTTTCAGAGGGTTTAAAATACGGAGTTGTTGTTGCCCGTTTCAATGAATTTATTACAGGCAAGCTGCTGAGTGGCGCTTTAGATGCATTCAAACGCCATGGAGCGACTGAAGACGAGGTTGAGGTTGCATGGGTGCCAGGAGCTTTCGAAATCGCTCTGATTGCCCAAAAAATGGCCGAAAGCGGTAAATACGATGCCGTCATCACCCTGGGTGCAGTTATTCGTGGTTCCACACCGCATTTTGATTATGTGTGCAGTGAAGCAGCCAAAGGCGTTGCCGCGATCAATCTCAAAACCGGTGTACCGACGATTTTTGGTGTATTGACTACTGATTCGATTGAACAGGCGATTGAGCGCGCGGGCACCAAGGCTGGCAACAAGGGCTGGGAAGCGGCTGTAAGTGCAATTGAGATGGCGAATTTGACCAAACAGTTCTCCTAATATACAATTCAATACGAGCCTGAACGTTTGAACGGCTGCTAACATTTTAAGGGGGAACGACGGTTGGACAAGGTTACGTATAAGCTTGACAAGTTTGAGGGCCCCCTTGATTTGTTGCTGCACTTGATTGATCGATCCGAAGTTGATATCTATAATATACCTATTAAAGAGATTACCGACCAATATATGAGCTATCTCGATACGATGCAGGAGCTGGAGATGGAGCTGACGAGTGAATTCTTATTAATGGCAGCTACACTTCTGTCCATCAAAAGCAAGATGTTACTGCCAAAGCCTCCTATCATTGAGATGGACGATTATGACGATTACTTGTTCGACGAGGATTACGATCCGCGCTCTGAGCTGGTTGAAAAACTGATCGAATACCGCAAATATAAAGCGATTGCCGACCATTTGCGTGACAAAGAACTTGAACGCAAGCTTATCTATACCCGTGAGCCTGAGGACTTATCACCCTATATTCATCAAATCGTCGAGAATCCGGTTAAAGGACTCGGAGTTACGGATCTAGTAAATGCATTTCAGAGGGCTATGCAGCGTATGGCCAGCAGAAACATGGTTACCAAAATACGCAAGGATGAAATATCGGTCAAAGACCGAATGAAAGATGTAGTAAGGTGGTTAAAGGAAGCGGACGGCAAAATATTGTTTTCCAAATTAACCGATGGTGATTATTCGCGGGAAAGTATTGTCACTACCTTTTTGGCATTACTGGAGCTCATGAAGATGAAAATGATCGTGTGCTATCAGCACCGATTTTTCGAGGATATCGTCATACAGGCAAGAGAGGAAGGAAAGGCGGATGGATTTTCAACAGATGAAATCAGTTATTGAAGGCTTGCTATTTGTCGCTGGAGACGAGGGTCTGGATACCAAGCAGCTTGCTGAGGTGTTGGAACTTAGTACGGATGTTGTGCGTAATTTGATAGGGGATCTGCAAGGAGACTTACGGAACAGCAAGCGAGGTTTGCAAATTGTTGGGCTCGCCGGAACCTACCAATTAACGACGCTTCCAGCCCATGCGCCATATTTTGAACGGCTTGCCTATTCTCCTTCACGCTCATCTTTGTCACAGGCTGCTTTGGAAACCTTGGCAATAGTCGCTTACAAACAACCGATAACCCGGGTGGAGATCGAAGAGATTCGTGGTGTCAAGGCTGAACGAGCGTTGCATACACTCGTGGCCAAGGATTTAATCAAGGAAGTCGATCGTGCAGACGCTCCTGGTCGACCGATATTATATGGAACCACAAAGCCGTTTCTGGATTACTTTGCACTGGGTACGATTGAGGAGCTTCCGGAATCTTCGCTGTTCCAGAACGATGACAATTTGGAAGAGGAGACTCGCCTGTTGTTCAGTAAACTGGACAATGGGGAAAGGCATCAAATCTCCTTTGATGATGTAACCGAAAGTGAATAATATTGATCGACGAGGCACCTGGAATGATTTAATCAAATAGGGCTATACTAACTCCTGGAAAGAAGCTTAAGCTTCTGCGATAAGGGGTTTTTTGTTTTTTCAGGCTGTAATATTAAAAATGAGGGGTGAGCGATATTGAATTATTGGATTATAGCTGCTGTGATTATTGCGGTAGTGGCGCTTCTCTCAAGTCCCATTAGATGCCGGTTAACGATTGTAAGAGAAGCACAGGATGATGATATCACGTTTGATATTCATGGGCTGTACGGGATGCTCAAGAAACGAATCGCGGTTCCTTTTATCCAATTTAAAAATTTTGTCGAGGGTGTTAATGTAGAGGCTGCATATATCGATAAGAAGGAACATCAAGTGATCAGTGTAAAAGAAGAGAAAATTACCAAGCGCAGTATTAAAGAAAGTTTTAATAATGCATTAGAGCTGCTTAGGAACTGCTTTCAATTTCACGAATGGCTGACGATCACGTTAACCCACGTCAAGTGCATTCAATTTGACTGGAAAACCTCTGTCGGTATTGGCGATGCACCGGAAACGGCTATGGCCACCGGTATGATATGGGGATTAAAATCGACGATGCTCGGTTTTTTGTCCCGCTACATTAAGCTGGATGCACGACCGAAGCTGCAAGTTATACCGCAGTATAACCAGACCCGATTTTCCACCGAGGTATTGGTAAAGCTGCAAATAAGCATGTGGTTCATCCTTATTGCCGGGATACGTTTATTGACAAGGATTCTCAAAATAAAAGGCGGTTTGAAGACGTGGCGAAGAGTGTTGTTTAAAGCTTGAAGGGCGAGTTTGCTTTACATAGTAATACCGCTTTTCGGTTAAGCTATACTTGCGTTGATTTCCTTATGTTTGAGGAATCCAGTACACAACAAGGAGGCACAACCAAT
Organism: Paenibacillus sp. FSL H8-0034; assembly: GCF_038000305.1. NCBI lineage: Bacteria > Bacillati > Bacillota > Bacilli > Caryophanales > Paenibacillaceae > Paenibacillus > Paenibacillus sp. FSL H8-0034. The sequence continues at coordinate 3,197,742 of NZ_JBBOBS010000001.1, forward strand.
GATGACAGAGCATCCCATACAAGGTCTTATGAAGACGGCAATGGAAAACATTAAGGAAATGGTCGATGTCAACACAATCGTGGGGGATCCGGTGGAAACTCCCGATGGTAGTGTGATTATGCCGATATCAAAAGTCGGCTTTGGCTTCGCGGCAGGTGGCAGCGAGTTCGGACAAGAAGATTCCGCATCGGGTAATTCGTCGGGAGCGGGCCGTCACGATGGAGCGAATGCACAGGTTTCACTTCCGTTTGGCGGAGGCAGCGGTGGAGGCGTATCAATCACACCTATTGCTTTTCTGGTCGTAGGTAAGCAAGGTGTCAAAATTGTTCCATTGGACAATCAAACGCATTTGCTGGAAAGACTGATTGATGCAGCACCTAGTGTTGTCGATCGTATTCAAAGCATGATGAAGGGTGGACTGAATTCCACTACCCATAATCAGGCTGGAAGCGGAACGATAAGTGTAACGAATCCATCGGACAATCCAAACTATATTGTCTAAAGCTTGCTTTATTATTCAATAGGTCCACAGCCTTATACCAAGATCTATAAAGAGCTGCTCATCGTAATGATGGGCAGCTTTACCTATTTATTGAGGAAAATAGATTGCTCTTTTTGCAGGTTTCTTTTATATTTATTTTATCTGGATTTAATGAAAATTTTGAGAGAATTTGATGAAAGAGGTTTTCTTGGTGCGGTTATTGCCTACACGGTCTTGCAGTCCGGGAATGAAGCTTGCTAAATGTATTTATAATGAAGACGGGCTTGTTTTATTAAATGAACGTGTTGAACTGACCCAAGCTTTAATTAATCGGCTGCAGCAATTTGGAGTCGACTTTGTTTACATTCAAGATAGGGATACCGATGATATCGAAGTTGAAGACGCGATAAGTCAAGAAACGAAAATGAAGGCATTGGCCGAAATCAAAACCCAATTCAGAAAAGCGATGGAAGAGAACAGCAAAAGTAAATTTTCAAAAAATGCGTTTATGGGCAGAGCATTTGGCAATGTGATCAAAATGATCATGCAAGATTTGGATTCGCGTGAAGGTACGCACATCATGCTGTTGAATATGAATGTTCTGAATAATTATGTATTCAACCATTCGCTTAACGTATGTATTTACGCGACGATGCTTGGAATGGCTAACGGTTACAATCGTGAAGAAATTGCTGTGCTTGGCATGGGTGCACTGCTTCATGATATCGGTAAAACGCAAATTAATCAGGATCTTATCAAAAAGCCGGGCAAGCTGTCGCCTCAGGAATTTGCCGAGGTCAAGATGCATGCGGAGCTCGGTTATCGGCTGCTAAAAGACGAGCCTAACATGCCTTTGCTGGCTGCTCACTGTGCGTTCCAGCACCATGAGCGGGAAAATGGCAGTGGTTATCCAAGAGGAATCAAAGGCAATGAGATTCATGATTACGCCAAGCTGATCGCCATCATAGACAGCTATGATGCCATGACTACACATCGTCCGTATCGATTGGCTATGCTGCCGCATCAGGCGATGGAAATTTTGTTCTCGGGTGTGGAAACTTTATATGATTATAAGAAGGTTGCCTTATTTCGGGATAACGTGGCTATTTATCCACTTGGACTCAGTGTCAAGCTGAGCACAGGCGAGAAGGGTGTTGTTGTGGTTATTAATCCTGCCATCCCGCAGCGACCTACTATTCGCATCATGGAGGGTGCGGATGGAGAGAAGATTACACAGCCTTATGAGGTAGATTTATCGAAGCAGCTAACCGTATTTGTTAGTGAAGTAGAGATGCCGTGAATACTGCAATTATATCGTAGTCCATCTAGATCCTTAAGGACCTGCAAAGTCCTGAGGGTCTTTTTTGTGTTCCGCAAATGACGGGGAGCTGTGGCTTTTGAAGAGGACATATAATGGGACAGGACCCGCATATACATGTACAAGATCGGTATGTCCATAATTGAACCTATGTTGGCAGGAGGACCCTTTTATGAAAAAAAACGTTGTGCTCTTATTGTTGCCGGTGCTGCTGGTAACGATATGGGCCCCATCACCCGCACTGCAAGCCGCCCCAGCAATTTCGACCCACGCGGAGACGGCCGCCTTAATTGATGTACGCTCGGGCCGGGTATTGTACAGCAAACAGGGCGACAAGCAGATGCGTATCGCCAGCTTGACTAAAATCATGACGGCGATTGTAGCTGTGGAACAGGGGAAGCTATCAGATTCAGTGAAGGTGGGCAAAAATGCTTTTGGAAAGGAAGGCTCTTCGATTTATTTGAAGCTTAATGAAGAAATGAGCCTGCACCATTTGTTGTATGGGATGATGCTGCGTTCAGGCAACGATGCGGCAACGGCGATTGCCGAGCATGTTGGAGGTACCGTTGAAGGTTTTGCGTATCTGATGAATGAGAAAGCACGAATGATCGGGATGGAGCATTCTTCGTTCAAGAATCCATCCGGACTGGATGAGGAGGGACATTATTCAACCGCAAATGATATGGCCAAATTGGCCGCATATTCCCTGCGCAATCCGCAATTTCAGGAAATTGTAAAAACCAAGCTCAAGAAAGCTCCCAATCCAAATGAAGCATGGGATTACACATGGTTGAATAAGAACAAAATGCTGCAGCTCTACGATGGAGCCGATGGGGTGAAAACAGGCTATACCAAGCTGGCTATGCGTTGTTTGGTTTCTTCGGCAACCCGCGGCGGACAGCAGCTGGCGGTGGTCACCTTGAATGATGGGGATGATTGGGCCGATCATGCCAAGCTGCTGGACTACGGCTTCGCCAACTATCCGCTGCTGCCTTTAGTTAATAAGGGTGATGTGATCGAAGGGACAGAGTGGGTAGCAGGTAAAGAGTTCCTGTATCCAACACAGGAATCCGAACAGGGACACTATTCGTATCGGGTGGAGTTAAATGATGCCAATTCGCCAAGCTTTCGTCTGGGTGATGTGGGCAGGCTGGTTTATACACTAAACGGCAAGGAAATCGGTGGTGTTCCATTGGTCCCGAAGGATAGCCCGAGATTGAAGCTGAAGGAGCGTTCTGCATTTTCATTTGATCAGTCACAGTCGGCTGCAGCTTCTTATGCAGAAAAATGGCTGTTTATCGTTCAATTTATAGTCCGTACTTTATTCACCGGACGTGTTGGATAATCATCCGAGATGGGGGTTGACCTATGGTTAATTTTATCTGGTTATTTTTTATTGTTGCCGGTGTTGGCGTCGCCGCGGCGCAAGGGAATATTGAGCTGGTTACACAGGCGACCTTTGATGGTGCGAAAAGCGGGGTCACCGTATGCTTTGGCTTGATTAGCATCATGGTATTCTGGCTTGGGATCATGCGTATTGCCGAGGATGCGGGATTACTGAAGCTGCTGGCTTCTTTGCTGCGTCCAATCGTTCGGTTCCTGTTTCCAAGTGTACCTAAGGACCATCCGGCTCTGGGCTATATCATGTCGAATATGGGGGCGAATATATTGGGGTTGGGTAATGCGGCAACACCGATGGGGATCAAAGCGATGCAAGAGCTGCAGCTGCTGAACAGCAATAAAGAGACAGCGAGTCCGGCTATGTGCACACTGCTGGCTCTGAATACGGCGAGCATTACCTTGATCCCGACAACATTGATCGCGATTAGAATGAACTTCAATTCCTTGAACCCGGCCGAGATTGTCGGGACAACGTTAATGGCTACTTTTGTGTCCACCCTCGCGGCTATTTTTGTGGATAGATGGTACCGCGCACGCAATTCCATACAGCACTAATGTCAACAACCGATAGGAAGGGATGATTCCGTTATGTACGCCTTCGTTAATCTGATATCAGCCTGGGCGATTCCAATGATCATTGTGTTTATACCCCTCTATGCCTTGTATCGTAAGGTACCCGTTTACGAATCCTTTGTGGACGGGGCTAAGGATGGCTTTGATACCGCGATCCGAATCATCCCGCATTTGGTAGGCATGATGGTAGCAATCAGCATATTCAGAGCTTCGGGTGCCATGGAGCTGATGACCAATTGGGTGAAACCTTTTTGCGAAATGATAGGTATTCCAAGCGAGGTGCTGCCGCTGGCTATTTTACGTCCGATAACGGGGGCAGGATCACTTGCCTTTACCACCGATCTGCTGCAGCAGTTTGGCCCCGATTCCATGGTCGGGCGTATAGCATCCACGATTCAGGGGAGCACCGATACTACGATGTATGTGATTACTGTCTACTTTGGGGCGATAGGCATCCGTAAAGCAAGCTATGCGCTAAAAGTGGGATTGATCTCGGATGCAGTCGGGTTCGCTGCTTCCATTTTTATTTGTTATTTGGTATTTGCTTAGAACTGACACAGATTTTCGCCTGAGCAACTTGTGATTTCTCTGTAGGATGAGTATCATTAGGTTTGAGGTGAATGGAGACTAATGGAACGATTACAAAAAGTATTGGCAGAAGCGGGAGTAGCCTCCCGTCGTAAGTGTGAGGAATTGATATCGGCTGGACGTGTTCAGGTTAACGATGAGGTTGTGACGACGCTTGGAGTTAAGGTTGATGCCAGCAAAGATGTAATTACCGTAGACGGCCGCAAGATCCGTCAGGAGAAAAAAGTATACGTGCTGTTTAATAAGCCAAAAGGGGTTATAACGAGTGCTTCCGATCCAGGTGGACGGAAAATCGTAACCGATTTTCTGGTGGATATCAAGGAACGGATTTATCCGGTAGGTCGGCTTGACTATGATACCGAGGGCTTGCTGCTGCTGACCAATGATGGGGAATTCGCCAATTTGCTAACGCATCCAAGGCATCATGTGCCGCGTACTTACCATGCCACAGTAAAAGGGGTTCCACATGGTTCGTTATTGGACAAGCTGCGTGATGGAATCGAGCTCGAAGATGGGATGACGGCGCCTGCGGAAGTGGATTATTACGATATTGATCCGGCCAAAAAGGAAACCATTGTTTCCATTACTATTTATGAAGGACGTAACCGTCAGGTTCGCCGTATGTTCGATGCCATTCAATTTCCTTTAATCAAGCTCAAGCGTGTTCAATTTGGACCTATAGCTTTGACCGGAGTGCCACGTGGGAAATTCCGCCATCTCGAAGCCAAAGAAATCAAAGAGTTGACCGAAGAAGCGCTAAGGACACATAAAATTCAAAAAGACAAATAAGCGTTGGCATTAAAGTTAGCTATAATGAAAATAAAGCAAAACTGACTAGCTTCCGTTTGGAGTGAACATCAATGGGCAAAAATAAAAGATGGATACAGCTGGCGATTTTTGCCATTGCCATAGTGATCGGTGCATTGACGCTGTTCAATAATTTGTATGCCACGGATAAACGACCGGTTGAAGGCTCCAAGGCGCCTGATTTTACTTTGTCCGGATTGGATGGCAAGAAACATACGCTGTCTGATTATAAAGGAAAAACGGTGATGGTTAACTTCTGGGGTACGTTCTGTCCGCCATGTAAGGAAGAAATGCCTGCCATTCAACATCAATTTGACAAGCGTGACACCCAAAATGTAGAGTTTCTTGCTCTCAATCTCGGTGAAAGTAAAATAACGGTGCAAAGCTTTATTGACCAGTATAAAATTACATTTCCAATTTTACTGGATGACAACGAAGCAACGCGCAAGCGGTACGGTGTCAGTAATTATCCGACAACGTTCTTTATTTCTCCAGACGGCAAGATTGCCAAGATTATGGTCGGGGAGATGAGTGAGGCTTTTATTGAAAAGACACTTGAATCGATCAAAGCTTCCGCCCAAGCTGCTCCCAAATAATTGATCATTACAATGAGAACCGATTGCAAGACAGTAAGAAAGAAAGCTCAGGAGGCGCCCCATGATTCAAAACACAAAATGTGAATGCGGTCACCTGAATCATGTCGGGACCGTACTTTGCGAAGCCTGTGGAAAGCCTCTCTATGAAGAGGCTGGCACGGAGCCGCTTGAAATGCGTTATGACGGAGTGGCGAGACGCTCCCAAAAAGCCAATCCGGATGTAATTGACAAGGTATGGAATTTCTTCTCTTCCGTTAAGATCGCCATCTACATGATCATTATTACGTTGGTGGGCTCGGCAGTAGGCACGATTTATCCGCAGGAAAATTCATTTCTTAATTTTGACCCTTCAACCTATTATGAAGAAACGTACGGGACGTTAGGGAAAATTTATTATTTACTGGGACTGTCGCATACCTTTGAATCCTGGTGGTTTATCGGGCTCCTATTAATGATAGGAACCTCGCTTGTCGTTTGCAGCCTAGATAGGGTACTGCCGCTTTACAGAGCTCTATCCAAGCAGCAAATCCGAAAGCACCTTAAATTCATTTTACGTCAAAAGGTTTCCTATAGCGGTGATCTTCCTCACAAGGACATTTCTTCAGAGGCAGCAGAGCAAGCCTGGGTTCAACAAGCTGCCGAGCAATTGAAGAAAAAGCACTATCGTGTACATACAGAAGGTACCGCACTGCTGGCGGAAAAGAATCGGTTTAGCCGCTGGGGACCTTATATCAACCATATCGGACTTATTATTTTTTTGCTGGCCATTCTGATGAGAAGTATACCAGGCTGGCATATGGACCAGCATGTCGCTTTTCCTGAAGGACAAGTTGTCAAAATTCCTGAAACGTCGTATTACCTGAAAAATGAAAAATTCACATTGGAATATTATGATGCGAATGAGATGTCTGAAGGATTTCGTGCCAAGGATCAGGCAGTACCCAAAATATACGAAACGAACGCGGTCTTATACACATGTAAAGCCGATTGTGATGATCCTTTCAAGCAGCCTGTGCTTGAGGAGGTTCACCGTCAAAATATTATTGTGAATGAACCGCTTGAGTATAAAGGATTAATGGCTTACCAATTTGACTTCAAGGAATCACCGATGCTGATTTCCGTAAAGCCTACGCTCAAGGACAAACAAACCGGTACTGCATACGGCAGCCTGGACTTGTCGATGACGAGGCCTCAAGACAGCTATCAGGTGGGACCTTATACTTTAAAGGTAAAAGCATATTTCCCGGATTTTGGACTGGATGAAAAAGGGGTTCCGATAACCAAATCCAAGGACCCCAAGATGCCGGCATTTATATTCTCGATTACAGGCCCGGAATTAGCAGCGGAAGGTGTGCCCTACCTTTACTTTCCAAGACAGGTAGACAAGGTTACATTCCGTCAGGATGACATCAATGGCGAGATTGGAAACAAGCTGGAGCTTTCTGTTAATTCTATGGCCGATGTGCAGTTTTCAGAATACATCAGTTATTTGAATATTCGTGTGGATCGTGCAATGCCGTATATTTGGGTGGGGGCTGCGATTTCCATGATCGGGCTGGTTATGGGCTTTTACTGGCATCATCGTCGTATCTGGCTTCGAATCGATAATGGACGGCTGTCTCTTGGCGCTCATACAAACAAAAACTGGTTTGGCATTCGTCAGGAAGTCGCCCAGGTTCTTCATAAATCGGGAATTGAAGCCGATCCCAAATCGTTGGAAACAGGAGTGGTCACATAATGACAAGCAGTTCGTTTTTACTAATCGGTTTCATCGTCTATAACCTGGCTTTTCTGATGTTCGTTATTGCCATCCTTGGCAGGAAGTGGGCTCAGGATAATCCTATCGAGCATACGAGAAAATGGGGTAATTATGCGATAGGAGCCACAATTATCGGACTTGCCGGTCATGCGGGATTCTTCTTTACAAGATGGTATGAAGCGGGACATATACCTACAAGCAACATGTATGAGTTTATGACATTTCTTGGAATGATGATTATTGTTGCTTTTATTGTGGTGTACTTTATATATCGTGCGCCTGTACTCGGGGTATTTGCAGTGCCGATCGGAATCATCATTATTGGCTATGCATCTGTATTTCCCAAGGACGTACAGCCGCTTATCCCGGCTCTGCAAAGCTATTGGCTGAAGATTCATGTTACGACAGCGGCATTTGGAGAAGCATTTTTTGCAGTCGGCTTTGCTGCTGGTTTGATGTATCTGCTGCGCTGTGTTAATTTTGATAGCAAGGAGAAAGGTGATCGCAAGGAACAGCGTGGAGTTGAGGTTACGATATTTTCCTTGGTCATGATCATAGCTTTTGTCATTTCCATATTTGGTTTTAATGCATCCGGCTATCATGCCAGATTCGCTAACGATGTGCTCTACACGGGTAAGGATGGCGTGGAGCAGACCATTAAGCAAAATGTTGATTATGTACTGCCACCGATCTTCAAGCCTTTTGAAGGGGAACAGGTGGAGATGAAGCCATTTCTTGGCATGACTGAGGCGCCATTCGAGGCTCCATCATGGATGAAGGGATCGAACGCCGGCCGCAAGCTCAATACGGTGGTTTGGTCCATTGCTGGCGGCTTGATTCTTTATGGATTGCTTCGTCTGATTGCCCGCAAGCCGTTAGGGGCTGCAATCAGTCCATTGCTGAAAGGCATTGATCTTGAAGATATTGATGAAATCAGCTATCGGGCGATTGCGATAGGTTATCCGATTTTCACACTGGGTGCTTTGATTTTTGCTATGATCTGGGCGGCTGAGGCATGGGGCCGATTCTGGGGCTGGGATCCCAAGGAAGTGTGGGCACTGATCGTCTTCTTGTATTACGCTGCATATTTGCATCTACGGTTTTCAAAAGGATGGCAGGGTAAACGTTCGGCCTGGCTCGCCGTGATCGGTTTTATAGTCGTTATGTTTACACTGGTTGGGGTAAATCTGGTTATCGCAGGATTGCATTCGTATTCCGGAGCATAACATTTTGTGAAAAAGTCGTGAATTTTATCCATGCTATCGGTTATTCCGAGAAAGGGATGGTATTCCACCGCGGCTCCACCCCACAAAGTGAAGAAAAGCTTTCGAAGCGAATTCCGAATACTTTGAGGGGACCCCGTGAAAGGCATATTATTTTATGAGGTAACAAATTGAACTTCAAAGGCGGCCGTTACACTTTCCATACCATTCCCTTTCCCTCCATACACCTGCATGAATAAAATTCACATAAACGTATTACAAAAAAAATATGTTCGTAAACTCATTTCATAAAATACTGCGAAGTACGCTTAATTAAGGACATATAACAATAGAACAGAGAGGGTTGAAAAGCTGATGTCTGATGTTAAAATGACGATTTTGGTAGTCGACGATGAAGAGCGGATTCGCCGCTTGCTGCGCATGTATCTGGAGAAAGAAAATTTCATTATCGATGAAGCGGAAGATGGCGAAACGGCTTTGAAAAAAGCACTTGAAACCGATTACGATTTAATATTGCTCGATGTCATGCTGCCGGGTATTGATGGCAACGAGGTGTGTGCAAGATTGCGGCAGGTTAAATCAACTCCGGTCATTATGCTTACGGCCAAGGGTGAGGAAACGAACCGGGTACAGGGCTTTGAGATGGGTGCAGACGACTACGTCGTGAAACCGTTTAGTCCACGTGAGGTGATTTATCGGGTCAAAGCGATCCTGAGAAGATCCTCGGTGACGGCTTATTTATCCAAGGAAGTTAATTCGAGCAACAATATTGTATTTCCTAACCTCATCATTGAGCATGATGCGCATCGGGTGAGCGCGGGTGGCCAGGAGGTTGCACTGACGCCCAAGGAGTACGAGCTGCTGCATTATTTGGCGGTATCGCCGGACAAAGTATTTTCACGGGAAGAGCTGTTGAAGGACGTATGGAATTATGAATTTTTTGGGGATCTGAGAACGGTGGATACGCATGTCAAGAGGCTGCGTGAAAAGCTGAATAAAGTGTCGCCGGATGCTGCTTCCATGATTACAACCGTGTGGGGCGTCGGATACAAGCTTGAGGTGCCAAAGTAACGTGTTTAGCTTAAAAGGTATCGTAGGTAAGCTTTGGCTGACTATAATCGGACTTGTGGCTGTTGTTCTGCTCGTGCTTGGTTTGTTTCTCAGTCAATATCTGGAAACATCTTTTCCCAAATCTCAGGACCAGATCGAGAATTTACGAAAGCTGGGGCAGAAGGTGACCAGCGGCATTGCTTTACACAATGAGGATGAGCGTTACATTGATTTGGTTAATGATCTGTTAAGTGCCCAGGATGCAACGGTCTTTGTCGTTAATGTTGACTTGCAGCCGATGAAATTATCGTCCCAGAAGCCGAACTCTATAAATTTGCAATACGATGATTTTTTTTCGGCTGTCATGCTGAAGCGGGTGTTTGCTGGAGAAACTATTGACAATCAAACTGTTAACAGTACGGGCAGCAGACAGCAGATGAACAGCCAATACTCAGCTGTAGCGGTTCCTTTGACGGACTCCACACAGCAAAAAATCATCGGCGCAGCCATTTTATATCAATCGGTTCAATCTGTAGAAGCGACACAGGCTTACGTCATCCGTTTATTTGCTTATGTGTCCTTGATCGGCTTTTTAATGACTACTTTTTTTGCTTTCTTTCTACTGACGAAAATTACCCAGCCTTTACTGAAGCTTAAAAAAGCAGCCGATTTAATTTCACTTGGAGAATATGGAACCCGGGTTCCTATCACCTCATCAGATGAAATCGGTGAACTGGGTAAGACGTTTAATCGTATGGGTGAGGAATTATCCGATACGATCAAGGCGCTCAGTCACGAAAAAGAGCATTTATCCAGTATATTACGCAGTATGACAGACGCTGTTATTACATTTGATTCAGATGGAAGTGTGATCCTGGCTAATCCTCAGGGCGATAAAATCGTCAATGACTGGAACCAGATCCACTGGATTGATGGAGAAACAGAGCAATCCATGCTGCCCGTGCTTCAACAGCACAGATCGGTCATACCCGAGCCAATGAGAATGCTGTTTGACGAAGTTATTACAGGAGCCAAAGAAATTACTTCCAAGCTGCATGTTCAAAACGAGGTATGGTCCGTTGTCATGACCCCGTTGTATGCTCGTGCGGCCGTGCGCGGCGTGGTTGCGGTTTTGCGTGATGTTACAGAGGAATTCAGGCTGGACAAGCTGCGCAAGGATTTTGTAGCCAACGTATCTCACGAGCTTCGTACGCCATTATCGATGCTGCAGGGCTACAGCGAGGCGCTGCTTGATGATATCGCAGGTTCCGCTGAAGAGCGACAGGAGCTGGCTCAGGTCATCCATGAGGAATCGCTTCGAATGGGTAGACTGGTCAGAGACCTTTTGGATTTGGCTCGGATGGAGACCGGTAATATCGAGCTGCATTTTCGAGTGGTGGAGGTACGGAGCTTTATCAAGCGCATGCATCGCAAGTTTGCTGCCCTATCGAAGGAACAAGGCATTCTGATGAGCTATGAGCTGCCAGAGGAAGAGCTGATTCTGTACCAAGCCGATGAAGATCGGTTAGAGCAGGTGCTGACGAATTTATTGGATAATGCCATACGGCATACGCCCGCTCAAGCGGAAATCGTCATGCGTGCTGAGCGGCACACATACAAGGATGAAGCTGCAGTTCTAATCGAAATTATCGATCAAGGTATCGGGATTCCTGCGGGGGATCTGCCTTATGTATTTGAACGCTTTTACAAAGCGGACAAGGCCCGTACACGCGGTGCAACAGGGGGGACAGGACTTGGTTTATCGATTGTTCGTAACCTGGTAGAGGCGCATCAAGGCGCTGTTGCTGTTAAAAGCACCGTGGGGCAAGGAACGACATTTTCTGTGCTGCTTCCCGTTAAAATGATAACAACATAAAAAGAGAGCTCCGATAACGTATCGGAAGCTCTCTTTTTATGTTGAACGAACAAGATTATTCTTGTTGTTCGTGAAACAGTCGAACAGGATATTAATCCAGTGTGAGCTCATTCACATGTGTCAGCTCAGGCAATTGGATAAGCTGTTGTAGAACTTCCTTAGGTGTCTTTTTATCTGTTGACAAGACCATAATGGCCGAGCCGCCAACAACCTTACGACCTACCTGCATCGTAGCGATGTTGACATCATTGTTGCCAAGCAAAGTTCCTACTTTACCGATGATGCCGGGTTTGTCGTTATGAGAAATGAGCAGCAAATTGCCGTTTGGTGCGATATCAACCGGGTACTGGTCTATTTGTACGATCCGCTCGCCATATCCGGCTAGCAGCGTTCCGGCAACAACACGCACCTCGTTTTTGGCTTTCAGCGTAACTGAAACCAGATTAGTGAAGGTTTGTGTGGCTGCTGATTTTTGAATCACGATATTCACATCACGAGTTTTGGCAAGGTGCATCGCATTGACGATATTAACACCTTCCAGTTGATTAGCAAGAATACCGCGTACGATATAACGAGTTAATGGTGCTGTGTCCACATCAGCCAAATCTCCGGAGTAATTAACTACGATTTCTTTGATCGCAACTTCGGTAGTTTGACCGATAAATTTGCCAAGCTTGTCACCAAGGTTGAAGTAAGGCTGTAGTTTGCTTAACACCGCTGGTGGAACCGGAGACATGTTAACAGCATTTTTGAAAGGCTCGTCACGTAAAATATGAAGCACTTCTTCGGATACGTCGATAGCTACATTTTCTTGAGCTTCAACTGTAGATGCACCCAAATGCGGGGTCACGATGATTTTGGGATTGTTCAGGAATGGGTGATCGGCTTGAGGCGGCTCTTGCTCATATACGTCAAAAGCAGCTCCAGCAACGATACCGGTATCAATAGCTTCAACCAAAGCAGCTTCATCGATAATGCCGCCGCGCGCACAGTTAATAATGCGTACGCCTTTTCTCATCAGTTCGAATTGTGGGCGGGCAATGATATGACGCGTCTCTGGAGTCAATGGTGTATGCACCGTAATAAAATCAGCTTGTGCTGCGATTTCATTCACGCTTCCGAGCTTAACACCCATTTGTTCAGCACGTTCTTCAGTCAGGAAAGGATCATAGCCGATAACATTCATACCAAAAACCTTGGCGCGCTTGGCCACTTCACTTCCGATACGGCCCATTCCAAGAATACCCAGCGTTTTATTACGCAGCTCAACACCAACGAAAGTTTTGCGATCCCACTCACCGCTGACGGTTTTTCTGTAGGCTTGTGGAATGGAGCGTGCTACAGACATCATCATAGCAAATGTCAATTCACAAGTTGCAATTGTATTTCCATCAGGAGCATTGATGACAACAATACCACGGCTGGTAGCTGCTTGAAGATCGATGTTATCTACACCAACGCCTGCGCGTCCTACAACCTTCAGCTTGGGAGCAGCAGCCATAATGTTATCGGTCACTTTGGTTTGGCTTCTTACCATCAATGCGTCATAATCAGCAATAATCTCGATTAATTCGCTTTCCGATAAGCCGATTTTTTTGTCCACTGTCACGTCTGCTGCATCATTAAGCAGTTGAATTCCCAAATCACTGATTCCATCCATTACTAATACTTTGTACATGTACGCCAACCTCCACTTTTTTCTAGACAAACTAAAAAACTCTCCATCCTCGTACGTTAAACGTATACAAGGGACGAAGAGTTACTTTCGTGGTACCACCCTAATTCACTGTCTGATTGCACAAACAGCCTCATGAGCCGCAAGGACTCAGAAATGTAACGGTTTCTAACCGGCTGCACCTACAGACGTCTGGAATCACGAGATTCAGGCGGCATTCAGAACAGCAACTCTGGAGTGCTCTCTTGTAGACCCTAATGTCCGATTTGCACCTGTTCATCGGCTCTCTGTGCATTAAAGGTGTTACAGGTTCTCCGTCAACGTTTTGTAACAAATTGAATTTTCATAAGCGTAACATGACCCCAAAGGCGATGTCAATAGGGGTAATGGGGTTGTCACAGCTTGTTCAAAAGCTGTCAGATCGGTGTTCTTTTTTTTAATTTTGTGTAAAAAAGAACGGGAGCTGCGGTAAGGTTTCATTCGGATATAAGCGATTTTTATTGCGGATGAAATCTCCAGAGCGGACGGCATCTGTAGCATTCAGGAGATCAATAACCTGCTGAACATCTGCCAGGTTTAATTTGCTCGATTGTCCCGAGCTTACCATTTCATCAATTCGGCTTGAAAGGTCCTGAGGTGTATATAGTTTGAACAACTTGCCATTCAATAATGCATTGGATATGTATTCATTCTTCATGCTTAAACTCAGAGGGGTCCAATCCTTGAGAGACAAAGGTTTGCTAACATCGACCTGCTTCAGCTGCGGATTATCAGCCAAATTCCATTTGATGATGGAATCGTAATAATCTTTTTGAGCAGACAGAGAGAATTTTTTGGCTTCAACCAAATAAGCATCCTTATTCATTTCGGCAACGAGATCATAACTGGGAGTACTGTTGGCTTTTCCTTGGATGTTACCCAGCGCCTCACTGAACAGTTTTAAGCTTTTTAAATAATTTTGCAGTCCTTCCTGCAATAGCGGGGAAGAATCTGGCATTGACTTATTGCTGAGCTCGCTATACTTTTCTTTGGCAAGCAAGCCGAGGTCCTTGAGAATTGCTGAAGCGTCTGAGGAGCGATTGGTCTCAAGCTCATTCATTTTTTCAAACCATTTCATGTGAAATTCCCTGTATGGCTGATAAATGGTATGATAGTAGGACACCAGATACTGTTGATGATAAGCGGAATACCCATTCTGGACTTCTGTTTTTTTGAATAGAAGCTCCTCATACTTGGCTGTGGCACGTTCTTGTCCCATTCGAAGACCGAAGAAAAAAGTTCCTAAAGCTAGAACAAGCATAAAAATAAAGGTTAATGCAAACAAGTAATCATAACGTGACAATCGTTTGTTCATAGCCAAGGACACCTCGTTTATTTTCTAATGATAGTATAGGTGATAATGTCGAAAAAGGGAATAATAGATGAAAAAATTTAATTTTAGGCAATTTAAGTTTCAGAAGCTGGATATAACGACTATTGATGAGCGTACCGTTGTTCTCAATGTGTATATCACGCAGTTTCTCGTATTTGCGGCGGGTTGTATCATCATGCTTTTTCAAAAACCGTGGTTCCAGCAAATGTTTTCATTTCATCAGGGGATGCTTTTGCTTGTATGGGGTGCAGCATTTGCTGTTGTGGTCCTGATCGTTGATGTGCTGATTTCGAATTGGGTTCCTCCGGAGGTTACGGATGATGGGGGCATCAATGAGCTGATATTTAAGAATCGACCGTTATGGCATATTATTGTGCTGTCCTTTGTTGTCGCATTTTGTGAAGAATGGTTATTCAGGGGTGCGATTCAAGCGTCGTGGGGGCCCTATTGGACCAGTATTTTATTTGCCGCGATTCATATACGGTACCTGCAGCACTGGCTGATGACGGGGCTCGTATTCGGGATCAGCTACGGACTTGGATGGATATACATACAAACAGGTTCGTTGTGGACGCCGATTATTGCGCATTTTATGATCGATTTGATTATGGGTTGCATCATTCGTTATAGGAGAGAGAAATAATGAGTTCCAGCATAAAACCGAATCAGCAAGCTCAAGAGGATACAACACCTCTAACAGAGACAGACGAGGATGAAACGTTTCTGCCCCCTCGAAAAGTGGTTCACCCGGCGGAAAGCGACAGATGGCTGCGAATTTTTTACTTGTCACTGTTGTGGGTGTTTATATTGTTAGTCGCCGGTTTATTATTATGGGGCTGGCAGCGGGTAAAAGGAGAGTCTTAACAAAAAGGTGAACCGAACAGCTGATGCTGAGGGTTCACCTTTTTGTTAAGCTTATAACGTTGTATCGATCGTTGCGGGGTCTACGAAGCCATAATTTTTTTGTTCCAGCTGTGTCAGCAGGTTATCCATGGCTTGGACGGTCCATTGCAGCTCGTGCATCAGAATATTGCTGCCTGGCCGCAGCTGCTCAAGCACGTTGCTGACTACTTTATCCGGATTGTTGCTCTTGGTGGTCATTTCCCAGTCCAATGAGCCGTTGGACCATGTCATGAACAGCATATTTTCCTGCTTCACCTTTTCCCGGACCAGATCTCCACCTGAACCAAATGGGGGGCGGAAAAATTGGGGCGCTTTTCCGGTCAGCTCCATAATCTGTTTTTGCACATCCCCGATTTGCTGATCGATCTTATCTTTATTTTCTTTTTTTAAATCAATATGATCCCAGGAATGATTACCTATCATATGACCGTGGTCTGTAATGAGCTTGATCAATTCGGGCTTCTGCTTGACACGATATCCATTTACAAAAAATATCGCCTTTGCGTGATGCTTGTCCAATGTCTCAAGCAGAGGTTCCAGCATGTCCTTGTCCTTGGGGCCATCATCAAAGGTTAACAAAACAACGTTTTTGTTGGCCGCGGCAGAATCAATCGGCACAATATCGTAGGATTTGGGATTTAATTTATACAGCTTGGCAGTTGCTTGTGGTGCTGCTGCCGCAGGTGGTGTGGTAGGTGTCTGTGGTGCTGGCGTCGTACCTTCTGGTGCTGTTTGTATAGGTTTAGCAGGCTCTGCTGGCGTATTGCTATTCTCAGCAGGCTTGGGAGCTGTGGGAGCAGGGCTGACACTGCTGGTTGGCGGAGTGGCTGGTGCAGCAGGCTGCGTAGTGGATTGACAAGCTGTGGCTGAAGCCAGTAGTGCTGCTGCCGTGAGGCCCATCAGCGTTTTTTTTATCATGGTGGAAGTACTCCTGTTCTATGTGAATTTGGGTGTTTCCTGATTTTATCATGCATGGAACGCAAGTACATAGTGAAAAATAAGTATCGTACCTAAATAGATGGAGGGATGACTATGAGAGTAGGGTCTTTTTTACTTGGCGGACTTGTAGGTGCAGCGGCAGTTGTCTATTTGAGCGGCAAGAGCAGGTCGATGTTGATGTCCTCCTTTAGCAGCAATAACCAGTCTATAGGCAATAACGTAAATAAAAATGGCAGCAACCATCAGTCTGCCAGTCATAATGCGAATAAATCCGGCAGCACGGAGAGTTCCGGGTTAGGACGCGTTGAGGAAATCATTAACAAAGAGCCTGCTTTGAAGGCAACTGTTGATGAAATTTTGCGCGACAGCAAGCATAAAGAGCAGTATCAGACGCAGTAAAACAGGCGTTAAACAAGGGATTAAAAGGCATGAACGGGGATTTTCCTGTTCGTGCCTTTCTTTTTTTATAGCCACAATAGATTTATTGTTATGTTGTGATATAATACTCATATAATTGAATACAAGCTTGAAGCTTATTCACCTTTTTAAGCTTACTTCATAAGCTGTTATTAATAGTGGCGGCAAGGGAGGAATCCTGTATGAAAATGGAGCGTTTGAGTCAGGACAAGATACGGATTTTTCTCACTTTCGACGACTTGACGGAGCGAGGTATTCAAAAGGACGACATGTGGAGAGAAATCCCCAGAGTTCATGAGTTGTTCAGTGACATGATGGATCAAGCATACGCTGAGCTGGGCTTTGACCCTACAGGGCCTTTAGCTGTTGAAGTGCTTGCTCTACCCGCTCAAGGGATGGTCGTCATTGTGACACGCGGCAAGATGGAGTTTCATCATACTTCGGAATCGTTTGATGAAGAAGTAGAAGAAATGTATGAGCTTGAAGTGACTCTTGAACAAACGGATCAGATCTCTTATGTGTTTCACGATTTTGAAGATTTGCTGCGTATGGCAAAGGTTATTCAACCCTTGCTCACTGATGGAGGCATTTTATTTTCTTATAAAGAGAAATGGTATTTGCAGCTTGATGCTGTCGATATGGAAGAGAGTGGGTATCAATCCATTATCGCCGTCTTGTCCGAATATGGCGATGCTGCTTCGGTAACCCGATCTGTTCTTGAGGTTTATGGCAAAACGGTGATAGCAGCCGATGCCATCAATGTGCTGTGCACGCATTTCAAATAGTGTCAAGGGTTAGGTTGTACGACGCATTCTCAAAAACAGTATTGTTTTTGTGAGTGCTTTTTTTATTGTTCATAATACAGGAGGGGCATCATGTCTATCAACCAAATGGGGACGTCCAAATCAGCCTTGAATCTGGAAGAAATGGTCGTATATTATCAAAAACAGCTTCGTGACGATGCGTTGTACTATCTTGGCAAACGAGGAATCGAGCAGGAAACGATTGAATTGTTTCGGATCGGTTTTGATCCTGGCAAAATAGGCTTTTATGTGAGTCCCCATCAATGGGGCGATTATTTTGAAAACCGGATTATTATTCCCGTGACGAATGCGCAAGAGGTAATAGTTGATTTGATTGGAAGATCCATCGACCATCGGGAGCCGAAGTACAAATCACTGACCGGTGAGGATTTTATGTTCAACGAGGAGATATTGGAGGACACTGAGGACGTCATTTTGTGTAATGGCGTATTTGATGTGTTAAGTCTCGCACAAGCGAGGCTGCCAGGAGTGAGCGTCCCTTATTGGCTCGGATTTAAAGAAACACATGTCGAGCCCTTAAAAGATAAACGTGTATTTATTTGCATGGGCAACGATGAATGGGGACGGCGGGAAAGTGTAAGAATTCAAACGATGCTGCAGCAAGCAGCCAAGGAAACCTATATCGTCCATTTACCGGAAACGATCCGTGATGTGAATGACTTTTTTGTCAGGGCGCAAAACCCGTTGGAAACGTTCATCGAAATTCTCAATCAAACAATGGAGGATACGATGATGGTACCCGTGGCACCGGACTCGAACCATATCACGATTTATACCGAGGAATATATGAAACGCTATCGTGGACAAGTTTCCGGCACACCGAGCGGTATTACGAAGCTGGATGAAGCCTTGTTCGGCGGATTTGGTTGTGGGCTGTATTTGCTGACAGGGGCTGCGTCCATCGGAAAAAGCATGCTGATGAAGCAAATGGCTGATCATATTGCGCTTGACGGGACTCCTGTCATATATGTGTCGTGGGATATGACTGGTTTTGAGCTGTGGGCAAGAAGCATTGCACGTATTCTTGGCGTGGAACCACAGCTTGTGATGAGCGGTAAAATTGATCCGGATCAAATCGGCGCGGCCAATGCCCAATATATTCCGATTAGTAAAATGCTATGGACGCTCGAATGCTCCATGGAAACGACACTGGAAAAAGTAATTGCCTCCATAGGTAAAATTGCGATGGTCGTGGGTAAAATGCCAGTCGTGTTCATCGATCATCTGCAGCGTGTGCCGATTGTAGGCGGAAAATCACTTCCGGCAACAGCAGCGGAAAGAAATACGATGATTACGTATGCATTAAAGCAATGGTCCAAGGAAGCTAACGTGACGGTCATTGCCGCTATGCCTGTGGGCGATAATATTCCGATATCCATCCCTGAGGGTGTGGAAGCATCAGCTGATGTAATTATGCTGCTCAATCCGCAGGGCTTGTCCGTAACCGGAGAGGAACAACATATTGCCCTCCAGCTGTTGAAAAACAGAAACGGCTCCCTTGTGCAAATTCCACTCGTGTTCCAGCACCAAAAAGCGTTTTTTTCACAATAAAATGCTGATAGGTGCACAAAAAGAAAGGCTAAGACTGGATGGAAGCGGAAGTGCATGCCAAATTGCAAGAAGTGATGGAAAAAAGCTTTGAAAATGTCTATAATATTCATAAAGTGAAAAATATCGATACGCGTTTGTATGCTTCGAAAACTCTCAGGAGGTGGCACCTTGAGCATTGTTTCAGTCATCTTGGCAGCAATTGCGCCAGGTGTCGCTCTACTTGCTTATTTTTATTTAAAGGATCGATATGATACCGAGCCGATTCATCTCGTTGGCAAGATGTTTTTGTTCGGTATTTTGCTTGTATTCCCTGTGATGGTGCTGCAGCGGGCTTTTGTTCATGGCTTTGGCGATGATCCACTGGTGTTTTCTTTTTTGATTTCAGCGGGCGTTGAGGAATTCTTGAAATGGTTTTTGGTTTATTTCCTCATTTTCCGGCATGCGACCTTTGATGAGCCTTATGATGGAATTGTATATTCAGTAGCGGTTTCGCTCGGGTTTGCGACGCTTGAGAATGTGTTTTATGCCTTGCTGAATTCGGCCTCCATCTCCACGCTGCTAATGCGAGCCTTCCTGCCTGTTTCCGGTCATGCGATGTTCGGCGTCATGATGGGCTACCATTTGGGTAAAGCCAAGTTTAATCCCGAGCAGCGAACAAGGCAGCTGTTCTACTCCTGCTTTATGCCTATATTATGGCATGGAGTTTTTGATTACGTCCTGCTTACCGCGAAAACCTACTGGATCTGGATCATGCTCCCATTGATGGCCTTCCTGTGGGGACGAAGTCTGTGGAATGTTAAAAGAGCGAATGCCAGGTCACCGCTTCGTGTACTTAGGCGGGAAGAACGGGTTGAAATGTAAATTGCTTGTCCATACTTATAACACATAAGACAAGCAGGAGGGAAGGTATGATCACTAAAGATCGAATCAAGGTGTTAATTCGCTGCAACCTGTGCGGTGAGCGGTTTGTGCTGAAAGGCAAGCAAGATAAGGGGAAGATCGATACAGGCTTCAAGCAATGTCTGTGCAGCAACGAAAAAGATTTTTTCATAGAAACCCGATGTTTTTAAACATCCGCTTAAAGGAGCCTTGACAGGCTTTTTTTTTATGCATGAATAAGACCGCTTCCTTCGACAAAAGCTAAAACCAATATTGGGTGATGAAGGGGGATATGCAACCATGTACAGCCGTTTGAGCATTGTTATGTTTCCGATTTTGCTAGTCGTCCTGATTGGTGCCGGAATGTGGGGATACCTCGAGCATCAGGAGAAAAACGCGATTTTAATCAAGGCCGAAAATCAGTATCAGCGGGCGTTTCACGATCTGTCATTCCATGTGGATAGCTTGCATACTGAGCTTGGCAATACATTGGCCTTAAACACGGCGTCACAGGATTCCTATAAAAAAGGCTTGATCAATGTATGGCGAATCACAAGCGAGGCGCAGAATGAGATCAATCAGCTGCCTTTGACATTGCTTCCTTTTAACAAAACAGAAGAATTTTTGGCCAACATGGCCAACTTCTCATACCGGGCAGCCTTACGCGACTTGGGGAAGCAGCCACTTAACGAACAGGAAATGCAAACCTTGAATGCTCTTTACCAGCATGCCAATGAAATATCTACAGATCTCCGCGGAATGCAAAGTAAGGTTCTCGCGAATAATCTGCGTTGGATGGACGTTGAAACAGCGCTGGCTACACAAAAGGAGCCGCTGGATAACGCGATTATTGACGGGTTTCAAACTGTAGATAAAAAAGTCGCAGACTACGCGGATGTCAAGTGGAGTCCTTCCGTCATGAGCACGTATCAAGCCTATGATGCGAAAATGCTGACAGGCAATGATGTAACTGCCGAGGACGTGCGGCAAAAAGCGGCAAAGTTTTTGAACATTGCTGATCCATCCGCGGTTAAGGTCGTTGAGAATGGAGTCGGCACCGAGTTTGAATCGTACAGCGTTACTGCACCCAAAGATAATATACCGGATGGTACACAAATGGATTACAGTCATAAGGGAGGAGAGCTTCTATGGTATTCGGCTGTCAGAGATGTACCGGATACGAAGCTAGATATAAGAGGCGCTCGTGATGCGGCAGCGGAATTTCTCGATACACATGGCTACTCCAATATGACGGCCGTTTCCTATGATGAATATAATAATGTGGCCAATATAACATTTGCGAGCCGCATGAATGACGTCATCAATTTTATTGATAAGGTTGCTGTTAAGGTAGCAATGGATAATGGCGATGTGACAGGGCTTCAGGCAACTGATTATGTATATAATCACAAAGAGCGGCAGTTGAATTCGCCGAAGCTTAGCGCTGAAGAGGCCCATAAGGTACTGAATTCACAAATGCAGGTGGATCATCAATCGTTGGCCTTGATTCGCAATGACTTGCAGGAGGAAGTACTGTGTCACGAGTTTACCGGACGCATTAACGGTGGGGTTTATCGTATTTATATTAACGCAGAGACAGGCGTTGAGGAAAAAGTTGAACATTTACGCAAGGAAGAGCAAGTTGCGAGTCAAGTATAATTTTATAATATTTAGGGAGAGTCTTCGACAAGACTCTTCTTTTTTTGCTTCCCATCTGTTATTCGCATGTTATAATAAAGGCTAGACTCCAGAATGAATTCTGGTTTAGATCAAATTGCGGGGGGTGCACATATTGCTTCCAAAGGTGAACCAGATTTTACATATACAAATTAATTCAATCGATGAGGAAGAAGCGAAACAGGAATATAAATCCCGGATTGCTGACCAGGATGATAATTCGATTTTTATGGAAATCCCGATAAATGAGAAAACAGGACGTCTAAAGAAGCTTTATATCGGCGATGAATTGTCGGCTTATTTTATTTTGGATGGCGGTGTAAAAAACTATTTTACCACCTCTGTACTGGGATTTACCGATGATGTAATTCGTCTAATCCAGATTCGCAAGCCGACTCCCGAAACGATTACGAAGATTCAGCGTCGCAGCTTTCTTCGTGTACCAGCAGAGCTCGAAATGGCAGTGAAATATTCCGATCAATTGCAATTTATTGCGGTTACCGATGATGTAGGTGGAGGCGGTATCTCATTTTTGTGTGACGGCTATATTCCGCTTGCTGCACAGCAAATGGTCAGCTGCTGGCTGCTGGCGAATTACAAAAATGGACAAATTGAGCACATTCCCTTCAAAGGTGAGATGGTTCGGATCAAAATGCTCGAATCGGGCAGACAGCAGGTTATGATGCGTTTTGCCGAAATCACCGACAGAGATCGACAGAAGATCATCAGATACTGCTTTGAAAGACAGCTTGAATTTCGCAAAATGTAATTTTTATTATGAAAATAGCCTATGGATGATCCGCATCCCGCATGCGATTTTACGACCGTAAACCAACAGAAAGGTTCACCTTTCTGTTAATAAGTATGAGACAGCTTTGCAATCCCACTTTCACCTATGGTATAATTTTCATTGGTTACAGGCGGGGTCTGTTGTCACATGCATGACTTTTATTTCTGGGAGGCCCTTGTTTTGGAGAAATTTAACATTGCTATAGATGGTCCGGCGGGAGCAGGAAAGAGCACAATTGCCCGACTCGTTGCCAATACATTAGGATTTATTTATGTAGATACGGGGGCTATGTACCGCGCGGTCACCTGGAGTATACTGCAAGCCGGCCTTATACCAGAGCAGGAATCTGAAGTTATCGCTATGACTCGTGAGCTTGACATTCGTCTTGAACCAGGCCCGAGTGGTCAGCAGGTCATTGTTAATGGAAAAGATGTGACCTTGGATATCCGTACTGTTCAAGTGACGAGCAATGTCTCGCAAATTGCCAGAATTGCAGAAGTACGTCACATTCTGACAGATAAACAAAAGCTTCTTGCAATTGACAAAGGCGTTGTGATGGATGGCAGAGATATTGGTACTCATGTTCTTCCTGATGCAGAGCTGAAGTTTTTTCTCACAGCAAGTGTTAAAGTAAGAGCCGAGAGAAGATTCAATGAAACCAGAGATCGTCCAGAGGTAACTCTGGAACAGCTCGAGCAGGAAATTGCTGCTCGCGACCAGATGGATGCGCAACGAACACACGCTCCTTTGATTCAGGCCGCTGATGCTGTATTGCTGGACACGACCGACTTAACCATTCCTCTTGTAGTAGAGCGAATTTTGGAGTTGTGCAGAACCAAAGTCGGCGGAGGGAAGTAATATGCTTTATTCTACCTTACGTGCTCTATTTCATTTTATATTCCGTTTGATATTCCGTTTGAAAGTAATTGGAATCGAGAACATTCCTGAGGACAAACCTGTTATCCTATGTGCAAATCATACAAGCAATATGGATCCGCCATTGTTGGGGAGTCCGCTTGTCACAAGGCGTGTACATTATATGGCAAAGGCTGAGCTTTTCGATTTGCCGGTATTGGGCTGGGTACTTCCAAGAATTAGTGCGTTTCCTGTAAAACGTGGTGGTGTGAGCAAGGAATCGATCCGCTTATCGCTTCAGCTTTTACAAGGCAACCAGATCCTTGGGATTTTTCCGGAAGGATCTCGCAGTAATGCGGGCGGAATAGGGAAGAAGGGTGCGGCAAGCTTGGCACTAAAATCAGGAGCCGTGGTTATTCCTTCTGCTATAGTGGGTGGCTATAAGCCTTTTCGCAGAATGACGCTTGTATATGGCAAACCTCTCGATATTAGTGAGTTTGCTGATAGCGGAAGTTCAGGCGTGGAGGAAGCAACAAACCGCATCATGGAAGCCATTCGTGATCTGGTTAAGAAATACGAATCAAAATGATAATTAGTGGAATACTTAGAAAAACAATTAACCGCGTAATTTTTGCGTTGGTAAATTATATTAGAAAGCAGCAATTGTAACTAATTTATTTGGTTGAGGTTGCTAACATAGGAGGAATTGAACCATGTCCGAAGAAACTAAAGCAGAAATTCAAGTAGAACAAGCAGAGCAGCAATCCACCCAGGAGCAAGAGCTTTCCCAAGAGGAATCGATGGGTAACGTATCCATTCTCAAAAAAGGTGACACTGTTAAAGGTAAAGTCATTAAAATTGAGGATGACCAGGCATTCGTTGATGTAGGTTACAAGTATGATGGTGTGGTTCACATTAAGGAGCTTTCTTCTGTACAATTAGGAAGTGCCAGTGAAGGTGTTGAAGTGGGACAGGAAGTTGAGCTGAAGGTTCTGACTATCGATGACAACAAGGAAAAGCTTGTACTTTCCAAACGTGTAGTTGACAGCGAAAAGGCTTGGGATCAACTTCAGGCTGACCTTGACAACAAAACCATTCTGGAAGCAAAAGTTGCTGAAGTTGTAAAAGGCGGACTTGTTGTTGACGTTGGTTTGAGAGGTTTTGTACCTGCTTCTATGGTTGAACGTAATTTCGTTGAAGATTTCAGCGATTACAAAGGACGCACTTTGAAGCTGCGTGTCAAAGAAATCGATCGTGAGAAAAACAAAGTTATCCTTTCGCAAAAAGACGTTCTGGATGAAGAGTTTGAAGTGAAAAAGAAAGAAATTATCGGCCAACTATCAATAGGTCAAGAGCTGACGGGAACTGTTCAACGTCTAACTCAATTTGGCGCGTTTGTTGATATCGGTGGTATTGATGGACTGGTTCATATTTCCGAAATGGCATGGCATCATGTTGAAACACCTTCGGAAGTTGTAAAGGAAGGCGATCAGGTTAAGGTGCAAATTCTGAAGCTGGACCCAGCTAACGAGCGGATCAGCCTAAGCATTAAAGCAACTCAACCAGGACCATGGCAGCAAGGAACCAGCAGCTTTAACGTTGGTGATATCATCACAGGTACAGTTAAGCGTCTGGCTCAATTCGGTGCATTTGTAGAAGTGGCTCCAGGTGTTGAAGGTTTGGTACATATTTCCCAAATCGCTCATCGTCACGTAGCTACTCCTTCTGAAGTGTTGAAGGAAGGTCAAGAGGTTCAAGTGAAAATTTTGGATCTTAACCTGGATGAGAAACGTATCAGCTTGAGCATTAAGGAAACAGAAGAAGCTCCTGCTTCAGCGACTCCTGCTGCAAGAAATGATAAAGGTGGAGACAGAGGGGACAGACCTTCTAGAGCACCAAGAGAAAAAACAGTTATTGCTGAGGAATACCAAAACCAAGGGTTAAACACGACTTTGGGCGAGCTTCTTGGCGAAAAATTAAGCAAATTTAAATAATAGATTGAAATGAGGAGTCAAGTTGCGTATTCCGAGAAAGTTGGAGCATGTCCATCATGCGCTAAAGCTTGGGCAAAGTGGAGAACAAGGTTTCTCTGACCTTAAGCTGATCCATAACTGTCTCCCGGAAACCTCATTAGGACGAATCTCATTACAAACCCTGATCGGCGAACTCAAACTGAGTTCGCCGATTATTGTTAATGCGATGACAGGTGGGGCCCAAGAGACAGAAGAAATTAATCGAGAATTAGCTATCGCAGCTCGAGAATGTGGTTTGGCTATGGCCGTTGGTTCTCAAATGTCGGCAATTAAAAATGCCGAAGTGTCCTCCAGCTATCAAATCGTAAGGAAAGTGAATCCGAGGGGAATCGTGTTTGGCAATCTGGGAAGTGAAGCCACTCTCGAACAAGCCGAAAGGGCTGTTGACATGCTTCAGGCTGATGCGCTTCAGATTCATTTGAACGTCATGCAGGAGCTCATTATGCCCGAAGGTGATCGTGATTTTACTGGGATGCTGGAAAGAATTACAACCATTGTAGAGCGGTTGCACGTACCTGTTATCGTAAAGGAAGTCGGCTTTGGTATGGCGCGTGAAAGCGCTGCTGCCTTACTGGAGGCAGGTGTAAGTACAATCGATGTCGGGGGCTATGGAGGCACCAATTTTGCAGCCATTGAGAATGCACGGCGAAATGTGCAAATGGACTGGCTGAATGACTGGGGATGCACAACCACTATAGCCTTGTTGGAGGTAATCGAGGCTGTCAAGTTAATGAGAGCACATACTGCAACTCATAAAAAACTGACCGTTATCGGCTCTGGAGGCGTACGAGGAAGTCTGGAGGCCTGCAAAGCCCTCTCATTAGGAGCCTCAGCTGTGGGGATTGCAGGAGCCTTTCTGCACATACAGCGAACCGAGGGGACGGCTGCTTTGATAACTAGAATGGATGACATGCATCAGGAGTTAAAGCTGTTAATGACAGCTCTGGGCGCTGGCTCTATAGAAGATTTATGGAACGTCCCTCTTGTCATTAGGGGCGAGACTGCTGAGTGGTGCACAGCAAGAGGCATAGATATCAAAAGCTATGCAAGTCGAACGGGATTGATAAATAACCCTGCGATTAGCCATACTAAGGTAAAGTAAAGTGTGAGATCTCTTAGGTCTATGCTTACGAGGTTAGTTTTCCAAGGAAAACTTTTAGGTGGGTGCCAATGAATCCAGGGTATTTATCATGGTTGCTAATGATCATCACGATAATTTTGTTTATCAGCGGCTGGAAGGATTTTTTGTTGAGAGGTATAACTTCCAGAGTGATACTTCTTTTTTTTGTTTTGTGGATCATCGGGAATTGCTTGGTCATCTCGCTACCGTTTGGAACCTTGGCTGTCTGGGTTCCTGTTTTGTTAATTATGGTGTTATGCATTTTGTGGAAGCTGCCGGGAGCGCTGTATCATAAGCTCCATATTATATCGGTTGGTGCTTTGATGGGGTCATTGTCGTTTTTTATGCAGGAGACGGTTCAACTGATGCCTGCTTCCATATACGGAAACTTGGAGCTTGCTATGGCGCTGTCTATCGGGGTTTTGGCAGTAATTACCATCAAGCACCCTTCTGCACAGATAGCGGCTATTTCGATTGGTCTGCTGCTTGGTGAGGGTTACATCATCTATATTAACAAAAGGCATGTTGGTATGGAGTTGGGTTCCTTACGCTTGCAGGATCGATGGTGGCTGACCCTTGTGGTGACAAGAAGCTTGTCCATTGGTTTAATGTATACATTTTTGGCCGGAAAGCACGGTATGATCCGCATGGCGAACGTAATTAAGGCAGGAGTCAAAAAAATAAATAATAAGAATGATTAGCCGCGATTATCCAATCGGTTGATCATTTTAAATACATAGCCAGCATTTACATTGATTTCGGATAAGTCAAATGCTATGATGTAAGTTGTGGAATTTTTCGAGTTGCGAATTTTGCTTCACCCAAGAAAGGAATGAAGTTTAGTGGCGAGACCTATAGTAGCCATTGTTGGCCGACCGAATGTCGGGAAATCGACGATTTTTAACCGGATCGTTGGCGACAGGCTTGCAATTGTAGAGGATATGCCCGGAGTAACCCGGGATCGTTTGTATGGAGTTGGAGAATGGCTGGATCACAATTTCAGTGTCATCGATACCGGCGGTATTGAGATAGAAGGGGATAGCGAACTGTTAAAATCGGTTCGTGCCCAGGCAGAGCTGGCTATCGAGGAATCCGATGTTATTATTTTTATGGTTGATGGCAAAGCAGGGATTACTGCGGCGGATTCTGAGGTAGCAGAGCTTTTATTTCGTGCCAAGAAGCCCATTGTGCTTGCCGTTAACAAAATCGATAACATCAAGCGACAGGATGATATTTACGAGTTTTACAGCCTAGGCTTCGGAACTCCATATGGGATTTCAGGCTCACATGGTACAGGGCTCGGAGATTTATTGGATGCGGTTGTCGAAAACTTTCCTGAGGATAATGAAGAGGAATATGGGGAGGATGTTATTCGTGTTGCGCTCATCGGCCGACCGAATGTGGGCAAATCCTCACTTGTCAATGCGATTCTTGGCGAGGATCGGGTTATCGTCAGTGATGTTGCAGGTACGACCCGTGATGCAATTGACACCCCGTTTGAACGGGATGGACAGAAATATGTCATTATCGATACGGCAGGTATGCGTAAACGCGGTAAGGTATATGAAAACACGGAAAAATACAGTGTTATGCGCGCGATGAAAGCCATTGAACGGGCTGATGTGGCTCTTGTGCTGATTAATGGTGAAGAAGGCATTATCGAACAGGACAAGCATGTAGCCGGTTACGCGCATGAAGCGGGTAAAGCAGCTATTTTCGTCGTCAACAAATGGGATATGGTAGAAAAGGACGAGAAAACGATGAAGGAATTTTCACAAAAGATTCGTGATCATTTTCTGTTCATGACCTATGCGCCCATCGTGTTTCTTTCTGCCAAAACCAAATCGCGGTTACATAAGCTGCTTCCTGTTGTCGTTCAGGTAGCTGAACAGCATGCGCTTCGTATTGCGACCCATGTTTTGAACGATGTGATATCGGATGCGGTAGCTATTAACCCGCCACCGACAGACAAAGGTAGAAGACTAAGAATCAACTACGCGACTCAGGTTACTGTGAAACCGCCGACAATTATTGTTTTTGTCAATGATCCGGAAATGATGCATTTCTCTTACGAGCGTTACCTGGAAAATAAAATTCGTGCTGCTTTTGGATTTGTTGGAACACCAATGAGGCTGTTTTCGCGGAAAAAATCAGATGATGAATAGGAGCGGTGCGTGGTGTGGTATGTCATACCCATCCTGATCGGATATTTGCTCGGTTCGGTCAGCTTTAGCTTGTTGGCAGGAAAGCTGCTCAAAGGGATTGATATCCGAAATCATGGCAGCGGTAATGCGGGAGCAACCAATACGTTACGGGTTCTTGGTGTAGGACCTGGGGTTACGGTGCTGCTGTTGGATGCTTTAAAGGGAGTTATTGCCGTCATGCTCGGAAGCTGGTTAGGTGACGGCAGCTCGTTATTATTGGTGTTGTGTGGTGTCGCTGCTATCGCAGGGCACAACTGGCCGATATTTTATGGTTTTCGCGGCGGCAAAGGGATTGCCACCACGATCGGTGTAATGATCACGCTTGCTTTTGTTCCTGTTTTAATTGCTGGTGCAGCCGCTATACTCGTTATTGCGATTACTCGATATGTTTCCTTGGGGTCTCTGCTTCTTACCGCACTCTTACCTATCCTTATCTGGTCAATGGGTTTCCCTATGGAAATATTCATCGTGAGCTTAATCCTATTCGTATTCGCTTGGTATCGTCATCGCAGCAACATCGTAAAGCTCCTCAATGGAAAAGAGAACAAGCTGGGTGCAAAAAAATAATCGGAGGTGGGCTCATGCCTCGAAAAGTATCTGTGCTTGTAGCTGGAAGCTGGGGAACCGCGATTGCCTCCGTGCTGGCGGAAAACCAACTGGATGTCACCTTATGGTCACGTAATGAAGAGCAGGTTATGGAAATTAATCAGGAGCATCGCAACCACCGGTTTCTGGGGGATACGGTGCTGTCTGATAAGATTCGCGCAACGAACTCGATGGAAGAAGCATTATTTCAAGCCGATGCGGTAATCGTGGTTGCACCTTCCTCTGCTCTGCGGAGTGTGGCTTCACAAATGAGGGCGTTCTTGTCAAAAGAAACGCTTCTTATTCATGCGACCAAAGGCTTCGAGGCAGACAGCCTGAAACGGATGAGCACGGTATTAGCTGATGAGCTGCCCGATTATGATGCGGCTTCCATCGTCGTGTTATCCGGTCCGAGTCATGCGGAGGAAGTCATTAAGCAATGCCCGACCACCGTCGTTGTCGCTTCGGAAAGTATGGCTGCTGCTGAAGCCGCCCAGGATCTATTGATCAATTCTTATTTTCGTGTATACACGAATCCGGATGTCGTTGGTGTGGAGGTGAGCGGCGCCTTAAAAAATATTATTGCTTTGGGTGCCGGTTTAACTGACGGTTTGGAATTTGGGGATAATGCGAAGGCAGCCTTGCTGACCCGGGGGTTAGCTGAAATATCCCGTCTCGGAACGGCAATGGGGGGGAATCCGCTTACTTTTGCCGGTTTGGCAGGTATCGGTGATCTGGTGGTTACCTGCACGAGCAAGCACAGCCGTAATTGGCGGGCCGGTTATTTGTTGGCTCAGGGTAAACCGCTCCCTGAGGTGCTGCAGGAAATGGGAATGGTTGTAGAGGGTGTCAAAACGACACAGGCTGCTTACAGGTTATCCCGACAGTATGAAGTCACAATGCCGATTGCTGAACAGCTGTATGAGGTGTTGTTTAATGGGAAAGAGCCGATTGCGGCTGCGGACGACTTGATGGGCCGTGGACGTAAAGATGAAATTGACTGAATCAGACAAGCCTCTATAAACAAACTGAACGCTTTTAGTCAGCCGCCTACACGGTTGATATCCCTCCTTCATAAAATACTTCAGTAGGACTGGGAACAGCCTACCAAGCTGCTTTGCTGTAAAAGCTCAGAGGATGCTCGCGAAGTTAGCCTATCTGGGAAGTGGCTCAGCGATTGTTTGCGATGCTAGCTTTCCGCATGAGAAGCTTTAGCTGGCAATTGCTTACGAAGATAGCTTTCCTAAAGGAAAGCTTGTAGGAGGGATTTAATGGCTAATAAGGATGTATCCAAGGATGTACTCAACGCTGTCAAGAAAAAAACCGGTAAAAGTGTCAGCGAGAAGGACATTCATAAACTCGCTAGCGCAGTCAAGCCTTCCACCTTGCAAAGTGATGCACAATTGAAGCAGCTCATTAAGCAGGTATCCGGTCTTGTGAATGTACCCGTATCGGAGGCAACGGTTAATGAATTGATTCATGCTATCAAAAGCAGCAAGATGAGCGCAGGCAACATGGAGCAAATGGTGAAAATGATTTCCAAAAAGTGATCGGTTCCGGCATGAGACATTCCTCGGGGAATGGCTTGTGCTTTTTTTCTGTCACATAGGCTTCACGGCTTGAAGTCACGTTGCTGTGTGAATTATGGTATAATAGGGCATGTTTAGGCCTATTTGATTTATATAAGGAGCAGCGAATAAATGAGTCCAATGGATAAAATGTGGGCATCGTTCGTGGCCATCGGGTTGATGGCAGGAGCGTCCTTCTTGATTTCATACGCAAGAAACCGTACAAGAGGTGTTATACGGATTATTTTGTCTATCATTGCTTTTCTGATGTTTGTACCCATTTTGCTGTACATGGTAGTGTCTATTTTGTAAATGGAGGATTAAACTCGCTATGGTATTGCTCAACGGGCGTAAGGTGCAAAAGCAAGTAGAAGGAGAAAGCGGACTGACCGTATTGGATCTGGCTCTCAAGCATGAAGTGGATTGGGGGTTTGCCTGTACTCGAGGTACTTGCGCACGCTGTCGTTGTCTGGTAACAGAAGGACGGGAGCATCTTAAAGAAGTGACGGATGCGGAGTGGGATCGTTTGGAGCCCGAGGAATTGGATGCGGGATACCGTCTTGCTTGTCAGGCGGTTATAAAAGAAGATGGACCGGTAACGATAACGCACAAACCGTACTTTTAATGAAGGGTCCTGACATCCGGTTATAACGAACGACAAGGTTTGCAGGGGGGATTAACAGATGTATGCATGGGAAACGCTCACAGGACCGCTCAGAACGATTCAGGACTGCTTACGGGAGGTTGAGGCGACTTGGCTTGTAGGTGGAAGCTGTGGGCTGCTGCTGCAGGATGTTGCTCTGACCGCTGCTCCTCGTGATCTGGACCTGTATGTTGACGCTGAGGGAGCACTTGAGCTTCATCAAGCTTTGTCCGACTATGCTACAGATTCCCAGGTTGAAGACCGTTCTTCCATCTATCGCTCTATTCTGAGTCATTACAGGATTGAAGGGGCCAAGGTTGAACTTGTAGGAGGATTTGAAGTTACGAGTAAGGATAGCTTATATAAAGTGGAAGTGGACTTTTTACACAAGCACTATAGTCCAAAGATTCATTTAACAGGAGAGGCTCCTACAAGGGAAATTTTGGAGACGCTGCATGTAATGCCCTTGGAGCACGAGCTTATCTTTAATGTTCTTCGCAATCGTCCGGATCGTTATGAGGCTATCGCGGCGGTGATGAAAAGTCGGCAACCGGCATGGAGTCATGCTATGGAGGCTTTGGTAGAGCGTAATGCTTGCAGTGAATCCCTTATTCATGAGCTCCAAAGACTTCTGCTGACGTAAACCGATGAGGTTGGATTAAGGAGTGAAGATGATATGGGAGCTAATGTGAGTTTCGAACCGGATAACAAATCGTTCCAGGCCAAGCCGGGAATGTCGATTCTGGAAGTTTCCCGCAAGGCCAGAGTTCATATTCGAACGCGCTGTGACGGTAAGGCAGCTTGTTTAATGTGCAAGGTTATCGTGCCCGATCAGTCCGGTCTCGCTCCGCTCAATACGAACGAACGATTAAAGCTGGGAGGGCTGCAGGATCAGGGGTACCGGCTAGCCTGCCAAGCCAAGGTGACCGGGGATGTTACGGTAACGATTCCTGAAGACCCGCTCAAGGCTGCGATTCGCAAGCAGCTGGAAGCACAGCGAGAGGACGATTAGGTGATGAGAGAAAGTAAAAAGTCAGCTGTGGCCTTATTCATGTTGGGCTTGTGTATGCTGCTGCTGACAGGCTGTATGTATCCACAGGAGATGCGTAAGGAACAGCAGGTGGCTACAGGTGAATTTGTTGTTGTTGTTCAAAGCGCGATTGACCAATTTCAGGCCAAGACGCATGTGTTGCCGATTAAAAACAGTGAAGAAACGACGCCGATCTATGAAAAGTATCCGATTGATTTTAAAAAGCTTAAAGAACGTTCGTTGATCAGCAATGTGCCGGCGAATGCTTTTGAAAATGGCGGCAGCGTAATCTATGTCCTGGTTGATGTGGAAACCAAGCCGACGGTTAAGATGATGGACCTCACTTCTTTTCAAAAAACGGTTGAGGTTCAGAAGCTTGTAGACGAATATAAATCCAAAAATAATGGACAAATTCCTAAAGGAGAAGCAGTTTCTTCTGCCTTTTACCGAATTGATTTTGCAAAAATGAACAAAAAGCCGATTGTGGCGCAAAGTATGTATACCCGACAGGTACAGCTTCCTTTTCTCATGAATGATATGGGGCAGGTGGCTATCGATTACGCTGAGGAAATGATGCGGCTTATCGATAAAAAGTCGCTTCAGACCAGTTTAAATGACAAGCAGGACCTGAGAGAATTACTAGTCAAGGAATCTTATTATGTACCGGCTCGCTCCTACGCGTACCACTGGATTCATGGACAACCTACACCTGTTATGGGAGTGCCTATGTAAGCTTTCGTTGCACCAAAACGGTTTGTTAGCCTCTATCACCTTGAAGTTGAAGGGAGATAGAGGTTTTTTGCGTTGTTGCAGAATAATTGGCGCGTCCCGTTCATATAGTTTCAGAGAGATGATGCAGCGGCTTAGCTATGCCGTTATGAGCAAGGAGTGATAGCAAGAAAGTTCGGTTAAACAATTTATCATAATTGGCTAACTCGTACATATATTTTACTAATCTAAAAGAATAGTACGAGTTTCGCTTTATACCACCTGTAGGAGGGATTCTCATTGGAAAAAGTGGATATTTTTAA
This sequence comes from Paenibacillus sp. FSL H8-0034, assembly GCF_038000305.1. NCBI lineage: Bacteria > Bacillati > Bacillota > Bacilli > Caryophanales > Paenibacillaceae > Paenibacillus > Paenibacillus sp. FSL H8-0034. The sequence continues at coordinate 3,231,510 of NZ_JBBOBS010000001.1, forward strand.
AGACATTGCAGAGCGTACGGGCGGGGATATTTACCTGGGGGTCGTAGGGGCGGTCCGTACGGGGAAGTCGACGTTTATCAAACGTTTCATGGAATCCATCGTGCTGCCGAATATTCAAAATGAAGCGGATCGGGCACGTGCAACGGATGAGCTCCCACAAAGCGCGGCGGGACGCACAATCATGACGACTGAACCGAAGTTTGTACCGAATACAGCTGTGCAGCTGCATGTAGCAGAAGGTTTGAATGTAAACGTTCGATTGGTTGATTGTGTCGGCTATGTCATAGATGGTGCCAAAGGCTACGAGGATGAGCATGGGCCGAGAATGATTAACACACCGTGGTTTGATGAAGCCATTCCGTTTCAGGAAGCGGCTGAGATCGGTACCCGAAAGGTCATTCAGGAGCATGCAACGCTTGGTGTGGTGATTACCACAGACGGCTCTATCGCGGAAATTCCGCGTTCCTCTTATGTAGATGCTGAAGATCGGATTATTAATGAGTTGAAAGAAGTAGGTAAACCGTTTATTGTGATTGTGAACTCAACCAAGCCTAATGGTGAGATTGCTCAGGAGCTAAGAAGCCAGCTTCAGGCAACACATGATATACCGGTAGTATCGATGAGTGTAGCCAATATGAATGAAGATGACATGATGTCTGTGCTGCGCGAGGTGCTTTACGAATTTCCTGTACATGAAGTTAACGTCAATCTTCCGAGTTGGGTTATGGTTCTGTCAGATAGTCACTGGCTGCGCTCCCACTTCGAGAATTCCGTTAGAGAGACGGTTCAGGATATTCGCAGGCTGCGCGATGTGGATCGTGTTGTCAGCCATTTCGAGGAATATGAGTTTATTGATAAAGCTGCCTTAGCGGGAATGAATATGGGCCAAGGCGTGGCTGAGATCGATTTGTATGCGCCCGATGAGCTGTATGACCGGATATTGATGGAGGTCGTCGGCGTTGAGATCCGCGGCAAGGATCACCTTCTGCAGATGATGCAGGAATTCAGTCATGCCAAAAGGGAATACGATCATTTTGCGGAAGCACTGGAAATGGTGAAAACGACTGGGTATGGCATAGCCCCTCCGTCACTTGCGGATATGGCACTGGATGAGCCGGAGCTCATTCGTCAAGGCTCACGCTTTGGCGTTAGGCTGAAGGCGACTGCGCCTTCGATTCACATGATCAGGGTCGATGTTGAATCCGAGTTCTCGCCGATTATCGGTACCGAGAAGCAAAGTGAAGAGCTGGTTCGATATTTGATGCAGGATTTCGAGGACAATCCATTGAAAATATGGGAGTCGGATATATTCGGAAGATCGCTTCATTCCATCGTTCGAGAGGGTATTCAAGGCAAGCTCGCCATGATGCCGGACAATGCGCGCTACAAGCTTCAAGAAACACTTGGTCGTATCATTAACGAAGGCTCAGGCGGATTAATTGCCATAATTTTGTAAAATAACAAATAATAGTGATGAAAATGCACTCCGAGGGGTGCATTTTTTGGTTTGTACTTGATAAAGTGCTGTGGGTGTATTAATATAATCTTGATTTGTTCGGTTTCCTTAATTTCCTATGTATATTTTTGAACATTTCAGTTAACAAAGAAAGTAACGGTATAAATTACTCTTGGGGGGAGGTGAATGGCATGAATAAATCTGAATTGATCAACAAAGTAGCAGAAACATCCGAGCTTTCCAAGAAGGATGCGACGAAAGCGGTTGAAGCTGTATTTGAAGCAATTTCCGAAGCCCTACAAGGTGGAGATAAAGTGCAATTAGTTGGATTTGGAAACTTTGAAGTTCGTGAACGTTCCGCTCGTAAAGGACGTAACCCGCAAACAGGCGAAGAAATCGAAATTCCTTCTAGCAAAATCCCTGCTTTCAAACCAGGCAAAGCTTTGAAAGATGGAATTCAATCATAATGTTTTTTCCTACATACTCATTTCTACATACTTCCATTGTATGAACTGATGGTATGAGCGACACCTTAACCTGAACTGGTTAAGGTGTCTTTTTTTGTTATGGTTGCCCGACATCATGAGTATTAGCACAACTCGGCAATGTGGATACTTGGAGTATCCATTGTATATAAGTGCTGTCAGATCGCCAGAAATGGAGTTTTAGAGCGATTTAACACATCAATACGTAGGTCGTCTTATGTACGCAAGGTAAGTCGCTTAGAACGTGCATGTATGCGCTCAAATATGAAAGCATTCCGCTCGTAATCTACAAGGGGAGCCTTTTTAAGTTAATCGTCCAAAAGTCCCTTGACTAATCGGTCAGCTCATCTGTTATAATGGGAACAAATGTTCTTATCGACGGAGGTTGTACATATGACATTAAGTAAGTGCCCAAGACCGGAATTAACGAAAAGTGAACAATCGGAGTTAATCGAACGATTATCGTCTTCAAGGTCTAATAATTTGAGTGTGAAGATTACGTTATACGGAGAATATGAGGACCGCCGAATAACTGGAATCGTAACAGGACTGGATCCACGGCTTCATTTTATTAAAATCGAGACAACGGGAACGAAGTGGGATTGGCATCTCATCGACTTCGCGAATGTGGTTGAGGTAGAGTTTGAATGAAAGCTTTCGGTGTTGCACAAGATCGAACCAAAAGGGGGTTGCAGATGTATTCGAATGGCTTCTACGTATAACTAAGTGAACCGCAAGTTGTATCGATTTGGGTTGCAAGGATCCGCGGCTGCGTGATATAATATGATCCAACGAACAGTAAAGATCGGTTCTCCATTTGAGCGAAAACACCACGTCCGACAAGCGTTTATGCCCGTAAGGAACCGAGGGAACAACGGATATTAGCGCAGCTTGGTAGCGCGCATCCTTGGGGTGGATGAGGTCGTCGGTTCAAATCCGGCATATCCGATACATGAAGTAGACCTTGCTTATGTGGGGTCTACTTTTATGAGAATATTCATTGATCGAAACAACTTCAAGGCCTGCAGAGGCTTTATAACTTATATCATATTAAAAGCCTTAGATAAGCTCTTTTTATAAAGAGACGATCTAAGGCTTTTTGCTGCGTGCGGGCCCAAGAAGCTGTGGCAGGTATGCTTCTTCGGATTCAATCTCTATAGCATATTTTCTCGCTATGGTTACTCGGTATTTGCGATCTAAAGTAATTGACCCAATGTATTTTGATGATGTCCCTCAGTACGTTTGGTATGCTCAAGCTGTTGCGGCAGCGGTAGACACTGAATGGATAACGGATGTAACCAAGCGAATGTAAGCTCGCTTCATACAGTACAGAATAAACAATAAGTAAAATGAATGACCAGTGAATCGCAAGGTGAATAAAACATTCAACTGTGAGATAAGCAGGATTCGAAGTAAAATAAAGTTGAATTTGATCTTGGAACTAGGTAAATGGCCTAAGTAGATACCGAGGGTTTTACTTGCTCAACAGCACTATTTATTTATGAATAGAAATAGTATAGGGAGGTTATAACCATGTCGATAAAAAAGCCCAATATTCTGTTTGTATTTCCGGACCAGTGGCGAAAACAGGCAGTAGGTTTTCGAAACGAGGATGAGGTGTACACACCCAACATTGACCGGTTTGCTGCGGAAAGTGTTGATTTGGATAACGCGATCAGTTGTTTCCCGCTTTGCTCGCCGAATCGCTCTGTCATGATGACGGGACGGTTCCCTCTATCCACAGGCGTAACGACGAACTGTAAGCTGGGGCTTCCTGTAAAGCTTCATGATGATGAGATTACGATCGGTAATATATTGAGCAGCGAGGGTTATCGTACCGGATATATTGGAAAGTGGCATCTGGACTTGCCCGAGCAGTCCTTCGTGCCTGAGCCGGAGTCCGGGGCAAGACACTGGGATGCTTACATCCCTCCAGGCCCCCGCAGATTTGGATTCGATTATTGGTATGCGTACAATGCCAATGATCAGCATATGGCCCCCCATTATTGGACGGATTCGCACCACCAGATTGTACCCCATGAGTGGTCGACCAAGCATGAAACAGATGTAGCGATTGAGTTCATACGAGAGCACAATGCAGAACAACCCTTTTGCCTGTTTGTATCGTGGAATCCGCCTCATCAGCCTTTTGAGCAGGTGCCAGATTCGTATAAAGCTTTGTATGCTGATCAGCCAATTCATCTTCGTCCCAATGTTCTTGGGGAAGGCACAGAACAAGCGCAGCAGCATATACGGGATTATTATGCTGCTGTGTCAGGAACCGATCACGAATTTGGTCGATTACTTGCCGTGCTGGAAGAGGAGGGCCTTGCCGAAGATACGATCGTTGTCCTTACATCTGATCATGGCGAAATGATGGGGGGCCATGGATGGCTTGAACACAAAAATGTATGGTATGAGGAGTCTATAGCTGTTCCCTTTTTTATCCGTTATCCTCGTGAATTGAAACCACGTCAAGACTCTATATTGTTCAACAGTGCCGATATCGTTCCGACTTTGCTTGGCTTAATCGGGATATCAGTACCGGCGCACATTCAGGGTATTGACCATACGGGAATTATTCGCGGTGAGGAAGGAAAGCGACCTGCCTCGACATTTATTTGTCATTATCCAGGAGTTGTAAATGAACACGAGCTGGCGCAGCAGCGGGGAGACAACATCAACGCTTACGGTTGGCGAGGTGTACGTACTTCCCGCTATACCTATGTCGTCCAGAAATCAATCCATGATCAAGGCGCCAAGCGGTTGTTGTATGATAATGAGCAGGATCCGTATCAGATGTTTCCAATCGAATTTAATGGGGTTCCTGATGATTCGGTTGCCTTGGAGCTGGAGAATGAGCTTCAATCCTGGTTGATCAAACTTGAAGATGAATTTTCTTTAATCTGAGAATGAACGACATAGATAGCCCCTGTTTGGTTGTGAAGCCAAAGCAGGGGCTATATGATTTACAGCTTTCTCAACACTTCGAAAATACGTAATTCGTTGACGGACCGTATGACTTCAGCGATGCTGGATTGGTGGAATTTTTTTAATAAGCTGTTGATTTGTTTTTTGATCGTTTCGTATTCAACACTGCGTTCTTCCGCAATTTGCTTTCTGGACTTACCCTCGCATAACAAACGAAGCACCTGAAGCTCACTTGGCGTTAATTCGGAGATGATCTGGATGATGTAAAGCAGACTGCTTTCGGTTCGCTTTACTCTGGCAAATTCCTCCCTGATTTTCTCAGCGATCATTGGACGGATAGGTGAACGGTTATGATAGGCGGAAAGAATAGCTTCGATCACCTCCTCATTCGTCGATGTCTTGAGTAAATAATCGATAATTCCAGTTTGAAAAGCAGAAAAGATAAAATTTTCGTCTTTGTGCACGGTAAGTACAATAATTTTGATATGAGGCAGCTTTTCGTTGATTTGTCGGGCCGCATCAATCCCTGCATATGAGCTTTCCATTTCAATGTCCATTAAAATGATATCCGGCTGCTCGATTGCTGCATGCATGATGGTTTCATATCCGGAGGATGCTTTGGCCACACATTCCATTTGGTCAGATTGAGCTATGACTCGTTCCAATCTTCTACGATGGGCTTCCATATCATCTGCAATCAATATGCGAATCTTTTTTTCTGGCATGGAGGATCCCCCTTGTTCTAGCTATCATAATAATTGGGTAGAGCTTAGGGTGAATAAAGTATTCCCCCTTGTCGTCTAAATTAAAGGTAAAAAGATGGTGAATTTAGTGCCTTGGCCTATCAGGCTTTCCGCCTGAATTTTACCATCGTGGCCGGTAACGATCTTGTGACAGTAAGAAAGACCGATTCCCCAATTATTCACCGAGGACTTGGTAGTGAAAAAAGGATCGAAAATCATATCCAGATGGTCTTCGGGAACGCCGGGTCCATTGTCAGTGATTTGAATGATTCCCCAGCCGTTATGGTGATAGGTTTCAATCAGGATAAGGCCATCTTCCTGCCGGGACAGAGAATCTGTGGCATTCTCCAGCAGGTTATACAGAGTCTCACTCATATGATGCAGATCCATATAGACTAATGATTGCGGGTCTTCCAATTTCACCTGTATGTCGGCTTTGCTTTCGCTTACCTTGAAGAAGGACAACACCTGCTTGACAGGCTGATCGAGAGAAAGCGGCTGCAGATTTAATTCAATGTTCTTCAGCTTGTCAGCTGCCTGGTCAATGCTTTCCATCGCCGAACCGCACGAATTTAAAATGAGCTGTAAACTATAAGCAGTTTCTTCGTCCCCGTTACTCCGCTCCTTCACATATTCAGCTTCCGATTGAATTGCGATTAAGTGATTTTTTAAAGCATGCGTAAAAGCTCTTGTCCCCAAGGTTGCTGTATCTATACTTTTATTAATTTGAATATCCCGGTTAATACGATACGATTCGATGGATTTGAACTTGTACACAATAAATATGATGAACGTTAAAGCCAAATAAACACTGTATGGAAGTACATACAGAACAAGCGGATGCGAGTCGAGAGGAGGCTGCAAATAGTTGTAGTAGCCTTCCATATAGGTAGCTTTGACCAGGTTTTTGGGAGCCCATGAAAATAGCAGCAAATGAATGATAACTACCGGAATCAAAGCAAGGATATGAAAGGCGGTCAGATTTTTAATGAATTTAATTTTGGGATAGTTGATGTAATAGTGCAGCAATAAACCAAAGGCGAGCATCACCATGACGTATTTTATATGTTTTAATACAAAATCCAGAGCTCCCAGAATGGGAATAGAGTTCAATTGCTGCTGCCACACAATATTAAGTGCAGGATCAAAGGCAAGGAGCTGGAATACCATCAACATACCGACTACAACATACACGATACGTTGTATTTTCGGTTTCATATTGCGTGTGAAGGATACAGCAAATAGAAGCAGGGAGCTATAAAAAATAATGACCCCCCCATTCAACATACGGATGAGCAGGTTAGGGTTGAATTTAGTCAGCACCAGATAGTTCCAGGTTCCCGGACTGAAGTTAAAGAATGAGTGAATAATATTGTAATAATAATTAAACTTGCTTAAATAGAGAGTAAACGAAATGAATGAGAGCACCCATCCGACGATAATTCCATACAAAAAACGGGTAGAAGAGTTGTTCAGTTTTTTATAGGTAAATAAGATAGAGGAGATAAGAAACAACAGGGTTACGAAGATCATATAGGCTACCTCATGACTGATTAACACCCGAATCCAGCAGCGTTCGCATCGCACCGTGGGGGAATAAAACTTTCAACTGTCGGGCGTTCCTAATCCCAAATATAATGAAGCTATTAAAGCGCATTCAAAGCATAACAAAACAAAAGGTGGTTGTAAAATGAAAAAAATAATGAATCTGGCTCTAACAGGCACACTGGTTGCAGGACTTGCAGCTGGTTGTACTCCAGTCAAGGAGACCTCTAATGAAGGTGCTGCAAAGCCTGCTGGAGAGAATACTAAGCCTGTTTCTTTAAAAATGACTGTACTTCCGGACGACCTCGATACCTTCAAGCTGGTATTTGAAGAGTATAAGAAAGAGAACCCGAATATCACGGTCCAATTGGATACAATTCCCCAACAACAGTATTATGACAAGCTGCGTCTTCAACTATCCTCGGGGGATGACATCGATTTGATTGGCGGAAATATGGACGTATTCCTGGATACGGGAATTCTGGAGCCACTTGATGATTACATTAAAAAAAGCAATGTGGATGTCTCTGGTTTCGGACCGCTGTATGACAACCTGAAGGTGAACGATAAAATGTATGGTTTGCCTTACCGGAAATCGAATTGGATGCTGTATTACAATAAAACACTGTTCGATAAAATGAATGTTCCTTATCCGAAAGCAGATATGACCTGGGAAGACTTCCGTGAGTTAGCCAAAAAAATGACCCAAGGCGAAGGCGCCAACAAAATGTACGGTGCATTTCTCCATCCATGGGCTCAAACCTGGTATATCCAGGCTGTACAAACGGGAGCTTCTATTATCGACAAGGATTTAACCCCGTTTAAGAACGCACTCCAGTTCCGCATGGACATGGAGAATGATGGTTCAATTATGTCCTGGGCAGAGCAAATTACGACCTCGGCTCATTACAATTCCGCCTTTCAAAAAGGGAATGTAGCGATGAACCTGATCGGAGATTGGCATATTGCCCAACTGCGAACAGCTGAGCAAGAGAAGAAAATTAATTTTGATTGGGATGTCGTTCCTGTGCCGCATCCTGCTGGAGTAGCTCCGAACACCAGTCTGGCGACTCCCGTTTCCTTGATGCTGAACAAGGCTTCCAAGCACAAAGAAGAAGCATTTAAGCTTCTCCAGTTTATGACCACCGCCAAAGGCGCTAAGATATTCGCAGCCAAAGGCTTTCTTACAGGCTACACGAATGATGATATTCGCAAAGCCTATATAGGGGACGGAAGTATGAAGCCCACAAATATTCATTACTTTGTCGAGCAAAAGGAGTATCCGGAATATCCACTGCTGCCTGGTATTAAAAATATTGTACTCAACAATATTTACAAGCAGGAAGGAGAAATGGCACTGACCAAAGCTCAAACTGCAGACCAGGCTATTCAAAAAATAGGCGAGCGCATTCAGAAGGAATGGGCGGACAAATACGGTAAAGATTTCAAAGCAGCAGCGAAAAAATAATGAATTCCAATCGAACTTCACTTGAGCCAAGTGAAGTTCGATTGCTAAGAATAGGAGTTGAACCGTGATGAGAACGAACAGAACCTTCTTCACCCGAGATCGCAAAGTGGGATACACCTTTTTGCTGCCCAACATGATTGGCTTTCTGGTGTTCATCTGCTTCCCGGTAGTAGCCTCGTTTTTGATGAGCTTTACAGATTGGAACGGATTCGGACAAATCGAGTTCGCCGGCCTGTCCAATTATACCCGACTTTGGGGAGATGAAACCTTCCGGATTTCGCTTATGAACAGCTTGATTATGACTATTGTGTCTGTACCGGCAACCTTGTTTCTGGCCATATTGGCCGCAGTGGCTCTGAATAAAGGAGTCAAGGGCGTCAAGCTGTTCCGCACAGCGATTTTCATGCCCCATATTACCGCAACGATTGCCGTCGCTGTTGTATGGCAATTGCTATACAATCCTTCGATGGGACCTATTAACGGACTGCTGCGAAGCTTAGGTGTCGAGCAGCCGCCTATGTGGCTGGCGTCAACCACATGGGCGCTTCCCTCTGTGATCATCGTAAGCATATGGCATTCTGTAGGTTATTACATGGTTCTGTATTTGGCTGGATTACAAGGCATACCCAAAGATCTGTATGAAGCAGCTTCGCTTGACGGAGCCGGGAAAACCTCGCAATTCAGGAATATTACTATACCAATGCTATCACCCGTTATCTTTTTTACAGTCATTATCGGCATTATCAATTCATTTAAAGTTTTCGATATGGTCTACGTGCTGACCAAGGGTGGACCAGGGCGTTCGACGCATGTGCTTGTATACGATATTTATTACACAGCCTTCCAACGATATGAATACGGTTACGCATCGGCAATGGCATATGTGCTTTTTGCAATTATTTTGGTGATTACCTGGATTCAATTCAAAGGGCAAAAAAAATGGGTGAATTATTAAGCAAGTCAACAAGGAGGAACTCTCATGAGCACTATTGTGGAGCCAAGGGCATCCTATTCCGCTTCGAAGCCTTATCGGTTGTCGGCTATAATGCGTCAAATACTGCTGTATGCCATCATCATAACGGTATCATTATCTATGATTGCTCCGTTTATATGGATGCTTTCTGCTTCTGTTAAGTCGGAGGCGGAAGTTTTTTCTTACCCTATTCAATGGATTCCAGGCATTTTTTATTGGAGTAACTATGAGAAGGTGTGGTTGAAGCTTCCGTTTTTCACTTATTATTTAAATACGATTAAAATTGCAGTTTCAACGACGATCCTGCAAGTCATTACTTGCTCGCTGGCGGCTTATGCCTTCTCCAAGGTGCGTTTTCCCGAGCGGGATAAGTTATTCTTTTTGTATATAGCTACAATGATGATCCCTTTTCAGGTAATGATGATTCCGCAATTTATGCTGATGAAGCAGCTTGGGCTGATGGATTCGCATTGGGCGTTGATTCTGCTTGGAGCTTTCAGTCCGTTTGGTGTTTTTTTGTTCCGCCAATTTTTTATATCGGTTCCAGAGGAGCTTTCAGAAGCGGCCAGAATTGACGGTTTAAGCGAATTTGGTATTTATTTACGTATAATTATGCCATTGATGAGGCCAGCTATTGCCAGCTTGACGATTTTTACGTTTATGCATGCCTGGAACGATTTTCTGGGACCACTGATTTATATTAATTCGGATCATTTGTTTACTTTGCAGCTCGGGATGCAGCATTTTCAATCTGAGCATGCGACTGAATACGGTCCATTGATGGCTGCAGCCGTATCTGCAATTGTTCCTACGATTCTGATCTACTTTTTTGCTCAAGACCATTTTGTGGAGGGTATAACTGCCGGCGCTATAAAAGGATGACCCCATATGTGGAAGACAGCTATAGAAGATGCAATGAATACAACTAAAAGCCCAGGCCGCCCTCCTGGATATGAATGTTCCGATTCACTCTGAACCCTATCGTGACAGCTCTGCCTCAGCCATCGTCTGTGGTTAAGTGAGTAGGCCTTCTAAACATTCGACCATTTTCCGCTTCATATTATATACAGATTGCACGTTTGAATCGTGTTATTCTCATCATGATAGGAGGCTGTCCCAAAAGTAACTTTTGGAACAACCTTGAGTAACTATTAAGATTAATTTTAAAAAAACGGAGGAGCTAAGCGGCCTGTTCTCGCTTAGCTCCTCCGTTTTTTGCATCTACAGCTGCCTTCTTAAGCAGATTATGGGCGAGGGAAAGCCACCCGGCCTCAAGGCTTACTTTAGGTAAGCCTCGAAGCAGAAATCTTCTAAATCCTCGGTTGTTCTTGATATCACCAAACACAGGCTCTGGTTCGATCATACGTCGAACCGCCAGCGCATAACCTTCCTCGCTGCGGAGTTTCTCACGAGCCTGATTCTTTAATCGCAAATAGTTCATGCTCACTTTGATTTCGCGATTGCCTGCGGCTTTCGTGCATTGTGCTTTCAGCGGACATCCTTCACAGCTTGCGCTTCGGTAATGATGATGCTCGATTTCGTACCCACTCTCGGTTTTCTCCGTGCTTACTCTGTGAAAAGCGAGCGTCTGCCCCGCCATGCATGTCCATGTATTTTGTTCGCTGTTATAGGTCCAGTTGTCGATTTTGCTGATGTCTTTTTGCCATGCTTTGCTTTTCTCACGGTGATACGTGCCATATTTCACAATGGCTTCGATCTCATTTTGCTCTAAATAATCGTAGTTTTCCTCGCCACCGTATCCCGCGTCGGCGATGACGGTACTTGGCAGCTTACCCAATTGCGACTTTACTTGTTCTAAATGAGGAATAAGGCAGCGCGTATCTGTCGGTCTTTGGTGCACACTATAGCTGAGAATGAATTGATTTTCGGTGCCGATCTGTACATTGTACCCTGGCTTGAGCTGACCGTTTCGCATGTGATCTTCTTTCATCCGCATGAACGTGGCGTCTGTATCCGTCTTGCTATAACTGTTCCGATTCCCTAAGATCTCTTCCTGAGATTCGTATTTTTGAAGGCGAGGAAGCAAGTCTTTTCGAAGTTGACGCACGGCTTTCTTGAGTGGCTTGTCCTTTGGCTTCTCTTGCAGTCTTTCTTCCAACTGCTTGACGGCGAGCTCTAGCTTTTCACTTGTGATTTCAGAGGATTCACCTAACTCGCAAAGGTCTCTGCCGCCATGCGTCCGCTCTTCTTGCTTTTCCGCTTCTTCGATGGTCGCAAACAAGCTGTGCACCTTCTCCTGGAGCTTTGCCTTATGCTTCACGACCGCTTTGCCCCAAACAAACGTGTACCGATTGGCGTTGGCTTCGATCTTGGTTCCATCAATAAAGTAGTGTTCCAGCTCAACGTATTTCTCGTCTGCTAGAAATTGAAGAACCGCGGTAAACACCGTTTCCAATACTTCTTTCATTCGCTCGGAACGAAAACGATTGATCGTACGGAAGTCCGGCCGTAGTCTGCCCGCGACCCACATGAACATGATGTTCTCACGTACGGCTTTGGCGATCTGGCGGGAGGAATAAATGCGCTGGGTGTAGGCGTAGATGATGACTTTGGTCAGCATTTTAGGATGATAGCTGTCGCGACCGCCTCCAGGGAAAGCCGCGTTAAAGATGGCGTCATCGAGACGATTCACCGCAGCATTCACGACGCGAACGAGGTGATGTGGAGGAATGTCTTCCTCCAAATCCATTGGCAGACAAAGTTGATCCATGGTATATTGAATGTACAAAGAAACCGTCTCCTTTTGTAAGTGGTTGGGTGGTACCTCCATTTTACCAAAGAACGGTTTCTTTTTGTGTACAAAAAAGTGAAGAGGCTATCCCTTTGTCGTTTATGACTTTGGGACAACCTCTTTTTCTGTGCATGGATTGAGAACTACCTCCTGATATGTTAAAATTTTATGAAGCAAAATAGGCTAATTTTTGATATACTTAGCCGACGGCTATTCATGTGTCATATCACTGTTGCAAAGGGGAAATACTAGACTATGTACAACCGAGCAAGGGGATGGCTCGCTTCCCTGGATTGGACCCATTATGGGATTATTGCATCAATCTATCTGATATGGCGAATCGGTGAGGGTGGAGGCTGGAGTACTGCATGCTGGATGCTGCTCCTGATATGCTTGCTGGGTGTTCGAACGGACCAGATTGATGTTGATTGGAAACGTTTTTTTGTGTTTGGATTACCCCTGCTATATTTATTCTATTATTTTTACGGTTCAGGTAACAGCTTATGGTGGAACATCGCGAACTGGATGTTTGAAAACAATCGACATCCATGGACCTGGGATGATGCGATGAACAGTATTCCACTCAACAATGCAGCCTGGATGCGCATTTATAATTCTCCTGCACTGGATCAGGCAATGGTCTGGGTGTACAACTACGGCTTTGTATTATCGCTGTGGCTTTGTATCGTTCGCAGCTTCTGGACCCGAAGCATCAAAAAGATGCTGTCCTACGCCTTGTCGGGTCACGTTTTGCAATTCCCATTGATCTTACCCTTCTACAACCTGATTATGCTGCGTGAGGTTTGGTTTGTGAAAGGCCAGCGGGATTTGCTTGGACGTGTATTTACAAGCGAGAATGAATTGCTGACCAATGTGATGAATTGTTTTCCGAGTATGCATACATCCATCTCCTTTGCTATGCTGCTGCTGGCCCTTCGTGAGAAGGATCGGATTTTCAAATATATGATGGTCACTTATTGTTCATTGATTATTATATCGACCATGTATTTGCAAATTCACTGGGTTCTGGACGTATTTGCGGGTATGGCCTTTGCATATGGAACTGTCAAGCTGGCAGATTTACTAATTCGCATATGCTCAGACAGGCTGCCAGAATGGTTAAAAGGCTATTACAACAAAAAACAGAAAAAGAAATATCCCGATACGACGATGGTTGCCTGATGGTGGCCATTTTTCTTGTCTGAATGTCATTAAAGAGTTGACATTATCGTTGATTTTCTGCATCATACTAGTAAGTAAGCATGGACAGGAAGGAAGATTACAAATGGATGACAAGCAAAGTCAGGAAGAATATTTTGTTGTTAAAGCCAAGGAGAACGGCGTACAGGTTATCGGCTTGACACGTGGACAGGATACGAAGTTTCACCATACCGAAAAGCTGGATAAAGGCGAGATCATGATCGCCCAGTTTACTGCTCATACCTCGGCTGTGAAGATCAGAGGCAAAGCCGTAGTGATGACGAAGCACGGTGTTATGGATACAGAGGAATAATTTTTCTTGGATCCTGCAGGCATAGCCTGCTTTTTTTTGTTGTACAATGATAAGAGCAGAATAGTCGCTCTGCGCGCCCGAATGAAGACTAGGGGGTTGTACAATGAAATGGTTGATTCGACTGCTTGCCACTTCGATCTTGACCGTCTGTGTCGTGCTGTCAATTTCATTATTGCCACAGTTGGAAAACGATTGGGATTCACCAGTTTTCAGCTTGGTAAGAGCAGAGCCTTTAACGGAATTAAACGTTGTGGATGTTATGAGCAAATTACAGCTTCACTTGCGCATACGCAAGGTTGAGGTCAGTCATGCTATCGTATCGGTTGACCTGTTGGCTTCTCCGTCATCAGACAGGCTAGAGGTTCTTAAGGATGTAAGCGGAATCCCGCCATTATTGTTCAGCCATTCTTCCAACATTAATCAAGTTCTGGTTCGAGTTTTGGATGGTTCCAAGCAGGCTGGTGGCAGTACTTCATTACTTATAGCGGCAGATGCGCGACGTGAGAAAATGGTTAGAACGGATTACAGGCTGGAGACGAAGACTGCAGAGGAAATGGAGCAATATTTGCAGTCCCATTATCGTATGACCTTTACGCCTAACTGGCGAGAGAAATTTGAAGCAAAAAGTTCAAATTGATATTGTGCGTCAACACTTTGATTGTGCTATAATAGTTTGGATTATGATCAAGAGATGTTCTTGTACCGGTTCGGAGGCTAATGATGAATTGTTATCGGATACCAGAGATGGCCCAAAAATATATAGATTATGACATGATACAGAAATACACGGAACTCCCGGATTTCCCCGAATTTCGAACAAGGATTCTATATGCATTTCTCAATAGAAATAGTCAATTACATGATTACAGCGAACTGTTCAGTCTGGTAACGAGTCTGGTTCAGTTGGGACTCGACACTCATGATACAGTCAGCATTACGAATCAGGCCAAGGATATGAAGTCAGCCAGATCAAGACAAATCAAGGTGCTGGCAGGTGATTATTTCAGTGCCCGGTTCTACTTTCTGCTCGCAGAGGCTGGACACATTGCTATGATAGGAACACTTTCTGATGCTATTTGTGAAGCAAACCGCTTAAAAATCGTTTTTTATCAAACGTTAAAAAGCGTGAGCCTAACCTCGGAAGAGTATGTAGCTCAATCAGTAGAAATCAGATCGCGGATTTATAAAGCCTTTTCTCAGTTCATGGAAGGATCGCTCTATAAGGTTTGGCCAGAAATATTGCGGTTATTCACATTATGTGAGCTGCTGCTTCAGGAAATAGGCAAGCCGGAGAAACAGCAGCAGCCGGACAGCTGGAGCTTTGGGTATATGCTGCAGCAGATTTCCAAAGAAGAGCGCAGGAACATGCAGCTAGAGGAACCTGACCCAGGTAAAATACGTGCCATATGGATGAAGTACAAAATATCATCACAGTTATATCAACTGCTAGAAACAACGACACGTCAGCTGCAGGACAAGCTGCGAGCACTCGAAAGCAAAGAGTTGAGTGAAGAGCTCATGTTGATAGGAGAGCCGTTTGATCGCTACCTGTCGACTCCAAAAGTATTGGAAGAAATTTGAGGTGAACCGAAGTGCAGTCCAAATCTAAAGAAGAATTTGTTCATTCTGTCTTTGAAAGTATAGCTCCCAAATATGATCTCATGAATGACATTCTCAGCTTCCGCAGACACAAGGCATGGCGGAATTTTACAATGAAGAAGATGAATATGCAGCCGGGCAGTACGGCTATTGATCTGTGCTGTGGGACCTGTGATTGGACGATCAGCATGGCTAAAGCAAGTGGTACCGGGGATATGGTCGGTCTTGATTTTAGTCAGAATATGCTCGATTATGGCGCGGTCAAAATTCGCGAAGGCGGATTGGACAAGCAGATTAAGCTGGTACAAGGCAACGCCATGAAGCTGCCATACGAGGATAATACCTTTGACTACGCGACAATCGGATTCGCTCTGCGCAATGTGCCTGATCTTGTGAAGGTGATCGAGGAAATGCAGCGTGTGGTTAAGCCTGGTGGATGGGTCGTTTCCTTAGAATTATCCAAGCCTACCTGGCAGCCCTTCAAAGGGATATACTATTTTTATTTCCAAACTATACTACCTTTACTGGGTAAATTAATTGCCAAAAGCTATGAGCAGTATAAGTGGCTGCCGGAATCCTTGATAAACTTCCCTGATCATAAGCAGCTTGCCGAAATTTTCAAAACAACAGGGTTGACTCAAGTCCAGGCGTATCCGCTAACCGGAGGCATCGCAGCACTTCATATCGGCATCAAGAGGCAGGCGGCGGAATGAGAAACGGGAGTGGTGGATTTAGATGCTGTTGAAAAAGACGAAGATTTTTTTGGAAATGATCAAAATTGAGCACACGCTTTTTGCACTGCCATTCGCATTTATGGGAGCCATATTGGGCTCTATTGTCATGACGAACCATTTGCCGGGTTGGGCCGCAATTGGGTGGGTCATTCTGGCAATGATAGGCGCTCGCAGCGCGGCCATGGGTTTAAACCGGGTTATCGACAAGGTATTTGATGCCAAGAACCCGAGGACGGCTGCCAGAGCGATTCCTGCCGGATTGATTTCCTCGAAAGAAGCTATCATTTTTATTGTGATTTCATTCACACTGTTATTTTGGGCAGCCTCTAATTTAAGCCCGCTTTCCATGAAGCTGCTGCCTATTGCGGTCTTTTTTCTTGTGTTATATTCGTATACAAAACGCTTCACCTGGGCTTGTCACTTAATCCTTGGTTTAACGCTTGGACTAGCTCCACTTGGAGGCTGGGTCGCGGTGACGAACGATATCTCACTGCCGGCTATCATTTTTTATGTGTCGGTTTCCTTCTGGACAGCAGGGTTTGATGTCATCTATGCATGTCAGGATACAGAGTTTGACAAGAACGAAGGACTGCATTCGATACCACAACGATTTGGTGTTGCAAAGGCGTTAAAAATTGCCCGTTGGTTCCATCTGGTTACAGCTATCGGATTCATTGTCTTATTTTATTTAACAGATTTGAGCTGGCTCTATTTGATCGGTATTCTTATCGCGAACCTGTTATTGTTTTACCAACATAAGATTGTTACACCTACGAATTTAAGCCGCGTGAACATGGCCTTCTTTACCTTAAACAGTACATTAAGCTCAGTCGTATTCATTTTTTCCCTGGCAGACTTGGTGGTGCTCCATAAATGAGTCGACCTTGGGTAATTGGTATAACCGGAGCTAGTGGAGCAGCTTATGGTGCACGTTTGTGCACCTATTTGCTCTCTATAGGAATGGAGCTGCATGTGCTGGTTACAGATGCCGGCTGGCGGGTATTAAAGGAAGAGCTGGGGTGGGACTCTAGCAACAGAAAGGCAACGCTTCAACAACATTTTGGTTCTCAACCAGGAAGCTTTCATTATCATCCGATTCAAGATATCGGGGCCAGCACGGCAAGCGGCTCATTTCGGACGGCTGGGATGGTAGTTGTTCCTTGTTCAATGGGAACTTTGTCAAGTATTGCAAACGGTACCTCGGATAATTTGCTGGAGCGGACGGCTGATGTGATGCTGAAGGAAGGCAGGCCGCTAATCATCGTTCCTCGCGAAACTCCATTGCATGCGATACATCTTGAAAATATGCTTAAGCTGTCCCGAATGGGCGTCCGAATGATTCCGGCCATGCCGGCATTTTATCAAGGACCTCAGACGATAGCTGACATGATTGATTTTGTTGTAGGTAAAGTGTTGGATGCGATGCAGGTGGAGCATGAACTGTTCAAAAGATGGGGTTCACAGGGAGATAAATCTGTGACGCAGGTGACGGAATGAAACTGATCGAATTGTACGCCAAAATGAAAAAGGATATTACTTATATCGAAAAAGAGCTGGAGCGCAGTATCGACAGTGAGCATGCACTGCTTCGTGAGGCTTCGCTTCATTTATTAAAGGCGGGCGGCAAAAGAATCCGGCCTGTTTTCGTTCTGCTCGGGGCCAAGTTTGGCCATTACGATCTGGAACAGATCAAGCATATCGCGGTTCCTTTGGAATTGATTCATATGGCCTCATTGGTTCATGATGATGTGATTGACGATGCTTCGACACGCAGAGGTCAAAAGACCGTCAGATCCAAATGGGACAATCGGATTGCTATGCATACCGGAGATTACATATTTGCCAAGGCTTTAACGGTTGTTACCAAGCTGCCGAATGCAACCATTCATCAGATTATGTCGAAGGCGATCGTTGAGATGAGTATCGGTGAAATGGAGCAAATTCGCTTCTTTTTCAACACCGAGCAAACGTTACGGGACTATTTGCTGCGAATAAAGCGTAAAACAGCCCTGCTGATTGCGATAAGCTGCCAGTTAGGTGCGATTACAGCCGGTGCTGAGGACGATTTGTCCATGCGGTTGTATCGATTTGGTTACAATGTTGGAATGGCTTTTCAGATTCGTGATGATTTACTCGATTTGTGCGGCTCTGAGAGGGAGATTGGTAAACCGCCTGGCAGCGATATTCGTCAGGGGAATATTACGGTACCGATCATTTTTGCTTTGCAGCAGCCTGAGCTCAGGGATGTATTATTAGAACAAATGCAGCAGATCAAGGAAGCTGACGGTCAAACGGATATTAGTGCGTTTATCAAGCTGATCCGCAGCAGTGAGGGTATTCGTCGGTCAGAGCAGCTGGCTTCAAGTTATATTGATAAAGCGATAGCAGCTCTTGAGGGCTTGCCGGACATCCAGGCCAAGAAGGATTTTGTCGGTGTAGCTCATTTTATAGGAAATCGTTCGTATTAAAATGTTAGCTTTTGCCATGGAATGGTTATCATAATACAATAACTATGTTATATTGGGATTTAAAAGGAGGATGGGAATATGGAACGCAGCTTTTTGATGGTAAAGCCGGATGGCGTGCAGCGTGGTGTGATTGGTGAGATTGTAAAACGGTTTGAACAGAAAGGCTTCCAGTTGATTGGGGCCAAGCTGATTCAAATGTCGAAGGAGCAAGCAGAACTTCACTATGTGGAGCATACAGGTAAAGATTTTTTTGAAAGGCTCGTTTCTTTCATTACCTCAGGTCCGGTGTTTGCAATGGTCTGGGAAGGCGATCAAATTATCGCATTATCCAGAACTATGATTGGTAAAACAAGCGCTGTAGATGCTGCGCCCGGGACCATCCGTGGGGATTATGCGATACATACCAATTTTAATTTAATACATGGTTCGGATTCTCCTGAGAGTGCTGAGCGGGAGATCAATAACTTTTTTACTGAACAAGAATTAGTGAGATACACCAAGTCTATACAAACGTGGATTTAGGGTGGGATGTTGGCAATGGAGGATCAGGATTTTTTGCTATTTGTAAAAAAGGTCAAGGATTACACGTCGATCGATTTGGCTCAGTATAAGGAAGCTCAGATGAAGCGGCGGTTGACCACATTAAGAACCAAAAAAGGTTATACTACGTTTGTTGCCTTTTTTGAAGCGATGACCAAGGATAAGGATCTGTTCTACGAGTTTTTGGATCGCATGACGATCAACGTATCAGAGTTCTGGCGCAACCCGAATCGATGGGAAGTGCTGGAACGTGTTTTTATACCGGATATGCTTCGCAAAAACCGTAAGCTCAAATGCTGGAGCGCAGCCTGTTCCACAGGGGAAGAGCCTTATACGTTGGCAATGATTTTGGCCAAGCTGAATGCCTTGAATGATACCCATCTGCTCGCTACGGATATTGATGACGGTGCCTTGGCCAAAGCCAAGAATGGTGTGTATTCAGACCGTTCAATCCGGGATGTTCCTCAGGCTTACCTCGATAAATATTATAAAAAAGAAAATTTGACTTATTTGGTGAGCGATGAGTTGAAAAAGGGTATCCGTTTTCAGAAGCAAAATTTATTGACGGATAAATTCGATAACCAATTTGATCTGATTATTTGCCGTAACGTGATGATCTATTTCACTGAAGAAGCAAAGCATCTGTTGTATCAAAAATTTGCGGATTCTCTTAAGCCGGGCGGCGTTTTGTTTGTAGGCAGCACGGAGCAAATTTTTTCACCGGGTCAATACAAGCTGGAGCCGGCTGAAACTTTTTTTTATCGCAAGAAAGAGTAATCATACATGTATAAACTTTTCCAGTCTTGCCCATACTAAGGAGTAATTAGTTAACTCTTAGGAGGGTCAAATGGACAAAAGGAAGGTTATCATGGCTTACCGCAAGGGCTTTATTACCATGCAGGAATGTGCACAGATTCTCGGAATTGACTCTATGCAGATTTTAGGTTTTGTGGATGCGCCCGACCAGATCGTACATGCGGAACCATACATCAAACAATCGATCCATATATGATTTTGATCTTGCACCATTCATAAGAGTAGGAAAGAAGCGTAACCTCGGCTTTCATGCCGCTGCTGCGCTTCTTTTTTTGTATACACGTTTCTTGTCAAACTGTGAAGCCTATACTATAATTAGCAAAGGAATCGGGTACATACCTACGGAAGAGAATGTCGGAAGGGGATAAACAAGTGAGATATTTAACAGCAGGCGAAACGCACGGACCACAGTTGACTGCAATTATCGAAGGCTTTCCAAGTAATGTCACGATTGACTTCGAAAAGGTGAACTTTCAACTGGGCCGCCGTCAAAAGGGCCATGGTCGCGGACGCCGGATGCAAATTGAGAAGGATACCGCAAGTATTGTTGGCGGTGTAAGACATGGTAAAACAACGGGGGCGCCAATAGCGCTTGTGGTTGAGAATAATGACTGGAAACACTGGACTTCAGTGATGAACATTGAACCGATTGAAGGCAATGACGAGTCCAAACGAAGAGTTAACCGTCCACGTCCGGGTCATGCAGATCTTAACGGCGGTTTGAAATATAATCAAAAGGATCTACGTAATATTTTGGAGCGTTCGAGTGCGCGTGAAACAACGATGCGTGTCGCAACAGGTGCTGTAGCTCGTCAACTATTAGAAGCATTCGGAATAAAGGTAGCCGTACAAGTTATCCGTATTGGCGATGTTGAAGTGAAGCGTCAGGATTTGCCGATTGATGAGCTGATCCGTATTACTGAGGAATCTCCGGTACGTGTCGTTGATAAAGAAGCAGAAGCTCTTATGATCGCAGCGATTGATGCTGCCAAAGAAGATGGGGACACACTTGGCGGTATTGTGGAGTGCATTATTGAAGGTGTACCCGTTGGATTAGGCAGTCATGTCCAGTGGGATCGCAAGCTGGATGGCCGCATAGCTCAAGCTGTACTATCCATACAAGCGTTCAAAGGCTGTGAGATTGGTATCGGTTTCGAGGCTGCCAAGCTCAGAGGCTCCAAGGTTCATGATGAAATTATGCATAGTGAAGATCGCGGCTTTTATCGCGCATCGAATCGTGCAGGAGGCTTTGAAGGTGGGATGACGACAGGCGAGCCAATCGTGGTGCGCGGCGTAATGAAGCCTATCTCAACCTTGTACAAAGCTTTGCAAAGTGTTGACATCGACACCAAGGAGCCGTTTACAGCTCAAGTAGAGCGTTCCGATACGTGTGCGGTACCAGCGGCGGGTGTTATTATGGAGAATATTGTCGCCTGGGAAGTAGCTAATGCATTTCTTGACAAATTCGGTGGCGATTCCTTGGAAGAAATTCGCAGCAACTATAACAGCTACCTGGAGCAGATCAAGAACTACTAATTCTGACTGTTGCAGCTATCAGGTACACGTAAATAGTCATGCAGATGGGAGCGTTGAAACGAATGAGAGAGCTAAAGGTTGATTTGGGTGAGCGTTCCTACCCTATTTACATCGGACAAGGCATCATTGAACAAATCGCAGATTTATTCAGCAAACACGGGATCAGCAAAGGCTCGCCAATGCTTGTCGTTACCGATGATCATGTGGCCAAGCATCATTTGCCACAGGTGATCAGCCGATTGGAGACAGCGGGTTTTAAACCCATCTCCTATACGGTCGCTTTTGGTGAGAAATCCAAGTCACTAAGCGTTCTGGAGGATATTATTGGCGTGGCCCTACAGGCCGGGTTGGACCGTAAATCAGCCGTTGTCGCTTTAGGCGGCGGTGTGGTTGGAGATTTGGCTGGTTTTGTGGCTGCGAGTTATATGCGCGGAGTAAAATTCGTGCAAATTCCGACTACGATCCTAGCACATGACAGTAGTGTGGGCGGTAAGGTTGCAGTTAATCACCCACTGGCCAAAAATACGATCGGAGCGTTTCATCAGCCGGAACTCGTGCTCTACGACACTTCGACCTTGCAGACCTTGCCAGATCGTGATGTCCGTGCCGGACTGTCCGAAATGATCAAGCATGGATTGATATGGGACGCCGGATTTACGGCATGGTTGGAAGAAAACGCACAAAAGCTGGTACAGCTTGACGCTGAGGCTTTGGAATATGGCTTATACGAAGGCTGTAAAGTGAAAACAATCGTCGTCTCCAAGGATGAAAAAGAGCATGGGTTGCGTGCGATCCTGAATCTTGGGCATACGATCGGCCATGCACTTGAAGCGACAGCCGGGTACAATGAACTGCTGCATGGAGAAGCGATTTCAATTGGGATGGTAGGTTCAGCCAAGGTAGCTGTTCGTCTGGGCTATTCAGAGGAAATCTACACGACAACAAAACGCATTTTGCAAGCATTTGGTTTACCAACAAGTATACCCGAGCATCTGGATACCGATGCGATTATGAGTGCTATGATGCATGACAAGAAATTTGATGAGGGCAATATCGTCTTCATCGTACCAACCGAAATTGGTAAGGTGGAGATTAACAAGAATGTGTCCGCGGCTTTGGTGAGAGATGTCGTGGAACAGCTGAAACGGGAGGTATAGCTCATGTTTGTTCGGGGAATTCGCGGTGCGACAACAGTAGAAAATAATGAAGAAAATGAAATTTTAGCGGCGACAACAGAAATGTTGAATCATATTATTGCCGAGAATGGTATCGTACCGGATGAAATAGCCAGTGTATTTGTAACGGTAACGACCGATTTAACAGCGACTTTCCCTGCGCGTGCCATTCGTGCAATGGAAGGCTGGGAGCTCGTACCGCTGATGTGTTCATTGGAGGTTCCGGTTATCGGCAGTCTTCCATTATGCATCCGCTTGATGGTTATGGTGAACACCGAGAAGAGACAGGACGAGATCGTTCATATTTATTTGAAGGAAGCTATGCGCCTTCGTCCCGATTTATCCAAATTGACAAAATCATAATACAAATAGTATAGTATGGGTAGCAAGTAGCAATACCAGACGAGTAGAGTAGAGTGAGTAGTTGAGCAGAGTTGAGATGAGCCGAGTGTAACACCGAATACCGTACAGGTGCTTGTTTGTGTGCGTGTATAGCTGCTTCTGCTGTAAGATTAGCAGTGCTGTTTCGGTATGGTTAATATCATCTGCGATACCCACCTCTACTTGACGTAGAGGTTTTTTGTTTTTTTATAATATCAGAATTTTTAAGTTTTCAGCGGAGCTGAATATTCTGATATTGCAAGAAAAGCTGCATTTAAAACACGGATGTAGCTCCACCGAATAGGCTTCGATCAGAAGCTTTTCTTATATGAGATGAGCAGAGGAGTGATCGTACATGTACACACCAGAACTAAAGGAAGTTATCAGCCTATCCAAGCAATATAATTTGGTCCCGATCGTTCGTACATTAATGGCGGACACGGAAACGCCGATACGTGTATTTCAACATTTTTATCATGAAAAACGCGCCTTTTTGTTGGAAAGTGTGGAGGGCGGCA
This sequence comes from Paenibacillus sp. FSL H8-0034, assembly GCF_038000305.1. Lineage (NCBI taxonomy): Bacteria > Bacillati > Bacillota > Bacilli > Caryophanales > Paenibacillaceae > Paenibacillus > Paenibacillus sp. FSL H8-0034. The sequence continues at coordinate 3,255,143 of NZ_JBBOBS010000001.1, forward strand.
TTAAATGGGCCCGCTATTCTTTTATTGGAACAGATCCCTTCATGATGATAACTGCTAAAAATGGCGTGACCGAGGTTGAAACACAATCGGAGAAAAAGCATACCATTGAAAAGCCAATTGATGTGCTGAAAGCATATCTTCGTTATTACAAAAGTCCGGCATTACCTGATTTGCCAAGGTTTACAGGAGGAGCAGTTGGTTTCTTCGGATACGATCTGATGCAGTATTATGAAAAGCTGCCTGCTCACAAGGTGGATGACCTGCAGATGAATGATATTCAATTTATGTTCTGTGACCAGGTCATTGTGTTCGATCATTTCAAACAGCAGCTTAAAATTATTGCTAATGTGCACATTCCACAGCAAGGAACGGATGCTGATATTGCAGCGGCCTATGAGGCAACGATTGCCAAGATCGAAGAAACGATAGAGCGTCTCAGACGTCCTTTACCAGGTCTTACTTTATCGCAGCAGTCTATCCCAACAGATGTGGAGCTGGGTGAAGTCAAATCGAATTTGACCAAGGAGCAATATATAGCCAATGTAGAGCAGGCAAAGGAATACATTCGTGCGGGAGATATTTTTCAGGTGGTGCTTTCGCAGCGTTTTGAAATCGAGACCGATGTATCCCCGCTGCATGTATACCGGATCCTGCGGACGTTGAATCCTTCACCCTACATGTATTGCCTCAAGATGGACGACGAAGTGATCGTTGGAACATCGCCTGAGCTGCTTGTTCGTGTAGAAGACGAGAAGGTCGAAACGCGTCCGATAGCTGGAACCAGACCAAGAGGGAAAACATCGGAGCAGGACAATGCTTATGAAGCAGAGCTGCTTGCGGATGAAAAAGAACGTGCCGAGCACTTGATGCTCGTAGACCTGGGACGTAATGATATTGGCCGTGTGGCTGAGTTTGGCTCCGTTCATTGTGATACATTCATGCAAATAGAGAAGTACTCGCACGTGATGCACATCGTTTCCAACGTATCAGGTAAAATTGCCAAGGATAAGGACTTTTTTGATGCATTCCTGTCGTGTTTACCGGCAGGTACTGTGTCTGGTGCGCCGAAGCTGCGGGCGATGGAAATTATAGCCGAGGTTGAGAATGAATCACGTGGCGCTTATGCCGGTGCTATTGGATATCTTGGTTTTTCAGGAAATCTGGATACGTGTATTACAATTCGTACGATTATTTTCAAAAATGGCAAGGCCTACGTACAAGCTGGAGCAGGCATCGTATGGGATTCGGTTCCAGAAAGCGAATATCAGGAGACCATTAATAAAGCAACGGGTATGCTCAAATCGATCCGTACTGCGGAAATCGTGTTTGCCCAAAAGCCGCTGGCACCTTCCGTCATTAACCATGATTATTACCAATAATTCATATCTATAAGAAAGGAAGTTACGGCTATGGATTCTACAATTACGGTTCAACAGGCGATACAGAAGGTGCTTGACTCCGGGCATTTGACAAGATCAGAGGCATCGGCGGTGATGACAGATATTATGGATGGCAGGGCAACACAGGCACAGATAGGTGGGCTCCTTACAGTTCTTCGGATGAAGGGCGAGACCATTGAGGAGATCACCGGATTTGCCGAGGCCATGCGCTCCAAAGCAAACCATGTATTGACGGAGCAAAGTCAATTGCTGGATACCTGCGGGACAGGTGGAGATGGTGCGGATACCTTTAACATATCGACGACTGCAGCGATCGTTGCAGCGGCTGGTGGCGTCAGGGTAGCCAAGCATGGGAATCGTGCCATGTCGAGCAAAAGCGGCAGCGCCGACGTATTGGAAGCTCTCGGTGTCAATATTACACTGGATCCTCTGCAGGCAGCACAATGTCTGGAACAGGTGGGCATATGTTTCATGTTCGCTCAGCTGTATCACCAATCGATGAAGCATGCAGCGGCTCCACGTAAGGAGCTTGGCGTCAGGACAGTATTTAATTTGCTCGGGCCTCTGACCAATCCGGCAGGTGCAGATCGTCAGGTGCTTGGCATATTCGATCGTGGCAAGACTGAAACGATGGCTCATGTAATGCAGGCGCTGAATGTTAAGAGAGCCTTAGTCGTTGCCAGCTACGACGGGCTGGATGAAATTAGTATCTCTGATACTACTCAACTGACTGAGCTCAGAAATGGCGATATTACCACTTATGAAATTACTCCCGATTTACTAGGGCTGAGAAGCTATAGTCTAAAGGAAGTGATTGGCGGCGATGCGGTGACGAATGCGGAGATCGTTCGCGATATTTTCCAGGGCTCGCCTGGTGCTTGTCGTGATATCGTCCTAGCCAATGCTGCGGCTTGCTTCTATGTAACAGGAAAATGCGCTACACTGCAAGAGGGCGTCAAATATGCAGCCCATGTGATCGATTCCGGACAGGCGGCTTCCAAGCTGCAGCAACTAGTCCAATGTACAGGAGAGCTAAGTCATGTTTCTAGATAAAATTGTTGCGACCAAACATAAAGAGATTGCTCTATTGAAAGAAAACCAAACCATCGCAGGCATGGAAAAGCAAATTGCTTTGCTTCCTTCGTGCCTTGGGTTTGAACGTGCATTAACTACAAACCGCAAGCGCTCAATGGGACTCATAGCTGAAGTGAAAAAGGCTTCACCTTCCAAAGGCTTGATCCGTGCTGATTTTGAGCCTGTACAGCTTGCACAAGCCTATGTCAATGCAGGAACGGATTGTATCTCTGTATTGACGGATGTTGAATATTTTCAAGGCTCGAATGAATACCTGCAGGCGGTGCGTGCAGCTGTACAAGTACCGATTTTACGTAAAGATTTTACCATTGATATACACCAAATTTATGAAGCACGCGTGATAGGTGCGGATGCGATTTTATTGATTGCTGCTATTCTGACGACCGAGCAGATGCGGGAATTTTCCCGGACGGCCAAAGCAATCGGCTTGGATGTGCTAGTAGAGGTTCATGATCAGGCGGAGCTTGACCGTGTGCTGGAGTTGGATGTATCGTTAATTGGCATTAACAATCGCAACCTGCAAACCTTTGTCACAGATTTGAAAACGACAGAGCAGCTTATAGCCCACATTCCTGCTGGTGTGACGGTTGTAAGCGAAAGCGGCATCTCGCTGTCCTCCGAAGTCGCTTATCTTCAATCGGTTGGTGCTGAAGCTCTACTTATTGGGGAGCATTTCATGCGTCAGCCAAGCGTTGAGCAGGGTGTACACGATTTAATGGGTGTATTTGCAATGAAAGGGCAGTGAGGCAAGCGATGAGCAGTGTTAAAATATGCGGGCTGCAGCAGCCGGAGATGGTGCGCTCCCTTCTCCATTTGCCTATAGATTATATTGGTTTTTTATTTGCCAAGAGCAAACGGCAAGTTACGTCGAAGCAAGCTGCTGAGATGATTGAGGTGCTTGCGGAGCAGCGTTCGGCAGGCAGAAGTCATCCTTTGTCAGTGGGAGTTTTTGTGAATCCTTCTCAGTCGGAGCTGACTTCGATCATGCAGGAGGCCCCTCTGGATGTCATTCAATTTCACGGTCAGGAAAGCCCTGAGCAGTGCCAGTGGGTCAAAGATACGTTCCCGGGTGTACAGGTTTGGAAGGTTGTATCTGTAGTTCAAGGTTATCCATCGCACAGTGATAATGCGTTAGCGGCTGAGGCGAACGGTCAATCTGGTGTGCCTACAGCTGAAGAGTTGAATCATGTAGATGCCTTGTTAACCCCCTATAAGTATGTAGTGGACGCAATTCTTTTGGATACATTCGATCCTGAATATGGCGGCGGCTCGGGTAAAACCTTCGCATGGGAGGCAATTACTGCTTATCAGGCATGGTGCAGTGCGGTTAACCTGCGTCTCTTTGTAGCGGGGGGGCTTCTGCCGGACAATGTAGGTGAGCTTCTCGATACGTATGCCCCGGATGGTGTGGACGTATCAAGTGGTGTGGAGACAGATGGAGTTAAGGATTTGGATAAAATTACACGTTTTGTGGAAAGGGTGAAGCATCGTGATACAAGTGCCGGATGAGCAAGGAAGGTTCGGAAAGTTTGGAGGACGTTATGTTCCAGAAACATTGATGAACGCTCTGATTGAATTGGAGACAGCCTATAAAAGCTTTGTGAAGGAAGACAAATTTCAACAAGAGCTGAACCATTTTTTACACCAATATTCGGGTAGACCGACCTCTTTATTTTATGCGGAGCGATTGTCGGCTCATTTGGGTGGGGCCAAGATTTATTTGAAGCGTGAGGATTTGAACCATACAGGTGCTCATAAAATTAACAATGCTTTGGGACAAGGGTTGCTTGCTAAATGGATGGGCAAAAAGAAACTGATCGCCGAAACCGGTGCAGGACAGCATGGCGTGGCTACAGCGACTGTGGCAGCTTTACTTGGTTATGAATGTAAAGTGTTCATGGGCGAAGAAGATATGAAACGTCAGCAGCTGAATGTATTCCGAATGAATCTGCTGGGTACGGAAGTTGTTCCGGTCGTATCAGGTACTCGTACACTGAAGGATGCATGCAACGAAACATTGCGTTATTGGGTCAGTCATGTTGACGATACGTTCTACATTCTTGGTTCGGCGACAGGTCCGCATCCATATCCAATGATGGTTCGCGATTTTCAACGCATTATCGGAGATGAGTCCCGCAGACAGATTCTGGAGCAGGAAGGCAGACTACCGGATACGATCATTGCAGCAGTTGGTGGAGGCAGCAATGCAATTGGTATCTTTTACCCATTCATTGGAGATACAACTGTCCGCTTGATTGGTGCTGAAGCAGCGGGTAAAGGGATTGACACGAAGCTGCATGCGGCAACAATGACGAAGGGCAGTCATGGTGTGTTCCAAGGCTCGATGAGTTACTTGCTGCAGGACCAATTCGGGCAGATTCAAGAAGCACATTCAATCTCGGCAGGTCTGGATTATCCGGGAATTGGTCCGGAGCACGCTTACTTAAAGGATTCCAATCGTGCTGAGTACTATCCGATTACAGATCAGGAAGCACTGGATGCGCTGCAGCTGCTCAGCCGCACGGAGGGGATTATTCCTGCACTGGAAAGCGCGCATGCGATTGCCCAAACGATGAAGGTTGCGCCTACGATGGGCAAGGACGAGATCATTATCGTCAGTTTGTCAGGTCGCGGAGATAAGGATGTAGAAGCGATTATGAAGTATTTGGGAGGTGACGCTAATGAATCGCATTGATCGTAAATTTGCCGAGCTAAAGGAGCAGCAGAAGCCTGCTTTTATCCCATTTCTAACGATTGGGGATCCAGACGTGAGAACCTCAATCGATATCATTAAACAATTGGAGCAATCCGGAGCAAGCATTGTGGAGTTGGGAGTTCCCTATTCGGATCCGCTCGCAGATGGTCCGGTCATTCAGCGTTCGTCACAACGTGCATTAGGCAGCCATCAAATATCGATCAGAGATTGTATTGAAGCTGCACGCGTGGCTAGAAGCGAAGGCTGCGAATTGCCTTTCATTCTGTTTACTTACTATAATCCAGTGCTGCAGCTGGGCTTGGACAAGATATTCCCGCTGCTGCAGGAAAGCGATATTAGCGGCCTCATTATTCCGGATCTGCCTATGGAGGAGGATCAGGAGGTACAGACATTGGCCAAAGCCCATGGGATTCATCTTATCCCGTTGGTAGCACCAACTTCCAAGGAACGCATTGAGCGGATTGTCACCCGTGCATCGGGTTTTGTATATTGTGTATCTTCACTTGGTGTGACAGGAACGAGAACCCAATTCCATAGTGGAATTGATCAGTTTATCGAGACAGTACGAGCTGCTACGACACTACCGATTGCGGTAGGCTTCGGTATTTCCACTCACGAACAATTTGCCAAATTTGCGCAAAGCTGTGATGGTATTGTTGTCGGCAGTGCGCTGGTGCGTCAGGTTGAAGAAGTGCTGCCTTTATTTGCAGATTCAGCGACTCGACCGCAAGCTTTGCAGCAGATTGATGATTTTGTGAGTAAATTAATAGGGTCGTAATGATTGGCAAGCGAACCGTAAATAAGTTAAAATAGTGGTTACGAATGGAAACATCAATTCTTGAATGGAGTGACCTGCGTGCAACCAAAGAAAAATATTGTCCATCTTCCTGTTTATAAACCGGGCAAGCCCATGGATGAAGTAAAAAGAGAGCTTGGTTTAACCGAAGTTATTAAGCTGGCTTCGAATGAGAATCCGTTTGGCTGCTCACCCAAAGCAAAAGAAGCCATCATTGCGAATATTGATCAAACCAGCATTTATCCGGATGGCGGCGCTGTAGAATTAACGGCTGCTGTGGCGAAGCACTTCAATGTGGGAACCGATCAGGTGATTTTTGGAGCGGGCTCCGATGAAATTATTTTAATGCTGGCGCGTGCCTATCTGGTTCCGGGGGACGAGAACATTATGGCGTTCCCGACATTCCCACAATATAAGCATAATGCCGAGATTGAAGGCGCTGTAAGTATAGAGGTGCCTTTGAAGGATGGTACGCATGATTTGCAAGCGATGCTGGATCGGATTAACGAACGCACCAAAATTATTTGGCTGTGCAATCCTAACAACCCGACAGGCACGATGAATTCTCATCAAGAGGTTGTTGATTTTCTGAATGCTGTACCTGCTCATGTGTTGGTCGTACTTGATGAGGCTTATGCCGAGTACAATGTTAGCGGGGATTACCCGGATAGCATTGCACTCATAAATCAATATAAAAATGCTATTGTACTTCGTACTTTCTCCAAAATATATGGACTTGCCTCCCTGCGCATTGGCTATGGTATAGGGCATCCTGAAGTGATTCGTTCGATCAATCAAGTCCGCGAACCTTTCAATACGACCGGATTTGCTCAAAAGGCGGCGCTCGCTGCAATCCAGGATGAAGCCTTTATTAACGACTGCCGTGAAGCCAATGCTCAAGGTATCGTATATTTATCTGAGCAGTTCAGAGCACTTAAGCTGCCGTTTTATCCTGCACATGGCAATTTTATGATGGTGGATGTACAGCGCTCAGGTGCGCAGGTATTTGATTCACTGCTTCGCAAGGGCATTATTATTCGTCATGACCCGACCTGGCAGCTGCCGACTATGATTCGTGTGACGGTTGGAAGCCAGGAACAAAATGAGAAGTTTATCGGTGCGCTGCAGTTGGCGCTTAATGAAGTAACTGCGGGTGTGTAGGCGGACGGTTTTGGGAGGGTTTGAGCTTCAATGATAAAAATTGCTATATTTGGAGTGGGCCTGATTGGCGGCTCTCTGGCGCTCTGTTTTAAAGGAAAGCCTGAGCTGTATGTCGTCGGCCATTCCAATAATCCACGGTCCGTGGACAAATATTTGAAGCATGGTGTGGTTGATCATGCTACGGTGTCGATGGAAGAGGCTGCGACTGACGCTGATTTTATTTTTCTATGTGTTCCTGTCGGGAATATGGAAGATTACTTAAATCAATTGTCACGCTTAAAGCTGAAACCGGGATGTATCATTACGGACGCAGGCAGCACGAAAGCTTCCATTACCGCGTGTGCGGAGCGGCTTGATTTTAAAGATGCCTATTTTATCGGTGGGCATCCGATGGCAGGCAGCGAGAAGACAGGAGTGGAAGCGGCCAGTCTGTATTTGTACGAGAACGCATTTTATGTGCTTACACCGATGGAGCAAACGCCCCAGGAGGCTTATGACAGGCTTGCTGCATTGCTTCGCTGGACTAGAGCTCATATTATAAAAGTCGATTCCAGTCTCCATGATGATATCGTAGGTGCGATTAGCCATCTTCCCCATATTATCGCCGTTGCCTTGGTTAATCAAATAGCAGGCTATAATCAGTCCAATAATTTGTATGAGAACCTGGCGGCTGGCGGTTTCAGGGATTTGACACGAATTGCATCTGGAGACCCGATCATTTGGCGGGATATATTAAGCGATAATCGGGAAGTGCTGTTGAAGCTGCTGGTTGATTGGAACTCAGAAATTGCTCATTTTATTCAACTCTTAAAGGATGATAATGGACAAGGGATTGAGGCCGAGTTCCGTAAAGCCAATGAGTTTCGCAGCAGCCTGCCGGAGCGTCGTAAAGGTGTGCTTTCATCCGTATTTGAAATCTATGTGGATGAGGTTCCAGATCACCCCGGGATTATCGGGCAGATTACGATGCTGCTGGGTAATAACAAAATCAACCTGAGCAATATTCATATTATCGAAAGCCGTGAGGATGTCCCTGGCAATTTGCGATTATCCTTCCGTGATGAAGAGCATATGGATCGAGCGATCGAGCTATTGACACAAGAGAATTACACAGTTCATGTGTAATTCTTTTTTTCTTTGCTTCAAACAAAATTATAAAGCGTTTTCAAATAACTATTGACAATTTGTAACCGTATACATATAATAAAAGTACAGTATGGTTTCTCTCCACTCCTATCCGAAATCATTGCACTATGTGCAACCACCTTTTTTTGAAAAGGTGGTTTTTTTTATGAAATATTTTAGTACATCGTCGAAAAAGCAGGAATTTTGCTCATCATTACCGAATGATATATATTACACCGTAAATATTTTTAATAAACGCGCAACTTTTTTGCTCCCGCAAAGTCAAATGTAGTAAGAATCACTGGGGGTAGCAAGGAATCACAAGGAGGGTCGTATTGAATGACCGATTCCCAGTTGATCAGAGAGATCAAGGATGGTAACGTACAACTTTACGACGAATTAATGCGACGCTACGAACGTAAAATTTTGGCATTTATCTATCACATGTTAAAGAGCGCGCATATGGATTCGATGGCTGAGGATTTATGCAATGAAACCTTTTATAAAGCCTATCGCAGCCTAAGCTCATTTCGAGAAATTGAGGCGACTTTTTCAACATGGCTGTATACGATTGCTAGAAATACCGTGCTTAGCGAACTGCGTAAAAATAATCATGTGAAGGTGTCTTTGGATCAGGGTGGTTTTGAGCCTCATGCTGATGCCGATTCGATGCCAGAAGTAAGTATATTAAGGAATGAGAAAGTATCGATGGTACGAGATGCCATTAATAATTTACCAGAGAAGCAGCGTTCAGCACTCATAATGCGCGAATATGATCAGATGGATTATCAGGAGATTGCGAATATCCTCGGTCAAACCGTAAGTTCGGTCAAATCCTTACTGTTCAGGGCAAGGGCGAGTGTCAAACTTCAATTGGAACCTTACTTTCTTGACCCAGTCTTTGAGGAGTATGAAGGGATGAAACGATGATGAAATGTGAAGAAATTCAAGAGTTACTCGGTGCTTACTGGGATTTGCCAGCGAATGATCCCATAAGAGGCAAAGTTGACGAACATATCAAGCATTGCGAGAGCTGTGCTGCTGAGTTTCAAATATGGCAAGAGAGTACGGATCTGATTCAATGTGCTGCCGAAATGGGAGAACCGTATGCTAATTCTACTCCAATTTCACGCAGTGTTATGGATCGTATCTACAAGGATGAATCATGGAGAGTCCCTGTCACTGGCAAAATGTATGCATTTTCGTTCAAGGTGCGCCGTAACCTGACAGCTATGATCGCGATTTGCCTCGCATTGTTCATTTTCTCATTTGTCTACTCCATAAATAATCAGCCAAGTGGAGATACAGTAGCATTAACAAGTGATTCTTCTGTTATAGGCAGAATGAGTGATCCTGTTGTAGTGGCAGGCGGTAAGGCGGAATCCATGAATGTACGTACAATGCCTTCGGCAGTTGCAAGCCTAAAGGGTTTTAGTGAACCGTTCATGTACCAGGTAGGTCCGATTCATACTTACAAGGATTATCTGCTTTTCTTATCGCTTCTGGGACTGACTTGTACGTTATTGACGATGAACTGGTTTTCCAGAACCAAATCGTAGTTTGAAGCTGAGCCCCTTAGGGGCTCTTTTATATATTTATATAATCGGAATAGAAAGAGAGTGGAATCTACATTGATTACAGTAGGATTGATTCGTCATGGGACGACAGAATGGAATATTGCGGGCAGGATGCAGGGACAAATGGATACAGAGCTTGCAGCCGTCGGTATTGAACAAGCAGAGCTTTTGGCGCATCGACTGAAATCTGAGCTGTGGGATGGCATCATGTCCAGTGACTTGATCAGGGCCAGGCAAACGGCGCACACGATCTCTAATATAACAGGGGTTCCTTTCCTTGGTGAAGACGCTCGTCTGAGAGAAAGGCATTTTGGACAGCTGGAAGGGACCACTTTAGAGGATCGGATTTCACGATTTGGTGAAAGCTGGAGAGAGCAGGAGCTGGGGCTTGAATCAGATGAGGCCTTATTGGAAAGATGGTCTTCATTTTTTGCTGATCTGGAGCAAGCACAGCGTGGGAAACGAGTTCTGGTTGTTAGTCATGGAGGCTACATAGCACCGGTGCTGGAGCGGATTATGGGCGAGCCGGTAGCCTCTCATTTAAGCAACACCTCTATCACCGTGATTGAGCTCACGGCAGATGCGGTGTGGAATTGTCACTTATTGAACTGTACCGCTCACTTGAATAAATGAAATAATATGTAGAGATAGGGACTGCTGAGCTGACTCGGCAGTTTTTTTGCTGTATAACCTAATGCTGCAGGCTATAAAAATTTAATCTTTCACGTTTAAATATGGTGTTTTTTCCAATAATGGTAGTAAGCCATTATCGGAGGTACTCACGATGAATTTAGCGGACATGTTAAGCTACGCCGATATACACGATCTAAGTCGGATCGCGGGCACCTATAATTGCAGCTGTAACGGACATTCCAAAAATGAGCTGATCCAATCCATTCTTGCCACCGTCAGCCGTAAAGATGTTTTTGAACGTCAGGTAACCGATCTATCGATTGAGGGTATCCGCTTTTTGAATTCGTTGATTTTTGACAAGCGCGGCACTTTCAGTATCGAGGAGCTGGTGGCACGGGTTCAGCAGAGCCGTTTCGTGAAGGATGGAGAGGATGCATGGAATCCACGTGAAATGATTACTCGCTTTAAGCAGCAGGGTTGGTTATTTAATGGTCATTCCAGGGATACCCGGTATGTATTTCAGGTCCCCGCCGATTTGAAACAAAGATTTAGCGCAGCCTTGGCCAAGCAGTTTCAGCAGCACATTCAGGTAACGGACGAGCCTGGTGTATACCGGGATGAGCAGAGGCTTATCATTGATGATATCCGCAACTTTCTCAGCTTTGTGCGAGATCAGGAAGTGATTCTCTCTGCTGACCATTATATGTACAAACGACATTTGCAACAGATATTGGATCGCTTGTCGGTTAAGGAAGAGCCTGTTGGTAAAACTGCCTGGCGATTTGGATATGGCCGCATGTTTAAAGAGTATCCAAACCGGTTTTCGTTTATTTACGACTATTGCTATTACAAGGAATGGATAACGGAGCACAATCAGATGCTGGCTTTGACTGCCAAAGGTCTCGATGAGGTCCAGAGTGATCACCATGAGGACTTACTGCAGGTGTATCGATTTTGGCTGAGGCTGTATAAAGGAGCTATTCCAAATGTACAGTCAATCATGCATTGGCTGGAGACGCTGGTCTCGACCTGGGTGACCGTAGATTCCTTGAAAATTGCGCTGCTCCCGTTGATCCGCCCTTTTTATTACGACTCGGCGGAATCTATTTTTGAACAGCGGATCTTGCAAATGCAGATGCATCTGGGCTTGATTCGGATTGGAGAGCATCATGAGCATGGCGCTGTCATTCAATTAACCAAGCTTGGGAGAAGTGTCATCCAAGGAATTTACAAAGCCAACGAGGATTTGCTTGCACTGCCATTTGACAAGCCATAGTGTGCTTGCTAAAATCACTCCCATATCGATAGATCAGAGGAGTGAACGCAAATGTTGCATAGTTATAACGGAATTTCCCCTCAGGTGCATCCAACTGCATTTCTGGCAGAAGGTGTTCAAATCATTGGAGATGTCATCATTGAGGCAGAAGCCACGATTTGGTTCAACACGGTTCTTCGCGGCGATTTGGCCCCGATCCGGATCGGACGCAAAAGCAACATTCAGGATGGCTGTATCGGACATGTGAATGTTGACCAGCCATTGCTGATCGGGGAAGAAGTCTCGGTCGGACATGCAGCAATCATCCATGGCTGCAGCATAGGTAAAGGCACATTAATTGGTATGGGGGCTATTGTACTTAACGGCGCGGTGATTGATGAATATGCTTTAGTAGGGGCGGGATCGTTGGTCACCGAGAATAAGCACATTCCATCCCGTACGCTATCGCTTGGCTCGCCCGCCAAGGTAGTACGCGAGCTTGCAGAGGCTGACCTGCTTCGTATGCAGCGTACGATGGAAAGCTACGTGATCAGAGGCAATGAATACCGTTTGCAGGTGAAACCTTAGTATTCTCGATACAAATCTGAAGCGACCCAGTTTGGAGGTAGGTTCTATGGGTAAAATGAATATTTCCAACGATAAGATGCTGGGCTTGTTTGCCGAGATGGTGCTGGACGAATCCATCCGCAAATATAAGGAGCAACATTTGTACAAAGAGATTGATTTAGCTTTGGCTAAAGGGGATGAAGAAACCTTCCTGACTCTCACCACAGAACTAAAATCGCTCTATGCGCTTGGATAATAACACTGCCCCTTAGGGCCTAATCGATGGCAACCGGTTAAAGACATGTGAATTTTATTCATATGTCTCTTTTTCTATGTTAAACTGGAACAATGTGCGTGATTACGAAGTCAGTATTCTGACAGAAAACCCAGCAAATGCTTACGATGATAGTTTTCCTGCGGAAAACTTTTAGGAGGAACCAAATGAAATTCAGTGATGTCAACGAGAAAACATGGGAAGATTTGCGTCCATACGTGGATACGTGCCTGCTGCCAGTTACGGGAATTAAAGGAGTAGAGCAGCCATGGGAGGCAACCTGCGCATTAGAGGATTTGAGGGATGCCCTGGATTTGTTCGAAATTCCCTACAAGGGCAGGGTCCTGACGTACCCGGCACTGCATTATATTAATGAAGATAGTGGGCTGGAGCAGGTGAACGCGGTCTGCGCACAGCTCAAAACAAATGGATTTGCTTTTGTCATTGTAGTGAGTGCCAAAGCAGAGCTTGCTGACGTATTGACAAAGTCCAATGCGGATCTCGTGTTCACGCTGACGCCCGATTTATTAACGGAATCACTCCCCGCGGAGAAGAAACGAATAGCGGAACAACTGATGCTTTTGTGGGCTGGCAAGAATCAATAATAATTTGTGTATGATCAGTGGCAATTTTGTTAATTCTATGTATGCAGTGTTCGATTTCAATTGTGTGACGAGATGTGACAAATTCGTTAAAAGTTATTGTAAGGACAAGCTTTAGGGGTCTGAAAATGCAGGCAAAATTCTTGACGCACCTTGACTCGTAAGCTATTATTAATAATGTCCTAGTATGTGTTGTAAAGTAATGTCGAACGACATGATATAGTTGCAAAAGGAGGTAGAACACGAGTGAGTGAGCACAATAATCAGGATGGGCATCACCAAGGTGGTTCGGCGGTCAAGCGTCGCGAGATGTCTCGCAGACAATTTCTTTCTTATACCCTTGGTGGAGCCGGAGCATTCATGGGCGCTGGAATGATCGTTCCTATGCTTCGTTTTGCTGTCGATCCTGTCCTTCAACCAAAGACGGAAGCCGCTTGGGTAAAGGTAGTAGAGGCTGCAAAGATTACAGAAACACCAGCATCTTTCAAATTCAAAGTCCATCAGGTCGACGGTTGGTGGGAAAGTGATCCGGAACTTGAAGCCTGGATTTCCAAAGACAAGGCTGGTAACATTTTCGCATTAAATCCAACCTGTAAGCACTTGGGTTGTACGGTTGACTGGAATTCCAATCCGGCCTATAAGGATCAGTACTACTGTCCTTGCCATGGCGCGCACTACACGGCAGACGGTAAGAACCTTGCTGTTGCCCCATTGCCGCTTGACCAGTATGCGCTAAAAACGGAAAACGGCTTTGTTTACGTAGGCCAGCTTGGTCCGAACAAAAGGGTACAATAAGGAGGCGTAGCATCAGATGTTTAAAAATATGTATAACTGGATTGATGAGCGTCTGGATATCACGCCGATGTGGAGAGATGTGGCCGACCATGAGGTACCGGAGCACGTAAATCCGGCGCATCACTTTTCTGCATTCGTCTATTGCTTCGGTGGATTGACGTTTTTTATCACAGTTATTCAAATCCTGTCCGGTATGTTCTTAACCATGTATTATGTTCCAGATATTATCAATGCGTATGCCAGCGTTGACTACCTCCAACACAAAGTCGCTTTTGGCGTTATTGTACGGGGTATGCATCACTGGGGGGCAAGTCTTGTTATCGTCATGATGTTTTTACATACTCTTCGCGTATTTTTTACAGGTTCCTATAAGGCACCTCGCGAAATGAACTGGGTAGTGGGCATGATGATATTCCTGGTTATGCTGGGCCTTGGTTTCACAGGTTACCTGCTGCCTTGGGATAACAAAGCTTACTTTGCTACACAGGTAGGTATCAAAATCGCCGCTTCCGCACCATATATCGGTGATTACGTCAAAACATTCCTGCAAGGTGGAGAAATTGTTGGTGCGCAAACATTAACCCGTTTCTTTGCACTTCACGTGTTCTTCTTGCCAGGTGCATTGCTTGCCCTATTGGCAGGACATTTCTTTATGATTCGTAAGCAAGGAATTTCCGGTCCGTTATAGAAGGAGGTGTGAAAAGTGGCACATGGTCACAATTCTGACGAGAAAATTGTTTATGTAGGTGATTCACGAGTACGCGCTAAGACTTCACGTTTGCCGCAACCCGACTTTTCCGCTTATCCGGGAAAATCGGAAGTGTTTATTCCAAACTTTCTTCTGAAGGAATGGATGGTTGCGGTCGTTGTTTTGGTAGGAATATTGGTATTGGTTATGACGGAGGCAGCACCACTTGGCTATCCGGCAGATCCAACCAATACCCAGTTTATTCCAATGCCCGACTGGTATTTCTTATTCATGTACCAATTGTTGAAGTACCCGTATACATCTGATCAATTCGTTGTGTTCGGTACAGTTATCGTTCCGGGCATACTGTTCGGCGGATTGATTGTTGCTCCTTTTCTGGACACTGGTAAAGAAAGACGCTTTTACAGACGTCCGATTGCTTCAACTTTAATGGTACTAACTTTGGTAGCATGTACGTATCTAACAGTCGTATCATGGACTCATTATGAGCACGAATTGAAGGAAAAAAATATTATTCCTGAGCACATCAAACGTGAAGAAGAAATGCACGCAGCCAAAAGTGCAGGTCTTCCTGCTCCAAGCACGAAGAAAACGGCAACAGCTGTTGCTATTGTAGCAGCAGATGATCCAGGAGCAGAGATCTACAAGAAGGCGACGTGTGTAACTTGTCACGGTGCTGAGCTCAAAGGAATTCCTGCTTCCGGTATCCCCGCACTTCGTGGTGTAGGAGACAAGCACAATCAGGAAGCAATTTTGGGAATTATTAAAAAAGGTGTTGGCAACATGGGTGCACAATATGATGATAATATCAAAAAAGGCCTCACGGAAGCAGACATCACTAAATTAGCGGAATGGCTAAGTAAACAAAAATCCTAATATTTCCAAGACCTGACCGTCAGCAGCATGGTCAGGTCTTTTTTCAAAATTTCTGATAGTATAATTCATGCAGGAGGGGCCCCATTGTTAAGTATGTCGATTCGAACCTATGTATCAAAAGCTTTTCTGTCCAGTAGATTTATGCTCTGGAGCTTATTTTGGGTAAACTTCCTGGGTACGATTTATGGTTACCAATGGTACTGGAATCAGCTCGTCTATACCGCACAAACGATGTCTTCTGTATACTTGCCATTTGTTCCGGATAGTCCAACGGCAAGTCTTTTTTTTACTGGTGTGATCACGTACCTGCTGATTGATTCTTATAAGAATCGCAGTGAGAGTCCGAAAAGAAGCTGGTTTCGCAGTCTGATTGAAGCACTTGCTCTTATTACTTCATTTAAATATGGGGTATGGGCGGTAAGTATGATCTGGGCAGGGGTGTATCAGGGAGATTCCGTGAATTGGCAGGATTGGATGCTAACCTTGTCCCATTTGGGAATGGCTGCAGAAGCTATTTTATATATGCGTTTATACACATATCGGGTTAATGCCATCATTGTCGCAGCACTCTGGACACTTTGGAACGATTATATGGATTATACGGTAGGCGTGTTTCCATGGCTGCCAGCTTCCTTGGACGATGATATTCCTATCGTAGCTGCATTTACAGTCCAGCTTAGCTTTGTGAGTATCATACTTGCCTGGGTTCTAATGAAAATTCGCAGATTGATGGAAAAAAGACAGGTCTAAATATGGACATCCCCCCATACCTTGAGGATATATGAAGCTTACGAGGTAAGCTTTGCTGAAGCAAAACTCAGTAGCGCTTACGAGGCAAGTTTTGCAGTAGCAAAACTCTAAGGGAGGGATGTTCAATGTGGTTTATGAAAAAAGGGAGAGCAGGCTCCCTGGCAATGATCCTATTGCTGGGTGTTCAATTGTTGACGGCCTGTTCCCAGACACAGCTGCCCACGGATCAGGCACTCACACCCAAACCTGCGAAGGATCAATTGCAAAAGCTAGAGGTGCTTAATCAAACTGCTGATGACATGTACAAGAGGGTCATGCAAGGAGATTTGGCTGGTGGACGAGCTGCTCTTCAGCTTCTGAGCGAACAGATTCCGCTAATCCGCTACGAGGGAATTACAACGTTAGAAGGATTAAATGCGCTGACAGAAACGATTACACAGGCAAAGCGGACCTTTAATGCGGTCAATTTGTCCCCCGCTGAAGGACAAGTATCTGTTGCGACGATTCGCCTGGCTACCGATGCTTTGACGCACGCTAATGAACCGATGTGGCTTCAATACTACAATCCGCTGATGAGCGATCTCAAGCAGATGGAGCAGGCTTCACAAGATCAGAAAAAGCCTGAGCTGGTTCAAGCGGCTAATGCTTTTCGTCAGCACATTGCCATCATTCATCCCAGTCTGCTCATTAGTCGAGACCCGACAGAGATAGAGAAGCTGGATTCCATGGTCTTGTTCGTAACCGATCAGGTTCGTTCTGAGCAGGAGCCCTACAAACAAGTACTGAACGTATTGCCTACCCTGCGTAATACGATTGATGTATTGTTTCTGAAAAAAGACGCAACGGCCTACTTGCCTATTATAGATGACCAAAATCCAATTATTTGGAAGCTGGTGCTGGGAGCCGTGATATTGGCTGTTTTGGCGTTTGCAGCCTGGAGACTGTCCAAGAAAGACAATGGACTTGTGGTTGTGAACAAAGCTGCTGATGATTGAGTTATTCGGGCTTAAAGCCTTCTCCAAGTACGTCATGTACCTCGTTGATAATAATAAAAGCACGAGGGTCGACGGTACGGATCAAGTCTTTGAGCCTTTTCATTTCTTGTCGATAGACGACACAGTAAACCATGTTTTTCGGTGTCTTGGAATAGCCACCATATGCAGGGATTAAAGTGGCTCCCCGATCTGTTTGCGATGTGATGATGCTGACCAGTTGGTCGGCATGGTCGGAAATAATCGTAAATGCATGAGCAGCATATGCACCTTCTATAACGATATCAATCACCTTGCTGGTAATAAATACAGCTACAAAAGTATACAAGATTTGTTCCTTGGGAATAAAAAAGAAGGCAGAACCAATCACAATGGCATCAAAAAGCAGAATGATCTGCCCGATACTCCAGCCTTTCCATTTTTGAACGATTCTCGCTATAATATCGGTTCCCCCGGTTGTTCCTCCATAACGAAAGACAATGCCCAAACCAACCCCAAGCGTGAGTCCGGCGTAGGCCGTGACGAGAAAGTAATCCTGCTCCGTTCGAAAAGGCACGATCCAACCACTAACAATTAGCCGCTCCATCACCCATAAAAAAAAAGTAAGCGATAATGTTCCGGTAATCGTATAAATCATGGATTCTCTTCCAAAAATTTTCCATGCCGCTATAAACAAAGGAATATTGATGACTAAAGTCGTTATGGATAATGGGACATGGAAAATATAGTTGATAAGCAAGGCAACTCCGGTTATTCCACCTTCCATTAAGCGATTGGGTATAATAAAATAGTGCAGGCCGAAGGCGTATACCGCTGTTCCGATCAGTATAGGCAGGATAGACTGCAGCCAGTTGATTCCGGCTTTTATTTGCATGGATGAACAGGACCTCCTCAATCACAATTGTCCAGCGACAGGATAATATACAGCGAATTCAGCGGTTGTTATTCTTTAGTATGTCTATTAATGACTCAAAAAAAATTTGTCATCCTATCCTGTTTGCGATAACATGGTAAGAAGGGCTTATAACGAGGTTCACTCACTCCTTTTTGTCCTGAACATAGTGTATATTTGGAATAAGGCTGGTGACGATTTCGCAATGACAGAACGGACGCTCGCAGAGCTGCAGCAGGAAGTAGATGCTTACATATCACAGTTTAAAGAGGGGTATTTTAGTCCGTTGTCCATGCTGGCGCGGATGTCTGAAGAGGTTGGCGAGCTCGCTCGCGAGGTCAATCACCAATTTGGCGAAAAGCCAAAAAAATCCTCAGAAGCTGACAATTCGATTGAGCTTGAGCTCGGTGATATTTTGTTTATTACCATATGTTTTGCGAATTCATTGGGGCTTGATCTTACCGAAGCGCATGATAAAATTATGCACAAGTTTCGGACCCGAGATGCAGACCGCTGGACAAAAATAAACACCGATACGGAATAATTATCATATGCTAAACCATCACCTTTGTAGAAGGGAATGGGCAGCATGGATGGAGAAGAGCAGATCAAGAAGGCCTATGAGTCAATTTTAATGCATGATTTTGAGCAGGCAGTGGAATGGTTTGGGCGGGCGATTGCGATGAATCCTCACAACGCTGCCTTTCATTATAAGTTATCGATTACCTATGCCCGGAGCAACAAGCTTAACAAAGCAATTGAACACGCGAGGCAGGCTGTCAAAATGGAAAGCCATGAAAATACTTATCAACTGCACCTTCAAAATCTTCAGGCCAAGGCATTTATGGTAAAAGCAGAACGCCATCTTACTGATAACGAAGGGCAGCTCTGGCTGGCTGTTTCACTGCTGAAGCGCGCTATAGAGCTGGATTCATTATGTTTGGAGGCTTATTTGCTGCTGGGACACGGGTACGCTATGCTTAAGGAATATGAACAAGCCATCAGTACCATTCACACCTTACTTGAGCTGGACCCTCAGCATGAAATGGGAAAGCGATTGTTACTGGAGTATCAGCAGCGATTAAAAGAAAAAAATAATGATTCGAATGAACGACGAAAGGATTGGATATAGATGACTCAAATTCGTGTAGCTGTAGCCGGAGCGAGCGGCCGTATGGGCCGTGAGGTTGTAAAAATGGTTTTGGAGGATCCGAGTTTGGAACTGGTAGCTGCAATCAGCCACTCCGCAGACTCGTCGATAGATGCAGGCCGAGCCGTTGGTCTTGAGCCGTGCGGTGTTAAGATCACGAACGACCTGGAGCTGGCACTTGTTGAAGGCAAGCCTGATGTATTAGTTGATTTCACAACACCTCATTCCGTGGTCGCTAATACGGCCTTGGCGATTAAATATAGAGTGCGTCCTGTTATTGGAACGACTGGCTTCACACCTGAGGATATTGAAGAGTTTGACAAGCAATGTAAAGCACAAGGAATTGGTGGTATTATAGCTCCTAATTTTTCAATCGGGGCTATACTGATGATGAAGTTTGCTGCACAGGCGGCTAAATATATGCCGAATCTGGAAATTATCGAGTATCATGGGGATCAGAAGCTGGATGCGCCTTCAGGCACTGCGGTTAAAACAGCCGAGATGATTTCACAAAGCCGCGAAGAATTGCGTCAAGGAAATCCCAATGAAAAAGAAACGATCGAAGGCTCACGCGGCGGATTATATGACGGTTTTCGCATACATAGTGTACGTCTTCCTGGAGTTTTTGCCCAACAGGAGGTTATTTTTGGAGCCTTTGGCCAAACCTTGAAAATCAGACACGATTCTTATGATCGTGCAGGTTATATGCCGGGAGTCAAGGTAGCAGTTAACAAAGTGATGGAATTCACGGGTATTGTATACGGTTTTGAGCATTTTATAGATTAAGTCGCAGAGGAGATTTATTGAAATGAACATCGCATTGATTGCACATGACCGTAAAAAGGACGAGATGGTGAACTTTATCATCGCTTATGAGACGGTTTTTGAGAATCATATTTTATACGCAACAGGAACAACGGGCACTCGAATTATGGATGTTACGAAGCTCTCCATTCACCGTTTTATGTCTGGACCACTTGGCGGTGATCAGCAAATCGGTGCTATGGTGGCAACGAATGAAATGGATCTGATTATTTTTTTGCGCGATCCGTTAATGGCTCAGCCGCATGAGCCTGATATTACTGCGCTGCTTCGTTTGTGCGACGTGCAAGGAATTCCATGCGCAACGAACATTGCGACCGCGGAAATTTTGGTCAAAGCGCTTGAGCGCGGGGATTTTGCATGGCGTGAATTAGTACACAAATATAAGCCAGGTGAACTCTAATGAGTTCATCCTTGGACATGCTCATCTTTGGTGCACACCCGGACGATGCGGAAATCGGAATGGGAGGAACCATTTGCAAGCATACAGCAGCAGGTTACCGCGTAGGTATCTGTGATTTGACATACGCGGAAATGTCCTCCAACGGTACTGTAGAAATTCGGCAGCAAGAGGCGAATCTGGCATCGGGTGCACTAGGACTGGCTGAGCGTAGTAATCTTGGACTTCCGGACCGAGGTTTATGGATCAATGCATCGAATGTTGCAGCAGTAACACAGGAAATACGCAAGCATAAGCCGCGTGTCGTATTTGCTCCTTATTGGGAAGATCGTCATCCCGATCATATTGCCTGCAGTAAGCTGGTTCAAGAGGCGGTATTTAATGCAAAGCTTCGACGTTATGAGCCGGAAACAGAGGCACATACAGTAGAAGCCTTATATTTTTACTTTATTAATGATGTCTACGAAGCTGATTTGCTTGTTGACATTTCCGGAATACATGAGCAGAAAATGAAGGCTTTGCAAGCATATCGCTCCCAGTTTGAAACAGTTGGGAGTCACAATGATTACGTCCACACGCCGCTCAATCAGGGCTATCTGGAAAGAATCGTCGCGAAGGATCATATGTTAGGCCAGAAGCGCATGGTCGCTTTTGCGGAAGGTTTCGTCACGAAGGTACCTTATCTTATTCAACAATTTTAATTCATACAGAAGCTTTCAATTTACACGTAAGGGAGGGAGTCCCATGAAGGAACGTCTAAAAATTGGTATTACCTGTTATCCGACGTTGGGCGGCTCGGGAGTTGTAGCAACAGAGCTCGGAAAACTGTTGGCTGAGAAAGGCCATGAGGTCCACTTTATCACACATAGCATGCCTTTTCGTCTAGGTAAATTTGATCGGAATATTTTTTATCATGAGGTAGAAGTTAACGATTATTATGTGTTTAAATATCCTCCATATGATTTATCACTAGCAAGTAAGCTGGCGCAGGTAGCCCAACTCGAAGGTCTCGATTTGCTGCATGTACATTATGCCATCCCCCATGCGGTATGTGCGTTATTGGCCAAACAGATGGTCGGCGATCATTTGAAGGTTGTGACTACCCTACACGGCACAGACATTACTGTACTGGCGCAGGATGAGTCGTTAAGTGATTTAATTCGGTATGCTATTAATCAGAGTGACGCTGTAACCGCAGTGTCGCAGGATTTGATTGAAGAAACGCGCAGACTGCTTTCCATAGATAAGCCGATTGATTTGGCCTACAATTTTGTTGATAAACGAGTGTACTACCCACGAGAAGTAACGGCGCTGCGTAAAGAATTTGCCCAGCCTGATGAAAAAATATTAATACATATTTCAAACTTTCGACCTGTGAAGCGGGTAACCGATGTTGTAGAAATATTCAACCAAGTATCCAAGGATGTGCCCAGTCGTCTGTTATTTGTCGGAGAAGGTCCCGAGTTATCAAAAGTATTGTGCAGGGTAAAAGAGCTGGGCTTGCTGGATCGGGTTACATTTTGCGGCAAGCAGGATGATGTGGCTCAATTGCTATCATTATCTGATGTGATGCTGCTCCCTTCGGAAAAGGAAAGCTTTGGTTTGGTAGCACTGGAGGCCATGGCTTGTGGGGTTCCTACTGTTGCGTCCAATACAGGGGGAATTCCAGAGCTGATCGTTCATGGAGAATCCGGATTTTTGGCGGACATCGGAGATATTGATCAAATGGCACATTACACAAAACAGCTGCTTACCGACGCAGCATTATATGAAAAGGTGACAGAAGCCTGCTTATATCGGGCGCGTTATACGTTCTGTAATGATCTTATAACCAGACAATATGAAGAAATGTATTATCGTGTACTTGGACTTCCAATTCCGGATGAGATTAAGCTGAGGCCGATAAACTGTTAGGTGAAGGAATGAAGGAAATGATGGAGCAAGGGGCTTATAGCGTGCTTACGAAGCTGCAGGAGCAGGGTTACGAGGCTTATTTGGTTGGCGGCTGTGTTCGCGATAAGCAGCTGCTTCGGCCCGTCAAGGATTATGATATTGCCACCTCTGCCAAGCCCGAGCAGGTGCTGGAGCTATTTGAACGCACGATCCCAACAGGGCTGCAGCATGGTACGGTAACGGTTGTCCTTGGAGCTCATCATTATGAGGTAACTACCTTTCGTAAAGAGGCGGCTTATGAGCAATTCCGTCGTCCTGCCGAAGTGCAGTTTATTGACAGTTTGCATGAGGATTTGCAGCGGCGTGATTTTACGATGAATGCGATGGCGCTGGATCAGCATGGGAATTTAATTGATCCGTTTGGTGGTTTAGCTGATATGGAGCACGGGCTGCTCCGGTGTGTGGGTAACGCTTCGGAACGGTTTACAGAGGATGCGTTGCGTATGCTTCGCTGTATCCGATTTTCCGCAGAATATGGCTTGGAGGTGGAGGCAGCAACATGGAAGGCTTTGTGTGAGCATTCCCTGCTTCTTAAGCATATCGCAATGGAGCGGGTACGCATGGAGCTGGAACGGATGATTGCAGGAGCAGATCCGCTGAAAGCTCTTAGGTTGCTGGTCTCAAGCGGCATTCTCCGTGAAACGAAGCAAGCCTTAAAGCTGGCTCAGTTGGATCCGGTGCATATGCCGGCTGCTATCCATTTGCTATTGGAATCGGATGCACGATGGACCTATTTATTTTTGTCAATCGGTTTGAATGCAGCTGAGATCGAAGCAGATATGAGAGTACTGACCTTTTCTGTGGATCAAATAAAACGGGTTTATAAGGCGGCAGCGGCATTCTATATGCTTAGGGATGGGCTTCTCCTGAATCAGCCTGAATATGTTCAAGAACCAACTCTTGAGAAAAGGCTTGAACATCTATGGAAGCTCGGCGCCTTGACCTACGGTAAAGCGGCATGGCTTACACTTTATGATATTCTGGCTGTCGAGCCTCGGTGGATGGTAAGTCATGGCATCACGGTTGAGGCAGGTTCTATCGTGCTTAGCCGCGGGAAGGAATGGCTTGATGCATTGATCGTAGACAGTCTCAAACAGCTTCAGGTCGGGGGTAAGGAGCTTCTTGCACATATGAATAAGCCACCAGGACCGTGGGTCACTGAGGTTCTTAATCATTTATTACAGGAAACGGCGCTTGGACGGTCGCCGAATGAAACCGGCTTGCTGATTGCTGAAGCCGAGCAATTCGTCAAATATCATAATCTGTAGGGAAGCGGTACATCTGTATGAATATTAATGAGCAATTGATACAATTATTTGTCAGTAATCCGGATGTATTTCTGTCCGGTGAAGAGCTGAGCAACAAGCTCGCATGCAGCCGTACCGCGGTATGGAAGCATATTGAGCGTTTACGTGCGGAAGGATATGTCTTTGAAGCCGTTCCGCGCAAGGGCTATCGATTCATAAGCAAGCCGGACAAGCTGGATATCGAGCATATTATGGAGCAGCTGCAGACCCGTGTATTAGGGCGCAAGATTCTGTATTATGATGAGGTTGAATCCACGAATACGTTGGCGCATGCGATGGTGCTTGAAGGTGCGGAAGAAGGTACGCTTGTCATTGCCGAGCATCAAACGACAGGTCGCGGCAGAATGGGACGCAAATGGCATTCTCCCAAAGGAAAAGGCTTATGGATGAGTTTGGTGCTGAAGCCGCAGATTACACTCCAGTTTGCCCCTCAGCTTACGCTGCTGGTAGCCGTCGCTTTATGCAGATCGATTCGTAAGCTAACCTCGCTTCAGGTTGGCATCAAGTGGCCAAACGATTTGTTAATTGAAGGCAAAAAAATTAGTGGAATCCTGTTAGAATCCAGTGCCGATGAAGAGAAGCTGCAGCACGTCATAGCAGGGATCGGAATTAGTGTAAATCTGGATTTGGACGATTTTCCTGAAGAATTAAGGTCGGTAGCAACATCCTTATCGATAGAAGCAGCCCAACAGATTGATCGTACTCAGCTGTTATGCCAATTTTTACTGGAGCTTGAGACTTTGTACGAGCTGTATCATGAGCATGGCTTTGCGCCTGTAAAGCTCTTGTGGGAAGCACTTAATGTATCACTTGGCTGTACGGTTCGTTCGCAAGGACCACAAGGCGTGATTGAGGCAACGGCAGAAGGCATTGATGATGCAGGAGCCCTCGTTGTCCGACTTGCCGATGGGTCTCTGACCAAATGGTATTCAAGTAATGTGGAATTTGGTTCACGGCAAAAATAATGTCTGTTCGTTGAATATAAAATTTGTTATAATAGAGCTAATATGAGGCGATATCAGTGATGAATTGCACTCACAAACCTGTTTTTGATTATTGTGAATGGAATCGTTTAACAACTGAAAAGCTTTATGGAATATGTCGGATTCTGCTCTGAGCCTAACGGACCGAGACAGAAGGATCATATGATGTTAGTTCATGTGACCTTTTTGCCTATCCTTGGCTGAAAGGTTTTTTTGTTTGTGATAGTGGTAACCTAAGCTACAGGAAGCAGGTGTTAACATGGAGAAACGTAAAGCGAACACGGTCACTAAATTTAAAAAGATGAAGCAAGATGGTAATCCGATATCTGTGATAACGGCTTACGATTATCCTTCTGCACGTTTGGCAGAGGAAGCAGGTGTTGATGCTATCCTGGTTGGTGATTCCTTAGGTAATGTCGTTCTGGGATATGAATCCACGATTCCAGTCACATTGAATGATATGATTTATCATTCGCGGTCCGTTGTGCGCGCGGCCACATCTACCTTTGTCGTGACGGATCTTCCATTCATGACGTATCATGGCAGTCTGGATACAACGCTTCGTAATGCAGCTCGTATTATGCAGGAAGGGTTAGCCAACTCGGTGAAGATGGAAGGCGGATTGGAGATCACAGAAGCCGTAGCAGCCTGTACAAGGGCAGGTATCCCGGTTATGGGGCACATCGGTTTAACGCCACAGTCGATTCATCAAATTGGCGGCTACAAGATTCAAGGGAAAAGCTCGGAGCAAGCCCGCAGGCTGTTGGATGAAGCTAAGGCTTTGGAGCAAGCAGGTGCTTATGCGATTGTACTTGAGCTTGTAACCGAGGAGCTAGCCGCGCATATCACGGAGCAGCTTTCCATTCCAACTATCGGTATTGGTGCTGGTCCACAATGTGATGGGCAGGTTCTCGTATTCCATGACGCTTTGGGCTATGGATCGGATATAACGCCCAAACGATTTGTCAAAGTTTATGCGGAAACAGGCGAAGCGATCCGCAGCGGGTTAAAGCAATATGTAGCTGAAGTGAAGAACCGCAGCTTCCCTGCACGCGAGCATACTTATCATATGGATGAAGAAGTTGCCGCTGTTCTGTATGGCAGCAGCAAATAGAGGAGGCACCAGGTTGAAGCACATACATCAAATACAAGTTTTGCGGGATACAATAAGTAACTTAAGAGCCGAGAAGCCCAACATACGTATCGGATTTGTACCAACGATGGGTTTTCTTCATGAAGGCCATGCAAGTCTGCTTCAAGCGGCACGCCAGCAATGTGATATTGTCATACTCAGTATATTTGTCAATCCGCTGCAATTTGGACCGAATGAGGATTTTGAACGTTATCCGCGGGATGAAGCACGTGATTTGGCATTGGCGAAAGCGGCAGGTACGGATATTGTATTTAGCCCTTCAACAGCTGAAATGTATCCGCGGCCTAGCAAGACGCAAATACTGGTATCTGGGGTAACTGAACGGCTGTGCGGCGCATCGCGTCCAGGGCATTTTGACGGTGTTGGCATCGTCGTGACGAAATTGTTCCAAATCATCCAGCCTGACGCAGCTTTTTTTGGCATGAAGGATGCCCAGCAGGTAGCAGTTATTAAACAGCTGGTTGCCGATTTAAATATGCCGGTAGAAATTGTACCTTGTGCGATCATTCGTGAGCAGGATGGATTAGCGATGAGCTCACGTAATGTTTATCTGCAGCCTGAGGAACGCGAGCAAGCTCTCGTGCTCTCACGTACGTTAAAGCAGGTCGAGCAGCAGGTTATCGAAATGAGTGGGAATTTGCCCGCATCAGAGCTGCAACAAGCGATACGTAAGCAAATTGAGGAAATGCCATTAGCGGATATCGATTATGTGGAAATATTGGCTTACCCTGACCTGGAGCCCATAGAACGTGTGAAAGATGCGAAGGAAGTTATTATCGCTTTGGCTGTCCGTTTTGGCAAAACAAGACTGATTGACAATGTAATTATCCAGTTGCAGGAATAGCTTACATCGATAAGCGGCAACAACCAGGAGGTTAACAACTATGTTCAGAACTATGCTGAAATCCAAAATACACCGCGCTACCGTTACGGAAGCTAACCTTAACTATGTCGGAAGTATTACCATCGACGAAGATTTAATTGATATGATCGATATTCTTCCTAATGAAAAGGTGCAGATTGTGAACAACAACAACGGTGCGCGCTTTGAAACCTATGTCATTCCGGGTCCACGCGGCTCTGGCGTGATCTGTTTGAATGGGGCCGCGGCACGTCTGGTACATCCCGGTGATACTGTCATTATTTTATCCTTTGTGATGATGTCTGACGAGGAAGCCAAAAAGCATACCCCGAGTATAGCCATTATGGGCGAAAATAATAAGGTTATCAGCGTTCTTAAGGAAGAAATTCATTCCACCGTGCTGTAACGAATGAAAAGAGGCTTTCGAGCGAAAAATGAGGGTATGCTCAAAGCTTAAGGTGGGATGCGCTTATGTTCAAACATCTTTTTACCTCGATGAATGAAATGCTCGATGAAGTTGCTGTGTATTATAAGGCGGCAGCAGGTGTGCACAAGCAGGAGCTTGAGGAAAAGCTGCATATGCTCAAAACGATGAGTGACACTTTTATTGAAGAGTGGCTGCTGTTTGAGGAGAAGCTTGCATGTTTTTACAGGGACCAGCAGCCAGCAGCGGCTTTAACCGACGGAATGAAGACGGAATTGGGTGACGTTCGCACAGCCGAGTTTGTAAGGGGGCAGGGCTATTACAAGCTGATGATGTTCAGCGAAGCAATCCGGGAATTTACGGTGTTGGTTCGTGAGCAGCCGGACTTCACCTTGGCGAGACTGTATTTAGCCATGAGCTTTTTGCAAAAAGGTGACATATCCGACAGCTACGGACATTTTATTTTCTTATCCCAATGCACACACAATCATCAAATCAAAGCTATTTCCTGCAGTGCGATGGGTTGTATTCAAATGCATGAGCAGAATGTAGACAAGGCCTCCGAGTACTTCAATTTGGCGTTTCAATCGGATCCATCCAGTGTAGAGCCTCTTCTCGAAATGGGATTATGCAGTGAAAAAAAAGGACAGCTTGATTTCTATTGGTAATTTTTCTATTCCCTTTTTGGATGAGTATTGGTATGCTTAAAAGAAACAAGAACGAAGGAGTATCTGAAGAGTAATGAAATTCGCGGTTTTGGATTTTGAAACGACCGGGAGCCAGACTACGGACCGCATTATTCAGGTTGGCCTCGTCATAATAGTAGATGATACCATCACGGACAGGTATACTTCTCTGGTAAATCCAGGGGTCAGTATACCTTCTTCTATAATATCTTTAACAGGCATAGATGATGAAATGGTTAAAGATGCGCCCGAGCTGGATACGGTCATGGCCCGTATGGTGCCACTTTTGCAGGATTGTGTACTGGTCGGTCATGCGATTGCATTTGATTTGTCATTTTTGCAACGAGCTTTGGATGAGCATGGATATTTTGCGTTTGATGGTAAAGTACTCGATACAATTGATGCGCTTCGTGTATTATTTCCATCCTTATCCAGCTTTCAGTTAAGTATGGTATGTAACAGCTTCGGTATTGAGCATGAGCGACCACACCAGGCAGATAGTGACGCAGAGGTTACTGCGCTATTATGGATACGCTGTCTGCAGCGGTTTCAGGAATTGTCTCTGCTTACATTGCAGCGCTTATCGATGGTATTTGATGAAGTTACGACCGACTTTGGCTGGTTTGTGCGCGAAATGATTATGTTCAAGGAAATGTTTGCGGGAGACGAAGAGCCAGCCGGCCAAAATTATCGACAGTTTACTCTTGCAGTCAAGGACTGGGGCGAAGAGGATTCAGTTCGGGAAGAGAAAGACTTATTAACGCTGCCAGATGATTTCGCCGTATTTTTTGCTCAGCTGAAACAAGCGCTCAAGGAGCGCTTTACAGCTTATGAGGATCGTGAAGCACAGGAGATTATGCTGGCCGAGGTTGAAGCTGCGTTCGAGCAGGAGCGGCATCTGATGATCGAGGCTGGTACTGGCACAGGTAAATCGCTTGGCTATTTAATACCCTCCTTGTTTTACGGGTTAAAGCATGACAAAAAAATGCTCGTTAGTACCCATACGATCAATTTGCAGGAGCAGATCAGGGAAAGAGACATTCCGCTGTTGATGGATTTATTTCCAGTCGGCTTTCGTGCTGCCGTATTCAAAGGAAGAAGCCATTATTTATGCTTGCGCAAATTTGAGACCAAGATGGGCCAGCAGGATTTTGAGCATGGCAAGGAAGATCGGCTGACGGCGGGACAAATGCTGGTGTGGCTGAGTGAAACCGAACATGGCGACGATGAAGAGCTGCATTTTAGCGGCAAAGGCACGCAGTTCTGGCATTCGGTTGCGAGCGACTCGGATTCTTGCCTGAATCGTGCCTGTCCGTGGTTTAAAAAATGCTTTTACCACCGGGCTCGCAACAATGCTAGCAATGCAGACCTGGTGATTACCAATCATTCGATGCTGTTTACAGATACGAAGGCAGAAAGTCGGCTGCTTCCAAGCTACAAGCATTTGGTCATTGATGAAGCGCATCATTTTGAAGAGGTGGCCAGCAAGCATCTGGGTATCGAGGTCGTATACGGTGCTTTTGTCGGTACTCTGTGGTGGCTGTACAAGGATAGTCGTAATGGACAACTTCCCATATTAAGCTCAAAGCTGAGCAGGGCAGACGGCGAAAAGGGTCTTGCGTGGAGTCAGATTCTGGATGCGATGCTTCCTGTTCTGCTGCAGATAAAAGAGGAATGGGATGAATTGACCGATTTGCTCTTTCAATTGGTATCAACCCGTTCTGACCCTTCCCAGCAAACTGAAGGCGGACAATTGGTTTACCGGCTTAAAAAGGATGACAAACCACCAAGCTGGGATAAGCTTCTTGTGCTGGAAGAGAACATGTATTTAAAGCTGACTGAAATTTTGAAAAAGCTGGATAAAGTGCTTAACGAAGTAAAAGATCAGCAGGAAGTGCTGGATGTACAGGGGTTGGTGACCGACATTAGCGGTTCGGTGAAGGAACTGTACAGGCTAAGGGACAATCTTCACTTTTTTATGGCTTTGACCGACGATAACTATGTATACTGGCTTGAAGCGGGAACTAGCAAAAGTAAGTCCATTCAGCTTATTAGTGTACCCGTAGATGTCAGTCCGATGCTTCAGGAGCATTTCTTCGAAGCCAAGGATAGTGTGATTATGACGTCTGCGACACTATCAGTTGGCAAATCCTTTGACTATACATGTGAACAGTTAGGCTTGAATACCAATGAACCTGAGGCCAAGCTGAAAACGGTCCAACTGCAATCGCCTTTCAATTATCGTCAGCAAGCGCTGGTTGCGATACCAAGAGATTTTCCCAGCATACGCAGCAACTCTGGTGATAAACATTTTCTGGACAATTTGTCTCAGTCCCTGGCGGAAGTAGCCCTGGAAACGAAGGGACGTATGCTGGTGTTATTTACATCCAACCGGATGCTGAAGCTAACCCACGCGGCTTTAAAAGAGAAGCTGAGTCCATTTGGCATAGGTGTATTAGGCCAGGGTGTAGATAGCAGCAACCGCAGTAAGCTGACGCGGCTGTTCCAGAATAGTCCTTCGAGTGTATTGCTCGGAACGAGCAGCTTCTGGGAAGGTGTCGATATTCCCGGTGATGCATTAACTTGTCTGGCGATTGTCCGGTTGCCTTTTCAACCACCGAACCATCCTTTGGTCGAAGCAAAGATGGAGAACCTGAAGAAACTGAATCTGAATCCTTTTATGAAATTATCGGTACCCCAAGCAGTCATTCGTTTCAAGCAAGGCTTTGGACGTCTCGTTCGTACAGCCAAGGATAAGGGTATTGTCATTATTTACGATACGCGTGTTATTGATTCGACCTACGGAAAATACTTTTTGTATTCGCTACCCGGACCCAAAATCGAACATATGCCTACGAATCAGCTAGTGGGTAGAATTAAGCAATGGATGGGAGAAAGCGAAGTATGAAAACGATCAAAATATCGGAAGCAGTTGTTCGAAGACTCCCTGTGTATTTACGCTATTTGAATGAACTCAGTAAAAAAAGTGTGCACACCGTTTCTTCACAGGATTTGGGTCAGAAGCTTGATCTGAACCCTGCTCAAATCCGTAAGGATCTGGCTTACTTTGGTGAATTTGGGAAAAAAGGAATCGGCTATGATGTCGATTATCTGATAGAAAAAATTCGTCAAATTCTGAAGCTGGATAAGGTCATTCCAGTCGCATTGGTTGGAGCGGGTAACTTGGGCAGGGCGCTGTGCAATTATAACGCCTACCTGAGGGATAATATGAAAATTGTTGCTATATTTGATGCCCATGAATCGAAGATTGGCGAATCCATTAACAATCTTAAGGTTAAGCCTATGGGAGAGCTGAAGGAAACCATCAGAAGTCTGCAGGTGAGGATCGGAATCATCACCGTTCCTGCCTTTGAAGCACAAAATGTTGCTAATCAATTTGTGGATGGCGGTGTAGAAGCCATTCTGAATTTTGCTCCGATCATTATTAAGGTGCCGAATGAGATTCGAGTTCATCATGCTGATTTCACTACGGAGCTGCAAAGCCTTGCTTATTATCTGGATGAAGAGTAAGGGTCATAGACAAGAGTTTTTTAACTCCTGGTATGAAAATGATAATCCACAAAAAGACCATTCAAAAGCTTTAAGCTTTTGAATGGTCTTTTTGTGATGTTGAAGCAGTTAGAAGATCTATACAAATAAAGCAATGACTTTGTAGATAAGAAATGAAAGTATCATCGAGATCGGAATGGTAATAATCCAGGTCATAACCATTTTACTAACAGTGGACCATTTAACATCATGAAATCTCATGACCGTACCCGTTCCTATGATGGAGGAAGAGATAACATGTGTGGTCGATAATGGCATGCCAATGGCAGTTGAGGTTTGAATGATGATCGAAGAATTCAAATCGGATGCGAAGCCATTGATCGGTTCAATCTTCAGCAGTCGGCTGCCCATCGTTTTGATGATTCTATAGCCACCAATGGAAGTGCCTAGGCCCATCGCGGT
This sequence comes from Paenibacillus sp. FSL H8-0034, assembly GCF_038000305.1. NCBI lineage: Bacteria > Bacillati > Bacillota > Bacilli > Caryophanales > Paenibacillaceae > Paenibacillus > Paenibacillus sp. FSL H8-0034. Next base: position 3,287,070 of record NZ_JBBOBS010000001.1, read on the forward strand.
TGCAGCAGAAATTTTGACCCATAAGGGTACATCCAGTTCTGTCTGGTAGCCAAGAGTAACAAGTCCAAATACCATAATTCCCATTGCTTTTTGTGCGTCGTTGCCACCATGGGACAATGAGAGAAGTCCAGCAGAAAAGATTTGAAAAAAACGGAACATCCGATTCATCTTGGATCGAGATTGGTTGCCATTTACAATGATAAGCTTTCGAATGATCCACATGATCAGAAAACCTGTGGCGAAGGCGATGATTGGCGAAAGGACCAGGATAATGACAATTTCTTTGAAGCCACTCCAGTTTAAAGCTGCAAAGCCCGCACCGGATATAACGCTGCCAGCCAAAGCTCCGATTAAGGTGTGCGATGAGGAGGAAGGAATCCCATAATACCAAGTAATGAGGTTCCATATAATAGCTGTTAGCAGCGCAGCGATCAAAATTTCGACGCCATGCGGAATAGTTGCCGGATTAGCTACCTTGCCACCTACCGTTTTGGCAACCTCGGAGGAATATATCGCACCTATAAAATTTAAAACGGATGCAAAAATGATTGCGAATTTGGGTGTCAGGGCCCTGGTAGAGATTGATGTAGCAATCGCATTGGCTGTATCGTGAAACCCGTTGATAAAATCAAAGATGAGCGCCAAAGCAACAATGATTATTAATGTAGTTAACATAATTTCCTCCTAGCGATTTCACACAGCTTACGAATAACGCATAATGACGCTATCCAGAATGTTGGCTACATCCTCACAGGCATCGGTTGTTTCTTCGAGACGCTCATAGATTTCTTTTAATTTGAAATCATGGTAGGGATCTTTGGGGTTCATAAAGATTTCTCGAATGCCTTCACGCATCAAACGGTCCGCATCATTTTCAAGTGAATTGATCTGTACGGTGTGTTCGCTGATCTGTAAATATTTTTTCTTGGACAGTAATTTGAACGAATCGAGAATATGCTGGCAGCTGGCAACGATGACGGCTGAAAATTCCTTCATATAGTGATCACTTATACTAATATTTAAATAGTCAAAACGCGCTATGGAGGCTTCAATACCATCTATAACATCATCAAGCTTGGACGCGAGTTCCATAATATCTTCGCGATCAATGGGGGTAATGAACACTTTATTAAGACCTTTGTAAATTTGATGTGTAATTTGATCACCTTTATGCTCCAATTCCTTTAATTGGGGACAGTAGGAAGCAGGCGGTTGATCTCCCATAACCGCAGTACGAAACATTTGGGCAGCCTCAAGCGTGTTTTCTGAAGATTTCACAAGCAGTTGTAAGAAATCCGCATCATTTTTTTTGGCGAAAAGCATGGAATAGCCTCCTTAAAGTTTTGTGAAGCAAAACTAACTTCGTAAGCATGTACTTAAAGTTTTGTGAATAAAAAATAAATTTGCGAACATAAAATGAGGGACGCGAAGCGGACTGACTTCTATATTAACAATAAATTAATAATATACGAAGTATTTAGATTCATTATGTAGAATTTTGGCGATTAAAATTCACGCAAAATTAAAAATACCATATAGCAGTAACGGAATGCAATGATAGTTTATCCAATTCAGAATATGTTCATGAAAGTTCATTTATGTAAACGGTTATCTGGCTGCGAGGGTCTTCAATACTTGATTTTAAAACTTTGAAGTTGTACAGTAAAAGTTGAAGCTAAATGCGAGGAAGGATTCGGGTGACAATGACAAAAACAATCATAACGAATGGTGTATTTCTAACATTAAATGAACAAAAACCAATTATTCAAGGCTATATGACCATTGAAAATAATTTGATTACCTACATAGGAGAAGGGCTTCCACAGCCTCTTGAGCTGTATGACGAGCGTATTGACGGGTCCAAGAAGCTGTTTATGCCGGGTTTAGTTAACACTCATAACCATGCTGCGATGTCATTGCTGCGCGGCTATGGTGACGATCTCGCATTACAGGTGTGGCTGCAGGAGAAAATGTGGCCGATGGAAGGACAATTTACAGCTCACGATGTACGTTCAGGTACACTGCTCTCCATTCTGGAAATGCTTAAAGGCGGAACGACTACATTTGTCGATATGTATGATCATATGAATGAAGTCGCGAAAGCTGTCGAGGAAAGCGGAATGCGTGCTGTCCTGACTCGTGGTGTGATTGGATTGTGCCCTCCTGACGTTCAAACAGCTAAGCTGGTAGAAGCAAGACAATTTGCACTGGATTGGCATGGCAAAGCTGGCGGTCGTATCACAACGATGATGTCTCCGCACGCTCCTTATACATGCCCTCCAGATTACATTGAACGAATCGTAGCAGTAGCTCATGAGCTTCAATTGCCGATCCATACTCACATGTCGGAAACAGCGCGTGAGGTTCAGGAAAACGTCGAACAATACGGAGCAAGGCCTGTAGCTCATTTGGCCAAGCTTGGACTTTTCTCCAGACCGGCCGTTGTTGCTCATGCAGTTCATCTGACAGATGAAGAGATAGATGTATTGGCCCAATATGATGTTAGGGTATCCCACAATCCAGGAAGCAATCTAAAACTGGCAAGCGGTGTGGCGCGTGTACCCGAAATGCTCCGTAAGGGAATTAAGGTATCATTAGGAACTGATGGTCCTGCTAGCAATAACAACCTGGATATGTTTGAAGAAATGCGTCTTGCGGCTCTGATTCATAAAGGTGTGAGCGGAGACCCTGTAGCAGTTCCTGCTGAAGCGGCTATCCGGATGGGCACGCTGGATGGAGCTAAATCCATTTGGCTTGAAGACGTTGGTGCCCTTCAGCCTGGAATGAAAGCTGATTTCATCGCTCTGGACATAGATCAACCACACTTTTTTCCGAAAACCAACTTTGTATCTCATGTCATTTATTCGGCTTCCGCCAAAGATGTCAGCGATGTGTGGATTGATGGGCAGAGAATTGTGAAAGATGGCGTATGCTTAACCCTTGATGAAGAAAAAATACTCTATGACGCTCAAAGCTGCTTTGAACGATTAACTGGAGCTTCGGTGCAATGAAAATTAAAATAACAGCAGCAGCGGTGTTCGTTGCAGCCTTGTTGTTATTTCTCGGCGTACATTTCTACAACACGATTCAGGAAAAAGAATGGCAGATTCAACGCAATGCAGTGCAGACTGCTTACCAGAAAACGATTTTGGCACAAGTTACCAATGTGGAGAGATTTGTTGGTGAACAACCTTATACGATCATCCATGGAGAAGATAAAATAGGCCAAAAGCTGGTGGTTTGGGTAGGCGAGGATCAAATTTTCACACAAATGGCTGCTGATGGAATCGATACTGAAAAAGTAAAGGCGCTAACTTTAAGCCGCCAGCCAACTGCCAACATCAAGCGTATGGTGCCTGGCGTGTGGAACGGCAACCTCGTGTGGGAAGTATTTTACAAAATCGCTGCTGAAGAAACCAATCCTGATCGCTATTATTACGATTACTATTTGTTCAAAGATGGTACCTGGCTCGATACGTACCGTTTAAGTATTCAATAACTGCTTATGCCGCACAATTATAGGGGGGAACTTCTATCATATAAAGTGCGGCTTTTTTGTTACAATTATAGCAATGTATTCGAATTTCCAACTAGTTTAGCTCTCACTTCGTATATAAAATGTGATATACTAATAGTGTACAGGTTGACTGAGAATCTTGATTGGAAAGGGGACTGACTGCTTTTATGAAGCTGCGCTTATTGCCTTTATTAGTTAGTGTTACAATTTCAGCTACATTACTATTCGGCGGATGGTTTGCTTACCAGAGCTTTGCGATGGAAAATCCTTTGTCGGCAATTGTAAGCAGCACTCCTGGTGTAGAGCATGTACAAACTCGTATTTCAAGTGAAGCTGCCTTAATAGAATTAAAGCTTGCATCCGGGACAAGTCTTCGCGAGGTGTATAACCGTATTCAGAATGAAGGCTCCGGCTTGATCGGCAAAAAAGAATTAAAGCTGAAAGTAACGAATGAATCGACACCACGAATGGATCAATGGTGGTCTTCCGCTTTGTTCGATGTTGCTCAGGCTATGGAAACCAAGCAATACACACAAATCCCCAAAACATTACAGGCTCGTGCCCTTGATTCTGAAGGGTTAAAGGTTGCTACGGAGATGGACGACAAGTATGTGTATATATCTTTGACAGATGGTGATAAAAGCAAATATTTAATGCTTCCGCGTACGTCTGCCAAAATGGGAGTGTGGACAAATGGATAAAATATATAAAGAAATCATTATTGGTTTTGTACCCGTATTGTTATTGTTCCTCGTTTTTATAGGAATAAACGCAATTCCAATTATTTTTATGATTATTATTATGGGAGCTCTATTTTATATGAATCGGATGCGGGGTGCCAGCATGGGAATAGGTGCTTCCGAACGCAAATCGCGTAATGTGACACCCAGCTATATGACTTTTGACGATATTGGAGGTCAACAACGCGCCAAGACAGAACTTCAGGAAGCTCTTGATTTCCTGATCAGGCATGATGAGATTGCCAAGCTCGGTATTCGCCCGTTGAAAGGGATATTGCTGACAGGCCCTCCAGGAACCGGGAAAACGTTATTGGCCAAAGCTGCCGCACATTACACGAACTCGATATTTATGGCTGCATCCGGCAGTGAGTTTGTTGAAATGTATGTAGGTGTGGGTGCAAGTAGAGTTCGTGATTTATTTAAAGAAGCACGGGCTCGTGCCATTAAAGAAAATAAAGAAAGCGCCATTGTATTTATCGATGAAATTGATGTTATCGGAGGCAAGCGGGATGGTGGGCAGCATCGTGAATATGATCAAACACTAAACCAGCTCCTGACCGAAATGGATGGTATTCATACGACGACTACGCCGCGGGTGTTGATTATGGCAGCAACCAACCGTAAGGAAATGCTCGATAGCGCCTTGCTGCGTCCAGGTCGTTTTGACCGTCATATTGAAGTGGATTTGCCAGATAAAAAGGGTAGACTGCATATCCTGAATATACATGCCAAAAACAAACCTCTAGCAGAGACAGTCAATTTGGAGCAGATCGCGGAAGAAACGTTTCATTTCTCAGGTGCTCAGCTTGAAGGTGTGATGAATGAGGCTGCTATCTATGCTATGCGTCAGGAAGCTATCACGATTGACCAAAGTCATCTTTCCCAGGCAGTGGATAAGGTGATGCTCGGTGAGAAAACCGATAGAGAGTCGACAAAGGAAGAGCGGGACCGGGTTGCTCTCCATGAATTAGGGCATGCGATCGCTGCTGAGGCGGTTCGTCCAGGCTCGGTATCCCAGGTAGCACTTAGTCCACGTGGGAAGGCGCTTGGATATGTTCGCCATAATCCGCAGCAAGACCAATATTTGTATACAAAAGAAAATCTGGAGCAGCAAATTATTATTGCTCTGGGTGGTGCAGTTGCAGAGGAGATGTTTTATGGTGGGCGTAGCACCGGTTCACGGAATGACTTTGAGCAGGCTCTGCACCTGGTTAGAACCATGATGGATTCAGGTTTGACAAAGCTTGGTATCATTGATCGTGAAATGGTGACAAAAGAAGAATTAATGAAAGAAAACTCGGCGATTCTGGACGAGCTTAATGCAAGAACAAGAGAATTACTGGAGCACCATAGAGTCGTATTTCAACAGTCCTTGCACATTCTTGTGAAGGAAGAAACGCTTTCAGGAGATCAATTTCGTCAGCTGTTGGAGCAGGCCAAGGTTCATATCGCGAACTAAACAAAATCCTTACATAAGCCCAAAGTATACAGGCGCTGCCTGCAGCTTTGGGCTTATTTTGTCAGTTCACGAAACTTTTTTAAATTTTCATAGTCTAATTAAGTGTCGTAATTGCCGTAAGTAGCGGTGGAATTCCAATTTCCTTATAGAACATAAATACATACATAAAATGAGTTGAGGTGTAGAATGAGAATTATTACTGCGTTGTTTTCCATGCTGCTATTGTCTCTCCTTCTTGTACCGATGATGAGCTTTGCTGCGGAGTCGCAGCCGCTCCAATTGTTCCTTGATGGCAAACAGCTGACAACTGAGGTACCACCACTTATTAACAAGGATAACAAAGTTATGGTACCCGTAAGAATCATTGCTGAGTCTCTGGGCTCCAAGGTACAATGGGAAGAGAAAATCCGTAAAGTGACTGTTAATAAGTCCAATATCAGTATTCAAATGTTTATTGATAAAAAGGAAGTTTATGTAAATAACAAAGCTGTTCAGTTGGATACAGCACCTTCGATCGTTAATGGCAATGCCATGCTGCCTGTACGGTTTATTAGCGAGCAGATGGGAATTAAAGTAACTTGGGACGATCTGACGCGTTCTGTTTTTCTGTTCAATCAAGAAAGCGATAACAAAGGCACGATCACAGCTCCGACGCCAGTTGACAATATCTCCAAGGATAAGCCGGACAATAAAGCGACGGACAAGCCTTCTATCAAACCGGATGATAAAATAATTGACAAGCCTTCGAGCAAGCCGGACGATAAGATACCTGATAAGTCTTTGGACAAGCCGGATGGTAAAACGACCGACAAGCCTTTGGACAAGCCAGGTACTGATGGAAGTAAAGTGGTAGATACGTCCAAGGATAAACCATCCGCACAATCGCCTGAGCCTGATTCATCTAATACTGGCACAAAAACGGGAATTATTGCCAATCCTAATCAACCACCATCTTATTCTTCGACAAGCGTAGATGCTGGCGCGAAAAAGCCTGATGCTGTCACCGTAATCCAATCCATCTCGATGGAGGGTGACCAGTTTGTTGTGAAAACAAGTGGAGGCAAGGCCATTCCTGATGTCACAACTACAGCGAATCCAAACCGAGTTCAAATTGATATACCTAATGGGCAGCTGGCTGCCGGGCTCAAGCTGAATTCCAATGGTGAAGGGACAATTACGGAGAAAAATGCGGCTGTCTCTCAAATTCGCTATTTGCTATTTTCCAAAGAATCATCTATCGTTAGAATAATCATAGATTTAAACAAAAAGATAGATTTCAAGGTTTCTGCCAGCAGTTCGAGTACCCAACTGGTGTGGTCTTTATCTCCAGCCAAAGAACGATATACGGTAGTTATTGATCCTGGTCATGGTGGTAAGGATGCTGGAACTGTCTCCTTTACAGGCAGACATGAGAAGGAATTTGTGCTGGGAGTTGGAACAAAAGTATATAACTTACTGTCCAAAGAGCCGAAAATTGAGGCTATACTCACTCGTAAAAATGATACATTTGTTGAGCTGCCTGGCCGTGTGGCTATAGCCAATGATGCCAAGGCTGATCTGTTTGTTTCTATTCATGGAAATTCAATATTAGGCAAAGAAGAAGTGAATGGACTAGAAACCTATTATTACACGGAACAAAGTCTGCCTTTCGCCATACAAATGCATCAAAAGCTGTTGAAAGCTAGTGGATTTGAAGACCGTAAGGTGAAGCAAGAAGATTTTCACGTTATAAAAAATACGACTATGCCTTCGCTTCTGCTGGAGCTTGGTTTTTTGTCTAATAAAATCCAAGAGAATACGATGTTTCAGGAAACTTTTCAAAATCAGGTGGCAGCAGCGATTGTGGCGGGTATTAAAGAGCAATTGAGACTGGATTAGGGAGTGGGTAACGACAATGCAACACCGATTACTCAGGAATACAATCATTGGTATTGGCATGCTGGGGCTGCTGTCAGCGTGCGGGCAAACGAAATCGCCAACAGAGCAACCTTTGGCAAGTCCAGCTATGAGCAAACCACAGGCTACAAGCAGTAGTCCAATATCGGCACCATCCCAAGCTACACCACAGGCAACCCCTGCTCCGGACAACAATAAACAATTGAAAATTAAAGCTTATTATGGTGATGAGTCTGGAGAAAAGCTTGTTGAACAGGAAACGAATATATCCTATCAACAGGATGATGAGAAATATATGGCGGCGCTTAAAGCATTGAGCATGAGCCCTGATAGTAATAATATTGCGCTCTTTAAGGGCTTTACGTTTCATTCGGCAGCGGCCAAAAGTGGACTGCTTACGATCAATGTTACAATGGCTCCCGAGGCCAGACTTGGCTCAGGTGGTGAGGCTCTGCTGCTTCAAGCTTTGAAAAAAACTATTTTTCAATTCACGGAAATTAATAGTATTGAATTTCTGGTAGATGGCAAATCGATAGAAAGCTTAATGGGGCATATGGATCTACCGCATCCTATTAAGCGTTAAGTATAAACATAATGAATGAAATATTATCCACATACGCCGGGAGGAACAACTTGCATGAACAACAAGCACAATTATTTGTCTATTAAAAAAATGACTGCTGGTTTGATGGCATTATCGGTAATCATGAGCAGTCCAGCTTATGCTGCCGATCCTGTAATTACACCACCTTCAACCACAACTACAACCAGCTCCTCGAATTCGGCATCAACAATTACCCAGTTTTCAGATGTAAGTCCACAGCACTGGGCTATTAAGCATATTACCAAGTTAGCCGCGCTTGGAATCATTCAAGGCTATGAAAAGGCTGACTTTCGTCCCGATAATTCGGTTTCCCAACAGGATGCAATTGTTATGGCGTTACGTTTAATGGGGCTTGAAAATGAAGTGTTAAAAATTAAAACTGACACTGTGCTTGGAGGAATTGTGGTTGGCGACTATGCCAAACCTTATATCGCCTATGCGCTGGATAAGGGACTTATTAATTTCAAGGAAGAAACAGAAAGCCTTGGCACTAACAAAACACCTTGGGGCTCAAGACCCGCTACCCGGGAATGGGTGGCCAAAATTGTTATCAGATCCATTGGCAAAGAAACATTAGCTCAGCAGCAAGCCGCGAATTCGTCCACGTTTACGGATGCTAAGGACTTTTCTTCATGGGCGGTTGGTTATGTGAATGCAGCGGTCTCATTAAATATTGTGAATGGCATGGATGACAATAAATTCCAGCCTGCTGGCAGTGTCACGCGGGCACAAATGGCAACTTTTTTAAGCCGTGCGGATAAAGAATTAACACAACGCTCTGATAAGGTTGTTATTGGATATGTAATGGGCTTGAAGGATAATAAATTAACGATTCAAAATGATAAAGGGCAGTCCAGTGAGTATACGCTGAATGTAGGTACAGTTATTTATAATGCCAAGGATGACAGTCGTATCCCATCAACAACACTCAAGGAAACGAATCAGGTCTATATCATTCAATCACTTGGAGTCGCTTCTTATGTGGAATTAACGAATGACGAGGAAAAGATGGAGTCCTTTGAAGGTACTCTGGATACTTTATTTTTAAATCAAATGACCGTTGCCATTAATCAAGCTGGCACCAAAGTTCTCAAGGAGCTTGCCCCTACCGTAACCGTCACGGACAAAGAAGGGCGTGGATTAAGCCTGGGTACGATCCAGGTTGGCAGTCTCATTGAATTAAAACGTAGTATGCTATTGCCGAATGCCAAGATCAGTCAAATTATTGTGAAGCAGGTACCATTAAGTAAATCAGCTGAAGGAACTATAGTCAGTATCCAAAAGGAGCAGAACTCGATTACGTTCCTCGAACAAACTTCGGGACAAAATGAAACCTATCCGATTTCGTCGAAAACTTCAGTAACGCTTCCTGATGGTACTACGGTATCCGATTTTAGCAAGCTGCGGATCGGTGATATTGTAGGCTTTGAGGTTAAGACCAATGAAGTAACAGCAGTAACCATTCGTAAGCAGGCTGACATTACTACGAATGTGACAGGTACATTAACCAGCCTTAGTGAGGACAAAAAGATTTTAACGGTGAATAAGCCGGGGAGTTCGTTGGGCGCTTATTTTATTGCCGATAATGCACTTGTGACGATTGATGGTTTGCCTAATGCAGGTTTCTTTGATCTTGAAGTCGGTGACGAGCTGAAGCTTGATCTGTTAAATGAGAAAATCGTGAAAGTAACGGTGACCAGTCGTTCGATTAATTTAATTACATTGGCCACTATCGTTAATTATGATGCTGATCTAAAGGCATTGACTGTAGTTAATGACAGCGGAACTTACAATGCTTATAAATTAACAGACAATACAGCACTTAAACTTTGGGGTTCTGAACTGCCACTATCCAACTTTGCTTCACAGTTTACGAAGGGGAAGAAGGTAGACCTGAAGATATCCAAAGATAAAGTGCTTACGATCGAGCTAACCATACAGGTAGAAGGTATTATCACACAACTTAACACGACAGCAAGTGAAGTGACATTAAGAACTAGTGGAGGCCAAAATACAACCTTCAAAGTACAAAATGGTATTGGTGTTGATATGTATGGCAAGACAAATGCTCTGCTTACAGACCTGAAAGTGGGAGATACTATCCAGGGGCGATTTAATGGCAACCAGGATGTAATCAGTCAAATACTGTATAAAAAAACGGCAGTCTATAAAGTAATCACAGCAAATGCAGACAGCAGACAGATTAGTGTTAAGGATGAGAATGGTGTCTTGAATGTATTCACCGTTGACAATAATGATAAAATCACGAATTCTACGAATTCAACGCATAACTTTACCGATATTCAGCAGGATGAGTTTGTCAAGGTTTCGCTCACGGGGAATGTACTTGAAAAAGCCGAGATACTGAACACGCTGCGTGGTAAAGTTACAGCATTGGATACGGCTACTGGAACCTTGACGGTTCAAGAGCTTGCTACCGGAACGACACAGATTGTTCCCGTGGGACTTCAATTCGTGATCAAACAGAACGGTGTAGCACTGGCTGCGCTCAATGCAATAAAACCTAATGATCGGGTTGAAATTATTAAAGATGCAGGAGATAAGGTGCAAATTGCGGTGGCTACCTCTTCCAAGCGGACCGTGGCCTCTTACGACAATGTGCTGAATCAACTACTGCTTAAGCCTAATGCGGCCGGGGATAAATCGACCTACAATTTCTTTGCAAAAGCATACTTGCATAAAGGCACTGCATCTGTAGCCGCCAATGCTTTTGTCGAAAATGAAGAAGTGACGCTGTATGTACTGGACGACAAAATTATTGAAATCGAAAAGCAATAAAGCATGATCAGCTAAATAACCTCGATAAGCAGGGCATCCTCCTTTCTTAAAGAGTATTGAGAGTTCCATAAGCACTTTAGCGCTTATGGAACTTTCTGCTCACAAGCAAAGCTGCCGTATATATTGGTCCTATCTTCAAACGATGCTTCGACAAATAGTTATTTTTACAGAGGATTTTATTAAAAAAATAAAAATTCGATAAATGTTCGGTTTTTCTTCCATCTAAATATTGATTACTTTCCCGAGATTCGGTACACTACAATGTATATCATCAAACAAAGGACTGTTGGCCACTCCATGAACAAGAAGCAAGCCCGCAGCATACTTGATATTATGGCCAGTATGTTTCCGGATGCACATTGCGAATTGAATCACACAAATGCTTTTGAGCTTACGATAGCTGTACTGCTCTCGGCACAATGTACGGACGAGACCGTGAACAAGGTGACAGCTTCCTTGTTTCAAAAGTACAAACGTCCAGAGGATTATGTGGCGGTCCCATTGGATGAATTGGAGCAGGATATTCGTCGCATTGGACTTTTTCGTAATAAGGCAAAACATATCCAGGCACTATGCAGAATGGTTCTGGAGAAATATGATGGTTTAATCCCGGAAAAGCATGAGCAGCTGGTTGAGCTGCCAGGTGTAGGTCGAAAAACGGCAAATGTAGTCGTATCGAATGCATTTGGCGTACCCGCTATCGCGGTTGATACCCATGTGGAGCGAGTATCGAAGCGCTTGGGAATGGCAAGTGAAAATGATTCTGTACTTGAAGTAGAAAAAAAGCTGATGAAGCTGGTTCCCAAAGAAGAATGGACGGATACGCACCATAGACTTATATTTTTTGGACGCTATCATTGCAAGGCTCAAAATCCTCAATGCAGCATCTGTCCTCTGCTGGATGTATGCCGTGAAGGAAAAAAACGTATGAAAACAGTCAGTAATAGGAAATCTATATAAGTGAATCATGAGACCAAGCAACCAAATAAGGATGGGATTAATATGAAATGTATCTCTGTGTATACGAATGATTTTGAAGTATTTTCTGATATTTATGAGAAAATCATTAATCTGAAGCTTGCTGACAATGAAGAAAAGCAAGTAGATGGTATCACTGTTATGGAGTCAGGCGAAGTACCTGATAATTACTTGGAACGGATGAAAACAAAGCTAGAGGTTGTTGTTATGAAGGTTCGTGACAGGGATATTACAATTTTGCAGCATGGTAATTTGTTCGAAATTTTTATTCCGACTACTGAAAGTGTGGTACACTGAAAACCGAAGCCATTCGGTTTTTTTTGTTGTTTAGATGAACATTTTGTAATGGGGAGATCGAGAATGAACAGCGGAGTTTTACTTGAGGAAAACATGGAGAGTGCGATTCGTGCCTTGCTGACGAAGGTGCAGCAGACCGATGATAAGGAAAATGGGAAGAAGATTGAACAGCTTCTGCAAAAGATGGAGAGCGGGAGTTTGTATATAGCGTTTTGCGGGCATTTTTCTGCAGGCAAGTCAAGCTTGATTAATAAGCTGTGCGGTCATCAGCTCCTGCCATCAAGCCCCATTCCGACCAGTGCGAATATCGTAAGGATCAGCAGTGGGGAATCTGGGGCGATTGTTGTCCATCGGGTCCATGAGGGGGATTTGCCGCCAAAAGTCCAGAAGGTGCCGCTTGCCGAGCTTGCCGCCTACTGCCGCGATGGAGAAGCGATAGAAACGATTGAGCTGCGGTACCCACTGCCATTCTTAGGTGATCATGCATGCTTGCTGGATACGCCGGGAATTGATTCTACAGACGATGCTCATCATTTAGCGACCGAATCGGCACTGCATCTGGCAGATGTGGTGTTCTATGTAATGGATTATAACCATGTGCAGTCTGAAATTAATTTTGCCTTTACCAAAAAAATGAAGGAATGGGGCAAACCGCTCTATTTGTTGATCAATCAAGTGGATAAGCATCGGGATCAGGAGTTATCGTTTGCTGACTATCGGACAGGTGTAGCAGAGGCATTTGCTAACTGGCATATTCAGCCTGACGGTATTTTGTATACTTCGGTTAAGGCGCCTGACCACCCGTATAGTGAATGGGCCAAGCTCGATTGGCTGCTTGAACGACTTATTGAGCAGCACGCTGCATTATCGGCGCTCAGTCTGGAGAAATCCGCACAGCACCTGGCCAGCATGCATGCTGCCAAAATAGCGGAACGAAACGATACACTTAAAGAGCAGCTGCGCGCTCAATTAGCTGCTGATGAAGAGTTGGAATCTGCACAGCTGCAATGGCTGGATATAAGTGAAAGCATTGCGCTTGCAGAAGCCAAGCCTGAGGAGCTGCGGACTGCATTACGTAAAGATACGACCGTTTTATTGGACAATGCCAACATAACACCGGCTGTCACTCGAGATCTGGCTCAAGAGTACCTGAACAGCCGTAAGCCCGGTTTTAAGGTAGGATTGTTTGCAGGGGCAGCGAAAACAGCGAAGGAAGTGGAACGTCGTTTATCGGCGCTTCATCATGATTTTGCTGGTCAATTAGCTACTCAGGTGGAACGTCATTTGCAGCAGGCGCTTCAAAAGGGAATGGAGCAAGCGATGGAGATGACAAGGACCCTCGTAAGTGCGGACCTTATCAGGGAGACGATAGAACGTCTTCATATTGAGGTGGAGCCGGAATGGATTGCTTCGCAGGTCAATACGGCATCAGGCTTCAGCGGTGAGTATACATTGAATTATATGAAGCAGCTTGCTGCGGAAATGAAGCTGCTTTATCGTAAGCGGGCATTTGAGCTGATTGATGAGCTTATGGCTATGCTGGCAGCGGCACAGGGACCGCAGCTGCTAGCTATGCGTGAGCAGCTCGATGCGCTGAACGGCCGCTTGGGCAGCCTGCGCGAGCTCGAGAGGCTGGCCGCGGCCGAGGCGGCCTACGCAGCAGCGCTCGCGGCGCCGCTTGCGGCAGTACGCACGCCTGCGCCGCGCTGCCGGACCCGGCCGCCGCAGGCGAGGCCGCGCCCGGCGCAGCAGCAGCTCCGCAGGCTGCAGCTAACGCCGCAGGCGGTGCGCGCGCAGCGCTCGCGGCTGTTGCCGCCGCCAGCGGCCGCGCCACGCGCGAGGGCGCAGCGCCGCTCGCGCAGGGCGGGCATCGCGCTCGCCTGCAGAGCGCGGCGCAGCGGCTAACCGCCGGCGCGCAAGAGCTCGCGGGCTTGGCGCCGCTGCAAAGCATCAGCCGCTCCTTGCAGGAGAAGGCGGAGCGGCTGCAGCGCAACCGCTTCACGATTGCGCTGTTCGGCGCTTTCAGCGCCGGTAAATCCTCGTTCGCCAACGCACTGATCGGCGAACGTGTGCTGCCGGTGTCGCCGAATCCGACGACGGCGGCAATCAACAAGATCATGCCACCCGAACCGGAGAACGGCTGGCCGCATGGTACAGCCAAGATACGGATGAAAAGCCGTGACAGCCTTGCGGATGATATTCGTTTCTCGCTGGAAATGCTCGGCATTCATACGGCAAGCCTGCCCGAGAGCCTGTCGGCCATTCGCGGCTTGTCCGCGGATCGCGTTTCAGCCAAAGGCAAGCCGCACTATACATTTCTTAAGGCTGTGGAGAAGGGCTGGGGGGCTGTCGAGTCCGATCTGGGCAGTGAGCTGCGCGTAGATGCCGATCAGTTTGGTCTGTATGCGGCTGACGAAAGCAAATCGTGCTTTGTTGAGCTGATAGAGCTGTATTACTCCAATCCATTAACGGATCAAGGTATCGTTCTGGTAGACACACCTGGAGCCGATTCGATCAATGCCAGACATACGGGTGTAGCCTTTAATTATATTAAAAATGCCGATGCCATCCTATTTGTTACTTATTATAACCATGCATTTTCTCATGCGGACCGGGAGTTTTTATTGCAATTGGGCCGGGTTAAGGACAGCTTTGAGCTGGATAAAATGTTTTTTATCGTCAACGCTGCCGATCTGGCATCTTCGGGAGAAGAGCTGGAGGGTGTCGTTACACATGTATCCAACAATTTGCAGCAGCACGGTATTCGTCACCCGCGGATCTATCCGATGTCCAGCTACTATGCGCTGGAAGGCAAGCTGGCTCAGGAGCAAGAAACCGTGCAGGCTTCCGGGATTTCTGCCTTTGAACAGGATTTTGTCCGTTTCTCATTGGGTGAGCTGACGGATATTGCGATTCGTTCCGGCCAGGCCGATCTGAAGCGTGCTGCGGATGTGCTTCAGCAATGGATTACAAGCGCGCAGAGTGACGAGCAGGCACGCCTGGCTCGTGCAACTGCGATTCGTAAAGCATTAGGTGAAGCGGATGCTGTACTGAGAAATCACGGAACGGAGGCCGAGGAGCGAGAGCTGCTCAAGGAGATTGAAGAACTTCTTTACTATGTTAAGCAGCGGGCTACGTACCGCTTTGGAGAGCTGTTTAATCTCGCCTTTAATCCCGCTGTCTTTCGTGAGGAAGGACGGAGTGCCTTGGTTATTGCTGGTTCCGCATGGAATGATTTGCAGCAGATGATTGCATTCGATCTTTCTCAGGAGGTATTAGCTATTACCTTAAGGATTGAAAATGCCATTCATAACCGCGCCGCAAAAAGAAGACAGCAGTGGCTGCAAGGTCTTGGCCAAGAGCTGGCCGCATTTCAGCCTTCGGACTATGAGGCAAGCGCGTTCGAGACACCGCAGGGTGCCGAAGCGTTCCGAGCCGATTCCATACAGCACAAATGGGTTGCTGGCTTTTACAAAAATGCGAAGCATTTCTTTGAGGGTGACGGTAAGCAGAATTTGCGCAAAGAGCTGGAGGCAGCACTGAATGTACCGCTAACGGCTTACATGACAGGGCAGACGACCTGGCTGTATGCCGCTTATAGTGGACAATTGAAAAGCTGGTATGAGGCATTAGCGGAACATATCCGTCAAGAGCTGCAGGAATATGCACAGGGCCAATTGCATGCTTTGGAAATGCCTGTTGATGTCGCTGCGCTGCAAAAAACGCATACCCAGCTGACTGCTTTTTTTGAATAATACGTTAAAATAAGGGTTCGGCAAATCGCGGCTGTTCGCAGAAGAGCAGCTGCTTTTTGCTTATTTCGTGAAAGGGTTTACATATGGCGAAATTAGGTATTATTTGGGCGAGATAAGTGGATTGTTTCCCTATTTTGTGGGGATTCGAGGGTTTTTCTCCGTATAAGGACTATTATGAGAAAAGGGGTTGTTGCCGCTCCCTATGGATGGTGTTAAGATGCTTAAAAAAGCAAACGCTTTCGATTGCAGGCTTGTCGAATCGAAGGCCATTTTTACAAAGGTGGTCGTTCTCGGACCGCTTTGTTTAGAATGCCGTTTTGCAGCAGCACATCCTGAGGAGGGTAACATGGAAGTTTTCAAGCAGTTGAAGGAGTATTATTGGTCAGAAAAAAGATTTTTGGTTGCGTCGATCCTGTCACTGATGACAGCCACGGCGCTCGGACTGGTTTATCCGAATTTACTGCGGTATCTGATTGACGATGTGATTGCGAAACAGCAATTTTCAGCGGTGCCATACCTTTCTTTGGTTGTGGTCGGTGTCATTACCTGTAAAGCGCTTTTTCAATTTATGCATGGTGTGTTTAGCTCGAAGCTGGGTAACCATACCGCCTTTAATCTCCGAAACGCCTTGTACAAGAAACTGCAGTACTTATCATTTCAATACTATGACAAAGCAAGAACAGGGGACCTGATGTCGCGGCTAACGGCAGATTTGCAGGCGGTGCGCGATTTTATCGGATTTGGTTTTGTGCAAATATTAAATGTGGTGATGATGCTTACCTTTGGCTCCATTATGATGATGACGATCAATTGGAAGCTGACACTGATTACGATGATTTCAATGCCCTTTCTCGTATTTACAGCTATTCGTTTTGAAGGGAAAATTCATCCGGCTTTCCGTTCGGTACGTAAATCGATGAGTAACATGACCACTTCTGTACAAGAAAACATTACTGGTGTACGTACGGTCAAATCGTTTGCCAGAGAGCCTTATGAAATCGAAAAGTTTTCTGAACGTAACGAAGATTACAAGCTGAATAACGTGACGACCTCAGGCATTTGGGCAAAATATTTTCCATTAATGGAATTGTTTGCGAATTTAAGTGTAGTTATCCTGTTGGGTGTCGGCGGTTGGATGGTTATTAACAGCAGTCTCACTTTGGGAGAACTTGTCGCTTTCTTCAGCTTGATGTGGTATATCATCGGTCCGATGTGGCAAATTGGCTTTCATATTAATAACTTCACCCAATCGAAGGCAGCTGGAGAACGGTTGTTGGAAATTTTGCATCAATATGTGCATGTAAAAAACAAGGATAACGCTGTGACACTGCAGGCTGATCAGGTTAAGGGGCATGTAAAATTTGATCAAGTATCCTTTGCTTATACCGATCAACAGCCTGCTTTGCGGAATTTTAACGTTGATGCGCCAGCAGGCTCGGTTATAGGCTTGCTCGGCGGAACAGGATCAGGGAAATCGACTGTCATACAACTGCTGCTAAGAGCTTATAACGTCAAAGAGGGCTCCATTACGCTTGATGGCCGTGATATTCGGGATCTTACATTGGAAAGCCTGCGTGAGCATATGGCGATTGTATTTCAGGAAACGTTTCTGTTCTCCTCTTCGATTCTGAACAATATTGCCTATGGGGTCAGAAATGTGTCCATGGAACAGATTATTCAGGCATCACGCTTGGCCAAAGCACATGATTTTATTATGGAAATGCCGCTCGGCTACGATACGATTGTTGGCGAACGGGGGATGGGACTTTCCGGGGGTCAAAAGCAGCGAATTGCGATTGCACGTGCCCTGCTCAAAAATCCCAAAATCCTGATTTTGGATGATGCCACAAGTGCTGTGGATATGGAAACAGAACATGAAATTCAGCAGGGCTTTCAAGAGCTGATGAAAGGCCGAACGACTTTTATTATTGCCCACCGTATTTCGTCATTAAGGCATGCCGATGAAATTATTGTGCTGGACAAAGGGCACATCGTGCAGAGAGGTACGCACAAGCAGCTTATGCAGCAGGAAGG
The DNA here is from genome assembly GCF_038000305.1 of Paenibacillus sp. FSL H8-0034. Taxonomy (NCBI): domain Bacteria; kingdom Bacillati; phylum Bacillota; class Bacilli; order Caryophanales; family Paenibacillaceae; genus Paenibacillus; species Paenibacillus sp. FSL H8-0034. Next base: position 3,305,149 of record NZ_JBBOBS010000001.1, read on the forward strand.
ACGTTATCTGGAAACATATAAAATCCAATTCGCTGATCAGCCGCAGGAGGTAGAGCCGGAAGGCGGCATGAAGCTGGAGCCTACAATTTATATCCATGAGGAAGCACAAGGGATTCGCCAGGCAGCCGCAACGGGCCAACATAATGGGGGGTATACGCAGTGAGTCAAGAGGGCAAATCAACAACCGCAAGCGGGATGGATGAGCAAACAGGCCAACGCTTCGTCTATCAGGATGATGAAGTATTGGATAAAGAATTTGATTGGGGACAGGTCAAACGGCTGGGCAAATATCTGAAGCCTTACTCGAAACAAATTCTTCCTGTTATTATCACGATGATGATTGTCGGAGCACTGACGAAGCTGTTTAATCCGCTGCTGATTGCTTATGCTATCGATAATGCGCTGCGTGAGGGAGGCGATCCCAGGCTGCTGTTTCAGTGTGTGGGCGGAATGCTGCTCCTCTACATTATTCAGTGGGCAGCCAACACGTACCGGATTCGATTTACGAATCAGATTGGACAAAAAGTGATTTATGATTTGCGGCACGATTTGTTCAGTCATATCCAGAAGCTTTCCTTCAAGTTTTTTGATAAACGTCCGGCTGGCTCGATCCTGGTACGTATAACGAACTACGTGAACTCCTTGCAGGATTTATTTACGAATGGTGTCGTCAACCTTTTGATGGATTGTGTACAATTGGTCGGTATTATTTTCATATTGCTGTATTTCAATATCAAGCTGGGTGCGGCGATTATTGTAACGGTTCCGATCATGTTTTTCATTTCCACCAAGCTTCGGGTACATATCCGGCGTTCCTGGCAGGTTGTACAATCCAAGCAGTCCCGGATCAATGCCCATTTGAATGAATGTATTCAAGGGATTAAGGTGACTCAGGCATTTGCGCAGGAAAAAGAAAACATGTCCTTTTTTGATCATATGAATTTAAGCAATCACAAGTCGTGGAATCGAGCATCGACGCTCAATCAGTCGTTTAATCCTATTATCGAAGTAACGGGCGCGATTGGATATTGTATTTTGTTCTGGTTCGGGGCGCATTTGATTCAATCCCAGGAAATTACAGTCGGCTTGCTTGTTGCTTTTGCCACGTATATTGGATTCTTCTGGGAGCCTATTAACCGTCTAGGGCAAATGTATTCACAAATGCTGATTGCTATGGCCTCATCTGAGCGGATTTTCGAATTTATCGACGAAGAGCCCAATGTACCTGAAGCATTAAATGCCAAGGAGCTGCCAAACGTTCTCGGGGATATTGAATTGAAGCAGGTTGAGTTTGAGTATGAACCAGGCCGCAAAGCGCTGAAGGGAATCGATCTCAGTGTAAAAGCAGGTCAATCCATTGCATTGGTAGGTCATACGGGATCTGGCAAAAGCACGATCATCAATCTATTGTGCCGATTCTATGATAGCACGGGTGGCAGTATTACGATTGATGGACACGATATTCGTGATGTGACGGTCTCGAGCTTGCGCTCGCAAGTGGGGATTGTGCTTCAGGACACCTTTATTTTTTCGGGCACGATTCGTGATAATATCCGTTTTGGCAAGCTGAATGCGACTGACGAAGAGGTGGAATTTGCCGCGAAGGCTGTTCGTGCGCATGATTTTATCGTTGATATGCCGCAGGGTTATGATACCGAGGTTCAGGAGCGCGGCAATATGCTATCCATGGGTCAAAGACAGCTAATCTCCTTTGCAAGAGCGCTGCTTGCCGATCCACGTATTCTGATTCTGGATGAAGCTACTGCCAGTATTGACACCGAAACCGAGCTGAAAATTCAGGAGGCACTTAAAACGCTGCTTGCTGGCAGAACCTCCTTTATTATCGCTCACCGTCTTTCGACAATTCGTAACGCCGACAACATAATTGTACTGGACCATGGTGTGTTGATGGAGCAAGGAAATCATGATGATTTAATGAAGCAGCAGGGGATCTATTATGGTTTAATTCAAGCACAGTATCGTTTTCTGAAGGAAGTAGGCTAAGATATCCGATCCTTGTGCGAGCAGCTTGGAAGCAGTTTTCAGGTTGGATGGTTCATACATTTGAAAGGGGGGCCTGCGGGCCTCTTTTTAATTGAAACTTGATGTATTTTTTTGAATATCCAACAGAGTGCAACAAACCCACATTCTCCCACGTTTAGAAGATAACTGAGCTCGCGGTACTTATTGCGGAGTGATGTTGCTTTGATTCCAAAACAAATATGGGGGGAATCTAAATGGAACAAAATCAAGACAAGAGCTTGAAGAGGATGAGGGCCAAACGCTGGATCCTGGCTGCACTTCTGGTCGTTCTGCTGAGCGGCTGCTCGGCTGCCAGAGAGAAAGGTGAATCGACTGCTTCCGCACCGGGAGCAGCTTCGAGCGCTTTGTCGGAACAAAAATCGGATATGCTGGCAGCACAACCTGCAGGTGATGCGGCGGCACCAGCCGTGATGGACATGAAATCGGCAGCAACGGATAAAGCGAGTACAGCCAAACCAGCCGACAGCTTTAACGGAAATGCCTTGGGTGACAGCGCAGTCGAACGGAAAATTATTTACAAAGCAAATATAACGATGCAGGTTGATAAGTATGAGGAAGCACAGGCAAAAATCGAGTCCGCAGTGAGCCAGGCAGGTGGTTACATTTTACAATTCAATGAGAATGAAAATAATTATGAAAAAAGCGGAATGTTCATCATCAAGGTACCTGCGAGCGGCTTTCAATCCTTAATGAAGCAATTGGAAACGATTAATCCGTCTGCAAAGAAAAATATGCAGGGTCAGGATGTTTCCGAGGAATTTGTCGATCTGACCTCCAGATTGAAGGCCAAGCAGGTGGTAGAGAGCCGATTGATCACATTTATGGAAAAGGCATCAAAAACCGACGAGCTATTGGCATTTTCCAATGAGCTGGGCAAAGTCCAGGAGGAAATTGAACGCATTAAAGGCCGGATGAGATACCTGGAGCAAAATGTATCGTACTCAACGATTGAAGTCAGACTGGCCCAGAAGCTGGGATCAGCCGCCGTTATTCAGGCTAATGATCGTGGACCGTTGTTCCAACGAATGGCTTCCGCACTCAATGAAAGTGCTATCATTCTGACGGTTGTTTTTGAATGGCTCATTGTTGCCGCGGCCGCGGTGCTGCCTGTTGCCCTTCTTCTCTTTTTGATTCTCCTCCCGATTGTCCTTGTGAGGCGCTCCAGAAAGAAAAAAATGAAGGAGATTCGTAAAAAGCTTACAGAAGAAAATGGCGAAGCAGAGCCTAATGTATCACAGGATAGCACTGTAGAGGATAAGGAATAAATAAAAAATTTTAATTGCAATCCTGCCCATAAGCAGGATTTTTCTTTTTTCTAGAGAATTAAACTATACAAAGTGGTGGGAAGTGGGGTAAAGTGGTGAAAAGGGGTGAAGGTTTATGTTCATGGGCGAATTTCAGCACAGCATCGATGAAAAGGGTCGTATCATTGTGCCAGCTAAATTTCGCGAATCCCTTGGAACAACCTTCATTGTCACTCGAGGCTTGGATCAATGCTTATTTGTATACCCTATGGAAGAATGGGTGGTGCTTGAGCAAAAGCTGAAAGCTTTGTCACTCATGAAGTCGGATGCCCGTGCCTTTAGTCGGTTCTTTTTCTCCGGTGCCGGAGAATGCGAACTGGATAAGCAAGGCAGAATTAATTTGCCAAATAACCTTGTTGAATATGCCAAATTGGATAAAGATTGCGTCGTTATCGGTGTTTCCAATCGTGTTGAGATTTGGAGCAAGCCAATATGGGTAAACTATTTCCAGCAATCGAGCGAGTCCTTCAACGAAATAGCCGAAAAGCTTGTTGATTTTAACTTCGATCTCTAGCCATTGAAAACAAACCATGTTTACGAAGTTTTGTTATGCAAAGCTCAGTAACGCTTACGAAGAAAGTTTTGCCAAGCAAAACTCAGTAACGCTTACGAAGTAAGTTTTGCTGCGCAAAACTCTGAGGAGGGTAACGATGTTTCATCATATTACTGTATTGAAGCAAGAAGCTGTAGAAGGATTGGATATTAAACCAGATGGTATTTATGTGGATTGCACACTTGGCGGTGCTGGACATAGCTACGAAATTGCTTCCCGTTTGAGCAGCGAAGGGTTATTGATCGCTTTTGATCAGGATGATGCAGCCTTGGATAATGCCAAAGAAAGACTTGCGCCCTTAATGGATAGGGTCAAGCTGGTGCGAAGTAATTTCCGTTTTTTGGAGGAACAGCTGAAGCTCGAGCCTCGGGTTATGAAAAGCGGTCAACCACAGGTTGACGGGATTTTGTTTGATCTGGGCGTTTCATCGCCCCAACTGGATGAAGCAGAACGAGGCTTCAGCTACAATCATGATGCCGAGCTGGATATGAGAATGGATCGTACTGCGAAATTGACGGCAAGAGAGATTGTTAATGACTGGCCAGAGCAAGAAATCATCCGTATTTTGTTTGAATACGGAGAAGAAAAATTTGCAAGGCGTATTGCCGGAAAGATTGTTGCGGCACGCTCTAAAGGTCCTATTGATTCGACGGGGCAGCTTGTCGAGCTAATAAAGGAAGGTATCCCTGCAGCAGCAAGACGTAATGGACCTCATCCAGCCAAACGCAGCTTTCAGGCCTTGCGTATAGCTGTCAACGATGAACTGGGTGTGTTTGAAGAAGCGTTGGAGCAATCGATTCGCTGCTTGGCGCCTGAAGGTAGAGTGGCAGTCATCACCTTCCATTCGCTGGAAGATCGAATTTGCAAGCAAACCTTTGCCAAATATGTTGAGCGTTGTACATGTCCAGGTGATTTTCCGATATGTGTGTGCGGTACCAAAGGAATTGTGAAGCTTGTTAACCGTAAGCCTATAGAAGCCAGTGTTGAAGAGCTGGATGGAAATTCCAGATCACGCTCAGCCAAGCTTAGAATCGCTGAAAAACTACATAGCTAGAGTTTAACATGAAAAAGCTACTGTACGTCACGAATGAATCTTCATCAATTAGACCTCGTTAGAGGTTTTCTTAAATAAAAAACTTACTTAGTGAAGGAGGAAATATCTCAATGCCTGCATACATACACGGAAGCTCGGCAACTCAACCACGTCCCGCCCAGAAGGAAAGGGTTACAGTTAAGGAAACCAAGAGGGTCGTTTACCGTAACAGATCGCTTCCGGTTCAGGAGAAGCTGCTCTATTTATTCACGGTACTTGTCTGCGTAGCGGTGGCCAGCCTGATTATTTGGCGCTATGCGCAAATCTATGAAATGAACACAAAGATTTTGAAATTCGAGACCGATATTCAAATGCTGCAGGCGGAGAACAGTGTGTTAAAGCATAAAGTAGAAGCCTTATCGAGTCCAGATCGTCTAAGAACCGAAGCTACTAAAGTGGGCTTGGTTCCGCCTGAAGACAAACAGATCAGCAAAGTATCCCTTAAAGAACCAAAAGCTCCATCTAATGCGACGGCAGTGAATCAAAAAACGACGGATATCGCCCCTTAATCATCTTTGATAGAAATGGGAGAGAGGAGTCGAAATGACAAAAAAAGTAAAGCTTAGATCATTACTCATTGGAGGGTTGTTCACCCTCTTTTTTGTTGCAATAGTAGGCAGACTTTATTGGGTTCAGGTCGTGCAGGGTGCTGGTTTACTGACATCAGCCCAAGAGAGATGGGCCAAGGAGGATGTGCTTCGCCCTGTCAGAGGAGCGATTGTGGATCGCAATGACAAGGTGCTTGCCGAAGATTCTCCTGCCTATACGATTGCTTTGAATCCGATTATTATTCAAAAATATCAATTGGAGCAGAGTGTAGTTAAAGGCTTGGCAGGATTGTTAAAAACATCGGATGATCCGGCAGCCATAACGGCTTTAGAGGAAAAAATCCGGACGCTGCTCAATAAAAAAAGGATGGATGACAAGACACAACAGATGACACTGATGACGCAAGTAGAAATTCGCAATGAGGGCTGGAAAATTGATACGGAGGTTGCCGAGCAAGTTAAAGCCTTCGTCGAGACGCTCAAAAATCAGACAAATGTTAAAAACGTCGGAATCTATCTGCAAAAGGAACAAAAACGATTTTATCCAGGTGGCAAGCTTGCTTCTCATGTGCTTGGTTATACGGATAAAGAGGGTAAAGCTTTAACTGGACTGGAGTCTCGCTTTGACAGCTTTCTTAAAGGTATTCCCGGAAACAGGAGCTATGAAAAGGATCGAACCGGAGTCGAACTTCCGGATGCCAAGGTTAATTACCAGCCTGCTGTGGATGGCAGCAACGTTAGACTCACTATCGACAAAAATATCCAGTTCTATATTGAAAGCGCGCTCGAGAAAGTGAATGCCAAATATAACCCTAAAAGCTTGACTGCAATAGCAGTCGATCCGAATACGATGGAAGTTTTGGGGATGGCAAGTACCCCTGATTTTAATCCTAACAAGTACTGGGATAACAAAAACCAGAGTGATTTTATTAATAATACGGTTGCCTCCCAATACGAGCCAGGCTCGACCTTCAAGATTGTCACGTTGGCTGCAGCCGTAGAGGAAAATTTGTTCTTTCCCGAAGATAAGTATCAGTCGGGGGCTATTCAAGTGCCAGGGCGGATCCTACATGACCATAATATTGTTGGATGGGGGCAAATTTCATATCTGGATGGTTTAAAGCGCTCAAGTAATGTCGCTTTTGTTAAGCTTGGCTATGAGAAGCTGGGTAAGGAAAAGCTTGAGAAATATATCAAGGATTTTGGCTTTGGAGTCAAAACAGGGATTGATCTTCCAGGGGAGATTCCCGGTATCGTAGCGATGAAATACCCTTCTGATTATGCAACGGCTACTTATGGTCAAGGACGTCTGACGACAACTGCGATACAGCAAACATCGGCATACGCAGCGATTGCCAATGGCGGTAAACTGATGGTACCGCATGTAGTTAAAGACATCGTGAACCCGAAGACCAAGGAAGTGATTCAGACCTTCGAGCCAACAGTGATTCGGCAGGTTGTATCCGAGCGAACTGCCAAGCAGGTAAGTGAATATTTGGAGCAGGTGGTTAGCGATCAGGCTATCGGAACAGGACGTAATGCTTTTATCGAGGGATATCGTGTCGCAGGAAAAACGGGAACAGCCAACAAGGTTGAGCCTGGCGGTAAAGGTTATGCAGAAGGCAAGTGGGTTGTATCCTTTATAGGGTATGCACCTGTGGAGAATCCGAAAATTCTTGTTACAATTATTGCAGATGAACCGGAACTCGGGGGCGATTACCATCGGGGCAGTGAGGTAGCACCTCCGGCTTTTAAAGAAATTGTGTCGCAAACCCTGCGTTATATGGGCGTGCCTTCCGATACTCAGCAAATGAAAGCAGCGGAGAAGGTTGAAGATATGTTGATGCCCGATCTATCTGGCCAAACCGTTGAGAAATCTAAAAATGTGATGAACAAATTCGGTGTAATCGTCGAAAGCATTGGAAAAGGCAATAAAGTTATCGCACAATCACCACCGGTTGGGACCGATATCAGCTCTGCTCAACGAATTTATGTGGTACTGCAAGAAGGCGGTGATCTGCCTATACCAGACTTGACAGGCAAATCATTACGGGATGCTCTGGAAGTATGCACATTCATTAAAGTGAAGTGTCAATCCGTAGGCGAGGGCTATGTTTCTTCTCAATCGTTAGCTGGAGACAGTGATGCCAAGCAGCTTGTTTTGCAGCTTAAGCCATACAGCGAACTGCTGCAGGGCCCGTCTTCTGATGCGGAAGCTCCTGCTGCACCAACTGCTCCTACGCCAGTAAAGACGGATAAAAAGGTAACATCAGTCAAACCCAATAATCCCGTCAAAACGGCAGAATCAACCAAGGTTAATGAAGGTACTGCCAAAAAAAACGACCCTCCAGCGAGGTAGGCTTGTTCTAACCACTGTTTGTCCTGAATAATCTGGATATGAAGCAGTCCCAGATTTATTTCAGGAGGGGAACGGACAGTCATGAAAGCAACTCAAACTACGGTTCGTCGTCGACTATTTGTGGCACTTATTATTGGCACTTTTTTGTTCATCGCTTTGATCATAAGGCTTGGTTTTGTTCAAATATGGTTAGGGCCGGAGTTATCCGGAAAAGCTGAGGATTCGTGGCGCCGCAATATTCCTTTTGCAGCCAAACGGGGTGAGATTCTGGACCGAAACGGGGTACAGCTTGCCTATAATATCAGTTCGCCAACGGTAATGGCCATTCCGGCACAAATCAAAGATGCCAAGTCTGTAGCAGCCCAGCTTGCCTCTGCGCTTCAGCTGAACGAGGAGGCGCTGCTTAAACAGATTACACAAAGGCAATTAATTGTACGTATCCAGCCGGGAGGCCGGAAGATTACTCAGGAAAAGGCTCAGGAAATTCGTTCTCTGAATCTTCCGGGTATCGTTGTTGCAGAGGACAATAAGCGGTACTATCCTTTTGGACAACTTGCCGCACATATTCTTGGGTTTACCGGCATTGATAATCAAGGTCTAACGGGCATAGAATTAAAATATGATAAACCTTTGACCGGATTGGGTGGAAGCATATCATTTTTGGCTGATGCAGCAGGCAGGCAAATGCCGAATTCAACAGACGCTTATGTGAAACCACGTGATGGGATGAATCTGCAGCTGACTGTGGATAGCCATATTCAATCCGTACTGGAGCGCGAGCTTGATCAGGCCATGGTGAAATATCAGGCGGAGCATGCAATTGCTATCGTGATGGATCCGAATAACGGAGAAATCCTGGCGATGGGAGGAAGACCCGGTTACGATCCAGGCAGCTTTCGTGAGTTTCCCAAAGAGAGCTATGACCGTAATCTGCCGATCTGGATGACTTATGAGCCTGGCTCGACTTTCAAAATTATTACATTGGCAGCTGCTTTAGAAGAGAAAAAGGTTAATTTGAATGAATCCTTTTATGATCCTGGCTACATTGAGGTTGCCGGTGCAAGATTGCGATGCTGGAAACGGGGCGGTCACGGAAGTGAGACCTTCTTGCAAGTCGTAGAAAACTCATGCAATCCGGGTTTTGTTGTAATGGGCCAGAGGTTAGGTAAGGAAAAGCTGTTCGATTATATTTCGAAGTTCGGCTTCGGTACCAAAACCGGGATTGATCTCGGTGGCGAAGAGAATGGTATTATGTTCAAAATGTCGCGTGTCGGCCCGGTCGAATTAGCTACGACAGCATTTGGTCAAGGGGTATCAGTAACTCCAATTCAACAGATTACAGCGGTCTCGGCAGCGATCAATGGGGGGAAGCTTTTCAAGCCATTTGTTGCAAGAGGCTGGTATCAGCCAGGCAGCAGTCAAATGATTGATCAGGTACAACCGGAGCTGGTCAGGCAGGTTATATCGGAAGCAACCTCCAAGCAGGTTAGAGAAACACTGGAAAGTGTGGTTGCAAACGGAACCGGACGCAATGCATTTATTGAAGGCTATCGGGTTGGCGGAAAAACCGGAACAGCGCAAAAGGTTGTTAATGGCCGTTATTCCGCAACGGATCATATCGTTTCTTTTATAGGATTTGCACCCGCCGATGATCCCAAAATTGTTGTTTATGCTGCCGTGGATAATCCGCAAGGACTTCAGTTCGGTGGCTTGATAGCAGCTCCTCTTGTCAAAAGTATCATGGAGGACACTCTTCGTTATATGCAGGTGCCTGAGCGAAAGGACCAAATGGAGAAGAAATACGTATACGGCGATACCCGTTTGGTTGAGGTTCCCAATGTGATTGGAATGAGCATTACGGATATATATGAAAATCTGAATTCGAACTTCCTGCTCGCCAAATCAGGGGTTGGCTCCTATGTGGTCAATCAAGTTCCGAAGGCAGGTGCCAAGCTGGAGCAAGGCTCTACGATCCGCATTTATTTATCGGATACCGCTCCTCCACCTCAAGAAAGTAATTAAATAACGACATTTTAAAAAAGAGGCTTTTCAGCAGCACTTTTTTTGTCCATAATAGATACCATGTGTAAAAAATGGAGGGAAGCTCATGCAGCTGAACGAACTGGCTTCGCAGCTTGCGGTTAGCCGTATTGACGGTGATGAAGAAACGGTATTCAGCGGCTTACAGATGGATTCCCGGCGGGTACAGCCGGGTGATTTATTTTTCTGCATTCGAGGTTTAGTTGATGATGGACATCTTTTTGCAGCTAAGGCCGCTCAGCAAGGAGCGGTTGCTTTGGTTGTTGAGCATGATGTCGATGTCGATATCCCCAAGCTGATTGTTAAGGATTCACGTTACGCCATGGCCTTAATCGCCAATCATTATTATGGATATCCAAGCCGCAATATGAAAGTCATCGGTATAACAGGCACCAATGGCAAAACCACGACTACTTACCTGTTGGAAAAAATCTTGAGCAGTCAAGGACATTCGACTGGACTCATGAGCAACATTGAAGTGAAAATAGGTGACAGGACGATACCGAATAATGGAACGAATACACAGGAGTCCTTGAATCTGCAGCGTATTATGGCTGAGATGCAGGCAGTGGATACGGAGTTCTGCATCATGGAGGTAACATCCCAGGGTCTTGATTTGGGAAGGGTGAAGGGCACCAGCTTTCGAACTGCGATATTCACAAACTTAACCCAGGATCATCTGGACTATCACGGATCTATGGAAAGCTACAAGGCCTCGAAAGGGTTGTTATTCTCGGGACTTGGCAATGCGTTTTCGGCAGCTCCGGAAGAGCAGCGTTATGCAGTGCTTAACGCTGATGACTCGGCAAGTGAGGATTTCGTCAAGCTGACTGCTGCACAAATCATAACCTACGGGATCAAGCAGAACGCGGATGTACGGGCAGAGGCCATTGAAATCACTTCCAAAGGGACTCGGTTCCGCTGTACGACATTTCTTGGAACCGTTGATTTGCATACTCCACTTGTTGGTGAATTCAATGTGTATAATTGTTTGGCTGCTATAACAGCTGCACTGCTGGAAGGTATTTCTCTGGAAGCTATCAAGCAGAGTCTGGAATCGATTGCTGTTGTTGAAGGGCGAATGGAAGTTGTGGATGAAGGGCAGGACTTTCTGGTTCTTGTTGATTACGCCCATACACCGGATGGTTTGGAAAATGCACTATCTACCATCTCCCAATTTGTAGAAGGTCAGATTCATTGCGTCTTCGGCTGTGGCGGTGATCGTGATCGCCTTAAACGACCTGTTATGGGCAAGGTTGCTGCCCGGTACAGCGATTATCTATATGTGACCTCTGATAATCCGCGTAAGGAAGATCCGCAAAGTATTTTGCTGGATATTGTACCAGGGCTTCTGGAAGTTGATTTTCCAGGCGAACGTTATCAGCTTATTGCTGACCGCAGAGCTGCTATTGATCTGGCGATTGCCAACGCTGTTCGAGGAGATGTTGTATTGATAGCGGGCAAGGGGCATGAAACCTATCAGGATATTAACGGGGTCAAGCATGATTTTGATGACCGTCTGGTTGCCAAAGAAGCGTTAAGGGGAAAAAGCGATGATTAAACGAACTTACTCCCAGATCGCAGCGATGTGTGAAGGTATTGCTCGCAGCGACATAAGTATATCTGATATGCAGATTAGCGGGGTTTCCAAAGATACCCGTACTATTCAGTTGGGTAATCTCTATGTGCCTTTAATAGGTGAGTCTTTCGATGGACATCGGTTTGTTGAAGAGGCTATGAGTCAAGGGGCGGTTGCATCGTTATGGCAAAATGATCACGAGCAACCTCCAGCTGGCGTTCCATTGATTTTTGTTGACGATACATTGGCAGCTTTGCAAACACTGGCTAAATCCTATCTCTCGCAGTTGAACGTGCGGGTTGTGGGGATTACTGGAAGCAATGGAAAGACAACGACAAAGGATATGACGGCATCCGTTTTGGCGACTACGTATAAGGTGCACAAAACGATTGGTAATTATAACAATCATATCGGGTTACCCTTTACTCTTCTTCAGTTAGAGGAGGATACCGAAATCGTTGTACTCGAAATGGGGATGAGTAATCGTGGTGAAATCCAGTTCTTGTCTGAGCTTGCCGAACCGGAAATTGCTATTATTACAAATATCGGCGAAGCTCATCTGCTGCAGCTGGGTACTCGAGAAGAAATCGCGAGAGCGAAGACGGAAATCGTAGCAGGTTTGCAGACAGGGGGCACGTTGATATATAACGGTGATGATCCGCTGATCGAAGCGGTTTTACCAGAATGGGTGCAGCATCGTGGCGCGGAGCAAGGACTTGATTTCAACATGGTTACCTTCGGAACTCGGCCAGAAAATGATTTTATACCTGAGCGGGTCCTCATGGATGCGACTGGAACTCACTTTCAGATTAGCGGATCAGACATCGACTTTTACATTCCTGTGCTTGGCTCGCATAATGTGGTTAATGCACTTGCTGCGCTAGCGGTCGGCATGTACTTTGATATCCCGCATGCTGTGATTGCCGAAGGCTTGCGAGCAAGCGAAATGACGGGAATGCGTATCGAGCTTACGAAAACTCCGTTGGGACTGACAGTTTTGAATGATGCTTATAATGCAAGTCCGTCTTCGATGAAGGCGGCTCTTCATTTACTGCAAGAGCTTCAGGGCTACACACATAAAATCGTTGTCTTGGGCGACATGCTGGAGCTCGGTGAACGAGAGGTTGAATTTCATCGGGAAATAGGTCAAATGCTTGACCCCAACAAAATCGATCGAGTCTTTACGTATGGGACATTGACCAAGCATGCAGCAGAGCAAGCTGCCCGTGTCTACGGACCCGAAGGTGTAACGCATTTTGACGATAAAAGCGAGCTCGCTCAGGCGATCGCAAACTACGCTGCACCGAACGATGTCGTGCTTGTAAAAGGGTCTCGGGGAATGAAGCTGGAACAAATCGTTGATTATTTAACCCTCCCAAAGGCTTAACCCTCCCAAACCCTCCCTTGTAGGGAGGGCCCCAAAGGGCTTGGCCCTCTGGACTCCCCGGATGGTATGCGAGCTGTTGTGTTCTCGGGGCGCTTTCGTCCCTACGGGACACGCTTGGGTTGGGTGATTGGGTACGATGGCGCATAAACGTTGGATTGCTCGGGGCGCTTTTCGTCCCTACGGGACACGCTTGGGTTGGAGAGTAGGGTTCGATCACACATTAAAAGGGGTTAAAACTACTTCACGTTCATTAGATAGGTGTAGAGACTTTCGTTTCTACGGAATACGCTTTACATTGGTTAATAAACATAGTAATCTTCTTAAGGCGCATATGAACAATGATTCTCACAGCTAAGAGCTTTCTGAACAAGGTTAACTCCAATAGTTAAGCGTGTCCCGAAGGAACGAAGGTGGATCAAACACAGCAATGTTGCCTGCCTATATCGTATCTCCAACTCCCAAGTCAAGCGTGTTCCATAGGAGCAAAGCGGCCCGAGAACAGAGCAGTCTGCATACGGCAAGGGAGTCCAGAGGGCAGCGCCCTTTGGAGCCCTCCCATTGGGAGGGTTTGGGAGGGTAATCCCCCTTTGCGGCAGCAAAAAATGAGAGTCCAGAGAGCGATAGCTCTATGCAATGAAGCAGTGAGTCCAAAGAGCGACAGCTCTATGTTATCTAGTTTATATGAAAAAAAGGTGTCCAGAGGGCAAAGCCCTATGGAGCCCTCCATTCGGAGGGTGGGAAGGAGTAATGGTTGTGGATTTTAACGTGGTCATGATTACATTGGGGGCATCTTTTTTACTTGCCGTCATTTTGGGACCATTATGCATACCTTTATTAAAGAGGCTGAAATTCGGTCAGCAAATTCGGACGGATGGTCCTCAGGGACATCTGAAAAAAGCCGGAACACCGACAATGGGCGGCATTATTATTTTGCTGGCGCTCTCGTTAGCGGTATTGCGTTTTGCTGACACTAGCACGGAGATGGTCATCCTGCTGGTCGCCACGTTAGGGTATGGATTGGTTGGATTTATGGATGATTATATAAAAATTATTTTGAAACGTTCGTTGGGACTCACTGCCAGACAAAAGCTGCTTGGACAATTGATTGTATCTGTAATTGTCTGTATCCTGCTTTACAAGCTGGGGTTCAGCACGGATGTTCGAATTCCATTTCTTCATTATACAATCTCAATGGGCTGGCTCTACTTCCCATTCGTGGCCGTGATGATGCTTGGAACATCCAATGCGGTCAATTTCACCGACGGTCTTGATGGGCTGCTTGCAGGAACCAGTGCAGTGGCATTTGGTGCTTATGCCATTATAGCCATGAACAGTACACTGCCGGACGTGGCGATTTTTTGCGCTGCAATGGTTGGAGCAGTATTGGGCTTCCTTGTATTTAATACACATCCTGCCAAAGTGTTCATGGGGGATTCCGGGTCATTGGGTATCGGAGGTGGGTTAGCGCTTGTGGCAGTGCTGACAAAATCGGAAATTTTATTGATAGTGGTCGGCGGCGTATTTGTAGTTGAGGTGCTGTCCGTTATTATTCAAGTCGTTTCCTTTAAAACAAGAGGAAAACGCGTATTCAAAATGAGTCCGATCCATCACCATTTTGAATTGGTTGGCTGGTCAGAGTGGCGGGTAGTCGTTACATTTTGGACAGTTGGCATTGTATTGGCAGCAATTGGACTTTATATAAATGAGGTGTTATAGCAAATGAAACATCCGCAGGCATATCGTAATCAGCAGGTAGTAATTCTTGGCTTGGCGCTTAGCGGCGTTGCTGTTGCCAAGCTGTTTCATGAGCTTGGCGCTATTGTGACTGTCAATGATAAAAAAGAGCGTGACCAGTGCCCTGAGGCCGATGAATTAACGGCTCTGGGTATTTCTGTTATTTGCGGAGGTCATCCGGAGTCTTTAATCCATAAAGATGTGAGTTTGATTGTCAAAAATCCGGGCATTCCTTATAAAATAGAACCAATAAAAAAGGCGGAACAGCTTGGTATTGAGATTGTTACAGAGGTCGAGGTTGCTTACCAGATATGTACGGCACCTATGATCTGTATAACAGGCTCTAATGGTAAAACGACGACTACGACTTGGCTCGGTCTTATGCTGGAGAAGGCCGGCTTGAAGCCGATTGTAGCAGGCAATATTGGGCGTGCCTTGACTGAAGCAGCACTTGAGGCCGAGCCGGACAATCATATGGTCGTAGAGCTAAGCAGCTTTCAACTGAAGGGTACACGGGATTTTCATCCGAAGATCGCTTGTTTATTAAATGTATACGAAACGCACCTTGACTATCATGGCTCGATGGAAGATTATATCGCATCCAAAGCCAAGCTTTTTGCTAATCAGACTGCAGAGGATACAGCCATATTGAATTGGGATAATCCGGTTTGCCGCCGATTGGCTTCTGAGGTAAAAGCATCGGTGCTGCTCTTTTCTATGGCAGAGCAGCTGGAATATGGTGTCTATGTACAGGCACATGCTGCGGTTGAGCAAGAAGGATCTAATCTGCACACTGAATCGAAGGGGTCTGAGGACAAGCATATTGTTTATCGAGATCGTAATGGAATCGTTCATCCGATCATCGCGGTGAAGGACATCGGCATTCCGGCTAGTTTTGACGTTGAAAATGCTCTTGCTGCCACATGTGCAGCATTGACACTCGATGTCCCGTTTGCTGTCATTGCAGAAGAGCTTAGAAACTTCCGTGGCGTAGAGCATCGTCTGGAGCATGTGGCGACGCACAACGAGGTGCTTTACTATAACAATTCGAAGGCAACGAATGCTACAGCTACGATCCGGACCATTGAGTCCTTTGAACAGGACGTCATTCTAATAGCGGGTGGGTTGGATCGAGGCTCTGATTACATGGAGCTGCTTCAAATTTTCAAGGAACGGGTAAAGGGATTAGTCGCTATCGGAGAGACGAAGTATAAAATTGTGGAAATTGCCAAGCTGGCAGGCATGAGTCGGATCAAAATAGTCGATACTGGCAAGCAAGCGAAGGATGCTATTGCGGAAGCCGTACGCGAGGCAGCAGCCATGGCGAAGCCGGGAGATGTTGTGCTGCTATCACCTGCATGCGCCAGTTGGGATATGTTTACTTCCTACGAAGAGCGAGGAAGCATGTTTAAGCAGTCTGTGCATACCCTGTAAAGTAGGGTGGTATACAAGCCTACCCTACCATTTTACTGGGTAAGAGGTGGCACTTATGGTGAAATCGCGGTCTGCTCCGGATATGCTAATGCTGATGTGCACGTTAATTCTATTGACAATTGGCGTGGTAATGGTTTACAGTGCCAGCGCTGTGCTGGCATTTCATGAATTCGGAGACTGGTACTATTATTTAAAAAGGCAGCTCTTGTTCGCTGTTCTCGGTGTTGTGGCGATGCTGTTCACGATGAACGTTGACTATGGCCTGTGGAAAAAGCATGCCCGTTTGATTCTGATCATTTGCTTTGTGATGCTGGCTGCGGTATTAATACCCGGTGTAGGCGTTGTTCGGGGAGGCGCGCGAAGCTGGCTGGGGATTGGCTCCTTTGGTATTCAGCCTTCTGAGTTTATGAAAATGGGTATGATTTTATTCTTGTCCAAGCTGTTGACCGATCGGCAAAATAAGATTGCCTTGTTCACAGAAGGGCTCTTGCCCCCACTTGGTTTGGTCGGTTTGGCGTTTGGGCTTATTATGCTGCAGCCGGATCTTGGAACCGGAGTCGTGCTGATGGGTGCAGCGCTGCTCATTATTTATGCGTCAGGTGCCCGATTGCTGCATTTGTCTTACCTGGGCATGGCTGGGCTTGTTGGCTTCGTTGGACTTATCATTGCAGCTCCTTACCGCCTGCAGCGGATTACGGCATTTCTGGATCCGTGGGCAGATCCGCTTGGGGCAGGCTATCAGGCGATTCAATCGTTATATGCCATAGGGCCTGGAGGTTTTGTGGGATTGGGACTTGGTATGAGTAGGCAAAAATATAGTTACCTACCGGAGCCGCAAACCGATTTTATTTTCTCAATTATTGCCGAGGAGCTTGGTTTCATAGGTGGCGGTTGTGTACTGATCTTGTTTTTGCTGCTTCTGTGGCGTGGAATGCGTACTGCGATTACGGCTCCAGACATGTTTGGAAGCTTGCTTGCAACGGGCATCGTCGGAATGATTGCTGTCCAGGTGATCATCAATATTGGCGTTGTGATCGGGATGTTCCCGGTAACTGGTATTACCTTGCCGTTGATCAGCGCCGGAGGCTCATCCTTGACACTGATGCTGACCTCCATTGGTATCTTACTTAATATTTCCCGCTATGCGAGGTGAGTGAAAGCTATGAAGAAAATTGTATTCACCGGAGGCGGTTCAGCTGGCCATGTAACGCCCAATTTGGCTATTATCGCCAAGCTGAAGCTGCAAGGCTGGGATATTCAATATATTGGCTCGCAGCAGGGAATTGAGCGGGAAATTATCGATCAAGAGGGAATCCCTTTTCATCCGATTGCTTCCGGCAAGCTGCGCAGATATTTTGATTTCAAAAATATGAAGGACCCGTTTAACGTTATTCGGGGGATTGGTCAAGCTTATAGGCTTTTACGAAAGTTGAAACCAGACGTTGTTTTCTCCAAAGGTGGTTTCGTTTCCGTTCCTGTCATATTGGCCAGTAAGCTGAACCGGATTCCTATTATTATTCATGAATCAGATATGACACCCGGTCTTGCCAACAAAATTTCGTTGCCTTTTGCTGATCAGGTATGTGTGACGTTTCCAGAGTCTCTCAAGCATATTAAAGGGAACAAAGCGATTTGTACGGGCTTACCAATTCGTGAGCATATTTTACTTGGCAATGCAATGAAGGGCTTGCAGCTGTGCGACTTTCATCAGCAAAAACCGATTCTTCTTGTCATGGGAGGAAGTCTGGGAGCTCAGAGAATCAATAGTGTTGTTCGAACTGCACTGGATGTGCTGCTTCAGAGCTACCAAATCGTTCATCTGTGCGGTAAAGGCCACGTGGATGAGGCTTTTCTGGGTAGAAGAGGCTACAAGCAATTTGAATACCTGAATGAGGATCTGCCAGATGTGCTCGCCATGACGAATCTAGTCGTATCCCGGGCAGGAGCTACCTCCATATTTGAATTTTTGGCATTGGAAAAACCGATGCTGCTCATCCCGTTGACCAAACAAGCAAGCCGGGGAGATCAAATTTTAAATGCAGGCTCGTTTCAAGCTATGGGGTATGGAGAGATTTTGTTTGAAGAGCAATTAACTACCGATACATTAATCCAGAGCATTGAGCTTCTCCATTTAAATCAAGAGAAATATGTAGAAAAAGCTAAAGAAGCGAAGCATATTAACGGGACCGACGCTATTATTAAACTCATCAAGAAGGCCGCCAATGCTGCAGATTGACAAAACGATCTGGGCATTTGTCACACTCTATCCGATCTTACATAAACTACACTATAACCGTGACAGACACTCGGTGAAGCGGCAAACAGCTAGCGCAAGCCTATATAGTAGGGTTCAAAGGTGCTTACTGAATTGTTCTTTGAGAATACGGCAGCTAGCCGTTACCTGCGAAGCCCGGAGTTCTGTGAAGGAGGTTTTCCCATGCAACAGGTCATTTCGTTATTGCAAAGCGGTGCGTTCGGTAAATGTTTTTTGAACGAGCCTCTTGCCCCTCATACCACTTGGAAAATCGGAGGGCCAGCTGATATTCTGCTAATCCCCCGCAGCCGTGAGCAGCTTATTGATGCCGTGAAGCTGATGCATGCCCATCAGATTCCCTGGACCATTCTCGGGCGCGGCTCCAATATGCTCATTGCCGACAAAGGGATTCGCGGCGTTGTTATTAAGCTGGGTCCCGCTCTGGAGACATTGCGGTTTGAGGGTGAGACGGTTTATGCCGGAGCGGCTTATTCATTTATCAAGCTGTCCGTCATGGCCGGCAAGGAAGGTTTGACCGGGTTGGAGTTCGCTGGAGGTATTCCAGGGACAGTGGGAGGCGCCATTTATATGAACGCCGGAGCTCACGGATCTGATGTGTCACGCATACTTTTAAGAGCTGAAGTGCTGCTTTCGACAGGAGAGCTGGTCACCATGCAGATGGCCGATTTTGAATACACCTATCGACATTCACTCTTGCATCATCAGCCGGGTATTATCATTGAAGCCGTATTCGGACTGAAGACAGGGGATCGCAAGGAGATTGCGGAAGCGATGGCTTCTTACAAGGAACGTCGCTTACGTACACAACCGCTGCAGCTGGCATGTGCAGGCAGTGTGTTCCGCAATCCACCTGGGCAATTTGCAGCGAGATTGATTGAAGAGGCGGGTCTCAAGGGATTCAAGATCGGTGGAGCCGAGGTTTCACCGCTGCATGCCAATTTCATTGTCAACACGGGGCAAGCGACAGCTCATGACGTGCTCGCCCTCATCGAACATGTTCAGCAGTGCGTCATGGAAGCTTATGACGTAAAGCTGGTTACTGAGGTTCTGGTGGTGGGGGAGCGGTAAATCGGAGGTGGGACTTTGGAAAAGTTGGTTATCGAAGGTGGGAGACCTCTGTCGGGAGCCATCAAAATTCATGGTGCGAAAAATGCGGCGCTGCCCATATTAGCAGCAGGCATGATGGCAGAAGGAACGTTTAGCATATTAAACGTACCCGATTTGTCAGATATTCAGGTCATGCTGAGCATTCTTCGCGCACTGGGCTGTCGTACGGAGCATCAAGGTGATACGGTAACCGTAAATTCATCCACAGCACAATCCTATCACATCCCGGAAAGCCAGATGAGCCAGATGAGATCTTCGATTTTTTTGATGGGCCCTTTATTGGCACGCTTTGGTCGTGTTCAAGTCTATCAGCCAGGCGGATGTGCCATAGGAGAAAGAAAAATAGATTTACACCTGCGCGGACTTGCCGCTTTAGGAGCAACGATTGAGGAAACTGGCGGGAATACCATCATTTGTACGGCAAAAGAGTTAATAGGCGCTGAGATCGCACTCGACTTTCCAAGTGTAGGAGCAACGGAAAACATTATGATGGCTGCAGCTATGGCCAAAGGCATGACGACCATTTCCAATGCGGCCAGAGAACCGGAGATTCAGGATCTGCAAAATTTCCTGAACGCCATGGGTGCCCAGATTATAGGCGCTGGCACCGACACGATCACGATTGAAGGGGTATCGGTGCTGACCCCATGTACTTATCGTATTATTCCTGACCGAATCGTAGCCGGAACCCTTATGATTGCTGCTGCTGTCACGCGGGGAAACATCACATTGGAAAATGTATGCCCTGCACATTTAACATCAGCCATCCACGTACTAAAGCGTGCAGGTGTTCAAATCACGATTAACGGTGATATAATGAACGTAAGTTGTCTAGCAAGATCTAAATCGATAGAGCGAATTATTACATCCCCCTATCCTGCATTTCCGACAGATCTGCAATCACAGATTATGGTGCTGCTTTCATTGGCAGATGGTTTAAGTATCCTCAAGGAAACCGTTTTTGAAGGAAGATTTAAGCATGTGGCTGAACTGGCTCGTATGGGAGCTGATATTCGGGTTGATTGGAATTCAGCATTTATTCGGGGTGTACCGAGATTATATGGAGCTACTGTAGAAGCTACCGACTTACGGGCTGGGGCAGCGCTGGTTATAGCTGGTCTGGCCGCTCAGGGAACTACGATCATTGAACAAATTCATCATATTGATAGAGGCTATGATCGGATTGAGCATATGTTGAGCTCTCTGGGCGCCAACATTCTTCGAACAACACCTGTACCAACGGAATAATCACTGTCTATGATTATTATGACCATTGCCGCTGAAATATCCCTCTTCTGTTAACAGAACGGAGATGTTCGGCGGTTTACATAGTGAAAGCATGTCCTCTCATAGTTAGGCTTTCGCACAGGAAAGCCAAGCAAATGCTTACGAAGTAGGCTTTCCATAGGAAAGCCCTTAGGAGGTTACCCTTTGCAAGCAGAAGAAAGATTACCTGTCATCAAGAAGCCTAAGGTACGAGGCCGAGGCAATAAGAGGCTGCTAGTGTTTTTATTTCTGTTTTTTATAACGTTGTTCTGTGTCTTGTTTTTCCAGTCCTCATTGAGCAAAATCACCAAAATCGAAATAGAAGGGCAGGAGCTTTTAGCTCCCGAAGCTATTGGACAAGCCATAACTGTTAAGAATGGCGATCACTTTTTTTCACAATCCTCTGCCACTATTGAGAAGCAGGTCAGAGCTTTAAAAATGGTAGAGTCGGCTGAGGTGAGTAAGCATTTTCCCGGACTTATTCATATACAGGTTCATGAGTTTCCCAAGGTCGCCTATCAGTTTGATCCTAACAATCTACCTCAGGCTATTTTGGCCGATGGCAGTGTGGTCAGTATTAGTACGCAAACGAACTTTGTTCTGGATAAGCCGATTCTTTCGGGGTGGGCTGATAGTGACCCTCTGAAGCTCAAGCTTTGTCAGGTTATTGCCAGCTTGGATCCATCTTATTTAGCGGATATTTCTGAAATTAAACCAGATCCTACAGAATCCTATCCGGATCGAATTAAAATGTATACACGTTCCAAATTTGAAGTGATTACGGTTATCAGTTATTTACCGGACAAGCTTCAATATTTAGACTCCTACATTGCAAATCTAAAAGAAAATAAAATCAATACAGGCGTACTCAAGCTTCTCGAAGCTGATACTCATGCACCGTTTGATACGCCAGCAGACGCTTCGAAGTCAGGTTCCAAAGCAGCACCAGGTAAAGATACAAGTAAAACCGACAAAAAAACGCAATCCGTTACACCTGCTCCAAATGATTCAAAAAAAGATGTGCCTAAAGATACACAAAAACGTCCTTAAAGCCAGCAAATAGGACTTAAGGGTAAGAAAATAAGAGAAAATGCTTCTATTCACTCTACTCATTCTGAAAGATTAATGATAGAATGATCTTTGTGGGTATTTTTATACTCTATCAATCTAGCTAATGAATTTTTTTTGAAAAAGAGGGAAAATCCCAATCGTGTTGAATAAGTACAGAAGATTTCATTTCGTTAATTTACAATTAATTATCAAATCAAACTCAAAAAAATGAAGCTCAAATCAATTTTAAGCCACAGGAGGTGCCAAGGGGTTGAGCAGCAATGACATCATTGTTAGTTTGGACATCGGTACATCCAAAGTTCGTGCTATTATTGGCGAGGTCGTTAACGGCGCCATTAATATAATAGGAGTTGGATCAGCCGACTCGGAAGGTATTCGCAAAGGAGCCATTGTCGATATTGACCAAACCGTTCAATCGATTCGTAATGCGATCGATCATGCAGAACGAATGGTAGGTATTCAAATAACAGAGGTTTACGTTGGGATTTCCGGGAGTCATATTTCTTTACAAACCAGTCACGGCGTTGTAGCCGTATCCAATGAAGATCGCGAAATTGGAGACGAGGATATCGAGCGTGTGATTCAAGCAGCCAAAGTCATCCCTTTAGCTCCTGAACGGGAAATTATTGGCGTCGTTCCTAATCAATACTTGGTTGATGGTCTAGATGAAATTCATGATCCACGCAGTATGATTGGTGTTCGTTTGGAAGTACAAGCAACCATCATTACTGGAGCGAAGACAGCTATACATAATTTACTTCGTGTAGTTGAAAAATCCGGAGTAAAGGTTTCCGGACTTATCCTGATGTCTTTGGCTGCAGGTCACCTGTCCTTATCCAGAGACGAAAAGGCAGTCGGTACCGTGCTGGTAGATATTGGAGCGGGACAAACGACGATTGCTATTTTTGAACAAAACAATTTGGTAGCTACTTCGACCTTGCCTATCGGCGGTGAGTATATAACGAATGATATTTCCATAGGTCTGCGGACACAAGCGGATATTGCCGAGAAAATTAAGCTTAAATTTGGCTGTGCTGTCATCGAGGATGCAGCTGCTGATCAAGTATTTAAGGTAAATCGGATTGGAAGCAATGTGGACAAGGAGTTTTCGCAAATTGACTTGGCAAATATCGTTGAGCCACGTGTTCAAGAAATTTTTCATTTAATTGGTTTAGAGGTACAACGTCTTGGGTATATGGAGTTACCAGGAGGTTATGTGCTTACGGGCGGAACACTCTCGATGCCGGGTATGTTGGCGATTGCTCAATCTGAGTTAGCTACTTCCGTACGTATTGCCGTGCCTGATTTTATCGGCGTTCGTGATCCTTCTTACACTAGCGGCGTAGGAATCATACAATATGCCTGCAAATATTTGAGAACTACGAAACAATCAGCAGGCTCGGCTAAGAAATCCGTAACTAAAAAACCAGCTGCAGCTAGCAATAATGAGAACAAACCTTCGGTTATGGAGCGTTTCAAAAATTGGCTGAGCGAATTTATTTAGATGGGATTTCGAGCTAGTGAAGCTCAATGAGGAGGAAAATAACAGCTATGTTTGAATTTGATATGGACATGGACCAGCTTGCAAAAATAAAAGTAATTGGTGTTGGCGGTGGAGGAAGTAATGCCGTTAACCGAATGATTGAAAACGGAGTCAAGGGTGTAGAGTTTATAACGGTAAACACCGACGCTCAAGCACTTCAATATTCGAAATCCGATCACAAGCTGCAAATCGGCGATAAACTGACACGCGGTTTGGGCGCGGGGGCTAATCCGGATGTTGGCAAGAAAGCGGCTGAGGAATCAAGAGAACATGTAATGAATACACTGAAAGGCGCCGATATGGTGTTCGTAACTGCGGGTATGGGCGGAGGAACGGGCACAGGTGCTGCACCCGTAATCGCCGAAATCGCCAAAGAATGCGGTGCGTTGACGGTAGGCGTAGTTACACGTCCTTTTACTTTTGAAGGTAGAAAGCGTGCAGCTCAGGCTGAGCAAGGAATTGCTGCCCTTAAAGAAAAGGTTGATACCCTGATCGTTATTCCTAACGATAGATTGCTGGAAATTGTAGACAAAAAAACACCGATGCTCGAAGCGTTCCGTGAGGCTGACAATGTGCTGCGTCAGGGTGTTCAAGGGATTTCGGATTTGATTGCTGTACCGGGGCTGATCAATTTGGACTTTGCGGATGTCAAAACGATCATGACGGAACGTGGGTCTGCTTTGATGGGAATCGGTGTGGCAACAGGAGAGAATCGTGCAGCTGAAGCTGCCAAAAAGGCGATTCAAAGTCCCTTGCTCGAAACATCGATTGAAGGTGCGCGTGGGGTTTTGATGAATATCACGGGTGGAGCCAATCTTTCCTTGTACGAGGTTAATGAAGCTGCGGATATTGTAGCCTCAGCTGCGGATTTGGAAGTCAATATGATTTTTGGTGCCGTGATTGACGAGAAGTACAAGGAAGAAATTATGGTAACTGTAATTGCAACAGGTTTTGAGCATAAAGCAACGGCACAGCCTCCTGTGCGTAAGCCTTCGGGAATGTCTTCGCAGGCCTCCGAACCGGTTGATAACCGTGTTAACAATTTACGTCCATTTGGTTCCCAACCTTCAAGTGATCAATTGGATATTCCGACTTTCTTACGTAACCGTGGGAAAAACAATAACGATAAATAAGGTTATCATGCAAAATGACTTCGATCAGCTCGAAGTCATTTTTTTGTATTTCTACCCTATAGGCCCCGAGCAGGAGCTTTTCTTTTTTTCATAAACTTCAGCACGAATGACTCAAGCCAGTTCCAAGGGAGCAGTACTTTACTGAACAGCAAGAAATGGACTCCTTTTCCCATGGCATAACGCAGCTTCGGACGACGCAATCTCGAAATCCGAGCAATGGCATCAGCAATATCTTGAGGATCGGCGCCATTATTGAGAGTGCTTTTGGAATAATTCAACACGGCGTCGAGCTGATCCTGATAGGGTGAATGGGGAGAAGCGTGTATCGAGTCGAAGCCTTTTTTCCATATACTTGTTGGATACGCCCCGGGTTCAATAAGTATGACTTGAACGCCGAAGGGCTGCATTTCGAGACGGAGTGCCTCACTGAAACCCTCAACGGCAAATTTGGAGGCAACATAGGGGGCATATCCTGGAAAACCGACACGGCCGCCCACACTGCTAATATTATAAATATGCCCACTTCGCTGCTGACGCATATAGGGCAGTACGGCTTTGGTAACGGCGACCAAGCCGAAATAATTAATGTCCATTTGCTGCCGCCAAGCCTCAAGTGGTACCTCCTCAATATAACCACCTATTGCCAAGCCGGCATTGTTGACGAGAATATCGATTCGGCCATAGCGCTCCATAGTTTCGATAATCACTTCTGATATTGTCCTATGGTCAGTTACATCCAGTTGTACACAGTCAATCAGCAGATCTACTTTGGCTGCTTTTGCTTGTTCCATCAACTGGCCTTGGTTGCTCAGGTCCCGAATGGAAGCGATGACACGATAACCCTTTTTCGCCATAGTGATTGAGATTAATAGGCCAAAGCCGCTCGAAGCACCGGTTACCAGGATTACTGGCTCAGACGAAGGAAGCGAGGAGGGAAGGTCAGCAGGTGAATGATTTGAGGTGTTCATAGCTTTAGACCTCTTCCATTAAAATTTATACTTTTTCATGATAGGGACACCAATTCTATTAAGTACACTACCGAGCAGGGACCAACCCCAACGGCGATAGCCTGGGAGATGCTGATCATAGATTGCTGTGTATTCAATGTCGGCAGCTGCGCCTCTGTTACGCTTAAACTGAGCTGCTCCAGAGCTTTCATGCAGCAGATAGCCATGTTCCAGAGCCAATCGAATAAGCACGGCTGAGAGCATCCTGTACAGTCCTGTAGCTTGAGGTAACTGCGTGTCGTAACCAAAGACGGGAGTCGTCATAATCCCCTCGCGGTTAAAATAACCAAGCACCGCATCGATGCGTCCCGACTCGATATGCCGAAGTGCATACAGGTTTAACAATTGCTCTTGTCTGGCCAAATCCAGAAAACGTTCGCTAAACCAAGGGTTGCAGCGTGAATATTTATCCAGATAAAGTGCATTGTACAGATCTCTCAGTCTGGACATATCGGCTTTTTTGAGTTCATCCGGACTTATCAATTCGTATCCATTTTTTTCGATTAAGCTATAATCGCGTTTGATGAGCCATCGTGCCTTGGAGGGTAAGCCACCCATTTGATCCGTAGGCAGCAGATAGATTTGCCGGCTTGGGATCATTCTACAGCCCTGCTTTGCTAATGATTCTAATTGTGCAGAAGTTGTTGTAGGGTTCAGTGAACGCCAGGCTAGTGAATGAGTCGGGAAACGTTTACTCATATAATCGACAATAGTCGTAAGCTGGAGGCTGGTCAAATTTACGTACAAATTAGTAGATAGAAGCCAATTGTTCATATGGACTGTTTGATTGATCCGTCCTAATCGTAATCCAAAACCTACTGTATTCAATAGGGCTGCCAGAATCGTCTCAATTACAGGTTGCTGCAGCAAGGCAAGCTCTTGCTTGGCATAGGTGACATAGTGAGTATAAGGTGAGCACACATAGCAATTATCGTATTCCTGATCATTAACAGTAAAGGGAATCACGATATTATCGATAAGCAGAACCCAAAGCTTAGTTGTCACATTTTCTATGAACGCTGTGGGAGAATGATTTAGTAAGGGAAGTAGATACCGTTTAGCATAACCTCCTTGCTCAGTGTCGGGCCATTGCAGCTGATGAATGGTTTCGTGATTATAGATTTGAATGGCTGGCTTCAATGGAGAATCTCCTTTCCACCCGGCGTAATTTTCTTGTTCCAGGTACTATGGTCTCGTAGGGAGTCATGAGGAGGTTCGGTTTCTTGCAATTCATCCTGATAAATAAGGTTTCTAATGCTAGTTGAACGGTCGAATATATAAAATCCATCGTGGTAGAAGTGTCGACAGCGAATTTCAGCGAAAGCTCGATCCGGTCGGGAGCAAACTGCACAATATGATATGCGACGGCAGTGGGAGCAGCACCCATAATTGCTCTAGTAATCAGATCGGGAAAAACGGGAACAAGCTCTTGATCCACCGTATGAGGCAAATAAAATAAATCGTCACAGCGGCCCTCTACAGCTTCTATACCTGTCATAAGGGAACCACACGGGCAAGGTCTTGAACGTTCAACCAGCAGATCGTTCAGCCTGTAACGAATGAGGGGCTGAGAGGTACGTGTGAAGTCGGTCAAGATCGGTACGAACCTGCGTCCACCATCCATAGATTCTTTTTGAAAAGCAACGATATCTTCATTCAGATGAAGGGTTCCATGAGCGCAAGTGGCCGCCAAAAAGCCTTCCGTACACTGATAGACCTGATGTATGGGCAGTTGAAAGACGGATTCGATATATTGCCGGTCCAGTGGGTCAAGCACCTCGGCTACTGAAACCATTCGCTGCGGCTTGACTGCCAGCCTGCCCTGAAGGTAAGCATCGGCTAATAAACGAAGTACGGAGGGAGGTGCAATCCAGAGATTGGGCAGATAAGTATTCAAGCGATGGATATGCTGCTGCATGGGCTCGATTAAATCAAAAAACTCAAAACGAAGCCTCGCCCCACTGACGGACCCGTACAGGTTGCTATTAGCTCTCAGAAAAAAAGCGATACGGTGTGAGGCAAGAAGGGAGCCTGGCAGAACCTTGGAGAGCACCCTTCCTGCCCAAGCGTACTGCTCCTGCGGACTAACAACAAATAACCCCCGATTTCCAGAGGTTCCAGAGGATAAGCCGATTGTAATCCCATTCAGCTGCGGCGTAAAGTCTCTTGTGCTTTCTGCTTTCAGCGCCAAAGCAAAGGCTTCTTCCTTGCGGATGCCCACTGTGTTCAAGCTATCGAAATGGTCCATCATGAGTTGTTTATCGATAATAGGAAATTCTCGCCATTTGGATAGAGCAAGGCCTGTCCACAGCTCCTGATAAAAGGTTGAGGACTCTCGAATAAGCTGTAAATGTGCTTTCACTTTAGCTTCCTGCCACTCTTCAAAGGAACGGCGATTTGCCCATCTTTGCATGTAACGATCAAGGAAGTAGTGCCAGAGGACAGTCGCTTTGCGGTTCAGCATCCTTAACATCACTCCTTCCGGATTATCATTTTGGAACCTCTGTGCAGTGTGAGGGTACTATTTGTAGTGAAGGAAACCTTTGATACAACTGTATCAGCCTATTAAAGGTAGCTCGGTAGCTATGACGGTTGGACATGATTAGCCCTGCTAATGGATGCGGCGGTAAATTGAAGCGGATGGCTTTACTGGACCACGCTGCATCAGCGCACAGGAAATAATCCTGTTGATTCGTAGATACGAATAATCCGACCTGCCCTACAGCATGACCAGGAAGATCGACAGCGATCAGACTGCCATCTCCGAGTAAATCGATGCCTGACGTAAACGAACTTTCTGGTGGGAGAGCGGTGTGCATAGGCCAGAAAGAAGGAGCCGGCGTGCTTCCCTTTGATAAAGCGCTCATGGTCATTGAGCGGTTTGATGGTACAGCGAAGGCTGGATTGAAGGTGATGGCAATAGATCGCTCTTCAAAATCATCAGGAAGCAGATTCGGTAAATAGCCAGCCCTTACGGCTGCCAAACCTTGCAGCTTACGAACCTGCTCATAGGCTTCCGCTGCATACATAAATTGGGCCCGAGGGAAATCACGCAAGCCTGCAATATGATCGCCGTGAAAATGAGAGATAATAATGAGAGCAACATCTTGAGCATCATATCCCATCCGTTGAAGCTGACTAAGAGCACGATCGGCTTCATTGAAATATACAGGAGTCAGATAGCGGTACAGGCTCGCTGGATAGGAGGATGTTTCTATCAGAAATCGTTCTGAATATCCTGTGTCAAATAGAATGAGGCCCATTGTCGGATGCTCGATACAAGCAAAGCCAGCCGGGAAGCGAACGGAGCGGAAAGTTCCTCCACGAATGGTCACCCATTCCCGATGCGTGCAGTAACCGGCACGTAAGAAGTGAATCTGGTGGATAGGAGACAGCTGAAAGGGTCTCAAAGGGGTGACCTCCAAACCGCTGCAAATGCTAGCAGGCCTTCTTCGATACTAACTTGTGGTGTATAACCCAGAATATGGCGTGCTGCGCTAATATCCAGCGTCTGGCTCCGCCCCAAAATTCCGACACTGTATCGGGTTAGCGAGGGCTCGCGGTTTCCAGGACGCAGATGCGCTGCCAGTTCCAGCATAGCGGCTAATCCATATGCAGCTCGGTAGGATACAGCCTTTGCTCGGAGCGGAATATCGAGCATAGCGAATAATCTAGGTATGATTGTCGATAACTGGACAGGCTCATCGTTAGAGATATTGAATATGCGTCCCCATGCCAAGTTCGGAGCTTGTTGGCAGAGCAGCAATGCATCCACGACGTTATCAATATAGGTTAGATCCATCCATGCATGACCCCCATTAATGATCGGAACTCCACGTGAAGCATTGGCTCTAATGATACGCGGCAGTATGGAGCTGTCGCCTGGACCGAAGATAGCACGAGGACGGAGGATCATAGCCTGAAGTCCCGAAGAAATTGCCTGCAACACCTCCAGTTCGGCTAGCCGTTTGGTAGCCGCGTAAGCATTGGCAAATCGGGTCGGAAGCGGGTCTGCTTCTGAAATGTTCAAACGATCTGTAAAATTGAAATAGACGCTTGGTGTAGACACATGTACAAGTCGCTGCACCTTATGAATCCGGCATCCATGCAGGATGTGCCGGGTACCTTTAACATTTGTTTCATAGAAGTCGCGATAGGCTCCCCACGGAGAGGACAAGGCTGCACAATGGAAGACTGCTTCCTGACCCAGGCATGCGTTGACAATGGCTTGCTCATCGCGAAGATCCGCCTCTATGAATCTCGCACCTTTCGCTGCAAATTTGGCGCCTATCGCGGCGTTACGTCCAATAATTGTCACTTCCGAACCTGCGCCCAGCAGACGCTCAGCCAAGCGGCCTCCGAGAAATCCTGTTCCTCCTGTTACGAGTGCTTTCATGCTTCACCATTCCATTCAATATCATAAGTCATCGCTGCAGTGATGGAAATCGCTTGCGTGTGGCTCAGCCGCCAAGCATCCAGCATTAGCGGAATTTGCTCCAGGAAAGGCAACGGGTCCCGGACTTGCCATATGACATCTCGTGCCGAGACAAACTGTGCCCACCAGTGACAGATGGCCGCCCAGGTTCGTTCCTTATTCAGTCCATAAGCCAGCATAGGTATGGACAGCATGGCAGCTTGATTAGTCTGCGGCTGCCTACATGCTTGTTGGGATAAGTCCTCAGGATGGATAAGCGCTTCAACGAGTTTGTCCTCCGGGTTAAATAAATGAACGCCACTTGTTGCCCGTGGATTGCATTCTATGGGATACAAGATACCGTCTTCATAGGATTCCACAAAGTCGAAAGCGATTTGCCCGCTGAAATGCTCTTTTTGTACGAAGGACTGCACCCAGTTCAAAGCTCGTAAATGCTGAAGCTGCTGGTAGTAGACGCATGCCCCACGGTTCGCCGTATATTCCACTTCATAAGCGGAATGGGCAACTACGATACCCTTCCATGCCACACTATATGTGCAGAGCGGCCTTCCTTTAATATATCGCTGAATGATCCAGGGCTGAGCCGACGTGGCTGTTATGCCGTGGTTGGTTTGTAGACGCCTGAGTCTGTCTGCAACTGAGCACTCTGGGCCGAACAACTGGACATTCGCCCCAAAACGTGAGAAAACCGGCTTTAATACAAAGCCTGCATCGAGCCAAGAGTGTTCTACACTACATACATTCGCCCATTCTTTTGTATTATGAAAAATTTGTGTTTGAGGTACTGCGAAGCCAAACGCCTCCGCACGCCGGATAAACTCCCATTTACTATGAAGTCGTTTTAACTGCTCCAACGGTGCTGAAATGACCTTGCAAAGGCTTTGAAGCTTGGCAAGACCTCGTGCTATCCAAAAGATCTCTTCACAGGTAGGCAGGAGCACCTGAATGTTTCGCTGCCCAATAATTCGGGACAAAGCCGAAATATACGCTTCAGGATCTTGATTGGGTTTGGGAACGAGAAAGCTTTGGGCAATGGCTTTGGATTTTCTGCAAAGATGATGAGGTACGCTTTCTGCAAGATCGACACGATGGCCAGCCTTGGCTAGCATCCTTGCTAATTCCAATGCAACGGGTGCACGTCCTCCGGTTAACAGAATGTTCATTCCCGTATTAGAACTCAAGCACAATGCCTCCTAAAGAAAGACCGGCAGAAGTGCCAAGCAGCATTATGCGGTCACCCCTTAAAATTTTGCCAAGGCGTATGGCTTCGTGAAGTCCGATAGGAATCGATGCTGCGATAGTGTTCCCGAACGTTGGTGTAATGTAAAGCAGTTTTTCCTCGGAAATATCTAATCGTTTACGCAGCAATCTCATGGCCATGGCACTGCCTTGATGTGGAATAACCAAGCTTATATCGGCCATACGCAATTGTGCTTGATTGAGCAGCTGCTCGACAAAACGGGGAAGCAGCTTGGATGCCATCCTGAATATGGCTTGACCGTTCATTTGGAACAAATAGTTATCAGCATTGGCTGCTGTACGCTGTTTGGCATGCTGCAAGCTGCCACCCGCTTTAATCTCGGACAGATGGGCCCCGGAGCTGTAGGTTTCCATCGCTGCGTGGAGTATAGCCGAGCTATCAGTACCGGTTGACCGTTCAATCACAACGGCAGCGGCGCCATCCCCAAACAAGGAAGCACTTTCTTTATCGGTCCAATTAATTCCCTCCGACGCAATCTCTGTGGCTATCAACAGGACACGGCGGTATCTTCCCGCATCGATCAGATAAGACATGGTGTCTAGGCCAGTAACGAAGCTAAGGCAGGTCGAATTGATATCAAAGCAGGGTACCCCCGAATGCTCCTGATGCATGGCTTTTTGGATTAATGCTGCAGTACAAGGTATCGGCTGCTGCATAGTCCCACTCGTACATACGATGCAATCAATATCTGCAAAGGTGAGTCCAGCGTTTGCGAGTGCTGTATATGCTGCACTTGCACCCATTTCCGCTGCGGTCTCATCCTGAATGAAATGCCTGGTTCTGACATCTGATTTCCTGAGAACCCAACCAGAAGGAACCTGTAGTTTAAGATCCATGTCATCGCTAGTAATCAACTGTTTTGGCAAATAGATTCCACTTCCAACGATCTTCACTTTACGTGGTTTCATGATGATTCTCCCTTCCGATGTCCATTTACCCTATATTGTAAAGAAATGCCGGAGAATGAAAAGTACTATATTCATCTAGTACCCAATTCGACATGGTTATAATGAATCCTTTTGAACAAAGCGAGTCATGGATCGCCGACGTTGTAATAACGACAGTGTTAAACAAAAAAAGCCACATTATGGCTTCACCGTTAGACAGACTTTGGAAATAAAGTTATATATACTTGTCTCTGTAGCCGCTTACGAGGAAAGGAAAATAACGATGATCGTTTATGTGGATCTTATTTTCCTGATGAATTTGGTCATTGATGGTTTGCTGCTGTATACGACGGCGCGTACGCGCAAAATTCCGATTGTTTGGTGGAGACTTGTGATCGGAGCAGGCATCGGGGCGATGTATGTCGTGTTTATGTTTGTTCCGGCATTATCTTTTATGTTTACTTTTGTTGTTAAACTGTGCTTTGCATTAATCATGATTGTCATCAGCTTTGGTTTTGCAAGCATGCAGCATTATTTGCGTAATTTGGGTGCCTTTTATCTGATTAACTTTGTAGCTGCCGGAGGTATTCTGGGGATCCATTATTTGTGGGCGACCTCGAATGAAGTGCTGAACGGTATGGTGATCAGCCAGTCTGGAGGCTTGACGCACGAACTGCAATTTGGTGTTACTTTCATTGCCATTGCATTGATCGCGGTGATTGGATTCTACAAGAAGGTATTCCAAAGTGCTAGGCAGCGAGAGGAGTTGACTTCTTTTTTTGCTCAGGTTCACATTGAGATCGGTGCGGTGCAGCTGCACTGCACAGGTTTGATTGATACCGGAAACCAGTTATACGATCCGTTGACCCGTACACCGGTTATGGTGCTGGAAGTCTCACTATGTCAGGACTACATATCTGAGTCATGGATGAGGAAAATTCGTGATGCTGAGGTGGATCAAATGATCGCGGCGATCGGGACCGACGATGAGACCGACCCCTTCATATGGCAGGACCGGCTGCGGCTTGTACCTTATCGTGGGATTAATAAATCCACCCAGTTTATGCTGGCCATTAAGCCGGATCGAGTGATTATCAGTTATCAGGACAAGCAAAATGAATCGCATAAGGTGCTCATTGGACTGGATGGAGGCAAGCTCAGCTCTGATAATTCATACCAAGCTATCATACACCCGATGCTGATGCAGAGATAACCTACAACAAGCGTAAGGAGGATAAGGATCATGCTGTTAAAATGGAAGCTGCGTATGCAAATCAGCTACTACCGTCTGATGATGATGCTGAAGCTCAAAAGCGAGGAAATTTACTACATAGGAGGGAGCGAGGCCTTGCCGCCGCCGCTTACCCGTGAAGAGGAAGAATATTTGCTTGGCAAGCTGACGACAGGTGATTCGGCCATTCGAGCCATGCTGATTGAACGCAACCTGAGGCTGGTCGTGTACATTGCCCGCAAATTTGAGAACACCGGTATTAATATTGAGGATCTGGTCTCGATTGGCGCTATAGGGCTAATAAAAGCGGTCAATACCTTTGATCCCGAGAAAAAAATCAAGCTGGCCACTTACGCCTCACGTTGCATCGAGAACGAAATTTTGATGTACCTGCGCCGTAATAACAAAATCCGCAGTGAAGTTTCTTTTGATGAGCCTTTAAACATTGATTGGGACGGCAATGAGCTGCTCTTGTCGGATGTCCTGGGTACCGAAAATGATACGATTTACCGCAATATAGAGGAGCAGGTCGACCGCAAGCTGCTGCACAAGGCTTTGGATAAGCTTTCCGAACGTGAAAGAACGATTATGGAGCTGCGCTTCGGTCTACAGAATGGAGAAGAGAAGACACAAAAGGATGTTGCGGATATGCTAGGGATTTCCCAATCCTATATATCCCGTCTCGAGAAAAGAATAATTAAGCGGCTGCGTAAAGAGTTTAACAAGATGGTTTAGATTCCAAATCGATTTCAGCAGCTCCGGGCCCAACCCGGGGCTTTTTTGGCAGCAATAAAAGTATTTTTTATACTCATGAAAGCGGAACCTTTGTTATTAAGCCTAAATTGGTAGCGCTTGCCTAATAATTTTATCGAAATGAAGCCACGAATAAAAATACACCTCAAGGAGATAATTAACAGTAATGTTTCTCCTTGGGAGGTAATCACGGTGACCCGAAACAAAGTCGAGATTTGTGGTGTAGATACTGCAAAGCTTCCTGTACTAACTAATGCAGAAATGCGCGAATTATTCGTAAAATTACAGACCCTTCATGAACGATCGGCCAGAGAGAAGCTGGTGAATGGCAATTTGAGACTGGTGCTGAGTGTGATTCAACGTTTCAATAATCGCGGCGAATTTGTAGATGATCTGTTTCAAGTGGGATGTATCGGACTTATGAAGGCGATAGATAATTTTGATTTAGGCCAAAATGTTAAATTTTCTACCTACGCGGTACCGATGATCATTGGAGAGATCCGCCGTTATTTACGAGACAACAATCCAATCCGGGTATCCCGATCATTGCGGGATATCGCTTATAAAGCTTTGCAGGTGCGTGACAGCCTGACAAATCAAAATTCACGCGAACCGACTATTTATGAAATATCTGAAGCCTTGAATGTTCCAAAGGAAGATGTCGTATTTGCTCTGGACGCGATTCAGGACCCTGTATCTTTGTTTGAGCCGATCTATCATGATGGCGGCGACCCGATCTATGTGATGGATCAAATTAGTGATGATCGGAATAAGGATGTGTCATGGATTGAGGGAATAGCCCTGCGTGAAGCGATGCACAAGCTGAATACCCGGGAAAAGATGATTTTGTCCATGCGGTTCTTTGATGGCAAAACACAGATGGAGGTAGCCGACGAGATCGGCATTTCGCAGGCTCAGGTATCGCGTCTGGAAAAATCGGCGATTTCCCAAATGCAAAAGTATGTCAAAAACTAATCGCTTGTCCGAATCGCCTAATATGGAAGGGGAACTTTCCTTGCGGCCTCTCTGCTGAAATCAGCAGGGAGGTTTTTTTGTGGAAGATGACATTTTGCCCAAGTCACACATATAGTAGTAAAAGTACGTGTTCAAAAAGTCGGCATTTCAGCACCGAGAAGCACAAGTTTTCGTAGAAAACTCGCTTCGGAAGCGGGGAAGAAGGAGGAGCGGAGTTTAGGTTATACCTAAATGAGCACCGCACTTCGAGCCTGAATGCAAGATTCGATGCCGAATAAGCTTTCTGTGAGACTTCGTGATCAAATGTGGATTTTTTGAACAGCCTCTAAAAGAGATCAACAATCCAATGAATACGTGGTGGTAGCAACGTGAAAATATCAGATTTTCAAACCAAGGACGTAATCAATATTGTGGACGGAAAAAAACTCGGTCAAATCAGCGATTTGGAGCTGGATCTGCGCAATGGGACCATTGAGTCGATAGTTGTGCCTAACAGCGGCCGATTTTTCGGCTGGTTTGGGGGCTCGACTGATGTCGTGATCCCCTGGAAAAATATCGTGAAAATCGGAATGGATGTCGTTCTGGTCAAAATTGATGATGTTCGCAGCTTTCGCCAAAAAGAAGAGCCTGAGGCATATCATGAATTTAATAAACAATATCGGGGACAAGGCTAAGAAAACGAATGCATATGCCAAGATCGGGCTGCATAAGGGGTGCTGTTTAGTGCGGCTTCGTGTATACTGGTAGAAAGCGGATATGAGTAAGCTGTCAAGCATACAGGAATCTTACACACACCGAAATGGATAACTGACAGATTGACGAAGGGGGTCTTACAACTATGGAGCCGTTCGTGCCGGAGCAAGCTGATAATGGGTGCGAATTGTTGTTTATACGCAGCTGGATGGAACGCGACAGCGGACTTACAGCCGGTTTCACCTCGCGTCATGGAGGCGTTAGCAGCGGTGAATTTGGCAGCTTGAACTGCGGTCTGCATGTTGAGGATATACATGAGGATGTCGTAACCAATCGTCATAAATTAGCAGAAGCTCTGCATGTCGATTTGCAACAGTGCACTTATGCGGAGCAGGTTCACGGAAATAAGGTGCTTAAAGTAACCCGGTCCCATGCAGGGGCAGGTATCGATTCGCGTGAACGAGCGATTCAGGCAACGGATGCTTTTATAACCAATGAGTCTGGTCTGTTTCTGCACGTGATGTTTGCTGATTGTGTGCCCCTGTATTTTTATGATCCGGTGGGGCGTGTGGTTGGACTGGCTCATGCGGGGTGGAAAGGGACTGTGCTTCAAATAGCAACTCATACGTTGAACCTTATGCATCAGGAATATGGAACGAAGGCAGAGCACGTAATGGCTGCAATAGGCCCGTCGATTCAAGGGTGCTGTTATGAGGTAAATGATACTGTGGTCTCGCAATTTAGCTCGCTCATGCAGAAGTTAGACATATCCAATACAGAAGCAAATGGAAACATCCCTATCTATGAAAGCAAACAGAACGGGAAATACAACTTAAACTTGCAACAAATGAACCGACAAATTATGATAAAAGCAGGAATTATGCCATCCCATATCGAAATGAGTAGTTTATGCACAAGCTGCCGCTCCGATATCTTTTTTTCTCATCGCAAAGAAGCGGGGAAAACAGGCAGAATGGCTGCCTGGATTGGTTTGTATGAATAGAGGTGACCTCCCGTTTGAAGCTGAATCAGCATATTGAA
This sequence comes from Paenibacillus sp. FSL H8-0034, assembly GCF_038000305.1. NCBI lineage: Bacteria > Bacillati > Bacillota > Bacilli > Caryophanales > Paenibacillaceae > Paenibacillus > Paenibacillus sp. FSL H8-0034. The sequence goes on from NZ_JBBOBS010000001.1 coordinate 3,341,901, forward strand.
TTTGTAGAAGATAAAGTCAAGCAAGCATGTGACCGTGCGAATAGAGACCGTCAAGATGTTCAGATCATTGCTGTAACGAAGTATGTTTCACTTGCGACCACAGGCGAGGCCATCCGTTTGGGGATGAACCATATTGGGGAAAACCGTTGGCAGGATGTTCAGCCCAAGTGGGAAGCATTTCATGACCAGGCAGTGTGGCATTTTATCGGGCATTTGCAAACGAACAAAGTAAAGGATGTCATTGGTAAATTTGCTTACATTCATTCACTGGACCGGCTATCCCTAGCTACCGAAATTGAGAAGAAGGCTGCCGCTCAGAGTCTGACTGTATCCTGCTTTATACAGCTGAATGTATCCGGGGAAGAGACCAAATATGGACTACCTCCTGAGGAACTGGCCTCTTTTGTTGACAAGCTGCGAGATATGCCGCATATCCGAATAGTTGGCTTGATGACAATGGCACCCTATGAAGCAGAGCCTGAATCGACCAGACCGGTATTTCATGAGCTTCGTCGTCTGCGGGATGAATTAAATCGCGAACAGGTATTGGGTTATGAAATTAAGCATTTATCTATGGGTATGTCCAATGATTTTGAAGTCGCTATCGAAGAAGGCGCGACCTGGATACGTCTCGGAACCGTATTAGTAGGTAAAGAATAGCCGCGCAGTATGCTTAGGAAGTCAGTTTTATACGAAAACTATAAGGTAATGCTTACGAAGACAGTTTTCTACGAAAACTTTAAGGAGGAGATTTGTGATGGGTGTGATGAATAAGTTTATGAATTTTATCGGGATTCAGGAAGAAGAAGAAATCACGGAACGTGAACATGTCACTGAGCATGCCGAAGAACATGAAACCAATCCCGTGGAGCAACGTAAAAATAAAGGAAACATTGTCAGCATACATTCAGCCAAGCAAGTGAGAGTCATACTGAATGAGCCTAAGTCCTATGAGGACACACAGGAAATTGCCGACCACTTGCGTTCACGCCGCCCAGTCGTTGTCAATCTTCATCTGGTTCGTCCGGATCAGGCAACCCGCATTGTTGACTTTTTAAGCGGCACTGTATATGCGCTCAATGGTTCGATTTCCAAAATTGGTCCTAATATTTTTCTGTGCACACCGGACACGGTTGAAATTCATGGCTCGATTTCGGAAATACTGAATAACGAGGGCTAGCTCCAACCACATTCTAAATCGAGGTGAATCGTTTGTTTGCTATTGTTGGCTACGTTAACACACTTATTGAAATCTATACATACATGCTGATCGCCTACGTGCTGTTATCATGGCTGCCTAGTGCAAAAGAAAGCTTTATTGGCGAAATATTGGGCAAGCTGTGCGAACCGTATTTGTCCATTTTTCGTCGGTTTATTCCACCTATCGCTGGAGTTATCGATATCTCGCCGATCGTTGCGCTAATTGCTTTACGCTTTGTTGGGCAAGGTATTGCAGCTGTCCTGTTGTTTTTTATTAAATGATGGAGAAGAACAGGGAGCAAGTGTACACCCACTTCCATCCGGATGAGCATCGATTTGTAGATAAGGCTGCCGAATGGATCGCACGCGCGGAACAGCATATGGTTAAATTAACCGATTTTTTGGACCCTAGGCAGGCTTTCATTTTATCTACGCTTGCAAATCGAAGCATGGATATTCATATCCGATTTGATGGTGGACATGAGCAAGCGGAGCGTAAGCGAGCTTTTGTAGCTCCTGAATATCGCGCATTGGATAAAGAGGATATGGGAATCAGCTTGATTTCTGTTACTTCATTGGACAATAAACTGAAGGATCTGGACCATGGGGATTACATGGGTTCGATTCTTGCGCTCGGTATGAAACGAGAGAAAGTCGGAGATATTTATGTAACCGATCAGGGCTGTCAGTTTATCGTGGCATCGGAAGTAGCTGATTATATGCGACTGAATTTGCAGCAGGTGCATCGCGTGCATGTTCAGACCCAGCAGCTGACGCTTGACCAACTGCTGGTGTCCCCAACGAGGCTCGAAGAAATGACGCTGTCTGTGGCTTCGCTTCGCTTGGATGGTATTGTCAGTGACGTATATCATCTGAGCCGTGCCAAAATCCTGATTCCCATTAAAGCGGGACGCTGCAAGCTGAACTGGAAGCAGGAAGAGGATCCGAGCAAGCCTTTGAAATCAGGAGATGTGGTATCCTTGCAAGGCTTTGGGCGGTTTCAGGTGCTGGAAGTAGAAGGTGTTACGAAAAAAGGAAGATATCGGTTAAGAATCGGCAAATATGCGTGATTGCCGATTTTTTTTGTTAAAATTTTCAGGTTTTTTTGGATAAATGAAGGAAATAACGAAGGTGTCGTCGAATATAGCAATACGCGTCGGACAGCAAGTCTCGGAGATTCCCGGACTGATGTCAAATTTTCAGGAGGTGCAGCAATGGCTTTAACACCGTTGGATATACATAATAAAGAATTTGGCCGATCATTCCGAGGTTATGATGAAGATCAAGTAAACGAGTTTTTGGACCAAATCATCAAAGATTATGAAGCAAATATCCGTGAGAATAAGGACTTGCAGAATCAGCTTGCTGCGATCCAGGAGCGTCTTAATCATTTTTCCAGTATCGAAGAAACCTTGAGCAAGACCATTATCGTGGCTCAGGAAGCTGCCGACGAGTTAAGGAGCAATTCCAAAAAAGAGGCGCAGCTCATTATAAAGGAAGCCGAGAAAAATGCGGACCGGATTATTAATGAATCCTTGACGAAATCCCGCAAAATCTCTGTGGAAATCGAAGAGCTCAAAAAGCAGGCTTCGATCTATCGTACACGCTTTCGCACTTTGCTGGAAGCACAGCTTGAACTGCTCGGTCAAGAGGATTGGAATGCTATGGAACGGATCGAAATTGAACAAGCTTAAGTCGGCTTGCCTATTGCAAAATAAACTGCTACAATGATCACAAAAAGCGATGAGTGGGAAGAGTAGGTTACGTACGCAAGGAAAGCGAGTCGGGGATTGGTGCGAGCCCGATCTTTGCAGTAATGGAAAATCACCCAGGAGCATTCTCTTGAACCAGCAGTAGAGAGGATCGGCTAATCCCGTTAACGATTATTGAGTGAAGGCTATTGGGCTGCAAGCCGAAGATTTCTGAACAGAAGTCTGGCGCACAGCTGCAAGTCTTAATCAGGGTGGTAACGCGAGGCTTCTCGTCCCTATGGGGATGGGAGGTTTTTTTGTATATAACGAAGGAGTGGACACTAATGGATTATGGCAAAACATTAAACTTATTACAAACTGATTTTCCGATGAGAGGCAACTTGCCGCAAGCAGAGCCAGGTATGCAGCAGCATTGGGAAGAAATTGATATTTATAGCAAGGTACAGGAGAGCCGCAAGGGAAAACCTAAGTTTATTTTGCATGATGGCCCTCCTTATGCGAATGGCGATATTCATATTGGACATGCGTTGAACAAGGTACTTAAGGATATTATTGTACGCTTCAAAACGATGCAGGGCTACGACGCGCCTTACGTTCCAGGCTGGGATACACATGGTTTGCCGATTGAGCAGGCTGTTGCCAACAACGATAAAATTGATCGTAAAAAAATGAGCGTTCATGAGTTTCGCGAATACTGTAAGGACTACGCACTGCAATCGGTTGAACGGCAGAAGGCGCAATTCAAACGTTTAGGCGTTCGCGGCGATTGGAACAACCCTTATATTACACTGCAGCCCAAATACGAAGCTCAGCAAATCCGCGTATTTGGTGAAATGGTGAATAAAGGCTATATTTACAAGGGGCTTAAGCCGGTTTATTGGTCTCCGTCCTCGGAAAGTGCACTAGCTGAAGCAGAAATCGAATACCAGGACAAAACGTCTACTTCTGTGTATGTCGCTTTTCAAGTGAAAGACGGTAAAGGCAAGCTGCCCGAGGATGCTTCGATTGTGATTTGGACGACGACACCTTGGACGTTGCCTGCCAATCTGGGTATTTCCTTGCATCCTGATTTCGAATACGCGCTTGTCGAAGTGGAAGGCAAAAAGTATGTGGTGGCTCAAGGCTTGCTTGAAGCCGTATCGAAGGAAATTGGCTGGACGGATGTTAAGGTATTGTCGCAAATTAAAGGCAGTGAGCTTGAGCATGTGTTGTGTCAGCATCCGTTCTACGATCGGACATCACTTGTCATGGTAGGAGATCATGTCACACTGGAAGCGGGTACGGGTTGTGTACATACCGCGCCGGGTCACGGGGAAGATGACTTTGTGATTGGTCAACGCTACAATCTCGGTGTGCTTTGTCCTGTTGATGATCAAGGTCATTTTACAGCGGAAGCGCCAGGCTTTGAAGGGATGTTCTACGATAAAGGCAATAAAGTGATCACCGAAATGCTGAAAGAATCAGGACATTTGCTTCACATGAGCTTGATCCAGCATCAATATCCGCATGATTGGCGGACAAAGAAGCCGGTTATTTTCCGTGCCACCGAGCAGTGGTTTGCATCTGTAGACAAGTTTCGCGAAGAAATGCTGGAGGAAATCAAAAAGGTAAAATGGACTCCGGCCTGGGGCGAGGTTCGTTTGCATAACATGATCGCAGATCGTGGCGATTGGTGCATTTCGCGTCAGCGGGTATGGGGAGTACCGATTCCAATTTTTTACGGTCGGAACAGCAATGTGCCGCTCGTCAATAAGGAAACGATTGAGCATGTGGCTCAAATTTTTGAGCGTGAAGGCTCCAATGCCTGGTTTCAAAAGGATGCATCCGAGCTATTGCCAGAAGGTACGGTTTGCCCGATCAGCGGGGATACTGAATTCCGTAAGGAAACCGACATCATGGATGTATGGTTTGATTCCGGGTCGAGTCATGTGGCTGTTCTTGAAACAAGAGACGAGTTGGAATGGCCGGCAGATCTGTATTTGGAAGGCTCGGACCAATATCGCGGCTGGTACAATTCTTCTTTAATTACGGGTGTTGCTGTGCACGGACAATCGCCATATAAAGGAATTTTGAGTCATGGGTTTACGTTGGATGGTGAAGGGCGTAAAATGTCCAAATCACTGGGCAATACCATTGATCCTAATAAGGTATGCGACAAGCTGGGCGCCGATATTTTACGCCTGTGGGTTTCTTCGGTTGATTACCAATCGGATGTACGCATTTCAGACAATATTTTGAATCAAATTACCGAAGTGTATCGCAAGATTCGGAACACGCTGCGTTTCCTGCTGGGGAATTTATCAGACTTTAACCCGACAGCAGATCGTGTGGCTCCTGACCAAATGAATGAGCTGGACCGTTTTGCACTGGCACGTTTGAACCGGATGACAGACCGTGTTATCAAGGCATACGACGCCTACGAGTTTCATATTGTGTATCAGTCTGTACATCATTTCTGCGCCGTGGAGATGAGTGCTTTTTATCTGGACATTATTAAAGACAGACTTTATGCAAGTGCCCCGTCCGATTCGGGTAGAAAAGCAGCACAAACCGTATTATATGATGCCTTGACGGTAATAACTAAGTTAATTGCTCCGATTTTGCCGCATACCGCGGATGAAGTATGGAAGTACATTCCAGGTACTGAGTTGGACAGCATTCAACTAAGCGAGCTGCCTGAAGTGGATACGACGCTGTTCGATGAAAAGATGGAATCCAAGTGGGAGCAGTTTATCGTTGTGCGTGATGATGTTCTGAAGGCTTTGGAGGATGCACGTAAGGAAAAAATGATCGGGAATTCGCTCGGTGCAGCGGTTCATCTGTATCCTAATGCGGAGCAAGCACAGCTGTTAGCCGGCTTGGAGCAATTGGAGCAATTGTTTATTGTTTCTGCCGTTGAGGTCCATGAGGCCGGAACGACGGCACCAGAGGGGGCTCGTTCATCCAAAGGGTTGTCTGTACAGGTGAAAATAGCTGAAGGTGAAAAATGTGAGCGCTGCTGGAATGTTACCAAGGATGTCTGTCTGGATGCAGATCATCCGACCTTGTGCAAACGCTGCGCGGAAGTTATCAAGCAGAGGATAGAGGTTTAATCAGAATGGACTCATCCCGCGGCAGAAAACAAAAGATCCTGCTGACGGGATGAGTCTGATGAGAAAGTCTGGAGGAATGGGCTTGAGCGGACATCAAACATTGCCGGATCGGAAGCTTATGGAAAGTATCCACCAGCAAGTGACCAAGATTGCAAATCAGATGGAACGAACCCAAATTGCCGATTATGTGGATCTGCTCAACAGTCCGCGTAAGCTCATTTTCTCGAATTTACTGGCTGGTTTAGCAAGAGGTGTCGGGATCGCGATTGGTTTTACTGTGTTTGCTACGACGATTCTGTATGTTCTTCAATTGTTGGGAGCCTTGAATTTACCGATAATCGGAGACTATATAGCTGATATCATCAAGCATGTCCAATATCAATTGGAGGGAAGAACCTATTAGCTAAGTGAGATCCGTATACGTATCATCTTCGGCATCCTGCGGGTCAAGCTCTAGCAAACCTTCGCCTTCATTGTTATGGATATACTCGTTATAGGCTCGATTTCTGATCAAAGTAACGTGTTGACCATATATATCCGTTGCCAAAAAGCTTTCAAAAGCTTCCACGTAACCAACCTGCTCGTCAGCTTCAATTTCCATGTCGTTATAGTTATTTGAAATGTTGGGGTTGTCTGCCATAGCCGGTGAATTGGAGCTGCCCCAGCTTTCAACGATTTGCCAAGCATCTTCGCCGTCAAATTCGGTTTCCTTGTCAAGTTCGTCCAGACTCGTTCTGCCGAACGGCGGGGCCAGAATATCTTCTTCGACTGGACGATACTCTATGTCAGGAGCATCAGGAACGTGTTTTTTGCAATATAAGGTAGTAGGCACAGCCTCTAGTCGTTCAAAAGAAATAGGAGCGCCACAGCTCTGGCAGATGCCATATTGCCCCTTGTCGATTCGTTCCAGTGCTTCTGCAACTTGGGTAAAATGACTTTCCAGGTTAACGTTTAAAGCTATATCTTTACTGCGTTCAAACATTTCTGACCCTAAATCGGCTGGATGGTTATCGTTAGTGGATAGCTCGCCCGTCTGATCACGAAGGGAGTCGGAGAGACCAAAATGGCTGTTGCTTTCTCTCTCTTTCTCCAGCCATTGTTGTTCTTCAAGTAAAATTGAGCGTAACGATTGCAATTGCTGAGAGCTGATTGGATGAGGATCATGAGTCATCAAGTACGCCTCCTTTGAGAGCATTGCTGCTATTTTTTGCAGAAACGAAGTTTTTTACATAGGTAAATCATGGGTCTAAGGCGTAAATCAGGAGCAGGAAGCGAAAAAGGAGCTGTAACGTTGAGATATTATTTATATGCGTTAGTGGTACTGATCTTAGATCAGGTTACCAAATGGCTGATTGTGAATCGGCTTGAATTAAATGAGGCGGTTTCGGTTATTGGTGAATTTTTTCAAATTACGTCACATCGGAATCGTGGTGCTGCTTTTGGCATTATGCAGGATCAACGGTGGTTTTTTATTGTGATCACGTTGGTTGTTGCGGCTGGTATTATAATTTATCTTCGCAAAAGCTACAAAGAGGGTAAAAAGCTGCTGCCCGTTGCGCTAAGCCTGCTATTGGGTGGAGCTTTGGGGAACTTTGTTGATCGGGCATTGTTTGGTGAAGTGGTCGACTTTCTAAAATTTCGTTTCCAATTTAATGGTTTTGGCAGCCCTGTTGACTATACCTATCCGATTTTTAATATTGCCGATTCAGCGATCTGCATTGGTGTAGCACTCATTTTTATCGATTCCATCATCAGCTGGAGAAAAGAAAAGAGAGGCGCGTAATCTTATGTCTGTTTCTGAACAAGAAGAATTGGAGAATCGGAAAGAATGGATTGCAGAGGCTCAGGATCAAGGTGAACGGGTTGATAAATTCGTGGCTGAAGCATCGGATGAGGACGTATCCCGCAGTCTGGTCCAACAATGGATCAAGGACGGCCATCTGAAAGTCAATGGTGCACCTGTTAAGGCTAATTACAAGCTGTCGGCAGGCGACCAACTGGAACTGCTTACACCTGAACCGGAAGAATTGAATCTGACCGCTGAGAACATTCCGCTCGAAGTGGTTTACGAGGATGGGGACATGATAGTCATCAATAAGCCAAGAGGGCTTGTTGTTCATCCAGCTCCTGGCCACTATAGCGGTACATTGGTTAACGCACTGCTGTACCATTGTCAAGATTTATCTGGGATTAATGGGGTGATGCGCCCTGGAATCGTCCATCGAATTGATAAAGATACCTCGGGATTGCTGATGGCTGCCAAAAATGATACGGCTCACCAATCATTGGCCGCGCAGCTGAAGGAACATACGGTGGTCAGAAAATATTTGGCTGTTGTACACGGGAATGTGACGCATGAGCAAGGTACGGTGGATGCTCCAATCGGTCGGGACCCGTTCGATCGTAAATTGTATACCGTAACAGAGCGCAACAGTAAGAAGGCGGTAACGCATTTTGCTGTGCTTGAACGCTATGGTGATCATACCTTGCTGGAGCTCAGGCTTGAAACCGGCAGAACCCATCAAATTCGGGTGCACATGAAGTTTATTGGGCATCCCCTTGTAGGAGATCCTGCTTACGGTCCTTCGCGCGGCAAAGGCGCAACGATGGATGGGCAAGCGCTGCATGCCGCCATACTTGGCTTCACACACCCAAGAACCGGAGAGCATTTGCAGTTTGAAGCGGAAATTCCAGCGGATATGCAGCATTTGATCCATATATTGAAAAATCGCTAAGATTGGGGAACCGACAATGGAACATTTGATCAATCCCGGTGTGAAGGATATTCAAATATCGGGAATCCGAAAAATCGCTAATCTGGTTAGTCAGTTTCCGGATGCACTTTCTTTAACCATTGGTCAGCCGGATTTTCCGACGCCTGATCATATTTTGCAGGCCGCCAAGCTGGCAATCGATGCACATAAAACGACTTACACAGCAAACCCTGGGCTTCTGGAGCTTCGCCAGGCAGCAGCTGCTTTTGTACGGAATAAATATGATTTGCACTACGCACCTGAATCAGAGGTTATCGTCACTACTGGGGCAAGTCAGGCGCTGGATATTACGTTAAGAACGATTCTGGAGCCAGGCAGTGAAGTGTTGATTCCTGGGCCGATCTATCCGGGGTATGAGCCTCTGGTTCGATTGTGTGGAGGTGTTCCCATCTATGTGGACACGCGGAATCATGGCTTTAAACTGACAGCCGAGTTGATAGAGCCTCACATTACAGACAAAACCCGCTGCATCATTTTATGTTATCCATCGAATCCAACGGGACGGGTTGTGAGTGGTCAGGAGCTCGCAGATATCGCAAGTCTGTTGGAGCAAAAATCGATATTTGTCATTTCCGATGAAATTTATAGTGAACTGATTTACGATCAACCCCATGTCTCGATCGCTATGATTCCTTCCATGCGCGAGAAAACGATTGTCATTAATGGATTGTCCAAATCGCACTCGATGACCGGTTGGCGGATCGGATTTGTTTTTGCACCGGAGTATGTGGCTAAGCATATGGTTAAAGTGCACCAGTACAATGTGACATGTGCAAGCTCGATCAGCCAATATGCGGCGCTGGAGGCGCTGACGAACGGCGTGGATGATGCATTGCCTATGAAGGAAGCCTATATGCAGCGTAGAGACTATGTGTACAGTCGCTTACTGCAGATGGGATTCGAACTGGAAAAGCCGGAGGGAGCTTTTTATTTATTTCCATCGGTTGAACGGTTTAAGCTATCCTCAATGGATTTTACAATGAGGTTGTTGAATGAGCATAAGGTTGCTGTTGTGCCTGGGGATGCATTTTCCATCTATGGAGAAGGTTACATTCGGATATCCTATGCTTACAGCAGGCAAGTTCTTGAGCAAGCGCTGGACCGTATGGAAGCTTTTGTTCGCAAATTGTAAATAACAAAGCTCCTTGTACCGTTTACGGTGTAAGGAGCTTTTTGTATGACAATCATCGTCAAGCTTGTCTCGCTATGATATGATGGTAATGTAATTATCTAAAATATATTGGAGGTGTAAATGAATGGATCAGGATCTGATCAATGCGATACGGATGGTGGTAAAGGAAGAAATTACCGAGCAGTTGATTCCAATTAAAGAGCAGCTGAAGGACCTGGCACCGATGAAAGAGCAGCTGAAGGACCTGGCACCAATGAAAGAGCAGCTGAAGGACCTGGCATCAATGAAAGAGCAGCTGAAGGACCTGGCACCAATGAAAGAACAACTGAAGGAACTGCCATCAATTAAGGAACAGCTCACACATATGCAGCATCAGTTGGATCGTATGGAATACTCACAAACGCATGATGTATTGTCTTTGTTGACTATGATCGATGCCAAGCTGGAACAGACAGCGACAAAAGAAGATATCGCTTATTTGGCAAGGAGAATCGGTGAACACGATTTGGAGTTAGATAGATTGAAACGTATTAAATAATTAAGTATTCTTTTTGAATTGGTCTGGATCAAGAGAGAACTTGACATACAGCCTATGACCTTGGGTCGCCGAACAGTGCTAACCTATTTCTCTCTTTATTTATTAATCTTGCTCCGATAACCACCTGAAGTAGCTGCCAATTAGCTCAATCGCGAGATCGATGGCGTGCTCGTTGGGTTCGATTTTGGAATGATGCAGACCGTAAGGCGTATCCACCCCGAGCCAAAACATAAAGCCAGGAATTTTCTCCAGAAAATAACCGAAATCCTCACCGGTCATAGCCTCTGTGCATTCGATTACCTTCATAGTATCTGTTTCACGTACCCAGTTCATAAATGCTTGGGTAGTTTCTGCATGGTTGAATACCTGCAAATAATTAGCTCCGTAATCTATATCGACCTTGCAGTCATAGGCGGTTTCCATACCTTGGGCCAGTGCTTCAATGCGCGATTTGATTAGCAGCATCGTTGCAGCGGATAAGGTGCGAATGGTTCCTTCCAGACGTGACTTCTCGGCGATAATATTTTGCTTCGTGCCACCTTCAATTTTACCAATCGTAATAACGGCAGAATCGAGTGGATTTACATTGCGTGATACAATAGTTTGCAGCTGTGAAACCAACTGACAAGCAGTAATCACCATATCATTGGCAAGGTGAGGATAAGCAGCATGTCCGCCTTTACCAGTAAGGTCTATGAACAGTTCGGAGGTATTGGCAAATAAAATACCCGGCTTTGTAGCGATCGTGCCAACTGGATATTCGGGGGCAATATGGAGTGCTACAATTTGGTCAGGCATCCAATCCTGCAGTTCCTCACATTCAAGCATAGGCTGTGCTCCGCCAGGACCTTCTTCCGCAGGTTGAAAAATAAACGTGATATCATCCCTGATCGGAGTCTGTACAATCCGGGTCAAAATACCCAGCCCGATTGACATGTGAACATCATGTCCGCAAGCATGCATATATCCATGATGGGTGGAGCGAAATTCATAGCTGGTATCTTCCATGATAGGCAGACCATCCATATCGGCTCTGTAGCCAAAGCGACGTTTTGGGGAGGTTCCTTTTATATTCACGATTACACCTGTCCGCCAGGTACGGATTTCGAGACGCTCCTGTGGAAGAGAATGAAGATAATTCAGCACAAACTGCTGAGTTTTGAATTCAGCAAAACCTGGCTCGGGAATTTGGTGCAGCTGTCTGCGGATTTTTACAAATGGACTTGGTGCCGCGCTAGTACTCGAAGTCGAATGGGTCATTGAGTGGTTAATCCTCCTAACAGGTAATGAAGAGTAAAAAAGCCCGGCGATATACGCCGAGCGTTAAGCCAAGCACCTTAAAGGGTGCGGAGGTCTTGCAAAATTTCGGTTTTGGATTTTGTTTTGGCATCCACCATTTTGATAACTCGAGCTGGAGCCCCAGCTACGACCGTATACTCGGCAACATCCTGAGTAACGATAGCGCCTGCAGCAACGACAGAACCTTTACCAATACGAACACCTTCGAGGATAACGGCATTGGCACCAATCAACACGTCGTCTTCAATGACTACGGGTTGAGCGGAAGGAGGCTCAATAACACCAGCAACAACGGAACCTGCACCAATATGACACATAGCTCCAATAACCGCGCGGCCGCCAACGACTACGTTCATATCAATCATAGTACCTGCACCAATAGACGCACCGATATTGATGGAAGCTCCCATCATGATAATCGCATTGTCGCCGATAGATACTTTATCACGAATGACTGCACCTGGCTCGATACGAGCGTTGATGCCTTTAAGGTCAAGCATAGGGATTGCCGAATTACGACGGTCATTCTCAACTACATAATCTTCAATACGGCTTTGGTTTTCGTCCAGCACACGTTTTACTTCAGTCCACTCACCGAAAAGTACACCGCTTTTGCCGGATATAAAGGATTGAATCTCGGAACCAAAATCGATGGATTCCAAGTCACCTTTGACATATACCTTCACCGGTGTTTTCTTTACGCTGTTTTTAATAAATTGAATAATCTCCAAAGTGTTCATCTCTGTCATTCACATTCCAACTCCCTATATCATATACCGTGTAATCATTCATGACACGGGTAAAATCTCTCTTAATCTTTATAGCATAAAAGCCATGTTCAAGCAATATTTAGGTTGCCGAATTGCGACGGGATTACACCAAACCTTGTCTGTTTCGGAGTGATAAAATCGCAAACCTCACATAAGCGGCATGATGCTTGATAATATTGGGCTTTCTATTAATTATATGAATATGGTTATGATCATTTTTTGCATCCTATTGACACATTGTGTCGAACATGGGATAATACTCGTAACTTAAAAGCACCTTTAAACTCAGTCCAGAGAGACTGGCAAGGTGAACGAATGGAAACAACGGCTATTAGGCACTAATGGGTCAGTCTCATTATGAGGTCTACTAACGTCCGTTATCTCCGTATGTCCGCAAACCTTGCCCTAACGAGCAAGGTTTTTTATTTTGTCTATCACTGGAGCAGGAGGTCGAAGACCTTGAGTCAGGAAGCAGAACGCGAGCATGTGCTCATGGACGAAACGGGGATGCGCCGTGCATTGACACGGATCGCCCACGAAATACTGGAAAAAAACAAAGGCTTTGAGAACTGTATGCTGATCGGTGTTCGCACTAGAGGTATTTACTTGGCGAATCGCATTGCTGAACATATTTTGGAAATCGAGAATGTTCCTGCACCTGTCGGTGAAATCGACGTTACCAAGTACAGAGATGACCGATCTGGCAGACGGGATTCCAAAGCAAGCGAAGAGCCGCCTGCAGCCATTGATATTCATAATAAGAAGCTGATTTTGTTCGATGATGTGTTGTATACAGGCAGAACGGTGAGAGCGGCAATGGATGCGCTGATGGATATGGGACGGCCGCAGATGATACAGCTCGCCGTGCTGGTAGATCGTGGACATCGTGAGCTTCCGATCCGTCCTGATTACGTAGGCAAGAACATACCGACTTCGCGATTGGAAACGATTGAAGTACTGCTTCATGAAGTTGACGGGGTCGATCAGGTAGTTATTACTCAACAGAGGAGGCAGCAGAGATGACTCAGCTTCAGGTAGCATCACATAAGCATTTGCTCGGTACGCAAGGTATGAGCGCTGAAGAAATTACATCCTTACTGGATCGGGCTGCATATTGGGAGCAAGCTCCCGCCAAGCTGTCAAATCATTTGAATGGCAAGTTTGTTGCCAATATGTTTTTTGAAAACAGTACAAGAACCAGATTCTCCTTCGAGGTTGCCGAGAAACGACTCGGTGCGGAAGTGTTGAACTTTGCTGCTGCTGTGTCCAGTGTTCAAAAGGGCGAATCGATCTACGATACGGTCAAAACTTTGGAATCCATGGGTATTGATGCAGGTGTGATTCGTATGAAACCTAATGGACTGCTTGCTGAGATTGCACAAAAGATTAAAGTACCCTTAATTAATGCGGGAGACGGCAACAGCGAGCATCCCACTCAGGCCTTGCTTGATCTGTATACGATGCGTAAGCATTTTGGTGAGCTGCGCGGGCTGAATGTATCGATTATAGGGGATATTTTACATAGTCGGGTTGCACGTTCGAATTTGTGGGCGCTGAAGACTCTTGGAGCCAACGTCAGCTTTTGTGCTCCGCAAGTGATGCAAGCGCCAGAGCTTGCTGCTCACGCCCCTTATGTGAGCATGGAGGAAGCGATAAAAGGCGATGTAGTGATGATGCTCAGGGTTCAATTGGAGCGTCATGAAGAGGGGTTGTTCAAATCCCAGGAAGATTACAGAGAAGCCTACGGAATGACTGTAAAGCGCGAGGCTTCGATGGCAGCTCATGCGATCATTATGCATCCTGCGCCGATTAATCGGAATGTGGAGATTGATGACGAGCTGGTGGAATGCGGAAGATCAAGAATTTTTGAACAAATGGGAAATGGTGTACCTATAAGAATGGCAGTCATTGAGCGGGCACTGAGCTAAGCTTCATAAACTTTAATTACAGGGAGGCCATTATGGGAATTTGGATATTGAATGCACAGACGGTAGCTTCGGGTAATGAGCTTGCAAAACGTCATATATTGGTAGAAGGTCAACTGATTGAACAGATTATCGAAGCAGGAGATACATTGCCAGATACCGCAGGGCACGAAGTGATTGACGCGGCAGGCAAGCTGGTTACAGCGGGCTTGATCGATATGCATGTGCATCTTCGTGAGCCAGGCTTTGAATATAAAGAGACGATTGCAAGTGGAACACGCTCAGCAGCACGCGGCGGCTTTACAACGATAGCCTGCATGCCGAACACACGGCCTGTTATCGATACCGTAGAAACGGTCAAATATGTGCTGGATAAGGCTGAGAATGAAGGCATTATACGCGTACTCCCTTATGCTTGTATTACCAAAAATGAGCTGGGACGCGAGCTGACTGACTTCGATGCTTTGAAGGAAGCGGGAGCTATCGGATTTACGGATGATGGTGTAGGCGTACAAAACGCGCAAATGATGAAGGATGCCATGACGAAGGCTGCATCCATTGGACTGCCGATTATCGCACACTGCGAGGACGACACGTTGACAGTGGGAGCATGGGCGAGCGAAGGGGAATTTTCCCGCAAACACGGCTTAAAAGGAATCCCTAATGAATCCGAAGCGATTCATGTAGGCCGCGATGTTCTTTTGTCAGAAGCAACCGGCGCGCATTACCACGTATGTCATGTCAGTACGGAGCAATCGGTTCGATTGATTCGCCATGCCAAGCAGTTTGGCATTAAGGTGACAGCCGAGGTTTGTCCGCACCACCTGCTGCTGTCCGATGAAGATATCCCGGGTCTGGACGATGCCAATTGGAAAATGAATCCGCCGCTGCGTACGCCAAGAGATGTACAGGCGTGTATCGAAGGTTTGCTGGATGGAACTATCGATATTATCGTAACCGATCATGCACCTCACAGTGCAGAAGAGAAAGCAAAGGGAGTTGATTTGGCTCCTTTCGGAATTGTTGGGTTTGAAACAGCATTCCCGCTGCTCTATACCAAGTTTGTTGCAACAGGACAATGGACACTGCAGTTTTTGGTGGACAAAATGACCTCCTTGCCAGCACAAGTTTTCGGTTTATCACAAGGCTGGTTGGAAGCAGGTAAAGTAGCGGATATTACAATTATTGATTTGAATAAGGAACAAGCGGTCGACCCGGCGGATTTCCTATCCAAAGGACACAATACACCTTTCATAGGCTGGAGCTTGCAAGGCTGGCCGACGCATACGATGGTGGGCGGCAAGGTCGTTTGGTCAGAAGCATAAACGGAGCGATTGGCGTAGAAGCCAATTCTACAATAAACAGGTTCATTACAGAGTTACCACTTAAAGAGCTGGACTCAAGTAGATAAGGAGTTGAAATCGATGCAGGCAAGATTATTGTTGGAAGACGGTACATTATTTACGGGCAAAGGCTTCGGAAGTGAGGGCGACTCGGTTGGCGAGGTCGTTTTTAATACAGGTATGACTGGTTATCAGGAGGTTCTTTCAGACCCCTCCTATTGTGGACAAATTGTAACGATGACGTACCCGCTGATAGGCAACTATGGTATGGCGCGTGATGATTTCGAGTCGATTCGTCCTTTTATCCATGGCTTCGTCGTACGTGAGCATGAAGTGGTACCGAGCAACTGGAGAGCGGAATATTCACTGGACAGCTTGCTTAAAGAATACGGAATTATCGGCATTAGCGATATCGATACCCGGATGCTGACTCGTCGGATTCGCCATCATGGAGTTATGAAAGCCATGCTGACGACTTCTACGAAGTCAGTTGCTGAGCTGATGGAGCAATTAACAGGCAGCTCATTAATGAACGATCAGGTTTCCAGAGTTTCAACCAAAAGTGTGTTCAGTATTCCAGGACCTAAGGAACGGGTAGTGCTGGTTGACTTTGGCTCCAAAAGTGGAATTCTTCGTGATTTGGTTAAACGTGATTGCGACGTTGTCGTTGTACCTCATGATACAACAGCTGAACAAATTCGCCGCTTGGGACCGGATGGCATCCTGCTGTCCAATGGCCCTGGGGATCCAAAGGATGTTCCGCATGCCGTATCCATGATTGCTGATTTGCTTGGTGAATTCCCGATTTTCGGTATTTGCTTAGGCCATCAGTTGTTCGCTCTTGCTTGCGGCGCTGACACGGACAAGCTGAAATTCGGACATCGCGGCGGTAACCATCCGGTTAAGGCTCTGCAAAGCAATCGTTGTTATATCACATCGCAAAACCATGGCTATACCGTTAAAGATGAATCCATTGCAAACACGGAGCTTGAAGTTACACATATCAATAACAATGATGGTACTATCGAAGGCTTGAAGCACACCAAGTATCCTGCTTTTTCCGTACAGTATCACCCTGAAGCGTCCCCGGGTCCTTTTGACTCCAGTTATTTGTTCGATGATTTCATCCAGCAAATACGCCAGTTCAAAGCGGATCGTCCGCAGCTCCCTAGACAAGCGCAAATTTCTGCGGCTTCCAAGCTAGGATTACAAGCAGCCGGTGCTTCCGGACCTGCAGCAAAAGGAGAACTAGACTATGCCAAAAAATAATAGCCTCAAAAAAATATTAGTGATCGGTTCCGGTCCGATTGTCATTGGACAAGCAGCTGAGTTTGACTACGCAGGAACACAAGCTTGTCAGGCATTGAAGGAAGAAGGCATGGAGGTCGTCCTGATCAACAGCAACCCAGCGACGATCATGACCGACACGAACATGGCCGACAAAGTATATATCGAGCCCATCACATTGGAGTTTGTTACGCAAATTATTCGTCAGGAACGTCCAGACGGTTTGCTTCCAACACTTGGTGGTCAAACAGGTCTGAATATGGCCGTTGCATTGGCTCGTGCAGGTGTGTTGGAGCGTGAAAATGTTAAGCTGCTGGGAACACAATTAACAGCTATCGAAAAAGCCGAGGATCGTGACCTGTTTCGTGATCTGATGAGAGAATTAGAGCAGCCCGTTCCGGATAGTGTTATCGTAACGACTGTTGAAGAAGCTGTTGATTTTGCGAATGAAATCGGGTTTCCATTAATTGTTCGCCCTGCATATACACTGGGTGGAACAGGCGGAGGCATTTGCGCCGACATGGAAGAACTGGTGGAGACCGTAGCTTCAGGAATCCGTTACAGTCCAATTGGACAATGTCTGGTTGAGAAAAGCATCGCAGGCATGAAGGAAGTTGAATACGAGGTAATGCGTGATGCGAACGATAACTGTATCGTTGTCTGCAACATGGAAAACTTCGATCCGGTTGGCGTTCATACAGGGGACAGCATCGTTGTTGCACCGAGCCAAACATTATCCGACCGTGAATATCAAATGCTGCGTTCGGCATCGCTGAAAATTATTCGCGCATTGAATATTGAAGGTGGCTGTAACGTACAGTTCGCACTTGATCCTTTCAGCTATCAATACTATGTAATTGAAGTTAATCCACGTGTAAGCCGTTCATCCGCATTGGCTTCCAAAGCAACCGGCTACCCGATTGCCAAAATGGCTGCCAAAATCGCTATCGGCTACACCTTGGACGAAATTATGAACCCGGTAACGGGTCAAACCTATGCTTGCTTCGAGCCTACACTGGATTATATCGTATCGAAGATCCCTCGCTGGCCGTTTGATAAATTTACATCAGCTAATCGTAAGCTGGGTACGCAAATGAAAGCGACAGGCGAGGTTATGGCGATCGGCCGTACTTTCGAGGAATCGATTCATAAAGCGATCCGTTCATTGGAAATTGGAGTTCACCGTCTGTTCCTTAAGGAAACCGACTTGCTTGATCAAGAAACATTGGAAACACGCTTGATAAAACCTGATGACGAACGGATGTTCCTGATCGCAGAAGCATTCCGCCGCGGTTATACGCTGCAGCAAATTCAGGATTTGACGAAAATCGACTGGTGGTTCCTGAACAAGCTGGAAGGTATGATCCTGTTCGAAAAGCAGATCGCTGAGCCTGAGCTAAGCGATGAGGTTCTGCGTGAAGCGAAACGAAAAGGTTTTACAGATCGTGCAATCGCTGAGATCCGCACAGCAGCTAACAGCGGCTTGAAATTCACGAATGAGTCGGAAATTCGCGCTTACCGCTTAAGCATCGGCCTGAAGCCTGTGTACAAAATGGTAGATACGTGTGCTGCGGAATTCGAGGCCACTACGCCTTACTACTACTCAACCTATGAGACTGAAGATGAAGTCAAGGAAGCTACGAAGCAAAAGGTTGTTGTATTGGGTTCCGGTCCAATCCGTATTGGACAAGGTATCGAATTCGATTACTCTACCGTACATGCCGTATGGGCAATTCAAGCCGCTGGGTACGAAGCTGTAATCATCAATAACAATCCAGAAACCGTGTCAACCGATTTTAATACTTCCGATCGCTTGTACTTCGAGCCTTTATTCTTCGAGGATGTTATGAACGTTATTGAGCGCGAGCAGCCAATCGGCGTTATCGTTCAATTCGGTGGTCAAACTGCGATCAACCTGGCTGCACCATTATCCAAAGCCGGCGTACGCATTCTTGGTACCGATCTGGAAAACATCGATGCAGCAGAGGATCGCAAGAAATTCGAAGCGCTGCTTCGTGGATTGAATATCGCTCAGCCTCCAGGTGGTACGGTAACATCAGTTGACCAGGCAGTTGGTATGGCAGCGATCCATGGCTACCCGGTGTTGGTTCGTCCATCTTATGTACTGGGTGGCCGCGCGATGGAAATCGTCTATTCCGATGATGAGCTATTGAGCTACATGGAGTATGCCGTAAAAATCAACCCTGAGCATCCGGTATTGATTGACCGTTATATGCTGGGTAAAGAAGTGGAAGTCGATGCGATCTGTGATAAGGAGACCGTCGTCATCCCTGGTATTATGGAGCATATTGAAAGAGCTGGCGTGCACTCCGGTGACTCGATTGCTGTGTACCCAACACAAACAGTTTCGGATTCCATCAAGCAGCAAATCATTGAGATTACGACGAAAATTGCCAGAGGTTTGGAAATCGTCGGTTTGCTTAATATCCAATTCGTTATTTATCAAGATCAGCCTTATGTAATTGAGGTGAATCCGCGTTCGTCCAGAACCGTGCCATTCTTAAGCAAAGTAACCCGAATTCCGATGGCGAATGTCGCGA
The DNA here is from genome assembly GCF_038000305.1 of Paenibacillus sp. FSL H8-0034. Lineage (NCBI taxonomy): Bacteria > Bacillati > Bacillota > Bacilli > Caryophanales > Paenibacillaceae > Paenibacillus > Paenibacillus sp. FSL H8-0034. The sequence continues at coordinate 3,361,534 of NZ_JBBOBS010000001.1, forward strand.
CGCGTGTGATTCTTGGCGAGAAGCTTGCCGATATGGGATATGAAACGGGCCTATGGCCAGAGGATGACTTTGTATCTGTAAAAGTACCTGTGTTCTCTTTTGCCAAGCTGCGCCGTGTAGATACGACACTTGGACCTGAGATGAAATCGACAGGTGAGGTAATGGGACGCGATAAAAGCTTTGCCAAAGCTTTATATAAAGGGTTAATCGGTTCCGGTATGAAAATTCCGCCGACAGGCTCTATCATCGCAACCGTAGCTGACAAAGATAAAGAGGAAGCCATTGAGATTTTAAAAGGCTTCTACAAGCTGGGTTACAAGATCGTAGCAACAGGCGGTACGGCCAAAGCTTTGGAAGAAGCGGGTGTCGTTGTAACGACTGTGAACAAGCTCAGCGAGGGTTCTCCCAACATTCTGGATTTGATCCGCAATGGAGAAGCGCATTTCGTTGTCAATACGTTAACCAAAGGTAAAACACCGGAGCGCGACGGATTCCGTATTCGCCGTGAATCGGTAGAGAATGGCATTGTTTGTATGACATCACTGGATACGGTGCGGGCGCTTTGGCATATGCTGGAGTCCATCAACTTCCAATCCGAAGCGATGCCAGCCAACCATATATAACAGCTTAAATCGATTAGCACAGCAGCCCAAGACTTCAGCGGGAAGCTGTGCTAATCCCATGATAAGGCGGCTGAGCCGTAAGATGTCAACTGGAACGCAGTATGAATCAGGAGGCGGTAGGGGAATGACAGTACCAGCAAAAGTAGCAGAACGGATTATGGTGGCACTCGATTATGCGGAAGCCGGTCAGGCTCGTCAGTTAGTGGAAGCGTTACAAGGCATTCCTTGCTACATGAAGGTAGGGATGCAGTTATTCTACAGCGCGGGTCCCCAGTTCGTGCTCAGCTTGAAGGAACAGGGCTACAAGGTGTTTTTGGATCTGAAGATGCACGATATACCCAACACGGTAAAAGGCGGCTCTGAAAGCATCACAAGGCTTGGAGTTGACATGTTTAATGTGCATGTGGCTGGCGGTAAGCACATGCTGGAGTCAGCCATGGAAGGCGTGGATAAGGCACTAAATGGTGGTACGCATTCCCTTGCACAACCGCTGGTTATTGGCGTGACACAGCTAACAAGCACAAGCCAACAGGTGATGAATGAGGAAATAGGGCTTGCAGGCTCTGTGGAAGCAGCCGTTCTTCGTTATGCAGCCTTGGCACAATCAGCCGGACTGGCTGGAGTGGTTGCTTCTCCATTAGAGGTAGTTCGTATCAAGGAAGCCTGCGGTTCTGGTTTTGTAACTGTAACACCGGGTATTCGTCCGGCAGGTTCAGATATTGGCGATCAGTCACGGGTATTGACACCGGCAGATGCTTTTGCGCAAGGTACGGATTTTATCGTAATTGGCAGGCCGATCACGGCTGCCCAGGACCCTCGTGGTGCCCTGGAAAGTATTATTGAGTCTATCCAATAAATTGTATCGAAAAGCAATTGCAGCCTGGTCTTGCCAAGAGGTTGCATCGACAAGTTGTGTGGTACCAATTGTATAATGATGGCAGTGTAACAAGACATAGATGGAGCCGGTTCACCACTAATTGACTATCTAAGGAGCGATGTATTTATGAGTACACAATCAATTAAGACGAACCCACAGCTTGCCGAGCAAGTAGCCAGTTCTTTACTGCAGATTGGTGCAGTAGCACTTCGACCTGATCAACCGTTTACCTGGACGTCGGGACTCAAATCACCGATTTATTGCGATAACCGTCTTACGATCTCTTATCCGGACATTCGTGAGGCGATTGCAGAAGGTTTTGCTGCTCTGGTTCGTGAGAACTTTCCTGATGCGGAAGTTATTGCAGGGGCTGCTACCGGGGGTATTCCACATGCGGCATGGGTAGCTCAAAAGCTGAACCTGCCCATGGTTTACGTTCGTGATAAAGCGAAGGGACATGGCAAGGAGAACCTGATCGAAGGCAGCATTCACCCGGGACAAAAAACCGTTGTTATCGAGGATCTGATCTCTACGGGGGGCAGTTCATTAAAGGTTGCGCTCGCTGTAAATGATGCTGGAGCGAAGGCGTTGGGCGTGCTTGGTATTTTCTCTTATCAATTCGATAAAGCAGCCGCAGCATTTAAAGCGGCAAATATTCCATTCGAAACCTTAACCAATTATTCCATTTTACTGGATGTAGCGTTACAACAGGGCAGTATTCAGCAGCGGGATCTCGAAGCCTTGAGATCATGGAGCAGCAATCCAAGTGAATATGGAAAATAATTGAATTTATCATAACTTCTTTATAGAAATAGGTTCCTTAGATAACATCAATGTCGAGAAAAAGCCCCAACTTCTGTTACTGCCAGTCATCACTGAGCGTTAACTAAGGTTGGGGCTTTTATATATAACCATGTATGCTCATCGAGTTGATTGGAACTATTTTTTTAATAACTCCATACGGTAGACGTATTCGAACAAAAACTCGAAAGCTTCCAGATTGCGTTTGGCTTCAAAGCAGTTGGCGCCCCATGCGTAAATGCCATGCTTGCGCAGCATAATGCCTGGAACCTTGGGTACGATTGCACCTTCCACGAGCTCAGCAATTCGCGGAATGTCCGCAAAGTTAGGAAGAATAGGAATTTCAATATGAGCTTCCTCATCCCAAATGTTGAAGGCTTTGATCAATTCGACGCCATCCACTGGAATCGATTTGCGCTCCCAGAACAGCTCCGAGACGATATTGTTGAATACGGTATGTACATGCAGAATAGCGCCACAGCCAGTTAAACGATATATCTCCTTGTGAATCAAGGTTTCTGCTGAAGGCTTGAGCCCTGTAACGTCTGTCGGCTTGCCTTCTTCATTGACCAACAAAAAATCGGATGGTGTATGCACTGATTTATCTTTACCGCTCGCGGAAATCGCAAAGGTAAACTGATCGGGTGCAAAATCACCAACACGGATCGAGAGATTGCCGCTTGTTGCTGGAAACCAGCCTTTGTTGGCCAATGTTGTTTTAATCTCGCGCAGCTCGGCAAAAGCCTGCTGCTTATCCTCCAAGCGAAGCTCAGCCGGATTTGTCATTGCACGCTCATCTCCTCTAAACGCTGGATTACCTCATGAAAATCATTAAATGGGAAATAATTCAAACCGAGCTCACTGCACAGATCAATCAGATGGGAACGGGCAAATACGGTTTCAACGAGCTTTGCGCCTTCGAAATCGGTCACGCTGTCCCCTATCAGGATGCGTTCGTAATCAACAGGGGAATAGCGCCGTATAATCGTCGTTTTGCACATACCGCAGTCATTGTGACAATGCTCATCGCAAGCATGCGGCCATACAATCTCAATATGGCTTCCATTGAAATTACTGGCGTTGCAATAAATATGGTCATGTGGAATCGGAAAGTCTGACAATACCGGATAGACGAAAAAATCGATGCCGCCGCTGGTCACATAAAATTCAATGCGTTGCTCCTTACAGTAGGCTAACAGCTCAGCAAACCCGTCACGGATCATCACGTTGTTGATCGCATAATCAACGACCTCTTGTTTGCGCGAGGTTGGCAGTAAGGCAAACATCTGCCCGACACCTTCCCGGATCGTCATTTTCTTCGAAATCACCTGTTCGACCAATGACTCCCAGCCTTCCGGCTTAAAGTGCTTCATGATCGCTACGATATTGTCATTGACAGTGATCGTACCGTCGAAGTCGCAAAAGATAATACGTTGACGACTCATGATTCTCTAAGCCCCCAGGCTTCAATCGCGGCGTTAAGCTCAGGATGCTGAAGGGCGTATGTCTTAAGGGATTGACCTGCCAAGCATCCTTCAATCGCTTGGCGAAATGCCTGTCCGCCAGCTACCGTACCCCTCGGGTGACCATGAATACCTCCGCCAGCGTTAACGATCGTTTGATTGCCAAAATCCTTCAGGATGAGTGGAACCAATCCCGGATGAATGCCTGCGGATGGTACCGGAAAGCTGCTGCGCAGAGAAAGTGCCTGATGTGAGGATGTGTGAGTATTTTCTTTGATTGTACGCTCATCATTTTGTAAATTAAACACGTAATCGGCCTTGTTTTCGGTAAGTAATGCTTGCTTGATCGCCATATTTTCTTCACGCGGCATGACGACAGAACCGTAAGGGGATGGGAACAATACGATATCGGCTCCCGCCAGACGCATCAGCTTGCCGAGCAGGACATTAGCCGAAATTCCATGGTAGGCTGAAGGATACAAGGCTCCGGCCATTGCCGGATGGGCCATGATAGGCACCTTGATGTCAGGATGGCGGCTAAGTTCATTCAATACATCGAAGCCATAAGCCAATACATTGAACAGAAGAGCGTTGGCACCAGCTTGAATCGCTTTACGTGCTTGATCCAGTAGACTGAAGGTGGGGCCTGTCAGATTAACGGCATACAGCAGCTTTTGCCCGGTTTCTTGCTCGGCTTGTGCCGCAGCTTCCATGCACACCTCAACCCGCTTTTCCAAAGGCGTAAGAGGATTTTCAAACAAAATTTCATCGTCCTTGATCAGATCGACTCCACCAAGCGCCTGCAAATAAAATTGCTCACGAAGTGTCGGCAAATCATGACCGATAACGGATTTGAAAATACTCATCAGGAGAGGACGGTCTGGTACTCCAAGCAGCTTGCGAACGCCCTCGAGACCAAATTTCGGTCCTTGAAAGCCGGATAAAAAATTCTCTGAGAATGATAAATCGATTAGCTTGATTCGACCATCCATCGACAGCTTGCCAAACACCGTCACGAGTAGTGCCGGGATGTCACGGCTGAAGTTCAAGTCCGGATAAGCGATCTGGATATCAGCGTACCGCTCAGAGGCGGTTTCTCCACTGCTGCTGTCGGGTTCATGAACATCAACGCTAATCACTTTACCGAGATGCCGCTCCATATCTGCTTTTTTAGCTTCAGGTAAATCGGTCCAGCTGCCGACGGTCAATCCGACGGCGATACCGAGCGCTTTTTTATTGAAATCAGCCTTTTCGTCATAGCAGCGATAAGTTGCTGAACAGTAAGAATGAAACAAGAGGTTCACCTGCTTAATTAGAATTTGATTTCACTTGCCTGCGCGCTGATCGTTTTGCCAAGCTCATTGGCACGTTCTGAAGCACGTAAAACAGCCTTCGTCACTCCAATAGCAAATTGATGCTGGTCCAGCATTTCAATGGCTGCTTGGGTGGTGCCATTCGGAGAGGTTACCTTCCGACGGAGATCAGCAGGCGCTTCTCCGGTTTGTTGTACCATTTGCGCTGCCCCGAGCACGGTTTGGATCGTAAGCTCTTTGGCAGCTTCCGGCGTGAGGCCACCCCGAACACCACCTTCGATCATGGCTTCCATCATATAATAAATGTAAGCAGGTCCACTTCCTGACACACCGGTTACAATGTCCAGTCTTGCTTCCTCAACAATCGTGACGATGCCGGTCGAAGCAAACATTTGTGTGGTGAGCTGCTGCTGCTCAGTCGTAACACTTTTTGAAAAGCTGATGCCAGTTGCTCCGAGCCCGATAGCACTTGAAGTGTTCGGCATGGTACGTGCGATAGGCTGACCTGAAGTGCCAAGGATCATTTCCATAGTCGTGATGGACAAACCCGCGATAACAGAAACTAACAGCTGTGAAGGCTTTAATAATGATTTGATCGATAGTAGCCCTTCAATAGCATCCTTGGGCTTAAAAGCTACAACAACAACATCAGCAGCAGTAATCGCTTCAGCACGCTGCTCTGCATCGACTGCAAGGCTAACCCCGTAGCTTTGCTGCAGAAATTGCAGACGGTTTACATCAGAGCGATTCAGTATGGTAATTCGCTGTTTATTGCTGTTTTCATCAGCGGTGAGTCCGCGTAAGATCGCTTCGGCCATCGAGCCGGCTCCGACAAACGTAATACGAGCTGTAGATAGAGACGTCAATGTAATTTCTCCTTTAATTGAAACGATTCATTCGTCGAGTCGAGACTGCTTGAACACGTTCTACTAGCCGCGGATTTGTCCATTGCCCAAAACACGGAATTTCGTAGAGGTTAATGCAGGAAGTCCCATCGGTCCGCGCGCATGCAGCTTTTGTGTACTGATGCCAATTTCAGCGCCGAATCCGAATTCGAATCCATCAGTAAAGCGAGTGGAGGCGTTGTGGTATACCGCAGCCGCATCGACTTCCTGCAGAAACCGTTCGGCGTTGGCTTCGTTGGTAGTGACAATACATTCGGAGTGCTGGGTGCCATGGAGACGAATATGCTGTAGAGCTTCATCCAATGAGCTTACAATTCGGATATTCAAAATATAGTCGCTGTATTCCGTATCCCAATCCTCGTCAGAAGCGGGTTTTATTGCTGAAAACAGGGCTTGAGCCTGCTTGTTGCCACGCAGCTCGACATTGTTGGCGATAAACTGCTCAGCGATCGATGCCAGATGCTGTTCTGCAAACCGTTCATGCACAAGCATGGTTTCCATCGAGTTGCATACGGATGGTCGCTGCACTTTAGCATTGATAGCGATCTGCAGAGCCATTTGGAAATCGGCGGTTTCGTCTATATAAGTATGGCAAATTCCTGCGCCTGTTTCAATGACAGGAACCGTTGAATTTTTGACAACATTCTGAATCAGGGAGTGTCCACCACGCGGGATAAGGACATCCAGCAAGCCATTTAACTTCAGCATTTGATCTACCGAGCTCCGATCAGGATCTTCGATTAATTGCAGGGAGTCAGCAGGGATATCGGAGCGGGTGAGTGCTTCATGCAGAACCTCTACGATACGACGATTGGAGGATAGGGCTGCAGAACCTCCACGCAGCACGACCGCATTGCCGGTCTTGAGGCACAGGGCAGCCGCATCAACGGTGACATTGGGACGAGCCTCATATATAATCCCGATAACACCGATAGGTACACGTATTTTTGTAATATTCAGGCCGTTGGGACGCGTTGTTTGTTCTAATATATCACCAATAGGATCAGGCAGCGCCGCAACCTGACGTAAGCCTTCTGCCATGGCGGCAATACGGTGCTCATTCAGAGCAATACGATCCAATAGGGAATCACTAGTCCCGTTTTTCCGCCCAAGGTGCAGATCCTCTGCATTAGCTGTCAAAATGGACGGTGTTTCTTCTATAAGAGCGTCAGCTATCAGCAGCAGGGCGGTATTTTTTTGTTCAGTTGTCAGCAGGCTTAAACGGGGAGCGGCCTGTTTGGCTAAAGTTGCTTTTTGTACGACCTCGCTGGTGGTGATTGTTTGTTGATCCAAAGATTCCATGGGAGTTCCTCCTGAGAAAGTTTATTTGTGGACGGATAGGGTGATCCATTCATCCCGATGAATCACTTCGATCCGAGGGACCTCAATTCGTTTTTGAACTTCCTCCGTACTGAGGCCTGCTACAGCTTTAAGCTGCCAGATCGTGTAATTCACAACGCCTCTGCCAATGATTTGTCGTTGGTTATTGATGACTTCCACCACATCGCCTGGGTGAAAATCACCTTCAACCTCGGTTACTCCTGCGGGGAGCAAGCTTCGGCCCCCGTCAACAAGTGCGTTCTCAGCTCCAGCATCGACCATAATATGGCCAAGCGGCATGGAGTGGAAGCCAAGCCATTGCTTTTTCATAGGCAAATTGTGCTGACTCGTATCAAAATAAGTGCCTTTGCCCGTGTTGCTGGCAGCTAGCTCCAAATCGCCGTCTTCGAGCACACGTCCGACAAACACGGGAACACCGCCGCGCATTGCGATTCTGGCTGCCTCAATCTTGGAACGCATACCACCGGTTCCCACAGACGAGCCGGAGCCTCCGGCAATACGAATCATTTCTTCATTGATTTCCAGCACGCGTTCAATTCGCTTGGCATCCGCATTTTTGCGTGGATCTTCCGTATAAAGCCCGTCTGTATCTGTAATGATGATCAGCTGTTTGGCTTTGACCAGGTTAGCGACGAGAGCGGATAGCGCATCGTTATCCCCGAATTTCAAGCTGAGCTCGTCAACCGCTACAGTATCGTTTTCGTTGATAATCGGGAGTATGCGATGCTTTAACAGCTCCTCAATCGTCATGGTTGCGTTATGGATTCGTTTACGGTTGGAAAAGTCCGAACGTGTCAGCAGTATTTGCCCGACACCAATTCCATGGGCAGCAAAAGCCTCATTATAAGCCTGCATTAGCAAGGCTTGCCCGACGGCTGCGGATGCTTGCTTTTCATGAACATTCTTTGGACGAGCCGCGTAGCCTATTTCCCGAAAACCGGCAGCAACAGCACCCGAGGTCACGAGCAGCAGTTGAAACCCTTGTCGATGCAAGCGTGCCAGCTCGGCGGCAAAAAATACGATTTTACTTCGATTGAGTCCTCCTTCATCGGAGGTAAGAGAGCTGCTTCCAATTTTTACTACAATGGTTTGATACTGCACAGTTCCATCACTCATTTCCCGATTTATGCACAAAAAGCCCCCGTCCTCTAAGGACGAAAGCATGAACTTCCGCGGTACCACCTTAATTGATGATGAACATCCAACTTAATAGGCCTTAGGTAACAGCAAGGCAGGCCGTCCAGCTCGTCACTGGCCGTTCCGGGGCGGGTTCGATAAGTCTTCGCGGTAAATTCTTGCAGCCAGTGGAATTTACTCTCTGTACACGGGGGGCTTTCTACTAATCCCATCATAACGTTTGCTTTTTATAGCATAGCATGAGGCCATTCGGTTGTAAAGGAGCAAGCGTTCGCTAGAAACCGTTAATGGACTGAACCAAATTAGTCAAACAAGTGCAGCTTCGCAATCCGCTCAACGGCTTCCTGCAATCGGGGTTCCGGCGCCAGAAGTCCGAGTCGGACATAGCCTTCGCCGCTTTCACCGAATCCGATTCCGGGTGCGACCACGATCTTGGCCTGCTCAAGCAGCAGATCGGCGAGCGAGGCGGAGGTGTGGCCCTTAGGTACAGGCAGCCACGTAAAGAAAGAGCCTTGTGAACGTTGTGCCTTCCAGCCAATCTGATCCAGGGAGCTGTATAACGCATCGCGACGACCTTGATATGTGGCAAGCAAGGAGGCAACACAATCCTGTGGACCTGTTAGAGCAGCAGCGGCAGCGGCTTGAATACCACCAAACAGGCTGCAATAATAATGATCCTGAATGAGATTAATCAATCGGACAAGCTCTTTATTACCGAGTGCAAAGCCGACTCTCCAGCCAGCCATATTATACGTTTTGGACAGTGTATAGAACTCTATACCGACTTCCTTGGCTCCTGGCAATTGCAAAAAGCTGACCGGCTTGTTGCCGTCAAAACCAAGTGCACCGTAGGCAAAATCACTCGCAACCACAATACCATTTTGCTCGGCAAAACGAATCGTTTCTTCATAGAACGAAGCGGGTGCTGAGGCTCCGGTAGGATTGTTCGGATAATTAATGAACATCAGCTTGGCTTTGTTAATATCCTCTGCGGACAAAGCACTGTAATCTGGCAAAAAGGCGTTGGACTCGCGCAAAGGCATGAAGGCCATTTTGGCTCCGGAAAGTGCAACTCCTGACCAGTAATCCGGATAGCCGGGATCGGGAACAAGGCAGACATCGCCTGGATTAAGCAGGCATTGGCTTATTTCCACAAGTCCCGTTTTACCGCCGAACAAGATGGCAACCTCGGTATCCGGGTCCAGATCAACATTATAGTCCTCTTTATACCGCTTGGCGACAGCTTGTTTAAGAAAGGGGAACCCGTTAAAGGGCGGGTACCGATGATACAGTGGATTTTCGGCAGCAACCTGTAATTCCTTGACGATATGAGCAGGAGTAGGCTGATCCGGATTGCCTTGTCCCAAATTGATGACGTCATGGCCTGCAGCTATTTGTGCGTTAGCTTTACTTACGAGAGTAGCGAAAAACTGGGTAGGCAGCTGCTGCATACGCTGTGCTGGCTGAATGGAAAACGCGGGTTTACTTGATGAAGAAGCAGAACTCATCTATAGTCACACTCCAGTAATTGTATAGGATAAGGGTGAATTGCCCAGATAGCCTAAATGTAACATGAAACGCAAGCAGTGTATAGAAGTAAGTATGGATAATGCGTTACGTTATTGTTATTTGGGTTGCTCTGATGGTAAAATGATACCAAACAAAAGTTTCACTGAACAGTATTTAGTTTCATTTAATGAAATCACATTGAATGAAGGAGGCTTGCTAGATGTCCATTGATTTTCACGATCCGAAGAACACAACCAGCTATACTAATCGAAGTGTGGATAACGACTGGAAGCAATCGATAGCTAATAGGGTCGAATTAAAAGGAATTCAGGCTGCAGATGTTGGCTGTGGAGGTGGCATTTATAGTAAGGCTTTAATCGAGATGGGCGTGGAATCAGTCGTTGGTGTGGATTTCTCGCAAGTGATGCTGGAGGGAGCGACGGCTTATGCTGCCTATCATCCAAACATACGATTTCAACAAGGAAACGCGCTGAGCACAGGCTTGGACGACGAGAGTGTTGGTCTTGTGCTGGAGCGAGCGCTTATTCATCATCTTACATCAGATGAGCTAGCAGGCTGTATGCAGGAAGCTAATCGGATTTTGAAACGGGACGGTGTGCTTATTGTGCAGGATCGGACACCTGAGGACTGTGCGTTAGCTGGAAGCAAAGAGCATGTGCGCGGTTACATCTTAGATAAATTCCCCAGACTTTTAGTACAGGAAAGCAGCAGACGCCACAGCTCTGACCATGTACTGGCCGCATTACGGGCAGCTGGCTTTAACCAAGTGCAGGAGATTTCGCTTTGGGAAGCGAGGAAATCTTACCATCATTTTGCGGAGCTGCGAGAGGATCTGCTGCTGAGAACCGGACGTTCGATTCTACACGAATTGTCGGATGTGGAGCTGGAGGATTTAATCGACTATATCCAGCAGCAGTTGGCTGAAGAAGGCACGGAGGCACTCGACAAACCACTCGTGGAACAAGATCGATGGAGCTTATGGTTCGCCCGAAAGGATTGAAGTTCAGTGCAGCATCGTCTATGATGAAAACACGACTATATACGAATCGACACACAATGACGCCATAAGTCGTTATCATATAAATCATAAAGGGTGAAGGATATGACTGTTAATAATCGGATATGGAACCTTGCTTTACTACAAATGGACATTGCAATCGGAGAGCCTGAGCTTAATTATGCGAAGCTAGAGAAGCTGCTGGATCAAGCTGTTGAGGGCGAGACGAAGCCGGATGTCATTATATTTCCAGAGATGTGGAACACCGGCTATGCGTTGGACCGTATTCAAGAGCTAGCAGATGAAGAGGGGCAGCGTACCCATGCGCTGCTGTCGGAATTTTCTCGCAAGCATCAGGTGAATATCATCGGGGGGTCTATTGCCGAGAAGCAGGGCAGCCAGATATACAATACGATTTATGCGTACAATCGTGAGGGCAGCCGCGTAGCGGATTATTCCAAAATTCATCTATTCCGCTTAATGGATGAGGAAAAGTATTTAGAGGAAGGCAGCCATATTGGACAGTTCGAGCTCGACGGTATATCCTCCGGCATGATGATCTGTTACGATATCCGGTTTCCTGAGCTTTCCAGAAAGCTGGCTTTGGGTGGAGCGCAAATTGTGTTTGTACCTGCGGAATGGCCAAACCCGCGATTGCACCATTGGCGCACTTTATTGATGGCGCGGGCTATAGAAAACCAAATGTTTGTCGTTTCCTGCAATCGTGTAGGAATCAGCGGGACCACCGAATTTTTTGGGCATTCAATGGTCATTGATCCTTGGGGAGAAGCGCTTGCCGAAGGGGATGAGACGGAGCAGGTTATTCGCGCTCAGATTGATTTGGCACTTGTTGATGAGGTGCGAAGCCGTATTCCGGTTTTCGAAGATCGGCGACCTGCGTTATATTAATTTTTGATGACGTCATGGAATGTTTTCATAAAAGCGCCTACAGCTTTAGACAAGTAGCGACCTTTGCGGTAAGCGATAACGAGTGTGCGTGTAGGCTTGGTAGTAAGGGAAAGATAAGCTGGAGCGTGTTCGCTCCAACCGCCTCTGGACACCATATGCGGAACAAAAGCAATTCCCATTCCTGCTGCTACAAGTGATTGCACAGTCTCGATATTGCTGCTCTCAAACACGATGTTGGGCTTGAAGCCGGATTCTGCACAAAGCTCCAAAGCAATCTGGCGGAAGCCCTGTCCTTTCTTAAGCGCAATAAACGGTTCGTCGCGGAGTTCCAGGATGTCTATGGTTTGCTGTGGAGCGGATGCTTTTATTGCCAGTCTATGATGCTGAGGAACTGCGAGCAGTATTTCTTCCTCAATGATGGGCTCATAGGTCAGAGACTCATCCTGGAGCGGGATCGACAACAGGGAAATATCGATCTGTCCATTAGCTGTCATTTGCTCCAAATGGGCAGATGTCTCCTCCATCAGCACAATTTCGATTTCTGGATAATTCGCTTGGAATACAGGCAGCACCAGCGGCAGGACATGGGCTCCGGTAATAGGCAAACTGCCGACGACGAGTCTCCCTTTGCGCATTTGCGAAATATCCTCCATCTCACGCTTCAACTGCTCTATCATGTCAAGAATCGTCTGCGCCTTTTCTACAAACAAGGCTCCGGCATAGGTCACTTCGACGGAGTTGGTTGTCCGCTGAAACAGCAGCAAGCCGATTTCCTTTTCCAGCTTGGAGAGCTGCTGGCTGAGCGATGGCTGGGCAATGTGCAGCTTTTCAGCCGCTCTGGAGAAGTTTTTGTCTATTGAAATTTGCAGTGCATACTGCAGCTGTCTGAGTTCCATAAGAATGCTCCTTTATATAGCAAAGCTATCACATTTATAATCGTTTCCTATTAAGCTTATTCATATTATACAGGAAACAAGCTAAACAGCCTACTATCCATTATTGGAGAGCAGGCTGTTTTTTTGTGTCTTTAAAGGGATAACTCGGTTCAAGGTGTAGCCAGCTTGTTGCGGTCGGGCGCTTGAGGGGGCTGTTCCATCCAGCCATGCTCTATCATAATTTCGGCTCCATCCTCTGCAAAAGCAAGAATCTCAGCCGTCAGACCAATATAATGTGTGGACAAATCTTTTCTGGTACTCATACCAAGATTCGTTCCATAATGAGCGATTCCAGAGGCATTCAGGGCTGAAACTTGAAACATCATCATTTTATCTGAAAACGGAGGTATGGTTGAATTTGTCGGAAGTGTGTCCCACACACTGGCGGATGGAATGAATTCCTTGCTAAGCATCGAACCGAAAATTTCGACATGCTTATCTGCAATATTCCTTCCCCGCAGCATATAATTACGAATTTGCTGTGTTCCGGCCGTTTGACTGAAACCCATGAGGAGAGAACGACCCAGCTGGTTTTGGATCAAATTAAAATAGAGTCCGGAAATTTCGATCACATTGAGTGGTCTTTGCGGGCCAAACCATGTATCCATGTAGCTGTTTTTCTGGACATATTGCTTGGTTGTAGGGCTTGGAATGTAAGGAGCTCTTATAAAAGTCCCTTTGGCAAGCAAAGCTTCTGTAGACCGATTAAATATTTGTACGGATTCATTCAGACAGTCAGTGAAATATTGGCTAACATCCGGTCGTGCAGAATTAGAAAGAGCCGTCGTATATTGGCGCATCCCGACTTTACCGATATTTTCAATATAGAACAAGTAAAAGTCATCGGTGTACAAGCGAGGAGCTGGGTAGGTATCAATGCCTTCTTGGAAGCCGTCTGGTATAGGAATATTGCCTTTTGTAAAAAAAGCCTGCAGCTTCTGAATATGTGCTTTCGATTGTTGATACGCGAATTCAAGTATGGATTTGGTTTCCTGATCTTCAACATGCTGCAAATAGATTCCTATGGTACAAACAGCCAATGTATCACTTAAATAGGAGGTCCAAAGACTGGCGATTTCAGCTGATGTCAGTTCTATTTTGTGTTCGGTCTGAGGTGAGGCCTGAAGCTGTGTAGGGGTCATTGCTATGTCCTCCATTTGTAGATTTGTATGTCTAGGGTTCTCAAAAAAATCAGAAAGTATGCTCCCTGCTGCCCCAGTAATTATTGATGCTGTCCAATCGAACTCTAGCAAATCTGAATATATTGTATGGGAGCGTACATGCCTTGCCAGCGGAGGAAAGGGGGGAGCCACTTTTGACCAGAGAAACGGCCTTCAGCAGTATCGTCGCGATAACAGGTCTAATTGTAAATGCATTTCTGGGAGGCTGGGATATCGGTTTACAGCTGTTGATTTTTTGTATGGTAGCTGACTATATAACTGGCGTTCTGGGAGCAATCAAGCAGCGTAATCTGAATAGTGAGGTCATGTTCTGGGGGGGGATCCGCAAGAGTGTGATTCTCGTTGTTCTTGCACTTACAGTCATGCTGGATGAGCTGGTGGGCAATACCGCACCGATATTTAGGTCACTGGCCATTTATTTTTACGTTGGTAGAGAAGGATTATCGATCGTTGAAAATTTGGGGGTTATTGGTGTGCCGCTACCACACTTTATTACCAAAGTACTGAAGCAGCTTGAAGATAAAGGAGTAGGGGAGGAGGATAAAAAATGACCCAAGGCTTTGATTGTGCAACACCGCTGACGGCAGCTGTCACTGCGGCTTTTCGGTCACAGAATTATGAGTTTGTTGCCCGTTATCTGGTTCCCAGCGGCTGGAAGGCGCTCAGCAGGAAAGAAGCGGAGATCATCTCAGAGGGTGGGCTGCAAATTGTATCCGTATTCGAAACAACGGCCAATCGGCCTCTGGACGGTCGAGAAGCCGGTTTAAGTGATGGGGCAACGGCTTTACAGCTTGCCATTGACATCGGGCAGCCGGCAGGAAGTGCGATTTATTTTGCCGTGGATTTCGATGCCACCAGTGCGCAGATGAATACAGTAGCGGACTATATAGCTGCTGCAGCTGAGGCAACTCCAGGATACTACACGGGTGTCTATGGCTCCTATGCGGTGATTGAGGAGATGAACAGACGCGGCGTTTGTTCCCGGTTTTGGCAAACCTATGCCTGGAGCGGCGGGAAGAAGTCGGAGGTTAGGAACATGTATCAGTATCAAAATGATATAACCTTAAACGGAATCAATGTGGATTTGAACGAATCGTACGGTAAAGAGGGCTGGTGGAACACCAATGAAAATCCGGAGGAGGATGAGATGAATATGCCGATGAAGCTGGAGCAATGGCAATGGGATATGCTGTACCAGGTACTGGGTGCCGCCTACAATGCGGATCAGCTTAGCTGGGAGTGGATGCAGAAGATTGTGGACAAGACATTGACGGTGACGGAATTGGTATTTCTGAACACCGTATTGGATGGTAGGGTGGACCGTGGAATTAAGTTATAAGCGTTTAATCCAATAGTAACGAGGTATCCAAGATAGTAGGACCGTGTAGGCTGCGGTTCTTTTTTACATAAAAATTCATTTGGGCTCTTGCGCGTTCGTGTTGTGTTCGTATAAAATGTATATAGAACGAATGTTCCTATAAGTGGGAGGTAATGAAAATGATGAATGTAGCAAAGCGACCAGAAAGAGATGAGTCCGATCTGGAAGAATTGGGAGATAAGCTGGGTGAAGCGAAGCATGAAAGAAGCGAAATGCTGCTGACTGTATGGGGAAAGTCGGAGGTAATTCGCGGGCGGATTGTGGAGTTGGATGCCAACACCCGAAAGGTTCATGTAACCCAATTTGGCGGTGAGATCGTGAAGATCCCGTTCATGGACATTATGAGAGCTGAAAACTCCGGTGCCTGAGGTTTTGAATACATTATGTATGCGTCGATGATGCGAGAATAACTTGTTTCGTACGAAAAGATAGCTATGAAGCTATATGAGAATCTGAAATTATTAGGGCTGACTTCATATACAGGTTTATATGGAAAACGGCTGAGTCACATATACTAACCAATCGAGTCCTTGCGGGTTCGATTTTTTTTGTTATGGATATGTTCAAAAGGCAATTATCGTGTTACATTCTAATATATTCGTAGCACCAAATAATAAACAGGAAAGCCAGGTAAAATAAATGATGAACAAAGGTAATCCCGGGCAGAGTAAATCTTGGATAGGCTATTCAGGTGCTGTTCTTATTCTTCATATTATGGGTCTGATGTTTTTATATGTAGCGGCACGTAACAATCCAGCCCTCTGGGGGATGGGACTGCTTGCTTATACGCTTGGACTCAGGCATGCCTTTGATGTGGACCATATTGCCGCTATTGATAACACGGTCCGCAAGCTGGTGCAGCAAAAAAGGAATTCACTTGGGGTTGGATTTTACTTTTCATTGGGACATTCCTCAGTGGTGCTGCTCATGGCGATTGTCACTGCTTTTTCGGTTAAATGGGTACAAAGAGAACTGCCGCAAATGCAAGAAATTGGTGGCTTGATAGGTGCTTCCGTGTCCGGATTGTTTTTGCTTATTATTGGAATCATCAATCTTGTTGTACTGATTCAATTATTTCAGTTATTTGTTCAATTTCGTAATGGCGCGCACAACCAGGATGAATTTGAGAGACTACTCGAATCCAGAGGATTTTTCTCCCGGCTCTTAAGACCTCTTTATAAATTTATAACCCGCAGCTGGCACGTGTATCCGTTAGGTTTTTTATTTGGTCTTGGATTTGATACCGCAAGCGAGATATCGCTTCTTGCGATTTCAGCTGGAGCCGCTAAAGAGGCCATGCCATTTGTCGGTGTACTTTCGTTCCCTATTTTGTTTGCTGCGGGGATGAGCTTGATGGATACGGCGGATGGGATGTTCATGACGAAGGCATACAGCTGGGCGTTTTCGACACCTCTTCGTAAGCTTTACTACAATCTTTCCGTTACTTCACTGGCTGTCGTCGCAGCCCTGCTCATCGGTATGGTCGAACTCTTGCAGGTGCTTTCCGAAAAATTGGGCTTGAACGGTGCTTTTTGGAGCTGGATTCAGGACCTTGATTTTGGATCACTGGGGTACATGCTGGTTATTTTGTTTGTTCTCGCTTGGGCTATTTCAGTCGGGATCTGGAAAGGCATGCGTCTTGAGGAGAGGTGGGGACCTGGGAACGTGTGAGAGCACCCCCGCTAACGATTTTGTTAATGGGGGTTTCATGTTGAGTATCTTCTACTCTTTTTCTTTATTCTTTTCAGCTTTGTTACTTTTTTTGTCAGATGTCCGTGTGGTTGTGTTTTGAGCTGCATGTCCTTGTTGTTTACCCATTTGTGTGTCCCTCCTTAATTGGCATGGATTTATTATTGGTCGAGAAAGTTAGCGTTATCCCATATGTAAATAGTTACTAGTGAAAAACCGCCTCCACAATGTAATGGAAGGCGGATGAATAATATCTAGATAAAGGCACGGCTAATAATTACCAGCAAAATGAACAATACAAGAATCGCCCCAGTAGATGTTCCGAGACCGTAACCTCCGCAGCTGCCACCAATTCCTAATCCCATATGTCCCCCTCCTTTCGCCTTTCCTTCTGTATATTATGAATGCCTGCGGCTCTTGGATTGGACGTATTAAAGAAATGTATGTTCTAAACTTGCTTGATTTGTTGAAGAGCCGTGAAAGAGAGACCCGCTAGCAGCAAGCTAACGGGCCCCTGTCGGTGAAGGGCTGGATGCCTTTCGCTCTCAAATTTTTATTTCTTGATTACTTCTGGTTGTCTTCCTGCCGCGGCTGAATGCTAATATTTCTTCGTGCTAATTCCTTTTCCAATAATTCAATAAATTCTTTATCTACGTGATGTTCGAGTCCGATTGCCATGCTGTAGTAAACAAGCAAATCCTCGTTATTCAGCTTTTTTAGTATTGAAATCAATCTCCCTGTAGCGAAGGCTCCTATCCCTCCACCTATAAGCAGTATGAATGATTTGGGAAAATATAGGTGTTAAAAATTGCACAAAACTTTTGGTTTTTCTAGTGCTTGAGTACAAGGGACGTAGAGCAATGTTTTTTCTTATGCTTATTCGATTTACCTATCAATATTATAGCTATTATATCTTGGAACAATGAGTATAGAAATGATAGGATTGGATAATGAAGTACCAAGAGATATTTATTTCTGATAATGAGGTGATACTGATGGCAAAAACGTTGTTCGAAAAAATTTGGGACAATCACGTAATTCATCAGGAAGCAGGCAAACCAAGTATTATTTATATCGACCTGCATCTGGTGCATGAAGTTACGTCCCCGCAAGCATTTGAAGGGCTTCGCCTGTCTAACCGCAAGGTTCGCCGTCCTGATCTGACTTACGCTACTATGGATCATAATGTGCCGACAAAGGATCGTTTTAATATTACAGACCCAATTTCCAAGCAGCAAATCGATACCTTGTCGCAAAACTGTAAGGATTTTGGCGTTACGTTGTTCGATCTTGATAATATTGACCAAGGTGTCGTTCACGTTATGGGACCTGAGATTGGTCTTACACACCCAGGCAAAACCATCGTGTGCGGTGACAGTCATACGTCTACTCACGGTGCATTTGGCGCCCTGGCATTTGGTATCGGTACAAGTGAAGTTGAGCACGTTATGGCAACTCAATGCTTGCAGCAGTCCAAAGCCAAAACACTTGAAGTTCGCATCAACGGCAATTTGAAGCCTGGCGTAACAGCTAAGGATTTGATCCTTGGTGTTATCGCTAAGTACGGTACGGATTTCGCAACGGGTTATGTTATTGAATATACCGGCGAAGCGATTCGCGGTTTGTCCATGGAAGAAAGAATGACTGTTTGTAACATGTCCATTGAAGGCGGAGCAAGAGCAGGCCTGATTGCACCGGACGAGATTACTTTTGAATATCTGCGTGGTCGTCAATATGTGCCACAGGGTGCTGCTTTCGACGAAGCTGTAGACAGATGGAAACAACTGACTACCGATGAAGGCGCTCAATATGACTGGGTTGTTGAATTTGATGCGGAAAGCCTGATCCCGCAAGTGACCTGGGGAACAAGTCCTGGTATGGGAACTGATGTAACCGCGCTTGTACCGGATCCACAAAGCTTTACAACTGAAAATGAACGTAAAGCTGCTGAAAAAGCGATTGAATATATGGGCTTGACACCGGGTACTCCGATGACTGAGCTTGCTGTTGATTATGTCTTTATTGGCTCCTGTACAAACGGCCGCATCGAGGATCTTCGTGCAGCGGCAGCGATTGCTCAAGGTTACAAGGTTTCACCTACTTTGACAGCTATCGTCGTTCCTGGCTCCGGTCGTGTGAAGCTGCAAGCGGAAAGAGAAGGTCTGGATCAAATCTTCACAGAAGCGGGCTTTGAATGGCGTGATGCTGGCTGCAGCATGTGCTTGGCGATGAATCCGGACGTATTGCAACCGGGCCAACGCTGCGCATCGACCTCCAACCGTAACTTCGAAGGACGTCAAGGACGCGATGGACGTACGCATCTGGTATCTCCTGCAATGGCAGCAGCGGCTGCGATCGAAGGTCATTTTGTTGATGTTCGCGATTGGAAATTTAAAGTGAAGCAGCAAGCTTAATTCAATTACGTGATGTGAGGAGACGAAATCCATGGAACCATTTATCAAGCATACGGGCCTTGTAGGTCCGGTTGACCGTGTGAATGTAGATACAGATGCAATTATCCCGAAACAATTTTTGAAACGGATTGAACGTACAGGATTTGGACAGTTTTTATTTTTCGAATGGCGCTTTACCCCGAAGGGTGAGGTTATCCCTGAGTTTTCTTTGAACCAGCCGCGTTATCAGGGTGCTTCCGTTCTGATTTCCCGTGCTAACTTTGGATGCGGTTCTTCCCGTGAGCATGCTCCATGGGCGATTCAGGATTTTGGCTTCAAGGTTGTTATCGCACCTTCGTATGCAGACATCTTCTTTAACAACTGCTTTAAAAATGGAATCCTGCCGATTAAACTGAGCGAAGAGCAGGTCGAAGAACTGTTTCAGCGTACAGCGAAACAAGAAGGCTACAAGCTGACTGTAGACTTGGAAAATAAAAAGCTGACCGACGATCAAGGTCTTGACATTGATATCGAAATTGATGAGCATCGCCGTCAATTTTTGCTGCAAGGCTTGGATGATATCGGTTTGACGCTTATGCATGAAACAGATATCACAGCTTATGAGCAAGCACACACAGCGATCCTAAGCACAGTTAAGCATGAAGAAGCCTACAAATAAATAGAAGTTCGTACAAATAGGCTGACTGGTAGGTTACCAGTACAGCCTGTTTTTTATTGTATGGAGGGGCTAGAAGCGACTGCAAATGTTGTGCTCAATCTGATGCTAAACAACTAAACAAGTTGTCATCCATCATACAGGGCTGTTTGGCACCAGCTTCTCGATTCCATTCATATAAGGCTGCAGCGCCTTGGGAATGTAGATGGAACCGTCCTCTTGCTGATGATTTTCGAGCAGTGGAATCAGAATCCGTGGTGAAGCAACGGCTGTATTGTTCAAGCTGTAGCAATAAGCAAGCTTGCCCTCGGCATCCCGATACCGGATCTGCGAACGTCGGGTCTGGAAGTCGAGCAGGTTGGATGACGAGTGAGTTTCACCGTATGCCAATCGGCTGGGCATCCAGGTCTCGATATCATACTGCTTATATGTTTTTTGCGACATATCGCCCGTGCATACTGACATAACCCGATAAGGCAGCTCTAACAGCTGCAATAACTGTTCAGCATTGTATGTGATTTCCTGCAAAATAGCGTCTGCTTTTTCCAAACTGGCTTCACAGAGAATGACCTGCTCGACCTTGGCAAACTGGTGAACACGATATAGACCGTGCACATCCCTTCCTGAAGAACCGACCTCATTACGGAAGCAGGTCGAGACGGCAGCCAGACGGATCGGCTCTGATACATCGACAACCTCGTTGCCGTAATACGCGACAAGCGGAACCTCTGAGGTGCCAACCAACCACTTGTCTTCACCTTCAATCCGGTAAGTCTGATCCTCCCCAAGCGGGAAAAATCCGGTGTTGGTGAGTGCAGTGCTGCGTACGAGCAGCGGAACCTCCAGCAGTGTAAAGCCCTTTTGCAAGAGCAGGTCGAGTGCCAGCTGCTGTACAGCGCGATGAAGCATGGCTCCTGCGCCTTTTAAATAGTAGTTGCGGGTTCCGGCTGTTTTGACACCACGGGGGAGATCAATGATTTCGTGAAGCTCGCCTAAGGCAACATGATCACGAAGCCTGAAGTCGAATTCCGGTGCCTTCCCGTGAACGCGAATTTCAATATTGTCCGCATCTGAAAGGCCAACCGGGGTATCGGGTGACACCAGATTGGGAACGAGCTGCAGGAGGCTCTGATAAGGCTGCTCCACTTCGGCAAGTTTGGCTTCCATCACGGTTATTTGATTATTGATCTCCTTAACCGTCAATTTTAATTGCTGAGCTTCCAGGGTATCGTGGTTGTTCCCGTCGGCTGTATGATTCTGAGTGATTGCTTGAAAGTGTTGTGTGTGCTTGTTTCGGCTCTGCCGCAGCTGTTCCACCTGTTGAAGCAGCTTTCGTTTCTGCTCATCCCATTCAAGTAATTGTGAGATGGATACGTGAATTCCTTTCTGATCAGCTACTTCCTGCAGCCTATCCTTGTTGTCCCGGATCGTTTGAATATTTAACATGACACCGCGCTCCTTATAAGTTAGAATGCAAAAAACGCCCTCATCCCATGGGACGAGGAGCGTTGTTCTCGCGGTGCCACCCAATTTGACCAGACAGTATAATGCTGTCCGATCTTCTCTGGTTCCGCGATAACGGGCGGGTCCGGTTAACTTAGGGAGAACAGGTCATCATGTAATGACCTTGATTTCCTTGACGAGAACGCCTCCGAGTTGGAATCTCTTCATCGGCCTATTGTTCGGTAATTTACGAGCATGTAGTCTGATTATAACCCCAAATAAAGATTTTTTACAATAGAGACACCGAAAATGGATGGAAATACCAAAATGAAAGGTGAATTTCAGGAAATAACGAAAATACCCTTGATATATACCCAATCTTCATATAATATTAACTTACATAAAACGAATAAAATCTAATTCGACGTTATATTACCTGACATTGGGTTTGGGCTGATGAGAAGTGCAATAATCGTTATAGAAGGTGATCACATTCTTTCACTAGATACTAATGAAGGCAAGAAGCAGCTGTGTCACATTTATAATGATATTTCCAAGGAGCTATTCGGTTTTGGAACAACCTTATTAAAGGTTACCTTTGATAATCAATTGATTACATTTGTAGCCAGGCATCGACGCTCACCCCGATCCGCAGCATTAGAGGGGGAAGCCCCCAATCTTAAGTATGAGGTCGATTTTTATATGTCTTCGATTTATAAGAAGAAATTAAAAGAACGGCTGGAAGAAGAGCTTAAGCTGGATATGGAAGCAGTTTTGAGAGATTATGATCCACATACGCAATGGGCGATTACGAACATCATTGTCAGACAAGCTTAGAATGAATCGAATATGTGAATGATCTCTTTTGATTTATCTTAAGAGATAGCCACCTTTTTTCCCAACAAATATCGCTTTACTTTGTTTACAAAGAAAAGTGTTCTTGTTAGAAGCTTTTATTCTACCAGGAGTGCTTTTCTTTTTTATTTTTATAGCTTGCCAAACTAACAAAAGGGATAGGTGGAGATTAGATGATGAAGAAAAAAATGATCAGCAGCGCGATTTCAGTTACATGTGTGGCATTAGCTTTGGCAGGATGTGGTACAGATGGGAAGAGCAGCAGCGGAACCCCTGCAGCCTCAACACCGGAAGCCTCCAAACCAAGCGGCGAGCCAACCAAGTTGGTCATCTCAACATGGGCCAATGATGATTTTACGAATAAAGAAGTCATAGTTCCTTTTGAGAAAAAGTTTAATGCCAAAGTTGTGTTTGAAATCGGGAATAATGCGGAACGATTAAATAAGGTGCAGCAAGGAAGCTCGGCGGTGGACGTTCTGTTTCTATCCGATTACTTCACACAGCAGGCAATTGATGCTGGGGTTATCGATAAGATCGACGCTGCAAAGCTTACCAACCTGAATCAGCTCTATGATATTGCCAAAGCACCGCTGGGCGCGGATTATGGACCGGCCTACACCGTGAATCAGCTGGGTATTGCTTACAATCCCAAGCTGGTAAAGACAGAAATTAAATCATGGAAAGACCTGTGGAGTCCGGAATTAGCCAAAAAGCTGACACTGCCTGGTATTACGACAACTAGCGGTCCGATGATGATCGATGCAGCTTCGCTGATTGCAGGAAACAGTACCTTTAATGAAGATCAGGCTTTTGCCAAATTAAAAGAGCTGAATCCATCAGTCGTTAAATATTACGGGAAAACAGCAGATTTTGTTACAATGTTTGCGCAAGGCGAAGTTGCCGCGGGTCCTTTTATGGACAGCTACTTTAAGGATCTTCAAGCTGGAGTGCCGGATGCTAAATTTGTGACGCCGCAAGAAGGCGGATATGCAGTTATGAACACAATCAATGTCGTAAAAGGTTCTAAAAACAAGCAGCTAGCTGAAGAATTGATCAACTGGTATTTGAGCAAAGAGGTACAAGAAAAGGTGGCTAAAGCCAAAATTACGTCACCGACCAATAAAGAAGTAAAACTGACAGATGAGGAAGCCAAGGGGTTAACCTATGGTGCCGACGTTATCAACAAGCTGCGCAAGCTGGACGTTAAATTTGTCAATGATAACTTGAAAAAATGGACCGACCGTTGGAACCGTGAGCTTGCACAATAAACCTGGAAGCATGGGAGCGAAGAGTACAATGAACAAAAAGGTTATCCTCGATGTGGATACCGGTGTGGATGATGCCTTAGGCATCATCCTTGCGGTCCAAAGCGGTGAAATGGATATTGTGGGAATTACGACTGTTAATGGCAACGTATCGGTGGACACAGCGACAACTAATACATGCAAAATTTTGCAGCTGCTTGGCGTTGAGCAGCAGATTCCTGTTGTCAGAGGAGCAGCTAAGCCTTTATTGAGACCTCCTGTTTTCGAGCATCGGGTACATGGTGAAGATGGAATTGGTGGCGCACTCCGCGACATGCCGGTACATACTTCGGTTACGGAAGGGTTTGCGCCCGATTACATTATTGAACAGGTAATGCGTTACCCGGGAGAGATTACGCTAATCATGACAGCACCCATGACCAATCTGGCTTTGGCCCTGATGAAACGTCCGCAATTGATTCACGAAATCAAGGAAGTTATTTTTATGGGCGGCGTGGTTAAAGGGGTTGGCAATGTGACGCCAGTCGCTGAATATAACATGTATGTCGATCCGGAGGCTGTGAAAGTCGTCCTTCATGCGGGATTCCCTTCATTAACGCTTGTTGGGCTGGATGTAACACGGCAGGCATTGCTCATTGATGCACATATTACAGAGCTGGGTGATACGCCGATCGGTCGTTATGTGAAGGAAAGCACCTCCGATTATATGAAGCGATATTTTGAAAGAAACCAGGTACAAGCCTGCGCGCTCCATGATCCATTGGCTGTAGGTGTTGCCTTGCGTCCTGAGCTGGTTACTACTCATGCTTATTATGTCGATATTGAGACTCGCAGTGAGCTGTGCGACGGTCAAACGATTTGTGATTTTCAAAACCGATTGAAGCGGGAGCCTAATGTCCGGGTATGTACGGATGTGGACGCCGATGCATTTTTGCGGCTGTTTGTGCAAACGCTGCGTACTTAGGGAACCGGGAAAAGGGGGTAGCTTCCGTGAAAAAGAAATACGTCTATTTATTAATGCTGCCGGGACTGTTATTCCTGACCCTGTTCATGCTCGTTCCAATTGTCATGACGATAGGAACAACTTTTTTTCAAAAAGGGAATTTTACGTTCAACGGCTATATGCATTTTTTGCAGGATCAATATTTTCTGAACATTCTGCTCACAACGATGCAGGTGAGTATGGTTACGACGATTTTGTGTATTCTCATCGGGTTTCCGGTTGCTTATTATGTTTCCAGACAAAGCCCCAGGACCAAGGGGATTATGCTTGCTCTGGCGATCTTCCCGCTGCTTACGAGCTCGGTGGTCAGGTCTTTCAGCTGGATTATTATACTGGGCAAAAACGGGCTGCTTAATTCTTCCCTGATGTCACTTGGACTGATCCAGCAGCCGCTGGAAATATTGTATACGCCGACGGCGGTGATGATCGGACTGATTCATCTCTTCCTGCCGTTGATCATTATTTCCTTGGTCGGTGTGATGGAGAATATCGATCCCGATCTGGTCAAGGCAGCGGAAAGCTTGGGTGCCTCCCGATTTACTGTATTCCGCAAAGTCATTTTTCCACTCAGCATACCTGGCTTAATTCTTGGCAGTATCCTGGTGTTTGTGGGAAGTATGACTGCGTATACGACGCCATCCGTGCTGGGGGGCAAAAAGCGGGTCATTTCCACCTTTTTATATCAAAATGCGATTACTTTGAATGACTGGTATTCGGCATCTGTCGTTGCGACGATCATGATGGTCATTACCTTAATTGTTATCGGCTTGATGACCAAAATTTCGACTAAATTAAGTGTGAAGGGGTAGGGGCATGCAGGAGAAGAATCGAGGGCTAGCCCTATTTACATTACTTATTTATATACTGCTGCTGAGCCCCTTGCTTATTATCGCCGCTACCTCATTCGAGCCGGGCACGATCATGAAATTTCCGCCGCAGGGGTTTTCCTTGAAATGGTACGAAAATATTTTTAAACAATCGATGTTTATGGAAACGTTCAAAATCTCGATTTTGGTTTCCTTGGTCGGTAACCTGTTCGCGCTGCTGATCGGGATTCCTGCTGCTTATGCGTTAAGCCGATTTGATTTTAAGGGGAAGGAAGCATGGAACTCCTTATTCATTTCTCCTATATTAATACCAGGAATTGTAATGGGCTTTACGATGCTTAAATATTTGATTGTCGCTTACCAGCTGCCTATGATGACTGCGCTGTTTATCGGGCACACGGTCATTATGCTTCCATTTACGATTCGTGTTATCGCGTCGAGCTTGTCCAATTTTGACTTTTCGATTGAAGAAGCGGCATTAAGTCTGGGCTCCAGCCGTTTGAAAACCTTTTTTATAGTGGTGCTGCCTAATATCAAGTCAGGTATTTTGGCTGCGATCATCATTGCTTTTCTGGATTCCTTCAATAATGTGGAAATATCCGTCTTTATGACAGGACCGGGAGTCAGTACGTTCCCCATTCAGATGTTATCATATTTGGAAAATCATTTTGATCCGACGCTCGCGGCGATTTCCGTGCTGCTTATGCTCTTGACTATGGTTTTATTATTCCTCATTGAAAGACTTCTGGGATTAAGCTACTTTACAAAACGATAACGGGGGTTTTTCACTCATGACATTGCTCGCTTTGGAAAATGTGTCGGTTGCGTACAATCATCAGCATTACATTTTACGTGATTTTAATTTAAATATTGACAAAGGGCAGTTCATTTCACTGCTCGGACCCAGCGGCTGCGGTAAAACTACGACTTTGCGTTTGATTGCCGGTTTTTTGGAGGCCAAGCATGGCAAGTTTACTTTTGACGGAAAAGATTATACGCGGGTTCCGGTTAGCAAACGAAACTTCGGTTTCGTGTTTCAAAGCTACGCCTTGTTTCCGCATCTGTCTGTTTTTGAAAATGTAGCGTTCGGCCTGCGCCTCAGAAAAGTGTCAGAGTCCGAAATTGGGAAACGGGTAGGCCGTATTCTGGAAGTCGTCAGCTTGACCGGCTTTGAGAAGCGGTTTCCAAAAGAATTGTCCGGTGGTCAAAAACAGCGGGTAGCGATCGCTCGGGCACTTGTTATTGAGCCTGATTTGCTGCTGTTTGATGAGCCTCTCAGTAATCTGGATGCCAATCTGCGTACGCATATGCGTGTAGAAATACGTCGGATTCAACAGGAATTGGGCATTACCACCGTTTATGTATCTCATGATCAAGAGGAATGCTTCTCGATCTCCGATCAGGTTGCTATTATGAACAATGGGATTATCGAGCAGTTGGATCGTCCGGCAACGATATTTAAATATCCGAAGTCCGAATTCGTTGCGCGTTTCATAGGTTTCAGCAATTTTATTAATTTTAGTCAGCGGATTGATCATGACGAGGAAATCGTGTTGAAGGAAAGCGATTATGAGTTCCGCGTGCTGAGACATCAGGGAACCCAAAACACAACAGGCCGCAAAATCGCCATTCGTCCTGAGGACATTATCATCACAGCCGATTCATTAAAAAGTGCTGCAGATAGTGAAAATCCGGAAATTACCAATGTCGTATCAGGCCTCGTCACTGTTAGCACCTTTCTTGGACGCAGCTATCAGTATGTCGTGAAGACGGAGCTGGGTGATTTTATGGTCAATAAGGAAATGGAGGAGCCTTACGGGAATGGATCCCGGGTTCAGTTGTCGTTTCCCTCGGAAAAACTAGTTATCGTCGATTAACGCAGCAGGAGGTGCACATATGCATGTAGATTTACTTATCGAGCAGGTTCGAATGTTTAACAGCTATACCAAAAAGTTTATCAAGGGTAATGTAGCGGTGCTGGATGGCCGTATTCTATATATGGGCGATCGTGGACAGGAAACGTTCGAAGCGGCCGAGATTGTCAAGGGTGAGGATCGTTACTTGCTTCCCGGACTCATCGATATTCATCTGCACATCGAAAGCACGATGGTAACACCAGCAACCTTTTCCTATGGATTGATACGTAACGGAGTAACGACGATCGTACCCGAGCCGCATGAGATCGCGAATGTATTTGGTCTTGCCGGGGTTAAAGAGATGCTGAGAGCCAGCGAGGAATGTGTTGCCGATATGTTCTACGCGGTTCCAAGCTCAGTCCCGGCAACTTCTCTGGAAACGGCTGGCGGGTCCATCGAAATTGCCGATCTGGATGAGCTGCTGCAAACAGAAAGAATCGCTTGTTTGGGCGAGATTATGAATTATGTGGATATTATTTCCAGTTCGGATAGTAAAACCAATCACATTCTGGAGCATATTCGAAGTCATTATCCGGATTTGATTATAGAGGGACATGTTCCCAAACTGCTGGATTTGGATTTGCACCGAGTCATTTATGCCGGCGTGGATTCAGATCATACACATCAAACGATTGAAGGCATGGAAGCTCGGATTAATGCCGGAATGTTTATTGAAATTCAGGAGAAGTCGATGACCGATGAAGTCATGAATTATTTGATCGAGCACGACGTATCGGAGCATTTTTGTTTTGTGACCGATGATGTGATGGCGGATTCGTTTCAACGTCGTGGTCATCTGAATCACTTGGTTCGCAAAGCTATAGGAATGGGAATGGACGCCGAAAAAGCGATCTATGCCAGTACCTTTACACCTGCCCGTAGAATGAGAATGCATGATCGTGGTGCCATCGCGCCCGGCAAAATTGCCGATTTCCTGCTCGTGTCAGACCTGCAGAGCATGATGATGGATCAGGTGTACAAAAAAGGACAAAAGGTATATGACATTCACGAAGCTTACCTGCCCAAGCCAAGTAAGCACTCATTTCCTGAGCATTATTACACGAGTGTCAAGCTGCCAATATTAACCGAACAAGACTTCGCTGTCGCCGTACAAGCAGCAGATAGCTGTTACTCATGCCGGGTGATGATGGTTCAGGATGGATCGACCTTCACGAAGGAGCACCATGGCGAGGTGGAGATTCGAGATAACCAGCTGTGCTGGGAGGAAAGTCCATACGGCCTGATTGCTACATTTGAGCGGTATGGGAAAAATGGAAACCGAGGGTACGGGTTAATCGGCGGAGATACGATCAAGCGCGGTGCGATAGCGACAACGTATTCGCACGATAATCACAACCTGCTGGTCGTTGGGCACAATCCACGGGATATGATGCTTGCAGCGAATGAGGTTATCCGCAATCAGGGTGGTTTCTGTGTGGTAGACAATGGTACCGTGCTGGCAAATCTTCACCTTCCTGTAGGTGGGATTTTGACAGAGGAACCGCTGGAGCAAACCGCTGCTGAGGTTCATCAGCTTACCCAGGCTATGGAATCGCTCGGTTACCGACACTATAATCCGATTATGTCGATCAGTACACACTCCTTACCGGTAAGTCCGGCTTTGAAAATAACTGATTTGGGTCTTATCGATGTGAATGAAGGCAAGGTTGTTTCTCTGCTCATTCAGGGCTAGCGCCAAATATGAACAAGTTGAGAGGTGTTTGCCATGGGCAATCGTATCTATTTAGCGGGATTTGAAGTCTTTTATCCAAATGCACTTGAGATCGGTGCCAACCTGAAAGCCGAATGTGCGGAGCATGGCTTTGTCGGTTTGTTTCCTATGGACAACGTGATTAACAAGCAGCCAGGCCGCAGCAAAAGAGAAATCGCCTCCGATATTTTTCAAGCCAATATTAAGCTGATCGAAAATTCGGATATCATAGCCGCTAATTTAAACAGTTTTCGCGGGGCAGAGCCAGATTCTGGTACCGTATTTGAGGTTGGCTATGCTTGTGCCTTAGGCAAAAAGCTGTACGGGTATATGAGCGACGATTCTCTTATATGGGAAAAGGTAGCCAAACACTGGGGAGATGTCCGTCTCGGAGATAATGGAAGATATGTGGACAAAGAGGGCATGCATATCGAAAATCTGGGTATGCCGATTAATTTGATGCTTGGTGTTCCTGTGAAGATTGTGGTCGGTACGTTTGAGGATTGTCTGAAACAGATTGTAAGGGATCAAGCAGCGGCAGTGCAATAGAGTTGATTTGAAGAAAATAGGGCGCCGTAGGTTAACGACTAACCTACAGCGCTTTTTGTGTTGTGAGTATTGTCCAACCTTTTGCGAAACAATTCCTACAAAATATCCTCAAACAAATCCGCCTGCTTGGGTGGCAGTGCTTGGGTTTCGAGACCGAGCATTTGCATAAGCTCCTTCGCATTATCCGTTGCGTCGCCGCCGGAGTTGTTATTGAAAACAACATAAATGTGTTTGCAGGACTTCTCCAGCTCAAGCAGTCTGTCCCGCCACTCCGTCAGCTCTTGCGTGTTATATCTGTACAAATAACGCAGCTTACGCCAATCTGGATGGTTGCTTTGATGCCAGCCTTGCACATTGCGTCCATGCATACGCACATAGGTGATCTCGGGTGAGGTCGCTACGGATACGATCGGAATGGAGCCTTCTCCGGCTTGCGGTTCATCGACAATCGTATGAATCCAGTTCTCTTTGCTCATGAAATCAAGGGTTCGCTCGCGAAATTCAGGGGTATACCAGCTCTGGTGTCGAAATTCGAGCGCACAAGGCACAGTCCCCATCCGTTTCCGCGTATCGCGAAGTATGGCTACATGTTCACGACTGCATTCGAACCAGGGTGGATATTGGAATAAAGCCATTGTCAGCTTTCCCGCATCGATAACCGGTTGGATGGAGATGTGGAAAGCTTCGTACATGGCGTCCGTAGTGTCAAAAAAGTTTTTCTTACCTCGAAGATGTCCCGTCATTCCCTGATAAGCTTTTACGATGAATCCAAAATCCTTCGGTGTGTCATTTACCCATTTCAGATAATTTTTCACCGGCTGCACGGCATAAAATGGGCTATCCAGCTCCACGATAGGGAAATGCTCGCTATAGGTAGGCAGCCGTTTTGCCTGAGTAAGCTTGCCATACAATTCTTCGTGATCGCCAAATCCGGTTAGGCCGACTGTAATCATAACTTCACCTCTGCAATGTTTTCGACAGGAAAACCGATTTTGTTTAATATCAATTCAGGCAAGAAAATAATGCCAGTTCCTATTATTACACAAAATCGGCGCCATCGAAAACCCATAAGCGTGAGTTGTCTGGAGAATTGTATCAAACTGCCCGAACTCCCTTATCCTGTATTTCACAGTGTTATCGGAAGGTGTACATAGATGCTGAAGCTTAAATTTCGTTATTCCAGGCTGCTTCAAGCAGCTCACTATTGATCGTAACCGCAGTCAGTGCTCCTGCAGCGGCAGCGGCAATCAGCTGATATGCTGCTGAAGCAGAATCTCCGGCACTGTAGACACCGGGTACATTGGTTTTACCTAAGCTATCGACGAGGACAGCCCCTGTTTCTGTTATTTGGCAGCCTATTGCTTCCGGTAAGTCTGACCCTGGTACAAGCGTCGGTGCAAAGAAGATCCCTGTGCACGCAATTTCGCTGCCGTCCTCCAGGACAACCTGCTGCACTTTACCATCCTGAGAATCAATGCGTTGGATCGGACTATCGAAAAATGGCACCTTGTGCTGCCTCAGCTCGTCACGCTGTTCCTCTGTCCATTCATCAGGTCCGTTCGTGCAGATTGTATATTGGCGGGACCATCCCGGCAATATTTTGGCCATGTGGTGGGCTTTGGCGCCATTCGCAATCAACACTAAGGGCTGGTCTCTTAATTCCCAACCATCACAATAGGGGCATACAAAGGCACTGCTTCCATATACATCGATTAATCCCTCAATGTCGAGGGGGGCATCCTTCATTCCGGTTGCAAAGAGCAGCTTTTTGACTCGAAAGGCGAGCCCTTGGGCGGTAGTAATTTGAAAATCTCCATCCGATCCTATGATCGTTACAGCACGATCTGCAACAAATCGGACGGAGGGATAGGCGACTACTTGTTCCCTGGCAATTCTCCGAAACTCGCTTGGTGTGATACCGTCTCTGGTCAGAAAACCATGAGATTCGTGTGTTATCCGATTTCTGGGACGATCTTCATCGATGATCACAACTGTTTTTCTTGCTCTTCCCAGCATGAGGGCTGCATTCAGACCTGCCGGTCCGCCACCAATAATACCAACATCATGTAAACCTTCCATTGATATACGTCCTCCCGAAACTGAAATTTGTAACTGATTTTTGATGATGAATAAAATATATTAAAGATCCTTAATATCTATAATAAAAGATTCGAATGCAGAATGCAAGTAGAAAAACAACCACCTCCCAACAGGAAGTGGTTGTTTCATGTCTTATTTGCCGCGGTGCTTGAGTTTGGCCTTTTGCGTTCTGAGCTCATACTTGTGAGCCTGAAGCTCTTCGCGCCGCTTTTTGGCACGTGATTGTCGTTCCACCTTCCGATGCTCGTATTCCATTTGAATTACCTGCTGCGCATAGGTCGAGCCTCCACGTTGTGACAGCTCTCTGGACGCGAGGCGAGCAAGCCTTTTGGGATTGGTGTATCCTTCACGGCGTGGCTTCACATCAATTGACTGCGTCGTCTTTGACAACATTGGAAGCATCTCGATTTGAATAAATTCGAGAATCTCTGCTTCCTTGGGTTCCCTGCCGAACAAGTGGCGGCATGCCTTCAATTGGTTGTGTTCCTCGGCTTCAATCAATCCGACCCACAACTTCAGCAGGTCATCAAAATATACGGTAAGCTTCATCCAGCTTCCCCCTCTAATAAAAATTAGAGTGATGGATTGTCAACAGTAAATCAGACAACTTTTTTAAGGGCTTCTTGTCGATACTGAACAGGCGTCATATAGCCTAAGGTTCCATGGATGCGATGCTTGTTGAACCAGTTGACGTAATCGTATAATTCCAATTCCAGATGGCGAAGGCTCTGGAAGTTCATCTGGTTCACAAACTCTGTTTTCATGATCTTGTAAGTGGCTTCAGCCACAGCGTTGTCGTAAGGACAGCCTTTCATACTTAGCGATCGACCGATTTCAAACGTCTCTAAGAGCTCATCCATCTTTTGATTTTTGAACTCGCTGCCACGGTCGGTATGAAACCATTGAATCTGGCGTAGATCACTCTTAACGGTTGCGAAGGCACGGGTAATCAGGACAGCGTCCTTGTTCGGACCTGCACTATGACCAATAATTTCGCGATTAAACAGATCTACTAGCACACAAATGTAATGCCATCGGTTCTGGACTTTCACATACGTCAAATCACTGACGACAAAGCGTTTAGCTTCCGTTTGCTCAAACTCTCTCTTTAGAACATTGGTCGTTGTCGCTTCGTTACAGGACGATTTATGGGGCTTATATTGTGCCACCGTGTAAGTGGAAACGAGCCCTTGCTCTTTCATGATGCGGCCAATGCGGCGTCTGGAGACGATGAACCCGCGCTCGTAAAGCTTCACTTTGATCTTGCGTGTACCGTAGGCTTTTCGGTTCTTGAGAAAGATATCCACAATAGCTTCAGTGACATCATCTTCAGTGGCTCGTTCTTGGGCGTCATAATAAAATGTACTTCTTGCGATTTGCAGGACGTCGCACAGTGCTGATACCGAGTATTTATCACGGTTGTTCTGGATGATAGCTACTTTCGTCCCATGATCAGCGCGGCTTGCTTTAAAATATCCACCTCCATTTTCAGACGCTGGTTCTCTTTACGCAAAGCTATCAATTCCTCTTCTTCTGACGAGCGATTGTCCTTCTCCTTGAAGGAGCCCGTTGTCTGAGCTTGGTTGATCCAGCGGTCTAAAGCAGATGCTGTGAGGTCATATTCCTCCACAATCGCTGCTCTGGTTTTTCCATTTTCATAGAGCTGCACCATTTGCTTTTTGAATTCCGTTGTAAACGTGCGTCGTTGTTGTTTAGGCATTGTAGAGATCCGCTCCTTAGTATGATAGGTCTATTCTACAAGCCCTTATTTTTTCTGTCCAGCTTAGTGTAGCCGATCCAGTGACGGACATCCCGAGGGGGGAAGGCTACTGACAGGAAGGCACTGCTATTGCAAGCCCTTATGCGCCCGGACTACCGACCGGACCGTGATTTTACACTCCAAAATCAGTATAAAGGATGGAAAGTATGCGCTTCAAGAAGTTTTCTGTATAAACAAGCTACAAACTTGGTGATATATGGATGAAAAATAAAGAATAGTATGATAATATAGCGAAATAGGTCTTTATAACTAATTTTTATAGAGGGGCATCAAAATTGAGCATAAGCGAGAAGCAATTGAGTAGATTGAATGAGTCTGTATATTCAAATTTAGAAAAAATTTTAAAACAGCTCAATAAGCGTCTGCATATAAGATTATATGGAATTGTTTATGACGATAAGGATCAATTTCAACACATCGTACGTCTTAAGAAAACAGTGTCGGTCGAAGGCAGTGGTAATCACATTTCTCAATACAAGCTTCTGGATATCAAGGATCTTTATGCAGAGCTAAGGCTGGACTTATTGCCTATCGATAAGGATATGGATTTGGCATCGGCCCAGAAGCACTTGGTTCAACATTGGACTGCAAAACGAAGCCATGCCGAAAAGAATCCTTCAGCTGATGTAGCGGCTTCCGATGATACAACAAAAGGTGAAAGGATAACGACTAATCCCGATCATCAGGACCATGATTCAAGAATTATATCGATCAATAAGTTGAAGCTTCAAGAGGGAGATACTGTATATACCATTGTGTATGTTTTAGAAGTTCAGTACGTGGAACGGGATACCCAGCTGCATTTCTATACAAACCGAAATTATTCGTTTTTAAAAATGGTTGTGGACTATTACTTTCTCGATTATTTTGCTGTTAATGAAAATTCGGCTATTCAGGCAAGCAGTGATGAATTGGAAAGCAAATATAACGAGAACAGTCTTGAGTTTAACAGAAGAATGACAAGGCTTTTCTTCGGTAAAATGCAAGGCTATCTTCAATGGGAAAAAGCTGATCGGGAATACGAGGCTGAATATGAAAACACACTTAGCAGTGAATATTATGTTCATGATTTACTCGAAAAGCTGGATGATATTTCTACGAAAACCTACGAGAATGCGAATCCATTTGGTTCGATATTATTTATGAACAGTGATGTAATTGTAAGACCCAATCTAATTAACTTCACAGTTCGATTTAAAGAAAAAAAACGTATTCGTCTGGACGATGCCAAACGTATTCGCAAGCTGCTCGAATTGACTAATCATTCTGAGCATCTTTATCTCATATCAGATGGTGTCGAGATTTATGGACTTGGAGAAATTAATTGGAATATGCAAAAAAGTGCCTTGGCTATAAGGGTGGATTTCAAGGGGATATCCAAATACAGCCTGGTCTATATTTGCACTGAAGAAGAAGAGTTGAATGCAGGCAAGGTATTTATAGAAGAGGAGAAAAAATTTTTTCACGCCAAGCTTCGTTTACTGGAACCTGAGCTCGTCTCGGTTTCTTTTAAAAATCCAAGGCTGGGAGAAGAAGGCTATACATACGAGAAGCTCTACAAACTTCTGACTAAGGAATTTAATGAGGAAGGAAAGACGATCGATAGAGAAAAAATAGCTAAACTTGATCAAATCGTTAGAAAAGCAAAAGAACAAAAACATGGCACTATGGTTGTGATTACAGATAAAGATACGGCAATCAGCGAGCTCGACAAGCTTGGCAATCAATCCACTCTTATAGAACCCGGATATATTAATCCCGACTATATCAAATATTTGACTTCCATTGACGGGGCTATTTACTTCGATACGGATGGTCGATGTCATGCTATTGGTGTTATTTTGGATGGGATCGCAATCAAGGAGATAGGTGATGCCGCTCGTGGAGCCAGGTTTAATTCAGCACATCGCTATCTTCAAAAGCTTAAGAATGATACAAGCGATAAAAAGCATCCTAAAGGGAAAAAATGTGTCATCATTATTATATCCGAAGATGGCATGGTCGATTTGATTCCGGAGCTTGAAAACGAGCAGATGCTTATTTCGTTCGCTCAGGAAGCAATCGATATGATTAATCAGGAAGAACAGGAGGATACAGGCAAGCTAGAAGAAAAGGAACAGATTCTTTTGGAATCTAGTATTGTTGATTCAGATTGGTTGTTTATGGTGGGGAAGGCTCACTATGATAAGGAAAAAACTGAAAGGGCACTAGTGTTCTTTGAATGTTCCATTCGAAGAGCGGCTGATGATTTTATTCCTTCGAAATACTATAACTATTTAGGTATTTGTTACTATGAAAGAAAAGTTATAGAAGGCTATAGGACCGCTATTTACAACTTCGAGCTAGCATTAGTGAAATCAGATAGGCCTGCAAGTAAAAGGATCTACTACAGGAATGCAGGTAATGCGAGCTATTATTTAGGTGAATTATATAAAGAAAGAAATATACCTGATAATCAGGATTACCGGCTGCAGCTTGAAAAAGCAATAGACTTTTTTAATGAAGTAATAAATTTAATGAAATTACCATCTGCAGATATTAAACGAGATAGCGATGACTTCAATAACAGAGCAATTAGTTATAGTAATATGTATATAATAGAAACAGCGGAAAATAAAGAAGTGTGGGCTGAGAAAGCTATTGAGGATTACACATCTGCTTTAGAAATAAATCCTGGATACCAATTGTATCATTCAAACAGAGCCTACACCTACGTGAGGCTAAAAAAGATGAAGGAAGCTATGGAAGATTTAATTTCTGCAGAAATAATAGGGCATAAAATTGATTATATAAATAGATTAAGAGAATTACTTGATAAAAATAACTATCTTTTCCCAGATGCAATCACGTATTACAACAATTTAAAAGCCAAAGGTACTTCAAACAAGGAATTAGAGAGCTTATTTAAAAAGTATGATCATATAAACCCAGAACAAATTACACATGTTGCTGCAGCTAAACAACAGCCAAAAGAGCCAGAGAATCACAACGATAAAGAATAATAAGAAGACAGGAAAAGCTGGGCTGTCTATCACAGACTCAGCTTTTTCTACGAATGCATTGACTCTAATTCCTTTTTCTCCAGCTGACCGGACTGAATGTTGATCCTGAACGTCTTGGGCGATACGCCGTACTTGTCGCGAAACACACGGTGAAAATACGAATAGCTGCCAAAACCGGAGGTTTCTGCAATCTGCTCCAATGTTAAATAGCTGTAGGCCATGCGCTCAACCGAGGTGGATAGGCGGATTTCCTGCGTGTACTGAATGATCGTTTTATTGAAGCATTCCTTGAACAGATGGACCGCTCGGGAGACGCTAATACCAACGTGCTGGGCTACATCCTCAACTTTCAACGGTAAAATGGCGTGTTCCTCAATAAAGCTCTTCATTCTTGTCGCCAGAAAGGAACTGCCGTGACGCGAGTTGTTTTCGGTAATCGCACGATCTATGTATAGGCAAAGCGCACGCAGCAAATAATCGGATAGCTCCTTGTTATCTTCTTCAAACCGTCGTTTTTCCAAAATAATTTGCCGCCAGATCGTAAGTATACGTTCATTGACCGCAATCCGTACCTTTTGTGGTTTTCTCGACTTGGCCCACCATTCGTCAATCCAGTCGCCTTTACACATAATATAGTAGTCACCACTTGAGACAATGGATTGCTGCAGCTTGTTCGTATGCTCGTCGACCCTTAGATCATATGCATCACCCGGCTTGAACAAGAGGAGATCGCCGGTTTCGATCAATGTCATATTGCCGTTGACCTGTGCATAGCAGCAGCCTTCGGTTTGCAGCCGGAACAAATAGGTGGTTACGCCTTCTTTATAGCTGTTGGTGAATTTTTGTGAATGATACGAGTAACCGCAGGTTAATATATGGGAGTGCACGATAACACCTCGTTTGATTTTGTAGCCAGATCGTTCATGTGATAACCACATCGTTCATAGCTATTATAGGGCATTATTGATTACAATGGAATCAAATACAAATACTTTTGAAGGAGACCTAACCGATATGAGAAGAATGGGTGTTGGCTTACAGTTGTATACGCTTCGTGATGCAATGGCTGAGGATTTTCGCGGAACCTTGCGCCGTGTGGCAGAGCTTGGATATGAAGGTGTTGAGTTTGCGGGTTACGGCGGTTTGGAAGCTGAAGAACTGAGAGATCTGTTGCAGGAACTAAATCTTAAAGCCATTGGTGCTCATGTGAGCCTGGTCAATACGCGCGCCCACATTCAAAAAGAAATCGCTTACCTGAAAACGATTGGTGCTGAATATTACATCATTCCACATATTGTTGCAGAGGACCGTCAAAGCCCGCAAGCTTGGCAAACGCTGTTCGAATTTTTTGAGCATGCAGGTCAAATCGTGCGTGAAGCAGGACTTAAATTTGCTTACCATAACCATGCGTTTGAATTCGAAATGAAAATCGGCGATGAGTTTGTATTTGATGCGATGTATACCGCTACTACCCCTGAGAATGTGCTTGTAGAAATGGACGTTTGTTGGGTACAGTTCGCAGGTCAAGACCCGCTTCAATATATCAAAAGCTATACAGGCCGACTGCCATTATTGCATTTAAAAGATTTCAAAAGAGGGCCTGAGGCTCAAATGGACACAGTGGAGCTGAGCAAAGGCGAAGTGGATCTACAAAATGTAATTCAAGCCGCTTCTGACGCTGGTGTCGAATGGCTGATCGTGGAACAGGACCGCTGCGCGAACCCGCCGATTGAAAGTGTAGCGACAAGTCTGCAATGGGTTAAAGAGCATTACCTGTCTGCATTTTCGCAATAGAAAATTAACGATGTCAATTGGTCAAGCCAACATAGTCGAATGGGAGAGTTGAGAAAATTGAGTAAAATTAGAGTAGCTGTTATCGGTTGTGGTTCCATTGCTGAAAAAAGACATATCCCTGAATATGCGGACAATCCGAATGTGGAATTGATTGCTTTTTGTGATGTTGTGAATCAACGTGCTCAGCATTATGCAGATTTATACGGAGCCAAAGCTTATACCAATTATGAAGAAATGCTTAGCACAGAGAAGCCGGATGCAGTTAGTGTTTGTTTGCCGAACATCCTGCATGCTCCTGCTTCTATTGCTGCTGCCAATGCCGGTGCGCATGTACTGGTTGAAAAACCGATGGCAACCAATGAAGCCGATGCACTGGCTATGATTGAAGCGGCTAAAGCCAACAATGTGTACTTGATGGTAGGTCACAACCAACGTTTGATGCCTCCCCATGTTAAAGCCAAAGAAATTCTCGAATCAGGCAAAATGGGTAAAGTATTAACGTTCCGCACATCCTTTGGACATCCGGGTCCGGAGGGCTGGAGTATCGATGGACGCAACAGCTGGTTTTTCCGTAAAGAAGAAGCCATTATGGGCGCAATGGGCGACCTTGGCGTACATAAATCCGACCTGATCCGTTGGCTGCTCGAAGATGAAGTTGTTGAAGTGGCAGC
The DNA here is from genome assembly GCF_038000305.1 of Paenibacillus sp. FSL H8-0034. Classification (NCBI taxonomy): domain Bacteria; kingdom Bacillati; phylum Bacillota; class Bacilli; order Caryophanales; family Paenibacillaceae; genus Paenibacillus; species Paenibacillus sp. FSL H8-0034. The sequence goes on from NZ_JBBOBS010000001.1 coordinate 3,400,598, forward strand.
TTTTGTAGGTACTTTACACAAAGAAGGCACAGACTGCGATGATAACTCAACTTGTTTGCTGCGTATGAAGAGCGGCACGATCGGAACGCTTGTAGCGAGTTGGACTTATTACAAAGGTCAAGATAACAGTACAGTTCTATGGTGCGAGAACGGCTGCTTGCAAATTGGTACAGACCCTGAGGATCAAGTTATTGTTCTGATGAGAGATGGTTCCGTAGAAAAACATAGAGTAGGAGCCATGGCGACTAACGAAAAACAGGTAACGAGCGGCGTTATTGATGAGTTCGTTGAAAGTCTGGTGACATCTACACCTCCACGCATTTCAGGAGAAGAAGGTTTGAAATCATTGAACGTTATTATTGCTGCATTTGAATCGCAAGATACCAAAAAGATCGTTGCTATAAACGGCGTATAAATGACTAGTTTCATATAGAAGATTTATGGAAAGCTCGTGCTGCTGTGGCAGTCGCGGGCTTTTTGTTTGTTTGCCGATTTTCTTATTTTTTTTTCGACTCTATGTTGTGTATAATGACTCTGATAGGAGTTCGTATAGAAAAAGAGATCATGCGCCCGGGGAGGACTGTTGTATGCAGTGGAACAAGGTTGGTGTTGTTGGTGGAGGCACCATGGGACAGGGAATTTCGGAGATGCTGGCGGCACACGGCCTCGATGTGATTTTAATAGACAGAACGACACAGAAGCTGGAGCAAGCGGGGGAGCATATTGAAAATAGTCTGGATAAGCAGATGGAAAAGTGGGCGATTACGGCTGCTGAGAAAAAGCTGATTTTATCCCGAATTCATAAAAGTACCGATATGGACTTGCTAACGGACTGCAATATGGTCATAGAGTCGATTAGTGAGGATTTGGAACAAAAGAAGCTGTTGTTTCAGCAGTTGGATATGCTATGTCCGCCACCAGTCATTCTGGCTAGCAACACCTCGACACTCAGTCTGACTGAAATTGCGGCATCCACAGCGCACCCGGAACGGGTAATTGGTATGCATTATTTGTATCCGGTATCCCGCATCCATCTGGTGGAAATTATTAGAGGATTAAAAACTTCAGAAGAAACGTTCTCACAAACGAAGAAATTTGTTGAGACGACGATCCAAAAGCATGGTGTTCAGGTCTATGAATCTCCAGGTTTCGTAACGACTAGACTCATCTGCGTACTTATTAATGAAGCGATGCATACGCTGTCAGAGCGAGTGGCTAGTGCTGAGGATATTGATATGGCGATGCGTTTGGGCTACGACTTCCATTATGGTCCGTTGGAGCTGGCAGACCGCTTTGGATTGGATTCCGTGCTGGTGGCGATGGAGCGGATGTTCCGGGAGTTCGGAGATGTTAAATATAGACCGGCCGTATTGTTGAAGCAAATGGTCCGGGCGGGGGAGCTCGGCACGAAAACAGGACAAGGCTTTTTCCGGTATGACAGGGATGGTGATCGTCTATGAATATTTTGGTTATTAATGCGGGAAGCTCATCATTGAAGTTTCTTATGTACAATATGGTTAATGAAGAGGTGCTGGCCAGCGGCAGAGTTGAACGGATCGGGATGGATTCGGCGATTCTAAGCTATGAGCCTGCAGGCAGGACTGAAATTCGCGAGGTAGCCGAGATTTTGGAGCATACTACGGCAATTCGCAAGGTGCTGGATATACTAGTGCACAAGGAGCACGGGGTGCTTGCTTCTTCATCCGATATTGATGCGGTTGGTCATCGCGTCGTCCATGGGGGCGAATCGTTCTCCAGCTCCGTGATTGTCAATGACGAGGTCAAGCGGGAAATCAAGCGATTGTTTGATCTTGCCCCGCTGCACAATCCTGCGCATATGCTTGGTATTAACGCGGTAGAGTTGAATATGCCTGATGTTCCTCAGGTTGTTGTATTCGATACGGCCTTTCATCAGACGATGCCTGCGAAGTCTTATCTGTATCCGATTCCACTTGTTTTATACCGAAAGCATCAGGTCCGGCGTTATGGCTTCCATGGAACATCACATGATTATGTGAGCGAACGGGCTGCCAGATTCATAGGGAAACCGCTTGCCGAGCTGAAGATGGTGACCTGCCACATCGGCAATGGAGCAAGCTGCGCCGCGATACTTAACGGTCAATCCGTTGACACGAGTATGGGAATGACACCGCTCGAAGGATTGATGATGGGCACTCGCAGTGGAGACATTGATCCGGCCATTGTCCCTTATGTGATGGGCAAAGAGGAACTGACGATGAATGAGGTCAATTCGATGTTGAATAAGCATAGCGGTTTAATGGCGATTTCCGGTTTAAGCAGCGATATGCGGGAAATTCAACAGTCGATGGCTGCAGGTGATGGGAGTGCCGTTTTGGCTTTTGATATGTATGAGTATCGCTTGCGTAAATATATTGGCTCGTATGCCGCGGCTATGAACGGACTGGATGTCCTTGTGTTTACGGCAGGAGTCGGTGAGAATTCATCGATTCTTCGTGAAGCGGTATGTCGGAACTTGACGTTCCTGGGGCTGGAGCTTGATGAGGAAGCAAACGGACAACGTACGCATGGAGATCGGGCAATTTCGACCGCGGGATCACGTGTAAAAGTACTGGTCATTCCTACGAATGAGGAATTGGTCATTGCTCGTGATACATATCGATTAATATTGGCTCGGCAGAAAGTATAAAAAGTACATGTCAACTATAAGCCGAATTTGTGTGTGAGACTTCGCGATCAAAAGAGGATTTTTTTGAACAAACTTTTGCTGGAAAATGGATATAATGGATGTAGCGGATATGGATTATAGCCTACGGATTAGCATTGTAAATGAGATTCAGGAAGGAAGGGATCAAGCAATGAGTTCACACTTAACGATGATTCGAGAGGTTGAGAAGCACGCTAACGAAACAGTGAAAATGGGTTGTTGGCTGCACAACAAGCGCTCCAGCGGCAAAATTCAGTTTTTGCAGCTGAGGGACGGCTCCGGCTACATTCAGGGCGTAGTTGTGAAAAGCGAGGTGTCGACCGAGGTCTGGGAAGCAGCCGTCAAGCTAACGCAGGAAAGCTCGCTGTATGTTACAGGGACCGTTCGGGAGGATACTCGCAGTAAGGGCGGCTATGAGCTGAATGTGACGGGTATTGAAATTATTCAGATTACCGAAGAATATCCGATTACGCCCAAGGAGCATGGTGTAGATTACTTGATGGATCATCGCCACTTATGGATTCGTGCGCCGCGTCAGCGCGCCATCCTTGTGGTTCGTGCACAAATCATCCGTGCGATACAGCAGTTTTTTGACGAGCGCGGCTTTCAATTGGTCGATCCTCCGATTTTAACCCCTTCCTCCTGCGAAGGGACGACGAATTTGTTTGCTACGAAGTATTTTGACCAGGACGCCTATTTGACGCAAAGCGGTCAATTGTATATGGAAGCGGCAGCGATGGCATTGGGACGCGTGTATTCATTCGGACCTACCTTTCGGGCGGAAAAGTCCAAGACACGCCGTCATCTGATCGAATTCTGGATGATTGAGCCGGAGATGGCGTTTGTGACCCATGAGGAAAGTCTCGTTATCCAAGAGCAGTTCGTCTCGCATATCGTCCAATCCGTACTGCACAACTGCCGCAAGGAGCTGGAGGTTCTGGAACGCGATGTGACCAAGCTTGAAAGCATCACAGCACCTTTTCCAAGAATATCGTATGACGAAGCGGCCCAATTTCTCCAAGCAAACGGACATGAATTTGCATGGGGTGAGGATTTTGGTGCACCGCACGAAACGGCGATAGCAGCTAGCTATGACAAGCCGGTATTTATTACGAATTACCCTACAGAAATCAAAGCATTTTATATGAAGCCGGACCCGAATCGTGCTGAAGTTGTGCTGTGTGCCGATATGATCGCACCTGAGGGCTACGGGGAAATTATTGGCGGCAGCCAGCGGATTGACGATCCCGAATTGATGGAGCAGCGTTTTGCGGAGCATGAGCTTTCCAAGGAAGCTTATCAATGGTATCTCGATTTACGTAAGTATGGTACCGTACCGCATTCCGGCTTTGGACTCGGTCTGGAGCGGACGGTTGCCTGGATTTGTGGATTGGATCATGTACGGGAGACGATTGCATTCCCGCGGTTGTTGTACCGGTTGTATCCTTAATGGTTTGGCGTGAAGAGGTGGATTGATGAAACAAAATGAGAAGGATCGTGAGCGGCAGGAGCTGCTGAGTGCTTTTGCAGCTGGCTGGAAGGCGGGACATATCGGTGTCCCTTACCTGCTGATCAAGCATTATCATCAGTTGAAGCTGACGGAAGTCGATGTGATGCTGATGATTCATGTGTTGGCATTTATGGAAAAAGAACGCAAGGAGTTTCCAACGCTTGAGGAACTGCAGGGACGTATGTCCGTAACGCCAGAAAAAGTCATTGCTTCGCTGCAAAAGCTGTTGAAGGCGGGCCATCTGACTATTGATGAAGCGGTTGACCCGATCAGCGGCATTCAGGGAGAGAAATACAATCTGGATCCGCTGCTGGAACGATTGGCCGGTTTCTGGTATGAGGAGGAACTGCAGCGCAAAAAAGCGATGGAGCCTGAACCGGAAACACGCAAGGATATTTTTTCGATATTCGAAAAAGAGTTTGCCCGTCCGTTAACACCGATGGAGCTCGAATCGATCACGGGTTGGCTGGACAAAGACAAATATATGGAGCCGTTGATATTGGCTGGACTGAAGGAAGCGGTATTTGCAGGCAAGGTGCATTTTCGCTACATTGACCGGATTTTGCTGGAATGGAGCCGCAATCGGATTACAACCGTTGAGCAGGCCAAGGAGCATTCACAGAAATTTCGCTCCAGATGATAGCGCTATTCGCTTAATTGAAGCCTCCATGACGGATGAAACATCATACTAATAAACAGATCGTAACCACAGCAGCGGTACGACTGTGATAAGGAGTCATCGGAATGCGTGCACTTAGTGATTTGAGCGCCAACGAATTGGCCGAAGCTGAATTGAACATACAAGAACAATACGATGCTTACCAAAATCGAAGGTTGAAGCTGGATATGTCCAGGGGCAAGCCGTCTCCAGAGCAATTAAACCTGTCGATGCCAATGCTGGATACTGTACAATCGTCCGATATATTGAACGCTGCAGACGGTACGGATTTGCGTAATTATGGCGGTATTGACGGGATTCCGGAGGCGAAGGCGTTATTTGCTCGATTGCTTGAGGTGGATTCCACGGAAATTATCATTGGTGGCAATTCGAGCCTTAATCTGATGCATGATACGATAGCCAGAGCGATGATTCATGGTGTGTACGGCAGTGAGACCCCTTGGGGGAAGCTGCCGGTTGTGAAATTTCTTTGCCCGAGTCCAGGGTATGATCGTCATTTTGCGATATGCGAGCTTTTCAATATTGAAATGATTGTGATCGATATGCTGGATGATGGACCGGATATGGATACGATTGAGCGGCTGGTTCGCGAGGATGGTTCGATTAAAGGTATCTGGTGTGTGCCGAAATATAGCAATCCCGAAGGCGTTACTTATTCCGATAAGGTTGTAGACAGATTGGCAGCGATGCCTGCAAAAGCGGCTGATTTCAGAATTTTTTGGGACGATGCTTATATAGTTCATCATTTAACTGCCCGTCCTGATCCGTTAAAAAATATGCTTGCAGCGTGTAAAGCGGCAGAGAATGCGGATCGTGTCTTCGTATTCGCTTCGACCTCCAAAATCACCTTCCCTGGTTCAGGCGTTGCCGTGATGGCAGCCAGTATCGCTAACGTTGGTTATATTCGGAAGCAATTATCTATTCAAACTATTGGACCTGATAAAATTAATCAGCTGCGACACGTTCGGTTTTTCCCTGATCTGGAGCAGATCGCAGCGCACATGAACCGGCATGCTGCCCTAATTAAACCTAAATTTGATACGGTGTTAAACAAGCTTGAAGCAGAGCTTGGCGGGAAGCAGTTGGCGACCTGGAAAAAGCCGGGCGGCGGATACTTTATAAGCCTGAATACGTTGGATGGCTGTGCGAAAGCAGTAGTCAGTCTGGCCGCAGAAGCCGGTGTTACCTTGACTCAGGCTGGCGCAACGTATCCGTATGGTAAGGATCCCAATGATCGGAATATTCGGATAGCTCCGACATTTCCTTCATTAGAAGAGCTGGAAACAGCCATTGAAGTTCTTTGTCTTTGCATTCAGCTGGTTAGCATTCGGAAGCTTCGGGCGGAAATTGCAGCAGGCTAAATAAACAGGAACCTTTAGCGCCACAAGACTGAAGGGTAACCCGCAAGAGGGCACTTCTAAAAAGTGATCCATTTGCTGGCTATCTTTCATAGAGTGAGCCTGAAGGTTCTTTTATTTTCCCATTTTGTTTGAGGGATCTGAGAGTCCGTACAGCGGGTAGACTTCACTGATCAATTATGATATTATTGAATTACGTAATAACGTAAATGATGATATATGGAGGTGTTCGTGTGACTCGTGATCTGGGATTGGAATTGGATGAATTGAAGAAGCAATTGAATGAATTGCAAAGGTATGTGCAGCAAAGCAGGATGGATACTAGTCGGAAAAGTGAGATTATAAGTGATCCGGCAGACCCTGATGACGAAGCAAATGAGGGTTCTGGTCGCATATATTATTCCGGCCAATATCGAAATTCAACAATCAAATACAAGTGGAAAGCCCAGGAGCAGCAAATCAGCAGCTTGCTTAACCAGGATGGCGAGAAGCTGGCCAAGATATTGTCAGCGCTTGGCAACAAGCAGCGACTGGATATATTAAGGTCCGTCTTGCAAGAACCCGTCAATGGTATGGATTTGGTGGGGCGGCTTCATATGGGGACAACGGGTCAATTGTATCACCATACAAAAGCATTAATGGGAGCCGATTTGCTCATCCAGGAAGAACGCGGAGGCGAGTACAGCCTGCCAGCACATCGGGTGCTCCCGGTTCTACTGCTGCTCGCAGCTGCGGCTGATTTGGCGGATACCGGGACTTATATGGATATGGCTGAAGCCAGGGATCATGCAGGTTTATATTTAGGTGCAGGAAAGACGAAATATGACCCCTACTTGCTCGTTTGGGCGTTAATTGAAAATTCCATTTTGGAGCACCAATCCGGGTATTGCAGTCAGATCGATATTTATTTGCATGATCAACGGAATGTGACTGTTGCAGACAACGGTCGGGGGATTCCGATCAGCGCACTCAGCGCCCCTGATAAACCGAATTTACAGGCAGTGCTGACCGATATTCAGCGTCCTGGTTTAAGTGCACCCTATTTTGCAGCGGGTGGTGAAAAAGGGATCAGTGTTGCTGTAGTTAATGCTTTATCGTATCAACTAGCTGTGGAAATACGCAGAGACGGCCATGTGTACAGACAAAATTATAAGCACGGTATTCCACAAACAGGCGTACGGGTCGTGGGAGTGACAGGTGAAACGGGAACGAGTGTAACGGTGGAGACAGATCCGGATCTGTTTGCAGCCGACTTTGAGCTTCATATTCTGCAGAAAAGAGCGGCGGAAATCCAGGTTGCGTATCCCAAACTCACCGTTTTGGTCCACTAAGCGTGCTTCTTACGAATTGAAAGAGGGAATCAGAAAAAAACGGCATTCGCCTCTGATGAGGGGATGCCGTTTTTTGTGGTGAGCATGCAGTACGGCTTGTATTCCTTATACCAAGTCCGTTGTGAGGAGGTTAAGCAGTTCCATGTTAGCGGAATTTCGGGCCATATCGACAGGTGTTACCCCTTCATCGTTGGCGATACGTGGGTCTGAGCCATGCTTGAGCAGAAGTGCAACCATCCCGATATGCTGGTTGTGTACTGCTGAATGCAGCGGTGTCCAACCGCTTTGTTGGCGAGCATTCGGGTCTGCGGCATGCAGCAGAAGTACTTCGGCGATAGAAGTATGCCTGCCAGCGGCAGCCGAATGAAGTGGTGTCACACGCATGGTGTTGTAAGAGACGGTATTGACTTTAGCGCCGCGCTCAAGGAGAGCTACGGCTATTGTGCTATGCCCGAAGAAAGCAGCCAGGCCAAGCGGTGTATAGCCGTCATGTGAATAGCTGTCCATAAGCGCTGGTGACTCCTCAAGTAGATCGACTACAGCCGATAGCTTGCCAACTGCAGCGGCTTCATGAATAGTTAAGCTTACACGGAGGTCAAGCAATAAAGTAACTATCGATTTGGCTCCATAATATTGGGCGATCAGGATAGGGCTGTTTCCTTCTGAATCCTTGTGCCGTGCCACATCTGGATGTTCCTTGAGTAAGCGGGCTGCTTGTTCCATATCCTTCGCTTTAATGGCTTGCATGAGCTGTTCTATTAGTGATGATGACATAAATAGTACCCCCCCCCCGAAGTCTTCTACAGCATGGTAAAGCCTGATAAAATGACGTCTTTACAGATAAAGGTGAAAATATGTTGACCTGTAATTATATAACAATTCGATTTGTTTATCAATGCATGGTTGATGATTCAACGAAATTCGATAGTATTCATCAGACCAGCTAATTTTTATCCTGTTTCTGTAACCTTTTGCCGATTCGCCTCGTCTAAGATTAGGGGAGATCATTTTGTTATTCGCAGGTCAAGCTGCTGTATGCTGGAAGAATAGGGAAAACCAGGTTGGTTCATGGAAACTTGGCGAGTCATGATGAAGCTGGCTGTTTTGATGAAGAGTGCTATTGGAAGCTTACATAATTCGTTATTCTTATGGGTAGCGATACCTGGAAAAATACTTATAGGGGGATCAAAATGATAGGTTGGCTTCGTCCAAAAAACCAAACAAGCAAGGTTTCTGTAGGGCGGGAGCTCAATACAGAAACTGATTTACAACCTGTCATGAATGCTGGTGCTGTGGCTCCGAAGGCGGAAAAGGTTATCATTGAGCAGCGTTTTGACATTACCCAGCCGATTCTTACCGTATCGGGAGTGGAGCGTTCCTTTCCCGTTGGAGGCAGTCAACTGCATGTACTCAAAGGCATCAACATGTCCCTGTATCCGCTGCAGCTGGTCATGCTCAAAGGCCGTTCAGGCTCAGGTAAAACTACACTGCTGAATTTGATCGGAGGGCTGGATCAGCCTAATACGGGTGAGATTATGTTTCTTAACCATCCGTTTCATCGCTGCAGTGACGATCAGCGCACACAAATTCGTCGCAGGGAGATCGGTTTTATTTTTCAATCGTATGCCTTGATGCCCTTGCTGTCTGCCTGGGAAAATGTTGAACTGGCGCTGCGAATGGCAGGGGTTCCGCGTTCAGAATGGAAGCAGCGTGCTGCCCATTGCCTGGACCTGGTAGGTCTTTCCAAACGTATGCATCACCGTCCTTTCGAATTATCGGGAGGCGAGCAGCAGCGTGTGGCTATTGCCAAAGCGATAGCGCATAAACCTTCTTTGTTGTTGGCCGACGAACCGACCGCAGAGCTGGATTCCCAGATGGGTGCACAGGTGATGGCGGTATTTCGTGACATTATTACAACCGAACAAGTAACGATATGTATGACGACACACGATCCGACAATTATGGAGGTTGCCGACCATGTATTCGAAATGGTGGATGGAAAATTTATCAGCACGTAGTCTGTCCGTGCGGCCTGTCGCAATCGCTTGTTTAGCGGCTGTGCTAGTGCTTGTATCGGGCTGCTCCCTGCTGCCAAAGGAGGATGAAGAGGAGAAGCTGCCGGTCATAACAGCTCCCAAGCTATCCAAAAAACCGGAGTACATCGTGAAAACCGATATACTGGAAACCAAGGTGTACGGCTCTGGCAAGCTGATGGCTACTCAGGAGGAAGATCTGTACTTTACCGATGAAGCAAGCCGCAGAATCAAGAGTGTTCTGGTGAAAAGCGGCGACAAGGTGGAGCAAGGTCAGATTATTGCCGAGCTTGATGTGACGGAGCAGGAGAGCCAGCTGAAGCAGAAGCGTCTGCAAACACGCAAGGATGAGCTTGTTATGATCGAAACCTTGCGCAAAGCCGATGAGATGACTGTGGAGTCGCTGGAGCAGGCAAAAATCGATTTTGAACTGAAACGTGAGGAATTGAACAAGCTGGAGAACACAATTGCCAAGGCGAAGCTGACGGCACCGTATGCCGGTACGATTGTTTCTGTATTTTTGAAAAAGGGTGATACCGCACAAGCATATGATGCCGTTGCCACGATTGCCGATTTGTCTCAGCTAACCGTTGTTGGGAGCTTAAGTGCGGATGACTTGAAAAAGGTCGCGGTCGGTATGGAGGTAGTTGTGGACATTAATGCTGCAGGTCAGCACAAAGGAAAAGTACTTCAGCTGCCTAATCCTAAGGTAGATACAGGTAATGGCGGTGTTGGTGGTCAGGGAGGCAATGGGCAGCCTACACCGGATACGATTGACAATTATTTGGTTGTACAGCTGGATCCTTTTCCGCCAGGACTGAATCGGGGTACACGGCTCAGTGTGTCGGTCATCATCCAGCGCAAGGAAAACGCGGTCACGATTCCTTTATCTACCTTACGTTCCTATTCGGGACGAAACTATGTGCAGCTTGTAGACGAGCAGGGGAACAAAAAAGAAGTGGATGTAGAGATCGGCCAGCAAACATCGACGGATGTGGAAATTCTTAAGGGACTAACGCCGGGGCAGAAAGTTGTGGGTCGATAATGTCGATACCGATGCTTCGGTTTTTATATCGCAAGATGTGGAACACGCGCTGGCTAACGATAAGCTCACTGCTCGGCTTGATCATGGCTGTTGCTTTCACGACAAGCATACCGATGTATGCCGATGGCTCCTTGAAGCGAGTGGTCAGCAAATCGCTGGAAGAGAAGAGCAATGGACTGCCGGCAGGATCACTGCTGATTCGTTATCAGGCAACGGGGAGCGAGAAAGCAGATCTGGATGCACTTGCCGACGTGGATCAATATATTCAAACCGAGCTTCCTAAGGACGTTGCCTTTCCTAATCAGGCCTATGTCCGCAGCTATTCGATCCGCTCCTCCCAGCTGGCACCCGATAACCCCCAAACCGTGGATCCAAGCAAAAAACGCCAGATGACCTTGATGTCACAAAGCGGTTTGAAGGAGCAAATCGAGATCGTACAGGGGCAATGGTATGCGGATCAGATTCAAAACGGTATCGTTGAAGCTGTTATTTTGGAAGAAGCGATGTTTCGTAACGATATGCATATTGGTGATGTATTCAATTATCCCATTAGCGGGGGATTAGGTATCGCACCGCTCAAGATTAAGATAGTGGGTACGGTCAAAGCGGGCAAGGAAGGCGATCCGTATTGGTTTCAAGGCATGGAGGGGTTGGTTAATACCCTCTTTATGAGTGAGCAGTCATTTCAAACCTACATACTTCAACAGAAAAAAATTCCGCTCAATTTGGCCAATTGGTATTATGCTTTTGACCTACGTGAGATTCAGACAAGTCAATTGTCTCCGCTGCAAAATAAGCTGGAGCGTTTGGATATCACCTTGTTTCAGAAACTGAAAAATACACGGGTCGATTTATCGTTTATTCCTATTCTGCAGGAGTTCAGATCGCAGAGTCTGCAGCTGCAAATTTTGCTGTTTACATTGGCTGCACCCATGATTGCGATGGTTTTTTATTACATTGTGATGAATGCGCGTCAATCTCTGGATCGACAGCGCAGTGTAATTGCTGTTCTGCGAAGCCGGGGTGGCAGTACCCGACAAATTATTGGCATCTATTTGCTTGAAGGGTTTCTTCTGGGGGTGATCGCGTTAATCGTAGGTCCTATGCTCGGCTGGTTTATGGCCAAGAGCATAGGCTCCTCCAGCGGCTTTCTAACCTTCGTTGACCGCCAATCGGTACCGGTAGGTGTCTCGACCGAAGCTTTGCTGTACGGGGGTGCGGCTGTCTTCATAGCGATCCTGGCCAGCGTCATACCAGCCATTGTATATGCACGATCCTCCATTGTCAGCTATAAGCAGAAGCTGGCTCGTGCCGACCGGTCGCCATTTTGGCAAAAATGGTTTCTGGATGTTGGATTGATCGCTTTAGTAGGTTATGGTTACTACTTGTTCGACCAACGGCAGCTGCTCACGGCTCAGACAGGACTTACTACCGATCAACTACAGGTGCATCCGTTGCTGTTTTTTGTACCGGCCTTATCGATTATTTCCTTGGGATTGTTTTTTCTGCGGCTGTTTCCGTGGCTGCTCCGCCTATGGAGCTGGATAGGCAAGCGATTCCTGCCGGTACCGATTTATTTGACATTGACGCAACTGTCACGTTCGGCGGGGTCTTATTACCCGCTGATGCTGCTGCTTATTTTGACCTTGGGGCTTGGTGTGTACAATGCATCCGCGGCCAGAACCATCGATTTGAATTCCACGGATCGCACTCTGTATGCCTATGGTTCGGATGTGATTGTGCAGGCGGTCTGGACTGGAGTATCCGATGAGCTTCCACAGGATCAAAGTGCAGGTCAAAATGGTGGTAATAGCGGAAGTGGGACCGGTGGCTCTCCAGGTGGGGGTAATAGCGGTTCCGGTCAGCAGGGCGGAGGCGCACCCGGTGGCGCTGGCAGTGGCATGGAAGGACCTCCTCCCAAGCTGCGATATGTGGAGCCTCCATTTATTGTTTTCCAGCAGACGGAAGGCATTGACCACGCAGCACGAGTGTTACGGACCAAAGGTAATATCGTGGTTTCCGGAAAATCATTAGGGCAAGGCATGCTGATGGGAATCGATAACGTGGATTTTGCCAAAGTCGCCTGGTTTCGCAAGGATTTGTTCAAGGCGCATCCCAATGCTTACCTGAATCTGCTTGGCACGTATGAGCAGGCTGTCATTATTCCCACGTCCTTTGCCGAGAAGAATCACATCAAGGAAGGGGACATCATTAATATTTCCATTCAACAGCAGCAGGTGGAGTTTGTCGTTGTTGCCACGGTTCCTTATTGGCCAAGTCAATATCCGGATCAAACCCCCTTTTTCATTGCTAATCTGGAATACATCTATGATCAGGCCCCGATCGTTCCTTATGAGGTGTGGTTAAAAATGAAGGACGGTGCGAAGGTTACGCCGATTGTCGAAGCATTGACAGCCAAACAGATTGAAATTGCCAGTGTGAAAGATGTACGCAACGAACTGATTATCCAGAAAAAGCATCCATCCCGTGGTGGCGTATTTGGCATTTTGAGTCTTGGATTTCTCGTTTCTGTGCTTGTGTCGTTAATCGGTTATATCCTGTATTGGTTTTTCAATCTTTCCAGCAGAGTTGTGCAGTTTGGCGTGCTGCGGGCGATGGGACTTTCTCGTAGACAGCTGACGGGAATGCTTTTATTGGAGCAGGGCTTTACAGCTGGGCTGTCTATCGCTCTCGGTATTGGAATTGGGAAGCTGACCAGTTATTTATTCCTGCCCTTCTTGCAGACGGCCGAAAATGTGCAGACACAGGTTCCACCGTTCCGTGTTGTATTTAATGCCCGTGATACCGATCAGTTATATATTGTCGTGGCATTCATGATGCTGACGGGTGCTGCACTGCTGTTCCTGCATATTCGCAGGCTGCGTGTTCATCAAGCTGTGAAGCTGGGAGAGGAGAAATAAGCGATGATCAGCTGTGAAGAGCTTGTCAAAATATACAAAACCGACGAGATCGAGGTCGTCGCTCTCAAAGGTCTTAATATTTCTGTTGCTAGCGGCGAAATGATGGCGATAATCGGCAACAGCGGCAGTGGGAAGTCCACATTGCTGAATATATTGGGAGGTCTTGACCGTCCATCGGCAGGGCAGGTTCAGGTTGGAGAATGGAATTTGCTGAAAATCACTGACGAGGAGCTTGTCCAATACAAGCGTAAAACCGTTGGATTTATTTGGCAAAATAACGCCCGCAATCTGGTTCCTTACCTGACCGCGCTGGAAAATGTCGAAATGCCGATGATGTTGAGTGGTCAATATGACAGAGCCTACGCCAAGCAGCTGCTGGAATGGGTTGGCCTTAAGGAGCGAATGGGGAATAAGCTGCAGCAGCTTTCTGGAGGCGAGCAGCAGCGGGTAGCGATTGCGATTTCCTTATCCAACAAACCGACACTGCTGCTGGCGGATGAACCAACGGGCTCAGTCGATACTCGAACCTCGGATATGATCATGGATATTTTTCGCAAGCTGAACCGTGAGCTGGGTGTTACGATTGTTATTGTAACTCATGATATGGAGCTCGCGAGCAAGGTGGATCGTGTTGTGGCGATTCGCGATGGGATGACCAGCACGGAGTTCATTAAGCGCAATCCGAATCTGGATGAGGCGGGGGCTGAAGAGTCTTCCGGTTTACATTCGATGCAGGATGTGCATGAGGAATATGTCGTGCTGGATCGTGCCGGACGGCTGCAAATTCCGAAGGCCTATTTACAGGCACTGAAAATTGATAGCAAGGCGTCAATGGAGTTTGATGGGGAAAAGATCATTATTCGCCCTCCTAAGAGCTTGTCCTGATGTATTTCGAAGACTTCATGCGTCTTCATTATATACACATAAATCAGAAGTGCCTCAAACAACTACTTAAGTCAATTACATAAGGACAACCACAGAAAGCCGAATTTAAGCAGCAACTATTACAAAGGGGGATTTTAGTTAATGAAACCATGGGTTAAGCAAGCTATGCTGCTGTCCATATGTGCGGGACTCACGATTCCGCTGCTGGCGGCCTGCACAAAAATGCCGGGGGCATCGGACAAAACGGAGCGGGTTCTCCGTATCGCAACGACAATGGGCGGCAGCGAGGATGAATATTTCCGCCAGCAATTTACAGAGATCTTTGAGTATGCGAATCCTAATATTAAGCTGGAAATCGTATCAACCATAGACGAGAGCGCTCGGTATGGCCGGCCGGACCCAAGTAAAAAGCAGGTCGATCCACTCGATAAGCTCAAAGAAGTCATGCAGGGTGACAATCCGCCCGATGTGGTCATGGTCGGTTATGATCAGCTGCCTGAACTGATCAGCAACAACTTGCTGACTCAGCTTGATCCGATGATTACCAAGGACAAGTTCGATACCTCCGACATGGTTCCTGCTGTCATCGAAGGTTTGAAAAAATTAGGGGATGGCAAGCTGTATGCTTTGGCCCCAACCTTTAACTCCTCTGCGCTTGTCTATAACAAAAAAATGTTTGATGAAGCCGGAGTAGCCTATCCCAAAGACAAAATGACGTGGGAGGAAGCTTTTGATCTGGGAAGACGCTTGGGTAAAGGCGAGGGTGAAAACCGCAAATACGGATTTTCCTTCTCGACCCAATCGATGGGCGACTTGTTCTATTCGATTCAGATGTACACAGCTCCTCTTCAGCTAAGGATGTACGATGAGAAGGGCGATAAAATGACGGTCGATACCGATCAATGGGAAAAGATCTGGAAAACGATGCTGCAGCTGAAAAAGGATAAAGTGCTGCCTGAACAGCTCGATCAGGCAGCCATGAGAGCCAAAATGTCGAATCCGGGTGGTGCCGATTTTAACCCATTCCAGTACGACGATTTCTTATCTGGACGTGTGGCGATGTCGATTATTAACTATGGTCAACTGAGTCAAATTACGAACGCCAATAAAAGTGCCCAGAATGTTAAGAGCTTTACGCCGATTGATTGGGATGTCGTTACCTTGCCGGTTCATCCTGAGGCTCCTGATGTAGGAGGGTATATGAGCATGAACGGGATTATGGGAGTCAACGCCAAAGCTCAGAACGTAGATGATGCATGGAAGTTTATCAAATTCATTAATAGTGAAGATTGGGCGCGCCTGAAAGCAAACAGCTCTTATAATATCGTTACTCGCAAAAAATACATTAAGCCCAAAGACGGTGTGCAATTCCACATTGAAGCCTTTACTACCTTGACGCCTGCACCACAGCCCGATAACACGGTTTATCGCGACAAGCCGAATATTTACCAGGTTCAGGATATTGGTCGTCGTTTGTTCGAAGACGCATCACAGGACAAAATTCAAATCAGGGATGCTCTGAAAAAATGGCAAGCCGACGGTGACGCCATGCTGCAGCAAATGAAGGATAATCCTAATGGACCTGTTGGCACGATGAGCGCTGTTCCAATGATGAGATAAGGTTTTGCAACGGAAAACCAAGCAATGCTAACGAAGATAGTTTTCCTACGGAAAACTCAGAATTTGCTTACGAAGTCAGTTTTCCTACGGAAAACTTTTAGGAGGGTAACCCCATCATGATCATGATTAAACAATCCACCGCTATCCTGCTGCTGTCAGCTATTGTCACCTTAAGTACGGCTATCCCTGCTTTTGCAGCAGATAGCGGCACAACGCCGCCGTCCAGCAGCGCCATAATGACTACCGGATCGGCCCCTGCGCTCGGTACGGTAGAGATTCAGGGAGGCAGCTATTTCGAGCTGAAGAATGTGACGATGCTGACAGAGCAAAGCGGCAAGACGGTTTCCTTTACTTTGAGTGTCCATAATACAACGAGCACTGATCTGCTTTTTATCGACTATTGGGTACGCATGCGGACGCAATCAGGCAACCAAATCTCTGTCAGGGTTCTTCCACAGGATAAGGATAAAAACCGGATTACACCGCAATCGGTTCAGGATATCAGCTTTTATGCATCCGTCAATGAAACGACCGAGCTCAGCGATCTTGTGTTTGAGGTGATCAAATGGGACTTCTCGCAGCCGAATTTTGAACGAAAGATAGGGGAGGTTGCGGTTCCAGCCGGGTACTCGGTAGTTACAACCGCGAATGAATCCCATATTATTAATATGGCTGGCACTGAGGTTAAAGGCTCGATAAAAAAAGTGTTTATGACCAAAAATGAAAAGAATTACTCCCCTACCGTTGTGTTGAATATGGAAAATATAGGAAGTCGTACGGCGGTTGTGCCTGCATACCAGTTTTTGCTGCGTACAAGTGAGGGTTATATGTACCCATTGGACGCCAAGAGCTTAAAGGATTTAGCGATTAATCCACAAATCAACAAAGAAATCGAATTAACAGGCTCTGTTCCAATCACGGTTAGCACGGAGGGCTGGCAGCTTGTCATTATTCAGAACGCAGCGGATTTGAAGCTGAACCTGCCCATTGCCTACTTCGAGCTGCCTGCTGTGTCTGCACCTGACAGCGTCGACGCGGGAACGGAATATCATTTTACGAACAAAGAGGGTACGTATACCTCCAAGCTGAACTCCTTTCAGCGCCTGCCTTGGGAAGATCAGGATATTTTGACAGCGAATTTCACACTGCTAAATCAAGGCGTTGAGGCTCTGCCCATACCGGATTTGGTAGGCTACTATTTACTGGATGATAACGTCAAAGTAGAAGCCAAGCTGATCAAGACGGACAAAATGATAGGACTCCCCAAAGGGAGTGAGGCAAATTTTCAGTTTATAGGAAAAATGCCTTATACGTATGAGTTTTCTACAATTAAGCTCGTACTTGAGGAGAAAACCAGTGAAACCGAAAAGGAAGAGCTGCTAAAATTTGCCCAAAGCTCCGAGCTGCTCAATATGCCTTACATCAATGTCGGGGATATGTACAAAAAAGCTATTGTGGGCCGAAGCGCCAGCTACAAAGTACTGGGTGTGAATACCTATACAGGGGATACGGCCGATGTTTTTACCGTACAGATGGAAGCAACCAATCTCGAGAAGCGCTCTACGGACGTATCCAAGCTTGTCGCGCAGTTTAAAACGATCGACGGCTCCGTGTATCCTGCCGCCATTTCCGAAATCAAGAATAAGGTAGGTCCTGGCGGCTCCGCTCTGTTATTTGTATCCAGCACACTGCCGAAGACATTCCCAACAACGAACATGCATGTCATGATCGGGGAGGCAGTAACCGAGGATAAATATACGGAAAAGGATGCCAAACCGGATGCTTATGTGAATGCCGCTGCATTTTGGCTGCCCAATGAGAACTTTACGGCGAAGGACGATTTTGAAAATATCGATCTGTTTCCGTATACACTTCATGTCGGCGGCGTGAATACGTGGCTTAACCGAGACGAGCTCAGACTGACCTTCGATTATGAACTGACCAAAAATCTGCGGGTCGAATCGAACACCGAGGGACGCAAGCTTATTTTTGGTTTTGAGGATGAGAAGGGCAACAAGACATTTACGAAAGAATTTGATTTTAAGGACTTTGATGGTAAAAGCTCAGATTCCAGTGCCTCAGCAGGCGCCGTCTCCTCAGATCCGGCAGTCAATGATGATAAGATCAGACTGGGCAAAAAGGAAAAATTCCGGATTACAGAGCGTGATGCGGACCTGATTTTCCATTTGGATACATTAAAGACGTACAAGCTCAGCATCTATGATTCTTTTCAGGGGCAAAAGAAGCTGTTAGCCAGCAAGAAGATCGATTGGTTTACAACAACGGATTAACTGGGGTTAAAGGGTGTTAAAAGCCGAACCGTCCAACAGCATGAGAGCAGGCTGGTCTGGGCGGTTTTTCGGTTGCTCATTTATGAACGATTTGTTAAATTTTCTCCACGCCTGTTGATTATCCATTTCGTGGAAAATCGGCTTCTGACAATAAAGGCTTGGATAGTAACCGATGAATGTGAACCTTCGATTCATCGGGAAGGGTATTTAATCCAAGCAGCCGTGTAAAACGAATAAACGAGAAAGCGAATTGTCGTGTAATGTGTGGACAGGTTTGATCAAAAACCCATTTTAGTAAAACATAGGCGATTAAGGCGGGATAAAGCTGGCCAAAGACTGCATTTTCCGTTATTCCGAACGGCATTGGGCGGTGCCCAACTGACAAGTCAGCAGGGCGAAAGCCAAAGCTGTAGTAGAAGAAGTCTTAGTCAAAGAATGGCTCTATGATTTGGCGTACCGCTTGTTGGCATACGCGATCTCGGATGGTCGGAATGCCTAACGGTCTTAGCTTTCCATTTTCCTTCTCGATGAAGTGTCGCCTGACAGGATCAGGTTTGTACCTATCTTGTTGCAGTAACCTTTGAAATTCTTTCAGGTTTATGCTCACGTTCTTCTCGAACATGGCGATGCTCACCCCATCGACTCCGCCGCTTCCTTGCTTGTTCCGTTCTGTTATAGAAGCGTCTTGGGCTTTCGCCAATCGTTTCAACCTTGCAGAACGTACTCAGGTCGCCAGCAGTGAAATCATCAATACCATCTGGCAAACGGACATTCAGCTTCTTGCCCACAATGGTTTGCTCAGCCAAACTGCCATATGGTGCTGCAGGCAGCGCAAAGTAAACGAGAGTCCCATCTTCCAAAGTTCCAACTCCGTCAATACCAGCTACAATTGGAAAGTTATCATCAGATGAGTAGTGCATACTCACGGAACAGCAACTTGCTAACCCGACTCAAGGCTGTTGCCGAAACGTTAATTAGAACTTCTCCAAATGTCGCAATGGGGGAATCAAAATGACCTATTACGGGAATGGATTCCTTCTCCTTCACAATTGCTGCCTTCATTGTTATTACACCCTTCCTCCATTCCAGATTACGTGCATTTTGTACATTTTATTTCAAGTTATTTCCGAACCTCCGAGCGTCCGACCGGGTCTGCCGGATGTGGAGTCGATGGTCGGACTCTTCATCAACACGGTGCCGGTTGTATGCCTTCGATTGCGGAGACGAGGAAGGAAGTAGAAGCAGCCTGAGAGAAAGCGCTGCAGTAGGAGATCGAAATGGCGCTGAATGCCGCAGCTGCGCCGTGAGGCGGGGGAGTGCCTGCCGCCGGTATCTGCACACGGTGATGAACTGCCGCACGCTCTCTCGCAGATATATCTGTTGGAAGCGGGGCGTCGGAGGATTTCGCGTCCAAGTCAAGCCGCGGCACTTCCATTTACTAGATGACTCGATTATTTAGGTTATTTTACGAATTTTCCTTCCGAAAAGATATTCATTTTTGTATTTATTTCTTCGAGATCAATAGGTATTTTGCTCTCAATCCACCAATTTAGCACACCAAGCACGGCACCTATGTGGGCCTCTATTTTAATTTGCACATCGATGGGAATCTCTTCAATCAAATTATGCTCAATCAAGTATTTCTTCATGCCCCTGCTCATCTCTCTTCGCAACAGATTTCTCAAGGAATCCCTCTCTTCGGCCGCTAAAAGATGGGAAAACAGTCTCTTATGTTTCATTGCAAAAGAAAATAATTCTCTAAAATTATCGGACGGAGAAAAGGATGCATCGACAATGTCTTTAAATTCTTCATCAGCAACTTGCCGCAAAGCACGTGAAAGTAAATCGAATTTATCCTGAAAATGTGTGTAGAACGTAGTTCGATGTACCATCGCCAGATCACAGATCTGCTTCACCGTTATACTATCAAACGGGTGGTTTTCCATTAAATCCAACAGAGCATTGTATAAAAGCTTATGGGTTCTTTTGACTCGAAGGTCTTCGGTTGTTTTTTTGTTCATGACAGATTCCTTTCTCTGTATCGTTTTTCGACAGATTTGCGATTTTATCGGTTGATGAAACTAATTATACATTATATCATTTACCCTACAAATACATTTTAAATATACACATGTAGAATTAAGGAGTGAGTGTTAATGACCAACTTAAGTACAGAATGTCAACTTACTGCTCTTGAACAGCAATTGCTAAACCATGCTGCCCAGTTAGTTCCCTATCTGCAGAAGTTCGGTACTCGTATTGATGAAGAACGACATATTCCCGATGAAGTGATTCAAAAAATTTCGGATGCGGGGTTGTTTAAGCTTGGCACACCGAAAGAGTACGGGGGTCATGATGTGAGTATCCGTGCCATGGTCGAGATTATTTCCGAGGTGGCCAAGGGGAATGGCTCTGTTGGCTGGGTCGTTCAAATCATCAACGGAAATAACTATAATGCTGCACTATCATTACCTTCCGACGTATTAGATTCGATCTATAACCAGGCAGAGGAGATACGTTTTTGTTCTGTATTGCTGGCAAGTAAAGCGGTCGTTGAGAAAGTGGACGGAGGGTATTTGATAGAGGAAGGCTTTTGGGGGTTCGGATCAGGTTCAAAACATGCAACCCATGCTTTGTTAAACTTGAAGGACAGAAAATCCATGCAGGAAGATAAGGCTATGGGGATGATGCTGGCCGTCATTCCGATGAGTGAAGTCACGATTGTGGACGATTGGTATACGATGAGTTTAAGGGGATCCGCAAGTAATAGTCTGGAAATCAAAAATATGTTTGTACCAGACAAGTATGTCATCACCCAAGAAATGCATCAGGGATGTGCGCTGCCTGCCCAGTTGAAGGGAGGTGACAGATACAGACCTTACGCACAGCTTATTATCATCATCACAACGGGTATAAGCGCGATTCTCGGACTCGCTAGAGGGGCTGTCGAGTATTTTGTTGAGAAAGCACCTCACAAGGGAATTTCAATGACGGTCCATACTTCTCAAGCGGCCGTGGGTCATATTCAGTATAAAGTAGGACTTGCGGCTATGAAGGTTGAATCCGCACATCTTCATATCAGTCGAACCATTGATAATCTGGAGCGTCACGTGCAAAACACAGAACAATTTAGTTTAAAGGAAATGGCACAGCTGCAGACAGATATGACCTATGCAGCCATGTTGTGCTGGGAAGCCGTAGATATGCTAATGGCGGAGAGCGGAGGGAGTGTCATTGCCGATTCCAATCGCTTGTCTCAAATATTCCGGGACATTAGAGGCGGATCCCATCATGCATTGACTACCGCATCGACTGGACTAGAGCTTTATGGAAGAGTACTGATGGGTTTGCCTCCACAGCATCTCATGACATTAGGTGCCGCATCTTTATTAAAAAGCTAACTAACGGAAACGATCAAACAATGTGGAAATAGATGTTATATCCAATAGACCCAAAAATTATTGCAAGTCCAGTTTATAAAACAACCTATACTGGCGTTCTCAAAGCATATATTGATCTTTTACCGCAAAAAGGATTTAAAGATAAAACGTTAAGCTACCCTTCGTATACAAGGATGATGAGGTCGTCGATATTTATCCCGCGATTCCCCGGTTCATCGTCTGTTCAGCATGGCTAGACTTGTCCCAATAATGTTTATGAAAATCAGGAGGATATTGTAGTGGAAAAAAATATTGCAACAAAACTAAGTACTGTATATGGAACAAAGGGGGAGGGACACATGACTCTTTCACCCTCTCACCGTAAGCTGGTACTCACTATACACGTGATTACTACGATGGGATGGCTCGGCTCCGCAGCCGCTTATATACCCATAGGCGCCTATGTCCTAAACAATCAAGATGCCGATATGATACGATCCGCTATCCAAATCATGTCCTTGGTTGCTAATTTTATTGTTCTCCCCGTGGCTTTTGCATCCCTGCTCACCGGAGTTGCGCTATCACTTGGCACTAGGTGGGGGTTGTTCCGTCATTATTGGATCTTTTTTAAGCTTTTGTTTACCGTTTTAGCCTTATTTATGCTGGTCGCATACTTACAAGAACTGAGCCATGCGGCATCCATAGCATCAAAAAGTACATTGTCGAGCACCGACATAAGTATTTTGAAGGATTCGATTCACATCGTACACCCAAGTGGAGGATTGTTGATCGTGCTTGTGGCAACAGTCTTGTCGGTGTACAAACCAAAAGGTATGACAAGGTATGGATGGCGTAAGCAGTTGGAAATCAAAAGCAGCACCGAGCCTTATACAACACCGCCCTGGATAAAAATGGTTGGATCCGCAGTCATCGTTTTGCTCCTGCTAATCGTTGCTTTAATCATATTCAATTAGGGATTTAATTAGATAAGCGCTCCGAACGGTATTGAGGGGCTTCGAGCTTGCCATGATAAGGGTCCAGGGTAAACGGCTTTACCTACAGTCAACGTGGTGGAGTCGATGAGCAGCAGTTCCTTTGTGAAAGCCAGTTTCCGCCGGGCTTCCCGGTTGCACTTGCGGGTAAGTAAATGAAGAAGTTCCTTGAATACGGCAAACGGTACTTCGGCCGCTTTACTTGAAAACCGGGAATAATGAACTTTCGCTAAGCCACTGGGGGAAGCCCAGTCGGCACCGGTGTGATAACTTGGCCATTCTTCGTAAGCGGCTGTACACCATTACTGTAATAACTGGAGAACCGTAAATTTACGGGCTTTATCTTCGTATCCCACCTCTTTGACGACAGATTCGACCTCTTCTTGGGTCAAAACAGATTGAAGAAGAGACAGGATCGTGGTAGACTTTTTCATGGAGTCGCCACCTTTCGGAAGTTTGTAGGGGTACAAACATTTTACCGATTTGGCGTCTCTTTTTCTACGATTTAGTGGTTATTCAACAGGTGTGAATTTTTTCTCAAAACTATTGACAGTTTTTTCAAAATAACTTAATGTTAGTATCGTTAACAACATTGTTAATGATATCAACGATGATTTGAGGAGATTGCTATGAAATCGCCACAACTGTCCTTTGAAGACTTGAAAACAAACATAGGCAATCATATGTCGCTATCCTTTGAGTCAGAAGGGTTTAGTCCTTTGGTTGGCAAGATTTTTGCCCAATTACTGTTTGCCTCAAGCCCCATGAGTCTTCAGGAGATAGCGGAGAATCTGGGTGTTACCAAAGCCGCAATCAGTGTACAGGCGCGGACTCTGGAAAAGCATATGATGTGCCACAAGCTGCCGACCAGCAGCAATCGTAAGGATTATTACTACATAAGCGATGACTTCAGCATGACTACCGTACAAATGATGATTATGAAGATAGGCGATATTCAGAAGATGATTGATTCCACCCTGGATGCATTTTCAAATTTGTCTGAATTGGAGGAGTCGGATAAACCTTCACACTATGCCTCCAAACGCCGTTTTTTGGAAATGCAAGCCCTTCATGAAATCCTATTGGCACGGTTGGATGGCTTGGAGGAGGAATGGAAAGTTCGGCGTGAGCAGCTTTTTTTGAATCTTGACTAGGCGGGGGATAGGGGTAAAGTGCTGATTTCATGACATTTGTCACCTTACATAATCAGGCCTCGAAGCTATACTAAGAAAATGTGGGCTTACAATGAAGGGGTAACTGGAAGCATGACGTCTAAGAAGTCAGCCAATGTATATGGAGGAGTAGAGAGATGAATAAGTTGACCGAATTTTCAATGAAAAATATTACGGCTGTCATTATTATTACGCTGCTGCTGTTAGGAGGAGGTATTTACACTGCAACAACCTTGAAGGTAGAGAGCTTTCCGGATATTTCGTTTCCGGTTGTATTGATCAACACCCAATATACGGCTCCCCCCATGGATGTTCTCGATGACATTACCAAGCCTTTGGAAAAAGCGATTTCCAGTCTGGATGGAATCAAGAATTTGACTTCGACCTCAAGCGATAACTTTTCATCGATTGTTATTGAGCTGGAGCAGGATAAAAAGCCTGACGATGTTAAAAAAGATGTGGAAAGCTTAATCTCCAATGTTATTCTTCCTCAATCTTCGGAAAAACCCAAAGTGCAGACCCTCGGTTTTGCCTCTGAGCCGGTATACTACATATCCGTTTACGGAACGAATGGAATGAGTCAGCAGGATCTTGATAAGGTGTACAAAGATGTTATTTTACCGGGTTATGAATCCATTAAAGGGATCGACCATGTAGATTCCATCGGTAACCAGGAAGCTGTACTGACGATGAAAATGGATGCCAATGCGATCAGTAACTATGGATTATCGCCTGATCAGGTATCCGGCAGCATTAAGGCGGCTTTGCAAACGAGTCCTGCGGGCTCTGTAGACTTTAACGGAAATACACAAATGGTTCGTGTAAAAACGGACTTGAACAGTGTTTATAATCTGGAGAATATGAAGATCACGACACCCTCCGGTACCACACTGCTGCTTAAAGAGCTTGCCAAGATTGAAGCTATTAATGAAGCGACCTTTTTATCCCGTCTGAATGGCCAGCCTGCCATTGGCGTCAATTTATTCAAAACCAAAAACGCCAATGCGGTTGAATTTGGTGCTGCTGCCGACAAATTGATGGATGTCTGGAAAACACAATATCCGAACATCGTTTTTCATACGATTTATAACAGTGCCGTAGATATCAAGCATTCGATCAATGGTATGGTGCAGGAAGGCGCATTGGGTGCTGTTTTGGCCTCTCTGATGATTTTGCTTTTCTTAAGAAACGTACGTATGACACTGATTGTACTTGTATCGATCCCGTTATCTATCATAGTCACTCTCCTGTTCATGGGACCACTCGGCATTTCCCTCAATATCATGACGCTTGGAGGCATGGCGATAGCCATCGGCCGGGTCGTTGACGATAGTATCGTGGTTATCGAGAATATATACAGTGAACTGGAGAAGGCGCAGCAGCGCAATGAATCGGTTATCAAGATCGCTACTGCGCAGGTTGCCTCGGCAATTACTTCATCTACGATCACTACAGTTGGTGTTTTTGGTCCTATTGCTTTTGTAAGCGGGGTGTTAGGTGAAGTATTCCGACCGTTTGCCATTACACTGGCTGTAGCTCTTATGTCCTCCTTGATTGTCGCTTTGACGATCATCCCGATGCTAGCCAAGCTGCTGGTTATGAATAGTAAAATCAAGACCCACGATGAAGCTGACTCTCTGGGTGCATTTTCCAGATTGTACAAAAAAACTTTGATCTGGTCGTTAGGTAATAGTTGGAAAACATTGCTTCTAGCCTTTATTTTATTTATTGTAACGATTGTTTCCACAGTACCTTATCTATCGACATCGTTCATGCCGGAAAGTGAATCGGATAAGCTGATGCAGTTCACGATAAAAATGCCGCGCGAAACGACGATTGAAACGATGGATGCCAAGGTTAAGGAAATCGAGACGATGGTACGCGAATCCAAGGATGCCAAGGGTGAACCGACCTTTGAATATTTTGAATCCTTGATTGGCTACAACAATGGAACAGACCGGATTGCTTATCGTTCATCGTTTTTTGCATCTGCTTCAGCGGCGTCCAACGCTAAAGACGTGGTGAAGGAATTTAAGGAAAAAATCTTATATTCGTTGCCTAAAGGCTCGGAAGTGGAAGGTTCCGTTCTGTCCGCAGGTGGACCTCCAGGCTCCGACACCGATTTCTCCTATGCGCTTAAAGGAGATGATCTGAACAGCCTGAAGGCAGCAGCAGAAATCGTGAAAACCAAAATGAGAGAGTTCCCGGAGCTCATAGAAATTAAAGATACGCTCAGCGAATCTAAAACAGAGGTTGAGATCAACGTCGATCAAAACAAAGCCCGTCTGTATGGCTTATCCTCGGCACAAATTACGAATACAGTACGAGGCTGGCTGATTGAAGAGAAAATCGGGGATTTGAAATTCGACAATACGACCTTTAAAACCAAAATTATGCTGGATAAATCATTCAAAAATTCCATCGAAAAAATAGGGAGCTTCCCAATCAAGACGGCAACAGGCGTTACGGTTAATCTCAATGAGATTGCCAAGATTCGACAAATCGATGCTCCAGTCGCCATTACCCGCGAGAAGGAAGAGCAAATTGTGAAGGTTAATGCCAAAATCGATAGTCCTGACAAGGGCGGTATTAGTGCCAAAATTAGTGAAGCACTCAAGACTGTTGAACTGCCAAGCGACGTTAGAACCGAAGTTAAGGGCGTAACTGACGATATTGAAACCAGCTTCCAGCAAATGTTCGTCGCCATGGGAGCATCCATCTTTATCGTATACCTGGTCATGGTGCTGGCATTTGGTAATGCGAGTGCACCACTAGCGATTCTGGTTTCGTTGCCGCTTGCGGCGATCGGAGGACTGCTCGGACTGTTTGTTACCCATGAATCGGTTAATATTACTTCCTTGATCGGCTTCCTGATGCTCATCGGTGTCGTCGTTACGAATGCGATCGTGCTTGTGGATCGAGTGCAGCAGCTGAGGGAGAGTGGTCATTCGGTTCGCGATTCGCTGGTTGAAGCGGGTACGACACGTCTGAGACCGATCATCATGACAGCTGGTGCGACGATTCTGGCCTTGATGCCTCTCGGAGTGGGACTTTCCAAAGGAACGATTATTTCCAAGGGTCTCGCAGTTGTAGTTATCGGAGGCTTAACGACTTCGACGCTGCTTACCTTGCTGATTGTCCCGATTGTATACGCCATGCTCGCTCGCTTTAATGACAGAATAGCTCGTTGGTTCAAGAAGAAAGATCATGATGCCAACGATACGCAGGTTACAACAGCTTCGATAACACATTAACCATACAGAGATATTGAAAGGGAGAATCGGCCAATGAACTTTACAATGATCAATACCGTCAAAAAAAGTACAAAAGTAGTAGGAGTCGTTATCTTGAGCACGGCGATCATGGCGGGTTGCACGAAGCCAGCAGCGCCTCCACAGCAGCCAGCAGCCGCTGAATCCGTTATCAAAACCGTCAAGGTAGCCAAGGTAGAGAAGAAATCGATTGGTGCCCCGCTGGAGCAGGTAGCAGACGTTGTTTCCTCGATACAAATGGATATCGTCACAAAAGTAGGCGGTGACGTCCAGGAAATTTATAAAAAACGCGGCGATATGGTCCAAAAGGGCGAGCTTCTCGTAAAGCTTGATCCTACCGATGTTGAACTGCAAAAGCAAAAGGGCGTGCTGGGCGTGAAAAGCGCGGGTCAGCAGCTGACAAAAGCCAAGGAAGATCTGGTTAATTCGAAGGTCGATTTGCAAAATGCAGTTACAAAAACCGAGCAAGCTGTCAAGGATGCAGAGAAAAATTTCAGTAAGGCCCGCAATGACTATGATCTGGGTCTACTCACAAAATTTCAGTTAGATCAAACAGAGACGCAATTAAATAACCTGAAGCTGGATTTGGAAAGTGCGAAGAACAAGCTGAACACTATCGAAACAACGAACTCCTTATCCCAGCTCGAAACCCAGGTAGAATCGTCTAATCTGAGCATTCGTGAAGCAGATCGCACGCTGAACAATCTGGAGCTGAAAGCACCAGTGAGCGGTGTGCTTACCGAACTGCCGGTAGAAGTGGGGATGAGCTTGACTGCCGGCTTTAAAGCTGCTCAGGTACAGCAGCTCGATCCGATCAAGATCAAAGCTGAATTAACGGAGGCTTCTGCGCAGCTGGTTCGCGGCAAGACAGAGTTGACCTTCTATGTGCCAGGCACCACTGAAAAGCTGAAGGGCAAGGTCAGCTACTTAGCCGATGTAATGAGCTCACAGTCCAAATCGTATCCATTAGAACTTGAAATCGCGAATGCCGATACCAAGCTTAAGCCAGGGAACAAGGTGCAGATCCTTCTGACTGAAGAGAAGGACGAAATCGTTATTACGGTTCCAACGTTAAGTGTGGTTCGCGAAGGCGGAGATACTTCCGTATTTATACTTGTTGGAGATGTTGCCGAGAAACGTAAAGTACAGCTGGGGCGTCTGAACGAGACGGTTCAGGAAGTCATTTCAGGTATTAAAGAAGGCGAGCAATTGATCGTTTCCGGTCAGAACCAACTGAAGGACAAAGAAAAAGTACAACTAGCGAAATAATCTGGCTAACTGGAGGAAATAAAAGTGAAAATGAATTGGAAAAAAACAGCGGTATCCGTCCTTATTACATCATCTCTTATGACATCAAGCTACTCGGCAATGGCCGCTGAATTGGCAGGAACGCAGTCAGGAACACCTGCTGCAGTTACCTATCAGCTGACGAACAGCTTAAGCGTTGATATCAAAACCGTTCTGAACGAGCGTGTGGACGGCGGAACCCGTGTGGGTGTAGTCGTACGCATGAAAAATACCGGAGCCGCCATTGCGCGTGTTCCGGAGTATGAGCTTCGTGTGAAAACAATCGAAGGCATTGAATATATACTGCAATCAAGTGCCTCCAATCCACGTTCCATTCAACCTAAGGCAACGACGGAATTAAGCTATTTGGCTGTAATTGATCGTACCGATACGGTTACACTGTCAGAAGCGAATTGGACAGATGTCGACTACTACGTCTATCCCAAAACCGAAACGCGAATTCTTGCCATTCCTATCAGCGGCCAATCCTGGAAAGGCAGCGATATGAAAATTACGGACCCGGCGTCAGTGAAGAAGTGGGGCGAGAAGTTCAAAATTCCTTCTTTGACTTCACCACTGGAGTACACACCTGTAAGTATCGACAAAGAAGTAACAGATAAAGGCACGATTCAAGTGCTGCAGCTGCTTGTGACCAACCCGACAGATCAGCGCGAGACCCTTCCTGAATTCATTATCGATGGCAAGACGTCGTCCAAAGTGTTTGAGGGGCAAAAGGTTGTTGAAGACGCGGCTGTACCTACAACGGCTGTTACTGGCCAACAGGTACCTGTTACAGTGAATGCTGGTACCTCAGCATCCAGTAACGGAACTGCAGATGCTGCAGCATCTGAGGATACAACCAATACCAGCGGTGCTGAAGGGACAGGGGCGTCCACGGATAACCCAACTTCTACTACATCGGTTTTAGGTAATGCTGCATCGGACAGCTCTCAAGCGCAATCGTACTATGGGAAAAAGGTTGAGCAAGAGGAGGTTATTCTGGAAGCGAGAGAGCAAAAGTATATCCACTTTGCTATCTCTACAAATAATGATACCGTCCTTTCCAGTATCAATGTACTGACTCCGGAAAAATTCTCACAGGCTAGTGTAACCGGGGTTCCAACCGTTGTTACCTATAATGTGGGCCGACTTAATATTTTACTGCCCAGCACGACTGCAAGAGTTGCTTATCCTGCCTACAAATTGGGCAATCCGATGACTTTCGATGCTTTGAGTGAGCTGATTCATCCGAATCTTGAGGTGTCGGTTGTTGAGTTTCACATTGATGACAACACGGATGAAGGCTCCAAGAATGTCACATCGAAGTTCAGGATTTTAAACAAAAGCGATATTCCAATGGCAGTTCCGGTATTCCAAACCGAGCTTCTCAGCACGGATGGTTATACTTACAGCGGCAATCGTCAAACGTTATCCACGCAAAGAATTTTACCTAACTCGGGATTGGTTGTTAGCTATTCATACACACTGCCCCAGTCCGAGAGCGGTAAGGATCTGGTGTTGAAAATCAACGACATGGTGAAAGCAGCTCCATATAAAACGAACATCGCTGCTTATAGCATGGAGATTCAGCCGGCAGAAACGGAAGAGAAATTCAGTGTGTATCCTTTCGATGCCAATGTCACCTACTGGACGATTACACCGATGTATAATCGTACAGGCAATAACAGCTATTCCTACAAAACCCGCTTTAATCTTGATTTGACGAGACAGGAACAAATTCAGATCGATGCCAGCTTCTCCAAGCTGCAATTTGAGCTTTATGATTCGGTAGATCGTTTGATCGGTACGGCATCAGGTAGCTTTATAGGACCTAATCGTCTGGTTAGTGGAGAAAACAACCTTATCTTTGATGCAACAACGGAGCAATTGGATCGCCCGTTAACGATCCGTCTCTATGAAGCATTCACTACACCTGCAGGGGTTTCGAAGCGTCTGTTGGGTGTTTACAAGCAATAGTTACTGGACTCATTGGGTTACTCCCATCTTTTAAAACAAACTAAAAGCCTTGATAACCACTTATTTGAAGTGGGAATCAGGGCTTTTTACTGCAGTCTGAACAATAATACCGTATTTTTGAGATAAGGATGGCTTATTTGGGTTATGCTACAGGCTAGTAGGCCATTTTATTACAGGTAGGGTGATCAATAGTGAACTGGGTATATTGGGTCAAGCTGTATGAGAGTAAATTTCAGGCTGGCTGCTTAGCCAAACGAATGGAAGAGGACTGGTGGATCTATGGTTACGAATGTCCGCAGGAGGTGGAAGTGTTCCGATCACAAAAGGGTCGCTTCGGTGTACGCTATCTCTTGTAAGCAATTTTCAAATAGTTCTTGACTTTTCTTTTGGAATTATTGTAGAATAGAAAACGTCGCTAAGAGAGCGAGATCATCATTAACTATCGCGGGGTGGAGCAGCCCGGTAGCTCGTCGGGCTCATAACCCGAAGGCCGCAGGTTCAAATCCTGCCCCCGCAACTTAATTTTATTGTGGGCCTTTAGCTCAGTTGGTTAGAGCGGTCGGCTCATAACCGATTGGTCGGGGGTTCGAGTCCCTCAAGGCCCATATCGAAAATCCCTTAATACATAAGGCTTTTCAAAATAACGACATCAGACAAGCCCGGCATTCTCTCCTGAAATATGGAGCGGATTGCCGGGCTTGCTAACATTTTGGCTGTTATGAGTGCTTGCACCCACAGCTATTCCAAATAAGATCGATAAACCTCATGAGTCGGCAGCAAAGGTTCGGGAGATCCGCTGAACCAGGCCCACTCGCCAACACGAGGAACACCACCGTAATAACGTCTGGACTCATCCGGATCGGACAGCAGGCGGCAGCCATACAGGAACGCGATAAAATGACCTCTATTTAATTTGTTGACATCCAGGTCCTGCACAAAGGTACGTGGTTCTGAATCATGCTCGAGAATAGCTCCCAGCTCGATTTCACCAACCTTGATGATTCTGTCGCTAAACAGCTCGTTATGACGAATCACCCCTCCAGGCAGATGCCAGCCCTTCCCAAAGATTTCATCATCTCTCCATGTAAATAAAATTTCTTTGGCCTCATTTTGAATAAGCAGATCAACACAAACAAGCGGAGTTACACGGCTGACAAATAAAAATAATTCCAAGGGGAGTCCATCCGCTGTTTCATCAATACTATTTTCCAAATACTCGATAGCATCATCGCTATTCATCATTCCACACCTCCGTATAATAGGCAAGATTCAGCTCGTACTTCAGTCTGCAGTACAATCAGCATTTTACTCTATCTAGAAGTTTAATTCATCGTTCTCTTTTTATCAACGAATGTGCTTTCAAGGCTCTGCAAATAAGCTAATAAGCTGGGATCCGGCTGCTGTGAAAAATTATTGTGTATTTTATAAAATTATTCAAAAAATCGTAAAACCTATGTCGAATCCACTGCGTTATCTTCATTAGGTGTAGGGTACATCTAAATTATCTTTGATGGAGGTTGGGATGGGTATGATGAAACGCAGTAAAGCAGCAGCGTGGCTGTTAGCAGGAGCTTGTATGCTGGGCAGCGCATTTCCGGCGTGGGCAGCAGAGGCTCCGGTATCAAGCAATGTGAAAACGGATGCACAAATTGTAGAGGCCCTCGGTGTACTGCAGGGGGATGGAAGTGGTGTCAGCGCTGGTTATTTGGCCAAGACCACGACAAGATTACAGTCTGCTATTTTATTTTTGCGATTAAAAGGTCTTGAAGCTACTGCTGTGGCGTATAAAGGGGCGGACAACTTCTCGGATGCGGCCCTTGTCAATGACAGTAATAAAGCGATTCTGGGCTACCTGAAAGCGAATCCTCAGCTGGGTTGGACGGGTACGGGTAATGGCAAGTTTGAGCCTAATGCACAAATTACTGCACAGCAATATTACAAGGTGCTCGTAGAATCGCTTGGGTACAAGCAGGATACGGATTTTAAATATGATGGAGTCATCGCTTATGCAGGCACATTGGGCTTGTCCCAAGTCGCTAAAGCCGGATCTTTACGCAACCTACATATCGCTACAGCAACCGTCGAGGCTCTAAAGAGCAAAGTAAAGGGAGGCAGCAAAACGCTGCTGGACACATTGGTCGAACAAAAGGTAGTGGATGCTGCGAAAGCAGCGGGTGCACAATACGCTTCCATTAAAATAGCGGCTAATGCCGAGGTTGGTTCTTATTTGACTGATGAGGCTGGCAAAACGCTCTATATGTTCATGAAGGACACACCGAACGTGAGCGCTTGCAAGGATCAATGCGTTACGAACTGGCCGCTTTATGCTGCAGATTCTATTCAAATCCCGAGTGATCTGAATGCTGCCGATTTTAAAACGATTGTTCGTGAGGACGGGAACAAACAAACGACTTATCAAGGCTGGCCGCTCTATTATTACGTCAAGGACGAAAAGGCCGGAGATGCCAAAGGACAAGGCGTAGGCGGCTCCTGGATGGTTATGAACTATTCGGGTGTGAAGACGGCGAAGAACGATACGTTGGGCACATTCCTGACGGATTCCAAAGGAATGGCTCTCTACCTGTACACCAAGGATACAGCGAGCTTAAGCGTATGCAAAGGAAACTGTGAAGTGAACTGGCCGATTTTTTATACAGAGCATGTTCCCAACATGGGCGATTTGAAAGCAGCTGATTTCGGAACGATTACCCGCGAAGATGGGACGAAGCAAACGACCTACCAAGGCTGGCCTTTATACTACTATATTAAAGATATGAAAGCCGGTGATGTGACAGGTCAGGATGTGGGCAAGGTATGGTACGTTCTTGATCCAGCGGCTACGCCCAAGGTTCCTGTATCGGGAGCGCCAGCACCGACATCGGTTCCTGCACAGCCAACTCCAGCGCCCGTACAACCAGCGACGACTCCGGCTTCTCAAGCAGCGGCTAAAACTTACTCCGTAGAAATCGCCAAGTTTGCTTTCTCCGAAAAAGTGTTAACTGTCGAAGCGGGCTCTACGATTACTTTTATCAATAATGATCCGTTCGAGCATAATGCAGTTTCCGATAAGCTGAAAGCAGACGGTTCTCCAGTATTTGAAACCAAGCTGCTGACTCAAGGTCAATCCGAATCTATTACACTGACTGAACCGGGTGAGTACACGTACTATTGCGCTCCACATAAGGATTTTATGAAAGCAACGATCATCGTTAAATAAGTCAAAAGCTATGAAGTCCGCAGTCGGGAGGAAGCTCTCAGGCACTGCGGGCTTTTTTTGTCGTAGGTAGAGAGGCATAGCTATTGCAAAATATTTCTTATTATAAGAAGATAGGGATAAACCTTTTTCGTTATTTATTCGTTTCTTATAATAAGAGGGTCACAAGCTGACCCGAGGAGCGCAGATTACGTGCAGCCATATCCGGATGAGCAATTAATGCAGCTAATACAAGAGAAACAAAGCTTCGCACTGCGTATTTTGTATGATCGCTATGTGCGGCTCGTTTATTCATATGCCGTAAAATCAGGGGCGGGCAATGACGCCTCTTTTGCTCAGGATATCGTTCAATTGGTATTTACACGAATTTGGACCTCCAATAAAGGTTATGATCCCGCCAAAGGGCAGTTCGTGAACTGGCTCATTACAGTTACGAGAAACATTACGATAGATCAGCTGAGAAAGCAGCGAAAGCAGGAGGTTCTCGTGTCTTTTGATTATGAGATCCCCGAGACCGAGCATACAGCCCTGTCGGGCAGGGATGAGCTTCAGGAAACGGTTGCCAGACGATTGTTAAAGCAGCAGATTGAGGCTGCCTATCCGCATTTATCAGATAATCAGGTTCAATTAATACGGCATTTCTATTGGGAAGGCTATACATTAAGTGAAATAGCGGCCCGAAATGGGGAACCGATAGGAACCGTAAAGAGTAGATTGCATCAAGCGCTAAAAACGCTGCGAAAGCATTTGTCGCCGGAAGGAGAGGGGTAAGCTACCATGAGCGAGAAAATAAATGACTGCGATCTAGTATTTCCCTTCTTTTTAAAGGAGCTGTCTCCGGAAGCGGCACATGCTTTTGCCGAGCATCTGGCGGCATGCCCACATTGCGCAGAAGAGCTGAAGAACCTTCAGCAGGTATGGCAAACGTTACCTTACGAGATGGAAGAGATCGATATACCCGATTCGGCAAAAGGACACATGTTCGATAACATTATGCAAAATGTCCTTGAACACGAGCGACAAATAGGGATAGGGATGGATCAGCCTGATGAACACTTAGTCTTGGTATCCCCTGCTCCACAAAAGGCTGCAGAGGAGCCGCCACAGCTCACCCAGACAGGCAAAAAGGCCGGAAGGTGGTCCTATGTGGCTGCGGCTGTCTTATTTATTGCCATAGGCGCATCGATAGGCTGGGGATTGAAGGATTACGGGGATAACAGGCTTGCTGGTTCGCCCAACACCACATTGCCGGAGGTTCAGCCTGCTCAAGTCGTCAAGCAGTATACACTCAAAGCCTTTGATCCGAGTATGCCGGAGGCTGCAGGTAAGTGCTTCATCAAGCAGCAGGGCGATGCCAAGCAATTGGTGCTGCAGGTTAACGGCTTGAATACAAACACTGGAGATTGGGCGTATCAGTTGTGGTTTGTTAAAGAAGGTGTACGCTACAATGGAGGCACCTTCCGTGTTAATGAGAAGGGGGACGGCGTATTGACCTATGATCTGACGCCTGCGGAAAGTACCTTTGAGACATTAGGCATTACACTGGAGCCTGATGCACAGGGAACAAAACCAAGAGGTAAAAAAGTACTGGGTACTTAAAAAATAGTAAAGGGGCAAGAAACGCTAATGGCAACAAAAAAGATCGAACATGTGGGTATTATGGTAGCTGATCTGGAACGCTCCATAGCCTTTTATGAAAATATTGTCGGGCTCGTCCTAAAGGGGACCTTGACGCACACCAATGGTGTTATCCGACTGGCATTTATGGGCTTCGGACAATCAGCTGAAACCGAGCTGGAGCTGATCTCCGGCTATAATGATAAGCTGCCGCAAGAAGGTAAGGTTCATCATATTGCATTCACAGTGGACCATATCGAAGAAGAATTTACGCGCATCCGTACCAATCCTGATTTGAAGATGATTGATTCCGAGATCACAACGCTGCCGAATGGTTCACGCTATTTCTTTTTTTATGGTCCTGACGGGGAATGGATCGAATTTTTCGAGTCAACCCGCTAAGCTTCCATAAGAAAAGGAGAGAGCTATGAAAGCCAAACAGCCGAGAATTGCAGAAATACAGGTTTTGCGCGGCTTTGCCTTTTTGGCGGTCGTGCTTCAGCATGCTATTGGTCACTATGCTTATGTGCCGGAGGCTGGCATTGCGGACGGCGCTATGCTGGCCATCGTGTTAATTGCGGCGAAGTTTGCCGTTCCTATGTTTATTTTTATAACCGGTCTTGTCTTGTTTTATAATTATCAGGAGCGTATTCACGCCAGCAGCTTTATCCGCAAACGCTGCAAGGATATTGTACTGCCTTACCTGATCTGGTCAGCGATATATGAGATCGCTTTTCGTGAAGATGGAATTCCGCTCGGACAGGAGTTCCAACGAATTTATGAATATGTGCTAACCGGTACAGCGTCGTATCATCTGTGGTATGTCATTATGGTTATTCAGCTGTATTTGCTATTTCCGCTGATTCAACAAGGGGTTTTACGAATTTGGGCAGCTTGCAGTGCGAGGCAGCTCACAGCAGGACTTATTGTGCTCACGATCGGATACATATGGCTTACTGCGCTGCAGGGTACGATTAGTAATGCTGTAATAGCATGGAATCTTCCTGTACTGACGCCGCTGTTCTCTGAGTATACTGACCGTAACGCGTTGTACTTTTACATTTATTTTGTTATGGGCGTTGTCGCCGGGTTGAATATGAACCGCTGGAAGCAGCTGTTACTGCAATGGAAAACACTTGGAATCAGCCTCTATGTGCTGGTTGCCTGTATATTATTTTATACAATTGTTAGTCACTTTCAAGTTAACGGGAAGATCGTTATTCAATATAACGACACTTTGCTGGTGCAGCCTTTTATGGCTGTGTTTCTGATGATTTCCGTGGTGGCGATGTATATTGCGGCGTTGGCTTTTCAGGAACGGGCGAGTGAACGCTTCAAGCGGATGTTCAACTTTCTGGGTCACTATTCATACGGTGCCTATTTGGCCCATGCCTTGATGTTAACCGCGGCTACATTTGTAACTGACCGCTACCTGCCAGGCTGGAATGTGTCGCTGCGGACCCTGGTTGCGTTTATTGTATGTACGCTGCTGTCGGTCTTCGCTGCCCAACTACTAAGTCGGTTTCCGCTGGGCCGCCTTATGACAGGAACCCCGGTCATGAAAAAGGTTTAATTCTATCATCTCAAGGAATCCGTATTCCTTGCTCATGTTTCGAAATTGCACTTCATTATTAAGATTGCTTTACCGATATAGTTCTTAAGTCCCTGAAGCTAACAGACTTAAGAATTATGATTAAGGAAGTGGTCTGATGAAGATTACCTTTGCCACCATGAGTGAGGAAGAATTGCTGAAAGAATTCCTTCTCCTATCCGAGGTTACAGAAAGCCTTGAGCATCTAAAGACCTATAATCCAGCTTTCCAATCGGCGATTGATCAGGTGAACGCAGACATGCAGCAAATCAAAGGGCAGCTTTTTTTCCGATATCAGGATCATCATCGAATTGATCTCAATCATGTTATTGTCAGTAATTTCGAGCTGCAATCCAGAATGAGAAAATATATGACCGCAGTGAGCTACGTTGTTCATTGATTATCAAATTTAGCATACCCCAATAACGAGAAAATGCCCCTTTCTGATGGATAAAATCAGATGGGGCATTTTTGTTGCCTTTTTACGATTTGGCTTTAGTTTTTACGGCAAAAGACTTAAGCTGGTTCATCAAATTTTGACGGGTTTGTTTGTTTCTTAGCAAATATGCAGCTCCGAGTCCAATGACAGCCAGTGTTTTTTTATTCATCACTCATTCCTCCTTGGATAATTATGACGTTGACTTTACTTACCCTTTCCTCGTTAAATCAAACCTGACTTTTTAAATCTTCGATTTTTTCGTAAGCAATCAGCGTGATTTCGTTACCGACCAATTGTGCGATAGACGATTCGGCGTCTTCGATGATTTGTACCGCGCGGTCATACTCGCGAAGCGATGCAACCTTGAAGCTATCTGTATGAATGTTCATATGGATCAATCCTTTAATTCAGAGTAGCTATAGCTTACCCGAACGATGAAAGGGACATTCATAGCTTGAGGGGAGAAGCGGAAATATCAGAATAACAGTACGAACACCAACGATCGTGATCCTGCTGATGGATCAAGCTCACGGTTGTATCGTATGACGTGATCAGTCCCAAATAACGAACATCCCAAAAAATACCTGTTGAAATACGAATATTTGTTCGGTATATTGAATACAATAAAGGGAACAAATGTTCTGTATTTTGCAGCCGCCACAACTTTACAAATCGTTCGGTGAGGTGATAACTATGGAGATGCAGCGTTATATAGGTCAGAGGGTGGAGATCATGTATATGAATAAGCAGAGTACGATTACACAGCGGTTTATTGAGGTGCGTTCGATCAAAAATAACTATGTCTGTGCCTACTGCTTCACTCAGAAAGGACTTCGGGTGTTCAAGCAGGACAATATTTTGGCAATTGCTCCAGCGAAGAAGTGGTCCGTATGAAAGAGCGCATTATCTTATTGGTCGACTGCCAGAGCTTCTATGCAAGCATCGAGAAGGCTGCCCATCCGGAATACAGGGATAAGCCGCTTGTAGTTGCGGGTGACCCAGCCCTTCGGTCTGGCATAATTTTGGCGGCCTGTCCCATTGCCAAGCAGTATGGTGTGACTACAGCGGAGCGCTTGGGTGAGTCTTTAAGCAAATGTCCTGAGCTGATTATTGTGAAGCCCCGGATGCAGATGTATATTGATGTATCTTTGCGAATCACAGAGATATTCGAATCGTTTACGAATCTTGTCGAGCCTTTTAGCATAGATGAACAGTTTCTCGACGTCACCAACTCGGTTGGGATGTTCGGTTCGCCAACGGAAATCGCCAAGCAAATCCAGACGGCGATTATGCTGGCTACTGGCGTATGCTCCAGAGTGGGGATATCGTCAACCAAAATGCTGGCCAAGATGGCCTGAAGACTACTAAACAATTATGCACATAATTCAATTTTCCACACAAAGCCTTATTTTAATTGATTTTATTGTTAGATTGTAGATGTACATAATTACTAGTGCATCTACTTTTTATAATATTAATTTAACAAAACTTAGAAAGCACACATAAATGGCATAATTGTTCCAAAAAGAAACCATTCTTTTAAAATTCTTCAGTGAGGTGATGGGAATGGTCAGTCAGTGTGCAGAGATCATGTACATAGATAAACGAAGTAGTTCGGCGTCAGAGAAAAAGTGGTCTGTATGAAAGATCGCATCATATTTTTAGCGGATTGCCAGAGCTTTTATGCAAGTGTAGAGAAAGCAGCTCACCCTGAGTACAAGGATAAGCCACTTGTAGTCGCTGGTGATCCCGCTAGACGCTCTGGAATTATATTGGCGGCTTGTCCTATTGCAAAGGGCTATGGTGTGACTACCGCGGAGCGGCTTGGGGAATCACTTTCCAAGTGTCCCGAGCTGATCATCGTCAAGCCCAGAATGCAAATGTACATCGACGTATCGCTTAGGATCACTGAAATATATGAGTCCTTCACGGATTTGGTTGAACCCTTCAGCATAGACGAACAGTTTTTGGACGTAACAAACTCTGTAGGGATGTTTGGTTCTCCTACTGAAATGGCCGAACAGATCCAAACTCAAATCAAGCTCGCTACAGGTGTGTTTTCCCGAGTTGGAATTTCATCAACAAAGATGCTCGCAAAAATGGCCTGTGACAATTTTGCAAAAAAGAACGTAGATGGCATTTATACTATGCCCAAAGCAACTATATCAGAAGACCTTTGGCAACTGCCGATTGAAAAAATGTTCGGGGTAGGTAGCCGGATGAAAAAGCACTTCTTCCGGCTCGGTATACACAGCATCGGGGACCTGGCCCAAATACCTTTACCGAAGCTCAGAAGCTTGTTGAAGACAAGATTCGGAAAGAATGCTGATATACATGCAGACCTGCTTTGGCAAACGGCAAATGGCCTTGATGATAGCCTCGTAACGCCGAGCACGCATCGTGTGGCACCCAAATCTGTAGGCCACATGATGACTCTGCCGCGAGATTATGTTACAGAGGAAGAGATCGATACGATATTGCTTGAGTTAACTGAGGAAATATGCAGGGATGCACGGCGTAAACGATATATGGGTTCAACCGTGACGGTAGGGTGTATGTGTAGCCCTTTCGATGCCCCCACGGGATTCTCCAGGCAAATGACGATGCCTGATCCTACTAACAACACGGATACAGTATATAAAGCAGCGCGTACTTTATTCTATCGTTTCTGGGATGGTATGCCAGTTCGAAGGGCGGGAGTGTCTATAAGCGGTCTCGTTAAGGATGAAGAGTACCAACTAACCATGTTTGATAATCAAGAGAGACAGAGAGCATTAGAGAAGGCGACTGACTTCATCAAGGACCGCTTCGGTAGTGCAGCAATTGTCAGGGCTTCGTCTGCTGGGAAAGCAGGGCAGGCACAGCACCGATCTCTCAAGATAGGAGGGCACTATAAATGAGCAAAAAGCTCGAAGGCAACGGACGTTGGGAATCGTCAAGAATGATGCTACCGCAACATAAGGAAGCTTTGATAAACCGACAAAACCCAGATTTAGAATCAAAACCAGTGCAAAAACCAACTGCTGAAGAACATGAAATGATACTAAATTCAATCCTTCTACCGATGATGCTAACAATGGTGGAACGGAATGGGAAAGAATTCGAAGTATCAACGAACATGCTGAAAAGATATTATGTAGCAGCTACCCAAATTCTCATGCAAAGGATTCATTCGGAAATGGTTAAGAATAAAAATGAGTTGAGGGCAAGAAAAATAAAGGTATTTGAAGACATACGTCCAGATGATGACTTACACTATAAATATCTGTGCCGCGGATACGAGTATCCTTTTGCGATCATGAGAGATGTGGTGAAATCGAGAATCAGCATCAAGATGGGGGAGTTCGTGAAGGCTTTACTTAACGATATGAGGAGTTGTTAAATGAAAATAAAGTGTTAGACTAACCGAGGGGCTCTATGGCACCATAGTTCATCGACCTTCCTCTCCCAGCCATAGTAGCAGTATGGACAGATTCTAACCATTTTCATCATCTGTGGTGCTGCGCTGGTTTTGCGCTGCATGCTTGGCTAACGGGTAACGATAGTTTAATATAAAGGGTTCCGCATATTATATATGACTTAATATGCGGAACCCTTCAGTATGACTGAAATTTATAAATTTAGGTCTTGATAAACTAAGAAAATAAAGTACTAGACTCCAATTTACATCAGCCATCAAAAAATTGACTACAAGTTTCAATTAAAGCGATTGCTTCGAATTCGCATCGCGTGCCTTTCGTGACAGCTTTTAAAGCTTCAATCAGCGCCAAAACGCAAAGTGGTTGTGGATCGACATTATTTTAGTTTGACAACGATCTTGCAAGATCAGCATGAATATTAATTAAATCAGACATTTTTTCTCATCCTTCTCTTGATAGGTAATTTGATACAGCAAGAAAAAAATGATATAATTCTTACGGCCCTGTTTGTTCCGTTACTGGTCAAGCCAACGTACATTGAGTTACCCCCATCATGGGCAGTTGGGTATCTATTATGACGGAGGTGTTGCCTATGGTATCAGATATTGGAACTATAGTTTGTTTTGTTGCACTTTGTGGAATTAAACTTCTACCAATCCTTGGCCAGTTATGCGGAGCTCGAGTTAGACACTAAAACAATAACTGTTTACATAATGGAACCTAAAACCATATACCAAAAAGCCCTATCTCAATTGCGATTTGCTCCAAACATATGCTCCATGGCATCCTCAGGCAAAATCCCGCGTTTTATCATCTCGCTAATATCTTCCCGATCGAATTTTAGCATCTCAGCAGCTGGTACCGTGTGGTGATTATATTTCAACTTATGATTTTGGAGGTCAAGTTGATTCCAACTAAGGTTGGTTCTATTAGCCAAAATCCGAATTTGCGGAGAATCAGTCATCACATTCATAAATTTATTAAAGGTAATCTCTCCCTCATAATTTTCTTCACTCCCTTGGACTGTATATGGTCCAACAATCATGGAAGGAGCATCCCTTTTAATAAATCTAGAGAATGTTGAATTATCTATAACATAACAACCTTGTGTGGACACGTTTTCACCCATCATTGCTGTAGTCAGAATCAAACGAACTACCGTTCTTGGTTTCCAATCGTTCTTTAATCCCAGTTTTTCCGAAATGAGGTTAAGATTTTCCATATAGAAATCAGCAATCCTATTTAGTTGCTCTGTAGCACTTCTGTCGTTAGTAGCTCTTGGGAAAATCTCTTCGTCAGGACCTTTAATCTTGAGCATAAGCTCATATATTTGACGTACGTTATTGGGTTGACCAAAAGCTTTGCACTCTACAAAGAACAATACATCGTCCAGAACAAAAAATACATCACATTCATAAATTTCTTTTCCAACAGTTGTTTTAATTTGATTACAGGATATGTTAGCGTTCCTCAATTTTTCAAGAGTTTCACGTTCAAGACCTGTACCTTTTAATGCAATATCTGAGGTATTGCTTGCCATATTAGAGATCGTTGACATTGCTGGATCAATCATTAAAGCTAGTGATGGAATCACGATTAACAAATCACCTGAAGGAATAAACGGACGATCCAGTAAATCCTTGGATTTCCTATTAAATGTTAAGTTTTCGATGATAATAGAGGCACTATTAACCGAAATACCGCAGTCCGTAAATAAAGCTATCCACTCATCCTTATGTTTGACAGAACACCAAGACTTGAGTAGTAAAGGATTTACTCTGCATTGTTCCATACGCTTAGCAATGACTGCATCCATCTCTCTATATATGACCGAATATGCACGGAGCCACTCTCTAATTTCCACATTTTTAAGTTTCATTTTTAGATCTTTTGCTGAGAGAAATTCCCCCAAACTAATTCCATAAAAAGCTTCTGCCTCACTAATAAAACCGTCTGGTGCCAATTGAGAATTATTCGATTCTATCTTTGATTCTAGAATACTCTTGTCACTATTCTTAAAATCAAGTGACCATTTTCTTCTTTGACTCTGGAACCGCGCAGAGGAAAGAGCGAGCACTTTATTCGCTTCTTCGTCATTTAGCTTAATTTCGATTGTATCTTCGATCGCATTAATATCTAGCCCCATCATACTCCATTTCTCTTCTAGATTGGATATAATATCATATTTATCTATTAAACTAGCATGCTCTCGAAGTACTTTGATTTGTTCATAATTTACAGTAGTATTTAAATCTATTTTAGAACCTTCCCGAAAAAAATATTTCAACAGAGTGCCGGCATTTTCTGCAATTGAATCCATAATTCTATGGAGTTGAGTAATATCCTTATTTGCTGGTAATATCTTCTGTTTGGGCACATCAATTAAAGATACTACAAAAGGATATGTTTCCTTTATTTTTTGTAAATTCAATCCATTTAAATACGCAAGTATTGATCCCAAGAAAATTTCGAGAACAATTAAATATCCAATCAGTTGTCTCTTTATTGGAACGTCATCAACACCCTGTGCCGCACGAAGTAATGTTAGATCATTAAATAAAATATTTATAATACTACATTCCCGTTTCCAGTTTTCAATTTGAGCAACATTGCCATAATGATTTTCAATAAGATCAATATATACTTGATCATTCTTTATCTTTTCTTCCTCCCTAAATTCCTGTATGCCTATGCCTGCCAACTTTAGCAGTCTTATGGTCTCATCTACCTCGTGGTTCTGTATGTACTGTGAAACAAATGCGTTAAAATGTGTATTGTTTTTTTTAAGTGACTCAATTCTATGAAAATCGACAAGATACAAATTAATTCCTCCTTATTTAAGTATATATACCTATATTACAGTATATTTTTTACAAAAGTAAAATACAACTGGAAATGCTGCGGTCGGTGTGGCGGGTATAATGTTGATCTGCAGTTGAGTAACCGTGGAGGTCCAATGACTAGAAGGGCTGCTGCGTGATAGCCCTTCGCCCAGCTATACCAGCTAATAGCATGTCAATATTTCGAGCAAAGTAAATAGAATTCGTAGGGTATACTGAATAGTAGGCATGCCAAATAACCCTCCAATTCTACGATTTTGGAAGGTTATTTCAATTAAGTAAAACGGAATGTTTTTTTCTTTTAAGGATGGCATATAGCCAATGAACCAGATGTCATCTTGTGCGACTTTCCTTCTGTTCTTTTGCTGTCGTAGAACGCTTTCAGTCGAGTGTTTCGAGAACGAATTAGCCCACACTGGACAGCCATAACCAGCGCATATCAAATCTGCCTTGAGCCGCGTTAACTATTCCAGAGGATAGTCGTTTACGGGAACGCGCTAACTGAAGGGATTTACCTGAAAACCCGCAACAGCAATGATATTCACATTCACATACAACCTTAAAAAAGCTAACTCTTTAAAAACTCTTCTAATTTCACAACAATCCAACCTTTTTCAGAGGCATACTTCATTTTCTGATCCAGTTTACTAACATACTTTTCATTAATAGCAATACCAGAAAAATGAGTTGGTCTACTCATTCCGACATAAGCTAATTTTAAATACATCCTAATATTTTTATCATTCACTTTATTTTCATCATAATCACCCATTAAGTAAGAGTAGATACTATTTAAATCTGATCCATATACTTCTCTAAACTGCCCATCCATAAATCTACTTGATTCTATTATCAAAGTAGATTTATGAGTCTCCCCTTTAACTGCATGGATCGAGTTCAAATGAATAGAAAGATCTTCGTGAATAAACTCATTTGGTCTATTATTAGGATTGGAGGATTGTTTGAGAACAATCCCCTTAATATTTGTTTTCAATAATCTAAACATTTCGTTTCCTGTATCTACATCCAAATTTAATTCCCATATTGTTAGAATTAATGTTTCAAATGTATGCCGTATTTCTTGAACTGCTTCATCAAATTCTGTTTCCTCAGACGTATTAAAAACCTTAATCCATCTAGATAACTTAACACAAAGATTTTGGTATTCCTGTCCATGTTCTTCCTGCATATATTTCACAAATGTTCCAACCGTGTAATAACCACCAACTACACTTTTAATTTCCAAATGTCTTAAAATACGAGTAATTATCTGCAATAA
This sequence comes from Paenibacillus sp. FSL H8-0034, assembly GCF_038000305.1. Classification (NCBI taxonomy): domain Bacteria; kingdom Bacillati; phylum Bacillota; class Bacilli; order Caryophanales; family Paenibacillaceae; genus Paenibacillus; species Paenibacillus sp. FSL H8-0034. Next base: position 3,445,436 of record NZ_JBBOBS010000001.1, read on the forward strand.
TGTTTCTTGACAACGTTTGATCAAAGATGTCGCGCCGTTCTCACTTGGTTTTTTAGAATAATCCCCATTGAATTCAATTAATTCGTCGTGATTTCTACAAATGGCATACACTTTATGAATACTATTTTTGAAATCGCTATTTACATTTTCTAGTGTTTTAACTAATGAAGCATATACAGTCAGAAGTTGATCTCGGTTATCATCATTAAAGAGAAGTATATAAGGCTGAAAAGATGATACATTAGGATTCCCTTGCAGCACTTGATAATTTCGAATACAAGTAGTCTGTAATACTCGTGCAATATTAATTCCAAAACGATTACTAGAGGTTATTTGAACACTATGCTCCTCAATAGGAACCCAAGCATCTTCTTCATCATTAAACAAATTATAAAGAGCTTGATATGGATCACCAAATCGTTGAATGATAGTGTTTACACCAGGAGTTCTAACTGGATTAAAGATTAAGTCGATTAGAGCGTATTGTTTTATACTTGTATCTTGGGTTTCATCAATAAACAAAAACTTAAAACGATTATTAAAAGTATCATGAAGTTTAATTCTATGTTTTCTTATATACCATTCCGATAACGCCAAAGTATCACTATGACGTAATATACCAGATTGAAGCAGGGCTCTAAAGGTTTGATGAACAGAGTCCTGATGTCGTTTACCTTCTATCCCGATTAAACTTGTAGTACCATCATCATTAAAAGAAATCTGAAGGTGTTTACAAGATGGAGCTTTCAATGTCCACCAATCGGGTTTAAATCCATTGAAATATTTTGAAAAATGATTTTGATAGTCATCATCGTCTAAAAAATTTATGCTTTTGTAATTTTGGAAAAACTTATTATATGCTCTTAAAGCGAAAAAAGTATTCAAAAAATCATGTATGGTCCCTATAAAATGTGGGTGTGGAAGATTAATAATTCCGACTTTCCTTAATTGTTTAAGTATTTCTTCTACTCCTACATTTGTATGGGTTATAATACATATTCCCTTATTTGTACTCTCTAATTTTTTTACAAGCAAAGCAATTTTTGCAATTAATACAGCGGTTTTACCACTACCGGGACATGCTACAATATCAAATGTATGGTTTAAAAGTAAAACTTTTTTTTGTTCGTCACTAAAAACGTTACCTTCAGGTAAAAGATATGGTTCTATTTGTTTTATATCATCTAGTGTTATTTCTATCATTGGGTCTACCTCCCGTTACATGGTAGATAGCTTCCCGTAGATATTCTAATTGAGGATCTGTTTTAAGAACTTCTTTAAAAACTTCTTTGTTATCTTGTAATAATTGAGCTAATTCCTGTGCAACAGATGCTTTAGATACTTTCTTTTCTAAAAGGGGTTTATATAAATAATAAGCTCTATTTTCTATTGCTTTTATTGCATGGAGCTGGCCTTTTAATAAATTTAGTTTCCGTGTATTTGATTCGCTAGTAGGATTTTTATATTTAACTTTATGGATAGCTTCAGTTAACGAGTTCCAAATTTGACTTAATGCTATCTCGTACTCTAATGTCCAATTCGGAGCAACATACACTTTGATATTTGACTCCTCAATCTCATAACTATTCTTTATAGATAATGCTTTCTTCTCTCTTAATGAAACAATAAGTTCTTGAGTAACAATATTTTTTGTTATTTCGAAAATTTCTTGGAAGAGAGCTGGATTAAGACGACCAATCAGCAATTCTAGGGTTCCTTTTAAATCTGCTTTTGTAGTAAAAGCTACATCTAATAATTCTTGTATATCATCAACTTCCAATTGCATTAATCCAGCTATTTTTGTTAATTGTTCTACTGATTGTATTGCATAAATTACACCGTTTATACCGTTATCTTCATAATATTTAAATGGTCGTATATCTATATCTGTTACAATTGATACCGGGACTTTTAAAGCAGGTTTGTCCATTAACCATTCTGGAGAACGGCCAAATATTTTTGAATAACGTTTGAATGCTGTATTTCCAATGTTTACAATAGTGACCCCATATCGATGCAAGGGTCTTTCTAACAAATCAGCTAGCGTAGGTAATAAGAGATTCTCAGCATCTCCTTCAACAAAAATAACACCTTTAGCAAAAAACAAGTTTGCCTTCGTAGAATCTAAAAAGCGTTCTAAGAACTTATAATCATCTTTCTCTAATTTCGTGAATTTCGGTCCCATAGGATATGCGACATTTTCATTCAATACAATTATATGTTCAAGCTGAGTAGATGCAGCCAAGGTTGTGCTATGAGTGGTTAGTATAAATTGTCCATTAATTTTTTCATCATTTCTATTTTGAAGATATTTTATTAACCTTAATTGAGCTTGCGGATGGAGATGGGCTTCAATCTCCTCTATTAGGGTGACATTTGCTCCAAGATTAATCTCTCCACCAAGTAATAAGAGCTCAGCTGCAATAAATAACAGGTTTAAGCTCCCAAGGCCTGAAGGTATATCGTTTAATAAAAGACTCAATTTCTTCAGAATTTCATTTAGCCTTACCTCCCCAATTTTAAAATCTGGGTCATAAGCTTTATCCGCAACATCTGACTTATGAAAAAACTGGTCTAAATATTTTTCCAATTCAGATTTTATTGTTTTGTCATCTTTAAATGGCTCATCAAAAAAATTTTCTATTTTTTCATTTGCTTCCGCAAAAATAATCTCAAGTTTATGTTTATCTTGAGGGTTTCTTTTTAGAAATGCTTGGTGATTTTTTAAAATCTGAGCAAGTCGGGATCGTATACCAGGTTTTAATTCTATTTCAGCATCACGTAATGGTTTTAGGTAGGTTGCTCTTATCAATTCGCGTGTTATACCTTCTAATCGCATAGCTGAATGTTCTGGTCCTGCTTTGACGACTCGCTCAATCCTTTCGCCTATAAAAAGATCATTGTGCCATTTAGCCGAATACCTAACTTGAAGTTCATAATTTCCATTCGTATCAAACGAAAGCCACTCGAGAAAAATCCCTGATTCTTGCTCCGTTAAACCTGTAAATATACACTCGATCTTTATTTCCTTAGCAACTTCGCCGGTATTAGAAACATGGAAATCGCGCTCTGTTAATTTGTTATTATCATCACTAGAAGTACCTAATGTCATTTTGATTGCATCTATAATTGCGGTCTTTCCGGAATCATTTTCCCCAATAATTAGGTTGAAGTTTTCATGTAAGCCAACAATTAATCCTGGCAATTCATTTTTTTCTCCATGTGAACCATATTTTCTGAAATTCCATATTCTCACTTCATTTAAATACATATTCTCGCTCCAATTGGAAGTATTTTGATATAAGAGTATTTCTACACTATTTAAAATAATCCTTTAAAAGTATAATAATTATAGCGAATAATGGAAAATAATGAAGAAAAAAATAAAGGGAATTCCAATATCACAATTAAAAAGATAGCCTGTATCACATAGATGTCTATAAAAAAAGAATTGGGATGTGGGGCTAACTCTGCTTTCATTATCGATGAGGTATAAACGGTCACGTATAAGATAGTTAAAAACGGACAAATTTCTACAAGGCCCTGTGGGTATGAAAGGGAAAAGTAATTTCGGAAATCTTATTTACAAAAAGTTTAGAAGCAATATAACTTCAATAGATCGCATCTAGGTGATCACAAGTTAAAAACCTTTAGTAGCGATAAACCGTATGCATTTTACAAACATTAATTGTATTTAAATAAAATAATAATAATAAAAAGTTAGAATTATCATTGATATTATTATCAATACCTGATAAATTTATTGCTATAAAGTGTATAGGGGGATTCTAATGATTAAAAACCAAGCTTTTGATGTACTTTTAGTAAAAGATAAACATCAGGTGACCTTATCTGAACATATCCGTGAGATCTTCGATGTGAAAACTGGTGATTTCCTCTTGGTTAAAGCATCCCAAGATAATCTTATAGTACGTAAGTTAAGAACCATCGACCAATTGAATTTAGAAGAAGTGTTCCTTGAACTGACGGATGTTATAGATCAATATTTGCATGAACCTGACGAAATGGATGGATCCTCACTAATTTTTTCGCCTAACAAAGTATTTTTGAGCACAGAGGGAAAGAAAAGAGAAGTTCATGGAATCAGTCCCGATAAAATGATGATGGATTCTATTTTGGATAGACTAAGTGAAAAAGACTATAAGCAATCGACTCTTATTGAGTACCGCTCTGGAATGTATTCCATCCGTTACTTATCATCAGAACATGCCTTTGACACCATTGTAACAATCACACGTGAATCCAGTTTAGTGAAAAAACTGCTAAAGATTCATCATGTTGAACCCTATCTTAAAAAGCTTAGTGAGAGAAACCAAACAATTATCCGGATGCGGTTTGCATGGGGTGAATATAAAACTCCTCTCAAGGTCGAACAAATCGCCCTTCAAATTGGTTTAGCTGAATCTACAGTCTATAAAATAATTCGGGACTTTGAATCAAGAACAGCTGCGGCAGAAATAAGAAAAATGATTGGGTCTGTTTGATCGTTAAGGTTATTCCACAGGTTCGGAAGTATCAGAAAGTGAGCTGTTGTTGATGGGACAGCAATGTCTTCCACGCGGTCTGATATCCGAAATCAGTATTTGGAAGATTCAAGTCACAATGTAGTACTACTCTATTATTCAGTTTAAAGCTATATTAATTCCCAATAATATTTCTGATTCTTCTGGATGTGGAACGGAGCGATCTGTATGCCGTCGACAGCGGCCAGCAAAAACTGGGCATAGCATTGTGTCGTATAGATCGTAGATACAAATCAAACTGAATGAATCTTGGAGGGCATCTATGAAAGAAATTTTTGTAAGTAAGTCAAGACAGTTAGCTGAAGAATATATATCGAGCGGATCTCAGAAGCACAACGTTTCTAAAGGAACAACACGCGAAACGATTCTCAAAAGGTTTCTACAAGAAACACTACCCCCTATTTACGGAGTAACATCCGGAGAGATCGTTTCAGATCTAGGAAGAAGTAAACAAGTTGATATAATTTTATATAATGCAAATGAAACAAGGGGATTTAGCTTGGGAGATCCTAATATTAAAATAATCCAGGCTGAGTCAGTTATGGCAATAATCGAAGTGAAGTCAAAAATAAACAAAAATAAGTTGATTGAAGGTATAAATAATATTCTGGCGTCAATTGACATTTGTCCAGAACCAAGAAATATTATTGATTCACCTCGAAAGCCATTTACAGCTATTTTTGCTTACGATCTTGATAAATGTAGTTTGAAATCGCTCTCCGATAATCTTAATGATATTTTGATTGAAAATCCGCGAAATTTAGTTAATTTGGTCTGTATTTTGAATAAAGGTATAATACATATCGATAATGAATTTATTCCTCATCAATACATACCAATATATAATGCAACGAAATACGGGCCCTTTCCAATAGGTGAGGAATCGTTATATTATTTCTGGAATACCTTGCAATCTTGGAGATAAACTCTTTTTCCTTTTTAATTATACTTATTTGATTCATCCAAAAATTCATTTATGGATGGCCAGCATCGCTCAGTCGACGCGGATCGTGGCGACGAGTTACATGAACTACTTTTGACACTTCCCTTTGTTATCCAAGCTTATTATACTGTTGTGATCATATGACAGAAGGGATGCAGCGTTACAATATGTCGGTATGTTAGAAGAGAGAGGTATTTTTATGAATAATAAAGACTTAAATATTATAAATAAGTTTTTCAGGATGGTAACAGGCGCGAGTAAAGAGATTGAATTGCTTCAACTCAATATTAAACAGATGTCAAACGAAAAAAAAAATTTCCTCCAAAAATATGATCAACTTGCTGAAAGTTATGAAGTATTAAACGATAGAAATAATAAAACAGGGTTAGAAAATTCAACTTTGAAACAAGAAATGTTTAATTTAACAGAAACAAATAAAAAAGTATCTGAAACAAACACATTATATGAATTGACATTATTTGAATTTAAAAATAAATTGATTGACTATAATAATTGCTATGGTTTGCTAGTAGAGAATCCACAACCAACCGAACATGGTTCTATTTCACCTTATGATAAAGATGCAACTTTCTTTGAAGAAATAGAAAAAATAAAAAAAAATCCTTTCAATAATTTTCAAGTACAAGCTATTAGATATGAAATGGAAAAGAATCTACGAATCATAGCTGGAGCAGGTAGTGGTAAAACTGAAACTATTTGTGCAAAAGCAGCATATCTAAGTCTAATTAAGAAGGTAGATGAATCAAAAATTGGAATGATAACTTTTACTAATAAGGCATCAAAGGAGATGTCTAGTAGATTACATGAATTCATGGGTTATAAAAGTGGAAAAAAATCTAAAATTGCAATTGGTACCTTCCATAAAATCTTTAATGATATTTATAAAACATTAGAAATTCAATACCCATACTTGAAAGAGTTTGGAATTAGTGAAAGAATTTCAGACGTAAAAACTAAAAAGTACAATGTAACAGCTAGAAGACTAATAAAAGAAAACAAGCTTTTTGATTTTGATAAACTAAATGGGAAAACTATAGCGAGTCGAGTATCATATTGGAACAACATGGGATACGTTCATGATGAAATGATTTCTTTTATTGAGTTACACTTTAATAAGGACGATAAAATTCAAGACCCACCCTTATCTGAAAGATTCAACAAAATGATGAGTGATTTATCGGAAATAAAAAAGAAAGAACGAATACCAACCTTTGATGATTATCTTCTGAATCTTTATTATGCAATGCTTTCTTTTCCAGATGTTTTAGAGGTAATAAGAAGAAAATTTGATTATTTATTTATTGATGAATTTCAAGATACGAACCCACTCCAAATGAAAATTATAGAATTGATTTGCCCGCCTAATTTAGATGGAACAAAATTAATAATTGTAGGGGATGACGATCAAAGTATATACGCATTTCGTGGATCATCTCCCAAATTTATTAAAACATTCTCAGATGAGTACGAAACAGAGACTATCAGTCTTATGAAAAATTACAGATCCACAAGAAATATTGTTCAAGCAGGCAATAGAATAATTAGAAATAACGAAGATGATAGAATTGATAAGAAAATGGATTCATTTAGCAACGACGAAAATGATTTATATTGGGTAAAATGTAAAGATTCAAGCAGTGAGGCAGATTGGATTATTGGGCAATCATTAGAACTTGGTCATCATGGAAAACCATATATTAATGAGGAAAAAGAAGGTATATTTCCTAATCTAACTTCAAGTGTAGTAATATATCGATCGAAAAATCAAATAACTGGAATACTTATGTTCTTAACAAACAAAAAAATACCATTCGTAATAGAAGAAGAAAATGATTTATTAGGTGTTTTTAATATAGATGACTTTTATAATATTTATCAGACTTGGATAAAACTAATGAAATCTCCTTCCGGAAGCATTCAAGCTTGGATAGATATTTCTAACAATCTAGCATATTCCTACTTTTTTGACCCTATCAGCGTTGGATCACCTTTTATCAATCATAATCAAAGTAACGCGGAAATTTGTAATGAGATAGTAAATTATATAAAAGTAAATACAAAACCATTTAATGACACTACATATGTAAATAAATATTTAGATTTACTTACAAAATCGATACACGATGGAGAAATGGACCTTCAAAAAATACTTGACTGTCTTTTAGGTTTTCCGAAATTAAAAAAGAATTTAGAGATAGAAGAAATAGAATGGATAAGAGAAGTAATTAAACAAAATAATACTTTGAGGAAATTGTCTGATTACTACAACGAGTTAATAGCAAAAAAAGAAAAAATGGCTATAGATTTAGAAAGCTATTTTAATGGAAAATTAAATGCTTTGTATCTGTTAACAATACACAAGAGTAAAGGACTGGCATTTGAAAATGTATTCATAATTGGTTGTTATCAAGGAGGATTACCATCATCTAGGGCTGAACCTTTGAGTTCTATTAGTAATGAAGCGATGAGAATTAGTCAAGAAATGGCGGACCCAATTTCAACATTAGAAGAAGAACGAAGACTAATCTATGTAGCAATAACAAGAGCAAAATCTAATTTATATCTTACTTATCCACGCTTTTCACAAGGGAAAATGATGGAACAATCCGAATTTTTATCTGAACTAAAATTAGATATAAAAGATGTATAAGATAAATTATGCAATGAGTAAAGGACGCCTCTAAGCCTATTTATAGCTACATAAATTATTCCATTGCCGCGGTATCAGGCGGTCAAAGTTTAGAAGCTCAGTCAAACCCATTTTGGCAATCAAAACAATGGATATATTAGGGGGCCGCTTAAGCCGCGGCTCTTTTGATTTATAAGAGTTTATTGTAATTGAATCATGAAAATTAAATAAGCCCATTGTATGAATTTTAAAAATTCCTTTATTTTTTATTTTCTGAATTATCTTCGGTAACCACAACTTGTATCAATTTTTTAATTAAAATTAATTCTTTATGCGAGCATGATTCAAGAAAAACATGTATGGAATCCAGTAATTTAGATTTCTCATACTGCGAATCAGTAAAATTATAGCCACTAAACAAGTCACTTGGATCTATTCGAAGTGTTTCAATGATTCTTTCCAGCGTTTCCAATGAAATATTTTTTTCTCCACGTTCAATGCCACCAATATATGACTGTGGCAAGTGAACAAGCTCTCCTAGCTGTTCCTGTGTAAGTCCCCTGTTTTTTCGGAAATTCCTTATTTGAATTCCAACATGTTTTGAAATTTTGGACAACCTGACTCACCTCTTTTCCAGAGTAGGGTAGTCAGGGGTTAAATTGTAGATAGCTATAGCATATATATCCATTTGATTTTATATCTTATAAGATCTATTATTGCTGTATACTAACTATCAAGGAGCCGAAAGCATGAGTACTCTTCCACAACAGTATGTTATTGAAAATGTTCTCCAGTGCAAAATGCGAGGGAGGGTTGCATATCAAAGTTATTTTTCTGCTTCTGTTGGAGTAAATCTGATATATGTCAAACCATTTGATCATCCCTCTGGAAAGGGTTATCAGCGACCCGTTGATGCTAAAAGATGTGCAGACTTTGCCCATTACTTATCAAAAGGTGAAGAGGCTTTATTTACACCTATTTTATTAAATGCAGGAGCTAATTGGGAATTCTCTAGCTATGATAGGCAACGCCCATCCTACGGTCGATTGCTCTGCAAAGGTAGAGCTTCATTAATGGACGGTCAACATCGGGTGGGTGGAATAGAAAAATATGTGCGTGAAACGAATTCTGATATCAACATTCCGTTTCTTGCCTTTCATAGCCTGGATGAAGACGAGGAAATCAAACTATTTGATACAATTAATACAAAAGCAAAGGGTATAGGCACATCTTTAAGTAAATTTCTACGCCGCGATTCGGATGATATTAGTTGGATGGCAACAGAAATGATGACGAGAAGAGATAGCCCTTTTAACTTGATAGGAAGTATTATAGGAAAACGAAGTAAAGGAAGACATGTAACACTGCAGAATTTATATAGGACGCTGAACTATTTATTGAAAAACGAAAGCATAAACAGCTTGCCTAAAGAAGAACAGCTTACCTTAGCTCTTACTTACTATAATGCTCTACGTGATAAATTTCTTTTTGAATGGAAAGATTACAAAAGTTACCGGGTAACTCATATCGTTTCCATTGATGCTTTATCCATTGCTGGAAGCTATGTTTTAGCCGCTGCTTTAAGGGATAACAAAAAACAAGCAGATATATCAGCAATCATAAAATATGTTAATAAATTATCTGTTGAATGGTCCACGGACGGCCCGTTAAAGTATGTAAAAGGGTTGAGTGGCTCGAAGAAATTAGCTGAGGAATTAAAGGATCAAATGTTAATTTAAGATTGAAAAAAGTATTGATTCTCTTGAGTCATGTCTAAATAACAAACATAAGAAGCTCTGGGCAATGACCTGGGCTTCTTATGTTTGATGATGTCCTTTATGTCCTTGGCTCTGGAGGAAGCAGTTTCAATGAATGCAACCAGCAGGCTAAATCTGATTGATGTATTCTTTTTCATAGTGGATGTACTAGCTTAATGAAGTTGCCTAAACTCGTTCCTCAGCAGCTTCGTAATGGAGTTTATTGGTATTTCTCTATAGAGATGACTCGGTTTCCGCAGGATTTATAGACGATACAAATGACTTATTCTGTTTCATAGGGAACAAATTCTTTGAGTTTTTGGCGTGTTTCCTTCAATATATCTTTCTTCTCGAGGTCGTAAATTGTATCTGTAATTTTTGCAATCTTATAACCATTTTCAGGTCTCATTTGAGATAAACATTCTTGAAGCACGTCTAATTGTTGCGTGTTTATAAAGAATTGAATTAAAAGTTCAATATCATTAACTTTGTCTAATACATTTTGAAGGTTGTTAGACTTAATATACGATGAAAAAGCTTCCATAAAATCCTTCCGTTTCTTAAATCCTTGGTTAAAAACTTTTTCTGCAGCAGTTACCTTTCTACGAGTGGCAATTAATATAGCCAACACATACCTATTCTTAATATCGTCAGGAACCCGTTCTGCGAAATCTGAACTAAAACTCTCCATGATACATGTGCCATGATATGAGCAATCAAAATCTTTGCTCTCGATAAATTCGATATTCTTCTCAGTAAAAACTCTATCTAAATCAACGGAATGAAGGTTTTCAACAGGATCTTTCCAGCTCCAAAAGTAGCTAGCATGATCAATATTGTTTCTGTTCAATTGTTTAATGATTCGGGAAATTCCAGATATCATTAAGTTTAGAACCCTTCTATCTTCATGATCAGTGCTGGATGTCTTTAAGTAAACAAAATGAGGCCCAATTTTCCAATGCAAGAGAACCATATCCCATAAATTAAGCGTCTCCTTTTCGTCGATTACTTGTGAAAGAACGATCTTATAAATCAACTCTGCCGTATCCATGCTTAAGGTTGCATGCTTTAATCTAACGATCACCTTTTGCTGATCCGTTACATGAATTAACTTCAGCACATTAACGTTGCTTTCTAAAAGCTCAATAACATAGGTAAATGGTTCGGAATATTCTATTAGTTGTGACAAGTACCCTTGTATCTTAATATTTGTATCATCATCGGTAAATAAAGTAAATCCGGCCAATAAACGAGCGGCATTCGATCTCTGCTTGCTATTTGCATCCGGATTTGCAATCACTTTCACAAGCTCATGGCAAATAGTTGGTAAAGCGGAAGTATGAATCATTGAAAAATGCTTCTCCGCTACGTCTGGAATCATAATCTTCTCTGGAAAAAAGTAAGCATCTTTCAGTTTTTCTATAAGTTCTTCCTTATACTTGAACCCAATTTTGGGAGGCTTGGAAAGTAGGATATCATAAATCCCCGTAAACACATTCCTTGCTTCTTCTGGACTAGATAAATGTCCTCCAGGATGCGCACATGAGTTTCTTGTATCCTTGTAACCATTGAGAGTCTTGTGATCATGGGGAGAAACAATACCTACATCAAAAGCCCCATCAATCAAATTTTGTTCATAGCTGTTTTGTTTTTCAATTAGTTCATTAATTTGTTTGTTTAGCTTATTCGCTTCATTGTGTGAACTCGCTAGAGTATCAACCTTGGCCTTCAAATCATACATTCCAGCCACGAAGCTTAGGATAACACAAGCTCGATAAGATCCAGCGTGATAGCACTTCAAGGCTTCAGCCATATACATCCGAATCTCATAGTCCTTAATTGAAACGATAAGTTGCTCTAAGTCTCTTAACAAATCTCTCACACTCTCCTTCGTTCTCCTTCTAAATGGCAATGGTATAGATTAATAAAATTAACGGAAATAAGTTGCCTTTTGATGTCGGTCTACAACTTTATTTTCTTCGGACAGTGGACTTGCATTATTTAATACTAAATGTTGAATTCCTAACAGCTATATCTTAGGTTTAAACATGTCAAATTGTTTGATTAAATCAGCAGTGATTTTATCTTGATTTTTTTTATCGTCTTTTTTAAATTCAAACACATTATTCATTTCGGAATCAGGGTAAGAAGAAGTAACTGCAATATCCCGATAAGCCTGACTGAAATGTTTTACCTGCTCTTGTAATAAGCGGATAGTTTGTTGGTCTTTTTTGCTTTTGTCCATTAATTCCTGTACTTTTGATTCTAGTATGTTGTTTTCTTGCTTCAACTCTACAGATTGCTTTGCCTGGATTGTCAACAGTAAATCAGACAACTTTTTTAAGGGCTTCTTGTCGATATTGAACAGGCGTCATATAGTCTAAGGTTCCATGGATGCGATGCTTGTTGAACCAGTTGACGTAATCGTATAATTCCAATTCCAGATGGCGAAGGCTCTGGAAGTTCATCTGGTTCACAAACTCTGTTTTCATGATCTTGTAAGTGGCTTCAGCCACAGCGTTGTCGTAAGGACAGCCTTTCATACTTAGCGATCGACCGATTTCAAACGTCTCTAAGAGCTCATCCATCTTTTGATTTTTGAACTCGCTGCCACGGTCGGTATGAAACCATTGAATCTGGCGTAGATCACTCTTAACGGTTGCGAAGGCACGGGTAATCAGGACAGCGTCCTTGTTCGGACCTGCACTATGACCAATAATTTCGCGATTAAACAGATCTACTAGCACACAAATGTAATGCCATCGGTTCTGGACTTTCACATACGTCAAATCACTGACGACAAAGCGTTTAGCTTCCGTTTGCTCAAACTCTCTCTTTAGAACATTGGTCGTTGTCGCTTCGTTACAGGACGATTTATGGGGCTTATATTGTGCCACCGTGTAAGTGGAAACGAGCCCTTGCTCTTTCATGATGCGGCCAATGCGGCGTCTGGAGACGATGAACCCGCGCTCGTAAAGCTTCACTTTGATCTTGCGTGTACCGTAGGCTTTTCGGTTCTTGAGAAAGATATCCACAATAGCTTCGGTGACATCATCTTCAGTGGCTCGTTCTTGGGCGTCATAATAAAATGTACTTCTTGCGATTTGCAGGACGTCGCACAGTGCTGATACCGAGTATTTATCACGGTTGTTCTGGATGATAGCTACTTTCGTCCCATGATCAGCGCGGCTTGCTTTAAAATATCCACCTCCATTTTCAGACGCTGGTTTTCTTTTCGCAAAGCCATCAATTCCTCTTCTTCTGCCGAGCGATTGTCCTTCTCTTTGAAGGAGCCTGTTGTCTGGGATTGGTGGATCCAGCGGTCTAAAGCAGATGCTGTGAGGTCATATTCCTCCACAATCGCTGCTCTGGTTTTTCCATTTTCATAGAGCTGCACCATTTGCTTTTTGAATTCCGTTGTAAACGTGCGTCGTTGTTGTTTAGGCATTGTAGAGATCCGCTCCTTAGTATGATAGGTTTATTCTACAAGCCCTTATTTTTTCTGTCCAGCTTAGTGTAGCCGATCCAGCCTGAACGTACATACTTTGAATGCTGTTATTAACTTGCTGTAAAGCCTGAATTAATTTATGTTGATTGCCATAATTATTCTTTACTAATTCAGTCATATTAGGAAGAGGGAGTATCTTGTCGTCTTGTGCAACCAGTGTATATATAGGACTATTTAATTTCTGAATCTTTTCTTTCATATTTCTAGACCACGTATTTCTTCCTACACCTGTTGCTTTTTCAAGCTCGATAAAAGTTATAGCCATGTTCGGGTTATCCTCAATATATTTAAGTAAGAGGTTATCAAGTAGTTCAGTAGTATGCTTTTTTGGTTTACCTACTTTGTTGTTTTTCATAACCTACTCCTTGTATCGTATTAATGATGTTGAGTTTGGTATCAGTCCGCGCTTTTTGCTCACGAAGTTTTCGGGAATTGGTAGCCAAGTAGCTTAGTTCAGATTGAGAGAGAGGATCACTTTCAAAAGTTCTAAAATTATACTTCATGTTGAGGGTAATAGCTTTCATTAACTCTAGTTGTTCTTTAATGCGGGTCTCTAGGCGTTTTGATTCATCCGTTAGCCATACAATGACTTCGGCATTAAACTGGCTTGGTGGGACATATAGATGCTCACAATGTCTACAGTCTCCAACAGGACAACGCGTTGGGTCAAAGGTGCAATAACCAAATTCCATTTCTGGTAGTAATGATAATTCTTTTTCGTTAAAATGCATTAAAGTACTTTTAGCTCTCATTAGACGTTCGGATCCATCTAGCAACGGATTATTTGTATTTTGTGAAACTACTGAAAATCTAGTGAATTGGTCTACCCAATATTGTATTGAAGATTGACTCAAATGTTCCAAATGACTGAAATAATGCATTTGAGCATCAAGAGTGCTATGACCTCCAACTACTGCAATTGTAAGCATGTTGAATCCTTGTAGCATCATATTACAAAATGCAAAATGTCTGGTATCCATAGGATTTATTCGTTCAAGATTAGTATAGTTATACTTTTTATTTACAATATCATCATAAAAATGAGTGATCAAAAGATGTAGTTGTTGTGACGTGAAACTTTCTTTGTTTATTTTAATTTTTTTAGCATGATTTTTAACGCGCTTCGATTCACAATAAGCCTCATAAGATAGCAAGTACTGTGTTGAATCATATGGTTGAATTACGAGTTTATAATCCATAATCAATTCGTAGAGTTCTTTATTAATTTGCAGTGTATCTTCAATGTCTAGTTTAGAACCACGGGCTCTAATTTTTTTTCTTGGTATCTTAAGATAGTATTTATTATTATCCATAAATGCGCATTCGCTAGAGAGTGAACAAAATTCAATCACTCTCATCGGAATCACCAGGGTAATTCTCCACCATAGAAGTAAAGGATAAAATATTATCCTTTCGTAATAATTCCATTTTTTTGAAAAATCATTGATAATATAATCAAAAGATAAAGTATGTTTAAAATTCGGCAGGGTTCGAATAAAATTGACAGTCAGACAGAAACGTTCGCAAATTTCCAAAAGCTCTGATTTATGTTTGCAATTAATAAATTGTATAAATTGAGAAACCACATGACCGAGTTTAGACAATACTGATTTGGACTTTGCTAACAGCCAAGACTCAAGTTTTTCAATAGTGTTTTCTGGTTTGAAACTCTGTGTGTGAAGAATAAGCCCTTTCAAGTGTCTTAGTCTAAATTGAACATATTTAGAATCCAAACCTTCAGATATTCCCAAAACAGTATAACATTTTAAAATTAATTTCATATCTGGATACATGTCTAAATCAAATAAAAGTTTGGTATTAGAAAGATTATGTGAATACAAGATCCATGCATCGTCTTCAAATTTACAATTCACCTTTCTAGAATCTTGTAATAGGTAAAAACTGTTCAAATAGGTGGTATAATCTTTTATATCAAACACAACAGTAGAAATAGATTCAGCAAAATGGTATGAATCAATGTTCGTTATAAACTCCTTTTTAATATAGCCTTGTTTAATAGACAATAAGTCACCTCGATTATATGTATTCTGAATTGAGTTGATTAAAATGTTCGAATGCGATGGATACATCGTCTAGAACTTTTTCGAATTCAATAAATCCTTGAACATATGCTTTGCCGATGGTATTTGAAGCTTCTTGTAAAACGAACAGTAACTTTTGAATCCAAGACATTTCTCTTTTGGCTACATTGATTTTTTTCGTATTTAATAAAGCGGCTACTCGGTTCTGCAGTTCAGTACTTACACTAATGAGTAAGTGATTTTTTGGTATCATGTTAGGACAACCAATACATGTAAGTGCAGTAGTGTTGATACAATTAGGATACGTAAAACATTGAGCATGTTCAGTATGTCCAGGCATTTTATCTTGATATATTTTAGAAATTACGTGTCGGACCTCTTCTTCAGGCATCAAAGCTATCCTTACAGCCAGGGATTCGTGCTCCTCAAATATCATTTTTAAGAATTCCCCAACTACCTCTAAATCATGAGGAATAAACTTGTCTCTGAATTCTTGGATTCTCAAAGTGTGATCCTCTATAGACTCAATATTTTTATTATTGCTAAAGGATTGTAATCTATTAATTAGTAAATTATACAAGTAACCAAAATGGCCTCGATTACACAAATTCTCTGTAAGATTTCCTATTGGTCCATCTTGATTGGTGGCTTGAACATATACAGCAGTCGAATCTTTACGCTTATGTCTTCGCGTTTGTTGAGCAAAATCTAATGACAAAGCTACATGTTCGGAGCTTTCATTTGCTTTATGGAATAAATAAGTTATAAAAGACCGATTCATTTTCATACTACTGAACTTAAAAGGGAATTCAGAAAAAAAAACGGGAAACATTCCTCTAAAAAAATCTGTACTAGAACATAATAGTAATGAATCATTTTCTGCAATACGATGTATTTCGCAAAGAATAATCATTGTGGCTATAGGAAGTAGCATGTCATTGTTGACCAGAAATCGATTCAGTGCTCCTGTTTTGGAAATTCGTAGCCTTTTTGAAGCAAATTGATTCACAATATGCAGAGCATGCTGAGAATTTAGTCGATTGCCACTAGAAAACCAGTTAAAATTATTTCCTTCAATCATGTCGATCCGAATGGAAGGTAAGCTTAAAAAATCTGACGATCTCCAAGCATTTGTTAAGTGAAGTGAAACATAGAGCCATAAAACAGCATACTTTCTATTTTCCACGGCTTTATCAATGTGTAGTTCAATATTTTTTACGTAGTTCTCTAAGTCGATAAACTCTTTAAGGGTGTAAATGTTATTATCAGTATGATTTTTTCTTTTTATAGTAGACTGATTATACTGTTCTACAAAAGAAGTACTGCAGCGTTCTTGAATATAATTTAAAAAATTAATTAAATTTTTTTTTAAATTCGAATTGTCTGTTGTTTGAAGTAACCATTTAATTTCGTTGTCACTGTGTAAATGAAGTTCTTTACTCAAAGTAATCAATAGATTGAATAAAAAACCATATTCGCGAGCAAACATTCTCTGGACGTTGTTATTTGCACGAGAGGTATTCTGTTTAATATCAACAAACTCTTGAAATAAATCAGTGGTCTGAGTTAAATAATGAGGTACTTCACTAGTATCGATTACATTTTTAAATATTTGAATGGGGTCTTTGATAGATTTGACCCTGTATGTATCTGTAGTAGCGAAGAAAATATCAAAAATATCCTTGGGAACTATTTTTTCCCATTGTCGAACTAAGATAACCCACTTCACGCCTTCTAATTTATTGAAAGCTGTGCTTACATAGCTTATTTTAAGATTGTATTGATCAGCTGCTTGTTTTACTGTGTAGAAATTTTTCGGAATATCATCGTAAAATTGTTTGAGTTTTAATACGTCTTCTTTAAGTAGATAGTAAGTGTTTTTTAGCTTATACTTTTTAGCAGTGATATCTACTTTGTCACTTCTAATCATGAGTCTTAATCGGTTATCTGAAATTCCTAGGACTTCAGACGCTTCACCAATTGAATAGTAGTCTTGAATGTTTTCAATTCCTAAATATTTTTCTTTGTATTCAATTACAGATTTTCTACAGACATACCAAATATTTTGTTGAAGAAAACCATCCAGTTTATTTTTATTTATTGCATCTATGACAGTACACCTGTGTACATTTAATTCGTGAATTGCTTCAGTTATTCTTATATAGCCATTCGTTTCTTTAAGTGGTTTTATAGAAGCGATTTCATCTTTATGGATGTAGTAACTGCGTCCAATCTTTCTAGATGTTAGATATTCGCCTTTAGCAGCTCTTTTTTGTATAATGGATGTTGTTAAACCTAATAACTTAGCAGCCTCGCTATTAATTATGTGGGAATGAGTAAATTCTTCATATGCTTCTAGTACATTTTCAGGAATGAGCCAAATTCTGTCTTTCTTCTCTAAAGTTACCCCGGATACTTCCTCTAAAACGTTGAAGGAACTCTCAAACCAACATGCTAATTTTGTTATAGGAATATCTAACCTTAAAGCAGCTTCTGCTCTAGTGTATAATTTCATTATTATGCCCTTTCTTGATATTGTTTATTGAATCAGAGCCTTTATAAATATCGTCCAATAATGACTCGATGGTCTTTCTCATTTCCTCCGTATCTGCCATATAAGTTAAAGCTGAAAGTATGCTTTTATCTCCTCTAGGTAAAGCAATCTCGTATGGGTTTTTAGCTACTTTTGCTAATAGGTTGGTAAAAGTACCACGTCCTATGTGAAAGGACCACCTTGTAGATTTTAAATTAATGGCGGTGATAATATCATCTGGATTTTGAGATTGAGATAACATCTGTAAGAAAGTTTCTTTAACTTTATCAAATGAATATCTTAGGGACTGTCCTGTTAAAGCCTTTCGATCACGATTGATAAAAATAGGGTCATCGTTTTTCCATCCATTCGGCCCAAGACGTTTTTGCAAATAGTTGATATGTTGTTTGAAAAGTTCTGGTAGAGCACCCTTAACAGAAAAAACAAACTGATGTCTTTCCCTTTTCACTCTTGATGTGCCAGACGAATCCTTTATATCCGTTCTCAAATTATTGGTTCTTAACAAGACTTTAAGGCCATCTTTACAATTACGATCTCCATAGGGAGTAATATCGGAATGTCGTATATTCACAATTTCCCCAGCTCTTAGACCACCAAATATAGATAAATAAATAGCAAAAGCAATAGAAGGCGATAATGATATGGCAACTTTAATAAATGGAAATATATATTTGTCTGGCAACGTATGTTCAATTGCTTTCCTATCTCTATTTGCCTCAAGGCCATATTCCTTTGAATACATAGGATTAAAAGGAGAAACAATGTATTTTTTTATGTTAGGCCGTAAACTCTCCTTAACTTCGAAATCTATAGGAGCGTAATTAGACAAACAATTTTTTCCTGCTAAAAAACTATAGAACGCCACCAAGGTTCGTTCGATGTTCTTAACACTGTTGTTATATTTATTGTTTATTAATAATGAGTTTAAAAAATCAGTTCCGTGAGCAAACAGAAGTTTAGACAGGGAATCCAAATTATATTTATGTCTGTGTTCAATTAATATGTAATTTAAAAATTGTGCTAAATGAACCCCATGAAGACGTTGAGTATTGTATTCTTTGTATTTCCACCTCCAATGAATAAAAGCAGTTAAGGGGTGTATTATCGATATACCTGTTGCTTTATTCTTAAGCATTAAAACAGCATGTTTTCTCACTTCTTTTTTTTTACTAAAAGGAACAGTTACATATGCAACATCAACATGAAAAGTATAGTCATTTATATCATTATTATGAACATGCGAAAAAGATACAATAACGCTATCCAATATTCTACAACCTCATCTCATCTCAAATAAACAATAGCCCATATTAATATATATATATTTATTTTTGTGCACAAGAAGTATTTGTATTCCAACAATTATGTACAAGGAAAATACTTAATGACTCATTAATAATAATCTAAGTCCTTATCTTATTTGCTATTAAGAGATTCAATTTTTGTACATAGAATATTGTACATTTTTTAATAGTCTAGGCCTGTGACAACTACGCCAAAAAGAATCTGGAAGGGATCTACAGCATAGACAAAGCAAACCTAGCGAAAGATTTGTGGGAACTGCCTATTGAAAAAATGTTCGGTGTAGGGAGTCGGATGAAAAAGCATTTTTTTCGGCTGGGCATACACTCTATCGGGGACCTGGCCCAAACGCCTTTACCGAAGCTGCAAAGCTTGTTAAAAACTAGATTTGGCAAAAATGCCGATATCCATGCAGAGTTGCTGTGGCAAACGGCGAATGGGATCGATAGCAGTCTGGTAACGCCAAGCACTCACCGTGTAGCCCCCAAATCTGTAGGTCATATGATGACTTTACCGCGCGATTACGCTGCGGAGGAAGAGATCGATACGATCCTGCTTGAGCTGACGGAAGAAATATGCCGTGATGCGCGGCGTAAGCAATATATGGGCTCGACAGTTACGGTTGGGTGTATGTGCAGTCCGTTTGACGCACCGACAGGATTTTCGCGCCAAACGACATTACCCGACCCTACGAACAATACGAACAAAGTTTACGAAGCCGCACGCAGCCTGTTTTATCGCTTCTGGGATGGGATGCCGGTTCGTAGAGCAGGGGTGACGATAAGCGGACTGGTGAAAGATGAAGAATACCAGCTCACCTTATTCGAGGATCAGGAAAGGCTGCGGGCACTGGAGAAAGCTACTGATTTCATCAAGGACAGATTCGGCAGCGCGGCTATTATCAGAGCTTCATCAGCAACTAAAGCAGGTCAAGCACAGCACAGAGCTCTTAAAATCGGAGGGCACTACAAATGAGCAAAAAACTGGAAGGTAACGGTCGCTGGGAGTCTTCACGGATGATGCTGCCGCAGCACAAGGAAGCCTTGATTGCGCGACAAAATCCCGAGCCGGAAATAAAGCAGGTGCAAAAGCCGACGGAGGAGGAGCATGAAATGATACTCAATTCGATTTTGCTGCCTATGATGCTTACCATGATAGAGCGGAACGGCAAAGAGTTTGAAGTGTCAACCAACATGCTTCGCAGATATTACATAGCGGCCACGCAAATTCTCATGAATCGTATTCATGGCGAAATGGTCAAAAATAAAAATGAATTGAAGGCTAGGAAAATCAGGGTGTTTGAAGATATTCGCCCGGATGATGACCTGCACTATAAATATCTTTGCCGTGGCTATGAGTATCCGTTTTCCGTTATGCGCGATGTAGTGAAGTCGAGAATCAGCATCAAGCTGGGAGAGTACGTCAAGACGCTGCTTCATCAAATGAGGGAGTGATTGAGGTGAAGATGGGTGTTATGAAAGTGGCCCAGATAACATACCTTACATGTTGTTGACCAAATTTTGACCATTGAGCTGATTTGGCTATTTGGCATATTTGAATAGACTGTTGAGAATGCGAAAACCCCTTGCAGTGAAGGGGTTATATTTTTATGTAGGACATGCAGTAAGCTAAGTTTAGTTTTCAATGATAATGCCGTTTAATTTAAGATTGACGTGATTTGCAATGGTGTCTCCAACTGGGCAGGTCTGTTCCAAAAACTGGACAAACTCTTCAACCTGCTCTTTGGGAGCATCGGTTTTGATATGAAAGTTATAACGAATATCGGAATAACCGGGACGAACGTCAGACTTTTTGAAAAAGCCGTCCAAGTCGAGGTCTCCTTCAACCTCCACCCAAAAATCATCAAGACGAATATTAAACTTTTTGGCGTATACTCTGGCCACGATGGATTGGCATGCTCCCAATGCCCCAAGCACCGCTTCAACAGGGTTCATACCAGTGTCTGTTCCGCCTAAGCTTTTGGGTTCATCGATTATAAATTCAAAATCTCTGGAACGCACTTTGACAACTACGCCTTCTTGTAAATGTGCTGTCGCTTTAAATGTGGTAATCGGCATATGACACACTCCCTTGGGTTGATGTAAATCTTAAGAAATCATAACATATCATTCCTATAATGTTAATATGAATAGTATTAAGGTGTTATTTTTATTTTATTTGGGCTAACGTTTTTTTCATCTGTTCTTCATTGGATTTAACAGAAGCGCTGCTCACTGCCTCACCACGATAAGTGTTCTTGGTATTTTGTAAAAAGTCCAAGGCGAATGCATCGATGGGCTGCTTTTCTATATCATCATATTGTCTCTCTACCACCGTAGCTCGAAAAACATTGCTCAGCATATATTTGTGGTTTTTTATATCCTTTAAATATTTGCCGTTTTTAAATTCGGCTACGATGAACGATTCGAAAACTTGTAATTCTTGTTGGCTCGGTTGATAAATTCTTGCCAATTTTGAAATTTCGTCAAACTTTTCGGTTTCGGTTTTTTTGGATTTTGCGATTTCATCCACATCGCTTTCCCAGCCTTTGTTAGCAACAGCCGGAGCGGGGTTGTCTTGTTTCTTAGGTTCAGCGGGTGTTTTTGCTCCAGTCACCGATTTCGATTCCATGATGACATCATCTTTATTTTTGGCACCCACCAACGCGATCCCTTTTTGAGTTATAGGAAATCTGGCCGTAGCTATGTTTTTACCAAAAGGGCTTGCACTGGTATCATGTATATTTAACCAAACGGCATCATAAGCTTTGGAATCCGCCTTTACTTGATTGATAATATCTTTGAAATCGGATTCTGAGGTCGAATTGGTAGTTACACGAATATAGCGTCCATTTTGCTTCTCGTTTTTCTTATCCTCTGCAATCTTAAATTGAACCGCTTTTGGTGTTTCCTTCGCTGGCGGTACAGCTTCCTTAACCTCCGGTTTTTGTTCCTCAACAACGGGTGCAGCCGCGACCTGTTTTGGCTCCTCCACAGTAGCCTTGGTTTCAATTGGAGCCGGCTTCGCCCCGCAGGCAGCCGTAATTAATGTCATTCCAGCCAAAATACCAATCATAACTAATTTATTAAACATTTCGATCCTCCTAAACTTTCATAACCTTTATACGTGGTGGTTGGGATATCGTTCCGAATTTACGCCGCAAAAGTAGTATTTAATCTTTCGGAATAACGATATACACGATCAGACTCATCAGAGGAAAAAACAGCCTCCCGAATAACACGATGACCGCATGTTCCTCCTACTATTTCCGATTTTTAAGAGTAACAAAAAAAGCGCCTGAAAAAAAGAACACAGCAAGCATCCAACCGACTGCAGGAGCCGATGCCCACAATCCCTTTCCTGCAAAAGCAAAACCAAGTGATGCTACACCAAACATACAAAGCGCTGAGGGTTTCATGGAGAGACTCCTTCCTTATAATAGTAAATAGACGCAGAATTTTACCAAAAAGTTGCAGTTAACCCTTACGTGCTGAACATGTGAATAAGGATTGATAGTTTGGAAGCTGTGGAAAAAATAGGAGTGGAAGAGGAGAGAAAACATACAGGCGATATGTGGTTGGAGGATGAACCGAATGGGGTGAAATTATCGGCAGCTGCGGGAACATAAAAAAGTTTTCCTTTGAAAAAGAGGAATCCCTGATGGGGCTGCCGATATCGTATACAGCTTGGTACTTCAAATAGATGGATCACTTATTAAGCAGGGCTTGGAGAGTCCATATAGTGACAAGGGCCACACAGCCTAATACAAACATCGATACGATCATTTGAAGGAAATATAGCATGATAATCCCATCCTTTTAGCAGTCTATTCTAGTAGAGTAGCAGAAGGAGGTTGAAAAGTTGCTCGAATACCGTTGTCGTCATATCACTTGTTTTGGCAGAGGCTGTTCAAGTATCCCAACAGGAATGAGATATCACGAGTGATGACTTGCGATTATTTGCATTATTTGTAAACAAGCAACCGATTTTCCTCGTCTCTATGGATTTGAACCTCTTCATCTGCCCATATCCTGGCGTTGGATGATACCAGCCTGATGCCTCTGCTCCATAAGGGGTTGACTCATATGAATGCTTCGGCTATTGTACAAACGCACAAGCTGTCCAAAACGTAAGGGCAATTAACCGTGTAATAAGGTTGATCTTCAGGTTCAGGAAGGAGAAATTTACGGGTTTCTGGGACCTAACGAAGCGGGGAAAACGACGACGCTAAAAATACTGCTCGGACTGATTAAGCCCTACGGGCTGAAGGAAGCCAGACGATTGATCCGGCTTCTGTGAACTGGTCGAGAAGTGATTGTTTATTGGACAATTTCATTCCACAAAGACATAATTCGATTTTGGTTTTTGACAAATTCAATTTCATAATCAACGTTCTTTTCTGCTGGCAGTGAGTCAAGATCTGTTGATATTTCAACAGATTCACCAATGGTTGGCTCATTAATTGGAATGGTCATCATCAGCACCTCCATGTATTTCAGACAATCAAGCCCTTTTCACTAACACAAATCCAACGAAAAGAGCAGTGACGAACACATATTTTGCGATCTCAACTATCAAACATTTCAACCTCCCGACAAATCAATTTCCATAGATTAGATTAGCAGGCGTTAACTGAAAAGTCGCTCGAATGCTGTTGTCGTAACATGACTTATTTATGTAGGGAATCAAGCAAGCAAGGAAGGAAGACCACTCCGTTTATCTTCCAAATATACGATGGTTGAAATAGAAAAAACCTCGCTGCATCTCGGTATGCATGGCGAGGGATGAGGATGTTATATACTATAGTAAGGCAATCGCCAATAGATCGAATAATACAAGAGTAGTTATAAGAGGATTAAAAAATCCTTTAACTTTAACTTTTTTATTTGAAATCGAGGCAGAGGATCCATCCAGATATAAAAAATTGGGATCAACATTAACTACGGTCCCTTCATAGATCTCTCCGGATCTCATAAAAACACGAACTCGACGATTAAGACAGTTTCTGCAAGCATAATATATTTCGTCCACATTCATCACCACCCTCTCATTGTTCCATTATTTTATGGATTACAGAAACGAACGTGAGGGCTTATAGGTGTCCAATTTTGTGGGAGATCCGTACCGAAGTCGGCAGTCGGTAGTAAGAGAATTGAATTTTAGTGTTATCTTTTATCAAAAAGAAGAAGAGCCTGAAGCCCTTTCTCCTATAGATTGATGTATATCGGAGTTTGACCATAAGGTTATAAGTATGGGGTGTAGGTCATCTAACCTTCTAAAAAAATGTTTCTTTGTTATATGATAAAATTTTATTTTTCATTACGTCCCCAATTCGTCCCCAAGAGTCATTGATTAAGAGGATTATGAGTACGGAAAAATGAAGAAAAACCCTTGATATACAAGGGTTTTTCATGTATGACCTGTAGTGGGCTCGAACCACTGACCCCTACCCTGTCAATGTGGGTTATCGGTTTTGGTGTGGTTTGTTATAGTGGTATAAATCCTTGGTATATAAGGGTTTTAACTGTTCGTATAGTGTTCGGTTTTATCTTTTTAGGCTGCTTGTTGACGGATTTCGTCAACAGTTCGTCAACAAATTTAAAGCTAATCTGCTAGGCCTGCTTTCCTTCATTCTTAACACGAGGCTTAAGTAAAGTATCAAATTTATTAGCAGCCTCTTGATCCGCTTTCTTAAGTACATGTCCATATATATTCATCGTAGTCATGATGTTGGAATGCCCCAGGCGTTCTGAAATGATCTTTGCATGTACCCCTTCATTGATCAACAACGTAGCGCTGGTGTGGCGCAGCGAATGGAAAGTGATGTACTTCAATTTGTTCCGCTTAATAAACCGAGTCCACCAGGTTTTAACGCTGGAGGGATTAAGTGGTTTGCCACTGTCCCAGGCTGTGAAAATAAAGAAGCGGTCGCCTCCTTCCCACAATTCACCGGATTGCAGCCGGTTCTTTCCCTCCTGCAGCTTAAGCGCCTTGAGATCGGGAACAAGCGAAGTAGGTACCGAGACTTCGCGCTTAGATCCTTTTGTCTTAGGCTCCTTCACAATAAACCCGCCACCTTTTAGAAAGACAAGCGCCTGCTTAACGCTGATCGTGCAGCGGCCATCTTCTTCAAACTTCACGTTATTCCATTCCAATCCAAGCAGCTCGCCGCGCCGTAGCCCTGTAGTAAGCGCTAGGGAGATCATAACCTGCCATCTTAAGGGTTCCTTTTCCAATGCTGTAAAGAGGTCCAGTGCCTCGTCTGGATCATACACGCTGACTTCTTTGGTCTCAACCCGCGGTTTCTTCATGGCTTCCATAGGGTTTGTTTTAATAATCTGCCAGTCCACTGCTCGGCTAAAGATGTTTTTCAGGATTCGGTATATATACTCGATTGTTCCTGAGGATAGCTTTCCTTCTTTACCATCGCCGCGGCTGCCGTCTTGCTCCAAGCTGTGCATGAAGTTAACTATCTGCATAGGTTTGATTTGATCCAGCCTCAAATGTCCAAAAGTGGGGATAAGACGCTTATTTAGGTGCAGTGTGTAGGTTTCTAATGTATTCGGACTAAGCCCTTTTTTACCGTGCTTTTCCCGCCATTCCTCAGCAAACGCCGCGAATGTCATTTTAGAAGGATCAATGTATTCTCCGACTTCGACTTCCATCTTGAATTTCAGCAGCTCGTCATTCAAGTGATTTTGCAGGCGCTTTGGTGTTTTGAGTAGCTTTTCATCCAACACGCGTACCGTTCGTGTTTTCTTCTGCCTGGTACCGTCCGCGGCTGATCCAATCTCAACGACTAGCAGCCATGAGTTTTCACCACGTTTCTGTATACTGGCCATAACTATCATCCTCCAATCGCAATTTGAACGGCGTTTCGGTGGTGCTTTAGTGGTGCATCGGCGGTGCTTTATAAGGCCAAGCATTAGCGATCATCATATCTGACAAGGGATTCACTGCGTATTTGGTGGTGCTATAACAACCAAAATCTCAAAAAAAGGGAGGTTTAATGGTGAACGAAATTTAGTTCTCCAATATGGAAAGAAAGGTGTACGAAAGTTCGTACTCCTTTGTGAACGATTCAGCGTAGGGAGGATTAAATTTCGTCCCCCCCCCAAATTTGAGGGGCAGGTAAAGCTTCTTTACCCACCATCCTTTGATGGATAATGGGATTGATGTCGATCTGACCGATAACAATTTGAAATCAATTGCTTTCGACATTGCTCCCAGCGTTGCCTTCGTATTCTCTACAATAGCGGAAAACCCATGTACAGTAATGTGTCTCTTTATGAACCTCGTTGCCTTCGTGGTTGCTTTCGGTGCAGCTCACGCCACTTATGGGGACAGTGCGTAAAATACAGATCGGTTCGTTTCAGATATGGCGATTCACCATATCTGGACATTCTGATTCAAATGTCTTAACATCCCGATTCAAAATGTTAGAACGGTTATGGCTAAATCATATTCCCGATTTCAAATCGGTTAATAAGTGGTTACTATGCTTTGTTATCGAGTAACCACAATGGTAACATTTCAGCTTCGGCGTTAAACCGAATCGGAAATTTGGACATTCTGATCAAAATGTCGGAAAGGTTAAATAATGCAGGGTATCGGAAATATTCGGATAGCCAAGGGTGTATGTTTCGCATATATCCTTAAACCAGACCACTGCCAGACCAGCCTAACCCCATGATAAACAAGGGGATGCGGCTTTCAGATAGCCGGAATCAGACCACAGTCAGACCAAGAGCGGTGGGCCTGCTCAAAGTTGAGCACCCCTTGGCTGTGCAAAATTGCGTTGCTAATCCGCAGACCTGACCCTCAAATTTGAAGGGCAGGTTATTATCGACACTCACCAAAACGGGGGAACGTCAAATTGCTGTGCAGAATTACGTTGCCGTCAGCAGGGGTGCCGCCAAACTTGGCGGGGGTTATTCGTCTTTCTCATTCTTAGACATCATGAGTTTCAAAATTTCACTCATCATTTCTCTTTGTTCTTTCCGGAGTGGCTTACCATCTAAGGTGATAGCGTTATCGCTTTGGAGAAGTTCAGACAACTCTTCCACCGTTAATACGTTATCATCTCTTAGTTGCTGTTTTGTCTTGTCGTAGCTTCCAACTGTATAATCATTCATTTCTTTAGCAGGTTCTGCACCTTTTCTTAAAGTTTCTATATTTCTTGCCATTACATCTAGATCAACCATGAAAAAAATAAACCAACGATTTTCAGGCTTCATTGATTCACCACTTGCAATAAAATCCACAACAGCATCTGGATCTAGTTTAAACTCCGATGGTATAAAATAGTTTCTTCTTGGCTTTTTTAATTCGTTCATGACTTCTGGGATGAATTTGTGATCCGTGGTTAGATAGTAAAGGATGTCACGGATATACTCTAATTCATCTTTGATCGTTTGTTCTCGTTCCTTCTGGCTTTCGGATGACTTTTTTTGAAAAAATTCTTCTCCTGTTGCTAAATCCGAAAAGTCGTTGACCATATCATATTGCCACTGTTCTATTACATCCCCTGATGAGGTCAATAAGTCTTTAAAGGAATCAGGAATTCTCCTAAAAGGCTTTGGGAAATGTTCTTCGTAATTACTGCAAACTGTTTCAATTTCACCCATCAAGCTTGCTTTAAAATAGCCTTCTAAAGTGATCCATTCGTAAGAATGTTCTAATTTTTCAATTAGTTCTTCTTTTGTAGGAAGTGCCGTGTATCCCGCTTTCAACATTAAATTAGTCTGAGGGTAATCATAAACCTTTGATATTTGGGTCAGAGTTTCTTTTGATGGCTTGGTCCTTCGACCTTTCTCGAGCAACATCAAGTACGAATGGCTAATCCCTATCTTAAGGGCGGCCTCACGTAATGACATTTTTCCGCGCAAACGAATTAACAAATCCCCGAAACTTTCCAATTCATCCAATTACATTAGACCTCCAATGTTTTTTTGTATATGAACATTGTAAACTATAGCCGAATAAAAATAAAGAATTTTGTATACTGTCAGTTGACACAAGTCAAAGTATGACATATACTGAGTTTTGTAAACCAGCAGTCAACAAATGTTGAGAGGTGATGAATTGAAAAACATTGTAAAGTATTTACGCCGCAGCCAAGAGTTTGATATTACTCAACAACAGCTCGGTGCAATAGTTGGTGTATCAAAAGCAACTATTTCTGCCATTGAAAATGGTGCCAAAACTTCTGCTGAGGTCATGCTTAAGATTGCTAGGTACTTTAATAAGGACCCAAGGGAAATTTTTTTTGTTGCTGATGTAAACTGTCAGATAACGGACCCTGAAAGTGCTAGGGACGATAACGGAAGCACATAATGTGATTGATTAAATTTGATGTTCATTCTGCTGGTCATTTAGTTGGTTAAAGTGTTGGTTGTTAGCGCCTGTAAGCCCATACCGTATAAGGCTTTGTTGCTGGTTACTTTGCTGGTTAAAGTGGTGTTCATTTATTCGCATCCGTCAATCTGACGGATATGAACTAAACCCGAATTTCGGGTGTAGAATAAATACTTTTCCCCAATTGTGGGGAGAACCTTTACTCAGTGTTGAGTAAAAATCCTGAAAGGAGCTTGCCCATGAATATACCGGTACACCTGATGAAAGACCGCTATTGGAGTGGAACGTTACATCTGTTTTTAAACAATGCCAAGCTGCAGCGCTGCCTGACTACCGAATACTTTGATTTTGAGGAATGCACGATCCGTATAACTGCTTTGAAACGCCTTGCAAAACCGTGGTCACAGTCAGAGCGTTTCATGCTAGAACTTGCCCTGCATATGTTCAGTGAAGGAAACAAGGTCAATCTTTCCGACATGGACTATCTGGACAGTTCCAACAAGGCGCTGGTATATGAAGCTCTACGGCTTCGATATGGTTGATTGAACCCATTACACCTAATTAATCAGTGATTAGAAAAATCATGTTGAGATCGTCACAAAATCAAGAAGGGAAACAATGTGAATGGTCTACTCATCAGAAGAAAAGGAAACAACGTGTGTTTATGACTATATTGACGATCAATGGAACGTTTATAGTTGCGTTCCTATTCACATCAGAAAGCTTCGTAAGATTGCCCAGCCTTATTGGGAGGAAAGGGAAGGTGAACGTGTTACTGCGGCAAAATGGAAGTTAAGCGGCAATCAAGTTCGTTTTGCCATTGCTACGGTCACGAAAATGAGTGACGAGCTTAGAGAGGCAGCTAAGGTAAGGATGCAAACGCAGCACAAAAAACGTATTGAGAACGATACGAAATAAAGATTACAACTTAAATTCTGAGCGAGGTGATAGAGTCATGCAACGTAGGAATAGAAACCGAGCTTTACCCGCCGTGTTCGTCCAAACACCGCAGCTCGTAGAACGTCCAACACAGCTGAGCACCGAATCAATGCTCCAACAGTTAGCGCGACTCCTTCAATCCCAACAGCAGCCAGCAGCAGTTCCTCAACCAGCAAAGCGTAACACCTTGACCGTCAAGGAGGCCCGAACGGAAATATTTGAAAACTCCATATCTGAATACAAGCTTTATGAAATGGTTCGTAAGGGCGAGATCCCGCATGTAAGGATCGGTGCAAAGATACTGTTACGCAGGGATACGTTGGAAGCGTGGATGAGGCAGCAGGAGGCACAAGGCAGCAATGCCAGCAGGTAGGTGAGCATAAATGGCAAGCTCTCGATCAAAAGTCCAGAAGTTGAAGGCCAAGGACTATGGGTTCAAGGCGTTCCAGAAAATGCCTGAGAGTCAGAATAAACATTTTTCGAAGTTTCACGAATCAATGTTTGAATCTCCAGCTTGGATTGGCTTAAGCATTCATAGCAGATACTTATACATCGAAATGACTCGTAAATTCACGGGCAGGAATGAACAAGACATCATGTTTACTCAAAAAGAGGGAATCAAAATCATGGGCAAGAACACTTTTACGGCCTGCATTAAGCAACTCATACAATACGGATTTATCGAATACGTAGAACGCAACAGCTATAATTGCCTCCCTAATATTTATGGATTTAGCACCAAATGGCATTTATTTATTCCCGAAAAAAAGTCAAAGAAAAAGCTGGATTAGATTTTTACGTATCCCTAATCAGGGACACAATGTGACTCAAATCAGGGACACTAAACCTTACATGAGGCACAAATGACTTGTTTTTGTATCCCTAATCAGTGACACGGAGAAAAGAGCCACAAAGCTTTACACAGCAATGGTTTAAAGGCGTTTTTATCTCAAATAACAAAATTCATTTTTGTATCCCTAATCAGTGACACCTTTATATATTACCATCTCTATACTATTTTATTGCTGTCTGTGAGTCTTCCAGGTATGCAAAGAGTGATTTAACAGATGGATTGAAATTTCGGCTTGAAAGGTGGGATTAAAAATGCCTAAAGAGCGAGTGTATGAGTGCAGTGTCCAAGCTGGACCATACCAAATGAAGATAGACGTGATTACCCGCAATCCGGCAAAGGTAGAAACATTGGCGCTTACTAAAGCAGGTCTGTACATAACTCGCGCCATTAACGGACAAACAGCCGCAACGCTGGATATGAAGATTGTTGATTATGTTGACCGTGGAGCTTGGAAGAGGTAGTCAGAAATTTTCGGCAACCCTTGAAATTCACGATCAGCAAAAATTACCTTTTGTGGGTATGGGAAAGGAAGGTTGTGAGATGGAAAGATTCACGATCAAAGCAAAGGGTTTATTGATCAGCATAGAGACAGAGTACAAGAAGCCGGAAGCATATAGGGCCGTACTCGGAGCTATCTTTTACCATTACAGGAAAGCCAAGCCTGAAAGCTTAGATCGGCTTTTGTCGACCTTTAACCACCTCTATGACTCAATGCTTAAGGAAGAGGCGATAAATGCAGCTAAGAAAGCGGGAACGACACTACCGGATAAGGAACCGGAGCGGGACGACTTTGATTTCTGGAAACAGCTTATGGAGTCAATACCAGGTGGGGGTTTTAGCTGAATTACACATTCGGGAGGCAGAGAGCGAAAATGACAATGACAATAAAACAGCTTAATTTTTTGAGCGAAGAGGTTCAGGCATATTTGACGGAGATGGTCCGGCAAGGGAAGACTACTGCATCATTCCAGTTCGTACTCCAGCAGATTGAAGCCTATAACGATTTTGAGGATGAAACGCCGGAAGAGATCCAGCAAATCAAAGCGTTCGCACTGGATGGTTTCAAACGGCAGCTGGCGCAAGCAATTAGCCGAAATAATAACCATTGCGGCCAGTCGGTAGCGGTAAGCACCGTATATGCCCAGGCGATTAACGGGCACTCATTGGAAATAAGCTGCAGTGTTTGCGGCAGCCTTAAAATAATAAAAGCCGCTCCCGCTACTACCAATAGCGAAAACGGACAAGCCTTACAATCAATGCAATCATAACATCTATCTAAAATTTTGTATAGATATCATCGTCATTTGGGAGTTGAT
Organism: Paenibacillus sp. FSL H8-0034; assembly: GCF_038000305.1. Lineage (NCBI taxonomy): Bacteria > Bacillati > Bacillota > Bacilli > Caryophanales > Paenibacillaceae > Paenibacillus > Paenibacillus sp. FSL H8-0034. The sequence continues at coordinate 3,477,201 of NZ_JBBOBS010000001.1, forward strand.
GCCTTGACAATAACCATAAGGTGGCGAAGAGGGCCGCCATTGCCTTGTGATCGGTCACATGTCGGTAAAGTAGCATTAAAAAAATCAGGTCCGCACACAGATGCAGGAACCAAAATGGAGAGTGTTGATAAATGATTAACAGACATTTAAATGATTTTAAAGCATATTTGGAGCAAGGTCTTTCACCTGAGCTTAAGCCAATTTACGAAGTAGCAATAGCAGCTCAGATAAAGGTTGATGCTTACAAAAATAACGACCTCAATTCTAAAAAAGCCGTCAATATGGTTCTTGAGGAAGGTATGAACAATATCATAGCCGAGCGTGATTCTATCTTTCAATCTAAAGCTGACGCAACCTTTCAAACTATGGAATCGATCAAAAAGAAATATGAAGTGGTCTTCACTGATTCCGAGATAGCACGTAGAAGTTATGAACTAACGTTATTCACAAACAAGCTTAATTTTAGCGGTCATGAATATGCGGAAAAGTTGGTCAATGAGTACTCTTCCGGAGAGCTGGAATTAAATATCGATCAATTGTATGTCCTGGGTAACTATTTGAACCAAAACAACCCAAATTTGGCGGGGTTATTAACTACTCAAATGGCCCAAAAGAATGCAGAGGAACCGTACTTAAGCGATCCAGAGTACGTTGCAGCAGCTATGGAGTATAACAAGAGCCGTAACGAAATAGGCAATCTTACATTGAATTTTTCTAATGGACCTTTTGAATCAGCAATATTGGTGATTGATCAATTGTTGGAGTAGATTTTATAAAACTAAGAAGAACGTTCCCCGAAACGGGGGAGTGTTCTTCGAGGATGGAGGTTACACATGGCTAAATTCACAGTAGAAAATTCCGGTTATGCGATCACTTTATCATACAACAATGAGGCAGAGGGTTTTAGAATACCTGTTAACCCTGAGAGCATTGAGGTGAAGGAGCAAGGGCAAGGCAAAACCTACAACATTGTAGGTAAGGGCGGGGGTACAGAAGAAACAAGAGCAGGCGAGGTCAATGTAATTCAGAGTCCAAAATTACGTGAAGTGAGTTTCGGTAGCATGTTTCCAGCTCAGAGATACCCCTTTGTTATCGAAAGTGTCCCATTAGCAGAGCCGATGTGGTATATCGAATTGATTAGAAAGTGGATGGCAACTAAGCATCCGATCCGGTTTATTTTTGCTGGGCATTATGCTGATCACTTATATAAATCAACGGGTAAAATGCTTAAGGTCGATCTCAATTTCCCTGCATCTATAGAATCTTTCACATGGAAGGAAGTAGCCGGTTCTCCTGGTGATATTGAATACACGTTGAGTCTCAAAGAGTACGTGTTCTACTCAGCTCGCAGGGTTACGCCTACCTTGCAGCCTGACGGTACCACTGCGCTTAAAATAGAGCCTGCAGACCGTCCAGATCCTCGAATCAGGCCCGAGACATTCCGTCGCCGTGCTGGTGAGGGTTTAGAGGAAACTGCTGTAAGAACTTTAAAAGATTCTAGCCGGTGGAAAGAAATCATGGAATTGAACGGAATCACATGGGATCAATTGGGACGGTTGGACGATTTCCCGGAATATGCGGTCCTGAAAATACCTCAAAATTAAATAAAAGGATGATGAAAAGATGATCCCTCAAGGTAGTAGCTTAGACAACAACCCTAACATTAAAACAACCCAGCAACCAAGCAGAACGTATAAGATCGATCCAGTCACAAAGCGCATTGTTGGTATGATAGATGGTATTGACGCTGTAAAACAAGCGGTATGGAAAATCCTTCAGGTAGAACGTTTTGAACACGTTATTTACCAAAAGGGAAACCACGGCATCAATACAACGGGTATAGTCGGGAGTGATCCAGCAACGGCTCAATCCCGTTTGACGAAAGCGATCCGTGACGCTTTGTTGTACGATGACCGGATCACGGACGTAACGGATTTTAGTATGACATTCAACGGTGATGAAGCGCTGGCCACATTTACGGTTGTTACGCAGTTCGGGAACTTTCAATCCACAAAAACTTTAACCGGTATTTAATAGAGTGTAGAGGCGGTAAGGACGATCCTGCCGCCTTTCTATATAACCAAGGGAGGATATATCCAAATGAAGTTTGTACAGCCTATACGCGACCCTCAGAAGCTCGAAGCGATCAAAGAACATTTAAAAGATACTAACGAAAGGGATTATATATTGTTCCTGATCGGAATCAATACTGGCCTGCGAATATCAGACATACTACCTCTCCAGGTCAAAAATGTAAAAGGGACGCATATTGATATTGTAGAGAAGAAAACACAGAAGAGGCAGCTCATCATGATGAACGACACACTTAGGAACGAATTGACGGCTTACGTAACAGGGAAGCCGGACGATGAATATTTGTTTCCGAGTAGGAGCATTAAAACTAAAACAAGGATTAAAAGTTCACCGATTGACCGCAGTATGGCCTACAAAATACTAAGCGGAGCAGCTCGAAAGTTTGGATTAAATGAGATTGGTTGCCATACATTAAGAAAAACATTCGGCTATCATTTTTACCTCAAAACCAAGGATATCGCGTTACTAATGGACCTGTTTAATCATAGCGAACAGAGCATCACTTTACGTTATATTGGCATCAAACAAGATACTTTGGACAGTGCATTGAGCAAATTTAGCTTGTAGAAGTACACATAAAAACGAACCTGTGAATTGATATTTACCAAGAGAGGATTTGGTGAATAAAATCATAGGTTTTTTCTATTTTATGAATTACCCAGAATATATGATATGAATAATTCATTTAACATATTTTAGGATAAAAAGGTAGTTTTGAAGAATTTAAAGGCGTAATCGATGAGAATTGTTATTAAGGCTGGAAGCAAAAACGTGAAAACGAACTTAATTAATGCGAAAACAACTCAAAAAAGGCCCGTTTACAGATGCAAACAGGCAGTTGATTTATTTGCTATTGGTGAAGTATCGTTCCCTCATGTTCTTTAACCCTACGATAAAAGGTATTCGGCTTCATATCCAACTTTTTCATAGCGGCAACGGCAGTAACCCCGCCTGCTTTCCATTCGTCATAGACCCCTTTAAACCCCTCAGACGCTTCGTGTTTAGGTCTACCAAACTTAACGCCTTTTTCCAGTGCTACAACAATCCCCTCAGCTTGCCGTTGCTTAGTTTTCTTCCTTTCCTGTTCAGCGACATATGAGAGCAGGCTTAAGAATTGATCTTCCATAAGTTTCCCCAGGTCGCCCATCGTTTTGAATTTACGGCTATCGAATAGTGTTTCATTTTCCAATACAACGATATCGGCGTTCAGATCCCGCGTGATGTATTTCCACTCTCTAATAATACCGTCATAGTCTCTGCCAAGCCGATCCAACGCATCGAGATATACAAGGTCGCCTTCACGAATCATGAGTCTAAGGGCTTGATAACGTGGTCGGTCAAAGTCCTTCCCGCTTTGCTTATCGACAAATATGTAACGATCCTCAATTTTCAATTCATGCATCTTCTTTAATTGGCGCTCGGTGTTTTGATCTTTTGCCGATACTCTTACATATCCAAACTTCATATTTACTGCCCCTTCCGAATCTATCATTATGTCAATAAGTATATCACATATATGAAACATTTCAATAATCAATTTTATATATTTTGACATAGTTAATAAGTCGATTATTAGACCATTTCAAAAAGTATACAATTTGAAATACTTATAGCAGAAACAGAAGAAAAACATTGAAATACGTATCAATACGTGTTATAATATTTATAGGAGGTGAGCAAATGAGAAGTTATTCTTCAAGGGAGGTAATCAAGCTTCTAAAAGAACACGGTTGGTATTGGGTCAAAACTGTCGGAGATCATTGGCAATTTAAACATCATGAAATAAAGGCCAAAGTTACTGTCGTGCATCCTGAGAAAGATGTAGCCATACATATTTTAAAAGATATCCAGAAGAAGTCAGGGCTTAAGTTCTAGCCCTTTCTCTTCAGTACATAGAGGAAGATTAGAAATTTAAAAGTGAAATATGATAATAATGAATATTATTTAGAAAGGTTGTGACTTAAAATTGAAAAATGAATTTCAATTTGTTGCTATTCTTGACTTCACCGGAAAACACATCGCAATTACATTTCCTGATTTAGAAGAGGCATTATCACAGGCGGAAACCACCGATCAAGCATTACGTAGAGCCAATGAAGTCCTTAGGTTGACTTTAGAAAGTCGAATTGAAGATAATGAAGAAATTCCAACACCTACACCAATAAATAAAATTGAATTAAAAGAAAAGCAACGTACCATTTTGGTTGTATGCGCACTAAAAGAAAAAATAAAATACGACAAAAAGACATTGACTATTCCCCATGATTTAAATGTAGCGGCGGAAGCGGCTGGCCTTAACTTTTCTCAAGTGCTTCAAAATGCTTTACGCGAGATATTAACCGATAAAGAAACTGTATGATAAAGAAGTGGTCAGAAATGGCCGCTTTTTTCTTTAATTATTTCCAGAATATTTTCCTACAGCCTACTAAAATTTGGTATAGTAAAATAAATATCATATTTTGGAGGTTAACCATGAAAAAGATCATTTTAGGTGTGCTGATCGGTAGCGCCTTAACCGTTTCTGCCACTGCCGGAGCTGCAGCCGTAAAACAGTACATCCTTACTGAAATTTCTTATCCGGTTGTCGTGAATGGAAAAGAATTCAAAGACGCAACAGCACCAATCCTAAACTACGAGGGCAGCACGTATGTACCGCTGGCAAAGCTTGGGGATATAACGGGAGTAAATTATAAATGGAATGAAGCGGCTAAACGTGTAGAGATCGTGACCGGCTCGAGCGGTGGAGGAACAACAGCAGCAGCTCCTTCAACCAACCAAGAAGCGATTAAGGCCACACCAGGTGGAAATATTCAGCTTACGCCTGATGCGGTAGTCGAAAAGCCAAAAGGTTTAGTGGTAGAGAACGGTGAAACGGTGCTTTATGCCTATGATCGTGATGGGAAGTTCAAAGGTAGATTCACGGATGGGGATGACGCTTCACTTGTCTTTGCGAGGCTTAACCGAGAAGAACAGTTACCACCTAAACTCTCTGAGGGCTGGCTGGATTCGGGAATACTAATGAGTATTTATGAGGCAGATGTCCAGTATGTGGGGAATGACTTCGTTTATAAAACGTCTCCATTTGTGACCAAGCAGCAAGAATATTTCAAGTTTTCATTTCCTGCTGGCTGGCGTGATCAAGTAGGTGGTGAGATTACAGTTAACGGTGTCCGAGTTAAGAAATACGATAAAGGTAATTATTTCAACATTGCCGACCTCCAGAAAGCCGGGATCATTAAGTAAAGAAGAATATTGATAGGAGGGTTAAAATGAAAAATATCAAGACCACGGGCATTGGGGGAGAAATTCATTGTCAGGTGTGTGATAGAGAATTTATTTGGCAATATAACTTTGTGAAGGAATTGACTTTAAGTATGGGGCATGTCAAACCTCGATTAACGTATAAAGCAATGCATCTTGATCATATCGATGGTGTTAACGTGACAGTTCTTGAAATGTTAGTTCATGCTGATTGCCCATACTGCGGGGTAACAGATGAAAGTTACGCCCAAGTCATCAAAGAAAATCTGCCATATTATTAATTATGTTAGTTTCTTGAGCAATTTTGAATACCGTTTAAAGCGCCTAACTGGTGCTTTTTTTTATTGCGAATATTATTCCGTCAACAATCCGTCAACAAGTGGGTGAAAACAGCTCTGTACTACTAATATTTTTTTCTCTGTACCAATGAAAAAAGCCTTGAAGCACAAGGCTTCAAGGCTTTCTGTACTAATGACCTGTAGTGGGCTCGAACCACTGACCCCTACCCTGTCAAGATAGTGCTCTCCCAGCTGAGCTAACAAGTCATGTTTTAGCGACAAGTAGTAATATACCAACGATATAAAGAAATGTCAACTCCTTTTTCGGAAAAATTTTTAAAATGTCTCTTGTACAATGATTTATGTCCTTATTTGCCCGCCCTGAATGCTGCGTTAAACAAGATAACCTACAACTGCAAGTTGCAATTATGCTATAATATTTCCATATGACAACAAGCAGATTGAGGGGATAATTTATGAAGGATTTTCATCGGCCTTTTCAGCCAATTCAAGGTGTATTGACGAATAATGGAGATAGCGCCGTTGATTGGGGTGGACGTGAATGGGGTACACATCGGCATCATGTCCGCGAATTGCTGGAGCATGCCGTGAATTCTATTTCCAATAAAGATAGAGCTGCGGTTCTGGGTGCTGGTAATCATGGTGATCTCGATTTGCCGGAATTGGCGAATCGATTTGCACAGGTGACGGTGCTGGACACAGAGGCTAACTCAATAGAAGAAGTGCTGGAGCTAAGCGTGGGTACTTACTCTGGTAAAATTAAATCGCTAACTAATGTGGACTATACTTGTCTGGATCAAATTCATTTCTACGAGACTTGGGAGGATATGCTGATTAATCATGCTCCTGCCGCAGAAATTGCTGCTTATGTGAAGAATTGCTCTTTTGAAGCAAGAAGATACGAGGCCCTCCCGCATTTGAAAAAAAGCTTTTCATTGGTTGTTTCCTCATCCGTTCATACTCAATTATTTTATATTCATGCTTTGACGCAATTATCCGGATATGCCGATCAATATAGCAGCCAAGAGGTCGGGCAGATCATGGAGGCCTTGATGTATTTACGCAATAGCCTTGTGGCTGATTATAACCGGCTGCTTATATCTCTATTGAAGCCAGATGGCAGACTGGTGGTATGGTCTGATATGATTCGTTTGGACGAATCCAATGCTGGACTTCTCGATAGACTGTATGCTTTACAAAGCGACGAGGAGCGTACACAATTTTTATTCCGTTCATTCGGTCAATCCGGTATGGAAGCTGCTGTTGTGGGACTTAAGGGGTTGTATGAGCAGGTAAAGCCAGAGGGTCAATTGTTCAAATCATGGGTATGGTTAACCGGTGTGGAGAGGCAGTATGTGGCAGCTGGATTATCTGGAGTGCCAAGGAAATAACAAAAGAAAAACCGCTCATTAGCTGAGCGGCAGTAGAATACTTTCCTCTTCGATAGAGGTGTATAAGATAGCATTGTTTCCTACGACTTCAATCAAATCAATACGATTTAACAATGCTAGTGAGGGTTCTTCTGGTTGTATGCAGCGGTGTTCAAGTGCTTGGATTAATGAGGGTATCGCCTTCTGATCACTGGAGATGAAACGAACGGGAATCTTGTGGTCATGAAACAAAATTTCAGTTTTCATAAACGGTTCTCCCTTCCCTTACAATCTGTCCTAATTATACCTCATTTTCATTAAAATAGGCTGAATAATTTTAAATTTTTGGTCAATATTAGGAGCCTTTATGATAAATTCACAAGTTAGCAACATGGATGCGATCATTCAGCAATATTTTAACAATGGGTTTTGGAGGGTCGAGACAGGGGAGAGCGGAGTAAATAATACAACCCGCTTTATCCTGTATAGGAATCGAAAATATGTGCTGCGCATTTATGAGAACCACGCGGATCTGGACAAGGTTCGTTACGAGCACGCTGTACTGCAAGCGCTTCAACAGAGCAAGCTTTCCTTTCGGATACCCTCGCCAATCGTGGCTTTATCTGGGGATACCTACGTGCGCACACAAGCCAATCAGCTTGCGGTGCTGTTCGAGTATATTGAAGGTTCAAGGGCTGATTTAACTGATGTTGTGCACGTTCAGTCGATAGGCTGCGCAATGGGAGAACTGGTTGGTGAAATGGCGCGATTGGTTATACCTCTGGAAGCCGCGTATGAACGGTATTATGAGCTGTATGAGATCCATCCTTTGGTCAATCGGGAAAGACTGAATGCTTGGCTGAGAGATATGGAATCGGGTGAAGCTTCAAGGGAAGCTGAGCAACTGAGCACAGAAATACAGCGGATTGAGCAGGTGATTCCTGTGTGGAATCGTTTGCCAGTTCAATTGGTGCACTCGGATCTTGTGGCTGGCAATGTACTTGCCGATGACGATGGGGTAACGGGCATATTGGATTTTGAGTTTGTAACGATGGACTTGCGGGTAATGGATGCGGCTGTTTTTCTCAATGAGATTATTCGATACCAAGGAGATCGCTGGGAGCTTATTGAAGCCTTTATTCAAGGATATGGACAATCTGGAAGCTTGAATGCGGATGAGATCGCTGCATTGCCGCAGCTTATTTTGCTCAGAAGCGTCGTCTTGTGTATCCATTTCCTTGGTAGACATTGGGCTGGGATTGATCCCCGTGATGAACCTCAGACTTACTTGATCGGTTTTGCCAAGGTTCAGGAGTGGCTTGAATTGCATAAGCATCGACTCATGAAATGCTGCAGCTTATATGGGAGTGGGGGAGTATGCTGATGAAGAAATTATTTAGTCAAATGAATGCATTAGAACTTGAAGAGGAGCTTCATGAAATTGTAGATGCGATGTCCCGCGCTGAGTTTCCCAGCCAGAAGGAACTGTTAGAGCGTAAATATTACACAGCCAAAGCTTATACACTAAAGCCTGCTGATTATTGTCCCGGGCTGTATGAAATTGAAGGAGAACCGGGTGATCGTTTCCGGCTGAAGTATGTTAATGGAATCATGGGCTGGGGGACGCTTGTGGGCAATGATGAAGAGGCGAGTTTCCCCATATCGATGCTAACATTTGTGGAGAATGAGCAGAGAGACGATTAAAATATACGAAAGAGGTGTAAATATGAGTAAAGCTACACGATTCGCAAGTGATCAGAGTATGAACCCGCCGCGCTTGGATATTCAACAGTCCTGGTGGGCTATGATCGGATTAGGTAACGGTGAACGAGAATGGACAATAGAAGAGAAATTCGAAAAGATTGCAGAAGCCGGCTTTACTGGTATTATGGGGCGTCTGCCTGAAGGTCCGGATGCGGATTTATGGCGCCGATTGCTTGATGATTATCGTTTTAGCTTCGGCATTCATTCGTTTCCTGGCAAGCCTGAAGATATTACACAATTATTGAAGGCCGCCAAGCAATTCGGAGTGCAGTATGTAAATTCCCAGGTGATGGATTCCTTCGTAATCGGTCAGCCTGCGATCGAATTGCTGGAAGGATTGGTGCGAGAAGGTAGCTCTGCTCAAATGCCTTATTTTGTGGAAACACATCGCGGTCGCATAACTCAGGATTTACATCGTACAGTGGAGTACGTAAGAGCGATTCCTGATTTGCGTTTGACCATTGATTTGTCCCATTACATAGTGGCAGGTGAAGTTACTGGAAACGACGAGAGCGTCTTAAACAGGGTGTCAGAGCTGTTTGAGAGCCTGTTGGAACGCACCTCCAGTATTCATGCGCGCGTGTCCAACGGAGAGCAGATACAGGTCGATATAGGACCGAATGGAGAACATCCGATGGTGAGGCATTATATGGACTGGTGGCAGCGAGGGATCGGATATTGGTTAAAGGATGCGCAGCCTGGCGACCTGCTGCCATTCGTCCCGGAGCTTGGTCCTCCGGATTATGCGATCACGAATCCAACCTACGCATCGAGCGGCCGTACAGAGATCTCGGATCGCTGGGAGCAGGCACTTGTATTGAAGAGATTAGGTGAAGAGGCTTGGAAGCTCGCCGTGCAATCCAGCGGAAATTAACAGCTTTCTAAGCATCGTTAATAAAACAGCTAATAGTTACGAGAGAATGGGTGACAGTGTTATCAATCATGAGGTGGGGACAACCGATGAGACTAAGCCTAACCGTTTGTGGTATTTTACTTGCGATCTTTGTCATCTTTTCGGATCAGGCTGTTGCACAAAGGCTGGAAGCTGCAGCTTATAGGAGTCCTGAAGGAATCCACTTTGTAAGCTATAGCACCTTATGGAATGAACAGAAATTAAAGGAGCTGTATGAGAGTTTACTCAAATGCGAGCATGGTGAGGAATTGTCGACCCTGAAGCAAGTCATTTTGGACCCGGGTCCAAGTGAGGGAAAAAGCGGCTCAAGAGTTGGCAGCTACAATGCGGATACCCAAGTGATTAGGTTGTTTGAAGTCGATACCACTCCGGTAGTACGTACCCTGATCCATGAGTATGGTCATCATTTTACCTATTATTGGCTGCAAAAAAAGGAAAGTGCTTCTCCTGGACAACTTACAGAGTCTTCAGCCTGGGCCAAGGTTAGACAGCTTGGTGGCTTTCCTATTCGATGGTCAGGCAGTACTCTTCCTTATGTACATAAATGGGATCCTGGCGAGATTATGGCTGAGGATTATGTATTGTTGTTCGGCGTGGGGGGGAATCCGTTATCCTCCAAGTCGGCGAATATTGTGAATATGCTGCGTCACGAAAATGAGTATATTCCTTCTGCGCAGTCACTGCCTGCTCTGAGACAATACTGGGAGCAATTGGCTGGCTTGTCCAGTAAGGAGCCGATCCGACTTCCCCAGATCAAGCAATGGCAAGCAGTTGAAGACAAGGAGGATGTTACCAACCGTTTGGTGTTTACCTCTGCCGCCACTCAAAACTACCAGCTCATCCAATATGGTATTCAGGTAGTTAGTTATAAAGAAGGGCAGCCAATCAACTGGACAACGACTATCAATACGATTGGCAAAGAGCTTGTAGAGGTTAATCTGGATATGAATGCACTAAGGGATACCGATTCCACGGCTTCCATTAACGGATTTATTCAAATATGGGCGCTGGATCCAGAAAGCAATCAGCTTGTCTTCACACCCTTTTATATGAATTGGTTTACGTATGACCCTGCTTCAAAAAAACTGCTGGCGATACCTCCTTCTTTTTCCAGCAGAGGACTTACTGCGATGTTGAAAAGAGATGGAATGGACAAATGGCCCCTTATGAATTTGGTTTTGAATGGAATGCCTTTGGCGCCAGTCAAGCGTTATGAGGATAAGGAAGGTAATTTGTATGTGCCACTGCGCTTATTCAGTGAAGAGACCGTTCAAGGACTAACAGAGCAGCGATCTACGGATAACGATGGAGGCAGACGAATTAAAGCGCATTACAAGCAGAGGGATGTTCAATTGAGGTTGGATGAACAGCAAGCGGCTGTCAATGGAATCACAATCAAGCTGAACCAGCCAGTCAGGCGTATGGGTGCCGAGTTCGTGGTAGCGATCGATGATCTGAAAGCCTTGTTCGATGTGACCGCACGCTGGAATGAATCAGGCAGCAGCCTGCTTATGGAGTCGACTTAGCTTATAATAAAAAAAGATCTTAGAGGGCTGACTTAGCCTTGTAGGATCTTTTTTTAATGGGTAGGTGATGTTTCCGTATTGTATGCATCATGGGAAGCAAGAGGGATAGTGATGGTCAGCTTGGTGCCTTTACCGCTTTCACTTTCAACCTCCATTGTGCCTTGATGATCCTGTACAATCTTATGGCAAATGGATAAACCGAGACCTGTACCCGAATCTTTGGTCGTATAGAAAGGCAAAAAGATTTTTTCCAGCTCGGACTGAGGTATGCCGCTGCCAGTATCTGATATTTCAATGACTGCTGACTGATTATGATTGGACAGATGAACACGTACAAGACCCTGCTCTTCCATCGCTTCAAACGCATTTTTGATCAAATTCAACAGCAGCTGCAGCATCTTGTCCTGGTCCATCATGAGGTACAGGGGTTGCCCGGCATGCTCGAACTGAATTTCATGCCCCAGTCGTGCCGCTTCTGAATCGAGTAGAGAGAGTACTCTTTGTATGCAATCATCTATGGCATGTACTTTAAATTGGGTTGCGTGTGGTTTGGAGAACTGCAGAAATTCCGCAGTCAGCATGCTCATGCGTGTAATTTCATCCATAATCAGATCGTACCATGGACGAACATTGAAATTATCCGCTCTGGAAAGCTGAAGAAAGCCTTTAATGGTTGTCAGTGGATTACGAATCTCATGAGCCATGCCGGAGGCTAATTCACCGACCACTCTGAGCTTCTCTGAGCGGAGCATATGCTCCTCACGTTTCAGCCAGGATTCCCTTTTCATCATATACAGATTGCGTTCTGCGATAAAGATCAAATCATCCTTATACTCGCCATCGTTAGGATAAAAAGCCATTCCAAAGTTCATTTCGATGCCAGTTAACTTCGGAAAGTCAACGGTCAGCTGTTGTTCGATATTATGGGTCAGCTGCCCGATATGATTCGATTCCAACACGATAGCAAATTCGTCGCCACCATAGCGGGAAATAAGCAATGCTTCCGGAAACATAATGCGCAGCAATTGAGCAGCCTGCTTCAATATTCGGTTTACACCATGAAAGCCATTGGCCGTATTCAGTGATTTCAAATCCTTGCAGTCGATCAATACAAGCGCAATAGGTGCACCTTTCTGAACCAGCTTGCCTAGCTGACGATGGCATTCCTCATAGTTATATAGGCCAGTGAGCGCATCGTGGGTAGTCAGATGCTTCTTTTCACTATCCAGTTGCTGGGTTTGGTTTCGAAGAACATATATGTATTGATAAAACAGAAAAGCAAAGGTCAGGCAGCTAATCGAACTGAATAAAAATGCAGAAACATTATAAAGAGTGAGCTTCATATAAGAGTAAGATATAAGAGCAAAGGTTAAGGTATACAGAAGGCTGACAAATACCGCTGAGCCGGGCGTTCGGATTTTATGAAAATGTTTGCCGATTTGCGCAAAGTAAAGAGGCAAGCACCAGGCCATTTGACTGACGGAATGAAAAGCAATCAGCAGTACGATTTGAAGAAAAACTGAAATCACAAGCCGCTTCTCTGTGAAATGAGCGATGATGTATAAAATTGCTATCAGGACAAGTAGAGCCGGATGTAAGGATCTTTCGAAATAAATGGAAGAACCACAGATCACGACGGTATAGCCGAATAGTATCCAATTATAGCCCATGCCTTTTTACTCCTTCTTAATGTGGATATGATTGAAAGGATAAGAACCGACAAGCCACAAACTGATAGGATTCTTTGATACAAACGCTTTCATGCACATATAACAAAAAGTTAAGTCGAATTGTGGTGAATGCTGTCTACGGAGCTAATACCATATTTTAAGGGAAAAACCTGACCTCAGAGGCCAGGTTTTTAGGGGAAAGAGTAGGTTGAATGCTGCTTCATAATTGTCATTTTTCCTGTTTTCCCTATAAATTCTTCAATATAATCATCATAATGCATAAGCATAACCGAGCCTTGAATGGCATCTGGTAAAGTCAGCAGCTCATTGAGGCTGGCATGCACAATACCTGGACTGGACAACTGACAATCATGCAAAATGTACTGACAGCGCTGTTCCTCATGGAGTTCAACCAGAAGCGGATAATTGAATTTCGTATCAGAGCTGTAAAAGACCTTTTCATTAATCAATAAGGAATAGCTGGGCTTGTCGCGAATATGTTCGGATCGGATCAGCTCCAGGGTAAAGCCCGGATGAATAATAGTAGAAACAGCTTCCTCCATAATGATAAGCTCAAAATAGTCCTCAAGTCCAAAAAAACCTTCGGACTTGTTCTCCAAACCTCCGCGTAATGACTGATTCCACAAAGAATCGACTAAATCAGCTGGAACGAATAGCTTCATTCTGTACTTGTATGTATATTTTAAACGAAAAGCAAACTCTTCCATACCACCTACGTGGTCAGCATGGATATGGGTGATAAGTAGACCATTAATATGATTAATCTCGATACCAAGCTCATGTAAGGCTCTCGGTGCTGTATAGCCGCAATCCACTAGTAAGGTGAAGCCGTTGCACGTCACTAACGCATTATTGTTATAAAACTTTTTTGAAAAGGCACTTCCCGTGCCAATCATCTGGATTTGCAGGCTCACGAACGATCCTCCACTCATGGGTGCATAACGCTTACATATCTTTCTTAATCTATCACGGTTTGGAGTTAGATTTCAAGAGAATTTTTACACACTTTAACAATATTTTACCCTTAATTTGTTCGTTTTTTATAAATTATGATGAATATGATTTGGTATTGTATAGCGTTTTCATAGTGTGGTTGCAATGAAAGCAAACTTAGAGCAGATTAGAAGTTTCGATTTGATTTCCAAAATCATGGCATATTTTGTATTTAATTCGTTGCTTGTGTCGAGTTTTGTACCATATATAGATCGTATTCCAAAATCTTTTTTTGATTTTTTTAACAAAGCAGCGCAACTCTTGATGGCTTTCCGAGTATAACCTTATATAAAACAAGTACAAGTCACGATGGAGGTTACACAATGAAAGTGCCACGAATGCTAACGCTGGTACTATCGCTCTCCTTGCTTGGAAATGCAGGTGTTTTTGCAAATTCGATCTGGGGCGATTACGAGGGATTTAGTAAAGTAAAAATGGTCGTTAATAATGTGGAAAAACAATTTAAAGACGGTGAGGCGCCTGCCTTTTTGATTAAAGGTAATGCGGTGTTTCCGGTGCGTGAGCTTTCGGAATCTCTTCAGTCGCTCGTACGGTGGGATAATGCCAAAAATACCGTATCGATCTACAAGCCGAATGTTCATATGTTTGTTGCTGAAAAGGTAAATGAAGATTATTCAATCAAATCTCCTTTTGGTAAAGTACCCAAAGGCAAAAAAATTGATTTTGCAGTATTCGCGCAGGTTGACAGCTTGAAAACACCATTCTATTCCTTCAAAATATCGATAGATTCTCCAAGCGGGGATCAAGCGGCACCGGCTCATGAAAAGGTCGTTAACGGGTCGAAGGAAAACTTCTGGTATCCATGGTCGTTTAGTGTTCCTTTTAACGAAGCGGGTGAATATGTCATTAAATTCTCCATTAAACTGGATGAAAGTAGCGACTATACCGTGATTTCCCAGAAAGTGATTGTATCTGAATAAATGATTGCACAGGATGTTAGGATGGCAATTGACCTGTATGCATGAACATGTTACTATACGTGGGATAACTAATTTCTAATGAAATGAGGTTTACCCATGAGCGAACATATACATGATGAGAATTGCAATCACGATCATGACGAAGAAGATATTTTTGTAGTTACGGATAAAGATGGCGTTGAGCATGAAATGGTAATGGTATACACCTTTGAGGCAGAAAATCAGCCTTATGCTGTGTTACTGGACCGCAATGATCCGGAAGCGGACGGTGTTATTTTCAGAATTGAAGAAGAAGAAGAAGATGCTTATCTAGAAAGCATTGAGGATGAAGAAGAATGGGAACGTGTAGTTAAAATCTACAATCAGATCATTGAGGAACAAGCAGCTGAATAGTTGATAACGAGAGCCCTTCTTGCGACGACAAGAGGGGTTTTTCGCGCGGCCAGGGGTATTTGTTGCTGAAAAAGGCAAATAGACCTTTCCGCTTTAAAAGGGAAGGGTCTGCAGCACCGCTGTTATTTACGAGGATTGAAATACATAATACGTCCATTGAATAAGTGAAGCTCGGCTTTCCACAGTCTACCCAAATACTTGCAGAATTCGTTGCCCTTGGCCTTGTCGCCGTGGGTTGATCCATCAGGTAATACGATCTGTACAAAATGCCTGCTGGTGTCACCATCCTGAGTGGAACCAGTCCCCATCACGATGTAATGATATAAAGGATCTTTACCTTTCAGGTAAAACCACTGATCTGCAGCCTCTGGCTTTGTTTCTATGGTGTAAGGGAAACCGGCATCGCCATATTCCCAGCCTAATTGCTGGCCTGTGAGGTTAAGCTGTTCCTTATAATGCATAAGTTGTTCTTTTAATTGTTCTAAGGAAAGGGAAGGAATGGTAGAGCCTTCTACGAATTTAATATACGCGCTTTGAGCCATGATCGATACACCTGCCTATAATTGGACTGATAAGGGTTACATCTGATCGGATACCATGAACATCATAGCATTTTAGAAAGCGTTTTGACAATATGGATAGATAGAGGAGCGTAAGCAATGAATAAGCAACGATTTGAAGGTTATTTGCTGGTCACGGATATGGACGGTACGTTATTAAACAGTAATAAAGAAATCAGCCCTGAAAATAAACAAGCCATTGAAATGTTTGTGGAGCATGGTGGTTTGTTCACGCTTGCAACTGGACGTATAACCTCCTCGGTGAAGCGGTTTGCGGATCAACTGCCGCTTAACGCTCCAGCGATTTTGTACAACGGCGCTATAATCCATGATTTTGCAACAGGAGTCGATGTGTGGCAGCGGACGCTGGGACCTTCGGCTGGGCCTATTTTAACTCGGGTAATGAACAGGTTTCCTGGCGTCGGTGTAGAAATTTATTGCGGTAGTGAGCCTTACTTCATTCGTGAAAATCAGACAACCGATCACCATCGCCGAGTAGAGAACTTCAATAGACCTGTACTCGATGGATTTGAGTCGTTGAATGAGCCATGGTTTAAAGTTCTGCTGGCTTGGGACCCAGAGCGGTTAGACGAGGTTCAAAGTTTTATGGAAGAAACAGAGGATGAGCAAGTCACTTGGGTACGTTCTGAAGCCAAGTACTTTGAAATGCTGCCGTCGGATGCAACGAAAGGACATGCTTTAGAACACTTGGTCGAATTAACGGGCATTGATATGACCAAATGTATGGCGATGGGGGATCATTTGAATGATCTTGAAATGATCCGCAGGGCTGGTGTCGGGATTGCTGTGGCCAACGCACATGAAGCGTTGATGAGCGCCTCTAATCGATCCTGCTGCCATCATGAAGAACATGCAGTGGCTGATGTAATAGCTTGGCTGGATCGGGAAGTTGTTAGCAAATAAGTGGATACTTGCTCCTGACAACGAGGAAAAGCAAAGAGCAAAAAGAACAAGTCGGTTTCGACTTGTTCTTACTGCAAGGAAAATAGCGAGCTTTACACACGGTACTTCTATTAGATGGAGAAAATTAGAAGATAGCGTTCGTTTCGACGATAACTTTTACATTCTGAATACTGCGATCCTCAGGGCCTTTAACAGGGAGACCGACTTCAACATGCTCGACAATATAATCGATCAAATCCTGTGAAATGACCTCGCCTGGCAGTAGAATCGGAATTCCAGGAGGATACACATAAATAAATTCAGCAATGATTCGGTCAGCCGATTCCTTGAAAGGGACCACTTCGGTATCGCCATAAAAGGCGTCGCGAGGAGTCAGTGTCAGCTGTGGAATGCTTGGAACCTTAATAATTAAATCCGTAGCCGGACGGATGTTATAATTTTGGCTGGAAAGCTCACGCAGGGCATTGAGCAGCGTATCGATGTTCTCGTGAGTGTCCCCTGGAGTAATCAGGCACAGGATGTTGTACATATCGCTGAGCTCAACCTCAATATTGTAATGATCACGCAGCCAGTTTTCTGCATCGTATCCGGTGATGCCCAAGTGGCGGACATGAATATTGATCTTGGTTGGATCATAATTGAAGGTAGCTTCAGTCCCGAGAATATCTTCACCAAAGCAGCTTAGACCGGGAATTTCATTGATGCCATGACGAGCAAATTGGGCCAGTTCAATCGCTTTATCAGCCAATGCCTCTCCGTTTAATGCCAAATGGCGGCGCGCGGTATCCAGAGAAGCAAGCAGGATATAGGAAGTGGACGTTGTGGTTAGCATACTAAGGATAGTTTTGACACGGCTCGAATTGATGCGCCCTTCCTTAATATTTAATACGGAGCTTTGTGTCATGGAGCCGCCCAGCTTATGAACGCTGGTTGCTGCCATATCAGCGCCGGCTTCCATAGCAGATATCGGCAGCTTGCTGCTAAAATGGATCAGCACGCCATGAGCTTCATCAACCAGTACAGGTATGTTGTAGCTATGCACGAGGTCAACAATTTCCTTAAGATCGGCACAAACCCCATAATAAGTCGGGTTGATAACCAGAACCGCTTTGGCATCCGGATGTCTTTCCAGAGCGCGTTTGACAGAGCGTGTCGTAATGCCATGATCAATCCCGAGGTTCTTATCACGGACCGGTGAAACAAAAACTGGTTTGGCTCCTGCAAAAATAATGGCCGACATGACAGATTTATGCACATTTCGGGGAACGATAATTTTATCGCCCTGTGAGCAAACGGTCAAAATCATCGTCATGATCGCGCCGCTGGTTCCTTGAACAGAGAAAAATGTGTGATCCGCACCAAAAGCATCCGCGGCCAAATGCTGAGCTTCTTCGATCACACCTGTCGGTTGGTGCAGGTCATCCAGAGGAGCTATATTTATAAGGTCGATAGATAGGGCGTTATCACCGATAAATGCGCGATATTCCGGATCCATTCCAACTCCTTTTTTATGGCCTGGAATATGAAATTGAATTGGATTGCGTTCTGCGTGTTCTTTCAACGCAGAGAATAGAGGAGTACGCTTGTGATCCACAGTCATCCCTACCTTTCACGGTGTTAGCATTAATACAAACTCCTTTAGATACTAAACTATAATCAGCCAAGGATGCAAGCCATTTGTGTTAATAGTTTGTTAACTTTTGCAAGAAAAATTCGTAATTTCTTTGAATGTTTTGTCCAATTTGTTAATCTTCAGGGACGAAGGTTTCCCTGTATAAATAAGTTGTGATACGATAGGTCTACAATCTAATAAGCAAATGCTTTCGATGTCATTATTTGTCGAAGGCTTGTAGGAGGCATATAACACGATCATGAACAAACAGCTGGCCATTATCATGGTACTGCTGATGACGATATTTATCGGCTTCGGCATCATTATCCCTGTGTTACCTGATGCGATAGAGGGGTCGGGAGCAAGCAGCTTTCACTTGGGAATGCTGTTGTCCATTTACTCATTGGCTTCGTTTTTGATGGCGCCTATCTGGGGAAGCTTGTCTGACAGAATAGGTCGACGGCCATTAATTATTCTTGGAACCATCGGTTTTAGCGTCAGCTTTTTTATATTTGGTATTGCTGGTGATAATTTGACCCTGATGTATGTTTCCAGAATATTGGGTGGGTTATTCTCCGGGGCAGCTACGACTTGTGCTGTGGCCTATGTGGCGGATATTACAACAGAGGAGAACAGGACCAAGGGTATGGGACTTGTCGGGATGTCAATCGGTCTCGGGTTTATATTCGGTCCTGCAGTTGGAGGTATTCTTAGCCAGTGGGGCTATCAAATTCCTTTCTACACGGCAGCTGGACTTGCCTTCGTTACTTTCTTGTTCGCTCTGGTGATGCTGCCGGAATCATTAACAAAAGAGAAGCGTCATCAGACACAGGGGGCCAAGGTTTCCCGCTGGACAGCATTCATAGGCACGGTTAAATATTTGTATGTGCTGTCGTTTTTTGTTTCTTTTACCTTGGCAGGCTTGGAGGCTACGTTACTGCTATTCGAAAAGGATCAAATTGGTGCGACCTCCCTCCAGCTGGGCATTATGTTTGCTGTGAGTGGTGTTGTAGGTGCCTTGATTCAAGGGGGCGTCGTACGCAGGTTCATTAAGCGTGGAGATGAAGCCAGAGTCATTGGCATTGGGTTGGTACTGTCCGCTATCGGCTTCGTACTGATTTTGTTTTCCTCAAGCTTGGTCACAGCGTCGATCTACTTATCCGTATTCGCAGCAGGCAATGCCCTGATACGCCCTTGTGTGACTTCCTTGATTTCTCAAAAAACAAAAGCTGGACAAGGTGTAGCTTCAGGACTCAGCTCATCCATGGATAGCCTTGGACGCATTACAGGACCACTGCTCGGCGCAGGGATTTACCAATACAGCCATCAGCTTCCCTTTTATATGGGTGCGGTTCTTTCTTTGGCAGCACTTTATCTGCTTTATCGTTTTATGGTGCTCGATCGCAGCCAAGCAGCAGGTGAACTGCGTCAGCTATAACAACGTCTGAACAATTACATATAACCGTGATTTACAAGAACCGCCTGGCTTGAGAACAAATAAGCCCCGGCGGTTCTTTGCCATACATAGCGATTAAGGCTCAGGAGGGATTGAGCAGCCTGTATATGACGGCAACGGCCTCGCCGCGCTTCATTTCTTTAAGAGGGCGGAAGGTGCCATCCTCATAACCATCAAACAGCTTTGCCTGCTGAACTGCAAGAATATTGTCCTTGGCCCAATAGCTGTCGGCTACATCTTTGAAGCCCTTGCCAGGTTCGCCTTTAAGCATTTCACTCCGTGATAGGATGGCTGCGATTTCTGCACGTGAAATCTGGTTGTCCGGACGAAAGGTATCGTCTGCATAGCCGTCAATTAATCCATATTCAACTGCTGTAATAATATAGGGTCTGTTTTCCTTGTCGGTGTTGATGTCTGTGAATTCGGATGTCGTACTGTTCGACAAAAACATTTGCTTTGCTTTTACCAAATAACGCACAAATTCGGCTCGGGTAATATTTTGCTCCGGTTTAAAAGAAAGAGTTCCGTTTTCCTTATTTACATAGCCATCGATGAACTGCTTGTCCAGCAGCTCTTTGATTTCTTTGTTGGCCCAGTGACTGCTAATATCATTGAATTCGGTTGGAATTCCATTAAGAGAGAGGACGTATCGGGTTACATTCTTGTAATCCTCCTCGCTGAGCGATCCCGGCGAGTTTTGCGGCATGCTGCGGCTAATGAATTCATATGCCTGATCGTATGTGCCGTATTTCTTCTTTACCCGATCACTGATAAGCGGTGGGTAACGGTCAAGACCCTTGCCTTCAACGGCATGACAGGCTATACAATTCTGTTCATAAACGAGCAGGCCATTATTAGCGGGGACACTGGCTGCCTGAGGAAGTGAGGCCGCTTGCAGGGAGCTGGTTGAACGAAGTTCATCCTGTACCCACAGAACACCTGCAATGAGAGAGGTGCCGAGGATAAGCAGCGGGATACGAAAACGGGTGGGCTTGAATAATTTCAAAACGAGACACCTCCATAATCAGACCTTATTGTTCATTATAATCGAATCATGTGACGTAAGTGTGAAAAATAACAATTATTTAGGACAAATTCGACAGTATATAATAAAACAAGCCTCAATTCCCACTATAGTACCGCGGGTATCGGGGCCTGTTTGTAATGCTTGATAAAGCTTAGGTATGAGTAATCAAAGTAATCCGTTAATTAACTGCAGCCTGCTGTTTGATGGGAGTTTGGCCCCGCTTATGGTCAACCTTTTTCTCAACCCAGGGTGTGATCTGTTCTGTTATCTGATGGATCAGCTGTTCCTTGGATATTCCTTTGGATTCCGCGATTTCGGTTAAGGATTTGCCTGCTTTCGTATCCGATTTAAGCTCATCGGCAGTTATACCCAATATAGCGGCTAATTTCTCAGGAGCAGGCAGCGCACTGTTATGTTGTTTTTTATCAGCCTTGCCAGCACTGTGTCTATTGAATTCGCCGTTATGATTGACCATAAATTTCAAATGATCAGCCATATTCGCTTTAAGCTTGTCCGCATTTTCGACTTTAATTTTGCCTGCCAGCACGGCTTCGTCGATCTTTTGGGCACGTTCTGCCTGCAGCTTAGCAATTAAATCCACTTCAGAAATACCTTTTTCCTTGGCAATCTCGACAAGGTTTTTGTCCTTCAGTGAAGCGCCAAGTGCTGCTTGATCTATACCCAGAATGGCAGAAGCCTCGTCAAGAATCGGCATTTTGCCTTTTACAAAATCACGCTGCGCGGTATGTTCCTTTGTTGCTTTGCCAGAATTGGCTTTTTTATGCTCACTTTTATGATCAGAGGAAGTGTATGGTTTAACAGCTTGTTCCGGTGCTTCGGCATAAGCTTGCTGTTTCGTTGTATAAAGAGCAGTTCCACCAAGCAGCAGAGCCAATGTTAAGCTCGTGACAATGACTTGTTTGGGTTGAAAACGGTTCATCATGTACGAAGCCACCTTTCCAGTGGAAAATCAAATGGGTTTGGTTCTATCTATCTCAAACTTACACAAGCAGTCTTAAGCTAACTTGAAGCCAAGCTTAATTTAAGATTAATTTCAGGATGATGCTTGACGGGCCATCTGGTACAGGGGCATTAAGGTCTCGAAGGTTTGCTTGATGAATTCGGCCAGTACTGGACCATCGGCAAGGATAGGATTGTCATAAGCGATGTTGTGTCCGATGAGCAGCTCTTCCTTCTTAATATCGCGAAATCTCTCGAACGCGGTTTGCAATTCCTGCTCCTTGAGACTTTTGAAAGAAATGTTGTCTTTCTTCATATGATCAGCGGATAACACGTATTCCTTGGGGATGATGCGACGTATTTTCTTTA
Organism: Paenibacillus sp. FSL H8-0034; assembly: GCF_038000305.1. Lineage (NCBI taxonomy): Bacteria > Bacillati > Bacillota > Bacilli > Caryophanales > Paenibacillaceae > Paenibacillus > Paenibacillus sp. FSL H8-0034. The sequence continues at coordinate 3,499,354 of NZ_JBBOBS010000001.1, forward strand.
AATGGCTCAGATAGCTTTCGGCTATCGCCTTTTTGTTAGGGAGCTCGTAGATCAGTGCAAGCCAAATAAATACCCGGTCGTCAAACAGTCCAACCTGAAAATGCGGGTGCTGCTTGTAGCCGCGTTTATCATGACCGATTGCCATCCACGTATCAACAGGTGCGTTAACCTTGCGTCGGGCATGCTTCGCTATATGCAAATACATAGGATTTCCAGTGAGTAGGGAAAGTTCGTCACGAAGAGGCTCTCCGAGTGCTTTAAATTTGGGCTGAATCCGGGTTTGAATCCCTTCCATCCGACCTTCGAGTCCAGGTATAGAGAATACATCAAAATCATTTTGCGTAAATCCGGTAAATGTCATAGGGGAACCTCCTTTGATTTTTTGGAGAAAACTGAATACACAAGCTTCCGTAAGTCAGCTTCGGTTTGATAGATAGCCTTACTATATCATAGGATCATAGGCCGAACCATATAAGCTGCGCAAGTCTTTGTGACAAACCTAAAAAAAACACAAGTGGGATAAAAGGGATTCCATTGTTCAATGTCTGCAATGCAAGTAGGATAAGGGTATATCAATCAAGCATGTACAGATTCATGACAAAAGGGGGCGGCCATATGGCTAGCAAGGTTCAATCAGCAGAGCAGGTCAGCTATCGCGCAACAACCCAAAGAAGCCTATTCAGCTTTATGTGGAAATATAAAGCGCTTTATCTGATTTCACTGCCAGGTATTATTTATTTCTTTATTTTCAAGTACATTCCATTGTTCGGCTCGATCATCGCGTTTCAGGAGTACAATTTGTTCGGAGGGATCCTGGGAAGTGAATGGGTAGGACTGGAGCATTTTAAAAGAATGTTTGCCCATTACGATTTCCTGATTATTTTAAACAACACGCTGTTGATTGGTCTTTATGACTTGGTACTTGGTTTTCCCGCTCCTATTATTCTGGCACTGCTCTTAAATGAATTGCGTGTTGTCGTATACAAAAGATTTTTGCAAACACTCGTTTATATGCCACACTTCTTGTCGTGGGTAATCGTCAGTGGAATCGCAATCGGGATTCTCTCACCCTCTACAGGGATTCTTAATCAATTGATCAGCTATCTGGGCTTCCAGCCTATCTATTTTCTGGGTGAAGATTCTTATATCCGCTCCGTATTGATCGGTTCAGGCATTTGGCGGGATTCTGGTTATGGCACGATCATCTATTTGGCGGCACTGGCAGGTATTAATCCTGATTTGTATGAAGCTGCTGAGGTGGATGGAGCGAGCCGCTGGCGTCAAACGATTTCGATTACACTTCCTTCGCTGCTGCCGACGATTATGATTTTATTCCTGCTGCATATTGGTAAATTTCTTGATTTTGGATTCGAGCGTGTATATGTATTCCTCAATCCGCTTAATAGTCACAATGGTGAAATTCTCGACACGTATATTTATAAATCAGGCTTGCAGTCACAACAGTACAGCTACACAACAGCTATTGGTTTGTTCAAGTCGATTGTTGGTCTTGTCTTAATCGTGATCGGAAATGTATTCAGTAAAAAAACAACAGGCGAAAGCTTGTATTAAAGCAGGGGGAGGAGGAAGCAGTATGAGAAAAGTAAGTACAGGTCAGCAAGTATTTAATGGATTCAACATTGTCTTTTTGACTATTCTCGGATTGCTGATGTTTCTGCCTTTTTTGAACGTTCTGGCGGAATCACTCAGTTCATCAGAGGCTATAATAAACGGTAAAGTCGTGTTTTGGCCCGTCGAATTTACTATGATTAATTATCAATATGTATTCAGTGATGCTTCATTATGGAGATCGTTCGGGATTACCGTGTACATTACAGTTGTGGGTACGATTATCAACCTGTTGGCGACAGCCTCGCTCGCTTATCCGGTATCCAGACAGGAGTATATGGGTCGTAAATATATCGTATTTTTTGTCTTGATCACGATGGTATTCAGTGCTCCGTTGATCCCTAACTTTATATTAATGAAGGGTTTGAATCTGACTAATTCTTTGTGGGCCTTGATTTTACCAGGAGCGATAAGTGCCTTTAACTTCTTCGTTATGCGGGCCTTCTTTATGCAAATTCCTCCGGAAATTATTGACTCCGGCCGTATTGATGGCTGCAGCGAAACACGGATGATCTGGAGTATCGTACTGCCGCTGTCCAAGCCGGTTATGGCATCTCTGGGGATATTTTACGCGGTAGGTCATTGGAATACGTACATGAATGCCCTATACTATTTGAACAATCCGAACTTGTGGCCGCTTCAGGTGAAATTGCGTCAGCTGATTATGTCCGATGATATCAATATCGATCCTTCGGCTACCCAGTTCAGCTCACTTGCCCATATGAATCCGGAAGGCATCAAGATGGCGACGATTATTATTGCTACCATTCCAATTGTGCTGATTTATCCGTTCCTGCAAAAGCATTTTGTTAAGGGTATGATGATCGGTTCGGTGAAATCCTAATAATCGGATCACCCCATTTCTAAAAAAAAGCCTACTGTACCCAATGAAAGTCCATTGTGACAAATCATAGGTGAATCTACAATGAAGCTATCTTGAAAGCGCTACACAACATCATCATTAAATATGATCAGTTATCAGAAAAGAGGGGTAATACATGAAAAAATGGATGAAGGTTAGTTTGGCCTCTGTAATGGCAGTCACGACTTTGACAGCATGTTCTTCGAAAGCACCTGAAGCAAATAATGCCGCTGGAGGCAGCAAGCCTGCAGAAAAAGCCAAGTTCTCCATCTCGATGCGAACACTTGCATTTAACCACGTAGAAAAATCACCGAACATTAACGAAGACAAATGGGTAAAAAGATTGGAAGATTTGACGAATACCGATCTGAATATCGTTTTGGTGCCTCATAAGGAATATGAACAAAAGATGGTGCAAATGTTTGCCACCAATGATATCCCCGACGTTGTGGGCGGCTCCGGTGGGGTGTCCGGTAAAGAAATGGCAGGCTCCGTGCAAGCTGGTGTGTTCATGCCACTAGACGATTTGCTGCAAAAATACGGACAAAATCTGTTGAAGAAAATTCCTAAGGATGCATGGCAAAAAGAAACCTACAAAGGTAAAATTTATGCAATTCCTGAGTTCCTGTCCAATCCTTCCCGGCGAGCTGTAGCGATACGTAAGGATCTGCTGGATAAAGCGGGACTGCCAATTCCGAAGACGGTAGATGAATATTTGACAGTGATGCGCAAGTTTAAAGAAATGGGTGTAGAGAACCCTTATCAAGGCCGCGAAAATTTCAAATATGCGGATTCATTCTTCGGTGCTTTTGACGCTTACCCTTACATGTCGATGTTTATGAAGCAGGGAGATCAGATTGTACCTAAATTTTTCAATGTGGAGAATATGACGAAAGCGCTGCAAACGTATAAAACGATGTTCGATGAGGGCTTGATCAACAAAGAATTTGCAACAATCAACCCTACAGTGTACAAAAACTCGATTCTTGCAGGTAAATCCGGCATTTGGTCCATGAATGCGAATGAAGTACTGCAATGGGAACAACAACTCAAAGCGAACGTGCCAACTGCCAAGGTGGAGCTGATTGCGGGACCTACAGGACCTGACGGCAAAGGTGGAGCGTATCTGTATAACTCCGTTACCCGGGCTTGGTTTATTAACAAAAATGTAAAAAATCCGGAAGCAATCATCAAGTTTTTCGATTGGATGCTGTCTGACGAAGCTGAGAAATTCTTCACCTTTGGTGTAGAGGGCGAGACATTCAAGACCGTTGATGGCAAAATTGAATACAAAGCTCCTACTGAGCCTCAGGCTGTAGACGAAGAGCGTTACCGTCAGGCATTCCTCTGGATGGTTCAAGATACTACCTACAACAAAGGTACACTCAGCTTGACAGAAGATGGTAAGAAACTGATAAGTACGTACGATAACATGCTTGCCAAAGAAGGCCGTGATGGTATTCAATTCGAACCGCGCCTTGACGCATTGATCAAAAACCCGGACATTTCACCGGAATCCGACTATGCGGCACCGCTCATTTTGCAGCACATGGTCAAAATGGTTTATGGTAAAGAACCGATTTCCGACTGGCCTAAGGTTATTGAAGAGTATAAGTCCAAAGGCGGAAATGACGTCATCAAAGAAGCAACTGAGAAATTTAATAAACAAGATCCAAGTGTGACGATCAGCATGCCGCGTCGATAATTGTTCTACATTGAGCTCCTCATGTCTGATGACATGGGGAGTGCGTTTTATTCAGGTCATGGCTTAAAGGCTTGTGTGCGAAAGGATTTCACATCTGGCATCGTGTATACTACAAGCATAGATGTTTAATTCAGCAAAGGAGGCGACCTCATGTACAGCATCATGATTGCGGATGACGAGCCGATGATCCGTAAAGGATTGCAAAAGCTGATTCAACAATCAGGTCAGCCGGTATCAAGCTTACGATTAGCGGAAAATGGCGAGGATGCGCTGCAGCAGATTCGTGAGGAGCGTCCTGATTTCCTGTTTACGGATATTCGGATGCCAAAGCTGGACGGGCTTGAGCTATGCAGACACGTGTCAGAATTGGACCCGAGCATTCACATAGTGGTTGTGTCCGGGTACAGTGATTTTGAATATGCGCAAAAGTGCTTGTCCTATGGTGTGAAGGAATATGTATTAAAGCCGATTAGCAAAAAAACAGTCGAAGCCGCTTTGATCAAGCTGACACATCTGCATACGCTGCAGCAATCGCAAACCTTCGTCTCTGTCCAGAGGCTGGAGGAATGGGTTGGTGCTATGGAGGATGCGATATGGTCTCTGGATCATAAAGGCTTAAGCAACATGCTGAATAAGGTTCAGTTGGAGCTTCAAGTTCAGCGGCTGCGCCTGAATCAATGGATTGATGTGCTAGGTGAATTTTCGGCACTGTTGTATAAGCGATTGCTTGGCAGAGATGTATTTTCCTTCATAGAAAAGCTGGATTTGACTGGCGTCAAAAATGAAGATGAGGTATGGTCTCGGTTTGCAGCAAGTCTTGAGCAGCTATTCGCGGAATTGAAAATAAAGCGTAAAGGCAAGCTGAAGGACCCTGTTGAGGAAGCCAAGCAATACATTGAGACGCATTTAGCTGAAGAGGTATCGCTGGAGGAGGTTGCAGGCCGTATCGGGCTTAATGCTTCCTACTTCAGTCAGCTCTTTAAGCAATCGACTCAGGAAACCTTTGTGCAATACCGTACGCGCAGACGGATGGAGAAGGCTAAGAAGCTGTTAGCCCAGCCGCATTACCGGATCACGGATATTTCCGGAGAAGTGGGCTATGCCGACCATCCACATTTCACCAAAACCTTTAAAAAGCATACAGGCTTATTGCCATCTGAATTCAGGAACAAGCTGGGAATCGAATGATGAAAATGCGCACGCTGTCCGGACAAGTTTACTTTTATTTTGCGATTGTCATTGTCATATCGCTGGCTTCTGTCGGATTTGTGTCGTATTTTCAGGCTTCCCGAGCTTTGGATACGCAGGTTGAGCAGTATATGGAGCAAATGATTGAGAATGTTGCTTATCAAACGGATATTTATTTGCAAACGTATGAGCTCTTGAGCAACACCTTTTCATCCAATACGGATGTAAGAAATTTTTTTGAGATCGGACCGAATGATTCCTATGAATATTATTATTATTCGAACGAAATCAAAAATTTTGCCTCCCGATCCGTGCAGTCGATTCAAACGATTTACAAACAACTGAATGTCATTTATATCGTTGGGCGGCAGGGCAGATCCGTTGTGTACGATAATCAGAATTTTCTTTTCAGTGAAGCTGGACTTAGTCCAGAAAGATATGATTGGCTGATGAAGGCTATACCTGAGGATGGTTCAATCGTTCTTTTGAACACGAGCTTTCGCCCGAGCGACCAAGGAACGGTAGTTACGATGGCACGTCAGGTACGTGGGGCTGCTTACACGGATTTTAAAGGAATTGTGGCGATTGAGTTCAAGCTGCAGGAGCTGGCCAAAATATGGGATCGGGTCAATATCGGGAAGGAAGGGTATTTTTTTATTGTGGATGAGACGGGAAAGTCAATTTATCATCCGCCCTTCGCACAGCCTGATGAGCAGGTATTCAAGGATATTGCCGCACATTTGACAGATAGCAATAACAAGGTGTTTCAAGCGGAATACTTGGGCAAAAACCGGATGTTTGTGGCGCGCAAATCCGATTATTCGAACTGGAGGCTTCTTGCCTCTGTACCGGTTAGTGAACTGCGCAAACCGATTTCGACAATACGAACAACAACAATCGTAGTTGGCTTGCTGACCCTGATTGTGGCATTGTGGCTAGCTTGGCGGTTTGGGCGCTCACTGCTGGCACCGATTCGAGAGCTTAAGGACAGCATGCGTGAAACGGAAAAAGGGAATTTTCAGCACATTGACGAGATCGAGCGGACAGATGAAATTGGAGGCCTCGTTCATAGCTACAATCTGATGGTTACCCGCTTGTCCGAAATGATCAACAAAGTATATGCAGCTGAGCTGCAGCAGCAGAAGGATGCTCTGCAGATACAGGAGACGGAAATTGAGCGGCATCGAGCCGAATTTCAAACTCTGCAGCTGCAGATCAACCCGCATTTTCTATACAACACATTAGAAACGATTAATTGCTATGCCATTGTTCAGGATTCGCATGAGATCACCGAAATGGTCGAAGCTATGGCGTTTATGCTAAGGTATTCGATCCAGACGAATCTGGAAGAGATCACGGTAGCTAACGAATTGAATCATGTGCGCAATTACTTGATCATTCTGCAGCACCGGATTGATCGTGAGTTTGAAATTGATGTGATCATTCCCCCTTCGCTGCTGTTGGAAAAAATGGTTCGCTTAACACTTCAGCCGGTTATTGAAAACTGCTTCCAGCATGCTTTTCCAAATGGGATTGAGGTTCATCACCGAATATCGATTGATGCCCGAAAGCAGCAGGGGCTGTTTCAAGTTATTGTTGAGGATAATGGGATTGGCATCCCGCCCGAAAGACTTCGGGAGCTGCAGGAGCAATTAAAGCTGAACCGGTTAGCAGAGCAGCAGACGGAATCAGGTTATTATCGCCGCGGCGGCATTGGGCTGATGAATGTGCATCGACGGATTCAAATGGTATTTGGTGAGCAGTATGGGATGCAGATTGAAAGTGAATGGCAGCAAGGAAGCCGAATTATTTTATCCATGCCTGATATACCTAAACCTATCAAAATATAATACGGGATGAACCGTTACTAATCTTAGGAGGAAACACATAATGAACACACAATTAAATGGGAAAATCGCTTTGGTTACCGGATCTAACGCAGGGATTGGACGCGCAACCGCTGTTTTATTGGCAGCAAACGGAGCCAAGGTTGGCGTTAGCTATATGAACAATAAAGAGCAGGGTGAAGAAACGGTAGCGATTATTCGCCAAGCGGGCGGACAGGCTGAGCTGTTTCAAGCAGACGTGACTGACGCTGCACAGATTGAAAGCCTGGTAAGCGGTGTGGAAAGTGCTTTTGGCGGAACGATTGATATTCTGGTTAACAATGCAGGTCATATGGTGCAGCGTGTACCGAATGTTGATATGACGGAAGAAATGTATGACAAGATCATGAATGTTAATCTGAAAAGTACTGTATTTATGTGCAAACGCGTCATTCCGGGTATGAAAGCCAAGGGTGCAGGGCGAATCGTAAACATGGCTTCAGTTGCAGGACATAACGGAGGCGGACCCGGAGCAAGCATATATGCAGCGAGTAAAGCGGCTATATCGGCCTACTCCAAGGGCTTGGCCAAAGAAGTCGCAGGTGATGGTATTACTGTGAATATCGTATCCCCTGGCTTCATTGGGCAAACCGCGTTTCATGCGACATTTACGACCGATGCAGCACGTCAGGCTACAATTGGCGGCATCCCGTTAAAGCGTGAGGGAACACCAGAGGATGTAGCTGGTGCTGTATTGTATCTGACCTCGGAGCTGGGTGCCTATTTGACGGGTGAGACGATCGAAGTCAACGGCGGGATGTTCATGCGATGAGAATAGTACAGAAGCTGCAATCCACCTTATGGGCGAATGAAGCCCTGCAGAAGCTGAAGGAAGAGCTCGATGCTCTTCTTTCCAGCGACAGTCTCCATATTCCGAAAGAGCCAGGCGGCTGGTGGCATCAATATGTATGCCCAGAGCATCATGTTGAACTGCTGTTCGATCCGGCCGAGCGTGATGCTCATAGCTTCCAATGTCCGCATGGCTGCTGTATTGAAGGTGAGGCGTATCGCGGGGCATGGCTCGTGTTTAAGCACCAGTCGATGGCAAGGTACGCGCTGCAAGCTGCTGCTGTATATGCGGGCATCAAAGAAGCAAGCTACGCGGAGCTGGCCAAGCAAATTATTATCAATTATGCTGCACAATTTCCACAATATCCGGTGCACCCGGATGCTCAGCCCTGGATGTTGAAGGGGCGCGCCTTTCATCAGGCATTAACGGAGGCGATTTGGTCTACGACAATTTTGCGCGCCTGTTTACTGCTTCATGATGAAGGAGTTGGCTTTAACGAAACGGAAAAAGCGACACTGGATGTGTTTCTTTCCATGCTGGAAGAGAGTATGGTGCAATACCGCCAGATTTTGATTCATGATCGTCAGAATGCGGAAAACAATTATACTGCCTGGCTAAATGCTTCACTTTCCTGCGTTTATGCCATTCGTGGAGAGCAGGAGCTTCTACAGGGCTTGATTGATGGAGAAGGCGGTTGGAAGCACCATCTTTCCATTGGCGTAAAACCGGATCAATTCGAATTTGAAGGCAGCACTTATTATCATATTTTTGTATTGCGTGCGTATTTGATTTCAGCGGAGATGGCAGAACGGTTCGGTGTGGATTTATATCATACACAGGCAGAGCAGGGTCAGTCCATGCGCGGAATGTTTGATGTGCTAGTAGGGCTGGCAGATGATCAAGGTATGCTTCCGGCACTGCATGATGGTCCGTTAGCCAGGGTTCCCTTTGCCAGAGAGATCGCGGAGATTATGGAAATTGGTCTTGCTCATTACGGCAATGAGCTTTATGCTCCGTTGTTAGGTGAAGCTTATCGGCAAATGGATGGAGAGGCTCGTCGAATTTCATTGGAAGCACTTGTCTATGGAGAAGGCGATGCCAATCTTACAAATACAGGTCTATTAGCAGGAAGAAACACACTGCTGTTGAAGGATTCGGGATTTATTGTTGGACGGAAAGCGGGTAATCCATTATCCTACCTTACAGATTTTGGTCCACACGGTGGTTCACATGGGCATTATGATAAGCTTCATGTATCCATACAGTACGAAGGAGGGACATTTACACCGGATTTGGGTGTGGTTCCTTATGGATCTTCCCTGCGTAAACAATGGTTTGCCGAGACGGTCAGTCATAATACGGTTTCGATCGATGGGCAATCCCAGGCTGAGCATTCAGGTCACTGCAAGCTGTTCACGGAGTCGGAGCAAGCTGTATATACTTGGCTGCAATCAGATGGAGCCTATGAAGGCTGTATATTAAACAGGCATTTGCTCTTAAGTGGAGAGTGGCTGCTCGATTGGTTTGAGGTTCAGCTGTCTGAAGAGCGTACGATCGATTGGTGGATGCATCCGCTCGTTAAGCCTCATGCTGCAGACGGAGCCTGGGTGAGAGACAGTGATGGGTTAGGTGCATTGGGCTACGCTGGTCACGGATACGATCAGGTGAAGCTTACTGACTATTATGAAACAGAGGAAGGCGATAGTCTGGGGCTGGCGGAACAACTCGATTTGCTTCCGGCTCCCAAGATGCTGACGCTCCATTATACGCCTGATAGCGACACAACGAAATCGCTGCATCAAGCGATTGTTGCTTTTCCGGGAATGTCACTGCTGCGTGTAGAAACACCAGGGACCTCTATAGATCCGAGCCAAGCATTAAGTGGCTTGCTGCAGCGGCAGGTGGGCAAGCAAGCTAACTTTATACAGATTTATAAGCTGGGTCCAGCCGTTCACGCCAGTTGGGAAGCCAGTGAAGCCACGGGTACCGTTGAAACGAATAATGAAGCTTCGACAATCGAACATGCGCATGGAATCGGTATGAATTCTAGTCATGGACAACTGGTGATTAGCACCCGGTCGCAGGAAGCGGTTTGCGTGCTTGATCATGAGCAAGGGCTGGTTGTGACCTGGAGGGACAAACATGAGTAAAGCATTATACCAACCGCAAAGCGGACTATTGACTGTACAATATGCACCAGATGAACAGACCGTTTTAATCGAGAATCCGCCGCGGTTTACATGGATTCCGGCTCAGCTTGAGCATGACCAGTATATTCTGCAGTATTCTACTTCCTCACAATTTACACCAGAGGATACCGTAACGGTTCAACCGATTCCTTACAATTTGTATACACCTGATCATGTTTTCACTGCAGGAATTTACTATTGGCGGTATGCGCTATTGCAGCGAGGAGAAGGGCAGCCAACGGAATGGAGCCACATTCGCAGCTTTACGGTACAGGAGGGTTTGCCGGAAACACCATTGCCGTCGCGCGGACACCGATATACGGATATTTCCATGAAGCATCCCAGATTGTGGCTGCAAGCCGAAGAGCTTCCGGAATTTCGCCGTACGGTTCGTGAACAGCCATCCAAATACGGCTGGGATGTATTCATGGAGCGTTCGGTGAAACCATGGGTCGACCGTGAACTGATCGCTGAGCCCTTGCCTTATCCAAACAATAAGCGTGTAGCCCACTTGTGGCGTCAAATGTATATTGATTGTCAGGAAGCATTATACGCAGTGCGTCATCTTAGTGTTGCTGGTGTGATTCTTGAGGATGCGGATTTGATTGCACGGGCCAAAGCATGGCTGCTGCACATTACGTCATGGAACACGGAAGGCACAACAAGTCGGGACTATAATGATGAAGCTTCCTTTCGTATTGCCGGAGCGCTTGCATGGGGCTATGATTGGCTCTATCAGGAGCTGACGGAGGAAGAACGCGAAGCGGTACGCAACAATTTGTTGACACGCACCCGTCAGGTTGCGTTCCACGTGATCGAACGTTCCAAAATCCACCATGTTCCTTTTGACAGTCATGCAGTTCGCTCTTTATCGTCGGTTATCGTTCCAAGCTGCATGGCTCTGCTTGGCGAGGCCGCAGTGGCAGAGGAATGGCTTGATTATACGCTGGAGTATTATGCATGCTTGTATTCTCCATGGGGCGGGGTAGATGGAGGCTGGGCGGAAGGTCCGATGTATTGGACGACCGGGATGGCTTTTGTAACAGAAGCTATGAATCTATTGAACAAATATACCGGAATTAACTTTTACCGTCGTCCTTTTTTTCAGCATACGGGTGATTTTCCACTATATTGCTTTAGCCCGGATACACTTCGTGCCAGCTTTGGCGATCAATCCACGCTTGGTGATCCGGTAAGCTTGAAAACAGGCTTTAACATTCGCCAATTTGCCGGCATTACCAATAATGGACACCATCAATGGTACTATGAGCAGACTCGGGCGATCGATACGGATTCCGAGATGAAGTTTTACAATTACGGCTGGTGGGATTTCCGTTTTGACGAAATGATGTATATGCATGATTATCCGGCTGTGCAAGCCAAAGCGCCTACAGACATCGAACCTGTAAAATGGTTCCGCGACATAGGCTGGGTAGCTTTTCATGCCCATATGGATCGCCCGGAAGACCATATCATGCTGTTGACCAAAAGTAGTCCTTACGGCTCAATCAGTCACAGCCATGGGGACCAGAACGGTTTTCTGCTGCATGCCTATGGAGAACCACTCGCTATTGAGAGCGGTTATTATGTTGCCTTCGGCAGCACGATGCACATGAATTGGCGGAAGCAGACAAGGTCTACCAATAATGTACTAATCGATGGTCTGGGGCAATATGCCGGCACTAACAAAGTACTGAATATGTCGGCATCCGGCACGGTGGAAGCTGTCGAAACCCATAAGGGCTATACGTATTCCCGCTGTAATGCGACCGCTGCTTATCAGGAGCAGGTTCCTTATCTGGAGCGATATGTCAGAGAGCTGTATTTTTATGAGGGCTCCTATATCGTAGTTGTAGATCAGATAGATCTGTCACAGTCGGGACGTGTCGATTGGCTGTTCCATACGCTGTATGAGATGGAGCTGGATGGACAGTGCTTTAAGGTGCGTGGGCAAAAGGCTGACATGGATGGGCGTTTTGTGTACAGCTCATCCGGCGATCTCTCGTTATCACAGCATGACGAGTTTACAGAAGTAGACTCTGCAGAGATAGAGGGTCTGGATCGCCATTGGCATTTGACAGCTGCAACGCAATCGGCCCGTAGTCATCGCATTGCCACACTGCTGGTGCCTCTCCGTAAGGATGAGCCCAAATATGTGTCCTACTTCATGGATGATCAAGGCCATGGTGTGCATATTTACTTTACGGAAGATGGAGTTACACATAAGGTAGAGATTCCTAAGCCTTATTAAATAGTTGAGAGAGAACGGCAGTTCATGCTTAGGGTTAGCTGCCGTTCGACTTTTTGTGATGCTAGAGCAAAAATAGCGGTACGAAGAATGATTGACGAATACGCATTTTTTTTGTAACATGGAAACTATAAAAACTTCATTGGTTTCCTTGGTTTCAGGGTGGAGGAGAGTATCATTGTGGATGAAGCTATGCGCATACGTATCGTACAGACAGCAACCGATTTATTTCATAAAAAAGGATATCGATCTATGACTTTGAGTGAACTGTCGGCACAGCTTGGGATGAGCAAGAAAACCTTATATGTGTATTTCAGTGGGAAGGAGCAGATCGCAGCGGCTGTGCTGGAGAACACGATGGCAGCGATCAGCGCCAGGATTGAAGAATCGATGCGGCAGGCTGGAGATCCGCTTCATTTATTGAGAGACACACTTTATGGAGTCAAACAAGAGCTTGTAAAGCTAAATCCGCTGTTTCTGGAGGATATTCAGAAATATATTCCAGAGCTGTGGGAACGTATTGAAGCTTTTCGCGCCGGACAGCTTACTTTTATTGAGAAACTGCTCGTTCAGGCTCAGCAGGCAGGATTGATTCGAAATGTCGATCCACGAGTTGCTGCTGTTCTTATGTCAGAAATTGTGCAGACCTTTTTGCGTCCGGATTTTGCCTCGAAGCATGGTTTTACAACGATTGATGTAGCTGAAACCTTGCTTGTCATGTTTACAGAAGGCCTTCGAATCCATAACGATCATTGAGGAGCGTGTGTGAGTTGAAAGGATACGTTCTTGACTTTACACAGATCGATGAGGACAGCATACCCATTGTAGGCGGAAAAGGTGCGAATCTTGGTGTAATGACGAGAGCTGGTTTACCGGTGCCTCCCGGGTTTTGTGTAACGACTAGCGCTTACCGCGATTTTATCGGGCAAAGCAGTCTGATGGAAGCCTATTTTCACCAGCTGGATGGGATTGAGGCCAACCAACTGAATGCGATATCCGAGCTTGGCCAAAGTATCCGCAAGCATCTGGTGACGTTAACCATTCCGGAAGCCATAACTGCTGAAATTATTGGCACCTGGGAGCAATCAGCTAAAGATAATGCCTATGCGGTTCGTTCCAGCGCGACAGCTGAGGATCTTCCCTATGCCTCATTTGCCGGGCAGCAGGATACGTATTTGAATGTAAAAGGAAGGGAGCAGCTGCTGCTGGCCATCCGTCAATGCTGGGCATCACTGTTTACGGATCGGGCCATTTCCTACAGAGCCAAGAATGGATTCGATCACCGCTCGGTGCAGTTATCGGTGGTTGTCCAGCAGATGGTGTTTCCCGAAGTATCAGGTATTATGTTCACTGCTGATCCGATTAGCGGTCATCGGGGAATCCTTTCTATTGATGCCAGCTATGGACTAGGAGAGGCTCTTGTATCGGGACTGGTCTCAGCGGATTTATATCAGGTGCATGCGGGAATGATCATTTCCAAGAAAATAGCCAAAAAGAAGCTCGCCATTTTCTCATTACCGGAGGGCGGCACCGTTACAAGGGATTTGCCTGAAGATATGCAAAGCAGGCAGGCACTTGAAGATTCGCAAATTGAACAACTGGCTTCTCTCGGTGTAAAAATCAAGGATCATTATGGAACGGATCAGGATATCGAATGGTGTTACGCAGGAGGTTCGATCTATATTGTCCAGAGCCGGCCGATTACGTCATTATACCCGCTTCCCCAATTGTTGACGGCAGCTGGAGAATCCCCCCATATTCTACTCTCGTTCGGGCACCAGCAGATGATGACTGATGCAATGAAGCCGATGGCGCTGTCGATCTGGCAGACGATGTTTCCATTCGGGAAACCTGCCGTTCAAGTCGAAAGCAGGTTGACGTATCGTGCTGGCGGAAGAATGTTTATTGATATCACTCCCATACTAACTCTTAAGCCGGCACGGAGTCTTGTACCCAAGGTTCTAAAAGGTGTTGACGAAATGATGGGCAGCGGTGTGGGTGAATACGTTCAACGGGATGCATTTATTCAAGGCATCAAGCAGCCAAAAGGACTTGCTATGGGAGTGGTAAGATTTGTCTTTCCCTTGCTCAGGAGAGTCGTTAACAATTTGCTATTTGCTGATACCTCACGGGCAGCTCACACCGTTAATACATGGTTAAGATCCTCGTTCCAAACGGGCAAGGATCAATTGACAGGCGTGAGTGGAGCCAATAGGGTGCTTGAAGTGCAGGAGCATGCCGGAAAGCTGCTGCGTTCCCTGTTTCAAGAACTGATGGCTTATCCGTTGTCGGGTGTTATTGCATCCAGACTGGTTCAAGGACTTGCTGTAAGATGGTTGCAAGACAATGAAGTCATACACATTTTGAATAAATCGCTGATTGGCAACGTGACCAGTGAGATGGGACTGATGATCGGTGATTTGGCGGATATCGCCAGGCAGTATCCCGAGGTCACCGCGTTAATTCATCAGGGCAGGGCATCAAGCTTTCGTGAGGATCTTTCGACGGTTGAAGGCGGTTCCGTTTTTTTACCAGCATGGGACCATTTTATTCAGTTGTATGGGATGCGCTGTGCAGGTGAAATCGATATTACACGCCCAAGATGGAGAGAAGACGCCAGCTCGCTGTTGCCCTCGATTGAAAGCCATATCAGAACGATGAGACATAAGGAACACAGGGAGCGGTTTGCACAAGGCGCAGTAGAGGCTCAAAAGGCTGCTGACGACTTGTTGGATCGTCTCGGGAAGCTGCCCTTCGGATGGTTTAAAAAGAGATTAATGAGCCGCTTGCTGCGAGTATTTCGCGATTTGATGTGCATTCGGGAGCATCCCAAATATTTGATGATGCAGCACTTCGGCTTATTCCGGGAGGCTATTCTGAAGGAAGCGCAAAGTTTGGTGCAGCAAGGAATTCTAATTGAAGAAGAGGATGTCTTTTACTTGACCTTGGATGAACTATTGTACTTGGCGAAAAGCAATCAGATCGAGCATCTCTCCCAAATGATCAATGGACGTAAACAGGAATATGAGCATTATAAGTCACTTACACCGCCGCGGCTGATGACAAGTGAAGGTGAGATCATTACGGGTCGTCGCAGTCACCAGGATGCACCAGAGCATGCACTGCTCGGAACCCCGGTGTCTGCAGGAATCGTAGAAGGCATTGCCCGCGTAGTATTACGTCCTGAGGATGCGAAGCTGAACAAAGGAGAAATCTTGATCGCGCCCTTTACAGACCCGGGGTGGACACCGCTGTTTCACTCGTGTGTGGGTCTGGTGATGGAGGTAGGTGGATTGATGACGCATGGTGCCGTCGTAGCGCGTGAGTACGGGCTTCCAGCTGTAGTAGGCATAGATGACGCAACCAAGCTGATTCATGATGGTGACCTGATTCGTTTGGATGGTACGCGCGGATTTGTAGTAGTCTTAACTCCAAGTACGAGATCATAGTTAAAAAGCCCTTCGAAGCATCACTTGGATGCTCAAAGGGCTTTTGACTTCATACAAGCTTATTTGCCTGCTTTCACTTCATTTAACAGGGTCAGATCCACAAATTTGCTTAGATCAAGCTCTTCCTTTTTAACGTCTTTAATATAGCCAGCATCGATAGAAACCTTGGCCATTTCTTCAATGGCTTCCTTGCTTACATCTGTGGTGAGGCTAAAACGGCCCAGGGAAGCTTTAATCAGATTGATTTCCATTCCTTTGCCACTCAAAGCTTTTAGACGATTGTTAATAAGCTCATAAGATTTATCCGGGTTATTCTTGATAAAGTCAACAGCTTCTGCATTGGCTTTAATCGCTTGCTTCGTCATTTCACGGTGATCCTTCAGGAACTTGTCGCTAACAGCCAGCAAGGTCAAAGGATAGTTACCATTATTAGGAGGGATTTTGTCCCAATCTACGATGATTTTGCCTACGCCTTCCTGCTCCATTTGTGTACCCCAAGGCTCTGGAACAAGAGTCGCATCAATTTCTTTTTGTCTCATCGCTACCATGGTGTCAGCAGGTGCACGCGCAATGATATTCACGCCGGTTTTATCTGTAGTGATTTTCAAATTATTTTGTTGAAGCAGCAGGCGCAAAGAGATTTCGTTTGTGCTGCCTTTTGTTGGGATCGCGACAGTTTTGCCAAGTAAATCCTTAGGGCTTGTGATACCTGAATCTTTGGCTGCTACCAGTACAGCTCCACCATTGGTAGACCCGCTGACGATACGGAAGTTTTTACTTTTAACGAATTGGTTGGTAGCAGGCCCAGGTCCTGTGTACCCCAGATCAATCTGATCTGTAGCTAAGGCAGTGGAGAAATCGGAGCCGTTGTCAAAGCCGACAACCTCGATCTTAACTTTATCTCCCCATGCTTTTTGGAACAGACCTTGCTCCAAAGCAACATAACCGGCTGCATGTGTGACATTTTTGAATATGCCGATACGAACGGTTGATGCCGTTGGTGCTTGTGGAGCTGCTGCTCCGCCAGCGGCAGGTGCGGTGGTCTCTTCTTTTTTGCCGCATGCCGACAGAATCAATACGGTAACCAGCAGCAGGGCCAATAATAGTGATCCTTGTTTTTTCATCGTTTAACTCTCCCTTTTGTATAAAATGTCGCTATTTTTTATTTTTATTCTCGGCTAGGCCGTAGCGAATCAAAATCGTATCCTCCAACCGTTTGAAGCAAAAATGGTCGGAAAGAGTACCCAGAACAGCAATAATGATAACTACACACAGCATCAATGCGGTATCCGACAAGCTTCTTCCATCCTGTAGAAGTTGACCCAGGCCAACGCCTTTGGCAATCAGCTCCCCTGATACTAATGCACGCCAGGCAAATGCCCATGCGACACGAACTCCCGTGATCATATGAGGAAAGGCGGCAGGCACCATAACCTGATAAAACATTCGAAAGCCATTGCCTGTGCCCATCGTTCGTGCAGCCTTCAGGTACAAAGGAGGAATATTCATAATACCGGTTCGGCTTGACATAGCCATAGTCCAGGTTGCCCCAAGTGTAGTGATAAATACGACAGAGAAGTCGTTCATTCCGAACCAGATGATAGCAAAAGGCAGCCAGGCGATACTTGGGACGGTCTGCAAGGCCACGACCAGGAAGCCGAGGGTATCATCCAGAAAGCGGTATCTGGCGAATAAAAAGCCGAGTGTAACTCCAATCGATATAGCCAGTACAAAAGCCGTCAGCAGCCTGCGTATGCTCTGCAGCGTCGCTTCCAGCAGCTGTCCGTGCACAAAGCCGTCATAGAATGCTTGCGCGGTCTGGACAACAGAAGGGAATTTCCAGCCCCAATCGAATATTCTAAATCCCGCTTCCCATGCTATTAGAACTACGATCAGAAAGAGTGTTCTTCTTAAGGCTGTACTCATCGCCCATCTCCTCCTTTACGACTTTTTCCAACTCATCGGCAAGAACTTCCATGATGTTGGTTTCCGTATGGTGAAGAAGGGGGTCGGATGCATCCCGTGGACGCTCTGCCTGAACGGTGAATTCTTTTTTTATGGTTCCAGGTCTCGTCGACATCACGAGTACACGATCAGATAAAATAACGGCTTCACGTATATTATGGGTGATGAAGAGAATCGTTTTCTTGGTCCGCATCCAGATTTCTTCCAGCTCTTTATGTAAAATAAGCCTGGTTTGTTCATCCAATGCCGCAAACGGCTCATCCATCAACAGAATTTCAGGGTCCATCGCCAAAGCGCGGGCAATAGCCGCTCGTTGCTTCATCCCGCCTGATAGCTCATGCGGATAACGATCTGCAAATCTGCTCAAGTGAACGGATTTGATTTGCTCCATCGCCAGCTCCTCGCGTTCCTTCTTGCCCAATCCTTTTTGCTTAAGCCCAAATGCTACATTGTCGAGCACGGTTAACCATGGAAACAAGGCGTGCTCCTGAAATACGACGACACGGTCGGGTCCGGGTGTGCTGCAGTCTTTACCGTTGACGGTTATAGTTCCCTGCTGCGCATGCTCAAGTCCTGCTACCAAATTTAAGAGTGTAGATTTGCCGCAGCCCGATGGTCCCAGCAAGGAGACGAATTCCCCTTTTTGAATGGTCAGTGACACGTTGTCAATTGCAGTGAATGTGCCACCTGTACGCTGCTGGAACGTCTTGCTGATGTTCTTGATTTCAATCATGTGTTGCTCACTCCTTCATGAACTCCGTACAAGTTAGTTTTCTTCTGAAAGATCACACTAAAAGTATATACCAACCTATTCTATCGGAATTAACATATTTGTCAATATAAACTTTATGAAGGAGAAAAGGGTCATCGTGCCGAAGTAGTCTCATTCAAGTATTTACAGTCTTACACGATACCACCAATTCATGAACAAGAAAGGTTTGGATAGCGAATGAAACGATGGAAACGCGTGCTGATTACAGGAACTCTACTGACAACTGCCTTCACGGCCGGCGTGTATGCTGAGGATGTGCTTCAACGGGTCGACGCCTATTTGCGACCTGATTTCAACGTAGTGCTCGACGGTAAACAGATCCAATTAGAAAGTCCAACATTAGTGTATGCGGATAAAACCTACTTATCTTTGAAGGAGCTTGGTAATCTGTTGGGGGCTAGTGTTATTTGGAAAGATGTGAATAAGACCATCTATATCAACAGCCGGATCAATCCCGAGCAGCAGGTTGTCGAGAAGGACCAATCCATAGAAGAATTCAAATTCCGTACCCCATACTCCATCAAAGTAAACTACCTGGGAGCCGAGTACCCCTTGATGCTGGCTTACGCTGATGAGGGTACAGGAGTGAGAAATAATTTGATTTATTACCGTCTTTCCGATGTGAGGAAAATGGGTATCGATACAAATGGCTTGAAGCAATCCAAAGAAAAACTGACCGGAGCTATATACATAAGTGAGCCTGAAATGAAAAAGCGCCTGAAGCAAATGCCCACACCAATTTATAATGGTAGTGAGCGGTATGTGATAGCTGGTGAAATTAATACGAATAGAATCAAGGCATTGCAAACATATGTCAAAGAAAATGGCAGCACACGTACTGACGATATCACATTCACGAACATTCCTGTGATGATCGAGAAGATGGATACAGAGAACATGTACGAGTACTTGTATTATCAAACTAGGACTTCATCCAAATTTACGATCAGCCATTATATTTCCACCAAGCTGATCTTAACCAAAATGGAAGAAAAATTGGTCGATGGCTCGGATGGCTATACGATTAATAATTATGGTTGGACGGATTTGGATGATCAATTGGAACGTGAAGTTACACGTAAGGAAGATGAAGCGAGAAAAGCCAAGGAAGAAGAATCAATAAGACAGGCTTCTGAAAAATAGGGGAATAGCGAACAAAAGCTTTATTCAGCGAATCGTCTGGGCACTGTCTGGACGGTTTATTTTGTTTTTCCAAAAAATAAATAACAATTAATTAATAAAGCAAGTTGCCAAAACATAGAATTCATAATAAAATAACAATAAGTAACTGAATCTTCTGACTATTTTATGGAAATGTAGTCATGGTGTTGTCATTGTTCGTGCATCATTCGTGCAGCAGCAAATTCACAGTGAGTGCCAAGCACATATTGGAGGGGATTGCCGTGAGTAAGAGTCATGAAGTTGAATACTGCAACCTTGAGTTACGATTTGACCGTCGGCTAATCCGTAATTTCATTAAGTCGCTTATCCAGGAAGGCTACTCATTGTATTGGAATGAAAGCGAGCAGCAATTTATTGTATCGATTCGTACCGGCAGAAAGCTGGTAAAGCTGAAATTCCAAAGGCTGGGAGATCGTTATAAAATTGTTGGCAACTATTCCTTTAAGGATGAGAAGCTTGCTGAACTGATGGAAAAAATGATTGGGGATACCCGCGGTCATGCAATCGTCAAACGCTTCAAGGACAGACAAATTTTGATCGAAAATATTATGTTTGGTGAAATTATCCGGATGGTCGAAATCTCGGGGGTGGAGCATAAGGTGCTATTCCAAAAGGAATCTGGAGTTACATTGGATGAAATGATGCAAGCGTTCCGATCGAAGCGTCTGGAAGAGCGTATTCCGGTTCTGCGAATGGAGCTCGATTACGAGCTGATGAGTCTACAGGATGCGCTTCAAGCCAAGGATTCGGAAGCCATTCATATTAGCAAAGAAAGGTTGTTGGAGCTCAGGCATGAAATGTTGCAACTGGAAATGTAAACAGTTTGATTAAATGGTCTGTGGAATTCTGCGCAGGCCATTTTTCATGCATAGAAACAGCAAAAAGCGTGTATGGAGCGCAAAAATTGCTCGTTGTTAACGTGTGCAGCAATATGATATGATAAATTTCGAGGTGGTAGGATTGAGCGTTACAATCAAGGATATCGCCAAGCTGGCAGGCGTCTCTCATACAACGGTTTCCCGTGCTTTGAACGACAGCCCTTTAATTAACCAGGAAACAAAGGAAAAAATCAGACTGCTAGCGGCACAATTGCATTATACACCGAATTATAACGCCAAAAGTCTTGTACTTGATCGATCTTACAATCTTGGCTTGTTTTTTTCAACTCTACACACGGGTACATCGGCGGGTTTTCTATACGAAGCCATTAAAGGTGTTAACGATGTGATTCAAGATCGATACAACCTGATTGTACGCGGAATCGACGACTATACGAGCTTTCACAAGGTTAATCGCAAAAGCTATGATGGGATTATCGTCATGAGTCAGAGCGCAACCGACCAACCTTTTATTGAATATGCGGCTGGGCTCGAGATTCCGCTTATTGTGCTGAACCGCCAGATTGAGCATGTTCAGGTTATGAATATGGTTCCAGACGACAAGCGCGGCGCTTATTTGATCGTGGAATATTTGATTTCCCAGGGACATCGGCAAATCGCCATTATAGAGGGAAAGCAAAATTTCAAATCGACACAAGCACGCCGCGAGGGTTATCAGGAAGCAATGGAAGCCTATCAGGTTCCGTTAAGTTTGGATTATCAGCAGCAAGGGAACTATGATTTAGAAAGCGGTCATACCGCGATGAACCGACTGTTGGAGCTCGAGAATCAACCGACCGCCGTTTTTTGCTGCAATGATGATATGGCACTGGGTGCGATCAAAGCCATAACAGAAAAACAGCTGAGTGTTCCGGGTGACATCTCTGTGGTCGGCTTCGATGATCATATTTTCTCGGGCTTTATGACACCAGCGCTGACGACGGTTCGACGGCCGATCGAGCAAATCAGCAGAGAAGGCGCAGCCAAGCTGTTATCTTTTATTGAATCGAAGCAGGTAGAAAAAGAAACGATTTTTTTTCATACGGAGCTCGTGATTCGGGAATCCGTAACCAACATAACAGGAGGTTTACAACGATGAGTATCTTAAGAGAAGTTCTCAAAGACATTCCGATTCCACAAATGGTGCGTATCCGTCAAAAATTCGATGGCACCAAGCTCGACAATCTGGAACAATCTCTGAAGCTTGAGCTGCAAAAGCCGGGTACGATCGACCGGATCAAGCCCGGACAGCAGGTTGCTGTAGCCGTAGGGAGCCGGGGCGTTGCGAACATTGATCTGTTTACGAAAATTACGATTGATGCCATTAAACAAGCAGGTGGCCATCCTTACATTGTTCCTTGTATGGGAAGTCATGGTGGGGCAACGGCTGAAGGCCAGAAGGATGTGCTGCATCATTTGGGTGTTACCGAGGAATTGATGGGAGCTCCAATCCGTTCTTCCATGGAGGTTATCAAGCTTGACGAGCTTCCTAACGGTTTGCCTGTTTATGTGGATCAAATTGCTTCGACAGCGGACGCAATTGTCGTGATTAATCGAGTGAAGCCCCATACGGCTTTTCGCGGGAGAATTGAGAGCGGGATTATGAAAATGATCGCGATCGGTCTGGGCAAGCAAAAAGGGGCGGAAGCCTGCCATCAGCTCGGATTTAAATATATGGCTGAAAATGTGCCGGCTATGGCTACCATTATGATCGACAAGCTGCCGATTGTGTTCGGCGTTGCTCTTGTCGAGAATGCCTATGATCAAACGTGCCGCATTGAAGTATTGCCTGCTGAACAAATCGAAGCACGTGAAGAAGAGCTGCTTAAGGAAGCGAAGGAAAGACTTCCGAAGATTTTGTTCGATCAGGTCGATGTGCTGGTGATCGATTACATTGGCAAAAACATTAGTGGAGACGGTATGGACCCGAATGTAACAGGCAGATATCCAACGCCTTATGCACATGGTGGACCCGATGTATCCAAAATGGTTGTGCTGGATTTGACACCTGAAACCAAAGGAAATGCCAACGGGGTAGGAACGGCAGACTTTACGACACAGCGTTTAGTCGATAAAATGGATTTGGCTGCAACTTTTGTTAATGGGCTGACTTCAACGGTATGTGCACCGACCAAAATTTCGACTACGCTCGATAACGACTTCTATGCAATTAAAGCCGCTGTCAAAACTTGTAATATTCTGGATTACACCAAATGTCGTCTTATCCGCATTCAGGATACGCTGCACTTGGGTGAAATCGAAATTTCGGTGAATCTGCTGGAGGACGCCAAAAAGCATGCGGATATTGAGATTTTAAGCGAGCCTTACGATCTCCAATTTGACAGTGAAGGGAATTTGGTACAATGAGCTTGTCGTCACAAAAGCCTTACATCATAGCGGCTGATCTCGGTACAACAAGCGCCAAGACGCTCGTTATTGACCGGGATGGCCGGGTGTTGGCTTCACATTCCGTAGAATATCCGATGTACACTCCGCGCCCGGATATGGCGGAGCAGGACCCGGATGAAATTTTTGCTGCGCTTTTAACTTCGGTTCAGGCCGTCATTGCCAAGGCAAGAATTTTGCCAAGCCAGATTTTGTGCGTATCATTCAGCTCGGCCATGCATAGCTTGATTGCGGTCGATCGTGAATTGAATCTCCTGACGCCTAACATTATTTGGGCTGATAATCGTAGTGTTGGTTATGTGAAGGTATTGAACGAACAGCTTGACGGTCATCAGATCTACATGAATACCGGCACGCCAATCCATCCGATGTCCCCACTGCTTAAGCTGATGTGGCTTCGGGACAACCAACCGGATGTTTTTGAGCATGCACATAAGTTTATCGGTATCAAGGAATATATATTTGCCAAGCTGTTCGGGCAGTATGTGATCGATTATTCGATAGCGAGTACGACCGGACTTTTCAATCTGCGCAAGCTGGATTGGGACGAGCAAGCTATGAAAGCCTGCGGTGTTCGCAGGGAGCAGCTGCCAGACCCGGTTTCAACGACGCATCATCTCGCAGGCATGAAGCAGCAGTACGCTCAAGCTATGGGACTTCACGCGGATACGCCGTTTGTACTCGGTGCAGCTGATGGAGTTTTGGCAAACCTGGGTGTAGGCGCTTTTGAAGAGGGCATATACGCGGTTACTATCGGTACGAGTGGTGCTGTTCGTGGTGTTGTGCGGGAGCCTATTACCGATCCGAAGGGGCGGCTGTTTTGCTATGCCCTCAAGGAAGACTTCTGGGTCGTTGGAGGAGCGATTAATAACGGTGGGATCATGTTCCGCTGGGTGCGCGATCAATTGGCTACAGCAGAAGCTGAGGAAGGTCGGCGACGCGGCCTCGATCCTTACGACTATTTGACCTCTATTGCAGAGGAAGTCGCAGCTGGCTCTGACGGTCTTATTTTCCTGCCGCTGCTTGCCGGAGAACGGGCTCCTTATTGGAATGCCAACGCTCGAGGCGTATTTTTTGGATTGTCCTTGTATCATCAGAAAAAGCATATGATCCGTGCCGTTATGGAAGGGGTCATGTACCGGATACAATCCGTTCTTTCCGCGTTAGAAGAGCTTTCAGGACCTACGAAGGAAATACGCGCATCCGGCGGCTTTGCCCGGTCCAGCTTTTGGCTGCAAATGATGTCTGATGTAACAGGGAGCTCGGTTGTAGTGCCGAATACGATTGAAAGCTCGGGACTCGGTGCGGCTCAGCTTGGCTTACTTGCTATGGGCGAGATCAAAGACTTTTCGGTCGTTCACGACTGGATGCAGGTGCAACACAATTATTCAGCCAATCAGGAACATTTTGAGCTGTACAAGCAGCTGACCGGTATTTATGGTCGTGTCTACCATCAGCTGAAGGATGAGTTCGAATCGATCGCTGCTTTTCAACATGCGCATACGAAATAATGAAAACTAATAATTTTGACAAATTTGAGGAGGTTCATCATGAATTTATTTGATCTGACAGGAAAAACAGCAATCGTTATCGGTGGTAACAGTACTTTGGGTGGTGCTATGGCAATAGCTCTGGGAGGACATGGAGCCAATGTTGCGATTGTTGGCCGTAATCAGGAAAAATCCGAAATCGTGAAACAAAGTATTTTGGAAGTTGGCGGCAAAGCAGAAGTTTTTTCTGCAGATGCTACAGTTGCTGGGGACTTGCAAAAAGTGCTGACGGATGTGTTGGCATGGACAGGCCGTGCGGATATTTTGATGAATTGCCCCGGCATGAACAGCCCAACGCCGTTTTTTGACTTGAAAATGGAAGAATGGGACTCTATCATGGACGTAAACCTGAAAAGTGTCGTACTAGCCAGTCAAGTATTTGGAAAACATATGGTTGATAAAGGTGAGGGCGGCAGTATCATCAACATTTCGTCGGCTTCTTCACAGGTTCCTTTATCACGCGTATTCACTTACTCGGCTTCCAAAGCAGCCGTTAACAGTGTAACCAAATTTCTTGCCCGTGAATTTGCACCTGCGAACGTTCGCGTGAATGCGATTATTCCTGGTTTCTTTCCGGCAGAACAAAACCGCAAGCTCTTGACTCCTGAGCGTACGGCGTCTATTATGGGCCATACACCGATGAATCGATTTGGGGAAGCGGAAGAGCTGCAGGGAGCGGCTGTATTTTTGGCTTCCAATAAGGCTTCAAGCTTCGTAACAGGCTCACTTTTGACAGTTGATGGCGGCTTCACAGCAATGACAATCTAATCGACTTTTTGAACTTGTACTAATAATCTTTTGAAATTCATCGAGAAATGTTTATAATTACAAGTGAGTCGTAACGAAACTATATGCAGGAGAGGGAGAAAACAGATGTCTAAACAGCAAGTTGGCGTAATCGGATTAGCAGTTATGGGTAAGAACCTGGCATTGAACATTGAAAGCAGAGGATTTACTGTCTCTGTGTACAACCGTTCCCGTGAAAAAACGGATGCCCTGATTGAGGAAGCAGCAGGCAAAAACCTGGTTGGTACATACAGCATCGAAGAATTCGTAGCTTCTCTGGAAACACCTCGCAAGGTACTGATCATGGTACAAGCAGGTGCTGGAACAGACGCAACTATCGATTCGCTTGTACCACTTTTGGATAAAGGCGATATTATTATTGACGGCGGTAATGCTTATTTCCCTGATACGCAGCGCAGAAATAAAGACCTGCAAGCACATGGTCTTCGCTTTATCGGTACTGGGGTTTCCGGTGGTGAGGAAGGCGCTTTGAAAGGTCCTTCGATCATGCCAGGCGGCCAAAAAGACGCATATGAGCTGGTTGAACCTATCTTGACTGCAATCTCTGCTAAGGTTGGCGGCGATCCTTGCTGCACATATATCGGACCTGACGGTGCTGGTCACTACGTGAAAATGGTTCACAACGGCATCGAGTACGGCGACATGCAGTTAATCTGCGAAGCTTACCAGCTGTTGAAGGATGTACTGGATGTTAGCACGGACGAACTGCACGAAATTTTCTCCGAGTGGAATAAAGGCGAGCTTGACAGCTACCTGATTGAAATCACTACAGACATTTTCACGAAAAAAGATCCGGAAACCGGCAAGCCTATGGTTGATGTGATTCTTGATTCCGCAGGTCAAAAAGGAACCGGTAAATGGACAAGCCAAAGCTCTTTGGACCTTGGAGTACCATTGTCCATCATTACGGAATCCGTATTCTCACGTTTCCTCTCTGCTATGAAGCAAGAGCGCGTAGCTGCGAGCAAAGTATTAAACGGACCTAACGTTTCCAAATATACAGGCGATCGCAAAGAATTCATCGAAGCTGTTCGCAAAGCGCTGTATGCAAGCAAAATTTGCTCATACGCACAAGGCTTCGCTCAAATGAGAGCCGCTTCTGTTGAATATAATTGGAGTCTGGATTACGGCAGTATCGCCATGATCTTCCGTGGTGGCTGCATCATTCGTGCCCGCTTCCTGCAAAATATCAAGGACGCTTATGACCGCGATCCTGAGTTGAAAAACCTGCTGCTTGACGGCTACTTCCAGGATATTGTAAGCAACTATCAG
Source organism: Paenibacillus sp. FSL H8-0034 (assembly GCF_038000305.1). Classification (NCBI taxonomy): domain Bacteria; kingdom Bacillati; phylum Bacillota; class Bacilli; order Caryophanales; family Paenibacillaceae; genus Paenibacillus; species Paenibacillus sp. FSL H8-0034. The sequence continues at coordinate 3,526,132 of NZ_JBBOBS010000001.1, forward strand.
GATGCATGGAGAAATGTAATTGCAACTGCCGTAACTCGCGGTATTCCTGCTCCAGCATTTGCTTCTGCCCTGGCTTACTACGATAGCTACCGCACAGAGCGTTTGCCTGCAAACCTGCTTCAGGCTCAAAGAGATTATTTCGGAGCGCATACTTTCCAACGTCTGGATAAAGAGGGTTCATTCCACTTTAACTGGATGGAGAACTAGGAGAAACGGGAAGAGATGGATCCGTCAATGAATCGGATTGCAATCCGTATACGGCTTCTGCTATCCAGGTCTTAAGACGATCCGCCTCTTGATCGAAGCCGTTGCGCCGCTGAATCAGCATCAAAGATATTTCTGCAAAATAATGAAAGTTTTGCAGTAAGCGTGGCTGAGAGAGCTCAAGTAATTGAGGGTTCTTCTCAGCCACCTTTTTTTTGATAAAGCCCAATATCCACACAATATCATCTTTACACAGTAAATGAGCGGGATCGAGAATCTGCTCAATTTTTTGCTTCGATACATCAGATTTCATCATAACACTCCTTAGCTTGGGGTGTAGGTACCATTCATCTTATGACTTTGTCCAAGTTTCTATTCATGGTGAGGTGTCAGAATAATGATAGTAAAAAATGTTGTTTTGATCGGTTTTATGGGAACAGGGAAGTCGACAGTAGGCAAAGCGCTTGCGGGGAGACTTGGTTGGCAGTTTGTTGACACCGACCAAAAGGTGGAAGAGCGTCAAGGAATGACAATCTCTGATATGTTTGCGACACTTGGGGAATCGGCTTTTCGCCAAGTGGAGAGTGAGACCCTGGATCGTGTTCTTGAACAATCCTCACAGGTTATATCTACAGGGGGCGGCGCCGTATTGGCTGAGCGTAACCGTCAGAGTATGAAAAAGGACGGCTATGTCATTGCTTTAAAGGCCGCTGCCCAAACAATCATTGAGCGGGTCAAGCATGACCAGAGCCGTCCCTTGGTGCAGGGTGACGTCGAAGAACGCGTCCATAAGTTGTTGGAATCGCGTCGGAATGCATACGATTTCGCTGATCTTATTATTGATACGACAGGGGTTCCTGTCGAGGCGATCGTGGAGCAGATTATAGCATCAACCCAGAATTGAGCTGACTCAGGATTCGTCCCAAGCGAGCATCCCACCGGTCAGGTTTTTCAAATTCGTATAGCCTTGTGCTTGCAAATAATCGTAAGCCTTTCCGCTGCGACCACCGCTGCGACATACAAGAATCGTCTCTTGATCCAGTGGGATTTCATCCAATCGCTCTGGTATTTGCATGAGCGGTATGAGGACTGCGCCTGGTATGACACCAAGAGCTGTTTCTTCTGGCTCACGTACATCAATAATGTGTAATTTTTCATTGTGATTCAAGCGAGCCTTGAGCTGTTCTGGCGTAATTGATTCCATCTGTGTAACCCTCCTATGTATTTTTGATCTAAGCATGTCTATGATATCGATTATAGCAAGCGGGTGTCAACTTCACGGTTTGCAACCTCGAATCACTATGGTAAACTTATACTAACTGCGTCTTGATCAAAGTCAACAGGAATTATTTGCTGAACAGGAGAGATACATATTCATGAAAGCCATTGTAAAACCGACAAATTTATTAGAAGGTACAATAAATGCACTTTCCTCTAAAAACTACACTACCCGATACCTGTTAATCGGTGCTTTGGCAGAGGGAACAAGCACGATATATTACCCTGCACATAGCGAAGACAGTGATGCTATGCGTCGTTGTATCCGTGATTTGGGTGCTATCGTTGAGGAAGATGAAGAAAAGATGACCATTCAGGGCTTTGGCAGGAATCCTCGTGATGTGTCGGAACTGAATGTTGGCAATGCGGGAGCCGTGCTTCGTTTCTTAATGTCTGTCGCTGCATTTTGTCCTAAAGTGACCTTTATTAATGCTTACCCGGATTCTTTAGGAAAAAGACCGCATAACGATTTAATCGATGCACTTAAACAGATGGGTGTAGAGGTCGATGATAATCAAGGAAAGCTGCCGATTACGATTGGCAAGGGAAAGCTGCATGGAGGCAAAATCCAGGTTTCTGGAAATGTAAGTTCGCAGTTTCTGAGCTCGCTGCTATTTATGACCCCACTGCTTGATGAAGATAGCGAGATCGAGGTGCTTCACGATTTGAAGTCCAAGGTCATTGTGGGACAAACACTGGAAGTGATTGCACAGGCAGGTATTCAGATTGAGGCTTCCGAGGATCTGATGCATTACACGATCCGTGGCGGGCAAAAGTATCAACCGCAAAAGTATGTCGTACAAGGCGATTATCCCGGCTCTGCCGCAATATTGGCTGCCGCGGCAGTTACCCAATCCGATGTCAAGATACTCCGTTTGGAAGAAAACAGCAAGCAGGGTGAAAAGGCGGTTGTCGATGTTTTACGTGCAATGGGTGTGAATTTGACGCATGAGAATGGTGTTGTCCATGTAAAAGGAAACCAGCAGTTGAAGGCTGGCGAATTTGATGGTGATCATTTTACCGATGGTGTATTGGCCATGGTGGCTGCTGCTGTGTTTGCTGAAGGTACATCCCGATTCTATAACGTGGAAAATTTGCGCTACAAGGAATGTGACCGTATTACCGATTTCGTAAACGAGCTGCGCAAAGCGGGAGCAGATGTGGAAGAAAGACAAAGTGAAATCATTATTCATGGTCGGCCTCAGGGAGTTACCGGAGGTGTTGAGATCAATGCCCATTACGATCATCGTGTCATAATGGCTTTGACTATAGTAGGTCTTCGTTCAGAAAAGGGACTCACGATTAACGATGCACATCATGTAGCGAAATCATATCCTCATTATTTCGAGCATTTGATTTCCTTGGGCGCACAAATTGAGTTTGTTGAATAATAAATATTCTAGACAAGTGGGTTGATGGTCATGCCTGTACTTTGGAAAGGAATCCAAGTTACATTCGGCTTTTTTCTCATACTGGGTCTCCTGTTTGCCAGTGGTGTTTTTTCGATGCTGCTGTACGCCAAAATTACCGGACAAGGCTGGTTCAGCGAATCTTCGACGATTGCCTATGCGGATACATTGGGGGCCAGACAGCCCATCATCACTACGGCTTCTCCGCCACCTCTGACTCCGATTCCATTGGCCTCTTCAGCTATGCTGAAGGCTCCAGCGATCCGTCAACACCCTGAGCTTCCATCGGGCTGTGAAATTACAAGCCTGACGATGATGCTCCAATATTACGGAGTAGCCAAAAGCAAGCTGGAGCTGGTGCCTGAGATGAAGCGTGATAATACGCCATTAAAGCGGAACAAGGATGGTTCAATCGCTTATTGGGGGAATCCTAACTTGGGATTTGTCGGGGAGGTTACAGGCTCTGCCAAAGGCTTTGGTATTTATCATGGTGCATTATTTGAGTTGCAAAAAAAATATATCCCGACAGCTATGGATTTAACGAATCAACCCTTTGATATGCTCGAGCAGCAGCTTCGTGATGGCATTCCGTCGCTGGTCTGGACCACAATCAATTTTCAAGTGCCCGATAATTGGGTAGTTTGGGATACACCGATAGGACCGATTGAGACAACTTTTATGGAGCATGCTGTATTGCTTGTCGGATTTGATGAGCACAATGTATATGTCAACGATCCTTCTACGGGTAAAAGCAATGTAAAAATTGATAAAGCGCAATTTCTCGGAACCTGGGAAGCGATGGGACGTCAAGCTTTAAGCTATAAACTATAAGTATCCAAGTAATGTCAAATCAAAACTACAAGGAGCTGGTCGTTATGGCGTTTGAAAATCCTTCAAGAGATCGTATCAAGGAGCTGCTTAAGAATGCCGGTAACATTGCTGTCGTAGGTTTATCGGATAAGCCTGATCGCACCTCATACATGGTAGCTGAAGCCATGCAAAGCAAGGGCTACAGGATCATTCCAGTCAATCCCAATGCGAAGCATATCCTTGGTGAAATATGTTATCCATCACTTTCCGATATTCCGGAGCCAGTCGATATAGTCAACGTTTTTCGGCGCAGTGACCAGGTTGTACCTGTAGCTGAAGAAGCTGTGAAAATTAATGCAAAAGTATTTTGGCTTCAATTAGGTATCTTTAATGATGAAGCGGCCGAGATTGCCAAAAGCGGTGGACTTGAAGTCATTATGGATCGTTGTATTAAAGTTGAAGATGCTATATTACTGCCTGGAGGGAAATAACGGTGTTTCAGAATCGTCTGTCACAGGATTTACAGGTTTATCTGGTTATGGGTCTGGATGGCTTCGGAGAACGAACCGCTCTTGAGATAGCTCAGGAGGCTTTGGCTGACGGAGTGACGATGATTCAACTGCGGGAGAAAAAGGCGCCATTAAAGCAGATTTTGGAGCAGGGAGCCGAATTGAAGGCTTTGTGCCGACAATACAAGGTTCCATTCATGGTTAATGATCGAATCGATGTTGCTCTGCTGCTTGATGCAGATGGTGTTCATGTGGGTCAGGACGATATACCGGGTACAGAAGCGCGTCGTTTGCTGGGTCCCGATAAAATTATCGGAATATCGGCGGGCACGATGGAGGAAGCGGAATGGGCAATGTCCAATGGAGCCGATTATTTGGGGGTTGGCCCTATTTATTCAACTTCTACTAAGCTGGATGCTGGTCATGCCATTGGAGGAGATTTAATTCGCGATATTACGGCCAGATGGTCAATCCCTATCGTAGGGATTGGTGGTATCGATGAGACTAACGCAATTGAAGTAATCCGTGCTGGAGCAAATGGGATTGCCGTAGTTTCGGCTATTTATAACCATCCGGACCCAGGTTATGCCGCACAGTCTTTACTACGTATGGTGCGGGATGTCTCTGACAGAGTCTGATCAGCTAACGGTTCCCTACCTAATATAACGGCAATAAAAAGACAAGAATTCCCGTTCTTGTCTTTTGTCGTTTCTAAGCGAATTCCAGCAGCTTCCATTCATAAAGCTCGTCAACCTAAGAGACAATATGAAAAGCTTCTGGAAAAGCAGGGCCTAGTCCTGATGGCTTCGGAAGACTTGTGGATTTCTAGGAGGAATTGTACATGTATCAAAACAACCAGCAAAACGCTTATCAAAATCAGTTCGGTGCATCCAACTCAGGCTCTCAATACCGTGGTTTGGAGACTAAGTACCAGCCAATAGGCAATGTGCAGTCTCAATATAATCAATCACTTGGCCTAAGCAACTCGAACAATTTTCAAACTAGTATCCCATACAACAATCAATTTGCCAACAACCAAACTCAAAGCCAGGATGCATTCCATACGGCCAATTATCGTGGCAATCAGCAAGGACATGACGCTTACCTGAGATCGGATTCCACACAAACAGCACAAAGCCAATTTGGTATGGGTACAGGTTATAGCAACCAGGCATCCTCGTATGGAAACATCAATAACAATGCATTGTATGGCTATCAAAACCAGTTTTCAAATCAAACACAAAACCCGAATTCCTTTCATACCGCAAGCTATATGGGAAATCAACCAGGGCATGACGCCTATCTGAGATCGGATTCCACACAAACAGCGCAAAGTCAGTATGGTATTGGAGCTCCAAACAATGCATACAATGCAGGAAGCAGCAGCCAATACGGTTCCAATCAACAAAACCAGCAAAATCAAAATCAACAAAATCAATCGTTTAGTCAATTTCAAAGTCCCCAGTCCTACTACACAGCTAACTATCGTGGAAACCAACAGGGTCACGATGCCTATCTGAGATCAGACTCTACACAACCATCACAAAGCCAATACAGCCAGTCCAACAATTCGTTTAGCCGCTACCAATTTTAACTTAAGCTTAACAAAAGCGGGCCATTGGCCCGCTTTTCCTTATCTATTCCAAACGTGCATGAATGAGGTTCATTTGTTTGACAAAATCAGGCTTTACCTTTACCATCGAAATAGAAAGGAGGGATGATTGGCTTGAACTTAATGGGTAGTTTGCAGCAGTTAGGCCGGTCGTTAATGCTTCCGACCATGATACTTCCCGTTGCTGCTATTTTGTTATGGCTTGGAGCTCTTCCGTGGCAAGAAATACATATGTCTCAGTTCGGGGAAATTTTGTTGTTCTGCGGTAACACCATCTTTACGTTCCTTCCTATGATCTTTGCTGTTGGAGTTGCTCTTGGATTAACGGAAAGTGCTGGTATTGCAGGGATGTCGGCACTCATTGGACACTTGATGTTTATACAGGCAACCCGGCATTACTTAGGTGCAGAATTTCATCTTGGTGTTCCTGGAGGTATATTAATCGGTCTTATTGCCGCGATTTTGTTTCATCGCTGTAAAAATATTCAGCTTCCGGAATCGATACAATTTTTCGGTGGACCCCGAATGGTACCATTATTAATGGGCCTTGCTATCTTTATACTTAGCTTGATAACCATTGAAGTGGGTCCATATATGGAGAAGTTTATGGAATGGCTATCCACCGCTATTATCGGGCTGGGGGGCTTTGGCACGTTTGTAAACGGGGTGATCCACCGATTACTGGTGCCATCAGGCTTGCATCACGTGTTTAACAACTTCTTTTGGTTTCAACTCGGCGCTTTTGAGAAGCCAAGTGGTGAATTGGTGTTTGGGGATCTGCCGCGATATTTTGCAGGTGATCCTAATGCTGGAGCATACATGGCAGGTTTGTACCCTATCATGATGTTTGCGCTTCCGGCTATCGCGTTGGCTATTATTCAGGAGGCTCGCGAGGACCTCAAGCCCAAAATCCGCGCAACCTTTATGACGGCTGCTCTGGCATCGTTTTTGACTGGAGTCACAGAGCCGATTGAATTTGCCTTTTTGTTCGTAGCGCCCTATTTATTTGTGATTCACGCACTTCTTTCCGGGCTTTCCATGTGGATTGCGTATGCTTTGAATATCCATCATGGCTTTTCATATTCGGCAGGTGCAATTGATTATATTATCAATTTTCATTTGTCGCATAATGGATGGATGCTGATACCGATTGGCATTGCTTATGGTTTGCTTTATTACTTTTTGTTTCGCTGGGCGATTCGCCGCTTTCGGATTCCGACACCTGGTAGGGAAGAGGGCTCCAAGCTTGAAGAATGGGCAGGTGATATTCCTTACAGGTCTCCACTAATTCTGCAATCCCTCGGAGGCAAGGACAATATCAAGAACATTGAAGCCTGCATTACAAGGCTGAGACTCACCTTAACCAATGATCGATTGATGGACATTGCTGCGCTGAAGCATTTAGGTGCGGCTGGTGTCATCCGATTAGGTGGAGGCAATGTACAGGTTGTGTTTGGCACATACTCCGAGTTAATACGTGAGGAAATCAAAAAGCTGATGCGCAAGGATATTCAGCAAGTGCTGTTCAACGCGCCAATGCAGGGGCAGATGATTCCGCTCGAGGAAGTTCCGGATCAGATTTTTTCCGGTAAGCTTGTCGGGAATGGGGTAGCTTTTATGCCGGAAAAAGGAGAGCTGGTTGCTCCTGTAGCCGGTAAAATCATTATTTTATACCCATCGCTGCACGCAATAGGCATTGAGACCGATGAGGGTCTTGAGGTTCTGCTTCACATTGGAATTGATACCGCACAGCTGCAGGGCAAGTGGTTTACAGCTTTTATCAAGGAAGGCGATAGGGTGGAGGTGGGCCAATTGCTGGTGAAGTTTAATCTGCAAAAGGTGAAAAAAAACTGCAAATCGCTCGCAACTCCTATGCTGATCACGAACGTGGACAAGGTCAAGTCATGGAGCTTCGCGCCTTATAAAGCAGTAAAAAAAGGACAGGCATCCGTAATGTCCGTAGTCATGAAAGAGCCAAGCATAAAGGGAGGAAACGCTCATGGTTGAGGGGATCGGAGCTGCATCAGGTATTGCGATGGGGAAAGCTTTTGTCATACCGACCTGGGAATGGGACTTCCCTGAAAAGCTGATTGATGTGAAGGATCTGGCATTCGAATTTGAACGGTTGTATGATGGAATTCGGAACTCGAAGGATGAAATCGAATGTATCAAACAGGAGTTTGTCACGGTGCTGGGTGACGATAAAACGTCAATTTTTGACGCGCACCTGGCCATTTTGGAAGATCCGATTTTCATGAATGAGGTACAAGGAATCATGCAGCGGCAATATAAAGCGGCTGAGGTTGCGGTTAAAGAGGCCATTGAGAAGTTCGTGAATATGTTTGATCTGCTGGATGATCAATATATGAAGGAAAGAGCTCTGGATATCAAGGATGTCGGCAACAGGCTGTTAAAGCATCTGCTTGGTGCATTGGAAGAAACGATACCACCTAAGGAGCAGCCTTACATTGTCGTTGCCAAAGAGCTTTCTCCATCTGAAATGGTTCATCTGGATACGATTAACGCTCTGGGTCTTGTCACGATGCTCGGTGGACAAACCTCTCATGTGTCCATCATGGCCCGTGCAATGGGCATTCCTTATGTGCTGGGCCTGGAAGGCAAGCTGGCTACGCCTATTCAGAATGGAGATTTTCTTATTATTGACGGTGATGAGGGGCAGGTATACATCAATCCTTCGGAAGAGCAAATTGAAATTTATCGAATACGCAAATCCAATTGGCTGAAAATGCGCGATAAGCTGCAGGTCCTTGCCCATATTCCAACTCAAACCGAGGACGGCGTGGCGGTTCAACTGGCTGCCAATATCAGTACCGTTAAAGAGCTTGATCAGGTGTTGAGCAATGGAGCCTCCGGGGTGGGGCTGTTCCGTACGGAGTTCTTGTATATGGATCGGGATAACTTGCCGCTTGAAGAAGAGCAGTTCAGGGTATATAAGCAGGTCGCCGAAAAGCTTGGCGGCAAGCGTGTAGTGATCCGGACACTTGATATCGGTGGTGATAAAAGCCTCGATTATTTTGCACTTCCCGAGGAGGATAATCCTGCTCTTGGTTATCGCGCTATCCGAATTTCACTGGATCGTATCGATTTGTTCAAAACGCAGCTTCGTGCCATACTACGTGCCAGCTATTATGGCAATGTAAAAATTTTGTATCCGATGATATCATCCATCGAAGAGCTGGATAAAGCAAATGCTGTGCTGGAATCAGCCAAGGAAGAGCTGCGTTCAGAGCAGATTCCTTTTCAGGAACATATTGAAGTAGGGATTATGATTGAAGTTCCTGCAGCCGTCATTATAGCCGATTTGTTAGCACAGAAAGTGAACTTTTTCAGTATCGGAACAAATGATCTCGTACAATATGTGCTTGCAGTGGATCGCATGAATGAGACTGTAGCCCACTTGTATAATCCCTTTCACCCGGCTGTACTGCGGATGCTTAAGAGCACGGTAGAGTCTGCCAAAGCGGCTAATATACACGTCAGCGTATGTGGTGAAATGGCAGGAGACATTCGGGCGCTTCCCATCTGGCTTGGTCTGGATGTTAAAGAATTGAGCATGTCAATACAGTCCATATTACGTGTTAAAAACAGCCTGCTGCAAAGCCACTTCAATCAAAGCTCGAACATATGGGAACAATTGCTTCGATGCAGCACAAGTACTGCCGTGATTGATTTGTTAAACAAGCATTTGCATGAGGATGTCATAGCGAAGTAACCGATAGGTAGATCGTTGACAAGAGGAGAGGCAGGGGTTCGGATGGATCTCGGACTTGGCGGTAAAATTGCGATTGTTACGGGGGCAAGTGCCGGAATTGGACTTGCATGCTCCAAGGCGCTGTATAAAGAAGGGGCTTCTGTCGTTATGGTGGCTCGGGATTCGGTACGCTTGCAGAAAGCCGTCGATTCTTTCGTGGAAAATTATACTGCAGAGAGTCCCTCACGTATTGTGATGGTGGCTGGTGATATGGGAGATCCTGCTACAAGCAGAACGGTTGTTTCTACTGCCTTGGATCGTTATGGTCGCATTGATATTGTAATCAATAATGCAGGCTCGGCGAAGGCAGGAGCATTTTTCGAGTTATCCGAAGATGTATTCACAGAAGCCTGGAATTTAAAGCTGCTCGGCTACATACGCATGGTCAAGGAGGCTGCGCCCTATATGATCAGTCAAAAGGATGGTCGTATTGTGAATATCATCGGCGGTGCGGGCAGAACGCCAAGCCCTACCTTTTTGGCAGGCAGTACGGCTAATGCTGCTCTGCTTAATTTTACAAGAGGGATTTCCAAGGAATTGGCTAAATCCAATGTCAGAATCAATGCGATCTCACCAGGTTCGACAGCAACGGAAAGGTCAGAGACATTGACCCGGCAGCATGCACAGGCCAACGGTATCAGTTATGATGATCAAAAGATGGTTATGAATAAGTCAATACCGCTCGGGCATCTGGTGGACCCTGATGAAATAGCATCCATGGCTTTGCTGCTTGTATCTGACCGCGTGCCTTCCATCACGGGCACTGAAATCGTTATTGACGGTGGACAACAGCCAGGCGTATGAACATACCTATGAAACAATGGAGGGATTATTACAATGGTATTACAAGGATATAAAGTGCTTGCTTTTGTAGATGAAGAATTTGAGGATTTGGAAATGTGGTACCCTGTACTGCGTCTCCGCGAAGCGGGAGCTGAGGTCCATCTTGTCGGACCATCCGCTAATAAAGTATTTTACGGCAAATATGGGGTGCCGTTGACAACCGAATATGCTTTCGATGAGGTTCAATCCAAGGATTATATCGGACTCTATGTTCCGGGGGGCTGGGCACCTGACAAGCTTCGTCGCTATGCTGATGTACTGCGCTTGACTCGAGAGTTCCACGAGGCCGTGAAGCCGATCGCCCATATTTGCCATGCTGGTTGGGTACTAGCTTCCGCCAAAATATGTCTGGGATATACGATGACATCCACACCTGGAATCAAGGATGACCTTGAGAATGCCGGTGCAATCTGGATCGATGAGGAAGTCGTGGTTGACCGTAATATTGTTTCTGGTCGGAGACCTCCTGATCTTCCTGCTTTTATGAAGGCCTATATTCAGGTGCTTGCCGAATATACAACGAAGCATTGACATGAGAATTACCGTTCGGTTTCTGCCTGCTTTTCTGTGGATGCTAGCTATCTTCTATTTGTCTGCAAGAACGGGAGATGATATGGGGGGCTGGCTTGGCCAGTTTCAACGTTTCATTCCATTTATGGAAGGGCTGGATTGGGGGCATTTTCTTGCTTATTTTATTCTGTCCCTGACCTATGCCTGGGCTTTTGGAATTCATAGGTTGACATGGGTTATCAAATTAGCAGTTGTATTGTTATGTACGCTGTATGGAGTTACAGATGAGATTCATCAATCCTTTGTGCCTGGTCGTACTCCAGATGTGATGGATATTCGCAATGATGCCATCGGAGCTGCTTTGGCAATGCTTTTCGTAACTATACCGAGCATTCGTGTTCGGTTTGAAAGATGGAAAGGTGCTAAATATTACTAGCCTGAATCGAGAAGGATTTTACCTCTGGAAGTAGAATAATTCTAGAAGGTCATAACAGCGTAAGGTCCTGCTGGAGCGATGAGGGAGTGGTATGAGTTGCATAAGCAATGCAAATGTGGCAGCACCATGAATATAAAGCTGCGTACTGTCATTTATAAAAACAAGATTGAGATTGAGAATGTTCCGGTTTTTTCTTGTGAAGACTGTCGCCGAAGCGAAGTGCTTGCAGAGGTGAAGAGCGAGTTGACTGGAGTGATTGGAAAGTTGGAACAGACGACAAATAAGCAGCATATTCATTTTAATGATATCAGTGAAATTGCTCATCTGATGTTTAAAGTGACAGAGAAGCAGTATGCAACAGATCCGGTCGAAAAGATTGTAGAAGAGCGTATCAATGAACTGCTGGATCTGCTGCTGCTTGCCCAATCGTTACAGGATGAGCCCTGGGTAGAGGATGTCCGCAAGCGGCTCGAGCAAATCTCCAAGCAATCATTATCATTGAATGATTCTCCATAAGTAACGTAAATTGTGAAGTCAACTGTCTTGCAGTTGGCTTTTTTTGTGTTTTTTTGATACTATAAATGAAAGAAATCGTTCCTTTCATTGCGAAAAACCGTATTTTGTCGTATGATAAAATCAAATTAGTAAAGCACGCTGTTTTAATACACTTTACATACTGGAGAGAATGTCCGTGACTGTAACCATTTATGATGTAGCCAGAGAAGCAGGCGTTTCCATGGCAACCGTATCGAGGGTTGTGAATAACAATCCCAACGTGAAGCCGCAAACGCGCAAGAAGGTATTTGAAGCCATCGAACGTCTCGGTTACCGCCCAAATGCCGTAGCCAGAGGACTAGCCAGCAAGAAGACAACAACGGTTGGCGTTGTGATTCCCGACATTTCCAACACTATTTTTTCAGAGCTTGCTAGAGGTATTGAAGATATTGCGAACATGTATCACTATAACATCATATTGTGTAATGCAGATAAGAAGAAGGAAAAAGAAATACGTGTTATCAACACATTATTGGAGAAGCAGGTTGACGGTTTGTTGTTTATGGGCGGGGCTGTAACGGACGAGCACCTTCAAGCGTTCAAAACATCGTCGGTTCCGATTGTATTATGTGCTACCAAGGATGACAATAATGCATTTGCTTCTGTAGACATTGATCATGAGCAGGCCGCCTTTGACGCAGTGAATTTATTGATCCAGAATGGGCACCGCAACATTGCTATGATCTCGGGAACGCTGCAGGATCCTGCTAATGGATTTGCCCGTTACCAAGGCTACAAGAGGGCGCTTGAGGCTGCCGATATTCCACTTCGTGAGGATTACGTAAGGATAGGGAACTATCGTTATGAATCCGGATTGGAAGTTGCCAAGCATTTTCTGGAGCTGAGTGAGCGTCCAACGGCGATTTTTGCAGCGACGGATGAAATGGCGATCGGTGCGATGCACACGTTGCTGGATAGTGGTTTACGTGTACCGGAAGATGTATCTGTCATTAGTGTAGATAACATTCGTATGGCTTCCATGGTAAGGCCTCAGTTAACGACGGTTGCAATGCCAATGTACGATATTGGCGCAGTGTCGATGAGACTGCTAACGAAACTGATGAACAAAGAGACCAAGGATGCTTCGGAACTCATGCAGGTAATTTTACCCCATGAGCTTATTCATAGAAATTCGGTGGCTCATCTCTAATATGAGCCTCCTTTCTTTTTATGGGGCATTTAAGAGTTCGTAGAACAAGCAACGCCAAGGGAACTGGGGCGCAAGCTCAGCTTCACAAGATGATGCGAGTTTCGCTTGTTCAGCGGCAATACTTTCTTAGGAGGATACCCTTTTGTCTTATGGTAAAATTGGCATTATAGGTGCAATGAAAGAAGAAATCGCATTATTTCTAGAGCACATGGAGCAGGTTGAGACTACGGAAAAAGCCCGAATTCAATTTCTGGAGGGGCTCTTGCATAACCAAAGAATCGTATTGTGCAAATCGGGTGTCGGCAAAGTTAATGCTGCGGTGACCACTCAAATATTGATTGATACATATGGAGTCGATTCGATTATATTTACAGGAGTTGCCGGGGCAGTTCATCCGGATTTAAATGTTGGAGATATCGTTATTTCTTCCGAGCTGATGCAGCATGATATGGATGTTACGGCGTTAGGATTTCCGCGTGGGACGATTCCTTATGAAGAAGTCTCATTGTTTGTATCGGATGAACGTCTCAAGCAAGCAGCGCTTGATGCCAGCAATGAGCTTTTTCCTGGCCAGGTTCAAGTAGGCAGGGTGTTGTCTGGTGATCAGTTCATTGCCAGCCGAGACACCGTAGCCAAGCTATATAGTGAGCTGCAGGGGGCGTGCACCGAAATGGAGGGAGCCGCTGTTGCACAGGTATGTGCAATGAACAGTATCCCGCAGGTCGTGATCCGTTCGATGTCGGATAAAGCCGATGGATCGGCAGAAGTGAATTTTGCACAATTTACATTGCAGGCATCCGAGAATTCATATCGAATTGTCGATCATATGCTGAAGCATTTGTAACCATATAGAAGGAGAGAACGAATCATGACAGTTAGCATGGAACAGGTTGTAGCTTTAGCTAAGCATAGAGGTTTTATTTTCCCGGGATCAGAGATATATGGCGGATTAGCCAACACTTGGGATTACGGCCCGCTTGGTGTTGAATTGAAAAATAATATTAAAAAAGCCTGGTGGAAAAAGTTTATTCAGGAATCTCCATTCAACGTAGGCTTGGATGCAGCTATTCTGATGAACCCACAAGCATGGGTGGCCTCGGGTCACGTAGGTAACTTTAATGATCCTATGATCGACTGTAAACAGTGTAAAGCTCGCCATCGCGCGGATAAAATTATTGAAAATGCCTTAGATGCAAAAGGGATTGAAATGGTTGTCGACGGCTTGTCATTCGATCAAATGAGTGCTTTGATGGTTGAGCACCATATTGTATGTCCGGATTGCGGTGCTTTTGATTACACGGAAATACGTCAGTTCAACCTGATGTTCAAAACTTTTCAAGGTGTGACTGAAGCCAGCTCGAATGTTGTCTACATGCGTCCGGAAACGGCGCAAGGCATCTTCGTTAATTTCAAAAACGTACAGCGTACGATGAGAAAGAAGCTCCCGTTCGGTATTGGACAAATCGGTAAAAGCTTCCGTAACGAGATCACTCCAGGTAACTTTACGTTCCGTACCCGCGAGTTCGAGCAAATGGAGCTTGAATTTTTCTGTAAGCCTGGCGAAGATATGCAGTGGTTTGAGTACTGGAGAAACTATTGCTTCCAATGGCTGCTTAATCTTGGATTGAAAGAAAACAATATCCGTATGAGAGATCATTCTGATGATGAGCTGTCTCATTACAGTAATGCAACTTCGGACATCGAATTCAAATTTCCTTTTGGATGGGGAGAGCTGTGGGGCATTGCAGACCGTACCGACTACGATCTGAAGCAGCATATGCAGCACTCGGGCGAGGATTTTAACTATATCGACCAAGAGAGCAGTGACCGCTATGTTCCTTATTGTATCGAGCCTTCGCTTGGGGCTGACCGGGTTACACTGGCATTTTTGATTGATGCTTATGAAGAGCAACAGCTGGAAGGCGATGACAGCCGGACGGTATTGCGCTTCCATCCCGCTTTGGCGCCAATCAAGGCGGCAATATTCCCGCTGTCCAAAAAGCTCTCAGAGGGTGCTCAGAGCGTGTTTGAGGGGCTATCCAAACATTTCATGGTTGATTATGATGAATCAGGATCAATCGGCAAAAGATATCGTCGTCATGATGAGATCGGTACACCTTTCTGCATCACATACGATTTTGACTCCGAGCAGGATGGTCAAGTGACGGTGAGACATCGCGATTCGATGGAACAAACAAGAATGCCGATCAGCGAGCTGAAGGCGTTTATCGAAGAAAAGATTCAGTTTTAAATAATACGTATACGCATGTACAAAAGCCTGCCTCCATATATGTGGAAAGCGGGCTTTTGTGTTACCTATTTTACTTTGAAATAGCAGATCCGATTGGCTCTGATTCTACCTGATTACCTGATTAGGGGGAGGAGCACTTCGCCTCAACATACCCTTGGTCATGGCAAATAAAGCGCAGCTAATTCCTTGATATGGCGATTCTTCAATGTGATTTCATGACGGCGAGGCATGGGTTCCCATTCATCTGTACAATCCAGCCAAGTAGTAGGCAGCATGACAGGGCACTCGTTTTGCCACTGGGACAGCCAAGCTGATGGTAGTTTTAGCGTTGGGTCCTGCTCTACCTGGCCAATTAGCGGATGATCGTTCATTTCAAGCCAGAGGAGACTCCAGGCGCGAGGAACGACCCGCCAAATATCGTATCCGCCGCCGCCGAGCGCTACCCAACGCCCCTCGCAGTACTGATGAGCAAGCCGGTGGATCAGCCGCGGCATCGCTTTGTAAATGTTCATGCTGCAGTGGATGTGGGATAAGGGATCATATGCATGGGCATCACAGCCGTGCTGGGACACGATCAGATCGGGCTTGAAATGGTCGATAGCCTTGTTAAGAATCTCCTCCAGACATTCCAGCCACGAGGCATCCTCGGTATAAGGCTCCAAGGGAATATTGATACAGGTCCCGAATGCAAGGCCTTCACCACGTTCATTAACGGCACCAGTCCCAGGAAATAGATATTTTCCGGTTTCATGGATGGATACGGTGCATACTTCCGGGTCGGTGTAAAAGCTCCATTGTACGCCATCGCCATGATGAACGTCTGTATCGATATACAATACACGCGCGCCGTACTGCTTCTTGGCATGCTCAATGGCTACAGACGCGTCATTATACACACAGAAGCCGGCACCCTTGTTAGATAATGCATGATGGAGTCCGCCTCCCAAGTGCAAGGCATGCGAGGAGCGTCCGCTCATTACGGTATCGACAGCCAGGAGGGAGCCTCCAACCACTGTCGAGGTTATGGCATGCATACCCTGAAAAAAAGGCGTATCCTCCGTATCCAGTCCATAACGGCTGGCCTGATTAACGACCTCCGGGTTTGGCGCTGCTTCACTTAGTAATTTTACTTCGCTTACATAGTCAGCACTGTGAACGGCTAACAGCTGCTCATCAAGGGCTGCGGACGGAGATAATATAGCTTGATCAGGCAGCGTATCCAGACTACGCAGCAAATCAACGGTCAGCGTCAGCCGCTTTTGATTGAAGGGATGATCCTCATTAAAGCGATATCCCGTTTCACTTTCATCATAAATAAAAAAAGCTGGAATCGTCATCATTTACGCCCCCGGGTATGGATACAATCAGTACATAAAACGTTGTTGAAATCGGACACGATCAAACTGCTCAACGGAAGTCAATGGCACCTGTTTACCGACACGTACCATCAGACAGTTTGCGGGATGTGAGCATATTTCGGGATCATCCGTAGCAAACCAAACCATATCTACACTCTGCATCAGTTTTTCCATCATTTTGCGGTAATCCCACACATTCAACCCGCTTTTTTCCAGATCCCAGTGCCAATAATATTCAGTAGTAAAAGTAATCACATTTTCCAGTTGGCCATCCTCAAAGGCAAGACGGATCATACGTTTTCCGAGTCCAAGACCGCGATAATCATCGGCAACCTCGATAGCTCCTAATTCTACTAAATCCTCCATATGACCTTGCGACCAGCGTTCCATTTCGTCCGCATAATGAAAGGTTACATAACCAATGATGAGATCTTCAATCCTTGATACAATGATGCGGCCTTCTGGAAGCTCGGCGATTTCAACGAGAGCAACGAACTGCTCGGGAGGACGTCGAAACGCATCCAGATCGGGATGCATCCGGTATTGAGCTAGTTGTTCAGGCGGAACAGGGCCTTCTACAACAATCGAAGAAGAATTGCTGCTTGGGACAAGCTGCGAATGGTATATTTTTATATGCTGCATGCCGTTCTTCTCCTTTCAGAGATAAAGCGAGGTTCATAGGTTACCTTATCGCAGATTATAGCATGTGTGGTAGTTTCTTGGAAGCCGTCAGGCCGAGCCAGCTGCACGGGAGAGACGCAGTAGATAGGTAACCCAAAATTTTGTGTAAGAAGGGTTAGTCGGATAAAACGGGATATGGTATAATAGCCATTGTATAAAAACTATCGCTTCGATAAGGGGCTTGTAAGCGTTTTATCGAGATCAATCGTTAAAATTCAGGAGGCACTTGATATGGATCATACGAATATTGAGAGTATTGAAGCTGTTTCGACAACATCGAATATGAAAGATTATGAACAGGAACGTGCAAATTTCAGTTGGGAACAGATTGAACAACAGTTTACCTGGTCGACTACGGGAAAGGTAAATGCCGCATATGAGGCTATTGACAGACACACCGAGTCTTCCAGAAAGGATAAAATTGCTCTTCATTATAGTGATGACAAGCGTGAAGAATCCTATACGTATCAACAGATGAAGGAGCAATCCAATCGGTTTGGGAACGTACTGCGCAAGCTCGGCATCACCAAGGGAGAGCGTGTATTTATTTTTATGCCGCGCACGCCTGAGCTCTATTTTGCATTGCTTGGCTCGATTAAGGTAGGGGCAGTGGTAGGCCCGTTGTTCGAAGCCTTCATGGAAACTGCAGTTAGAGATCGTCTGCAGGATAGTGGTGCCATTGCCATCGTAACAACACCTCAGCTTGTATCGAGAATCCCTGTAGCCGAGCTTCCCGATTTGAAGCATATTATTATTGTTGGCGATAATCTTGAACTATCCGAGGGACAAGTCGATTTCCGCAAGGAAATGGCGCAAGCGACAGATCAGTTGGATATTGAGTGGCTGGACCGTGAGGATGGTTTATTGATTCACTATACTTCAGGTTCAACAGGCAAGCCCAAAGGTGTATTTCATGCGCATAATGCGATGCTGCAGCACTACTACACCGGCCGTGTAGTACTTGATTTGCAGGAAACGGATGTATATTGGTGTACAGCGGATCCAGGCTGGGTTACGGGGACCTCTTATGGAATATTCGGTCCCTGGTTGAATGGGGCTACCAATGTTATTCGTGGCGGTCGCTTCAGTCCACAGGACTGGTATCGTACTCTGGAGAAATACGGTGTAACCGTTTGGTACAGCGCTCCAACTGCCTTTAGAATGCTAATGGGAGCTGGGGATGAGGTATCCACAAGCTTTGATTTATCTAAGCTTCGCCATGTACTGAGTGTAGGAGAACCGTTAAACCCTGAAGTGGTTCGTTGGGGGTTAAAGGTGTACAACCAACGGATTCACGATACATGGTGGATGACGGAGACGGGCGGGCAATTAATTTGCAATTACCCTTGCATGGCTATACGTCCAGGCTCTATGGGTAAGCCGCTTCCAGGTATTGAAGCTTCAATTGTTGATGACTCCGGCAATGTTCTTCCTCCTTACAGGATGGGCAATTTGGCAATTAAGACGCCTTGGCCTTCCATGATGCGTAAAATCTGGAACAACCCTGCCAAATACGAAGAATACTTCCGTATACCAGGCTGGTATATTTCAGGCGACTCCGCCTATTATGACGAAGATGGTTACTTTTGGTTTCAAGGTCGTGTGGATGATGTCATCAATACCGCAGGCGAGCGGGTAGGTCCGTTTGAAGTAGAAAGCAAGCTGGTTGAGCATCCGGCCGTAGCTGAAGCAGGAGTGATAGGTAAACCAGACCCGATGCGCGGTGAAATTATTAAAGCATTCATCGCATTGCGTGAAGGCTATACAGCCTCTGATGAGCTGAAGGCGGAAATATCCAAGTTTGTAAAAGAAGGGCTGTCAGCACATGCAGCGCCTCGTGAAATTGAATTCAAAGATAAGCTTCCCAAAACACGCAGCGGCAAAATTATGCGTCGAGTTCTTAAAGCTTGGGAACTGAATCTGCCTACCGGAGACTTGTCAACGATAGAAGATTAATAGCATTCGCTTGATATTGAAAAGTTTTACAATAAAAATACCCTTTCGTGATCTTAAGTTCATCTACATGAACATTGATCGCGAAAGGGTATTTTGTTTATTTACTTTTTAAATCTGACTGCAGCCGACTGCTTCGATTCACCTAAATCGTTCGCAGCCGCTATCTTATAAAAGCCATCATAAACTGCTGCATAATATCGGAATTCCGTACCGCTGCTTATCGTGCCAAGTTTGCTGTAAGCACCTGTTTCTTTGTCGCTGTAAAAAATGGTGTACTGCTTAACCTTGTCTTTGGCTGCATTGGCTTTCCAGCTTATGACTAGGCCAGCTTCAACCGCTTTGATGGACATGCCTGAAGGCGTTTCAGGGACTGCTAGCGGCGGTCCTGGAGAAAATAAAGAGTCTCCCTGATTGGCAGTACCTGGAGTTGAACCATTATTGGTACCGTTGTTGTTAGTACCTGTTCCTGGATTGACTGTTCCATCGGTGCCTGTTCCTGGTTTACCTGCACCATTATTACTGCCATTTCCTGTGCCTGGTGGAGCCGTACCTGAGCCTGTTGCTGTGTTTCCGCCTGTTGAAGTAGCTCCTGTAGGACTACCCGTCAATGGAGGCGGTAGAATAGCTCCAGATACGTCAGGGATGAGTGACAAAGGATCCACAATAGAACCATCTGTAAAGGAGGCTTTGCTTGGAGCCGATTCTTGACCTCCAACATCCACTGCAGTTACATAATATCCGAATACACCATTTCCTGCAGCCTGATCTGTGAATTTGGTTTCTTCGCCTGCAAATGTAATTTTGCCGCCAAGACGCTCGAAAGGACCGCGATTGAGAGAACGGTATAAACGATAACCAACGGTATCCGGACTGCTGCTAGCTTGAAATGTAATAACGCTTGTATCGCCCGCACGAGTTGCCACAACGGTGATAGGTGAAACAGGTGGCTTGCCGTCATCAACCCGCGGATCATTCTCTGTTGGAGCATCATCCTCGTAATCAATGGGACGGTAATGATCGATGGAACGACGACGATCAGGTGAGACCTTTTGCATAATTTCCTGAATTTGCTTGAGAATCCCACTAACCGATTTTTCGCGTTTGATTACTGTTTTTTCGGTCACGAATTCGGCAGGGGTGGATTCCTGAGCGACGTAGTTAATTCCGTTAAATGGAATAATCGATAGATTTATAAATACGTTATCCTCAACAGTGGGAATATACTTCCTGTTGAATAAATCAGTTACCAGCTTCCCGGATTTGGACGATGCTGCACTTGGAAGCTTTCCTGAATATCCGGAAACCGTCATTTCAACAATATTTTCTGGCCGCTTGAATGTCTTGGTTGGAAAGTATTCAGGCTTTTTATTAATAGCTTCATTCATAACTAACGCCCAGATGTTCTTGGCACGCGAGGTGCCTCCTGTGCGACTGCTTAGTTTGTGAACAGGAGAATCGTAGCCGGCCCAGACACCTAATGTAATATCTGGCGTGTAGCCCATGAACCAGGCATCGGCATCATCCTGTGTTGAGCCCGTTTTACCAACAATAGCGATTTTTCCATATTGTTTAAATTTGCTCATCAAATCTGTTGCTGTACCAGCCGTAACCACCGTTCTCATCATATCTGTCATCAGATAGGCAGTCTGCTCGGAGAATAGAGGAGTCGGTTTGGTTTCATGCTCATAAATAACTTTTCCTGTGGAGTCGGTGATTTGTTGAATCATGAACGCTTCATTATGGACGCCCTTATTGGAAATCGTGTTGTAGGCGTTCGTTAATTCTTTGACCGAAACTCCATTACGCATCCCGCCAATAACTCCTGTTTGTGCGGAGTAATCTTCTTTGGCAATGGATGTAATCCCCATTTTTTTGGCTAAATCCCACGCGTTCTCAATGCCGACAATATCCAAAAATATTTTGATGGCCGGTATATTGTAGGATTGATTGAAGGCTCTACGTGCTGTGATTAAACCATGGAACTGGTTATCCCAATTCTCCGGTATATGATAGCTGCCTCGGTCTTTCAAGAGAATAGGAACATCGTCAATAATCGAACCAGGCTGTATGGCGCCTTTTTCCATAGCCGGAATGAAAGCAGCAATTGGTTTCATTGCCGAACCTGGTTGACGGTAAGCTTGAGTAGCATGATTCATTTGCTCCGTAAAGAAGTCACGGCCTTCCATCATGCCAAGAATAGCCCCGCTCTTCGAATCCATCATAACAGCCCCGATTTGTTCTACGCCCTTAACAGGGTCATCTGGAGTGAAATTGTCAGGATTTTCGGCAATATCGCGCATGGACTCATAAATATCCTTGTCGAGCGTCGTGTAAATTTTGTAGCCTGCCCGCCCTAATTGGGATTGGGTATTTCTCAAAGCTTCGTTGTAAGCATCAGAATTCGGCTGTGCGCTCAGCTTCGGATCCTGAACAGACAGGATAGCTTTGGCAGCAGCCTTTTCCATTTCGATCATCAGATAAGGATAGGTGGAGTAAGCCTTTTTAACCGGTTCTGCCAATGAACCCTGCAGGTCAAAATCCAGTGCCTCTTGGTATTGCTGCTGATTGATCTTGTTTTCTTCCAGCATACGCCGCAGTACGAGCTGTTGTCTGGTAGTGGCACGTTTGAACGCAGCTCCGTCGAATTGTCCCTTGCTTGAAAATGCAGAATAATTGCTTGGAAGCTGAGGGACACCCGCTAAATAGGCAGCTTGGGCGATGTTGAGCTCCTTTAAATCAGTGATATTGAATATCCCTTTGGCTGCCGCTTTGATCCCGTAGGCATTGTAACCGGACGAACCATTTCCATAAGGGATTTTGTTCAAATAAGCGAGCAGGATTTCATCTTTCGACATCAGTCTTTCCATCCGCATCGCCAAAAAGATTTCCTTGGCTTTCCGGCTATCCTCGCGATCCAGTGTCAAAAACACACGCCGTGCGAGCTGCTGGGTTATCGTACTGCCTCCTGTTTGAATATCTTGCTTCATCAGCTTTTGATAAATGGCTCTTGCTGTTCCTTTAAAATCTATACCATTGTGCTCGTAAAAATTTTTGTCTTCAATGGCAAAGACGGCATCAATAACTTGTGGAGGAATGTCTTCGAGCTTGGCCATAAGCCTGTCTTCTTCTCCACGGAGCTGCCCGATAATGGAGCCATCATTGAAATAAACAAAGCCCGAGAGTGCGTTTTCCTGAACCTGTGCGGTCATGGATTCCTTACTTCGGATAGGTTCATCCTTGACGAGTGCGGAGACATAACCAAAGGCCACACCGCCTCCCAAAAATCCGGCTATTACGCAAATGATCAGTATCCACTTGAAGGTGATGAGCGTATATTTGACGATACTCCATATTACATGCCAAGCTGTAGATTTCTTTTTCTCCGTTTCCATCTCCATACCGATAACAATTCCTCCCGATTTTGGAACGACATACGTGGTTTATTATACCACAAAGGAACTCACGATGGACACTAGTGTTCGACAATTACTTCAGTATTACGTTTGACAACGCAATGAGGTTATGATATAAATCATGTAACCATATATGGAAAAATGCATTGATGGACTTTAGTATGGGCTTCCTTACAGAGCTCATACAGCAGTAGAATAGGGTACACAGCTTGGCAGAGAGTCGGTGGGTGGTGCGAACCGATACTTGATCTTATTCGAATTACCGTCCGGAGCAGGGAAAGGGAACGCATGGGATGATGCTCAGATTTTGTCGAGACATTCTCAATGTCAGTAGCTTTCTGTCGGGTTAGACCCGTTATCGTTGTCGAGTGAAAGCTTAGGCAAAGCTGCATTTGTTGCAGGCTTTAGTGCCGGCTTTAATTAGGGTGGTACCGCGAGCAATAGCCTTCTCGTCCCTTGTGGATGAGAGGGCTTTTTTGTATGCATGCATATTATTGAGGAGGCAGCAGATTATGGCAAAATGGGAAGAGCTAACAGCAGAGCAGCAGCAGGAAGTGGAAAGGCAGCTGTCGTGGATTCGTCGCGGTGTAGTTGAAATTGTACCGGAGGATGAGCTTAAACAAAAGATTATCGGATCTGTGGTCACAGGCAAACCGTTGAAAGTAAAGCTGGGCTTAGATCCATCTGCTCCCGATATTCACATCGGTCACACGGTAGTTTTGCATAAGCTCCGCCAGTTTCAGCAGCTGGGACATCAAGTGCAGTTGATCATCGGGGATTTCACAGGGCGTATCGGTGACCCGACAGGTAAATCGGAAACACGCAAGCAGTTGACCGAAGAGGACGTCAAACGTAACGCTGAGACATACCAGAAGCAAATCTACAAAATTCTCGATGCTGACAAAACCCAGCTTTACTACAACTCTGAGTGGCTTGGGCCGATGAGCTTTGTAGATGTTGTCCAGCTGTCAGCCAAAGTTACCGTGGCACGTATGATGGAACGGGACGATTTTTCCAAGCGTTATGCAACGGGGCAAGCCATCCATGTTCATGAATTTTTCTACCCGCTGATGCAGGGGTACGATTCAGTTGCGTTGAAAAGTGACGTAGAGCTGGGAGGAACAGATCAGAAATTCAACTTGCTGATGGGACGTACGCTGCAAAAAGAATATGGTGTTACCGCTCAGGTAACCATTATGACTCCTCTCTTGGAGGGGTTGGATGGTGTTAATAAAATGAGCAAAAGCCTTGGTAATTACATCGGAATCGATGAGGAGCCTAATCAAATATACGGAAAAGCCATGTCTATTCCCGACGAGCTGATGCCCAAATATTATGAGCTGGCAACAAGCATGAGTAATGAGGATCTGAAGCTGCTGCAAGAAGGTCTGCTTGACGGCAAGGTTCATCCCCGTGATGCCAAGATGCAGCTGGCGCGCACGTTTGTAAGCATGTATCACGGAGAGCAAGCAGCAAGCATGGCACAGCAGCACTTTGTTACCGTATTTCAACAGCGCGCGCTGCCCGAGGATATCGAGGAATTTGTAGTAGCTGCAGATGCTCTGGAGGATGGTCAAATCGGTATTATAAAGCTGTTGGTAACACTGGGACTCTCTGCTTCAAACAGTGAAGCTCGTCGCAGCATACAGCAGGGCGGAGTCAAGATTAATGAGCAAAAAATCGAGGACTTGAACATCAGCCTTACTTTGCAGGAAGACGATATCATTCAGGTGGGCAAGCGTAAATTTGCCAAAATTAAGCTGGGCTAATACAAGTCATACAAATTCAGGCTAATCCTTAATTTAGAAGATAGTCGAGCAGGTAGAAGATGAACAAAAAAACTGGATGCGAAGGGCATCCAGTTTTTTGTATCTGATTGAAAGAAGGAATTAACGGCTGTAGAACTCGACGATTTGCTTTTCGTCAATTTCTTGTGGAAGCTCGGAACGATCTGGTAAACGAGTAAATTTACCTTCTTGAGCAGCTTCGTTATATTCAACATAAGCGGGCAAGTAGTTACGGTTAGCCAAAGCTTCTTTAACGGAAGCAATGTTACGGCTTCTTTCACGAAGGCTTACTACATCACCAATGCTTAGTGTGTAAGAAGCGATGTCTACTTTTTTACCGTTAACAGTAATGTGACCATGAGCGACCAATTGGCGAGCTCCTGCACGGGAGTGAGCAAAGCCGAGACGGTAAACAAGGTTGTCCAAACGGCTTTCCAACAAGATCATGAAGTTTTCACCTGAGATACCTTGTTGTTTGCTTGCTTTGTCGAACAAGTTGCGGAACTGCTTCTCGTTCATACCATACATGTGGCGAAGCTTTTGCTTCTCTTGAAGCTGAATACCATAACCGCTCAATTTTTTTCGTTGTCCTGGGCCATGTTGACCTGGAGGGAAAGGACGTTTCAATTCTTTACCGGAACCGCTTAGGGAAATACCCAGACGACGGCTTAATTTAAATTTTGGGCCTGTGTAGCGTGACATGTATACGAGCTCCTTCGTTCCATTAATGGATTTAATTTTTGTTTGTAGGTTTTTTTCGGGTGAAGCATGTGCCCAATTTTGTTTGAAGCCATAAGCGAAAAGTATCGCTCGGCATCTGTCAGGAGTCACAGCCGCTGTCCTGCTAGCAACAAAATCGGTGAGGGTGAACACATGGCTTCCACCATAAACGACTAACCTAAATACAATTTAGGCAAGTACGTTCTCGACTTCCTATTTTATAAGACGATACCCCTCTATGTCAAGTGGCGCATCGATTTATTTTAATTCAATAAAATGTTACACTATGCTAACAGGAGGGATTGCATTGGGAAAGTGGAATGTCCAGCATTTATCCGACCTGTTGGAGGCGTGGGGACTCTGGGGACATTTTCTGGGGGCGCTGCTTGCTTTTGTTCAACCCGTTGTTCCTTTTATGCCTTTTGTCGTGGTTGCAGGAGTGAATGTTCTTGTATTTGGTTTATGGTTTGGTTTTGTCGTGAACTATGTGATGGCTGTTCTTGGAGCCATAACTGAATTTTGGCTGGCTCGCAATTATGGACGTACTTGGGTCGAAAAGAAAATCGCCAATCATGTTTATATTCAAAAATTCAATAAACAGATCGAGCATCACGGTTTTATATACATCACGATCAGCCGGATCATTCCGGTTATTCCGTCGTTCGGCATTAATCTGGGTGCTGCTGTAATGCGTGTGAAAACTATGGATTTTGTTCTCGGTACAATTGTGGGCAAGCTGCCCATGATTTTACTGGAATCTTTTATTGGGCATGATTTGCTGCATTTTCAACATAATAAAAAACGTCTGTTGATTATGCTGGGCATCTTTGTGATCCTGCTTCTTGTAGGCCATATCTGCAAGAAAAAGTGGCTGGGCAGTGATGAACGAACATAAGAATTATTAGGTTCATAATTAAAAAGGAGATGATTAGGTATGCGTGATCCGCGTTTGGAATTGTTGGCGCGAAACCTCGTTACATATTCTCTGGATGTTCAGCCAGGGGAGAAGGTATTGATAGAAATGATCGGTTCGGAAAGGGAAATCGTTAGTTGTCTGGTAGAAGAGGTATACGCCCGCGGCGGGCTTCCTTATGTTGAACTGATCGATCCTGTTGTGCAAAGCGCGATGCTGCGTTCGATAACCCGAGAGCAGATTGAGCATTGGGCAGAGTTGGACTTGAAGCGTATGCAGGATATGAGCTGTTATGTGGCCATTCGTGCGGGCTCTAATGTAAGTGAGATGTCGGATGTACCTGAGGAGCAGATGAAGCTGTATGACCTTTATTATCGCAAACCGATACATTTGGAGCAGCGGGTCAAGAAGACACGTTGGGTTGTCCTGAGATATCCCAATGCTTCGATGGCGCAGCTCGCCGGAATGAGTACAGCCAAATTCGAAAATTTTTATTTTGATGTATGCAATCTGGATTACGCACAGATGTCGAAGGCGATGGACCCGCTGCAGGCGCTTATGAACCGGACGGACCGTGTGCGGATTGTATCGCCGGGTACAGACATTGAATTTTCGATTAAAGGCATTGGTTCAGTCAAATGCTGTGGCAGACGGAACATTCCAGATGGTGAAGTTTATACGGCGCCTATTCGCGATTCAGTCAACGGAACGATCTCCTACAATACTCCAAGTGTAAAATCAGGAGTTACCTTTGAACAAATTGTTTTCCGTTTTGAAAATGGCAAGATCGTGGAGGCCACAAGTAATAATACCGAGCGCTTGAATCAGGTGCTGGACACGGATGAAGGGGCGCGTTATATCGGAGAATTCAGTCTGGGCTTCAACCCTCATATATTAACTCCGATGAAGGACACTCTGTTTGATGAAAAGATTGATGGGAGCCTTCATTTTACTCCTGGGCAGGCTTACGAGCAGGCTGACAATGGAAACCGCTCATCCGTACATTGGGATCTTGTATTGATACAGCGCCCTGAATATGGCGGCGGTGAAATATATTTTGACGATGTGCTGATCCGAAGTAATGGCCGTTTTGTGATCCAGGAGCTGGAAGGGCTGAATCCTGAGCATTTGAAATAGTAGTTGCGATTTGCGGTTATCCAAGGTAAAATCAAAGAAAGAAAGCGATTTATTTTTAGTTGTTTTGATGTCGCTGATACATATGGAGGGATTCAAAATGTCAAGTGCCAATAACGCAGCAATCGTTGAAATTTCCCAAACTGCCAACAAATTCAGATCATCCATTGTTTTACAGTATGAGAACAAGTACATCGATGTTAAAAGTATTCTGGGATTGTTCACGACTTTGTTGACTAGCAGTGATTATGATCTGCATGTGCACGGTCCTGACGCGGAAGATGCTAAGAAAGCTATGGCAGAAGTGTTCGCTAAGCATAACTTGCAAATTAACAGTATCCAAGAATAATGGTCAAAAGCACTTCCATCCTAGGATGGAGCTGCTTTTTTCTTTTAAATGCTCCATTTTGGACGATTATCAGAGAAGATGATGGACGACTCTCTTGTGTATTGGGACATTTTCGACTAATATTAAGCTATGAAGTTCGTTCAGGGGGGAAGCTCGATGTCATCATCCGATTTGTTACTCAGCCTATCACAGAAAGCATTTCTTCTTCTTCAAGAGGATGCTGATAAAATCGAAAAGCTCATCGAAGTACAGATGGAGAATTTGACCACGCGCAAATGCCCTTTGTATGAAGAGGTGTTAGATACACAGATGTACGGCTTGTCAAGAGAAATTGACTTTGCCATTCGTGCTGAACTGGTTTCAGAAATAACGGGGAAGCAAATTTTGATCAAGCTCGAGAGAAATTTGGCTGAACTATATGAGGCATTAAGCAAAAAAGAGTAACCTTCCTATACAGAAGGTTGCTCTTTTTTTTTGAAATGAGCTGCCATACAGCAGACTGGCAGATGGTATGTAATGTTATACGAGGAAAAACGCGATACCCAGTATACAATAAACGACTAGCAAGAGCACGCCCTCATACCAGTTGGTCGACCCGTCCTGGGAAATGGATTTAGCGATAATCGCCGCAACGCCAATGGCAACGAGCTCGAATGTGGTGAACACGATATCCATGGTTTTACCAAAAAACAGAGAAATGAGCACAAGCACAGGAGCAACAAACAGAGCTATTTGCAAGGAGCTGCCTACAGCAATTTCTACAGCGGCACCAATTTTGTTCTTGCGAGCGAGCATGATAGCTGCACTATGCTCAGCGGCGTTACCGATAATCGCAATAACGAAGGCACCGACAAATAGTTCTGATAATCCAAATTGATGCGTGAATACTTCCAGAGTTCCGACAAGCCACTCGCTCTGTACAGCAACCATTGCCGTTGCCAGAACCAGAAAGAAAATCGATAGTCCTTTGGACCAGGCTGGCTCTCCATGCTCTACAGCTTCATCCGCAAGCTCATTCTTGTGGGTAACCATCGAAAAATACAACCAAAGCAAGTAAGCAGCTATCAACACGACTGCGACCGTTATGCTGAGGGTGGACATTTTAATGGTTGTCAGTGAGCTGGCAAAAGCAGCTGGAACAAACAAGGCAATTACAGCAAGCAGCATTAAGGAACCATTATGACTCGCCAGCTTGATATTGAAGTTCTGTTCCTTGTACTTCAACCCTCCGATCAACAGGCTGAGACCGAGAACCAGCAGCAGATTGCCGATAATAGAACCGGTAATGCTTGCTTTGACAATCTCGAATTTACCTTCCTTGACCAGAAAAAAGGCAATAATCAGTTCAGCTGCGTTACCAAAAGTCGCATTCAAGAACCCTCCAACCCGTTCTCCAGCATAGTGGGCCACGCTTTCTGTAGCTTTACCGAGAAATCCCGCAACAAAGATGATAGCGATACAAGAAAATGCTAGCTGCACGGCAGAAGGGAATATCCCGGAATAATGGGCCACTGCGCTTAGCAAAAAACTGGAAATCAGCCCAATGGTAAAAAAATGACGTTTCATGCTTATCCCCCTTTACCTAAAGTATACCTGTAAACAATAAAACCTATTCTACTATACCCATTTTAAGGGATTCCGTAAACATGCAGTAACGTGTATGCACAGTGCAAAATAAGCCGAAGTTTGTCCGAATAAAGTTGCTTTCCCTATAGGAAGTCATTACAATATGAATATAACCCACTAAGGAGTGATCCATATGTCCGAAGAAATACAAACAGGTATTATCCGCATTTCAGATGATGTTGTTTCAACAATCGCAGGCTTAGCTGCGTTGGAAACTTCCGGGATCGCTGCGATGTCGGGAGGCATTTCTGAAGGGTTAGCTAAAAGACTGAGTGGTAAAAATGTGCAAAGAGGTGTCTCGGTCGAAGTAGGTCAACTAGAGGCTGCCATCGATTTACGTGTCATAGTGAATTATGGCTCCAAGATCCAGGAAGTATGCAGCGAGCTGCAGCAGAACGTTCGTGATGCCGTTGAAAACATGACAGGATTATCCGTTGTCGAAGTTAATGTGAAGGTTGAAGGGGTTGCTTTCCGCGAGGAAGAAGTACAGGTGGAAGAAGCACTTCGGGTGAAGTAATCAAATCGATCACTGGACTGGCATAGAAGCCGCACAAAAAGAGAGCCTTTGCACGAATCTAGGCTCTCTTTTTTGTTTCCTTTTCCGGCTTATTATATTCCCGGGATATACTAAGAAGAATGCCGAGGCTGATGAGCGTAACCAGCATGGATGAGCCTCCATAGCTGATTAAAGGCAAAGTAACGCCTGTCAGGGGAATGCTCCCCGTAACCCCACCCAGATTGATAAGTGCTTGTATGGCGATCATGCCGATAATTCCAACCCCTGCTAAGGTTCCAAATAGTTCATTGCAACGAATGGCTATGAGCAGGCCCCTCCATAGAAAGGCCAAATAAATAAGAATAAACAGGGAGCTCCCAATAAAACCAAGCTCTTCACCGATTATAGAAAATATAAAGTCATTATGGGCTTCAGGAAGATAATGCAGCTTCTGAATGCCTTGTCCAAAGCCTGCACCGGAAATGCCGCCGTGGCCAAAAGCATACAAAGATTGTACCAGCTGGTAGCCAGTATCAAGCGGATCTGCAAAGGGGTCCATAAAAGAGGTGAACCGATCCAAAAGATAGCTTTGACCGCTCAATTTGGTTTTAATAACATATATCGCAACACCGATCGCCATCACAAACGCACCTGCAGCACCTAACAAAAAGATATGCTTTAAATTGGCTCCTCCGGCTATAATCACGATGGTGGCACAGAGAACAAGAATCATTGTCGAGCCGCGGTCGGGCTGGAGAAGGATTAAGGCTGATATAAAGCCGACAATTGTCAACGCGGGAAGCAGACCCTTTTTAAAGCTTCGAAATTTATCCTCTTTTTTGCTGATTAATGCAGCCAAATAAAGAATGACCGCCAGCTTGGCAAATTCGGCCGGCTGTATCCCGAAGCCGGCAATTACAAACCAGCTTCTGGCGCCGTTTACTTTGTTTCCGAAAATAGGAACCAGCACCAGCATAATAACGACTATGATAAAAGCTGGACCAATCCATTTTTTCAAAACATTATAATTAATATTCATACAAAAAAACATGGCTACCGTGCCCAATGCAATCGCGGCTGCCTGGCGGATCGCCAAATACGACGGATCATTGAGCATAGTAGCCGTAACGGAATCATAACGCGAGTAGGCCATGCTGGCACTAAAAACCATGGCTAATCCGAAGCATACTAAGGAAAAGGCTAAAAAAAGCAGCAGAAAATCCGGTGTTCCTCTTCGCTGGGAAGTCATGAGGCTCTGCCCATTATAAGGACAATTCGGTTTTTAGCTGTGTAAGCTTTTGTGTGGCAATTTTCATAATGCTATCGGGTACAGGTGATTGATAATCCAGACCGTGTGGGAATGTAGCTCTTCCAATATAAATATGCTCTATGTAAAGAATAGCATATGGGGATTCGAGCTTGCCGGATTCTGTACGTGTATTGATTCGCAAAAAATATTCGCTTTGATCTGTTTTGTCGACCAGCTTCAAGTCATAAGTAGCACGCGTATATTCCCACTGCCAACGAACAAAACCTAATTTGGATGAAACATCATCTAAATGAGCCAAATCGCTTTTAAGTCCTAATAAACCGTTTTTTTCAATAATCATTGTAAAGTCCTCCTAAAAGTTTTTCGCAGAAAAACGATCTCTATAATCCTTTATTCATGATAGTATGTTTCCCAAACTTGTGCAAGCCTATTGCTACTTGTGAAGGTTTCATGACAATAAAATTTGAAGTTCTTGTGACACATAGATGAAAGCTGTTGGCTTTTTTGTTAAAATAGGAACATCCTAACAAACCGGAGGTATCAGATGATGGAATCTTTATTGCAAGCGATAGATCTTCTCGTTCCCCAGATGATCAGCTGGCGGCGTTATTTACATCAGCATCCGGAATTGTCCTATCATGAACGGAAGACAGCGGCCTTTGTGGCACAGCATTTGGGGCAGTGGGGACTGGAGGTTCGTACCCATGTCGGTGGGCATGGTGTTGTTGCCCGTTTAAAGGGAAATGGCAATGGTCCTACAGTGGCCCTGCGTGCTGATATGGATGCACTGCCTATTCAGGATGAAAAAACCTGTGAATACGCATCAAAAAATAAAGGCATTATGCATGCCTGTGGACATGATGCGCACACTTCTACTTTATTAGGTGTGGCCAAGGTTATGTCTGAGCATCCAGAGGTTCTTAAGGGTGATGTTGTTTTCATATTTCAGCCTGCAGAAGAACAAAGTCCCGGCGGTGCGATAAATATGATCAAGGAAGGCGCGCTGGATGGGGTTGACTATGTGTATGGCATTCATCTGTGGACACCATTTCCTGTAGGCAGTGCTTATTCCAAACCGGGTCCAATGATGGCCGCGGCAGATGAGTTTGAAATCGTAGTAAAGGGCAAGGGGGGGCACGGAGGGCTTCCGCATCAAACGATCGACAGTATCGTCATCGCTGCCCAGGTTGTCGTTAATTTGCAAACCATAGTGAGTCGAAGCGTGAGCCCAACGGAGCCCTGTGTTGTTTCTGTAGGCTCTTTTCATAGTGGAAGCAGCTTTAACGTGATTGCTGAGTCCGCCGCTTTGAATGGGACCGTCAGGACTTATGATCCTGAGCTTCGTCTGGAAGTGAAAGACAGGCTGGAGAGAATTGTTCGACAAACCTGTGAGATGTATGGGGCGGAATATAGCTTTGATTATAAAATGGGTTATCCGCCTGTTGTCAACGATGAGGGTGAGGCGAACCGATTTCTGCGGGCTGGAGAAAAGGTTGTTCCCGTGAAACCTTCACCACTCATTATGGCTGGAGAAGATTTTGCTTATTACTTACATGAGCGTAAGGGCTGCTTTATGTTTGTGGGTGCGGGTAATCCGGAACAAGGAATCATTTATCCGCATCATCACCCTAAATTTGATATTGATGAAAGCTCGATGCGAGACGCAGCTCGCTTATTTATTGCAATGGTTATGGATTGTCAGAATGGTTAGAGGTTAATCGAATGGGAATGGACCGTTCGGGGAAATCTATGTCTGCGGCGGGAGCAGGTTGTTTTTTTGTTGGCAAAAAACCAGCTGGCGTCAGACTATACTCCGGGAGGTAATTCGCATGGGTGCATCTCTAATAAAAGACATCATGACAAAGCAATTTGCTACGGTCACGCTAAAGGATAACGTGTATGAGGTTGCGGTGAAGATGAAGCAGGAGGATACTGGATTCATCCCCGTCGTTGAAGGAACTAAATTAATTGGTGTAATCACCGACCGGGATATTGTCATTCGTGGCTTGGCCGAGAAAAAAGAAGGCTCAGCAGCAGTTGAAAATGTGATGAGCAGCACGCAAATTACAAGTGCAACTCCTCAAACAACCATCGACGAGGCTGCCAAGCTGATGGCCAATCAGCAAATCCGCCGGTTACCTGTCGTGGACAACGGAAAGCTGGTCGGAATCGTATCGATAGGTGACCTTGCTGTAAGAGACAAATTCGCTGATGAAGCTGGCGAAGCTTTAAACCAGATTTCCGAAAAAGAAAAAGTGAAGATTTAACTTAACTCTGCTATTATTCAACATTTGGTGAAGATTAATGTTCTCCCTGATTGTGAAGGGGGAACGTTTTTTTTGTTGTAATGTTAACGTGTGCAAGGTATAATAAACGAGTGCAAGAAAATGCTTACAATTATTCTTTTTAATTTAAATGAGAGGCAGGGAAATACGAATGGATAAAGTACGCATCGGTATTATCGGTGTAGGCAACATGGGAAAAAGCCATATCGATTACTTGACCAAAGGCCAAGTAAATGGCGCCGAGTTGACCGCCATTGTGGATACAGACCCAACCCGACTCGAATGGGTTAGAGCCCATCATGGCAATGCAAATATTCAATTGTTCGATAACGCGGAGGCATTTTTCGCATCCAAAGCATTCGATGCTGTAATAGTAGCAACTCCGCACTATGACCATCCGACATCTGCTATTCAAACACTTGCTCATGGCTACCACGTTCTGGTCGAAAAACCAGCTGGCGTATACACGAAGCAAGTTCGTGAAATGAATGAGGCTGCGGCTAAATCCGATAAGGCATTTGGTATTATGTTCAATCAACGTACCAATCCGCTGTATCAAAAGCTGAGAGATTTGATTACTTCTGGTGAACTTGGTCAAGTTCGCCGTACGAACTGGATTATTACCAATTGGTACCGCTCCCAGAGCTATTATGATTCAGGCGGCTGGCGTGCAACCTGGGCTGGAGAAGGCGGCGGCGTTCTGATCAATCAGGATCCGCATCAGCTGGACTTGTGGCAGTGGACTGTAGATATGATGCCGAAGCGTGTAAGAGCGTTTTGCGGCTTTGGTAAATACCGTAACATTGAGGTTGAAGATGATGTAACGGCGTACGTAGAATATGAAAATGGTGCTACAGGGCTGTTCGTGACAACGACTGGCGAAGCACCTGGAACAAACCGTTACGAAGTTAGCGGCGACAATGGTAAAATCGTGATCGAAGATGACAAGCTGACCTTCTGGCGCCTGCGTCAATCCGAGCCTGACTTTAACCGTGAGTTTAAAGGTGGCTTCGGTTCTCCTGAATGCTGGAAATGTGAAGTTCCTGTAATCGGAGCTCCAGGGCCACAGCATAAGGGTATTACACAAAACTTTGTTGACCATATCCTCAAAGGAACCAAGCTGTTGGCTCCTGGCGAAGAGGGTATTAAAGGCTTGACGCTATCCAACGCAATGCACTTGTCGTCATGGACTGACAATTGGGTAGATCTGCCAATCAATGAAGACCTGTATTATGAAAAGCTGCAGGAACGTATTAAAAACTCTACTTTGGTTAAGGAAACCAAGGAGCTGCAATTGGACGTTAAAGGTACACATTAATCTACATTCTATACGCCCAATAACAAAAGGTGACTGGTGGGATTGCTCCCTCCTGGTCACCTTTTTTCAAATGCGGCATCGTAATTTTTCCATAAACCTTTTTGCTTTTGTCGTGCCTCCTCCTGAGCCTTCTTGAACAAGTCCACATATTTCACGTTAGGTGGGAAGGTCGCTATTCGTGCGTATCCTTCGCTTACCAAAGTACGATTGAACAACTCGTCCCCAACCCACACATAAGCGAGCAGTCGCTCGTATTGATCCTTGCGGTCAACATCCCATTCCAATTCTACTGTTTTTTTATCAAGACGTTTCTTTGTATAGTTCGAGGCTTCTTCACCATAAAACATGACGGGTGTATTCGGTTTCTTTGTCTCGGGTGTATCGATGCCTATCAGTCTTACCTTTTCTTTTTTGCCGTTCAGCTGAATCTCCAGTGTATCGCCATCAACCACACGTTCGATTTTAACTTGCTGACGATTTTGCTTGGAGGAGGCCGCTTGCTCTTGCTGCTGGCATCCTGTGATGAGGATAAAAAAACAAAGTAATAAAGCCAGTATGATGGATCGTTGTCTCATGAGTCCCCCTATTGCAGCTCGTATTTATCTAATTCTGCTCCGTTCCTCATTGTAGAGCCTGAAGAAATTGCTTGTAAAGAGAAAAGATGTTTATTTTATTCCCTTTATTTTCATACTAGAGGAGATAGGCTTTGTAAACAAAAGCCAGATGGACGTAAAAGCAGTATAAACTTTCCTGTGGAAAGCTCGGTAGATGCTTACGAAGCAGGCTTTCCTGTGGAAAGCCCTTAGGAGGGAACACATGAAGATAGATTCGAAAAAGCCGCTAGTTGTGCAAAACGATTTTACGGTGCTACTTGAAGCGCGTCATCCAGATTCGGAGCAGGTCCGAATTGTATTGACCCGCTTTGCCGATTTGGTGAAGACCCCAGGAGTGATTCACACCTACCGGATGTCTGCGCTATCTCTATGGAATGCGGCAGCGGCGGGAATGACGACAGCGGAAATCGTTGAATTTCTGGAGCAGCACGCAAAATTCGGTGTATCTGTACATGTTAAGCAGGATATACGGAGATTCGTTGAACGTTACGGGTTAGTGCGAATAGAAAGTTTGGGCGAGGACCTGCTGTTGGTTTCTGATGATGTGGATGCTATTAAAGAAATGGTGTCGTATAGATCACTTCGCTCCTATGGTCTGTGTCAGATTGATTCGCGTACCCTGCGATTCTCTTCCACATTTCGAGGCGTTCTGAAGCAGGAATTAATCAAGCTGGGTTACCCTGTACAGGACTTGGCTGGTTATTCTCGTGGCGAAGAATTGCCTATTAATTTAAAGCACTCCACTGAGCAGGGTCAGTCTTTTGAACTGCGGGATTATCAGCAGGTTGCGGTCGATTCCTTTTATCAGGAGGGAAGTACCCTTGGAGGGAGCGGTGTGCTGGTGCTGCCTTGCGGGGCGGGAAAAACACTTATAGGTATAGCAGCAATGGGTAAACTGAACTGTGCGACCTTGATTCTTACGACGAATAGTACATCAGTCAAGCAATGGAAGCGGGAAATTCTAGATAAAACGAACGTGACGGAGGATATGGTTGGGGAATACAGCGGTTTGATCAAGCAGGTTCGACCGATTACGATTGCCACCTATCAAATTTTGACCTACCGGAAGTCTAAGGATGATTTGTTTGTGCATATGGATCTATTTAATAAACGTGACTGGGGATTGATTGTCTATGATGAAGTACATCTATTGCCCGCTCCGGTTTTTCGTGTTACTGCAAACATTCAAGCGACAAGAAGGCTTGGGTTGACAGCTACTCTCATTCGAGAAGACGGCAGAGAAGAGGATGTGTTCTCACTCGTAGGTCCCAAGCGATACGACATGCCTTGGAAGGAACTGGAGGGTAAGGGATGGATTGCATCGGTTAACTGTTCGGAAATCCGTGTAGAGCTAACTGAGGCCGAGAGGGAGCGGTATGAAGTCTCAGGACCGAGGCAGCAAATGAGATTAGCCAGCATGAACAGTGCCAAATATGGTGTTATTCAAGAACTATTAAAGAGGCATTCGACCGAACAGGTTCTTATTATCGGGCAATATATCGAACAGCTCAAGCAAATATCTGATGTTCTGCAGGTTCCTTTGATTTACGGTGAGATTTCTCAGGAAAGGCGTGAGGAGCTGTTTGAAAAGTTTCGAAATGGTAAGATTAGGGTGCTTATTGTATCGAAGGTGGCTAACTTTGCTGTCGATTTGCCGGATGCAGCGGTTGCGATCCAAATTTCGGGCAGTTTCGGCTCGCGGCAGGAGGAGGCGCAGCGGCTTGGTCGGATTTTACGTCCCAAAGCAAATAGGAATGAGGCTTTTTTTTACTCGATTGTTTCAGATAACACCAAAGAGCAGGATTACGCGCTGAACCGTCAATTGTTTTTGGTCGAGCAGGGGTATCGTTACCGGATTCAGTCCTGGCAATCCGTGCAGTCCGAGGTCGTTCGATTATGAACCATGCCTATTTTCTGGGTCGAATGGAGCCGGGTTTTATAAAAAAGCTGGAGACCGAACGCATTTATGCGCCATGGATTCAGCAGGGATACCCACTTGTGACGATTTGGAGCGATATCGAAATCATGAAGTCGATCTACGGGCAATTGTCCGAAAGGGAATGCCGTTTGCTGCAGCTCCTCGTCACCCATGTAGGCTGTGAGCCCTTTGATTGGCCCAAGCTTGAGCGGATTACGCATTCTTTAATGTCTGGAGCTGAAGCTCGGGTTGGGCTGCTGCTGCTTGTTGAAAAGGGATTTTTATACGCATTGCGTAAGTCGTGGGGAGAGCAGCTGTATGTTATGGCTCATGATGGGCTGGCAATGTGGCAGCAGATCCTGTGGAATCCAGATCAAGAAAGGTTATTTGAGAATGGTGATGAACATCATGCACCCGTGAGAAAAGAACAAATGAAAGATAAAGATATCGAGCTGACAGATCAAGGTGGAACGGGGCTTGTCCACAATATATTTCAATCTATGGTATATATGAACCAGAATGAAATGAGGCTGACCAAAAGCGGCACATTGTCCAAAAGAACCCTGCACAAATGGAAAGAACTGCTCCCACTCAATGATGATACATTCAAAGCATGCGGAATTAAGTATGCTTATATGAATGTGTATAGTGAATCAATTGCGGTTATATTGGATTTCATGATCAGGCTGCAAATTGTCCGCCAGCAGGCTGAGGAGCTTGTGCTTCAGGCTGAGGAGATCAGACGCTGGCTGCGCACTAGTGAGGCAGAGCAAAATAAACGACTGTACCTGTTGTGGAAGGAACTGATGTTCCCCGCAGAGTCGTGGCTGCAGCATGCCGTTCTTTGGTTGGAGCGTCTTCCGAATGAGGATTGGATAAGTGGAGATGATATTTTAAGATGGCTAAAGGATTGTGAAGTTATTCCGTTAAACTCAGTTCTCCATGATGAAATGCTTGTGGAGCAATTAGAAGCAGGGTGGCTTAATCCATTGCTGGCGTTCGGCTGGCTGGAAAAGGGCGTCAGCAGGCAGGAACAGGCACATTGTTATCGTTGGAGTCAACATCCTCTGGCTCCGGTCGTAAGCAAGGATGAGTCGGAACCCTATTTGTATATTCAGCCGGACTTTGAAGTGCTGGTTCCGCCCAATGTCGGGTTTGCCGTACGCTGGGAGCTAACAGCCATGGCTGATCATCGATATACGGACTCCATGTCCCTTTATCATATAACCAAGAAGAGCTTGCAGCGTGGTATCCAAACAGGGCGTCGAGTCGAGCACATACTTGCGTTTCTTGAACGATATTCCGCTGATGGTATTCCAGAACATGTACAATTTACAATAGACCAGTGGGCGGGAGAGCTAGGATTTAAGGAAGATGTGTTTGATGTCGATAAGGAAACAACGATAATAATGGACATATCGGAGTTGACCACACCTGAGCTGGAATCATACCCACAGTTAACCCATAGAACAGGGTTTCTGGATTCACGCCATTCTTATATCCAATTGGAAATGGAGCTTCAGATGCCCTCATTAGCAGAGTTGTATCCAGAGCTTCGTGCGGTTCCGACGGCTTGGATGAAGGAATATCGAACATACCATACCAGTACCCGCAGGGAGATCACGCTGAAGGCTATGGAATGGAAAACATCGCTTCAGATCCGCGGTAATGGGATAGATCGAGTAATCATTCCAAGAACGCTGCAGGAAATTGATGCGAGCTGGAAGATAACGGGCTTTGAGGTGCCTCATGGAAATGAAATTAACTTGTTTTTCAGTGATTGTGAAGAAATGCGGATCATAGTACCAGGAGTATACGAGAAATATTGATCTGCATAAGGGCCTTTTGTGTGTTATGATAGTAGGGAGTACAACAATCATAAACATTCGAAAAGGCAGGTGCGATGATGGCAGTAACAGAAGCGCAAACCTTGGACATGTCTGCTATTCTCATGCAGGCGTATGATTTGGGGGACATGATAAAAAGTTCCGCTGAGACAGCGGAGTTTCTATATTGGAAGCAGCAGATTGATCAGGATACACAGGTAAGCGGATTGGTACGTCAGTTTGACAAGAAGAAAGAGTTGTTTGAGGAGTGCCAAAGGTTTGGGCATTTTCATCCTGATTACCATGCTGCATTGGGGCAGGTACAGGAAATTCAAAATCAGTTAGATAGTCTGGAATCCGTTAGAAGGTTTAAGCTAGCTGAGGAGAGACTTGACAATTTATTGTATTCCATATCGCAAACGATAGCGCACAGCGTTTCGGATACGATCAAAGTACCGAGTAATGATCCGCTTGCAAGCGGTGGTAGTTGTTCAACAGGCAGCTGCTCTACAGGAGGAAGCTGCAGCGGCGGCTGCAGCTAATTCATAGTATTTTAGGAACCAGAGATGATCCGCGTTTCTTCCGTTTGAGAGTTTCAATCAATGCCATTGTAGCAGGGCGTTCGGTTGGATACTGCCTACGATTTGATCGTGACAGTTCTTAATAGCTGGACGATGAAAAGAATGCAAGGCTACGATTTCCTGCTCCTGCAGCAGATTTAGTTGAATTAACGTTTCCATGACAGCTGGATAAAGTGCTCGTATGGCACCATCTTCAATCTTGAGTGCAATTCCCCAGCTCTTCTCGGGTATGGTGAGGGCGAACAAGCCCTCAGCGCCCATTTTTCCAATGATACGTCCATTAGTGACCTCAATCAGTCGAGTATCGAATCGATCACTCCCTGCGATATAATAAGGCTCTCTGGATATAGCCCTGATGATACGGTTGCAAGCTTCACTACGGGAGGCACTCAGATTTACAGGGTTTCCCAGCTGCGCATAGGCAAATGCCAATGCTTCCAGAGGCATTGCAAATACAGGGACGCCACAGCCGTCTGTGCCCAGAGTTATCTGCTCTGGCATCATTCTGCCCATATCAGCGATAACATGTAGCATACGCTGCTGGACAGGGTGATTGATCTCTATATAGGATTGATTGGATACACCCATTATTTGAGCTAACGCCAGCATGCCTGTATGCTTTCCTGAGCAATTATTGCGCAGTGGAGTGGGTGGCTGGTTGGCCTGCTTTAAACGTTCTGCTGTAGGTTTATGAAACGGTTCATGAACCCCGCAGCACAATGCGGTTTCATCAAGATCCAGCTGATGCAGGGTATGATCAACCAAGCTGGCATGTTCATCCTCGCCATTGTGGGAGGCGCATAATAAGGTGATTTGTTTATCATCAAGATGTAAGCGCTCTGCTCCACCCGCTTCCAGCAGTGGAATAGCCTGAAGCAGCTTGGCAGTTGAACGTGCAAAAGTATACAAAGAGGAATCTCCCGCGGAGACGATCAGCTTGCGGTTGATATCCATGACAGCGAGATGAACGATGTGCCGACTTTCCGTTAGCGCACCGCGTACGATGTGAATATTCAATTCTCCGTTGTCCACAGTCAATCATCCTTTCATTTGACTCTATAGAAAGTAGGTAATGCTGATGTTAACCGATCGAAGCGGTCTTATTGTTTGGGTGACAGATCTCAAAGCAGCGAATAAGCATTTGGAGCGTTATGGAAGTGTGCATTTTATTTCCAAAAGGTTACATTATGCAGCCATGTATGTCCATGCGAGCAAGCTGGAGGAAACAATGAAGCAGCTGCAAAAGCTGGCTTTTGTCAAAAAAGTTGAACGGTCCTATCGAAATGAAATTCAAACCGAGTATAGTAACAACGGGGCTGATAAATCAAGCTTTTATACCCTGTGAGTGCGTGTTCAAAAAGTCGACTTTTCAGCACCGAGAAGGTTGCAAGAAGGTGAAGAAGGAGGAGCGGAGTTTAGGCAAACCTAAATGAGCACCGCACTTCGAGCCTGAATGCAAGATTCGATGCCGAGTCAGCAACGTGTATGACTTCGTGATCAAAAGATGACTTTTTGAACAACCTCTATAAGTGGTATGTAATTTGTTTATATAATGAGGTATATCAGTTTATTATATACATTTTTGGAGGAAAAGCTTCTGATGCCAGGGGCTTTTTTTTGCTGTGAAGTATCAAGTTTACAAGATTTAACTAAAGAATAATTAATTTGTCAATCGTTCTCCAGTAATGTAAAATAAGTGGAAACGCTTTAGTGTACATAGGTTTAAAGAACTAATTTCATGGGTGGGGGGTTGTGATTTATGAGAGATAGAACGATAGAACGATCAAATGGTTGTGAACCGTTTTTTGTTTCATTAGGTAACAAAAGCATCACGGATATCGTTATCACGAATCATGCCCAAATCCGTTGGAATGACCGAGTTGAGCATGAGAAAACGGGTTTTGAAGATATTTGTGCTTTTTTATGGAACCGCTTAAAAGCGGGTCAGATCAAGTCCTATTACAAGAATGGCGAAGATGCTTATCTTGTGGATGACGATTTGGTGTTAATCGCTGAATTCACAGAGATGGAGAACGTTAGTGAGACTGGTACCAAGCTGCATCGGATGGTCATTGTAACTTTTCTCGGACGGATGTCTGAAACGATTGAGCTTAGAGATTTGAAATCGTATTACTCATGGCTGCGTCATTCACGTCGAATGACATTGATCAAAAACAGCCGAAAACGCCGATAATGGATAATTACAAAAGAGTATTCTGCGCGGATGCAGCATGCTCTTTTTTTATTTGCTATAATAGGTCTACCAAAGCATGTTGGAGGTACGCAGATCATGGCACTTAATTTTCATCAGCTTCATATATTTTATACAGTCGCGGAGAAAGGCAGTTTTTCTTATGCGGCACAAGCCCTTCACATGACCCAGCCTGCTGTTACGATGCAGGTGCAATCGTTAGAGGATTATTTTGGTACGAAGCTGTTTCACCGTTCCACGAAAAAGATTGAACTCTCGGAAGCGGGCAGAACCTTAATGCCATTTGCCAAGCGGAGTATTGACTTAATAAAAGAAACGGACATCAGTATGTCCAAATTTACGCATATGCTGGAAGGAAGGCTTCACTTAGGAGCGAGTATGACTGTAGGGGAATATATATTGCCTCGCCTGCTCGGGCCTTTTGGAAAGGAATACCCGAACATATCGATTAGCATGAAGGTCATCAATACGAGACAAATACTAGATGAAGTGCTGAACCACCAATTGAACTTTGGTATTGTGGAAGCAGAGGTGCATCACCCCGATGTACATGTGGAAGCTGTGATGAATGATGAATTGATGCTTATTGTTCCAAAAGACCATCCTTTAGCTGACATGCCAGTCGTTACGCTAGAAGAGATGCTGAAGTATCCATTTATATTAAGAGAGCAGGGCTCGGGGACGAGAACAGTTATGGAGGAAGAGCTTGCACGTGCAGGCTGTGACCCGGGCGATATGAAGATCGTTATGGAGCTTGGCAGTACCGGCGCTGTTAAATCGGCTGTAGAAGCTGATCTTGGTATCTCCATATTGTCCCAATCCTCTCTCAAGCATGAAGCGGCGCTGGGTGTATTAGTCGTAAAGAAAATCGAAGGCGTTTGCTTTACACGCAACTTTCATGCGATTTATCTGAATTCAACCATTTTGCCAATATCGGCGGTTACCTTTTTGACCTTTTTGCGCGAACGGGATTTAAGTCAGTGGCTTTAGGGACAGGTTGACCGAATAGCAGAGAATGGGATATTCCGGATTATCCAAAAGCATATAACAATCCAATCAGGAAAAGAGGGTTCACATGGTATACGCGGATTTGCACAGTCACACTTTGGCGTCGGATGGGATGCAGCCAGCAGCTGAAAATGTACGGCTTGCTGTAGCGGCAGGACTAGGGGCTATTGCGATAACCGATCATGATACGGTAGCCGGGCTTCAGGAAGCGATAGCTGCGGGTGAGCAATATGGAATTCAGGTTGTCCCTGGCGTGGAGATCAGCACAATAGCTGGTGGTGAAGATATCCATGTTCTGGGGTATTGGATGGATTACGAAAATGAGCTGTTTTTGGAGCGGTTGGCGAATCTGAGGAGTGTTCGGGACAAAAGGAACGAGATGATGCTTGAGAAGCTGAATGAACTCGGTGTTCCACTCACGATGGAAGAAGTGCGTGCGTCTCTGCAAGCATCGAAAAAAGTCGATGAAACACTTGGTAGGCCGCATATCGCCGATGCAATGCTGCGTAAGGGACATGTTGGCTCTATTGCTGAAGCATTTGATCGATTTCTCGGAAAAGATGGTGCCGCCTATGTTAATCCGCCGCGGATTGAGCCGGCAACAGCAATTGATTGGATCCTGGATGCGGGTGGTGTCCCTGTGCTTGCTCATCCCGGTTTGTATGGGCAGGATCAATTAATCGGTGAGCTTGTCGAAAGCGGTTTAGCGGGCATCGAGGTATACCATGCGGATCATACAGTCGAGCAGGAGCAGCATTATTTGTCTATCGCCAAGCAGTATCAGCTGATTGTGACGGCGGGATCGGATTTTCATGGTGAGCGGGGCGGGGTTGTGTTTCATTCGCCTATAGGCTCAAAAAAAATCGCGATTTCTGTTGTCCAACAGCTCTTTGAAGCTAAACGAAAGCTGTAAATAGAGGAGCAAGGTAGAGGATCAGGAGGATTATGATGAAAATACGTAAAGCAATCATACCAGCCGCAGGTCTAGGAACCCGTTTTTTACCTGCTACCAAAGCTCAGCCCAAAGAAATGCTACCAATCGTCGATAAACCGGCGATTCAATATATTGTTGAAGAAGCGATTGCCTCCGGCATTGAAGATATTATGATAGTTACCGGTCGTAATAAAAGAGCGATTGAGGATCATTTTGACAAATCCGTTGAGTTGGAAATGATGCTGGAGGAAAAAGGGAATCTTGAGCTGTTAAAGCTCGTACAGGATGTGTCGAACCTTGCGGATGTTCATTATATTCGCCAAAAGCAGCCACTTGGTCTCGGGCATGCCGTATTGTGCGCACGTAAATTTATAGGCAATGAACCGTTTGCCGTACTACTTGGCGACGATATTATTCAGGCAGAGCCACCGTTCTTGCAGCAAATGATCGAGCTGTATGAGCATACGGAGACATCCATCATTGCCGTATCGGAGGTACCGTGGGAGGATGTGGACAAATATGGGATCGTTTCGCCTTCCTCTGTGGTCCACCCTTATTACCGGTATATCGAGGATTTGGTCGAAAAACCGGACCGCGGTCATGCACCATCGAATCTGGCAGTCATCGGCAGATATATCATTCAACCGGAGATTTTCAGCATACTGGAAAATTGTGAGCCTGGCAGAAACGGTGAGATCCAACTGACCGATGCGCTGCGCATACTGAACAGCCAGAGCCCTATGGTCATCTGCCCGGTCCAAGGCAGACGTTATGACGTCGGAGATAAACTCGGATATCTCGAAGCAACCATCGAAATCGCACTTCAGCGCGAAGACCTTCAGGATGCCTTAAAGGCATATTTACAAAAACTAACAAGTACCTGGCACTAAGTTGTTTTAAATCTGCACCAAGCGTGTCCCACAGGGACGATGCGTCCTAATCCCAACCAATGTCCGCCCCCAACCGATGCACCGCAGTCCAGCGTGTCCCACAGGGACGAAAGCGCCCCGAGAACACAAAAGTCCGCGCTCCTGCCATCCCACCCAAACTAAGCGTGTCCCGTAGGG
Organism: Paenibacillus sp. FSL H8-0034; assembly: GCF_038000305.1. Lineage (NCBI taxonomy): Bacteria > Bacillati > Bacillota > Bacilli > Caryophanales > Paenibacillaceae > Paenibacillus > Paenibacillus sp. FSL H8-0034. The sequence goes on from NZ_JBBOBS010000001.1 coordinate 3,570,937, forward strand.
ACGAAAAGCGCCCCGAGAACACAAAAGTCCGCACATAGAAAGGGAGTCCAGAGGGCGTTGCCCTTTGGGGCCCTCCCTATAGGGAGGGTTTGGGAGGGTACGCTCTACTTGATACTCACAGGCAGTTGTTTGATCCCATCAGCATCAGGTGTGATAAATAAAGTTTTCTGATGATCATAGATCACAAATCCCGGCTTGGCACCGCTTGGCTTGCGGACATGCTTGATCATCGTATAATCGACTGGCACCTGACTGGATGCCTTGGCTTGGCTAAAATAAGCGGCGAGCTGGGCAGCCTCATGAAGGGTTGCATCCCCGAACTGTACGCTGCGAATGACAACATGAGAGCCGGGAATATCCTTCGTATGCAGCCAGGTATCTGCGGACTGGGCCAACCGATTCGTTAAGTATTCGTTCTGCGTATTATTTTTTCCGACATAGATCGGAATACCTTCACTGGACGTAAAGCAAGACAGCAGGGGCCGCTGATTTTGCTTCTTTTTGCGTGTTTTTTTACTGCGGTCGCGAATGTATCCTTGTTCAATAAGTTCTTCACGGATTTCGGCGATATCGCTGAGTGAGGCAGTACCCAGCTGCTGCAGCAAGCTGTCCAAGTAGAGGATTTCCTCGTGAGTCTGCTCCATTTGAACTTTTACCGCGATGAGACTGTTTTTGCTTTTGGTATACTTTTTAAAATAACGCTGTGCATTTTCCGAAGGCGTGAGCAGAGGATCCAGTGGAATAGTGATCATTCGCTGCTCTTCATCATAATAGTTAATGACTTCAATGGCGGAAGTGCCTTTCTGAATCTGATGCATGGAAGCTGTCAGCAAGTCGCCAAGTATGCGCAATTTGTCAGAGTCCTGAGCCTCGTTCAGTGTCTCCTGCAGCTTTTCCAGCTTCTTCGCATTTTTGTTTCGTTCATTTTGAAGAAACTTCAGTAGATCGGACACCCGCTGCTTGACGGTATCGCGCTCGGCTTTATCCCCGTAGAAGGCTTCCAGACATTGGCTTACCGTGTCATAATATTGGATTTCCCCTTGCAGATGGGTCAGTTTGATAACGGAAAAATAAGCTTTGCCTGTTTCCTCCTGCTCACAAATATTAGGTGCGCCAATGTCTGATCTCAGTTGATTAATGATCGAAAAGAAGGGCTCCCACAGACGCGAGGCGCTCTCAACAGGCGTATGCGCAACCGTTATCTTGGGCTGAGTCCGGTATACAATTTCTTTGGCAATCAAAGGACTGAAGCCGCTAAACCGAGCGACAAGACGCTGCTCCCAGGTGAGATCATCCCAAAGCTGAGCAGGTTTGGCAGGTGCTTTGAAAGGGTCGTCCTGCTCGGGTTGGACAGGTGGCGCCTGCGTCATCAACTCAATGAAGGAGTCACGTTCAATGTGAAAAGGCTGTTCCTTATGCTGTTCAGGTGGTGCCGTATAACGGCTGCCAGGCATAATGATACGGTAACTGCTGATTGCAGGGGTTACATGATGAATTCCGTCAATGATCGTATCGGTCGATGGATCCAGCAAAATAATATTGCTATGCCTTCCCATGATTTCAATAATGATCGTTTTGATGCTCACATCCCCAAGCTCATCGCGCTGTCTCAAGCCGATGTGAATGACTCGCTCCAAACCGGGCTGTGTAATGCTCTCGATAATACCGCTTTCGCAATGCTTGCGCAGCAGCATACAGAACATGGGCGCGTCCAGCGGGTTGGAATAGGACTTCTCCGTAAGATGTACACGGGGATAAGTTGGATTAGCAGACAACAGCAGCTTAAGATTACTGCCCTGAGCGCGAAGCTGCAGTATGATATCGTTGCCCGAGGGCATATGAACTTTATTAATTCGGCCGCCTACGCAGGCTTGAAGCTCTTGCACCAAACTATGGACGACGAGACCGTCTAACGACATATCGATTACAACTCCGTTCGTACTTATAATTTAATTGAACTTATAGAGGTTGTTCAAAAAGTCCCCATTTGATTACGAAGTTATACAGGAGGCTCACTCGGCATCGAATCTTGCAATAAGACTCGAAGTGCGGTGCTCATTTAGGTGTGCCTAAACTCCGCTCCTCCTTCTTCACCTTATTGCAACCTTCTCGGTACTGAAAAGTTGACTTTTTGAACATGAACTTCTAGTTCACCCTCTATCATGCCATACTTTGAACAAAAACTTAAGCGACTTTTCATTTGTGCTATTTCGCAGCTTGTCTGAATACATTTACTCATGAGGAATTTGTAATGAAAATTGAGCTTTGCAGCCTTTCGCAAGGCGGTATCAGAGCAACCTTATGGGAGGTAATACGGAATGAGTCAGAAGAAGTGGTATCAAATGACAAGCGAGGAAACGATGGAAGCCCAAAACATGCAGACCTTACTGGGACTGACCTCGTCAGAGGCAGAGAAGCGATTGGAGCAAAATGGAAAAAACGAACTATCAGATGGTCCCAAACTGTCTCCAATTACTTTATTTTTGGGCCAGTTTAAAGATTTTATGGTGCTTGTTCTCGTTGGAGCAACCTTAATTTCAGGCCTGCTTGGGGAGTATCTGGATGCAATTACAATTGTTGCGATCATTATTATGAACGGCATTCTTGGTTTTATTCAAGAATATCGGGCTGAGCGCTCCCTACGGGCGTTAAAAGAATTGTCCGCTCCAAACGCCCGTGTCCTTCGTGATGAGACAATATTGCAAATTCCAGCCCGCGAACTGGTCCCGGGAGATATAGTCCTGCTTGAAAGTGGAGACCGAATTCCCGCAGATCTGCGATTTATTGAAGCGAACAGCCTGTATGCCGAAGAATCGGCGTTGACAGGTGAATCGGTGCCAGTTAATAAGCACACGGAAGCTTTGAAAGGGGAAGAGGTTTCGCTTGGCGATCAGCGTAATCTGGGGTTCATGGGTACAATGGTCACACGTGGAACTGCCAAGGCTGTAGTGATTCGAACCGGGATGCAGACGGAAATGGGAAAAATTGCTGATCTGATCCAAAATACAGAATCGACCGAAACGCCACTGCAGCATCGTTTGGAGCAGCTTGGGAAAATATTGATTATCGTTGCATTGGTGCTAACCCTGCTGGTTGTAGTAGCTGGCATTCTGCATGGACAAGAGCCTTACAGCATGTTTTTGGCGGGAGTCAGTTTGGCGGTAGCAGCGATTCCGGAAGGGCTGCCGGCAATTGTCACGATCGCACTGGCTATGGGAGTTCAGCGGATGATCCAGCGCAAAGCGATCGTTCGCAAGCTGCCCTCTGTTGAGACGTTGGGCTGTGCTTCCGTGATCTGCTCGGATAAAACAGGGACTTTGACACAAAACAAAATGACCGTTACCCATTTATGGCTGGGTGGAGATATTCTTGAGGTGACAGGCGAAGGTTATGAACCGCAGGGGGATATCAAGCTGAAAGGCGAGCGTGTTGATGTGCGCAACCATTTGATGCTGCGCAAGCTGCTGCAGGTATCTGTTTTGTGCAACAATGCACAGCTCACCGAGCAGACGGAAGTGACGAAGCGCAAAAAACAGACTGTGGATGAGACGAAAAGTGTATGGAGTCTGCAGGGAGATCCGACTGAAGGCGCACTTATCGTACTGGGAGCCAAGGCTGGGCTGACTGCGCCTTCCTTATCTGGTTTGTTCAACCGCACCAGCGAATTTCCATTTGATTCCGAGCGTAAACGAATGTCTGTGCTCGTGGAGCATCAGGGAGGGCGTATGGCTTGCACCAAGGGTGCTCCGGATGTGCTTATCATGCAGTGCAGCTATGTGTTGTGGGATGATAAGGTGATTCCGTTTACTCCAACGCTCCGACAAAAGGTACTCGCTGCCAATGAAGGAATGGCTAACAACGCACTGCGTGTTCTGGGACTTGCTTACCGTGATCTGAAGCCAACGGAGAGCTGCACGGAGGAGGCTGAAGTTGAGAACGGTCTGGTTTTCATCGGTTTGACAGGAATGATTGACCCGCCGCGCCGGGAAGTACGGGATGCCATAACAAAATGCCGCAAGGCTGGCATCAAAACAGTGATGATTACCGGTGATCATCAAGGAACAGCGGAAGCGATTGCCAAGCAGCTGGGGATTATGCCTGCATCAAACGGATTAACCTTAAACGGACAGCAATTAACGATGCTAAGTGACGAAGAGCTCGACAAGCTGGTCGATGATACAAGCGTCTATGCACGAGTTTCGCCAGAACATAAGCTGCGGATTGTAAAATCCTTACAGCGACAGGGCCATGTGGTTGCGATGACCGGGGATGGTGTTAATGATGCTCCGGCCATTAAAGCGGCAGACATTGGAATTGCGATGGGAATTAGCGGAACCGATGTATCCAAGGAAGCGGCATCGCTTGTACTAAGTGACGATAATTTTGCCTCGATTGTATCCGCAATTGAGGAGGGGCGCGGCATTTACGAAAATATTCGCAAGTTTATCCGGTATTTGCTGGCATCTAATGTCGGCGAGATCATGACAATGTTTTTTGCGATGATGGCGGGTTTGCCGCTGCCGCTCGTTCCGATCCAGATTTTATGGGTCAATCTGGTTACAGATGGACTTCCAGCCATGGCACTTGGCGTCGATCAAGCCGAAAAGGATTTAATGCAGCAGAAGCCGCGTGGTGCGCGTGAAAATATTTTCGCCAGGAGGCTGGGCTGGAAAATTATTTCTCGAGGCATGCTGATCGGCATTTGCACCTTGGCGGCATTCCTGATTGCTCTGCAGCAGGGGCTGCATGATGACGCAGCAACATTGATTAAAGCACAGACGGTTGCTTTTGCCACCTTGGTTATGGCACAGCTGATTCATGTGTTCGATTGCCGCAGCTCACGCTCCATCTTTCATCGCAATCCGCTGCAAAATCGTTATCTGGTTCTGGCGGTGCTGTCCTCATTACTTCTGATGCTGGCAGTGCTGTACATCGAACCCTTACAGCCTATTTTCAAAACCGTTCCACTGGATATTAAGGATTGGATCGTTGTCCTCGTATTTGCGGGAATTCCAACTTTCCTAATGGGATTTGGCAGCTTAATGAGCAAGCCTTCAAAACGCAAGCCCGTTCGTTATGGAACGACTAAGCCTGTTATTCGTTAATAGTTCGATACGTGCCGAGGCCTGGGGTTAAATTCCAGGTTTCGGCATTTCGTGTTTTGTTCATTTATAGTAAGCGGAATTTTGCCAAAAAACTATGCATACCTGTCATTTTGCGTTATGATAATGGCTATCAACACTATAGGGATCAGGTTAGAAAGTAGGGAACGGCTATGAATTTCACGAAAATGCATGGACTTGGGAATGATTTCATTGTCGTTGCAGGTCAGCAAGAGCTGCCTGTCGATGCAAATGAGCTTGCTATCCGTTTGTGCAGTCGTTTTTTTGGCATAGGAGCAGACGGGCTTGTATATATACTTCCTTCGAAAATCGCCGACTATCAGATGAGAATCATCAATTCCGACGGTTCGGAGTCCGAGCAGTGCGGTAATGCTATTCGTTGTGTTGCCAAATATATTTATGAACATGGCATGATGGATGCTACAGCAACTGAATTAACCGTTGAGACGATCAGTGCAGGCGCACAGCAGGTGCAGCTCACTGTAGTTGAAGGTAAAGTAACGGCGGTGCGTGTCGATATGGGTGAGCCGATTCTGCACGGTACCTTAATTCCTACGGTATTGGATCAGGAACGGGTGCTCAATCATCCGATTGAGGTGGATGGACAAGAATTTCATTTTACTGCCGTTTCGATGGGTAATCCTCATTGTGTCATCTATGTTGATGATGCAGTGGGATTTGATTTGGCGGCGTGGGGGCCAAAGCTGGAAAAGCATCCGATGTTCCCGCGACGTGTGAATGTAGAATTTACAACAGTCAAGGCTCGCAATGCGATAGACATGCGCGTATGGGAACGTGGAGCAGGTCCCACGCTTGCCTGCGGTACCGGAGCTTGTGCATCACTGGTAGCCTCGGTGCTAAATGATGTATCGGATCGTTCAGCAACGGTTTCCTTAAAAGGCGGCGACTTGTTTATTGAATGGAGCCCGGCTGACAATCATGTATATATGACAGGACCTGCAGAGCAGGTTTATGAAGGCAGCTTATCTATATAAAAGCATAAATGGATGATAGTAATATAGAAGGATTGCAGCTTAGTGGAAAGGGCGGACAAAAGCAAATGAAGCTTGACTTAAGGGAAGCACTTCATCAGGATATTTTGGTTGGTGATGGAGCGATGGGGACATTTTTATATCAGATGGGATTTCCGGTCGGGATTTCGTATGAGGAGTTGAATCTGCTCAAACCGGAGGTTATCGCCGACGTGCATCGCCGTTATTATGAGGCAGGCGCGCGGGTAATCGAGACGAATACATTTTCGGCAAACCGTGAGAAGCTGTCCAAATACGGTTTGGAGCAGGAAGTGGAAGCCATCAATCGTGCTGGTGTGGAATTAGCACGCAGAGCGGTGGGCGGCGATGCTTATGTTGTTGGGGCGATGGGATCGATCCGTGCGGGTAAGCGCAAAAACGTGCGTACAACGAAGCTCAAAGAAGATTTGCGTCAGCAAATCGAGGTTTTACTGGATACGCAAGTGGATGGTTTGCTGCTGGAATCCTTTTTGGATCTGGAAGAAATGCTGCTTGCTTTGAAAATTATACGCAAGCTCAGCGATATTCCGGTAATTTGCCAATTTGCCACAGAAGGCGCAGGGACTACCGAGGATGGTATTCTGCTGAACGAAGCTTTTGCCAAACTCAAACACTATGGAGCCGACGTAGTTGGATTTAACTGCCGCAGCGGTCCCAATGGGTTATTACGTTCCTTGGAAAAAGCTGCAGCATCCGGACCTGAACTTCCATATTCCGTATTCCCAAATGCGGGGATTGCCGATTATGTTGATGGCCGTTTTACTTTTGCAGCCACACCTGAATATTTTGCCGAGACGGCTTTGAAGTTTGCTGATTTGGGTGCGAGAATCATTGGTGGCTGCTGCGGTACGACACCTGAGCATATCGCTTTTATGGCGAAAGCATTGAATGGCTACAAGCCGGACCCCTCACGTATTGACAAATTGCAATCCGATACAAGGGATACAGGCTTACCAACTACTGCTAAAGGTGCTTCAATTGAATCGATTACTGAATCGGTGTCTACGCCAGCTAATGAAACTGCTGGATTACCACCTGCTGCTGAACCGAATATCATTGAACTGGTCAAACAGCGTCATACCGTTATTGTTGAACTGGATCCTCCACGTGATCTGGATATTGATAAATTCATGAAGGGTGCACATGCGTTGAAGGAAGCGCGTATTGATGCCTTAACGATGGCCGACAATTCATTGGCTGTTACGCGAATGAGCAATTTGGCGTTGGGCTACCTGGTAAAAGAGCAAACCGGACTACGGCCTCTTATTCATATCGCATGTCGTGACCGCAACATGATTGGTACACAATCGCACATGATGGGGCTGCATGCTCTGGGCATCGACCATGTGTTGGCTGTGACTGGAGATCCGGCACGTTTTGGCGATCTTCCTGGCTCCAGCTCCGTTTACGATTTGACCTCTTTTGAAATCATTCGAATGATCAAGCAGTTGAACGAAGGAGTAGCATTCTCAGGTAAGCAGCTGAAGAAGAAGGCGAATTTTATTGTCGGGGCAGCTTTTAATCCCAATGTTAAATATTTGGAGAAGGCTGTGCAGCGTCTGGAACGGAAAATCGAAGCAGGTGCCGATTATATCATGACGCAGCCGGTTTATGATGCCAAGCTGATTGAACGAATATATGAGACTACCAAGCATTTGAATATCCCGATTTTTCTCGGTATCATGCCGCTTGCAAGCGGTGGTAATGCAGAGTATTTGCATAATGAGGTTCCAGGGATTCAACTGTCGGATGACGTACGTCAGCGTATGAGCGACTTGAAGGGTGAAGCGGGTCGGGCGATGGGCGTGCAAATCGCGAAGGAGCTTTTGGATGCGGCGATGCCGTACTTTAACGGAATATATTTGATGACTCCTTTCTTATCCTATGAGATGACAGCAGATCTGACCAAATATGTATGGGAGAAATCAGAAAGCGCGATTTCCACTTGTACCCTCTAGCAAAATGAATTAAAATAAGCTAATGGATGTGAACAGCTTGATGAAAAGTATGACCGGATTCGGACAAGCAAGCTGTAGGTTTGCCGGATATATCGTGCAAATGGATCTGAAATCGGTGAATCATCGCTATTGTGAGGTCAACGTGCGAATCCCTCGTGAATATATGAAAGTTGAGGATTTGCTCAAAAAAACCGTGCAGCAGCATTTGAAGCGCGGCAGAGCCGATTTGTTTGTGACGATTGAGCGAAGTGCCGAGGCATCTCGTACGGTAGAGCTGAACTGGCAGCTAGTGGAAGCCTATCAGGCAGCAGCGGAACAGCTTGTGACAAGATTCGGTTTGAAATCATCAATGGATGTACGGGATTATATGTCTATTCCAGATTTGATTACCTTCAAGGAAGCTGCTCTAGTAACGGATGAAGAGTTTCAAAGTGAATTACTGGCTTGTGCAGAAGCGGCAGTTCTGAAACTCACCCAGATGCGCGAGTCCGAGGGTGCCCATTTATGTGTGGATATCAAACAGCGAATCGAAACCATGAATCGTTATCTGGAACAATCGCAGAAGCTGGCTCCCCAGGTGGTACACCATTATGCACACAAGCTTCGCACTCGAATTCAGGAAATGCAGCAGCAGCCAATAATGGACGAAGCACGCATGGCTATGGAAGTGGCGCTATTAGCGGATCGTTCGAATATTGACGAAGAATTAGTGCGTTTGCAGAGCCATATTCAGCAATGCGTTCAGCTTATAAGCGAGTCAGAACCGATCGGCAGAAAGTTTGATTTCCTCCTGCAAGAAATGAATCGGGAAGTGAATACGATCGGATCGAAAGCGAATCATGCAGAACTCACCACGATAGTTGTTGAGATGAAGGCTGAAATGGAAAAATTGAGAGAGCAGATTCAAAATATAGAGTAGTTATATGCTAATGCTCAGTTAGCAGCTTTCCATAGGAGAGCAAGTTTAATAATCAAGTGCTTACGAAGTAGCTTTGCTAAAGCAAAGTCCAAGATTATGCTTACGATGCAGCTTTGCTAAAGCAAAGCTTGTAGGAGGAAACCAGATGGCTATCAAACTTATCAATATTGGCTTCGGGAACATTGTGTCTGCCAACCGAATCATTTCCATTGTTAGTCCGGAATCGGCGCCAATCAAAAGAATTATTCAGGAAGCACGCGACCGGCATATGCTGATCGACGCAACCTATGGACGTCGTACACGGGCGGTTATCATTACGGATAGCGACCATGTTATTTTATCTGCGGTGCAGCCCGAGACGGTGGCCCATCGACTTTCCAATAAGGACGATGATCATGACGAGTAAGGAAAAAGGAATATTAATCGTATTATCGGGGCCTTCCGGCGTGGGCAAAGGAACTGTTTGTAAAGCTTTGCGCGGCTGTGCGCCTGACCTGGTATACTCTGTATCCGCTACAACTCGCGTTCCTCGAGAGGGCGAAGTGGACGGTGTGAATTATTTCTTCAAAACTAGGGAACAATTTAAGAAGTTGATCGATACCGATCAAATACTGGAATGGGCGGAATATGTAGGCAATTACTACGGAACCCCACGTCAGTTTGTGGAAGAAACGTTAAATTCCGGTAAAGATATTATTCTTGAGATCGAAGTGCAGGGTGCGCTTCAAGTTAAACAAAAATTTCCTCAAGGCGTATTCATATTTTTGCTTCCTCCTTCATTAGATGAATTGGAAAGCCGAATTGTTGGCCGTGGTACCGAATCCGAGGAATCGATAAGGAGTCGGATGTCGGTAGCTATGGACGAATTCCGTTTAATGGATTATTATGACTATGCGATTGTTAACGATAAGGTGGAAAATGCCTGTTCGCGTATTCAATCGATTATTGTAGCCGAGCACTGTCGTAAGGATCGAGTATTCAGTAAAATAAAACAGTGGATGGTTGAGGTGAAATAACATGTTGTATCCTTCGATTGATGAGCTTTTAGAGAAAGTGGATAGCAAGTATTCCTTGGTAGTAGCGGCTTCCAAGCGGGCAAGAATGCTGCGTGATGGTGCTAAATCGGAAATCCGTAACAAAAAGTCCTACAAGCAGGTAGGTCTTGCACTTGAAGAAATTTATGAAGATTTGATTTCTTACGAGAAGCTGTGTAAAGAAACCTAAGGAACATTTTAAACGACAACCCTTGTGGTTGTTATTTTTTTCTCGATAAATGGGGAGGGATCGGTTATGCTGAAGGGTAAAACGATTATTTTAGGTGTCAGTGGAGGCATTGCAGCCTATAAGGCAGCTGCTATTTGTAGCAAGCTGGTGCAGGCGGGAGCGGATGTTCGTGTCATTATGACGGAATCGGCAGTCAAATTTATTGCACCTTTGACCTTTCAAACCTTATCCCGACACGACGTTATTATTGACACATTCGATGAAAAAGATGCATCGGTCGTTTCCCACATTGATCTGGCAGATCGCGCAGATTTAATCATCGTTGCCCCTGCAACAGCTAACATCATTGCCAAAATGGCCCATGGGCTTGCTGACGATATGCTGAGCACGACATTGCTGGCGACGATGGCACCGGTGTGGATAGCTCCTGCAATGAATGTTCACATGTATGCACATCCTGCAGTTCAGTCCAATTTGGATGTGCTTGCTGCTCGTGGAGTACAGTTTATTGAGCCAGGTACGGGCCAGTTGGCTTGTGGTTATGTAGGCAAGGGAAGATTAGAAGAACCTGAGCATATAGTTGCAGCCATTATCCGATTTTTTAGCGAAAAAAAAATATTTGAAGGCAAGAAAATGGTTATCACAGCTGGTGGCACCGTGGAGCGTATAGATCCTGTGCGATATTTAACCAATGATTCTTCTGGTAAAATGGGCATAGCCCTTGCGGAAGTAGCTCAGAGCATGGGTGCTGATGTCACGCTGATCGCGGGCAAAACGTCTGTACCTATCCCCTCAGGCATACGTGTTGTGAAAGTTGAATCTGCACAGGATATGCTGGAAGCCGTCATGGAGCGGTTTGACAATTGTGATGTGATTATTAAAGCTGCTGCGGTTGCCGATTATCGTCCTTTGGAGCGCTCACAACAAAAGATCAAGAAAAAGTCGGAAGAAATGACGTTGACTCTAATCAAAAATACAGATATTTTACAAACGATCGGTCAACGTAAAACGAAGCAGTTTATCGTTGGATTTGCAGCGGAAACCGAAAATATTGAAGAGCACGCCCTGGATAAGCTGCGTCGGAAGCATTGTGACTTGATTGTCGCTAACGATGTTACGCAGGAGGGTGCAGGCTTTGGCACGGATACGAATGTAGTAAGCATCTATGATGCGGCTGGCTTGGTCGATATTTTACCGCTCATGAGTAAGCTTGGAGTGGCACGTGAGCTGTTGTTACGAATAGCAGAACGGATGGCGAAAGGAGCAGAATCGCGCTGATGTATGCAAAAGTTATTGTGGATGTTCCATCCAAGCACACAAACCGCGGTTTTGATTACCTGATACCCGAAGCGATGCGGGAGTGGGTTGCAATTGGCAGTCGGGTAGGCGTCCCTTTTGGCCCGAGAAAGCTTCAGGGATTTGTCGTTGAGCTGCATGATCGTCCAGACTTTGATCCAGCGAAATTAAAGCCGATTTCAGAGGTTATGGACTTGTATCCTCCATTAACTCCCGACTTGGTGGAGCTCGCTCAGTGGGTAAGCAAAACCTATCTTTGTCACGAAATTACAGCGCTGCAAGCGATGATTCCTGGTGCCTTGAAAGCCAAGTACGAACGGCATGTCAAGGTGAGCGATCTTCATACGAATGGGGATTATGGTAATTTGCTTTTACAAGGTCAGCGTACGATGCTGCTGCCGATTCAGGAAGAAATCGCTGCTTTTATCCGCGATAAGGGCTCCGTTGAGATTGGGGCTTTATTAGAAAAATACACGGATCAGGGCGGTCTGATCAAGCAGATGATCACGCAAGGCCAGCTCGTTGAAGTACAAATGATTAAAGACCGGATGTCAGCGAAAAAGGTGCTCACGGTTTTTCCATCCGGGCAGCCGGAGCAGCTGAGACAGTGGGCTGGGCTGCTGGCAGCCAGATCCATGAAGCAAAAGGAAGTGCTGCTGTACTTGGCGGAACAGCCCTATCCGATCAAGCTGACGGATCTGCTTAATGAGCTGGGGATTAGCGCCAGTACAGTCAAAAGCTTGGCGGACAAGGATTATCTCACGATTAAGGAAGTTGAGGTTTTTCGGGACCCGTATGCAGAAAGGAATTTTCCGCGTACCAAGCCGCTGACCTTAACACCGGAGCAGAGCCAGGTATTTAATCGAATTTCCGAAGCTGTTCACGAGCGGAATCATCAGGTATTTTTGCTGCACGGGGTGACAGGAAGCGGGAAAACAGAGGTTTACCTGCAGTCGATTCAAACCTGTCTGGATCAAGACAGAGAGGCGATTGTGCTGGTACCGGAAATTTCTTTAACACCTCAGATGGTTGAGCGGTTCAAAGGCCGTTTTGGCAATCAAGTCGCGGTGCTGCACAGTCGCCTGTCTCATGGCGAGCGCTATGATGAGTGGCGCAAAATCATGCTCAAGCAGGTCAGTGTCGTGATCGGTGCCCGCTCTGCCATCTTTGCTCCATTTACCAAGATTGGTTTGGTTATTATTGACGAAGAGCATGAATCCTCTTACAAGCAAGAAGAAAGTCCGAAATATCACGCACGTGATGTTTCTATAGCAAGAGCTAAGCAGCATGGAGCCGTTGTTATATTGGGTTCTGCCACTCCATCGCTTGAGAGTATGTACGGCACATTGCCCGAAGCGGCCCAGGACACACCTGATGGTCGTGCACCGATTGAGCTTTTAACGATGAAAGAGCGGGTTGAAGGGCGGCCTTTGCCTAAAGTTCACATTGTTGATATGCGTGAGGAGCTAAGCAAGGGCAACCGATCGATGTTCAGCCGCGGCTTACATAAAGCGATCGAAGACCGGTTGGAAAAGAAAGAGCAGATTGTACTGCTGCTGAATCGTCGCGGATATGCCACATTTGTGATGTGCCGCAGCTGTGGGTTCGTCGCAGGTTGTCCTCACTGTGATATTTCATTAACTTATCACCAGTCCGCTCGAACGCTACGCTGCCACTATTGTGGGTACACAGAACGTGAAGCGACGACTTGTCCAAGCTGTGGAAGCGAGCATATACGTCATTTTGGCACCGGAACCCAACGAGTAGAAGAAGAATTGGGCAAGCTGTTCCCTGGCATTCGTGTGATTCGGATGGATGTGGATACGACGACGGAGAAGGGCTCTCATGAGAAATGGCTAACTCTTTTTCGAAATCAGCAGGCGGATGTGCTGCTCGGTACACAAATGGTGGCCAAGGGCCTCGATTTTCCGCAGGTAACACTGGTTGGCGCTCTGGCAGCGGACACGGTACTGAATTTACCGGATTTTCGCGCAGCGGAACGGACCTTCCAGCTTATGACTCAGGTAGGTGGACGTGCTGGACGGCATGAGCTGCCAGGTGAAGTATTTATTCAGACCTACACGCCGGAGCATTATAGTATTATTAGTGCCAGCAATCATGATTATAAAAGTTTTATGGAAAAAGAGATGACATTTCGTAAATTTCATGATTATCCGCCTTTTCATAGACTTATACTAATAACGTTGTCACATGAACAGATACCGCTGCTCATGCGCTCGGCAGAGACGTTAGCTGCCAAATTGAAAGAGCTCGCCAAGTCTATGGCGCCCACGCCCATTGATATTCTTGGACCGGTAGCTTCACCTATTTCGCGAATCAAGGATAGATATCGGTTTCAATGCATGGTAAAATATCGTGAAGAAGTTTCGATAGCGGGACTTGTTCAGCAAGCAGCGGCCACACTTGGTGATGTAGTAAAGCAGCATAAGCTGACGATCAGTATAGATGTGGATCCGCAGGTGTTGATGTAATTCAACATAAGCTGCAGCTGATTCCGTCTTCTAATTGGATGAAAAATCCATATAAATTGGTTATCCCTATTAACGAAAGGTGTGCTCATCCAATGGCCATTAAATTAATTGTAAAAGATCCGGACCCTGTGCTGCGCGAAATATGCAAGCCGGTTAAGAAAATTACTCCTAACATTCATAAGCTGCTCAAGGATATGGCTGATACAATGTATGATGCCCAAGGCGTTGGCTTGGCCGCGCCGCAGATCGGTATATTAAAGCGGGTTATTGTGATGGATGTCGGCAATGAGCAGGGCTTGATTGAATTGATTAATCCAGAAGTGATAGAAGAGGAAGGCGAGCAATTCGGGTCCGAAGGCTGCCTGAGCATTCCTGGTATGAATGGAGATGTTCGCCGTGCTATGCGAGTCGTGGTCAAAGGCCTGGATCGTGACGGCAAGGAAATTGTTGTAGAGGGGACGGAATTGCTGGCACGCTGCATCCTGCATGAAGTGGATCATCTTAATGGAGTATTATACACAGATTTAGCGGAAAAGATGTATCGTAACGAGCCTCAGGGCGGTGAAGTATGAGAATCGTTTTCATGGGCACACCCGAATTTGCTGTGCCTGCTTTACAAGTTTTGGTCAACTATTCAGGGATTGAAGTCGTTGGGGTGGTTACCCAGCCGGATCGTCCGGTTGGGAGGAAGCGGCTGTTAACACCAACTCCGGTTAAAGAAGAGGCCATTAAGCATGGGATTCCAGTCTTGCAACCGGAAAAGCTGCGCCGACCTGAGTCGGTGGAGGAACTGCGGGAGCTTCAGCCTGATTTGATCGTGACTGCCGCCTACGGACAAATATTGCCAAAGTCGGTACTGGCGATTCCACGGCTCGGCTGCATCAATATTCATGCTTCGCTGCTGCCACGTTATCGTGGAGGTGCTCCCATTCATCATGCCGTGATGAATGGAGACACGTCTACAGGTGTGACGATTATGTATATGGCAGAAGGCTTGGATACCGGAGACATGATCAGCAGCGTCGAGCTTGCCATTGAGGATTCGGATACAACAGGCACTATGTTTAATAAACTGAGTGCTGCTGGTGCGAAGCTGCTCCTGGATACATTACCTGATCTGCTTGCTGGTCGTATTCAGGCCGTTGCCCAAAATCATGAGGCAGCGGTCTATTCACCGAATGTCAGCAGGGAACAAGAGCGAATCGATTGGAGCAGACCTGCTATCTCCTTATGGAATCAGGTACGTGGTCTCAATCCAAGACCCGGTGCTTATACGACCTGGAACGGAGAGGTTTTGAAAATCTGGTCCTGCGACAAGCCCCATCAGTCAGAGGTTGCGAATGCACCCGGAACGGTTATTGCTATTAGCGAGCAGGGGATTCAGGTGGCTACAGGCGCTGGTGTACTGACGATTACAGAGCTGCAGCCAGCTGGCAAGAAGGCGATGCAGGCAGCGCAATTCGTGCTTGGAGGACGACTTGAGGTTGGTACTGTGTTTGTGTAAGCACGGTGGTTAAAGGGATCTAATAATGGGGGCTACAACAATTGGAACAAAGCTTTGATCATACGAACAACGGCAGTAGAAATGCTGGTAAACCGAATAGAAACAATCGAGGTACAAGCAATTCAAATACAAACCAACAACATTCAAAGAAGTCGGGTACACATCCTCAATCTGCAAACAAATCTCAAGTCAAGACAAGCACAGCAAAAACCAAAGGCAGTGCCCGGGAGGCTGCGCTTGAAGTGCTGGTACGTACGGAACAGGATCGTTCCTACAGCAATCTGCTTCTGAATCAAATTTTGCAGCAATATCATCTGGACAAGCAGGATGTTGGATTAACGACTGAAATCGTCTATGGCACCATACAACGGTTGAATACGATCGATTATTTTTTGAATCGTTTTGTTGCCAAAGGTCTGGCTAAGCTGGAGCCCTGGGTTCGAAGCTTGCTAAGGCTGAGCTTATACCAAATGCTTTACCTGGATAGGGTACCAGATCATGCAATAGTGAACGAAGCAGTCAACTTGGCCAAAAAAAAGGGTCATACCGGTATTTCCGGCATGGTCAACGGAGTTTTACGGAATGTGATTCGTCAAAAAGAAAGCTTACAGATTCCGGCCGATCTGCCAGCTGTAGAACGTATTGCTTTGACACACTCGCATCCGCAATGGATGGTTAAACGCTGGATCGATCAAATCGGTGAAGCCCGGACAGAATTGCTTTGTGAAGCCAATAACAAACCACCGAATGTCAGCATTCGCACGAATACGATGAAGCTGAGCCGGAATGAATTGATCATTATATTAAATGAAGCAGGAGTGGACGCAGCTCCTTCGGAGCTTGCTGATGATGGAATTTTGGTCAAAAACGGCGGCAACATGGCTTTGACCCCTTGGTATGAAGCCGGACTGTTTTCCATTCAGGACGAGAGCTCCATGCTGGTAGCCGAGACTCTTCAGCCCAGTCCGGGCGAGAGGATTCTGGATTGCTGTGCAGCTCCTGGCGGCAAAACGGCTCATATAGCAGAAAAAATGGGCAACCATGGAGAAATATGGGCTTGTGATATTCACGAGCATAAAGAAAAGCTGATCCGTGATCAGGCGACACGGTTAGGATTAACTTCAGTGCATACATTGGTTTCCGATGCCCGGGATTTGCCGCAGCATTGGGCCCAAGAAAGCTTTGATCGTATTTTGCTCGACGCGCCCTGCTCTGGACTAGGGGTAATCCGTCGTAAGCCGGATATGAAGTGGAATAAGCGTGAACAGGATTTAGACGAGGTTTGCCTGATCCAGAAAGAGCTTTTGAATAGCATTCATCCTTTGCTAAAAGTCGGGGGCGTACTCATTTACAGCACGTGTACTTTGGAATATAACGAAAATGAAGGCCAGGTTCGGGAGTTTCTGGACAAGCACCCTAATTTCGAGTGGGATCAGCCCAAACCGATCGAAATTTATTCTTATGAGCATTTATCGGATGGTTTTTTTATTGCAAGGCTCCGGAAACGAGCGTAAGTTCTGGAACTATGTTAAAATTAAAACTATGTGCCGTGTTTGTGTACTATAATCAAGCACGAATTAACCAAACAGGTCGTGATGATGGATGAAATTAATAGATCGAGAACAACAAGCCGGAACCAAGCCTTATGTGTATGATTTAAGTCTTGAGGAATGGCAAGAGTGGATTAAATTGAACGGTGAGCCTGGATTTCGTGCGGGACAAATATTTGACTGGCTATATGTGAAAAGAATTTCAAGCTTCGATGAAATGTCCAATTTACCGAAAACGCTGCGGGATAAACTAAGCCAGCATTTTGATTTTGTGACGATGACCGAGGTGGCCAAGTACGCATCGAAGGATGGAACTGTCAAATTTTTATTTGAGCTGTCTGACAAAAATGCCATCGAAACCGTCATTATGAAGCACAGCTACGGCAACAGTGTGTGTGTGACAACCCAAGTGGGCTGTCGCATCGGCTGTACCTTTTGTGCATCAACACTGACCGGACTAAAGCGGAATTTGACACCGGGTGAGATCATTGCACAGGTTGTAAAATCCCAACAGCTGCTGGATGCAACAGGTGAACGGGTCAGCAGTATCGTTATTATGGGAATTGGCGAGCCATTTGAAAATTATGACGCCATGATGACCTTTTTGAAGGTGATGATCCATCCCAAAGGGTTGAATATCGGTCAGCGGCACATTACCGTGTCAACGAGCGGTATCGTACCGAATATTTATCGTTTTGCTGATGAGCAGACACAGGTAAATCTGGCGATTTCGATCCATGCACCCAACGACACGCTCCGCTCGAAGCTGATGCCGGTTAATCGGAGGTTCCCTTTTGCTCAATTGATTGAAGCCTGTCAATATTATGTGGCCAAGACGGGACGGCGGATTACATTCGAATATGCCTTGATGGGTGGAGTCAATGATCAGCCGGAGCATGCGGAAGAACTCGCACAGGTGCTTAAATCGTTTCCCATGGCTCACGTGAATTTAATTCCTGTCAACTTTGTAACGGAGCGTGATTATGTACGAACTCCGAGGGATGATATCTTTACGTTTCAACGTATTTTGGAACGAAACAAGGTCAACGCCACCATACGTAGAGAGCAAGGCAGCGATATCGCGGCGGCTTGCGGACAATTGCGGGCGAAGCATATGGAGTCAGGTGCGAGGTGAAGCGAAAGATGTTAAAAACAGCTGCTTTAACAGACGTTGGACGCGTTCGTTTGGTTAATGAGGACCGGGCGGTTGTTCAAGAGGATATAAATGGGGTTGCGCTTGCTATTTTGGCGGATGGTATGGGAGGACATCAGGCCGGTGATATTGCCAGTCAGATGGCCGTAGATATTATTCACCAGCATCTGCAGTCTTTAGCGGCTGAGGCGTCTGTACATGAACGCAAATCATGCCTTAAAGATGCTGTGGAGCTTGCTAACGAGAAAATTTTTGAGTTCGCCTCTCAGCGGGAAAATTACCACGGCATGGGAACCACGGTTGTGGTAGCTATGGCTGACGAGGATACGGTTGTGATCGGACACGTCGGCGACAGTCGAGTGTATCGGATTAACCAGAGTGGGATTGAACAGCTGACAGAGGACCATTCTTTGGTCAACGTTCTTGTGAAAAGCGGTCAAATTACACGGGAAGAAGCCGGACATCATCCGCGTCGAAACGTGTTAACGCGTGCACTTGGTACAGAATCGACGATAGAAATCGATATTCAGGATCTGAGCTGGCAGCATGGAGACACTTTGTTATTATGCAGTGACGGGCTTAGCAGCTTGATCAGCAGCGAGCAGATTGTAGCGCCTATCCAGCAGGAAGCGGGATCGTTGGAGGAAATTGCTCAGCAGCTTGTTAATGAAGCTTTGACAGCAGGCGGGGATGATAACATTACTGTGGTGCTTGTCAGTAATGAGTCCGATACCCAGAAAGCGGCAGATGATGTTAATGATGAAAAGAGGTGATGATGAATGAAGGGCAAGCAGCTGGGAGGCCGTTACGAAATTCTGGATCGCGTAGGCGGAGGCGGAATGGCCATCGTATACAAGGCTCTGGATATTTTGCTGCACCGGCACGTTGCCGTTAAAATACTCCGTCTGCAATATGTGCATGATGAGGAATTTATTGAAAGGTTCCGTCGGGAAGCACAGGCAGCGGCTTCATTATCACACTCGAATATCGTTAGTATTTATGATGTGGGACAAGAGGAAGAAATCCATTATATTGTAATGGAATACATTGAAGGTACAACGCTAAACGATCTGATCAAAGATAAAGCTCCGCTTCAGGTGGAGGAAGCGATTCGAATAGCCAGCCAAATTTGTGAAGCTCTTGAGCACGCCCATCATAATCAAATCATTCATCGTGATATCAAACCTCATAATATACTTATCGGCAAAAATGGCAGGGTGAAGGTTACGGATTTTGGAATCGCGCGAGCTGTTACCTCGTCTACCATTACACAAACAGGCTCCGTCATGGGCTCTGTTCATTATTTTTCCCCTGAGCATGCGAAGGGAACCTTTACAGGGGAGCAATCAGACCTGTATTCACTGGGAATTGTCATGTATCAGATGTTGACCGGAAAGCTGCCTTTTATTGGAGAAAGTCCGATTAGCGTAGCCCTCAAGCATCTGCAGGAAAATGTAGAGGATCCACGCCTCGTTAATCCATTAATTCCGCAAAGTGTGGAAAATGTGATCTTACGTGCAGTGCGTAAAGATCCATCCGATCGTTATAGCTCAGCCAGTCAAATGCTTGAGGATCTGGAAAGCTGCTTGCTTCCGCATAGACGGAATGAAGCCAAGCTGATTTTCAAAGATATTGATGAGCTGGATGAAGAAAAAACAAGAGTGATACCAGCCATCCGTCCGGGTCAATATGTACCCGTGAATGAAGATGATGATGAGGAGGGCTATTCCAAGGCGGACTCTTCATACAATGAAAAAAAGAAACGAGTATGGGTCAAGCCTGTCATTTGGATAGTTGTTTTAATCGGATTATTGGGCGGCATGTGGTATATGGTGGGGTACGTCAAGGCCAGTATGAAGGTTCAAGAGGTTATGGTACCTAATGTAGTAGGCAAGCCTCTGGCAGAAGCCCAACAGATGCTGAAGGATGCGCAGTTGGATAATGATGTTATTAGGGAAGATTCCAAAGATGTCCCCAAAGATGTCGTTATCAGCCAAAGTTCCAGCAATATGAAAAAACTAATAAATAGCAAAATTACACTGCATGTAAGTAAAGGTATTGAATTGCAAAAGATGCCCAATCTGGTTAGCTCCAATTTAGCGGATGCCAAAACAGCTTTAATGGCAATGGGTATTAATCAAGAACGCATAGCCGTGGAGCAGCAATTTGAAGAAAAGGACCCTGGAACTGTACTACAGCAGACGCCGGTAGCTAATGAACAGATCGATCCACTGAAGGTGAATGTAAAACTGGTCATAAGCAAGGGCAAAGAAACGTTCAAGATGAAGGACCTGATCGGTTTAACCGAGGAGGCAGCAAGAGCCTGGATTACGGCTAACAAGCTGAAGCTGGCAGCGAGTAATGTGACGACGGAAGCGAGCTATAAACAGCCCAAAGGCAGAGTTGTCAGACAGTTCCCTTATGAGCATGATGAAGAGGTTTCTCCGGGCTCGGAGATCACCCAATTGATTATTTCCTCAGGTTTTCCTGAGAATGCAGGTCCTATGACCATTAAAATTCCGTATAAGCCAGCTGTCGAAGGGAAAGCGAGCACGATCAAGATTAATTTGACCGATGCCCAATATGATGAATTTGATTACAAATCGATTCCTAATGTGACAAAACCTTCAGAGGTTGAGGTCAAGCTGGTTGTTGCTCCTGATAAAAATGCGATTATTAAAGTTAGGCAGGATAATGAGCTCATCGACCTGATTACAGTTACTTATCAGGATTACCTGGCTCAGAAAAACGGCAAGCCGTTTAGTCCGCCAGCATCAGGGTCAGCAGGCTCTGCTACACAGACTCCAGCCGGAACTGGTAATACTACCAAGCCAACAACACCGCAAGCTCCAGGAACCGGTACCGGTACGCCGGACACGGGAGCAGTAGTGAAGCCGGGTACGAACACAACTCCAGCCAATCCTGGAACTCCAGCTCCCGAAGGTACCGGTGCAGGAACAGGGGCTGGAACGGGAACAACACCGACAACGGGGGGAACGCCTCCTGCTGCCCCGGCAGCCAATCCGGCAGCACCAACGAATGTCAAACCAAGTAATCCAACTAATACAGGGGGCTAAGATAGATGCCATCCGGCTTAATTATCAAAGCACTAAGTGGTTTTTATTATGTCCTTCCTGAAGATGAGCACAACATGGTATCAATTCAATGTCGTGCCCGTGGAATTTTCAAAAAACGAGGCGAATCCCCTCTTGTAGGGGACCGAGTCAAGTATGAGCTGACTGATAATGGAGAAGGCACTGTAGATGAGATTTTGCCGCGCACCTCGGAGCTTGTACGTCCACCGATTGCCAATGTAGAACTGGCTGTTCTTGTATTCGCTGTACAGGAGCCAGCTTTGAATTTGCAGCTGCTGGACAAATTTCTGGTGCATACCGAAAGCTCCGGGCTGCATACGATCATCTGCTTAACGAAGCAGGATTTGATTGAAGAAGCTCCTTGCCCTGTTGTTTCGATGGAAGAAGAAAGCTCGGAAAATTTGCTGGATGAAAAGGATATCCCGCAAACGATGCAAGAGGTCGTTCGTATGTATGAAGCGATTGGCTATCAGGTAGTAGTAACAAGCGCCAAGCTGGGTATAGGCATTGATACCGTTCTGGATCGCTTGGCAGGCCATATCAGCGTGTTTGCAGGCCAATCTGGTGTCGGCAAATCCTCATTGCTGAACGCTATGGTACCGGGGCTGCAGCTGGAAACGAATCAGATCAGTATGAAGCTTGGCAGAGGAAAGCATACAACTCGTCATGTGGAGCTGATTCGACTGCACAATGGAGGACTTGTCGCAGATACACCGGGCTTCAGCTCACTTGATTTTATGCAAGTGAAGGAAGCCGAGGATCTGAGCGACAGCTTTAAGGAATTCCGGCCCTACTCTGCACAATGCAAGTTTCGAGGCTGTGTGCATCTGCATGAGCCGGAATGTAAAGTCATTGAAGCCACACAAGCTGGGCATATCGCACCTTCGCGGTATAAACACTACTTGCATTTTTTAGGGGAAATTAAAGACAGAAAAAGGAGGTACTGATATGCTTATTATTGCACCATCCATATTATCCGCAGACTTTGCCCAATTGGGAGCTGAAATTGCTGATGTGGAAAAAGGGGGAGCAGATTGGATCCACGTTGATGTCATGGACGGGCATTTTGTCCCTAACATTACGATCGGACCCCTTATCGTGCAAGCGATCCGTCCACACACACAGCTTCCTCTCGATGTCCATTTGATGATCGAGAATCCGGATGCCTATATTCCTGCATTCGTCCAAGCGGGAGCAGACCACATATCCGTTCATGTAGAAGCCTGCATACATCTGCATCGGACTTTGAAATTTATAAAAGAACAGGGAATCAAAGCGGGTGTCGTGCTGAATCCGGCAACACCGCTATCTTCAATTGAGTATGCAATGAACGAGAGCCTGGATTATGTGCTGTTAATGACCGTTAATCCTGGTTTTGGCGGTCAACAATTTATTGAAGGAATGCTGCCGAAAATTTCCAAGCTGCGCGAAATGCTGGACGAACGGGGGCTTCACCATGTCGATATTCAAGTGGATGGTGGTGTGAATGCTGAGACAGCGCGTCAGGTTGCAGCCGCTGGAGCCAATGTTCTTGTAGCGGGTAATGCCGTGTTTGGACATGCTGATCGTGCAGAAGCGATCAGGCTAATTCGAGGCAGGGAGTGATCGTTCTTTGAAATTCCTGATCGTGTTGATGTACAGTTTGCTGTGCGCGGTGCTGCTTAATCTGTTTTCGCAAATTCAGGACTTGCTTAAATATTTATTTTCTTTAGGTGCCTTGTATCTGGGTATTCAATTTTTCAAAAAGCATGATGAAAAATGGATGCGGATTACATTTGTCATATTGACGATTATTCTGTATTTTATTGCAGCGGTTGTTTATGCTTTTTATCGATACATACAATATGGGGACGTTCCTGCCCAGAGCTAGAGAATCCGGATGAAGTTCAAAGGTTTTGTCATAAATCGGCATGATGCCTCATAAACTGGTTACAAAAGTTACGGCTTTTGTGGCCTTTTTTTGTTTTATTTTGGACTTGGTTAAATGTTAGGCACTTTTTCCAAGCTGCGGAATATAATGGAGTATGATGAGCCATGTTCCTGGTCAAATGAGGAATGCAATGTCAGGAAAACGAACAATCGAGTGAGCTGAAGGAGGGGTAGAAGTGAAATTTTATACAATCAAGCTACCAAGGTTTTTGGGCGGTCTTGTAAAGGCTGTACTTCATACATTCAGCAAAAATTGATACATGGATGCGAATAGAAATCGTGGACGCCTCTACGAGCACCAAAAAAAGCACCTGAGAGCAGGTGCTTTTTGTACGTGGAAGTGAAACTACACACGTGCGATTTTGCCGGATTTCAAAGCCCTTGTGCTAACATAAACACGCTTTGGTTTACCGTCCACAAGAATACGAACCTTTTGAACGTTAACACCCCAAGTACGTTTCGCCTTGTTATTCGCATGAGAAACGTGGTTGCCTGTTCCAGGTTTTTTGCCAGTAATGAAACATTTGCGGGACATTGTACTACACCTCCTTAAAAGCCTCGAAGACCCTTAAGTCTTGTCCTCGGAAGCGATCTCTCTATAAGCAAAGAGTATTCAAAAACATACTTGAATATCATATCACAGCACAATAAATGCCGTCAATGTCACAATGATGATTTTGTGTGGACAATTGGCGTATTTATTTATTTATTCATGTAATTATAGTAGAATGAGACAAGGATAACTTGTAAACCAAAGGGGCTGGGAAGATGACGATTGAACTGGATGCGGAATATGGAAAAATATATGTAGCAGATGAGGTCATCGCCATGTTGGCGGGTTCGGCAGCTTTGGAATGCTATGGACTTGTAGGTATGGCAACACGTAATCAATTAAAGGATGGTATAGCTGAATTACTCAGACGTGACAATTCGAGCAGAGGCGTCGTCGTTCATCGCCAAGGTCAGGAAGCTCCGGTCATCGATCTCTACATTATTGTAGGGTATGGTACTAAAATATCAGTTGTCGCCCAAAATGTACAAAGAAAAGTTAAATATATATTAAACGATGTTGTTGGACTCAAGGTAGACGTTGTGAACATCTATGTACAAGGAGTACGTGTAATTCAGTAGCTTAAAAAGGCGCTTAGGCGTCGGTGCTGAGCAGGGTACTTGTGGCAGAAGGAGGGAATCAAAATTGAGTAAGCGCTTAAATGTACTAAACGGAACGGATTTTATGCGAATGGTCGAAATGGGTGCTGAACAGCTCCGTTTAAATGCGGATAAGGTCAATGCGCTTAATGTATTTCCTGTACCTGATGGGGATACGGGAACGAATATGAATCTGACTTTTACATCTGGTGTGGAAGAGCTGCGCCGACGTCCTTCTTCTCATATCGGTAAAGCGGCAGAAGCTCTGGCGAAGGGGCTGTTGATGGGAGCCAGAGGCAACTCAGGGGTTATTTTATCACAGTTGTTTCGTGGGTTTGCCAAGTCTGTCGCGAATATGCAAGAGGTTCATGCCGAGCAGCTGGCAGCCGCTTTTCAGCAAGGTGTAGATATGGCATATAAGGCCGTTGTAAAGCCGGTTGAGGGAACGATTCTGACCGTAGCGAAGGAAGCGGCCAAACAAGGTATTCAGCATATCAAACGGCCGACGAATATCCAATCACTGATGAATGATATATACAATAGAGCAAGTGAGGCCCTGGCTCACACGCCAGAGCAATTACCTGTATTGAAGCAGGTTGGGGTAGTTGATGCCGGAGGGCAGGGATTGCTGTTTATTTATAATGGTTTTGTTCATGCATTGACAGATTCGGCTATAGACACAGCTTACACCGACGTTGAACATACACCCAGCAGCACGCGGTATTTAGCAGTGGCTCCAAGAGCTGTGAGCAGTGCAAGCGTTACTGACAAGCAGCAGGGACATCATGAGCCAGTAAGCGCACAAGCCAAGCTTGCAACTGAGGACATCGTATTCGGCTATTGCACCGAATTCATGGTGACACTGAATACGCAAAAGACAAAGTCTCGCCCATTTGAGGAGCATGATTTCCGTGAACGTCTTTCTGCATTCGGTGATTCACTTCTGGTCGTATCCGACGATGACTTGGTCAGAGTCCATATTCATGCGGAATATCCAGGTACAGTGATGAATGCGGCAATGGAATATGGTGAACTGAGCCGTATCAAAATCGAGAATATGCGTGATCAGCATTCACATATTTTGATGGAGGAATTGGAGCAGGCAGAGCATAACCATCATGCAGCCTCGGCATCAGTCCTTTTCCAGCAAGCTCCAAAGGAAGCCGTGAAGCTGCAGCCTTATGGTTTCATGGCAATATCAGCGGGAGCAGGAATAAGTGGAATTTTTAAAAGCTTAGGTGCGGATCAGGTGATTCATGGTGGCCAATCGATGAATCCAAGCACTGAGGATATCGTTCAGGCTGTGAATCAGATTGATGCACAGACCGTCTTTATATTGCCGAACAACTCCAATATTTTGCTGGCTGCAGAGCAAGCCGTCCAACTGGTAGAAGGAAAAACTCTTGTTGTGATTCCAACCCGGACCATTCCACAAGGCATAGCGGCTATGATTGCTTTTCAGGAAAATGAGGAACCTGAGGTTAATATTAATCTTATGCGGCAGGCAGCAGAGCAGGTTGAATCGGGAGCTGTCACTTATGCAGTTCGTGATACGACATTGGATGGGCTGGACATTAAGCAGGGGGATTATATCGGGCTCCATAATAGCAAAATTATTACGGCAGATGAAAATTTACTCACAGCCTGCAGGGCATTAATCGACAGCTTGCTTGTGAGGGGCGGTGAAGTGGTTACGATCTATACCGGGGAAGAAGCGAACGAAGAGCAGAGCCAACAGCTGGTACAGTACATCGAACAAACCTACAGTGACGTGGAAGTGGAAATTCATCGGGGTGGCCAGCCTGTTTATTTCTATATCATTTCTGCAGAATAAGCATTGTTTTAATATGAAATTGCACAGAATGGGGGATATCGATTGAGACAGGTTCGCATCGTTACGGACAGCACTTCGGATATTCCGGCAGAGCTGCAGCATACACTTGACATACACGTAGTTCCTTTGAAAGTTCATTTTGGAGCTGACACCTATCAGGATGGTGTGGATATGGGATCTGAGGCTTTTTTTGAAAAGCTGGTTGCTTCCCATGTACTGCCCACCACCTCGCAACCGTCTCCGGTAGAATTTCTCGAAACCTTCAAAAGGCTGGCGAAGGAGTCGGATGCACCCATCCTTTCCTTTCATTTGTCATCGGCATTAAGTGGTACGTATCAATCGGCTATCCTGGCCCAAAACATGCTGGAGGTGCCGGTGGATGTAACTGTGATTGACTCCAAATTGTGTTCTTATGGATTCGGCATGCTCGTTGTGGCAGCAGCAGAGGCAGCAAGGGAAGGCAAAAGCAAGGATGAGATTATACAGCTCGTAGATAGAATGCGGAAAGAAATGAAGCTTTACTTTCTGGTAGATACACTGGAGTACCTGCAGAAGGGTGGTCGTATCGGAAAAGCTGCTGCACTGCTTGGTTCCCTATTGAATATTAAGCCGATTTTGTCAATGAATGCAGATGGTGAGGTGTATTCTGTGGACAAGGTCCGTGGTCATAAAAAAGCATTGGCAAGAATCGTTGAGCTGCTGAAGCGAGATTTTGGTGATCGACCTCTGCAAATCGGAATTGCAGATGCAAATAGTAAAGCAGGAGCGGAAGAATTCAGCTTGATGATGGAACAGCATTTTGCTGTAAAGCATCAGCAGCTTACGCAAATTGGTCCTGTTGTTGGTACACATACCGGTCCGGGAACCGTAGCTGTGTTCGTCTGTCCGGTCTGATATGAAGCTGAATGTGTATGAAATTCCAGTAAAACAGGTACAGGGAGTCAGAGGGAAAAAGCCCGAAGAGTTATTGGCGCTTGGCATAACAACAGTGGGGGAGCTTCTCGACTATTACCCGTTTCGATATGAGGATTATACGCTTCGTGATCTTACGGAGGTGAAGGATGGCGACCGGATTACCGTCCAGGGCACAATCGTCGGAATACCGCAGGTGCAGATGTATGGTCGGATCAAGTCCCGTCTTACTTGTAAAATTGTTGTTGACCCTTTATTTATTACAGCTGTCTGGTTTAATCGCCATTTTATGAAGGACCAGCTGGTAGCGGGAACCGAGGTTGTACTGACCGGGAAGTGGGATCAGAAAAGATTGCATCTTACCGTATCCGAGTCTGAATTTCCCGGTAAAGGATCCTCACAGACGGGTACGCTGCAGCCTGTTTATTCAATTGCAGGACCTATTACGCAAAAGTGGATGCGCAAGACCACCAGACAGGCAATGGAGCAGTATGGTGATCATCTGATTGAAGTGCTGCCGCAGGAGCTGCTGGATCGCTATGAGCTGATGTCTCGTAAGCAGGCGGTTGCGCTGCTGCATATGCCGGGCTCAGTTCAGGAGGGAGTGCGAGCACGTAAACGGATGGTTTATGAGGAGCTGTTTTTATTTCAGCTGAAGATGCAGGCTTACCGTGCCCTGAATCATGAAAGAGCGGATGGCGTAGCCCATCCTCTGGATTTGCCGGAGGTACGTGCTTTTGTCAGGGCATTGCCTTTTGTACTTACCGATTCACAAAAGAACGTACTGGCTGAAATTCTGCATGATTTACAGCAACCGTTCTGTATGAGTCGGCTGCTTCAGGGAGATGTAGGTGCAGGGAAAACCGTTGTAGCTGCTACTGCGCTGTTTGCTGTCGTCAAGGCTGGCTATCAGGGAGCGCTCATGGTCCCGACAGAAATACTGGCCGAGCAGCACAAACGTTCTTTGGACCGCTTATTTGAACCTTATGGGATTCAGGTCGGTCTATTGACCGGAAGTGTTTCGGACAAAAAACGGCGTGATCTTTTGGCATCCCTGCAAATGGGCCTGATTGATATCGTCGTGGGGACACATGCATTGATTCAGGAGGATGTGTATTTCCGCAGTCTCGGTCTTGTTGTTACGGACGAACAGCATCGGTTTGGCGTCAATCAACGGAGTATATTGCGACGCAAGGGGATGAACCCCGATGTACTGACGATGACAGCAACTCCAATTCCAAGGACGTTGGCGATCACGGCATTTGGCGATATGGATGTGTCGACATTGCGCGAGCTACCGAAGGGGCGTAAGCCCATCAAGACGTATTCAGTTACCCATGACATGCTGGAAAGGGTGCTCGGGTTCATTCGCCGTGAGGTTTCGGAAGGGCGTCAAGCTTATATAATCTGTCCATTGATTGAGGAATCCGAAAAGCTGGATGTGCAGAATGCCATTGATGTTCATGCGCAGCTGCAATTTGCTTT
This sequence comes from Paenibacillus sp. FSL H8-0034, assembly GCF_038000305.1. NCBI lineage: Bacteria > Bacillati > Bacillota > Bacilli > Caryophanales > Paenibacillaceae > Paenibacillus > Paenibacillus sp. FSL H8-0034. The sequence goes on from NZ_JBBOBS010000001.1 coordinate 3,599,591, forward strand.
TCCCGATTATCAGGTTGGTTTATTGCATGGTCGTATGCCCGCAGCGGATAAGGATGGGGTTATGCGAGAGTTTAGTGCCAATCGACTTCAGGTGCTTGTGTCGACTACAGTTATCGAGGTTGGTGTAGACGTCCCTAATGCGACGCTGATGATCGTATACGATGCGCACCGTTTTGGACTTTCCCAGCTGCATCAGCTGCGTGGTCGTGTTGGTCGCGGAGAGCACCAGTCATACTGCGTACTTATCGCTGATCCCAAGAATGAGATCGGGAAGCAGCGAATGAAGGCGATGACAGATACGAATGATGGATTTGAAATCGCCCGCCGCGACCTTGAGCTTCGTGGTCCTGGAGATTTTTTCGGCACGAAGCAAAGCGGCTTGCCCGACTTTCGGCTTGCGGATATGGTAGCTGATTTTGAAACGATGGAGCAGGCTCGCGATGATGCAGCCGAGCTCGTGAAACGGCCCGATTTTTGGACGGGTGCATCCTACAGTACACTGCGTGAATTTTTACGTCGTGAGCATATATTTGACAGCGAGCTATTGGATTGATGCTTAACTTATTTTAAAAGCACATATTCGTTCCCTCCGACATAGACTTACTATGGGTTCTATTTTCTTGGTCGGAGGTGTTCACAGGAATGAGCTATCAAAAATATGGATTTGAGCCGGCTTTTGTAGAACGTGTAAAGCTGAAAATGAAAAATCCTGACACCAAGGAACGAATCAAAATGATGCTGCAAGGCGTAACCAAATATGATCTGCAGGATCGCTCCAAGGTGAGGCGATTTGTTGGTATGTTATCCAAGGTACTTGGTGAGAAATTGACAGACAAGCAGACAGAGAATATGATCAGCTTTGTGATTGCCCAAAAGATTGACCCGAACAGCACTTTTCATTTAATTAAGCTGTGGAGTATGTTCCGATAATAAGATGACCTGCCTGCGGAATGGAAGATGGCAGAGAAATGCTTGGACGGGTTGCCAGAGTGATCGCTCCCAAGTTATAATTTGGGTAGATTGCTCAGGGGGAGGAACCTTCATTGTTGCCATTGGAACCTACAGATACGGACAAACATACGAATAAACCGATAACCCGCAGGCAACTGCTAGCAGGCTTAAGTGCCGCAGGTGTGTTATTTGCTGCAGGTGCCGGATTTCCGGGTGGAGCCCAGGCGGCCGTTACGGTCCCTGTTGGGAATACGAATACATGGTGGTATAACGTTAAAGATTTTGGTGCTCAGGGAAATGATCGCAGTGATCAGGACGATAGCCCGTTCATTCAGGCAGCCATTAACGCAGCGGCTGCTTCTGGGGGAACGGTCTATTTTCCTGCTGGTCGATATATAATCAAAACGGGGTTGTTTTTGCGTTCCAAGGTTCATCTGCTTGGGGCAGGTGCGGAAGCTTCGGTTCTTAAAGCAGGTTTGGTTAACATACAGATGGTAATATGCCCCGCTCAGGGTAAACAAGCTTCTATTGAAGGATTGACTTTTGAAGGAATCGGCAATATTACCAGTTCAGTAACTTCTATGGTTGAGCGTGGTATTCATATTCTAGAGGCATCATTTATTCGTGTTAGCAAATGCTTATTTAAAGGAATAGCTAATGGTGTGCATTTGGCTCGTTCTGAGCATGTCACCATTGAGGATTGCTCGTTCATCTCGCTCGTAGCTGGAGATAGTGCTTATGAAGGATATGGGGTGACGGCAGAGGGTGGAGCGAATCATATCATTCAAGGTAATCATTTTAAAAGTCTGCCCCGGTCCTGCATTCAACTAACGGCAGGCTGCTCCTACTCATTGGTTGCGGGCAATGTGATGGAAGCTTGTCTTGAAGCAGCTATTACACTTTCTTCCAAGCTTTCTGTTTGTATGTATAATGTAATAGAGGGCAATGCAGTGACGGCCTTTGGTTTGATCGATAAGGAGACAAGCAGTGCCTACGGAGTAAGGCTCAAGGATGCTTGCAGCTATAATCACATCGTGAACAATTCGATCACACGTACCACATTCGCAGGTGTTCAACTGGAGGCGGCAGACAACGCCGGGGATGATCGACCTTATGGAAATGTAATGACGGGTAATAAAATCGACACCAGCGTGCGTGGTATCGTTGTGCTTAATGGTTCTGACAATTCGCTGAAGGCAAACGAGGTGCGTCGGGTCGAGCTAGGTATTCTGATCGACACGATCGGCGAAGGTAATGCTTCTACTGCCAAACAAAATGTGGTTACCGGTAATAGTTTTTTTCAATGTTCGACATCAGCTGTGAAGATTGGCTCGAACCGCTGCCAGTCCAATATGGTTCATAGTAATTCAGGATTTGATAATACAGCTGGTCTGACGGACAATGGAACGGAAACAGTAACAGCAGGCTTTTAATAAAAGAGCGGGTTGTCCTTCGTATAGGGCAATCCGCTCATTTGTTTTTTAAATCAGATAGCGCAAATAAATATACACACTGGATATAACAATCGAAAGAATCATCAACGGAAATCCGATCTTCAGGAAGGCTAGAAAAGTAATCGGGCGTCCTTCCTTGGCTGCCATTCCAGCGACAATCAGATTGGCACTGGCGCCAACCAAGGAGCCGTTTCCTCCCAAGCATGCGCCTAAGGCAAGACTCCACCACAAGCTGTTCAGGTTGGTGACACCCATCGTACCCATATCCTGAATCAAGGGAATCATGGTTGCCACAAAAGGGATATTATCGACAAAAGCTGAAGCGATAGCACTTAGCCATAAGATCAGCATCGCGGTCGCTACTTCATTTCCACCTGTAAGCTGAACGGCCTGCTTGGCGAGGCTTGCAATAACGCCGGTTTCAACGAGTCCAGCGACAATGACGAACAGGCCGATAAAAAAGAAGACAGTGGTCCATTCAACTCGGCTCAAAGATTTCTCCAGGTAATGCTCGCCTGTTAAAAGCAGCAGCAGGAACGCACCTGCTAATGCTACTGTTGCGGATTCCACATGAAGTATTTGATGAATAAAAAAACCGCCAATCGTGAGTGCAAGCATGCTTAAGCATTTTTTGAGTAAAAGTGGATCCGTGATTTCGCTTTTTTCATCCATAAGCATGATTCCGGCTTTCAAATCCGGAGTCGTTTGTATCTGCTTGCGATAAATAAGTACAAAGATGACTAAAGTAACGATCAATATGAATATTGAGATAAGAGACAAATTATTAATAAATGCCATAAAAGTGAGTTCTTTGACGGCACTCCCGATCATAATATTGGGTGGGTCGCCGATCATGGTCATGGTGCCACCGATATTAGAAGTAATAATGATGACAATTAAATAGGGCAGAGGATTTACCTGTAATTGGCGAGTTATACTGAAGGCAATAGGAACCATCAACAGTACAGTGGTCACATTATCCAACAAGGCTGATCCAAAAGCTGTGATCAGTGCCAAATAAATCAGGATGGTTACGGGTTCACCTTTGCCTTTCTTGGCAGCCCATATAGCCAAATATTTAAAAAGACCGGTTTCAGAGGTGATCGATACCATAATCATCATGCCAATGAGCAAACCCAATGTGTTGAAGTCAATATGATGTAAAGCCGTTTCCTGACTAACGATCCCCAAGATGATCATCACGATACCGCCCAGCATGGCGGCAAGGGTACGATGAATCTTTTCCGAGGTAATGAGCGCGTAACTAATAAAAAAAATGCCAATTGCTAATATTGCCTGATTGTCCATGATGTCCTCCTTGAGATAGTGCGATCCTGGCTCCGTGTACCTGCCACAGCCCACTCAGAACTCCAAAAAAGACAAAAAGAAGCCTGCAGTGGCAGGCTCCTCCGGGTCATGCATTATCATATTATAGATCATACTATAGCTTATTATGCAATTGTTGTAAATGGAAATCGGTATACGGATACAAGTCAAGATATAGCTGCTGTACGCAAATCTGCCCAATAATGGAGAAACAGACTTATGAAATTTGAACATGTGTATACAACATATAAGCCCTTTCTTTTATCAATTGCCTACCGAATACTGGGATCGATAACGGACGCAGAGGATATCGTTCAGGATGTATTTGTATCCTTACAGCGGACAAGCCTGGAGGATGTGCATCATATCAAAGCATATTTGGCCAAGATCACGACCAATCGCTGCTTAAACCTGTTGAATTCTTCTCGTAAGCAAAGAGAAATTTATATCGGTCCATGGCTTCCGGAACCGGACATCGAGATGAATGAGCGAAGTCCAGAGGACCAGATCGTGCTGGAAGAAACTGTTACTTATGCATTGCTTGTGCTGCTCCAGCAGCTGTCTCCCATGGAGCGGGCTGTGTACGTGCTGAGGGAGGTTCTTGAATATGAATACAAGGATGTCGCCGAGATGTTGGGTAAAAGCGAAGTAAGCTGTCGCAAGATGATGAGTCGTCTGAAGCCGAAACTTGATCGGGATAAAGCTGCTGCTACTCCTCTAAACGGCGAACAGAGGCAAGCGTTTGTTCAAGCATTTATCCAGGCTTCAAGAACCGGCAGCTTCGAAGACTTTATTCATTTGCTGATTGAAGATAGCACGCTGCTTACCGATGGAGGCGGCAAGGTACGGGCAGCGCTTAATCCCATTTATGGAAGAGCCCGGATTCAAGCCTTTTGGGAGGGCATATTCCAGAAGGGAGCTCTTGCAGGTGAATACCGTCTGGTTCAGATCAATGGCGAGCTTGGGATTGTACTCATTCAACAAGGACAGCTTAAATGTTCAGTTTGTTTCGAGATGACGGAGGACCTCTCTGCTATTCAAACGATTTACAAGGTGTCCAATCCTGATAAGCTTAAGCACTACCGATAATTATTGTGATACAAATTTTTCGCTTTTGGTCACAGAATCTTGCCTTTGATGGTCTTATTAGTGTAAGTCCAATACGAGAGATTCCAAAGGAGAGATTTGTATGCAAACCCGTTTGAATTATAGAGAGGTCCAACCCCAAGCCCTACAAGTGATGATGAAAATGGAAGGCTTCATTCAAAACTGTGGGCTGGATAAAAAGCTATATGAGCTGATCAAAATCCGTGCTTCACAAATTAATGGTTGTGCCTTTTGCCTCAATATGCATACCGCGGATGCACGTTCAATGGGTGAGACGGAGCAGCGTCTTTACTTGCTAAGCGCCTGGCGTGAAGCTCCATTCTATACAGAGGCCGAACAAGCCGTTCTGGCATTGACGGAAGCTGTAACGCTTATATCCAAAGAAGGGGTTTCACAGGAATTGTATGAAAAGGTTCGGGAGCATTTTGATGAAAGCGAGTTTGTTAATTTGATTATGGCGATCAATACGATCAACAGCTGGAACCGTATAGCCATATCGACGGGTATGTTTCCAACAACTTAAGTACTGCTGCAAGCGTTGGATTGCAGGTTGTTTCTAACAGTTGGACAGGTATATTTAAGGAGTCTTTACCGAGTAATTGGGTAGAGGCTCTTTTGTTTTGGAAGAAATATGCAACCTTTTTCCTGAATAAACGTTATAATTAGAAAGTGTTAATTAAAGCTACGAACGAGAGGAGACAGGAATCTTATGAAAACAATCGGAATTGCCAGTATCGCGAGCGTTCTGCTCCTGTGTTCCGTTGCTCCTGCCTCGGCACAATCTTTATATGCCCATCATGTGTACCCAGGCCCCCAAGCACAGACTGTGGCTGATAAGGAAGCCGAACTGCTTGAATTAGAGTATGAAGGCAGCGATGAGGCACCTGCAGATACAATAATTAAGCGTGACCAGGCCATCGAGCTGGCCAAACAGTATGCAGCTACCTCAAGTGGTTACATTCTTGAGGGGGTAGACTATCAAAGCAATTTGTACACAATAAGCAACAGTCGCGGCTCCTGGATCATTTCTTTTTCGAAGAAGGATCAGAAAAGTTATGGAGATATCAGTGTGACGATAGAGTCAGATACCGGAAAGCTGCTCTCCTTTTATATGAATGAAATAGACCCGGACAAGAAACTTACGTTCCCGCCCAAGATCGATTTGGAGCATGCCAAGCAGACGGCTCTAGATTACATAACCAAGACCAATCCGCAAGAAATAAGTCAGCTTCAATATGATGAGGATTATGAAAAAAGCTTCCGTAAACCGCTTGATGGCAACGTAGAATATCCACTTTGTTATTTGAGGGTCGTAAACGGAATCGTATTCCCGCAAAATTATGTTGTGATGACTGTAAATGGCGAAGGCAAAATTCTTTCTTACATGCTGCAATGGGACGAGCAGCTTACTTTCCAGGCACCGCGTAACCCGATCTCACTTGGACAAGCTGCTGAGCAATTCAATAAATTGGCAGAGCCTCGTCTCCAATATATCGTTCCTAATACTCCAAACGGATTTGCTGCGCCTGCTGTGGCGTATGAGACGGATGCTTTCTTGCTGGATGCCGAGACAGGGGAAGCACTCCTGCCCTCAGGATTAAAGAAAGAGAAGCAGTCCAAAGCGATCCCGGCCAGCGACAAGCGTATTACGAATGGATTGCCTAAGGCGCAGAAACTGACCAAGGAACAGGCTGCAGCACAAGTATCATCGGTGATCCCTCTTCCGGCCAGCGCGAAGCTGCAAGCAACCGATTACCAGGAGAACACCGATCCGATTACAGGTGTGACTTCGTTTGAATGGGATTTGAGCTGGTCAGTTGCTTCAGATAAGAAATACGACGATGCTTCGATTTATGCGACTGTGGACAGCAGTACAGGCGCTGTGCTGCGCTATTCCAGGTATGCATTTAATTATGCGGACTCAAAGGTAACTTCCCAATCAGGCACACCCAGCTATGATCAGCTAAAAATGAAGGCAATGGAGTCGGTCAAACAGCTGCTGCCGGATTATGCGCATGAACTGTATCTGGATCCTCAATATGGCGGGTATACACAAGAAGAACTCCAACAAATGCAAACCTTTGAATATTACTTCCGACGCAATATCAATGGAGTGGATATCCCCAATGATTCCGTTACGATCAGCTTTGATCGACAAACGGCAGAAATCCAGGAATTCAACAGTAATTTGCTTACTTCGTATTATCCGACCGAGCCACCGAAGGTTATATCCCCCGAGAAGGCTAGAGATATATGGATGTCACAGTATAAGGTGGAGCAGCAATATATCGTTGTGGATAAGGACAATTATGCTCAGCAGCAAGACCTTACGCTTCCGATGGCACAGATTGAGACTAAGCTTGTGTATAATCTGAAGCCAATCTTTCAATTCCGTGAGCTGACTTATCTGGATGCAGGAACCGGGGAATGGAGAAATAACGAAACCAACCAGATTGTACATCCGCGTATTACCGATCCCGTTGATCTAAAGGGAAATTGGGCAGAAGAAGCTTTGAAGCTTATGCTCGTTTATGAGGCACTGGATCTGGTGGATGGCAAAGTTCAGCCGGATGCGTTGATTACGCGTGGTGAATTGGTGCAAATGTTTATTACGACTTTGAATGGCGGTTATTTCCCGGTTGCTTCTGATTATGCCGATCGTTCGGCCAGCTTCTCTGATGTAACCAAGGATTCCAAATATTTTCCTTACGTAGAAAATGCAATTGATTATAATCTGATTGACCGGGCATCCGGCACATTTGATCCAGATGCTGCATTGACTCGATCTGAAGTAGCCGATCTGATTGTCAAGGCACTTGGCTATAGTAATCTGTCCAAGGTTAAAGGCTTGTTCACGACCAAGGCAACAGATGTGAATGAGCTGCCCAATCAAGGAGCCATTGCGATCGTCAGCGCCTTGGATATCGTCACGTTGAATGGTGAAACCTTCTCTCCTTATGAGAAAGTAACCCGTGCGCAGGCTGCTACGTTCTTTTACAACTTTTTGAAGGCCCATTCCCAACTGCTGGACACACCACGTTAAGACATTAGGCAATCATTCATTTATAACTCACTAAAAAAGCACGTACTCCCCAAAAAAGAGAGTACGTGCTTTTCGCTTTATTTTACAATTAATACAGGTACCTTAGCATTGTGAACAATGTGATGACTTACGCTGCCCAGAAAGAATTCTCTTATAGGTCCCAAGCCGCGGCTGCCGGTAATAATGAGGTCGTGATGCTTCTCTTCGGCATATTGAAGTATGGTTGCAGCAGGTGGACCTTGTAGAAGAACATACTTGACAGAAAGCTCAGCGGGTACGAAGGACTTGGCTTCTTCTATAATCGCTTTCCCCTGCTCAATAATGTAAGTGCTTGCAGTCGCATCCACAAAGTAGGGAGTGCTAGCGACAGAAGGGTAATGGTAAACGTGGATAATATCTAAATGCGGTGCTTGAGAAACACGGGTTTGCTCTTGAACCAAGCTGACTGCTTTTTCGAGTGCTTTTTTAGAGAGATTAGAACCATCAAACGCAACAAGGATTTTAGTAAATAGCACTTTAATCACCCCATCTGCGAGATTGGCTTACAAGCTTATTATAGCATAACTACAGATCAAATAGTCAGAATATTCGTACTGTAAGGATATGTATTATTTGAGAAATAAACAGCTTAGCTTGGGCACTACCCCAATTACAAGGCTTTAAAATGAACGACCGCGCTGTATAGCATTTTATTATGAAGCGGGTTGAAGACGATGTTATGGCTAATGGAATGGACGCCTAACAACAAGGCTTTATTATTATCTATCTGCTCAGCAATTTTTCTTTCTAGCGTTTTGAGATCGTAAGCCTCAAAAAACTCGATCTTGTTTTCCATTTTATCCAGCATAAAGCTCATTTGGTTTCGCTCCTCTGTGTTGATGATCATGCAATCTATAGTCTAAGTAAAGATTGACGCTCTGCAATCGGTCTGCAGGTTTTACATACGCCAACCACCTTCTCATGTCCGGAATAAAACGCGAGCTCCTTCGGATTTACCTTGCGTTTGCAGTAGGAGCAGCTTTGCTGCTGGCTTGAAGGTTTTCCCGATGAATCCGTTTGTTTCTGCTTTCGGGAGGAATTTTTGGCGTGTGCAGCGAATGGATTTTGGTTTTTACGCTGCCGCCTTATGACAACCAGGATGATGCCGGTGATGACAATCAGTACAACGATACACAATGAAAGGGAGGTCATCTTATCAAAAGTCATATTGGGAGGCTCCTTTTGTATACTTTCATCAGAATAACATAGAGTCCGTTTAATTTGTACTTGAAAATAGTATTCGAAGATAGATCAAGCACCATCAAGCAGCTAATCTAAGAAATGTCTCATTTAGAACGTGTCGGGACACAAATTGAAAAACCCAAAGTGAACAATTCACTTTAGGTTTTTTCTAATCTTCAAAAAGAAGCAACGGCTTATTTTCTTTTATTGTTAAGTATACACTGACGCAGATCATTTAATAATTCGTCTAGTTCATGCTGTAGTTGATGAAGCTCACGATAATAGCGACCTTGGACAGCAGCTAGTTCCGATGATGAGAGTTTAGTGAACCTGTTGTAATCAGCCAAACAGCTGTTAGAAGGATGTATCTCCATTTCCTCTAATACAATGTTCATAGCATGACCTCACTTTTATTTGAATGTAACTTTAGAGTAGCATCCAATTGTAAAATATTAACTGGCTTTTTGTTAAAAGTTTGTAGAGGGTATCATAATCACATTCAGCAATCGGCTTGAGTATAATAAGAACCAGTAAATGAAACCGTTTACAAACCTATAAAGTGGTATCCATATTCCACAAAACTAGCGCCACGGTCAACAACCCGAGTATTCCTACACTCCAGGTTTGGCTAAAGCTTAATGAGAAATTTATTGAAAAAATGGCGAACCATAATCCGGTAAGTAACGTGAACCAGTTTTCCAAAACATTAAATTTTGATTTCTTAAGAGCCAGCAGGGAAGCGCACAGCTGGAGCGTTCCTAAACAAACACTAGTCCACACAACTACAGAAAGGTTAGATAGGCCAAGAACCCATGGGGAGATAACAAACCAAAAGCCGAATAAGGCAGTTAATGAATTTCTTGTTCTCATCGTACACCTCCAATAAATTTAATGCGACCATATTGGGGCACGTTATATTTATATGCAAGTGCTTACATCTTTGATAATAACTGCCCAATTAATATTTTTAAAAATATATGAATAAACAACGTAGATGGGTTACCTCCCTTTAGTAGAAGCCCAATCTTTAGAGACATTTATTTCATATTATGATTATGTTCCATATCCTAATGATTTGCATTGAAAGGGGGAGCTAACATTGAGTGAAATAGCTGGTCGCGGTTTTACTTCCACAGGTGCTATTCTTGTGCTGTTTATACTTTTAGTTATTATTAGCACTACCTTTTTGTATTAATCGATAATTTTAGGCGTAGTGTGAGCAGCTATAAATTTCGACAACAAAAATTTAGGACCCTTCGCAGGGTCCTAAACAATGGGAGAGGAGAAACCGGATGAAGAGCTTATGGGGAACGTAAGTCTTCTCCGCGGTTGTCTACGACATTTCGGATGCCGATAATCCAAGTATTCACAGCTAAAGAAACAAATATACATAAAGTAACAAAATTTTGTGCAAAAGTTTCCGTTTATGGTACGATAGGATCACTATTGAGCAGAAGGTGGATTTACATGAGAGTAATTTCAGGCAGTGCAAAGGGCAGACAGTTGAAATCTGTGCCCGGTACAGGAACGCGTCCAACGACCGATAAGGTCAAGGAGGCGATTTTTAGCATGATCGGTCCTTATTTTGAAGGGGGACAGGTGCTCGATTTATTCGCAGGGACGGGCGGTTTAAGCATTGAGGCGCTCAGCCGAGGAATGGATCATGCAGTCCTCACGGATATAGATAAAAAGAGTATCGAAATTATAAAACAAAATTTGCAAGCAACTGGATTTATTGAGCAGGCAGGTATCTACTGTACCGACGCGCGGCGCGCGTTGAAGGCTCTAGTTAAGCGTGAGGCCAAATTTGACCTTGTATTTGTGGATCCCCCTTATCGGATTAAGCTCGCACAAGAGCTGCTTGAACAACTGGATCAGCACAATTTGTTGAACCCTCTGGCTACGATCGTTGTGGAGCATGATATTGAGGATACATATGAGCAGGCAATCGGACGTTTACAATGGGTCCGGCGCGCTGAGTATGGCGATACGGCGATAACCATTTATAAAAATGACGCGGATGCGGTTAAGTAATGTTCTATTTCAGAAGGAGGTCATCACATAATGAGTATTGAGCATTTTGGAGTCAAGATTGCGGTTTATCCAGGCAGCTTTGATCCGGTAACGAATGGTCATTTGGATATTATTCGTCGTTCTGCCAAGGTTTTTGATAAGCTGGTGGTTGCCGTGCTGAACAATTCGAGTAAAAATCCATTATTTACTGTAGAAGAGCGTGTTGAGCTGCTGAGAAAGGTCACCAGTGATGTACCCAATGTGGAGATTGACAGCTTTCGTGACCTTCTTGTTAATTATATGAAGAAAAAAAATGCACATCTCATCGTACGTGGTTTGCGCGCGGTGTCTGATTTTGAATATGAGCTTCAAATGGCATCAACGAACCAGAAGCTGGACGAAAATATTGAAACTTTTTTTATGACATCTACACCCAAATATTCCTATCTGAGCTCCAGTATTGTTAAGGAAATCGCGCGTTTTCATGGTCCTGTAGTCGATTTGGTGCCTGATGTGGTCGATAAAGCTATGCGTGCCAAGTTCGTAAACGCGATGAGCTAAGGCCGCTACCGCTTGCTGTTCGGAGCGCTCCGCCCCAAGGATTGCACAACGAATGCGATAATGACAGATAGCAGCAACATCAGCAGCAATACGATACCGAGCCACAGCATGATCGGACTCATAAGCATCCATACATCAAAGGCTTGACTGCCATGAATCAAACGTGCATCTGTCTGACCGGATTGAACCGCTTGCGTCATTGGATGCGAGAGAAATACAGGGGATGCAATTCCCGCCAGCCATTGATTAAGCGGATTCCAGAGCACAGCTGTCAAAATAAAAGAAATAGCGGCATGAAGTAATCGAGAGCGCAAAAACACCGGGTAACGAATATCTGTCGACAGGGTAAAGCTTTTTACCTGTGCATGTGCAGATAATCCTCCCCAGCCAAGTAATGCACTCAGGATGGCGTACTGCCAATTGCCAGCCAGCAAGTTGTTCTGACCCATCGCAAATGCACCTAAATGGATTTCAAGTATACCGGACAGCAAGGCATTTAATAGCAAGGTTGCCTCATGTAAAGGAAGCCAATCTCTTTTTGCAAGTATCATTGCTGCATATTCGGTGATCGAGCTGAGGGTAATTACCTGTGCAAGTACGGAGAATATGATCATAACTCCGCCGATGACCATTAATTGCTGGATACTGTGAGCTACCGAATCACCGAGCAGCTTGCCAAAAGTTCGTCCATCGTTGGCATGGGCGGCTCTTAATGCGGTTATACTTTTACGTAGCGTGCTGTGTGCAGAATGGGCAGCTTGGTAAGAGAGACGACTAGCGGCAACGGCTGGCTCCTCCTCAGTCACGCTTGTCTGTTTCAATCGCTCTAGAAATCCCATAATCAACACAGCGCCATAATGGAGCAGCGCCAGCGCCATGCCTAATTTGGCATTGTTCATAAAACCGACACCAATGACCGTTACAAGCACCATCGGGCTTGCTACGTGGCTTAAGGACAACAGTCGCTCAGCTTCACCTCTGGTTACCAGCTTATTGCGTCTTAATTCTCCTATTGCGATCGCTGCCGAGGGAGCGCCAGCTGTGAGTCCTATTGAGAGAGGCCATCCCCCTGCACCTGGCAGGCGAAACAGGTAACGAAGAAGCGGCTCAAGCAAGGTGCCAAGTGCATGCAAAAAGCCCAAGCCACGGAGGATCTCCGTTATAATTAGAAAAGGCAGCAATGCCGGGAATACTAGCTTCCACCAAATGGATAAGCCTTGTAGGGAAGCTTGAAATATACGGTCAGGAAACACAATCATACAAAAAACCAGTAGCATTGCCAGACATCCCAGCAAGAGAGTTGTCAAGCGTTTCGCGGTAAACATCGGCCTCACTCCGGAACACAGGATGGTACATGTTTACGCATTTTCCGTATGGTTTAGACCAAGCAGGTCAAACCTGATGAGATGTATGCGAGCTGACGATTCGAGCAAGCACACTCGGCCCAGGGGGAATCAATTATGCAAGACATTAGACAAAGTAAACGTATTTCTAGAATTGTTGTTTCTGTATTTATTGCCATTGTCATTGTATATGTTGTGTACTTAATGCCGCTGCCAATGTTTATTTTCTCAGCCGGTACTGCCGAGGTCATTCACCCTATGGTTCAAGCCAAAGAGACGGGTGATCCCGATAAGGGAGTGTTTATGCTTACAACAGTACGAGTATCGGATGCGACTATTTTCAGTTATTTGATGACATTTGTTCGGCCTTATGATGAGCTGCGGATGAAGACGGAGCTGCTGCGCAAGGATGAGACCGAACAGGAGTACTCACAGCGGCAGGAGGTCAACATGTTGTCCTCGCAGTCTAGTGCTCTGCAAGCTGCTTACCATAAGCTGGGTATTCCATATAAAATTATGAATGATGGCGTAGTCGTCGTGCAGGTTTTCAAAAATTATCCGGCTAACGAGGTGCTTCAGGCTGGAGATTACATTGTAAAGGTGGATGACACGCCTATTGAGCAAAGTCAGGAGCTGCAAAAGCTGCTGCAAAGCAAAAAGGCCGGTGACACTGTTGCGGTTTCTTACAAAAGGAAGCAAGTAACGAGAGTAGCCCAGATCAAGCTCGAGGCACTTCCAGCCGATGAGGGAGCTTCCGCCGCCAAGCCAGAGGAAAGACGTGCAGGGCTTGGTATTGTACCGGCAACTGTGCAAACCATCAAAACAGATGATGAGTCCAAGCAGGTCACGATTAAAGCTGGGGAAATCGGCGGACCTTCAGCGGGTTTTATGTTCTCAATGGAAATAATTAATCGTCTGCTGCCTGAGGATATTACGAAGGGGTATACCATTGCGGGCACAGGAACCATCAATGAAAAGGGAGCTGTCGGTGTGATTGGGGGCATTCAGCATAAAATTATTGCAGCCGATAAAGCGGGTGCTGATATCTTTTTTGCTCCCAAAGATGAAGTATCGGCAGCAACGGGAAATATTCCGAATTATTCGGATGCGGTTAAGCGGGCTGAGGAAATTCACTCACATATGAAGGTGATTCCTGTCGCTACGCTGGACGATGCGATGAATTATTTGAGCACCTTGCCACCCAAAACAGCTGCATCCCAGCCGGCCAAAGCCAGCTAGGACGATAGATTCACTTATTCCGATTGACTTAATTGTACGGGCGGCTCATAATAGTCGCGAAACAGATCATGTTCGGTTGCAGCATCAAAACCAAGTGCATATACGGAGGTAGCTTGTACATCCATTTGTAAAAACGGATAGGCTTCTGAAGAAGCCGCATTCACATTCGTAATTATGGGTACCTTAGAGACATGCTTCATTCGTTTAAGAAGGTGCCTGCCTGCAGGGCTGAAGCCCAGCACGCGTAAGTAAGGTACACCTTGGCTAAGCACGGCTGGTGAAAGCTGTGCTTTTGTCTGATTCAGTAATATACGCAGCAGCATTCGCTGCAGCTTGGTTCGCGTATATCTTTTGGTTTTGAGCAGTCCAATAAGCTGCTCGATGATACGACCTGCTCCTCCAGATAAGGATAGTTGGGGAAGAACATGTTTGATGCGATGCTCCAGTCCCTCAGTTACTTCGTGAAGCTCTGCAAGCTGATGGGTGCTGTGATGCAGCAGTTGGAGAAGAAGCGGCTTTGCATAGTGTTCCCATTCGATAGGCGCCCGACCAACTGCCGTTTCACGCTGCAGCACCTTCATAGTACCCGAGGGGACGAAGGGAACAAGCTCTTCTAGCGTACCCCGTTCAAACAGTATGCGACGAAGGGCTGTTGCACTTGCTATGGATTGATCTGTAATTTCAGTTTGATTGTAACCGGATTTTTGCCTTGTAATCGTCAAAGGCTTAATGCTGCTGTTCAAGCGTTGAAGGGCGATCAAGTAATGCAATCCGAGTGTGTTGTTGGGCTTCGCCAGCTCGGACGGGTCCACTCCAGGCAGATGACGGGCAATGGCTTTACTGTAAGCGGCAGGGTAAGGAAGGCCTGTTTTTAATTCATCCTGAAGTGCCCTCTGAAATGCTGCTGGCTCATCACACATAGCATCGGCGACTGCCTGCAGCCAGTGAAGCTCGCCGCTCTCACTGCCGAAGCATAGGCTATCGACGATTCCAGTTGCATGGAGCGCAGACACGGCTCCGTAAGCGAACCATTCGGCAGGCTGTGTAGAATAAGCTATCGGAAGCTCCAGGACGAGATCAACGCCCATTCGAAGTGCCATTTCGGCTCTTGCCCATTTGCCGACCATCGCAGGCTCGCCGCGCTGCAGAAATTGACCGCTCATAACAGCGATCGTACCATCGGCTCCGGAGACTCTTTTGGATTCAAGAAAGTGATATTCGTGTCCGTTATGTAAGGGATTGTACTCGACAATAAGACCTGTTGTTTTCATGTGAACGACTCCTTTAGAATTATTTTACTATAACACGTCCTGAAAATGTTGACAAAATGCAGGTATTATCGATATAATAATCTTTGTTTGTTTGGGGTGATTATTGTGTTCATTCGTTTAAAAGAGTTGGCGCAGAAAGCCGACGCGGTACATTTTGATGAAACTGTTGATCTGTCCGATGCTTTGAAGGAAAGCAATGATATACTCGATGCGAGTCCGCTCCATGTTAGCCTCAAAGCGCTGCATCAAGATGAGGTTGCTGAAGTGACGGGACAATTGAGTATTGACGTGGAACAGCCTTGCTCCCGCTGCTTGAATCCGGTAAAGCAAAAGCTGGTAATTCCTTTTCATGAAACGTTCGCCCGAGCTGCAGATGAATCGGAGTCTGATGACGAGGATGAGGAAACTCATTACGTTAAGGACGACAAGATAGAATTGCTGCCCTATTTGATCGAAAATGTAATGATGGCTTTACCGTATGTCCCTTTATGCGATGAAGAATGCCTTGGCTTGTGTCCTGTTTGTGGAGTGGATCGTAATGTACAGGCTTGCAACTGCAACCGGACTAGTATCGACCCCAGACTTGCCGGGCTGGCTGACTTTTTCAAAGAATAAGGTGAATTGTAACAACTTAGGTTGATTTCGTTGAAGGAGGTGGGGAATATGGCAGTACCACAAAGAAGAACGTCCAAAACTCGTCGCGATAAGCGCCGTACTCACTTTAAATTAGTAGTACCAGGCATGGTTAAATGTGACAGTTGTGGTGAATTGAAATTGTCTCACCGCGTTTGCAAAGTTTGCGGTTCGTACAAGAGCAGAGAAGTTATCAAGCAATAGTTCTCTAATCACAATGAAAAGATAGTACTTCATCCTTCGGTGAAGTGCTATTTTTTTGCTCTTCCCTTTTCGTAAACAATCCATTATACTATCTCTTATTACTTGGTCATAAGATCTAATGAGAATGAATGGTGTACATATCAAGCTTGGAAATCGTGGAAATTCAGATCATAGATAAGGCGGTGTTTGGTATCGAACGCCTTCCTAAACGTCAGCGTCAGCAGCAGTTGACCGGAGCAATTGAGGACAATCCTTTTATAACGGACGAAGAGCTAATGCGAGTTTTTCAGGTCAGCATCCAAACCATTCGCTTGGATCGGTTGGAGCTTGGCATTCCGGAGCTGCGAGAGCGTATCAAGCTCATGGCAGAGCTTTCCTATGACCAGGTTCGCTCACTCCCGCTGCATGAGGTCATCGGTGATGTGATTGATCTGCAGCTCGACAAAAGCGGCATATCGATGTTTGAAATTAAGGACGAGCATGTTTTTTCGAGAACGAAGATTGCCCGCGGGCATCATATTTTTTCTCAAGCCAATTCGTTGGCTGTGGCTTTGATTAACGATCAGATTGCCTTGACTGCCGCAGCGGATATTCGTTTTGTGCGGCCTGTTAAGCTGGAGGAGAAGTGCATAGCGAAGGCTTATGTACGTTCAATCACCAAAGGTAAGGCTAAAGTTGAAGTGTTTACTTACGTTGGCGATGAGATTGTGTTTCAAGGTAATTTTATTATTTATCATTCAACAAAGGATCGTTCAGAGGGAGGGGAGCCTGGTGCGGATAGCGATTGATGCAATGGGTGGAGACCATGCCCCCGATGTAGTGGTGGCCGGGGCGCTGGAAGCGGTACGGGAATGGAAGGATACGACGGTCATCTTGATCGGAGACAAGGCCCGGATTGAACCGCTTGTTCGTCAGGCTGGCGATCAACCAAGCAATTTGGAAATAGTTCATGCCTCTGAAGTGATCGAAGCCGATGACGAGCCAGTCAAGGCTGTTCGTCGGAAGAAAGATGCTTCCATGGTTATAGCAGGTAGAATGGTGCAGGAACGCACAGCGGATGCTATGATCTCGGCAGGTAACACAGGAGCTTTGATGACTACAGGTTTATTGATTGTGGGCCGAATTGAGGGGATTGATCGTCCTGCCCTGACCTTGACGATTCCTTCGATGGATGGCAAAGGCATGGTAGCTCTTGATATGGGAGCCAATATGGACGCTACTCCAGAGCAATTGGTTCAATATGCAATTATGGGTAGTATATATAGAAAAAAAGTTCATGGTGTTGTAAGTCCAAGAGTAGGTTTATTGAATGTAGGTACTGAAGCGCTCAAAGGTAATGAGCTGACAAAGGCTGCATTTCCACTGCTCAAGGAAGCACCTATTCATTTTGTCGGAAATGTGGAATCTCGTGATTTGCTATCAGGTCCTTGCGATGTGCTCGTATGTGATGGATTTGCCGGCAACATTATGTTGAAGTCACTTGAAGGTGCAGCTGCAACGATCTTTACAGCCTTGAAGACAGAGTTCACACGAAATTTGTTGACCAAGTTGGCCGCAGCTGTATTAAAGCCGGGTTTAACGAAATTCAGGCGTCAGCTCGACTATTCCGAGTATGGGGCTGCCCCGCTTCTTGGGATTAATGGAATGGTATTGAAAAGTCATGGCTCATCGAACGCTACGGCGATCAAAAATGCGATTCGTCAGGCTCGTATTTCGATCCAGAACGATGTGCTTGCAAGTATAAAAGCGGAAATAAGTAACGGAAATAAGTAAACGGAAGAGAGTTGTTACTATTATGAGCTTACGACCGGTTGGCATCATTGGGTCTGGTAAATATGTGCCTGATCGTGTTTTGACGAATCAAGAATTGGAGCATATGGTCGAGACCAATGATGAATGGATCGTATCCAGAACGGGTATTCGTGAACGAAGAATCGTGAGTCCCGAACAGGCTTCTTCCGATTTGGCTTACGAAGCGTCCCTCAGGGCGCTGGAAATGGCGGGAATCAGTGCGGAACAGCTGGACTTGATTGTAGTAGCAACGATAACGCCAGATATGCCCTTTCCATCCACAGCCTGTATTTTACAAAACAAGCTCAGCGCGAAGAAAGCTGCTGCGTATGATCTGTCAGCTGCATGCTCAGGCTTTATATATGGATTGGCGAATGCTTCTAATTTTATTGCCACAGGCATGTATCAATACGCCTTGGTTGTGGGTACAGAATGTTTATCCAAAATTACGGATTACACCGATCGTAATACATGCATATTGTTTGGAGATGGCGCAGGGGCCGTAGTCATCGGTGTGGTACCGGAAGGTCGCGGCTTCAAGTCCTTTGAGCTGGGTGCTGATGGATCCGGAGGAGAACTGTTGAAAGTAGCTGGTGGTGGTTCACGCTGCCCTTCCTCCACACAAAGTATTGAGGCTAAACAGCATTTTATATATATGGCCGGAAGTGAAGTATTTAAATTTGCTGTGCGCATTATGGGTAACGCTGCCGAGGAAGCACTGCGTAAAGCAGGCATGCAAAAAAGTGATATTGATCTGCTTGTACCCCACCAAGCAAATATTCGGATTGTTCAGTCAGCATTGAATCGACTTGAGCTTAGTGAGGATAAATGTATGATCAATCTTCACAAGTATGGTAACGTATCTGCAGCGTCCATCCCAATCGCATTAGCTGAAGCTGTTGAACAAGGAAGACTAAATGAGGGCGATTGCCTGGTTATGGTCGGCTTTGGTGGAGGTTTGACCTGGGGAGCTTCTGTAGTCATTTGGTAAGCTCCATTTCACAAAAACCAGTATACATGTACTCAGTTTATACTTGCGAATTCTGTTTTCTATGAAAACTCAGTGAATACTTAAGAGGCCCGTTTTCTACGAAAACTTTAAGGAGAATTGAATTATGGGTAAGATCGCATTTGTTTTCCCGGGACAGGGTGCTCAGACTGTTGGAATGGGCCGGGATATTTTTGAAACAGAAGAGGCTGCTGCGCGTATATTTAAAAGTGCGGATGCAGCTCTAGGGTATTCCCTGTCTTCGATTATTTTCGAAGGACCCGAAGCCGAATTGAAATTAACCTATAACACACAACCTGCATTGCTGACTACGAGTATCGCCTATCTGGAGGTTTTCAAGGCCAAGGGCCTCCAGCCGGACTTTGTAGCCGGGCACAGCCTGGGCGAATATTCAGCGCTTGTTGCTGCAGGCGTACTTAGCTTTGAGGATGCCGTGCGTACGGTTCGTGCGCGTGGTGAATTCATGGAAGAAGCTGTACCCAGTGGACAAGGTGCTATGGCGGCGGTTCTTGGAGCAGAGCGTGATGCATTGCTTCAATTGTGTCAAACCATCACTAATGAGATTGACGTTGTGGAACTGGCTAACCTGAATTGTCCTGGACAAATCGTGGTGTCAGGTAGTGTTGCCGGGGTACAGGCACTCGTGGAACGAGGTAAAGAAATCGGCGCCAAACGTGTCATTCCTTTGGAAGTCAGTGGGCCCTTCCATTCCTCACTGATGAAGCCGGCATCAGAGCGGCTGTCAGCCGTATTGACAGCTGTTTCCATGCAAAACGCAAGTGTACCCGTCGTTGCCAATGTGACTGCGCTTCCTGTTACGGAGCCGAGTGAAATCCGCGCCTTATTGGTTGATCAGGTTCACTCTTCTGTACTTTGGGAAGACTCGGTGATATGGCTCATTGAACAAGGAGTCGATACCTTTGTTGAAATAGGCTCAGGTACAGTGTTGGCTGGCTTGATCAAAAAAATCGACCGGTCGGTAAAAGTCATTGGTATCAATAGCAAAGATGCGATTGAGCAGTTTCAATAACTTATGCCACCTCAGCAGCTAGTACTAGAAGCTTGGTTTTATGCTTATCAAATAAGTTTTCCTACAGAGAACTTTTAGGAGAGGAATTACCATCATGCTAACAGGTAAAACGGCACTCGTAACCGGGGCTTCACGTGGTATTGGCCGAGCGATTGCCTTGTCACTGGCTGAGGCAGGAGCTGACGTTGCAGTTAATTATGCTGGAAGTGAGGCGTCTGCAGCTGAGGTTGTCAGCTTGATTGAAGCTATGGGGCGCAAAGCTTTTAAAGTTAAAGCCGATGTAAGCTCAGCTCAAGAGGTAGATGACATGTTCAAGCAGGTGCTGGGAACGTTTGGTCAGCTTGACATTTTGGTTAATAATGCAGGGATCACCAGAGATAACTTGATTATGCGTATGAAGGAGGATGAGTTCGATCAGGTGATTGCAATCAACTTGAAGGGCGTGTTCAACTGTATCAAAGCAGCTACACGTCCGATGATGAAGCAGCGTTCAGGTCGTATCATCAACATTTCATCTGTGGTTGGTGTGCTTGGCAATCCCGGTCAGATCAATTATGTTGCCGCCAAGGCGGGCGTAATCGGCATGACCAAGGCCAGCGCGAAGGAACTGTCATCCCGTGGTATTACCGTTAACGCGGTAGCACCAGGTTTTATTGAGACGGACATGACCGATAAGCTCTCGGAGGATACGGTTGCAGGGCTGCTGCAGCAGATTCCTTTGGCTCGTCTCGGGAAACCGGACGATATAGCCAAAGCCGTTCGTTTTCTGGCTTCTGACGATGCATCCTATATGACAGGCCAGACCATTCATATTGATGGCGGCATGTATATGTAGGCTTGGCAGAATAGCTCAGAAACGGTTAAAAAACAAGGATTTGGTTTTTTTAAGGTGGAGCTTGCGCTAGCTATGGCAATTTGTCCATAAGTCCAGTATAATACCATGGAGGAGGTGAACCGGATGTCCGATGTTTTGGAACGCGTAAAACGTATCGTCATCGATCGTCTTGGTGTTGAAGAGGCCGAAGTTACCCTCGAAGCATCTTTCAAAGATGATTTAGGCGCTGATTCTTTAGATGTCGTAGAATTAGTTATGGAGCTTGAAGATGAATTCGATTTGGAGATTTCTGACGAAGATGCAGAAACAATTACTACGGTAGGTCAAGTAGTTGAGTACATAAAATCTCATACTTAATTGACTGTAAGTCCCGTTTAATTATTTGGCGGGACTTATCTCCTTTCAAGCCGCTCACTGAAACGGCGGATGTATACTTGACAAGAATATGACTTATCATACATAACGATATTGTTATTTTAGATAGAGGTGGGTTACAATGAATCAAAGAGTTGTTATAACGGGTATGGGTGTCATGACATCCCTTGGGCAGGATCTGGAAACCTTTTGGGGGAACTTACTCGAGGGGAAATCCGGTGTTGGTCAAATTGAATTGTTTGATGTAACCGATTATCCAACACATATCGCAGCTGAAATCAAAAACTTCAACTATGAGCCGTTTTTTGACAAAAAAGAAGCGCGCCGTATGGACCGATTTGTGCAGTTCGCAGTGGTTGCGAGTTTATTGGCTTTGCGGGATGCCAAGCTTAACGTCAAGGAAGATACTGATCCGGAGCGTGTCGGTGTTTATGTCGGGTCCGGGATTGGCGGCTTGTCTACCTGGGAAGAACAGTTCAAGATTTTGCTGGAAAAAGGCCCCAAGCGTGTAAGTCCGTTCTTTATTCCGATGATGATTGCGAATATGGCTTCTGGCCAAATTTCAATGATGACCGGAGCCAAAGGACCTAACAGCACAGCGGTAACTGCTTGTGCAACGGGAACACATTCTATTGGTGATTCTTTTAAAATGATTCAACGTGGGGACGCGGATGTAATGATATGCGGCGGTGCCGAGGCAACGATTACTCCAACAGGAGTCGCTGGCTTTAGTGCGCTGCGAGCTATGTCAACCCGCAACGATGATCCAACCCATGCCAGCCGTCCGTTTGATATAGATCGTGATGGCTTCGTGATGGGTGAGGGATCTGGTGTTCTCATACTGGAATCTCTGGAGCATGCGACCAAGCGTGGTGCTCAAATCTATGCCGAAGTGGTAGGTTATGGAATGAGCGGCGACGCTCACCATATGACTGATCCCGATCCTGATGGTGCTGCTCGATGTATGGTGAAAGCGATTAAGGATGCCGGGATTACACCGGAACAGATCGATTACATCAATGCACATGGAACTTCTACACCTGTAGGTGATCGTTCCGAAACAACAGCTATTAAAAAGGCTTTTGGCGATCACGCTTACAAGCTGGCTGTGAGCTCAACCAAATCAATGACGGGCCACTTGCTGGGTGCAGCAGGCGGTGTTGAGGCGTTAATTTGTGGACTTGCCTTGAAGAACGGGATGATTCCGCCTACAGCTAATTTGGACAACCAGGATCCATTATGTGATTTGGATTACGTACCAAATACGCCGAGAAAAGCGGATCTCAACATTGTAATGTCCAATTCATTCGGCTTTGGTGGCCACAATGCCACGATTATTTTGAAGAAGTTTGAACAATAAATATATTTATGATGTTGGATGATCAGGGAAATGAACCATAAACGGATGTTCGAAGTAGGTGGTGAGGATATGCATCGAAACCTGAAACAGCTGCAAACCGCATTGGACATATCGTTTCGCAAACCAGAGCTGTTAAGGCAGGCGTTTACACACTCTTCCTATGTGAACGAGCACCGTATAGGTAACCATAAGGATAATGAGCGGTTGGAGTTTTTGGGAGATGCTGTCCTCGAACTAACCGTCTCTGAGTATTTATTCGAAATGTATCCACAGCGGCCTGAGGGAGAACTGACGAAGCTAAGAGCATCGATTGTTTGTGAGCCTTCATTAGTAAGCTTTGCCGAACAGTTGAATTTTGGATCCTATGTGCTGTTGGGCAAAGGTGAGGAATTAACAGGTGGCAGAACAAGGCCGGCTTTACTTGCGGACGTGTTTGAATCGTTTGTTGGGGCCCTCTATCTGGATCAAGGCCTTGAAGTCGTTAACACGTTTTTGCGCAAGCATCTTTTTCCGAATATTCCGAATCAGGGCAAGCTGCTGACCGTAGATTTCAAAACCAATTTGCAAGAGTACACACAGCAGCACAGTTTGGGCATATTGGAATACAAAATTATCGATGAGCGCGGACCTGCGCACGAGCGGGAATTTGTGGCCCAGGTTCAAATCAACGACAGGCTTTTGGGGCAAGGTGCCGGCCGTTCCAAGAAGGAAGCTGAACAGCAGGCTGCAGCTCAGGCTTTGGAAGCGTTAAAAGTTGATTTTGGTAACACAACCAGAGGTTTTTGACGAATGCATCGGGCAGCTGAGAGGCTGCTGCCGATGCATTTTTCTATGGGGTGCCAAGGGTTCTTCTACGATTCTATGAATAGGGATTGTATGGTACAATAACGTAGAGGTGAGACGATGTTTTTAAAACGTATTGAACTGACCGGATTTAAATCGTTTGCCGACCGGACAGAGCTTGAATTCGTCCAGGGAATTACAGCGGTAGTAGGGCCGAACGGCAGCGGCAAAAGCAATATATCCGACGGGATTCGTTGGGTACTGGGGGAACAAAGCGCAAAAAGCTTACGCGGCGGCAAAATGGAAGATATTATTTTCGCTGGGAGCGATAACCGCAAAGCAGTTAACTTTGGTGAAGTTTCCTTAACACTTGATAATACAAGTCAATCGCTTTCGCTTGATTTTAACGAGGTCACAGTGACCCGGCGGGTGCACCGCAATGGCGATAGTGAATACTTAATAAATAAACAGCCTTGTCGGCTAAAAGATATCACTGAGCTATTCATGGATACAGGGATCGGAAAAGAAGCATATTCGATCATTGGGCAAGGACGTATTGAAGAAATTTTAAGCACCAAGTCAGAAGACCGCCGCGGGATTTTTGAAGAAGCATCGGGTATTGTCAAATACAAATCGCGCAAACGGGAAACGGAAAAAAAACTGCAGGAAACAGAGCAAAATTTGCTGCGTATTCACGATTTGGTATCGGAGCTTGAGGACCAGATCGAACCGCTTCGCAAGCAATCGGAGAAGGCTATCCGTTACAAGGAGCTAAGGGAGCAGCTGAAAAGCAGCGAAATCGCGATGTATGTGTACCAGATCGAGCAAATTTACATAGCCTGGACCGATACCAACACGAATCTGGAGCGCTTGAAGAAGGAACAGGAAGGGTTATCCACGATTGTGAGTCAGCATGATGCCCATCTGGAGAAGCACCGCTGGGAAACACGCCGGTTAGAAACGGATATTGAGCGTCTTCAGGAGCAGCTGCTGCAGCTGAGCGAGGAGTTTGAAAAGTGTGAAGGTCAAGGCGAAGTATTGAGAGAACGCAAGAAAAATTATGTAGGCAATCAGACACAGCTGAAACAGACGGCCACCCAACAAAGCCAGCGTATGGGGGAGAAGGAAGCGGAGCTGCTCCAATTCAGAGAAAAGCTCACACTCATTTCAGACGAGTTGATTCAATATCAGGCGAAGGTGTTGGCTGAGGAGACCAGACTGCTTGGTGTCGCTGGAGGGGTAAGCAGTGGTGACGAGGATCGATTGAAAAGCGATCTGTTAGAAACATTGAATCGTATGGCCAATGCACGCAATGAAATCCGTTATACCGAGCAGCAAACCGAGGGTTTGACGCGAAGACTGGACAGGCTTGGCGACGAGCATCGTAAGTGGAAGGAACAAGCGGACACCATTACGGCACGTAAGCAGGAGCTGGAAAAGCGCCTCGCGGCTACTTTGAAGAAAGTCGACGATATGCGTAATCAATATCTCGATCTGAGTCAGAGCTTAAAAACGAAGCAGCAGCTCTCAGAGGAAGCCAATAACGCCGTTCGCAAATGGGAGCAGAAGCTGGATGCTTTAGTTTCCAGACGCGATACGATGCGTGAGATGGCAAACGATTATGACGGTTTTATACATGGGGTCAAGGAAGTGTTGAAAGCGAAGGACCGCAATGAGCTTCGTGGTATTCGCGGAGCAGTTGCCGAGCTGATGAAGGTGCCTGCGCATGTAGAGACAGCGATGGAAACAGCGCTTGGCGGCGCTTTGCAGCATATTGTGGTCGATAGTGAAGGTAATGCGCGTGAAGCGATTGCTTTCCTGAAGCGGCGGCAGCTTGGACGAGCTACATTTTTACCTTTAGATGTTATTCGGGGACGATCTATTCAGGAATCCGAAAAAAGATCGATCGAATCGATGGAAGGCTTTGTTGGGATTGGTATAGATTTAGTTCAATATGATGAACAATATCGTCAAATTGTCGGCAGCTTACTGGGCAATGTGATCATTTCCAGCCAATTGGATATGGCCAATCGGATTGCCGCGAAGATCCAGTACCGTTACCGCGTGGTCACCCTGGAAGGGGATATCGTCAATCCGGGTGGCTCGATGACAGGCGGAAGCCAGCAAAAGCGAACCTCAAGCCTACTCGGCCGTCAGCGGCAGATTGAAGAGATGGACGAGGAAATTCAGGAGTCGGGCAAACAGCTTCAGCAGGTGCGCAGCAGGGGAGAAATGGTGCGTAAGGAAATTGTATCGGAGACACAAGCCTTGGAGCAATTGCGTCAAACTGGTGAAAATTTGCGGGTTGAAGAGCAGCAAATTCGGGCTAGCCTACTGCCACTTGATCAGGAATCCAGACAAGTCGCTGATCAGCTCGCGTTGTATAACCAGGACGGTACCGCAATGGATACGGAACGACGGGAGCTGCAGGCTCGGCGGGAAGCGGCACAGCAATCACTGGAGCAGCTTCTGGAAGAAGAAATTGTAATTCAGCAGGCTATACGTGAGGCAGCGACGGCACGTAAAGCAGGTGAGCTGGAGAAGGAAGAGCTGCAGACACAGCTTACGGATTTGAAAATCAAGGTGGCCTCACTCTCTCAGGAGAAGCAATCCTTGCTGGATCAGGAAAAGCGTTTCAGGACAGAGCTTACAGAGCTTCACACGGAGCTCGACTTGAACCGCAGTATTTTGCAGCAGATGGATCAGGATATGACAGGGCTTGAAAAGGAATCCATACTTCAAATTGAACAGCTCAATAGCTTATCTCTGAAAAAGCAGCACTGCTCGGAGCAATTGGATCTCAAACGTGCTGAGCGCGCTGAATGGCAGGGCAAGCTGGAGAAGGAAGAGTACAAGACCCGTGAGGAGCGCAATCAGCTGCGGCAGGCACAGGAACAACTTCATCAAACTGAGGTTCGTGTGACGCGTCTTGATGTAGAGCTTGAGAACCTGCTGAAAAAGCTTGCAGATGATTATGAGCTGAGCATAGAATTGGCCAAGGAGCGTTATCCGGTACCGGAAGACGTGCTCGGCACGCAGAACAAGGTAAGGGAGCTCAAACGTGAAATTGCTATATTGGGTGAAGTTAACCTGGGAGCGATAGAAGAGTTTGTGCGAGTGAACGAGCGCTTTGAGTTTCTAAGTGAACAGAAAAATGATTTGGTGGATGCCAAAACGACACTTTACCAGGTTATTCATGAGATGGACGAGGAAATGTCCAAACGTTTCCGGATCACCTTTGATGCGATCCGCACCCATTTTGTGATTGTGTTTGCCAAGCTTTTTGGAGGTGGGCGTGCAGATTTGATTTTATCTGAGCCGGACAATCTGTTGAGTACAGGAATTGAAATCGTCGCGCAGCCACCAGGGAAAAAATTGCAGAACCTGCAGCTATTATCCGGTGGAGAACGCGCACTGACGGCAATTGCCTTATTATTTTCAATTATTCGTGTTAAACCGGTACCGTTTTGTGTGCTGGATGAGGTAGAAGCAGCTTTGGATGAAGCCAATGTAACGCGTTTTGCTGAATATTTGCGGGAGTTCTCGCAGCAAACCCAGTTTATTGTAGTCACACACCGCAAAGGCACGATGGAAGAAGCCGATGTTCTCTATGGGGTAACTATGGAGGAAGGCGGCGTCTCCAAGCTGGTGTCCGTTCGTCTGGAAGAGGATGAAGCAATTATTGCAAGTTAGAACCCACAGCCCAAGAGGAGGTCATGACCGGAATGAGTTTTTTTAAGAAGCTAAAAGAAAGTATTTCCTCTAAAGCGGAGGCAGTGACAAATAAGTTCAAGGAAGGACTGACCAAAACACGTGATGTGTTTGTCGAGCGTGTAGAGGATTTGTTCAGCCGTCGTAAAAAAATTGACGAGGATTTTTATGAGGAATTGGAAGAAATATTAATTGGTGCCGATGTGGGTGTCAATACAGTTATGAAGCTTGTTGAAAGCCTTCGTGCAGAGGTGCGTAAACGAAAAATCGAACAGCCAAGCGAGCTGCAGCCGATTTTATCGGAAATGATCATTGCCTTGTTGAAGGGTGACGAGAAATCCTCGTTGAAAATGGCCAGTTCCGGTCTGACTGTTATTTTGTTTGTTGGCGTAAATGGTGTAGGGAAAACAACGACAATCGGCAAAATGGCTCATCTGTTAAAATCTCAAGGCAAAAAGGTGATGCTCGCTGCTGGAGATACATTCCGTGCCGGAGCGATCGAGCAGTTGGAGGTATGGGGGCAGCGTGCGGGTGTAGATGTGATCAAGCAGCAATCGGGTTCAGACCCGGCGGCAGTCATGTTCGACGCGCTGCATGCAGCGAAAAATCGTGGTGTCGATGTACTATTGTGTGATACTGCAGGCCGTTTGCAAAACAAAGTGAATTTGATGGAAGAGCTCAACAAAATTTATCGCGTCATCAGCCGTGAGGTTCCAGATGCCCCCCATGAGGTTTTACTTGTACTGGATGCAACGACAGGACAAAATGCTTTAAGTCAAGCAAAAATGTTCGATGAGAAGTCCGGTTTAACTGGTCTCGTGCTTACTAAGCTGGACAGTACAGCCAAGGGCGGGATTGTGGTTGCGATTCGTCAAGAGCTGAGGCTGCCTGTAAAGTTCGTCGGTCTGGGTGAGAAAATAGATGATTTGCAGCCGTTTGACTCGGATCAATTTGTACACGCCTTGTTCAGCAACTGGATCAAGGATGCCGATACGGTCAGCTAGAGGGATACGCCTGTTTTGGCGATTACTAGAGGAAATACAGTGACAAGGAAAAAGACTTGACATCGTATTCCGTTTTCAGTATGATAAGTACTGTTGTTACTGTAAAGGGTTTTACCTTAACGGAGGCTTAGCATGATGACGGAAGAAAATATGCTCGCCAAAACAAATCGTATGAATCTGTTGATTGATTTTTACGAGCTGCTCTTGACTGAAAAGCAACAGATGTTTGTTAAGCTTTATTTTCATGATGATTACTCACTCGGTGAGATTTCAGCAGAATATCAAATCAGTCGTCAGGCTGTTTATGAACACATTAAACGTGCTGAATTAATGCTTGAGGAATACGAATCCAAGCTGCAGTTGCTGAGCAAGCACGAACAAAGAAAAGTATATATACAGCAGCTCGAGGCTCTGATGTTTATGTGGCATTCCGAAACCAAGGAACAAGCACGAGCAGTACTCGAGCAGTTGTCAGGCATAGAATAACAGGTTAAATTGGCTTCATTCAAAGATTCACAGTAACGCTCAAGAGGTGATGTTTGTATGGCGTTCGAAAGTTTAGCGACTCGGCTTCAGAAGGTGTTCAGTAAGCTGAGAGGTAAAGGAAAGCTAACAGAAGACGATGTTAATGAGGCGTTGCGTGAGGTTCGTCTGGCGCTTCTTGAAGCGGATGTCAATTTTAAAGTTGTCAAGGAATTTATTGCGAAGGTCAAGGAACGTGCGATAGGTCAGGAAGTGCTCGAAAGCTTCACCCCTGCAATGGTCGTTGTGGATATCGTTAATAAAGAACTGACCGAGCTTATGGGTGGTACACAGAGCAAGCTGGCCAGGTCCAATCGACCTCCAACCGTAATTTTGATGGTAGGCTTGCAGGGTGCTGGTAAGACGACTGCGACCGGTAAGTTGGCCAAAATGCTTTTGCAGCAAAATCATCGTCCATTGGTCGCTGCCGGAGATATATATCGACCAGCCGCGATCAAGCAGCTGCAGGTGCTCGGTGAGCAGATCAAGGTGCCTGTATTTACTATGGGTGATCAGGTCAGTCCGGTGGAAATAGCCAAAAATGCGCTGCAGCATGCGAAGGATCACGGAAATGATTATCTGATCATCGATACTGCAGGTCGTTTGCACATAGACGAAGCTTTGATGGACGAGCTGAAGCAGATTGTTGATGCGGTCAAGCCTGATGAGACGCTCTTGGTCGTCGATGCCATGACCGGTCAGGAATCTGTCAATGTAGCCGAGAGCTTTCATAGCCAATTGACTCTGACAGGTGTAGTTCTTACCAAGCTTGATAGCGATACGCGCGGTGGAGCTGCTATCTCGGTTAAAGCAGTGACTGGATGTCCGATCAAGTTTGTCGGTGTTGGTGAAAAGATGGATGCGCTGGAGCCCTTTCATCCAGAAAGAATGGCTTCACGGATTCTCGGTATGGGCGATATGCTTACGCTGATTGAGAAGGCGCAAGAAGGTATTGATGCAGAGAAGGCCAAGGAAATGGAGCGCAAAATGCGCACCGCTGAATTTACCTTCGATGACTTTTTGGATCAAATGGAGCAAGTCAAGAAGATGGGACCGCTTGATCAAATTCTGGATATGCTTCCTGGTGCCAACAAGATGAAGGGTATCAAGGACATCAAGGTTGACGATAAGCAAATGGCTCGTGTTGCTGCCATCGTGAAATCGATGACCAAGCAGGAACGCCAAAACCCGGATATGCTGACTCCAAGCCGACGTAAGCGATTGGCAGCAGGTAGCGGAAATTCCGTGCAGGATGTTAATCGTTTTATCAAACAATTTGATGACATGCGTAAGATGATGAAGCAATTTTCCAGCATGATGGGTCCTAAGGGTTCCAAAGGGCTTAAAGGTTTAAAGGGCAAAATGGGCAAAGGCATGAAGTTCCCGTTTGGTTAACATTAACGGCGTTACTGCTTGTTTATTCTATGTAGGAGGTGATTTTTAAATGGCAACACGTATTCGTCTAAAACGTATTGGTGCTCATAAAGCTCCTTTTTACCGTCTCGTAGTTTCGGATTCCCGTTCTCCGCGTGATGGTCGCTTTATCGAAGAAATTGGTACTTACAACCCGATTACTAAACCGGCAACTGTAAGCATTGATGAAGAAAAAGCGTTGAAATGGCTTCAAACCGGTGCACAAGCTTCTGATACTGTTCGCAGTCTTTTCAGTCAAGCGGGCATTATGAAGAAGTTTCACGAGTCCAAACTGCAGAAGTAATCTGCCGATTCGGAGGGTGTTATGCAGGATCTAATAACCGTTATCGCTAAGGCGTTGGTTGATCATCCCAATGATGTTCTGGTCAATGCGGTAGAGGACGAACGCAGCATTACGTATGAGCTATCCGTGCATCCTGACGATGTTGGGAAAGTAATTGGTAAGCAGGGACGTATTGCCAAGGCGCTTCGAACCGTAGTGACTTCGGCTGCAGTCAAGACAAGTAAACGAGTTTCGGTTGAAATTGTTTCTTAATGGATACCATGAGGGTTAGGAGAAATCCTAACTCTTTTTCATATAAAGATACACAAAGATACAGCCTAAACAATTTGATGTTTCATTTTCGGAGGGGCCTATGTATGAGCGATAAATTGTATACAATCGGTAAAATAGTCAATACGCATGGTCT
Organism: Paenibacillus sp. FSL H8-0034; assembly: GCF_038000305.1. Lineage (NCBI taxonomy): Bacteria > Bacillati > Bacillota > Bacilli > Caryophanales > Paenibacillaceae > Paenibacillus > Paenibacillus sp. FSL H8-0034. Next base: position 3,630,500 of record NZ_JBBOBS010000001.1, read on the forward strand.
TCTGGGAGAATTACGGATTTTTCCGGAAACGGATTTTGCTGATGAGCGTTTTGCCAATGGAAGTCAATTGGTATTTGTTGATCCGAAGACGAATGTACAGATTCCAGTGACGGTTAATTCAGCACGTGAACACAAAAAAATGTTTATCGTTAAATTTAAAGGGTTTCAACACATCAATGAGGTTGAGAAATACAAGGGCTGGCTGCTGAAAGTGGAAGAGAAGTACATGCTCGAGCTGCCTGAGGATGAGTTTTATTATCACGAGATAATCGGCTGCCGTGTGGTAACAGATGAAGGCGAAGAGCTGGGAACCATCAGCGAGATACTATCACCGGGAGCTAACGATGTATGGGTGGTGGATCGGCCATCCGGCAAGCCTGTATTGCTGCCTTATATCGATGATGTGGTACTGGATGTCGATATTGAAAACAAGCTGATCAAGGTTCATGTACTGGAAGGTTTGCTGGATTGATGAAAATAGATGTACTAACCTTATTTCCACCGATGTTTGAAGGTGTGTTTTCAGCCAGTATATTAGGCAAGGCTCGTGATAAAGGAATCGTTGAATTGAATACGGTTAATTTCCGTGATTTTGCCAATAATAAACATAATACGGTTGACGACTATCCATATGGCGGTGGTGGCGGTATGGTCTTAAAGGCAGAGCCGATCTTCTCTGCTGTAGAGTCGTTATGGGATCCCGCTCAGAATGCCGCACCCAAACCCCGTATTATTCTTATGTGTCCACAAGGTGAGCCGTTCTCGCAGCGAAAGGCTGAGGAATTGGCGCAGGAGCAGCATCTGATCTTCATATGCGGGCACTACGAGGGCTACGATGAGCGTATAAGGGAGCATTTGGTGACAGATGAGCTGTCCATTGGGGATTATGTGTTAACCGGTGGAGAGCTGCCTGCGATGGCTGTAATTGATAGTGTCGTGCGTCTGCTGCCAGGTGTGCTGGGGAACGAGACCTCAGCTGTAACCGATTCCTTTAGTACCGGACTGCTGGAATATCCGCATTATACAAGACCTGTGCAATTTCGCGATTGGCTGGTGCCTGATATTCTGATTTCTGGACATCATGCCAACATTGAGCAGTGGCGCAGAGAGCAGGCGATACTGCGAACGTGGACGAAACGTCCGGAGCTGCTGGCGAGCTTTCCTTTGACCCCTAAGGAAAAGCGCTGGTTAGCAGAGCTGGAACGGGAGAAAAATCAGCCTGACTCGAGCCTATAACAGTTTAATGCATGTTATTCATCAGCTCTATTAAAAAGGCTGTTGTAATCCATTATTAAGTATGATATTATGTATAACGTTGTGGCAATATTGCCCGATTAAGGTGGTCCTCTACGCACAACTACCCAAGTATCGACATCAGAGGCGGAATGAACACCTGTGTGGAAGGAGGAAGTAAATTATGAGTAATTTAATTCAAGAGATTACCAAGGATCAAATTCGCCAGGATCTGCCTAAGTTTCGTCCAGGCGATACAGTGAAGATTCACGTTAAAGTTATTGAGGGTACTCGCGAGCGTATTCAGCTATTTGAAGGTGTTGTTATTAAACGCCATGGTGGTGGAATCAGCGAAACTTTCACTGTAAGAAAGATTTCTTACGGTGTAGGCGTTGAAAGAACGTTCCCTCTTAATTCTCCGAAGATTGATAAGCTAGAAGTGGCTCGTCGCGGTAAAGTTCGTCGTGCGAAGCTGTACTACTTGCGTGGTCTTCGTGGTAAAGCGGCTAGAATTCAAGAGATTCGATAAGAAGAGAACAAACGGGGGCTTGTTTACCAAGCTCCTTTTCGTTTTTTACAGAAACGCAGTATCGGGAAGGGCAGGTCTGGGATGGAGCAGGAAAATACCATTGAAAAATCAAGTCCACTCAAAAAAGAAGCTTGGGAATGGGCTAAAGCGCTTTTGATCGCAGCGGCTCTCGTCTTTATTATTCGCTGGTTGATTTTTGCTCCTTTTATTGTGGAAGGGCCGTCCATGGAGCCGAATTTTTATACAAGCGAACGATTGATTGTCAATAAAATTATTTATTCGATGCGGAAGCCGGAGCGTGGAGAGGTCATAGTATTCCATGCAACCAAGGACAAAGATTACATAAAACGAGTTATCGCGCTTCCTGGGGAAACGGTTAAAGTAGAAGGCGACAAGGTGTATGTCAACAACCAGGTGCTGGACGAGCCCTATTTGAAAAAAGCTTTGGAGGACGCGGCCAAAAAAGGAGTCCCTTATAATACAAGGAACTTTCCCGAAAAGAAGGTTGCCGACGGTACGATCTTCGTCATGGGGGACAACCGTTCCAACAGTGCCGACAGCCGTGATATCGGATTTATTGAATACGAGAAAGTGGTAGGAAGGGCCGATTTGATTTTCTGGCCATTTAATAAAATCAGTCTGGTTCATTTTTAATAAAGAATACAGGCTTGGAATAGAAGCTGAGGTGACCGTATGACGATTCAATGGTTTCCAGGTCACATGACAAGAGCTCGCCGTCAGATTCAGGAGAAGCTGAAGCTGATTGATGTCGTGATTGAACTGTTGGACGCACGTATTCCGATGTCCAGCAGAAACCCGATGATTGATGAAATATTGCAAAACAAACCGCGTTTGGTGCTGTTGAACAAGCATGATTTGGCTGACCCTATAGTAACAGCTGAGTGGGTAGCTTATTTTGCTGACAAAGGACTTCAGGCATTACCTGTGGACTCGGCAAACGGTAATCAAACGAAGGATATTATGGTTCGCTGTAAAGAGCTTTTTGGCGATAAAATTGCCACACAGGTTCGAAAAGGAATTAATCCGCGACCGGTTCGTGCATTGATTGTCGGTATTCCTAACGTAGGCAAATCAACTTTGACGAATCGTTTGGCTGGCAAAAAAATTGCGGCAACCGGCGATCGCCCTGGGGTGACCAAAGGGCAGCAGTGGATCAAGGTTGGCGCTGAGATGGAGCTGCTGGATACGCCCGGAATTTTATGGCCTAAATTTGAGGATCAAATGGTCGGTATGCGGCTTGCAGCCACAGGAGCTATAAAAGAGGAGCTTCTCAATATCGCCGATATTGCCTTGTATGTGGTCAAATATTTAACCGTACATTATGGTGCTTCCATGCAGGAGCGGTTCAGCATTGAGAAATTGCCGGACGACCCACAGGATACAGATGCTATGATTGAGGTTATGGAAGCAATTGGCCGCAAGCGTGGTGCTTTAATAAGTGGTGGGCGTGTAGATCTCGAGAAAGCTTCACTTACCATATTGCGCGAGCTGCGGGCAGGCAAAATGGGTCGAATCAGCCTTGAATCGCCAAGTGATGTCAGGCAGTCTGATGCACGATAACAAGAAGTCACTCTGATCTGGGTGGCTTTTTTTCGTTTCCGCATTAGTTAATTTCGAGTATAATAAGCCATACATGCACGTCCGCAGGAGAGGAAGCGATATCAGCTATGTTGGAATATGAACGGTCATTATGGGATCAAGGCTATCAGCGTATTGCTGGTGTCGATGAAGTGGGGAGAGGCTGCTTGTTCGGGGATGTCGTGGCAGCAGCTGTTATTTTGCCGCCGGGTCTCATTTTGGAGGATGTGAATGATTCTAAGAAATTATCTGCCAAAAAACGTGAGCAGCAGTATGAACTTATTCAGCAAGAAGCAGTAGCCATCAGTATTGGAATTGTGGATGTAAGGATGATTGAACAAATTAATATCAAACAGGCATCGCGTCTGGCTATGAAGCTAGCAGTCGAAGGGCTTGACCCTGCTCCCGATTATTTGCTGGTAGATGCCGAACAGGTAGAGGTAGAATTCGCGCAGCAGCCCATCATTCATGGAGATGCGGTTAGTCAATCGATTGCAGCTGCTTCAATTATTGCCAAGGTCACGCGAGATCGAATGTGTTTGGAATGGGATAAAACATATCCAGACTATGGGATCGCGCTGCATAAAGGTTATGCGACGAAGCTGCATCGGGAGAAGCTTTTGGAATTGGGTTCAACAACGATGCACCGAAAAACGTTTCTCAAAAATATATTGTTGGAATCTCAGCAGCTTGAATGGTTTTAATAAGACTTTATTATGAAATGTGACGGGCCAAATGCCGATATATATACATAGCTTGATTAATTCCCATGAGGAGGTGCCCACACTTGAATATCAGCGGATTAATCAGAAGTGTACTGAACGACATGCAAGCTTCCGAACCTAAAGTATTAGAGCTCAAGGTGGGAGAGGTCGTTAAAGGAATGGTATTGCAGCTTCTGTCCGAAACGGATGCTATCATCAACATAGGTGGTGTACAGGTACGAGCCAAGCTGGAAACTCCCTTAAAGCAAGGAGAGGTCACCCTGCTTCAGGTGCAGCCTGAGAACAGCTCTGGACAAATGGTTTTAAAACCATTGGGTGCATCGGTCGTACAAATTGCCGATGGATCTTTAGCCGAGGTATTAAAAAATGTCGGGCTGCCGGACAATGCTATCAACCGTCAAATCATCCAGACCCTCCATCAATCGGGAGTACCGCTTTCCAAGGATAATGTTCACGCTTTTTCTCAGCTCCAGTCCCAGCTACCTGCTGCAGTTTCCCAGGAAGACTGGATTCCGGCAGCCGTGGTTGCTTTTCAAAAAGGAATTCCACTTTCAGGAGAAACCGTTACAGCGCTAAAACAGGTGATTACAGGACCTGCTTTTCATGAGACGCTTCAGCAATTGGACGACCAGATGACCAAGCTTTTATCCGATAATCAGCACTTGTCAACTTCGACAAGATCAGCCATAGATGCCTTTAAAGGTGTTGTTGCAGTTGTAAAGGAGGCTTCCAGCGAGTTGATGCCCAATGTGGCTTCCCTGCTTTCGGATACGGAAGTTGAGAATATGTTAACTGCGGCCAAGGAGGCTGGACGTCAGCAGAATGCATCACAAGCATCTGTAGCCGCTCCAAACGATATGGATGCAGATAGTCAACAAGCTGCTAAAATGTCCGGTACGAGCCCTTCAGGTGCGGCTGCGGGCCTCAATCAGGCTGGATCTACATTACTTACAGGTGAAGCAAGCTCGACAATTCCCAAATCGACTTTATTACAGGCTGAGACTTTATTAACCAAGCCTGACCCGACTCTCAATGCTGCGGCAGAAGACGGTCCGTCGAATTCAGCAATAATATCAAAAACGGGGTCACAGAGCTTAGAGCAGGTTTCGACGTTAACAAAATCAGCAGCTAATCTCACACAGACCCAGACTTTGCCACCATCCCTACTCGGGTCAGGCCCTGGCACTTTAATGAATAATTCAGGTCGTGCTGTTGAGGTTACCCCTGTGCAGCCTACTGTTAATAACAGTGCAACAACAGCTTCAGCACTGAACAACACTTTAAAGAAAAATCCTGAGCAGATGACTTCGGAGCAGCTGGGGGAAACCGCCGTTCGTCCCAATCAGACGCAATCGACGGCGAATAATGGGACAGCTCCTACTCTCCCTTCCGATATTCAGTCGGATACAAGCGAACATTGGATTTCCAAGCTGATTAAGGCAGTAGGGGTAGAGCATGAGCAAGCGATATTTAAGCTGCCGGAAAAAAACGGCCTTGATAGTCAGCTGTTGTCTGCTGCAAGCTTAAGCGATCGAAGTTCAGATTTACAGACACCCGCTGGTACTCAGCAGGATCCGTTGAAATCAGTGGATACACTGAAGAGCGCACTTCTCATGCTCGTGCAATCCGACGATACTCCAGCTGCGTTGAAAGAGACCGCCCAGCAGGCGATCCAACAAATAACGGGACAGCAATTGCTGCTGAATACGGACAGAACCTCGGCTTTTTCCAATATTACGATGTTTATTCCGATCATCAATGCCAATGGGGAACAGACAGCAGCTATTCATATTCAATCCCGAAAAGGTGCACGTGGTGAAATTGATGCGAATAACTGCAGACTTGTCTTTGATTTACGGATGAAAGCTTTAGGGGATACGATGATAGATGTTCAGGTAGTGGATCGGATTGTCAGCCTGCGTGTATTAAACGACCAGCCCTTCATACAGCCGTTACTGGAATCCCATCGTGAGGAAATAGCAGCAAGTTTATCGAAAATTGGTTATCAATTTATTTCTCTGAAATGCAGCCCTTATCCGGAAAAGGGTCAACCTACGGAAGAGAAGGCTGCTGGCAGCAGAACCGAATCCAATCTATCGAGCCAAATAAAATCGTTATATGGCAAAAAACCTTACAAAGGAATGGATGTACGCGTATGAAGCCTAAAAATCCCGATCCATTAAAAAAAGCTATCGCTCTGAAGTATGCGCCGGGAGAGAAAGGTGCTCCGGTGCTTGTAGCCAAAGGCAAAGGGCATATGGCTGAAGCGATCATGAGAAAGGCCAAAGAAAACGGAGTACCCATACAGGAGGATTCCTCACTTGTTGAGGTTCTTTCCAAACTGGAATTAGATCAGGAAATTCCTCCAGAGCTCTATAAGCTAGTTGCTGAAATTTTGAGCTTTGTTTATCGGTCTGATGGACGAGCCAAACAAATACAGGTTAAATCCTATGAATAATCCGTTAACACGCAAACAACTGGGTACTGTAGGAGAAGGATTGGCTTGGAAGTATCTCAAGGGACTGCATTATGAGATCATTGAGAAAAACTGGCGCTGCCGAACCGGGGAAATCGATCTGATTGTGAAGGATGGCAGCTTTCTTGTGTTTGTGGAAGTGCGGACACGCAGCGGCAGCCCGCAATTTGGAACGCCCCAAGAATCGGTTAATGCCAAAAAGCAGCAGCAGGTGATGGAGACTGCTCAGTTCTACGTTCATCGTTATCAGAAACAGCAGCTTCAACTTCGATTTGATGTCATTAGTATCTTAACAACTAAAACAGGTGAGCAAGTTTCTTTGGATCATCTGGTCAATGCTTTTTAAAAGAGAACTCAATTTCAATCAAAAAAAGAGCCGATCAGCGCCATCCTTTAGGTTGGGTTTTCGGCTTTTGGTTAAATATTCGTTGAACAATTGTTCGGTGTTTTTTTGTTTCCATAATCCGATTTATCTCCTCCATAACCAATCTCAATCGTTCGTCCTCTGTACTGACCTTGCGTAGTTCTGTGTATGCATATTTACTCACGGTGAGTATCCTTTCCAAAAACAGTTTTAAGAGACAAGTACACGGTGGAGGCAAGAAAAATAAAACCCAATGCATTCCATAATCCCAGCATCATACATGTTCACTCCTATACTTTCGGGTAATGCTATTATACTACATTATTGTTGAAAAATGTCGCAATTTGAATGAAAATTTAGGTAATTAGTATTAATATTTGATTTTTTGCAACAAAAAAAGACAAATCTATATAGATTCGTCTTTTACAAGTCAGGATGAGAGACCTATACAGTTGACTGGCGGGTATTGGTCGGTGAATGCGTTTTTTTATCCAGACTGCGATACTGCAGGGCTTCAGCTAAATGAGGAATCCCCAGCTGTGGACTGCCATCCAGGTCGGCAATAGTGCGTGCAATTTTGAGAATGCGATCATAGGCTCGGACACTCAAGCCAAGGACTTCAAACGATTTTTGGAGTAACTGCTCGGCCTCCATACTCAGCTGGCAGTGTTGCTTCAATAATTTACCGGAAAGCTCACTATTAAATGTAATGGAAGCATGCTTATACCTGTGAAGCTGAATGTGACGAGCTTGGTCGACATGAGATTTCATTTCCTGAGAAGAGAGTTGAGCTGTTTTTTCAACGATTTGACCATATTCAATACGCGGTACTTCAATCTGCAAATCGATTCGATCCAGCAGAGGACCCGATATTTTAGATCGATAGTGCTCAATTTTAAGTTCACTGCAAGTGCATACATGTGCGGGTGTTTCGGCGCCCCAGTAACCACAAGGACAAGGGTTCATCGACGCTGCGAATATAAAGTTAGACGGGAAGCGATAGGTGGCGCGTGCCCTTCCTATTGTGACGTAGCGTTCTTCCAACGGTTGTCGCAGAACCTCAAGAACGTTTCGGGAAAACTCAGGCAATTCATCCAAAAATAATACGCCGCGATGTGCCAGGCTAATCTCTCCGGGTTTGGGAATACCGCCTCCACCGACGAGGCCGGCCGAAGAAACAGAATGATGCGGCATTCGAAATGGCCGCTCGCGTATTAAACTGCTGCGGTCGGCAAATTTACCGGACGCACTGTAGATTTTCGTTACCTCGAGAGCTTCCTGATCGGACATGACGGGAAGTATCGAGGGCAGTCTTTTGACAAGCATGGTTTTGCCTGTGCCCGGTGGGCCAAGAAGCAGGATATTATGCATCCCGGCTGCACAAATCATCAGTGCTCGTTTGGCTTGCATTTGACCATGAACATCCACGTAATCTTCATTGGATGCTGAAATTCTGGCCTCGGGCGATTTTGATTTAGATGGCGAATAATTAGCCATATTAAAGAGAGGGGCGATTCCATTGTGAAGGTCATTCAAATGAGAAAGACAACCAATCTCAACGTCCGGGATTAACGCTGCCTCCTGATAATTAGGTCTCGGTATCAGAATGCGGCGTATGCCTTGTTCACTGGCCGAAGCGATCATGGATAACACACCCGGGATTGCGCGCACTGTTCCGTCCAAGGCTAGCTCACCTAAAATAAGGATTTGTTCGGGTAATTCCAACTGCAGCTGGCCGCTTGTATATAAAATGCCCATAGCAATTGCCAAATCGAATGCCGAACCTTCCTTGCGTACATCAGCGGGAGCAAGATTTATCGTTATACGCTGCAAAGGAAACGTATATCCACAATTTTTAATGGCAGCTCTTACACGTTCTATGGACTCTTTGACAGCACTGTCGGGAAGTCCGACGATATTCATTTGCGGCAAACCATTACTTAAATCCACCTCTACCTCAACAAGCTTACCTTCAACACCGTGCAGGCAGGCACTCATTACTTTTCCATACATAAAAGACACCTTCCCTCATTGTCATTCATTCGGGCAAAAGGTGCTTCCTCATCGTCCATATGATTTTCCTTATTGTACCATAAATCAACTTGATGGCAATTGAATTGTGGTTGGCTACATGCTTTATTATTTCCTCGGGAATGATATAATACGGGATTTTTTTCAGTACCATAAAAAAGTTTAATTGAAAAATGACAGCTTTCCGTGAAAAAAGAAGGAAACTATCGAAAAATAATGGTACAATGGTTAAGGTTTTGTTGAGTTGTCTGCACTCGGCAGGATTTTGTATGCATCACAGCGAATATTTCCTTCGTTTGATGAGGAGCTTGCACATTCGCTGCAGTTCTTGCTTATATAGAAATTGGCAAGCTATTACTGATAGGAGGATTTTGCTAAATGAATATCCATGAGTATCAAGGCAAACAGTTGCTGAAGCAATACGGAGTTGCCGTCCCTAATGGGAAGGTTGCTTTTACAGTGGAAGAAGCGGTTGAGGCTGCACAACAACTCGGAACTCCAGTCGTTGTCGTTAAGGCACAGATTCATGCAGGCGGACGCGGTAAAGCAGGCGGCGTTAAAGTAGCCAAAGGCTTGGACGAGGTTCGTACATATGCGGAACAGATCCTGGGCAAAGTTCTGGTTACTCATCAGACAGGTCCCGAGGGTAAAGAAGTCAAGCGTCTCTTAATTGAAGAAGGCTGTGACATTAAAAAAGAATACTACATCGGGGTCGTGGTTGACCGTGAAACTGGACGCGTAGTTATGATGGCGTCTGAAGAAGGCGGCACAGAGATCGAAGAAGTAGCCGAACATTCCCCGGAAAAAATCTTTAAAGAAGTTATTGATCCAGCTATTGGCTTGCAAGCATTCCAGGCACGTAAGCTTGCTTATGCCATCAAGATTCCTAATGAATTGGTTAATAAAGCCGTGAAGTTCATGGTTGCCTTATACACTGCGTTTGTTGATAAAGATTGCTCCATTGCAGAAATCAATCCGTTGGTAGTAACAGGCAGCGGAGATGTGATGGCACTTGATGCTAAGCTTAATTTTGATTCCAATGCTTTGTATCGTCACAAAGATATTTTGGAGCTTCGTGACCTTGAAGAAGAAGATGAGAAGGAAATTCAGGCTTCCAAATATGATCTGAGCTATATTGCACTAGAAGGAAACATCGGTTGTATGGTCAATGGTGCAGGTCTTGCCATGGCAACAATGGATATTATTAAATATTACGGCGGAAATCCGGCCAACTTCCTGGACGTAGGGGGCGGTGCAACAACGGAGAAGGTTACAGAAGCGTTCAAAATCATCCTTTCCGACGAAGCAGTTAAGGGTATTTTTGTAAATATCTTCGGTGGTATTATGAAATGTGATATTATCGCCAATGGTGTTGTTGAAGCTGCCAAGCAATTAGGCTTGACGCGTCCGCTTGTGGTTCGTTTGGAAGGTACTAATGTTGAGCTTGGCAAAAAAATCTTGAATGAATCCGGTTTGAATATCGTAACAGCTGACTCGATGGCGGATGGTGCGCAAAAAATCGTGGCTCTGGTTTCCTAATCATAATTAATTAATCAAGGGATGTGACCTATACCAAATGAGTATTTTAGTAAATAAGGATACAAAAGTTATCACTCAAGGGATCACTGGCTCCGTAGGTATGTTCCACACTAAGGGTGGTCTTGATTACGGAACACAAATGGTTGGCGGTGTAACACCGGGTAAGGGCGGAACGAAGATTGATATCGAATTGGAAAATGGCACTACCGCTTCCCTTTCTGTTTTTAATACTGTAGTCGAAGCTCAAAAAGCAACAGGCGCGACAGTTTCCGTTATTTATGTACCTCCTGCTTTTGCAGCAGATGCTATATTGGAAGCTATCGATGCTGAGTTGGAATTGGTTATTTGTATCACTGAAGGTATTCCGGTACTGGACATGGTAAAAGTAGCACGTTACCTGGAAGGCAAGAAAACTCGCTTAATCGGTCCTAACTGCCCAGGCGTAATTACTCCAGGCGAATGCAAAATCGGAATCATGCCAGGGTATATCCATACACCAGGTCACGTAGGCGTTGTTTCCCGTAGTGGAACATTAACTTACGAAGCCGTTCATCAATTGACAACACGTGGCATTGGTCAATCGTCAGCTGTTGGTATCGGTGGAGACCCTGTAAAAGGTTCCGAGTTCATTGATATTTTACGATTGTTCAATGACGATCCAGATACGTATGCCGTTATCATGATTGGTGAAATCGGTGGAACCGCTGAAGAAGAAGCAGCTGAATGGATCGCGGCTAATATGACAAAACCGGTTGTAGGCTTTATCGGTGGTCAAACGGCTCCTCCAGGAAAAAGAATGGGCCATGCTGGCGCAATCATTTCCGGTGGTAAAGGCACAGCAGCTGAAAAAGTAGCAACCATGGAGCGCTGCGGACTTAAAGTAGCCCCAACCCCTTCTGAAATGGGTTCTACTTTAGTCAGTGTTTTGGAAGAAAAAGGCCTTTTGGAAAAATGCATCACCAAATAAATATCGATCAATAGGCAAGAAGCCTTCTACTCCCTAACGGGATTAGGAGGCTTTTTTTATATACCAAACAGTTCAAAAGTTGTTCTCAATGGAGGAGTGATATATACTATGGACAATCGAACCCTACTTATCATGCTGCATCAAACTGATGCGATAGGCTGGAAAACCATTTTACGAATCGTCAGTCTTTTTTCTGAATTGATTGAGGCTGTGCATGTAACTTCTGCTGATTGGCTGCAGTTGGGACTTACGGAAGCCAGAGCAAATGCGGTTGCAAAAGCTTTTATGGAAGCAACAACAGAGCGAGTAGAGGCCGTAATGGAAAAGTATCGAAGCAAACAAATTGAGATTATTACGATATTTGATGCCAATTACCCCTATTTATTGAAGCAAACGGCTGAGCCACCCTGGATTCTTTATGTTCGAGGACGTTTAGAATTATTAAATTCGCCAAGTATAGGAATAGTAGGAACACGAAACCCGACTGTATATGGCCGTAAAATCGCAGAGCAATTTTCTGAAGAGCTGTCTGCGGCAAATGTATGCGTGATCAGCGGATTAGCTAGAGGGATTGACAGTTCAGCACATGTGGGTGCTCTTCGCCAAAAAGGCAGTACGATCGCAGTGTTGGGTTGTGGCATAGATCACATTTATCCCCCTGAGAACAAGTCGCTTTATATGACGATAGCCGAGCAAGGCTTGCTGGTAAGTGAATACCCGCTTAACACCAAATCACATCCCGGGATGTTTCCCAAGCGAAATCGGATTATTGCTGGCTTGAGCTTTGGCATAGTTGTCGTAGAAGCAGCTCTTAAAAGCGGTTCACTTATTACAGCAGACCAGGCTTTGGAAGAATCACGTGACGTGTTTGCGATTCCTGGCCCTGTGTCTTCACCCAAAAGCCAAGGTACGCTCGCTCTTATTAAGCAAGGTGCCAAGCTTGTCAGCTGTGTGGATGATATATTGGAGGAATACCGTCATCGGATAACATCAGACCCGACGAGACATAGTAAGCATGAACAAGAAGAACAACCAAAGCTGACAGTAGATGAACAAATCATTACCGAGCTTCTGCAGCAAAGGCCCTTAAGTATTGATGAACTGCTAACGGGAAGTCAATTTACCTTTGGACATTTGCACGCAGTTCTGTTAAATTTACTATTGACTAAGCGAGTGGAACAATTACCAGGTTCTCTATACGCTATTTGTTAAATATATATATCAAAATTGAGGGGGGAAGGACGCTTATGGCAGATTCTTTAGTCATTGTGGAGTCACCCGCAAAAGCAAAAACAATCGGCAAGTACTTAGGCAGCAAGTTTATTGTAAAAGCATCAATGGGCCATATACGTGATCTTCCGAAAAGCCAAATTGGTGTTGAAATAAATAATAATTTTGAACCTAAATACATTACGATCCGCGGAAAAGGCTCAATTCTTAAAGAACTTAAAGATGCCCGAAAAAAAGTGAAAAGGGTTTATCTCGCAGCTGACCCGGATCGTGAAGGTGAAGCGATCGCTTGGCATCTGGCCCATTATTTGGAGTTGGATGAAGCAGAAGAATGCCGAGTTGTATTTAATGAAATAACCAAGCAAGCAGTCAAGGATGCTTTTAAAACACCACGTAAGATCGATCTTGATCTTGTTAATGCCCAACAGGCCAGACGTATTCTGGATCGTCTTGTCGGTTACAAAATCAGTCCGCTGCTTTGGAAAAAAGTCAAAAAAGGCTTGTCTGCCGGACGTGTTCAATCTGTAGCCGTAAAGCTTATTTATGATCGTGAAAATGAAGTAAAAGCTTTTGTTCCAGAAGAATATTGGTCCATTACCGCAAAACTTCTGGCCGGAGCCAGCGAGTTTGAAGCCAAGTTTCATAGTATACATGGTGAAAAGAAAGAACTGAATAATGAGCAAGAAGTGAATGAAATCCTAAAAGGCTTAGAGAAAGCCAAATATGTGATTCAAGAGGTTAAAGAAAAAGAGCGCTTGCGTAATCCATCGCCTCCTTTTATCACGAGCTCCTTACAGCAGGAAGCTGCCCGCAAGCTGAACTTCCGTGCATCCAAAACGATGTCAGTAGCTCAACAATTATATGAAGGCATTGAGCTTGGGAGCGAAGGCACAGTTGGTTTAATTACTTATATGCGTACAGACTCAACAAGAGTTTCACCTATTGCTCAAGAGGAAGCCAAGGATTTTATTGTGAATAAATATGGGGATGCTTTTTATCCGGAAACTCCCCGTGTATATATCAAGAAAGCGGCTAATGCTCAGGATGCGCATGAAGCGATTCGTCCCAGCTCTATTTTACGGGAACCTGATCAAATGAAAGAACACCTGAGCCGTGATCAGCATCGTTTATATAAGCTTGTCTGGGAACGATTTGTAGCCAGCCAAATGGCTTCAGCCATTCTCGATACAATGACTGTGGATATCTCGGCAGGAGATGCTGTGTTTCGTGCAGCAGGGTCCAAAATGAAATTTGCTGGTTTTATGAAAGTATATGTTGAAGGAAATGATGATGGTACGACAGAAGAAGACAAGCTGCTCCCGCCATTGCAAAAGGGAGATAAGCTGAAGAAGAACCAGCTTGAGCCCAAACAGCACTTTACACAGCCCCCACCACGATATACGGAAGCACGTTTGGTAAAGGCTCTGGAGGAGATGGGCATCGGTCGGCCAAGTACATATGCACCGACACTGGAAACAATTCAGAAGCGCGGCTATGTGGCGATTGATGAAAAGAAGTTCGTTCCTACGGAGCTTGGTGAACTGGTTATCCAGCAAATGATTGAGTATTTCCCGGAGATCCTGGATATCGAATTTACGGCTCACATGGAAGGTGAGCTTGATAATGTTGAAGGCGGGACAGAGAACTGGGTCAAGGTACTTGGAGATTTCTATGAATCCTTCGAAAAGCGGCTTGTGTTTGCCGAAGAAGAAATGGAAAAAATTGAAATCAAGGATGAAGTCTCAGATGAAATTTGTGAAAAATGCGGACTTCATCTCGTATATAAAATGGGCCGATTTGGGAAGTTTCTTGCTTGCTCGGGATTCCCTGACTGTCGGAATACGAAACCAATCGTAAAGGATATCGGTGTTATCTGTCCAACCTGTAAGGTGGGTCATATCATTGAACGTCGCAGTAAAAAGGGTAGAATTTTTTATGGCTGTGACCAATATCCTGCCTGTGAATTCGTGTCCTGGGATAAGCCGGTAGAGCAGCCTTGCCCAAAATGCGGCTCCATGCTGATTGAAAAAAGAAACAAAAACGGCGTATTCCATCAATGTGTGCAATGTGATTTTAAAGAAGAGATTCAGGAAAATGATTAATTAATTTTCGAAGATATTCTTAGGAGGATATGATAGTGTCAGAATTACCTAGTGTTACCGTAATCGGGGCTGGCTTGGCTGGCAGTGAAGCTGCATGGCAAATTGCTAATCAAGGTGTCCCTGTTATCCTATACGAAATGCGTCCCGTGAAGAAAACACCTGCGCATATTTCAGATCAGTTTGCTGAATTGGTGTGCAGCAATTCGCTCCGTGCGAATGGACTTGCTAACGCTGTTGGTGTATTAAAGGAAGAAATGCGTCATCTTAATTCGTTGATTCTTCGTTGTGCTGACAAACACGCGGTTCCTGCTGGCGGAGCGCTGGCAGTGGATCGTGACGGCTTCTCAGGAGAAGTAACCTCTATGCTGCGCAATCATCCGTTAATTGAAGTACGGAATGCGGAGCTGGAATCGCTGCCTGAGGGGATAACGGTGGTGGCAACGGGTCCGCTAACATCACCTGCGCTTTCTGCACATTTGCAGCAGCTGATGGGGGAAGAGTATTTATATTTTTATGATGCTGCCGCTCCGATCATTGAGAAGGATTCCATCGATATGAGCAAGGTGTATCTGGCTTCGCGTTACGATAAAGGGGAAGCTGCTTATCTGAACTGTCCGATGACTGAAGAAGAATTTAATGTTTTTCATGATGCTCTTGTGTCAGCAGAGGTAGCGCCGATCAAAGATTTTGAAAAAGAGATTTATTTTGAAGGCTGCATGCCCATAGAGGTCATGTCACAAAGAGGCAAGCAAACGGCATTATTTGGTCCAATGAAGCCCGTAGGTTTGATTAATCCGCATACGAATGAGCTTCCTTATGCTGTCGTTCAATTGCGTCAGGATAATGCTGCAGGAACCCTATATAATATGGTAGGTTTTCAAACGCACTTAAAGTGGGGCGAGCAAAAACGGGTATTTTCCTTAATCCCCGGATTGGAAAATGCCGAGTTTGTCCGTTACGGTGTCATGCATCGCAATACATTTATTAATTCTCCCAAGCTGCTGAAGCCAACCTATCAGTTCGTCAACAGGGACAATTTGTTTTTTGCGGGTCAAATGACCGGTGTTGAGGGTTACGTAGAATCTGCAGCCTCCGGCTTAATAGCGGGAATAAATGCAGGGCGTTTTGCAAAAGGTAAAGAATGTGTGGTATTACCGCTGGATACGACACTGGGCAGCATGGCTAATTATATAACAACTGCTGATTTCAATCATTTTCAACCGATGAATGCCAACTTCGGACTTTTACCGCCTTTGGGTGAGCGATTTAAAAGTAAAAAGCTTAAAAATGAAAAAATCGCTCAACGTGCTATTGAGAAAATTCAGAATTTTTCACAAAACGAATACAATTTAACTTGAAACGAAAAGCGTTACTATGATAATATAAGTTTTGGGCTTAAATAAATAAGATAATATCGTGAATACATGAACCTCTTATCGCGGCTGCCTGATTTTATGCGACTCGATCGAGGTTTTTCTATTGTATGATCCCGGTTACAAGTTTACTTTCTGGAGGTAGGTTTTGGATGGAGCAAACCTTTCATGCAACAACGATTTTTGCTATTAAGCATCAAGGTAAAGGTGCGATTGCCGGTGATGGGCAAGTAACCTTCGGCAATAGCATGGTCATGAAAAATTCAGCAAAAAAAGTGAGAAGACTGTACCGTGGCAAGGTGGTAGCAGGTTTTGCAGGAAGTGTTGCGGATGCGATTACTTTATTTGAAAAGTTCGAAGCCAAGCTTGAGGAGCATCAAGGCAATCTGCAACGGGCTGCTGTTGAGCTTGCCAAGGAATGGCGATCTGACCGTGTGCTGCGCAGGCTGGAAGCGATGATGATCGTAATGGATGCCCATTATGTCCTTTTGATCTCGGGTAATGGTGAAATTATTGAGCCTGATGACGGGATTTTGGCAATTGGGTCAGGTGGCTCTTTTGCGCTTGCGGCTGGACGCGCGCTTCATCGTTATGCTCCGCAAATGAGTGCCAAGGAAATTGCACAGGCTGCTCTAACCATGGCTGCTGAGATATGTGTGTTTACCAATCACAACATTATAGTGGAAGAAATCGAATAGGATGAGGGAGGTATTCTCTTGAAGCATACATCTTTGACCCCCAGAGAGGTGGTCGCCAAGTTAGACCAGTACATTATAGGTCAAAAAAATGCCAAAAAATCGGTTGCCGTCGCTCTTCGTAATCGGTATCGTCGAAGCTTGCTCGATGAATCCATAAAGAACGAAATTGTACCTAAAAACATTTTAATGATTGGACCTACAGGTGTCGGTAAAACAGAGATCGCCAGACGTTTAGCCAAACTGGTCAATGCTCCCTTTGTTAAAGTCGAAGCGACCAAATTTACAGAGGTTGGCTATGTTGGACGTGATGTGGAAGCAATGGTCAGAGATTTGGTTGAGACTTCGATTCGCATTGTCAAAGCAGAGCGCACTGAAAAATTAAAAGATAAAGCGGAACAGCTGGCAAATGATCGAATTGTTTCTATTTTAGTACCAGGAGCTACTAAGCAGAAGACACAACGGAATCCGTTGGAAATGTTATTTGGTAATGCCGGTAACTCGGAGCCACAGGAACAAGAGGAAGATTATAATGTGATTTCCCGTAAGCAGGAGCTAAAGGAGCAGCTGCTGAAAGGTCTTCTTGAGGATAAGACGATAGAGATTGAAGTGGAAGATAGTGCACCGAATATGCTGGATATGTTATCGGGTCAGGGTAACGAGCAATCTGGAATGAATATGCAGGAAATGTTTGGGAGCTTGATGCCCAAGAAAATGAAAAAGCGTAAGCTGACCATCAAGGAAGCCCGAAAAGTATTGACTCAGGAAGAAGCCCAAAAGCTGTTGGAAATGGATGAGGTCATACAGGAAGCGATCCTGCGTGTCGAACAGCTGGGGATTATATTTATAGATGAAATTGATAAGATCTGCAGCTCCGGCCGCGGCAGCGGTCCTGATGTTTCACGGGAAGGTGTGCAGAGAGATATATTGCCTATCGTTGAAGGCTCGACAGTGATGACAAAATATGGACCGGTTCAAACCGATTATATTCTCTTTATTGCTGCAGGTGCTTTCCATATTGCTAAACCGTCCGATTTAATTCCTGAACTTCAAGGAAGATTTCCAATTCGGGTGGAATTAAGCAGTTTAACCGAGCAGGACTTTATACTCATTTTAAAAGAACCGCAGTATTCATTAACTAAGCAATATACGGCTCTTTTGGAAACTGAAGGCATCCATGTTAATTTTTCAGATGCAGCGATTGAAGAAATTGCTCGTATAGCTGCAGAGGTTAATCAGAACACAGACAATATCGGGGCCAGACGTTTACACACGATTCTCGAAAAATTACTGGAGGATCTGTCCTTCGAAGCTCCCGAAATCACTCTTGAACAAATTCTGATAACTCCGGAATATGTAAGAGAAAAGCTTTCGGATATTGTCCAAAACCGAGATTTAAGTCAATACATTTTATAACACTTATTATAACCGTTGGACGCACTGGGAGGCAGTTTCATGACATTATTAGAAAAAACACGAACCTTAAACAGACTACTGCAAAAAGAAGCGGGGAACCCGGTCAGTTTTCTGAATATGGCCAGTGTGCTGAGTGACATTCTGCATGCCAATATATATGTAGTTAGTCGTAAGGGTAAAGTGCTGGGCAGAGCATTTGATACGGATGTTCAGGATGAAATCTTGTCCGCAACCCTTGGAAGTGAGAACCGATTTCCAGACGAATACAATCAATTGCTGCTCAAAATCAACGAAACATCGTCGAATATGGGTGCGGATAGTGAATATCATGTTTTCGGCGAAGAGGCTTCCGCGGCTAACATTTTCATTACCATTGTACCTGTCATTGGGGGCGGCGAAAGATTAGGCACCTTGATTCTAACTCGCTGGAATCATGCTTTTATCGATGACGACCTTATATTGGCTGAATATGGCTCAACCGTAGTAGCTATGGAGATTCTGCATGAAAAAGCAGAGCAGATAGAGGTGGAAACTCGAAGTAAAGCGGTTGTTCAGGTCGCTGTTGGTTCCTTATCGTTCAGTGAACTGGAAGCAGTCGAACATATTTTCGAACAGCTGGAAGGAAGTGAGGGGCTGCTTGTCGCAAGTAAAATAGCGGATCGTGTCGGAATTACAAGATCTGTGATTGTTAATGCGATGAGAAAGCTCGAAAGTGCCGGGGTAATCGAGACGAGATCCTTAGGTATGAAAGGCACCTATATTCGTGTTCTTAATGATCAATTGATGACCGGATTGCAAAGTATAAAGTTATAGTTAAATTACAGGTTATAAGCCCTATATATAAAATATAGGGCTTTTTTCTCATTGTAATAATTCCCAAATATCATCAATATAGTTATAGGTCTCTTTTACTATGATTATCAACGAAATTTGTTATATTTTATTTCGATTAATATGTCGAGAAAAGGAGGAATATGTATTAGACTTGTTGAATAGTACAATTTAACATTACCGAAAAAAGGTAGGAACAAACATGGATATTCTTAATAAAGCCGGCTTTAATCAAATGGAACGCTCTTTGGATGCTGCAACTTTACGCCAGCGTGTGATCGCAGATAATGTGGCTAATGCAGATACTCCCTATTTCAAAAAATCAGAGGTTCGTTTTGAAGAGCTACTACAGCAGGAATTGAATGTGTCTTCTTTTGAAGGGTACAGAACGGATCCTAAACATTTTTACATCGGTCGACCTGCCAGAGTAGAAGCACAGATTGTCAAGGACAAGCAATCAACGATCAATAACAATTTAAACAATGTGGATATTGATGCAGAGATGTCTTTAATGGCTAAGAACCAACTGCGGTATAATGTAATGGTTCAGCAGATCAGCAATGATATTAAAAAGGCAAGAACGGCAATTCAAGGGAGAGGGTAACCAATGAAGCTTACGAACGGGTTTGATATTAGCTCCTCTGCATTAACGGCGCAACGTTTCCGAATGGATGTTATATCTTCTAACATCGCCAATGCTGACTCAACGAGAGCTAAACTAGTCAACGGAAAATGGGTACCTTATCAAAGGAAGCTGGTTACTATTGAGCCAAAGAAACCTTCGTTTGAGCAAGCTCTCCAAAATGCACAAACCAATGCCGCTGGAGAAGGGGTTAAAGTGACACAAATTATTGAGGATACTTCTCCCTTTAAGCAAGTTTACAACCCAACGCATCCCGACGCAGACGAGAACGGATTTTTAATGATGCCCAATGTTGACGTGCTTAAGGAAATGGTAGATATGATTTCTGCTTCCCGTTCTTATGAGGCCAATGTAACTGCACTCAATGCCTCCAAATCATTGATCGCAAAAGCGTTGGAGATAGGCAGATAACAATTATTTTAATAGAAAGGGGACTTCACCATGGTAGAAAAAATGGGGCTCCAGCCTTTACAAGCCATCATTCCTCAATCTGCTGCTAAAGGCTTGAGTGCGTCGGAAGTGACCGATCAGTTTGGAAGCTTTTTATCGGATGCCATTACCAAGCTTAATACTCAGCAGCAGCAGGTCGATCAGTTAAATGAACAATTTGCCAAAGGAGAGATCTCTGATGTACATCAGTTGATAATCGCTTCGGAGAAGGCATCCCTTGGTTTAGAGCTGACGGTACAATTACGTAACAAAGTAATTGATGCATATCAGGAAGTCATGAGGATGCAAGTATAAAAGCACTTTGAATCTTAGCTTGAGTCTTTAGATGGGGTGGAAGAGTGAATGAGAATCTAACCCAGTTTTGGAACAAGATAACCCAATACTGGAATCAATTTAGTAAAACACAGAAAATCACTTTTGTTTCAACAGTTGTTCTGGTTTTACTAACGATTGGAATTATAAGCTATAACTTTTCAAAAACAGAGTACGCCCTGGCTTACACGGATTTACAAGCTACTGATGCTGCTGCAATAAAGACTTATTTGGATGGAGCAAAAATTCCCTATCAACTCAGCGAAGATGGGAAAAGTATTGGGGTTCCGCGAAGCGAAGTTGCCAATGTAAAATTGGCTGTTGAATCGCAAGGGATCAATAAAAGCGGAAATATCGGATACGGGGTTTTTAATCAAAACAGCACATTTGGAACAACGGATAAAGAATTTAATGTTAAGTATGTGAATGCAATACAAGGAGAGCTTCAGCAGCTTATCAATTCGAACAGTGCAGTGAGCAGCTCCAAAGTGTTGATCAGCTTACCAGAAGAGACCGTGTTTCTACCCAAAGGAACCGAAAAGGAAAAAGCGACGGCTTCGGTTGTTTTAAATATGAAGCCTGGATACAGTCTGGACCAAGCCAAAGTTGACACGATGTACAATCTAGTATCCCATAGCATCAAGGGATTGCCAGTTGAGAACATAACGATTTCCGATCAAAACGGGGAATTGCTGGAGTATTCCAAGGGCAAAGGGAAAATCACCAATACCAGCATGGCAACGCAAAACTTTGAAATCAATAATCAATTCAAAAATGATATTCAAAAGAATGTTCAACAAATGCTGGCTACCCTGCTTGGAAAAGATAAAGTGATTGTTCAGGTGTTTTCTACCATGAATTTTGATCAAACCAATACGAAGGAGCAGCTAGTGACTGCACCCAATGTGGTGGATCAAAAAGGTTTGGAAATTTCCGTTCAAGAAATTCAAAAAAATTATAACAGTGATGGAAGTTCGGCTGCTGCTGGCGTTCCAGGTACGGGGCAATCTGATGTACCAGGTTATCCCGGTAGTAACAATGGTGGCACAGCCAAATCCGAGGAGCTTCAAAAGACAGTTAATTATGAAGTTAACCGGATCACGAATGATATTGTTGCAACTCCCTACATTGTTAAAGATTTAACCATAAATGTTGGAATTGAACCACCTAATCCTGAAGATCCTAATTCATTAACTCAGGAAACCAAAGATGCCGTACAACGCATATTGGTAAACGTGGTAAGAGCGGCACTTGCTGATAATAAGCAAACACTGACTGACGACGATTTGACGAAAAAGGTAACTGTATTTGCACATACTTTTGCAAGACCTAATGCAACTGCTGTCAGTTCCAATGCTATGCTGTTGTATGGTGGTCTAGGCGGACTTGCGCTTGCTCTGCTAGTATTAGGCGGCTACTTGCTTGTAAGACGTCGGAGATTGAAACGTGAAGCTGAAGAGGAATTGGCATTAGAGCCAGCTAAGGTGGAATTCCCCACCATTGATATTGATAATGTAACTAATGATAATCAAGTGCGTAAGCAACTCGAGACCCTGGCCAAAAGAAAGCCGGAAGAATTTGTTAATTTGCTTCGTACATGGTTAGTAGACGAATAGGGGTGTGCTTTTTTGGCTAAAGTTCAGCAACAAGGGTTATCAGGTCGTCAAAAAGCAGCTATTCTGTTGATAAGCCTGGGACCGGAGGTTTCTGCTCAAATATTCAAGCATCTTCGTGATGAAGAGATCGAGCAGCTGACATTGGAAATTGCCAATGTTAGAAAAGTAGACAATATAGAAAAAGAATCGATATTGTCCGAGTTTCATCAGATTTGTCTAGCTCAGGAATTTATTTCCCAAGGTGGTATTTCGTACGCCAAAGAAATACTTGAGAAGGCACTGGGATCGCAGAAGGCACTTGATATTATCAATCGTTTGACGGCGACCTTGCAAGTAAGGCCTTTTGACTTTGCCAGAAAAGCCGACCCTGCTCAAATTTTGAATTTCATTCAGAATGAGAATTCCCAAACGATTGCCCTGGTATTAGCTTACTTGCAGCCTGAGCAGTCTTCCATTATTCTTTCATCGCTTCCTCAGGACAAGCAAGCAGATGTGGCTAAACGTATTGCTCTGATGGACAGCACTTCGCCTGAGGTTATTAGTCAGGTTGAACGGGTGTTGGAGCAAAAGCTATCTGCTACCGTAACTCAAGATTACACCAATGCAGGTGGGATATCTGCTATCGTTCAGATTTTGAACGGTGTTGACAGAGGAACTGAGCGGACGATTCTGGACTCTCTTGAAATTCAGGATCCAGAGCTGGCTGAAGAGATTAAGAAAAGAATGTTTGTGTTTGAGGATATTGTTAATGTGGATAATCGTTCTATCCAACGCATCATACGCGATATTGAAAATGCGGATCTACAGCTGGCACTTAAAGTAGCAAGTGAGGAAGTACGAGAGGCTATTTTCAAAAACATGTCCAAACGGATGTCCGAAACATTCCGGGAAGAGATGGAGTTTATGGGACCCGTTCGATTGCGCGATGTAGAGGAAGCACAGACACGTATTGTGGCTACCATACGTCGTTTAGAAGAATCCGGAGAAATTATCATTGCACGTGGTGGAGGAGATGATATTATTGTCTAATGTCATCAAGATTTCCCAATATGTATCGTTGGAAGAGAAGAAAATTGTGGAAATTGCTGCTCAGCCGAAGCTGTTTGATGATACATCAAATGAAGAGGAAGAGCTTTCCCAAGAAGAATTAGAAGAGCTGGCAACGGCTTCTCAAATTAAGGAGCAAATTCTCCAGGATGCAGAAGCTTTTGCCGAAGAGCAGGTCAGAGCTGCAATGGATGAGGCAGCAGCTATAAGGCAGCAGGCACAAGCCGAAATTGAGCTGTGGTGGAATGAACAGAGACAGCATGACGCTGAGTTGCAAACTCAGTTGAAGGAAGAAGGCTATCAAAAAGGCTTTGAAGAAGGAGCCGCACAGGCAGAATTAGAGCTGCGTAATCAGTACAACGAGATGCTCCAGGAGTCATCCACCATATTGGAGCAATCTTATTTGCTCAAACAGCAAATTATACAAGAAGCAGAGCCGTTTCTGATCGAGATGAGTTGTTCCATAGCCGAGAAGATTGTTTCCAGACAGCTTACAGTAGAATCTGAATGGGTGACTGACCTAATTAAAACCGTTCTTGCCAGAAGGAGAGAAAAAGGAATTATAACGCTTTGTATATCGCCTTCACAATTTCCTTATATTCAGGATGCACGTGAAGAGCTTCTGCTGCATATTGATTCACAAGCGGAATTGCAAATTATCCCCGATCCTTCTGTACATGACCATGGCTGTGTCGTCAGATCAACGTTTGGAAGTATTGATGCGAGAATTGATACGCAGCTAAAAGAAATTAAAAATGCTCTACAACATCTTGCAGTACGAAGCGAGGGGTCGTAGATGATCCAAGTACCGAATGCATCCAAATATATCGAACACTTAAGACAACTGGATCCGATTCGGGTTAATGGAAAAGTAACTCAGGTTATTGGATTAACTGTTGAATCAGAAGGTCCGGATGCAAGCATTGGTGATGTTTGTTATATTTATCCTTTTAAATCAAATAAACCGTTAAAAGCTGAGGTTGTTG
The DNA here is from genome assembly GCF_038000305.1 of Paenibacillus sp. FSL H8-0034. Taxonomy (NCBI): domain Bacteria; kingdom Bacillati; phylum Bacillota; class Bacilli; order Caryophanales; family Paenibacillaceae; genus Paenibacillus; species Paenibacillus sp. FSL H8-0034. The sequence continues at coordinate 3,654,664 of NZ_JBBOBS010000001.1, forward strand.
GCTTCAAGAACAACAGGGTGCTGCTTATGCCGCTGGGAGAGCTAACCTCCATTGGTCCTGGCTGCGATGTTGTTGGTACAGGAAAGCCGCTTACCGTACAGGTGGGCCATGAATTGCTGGGGAAAGTTTTGGATGGTCTTGGTCAGCCCTTGGATGGAACCTTTCTTCCCTCAAGAATGACACAGTATTCAACTAACAACATACCTGGTAATCCGTTGAAAAGACCAAGAGTATTGGATCCTATTAGCGTAGGTGTCCGTTGTATTGACGGCTTGCTTACCATAGGTAAAGGTCAGCGGGTAGGGATTTTCGCTGGTTCTGGTGTCGGAAAAAGTACCTTGATGGGTATGATTGCCAGAAATACTTCTGCTGATGTCAATGTAATTGCACTTATAGGTGAACGTGGACGTGAAGTATTGGATTTCATCGAACGTGATTTAGGAACAGAGGGACTTGCTCGTTCCGTAGTTATCGTGGCAACATCCGATCAGCCTGCTCTGATTCGTATTAAAGGAGCTTTAATTGCAACCAGCATTGCCGAATATTTCAGAGATCGCGGCCTGAATGTCATGATGATGATGGATTCAGTGACAAGGTTTGCGATGGCCCAGCGTGAAGTAGGTCTTGCTGTTGGTGAGCCGCCTGCTACAAGAGGATACACACCTTCTGTATTCGCCATGCTGCCCAAGTTATTAGAACGCTCCGGTACCGGACCCAAAGGTTCGATTACAGCATTTTATACCGTTCTTGTTGATGGGGACGATATGAATGAGCCGATTGCAGATGCAGTACGTGGGATTTTGGATGGACATATCGTACTGGATCGTTCTATCGCCAATCGTGGTCATTATCCAGCTATTGATGTATTGTCCAGCGTCAGTCGGGTTATGAAGGAAATTGTAACTTCTGAGCATATGTCTGCAGCAGAAAATTTAAAACGATTGATGTCCATATATAAGGATTCGGAAGATCTCATTAATATAGGGGCGTACCAAAAAGGTTCGAATCCGGATATTGATCTTTCTCTGCAATATATTCAATCGATTTGGGATTTCACTAAGCAAAAAGTCAGTGAGAAGCTAACCTTCAGTGAAGCTCAGGAAAGTTTAATCCAACAATTTCATAAAGGATGAGATTAAATGAGACGCTTTAAATATGCTTTTCAAAAAATTGTAGATTTAAAAGCGAATGAAAAGACACAAGCGGAATGGATGCTATCTGAAGCAATTGGCAAAGTACGTGAGGAGGAATCCTCGATGTCCGTGCTTTGTTCGGAAAAGGATGGACTGCAAGAGCAACTGCATACGACTTCTGTAGGCAAAACAACTATATCAGAAATTATGCTGCTGCAGCATTTTGTGGATACAGTCAGTAATCAGATTGTGATGAAAAACAACGATCTGGAGCGAGCTAAACGCGTAGTAGTGACCAAGCAGGATGTATTGGCAGGTAAAGTGCTTGAAGAAAAAATTTGGAGTAAAGCCAAGGATAAAGCACATCAAAGCTTTGCAGCCACTGTGCTGAAAAAAGAACAAGAGCAGCTAGACGAGATGGCAACGAACCGATTCAGGAGATTGTCATAGAACAGCAGAAGACAGGAGGCGATGATGATGGCAAATGTTGATGTGGAAGGAAGCTCCTCGTATGGGGGAATGGAACGGTTTTTAATTTGGTTTCTGATACCGTTTGTATTCACTGCTGTTCTGCTTGGCGTTTTACTTACCATTTTCGATTATGATGTCATGAACAACGTACTTCGAACAGCGAAGAATATACCGGTAATTAGCAGTATTGTACCTGAACCTAAATCCAAAGCTACTGATGGCAAGCCTGCAGATAAAAAGGCATCAACTGGACAGGCAGCTTCACCACCAACGGCTGAAGAAAATGTTCAGGCTTTAAGTGCGCAATTGGATCAAAAGGATCAGGAATTAATAAAAAGCGATGCTGCTGTTGTTCAACGTGATCAAACTATTAAAGAACTGCAATTGAAAAACAGCTCTTTGGAGGAGCAAACCAAAGCAAAAGCTCTTTCCGATGAAGAGTATACAGCACAAATTCAACAGCTTGCTACGATGTATGCCAAAATGTCTCCGTCAAAATCCGCACCTATCATGGAAAACTTGACGATCCCTGAGATGGTCCTTGTCCTGAGTTCGATGAAAACAGATGACAAGGTCAAGATCCTTGAGAAAATGGATCCAAAGAAAGCTGCTGAAGCTTCTATATTGTTAAAGGACCAATCAACAGCCAAGGACAAACAAATCGCCGCATTGCAGGAACGTCTTAAGCAGGTCACTCTTCCCGACCCCAAAGCTTCCCAAAAGCTGACTAAAGATGATTTGGGAGCAACGTTTTCCAATATGACTCCAAAAAGTGCAGCTATTGTTTTGATGGAAATGCAAAATGCAAATCCAGACAAGGTGATTTCTATTCTAAGTTCAATGGAAAGCGCAGGGAGGTCGAAAATTATTACAGCAATATCCGAACAATCTAAAGAAGTGGCTGCACTCATATCTGCTCGTCTGATTCAATAAATCATATGAAGGGAGGTGAAAAAAATGGAAATTCAGGCACAAACCCCAATTCCGGTTGCTTCATCAGGTAGTTCATCTACAGCTTCGTCTACAACCAGCGGCGCTCTAGGAGTCGGCGCATCCAACTCATTAAATGGACAAGCCACGGGAGGCTTCTCGTCAACATTAAACGGGTTGCTCACCGGCGCAGCACCCGCTGGGAATGCATTAACCAATCAGGCTGCATTAACAGGTCTAAATGTATTGGTCCAATTATTAGGAGCTGTAAACAACGAATCTGCACTAAGCAATGAAGAGGGTAAAGGCTCCTCACAGCAGCTGGACGCTTTAATTAAATTATTGGGATCTGATTCGGAGGATGTAACAGCTCTTTTAGATAACCCGGATGTTCAATCATGGTTAGCTGGTCTTCAAGCGATACTGCTGTTACAGCCATTAGCAACTACAGATCAGACTCAATCGCAGCCAGTAGTTTCGGGTGATGACAATTCTGGAACGTCCGAGGTAAATGATAGTGCAGCAAATAATTCATTAGCTGACAACGAGCTTAATCCGCTATTGTTTGTGCCAATCCACGCGAGCAATGCTACAACTGAAGCATCAGGTTCGAAATCCGGGGGTTCCAACAAAGTAATTGCCAAGGAAGAAGCTGTTAAGCTGTTGGAGAGCTTTAACCAATTACTACAAGCAAATGGTGAAAAATCAGCAGCCCCTCAGGTTGAGAAGGCTGTACAAACAGCCTTGAATGATCTGCAAAAGCTGATGGCTTCCGTAGTTCAGCAACCGACTGCAGCCCAAGTTAATACTACTATCATGACAGAGCAAGCAGTGAGCACTGACATCGTAGCTCCTGTAGTTAACGAAAAACCAGCTGCACGTGTCATTGGGAATCTTGCAGCTGGTGTTCGCGCTGGCTCGCATAAAGGCAACAAAGTGGAAGATACCATTCCGGTTATAGTGCCAACGGCTAATTCCAAGCTTGAGTTTTTAGCAGCTAAATCTGTGCAGCCGAAATTAATTGTAGACAGCAATGGATCAGAAAGTCCGCTATTTGAACCTTTGGTTGATCTGCCAAATGATTCTTCCGATGAATCTCCGGCTGTACCAATGCATGAGTTTTTGAAGCATGTACAAAATACACAAGCCATTGCCAAGCAGCCTGTGATTTTGATGCAGGCGCCCAATTTTGTAGAAGAAATGACGCAGCTAGTCGTTAAATCCTTTACACTGGAAACGAAGCAGGATGGTTTTACAGAAGCCAAGCTTTCTTTGTACCCTCAGAATTTGGGTCAGGTTGATGTAAGATTGACTATGCACAATGGTCAGCTTATTGCACAATTTATGGCAGATAGCTCCTTAGGTAAAGAAATGCTCGAAAGTCAGCTATCCCAGCTGAGAACAACACTGCAAAGTCAAGGCATTCAAGTCGAAAAACTGGAAGTATCCCAGAATCAGGCTTTTCAATCCGGAATGTTTCAGGAACAACAACGACAGCAGCAATCTCAACAATCCAGTAAACAGCAAAAAGGAAATAACATCGATACTATTACCGTTGTAGATGATGAAGCTTTACAAAGCCAATTGAACGCAAGTTCTACAGCCAATGGATCAGGCAGTACTTCTATCGACATTACCGCTTAACATAAGAAGCAACCATAATCGGGAGGTGATAATATGGCAGATTCACCAGTAAGCACGAAAAATATTTATCCTTATTATGCTAAAAGTAATGTGGATAAAGCGGGAAAAGATACGGCAACAAAGGGTCAATTGGGGAAAGATGAATTTTTAAAGATTCTGATGACTCAATTGAAAAATCAAGATCCTACGGACCCTTTAAAAGACAAAGAATTTATTGCGCAAATGGCCCAATTTACCTCTGTGGAGCAGTTGACCAATATGACCACGGAATTAAAGCTTATGAGGCAATCTTTGGGTTTAGCTTCTTCTCTGATCGGTAAAGAAGTTCAATGGTCGATTCCAAGTACCAAAACCAATGAAGAGCTGAAAATAGGAACTGGTGTTGTAGAATCCATCATTATGAAAGAGGGTTCTCAATATGCTCTGATAAAAGATGAGCAAATCAATCTGGATTCAATCTTGAGAATTTCGAATCCGGTGCCGGAGGCGGTCAAGGAATGAACCAACCCATATCTGTCGGTCAGTTATATCCTGGCAGTATACGAGCATCTCAGCTTAAACGTAACGACTTGGCTGTTCAGAGCAAAGAAAGCTCATTCCAGGATGTTTTGCAGACGAAGCTCGTCAAATTTAGTCATCATGCCGAAGAGAGATTACGTCAACGAGGTATTGAATTTCAGCCTGAGCATTTAGCGAAAATTGATGCGGCTATCGACAAAGCAGCATTAAAAGGAGCAAAGGATTCGTTGATGTTAATCAATGATACTGCATTAATTGTAAACATAAAAAATCGTACCGTAGTGACTGCTATGGATGAAGCATCTATGAAAGACAACTTGTTTACAAAGATTGATAGTGCGGTCATCATATCGTAATAACGGGGCTGGACCGTAAAGGAAGCCCATGGTTGTGGATTGACCGAAGCAGCCAGCACAATAAGGCAATTACCCATAGGGAGGCAATTATTAATGCTAAGATCACTATATTCAGGCGTTTCCGGTATGAGAGGATTTCAAACGAAATTGGATGTTATCGGAAATAATATCGCGAATGTTAATACGGTTGGTTTTAAAGGCGGACGTGTCATGTTCAAGGATATTCTGAGTCAGACAGTTGCAGGTGTGACACCATCCATTGATGGAACAAGTGGTGGTGTCAATGCTAAACAAATCGGTTTGGGTGTTTCAATCAGTGCGGTTGATACAATTCACACACCTGGCAGTGCGATGACAACTAACGTGGTGACCGATCTTCGTATTGATGGGGATGGATTTTTCGCAATAAAAGCGTCAGAAGATCAAGAGCAGCCGTACCTGACACGTGCGGGAAATTTCACGATTGATGCCAACAATCAATTGGTTACTTCAGATGGTATGTTTGTAGTAGATAGTGGTGGCGCACGTATCGATCTAGATGACATCGGAAACGTAACGGCTTTTTCGATATCCAACTCGGGTGAGCTTATAACGGTTGATGACACAGGCGCTACTGCCAACTCAGGTATCTTCATTGGTGTGGTTAAGGTCCCAAATCCAGCCGGCCTTGAAAAGATTGGCGGTAATATGTATCGTCAATCACCAAACTCCAATGATTCAGGAACGCCAATAGCCGATTTCCTTGGACTTGCTAATGATGCTGCAAGAGGTACTGGGGCCATTGTTTCTGGTCAATTAGAAATGTCCAATGTTGATTTGACGGCAGAGTTTACTGAAATGATCGTTGCTCAACGTGGTTTTCAATCTAATGCCCGCATCATTACAACATCCGATGAAATCTTGCAGGAAGTTGTTAACTTGAAACATTAACACAACTTAAGGTAAGGGGGAGTTGATCTCCCCCTAAATTTTTAAATCGGAGGCTGGCAATGATCAGACTTACCCGCTTAAATAGAAAACAATTTATAGTGAACGCATTATTGATTGAAAGTCTAGAAGAAACACCCGACACTATCATTACTTTAATAACTGGTAAAAAAATTACTGTATTGGAGCCAATGACGGATGTGGTCCAGCTTGTGACCCAGTATATGCAAACGATAGGGTCAATTGCTGGAACAATAAAGAGTATCGATTCGGAGGGGTCTTAGTTGTTTAAAAGCAAAATGTTTTTGATGGTAGTTGCTATACTCATTGCTATAACCTTGATATTAACAGCAGCATTTGTTTTATGGAATTATATGGACAAAGGTAATCAGGATCCACAGGAGTTAGCGCAAAGCTCAGCCAAGGAAGTTAAACAGGCTAAAAAAGCGACACCGGAAGAAACGAAAGCCAATACAGTTATCCTAAAAGATATTTTGACAAATCTTGCAACCAATAATCGATTTATTAAAGCAAGTTTTGCCATTGAATTGGAAAATGCGAAGGCGAAGGATGAATTTGAAAAGCTTGATTTTAAAATGAAAGCTATTATTGTACAAACACTCTCCGATATGACTCCGGAGCAGGTACAAGGCAGCAAAGGCTTGGATAATCTAACTTCGACCCTTATGAATAAAATGAACCCATTACTAACCCTCGGGAAGATCAAACAAATTTGGATCACGGATAATGTGCTTCAATAATGATTTTCTTATATAGAGCCGTACGAAGGAGGTGACGTTAAATGGTAGATGTACTTTCGCAGAATGAGATCGATGCTCTGCTGGCAGCTCTTTCATCAGGTGAGATGGATGCTGAAGAACTCAAGAAGGAAGAAACGCAGAAAAAAGTACGAGCATACGACTTTAAAAGAGCTGTTCGGTTTTCCAAGGATCATATACGAAGCTTAACCAGAATCCATGAAAACTTCGCTCGTTACCTTACGACATACTTTTCAGCACAATTAAGAACTTTTGTGCAAATAAATGTGGTACAAGTCGAGCAATTGCCGTATGATGAGTTTATTCGTTCTATTCCTAAAATGACAATTCTCAATATTTTTGAAGCGGAGCCTTTGGAGGGCCGTATGGTTCTTGAAGTACATCCTAACGTAGCGTTTGCAATGCTGGATCGACTGCTTGGGGGTGCCGGGACATCGCCATCAAAAATAAATGCTTTAACCGAAATTGAAACTATTGTGATGGAACGTATTTTTAGCAGATGTTTTGAAAGCCTTCAAGAAGCTTGGAAAAGTGTTATCGATTTGTCTCCTCGTCTTGAGGCGCTGGAAACAAATCCACAATTTATGCAAATCGTGTCTCCGAATGAAACGATTGCATTAATCTCTCTAAGCACCAAAATCGGTGACACTACAGGGATGATCAACCTTTGTATTCCTCATGTCGTCATTGAGCCCATTATGCCGCGTTTATCCGTGCATCATTGGTTTGTTTCTCAGAAAAAAACGATAGCACCTGAAGAAGTTATGGCTTTACAATCTCGCTTACATAAAGCTAAGCTTCCCATTATTGCTGAGTTAGGTGAAACTCAAATATCGATCAGGGAATTTTTGAACTTAAGTGCTGGCGATGTAATAACGCTGAACAAACCGGTTGATGAGCTGCTAAACATCAGAATCGGAGAAAAACTGAAGTTTTTGGGCAGTCCCGGCAGCATCAAGGGAAAACTGGCTATGCAAATAAGCGAGATTGTTAGTGAAGGAGCAGAAGACAATGACGAATAATAGGGATTATTTGTCTCAAGAAGAAATTGATGCTTTGTTGAGACAATCTTCAGGTGACAGCTCGGAGAGCTCAAGTGCTGATGTCCATGTTGATAATTATTTAACTTCTTTGGAACAAGATGCACTTGGCGAAATAGGAAACATTACCTTTGGAAGCGCGGCAACAGCTTTATCCACTTTATTAGGAAAGAAAGTAGACATCACTACACCGAAAGTCTCAGCAGTTGCAAAGGATGAATTAGTAAAAGAATTCCCTCTGCCTCACGTTGCGGTCCATGTCAATTATGTTGATGGATTTCATGGCATTAATCTGTTAGTCATCAAAACTCGCGATGCACAAGTAATTGCTGATTTAATGATGGGTGGGGATGGAACGGCCTACGCCGAAGAATTATCTGAAATTCATATTAGTGCAGTTCAAGAGGCTATGAACCAGATGATGGGTTCCTCTGCAACATCCATGTCGACGATTTTTAATCGATTCGTCAATATATCTCCGCCAGGAATTGATATATTAAACTTGTCGGATGGTGAAGGAGGAGCGGCGCTTCCTCCAGAAGAAGTGTTCATCAAAATCTCTTTCCGCATCATCATTGGAGATTTAATTGATTCTACACTCATGCAGCTTTTACCTGTATCATTTGCGAAGGATATGGTATCTATTCTTATGGGAGGTGGGGAGGACTCGCAAGAGGCGTCAGCACCAGCACCAACCCCTGCTCCAGCGGCTGCTCAGCAGCCACAACAACCTATAGCTCCGCCAATGGGACAACCTGATCCTTACGCTCAGCCGATGTATCAGCAACCGCCTATGCAGCAGCAGCCCATGTATGAGCAGCCGATGTATCCGCCGCAACAGCCGATGTATCAGCAGCCCATGTACCCTCCGCAGCAACCGATGTATCAGCAACCACCAGCTGCATATGGGAATGGATTAGGTCGTGATGTTAATGTTCAACCTGCACAATTTTCAAACTTTGCACCACACCAATTAACACCTCCAGAGGATACGAATCTGAATTTGTTATTGGATATACCTTTGAAGGTAACGGTAGAGTTAGGTAGAACTCAGAAAGTAATTAAAGACATCCTTGAATTATCTCAAGGTTCAATTATTGAATTAGACAAGCTTGCAGGTGAGCCTGTTGATATTCTGGTTAACAATAAGTTGATTGCGAAGGGTGAGGTTGTCGTTATTGACGAGAACTTTGGTGTACGCGTTACAGACATTGTTAATCAGTGGGATCGCATTCAAAAACTACAGTATTAATTAAACTTGGGAGGATTGTTTACACATGGCAAATAGAATATTAATTGTAGATGATGCAGCTTTTATGAGAATGATGATTCGGGATATCTTGACCAAAAATGGTTATGAGGTCTGTGGAGAAGCTAATGATGGAGCTCAAGCAATTGAGAAGTTCAAAGAAGTACGTCCCGATCTGATCACAATGGATATTACAATGCCAGAAATGGACGGTATTGCTGCGCTGAAGGAAATCAAAAAAATCGATGCTTCAGCCAAAGTTATTATGTGCTCCGCGATGGGCCAGCAAGCGATGGTTATTGATGCAATTCAAGCGGGTGCGAAAGACTTTATCGTTAAGCCGTTTCAAGCTGACCGAGTTATTGAGGCTATTAAGAAAACTTTGGGATAATAGATTCAAGGGGAGTCTGGCATAGACCGAAAGGAATGTGAAACTTGAAAAGACTCTTTACCAAATTGTCTTCTCTTATTGCTGTTGGAAGTATTCATATCGCCGGTTTCTCTAAGATTTGTTTTGGGGAAACCGGTACCTCCCCTGATCAACCAACGAAGGGGATATCGGATTTAAATTACTCGGGAGTTAGTACTTCAGAAACCATATGGATGATTATAAAAGTTATCTTCTTTCTTATTCTTATTATCGGATTATTTTTTATTATTATTAAGTTTCTTTCCCAGAAAAATAAATTTTTATTTGGCCGCTCCATGCGCTCCTTAGGAGGCGTACCATTGGGTCCCAACAAATCGATTCAAGTCGTGGAAATTGGTCGTTCTCTCTATATAGTAGGAGTTGGAGAAAATGTGCAGCTGCTGGAAAAAATTGAAGATGAGGATGAGGTTTCCTATATATCGGAAATGTTAAATTCCTCGAATGCCAAAACCGCAGCAAGCTTTGAAACTCTCACAGGCTGGGTATCCAGGCTGAGAAAAAAGCAAAGTATCATAGAGGAGTCAGACGAAGAGGTAACAGCTTCTTTTCAGCAAATATTTCACAATAAAATGCACCATTTATCAGACCGAAAGAAAATGGTGGAGGATCTACTGATGGATGACAAAAATAAAGATCGGTTGAATGATAAACAATGAAATGGAAGGCTATGATCTACACGGTAGTATCTTTGCTCGCAATGATCATGTTGTCAACATCCCATGTCTATGCGGCTAATCCTATCCCTGGCATTAATATTGATTTTGGATCTTCAAGCTCTGCAGCTGGAGCATCCAATACGGTCAATATTATTATATTAATCACGATCCTGAGTATTGCTCCCGCAATCCTAGTGTTAATGACCAGTTTCACAAGAATTATTATTGTTCTCGGTTTTGTAAGAACAGCGCTCGGCACACAACAAATGCCTCCTAATCAGGTTCTGATTGGATTAGCACTATTCATGACCTTTTTTATAATGGCACCGACGCTTGGCGATTTAAATGAACAAGCGCTGCAGCCTTATCTGAAAGGAAGTATGAATCAAACAGACGCCTTAGACAAGGCATCGGTCACCATGAAAAAGTTCATGTTTCAACACACAAGACAAAAGGATCTGAAGCTGTTTCTCGATTATTCCAAGGCTCAGCCACCAAGTGGAGTTGAAGATACACCGTTGACTGCTTTGGTACCGGCATATGCGATTAGTGAATTAAAAACGGCTTTTCAGATGGGTTTTATGATTTTCATTCCTTTTTTGGTTATCGATATGGTCGTAGCCAGCACCTTGATGGCAATGGGGATGATGATGCTGCCGCCCGTCATGATATCACTTCCATTTAAAATATTGCTGTTTATTTTAGTGGATGGTTGGTATCTGGTAGTAAGATCATTGTTACTTAGCTTCAACACATAATGAGAATTGATGACCATGCAGGAGGAGAATAAACCTTGGGCTCGGAGTTTGTTATTCGCTTGGCCGGTGAGGCTGTATACACGGTCTTGAAGGCCAGTGCCCCCATGCTGGTTCTTGCATTGGTAGTGGGGTTGGCCATTAGTATCTTTCAGGCAACAACACAAATCCAAGAGCAGACGTTGGCTTTTGTTCCTAAAATAGTTGCCGTATTATTAGCTTTTTTAATATTTGGACCATGGATTTTGACTACATTGATAGATTTCACTTATAACATTTTGAATAACCTTTATAAATTTGTGGGCTAGGTAGTGAAGGTATGGAATGGATACAACAATATTTTCCTAGCTTTTTGCTCTTTTTTTGTCGGATTTCATCGTTTTTTGTTGTCGTTCCTGTATTTTCAGCCAAAAATGTGCCGGCGCACTTTAAAATTGGGCTTGCTTTTTTTGTTACGTTAATGGCTTTCAGCGTTGTAGGATCTTCAACCCTGGCTACATTTGATTCACTATATTTCCTTTCCATCATCAGAGAAATATTGGTAGGCATTTTTCTTGGCTTCATTGCCTATTTGTTTTTTACAGTCGTGCAGATTGCAGGATCGTTTGTCGATATTCAAATTGGTTTTGGTATCGCGAATGTATTTGATCCTTTGACAGGTGCTTCCAGTCCAATTCTCGGCAATTTAAAGTATATGATCGCAATGCTGCTTTTCTTATCCTTAAATGGACATCACCTATTGTTAAAAGCCATTATGGAGAGCTATGAATGGATTCCGTTATCCAATGAGCTGTTCACCAAAATATATAATGGACAAATTACCGAGTTTGTCATTAAGTCATTTTCGACTGTATTTGCACTCAGTTTTCAAATGGCGGCACCACTTATTGCTGCGTTGTTTTTGACCGATGTCGGTCTTGGATTGCTGGCCAGAGTAGCTCCACAATTCAATATTCTCGTTATCGGAGCACCACTCAAAATGTTGATCGGGTTCTTGCTTCTAATATTGTTGTTTCCCGCTTATGAATCCATTTTTAAGGGGTCCTTTGTATCCATGTTTGACTATATGCAAAAATTTATCGGCATGTTTACTGGTTAACCGGGAGGAATTGAAGTGGTTTCTTTAAGAATGCAGCTAGATTTGCAGATGTTTTCCCAAGAAAAAACAGAACCGGCTAGCCCTAAAAAACGGCAGGAATCAAGGGAAAAGGGTCAAGTAGCCAAAAGTATGGAACTACCCGCTGCATTCATTTTATTTTTTTGTTTTCTTTCCTTTTACATATTTGGCGGTTACATGAAAAGCCAGTTAACGTTAGTGTTCCGTTCTATCTTTTACGATTATTTGTTGATGGACATTACTACGGCCAATGTAAATCTACTTTTTCAACAGTTGTTTATGCAAAGTATCATGATCATTGTTCCTGTACTCATGGTAGCTATGGTGACTGCTATATTTAGCAATTACCTACAAATTGGGGTCATGTTTACCGGAGATCCACTTAAGATGAAATTTAGCAAGCTCAACCCGATCGAGGGAGCGAAGAAAATATTTTCCGCACGCACCTTGGTGGATTTTGTGAAATCTGTGCTGAAGATGTCGATTATTGGCTACGTCGTATATGATACGCTTTGGGCTGAAAAAAGTTCCTTAATGGAACTAGCTCGCCTGCCCTTGGAAAATATTTTCGTATTTATGGCTTCAGTTACATTGAAATTAGGATTGAAAATTGGCTTGATCTTAATTGTTTTGGCTCTATTTGATTACATGTATCAGAAATACGAGTTTGAAAAAAGTATTAAGATGTCCAAGCAGGATATTAAAGATGAGTATAAAAAGTCGGAAGGCGATCCCTTAATTAAAGGGAAAATTCGTGAAAAGCAGCGGCGAATGGCTATGCAGCGGATGATGCAAGAGGTTCCTAAAGCAGATGTTGTAATTACAAACCCTACCCATTTTGCCGTAGCGTTAAAATATGATTCCAACAATATGCAGGCTCCAACCGTTATAGCCAAGGGAACTGAATATATTGCCTTGAAAATTAAACAAATAGCTAAGGAAAACCGTATTGTGACGATAGAAAATAAACCTTTGGCACGGACCTTGTATGCACAAGTAGAAATTGGCGAAGCCATTCCAGCAGACATGTTCCAGGCTGTCGCAGAGGTGCTAGCATATGTATATAAGATGAAAGGTAAAGCCAATTAAATAAGAGAGGAGGACATGTGCTATGAAAATTAAAGATCTGGTTGTACTCATCGGTATTATTGGGATTGTATTGATGATGGTTGTTCCGGTTCCAGTCTGGTTGATAGATGTTCTGTTAATTATTAATATTTCTATTGCGCTCTTAATTATTCTGGTAGCCATGAATACACAGGACCCTTTAGAATTTTCTATCTTTCCTTCACTTCTATTGATTACTACCCTTTTCCGGCTGGCGTTAAACGTCTCGACTACAAGAAATATTTTAGCGAATGGGGATGCCGGTAATGTGGTCAAAACCTTTGGTTCGTTTGTTGCACAAGGGAACATCGTTGTAGGCTTTGTCGTCTTTATCATTCTTGTGCTCGTTCAATTTATCGTTATTACCAAAGGTTCTGAGCGCGTTGCCGAGGTAGCTGCACGATTTACATTGGATGCAATGCCAGGTAAGCAAATGGCTATCGATGCGGATTTGAATGCAGGCTTGATTAATGAGATTCAAGCTCGGGAGCGAAGAGAGAAAATTTCTAAGGAAGCTGATTTTTATGGAGCGATGGATGGTGCCAGTAAATTTGTTAAGGGAGATGCCATCGCCGGAATTATCATCCTGTTTATCAATATCCTGGGCGGATTAATTATTGGTATGAGCATGAAAGGTATGGGCCTTGCAGAAGCAGGAGCGCTGTATTCGATTCTTACGATTGGTGACGGATTGGTCAGCCAGATACCGGCTCTGTTAATTTCTACGGCAGCAGGCTTAATCGTTACCAGAGCAACCTCAGAAGGTAATTTGGCTCATGATTTATCCAAGCAGATCTTACTTTATCCGAAATTGCTCTACATTGTTGCAGGAACAATCACTTTGCTCGGAATTTTCACTCCTATTCATCTCATTACTACACTACCTATTGCCGCTTTACTCGCTTATGCCGCTATGAAAATGCAGCAGAGCTTGGTGAAAAAGCTGGCCAAGGATGAGCAGTTGGAGGAAGAGCAGCAAATCGAAGAGGTTCGCAGTCCGGAAAGTGTTATTAGCTTATTGCAGGTGGATCCTATCGAATTTGAATTTGGTTATGGATTGATCCCTTTGGCTGATACACAGCAGGGCGGCGACTTGTTGGATAGAATTATTTTAATCCGTCGGCAATGTGCTCTGGAGATGGGAGTTGTCGTACCGGTTATTCGGATTCGAGATAATATTCAATTGAAGCCTAATGAATATGTGATCAAGATTAAAGGGAATATGGTCGCCCGCGGTGATCTGCTGTTGAATCATTATTTGGCCATGAGTCCCGGAATCGAGGACGATTCTATCAGCGGGATCGACACCTTGGAGCCTGCATTTGGGCTGCCGGCCTTATGGATTGATGAGGCAATGAAAGAAAGAGCTGAATTATCCGGTTATACAGTGGTAGATCCGCCTTCGGTTGTTGCGACTCACTTAACTGAAGTTATCAAGAAACATGCGCATGAGCTTCTTGGACGTCAGGAAACAAGAGGATTGATCGAAAATGTCAAGGAAAGTTACCCGGTTCTGGTGGATGACTTAATTCCTGGTGTATTGTCGATAGGTGATGTGCAGAAGGTTCTGGTTAAATTGTTAAAAGAAAAAATATCGGTTCGCGACCTGGTCACTATATTGGAAACATTAGCGGACTACGGTACTTATACCAAAGATCCGGAAATATTGACCGAATATGTGAGACAGTCGCTTTCACGTCAGATTACGCAGCAATTTGCGGCAACTGGCGATTCCCTTAAGGTTATTACAGTGGGTCCGAGCCTTGAAAAGAAAATAGCCGAGTCCGTTCAGCAATCCGATCAAGGCAGCTATCTGGCTCTGGACCCAAGCTCAACCCAGATTATTTATCAACGTATTACGGATCAGGTAACGAAGCTGATCCAATCGGGACAACAGCCGATTGTTTTGACCTCTCCGACGATCCGCATGTATCTTAGGCAGCTTTTGGAACGAACGATGCAGGATATACCGGTTCTTTCTTACAGTGAGCTCGAACCCAACGTTGAAATTCAAAGCATGGGGGTAGTTAATTTATGAGAGTGAAACGATATATTGTCGATTCAATGCCAGATGCACTGCAAAAAATTAAAACCGATCTTGGTAAGGATGCTGTTATTTTAAATACGAAAGAAATTCGCTCTGGTGGATTTCTCGGTATGTTTTCCAAAAAGAAAATCGAGGTCATTGCTGCTATAGACACGTCCGCGGCAGCGGCGCCTTCACCCGTAAAGACAATCGCACCGATAGACAGACCACAGCCTGTAAATACAGGCTTTAACACACCACAGACTGCTAAAAATGCATATGCACGACCAAATGGCTTAGCGGCGCAGCAGCAAATCAGCGACTTGAAACGGGAAGCTCTTGCTTTTCCTGAAGTTCCCGATGTTATTATTCCAAGTCCGGCTGTACCTGCAAAAATCCCTGCTGCAGCTGTTGTTGTGAAGGCAAGAGAAGACATGCTGATGGAAGAATTGAAGCAGATGAAAGAGTTCATGCATAAGCTATCTGTTCAAGGAAGCCAACAAGTGAGTGATCCCTCTTTAATCGTATTGAAGCAGCGAATGATCGAGCAGGAAGTAGAGCCTCTGCTAGTGGATGATATCATTGCTTCCATTACCCAGGAAGCTCTGGATGCCGGGGTTACGATAACGGATGATTCAGCGATGGAATCAGCAAGAAAAAAGCTGCTTGAATTGTTCAACCAGGGTCAATCGAATGCGATGGCTGCCGATACGCGCATTGCACATTTTGTAGGACCTACCGGTGTTGGCAAGACAACAACCATCGCCAAGCTGGCCGCGGAGCAGGTGCTCAAATACCATCGTAAGGTTGGTTTCATTACTTCGGACACTTATCGTATCGCGGCCGTGGAACAACTCAAGACGTATGCCACTATCCTGAATGTACCTTTAGAGGTCGTGTTCTCGCCTCAGGATTTGTCCAAAGCCTTCGAGCAGCTTAAAGATCGTGATATCATATTTATGGATACGGCAGGGCGGAATTTTCGCAATGAAATGTATGTATCGGAATTGAATACGCTGCTGCAGTACGGCGGTAAAAGCGAAACGTATCTGGTGCTGAGCTTGACTACCAAATACAAGGATATGAAAGCAATTACAGAAAATTTCTCGAAATTCAAGCTCGACAAAGTGCTGTTTACGAAAATGGACGAAACCGATTCGTATGGAGCCGTCGTCAATCTGGTGCATGATTTCAAGCTGCAGCTTTCTTATGTGGCCAATGGACAAAGTGTTCCAGATGATATCAATCTGTTGGCGGAGCAGCATATTGTTGACCTGATACTGGGGGTTGATCATCATGACTGACCAGGCGCAAGGACTTCGCAATCTGGTTTCCAATCAACATGTCCAGAAGTCTGTCAAGCCAACTCGCATACTTACAGTAACCAGTGGCAAGGGCGGTGTGGGAAAGTCCAATTTTACACTGAATTTTGCACTTACTTTACAAAAAAAGGGTTTTGATGTATTGGTATTTGATGCTGATATTGGGCTGGCAAATATCGACGTGCTGATGGGAGTCAGCGCTAAATACAATTTGTATCACTTGCTGAAAAAGGAAAAAACGATCTGGGAAATTATCCAAAGAGGTCCACATGATCTGCAATTCATTGCAGGTGGCTCTGGATTTAATGATTTGATCAGACTTACTGACGATCAATTGGAATATTTTGCTGATCAGGTTAATCAATTAAATGGCACTGTGGATTTCATTATTTTTGATACAGGTGCGGGTTTGTCGAAGGAAACGTTAAAATTCATTTTGGCAGCAGAAGAAACCATTGTGGTAACGACCCCAGAGCCAACTTCAATAACTGATGCTTACGCTATTATTAAAATGGTGAACTCGATGAATGAACCTGTGAATTTTAAATTGGTCGTTAATCGTACTACGGACAGCAAGGAAGGCAAACAAACAGCCGACAAGATCACTATGGTTGCCAAACAGTTTTTACACATAGATATCCCAACCTTAGGCTTTGTAGACGACGATAACAACGTGTCCAAGGCTGTGAAAAGACAAATTCCTTTTACGGTGGCTTATCCTACCAGCGCAGCCTCTCAGTCGATCTATCGATTAGTCGATGATTTTATTGCAAGACAAACTCCTACGGGGGAACAGCAGGGTGCAGTAAAAGGCTTCATGTCGAAAATGATGAGACTTTTAAGACACTAGCGTCCTCTTACTTAGTGAAACAGACAACTTGGAGGAGTGAATATAGATGAACCCTTATAAAATATTGGTTGTTGACGATTCGATCTTTATGAGGAAAATGATAACAGACATGATTACGGAGGATGCTCAATTTCAAGTGATAGGCACTGCAAAAAACGGCAAAGAAGCAGTGAATATGGTTAAAATGCTAAAGCCGGACGCCATCACTATGGATATTGAAATGCCGGAGATGAATGGTCTGGACGCCCTGAAGATCATTATGGATATACAACCCACTCCAGTGATCATGTTAAGCAGTTTAACTCAGGATGGGGCAAGGGAAACGATCGTAGCGCTCGAACGAGGAGCCGTTGATTTTGTCGGTAAGCCTTCGGGCTCGATATCATTGGATTTACACAGGGTAAGGGAATTGCTGCTCGAAAAGCTGCATATTGCAGTCAAAACGAATGTGTTGAAGTTTCGTTCCAATCCTGTAGTGACCCCACCAATACCGAGAGCCAAAGCGGTTCCCAGGATTGAGGAGCTGCCTAAGGTAACTAAAGAGCATACAGTGCCCCATGTGTCCCATCAACAGGGTTCGAGTCAGGTTCAGCAAATCGTGGCCATAGGCACTTCTACTGGCGGTCCGAGAGCACTTCATCAGGTCGTCTCTCATATTCCGGGACATCTTCCTGCTCCAGTTGTTATCGTTCAGCATATGCCACCCAATTTCACTAAATCCTTGGCACAGCGATTGAACTCGGTCTCGGAGCTGCATGTTGTGGAGGCGGAAGAGGGTATGATTTTGCAAAATGGACATGCCTATGTGGCTCCAGGTGGTTTTCATATGACGGTAGCACGCAATGGACCTGGAGTTTACAAAATTCATATAAGCAAAGAAGAAGCCAGAGGAGGGCATAGACCTTCGGTAGACATACTTTTTGAGTCACTTCTGCCTTTGAAAGAGCTAAAGCGACACATCGTTCTCATGACTGGAATGGGAGCTGATGGGGCAAAGGGGATGCTGGCACTTAAGAATGCGGGTGCTGTTACCACTATTGCTGAATCCGAAGAAACCTGTATTGTGTATGGGATGCCTCGGGCAGCAGTGGAACTAAAATGTGTGATGCATGTTCTGGCACAGCAAGAAATAGCTCCAAAGCTAGCTCAGGTTGTTTGTAAGTAGCATAGCGACATCAGTAATACAAATCATCCATTGACGGAGGTGTGAGGTTATGGACTTAAATCAATACCTTTCCATGTTTATTGATGAATCCAGAGAGCATCTGCAAGCCTTAAACGATAATTTACTGGCTTTAGAAGGCAGTCCTGAGGACATCAGCATTGTACATAATATTTTTCGTTCGGCCCATACCCTTAAGGGTATGTCAGCGACGATGGGCTTTGAAGATTTGGCATCATTGACCCATGAAATGGAAAACGTACTGGATCTCGTTCGTAATGATAAGCTGAAAATGGACGCATTTATATTTGACTGTATTTTCAAGAGTTTGGATGCTCTGGAATCGATGGTAGAGGATATTATTCAAGGCGGTACGGGTAAGGCAGACGTAAGTGACATTGTCCTTTCTCTGAAATCGATAGTGACAGGGGATTACTTAAAGGCAGGTACTGCTGTGGGAGCAAAGTCTGGCACTGCGGATGACAATACAGCCAGCTCATCCATCCTGGATGAATTTCAGCTGTCGATTATTCAGCAATCGATAGATGCAGGAATGCAGGTTTTTTATATCGAAGTAGGCGTTCGTCAAGATTGTGTATTGAAGGCAGCCAGAGCGTATATGGTGTTTAACGTATTGGAACAAAACGGTGAGGTCATTAAATCGGATCCACCTGTAGAAGACATTGAACAGGAACGGTTTGACAATAATTTTTCGGTATTTTTCATTTCCGGTACAGATCAGGAATCTTTGCAAAAACAGATTGCTAATGTTTCAGAGATTGATAAAGCTGTCGTTACCCTGCTAACACACGAAAAACTCGAGGAATTATTGCAGCCGGCAATGGCGGCGATTCCTGAAATTGCAGCAGCTGTAGCTGTTCAAGAGGCGGCTCCTGTGCAGGCAGCAGCGGCAGAAGTAAGAAAGCCTGTGGCTGCTGCCAATGCTCCTGTGGCAAACCGAACGATTCGTGTGGATATAGAACGGCTCGATGCATTGATGAATCTGTTCAGTGAGCTGTTGATTGATCGTTCCAGATTAGAGCAATTGGCCAGTGAAATTAGAAAAAATGATCTGACAGAAACGGTTGAACACATGTCGAGGGTTAGCAGTGATCTACAAAACATCGTGCTCAAGCTGCGAATGGTTCCCATTGATACCGTATTTAATCGATTCCCGCGGATGATTCGTGATGTTGCCAAAAACCTCGACAAAAAAGTCGATTTGATCATTACCGGCGCAGATACTGAGCTGGACCGCACTGTCGTAGATGAGATCGGCGATCCTTTGGTCCATTTACTTCGTAATGCAGTGGATCATGGGGTTGAGCCTACAGTTGACAGAATTGCAGCAGGCAAGCCGGAAACAGGATCAATCTATTTACGTGCTTTTCATAGTGGCAATCATGTTTTTATCGAAATTGAAGAGGATGGCCGCGGCATCAACCGCGATGGCGTTCTCAATGCAGCCATTAAAAAAGGAGTCGTCACACCCGAGCAGGCTTCCAAATTATCCGATAATGAGGTATATCTTCTCCTGTTTGCTTCTGGCTTCAGCACAGCTGATAAGATTTCCGATATATCAGGACGTGGTGTAGGCCTGGATGTCGTCAAGACGAAGATAGAAAGCCTCGGCGGACGTGTTCAAGTAGAATCCAAATTCGGCAAGGGAACCAAGTTTTCAGTCCAGCTGCCGCTTACGCTGTCGATTATTTCTGCAATGCTCATCCGTGTAGGTGCGGAAAAGTATGCGATACCGTTGTCCTCCATAGTCGAGACCTCAGCCATTGCATCCGACCAGATTCTTACTGTACACGGAAGTCGGATGGTGAATTTCCGTTCGAATGTGATCCCCCTTGTTTCATTGGCAAAAGTATTTAGTGTTCCTAACAAAAATGGCAATGAAGCTGAAAAAGAAACACAAATCGTAGTGATCCGCAAAGGTGAAAAGCTTGCCGCACTTATTGTCGATGAATTTATTGGTCAGCAGGAAATTGTTTTGAAATCTTTGGGCAAATATTTCACGAATTTATTCGCTATATCCGGTGCAACTATTCTTGGTGATGGACAGGTCGCGCTTATTATTGATACCAATGCTTTAATTAAATAAGTTTTATCAAAATTACATAAGGGATTTCAAAGGGAGGCACGGGAATATGGGCGAAGAAATGAAGGTTATCGTTTTTGCTTTGGCACACGAGGAATATGGAGTAGAAGTGGAAAAAGTTCGAACAATTGAGCGGATGCAGCCAATGACACGTGTTCCAAGAACGCCAGAGTTCGTTAAAGGTGTCATTAATTTGCGCGGTGTCGTTACTCCTATTATTGATCTGCGTGGAAGATTCGGTTTTGCGGAAAGCGATTATACAGACAATACTCGTATTATTATCGTTTCTGTGAAAGAAATGGAAGTTGGTTTAATTGTAGATTCAGCGAACGATGTTACGGATATCAACACGGATAACATTGATGATCCTCCAGAAGTGGTAGGCGGAATCAAAGCTAAATATTTACAAGGGATCGCAAAGATTGGGGATTCGCGTCTCTTGGTGCTTTTGAATTTAGAAGAAGTTCTGAACAAAAGCGAAATTATTCAATTAGAAAACCAAGAGGAGTAACCGTGTGGAATCATTTAATGGGTTTGCCGATTTTCAATTGGATGTTCTCAAGGAAGTAGGTAATATTGGAGCTGGTCATGCGGCCACCGCACTATCCAGACTTTTGGATAAACCGGTTGATATGCTTGTGCCCAAGGTTCGTATGGTGGAATTTGAAGAAATTGCTGACAGCGTCGGCGGGGCTGAACGAGTTGTGATTGCCATCTTCCTCCGAGTTGAAGGAGAAACACCTGGAAATCTATTTTTTATATTATCTCTCGAGTCTGCAAAAAAATTATTGCGAAATTTGGTAGGGATTGAGGTAGTTGATGACGAACATTATACAGATATGGAGCTTTCTGCCTTAAGTGAGATTGGTAATATACTTGCAGGCTCCTATTTGTCTTCATTGGCTGATTTTACGCAGTTGTACATGTCACCAACCGTCCCGGCACTCGCAATTGACATGGCCGGGGCCATTCTAAGCTATGGTCTTATTCAATTCGGTCAAATGGGAGATCATGCTTTGTTAATTGATACCAAGTTTTTGGATGGGAATGACGAGATTGAAGGACACTTCTTCCTGATCCCGGATCCCGAATCTTTTAACAAAATTTTTATTGCCTTGGGAGTACAAGGTTCATGATTCCAGACAATTTTATTAAGGTAGGCATGGCTGATCTCAATGTTACGCATTTGACCGGGGTGCTAAAGACAACAGGATTAGGTTCATGTGTAGGTATTACACTGTATGACCCCAAGGCGTTGGTTGCTGGAATGGCGCATGTCATGCTGCCAACCTCAGATATTGCCAGAGAAGGCAACTTAAATGTTGCCAAGTATGCGGACACCGCAATTCCAGAAATGATTGAGAAAATGCTGAAATTAGGGGCAGTTCTCAGAAGAATGGAAGCTAAAATGGCGGGTGGGGCACAAATGTTCGCCTTTGCAGGTAACTCTGACACGATGAGAATCGGTCCGAGAAATGTCGAATCATGCAAAATCATGTTGACCAAGTATTCGATTCCGCTAAAGTCGGAGGATACGGGTTCCAATTACGGGAGAACAGTTGAATTTAACTGTGAAACAGGTATCCTGTTAATCCGCAGCGTTCAACAAGGAGTGAAGGAACTGTAGACTATGATAGGAACTATTCGTTGGAATTTACTATTAGGTGCCGTATCTTTTGTCGTTACACTGTCAACCTCCTTAATTAATAATATTTGGAGTACTGCACTCATTCGAAGCTGTTATAGTTTTGTTCTTTTATTTCTTCTCGTTTTTCTTGTACGTTGGATTCTGGGTACATTCGCAGGAATTGATAAAATAATCGATACCGACGGAGCAGAAGATGACAGTAAAGGTTCTACACTTGATTTGACTACACCAGACGAAGAAGAGTCTTTGAATCAGATGTTAAAGGGTTCAAGGGATCCTCATGCATCTGAGGGTGAGAACGGATTCGCGCCTTTGAATCCTCCGAAGCTTACGAGTAAAGTCAATTTGGAAACCGGAGATATGGTTCAAGCGCTGCGTCAGATGTCCGAAGAATAAAGGTGGTGGCAACGGTTCATGATTCAACAAAAGTCGCATTTGACCAACATGGATGTCTGGAAGCAATGGAAAGAATTCGGCTTACTTGAAGCAAAACAGTCGCTCATCGAAACTTATTTACCTCTGGTTGAATATGTTTCGAACCGTTTAGCTATCGGTTTACCCAAAAATGTATCGAGAGACGATCTATCGAGTTTTGGCGTTATGGGACTTATCGATGCTATCGAAAAATTTGATTATCTTCGTGGTCTGCAATTTGAAACCTACGCTTCCTGGCGTATACGAGGGGCTATCATCGATGGCTTGCGTCAGGGGGATTGGGTTCCAAGATCCGTAAGAGAAAAATCAAAAAAGATTGAAGAAGCGTATCAAAAGCTTGAACAGCAATATTTAAGATCTGTTACAGATGATGAAATAAGCGATTATTTGCAAGTTAGTGAACATGATTTCCGCCAAATGGTACAAGAGATCGCGATTACAACAGTTTGTTCCATTGATGATCCTATTCGTGAAGAAGATTCTGAGACTCGGTTGTCTTTGTTGATAGATGAAAAAGCCAAGAATCCTGAATATAAAGTTAACGAATTTTATTTAAAAGAAACGTTAGCCAAAGCGATTGAAAGATTAACCGATAAAGAAAGAACGGTTGTATCCTTATTTTATTTTGAAGAACTGTCATTAAGTGAAATTGCAGAAGTTATGAGTCTATCACCTTCACGTATTTCACAACTACATTCCAAAGCGATATTGCGACTTCGTGGTTCGCTTGGAAGGCATAAATCACAGTTGTTTGAAGACTCTTGAAGCTAAGAAAGTGGGGGGAATAATGAGCGAGCAGGCTGTTCCGCTTAGTTTTTATATGGAGATTACTTTATCCGAAGATAAGCTTAACGCCTATTTACAGTTTAAAAATAGTGATGAAAAACTAAGCTTTAGCATGGCACAGTTAGAGGAAGTTTTGGAATCATATAAAATTACCCACGGAGTCAATCGCAGTAAATTAAGTGAGATTGTAAGGGCTCCCCAATCATTTTTTCTAAGTAAAACATTGATTGCAACCGGGACTGCACCTGTCAAAGGCGTGGACGGCAGCATCAACTTTTTATATGATCTGAGCAATGATGCCAAACGGCCCGTGGAAATGCAGGATGGAAAAGTTGATTTTAAGGAAGTAACATCCATAAATAATGTTAGAAAAGGTCAATTAATCGCTGAGCGCATTCCTTCTACGCCTGGCACACCGGGCCAAGCTGTAACGGGTGAGCCGATCAATACGAAGGATGGTAAGGAAGCAAGAATCAAAGTAGGAAAAAATGTCGTTTTGGATGCTACCCAGAACTCCTTATATGCAGCCATAGATGGCATGGTTGCCAAAACGGATCGTGATAAAATCAATGTGTTTCCGGTTTACGAAGTTAACGGAGATGTAGATTACAATGTTGGCAATATCGATTTTGTCGGTACTGTCGTCATCAGAGGAAGCGTTCTCTCGGGATTTAGAATAAAAGCTTCAGGTGATATTCGAATTACTGGCAGTGTGGAAGGTGCAGATTTAGAAGCGGATGGCTCGATTGAAATCAGTGCCGGCATTTTGGGTCACAACAAAGGTGTAATTCGTGCTGGTAAACATGTTAAGAGCGCATTTATACAGGACGCAACCGTTTATGCGGAAGAGGTTATTGTCAGTTTAAGCATTATGCATTCCAATGTACATGCCATCCATAGCGTGGCTTGCAAAGGTTCGAAAGGACTTATTGTTGGTGGCGTTATCCAGGCCGGTGAGTCAGTGATGGTGCGTACCGTAGGGAATTCGATGTCCACAGTAACCGTAATTGAGGTAGGTGTACTGCCGGAGATGCGCAATGAATTGGTACAGCTTAGAACTCAGCTGCGCTCTATTAACGATAACCTGGAGAAGACGGATAAGGCTCTGGCCATGCTGGATCAATTAGCAGCTATAGGTCAATTAGGGCCCGATAAAGTTTCGATGCGCATCAAGCTTAATCACACCAAAAAACAGTTTACTGAAGAACGTATTACGTCCAGAGAGCGTATTTTTGAAATTGAAAAATCATTAGAGGATTCCGAAAAAGCGAAGGTCGATGTGGCATCTACGATTTACAGTGGTTCCAAGATCGTGATAGGCCGATATACGAAATTTGTCAAGGATGCGGTATCTCATGTCAGATTTCAGCTGGCAGATGGGGACATCGCGGCTATTCCATTAGTTTAGTAGTAGATGTCGCTGAGGAGGGCTGGATGGTATGAGTTTAAGGCCGGTAGAGCTGCAATTCGCATTGCACAAAAACGAGGAAGTTGGTCTCAAGCAGAATCAACTGAATAACAAGCCGCAACAGGATCAAACCCTACTTGCGGGTGCTGCCGCCAAGCAAACGGAAAAGGAACGTCATGTAACTGGAAAAGCAGATGACGTCAATCAGTCCTCCATACGCGACCAAGAAAAGGAAAACTCTCAGCAGAACAAGAACAGGCGAAGAGCAAAAAGCAGTTCCATTGAAAACGAAGGGGATAAGCCGTCGACGGAGAGGCGAGTTCATCCTTTTAAAGGGAAGCATATTGATTTATCCTTGTAAAGGTTGTTCAAAAAGTCCCCATTTGATCACGAAGTTTCACAGAAAGCTTATTCGGCATCGAATCTTGCATTCAGGCTCGAAGTGCGGTACTCCTACATGGTTCTGCCTACCTTTACCTTCTTGCAACCTTCTCGGTGCTAAAATATCGACTTTTGGAACTCGCACTTGTAATCAGGGGAAATGATAGATTTCGGAAAAAGGTGAATCAAGTGGATCAACCCTGGGTTTATATAGTATTATTTGGACTCGTGTTCATTATTTATGCGAAAATCATTCCGAGAACAAGCGCAACAAAAGGACAGGCCAATCCGACCCTTCATGAAATTGAAGAGGCAATGGAGCATTTTACGGCAGAGCTGGATGAACAAAACAAAGCTTTGATCCAACTGCTAGCCGAAACGAAAAGAGATTACGAAGTACAAACAGCCAAGCTAACCTCACGTCTTGAAATTGTTGAGAAACAATCGGCACTAACTAACCAAGAGCTTAACAAGCTTGGATTTGCATATGAGGAGCTTCAAAAGAAGGCTGTGTATCAACAAGAGAAGGTTCCTGTGCTCGAGATGCAGAAAACAACGGTTGAAGAAAAGATTGTCGATGTTGAAGACATGCCGGTTGCAATGAACTTGAAATCTCGCTATGAAGAGCTGTTTTCCTTATTTGAACAGGGGAAATCGGTAGAGTATATTGCCAAAAAGCTGAATATGAATAAAGGAGAGATCAATCTGATCTTTCAGTTGGCGAAGCAGGAGGAGAAGCTCAATGCTCACTAACAAATCGCTTTTATATGGTCTAGGCATTGGTTTAATTATAGGTGCCTCCTTGCTCCAACTGATGAACGTTGCCAAACCAGTGGCAGTCCAAACGGATTTAATGAAAGACGCAACGATAAGTGAGATGGACCGTGCTCAATTGAAGGAAGCAGCCTCCAAATACTTTCAGGTTTTTGACAACGATCAGAAGATGTTGAGCCAGACACAGGTGGATGCTCTTGTACTGCAGAAGGTGAAAGAGGAGAAGGACAAGCAGCTCGCAGAACAGCCGCCTGCGCCTGTGAAGGAAGTCGTCAAGGAAACCTACATTTTTGTGTCCAGTGGTCTGAATGCAGGCAATGTCGGCGATTTATTAGTGACCAGCGGTGTCATTACAGACCGTAAAGCATTTGAGGATATGATGTACCAGCAACAATTAAATGAGAAGATTGTATCCGGCGTTCATGTTTTCAAAGGTCCAATGGAGCTTGCGCGTGTGGTTTCTAATATAACAACTCGTTAATAAGCCAAGCCTGATAATAGGTTTGGTTTTTTGTATGCACAAAAAATATATTAGTATCATAGGAATAATAACAATGCCTGTTGCATACCCATTTCAGTTGTGGTATAGTTATTGACGGTGTTAAAACGCACGCTGGTCAATTCGCATAAGGGTGCTTCCCGGTGGGAAGTTTTATGTCGAAGATGCGACTACAGCGGAGGAGACCCAAAACCAATTTAGAGGAGGTGTGTGAAGATGGCAGTAATCTCCATGAAACAGCTATTAGAAGCTGGAGTACACTTCGGTCACCAGACTCGTCGTTGGAATCCGAAAATGGATCGTTACATCTTCACTGAAAGAAACGGGATTTACATTATCGATTTGCAAAAAACGGTTAAAAAGGTTGAGGAAGCTTATAACTTCGTTAAATCAGTAGCCGACCAAAACGGTACAATCTTGTTCGTAGGAACAAAAAAACAAGCGCAAGATTCCGTTGCGGAAGAAGCAGCTCGCTGCGGTATGTTCTACATAAACCAACGTTGGTTGGGTGGAACATTAACAAACTTCCAAACGATTCAAAAGCGTATTGATCGTTTGAAGCAATTGGAAAGATGGGAAGAAGACGGCACTTTTGAAGTTCTTCCTAAGAAAGAAGTTATCATCCTTCGTAAAGAAAAAGATCGCTTGGAGAAATTCCTGGGCGGTATCAAGAATATGAAGGGCCTTCCAAGTGCATTGTTCATCATCGATCCTCGTAAAGAGCGTATCGCGGTTGCGGAAGCTCGCAAGCTGGGTATTCCAATCGTAGGTATCGTAGATACAAACTGCGATCCAGATGAAATCGATTATGTCATTCCTGGTAATGACGATGCAATCCGTGCAGTTAAGCTGTTAACAGCTAAAATTGCCGATGCAGTGGTTGAAGCACATCAAGGCGAACAAACTACAGCTTAAATAGTGAATAGAAAGGGGTGGTTAAAAGGTGCAAAATCCTTTCACCGCCCCTTTTTTAAGGACCAAGGTTCAACATATATGAGGGAGGCCAAGTTCATGGCGGTTAATGCAGCATCAGTAAAGGAATTACGTGCAAGCACAGGAGCAGGTATGCTCGATTGTAAAAATGCGTTGGAAGAAGCAAACGGTGATTTGACAAAAGCGGCGGAGCTTCTGCGTGAAAAAGGTTTGTCTGCAGCAGCTAACAAAGCAGGACGTATTGCTACAGAGGGTGTTGTTGAATCTTATATCCATGCTGGTGGCCGTATCGGCGTATTGGTTGAAGTAAACTGTGAAACCGATTTTGTTGCCAAAACAGATCAGTTCAAAGATTTTGTTAGAGATGTAGCTATGCAAATTGCTGCTGCTAACCCGCTGTATGTTCGTCGTGAAGAAGTGCCGCAGGAAGCTCTTGACAAAGAACGCGAAATCTTGACGAACCAAGCATTGAACGAAGGCAAACCGGCTAACATCGTTGAAAAAATGGTTGATGGTCGTATTGGCAAATATTACGAAGAATATTGCTTGATGGAGCAAACCTTCATCAAAGACCCCGACAAAAAAATCAGCCAATTGATCAACGAAAAAGTATCCAAAATTGGTGAAAACATCACGATCCGCCGCTTTGTTCGTTTTGAACTAGGTGAAGGCTTAGAAAAGAAAACAGAAAACTTCGCAGAAGAAGTTATGGCTCAAGTCAAGAAATAAATTCATAGTCCATGATCAGATAGCGGGAACACTTTGTGTTCCTCTTTTTTAAACACAAACATCAATAGCTGCTTTTTCGAACAGGGGGGATAAGCTTGGAACGTCCTATTTACAAACGGGTTATTCTGAAATTGAGCGGAGAAGCTTTGGCAGGACAGCAAGGATTTGGTATTGATTCTGAGACAATTTCCTCAATAGCTCAGCAGGTTAAACAAGTGGTTGAATTAAACGTTGAAGTCGCAATCGTTGTGGGCGGCGGCAATATATGGAGAGGCATAGCTGGAAGTGAAAAAGGAATCGACAGAGCTACAGCCGACTATATGGGAATGCTGGCAACAGTCATGAATTCATTGGCCCTTCAAGATGCGCTTGAAACCATTGATGTTCCAACTCGTGTACAATCCTCTATTAACATGCAGCAGGTAGCTGAGCCTTACATACGTCGAAGAGCCATTCGACATCTGGAAAAAGGTAGAGTAGTCATTTTTGCGGCAGGGACAGGCAATCCGTTCTTCTCAACGGATACGACAGCGGCACTGAGAGCTGCGGAGATTGAAGCTGAAGTGATACTCATGGCCAAAAATAAAGTAGATGGTGTATATTCGGCAGATCCTTTCAAAGACCCAAGCGCAATCAAATATGAAACGCTTACGTATTTGGAAGTTTTAAATAAAAATTTAGGTGTTATGGATTCAACAGCCTCATCACTTTGTATGGATAATAATCTTCCATTAATCGTATTTTCGATTACGGAAAGTGGTAATATTAAACGTGTGGTACTGGGTGAAAAAATAGGAACGATTGTAAAAGGGAGTGTCTAACGATATGCCTCAATCGATAAAGAAAAATGCAGAGGATCGCATGGAGAAAGCCATTGGGTCTCTAAAGAAAGAGCTTTCCAGTTTACGTGCTGGAAGAGCTGTGCCAGCGCTGCTGGATCGTGTTCAGGTAGAATATTACGGTGCCATGACACCTGTTAACCAATTGGCTAACATCAGCACACCTGATTCCCGTACTCTGATGATTCAGCCCTGGGATAAGAGCTCGATGTCAGCTATCGAAAAAGCAATTATGAAATCGGATTTGGGCTTGACCCCATCAAACGATGGATCGATGATTCGTATTATGATTCCGGCATTGACTTCAGAACGTAGATCAGAATTGGTGAAAATGACTCGTAAATTCGGTGAAGAAGCCAAGGTTGCGATCAGAAATGTTCGCCGCGATGCGAATGATGAAATCAAAAAGCTTGAAAAAAATGGTATATCTGAAGATGAATCACGTAAATATCAAGAAGATATCCAAAAATTCACCGATAAATACATTTCGGAAGTCGATAAGGTTCTTGTGGCTAAAGAAAAAGAGATTATGGAAGTATAATCATAGAGACCCCCTTGTAAGGGGGCTTTTAGTCTTTCCTTATTGGAGGAAGCAATAGATGATACCTTTCAAAAAATGGTTTGGAAGCAAGCCACTGAGCGCCGAGCAAATGGAACGGTTAGATGCCGATAATGTACCAAACCATGTGGCAGTTATCATGGACGGCAATGGCCGGTGGGCTCAGAAGCGCGGATTGCCGCGTGTTGCAGGGCATCACTCAGGTATGAAAAATGTGAAAAAGATAACGATGGCTGCGGACTCCATTGGCGTCAGTGTATTAACCTTATATGCGTTTTCTACGGAAAATTGGAAAAGACCGAAAGAAGAAGTGGATTATTTGATGAAGCTTCCAATTGAGTTTTTTCCCAAGGAAATCGAAGAATTAATTGCTAATAATGTTCAAATTCGCATGACAGGCTGGCCTGAAGGCTTGCCGGATTATACGTTAAAGGCAATTCAAGATGCGATAGAACAAACCAAGAACAACGACGGACTCATTTTGAATTTTGCATTAAATTACGGCAGTCGTAAAGAGATGCTATCTGGTGTGAAGCAAATTGCCGAGGATGTGCAATCCGGTAAGCTTCATGCGGATGAAATCGATGAATCTGTGTTTTCAAGGTATATGTTAACCCATCCACTTCCGGACCCTGACTTATTAATTCGCACGAGTGGTGAGCTGCGCATTAGCAATTTTATGTTATGGCAATTGGCTTACTCTGAGCTGTGGTTCACTGAGTTGTGCTGGCCGGAATTTACCGAGCAGGATTTTTTTGAGGCTGTTCAAGAATATCAGCGGCGGGCCCGTAGATATGGCGGTCTGTAGCAGGCGACGGAGGTATAGACTTGAAGCAGCGAATTGTAACAGGAATCATAGCAGCGATTGTGTTCTTGACCCTTTTATACTTGGGCAGTTATTGGTTTAACGGTCTAATTGTCATTGCCGCATTAGTCGGTTTTTATGAATATGTGAAAATGAACAAACTCAACCCCTTTTCCTTAACTTCATTTGTTGGATATTTGGGGGTTGGTTTATTATGCTTGCCTTGGACCTTAACAACCATTTCAGCTTTAAGCTCTTCTACAAATTTGATTTGGTTGTTTCTATTTGTTTTATTATGTATTACGGTACTTTCCAAAAACAAAGTGACCATTGATCATATATCTACCTTATTTTTGGGTGTCGTTTATATCGGTATTGGCTTTCATTACATGATAGAAACGAGAATGATTGAGCATAATGGGTTGTTTTGGACCTTGCTGATATTTTTCTGTATTTGGGCTACGGATTCAGGTGCATATTTTACCGGGTCTAAATTTGGTAAAACTCCGTTATGGCCAACGATCAGTCCCAAAAAATCTATAGAAGGCTCAGTAGGCGGCATTATCATCTCGGTAGTGGTCGCTATTTGCTTCTCTCTATTGCATCCTGAATTACTATCGTGGAAGCAGGCAATTGTCATTGGAGTGATCATTGCTGTTGTGGGTCAGATGGGAGATCTGATCCAATCCGCATATAAACGTATCAAAGGTATTAAGGATACAGGAACGATTTTACCAGGCCACGGCGGGGTTCTGGATCGTGTAGACAGCTGGTTGATTGTATTTCCGATGGTCCAGATCTTAGCTCTGCTGCCGCACGTATAAAATGTTATTGAGGTGAATCATGAAGCATATTGCTATACTCGGTTCTACAGGGTCCATAGGTACGCAAACCTTGGATGTACTGGCACATTCTCCCGAGCTGTACAAGGTGGAAGGACTTGCGGGTGGACACAATTTGCCTGTATTACTTGAGCAAATCAAGCAGTTCAAGCCCAGTAAGGTATCAGTAGCCACCAAAAGCTTGGCGGATGAGCTAAAGCTCCATATTTCAGCACAAACCTCTGTTTTCTACGGAGATGAAGGTTTAATGGAGATCGCGGCTGGGACGGATGCGGATTATGTAGTCACTGCATTGGTAGGCAGCCAAGGATTGCGTCCAACACTTGCTGCGATAGAAGCAGGCAAGGACATCGGACTCGCCAACAAAGAAACCCTTGTAAGTGCTGGTCACTTGGTTACAGAGCTCGTGAAGAAGCGTGGTGTCAAGCTGCTTCCTATAGACAGTGAGCATTCGGCGATCTTTCAATGCTTGAACGGTGAGTCAGTACAGGATATTAACAAAATCATTTTAACAGCATCAGGCGGATCGTTCAGAGACCGCACTCGCGAACAGCTGCAAGGCGTTACAGTCGAACAAGCTCTTCAGCATCCGAACTGGTCGATGGGAGCCAAAATCACTATTGATTCAGCTACTATGGTTAACAAAGGGCTGGAGGTTATTGAGGCGCATTGGTTGTTTGGGTTGCCTTACTCGCAAATTGAAGTGCTGATCCATCCGGAAAGCATTATTCATTCCTGTGTTGAGTTTGTTGATAATAGTATTATCGCCCAGCTTGGTAACCCGGATATGCGTGTTCCTATTCAGTATGCGCTTACGTATCCCCAGCGTCTAGCAACCCCATCAAAGCCTTTGAACTTAGCCCAGGTTGGAAAGCTGAACTTCCGTGAAATGGATTATGTAAGATTTCCATGTTTGCAAATGGCTTTTGATAGTGGAAGAACTGGAGGTACTGCTACCACAGTCTACAATGCAGCCAACGAAGTTGCAGTAGCCAGGTTTTTAAAGGGCGCTATTGATTTCTTGCAAATTGAGCGGATTATTGACAGCGTGCTGAATCAGCATGAGGTTGTCGCGAGTCCCAATCTGGAAGAAATTATGGCAGCTGACACCTGGGCAAGAGCTGCAGCAGAAAAAATAAATGATTAATGATGTCTGTCCAATTCTGTAAGCATCATTCCACCAGCAGGATAATATGTTCATTACATGGAGCGGCTTGTATTTGTGTCGCAAAAAATGTTAATCTTAATCAAAAGATAAGCATAGCCATGGAACATAAACTTGACTAACCGATGCTTAAGGGAGGACGTTGCGAATTGGCTACGTTGCAAAATGCGTTTCAAATTGTGCTTTTATTTTTTGTCCTGGTTACGATTCATGAATGGGGACATTTTTATTTTGCCAAAAGAGCAGGCATTCTGGTAAGAGAATTTGCTATAGGCTTCGGACCCAAAATTCTCTCTTTCAAAAAGGATGAAACCAGATTTACACTTCGCTTACTGCCGATTGGCGGCTTTGTACGTATGGCTGGGGAAGACCCGGAAATGGTTCAAATCAATCCAGGTCAGCGCATCTCGGTGGCGTTACAGGACGATCAGGTCAGCCACATTTATACAGGTGATTTTGACAAGCGGATGGATAGCTTGATTGGGGTTGTGGAAGAGATTGACTTGGAGCGTAAGCTTTTTGTCAGACTCGATTTGGATGGAGAGCAGCGTCAATTTGCCATTCATCCCCAAGCTTTACTTATCGTAAAGGGGAAAGAAACCCAGATTGCTCCACTTGACAGACAATTTGCCAGTAAAACAGTGACACAGCGCGCACTTTCGATTTTTGCTGGTCCCATGATGAACTTTATTCTTGCCTTTATTTTGTTTGTGACTGTAGTTTTGATGGCAGGTGTGCCTGACAAGATCAAAATACGCAGTACAGAACCGGGAGCACCCGCGGAAAAAAGTGGACTTATCGCCAATGACATTGTTCTCAAGATCAATGATGAGTCAATAGGCCCAGATGGTAACAAGCTAAAAAATTTAATCAAGCAATCAGCCAATAAACCGATGGTCTGGATCATTGAACGTAATGGTGAGCAGATTCGCAAGGAGGTCACTCCTGACGATAAAGATGGGGGCCTGGTCGGAGTCACCCTGTCCTCAGAAAATCGTAAGGCCACTGTGTTGGATGGCGTAAAAAGCGGCTGGAGTAGCTTCTCCATGGCTACTGTCTCCATACTGGACAGCTTCGGCAAACTGGCAACGCTCCAGTTCAAGATGGATGACCTGGGGGGACCCGTTCGTATCGTTGAATTTACAAGTGAGCAGGCTAGCGCAGGCTGGGCTCAATATATTTTCTGGACTGCTTTAATGAGCTTATATCTCGGATTGTTCAACTTGCTTCCTTTTCCTGCTTTGGACGGCAGTCGTTTGGTATTCCTTGCCTTTGAGGCGGTACGAGGCAAGCCCGTCGACCCAAGCCGTGAAAGCATCGTCCATTTCGTCGGGTTTGCGATGCTGATGCTGTTAATGATCGCTGTTACTTATAATGATATACTGCGTTTGGTCAAGGGATAAGCAAAGTTTAAGTTAATGCTTACGAAGTAGCTTTGCTGAAGCAAAGCTTGGTTAATGCTTACGAAGTAACTTTGCTAAAGCAAAGTTTTCAGGAGGATCACCCATGTCAAAAGAAAAGCAATTCGTAAAAGAGATCACTCCTCAAAGTGAGGATTTCTCCAGATGGTATTTGGATGTTATCAAAAAAGCAGATTTGATGAGCTACTCACCGGTTCGTGGTTGTATCGTATTTAAACCGGATAGCTATGAAATTTGGGAAAATATTCAAAAAGAATTAGATGGCCGATTCAAGGAAACAGGTCATAGAAATGCCTATTTCCCATTGTTCATCCCTGAAAGCTTTTTCCAGAAGGAAAAAGATCATATCGAAGGTTTTAACCCTGAACTCCCTTGGGTAACTGAGGCAGGCGGCGAGAAGCTGGAGGAACGGCTGGCTATTCGTCCAACTTCAGAAACGATGGTTGGCCATATGTATGCCGAATGGATTAACTCGTACCGCGACCTGCCGCTCTTGATCAATCAGTGGGCTAACGTAGTTCGTTGGGAGAAGAGAACCCAGCCGTTTTTACGGACGAGCGAGTTTTTGTGGCAGGAAGGCCATACCGCTCATGAGGACGAAGCCGATGCACGTCGTGAAACGATGCAGATGTTAGATATTTATAAGGATTTTGCTGAAAATTTCTTGGCGATTCCGGTTATTCTCGGTGCAAAGACACCTTCGGAGCGGTTTGCCGGTGCTGTAGACACCTTCTCGATAGAAGCGATGATGAAGGATGGCAAAGCGGTTCAGGCAGGGACCTCACACTATTTGGGTACTAAATTCGCTGTTGCTTTTGACATCAAATATTTGGACCGTGAGAATCAGCATCAATTTTGCCATACAACCTCTTGGGGTGTAAGTACACGTCTGATCGGAGCCTTGATCATGGTCCATGGAGACGACAGGGGATTGGTAATGCCTCCGAAGGTTGCACCTACACAACTGATTATGATTCCTATTGGACCACCGAAAACAAGAGAACCCGTCGTAGCCCGTGTGAATGAGCTGTTCCAGCAGTTGAAGAAAGCCGGAGTCCGTGTTAAAGTGGATGATCGTGCTGACCAAAGTCCTGGCTGGAAATTCAATGAATACGAAATGCGCGGCGTGCCGATTCGGCTTGAGCTTGGACCTCGTGATATGGAAAATGGACAAGTTGTTCTTGTATCCAGAGTATCCGGCGAAAAGAAAATGGTTGCGCAGGAGCATTTGGTGGAAGAAGTGCAAAACATGCTGGCAGAAATTCATCAGCAGATGTATGATAAAGCCAAGCAGTTCCGCGATGACAATTTCAGTTCGGTTGACACCTTGGATGAGTTTAAGGCATTTTTGGAAGAAAAGCGCGGCTTTGCTTTAGCAGGCTGGTGCGGTTCTGCAGCATGCGAAGCCCAAGTCAAGGAAGAAACGGGTGCAACGAGCCGTAACATTCCATTCGAACCTGCAGAGCATAAGGAAACTTGTTTTGTTTGTGGAGATAAAGCACAGCATACCGTCGTTTTTGGCAAAGCTTATTAATGTAAAGTGACAATAGGGCAAAGCGGAGAGCTACCAACTTCCTTTTGCCCTTTGTATGTTTTTAGGAGGATGTTCATGAGCGAAACGGCAGAAAAAAGACAGCGTTTTGAGATGCTGATGGAGCAAGCGCGTGTACCTCAGGATGTAGTTGGATCTTTTTTTGTGGATGGCTACATCGATAAAGTAGAAACCAGCCACAAAAACAAGGAGTGGACACTTTATATCGGGAAAAGCAGCATCGTTCCCCGGGAAGTTTACGTTTCCTTTTGTAAATTAATACGTGATAAATTTGCACACATTGCGGCTATACGTTTTATTCTAAGATATACAGATCAAGTAACAGCCGAATCGATTGCCCATGAGTACTGGTCGATGTTTGTTGAATGGGTTCAGCGAGAGGAAACGTCGGTTAATGGCTGGATGAATAAGGCGCATATTGAAGTGCAGGGCAATGTGTTAACGCTAGTGATGCTCGATTCAATGGGTCTGGAGATGGCCAAGAAAAAAAATATCGGGCAGTGGGTTCAAACCTATTACCATACGTATTTTGGCGCTGATTTCCAGGTTCGCTATAGCAAGAATGAGAAGCCTGAAGAAGAAATCAAGAAATTTGAGCAGCAGATTAAAGAAGAAAATAAAATGGTTACGGAAGAAATGATGACGTCCATCGAAGCTGAGCAGGAAGCGGATTCGCTGAATGCAGCAGAAATCAAGCTGATGGTTGGCTATGACATTAAGGATGCTCCAGTACCTATTCAAATGGTGCAGGACGAGGATAAGAAAGTAACACTGCAGGGCGCTGTCTTCGGGCTGGATTCCAAAGAGCTTAAAAACGGTATGACCTTGTTCACGTTTAATATAACGGATTTCACTGATTCCATGATGGTTAAAGCATTTGCCAAAAACAAAGAGGACGTTAAAATTTATAGTCTGATTCAAAATGGTACCTGGCTTAAACTGCGGGGCAAGGTGGAATATGACCGGTTTATGCAAACCCCTGAGCTGGTTTTGATGCCTAATGATATCAATGAGGTCATGGCTCCTCCGGATCGTAAAGATGATGCTGCAGAGAAGCGCGTCGAGTTTCATCTCCATACAACAATGAGTACAATGGACGGCATTACTTCCGTCGATCAGTACATAAAAACTGCCGCCAAATGGGGACATAAAGCAATTGCCATCACGGATCATGCGGGGATACAATGCTTCCCGGAAGCTGACAAAGCTGCCAAGAAAAATGGGATCAAAGTGATTTTTGGACTGGAAGCCAATGTAGTGGATGACGCGGTTCCGATTGTAGTCAATCCACGTAACGAAGATTTGCGCGAAATCGAATATGTTATTTTTGATATAGAAACAACCGGCTTATCCATTATTAACAACAAAATTATCGAATTAGCCGGCGTTAAAATGAAGGATGGCAAGGAAGTTGACCGATTTGCCAGCTTCGTTAATCCACATGAAAAAATTCCTTATAACATACAGCAATTAACGAATATTACAGATGATATGGTTGTGGACGCACCTGAGCTGGAAGAGGTACTGCCAAAATTTATCGATTTTATTGGGGATTGCGTGCTTGTTGCACATAACGCGCGGTTTGATATGGGCTTTATTCATGCAAATTGTAAAAGGCTAGGTTTGGCGCCGGTAACGAATCCTTCACTGGATACGTTGGAGCTGGCAAGATTGCTATTCCCGACGATGAAAAATCATCGCTTGAACACATTATCCGATAAGTTCAAGGTCGGCTTGGACAACCATCACCGAGCGATTGATGATTCGATAGCACTGGGTTATATTTTGTTCCATTTGATCAAAGAAGCAGTTGAACGTGGGTTAATTAATATGCCGCAGCTTAATGATAATGTCGGTAAGAGCTTAAAAAACCAAAGACCGTTTCATTGCTGCATCTATGCGCAAAACGCGGTGGGTAAGAAAAATCTGTTTACTTTGGTTTCACTCTCCCATACGGAGTATTTTCAGAGAGTGGCCTGCATTCCGCGAAGCAAGCTTGTTGAACTGCGTGAAGGGTTAATTATTTCTTCTGGCTGCGAAAAAGGCGAGTTTTTTGAAGCAGTGCTGAATAAGTCCATGGAAGAGGCCGAGCAGGTTGCCGAGTTTTATGACGTGCTAGAAATTCAACCAATCGGCGTCAATATGCATTTGGTGGATAAAGGCTTGGTGGGCAGCAAGGAACATCT
Organism: Paenibacillus sp. FSL H8-0034; assembly: GCF_038000305.1. Classification (NCBI taxonomy): domain Bacteria; kingdom Bacillati; phylum Bacillota; class Bacilli; order Caryophanales; family Paenibacillaceae; genus Paenibacillus; species Paenibacillus sp. FSL H8-0034. The sequence continues at coordinate 3,692,203 of NZ_JBBOBS010000001.1, forward strand.
TGAGGATGCGAACCAGCGGGTGCTACAAATCGGACGTAAGCTGGATAAGCTTGTAATCGCAACCGGTAATGTTCATTATTTACACCCAAGACTAAAAATTTGCCGTGATATTGCAATCAATGGGATAACCGGATTCAGTCCTTTGAAAGATATGAAGAAGCCGGAGGTCCACTTTCGGACAACCAAGGAAATGCTTGCTGAATTTCAATATTTGGGGGCAGAGACCGCACATGAGGTTGTGGTCAAAAACACAGCGGAGCTTGCTGATCGCTTTGAGGACATAGAGCTTTTCCCAAGCAAACTATTTACACCAATTATCGAAGGTGCCGATGAAGAGATTCGTCAAAAATGCTATGATACGGCCAAACGCATATATGGAGACGATCTCCACGAGGTCATTACGGCAAGGCTTGAAAAAGAACTCATTCCCATTATTAAATATGGTTTTTCTGCCAACTATCTTATTTCGGAGCGTCTCGTTAAAAAATCTAATGAGGATGGATATCTGGTTGGATCACGGGGTTCAGTAGGCTCATCAGTAGTGGCAACCTTTTTGGGAATATCCGAGGTTAATCCGTTACCACCCCATTATATATGTGGCTCCTGCAAGCATAGTGAATGGATTCTGGATGGGAGCTTGATGAGTGGATTTGATTTACCGGACAAGAGCTGCCCAACCTGCGGTGAGAAATTGAGGGGCGAGGGTCAGGATATTCCATTTGAAACGTTTCTTGGCTTTAAGGGGGATAAGGTTCCCGATATCGATTTGAACTTCTCAGGTGAATATCAGTCAGTAGCCCATAATTATACGAAAGAATTGTTTGGCGAAAAGTGCGTGTTTCGTGCAGGCACAATCGGTACGATAGCTGAAAAAACGGCTTTTGGTTATGTGAAGAAGTTTGAAGAGGAGCAAGGCAAGAAATGGCGTGGTGCTGAAATTAACAGGCTTGCCTCAGGCTTTACAGGTGTAAAGCGCAGCACGGGCCAGCATCCAGGCGGTATCGTTGTTGTTCCTGATTATATGGATGTGAATGATGTGACACCTGTCCAGTTTCCAGCAGATGACACGAATGCTGAATGGAAAACGACCCATTTTGACTACCATGCGTTTGAAAATAATTTACTGAAGCTCGATATATTGGGTCATGATGACCCGACGATGATGCGGATGCTGCAGGACTTGACAGGTGTGGACCCGACGACCATTCCGATGAATGATCCGAAGGTTATGAGTATTTTTAATTCAACCAAATCACTCGAAGTCTCACCAGAGCAAATACGTACTCCTGTTGCCACTTATGGTGTGCCGGAAATGGGTACCAAATTCGTGCGCCAGATGCTTCAGGAAACCCAACCGTCCACGTTTGCCGATTTACTGCAAATCTCAGGGCTATCCCACGGAACAGGGGTATGGCTCGGTAATGCGCAGGAGCTGATCCGTAAAGATACCTGCACGATTAAAACCGTTATTGGTTGTCGGGATGATATCATGCTTTATTTAATTTATAAGGCGGGAATGGATGCCGGACTGGCGTTCAAAATAACCGAAAGCGTGCGTAAAGGTAAGGGTCTAACCGCGGAGTGGAAGGAAGATATGAAGAAACATAAGGTACCGGGCTGGTATATCGAATCGTGTGAGCGTATTGAGTACATGTTCCCAAAAGCCCATGCGGCTGCCTATGTCATATCTGCTGTACGTACTGCCTTCTTTAAGCTGTATTACCCGATAGCCTATTATGCTACTTATTTTACGGTTCGGGCTGAGGATTTTGAAGTGGAGCTGCTATGTCAGGGCTATGATGCTATCTTGCGCAGATTGATCGAGATCGAGGATAAAGGCTTTCAGGCTTTGCCTAAGGAAAAGGCTATGATTTCCATTCTGGAAATGGCTCTGGAAATGACGGCACGAGGCTTTTCCTTTAAAGGAATCGATTTGTTCAAGTCAGATGCCACTAAATTTCTGGTCGATGGCGACTCACTAATCGTACCCTTCTCGGCACTTGGGGGAATCGGGGAAAATGCGGCCAAAAATATTGCAGCTTCCAAGAACGATGGACCTTTTCTGTCGATAGAGGATTTTCAGAATCGCAGTAAAGCATCCAAAACGATTATTGAACTGCTGAACTCCATGGGCTGCTTCCGGGGACTGCCGGAAACGAACCAACTATCGCTTTTCTAAACAGTGCGAGTGGCAGCTGACTGCAGACCTCATTGCATAGATATGAGCCTTATGGTATAATCTTCTTTGGCAACAATGTTATAGATTCCGATCTTAGAGAGTGGGGAAACCCACTCTTTACATTTTGTTATAGACCTGAGAGCGTTCTGACTCTCGTTTACGATAGGAGGAAACGGATTGAGCGCACAAATAAAATCCGTAGTAGAATCACTAATGCAGGCGTTCATGGATGAAAATGGATTCGAACTGGTTGATGTAGAATACGTCAAGGAAGGCAGCAACTGGTTTCTGCGGTTGTATGCTGACAAAGAAGGCGGCATCGATATTGATGATTGCGGCCGGATTAGTGAATTCTTAAGTGAAAAATTAGATGAAAACGATCCGATTCCTACAGCCTACTTTCTGGAAGTTTCTTCACCCGGTGCTGAACGCCCCCTGAAAAAGGTGCAGGATTATTACAAAGCTGTAGGTGATCACGTATTTGTAACCACCTACGAATCTTTTGATGGATTGAAGGAATTCGAGGGAAAGCTGCTTTCATTTGACGAGCAAACGATTGAAATCGAATCGGGTAAAAAAAAGCATGCGATTCCCTTTGATAAAGTAGCCAGTGCCCGTTTGGCTATCGTTTTTTAAAAGCTACACAATTATATGGATTATTTGAGAGGGGGAACTCCATCCGATGAATATGGATTTTATTGATGCACTATCGGAAATCGAAAGGGAGAAGGGAATCGCCAAGGAAGTATTGATCGATGCAATCGAAGCGGCTCTGATTTCCAGCTACAAACGCAATTTTAATACCGCACAAAATGTCCGTGTTGACATTAATCGTCATACAGGATTGATCAAAGTTTATGCACGCAAAACCGTTGTGGATGATGTGCTCGATGTGAGATTGGAAATTTCGCTGGAAGCTGCCAGGGAAATCAGCCCAAACTATCAGCTGACGGACATTGTGGAAATCGAAGTCACACCTCGTGATTTCGGACGTATTGCCGCACAAACTGCCAAGCAGGTTGTTACACAGCGGATACGCGAAGCAGAGCGTGGACTCATCTATAATGCCTTTGTCGATAAAGAAGAGGACATTGTTACAGGAATTGTTCAGCGTCAGGATTTACGCAATGTATATATCGATTTAGGCAAGATTGAAGCTGCTCTGCCTTTGACTGAATTGATGCCAACAGATAAATTCAAGCAGGGTGATCGGGTTAAAGCTTATATCACCAAGGTAGAGAATACGACCAAGGGACCGCAAATTATTTTATCCCGTACGCATCCTGGACTTCTAAAAAGATTATTCGAGCTGGAAGTTCCTGAAATTTTTGATGGTGTTGTTGAAATTCGTTCTGTTGCTCGCGAAGCAGGCTTTCGTTCCAAAATTGCGGTTCATTCCCGTAACGCGGAAGTGGATCCGGTGGGATCATGTGTGGGTCCTAAGGGAATTCGCGTACAGACGATTGTAAATGAGCTTAAAGGTGAAAAAATAGACATCGTACGTTGGATGGAGCAGGTAGACGAATACGTCGCGAATGCACTTAGTCCTTCGAAAGTTATTGAAGTCAATGTATTTGAAAATGAAAAAATGGCTCGGGTGATCGTACCTGATTACCAGCTCTCCCTGGCTATTGGAATCAAAGGTCAAAATGCTCGCTTGGCGGCCAAATTGACTGGCTGGAAAATTGACATCAAGAGTGAGACTCAGGCCGAGCAGGAATATGGGCGTCAGAAAACCTACAGCGAAGAAATGCATCAGGATTCGATCAGCATTGATTAATAAGTGCAATTGGCATATATAGAGGGTGATATCGGATGAAGCCAAGAAAAATTCCTCTTCGCAAATGTGTAGCCTGCCAGGAAATGAAGGCGAAGAAAGAACTGATTCGTGTTGTAAAAACGCCGAGTGATGAATTGCTGATCGATCTGAGCGGTAAAAAGGCGGGACGCGGGGCTTACCTATGCGGCAAGCAGTCGTGCTTTAAACTGGCCAAAAAAAGCCGCGCATTAGACCGTGCGCTCAAGTCTCCGGTAAGTCCGGACATCTACGACGCTTTGGAGCAGGATTTCATCAAGGTCGAAGATGAGTTTATTGCTGGCAAGGAAACGTTGGTGGACGATGAATAACAAATTTTATAACAACCTGGGTATGGCCATGCGAGCAGGCAAAATTGTTACGGGTGAAGAGTCAGTTATTGATTCCGTACGTAAGGGTGAAGCTAAGCTTGTCATTGTTGCGGAAGACGCCGCAGTTAATACCTGTAAAAAAGTAAGTGATAAATGTACGACCTTTGGCGTTCCGGTCATCCAGTTTGGAAGTCGGGAGCGTTTGGGGGCGAGTATTGGAAAAGAATCAAGAGTTACGATTGCTGTTGCCGATGCGGGTTTTGCAAGAATGCTAAAGAAAAGTCTGGAAAATCGTACGGAGGTGGACGGTATTGAATAAACAAGACAATAATAAAGATAAGCTTCGGGTATACGAATATGCCAAGTCTTTAAATATGAGCAGTAAAGAAATTATCACCATTTTAAAAAGACTGGATATACCCGTTAACAACCATATGAGCGTAATGGAGAATGATACAGTGAGCAGTGTAGAGAAGTTTTTCAAGGATGTAAAGGCGAACGCGGCAGCTAAGCGTACAAGCGATACAGGCAGCAGTTCAAGCAATACGAATTCGGCACCCAAAGAGGCAGCTTCCATCAAGATGGAGTCTAAGCCAGCCCCAACCACGCAAGATCAGGCTGCGACCGTTAGTACCTCAAGCAGCAGTACTCCACAAGGACAGTCATCAACGTCTGCACCAGCAGCAGCAACAACTTCCACAACAGGTAGTGGAGCACCGCGCAGACCTGATCAGGCTGGATCTAATCGCCCGTCACAGGATCAAAATCGTCGTCCACAGGGTCAAGGCTCACAAGGTGGAAGCAGCAGCTACAATCAACGTCCAAGCAGTGGAAGCAGTCAAGGCAGCAGCCAAGGCGGAGGCTATCAAAATCGCAGTTCACAGCCAGGCGGAAGCAGTTCCCAAGGCGGATACCAAAACCGCAGCTCGCAGGCTGGTGGAAGCTCCCAAGGCGGAGGCTATCAGAACCGCAGTTCGCAAGGCAGCAGCAGCCAATCCGGTGGGCAAAGCCGTCCAGCAGGTAGTGGATATCAAGGTAATCGCAGCGGTACCACAGGCAGCACTGGCGGCAGCAGCCGTCCAGCTACAGGTACCAGCAGTGCAAGCAGCCGTCCAGGAGAGCAGCGCTCGCCACGTCCGGCAACTTCATCTGCAGATAGAAAACCATTTAGCTCCAGCGCCCCGAGTTCATTCAATAAATCAGCAGGAACTGGGCCTCAAAGACCGTCATTAGACAATGATGACAACAGAAACAAACCTGTCAAGAAAAATACGGCCGGTCCCAATAAGCGTTTTGATGATGGCAGATCGGGTGGATCATCCAGAGGCCCACAAAATGGCCGCGGCAACAACAGAAATCAACAACGCGGTAAGTTCCAGGAAGTGAAAAAAGAAAAAATCGACAATACACCGAAAAAGATTATCGTTCGCGGAACGATGACGGTTGGTGAAATGGCGAAATCGTTGCATAAGGATGCTTCCGAAGTTATCAAAAAGCTGTTATTCCTTGGAGTTATGGCTACCATCAACCAAGAGTTGGATCTGGATGCGATTCAATTGCTTGCAGGTGACTACAACGTTGAAGTCGAGCTGAAGATTCCAGTTGCGGAAGATCGGTTTGAAACTTTTGAAGAAATCGATGATGAAGCGGATCTGATCGAACGTCCTCCTGTAGTTACAATTATGGGACACGTTGACCACGGTAAAACAACATTGTTGGATGCAATTAGAAAAACAAGTGTTACCGAAGGTGAAGCTGGCGGTATTACCCAGCATATCGGAGCTTACCAGGTGGAGACTCATAATAAGAAAATTACGTTCCTGGATACACCGGGTCACGAAGCTTTTACTTCCATGCGTTCACGTGGTGCACAGGTAACCGATATTACCATCATCGTGGTTGCAGCAGACGATGGTGTTATGCCGCAAACGATTGAGGCTATTGCACACGCAAAAGCAGCAAAAGTTCCGATTATCGTAGCCGTCAATAAGATTGATAAGCCAGATGCCGATCCTGAGAAAATCAAACAGGCATTGACCGAGTATGAGCTTGTACCGGAAGAATGGGGCGGAGATACCATTTTCTGCAACATTTCGGCGAAGCAGCGTATTGGACTTGACAACCTGCTGGACACGATTCTGCTTGTAGCTGAAGTTCAAGAGCTCAAAGCTAACCCGAACAAGCGTGCCAGAGGAACGGTTATTGAGGCTGAGCTGGACAAAGGTAAAGGCCCTGTAGTTCGCGTATTGATTCAGCACGGAACTCTGCATGTTGGTGATAGCTTCGTAGCAGGCGTTAACTTTGGACGTGTACGGGCAATGGTTAACGACAAAGGCAAGAGACTCAAGGAAGCAGGCCCATCAACACCGGTAGAAATTACAGGTTTGACAGAGGTGCCGCAGGCGGGAGATCCGTTTATCTGCTTCGAGGATGAGCGCAAAGCAAGAATCATAGCAGAAAAACGTTCGGTTACATTAAGACAATCCGAAATGGGTGCCAATGTCCGTGTAACTTTGGATGATCTGTATAAGCATATTAAAGATGGCGAGATTAAAGATCTTAACGTTATCATTAAAGGTGATGTTCAAGGATCGGTTGAAGCTCTTCGAGGTTCACTTGCCAAAATTGAAATTGAGGGTGTTCGCGTCAAGATTCTTCATCATGGCGTAGGAGCGATTACAGAGTCAGATGTTATTTTGGCCTCTGCTTCCAATGCGATCGTAATTGGTTTTAACGTTCGTCCTGAGCCTCAAGCCAAAAATACGGCAGAATCGGAAAAGGTTGACATCCGTCTGCACAGCATCATATACAAAATTATTGAGGAAATTGAGCATGCTATGAAAGGCAAGCTTGATCCGATCTTCAAAGAAGTTGTGCTTGGCCAAGCTGAAGTACGTCAAGTTATCAAAGTTACCAAAGTCGGGGTTATTGCGGGCTGCATGATCACATCCGGAAAAATTACTCGTAATGCAAAAATGCGTTTGATCCGTGGTGGTATCGTTGTTTTTGAAGGCAACATCGATTCGTTGAAACGCTTTAAGGATGATGTCAAGGAAGTTGCGCAGGGCTACGAGTGCGGTATATCCCTTGAAAAATTCAATGATATTAAGGAATTAGACATTATTGAAGCTTTCATCCTGGAATCAGTCGAGAGGTGATCTGAATGGCGCGAGTTAGAGTAGGAAGAGTCGGCGAACAAATTAAGAAGGAATTGAGTCAAATCATTCAATCCGAGCTTAAAGATCCGCGAATCGGTTTCATTACCGTAACCGGTGTAGAGGTAACTAATGATTTGTCTCAGGCCAAAATATTTTTAAGTGTTCTCGGTACCGACGAGCAGAAGGTGGAAACTCTTAAGGCGCTGAGCCGCGGCAGTGGTTTCATTCGGTCTGAGCTTGGCAAACGAATTCGTCTTCGTAAAATACCTGATTTGATTTTTGGTTTGGATTCTTCCATCGATTATGGCAGTCATATTGAAAAGCTGCTTGGTCAGCTTAATTTGGAGAATTCCCAGCCATGACCGTGTTCACTCATTCGGATTCTTATTCCGTCCAATTGAATGAAGCGGCACAATTTATTCAAACAAAGGATGATTTCTTGGTGGTATCCCATATCCAACCGGATGGGGATGCCGCTGGTTCCACCTTTGCAGTAGCATGGATGCTGTCATCACTTGGCAAGCGGTTTACACTGATTAATGAAGGTGAAATGCCAAAGAAATATATGTACATGGCAGGCTCCCAACAGACGATTCTTAATTATGATGCCGACTCGATTCCGTTAACATATAAGTATGTGATAAGTGTGGATTGTGCAGATTTTTCAAGAATAGGCCGTGTAAACCAACTGTTTGCCGAGGATGCAGCAATCCTCAATATAGACCATCATGCTACAAACGATCTTTTTGGCAGTGTGAATCTGGTATTGGCGGAAGCAGCAGCTACCGTTGAGGTGCTTTATGATCTTGGCAAGGTATTGGGTATTTCTTTTTCCAATGAGTTGAATATTTGCATTTATTCAGGTCTTTTAACGGATACCGGAGGGTTTCGTTATGCCAATACATCTCCCAAGGTGATGCAAATTGCAGCGGATATGCTGCAGCGGGGTGTGAAAGGCCATGAATTGGCAGAGCATTTATTGGAAAAGCTATCCTACCCCCAAATATCCTTAATCAAGCGCAGCTTGAACACGCTCACATTTGATTCCAGCAAGAGAATTGGCTGGCTCGCAGTGTCTTTGGATGATTTACAGAACAGCGGTGCTTCCAATGACGATCTGGATGGGCTTGTTAATTATCCGAGAAATGTGGAAGGTGTTGAAGTTGGGCTGTTATTCAAGGAACGGGCTGGAGGCCATGTCAAAGTAAGTTTACGTTCAGGCGGTACGGTTGATGTTGCGCATATTGCCAAATCCTTTGGTGGTGGAGGACATATACGTGCTGCAGGATGTACGGTCAAGGGCTCTCTTCATGAGGCTATCGAAAGTGTAGTTAAGGAAGTAGGTTTGGCACTGGAATGACAGAGAAATTGTTTGAAGGCATATTGCCTGTCTGGAAACCACAAGGCTTCACCTCTCATGATGTAGTTGCCAAGGTGCGTGGGATATTGAAGATCAAACGGATTGGTCACACTGGTACCCTGGATCCTCAGGTCACTGGCGTACTGCCGCTTTGTATCGGACGGGCTACACGGCTTGTGGAATATATTCAGGAGCTTCCTAAGGAATATGAAGCGACGATTAAGATTGGACTTGCTACGGATACAGAAGATGCTGGGGGTCAAGTGATCGATCAGGTGGACCATGTCCAATTGAATGAAGAACAAGTGACCACAGCGATGATGTCGTTTATAGGTGATATCAATCAAGTGCCGCCTATGTATTCAGCTGTCAAGGTAGACGGTAAACGGCTCTATGAGCTGGCCCGTCAAGGTTTGGAAGTTGAGCGTAAATCACGCGTAGTTACGATTCACGACATCCGGATTTTACATATGAATCTTGAGCTTGACCATCCGGAAATTCGCTTTCGTGTACGATGCTCCAAAGGAACGTATATACGTACCTTGTGTGTAGATATTGGGAAGTCGTTGGGCTATCCTGCGGTAATGTCACATCTTGTCAGAACTTCTACTGGAAGTATCGGGCAGGAGCAGTGTTTAACCTTTGAACAGATTGAACTGCTTCACAGCGAGGGAACGCTTGTCGATAAGCTTGTTCCCGTTGAAAAGGCACTTGCACATATTCCAGCGGTGCATTTGAATGAAATGCAAACCCGTAAAGCGCTTCTTGGTCAAAAATTTATTCTTACTTCAGAAAATAATTCATTGTACGCGGCACATGCACAACAATTGGTTACAGCTTATTCTGCTGACTCCCGATTTCTGGGCATTTTTGAGTGGAATCAGGACACTTTGGAGCTGCAGCCAGTAAAAGTATTCTCATAGTGTGTTGTCGTAATGATAGAATGTAGGTGAACGTTGTATTTATGTTGTCCACAGAATTGAACTACCCTATAACCAAGTCGAATCATGCGTTAGCGATAAAACCTCAGGTACTGGCTATCGGGGAGTTTGACGGTGTTCATTTAGGTCATCAGGAAGTGATCAAGCGGGCCAGGGAAAGAGCAGACAGCTTGCACATTTCGGCTTCTATCATGACCTTTCATCCGCATCCCAGGGAAGTGCTTGGACAGTGTAAATACACGAACCTGCTAACACCCGTGAATACCAAATTGCAAATTTTAGAGCAATTGGGCGTGGATGATACGTATTTGGTCTCCTTCAACCCTGAATTTATGAAAGTGACTCCTGAGCAGTTTGTAGAAAACATGCTTATTCCTATGCAGGTGGAAACCGTCATCGTTGGCTTTGATTTTACTTTTGGTCATCGGGGTGCGGGAACACCTGACGATTTGTGTGAGCTGGCACAAGGACGGTTTGCCGTGGAGATTATTCGACCCTTTCATCAAAATGGCTATAAGGTCAGCAGTACGATGGTCCGTCAGCATTTGCATGCAGGAGAAATCGATAAGGCCAATGCACTGCTTGGACGGCCTTATTCAATTACAGGCACGGTTGTAACGGGTGACGGCAGAGGGAGAACGATCGGATTTCCAACTGCCAATATCGACTTGTCGGAAGCATTTGTGACGCCTGCACTTGGTGTATATGCTATTCGTTTCCATGTTGATGGCCGCAGTTATAATGGGGTGATGAACGTGGGTAAGAAACCGACTTTTGTCGAGGATCTGGATAAACCTACTTTTGAAGCACATGTGTTTGATTTTTCAGAATCGATATATGGGCGAGAGGTTTCGGTTGATTTGATTTCCTTCATCCGTCCTGAACGCAAATTTGCCTCTGTCGGAGAGCTGATAGAGCAGATTCATAGAGATGCCGATACAGCGAAGCAGCAGCTGGTTTCAATATTTGAATAAATTAATCGCCTTTACATTGTTTCTATCTTTGTGCTATAATAGCAAAGTTGTCAATAAGACAAACATTTTTAGAACCTTGGCATGGAAAATTGAGAACTCCGACTTTTCTCTGGGCCAATGGCGATATACAAACTATGGAGGTGGATGAACAATGGCATTGACACAAGAACGTAAGCAGGAATTGATTCAAACGCACAAGACTCATGAATCCGATACCGGTTCTCCTGAAGTACAAATCGCGATTCTTACAGAAAACATCTTAAACTTGACAAGTCATTTAAAGACTCACAAGAAAGATCACCATTCCCGTCGCGGCCTTTTGAAGATGGTAGGCCAACGCCGTAAGCTGTTAGCTTATTTGAAGGGTAAAGAAGTTAAACGTTACAGCGCATTGATCGAAAAGCTTGGTCTTCGTCGCTAATAGGATTGATTACAAAGCAACCATGGTTGTCTGCTGTTCGGGTCCGGATTGGACTTGGGCAGAGACAGCAAGGTTGTTTTTTCATAATGTCGGCTTTTACGAGCTGAGTGCAGCTTGATCATCATAACATTACAGGTAAAGGGTCGTTTAGGGGTGCCTGTAGGTGAGTGGACAAGCAGGGATGAGCTTTTTTTCATGAAAAGACGACAGATTTATTTCATAAAAGAAGGAAATACTAAGCAGTATGCAGAAATGATTAGATAGATAATTTAGCAGAGGTCTGAAAGTAGGATTTAATCAAGCTAATACTAACCGATTTCATGAAAAGGTACAGGAGGATTTTATGGAAAATAGAGTACAAATGGATTTGGGCGGTCGTCCGTTCATCCTTGAAACAGGCCGATTGGCCAAACAGGCGAATGCCGCAGTAACCGTACGATATGGGGATACGGTGGTATTATGTACAGTAACAGCATCAGCAGAACCTAAGGATCTTGATTTCTTTCCTTTAACGGTTAATTATGAGGAGCGTTTGTACGCAGTAGGTAAGATTCCAGGAGGCTTCATCAAAAGAGAAGGCCGTCCTAGTCAAAAAGCAATTTTGGCAAGCCGCTTGACGGATCGTCCGATTCGTCCTTTATTTCCTGAAGGCTTCCGTAACGATGTTCAAGTCGTTGCAATCGTGATGAGCGTGGATCAGGAATGTTCACCAGAAATCGCTGCGATGATCGGAGTATCTGCATCATTAAGCATATCTGACGTTCCATTTAACGGACCTGTTGGCGGTGTTATTGTAGGCCGTGTCGGCGGTCAATTCGTGATTAATCCAACTTTGGAGCAAGCCGATAAGAGCGATGTGCATCTGGTTGTTGCAGGGACCAAGGATGCGATTATGATGGTTGAAGCGGGCGCAGACGAAGTGCCGGAGGAAGTTATGCTTGAAGCGATCATGTTTGGTCACGACGAAATCAAGAAAATCGTTGCCATTCAGGAACAGCTTGTTAAAGAAGTCGGTAAACCTAAAATGGAAGTCAAACTTCACCGCGTTGACGACGCTGTAAATAGTGAAGTTCGTGCTTTTGCACAAGCCAGACTGGTCGATGCTGTCAAAATTGCTGAGAAGCATGCTAGACAAGAAGCTATTGATTTGGTCAATGCGGATACGGTTGCTCATTTCAAAATCGAATACGCAGAAACTCCAGAGAAGCTTGGTGATGTGAAGGAGACGTTATACGATATCGTAAAAGATGAAGTTCGTCGATTAATCACTCACGACAAGGTAAGACCAGATGGACGTGCTTTGGATGAAATTCGTCCGATCGAATGCGATATTAATTTACTGCCTCGTACCCATGGTTCCGGACTGTTTACTCGTGGACAAACGCAAGCATTGAGTATTTGTACGCTGGGTGCGCTTGGTGATGTGCAAATCCTGGACGGGCTGGATCTGGAAGAAACCAAACGCTTTATGCATCACTACAACTTTCCTCCGTTCAGCGTGGGTGAAGCAAGACCACTTCGTCCTCCGGGCCGTCGTGAAATTGGACATGGTGCCTTGGGCGAACGTGCTTTGGAACCAATTCTGCCATCAGAAACGGATTTCCCTTATACGATCCGTCTTGTGTCTGAGGTACTGGAATCGAACGGTTCAACCTCGCAAGCAAGTATTTGCGCAAGTACTTTAGCTATGATGGATGCAGGCGTTCCTATTAAAGCTCCTGTTGCCGGCGTAGCAATGGGCTTAATCAAGGATGGCGATCATTTCTCGATTTTGAGTGATATTCAAGGGATGGAAGATCATCTTGGTGATATGGACTTTAAAGTTGCAGGAACAGCCAAGGGTGTTACAGCTTTGCAAATGGATATCAAAATTGACGGTATTGACCGTGATATATTGAATCAAGCTTTAGAGCAAGCCAAAGTAGGGCGGATGCATATCCTTGGTAAAATGCTGGAGCGTATCCAACAGCCGAAGAAACAGCTTTCCCAATACGCACCTAAAATTCTTACGATGTTTATCAATCCGGACAAAATCCGTGATGTTATTGGTGCTGGCGGTAAAATCATCAATAAAATCATTGAAGAAACAGGCGTAAAAATCGATATCGAGCAGGATGGCCGTGTGTTCATTGCATCTTCTAATCAAGAGATGAATGACAAAGCGCGTGCTATTATTGAAGGTATTGTAAAAGAAGTTGTGATTGGTGAAATTTATCTGGGCACGGTTAAACGGGTAGAGAAGTTCGGTGCATTTGTAGAGATTTTGCCGGGCAAGGAAGGTTTGGTACATATTTCTCAGCTGTCTTCAGAGCGGGTTGCCAAAACAGAGGATGTTGTGGCCATTGGCGATACCATAACGGTAAAGGTTACTGAAATCGATCAGCAAGGCCGTATCAATCTATCTCGTAAAGCAGTATTAACGACAGAAGCACCTGCACAATCCTAAGAGGCCGTAGGTAAGCAAGGAGAAGAGAGGCAGATTCGTCTGTCTCTTTTTTTGTTCTATTCTTGTCCCACCCTGCATATGTATCGGACAAACGATCTAATGATGGGAGCGGGTTCATGGAACGTTTACAGGTTGTTATTCTCTGTGGATTGTTCGTAACAGCGACGCTGATGCTGTACAAATCCGACAGTATTGGTTCATTTGTTCAACACAGTAAACAGCAGTATGCACATGCCTCCGCGGCTGATTCTAGCAGGAAAACGATCTCGTCTGTTGATGCGATGAAAGAGATGCAGCGAGGAGGAGACCGGGACGAACTGCTGAAGCAAATTCAAGCCGAGGCGACCAAAAGAAATATCGCTCCTGTCGATGCCAGATTGGATCGGGTATGGAAGGCCATTCCAGGCTATAATGGTCTGGAGGTCGATGTGGAAAAATCTCTTGCGCTTAATGAACAGCTTCTATTCAGAAATCAGCTTCGCTTGGCTATGCGAGAGGTTGAACCCGCAGTTCAATTGGAGCATCTGGGCTCGCATCCGGTTTATAAAGGCAATCCGATGAAACCGATGGTTTCGCTGATGATTAATGTTGCTTGGGGAAATGAATATTTGCCCAAAATGCTTAAGGTGCTGGACGATGAACAGGTCCACGCAACCTTTTTCTTCGATGGAAGCTGGTTAAAGCAAAATATCCCTACTGCCCAGCTCATCAAAGAAAAAGGACATGAGCTATCCAATCATGCGTATTCCCATAAAGATATGAGCAAGCTTTCCAGAACCCAGGCCACAGCGGAAATCACCAAAACCGAACAGCTGTTGAGAGAGCAACTAGGGGTAACAAATCGTTTGTTTGCACCGCCTTCAGGCGATTTTAATCAAGCGACGGTGGACATAGCGCGCGAGCTCAAGCTTACAACGATTTTGTGGACGTTGGATACCGTGGACTGGCAAAAGCCGCAGCCATCGTCAATTGTTCGAAAAGTAGCAGCTCGCGTGGAACCGGGAGCTCTGATATTAATGCATCCAACCTACTCATCGAGTGAAGCGCTGCAGGAAATCATCCGTACGATTAAACGCAAAAAAATGAAGCTCGGAACTGTAAGTGAGTTAATCTCAACAAAAAGGATTGACGAAGTTGAGTCTATTACCCAATAGTGGTAAGATCATAAAGTTACTAACCGAACATCTTTACAAGGAGGCTCCTTTTATTGAATAAACATATTTTAAGCAATGGATTGCGGCTTGTCGTGGAGCCTATCCCCACGTGCCGTTCTGTAGCCTTTGGGATTTGGGTCAAAACAGGCTCTCGAAACGAGCAGCAGCACAACAACGGAATTTCCCATTTTATCGAGCACATGCTATTTAAGGGTACTGATAAGTATTCTGCCAAAGATATTGCAGAGCTGTTCGATGGCATAGGTGGCAATGTGAACGCTTTTACCTCAAAAGAATATACCTGTTATTATGCCAAAGTGTTGGATGAGCATCTGCCGATCGCAGTAGAAGCACTAGCCGATATGTTCTTTCGGTCAACGTTTGATCCAACGGAATTAGAAAAGGAAAAAAATGTAATATTCGAAGAAATCTCCATGTATGAAGACACACCTGACGATATGGTTCATGATCTAATTGCAAGTGCTGCTTATGAGGATCATTCGCTCGGCTACACGATTATTGGAACCGAACAGAATTTGACGGCGATGAATTCGGATACCTTAAAGCAATATATGAAAAATCAATATACGATTGAAAATACGGTTATTGCGATAGCAGGTAATATTGATGATTCGATTGTCCAGCTTATGGAGCAGCATTTTTCCGGATTTCAGAACAAGGGTTCGGAAGTTTTATATACACCGCCAACCTTTCACAGTAATCTGAAATACCACGAGAAGAAAACGGAACAAAACCACATCTGCTTGTCTTTACCAGGTTTGTCTGCCAAGGATGATCGCGTGTATGCTATGGTGCTGCTGAACAATGCCATTGGTGGCGGTATGAGCTCCAGATTATTTCAAGAAATCAGAGAAAAACGCGGTATGGCGTATTCTGTCTATTCGTATCATACTTCTTACCAGGATGGCGGGATGTTCACGATTTATACCGGAACAGCACCTAAACAGACTGAAGATGTACTGAAAGTGACGATGGAGCTGTTAAGCGATCTTAAGGACAAGGGACTGACGGCTGCCGAGCTCAGAAAAGGCAAGGAGCAGATGAAAGGAAGCTTGATCCTGAGTCTGGAGAGCACCAGCAGTCGAATGAACCGATTAGGCAAAAATGAGCTGATGCTTGATCGTCATTATGATATGGATGAAATTATAGAGCGTATAGAAAGTGTACAGCTTGATCAGATACAAGAGCTTACGCTGGAAATGCTGGCGACCCCATTTGCACTTTCAATGGTGGGACAAACGGATAAAGTATTGGAAGGCTTCAGGAGGGATCAGCTTGTTTAATGTTCAATTGAAACGGCTGCCAGGTAACGAGGACGTACAGCTGCCACAAAAAATGTCGCTTTCAGCCAGCGGCTTTGATCTTTATGCGGCAGTCACATCACCCGTAGAGATTGGGCCAGGCCAAAGGATATTGATTCCTACAGGGTTGACACTGGCCATGCCGCCCGAGCTCGAAGCGCAAATTCGACCGCGCAGCGGCTTGGCTTTAAAGCATGGAATCACATGTTTAAACTCACCGGGAACGATCGATGCCGACTATCGCGGCGAGGTGAAGGTACTGTTGATCAATCATGGATCAGAGACCTTTACTATTCAAAGAAACGAACGGATTGCTCAGATGGTATTCCAGATCGTGCCTTCTGTACAGCTCATAGAAGTGGATATGCTTACAGACACAGAACGTGGTACTGGTGGCTTCGGACATACAGGTACCCAATGATTATGAAACCATAAACACCTTTTTGCCTTGATGATTCATCGGGCGAAAAGGTGTTTTTTGCGTACAGTAACCCATCATTAGGCCAGCGCATAAGATGAGTTAGCGACAGCGATTAGAAAGAGGTGAGAACGCATGCTTACAGGAATTCAAGTGGCTTTGATCGGCGGTGACGCCAGGCAGCTTGAAGTCATAAATAAATGCACCGAGTTGGATGCTTCCGTTGTTCTAATCGGATTTGATAATTTACAAAACGTTTTCAGCGGAATTACCAAAGCAGAGCTGAGTCCCAAGGTACTGGAGACGATGGACGCGGTTATTTTGCCTGCTGTAGGCACCGATGACAAGGGCTATGTCGAAAGTATATTTTCCACATCCGAGCTGCAGCTAACTGAGCAGCATATTCAGGCGCTGCCGAAGAATGCCAAAGTATTTACGGGTATGGCAAAGCCGTATTTGCGTAATTTGTGTGCGCAAGCCTCGATCCAGCTCATAGAGTTGTTTGACTTGAACGAGGTCGCCATTTACAACTCCATTCCAACAGCTGAAGGCGCCATTATGATGGCGATTCAAAATACCGATTTTACGATTCACGGATCGGTTTCCATGGTGCTCGGTTTCGGAAGAACGGGGATCACACTCGCCAGGACGCTGCATGGACTTGGCGCAAAAGTTAAGGTAGGTGTCAACAAACCGGAGTATTTTGCGAGAGCTTTAGAGATGGGATTTTTACCTTTTTACACCCATGATTTGTACGCTCAGGTAGCTAATATTGACTTGCTTTTTAACACAATTCCGTCTATGATAGTCACAGCGCAAATTATTGCCAATATTCCACATCGAGCTGTGATCATTGATTTGGCTTCCAAACCCGGGGGAACGGATTTTCGTTTTGCCGAGAAGAGAGGTATCAAAGCAATGCTCGCACCTGGACTCCCCGGAATTGTTGCACCGAAAACAGCCGGTCGCATCATTGCTGATACCTTGAGTCGTATGATTCTTGAGGATGCAGGACAAGGGAGGAAAGCGGAATGAATTGGCAAGGGAAAACGGTAGGCTTCGCTTTAACGGGGTCACATTGCACATTTGAAGAGGTCATGCCGCAAATCAGGCGGTTTGTTGATGCAGGTGCGCGGGTCATTCCCATCGTTTCCTACACGATACTTACAACGGATACGCGATTTGGCAAGTCTGAAGATTGGCAGAAGCAGTTGAAAGAGATTACAGGTAATGATATCATTACTTCAATTGTGGATGCTGAACCATTAGGACCCTCAAAGCTGCTGGATGTGCTTGTTATCGCTCCTTGCACGGGTAATACGACCAGCAAGCTGGCCAATGCAATGACGGAAAGTCCTGTATTGATGGCCGCCAAAGCACAGATGCGCAATCTCAGACCGTTGGTATTGGCGATTTCCACCAATGATGGCTTAGGGCTCAATGCCATGAATATTAGTAAATTGTTAATTACCAAAAACATATATTTTGTTCCATTCGGTCAGGATGCACCTGCCTTAAAGCCGAACTCGCTGGTAGCTCGTATGGATTTGATTATGGAAACCTGTGAGGACGCACTTCAAGGAAAGCAGCTTCAACCTATGGTGATTGAACGTTTTAATTATTAATTACTGCTTATTATGCACAGGGGAGAGACGAACAGATGTCGAATCAGAAATTATTCAATGTTGCTGTTGTTGGAGCAACAGGTGCCGTAGGAGAGCAAATCCTTCGTTTGTTGGAAGAACGCAATTTCCCCATTCAAACTCTAAAGTTACTTTCTTCTCCACGTTCCGCTGGAATCAAGCTTAATTTTAAAGGTAATCCTGTTGAAGTGGAAGTTGCCACACCGGACAGCTTCGAAGGTGTTGATATAGCGTTATTCAGCGCTGGTGGAAGTGTCAGCCTGGATTTAATTCCAGAAGCGATTAAACGTGGTACGGTTTGTATCGATAATACAAGTGCTTATCGGATGGACGCAGAGACTCCACTTGTCGTTCCCGAAGTGAATATAGATAAAATCAGCGAGCATAAAGGTGTTATTGCCAATCCGAATTGCTCAACCATACAGATGGTAGTAGCTTTAAAGCCATTATATGATCGTTATGGGATTTCACGAATTATTGCATCGACGTATCAGGCTGTATCTGGTGCGGGTGCACTTGCTATTGAAGAAACACTTCGTCAAACTAAAGAAGTATTGGAAGGGAATGCGGTTGATCCAAAGATTTTACCGGCAGCTTCTTTACCTGTGAAACACCAAATTGCTTTTAATGCGATTCCGCAAATTGACAAATTTACGGAAAATGGCTTCACCTACGAAGAAATGAAAATGATCAATGAAACCAAAAAAATTATGGGTGACGATACTTTGGAGGTTACAACAACCTGCGTTCGTATCCCTGTTATTTATGGTCATTCGGAATCCGTATATGTAGAGCTTAAGCAGGACTTTGATATTGAAGAAGTTAAGCAGCTGCTTGCTGACGCTCCTGGAATTGTATTGGTTGATAATCCGGCAGAACAGCAATATCCGTTAGCTACAGATGCAGCAGGAAAGCTGGATACTTTTGTGGGGCGCGTTCGTCGCGACTTAAGCAATCCTCGTGCACTTAATATGTGGATTGTTTCCGACAACCTGCTCAAAGGTGCTGCTTGGAATGCTGTGCAGATTGCTGAATATATTGCAATCGAACAAAACTAAATGAGAGATGGCTTCTTAAGGGAAGCCTATTTTCATATATAAATCTATAATTAAGTTTCCAACGGAAAAGGGGACCTCATGAAAATTCTCGTGCAGAAATTCGGAGGCACGTCCCTTTCCAGCGTCGAAGCCAGAGCACACGTCATTGAACATATCCAGGATGCATTGAAGCAACAATTCAAACTAGTAGTCGTTGTATCGGCGATGGGGAGAAAAGGCGAGCCCTATGCAACAGATACTTTATTGGATTGGATCCATAACAACGGGAACCAGCTGCCTCCAAGAGAACAAGACATGCTGCTATGCTGTGGTGAACTTATTTCAGCTGCCACTTTATGCAGCTTGCTGCGAGCACACCACATAGCGGCTACAGTTCTTACGGGTGCACAGGCAGGAATTATCACTAACGACAACTTCGGCAATGCTCAAATTGTGTCTATACAGCCAAGGCGAATCCTGGATTTGCTGGACCAGGGAAACGTTGTCATAGTGGCTGGCTTTCAAGGTCAAACCTCCAATCAGGACTTTACGACTCTCGGACGAGGTGGTAGTGATACTTCGGCAACGGCACTCGGTGTAGCGCTTCATGCAGAGTTCATAGATATTTTTACCGATGTGGACGGGATTTTAACAGCAGATCCAAGGATCGTTAAAGAAGCGCGTCCCTTGTCTCAGGTATCCTATATGGAAATATGTAATATGGCCCATAACGGTGCTAAAGTTATTCACCCAAGGGCAGTAGAAGTCGCCATGAGTGGCAATGTACCAGTCCGTGTACGATCTACATTTAGTAAATCACTTGGGACATTGGTGACTCATCCTTCGGCAATTGTACCTGATACGGATTGTATTGGGGATCGAGTAATAACTGGAATTGCCAATTTCGCTAACCTCACGCAAGTGCAGGTTTTTGCTGCGGAAGGCATTTATGATTTACAGCTTACAGTCTTTAAAGCTATGGCCAAGCATCATATTAGTGTGGATTTCATCAATGTAAATCCATCTGGAGTTACTTACACCGTATTTGACGATGAGGCGACAAGAACCGAAGCCATCTTGGGCGAGCTGGGTTATCAGCCTGTATTAATGTCCAATTGTGCCAAGGTTTCAATCATTGGTGGAGGTATGAACGGTGTCCCAGGCATCATGGCGCATATCGTTGAAGCTTTGACAGAGGAAGATATCCAAATTCTACAGTCAGCGGATTCCAATACGACGATATGGGTGCTCGTACAAGGATCGGATATGGCGACGGCGATTCGAGCGCTGCACAAAAAATTTCAATTGCATCTATAATAAACCTAGGAGGAGTTTGCCGTGGATTTCGGAAGATTAATCGCAGCAATGGTTACACCCTTTGATTCCAACTTGCAAATCGATTGGACTCAAACTGGAATTTTAATTGATTACTTACTAGAAGAGCAAAGTAACGACAGTTTGGTTATTAGTGGGACAACAGGTGAATCACCTACGTTAACGGAAGAGGAAAAGCTGGAGCTCTTTGCATTCGCTATCAAACGCGCCAATGGGCGCTGCAAGATCATTGCAGGAACAGGCAGCAACGATACAGCTCATTCCATTCATTTATCCCGGGAAGCCGAGAAGCTTGGAGTTGACGCGCTGTTACTGGTGGCTCCTTATTATAACCGTCCATCTCAGGAAGGCTTATATCAGCATTTTAAAGCCATTGCCGAGTCGGTTTCGATACCATGTATTTTGTACAATGTAGAAAGCAGAACAGGTGTTAATATTGATGCCGATACTACAATTCGACTATCGCAAATACCGAATATTGTAGCTACCAAAGATTGTGCAGATCTGGATCAGATCACAAGAATTGTTAGTGGTGCAGCACCTGGATTTCTGGTATACAGTGGTGACGACACGATGGCATTACCCGTATTATCCGTTGGCGGACATGGCATTATTAGCGTAGCCAGTCATGTAGTTGGTAAAGAAATGAAAAGTATGATAAACTGTTACTTACAAGGCGATACTCGTGAAGCGGCAAAAGTTCATGCTAAGATACACCCCGTAATGAAGGGGTTATTTAATTGTCCTCACCGAGTTCCGAATCCTGCCCCCGTCAAATATGCTTTGAACAGCAAAGGTGTGGAGGTAGGCGGAGTACGTCTGCCATTATTGAACGCAACCGAAGAAGAAGGAAGATTCATTGACTCCTTGTTAAAATGAAATTCTTGAAATCGGTGCTTTCTTTAAGCATCGGTTTTATTTATTTAGGCAATAATTGAGGATGCAAACGCGGTAGCTTGTATTTGTACTTTTTGTTCATGTATAATGGTGGCAAGTGACTGGTGCGGTTTTGGTTTAGGTTAAAGGTTCATACAAATTCGTCGTCAATCTTAAAATAGGAGGTATTTTTAATTGTCTAAGAAAACTGTAGATAAACTCTCGATCTTTGCCCTGGGCGGCGTGGGTGAAATCGGAAAAAATATGTATGTGGTTCAGTATGCAAATGATATTGTTGTTATTGATTGCGGTTTGAAATTTCCTGAAGAGGACATGCTCGGCATCGATATTGTTATACCGGATATTAGTTATTTACTTGAGAATCGGGACAAGGTTAGAGGCATTATTATCACTCACGGACATGAGGATCACATCGGTGGTCTGTCGTATGTGCTGAGACAGCTGAATGTTCCTATCTATGCAACCAAATTGACTTTGGGTCTTATCGAAACCAAGCTAAGGGAAGCCGGTTTACTGGGAGATACCAAACGAAACCTGATCAATTCAGAGTCTGAATTGGTTCTTGGCTGCATGACTGCGTCGTTCTTCAAAACGAATCATAGTATTCCTGATTCTGTAGGTGTATGCATCGCCACACCTGAAGGCAATGTAGTTCACACAGGAGATTTCAAGTTTGACCAAACTCCGGTTAATGAACAATATGCGGATATTCATCGCATGGCTGAATTGGGAAGTAAGGGAGTTCTAGCACTGCTATCCGATAGTACAAATGCAGAGCGTCCTGGTTATACCGGATCAGAAAGAAGCGTAGGTACCGAGATTGAGGATGTTTTCCGTAAAGCCAAGCAAAGAGTAATCATTGCTACATTTGCTTCTAACATACATCGGATTCAACAGGTAATTGATGCAGCAGAAGCTACGAAGAGAAAAGTAACCGTTATCGGTCGCAGCATGGTGAACGTCGTTTCGATTGCTGGGGAGTTAGGTTATTTGAGAATTCCTGAAGGTATGCTCATTGAGCCTGAAGAAATTAATAAAATGGCTGCAGATCGTGTTGTCGTATTGTCAACAGGCTCGCAGGGAGAGCCGATGTCGGCACTAACCCGTATGGCACGGTCTACACATCGCAAGGTTGATATTCTGCCTGGAGATACTGTCATTATCGCAGCAACACCGATTCCTGGTAACGAGCGGTATGTCGGAAGAACGGTTGACGAATTGATGCGCATAGGCGCTCATGTTATCTATGGTCCTGGTTCGATTACAGGCGTTCACGTATCCGGACATGGTTCACAGGAAGAATTGAAGCTGATGCTTAATTTAATGAAACCAAAATACTTTATCCCTATCCATGGTGAGTACCGGATGCTTCGTCAGCATGCGATACTTGCAGAATCGGTTGGAATTCCTAAGGAAAACATTTTTGTTGTAGATAACGGAGATGTTGTGGAGGTTCTTGACGGTGCTGCTCGTAAAGGCTCGAAGGTAACAGCAGGGAACATTTTGATCGATGGACTGGGTGTTGGCGATGTAGGTAATATCGTACTCAGAGATCGCAAACTGTTGTCTCAGGATGGTATTTTGGTCGTAGTCGTTACATTAAGCAAGCAAGATGGCGCTATTTTGTCTGGACCTGATATTATATCCAGAGGATTTGTATACGTTAGAGAATCCGAAGGCTTGCTGGATGAAGCCAACCGTATTGTAGCTAGTACGCTGAAACGGTTAATGAGCGAAAATGTAAATGAATGGGCTTCGCTGAAGACTCATGTCAAAGATGCTTTAGGACGATTCTTGTATGAACAAACCAAAAGAAGACCTATGATCCTTCCAATTATCATGGAAGTTTGATCCAAGACCACCAGTCTATACTTGATACCTTTCACAATAAACCAATTATTGAAATCCATTGTATGCGCGAAATATCAAAACCACTTAAGACGCTGATTACGGCGACTTGGGTGGTTTTTTTGCATGTTTTCGGCAGCATTCATCCATACTACGAAAGATCAACAGAATTTGAAGGGGGTATCCCAGTTGGACAATTCCAAGCAGCAAGAGCAGGAGCCTGTAAATCCCGGCCCAAATGAAGAACTGAAAAAGCCGTCCGTTTTGGATACGATACAGCAGCTAGGCCAAACGGCGGTACCTGCAAGCGAATCCAACATATTTTGTATGACGATTATTGGACAGGTAGAAGGGCATCTGGTACTTCCACCACAAAATAAGACTACCAAATACGAGCATTTAATACCGCAGCTAGTCGCCGTTGAGCAGAATCCCAAGATTGAAGGCATTTTTATCGTGCTTAACACGGTAGGCGGAGATGTCGAAGCGGGCCTTGCCATTGCAGAAATGATCGCGACATTATCCAAACCTACGGTTACGCTCGTATTGGGTGGAGGTCATTCCATAGGGGTTCCGATCGCAGTTTCGTCAGATTTTTCGATCATTGCGGAAACCGCTACGATGACGATCCATCCTATCCGATTGAATGGACTTGTAATTGGCGTCCCGCAAACCTTTGAATATTTGGATAAAATGCAGGAACGGGTAATCCGGTTTATAACCAGCCATTCCGAAATTTCCGAACAAAAGCTGAAGGAATTGATGTTTAAAACCGGCGAATTAACCCGTGACATCGGAACGACCGTTATTGGCGTTGATGCCGTAAAATATGGACTTATCGACACCATAGGTGGTGTGGGTGATGGAATTAGAGAGCTGAATCGACGTATTGAGGCTAACAGAAAGCAGATGCCCGGAGGAGTGATACAGTGACACTATATACGATCATGCCTATGGAGGTAGTGATGAGCGGCTTGGACTCCATGGATGCTGCAAGTATGGATATTAAGGTTAACGGCGTTGAATTGGAGGTTCAGCAGTTGAATGCTACGCAAGCAACCATTGTGAGATTAAGAAGTGGAAATCCGCAGGATTATTTGAATCCAAACTACAGTCCTGGCAAAATTGTCGAATTTCGACCTGTCTTTTAGTTCTGAAGTCCGATTTTTACAAGACGATTAAGCTTATCCCCAAAGTATGGTATACTTTATTCTTGGGGGTGAGCCGTCTTGGCCAGGCCAAAGAAGAAACGTAAGGCGTCTGTAAAATCGATAAAAACGAATTTAAAGTATGAGCTCTATGGAATTATAATATTAACGCTATCGGTTATCGCACTTTCCCGGGAAGGTCCGGTTGCTCGTGCTTTAAGCTATCTGTTTCGATTTTTAATCGGGACGTGGGATTTCATCATTCCGCTTGTTTTTATTTATGCAGGCTTGTATGTAATGGTGAAACGGCAATGGCCGAATTGGCGGACGTCTCGCAAGACGGGAATTTTGCTGATGATGATCGCCCTGCTCATTATGAGTCACATCAGCTTGTTTGAGCAGCTCTACCCGAAAGGTACATATACAGCCGGTATGATTTGGTCGCAAACATGGGCCAGTATGGTCGACGGCTTCAGTGCGACTGACAAAGGACAGGCTATTCTTACTCATCAGGTTGGCGGCGGAATGCTCGGAGCTGCGTTATATGGAACCCTATATTTTCTATTCGTAAAAATAGGTGCTCAATTGATCCAATACACGCTTTTCATTATCGGGTTTATTTTGCTTACCGGCCTAACTCTAGGCGATATGATGGGAAAAATAAAAGGAAAGAAAACGTTCGCAGACACAGCACTTGGCCAATACATACGTCGTTGGTGGGAAGAACGGAATCAGAAAGCGGCAGCAGCTGAGGTCGTTGCTGTCAAGAAGAAAGCTTATGTGGCTCCGCTCATGCCTGATGATAATGAATTTGATGAAGAAACGTTGAAGCCGGAGCGTAAAATAAAGAGGCCGAATAAAGCCTTTACTTCATTCATGGATCGGGTACATCCGAAGCCAAAGCCAACCACGGCTATGGGAATTGAGCCTGAAGTCTTCGATGACGAACTTTCGTTATCGGCTCAGCCTGAAGCGGTGAGCGAACCGAATATTGCGGAAGAGACGGTTTACAAAAGAGAAATCGAGCAGGAGTCTCCAATCCCGATTATTCGTGATTTTCAAGAGCAGGTGCAGCAGGAAATATCGAACATGCCAATACCAACGGTATCCGCGGCTCCTTCGCTAGACCCGTCTCCAACTCACGAAAACAATGAAGTTGCCGGGGAAGAATCAGGGGATATAGCTACTATGGATACCCCAGTCAAGCCACAGAAGCCGTATGTGCTACCGTCTCTGGATCTGTTGGCCAAGCCAAGCCTTCTCAAGGGTGCCGATTCACTGGATTATAAAGCGGTTGCCCGCAAGCTGGAGGCTACACTGGAAAGCTTTGGAGTGAAAGCGAAGGTACTGGAGGTTGTACGCGGACCTTCTGTAACTCGATATGAAATACAGCCGGATGTTGGGGTGAAGGTTAGCCGGATCGTAAGCCTTACGGACGACATTGCCCTAGCTCTGGCAGCTAAGGATATCCGGATGGAGGCACCTATTCCAGGTAAAGCTGCAATCGGGATTGAGGTGCCGAATGCTGAAGTATCGATAGTAACGATGCGAGAAGTTATGGAAACCGCTGTTTTCCAGGATTCGAGTGCCAAGCTGTCGATTACATTAGGTCGCGATATTGCCGGACAGCCAATCGTTGGAAATCTGGCCCGTATGCCGCATTTACTTGTAGCAGGAGCAACGGGATCAGGGAAATCAGTCTGTATTAACGGGATCATTACAAGCATTTTGTACAAGGCAAAACCTAACGAGGTACGCTTCTTGATGGTTGACCCGAAAATGGTGGAATTGAACGTTTATAATGGAATTCCCCATTTGCTTGCCCCTGTTGTTACTGACCCGAAGCGGGCCTCGCTTGCTTTGAAAAAGGTCGTTGTTGAAATGGAAAAACGATACGAGCTGTTTTCCAAAAGCGGAACGCGTAATTTAGAAGGCTACAATGCGATGCTGCTGGAAACTAAATCCGGAGCTCCGCTCCCTTATATTGTCGTCATCGTAGATGAGCTTGCCGATTTGATGATGGTAGCTGCGAATGATGTGGAGGATGCAATCTGTCGATTAGCACAAATGGCGCGTGCGGCGGGTATTCATCTAATTATTGCTACACAGAGGCCATCTGTTGATGTCATTACGGGTGTTATCAAAGCTAATATTCCATCTCGTATCGCATTTGGTGTATCGTCTAATGTAGATTCCCGTACGATATTGGATATGGCTGGCGCTGAGAAGCTGTTGGGTCGTGGGGATATGCTGTATCTGCCCATGGGAGCTTCCAAGCCTGTGCGTGTACAGGGTGCCTTTTTGTCCGACAATGAAGTGGAAGATGTTGTTAATTTCGTGAGGAATCAAGAGCAGGCCAATTATGTAGAGGATATGGTTCCGCAGGTTGAAGAGCAGGTCGAGGGAACCAATCAGGTTGAGGATGAATTATATGATCAGGCTGTGCAAATTATTTTGGAGGCCAAGCAGGCATCGGTATCTTTGCTTCAGCGCAGGATGCGCGTAGGCTATACACGGGCTGCCAGATTAATTGATTCGATGGAAGCCAAAGGTGTTGTAGGGCCCTATGAAGGCAGTAAACCGCGTGAGGTGCTGGTTTCCTTGGAACAGTATCAAGGCAGGATGAGTTCGTAAAATGAGCATGTCGGATGATGGATCCGGCATGTTTTTTTGTTCATTTTGCTTTTAAGCTTCCGTATGCATATAAGCGTGCCGCCTTTCTCATAATAACCATAAATGTTTACCATTATGAAATGGGAGTGTGCACGTAATGCAAATGAACAAACGACTGGTGCTTATAACTGCAGCTTTATTACTCGTGCTGTTTACAGGCTATCAATTAAAACAGAAGCTTGAAACCATGCAAACCTTCAGCAAGAATGATATTGCATATGGAGCAGCAGGGAAGGATGTATACGAGCTGCAGGGACGATTAAAATTCCTCGGCTTCTATAACAGCGCTGTAGATGGAGACTTTGGATACAATACACTGCGATCATTAAAATGGTTTCAATCCGAATTCGGTATGAAGGTTGATGGTATAGCTGGTTCTAAAACGAAGCTGAAACTATGGGAAGCGACCAAGGATTACAAGCCGACAGCCAATGAACTCCCATCCTCAAATACTGCAGATGGCGGAGGAAATACCCAGCCAGCCCCGGATAAGAATGCCAACCTGGCGCCGAACAATCATATGGGCTTATCCACAGAGGATTTGAATTTGATGGCCAATGCGGTATATGGCGAGGCAAGAGGTGAGCCCTATATTGGTCAAGTTGCTGTAGCTGCTGTCATACTGAATCGAGTTAAATCGGCAAGCTTTCCTAACACTGTATCAGGTGTCATCTTTCAGCCTGGTGCGTTCACAGCAGTAGCTGATGGACAAATATGGCTGACGCCAAATGAAAATGCCAAGAAGGCCGTACAGGAAGCGTTAAATGGCATGGATCCATCGGGAGGCTGCATATACTATTTTAATCCGGAAACAGCAACCTCCAAATGGATTTGGGGACGTCCGCAGGTCAAAACCATCGGCAAGCATATTTTTTGCAAATAAATGGATATGCAGAAAAGGGGGATGCAAACGAGGTTCGTTTGCTTCTTCTGTTTATGAAGGAATATAATGGTATGGAGTTCGATTACAGGCTGAAAGGAGCTGCTCCCTTTTGAAAAATGTTCAATTTCAACGTGGTACGGTTCATAATATCAGGGTACACGTGCTGCCCACAGAGCAATTTAAAACATATGCCATATCGGTTTATGTCGGAAGTCGCTTACAGGAAGAAACCGTAACACCGACAGCATTAATTCCATTTGTATTGCGTCGCGGTACAAAGGTTTATCCAGAAACCAAGCAGTTCCGGGAACGTCTAGACGATTTATACGGTGCAGGCTTTGGGTTTGATATTTATAAGCGCGGCGATTATCAGATGGTACAGTTTCGGATGGACCTGATCCAGGATGATTTCGTGAACAGCACCGAGTCATTGCTGGAGCAAGGCATGCGTTTTGTTGGAGAGGCGATTACCCAACCTGCTGCCCAAGATGGCGAATTTACCTCCAAATACGTCGATTCCGAAAAAACAACATTGCAAAAACGTATCGAGTCGATCATTAACGATAAGGTGAAATATGCAGCCGAGCGTTGTATAGAGGAAATGTGTAAGGGTGAGCCCTACCGTCTGCACCCGCTTGGTACCATTGAAGCCTTAAAGCAGCTGACCAGCAAGGAGCTGTATACGTATTACAAGCAATGGCTGAAAGAATCGCCTATCGACATTTATGTAGTGGGCAAAACCACGCTTAAGGAAGTCATGGCTCTTGTGGAAAGCAGCTTTGGTGGAGAAAGAGAGGTTGCGGGAGGTTATTCCACGCTTCAAGGTCAATCCAAAGAAGCTGAGGTTCGCGAGGTTATAGAAGAGCTTGACGTCAAGCAGGGCAAGCTGAATTTGGGTTTGCGAACTCATACCACCTATGCGGACGCGGCTTATCCAACGATGCTAATGTATAATGGCATTTTAGGAGGCTATCCGCACTCCAAGCTGTTTATCAACGTGCGGGAAAAGGAAAGTCTCGCTTATTATGCGTCTTCAAGGCTGGATGGGCATAAGGGAATACTTACCATACAATCAGGCATTGAACTCGAAAATTATGAGAAAGCCGTGGCGATTATCCGCCAGCAGCTGGACGCGATGACAGCGGGTGATATCAATGATATCGAGCTGCAGCAGACCCAGGCCATGATTACAGGACATCTGCGTCAGCTTCAGGATTCCGCGTTCGAACTGATTTCTTTTGATTTTAACAATATATTGTCGGGTGTAGAGCGTACGGTACCTGACTTGATTAATGATGTTCTTGCTGTCGACAAAGCGCAAATTCAAGCAGCAGCAGGCAAGGTCAAGCTCGATACGATTTACTTCTTACGTGATCGAAAGGAGGGAGTGTAGAATATGAAGGCGATACCGTATCCTCATGTGAAGGAAACGATTTACACAGAGCAGCTTCCTAACGGATTGACCGTTTTTATACTTCCAAAAGAAGGTTTCTCCAAAACCTATGCTACCTTTTCCACCCATTATGGGTCGATTGACAACCATTTTCGTGTGGAGGGTGCTTCCGAGATTAAAGTCCCTGATGGAATTGCTCACTTTTTGGAGCATAAAATGTTTGAGGAGCCGACCGGCGATATTTTTTCCGTATTTGCCTCCAATGGTGCCTCTGCCAACGCATTTACGAGCTTTGACCGGACAGCCTACTTATTTTCGGCAACTGAGCATGTTCTTGAAAATTTGACTACCTTGTTAAATTTTGTGCAAAATCCATATTTTACCGATGAGAACGTAGACAAGGAAAAAGGCATTATCGGTCAGGAAATCAAAATGTACCAGGATAATCCGGATTGGCGCGTTTATTTTGGTTTGATAGAGACGATGTATCACCACCATCCGATACATATTGACATTGCCGGTACTGTAGATTCCATTGCCAAGATCACCAAAGAGCTGCTGTATGATTGTTACCATACCTTTTACCATCCCAGCAATATGAATTTGTTTGTGGTTGGAGGTGTCGATCCCGAGGAAACGATGGAATTGATCAGGAGCAATCAGGCTGCCAAGGAGTATAAGCCTCAAGGTGAAATTCATCGTTTATTTGAGCAGGAGCCAACCACCGTCAGGAACAAGGAGAAAGTAACCGTACTTCCGGTTTCTCTTCCCAAATGCTTGTTCGGCTGCAAGGAACCGAAGCAGGATGCTAGTGGCAAGGAGCTGTTGAAGCGGGAACTGGTTATGAAGGTTTTACTGGATATTTTGCTCAGTCCAAGCTCGGCTATTTATCAAAAGCTATACGAGGAACAAATCATTTCCGACAGCTTCGGGAGTGAGTACAATATTGCAGAGAATTATGCCTTTTCAATCATCGGTGGCGATACGCCAGACCCTGACAAATTGGTTTCACGTGTTCGCGAGGAAATCGATAAGGTGAAGGAGAGCGGGATTGCACAAACCGATTTTGAGAGAAGCCGTAAAAAGAAAATTGGAGGTTTTCTGCGGCAGTTGAATTCTCCTGAATCCATTGCCAATGAATTCACCAAATATCGGTTTAAACAAATCGATTTATTTGACATACTGCCTGTATATGAGCAATTGACAATCGAAGATGTTACGGCAATGCTGAACGAGCATTTTGACTGGAGCCAATTGGCCGTATCCATTGTCAGAAGTGAAGCGTGATGAAGGATCCGATCCGTCCCTTTAACGAGCAAACCGTACTTGTTACGGGTGGCAGCCGCGGTATTGGTGCGGCGATTGCCGAAAGATTCGCTTCCGTGGGAATGAATGTCGTGATCCATTATATGCAGTCTCATGAGGCGGCTAATGATACGGCACGCAGATGTATGAAAACAGGTGCTAAGGTGCTCACGGCTACTGCTGATCTGCGCAGCAAGGAGCAGATTTTACGGCTGCAGGAAAAACTGGATCATCATGAAATGACACCTGATATTATCGTTAACAATGCAGGAGTTTCCCATTACGGGATGCTCTCCGATGTGAGCGAGGAGCTCTGGGAGGATGTCATGAACATCAATCTGAAAGGGTCATTTTTGATCAGTCAGCAGTTCATGAAACCGATGATCCGGCAAAAATATGGAAGAATCATTAATGTATCCTCGATATGGGGAATTTCCGGTTCTTCCTGCGAGGTGTTATATTCCACAACCAAAGGCGGTATCAATGCCTTTACAAAAGCTTTAGCCAAGGAGTTGGCTCCTTCTGGTGTTACCGTGAACGCGGTGGCGCCAGGTGCGGTTGACACACTGATGATGGCAAACTTTGATTCCCAGGAAAAAGCAGCCATAGAGAATGAAATTCCTGCTGGAAGGTTTGCTCAGCCGAACGAAATTGCTTCCTTGGTTTATTTTCTGGCGCTTCCGGAATCCGGCTATATTACCGGACAGATTATTAGTCCCAATGGCGGTTGGTTAACTTAAGCATGGTATAGTAGACCTCGATTTGGCGAATAGTAAAAGTGGTAATACACTTTGACTCCAAGGAGGCTATGAGCAATGGCAACTGTACTAAAGGTATTTGACCGCTGGAAGCAATTTTTGAATGAACGTATCGATCAGGCAGAAAAAGCCGGCATGAAGGATGAAACGATCAACAAGCTGGCCTTTCAAATCGGGGAGTTTCTATCTGACAAGGTGGACCCGGAAAATAATGAAGAACGAGTGCTTAAAGAGCTCTGGGATGTTGCTGACGAGCAGGAAAAGAGAACAATCGCCAAGCTGATGGTAAAGCTGGTTACACCGGGAACCTAAATGCAATTGACAGCAGCCTCCTTCCAAGGGGGCTTTTCGTTACTTTTGTGGTATACTTAACTTAATTTGATTGGAAAGGCGGCTAGAGGTAGTTGAGTAAGAAGAGATGGACAACGGGGCTCTATACTTTATGTATACTATTTGTACTTGGAGGCTGTGGCAAGAACATTCCCGCAATTGACCCCGCTTTACTGGAATCCAAAGTTTCCGTTTTAATCATTTCCAAAGAACATGTATCGGATTCTACAAAATCAACTTTACAAAATACATTGATAGCTTGGCGTGACAGTCATCATATTGCTTTTGATTGGATGGCGGATACAGCAGTGCTTAAGGAAGCACAGATAACCGCTCTGAAAACGAGACCCTATACATACATAATTGTCATAGGAAACGAGCTTACTCGACAAGTACTGCCTATTGCTACAGCAATTCCCGACAAAAAATGGATTTTGCTCGATGATACGGTATCGGGTGATAATCCGCCAGTCACGGATAAACATATCGTATGGAAACAGACGGGGCAAGGCTTTATGGACAAGCAATGGGACGAGTGGGTTAAACAGCAGCAAATATTAGGTAAATCCATTGAATGGGTGACAGTGGGCGCCAGGCCGATACCATCGTTGTGGGCACCTTCCGAGGAGGCCGAAACGATAGGTCTGTCCGATGCCGAAGGCTGGTTCCCGCAATTTCAGAATCAGGTCAGGAGACATGGGCCCAGCTGGATAGCTATTTATTCTCCTTTGGATGCCAGTTCCTTACAGAGGGTTAAAAACCTGAAGGTGCCCGTAATCGATATGACAGCTGTTTCCATAGAGCTGCAGTGGGGCATCCTTATGACCTCAATATTGCAAACCATAGAAACCCAGACATGGACGAATGGAAATCAGGAATATACTTCCCAGGAAATACAAATCATTAAGCCTTAATCAAGAATAATAAAGATTTCTTTAAGAAGTAGGAAGGAATTTCTCGAAAATTGTAGAATATTTTTGTAACATGCTCCAAAAATTTGAGTTGATGTGTGATTATCATCGATATGAGGTGCCTATAATGGAAACAAAGCAGTGGTATATGGAATACAGAATACATAAAAATCGTCCTGGCTTATTAGGGGATGTAGCTTCCCTGATGGGGATGCTGGATATTAATATTGTCACGATTAACGGGGTGGAAGATCGGACCCGTGGTATGCTGCTGCAAACCAATGATAATGAAAAAATTGACTTGATGGGTAAAATGCTGCGAAAAGTGGATAATATAACTATAACGGCACTCAGAGAGCCCAAATTGGTTGATATATTAGCTGTTCGCCATGGCAGATATATTGAAAGAGATTCGGATGATCGTAAAACATTCCGCTTTACGCGTGATGAGTTGGGTCTTCTGGTTGATTTTCTCGGTGAAATTTTCAAGCGTGACGGCAATCAGGTCGTTGGACTCAGAGGCATGCCGCGCGTAGGCAAGACGGAATCGATCATAGCCGGGAGCGTTTGCTCCAATAAACGTTGGAATTTTGTATCCTCAACATTGCTGCGTCAAACGGTTCGCAGTCAATTATCTGAGGAGGAAATGAACCCGAACAATATTTTTATTATTGATGGTATCGTATCGACCATTCGTTCCAATGAAAAGCATCACTCCCTTTTACAGCAAATCATGAGTATGCCTTCGACGAAAGTCATCGAGCATCCGGATATTTTTGTGCGGGATTCTGAATATACGTATGAGCATTTCAATTACATTGTAGAGCTGCGCAATACACCTGATGAAGAAATCAATTACGATGCCATAACAAACGGTATCAATGATTATTAATAATCCATTACAATGAACGTTCCGAAAGGGGTGAGAACATGTCTGATCTTGGGCAATTGTTGCGAAAAGCACGGTTGGAAAAAAAGATTTCATTAGAAGATTTGCAGGAAAGCACAAAAATTCGTAAGCGCTATTTGGAAGCGATTGAAGATGGAAACTACAAAATATTACCCGGTAATTTTTATGTCAGAGCATTTATCAAAAGTTATGCCGAAGCAGTGGGTCTGGAGCCTAATGAAATATTGAGCTTATATCAAAATGTGATTCCCGCGGCAGAGCCAGACCATATTGAACCTACTCGCTCCAAGAGAACGACACGAAATACGGAAAGAATGGGCAAATGGGTTTCCACTGTCATGATGATTGCCTTTTTTGTTCTCATCCTGGGGATCATCTATTATTATCTAATAATGAATTATAATAATAAGCCGCATGAAGCCAATCCTGTAAATGAACCGAATCGGGTCACAGATAAGGTGGATCCTAATGCCAATAGCGGCAGTGTGACTACACCCGTTTACGACAAAAATGCACCAGTAGTGCCTGCTCCACCTCCTGTACCTGTAGTGAAAACTGAGGTGAAGCTGGTCAAAAGCCAAGGTGGCACCGATTATTATTTGGTTTCCAATGCAGATAAGCTTACGATCCAAATGAAGATTGTAGGCGATGCTTGCTGGATGCAGATTGATTCATTAGGAGAACCACGAGATACGCTCGAGCAAGGCACCTTCACTAAGGGTAAGGAGCAAAGCTGGGAGCTTACCAATTCGGCATTTATGATTTTTGGCCGCTCCAATGCAGTTGAATTGAATGTGAATGGAACCCCTATTGTGCTGGGCGACACTCCAAATGCCAAACGGGTTCAAATCGATTTGCAAAAAGTGTAAGTCAATTAATTATATAAAGGAAGTGCGACCATGGCTGACGAAAGTTTTTTTGATATTGCCTCGAAAATGGATATGCAGGAATTGAACAATGCGATTAATCAAGCGGAGAAAGAAATTATGACCCGATTTGATTTTAAAAATAGCAAAAGCAGTATTGCAGTTGAAAAAGATGAATTAGTTATCGTCTCCGATGATGAGTTCAAGCTGCAAAACGTAATTGACATTTTGCATTCCAAGATGGCTAAACGGGGAATTTCCTTGAAAAACCTCGAATACGATAAAATTCAACCAGCTTCATCCCAGACCGTTCGGCAAAAGGTGAAGCTCAAGTCAGGAATCGATCAGGATAATGCCAAAAAAATCAATATCATGATCCGGGATTCCAAGCTAAAGGTGAAAAGCCAAATTCAGGGCGATCAAATCAGAGTTTCTGGCAAAAGCAAAGACGATTTACAACAGGTTATCCAGCTTCTTCGCAAAGCGGATCTGCCTCTTGACCTACAATTTCTAAATTTTCGTTAATATACATTTTTGACACTATTCATTCGGTTCGTTTATACTTGACCCATAGGCTTGATTCACTATTGGAGGATATGGATATGACAGAGAAAGTAAAAGTAGTTACGCTCGGCTGCGAGAAGAACCTCGTTGACTCCGAAATCATGTCAGGACTTGTTTTTGGACGTGGCTACGAATTAGTATCGGATAAGGAAGAAGCTACTGTAATTATAGTTAATACCTGCGGGTTCATTGATGCAGCAAAGGAAGAATCCGTGAATACGATATTGGATATGGCTGATTTGAAGCAGACTGCTAATTTGAAGGCATTGATTGTTTCCGGATGCTTGACTCAACGCTACAAGAAAGAGCTCATGGAAGAAATGCCTGAAATTGATGGTATCGTAGGCACAGGAGATTTTGACAAAATTAATGAAATTATTGAAGAAGCACTTGCTGGGAAAAAGCCGGTCTTGGTGGGGAACCCGGTTTTCAACTATGATAAGCCGCTTCCACGTCGTGTGACGACTCCGCGTTATACCGCTTATGTGAAAATTGCCGAGGGCTGTGACAATGCCTGTACGTTCTGCAGTATTCCGATCATGCGCGGTAAGTTCCGCAGCAGAAGCATGGAATCCATTATTGCGGAAATTGAGCAATTGGCTTCGCAGGGCGTTCGGGAAATCAGTCTGATTGCACAGGATTCAACAAATTATGGTACGGATTTGTATGACGGATTTATGCTGCCTGCGTTGTTGAACAAGGTTACGGAAGTAGCCGGAATTGAATGGGTCAGACTGCACTATGCATATCCGGGATTTTTTACCGACGAATTGATCGACACGATTGCTTCAAACCCAAAGGTATGCAAATATGTCGATATGCCTTTGCAGCATAGTGAAGATATTATTTTGAAGCGGATGAGAAGACCAGGCAGACAGCAGGATGCCAAAGCATTGATTGACAAAATTCGTTCGCGAATTCCGAATGTTTCACTTCGTACCTCGCTTATTGTAGGGTTCCCGGGTGAGACTGAGCAGGATTTTGAAAATTTGAAGAGATTTGTTACAGAAGTTGAATTTGACCGCTTGGGTGTGTTTGCCTACTCACAAGAGCAGGATACACCAGCTGCCCGTTTGCCGGATCAGGTTCAGGATGATGTAAAGGAATATCGGGCTAATACCATCATGGAAATTCAGCGTAGTATTTCTAATATCCGTAACGGAAATCGGGTAGGCCAGACCGTGGATGTGTTGATTGAAAAGTATGACGGCAGAAATGATGTCTATATTGGCCGTTCCCAGTACGATGCTCCTGAGATTGACGGAGAAGTGTTTGTAAAAGGGGCACAGCTTAAGATTGGAGAGTTAGCCAAGGTTCACATTACCCACTCATTCGAGTTTGATTTGTCCGGGGAGGTTGTGGCATGAACCTGGCCAATCGGATCACTTTGGCGAGGATCTTTTTAGTACCTATCATTATGTTTTTCTTGCTTGTTAATTTAAAGTTTCCTCAAATTGAAATGGATCAGTTCAGCATCACCTACAACCAAATTATTGCAGCGCTTATTTTTATCATTGCGGCTTGGACAGATGGCCTGGACGGGTATATTGCCAGGAAGCGTAAGCTTGTAACAAATCTGGGGAAATTGCTTGACCCCTTGGCTGATAAGCTTCTTGTATCTGCTGTGCTCGTATCCTTAGTTGAGATGGATAAGGTCGGCGCATGGATCGTGATTGTGATTATTAGCCGGGAATTTGCCGTTACAGGATTACGACAGATCGCTTTGCTTGAGGGTCATGTCATTGCGGCTAGTAAATGGGGTAAATGGAAAACAGCAGCTCAAATTACGGCAATTATTGCACTGCTGATCAACAATTTTCCATTTGCTTTTATTAATCTGCGCTTTGATTTATTTGCAAGCTGGGTCGCGGCTATCATAACCTTGTATTCCGGTTTGGATTATTTTATTAAAAATAAACATGTCATTAACTTTAACGAATAAACAGTAGGAGTTTCCTATTGTTTTTTTGTTCCATTCGGGAGGTAGTTTGAATGAGAGCTGAGATTATAGCGGTTGGTACAGAGCTTTTACTAGGACAGATTGTGAATACCAATGCTCAGTATTTGGCCCAAGGGTGTGCAGATTTGGGTGTAAGTGTATATTACCAGACCGTTGTCGGTGATAATGAAAGCCGCTTGGCGGACGCCCTGCAAATTGCCAAAAGCCGGGCCGATTTAATCATTTGTACAGGCGGACTTGGACCGACCCAGGATGACCTGACCAAGGATGCGCTCGCCGCTTTTCTGGGACAAAGGATAGTCACCCATCAGCCCTCAATGGATCATATCGAACAAGTGTTTGGTTCGAGAGGCATTCATATGGTCGAAAGCAATCGCAGGCAGGCGCTTATGCTGGAGCACAGTGATCCTTTAACGAATGATGCAGGAATGGCTGTAGGTATCGCTTTGACCCAGGATGGCACACACTACATACTATTACCCGGTCCCCCTAAAGAAATGAAGCCCATGTTCGATCATTACGCAGCACCGTGGATTGCGTCGAAGATGAGCGGGGTTCATCCCTTGTTCTCGAGGATGTTGAAATTTGCGGGAATTGGTGAATCTACGCTTGAACATGAACTTTTAGACCTTATTCATGCGCAAACAGACCCAACCATAGCTCCTTATGCCAAGGAGTCTGAGGTTACGATACGCATTACCACTCGCGCCTCTTCACAAGCGGAAGCGGATGTAAAGCTGGAGCCGCTGGAGCAGGAAATCAGAAGCAGGCTTGGAGACTACATATACGCCTCTGTAGACGTTCCAATTGAGCAAGAGGTCATACGTATCATGAAGGAGCGCAAATTGCTCCTGGCAGCTGCTGAGAGCTGTACAGGAGGGCTCCTCGGACATATGCTGACCGCAGTCCCCGGAAGTTCTGCCGTATTCCGTGGAGGTATCGTTTGTTATTCCAATATGTTGAAGAATAAGCTGCTGGATGTGCCGATGAGTATTCTGGAAGGAGCAGGAGCTCCAGGGGCAGTCAGCGCGGAAACAGCCGGTATTCTGGCAGAACAGATGCGACTTAAGGCAGATACCGATTATGCAGTTGCTATCACTGGGGTGGCCGGACCGGATGAATCCGAAGGAAAGCCGGTAGGTCTTGTGTATCTGGCTATTGCCTGCAAAGAAGGGCTGCCGGTTGTGGAGCGGCTGCAGTTGTCCGGTAATCGGGACAATATCAAGCTTCGTGCTGCAAAGGCGGCATTATACCAATTGTGGAAGCGTTTGGCGGTTTGATAGAGCTGGGATTGATATAATTAGAACTTGAAAGCGCACAGCCAATGTAATATAATAGAGGAAGCGGAAGAACCGTAACAATGGATCACATTTTGTTACGGTTTTTCTTTGGACCATAAACAGAATGTATGTTCGCAAAAATGCTTGGCAACACCATCAAAATAGGTTATTATTATACTTATCCAATACGGAAAAGGAAGTGAGTGTTTTGTCAGATCGGCGCGCAGCACTAGACAATGCCCTTCGTCAAATTGAAAAGCAATTTGGTAAAGGATCGGTTATGAAACTGGGTGAATCCGCCCATATGAAGATTGATGTTATCCCCAGCGGATCTTTGGCTCTTGATATTGCCCTCGGCATAGGAGGATTCCCACGTGGTAGAATTATAGAGGTTTTTGGCCCTGAATCATCGGGTAAAACAACAGTTGCGCTTCATGCTATTGCTGAGGTGCAGCGAGTAGGCGGAACAGCGGCTTTTATCGATGCTGAGCATGCACTAGATCCTTCCTATGCAAGTAAGCTTGGAATTAATATAGACGAGCTGCTGCTCTCCCAACCGGACACGGGTGAGCAAGCATTGGAAATTGCTGAAGCATTGGTACGCAGTGGAGCTGTAGATATTATCGTTATTGACTCGGTTGCGGCACTGGTTCCTAAAGCGGAAATTGAAGGAGACATGGGAGATTCCCACGTGGGTCTGCAAGCACGTTTGATGTCACAGGCATTGCGTAAATTATCCGGTGCTATCAACAAATCGAACACGATTGCAATTTTCATCAATCAGCTTCGTGAGAAGATCGGTGTTATGTTCGGTAATCCGGAGACAACCCCGGGCGGAAGAGCATTGAAGTTCTACTCCTCCGTACGTTTGGATGTACGTCGTGTAGAGAGCATCAAGCAAGGCAATGATATGGTTGGTAACCGTACAAGAATTAAAGTAGTTAAGAATAAAGTAGCGCCTCCATTCAAGCAGGCAGATATTGATATTATGTATGGCGAAGGTATTTCCAAAGAAGGAAGCATTATCGATATCGGTGCTGAAATGGATATTATTCAAAAGAGTGGCGCCTGGTATTCCTTCAACGGTGACCGATTGGGTCAAGGTCGTGAGAACTCCAAGCAATTCTTAAAGGATAATCCGCAAGTAGCTGATATTCTTGAAAATAAGATTCGCGAAAATGCCAACTTGTCAGCAACCGTCGATGCCGACTTGCTGAATAACGAGGAAGATGATGAAGATTTGGAAGAAGTTGAATAAAGCAGATGAAGGGCACCTTACTCAGGTGCCCTTCCGTTGCATTCGGAGTGATAAATCATGGATGAAGAAGTAAATGAGTTGAAGGAGCTGCCTTTAAAAGAAGGCGTAATAACCAAAATAGAGCGACAAAAAAGAGCCAAGGATCGTTACAATTTATATATCGAAGAACAGTATGTATTTTCTATACATGAGGATGTGCTGATCAAATACAGTTTGGCCAAGGGTACGGCAATCGATGAAAAAGAGCTGAAAGCGATAGTAGATGCTCAAGACAAACAGCAGGCTTATTTGGATGCCATTCGTTTATTATCGTTCAGGCTGCGTTCCGAGCACGAACTAAAGGCACGTCTGCGACAAAAGAACTATGAGCTTCCCACAATTGAAGACACGCTGGACCGTCTTAGACGGGAGCAGTATATAGATGATTCCTTGTTTGCTGAACAGCTGACACAGCAGCGTATTCATTCAGCCAAGAAGGGACGTAATTGGATTAAGCAGGAGCTTCAGCAGAAGGGGCTCAAATCTGAACACATTACAAGTGCGATTGGTCAAATTGACGAACAACTGGAGTATAGTAATGCTTATAATCTGATTTATAAAAAATATGGT
Source organism: Paenibacillus sp. FSL H8-0034 (assembly GCF_038000305.1). Classification (NCBI taxonomy): domain Bacteria; kingdom Bacillati; phylum Bacillota; class Bacilli; order Caryophanales; family Paenibacillaceae; genus Paenibacillus; species Paenibacillus sp. FSL H8-0034. The sequence goes on from NZ_JBBOBS010000001.1 coordinate 3,732,311, forward strand.
TCCAGTTTAAAGCCGGACTCAGATGTGCAAAATATTAAAAGAAAAGCCTATGCCTTACTGCAAAGAAGAGGCTACAATTCAAGCGTGACCACTCGTGCTGTACGCGAATTAACGGATGCCGTCAGTCGTGGTATGGACAATGAGGATTGGGAGATTGAATTTGAAGAATGAAATTCATTTGTAATACGAATAGTTAATAATGTAAACTAATTAGGCTGCAGAACAGGTTTGAATACGGTTTAGGTATAAAAATTTGGCAGGAATTTAATAATTTCTACAAAGTAAAGCATTTCTCATGTCATACACCTTGACAAGCTTCTTCGACAAAAGATAAAATGAGCATGTATAATTTTGTACAATCAACCTCTCTGTTATGCCTAAACAGGAAGGTTGGCAAAGTAAAATCGCCAATTTTTACTTTTCTTACTGCTTGTTAAACGGATTAAAAACCATACGACCCCCAAGCTTACCCCTTGGAGAAACAACGAGGAGGTGAACTGGATGAACATACATCCAGCCATCTGGATCTTAATCATTCTCGTTGTTGGTGCTATTTGCTTAGGGATTGGTTATTTTATCCGCAAGTCCATTGCAGAAGCGAAAATTTCAAGTGCTGAGCAAGCCGCTGAGCTAATCAAGGATGGCGCTAAAAAAGAGGCGGAGGCACTAAGGAAAGAAGCGGTTGTGGAGGCCAAGGATGAGATTCACAAGCTCCGAACCGAAGCTGAAAAAGACATTCGTGATCGTCGAAATGAATCACAACGACAAGAGAGACGATTGTTGCAAAAAGAGGAATCGCTGGATAAAAAATTAGAATCTCTTGAGAAAAAAGAAGAGCAAGTCGCCAACAAAGAGAAGCGGATTGAAGAAACCCAATCACACATTGACGAGATTTATAAGAACCAGGTTACCGAGTTGGAACGTATTTCCGCATTGACCACGGAAGATGCCAAACAAATTATTTTGACCAATGTGGAACAGGAAGTACGGCATGAAACAGCTCAATTGATTAAAGAGATCGAACAGCAAGCCAAAGAAGAAGGCGACAAGAAAGCCCGTGAAATCATTACGTTAGCCATCCAGAGATGCGCTGCTGATCACGTAGCGGAAACAACGGTATCGGTGGTAACATTGCCGAATGAGGAAATGAAAGGACGAATTATCGGACGTGAGGGTAGAAATATCCGCGCGCTTGAAACACTCACAGGGATTGATCTTATTATCGATGATACCCCTGAAGCTGTTATTTTGTCCGGTTTTGATCCGATTCGTCGTGAAATTGCCCGCACTGCCCTTGAAAAACTGGTTGCAGATGGACGTATCCATCCTGCCCGTATTGAAGAAATGGTTGAGAAGTCCCGCAAGGAAGTGGACGAACGGATTCGTGAATACGGTGAACAGGCAACCTTTGAAACCGGCGTTCATGGATTGCATCCAGACCTGATCAAGATATTGGGTAGATTGAGATTTAGAACCAGCTATGGACAAAATGTATTGAAGCATTCCATGGAAGTTGCCTATTTAACAGGATTGATGGCTGGAGAACTCGGGGTAGACGTGACATTGGCGAAACGTGCCGGTCTCCTGCATGATATCGGTAAAGCCTTGGATCATGAAGTTGAAGGATCTCACGTTGAAATTGGCGTAGAGATTGGTAAGAAATATAAAGAGCATCCAGTCGTAATCAACAGTATTGCTTCCCATCATGGTGACTGTGAAGCCACTTCGGTCATAGCGATGCTGGTAGGTGCAGCAGACGCTTTATCCGCTGCTCGTCCGGGAGCGCGCCGTGAAACATTGGAAACGTACATTAGACGTCTTGAAAAGCTGGAAGAAATTTCAGAGTCCTTCGAAGGTGTTGAAAAGTCGTACGCAATCCAGGCAGGGCGTGAGGTACGTGTCATGGTTCAGCCTGAAAAGGTGGATGATACGGAAGCTTTCCGTTTGGCTCGTGATATTACGAAGAAAATTGAGAGTGAACTGGATTATCCGGGGCACATCAAGGTTACAGTTATTCGCGAAACGCGTGCTGTTGAATATGCTAAATAAAGAATTTCATACTTGATCAGAGAAAAGTGGCTGAATAAGCCACTTTTCTTTTGACTTGCAGAGCATTTACAACTGCTGGCGAAGAAGAGGAGCTTGTATCACATGAGAATATTATTTATCGGGGATATTGTTGGATCTGTTGGGCGTAAGGCTTTAAAGGCTTGCTTGCCAGGACTCAAAACGAAACTGAATCCAACCTTTATTATTGCCAATGGTGAAAATGCCGCTGCGGGCAGAGGCATCACTTTACCGATTACGAAGGAGTTATTCGAAATGGGGGTCCATGGTATTACGATGGGCAACCATACCTGGGATCAAAAAGAAATTTTTGATTTTATCGATAATGAGGAACGTATGGTCAGACCGGCGAATTTTCCCAAGGGAACACCGGGCAGAGGTTATACAACAATTAAAGTGAAAGGTCATGAACTGGTCATCGTTAATTTGCAGGGCCGTACGTTTCTGCCGCCTTTGGACTGTCCTTTTGAAAAAGCAGATGAAATCATAGATGCCGTGAAGAAACGGAATAAACATATTCTCGTCGATTTCCATGCAGAAGCGACTTCGGAGAAGCTGGCGATGGGCTGGCATTTGGATGGTAAGGTCTCAGCGGTTGTAGGGACACATACCCACGTACAAACCCATGACGAGCGAGTGCTGCCTTTGGGAACAGCCTATGTGACGGATGTGGGCATGACAGGCCCACGTGATGGGATACTGGGAATGGAAAAGGTTGCAGTCATGCAAAAGTTTAAAACACAGCTGCCTGTAAGATTTGTCGTAGATGAAGGTAAATGGCATTTTCATGCGGTTTGTATCGATCTGGACCCTACGACGGGTCTGGCCAAAAAAATTCAGCTGATCCGCAAGGACGAAGATCAAATTCTATTCGAATAATGTAAGGGATAATGCTTGAAATGGACGCTGCATGGCGTGAAGAGGAGATCATCTTCGGGAAGATGGAATTAACGTGAAATGGGCCGAATAGGATAAATGGAAGCCATTCATCATTCTCGAGGAGGTACTTTTCATGGATGTATTAAAAGTTTCAGCAAAATCCAATCCAAATTCCGTAGCAGGCGCATTAGCGGGGGTGCTGCGTGAGCGCGGCGCGGCCGAACTGCAAGCCATAGGTGCCGGTGCTTTAAATCAAGCAGTCAAAGCGGTGGCGATTGCTCGAGGGTTCGTCGCTCCCAGCGGAGTTGACCTGATTTGCATTCCGGCCTTTACCGATATTGTAATTGATGGAGAGGACCGTACGGCCATCAAATTGATTGTCGAGCCCAGATAGCTAACTTATTCATGATAAAACGCGGAAGACGCCTGTTTACGCCTGTAAACAGGTTTTTTTATGCCCAAAATTGATGAATTTAGGGGGAAAAACTAATGAAGATTATAGATGGACACTGTGATGTGCTGTGGAAGATGTATGATAATCCGCGGGTTGACTTTTATGATTCAGATGCAGCCGAACTGGATGTGAATTATGCTAAAATGGTGGAATCCAATATCAAAATTCAGTTTTTTGCGATATATTTGGCCGAATCGATCCGGCAGCCCGTCTTTGAGCATTATCTCAAATACATAAATATTTTTTATCAGAAGGTGTTAAAGCTAGGCTTGTTGACGGTTATTAAAAATCAAGCTGATTTGGTTCGGGTCATGAGTGGAGATGAGAGAGGAGCCATTCTGACCCTGGAGGGGGCGGATGCCATTCAGGATAACCCTTTATACACTCAAACCTTGTACCATCTCGGAGTTCGGATGATCGGAATTACGTGGAACTATGCGAATTGGGCAGCAGATGGAATTTTGGAGCCGAGAAAAGGCGGATTTTCAAAAAAAGGAAAAATATTTATTAAAGAATGCAATAATTTGGGCATCCTATTAGATGTATCCCATTTGTCGGTACGCTCGTTCTGGGATTTGGCCGAAGCTTCCTCTAAACCTTTCGTAGCTTCTCACTCCAATGCCAAAGCGGTCTGTGATCACCCACGAAATCTGGATGACGATCAACTGCGGGCTATAATCGGCCAGTCAGGACGGATTGGTATGACCTTTGTTCCCTGGTTTGTAGGAGACAAACAACATGCCACTATCGGAGGGCTGCTGAAGCATATTGAGCATATTTGTGCGCTGGGTGGAGAAGCACATATTACTATAGGCTCCGATTTTGATGGCATCGATCAATGGATACCTGGACTTGAGCATGCAGGGCAATTCGATCAGTTGGCGCAGCATTTGAGTAAATATTATAAAGACGATACGATTGAAGGCTTTCTTCACGAAAATTGGCATCGATATCTACAGCATAACTTACCGACTTATTAACCGTTTACATCTTTATTAGATATAGTTGGTTGGTAAATTAATCTCAATTCGGTATGATTTTCATCTAAAATAGCTATCTTTATATTTGATTATAATACTTGCTTTTTAACTCTTATCAGCATAGAATTTGAGTGATGACTGAAAGAATTTTTTTATCTGTTTGTGAATTTTGTTTTAAGCAGATCAGCTTGTAGGAACAATGTTTAGTGACATTTAAAGGAGTGGGCAGCGGTGATTAGCCAATTATCTTGGAAAATCGGAGGACAACAAGGAGAAGGTGTGGAAAGTACCGACAAAATATTCTCGACGGCATTGAATCGTCTTGGATATTATTTGTATGGGTACCGTCATTTCTCCTCAAGAATCAAGGGGGGACATACCAATAACAAGATCAGAATCAGCACAAAGCCTATTCGTGCTATATCTGATGATTTGGACATCCTTGTTGCATTTGACCAAGAAACAATCGATCTGAATGCTTTTGAGCTTCGTGATAATGGAGTTATTGTTGCGGATGCCAAATTTAATCCTGTTGTACCTGAAGGTGTAAAAGCACGGTTGTTCCCAGTGCCGATTACGGCTATTGCAGAAGACTTAGGAACATCTCTATTCAAAAACATGGCTGCTTCTGGAGCATCTTGGGCACTGCTTGGTTTGCCTTTGGAAGTATTTAATAAAGCGGTTGAAGAAGAATTTGGACGTAAAGGCGCTGCTGTCGTAGAGAAAAATATCGAAGCAGTTCGTAAAGCGGCTGAATTTATATTGGAACAAAATGGCGGACCAATGCTTGAATTCCAATTGGAGCCGGCAGACGGCAAGCAAAAGCTGTTTATGATTGGTAATGATGCTATTGGATTGGGTGCGCTTACGGGCGGCTGTAGATTCATGCCGGCTTACCCAATTACGCCGGCATCGGAGATTATGGAGTACTTAATTAAAACGCTTCCTAAGTTTGGCGGTACCGTCATTCAGACGGAAGACGAGATCGCAGCTGTAACTATGGCAATCGGCGGCAATTATGCTGGTGTACGTACGATGACGGCTTCAGCGGGTCCTGGTTTGTCCCTGATGATGGAAGCGATCGGTCTTGCCGGTATGACGGAAACTCCGGTTGTGATCGTAGATACACAGCGCGGCGGTCCAAGTACAGGTCTCCCTACCAAGCAGGAGCAATCCGATTTATATGCAATGATTTATGGAACACATGGTGAAATTCCGAAGATTGTTCTTTCGCCGTCATCGATTGAAGAGTGCTTCTATGACACGATTGAAGCGTTCAATTTGGCTGAAATTTACCAGTGCCCTGTTATTTTGCTTACGGATCTTCAATTATCGTTAGGTAAACAATCCTGTGAGCTGTTGGATTTCAATCGGGTCAAGATTGAACGCGGAAGATTAATGACAGGTGAGCTGTCTCCAACGGAAGATAACAAGCTGTTCAAACGTTACGAATTTGCTGAAGACGGTATTTCGCCTCGTGTTGTGCCAGGACAGAAATACGGAATTCATCATGTTACCGGCGTAGAGCATGACCAGGAAGGACGTCCGTCCGAGAGCACTGAGAATCGTAAAAGCATGATGGACAAACGGATGGAAAAACTGAAGCATGTGAAGGTGACCAACCCGATCCTTGTAGATGCGCCACACGAAGAACCAGATGTGCTCATTATCGGTATGGGCTCGACCGGAGGCACCATTGATGAGGCTAGAGGACGCCTGACTGAGAAGGGCATCGCTACAAATCATGTAACGGTTCGTTTGATGCACCCGTTCCCTGCTGAAGAGCTAAGACCTTATATGGAAAAGGCCAAAACCGTCGTTGTTCTTGAAAATAACGCTACCGGACAATTGGCTTCTTTGATCAAGCTAAACGTAGGGTATGCCGATAAAATCAAAAACTTGCTAAAATACAACGGTAATCCATTTTTACCGGCAGAAATCACAACATTTTGTCAGGAGTTGAACCTAGTATGGCAACGTTAAAAGACTTTCGTAACAATATTAAACCAAACTGGTGTCCAGGCTGTGGAGATTTCTCCATTCAAGCCGCAATTCAGAGAGCTGCTGCGAATGTAGGGTTGGAGCCGGAAGATCTGGCTGTCGTTTCGGGTATCGGCTGCTCCGGACGTATTTCCGGTTATATTAACGCATACGGCTTCCATGGTGTTCACGGACGTTCGCTTCCTATCGCACAAGGCGTTAAGATGGCTAACCGTGAGTTGACCGTATTGGCTGCAGGTGGCGATGGCGACGGCTTTGCAATCGGTATGGGACATACTGTTCATGCGATTCGTCGTAACATCGACATCACTTATATCGTAATGGATAACCAAATCTATGGATTGACCAAAGGTCAAACCTCGCCGCGAAGCGCTGAAGGCTTCAAAACGAAAAGTACACCGGCAGGCTCCATTGAATCCGCCCTTTCACCATTGGAAGTGGCACTAGCCGCAGGTGCGACTTTTATCGCTCAATCCTTCTCAAGCAACCTGAAGCAGTTGACTTCTTTGATCGAGCAAGGCATGCAGCACAAAGGCTTTTCCTTTATCAATGTGTTCAGTCCCTGTGTCACCTTCAATAAGGTGAATACGTATGACTGGTTTAAAGAAAATATCGTGAACCTGGAGGAAACTCCGGACTACGATCCAACCAATCGTGTGATGGCCATGACCAAAATTATGGAGACTGGCAGCATGCTGACTGGCTTGATTTATCAAAACACAGCCAAAACCAGCTATGAAAGTCATGTTCCCGGCTTTAAAGAGCAAGGATTGGCCAATCAAAATATTCAAATCACGGAAGACGAGTTTAATAAATTGGTGGCAGAATTCAAATAATTCGATAAAGACTTTACAAGCATATGGCGATGCCGTATGCTTTTTTTGTCAATACTAAGAATTGAGGTGGCTTTCACATGAATCAAGTACCCATTGGCGTATCAGCCAGACATATTCATTTATCTGAACAACACATCGAACAATTGTTTGGTGAAGGATATCAATTACAGGTATTAAAAGACTTGTCACAGCCGGGGCAGTTCGCAGCTGCGGAGACGGTTGCTGTTATAGGACCCAAGGGACGTTTTGACAAAGTGAGAATATTGGGACCTGCCCGCAGCCAAACCCAGCTGGAAATATCGCGTACTGATGCTTTTACCATAGGTTTGAATCCACCGGTTAGAGAATCAGGACATATTGAGGGAACGCCGGGGGTCACCTTGATTGGCCCTGCTGGTGAAGTAACGATGGACCACGGAGTTATTGTGGCAGCCAGGCATATCCATTTTCATACCGATGATGCAGCCAAATGGGGAATCATGGACAAACAACTGTTAAGCGTCAAGATTAATGGCGAGCGCGCACTCATTCTGGAAGGCGTGATAGCCCGTGTGTCTGACCAATACGCATTGGATATGCATATTGATACAGATGAAGCGAATGCTGCAGGTGCCAAGACCGGAGATATTGCCTGGATCCTATCCTGAAAATAAATTGAGTTTGGGTTCACACTCATGATATAATGGGTTGTCAAGGGTTCAAAATCTCTTTATTGTCAGGATAGAAGGAAGGTGCTCCATTGCCTAAAGATACGAAATACTATGAAAAGTTTTTTCAGCCGCCCTCCCTTACGGACGCGAAGAAACGGGGCAAGGAAGATATCAAGGTTCATTACGACTTTGTTATTCCCGATGAAATGCAGCAGTTCGGGAAGGACAAGTATTATTTAATTCAAACCTACGGCTGTCAAATGAATGAGCATGATACGGAAACGATCATGGGATTGCTGGAGCAAATGGGCTACACAGCTACAGAAGATCGCCGTCAGGCTGATGTTATTCTGCTGAATACATGCGCAGTTCGCGAGAATGCCGAAGATAAAGTATTTGGCGAGCTGGGGCATCTGAAGCATTTGAAGGCTGAGAAGCCTTCACTTGTACTGGGTGTGTCCGGCTGTATGTCGCAGGAGGAAGCGGTTGTCAACCGAATTTTGCAGAAGCATCCTTTTGTTGATTTAATTTTTGGAACGCACAATATTCACCGGCTGCCGGTTCTGCTGAAGGAGGCGTTTTTCAGCAAAGAGATGGTCATCGAGGTATGGTCGAAGGAAGGGGACATTGTTGAGAACCTTCCCAAGAAGCGTGAAGGGATCAAGGCTTCCGTTAACATCATGTATGGCTGTGATAAGTTCTGTACGTATTGTATCGTCCCTTACACACGCGGTAAGGAGCGCAGTCGACTTCCCCAGGATGTTATTGCAGAGGTGAGGGAGCTGGCGCGGCAGGGTTTTCAGGAAATTATGCTGCTCGGTCAAAACGTGAACGCCTATGGCAAGGATTTTGAGGATAGTGATTATCGGTTTGCGGATTTGATGGACGATATTTCCAAGATCGATATTCCGCGTGTACGGTTTACGACCTCGCATCCGCGTGATTTTGACGATCATTTGATAGAAGTACTTGCGAAAAAAGGCAATTTGGTAGAGCAAATTCATCTGCCTGTGCAGTCGGGAAGCAATGAAATCCTGAAACGAATGAGCCGCAAATATACACGGGAGCATTATCTGAATCTGGTTGCCAAAATCAAACAGGCTATTCCGGGTGTAGGACTTACTTCTGATTTTATCGTGGGATTCCCGGGCGAGACGGAGGAGCAGTTTGAAGAGACGCTTTCTCTGGTGCGTGAGGTTCAATTTGACGGTGCCTATACCTTTATATATTCCCCTCGTGAGGGTACGCCTGCTGCCAGTATGGTTGATGATGTACCGATGGAAGTCAAGAAAAACCGTTTGTATCGTTTGAATGATCAATTGGCTCAATATAGTAAAGAGGACAACGAAGGCTCAGTAGGCGAGGTTCTGGATGTATTGGTTGAGGGTGAAAGCAAGAATAACCCTGACGTATTGGCAGGACGTACTCGTAAAAATAAACTGGTGCATCTGGTTGGCCCCAAGGAATTAATTGGTAAAATTGTGCCTGTGAAAATTACAGGCTCGCAAACCTGGTACATGAAGGGTGAATGGCTTCCAGCTACTGCTGTTGCTCAGTAATATATCAATAAATAATTAATCAATTTTTCATAAAAAAAGTAAGGAGCGTGACCGGCAATGTCTGGACATGACAACCACGACCACAATCATGATCAGGAGCATCTTCATTGTGATGAAATGGCACATTATACAAATACGGAGTTAATCGTACGCGAGGATATTTTGGCCAAGGCCAAGGAATTGGCTGAGTTGATTTCGACTTCCAATGAAGTACAATTTTTCCAAAAGGCCGAGGTCCAAATTTCTTCAAACGATACGATTCAAGTATTGATCAGTGCTATCAAGAAAAAACAAAAAGAAATCGTTGCCTTTGAATCCTTCAATAATGCCAAGATGGTGGAAAAAATAGAGAAAGAGATCGTCGAGCTGCAGGATCAACTGGATTCGATTCCAATTGTGAATGAGTTCCGTCAATCTCAAGAGGATATTAACTATCTTCTGCAGCTGGTCATGTCCATCATTCGTGATACAGTATCCGACAAGGTTGCAGTAGAAACAGCTTCAAAGTAAATGATGTTAATTATGAATAGGATTAAATAAATAAACCACTTTGCTGACCTTGGTTGGCAGGGTGGTTATTTCTATTCACGTATGAAAATACAAATTTAACTAATACTACACAGATTATGAGTTGTAGGAATGATGGAAGCGCGGATGGATTACGTTAGTTCCGTTATTGGCGAATTGTAACCTCTGTGCCTACGGATACCATAGAGGCGAGTGTCAGAACATCCTGATTATACATGCGTACACATCCATGTGAAACCAAATGGCCAATCGAAGCAGGATCGTTGGTACCATGGATGCCATAATGCGGTCGGGAAAGGCCCATCCAAAATGCCCCGAACGGTCCGCCGGGATTGGGTACCTTGTTGATGATCGTGTACACGCCTACCGGAGTCTGGGTTAATACTTTACCAATGCCAATGGGAAAACCGCGAGTTACCTTATTGTCATCAAGCAGGTAGAGCATCCGATCCGACAAGTCGATAATGATTCGAATCATAAGTGTTCACTCCTTACCTAATAGATAGTTGCCTTATAAATACCTTACATAAATGTCATAAGCGGTTTGATTTATTTTACGTTTACGCATTTTGATTTGCAAAATTCCGTTTTTGTACGAAGCTTTGCTTAAACGCGGAACGACAAGGCACGGCAGTTTAATGTTTTGTTTTTTCACAAGAGGACTATCCTCGATGCTGACACGGTCAGCTCTTGCTCTGACGATGGGATTCGCTGGTTGGGGAAGCTTGAACTTGACGATGACATAATGATGTGTTTCGAATATTTCGGCTTTGTTGCCTTTAAGTCCACTCAGAATGCCGCTTACAGGCATGGTTTTCTTCAACATTTGCTGGACGTAGTCATCCACCCATGAAGTATCTGTCAGTGGAGACGTATCGGATGCGTCTGGTAGTTCTGGCAGCTTAGTTCCGAGCAAGGCTTCTACTTGTTTCCAACGGGATTGTGGACTGGAACTGCCGCTATGAGACATTTCGTCACGCTCCTTTTCTGCCTTGATTGCTAGTAGGATATGAAGCAGGCTGGGCAGTTGACACAAGGAAATACGCAATAATCAAATAAGAAAAGGTAAAGTGCCATCTGGGCGGCTGTCTGCATACACTACTGTAAGCATGATGAGTAAAGGAGCTTGCCGATGCCAGCAATTGTTGGAAACTTTAAAGTAGTTAACGTCGGACCTAGTTCGATCATTCAGATTGGGGATGCCGTACAGCTTGCACCGAGCAGCGTCTCCAAAACCTTTGCGGGCTCGGGGTCCTTTAATACAGGGGATTTTGCCAATACCCATAATGCGGTAAGCAATACCAATACAAACGATCAAGATGTGAATGATTCCACAACTGCAGAAGCGGGCAATCAGGGGGTTGTATAATATGAATCTCGTTGTTAATCAGCATATTGTTATACATCAGCTCCGTGTAGATGCTGTGACCAATTCTTCTGTCCTGCAGATCGGCAGTGCCGGATTGATCAAGCCCTTGTCAAATATATATAATACAGGCGGCTTTACGGGGCCTGCAGAGCAATTGGCCACTGCGGGCAATGAGATATCATTGGTGCCGTTGCCCAGTCCAACCTGACCGCGGGTGAAGCCGCTGATGATCACATATATTAGTGGTGCCAGCTCTGTATGGGTTGCTGCTGCGTATGAAATGGGCTAACACCCAGACGCATGTTTTGGCATAGGATAGGTATGGAGGTGTTTAGGATGTTAGTGGGTCCGCAATGGCAATTCCAGCAATTCCAGCAGTGGGTATCATATGCCAAACAGCTGCAAGCGCAGATGCAGGTGCAGATGGGTAAAATAGAACGGCTCGAAAAGGCTGTAGAGGCTTTGCAAATCGAGTTAAAAGCCTGCAAGGAGCAGAAACGTATTCATATCGATAAAATCGAATATAAATTTGATCAGCTCAAAGTGGAGAAGCTCGATGGAACGATGAATATCGGAATGTCTCCCGGAGCGCTTGAAAACCTTGCTGTGAATGGAGACGATGACGATAAAAGCACCATAGTGTCGGATACAGGGAATGCTAATGGATTCCAAACGACAAATGGTGAACAGCCCTTTATGCCTCCGCTTGGTATACGTGAGGATATTAGCAAGGAGATGAAGCACTTTATGGAAGAGCAGGTGCCCAAGCAGATTGATCTTCTACAGCAGCAAAGCGGCAAGCAGCTGGACGAATGGCATAGAAAGATGGTTCAGCAGGATTTAAGCAAGCAGCTTGACGGGCGGATGGACTATTACCTGCGGCAGATGAGCCAAGGTGTAACGGTGGATCAGGTGTCCTCGATCAAGGATTCCGTATTATTCCGCACCCAGCAGGATATCCGGTCAGCACTTCAGCAATATTTTCAAAAAATGCCGACTAAAGGTGGAGAAGCCAAATGAATTTTCACGTTACGAACCATGCTTTGTGCGTAGGAGATGTTCGCATTATCGGGGTATCCAGCTCCTCTGTATTTCTCATTGGGGATACCCAGACCATCGTCTGCTCTTCCATATTCGATACGCCACCTGAAGCGGTATCCTCAGGTCCTTTAACGCCATTGCCTCCTGAAGTAGAGGAGGAAAAAAGCGAATGAGCCGTTGGTCGGTAGTACGGCAAATGAAAATAAATAATATTTCATTGGCGTCCATTTTACAAATCGGGGATAATGAGTCTATAAAGGCAAGCACCAAAGCGCTGGCGGTGCAGCGCCAGGTACCGACCTTTTATGAGAATGAGGGGAATCTGGACGCTTATCAGTTATTCAGCCGTGTTATCCCGATTCCCGAGGTGTATGAGGAGGTGGACATGAAAGTGGAGAATGTATGTGATTCCATCCAAGTCAACTGTATTCGCGTGCTGGCAATCTCCGCCTCCTCTATTTTGCAGATAGGATCGAATTGCCAAATAGAAAATGAATCCAGAGTTAAGCATTTTCGTCAGTTTGTGACCGATAAAAAGGAGTGATCGGATGAATGAGCTGCTGGCCACACAATCACATCGTCCTTGGCCGCTGCCGAATGGACCTTGGGTTATGAAGCAAACCTGGGTTGGATTGTTGTTTGCCCATTGGCCGGTTCCTTATGAACAGCTGAGGCCAATGGTCCCCCAGGAGCTTGAGCTGGAAGTTTATGACGGTTATGCTTGGGTTGGAGTCGTTCCATTTTCAATGGAGGGAATCAGAATGAGGGCGGTACCCGAAATTCCATACACCAATCAATTCGCCGAGCTGAATGTAAGGACCTATGTTAAGGTAGGGGACAAGCCAGGTGTGTATTTTTTTAGTTTGGATGCAGCGAGCAAGATAGCCGTCGAAGCGGCGAGATTGTTGTTTTACTTGCCTTATTACCATGCGGATATGGATGCTAGACAAGTCGATGAGCAAATTCATTACAAGAGTGTTCGTAAGGACAAGCGAGGCGCGCAGGTTGCTTTTGAAGGCAGCTATATGCCGGTATCGGCACCTTTCACAAGCACAAAGCAATCCTTCGAGCATTGGCTGACAGAGCGATATTGTTTGTACAGCATGAATGCCAATCATCATGTTTACCGTGGGGATATTCATCATCTGCCTTGGGAGCTGCAGCTTGCGGAAGCGGAGATCAGGACCAACATCATGGCTAGCGGTCAAGGCATTCAATGTGCTGCAAGGAAACCGCTGCTTCATTATGCCAATAAATTGGACGTGCTTATATGGCCGCTCACCAAGGTTCTGTGAAAAAAAGTGGGCAAGTTCATTTGCAAAAATGCATACATTAACTTACAATATAAGAATAGCTTATATATGAATTGAGTAATGTTTTCGTTTGAAGGTTGAGTGGGGGCCTGATCACAATTCATTTAGCAAACACGACAGGAGGAAACCAATGTATGATTGATCATTCTTCTCAGCAAGGGATCCAACAGCACACCCAATTATCTAAAACAAAGCTGCTCATGAAAATACTTTTTATGACGCTGGGTGCTTCTTTGGTCGCTGTGGGACTGGAAATTTTTCTGGTTCCAAACAAAATTATTGATGGTGGTATTGTCGGTATCTCGATTATTGCCTCGGCCTTATCCAGCTTGCCGCTCGGTGTTTATCTGGTTCTTTTCAATTTACCGTTTCTGTATCTCGGCTATAAGCAAATAGGTAAGACGTTTGCATTTTCGACTCTATTTTCTGTCATTATCATGTCGATCGGTACTTCGCTGCTTCATCCTGTGGCACCGTTAACCCTTGACCCGCTGCTGGCGTCCGTATTTGGCGGTATTATTATTGGTGTAGGCGTAGGATTGGTTATACGTTCGGGGGGATCCCTGGATGGTACGGAGATCGTTGCAATTCTGGTAAGTAAAAAAAGCCCGTTCTCGGTTGGCGAAATTGTCATGTTCTTTAACTTATTTATACTGGCAAGTGCGGGCTTTGTATTCGGATGGGATCATGCGATGTATTCCTTGATGGCCTACTTTATCGCTTTTAAAATGATGGACATCATCATCGAGGGCTTTGACGAGTCCAAGTCGGTGTGGATCATAAGTGAAAGTTATCAAGCGATCGGCGATATCATTACGGCGCGGCTTGGGCGTGGAGTCACGTTTTTGAATGGCGAAGGCGGGTTTACTGGTGATTCCAAAAGAATTATCTTTTGTGTCATCAACCGTTTGGAGGAAGCCAAGCTAAAATCGATTGTTGAGGAAGTTGATCCGCAAGCGTTTCTGGCGATTGGTAATATTCATGACGTTAAGGGCGGCAGATTCAATAAGAAAGATATTCATTAATGATATGGGTATAAAAATGATTCCATAGGCGAATGCCTGTGGGATTTTTTTGTTAAAACAAGCTTAGTATTGTGCAAATTTAGGTGATGATTGTGAATTTATCTATGCCTGACGCAGTTCTATAATAAGTTGCAGAAGGTGAATTCATTCATTAATTGTGGACTTAATCATGTATAGGAGGCTGAACGATGGGGGATTTACAATTGTTAACGGATGCGCAGATGCGCCAGTTTGTTACGGAGGGTTATGTATTTTTGAAAGCAGATTTTGCTGAAGAATTCCATGTGAAGCTGAGTGAAACCTTGGATCAGGTATATAAAGAGGAAGGCAACCCGGGTAACAATATTTTGCCGCGTATTCCGGATTTGGCTAAGGTATTCGATCATCCGGTGATCTCCGGTGCGCTTAGCAGTGTGCTGGGTGAAGACTATATGATGCATCCGCACCGTCATGGACATTTTAACCGAAACGCGGAAGCGGGTGGTTGGCATAAGGACAGCTACTGGGGCCATTCCAAAATGCGCAATCATCATCCCTGGTGGGCGATGATCTTCTATTATCCGCAGGAAGTGACGCTGGATATGGGACCTACCGGAATTATGCCTGGTACACAGTGTTATCAAACCCGAACCTTTGCTGAAAATGAAACACAGGAAGAGCGGAAAGCGACTGGCCGCGCAGGAACTTTTGCTTTGGTGCACTATGATATATGGCATCGGGCCAATGCTAACATCGCCGGTAAGGATCGTTACATGCTTAAATTCCAATTCATGCGCAGACTAGCACCTGCTAAAGCCAGCTGGGATCATCAGGAGGATGCGGACACTTGGGTAAATCCGGAATCCTACACCTCTCCCATATATGAGCATGAAGTGATTTGGCGGGATACGTGGAATTGGCTGCTTGGCAAAGAGAATGAAGTGACACTTAGTGATGCTTCACAAGAGCAGCTTGCAGGCTGGTTGAGCGAGTTAGCCAGTGAAGATAAGGCAATTCGCGTGCGAGCGGCGGATCAATTGGGATTGTCAGGTAATGGATCGAATGAAGTAATGAACGGCTTGACTCAAGCTTTGTATGATGACTTTGAGCCTGTGGCATTGAATGCTGCTTACGGATTGGCTCGTCTTGGCGAAGCGGGAATAGATCAGCTGCTTAAGGCATTGCTAGATGATTCGGTTCACGTATCGCGTGCGGCTGCCTATGGTGCGTCATCAGCAGGCAAGGCGGCTGTGAAAGGGCTTATGCATATTTTGGATAGCGAGAATGTTCAAGCTGTGGGCTGCGCGGCGTTTGCGCTAGGCGAGATGGGGGAGGCAGCGGCAGAAGCGGTACCGAAGCTGGTGAAGCTTATGCATGCCCAAAATGAAATCGTCCGCAGGAATGCGGTTGAGGCGATTGGTCTCATCGGAAGTGCATCCGAGCCATCTGTTAAGGGTCTTGAGCTTGGTATTCAGGATGCGGACGACCAAGTGCGGTTTATGGCGGGGATGGCTCTGACCAAAATGGGCTCGAAGGCTCAAAACGCAATACCGGTTATTGCTCATGCCTTGAATGATGAGAACCGATATGTACGTGCGACAGCTGTTGATGCTCTATATAGTATGAACACGGATAAGGCAAAGGATATTTTGTTGAAATTTCTGCGAGACTCCCGCTGGTGCGCGAGCACGACTCCAAATAGCACATTCTAGGTTAGATGATCAAAAAAGGGAACTGTTGATAGCCCCTCCGTTTGGTAGGCAGGGGCTATTCCGTGTGAAAGGGCTTGCCATCATTAACTAATATGCGTCCCCTTGCTATTGTGTCAGCAAATGTGATATATTCTAATTCGGTCAAGAGAAAATGTAAGCGCAGCACTTGGCATACAGCTCAGACTGATGAAATGGTAATCCTCGTCATTATTGTGAATAAGCGGTCGTGGTGGAACGGCAGACACGCTATCTTGAGGGGGTAGTGTCCCATGGACGTGCGGGTTCAAATCCCGCCGACCGCATTGTAATATCCCATTAGAGAAATCCTTCTAGCACAAGGGTTTCTCTTTATTTTTGGGCGTTTGTCATGGTTGGGATAAAGGTCTCTGTATCGCTCTCTTTTTGGTCTTGGGGACGGATTGGGGACGGATTCAAATGGTCGAGTTTGGAGGCCGTGGCTTTGCTGACTTTTTTGGTGACGTGTGTGTACAAGTCCGCTGTAGTTTGATATTTGGAATGGCCGAGTCGTTTTTGAATAGCTTTCATAGCCGCATCGTTTTCGATCAGAATCGTAGCAGAGGTATGCCGCAGATCATGGAAGCGAATGTGCTCAAATCCATGTTTCTTCAAAAATTTCGCCCACCATTTTGAAGGTTGCGTATGGTAGAATGGTTTGCCAAATCCGGCATGGAAAACAACTTGATGATCGCCGCCCAACCATTTATTAAGTTCGGATATTTTCCAATAGTTAACCATCCACTGTTTATGATACTCTTTTAGTTCGGCCATGTACCATTCAGGCATTGCCACGATCCGTCTGGATGAGGTGTTTTTCGGATCTTTACGTACCGCTTGGCCGTTCTCTGTCATTGATATGCTGCGTTTGACCGTAAGCGTATTCTCAATAAAATCCACATCCGGCCACTCCAGGCCAAGCAGCTCGCCGCGGCGAAAACCGCCCAACATTGCGCCTAAAGAAAACATCCGCCATACAACAGGCGCGAGCTCATACAACTTCCGAATAACTGGATGTGCTTGATCCTCCTCGTAATACTTCATTTCCTGATGCTCCACTTTGGGTTTTAGCACTCCGTCTATCGGATTCTCTTTCAGAAGCTTCCAATCGACCGCTCGGCTAAACACATTCTTAGCAACGCGGTAAATGTATTCAACCGTTCCGGAAGCCAGCACCCCGTCTTTCCCGTCCTTTCGCGCTCCATCTTTCTGGAGGTTATTGATGAAGGTAACCAGATGCATCGTCTGAATCTGATCAAGGCGCATATGTCCGAATGCTGGTAGAATGTGGTTGTCCAAATGGCTCACATAAGTTTTGTATGTTAGTTTGCCCAAACTTTTTTTTGCGTACTTCTCTTTCCATTCTTCTTCGACGAAAGCAGAAAAGGTCATTTTGTCGGGGGCGATGTACACCCCAGCTTCTACCTCAGTCTTGAATTTGACCAGTTCGTCGTTGAGGTGTTCCCTCAGCTTCTTTGTCGTTTTTAAAAGTGCCTCATCCTCCACTTTGATCGTCTTGGACCGCTTGATCCGTTTGTGGTCTGGACCATATCCAGCTTCGACGACCAGCCGCCAAGAGTTTTTCCCTCGTTTTTCAATACTTGCCATTTTCATCAACCTTTCAGAACGTATGTTCTATTTTTATCTATGTGTAAACAGCCTTGCAGCTGGAAAGCGCAAAGTTAGTATGTAAATTCTAAGATGGCAGAATTTATAGGTTAATGAATGAGTCCTCGTTTGACCAGAAGCCACTTTTAGGTTCGGGCTTACTTTTTAGGTGAGCGACTTCACCAGGAACGCCGCATACTACTGCTGCGTCATAAACACTAAACCCTTCAAGCAGTATATGGTCCGGGATTAGGAGTTCTACCGCAAACTGGTTAGCCTCACGTTCGACTTTGTCGATGGACTGCAACGTGTGAGCCTTTAAATACGGCGTGTTTACTTTTGGGTGGAGTAGAGCGTGCGCCAGTTCGTGGGCACAAGTGAATCGTGATTGTGCCTCTTTCATTAGCTCGTGCAAGTGGATAATCGGGATACGGTTCACGCAGCTGAAGTAGCCCCAAGTCGATTTCCCCAAATATTCATACAGAACCAAAATATTTCTCATGCTGGCTATTCTAAAGGGGTCATTGGTTCCGTGGAGTTGAATTAGCTTTTTCACCTTATTTACCATTCAAAGCCTCCCGGAGACTATTTGCGATATTTATTTGGCGTAAATTTCTTTTTGGCCATGTATTTGGAAAGCCGCAATGTGTTTTCGATTGATGCAAGTAAAGCCTCACGGTCTTCTTCATCTTCCAGTGGCTCGCCGTTATATGCAAGAGCCATGTCGCTAGCCAAATCTTCTTTAATCTTTTCAAGACGCTTCATAATGTCGCGTTCATCTTTTGATGATAAGGCGTAAGGGTCTAAAGAATTGCCTCGTGAGGAAATTTCCCTCTCTGAATCGGTTTTACCAAGTGATTCAGCATCTATCCCTAGTGTTCTACATATTTTCAAAACATTGTCTATAGATGCATTCGCTAAGTCTCGCTCTATCATAGAACGGATTGTTGTGTAAGCTACTCCTGATGCTTTGGATAAGCTCATGACATTAAATCCTTTTTCCTCAATTATTTTAGTTAAATATTCCCCTCTAGTCACTAATACACTACCTCTCAAATCAATTTAAACTTACGCAATTTCGTAACTCCTATCTAAAGATACCATGTCAATTTTTATTTGTAAACTAATAAGTTACGATTGTGAGTATATAAATGGAAATTAATTATTGACAAGTTACTTTATATCGTATATATTTACCTCATCACATACGATATGTCGTAACATCAGGAGGTGATAGTATGTATCCAAACCTCGATGCAGAAATGGCCAGAAGAGGTATAAAAAGAAAAGATTTAGCTTGTTTATTCAAGAATCGAACAGCCACTGTATCTGACAAATTGAATGGGAAATATCCTTTTCTGCTAGACGAAGCTTTCAGGATTAAAGAAACTTATTTTCCTGATATGCCTTTAGATTATTTATTTAAACAGACTAATCAGAACACATCCTAACCGAGCTGCTTTTAGTTATTTCTTTATTATGAGGAGGTCATTATGAGCGTTGCTGACCAGCTTTTTGAATCTCTTGTCGAAGCGGCTACCGCTGAAGCGGTTCGTCGGGTACTAAGTCAAGTTCAAACGCAGATCAAACCGGATCAAACATTCAGCACACAAGAAGCGGCAAACTACATTGGAGTAAGTCGCAAGACGATCTATGTCATGTGTGCTGAGAAGCAAATCCCACATATATCAGCAGGTTCCATCCGTTCGAATAAACCGGCATATCTATTCCGACAATCGACTTTGGACGCTTGGATGTTAGAACGTGAGCGATCCAGTATTAAGAAGGACATTTAATCCAATATGCGGACAGATCGAGTTGGATGAAGGGAGGTGAGAACAATATGCAAATATCAGCAAGCTTTATGAAAGACCGCTATTGGAGCGGAACACTGCACTTATTCATTAATAGTCCAAAACTTCAACGTTGTCTGACCACACAATATTTCGACCTCAACAGCGGCACGATCGAAGCCTATGCCTTGAAAAACCTGGCAAAGCCTTGGGCCGAGTCAGAGCGTTTCATGTTAGACCTGGCTCTGCACATGTACAGCGAGAAAAATAAGGTCAATTTGTCCAATATGGACTATCTGGATAGCAGCAATAAGGCACTGGTGTATGAAGCGTTGAGATTAAGGTTTGGATGATTTGAGGAGGGAAGGCATTTGGACGCACAGCAAAATGACATAATCCAGGATAGCCTCGTTGATGCCTGCAAACGGCAGTTGATGGAGGATGGCAAATTGGTATTGACGAACAGCGGGTATCACCTTACGGAGCGGGGACGCGAAGCCGTCATGAAGGAACTACGTAGGTATGAACTTCGACCGGCAATGGCGATGATGCTCGAAATTCACGTGTTGAACCAGCATGAGCATTCAGTTTGGTAAGGAGGAGTGTGAATGTCAGACGAAATGCTTGACCGTTTGGGCCAGTACTTTGTATATCACCAGATTTTAGAGCGTTATGATATCCGGTTCGAGCAATTTGTGCAGAAAGTGAGGGCGGGGACATGGGAAGCGTACTTAGCGGCCTGATTATGAATGCTGAGATTCAACGCCGCATTGATGAATTGGACTCGTTTCTTTCCATTACTGTGATACATCCGGAGAGGTTCGACAACGTAGAAAAGGTGAGGGAATGGTTGGAAAGTGAAATTGCTCAACTCGAAGCTGAGCAGCTTGCTGAGCTTGAGGCAGAAAAAGATAAAAGCCGCCTGGCGGGGCGGCTGGTTGAAAAGCAAACAAATATCATAAGACCGATTATACCGCAGTGGCGGCCGGTTGAAAAGGAGAACAATTAAAAATGAAAGCAACTGGAATTGTACGTCGTATTGATGATCTTGGTCGTGTAGTAATTCCGAAGGAGATTCGCCGCACATTTGGAATTGCCGAGGGCGATCCGCTTGAAATATTTGTGGACGGTGGTTCCATCGTTTTGAAAAAATACACACCGGGTTGCATATTTAGCGGTAGCTCAGAGAATTTGATTCATTACAACGGCAAACAGATCAGCCGAGAGGCTGCAACGGAGATTGCCAAGGCGGCTGGTTTGATTTAACCGCCTGATGAGTCCGCAGCGGAGCGGACGAAACCTTTCCGGTATAAACCGGGATGGTTGCGGGTTCCCGCATAGATCGATCATTAGCGCGAAGGTTCCATTGTTTGTCGTTGTTGACTCCCTCTTCAAAAGGAAAACACAACGGCCGGTTCGCCATTAGCCACATAACCACCTGTTTGATTCGAGTGATCGGTCCGATGGGTCGATGGGTTGGGAAAATGGCAACTCTCGCGGTGATGATCTCAAGCTTCGGCTCCATCGTTGGCCGCTCAAACCGGGGCTTCCCCCTTTCCCCCGGCGACCTTGAGCGGCGAACGATGGTGCAGACCATCCAAGGGACGGTGGCTTGGTATATCCACCGAAAAAACATATATGCTGCGGCGGTTGCAGATCCGCCATGCCAGGGATTCACGAGACGGCAGTATCAAAACTGATTCCCTTGTTTTATACCATTACACAGGAAGGAGGGTAAGCCCGTGGGTGAAGCTGCTGATATGATTTTGGAAGGTTTGTTATGCGAGGCTTGCGGTGAAGTTATTGACGGCGAAGAGCCAGGCCACCCGCGCAAATGCAAGGGCTGCAAGAAAAGTAAATAACCCGCCTGGCAGCGGGCTACATCAAAACAGTAGATGCCCCCATTTTATCACGGATGGGTGGGGGCGACAAGGAGGCAACCATGGATAAACAGACCATTATTAAAAGGCTGCTGGCATTGCCGGCAGAAATTACGATCGCTGAGGAGGATGTTTTGCAGGCTCATGCCCGGCTGATCGACGCGAAGGACATGCTGCAGCAAAAGGAAGACTCCCTTCTTCTCGGCAATATGCTTGATGGAAAAAATGCAGAAACAAGAGCGGCCCAAGCACGTCAGTTCACGACGCACGAACGTGAAATTCTTGCAGATGCTGAATTAAATCTGAAGAATGCATCTGTTCGTTTGGAACGTCATCGCTACGAATTCAAAGCTCTTCATGCTGTAGCTGAATTGTTGAAGGGGGCGGCGTAATTTGAGCGAAATTCAAGTCCTACCCTCCTCAGGTGGAAATGCCGGAGGTAGTGCAATCGTTGATTTTGAATTGGGTAGCGTCGCCGATTTCAAACGGAGGCTGACCGATATGAAGGCGAAATATGATTTCCTCCAAGAGTTTTTCAAAGAAATTATGGTGAAGGATGAGGATTTTGGTGTTGTACCCGGGACGCAGAAACCTACACTTTACAAGCCAGGCGCTGAGAAGCTTTGTGAACTTTATGGATTTGCTGCTCATGTAAAAAGCAAAGAAGAGGAGCGCGAATTCGATAGCGGTTACTATCGTGTGTGCTATACATTGCAATTGATACACCGATCATCCGGAATCATCGTCGGCGAAGGCGTAGGTGAATGCAGCACCTTCGAATCCAAATATCGGTACCGGTGGGTTAGCGAGAGTAAGGTCCCCACCCATTTGGAGAAACAAGATTTGCTTTTTGAGCTTAAGGATGACTGGAAGGATGGGCAGAAAACTGGGAACACCTACAAGCAATATCGTATCCCGAATGAAGATTTATTTAGCCAGTGGAATACAGTGCTGAAAATGGCTTACAAGCGTGCATACGTGGGGTTGACGCTGCAGTGCACCCGATCCAGCGGCATCTTTACTCAAGAAGAAGCGGAAATGGACGAGTTTGCTAATGTGCCTGAGGAAGATCGTAAGAAAGCCAAGGGGCGAACCGCAAGTGCCAATAGTGGGCGCAGCCAAACAGGGGCTGCAACTGGAAATCAGCAGCAGGGTGCAGCAACTCAAAAAAATCGGGTGCTAACCCTAATGAAGCAAGCATCGCTTGACTGGAATGGACTTGCTTCTGAAGCATCACATGCTCTCGGGCGTGAGGTTAAAAAGGTTGTAACTGACATCAAAAATGAGGCGGAGTGGAAAACAGTGGGTGACCATTTGGAATTTTACATCGCTGGGAAAAGCGTCGATGAAGATTTGGATTCACCGGAGGATTTATGAAAATAGCGCATGTTGCAGACAGCCATTGGGGCTTTGGTTATCAGGGGCCTACGCCTTCCTCACGTTTTGAGGACATTACTCGTACGATGGATTGTGTTGCTGATCGTATTATCGCGGAGCAGTGCGAACTTGTACTGTTCTGCGGTGACGCATTTAAGGACGCCCGGGTTTACATTGACAGGGCGACGGCTGAGATCAAGGCGTTCACTTCCTGGCTTCGTAAATTGTCTGACGCCGGAATTGAAGTCGTAGTGATTAGCGGGACACCTTCGCATGATGCCATCAGTGCTTACCATCTGATACGTGAGATGCAGATCCCCAACGTTCACATTTTCACAGATTTGGACACGGTTCTTCATGTGAAAGGCTTGAACATTGCCTGCCTACCAGGGATGAATCGATCTACGTTCGCTACAAAGCCGGCTTTCGCAGGTTTACCGCCGCACGAATTCCATCAGAAAATGACCGAGTGGATTACGGATCAGTGCCGGGGGCTGGCTGACTATACGACAAGTATTGTGGCTGGCAAAGCTGTCCCAATGATCCTTATGAGCCACTTAACTTTTGATCTGGCTGATACGGGATTTGAAGATGCATTGCTTCAGAATGAACCTATCTTAACGGATGAAGCTGCACGCATGTTCGATCTGGTCTGCTTGGGGCATATTCACAGGCCGCAAAAGGCTGGCAGCAATGTCTTTTACAGCGGGGCTCCCGAACGGCACAATTTTGGTGATGAAAGGACGACGCCCGGGTTTTATATCCATGAGTTTACAGATGGATACGAGGGACTCAAACACACCGTTTCCCGATTCATTGAGACACCTGCCCGACGCTTCAAAACCATCGATTGGTGCGATATGGATATTCAAGCATGGCTTGATGGTCAACTGGACGACTTCGCACTGGTTAAGGATGCGATTGTCCGGGTGAGATATGCCTGCTCGGAAGAATTACAGAAGCAATTTGATCGGCGTTCTCTGGAGAGGGCGTTGTACGATGCCGGTGCGTTCTTTGTTGCCGAGATCCGGGCAGAGGTTGAGCGTTCGGAGCGAGTCCGAGACGCTGAGGTGACGGAGAACTTGAGCCCGATCACGGCGCTATCAGCTTGGGGTAACAACCAAGGCTACGGATTGGAAGAGATCAGTGAGCTGCAGGCGATGACGACGGAGTTATTGGAGGCTGTGGAATGAGTGAAACATTTTATGGATACTGCTATCCAAAGCCGGATGGCTGGCATACGCCACCTGTTACCTTGAATTCACCGGAAGAAGTCTATCGGTACACACAATTGCACGGCAGAACAGGTATGTTCCGGGAAATTCGTGTGACGGATAGCGGCGATCATACGGTTGTGCAAATGATCGATGGCAAATATGTGTGGCCGGAAGAATGGAAGACTCTTAATAAGGAGGGTGCGAGTTGATTCCTATACGCCTCATTATCCATAATTTCAGAGCCATTGAATTCGCCGACATTGATTTGTCGGCAGTTTCATTGGCAGCCATCGCCGGTCGGAACGGAGCCGGTAAGAGTTCCGCTTTCACACTGGCGCCACGTTTTGCATTGTTTGGAGATGTAATCAAGGGTGTCAGCCTGGATGATCTGGTTCGTAAGGGCGTACAGGAAATGATGGTCACATTCGAGTTTGAACACCACGGCAGTGTGTTTAGGGCGATCCGGACGCGGAGCACGAAGGGCAAAGGGAAATCAACGATGGAACTGCAGCAGCAAATAAACGGAGTGTGGGAAAGTCGCTCTGCAGAAAAGATTGTCGACACAGAAGCCGTTATACGCGACCTGCTTAACCTAGACGATGAAACGTTCACAGCCAGCAGTATGATCTTGCAGGGGCAGGCAAACGCCTTTACAGGAGCTACTGCCGGAAGACGTAAGGAAGTAGTGTCACAGATCCTTGGACTAAGCGTTTATGATCAGCTTCAGGAACGTGCCAGACAGCGGGCTAACCTGCTCCATATCGAGATTGAGAAAAGCAAGGACAAGCTCCTCATGTTGGATGACCGGCTGTCAGGACTTCCTGCCAAGGAAGCTGAGTTGATTGACTTGTCTGAGCAGCAAGAAACCCTTCATGAATTGGTCACTGAAGGTGAGAATCAAATAAAGGTGACAGAAACGCAACTGGGTGAATTGAAAGCCAAAACTGTTCGTATCCAGCAAATCAATAAGGATTTAGCGGCGATTGACGAAGAGCTTTCCTCGCTCCATATGGAGCAAGCTGGACATACAGGTCGTCTGGATCGGGCAGAGAAAATACTTTTTAATGCGGAAACCATCCATGCCAAGGCAATCGAACTAGAGCAGGTAAAGCAACAAATTGCAGCTCTTGAAGCACGGCAACCCGAATTGGATCGACTCCGCAAGGATTTGGCTGGTACGGTGGCTGACTTGCAACAAATAGATACTTCGTTGACCACTACCACTTCACGCATCCTGCTACTGCAGCAACAGTTAGCAGACCGGGACAAGCTTCGTGGGCAAGCGAATTTGTATGAAGCGGAACTGGAGCGGTTGCAGGTGTTCGAGAGTTTGGCAGATCAGTGGAACTTACTGGCTGCAGAATTGGCTGACTTACAATCGAAGCGGGATCGGGAAGCGTCCCGTTTGACACTTGAGGAACGTCTGCTGACGGAGAAAATCGCCGCTTTGGAAAAGCAAGAGGCTCATATCCATAACAGCGGATGCCTTCCGACTTGTAAGTTTCAGAATGAAGCTGCAGCTGCGGTGTTGGAACTGCCGGAGTTGCGACAGCAGTTGAATGTTTTGGATCGGACTTATTTGGACGCTCTTAAGAGCAGTATTGCCACTGCGGAAGATAACCAGCAATCATTGGAATACGATTATGCAGCACACCGCGCTTGCAAAGTGAGGGTGGACGAGCTTCGAGCCCCTGCTTCTAAATTCGCCCGGCTTGCTGGCAAAGACGAACTGCTTGAGCAGACGCAGGAGCAGCAGGGTGATCTGGAAAAACGTAAAGCGGATACTCAAGAACGAGAAGGGATATTACGGCAGCAAGTTGACGGTCTCAACAAAGCCTTTGCTCCGTTATCTGATTTGCGCAATAAAGCAATCGAATTGGATCGTTGGGCAAAGCTCAAGGATCAGGTATCAGTTGCTCAGGAAGCCAAACTGAATGCGGAAGAGCGTATAACTGCCATAAATGCTGAATTCATTGGGAAGAACGAGCGAAAGGATAGACTCACAGTCGAGTATGATCTCCTTGTTATAGAAACACTTGAGAAGGATGCGCTTCAGCTTGAGCTCGGACGTTTGCAAGCAGCTCTGCAACAGCGGCGTAAGCAATCAGCAGGGCTAGCTGAACTGATCGGCGGCATTAAGGCGGCGCTAGTCACGCTTGAAGTGGATCAGCAAGCACGTGATCGGCTGGCTGCTGACATGGAGCCTAAGGCGCAGAGGTGGGCAAGGTACCAAACGCTCATCAAGGCATTCGGGAGGGATGGCATACCAGCACTCATTATTGAAAACGCGGTACCGCAGCTAGAGCGCATCGCCAACGAGATACTTGGGCAGATGAGCAAAGGCAAGCACTACGTCCGATTCGAAACTCAGCGGGAGCTTAAGTCTAAGGTTGGCTTAACGGAAACATTGGACATCATGATCGGCGACTGGTCCGCTGAACGCCCCTATGAAACTTTCAGCGGCGGGGAGCAACTCCGCATCGATTACGCTATCCGGTTCGCCCTGGCTGAACTTTTGGCGCAACGTGCCGGTAGCAAAGTGGAATGGTTGACGATCGATGAGGGGTTAGGCAGTCAGGATGCTGAGCACCGTGCTCTTGTGCTGGAGAGCATCAAAGAGGTGGCCGGTCGTTTTAAAAAGGTTCTTGTAATCACTCATATCGAGGATGCACAAGCTGCCTTTGACCAGGTGATCCGATTTGACAATGCCGATGGTGGTGTTGAGGTCCATGTCGCGTGAACCGATCTATGATGATTATGGCATCCCTTTGTGCGAATCCCATGTAGGCAATCGGATATGGGAACTGTACAACTTGGAGCAGGAAGCATTCAAACGCGAGGTAAGAGCTTACTTTGCGC
Organism: Paenibacillus sp. FSL H8-0034; assembly: GCF_038000305.1. Taxonomy (NCBI): domain Bacteria; kingdom Bacillati; phylum Bacillota; class Bacilli; order Caryophanales; family Paenibacillaceae; genus Paenibacillus; species Paenibacillus sp. FSL H8-0034. Next base: position 3,759,453 of record NZ_JBBOBS010000001.1, read on the forward strand.
TTGGGATGCCAGGCTTTACACCCATTAAGATTAGCCACAAACAGCGCATCATATGGCTGAGAGACGACAGGAGGCAAAGGGTATGAGTGTGGAACAGTTAGAGATGTTCACTGAGGCGCGGTCAGCAACACCTGCCCCTTCAGGGGTTCCTGTACTAAACGGGTTTTACTACGAAACATGCAGTAAAAAGTTCGTGTGCTACGCTCGAGGCAGGCGACATTTCGAAACGTTAGCCTCGATTTGTAAAGAAACGAAAGCTTGGCAGCAAATGATTATTAAGGAGCGGAGTATATGACCAAAAGTGAAGCAAGAAAAGCGGCATTTAATCTGATGGAAAAAATGTTTGCTGATGCAACGAACCAAGGAGCGGAAGCAGTTTCTGAGCATCTGATGGCAAGCGCTTATGGCTTGGGAGCACAAATAGCCGTATCTAGCAAACCTGAACTTGTACCAGAATTATTCAATACACTCGTAACTGAAATGGGGCGAGGGATTCAAATGGGGATGATGGCCAAGCATGGGATGGTCGGGACCGTCCATGTAAGGACTGAAAGTGTCGTTGTGGAGCGCAAACAATGAAGAATGGCAAGCGACCAACTAAGCGTCAAAAGATTGCAATTGCGGCAACTAAGCTCAATCCTGATAATTGGCTGGTCACAAAATCAATGCCAGAGAAACTCAGCCTTGTACACCGTAATTCCGGCAAGCAGCGCATTATATTTATTTAGGGGATGATTGCATGTCAGGCAGCTATCCGTTCCCCATGTATTCCGGTTTGTTAGAGCCAGTACACTACAAGAAAATAGGCAGCGCGATATGGCTTTTCCTGTGGTGCGTGAGCGCTACGACCAAGGACATTGAGAAGGATGGCATAACCTGGGGCATTGTCCTTGGAAACAAGCCGATCAAGCGTGAAAATCTAGCTGCTAAATTCGGAGTAGCTGAACGGACGGTTCAACGTTGGATCGAGATGTTAGAAACGGAAGAATACATTAAGATCACCCGTGCTCCATACGGCATGATATTCACAGTTAGAAATTCAAAGAAATTTATAAATAGTTCAGACAAAAATGTCCACTCTCCACCGGACAGAGTGGACAATAATGTCCAGTCTGAACCGACAGAGTGGACAGATATGTCCAGTCCCCAGGACAAATATGTCCACTCTAATAAAGATATTATAAAGATCTTGATAGATAGATGGATTAATGGCTTGCAGGAAGATGATAAAAAAGAGTTGAGTTCAAGGTCCGGGGTTCTGTCGTCCGCTGTGGGTTCCTTCTCCACAGGCCAAATAGACCTTGATAAACCGATAACTGAGCAGCAAGCTTTCCAGATAGAGCAATACTATATGCGGAGCAACGGGGTATTACATCCGGTCCCTGCAGACTGGAAACATTTGTGTGAGGTTGCGAACGAGGCCATTCCGTTGGATCTCGTATACTTTTTTATCGACCTTGCCATTGCCAGAAAAAAAGCAACCAGGCAGCGGGTAACGGATAAGATCCGATTGTTCTCCTATTGCAAAATGGTTATCTTCGCTTGCTGGGATGATTTAAAAACCGCCTTCGAGCAATATAACGTCTCTTCCCGACATGCAGAAATTCACGGAGCAGGGAAGGAGCGGACACGCAAATCCAAGCAACAACAGGAGATAGAACGGCTAGAACGCATCATGCAGGAGGAGGCAGAGAAGCATGCACAGGGGAGAAGTAGCAGCTTTGCTGATCGCGATTAAGAAAAATTATTCAAACTTTGATACAAGTGACGAGAATATTGATCGTCACCTGAAATACTTGCATGATTTCCCTTTTGCAGCAGCGATGAAAAATGTAGATATGCATATCATGACTGAGGATTATCCACCAAAAATATCAAATATCCGCGGGCATCTTGGTGACCTTCAGGATAGCCAGCGAAGCAAAGATGAAGCTGCAGCCTTTCAAGCGAAACTTGACCGGTGGGCTGCAGATGACAGACCACCGCCAAATGGTTACTGGGAGCGGGTCAGACAGAAGCTGCAAAGGAAAGATGATCAGTGAACAGGCTTGAAGATGTATTAGGGCTTTTAGGTATCGATCCCCCTTGCGATATAGCGGCGGAACAAGCGGTATTGGGTGCTGCTTTGCTGGATACGGCAGCGCTTGAACTCATGTTGGATTTGCTGCAGGGTGGTGAGTTTTACAACAAGGCGAACGGGCGGATTTTTAGAGCCATAAGCCAAGTTACTGGGGAAGGAAAAGTTGTCGATTATCTGTCGGTCATAGGACAACTTCAGGACTCCGAGGAAATCGAAGCGGCTGGTGGTATCGGATACTTATCCGAACTGGCCAACGCTGTCCCAACGCTTGCGAATGTCGATTACTACGTAGCTCGTGTACAGGAAATGTTTATGCGACGTCAAGCGATTGATACCTCTCTTTCATTGCTCGGAGAAGCTGCACAAAAACAAGATGTTCAGCATTTTGTCGTCATGGCAGAGCAGGCAGTGTCGAAGTTATCTGATCAGACAACCCCCACGCAGCAGTTTGTTGGCCTTAGGCAAGTGTTGATGCAGGTTTGGGAGGATGCGGAGCAACGGTATGATGCGCGCTACACGAACCGCGGTGTAACAGGGATCAAATCAGGATACGACGATATAGACCGGATGACAGCGGGCTTTCAACGTTCGGATTTGATTATTGTTGCAGCTCGTCCTTCGGTCGGTAAGACGGCTTTTGCTTTGAACATTGCTCAGAATGTAGGGGTGAACGAGAAGGAGACCGTCGCCATTTTCAGTTTGGAAATGAGTGCTGCCCAGTTGGTCCAACGGATGATATGTGCTGAAGCGCAGGTTGATGCCAGTCGGATGCGATCCGGACTCTTTGAAGGGGACGATTGGGAGCGAATGAGTGGAGCGGTCAGTAAACTCGCTGAGGCAGATATCCATATCGATGATACCCCCGGCATCACAGTAAATGAAATCCGATCAAAGTGTCGCTGGTTGAAAAAAGAGCGTGGGCTTGGGATGATCTTGATCGATTACTTGCAGCTCATCCAGGGCAGCGGCCGCCGTGGTGTGAACAGGCAAGAGGAGGTATCCCAAATAACACGGACCTTGAAGCAGATCGCCCGGGAGCTGGATGTACCGGTCATTGCGCTCTCCCAACTGAGTCGTGGTGTGGAGCAGCGTCAGGACAAACGTCCGATGATGTCTGACCTTCGAGAGTCTGGGGCCATTGAGCAAGATGCGGATATCGTGGCGTTTTTGTACCGGGATGATTACTACGACAAAGAGTCCGAGAAGAAGAATGTTATCGAGATTATTATCGCTAAACAGCGTAATGGTCCGGTTGGCACCGTGGAACTGGTATTTCTTAAGCAGTTCAATAAATTTGTCAGTTTGCAGCGGGCATTCAGCACGGACCCGCCTGTGAAGAATAAAAGCGGTCCGGCTATCCCGGACATGTACAAGGGAGGCAGAGGGGCATGAAAAAGGTGCGTATTGATCCATTGTACCAAACCAAGTTTCGCTACTTAATCCGGCATCGAGGGCAAGTGATCGGCGTGGTGTACACGCTACGGCCTTATTGGCGTAACCGGGGAGGCATCGGGTTTGAAGCTCATGGGTATTGATCACGGTACTAATTACGCCGGATGGGCGACAATGAAGAAAGGCAAACCGTCATCATTTGGGTTACGAGACTATAGCAAAATCAGCATGCCAGATGTATTGGACGTGATATACCAGGACTCCTATAAACTTATAAAACGGGAGCAGCCAGATATCGTCGTGCTCGAGCGCCCCGTGCATTTTAAAAATGCCAACAGTGTACTTGCCTTAGTGGGTGCCTATTCCATGGTCACACTGGCTGCGCTGCACCTGGGCAAGCGGATCGAGGGCATCCGTCCCACTGAGCTCAAGATGCAAACGGGCAAAGGGAATGCTGACAAAGAGACCGTAGCCGCCGAAATGATGATGCTGTTCGATTTGGACTATGATCAGATCGCAGTACCCGTGCTGTACAAAGCAAATAAGGGAAAAAATAAAATTGGCGACGTGAAGGAAAGGCTTTTTGACCCATCCGATGCGATCGCACTCTGCTGGGCCTATCATCAAAAATACATCAAGGGAGCGTGAATAACATGGGATACACAGAGTTTAAAGCAGTGCTCAAGAAAATAAACTTAAAGCCAAAGGGAGTTAAGGAAATCGTATTGGAAATATCGGACGGTGCGCTGGTTGGCAAGATCGACTTGCTTTCGGAAATGTTAGATGGACGTGTTGCCATTTCGGTTGATTCTGAGATTGTCCGTTTTAATGTGCAGATTAACACTAAAACCGATAAGCCGATCAAGTCCTATAAGGTGGACGAAACTGGGATCGTCAGCGAGGTTAAGCCGGAAGGGGAGCAACTCGAAGCTGATCTAGGTTTGCCTAAAAATAAATTGGATATCACCGAGGTACCGGAGGAGATCAGCCGTGAGGTGGTGGACGAGTTCGTTCTGTCTGGTCTGGCTCCAATTTATGAAGATATGCGGTGGTACCCGGTTCAGCGCTGGATCGAACGTATTAACGATGGTGAAACGTATCTGAAAGTCGCCACTGAATCTGGATTGAGCAGTGGCAAAGCCGTGGAGCTGATCGATGAGTATCGCTCCCGTGTTGCCCCCTTGGCCGCCGCTTGGGACGAATGGAGAAAATCGAAGGCCGAGGATTCTTCTGAGCAAGATGAGCTAGATGATGAACAGGAACATATAGGGCAACAGTCGGATCCGGGAGCAACTTCTGGCGAAGATGAAGATATTGAGATTATGGATGAATCTAACGTGGCTCCAAATTATGACGGGAAGCAAGTTATTATCACTCAGCAAAAAGGCACAAATTGGATTGAGTATGTTTTTCCTATCGTGGATGGAGAGACAACTTACCCTAAAAAATATGTAGATGGTAAATGCGTCCTTGGGATGAATGCTGACGAAGTAAGAAAAGAGATCGGAATTGCCCCGATTGGTGGATATTCACCAGGGCATATTCGTTACCTCATCGGTGAAATACTTGCTTTTGGTGGTGAGCTTCGTGACATTCCATTAGATCCCCTTGATGATACTGATGTTGACAATGACGACCTCAATGACTCGGAGCTTGACTCGAAGGGTGGCGGGGTTACCGAAACAAAATCAGACTCATTGGACCTCGATGCTTACATTTTGAAGAACAAGCCAAACTTCGAAGACATTCCTTATGATTTCCCAGCACTTCTGGAGCGTCGGAAAGGCGGCGAGACTTGGATGCAGATCGCGGCATCCATAGGAGTTACATCCGGCCAAATGGCTGCCGCATGGAGCAAATACAAGAAGCGTATTAAAGAAGAGCGCAGCAACGGTGCTGCTTAACATACATTAAATCGACAGCCTGCCGAGGTTTATGCGGTAGGCTCGATAAATTGAGGTGGAAACCCTTATGAGAGGTGGATTGTCAACAGTAAATCAGACAACTTTTTTAAGGGCTTCTTGTCGATATTGAACAGGCGTCATATAGTCTAAGGTTCCATGGATGCGATGCTTGTTGAACCAGTTGACGTAATCGTATAATTCCAATTCCAGATGGCGAAGGCTCTGGAAGTTCATCTGGTTCACAAACTCTGTTTTCATGATCTTGTAAGTGGCTTCAGCCACAGCGTTGTCGTAAGGACAGCCTTTCATACTTAGCGATCGACCGATTTCAAACGTCTCTAAGAGCTCATCCATCTTTTGATTTTTGAACTCGCTGCCACGGTCGGTATGAAACCATTGAATCTGGCGTAGATCACTCTTAACGGTTGCGAAGGCACGGGTAATCAGGACAGCGTCCTTGTTCGGACCTGCACTATGACCAATAATTTCGCGATTAAACAGATCTACTAGCACACAAATGTAATGCCATCGGTTCTGGACTTTCACATACGTCAAATCACTGACGACAAAGCGTTTAGCTTCCGTTTGCTCAAACTCTCTCTTTAGAACATTGGTCGTTGTCGCTTCGTTACAGGACGATTTATGGGGCTTATATTGTGCCACCGTGTAAGTGGAAACGAGCCCTTGCTCTTTCATGATGCGGCCAATGCGGCGTCTGGAGACGATGAACCCGCGCTCGTAAAGCTTCACTTTGATCTTGCGTGTACCGTAGGCTTTTCGGTTCTTGAGAAAGATATCCACAATAGCTTCGGTGACATCATCTTCAGTGGCTCGTTCTTGGGCGTCATAATAAAATGTACTTCTTGCGATTTGCAGGACGTCGCACAGTGCTGATACCGAGTATTTATCACGGTTGTTCTGGATGATAGCTACTTTCGTCCCATGATCAGCGCGGCTTGCTTTAAAATATCCACCTCCATTTTCAGACGCTGGTTTTCTTTTCGCAAAGCCATCAATTCCTCTTCTTCTGCCGAGCGATTGTCCTTCTCTTTGAAGGAGCCTGTTGTCTGGGATTGGTGGATCCAGCGGTCTAAAGCAGATGCTGTGAGGTCATATTCCTCCACAATCGCTGCTCTGGTTTTTCCATTTTCATAGAGCTGCACCATTTGCTTTTTGAATTCCGTTGTAAACGTGCGTCGTTGTTGTTTAGGCATTGTAGAGATCCGCTCCTTAGTATGATAGGTTTATTCTACAAGCCCTTATTTTTTCTGTCCAGCTTAGTGTAGCCGATCCAAGGCCGTGGAAAGAAAGAGCGAAGTCCAGTACCTCGTCCAAATCTCGAAGTGGAGCTACGGGCAGTGGGGAGTGGTCCTGTAATCGAATATAAGTTATCTAAAGAGGAGTTGGATCGGATGAATGAAAAGAACGGTCCCGCATGCGGACTCACAAAAAATGATTTGATTAAAGCGGTTGCTGCAGGTGAGACCTTGTCCAGCATAGAGCGGGCTTGGGGGATGAAATATAACACGGTTCATGTATGGGTTAAAAAGTGGGAGTTAACGGGTATTAATGCTGAAAAAGCCCGGATGTTGCTCGAACAGTTAGATTCAGCCATCACTACAGAAGTTCCGAATGTTCCAGAAACATCGAAGGAAGCTGAAGAAACATTGGAAAAACTCAAAACCGAACTTCATAAATCAGAACAGGAGGCAGATGACTTTGCATCCGGTATTCTGGAGCGTGACCGCACGATATCGGAGCTCAAGGATCAACTCAAACATTCGGAGGACCGCTACCAATTCGATAAGGAACGAACACTAAAGCTTGAGGGGGATGTCGAACGGTTGGTCCGCGGGCTGGAAGCAGAGGAAAGGGAAACGAAGCATCTGAACGAACTCCTGAAAGGTGCAGCCATCGTCGCCGATCAGGCTGGTGCTCGGATCAACGAATTGGAGGAGGAACAATGCGCTTTGCTGGCAATAATCGATGCCGCTTCCGAAAATGTGACTGATTCTGTTGTGACTATTCGTGTGCCGATTACTGCCGCCATGCAGCCGATCCAGCAGCGCATCGATGTTTATAACGGCATTGATTTATTTGAAAGTGCTATTGAAGCTGCGGAGCTTGATCGTACGCGAGTCATGAGTGAATTGTTTGCTCTGGTACAGAGAGTTGCTGATTACGTGACGTCGGATCTCGTGGAATTGATCCCTGGTGAAGATGTTTCGAAGTATGTGCAGCGATTTATGGCATACCACAACGATCAGCATATAGAACGGATGAAGATAAAGCAGCAGGCGGGGTGAATCAGATGCGAAATACTTTGGGGGATTTAAATAATCATTTGTTCGCTCAATTAGAACGGTTAAGTGACGAGGGTCTGACCGGCGATAAGCTGCTTGAAGAGATGAACAGGGCAAAGTCTGTTACAAGCGTGGCATCCCAAATCATAGCCAACGGTGCTCTTGTACTGGAAGCCAGAAAGCTCGTTGACGACAGGATGAATGCGGACACAACTATCCCGAAAATGCTGGAGGGATAATACATGTTTCGATACACGCCTGAACAGGCTGAATTCATCAAAGAAAATGTGAAAGGTCGCTACATCCCGGAACTGACGGATATGTTCAACGATCGATTTGGCACTGATCGTAAGCCCTCGCACATGAGGGCTTACGTGAAAAACAATAAGCTGAAAAGTGGCATCGATGCCAGGATTAAACCAGGAAACGTGCCCTTCAACAAAGGGGAAAAGAAGGAGTGGATAGGCGGTGAAGCCACTCAATTTAAAAAAGGTCACAAGCCACACAATTATGTGCGTGTGGGTTCAGAAAGGATCAACGGTGATGATTACGTAGACGTCAAGATCGCCGACCCCAACAAGTGGCGAGGAAAGCACCTACTTGTTTGGGAGAAAAATAATGGACCCATACCGAAGGGGTACGTAATCATTTTTGGTGACGGAAACCGACGTAATTTCGATCCGAACAACCTGATTCTTATATCGCGTGGGCAACTCGCCATAATGAATAAAAACGGTCTGATTCAAAACAACGCTGACCTCACAAGAACCGGTATTATTATGGCGGACATTTACCGAAAGATCGGAGAAAGGAAGAGAAGTAAGCGCAGGGGCAGGCGTAGCAAATGACGTTGTTCTGAAAGGAGGCAATTAAATTGAGTACTGACAGGTTTGAGTTAGACGGCATTGACACTGGCTTTGGATACCGCAATTGAGGAGGGATCAACCGAATGAGCCAACCATTAACCCGGCGTGAAGCTGACTCCTTGGAATATATCCGATCATTCATGAATAAGAACGGCTACTCTCCGACCCTCCGTGAAATCTCCGATGCAATGCGTTACGGCTCCAGTTCCACCGCTTTCTATCTTGTGGAGAGTTTGGAGCAGAAGGGATATATCAGCAAGGAGCATGGGGGAGCACGCACGATCCGGTTGCTTGAAAAGAAGTCCGGAACACGGCGAATCTATCTCGCATCCTCATGGAAGAACGCAGAGCTGGTCAAAGGCATTAAAGGGCTGTTGGTTTCGAGCGGTTTCGAGGTTGACGCCTTCTGCGATCCATCAGAGGATCGGTTCGTTTTTAGCTTCGATCTGCTGCCCAACATAGAGAACCTAAACGCACGAACTGTGCTGCAAGAGCCGATTGTTCAGCGGGCATTCCAAGAGGACAAGAAGTGGCTGGATTGGGCTGATACGGTGCTGCTGATCTTGCCAGCAGGTAAGTCGGCCCATTTAGAAGCGGGGTATGCTGCTGGTGCCGGAAAGCGGCTGGTCATCTACCAGGACGAGTTCCCCGCAGGCGAGTACGACGTGATGTATGGTTTTGCGGATTTGGTATCAAGCGACTTGCAGGGAATTATTGAGTTTTTTAATAAATGACATCATGATAGGGGGAGCGGTAGAACAATGAGTCAAGTGGATGGTACGAAATGGTTGCCAAATATTGCAGAGCTTAAGCGTTCCTACCGCGGAACCCACAGAGGGCTACAGAAAGCAAAGGATAAGGCGAGCCCTGCAGACAAGGAAGCTATTGAGGAAATGATAGCCGATGTGAACTATGCCATTGAATGGATGCATACCGGCAAGCAGCCTGGTAACAAACGGGGAATCGAGCGCAGGGCTGCATACCAACGTGAAAAGCTCATGGATCCCTTACGTATGCAATCATTTATGCAGCACCATTCATCCGGAAGTCCAGCCAATTTGTCTGAAGATCAACGGTTCCAAATTGAATCGGCTTTGTCTGTCTTAAGTGGGCGGGAGCGAGAATGCTTTGAGCTTCATCATGGTATGTGCTATTCTTATGCGGAGATTGCTACCTTTCTTTGCGTGAAGAAAGGTACAGTTCAAGGCTATGTGGAAAGTGCTCGAAAAAAAATTGAAAAAGAAAAATTAGTGAACCTATTCTTAAATGAGTAGGTTTTTTTGTATAATTATAGATGATAAAGTTTGGGGAGGAATCGTGTATATGAATTCAATTTATGAAACCTATTTAGAAAAAGCCAAGCAAATCCTTCTATCTACATTGAAATTTGAATTGAATTCATGGGAAGATGAATCCAAGAAATTAAGGTACATAAACAGAGAAGATGTCTTTATGCTTGCAGAGAATATCTTATTGCTTGAAAATCACGATCTTCATAAATTAAATGAGCAATTATTTTTACAGAGAAGGAAACCAAATGATATTCTTACGGAGCACACTGTTGCTGCCGAATTGCTAAGAAATCACGGCAGCAACATCATGATAAAATACGAACCTCAAATAGGGAAAAATACCGACTATGTACTAACTTTTAATGAATTTGAAGGAAAAACATTCAATATTCAAATAAAGAACTCAAACCCCACAGAAAGGGAGAATAAACGAAATAAAATTATTAGAAATATTAAAAGTGAGATGAAAGAAGTGAAAGTACCAAGGTGGTATTCTATTACAATGCATGAAAATTTTAATTCAACAAATATAAATGGACTGATAGAGTTTATCAAACAAAACTTACATATTCCCGATAATATTGGTATTTCTTATTATGCGGATGGAGTTATGCTTTCAAAAATAAAATTCAGCAAAATGACTAATCCTAATGTTGATTGTATGTTATTGGGATCAACTGCGGATATGGATATGATTAATATCACGGGAGAAGAAAGAAATCATTTTTTTGGTGCATTATGTAAGGCGTCCTCTTCTTTTGACAAGCAGAGTGATGACAATAATATTAATTTGATTATCTCCGAAACTAATACTAAGGACAATATTGATGTTGCGGCAGCAATCTATGGAGATGAATTAAATTTTTATAATAACGTGGAAAACAATAGTGGGTGGACAAGAGCGGAAAATGGTTTTTATCATAGTAATGATTCTAAGAACGTAACTGCGATTGTCTCACTCAAAAAGAATGAATCGAGACAAATTTCTAGTTTCTCAAAAAAAGTTTTTTTCAAACACATTCATAATGATGCAGGTGATGCGATTCTTTCTCTTTTGAGGCTAGATAGAATCATAGCATCTAATACGTATATAAATGACCGTTATTAAAGGCCAGATTTCACCTTACGATCGCCACCTATGGGTGATAGATATTTAATAGGAAGAAACTATGATCGATTTAATTACACGCCTTGACGGGAATGTACGTTCGTTGTAAAATGCTCTTATCTCCCTTCTACCTCTAAAGTAACTAAGTACGTATGCTTTTAAAAGCACGAGCGCAGTGAGGTGCGGTTTTTATCGAATAATTATCAAGAAGATAAAGCAATCGCTGCCGCTCATAATGACCCCGACGGAACCGAGGCTTGCATGTTTTTGGCAAGGCGACGTGAGGGAGCGGGTGGACTGCCGTAGGCGGTTTTAAACACCACTCTGGTAACTAAGTACGTGGAATAAGCGTGATTTCGAAGTCCCAGCAGCCATTATAAGGCGTGGGATTTTTTTGCGTTTTATTGTCGAATCATGTCGGATAGCGGCAAGGCGGGGCGTTCAAATGATTGTGTGTTTGTCCTGACGGCCTTGCCTGGGGCGAAATACCGACATTACTCAAGGAGGGCTTACTTTGGATATCAGAACCATACCAATCAATCGAATCAATGCAGCAGCTTATAACCCTCGAATTGACCTACAGCAAGGCGACCCGGAGTATGAGCAGCTTCGCCGCAGCATTGAATCGTTCGGTTACGTCGAGCCGATTGTCTGGAACGAGAGGACTGGCAACATGGTCGGAGGACATCAGCGATACAAGATCATGGTTAACGAGCTGGAGTATTCGGAACTGGACGTATCGGTCGTGGACTTGGATGAACAGCAGGAGCGATTGTTGAATTTGGCGCTCAATAAAATTTCCGGACGATGGGATGATGAGGCGTTGGCAAACCTGTTGGCAGATCTACAGGGGGCTGGTACTGATTTGGATCTATCTGGCTTCGATGAGGGTGAAATTAATCGGCTGCTCACTGCTTTCGCTGAACCGTCCGCTGATCAGCTTGGCGATTTTCAGAACCGAGAGCTGGATGTAAGCGAATTTGACGAATCAAGGTTTGACTGCAAATGTCCAAGATGCGGCTTCGTATTTAATCAGGAGGAACCATCATGAGCCACTCTGCATGGGACTGGAAGCTTTCTGACCTTGCCAACGTTCAGCGGCATAACCGGACAGTGTTTTCATGCTTCAGTTGTGGTGGCGGCTCAACCATGGGTTATAAGCTTGCAGGATACGCGCTGCTGGGGAATGTGGAGATTGACCCACAGATGATGCAAATATACAAGACGAATCACAACCCGCGTTTTCCCTTTCTGATGCCGATCCAGCAATTCAAGGCGTTGCCTGATACGGAGCTGCCGAAGGAACTGTTCGGTCTGGATATACTGGACGGTTCGCCACCCTGCAGCGTGTTTTCAACGGCGGGGGATCGGGAGGATAAATGGGGAAAGAAATTTAAGTTTCGAGAGGGGCAGGCAGTACAGAGGCTGGATGATCTGTTCTTCGACTTTCTTGATGTAGCCGATAAACTGCGGCCTCGGGTGGTAGTGGCTGAAAACGTGCGGGGTATGATGATCGGAAAGGCCCGTGGCTTCGTCAGCCTTGTATTGTCGAGGTTTCGAGAAATGGGGTATAGACCGCAGCTTTTTCTTCTCAATTCGGCTACGATGGGCGTTCCTCAAAAACGGGAGCGTCTTTTCTTTATAGCGGCTAGAGAAGACCAGCAATTGCCGCAGCTGACGCTTGAATTCAACGAGTCCCCGGTGTTGTATAAGGATATCCGCAGCGGGGAAGGAAAACCGATAAACCCAGCAAGCAAGACGTTCGAACGTTGGCAAAAGCGGCGACCGCCTGATTTGAGTATCGGTGATGTGACGGAGCGTGTAGAAGGCAAGATGAGCAACTTCAATACGATTCTGCTCAAGGATCAGAAGGTCGCAAACACACTTGCAAGCTCATCCGTTTTTCTGCGTACGGATCAGCCGAATCATATCAGCAATACTGATTGCATTCGAATGCAGACTTTTCCAGCTGATTATGACTTTATGGACGCCAATGTACAGTATGTTTGCGGTATGAGCGTACCGCCTTTAATGATGCAGCGGATCGCTGAACAGATACATTCCCAATGGCTTAGCTCAAAATAAAAAGAAGGGCGCACTAACGCCCTTCCACGAACCGAGTTCCCCCGGCTGAGATAGCGGCCCGCCACGCGTGGCATTTTGCAGACATCCGCTATCTCGTTTTCCATAATAACGGAAAGCCGAGGGGAACGACAATGGGAACATCAGATAATAAGGATTTGTTGCTGCAGCACGAGCTTGCGGTAATGGCTGGTATTCTGGAATCAAAGGAGCAGTACCGAAAGATCGTCAAGGCTGGCATTGCCCGATGGGTAAAGGATTTTCAAGACGGCAACATTGAGATAAAGACAGTGGACGATCTGCGGAAGCTCATTGAGCTGGACATAGAATTGCAAAAGGATGAATTCTAGAACGTTGTGGTGTTAAATTCAATTTCCTTTTTCTTATCATGTAAGTGTACGGCCAAGGTCGATACAGAGAAAAGGAGAAATGAAAATGCAAGCACAACATTGGTTAAAGGTACTTATGCAAGAACGCGGTATTAAAGGTCAAACCCTCAGGGAAAGAGTTGAGGAAGCGAGGCGGTCGCAGTATAAGGATTGTAACCAGAAAGAAGACAAGGTTGCGTACACCTACCCTGACTTTATAACCAAGTATAAGCACAGATTGGAATGAACTGTAACAAGTGGGAGATGAGCCGTCACAGCTCATCTTTTTTCTTTTCGGGGGGTGGTGATCGTGTAGTATGGCTAGAGAAAGAAGTCCAGACAGGGATATAGCAAAGCAGATGTGGCTGGATAGCAACGGTAAGATGAAGCTTAAAGCCATTGCCAATCAACTGGGTCTTGGGGAAACACAGGTCAGGAAGTGGAAGAGTCAGGATAAGTGGGAACTCGCTTTGAATAGTAACGTTACCAATGCAAGCAATAGTAACGTTACTAAACGAATAGGCGCACCGAAGGGCAATAAAAACGCCCTGGGCAACAAAGGTGGTGCGCCTAAGGGCAGTAAGAATGCCCTGGGCAACCGTGGGGGTCACGGTGGACCGCATGGTAACAAGAAAGCAGTCCGTACAGGAGAGTTCGAATCGATATGGTTCGATACACTGGAGCAGGACGAGCAGGAGCTGCTCGGGGAGATTGACACCGATCCGGTACGCCAGGCTGACGAAGCGATAACGTTACTGACCATCCGGGAGCGTCGCATGCTACAGCGGATTAAGCGGCTAACTGACGGCCTGACCGAAAATCAGCGGCGTGTGCTACAGCAACTACGCACGACAAAGGAAGCTATTCCGCTTCATGATGAGAAGACCGGAAAGGCAACAACGGTCATCAACTCACGGGACGAACTGGTCACGACTGAGATTGAGGAGACTGCCTACCGATCCATTGAGGATATTATCCGCATCGAGGAAGCGTTGACCCGGGTACAGGGGCAGAAGATTAAGGCGATTGAGCTCAAGAATAGGCTTATTGCTGTTGATGAGGAAAAGCAAGTTCGCACGGCTATCCTTCAGATCGAGCTGAATAAGCTGCAAGGAGTCGCGGGTGCAACACAAAGCTGGACTGACGCACTGAAGGAGATTGCACAGCGGCGTAAGGCACGGGTGGCTGCTGATGAGTAAGCCTTATAACGTAATGTCCGATGTGGCACACCTGCTTGATCTATATTGGGACGATCCGGTAGCTTTCGGTGAGGACATGCTGGGCTTTGAGGCGGACGACTGGCAGCAAGCGGCCATGATGGATGTTGCTCATCATCCGCGTACAAGCGTGCGTTCTGGACAAGGGGTGGGGAAGACTGGTTTCGAGGCGGTGTTGGTCATTTGGTTCCTCTGCTGCCGACCAAACGCCCGTGTCGTATGTACGGCCCCCACCAAGCAGCAGCTCAATGACGTGCTTTGGGCAGAGGTCGCCAAGTGGCTTGAGGCTTCGATGGTTAAAAATCTGCTCAAGTGGACGAAGACGAAGGTTTATATGATCGGCCACGAAGAGCGCTGGTTCGCTACGGCCCGCACGGCCACGAAGCCGGAGAACATGCAGGGTTTCCACGAAGACCACATGTTGTTCGTTGTCGATGAGGCTTCCGGTGTCGCTGATCCGATCATGGAGGCCATTCAAGGGACTTTGTCCGGCGAAGATAATAAATTGCTGATGTGTGGGAACCCGACTCGAACGAGTGGGGTTTTTTACGATTCGCACAACCGGGACCGCAGCCGCTATCGGACGCACAAGGTTGACAGCCGTGACAGCAAACGGACAAGCAAAGAGAACGTCCAAATGCTTATCGATAAATATGGAGCTGAGAGTGATGTTGTCCGTGTACGGGTCTATGGTGAGTTTCCAAAAGCAGAGGCAGATTCATTTATTGCTTTGGAGCTTGTGGAACTGGTAGCTGGCGGATCTATTGCGTCCGTTGGCGATACTCTTCATTTAGGTGTGGACGTTGCGCGCTTCGGGGACGACGAAACGGTGATTGCTCCGCGCATAGGGATGAAGGTTTTCAAACTCAAGTGTTATAACAAACAAGACACGATGGTCACGGCCGGCTGGGTAATTGCAACAGGCCGGAAAATGCTCCGACGCTTCCCGCAGCTCGGGAAGGTGGAAATCAAAGTGGATGACAGCGGCGTCGGCGGTGGTGTAACAGACCGTTTGGAAGAAGTCATCCGAGAGGAACGACTGAAGGGTTGGCAAGTCATTCCTATTAACAATGGTTCTAAGCCAACACGCAATGAAGAGGAGCATTACGACAACCGCGGTACTGAAACTTGGGCTGACCTGCGGGATATTCTACAAGAGTGCTTTTCTGGACACATGCAGGGTCGGCCTGTTGAGGTCGAACTGCCTGATGATGAGCGTTTGATCACGCAGCTCACCCAACGGAAGTACCGCATGACCAGTAAAGGGAAGATTGCACTCGAGCGAAAGGAAGACATGAAGAAAAGAGGACTGGATTCCCCGGATAGGGCGGATGCGGTCGTTCTGGCGTTCGCAACCGGCAAGAAATCCGGTGTTTACTTCCCAAATGAAAAGTAGAAAGGAGAGAAAATATGCTGTTTGCACTGAATGGAGAAATGCAAAATATCGAAAGGATTTTGAAGGATGGCGCTCAGTCCGCTGCAACGATCGAGCAGATCATTCAAATGGAGATTGGTGAGTGGCGAAACTCCGATAAAATGAAATGGATGTCGGTCGGTGATCGCTACTACCGTAACAAGACGGACATCATGGACCGGGAGCGAACTGCGATCGGCGCCAGCGGAGCCAAGGAGATCGTGGGCAATCTGGCCAACAATAAATTGCCCAATGCGTTTGTCAGAAAGCTCGTGGACCAGAAGGTCGGCTATCTGTTGGGTAAACCGATGAGCATCCAGACGAAACCCGATGCATATCAGAAGGCGTTGAACAACATCTTCGACAAGGCGATGCTGCGCCGGCTACAGAGCGCCGGGAAAGCAGCCGTCAACAATGGCATTAGTTGGTGGTTCGTCTATTACGACGAGGAAGGCGAACTATCATTCAAGTTGATGGACAGCCTTGAGATCATCCCTTTATGGCGTGACGAAGCGCATACCCTTCTGGATGCGGTAATCCGGGACTATGAGGTTGTGGTGTATGAGGGACTCAAACGCACCGTAGTCCGAAAAATTGAGTGGTGGGATACTCATGGGGTGCGGCGTTATATAAACGGGGGTGCTGGCCTTATACCGGATGTGGAGGTTGGGGATGTAGGAGCTCACTTTACAGCACTGACTGAAGGTAAAGAACAGCCCTTGAACTGGGAGCGAGTTCCCTTTATCGCTTGGAAATACAACGAGGAGGAGCAATCGCTCGTTGAAATTATTAAGCAGTTGGTTGATGATTATGACCGGAATAAATCAGATAACTCAAATAATCTGGAAGACCTCCCGGACAGCATCTATGTTGTCAAAAATTACGGTGGTACCAAGGCCAGCGAATTCAGGAAGAATATCGCTACTTATCGGACCGCTTTTGTGGAGAGTGACGGAGGCGTTGATACAATCGGTTTGCAGATCAATACCGAGGCACTCAAAACTCATCAAGAACAAAACCGGAAAGACATCTACGAATTTGGGCGGGGCGTAGATACGCAGGCGGCTAACTTTGGCAGCGCACCGTCCGGCGTGGCCTTACGCTTCCTCTACTCGGATCTTGATCTGGATGCCAGTATGATTGAGACGGAATTCCAAGCAAGCTTGGAGCAGCTGCGCTGGTTCATCGACACGCATCTGTACAATTCAACAGGAGTTGATTACAGCGGCGAAGATGTCTCGTTCATCTTCAATCGGGACATGCCAGTCGATGAGTCCGCCATAATCTCGGATATCAAAAACAGTGTCGGAATCTTGTCAGACGAGACGCTTGTCGCTCAGCATCCTTATGTTACCGATGTCCAAGCGGAGCTTGAGCGGATCAAGAAGCAAAAGGATGAGGCGCTTGACCAAGCGGATACGTATGGCGGGATCGGAGGCACTCCTGATGCTGGAACTGGAAACGAGTCGAAAAGTAAATGAGCTGATTCGCGGAATGTGCTGCTTTTGCACAGATACATTCAAAAAAGGCGAATCCGTTAATAGTGATGACCTCAATGCCCTTGCTACGCTCATTACAGCGGTCAATGCCCCTGAACCAATTGATAAACTGCCGTTAATTGGGTTTATTGCTTCGGAAGTGTCTTCTGGAGATGATGACGCATGAAGTCGCCGGAATATTGGCAGAAACGGCTGGAGGCGCTTAGTGAGGCGCAACTGAACAAAGGTACAGCTTATGCCAATCGAACTGATGTGGAATATAAAAAGGCCATGGCGAAAATCAAGAAGGATACAGACGCCTGGTATCAGCGATTAGCTAAGAATAATGATGTTAGCGTTGCAGGTGCGCGTAAATTGCTTAAGGCCAATGAGCTTGAGGAATTCAAGTGGGATGTCAAAGACTACATCAAAGCTGGCCGAGAGAATGCCGTCGATCAACGTTGGATGAAGCAGTTGGAGAACGCAAGCGCAAAGGTCCATATCAGCCGATTAGAAGCACAGCAGCTGCAAATGAGGCAACACATCGAAATGCTATCAGCATCGAAGCAGGCAGGCACCAAAGAGCTGCTGGGCGGCATCTACAAGGATAGCTATTATAAAAGTATATTTGAGCTTCAAAAAGGCTTAGGGGTAGGTGCAAGTTTCGCAAAACTGGATAATAGGCAACTTGAAATGCTGCTCTCACGGCCTTGGGCTGCCGATGGTGCCATTTTCAGTAGCCGGATATGGAAAGACAAGGTGAAGCTACTCAATGAGCTTGATACCACGCTAATACAGAGCCTGATCCGAGGTGATCCATCGGATCAGATGATCAAAGCCTTTGCTGAACGCATGGGCGTCTCGATGAGGGATGCAAGACGGCTCGTCATGACGGAAGCTGCTTATTTTTCCGGACAAGCAACATTGGATGGCTACCGCGAGTTAGGGGTAGAAGAATATCAATTCATGGCTACACTTGATCGAAAAACATCCAAGATGTGCCGGTTTATGGATTTGAAAATATTCCCGATTGAAGAAGCGCGAGCTGGCCTGAATTACCCTCCACTTCATGCACATTGCCGGTCAACTACAGTGCCGCACTATGAGGGCAATATAGCGGAGCGCATCGCCCGTGGAGCGGACGGTAAGACCTACACGGTATCAGGCAATATGAACTTCACGGAATGGGCAGAGAAGTATGCAGAGGATGCCAACAGAGCGCCAAGACTTAAGTCGCCGAAGCAAGCTGAACCGGATGTAGGACCCTTGCCACCGCCTGGCGCTTTGGAAGAACCGCCTGGTATCATAAATCGCCGCTATAATCCGAAGGCTTCTTATCATTTGGACTTACCCGGTGTGCCAGAGCACGTTACAGAACAACTGGCAATCATCAACCGTGAGATCGTCCGGTTAGGGAGTAAGGAAGCGAAGGAAACAGCGGTTATTTTAAACGCAAAAACAGGATCGGAACTTGGAAGGCTATCGGGTAGCCTCAATAAGGTAACCTTTACTGAAGAAATGCATAAGGTGCTGATCGAAGCACCTAAGAATTCAGTCATCTTGACGCATAACCATCCCAGCGGAACCCGAATTAACGTTAAAGATTTACAGAACTTGGCCCTCTACCCATCTTTGTCATCGATCATCGCAGCAGGTCATGTCGGAGGCATGAGCAGCGTGTCAACACTGGGAATAACCACCGATCTGCTGATATTCAATAACATCATGGCAAAATCTGCTCAAGAAGCAAAGCAACGATTACAATCAGATGCTAGATATGCTACAATGTCTAAATCAGAGAAGGTTAAATATTTTGATCATGTGGTCCTGTTGGCAATAATCGAGGAAATGGGGTGGGAGTATGTCGAAGACTACACAGCAGCAAGAGGGGCAAATTGGGGGATTTGATGAAACTTACCTGGATGAATTGGACCCAGAGGCGCCGGATTTTGTTGAACGATTCATTGAGGCAGTAAAACGGCCCATCAAAATAGAAAATGAAGAAAAGTAGAAGCACTTTCCCATAAAACGGAGAGTGCTTTTTATATTGCCGTCCTTTTGGTATTGCTGACGTTAAAGAACAAGACATCACCGGTCGCGACCGGGTAAAAAAGCGAAGATGAATCCGGAGGGATATAAAATGAATAAAGAACAGTTTATAGCATTGGGTTTAACGGAAGAACAGGCAACAAAAGCTGCAACTGCATCTGTTGAGGAATTAAAAGGGTTTGTACCGAAAGCAAGGTTTGACGAAGTGAATACGGCAAAGAAAACCGCCGATGATACACTGAAGGAGCGAGACAAGCAGCTTGATGAGCTCCAGAAGTCAACCGGTGATGCTGCGGCATTAAAGGAACAAATCACAAAGCTTCAGGGAGACAACAAAACGGCCAAGGAGAAGTATGACTCTGATCTGAAGGAGCTACGCCTGGGTACAGCCGTTAAGCTGGCTCTTAGCGGCAAGGTGCATGACCCTGATATTGTGGCAAACCTGCTGGACAAAACCAAAATCGAATTGGATGACAACGGCGCGGTAAAAGGCGGGTTGGATGACCAAATCAAAGCCCTGCAGACGAGCAAGGCTTTTTTGTTTGTTCCAGAGGATAAGGGTAAGCCTGGGTTTAAAGGTGCTGCACCACCGGAGGGTAGCGGAGGTTCAGGTGGAGGAGGCAAGCCAGAGGATTTCGGCAAGCGCCTCGCAGAGCAGAATGCCAAGCAGGGTGAAGGGCTTGAAAAGGCGAGAGAATCATATTTCCAATAATGAGGAGGCAACAACTATATGAGTAAATTTGTTGAAACAACTTATACAAACACGTGGAAACAGATACTGAAATTCCCGGATCATTATGTCACTCTGGCCGTGATGGTAGATGACACAGGGATTGCAGCAAATGCAGATGGCAAGAAGATCGTACCAGCAGGGACCATCATAGGTAACGGTATCCTGACGGATTTGACCAAAAAAGCGAAGAAGGCGGTCACGACAATCGGTGTGTCCAATGCTGAAGGTGTCTTGTTCAATGACGTTGACGTAACCCTTGGGCCTGCACCTGGTGCGATGCTCATTCATGGATTTATTGATCTGGCGAAAATTCCTACCGCACCTGCAGTTGAGGAGATTGCTGCTTTAAAACAAATTACATTCTTGAAATAAGAGAGGGGTACAAACCATGCCTACAATTTTTGATTTGGTCAGTGCCGAGAGCATTGGCACTTACTATACGGCTAACACAAGTAATGACACACCCTATCTGGGCGCCACGCTTTTTCCGCCGAAGAAGCAACTCGGGCTTGACCTGAAATGGATCAAGGGCTCAAAGGGACTTCCTATCGCTCTTATGCCTTCCGAGTTTGACGCTAAAGCAACTTTGCGTGATCGTATCGGTTTCAAGGAAATTCAAACGGAAATGCCTTTCTTTCGTGAGGCTATGCGAATAGGCGAGAAGGAACGTCAAGAATTACTTCGGTTGATGGCATCTGCAAACGAGCAGTATTACATGCCGTTGATCACCAATATCTATGATGACGTTTCGAACTTGGTGAGTGGCGCGTTAGTCAATCCGGAGCGCATGATCATGCAGCTCTTATCAACCGGGAAGGTCAGCATAACGGCTAACCGTCTGGCCTACGATTACGATTACAAGATGCCAGCAGGCCATAAGGTCACGTTAACGGGTACGGACAAGTGGTCCGATCCGACAGCCGATATTATTGGGGACATCCAAGCATGGCAGGAAATTGGCGATGATGATCAAGGCGTCCAGCTGCGGAAAGCAATCTGCACGCGTAAAACGTGGGGATATATCCTTAAGAATACAGCGATTCGTCTTGATATGAACCCTCTTGGTGGTCAAAACATTATCATGACGGATACTTTGATGCGACAATATTTATTGAACAAAGTAAATCTTTCAGTGGCTGTGTACAATAAAAAGTTCGCTCTGCAAGACGGGAGCACCAATCTGTTTTACCCAGATGACTATTTTACACTGCTGCCCGATGGTGCGCTCGGCAACACCTACTTCGGTACAACTCCAGAAGAAGCCGATTTGATGAGCGGTGGCACCGATGCAAAGGTTTCTATCGTCAATACAGGCGTAGCGGTAACAACAATCAAAGAGCCTCATCCTGTCAATGTTGAAACCATCGTTTCTGCTATCACCATGCCGAGTTTCGAGCAAATTGATAATATTTTCATCGCTAAAGGATGATCAAAGATGACCACAGAAAATAACGGAAAAACCAACGATCCAAAAGCCAAGCCAAAGACCGTCAAGGTCACTTTCAATCAAAACGTGAAGCACCGTGGAGAGTTCCATAAAGCCGGGACCAAATTAGATGTTCTGGAGGAAGATCGCGATGAGCTGTTGAAGGACGGTGTGATCCAGGGCGCTAGAGGCGAAAGTGATGACGACAATTGATGAGTATTTGGTAAAGCTCAAAGAGCTGCTCGGCATTGATAAGACGGACACCTCAAAGGATGTCCGTCTTACTTTTGTTTTGGAGTCCATCATCCAAGGAATCCTGACCTATTGCAATATTTCTTCTATACCTCAAGCGCTTGATCGTGTCGTCCTGATGATAGCTGAGGACTACTACCGCGGCAAATATGCAACTGAGTTTGAGCAAGCGCCAGCAACCGTTACGAGCGTCAAACGGGGGGATGTGCAAACGAACTTCGGTTCGGCTAAGCCGGTTGTCAAAGTTGGGTCCGGAGCGGATTTTGTGCAGAATTATACAGCGCAGCTCATTGCGTTCAGAAAGCTGAGGTGGTAAGGATGGCTTTTGGGAATGTGGCAGCGGAGCGGGCAGCTATTGAAATGACCTACGAGGGGCTGTGTACCGTCACGGAATTCCAAACGATTAAAGACCCTATCACAAAGGCAAGCAGGCAGCGAGCCATACCCGTTCTGCTCAATCAGCCTTGCGCTTTATCACAGACGTCGTTACCCAGCACAGGGCGGACGGATGCGGCCAACGAGATTAATTACGATGCAAAGTTGTTTATAGCACCCGAGGTTACAATCAAAGCCGGTAGCGTGATCCATGTATCTCAAGACGGAATGGTCTTTGAGGGCGAGCAGACCGGGAAGCCGTTCCGTTATCCAACACACCAGGAGATAAAAATGAAAGAAATAAGTAAGGCATGAGCCTGGGCAGTTTCGATTTTGAAGCTTGGAAACAGTTGAATAATAACCTGAAACAGCTGCAGCAGCGGACGCCTGAGTTCTTCAAAGAATGCGTCAAGGAGCTGGCAGCGCGGTTGCTTGCCAAGACGATAGCTCATACACCCGTTGATACCGGGAAGCTTCGGCAAGGGTGGACCGTTGGGGAGATCGTTGACAATGGCAGCAGCTATGAGGTTGAAATCATCAATCCCATCGAATATGCCATGTATGTTGAATACGGACATCGAACGAGAAACCATAACGGTTGGGTGAATGGCCGCTTGATGCTGACGATATCCGTTGAAGAGTTGGAACGCGAAATGCCTGCCTTCTTGGAACGCAAGCTGCAGCAGTTCATCAAGAACGGTTTGGGGTGGTAACGTGATTGAAGAAAAAGTGAAAAACGGCATCTTGGCGAGACTGGACGAATTGGAGCCGAGTTTTGACAAATACGATGAACAGATCAAGCAGGGCTTTTCTGAGCCTGCTTTTTTTGTTCGGCAGATCGATGGAGCCCAGGAACAAAAATTAGGTCAGCGTTTCACCCGGATGCTGATGTTCGAGATCAAGTTTTTCCCGGATCCGGATAGCCTGACCGAACAGGCAGCCTGCCAAAACATGGCGAGTCGCTTGTATGAATCCTTGGTGTATGTAGTGCAGGGCGGCATCACCTATAAGGGTTTACGATTGCGGCATGAAGTCATCGAGGATGTACTGCATTTCTTTGTAAGCTTTGAGGTAGGCATGATGGCAGAGAAAGAGCCGGTACCGAAAATGGAAAAAATTGAATTGGAGGAACATCTATGAAAAAAGATGAAGTGAACGAGCCTAAAGAGCCTGCAGCTCCCGCATTCACAAAGCGGCAGTTGATTGAAGCCAAGAAGTATACGGCACAGCAAAAGGATCTGATTAATGCGCTGCTGGATGATGGGCAGACGTACACGCAGGTTCAGGTTGATGGTTTGATTGGCGAATTTTTAGGAAAGGTGGAGGGTTAATTTGGCTGGAGGCACATGGGTTACGCAAAACAAAGTTAGACCCGGTACTTATATCAATATCGTCGGGCAAGGTGGAACTGCCGGATCGGTAGGGGATCGCGGGACGGTAGCAATGGCGCTTTCACTCAGCTGGGGGCCTTCCAAATCGCTTTTGAAAATCAATGCAGGCGACGATATCACAACGCTGCTTGGTTACGATCTTACGGCACCTTCTGTGTTACTCGTCAAGGAGACCCTGAAACGAGCCAAGACGCTGCTTTTGTATCGCTTGAATGCAGGTACCAAGGCGGCAGTCACAACAGGCACCTTGACGGCTACAGCTAAGCATGGCGGGGTAAGAGGAAACAACCTCACGGTTGTCATTCAAACCAATGTAGATGACAATGCCAAATTTGATGTTATCACGCTGCTGGCAGGAGTCGAGGTCAATCGGCAGGTTGTGTCGAACATCGCTGGGCTCGTCTCCAATGATTGGATCGTATTCAGTGGTAGCGGGACCTTGGCAACGACAGCGGGGGCGCCACTAGTGTCTGGAGCGGATGGCACTGTAACCAATTCCGATCATACCGACTTTCTAGCCACAGTTGAGCTTTACGATTTCAATACGATTGCCTATACCGGAACAGCAAGCGACCTGAAAGCCTTGTACACGGCCTTTATTAAGCGCCTGCGGGACGATGAAGGTAAAAAGGTCCAACTCGTCCTTGAAAACTACGCCACGGCAGGATTTGAAGGCGTCGTAAGCGTTAAGAACGGTGTCAAGCTATCAGACGGTACTTTAATCACGGCAGCACAAGCAACTGCTTGGGTAGCAGCGGCAACGGCAGCGGCTCAGATGAATCAATCGCTGACCTATGACAACTACGATGATGCAGTAGACGTTGGCACCCGGTACACCAACGCGCAGATCGAGGCAGCTATCCTTGCGGGGGAATTTCTATTTACACCGAATCAGGACAAAGCCAAGGTTGAGATCGATATCAATACATTCACCGGCTTTACACCGACCAAAGGCAAGAAATTCTCGAAGAACCGAGTGATCCGGGTTCTGGACGGAATCGCTAACGATTTTAAACTGATTTTCGATTCCTTTTACGGTGGCAAGGTGGATAATAACTCGGATGGCCGGGACCTGCTTTGGAATGAGTACATCACGTACCTCAAGACGCTGCAGGGCCTGAACGCTCTACAGAATGTCGATTCTGCAACGGATGTTAAAATCATACAAGGCGCGGAATCGGATAGCGTTTATGTCGAGGTTGCCGTACAGCCGGTGGATAGCGTTGAAAAAGTCTATATGAAAGTGACGGTGAGGTAATATGGCTTTTCTGAACGCACGCGATACACTGTCCGGGCAAGAGGGCACAGCCTTTGCAACAATAACAGGTGCGGACGGCGCTAAGCAAAATGAGGAAATGTTTTACGTCAAAAAGCTGGAGGCCAAGGTAGAGAAGGATAAAACTGACATCAAGACACTTGGCCGTCGCGGAACCCAGCATAAGGCCAATGGATGGAAAGGCACCGGCACGATGACCATCTATTACGTCACAACCTTATTCCGGCAGATGATGCTGGATTATATCGGCACAGGTAAGGATAGCTATTTCGATCTTAAGGTCACGAATGAGGACCCGGCATCGGCAGCAGGCAAACAAACGGTTATCCTCAAAAACGTCAACCTGGACAGTGTGATTATGGCGTCCTTGGATACCGATTCAACGGCTTTAGAAGAAGAAGTATCCTTTACCTTTGATGGCGTTGAAATCGAATCCAGCTTTAATGATCTTGTTTAATTAAAAAATACAAACCACGGAGGCTATTAATTATGAGTGATTTAAGCGCATTTTACGCACAGAACGCAACAGCAACGGTAACCATGGAAGTTGTGGTATCCGAACGATTCAAGGACAAGAGTGGCAACTCGTTAGCTTGGCAATTACGCGGCATGACCGAAGCGGAAAATGAAGTGCTACGCAAGGCGTCTACAAAGCGGGTAGAAGTCAAGAAAGGGGTAACTGTCCCTGAGACTGATCCCAATGCATACATGGCTAAACTGGTGGTTGCAAGCGTCTCGTACCCAAGCTTGAAAGATGCAGCCTTACAGGAATCCTATGGTGTAAAAGGCGCTGAGGATTTGCTTCGTAAGATGCTGCTGCCCGGTGAATATAGCTCGCTCGTTGAGAAGGTCCAGCAAATCAACGGATTTGATAAGGACATGAATGAGCTGGTCGAAGACGTAAAAAACTAATCAAGGGGGGCGATGGTGAGGCTAATTATGCTTACTACGCCCTCCATGAGCTTAAGATACTGCCACAGGACCTGCTTAAGATGAACCCATACGAAAGGGCCGCGATTTATGCCATGATCGATATGCGGATTGAAGCAGAGAAGAAGCGGAGTAAGAAATAAGCGCGTCCTTCGGGACGCTTCTGCATCACTACTTGAGAAAGGAGGAATGGCATGCCAACAACCGTGGGTGCAAGCCTGAAACTGTTCGATCAATTCACGGCAACACTTAATCGGGCAGAGACGGGCATTCAATCCGTTATTACCGTGGCGGAACGTCTCAAGCACGAGCTGCAGAGCCAAATCACGCTTAACATTGATATGGCCGGAGCCTTAGCACACATCGAGACTGTTAAGGAGCGCATCCGAACGATGGGCGGATCGAGTGCGATTAACATCATCATCAATGAATCGGACGTTATCGCCAAAATAACGGAAATCCAAAATAAAATCCGAACAGGGCTTGCTGGAACAGCCGTAAACTTGGCCGTTCATTTTGATGCAGTTGCTGCAAGAGCGCAAATGACGGCGCTCATACACAGTTTGGGTAGCATGGCGGGTGTACAGTTAGTATTAGGCATGCCAAACACCGCTAGCATCGCCATCATTCGAGCGCAACTGCATTCATTGTTGAGCGGGTTAGGTTTAACGGGAATTATTATTGATGTAAGGCTAAATTCAGCCAAGGTTATTACACAGGCAGCAAACCTTCGAAATCGAATTATTGATACCATAGGAACCATAGTGGTAGATCTTCAAATTGAACTGCCTGCTGCTGTGCATACGGTGCTGACCGAGCTAACCCGGCTTGTAAAAAAACTCATTGAAGCCATAGATCGACTTCATAATGGCCCCGGCGGTGGTGGGGGTGGCGGCCCTGGTGGCAGTGGCGGTGGCAGCAAGGGTCCTGGTGGACTCATCGGACAATTGAAAGGCATTGCAGCGGCGTACCTGGGTATTGCTGCCGCAAAGAAAGCCATGGAAATATCGGATGAATATGTTTCAACGCAAGCCAGATTAGACCTGATTAAAGACAGCACGCATACCGTAGGGCAAATGCAGACGGAGATATTCCAGGCAGCTAAACGGGCGCGAGGCAGTTACGAAGTCATGGCGAACAGTGTAGGCAAAATGGGATTACTGGCTGGTGAGGCATTTGGGAATAACAAAGAGCTCATCGCGTTCACCGAACTGATGCAGAAGTCATTTAAAATTAGTGGTGCATCAACGATGGAACAACAATCCGGTATGTACCAACTTACACAGGCTATGGCATCTGGCAAGCTGCAGGGGGATGAGTTTAGATCCATCATGGAGAATGCCCCGATGTTGGCCGATGCCATTGCTAAATTTACAGGAAAATCCAAGGGCCAACTTAAGGAAATGTCGGCGGCTGGAACGATTACAGCAGATATCATCAAAGGAGCCCTATTTAAGGCATCTGATGACATCAACGCGAAATTTGCGACCATGCCCCGAACATTTGGCGATATGGCCGTGGGACTCAAAAACAAGGCGCTGGAGGCGTTTGGCCCGGTCATTGAAAAGATTTCCAAGTTTATGAATAGTAAATCAGGCACAGCCATTTTTGACGGTTTGTTATCGGGGATTTCTATGGCGTCTGCGGCGGCATCAAAATTTGTGGACATCGCAATTTGGGTGGTTGGCGTCATGCAGGATAACTGGCCGATTGTTAGGGCGATCCTTATGTCTTTAGCGCTTGTAATCAGTGTCGTCGTTGTTGCTGCACTCTATGAGATGGCGATAGCTACCCTTGAAGCGCTGTGGCCAGTCCTATTGGTTATAGCGGCTATAGCACTCGTTATTTATATCATCCAACAGTTCGGCGTTACGACACAACAAATAATTGGTGCGGTGATCGGGTATCTTTACTTTGTGTGCGCAGCTTGGTACAACATATTTGCCGTGATCTGGAACACCATCGCCTCTTCTGCGGAATTCTTCGGCAACGTGTTCACTCAACCGGCATTTATGGTTAAAAATACATTTTATCATTTAGCCATGGTGTTTTTGGGATTTATGGCAGACATGTCGGACGGCGCTGAGGATTTTTCGAAGTCGATATACCTGTACATTTTTGAATACGTCAATAAAGCAATTGGTGTATTGAACAAAATGGGTGGAGCACTTAATAAGTTCTTTGATACGGATCGTTTCAAAGAAATAAATCCGTTCAACTTGGACAACGTGAAGGGCTTTAGCAGTAGTATCCGTGTGATTATGGGGATGCTTGAAAAATACAAACCGGAACCCGAAGAAGAATTATTTAGGGTTCAACGCATGGAATTTATGAACATGTTCGATGCATTCAACAAAGGATTTGCAAGCGCTGATGACTTGATGAAAGGCATAGATGATATCCTCAAAGGTGCGCCTGACTTCGATATGAGCTCGATTAAAAATATAGACAATGTTGGCACAGTGGGGAAGGTCAAAGGCAAGGTTGATATCTCATCCGAGGATCTTAAAGTTATGCGTGAGCTGGCCGACATACAGAACATTCAGAATTTCGTTTCGCTCACACCTACTGTACAAGTTACTACGGGCCCCATTAACCAACCAACCGATGTCAGTGAAATCATCCGACAGATAGGTGACTTCATGGAACAAGAGGTTTCCAACAACGCACAGAGGTCCTATAGCTAGACTATGGAAAATATCGGAATCTCCTGATAGAATAGAGTCATCATCTATCGGGAGGTTTTGATTTTGAAAAAGTATATCATCGGTGCGCTGATCGGTAGTGCCTTAACCGTATCTGCCACTGCTGGAGCTACAGCCGTTAAACAGTACATCCTTACTGAAATTTCTTATCCGGTTGTCGTGAATGGGAAAGAGTTCAAAGACGCGACAGCGCCGATCCTGAACTACGAGGGCAGCACGTATGTACCTTTGGCGAAGCTTGGGGACATAACAGGTGTAAATTATAAATGGAATGAAACGGCTAAACAGGTTGAGATCGTGACAGACGGTGGCTCAACCATTTACCCAGGAGCTCCAGTGCCTAATTCAGGGGACCGGCCTTCAACCAACCAAGAAGCAATCAAGGCAACGCCAGGCGGAAACATTCAATTGACGCCGGATGCTGTTATTGAGAAGCCAAAGGGCTTAGTGGTAGAGAACGGCGAAACGGTCTTTTACGCCTATGACAAGGATGACAAGTTCAAGGGCAGGTTTACTGATTCAGACAGTGCAGCCTATTCAATAGCGCAAATAAAGCGAACGGAATTGCCTCCATCCTTATCGGAAGGTTGGATAGGGGCAGGATTTTTATTAAAGGTCTATGGTGATGCTGGGTATGATAACGAGGATTTTGTAATAAGAAACAGCGCAGCTGCCACTAAAAAGGAAATATTCTTTAGATTCCCTTTACCTGAGGGGTTTCGTCAACAAAAAAGTGGAGAGACTACTTCAAACGGCGTTAGAATCAAAAACCATGATGGTGGGTTTTACTTCAATATAGCGGATCTGCAAAAAGCAGGAATTTTAAAATAAATAAAAGAGCGCCCATTGGGTGCTCTTTTATTTATTGAGAAGGGACCGGAGCGCCATGGCTGACTATAGTATTTTTTTGAGTTGGAATAACAATGCTGAGGGCATACAATTACCTGTCAATCCTGAGTCTATAGAGGTTAAGGAGCAAGGGCAAGGCAAAACCTACAACATTGTAGGTAAGGGTGGAGGTACGGATGAAACAAGGGCTGGCGAGGTCAATGTAATTCAGAGCCCAAAGCTCAAAGAGGTCAGTTTCAGCAGCGTTTTCCCAAATCAGTATTATCCCTTTGTCAATGATGAGGCCCCTTTATTTGTGCCGATGTATTATATCGGATTTATACAGAAATGGTTGGAAAGCAAACATCCGATCCGTTTTATTTTTGCTGGGAGTTACAAATCTTTAGCAGATGCAACGAATATTAAGGAGCTATCAGACCTCAACTTCCCAGCCTCCATTGAGTCGTTCAATTGGAAGGAAGTCGCTGGGGGAAGCGGGGATATCGAGTACA
Source organism: Paenibacillus sp. FSL H8-0034 (assembly GCF_038000305.1). Taxonomy (NCBI): domain Bacteria; kingdom Bacillati; phylum Bacillota; class Bacilli; order Caryophanales; family Paenibacillaceae; genus Paenibacillus; species Paenibacillus sp. FSL H8-0034. Next base: position 3,789,434 of record NZ_JBBOBS010000001.1, read on the forward strand.
CGCTGCAGCTCAAGGAATACGTATTTTACTCTGCCCGGCGCGTAAAGGTTGGCACTGATGCGAACGGCAATGAAGTGCTTATTAAAGAGCCGCCGAAGCGCCCGGATGAACGAATCAGGCCGTTGACCTATAAAATGAAAGAGGGGGATGACTTACTCTCCATAGCCAAAAGAATTTTGGATGATGAATCACGAGATAAAGAAATCCAAAAATTGAACAATTTGTCCGATGCGGATGTGAAGAAATTAACACCTGGGACGGTCTTAAGCATTCCGCGGAACTAGGAGGTATTTCATGCTTGAAATCATTATCGACAACCGCGATGGGTATTTGTGGGACATATCCGGTATCGTCTCAGATGTGACTTACAAGACGGCCAGAATAGGCAGGGCTTCCAGTATGGAGATAACCTTTCTAAAGGGCGGTTTATATGAGGCGAAAGAGTTTAAATACACGATGGGTGATGTGGTTCGGATACAATTCGGCAATACGCCTGTGTTCTTGGGGTACATCTTTGTCATTGAAGATGGCCGGGATGAACAAGTTAAAATAACGGCCTATGATCAGCTTCGGTATCTCATGGTGTCTGAATACTACCAAGGAACGAACAAGACTGCTACGGAGGTGTTGAAGCACTTCGTAGATCGTCTTCAACTGAAAATGGAGGTATTGATCGACACCGAATATAAGATTCCGACGATCAGGGAGGACAACGTAAAGGCGATGGATATTATTTGTGGAGCGCTGGAGTCAACACTGACGGCCACGGGGGAACGTTTTTTGTTCTTCGATAACTTTGGCTGGTTGACCCTACGAAACGTCAAAAATATGGTCTTGAACTTGTCGTTAGGTGATGATAGTCTGATGTTTGATTACAAGTTGAAAACCTCAATCGAGGATTCTTATAATGTAGTTTGGCTGACACAGGATAATACGGATACGGGCGTTCGTACAGTGTATCCAGCGCAGGATAGTGCCAACGTTGCCATGTGGGGATTTTTGAAACTTGTGCAAAACATAGATGAAAAGGCGAATGCTGCGCAGATTAAACGGACTTTGGAAAACCTTATACAACTTAAAAACAGAGTAGGTCGGAGCTTCCAAATAGATTCTATCGGAGATATCCGGGTACGTGCCGGGTGTTATTTGTATATCGAGATCAAGGAAATAGGGATCAAAAATTATTATATGGTCAACGAATGCACCCATAAATTTGACGGGGATGAGCACACAATGACATTGGAACTGGTAGATATAAGGTTAGGCGATAAGAAAGTGACGGTGGTGACATGAAGATGTTAGAAATCATGAAGTCCACGAGCATAGGAGTCATACAAGCTGGTTATCCAGCTTCCATTTTCACAGGTAAGGTAATCCAATTAAATCCTCTTGAAGTGACCCTTGATCCACAAAGGGACCCACTGACGGAGGATTTTTTGTTGGTACCGGAGTCGATGACACATTATGAGATTGACTTGAAACACCTGCACACTTACCTAGATGCCAGTGATAGCGGCGATACAACAAGGAGCACGGAAGAAACTTTACAGGAGCCTATCGTGATCCGCCGTGGTTTAGAAATTAACGATGTTGTCTTGCTTCTCCGCGTTCAGGGTGGGCAGCAATACGTAATTTTAGATAGGGTGGTGCAGTCATGATTCCACAAGGGGGGACGCTTGCAAATGATCCGGGAACGGCCCAGCAGCCGAGCAAGACTTATCGGATCGACCCGATATCGCAGCGAATTGTGGGTACGATTGATGGTTTAGAGTCGGTCAAGCAAACCGTATCCCAGATCCTGCAAACGGAAAGATTCGAACATCTGATATTTAGCAGCAATTATGGAGCGGAAGTGGTTGATTTACAAGGGAAGAGTGAAGCTTACATCCGGACAGAATTAGGCAGGCGTATCCGAACGGCATTGTTACAGGATGATCGAATCTTGGATTTGCAGAACATGGACATATCCGTTAATGGTGATGAAGCTTTGGCAGTATTTACGGTAGTCACACAGTTCGGCAGTTTCGAGGCACAGAAAGGAGTATGAGCATGTACGAAAATCAAACCTTTCAAATCATCATGGCCCGTATGCTTGCCGTGGTGCCTGATGATGTAGACAAGCGAGAAGGTAGTATTGTCTATGATGCTCTGGCTCCAGCTGCTTGGGAATTGAAGAGACTGTACTCAGAACTGGATGACAATATCAACTTCTCTTTTGCAGATACCTCCAGTGGCGAGTACCTGGAGCGGCGTACAGCGGAATTCGGTGTCGAGCGGGAGCAGGCAACAAAGGCGCGGCGAAAAGGGCTATTTTATGGAGCGTCAAGCGCACTATTCGATGTGCCTATTGGTAGCCGGTACGCAGCCAATCAACTTAGTTATGTAATTATAGAAAGGTTATCCACGGGCATTTTTGTATTGGAATGTGAAACGGCAGGCACAGTGGGAAATCAGTACTTCGGTGCTCTGCTGCCAATCGATTATGTTAATGGTTTGTCTAGTGCGGTTCTCTCGGATGTGCTTGTACCGGGTGAGGACACTGAGACGGATGCAGCCCTGCGGCAGCGCTACTTCGCTATGCTTAACGAGCAGCCATTCGGGGGCAACATTGCGGATTACAAGCAAAAAATCGGAGAGATACCCGGAGTCGGGGGTGTGAAAATATTCCCAGCTTGGGCAGGAGGCGGGACGGTCAAGGCAACGATTATCACCTCAGATTACTCAGTTCCATCGCCGGAGTTGATTGACGAGATCCAGACGGCCATTGACCCTGTTATCAATAGCGGAGAGGGAATAGGGTTTGCGCCGATTGGTCATAGCGTGACGATTACAGGTGTTAGCAACACGACTATCCATGTTGAAACAACTCTTACACTCAGTAATGGTGTCACCATAGGGCAGGTCCAGGATGAAGTCGAGACAATCATTGGTGCATATCTACTCTCTTTGCGACAGACATGGGCGGCAGAATCGGAACTCGTTGTACGTGTTGCCCAGGTCGAGGCGCGGATTCTAGCCGTGTGGGGAATAACTGATATCACCGGCACGATGATCAATGGTGCTGCTGCCAATATTACATTGGCCGGTGAGCAAATACCAGCGCTTGGGACGGTGACGCTGCATGACTAAACTTATGGAATACTTGCCAATGCAGTACCACGGATTGAAAGAAATGGTTGAGATAACGGATACGGAGGATATAGAGTTTGACTCTCTGATTCTTCAAGTTAAGCAGATGTTAGATAATCAATTTGTAATGACATCGAACGTGCAGGCAATAAAGCGGCGGGAACAGCAGCTTGATATCCGGGCAGATCCAACCGTTGAAATCTTGGACTTCCGGCGCAAACGGCTCATTCATCGGTATTCCACTCGCCCACCGTTCACGGCACGTTATTTGCAGAACAGACTTGATGAGCTTGTCGGTGTAGGTGTGGCTACGGTGGATCTCGATATTCAGAACTTTATTCTTACCATCAAGCTTAAGATCCCAGATGCAGCTCATTTTTTAGAGATTGAACATGTCATCCGACTGATGAAGCCTGCCAATCTCATTTACTATCAAGAGACAGCTCTTGCCGATACGCTAACGCTGGTAGAACACATGTGGAGTACACCCCTTCACCGCATGACGCGGTTGGGTAGCTCTTGGAGATTAGGGAGCACACCGTTTTCTATTCGTGAGCAGGAGGTGCAGATTAAATGATTCCTACAACTTATTTGACGGAGCTGGCCACGTACACGAAGGATAAGATTATGAAGGTGGTTGTCAATAACACGGTTGAAATCACATCGTTTTATATCCGGCAAGTGAGTGATCATACGGTTGAACTGGAATATATGATACCTCATGGTTCGGTGGTAACTGCCGAACTGATTGAGCTCAGGAGCAACTCGGATGTCGTAGTTAGCTCCAATGCTGTATATATACCGATTACGAGCGATACCATCATCAAACAAAAAATGAAGGTCAGCGAGGTGACAGTATGACCTATGTTCCTAAGACGAATTGGCAATACGACGATTTAGTTACGGAAACTGATATGAACAGGATTGAGAAGCGACTTGCAGAGACGGCAGTCGTAATCCTCTCCAGTGTTGAGCCAGCTAATCCCGACACACATACTTTTTGGCTTGAAGATGTGGGCGAAGATTACGATCCTGGTGGCGGTGGCGTGGTCATTGAAAATGCAGCGCTCGACGGCAGTGAACCAATTTGGTTGGATGAAGAATAAAAAAGGGATGGTGTTGAGAAATGACAGACAAAAATATTCAAATGAAAATTAAAAATGGTGCGGATTGGGATAACTTGTACCCGAAAACTAAAGTAGGGTTGATTGATGGTCTGGTGGATCAGGTAACGACTTTGGTAGCTGGTGAAGTAGAAGGTAAGGTTGACAAGGTAGATGGAAAGCAACTATCAACAGAAGATTACACATCGGATGACAAGACAAAGCTTGCAGGAATCGCGAGTGGAGCCAACAATTATACGCACCCAACCGGAGATGGAAACACCCACGTTCCAGCTACAGGAACAACCAACAATGGTAAGGTGCTGACAGCCGGGGCTACGGCCGGTAGTGCTGCATGGGCGGATCTGCCTGCTGCAGGATCGAAAATAGCTGTAAGCACGGTTGAACCGACCAATGCTGACTTTTGGTATGAAGAACTTGCATAGGGGGCTGAACAATGGCTGATAAAGATATCCAGATGAAAGCGAAGAACGGCGCGTCATGGGACGCGCTGTTCCCAGTTACAAAGGTAGAATTGGTTGAGGGTCTGGAAGAGCGGATAGCGGAAATACCGGGGGGAAGCACAAATGCTTCGGATATTCATATTGCTGATGTTGCAAATAATACTAATGCCACAAATGTAGAAGATGCAATTGCAGAACTTTTTGCAAAATTAGCTATTGCCAGAACGTATTCTTAATGGGGTGAATAGAAGCATATGCCAATAGCGTCTCCAGTGATAATAGATACATCTAATGTTAATAATATTTTAAATCCAGATTCAGCAGTACGTGATTCGGCAGGTACTATATGGGTAATGAATGCGCAGTATACTTCAGCCTCCGTCCCGATCATAAGGAAATCAACAGATGACGGCGCAACTTGGAGTGTGGCAGCGTTTCCCGATGGATCTTCCCCTACATCGCCAGCAAGTACTATTAGCAACGCACGGCTAAAGCTTGGGGGCGGAAAAGCGTATTTCATAATCGCCACAAATGCTGTCGGCGTCACCGTGTTTAATCTTACTGACAACATAGGAACCCTGGCCAACGTTTTTTCTACGACAGCTTCATTTGGGTCCTTCGGCCATGACTTATGCGTTGCGCCGAACGGAAGACTGATGGTAGCATACTTATTTAGTGGGACGACCGGATCCGCCGTGTACAGTGATGACTTCGGTGCGACTTGGACTGGTAGAAGTACCCTAAACGTGGGCACCAGTACGAATCTGGGATCCAATCCTTTAACGATCACGGCGGACAGCGATAGCAATTTCTATATCTTTTCCGCAAAGTATGTCAGTGCCACTAACGTAACTTTAGCTATGACTAAATTTACAAATAGCTCATCGACGTATTCGTCTTTAAATAACATAATAACTTCCTCATCTGGAGTATACGTAAAACGCCCGGTGGCAAGCTTTATAAAAGGCTCCGATAATATAGGTCGTATTATTATTACTTACTGTGTCGGAACTACAGCATCCGCTAATACTTCCGGCACAGATGTAAAGTGGATGGAATCTATTAATGGGGGTTCATCATGGAGTACACCTGCAACCATAATTAATGTACCTGCAGCAGGGGCCCCTAACAATACAGCCTATCCTATGAAAATCTTCTTTGACAGTATTAATGAATTTGTTATTTTTCAATTCGGCCCTTATTCACATGCGTATGCATTCTATTTCAGAAAGTCCTTAACAGGCACGACTTGGGTTAGCTCGAATTCAGTCCTTACGAATACGCTTTCCAGTTCTAGTTTAGTAAGATCAGTGGATACACCTTCTGGATACGAATATGTATCGGGTTTCGATGCAATTTATACTTTGTCTTCTCCCACATATGTATACTATCACAAAGGTGGAGCTGCATTTAATAATAAACTAGATCCCTCGACAATACTGCCGTCATCCTTTAAAACGGTCCTTAATAAAAGACCGTTAATAAGGTATTCAGTTCCGAATACTGATGCCGAAGGGGATACGTTAGCGGCTTTGGTCGTTAAATATTCGACAGCCGATGAGCCAAACTTTGATGCTAATGTTTTCGCGTCAGATTCCGTCTCGATAGCCAAGGTGTCTGGATCATTCGCATATACTCGTCCGAGTGTTGATCTCCCTACAGGGACAACATACATCCGCGTTATTGCTTATGATAATTACGATCTATCGACTTATTCCTTCATTGTACACTTTGGCGTGACCCCCACAGACTGGGAAAACAATGAATTCGTTGCGAACTCAGGCAACATAAAGGCCAGCTCGGTTGCCTATCTCGTGCAGCAGCTCAACCTTGTTCGGGTGGCATATGGGCTTGCCGAGATAAGCGGATTAACAATAGAAGCAGGTGTAACAGAAGTTTCAGCAGCAGACCTTCTTTTATTAAGAACATCCTTCGAAGAGATAGTGATGGCTATTGGTGGACAAAGTTCTGTGACTTGGGCCGTACCATCCATAGTTCCAGGTTCAACTATACGCGATGGAGCACATTGGAAAGAAATACAAGACAAGTTAAGTGCCTTGTAGATTTAACATAGATTAGTTGCAGAGCACACTTACCCTGTGCTCTTTTTGCACTTGAAATTTAAAGGAGGCTTAAACGATGTCAAAAAACATCTTGCTCAAAAAGCATAACGGCACAGATTGGGATGTATTACACCCAATTACCAAAGCAAAAAACGTGATGTCTTCTGACGGTGGAACTCTGCAAGATCACATCGGAGCAGGCGGGACGGCACACGCCAACGCTACAAGTTCTGAAGCAGGGTTTATGTCTCCAGCGGACAAAGCAGCCTTGGACGCGGCAACCTCAGCGGCCACAGCTTCCGCATTGGCGAAGCGTGACCTTGCTGGCCGATTAAAGGCGGCCGCACCTGCTGCAGCTGATGACGTAGCACGAAAAAATGAAACAGACGCGGCGATGACAGCAGCAGCCACGGCCAGCGGCGCGGCGGCTACAGCACAAAGCAGAGCAGACGCCGCATATACCAGGGCAGACGCAGCTTTTACGCAAGCCAGTGATGGTAAAACGGCCGTCGCTGCCGCAATCACTGGCAAGGGTGTACCAGCTTCAAACAGCGACACATTCCCCCAATTGGCTACAAAAATAAACAATATACCACTCGCCGCGGGTAATGCGGTAGCAGCTGATGTACTGGTTGGCAAGACGTTTAGTACGCCAGCAGGCACAGGGATTCCTGGAGCAATGCCAGACAATGGAGCTGTTGTACTAACGCCAAGTGCATTGGCTAACGTGGCTGTACCGAACGGACGACATAACGGCAGTGTGGTTGCACAGGTAGCCGTCAATACTGCGGCTCTATTAACAGGACATAGCGTTGCGGGTGCTGCTGGTACTATGCCTAACAATGGTACTCCAGCAATCATGCCAGGTGTAAGTAACCAAGGCTTGCCTGCAGGTTATATTGAGGGTGGTGTGGTATACGGTGATGCAAACTTAAAGGCCGAGAACATTGCAGAGGGAGTGCCCTTGTTTGGTGTAGTGGGGACAGTTGCTCGAAGAACACAAGTAGTGGGTAATACGCCTAACTCAGCCATTGTATCAGGTGCTACGTGGTCTTACGATGTCAATGTAGGATTCCAGCCCGGCTTCTTCATATGCCATCTACGGATAGTGTCCAGCGGTAGTGTGTTCATGGTGACGTATTCAGGAGGCATAGACGGTTTTAACACTGCTGGTTGGCATAACGTACAGACGGGTGTAGGTACTTGGGGTAGCCCACAAGGAAGCATGACTTCTGTGGGTTTCAACATTAGATTCACAGGGCTAAACAATACTAACGTCGGTTTACAATGTTACGCCCAATATTTGGCAATCCAATAACCATGAAGCTTGGGCTCATGATTCCTGAATTGATAGCATTCTGTCAAGCATACGGATAACAGATTATGCCCGAGCAATCGGGTTTATTTTTTTACCCAAAACAAGAAAGGGGGAGCGATATGCCACAACCGGAAGATATGCAAAAAATTCAGGATCAACTTACCAACGTGAGAATTGATCTGCGCGAGCTCTCTACTAAGATGGACACCTTTAAGGATCTATCACGGAAAATCGATGATGTGGACGATCTCGCAAAAAAAGCTATGGAATCCACCAAGGCAGCACATCACCGCCTGGATAAGATTGATAAGATCAACACGTGGTTAGCGACTACGATCATTGGTGGAATTATTCTTGCTGTTCTTGGCTTCATATTAAAAGGCGGCCTAAACATAAAATAGGGAGTTGTTGTTAATGGAATGGAACGCAATAGCACAATTGATCGACCCGCAATTATTTCTGGTTCTTGCTGCTTGCTGGATCATCGGATTTACCCTAAAGCAATCCCCAAAGGTTCAAAATTGGACCATAATTATTTTTGTGACCGTCTTCGCGGTCATATTCTCACTTTTAATTCTTGGACCTTCGCCGCAATCGGTACTGCAAGGTATTTTGATTGGAGCTGTCGCCGTATATGGCTATGAAGTTTATAAAGCCGTCAAGCAGGCCAGTAAGGGGGATGAGAAGCAGTGAAAGCACAAGACTTTATTACTATCATCGCACCTATGGCTGTAGCCGAGCAACGGCGAACCGGAGTGCTGGCCAGTATCACCATTGCCCAGGGAGCTATTGAAAGTGGATGGGGAGCTGCTGTGCCCGGTAATAACCTGTTTGGGATCAAAGGGACCGGGCAAGAGTTCCAGACTACCGAATACATCAACGGTCACTGGCTCAGCATTGTAGGAGGGTTCAGGACCTATGACAGCTGGGAAGGATCTGTAATTGATCATAGTAATTTCTTGGTTGAGAATAGCCGTTATGGTCGAGCTGGTTTTTTTGACTGCTGCAAGGAGCTGGATTATGTCGGCGCTGCACGATGCTTGCAGAATGTCGGTTACGCAACTGATCCCAAGTATGCGGCAAAACTGATACAAATCATTCAGGCAAGTGGGCTGGATAAATACGATATTTTGGAAGAACCAACAATCAAGGAGGATGAAACAAATATGTCGATGAAACTGGAAGACTGGCAATGGGATATGCTGTACAAAGTGATGGGAGCTGCTTATAACGCGGATCAGCTTGGATGGGACTGGATGCAAAAGATTGTAGACAAGACACTTACAGCTTCAGAGCTGGGATTCCTGAATACGGTGCTAGATGGTAGGGTAGATCGAGGAATTGAAGTTTAGTAGTTAACAATGCCTTCTTTTCTTAGGATTGAGGGCATTTTTAATTCACTTACCAGTCTATCTTATAATTTGGAATTTATTTATATTTTTTATAGGAAGATAGGCCCGTTATAGAGTATAATATAAGCTAAAATGAAGGGGGGGAGAAATATGTCGGTTTTTGATTTGTTGAAAGGTAGTAATGAATATCCGATTGTGTTTATAGGGTCTGGAATATCAAAAAGATATGTTCAAGAATTTCCAAGTTGGCCAGAATTACTGGAATCATTTTGGAATCAAATTAACCAAAATGATGACTTTTATGCTTATTTAAATACACTCAGATCTGAAATTAAAGCTGCAAATCCCAATGCACCTGATAATGAAATTATGTATTTGACCAACATAGAAGCTGGTACGGTAATAGAATCTTCATTTAACACTGCTTTTTTTAAAGGTGAAATTACCATTGAGAATCTAAATTTTAAAGAGGCATATAATGATCGATTATCACCCTTTAAAAAAGCTATATCAAACAAATTCAGTTCCTACACGTTAAAAGAGGGAAACGATGAAGAACTAACATTATTCAAAAAATTTTTAAACAAGACGCAAATTATTTTAACTACAAACTACGATAATTTAATTGAAGATTGTTTCAATTCCATCAATACCAATGGCTTAAAAAAATATGTCGGGCAATCAGGATTCTTTGAACAAACTTATGGATGGGCAGAGATTTATAAGTTACATGGCAGCACTGAAAAACCTGATTCTATCGTAATTTCTAAAGCTGACTATGACAGGTTTTCAAAGAATTCGATATTAATAAGTGCAAAAATTATTTCATTGCTAATTCATTCGCCAATTATTTTTATGGGTTATTCTCTAACAGATATGAATATTCGAGAGATAATCAAAGATTTTTCCTCATCGATGACTCCGGTTGAGATTAAACGCATGGCATCACGGATCATAATCGTAGAAAGGGACCAAGGAAACCAAGAGATCAATGAGTCCCAATATTATGAAAATGAACTTGGATGTGAATATACAGTAGTTAGAACAGATAATTACAAAGAAATTTATAGTAAACTTGTCGATATTAATCAAGGGATATCTCCTGCGGAGGTAAGGAAGTATCAGCATGTTCTCAAAAAATTGATAGTTGATACAGGTAAAAAAGGAACTCTAAACGAATTTCTCGTATCTCCGGAGGACCTTGGAGAAATTGAAAAAAGGATCGGGGACGTAAACTTAGTCGTTGCATTAGGGGACGCTAGGTATATATTTAAAATGCCTGATTTAATGACTTATTTTTACGAGTATTTCTTTTTTGAAAATGGTCTTCAAACAGATATTGCTTTGAGGTTTATAGCAAGTCAGAGTGGGCGAGTTCCTTTTGTAAGGTATACAAAAGGTATTGATATTGATAAAGCTAGCCTAAATTCTAATGAAAAAGAAAAAATAAAACAGAGAATAAATAACAATAAAAATGTTGAAAGTTGTATTTCTTCCATTACTGGGTCAAACAGAATCAGAACAAAATCTATTCAGGAAATTCTTGCCGCAAAATACAAACAAGATAAAGAATATGATATAGTAGCTCATAATGTATTGCATGTCCCTCAAGATGACCTATTAAGTTATATTAAAGGCAAAATTATTTATACTAAGGAGTTGGGAATTGCATCTCCATCTACGCAATTCAGAAGATTGTTGCTCGCTTATGATTTGGCATACAATAATATAGAGGTTAGCGCCGAATCACCTCAGTGATTGCCACTAACCCCTTGTTGATAATTTTATTATATCCCATAAAACAAAAAAAACAATAGGAAATTAGTTACAAATTTTTGTATGGATTATCATCCAGAGGTATAAATGATAATGCACAGCCACCTTCACGCTCCCACAGGTGAAGGGTTTTTCTATGTAGTTCAGGAAAATTTTAAGCCTAATCAATCCTAACCCTCCCGACATATGATAACTCCAATATGCCTATTGTGGAGGGTGGTTGATTTGGGAGATATCATTAAGAAAGGGAAGAATTTCATATTCCCACCGATCAAGAGAGTTAAGGCGATGGCTACGTATAAGATGATTAAAGTGTCTGTGCCTGATGCACCTGTGAGCGAGGCGTTGCCAGCGGTGATGACTTTTTACGTGGATACACGATTTACAACGGCACAGGTGAATCGGATCAGACAGATGATTAGTATTGTACTTGGCAATTGGGAGCTTCATTTTGATCAACTCGACAGTGGAGAAGAGTCCAATTATCAGAATTGCTGTAATAAATATGCTCGCTTCAATCTAGCTCCTGTTTGGTTTGAAGAGAAACTAGCAAATGGATCTGTTGCTGCTTCAGTTCAAATGGACGGATTCACAACGCAGATTACTGCTAATGGCTTCGGCAGAGCGTCCAAAGCCTATATCATGTATCAAAAATCAGGTAGCTCCACAGTTAAAGGTGTGAATGCGTCTAATCCCGAGACTGCTTCGCTATCTGTGCTAATTAATGCAGATCATCTCAATAAAACAAGTGTAAGCACAGTATTTCTTGGAGGATCGCTTCAACATGCATGGTTGCATCGGGAAGGCTACAGGCACCCTGCTGGTAAATACACGTCTTATATGGCTGGGGAAGCTAGCATGTGTATTATGCGGGGTAATAAGGATAAGAGTCCAGGATTGTCGGATACCACATATACTCGGTGGTTGGATTAATAATAGGGTTCTCCTCAAATGGCTTTACTTTTGCCATTGACAATTATTTAGGGGAAAGTATACTTTCCATAACACCATGCCATTGAGAATATCAAAGCTCACATCCTCAAGGATCGAGGGCTTTTTTTTATTTAAATGATAAATCCCATTTGTCGTAACCGTGCCTCAATTTCTTCTTTTCTCGTATTCTTTCGAGTTGGTAGTTTTTCGTCTTGTGTAGGAGAAGGTGTAGGGGAAGTCTGGATTGGGTGAACGTAGAAGTAATGGATCACGGCGGACGGATTTTCTGAAATTCTTTTTAGCAATGAGTAAAGCAATGATTGGCATTCCTTGCCGAGGTTTCTAATTTTTTTTTATTTCCTTCCCATTCGCATTTATGACTTGATGGAGGATGTGATAGTTATTGTTACGCTTGGTTTAAAATCATCCTCGTTCGCAACTTCTTTAAGACATGATACATCTTTGTTTAGACATTCACTTTTAATGGGGAAGTACTCTATTAGTGGTTTATTGAGATCATCAAAGGGAGTCATGTGTGTACACCTCATGTAGGTTAGATGAACAAATTATATCATGTCAATCCATATTTTAGTAGATATGTATAGTCAGTGTGCAGATGAGATTACAACCATGGACCGAATAAAGGTGAGGAAAATTATCCTTACCCCGCCAGCATCGCCAACGGGGTCCAACCGGTGAAGGACTAGAAGCCATTCGCTCATATTTTATTTGTTATTACTCCTGACTTTCCCCTTACCGTTGCTTAAAGATAACTCCCCTTCGAACTAACTCCATCTCAAGTAATTCAATAAATGCTTTATCGACTCTATGTTCAATCGCCAGGTTGTAGTATTCAAGTAGATCCTTGTTATTTACTGTATTCAGTATTGAAATCATTCTCCTTATTGCGAAGGCTCCTATCCCTTCACCTATAAGAATTATGCAAATATCGACTTATATTTACAATATATGGTTTTATTTGTTTAGACAATCCATGAAAGTTATTGTAATCTACTATTTGTCTTATACATAATAAATTGGAAGATAAGGGAGAGATTTGTTTGAAGAAGTATTTGTCAGTTATATTGCTAGCTGTAATAGTATTTTTAATTATTCCAGTGTCATCCATTTTCGCAGCTGATGATTATCCAAGGGGCTTACTAAGGGCTCCATCAACTGGTATTTCTCAAGGAGATTTTGGGGCGGCCGCTGCGAATTCGAATCTTATGGCTGATGGTGACTTAGAAACCTCAGGGTATTTTTCCTCAAATAGCGGCATGATGAGAATAAAATTCGTTGGTGCAACTCCCCAAAGAAATATTAAGGGTTATTTTTTAAAAGCAAATACTAGCCTGACACTTTCATTTTTAAATGCCAATAAAGGCGTTATTAAAAGTCTTACTATATCTGACACAGATAATAAAATAGTACCAATCAACGTGGAAAATGTATCCTTTGTCGAATACCACGTAATAGGCCCTATGCCATCTGATTACTATAGAGTCTACGATTTAGATGTATACGATCAAGTTCCTCCAACTCCCCCTAGTATCCCTATTAATTTGAATGCAGTAGCCGGTAATGCTGTGATCGACTTAACTTGGACTGCGGTCACTGGAGCTACAGGCTACAACATCAAACGCTCCACAACTGCAGGCGGACCTTACACTACAGTTGCTACCAACGTATACGGCTCCCCATATACAGATACTACAGTTACAAACGGTACAACTTACTATTACGTGGTTACAGCAGTTAATGCAGGCGGAGAGAGTGGTAATTCAAATGAAGCGTCAGCTACACCACAAGGAACAGTAATACCACCTACAGGCAACAGAGCATTACTCGTTGTAACCCTCGTTAGCGGTCTTGAAAAAGAATACGATCTATCTATGACCGAAGTAAACAGCTTCACCACCTGGTATGCTGCACGCGCAGCTGGGACTGGGGCAGAAGTCTATACGATCAATAAATCGTTCAACAAAGCCAGCTTTCTAACGCGTAAGGATAATATCGCATTTAATAAGATTGAGCTATACGAAGTTAATGAGTATACACCTGCTCCATAAAATACAGCAAAGCCCTCGCTCCTTCGGATTGAGGGTTTTTTTTTGTTTTTCATGACATTACAGAATCATCACCGCTTTCAATCCTTTAATTACATTAAATGGGATTATAAGTTTAGACAATCCATGGAATATATTGTAATCTACTATTTGTCTTATACATAATAAATTGGAATATAAGGGAGAGATTTGTTTTGAAAAAAGTAACTTTTGTTTTTATTGCTTTGATTATGTTCTTATCAATTATTAATTCTGCATCGGCTCAATCCCAATCCTATACTCTATCTGATGGTTGTTTTACCCCTGCAAACAGTCCAGAATATTTAAAAGCATTAGATTATGAAAAATCCTATGATAATGATATCAACACATTTGCTAATTATGGATCTAATTGGCCTTATCAAGCGCTTTGTATTAATCCAACAATTCCTGCTAACCAAACGTATAGTATTATGATTACTGCAGAGTCAACAACCTCAAGCTCAACATTTAGGGCATTTAATACATATAACGGCACCACGAATCAAAACGCACAAGGAAATGTAGTTTTTACAAATACTAAAGAAACGAAAGTTATTACATTTCCCATTCATTCATTAACAAACGGTATATTGGTAGATGGAGCAAATTTAAAAGTATATAACATAAAAATAATTGATGGTGTTCCAGTAGCCCCTTCTATTCCTCTTAATTTAATTGCTTCCGCTGGTAACTCTCAAGTCACCGTCACCTGGACTGCCGTAACTGGGGCAGCTGGCTACAACATCAAGCGTTCAACAACTGCTGGCGGTCCTTACACAACAATAGCTACCAACGTCTACGGATCGCCTTACACCGATACAACTGTCACTAACGGTACAACCTACTACTACGTAGTCACAGCATTAAATGATTTCGGAGAAAGCGGCAACTCCAACGAAGCGTCCGCGACACCTACAAGTAGTAATTCCGAAGTCGATCAAAACATTAAAGAGTTCTCAATACCAATGAACTCATTTTGTTCAGTCTCACAATCTATGGACTTATCCCTAAACATTACTAATTTGAAAAGTAGTGTGGCAGATTTAAAATTATTTCTTTACAAAAAGAATGGGGCTTCTCTGTCGACGGCAGGTTCATCTTATGACGGAATCGAATCTACAATCGTTCCAGCTACATCATTTCAGCTTGCTGGTAATGAGACAAGTCTATATCACATAACTTTTGGCGGTTCCAATAATAATTGTGCTGATCGTGTCTATTCTGGAAAAATTGAAGTTGACTCGGAATCATACTCATTAATTGCGAGTGGATGGGTGGACGGAACAAAAGGAAACGCTACTGTCATCATCAATGGAGGACAAGCATGGAAGCAAGGAGAAACCTCTGGCAGTCCTGAAAATCCCGGTAATCCAGGCAATCTGGATACAACTGCACCTGCGGCCGTGACAAATTTAACAACTGGAACCCCCACCTCATCTTCAATAAATTTAAGCTGGACAGCTCCTGGTAATGACGGATCAGTAGGAACAGCAACGTATTATGATATTCGATACAGCACATCACAAATTAATGAAGCTAACTGGACAACTGCATCACAAGTGACAGGCGAGCCTGCTCCTACAGTAGCAGGGACCTCTCAATCGATGATTATTAACAGTTTGAATGCCAATACAACTTATTATTTTGCTCTTAAAACACGTGATCAAGCGAATAATATTTCATCTATGTCAAATGTTGTTAATGGCACGACCACACAACCGACTTATTCCCAAAATGTTATTCCCACCATGACGAGTAATACTTCACCATCTGGTGTAGCTAGCTCAAGTGGTGTATGGTCAGGACATGAAGCTTATATGGCATTTGATAAGTCAAATGATACTTATTGGTATAGTGCATCGGGTCACCCTCACTGGATAGCTTATGATTTTGGTAGTGAGAAAATCATAAATAAATATACTCTTACAGCTTTTACGTTAGCTGGGAATGAACCAAATTCTTTGAAATCGTGGACATTTGAAGGAACCAATGACGGCATTAAATGGACAACTCTTGATACACAAACCAATCAACCGGGATGGGGATCACATGAGTTGAGATCCTATACATTCACTAACACTACCGCTTTTAAAAAATATAGAGTTTATATAACTGCAAGCCAAGGCGGTACTTGGGCCGCCCTAGAAGGTATCGAAATGATGCAGGTACAATAAAATAATTTTTCTTCAGATAATTCGTTCAACAAAGCAAGCTTCCTTTCCAGAAAAGATAATATCGCATTTAATAAGATCGAGCTGTATGAGGTTAATGAGTATACACTAGCTCCATAAAATACAGCAAAGTCCTCACTCCTTCGGGATTGAGGGCTTTTTTTGCTTGCATAAAAATACCTCTTGATACGGGAATGTATGTTCGCTTATTATGGGTATAATAGGAATATATGTTCGTATAATCTGGAGGTGTCTGCTTTGGAAAAGGAGATATTGAAGCACATAGCAAACCATAGAAATCATCTACGTGGGCGCAGATGGACAAATCACACAGCGGCTGATCGAAGTCAGGACCATCAGACCAGGCAGTGTGATGGCCTATTGCCTGCAACGTAAAGCGCCGCGGGTGTTTCGAATCGATAACATCCTGGCTATCCAGCTAGTTGCAGGGAGGGTGACAGCATGACCACTGTACAAAAACCCACAGAGGAAGAACAGGAAATGATACTGAACTCGCTATTACTGCCTATGATGCTTACCATGATAGAGAGGAACGGCAAGGAGTTCGAACTATCCACCAACATGCTTCGCAGGTATTACATAGCAGCCACAGAGATCCTCATGAATCGCATTCATGTCGAAATGGTCAAAAATAAGCTCGAACTCAAGGCCAGAAAAATCAAGGTTTTTGAAGATAATACGCGCATGGATGATGACCTGCATTATAAATATATTTGCCGCGGCTATGAGTATCCGTTTTCTGTTATGCGCGATGTGGTGAGGTCGAGGATCAGTGTAATGATGGGGGAGTTCGTTAAGAGCCTATTAGTCAAAATGAAGGAGTAAAGTCTACCGATACATTCTTGTACTGATACCCATAATATGGTATATTAGTTTTGTCCGAAAGAATCGGCAAAAAGAGCCTGGGGGAAAGCATCCCTCGGGCTTTTGTTTTAAGAAAAAAACCGAACCGCAGTAGCGAAAACTCACTAGAACGCGGGGACGGAATGGGGACGGAATGCAATTTTAATTAGGGAAAACAAGTATAAATAGGAACATATACGAACAAGAAAAACCCTTGATTAACAAGGGTTTAAGTAATGTAGTTATAGCTAGTTAATGCCACAAATTACCTTGAGGGGGTAGTGTCCCATGGACGTGCGGGTTCAAATCCCGCCGACCGCATACCAAGAAAAAAGTCTTGTATATCAAGGCTTTTTTTGTTTTTAGACTAACACTTTAGGTTGTTTTTACCATGTAAAAATAGGCTTATACGTTCAAGTCTTTTTTCTCACGTCTTGTGCTCCTATTTAGGATATTGTATATTATGATTAGAATACTAATTGTAAGGAGCTCATACAAAATGTCAAATAAACTTTCTATAATGTCTCGTATAGGTGTCAATTTCCTAACGTGGCAGCGATATTTACAAAAGCAGCTTGTACCTCATCACATCACATTAAAGCAGCAGTATGTACTGCGCAAACTTGTTGTTAAAACGGTTCTAAACCCTTCGCAAATTGCTGAGCTGCTTTACTGTGATCGTCCTACCGCAACCGTCATTATTAACAATATGGAACGGCAGCGCTGGGTTAGAAAGAGTAAGGATTCGACTAATAGAAAGATGGTTAACATTGAGATCACGGAGGAAGGACGAGACAAGCTAGCTTCTTTGAATCGAGCGCTGCAAGCGGAGGAGGAGTTTGATCCTTTATCTTGTTTCACTGAGGAAGAAAAGCAACAGCTGAGCACGTTGTTAAACAAGATGTCCAATCATCTTCAACATATTAAGAATAGCCCCGAGTAAATTTTTTTGCGATATAATTAGAATTCTAATTAATTTCTTTTTGGATGAAGAGACGGGTTCAGTACATCCAAGAACAAAAGGGTTCTAACGCCTGTGGCTCCTGCAGGTTAGGCTACTGAGGCAGTTGTCAAACAAGCAGGTGAGATAGCGGAACGGATGTAGCCCATTTCCCTTGGTCGTCACGTTCACGCTATAGATCGCTGAGTTGGCTTTGGTTCCACGCGGCGTGTGGGCAAATAGCCAGTTCTTATGCCCGATCACAGATGGCTTGATCGAGTGCTCGTATAACCTTGCATCCTTCGTAAAAACCATCAGTTTGTCCCACTGGTTCAGGCTGTAGCCAATCGCCTGCCCCAGCAAGCTTTTGGGAGATTTCTGTTGGTGCAGTCAAGCTTTCAGGGTCTCATCGTATTTTGCACCGTTAATGCATATAAAGTGAGAGCCCGTTCTATCTAAGTACTGAATGACTATCACCTTCACGGCGTTATTATCCCGAAACACACGACATTATCTTTCTCCTTGTTATCGTATCATTCCAGCGTCCTGAAGCAATTTCAAGAATATCGAAAACAGTTCCAGATATCGGGAGTATATTGAAATCGCACGAGAAATACATTGGAAAGTATTCTGTTCTTAGAAGCAGTAGATTACTCGAGACCTAAGGGGAAAGGGATAGCTTATGTTTTAAACAAGTAGGTCGAATAGGCAAGCAGAAATTAAAACAGCGTATTGAATTTTATCTCTAGGAAGTCAACGTGAACCTGATTCCCTTCCCTTGGAAGTATGGGTTAGAAGGCTGATTGTCACAGACGTTATTTTAGAATCTATCTACCAGCAAGGAAAACAAAAATATCCTAGTGTGCTAGACGTGAAAACAACAATGTCTCATTGATGGAAATAGTTCCGATCTTTATTGTTAGGTTGGAGAGGAGAACAAGGCTAAACAGGAAATAAAATCCTTTAAATAAAGGATCTGACAACTTGTAAAATAGTCAAAATAGAAAATCAGAATCCAGGAAAAAGGAGCAATGTAACGTGCAGAAATATAAAGTGGTTCTCACCGGTCCAACTTGGCCAAATGCTTATAACAAGATACTCGAACATTGTGAAGTGAAACTATGGGAAGGTAAAGGCCCGATACCAAGAGATCAGCTTCTGGATTGGTTGGCGGACGCCGAAGGGTTATTCAGTACAGGACAAGTGAAGGTTGATGCAGAGCTTTTGTCCGCTGCACCCAAGCTGCGTGTTATCGCTCAGACAGGCGTAGGATATGATAATGTGAATGTGGAAGCTTGCACTAACCATGGTGTTCCTTTCGCCAACACCCCAGGTGTTCTGGTCGAGGCGACAGCTGATCTTACATTTGGTCTGCTGCTGGCAGCCGCCCGTCGTATTCATGAAGGTTGGGAATTGGTGAGGACCGGAAAGTGGCAGGAAGTGTTGGGGATCGATTTATATGGAAAAACGCTCGGTATCGTGGGCATGGGTGATATCGGCACGGCTGTGGCCAAGAGAGCGCAAGCCTTTGGCATGAATATTATTTATCATAACCGCACGCTGCGTCGGGAAGCGGAAGCATTGGGAGCAAAATACGTTCCTTTCAATGAGCTTCTGAAAACCGCAGATTGTGTGATATGCCTTGTCCCGCTTTCAGCTCAATCGCGAGGGCTTTTTGGAAAAGAACAGTTTGCGATGATGAAGCCTACCGTTTATTTTGTAAACGCATCACGAGGAGGGCTTGTTGATACGGAAGCCTTATACGATGCATTGATAAACAAAATAATCGCTTATGCTGCACTGGATGTTACAGATCCAGAACCGATTCCATCAGGGCATCCACTGCTTTCGCTGCCGAATATTTTAATTACCCCACATATAGGCAGCGCAACCTACGAGACCCGGAATCGAATGGCTGATTTAGCTGTTCAGAATTTACTTGCCGGCCTATCAGGAAATCCGCTTGCAACATGTGTAAACCCTTCTGTTTTTAATAAAGCATGAAGCAGACAAATCGATCTATGGCGAGACAAGAAGTTAACGGGATAAGGATCAATCATCAGGTTACCCAAGAAGGACAAAGGCTTTATGTCCAATTTGGGTTTCTTTTTATTTGGCTTACGTTTCAATTTTCAATGGGCTATTTCAGTATGTTGATCCCCAGATACGACTTCGTTCATATTCAATCTAGCAAAAACACTGTTATATCAAGGGAAAACAAGAATGTCCTAGTGTGCTAGAGGCAAAAAACAACAAAGTCTCATTGATGGAAATAGCGTGGACCTTTACTGTTAGTTAGGAAAGGAGGGCAAGGCCGGAAGGGAAATGAATACGATAGACACAATGATTTTTACATCAAAAAGGAGGTTGACCCATGTTTGGATGGGTAGGAAAGAAAAGCAAAAATATCTTTATACTTGGTATGGCGCTCAGTATCGTAGCGAGTGGTTGCTCTGCAAACAGTACGCCAAGTGGAAGTGGTACTACGGCTCCGGCAGCGACATCAGATGCGAAGCCGGTCACGCTGGAATGGTGGAGCAGTTCTTCATTAGGAATCACGCAAGATGACGAGTTCAAGCAAATCATAAGCGAATATAAGAAAGTTGCTCCAAATGTAACTATTAATTATAATTCTATACCCAATGTAGGGATAGACGAGAAAATAAACGTATCGATTGCGTCAGGGTCATTTCCAGATTTGTATGTTGACGCTATTAATCGGTTAGTCCCCCTATACAATCGCGGTGTCAGCGCTGAATTGGATTCTTATATTGATGAAGACTATAATTTGGCGGACTATAGAAACGATGCTAAAGATATAATGACCATTAATGGGAAACTGGCTATGTTCCTTATGGAAGTCCGCAGCGAAGTATTACTGGTTAATAAGGATCTCTTCGCCAAAGCAGGCGTAGAGAACTTACTCCCTGATGCCAAGACCAAGACATGGACAAGAGCGAACTTTTCCAAAGCTGTTGAAGCCATTGGTAAGCTTGGGAACGGTGTATACGGTATGGGCTTAGTCGCAAGCGAGCTTTCAAACGACAAATTCGTGGATGGCTATATTTACAGTGATGGTGATGAATATACCAATAAGGATTACACGAAAATCACTTACAATACGCCGGCAAACGTTAAAAAGCTGGAATGGCTGGTTCAATTGGCCACTTCACCATATGCGGTTCCAGGCCCTTCGGGAACTAAAGTTACAGAAATGTATGAATTGTTCAAGCAAGGAAAAGTGGGAGTAGCCATGAATGATAGAGGCGACTATCGTAGGGAGATTAGTGAAGGGACAGTTAAAGAAAAAATTAATTTCATGCTGGCCCATTTCCCTACAGATGATGGTTCCGCAAGCAAATTAGCTCCTACAGGTTCCGGTATTGTTGTAAAGAGACAAGAGGATAAGGTCAAGGAAAAAGAAGCAGCTAAATTTGCAATGTGGTTCTCCAGCGGCAAGTCTGAATTGGTAAATAAAATGCTTTACCAGAAATACTTGAAATTCCCTTCTAGAAAATCGTTGCAAAACCTGATTACAGATGATATCGGAAAAGCTTGGCTTGAAATGCCGGTAAAAACGATTGTTAATCCGGTAGCTATGCCGAATTATCAGCAAATTCGTAAAGTGTGGTTCACTTACTACCAGCAGGCGATGCTAACTAATAGTAAAGTGACGGCTAAAGATGCGCTTGCCTTCTTTGAAAAGGATGCTCAGAAACTATTGGACGAAGGAAATAAAGAACTTAAAAAATAAGATATAAAGAGGAGAACTAACATGGAAAACATAGGATACAGAATCATCCCCCGCAGCCAACGTCCCGACCTGGAACTGATTGACCAATTTTTTGATATTGTGACGCCTCACATTAGCGATAACCTGAACCGGATGTTTGCCAGCTGCTCGGGGCTCAGACCGTATCATTCCGGATACAAGCTGGTTGGTTCCGCATTGACCCTAAAAACAAGACCTGGTGACAACCTGTTGTTTAACAAAGCGATTGACATGGCGTTGCCAGGTGAAGTCATCGTTGTTGACGGTGGCGGAGATTTAACCAATTCCCTTTCAGGTGAAATTATGACTCGTATTGCCGAAAATCGCGGAGTCCGCGGCTTTGTACTTGACGGCGCAATCAGGGATTCGGGTCCGATCAGCAAAAGGGACTTTCCGGTATATGCCAGAGGAGTAACCCATCGCGGTCCATATAAGACAGGTCCAGGGGAAATCAATGTTACGGTAACTGTCGGCGGCATGGTTGTCAATCCAGGTGATATTATTGTAGGCGATGAAGACGGGCTGGTAGCCATCCCACTGGCGATTGCACCTATGGTGCTGGAAAAAGCGCGGCAAACGGCACTGCTCGAAGCTGATCTTATTGATAAGCTTGAACGAAAAGAAGGTGTTGATCGTGAATGGATCGACCGGTTTCTTAAGCAAACAGGATGCCAATGGAATAATGAAGCTAACAATTAGGTTCCATTTATAACGCACAATCCGTTTTGTATAGTTAATATTAGGTGTTAGCGGTAATAAAACGCCTCTGCGGATGGATTATCTAATTAATCTATTCTTTCTGGATGGGTCCCCGCAGAGGCGAAATAAGCCGATTGGCAATTGTTAAAGAGGGGAGCGTTATAACATCATGATTTCACTTTATCGGGAAATGTATAAAAATCGCGTTAATTATTTATTTTTGGCACCGATGTATTTGTTATTGCTTATTTTCTTAATTATCCCAGCCATTCAAGGGTTATATTATTCGTTGTTTGATTTTACGATTGGTTCTCCCAGATTATTTGTCGGCTTCAAAAATTTTACTAAGCTATTCCAGGAAGAGGTATTTTGGATAGCTTTGAAAAATACATTTTTTCTGGTACTGATTATCGTACCGGTAAGCATTTTCACGGCTTTATTCATATCGGTTGCCGTATACCGCAGCTCACAGGCGGCAAAAGCATTTGTCAGAGGAGCTTTCTATTTGCCGCTGGTGGTATCGAGTGTCTCGTTAACATTAGTGTGGGGCTTTATTTTTAACCCGGTCGCCGGACTTGCCAATCAATTATTAAAATTAATCAAAGTGGCCCCAATTACATGGCTGGGCGATCCCCAATATGCCTTTATCGCAATTACAATCGTGCTGTTTACCTTCGTACTGGGTAAGCCTGTTATTTTGTACTTGGCTTCGATAGGCAACATCCCTGAAACCTTCTATGAAGCTGCCAGGATTGATGGCGCCAATGAATTTAAGCAATTTATTCATGTGACGCTGCCTATGCTGAAGCCGACGACACTGTATTTGGTCATTACGGGAACGATTCAGGTATTTAATGTATTTGTTCTAATCAAAATCATGACGGGTGGAGGCCCAGGCAACTCGACGCAAACGCTGGCTTATCTGCTTTATGAAAAAGCGTTTGTATTTGGCCAATACGGTCTTGCTTCTGCAGTAGGGGCTGTACTTGTGTTCTTGGTAACCATCATTGCGATTATTCAGTACAAATTTTTATCAACCGACATCGAGTATTAAGGGGAATCTCATGAATAAAAATCTAACTTCTCAAAAAAAAATTCAGAAGTTGTTCGTTGTACTGGTAGTTGTTCTTGCGGTGCTTAGTTTGGTTCCTTTGTATTTCGGGGTCATTACTTCCTTTAAGCCCAATTCGGGGATGGTCGTGAACTTGATTCCGGAAAACCTGACTTTGACTAATTACTCTTATTTGTTTAAGGAAACGAAGATCGTACGCTGGTTTTTCAATAGTTTGTTTACATCCAGTGTAGGGGCAGCGATCATCGTTTATCTTTCAGCATTGGCTGGCTACCCACTTGGAAAGAAAAGCTTCCCTGGTGCCAAATTGTTATTTTGGATCTTGATAGCTTTCATGACCATTCCGAAGGAAGCTCTGCTTCTGCCTTTGTTCATTATGATGAAGGAATATCATATGTTTAACACCTATTACGGTATTATATTGCCAGCTCTGGCTTGGCCGTTTGCGGTTTTCTTGATGAAGCAATTTATAAGTACGATCCCACTGGATGTATTTGATGCAGCAGAGATTGATGGGTGCAGCCCCTTTAGGTTGTTCCATTCCATATTGTTGCCGATCATCAAACCAGCAGTAGGGGCTTTGGCGATTTTTGCCTTCGTCTATGTTTGGAACGATTATATGTGGCAGCTTATCGTCATTACTTCTGTAGATATGAAGACACTGCCTTTAGGTGTAGCCGGCTTGCAAGAGGAGTCAACCTCCAACTTTGGGCGTTTAATGGCAGGGGCTACACTCGGTGCGATTCCTTTATTGGCGGTGTTTCTCATGTTCCAACGGCATTTCACCGCAGGCATTACAATGGGTGCTGTCAAGGGCTAATGAGTAAGAATTGCTAATCTGATGAGAAAGTGGTTGTAATTTTCCTGGAAGCTGTAGATTTTGATTTTACTGGGAATCATTAAAGTTAAATAGTTTGATAAAGCTAGGAAAAGTATACTATGATGGAGGGACTTAAATCTTCAATATATATGGAACGTTCATCGCCCAAATAGCTGCTGATAAGTTGCGAACTCAAGGAGGCTAGTCATGCCCGCTTCAAAGTGGAAAAGAAGAACGATGTCTATGTTTGCCATGCTCCTATGCATCTTGTTATGCAGCTGTTCCACGGATATTTTGTCCGGTCGCACACCAGCGCCTAAAGCAGATACGGCAGCCAATTCAGCAGCTGTGACATTGGAATGGTGGATAAGCACTTCATTAGGAATTGCGGAAGAAAACGAGTTTAACCAGATCATAACCGAATACAAGAAAATTTCCCCGAATGTAACGATTAATTATTATGCGGTACCGAATACCGGGTTGGATGAGAAGCTGAACGTAGCGATTGCTTCGGGTTCGTTTCCTGACTTATATGTCGATTCGGTTACGCGCTTGTCTCCGTTGTACATGCGAGGCGTAACAGCCGGATTGGATGCTTATTTAACTGAAGACCACAATTTGTCGGATTATACGCAAAGCGCCAGAGACTTAATGACCATAGATGGCAAGCTGGCGATGCTGTTAATGGAAATTCGCAGTGAAGTGTTAGTTTTAAACAAAGACCTGTTCATTAAGGCAGGCGCAGAGCATTTACTTCCAGATCCTGAGACGAAAACATGGACCCGAGATACATTTGCCAAAGCTGTAGAAACGATCGGCAAGCTTGGGAATGGGGTGTTTAGCTTTGGTCTCGTTGCAGGTGACAGCGCTTATGACAAGTTTGTAGATGGTTACATATACAGCGACGGGGATGAGTATACGAACAAGGACTATACAAAAGTGACCTATAACTCGCCTCGCAACGTCAGAAATTTCGAATGGTTAATAAAATTGGCGACTTCTCCCTATGCCGTCCCTGGAGCGGCAGGCAATAAAGTGCCTAATCTCATTGAATTGTTCAAGCAGGGAAAGATAGCCATTATGATGAACGACAGAGGGGATCTTCGCAGAGAAATCAATAACGGAACTTCCCCCAAAAAGTTTGAGTACATGAATGCCCATTTTCCCACAGATGATGGCTCGAAAAGCAAGCTGTTCGTTAATGGTTCGGGGATCGCCATCAAGAAACAAGAAGACAAGCTAAAGGAAAAAGAAGCAGCCAAGTTCGCGCTCTGGTTTTCAAGCGGCAAGTCGGAGCTTATCAACAAGTTGATTTACCAGAAATATTCGAAACTTCCTGCCAGAAAATCACTGCAAGCTTTTATTACAGATGAACAAGGCAGAGAATGGGCTTCTTTACCGGACAAAGCTATCTTAAGCCCTGTTGCGATGCCGAATTACCAACAAATTCGCAAAATTTGGTTCAATTATTTCCAGCAGGCTCTGTTAAATAACGGAACTATGTCTGCCGCAGATGCACTCGCTGGTTATGAAAAAGAAGCGCAGAAACTGTTAGACGAAGCGAACAAACAAGCAAAAAAATAATCGAATTTCCTGAATATTTACGGGGGGCTTCTTTAATGGGACTATACAACAAGACGATCAGTATCTTGGATAAGCGTAAAACTTGGTTTCGAAGGAGCTTATTTCTGCTGCTTGCAGTCATCATTATCCCTCCCATGCTGCTGTCGATTAGTATTAATGTCATTGCAACTAAACAATTAAAGGATCAAATTAACCAAACGCATGAATTATTGATCCAGCAGATGACGCAACGCTTGAACCAGCAACTCACCCAATTTGAATTTTCAGTAAGGAACTGGGCGATTAACCAAATATTCGGCGATTATCTACAGCATGTTGATTTTTATCAGGAATTATCAACGATACGTTCCATCATGAACGCGTTGGGTGCGATGGAAAATTCGATCTCCTTTATTAAAAATATTGAAATCTACATCGCGGATCAAGATATGCTGATTTCCAATGTCAATGGGGTTTCCCGCATTTATAATACGGAGAAACGCGACCGTTACCAAGAGGCTTTCAAACGGCCAGGCGATATGTATTGGAATTACGGGTTAAATGATTCCCCGGATATGCTTAATATAGACATGACTGTGATGCATAAAATACCCGCGGAATCCTCCCACCCTTTTGGAGCTATTATTGTTGAGGTCGATGCGGTTAAATTCTCATCTTTTATAGGTCAAATCAATCCTTATCAGGAAGGCTACACATTGTTGCTGAATGAAAGCCAAGAGCTGCTGTCAGCGGGTACGTTCGAGCAACGCAAGGATGCGTCATTACTCGCCACAAAATTAAAGGGGCAGCCGAGTATAGGCAATTATATTTTTAAATGGAATGGAAAAGATTTTCTGATTTCCAATGGGGCGGTCCCTCGAATGAAATGGAACCTTTTGTTGGCAACACCGATTGATAAATTAACGGAGCCTGTTGTGCTGATTACCAGGATCATGACGGGTATTACTGCTGCAGCCTTTATTATACTTTTGGTTCTTGCATGGGTAGCATCGAGAAGGGTTTATTCACCTATAACCCGGATGATGTCCTTATTTATACCCGACGAATCCGAATCTGAACTGCCTGTTCATCAAGATGAAATCGAGTTTATCGAATCCCGATGGGCACAACTGAACTCAGAAAGCATCATTATGCAGCAAAGGCTTGAAACTCAACTGCCATCTCTCCGGGAAGGGTTTCTATACCAATTGATCTTTGGCCATTATTATCACCTAAGCGAATCGGAAATTCGCAAGAGGTTAAAAAATTATAACTTGGACTTGGGTCACTCACGTGTTCAATTTACGTTGATTCAAATTTCCGGCATCTCCAAATTGGAAGGGAAATTTAACGAAGATGACGAACAGCTTATTACATTTGCTGCGTACAATATCATCCAGGAGTTGATAGAGGCAACCGGAAAAGGTATGGCTGTATTCAATTTTCAGAATTTAACAGTGGGTTATTTGCTTAGGCTTCCGGAAGAAATGTCTGAGGAAGAAGAGCGGCAGACCACGATAAAACAATCCGCTGAAATGATCAAAACCCTAGAGCGTTTATTAAAGATGGATGTCACCATGGTTATCAGCCAGCCGGCCACTCAGTTAAATACGATCCACACGGTTTATGAACAGAGTGAGCAAGCGTTGAGATTCAGAAGTGTCCATGAAACAGGCCAGGTCTTATATCTGGAGGATCTCATTGTCCAGGGAAAGGAAGTCGCCTTTTATCCCTTTGATCTAGAAAAAGAGCTGCTGCAGGCTCTTAGAATTGGAAATATAGAACAATCCTCCTCCCTGTTCAAACAGTTTATCGCTACCTGTATGCAAAATGCTGATATCGAGACCGTGCTTCACCAAGGCATGCTGCAATTACTTGGCAGTGTATTGCAGCTCGTATATCAAACCGGCCACAGTCCCCAGACCGTGTTCGGCCTTAGTAATTTATATGAAGAGCTGTTAGAGCATAACGATCTGAAGCAAATGTGCGAGTACTTTGAGAAGCTTGTTATGAAGCCATTTATTGAGCATATTGTTGAATCCCAAAATGTAAAGCTCGTGCAGATGACCGAAGACGTAAAAGGAACCATCCATAGTAAATATATGACGGATTTATCACTGGAAATGTGTGCGGATGAACACCATATTGATCCTTTCCGTTTGAGCAGGGCGTTCAAGGAAGTGACGGGGGTTAATTTTATTGACTACGTTACCGATTACCGAATCAAGAAATCGAAGGAACTCCTAAAAAACACCAATTTTCGTATTAATGAAATCGCAGAAATGGTAGGCTACCAATCTTCTTATTTTAATCGTATTTTCAAAAAAAAGGAAAATATGACACCTGGTCAATTCAGGGAAAAGGAGGGAAATGCCCCATTATCTACTTGATTCAATAAATTTGATAAAACGAAGAGGGGCTGCAGCTATGGGAATGAAGTTTGGGTGCCATGGATATACATGGCAATTGTCTTATGATATGCAATCCGATCGGTTGCCACAGATTATGGATGTGATTGCAGAGGGTTGTTTCGGCGGGCTGGATACCCAAGTGGCGATGTTAGGAAGGTTCAGCAACCATCCGGAATTGCTTAAGGAAGAGCTGCAGAGGAGGGGATTGGAGCTTGCGGCGCTAACGCTTTCATTGCCTTGGCTGTTTCTAAAGGAGACCGATGAGGAGCGCGAGGCGGCCGACCACTTTATCAATTACCTTGGGCATTTTCCGAATGCCTTGCTGAATGTCGTCCAAATGCCCGGAACCAACCGTGATCAATTGAAGGTCCGTCAGCACAACGTGCTGAATTGTGTCAATGAGATCGGACGCAGGGCGGCAGATAAAGGGATCGTTACAGCGCTCCATCCGAATTCACCACCGGGCTCCTTGTTCAGGACGGAGGAGGACTATAAGGTGATGTTCGATGGGCTGGATACCGAGGTTATCGGCTATACTCCCGATGCTGGCCATATCGCATGCGGAGGCATGGATGTTGCCGAAATTTTTGAAAGATATCGGCCTTTCATTAAGCACGTCCATTTCAAGGATGCATCTGCAGACCATATATGGGAGGCTATGGGCGAAGGGACTATTGATTTCCGGCGCATTGTCAGCCATCTTCGGGATACGGGTTATAAGGGATGGATTATGGTGGAAGAGGAATCCGCCAAAGCGGTGGTGGACCCGGATGGTGCCATGCGGGCAAACAGTCTGTACGTGCAGGAACAATTGTTAACGCTTTTATAAAGGGAATTGTAACCGAATCATGCAATCTCGGACGAAAATACTTTATTCATATGAGGAGGAGTTTATCGTGTCCTTACAAAATTTTGAAGTGAAAAATAAGGAGATACGGAATGCTTTTTTGGAAATTAAACAAAACCACCCTGAGCAATTCAAACAACGATTGAATTTTTCGTGGAGCAATTGGGGGTTTGGGATTGAAACCTTGACCGAAACCGCAGACCGTCTGGAGCAAGCAGGAATCAGGTATATCGAGCTTCATGGTAATCATTATGGGTCCAATTTGGGTTATAACGCGAAAGAAACATTGGCTGTTTTGGATCAACATCAAATTCAAGTTAGTGGAGTTTGCGGCATGTTCTCCGTGGATAATGATCTTTCGAGCAACAGGGCATTCCAACGCCAGGCAGCGGTTGATTATATAAAGAGGGAGCTTGAGTTTACCGCAGCCGTTGGCGGTACTTATTTACTTATTGTTCCAGGTGCTGTTGGCCGGCCGCATGCTTATGACCAAATGGAATTTGACCGTAGTGTAGAAACGTTGCAATTGGTCGCTGATTTATTCGTTGATTACCATATCAAAGCGGCTATCGAGCCCATACGTTCAGCAGAAACCAGCTTCATTCATACCATTGCTGAAGCACAAGCTTATATTAAAGCCGTGGATCATCCAGGTGTACAGCATATTAATGCAGATGTTTACCACATGCAGGTTGAAGAATCACATATCGGGAAAGCGCTCCTTGCAGCTGGAGAACAGCTAGTGAATCTTCATATGGCTGACAGTAATCGTGGGGCACTAGGTGATGGGTCGCTTGATCTGGATACGGTCATCATGGCATTGTATATACTGGGCTTTAACCGTGAAGGCAGGTATTTTACTCCGGAACCATTGGGCCCAGGCGGGGACCCTTACCCAGCGATGTACGGCAAACCGGATAAGCGTTCATTGGAACGATTGGTGCAGCAATCAGTGACTTATTTCCGTACACGTGAAGAGGCTTTGCTTAAGTGAACATGAGGGGTTTAAGTTACTTATTAATAGTTGAGGTGATCACAATGACTAGTAAAGTTGCCACGTTTCAGCAACTGACGCTTCAAGATACTGAACCGGATTTCGATTTGATTGAGCCAGGACGAATGTTTCGGTGTATAGACGAAGCGTATGCGATGAGTGGGATCGGACAAGAACTTGGCGCGTGAGGGCAGGGTCGCCAGAACGCCGGACTTACCTTTTACGCCAAGACTGGTTGATAAAGATGGTAGGTTAATGCTAATGATTACGCCCGTATGTTAAAGGACAAGCCTGGCAGAGCCAGAAACATAATCTATGAGTCGGCTTTGATTTGGGTCATTGCTTGAACTTGTTAGAGCGTGGAAGTGAAAGCCAAGATTTACTTTTACGTTTCCTAGATTGTGCTGTTGTTCAGGCCGTTTATGAATTCAACCGTGAGATGAATCATAAGCCTTATGATTCCGTTCGTGGTGTTTTTTTGAAGGGGACGAACTTTCCTCCGGAGCAGGCTTCAGGGAAAAGAACCATATTCAAATATGTGGGATTAATCCAAATTGCATTAAAGGTTACTTTAAACCAATGGATTCTTTGGATGGTTATAGCGTTCCGTAAATGATGAAGTGGTAGAATAGGCAATCATAATTATTGGCGGTAAAAAAGAAATGATGGCAAGTGACTAGAAGTGAAGCGTAAGGTAATGGCGATCGCCATTACCTTTTTATGCTGCGGCGTGCCCAGAGGCATGCATCTTCTAGCCAGTGGAAGTCCGATCACGGGAGGGCCAAGCCCCCGCTTAGCTACGATACTTGCGTATGGTGAAATCCGTGCGTAAAAGCGTATCGACAAAAGCACTTATCTGAGACAGGATGAGCAACATACCAGGCCGTAACATGAAGTGAATCCTGCCGCTTCGTCAAAAAGGCCTCGCAAGAGGGAAAAGAGGAAGCCGAGTCTTGCGCGCACAGACGAAGGCCACGAAAGTTGACTAGATCTTGGAGCGACAACGAAGAATCCTCCGGCGTAGAGGGATCGGCATGGGGTGAAAGAAGATGCAGTGAACTGGGGAGACTCTCCCCTGCACGAAATTTTTTTTCGTAGCCGGATGCTCTATAAGCAAAATGGTGAAGCGAGTCATCCGCAGGAAGGGAGTCCGAGAGGCGCATATTAGACAACACAACCTGTGGGAGGGAAGGCGCCCTGCCTTGTTCAAGCTTTTCAAGGAGGTACGAGTGAGTGAATGCTATATGGCTAACGACACCAAGGGAGCAGTTCAAGCTGGAGTTAG
This sequence comes from Paenibacillus sp. FSL H8-0034, assembly GCF_038000305.1. Taxonomy (NCBI): domain Bacteria; kingdom Bacillati; phylum Bacillota; class Bacilli; order Caryophanales; family Paenibacillaceae; genus Paenibacillus; species Paenibacillus sp. FSL H8-0034. The sequence continues at coordinate 3,821,097 of NZ_JBBOBS010000001.1, forward strand.
CGGAGGAAAAGACACGCCTCATGACCTTTGGACGATTTGCAAGGGAGCGAAAGGTGGAACTCGGAGAAAGGCTGGACACGTTCGATTTTCTGGGATTTAAAGATGTTTGTGGAATAGGAAAGAAAGGTAAATTTGCGTTCATACGAATACCAAACGTGAAAAGTTGCCGAAAATTTACGGAGCGAGTCGGGACATGGCTGAAAGCACACCGGCATTGGAAACGGTACAGAAATCGCGTGTACTATACAGCCCAGCAATGGCTTTGCTCAAAAGCAGAGAAGCACATTCGGGAAGTGGTGAAAGTGCCCAGCCAAAGATGAGGCAACAGGAACATGCACAAAGATCCTCTCCTGATTAGGAAAGGATCTAATGTGTACTACTTGATAACTTTACTTATTATTGAGCAGCAGCGATCGGCTGTCTGACGATTTTTACTTCATAGAATGAAATTTTATTGGAGACGATATATTCCGGAATTTCCCTTCCGTGGGCATGCGACTCCTTAAAGGCGTCACTTTTTGTCCAGGCATGGAAATCCTCTTTTTTCTCCCAGCGAGTAACGACTGTAACCTCGTCGTGTTCCTTCGTGTTTTCAGTCAGCAGCACTTCCAACCCCAAAAAGCCGCTCATGTACTCCACTTTACCAATCTTGTCGAAACGCTCGATCAGCTTGTGGGCATCACCTTTAGTGATTTGCGATGTGTTTGTAATAATAATCATAATATTATAGCCTCCTAGAGTTTGATAAAGTTTTTATTTGATATTGTTTTTAAAGGAATAATGACAGGATAGTCGTCTTCGAATCTGACTTTTGCTTGAACGTTATAAATATTTTCCAAAAAATCTGATGAGATAATCTCAGTCGGTTTGCCCGTTTCGGCGATACGTCCATTTTTCATGGCGATTATGTAGTCGCAATAGTGGGCTGCCTGCTGGAGGTCGTGAAGCACCATGACGATGGTTATTCCGTAATCCCGGTTGATGGTTTGCAGCATTTCCATCAAATCCAGCTGGTGGGCAATATCCAGGAATGTGGTAGGCTCATCCAGCAACATAATCGTCGTTTTTTGTGCCAATGCCATAGCAATGCGTGCTTTTTGCTGCTCACCACCAGACAACGTATGGAACATTCGATCCTCATGTTTTTTGGTCCCGGTTGTTTGCATAGCCCAGTCCACAATTCCGTGGTCTTCGTCGGTCATGCGATCAAACAATCGTTTATAGGGAGCTCTGCCGTAAGCAACAAGCTCCTTGACTGTCATCTCGGGCAGCCCGTTTTTCGACTGGGTGAGCATGGCAACGGTTTGCGCCATTTCAGCCGATTTGTAAGTATGCGCCAGTTTGCCGTTTATCGTCACAGTTCCCGAATCGGCTTCAAGCAGCCGGGTTATGATTTTCAGCAGCGTTGATTTACCAGAGCCGTTCGGACCGACGATGGCAGTCACGTTTCCTTTCGGAATCGATACGGTGATATGCTGCAGCTGAAACGCGCCTACATCAAGCTGGATTCGGTCAGTAAGGATTGCTGACATTATACGATTCTCCGTTTCTTGAGCAAATATAAAAAGAACGGGGCGCCCAGGCAGGCCAGCAGTATACCCACAGGAAGCTCCAGGGGATCGAACCATGAACGAGCGATCGTATCGGACAGCACGACAAGTACGGCGCCTCCAAGCATCGACAGTGGCAGCAAATAGCGGTAATCCTCTCCTGTAAGCAGGCGGATAGCGTGTGGCACCACTAAACCAACAAAACCGATAAGACCGGCAACACTGACAGCAATACCTGATAAAAAAGCAGCCAACAGGATTAGCAGAACTCTGTGCATCTCAATCTTCATACCGAGCAGCTTGGCTGAATCATCCCCCAGCAGCAGCAGGTTGGCCGATTTGATTGTCAGCAGCGACAGCAAAAGCCCAATGATCGCATACGGAGCCATAAATCCAAGATGGTGCCAGCTTCGTCCACTTAGTCCCCCTGCGAGCCAAGGCAAAACAGCCTGAACACGATCACTGTAAAATACCATGATGCCGTTCATGACAGCCCCAAGCAGCGCATTAATGGCAACACCAGCCAAAATGATTTTCAGTGGTGACGAGCCTTTATCCCAGGCAAGACCGTAAATGAGCAGCGCAGTCGCAAAAGAGCCGACAAAGGCGAGAGGTGGCAGCAAATAGCTGAACTGTGGCAGTACGATCATAGTGATGACGGCTGCCAAGCCACCGCCAGCGGATACGCCGATAATTCCCGGGTCAGCCAACGGATTTCTCATCACACCTTGCAGCAGCGCACCCGAGACCGCCAGACATGCACCCGTTAAAATCCCGATTAATACACGGGGCAGCCTTAGATTCATGATGATTTTTTCGTGAATCGGTTGTCCGCCGTTGGTGAATACCGCCCAAATGTCTCGAAGCGATATCGGTACCGAGCCATAGGTCAAGCCGTAGAAGGAGACAATGACAAGAAGAACGGGAATAACAATGATGATCAGCTTTCTTCTGGAGCTTCGCTGCTTTTGATTCATTGTTGTCACTTGGCCGCCTGCAGCCGTTTGCTCATCAAATCGAGTGCCTCGACAACTTTGGTGCCGGGATTTGTTCCAAACAGGTCAGCGGGAAGTATCTCAATATGGTTGTTCTTCACGGCATCTAGACTGCTCCAGGCCGCATTTTGCTGCATCTCTTTCATAAATCCATCCTTCACTTTCTCCGGGCTTCCATGGGTCATAATAACGATCAACTGCGGATTTGATTTCATTATCTTCTCAGTATTCATCTGCGCATACTGGGGATAATTGTCAAGCTTGGGATAGTCTGCGGCAATATTTTCACCACCGGCAGATACAAGTATATCGCCACTTAATGAATTATTAAGAGCGGCCATATAGGTGCCCGGTGCCCCATACACCATCAGCACCCTCGTTTTTGCTGTGCTTGGAGTCGTTTTGAGCTCCTGCAATTTTTGATCAATGGCTTGAGTTAACTCCTTGGCCTTGTCTTCTTTCTGCAGCAGCTGACCGAACAAACCGATTTGCTTCTTGATGTCATCAATCGAATTGGCACTGGTCAATACCATCTTGGAGCCTATACCCTCAACACCCGGTATATCCTTGGTGTTCAGTGGATGATTACCGAGTACAACATCGGGGCTCAGGAGCGCGATCTTTTCCAGATCAAGCCCATGTGTGGAACCAACCTGTTCTACACTTTGGGCTGCTTGCAGCGTTGCGGGAACTGTTGCGGTTGGGCGTCCTACGAGCGTCCCCCCTAGCGCATAGACGATATCCATTTCACCGTTTGCTAGAGCGACAATTTTTTGAGGTGCGCTGGGAAAGGTTATGCTGCGGTCGGCAAAATCCTTGATAGTTAGAGTACTCCCCTTAGATGGGGTAGAACCTTCATTCACACCCGGCGCAGACCCAAGGCCCGCAGACGGAGCCGATGCACAGGCCGTTAGTCCGTTGAGAGCAGCGGCCAATACAAGCATCAGCAAAGGTTTTCTCATAAAAAAAGCGTCCTCCTATTCAGAATTCATTAGCAAAAAATTAGAACAAATGATAATATGGGAAACGAATAGCGTTACCCCTTCACAAGGAGAATGATAATCAATCTCATTATCGTTGTCAATCGTTTTGTGGCAATTTGTTCCAAATTTATATTAGTGGACATGGATTGACAAGGCAGAGCGTAGTAAGCTATCATCAAATTTGTATTATTTTTCCACTGGTATCATATTGTGAACATATGAGTACATAAGGGGGCTGATGCCATAAATTCAAAAACTGGTAAACCGATTTTTGGTTATTTTTTTATGTTTACATTGATAATGATTATCGGTATCATTGAATTGAATCTATAGCCATCTACAGCCAAAAGTGAGTATTTATTAAGTTTTATTATCGAGAAGGAGATTAGATTGTGAAAACAAGTTGGCGATTGCAAATTGTATGCTTTACAGTTCTCAGTATGTTGATGTTGTTTAGTCTGCCTAAAGCGGAGGCTGCATTGGCGGATGGTACGTACACGTTAAATTACACAGTAACCAAAGCGGAGAATGATTCCGCATCGATGGCAAATGATTATTTCGAAAAGCCTGCAACTGTATTTGTGAAAAATGGCCAGATCGAAATGCAGCTTACTATCAATCACAGCAAATGGGTGACTCAGTTTAAGGTGCAGAACAATACGAGCTTTACAGATGCGAAAATCATTAGCAGTGACAGTGCTGAAGACAAGAGAGTCACCCGTTTTCAAGTTACCGATTTGTCCAAGCCGATTATTTCAAAAATTCATGTCACTGTTGAATCCATCGATTATGACCATGATTATACGATTCGTTTTTTGGTGGACGAAAAAAGCATTAAAAGTGTAGCAGCGGACAGTTCAGCAGCCCCCAAGGCGGAAGCTCCGGCCACTTCGGCCTCAACAGCATCTCCCCAAAGCAATCCTGCAGCAGCTGTGCCCAGCGCAAGCACTACCGCTCCATCCAAGGCAGTGACTCCGGCACCAAAGTCACCAGCGGTCGAGGCTTCAGCGAAGGAATCGTCCAATAAAAGTGCAGAAGCCGGCAACTCGACAGCCTCTCCGAGTAAAACTGCAAATCCGCAGACTGGAGATACGGCTCCGGTTGCTTTACTGACTGTAATGCTGTTATTGTCAGCCTTATATCTAGGTTATACAGTAAAAACAAGAAGATCCGGCAAGTAAATCAATAAAAAATTAATGATTGACATAATATTTTATTTATGTATAAAATTGGGATGTCGATGGACGCTGTACACGTTATCGACGAATTGAGTAAAAGAGGTGCCTGCTTATAACGCGGTAATCAAGTACCTCAGTCGCAGAAGTTTTTTTTTACATCATTGTTGATAATGATTATCATTATCTTTAAACTTACTTTTCTGTGGCATCCATAATTGCATTCAGGAAAGGGGGATCGAAGAGGGAAATTCATTTGAAAGCAAGAATAACAGTTGCCGTCGTTCATTTGTAGCAAATTACAAATTAAACCAAATTATCTAAGGGAGTGTTTACTAATGATGAGATCCATGAAAAAATCCGTTGTATCGATGCTAGCTCTGTTCGTACTGGTGTTTGCTCTGGCTGTTCCTGCTTTCGCTGCTGCTTCCAACTATCAATTTTTGGATTCATCATTAAATCCTTCGTCTCATGCTAATTCGTTCACTTCGGACGCAGTTATTACCGGATCATCAGTTAAAGTCTCCTATGACAGCTCTGTTGTTACTGGCTTAAAGGTAGATAGCGGTTCTGGTTATGTAACACTTACTCCTGATACATCAGTATCCGGTGTCATTTCTTTCACGTTTACTGTTGCTGATTTCACTGAGAATCTGCCTGTGAAGCTTGGAGTTAATGCTGGTCCTCATAGTGGAGATATTGACTTATTTATTCAATGGTTGTAAGACTAGTACGTTAGCTAATCAATAGCTGTAACCATGTAAGGGGTAAAGAATGGCTTGCAAGTATTGAAGCCGTTCTTTACTTATGATGTTATCCAGTTACACTAAGTTACGTTGAAATTTCGATCCATTTTGAAAATTGTATTTTTTCTCGTTTATGCCGGTAAGAGCAAGAGATATGTAGAACGACTTAAGGGGAGTAATTGAATTGACTAAACTATTTAAGAAAACAATGGCGATGCTGATTGCCTTCGTATTATTGCTGTCTACAATACATATAGGACCCGTTTCGGTGGCGAAAGCTGCGACTACAGTTGCTGATGGTGAATACCCGATTTCCTACCGATACGTCAAGAACGGTACGTCGGAAACCTCGGCAGCTAACTACTTTATGATCAAGGACACAGGCAAATTGATTGTGAGTAATGGCAAGGCGAAGCTAGAGCATGAGATTAAGAAGACGGACTACACCACTTTTGCGTACTTTGGTTCGCGTATTGCAGGTAAGGATAAGGCAGTTATCAAAGAAGAGACGGGTAAAGTACCCGTAGTTACCGGTATGGAAGGCTATCAACCCGTAACAACTAAGCAGGCCAGTGATGTTAACAACATCATTGTACAGGTCGATGTTGAGGATATCGGGAAAGTACAGGATATTTTAATGCATATCGATGACAAGGAAAATATTTTTAATCTGAACCCCACGTATAACTATTGGTATAACGTGGGATTGGAATTGGATATCAGCAAACTGGAGACGACATCTACCGGAGACGTTGTTGACAAGGAAAGCTTGAAGCAATTGATTATACAAGCCCAATCGCTTTTTGATGTCGCAGTTACGAAATTGTTTGGATCAACGGAAGGGGGAGCAGGGAACGTTGTATCCGACAACGAATACGAAAAATCATTTTTGGCTACTACTCTTAATGGAGCTAATACTTTACTTTATCGCAATATTATAGACTCTACAAATGTTGTAAATGATATCAGTGCTACCACCAAAAATGTAACCGATGCATATGATGCCCTAAAATTAGCTATTGATAGAGTAAATAATTCGCAATACAAGGCTGTAACAGCGGGTATAATCGTTCTCGACTCGCTCAGTGCAACAGCTACTCGTTCAGTTTATTCCAATGAATTTAAGCAAACAGTAACCATGATGGAAATGGTGGGAAATAAGGCTGTTCAGACATCTCCTTATTTTAAAAGCTATTCTAACATTACTTTTGTAAATCCTGCGAATGAACCATCTGCAAAAATACCAACGCCTCTCGATGCAGGGTTGTTCGGCACTGCATTAAGCAATATTTATACTGTAAATTTAGTAAATAAAAGTTCTGATCCACAAAATAGAACTTATCAAGTCTATTCTAGAAGTGGTGCTGCCAATGATACACTATGGCAAGGCTTTACCTGGTTGAACTACACCGTTAACAGCGTTACTAAAAATGTCTATATCAGTTACAATGCCGACTTGCTTACATCTCTAAATGCTTCTATCACAGCTGCTAAGCAGTTAAGCAACTCAGCAGTGATAGGCACTGCAATGGGGCAATATCCGGCTAGTGCCAAAACCAAGCTGCAGCAGGCCATCGGGATTGCTGAACTCGTCGGAAACAACCTAGCAGCTCAAAGACCGCAAATCTTAAAAGCTACATCAGATCTGCAAACAGCAGTCGATGCGTTCAAGACCAGCGCTGTGCATACAATTTATTTCTCAGCCGTTCATGCAACCAATAACGCCTTTTCGACTGTAGGGAGCTATTTTATGAACCCGGCCACCTTAACAACCGAGGAAGACGGCTCTGTCTATGCCATCGTAACGATTAAGGACAGTAAGACGGTACCGGAATTCAAGATTAAGCAAAACGATGAATTCGTGGAAACGACTCTTGTGAGTGCGGACGCAGCGAATAATACGAGGATAGTCAAATTCAAGGCAGATAATTTGTCCGCGCTTCTGGACGCTAAGGTGCGTGCAGTAGTACCAGCACAAAATTATGATCAAACCCATAGTATTCGTTTGAACTTTAACAATGTGGATAATAGTGCGCTATCGCAAGCTGTAACAGAAGCTTCCACCTTTAATAGAACAGCGTTAGCAGGTACAGAGCCTGGTAAGTATCCGGCAGTTGCTAAAGCTGCTATACAAACAGCCATTGATGCTGCAAGTGCTGAAGCTTCCAACATTTCGGGTACACAAGCGCAGACGGCAACAGCATTGCTCGCTTTGCAGCAAGCTTTGGCTAAATTCAAATTGTCGGTTGTCGCTACACCTGCAGAATTAGCAGATGGTGACTATCCGATTAACTTTACGATTTACAAAAAAGGCACCAATGAAAACTCTGTGATGTACGACTATGTAGATAAAACCAGCGGGAAATTAACCGTTGCCGGTGATAAAAGGTATGTTTCATTTGTTTTAAAGCAAAGTGAAGAAATCAAATCGTTTAAGACCGAGAATGCTGGCGTTTTGGCGGAAACGGAAATCGTGAGTATTGATCCTGTTAACAACACACGTTTGATTAAATTCGAAGTCAATAAAGACTTGACTAAGAGATTAAACGGCTGGGTTAAAATTTATTGGCAAGTAAATCCAACCTTTTTGTATGACAATGAGTACGATGTCGAGATTGGGTTTAGCGATGCACCAGCAGCAAGCGCGCTGAATTCTCTGATTGCCAGCGTTCAGGAAGCACATGACGCAGCCATTGAGGGAAGTGCGGGTGGTCAATATCCGGCAGGCTCCAAAAGTGCGCTGCTGGCAGCGATTCAACAAGCCAAGGCTGTAGCGGCCAATTTGACGGCAACACAGCAGCAGCTGAATGATGCCAAAACTGCGCTGCAAAGTGCATTCGACCAGTTCCAAGCGTTGGTCATTAACGTATCGGGAACTTTGCCGGATGGGGATTACCAGTTGAGCTATAAGATTTATAAAAAAGGGACCGATGAGGCTTCCGTTATGTACGACTATGTAGACAAGAACAGCGGTAAGCTGACGGTTCAAGGCGGTAAAGCAATCGCGTCGTTCGAACTGAAGCAAAGCGCTGAAATAATCAGCTTCAAAACGAAACAGAATGGAGCACTGACTGAAGCGGCAGTGGTGAGTAGTGATGCAACGAAAAATACAAGAGTTGTACAATTCGAAGTGGCTGATTTGACCAAACGGTTGGACGGATGGGTCAAAATCTACTGGCAGGTAACACCGACCTTCCTCTATGACCATGAATACGATGTAGAAATCGGGATCACGGGCATTACAATCGATTTGACGAAACCAGTTAAGGATGGTCAATACAGCTTCGGATTCTCTGCTACCTCAGATAATCCTGGGGCAGCCCCGATAGGCAATTATGTGGAAAATGCGGGCAGCCTGAAAGTACAGAATGGTAAGAAAACAGCAACCTTTACATTAAAAAGCGGTGTAACCGCCAAAAAAATTACACAATACAACGCGGATGGAACCTTTAAGAAAGAGATTACACCGCAATATGCAGCCAAACAGTCAGGTATAGTGAAAGTGTTGGCGAATGAGGCAACGACTAGCCTACAGCTGGAAGTTGATGATTTGACTGCTATATATGCTCTCACACTGGCGGCTGCGGATGGGACGGAAACAACCTATAAGCTGCAGTTCAGCAGTGTTTCTCCAGTAAGCGCGATTACACCGGATCCGGTTAATCCAGGTACCGGTACTGGCGGTACTGGCGGTACAGGAGGAACGGGCAGCACAGGCGGTGGCGGCGGTGGCGGTGGTATTACCCAGCCGAACACGATCGTCGACGGTAAATATACGGTAAACTACAAGATTTTAAAATATGAAACCGATCAACGTTCAGTGATGCAGGATTACGTAATCACTCCAGGGCTATTGACCGTTCAGGATGGCAAGCAATATTTTTCATTCACGCTCAAACAGAGCAAGGAGATTACTTCGTTTAAGACGGATAGCGGTGGTTCATTGATTGATGCTACTGTGATCAGCAGGGATGATGTCAACAATACCCGGGTTGTACAGTTCGAAGTGAAGGACTTGTCATCGAAGCTCAAAGGTTGGGTGAAAATTGACTGGGCGGAAATGAGCTATTTTCACGAGTATGATGTAGATATTGCTTTTGATAAATCAAGCATGACGAAGGTTAGTGCAGATACAGTGCTTGGTGGCGGAGCAGGTGCGGCTGTCGCATCACTGAAAGATGGAGAATATGATCTGGATTACAAAATGCTGCAGTACAAAAACAGCCTTGAATCCAAGTACAGCGATGTAGTAGCATATCCTGCCAAGCTCGTTGTTAAGGGCGACAAGAAAAGCATTAATCTGACGATAACCAAGCATAAGCTGGTGGACGATTTCAAGGTAGAGGAAGAGCAAGCTGTTGCTAACAAATCCGGTACCGAAACAACGATGCAAAAAGTACTGCAAGCGGCAGTGGTTTTAAGTAAGGACGAATCCGCGGACACACGCGTCGTCAGCTTTGAACCAAAAGATTTGACTGCACCTATCCATGCTCAGCTTAGTCTCATTGTGCCTTATACAGAGGAAGAGCTGCAGAAGCACCAGGACAAAGTCGATGAGGCTCAAAAGTTCGAAGATGGCTATATGCCGATATTAGAGAAAAAGGTTGAACTGGAAGATATCGATCTTGTGTTCGATATCGAGGCACTTGGCAACAAGGTAAGTGCACAGCCGGATCAAGCTGTTACTGACCCGAACGGTGGTACACTGCCAGCTTCCGGTTCCAGCTTTGGTGATCTTGAGAATCATTGGGCCAAGGCGTCCGTAGAGCGTGCCTTATCACTTGGCATCGTCAACGGTTACGAGGATGGAAGCTTCCGTCCTAACGGTGAGATCAGTCGCGCCGAGTTTACTGTCATGATTGGGCGTGCACTTAAGCTGGAGGGTATCGGTACAGAACTTAACTTTGCCGATAACAATAACATCCCAGTATGGGCGAAGCCTTACTTGGAACAAGCGGTAGCAGCTGGAATTATCAGCAGCTATGAGGACCGGACATTCCGTGCTGATCGGAAAATTACACGCTCAGAAATCGCGGTCATGGTTGCAAGGGCATTAAAGCTCCCGCTTGATACCCATGAAGTACCAACATTTGCAGATGTACTGCAAATTCCGGACTGGGCATCCGCCCCGGTTGCGGCTGCAGCCAAGAAAGGAATTATTAACGGCAGAGATAACAACATTTTCGCTCCGCAGGAACAAGCGACAAGAGCGGAAGCTGTTACACTGATTCTAGCGATGCTGGATCATGCCAAGTAAGTCGTACATGTTGGAAAGCGAATAGCAAGCAAACGGGGATGCCGGAAATCCGGTGTCCTCGTGAATTTTAAACTGTAGGCGGGTTGATGACCTTTCTACAGTGGCAAAGGAGACAAGAACTGGAATGCGTACAAGAATAAGCGCAGCATTAATCGCTCTTGTATTGACAATAACTGCAGGCTGTTCCACAAATGATGTTGTACAGGAGGCAGTGTCCCCTGATGCCAAGAGCTCATCAGCACCCTATCGCGTTATTGCGACAACCGTGGCGGCAACAGAAATGATGGATGCGCTCGGCATTGATCTGGTGGGCATACCCAAGAGCTACAAAAGCTTGCCGAAACGGTATGAAGGTGTAACACAGGTTGGCAATCCGATGAGTCCCAATATGGAGGTCGTCAAATCGCTTGATCCTACAGACGTGCTGTCGGTCACGACACTCGAGTATGATTTGGCGCCTGTGTTTAAAAATGCCGGTGTCGGGGCGAACTTTATGGATTTGACCAGCGTTGACAAAATGAATAGTGCAATTCAGGCGCTTGGAAATAAATATGATCGCAAGCCGCAAGCTGACGCGATAATAGCGAAGTTTAATGACAAGCTTGCTGCCATCAAGAAACAAACTGAGGGTAAGAAGCAGCCTTCCGTTCTCATATTGCTGGGTGTTCCAGGCAGCTACCTGGTTGCTACGGAAAATTCCTATATCGGGGATCTTGTCAAGCTTGCAGGAGGTAATAATATTGTTCAGGGTGAGAAGGTTGAGTATCTTGCTTCGAACACGGAATATTTGCAGAAGGCCAACCCCGATGTCATTTTACGTGCTGCTCACGGGCTGCCGGAGGAAGTGGTCATCATGTTTGACAAGGAATTTAAGAAAAATGATATTTGGAAGCATTTTTCAGCTGTACAGACGAACAGGGTGTACGATCTGCCCGAGGAATTATTTGGTACTACCGGTAATTTAGCTGCTGTCCAGGCTCTGGACGCCTTGATGCCGATGCTGTACCCATGAATATGAACGTATTCGATTTTGCCTATAAAGGAAGTTTGAAATGAACAAAGCATGGTTGAGTATGATTATCGTCATTATTTTACTTGTGGCAGCTGCCCTTATATCAGCAACTACCGGTAGTATCAAGGTAGGGAGCTTGGAGCTTATACAGGGCTTGTTCAGTGGAACAAATAAAAGTGTACAAATCATTAAAGATTTGCGGCTGCCACGAATTATTATTGCCATATTCGTAGGCGCAGCCCTTGCTGTATCCGGTGTGCTGCTGCAGTCAGTGATGCGAAGCCCCTTAGCCGATGCCGGTGTTATCGGGATTTCCTCCGGAGCGGGTGTTCTGTCGCTGCTGTTTGTAACTCTGTTCCCACAGTTCTTTTTTTGGCTGCCTTTGGCTGCCTTTATAGGAGGGGCTATCGCCTGTTTTCTTGTGTATTCCCTGTCCTGGAAATCGGGTTTAACCCCGATTCGAATCATTCTGGTCGGTATTGCGGTCAATGCAACCTTTACGGGCCTGGGACAGTCGTTCAATTACAGAGGCAGCTATGCCGTTACGAGCATTAATCAAGCGACCACTTCGGTATTTGCGATGAAAACATGGGGCGATGTGCAAATCATGGTCATCTATGGTTCAATCGGACTTGTGTTTGCGATGCTGCTCTATTCCTGGTGCAACCTGCTGTCGCTGCAGGACAAATCCGCCCAGAATCTTGGCCTTAATGTAACAAAAGCCCGTCTGCTGATTTCGATCGTAGCGGTGATGCTTGCAGCTGTCGCAACAGCCATTGGCGGTTTAATCGCCTTTGTAGGCTTGTTAATTCCACATATCGCCAGAATATTGGTAGGCTCTGACCATAAGCTGCTGATTCCTTTTTCGGCGCTGGCGGGTGCACTTCTTATTTTGTCAGCCGACACGCTTGGGCGTACCATTTTGGCACCTTCGGAGGTTCCAGCTTCTATAATTATGACGGTAATTGGTGGACCTTTTTTAATATTTTTACTGAGAAAGAGTGGGCAGACTCATGGACATTAAAGAGGTCACATTTTCTTATGACAAAAAAAACGATCATCTGAAATCCGTGAGCAGCAGCATCGAGATCGGGAAAATCACAACGATTATCGGCACGAATGGATGCGGCAAGTCGACGCTTCTTGGCATCATGTCCAACAACCATAAGCCCCGCAGCGGGAATGTGATTTTGGATGGCAAGTTCATTAACACGTACAAACCCAAGGAGCTTGCCAGAAAACTTGCGGTCGTACATCAACACAACGATGCTCCATCGGATTTAACCATTGAGAAGCTTGTCGGTTTTGGACGCCTGCCGCATAAAAGCATGTTTGCTCCCCATTCAGATGAGGATACAGAGGCAGTCTTGCAGGCGCTGACCCGCACAAACCTGTTAGCCAAGAAGAATTTGACCATTGATCAATTATCAGGTGGAGAAAGGCAGCGAGTTTGGATTGCGATGTCGCTTGCGCAGAGCACACCTTTTTTGTTTCTCGATGAGCCAACGACCTATATGGATATTTATTACCAATTTGAGGTTTTGAATTTAATTAAAAGTCTGAATGTAGATTATGGACTGACGATTGTCATGGTGCTGCATGATATTAACCAAGCAATCCGTTATAGTGACAGCATCATCGTGATGCAGGATGGACAAATTGTGGCGAAAGGTTCGCCAGCCGAGGTGATTTCCGTGGAAACGATCAAGCAAATCTACGGAGTCGATGTCATTGTCAGAGAGGACAAAGATGCCGGGTTGTATATGGTACCGCTGGGCATTTAAGAAGGTGGCGCTGGAAATATGTACAAATCGGTTTATGTCTTGATGAGAACCGTGAGTGTTCACAGGGTACTGACTGTGCTGAGTTTAGGCATGTTTGTTTTTTGCCTGTTCGCACTGGGTCGTATCTTTCTCGGTTATCAGCAGCAAGAAGAGCGGGCTGCACAGGCCAGACAAATTTACTACCAGCCAGTCGTTACAAACCACGAAACAATGGAGGATATTCGTATTGAAGCAGCCACGAAGGATCTGTCTGTTCCCGGGGTTCGTCCTGCTTTTCGTGGATTGCTTGCTGTGAATACGGATATCGTGGGTTGGTTAAACATAGCGGGTACATCGGTCGATGATCCGATCGTTCAGGCACAGGACAACGATTATTACCTGGATCGCAACTATAAAAAAGAAGCTTCCAGATCAGGCAGCATCTTTATGGATTATCGCAATACCATAATGGCAAATGACATGAACACCATATTGTATGGACATCGGATGAAAAACGGCTCGATGTTTGGGGCTCTGAAGGCATATGGAGACCGTGATTTTTTTGAGAATCATCGTATATTTCGTTACGATACGTTGTACAAAAGCTATGATGTCGAAATTTTTTCCTTCTATTATACGACGACCGATTTCAATTATATTGAAACAGCTTTTTCAGACGATGCCGATTACTTGTCATTTTTGCACAGCGTTCAGAACAAATCGATACACAAAACGGATATTGTATTGAACGAGCCGGAACCGATTCTTACTTTATCTACCTGTGATTATACACTGGATGATGTCGAGGGTCGGCTAGTCATTCATGGTGTGCTGAGAGAACGAACCATTCATTAGTTTTGAGGAGTGTTAACGATGAGTCATTCAATTAAAAAGGTTATGTGTGGGATGTGTTTGGCATCGCTGTTGGCGATGGCACTACCTGTTGCGGGCTTGCCCGATTCGATTTCGTACGATAAAGCATTTGCTGCTGAGGTCGGTACGGGTGCAAGTGCAAGCGTGATAAAAGACGGCAGCTATACGATCTCTTATATGATTAAGAAATTTGGTACGGAACAGGCATCAGTGATGCAGGATTATGTGATAACACCAGGAACCTTAACAGTCGCTGGCGGTAAATATTACATGACGGTGACGTTGAAGCAGGGAAAACAAATCACCGCATTCAAAGTCGAGCATAACGGGACGCTGAAAGATGCCGAGATTGTTGGAACGAATGAAGCTAAGAATACAAGAGATGTGAGATTCGAGGTTACTGATTTTTCCAAAAAGCTGAAGGCATGGGTAAAAATCGATTGGGCAGAGGTCAACTATTTTCATGAATACGACATTGAGATTTCCATTGACAAAGACAGCGCCAAGCTGATTGAAGGGAGCTCCGGTCCTTCATCTAAAGCAGATACTCCTGCAGGCTCAGCTCCTGTTGAGCAGAAGCCAGTTGTTGATACCAACGTAAAAGCAAAGGATAGTGAGCAAGCTGTGACTAAACCAGCTTTAAGCGATATTAACGGCCATTGGGCTCAGACTGCGATCGAACAGGCGGTTGCCCAGGGGATTGTGAGCGGCTATGAGGATGGATCATTCCATCCTGATGGGGAGATCAGCCGAGCCGAGTTTGCGGTGCTGCTCGGCCGTGCTCTCAAGCTGGAAGGGAAAAAAGCGGAGCTGGCTTTCTCGGATCGCACCCAAATTCCAGAGTGGTCCCGTTCTTATCTGGAGCAGGCTGTTGGGGCGGGCATTATCGGCAGCTATGAGGATAATACGTTTCGACCTAACCGTAATATTGTTCGCTCGGAGATTGCTGTTATGATCGTTCGTGCGCTCGGATTGCAGCGTGATACCAGCCAGAAGCTGAGTTTCGCCGATGAAGGAGATATTCCACAATGGGCATATGCCGAAGTGGCAGCCGCGTCCAGCAAAGGAATTATTAGCGGACGGGGCAATAATCTGTATGCACCCAACGCAGGAGCAACCCGTGCAGAAGCTGTTACACTCTTGTTAGCACTCAGCAAGCTAAAATAAATCCCCTTAAGTATCCAACATCTGTTCAGCAGGTACTAAAAAAGCCATGATTTCTACATATTGTAGAAAAACATGGCTTTTGTTCGGGTTGATTTAATTTTCGTGTTTTTCGATCCGATTAATGGAAAGCAGTGAGTTGGTATCTGACATAAAATTGTAAAATTCTTCTTCTGTTTCAAAAAGATACGTTT
This sequence comes from Paenibacillus sp. FSL H8-0034, assembly GCF_038000305.1. Lineage (NCBI taxonomy): Bacteria > Bacillati > Bacillota > Bacilli > Caryophanales > Paenibacillaceae > Paenibacillus > Paenibacillus sp. FSL H8-0034. The sequence continues at coordinate 3,836,809 of NZ_JBBOBS010000001.1, forward strand.
GATCTTCTGTCACAACAGTGAATAATGCATCTTCATTTAGCATTGTTCTCACACCTCCCTTGCCATAACTATATGACGATTTGTCGTGGTTGATGTCCTGATTATATTATTTAATCTATATTCAGAACATTCAAACAATTATTTTCACTGTCGATGCTGGGAACATTTTCAAATCTAGATTGCATCCGCTCTAGTAAATCTTATATACTAGTGTAAGTTGAAAGGGTCTTTCATGATTTCAGGAGGTATGTGCATGATTCACGTTGACGAGAGAAGAAGGAAACAGCTTGCCTATACGGGTATCACAGAGAACGACTTGACTTTTTTGAAAAGTCAAAATGAACATTTTCAGGCAATTGTCGAAATTGTCGTCGATAAGCTGTATGATCAAGTGAATCAACAACCGGAGCTAGTTAAAATAATTAATGCCAACAGTACGATTGAGCGTCTCAAGCAAACGCAGAGATGGTACTTTTTATCGATGGTGGACGGGGTTATTGATACAGAATTCATTGAGAAAAGAATACATATTGGTAAGATTCACTCCCGTATTGGATTAACGACCGACTGGTATTTGGGCACTTATATGCTTTATCTCGATATTGCTGTGAGTAATTTTAAAATCGTCGCTCCTAACAATTGGATGCAGATCATATTGTCCCTCTCCAAGATGTTTAACTTTGATTCCCAGCTCGTCCTGGAAGCTTATGAAGCTGATGAAAAGCAGAAAATACAAGAATTATCCAACGATAGGCAAGCAACAATTGTTAAGGTGAATAAGGCAGTCCAGGAGCTTGCAACGATGATCGTAGAGCTGAGCGAAAGCAGCTTGTCCGTATCGAACTCGGCTAATTTGAGTGCAGAGATTCAAGATCATGCATTGAATAAGGTTGAGCAGCTTCAGGTTAAAATTGGCGAAATTCATTCGGTAGGCAACTTGCTTCAGGAGGTTTCCGATCAGACTCATTTGCTCGGGCTTAACGCCGCTATCGAGGCAGCTCATGCCGGGGACCATGGAAAAGGGTTTGGCGTAGTGGCCAATGAGATTCGCAAGCTTGCAGCACATTCCAAGGACTCGCTGGATTTGATTAAAGGGACCTTGGAGGATATATCCACAGTGTTAAATGAAGTGATGCACGATACCCAGCAAACGTCGGCTCAGGCGCGCGATCAGGCGGCGGTATCCGAGGAATTAAACTCGTTTGTCAATATGATCGAAGCGGTCACACTTGAGCTGGAGAATGGGATATAATGAAACAAGCCAACCTTCACAGGCTGGCTTTTTTTTAGAGATAAGGATTATTGGTTTTCAGCGAAGCTAAACTATTTTTATCTCGCAAGGAAAGCTACATTATACAAGAATGTATCATTATGACTTCGAGAAGATTTCAATAATAAGCTTTTGTTATATTATACAAGCGAGGAGGGTAACTATGGATAAGCTTCCGATGAAGTCACAAGGTACGGAACAAATAAATACGAATGCCATCGCACAACTGTTTCCGAATGTCATGACTGAAGTCAAGGGTGAAGATGGCAGGCTTAGACGTGTGATAGATTTTGATCTGTTAAAACAGGAGCTGTCCCCCCACATTGTTGAAGGCGACAAAGAGCGTTATCAGCTAACCTGGCCTGGTAAGAAAGAGGCAATTTTTCAGGCCAATCAACCGGTTGAGAAAACACTTCGTCCGATTCAAGCGGATAGTTCAAATTGGAACAATACCCATAATATGTATATCGAGGGTGACAATCTGGATGTATTGAAGCTCCTGCAGGAATCGTATTTGAACAAAATCAAGTGCATATATATAGATCCTCCTTATAATACAGGAAACGATTTTATTTATAGAGATGATTACAGCCAGACTGTCGAGCAGTATGCCGAGGCATCTGGTCAAGTTAATGATGAAGGGCTTCGGTATTTTCACAATACAGAATCTAACGGAAGATTCCATAGCGACTGGCTTACGATGATTTATCCAAGATTAAAGCTTGCCAGAAATTTGTTAAATGAGCAGGGTGTAATCTTTATATCGGTAGATGATCATGAAGTGGACAATTTGAAAAAGGTGTGCGATGAACTATTCGGTGAAATGAATTTTATTGAACAGCTTGTATGGAAACGTCGAGCGACACCTCCCAATGATCGGATTATCGGTAGAAATCATGAATATATCGTCGTGTATGCCAAAAATGCGAGTCAGGTGCAATTATACCTGCAGCCTCGTTCCGAGGAACTGAATGCCAGATATCGCAATCCGGACCATGATCCCAGGGGGCGGTGGGTCGCTTCGGATTTAAGTGCGAACGGCAAGGGCGGAAGACTTGTAGAAAGCTGTATATATCCCATTCTCCATCCGCAGACCGGAGAGGGCTTTATGCCACCGGCTAACAAGTGCTGGCTGTATAATAAAGAAAAAATGGATGAGCTGCTGGCTGACGGGAGAATTGGTTTTAGAGAAAATTCAGGTGCGCCTTATTTGAAAAGATATTTGTCGGAGGTTAGAGACGGAGTAACGCTGCCTACCATTATTGAAAATGGAGGATTCTCATTCGATTCGGCCAAAGAATTGAAGGCACTTTTTGACAAAGACACGTTCGAGTTTCCCAAGCCTACCTCTTTGCTAAAAATTTTGTTGAAAACGGGAACGATCGATAACGATATCGTACTTGATTTTTTCTCGGGTTCGGCCTCAACAGCGGATGCGGTCATGCAGCTGAATGCAGAGGATGGGGGAAATCGCAAATATATTTTGGTGCAGCTCCCGGAACCTTGTGCGGAGCGCAGCGAGGCTCGGCGTGCTGGCTATGAGACGATATGTGACATTGGGAAAGAACGAATACGTAGAGCTGCCCGTAAAATTAAAGTGGAAACCGCTGCTGAAATCGATTATGGATTTCGTGTATATCGGATCGATTCTTCCAATATGAAAGAGGTTTATTACGTACCGGAGCAGTTGGAACAGCAGTTTGTGCTTGAGCTGGAATCCAATATCAAGGAAGATCGTTCAAACGAGGATTTGCTGATTCAGGTGATGCTTGAATTGGGACTGGAGCTGTCTTTGCCAATAGTAATCAAGGAGATCGAGGGTAGGCAGGTGTATGTGGTCGCTGGAAATTCGCTCGTCTGCTGTTTTGAGGAACGGATTACACGGAACGTGATGAAGGAAATTGCAAAAGAGAAGCCAATTCGGGCCGTATTTCGCGACAGCTCGTTTGCAAGTGATGCCGATCGCATTCATGTCGAGGAAATGTTCAAATCTCTATCCGCGGGCACCGAGATTAAAGTCATATAGGCAGGTGAGTGAAGCGTGAAGCTTAAGTTCAAACATCAGCAATTCCAGACGGATGCTGTACAGTGTGTGGTAGACTGTTTTGATGGACAGCCGAGCGTTGTGTCCCGATTTACCTTGGATCCGGGAAAACAGCCTGCGATCGAGCAGATGATGTGGGAGACCCAAGCTACCCCGCATACAGGAATTAAAAATAATCAGATCGAGCTGATGCCTCCGCAGGTTCTGGCCAATATCCAAAAAGTGCAGATTCATCGTGGTCTCAAGCCCTCAGGTAAGCTTGAAGGTCAATACAATCTGACGATTGAGATGGAGACGGGTACAGGTAAAACGTATACCTACATCAAATCGATGTTTGAGCTTAATAAAAAGTATGGCTGGAGCAAGTTCATTATCGTCATTCCCTCGATAGCGATTCGCGAGGGTGTATTTAAAACATTCCAGCTTACGGAAGATCATTTTATGGCTGAGTACGGGAAAAAAGCCCGCTATTTTATATACAACTCCAGGCAGCTTCACCAAATCGAAAGCTTTGCGAGTGATCCCGGTATCAATGTGATGATTATTAATTCGCAAGCTTTCGCTGCAAGGGGGAAGGATGCGAGAAGAATTCATATGGAGCTCGACGAGTTCCAATCCAGGAGACCGATAGACGTTATAGCCTCAACCCATCCGATACTGATCATCGACGAGCCGCAATCAGTCGAAGGGGAAAAGACAAAGGAAGGGTTGAAGGAATTTAAGCCGCTGTTTACGGTGAGATATTCGGCAACGCATCGGAAGGATCAGGAATTTAACAAAATCTATCGTTTGGATGCGTTGGATGCTTATAACAGAAAGCTCGTCAAAAAAATCAACGTCAAAGGCATTTCTGTTAAAGGTATGGCTGGAACTGAAGCTTATTTGTATGTGGAAGGTCTGGATCTGAGTCACAAGCAGGCACCCGCTGTGAGGATAGAGTTGGAACAGAAAACCAAAACCGGCTCGAAGCGGGTAACTCGCAGGATGAAGGCTGGCGATGATCTTTACCGACTGTCCAACAACCTTGAAGTTTACAAAGGATACACCCTAACCGAGATCAACGGAGTCCGCAGCACAATTAGCTTTACGAACGGGATAACTCTGTCCGCAGGAGAGGTTCTGGGAGATATCGATGAATTGAGCTTCAGAAGAATCCAGATCCGTGAAACGATCAAATCCCATTTTGAAAAGGAACGGGTGCTGTTTCATCAGGGAATTAAGGTGCTGTCTTTGTTTTTTATCGATGAGGTTGCCAAGTATCGTCAGTATGACTCGGATGGTAAGGAAGTCAGTGGCGCTTATATGCGCATTTTTGAAGAGGAATATGCTAACGTCATGAGTGATGAGGTTAAACATACCGAACAGCAGCTATATATCCAATATCTTGACAGCATTCAGGTGCAGCAGACGCATAAAGGCTACTTTTCGATTGATAAAAAAAGCAGCAGGTTCGTCGATTCCAAGGTAGCGGCTAGAGAAACCGATTCGGATGATGCTGATGCCTATGACCTCATTATGAAGGATAAGGAAAGGCTTCTCAGTTTCAAGGAACCGACCCGGTTTATTTTTTCTCACTCGGCGCTCAAGGAAGGCTGGGATAATCCGAATGTGTTTCAAATATGCACATTAAAGCACAGTGATTCCATGATGAAAAAACGTCAGGAGGTTGGCCGGGGCTTGAGGCTGTGCGTCAACCAATATGGTGATCGTATAGATGCTTCGATGCCAGGGATCGATGTTCATGATATTAATGTATTGACAATTGTCGCCAGTGAATCGTACGATTCGTTTGCCCGGCAGCTCCAGAGTGAAATTGCTTCAATCCTGTCGGACAGGCCGCAGAAAGCAGATGTTACATTTTTCCTCGGTCATTTATTGATTAATGATCTTGGTGAAACCCTGCAAATTGATGAATCACTTGCCAAAAAGCTGAACAAATCATTCATCAGAAGTAACTACATCAATGATGACGACGAGCTTACCCATGATTATTATGAGGCTGCAGCGAATAATCATGTTGTGCTTCCGGAAGAGTTTCATGCCTACCGGCAAGCTGTTATGGATTGGGTGGCAACGATTTATTCAGATCTCCCGGCTGATTGGATCAACAATGATCGCACAAACAATATCAAACAATTGCAGCTGAGTCCTAATTTCTATACACCAGAGTTTCAGGAGCTATGGAATCGAATTCGATATAAGACCACGTATACGGTAAATTTTGATTCGGCAGAGCTTGTTCAGCAATGTGTGTATGAATTGGATACAAAGCTTACTGTTCCTGAGGCCTATTACCGGGTTGAGCATGGCGGACTAGGAGCGATTCGCACCAAAGAGCAGCTGCAGATAGGCGAGGGCTTTGAGCTTCACGAAACCTACACACAAACGGTTGAACCCCGCGCTGCGTCAAAGGTTAAATATGATCTGATCGGTAAGCTGGTTAACGAAACAAGGCTGACCCGGAAAACGATCGTTAACATGATAAGGGGTATCCAGCCTGAGACGTTTCTGTTGTTCAGAAAAAATCCAGAGGCGTTTATAATCCGGGCATCAAGGCTGATCAATGAACAAAAAGCGACAGCAATTATTAAACAAATTACGTACGATGTAGTAAATGAAACCTTTGATTCCGCTATCTTCACGATGAATCCAAAGAGCGGACAAGCTGGTCTCAATGCAATGTCAGTCAATCGTCACATTTATGATTATATCGTTACTGATTCGGAGATTGAAAAAAAGTTTGCCCAAGAGCTGGATGTCAGCAAGGAAGTATGCGTCTTTGCCAAGCTGCCTAAGGGTTTTTTCATACCAACGCCTGTTGGCGATTACAATCCGGATTGGGCGATCGTGTTTAACAAAGAGTTGTCGAAGGTGATGTACCTGGTAGCCGAGACCAAGGGTTCCATGAGCTCCATGGACATCAGAGGGACAGAGAATGCCAAGATCCAATGTGCCCGAAAACATTTTGAGAAGATTAATACCACGCACTTTAAGTATGAGGTTGTTGATCATTATGAGATGCTGCTGGAGCTCATTAGATAAGAAAAGCTTATAAAATAACGACAGCTTAAACAACAAAAATTGAATACTATCATATAACTAACATCTCATCCACCTGTATCAGGACGTGAGATGTTTTTCTATGTGAGGAACACCGTGAGTTTATGTGAGCTTTGACTGAAAAAAGAGTGCCCTTATTTCAAAAAGTGTGTTACAATTTATGAAGTTCGTAACACGATACATATAAAGAACAACAAGGACAAGGAGTGTTTGATTTGAAACTGAAGACAAGTAAGTGGTTGGGGATGGTACTGCTTGCTGGCTGCATGATGGTATCCGGGTGTATGTCCAATACCAAAGAAAAGGCCGCCAACCCGACAAGCAATGCTAAGGATCAACTCGTTTTATCCGTTGGTGCGGAGCCAGAAGGCGGATTCGACCCTACGACAGGCTGGGGAAGGTACGGATCGCCATTGTTCCAAAGCACACTGCTTAATAGAAATAGCGAAATGAAAATTGAAAATGATCTGGCTACCGGATACGAAGTAAGCAGTGACGGCAAAACGTGGACGATCAAGCTGCGCAAGGACATCAAATTTTCAGATGGCAAGCCGCTAACGGCTGAAGACGTTCAATTTACTTTTGAAACTGCTGCCAAAAACGGTACAGCCATCGATTTAACCAATATGGAAAGTGTTAAGGCTACGGATGAAGCCACCGTCACATTCAAGCTTAAAGAACCACAGTCAACTTTCATTACCTTGCTTGTTTCAACAGGCATTGTGCCCAAGCATGCATACAGCAAGGATTACGCAAGCCATCCGGTAGGCTCAGGTCCTTTTAAGCTGGTTCAATGGGACAAAGGGCAGCAGGTCATTGTTGAGGCGAACTCTGAATATTACGGGAAGAAGCCCTTTTTTAAAAAATTAACATTTTTGTTTCTAAATGAAGACGCTTCGTTTGCGGCTGCAAAGGCAGGAAAAGTGGATGTATCCTATATCCCATCAGCTTTTAGCAAGCAAAAGATTGAGGGTATGCGTCTTGAAGCGCTAAAAACCGTAGATAACCGCGGCATTATGTTTCCTTATGTTAAATCCGGACAAAAAACGAAGGAAGGCATACCCGTTGGTAATGACGTGACGGCAGATCTATCCATTCGTAAAGCAATTAATGTTGCCTTGGACAGAAAAGCACTCGTTACAGGTGTACTCGAAGGCTATGGTTCACCCGCTTATACAGTGAATGATGGCTTACCTTGGTGGAACCCGGAAACCGTATTCGCTGATGCTAATGTGAATGAGGCGAAAAAACTGTTAGCAGATGGAGGTTGGAAGGATACCGACGGGGATGGCATATTGGAAAAAGGTGCTTTAAAAGCACAATTTTCACTGGTGTATCCTTCAGGTGATGTTTCCCGCCAATCACTTGCACTGGCAGCCGCTGATATGATCAAGCCAATTGGGATCAAAATCAATGTTGAAGGTAAGAGCTGGGATGACCTTGGAAAAATGATGTATTCAAACGCTGTAATGTTCGGCTGGGGAAGTCATGATCCTTTGGAAATGTATAATTTGTACAGCAGTAAATATAAAGGTGCCGATTATTACAATACAGGTTATTACAGCAACCCGACCGTAGATGAATGGATGAATAAAGCGATGCTGGCAAGAACGGAAGAAGCGGCGTGGGATAACTGGAAAAAGTCGCAGTGGGATGGTAAAACTGGCTCAAGCGCCAAAGGAGACGCTTCCTGGGCATGGCTCGTAAACATCGACCATTTGTACCTGGTGAAGGATAAGCTTGATATTGGCAAGCAAAAGATTCATCCCCACGGACATGGTTGGCCTGTGACTGATAACATTGAGGATTGGAGATGGAAGGAATAGAGAAGCAGGGTTGGATTCTGCAGAACCGTACGGCAGCATTTTGGGGACGAAAGGCGATTCGGCTTTTATCCCTTTTGTTCGCTGTCAGTGTGATCTCGTTTTGGCTTGTTGAGCAATCGCCTATTGATCCTATACAAGCTTATGTGGGCGCTGATGCGATGAAGGTAAGCCCTGAACAGCGGCTGCTGATTGCCGAATATTGGGGGTTGGATAAGCCTCCTGCAGAGCGGTTTCTACGCTGGGGCTCGGCGCTGCTGCATGGTGATCTGGGCACATCGATGATCCACCGGATTCCGGTAGTTGAAGTCATCGGGGAAAGGTTTATGAACTCGGTAGCACTCATGGGCGTATCGTGGCTGTTGTCAGGAGTGATCGGATTTGTCGCGGGCATAGTTGCGGCTATGAACAAGGATAAGTGGATAGACAGGCTGATCAAATGGTACTGTTATACCTTGGCATCTACCCCAACGTTTTGGCTAGGGTTATTGCTATTGATTGTTTTTGCAGTTTGGCTCGGATGGTTTCCGGTTGGTCTGGGTGTGCCTGCAGGTGTGCTGGCCGAAGATGTTACTTTCGCTGATAGAGTTCAGCATATGATTTTACCGGCATTGACCTTAAGTGTGGTTGGCATTTCCAATATTGCTCTACATACACGGCAAAAGCTGAATGAGGTGTTGGCGAGCGACTACGTGCTTTTTGCAAGAGCGAGAGGGGAGTCGGGTTTTCGTTTGTTCTGGAGACATGGACTACGAAATGTCGCACTTCCTGCGATTTCCTTACAATTCACCTCTTTTAGTGAGCTGTTTGGAGGTGCTGTCCTCGCAGAGCAAGTATTTGCATATCCGGGGCTGGGACAAGCGACTGTTGAAGCTGGTCTGCGGGGTGATGTTCCGCTGCTGCTTGGCATGGTGTTATGCAGCTCATTATTCGTATTTACCGGTAATGCGGTGGCAGATCTGATCTATCGGTTAGTGGATCCAAGGCTTGCAGCAGGAGGGAACCGATGAGTCGATCATGGAGTGACACAACATCCCGTGCACCTGTTAAAATTCGTATGAATCGCAGAAAGCGTTCGTTTATTTACAGTGGAATCGTCTCTTTGTTTATTTTGACCGCCTGGCTTGGCGGCTATTTGGTAGACTCGACAGTATTGGATACACATTTGGAAAACAGAAACCTGTCGCCATCATTCGCTCATTTGTTCGGCACAGACTGGTTGGGTAGAGATATGTTCTCACGAACGGTCATGGGGCTTGGTATCAGTATTCAAGTTGGTTTTATTGCTTCTGCAAGCAGCTGTTTGATTGCCGCCATACTCGGGCTGACGGCTGCAATGGGAAGGACTGCGGACGCGATTGTCTCTTGGTTGATTGATCTGTTTTTAAGTGTACCGCACTTGGTCTCGCTTATTCTGATTGCTTTCGTATTTGGTGGTGGCATGAAGGGGATTATTATCGGAATTGCCTTCACGCATTGGCCGAGCCTTGCGCGTATTATTCGTGCGGAGGTACTGCAGCTTCGGTCAGCCGAGTATGTACGGATCTCTCGTAAGCTTGGCAGGTCACGGCTGTGGGTTGCCTCTCGTCATATATTCCCGCATTTGCTTCCGCAGCTGCTCGTCGGATTATTGCTGCTGTTCCCACATGCTATTCTGCATGAAGCGGCAGTTACCTTTATCGGATTGGGTCTATCGCCGCATCAGCCGGCTATAGGTATCATTTTATCCGAATCCATGCGCTATTTGTCGACTGGCATGTGGTGGCTGGCATTTTTCCCTGGTATCTGTTTACTGCTGGTTGTCCGTTCGTTTGATAGGGTGGGCGAGCAATTACGTGTACTCGTGGACCCACGCCAATCGCAGGAGTAAGTAGGAATCCTTTATAGGGAGCGAGATAAAACTTGTGAAGTAAGTTTTCTACGAAAACTTTTAGGAGGTGTCACGTTTGGCACTGCTTGAAATTGACCAATTAAGTATTGCTTTTACCCGCTATACAAGCATTTTACGCCAACGTACGACCGAGGTCATTCATGAATTGCAGCTTTCGATTGGAGAAGGAGAAATCGTTGCAGTTGTTGGTTCCAGCGGTTCTGGCAAAAGCTTGCTCGCTCATGCGATCATGGGTATTCTTCCTGGAAATGCGAGTGTGACGGGTACACTTCGCTATAAGGGAGAGCCGTTGGACGCTGCCAGGCAGGTGGCCCTACGAGGAAAGGAAATCGCTTTGGTCCCACAGTCTGTTAATTATCTTGATCCTCTTATGCGGGTGGGAGAGCAGGTGCGTTCATCAGTGGATCAGCAGTCGTTGTCGTTGGATGCACAAAGAAAAGTGTTCGCCCGTTATCAATTAGCAGAAGATGTAGAACGGATGTACCCGTTTCAAATCTCTGGCGGCATGGCGCGACGGGTACTGCTATCCACAGCTGTGATTAGCGGTGCCCGATTGATCATAGCAGACGAGCCGACACCGGGGCTTCATCAGGATGTTGCCCAGGAAACACTACGCCAGTTTAGAGAGCTTGCCGACGAAGGCTGCGGTATTCTGTTAATTACGCATGATATCGAATCGGCTTTGCAGGTAGCGGATAAAGTGGCGGTATTGTACGCAGGGACGATCATGGAGATGGCTCTTGCAGCAGATTTTAGCGGGAATGGCGAGCAGCTTAGACATCCTTACACACAGGCGTTATGGAAGTCACTTCCGCAAAATGAATTTAAACCGATTCCCGGTTCACAACCGCTTGCAGGGGCTTTGCCGGATGGATGTCTATTTGCTCCGCGATGTGAGCATGCATCTGATGAGTGCAGTCGTCTGCGACCGGAGACACATCATATTCGCGGTGGTTCAGTGAGGTGCATTCATGCTTCTTGAGGGGAAAAATCTTGGGTTTCGCTATGGGCGGGGAGATTGGATTGTCAAAGATATTGACATCAGCATCAAGCAGGGCGAAGTGGTCGGTCTTGTCGGACCGAGCGGCAGCGGTAAGACGACGCTTGCCCGTCTGCTTGCCGGCTATGATAAACCGCAGACCGGAACTGTCACCTGTGATGGAGCTCCGCTTGCAGCAAGCGGTATTCAGCCAGTACAGCTGGTATTCCAGCATCCGGAGAAGGCTGTTAATCCGCGTTGGCGCATGCGTCAGACGATTAGGGAGGGCTGGCTGCCAGATTCGGCATTTTTGCACATGCTCGGTATTGAGGAGGAGTGGCTGGATCGTTGGCCTAATGAGCTGTCCGGTGGCGAGCTTCAGCGATTTTGTGTGGCGAGAGCCTTGGGGCCGCAGACGCGGTTTTTGATCGCGGATGAGATGACTACGATGCTCGACGCCATCACGCAGGCGCAAATCTGGCATACGGTGATGGACATTGCTGAGCGTCGCAATCTGGGTATCCTGATGATCAGTCATGAGCCCAGTCTGATTCAAAGGCTGTGTACACGCGTCATTCATTGGCAAGGGAAATCCGGTGAATAAGCTGCACTCGTTTTCTTATGCACCGGAGTCGTAGCTCAGATTCCGACTATAACAAAAAATGTAGAGCGATAAGGGCCACAGAGATATGGAACAAAATATCAAGCCAAAATTTGCTTGGTAAATTTGCTTTTTGAATCACTACATATAAGGAACGGATAATAATGATGATGAGTGCAGCTTGAACAAGAATCGTAGGGATCATGGAAACCTCCTGTTTGGTTCAGCTTTTTACAATGTTCCGTTCTTACTATCTGACTTTAATTTGAACCTTGTTGTTGGCACCCTGACTTTTGGGTGTCAGCTCATTTCCCAATACGGCAGCAGCCTGTTTAACCGAATGGGTTACACTGTGCAGGGCTTCACCCATATCCTGAGCCGATTCCAACAGGGGCTCTACCGTTTTTATTTTGCCTTTTACATCCCGGGAAATTTGGTTGGCTGTATGAATAAGCTGCTTGGCCTCTCCTGTCAGATCATGGGCAGCTGTTCGGACCTCGGCCAAGGTCCTGTTGGTTTCGTCTAGCGACGTCATCCCTTTTTGCAATATGCGAATCAGATAAAAAGTCAGAGTCACAAAAGCCGCACTTGCCGCAACCACGCTAATATCAATAGCCATATCCGTGCTCCTTTCTTTGTTGTCCATAGTCCAACTCCTTTTTAATCCTATACTATGTCCAGGCAGGCTTATTTATTCGGAGTATGATGCTAATCCATAGGTTAACGAGTTCCAGAGAGAACTTATTTGAGCATAGCAGACACAGCTTTATTGACAACGAGTGGATGCGACCAGAATCGACCACAAAAAATTAACATTGATAACATAGTTGGTGTTCTGTAATATAGAGTGATTAGGGGCAGGGCTATGAGGAGATGTGAGTAGTGGCAAAAGCGAAGCAAAAAAGACCGACACGCGATGAGTTCGAGCTCGAGGACCTGGGAAACCAGATTGTTGAGGCCAAGGATAATAAGGAGCAGGTCATGCTAACCGTCTGGGGCGTGGAGGAGCCTGTTGTAGGGATTATTGTGGAGTTGGATCCCAGAAAGCGTCAAATACGAGTCAATCTGGAGGATGGCTTTAAATGGATTCCTTTTCTGGATGTTATGAGGTTGGATTACCCCCGTTATTGAGTCGTAAACTGAATCGTGAACCAAGCTGAAAAAACCTTCCTTCCGTTATGTACGGTCATGGAAGGTTTTTGCTATTTATATGCCACTTCTTAAAGTGCAGCGCCTTTGCCGCCATCGACATTGACCGAGGTTCCCGTTACATAGGAAGCCGCGTCTGAGACCAGGAATGTGATGACTTTTGCCGCTTCTTCGGTTTCGCCAATGCGACCCAACGGAATTTGATGATTCGGATGCAGTGAGAACTGCTCCCAAGTCAGCTCAGGGTGCTGCTTTTTCCAGCCCTTTTCGATTTGATCACTCCGGATCATCCCGATGCAGACGGCATTCACCCGAATATTGGCAGAAGCCAGATCCTTGCTCATTGCTTTGGTTAGAGCCATTCCGGCAGCACGACTGACTGTAGTCGGTAAAGACGAAGCGGAAGGGGTCTTGGCAGATGAGGTGGAGATGTTAATTATCGCGCCTTTTCCCGCTTTTCGCATATGGGGAATGGCTGCTTTGGAGCAATGAATTGCACCGAATAGCTTTAAATCCAAATCATAAGCCCAGCCTTCAGATTCGACTTCTTCGAAAGGACGAGCTGCAGACGTTCCTGCGTTATTCACCAGAATGTCCAAACTGCCAAAGCGATCCACAGTTTCTTGTACAGCTTTCTTGCAGTCCGCTTCAGAGGTAATATCCACTTGAATATAGAGCACCTCAGCACCGGTTCTTTCCACAATCTGTTGTGCTGCTGTACGCAGATCGTCCTCATTGCGCGCACATATGGCTACACGTGCTCCCTCAGCAGCCAGAGCCAAGGCAGTTCCAAACCCAATTCCCTTACTGCCTCCTGTAATGAGTGCTACTTTTCCGGTTAAACCCAAATCCATGATCGTTACCTCCAGTCTCTATGTATTTGAGCAACAATAATCTCTCATAAAAAGTAGCACGCGAGCCAAATGCTTGTCAATATTGATGAATTTCTTAAGGCTTACAGAACCATTGATAAGCTGGAGGACACCTTTTTTTGGGACGATAGTTATTGATTAAATACGAGTTTATGTGTATAATTCATAAAACGAACATGTGTTCTGTTTATTATGAGAACCAGCACAACAGGAGGGAACCGCAATGAGACCTACTTTTTTTGAAGAGCTTAAAGGTATGAAGCGGAACAATGAGTTCAGGGAAGTCATTCTGATGCAAGCTGCCAAAAAAATGCTGGCGGATAAGAAGAAAAAGAGTCGACTGCAGCGTTTACTTACAAGAACGAATAAGGTGAGAACAATTCCTAAATGCTGGGATTGAACCAACCTGACTTATATATAGAAACTGACGAGCCTTCATTTGATCACATGCGGTTTAATCCGCACCTACCTATAGGCATCTGCATACCTTAACCTCATAAGTAAGTCACCATTACTTAATAAGAGAAGGGCAGGAGCTTGAATGACTTTATATATGGATTACCAGTCCCCATCGGTACAGTTCAGCTTTGACGTAAATAATAGCACGCTTTTTAGAAAGGATGCCCGTAATTACATCAATGTACTGTCCAACAAGCAGCTGAATACATTGGAGAATACATCACTGCTTGATATTTTTCTCAGTACTGGCAATGTAGTTGAGCCTCACTATCATCAAAATGCTGCAGAGCTTGTGTATTGTATCTCCGGTGCAGCAATTGTCTCAATAATCAATCCGTTCACCAATGAGCTGCTCCATTTTCCGATAACACCAGGTCAAGTGGCGAATGTGCCCCAAGGCTGGTGGCATTACGAAATTGCCTCGGTTGATAATACTCATTTGTTGGCGATCTTTGATGCACCGGTTCCTGAAGTGATACTGGGATCTGACATTCTGAGATTAACGCCTGCCAATGTACTGGCACATACCTACTGCCTGAATGAAGCTGCAGTTAAACAAACACTTGCCCCTATCAATGACTCTGTCTTTATAGGTCCACCAAGAGACTGCAATCCTTCTCAGGTTCATGGGAGCATGGCTGGCAAACCGCAGCCTTATCCAGCCTATACCCAGCAGCCAAACCATGGGCAGCACAACCCAATCGGGTATCAACTTCCCGCACAACAGTATTATTACACACAGCCCTATCCAAGCCAGACATATTGAGATATATAAGCTGTAGCTACAGGTAAGAGAAGTGATAATCCCTTAACACCTTCGGAAGGAGATGTTAAGGGTATTTGTTCGTTTGAATGGTTACCAGATAATAAAATAATCTATCAAAATTGTGTAAATTTTATTATAATGTACATGCTTTCAAATATGTTTTTGCAAAAGGGGTATCGTATGATCCGTTCATTGGCAGCATGTTTATCCATGGGTCTGATTACAGTCTTTCTATCGACCCTTGTGGGACCGTTAAGTGGTCAAGCTTATGCAGCACCGACCATTTACAAAGATGTTCCCGCCGAGTATTACGCAAGTAAAGAAATTGCCAAGCTTACAGAGAGCGGGATCATCGAAGGGAATGAGCAGGGCTTATTTCAACCGGATGTGGAAATTACGCGCGGTGTCACTGCCGTGTGGCTCAGTAAAGCCTTAAAGCTTAGACAGCCTAACAGCTTGAACGGATTCACAGATGTCCCAGCCTCAAGTCCCTACGCCATGGCAGTTAATGCCTTGAAGGAAAAAGACATTGTACAAGGCGATCAAGGTCGATTTAGTCCGGAGGAGCCATTAACCCGTGAGCAAATGGCAAGCTTGCTGGCACGAGCTTTTCAGCTTAAGGATAACCATATGAACATATGGTTCAAGGACGAAAAAGCCATAGGCGATAGTCACTTTATCGATGTCGTCAGACTCAAACAACACTTTATTACCGAGCAGCTGGAATTTATGCCGAAGAACAAGGTAACCAGAGCACAGCTTGTCCTGTTTCTCAGCAGAGCGATTTCAACGGTCACATTGAAGGATAATGAATTACCACTTGATGATTTTCTGAGGGGATCTGCACAGTCCAGCTTCAAGTCGTCACCTGATGGTAAGAAGATGGCCTACCTCAAGACAGCCAACAACCAGACACACATCTATTTGAAAAAAACTGGGGAAGAAGCCTCGGAAACACGTATCACCAGCTTGACCAACCGAGATATCATTGGGTTTTTGTGGTTTAGCAATGATAAAATTTTATACATAACCGATATGTACGGAACGGAAGATCATCATATTCATGTAGTAAATGCGGATGGAACGGATGAAAAGGACTTGACCCCTTTTGATCAGGTAAGAGCCCAATATATGGAGTCGTTATCTTACATGAGGGGCCATGAATTTGATATCTTAATCAGCATGAATGAAAGGTCTTCACAGCGCTTTGATGTGTATCGTTTGAATGTCAAAACAGGTGCCATGGAAATTGTCGCTGAAAATCCTGGCAATGTGACCAGTTGGCTTACAGACTTGTATGGAGAAGTCAGGGTGGCCATGGCAACAGATGGTATTAATACGTCTATGCTGTACAGAGAGACACCTGCCCAGCCATTTAAACCTATCTTGAAGCTGAATTATGGAGATTCCTTCATTCCCATTATGTTTTCGTTTGATAACAGCCAACTGTTTGCTTTATCTAATATTGGCAGGGACAAGCTGGCCTTGGTCAAGTACAACATGAATACCAAAGAAATCGGCGATACCGTTTATGAAAATCCGAAGGCCGATGTGACCAATATTATCATTTCCTACCAGAAGGAAGCGATATTGGCCGTTGAATATGAGACGGACAAAGTCTACTATGAGTATCTGGACAAGGAATACGAGCGGTTAAATGTAATGATTGCAAATAAGCTTCCCAATCAATCGTACCAGATTTTGGGTAATCCACTGCCGGATACGAAGGTGCTGCTGAGAACCTACAGCGACAAATCGCCGGGAGCCTATTATTACTATGACCGCAAAAAAGACACACTGGATAAAATCGCAGATAGCAAACCATGGATCAAAGAAGAGCAGATGGCTGAAATGAAGCCGATTTCCTACAGATCGCGTGATGGGTATACAATCAATGGCTATTTGACTCTACCCAAAACCGGTAGCACCAACTTGCCTTTTGTCATCCTTCCACATGGTGGACCTTGGGCACGTGATTCATGGGGATACGATAGTGAGGTGCAACTGTTAGCTAATCGCGGCTACGGCGTCCTGCAGATGAATTTCCGCGGCTCTACAGGCTACGGTAAGGAATTCAAGTTGGCTGGGGACAAGCAATGGGGCAATACGATGCAGGATGATATTACCGATGGCGTGAGCTGGTTGAAACAGCAAGGGTACGCGGATCCGAAGCGAATCGCAATATATGGTGCGTCATACGGAGGCTACGCAGCACTGGCGGGAGTAACGTTTACCCCTGATTTGTATGCCGCCGGAATAGATTATATGGGGCCTTCCAGCCTGTTCACCTTCCTTAATACGATGCCGTCTTACTGGGAGCCTGATCGTCAAAAATTGTACAAGCAGGTTGGTGATCCTGAGAAGGATAAGAAGCAGATGGAGGACAGATCGCCTTTGCTGCATGCCGACCAAATTAAAACACCGATCATGTTCGCTCAAGGTGTCAACGATCCACGGGTAAAGAAGAGCGAGTCGGATCAGATCGTATTGGCACTTCGTCAGCGTGGAATTGATGCCCCTTATATGATTAAAAATGATGAGGGTCATGGCTTCCAGACATATGCCAATCGAGTTGACTTCTATCAGGCGATGTTAAAATTCCTTGATAATCACTTAAGTAAGTAGAGCGCTGAATAACGGCTTGACATCCAGTTATACTTCATGTATAAATATGTATAATTCAAATTTGAGATTAGCTAACAAATTAAAGAATTACTCAGATATAATAGTTTGACGCTATTGCCACCATGTATGCTTTTTACGATATGCCAATATTAATGAACGAGACAGTAATTCCAGACAAAGAGTCACAGTGAGCCGGAATAGGTGAGATCCGGTACGGATGATTGGAATGAAGCGGACTCGGGAAATGGTCCTCCGAACACAACCAAGTAGGGGGATCCGGTAACTGCCGTTATCAGCAGAGTGACTGGCCTTGTGACACAGGACCAGTACTTAGAGTGGTACCACGGGAAGCGCGAGCTCTCGTCTCTTATTTAGAGACGGGGGCTTTTTGTGTTTTAGCCATAAATGAGGAGGAATAAGATATGTTAAACACGTTATTGAGCTCAGAAATTGAACTACACGTGCGTGAGATGCTGGTTGCACAGGGAATTGAACCGGGACCTGAGCTGAATATCCAAATTGAGCATCCGATGTATCCTGAGCATGGAGAATACAGTACGAACATTGCCATGAAGCTGGCTAAAGCTTTACGCAAATCCCCCCTGCACATTGCTGAGGAGCTTCAGCAAAGGCTGGAGCAGCAAGGGAACATAAGGGGAATGGTTGCACAGATTCAAGTGGCAGCACCCGGCTTTTTAAATTTTCATCTGAATTGGGCCGTTTGGGCTGCTCGTCAAATCGAAGCCCCGAATGGCTCACAATCCAAGGTGCTCATCGAACACACTTCGATCAACCCTAACAAATCAGCTCATATCGGCCATTTAAGGAATTCCTGCATCGGGGATGCACTGGCCCGTATGTTGAGATACGCGGGACATGAGGTAGAGGTTCATAATTATATTGATGATCTGGGTAATCAATTAGCAGATACGGTGGTCGGGATTCTGAATACGTCTGTGGAGCAAGCTCATGCTCGTTTTGGAGATTATTGTTGGGATACGTATGCCAAGATTAATCAAGCCTATAAGGTCAACGCGGAGCTGCAGGAAGCACGTGTTCAGGTGCTGCAGCAATTGGAAGAGGGGCATTCCAATATGGCATGGATCGGTTCTTTGGTTGCTGAACGTATCGTTCGCGAACAGCTGGATGAAATGAAGCAGTTTGGCATTGGATATGACGTGCTGGTTTGGGAAAGCAATATTGTGAGAGAAGGTTTCTGGGCATCAACGTTTGATTTGCTGCAGCAGACGGCTGTATTTCGTCAAGTCACGGAGGGGAAGCTGAGCGGCTGTTGGGTGCTCAAGCAATCCGAGGAGTTGCCGGAGGCGGGTGTAGATACGGATTATCAGGCAGATAAAGTATTGGTCAGATCGAACGGGATTTTAACGTATACAGCCAAAGATATTGCCTACCATATGTGGAAATTCGGTATTCTTGAAAAGGATTTTACCTATACCAAATTCGCCGAGCGTGTGTGGACTACACATCCAAAGGGTGTCAGGAAAACATTGGGTCGAGCAGATACCGTGATCAATGTCATTGATCAGAGACAACAATATCCACAAGCCATGGTGAAGCTGGCACTTGAAGTACTCGGTTATCCAAAGCAAGCCGAGCAATTAAAGCATGTAAGCTATGGAGTCGTATCGCTAAGCCCGGAAACGGCCGCAAGCTTGGGTGTAGATATCTCGGATGGCAAAAGCTCATACGCGATGTCGGGTCGTCAAGGAATCGGAATTAAGGTATCCGACCTGCTGGATCAGATGGAGCACATTATTCATTCAAAGCGTAAAAGAAAACAAGGCTTGTCGAGCAGATCGATAGCAGCGGCGGCGATTCGTTATTATTTGCTAAAGTATCATCTGCAGACTGAAGTAGTCTTTGATCTACAGCAGGCTACAGAGGTATCCGGTAATTCTGGCGTCTATCTGCTGTATGCGTATGCAAGAGCTAATAGCATTCTGGACAAGGCGGCTAAGGCTCAGCATCTGTCTAACGGATTTCCGTTACAACCAGACTCCAACCGCTTGTCAGAGTTGGAACCTCAGGAGCAGCTATTGTTCAGACAGCTTGCATACTGGCCCGAAACGCTGCAATTATCGATCAACCAGCTTGCTCCTAACTTGATCTGCAGCTATGCTTTCGAGCTGTCTTCTACGTTTAACAACTTTTATAGCGTCTGTCCAATAATGAAAGCATCTGAGGAGCAGCGTGAGCTTCGCCTGTGGCTTACTCAGAGATTCAAAGATACGTTACATCTAGCCTTACAGGTGCTTGGTTTACCAACACCCAAACGGATGTGAAATTGTCTTTTAAAAAAGCTTGAAAGAAAACAAAATATTGTTTATGATAAATGTATCGCATAATATCAACCATCGTTCTACATTATAAAACACTTGGTTGAATCGTAAGGAGTAGCCATGCCAATTATTCAATCCCTGGACCGTGCTTTAAACATTCTCGATTTGTTCGATGAGTACACAACTGAATTGAAGATCACCGAGATCAGCAACCGGATGGACCTTCACAAGAGCACGGTGCATTCGCTGTTGAAAACCTTACAGTTACACGGCTATATCGAACAGGATGAGGAAACAGGCAAGTACCGGCTTGGCATGCGACTGCTGGAAAAGGGTCAGCTCCTGCTGCAACGGCTTGATATTCGGTCGTTAGCACGCAAGCATCTTGCCGCTTTTACCGATCAAACCGGACAAACCACGCATCTCGTTATTTTGGATGGCAAGGAAGGTGTCTATATTGATAAGGTTGAGGGTGAGAAGGCAGCGATCCGCTACTCACGAATAGGTCGTAGAGTGCCGCTTCACAGCAGTGCCGTTGGCAAGGCTTTAGTCGCTTTTCGTAAACAAGAAGAGATAGAGCTGTTGTTGAAGGATTACAGCTATGTTGTTCAAACTTCTTTAACGATCACGAATAAGGAAGCTTTTCTCACTGAGCTATCCAGGGTCCAAAGCCAGGGCTATGCGGTAGACGATCAGGAGAACGAGCCGGGCGTACGCTGCGCTGCTGCTCCAATCTATGATCATAATGGTCAAGTCGCAGCGGCTATGAGCGTATCCACATTATTATCTGCTGTAGACGATAGCCAGTTTCAACAATTGATTGAACTGCTCCTGCAAGAAACGAAGACGATTTCCAAGCTTATGGGTTATCGTCCTTAGGATTCATGAATGCCTGAATAGGCATTTTAATTTAAGATGAATCGAAAACCGTGTTTTATAATGTCAAACAAAATCGTGTTTTAGCTATAACCAAAAAACAATTTTCAATGGAAGAGGGAGTTAACGATGAGAATTATCCGATATACGAATGCACAATCCTTACCACAGCTCGCAGCTGTGAACGAACAAGACGCGGTGTATAATCTGGAGCAAGCTGATTTTATTTCCTTAGTAAACGAAGCAAGGGATGCAGGAAAGTCGCTTCTGGAGTTTGTGCAAGCACTTGTTTCGGGTACATCACCTATAGCAGTGAAGCTTGATCAGCTTGAACTGCTCGTACCCATCGAAGCCCCTGAGGTATGGGCTGCTGGTGTTACTTATGAACGGAGCCGTGAGGCACGTAACTATGAAGCAACTGGCGGCAAAATGGACGCATCGACCTTCTATGACAAAGTGTATGATGCGGTACGTCCGGAAATTTTCTTCAAATCGACGGCTGCACGCACAGTCGGGCCTGGCGATTATGTTCAGCTTCGCAGCGATTCGGAATGGCAGGTTCCAGAGCCGGAGCTTGGGCTCGTATTGGATAGTGTTGGCACGATATTGGGCTATACCATCGGTAATGACATGAGCTGCAGGGATATCGAGGGCGAGAATCCATTGTATTTACCTCAGGCCAAGATGTGGAAGCGTTCTTGCTCAATTGGACCAGCTATACTGCTGGAGGAAGCTGTTGCTGATCCTTATCAATTCCAAATCACCAGTACCATTTACCGTGATGGGGAAAAGGTTGTAGAGGGTACAGCCAGTACAGGTCAGCTAAAAAGGAAGCTGGAGGAACTGGTATCTTTTCTGGTGAGGGACAACGAGGTTTTTGCCGGAACCGTATTGCTGACCGGAACTTGCATTGTGCCTCCTAATGAATTTACACTTGCAAATGGGGACCGTATCGACATTGAAATTTCCGGTATCGGTACCTTGATCAATCCAGTCAAAAGCGCGGACTAATCAATTGCAATTACACCGAATACGCCATTTTAATCCAGTTATCCGTTCTAACCAATGACAATTCTAAGGAGGAATTACGATGGGAACATTTGCAGGCGAACAAACCTATTTGAATTATATCAATGGTGAATGGAAGGCAGCCTCTACAGGCAAAACCATTTCGAGCATCAACCCGGCGAGCCGCCATGAAGTGGTGGGTTATGTCCAATCCTCGTCCGCCGAGGATTTGAACGAAACCGTAGCTGCAGCGAAAGCCGCGGCCAAAGCATGGAGAAAGCTCTCCGGTGCAGCAAGAGGCGATTATTTATTCAAAGCGGCCAACATACTCGAACGTCGCTTGGATGAGGTTGCTGAATCAATGACCAGAGAAATGGGCAAAACGCTGCCGGAAGCCAAAGGCGAAACCGCTCGTGGTATAGCGATTCTACGATATTATGCCGGAGAAGGCATGCGTAAAATCGGCGATGTAATTCCTTCTACAGATAGCGAAGCACTCATGTTCACGACCCGCGTTCCTCTTGGTGTGGTCGGTGTCATTTCACCTTGGAATTTCCCGGTGGCGATTCCCATTTGGAAAATGGCACCTGCGTTGATCTACGGGAATACAGTTGTTCTCAAACCCGCTACAGAAACAGCAGTTACTGCAGCCAAAATCATCGAATGCTTTGCTGAAGCGGGTCTTCCGGCAGGCGTTATCAATTTAATTACAGGCAGCGGCTCTGTGATCGGTCAAGGTCTTGCCGAGCATAAGGATGTTAACGGCATTACCTTTACCGGCTCCAATCAGGTAGGCAAAAGCGTCGGTCAAGCAGCGTTGGCGAGAGGTGCCAAGTATCAGCTGGAAATGGGCGGGAAAAATCCGGTCATTATCGCGGACGATGCGAATCTGGATTTGGCGGTAGATGGTACGATCAGCGGCGGTATCAAATCAACTGGGCAAAAATGTACAGCGACTTCGCGGGTTATTGTGATGAGCGGGATTTATGAAGCGTTCAAAGACAAGCTCGTTACCAAGGTTAGGGATTTGAAGGTAGGTCATGGTTTGGAGCAGGGAACCTGGTTAGGACCTTGTGCGAATGAGAATCAGCTGAATACCGTTGTTTCTTACATTGAAAAAGGGATTGCCGAAGGCGCAGAGCTGCTTGTTGGAGGCGCACGTCCTGATCAGGCAGATCTGGCCGATGGGTTCTATATTCAACCTACGGTATTCGATAAAGTAACACCCGATATGGCCATTGCCCGCGAGGAGGTTTTTGGACCTTTGCTCGCTTTAATCAAGGTCGACACGATGGAAGAGGCAATTGCACTGGCTAATGACTCCGACTATGGACTCAGCGCCTCGATTTACACACAAAACATTAGCAATATATTGGCCTTTATTCAAGATATGGATGCAGGTCTGGTAAGAATTAATGCGGAAACAGCGGGTGTTGAGCTACAAGCTCCATTCGGTGGTATGAAACAATCAAGCTCACATTCACGTGAGCAGGGTCAAGCGGCTATTGAATTTTTCACTGCGATAAAAACCGTATTTTTAAAATCCTAGTCATCCTGCCCTAATACTTTTTATCATAGAGCTGCAAATAGAAAGATATCCATACGGTACAGAACGTCAGGAAAGAAGGGTTCCACATTGAGTGAGCAGTTAAATCAGATTATGGGCACCGATCATTCGCAAATATATGAAATTCATACCCATGCTTCCGGTCCCGAGGGCTCGCTTCCGTTAACGCGGGAGATGCTGCTGAATTCACCGAGCGGTGATTTATTCGGGCTCTCGCAAAATGTTGGAATGGGTTGGAAGCCCACTCGCCTAGGTGGCAAGCAGTTTCTGCTGCTGAGCACGCAAGGTGGAATCCGTAAGGATGATGGGACTCCTGTTGCTCTTGGATATCATACTGGACACTGGGAAATAGGTCTGCTTATGGAAGAAGCAGCTAACGAGATCGCCGATAACGGCGGTCTGCCTTTTGCCGGCTATGTGAGCGATCCCTGCGATGGCCGTTCCCAGGGAACGACTGGAATGTTCGATTCACTGCCTTACCGTAATGATGCGGCTATCGTTTTTCGACGGCTGGTTCGTTCCTTGCCGACCCGTAGAGGGGTCATTGGCGTAGCGACCTGTGATAAAGGGCTGCCCGCGATGATGATGGCGCTTGCTGGTATACATGATCTACCTTGTATTATTGTTCCAGGCGGTGTGACGCTCCCTCCTACAAATGGCGAGGATGCAGGCAAGATTCAGACGATAGGCGCCCGTTATTCGAATGGGGAGCTATCGCTGGAAGATGCAGCCGATTTGGGCTGTCGCGCCTGTGCAACTCCAGGAGGTGGCTGTCAGTTTCTCGGGACGGCAGCAACGGCGCAGGTCGTTGCCGAGGCGCTTGGCATGACCATTCCTCATGCAGCCTTGTCTCCCTCCGGTCAGCCGATTTGGAAGGAGATGTCCCGCCAATCCGCACGAGCTATGATGGCAATGGAAGCCAAGGGTATCAAGATGAAGGATATTTTGACGGAATCGGCTATCCGCAACGCCATGGCAGTACATGCCGCTTTTGGCGGTTCGACCAATCTGCTGCTGCACATTCCGGCCATTGCCCATGCGGCGGGGCTGCCTGTGCCTACGGTTCAGGATTGGATTAAGATCAATAAAGCGGTTCCACGCTTGGTCAGTGTGCTGCCGAATGGACCGGATTATCATCCGACAGTACGCGTATTTCTGGCCGGTGGTGTACCCGAAGTGATGCTGCATCTAAGACGGCTCGGTGTGTTGGATGTGGATGTAATGACAGTTACAGGGGAAAAGCTGTCGACGGTTCTCGATTGGTGGGAAACGAGCGAGCGCCGGCAAGCGCTTAAGAAGCTGCTGCTGGATGCTGATGGTGTTGAAGCAGATGATGTTATTATGACACCCGAGCAATCCAAACGAAGAGGGCTAACTTCAACCGTAACCTTTCCGATGGGGAATCTGGCTCCGGAAGGTTCAGTAATTAAATCAACAGCTATCGATGCATCCGTTGTTGGTGAGGATGGTGTTTATCGTCACCGCGGCCAAGCAAAGGTGTATACCTCTGAGCGCGAAGCGATCTTTGCCATTAAAAGCGGGGGCGTAGTGGCTGGTGATATTATGGTGCTGATCGGTCGTGGTCCTTCTGGAACCGGAATGGAAGAAACCTACCAATTAACATCAGCACTTAAGCATCTGCCTTTTGGCAAGTACGTTTCGCTCATTACCGATGCCCGATTCTCGGGGGTATCAACAGGGGCTTGTATTGGTCATGTTGGACCCGAGGCGCTTGCTGGTGGTCCGATCGGGAAGCTGCGTAATGGTGATACGATTGATATCGTAGTGAACCGTGATACCCTTGAAGGCAGTGTCCATTTTATCGGTCACGGCGATGATCTCGTCAGCCCGGAGGAGGGTGCGCTCATTCTTCAGGCTCGTGACCCGCATCCAGATCTGGCTCCCGATGCGAAGCTGCCGGATGATACCCGATTGTGGGCAGCACTGCAAGCGGTTAGCGGTGGCACTTGGCGGGGAAGCATCTATGATGTGGAACGAATCGTAACGGCACTGGAGGCAGGCAAGAAATCGTTAGGCTGGTAAATCTACTATCCCTGGACTCATAGGGAAAGCTTTAATAAAACAAGCCGGAGAACCAGGCTGGAATCAAGGCGAACGCATCGCTCTTGTATTCGGCTGCAGGGTTCTCCGGTTTTTTCTTGCTGTAGTTTCTATATTTGGCCTGACATAGTATGATAGGATAGATAGGAAAATACGGGATAAAGGAGAGGGAACCATGAGTATAGGCAGCATATTATTGCAAACGTCTATCGATACCTTCAAGAGTGCAGAGAGGCTGGGCTATAAAACATTATTGCAATTATCCTATGAGGAACTGCACCTGAAACCAAGTCCTGAATCGAATTCCATAGCAATTATCGTTAAACATCTCCATGGAAATATGCTTTCACGCTGGACCGATTTTCTTACAACAGATGGGGAAAAGCCAAGTCGTGATCGGGATGCCGAGTTTGAAGAAGGCTATGATACCCGCGAAGCACTTCTGGAAGCTTGGGGCTCAGGCTGGGAGCTTATGTTTGAGACCTTACAAGACTTGAAGGAAGAAGACCTGTTGAGGAATATCACAAAACGCGGAGAGGTACATAACGTGATTCAAGCTATATCCAGACAGATTCAACATTATGGTTATCATGTGGGACAAATTGTGTATATCGGCAAGCAAATCAAGGATGCGGATTGGCAGCAGCTTAGTGTTCCCAAGAAAGCATCGCGGTTATAATCACGTTGATTCCACAATTATGATTAAAAATATAAACAGAGTGATCAGGATGAACAGCATGATCAGATAGAAGGTAGGTAACTAAATTGAAATTTCGGCCCTGTATTGATTTGCACCAAGGTAAGGTCAAACAAATTGTAGGTGAAACTTTAAGTGCGGCTAACCATGATGTTGTAGAAAACTTTGTTTCCGAGTACGATTCTGCGCACTATGCTTCTATGTTTCAACAAGATCAACTGCGGGGCGGGCATGTGATCATGCTTGGCGGCGGTAATGAAGAGGCGGCTAAGCAGGCGCTAGGTACTTATCCGGGCGGTCTTCAGATTGGTGGAGGCATCACAGCGGATAACGCAGTTTCCTATCTGGAGCAAGGCGCATCGCATGTGATCGTGACCTCATACATTTTCCGTGATGGCGAGCTGGATATGCATAATTTGCGTCGGATTGTAGAAGCTGTAGGCAAGGAAAAACTTGTTATCGATCTAAGCTGCAAAGCTAAAGACGGGGTATGGTACGTGGTAACAAATCAATGGAAAACTTTCAGCAGCTTTGAAGTGAATCAAGCAAATATACGCGAGCTGGCAAGTTATTGTGATGAATTTCTTGTTCATGCTGTGGATGTGGAAGGCAAGCGTACAGGCATTCATGAAAGTCTGGTTCGTCATTTGGCTGATTGGGTAACGATTCCGACAACCTATGCGGGTGGAGCTCGTTCCATGGAGGATTTGGAGCTGTTCAGATCCATTGTACATGGAAACATGGATATAACGGTTGGCAGTGCTTTGGATATTTTTGGCGGAAGCTTATCCTACAAGGATGTTGTTGCTTATTGCGGCCAAGCAGAGTAAGGAGGCGACAACCATAAGCCGAGTCACAGAAATCGATAAGTCCCGTTTGCAGGTGTTTATGGCATTTCAAAAGGATCCGCTTCATCTGCTGGAGAGCATTCTCCATGACGGCGATATGGTTTACTTGGGCAATGGACGCAAACGGCCAGCCTATATTGTGAATTCACCAGAGTTTGTCCATGAAATTCTCGTCAGCAAGGATGCCTTTTTCGTTAAAGGACGATCTTCCTCGGTATTGAGCAGAACGATAGGGGATGGACTTCTTACATCGGAGCATGAGCAGCACCAGAAGCAGCGTCAGTATATGCAGCCAGTATTTTACAAGGAACGCATTCAGTCTTATGCCCAAATCGTACTCAGGGAAGCAGAAGCGTTCGCTAACCGGCTCACAGCAGGACAAACCATCTCCATCAGTGATACGATGATGCAGCTTACGTTGACGGTAATAGCCCAGACGATGTTTGCCACCGATCTGGAGGAAAGCAAGTCGGAGCTGGCAGCAGCGGTGAATGATACGATTGAGCGTTCTGCGCGGACTTTATTTTCACCCTTTATTCTGCCGCTAGGTATACCGACTCCGGGAAATATTGTGCATCGAAGAGCGATTCGTACGCTGGAGACGATGGTCTATGAGGTTATTAATGATGCCCAAATCCATCCCGACAAGTATCAGTTAAGCCTGCTGGGTCTGCTGATGGATACGAGGGATACGAACGGTGAGGGCATACCGATAGAGGAAATGCGCAATCAAATGATGACCATGCTGCTGGCCGGACATGAGACAACCGCGAATTTGCTCACGTGGATTTGGTATTCGCTGGGTGAGCACCCAGAGGTAGAGGCCAAATTTCATAAAGAGCTGGAGAGCGTAGAGCTGACCGTAGGCTCAGCTATGGAGCAGTATCGCAAGCTCACCTATACGAACCAAATCATTCAAGAGGCACTTCGTCTGTACCCACCAGCTTGGACCATATTGAGGGAAGCCGAACGTGAAGTGACGATGCTGGGTGAGACCTTTGCTCCGCATAGCTCCTTTCTAATCAGTCCCTATTCCATTCATCGAAATGGGAATGTATTTGAGGACCCGCTGGCATTCCGTCCTGAACGATTCGCAGAGGGAGCAGGGTCTTGGCCGCGGTTTGCTTATTTTCCGTTTGGCGGGGGCTCGCGAAGCTGCATCGGCTCTAACTTCGCCATGATGGAAGCAACCCTGATATTGGCAGCAGTCGGCAAAAGATTTCGCTTTCGTCGGACAGATACGCTGCCGGTTCAGCCCGAGCCTCTCGTCTCGCTGCGAATCAAGGGCGGACTTAACATGGAACCAATCAAGCAATAGCAAAGCAGGCCAGGCATATTGACACTGACCTGGCTTCTTGCTGTTGCTATTTTTTTATAATATGAGAATTTACAAGTTTTCAGCAGAGCTGAATATTCTGATATTGCAAGAAAAGCAACCTATTGGACACGAATGTATCTTCATCGAATAGGCTTCGATCAGAAGTTTTTTTTATTTCCCCACATAAAAGGTAACCTCAGTGCCTTTTTCCACATTTTGATTCGCCGGAGGATCTTGTCTCATGACTTTACCTGCAGATGCTTCATTGGCCTCCAGGAAAAATTGATAACGCAAATTGTTTGCGAGAAGAAGTGCTTCCGCTTCTTTTAATGGCATATCCTTTAAATTCGGAACGACTACGATATCCCCTTCGTTGACCGGCTTTGGAGTAACAGGTGCAGGCGTCGGAGTGGTCGGTTGTGGAGTCGGATTCGGAACAGCTGGTTTTTCGACAACCGCTGGCTGATTCGATGGCTGATCGGGTTTTCTAAGCAAATGTACAGTTAACATTTCTGCAATCAGTAGAACAAGAATGATAAGGCCTGCAAGAATCCACTTCTTTTTAGTTCCACTACGTCGTACAGCAGTCTCCAGTTCCTCAGGATCGGATTGTGGCTGGTGTTGAACGGGTCTGGCTTGCTGTTGAGCGGGTTTTGCCTGGTATGGAGCCGATTTAGGTGGACTAATGATAGTATCCTGAAACGAACGGCTTTGAAACTGCTCATGAGGCGATTGAACCGCGGCCATTTTTTTCGTCAGATCAGGATCGGGTGGGATAGGCGGGATCAGCTTTTTTTCGGAAAGAGTCCGTTCCATATCCAGATGTTCCGGATACGTTAGCAGCATTTGATCTAGGCCTTTCAGCAGCACCGTCAAGCTCTTGCGATCGAGAACGGCTGCACGAATCCATTTGATTATGACCTCTTTTTCGTCCACAGGCATTTTGCCTAAAGCATCTACGAGCAGCAGCCCCATAGCCTCCACATTAGCGGGAATAATAGAAGTTTTTGCGATCAACTGATACAGCAAACGCCCCAATCCTCCGGCTTCACTCCAGAGCGGTTCTTCATTGTTCCAATAGTTAATAATGATCGGCTGATTGGCACCTTGAATCCAAATGTTGTTGGCATGAACCGAAAAGCCAGAGATGCCATCCTTGACCGCATCCTGTATGCTTTGCCCAAGACTGCGAATGAGGTTCAGTATTTCATATACACTTAAGGAATGTGATTCAAGCTCCTCCTCCAAAAAAAAGCCGAGCTCAGGCTTCAGTACAATCATAATCGAATGTGAATCGAGTTCAATATCCCAGACATGCATAAAACGGTCTTCCGGCAGCTGTGAGCCATCCTTGATCGATTGAATCACATCCAGACGGGGACCTTCGCTCTCATTAAATTCCGAAATATAGAGCATCACATCTCGATGCAGAATGGAATCACGGCCTTTATATAAATTCCCTGAGGATTGTTTTTGTAGCTGCTGTTCTTTGTTATAACGTTTATAGGTATGGGTATCCATCATAGCGCCTCCTGCTATTCACAATATTCGTAAGCAATCTCTATTTTGTGAATGATTTTGTTCCTTGAGGGTTAATAGTAGTAATAATAGTATAACATGCTTGCTGATTACAAACAGGAGGGGATTAAAAATGGCATTTTGGTCAATAAATACGTTTAGTCTGGAAAGTGAGCTTGGACCCTTAACCATGACAGAATGGGACGAAGCTGGCAAGCAGCTTAGGACAAAGGTTGAGCCACAGCCAGAAGTCTTGTCACTGCTGAATCTGCCAGCCACATTGAAAGAAAAAGGATATACCGCTGCTGAGGTTAGCTATTCGCAATTTCCGCAAACGGATACGCTGTATGTTGAACAGTTAAGAACCGCGTTTCAGCAGGCAGGTGTAGATTTTGCTTCATTGCTGCTCGACTATGCCGATCTGTCGTCGGTCGATCCTGTCCGCCGCGCGGCTGATCTCGAATGGTGCCGGACTTGGCTGGACATTGCAGCCAAAGCAGGGGCCCACCGGGTTCGTATTGCGGCCGGTGAATCATCTGCCGATGATGAAGCAGCGCTTAAACGCTCTGCCGAAGGCTTTGTGGAGCTGTCCAACTATGCGGCAGGGCTGGGAATCCGGATCATGACCGAAAATTTGGATGAGCTGCTGTCGACCTCTGAGAACTGCCGTTATTTCCTCGATTTGTGTGATGCCAAGGTTGGGTTTACGGCGGACTTCGGCAACTTCGAACAGGACAAATATCGGCAGCTTGCTGACGTATTGCCACTTGCCGAGACTGTACACGTCAAAGCGGCCCTTCATGATAACGGTACGATCGATACGGCAGATTTTCGCCGCTGCATGAAGCTGCTGGTAGATGCGGGATTCCGTGGTCCACTGTCACTTACTTATCTGGGCGATGGCGAGCCCTGGGAGCATCTGGATCAGATGCGTACACTTGCAGAAGAAGTTATCCATCCTCCTGTTCAAGCATGAGCTTAATCTATCGTTCCTGACAAGCGACATCTCTGCTATAATAAGATCAGCTTATAGATATAAGCCTTATAGATAGGTGAGGTGGCAGAGATGATCAAGCTTGTAGCATTTGATGTGGATGGAACTTTGCGGGACCGGGATTATTTGCCCGAATCGACCCGTTTGGCGCTTCAGCGTTTACAAGAGCAAGGCATAATTCTTACCTTATGTACAGGTCGTAGTGAGTACGAAATGGCTTCGCTGCGCGAGGAGCTTGGTATCGATTGGGCTATTACCTGCAACGGCACACACATCGGTTATCGAGGAGAAACCGTCTTCGGCAGTGCCTTCGCCAAAGATACCGTACGCGAGTGGCTTGAGCAGGCTGATCGTTTGAACCAAACGCTTCTGTTGTATGGCTCAGAGAAAATGTTTACCAATCGTCAGGATGCTCCCTATTTTCTCCAGGCTCAGCAGGAGATCGGCTTCATGAACCCAATCCTGTTGGAATCTAATCAGAATGTGCCTGATATTTATCAATGCATTGTATTTTGTAACGAGCAGGATGAGTCCCTCTATGTGGGTGAAGAACGTAACACCTATTATATGCACCGCTGGCGTACCTGGGCACTCGACATTAATCCGGGTGGCATGAATAAAGCAATCGGCTTGCAAAGGCTGCTTGACCATCTGGGTATTTCCACGAATGAAGCTGCAGCTTTTGGCGATGGGCTTAACGATTGGGAAATGATTGAGGAAGTCGGCCTTGGTATCGTTATGGGTAATGCTGATGATACCTTGAAGCAAAAAACAAGCTTCGTCACTCGCTCACTGCGTGAAGACGGTATCGCTTACGCCGTGGACAAATGGATTTTGCAGCTAACTTAGACTCATGATTATTTGCAAATCTTCTGTTTGCTTACATATGCTTGCGGTACGTATTTGGGGCAACGCCCACATACTGCTTGAATAGGCGAGAGAAATAAAAGACGTCCATATAGCCCAATTGATGAGCGATTTCCTTGATGGACAGCTCAGAATTAATCAAAATATTTTTGGCTTCAGCAATTTTTAATCGATGAACATATTCATTAAACGGATAACCTGTATATTCAGATACGTTGCGGCGCAGTGTGGATACGGAGATGTGGTGCCGCTTCGCTATTTTGTCAGCATCAATCGGTTCGTTAAGAAAATTTGAAATATCGTCCATGATCGGAATCATTTTATGCATCCTGTTGCTCTCCGGTTGTTCGTTAGCGTTCAAGATGAACTCGTACAGCATCGATTCAAGCAGCAGGGATGCCCGATCAATACTTGCTGGAACACCGCTTTCCATCAATAAAAAGATACGTTCAATTTTATTGTATTGGGCGTCATCCGTACCTACTCGTAGTACCTTATCCCGCTTAATTCCCCAATGATCGATCCATTCCTGAATGCGAGTACCTTCAATTGTAAAATAAAACTCATCCCAATAGCCGTTACGATCAGGACCATAATGAAATTCGGCACCCGGGTAGAACCAGAACAAGCTTCCCTGCTCAACAGGCTGCCGGACTCCATCGTTCACCTGATAGCTTCCTTTACCCCCAGTAATATAAACAATCGCCCATTTACTGAAAGTGGCCTGCTGTCTAATCATCGTTCTTCCAGGAAGATGACCGACATTGGTTATTCTCAGAGATTGAACATACAGCTTACTTGAATCGACCTTGCAGTCAATGGTCCGAAGTGGCTGTGGACTGATCATATAATCCATGAATCGTGTCACTTTGTGCATTCACTCCATCTCGGCTCCATGGTATGGTTGTTAGGTATTCATCCTATTGTAACATACATTGGAGGCAGCTGACGCCATGTCTAAATTGAAAATTGCCGTTATTGGTGCCGGATCGATATCCGAGGCCCATTTGACCGCATATTCCGTACACCCGGAAGTCGAATTAATCGCAATCTGTGATTTGAATGAAACGAGAGCCCAGGAAAAGGCAGAACGTTATGGTGCGGGAACTACGTATACGAATTATATGGAGCTATTGCAAAATCCCGAAATTGAGGCAGTCAGCATCTGTACCTGGAATCACATGCACGCGAAGATTGCCATTGCGGCTCTGGAAGCGGGGAAACATGTGTTATGTGAAAAGCCGCTTTGCAAGACGGTAGAAGAAGCACTGAATGTGCAAAAGGCGGTTCATGATTCTGGTAAGGTACTTCAGGTCGGTTATGTCAGACGTTATGGCACGAATGTACAGACTTTGCGTAAATTTGTGGACGCGGGGCAATTGGGTGAAATCTATTATGCAAAAGCTTCCTGCTTGCGTCGACTTGGTAACCCTGGCGGCTGGTTCTCGGATAGTGAACGCTCCGGTGGTGGACCTCTGATCGATCTTGGGGTGCATGTAATCGATTTGTGTTGGTATCTGATGGGTAAGCCAAAGGTCAAGTCGGTTAGCGGCAATACATACCGCAAGCTTGGAAACCGTGCGCATATTGACAATTTATCCTATTATAAGGCAGCTGATTTCAATGCTGAGCATAATGATGTAGAGGATCTCGCGAATGCTCTGATCCGATTCGACAACGGGGCGTCGTTAATGGTGGATGTCAGCTTTACGCTGCATGCCCGCAAGGATGAACTCGCTGTTAAACTGTACGGAGATAAGGGTGGAGCAGAGATCGAGCCTGAGCTTCAGATCATATCCGAACAACAGAATACGATTATCAATATAACTCCACAGATCGATCATCCCAGCTTTCAATTCCAGCCCGGCTTTAATGCGGAGATTGCTCATTTTGTTGATTGCTGCCGCGGCCGCACGGAAACGTTATGTCCAGTAGAGGATGGCGTCGAGATGATTAAAATATTAACTGCAATCTATCAATCCGCAGCCGAAGGTAAGGAAATACAGTTTTAAAGTCATAGAAAAAAGATGAGGGAGGTTTCCGGAAATGAAGCTTACGAACAAAGTTGGAGTCATCGTCGATAGCTTTGGGATCGGTGTTCGTGAAGGATTAAAGAAAGCACGGGAGGTTGATGCGGATGGCGTGCAGATCTACGCGGTTTCCGGTGAGATGGATCCAGCTGGCTTATCAGCGCAGGCTCGACGTGAGCTCAAAAGCTATATCGATTCATTAGGTTTGGAAATCTCAGCGTTATGTGGAGATCTTGGAGGCCATGGCTTTCAGGATGCAGCAGCGAATCCTGTTAAGATCGAGCAATCAAAGCGAATTCTCGATCTGGCGCTTGAGCTTGGAACGAATATAGTGACTACTCATATCGGGATTGTGCCTGAGGATCCGAATGATCGGATTTATGTGGCCATGCAGTCCGCTTGCGAGGAGCTAAGCAGCTATGCACATGGGATGAATGCCTATTTTGCTATTGAGACAGGTCCTGAGCCTGCAGCCAGATTAAAGACTTTTCTGGATTCGCTCACACAAAATGGAGTTTCTGTCAATTTTGATCCGGCCAATATGGTGATGGTGACTGGTGATGATCCCGTTCAGGGAGTAGTGCTGCTGAAGGATTATATCGTGCATACGCATGTGAAGGACGGAATCAGGGTTCGGGAAATCGATCCGAAGGAAGTATACGGGTATTTGGGTTACAGCCAAATGACCCATGAGCATATCGCCCAATTGGCAGCGTCCGGCAAAGCCTTTGAGGAAGTTCCATTAGGTGAAGGACAAGTCAAGTTCGCGGAATATTTTCAAGCACTGCAGCAAATCGGATATACAGGTTATTTGACTATAGAGCGTGAAGTGGGCGACCAGCCCGAGGTGGATATTCGCAAAGCAGTCACTTTTATTCGTAATTATCAATAGACAGGAGGAACATATAAATGAAGATTGCATTAAGCGCATGGAGCTGCCATCAGAGCTTTTATGACAAATCGTGGACGAACGCGGATTTTATCGATTATGCTGCATCAACAGGTGCAGATGGTGTGGAGCTTCTTAGTATGTTCTGGAATTCGGATACAGATATTGAACCCGTGCAAGAGGCACTCAGACGCAATGGCTTGGAGTTGGCCTGCTTTGGGGCTAGCAATAATCTGGCGCAAATCGATGAGGAGAAGCGCAAGGAGCAGGTTCAGGATATATGCACTAGCGTCGATATGGCTGTATTGCTGGGAGCGAAGGTTGTACGTGTGTTCTCAGGTGATAAGTCGGGAGACATGACCTTCGAGCAAGCGAAGGATTGGATACTGGATGGTTTGAGAGAGGCTGCAACTTATGCTGGAACCAAGGGAATTACGTTATGCCTGGAAAATCATGGCCTGTTTGCCGGTAAGGTTGAACAGGTTGCCAAAATCATTGCTGAGGTCGGTTCCCCCTATTTGCGTCAAACCTTCGATACGGGGAACTTCCTTCTGGTAGATGAGCTGCCGAATGCAGCTATTGTCGAGCTGATTGATTTGGTATCGCATGTCCATTTGAAGGATTTCAAGAAAATCACGGATAATGAGCATAAGGGCAGAACCTATACTTCGCTTAGTGGAGACGTGTATGCCGGTCAGGTTCCCGGAGAAGGGGACGTTGATCTACCATTTGTATTATCCAGTTTGAAACGTGCTGGTTATACGGGCTGGTTGTCTGTCGAGTATGAAGGGAACGAGGATCAGAAGCAGGCATCGGCACGCTCGATCAGCAATTTGGCTAAGCTGCTGGAACAATTGTAAAACCACTAAAGGACTTTTCATTAGGGATCTCACCGTTAAAGGGTGGGATCCTATTTCTCATGAGGTACAGCAATATGCGGATTGTCCCCGCACTTTGAAGATGGGATAAGGCCGATCGGTCCGTCTGTTATCCGAGATTTATAAGAAATCAGCTTAAACCAAGTTGCTGGAAGTTAAAGCAAGAAGTCATATTTTCTTTTACCGTGGAGTATTCTTCGAATTTCCACGAACTCATTATTAAACACATAGAATACAATATATGTTTCAACAATTAACATTCTGTATTTCAGGGATTGAAGTCTAATATCATTAGGAATAGAACCGCTATGGGGAAACAACTCTAAGACAGATATTGCTTCATCGAATTTGTTTGCCATTGAAATTGCAGCAGTTGGATTATCAAGCATTATATACTGAATGATATCGATGATATCTTGTTCAGCAATTGGCAAATACTCGATATTATATCTCTTTTCCACGTATTAGACTCCTTAGATTATTCATGACATCCGCATGACTTTTCCTATCAACTCCAGTATTACTTTGACCTTCAGCAACTGCCAATTTTTGGTACAATTCAATAAGAGCTTGCTGCTTTTCATATAATGCATGGCTCATAACTACAAGATCACTTTGACCATTTTTTGTTATAAATACAGGTTCACCATCATGATGGGCTATATCTGAAATTGCATTAAAGTTATTTCGTAAGTCAGAGATTGGACGAATAGTAGGCATATTTTCCACCTCGATTATCAATTTGTTAATACTTATTTTATCATAATAATGATATTTAATACAGGGTTATCTAGGAAGCATATTCAACAGACACACCTACCCTTTGGCTATAAGTCGGTGAGGCGTGGATAACACACAAACGTTCTGCGAACTTGTCTTCCTTGTGCTATAATGATGAGATTATAGTCTGTGGACCGATGCAGATTTTCATCCATTTTAAGGGGGACAAAGTTTTGCGCAAGCGTTTTGTGATTGAGGCTGTGATGATTGCCGTGTACGGAGAAATGCTCGTGCCGAGTCAGGCCGTGGAATACCTGGTTCCTTATACAACGATAAGTGAATTGTACGAAATGATAGAAAGCAAGGAACCTGTGATGCCTTTATCTATTGATGAGGCACATGTTCGCTCGAAAATTAGCGAGTTAATTGCGATGCTCGAGGAGCCTTTTAACAAGAAAAAGCTGGAGCGCGCCTTAGCCACACCTTGGGGAAAAAGTCCGCCTTTGCCATTCAACGACAATGTTTCGTTTACTGTGGTGAATGCCTACGATAATACAGAGTACGGTGAAGAGTTTGACCCTATTGAGACGGAACTGATATTGACCTCCATGCGCGAGAAAGCTCCCATTATGACGGACCAGCCGGATTTGGTAGACAGAATTATTGAAGCGCGGATACCGGTTCACATCTTTGATATGGATGATTTTGAATTTGCTGTTGAGGAAGATGCGAATCCAGTTTAGCCAAAAACAGCATACCCATCCATAAGATGAGTTGAAAAATAGACGTGCCCCAAACCATTATCGTGTTGAGAAGCGAGTTCAGATGGTAGAGGGAGTACGTCTTTTTGCTTTGTTGTCGTAAAGCTCTGTAAGACAGAATGAATGATGCAAATGTACATTCAGCTGGAAGTTGATATAATTACCATATACAAAGTTGTCCGATTTGAACTGTACAAGCAGATACATTAAATTCCAGTGCACGAAAAACTATA
Source organism: Paenibacillus sp. FSL H8-0034 (assembly GCF_038000305.1). NCBI lineage: Bacteria > Bacillati > Bacillota > Bacilli > Caryophanales > Paenibacillaceae > Paenibacillus > Paenibacillus sp. FSL H8-0034. The sequence goes on from NZ_JBBOBS010000001.1 coordinate 3,873,913, forward strand.
GGGAGGTTCGTTATGGACACTAACAGCTTTGAAGCTCTGGTAGTTGATAAGCAGGGGGGTGATTTCAAGATCGGTTTGCAGGAGATGAAGCTGGAGGATCTTTCACAGGGCGAGGTTGTGATCCGTGTGCACTATTCCAGCTTGAACTATAAGGATGGTCTGGCTTGTATCGCGAATGGGGGTATCGTTCGCAGCTATTTGCACATACCGGGTATCGATCTTGCAGGTACCGTCATTTCTTCGACGGATTCGCGATTTTCCACAGATCAGAAGGTGATCGTAACCGGATTTGGCCTCGGAGTATCCCATAGCGGTGGTTTCAGCAGCATTGCCCGCGTCCCAGCCGATTGGGTTGTGCCGCTTCCTCCTGCATTGGAGCTGGACGAAGCGATGATGATTGGCACAGCCGGTCTGACAGCCGCGTTATCCATTGAACGTCTGGAGTATAATGGGCTGAATCCGCAGCGCGGAACCGTACTGGTTACCGGTGCCACAGGTGGTGTTGGCAGCTTTGCCGTTGCCCTGCTGGCCGCACGCGGCTATCAGGTGGCAGCTTCCACAGGCAAGGAAGCGGAACATGACTACCTGCGCAGCTTGGGTGCAAGTGAGATCATCAGTCGGGAAGCGCTCAATCCGGTGTCTCGCAAACCGCTTGAGAAGCAGGCATGGGCTGCTGCTGTTGATCCCGTAGGTGGCAGCTCGCTTGCCTATATTCTCGCATCCTTGCAGTATGGCGGCTCAGTGGCTGTCAGCGGGCTGACAGGAGGTGGCGATCTTCCGACTACGGTGCATCCTTTTATTTTGCGGGGTGCGAATTTGCTCGGAATTGATTCCGTTCACTACCCCATTGAACGAAGGTACCCCTTATGGGAACAAATTGCCGTAGATTTAAAATCAAGCGGAAAGCTGAATCAGATTGGCAGCAGCAGGATACGTTTGATAGAAGTTCCAGAGTATGCGGAGAAAATTTTGGATGGCCGAATACGCGGCAGAATTGTCATCGAGATCTAACTAACAAAAGTGAGTTGAATGCAATGAAGGCAAGAATTTTTTATATAAGCTCAATTCTGATCGTAATCCTGTTGGGTATGGGCTCCCGACAATTTCCCGAGGCATTGCCTGTATTTATTGTGGAGCATGCCGGAGATGTATGCTGGGCAAGTATGATTTATTTTGGATTTCGCTTTATTTTTATAGACAAGCCCTTGATCGTTGCTGTTATCATTAGTTTAATCTTTTGTTATGCCGTTGAATTTAGCCAGCTGTATCAGGCTGACTGGATTAATGAGATCAGACATACCTTTATTGGCGCTTTAATATTGGGACAAGGTTTTCTTAAGCTGGATTTAGTGCGGTACACGGTGGGTGTTCTGTTAGCCGTGTGGATTGATTATTATGGATTTAGACGGATGATGAGAAGTTAAAATAAATATGAAGATGATCAGGTAATAAAATTGTACACATAAGGAGATAAAAATATGGAAAAAAACAAATTACTAAGAATGGACAATGTTGGCATCGTTGTAGAATCCCTTGATGACGCAATCTCTTTCTTCGAGGAGATTGGCTTGAAGCTCGAAGGGCGAGCTACTGTCGAAGGTGAATGGGCTGGTCGCGTAACCGGGCTGGGTTCACAGTGTGTAGAGATTGCTATGATGGTTACCCCAGATGGCCACAGCCGACTTGAACTTTCGCGATTTCTCACCCCACCTACTATATCAGATCACCGACATGCTCCTGTAAATGCCCTCGGTTATCTACGTGTCATGTTCACCGTTGAAGACATTGACGAAATGGTATCCAGACTCACTAAGTATGGTGCTCAGCTCGTTGGCGAAGTGGTTCAGTACGGGGACTCGTATCGGCTCTGCTACATTCGTGGAATTGAAGGACTTCTAATCGGTTTGGCAGAACAACTCGGTAATAAATAAGTGACGTTTAAAAGAAGACTTAACTGAAATATACATTACCAGAGTAACAATAGAAACAGAAAAGCAGTGTGAAAGTATCTCGAAGAAATCGGGTGCATCATATAAACACTGCATTCACGCTCCCGGTCTGGGCGACCCTCGCTCCCGGAAACAAGGCTGCCGGGACACATCCGCAACGACTAACCGCATCGCGGCCGACAGCAAGCTGCCTTAACTCGGTGGGACTTCATGATGCATGAACTTTAACGGAAATCAATGCAAAACCAAATTAAAGGGACTCAACGGGTACGATAGCTCAATAAGCCGCCTCTTCAACGAGGCGGTTTTCTTATCGTAAAAATCAACATCAGGATTTATGGACTTTTTTAATGATGACATCTATGATGTCACCAATCGAATGGTATGCTGGATGTGCAGGAATGGAAACCGATTGCGAGCGCTCGACCACATAGCGGGTATTTTCACTGTACTTCTCACGGTAATGATGTTGAAGGAGGAGCAGCTTCTGAGAAGAGTAGATAGATTGATGGCGATTCTGATCGCGCTGCAGCAGCGAAACGAAACGGCGCAATCGTTAGCAGACAAGTTTGAAATCTCGAAAAGAACCATCTTACGAGATATGCAGGCATTATCCGAGATGGGAATTCCGCTGTATGCGGTGGCAGGGCCCAAGGGCGGATTTCGTCTGATGGAAGGCTTCCAGCTGCCTCCTCTGCAACTGGATACGCAGGAAGCGTTAACTGTGCTTTTTGCATTAAAGGCAATGATCCGAATGGCGGATACACCCTTTAATCAAGCGCGGTTTACTATCATGGACAAAATTCGGGCCTTGATTCCCGAGACTACCCTTAAGCAGATTGAACCGATTCTGGAGAAGCTGGAAATGGAAGTGCCTGCACGCAGCTTTAAAACTCCACACTTGACGTCACTGCTGGCTTTGATGTCGGAATCCAGATGGCTTGAAGTTTTTTATCGTTCTTCGAACCACCAACGTTGGCTCCAATTATTACCCAAACGAGTGTATGCGAGCAATGGATTCTGGTACTGTGAGGCGTATTCCTTAACTCATCAGGAGGAACGTTTATTTCGGGTTGATCGGTTTGAGAGGATAAAAGAAATGGACCCTCCAAAACAACTCCATCATGATCCAGGGCCTGTCACAGCGCGTCATGCACCTCCTGCAGACAATAATCCGATAAGAATAGTCGCCCGGCTTACTTACAAAGGGATGCTGGTCGTAGAACAGGATGCCCACATTGGTGAGATGGTCCGATGGATCAGCGATGACGTATGGGAAATTGACTTTGCATGTCCGGCATCCGAATGGGAATGGGCGATACGGTTCTTTTTTTCGATAGGCTTGCATGCAGAGGTTATGGAGCCAGAGATTTTGCGTCAGGAGATTGGACAGCTGGCTAAACAGCTGTATCAGCAATATGAAATCGATACAACTTGAGGCTGTGTATGATATTTTTCGTAAAAAGGAGCTGTCAGCTATGCGTGTACCCTTGGATTTATTAGTTCAAGCTAAATTATTTATATATCAATATGGACGATTATTGGATCGGCGGCGGTTCGAATATTTTTTTGAAAATGGTCCAAAAGAAGCTGTATTAGCCGCACTGGCTGCTTATCAGAACCCGGATGGAGGATTTGGGCAAGGGCTTGAGCCGGATATACGCAGCCCACACAGTCAGCCTGTCCCGACCGAATCAGCATTGATCCTCATGGACGAGATCGAATGCTTTGACCCTTCCATACTGAAAGGGGTGATTCGCTTTTTACAAGCGAATAGCATACCGACAGGGGGCTTTCCGTTGGCTTTCTGCCATATTAACGACTATCCTCACGCACCTTGGTGGAACACGGATCAGGACAATGAGGCTCATATGAACCCGACAGGTCGTATCATCGGCCTGCTCTACAAGCAATCAGTATTAACTGATATTTATGAAGAGAAATGGTTTCAGAACGCGGTGGATTTTATTTGGAAGGAGATGGATAAGGGCTTGCCTTCCGATTATCATGACGGCGTGCAGTGGATCTCGTTTCTGGAGCACACACCAGAGCGTGAACGGGCGGCAGCTCATTTAACGTCTATACAAAAGTGGCTGGCTGGGCCGGACATTATTGAACGGGATACCAAAGCGGAGGGATACGTGCACAAAGTGCTGGATTGGGTGCCATCCCCGAGCAGTTATGCCGCACAAGTAGTCTCCTCTTCTGACATAGAACGGCATCTCTCTTATTTGGTTAGCCAGCAGCAGCCAGACGGCGGATGGCCGATAAGCTGGCCCGCTGTCAGCGCGGCAGGTGAATGCGAATGGAGAGGGCATCTTACCGTAGAGCGTCTGCGAACGCTGAGATCTTTTGGCTGGTTGTAACGTAAACAAGAATATCGGGATCTCCCGATAGTCTTGTTTCACGATGCATGAGCAGCACAGCCTGCCACGATACCCGCAACTTTCAAGTATCGCACAGCACATGCTTATTTATTTGCCAAAACCAAAGTATTGGTTGGCATTGTTATAGCAAATATTTTCAATCATACTCGACAGCAGCTCGATATCATTCGGAGCTTCGCCATCTTCCACCCATTTTCCAATCATATCGCACAGAATTCTTCTGAAGTATTCATGTCTCGTATAAGACAGGAAGCTTCTTGAATCTGTCAGCATCCCTACAAAACGGCTCAACAGGCCAAGATTGGCCAATGCCTGCATTTGCTCCAGCATACCATCCTTCGTATCAAGGAACCACCAGGCTGCACCCAGTTGAACTTTCCCCGGAATACCTCCGCCTTGGAAGCTTCCAATAATGGACCCTAATACATAATGATCTTTAGGATTCAAGGAATACAAAATCGTTCTTGGCAGGGCATCGTCGCTATCCAATGCATCAAGCAGGCGAACAATCGGTTGTGCCGTTGAGCTGTCGTTGATCGAGTCGAAGCCTGTGTCTGGACCCAATTTATTGAACATCCGCACATTATTATTACGATGTGCATTAATATGGAACTGCATGGCCCATCCAAGCTCAGAGTAAAGCTTACCCAAAAATACGAGTGTATATGTTTTGTATTGTTTTTCTTCTTCAAGACTTACGGAAGCACCTTGAAGCGCTTTGGCAAATATGGCTGCTGCCTGTTCCTTGGTCGTATCGGCATAAGCAACATAGTCCAAGGCATGGTCGGAAACGCGTCCGCCGATGGAGTCAAAGAAACGAACCCGGGATTCGAGAGCGGTCAAGAGCTGATCGTAATCACTAATCGGTTGTCCGGCAACTTCAGCCAGCTTCTGTACCCAAGGAACGAAGGTAGGACGGTTAATTTCCAGACCTTTATCCGGACGGAAGGAAGGGAGGACAGCAACGTCAAAATCGTTTAATTCCTTGATTTTAATATGATATTCCAAGGAGTCGGTCGGATCATCAGTGGTGCAGATTACTCTGACATCAGACTTTTTGATCAGATCTCTGGCTCCAAAGCCTTCTCCGTTCAATTGAGCGTTCACCGTTTCCCAGATTGCAGGCGCATTCTTTTCATTGATCAGATCGTAGACGCCGAAGAAACGCTGAAGCTCCAGGTGTGACCAATGATACAGCGGGTTACCGATCGTCATCGGAACCGTCTTGGCCCATTCCAGAAAACGGTCGTAATCGCTCGTGCCTTCGCCGCCCGTTACCAGGTTTTCCGTAGCACCATTCGCGCGCATAGCTTTCCACTTGTAATGATCGCCATATAACCAAGCTTCAGTTAAGTTCTTGAATGTTTTGTTCTCATAAATTTCTTGTGGGCTTAAGTGACAATGGTAATCGATAATCGGCTGTTTTTTTGCATAATCGTGATACAAGCGAACGGCCGTTTCATTCGTTAGCAAAAAGTTTTCATCTAAAAATTTCTTCATGAGCCTGTACACCGCCTTATTCAGATAGGATTGATTATTTACCTAAGAGCTCCAAATGCTTGCCGATATGGGAAATCAACGACTGTTCAAAAGCATCCTCTTGCTCATTCAACGTGCTGAAGAACTCGTCCTTGAACAAGGAATTACCTTGTGCATCCTTCGCTTGCAGCAAAATTCCGTACGTAATGTGAATCACTTGACGCGCATTGTTCTCGTTCATATACACATCGGCCAAATCTGCATCGGCAACTTGGTTGAGTGGAACAATTTTGCTTAGATCGGTCGTAACATGGTAGTAAACAGTTGCTTCTTCAAAATGATCCAAAGCGTATTGGTGCATCTTACGGTACAGGTCCGGCTTCACTTTGGCTACAGTTCTGACAGCTTCGAGCCAGTTCGTTCCGGCCGTCTTGATATGGAAGCGTCCTTTGGTGTGCTTGCCGATCAATGGGAATACGCTGAACTTGTCGCTGCCGGAGTGAATACTCAGCTTGTAGCCAAAGTCATCAGCAATTCCCGCATGGATAATCAGTTCTTCTTCAAATTTTGCGATATCACCGATGTAGTCGATTCCCTTTTGGAATTCGCCGATAAAGCGCGGTGCCATGCTGTAAATCGTTAAGCCGCGGGCATACAGTTCCTTGGCCACCAAAAAGTGGGATTCCGGATCTGTAGGTGTCGCAGTCTCATCAATGGAAATTTCAAAGTCGATCTCACGACCGGCATTTTTAATATAGGTGTTGTAAATATGCTCCATAAAATCAACGGCAGGACCATAGATCAATACGTTCTTGATCAAGGTTGCTTTGTCAAAAGTTACAGAAGAGCCGGCTACTTGAAAGCTTTCATTCAGGTAACGGTTTTCATAGTGATTGCGCGTTGCTTCTGGAAGCTGGGCATACTTGTCCGCCTGTTCATCAGCAGACAAGCCTTCAATAGAATTATCGATGTATTCGGAGCAATCCAGTGTCAGCATCGTAAAGCCAAGGCCGAGTGCCAGTTCAATATCTGCTTCAACTTTCAAGTGATCGCCGTCAGCACCAAAGCCGTCTTTATAGCCTTCCTGGAATACAGCGAAGCATGCCGCATCGACCACTTGCTTGTAATCACGACCGGTGAGATTCAACTCACGGATGCTTTGTTGAGCCAGAATCGGACGGATATCATGGCCTTTAACGGTTTTGATATGTCCTGGGGAAGCAATACCAAGACGGTCGCCCAGACCAATCGTTGCAACCTGTGTACCAAATGCACGAGGTACGGTATAGTCAAAAAATTTGTTAATTACGAGACGGTTCTCATGGGTTAACGGACTGATTTTGGCGCCGCCTTCAATTTCGCCTTGCAGCTCATCGAATAGGGAACCAGAACCAATGGAAACCAAATATTTGGTCGCTTCATGTTTAACTAAAACGATTTTAACGTCACCGGATTCAGCAAATGAATGCGGATACACTTTAAAGCTGGCAGGGATTTCGATGCCGTCTACACTGCCTTTTTGCAGAGCTTCGACAATGGGTTGATATGTGCTCATGAAATAGAGCCTCCTTCAATAATTGAGTAACTCGATCATAACGCAAAATCAGTTTATAATCTTTACCTATTTTGTCTGTTTTATCTGCATGTATGCATATCTTGCTATGATCAAACCGTTCTTTCTGTTACAATAGAGGAGTTGGCAGCTAGGATAGAAAGCGGTGAAGCAAGATGAGCGAGACGGTTTCCCTTACCTATGGGTCAGAGGAAGGCGATTTTTATATGCAGCATATTAAACGCACGGAGCTGTTTGAGCGAAATAACCATTTTCACAGCACTTATGAAATCTATTACTTGCTATCAGGACACCGGACCTATTTCATAAAAGACCGTTCCTACTTGATCGGCCCGGGTGATCTGGTATTTATTAACAAATATGATGTCCACAAAACCTCAGATGTCGGAGAGCCGGGGCATGAACGGATTGTGATCAATTTTAGCGATAAGTTTATCGACAAGGATCAATCCTTATATCATCCTTCATTATTTAATGTGTTCGAGCAGCCTGCGCATGTACTCAGCCTCAAGCTGCAGGACCAAATATTTACGCGCTCCGTGCTGGATAAGCTCGATAAGGAGCTTAAGGAGAAAGCAACCGGCTTTGAAACCTATATCAAGCTGCTGCTGGTGGAGCTGCTGCTGTTCTCCAGCCGTTATGCGGAGCGCAACGAAGCAGCGCCTTTTGAGCACGCAAGTCCCTTGCATCGCAAAATCTCGGAGATCGTCCAATACATTAATAAAAACTATGCGCAGCCGATGACGCTGTCAGGCATGTCGGAGCAATTTTATATGAGTCCGTATTATATGAGTCGCACCTTTAAAGAAATAACCGGCTTCACCTTTATTGAGTATGTAAATATGACGCGTATACGTGAGGCTCAGTTACTGCTTCGTGAATCTACCCGTAAAATCATAGATATCGCCGATAGTGTCGGCTTTGAGAATATCGCCCATTTTGGACGTATGTTTAAAAAGCTGACCAAACTGACGCCGCATGAATATCGTAAGCTGCATCGGCAATAATCATGAAAGTGGAGACTTATCGAAGTAAGCTATTTCTGTAATAAATTATTCGGATCGTTGGCTGCGTCGTGCGATTTCTTCGGTTACAATAAAAGCAAGCTCCTCATTCCCGAACAACGTTAAGACACCGAGCAAGGTTTCGTCGGGAATATCACCGGCTTCTTCCTTCGGTACGATCAAATCTTGAACTTGCTGCAATAATGGATTCGCTTCTTGCTCAGGATAGGCACGTTTGTACAGATCAGCAGGATCAAGGTCGTGATTAACGCACCATTGGGCAAAGATATGAACCATCAACGATTCGTCGCGCTGGTAATTGCGGATAAGCTGCTCTTCCAGTTCTTTTTGGCTCATGGATAAGCTCCCTTCAATTTGATATGCTTACTCATTATAACGAAAGTTCAGGTGGTTGCCTAATGATCATGAATGAAAAGATAAAAGCATCCGAGGTGCAGCTAACCGGAATCGATGGTGAGGACTTGGGCGTGATGCCAACCTCACAGGCATTAACACTCGCCAAGAAGCTTAAAGTGGATTTGGTATGCACATCGATGATGAGCAGTCCGCCGCCTTGCAAGCTGGTGGGTGCGGGTAAGGCGAGGGAAGAGGCGCAGCAGCAGCGTAAGCGGGAGCAAGCTCCCAAGGTGAAGGAAATCAGGCTGACTCCGTATATTGAAGCACATGATTATGATACGAAAAAACAACAGGCGGAACGTATCCTCAAATCCGGTGATGCGGTGCTGCTGGTCGTACGCATCCAGGGTAAGGAAGGGCCAGAGGCCAAGACGCTGCTGGAAAGCCTGATAGACGATTTAAAGCTTGCGGGACGCAAGCAAACCGGCATTCAACTGAGCGGCAAGCAGGCCGCGGTTCAATTGGACCCTTTAACATAATAAAGGAGGCGATCCACGAATGGCAATGACACATACGTATAGCAAAAGAGAAGAGCTTGCAAATGCCGTTACACACGGTATCGGGAGTTTACTTAGCTTGGTTGGACTTGTCGTGTTGATTGTGTTTGCTGCTTCAAAGGGAACAGCCTGGCATGTGACCAGCTTCGCAATATATGGCGTCAGCATGTTGCTGCTGTATGTCGCATCGACCATGCTTCACAGTCTTCCTGCGGGTAAAGCCAAGGATGTATTTGAAGTGCTGGATCATTCCTTCATCTATGTATTCATTGCCGGGACGTACACGCCGATCTTGCTAACGGTTATTCATGGAACGCTCGGCTGGGCATTGTTAATTATGATATGGGCAATCGCCGCGGCAGGGGTCGTATTTAAAGCGTTTTTCACCAAAAAGTTTTTGTTTACCTCGACCTTGATCTACATAGCGATGGGCTGGATTGTTGTGTTTCTCTGGAATCCGATGTCTGCGGCACTCCCCACGGCAGGTATGACCTTGCTTGTCCTTGGCGGTCTGTTGTACACGCTCGGCACGGTGTTCTATGTGTGGAGAAGCTTTCCTTATCACCATGCTGTATGGCATATGTTTGTGCTTGGTGGATCGATTCTGCATTTCTTTATGATTTTGTTATATTTTCTGCCTTAGTCAACCTAACAGGGCGTTTATCTGCAGTATACCTAAAAAAGAGTCAAATCTCAGATGAGATCCGGCTCTTTTTGCCATCTATTCAATTCATTTATGATCAACAGAAATCGGTTCTTTTTTGCCAAGCGGCTTGATTTCAATTTTACGAAAGCTCAGTCCGTCTTTTTTTAAAATCTTGAAGTGCAGGACATCAAATTCCCATTCCATGCCTTCTCTTAAAAGCGGATGCTTGGCATACAGCCAGCCTCCGATAGTATCCAATTCACTTTGATCCAAATCGCTGCCGAAAATGTCATTGATGTCTCCAATAGGTACCTTGCCATCGACAATAATACGCTGATCACCCATACGCTCTATCTCAGGCCGTTCCTCCGAGTCGAACTCATCACGGATTTCTCCGACGATTTCCTCCAGCACATCTTCAATCGTAATCATACCTGCGGTCCCGCCATATTCGTCGAGCAGCATGACAATGTGGGCATTTTGCTTCTGCATTTCTTTGAGCAAAGATTTGACAGGCATGGATTCAGGTACAGACACAACCGGATTAATCAGATCAAGCAGGTTGATTTGGGGAGTATCGATATATTTTAAGAAAAATTGCTTCGTATTGATCATCCCGATAATGTCATCCTTACTTTCTCCAGCGACCGGGAATCGAGTGTATTGCTCTTCTTTAATTATATTCATGTTTTCTTCAAGGGTATTATTCAGGAATAAGCAGACCATTTCGGTACGGGGGACCATGATTTCTCTGGCTTTCAGCTCATCAAATTCAAAGATCCTGCTCACATAACCATATTCGGTTTGGTTAATTTCTCCGCTTTCCAGACTTTCGCTCAAAATAATCCGCAGTTCTTCCTCAGAGTGGGCATCCTCATGCTCATTCGCAGGTCTCATGCCAAACAGTCTGATAAATTGAGTAGCCGAGCCATTCAGCAGCCATATAAACGGATACATGATTTTGTAAAAGCCGATCATTGGTGCCGCCAGCATGAAGCTGATGGATTCCGCTTTTTGGATGGCTATCGATTTGGGAGCCAATTCACCCAGTACGACATGAAAGTAGGTGACAAGACCAAAAGCGATCAGGAAAGAGAGTGTGGCTTCGACCTGAGAAGGAAGCCCGATAGGTCCGATAAGTGGATGTAAAATTAACTCTACGGTCGGTTCACCGAGCCAACCGAGACCAAGTGCCGTGATGGTGATGCCCAATTGGCATGCGGATAAATACCCATCCAAGTTACTAATCACACGCTTAACGGATACAGCCTTTTTATTTCCTTCGGTAACGAGCTGATCTACCCGGCTTGGGCGGATTTTGAGAAATGCAAATTCTGCGGCAACAAAAAATGCTGTTGCTAATAGTAATACCAAAATCATGACCAAATTTAGACCTATCATCATTGTCCCCTCATTAAGCTATTTTGAACAGATGGTACATTTCTTCATATGAATCATAACATGGAGATTATCATATCTCAAAATCGAATGACATAAACAGGTTATCAACATTCTGATTGGAAGACTCAATGTGACAATCAACACGCAAAATTTGACGTTTAATAAGCTTCAATTTACAATAAATAGTATACCAATTCGTCTAGCAGGAAAGGTGGGGGGACTATGGGCAGCCTTCTGAAGCCATATGGGGTAAATTCGTTTGGAGCAAGGCTATTTGTATTCATATTCCCTCTCATTCCATTTTATTTACCTTTGGAGACACTACAGGCATTTATTGCTTGAGTGTCTTTTATTTTTGTGTGCTCTTAACAATCAGCAGCGTCCGAACAGTACGATCATTCATTGGAGGTGCATGGTTAGTGAAGTATAAAAGAATTTTGATCAAGCTTAGCGGCGGGGCTGTAGCCGGCAAGAGTGAGTTTGGTTTTGATCCTGAGCGGCTTGAGCATATAGCCAATGAAATTTTGACGATATTGCGTATGGGCGTCGAGGTTTGCCTCGTGATTGGCGGGGGTAATATATTTCGTGGAAATATGGGCGAGAACTGGGGTATTGAACGAGCAGAGGCCGATAATATTGGTACTCTGGCAACCGTAATTAACAGTCTGATGCTCAGAGGCGTTCTTAAAGCCAAAACGAGCTCTGAAGTCAGGGTGATGACAGCGATTCCGGTTACCTCCGTGGCCGAGCCTTATATTCGGTTAAAAGCCATTCACCATTTGGAAAAGGGTTTTATCGTGATTTTTGCAGGTGGTAATGGACAGCCATATGTCACAACGGATTATCCCTCTGTGCAAAGAGCCATTGAGGTAAACTGTGAAGCGATTCTGGTTGCCAAGCAGGGTGTGGATGGTGTATATAACCAGGATCCGAAGCTGCATAAGGATGCGCAGAAGTACAAGTCACTGCATTACAATGATGTGATTAGCCATGATTTGCGGGTTATGGATCAATCAGCTTTTATATTGGCACGGGACTTTCATTTACCGATCTATGTGTTTAATTTCGATAAACCTGGCTCGATGAAAGAGATTTTTGAGGGAACCAGTACGGGTACATGTATTAGCGAGAACTCAGTATTGGCCTATTACGAGGATTGATGTTACAGAGGAGGGGCAACAAGCATGTATGTCGTCAATTCGCAGGAAATGAGAGCTATTGATCAATATACGATTGAACAAATTGGTATCCCAGCTATGGTGCTGATGGAAAACGCAGGAAGAGCGGTTGCCGAGGAGGTATCGCTGTATGCAGGTGAGCGGCTTCAACGTATTGCCGTGTTGGTTGGCAAAGGCAACAATGGTGCGGATGGACTTGTCGCTGCCAGACATTTACAGGAAGCAGGCCATAAGGTGGAAATCATCTACGCGACAGATCCAGCAGACTTCGTGGATGAAGCGGCAGTACAGAGAGATATTGCCCATAATTTGCGGATTCCTTCCTCTAATTACGCAGAACTATCTGTTCTATGGCACAGCTATGATTTGATTATCGATGCATTACTGGGCACAGGCAGCCGTGGAGCGCCGCGTGAAGTTGTTGCGAAACTTATTCAAGAGGCTAATGAGAGCAGCCTTCCTATCTATGCTGTCGATATTCCAAGTGGGCTGGATCCGAACACAGGGTATGTGCATGATGCTTGTATTCGCGCTACCTGCACCATTGCATTAGCCTTTTCCAAGCGTGGACTGGAGCAGGAGCCAGGTGTAGAGCAGGCAGGGCGTGTGATTGTTCGTTTTATCGGCATTCCGCAATCTGCAGCCGAGCAATTGAAGGTTCGTACCTACCGAATTGAAGAGCCGCTGCTCTCGGATACACTGGGTCTGAGCAGCTATAGAAGGCGTGCTTCCAATTCCAATAAAGGTACCTTCGGGCATGTACTTGTCGCTGCCGGGAGCCGCTCCATGAGTGGTGCAGGTTTATTGTGCTCCAAAGCAGCCCTGCGAGCAGGCAGTGGCTTGGTGACCTGGGCGCTGCCAGAGAGTCTGCTTGATGGGATGCTGGGACAAATTCCAGAGATTATGATGCGAGGCATGGCTGATGAAGGCCGTGGTGATTGGAGTAAAATTTCCACACAATCGTTCCTCGAGCTGGCAGCAAATAAGGCCGCTATCGTGTTTGGACCGGGTATAGGCCGCTTTGACAATGATACTCATTGGCTGCGGGACATCTGGGAGCATACGACTTGCCCGCTTGTTCTGGATGCAGATGCTTTGAATATGCTGGGTTCCTCCATCGGATTAGATGCCCTGTCGCGGCGATCGGCTCCTGTTATTTTGACACCACATCCCGGAGAAATGGCTCGTCTATGCGGTAAATCGATTCCTGATATTCAAGGAGACCGAATTGAAACCGCACGCTCCTTTGCCTGGAAGTTTGGCGTTACCTTAGTTCTCAAAGGTGCGCGCACTGTCGTCGCTACTCCAGAAGGTGAGATATACATTAATCGTACCGGTAACGCGGGAATGGCTACCGGAGGTACAGGAGATGTGTTGGCAGGAATCATAGCCGGACTGCTCGCTCAAGGCATGTCAGCTACGCAATCGGCCGCTCTCGGTGTCTACTTGCATGGTTCAGCCGGTGATCGCGCGGCGAGCAGCAGACCCTATATGGCTTCCTTAATAGCGAGCGATATTATCGATCAGCTGTAGAGGTGGCAGCGAGTTTGGTAAAATTTGATTTGAAGATGATCAGCAGGTAACATAAATAGAAGCAACACCGTATCTCAGAGTTCAAAAACCGCATTTCCAAGGAGGTACTATTAATGACTGAAGTCCGATTAGTGCTTGACTATGATGATCACGAACAAGGTCAGACGATGGAAAAATTAATCGAGGAGCTTGCCGCCAAACCAGAAAGTCGAGAGCTGCATTCCTTGATTATAGGCTCCTGGGGGGATGCTTACGAGAATGATTCAAGTGCTCTGGCACAGGCCATTATTCAGGCGCGTGAGCAATTTCCGAATTTGACAAAGCTGTTTATTGGCGATATGGAAGGGGAAGAGTGTGAGATTTCCTGGATCAAGCAATCCGATCTCACACCGCTGCTGGACGCTTATCCGAAGCTGCAGTCCTTTACCGTTCAGGGCAGCGAGGGTTTGCGGCTGACTCAGCTAAAGCATGCTCACCTGGAGGAGCTTATTATCATCTGTGGAGGACTGCCTCTGGAAGTGATCCAAGACATTCAGACTGCCGAGCTGCCGGAATTAAAAAAGCTGGAATTATATTTGGGCGTTGATGACTATGGATGGAATGGCAGCCTGGACGATCTGAAACCATTTATGAGCAAAGCGCTGTTCCCCAAGCTTACCTATCTGGGTCTGAAGAACAGTGAAATTCAAGATGAAATTGCGATTGCGATCGCGGATGCTCCCATATTGGACCAACTTCATACCCTTGATTTATCACAAGGAACTTTAAGCGATATCGGAGCGGAAGCTCTCCTTGTCAGCAGCCGAATTCAAAAGCTCTCATTCCTCAATCTAAGTTATCATTACATGTCTGAAGCGATGATCAAGCGTTGGAAGGAATCAGGCATTCAGGTCGATGTTAGTGACGAGCAGGGTGGTGCCGATGAGGATGATTGGCGTTATCCGGCAGTAACGGAGTAAAGTGTCAAACTTCTTGGAAGCGAACCGTCAGCTGATTGTTATCGGAAATCCAGGGAATAAAAGAACGTCTTTCTTACAAAAGGCTCGTACCCGTCTTGGACTTCCTCCAGCTCATCTCATTTCCTATCTCGATTGGTTGAGGTATAAGGGGAGTCCAGGAGAGTTATTAAGACCTTATTTACAGGACGACAAGCTATTGCCTCTAATCCGCCTCGATTCTCCTGGTGAGCAGTTCGAAGTAGAGCGGGAGCTGATTGCGCTTGGAGCGGCCTATGCGGATGAAGGGAATCGAAATGATTTTCCATCTGAGAATGGTTATCAATCCGCTGCTGCGTCAGATGCCTTTCATCCGCTGCGCCATTTAAGTACATCAGCACGGATTTCCCCACAGGAGGCACGTCATCTTGTTCAGGAGCAGGGACGCATTTACCATCCTGCCCAATGGTTTCGTGGTTTCTGTAGACTCCTGCATCAGATCAAGCAGCAGGCCGAAGCGCTGTCACCATCCGTTCGTTGGATGAATGACCCGGCAGAAATTGCCCTGATGTTCGATAAACGCCGCTGTCATCAGCTTCTCACAGCTCATGGTGTTCCGGTTCCGCCAATACCCGTAACTCTGGGCAGCATCGGCAATTATGAAGAGCTGAGGGAAGCTATGCGAACCCGTCGAATGCACCGTGTTTTTATTAAGCTGGCCTTTGGCTCTTCGGCATCAGGTATAGCGGTTTATCAGATGAATCCATCAACGGGTGCCGAGGTTATGGTTACGACGATCGGTCAGGAGTACCGTGACCACGAATCCGTCTATTACAATGCAGGCTCGCTAAGAAAATATACCGATACCACAATCATCAAAACAATAGTGAATTGGCTATGTGAGCAGGGTGTTCATGTCGAGCGCTGGATTGAGAAGGCTTCTGCCCCAGCTGCGCTGCACAAGCAAGTATTTGACATTCGTCAGCTGGTTGTAGGTGGGCAGGCTTGTCACAGGGTCGCCCGTCTCAGTCGTACACCCATTACCAATCTGCATTTGCGCAATGATCGTGCAGACCCTGCTGACATAGGCCTTACACCGGAAACTATCAATCGTATTGAAGAGATTGCTCAGGCAACGATGGCTCTATTCCCATCTTCCTTCGTTGCTGGGATCGATGTTCTGTTATCACGTGGCTCCCTTAAGCCGTACATCGCTGACATCAACCCGTTTGGTGATCTTGTATATGATGTACAATTTAATGGGTACAGCACCTATGAATGGGAAATGACTTGTATCTATAAAGGATGAAAGCTGTATGATCAATATGAACGAGATTGTTGGCACACATGACATTCTCTTTATTACACTGGACACTTTACGTTATGATGTAGCCAAGCTCGAGGAGCACAACTGTCCGAATTTATGCGGATCAGGCTCCTGGGAGAAGAGGCACACGCCAGGAAGCTTCACTTATGCCGCTCATCATGCTTTTTTTGGAGGTTTTTTGCCGACACCGGCAACGACGAATAAAACGGAGCATACGCGGTTATTTCATTCCAAAGGAACAGGACTCAAGACACAGCCGAATACCTGGTTATTTGATACGCCCGATATCGTATCGGGTTTACAATCCGCCGGATATCGGACGATTTGTATCGGGGGCGTTATTTTTTTTACAAAAAAAGTACCTTTAGCCAAAGTGCTTCCATCCTATTTTCAGGAAAGCTACTGGCGTCAAACCTTTGGTGTTACTCAACCTCGATCTACCGAGCACCAGGTAAACCATGCGTTGAAGCTGATTGGCAAGTATGGTCGGGAGCAGCGATTGTTTTTGTTTTTGAATGTTTCCGCAATCCATGGTCCTAATCATTACTTTGTGCCTGGCGCAAGACAGGATTCGCCGGAAACCCAAAGAGCCGCATTGCGTTACGTCGACGCTCAGCTTGGCCCGCTTATGGACGCCATGCGAAGCAGAGGCCCGACTTTTTGTATCGTTTGTTCCGATCACGGAACCGCTTTTGGCGAGGATGGCTATCAGGGTCACAGGCTTGCGCACGATGTTGTATGGACAGTCCCTTACAGGGAGTTTGTATTATAGAGGATGCTGCACAAAATATTGGACCCGCACTCATAGTGATGAAAGGAGAACAACATGCTTCCTATTCAAAAAGAGCTTGATCTTGAGCTGTGGAAGAAACAGCTGATGGCTGATCCCTATTTATCCTATCTTTATGCCTACCCTCATAAAACAGCTTATCGCGAGCTTGATCCTCCATTATCACTGCCCGGGCTATGGGAGAAGGAGCAGGGTGAGTCTTTCTTTTTGTACATGCATATTCCTTTTTGTGCAATGCGCTGCGGATTCTGCAATTTATTCACACTGCCTGACCGTCGTGATGATGTACATGAGCAGTATGTTGCGGCTTTGGAACGACAAGCACGCCAGTGGGCACCGTTCGTCAGTCATCGTCCCGCTTCACGGTTTGCAATCGGCGGGGGTACACCGACCTTATTGAATGAAGTGCTGCTCGATCGATTGTTTGTGATCGCCGAAGAAGTGATAGGATTGGACTTGAGCAGAACCTCGATATCTGTGGAGACTTCGCCGGATACAGTAACCGAGGGCCGCATAAGCCTGCTGAAGCAGCGAACGGTGGATCGCGTCAGCATGGGGATTCAGAGCTTTACCGATACCGAAACGACAGCCATACATCGTCCACAGAAAAAAGCGGAGGTTGTCAGAGCGCTTGAGCTCTTGAAGCAGGCTGATTTTCCCATCCTTAATCTCGACTTGATTTATGGATTACCTGGGCAAACGATGGTATCGTGGCTCTATTCGCTGGACAGTGCAATTGCGTACGAGCCTGAGGAAATCTTTATTTATCCGCTCTACACACGTGAGAATACGTTCTTGAAACCTGAACAAGTGTCGGCAAGCGGACATGATATTCGAATGGATTGTTACCGGGCGGCCTGTGATAGGTTAGCGAGTGCAGGATACGTCCAATATTCGATGCGTCGGTTTGCCAAACCGGATGCGGCCCCAGTTAAAGAGCTGCTTCCCTTCAGCTGTCAGGAGGAGGGGATGATCGGGCTTGGCTGCGGCGCCCGTTCCTACACAAGGAATGTCCATTATGCTTCTCGATATGGTGTCAGCTACAAGGCTACGAAGAGCATCATTGCCGATTATGTAGCTACTACCGATTATACTAAGGCGGATTATGGATTTGTGCTGAATATTGCCGAGCAGAAGCGTCGATTTATTTTGAAAGCAATCCTGCATCGCGAGGGTTTGGAGCTCGTCTCCTATGAGCAGCGCTTTGGGACGGGGGCATTGGACGATTATCCGGAATTATATCTGCTTATCGATAGCGATTTGGCTCAAACAGCCAATGGCATTCTGCTGCTAACGGATCAGGGCTTGGCCTATTCGGATGCTATAGGAGATTGGTTTATTTCGGGTGAAGTCAAGGATTTAATGAAAGAGCATGTGTTATTATGAGTACACTCTATTATCGTGGTGCTTTATCCTCGTGCAACTATGACTGTCCTTACTGTCCCTTTAGCAAAACGACCGATAGTGCCGAGGTGCTTGCTCAGGACCGTGCTCAGCTGCAGCGATTTGTAGGATGGATCCAGGGGCAGGCGGGAAGCGGATCACGGTTTTCGATTTTTTTTAATCCGTATGGTGAAGCACTGGTTCATCGCTGGTACCGAGAGGCTATGGTTGAACTATCGCATATGGAACATGTGGACAAAGTGGCTGTTCAAACCAATTTGTCTGTCAAGCTCGACTGGACGACCGAATTAAATCGGGCTAAAGCCGCATTTTGGGCAACCTATCATCCTGAGCAAACGACGGAATCGAGATTTTTGTCGCAGGCGATGCAGCTATATAAACAGGGAATTTCGTTCAGCGTAGGTACAGTGGGGCTAAAGCCGTATTTTGAAGCTATTCAGTCCATGCGTAGATCACTGCCTGAGGATGTCTATCTGTGGGTGAATGCTTTTAAAGACAAACCTCGTTATTATACGGCTGAGGATGTAGCGATTTTGCAAGCTGCTGATCCGTATTTTGAGCATAATCTGGCGGATTATGCCAGCCTGGGACGACAGTGCAGAACGGGGCAGGATGTTTTCTTCGTATTGGGCTCAGGACAAGTCAAGCGCTGCTACAAGGATAAACGAATGATCGGACATTTATATCGGGACGGGCTGGCTGCATTGTCCAAGGAAAGGCCGTGTCAGCTCAAACAATGCGGCTGCTACATCGGGTATGTGCATATGCCTGAGTTATCGCTGCAAGCGGTCTATGGAGCCAGTCTGTTGGAGCGGATTCCCGAGTCATTCGCACATAAAGGAGTATTGTCTTGAAACAGGAAGCTGCACGAGAAGGCTGGGTATGCTGGTTCACTGGCTTATCCGGTTCAGGTAAAACGACGACAGCATTGGCGTTGACAGATGCCCTGCGCAAGGAGCAACGGAAGGTTGAGCTGTTGGATGGTGATGAGCTGCGTACGGTGATCGGGAATGGACTTGGATTTTCCCGTGAGGATCGTATGGAAAATATTCGACGTATCGTTTATATCGCCAAGCTGCTGACACGCAACGGAATTACAGTTGTCGTATCGACGATAAGCCCTTATCATGAAATGAGACGATATGCTCGCAAGGAGCTCCAGCAGTTTGTGGAGATTTACGTCGATTGTCCGCTTGAAGAGTGTGAGCGCAGAGATCCAAAGGGGCTTTATGTGAAGGCCCGACAGCATCAAATTGAACATTTTACAGGGATTACAGACGTCTACGAGCCGCCGGAGCAAGCCGAGATCACGATCAACTCGATAAGTCTGACTCCGGAAGCGAATGCCGCGATCATTAAAAGCTGGCTGCATAGCAACAGAACCATAACAGAAACAGAAGGGAGGATAAAGGAATGAAAATCGCTTTTATAGCAGACATTCATGGTAACGCGCTTGCGCTGGACAATGTGTTGGCTGATATCCAAAAGAAAGAAATCGATCGTATTTATGTACTGGGTGATCTTTGTTATCGCGGCCCAGAGCCCAGGCGGTCACTGGATTTGGTTCGATCCCTGAACACAGAGGTTATCAAAGGAAATGCAGATGAATGGGTTGTCCGCGGCGTTCGGGAAGGAGAGGTGCCAGCTAAAGCCTTAGAAATGATGAACCGGGAAAGGGATTGGACCGTCTCTCAGCTTGAGGCTGCCGATATCGATTATTTAAACCAATTGCCGACAGAGCTCAGTCTTACTGTGGATGGAATCACAATTAAGGCCTTCCATGCGACGCCGGATAGTCTATTTGATGTTGTTCTGCCAGGTGCAGATGATGTTATTGTTGAATCCAAGCTGATGCAGGAAGCAAGCTCACAAATTTTTATTTACGCACATATCCATAAGCCTTATATTCGATACTTAAATGGTAAGATGATTGTGAATACCGGCAGTGTTGGATTACCCTTTGACAAGCTGGCGATGGCTTCGTATGCAACGGTGGAAATTACAGAGGGAGTTGTTCAAACTTCGATTGTACGAGTACCGGTGGATATTGAGCGAGTCGTTCAGCAGTATGAGGAGGTTCAATATCCCAATGCAGCCATGATGGCTAATGTAGTCAGAAACGCTAGTGTATAATCGGATTGAAGGAGAAGAGAGAGCATATGACGATAGTTTCTAACTTTTTGGAATTTAACAAGCAGTTTGTTGAACAGAAGCAGTATGAAGAGTATTTAACGGACAAATATCCGGATAAAAAAATAGCGATTTTGACCTGTATGGATACACGTCTTGTTGAATTACTACCCAAGGCACTGAATCTTCGCAATGGTGACGCGAAAATTATTAAAAATGCCGGCGCTATTCTCACGCAGCCCTTTGGCAGCGCCATGCGCAGTATTTTGATTGCTATATATGAAATGGGAGCCCAGGAAGTATTGGTCATCGGACATACCAATTGCGGTATGACCAACTTGGATACGGGAAAAATGGTTGATAAATTTCGTGCTGGCGGCATTTCCGATGACGTTCTCTCCACGTTGGAAAACTCCGGTATTCGGATGGAACGTTTTCTGCGGGGCTTTAACAGCCCGGAGGAAGGTGTGGCGCATAGTGTCAAAATTATCCGTAATCACCCACTGATTCCAGCACATGTTCCTGTACATGGTTTTATTATGGATGCCGAAACAGGAGCCTTAGAGATGATTATTGACGGATATGAGAACGTTTGATCTATTCTCTGTAAAACTATTTGAATATAACGTATTAAAAGGTATAATCAAATGAACAATTAATTTAACTAAGGAGTAAGATGATGGCGAAAACACTTATATTTGGACACAAAAACCCGGATACGGACACGATTTGCTCGGCAATTGCTTATGCGGATTTAAAGACAAGCCTTGGCTATGAGGTTGAGCCTGTTCGGTTAGGAAGGATCAGTGGAGAAACGCAATTTGCCCTGGATCAATTTCAGGTAAAAGCGCCGCGGTTGGTTGAAACTGTAGCCAATGAAACGGACAGCGTCATTCTCGTCGATCATAATGAGCGTCAGCAAAGTGCTAGTGATATTGATAAGGTGCGTGTTCTTGAGGTTATTGATCATCACCGTATCGCTAATTTCGAAACGAGTCATCCTTTGTACTATCGTGCTGAGCCTGTTGGCTGCACAGCTACGATTTTGAACAAGCTGTTCAAAGAAAATAACGTGCAAATTCGCAAGGAAATCGCCGGACTTATGGTATCTGCTATTATTTCCGATACACTTTTGTTGAAATCACCAACCTGCACAGAGCAGGATGTGGCTGCAGCACGTGAATTAGCCGAGATTGCAGGCATTAACCTGGAAAGCTATGGTTTGGAGCTGTTGAAGGCAGGAGCAGATCTGAGCGGCAAAACGATTGCTGAATTGATTTCCCTTGACGCCAAGGAATTCCAAATGGGCTCGAGCAAGGTTGAAATCGCACAAGTTAATGCGGTAGATACGAACGATATTTTGGTACGTCAGCCTGAGCTGGAAGCGGCTCTTACTACGATTATTGCTGACAAGGGCTTGGACTTGTTTGTATTCGTAGTTACGGATATTTTAAATAACGATTCCGTTGCATTGGCATTGGGCGGTTCCACTCAAGCAGTTGAGCAAGCCTACAATGTAAAATTGGTCGATAACAAAGCCGTTCTAAAAGGTGTCGTTTCACGCAAATCACAAATCGTACCTGTATTAACTGAGGTTTTTAACAAAAACTAACAGCTTGATGAACATGCTCCTTTAAATTACAAGCTACATAACTTGTTGTAAAGAAGAGGCTGCCAGCGATTATGCTTGGCAGCCATTTCTATTTAAACATCTTTGAACAACCGTAATGCCTCCCAATCCATCTGTGGAACCAAGCCTTCTTCCGCAGCACGCTTTAGCAGTGCGGTGATCGCCCCATATCCATCATCACCCAAATCGGCACTGAATTCATTGACATATAAATCAATGTGGGCTTGAGCGACTTCAGGGGCAAGCTCCTGAGAATGGCTTAGTACGTAGTCGCGCGAAACCTCTGGGTGTGCCCACGCATACTCCACTGAAGCCCGAATCCATTTACTGATGGCTGCCAGGTCCAAAGATCGATGAGCAATAATCGCTCCGAGTGGGATAGGCAAGCCTGTATCTGCCTCCCACCAGCTCCCCAGGTCGACCAGCATGTTCAATCCGTAGTTAGGATAGGTGAATCTGGCCTCATGAATAACAAGTCCGGCATCTACCAGACCATCGCGAACTGCCGGCATAATTTCGTGAAAGGGCAGGATTACGATTTCACCTACGCCGCCAGGTACATGCTGGGCTGCCCAAAGGCGGAACAGCAGGTAAGCAGTGGAGCGTTCACTCGGTACGGCAACCTTAAGACCTTTCAAGGCTGCCGGGTCCTTGATGGCGTTCACTCCACCAGCGCTCAGTACGAGTGGACCGCAGCCTCTGCCGAGTGCTCCTCCGCAAGGGAGTAGAGCATATTCAGATAAAGCCCATGGCAAGGCCGCATAGGAAATTTTCATAACCTCCGGACCGCCTCCATGAGCAGCCAGACCATTTGTTATGTCGATATCTGCATACATCACATCAAGCTCTGGCGCGCCAGGCAATAGGCCATGTACCCAGGCATGAAAGACAAAGGTGTCATTGGGACAAGGTGAAAAAGCGATTTTCATGTTAATACCTCCATTAATACATTGCTGGCTGATTGTAATGCTTGTAGTGCATCCTGGATTCGCCAGGCGCTGCGGTCCCTTGGACCTACCGGATTGGAAATTGCGCGAAGCTCCAGAAAAGGAACGCCACCATATTGGGCTGCTATGGCGACACCGTAACCTTCCATAGCCTCGGCTGCTGCCCCAGGGATACGCTTAGTAAGCTCTGCTGCGGTTGCTGTTGAACCCGTCACGGTGGATACAGTTAGAATAGGACCTGTGTGAACGGAAAGCCCTGCATCCTGCAATGCTGCAGTGATCCGCTGAAACCATTCTCCGTCCACTTGGATGCGGGATGAACCAAATCCAAGCTCATCGAGACTGAGAAAACCGTCTGCAGATTGAGCACCGAGATCCGCGGCAATGATCTCATCAGCCATAACGAGCGATCCAATCTCGGCTGTACCTGCAAAGCCGCCGGCAATACCGGCACTAATGACCAGATCATAAGGTACTGCAGCTAATAAAGCTGCGGTTCGAGCAGCTGCCGATGCAGCTCCAACACCAGCAATGCCGACATGAAAGCTCGAACAATTATGAAGTCCACGTAACACCGCATCCTTCTCAACCTCAACTGCGGTCATCACAAGTATGTTCATTGTATATGATCCCCTCTTATTTTGTTAGCCGCTTGGCATCAAGGGCTTGTAATGGTCGTCCAACTATTTTAGTATACTTTATAGAGAGCAATGTGCAAATGTCGAGATAGTGAATGATAACCGATACGGATGAAGCATATGCCTGATAGAAGAGGGGATAAGGCAGCATGAGCTGGATAGACCAACTAGCCGGGTTAACTTGGGAAGACGTCGAGCATTATCTGAATCGTTACGAAGCATTGGGTCCCTTACCTGGGATTCTTGCACCCTTCATAGAGTCTCTAATCCCTGTACTGCCACTAATTGCGATTATAATCGCCAATGTCAATGCCTATGGTTTGTGGGAAGGTGCTTTATGGTCATGGATCGGTGTTGTTAGCGGTGCAGTTTGTGTGTTTTTGTTTTTTCGCAGGTTCGGTGTTCGATTCCGCAATTTTATTGAACGCAAATATCCTAAAGCCGGAAGCTTTATCGGGTGGCTGGAGCAGCATGGGTTTACACCGATTTTTGTGCTGGCCTGCTTCCCCTTTACACCATCGGCTTTCGTCAATATTGTAGCGGGCATATCCAAGCTGCCGAGACGTGTATTTCTGATAGCAACAGCTATGGGGAAAGCTGTTATGATCATCATCGTATCTGTAGCAGGACATGACTTGGGGAATTTGTTCAAGCAGCCCTGGAAAATGGTTGCGATCCTGCTCGTTTTTGCATTGATTTGGTATGCAGGTCGCAGGCTGGAGTCGCGTTACACCAAATAAATATAAGGTTTGCTAACTTGGAAGAGGGATTGCCATGCGTACGGATTACATCGATATTTTGTCAATAATCTCCAATAACTTATACAAATCTGCCGAGCAGGTTATGCAGATTGCAAGTGAAATGATTAACGCCAATACGTTCTGTATCGCGATTAATGACAGGTTAACGACAACTGTATTAAAAACCTTTAATCGGGACGTGACGATGCTTGAGGAAGGTTTAATTGTTGATAATGAGCAGTCATATTGTCATCTGGTCATCGAAAAATCGGTCGGCCCTTTGGTCATTCAGGACAATATAACCCATCCGTTGACAAAAGATATGGATGCGACCCGTTTTGTGGGGGGATGCTCGTTTATGGGGGTAAAAATCGTTACACCGCGAGGGGACATCTTTGGATCGCTTTGCGCGTTTGATCATAATTACTATCAGTACCGGGATCAAGATGTGGCATTGTTGAAATCGCTGGCCATATTTTTTGCCAATGTGCTTGAATTGGAGGAAACCGCCAAGAGCTTGCAAGAGGCTGAGCAGTCTAATATAGACCTGCTTGAGGAAAAAGCTAATTTACTTGCCGTGATGAGCCATGAAATTCGTACCCCCATTAACGGAGTCATGGGCATGGCGAGCTTACTGCATACAACGGAGCTTACAGAGGAACAACTGGAGTATACGAACATTATTGAGACCAGCGCTCAGTCTTTATTATCAATGCTGGATCATATTTTGAAATATTCGAAACTAGAAGCAGGCAAGATGGAGCTGGATCAGGTACCGTTCGATATTCGTATTTGTATGGAGCAGGTACGCATGTTATTTGCAGTCGAAACGAATAAAAAAGGGATTTCGTTAAAGATAGAGGTTGATTCGGATGTTCCCGTAACGGTAATTGGGGATGTTAATAAAATTCGTCAAATTTTGCTTAACCTGGTGAGTAATGCTGTGAAATTTACGAGTAAAGGTAGCGTGAAGGTATCTGTAAAACTGCTTGCTATCGATAAACGAGTCGGCACTGCAAGTCTGCTGTTCTCAGTAGAGGATAATGGAAACGGAATTCCCGACCATCAGGTCGATCGTCTGTTTCAGTCCTTTACCCAGGTCCATGTGGCAGACTCCACAGAATCCGATACGGGAACCGGGCTTGGGCTCTATATTAGCAAGCAGTTGGTTGAACTGATGAATGGCCGTATCTGGCTTGAGCAATCAAGCAGCAGTGGCGCCTGCTTCTCTTGCGAAATTACATTATCGATTTAATGGATTGCATAACCATTCTTTCACATGGAGGTCAAACAATGACAACTAACCATAACATAGCTGGCATACCACTTCGCGATGGTGCCATCGTGCCGAGGCTTGGGCAAGGGACATGGTATATCGGGGATCGCCCCTCTCACAAAAGCGAGGAAATCAGAGCTTTACAGCTTGGTGTTGAGCTTGGTATGAATCTGATCGATACAGCTGAGATGTATGGCGATGGCAAGTCAGAACTGCTTGTCGGAGAAGCTATCCAGGGAATCAGGGACCGGGTATTTGTCGTATCCAAGGTGTATCCACATCATGCCGGACGAAATCACATCGTCCAAAGCTGCGACAACAGCTTGCGGCGCTTGCAAACGGATCGTCTGGATTTATATCTGCTTCATTGGAGAGGCAGTGTTCCTTTTAGCGAAACGATAGAAGGTATGGAGAAATTGGTTGAAGCCGGCAAAATATTGCGCTGGGGTGTGTCCAATCTGGATACTTCCGATATGAAGGAGCTTACGCGTCTAAGCAAGGGCACGCATTGTGTGACCAATCAGGTGCTGTATCATCTGGGCTCAAGAGGAATTGAATACGATTTGATGCCTTGGCAGCAAGAGCATGGAATGCCTGTGATGGCTTATTGTCCGCTCGCACAGGCGGGGTCCTTAAGAAAAGGTTTGATTGGCCATCCAACGGTGAAGGAAATTGCCGAGCAGCATCAGGTAAATCCTTTTCAGCTGCTTCTGGCTTGGTGTATTCGAAGCGGCCAAGTGATAGCGATACCGAAGGCATCCTCTGAAGCGCATGTCATCCAGAATGCTGAGGCAGCGCGCATCCAACTAACAGAAGATGACTTAAGCAGGTTGGATGCGGCCTTTCCAAAACCGACGCGAAAAACTCCGCTTGATATCGTATAGTCGTTTAAGAGTTCAGCCTGACAATATAAATGAAAAATGCAACATATCCCGACACAATAACAATCAAATAAATCCATGACAGTCGGGACCAGTTTCCTTTGGTTCGGGTATCATATTTGGGGTTCCCTTCTTTGTTTTTCTTCGAAAAGCCGACGAGAAAGGTAGCAACAGTAGCCAGTAACAAGATGGTGGCAAATAACAAGTAGTAGATATATAGCGACATTGGCGATCACCCCGACACAAGTGTTTTATACTCTTACTATATCAAGTACAAATAAAGCCGTGACCCTCCATTTTGCCTGCTTTTAACCCATCCGCTTCCTGCTTTGACTTTGTTTACAGCGTTCTTCTACCAAATGGGTGGTGAAAACATCAAGTAAGTGGATGGTTACAGATCCGTGGAATCCATCTACGATGGTGAAAAAGGAGTGGATCTGATGACAGAACTTACAGAACGACAAGTTGTTCGCGTAGCTGTGGTGCAATCTGCACCCCTATTGTTTGATAAGGCGGATGCTATTGCGAAGATTGCTTCCTGGACCCAGGCTGCTTCCAGGGAAAAAGCGAAGCTTGTGGTATTTCCAGAAGTATTCGTATCGGGTTATCCAAGAGGATTGAGCTTTGGTACCCGGGTAGGGAGCCGCAGTCCTGAGGGACGAGAGGACTGGTATCGATATTGGGAGAGCTCGATTCAGATTCCAGGTGCGGATACCGAGCTGATCGGTGAAATAGCAAAGGAAGCCGGTGTCTACCTGGTAGTCGGAGTCGTCGAGAGGGAGTCCGGCCTTAGTCAGTCAACTCTGTATAATTCAATCGCTTATTGGGGACCGAATGGAACGCTGCTGGGGAAGCATAGAAAGCTGATGCCTACTGGCTCCGAACGGCTGCTGTGGGGGATGGGGGATGGAAGCACGCTAAGTGTGATCGATACGCCCTTTGGCCGGATCGGTGGATTGATATGTTGGGAAAATTATATGCCGCTCGCCAGGATGGCTATGTATGCCAAAGGAATTGATATCTTGGTTACTCCGACTGCCGATGCTCGCGATACCTGGCAGGCGACCTTGCAGCACATTGCTGTTGAAAGCCGATGCTTCGTTATTTCCAGCAATCAATATGTGACCAAGGACAGCTATCCGCAGAATTTGGCTTATTATAAGGACATCTTGAATGATCCGGATATTTTGTCAAGGGGTGGAAGTGCGATTGTGAATCCGCTTGGCGCTTATGTCGCACCCCCGCTTTTTAACAAAGAAGGCTTGCTTTTCGGAGATCTGGATATGGCTCTCGTTCCGCAAAGCCGCTATGATTTTGATGCAGTCGGTCATTACAGCCGTCCTGATGTGTTTCAATTGCGAGTCAATGAAGCTTCACAGGAAACTGTTACTTTTAAAGAAAAATTACTTTTTTAAACAAGCAGGCCTAATGAAATGATATACTGGGTAAAACCTTTGAGGAGAGGATTCATTCATGTCTATACGGCCTGCTTACGATGAGTATAACGAATATTTTGAGAGCTATGTGAAGTTGGTTCCAGAAGGTAATATCCGAGAGATTCTTACTCAATCCCTCCAGCGTACGACGGATATTTTTTCAACGATTACGGAGGATCAGGCCAATTACCAATATGCCCCTGGAAAGTGGAAGTTAAAAGAAGTGCTGGGCCATATTACAGATAACGAACGGATCATGAGCTACCGGCTGCTTCGCATTGCAAGAGGGGACAAAACGCCGCTGTCTGGTTATGATCAGGATGAATTGATGAGCGGCGCTTCCTTTGATAGCTGCCCTATGTCAGATCTATTGGAGGATTACACGATTGTACGTCAGGCTACTCTTACTTTGCTCAGGGGGCTGTCTGAGGATGCATGGGCCAGAAGAGGCATTGTTAATGGGAATGAGTCCTCCACTAAAGCGTGGGCTTACATTATTGCCGGTCATGAGCTGCATCATATGAACACGGTCAAGGTAAGATATTTAAATGAATCGCGATGATTTTTATTGAATTTATCTGAAAAGTTTCATGCACAGCTCCTGTTCCCGAAGTGGGATTCAGGAGTTTTTTGTCGATCTCGGCTTCACTTATGATTGTATAAATAACGAAATCGTTCTATTGACGCAAATAGTTCCAAGAGATTGTTCTACAATTCCAGAGAAACTGTTCATTATCAGGCTGCTACTGTGAATGCTATAGTTGATTTGTGGAAACAACCATAATAGGTCCGGAGGGGTTTCAATGAAAAAAAATCACACAATCAGCATGATCGCTACCATAGCGGCATGTATGGTCGCAGCAACAGGCTGTTCGACGGGGATGGATAATTCAGGGGGAGCATCCAATACAGCAGCACCAGCTGCAAATACTGCGACTGCCAAGAAAGAAAAAATCACCTTAACGATGTGGGGCGGCGTACCTGCAGAGTCAGGTCCACAAGCCGTAGTAGACGCATGGAATGCCAAAAATTCCGATGTTCAGGTCAAATATGAGCGGTATGTTAACGATGATGCAGGTAATATGAAGCTGGATACAGCTTTGGCGACCGAGCAGGATGTAGATTTGTTCGTTAACTACACACAGACACAGCTGCAGCGCAGGATTGATGCCGGATTTACCCAAGATCTTGGGACTTACACGGACTACAATATTGAAGAAAAGATTCAAGGCTCCGGTGAATGGAAAATGAATGGTAAATATTATGCCATGCCGACCAGCAAAAGTCATTATTTTGTATGGTTCAACAAGGACTTGCTCGATCAAGCTGGACTCAAGGTGCCGACCGAATGGACTTGGACCGAGATGGGCGCCTACGCGGACAAGCTGAAAAGCGATAAGCGATATGGTCTCGTACAGCACACGGAACCATTGCCTGATCCATTGGACTCTGTGTCCGTCAAGTATGGGTATACAAAGCCGGATGGTTCCTCCAATATGGACCATGCCCTGTATGGAAAATGGCTGGAAACGATGAAAGCCATGATGGCCGATGGCCGCGCGACACCTCCATATGCTGAGCAAATAACTTCAAAAATGCCAGTGGATACCGTCTTTCTGAAGGGTGAAGCTGCAATGCTGAATGCGGGTACCTGGATATTCCGCAGCTCAAATAATACGAAAGATAACCCGAGAACATTCAAAGTCGCATTTGCACCAGTACCACGCTTAGTGGACAATGCAGCAGACTTCATCTCGCGTGGAGGTACCGGAGATTCGATATCGATCAATGCCAAATCCAAAAACAAGGAAGCGGCATGGACCTTCCTTAAGTGGTATGCAGACGGAGGTATGCTTCCGATGGTACCTGGAGGACGTTTCCCGGCTTCCAAATCAGTAAATCAGGATGAGGTAATGAAGCTGCTGCTTGGAGATAATGCGGCAACGTATGATCAGGAGTCGTTAAAGAGGGTTTTATTCAATGACGTACCGAAATATGCACGCTCGCTTCCGAAGCAGGTCTTGGATTTACGTCAAGAGGAGTATGAGAAGTTTTTCACAGGGAAGCAGGATGTAAAGGCTACACTGGATTCCATAGCCAGAAGGCATAATGATTATATCAAACAAACAAAAAAATAAACGAATGAAGCGAGGGGAGAGCAGCGCTCTTCCCTCGACATTCACTCATGACGGATTGGAGTGGAATCAATGGGAAGTAAGCAGCGATGGGTAGGTTATGCATTTATTTTGCCTAACCTGGTTGGGGTGCTTCTATTCTTTATCATACCGGCTATATTCTCTGCGGTTCTGATGTTTACGGATTGGCAGTTTACGAGCAAGACGTATCATTTTATAGGATTGGATAATATCAAGCGTTTATTTCATGATGAACTGTTTTATCTTTCGCTGAAAAACACGATTTTTTTCCTTATTAGTGTGCCGATCTCCGTCATATTAGCTTTTGTGGTTGCCGTTGTCCTCAATCGTTCCGTATATATGAAATCACTGCTTCGCGCACTCTATTTCATGCCGTATATTACGAGCGGGGTGGCGGTGGCGTTCGTATGGATGCTGTTATTTCAGCCGAAGCAAGGTCCCATCAATATGATGCTGATGAAATTGGGCTTCGATCACCCGCCAGGCTGGTTAACTTCACCGGATACCGTTATGATCGCGATCGACATCATTTGGATTTGGTTTATGCTTGGTTATAATATGATCATTTATTTGGCAGCACTTCAGGAAATTTCGCCGGAATTGTTGGAAGCAGCCAAAATCGACGGCGCTTCGGTTAGACAAAGCGTGTTTAGCATTATGCTGCCGCTCGTAAGTCCTACCACCTTCATGCTAGTGGTTACGGGACTAATTATGACGATCAAAACCTTTGGCATTATAGAAGCATTGACTCAGGGCGGACCGGGTAATGGCTCGCTGATCTTATCCTTATACGTCTATAAAACCGCGTTCCGCTATTATGAAATGGGTTATGCCTCCACAGTGTCCTGGGCTTTATTTGCAGTGATTCTGGTCATTACGGGCGTTCAATGGTTTGGCCAAAAGAAATGGGTACATTATTAAGGAGGCTCGTCTGATCATGAATTCCAAGGCTGATTACACTATTCCACGACGCAGCCCGGTGCTCGCCACAAATCGAAGATCCACCCTCCGGGGTTTGCAAAAGGGTTTGCTCACACTCGTGATGGCTGCTTTTGCTATCATTATGGTGCTGCCCTTTATATGGATGATTTCGACATCCTTCAAAACACCTGCAGCTGTGTTCGAATATCCGATTCAGTGGATTCCTACACACTTGGTATGGGAGCATCATATCAAGGTATGGACGGGAACGAACAGCTTTGTACCGTACTATCTCAATTCCTTAAAGGTTGCATTGATCAGCATGACGGGGGCGACATTGCTCTCGGCACTGGCAGCCTATGGCTTCACGAAAGTGGAATTTAAAGGAAGAGATTCGTTGTTCATGCTGTATCTGGCGATGATGATGATTCCACCTCAGGTGCTGTTTGTTCCCAAATTTATTATGTTTAAATGGATGGGTATCTTCAATACACATTGGGCGCTCATTTTACCGGGTATGATTACGATATTTGGGGTTTTTATGATGAGGCAGTTTTTTATCTCGATCCCCAAGGATATTTCCGAATCGGCGTTTATTGATGGGGCCGGACACTTCAAGATTTTTACACGTATTATGCTTCCCTTGTCGAAGCCTGCGCTCGCTACTCTGGCGGTAATCGATTTTTCCTGGCACTGGAACGATTTTGAAAATGCGCTCGTTTTTATTATTAAACGTGAATTGTACACGGTGCCGCTTGGTTTGCAAAATTTCATTCTCGAATTTAACGTCGATTATAACGGGATGATGGCCGCGGCTGCAGCTGGCATACTGCCGATGCTGGTTGTGTTTTTAATCGGTCAACGATTTATTATTGAAGGTTTATCCAGTACCGCTGTAAAAGGATAACGAGATACAGATGCAGGAACAGGCCTTCTTGAAGGGGGCTTGTTTTTCTCGATTCCTGGAGCAATCGGACATGCTATAATAGCTTGTGATACAAATATAAGTTGGTTGATTTTCTGGAAGGGGTTGATTCCGTGTCGAGCAAGCTGTTTGCCTTATTTCCCAAAACGCTCAAGAATCGCCTGTTTCTGGCATTCGTTATGTTGATACTGCTTCCTTATGCTTTTTTGAATGTTTACAATTTCAATAGTGTTGAAGGGGTTTTGAGAAAGCAGACCGCCGATCAAAGCTTGGAGCAGATGACTACGCTGCAGAAGTCATTGGAGGACCTGCTGAACGTTGTCTACAAAACCGTAACGCTGATGGAGCAGGATGTGTTGGTAACCTCGATTCTTCGTGAACCTAATGAGCATGACAGTCTGCGAAGGGTATATATGATTGATACCAAATTCAAGTCGATTATCAACAGCCTGTTTATTAGCCTGTCGCCGGTTTATTATACCTTGTTGGATGGTTCCGGCAACGTCTACGCCTCCTATACACCGAATGAGAGCTTGTCCTATAGCCGATTGACGCAGGAGCCCTGGTATACCGCAATCTTGCAGCAGCCTTATCGTTATGTCTGGAACTGGGACAAGAATTACGTAAGCCGTGATTTGTCCCGAAGCCCACAGCTGCTTACTTATTCAACACCACTGCGGGACAGGGACGGAACCCGATATGCTGTTATGCGGGCAAGTGTTGACGTATATGAGTGGTTTCGTGCAGCTACCCAATTTAATGAAGAGACGTATTTGCTGCTGGAATCGGATGGAACGATACTTGCTGATAGCAAGAGCGGGAGAATCGAGAAGACGGAGAGACTTGCTGGAGGCCATAAGCTGAATCATAAAGGCTATTATGTGGAGGGTGAATACTTACATATTTATACGGAGCTGCCCCGAATCAATAAATACATGATGAAGCGTGTGCAGATGAATCAGATTTATGCTGAGGTAGATCGGCTGAAGAAGTCGTTTTTTACTGCATCGATCACGTTTACGTTGGCCTTTATTACGATAACATTGCTGATCGCGTCTACAATTACCAAACCACTGCACAATTTACAACGCAAGATGGCCAATGCAGTAGACAATAGATTTCGAGTCCAGCTGCCTGAATCCAAATACCAGGGGGAAATCCTGCAGCTAACCCGTACCTTCAATCAGATGATGGCCGATATGGAGCAATTGATCCAGCGACTTAAGGAAGAGGAACGGAACAAAGAAGCGGTTAGATTCCAAATGCTGCTCTCGCAAACGAATCCGCATTTTTTGCTGAATACACTCAATACGGTTAAATGGTTGGCACTGGTTGAGAATCAGCCGGATATCGCCGAGATTTGTGTATCCTTGGGGAAATTACTTGAGGCAGGCTTGAATTCAGAGCGTGAATTGATTTATTTGAAGGATGAGCTTGGTCTGGTGGAGTCGTATATTTATATCCAAAATTTTCGTTACAAGCAGTTGTTTGATGTGCAATACGAGGTGGAGCCAGGTCTGGAATATGCACTACTGCCCAAGCTAAGCCTACAGCCACTTGTTGAAAATAGTATTCAGCATGGCTTTATGGAAAGGGAGCAGAAGGGACTTATTACAATTAGAGCGTACGGAAAAGAAGGAAAGCTGTACCTTGAGGTTGAGGATAATGGATCAGGATCAGCAGAGAGGTCTACAGGCAAAACGATCAAATCGGATCGCCAACGGGGAGGTATCGGGATCAGCAATCTGAAAGAAAGACTTGGGCTGTTATTTAAAAGCAATGCAGGTCTGGAAATGGTTGTATTGGAGCAGGGAACTCGGGTACGCTTTTATTTTCCACTGCTGATATCCGAGCCGTATATTGACGGGCACAACTTGTCTGTCCAAGCTGATGAAAGATAAATGGAGTCTTGTGGAAAATGTTCTATCTGATCATACAATACTATGGAATCACGGGATATTGTTCTATAACCAGACGAATTTGACACTTAACCCGTTTATTTCTTCTGTGATACGATGAGTTTGCAATCAGCTATGTGGAATCTATCTTGCAGAGGACTAGCTTGCAAACGCTTTTATCGTAAATCCAGGAGGTGAGTACACCCGTATTTGGTAGAAGTATCGGCTTCTTACTAAACAAATGGAGGTATGAACAATGAAATGGTTAACATTAGGTAAAAAGCTCGTGATCACCTCTGCTCTAATGACCCTGCTGTTGCCGGCAAGTACAGGCAGCGCCGCGGCGGTATTAACGGAAGTCCCGTACGCGATGGATTCCAGCAACCAGGCTGGCTGGTGGACACCACTAGATACTTATGTCACGGGAAACGAATACGCGTATATGGCCTATAATGCACCAGGCAGCACAGCGGCCACACATAAAATAAACATTGCCAGAAGAGACAATTCAGGAAGCTGGACGAATATTCCGGTGATGAACGGGGGTGTGGCTGCCGAGTACAGCGATGATATTGGGCATAATCAACCTTCTATGGCCAGAGACGGCAGCGGCAGGTTCCATGTATTTGGCTCTATGCATACGGATACCTGGCGATATTTTCGTTCAGATACAGTAGGAGGTAGTCCTCAATATCATTCACCGGATATGCCGGACTCGACGCTCAAGGTTACCTACCCCGTATTGACGACAGCACCGAATGGTGATTTGTATTTGATGGTTCGGGGAAGTGATGATGCCAATACGCGTCGTAATGGAGTCTTGTACCGCTGGAACAACAGTGCCAGTACATGGGGGAAAGTAGCTGTCATCGCATCAGCGGCGAACAGATCCGTATATCCGGATGATTTGGTCTTTGACTCCAACGGTGATCTGCACATTTTGTTTGAATGGTCGAACTTTCCTTCCAGTGGACTGCGTCATGAGCTATCTTATTTAAAATACAGTCCTTCAACAGGAATCTTCTCCAAGGCAAATGGATCGGCAGTAACTCTTCCTGTAACGAATGCAACGGTTGATATTATTCAACCACTTACTGGCAGCGAAATTTATGTTGCAGACTCAGGGCTCCCTGATGGGCCTGGTGTACAGAGCGCCAAGCTGGCGGTGGATTCATCAAACAGTCCCAAGGTTGCTTACCGATATCGGGAAAGCGGAAGCTCGATTTTCTCCGTGAAGTATGGCAACGTGAGCAGCGGTGCATGGAATGTCCAAACGGTATATCATACAAGCCAAACGAAAGCTGCTATTGATATAACCTGGACAGGAACGGATAAAAGAGTATATTATGTAACCGATACAGGTACCGATAGAGCGTTCATGGCAGTTAATACAAGTGGAACGACCTGGACTTCAACATCGATTGCTCCCGGGAAGCCTATAGAACGGCTGGCTGTAGAGCGGAATGCAAATGGGATCGATATTTTGTACCTGGTAGATATCAAGAATTTAAAGCTGTACTACGGTAGAAATTAATAGCCTGTGTAACGTGCGGCTTGTTGACCGTGCTGCGGAACTGACGGATCAGGTGTATGCGGTTATAGCACATTCAATCAGGAGGTGAGGAACATGTGGACCGTATTGCTGGTGGAGGATGAGGTGTTCGTTCGGGAATCGGTCAGGCGGATTGTGGATTGGCAAAGCCTTGGCTTTAATGTGATCGGAGAAGCCGGGAACGGTGAGGAAGCACTGGGCTTTATTGAGCAGCATCTGCCTGATTTAATCATCTGTGATATTCTTATGCCCAAAATGAATGGTGTGGAGCTGCTGCAGCGGGTAAGAGAACTGGAGATCGGCAGTCGGTTTATTATGCTGTCCTGCCTCAGTGATTTTGATTATGTGCGGAAAGCGTTAGAGTATGGCGCTTCCAATTATATACTTAAGCTGTCCATGAATGTTCAATCGTTGATGGATGCGCTCGTCAAGGTAGAGGTGGAATTAAGCAAGCAGCAGGCTTCCGGACTGTTGATACCTCCTTTACGGATAGATACTCCCCAGCAGACCGATACCGGGCACCGTGAGGTGGATAAGCTGATCTCCTACATGAAAGAAAATTTTCGCAGCATGATTTCACTAAGGATGCTGGCCGAGCACGTTTCTATGGATGAGAAATATATCAGTACCCTGTTTAAGAAAAAAACAGGAACCAACGTGATTCAATTTCTTCATCAGCTTCGAATTGATGAGGCTAGACGTCTGCTGGAGCAGTCCAATATGACGATTTCGGAAATCGGCACGCAGGTCGGGTATGAGAACGATAATTATTTTATTAAAATTTTCAAGCGGTTTACAGCCTTGACGCCGAACAGCTATCGAAGCCGTACTCGTCTTAGAGGAGAATTACCATCGGTGAAGGAATGATTTATAGCACAGACACAAAGAAGCACTCAGCGAGGCTGGGAGCTTCTTTTGTGTCTGTATACGTGCGGTTCAGAGAACAGGAAGCATGAGCAATAATAAACGCTTCTATTCTAGTATGCTAGCTTGATCGAGTCCTTT
Organism: Paenibacillus sp. FSL H8-0034; assembly: GCF_038000305.1. Classification (NCBI taxonomy): domain Bacteria; kingdom Bacillati; phylum Bacillota; class Bacilli; order Caryophanales; family Paenibacillaceae; genus Paenibacillus; species Paenibacillus sp. FSL H8-0034. The sequence goes on from NZ_JBBOBS010000001.1 coordinate 3,910,568, forward strand.
AGTTACTGGTTACTGAGAACAGACACATCCGTATAGGCTCTGTTCCCGTTAGGCAGGATAGCTACCAAAGTAAAACGGGTCACATTGCCGGTAACAAGCACATTTCCAGCCGTATCAACTGTGACTGTACCCACACTTCCCTTGCTCGGATTTCCGACAATATCCTCCGGATTAAAAAATGCGTTAAGTGCAAAGTTATAGCTTTGAGCTTCATTCTGCTCGTACTCAATGCCATAATTGTCGGTAATCTTCAAATCCATTTTATCATAAGCGTTAAACAGACCATAATAAACTCCATCGGTTACCGTTGCTGTATGGGTATAGGAGGATTTTCTGGCTTCAATTTTTTGACCTGCCACGGCATCAGTTTTGACCTGAACGGAAACGGCTGTTTGTTTATTTTCCCCGTTCTGGGTTGAGTAAATGATGTTTACCGTAGCTGTACCCGCTTTGTTGCCAAGAATATATCCTTTATGATCGGATGAAACGGCTGCCCTGACTATGGATGGATCGGATGAAGTGATGGTTTGAATAATGCCGGGTATTGCTATTTGTTCACCGGATGAATTGGTTGCATTCATCGTTATTTTTTTGGCAAATTTACTGGTCACAGGATTCTCGGCATCGGATTTTGTTGTATAGCCTGACAAACCTGTTGCTGCCTGCGTTATTCCGCTGTCAATAACGTTACTTAGATCATATGAGCCAGTAATCTCATAGCTCAACGTACCTGATGCTGTTGACGAACCGATTGCAAGTGTACTGGATACGGTCCGAATGGATGAAAGGCCATCACCACTCAACGTTATAATATAAGAGCCGGGACTTAAAACAGTATTAGACAATTTTAGTGTAGCTGTCTTTTTATCAAGTGACCAGCTTACGGTCTTGGACAGCTCTGCACCTTCCTTGTTAATGGACCACAATGCAAGGTCTGTATCGACTGGCTGATCCAGAGTAACGACAATCGATTGGTCGTCGGATGCTTTGGATGAGAGGATGGCTGGACCTTGTGACTGATTTTGACCCTGACCTTGATTCTGAGTAGGAGTCTTGGCCGCGTTGAATGCCTCATATGACCCATAGGCTCCGACAACCAGATCAGAACGTGTCGCTACTGCGCTGCCAGCTTTATCGGCAGGATGAATGCTTAATGAAGTGGCTTGGTTGACAGCATCCGTATACCATGGAGATGATGACGTATTGACGGTTTTGCCCAGACCTTTGACAAGAACAGTATCTAATTGTCCAATGGTCACATTCTCGCCTGGGGCAAAGGTGGTATCTGTCATGCCATCAATGAGACCTGCTTTTTTAGCAGCTTCAATGTAGGGAATAGCCCAGCCATTGGCAGCGTCACTGGAACGAACATCAGCAAAGCTGGAGGTTTGGTTAGTCAGATCTATTTGCAGTTCGAAGATCAGTGCAGCGACTTTGGCAAATTGGGCTCTGGTCATATTTTGGGTAATACCAAAGCTGTCCTCGGATACGCCTTCGAATACTTGCTTGGCCAGAAGCGTGTCAATTTTGGATTGTAGTGCACTATCCACATTCGTTAGATCCTTGTAATCGGCTGTAGTTTTCAAAGTGTCAGCCATTGCTGAGGAAGCCATAATCGATAAGGCTAGAGTAGCAGCGGCGATCATAGAAATCTTTTTTTTCATTAGGGCCATACCTCCAAATTTGTTGTCCATTCAAGTATAACTATTTAGTTAGTATAATTATAGATTAGTCTTAGTATAGAATATACAGGGAATGGTTTCAAATTTACGGAGAATGTCATTATGTATCAAACAGCAATCGTGGTTTCTTGACACAATAAATGAAGCAGAAGCCTCCAGAGAAGTTGCAAGGCGTGCTTCACCATGGTAAGCTTCCATAAATTGTTGACGATTAATCATTCGAAGCGATTTCATTTCTTTCTAGGGCAATTAAATGCAGTACAGATGAAGCGTTGTAAATGGCCTCGAATATTCTTTTTTCAGAAAGTAAGTATTGTTCCTGCTCATATAAATATAAGGCTTCCGTTAAGTCTTTAAGGGCCAATTCCAGGCAGTTTGCAGTGATTTTTGTATAATCAAAATGTTCCATATCCGACTCAGCTCCTTTTTAATATATTTTATGCGGCTGTACAAAGGTTGTACTAGACTGAACCACTATTTTTAGGGTAGGGATGGAGGGTAATCTGATCGTAATAAAACAATTAAAGGTTGCCTGGAGAGATTCTTTACTTTTTACGTTAATGCTGTTATTTTACTTCCATGCAACATAAGAAAAGGACGGGGGTAAAAGGATGTTTACAGAACAAGAAAAGGAAGCCTTGTACAAATGTATTTATTTGAGAAGAGATGTACGGACGTTTTTACCGGATCCTGTTTCGGAAGAAACCATAATGAAATTGCTGAATGCCGCACATCATGGACCTTCAGTAGGGTTTATGCAACCATGGAATTTTATCTTAGTTTCTACTGGTCAAATTAAAGAACGATTAGCTTGGGCAGCGGATAAAGAGAGAAGGGCGTTAGCGATTCATTATGAAGAGACACGGCAAGACGAGTTTCTAAGTCTAAAGATTGAGGGGATCAAGCAAGCCCCTTATACGATTTGCGTGACTTGTGACCCAACTCGAGGCGGCTCTCATGTTCTAGGAAGAAATTCGATACCCGAGACAGATATCATGTCCGTTGCTTGTGCGATACAAAACATGTGGTTAGCGGCTTATGCAGAAGGCTTGGCTATGGGCTGGGTAAGTTTCTATAAAAAAAATGATGTTCGAGATATATTGACAATACCCCCTCATATTGACCCGGTAGCCTTGCTGTCGGTAGGGTATACAGACCATTATCCAGAGAAACCGATTTTGGAGACAGCCAATTGGGAAAAACGGAGGGGGCTGAATGATCTGATATTTAGTGAAACTTGGGGAAATTCAAAAAGCTGACCGAAGTTCGTTGCTCAAGAAAACCAACTCAAAGGCGAGTGCGATGACTTCAACTGGGAGGATCTCGCATTTCGTCTGGACTAAATCATTCTAATAAATTGAATATCTCAAACGGAAAAAGCTAGCTTTTATGTTTAAAAAGAATAGCTTTTTTTGTGCTGTAGTGAATACATAGTTTGTGATCAACAATACTTCTTTACAAAAATATTTATTAAATTTAAAGTAAAGGTAATAAATGTAATTTTGTATTGCCAAAGAATGGAGGAATAAAGTGCCGTCGAAAAAAAAGATCTCCTATTTGTTACTCATTCTATTTTTTGTATGTATCGGTGCCGCGCTTTTAGGTAAGGTACTTTTTTGGAGTGATGCGACCTCAACGCAGGAAATAATTCCTGTAACAGAAACCAGGCTTGTGACAACCGAAAGTGCGGCTCCACAACCAGTTAATAAAAGCTTAATAGAGTTGATAAAAGCATATGGGGACATCCCTTTGATCGATGCTCACAATCATGATGCCAGTGATTATAAATATATCGGGATGAAAAATATTTGGGAAACCACCTCGGTAGATCGAATCGTTTTATTCGGTGACGTCTCGGAGCCTTCGGCAGTAAAAACGGATGAGATTGCATGGGAAGCCTACCGCGATCGCCCGGAAGTCATCATTCCTTTTTTCTCCGGAATCAACTTGCTTGAAGCTTCAGGGGTGGATGCCGCTCGTACGATGCTGGAAAAAGGATATTTCGGAATCGGGGAAATTGCAGCCGCGTCCACCCATTCACCGGTATTGTCCAGGGTTGCTTGGAAAACGAAAGATCCGATGGACGGCTTCTTGCCACAAATTTATGAACTGTGTGCCCAATATAAAGCCCCCGTTTTGCTACATATCGACCCTCCTAACGGACTTGTAATTGAGAAACTCAAGGAAGCGTTAGCGGCCTATCCGAACACGACTTTTATTTTCGCGCATGCCAATGCCTTCAATTCACCGGGCAATATCCGTGAGCTTTTGAAGACATATCCTAATGTGTACGCTGATTTTTTTGCAGGTTTTACAGCATTTAACCCGGAAAGCTCCAATAAGCTCAAAGATTTTATACCTGTTATGAAAGAGTTCCCTGACCGCTTTGTGCTGAGTACAGACTCGGGGTTCGGTTTGAAAAGTGAGGAACAAGCGATCGAAGGCATGTACCGTTTGATTGACGAGCTTGGAGATAAAAAGATGGCCACAAAGATTGCCTATGATAATTTGTATGCTCTTATTCGCGATCAACCAGCCACAAAGACACAAATTGAAGCTATTCGTAAGCTGGATAATGGAAAAATTCAAACGCTCAATTTGGACAAGTTAACAAAGCTGGAGGCAGGGGAAATTCTAGTAGGTAAAAGATAAGAACGAAAGTCAAGCAGGGCAGAGATGATATGGACGATCGAGTGTGATCACGAATGAAGCGAATTGAAATATGCTGTAATGGCAAACATAGATGATATACACATTGTAACTTTCAGGAGGTATATGATGAAGTTTGAGATGGGTCGTTGTTTGCTTCAGGAGCGATTGAATGAATCAGATATGACACTAGAGGAACTCTCGAGGCAGCTTCGTTATAAACCTGAACGCATTTTAGATTATATAGATAACCAAAGAGTGATGCCACTAAAAACGGCAATCTCCATAGCCAACTCAGTCGGATGCCATGTACAGGATTTATATGAGTTAAGGCCGATAGACTGATGAAGCTTATTAGTAAATATCGGAGGCAAGTGGCTCTCACCGTACAGGTGGGCCTTTTTCTATTTTGCCTGTATTTCATATAATGCTACAATATAGGGAGATTAGATGAGTTAGATGTAACGAAAAAACTGAAATTCTAAAAAAATATGGAATTATAAGGAGATACAATGACAGAACATAAAGCAATACCAGAAAAAGAAACTGGGTGGAATTTCGACAACAGCTACGCTCGTCTGCCGAATTCATTGCATACCAGCATCAATCCAACACCTGTACGCTCACCAAAGCTGATCATTCTTAATAATCCGTTGGCCACATCTATGGGGCTGAATGTGGAAGCGCTGCAAAGCAATGAAGGTGTAGCAGTGCTTGCTGGCAACCAGATCCCAGATGGAGCTTTGCCTCTTGCTCAGGCGTACGCAGGGCATCAGTTTGGGTATTTTAACATGTTAGGGGATGGCCGAGCTGTGCTGCTTGGCGAACAGCTTACACCATCAGGTGAGCGGTTGGATATTCAGCTCAAGGGATCAGGCCGTACACCATACTCCCGGGGAGGCGATGGTCGAGCGGCGCTTGGACCGATGCTGCGCGAATACATCATCAGCGAAGCCATGCATGCCCTTGGTATTGCTACCACCCGCAGCCTTGCAGTGGTGACATCGGGCGAGACCATTAACCGCGAAATCGGGCTGCCTGGCGCAGTTCTGACCCGTGTGGCTGCCAGTCATCTGCGCGTCGGAACCTTTCAATACGTTGCAAGATGGGGGAATGACGAGGATCTGCGTGCCTTGGCTGATTACACCTTACAAAGACATTTTCCTGAAGTTGACGCTGCTGAGAACCGCTATTTGAGCCTGCTTCAGGAAGTGATCAAGCGTCAGGCTGTGCTTATTGCCAATTGGCAGCTCGCGGGCTTTATTCATGGGGTGATGAACACAGACAACATGGCCATTAGCGGAGAAACCATTGATTATGGTCCTTGCGCCTTTATGGATGCCTATGATCCAGCCACTGTATTCAGTTCGATTGACAGTAATAGCCGTTATGCCTATGGTAATCAGCCGCATATTGCTGCATGGAATCTTGCCAGATTAGCTGAATGCCTGTTGCCGCTGCTGCACGTAAACGAGGAACAGGCTGTCAAATTAGCCGAGGATGCGATTTCACATTTTGGCGAGCTGTATCACCGTAATTGGCTGAAGGGAATGAGGGCCAAGCTCGGAATGTTTAACGAAGAGCCAGAGGATGAAGCTCTGATTGAGGATCTATTGGTTATGATGCAGAAATACAATGCTGATTACACGAATACGTTCCGTGCTTTAACCATGGATCATCATGAGGACACGGTCTTGTTTGGCACAGAAGATTTTGCTCATTGGCATGAGCTGTGGCAGGCAAGACTCGGTAGGCAGCAGGAATCACAAGCTTCCTCGCATCAGTTAATGAGAAACAGCAATCCCGCGATAATTCCGCGCAACCATCGGGTCGAGGAAGCTTTGGAAGCTGCCGAGCAACAAGGAGACTACAGTGTGATGGAGCGACTTCTGGATGTGCTTTCCAGCCCTTACGCGCACTCCCCTGAACAGGCGGATTATACCACACTGCCTGCGCCATCAACCAGACCTTACCGGACCTATTGTGGTACCTGATCATAGAAGCCATAATTGAGAGATGTTGAAAGAAAAGGTCAGGATAACTGGCCTTTTTCTGTTATGTATTCGATCTCCCTTTTCACCTTTGTTCTGTGGTAAACTGTTGGTATTATGGTTAATGAATGGGGGATCCTATGGAGCAAATAGCGTTCAATCAGCTTGAATTTGTACGCCGTCTTACAATCAATGCTGTCGAGGGAATATCAGAAAAAGCTCTGGATTTTATTCCAGAAGGGTTTAATAACAATGTGAGATGGAATCTGGGACATATTTATTTGGTTCAAGAGAAATTTGCCTTTCATTACGCTGGCGAGTCTGTGCAATTGCCTGACAATTATGGTCGATTATTTGCAAAAGGTACCAAACCAGCCGATTGGAATGAGGAGCCTCCCAAACTAGACATACTACTTGAAATCCTTGCAGAGCAACCGAAACGGATTCAGGCGACCTTGTCCAATCGCTTTGGCGAGCAAGTGAAAGAACCATTAACAACAGGCAGTGGTTTAACTTTAAGTACAATAGGTGAATTATTAAACTATACACTTTATCACGAGGGCATGCACTTTAATGCGATACGTACACTAATACGATTCACAGATAAAAGCTTGTAAATACAGATCGATAACGACTAATACGCGTCCATTAAACAAAACAGCTAATGCCTACAACCTAAGACCCTGCTTCAGGGTCTATTTGCATTGTTCAAGAAGTAAATACCAAGCTGGTAGGATTTACCGTTTAGTTTTAATGGATATGGGTAAATACATAAGGAACTTATTATATAGAGAAATTTTGGGAGGGAACTATTTTGAGAAAATGGACATCGATGTTATTAACCGTTCCGTTGCTGCTGAGCATCACTGCATGCGGGCAAAAAGGTGAAAGTGCACCTACGGGGGCCAGTCAGCCAGCGGCTGGCATGAATCAACCAACAGCAACAAGTAAGGTTGAAGCAACAAAAGGGGTGCCAACAGCCGAAGAACTGATCAAAAAAACATCGGAGGCCAGTCAAAAACTGAAAAGCTATTCCATGGATACGAAGATGGATCAGAATATTTCCGTCACTGTGGACGGCAAGAAGCAAGATCAGAAAGTGAATATGAATATGAAAACAGATGTGATTCAAGAGCCGATTGCCATGTACCAGGAAATCAAAATGACGATGCCCGGCAATGATCAAACTCAAGAGATTAAACAATATATTACGCAAGAGGGAATATACATGCAGTCGCAGGGAACCTGGACTAAATTGCCTGACAACACCAAGGATCAATTAATGGCAACGATTAAAAATCAGGCAAGTCCGGATAAGCAGCTGGAGCAATTCAACTCGATAACCAAGGATACCAAGGTTACAGAGGATGGAGGCAATTATGTGATGAGCGCGACGATATCCGGCGACAGCGTTAAAGAACTGGCTAAGAAGCTGATGAACAACTCAGGCAGTAATAATCCGCAAATGAATGCGATGATGGATCAGATGAACATTAAGAGTATGAAGATGACGTATGCCATCAAAAAAGATGAGTATATCCCAATGAGTATGAATGTCGAAATGACCATGGATATGGACCAACAAGGGCAAAAAATTTCCATGGATATGAAAATGAACAATACCTTTTCCAATCATAACCAAGTAGCTGAGATTAAAGTGCCTGCAGAAGCTTTGAAAGGTGCTGCCAGTTAAACATTACATGAAATGGAGATAGTTCAGTCTCCTGTATATGCCTTACGAATTTCCAAAAAGCGACAATGCGATAACTCATGCATTGTCGCTTTTCCATGTATCAGGTCCCGCTGACAAATCAGGCTTGAATCGTGTGATACTTACGATGGCCTTACCTGGGCGGTAGACTTCCGCAGTACCAATTGAGTCGGCAGCGTCAATTGCTTACGCTCCAGCAGCGGATTTTCAATGACAGACATGAGCAGCTGGGCAGCGGCAGCACCGATTTCTTTATCCTGCTGGATGACGCAGCTGGGCGGGATACGAGAGAGCGTAGAATGCTCGTAATCGTCGAAAAATATGACGGAGAGCTGTTCAGGTACCCTGATCCCAAGCTCCTCTGCTGCTTCGAGTACTGCAATTCCACTGCTGTTCGTCGCCGCGAACACGGCGGTCACATCGGGATTCCGTTCCAAAAAAGACCGAACGAGAGATTTATGTTCAACCAAGGTGTCGCCTTGTTCAGTCTTCGGTGGATGTTCGCTAAACAACTCGATCAGACAGCGGTGATGGTCAATCGGAATGTGATGCTGGGTCAGCGCTTTTTCAAAACCTGTCAAACGGTCTTCCAGGCTCGTAGTTGACCGATTGTGCAGGGCGACGAACGCGAGGTTGGAATGACCGAGCTCAATAAGATGGGAAGTCGCGTCATATGCACCGCCTACATTGTCCGAACAGACGCAATTCGTGTCGACCCCTCGCAAGTAACGGTCTATGACGACAACCGGAAATTTATTCAGGGTCAGTCGCAAAATATCTTCGCTATAGGATTCACCGTCAACCGGTATAATCATGAAGCCTCTGGCTCCCATCCTGGAGTACTCCTGCAGTAATTGACGCTCTTTCTCCTGATCATTCCGTGTTGAACGGAACACGATGGGATATCCATGCTCGGACAACAGCTCTTCCGCTCCAGCCAAAATATTTGCAGACAAGGAGCTTTGAATACTGGGGGTCAAAAAGACAATGGGCCTGAATGCACCTACTGCTCCCGCCGCACTAACCGCCCGTTCCTGAGGTATCGAGATGTTATCCTGATCAGCTACAGACTGCGAAATGAAAGAGCCTTTACCTTGAATGCGGTAAATCAACCCTTCCTTAACCAAATCGGACAGTGCGTTTTTGACGGTGAATCGGCTAACTCCGAACTGCTTGGCCAGCTCTGCTTCCGTGGGCAACCGATCATTCGCCTGCCATTTATGTTGATGAATATGTTCAAGGATGTAGTCTCTGATTTGCGAGTACAGCGGAGCGCGTTTCGCTTCACGTATCATAATGTAGGGCCTCCTCTGTCCAAATATACATACACATCCTATCAAAAATAATACCAATATACAAATTTATTTTGTTGCATTTTTGTAGTGAATAGCGGTTGTATCCAACATTTGAGATGGAAAAATAAATCTTTACAAGTATATTTGTTAGATTTATATTTAGGTTGTAAGATATGTATATTTGTATGTTAGATATGTTTAAAATCAAAATAGTGGAGGGGATTATATGAAAACGATCGACGCCCGGCTCAGGAAACTTCTTGGAGACGCGCCTAAAACCTATTGGGAAGAAAAAATAAGCTCACAGCCAGGTTATTGGGGAGAGCGGATACTGTCGCAGCTGGTTTTTGCTCATGAAGTTTCTAAAGTGGAGGGCTATAGGTACAATGAACCGATTGAAGCAGCTCTATCCTATGTAGAACAACAAATCGCCGAAGAAGGCGTCATTGGCAAGCATACTGCGCTGCACGCAGAGAGCATGCTGATCGAGCTTGCTGCTGTTGCGAAAAGCTACGATATCATCTGCGCTGCACACGCCCATATCGACATGAACTGGATGTGGCCATGGGATGAGACGGTCGCGGTTACGATCGATACGTTCCGGACGATGCTGAATTTGCTGAACGAGTATCCCGAGTTTACATTTTCCCAATCGCAGGCGTCGATATATCGAATCGTCGAGCAGTACGCACCGGATATGCTGGAGGAGATCAAAGAGCGTGTTAAGGAAGGTCGATGGGAGGTGACAGCGTCGCACTGGGTGGAAGCTGACAAAAATATGCCGAACGGTGAAAGCCTGGCCCGGCATTTGCTCTATACCAAACGATATTTGTCGCAGCTATTTGACTTGGACCCGGACAGTCTGAATCTCGATTTCGAGCCGGACACATTCGGGCACAGCGTCAACGTGCCGGAAATATTGGCGAACGGCGGCGTGAAGTTTTACTACCACTGCCGTGGTAATGACGGACACATTGTATATCGCTGGCAAGCGCCTTCCGGTAAGTCAGTTATCGTTTATCGTGAGCCGACGTGGTATAACGATAGCGTACAGCCCATTCTCGGATCGTATGTCCCGGAAATTTGCCGCCAAACCGGCTTGAAAACCTATTTGAACGTTTACGGTGTTGGTGATCACGGCGGCGGCCCGACGAGACGCGATTTGGAACGTATCATGGATATGAACGATTGGCCGATTTATCCTCAAATCCGCTTTGGCACCTTCAGTGAGTATTATAAGCTCATCGAACCGATTGCCGATAAGCTGCCTGTCGTGACTGGTGAAATCAACTTCGTCTTTACCGGCTGTTATACATCACAGACAAGGATCAAGACAGCAAACCGGATCGGTGAAGCGACGTTAAATGAAGCTGAAACGTTCAGCTCGGCGGCGGCGGTAGCAGCAGGGTCCGCATATCCGGGAGCGGCGTATGAGGAAGCTTGGAGAAATGTGCTGTTCAACCAGTTTCATGACATTCTTCCCGGCTCTGGTGTCATCGAAACCAGGGAGCATGCGCTCGGTCTGTTTCAAAATACGATGGCGATCGCGAGCACGAACCGCAAGCTTGCGCTTGAACGTATTGCCGCCACGATCAATACGTCACAATGGAGCGGACCTGAAGACAAGCTCACAGTGTCTGAAGGTGCAGGTGTCGGTTATGGGACCCGCGAGTTCAAAATTACGCAAGTCGAACGCGGCCGCGGTAATACGCGAATCGTCCATTTCTTCAATTCTGCTGTATACGATCGCGAAGAGACTGCTGAATTCGTACTTTGGGATTGGAATAGCCCAATTAAAACACTGATTGTCAGGGACAGCGAAGGCAGAGATACTGCACATCAAGTGATCGATGAAGGTTTTAACCCCTATTGGGGACATCATTACATGCGGCTGCTCGTATATGTCAAAGCTCCGGCATGCGGTTACAGCACATACACCATTTCGGAGGGTGAAGGCTCGGTGAATCCTTTTCTGCCAACTGATCCGAGGGTAGAACGAGAGAATAAGTATGTGCTTGAAAACGATGTACTGCAGGTCACCTTTCATCCCGTCGACGCAACGGTCATATCGATGATCCATAAAAAAACGGGTACACAAATGATAGATGCATCCCGTCCCGCTGGCTTGTTCCGTTTGATTCAGGAGGATACCGTCAAAGGGATGAGTGCTTGGTATATTGGTCGCTATATGAAGATCGAGAATGCGCATAGTAATGTGAAATTAAAAATGATCTCGGATGGCAGCATACGACAATCCTTGCAATACGAGCTCGAATGCGGCGCTTCCAAATTGAAAGTCATTGTATCGCTCGACCGGAATACCCCGCGTCTCGATTTTCAGGTAGAATGCGATTGGCACGAAATCGGCAAATCGGGCATCGGCATTCCACAGTTGAACTTCCATTGGCCGCTTGCCTACGAAAGCGTGACTTATAAATATGATGTGCCATTTGGTACGATTCTGCGCAAGCCGCTTGACATGGACGTTCCGGGAAATAGCTGGGCGCTCGGCGTGCGAGATGCGGGCAAACCATCTGTCATGCTTGTGACGAACAACAAATACGGGTTTCGCGGGACGGACAATGCATTGTCAGTTTCCTTAATCCGCAGCTCTTATGATCCGGACCCGTATCCGGAGCTCGGTAATCATCACCGAATCAGCATTGGGGTATGCGTTATGGAATCAGCCTGCGATCATGAACTGATCGAAATCGCATACCGTTTCAATCATCCGTTCAACGTATTGTCGGGAACATCACACACAGGTACTCGGCCGCTTGACGGAGGCTTTTTGAAGCTGACGGAAGGCAAGGTGGTTGTAGCCGCTGTGAAAATGCCGGAGCAGGATGCGGGTAAACGGTGGATCATCCGGGCTTACGAAACAGAGGGGCAGCGAACGACAGCAACGCTGCAGCTGTTCCAAGCCGTATCAGCAGCTTATTACGTAGATATGTACGAACGCAAGGTAACCAACGAGGGTACGATTCAGGCTAGCGGCAAGACTGTTACATTCGAAGTGCCAGCCTATTCGGTTGCATCGATTTGCCTGGAATTCGAATAATGTACGGGCATTAATCGATAGTGTTATTAATAGATCATCCTGATTCATTCGGGGTGATTTTTTCTATAGACGAATGTTATAAAATAACGTAATATAATGTTATAAAAAAACATTTATAGTTACAATCGAACTTTATATTTTCAAACTATGAGTTTAAGGGAGTGGATTTAATTGTCGCTACAACTAAAACCAAGATTAAATCGTATGTTCAGTGCGCAAGGAAAATGCTTTGATGTGGCTGTTGATCACGGTTTTTTTAACGAGTTTGGATTTTTGGCTGGAATTGAGAATATGAAGCAAGCGATCGCAACGATTGTGGAAGCAGGTCCCAATTGTATTCAACTTAGCATTGGGCAGGCCGGACATCTCCAATCGATCCCTGGCAGCCAGAAGCCTGGGCTCGTGCTTCGTACAGATGTGGCGAATATTTATGGAAGCGTGCTGCCGCGTTTCTTGTTTAGTGAGCTTATCGATAAGGCGATCGAGCAAGCCGTTCGAATGGATGCGGTGTCGGTGTGTGTAAATCTTTTGCTGCTTCCTAATCAGCCAGAGCTGCACTATCAATGCACTAAAAATGTTTCTTTATTAAAAACAGAATGTGAAAAATACGGTATGCCCCTGATGGTAGAGCCCTTGGTTATGGCGAGTCAAGCTCAGGGTGGTTATATGGTAGATGGTGATATTCACAAAATTATGCCGCTTGTACGCCAAGCTGTTGAATTAGGCGCGGATGTGATTAAAGCAGACCCTTGTGAACGTGTGGAAGAATATCACCGTGTCATTGAAGTTGCTTCCGGGATTCCAATACTTGTGCGTGGCGGAGGAAGAGCCAGCGATGAAGAAATTATGAACCGTACCGTAGAATTGATGAAGCAAGGCGCTTCAGGAATTGTATATGGCCGCAATGTCATTCAGCATCCGAATCCAGCAGGTATGACCAAAGCCCTGATGTCGATTGTCCACCACGGAGCCTCCGCAGAGCAGGCCCAGGCTTTATTAACTCAATAAGATTGAGAAGGAGATCATTGTAAAATGTCGAAAAAAATCATTCGCTTTGGGGTTATTGGCTGCGGTTTAATGGGGAAAGAATTTGCCAGCGCGGCAGCCCGTTGGTGTCATCTTACTAATGTTGATTTTGAACCAAGGATTGTGGCTGTATGCGATGCGAATTCTGTGGCGACGGAGTGGTTTCAGGATAACATTTCAAGTGTGGAAGCCGCATACACCGACTATAAGGAGCTTCTCGCCAATCCTGCTGTAGATGCCATTTATTGTGCGGTTCCCCATCAGCTTCATGCGACAATTTATATCGATATTATCGAGTCAGGCAAGCATCTGCTGGGAGAAAAGCCATTTGGTATGGATCAGCAAGCAAACCGACTTATTTCAGAAGCCATTATTAATCATCCTGAGGTCATTGTTCGCTGCTCCTCTGAATTTCCTTTTTACCCGGGAGCTCAACAAATTTTTCAGTGGGTCCAAGACAATAAATTCGGTAAAATTATTGAAGTCGAAGCGGGCTTCTGGCATTCCAGCGATCTCGACCCAACAAAAGTGATTAACTGGAAAAGGCGAATCGCCACCAATGGCGAATATGGATGTATGGGGGATTTAGGCATGCATGTCCTACACCTACCGATGCGTTATGGCTGGAAGCCAAAGTCTGTAAGAGCCTTATTGTCCAAAATCATACCGGAACGACCGGACGGTAAAGGAAACATGGTGCCCTGCGAGACGTGGGACAATGCCATCCTTGCTTGTGAGGTAGAGCTTGAAAACCAACAGTTTCCTATGATTCTCTCCACCAAGCGGATTGCCCCGGGTCATGCGAATACGTGGTTTATCCGGATAACAGGTACGGATTTCTCTGCAGAATTTACAACGAAAAATCCTAAGCAGGTAGCTTCCTTACCGTATACACCAGGTGGTGCTCAAGCATGGCATGTAGTAGATGCTCCCTATAAATCAGCGTATGGCACAATTACCGGAGGTATCTTTGAGTTCGGCTTCTCGGATTCAATTCTCCAAATGTGGGCAGCTTTTTGTGACGAGCTGGCGCATGGAAAGGATACACAGCAGCCGTTCTACTGTGCAACTCCAGAAGAGGCAGCGGGCAGCCATAAGATTTTTACAGCAGCATTGGAATCAAACCGGACAGGGCAAACGATATCGATTGACTGGAGGGATTAGCTTTGAGTGGCAACGAAGCGGAAGTGATCGTCGCAGGGCATATCTGTCTGGATATCATACCGACTATTTACGAGAAGCAGGCTGGAATGGGTGCTTTGCTAGTTCCAGGTAAACTGGTGGATATAGGTCCTGCCGTCATTTCAACCGGAGGTGCTGTCTCCAATACGGGAATTGCGCTTCACCGGCTGGGCAGCAAGGTTAAGTTAATGGGCAAAATCGGTAAAGATCAGTTCGGTGATGCTATTCTAAACCTACTGAGACAGCATAGTTCGACATTAGTCGATGGTATGATTGTATCACCTGACGAGCATAGCTCTTATTCTATCGTGATTAGCCCTCCACACATAGACCGGACCTTCCTGCACTCAACAGGAGCTAACGATACGTATTCAGCTTCAGACCTAACTTCTGAACAACTCCAGAGTACACGCTTGTTTCATTTTGGATACCCTCCTTTAATGCGCAGGATGTATGAAAATGATGGTGCTGAATTGGCCTTATTGCTCAAGAAGGTCAAGGATAGCGGGTTGACCGTTTCGCTTGATTTGGCTAAGCCTGATCCTGAGTCCGCTGCGGGTAAAGCCGATTGGCGTGCTATATTTACAAAAGCACTTCCTTATGTCGATGTGTTTCTGCCGAGCTTTGAGGAAATTCTTTATATGCTGCATCCTGATTATTATAGACAGTTTCAACAAGAATCTCTGTCTGGGGATCTTTTACCCTTTGCAAGTGGAGCCCTTTTATCTGAAATTTCGGAGCAATTGCTGGAAATGGGTGCTGCTATCGTAGTGCTGAAGCTTGGCGAGTATGGCTTGTATGTGCGAACAACGTCCAATGAAAGTCGGCTGTTGGCTATGGGACGCTGCTCACCCGCTCAAGAACATCTCGTCAATTGGACGAATTGCGAGTTGATAACTTCTTGCTATAAGGTGGATGTTGTGGGAACTACAGGTGCCGGCGATTGTACGATTGCAGGATTTTTACATGGCCTAGCAAGGGGTTTAACTTTAGATGATACCCTACATACCGCTGTCGGTGTCGGTGCGTGTAATGTTGAACAGGCAGATGCTACAAGTGGCATTCCGGATGGAACCGTTTTGTGGAGTCGAATCAGCAGTGGTTGGGGAAAGCGTGAAATGAAGCTTAATTTGCATAATTGGAGCAACAATGAGGATGGCCTTTGGGCTGGACCTCATCACAAATCTGTGGAGAAGGGCAGGGATCATCTATGAAACGAAGTGAATTAGGTAAAGCGCAGGAGCGTGCAGCAGCGATGTTGAAGTCTAGCGGTATTGCATTAACGAAAGAGGAGCAGGAGCATATTGAAGTGGCGGGCTTTGGACTTGGCGAGCTTGACATTCAAGGCTTGGAGCTCATTACTTATGTGAATAATGACCGCTACTGCGCTAAAGAATTAGTACTGTTCCCACGCCAGACGTGCCCGGAGCATATACACCCGCCAGTTGGCGATGATCCTGGCAAAATGGAAACCTTTCGCTGCCGCTCAGGAAAAGTATTCCTGTATGTTGAGGGCGAAGCTGCGGCAAGCATCCAGTCGACGATTCCGCCAGGAAGCGAGCCTTATTACACCGTGTTTCATGAGATCGAATTACTTCCCGGTGAACAATATACGATAGCTCCTGGTACTAAGCATTGGTTTCAAGCGGGAGAATCGGGTGCGATTGTCTCCGAATTTTCCAGCACAAGCCGTGACGAGTATGATATCTTTACAGACCCCCGTATCGAACGGATACCAATCGTTACGGAAGATGAATAAAAGGATACCAGCCGATGAATTTATATGGAAAATTGAACAAATTGCCGGCATTAAGAGGTTCATCGGCGCAGAGGGTAATGAAACCGGTGTTGAGCAGATTCAGGTCAGTGAAATATAGCTTAAGGTTGCTCCTGCCCTAAGTTACGTGGATAATAGAGGGATTGAAGAAAAGTAACGGGGGTTCACCATGATGCATAATCCAATCATCAACCAACGTCAGCAGCAAATTTTGGATCGAATGGCTCTGGACGGCGAAGTTAAAATTGCTGAGTTGAAGGATACGTTTGACGTTACCGAAATGACGCTGCGCAGAGATCTGGAAAAGCTTGAGCTCATGGGACTGCTTAGGCGTACATTCGGAGGCGCCATTCTCGTCGGCAAGGATATTGCACTGCAGGATCGAACGGGTATCATGATGGATGAAAAAATGAGCATTGGACAGCTAGCTGCTCAGCTTGTTAAGTCTGGTGATTCGATATTTTTGGATGGCGGCTCAACAACACTGCAAGTTGCCAAATTTTTGAAATCCGATATGAACATTACGGTCGTCACGAATGCGCTTAATATTGCCGCCGAGCTTCAGGCCAAGCAAATTTCTACAATCGTAGTTGGAGGCATGCTTCTGGATAAAACATCGACTTTGGTCGGTCCTATTGCAGCAGGCTCCATTGCCCAAATGGCATTTGACCGTGTCTTCATCGGTACCACTGGAGTATCAATCAAGCATGGCTTTAGCAACTCCAATATGCATGAAGCCGAAATTAAACGGCTTGTCATTGAGCAAGCCTCAGAAGTGAATATTGTCATGGATCATACGAAGTATGGGTTGAGGGATTTGTTCTCGTTCGCAGCTCTTGAAGCTGTAGATCGAATTATCTCCGATCGACTTCCCGATCTGGAATTGGATGGTATGCTTAAGGAAGCTTCTGTACAAATTACAGTCAAGAACTGATTGCCCAATAGAAGAAATCGCCAATCTCTGGAACCACTCAGGCTTGGCGTTTCTTTTTAAATACATACTTTACATGGAGTGTATGCATTCTATTTACACGTAGGCTCTTCCCCTGGTTAGGATACACGGAACTCCTTTGCCAATCGCACCAGGCTGGGACATCTCCTCCAGGTAACGGCGACCACGTTCACATTTTTTACATCGGCTGCAGACATCGGAGGTAACTACCTTCATATTAAATTTATATTTATCTATCGAAGAGGGGGGCGTGTTTTTCTTTGTTGCTTTTTTACTCATTATACTCACCTCAAATGTTGGTTTGAGGTATAGTATGCTGCTCGTCGGTGATTGGACACATATCCAATACTGACTTTAATTCATACATCTTGATTTTTGTTTCGTCTGCCGCGTTGTCGAATTAATGCAACGATGAAGATCAGAAGGAGCGGAAAAATATAAGCGATATTATTAAGCAGCGGCCATGTCGTATTCACGATTTCTTCAAGCGCCGACTCTTTGGTATAGGTAGTGAGCGATAGCAGAAGGCATATAAAAGCGACGGGAAAGACCAGGAAGCGTTCATTTTTTAATCTGAGCCATTGCGAAAGAACCCGCATAAGAATAAGCAGAAGGATGGATGCTTTGAAATAAAAGCCGATAATTAGCGAGAATCCGATGACCGACTCGATTCTTTCGATGATCTCCTGAACAAAGATCAACCGTGCAAGCTGGTATAACGAATATTTGAGGTCACCTGACAGAGGCCCCAATACCATAATGCTGCAAATGATCGAGGTTAGCAACGTCATGGCATTGACAATGAGCGCAAGAAACAAGTGCTTCCCGACCTTAGATGTATCCTCTAGCTGCACGTAAGGCAATATGATGGAAAAGACCACAAGTTCGGCATAAGGAAATCCATAAACGATATATGCGGCTTTAAGGATGGGTCCGATCCCGTCGGGCATGACAGGAAGAAGGTATTCCGGATGATATAAGGTCCCAACCAGCACCCAGATGATGATGATAAATCCAAACATCAGTGCCAATAAGAGAGCAGCCATTCGGGCCATAACCTCAATGCCGGCAAGCGCCGTCAAAGCTATCGTCACGAATAGCAGAGAGTTTACGGCATAGGTAGGCGTCTCTTTCAACATCGTGCTTTTAAAGAAGGTTCCAATCTCAATGACAATGCCAGCTACATTCCAGAACATCACGCAAGTGAATGGAATAAGCAGCACCGTGGTCAATACGTTCCCCAGTGTATAGCGACTGTATTCAATAAGTGATTTATCCGGAAATTGCCGATACAAATAAAGAACGCCTGCTAAAAGAATCATTCCCATTGCCATGGCTATGAGTAGAGAAATCCATGCTCCATTGCCGGCAGCGTTCGTCAGGGGCGCAGGGATGACCACGATGGAAGAGCCTGTCATAAAGAAGAGGAATAGCATGGACATCTGGACAGAGCTAACACGTTCTTGCTTATTCATAGGTTCCTCCCGATTCCAGGTTGGTTCATTATGAAGACTTTGCAGGATTGAGCCAGTCGACGATTTGCTTGGCCGGTCCTGTGAATAGATTGAAGATGGTGTCCAGATTAGGCCACGACTTGGCGGTAACAAATAGAAAACCGAGATAAAGAAGAGGCACCAGCATCGCCCCATAGACAAGCCGATCACGGGGACAGGCTCCTCTGAACTTTGGTATGTCGCAGGCAAGCATAGCGGCAGCCAGTAACAAGAAGCAGACTAATTTACCAATCATGGCTACTTCTCCTTTGTTCCAAACGGGGTTCCTACATTCATGCCAGTACTTAGTACTTGGACATCCACATTGATCTGGAATTGACTATGGGCAAGTCGTTTATTCCATGTCGGCTCAAGGTGCTTCCAGAGCTTGGGGTTTTTCCTGTAAATTTGATTTCCGATTCCGATGGCGTCCAGCTCCTGTCGCTTGAAAATCGAGATCGTATGCTGAAGTTGTTTTTTGACCATGTCACTGATTGTATGCTCATAGCGTTCTACGTCTTCTTTCGTTTTTAATAAGGAGCATCGCAGCTCTCCAACCGTTCCTTCGATTCGAATACTTACCCCGATCGATACTACATCATCTTCTACTTTAGGGGTTACCTTGCTGTTGAAAGAGAGAACTTCAAACGATTCTTTGTTCTGTACTTGATCTTTGGTGCTGTTGATACAAGGGAATTCCAGTATTCCGCTAATGTATTGATCTGTCAGCATCATAAACGCTTCTGTATCCGTTTCATCTAAGATATCAACCAGCTTGCCTTCTTTGATAAAGGCGACTCCAGATACCTCCGCTTTATTTTGCACGTTGTTTTTATGAAGGTATGGGATGGCAGAGGTTTTGGAGGGACTTTTCATTTGAATCGCCAACTCATACAACGGGATGCTGGAGGTTTTTCCGGAATATAGGGAACCGCTGGTTTCCATCTTTTTGAACTGTTGGCCAATGGTCTGCTCAATAAAGGGTTGAATTTCCAGAAATCTTCCTGCTGATCCTTCTGCAATTAAGGGGAGGACCGTGCCGCGCGGCTCTTGGTCTCTAGAGAAAAAATCAAGCACTTCCCGTATGTTTTGGGTTTTGGCCAACTGTTCCCCGATCAGTATAACGCGCATATGATCCCACTTGGGCTTGCGTCCGAACTTCTTCGTAATATCCCGAATGGCTTCAAAGATCGTTTCACCACTCGTTTGGAAGTTGATGCCCTTCTGTGCAGAATTCTGACTCTCGCCCATTACCATTTTGCTAGAGGGATTATAGAAAAGGGTCGTTAACTGGATGAGATCGTCCTTGGTCCGATCAATGGCCACCGCTTGGACATATCCGTATTCATCCAATTCATTATTATCCCAGCATCCAGCAGTCAATCCAAGGATAACTAAGGAAACGAGAATGGAATAAAACGGCTTCACGGCACCTTCTTCCCTTCTGAGGTCTTTTTGTGCAAGTGTCGATTACGCGGCGAATGAAGCAGCACCCTTCGTGGCAAAACGATGATGGCATCCCGCAGTCTTTTGATATCCAACGGAGCTATTGATATTAGGTAAGGCTGTCCCAAAGAAGTCAACGTAGCCAAATGGAGATAAATCAGGATGAAGCCGACCATGATCCCGAGTCCTCCGAACGTTGCGGCCATAATCATTAACGGAAACCGCAATATTCGAATCGCGATCGCCATATTGTATTGAGGGAGTGCAAAGGAAGCAATGCCCGTTAAAGCAACGACAATTACCATTACCGGGGAAGTGATCTGCGATTGTATAGCTGCTTGTCCGATGACCAGCGCTCCAACGATACTTACGGCAGAGCCGATCGGTCGAGGCAAGCGGATACCCGCTTCCCGCAGCAGTTCAAAGAAAAACTCCATAATGAGCGCCTCGATTACAGCCGGAAACGGAATTCCCTCCCGCGTGTTTAATATCGCAAGAAGCAGAACAGTCGGAATGAGCTCGGAATGGAAGGTAGACAAAGCAATGTAGGTACTCGGAAGCATCAGCGCAATTATAAAAGCCGCAACCCGAATTAACCGTATTAATGAAGAAAAAATCGTTCGATAATAGTAATCTTCGCTTGTCATGAAGAACTCTATGAAATTACCCGGACAGATTAATATGGAGGGACTCCCATTCACGATAGTGATAATCTTGCCATCCAGAAGAGCGGTAATGGCAGTATCCGGACGTTCCGTATATCGAACCTGGGGAAAAGGCGAATAGCGAGAATCTCCGATCCACTCTTCGAGATAGGAAACTTCAAGAATTTCTTCCTTATCGATTTTGGCCATACGATGCTTGAAATCGCTTAACGTATCAGGGTTCACAGTTCCCTCCAAATAACCGTACGATACCGTTCTTTGGCTCTGCTCTCCTGCTGTAAAAAACTCGAATTTAAGTTTTGGCGATTTAAGCAAGCTGCGAATAACGCCGATATTGCGATCAAGACTCTCAATGAAGCTCACATGGGGCCCTTGTACCGTAGGCTCTGTGATCGGTTCTGAAGCCTGACGCTGTTCCACATCGAGGGCAGCATAACCAATTGCTTTATTCCATCCATTAAAAAAGATAACGACTTCTCCATCCAAAATGCTTTTTACAGCATGATCGATATCTTCCATCATTTCAGCTGAGGGTGAGGCGACTCCATCATTTTCAAAAAAATCAATCAAATTGTCGACCGTGACCGTCGTAGCGGGACCGATCTCGTGGGCAACGAGATTTTGCAATGTCTGTTTGAGGTAATTCTTATGATCAGGCTTGATAAGCGTTTCGAAATAAACAGAAAATGCTGTTTGCTCCAGATTCGGACCATAGCCCCAGGGGAAAATCTTCAAATCCTTGCAATTGGCAAAATAATCCTCGATGCGTCTCATATTGTCTTCTAATCGCGAAGAAATGGCGTTCGAATTCAAGCTATCTGATGGAATAGCAGGATCGATCTGTTGAGCGGACGGATGACTGGGCTGTTGGTTGTTATCGTTTGGATTTTTCCGCATGCTGCACTCCTTGCAGAGAAGAGACATAAAGTATTTACATTATTTCCATATATATGGGAGTGTATGCAATAAATCCTTTAACTACAATCTACTTGTTATTATTTGGATTATAAAACAATTGTGATGTTTGATAGATTTATAAAAGAGGGTTTTTTACAGTTAATAGATGGTGTGCTGAAGTGTTATGTAATAAGTGCTACACGATCTCTTTTATTTGCTGAATGTAAAGGAAGCAATGGGCTCGTACATCGGTGTTTTTTTAAGATGGCTTTCGTAAAGCTTAAATTCATTGACCGACCCGTACATTGCAGACTCCGATACGTGTGGGACCAAATTTGCAATAGAGAATGGGGTAGAGTTACCTTGATAGCGTCGAGCCATGGTTAAATGAGGGTGAAATTCACGATTTTCCTTGGGGAATCCTAATTCACTCATACGATTATCTATATCTTGCTGTAAGTTCATTAATGGTAACAGATCGCCTCCCACACCTGCCCATAAAATACTGGGTGAAGCGTGAAGGCCAAAGGTTCCCCATTGTGTCAGCGTTAATTGAAATGGCCGGGTCGTTTCTGCAACGTGAGTTAGCAGCTTAGACAGCTGTTCGTATTGTTCAAGAGGTGTATCCCCTAAAAATTTCAGCGTAATATGGTAATCCTCGGGGTGCGTCCATTTTTGAAAAGGAAGCTTGGATTGGAGGACTGTCATTTGTTGAGTCAATTGTTGTCTCCATTGTTCGTCTATTGGAATGGCGATGAATAAACGCGATGATTCGATACGCATAGGCTGCATAGCTCCTAAAGGTTTGTTACTTAATGTGGTCAAGACTACAATCCCGTCACTATTCATTGATTCACTTATTATGCTTGATTTCACCAATCTTATGTATGTAAGAGGCTGCCAACATGAATCAGCAGCCTCGTTGCAGTGACCGTATTAATGAATAAGAGCGGAATGTATTCAAAGAAGTCACATTAATCGGTTATATTTTTGGTGTAGTATTCGATAATATCTTTACGGCGAATAATACCGATAAACAGACGATCATCGTTTACGACAGGTACAAAGTTTTGATCAGCCGCAAGTGCCAGCATGTCCTCCATTTGTGCATTGATGGAAACACATTCGATCTTGAGGCGCTTTTTGATGTCAATTACGGAGACACTATTCATATTATCAAAATTCAAGCCAGCGGTATTTTTCAGCTTCCATAGCAGATCGCCTTCCGATAAAGTGCCTATATATTTCCCTTCGCTGTCAATGATCGGGATTGCCGAGTATTGGTGATGCTCCAAATGTTCCATAGCTTCTTTCATGGACATGGAGGTGGTAATATAAGCAACTTGATCTTTAGGAAACAAAAAAGAAGATATTTGCATAGGTCAGGACTCCTTTACTCTGGATTTATATAGGCTACCTTAATTATTACATAACCTCAGGTGGAATGTAATGTTAAATGGTAGCAGCGTGAGCAATATAGAGGGATTCAGGGAACATATAACCAAGTAGGCAGTTGAAATGACAACAATTGCTTGATACTACTGTAATACGAATGCAGGGTGAAGTGCAATTCCTCTTGAGTACAAGATCGATCATGACGAGGAACTACATGTTTATGTAGCTGGACAGATGTTGACCCTCATTCCAGAAGGATGAGGGCTTTTGATGTACCAAAGTTATTGAGACTATCCGGGATATTGTTCGTTTTGGTTTTTAAGGTTCAGGTAGAAGATTTGCTATGTGTCGTGGAGCTGAGATGATGAATCTGCTCTTCAAGGACCGTACTTGCTTTACCTAGAAACTGTGTGATGAACTCAAGCTCATCATCGGTATAGGACGAAGCCAGTTTAACCATCGCGGTGTGAAGGGGGAGGTAGGTATTGCTAACCTCTTCCTTATTTTCATATAAAGGCACAATAATCACTTTGCGACGGTCATTGGGGTCATTTTCCCTACGAACAAAACCATTTTTTTCAAGCCGGTCGATTAACGCAGTGACGCTGCCAGTAGCAAGCCCGGTTAGTTTGGAGAGTTCACCTGCGGTGATGGGACCTTTTTCGTGCAGGATATCTACGGATAAAAAATCGTTATTGTATAACCCTAGAGAGGCAGCTATATGCTGCTGATATAGAACGGTTCGGGTTCCCAAGCCTCGCATGCGCAAGGTGAAATTTTCCTGCAGCTCTGTTGGTTGATCTTGGCCATCGCTTGACAAAGGACAACCCTCCTTTTAAGATATATATATATCTTGATTATCGAGATACTAGATTACAAAGATACTAGATGAACGTATATTTGATTGAGTTTATTTTATCGAACTTCTTGTTAATTTGCAAAGGGGCTAGGCATAAAATGAGGAGGACTTTTTGTGAAAGAATCCATTGTTATCAAGGGTGCACGGGAGAATAACCTGAAAAATGTCTCGCTTTCGATTCCTAAGTACAAGCTGGTTGTGCTGACAGGGCCATCGGGCTCCGGCAAATCGACATTGGCTATGGATACGCTTCAGCGGGAATGTCAAAGACAGTATATGGAATCGATGGGCTTGACGTCGGATTCGATCAGCAAGCCGAAGGTTG
Source organism: Paenibacillus sp. FSL H8-0034 (assembly GCF_038000305.1). Lineage (NCBI taxonomy): Bacteria > Bacillati > Bacillota > Bacilli > Caryophanales > Paenibacillaceae > Paenibacillus > Paenibacillus sp. FSL H8-0034. The sequence goes on from NZ_JBBOBS010000001.1 coordinate 3,934,974, forward strand.
AATCTATTGAAGGCTTATCCGCTTCCATCAGTGTTGGACAGCATGTTACTAATCGCAACCCGCGCTCGACGGTCGGAACGGTGACTGACATATACACGTATGTCCGGTTTATTTTTTCCAGACTGGGGGAGCGGATATGTCCCTCCTGCAGCGGCAGCATCCCGCCTTCTTTTGAACCTGCTGGACTGCTGGCGGACGAAGATGAGGATATGGAACGTCGAATGATGCGGTGTCCGCATTGCCATATGGAGCTTGAGAAGCTGGGAATGTCCCACTTTTCGTTCAACAAGCCTGAGGGCGCTTGTGAAGCGTGCAGTGGACTTGGTCAAGTGGCAAGTATTAATGAAGCTGCGGTTTTTAATCCGGAGCTCAGTTTGCGCGACGGGGGAGTCGCTTCTCTGAATGGGGTTCATCGGGATATACAGATCCGCATATTAATGGCTGCCGCGAAGCACTATGGATTTGACCTTGACCCTGATCAGCCCTTGAAGGAATACGGTGATATTCAACATGATTTGCTGTACTACGGAGTGGAGAGTGAGGCATTCAAGCGCCATTATCCGAATGTGAAGCCAGCCCAAGGTACTAAATTTGAAGGAGTCATTCCTGGTTTGTGGCGGCGTTACAAGGAAAAGGAGGGTGAGTCTGGCGGCCAGGAAAAAGACGGAGGTTTTTTTCATGAACAGCTATGTCCAGAATGCTCTGGCGCTCGCCTGAAAAAAGAAATTCGTCATGTTCGGGTAGCTGACGCCTCTATCTCCGATGTTTCGGACTGGTCGCTCGGAGATGTATACGAGTGGACCCAAGGATTGCAGGCGGAGCTTCCACCTGAAGGGCTTCATCTGCTTGAGCCTATTCTCCACGATATGCCTACAAGGCTAAAACGGATCATGGATGTCGGACTGAGCTATCTTTCTATGAATCGGCAGACCGTAACACTATCCGGAGGAGAAGCACAACGGCTGCGGCTTGCATCGCTGCTTGGTTCAGGTTTGACAGGTGTGCTGTATATTCTGGATGAACCAACAACGGGGCTTCATCCCCGGGATACGGTTGGCCTTATTCGGGTGCTGCAGGAGCTGCGAGATTTAGGCAATACCGTGCTTGTTATCGAGCATGATATCGAGATGATGCGTGCTGCCGATCACATTATCGATATCGGTCCGGGTGCAGGGATATACGGCGGAACCGTAGTAGGGCAAGGTAGTCTAGAGGATTTAATAGCAAGCGAGCTTTCGGTTACGGGGGCTTATTTAAGAGAAGAAAGTCTCCCGACTTCTGCACGTGTCCGTAGGAAGGGGAGTGGGCAATATATCACGATCAAGGAGGCACAGGTCCGCAATGTTCATATTCCGCTTGTTTCCTTTCCACTTGGCAGATTAGTTTCCGTGACAGGGGTCTCAGGATCGGGCAAGTCGACGCTTGTATTCGATATCCTTGCACAAGGAAATCCGAAAGGAAATGAGCAGACGGGATGCAAGGAAATGACGGGTTTGGAGCAGGTTGGTCATATCGTTATCTTTGATCAAACGCCAATGGGGAGAATTCAACGCTCGAATGTCGCCACCTATACAGATGTGTTTACACACCTGCGCCAGTTATTTGCTGGATTACCTGAAGCTAAGGAACGAAAGCTGACCTCGAAGCACTTTTCATTTAACACACCGGGAGGTCGCTGCGAGACTTGCCAAGGCTTGGGTGTGCTGTCCGTAGATATGAATTTCCTGCCTGATCTGGAAGTGAAGTGCCACGACTGCAAAGGGAAAAGGTTTACGGATGAGGTGCTGAGCGTCCAGTATGAGGGGTTCTCCATCTCGGATCTGCTGAATATGTCGGTGCAGGAAAGCCTGGCAATCCTCAATTCGGAGACGAAAATTGCAGGTATCATTGGGATGCTGTGTGAAGTCGGGCTGGGCTATCTGAAATGGGGTCAATCGGTCAAAACGCTGTCGGGCGGGGAAGGACAGCGGATCAGGCTGGCGAAAGAGCTGAGTAAGCCGTCCAAAAGTCATACACTCTATTTGTTGGACGAGCCTACAACTGGACTCCACCCGTCTGACATCAAACAGCTGCAAGTGCTGCTAAATAAGCTGGTCGATACGGGAAACACCGTTGTCGTTGTCGAGCACAGTATGGAACTAATCCGAGAATCTGACTGGGTGATTGATATCGGCCCGGAAGGAGGCGCAGCAGGTGGTCGGCTTGTAGCTGAAGGTACACCGGAGCAGGTTGCCGAGGTGTCAGCTTCTTACACAGGTATGTTCTTGAAACGGGTTTTGGTCCAAGGACTTTGATCACAAAAGCTCATATGAGAAATGGTAACACATATCTAGGCTCAAGCGGAGACGACGCTTGAGCTTTTTATGTGAAGTCACTTAATTGCTTGAAATATAAATTAAAGGAAAATATTTAAAATTAAATTTAATATATAGGCGATAAGATTAATTTACCTTTATATCTGTATGTAAAATGGCGGTTTTATTTTGTAAACTTATACGTACTCGGCGAATGCTCGCGGGGAGATGGATTTGGATTCACAAATCCACAAATTATAAATAGGAGATGTTTTCAAATTGAAAAAGCACCATATTTCTGCCGCGCGAAGTGCCACCGCCACCATTACGTCTTCTGATCGTCTCCCATGGGCTGGATTACTTGCCCTGGCGATGGCTGCATTTATTTGTCTCTTCACCGAGACCATTCCTGCTGGCTTGCTGCCCCAGATCAGTGAAGGGCTCGGAATCTCGGAGGCCCTCGCTGGCCAACTCGTCACATTGTATGCGCTTGGCTCCCTCTTGGCTGCGATTCCTTTGACCACCGCGACACGCGGTTGGCGGAGGCGCCCCCTGCTGCTGCTGTCCATGATTGGTTTTCTTGTGTTCAACACCGCCACTGCCATGTCTTCCAATTATACCCTAACGCTGGCTGCCCGTTTCCTGGCAGGCGTATCCGGCGGTATCTTATGGGGAATGGCAGCAGGTTATGCCCGCAGGATGGTGCCGGATGCGCTCAAGGGGAGAGCCCTGGCGGTGGCTATGGTCGGCGCACCTCTCGCTATGGCACTTGGAGTCCCTGCTGGAACTTTTTTGGGCACTCTTGTGGGCTGGCGCACGGTTTTCGGCATCATGTCGCTGCTAACTGTACTGCTGGTTGCCTGGATTTCCTGGAAGATGCCGGACTTCGAAGGGCAGTCAACTGAACAGAAATTACCGCTTCACAAAGTTTTCGTCATGCAAGGGGTTCGCCCAGTATTGGCTGTTGTTCTGGTCTGGGTGCTGGCTCATAATATTCTTTACACCTATATTGCGCCTTACCTTGCTCAGGTCGGGCTTGCCCGTCGCGTTGACTTGATACTGTTTATTTTCGGTATTACCTCAGTTGTTGGACTCTGGATTATCGGTGTGTGGATTGATCGTATGCAGCGTCCGTTGGTATTGATCAGCCTTGCTGCTTTCGCTTTGGCCGCTATGCTGCTTGGCCTTGGCAGCAGTCAGCCCGTTGTGATCTATGCAGCAGTTGCCATATGGGGCCTGACGTTTGGCGGAGCGGGTACCCTGCTGCAGACGGCAGTGGCCGAAGCCGCTGGCGATAGTGTGGACGTAGCCCAATCGATGCTGGTAACGGCATGGAATCTGGCCATCGGCGGGGGTGGCTTAATCGGCGCTATTTTACTTGAAGCTATAGATGTCCGTTCCTTTCCTTGGGTCTTGTTGATTCTGCTACTCTTTGCTCTGTTCATTGTGTGGAGGGCCAGAGAATATGGGTTTACTTCGAGGAAGCATGGTTGAGCTCATTTGAATCTTCAACAGCTGGAATGAAAGGTTTATGGTCGACAGGTGAAGACATGACAATCAGAATCGTGTACGTGCCATATTTATTGCAGTCATTGCCAAACTGTTCAAGAGAACGAATGGAGTCGGTCATCACTTTCATTAAATAATTGTGTTCCCCGCTTATACGATGACATTCTGCGACATGGGGAGACTTACGGACGAAATCGAGAAATGCATCACACTCTCTAGTCTGAAACAGGAAATAAGCAGCTGCTTGTTTCCCCGTTTTCTCGGGAGAAATGATAGTGCGGTATTCCTCGATAATTCCTTTTTCCTCCATGCGCCGTACTCTTTCTGTTACCGCAGGTTGAGACAGATTCACACATTTGCCCAGCTCTGTCATCGAAATCCTTGCCTGATTTTGAAGATGAAAAAGGATTTGTTTATCAACTTGATCCATTTGAATGATCTCCTTTAATTTTAAGGTTATTTCAATAAAACGATTGGTATTTATTTGTATCATTGATATAGATGATTAATTACAGGGTGTAAAATGTAAGGATTAATTTATATATCATAATCTAAAATCAGTAAATAAATCAATACTTTGTGATGCTTATGCCTGGAGGCAGTTGTGCTGCTTGATGTTGCGAAAATGCTTTTCCTATTCAAATCGTAACGGAAGAACTGCCGTTTTTTTTGTAACATCCTATTCGATAACAATGTAATTTGGATAAGTTGAAAATAATTTTTCATTACCTATTGAAAAACTTACAATACCGAGTATAATACTTGGTATAAGAAAAAAAGATTACTCCGGTGATCGATCAATTTTATTTAAACTTTGTAGTGGTTGAATTAAAAAACCTTTGTTATAATGGATATGAAAAGCTTTTCATTACAAATATAAGGTGAAATAATATGAAATCAACCATTAAAGATGTAGCCCGAATGGCCAATGTATCAATCAGTACCGTTTCAAGAGTGTTGAATAATCCGGATATTGTTGTCAAAGACAAGCGCGATAAGGTATTACAGGCGGTCCAGGAGCTGAATTATTCACCTAATGCTTTGGCTATAGGCCTGATTCACAAACGAACGAAGACTTTAGGTGTCCTCATTCCAGATATATCCAACTTGTTTTATGCGGAAGTGATCAAGGGTATGGAAGATGCAGCTCATGAAAGCGGCAATAACCTGATCATATGCAATACGGATAATAATGAAGAGCGAAGGCTGTCAAGTCTGAAGGTGTTAAGTGAAAAGCAGATCGACGGCATCGTGTTCACCAGTGAACCTATATTTCCGGATAGCTATGAAGTATTCAAACGCTTAAATATCCCTATCGTTCTTGCTGCTACCCACAGTCTGGAGTATGATATTCCATCGGTCAAGGTCGATGACGAGCAAGCAGCCTATGATGCGACTGATTATTTGATCAAGAAGGGTCATAAGAAGATTGGAATGATCAGTGGTTCAATGCTTGATCCGATATCCGGTTTGCCGAGAATTCAAGGTTTTCTGCGTGCTCATAGAGCACATAACATCGAACTTGTTCCGGAGAATCGCATTGAATATGGCAAATACCTTTTTGAAGACAGCTACAAGGCGATGCAAGCATTACATGCGAAGTTCCCAGAGATGACGGCCGTATTTGCAACTAGTGACGAAAGAGCACTTGCGGCGATTTCCTATCTGCATGAACACAAGGTGAAAATACCGGATGAAGTTTCAGTAATCGGCTTTGACAACACGCGGATGGCGGGAATGTGTTTCCCGAAGCTGACTACAGTTGCCCAGCCTCTGTATGAGATGGGTTCACAGGCAATTAAAATGTTGGACAGTTTAATAAATGGCGTTGCGTTAGATGAAATGAGGTTCTACATGAACCATTGGATCGTGGAACGGGATTCGGTTAAACAATTAAATCATGTGTAGCAATTGAGGATGGAGGCTGGAAAGGGGTTCTGATGAAGAGCCTTGCATTTTCTGAAAAGCTTTTCAGAGAAGCTTTCATTCTTTTTTATAAAAAATGAAAACAAAACTAATTTGGAGGTCTGAAAACAAATGAAGCACAAATTATTGAACACAGCATTAATTTTATCGATGTCTGCAGGGCTTGCTGCCTGCGGCGGAGAAGCTCCTTCCAAACAAGCTGCTCCTCAAGACAGCCCAACCAAAGAAACCAAACCATCGGCTGAAAAGGTGAAAATTGTATTCGGACAAGGCGCAGATCAAACCGAGGGAACGAAAAAGCTAATTGCGGCATTCCAGGCAAAGTATCCTAATATTGAAGTGGAATTACGCGACTTTCCGAATGACTCTTCGCAAACACATGATCAGCTCGTAACGATTTTGGGTGGCAAATCGGCGGAGGTGGACGTTATCAATCTGGACGTGGTCTGGCCAGCGGAGTTCGCACAAGCCGGATTTATCCTTCCGCTTGACCGGTTGATTAAAGACGATAATGTGGACCTGAGCAAATATCTCAAAGCAGGAGTCGAATCCGGATATTTCAACGGCCAGCAATGGGCGCTTCCACGCTATAATAACTCAGGACTGTTGTACTACCGGAAAGATTTGGTAAAAGACGTACCCAAAACCTGGGATGATCTGATCAAGCAGGCAGAGCAGTTGAAGGGCCAAGGTGGTACTCAGTACGGTTTTGTTACGCAAGCGAAGCAGTATGAGGGTTTATCGGTCAGTTTTACAGAACTGATTAGTGCTTACGGCGGTAAAATTATCGATGATAAAGGCAATGTAACCGTGAACAGCCCAGAATCACTTAAGGGATTAAAGCAGCTGGTAAAAATCGCTAAATCTCCTGCAGTACCGTCGAATCTCAACACCTTTACGGAAAAAGAGACCTTGACCGCATTCATGGAAGGAAGTGCTGTGTTCGCCCGCCATTGGCCGGCTTTATACGCACAAGCAAATGATCCGAAAGTATCCAAGGTAGCTGGCAATGTTGGCATCGCTCCACTTCCTTCAGGAGATGCGCGTTCAGCCGCTGCACTCGGAGGTTGGCTTGCAGCAATTAACAAATACTCCAAGCATCCGAAGGAGTCATGGGAGTTCCTCAAATTCATGGTCAGCGCTGAGGGGGAGAAGATAATCGCTATCGACAGCACGCAAACGCCTACCTATCTTCCACTGTTTGACGATGCTGATGTGCAGAAAGCAAGCCCATTGTTTGCGAATCGTGATTTTGTTAACGGTCTGAGCAGCGCGATTCCAAGGACAATTACACCGCAATATGCGAAAATCTCCGGCATTATCCAAGTGGAAGTGTCTAAAGCGATTGCAGGCGAGCAAACACCGGAACAGACTTTAACTAACCTGGAAACACAAATCAAGCAGGCAGTTGCTGCGAAGTAAGATAAAGAGGCAAAATAACAATAGAATGGAGGGTCATACAGCAGGATGACTCTTCATTTTTTCCTGTTACGATACGGCTAAAGGCAGGTGACCCCGAAATGTTCAAACGAATCGGTTTAACGAAAGAAAGCAGGACGGCCTATATATTGATTTTGCCTGCAGTGCTATTAATTTGTGCGATTGCGATTTGGCCGGTTATGCGTTCCTTCTGGATCAGTTTATATGATATTCGGTTAAACGATCCGACTAAAAGCGAGATTCATACCATGTACGCGTTGGATATGGAGAAATACGCAGAAACGTTACCGATATTATTAAAAACACTGGAGACCGAGGCGGGTGCAGGTGGCCCAGCGGGGACCGAATTAGAGCCGTTAAGATTGAAAATGGAACAAATCCGCAAGGAGTTGGAGACAGACGCGGCGATAAAAGACAGGTATGAGCAGATTGATCGGCTGTTATATGATTTTGAACCTGTACCTGCTCAGCTGAAATACATGAAACTCGATAATGACAAGGCAGCAAGCGTGAAATCTGAGCTTAGCGTCATTCACAGCAGCTTGGTGCAGTTGAAAGAAAAGGGAATGATGAAACGGCCTGACGATGCGATTGGATTAACGAACGCACTCCAAGGAACCTTTATCGAACCGAACTTTGTTGGCTTGGGTCATTATAAAAAATTTCTGACGGATAGTCGTCTGTGGCAATCTATCGGTAATACATCCTTGTTCACGGTTTATGCCGTTTCGATGGAAATGCTGTTTGGCCTGCTGATAGCACTGCTGATCAATCGTTCTTTCCGGGGACGTGGTCTTGTGCGAGCGGCGGTTCTGATCCCTTGGGCTACGCCAACTGCCATTTCGGCTATGATCTGGCACTTTCTCTACGATGGTCAGAACGGTATTGTGGCCAAGCTGTTTGCTGAAGCGGGCTTTATACCGCAAATGAGTACATTGCTGTCTACCAAGTCTGGAGCGATGTTCTCTATTGTTCTGGCGGATACGTGGAAGACGTCACCCTTTGTCGCTCTACTGCTGCTGGCAGGACTTCAAACGATATCTGGCTCCTTGTATGAGGCGGCCCAAGTTGATGGAGCGAATCGGTGGAAACAGTTCATTCATATTACGCTGCCCTCTTTAAAAACCACGATCCTCGTTGCGGTCATGTTCCGTACACTGGATGCCTTCCGTGTATTTGACCTGATTTATGTGCTTACAGGTGGCGGACCGGCCAATTCAACAGAATCGATATCCATCTATGCTTACAAAACGATGTTTTCCGAGCTTAACTTTGGCGCAGGCTCTGCATTGTCTGTTATCGTGTTTCTATGTATCGCCATCATATGTATGATCTATATAAAAATATTAGGCGCCGATGCAGTCAGCAAACGCGGGAGTTAGGAGGTAGGCGCAATGGTTAAAAAAGCAGGCTTTCTTTTCTATTTAGGTGTCACGGTTTTTGTGGGGGCGGCCATGTTTCCTTTCATGTGGATTTTCCTGGCTTCCATTAAGCAAACTGCGTATCTGTATGGAACGTATGCTTTTGATATATTCGTCCCTGGTTATACATGGGATAACTATGTTCGCGTTTTTGTTAATCATCCGTTTGGCCGTTATTTGCTCAACAGCTTTTCGATAGCAGGTCTGACCATGATTTACAGTCTGATCGTCGCGTCCTTTGCGGCATATGCGATTGCCCGGCTTCACTTTTGGGGGAAATCTGTCTTTTTGGGCGTACTGCTTGCTGTTTCGATGTTTCCGCAAATTGCCACGATTTCTCCGATTTTTTTGTTTATGCAGGCTACAGGTCTGCGGAATACTTATTTGGGACTTATAATCCCTTATACGACGTTTGCGCTGCCGTTATCCATTTGGTATATGACAACTTTTTTTCAAAAAATACCGTTCGAGCTTGAGGAAGCGGCCAAGGTCGATGGAGCATCGATTATGCAAACCTTTTGGAAAATCCTGCTTCCTCTCGCAGCACCTGGACTATTTACAACCGCGATTATTGTGTTTGTTGACGCCTGGCATGAATTTCTCTTCGCTTTAACAATCAATTCCAAACAAGACATGATGACAGTACCTGTAGGCATTGCGATGTTCCAGGGAGAATTCACTTTTCCATGGGGCGAGATTTCGGCAGCGGCCATCACGGTAACGATACCGATCGTCATCCTGGTGCTTATATTCCAAAGACATATTATTTCAGGCTTAACCTCCGGTGCAGTGAAAGAATAAAGCGCCGCAGCAGCCAAGAGGAGACAAAACAATGAAAAAACCTAACATTTTATTTATGATATCACACGATACAGGTAGGTATTTGGGCTGCTATGGCCGAACCGTAGAAACCCCATCGATTGATGCTTTGGCGGAAAAAGGGGTACGCTTCGATCAATATTTTTGCCCCGCTCCCCAGTGCAGTCCGAGCCGTGGAAGTATATTGACCGGATTGTACCCGCATAACCATGGGATGATCGGTTTGGCCCATTTGGGATTTTCAATGCATCCGGGTGTAGCGACCTTGCCTAAGGAGCTCGGCAAACAAGGCTATGAAACAGCATTGATTGGCTTCAGCCATGAAACGATAGACGAACCGGACAGCCGGTTAACCTCGTCCACCTCCAAGCTTGGTTACGATAAGGTACTACCGGTTCCTGGAGACAGGGGACCTCAAGTCGCTGACAGGGTGTTGGACTATTTACATGAAAAAGCTGAAGCCAAGGATGGAAAACCTTTTTTCGCTTCAGTGGGCTTTTTTGAAACACATCGGGATTTTGATGAATATGAAGCGGCCGCTGATCCGGTGGATAAAGTAGTGCCGCCATCTTACCTGCCGGATACACCTCAGGTTCGGGAAGATTTTGCGCTGCTGCACGGCTCCGCCAAAGTGCTGGATCAAAGCATAGGCCGCATACTCCGTGGATTGGAAGAAAGCGGATTGAGCGATAACACGCTTGTGATTTATACGACTGATCACGGCATAGCCTTCCCGAGAGCGAAGGGGACGCTGATGGATGCGGGCTTGGAAACGGCTTTAATTATGTATTATCCCGGACAGATAGCCGGGGGACTTGTAATGAATCAGCTGCTTTGTAATGTAGATTTAATGCCCACATTGCTTGAATTTGCGGGAGCGGAAATTCCTCAGGGGCTTGATGGAAGCAGCTTTCTCGGTTTGTTTAAGCCGGACACCAATGTGAAGCCAAGAGACCATTTTTTTTCCGAATTGACCTGGCATGATCAATACCATCCGATGAGAGGCGTTAGAACGGAAAGCTATAAATATATCCGCAACTTTGAAGACGGGCCTGCTGTGTATCTGCCTCTAGACATTCACCGCAGCCTTTCGGGGCAAGTCGTAAGGGAGGAATACTACACGCCTAATGTGCCGGAGGAGCTGTACAGCTTGCAGAATGATCCTCTTGAAACTAATAATCTTGTCCACATTCCGGAGTACCAACAGGTATTGAAAGAGCTTCGAGACAAGGTGGAGGTGTGGATGAAGACTACGAATGATCCTCTCCTGAATGGAAAGGTGACGGGCCTTGCAGCACCGGAGTGGCAGGAGCAATTGGATAACGGTTCCGCTTATGGAGCTAAAAAATAGCGGTGAGATCCTACTACAACACAAACTAAAGCCTCTGTAATTTCAGAGGTTTTTTAGTTTGATCTTGTGAAAAGGGGATTGACACATAAAACATCACGAAATATAATGATAGGGAAACCGGTTTACTATATTTTATATTTCTATCACACAATTAAACATCGTCGCTGATTAGTAATCTTAACGAAATTTTTATTTTACTAAGGGTACGTTGATCTCGTTTATTCAATCTGGAAATATAATTATTAGTAAACCGGTACACTAAATATTTTAATTTATGCCAGAAAGGAAGAGTCTTAATGAACATGATCGTATTTATCAAACAAACCTTGGACACGGAAGAAAAAATTACGCTGCAAGACGGTAAAATTAACGAAGACGGGGTCAAATTTATTCTTAACCCTTATGATGAATATGCGGTTGAGGAGGCACTTCAGTTAAAAGAATCCTTTGGCGGAGAAGTAACAGTTGTGGCTATAGGACCGGCTCGCATGGATAGCGCTCTGCGTCATGCATTAGCAATGGGGGTTGACTTCGCTGTATGTGTAGAGGATGAATCGTCAATACAGGATGATTACGTATTGTCCAAAATATTAGCTGCTGCAATTAAAAAAAGGGGATCCTTTGATATCATTCTGGGTGGATATATGACCATTGACAATGGGTCGACACAAATGGGGCCCCGTGTAGCGCAAGAGTTGGATATTGCTTTTATTACTGCGGTGACGAGCTTGAAAATTGATGGAAACAAGGTGCTGGCACAAAGAGATGCGGAAGGGGATACGGAGAACATAGAATCGTCATTGCCTATCCTGATCACTGCACAGCAGGGATTAAACGAACCCCGTTATCCATCTTTACCAGGTATTATGAAGGCCAAGAAAAAGAGCATCGATCGATATTCCCTGGAGGATTTGGGTTTTTCCTCGGAGGATACAAACTCGATGTTAGAATACATTGATGTGTATTTGCCTCCGAAGAAAGGTGAGGTTAAACTGCTGGAGGGTGACGCCGAGGAGCAAGTAGACCAGTTGATCGCACTATTTCCTAATCTATTAAAGCTGAATTAATTAACGTTATTAAACATAGGAAGGATTGAAAGAGATGACAAAAAACGTACTGGTTGTAACCGAAATACGTGATGGGAAATTGCGTAAAGTATCCCTGGAAGTGCTTAGTGCAGCAAAAAGGATGGCGGATGGCGGTCAAGTTACTGCAATTGTTATCGATAACAACGAACAAGAACTATTCAGTCTATTGGCTTATTACGGAGCAGATCAAATATTCGCGGTTTCCTCTAATCAACATAATAGTAATCCCGCTGAGCTTTATTGTGACGCACTCGCGACTATAAGTAGCCGAGTAAATCCGGATGCGATATTGCTCGGACATACCTCTATCGGCAAAGATGCAGCGCCGCTATTTGCAGCACATATGGGAACAGCCTTGATTTCCGATTGTATTGACATCGAGGTAAATGGAGACTCCATTGTATGTACGTGCCCGATTTATTCAGGTAAAGCTTTTCACAAAGCAAGGATTAAAGAGGGGATTATTATGGCTACCCTACGCCCTAACAACATCCGAATTGAGGAACCTGACACGAGTCGCATTGCAGAAATGATTAACTACGCTATCGAGCATAGGAACGTTCGAACCGAGCGGAAAAGTGTCATCCGCAAAGCATCGGACAGCATTGACCTCAGCGAAGCGAAAATTATTGTTTCGGGAGGGCGAGGGGTCAAGAGCGCAGATGGCTTTAAACCTCTTTACGAGTTAGCCGAAGTGGTTGGAGGTGCTGTCGGGGCTTCACGTGCAGCTTGTGATGCCGGATACTGCGATTACTCCTTACAGATCGGTCAAACGGGGAAAGTGGTTACCCCCGATCTCTATTTGGCCTGCGGGATTTCCGGCGCGATCCAGCACATAGCAGGGATGTCCAACTCGAAAGCTATTGTTGCTATTAATACTGACCCGGAAGCCCCGATTTTTAAAGTTGCTGATTATGGAATCGTTGGCGATTTATCTCAAGTCATTCCTATCCTGAGCGAAAGGCTGCTCAAATTAAACCATTAAGCTTACATTTCAGAACTGTTTTTCTAGGGAAAGAAAGGAGTGGACGTATGGTATCCCTGTTCAACTTTGTTGTTGTCCTCCTTTTAACAGGTTGTGCGCTATATATATTCGCGAATTTGATCTACAGTCGTGTTTCATTTATTAAATTGGGGAAACCAGCGAATTTACAAAAGGATTATGCACAACGTATCCATGAAGTGCTCGTTAATGTTTTCGGGCAAAAGAAATTATTAAAAGACAAGAAAAGCGGAATGATGCACGTTATTATGTTTTATGGCTTTATCATTTTACAGTTTGGAGCTCTGGAGCTGATTCTAAAAGGTTTTGTCAAAGGGTTCGAATACCCGCTGGGAGATACACACCCCTATTTCAGTTTCCTTCAGGAAATCACAACTTTTCTAGTGCTGATAGCTACCCTGTATGCTTTTTATCGGCGTTATATCGAAAAATTGGAGCGATTGAACCGTACATTCAAATCCGGAATAGTCATTATCTTTTTATCGGTTTTAATGTTCTCCATCTTGATGAGCCTGGCCTTTGAACAACTTTGGCTAGGACATTCGGGCGCATTTGCGGCTCCGATCTCATCAGCGATTGCTTCTTTGTTTCAAGGCATGAGCACTCATGCGGCGGCAGCATGGTTTTATGTATGTTGGTATGTTCATTTGATCACGCTGCTTGCGTTTGCAGTTTATGTGCCACAATCCAAGCATGCACATGTGTTTTTTGCGCCAGTTAATATCTATTTACGCGACACCAAGCCTGCAGGCCAATTGACAACGATTAGCTTTGAGGATGAAACGCAGGAGGTTTACGGGGTTGGGAAAATTGAAGATTTTCGACAAAATCAGCTTATTGATCTATATGCCTGTGTAGAGTGCGGTCGCTGTACGAATATGTGTCCGGCTTCGGGTACCGGTAAGACGCTATCTCCTATGGATCTTATTGTGAAAATGAGAGACCACCTTACCGACAAAGGAGCAGCCGTCACCTCACGAAATCCATGGATTCCAGGTATGGCTCCCAGTCAAAGCAATGCTGCAGCAAATCTGATCGGAGATGTCATTACAGAGGAAGAGCTGTGGGCATGTACAACCTGTCGCAATTGTGAGGACCAGTGTCCGGTTGCCAACGAACATGTCGATAAGATTGTAGATATGCGCCGATATTTGGTGCTTACTGAAGGGAAAATGCCGTCAGAGGCTTCTCGGTACTTCCAAAACATTGAGCGACAAAGCAATCCGTGGGGCATTAACAGGAAGGAGAGGATTCGTTGGCGAGAAGGAAGAGATGACATCGTCGTTCCTATCATCGATGAGGTTGTCGAATTCGAATATTTATTTTTTGTGGGGTCCATGGGCTCTTTTGACCTCAGAAGCCAAAAAATTGCACAATCGTTTGCCAGGATTCTGAATGTTGCCGGCATTAAGTTCGCTGTGTTGGGTAATGAGGAGCTTAATTCCGGGGACACGGCCAGACGTATGGGTAATGAGTTCTTGTTCCAGCAGCTATGTCAGGAAAACATTGAATTATTCCGGTTCTATGATATCAAAAAGATAGTGACGATATGTCCGCATACGTATAACACATTCAAGAATGAGTATCCCGAATTTGGTTTGAAGGCAGAAATATTTCATCATACCGAAATCATCTGGAAGCTGTTACAGGAAGGACGCATCCAGCCTACCAAGGAGGTCAAAGAAATCGTTGCCTATCATGATTCTTGTTATATTGGGCGTTATAACCATATCTATGATATTCCGCGCGAGATTTTAAGGAGGATTCCCGGGATTGAGATCGTTGAAATGGAACGCAACCGGCAGGACGCATTATGCTGCGGTGCTGGCGGTGGGATGATGTGGCTGGAAGAAAAGCAAGGGAAGCGTATCAACATCGAACGGACAGAACAGGCGATCCAGCTGAACCCGACGATCATTGGGTCAAATTGTCCGTATTGCCTGACGATGTTTAGTGATGGGATCAAAGCCAAAGAAGCGGATAACACAATTAAAGCATTGGATATTACGGAAATTGTCGAAAGATCCTTATAAACATTGTTCAAAAGAATAATATTGACAGTAAAACAGTAAAATACTACACTATTATAGTGTACCGGTTTACTAATAAATTCCGTTCTGTCCTGTTACAAAAATGTGTGATAGAGGTGAGTCGCATGCTAAAGGATATTCAATTGTTAAGTTTCACTCACTTTCTTCAGGGCCCGTCAGCAGTGCAGATTTTAGGTGATTTAGGTGCAGATGTCATTAAAATTGAGAACGTCAATGGTGCCTTTGAGCGACAATGGGCTGGGGCAGAAGCATTTATCCATTCTGAGAGCGTTTTCTTTTTGCTGGCTGGAAGAAACCAACGGAGCTTAAGCATCGATCTTAAGGATGAAGCAGGCAAAGCGATCATTTGGGATTTAATGAAGCAGGCGGATGTGATCGTCGAGAATTTTCGACCAGGCGTTATGGATCGGCTGGGCTTCGGATATGAAGCCGTATCCGAGATCAACCCGGGTATTGTGTACTGCTCATGCTCCGGGTTTGGGTCCTCTGGTCCTTACAAAGACAAGCCTGGACAAGATTTGTTAATTCAATCAATGAGCGGATTGGCGATGCTAAGCGGACGAAGCGGTGACCCGCCTATTCCAGTCGGGACGGCAATCGTCGATCAACATGCTGCTGTATTGGCCGCAATGGGTGTGCTGGCAGCACTATATGAGAGAACAAAAACGGGCATCGGAAAAAAAGTGGAAAGCAACTTGCTCAGCGCAGCTCTTGACTTGCAAATTGAACCGATCAATTATTTTGCGAACAATGCGACACTTTATGATCGGAGTGCTTCGGGTATTGCAACGAAATTCCATCAAGCGCCTTACGGCATTTATGAGACGGCAGACAGGCATATATGTTTATCTATGAATTCTTTAATTCATTTATCCAAAGCTTTTTCGGACAACGAGTTTCTGCAGTGGACTTCGAGTGATCAATACAAAAAGCGTGAGTTTATTAATTCCAGAGTTGCGGAACATCTGAAGAAGGAGGGTTTCGATTATTGGTCACAAGTGTTTGATGAGATTGGCATATGGTATGCGGAAGTCAACAATTATGAAAAAGTGATGAACGATCCGCAGGTCGTATGGAACGATTCCTTCGTCAGTTTTGATCACCCGCGAGCAGGGAAGGTGAAGCTTCTAGCACATCCCGTGAAATATGACGGCAAGGTTCCGGCTGTCACCAGGGTGCCACCAAGCTTAGGTGAGCATACCGAGGAAATATTAACGGAGCTTGGATATGGGATGGAGCAAATCAACGAACTCGAAAGCACCGGAGTTGTACGAATCATGCAGAAGGATAATCTAAAAGTAGAGGGTTAGCAGGTATAAGGCATATGAAGCAAAAAAGCTCATCCTTGTGGTGGTACAACAGACTTCAATAGAAAGAGGGATTCGTATGGGAGAGAAAATAGGTGTTGGTCTTATAGGCTGTGGTGCCATCTCCAAGGCGCACATCCAAGCGATTCAGGAATTGACCGATCTTAGCCTTATAGGCGTTACGGATCGCGACGTTTCGTTGGCAGCGCGTATTGCTGAATCAACAAATACGAAATCTTATCCGAATAGTATCGATTTGGTTTCAGATCCTGACATCAACCTGGTGGTATTATTAACCCCTCCGTATTATCACGAGGAATTGATTTCGCTTTGTGCCAACCATGGCAAGCATATTTTAGCTGAGAAGCCAGTCGGCGTTGATATGAACAAAATAAAAACGTATGTAGATTTGTGCAAGCAAAAGGGAACACAACTATCTGTCGTATCCCAGCATCGTTTTGACCCATCGGCATTATTTCTTCGTGAGAAAATCGACCAGCAAAAGCTTGGCAAGCTAATCACAGCTAACTGCACCGTTCATTGGCATAGGCCAAATTCCTATTATGATTCATGGCACAGAAGCAAAAGCTTGGCTGGCGGGGGTGTTCTCGTCGTTCAAGCGATTCATACTATCGACTTGATGCTATGGTATATGGGGGATGTAGAGGCGGTGTTCGGATATACGGACAGAGCTGTTCATACCGACATTGAAGTCGAAGATACCGCGGTAGTCTGCCTGAAATTTAAAAATGGAGCACATGGGATGATAAGCGCCACAACAGGTACTTATCCCGGGTATCCATCTCAACTCGATATATTCGGAAGCTCTGGCTCCATCAGCATCGTTGGAGATGAAGTTTCCTTTTACAGCTCCAGATTAGATCAGGAGAATAGCATAACCGATGGACTAAAGGGTGAGACGAATTTGGATCATGGGAACATATCTGTTGCTTCCTTGAAAGCGCAATATAAGGATGTACTGTTGGCCATCCGCAATCAATCCACACCTGTTGTTACCGGTGATGAAGCGGCCAAAACCTTTGCTATTCTAGAGGCGATCTATGAGTCTTCACGGGCTGGCAAAGCAATCAGACTTTAACCAAGTAACGATGTCTTTCGCTGAATCGGCGGAGATTTACCGGCAATGATTATAACATATGGTCAATTAAAGGAGTGTCGCATGATGAATTTTCAAGTAGATGAGACGAATCAAGAAATTCGAGACATGGTCCGTCATTTTGCAGTAGAGGTTATCGCACCCCGTGCCAAAGAAATCGATGAAAAGGATGAGTTTTTCCCTGACATTGTTGAAAAGGCCGGCGAGCTTGGTATTTTAAGTATGGAGCTCAGCGAAGAAGAAGGCGGGATTGACTGCGGAACTTTAGCATCCGTGATGTGCAATGAGGAGATATCTCGAGCAAGCGCAGCGGTCAGTAACGTTATAGGCGCTATTCATCTTCATCTTGGCCTTCTTCATCGATTTGGTAGTAAGGAACAAAAACAGCGATGGATTCCTGCTTTAAGCAGTGGGAAACAAATCGGGGGCTTTGCGATCACGGAACCGGATTCGGGTTCGGATGCAGCGAGTATTAAGACGAGTGCGGTTAGAAACGGAGATAACTGGGTCATTAACGGCAGTAAATGTTTTATTACTTTGGCTCCCGTGTCCGATATGCTGATTGTCCTGACATCAACCGATCCCACAAAAGGGGTACATGGTCTCACCTGCTTTATCGTTGAAAAAGGGACGCCCGGATTGAAGATAGGTCCCAAAGAATCGATGATGGGACAGCATGGTGTACCGGTCAGCTCCGTGTATTTCGATGATTGTACGATTTCGAAGGAGAATATGTTCGGTGAAGAAGGCCAAGGCTTTAAAATTATGATGTCGGGCCTTGATGGTACTCGTCTTGATGTAGCTGCGTGTGCGTTAGGTCTTTCCCAGGCAGCTTTTGAATTAGCGTCGAATTATGCGGCTAATCGCAAACAATTTGGTCAGCCTATTGGAAATTTTCAAGGTGTCGGTTTTATGCTGGCGGAAATGGCAACAGAGATTGAAGCGGGAAGACTCTTACTTTATCGCGCTGCTCAATATCGAGATGCTGGAATTCCTTATACGAAAGAGGCTTCTATGGCCAAATATTTTTGCTCCGATAATGCGATGATGCATACGACCAATGCTGTTCAGATTTTCGGAGGATACGGCTACAGCAAGGAATACCCCTTAGAAAGGTTTATGCGGGATGCCAAAATATGTCAAATATATGACGGAACATCACAAATTCATCGTCTGATTATTATGCGCAATGTTTTAAAGGAATATAAAGAATTTACTTACAATTAAATGGTGAGGGAGTAGAGGTTATGGTTCAAATTATCAAAACCGAAGAAGCAGCAGCACTAATTAAAGACAATGATACGCTTTGGATTGGGGGATCGGGAGGTGGTCATGCCGTTCCTGAAAAGCTGATTGAAGGGCTTGAGGGCCGTTTTATCAAAACTGGTTTCCCGCGCAGCCTTACATGTGCCCATGCTGTAGGGATTGGCGATTGGAAAGAAGCCGGAATGAATCGATTAGCGCACTCGGGTTTAATTAAGCGCTCTATATGCGGCACACTAACCAATAGTCCCCGGATTGCAGATATGGCATTATCGGGTGAAATCGAGTCGTATACATTCCCACAGGGAGTTCTTTCTCAATTGACCAGGGAAATGGCAGGCGGACGTCCGGGATTAATTACGACTACTGGACTGCATACCTTTATCGATCCTCGCTTGCAAGGTGGACAGCAGGGGAGCAAACGAGGTCCGGATTTAGTGGAGGTTCTTGAAATTGATAACAAAGAATATTTACGGTACAAACCCATCAAGATCGATGTTGCTTTTATTCGGGCTACAACAGCAGATGAAAAGGGTAATCTGACAATGGAACACGAGGCCGTATTCGGTGAAAATCTATCCATTGCTACGGCTGCGCGTCGGACGGGCGGAATCGTGATTGCTCAAGTGGAACGTCTCACCAAAAATGGCACCTTACAGGGGAAGCAGGTTAAAGTTCCCGGCATTCTTGTTGACTATATTGTGATTGACAAAGAGCCTTGGCAAACATATGTCACGAAATTTGACCCAGCCTATGCCGGATACATTCATAAGCTGGATAATGAAATAGCAGTTCTTCCTCTTGATTCAAGAAAGATCATTGCCCGTCGGGCGGCCATGGAATTGTTTAAGGATGCTGTTGTGAATCTGGGTTTTGGCGTTGCGAACGGAATATCCTTGATTGCAGCTGAAGAAGGCTTTTATAACGATCTTACTTTAACCGTCGAGCAAGGCTTAGTTGGAGGTATACCTGCGTTGGGAAATGACGCTGGAGCTGCGACCAATTATGAGGCTATGATCGATCAACCGTATCAATTCGATTTTTACGACAGCGGTGGTCTGGATTTGGCATTTCTATCATTTGCGGAAGTCGATCGGCATGGGAATGTCAATGTCAGCCGGTTCGGCAATAAAATTGTTGGCCCGGGAGGTTTTATTAATATCACCCAAAATGCCAAAAAGGTATTTTTCCTAGGTACATTAACAGCCGGAAAAAGTGATGTTCGAATTGAAGAGGGTAACATGGTCATCCATCAGGATGGTTCCATTAAAAAATTCATTCAAGATGTAGAGCAAATTACATGGTCTGGCGGGTATGCCCTGGAGCGCCAACAAACAGCGAAATATATTACAGAACGAGCCGTATTTGATTTGACGCCGGATGGAATCATGCTGAAGGAGATTGCACCAGGAGTGGATATTCAGCGTGATGTTCTTGATAAAATCGATTTTCCAGTTATCGTACCACCTGAGGTTCCCTTGATGGATGCTCGAATTTTCAACGCGAATCTGATGAATTTAAAAGACGAATTAAAAGGAAAAGAGGCAAGATAATCGATGAGTGATACGATAAAGCTAATTCGGGAATCCAATGGTATAGCTGTTATTCAATTATCCAATCCTCCATTAAATGTGGTATCAAGAGAGCTGACGCTTCAGCTTGCGCAAGTTTTAAAACAAATCGAGTCCGATCCCCAAATTCGCGTTGTTATCGTTACCGGTGAAGGAAGCAGGGCGTTTTGTGCGGGGGCGGATATCAAAGAATTTGCTGAACTGGTTAAGGCCGGCACTGTGATCGTTGACAAATTAGCCATCGAAAATTACGTATACGATATGCTGGATAAGCTGCCGATCCCTACCATTGCGGCTATCAACGGAATTGCCTTGGGCGGAGGTGCTGAACTGGCTTTATGCTGCGATATCAGAGTGATGGAGGAACAGACTCAAATTGGATTTCCAGAATGTAAATTGGGCGTATTTCCTGGGAGCGGAGGCACGCAAAGATTGCCCCAATTGATTGGAGAGGCAAGGGCCAAGGAGCTGATGTATATCGGGGATTCCATTGATGCAGAGACGGCTTTTCGTATGGGATTGATTAACCGAATCGCTCCCGAGGGAAAGGCTCTGGAAGCAGCTATGGAGCTTGCTTTAACGATTTCCCTAAGATCCGGTGTAGCTATGAAATGCATCAAACAAGCAGTTGATCATGGTTTACTGGCCGGAACGGCCGCAGGACAATCCAAATCGTTAGAGCTGAGCGAAATCGTCTTTAAAAGCGAGGATATTTATGAAGGCATTGCTGCATTTTACGGTAAACGCTCGGCGAATTTTAAACACCGATAAATTTTGATAATTGAATAGCATCTACCGTTAAGTCGGAACCAGGATACTTTCTTAGCAAGCCTGGTTCCGACTTTTTATTGATGTGAAATTTCTTTGCAGGATTCCCGCGAAACTAACGATGGAGCCAGCATCACTTGCTGCAGCGTTTCTTTAGCTATTTGGCCCTCAATTTTTTGTACCAACAATTGCACGGCTTGCGTTCCGAGTTCTTTAATTCGAGAATCAATTGTTGTGAGAGGGACTCTGGCCAATTTGCAGAAGAATAAATTGTCAAAGCCGATGAGTGATATTTCCTCGGGGATTTTCCAGCCATACTCACGTGCGGCATCTAATAAGCCAAAAGCAAGCACGTCGCTTATCGCGAAGATTGCGGTCGGTTTATGATTCGATAGCATAATTTTTTCGGCAGCGCGGTATCCATCCTCAAGTGTTTTTCCACCCTCAATAATATACGCTGGATGATACAGTTCATATTTCTGCAGCACTTCAATGAACCCGCGTGCTCTTTCACGAGTCGGATAGATGTCCTTTTGCCCCTCGATCATACCAATTTGCTTGTGTCCTAACCTTACCAAATATTCGGCCGCCAGTTTCCCACCCGTGTAATTGTCCACGACCACATAATCAATAAAATCCGTAGGAACATGACGATGCACCATAACAATGTGCTCAAAAGATCGTTTTAATGCTTCCAGATTCAGTCGATTTTCTCTTGCATTGGCGAGAATCAACCCATCCAGATGCTGAAACCGGTCTTTTAAAATTTCCAACAGGCGTTCATCGTTCGCTTCATTATCATTCGTAGTAACCAATACAATGTTATAACCAAGCTGATTGGCTTCTTCCTCAATGGATTTAATCAATTCGGTATTAATCATGATATGAATATTGGAGATTACCAAGCCAATCAGTTTAATCGAGTTATGGACCAGAGCTCTCGCAAAATTATTGGGGTAATAATCCAATTCCTTAATCGCTTGCTCAATACGCTTGCGTGTTTCATCCGATACATACGGAATATTGTTCAAATATTTAGAAACAGCTGATTTGGAAACACCAGCTAACTTGGCCACATCCGAGATGGTCGATTTCTGTTTCATAGTGTGAACTCCTAATGAAAAAGTATGGATAACTTTGTTTTAGTATAACGGTTTATGAGTGTTTGACTAAGCTAATTTTAATTGTGATGTTCATTGAAGTCAAATTATTTCAACCCATCCCGATTCACATATCTCTCCTAATAATAAACCGGTACACGAATATAAATTAAATATTATATACAAATGCAGGGTTTAGTACCCGTATCATCATTGAAACTTTCAGCTGATGGTTTACTATTTCAAACGAACATGTTATAAGGGAATTATGAATAATTCAAATCGAACCGTAATCAGTCGTCGTTCGCGGCCAGCCAAGGAGCCGCTCAGCAAAGAGCTTATTGTGAAGACCGCCTTGGAATTACTGAAAAACGAAGGCTCGTCCGGGCTGAGCATGCGTAAAATCGCCAAAGCATTGGATACAGGTCCCTCTTCACTATATGTGTATGTCACGAACCTCCAGGAGCTAAGCGCTTATGTGTTGGACTATGGGCTGGATAAAGTCGTATTGCCGGATGCTCAAGATGGATCCTGGAAAACGAATCTGTTCGATGCTCTGAACTCGTATCTAACGGTACTATATGAATCTCCGGGTATTGCCGAGCTCGCTCTAACGACGATTCCCGTAGGACCACACTCGTTAGCGCTCATGGAGTATATCCTTGGGCGGTTGCATGAAGGAGGAATTCGTTCCACGTCTGCAGCATGGGGAGTGGATTTATTACTTCTCTATGCGACTTCAGTTGCATTCGAACAAGCTTCCCGTGATCAGAAAGGGACAACGCTGAATACAATTTTAACCTCTTATGAATCGTTGGATGTTATGCGATATCCGATGATTACCAATTTGAGGGACGAGCTACTCTCCTCGGGAGGCGAAGAACGGTTTCGTTGGGGGCTAGAGGTGATCTTGCAGGGGATTGTACAAAGGCAGGATTAGATTTGTCGGATCATCCGTCAGAATTTATGCGCCCATGAGGATTGGGGGAAGGTAAGAAATGTCGCTTAATTGCGGCTTTTTTTGTTGTTGGAAAAGGAATGTATTTAAAGGAAATAGCACTTCGTCATAGAATACATATTAGGATCATCATAAACCCATATTATTCCAATACAGCAGGATGATTACAAGCGATATCGTTGATTTGACACAAGATGTTGGACCCTAAGCTAGAACGAATAAACAATTGAAGGGATGATGAGGATGTCACAAATTTCTAATGTATTTCAAGGAACTGCATTAAAGGGGATATGTTCGGTATATGTGCCTGTTAGCAACCCGATCAAGTCAGCTCAATGGTGGCAGCAAAATTTTGGATTGGACCATGCAGTACCTTTTAATCCTGCAGAAGCTCAAGCAATTATGAAGCTTTCTGATGGACAATGGCTGCACTTGGTCGAAACAGAGGGGGAGATCGATAGCCAATTCCCTAATAAGTTGGGTAATGAAATGTTCAGGTTCACCTTTGAGGTGAGTGGCATAGAAGTGCTTCATGACCACCTGAAATCCAGTGGCGTAAGAATCGAACAACTTCATGACCGCGGCAGCTGTGGCTTCAACTTTGTATTTTTTGATTTGGATGGAAATAAGTTTGACGTTAACGAAGTTGTCCTTGTTCATGGAACATTCGAGGATGAGTTCATTGAATAGAACGTGAGGCTGTTCATTATATTCTCCTTAACCGAAGGGTTGGGGGGGGGTAATACTTGCAAAATGCAAATAATTAATTTATACTCATTCATGAGGTGAGCTGCCATGGATAATACTCGTGAACTATTTCAAATCATGACACGTCGTTTTGGTTTTCTCAATAAAAATTGCTGTACTGCCGGTGGAGTTGATATTTCATTAGTTCAAAGTCACATCCTGTATGAGATTGACCATCAGCATAAGCCATCCATCCAGCAGATAGCAGAGGCTTTGGGAACCGACATTACGACCTTCAGTCGCCAGATTCAAGCATTAATCAAAATGAATCTAGTAAAAAAGTTACCCGATCCTGACGACAGGAGGGTATATGTTCTTTCATTAACGACAGAAGGTAAATACGTAGCAACGACGATTGACCAACAGATGAATGCCTATTTGAATGAAATTTTTTCACACATGAACGATTTTGAAAAAGAAACCGTCATTCGCTCGATCCAGCTTTTAAATGATGCCATGGCCAAATCCAGCCAATGCTGCACAACCCCTTTGGGGTAATTTTTTTTCATTAATACTTGCAAAATGCAAATAAAAATTGGAGGGAATCATTATGAGCTATTATGAAACTAACAAGCAGGACAATGGGAAGGCGACTTGTTGTGGAGGAGATATTGTAAAGGGGAATCAGCATACGGAGCAGTCATTGCCAGTTGCGATTATTGGTGGGGGACCAGTGGGTTTGGCAGCTGCGGCTCATTTATCCTTACGAGGTGAGTCTTTTGTGATATTTGAAGCAGGAGCTGCCGTAGGCTCCAATATCTTAAAATGGGGGCACGTTCGTTTATTCTCACCCTGGCAGTACAACGTGGATAAGGCCGCAAGAAAACTTCTCGAATCGAATGGCTGGAAAGCCCCGGACGACGCTGGACTTCCGACGGGACAACAATTGGTAGAGACCTATTTAGCACCACTTGCAGAGATACCCGAGATTAAAAATCATATTTGGTATCATTCAAACGTTAAAGCCATTAGCAGGAAAGGCTTAAGTAAAATAAAAACAAGCGGTCGTGATGAATTACCATTTTCCGTGTATGTGGAGATCGATGGAAAACCTAAGCAATTTGAGGCAAGGGCTATTATCGATGCCACGGGTACCTGGGATCATCCGAATCCGTCACTCTCCGATGGAGTCTGGACCGAATCAGAAAAGTCGAACGCTGCGCACTTCTTTTATGGAATACCTGATATTCTCGGATCGCACAAGCAGCGTTATGTAGGCAAGCATGTCCTTGTAGTAGGAGGCGGCCATTCTGCTCTTAATACCTTGCTGGAGCTTCAGGATTTAAAGATAGAGGAGCCGCGTACGCATATCACCTGGGTGATGCGAAAACAAAGTGTTACAGAAGCTTACGGTGGTCAAGATAACGATAGTCTCCCCGCCCGCGGCGACCTTGGGACACGCATACAAAAAATGGTGGATGAAGGATTAGTTGATGTCGTGACTCCGTTTCATATCAGCAATTTTGAATTAGAGAATGGACAGATTAACGTCATAGGAGCCGGAAAGGCCGATAAGATCGTAGGCGTAGACGAAATTATTAGCAATACAGGCAGCAGACCGGATTTTGCTTTCTTAAGGGAGCTTAGAATCAACATTGATGCTGCTATTGAAAGTGTTGCAGAGCTCGCCCCCCTGATTGATCCTAATGAGCATAGCTGTGGAACCGTTCGTCCTCATGGAGAAAAAGAACTGCGTCAGCCTGAGAAAAACTTATATATCGTCGGTGTAAAAAGCTATGGAAGAGCTCCAACCTTTCTTTTGGCAACGGGATATGAACAGGTTCGGTCTGTTGTTGCAGGTCTGACCGGAGATTGGGAGGACGCGAGCAGCGTAGAATTGGACTTGCCAGAGACAGGCGTATGCAGCCTTCAAGCAACATCCGCATGCTGTGAGGAGACACCAAAGATTGGTTGTAGCAATTGAGAGAATCAGGGCAGCCAAGGCTGTTTCGTCGTAATGCCGGGTGGCTTCATCCCAAATGCTGTCTGGAACCGGGTCTTCCCGATCACTAAGCCTGGTTATCGCTTCGGTTAATGCCAAAGAAGCACGTTCGTCGTCTGTAAAGTGCGAAGAATCCCGCCAGGCTGCAACCGCATATAAGCGCTCATCAGATTCACCATTTTCTTTGGAAATAAGGTGGATCTCTTGACTAGACACTATTTACTGTCCTATAATCAAAGCAATAATCGATTTAATTTCATTTCATGCGAGGGAGTGGTGATGATGAGCGCAGTTGCACAGACACGGGATGTCTATTATGCCCTGGCCGATCCGACCCGGCGCCAAATCATTCGACTGCTGGCTGATGCGGATGAATTACCTCTCCATCGGTTGACTCCG
The DNA here is from genome assembly GCF_038000305.1 of Paenibacillus sp. FSL H8-0034. NCBI lineage: Bacteria > Bacillati > Bacillota > Bacilli > Caryophanales > Paenibacillaceae > Paenibacillus > Paenibacillus sp. FSL H8-0034. The sequence continues at coordinate 3,961,048 of NZ_JBBOBS010000001.1, forward strand.
CATTTTGCGATGGGCCGCAACGCAGTCTCCGGGCATTTGACGATTTTGAAGGAAGTCGGCCTTGTGACCGAGCGTAAAGTCGGCCGTGAGACGCGCAATCGTCTCAATCCCGCACCGCTCAAGGAACTCCAGGACTGGTTGTCGTACTACGAGAAATTTTGGAAACAAAACATGGTTCGTCTGGATCAGCTTCTTAAGGAGGAACAGGACTAAAGCAAGATCTATCGCTCATCTTGGTTGACTCGAATTAACATAATCCGAATGGCTTAGAATTTGGTGAAATGTGGATACCTGTTGTTAGAAAATAAAGTGATAATACGAGGAGGATGGATATGTCCCATATCGTTGATTTTAAAACTGTGTCTACGGTTGGTTTAGAGTCTTCACCTGTAGTAGATGCGCTTGCTGGTTTACGTGCTAATGAAGCCCGTTACTTCATGAACAAATACAAGCATGAATTTACGGTAGTACCAGCCAGCGAGAGCCAGGAGACCATCGATTATGTGAACCGAATTTTGAAAGAAGTACGTGATATTGAATTTGCGGCCAAACCTTTAGAAACATCGCGTTTTCAAGTGGAAAATATCAAATGGGCCTTTGTCTTTTATGAGGATGGTTTAGAGGTTAACGTCATGTATACGGTTGATGACCCTAAGAAGCGGGCCGTTGGTTTTAAGCTATCTGAGGGGATGGAGGTACCAAAGGAGTTAGAAGAGAAGTTTAAGTTTGCTAGACAGAAGTCTAAACTAGCTGGAACAATTCGAGGTTCGTTTTTTGTGATTAAAGGAGAATATTAAAAGCAAAAATGCAAGCATAGCGGTGGATCCGATCCATCGCTATTTTATTATATGACATAAGGTGACATATTTAAGGTCTATAATCGGTGGTAGATCAACGAAAGGAGTAATAAATCATGAAACGAAAAATAATTTTAGATTTAGCAGTCACTTTAGATGGTTTTATTGAAGGGAAAAGTGGGGAAGTGGATTGGTGCATTATGGATTCTGAGATGGGGTTTATTAATTACTTGAATCAAATTGATACTATTTTATATGGAAGAAAAAGCTATGATTTATGGGGACAATTTACTCCGGAAATTGAACATCCTAATTCTGAAAAAGAATTTTGGGAATTGGTTCATAGTAAAGAGAAATATGTGTTTTCCAGGACGCAAAAGGGGACTGATAATAAAGCAATATTCATAAATGATAGTATTCTTGAAGAAGTAAATAAATTAAAGAATAAGTCTGGTAAAGACATCTGGTTATATGGTGGAGCAAGTCTTATTACAACTTTTATCAATTTAGGACTTGTTGATGAATTTAGATTATCTGTTCACCCTGTTGTTCTGGGAGAAGGAAAACCGCTGTTTGTGGATATAAAACAGAGATTGAATTTAAAAATGGTTAATACAAGAACGTTCTCCTCAGGCGTTGTACAATTAATTTATCATTTGGATGGTAACTAATAATTTTGCTAGTAAACCCCCAAATAAAATGGAGAAAGGAGCTTACTAAAATAATAATTTGGAAGAAGATTAAGAAACAAGAGAAATGAAAAAATAAATTCCGTGTAAAACAATGTGAATAGGGGGTAGTATTTTAAAGGATAATGTGATATTGTAATTTTGTAATCAAAAATACAGTATGCAAATGGAGGCGTATATGGCTAAGAAAAAGCCAAGTATCGTAATCTCCATAAGATTGGACGATACGGCACTTCAAGCGGTAGACCTGCTCGTTGATTCAGGATTGGAGACCAATCGATCGAGGGCTGTCTCTCACTTTGTCAATGTTGGTATTCAATCTTCGGAGGAGCTGTTGCGCAGGGCTCAACTCCTTGCTGACAACGTTCAGCAATTGCGCAATGAGATGGTCGAGGCCGTTAAGCTGAATAACCTTGAGAAGGTTACCCAACTGATTCATCAGGATTCTACGCTCGTGAACGCTACGAACAGCAAGGGAGAAACAGCTGTTCTAATGGCTGCCTACATGCGTGCGAACGATATCAAGGAGCTGCTTATCGACAACGGTGCAGAGCTCGATGTGTTTGAAGCTTCGGTGGTCGGTAGCACAGGGCGGGTTAAGGAATTGCTCGAGCAATCACCCGAGCTCATCTCCGCATATAGTCCAGATGGATTTATGCCGCTGTCGATGGCAGCGCATTTTGGAAATGAGGAAATTGTCAAATTGCTACTCGAACTGGGTGCAGACGTAAATGCCAGGAGCAAGGACGGGAGTCTGAACAACACGGCGATCCATGCGGCGATTCTCGGCAACTACGAGCATATCATTAAACTGCTGATCAGCCATGGCGCAGATGTCAACGCCAAATGTGAAGGCAGTATCCGGCTAGGCTACAGCGCACTTCACGTAGCAGCCTACTTCGGTCGTGAATCATTAATCCGAATATTTCTGCAGCACGGAGCTGACCGAACTGCTGTGAATGCGGATGGTCAGACGCCTTACGAGCTTGCTGTAAGTAAAGGACAACAAGCAGCAGCCGATATGCTGAGAGAATAAGGAAACTTATAGCATATAGACAATAGGATCACTCCATGCTATTATCCTACTAAACACATCGGAATAATTAATATAATATATGAACTCTACCGGACAGCCGGAGAGACGCGAATGGGAACAAGGCGTCTTTCTGGCTGTTTATTATGTTGCATAAGGAGTGTACTTACGAATGGAATACAGGAAATTAGGCCGAACTGGCCTCAAAGTGTCCGAGGTCAGTTTGGGAACGATGGCTTTTGGTCGCTGGATCGATGAGCAAGCCTCAGCAGCTGTGCTGGATCAGGCGCTCCAAGCCGGCATTAATCTAATAGATACCGCCGATGTATACGGATCTGGCATGGACCTTGGTGATCCCAACCTTACTGGGGAATCGGAAGCGATCCTGGGTCGACTTTTGAAGGGGAGAAGAAACGATATCGTGCTGGCTACCAAGGTGCAGGCACCTGTTGGTACGGGTGTGAATGACTCAGGCTTGAGCCGCTATCACATTTATCGTGCACTGGAAAACAGCCTTCGTCGGTTACAGACCGATCATATTGATCTGTACCAGGTGCACGGATTTGATGCAGCCACTCCAATTGAAGAAACGCTTGGCGTTCTGGATGAACTGGTTAAGCAGGGGAAAGTCCGATACATCGGGTGCTCAAATTATGCGGCTTGGCAGCTTGCCAAGGCGCATGGAATCAGTGCATTGAACCGGTTGAGCCGGTTTGAGAGTGTACAGCCGGAATATAGCCTGATCTCACGAGGTATTGAACAGGACCTAGTCCCATTCGCTGAATCGGAGAAGGTTGGCATGATTGTTTACAGTCCGCTTGGGCGTGGTATTTTGACCGGTAAATACAAGCAGGGCGAGCAACCGCAGGAAGGTACACGATTGGCAGCGGGTGAGCAGCGACTGAAGCTGCTTTTGCAGAAGAATCCGGCTTATGAACTCGTTGAAGCCATTCGTCCGCTCGCTGAAGCGCGGGGCTGGACATTAGCGCAGTTTTCACTTGCTTGGGTACTTAGTCACAGCTACGTATCTTCTGCAATCCTGGGTGCTTCTAAGCCTGAGCAAGTCCGCGATTCGTTACGGTTTGCGGATCAACGTCTGACCATTGAAGAATTGAACACGATTGACCAATTTTCACTAAATATTTCATTAATTCGTTAGGAGGATGAATCGTTATGAGCCATTCAAATCAACCACGTCAACTTCATCTAGGCCTGTTCCTTTTCTCGACAGGTTACCACCCGGCAGGCTGGAGACTTCCTGAATCGGTAACCGATGGTGCTTTCGATCCCAAGTTTCTGCAAGGAGTGGCCCAACGTCTGGAGGCAGCAAAGTTCGACTTCTTTTTTCTTGGAGACGCGTTGGCATCCAGTGCGGATATGCAGTATCAATTCCCGTCCCAGATGGTTAGGTTGGAGCCATTCACCATGATTGCCCATTTAGCCGCAGTTACGGAAAAAATCGGGTTAATCGTCACCGCCAACACGACCTATGCAGAGCCTTATCACATTGCTCGGATGACCGCTTCACTCGATTATTTGAGCCGAGGACGAACAGCCTGGAACGTGGTTACGGGAGCCGATGCCCGTGCAGCACAAAATTTTAGTCGGGATAAGCATTGGGATAATACGAAGCGTTATGATTACGCTGATGAATTCGTGCAAATCGTGAAGGATTTGTGGGATACCTGGGAGGACGACGCTTTCGTAAGAGACAAGGCATCCGGCGTCTTCGTCGATGAAAGCAAGGTTCACGCGATTCATCATAAGGGTGACCATTTCTCGGTCGCCGGTCCGCTTAATGTGGCGAGACCGCCGCAGGGACAGCTTCCACTTTTATCAGCTGGAACCTCTGAACGGAGTCAGGAGCTGGGGGCGCAATTCTCTAATGTGATCTTTACCGGACAATTCCTGTTTGAGGAAGCCCGTGCATTTTATGCCGGGATTAAGAGCAAGCTGGCCAAGTACGGTCGGAAGCAGGATGAGCTGTTCATTATGCCGGGACTGGTGCCCATTGTCGGTAGGACCGATGAAGAAGCGTATGCCAAATATCGGGAGTTAAGCTCTCTTCTGGTTACAAATTTTGATTTGAAGCCATTGTCTGCACGTATCGGCATCGATCTATCCGCGTATCCGTTCGATGGTCCGCTGCCGAATCTGACACTGTCTACCTTGCCTGGAGAAGGGGCGAGACCCTTCATACGGCTGGCTCAGAACGCATCGGGTCATGATGATATTTCAATTCGAGAGTTATACCATTATTTTGCAGCCACGGTTCGTGGACATCTGCTTCTGGTGGGTGGACCGGAGCGAATAGCCGATCAGATTGAGAAATGGTTTCAAGGAGAGGCGGCGGACGGCTTCAACCTGTGCGCGCCTTACATGCCTGATGGTCTGAATCTGTTCATCGATCTTGTCGTTCCCGAGCTGCAGAGACGTGGATTGTTCCGTACGGAATATGAGGGAAGCACGTTCCGCGATCATTTTGGACTGGCACGCCCCGAGAATCGTTTCGCTCGTAAAGACCTGTTACAGCAAAGCTGAATCATAAGTGAGAACATAGGGCAGCCCGTCTCAAAAGGAGCATGGGATTCAAGGCGCAAGGGAGGCTAGAGATGAACAACAAGAAAACAAAACGATTTGGCATCATCCTCATTGGACAAATTGCGCTCGCACTGCTCCTCTTAGGTGCTATTGAGCTAGTTGTTCGAATGGGGATCGTAGGGAAACTGTATTTGTCGGAGCCGACAGAGGTTGTGAAGCAGATTTATGTGCTGCTGACCCATAGCGAGATTTATCACCATCTTCGTGTGACGATGCAGGAATTTTTCATCGGTTATTTGTTAGCTGCAGGATTAGGTATCGCTACTGGCATGTTTCTTGTGCTCGTACGACACGCGGAGGATTTACTCAGACCGTTCCTGTCCGCGCTGATGGCTGTGCCGAAGGTTACCATCATCCCGCTCATAATGCTGTGGATGGGTATTGGAATACCGCATAAAATCGCTGTCGTGTTTCTGTTTTGCTACTTTACGATCGCATTCAGTACGATTACCGGAATCAAGCAAACGGCAGATAATCATCTGAAGGTGGCGCGAGTGTTCCAGGCCTCCAGATGGCAAACGATTATCAAGGTTATTTTGCCCTCAGCTGCGCCAACGATCTTCGTGGCCCTGCGGGTATCGGCAGCAACCGGGATTGTAGGTGCCTTATTCGGCGAGATGATCGCATCGCAGGACGGTTTAGGGAATATTCTTGTCAAGGCGACGTCGTTGTATGACACTGCGCAGGCTTTTGCCATTATTACGATTGTAACGGTTGTCTCGGTAGCTATTATCGCGCTCATCGATCTGCTGGAGAAAAAGGTAGTTCTCAAGTGGAAGTCCAACTAAAGATGTACAGAAATTTGCAGATTTATTCACACATAGGGAGAGATCATAGGATGGTTAAAAGAAACAAGAAACGCATGGGAACTATGCTGATGAGTCTGTTTGCCTTAATCCTGTTCGCAGGCTGCGGAAACAACGCAACTAATAACGCAACTACAGCAGCTCCAGCTTCCGGGGGTTCATCCCCTAATTCGACCTCTGCTCCTGCCGCCAGCAGCCAACAGCTGCAAAAGGTTAAGTATGCGGCTTTCAATGGAGTGAGTGGCATGGCCGTTCAATTCGGAGCAGAGAAAGGGTTCTTTAAAGAAGAGGGTTTGGACGTTGAATTCATTTCGACCCAGAATCCAGTTCCGGGTCTGACGAGCAAGGATATCGATATTGCCGATCTCGCCACAACACAAGCTATAGTAGCAGCGGGCAAAGGGGCGCCTCTCAAAATCGTATCCTCCATGTTCCGCACCAAAGGTGCATTTTATTTGATCGCACGTCCAGAAATTCAAAAAATTGAGGATTTAAAAGGTAAAAAGGTGGGAGCAGCCGTTTTTGGCTCAGGGCTTGATGTATATACGCAAGTAATTTTGAAAAAGCATGGTCTTGCTAAAAATGATGTTACTCTGATTGCGAATGGTGTAAACGATGCTGCGTTCGCCAGTCTGACGTCTGGACAAGTGGATGCCACCATCATACATGAACCGTTCGTTTCACTCGCTGAGCTTAGCGGTAAGGCAACTCTGCTGGCCAAGGGATGGGATTATCTGCCGAATTTCCATACTGGCGTTCTGGTATCCCAAAATGATTTTATTGCCAAGCATCCTGATGCGGTGGAGAAGCTGCTGCGCGCTTATTTCAAATCCCAGGAATATGCCAAAAGCCATCTCGATGAGTATAAGAAATTTTTCCTGACACAAGTGAAGATTGACCCAGCTGCGGTTGACAAAGCGTTCGAGCGTGAGATGGTATTGTGGGAGAACAAGCCTGACGTTAACAGGCAGTCCCTACAGGAAACCCAACAAACTCAGCTTGAATTAGGCTTCCAGGACCAGATATATGATATCGACAAGATTCTTGATCTTCGTTACGTACCCAAACAATAATTAGGAAGAGGGGGTGGGCGTATGGCGGGGTTCTCCATCAACCATATGTCGATGGTATACGGCGAGATTGCGCCGGCGGTCATACTATCTGATATCAACCTGACTATTGAGGACGGAGAATTTCTTTGCATTCTTGGACCCAGTGGCTGCGGAAAAAGCACATTACTGGAGATTTTGGCAGGACTGCAAGCACCTACCCAGGGAGATGTGCGATTCGGTGACAGTCCTCTGGATGGTACGGATAAGCGGAGAGGGGTCGTTTTTCAGGATCCCTCGCTTTATCCGTGGCGCACGGTGCAGCGTAATGTCGAGCTGGGTCTGGAGATCAGAGGAACGGATAAGCGCGAACGAAGTGCGGCTGCTCGAAGATACCTGGAAATGGTAGGGCTCAGCGGATTCGAGCAAAAGTATCCCCATCAGCTGTCAGGCGGTATGAAGCAGCGGGCGGGTCTGGCACGCGCCTTCGCTAATCGCCCTGAGGTGCTGCTTATGGACGAGCCGTTTGGTGCAGTAGATCATCTCACCAGGCTGCAGCTGCAGGATGATCTGCTGCAAATCTGGGAATCGGAAAAAAAGACTGTAGTTTTTATTACCCATGACGTAGCAGAAGCCGTCTTTCTGGCGGATCGTGTTGTGATTTTATCGCCGCGTCCAGGCCGAGTTAATGCCATATTCCAGGTACCGCAGGCTCGTCCGCGCAAACGAGACGATGCCGGGCTGCTGAAAATTCAAAACGACATCTATGCATCGCTTCATCAGGTAAAGACAGAAGACAGCATTGAATTTACGATATAAACCGAAGGGAGTTAAGAAGAACATGTCAAACATTGTAAACGTCGAGTGGGTGCGTTCAAAAATCTTGGCAGGAGATACGGTCATTGCCGATGTTCGCTTTTCGCCGAAAGAGCCGCTTTATGGGAAGGAAGCCTATGAGAGGGGCCATTTGCCGGGTGCAGTGTTCGTTGATTTTAAACGTGATTTGACCGATTCCCCTCAGGAGCACGGAGGACGCAGCCCGATCCCGTCGTCAGAGGATCTGGCGAAAACTTTTGGAAATCTGGGGATCGACCGATCAACAACAGTGGTTGTTTATGAAGATGTGAATGGACCGGCAGCGTCGCGCTTATGGTGGCTGTTAAAATATGTAGGCGTCGAAGACGTACGCATACTGGATGGCGGTTATGAGGCATGGGTTCAAGCAGGCCAACCCGTGACGAGTGAACAGCCCACATTGACCTCGCGTACGCTGGAGCCTATTGTCCAAGAACACCTGCTGGCTGATGTGAATGCCGTACGGGCTGCTATCAAAGCCAATGGGACCAAGCTTGTTGACTCCCGTGATTCCAATCAGTATCTAGGCTTGGAAGCGCCGTTCGATCCTATTGCCGGACATATCCCGAGTGCATTGAACTACTTCTGGAAGGACGGACTGGAGCAGACCGGAAATTGGAAATCCCCAGAAGAACTGAAGGCGCACTTCGCTGGGCTGGAGCGAGAAGAAGAGATTATTGTTTATTGCGGCTCGGGCATTTCCGCTACGCCTAATGTCCTTGCGCTGCAGGAAGCGGGATTTACGAATGTGAAGCTCTACGCAGGCAGCTGGAGCGATTGGATTTCTTATAAGGACAATCCGATAGCGGTAGGCGAAGAGTAGACTCAGTCTCTCTAACCCGCAAGAATACATTACAAGTAACCATTCGCTCAGCCTGACAGGGGTTGTGTGAATGGTTATTTGTTTAAGAGTTTGGCATATGTGAGCGGCGTTCCTAAATCATAGGGAGCGTCGCTTTTCCTTTTCCTAAGTTGAGGCACATTTGAGCTGCGTATAGTTGTGCTTGGCTTGAAGAAGGTGAGAACAGACAAAAACATCTGAGGATTGTAGATATTCGCCGTGTGAGAGTTGCTTTATAATTAAAATCATCTGTCAGCGACTTTACTCAGTAGAAATACGTTTGATGTGATGCTCGACTGCACGACTGCAAATTAAAAAGGAGGGCTGACATTGAATCATAACTTGATCCAGTTTAAGGAAAAATCCTGGTCAGACTGTTGGAGTCGGATTCAAATCAAGGTGGACTGTATGATAAAGCAGCTGGGGGAGCGTAGTCCTCACGTATCTGTTTCAGGCATTTACGACGATGCTGCCTTGGACTGGTGGACCTCCGGCTTTTGGCCGGGTATGCTTTGGATATTGAGCGATATGACAGGCAAAGCGATATATCGTGATGCAGCGTGGTCCTGGGATGAACGGATAGAACAATGCTTTATGCGGGACAACCGCTTTCATCATGACGTCGGGTTTCAATTCCTGGCTACGGCTGTAATTAAATACAAGCTGACAGGCGACACGGATGCAAAGCGCAGAGGGTTGCAGGCAGCGAACATATTGGCTGGCAGGTTTAATTTAGCCGGAGGCTTTATTAGGGCTCAGAATCAGGCGTCACGTCCGGGAGCTTCAATTATCGATACGATGATGAACCTGTCGATCTTATTTTGGGCTTCAAAGGAGCTCGGCGATCCCCGGTTTGCACAAATTGCACGTGCACATGCGGATACGGTTTTGCAGCATACGATCAGAGAGGATGGATCGTCCCATCACATCACCGTATTCGATGCGGATACGGGAAATGTCGAGGAATATGTGGCAGGCCAAGGATATTCGCCGACATCATCCTGGAGCCGTGGACAGGCCTGGGCGATATATGGAATGGCCAACACTTATAAATACACAGGGGATGTTAAGTATTTGAGCGCCGCCAAACGGACGGCTCACTATTTTATGAGCTGACTTCCTGATGATTTTGTTGCCTATTGGGATTTTCGGCTTCCCGATTTCACCCAGGAGCCGAGAGATACTTCTGCATCAAGCATTGCTGCATCCGGTTTACTCGAAATCGCGGCTCAGGTTCCTGCTGAAGAGAGCCGGATATACCGGACTGCGGCTGAATCCATCCTGCTGTCATTGACGAACAGTTACAGCACACTGGACCAACCGGAATACGAAGGTATTCTACTGGAAGCTACTGGACATAAGCCAGCCGGGCGTGATATCCAGGTTTCTTTAATTTACGGGGATTATTATTATGTAGAAGCGATAGCCAAGCTGGTAGGCTGGAACAGTCGAATATTTTAATTTTGTCATTAACTGTTGTCTTAAGAAGATGCCAATTGAAGAGTCGGCTTTTCGGCTTTGTGGAATTACCAAAAAACCTCACCCACGTTAATAGTGGTTTGAGGTTTTTTGTGCCTATTGTGTGAATCAGTCATCCTAGGACGTGTACGATCTTCCCAACCCGATCTCACTAAGCAGCTGCCGATAAGCGATGGATGTGCGGTCTGCTGGTATATGGGCTTCGGCTTGGAGGTCAAGCGGCAAATCTTCGGGAGTCTGTGCTTCGACCATATCCCGGTCCTCTTGAAATACCTGTAGATTAAACTTGATTGTATCCTCTACAGGAGCATTTTTGTCGAAATTGCGAGAAATCGGACAAAATAGCCGAGTATAGCGGGCCGAAACCGGAGAAGCGCAGTTCAGAATCATCAGCTTCCCATCGTTTGGAAAATGTACGGTAAGGGAAGCTGCAAATGGCGGGAAAACACGGAATGCGCGCAGCCACATGAATCCCTCTTCAGCGATATTTTCCTGTCCTTTACCATAATTGCTAACGGTGCTCCAATAATCGGCAATCAGCTGGTCACCCTCCCGTTTGACCTTATACTGCGGAACCTCGGTATTGTTGCGGTCTCCGAAGGTCTCGATGTGTACGTAAGCGAAGTGTGATACATCCAAAAAACCTTCCATCTGGCGTCCGGCAGAGCCTGCAATATCAAAGCTCGGTAGTGTAATATTGATGAAATCCGGATCGTCCCATCCAGGTAAATCGGGAATCTGCACGCTGGTAGAAGCCAGAGAAGTCCAGATCAGACCGTACCGTTCGACGGTCGGGTACACGATTAATTTCAGCTTCGGTGAAATTTTGGTATTCGGGTGTGCCGGAACAGAGGTGCAGGTTCCTTCACAATTGTAGCGGAAGCCATGATAAGGGCATACGATTTCTTCGTTTTCCACCCAGCCCTTGCTGAGGGGAGCACCGCGATGGAAGCAAAGATCACGGGCAACAATGACCTTGCCGTGGCTCCGGTAGCAGACGAGCTTTACATCCAACAGTGTGACACCGACAGGTTTATCCGCAATATCGCTTGCAATAGCGACCGGGAACCAGTATTGGGAAAGCACCTGCCAGTCATTAGGTGTGAATGTACAGTCTCGGGGGAGCTGGATTTGGGCAGTCTCAGCAGATAATTGTGGATTCATACTCATCTTTTATCACCTCATAGATTATTGGGTCTTGCAACTTAACGCGGAAAACCCCAGACACAAGAGGTGCATAATGAAGCTGACCTTATACTTCGGTGCCTGGATGGGCGTTCGAAATAAAGGGACCTCCAATTTATGCAGCCTCTTGTAGCCTGGGGCAATTTACGGTTGCCTGGTCGAGACGCTCATACCCATTAATGAGCTTATACAAGAGAATAACGGTCAATATTTTGAGTCATGTTTTATAACATGTAATTATCATAAACGCTCAATTAATATCTGTCAATATAACATTTAACGTTATTTATAAACTTTTATATTATTTTTCGCAGTAATAAGTATCTTACTTTGCAGTGTTTCTAATCCTAAATTACATTTTTGACGGGATTATCTGTTTTTAATGTTATGTATAATTACATTACAAGCGATCAATGGGCTACTAGACGCGCAGAGGCAAACAGTCAGGATAATGAAAAAAATTGGAATCAAAAAGGTTATTGTGGTCTCTCTAAAGAAATATACAATTGGACATTGTAAATTTAGGAGCTGGGTAAATGGGAACATTATGGACAGAGGAAATGATCTTGGATGACCTGCTTCAATCATTTCATCGTTTCTTCGGTTTGGATGTAATTGAATCGACTCCAATCAAACGAGGCTGGCTGAACTTAAAATGGAAAATAAAAACGGAAGCCGGGAATCTTTTACTCAAACAATATAACAAGGAAAGATATAAAAAATATATACCAGAGGAGCTGTTGTTTGCGCTTTCTCAACAGGTTAGATTGTATAACCAAGGTTTAGCGTGTCCCAATGTGTTATCGTATAACGAAAAAATATTGCTTGAGTCGGATCAGGGAGAACTTTTCATGGTGATGGAATATTGCCAGGGCAAGCTAATTGAGCCAGGTAAAGCCAATGTTCATCAAATATACGATTTAGGTCGAACTACAGGAAAAATGCATCGATTGTTAAACGACGGGACCATTGGTATTAAAAATAGCCCTCAGTTTATCCCTCCCAGCCGTGATGAACGTTTGGCGTATTGGAACTCAGTTTGGGTAAAAACAAAAGATTCCGGTAAAACTCATTTACTTGCCAACATAGAAACACAAATAAAAGCAACGGAAGACATGCATATGGAAATCCTGGAGTTACTTCAATTGGGATGGGCACATCGTGACCTGTGGGTGGATAACCTTTTATTTGATGACAACCGTTTAACGGCAATTCTGGATTTTGATCGACTCAAATATGACTATCCGCAGCTTGATGTAGCTCGAGCTGTGATGTCCTGTGCCGTAGATGATCAATTAGAGGTCTCACTGGCTGCAGCGTTTATGGAAGGGTACAGGGAGGAACGCAACGTGGCAGAGGGTTACTTAACCTATTCATTACAGTTGTTATGGTATATGGAAAGTACATGGTGGATTCATGCTAACATGGATCAACATAGTGTACCTCCCGCTCGGTTTGCAAAAGAAATGATTTGGCTTGCTGAAAATCAAAAAAATATACCGTCTTTGTTAGCAAATATGTAGATAATGCAACACAATGAGGAGAAAAGAAAAAATGTGCTGCCGCGTTGAAGAGGTGGAGTAACTCCTATTGGCTTGACAATGGCATGACTTTGGATAAAGTTGCTGAGTATGCGAATTGCTTCAAGGGGTGGTAACTCATTACTTTAAGAGTAAGAATAATTTGATGATCGAGGTCACGTTGAAACACATCCTCCCGCCAGTTAGCGATGAGAAGCAGGGGCAATTAATGTGTCGGATCTGGATGGGGTTGAAAGGATGAATATACCACGATATATCTGTGAGGATTAAGTCCAGCGGTTGATCCAAGAGGAAGGAGGATTACGTTGTCAACGATTCAAGCTTTCTTGAAACGAAAAAAAATAATACTTTGGATTGGGTTGTCTTTAATTATCCTTACATGTGTACGCTTGCTCTGGATTCATCTTTTTATGACTTCGGATCATTACAGAGTAGCGAATGGGCAGCTCGATTTGAGGGATTGGGATGCGACGGCAGCACACACCATCACACTGGACGGTCAATGGGAGTTTTACCCACATGAATGGTTGATAAATAATAAGGTGAATGCGGATACGCCCGATAAGAACAGAACCCTCATTCAAGTGCCAGGAAGCTGGAATGCAAGGATGCAGCCAGAACGGAGCACCCCTTTTGGATATGGGTCTTATCGTTTACAAATTCTAGTCAATAAGGATGATAAGACGAATTACGCTATTTCCATTCCAAGCGTTCGCAATTCGTCCGAGTTTTATTTGAATGGCAGATTGCTGGCACAATCCGGACAACCAGCATCGCTTAAAGAAAACTATACGCCACGGAATGTTCCATATTCAGCAGCCTTCACAGGGGATCATAACGGTGTAATCGAGATTGTCATTCAGGCGGCGAATTATGACGATTCACGAAATAGCGGTATCATCCGCTCGGTCAAATTTGGAACCGAACAAGCAATTCAACAGGATATACAACTGTCTATCGCGATGCAGCGGTTGATTTTCGTTGCGTTTATGATTCATGCTGTGTATGCGATCATATTATATTTGATCGGATACCGCGATCGAAGATTGCTTTATTTTGCTGTATTGATCCTATGCGCAATTGTTGCATTTGCCGGAAATGGCGATAAAATACTCTTAAGCTGGATTAACCTTTCCTATGAAGGGGAATTTAAGCTGAAGGCTTTGTCCATGCTCGTCGGGGGCTACTCGTTGATTCAATGCATCAAGCAGCTGTTGCCCCGATTTTGGAGCAATCAAGGTTTTACGGGTTACTCTGTGCTCTGTGGAATCGCGGGGCTTATGGTACTATGTATGCCACTTGAATATTTGATGCCCCTGCAAAACGTGTTAAATTTAATTGTGGCCATTTCTTGCCTGACCGCGTTTGTGGTCATTCTACGAATGACGCTTGTGGAAATTGAGACTAATTTTTATTTACAGTTGGCTGTTGTTGCGTTTATGAGCAACATTGCGTGGGAATTTATTCTTATTGCTACCGGGATCAAAGTAATATTTTATCCGTTCGATTTGATTGTGGTGATGATTGCATGTGCATCGATCTGGTTTAAACGCTACATTCACATTTTTGCAGAAATGGAAAAACTAGCGGCCAGGCTTCAGAGGACCGACAAGCTGAAGGATGAATTTCTGGCCAATACCTCCCATGAATTGCGGAACCCGTTGCACGGAATATTGAACATCTCACAAGCTGTTCTGGACAGAGAAAAAAACTCATTGAATGACAAGAGCATTAAGGATCTCGAAATGGTGCTTACCGTAGGGCGTCGTATGTCTCTTATGCTCGGCGATCTGCTGGATATGATGCGACTGAAAGAGAATAGCATTATGCTGAGGACCGAAAATGTTTCTATTCGGAGGATTGCTGCGGACGTCATGGATATGCTTCGTTTCATGACAGATGGAAAACCGGTTCAACTGAACAATCAGATTCCGGACAGCTTCCCTCTTGTGATCGCAGATGAAAATCGGCTCGTTCAAATTTTGTTTAATCTGCTGCATAATGCAGTGAAGCATACGATTCAAGGGGAAGTGTCCATCCGGGCTCAAATGAAAGAGAATAGCGCGAATATCTATATTATGGACACAGGCATTGGAATAGATGAGGAGATGCAGCGGCGAATATTCGAGCCCTATGAGCAGGCAGATCCTGACCAAACAGCAATTCACGGAGGATTTGGGCTCGGGTTAAGCATTTGTAAGCAGCTAGTTGAACTGCACGGAGGAACGCTGAAGGTCAGTTCAGTTCCGAGTCGAGGCTCGATATTTCATTTTGACCTGGCGTTGTCGGCAGCAGTTGCTGGAAATGAAGCACAAGCAAGTGATGTCGAGCTATTCGCAATGCAAGCAGAAATCGCAGCTACTACCGTTCAGCACGCTGCGCAAGTCAGGGGTTTAAGCTCGGAGTCTGGAACGGGTAAAATCAGAATATTGGCGGTAGACGATGATCCTATCAACTTAAATGTATTGGTGAATGTATTTTCGCTAGAATCGGATTATGAGATCGTCACTGCCATAAGCGCTCAGGAAGCTTTATCTTTACTGGATATCAGGGAATGGGATTTGGTCATTACGGACGTTATTATGCCCTATATGTCGGGTTATGAATTGACACACCGCATTCGGGAGAGATTTGATGTCTATGAGCTTCCCGTTCTGCTATTGACCGCCCGTATTCGACCCGAGGATATTGAAGCAGGATTTCTATCAGGAGCCAACGACTATGTGACCAAACCAGTGAACTCGATCGAGCTCAGGGCCAGGGTAAGGGCGTTAACCCACTTTAAAAAATCTGTGAACGAACGATTGAATATGGAGGCTGCATGGCTGCAAGCACAAATAAAACCGCACTTTATTCTTAACACATTAAATGCTGTATTGGCATTGAGTGACATTGATACAGACAAAATGCGCAACCTGGCTGAGGAATTCTCTACGTATTTGCGATCGAGCTTTGACTTCCAAAACTCGGATCGATTCGTACAGCTTGAGCATGAGCTTGATCTTGTTCGCTCTTACCTGAATATTGAACAAGAACGTTTTGGAGACAGGCTATCCGTTGTCTGGGAGGTAGATGAGGGCATTCAGCTGGAAATTCCACCGTTGTCGATTCAGCCGCTTGTTGAAAATGCGGTTATTCATGGCGTGTTGAAAAATACTCAAGGGGGAACGATTCATATTCAAATCACCGATCACGAGCAGTTTGTAGAAATTCGTGTTGCGGATGACGGCGCAGGCATGAATAAGGAGAAGCTGGGGCACATATTGAACGGTAAATTCAATAAAGGCTTAGGAATAGGATTGCGTAATACGAATCTTCGATTGAAGCAGCTTTATCGTACAGGTCTTACAATCGAAAGCGAGCAGGGTCAAGGAACGGTAGTTTCGTTCGTTGTGACGAAAAACTAAAGCTCGTGCTTGCTCTGGATGCCTCTCTCCAGAACTTTTGTTAACTAATATTCGGGTTGAAAAGTTATGTTATCGGTGAAATCGTTGAGGGAAACAAGCAGGTTGTGTACCAACAAGAATTACTATGGGATTAAATCAACATTTCGCCCCCCTATTGCGAAGCATTTAGAAAACAAACGTTTGCCAAATTTATTTAAAAAATCATCAAATTCCAAAAATATGAATTGCTAATGAACATTTTGACCATATTAACTTTGCTGTAATACTTCAAGGAGGAATGTTCAATGACAGACCAACAAACGAACGAACAAGAACAAAGCGCAAGGACACAAGCCCAAAATGCTATGAATCAAGCATTACACGCACTGAATGAAGCCAGACATAATAATGTTGATCAAGACCAAGATGTTCAGGATGCCAAAGAACAGCTGTACAAAGCCCGACAAGAACATATGCAGGCTGATAATTCGGAGAGTGAAGATACGCTTTCCTAAACGATACGCCCCACAAGAGAGTAAAGTATTTAACAAAAACAGCGGATTTTCCCCGTAGGTATCACTTATACAGTGTCTATACGGGGATTTTTTCTGTTGTCCTCGTATGATTCCACGAATAGGACTGTGTGCACTTGGATTTAGGACCTGCTAGCTTGTACAATAGGTTTCAGAAAGCGGGGGAGAGTCTCATGCTCAAGGAACGTATCGAGCTTCTGTGCAAGAAAAAGCAAATATCGCGGAGAGACCTCGTGGAGGGACTCGTCACGCAGTCTCATTTTGCTAACATTTTGGCTGGAAGGTATCCATTTGCCGATGATTTGGCGGAGCATATCGCGGGCCGTCTTGGTGTTCCCATTACCTTTTTGACCAAAGCGGCGGCAACCGATGAGCCTACGATGCAGCGGGCAGAGAACATTTTCCAGACAATGTCAGGGCAGAACGTATCCGAAGCTTACGTGGATACTCTGGATGATCGCGACGATGCACTTGTCGTCGAGCTGACGACTTCCTTAATGAAGGCCGTTTATTATCAACAGATGAACAATCAGAGCGCTTATGACTATTTGCATCAATCCTACTTGAACCATTATTTAGAGAAATATGGAAAGTCTGAAGAAGTCGATCTGCCATTGCCCTTAAAGAAAGCGCTTTTGCTATATAGAATCCAGCATTTTCGCTCCAAGAGCAGCTACTTCGACGTGCTGAACGATGTGAACCGCTTGAACAGTCTTGTGGAACCGGGGGCGGAAATATGGCTGACAGTTCAAAACATCAGGATGGAGGCATACGTTCTACTGAAGCAGTTCGAACAGGCGAAGCAGGTGTTCGAGCAGACGATGCAGCAGATCGTCGATGATCGATTGTTTCATCGTCTATCCGGGCTGTATGTGGCTTACAGCGGCTACTGCTTTGCGATGGGGCTTATACAAGAAGCACTACGTGCTCTTTCGATGGCCGAAGCTAATCTTGTTTATTTGCAACAGCCTGGCGACGTGTTCACGACAATTATGAACAACCGGATCGTCATGCTAACAATGACGGGAGAGCCGGATAAAGCGTTGGACGAAATCGTCCGATTCGAGTCCATACTCGCCAATGAGCCAGCGGAATCCCAGCAACTGCTCGAGCCGGTTATAACCATATATCGCTGTGAAGCCGCTTTTGCCCAGAAAAATTGGGGATTGCTTTCACAAGGAATTGAGCGGCTGCGCATCTCCCACACGGGCACAGATCAGAGAATGGCGTTGGCCTTTTATGAAAGTCAACTTGCGCTCGCCCAAGAGGATATGGAGATGTTTCAAAGCCGGGCACTGGAATGCTTGCCTTATTTCGAAGCCACTCAGCACGCGATGCGTCTCGAGCAGCTTTATGAATCGTTGGCGGTCGTCTCCGAGGAAGGTCGACGCTACAAGGAATCATCCATGTATTATCGGAAGCTTGTGTATTTGTTAAGAAATAACGGAGGAGGTGGGTCTTCCGGTCAGATGTAACACAAAACTTAGGATCAACGAGGAGCAAAGAATGGTGATTGAGACCCAAAATTTTGCAAAATAAGCGCTTTTTGAAAAAAACCGAAGCATGGACAATAGAAGAACTCGCGTTATTGCTGACTTGTTTGTATGCCGCTGATACTATTGTCAGCTTAATGACGGTCGTTTACACTTAATATATAACGACAAACCAAACAATGAGAGGCGTGATGCGTATGTTCGGATTCGGAAAAAATAAAAAACCGCAGGATGCTCTGGAGCATGCAGATAATCTGATGAATAAAGGATTGTCGGGGCTGTTTATGAAAAGCGCGGTTTCCAAGGAGCATAGGAATCTCATCAACCAAAGCCTGGAATCGGCGAAACAGGCACAATTAGCATCAAGCGGCACCGTGCCGATTAGCGCAACTGCCCTTGTCGTATCAGTAACAGATACGGGTAGGCTCATCAATTTCGATCCGGTCGTTGTCCTCGTGTTGAATGTGATTGAGAACGATGGGAGCATATCCCAGAAGACATTGGAAACAATCGTGTCGAAAATCCAAATTCCGCGTGCGGGAGATCGGGTCGGCTTGGGCCACAACCCCGCTAATCCATCAGAGCTTATGTATATGGGACTGCTGCCATAAAGTCTTTGGTCCATATGTGCTGTTAAGTATTATAAGCAGCACTCGGAGCATTTTCGATAATCATACTCACCATTACAGGAAGAGTCGCGTAAATCGCCACTGGTCAAAATGAAATAAGAGAGTAAGGAAGAAAGACGCAGCGCTTCCCTCTGATATAAGAAAACCTCTATCGAAGCCCTTTCCAAGATGAGCGACCGTGGTTCAGAGGTAGGTTTTCTTGAAACATAAGAATTCTTCAGCTTCGCTGAAAACTTATACATTCTTATCTCTTAAAAAAGATTGCCAATGATGCCGGTCAGAGGATCGGTTAATTGGCAATCTTTTTATTGATTTCAACTTATGTGTAAGAAGCTCCTCCTAGTGGAGAGAGGGGTGGGCAGCGCGCCCTACAAAGGATTGGAAGGCTTTCAGCTCACGAGGCAAATGTGTCTGGTAAGGCTCCTCCCATCCGGACCATTCTCCGCTGGCATAACCCTTATAGCGGATACTTTGAAGGGCGGCGGCAATTTTGGCAAAATCGAGATCACCCTCTCCGATCGGCTTGTGTTCCTTGTGCTCTGAATCAAATGAAGCATCGTGAAAATGAACATGCCGGATCCATGGCCCCAAATGGGTGACGACATCCGCCGGCTCAGCCAGCCCACGACGCTTCGTGTGCAGTACGTCCCATAGGGCGACCACCTGAGGATCATCGACTGCTCGCATCAGGCTGGCCATCTGAACAGGATCTGACCAATCATCATGGGTTTCGATCGCAATCTTGATGCCATGCTCACGGGCAGATGGCAAGATGGCATTCAGCACGCTCACAATGGCGGCCAGTGTTTGCTCGCGTGAGCCGCCAGCAGGAATTTTGCCGCCAGCCACCCTCAGGAATGGAGCGCCGACGTCGGAGGCGAGCTTAATATAATCCAATGCTGCAGCGATTTCTTTGTCGGAATCGGGCCGTGAGCATATGATCGAAACGCCAAGGCAGATGATAGGAATTCCACTCTCTAAAGCCAGGCGTTTCCATTCTGCTCTTTGATGTAAGTCGGCAGAAAGCTCGACACCATGAGCATGTCCAACACCGACCCGCAGCTCTACTCCTGCATAGCCGTAGGTTGTGGCAGTATCCATCAATTGGGAAAGTGAAAGAGTTGGTCCTGAAAATGAGTGAACAGCATATTGCATTTAATAATTCCTCCTTAGAATGGTTAGGTATGTTTGCATAGGAATAGGCTATCTGCGTCTGGAATGACGCCAGAGCAGGAACAAAAAGTAAGGTCCGCCAATTACCGATACGATTAAGCCTGCCGGAATTTCCAGAGGCGGAAGCAACCCGCGGCCAAGCGCATCGGCGATCAGCACCAACAAGCCTCCCAGCAGTGCCGCTACCGGCATTAATATTCGATGTCTGGCACCGACAAGACGTCTTGCCATATGCGGTGTAATAAGTCCAACAAAACCGATCGTTCCAGCAGCTGCAACAGCGGCAGCGGTCAGCAGAACAGCCATGACCAGCAGCAGGACGCGGGTTCCCTCAAGATGGATGCCCAACCCTTTGGCAGATAGATCACCCAGCCTGATGATGTCAAGCCGAAGCCCCATCAGCCAGGCCAAGGGAATGACGATTGCTACCCATGGCAGCATATGAAGGACTTGATCCCAAGTTCGGCCCCAGAGGCTTCCGCTCAGCCAGATTAAAGCCGCATTGACATTCGGCGGCGATTTGGACACCAGCAGTTGTATGCCTGCTGAACAAAATGCGCTGATTGCGACACCTACAAGCGCCAGCCGAACCGGAATGATACCATGCCGGTAGGCTAACGCATATACCGCGCAGGCCGCAATAATGCCGCCCATAAATGCTGCTGTAGTTAATGTAGAGGGTACCGAATGCGGTAGCAGCAGCGTAACAACAACCGCCGCCAGCCCCGCACCCCCGGTTAGTCCCAGTGTATCCGGAGCAGCCAACGGATTTCTCATGACGCCTTGGGCGATAACACCGGCTACCGCCAGACTGGCTCCGACCAAGAGAGCCAGTGCTACCCGAGGCAGCCGATAGCTGACAATGATCGAGCTTAGCTGTGGATCGCCCGAGCCGGCAAGAATACGGAGTAATTGCTCGGGGTGGATTCGCACATCGCCGATGGCGATGTTAATCATGACACTAACCGCAACAGCGAGAATGAGAAGCGTAATAATGGCAGAGTTGCGGCGATCCGCGCCGTGTCGGTTAACGGATTTGTGCAACGAATTGGAGGCAGGAAACGACATTATTTCCCCTCCTTTTTACGTCTTCTAGCCAGATAAATAAAAAAAGGAGTACCGATTAAGGCAGTTACTACACCTACGGGTGTTTCATAAGGAAACACGATATAACGGGAGGCCAGATCTGCGAGCACCAGCATGATCGAGCCGAACAGTGCCGATAATGGAAGGACAAGCCTGTAATCGACCCCGATCAAATATCTGACGATATGAGGTACAATTAAACCGACAAATCCGATTGGGCCGGCAATGGATACAGAAACTCCGGCCAGCACGATAACTATGATCGCCATAAGGCTTCGTGTAATCATAATCCGCTGTCCCAGCGCATGTGCCAGCTCCTCTCCCAAGCTGAGCACGGAAGCTGCACGTCCGAAGGAAAAAGCAGCCAGCAGGGTAGGTATACTCCACAACATGATCAATTCAGCATGCTCCCATTTCCGCGACGATACCGAACCGGCTAACCAGAACAGCACTCTATCCATTTGTGTCTCGTTAAAAATAATCATACCTTGAGTAAGCGCAGAGAGTATCGCCTGGACGGCAACTCCGGTAAGCGCAAGATGAACCTCCATATCGTTGCCTTTGAAGACAGAAGCCATGGCATAAACCACAACAGCCGCTAAGGCCCCGCCTGTAAAAGCTGCATATACCATATTGCCACTGGAAAGAAAGGGCACCTGAACAGTCAGAAACACGACGGCTGCTGCCGCTCCGGCGTTAATTCCGAATATGCCAGGGGATGCCAATACATTGCGTGTGACAGCCTGCATCAAGGCACCAGCGACCGCCAGGTTGGCTCCAACAAAAGCTGTTACGATCATCCTCGGAATTCGCACATTCTGGAGAATGATATGTGCGCGTGAGCCGTCATTATGAAAGATGGAGGCCCAGATGGTCGAGAGCGACAGGGTGGTCGAACCCAAAGAGACTGATAAAAACAAGACAAAGAGCAGGATGATTAACCCGGCCGCAGAAATCCACAGCACTTTGCCGGTTTGCTGCCGGGTAGATAAGGGTGCAGCTTGTTCTGCTGGACGGCTCACTTCAATACTTCCTTTCCGACAAAATTAATAAAAAGATCTTTTCAAAATTGAGCACCGCCATTAGCGGTTATTTCAGCTTCAAAATCTCTTTCTCGGTTTGGTCCAGCATCACATTAGCACCCTGCACACTGCGGCGAAGCGACCACGCATACCGATCCACATCAAACATTTGTTTGGTTTTGACTGCTTTCAATTCTTGCCATAAGGGATCTTTATGAACTGGTCTATTGCCATCCTTATCTTTCTTGTCCACATCGCCTGACATTAAAATAATGATGTCCGGATCAAGTTCCAGCAGTTGTTCAATTGTCATTTTCACATTTCGGTCAGCTGTACCGAATTTGGAGTTATTGTTCAATAAATAGTTAAACCCGATCGTACTCATCAGCTGTGATGAGAAAAATTCAGCATGACGGACTGTCATTTCCGTATCCGTATTGCCGATCAGCAGCACACTTTTTTTGATGCCGGCTGCTTTGGTCTGTAATGCTTTCATCTTGGCTTTATGGGTTTCGAGGATCTTGTCCATTTCACTTTTTTTGCCCACAGCATTGCCTATCGTAGCCGCAGCATCCAGTGTTTCCTGATAATTGGCGTTAAGATTTTTGAGTGAAAGGGTCGGCGCGATTTTTGATAATTCCGCGTAAACGTTTTTGTGGCGATCGGTATCGGCAATAATTAAATCGGGGTTCAGTACTTTAATCTTCTCCAGACTTGGCTGGGCTCGCATACCCACGGCTGTGTAGCCTTCAATCTTTTTGAGCGCATCCTCCACAATCAGGTTGGGTTTGTTATCGTCAGCGACGCCGAGAGGCTTCAGCCCTACATCAAGAAGTGCATCAATAAAACCAAGCTCGAGCACAACGATCCTTTGTGGTGTGCCCTGGATCGTCGTTTCTCCTAGATCATGCTTAATGATCCGGCTTCCTTGTGGGGCTGCTGCTGTTTCCTTAGTCCCGCTTGCTGCACTGTCAGAAGTCGGAGCGCTAGCCGTTGGTGGTGTTGGAGCTGGGTTGGAGCTTGAAGCCTGATTGCTGCCTGTGCTGCCGCAGGCGAGTATGAGTACAGCCATCATGATATAGGTAATGGCGATACCAAGCTGTTTTCCGTATCTCATTTATGATCCCCCTCTTATAATAATGATAATCATTCTCGTTGATTATACAGGGAATGTGACAAGCATTCCATGACACAAGGGGGATTATTTTGCATGGATTATTTTTAGATGAGCTGCTTTCCACCTGAACCGGACAACAGGGCGACCGCTTCCTCCAGCTGCCGGTCTATTGAATCCGGTGCATAAATCAGCCATCGATTAAAGCTCATGAAGAACACCCTACCGGATTTTACCGCTGGATGACGAAGCCATGCCTCGGTGGCCTGAAGCTGCTTCATGCCAGCTCTTGCCTCCTGCTCTGACTTTGCGATAAGCAATAGGTAATCCGCCTCGTAATCGCCGATCTCCTCAGCAGAAGCGGCTACCCAGACCAGTCCGGTTCCAATATCATGCTTATCGATTTGTCTTTGCAGCTTTTCAGGGGGGTGCATTTGCAGGGAACGATAAAAAACATGACCCATATTGCGCGCACCGTATATTCGCAGTCCATTGGCGGTAAAGGTGAATATGACAACGGATTTACTGCCGGTAGCGGCCCCGACTTTTTTGCGTGCAAGCTCTACTCGCTGCTCGTGGCGCTCCCGCCATTCCTTGGCTGCCTGCTCTTTATCTACAAGCTGGGCAATTTCTTGTAGATGATAGAAAATATCCTTTTGCATCCAGGGGATCACAATAATAGGGGCGATGTCGCCTATGTTGTTTCTGGCCTGGAGGGATATATTTTCTTTGCACATAATCATATCGGGCTTCGCCCGTATCAGCTTCTGTCTCCAGATGTCCCAGGACTGGGAGCTTTCCAGTGGTTCCGACACACGGTCCGTAATAGAAGTCGGTCCTTTATCGATTCTGGCCGCATAGGGGACGATGCCAAGTGTGTATAAATGATCGGTGCATGCGTAAGAAAGCGAGGCCACATTGCTGTGGTGATGCTTCAGATAGACGGATGGTGCGACGCCATACTGGGCTTTGAACCGACGGCTGAAATAGAATTCATCCTTGTAACCGACCTCACGGGCCACATTGCGAATTTTGTCCTGTGAGAGCAGCAGAAGCTCCTTGGCCCTGTTCATTCGCAAGCCGGTTAAGTATTCAATCGGACTTTTATCCATCTTTTGCTTGAACAGTGTCGAATAATAGGAGGGATTCAAGCCTGCCAGGTCGGCCAGCTTATCCAGAGTGATATCCGTGTGATAAGCATCCTGCATATAGCGTACCGATTGTTCAAACGCATTCCAGGTATCGATGGTAATTACGGACTGTGCTTCTTTAAGCAGCATACGCAAAATGGCGTACATGTAAATGGACTGCTGCAGCTTCATGGCCACATCCAGTGAGTGGTGATTATCGTATATAAGCTTGATCAGCTTGGAATATAAGCCATACTGATGTATCGCAATCTGTCCTTGTACGGGAAAGGAGCGTTCTTTTTCATACCCTCTGTATGAAGAGGTTGATTCGGACTGGCGATATAGCTCAAACGAGACCCGATATAGTTTTAGATTAGGCTGGTGCATGCTGTTGATTACAGCTTTCATCCCCGGAAGCAGTAACAACGCATGTTTACGTGAAAGCTGCAGCATCTGACCATTTAACAATATTTCACCGCTGCCCCCAACAATAAACAACAGCACATGATGGTCAAGCTCTGAGGATTCTTCAGACCGATAAGTACCGTAATCGAGATATTCGATAGTGCTGACTTCAAGCAGTGATTGTTGGAACAGGGTCTCGATATCAGTTTCCGTATTATGTAAACCCATACTCATTTGGTTGTCCTCCCAGACAATAATGAGAATAATTCTCATTTAATATGGCTAATTGTACAGCAAGCAGAGCTTTCTTTCAATTCCCTATAGAGCTCCTTTGCGCGAAACATCGGTTCATTTGAGTGAAACCCACGATGTTCCTCTGTCCACAATAGCTTGCTTTGGTACAAATGCCCATAAAATGGGCGTTTGAATCAGTAACAGATGCGGATACTTACCATAGATTGAATGTATGGTAAGTTCATTCCTTCCTTCATGGTTGTATCTGTGAACAGAAGAACATTTATAGGAGGCTTTTACAATGAATCAATTTCAAAATGATCTGCAACAATTAAGTGTTTCCCAGTTTCAGACTGGAGAGATGACACCTTGGAACCAGCAAGGTCAGTACCCGGGAGTTCAGTATCCTAATGGCGTCAATCAGGTGGATCCGTCACGGCTGTGTGTTGGCTTCGGGGGCTTTTGCGTAGGTTTTTGCGGTGGTTTTTGCGTTGGCGCTTGTGTAGGTTTTTGCGGCGGTTTTCAATGCGGTGGATTTCGTTGTGGTGGATGCGGCGGCTTTCGCTGTGGTGGATGTGGCGGCTTTCATCGTTGTCGTTAATTCTATTGTTTCAAGGTTGTTAATTAAAATTGCTTCTGCTGTAGAGAAGAGCCCGCCCCTTACAACAACAGGTTGTCAGGGGCATTTATTCCTTACAGGCAAGGCATGTGGGACGAATTAACGTACATACAATATGGAAGAGAGGGTTCCACAATAGCGTAATTCGCAACAATTAGGAGGAGACAAATGACAAGTCTAACCCCTGCTGCACGCATAAAAGTTAAGGATGACACGTTTTTTCTTCCTGTTCCGAACGACGGTGTGTACTTCCGTAATAACGTAGGCACATTCCGCATGGAGGGCGGGATGATCGACCGGTGGATTGAAAAGCTGGTTCCTATGTTCAGTGGAGAGCATACCTTGGCGGATTTGACAGGCGGGTTGTCGTACACGCACCGTGAACGGGTTTATGAAATCGCGAATGTGTTATACCAACAAGGCTTTGTCCGGGATGTAAGTAAAGACCTAACGCATCAATTAACGGACGGGATTATCCAAAAGTACGCTGGACAAATAGCTTTTTTAGAAAGCTTCGGTGATTCCGGCGCATACCGATTTCAGTGTTATCGGCAGACCGACGTCTTAGCAGTCGGATCAGGTCCGATCTTCGTTGCATTGATTTCTTCATTAATGGAGTCGGGGCTGCCTAAAATCAATATGCTGATAACCGATTCGGTGCCGACGAACCGGGAACGATTAATGGAATTGGCAGAGCAGGCCCGCCGTACAGATCCTGATGCGGTTCTTAAGGAAGTCATGAGACGAAGGGATGGAGCAGATGGTTGGAGAGATGTTGTCCAGCCATTCCAATCGGTTTTGTATGTATCTCAAGAGGGGGATATAGAAGAGTTCCGTCACCTCCATACAGCTTGCAAAACGGAAAAAAAGATGCTGCTGCCAGCCATGTGCCTGCATCAGGCAGGAATGGCTGGTCCGGTTGTACATCCGGATGCGGAGGGGTGCTGGGAATCAGCGTGGCGTCGGGTCCACCAGCCAGCCGTTATTAAGGACCCGGAGCTGCATATTTTCTCAGCAACAGCGGGAGCGATGCTTGCCAATGTGATTGTGTTCGAGCTGTTTAAAACCGCTACCGGGGGCTCAGAGCTGAGAAATTCGTTTTTTCTGCTGGACCTGGAAACGTTGGAGGGCAGCTGGCACCCATTCATGCCGCATCCTCTGATTCATGGATTTGAGGAAGCCCGAACAGTTCAAGCATCGAAGCTCCAGCTGCAGCTTCAACATGATGGGAGTGAGGGGAATGCGGACAAAAGTGGGCTGTTGACTTATTTGAGCCGATTAACTTCAGCACAATCAGGGATTCTTCATATTTGGGAGGAAGGGGATTTGAGACAGCTGCCACTCTCGCAGTGTCGTGTTCAGACGGTTGATCCATTATCGCAGGGTCCTGCTGGCCTGCTGCCGGAGCAGATCGGTACAGGGCTGACACACGAGGAAGCGCGGCGGGAATCGGGACTGATCGGGCTTGAAGCATATGTATCACGATTGGCCGACATCATCCTAAACACGCAAGAGGTTGTTGGTACCGGTGTAGGGGAAACGGCAGCAGAAGGCGTTCTGCGAGGCTTAAAAGCCAATTTGGCCAAGCAGCACGCCATGCAGCAGGTTCATGAGCAAACTGTCACTCGGGTTCAGCTAAATAGGGTAGAGGATCAACGCAGCCGGTATTATTTACAGGCTTTGACCACTATGAGGAGAGAGCCGGTGATTGCCTTGGGAGAGCCAGTGTCGGGTTTCCCAACAGTATGGGTCGGTACAGGGGAATACTGGTATGGCAGTACGGACTTGAATATAACTATGGCGCTGCAGAAGGGACTACAAGCTGCACTCCAGAAGCTGCAAAATAATTCCGCATATCCTGCGAATCAGGTTCTGGAGCTGGAAGCTTCGTCCGTGAGATTTGGCAAGGATACCGTGGTTGACCTTGTGATACCCTCAAGTGAAGGAAATTTACAGTCCGAAATTTTACAGGAAGCCTTACAGCTATTGAAAAAGAACGGCAAACAGCTTTTTGTTATGGATCTGGCTGTAGAACCGTTTTTGCAAGAGGAACTCAAAGGAGTGTTTGGCGTGCTGCTGCGAGAGGGGGAGTCCCGGTGAACAGAGGGCTGGCTATTATTGGAGAGGGAGGGCTGGCGGATCTTGTGACCCGAGAGCTGTCCGCCTTAAGCAGGATTATGCGCCTGAGCGACTTAAAGGGAGGTGTGCCGGAAGATGTCGATGTCGATTTCGCCTTGGTGCTGCACGATGCATGGCATCCCTCCGTTCATCAGGAAGCGGAAGAGCTTTTCCGCAAAGCAGCTATTCCATGGCTGCGAGGTTTTGTTGCATTTGGCGAAGGTGTGATCGGACCGCTAGTCCGGCCTGATTTAACCGGGTGTACACAATGTGCTGACACTCGGCGCCTCTTGGCAGGACGTGACCGCAAGGAGACGTGGATGCTGCAGCAGCGTCTAAAGAGTGGCGGGAATTCTCGTGACGCCTGGACATCAAGTGCTGGGCTTTCGCAGTTGGCACAACTGATTGTAAAAAGGTCGATGGATGTGCTTCAAGGCAACCCTTCCCGCTTGGAAGAACGAGTGTTTTTCATGGATATGAAAACATTAAGGAGCACCAGTCACTGTTTTCTGCCGGACCCACTCTGTCCATTTTGCAGTTATATGTCTGAAGATACACCAGCAAGGGCCCGAATCTCTCTTCAATCAAGTCCCAAGATTAGCCCCAAAAGCTATCGCAGCCGGTCGTTAGAGGAGCTTGGAAGCTTTCTGGTGAAAGATTATCTGGATTATAAGACCGGCTTTTTGAATGGAAAAATGATTGATCTCATGTCGCCTTTTGCTGATGTGAGTGTAAATCTACCTATGTTCGACCATGATGAGGCGACAGCAGGCCGTACACACTCATATGCGGAGAGCGAACTGACAGCTATTATGGAGGGCTTGGAGCGATATTGCGGCATGGCGCCTCGCGGTAAAAGGCCGACGGTTAACGACAGTTACCGTAATCTGGCGGAGCATGCCCTTCATCCTGCTGCGATAGGCTTGTATGCGAAGGAGCAGTATGAGCGGCCTCATTTTCCTTTCAAGCCATTTCATCCTGACGAGCCGATCGATTGGGTATGGGGTTATTCGTTTGAGCGGCAAAACCCAATATTAATTCCGCAGCAGCTTGCTTATTACAGTTCAAGCTGCGGTCAAGGATTTATCTATGAAACGTCCAACGGCTGCGCATTGGGAGGAAGCTTAGAAGAGGCTATATTTTACGGCATCATGGAAGTGGTGGAACGCGATTCTTTTCTGTTGACCTGGTATGCACAGCTGCCGCTCCCCAGGCTTGATCCTTATTCTGCAGGCGATATGGAGCTGGAGCTTATGATACAGCGGATGCAGACGGTAGCCGGATTCGATGTGTATTTGTATAACGCAACGATGGAAAATGGAATTTCAAGCGTGTGGGCAATAGCCAAAAACATAAAGTCCAAGGGAGTCAATCTGATTTGCGCTGCAGGGGCTCATCCAGACCCCGTTCGCGCTGCGAAAAGTGCGGTTCATGAACTATCGGGGATGACGTTGACACTCGATGCAAAGTTCGAAGAAAACCGCGAGCAGTATAAGCAAATGATCAATGACCCATCCTTGGTGACTGGTATGGAAGACCATTCGATGCTGTACAGCTTACCGGAGGCAGAGGATCGTCTGCAATTTCTGCTGGAAGAAAGCCGACCTCTGCGGGCATTTCAGGAGGAATTTGATCAGGCACCGGTGCATTCGGATTTGACTGATGACCTGAAGGACGCTCTTCAGGCGTTCCACCGCTTGAATCTCGACGTGATCGTGGTAGATCAGACAACGCCTGAACTACAACGAAATAAACTGTACTGCGTGAAGGTGCTGATTCCAGGTATGCTTCCGATGACGTTCGGTCAACATCTCACCCGTGTGATAGGGTTGGACAGAGTGTTAAAGGTACCGGCGCTGCTCGGGTATGCTGCACAGCCGCTGCTCTTGAACCAACTCAATCCACATCCGCACCCGTTCCCTTAAAACAACAGAGGAGGAAGGAAGATGAGTCTGGAAACATTCCTGCGCAGTCTCCATGAGGATACTAATGAGTCCAGACCGCAGGACTGGCAAGTCGACTGGGATGACGCGCCTCTTCCATATAAGCTATATCGCAGATTGCCAGTCTTTCCTTTATCCCTGGAAATCCCGTTGTCACTGTATAGAATTCGATTGCCCGCCAATCCCGATCTGACAACTATCGGTCATTTTCTATGGCATGTATATGGCCTGACACGATTGAGTCAATACCCTGCGGTCCATTCCATGAACCAAAAGCTGGGCCCGCTGCAGATGTATAGGCGTTTTGTCCCTTCAGGCGGCGGATTGTATCCGAATGAGCTGTATATATATCTGAAGACGGCCGATGCTCCTGTCGGCGTGTACCATTACGATGCGGCGCACCATCGGCTGGTATTGCTTCGTGA
This sequence comes from Paenibacillus sp. FSL H8-0034, assembly GCF_038000305.1. Classification (NCBI taxonomy): domain Bacteria; kingdom Bacillati; phylum Bacillota; class Bacilli; order Caryophanales; family Paenibacillaceae; genus Paenibacillus; species Paenibacillus sp. FSL H8-0034. The sequence goes on from NZ_JBBOBS010000001.1 coordinate 3,991,234, forward strand.
GGGGAACTTTGATTCCTACCTGAATCAGGCACTCGGAAGCCGATGTGAGATATCGGGTTGTTTTGCAACGATTTTGGTTTCCGTGATGTTTTGGAAAAACTTTTATAAATACAATAACTTTGCTTATCGATTGCAAGGATTGGACACGGGTGTAATGATTGGTCAATTACTTGAAGTGACCCGACAGTATGGTTACGAATCAAGGGTATATTTCCAATTTCTGGATCGGGCGGTTAATCATCTGCTTGGGATATCCGCTAGGGATGAGAGCGTGTATGCGGTGATCCCACTTTCGGCGAAGCCCATGACATCCTGGTTGCACAATGGGATAGATGAAGTGGGGGAGAGCTCTGCGGTTCAATTGTGCAGGGAACTGCCGGAAGTTCAACATGACAGCTTCCAGCGGTCGCTTAAAGTCAAAGCATATCCGATGCTGACCCGGATGAACGAGGCGTCCATGCTGGATTCAATAGGTTCGTTTCGACACGTTGGGGAGACGAAGCATGTTGAAAGCAGACTACAGTCGGTATATTTGCCCCACGTGAAGCGGCTATCCTATGATTTGACCACTGTTTGCCAAAATCGGTATTCACCAGAGGCGGATTTCGTATTGAGCAAGGTGACCGATTCCGAAGTGGCAGCTTTGCTGCAGCAGGCGACGGCTTCTTTATCTTATAATAATGACCTGAATGCTCCCAATGAAAATACTGCAGCTCGCATATCCTTGTACTGTTGTTTGTATCATGTTGAAGGCATTCCTGACGGTGCCTATCGCTATGATAGCACAGCCCATTTGTTGTGCCGGGTACGTCCGGGAGATCATCGGCTAAGGCTGCAGCTTGGCATGTCGATGAATAACGTCAACTTGTTTCAAGTACCCCTCTGCCTCCATGTGGTAAGCGTTCAAGACTACCACAAATCGGTATTAGGGTACCGGGGATATCGCATTCAGCAGATGGAAGCGGGGATACTTGTACAAAATTTACTGTTAGCGGCGTCCGCCATGGGTATGGGAGGGCGGCCATTGCTCGGATTTAATACTGCTATCTGTGATGAGCTGTACCAATTAGCTGAACATGGCAAGACCAGTCTCATTCAGATCCCGATCGGTCACCATCGTCAGCGTTCTCGTTTGGAAGGAGGTTTGCACAGCTAAAACAACATGGTTACATAAAAAGTCGCCAAACTTGAATCGCGGCTTTTTTGTTATGTCATCAGGTTTGATTTGCACTCATTTGGCTCTGGAGAACACCAATCGCTTATGGTAGCAGACTACACAGGCAATGCATGCGACTTTCCAATAACAACGATACAATGACGGTAAGGATACACAAGAAAGACGACCAATGGTGGACGTCCTTCTCCGTGCTCTATGTCTGTCTAAATGGCACTCACCGGGTCGGAACGCTGACCATCTGCCTTGTAGAGACGTTAAGGCGATTCCAGAGGTTAGCTGTGGCGATTCCGGCGATGAGCGTGGCCAGCGCCTGCTCATCGTAGTGTCGGGCTGCCTCGTTGTAGCTCTCGTCCGACACCGGATCGGTACGGTCGCTGAGTCGGGTAACCACCTCGCTGAGCGCCAGGGCAGCGCGTTCTGCATTGGTAAAGTGCGGTGTTTCGCGCCATGCCGCTACGGTGAGAAGCCTGTCTGCGGTATCACCTGCCGCCAAGGCATTGCGTGAGTGAAGTTCTACGCAGACGCTGTCTCCATTAATTTGGCTTGCCCGAAGATAGGCAAGAAAGAGCGTCCGGCTCGGAACGCCGGTTGTCTCTGCCGACGCGAACAGGGCTTTGCCCAGGGCTTGCAAGGCTTGAATCGCTTCAGGTACGATCATAGCGGGACTCTGCATTCTTGATTGCATGGGTAACACTCCTTGATTACTGGGATAGGAGCCGATTGTCCGGCCCTTCACTACGATGACGGATCGATTCGCCGGAATGTGACAAGTCTGCAAGGGCTGAGGGGGAATCAACGAATATTTGGCATCCTGTCACATCGCCTGGACTTCATACGTCAATACTTATAAAGGCTGATTTTATATGAAGAAGGATGTTGAATGATGAGCGAGCATAAAGCGTTGGCAGAGCAATTCGAAGCGCACCGAGATCACCTGAAGGCAGTGGCTTATCGAATGCTGGGATCATTGAGCGAGGCAGAGGACGCGGTTCAGGAATCTTGGCTGCGTCTTAATCGCTCGGATTCAAGCGGTGTTGAGAATCTGGGAGGATGGCTGACCACAGTTGTCTCGCGATTGTGCCTCGATATGCTGAGGTCGCGAAAATCAAGACGCGAGGAATCGATAGAAACACACTTGCCAGAAACGTTCGCGAGCCATGAAACTGGAAGTGACCCTGAATATGAAGCACTGCTGGCTGATTCCGTCGGTCTCGCGCTGTTGGTCGTGATCGACAATCTGAATCCTGCAGAGCGCATCACGTTCGTACTGCACGATATATTTGGTATGCCCTTCACCGAGATCGCTCCTATTGTGGGGAAATCCGAGATCGCGGCCAGACAACTTGCGAGCCGGGCACGCCGCAGGGTACAAGGGGCGGGGACAACGTCTGAAGCCGATCTTGCTCGACAACGAGAACTAATTGACGCTTTTCTTGCTGCGGCCCACGCCGGGGATTTCGATTCGTTGGTAGCGGCGCTTGATCCAGACGTTGTGCTTCGGGACGATCGCCAGCAGGGGGCCTCAAGAATAACACGAGGAGCCGTAGCTCTGGCCAAGCAAGTTTCGGGACGTGCACAGGCTGCACAGTCAGCTCTCGTGAACGGGTCCGTTGGAGTGATCGTGGCTCCTCGCGGAAGACTGCTCTATGTACTGAAATTCACAATAAGGAACGGAAAGATAGCCGAGGTCGATTTGATTTCCGATCCTACACGTATCAGGCAGTTGGATCTCGCGGTATGGGGCGATCGGTAAAGAACGATTAAAACTAAAATCTACACTGTTCGCGCCTGTAAGAAAAAGTTTATACTGAAGATATCAACGAACAGGGAGGCCATACACATGAAAAAAAACATGATCAACCACACCATATCCGCATATAAGGGTGGAACCATTTTATAAATTGTAAAAGTTGTACCCCTTATGTGTAATTTAATAAAACACGAAGAAGGGGTAAACCATGCGTTTTCCAATGAAAAAATTTTTCTCTTATTACAAACCCTATATAAAATTATTTATTGCTGTATTGGTCTGTACCTTTATCGTATCTGCTGTGAGCTTGGTGTTTCCGCTGCTGGTTCAGTACATTACGAAAAATATTTTGGCAGGAGACTTGTCCACTGCGTTGGGTAAAGTGTATGGGATTGGCGGGCTCATGATTGTTATGGTCGCGATCCAGAATATAGGGAACTATTTTGTGGATTATAAGGGTCATGAAGTCGGTGCACGTATGGAAAGTGACATGCGCAGCGAGCTGTTCGCACATATGCAATCCTTATCCTATGACTTTTACGATAAGGAAAAGACAGGGAAGCTTATGTCCCGCATAACCAACGATCTCTTGCTGCTCTCCGAACTGTACCACCATGGCCCGGAAGACTACGTCAAATACCTCGTCCGCTTTATTGGTGCATTTGTGATTTTGTTCTCTATCAATGCCTCTTTAACGGTTGCGGTATTCTGTTTTTTTCCACTACTCGGTGTCTTATCCTTGTATTTCAATAAGAAATTGAACAAAGCATTACGAAGAAACAAAGAGCGAATCGGGGACGTTAACGCGCAGGTAGAGGATAGTCTGTCAGGAATCCGAGTAGTCAAATCGTTCGCCAACGAGCACATAGAGGTCGATAAGTTTAACCGTGAAAATTATCGTTTCCTCGATAGCCGTAAGCAAACGTATAAGGCAGAAGCGTATTTTTTTAATGGTGTCGAAACGATTATTCAATTGATTACGATTACCGTGATCATCTTTGGAAGTGCCAGTATTGTTGGAAGCACATTGGAAATAGCAGATTTGATCACGTTTCTTCTTTATATCGGCTTTATGGTTGAACCTATTCAACGGCTGACGCATATGAGCACACAGCTGCAAGAAGGAACCACAGGCTTCCAGCGTTTTATGGAAATGATGAGCCTGAAGCCGACAATCGATAACAAACCGAATGCTTGGATGCTGCGAGAGGTGCGTGGGGAGATTGAGTTCAAGAATGTATCCTTCCGATACGAGGATCATTTAAATCAGGTGCTGGCAAATCTGTCATTACACGTGCAGCCGGGAGAGTACGTTGCTTTAGTAGGACCGTCCGGAGCGGGAAAAACGACATTATGCTCGCTCATTCCTCGGTTCTATGAAGCAACCAGTGGTGAGGTGCTGCTGGACGGGATCAATGTCCGGGATATCGATCTACGATCTTTAAGAAATCATATCGGCATTGTACAGCAAGAGGTATACCTTTTTGCAGGAACCGTTATGGAAAACATTCGTTACGGACAACCATCTGCGAACGATGATGATATTATTACAGCCGCTAAGCACGCCAACGCCCATGATTTTATTATGAACTTGCCTAACGGCTATCACTCCGAGATCGGACAACGAGGCGTCAAGCTGTCTGGTGGTCAAAAGCAGCGGCTAAGTATTGCTCGTGTATTTTTGAAAAACCCTCCTGTTCTCATCTTGGATGAAGCAACGAGTGCGCTGGATAACGAGAGCGAAAGTATAGTCAAGGAATCGCTGGAATTATTAGCAAAAGGGCGCACAACGCTTGTCATTGCCCATCGGCTGTCCACGATTCGCAATGCTCAACGAATTGTTGTATTGACGGAGGACGGAATTGCGGAACAAGGCACGCATGATTCACTGCTTGCGGGAAATGGCGTGTATGCCCATCTGTATGCCAAGCAGTTTGAATTAATAACATAGCAGCGACACGCAAAATCGGCTTACCCTTCACGAAGAGGAAGCCGATTTTGCGTGCTCGGGATGAACCCGGCTGTCTATTCGCTTGCTTTGCTCGCACCATGTATGATGGGTTTTGTACCGGGTATTGCGTACTGCTTGGATGTCCGATTATAGGAAACGGGTTGATGGCTTCAGGGACAGCTGATTGTTAAAGTCTTTTAAATAGTTTGAATTACCAAGGCAAAGCATCTTCGAGATGGAAGAAGCCGCCTGTTGGACCATCCTCAGGTAGCGTTGCGGCCAATATGCTCGAACGGCTGCCTTCCACCTCATCATATTGAGCCTTGTCGCCGCCGAGTCGAGTGCGAACCCAGCCGGGATGAATCGAATTAACTTTAATGGGTGTGTCTTTGAGTTCTTCGGCCAAGTGAACCGTGAAGGCGTTTAAAGCTGATTTGGAGGCATTATAAGCAAAAGTTTTAATGGAATAAATAAATGAGTTAGGATCCGAATGAAGGGTGAGTGACCCCAGTATGCTGGATAAGTTGACAATACGTCCGGCAGCAGATTTACGAATCAGTGGTAAAAGAATTTGTGTCAGTTCAACTTGAGCAAAGAAATTGGCATCAAATGTGTCCCGTAATACCTTCATAGGCAGAGTACTTGTTCTGTTGATAATTTCGAGGGACACATTCTCTTGATCCAGCAAAACCCCGGCATTGTTGATCAAGATATCCAGCTTACCATAGTTCTCATCCAGATATTTATAAGCAGCTAGATGATCTTCATGAACATTCACATCGAGTTTAATACTTTCAACCTTCAGACCATCTTGTTTAAATTGTTCAGCGACTTCAATAGCTTTATTGGCATCACGGGCACCAATTACTACCGTGGCTCCTAATTGAGCCAGACCACGAACAGTTTCCAATCCAATTCCCCGCGTTCCGCCAGTTACCAATGCCACTTTTCCGTTTAAATCCTGTGCTGTTGTCATTTATTATTCTCTCCTTTTAATTACTAATTATGTGATTGGGGGATATTGTGCTCGAGAACATGCAGCTCTTTTGGGAATGATCATTCTCTTTTGTTCAAAAAAAATTAGTTGTTTACTTTTCTAAAATTTTCATAGAATGATTGGCTATACGGTAAAGCTTTTCCTTGCTTATCGATGTACGTGACATGACCCTAAGCCCTAGAAGCGTATTTTGCAAAGACTCCGCCAGCTCTTTGGCATCACAATCAGACGCAAATTCGCCGCCATGCTGTCCCCACTGAATAATATCCGTGAGCAGCTGCTCTTCATTGGCAAAGCCTTTAGTTGCTAAAGAATCAGCATCGGCATCATGTGTCGCCAGCTCTACCGCTGCAGTAACAAACAGGCAGCCGAGAGGAGTGTTCTCGTTCTTATCGATAGTGAACTCCAAAATATAACGTAGAGCTTGCGCAGCGGATTCAGCTTGTTTAATTCTTCTTTCAAGGTCCTTACCCATGATTTCACCGTAACGATTCAAAGCTTTGAGAAACAAGGTATGCTTGTCGCTGAACGTGTCGTATATACTTCTTCTATGAATTCCCATATGTTCGACAAGATCAGACATCGAGGTTTTTTCGTAGCCCTGTTCCCAGAAGAGCTGCATAGCCTTTTGAAGTACTTCATTCTCGTCGTATTCTTTGCTTCGTGCCATTTATATCCCCCTCCGGAAAACATCATATCATTACGGGAACGATCAGTAAAGAATTATTTTTGAAATCAACAACGGTAATTATTTTGTTACCAATGATTGACACTGGATAATAATGTATAGTACATTGATTGTAATAGTAAATTTTACGAATAAAAGGAGAGGTTTTTTTGGCACATATGTTGATGATTGAGAGTTGGGTAGGAGCAAGCGGCAACCTGCTGCCACCACTTTTGAAGTCGCTGGGGCACACATATACCTTTGTAACTCGCAAGCCTGAGCATTACCAAAGTGCTCTCAGTACAGAGCAACATCCAGTACTCAAGTATGCGGAATCCGTTCTCATTACCGAAACGAATGATATTCCTGGCTTAATTGAATTCCTGCGGCCCTATCGTTTTGACGGTGTCATTACGGTCTGCGATTATTACATCGAGGTTGTGAGAGAAGTAGCCAAGGCCTTTAAGCTGCCATCTCCTTTTCCAGACAAAGTGAAGACCGTACGGCAAAAACATCTTATGCGTCAGGCGCTCGACCGAGCTGGACTTGCAAATCCGAACTATCGACTTGCATATAGTTGGGCAGAGGTGGAGCAGGCTGCAGCTGCAATTGGCTATCCATTAGTTCTGAAGCCAGTAGATCTTGCATCCAGTGCATTTGTGAGCCTTATTCAAAATGGGAGGGAATTACAAGACGCTTACCATGCACTTGAAGCATTCCCACTCAATTTTAGAGATCAGGAAAGAGAATGCACTTATCTCCTTGAGGCGTATATGAAAGGTGAGGAGGTTAGTGTAGAGAGCGTCTCCTATAATGGCGAGATTACGGTGTTGGGCATTACGGATAAATCAATTACCGGGACTCCTTATTTTATCGAAAATGGCCATATGTTCCCCGCCAAGCTGAATAATGAAACACATTCGGAGATAACGCAGTTTGTTCAGAAAGCATTGCAAGCTGTAGGCTTTGATCATGGAATTGCCCATACGGAGGTGAAGCTTACAGCAGAGGGCCCGCGGATCGTTGAAATCAATCCAAGAACGGCTGGTAATTACATCGTAGAACTCATCCAACGAGTCACAGGTATCGATTTGCTCCAGGCCTTTGTTGAACTTTCTTTAGGCCTAAAGCCTGTTCTCACGATAAAAGACAGTGGAGTTGCCAGTGCAGCTGCCCTGTTTCTTGTTCCTTCCCAAAGTGGCACGATTACTCATATTCAAGGGATTGAATCATTGGAGTCGGATGCGCATATGGTTCGCTATAGGATTGAAAATTGTATTGGCAAATTTATAGAAACTCCGATCGATAATGCCTGCTACTTGGGGCACGTGATCACGCAGGATACGGAAGGCTTAAACGCCAGATTGTATGGGGAAGAAGCGCTCAAACGAATAATTCTGAGCTTTGACAGTAAAGGGGAATGAAACGAATGAACATGAATGCTCCGTACACAGTGAACGATTTGAGAGAAGCTATTTTAGCAGGCAAGCTGGGACCGAAGCCGGATATCTTGCCGGTTACAGGTTCATCCAGCATATACCAGACCACTCAGTTTCCTTCGTCGAGGATCAAATACCACAATTATTATTTGCTGCTAAGAGTGGAAGGTTATTTTGGAGCGTGCTCGCACACAGCAGATCAATTGAATATGGAAGCTGCAGCCCAATTCTCAGGGTTATCCCTCGATACTGTCATACGAGATGAGAGACTTCCCGTGCAAATCGCGGCGATGGATGCATATCTTGGTGTCGTGTATCCGCACCTTAACCAGAGTAATCAAGTATTTGATATTCCTGCGGGAACACCTATTCATAAAGCGAAGCTGCGCGATGCTCTTATCGCAAATATGGCTGACATCCAAGCCTTTCACAAAGTGGCTCTTATAGGTGTGGTCAACCCTTTGGTTGAGGCCATCCAACAGCGCGGGGGGATTTGTTTGCCTTGCGATTTGCAGCTTAAAGAAACACAGTCAGGAGAAGTCGTGGAAAAGGATATGGACAAAGTGCTGGATCATGCGGACAGTGTGATTTGCACGGCCATGACTTTAGGCAATGGGACGTTTGACCGTATTCTGGAGCGAGTCAGAGAAAGACAGATTCCTCTGATCCTCTATGCACAAACGGGAAGTGCTGTTGTGGCTCAATTTATGAGCAAAGGGGTGACTGCGCTCATTGCCGAGCCCTTTCCCTTCACGCAGTTTAGCGCAGGTGCTTCACAACTCTATGGCTATACAAGCAGACAGGAGAAGAAAGACGTCAATGAATATTAAACTAAATACGGATAACTTTCTGCATACGAATCCTTCGCTCTATTTGGCATTTAACGGAGAGCATGACCAAAGCATGGCGCAATTCATACATAAGCTATTAATCGAATATAAGGCCGGGAAGAAGGTACTGGATATCGGATCTGGACCTGGGCGAGAGGTTGCCTATCTGAATCGTGCCGGATACGAGGTTGTTGGTCTGGATAATTCAGCGGAAATGCTTTCGTGGGCTAAAGAACATTATCCAGAAATGTCGTTTGTATACGGAGATCAGTCCGACTTTTCGCTTCAGCAGCAGTTTGACGTCCTTTATTGTGTGGGAAGTACGTTTTTGTACAACTTCAGCAATGAAGATGTGCTTGCGAGCTTGCACTGTTTTCGAAAACATCTGCATACAGGGGGACTCCTTTATCTTGACATGCGAAATGCCGCCTTCTTCCTGACGCAGGAGGGACAGCGGTGGCTAACCGAAGAGCTGGTTGAGCAGAGAAAGGTTCATGACACTGTTATCTCGCTTCAAACGCGCTTTTGTATTGATCTGGCCAATCAAATGCTGGATCGTAACTATTGCTGGACCGTTACGGGATATACACCTATTGTTGAGCATTTAAGACATCGACTCTTATTCCCGCAGGAGCTTGTACACTATCTGACTTCGAGTAACTTCCGTGTGCTGCAGCTTTTTGATCAACCGGCACCTCATGTAAACAAATATGAGGGGGATCACCCTTTAATCTATAGTCAGGAGATGCTGGGAACACGTATGCAGATCATTGCGCAAGCGATCTAGAAGGAAAGCGGTATAACCACGAAAAAGAGAAAGCAAAAACAATTAAATCATTTATCTGCATGACTGTGGAGTGGAGGCTATTATGAAAAAGTTATTATCCATCATTGTATTAAGTGCACTCATTACGGCAATGGGGTGCAATGACAATAAAGCTGCAACGGCAACCAGCACGAACGGGGCAAATCAACCGACGAAACAAGAATTGGTTGTAGCCGGTCAAGAAATTGCGGCAAGCCTGGATCCGGTCAAACCGCTTACCTCAAGCTATTTAAGAAACATCGGAGCAGGGGAAGCACTTTTTAAAGTCACTGCCAATGGGGGAGTGGAGCCTTCGCTTGCAGAAAGCGCAGCAGAGATTGATCCGACTACATGGGAGATCAAATTAAGACCTAAAGCTCGCTTTTGGAGTGGTAAAGCGATTGACGCATCGGCCGTGATTGCTTCACTAGAGCGATCAAAATCGCTTGATCTGCAAGCGAAGCCTTTTCTTGATGAGCTTACCTTCACGAAGACGGACGATTACACAATACGTGTCAAGACCAAGCGCAGCCATCTGCAGGTGCCGCTAAACCTTTCCTACTACCAGACAATTATTCACAATGCAGATGCCAAACATGATGCTGTGGATACGATGGATCTTTCCGGTATGTATAAAGTGGTTGAATTTATCCCCAAACAGAAAATGGTGCTGGAAACTAGCGGTAACTACTGGGGCAAGAGCCCTATCATTCCAAAAATCGTATACGAAGAAATCAGCGATGAGCAGACAAGGGTGCTTTCCGCATTGAGTGGACACAGCCAGGTGGTGTTAAATATTCCGACAACGAGTATGAGCCAATTCAAAGGCAACAAAGAGGTGAAGCTATCGGCGACTCCGGCGGCCAATACGCAAACGATTTATTTGAATCTGAGCAGACCTCAGCTGAAGGATGTGAGAGTCAGGCAGGCCTTGTCGTGGGCCCTGGATCGGAACGAATTGGTTGTGCTTGCAGCGGAAGGGCAAAGTATTCCGATTACGACATGGTTAAGCTCCAACCCTGCATTTGAAAAAGCACGAAATACTGTGTACACCAAGTTTGATCCGGATAAAGCTGCGCAGCTATTGGAGGAGGCGGGATGGAAAAAAGGACCCGATGGCATCAGAACCAAGGATGGCAATCTTTTAACCCTGCGCTTGATGACCTGGGGTGGCGATAAAGCATTAGGAGAAGCTTTGCAAAACCAATGGAACCGAATCGGTGTCAAGGCAGAGGTACAGCATGGTGATTACAGCTTGATCCAAACGGCACGTAAATCCGGAGATTGGGATGCATCGATTGAAGCATGGAATACGTTCGGGGATGAGCTTACTTTGTTGACCGGTCAATATGCGCCTGGAGGAAGCGCCAATTTCGGCGGCTATAATGATGAAGAAACCAATACATGGCTCGCACAATTGGGAGAAGCGTCTGACACGGCAGCACGCCATGAGCTGGCTCTTAAGATCAATGAGAGGGTCGCTCAGCAAGCACCTGTCATTAGTTTATTTCCGCGTCCGCAAATTACTGCGGTTAGCCAAACGCTTCATGGCTTTGAGGATCACTTCAGACAATTCGAGAACGTAGTGAATGCCAACCTGTCATTAAGCTCGAAATAGGCGGTATGTCTATGTATACCTTATTTTTACGCAAGATGCTGGAAGCTTTCATTACATTATTTTGTGCAACGCTTATTATTTTTGCTTTGATTCGCTTGGCTCCAGGCGATCCTGTTGAAATATTTCTGGGCCATCCTACTGAGGCTGCCATGAATCACACACAGGCTTATGATGAGAAGGTCGCTCAACTGCGAGCACAATTGGGATTGGATCAGAGCATGCTCGTACAGTATACAGCATGGGTTGGGCGCTTGGTGCAGTGGGACTTGGGCACCTCGATTCATACAGGCAGACAGGTCAGCGCTGAAATCGCAGATCGACTTCCTGCAACTGCCATACTTTCTGTATCCGCTCTATTTATTCAGGTTGTGCTGGGGCTGTTTTTGGGAACGATCTCCGCTCTTAAGGCGGGCAAGCCTTACGATAACGTCATTAGACTTGCCTGCGTAGCGCTGGCATCGACACCGGCGTTTGTCATTGGGTTGTGCTTATTATCGCTGTTTGCCGTGACGATGGGTGTATACGAAATTAGCAGTGAAGCCAGCTTGACGAGGCTATGGCTTCCCGCACTTACATTGGGTCTGATTGGTGCTCCGCAATTAATTCGAATTATGAGAGCCAATATGCTGTCTGAGTTCGGCCAGATCTATGTGCTATCAGCCCTTTCAAGAGGATTGGATCAAAGACGGGTTGTCAAGCATGCATTAAGAAATGCTCTGCTTCCCGTCATCACGATGGTGGCCCTTTCTTTTACGGCGTTGATTAGTGGTGCCGTCGTCATCGAAAGCATATTTTCGTGGCCCGGACTTGGAAAATATGCCTTGGACAGTATTTTGCTTAAAGATTATCCGGTCATTCAAGGTTATGCTTTTGTTATGGTTTTGTTAGTAGTGCTCATTCATTTATTCGTTGATGTCGTATATGCGCTTGTAGATCCTCGAATCCATTATAAAGGAAAAGAGGGAGTTGAAGAATATGCCTAGCTCGACGAAACCGATCAGCCTGATTATAGGTGTCGTTATTTTATGTATATTGGCTGTACTCATTATGGGCGCGCCATTATTTACCCCTTATGATCCCTTGAAGCAGAATGCAGCTGAACGTCTGGACAAACCAAGCATCAAGCACCCTATGGGTACGGACAGGTTTGGCCGGGATGTCTTCTCGCGAACTCTTTACGGAGGAAAAACCACCTTGATCTCGTCGGTCTTTGCTCTATGTACAGCTCTTTTGATCGGACTTTTGCTGGGCTTAGTGGCTGGCATGTTTCATGGCTCTATTCTGGATATCATTTTGATGCGGTTGATTGATGTGCTGTTAGCCTTTCCCTTTATGGTGCTTGCTATGGTTATTGCCGCTTTATTCGGTACAAGCCTTGTTCATCTTCTGCTTGTTGTTGTATCGGTATGGTGGGTCTCCTTTGCGCGTTTAACCCGCAGTGTTGTTTTGCATGCAAAGAATGAAACCTCCTTTGCTGCAGCACAAGTGCTCGGAGCCCCCAGCAGCATCATTATTTTGCGGGAATTACTGCCAAAAGCGATCAGTCCGGTACTCATATTGGCTACTTTTGAATTAGGCAGCTTGATTTTATCGATTGCAGCTCTTTCATTCCTTGGACTCGGCTCACAACCGCCAACTCCTGAATGGGGCAGCATGTTGGCTGATGGGCGCGTTCATTTTTTGCAAGCTCCGCATATACTGATAGGGCCCGTTTTCTTTATTGTGCTTACGGTGCTGGCTTTTAACTTAATTGGTGAGGGGCTGCGAGATCGGCTGGACCCGTATGAAAAACTGGAGCTATAGTCAGTCTTGCTTACGAGGTTAGTTTTGCTGCGCAATACGGTGGGGAGGAACAACATGTCGGAACAACAGGGCGAGAAGATATTGCAGGTCACCAACCTGCATGTGATCTATAAGCATAACCAGCAATCCATTAACATATTGGATAATCTTACCTTTGATTTGAGAAAAGGCGAGATCCTTGCTCTGTTAGGAGAAAGCGGTTCAGGGAAATCAACGATCGCCAAGGCCATCACGGGGCTGCTTCCCCCTTCTGCGCATATAGGTGGCGGTACTTTGCAGATGGGCTCCTCTAAGACAGTGGCTCTATCTGGTAAGTCCGTACTATGGGAGCAGATTAGAGGTAGAGGAATCGCAATGCTCTTCCAGGATGCTCGGCAGGCACTCAATCCCGTTCTGAAAATAAAAGAGAATTTTAAAGAAAGTCTGCTCTTTCATCGGCTTGCTGCTCCGGATGAAGTTGCCTCCATAAGTACACGGTTGCTGAGCATGCTGGGCTTTAAGGATGCGTCAAGCATTCTGGAATGTTATCCATTTCAACTCAGTGGCGGCATGTGTCAACGTATTTGTCTTGCTCTGGCATTGTGTCTCAAGCCTGCAGTTCTTGTTGCAGATGAACCGACCTCTGCGTTAGATACGGTAAGCCAAAAAGAGGTGCTTGATTTATTAAAAAGGCTGCAGGAGGAGCTTGGCTTAACCGTTCTGCTGATTACCCATGATATTGCCGTGGCGAATGCCATAAGTAATCGAGTCATTGTGTTGAATAAAGGCGTAATTGAAGAAGAGGGAGATACCGGATCTGTATTATCGAAGCCCCATGCTGCCTATACTCGACAATTACTGGTATCCCGATCACAAATCGTACGGTCTTCGCGTGAACGTGAGCTGCTGAAACAGCATAACGAACCCTTGCTCGAAATCATTCAGCTGGAAAAGACTTTTAATCGGACAAAGCGTGTTCTGCATGATGTTAATTTAACGTTGAATCAGAAGGAAATATTAGGTATTCTCGGACAAAGCGGTTGTGGCAAATCAACTTTAGCCAAATGTATGATCGGCTTGGAATCTCCGAGCGGAGGACGTGTGTTGTATCGTGGTACCGATATTAGTCGGCTGCAAGGCCAACAAAAGCGGGAAATTTGCAAGCAAATCCAATTCATTTTTCAGGATGCCAGAGCTAGTCTTAATCCACGGCGTAATGCACTGCAGTTGGTACAGGAACCGCTTCAATACCTGCATATCGGATCGCATAAAGAACGGGAAGCGATGGCAGCCTTCTATTTGAATGAAGTGGGTATTGTCGGGGATACACAGATCAGGCGTCCGCCTCAGCTAAGCACGGGTCAATGTCAGCGTATTGCTATTGCCAGAGCGTTGGTTGTAAAACCAGAAATCCTGATTTGCGATGAAGCAGTATCCGCTTTAGATATGAGGGTGCAAGCTCATATATTGGCACTGCTGCAGCGTTTGCATAAGCAATTTGGATTTTCGATTCTTATGATATCACATGACATTCGAGTTCTTCGCTCCTTTTGTGACCATATTGCTGTTATGAACAATGGAAGCTTCAGTGAAGCCAAACGAGCAAGTGAGCTGCTCCATGAAAGTAAGCAGCCGCATACGCAGTTACTGCTTAAATGTGCGGGTGACATGGAAGAAGGTCTTTATTAAGGAAGGAATGATAAGCTATGATCACCAGTATTCTTGAGACCATTGGTAATACGCCGCTCATCACGATTCCCAACACCAATAAAGCGAACGAAGGTCAAGTGCTGTTTAAATATGAACGATTCAATCCTGGAGGAAGCATCAAGGACCGACCTGCGATTTATATGATTAATGAAGCTGAGCGCAGAGGATTGCTAAAGCCTGGAGGCACGATCATCGAGTCTTCAAGCGGCAACTTTGGTATTTCCCTTGCTATGATCGGTGCGGCCAAAGGTTATCGTGTTATCGTTCTGGTAGATCCCAAAACGACAAGCACTAATTTGGCGTTATTAAAATGTTTTGGCGCAGAGGTCATTGTTGTGACGGAAAAAGATGATTGTGGCAGCTATCATAAAACAAGAATCGCCTTAGCCAACAAACTGGCGCAGGAAATAGCAAATTCGTATCGGCCTGATCAGTGCTTTAATCTTCTTAATAGTGAAGCACACTTTAATAGCACAGCCCGTGAGATCCTGGAAATGTGCTCAGACACCCTTGCGGTCTTTATTACAGCGGTGAGTACCGGTGGGCAATTAGGTGGTATTTCAAAGTATCTAAAGACGTTTGCGCCTGATGTTCAGGTCATTGGCGTGGATGCTGTAGGCTCTGCCATTTTTGGAGGACATACGGATTCGTATCTAATACCAGGGGTAGGTCTGGGTTGGACTCCGGTTAACCTGAACATGGCGAATATTGATCGTGCTTATAAAATTACGGATGAGCAGGCATTTCTCACGGCTCGAGTGTTTGCCCGTCATGAAGGCATCCTAATGGGGCCCTCTAGTGGAGCTTGCGCACTGGTTGCCCTCAAGCTAGCACAAGAACTGACACCGGATAAACGTGTAGTCTGCATGATTTCCGATGGTGGGGAGCGTTACATACAAACCCTGTTCAATGATGAATGGATGGAACAACAAGGCTTTGCGACTGCAGCTGATATTGAAACGATCCGCACGATGGCTGGGCAGCTGCAGCCTTGGAGCACATGCCCTGCTGATAGTGCCAACTATAGATCAGACTTAATTGACGGCTTGGACGTTCCGGATTCCACGCTACATATAAATTCAGAGATATTAAATCGGGTCGATTACCATCAGGGGATTCGTTTCTTATAGACTAATCAATCATCGTATGAGAGGAGCGGCTTCGTTTACCGTACAAACTGAAGACGAAGCCCCGACCTCGGTTAACCAACAACGACTACACATAGGAGACAAGAGGCCGGAGGATATTTCTAATGATCATAAACAAGGCCGTTTCAGCGCCTTTCGTACGCTTGTATACACTTGCTCTATTATTCTTTAGTGCCAATTCAATCCTAAATGTTATCGTGCCTATACGAAGTGAAGTATTGGGTGCAAGCAATAGTCACATCGGATTCATTATGGGCGCCTATATGTTCACCAGCATGTTATTTCGTCCTTGGGCTGGCCATCTGGTCCAGAAACATGGAGCTGTCCTTGTGCTTCGTTTCCTGTTGATCGTCAACGGTTTGGCCCTAGTTCTGTATACATGTACCGGTTTGGAGGGGTATTTGGCCGCTCGTGTGATGCAGGGGGTGTGCACCGCATTTTTTTCAATGGCACTTCAGATTGGCATTATTGACGCGCTGCCAGAGGAGCAGCGCTCTCAAGGCTTGTCGCTATATTCGCTGTTTACGTATATCCCGACAATCATCGGCCCATTGATGGCGATCGGGATTTGGGATCATGGTGGTATGAGCGGTTTTACGATAACAATGGTTGTTATTGCGCTGGTTACGGGAATATTTGGCTACAGTGTTCCCATACATTCCGTTCGACCGCAGGAAAACACCCCTAAAGAAATAACGGGAATGCGAGCCCTCCTGAGTCATATCGTGAGCAATCGCCCGCTGCTGATTTGCAGTTTACTGATGATGATTGCATCCGTCGTGTTTGGAACTGTGACCGCATTCATCCCGTTGTATGCACGGCAAATCTCATATGGACATGCCGGACTCTATCTGATGATACAGTCTCTAATTGTTGTTGTCGCCCGCTTCGCGTTCAGTAAACGTATTCCTTCTGACGGCAAATGGCATGCGTGGTTTGTCGGAGGCATCTGTTTGATTGGAGCTATTGGCTCATCATTGTTGTCCTTATCACTGGCATGGGGGCCGATTGCTTTGTATGCCGCAGCGGTTCTCATTGGCATTGCCCAGGCGATCCTGTACCCGACACTAACCTCGTATTTGACATTTGTGCTGCCGGGAACCTCTCGAAATGTATGCATTGGACTGTTTATTGCAGCAGCTGATCTCGGTGTTTCCATGGGCGGAATGGCTATGGGACCGATAGCGGATCGATTCTCATACAGCACGATGTATGCAGTAAGCGCAGGATTGGCAGCTATCGCCGTATATATAACGTGGATGAACCGAACGATGGAAAGTCCGATGCAATAAGCTGAATCCAGATGAGATAGGAGGAACATGCTAATGAAGCAAGGAAAAGAGGTTCTAATCGTATCAGCGGATGCAGACAGAAGCACGGAAATTAAAGATTTTGTATTAGCGATGATGAGCGATTTGTACCCGCGAGGTTCATACTATGAGAATCCGCATGACTTGGCTTTTTTTGAAAGAGTGTACATACAGCCTGCGGATGCAGGTTTTTTCGTAGCTGAGGATACGAATCGCGGCGGTATTATCGGTACTGCTGCCGTCCGAATGTACGATAGGCGGTTTCCTGAGGTTGAACCCTTTTTAGGGAGTGGACCGGTCTGCGAAATCGTCAAGTTTTATATCCACCCGGATAGTCGAAGAAGGGGAAGCGGAGGTCGTCTGTACGAGAAAGCTGAACAATTTGCCAGAAAAGTCGGTTACAGCGAGAGCTATTTGCATACTTCTTTGCATTTGCCCGGAGGTTATCCGTTCTGGCAGTCCCGAGGCTACAGCGAATGTTATAGGGAATCAGAGAACATTGTGCATATGAGCAAGAGATGGAACGAAGCAGATTAGCCTTGAACAGTCATCAGTTTTTTTTATTAATTGCTTGTCTGGAGTACCATCGTACATGTCATAATGTCCTTTGGTCTAGTAATAACGATGAAAAAGATGAAACCATTGATCCTATTTTTCGTATTATAACTATTAGTTATAAAACACTTAAAATAATGATGGAGGGTTAATGGTATGTGGAAGAAGTTATCTATGGTTATATTGGGGTTAATGATTGCCATATCGTTCAGTCACGTAGACGTAGCAGATGCTGCCAAGTCATACAAGGCTCCTAAGAAAAGCATTAATCTGGACAAAACTCCGAATCCAAACAGCGGCGCCAACAAAGCCGATCCAAGCACAGCTACCAAAACACCAAACACAACTGCAAATCCGGGTACAACCGCAAAACCGGGATTTTTTAATGGTGGTTTGATGAAGGGGCTGCTCATCGGTGGTTTGGCTGGTATGCTGTTCGGCGGCTTATTGGGCGACTTGGGGGGAATCGGGAATATCTTGGGGCTGCTGGTCAACATATTAGCTGTCGTGGCTTTGGTTGTGGGTATCATCAAAGTAGTGCAGCATTTCCGTAACAAAAGTAAACTTGATGAAGAAGCTAACCGCAACTAATCCATATGGATTGACGCGGCTCAAAAAGGGCAGACGAATGATTGCATTCGAGCTGCTCTTTTTTGTGTCATATGAAGGACTTTTGATTCCCTTGGATGTGTGCTCTTATTGCTGGATTCTCAACTTGCTTTATCTGGTAATCGGCCCTCTGGACGCAGCCTTGCTTTGAAAAGTGCCTTCAATACCGGCGGCACTACGAGGAAAATAAATAGAGTTCGGAATAACTGGTAACAGGTTACGAATGAGAGATCTGCGTTAACCTCTTTTGCTATAATGCCCATCTGATCCATCCCGCCGGGAGATAAGCTTAAAAAGCTGGTAGACAGCGGTACTGCATGCATGAATGCCAGCAGGAGACTCAAACCAATGGAGCAAGTCAACAATGCAGCTCCGCTTAATAAAGCAAGCACCATAATTTTAACTTTATTGTTCAATTTCTCAGGCTTCAGCATAAGTCCCAAATAACCGCCAATTAACAATTGGGAAATACTTACAAGTGATGGGGGCAGAGTGGGTCCTGGCAATCCAGAGAGATGGAGAACAATTGTTGCAACCATCGGTCCGAGCAAAAATGCTGTGGGAAATTTAATTTTTTTCCAAAGTAACGCAAACCCTGTACATACAACGGCATATACCACAATGTGCGGGAATAATCCACTCCAGCTCGCGGCGGCAGTTGAGCCAGCAACAGGAAGAGAATGGTGCAGTGAGCCGAATAACGGGCTAAAAATCAGCAAAGGGACAAAAAATACAATCATGATGACTCGCGAAATTTGCAAAAAGGTAATCACCGTTAAATCAGTCCCTTTGAGCTCCTCAGCTAAAGCGATAATTTGACTCAAACCTCCAGGGATGCTTCCCATCAAGACAGTAGGGAAATCCAGACCGGAAAATTTGGCTACCAACCAGGCAATGAGGCAGGAGCAGATCAGCAGTAGTGCCGTAAGCAGCACCATAGAGGGCAGTTGTTTACCGATTTGTGCAAATGTCTCCAGTGTAAATGAGAGTCCCAGCATGTAGCCTACAATAATCATGCCCGCATCGCGCAAGGACCCTGACCAGTAAGGCTTTACTGTTTTGGATAGTCGGGAACCGGCAAAAACCGCAACCATGGGACCCAGCAGCCATGGAATGGGACAATGAATCCATTGAAATATATACCCGCCAATAACAGCAAGCACCCCGGAATAAAGCAGCTGTACCCATTTACTATCGGCCGCTGAAAGAGAACCTTTCATAGCATCATCACTTCTTTTCGTTCGATTGTGGTGTCCAAAGCGACATGCCTTGGCAGCCTCTTTCAACATACAGAAACCAATGAGTTCATTATATGACTGTTAAGTTTTCAGTGTCAACTCCTTTATTGACCGTGTCAGGAAAGCATGTCAGAATAAACAGTGAGGTGAGGGTATGATTGATCTTGAAGAAATGAAGAAGCGGCAAATTTTACATACAGCCAAGGCTGTTTTTATAGAAAAAGGTTATTTCTCCGCTTCAATGAAAGATATCGCGGATGCGTGCGGCATGGCCAAGGGCAGTATTTACAAAATATTTGATTCCAAGGAAGATTTGTTTACCGCTGTATTTGAGGATTGCCATCTCATCATGTTCGAGCAAGCCAGAGAGCTGGATCGCCAACAAGGTGATGTAACGGCAATGGAGAGATTGCGGCGCAGAATTGAATTTCAGCTCCAGTATACACTTGAAAATTACTTTTTTCTGAGTGAGTTCAAAGAGCTTCCTATCACCAGTAATGAGAAGTTTGTTACAGTCTGGAAGAAGAAACGTGCTACCATGCTTACCTGGCACCGGGATTGCTTTTATGAAGCATATGGAAATCGTATTGAGACATATATATGGGATATTGTGGCTATATTTAGAGGTCAGCTGAGGGAGTATATCACTTACGCTCATCAAAAGGTGATAGCTCTCCCGATGGCTGAACTGGCGCTTTTCTTAGTTGAACGGATGGATGCCATTGTTAATGACATGCTTCTTAAACAGGGCAAACCTGTGCTTAATGAGTCGAGTATTTACTTTAATCATATTAACCCCATTGACTCCCACACTAAGGGCCAAACGATCCATGATTTTCTGCTAGCTGTGGCATCCCGTATACAGGAGCTTCCAAAGCCGGAGCATGTTCGCCACGAGCTGCAGGAAGTGGTCGATTTGCTGCAGCAGGAATTTAAACAGGACGTACCTAATAAGACACTGGTTCATGTGTATACCACTTTTCTTGAAACTGTGGTTGAATTGCGGCCGTATGTGAGACAACTATACTTAATGACATAAAATAACGTATGGCTTGAATTCCTGGTCAAGCATGCAGCAGTGATTAGAGCTAAAGGAGTGGTTCATTTGAGTGATCAGAAATGGATTGAAACCTACAAATGTTCTTTACAAAGCTATTCGCTGGAGCAACTAAGGCATATTTCCGAGCAAGGGGTTTGGTCTCTCGGCCAAATGTACAATCACTTGATCCTCGCTTCGCTCGATTACCTAGACCAAGTGGAAATGTGTGCGGCAGCTGGTGAAGAGCAAAAGCTCGGGAAGACAGAGGCTGGAGAACATTTGTACCAGCTCGGCGGATTCCCGCCAATAAAAATCAAGCTGCCGGACGGGCCTGCAAACTCACCCAGCAATACGGAAAGTATAGAAGACCTTATGCGTGGACTCGATCAAGTGTGGCAGAAAATAAAAGAATGGGAAGGGAAGCTTAATACGATCAACCCAAACTACAAAGTTAAACATGCTGGCTTTGGATGGCTGAACGCGCAGGAGTGGTTTGCTCTTGTCGATATGCATTTGCGTCATCACTTGCGTCAAAAGTGTGAACTGGAGGAAGGTTATAAGCAGTGAATGTGCAGCTGCCTTTAGGCAAGGATACGCTGGGTATGACAGGCTGAAGCAGAATTCCATTTGAAAAATGGAAAACGTTGTGCTATCATAAAAACCATCATAAATTGCGATGAAGAGAAAAATTACGAAGGCTCTTATGTCCAGAGAGCAGAGGGAACGCTGAAACCTTTGCCATAATCCTTGTATGATGTCGTCTCGGAGCTTTTGCTCGAAAGTTGAATTCAGCATGGATTCAATGAGTAGTCTCAAACGGAGTGGCACACGTTATCGTGCAGCAGGTAAGAGAAATCTTACCTCATGAGGCTGGAATCGCAAGATTCTTGGCAAATCAGGGTGGTACCACGAAATGTTCCCCTTTCGTCCCTATAGGATCGGCAGTTGTTTTCTGTCGCCTTAGGATGAGAGGGGTTATTTGTATGTACACCATATCAAAGCGATGAAGAGAAAAAATACGAAGGCTCTTATGTCCAGAGAGCAGAGGGAATGCTGAAACCTTTGCCATAAACCCTTGTATGATGTCGTCTCGGAGCTTTTGCTCGAAAGTTGAAGCCAATATGGATTCAATGAGTAGTCTCAAACGGAATGGCACACGTTATCGTGCAGCAGGTAAGAGAAATCTTACCTCATGAGGCTGGAATCGCAAGATTCTTGGCAAATCAGGGTGGTACCACGAAAAGTTCCCCTTTCGTCCCTATAGGATCGGCAGTTGTTTTCTGTCGCCTTAGGATGAGAGGGGTTATTTGTATATACATCATATCAAAGCGATGAAGAGAAAAAATACGAAGGCTCTTATGTCCAGAGAGCAGAGGGAACGCTGAAACCTTTGCCATAAACCCTTGTATGATGTCATCTCGGAGCTTTTGCTCGAAAGTTGAAGCCAATATGGATTCAATGAGTAGTCTCAAACGGAATGGCACACGTTATCGTGCAGCAGGTAAGGGAGACCTTACCTCATGAGGCCTGGAATCGCAAGATACTTGGCAAATCAGGGTGGTACCACGAAAAGTTCCCCTTTCGTCCCTATAGGATCGGCAGTTGTAATCTGTCGTCTTAGGATGAGAGGGGTTATTTATATTTGAGGAGGCTATCAAATGGAAAAAGTATCCAAGTCTACTGATCACTCGCATCAACAAGAACAGGATTTAATAACGGGATCGGAGGTTCTTTTACGCAGCTTGCTATTGGAAGAGGTTGAATGTGTATTTGGCTACCCAGGCGGGAATGTCCTTTACATCTATGATGCGATGGTCGGTAACCCAGACTTTAAACACATTTTGACTCGACATGAGCAAGGAGCTATCCACGCGGCGGACGGTTATGCCCGGTCGACAGGGAAAGTAGGAGTGTGCATCGCCACCTCGGGTCCAGGAGCGACGAATTTGGTGACTGGAATTGCGACGGCCTATTTTGATTCTGTACCTCTCGTGATCATTACAGGCAATGTCCCAACCGCAGTCATGGGGACGGATGCCTTTCAGGAAGCGGATATCATGAGCATTACGATGTCGATAACCAAACACAGCTATTTGGTTCGCGACGTACATGACCTACCCCGCATTATCCATGAAGCCTTTCATATTGCAAACACGGGAAGGAAAGGTCCGGTATTGATCGACATCCCTAAAGACGTATCCAATCAAAAAATGATTTTTGATCCATCTAATACCATTAGTATACGTGGCTACAGTGAGGTGCCGAGTCCTGATCACAACGAAATAGATCAACTCATTCAGGCTATTGCAGAATCCCAAAGACCGATCATTATAGCGGGAGGTGGGGTCGTTTATTCCAATGCTTCCCAAGAACTGCTGGAGTTTGTGAATATAACGAAAATTCCTGTGACAACCACATTGCTTGGGTTGGGCGGTTTCCCAAGTGCTCACGAAATGTGTCTGGGCATGCCTGGCCATCATGGTACGTATGCGGCGAACACGGCTATCCAAAACGCCGATTTGGTCATTTCCATTGGCTCGCGATTTGATGACCGGCTTACGATGAAGCTGGATGGTTTTGCTCCACACGCCCAACGGATTGCCCACATCGATATCGATCCGGCAGAGATTGGTAAGAACATTCATACACATCTTGCCTGTGTCGGCGATATAAAAGCTGTACTGGAATATGCAAATACGAAAGCAATGCCCGCTGAGTCCAGTAGTTGGATCAAGAAAGTCCAGCAAAACAAAATCATGTATCCATTGCGATATAAAGATTCCGATACGGAGCTTAAACCGCAATTTGTTCTTGAAATGATTCATGAGACGACACAAGGGAAGGCGATTATTACGACGGATGTAGGTCAGCACCAAATGTGGGTAGCCCAATTTTATAAATTTCAACATCCCCGCTCGCTTATTACTTCTGGGGGGCTTGGAACTATGGGATTCGGGTTCCCGTCTGCTATAGGTGCTCAGATCGGAAATCCAGATCGGCTTGTGGTTTCTATAAACGGTGACGGTGGCATGCAGATGTGTGCACAAGAGATGGCTATCTGCGCCATTCAACATATTCCAGTCAAAATCGTCGTAATTAACAATCAAGTGCTGGGTATGGTCAAGCAGCAGCAGCAAATCATATACGATGAGCGCTTTAGTCATATTGATCTTGCAGGCAGTCCCAATTTCGTAAAGCTGGCCGAAGCTTATGGAATTAAGGGGCTGAGCGCGAGTAATAAAGAAGATGCTTTACGTATTTGGCAGGAGGCTCTGGAGACGCCTGGACCTGTACTCGTCGAGTTTGTAGTGCCAAAGGAAGAGAATGTGTATCCCATGGTACTCCCTGGAACGACTTTAGATCAAATGATAATGGGGGAATTCGAATGATTAATCAACATACCATTTCTGTCCTGGTTAATGATCAACCTGGGGTCTTGCAGCGTGTGTCCAGTTTGTTCAGCCGCCGCGGTTTTAATATCGATAATATCACGGTTGGGGGCAGCGAAGAGGCTGGAATATCACGGATGATTATTGTGACTTCGGGTGATGAACGAACGATTGTTCAGGTTGAAAACCAGCTTAACAAGCTGATCGATGTTATTCAGGTGCTCCATGTAAGTTCCAATCCGATGGTAGCGAGGGAACTCGCCTTTATCAAAGTGAAGACGGAGCCAGTCATACGTCCAGAAATCCTTGGCGTTGTTGACACCTTTCGTGCTTCTGTGATTGATATTGGACCGAATAATCTGATCATTCAGGTGGTTGGGGAACTTGGTAAAATCGATGCGATGGTCGAGCTTTTACAACCATACGGTATTCTGGAGTTATCTCGAACGGGTACGACAGCAATGATACGCGGAGATAGATAAAATTTTAAAATTATTTACGTTAAAGACCCCTTTTGGGGTCTTTATGAACGTGGCAGCCGTTTACCTCGATTTTCTTTATTTACCTTCTAATGGTTCCGCTGACTGGTCTTCCCCATATAACTCGTCCAAATGAGCGATATGCGTTATTCCCCAGTCATTCATGGCCTGCAATAAAGGCTTCCTTCCCAATAAGGATATCTAACGCCGTTTCAAATTTACAATAAGTAGTCATTGAAATCCCTCCGATCCTTTATCTTCCTAAGGTTTATTTTTATATACTATGTTGATTTCAAGTGTCTACCTCCAAATAGTTATCCTACAGAATGTTATATACCTAGGTGTTGAAGATATACAAACAGGGGGAGCTAACGAATCATGAATATCGCAATATGGATTGTGCAAGGGATTGTAGCATTAGGATTTATTTTTTCCGGTTGGATGAAGACATTTCAGTATGAAAAAGCAAAAGCGTCCTGGTCTTGGGTGAAAGAAGTTTCGAGAGGGGTGGTTTCCTTTATTGGGATAGCAGAATTGCTTGGAGTACTTGGGTTAATTTTGCCTCAAGCGACGAATATCGCACCTGCTTTGACGCCGCTTGCCGCAATTGTTCTGTTCGGAGCTGTATTTCATATTAAGCGTAAAGAATATCAAGAAATTGGCGTAATATCGTTTTCTTGGCGTTAGCTGCAGAGCCCGTTTGAACAGTTTACCTTGAATGAGGCGAGGGGGTTTGCTATAATGCACTCACAATCGCTTTATGAAAGGAGCAGTATACCATTGAAAAAGATAAAGCATACCTGCTCTTCTAATAACAAAGCGTTCGGGCTGGCATTGCAGGCTTTGGTTGTCTTATCCAGGAACACGAGTCGTTGTCCGAGCAGTGATATCGCCGATTACTTGTGCTCTGAGGCAACACTAATTCGTCGTATTATGGCTAAGCTGGCGCAAGAAAATATATTGGAGGTCCGAGAAGGACGTGATGGAGGGTACCGACTCAAGCTGCCGCCCGAATCCATTACCTTTGCCGATATTTATTTAGCGCTTCAGGTAGAAGATTCTTTATGCGAGGGGATGCTGGATTCTACAGGAGACCATCCATGGGGACTTCAAATGAATGATGTTTTTTCCGATATGGTGACAGAAATGAAACAGAGTATGCTGGATGTAATGAAACAGTACACGATTGCGGAATTGGCCAACGGACTTATTAAAAAGGATTGACACGAATAATAATGTAACTTATACTGTGTTTAATATTGCACAGTTAAATGGCTTACCTATTTTTTTGTCTGAAACTGTGCGTATTTTAGCTCAGAATAGATTGCATGAATTATTATAAAGAGAATCGGAGGCAGAGTGGAATGGAAACCAATGTTCAGCAAGTACAGGATTTTTATCAAGTCCTCAAAGCGAGGCGTTCTGTGCGTCATTATGACCCCACATTTAAGATTTCAGAGCAGGAACTGACAGATATCTTAACAGAAGCGACCCTTGCACCGTCTGGCGCTAACCTTCAGCCTTGGAAGTTTATTGTATTCAATGATCAGGCTGTAAAAGAAAAACTGCTTCCGATTGCAAACAATCAGGTCCAGGTGGTGGAGTCCTCGGCTGTAATTGCCGTTTTGGGTGATTTGGAGGGTTATAAGCAAGCGGAGAAAATCTATGCTTCTGCCGTCGAAGCAGGTTACATGAGTAATGAAATTAAAGGAAACCTGGTTACCAATATTACGGGGTTTCTATCAAAAATGGAATCGGATCGTCTCAAAAATGGCGTGCTCATTGACTGCGGATTGGTCTCGATGCAGCTTATGCTGGTTGCCAAGGCACGCGGCTATGATACCGTTCCGATGGCAGGATTTGATGCAGGTAAATTTATAGAAGCTTTTAACATTTCTGATCGTTATGTCCCTGTTATGCTGATTGCCATCGGAAAGGCAGCGCAGGCAGGCCATCCTACCGTACGTTTGCCGATTGAAGATGTAACGTTCTGGAATGGTATTGCCTAACAACTCGTAAGAGAAACTACGGCTTGAAATCGGACCTGTCACGAGCGATGGGTCCTTTTTTCGTTAATCCAGTACAAATCTTGCAGGGAAAGAAGGGGCGGACCGATATATGGCGATAAATATATTCATAGCTCTGGCTGATCCAACGCGGCGAAGGATTTTGGAGATGTTGGCAGACCATGATGGGTTTCCCGGCATCAGAAATTCTTCGTGAAGCCAATTCTGGTGTAGTTAACATCCATTCAGCGGGCGATGCCAGTTTCGATGGTATTCTCTTTATTACTTATCATATATTAATGGCATACGTTCGCTGAACCTTTTCTCTTGTCATCCTGTAAGGACTCTTCGTCTCCAGTATCGCAGTGAGCGTATGAAGAGCGCCTTCTTTCAAATGGCTTAGGCGTGCATTTTTTTTCAAATTCAACAGAAGTGACTGATCAAGAATAACTTGAAGCAGCTGCCTTTTCAACTCTGCAGCGTTCTTGGCTTCCATTGCAGCTCCAAGACCGACAAGGTATGCCGCATTATCCTGCTCTTGACCGCGAATTGGTTTATATAACATCATTGGCAGTTCTAGCGCTAACGCCTCTGATACGGTAAGGCCTCCCGGCTTAGTTACGATCAAATCAGACAAGGCCATAAGCTCATGCACATGATCCACAAAACCAGTGATGATTACACTGTGCGGAATTAGAGCTCCTTTCAGTTCGTCTTCAAGCCACTGCTTTAGCTTCTCATTGCGTCCGCATACAAAAATAAATTGCACTGGAGCCGTAAGCTCATTGTCTTGCAGAACGGACATCAGCTGCTTACCGATCAGACCATGCCCACCTCCCATCACAAGTATGGTTGGCATCATACGATCCAGATGGTGTTTATCGCGCAGCATGAGGCGGTCATACGTTAGCGTAAACGGCAGCCCGATCGGAATGCCGGTCACCACAATCCGATGCTCGGGAATGCGGTACCGCAGCAGCTTTTGCTTCACATGCTCGGCACCGACCAAATAGAGGTCTGTACCTGGATGAATCCAGTAGCTGTGGTCGGTATAATCCGTCAAGACTGTAACTGTTGGGACTGCTGTCAAACCGTTCGATTTCAGGTACGACATGGCCGCTGCAGCTCCAGGGAATGTGCTGACGACCTTTGTTGGTTTTATCTCGTCAAGAAGCTCTACCATTCTGTCCGTACTGAACGATTTCATCCGTTTGAACCAATTTGAAAATGTATTTACATCACGAGTTTTGCTGTATAGATAGCCATATACCGATGGCAGATTTTTCATCCACTGGATGTAGCAATACTTGCCAACCGAATGCAGATATGGATGGGTCCACTCCAAAAAATCAACTACCTTCACCTCGGCCTCAGGATTATAAAACCTTGCTGCTTCAAGTATCGCCTGTGCTGCTTTATTATGACCATCCCCCAGCGAGCCTGTAAGAATGAGTATTCTCTCTCTTTTAGCCATCATCTCAAGCTCCTTCCTTTGATCCTTGCTTTGAGCTCCAGCCCAAGCTTATTTAACAGATTTGGTTCGTATCCAATTCATAATGGCCATTTTATTATGTTTGACGAGAAAGACTGTCACCAATCCAATTGCCAATACACTAACGGCTGCTGCGGAATATTGAGAAATGATGTGCAGCCATTGTTCTATTTGTTGACCAAAAATTTTCCCGATCATGACATACGTCAACACCCAGACAAATCCACCCATGTAGTTATAGAGGAAAAAAGTGCGCAACCGAACCCTAAGAATTCCAGATACATAGCCTGTGAAGTGTCGCAATCCGGGAATAAAGTAGCTAACCAGTATGATCTTGTCACCATATTTGTCGAACCATTTGGTTACCTTGGTTAACCGTTCCTGATTCAGAAAGAAATACTTTCCGTACGTTTCAAAGAAGGGGGTACCCAGCTTATAACCTAAATAATATGTAAAAGTTGTACCGACTATGGCCCCCAAATAAGAGCAGAGGACGATTAACGGGATACTAAAGCTCCCGAGGTTATTCATGTGACCCGAAATAGCCATTGCTAGTTCTCCAGGAAAAGGTAAGGCCAAGGATTCAGTAAATAATCCAAAAAATAAAACAAAATACCCGTACTGTCCAAAAAGATTACCCAACCATTCCATTTCTTATGCTCCTCACTGGCCACCAAGCGACTTTAATTACATTACCTAGCTTAACTTAAATATACAATACCCATAACTGGCTAAGGTTTAGTTTTGTACTAGACTTTGGTCTTGGAAAGAGTAAAATAAACAGAAATGGTCTAAGCTTTTTAATTGAACTGTTGTAAGAAGGGTGGTAAATTTCATGGAAATCGTTTTTACAAGAGCAGAGACTGAGAAAGAAATCGCGGTTTTAGCTCGATTGGCAGCTGAAATTTGGAAAGAATATTTTGTGCTCGTCATATCCAATGAACAAATCGACTATATGCTGGACAAATTTCAATCCGTTCAAGCAATCACTGAGCAAAACACAAAACAGGGATATGAATACTATTTTATGAATGTGAATGGCGGCAGCATCGGGTATCTGGGTATAAAGCAAGAAGAAGGCAAGCTATTTCTAAGCAAGTTTTACATACAAAAAGCGCATCGCGGCAAAGGTTATGCAAGTCAGGCAATGGAGCTATTGGTGAATCTATGCAAAAATCGGAAATTAGGCACAATATGGCTTACGGTAAATCGCTATAATGATGCCTCAATTGCTATTTATGAGAAAAAAGGGTTTAGAACAGTACGCACTCAGGTAGCGGATATAGGAAATGGTTTTGTAATGGACGATAATATCATGGAAAAAGTAATTGTGTTGGAGTGAAATCTGTTACAATCGTCTGTCGGCAGCACTTCTTGATGTATCAGAATATGTCAAAGAGGGGAACGATAACCGTTGGGAACACTTGGCAGGCCATATTGGGGATTGTCCACTATGCTTAATAGGTGGGAAGGGGTTACGAAGAAATGTCAACGCAAAAGTCATCTGCAATACTAGCGCTATGGATCAGTCTCATTAGTAATTTGATGCTAACTGCACTAAAGATTGTGGTCGGATATGTATTCCACAGTCAGGTGCTCATAGCAGACGGAATCCACAATGCCGGTGACGTTGTAGCTACCATTGCAACCCTTACGTCGTCAATGGTTTCGAAGAAACCAGCTGATGATGATCATCCCTATGGTCACGGTAAAGCAGAGGTCATTTCTTCTGCGTTTGTTGCCATTATTCTGGCTTTTGCCGCTATTTTTATGGTTTATAAATCAATCGAAGCGATGCTCATGCCTGTAGCAGAAGCAAGTATGATTACATTAATTGCAGCGTTCATTTCTTTACTATGGAAGCAAGGACTCTATACCTACTGCATGCGGCTTGGAAGAGAGATGAATAGCAAAAGTTTGATTGCTACAGCAAACGACCACCTTGCGGATGTGTATGCTTCTCTTGCCGCTGTGGCAGGTATTGGCGTAGCGTTGATTGGCGGCTATTATAACATGTCATTTGGCCATTATGGAGATCCGGCTGCGGGAATCCTTGTATCCTATTTTGTGATGAGATTAGCTTATAAAATGGGCAAGGAATCCATTGGCATTCTAATGGAAGCCAACGTACCCGCGGAGCAATTGGGCCAATTGGAAAACATTGTTCGATCGATTCCTCAGGTAAAGAGGGTGGACCGTATTCGAGCAAGAGATCATGGCCACTACATGATTGTTGATATTAGGGTTAGTGTACCCAATGAACTAACGATTCAAGAGGGTCATGATGTCAGCCGTCTGATCAAGAATGCAATCAAATATGAAGTTCAAGCTGTTGGGGAAGTATTGGTTCATTTAAATCCGTGGTATGAAAAGAAATAATACAATGAAACCATGAAGCCGTATTGTCGTACTGTAAAAATAAGTTGTAAAATATTTAATATTAATCCCTATAGTATAGAAAATAAGAACACAGTTATTAAATTATTTACAGAAAGGGCAGACGAATGATTGCATTCGGGCTGCCTTTTTCTTATCTCGCAAGAAAAGCTACATGTAAAACACGCATTTGTCGAATTATCATACGAATATTTCGTGTATAACAATTCCATTTTTGGGTATTATACCATTGCGTACAGTGATCCTGTTTTCGGGGGTAAGCGATGGAGGCAACCTTTTCAAGACGACAGATCCTATTCATGCTGCTGCTGTCGCTTGGTATCTCGAATCATGTATTTATTATTCCTCATCTTATTCAGGCGGCAGGACGGGACTCCTGGTTCAGTATCCTGCTTGGGTATGTGGTTTTGTTAGGTTGGAGTTTGATTTTGTACCTGGTTTTAAAATCCATGCGTGCTACAACATTTAAAGATTGGCTTAAAGAGAGGATCGGAAAATTCGGATGTTGGCTCGTATGCGGCGCATTGGTCTTATACCTCCTGATCTTAGGGATGTTGATCATCTTCGATACGACAAGAAACATAAACATTTACTTGCTTCCCAGAACGCCGAACGCCGTAGTCGTTCTCAGTTTTGTGCTTATTTCTTACAGCGCGGCAAGATCAGGACTCAAAACGATTGTCTACATGTCGACCGTGTTATTGCCGATCGTGTGGTTGCTGGGAATCGGCATTTCCATGCTTACCCTGAAAAGCAAAGATTATGGCATCATGCTTCCCTTCTTTGTGGAAGGAATAGGGCCGAACCTGCACGGAGGGGTAATTGTGGTCGGAGGAAGTGTAGAGTTGCTTGTACTGCTGCTGCTGCAGCATAAAATGAGCAAACCTATAAGTTATGGAGCGATGTTTGTGCTGCTAACCTTGCTGGTAGGTCTCATTGCCGGGCCTACCTTAGGGTCCTTGTCCGCTTTCGGTCCTTCAGAAGCCGGTAATTTACGTTTTCCCGCCTTCGAACAATGGCGGTTGGTCATGATTGGCGACTACATCTCCCACGTCGATTTTTTGGCTGTATTTCAATTGATGGCCGGCAGTGTTACAAGATCAGCCCTTCTTTTGCATTTGCTGTCCGAACTGATTATAGGCCGATACCCGAAGTTCCGCCAAATCGTACTCGGCTGCTTTACGGCTCTTGTTTCCATACCTTCTCTAATGCAAATCAGCGACATCACGATGCAGGAAATGGTCCACCGCTACTTCTATAAGTTTTCGTTCATTTTCGGAATCACGATGTTGGCGGCTCTTTATGTATTTTCCTTTATACCGAAAAGGAAAGGAGGATATTGAATGAATCAAACGCCCGAGGAAGTTACGCTCTTTGCGGAGTTGAACGATAATCTACGCAATGGAACCTTACAGAAGGATGCATTGATACAAGTCTTCTCTCAATATTCCGACATTTTTTTTCCTCCGGTGCCGCAGCAGGAGTTGTCGGACAAACTGACGGTTCTCTACTGCGAAGGTATGATTGATAAAAATCAGCTAAACGAGTATTTCGCCAGCGTGTGCCTACATGCAAGCCATGCAGCTTTCCATCTGGACGCAGCGTCGGACCAAACGGAAACATTACCTCTGTTCGTCATAAAAAACACGATCCAGGAAATGGTTGCAGGGCTGTTCAGCGGCCAACTGATCCTGTATTACGTTGGCAATACTGACTTTTGGGTGGTCGATATTTCCGATGTTCCCAAACGCGCATTGCAAGAATCCAGTACGGAAATTTCGATTAAAGGGCCGAAGGATGCTTTCACGGAAGAAATGTTTACGAATATGGCTTTGATTCGGAAGCGTCTGCAAACGGGAATGTTATTCAGCGAATTGTTCTTCATCGGGAGTTTGAGCAAAACTCGCGTATCGCTGCTCTATCTGAGCCACAAAGCAAATCCGGATATGATTGCCGAGGCGCGTCAACGATTGGAAACTATTCAAACGGAAAGCGTGCTGAGCAGCGGGCAGCTCGAACAATGGCTGTCGAATCGGACTTACTCGCTGTTTCCTTTGATTGATTATATCGGTCGACCCGATTTTGTTATAGAAACTTTGCTGCGTGGAAGATTCGCCATTCTTGTAGACGGATCTCCTATGGTGCTCATCGGCCCGAGCAATTTTCTGGAGCTGCTGAAAACGCCTGAAGACGTTCATTTTCCTTATTATTACGTTATGTTCCAGCGGGCTCTTCGACTCATCGGCTTGATGCTAAGCATTTATTTGCCGGGATTCTGGATTGCGATTGCGACCGTGAATCTGGATCAGATTCCATTGGCTTTGTTATCGACGGTCGTCCTTTCCCGCGATGGAGTGCCGTTTCCTATGATCCTTGAATCCCTGCTGCTGCTTTTTTTGTTCGAATTGCTACGGGAAGCCGGCGTCCGACTTCCTAAGGCAGTCGGACAGACGGTCGGAATTGTCGGTGGCCTGATCATCGGAGAATCCCTGATCCGGGCAGGCCTTGCTTCTCCAACGTTGCTCGTCGTTATCGCCATATCGGCGGTGGCTACATTTTCATTGGTCAATCAATCCTTGTCCGGTACAGTCAGCATCCTCAGAGTATTTATCACTTTGGTATCCGCTTTCCTCGGCGTATACGGATTCATGATGACTATGTTTGTCATCCTGATTTACCTGTGCAGGCTCGAAAGCTTCGGGTTGGCCTTTCTTGAGCCCATAGCCTCCTTGCGTTTTAAAGAATGGTTGGCTGCATTTTTGGTCGATCCGTTCAAAAAATCCCGTTTTTCGGCTCCAATGTTAAAAAAACAAAAAAAGTGAGAAGACTGATGCGCAAATCGATATGTACACTTGTCTTGATCGTTGAATTGTTAATCGGTTCGGGGTGCGACACCGATATGAAAAATATTGAAAAATTGAATTACGCGAATGCCATAGGCGTCGATTACAAGGATGGAAAGTATCACGCATACATACAATTCATCGATTTCCAGAACGTTGCGAAAACTTCCGACGATAAAAAAGGGCCAGCGAGAATATGGATAGGCGAAGGGGTCGGATATACCTTCGAAGAGGCGCTGTTTCAACCGTATGAAACGGCTCAGGAAAGAATCATTTGGGGGCATGTGACCGTTCTTTTGATTAGCGAAAGCGCATTAAAAGAAGGAATTAAAGAAATTTATGATAGTTTTAGCCGGTATCATGAATTTCGTCTCACTCCATGGGTGTATGCCACGAGAGAATCGGTAAAGGATATTTTTTCGGTGACCGGATTTTACCAACGGTCTCCGATCAGCACCATTCTTCACGAACCGAAAGGGACACACTCCCAGACTTCCTACGTGACTTCGATAAGGCTTCAGCAATTGATCAGACAGATCAATGAGCCGGGATTTACTTCGTGCATCCCGACGTTGGCCGTTAACAAAACTCAGTGGTCCGTAAAAAATAAGCCTGATCCCAAACTGATGATTGATGGAGCGATATTTCTCAAAAGCGATGCGTATCGAAGCTATATCCCCTTGAAGGAATTATCCGGACTTCGCTGGGTTCAGCCCGGAATAATACGCGTAGGCATCCCCGTACCGGATCATAAAGATCCATCGGTTCAAATCGCCGTCGACAATCCGAAAGCGAGCCTGAAATATATGAATAGTGGAGAGCGGCCGCAATATGACGTCAATATGAAAGCGACAGGATACGTAGTCAGCCGGACCAAAGATGACCTGCCGAATGTCGGACAATTAACCGACGAGACGGAGAAAGCGATCGAAGTTGAAATCCGTAGGTTGTTCCGAACAGGAATCGATAAAAAGACGGATGTCTTGAATCTTGAGTATAACTTATTCCGGTATCATTATGGCGAATGGAAGGCTATGTCCCCGGCGGAAGATAGATTGCTAACCGATGATGCCATTCATGCTATCCATATTGACCTCAATATTACACATACCAGCTCGGAGAAAAATAAAACGGTTCAAGGAAGCAGTCGTCATTAAAAGAAAAATGCTCGAAGCGCAGCCAAAAAATTGGCTTTATGCAGCAGGCTCATTTTTGGGTTTGCTGTTTGCCTTTGCAGTCGACAAAACCCCGCTTGAGATAAACACAAGTAGCGAGCACGCCAGGCAGATCCCCGTAAAAATACCTACAGCAGAATAGCCGTTAAACACCACATAAAGCATTCCGGCCATCCAAGCTCCGAGCGTTGTCGCCGCATTCATCGTTGATGTAGCCAGACTAGAAATGGTACCGCGGATAGTCGGATTTAAGCTGTTCAGCAGTCCCACCATTAGCGGGAACAAGATACCGAGGATAGCGAAAATGAAAAAGTAAACCCCTTTTACGATAGTAACCGACGACACATGGGGCAGCACGATATAAGCCGCAATAACAATCAGCATACCCGCCGCCATAGTTTGAAACTGGTTTAACGCTTTTATGATATAAGGACTGCATAAGCTGCCGATTAAATTGCCAAGCCCTAAAAAGATGATGACATAACCTACTTCATTAATCGAAAGTTCAAAGCGGTCCGTCATCCATTTCCCGAGAAAAGCAAAGGCAGCGCTGCTCCCCAGATGGACACAAAAGTAGGCGAGGAAGGTGCCTCTCGCTTTGCCGCTTGTCAGCAGGGGAACGTATCTCGTGAACATAGACGGCGTGGCTCCTTGCTGTTGGTGAGGCTGCATGCTGGGCACAACGAAATAGGCAGCAACCACCAGCATTAATGAAAATATGCCTATGGACCAAAACGGGAGCGACCAATTGCCAACTGCCAGCAAGCTTCCAATCGGTACACCGAGCGCTTGGGAGACAGCGAGCCCTGCATAGGCGACACCCAGCACTTTGCTGATTTTGGCCGGAGGAAACAGGCTCGGAATAGCTGCCCATACTTGCGGAGCTGTGAATGCCGCACTGACTCCCGCCAAAAAACGGAACAAGCACATCGTCCAAAAATCTACAGCGAAGCCGCATAAGCATGTTGAGATTGCGAAGCAAGTAAGGCCGGACAGCAGCACCTTTTTTCGATCCCATCCATCGGATAAAGGTCCCGCGATCAGCGCAAACACCGCCGAACCCAAGGTGTAGGCTCCTATCATCCATCCCGCCTTTTCCGTAGGGATACCGAAGATACTTTGCAGTGTCGGAATCAGTGGAGAGATCAAGAATGTATCCGTTCCGATAACGAACATAACAAGAAAAAATAACACAATAATTTTACGCATTTGCTTCACCATTTTCCTCTAAATTTGATCTTAACCTTATTGTAGAGGATAATAGTGACAATAGTTGTCATAAAAATTAAAATAAATGGAGTTGTGTTATGTCCAAATCAAAACGTTTGTTGGAACTGATGATGACGGTCAACCGAAAACGGAAATTTACGGTTAAAGAGCTTGCCATGGAGTTTGGCGTATCTACGAGAACGATGTTAAGAGACCTGCAGGAATTAAGCGAGCTGGGAGTTCCACTTTATTCGGAGGTAGGTCCTCACGGTGGTTATCAGGTGTTGAAGGAAAGAATACTGCCACCCATCGCCTTTTCCGAAGAGGAGGCTGTTGCGATGTTTTTTGCGGTGAATGCACTTCGTCATTATTCTTCTCTTCCCTTTGAAGCGGAATCTGCTTCCGCATTGGACAAATTTTATTTGCACATGTCCGGTGATGTTCGCGATCGCATTGATCAAATAAAAAATAGGATGGACTTCGTGACGCCAACCAGACAGCAGGAATCCCCTTATTTATCGATCCTGCTCGAAGCAGCTGTTCATCAACAGGTGTTACACATCGAATATGAGTCCCAGGGAGATGCGGCGGACCGACACATACAACCAATAGGGATTTATGCCAATAACGGTTTGTGGTTTTGTCCGGCTTATTGCTTTCTGCGTCAAGATTTTCGCATATTTCGTTGTGATCGAATTCATTCGGCGGTGTACGATACCGACGGCATAGAACCTATGGATCTCAGGCATATCGATCTTGCAAACAAGGAGTTGCATGTCCATGCGGATAAGGAGTCGACACAGCTTTATGCGGAACTGAGCCCAAAAGGAGTTCAAATGTGCGAGGCTGTGTTATGGCTGGGCTCCCACTTGCATGTCCGGGAGGATGGAACAGGGTGGCTGGAGGGTCCAATTCCTCATAAGGACCTCGCTTTTTATACCAGATTTTTTATCGGGCTGGGCAATGAGGCCACAGTCAAGCATCCTTCAGAGCTAATAAGTGAGATGAAGCGGCTGTTCGCGGAAATCATATCCAAATATGATTAGAGGATAGTTTAGTTATACAAATACTTCACCAAAAGGAATATGGTACACTGTTTGTGTTTAGAGCTACTATTCTTGTTAATAATAGTGGGTAGAATTTCTATATCATATTGGAGGATCATTCTATGTCATTAATCAATGTTACCAACCTTACGTTTGCCTATGATGGCAGCTACGATAACATATTCGAAAATGTAAGCTTTCAACTGGATACCGATTGGAAATTAGGATTCACGGGAAGAAACGGCAGAGGCAAGACCACATTTCTGGGCTTGCTGCTTGGTAAATATGAATACAGCGGAAATATTTCTGCTCATGTCAGCTTCGAATATTTTCCTTTTCATGTCGAAAATAAGGAAGTAAATACGATTGATGTGATCGGCGACATTGCTCCAGACTTTCCTCATTGGGAATTACTGCGTGAGCTTTCATTGCTAAAGGTTGATGAAGATGTGTTATATCGGCCTTTTGATACCTTATCCAATGGAGAGCAGACGAAAGTGCTATTGGCAGCGTTATTTCTCAAGGAAAACAGTTTTCTGTTAATTGATGAGCCGACCAATCATCTTGACATGAACGCAAGACAACTGGTCAGTGATTATCTCAATAGCAAAAGCGGTTTTATCCTGGTGTCTCACGATCGCTCATTTCTGGATAACTGTGTAGATCACATACTGTCAATCAATAAAACTAACGTAGATATTCAAAAAGGTAATTTCTCCGAATGGTGGGAAAATAAAAAGCGGCAGGATAACTTTGAGCTTGCAGAGAACGAAAAGCTAAGAAAAGACATCAAACGCTTATCCGATGCTGCCGAGCGAACGAGCAGCTGGTCCCACGAAGTGGAAAAAACTAAAAACGGTACAAGAAATTCCGGTTCCAAGGTGGATAAAGGGTATATTGGGCACAAGGCTGCCAAAATGATGAAACGCTCAAAAGGGATTGAGCAAAGACAGCAATCTGCTATTGATGAAAGATCTAAGCTTCTTAAAAACGTTGAAAATGCGGAAAGCTTAAAGATCTCTCAGCTTGCTTATCATAAAAACCAACTTGTTGAGCTTGAAAATGTGTCGATTTATTATGGTGAGAAGATGGTTTGCAGTGATATCAGCTTTACTATTGGGCAAGGTGAGCGAATTGCGCTTACAGGGAAAAACGGCTCCGGAAAATCCAGTATTATCAAACTGATTTGCGGTGAGAACTTGAACTATACGGGTACTTTCAGAAAGGGAAGTCAGCTGAAAATCTCCTATGTTTCACAGGACACCTCGCATTTACAGGGCAATTTAACGGACTACGCCAGAGATAACGGGATTGATGAAAGTCTTTTTAAATCTATTTTAAGAAAGCTTGATTTTGCCAGAGTTCAATTTGAAAAGGATATAGCTTCTTATAGTGGCGGCCAAAAGAAAAAAGTACTGATCGCCAAAAGTCTTTGCGAGAAAGTTCATTTGCATATTTGGGATGAGCCGCTCAATTTTATTGATATTATATCCCGCATGCAAATTGAGGAGCTGCTGCTGAGCTACTCATCGACGATTCTTTTTGTGGAGCATGACAGTGAATTTTGCAAAAATATTGCTACCAAGATTGTTGAGCTCTAAAGTTATTTCGTAATGGATATGTTGACGTTTTTGGGAGCAGGAGACATGTTTAGCTTTAAAACAGTGTAACCTGTTTCTGGACTGGTGATACATCCTTGGACAGCGCTTTTCTTACATTGCTGCCGGATCGGATCCAAACCATTTTTCATAAATGTCATTTGCAAAATGATACGTTGAAGTCTCATACTTCGCGCGGGACCGCAAAGTATATTCACCTTCTAAAGTCGCTGAAATTGCGGCTTTTTTCATTATGCAATCGATGAGCTCTACATGATTTCTACATAAGTTATGGGTAAAATGAGAATACAGTGGTTTCCTGGAGGTTGGTCATGAAAACAATATTAGTAGTCGATGATGAAGCTAAGATTCGGGATGTCGTTGTATCCTACCTAAACAAAGACGGGTTTCAAACCAAAGAAGCTGAAACGGGCAGCGATGCAATCCGGATTGTGCAAAACCACGTCGTTGATCTCGTCATTCTCGATCTCATGCTCCCAGATATGGAGGGCGAGCAGGTATGCCAATCGATTCGGCAAATCCATTCCGTCCCGATTCTGATGCTCACGGCCAAAGTATCGGAAAACAATCGGATTAAGGGTTTATCTGTCGGGGCAGATGATTATGTTACCAAACCTTTTGATCCGAGAGAGGTGGTAGCTCGGGTCCGGGCTATTCTGCGCCGTTCAGACGCTCAACTTTTACTGGCCGATCGCTTGTCCTTTAATGAAGGGCATTTGGTTATCGACTCCTTGAAGCAGCATGTATACTGCGATGGTCTACTGGTGAGCTTAACCCCAAATGAATACAAGCTGCTGCTTGCTCTGGCTAAGTACCCGCAGCGACATTTTACACGGGAAGAACTGGTTGAACGCGTGCTTGGTTATGATTTTGAAGGGGATGCTCGTACCATCGACCAGCATGTCAAAAACATTCGGCATAAAATCGAACGCGATGCCAAGTCCCCTGCGTATATTGTGACGGTGTACGGGACTGGCTACCGGTTTGCAGGTGGCACTATATGAATCTTCGTTTGCATACTCGTTTGGCGCTCATCATTATTGGGGTCGCGGCCGGTATTGTCCTGATTTCAACGGTCAGCGTCATAATAACCACACACTACCACTTTTCTATGTATCAAGCGCAAGCTTCCGGCCTGAATCATGATTTACCACAGCTGGATTACCATTTGGAACAAGCGCTGCTGCAAACGATTATGTGGACGTGTCTGGCATCGATTGTACTTGCAATCGTTGTTGGCTTTTATGTGTCCAAACGGATTTCGGCTCCTTTGGTGCATATGAAAATGGTGGCGGAACGGATGACAGACGGGGAATGGAGCTCAAGAGTGGCCATTCATGGAAAAGACGAGCTCGCGGATTTAGGTGATTCGTTAAATACACTGGCGGAGCAGCTACAGCAGCACGAGCAGCTGCGCATCACCATGACAGAAGACATTGCCCATGAGCTTCGGACCCCTTTGGCTACACTTAAAAGTCACATGCGTGCTCTGGAAGACGGGGTTTGGGATCCTACGCCGGAACGGATCCATTCCTGTTATGAAGAAATTGAACGATTGACACATCTAGTAGCCGAACTCGAAGATCTTACGCAAGTAGAATCCCCCGGCTTTCAATTGGAGCGGAAGGAAGAGTCGTTAACGGCGGTCATCGAACGAGGCGTGGAACTGGTATCTGCCGCATATCTGGAAAAAGACGTACAACTGGAGTTTTCGGTCAGCCCTCACATCCAGGTGTTTGTCGATCACCATCGCATGATTCAAATCCTCGTCAATCTGCTCAGCAACGCGCTGAAATTCACGCCCAAACAGGGAGTGGTTCAGATTGAGGGAAGAGAAGAGAGCGAGTACGTTCTTATTGTGATACATGATACCGGGATTGGGATCTCGCCGACAGATTTGCCGTATGTGTTTGAGCGTTTTTACAGGGCAGATAAATCACGTAATCGAAGTACCGGTGGCAGCGGCCTCGGGCTAACCATTGTCAAACAGCTGGTAGCTGCTCATGACGGTTACATTTGGGTGGAAAGTCAGCAAGGTGCCACATTTTATATTCGTCTTCCAAAGGGACATTAACCCATTCTACACAAGATCTTCAAAAGTGTGGGTTACACTTATCGTACCTGAACCTAACAGAATGCTTGGAAAAAATGATGTAGCTTGAGACAGGTCAATTTGATAGGGGTCAGGGGAAATATGGGTTAATATGAGGAGTGTAGCAAACAATGAAAAAACAATTGGCTTTACTTAGTGTAGCCACCATGATTGCTTTAAGTGGATGTGCAAAAATTACAACAAACGATAATCTAGCAAACAACAGTCCCAATGGTAACCATTCCGAAATGAACAACTCCGATATGAACCACTCCACAACAGGGCAAGTTCCTAAAGGGTTAAAAGAAGCAAAGAATCCAACTTATAAAGTTGGTAGTCAAGCTATCATCAAAGCAGGCCACATGGAAGGGATGAACGGGGCTGCAGCAACGATCGTGGGTGCATATGCTACGACAGCCTACGCCGTATCGTATATCCCAGTTACAGGTGGGGAAAAAGTGACCAATCATAAATGGGTAATTCATGAAGAGATTAAAGAAGCCAGCGGAAAACCATATGAACCGGGAGCAAAAGTTGACTTGGAGGCAGATCATATGAAGGGTATGAATAGTGCTACTGCTTCAATTGATTCAGCCGAACAAACAACGGTGTACATGGTTGATTACACACCGACTACTGGCGGAGAGAAGGTAAAGAACCATAAATGGGTAACTGAAAGTGAACTTTCTAAAGATGGGACAATCGGTGGTGGCGATAAGTCTGGAATGAAACGTTAACATTAATCGGATTTCTGTCGAGGCTTTCTAATATAAAGAAAATATATTAAAATAACAACGATAATAATGAAAATGACGGATGGCAGATAGGCGCGATATACAATAATATAATTTCTCACGGTGTGCCATTTATCACTAAATCCTTGTCCAATCAAAATAAAGAATGCACACCATATGATTGCACCAAAGTAGGAGAAAAGTGCGAATTTCCGAAAATTCATGTTCGAGGTGCCTGCTGTAATAGCTATAAGATGACGAAGGCCGGGTATGAAATATCCAAAAATTAATAAAATGCTTCCGTACTTGTTAATCTTCTGTTGGGTTTTTTCAATGCGATCAGCTGTAATATGTATTCTTCGTCCATACTTGATTAGCAAGGGAAGGCCTAACTTTTGTCCAATGATATAGCTTAATGTAATACCTGTAATGGATCCTAAAAAGGCACTACCTAATGCAAATAACAAAATTAGTTTTCCTTGGGATACTTTGTTTCCAATGAAGGTTAGCAATAATTCATCAGGTATAGGTATTCCGACAACACCCAGCGCTAACGCTAAAAATATGCCGATATAGCCATATTGAGTAAGCAATAAATCTAGATGTCTCTCCATAATAATCCTCCTTAGAGACAATAATATACTATTATTACCCAATTCATTATTTTGTATCGATACATTCAATTAATAATATGCTTATCACCGTATCCTATTCTCTCTATAATAGTAAACCCTTATATCATAAACAACCTACTTTGCAAATATGGCTTATTTGCAAAGTAGGTTGTTTCGTTTATACTGTGGATGCTTACATGCATAAATGAGAGGTGCTAGATTTGAAACGTTTATTACGTATCCGTATAACGCTTTGGCATAAGTATTTGCTATCCTACCTACTGGTTTTTGCGACACCTTTTGTGATACTTGGTTTTTTTATATATACAAATGCGGTCAAGACTGTCCAGAATGAAGTTGAAATGTCTAATCAATATAAGCTGAATCAAGTCCGTGCTTTATTGGATCAACAAATCCTCGGCATGAACCAGTTAGCGGCTAGAATGGCTAATGATTATCGGCTCTCTCCTTATATGGCCAAGGTCAATGACTATTATGCCTCCGAAACGGTTAAGGAGATCGCCAAGTATAAGGCTAACAGCGCAATTCTCGAGGAGCTTTTTTTGTTTTTTCGC
This sequence comes from Paenibacillus sp. FSL H8-0034, assembly GCF_038000305.1. Classification (NCBI taxonomy): domain Bacteria; kingdom Bacillati; phylum Bacillota; class Bacilli; order Caryophanales; family Paenibacillaceae; genus Paenibacillus; species Paenibacillus sp. FSL H8-0034. The sequence continues at coordinate 4,033,529 of NZ_JBBOBS010000001.1, forward strand.
GGAGATGACCATATTTATTCGACTGAAGGCGTTGTTTCCTTGGATGTCTTAACCAAAAAGACGTATCGCTTTTCGGATCAGAACAGTCGCATCTTCCAGCAGGAGCTGAACTCAGTTAAGCAAATTACGCTTAAACCTGCGGTTCCTGTTGCCTTGCAAGGAGATAGGGAGAAGCGGTTGTTAACTTACTTATTTCCGGTCCTGCCCAACAGCAGCAACCCGTATGCAACCGTATTATTTCTGATTGACGAATCCGTGCTGACCAATACGATGAAGGATATGCTGGGCAACTTTCAGGGAGATGTGTATCTCTTAAACGAAAAGGGCGATGTATTGGCTGCTGAACGGACACTGGATTCACTGGATATGACTGAAATTCGGAATTTGTTAGCTTCTTCCAAGGTATCGACCATTAATGAGATTGGTTCCTCCCGTTATTCGATCATGAGTGAAAAGTCGGAAATTACCGGCTGGAGCTATGTGATCGTGATGCCAACGGACCAGTTCTGGCAGCGTGTCATTCAATACAAGATGGTGGTCAGGATTCTGCTGCTAACGGTCCTTCTTGTTGGCCTTGCTATAGCCGTGTTTCTCTCTTTCAAGCAATTTGGTCCCATTCGTTCTTTAGCTGAGCATTTGAGTTTTAGGCGGAACAACGAAGAGAGCCAATATGCAGTGGAACGCAAACCAAATGAATTGGATTGGATTCGCAGTACGGTCGATGACATATTCGATTATGCCAAAAGATTGGAATTCGACCTAGAGCACCAAAGACCCTTAGTACAGGAGCAAGCTCTATTCAGGTTGCTGAAAGGCAGTGGATTAGAGCAAAATGCTGATGGCGATCCGTTATATGATAGGCACCTTCGGGAGCTTCAAGGGGAATATTACTTTATAATCGCCATTTCCTTGAAGGAAGGTATTTCGGACTCCATGCTTGACGATATGAAAAACCGCGAAGCTGTCTTACAAATGCTGCATCGGGTCCACTTTGATGGGGGCAGGGGGTTCGGTCTTGAGCTTATGGAGGAACAGGTTGTCGCCCTGGTTGTATCGGTAGAGGATGTCTCCCAACAAACAAGGGCATTCCGTGAACAAACCGCTGAAATTGTACAACAATGGCTTTCAGAGCAATTTGCATTAAGCCCCCTCATCGGGGTAGGTACGGCATGCAAGGAATTGTCCCTGCTAAATCGTTCATTGATCGAAGGCTTGGCTATGCTGGAGTATCGCTTGCAATCACACAATGGACGTATTTTGTTTTTTGAAGATATCTCGCAGATTCAAGATCAGACGAATAGTTACTCTCTGGGAGAGCAGGTCAAATTTAACCAGAGTTTGAAGCTAGGGGACCGCACCGTTTGTCTGGAAACCCTTGAAGGACTGCTGGATAGTATTGCCTCAACGGAGCAATCCATTCTACTGCTGCGCTGCGTCTGCTTCGACATGGTTAATACGGTGCTTAAACAGATGCGAACGATGCAAATTGGTTTTGATTGGCCGGAAACACGACTCATGATGGAGTTTCAGACGCTGGATGATTTGCGCAAGCGAATCAAGGCAGTTGTGATTCGTATATGCGACTATGTCGAAGTACAGAAGGATCATAAGCAAGCCGATTTATGCGAGAGGATCGTCGGAGAAATCACTCTGAATTATAGATCCAGCCAGTTAAGCCTGGACATGCTTTCCCAGAAATTTGGACTTTCTGCTTCCTATATAAGCCGATTTGTGAGAGAGCAGACTGGAACCACTTTTACCGAATATGTTTTGCGCCTTCGTGTGGAAGCAGTCAAGCAGGCGATCGTGAGCTCTGATAGGCCGATTAAAGAAATTATTCTGGAAACCGGCTACCAGGATATGTCTAACTTCATTAAGAAGTTCAAAAAAATGGAGGGTATTACCCCCGGCGAGTATCGCAAAGCTTATAGTAAGATGGACACACCCTCTATTAATGATTAGTTGTAGCGCCTGCTTCGCATTGGAACCCGTAGTCCAAAATTGCGGAGTAGGCGATTTTTGTTGTAGGAAATTCGCCGATTTCGATTTAATCTGCTTATTTACACCGAAGCGGATGACCTCCTATAGTTGGGCTTAGAACGAGAGTCCATAGGAAAGGGAGAAGTCGTAATGACAAGCAACAAATTCGTTACCGGATTGAACGGAAACGTAATCAGTCCAAATTTCATCCGAAGAAAAATAAGTAAAAACTGGCAGTTATATCTTTTTCTATTACCTGCTTTTATTTATTTTTTGGTTTTCCATTACATTCCTATATATGGAGTGCAAATTGCTTTCAAGAACTATATAGCCAGTAAAGGGATATGGGGAAGTCCGTGGATTGGCTTCGACCATTTCGATCGTTTTTTCCGCTCCTATTATTTTTGGCAGCTTGTTGGCAATACGGTATTGATCAATTTATATCAGTTAGTGCTGTTTCCTGTTTCCATTATTGTCGCTTTATCGATCCATGAGCTGAAGCATGCTGCCTTTAAACGCTTCGTGCAGCTCGTAACCTATACGCCGCATTTTATTTCGGTTGTTGTGATATCTGGTATGATTTTATCATTCTTAAGTCCAACAACGGGAATCGTCAATGTGTTTGTTCGTGCTTTTGGTGGTGAATCGATTGCATTTTTGACGGAGCCGGGTTGGTTCAAAAGTGTTTTTGTGCTTTCGGGGGAATGGCAGAATCTCGGCTGGGGAGCCATTATTTACTTAGCTGCACTTTCAGGCATTAACCCGGAACTGCATGAAGCCGCCCAGATCGATGGTGCTACCCGGGTTCAACGCATTTTTGCCATCAATATACCCGGAATTATGCCAACAATTATTATCTTGTTCATTTTAAATTTGGGCAGCTTTATGAACGTAGGCTTTGAGAAAATTTATTTATTGCAAAATCCACTAAATATGAATGCCTCAGATGTTATTCAAACCCATGTCTACCGTAATGGCCTGCTGCAAGCCCAGTACAGTTATACTGCGGCGATCGGTTTGTTCAATAATGTGATTAATTTTAGCGTCTTGCTCTTATTCAACCAACTGGCTAGAAGGAGCGGAAACAGCTTATGGTAGTACGAAGCCACAAGGGCCATTTTCAAATTAAGATGTCTGTATTAATGAACAGGGAGGGCATGGAATTATGTTAAGGCAATCTAGCGGCGACCGGTTATTTCAGGCAGCGAATACCACGTTCCTCCTTCTACTTGTCGCTCTCATCCTGTATCCACTCCTGTATATTGTTAGCGCTTCGGTAAGTGACCCTACCTATGTGAACTCGGGACAAATGTGGCTTCTCCCCAAAGGCTTTACCTTGGAGGGGTACAATCGCGTGTTCCGTAATGCGGATATTTGGACTGGCTATATGAATTCGATTGTGTATACGGTTGGCGGAGTTGCACTCAATTTAGCGGTGACACTTCCCTGCGCCTACGCTTTGTCCCGAAGAAATCTGGCAGGACGCCAGGCATTTACATTGTTTGTTGTATTCACGATGTTTTTTAGCGGAGGCTTGATCCCGACTTATTTGCTGGTAAAGTCCTTAGGGCTTGTGAATACATATGGGGCGCTTATACTGCCAAGTGCAGCAAGTGCGATTAATATCATAGTGTCGCGAACTTTTTTCCAAGGGAATGTTCCCCAGGAAATGGAGGAAGCAGCCGCAATGGATGGTTGTTCTGATTTTCGTTTGTTCATGCAAATCATTCTCCCCTTATCCAAGGCGCTAATCGCGGTAATGGCTTTATTCTATGGAGTCGGCCATTGGAACCAATATTTTAATGCACTTATTTATTTGTCCAATCGGGAACTGTATCCCTTGCAGCTATTTCTGCGGGAAATATTGGTTCAGCAGGAAATATCGGCTCAAATGCTGACAACTGGCAGCGATCTGGAAATGGATATGTCGGAGCAGACCCGAATATCCGAACTAATCAAATATGCAGTCATGATTATTGCGGCACTTCCTTTATTGATTGTGTTTCCTTTTGTGCAAAAACATTTCGTGCAGGGTGTGATGATCGGCTCATTGAAGCAATGACGGATAGAGATTTTGTTAATACAAATGGGAGGTATTTAGAATGTTCAATAAAACCATAATTGGTACGATGAGTGTTATCCTTGCAGGTTTGTCCCTTGCAGGTTGTACAAACTCGGAGGAGAAGCAGCCCAAGCCATCTGACAAGGGGGCCGCAGCTAACTTTAATTCCACAGGGCTTCCGGTTGTACCTACCCCTATTACACTCAAAATGATGGGGCCTGATGATATGCAGCGTTCATGGAAGGACCTTTACTTTTTCAAAGGTATGGAAGAAAAAACGAATGTGAAATTCGAATTTACGACGATTCCCAGCTCCTCTTATAAGGAACGCAAAAATCTGGCATTTGCCAGCAATGAGCTTCCTGATGTGTTTTTCATGGGAGGATTGGATGCCAATGATGAAATGAATTATGGAACTCAGGGCCTGTTGATACCTTTGGATGAATTAATCGAGAAATATGCGCCTACTATTAGAGAGCTATTAAAGAACAATCCTGAAATCAAAAGGTCAATTACAACACCGGACGGGCATATTTATGCACTGCCGCAAGTCGCAGATCATCCGCGAGATCGTTTCTATCGCTTGTTCATTAATGGTGAATGGCTGAAAAACCTCAATATTACAAAGCTTCCGACCACTACAGGGGAATTGTATCAACTGCTGAAGGACTTCAAAGAAAAGGACCCTAACGGAAACGGCCAGGCTGATGAAATACCTTTAACAGGATCCAATAAGCTTTCTTATTTGCGTCCCATTCTGCTATCCTATTTCGGACATTTATCTGACATGGTTGAGGTATCCGGCGATAAAGCCCGATTCGTACCTACACAGCCGGGTTACAAAAACTATCTGGCCTTTATGCAGAAGCTATATCGGGAGAAGTTACTGGATAATGAAATTTTCTCGCAAAGTAATCCGCAAATGATAGCAAAAGGTGAGAGCGGAAAGTATGGAGTGATGGGTAACAGCCTGCCTATTTTCGGAGGGAAGGACAAGCAGATCGCGCCGGCAAATATTCTGGATAATCCGCAGATGCCGCCATTGATAAGTGAAGGGCTGTCAAAGCCGATCGTTCCGGAAAAAGATGTAATTCGCCGGGGTAACTTTGCAATTACCAATGTCAACAAGCATCCTGAAGCTACAATACGCTGGTTGGATTATTTGTATAGCGAGGACGGTTACAAGCTGGCACAGTATGGAATAGAGGGGCAGAGCTACAAGTGGTCAAATACTGACCCGAAATATATCGAATATATAGTGCCTCAAGGGATGCTGGAGAACGATTTTAAGAACAATAAGGTTTCAAATCTGGGGTATGGTTACGCGAATGAAGCGTTGGAACGCAAATTTTTGAAGCCGGATTGGTTAGGTTTTGTATTGAATGACCAGGTTAAGCCCTATCTTCCTTATGCCCAGAAAGCATTCCCACTTACTTATTTCAAGAGTGAGGAGGCACAGCGAGTTAATGCAATCAGTGTAGACGTTCGCACATTTGTGGAGCAGATGGAGGCAAAAATTATCGTCGGCCAGGAGCCAGTAGAGAAATGGGACGAATATGTGAGTACAATGAATAAGATGGGCATTGATGAGCTTGTCAAAATTAATCAGACTGCTTATGATCGTTGGAAAAGCGCAAAATAAAGAATAAAAAAGGGGCAGAGACGCTTATACGCTCTGTCTTCTTCAGCACGAACATAAAATGAGTAGGAAGAGGTGTAATATATGGGTGCTTACGATGTAATTGTAGTAGGCGGTGGTTCCGCAGGATGCATAGCTGCCATTCAAGCAGCACGGGCAGGCGCAAAAACTGCATTGGTGGAGAAGAACGGTATTCTTGGAGGAACGATAACCGTGGGAGCTGTCAATTTCCCAGGCTTATTCCATGCATGGGGACAACAAATCATTGATGGAATTGGATGGGAGGTCATTATGGAGACTGTTCGCTTGGGCGGTGCCATATTGCCGGATTTCTCGACCATACCAGAGAAGCATTGGCATCAACAAATTAGAGTCAACCGTTTTGTGTACGCTGCGGTATTGGACGAGTTCTGCTTGCGGGCCGGTGTTGAGCTAAGATTGCATGAAATACCCGTTTCTATTGCCGAGCAGGACAACAAGCTTCTTGTTTCGGTTGCAGGTAAAGGGGGCATGCAAGTACTTCAAGCTCGCAAGGTCATCGATGCCACAGGCGATGCCGATTTGTGCGGAATGCTGGGATATGCCCGAGAGAAAAGCGAGAAACTTCAGCCAGGAACGTTGATCAACGAAATCGAGGGATACGAGTTTTCGTGCATCAACCCTGACGAGCTACAGTGTGTATACGATGAAGCATTAGCTGAAGGCAGCATCAGGGTTACCGACCACCCTGCAAGCAGTCCTCCCTTTTATAACGATCTGCGATCTGGGGTAATTAGTATGCATATTCCAGGAATTGATGGTTCCAGCTCGCAATCCAAGACGGAAGCAGAGATTAAGGCAAGACAGACACTTTTGCGGATTTACCGTTTCCTGCGGCGGGTACCTGGCTGTGAGCAGCTGTCAGTCCGTTATGCTGCGAACGAGTGCGGCATCAGGGAGACTTGGAGAATCATTGGAGAAGCCAGGATCGACGAGGCTTCTTACGTCTCCGGGTTTCATTGGCCGGATGCAATCTGCTATAGCTTTTATCCAATAGATCTGCACCATCCAAGCGACAATACAGTTATTAAGCATTATTTGGATAAGGGGGTCGTCGCAACAATTCCCTATAGGGCGTTGATACCGGTTAACAGCAACCATTTGCTAGTGGCTGGACGTTGTATTTCCGGTGACCAGATGGCCAATTCGGCTTATAGGGTTCAAGCTACTTGCATGGCTACCGGACAATGTGCCGGGGCCGCTGCAGCAATAGCTGCCAAATTGGACGTGTCTCTAAGGGAGGTGCCCTTGGCAGTATTAAAAGCTATGCTTCTCGAACATAGTGCTATTGTACCGTAATAGCTTGTTGGATTTGGACCCGGAAACGGAACAATCGGTGAACCCAACCGTATTGACAGATTTCATCCTCAGTGATAGTATCTAGCCAAAAGGAAGTAAGCGCATCCACCTCCAAATTGATATTCACATTATTAGTAATAACTCTTCTCCTTGAAGAGTTTTTTAAATATAAAAAAAAGAATGTGACGATGTGTCCCAACTTAATTTTAGGATCAGGAAGCAAGTTTTTTTGGAAAAACATTTCTCTGGAGATTCTATCGATTATCGTCAAATAATTTCTCTTTTTATACCGATGCTGATTGATCAGGCATTTTTAGTCTGCCTTAATTTGTTGAACATAGCCATGATCAGTTCATCAGGTGTAGCAGCAGTCAGTGCGGTTAGTATGATTGATACGCTGAATATATTACTGATCAGTGTATTTGTCGCCGTGTCGACCGGGGGAACGGTTGTGGTTGCCCAATATAAAGGAAGCGGCAGTGATCTGATGGTTTCCAAAGCTGCTGCCAGCTCCATATCCTTGGTCTCCTCATTGGCATTCTGTATCAGTTTGTTCATAGTCCTGTTCCACAGCTCTACTTTAAATTTTCTGTTTGGGACAGCTTCAGCGGAGGTTTTTGGGCATGCCCAAATTTATTTGATCGGAAGCAGCATCTCCTATATGGGTTTTGCTATCGTGGAGTCGATTTGCGGGGCGATGAGAGGGATAGGGAAGTCACGGGTTTCGTTGACTCTTTCCTTGATCATGAACCTCTCATACGTTCTATTAAACATTGTATTTGTCAACTTTTTGGATATGGGTGTGCTGGGCATGACCATTGCGGTGAACGTAGCCAGATATTCGGCGGCGATCTTCGCACTGATCTATTTGGCCAAAATGGATGCGACCCTTCATGTACGAATCAGGGATATGTTGGTGTTGAATTTGTCGATGCTCAAAAGGATTTTGTTTATCGGTATTCCATTTGCAGTGGAGCAGGTTTTTTTTAATGGAGGAAAAATGTTAACCCAGGTGTTCATTGTCAGTCTTGGCACTTACGCTATGGCTACCAATGCGATCTCTGCATCGCTGGCTGCTCTGTTTCTGGTTCCTTCCATCGCCTTGTCACAGACTATTGTAACAGTGGTTGGTCAATGTATGGGGCGGCAAAATGTTAAGGATGCCAGAAAATTCGCGAGATCGTTTCTCTGGTTATCGTCATTTTCTTTATTGCTGATGGGATTGATCGTGATACCCTTGTTCCAGCCGATTGTCAGCTTGTTTCATCCTCCTGATGAAATTGTGAATGATATTTTCATCATCATCCTGATCACGGCGATCGTCCAAATACCGCTTTGGCCGATCAGCTTTCTACTTCCATCAGCGCTTAGAGCAGCTGGCGACTCCAAATTTACATCTATTACTTCCATGCTATCCATGTGGTTGTTCCGGGTTACCCTAGGGTATGTGTTGGGAGTTGTCCTTCAATTTGGAATTATAGGTGTATGGTTGGCTATGAATAGTGAATGGGGAGTGCGAGGTGCAGCCTTTTTGTGGCGGTTTCGCGGGCAAAAATGGTATAAACATCGTTTGATCGAACCCAATGATAACAGCTAAATTAACCGGGACAAGTCCTGTATATTGAACAAAGAAACAGCCAAAACCACAGCAAACATGGTTTTGGCTGTTTGTTATACCATTCTTGGGTTCAGCTTGGTCATGTCTAATTATTTTTTTAAAATTAAATAACGCAGATGTGAAAAAATAGACATTCACAAAAAAAGCTTCATTTACATTGAATACATGCGCCTATAACATATTAAGCAATGCAGACCAAACCATTCATTAAGTTAAGCATACGCAGGTACACTTCAAATTAAAATGATGAGGAGAGATGGAAATTGCAATATGCTCAGGTTGAAAAAAAGGTCAACAATAAAACAGTTACCAACATCATGTCGAGTTTTTTTAAAGCAATCCTTAAGTACAAGTTTTTATACGCATTGATGCTGCCAGGAATAGTTTGGTATATCATGTATCGGTATTTGCCGATGTTTGGACTGATTATCGCCTTTAAGGAATACAACTTTGCGCTGGGTATTTGGGACAGCCCGTGGGTAGGGATGAAATATTTTAATTATTTGTTTTCTTCTTCGGAATTTTATACGGTGCTGCAAAATACAGTGGTTATCAACATGTACAACTTGATTTTCGGGTTTCCGGCACCGATTATATTGGCTTTGCTTTTGAATGAATTTAAAAATATGTTTTTCAAACGGACGATTCAAACCGTCATCTATTTTCCGCATTTTTTATCGTGGGTCGTTTTTGGGGGAATCATCATTCAGTTTCTCAGCCCAAATGAAGGTTTTGTTAATCAAATCATCAAATATTTCGGTGGTGACCCGATTTTTTTTCTCACGCAATCCCAATATTTCAGAAGTATTCTGGTAGTAACCAATATTTTGAAGGAAGCGGGCTGGGGGACGATTATTTACCTGGCTGCCTTAGCCGGTGTGGAACAGGAGCAGTATGAAGCAGCGACGGTCGATGGGGCCAATCGCTGGCAGAAATTGATTCATATCACTCTGCCGGGGATTACCAATGTCATTATTATTATGTTGATTTTGAAAGTGGGCTACCTGTTGGATGTAGGATTTGAACAAATTTTCATTATGTACAATCCGGCTGTCTACGATGTCAGTGATGTTCTGAGCACTTACATTTATCGGGTGGGTATTCAGGATTTAAGGTTCAGCTTAACGACAGCATTAGGTTTATTCCAGGCTGTTATCGGATTTATTCTCATCTATGGAGTTAACTCCATAGCCAAAAAATATAGCGATGTATCCATGTGGTGATGAAAGGAGTGAATACAATGACAGGAACAAAAACAGGCGGAGCTTACACCGTGCTCATCTACACCGTATTAATCTTGTTTGGTCTCATTACGTTTATCCCGTTTTATTATGTACTGGTAGCCTCACTCAGTAACCCCGATTTAATTTCAGACGGTGAATTGATGCTTCTGCCAAGAGGCTTTACTCTGGAAGCGTATAAGACACTGGTATTAAATGATAAGTTTTTAAGTGCTTTCTATGTGACCGTGGCTCGAACAACGCTCGGAACGCTTGTGAATTTAATTTTACAATGCTCATTTGCATATGCGCTGTCCAAGAAGTATTTGCCGGGCAGGAAATTTTTCATGCTGTTTATTATCGTGACGATGATGTTTAACGGCGGGATCATTCCTACTTATTTAATTGTGAAAGCAACGGGATTGATCGATACGATCTGGGCTTTGATCATTCCTGGAGCCATAAGCACTTGGAATATTATTTTGTTAAGATCCTTTTTTGAGAATGTACCGGAAAGCCTAGAGGAGTCGGCGCGCATGGATGGAGCGAATGATATTTACATTTTGATCACCATTATTCTTCCCTTGTCGATGCCGGTAATTGCAACGATTGCTTTATTTTCCGCAGTTGGGCACTGGAACTCATTCCTCGACGCCGTGATTTATACGAATTCGCCTAATCTCCAGGTATTGCAGATCTTCCTGAGAAATATGGTCGTGCAGCTGCAAAATATTATGGCCAATGGGGACGCCGTTGCGATGAACAAAGGTGTTTCTTCGTTAACACTGAGATCGGCAGCCATTTTTGCATCAAGCTTGCCTATCATCATGGTGTATCCATTTATTCAAAAGCATTTTATGAAGGGCGTTATGTTGGGGGCCGTTAAAGGCTGATTATAGAAAGGGATGGGTGAGAAACTTGAGGAATTCGTTGAGAATCGGATTGATTGGCTGCAGCAGCTTGGTATATAACTTTGTGTATGACTGTACAAAGCATTTACCTATCACCTTATCGGCGATTTGCGACCCGGATGAACAGAATAGAATCAGGTTTGCACAGCGATATCACGTACCCAAGACCTACACGGATTATACAGAAATGCTCGATCAGGAGAGTCTCGACGCGGTGATCAGTTTTCCGGATGAGATCGATATGCACTTCATGATTGTCAAGGCCTGTATGGTGTCTGGTGTTCATGTATTAACGGAGAGGCCTGTCTGTCTCACAGCGGAGGAAACAAAAGAGCTTCTGGAGCTTCAAAAGAAAACGAATTGTCATGTGATGCAGCGTCTGAACAAGCGGTATACTCCGGCTTATATGATGGCAAAAGAAATAATGCAAAAAGAAGAATTCGGGGAATTGACGATGTATCTGGCTAAATATCAGGCTTCCGCGTACGAATCCGAGCATGCTTTCATCTATAAGCATATCATTCATCATCTGGACTTGGCCCGATATTTGATGGGCGAGATTACCTTAACCCATGTTGATGTCAAGCGGGTTGATCCTACCAGGATCGGATTTAATATATCGTTTGTCAATGAAGCGGGTGCGATTGGATTGCTGCAATCCGGTTCTTTGCAGGATGGTACTTATCCAATGGAGCAGGTTGAAATAACCGGGGTAGGGCAATTAATCTCTATCGATAACATTAGAAGCGTGGAATACAGAAGGTCCGGGGGCGTAAGAAAAGCGGGAACAGTAGATGCTTTGTACGAGATGAACGATACGTTGAAATGGAGCTTGAATAATGGTCATATGTCGAATTTCTCCTATATCGGTTTTGAAAATTTATTTTATCATTTTATTCACAGGATTTGGGAAGAGGATCCGCCTACATCGGACTTAGCGGATGCGGTCAAAACGATGGAATTAGTAGAGACCTTATGTGCTATGATTGCTATGGATTCGAATGCAGTTGTAGTAAAATAGCTATACCAATCAAAGTAATAATCAAATCGTGTAAGCGCTATCTCCACTGTAGCGTAATCGATGGGGAGGAATAAAAGTGATTTTCTCTTCTAAACCGAATGGGGACACCGTTGGCAAGCGGCTATGTATCTTATATGTGAGTATTACGCTTTTATTGTATGGCGCCGCGTTGCTGTATATGGTCAAAAATCATTATGTGGCTGTTGATAAGAAAATCGACAATCATATTTCTGATTATAAAACGATGAACAGCATCGTGGATACGCTGGTGCAAAAAATTGGATCGATCAGCTATCAGATTGCGACGGATTATGACACGAATGAGTGGGCTCAGTACGATGACAACAATAACGTCGATTATTACACCCTGTATAAAATTCAAAGACGGTTTATCAGTATTATCAATTCGGATCCAGAGATATCTTCCATGTACTTGTATAATCGAAAAACAAACAAAATATTTTCATCCAATTTTATGATATCCGATCTGGAAGCATTTCCTGGAAAAATGATTTTGAAAGAATATATGCAAAATAAGGAAAAAACGACATTTTATAAATCAAGAGTGGAAAGGCAGACAGAATCGGGAGCCAATACGATCGTTCCTTACATAACAACTATACCCGCAAACGGTACAGATGGCGGTGTGCTCGTTGTCAACGTCAATGAGAAAAAGCTGCTATCTGAAATCAAATTTAATTCGGGTGGGATTGTTCTTTTCAATGATAAAAAAGAGGTGCTTACTTACAAAAATGAAGAAATCTTGAATGTTTTTGAAAATTGCAAGGAAGAGATTCTGAAAAACGAATTGATCCAGAATGAGATTCTAAATATGGGCTATGTCAAATGGGACAATAACAAATATTTCTATGCTGTCTCCAATGGAATCAACCGTGGCGCCAAGATTGTATATATCGTACCTTACAGCGAGATTTTGAGCGATATTCAATATGATACGAACACCATTTTGTATGTAGCGCTCGCAACGTTGGTGCTGCTTATTGTCGCTATTGTCACCTTTCCTTATTTTAAGCGCGTGTATTCAAAGCCCTTGGTTCGTTATAATCAAAATCTCAAGGATAACCTGGATGATTTGCGGGAAACATTAATATCCCATATTTTAACAGGGAAAGTTTCCTCCAGAGAAGAAATTGTTAGCAAAGCGCGGGAGTTTACGATCGATCTTGTCGATAAAGAGTATCTGGTTATCGTCTTTCAAATGAATGACTATTACAAAAATTTGCTTAACACGCAAAATGAAGACAGGCTAACGATCAGCAGATCGATTTTGAAAGCGATTAAATACATGCTGATGCTGGATAATGTTCCTTTTGTCGTGAAGACGGATTTGGATAAAATAGCCGTTCTATTAACGATTTCAGGAAGCAGGAAACCGGAGAAGGTCATCGTGGAATTAAAGAAAACGATCAGCTATGTGCAAAAAGAAATCGAGGAAAACTTTAACCTGTCCGTCTGTGCTGCATTGACGGATATTTCTAATGAAATCAAGGACATTCCCAATTTGTATGCTCAAGCGGTCAAGAGTCTGGATTATCGCGTGATCTATGGAAGGAATTCGATTATCGAATGCAAGCACTTTGATTTAGTCGAGAAAGACGATTACATTTATCCGCTTAAAGAAATCAACCGGATTGCGGATTGCATCCGCAAGGGAGACATCAAAGAAATCGAAACAAGCCTGGACAAAATTTTTGAACATAGCATCCATAATCATTTTTTTTCGCTGGACGCGATGAATGCGATTTATTCGAATATTTTGTACAGCATTGTGAAGTACTTGTTGGAACTGGGGTATTCGATTACGGATGTATTTCAAGAGGACATCTTCATGATGCTGTACAGCTACGAGATGATTCATGAAAAGAAGGCCTACATTTTGAAATCCTGTAATCAGGTGTTCAGCTATAAAAAAAGTATGGAGAACAATATGGATACGATCCTCATGGGGCAAATTGTGCTTTATATCCATAACCATTACGATAAAAATATTTCGTTAAGCAATCTGGCCGAACAATTTCATATGAATCCTTCCTATTTAAGCAGCTTTATCAAAAAGAATATGGGCTTTAATTTTATAGACTATGTAAACGATTTACGTATTGAGAAGTCTTTAACCTGTCTAAAAGAAAGTGAATTGACGGTCCAGGAAATAGCCAAGATTTGTGGATACGATACGGTACATTCATATATTCGCAATTTCAAGAAAAATCACGATGTAACGCCGGCTGTTTTCCGCAGTACCTATTTAAAGAATAAAACGACAGGTGTTTTTCAAGTGAACCCCGATGTACAAAAAATTTGTCCAACGAATAACTAAATTTAAGTCTGTATTTTAAATTATTAGACATTTATCTTTGCCATTAAATCGCTATCATTCTCGGTAGGGCATACGGAAGTGGCGCGGTTGGAGCTGAAGCAGGCTCAGTTCGTACAGCTGCTGGTTCTATTGTCTAAACGAAAAGGAGGAAGTACCCGATGGGGAAATATTCGAAACGGCTTCATACTTCAGTAACTGGCGCATCTGCAATCATGATTGCGTTATCAGGATGCAGCTCAGCGGTAAAACCGGAAGCAGCGGCTGCAACAGCAACTGCGGATAATCCGGTCAGTGTTAATTACATGTTCGATTTTAATGTGGATTTGACGGAAGGGACCTTGCTCAAAAATAAATATGTAGATTTTTTACAGAAAAAAACGGGCGTTAAGGTGGTCATGGATGCTCCCAGCTCTGCCGGCTATAACGATAAACTGAATATTATGATGGCTTCGGGAAGTCCGCCAGATGCCTTTATGACCAGTACCCGAGACACGATTCTCAAATTTGCCAGCCAGGGGCTGCTTACGGATTTGTCTCCGTACATTAATGATGCCGCCAAGTATCCCAACATCGCAAAATTTATGAAAAAGGAAGCTTTCCTTCCGGTCACTCAAGATGGAAAGATTTATGCTTTTCCCTACTCGCGATTTGATGCACTCACGCAAACCGTCTATATCAATAAATTGTGGATGGAAAAGCTTAATCTGAAAACTCCCAAAACGATAGAAGACTTTTATCAGGTAGGGAAGGCTTTCACCGAGCAGGACCCTGATGGCAATGGTAAAAATGATACGTTCGGTTTCTTGAGCATTTCCGGATTGACCTATATTGGGCAGTTATTCTCAGCGTCTATGGATGCCAATTTTTATAAAATTATCGATGGTAAAGTAACGCCTCCTGAGATCACGAATGAGTATAAAGAGTATTTGAAGTTTATGAGAAAACTGGTCAAGGATAAGCTGCTCGATCCTGAATTTGTAACAACGACTACCCAAATCTATATGGACAAATTAAAAACAGGGAAATACGGGATTACCTCTAACTTCTGGCATGCCAATCAGTTCCCGGGGTATGAAGATGGAACCGTCGATAAAGTATGGGAAGCCATCGATCTGCCTGTCAAGATGGACGGGTCTCCGGCAAAGTTCAGCTACAATTCCATTAATCGCCATTATATCGGGATTCCTGCCAGCAGTAAAAATACAGAGGCACTGATGAAGTTCTTTGACTGGGTTTGTTCGGATGAAGGGAAGAAGTGGCTGTATCTCGGGGTTGAAGGCGATGAGTATAAAATGACCGATGGTAAACCGGAAATACTCAAGCAAAAGCATTCCCTGCATTGGGGATTTTCAATGATCAACCCAGGACAATATGATGACGAGGTCAAATCATATTTGGGCTTGGTATACCCGAAAGCCTCGATAGACCGACTTGATAATGCGATTAAAAATGGCGCATTGGATCAGCTTCAGGCGGCTTTACCTTATTACCCGGAGCTGTCGAGCTTTAGTCTTACTAAAATTTCCGATGAATATAAGGTGAAAGCGGTACTTGGCAACTCCGATATTGATTCTACCTGGGATGATTATGTCAAAAGCTGGAGGTCGGCAGGCGGGGATAAAGCTATACAATTTTGGACGGATTGGTACAACAAAGAGGGTAAAAATTTAATTAAATAAATGGGCAAATCAAAGGAGTGAGGACGATGAAATATACTACGCTTGGTAAAACTCAACTGCAGGTGAGCAGAATTGCGTTGGGAGGCTATCCCTTCTCAGGGGTTAATAAAGCGAATGGTTGGGACCCATACAGCTCAGAGGGCCGCGCAACAGCAATACGCACCATTCATACGGCTTTGGATGCAGGGATCAATTACATCGATACGGCACCCAGCTACGGCAACGGGCACAGCGAGAGCATTATTGGTGATGTTCTGAAAACCAGACGCGATGACTGCTACCTGGCAACCAAAGTCGGTTGGAAGGGCCTGGACAAAGCAGCAGTCATCAAAAGCGTTGAGGAAAGCTTAAGCAGATTGCAAACAGATTACGTAGATGTCATTCAATTTCATGGCGGGATGTATACTGCGGCGGATACCCATCATATTCTTAATGATGGGCCTCTGGAGGCATTGGAATCACTGAAAAGTCAAGGCAAGGTTAGATGGCTGGGGCTTACGACAGAGGAGCCGTTCTCGGCTCTCGATTTGGTTGAAACCGGACATTTCAGTGTCGTGCAGCCCTGCTACAACATCATATATCAATCTGCGGCGCTTCATTTGTTGAAAAAAACAGCGGAGAAAAATATTGGTGTGGCGGTCATGAGACCGATGACTTCGGGCATTTTTCAACGTACGCTGGAGCATTTGGAGCCTCAGGTGCTGGCTGCTACCGATGTATATGCCTTATGCCTGAAGTTTTTGTTGTCAGACTCAAGAGTTGATGTGTTAAATATCGGGATGAGATGGCCTGAAGAAGTCGAGCAAAACATTCGCCTGCTGGATGCATTCAACCCTTCAGTCGATGTTTCCGACATTCCGCGGTTGACGGCACGTATTTATCAAACGGATGATGAGCGCAAAGGAGTCAAATAGGCAATGGCAGCAAATCATGAACTCATTAAGTGGAAGCTATTAACGCTTGGATGCTTGAGCCGGAATAAATTTTGGGGTGAGGATGAGGGGAAAGCGTATAGAAGGGCTTATTGCACAACGGTATTGTTGGTTGCCGATGGCAAGAATATACTTATTGACCCCTCTTTTCCTGCTGAGGAAATGGGTCGAATTCTGGATGCTCGCTGCGGGCTGACACATGCTGATATTGATGTGGTCTATTTGACGCACTCGCATGGCGATCATGTTGTGGATATACAGGCCTTCGATAAAGCGGCTTTGTTCATGGCTAAAGAGGAGTTTCATCATTTGAAAAACCCGCATGATTCTCATCTATCCGGGGTAAGACCTGCAGAAGCTAGTCTTGCAGCGGGTATTGAATATATTCACCTGCCAGGCCATACGTTAGGGCTGACAGGTCTTGTTTTTCAAGCGGCTGAAGGCACGATCGTCCTTGCCTCGGATGCGGCCATGACTCAGGACTTTTATAGGGCCAAGCAAGGTTATTTCAATAATGTGGATCCGGTTGCCACCGTGAACTCGATCAATCGGATCACCGAAATCGCCGATATCGTGATACCTGGACATGATAACTATTTTCTAGTGAAATCAACAGGGCTACTAAAATAAACAGAGGTGGAATAAAAGTGGGAAGACATGTTGTGGGTACAGTGGCTGAACTGCCCCCGGGCTCAAGAAAACTCATTACTCTGGAAAATCGGCCTGTCGGATTATTTAATGTGAACGGCACCTTTTATGCATTGAGAAATACGTGTCCTCATCAGGGAGCGCCGCTGTGTGTGGGCACCGTTACAGGGATGACGCTACCCTCTGCGCCTGGTGAATACATCTATGGAAGGCAAGGAGAGATTGTCCGCTGTCCATGGCATGGATGGGAATTTGATCTGACCACGGGCAAATCGATCTACGATCCGCACAAATGTTTGGTCAAAACCTATGAGGTTGCTGTCGAACAAGAGGAAGAAGCGGAGATTGCGGCCGAGGTAGAAGTCGAAACTTATCCCGTAGAGGTAGAATCGGGATGGATCATTGTCTATATGTAATGAAAAGAAATGAGGAGGATTAAAATGAATAAAGGTATTATCGATTGCGACGTTCACCCAATGCCCCAACATATTGATGAGATTCGTTCCTATATGCAAATGCCCTGGAAGGAAAGACATAAAGGCGGAGGACGCGGTTTATTCGGTAATCCCGTTCACGGGGCACGTCTGGATGCCAAACCGACCAATGGCGGACCTGAGGGAAGTGACCCGGAATTTCTTCGTGAGCAGCACATTAAGCCTTTTAATGTTGCCCATGCGATCCTGCTGCCAAGAGCTTTTTGCAATCTGCATCCGGATCCAGACTTTGCTACCGCTGTTGCCGCGGCTTACAACGATTGGCAAGCGGATACATGGTTAGGTTCATACAACCCCGACGGTGTGTTCAAAGGATCGATAACGATTGCGCATCAGGACCCCCTTGCGGCGGCGAAGGAAATCGAACGTTGGGCAGGGCACCCACACTTTGTACAAGTCATGACGGACTCTGGAGCACGAGCGCCGTTTGGACAGCGGCAGTACTATCCGATCTACGAAGCATGCGAACGCCACGGATTTCCTCTGGCTATTCATCCCGGTACGGATGGAATGGGGATCAATATTCAACCGTCACCGGGTTATCCAACCCATTATATTGAATGGCATACCTGCCTTTCCTTGGGTTTTCAGGCTCATTTGGTCAGTTTTATTACCGAAGGTGTATTTGAGAGGTTTCCTGGATTTAAAGTGGTTATGGTAGAAGGTGGTTCAGCCTGGCTGCCCACGCTGATGTGGCGTTTGGATGCTGAATATAAAGCGCTGCGTTATGAAGTGCCTTGGGTGAAAAAGCGGCCCAGTGAGTACTTGCGTGATCATGTCCGTGTGACATCGCAGCCGCTTGAACGTCCGGACCAAGACAAGCATCTGCTCAATACGCTGGAGGCGATGGATGCGGAGAATATCATGATGTTCTCCAGCGATTATCCGCATTGGGACTTTGATTCACCGAAGCTGACTTTTCCGAAATTACCGGAAACCATGCGTAACCGTATCTTTTACGAAAATGCGCGGGAGCTGTATAAGCTGTAAAGAGCTTATTAAACATAGCTGATCGAGTAAATACGTGCAATTTTGTACTATATTAATAACATGATTACATCATAAGTCGCATAAATTGCGACTTTTTTTAGTTATTTCACAAGCTTCTTGTCATCTGTCGATGTCAAGAAGCTTATGAGGATTTCCGATAAATGACAAGAACAAGATGAACCGGGTATGGGATTTATGTAGTTAATTGGTTTTATTAATGAATTCGCGGATGACTGTAGTGACTACGAGATGATCCTCTTCTTGCGGTAATCCGGAAACAGCGATAGCACCAACTACACCGACATTTTTAATAATAATGGGGAAAGCGCCTCCACTTGCGGCATATTCGGTCGGATCAACCAGATACCTCTCCTGAATGGTTTTCTTAGCAGCTCTGAGCTGAGCCCATATATAATGCGAGCTATGACCAAAACGGCAAGCCACATTACTTTTCCTTCTCACCCATTGGTCGTTGTCTGCGGAGGTTTTGGGAAAGGCGAAATGGAATAGCTGCTGTCCGTTCCTCGTAATGTCAATGGTGACATGCTTATTTTCCTGCTTTATTATTTCTATAATTCTGCACCCGATTTGTAGTGCCATTTCATTGGTAAACTGTGAGAATTGAAGCTCTTCTTCTTCAGCCAGCAGGTTTTTTTGTAATTCGATATAATCTTCCATGTGCGGAATCTCTCCTTCATAATGGTCTGTAACACCACCAATTATATACAATTAAACAATCCTATGTAAGGGTATTCAACGATTTTATCTGACTTTCTGCTGCACAGGAAATCAAATCGAAAGTCCATGCGCTTCAATCCCAAATGATTCCCACTTTTTGTACAGTACGTTGACAACGATCAGCGAGATGGTGGAGGCCGATATGAATAAAGAGATCGTCGAGCTGTGTCCATTCCATGCCTCGTCCTAAAATAACCCTTCTATCTCATCACGTTTGTGCAAAATGAAATTGGAAATGTGTATGGATTCAGCTTTCCCGGAAGGTTATAATGGGCTTTCAATGAGTGATAACGATTATCATTATTACTATTGACGTTCATTTTTTAACAATAGGCATTAGCTAAGGGAGCTGGCACAAGGGATGGTAGGGAAATCAAGAGTACATATAGAAGGGGTTCGTTGGCTGGTCGTTCTTCTGATCATTATAGTGAGTCTGACAGGCTGCAGCAACAAGCAAGAAACATTAATGAAAGCGGGAGACAGCAAACAGTCGGACAGCGGTACAAGAATGGTCAAGGATGCTTTTGGCGAAGTGGAGGTCCCCATTAAGCCACAGCGAGTGGCTGGTATTTACTTGGAGGATTATATGCTGGCGTTGGGTATGAAACCAATTGTGCAATGGTATCATCCTTGGTGGGGAAAACAGGACTATTTGGGGCTGACGGATGTTCCATTGTTCGATATTACCGGTAGTTTGGAGCCGTTGATCGAGCAGAATCTCGATTTAATTATTTTGAATGCCGGGATAGATGAAGCAGGCTATCAATTATATTCCAAAATTGCCCCAACCTATCGGTTGCCCAGTGATGTGAATGTGAACGTTGCAGCGACACTGCACACCATTGCCGATCTGCTCGGAGCTCCTGAGAAGGTGGACAGCATACTGAAGAATTATGAGCAGAAGGTAGCAGATGCAAAAGTGAAGCTGGAGGCGGCCGTTGGCAGGCAAACGGTTGCTGTCGTGCGTCTCGATGTCGGGGGTAAGCCTGAGCTCCGTCTGTTCGGTCTGAATAATGCATACACGGGCATGATTTACAAAGACCTCGGTTTGGAGCCGTTTCCTTGGGTGAAGGGTATTGAGGCTCATGATGTTATTTCACAAGAAAAAATACCAGAGTTTACAGCCGATCATATTATCATCTTCCCCTCTGATGGTGCGTGGGATTCCAAGTCCAATGCGAATGCGGTTGCCCTTCTTAATGATCCAATTTGGAAAAGTATCCCGGCTGTCAAGAACGGTCATGTTTATCAAGTGGAACGTTCGCATTGGCAATCGGGGGCGATTACTGCGAATCGTATGAAAATCGACGACCTGCTGAAAATTTTAGTGAAATAGCAGTTCAGTCAACACATCATCGTGATACAAAAGGAAAGCTTTTCATGGCGGATTGAAGAGCTTTGCTTTTTGCTCTATAATGATGATGATAATCATTCTCATTATAAGGAAGAGGGGATAGGATGAATAGGGAGATGGGATCTCGCTGCTGTCCTTTTGTCTTATATATCATGACGGGCATCCAGGTACTCCATATAGCCCCATTTTCTAGCGAGGAGTATAGCGCTCTCGACGGTGAGTACATGCTGTTTGCCGTTAGGGACGGAGCAGCAGAAATGAAAATAGGGAGTCGTTCCTATGGACTGGTCAAGGAAAGTTTGGTTGTTGCGGAGCCAACTCAAACCACCTTCAGCCAAACACGAGAAAACAGCCTTTCTTTCTACTCCATCACTTTCAAAGCGTTACGAGTTTCGGATACAGTTGCATCGGCAGACGAATCTCCGGCGACTTTCCCGTGTACTGGCGCATTAAGCTGTGTACCATTCTCACGATGTGTTGATTTACTAGAAGCGATTGAGCAGCATAGTCACGATGAGGACGAATTGATACGGTTTTACAATCATGTGCGGTTCGAGGAGCTGATTCGTCATGTACTACAGCAAAATGCAAGAACGGCGCCTGCACCGAACTTGCGTGATGCCGTGAAAAGCTCGATCGCCTATATAAGCGACCACTACGCTGAGCCAATGACAGTGTCTCAGTTGGCTGCAGATGCGAACGTTTTTCCTTGGCAATACACGCGAATATTCAAGGAGCTGACCGGTCAAATCCCGCTTGAATTCATTAATAAGCTGCGGATCGACCATGCCAAGCAGTTGCTGCTAAAAACAGAGGATCGGATTCACGAGATCGCCCTGCATGTTGGCTTCAACAACGAATTTTATTTCAACCGTCGATTCAAGAAGCTGGAGGGCATAGCGCCTGGGCGGTACCGGCATCATCATCAGGGTACGGTTCGCATTGTCTCTTTACTCATGGAAGATTTATTACTCACTTTAGGAGTTACACCGGTCGTGCAATGGTCGCATAAGGGTTGGGGTCGTCAAGAATATTTAGGGCTGAACCATATTCCGGCTTTCGATGTTTTGCAGAATAGCTATGAACCGCTCTCGACATACAAGCCGGATCTGATTATCGCACGAAGAAGTGATTACGAGTATCGGACAGATCAATACGAGCAATGCAAGCGTTTTGTACAGACTGATATCATTGTGCATGATGATGCGGATTGGCGATCGACATTGAGAACAGTGGCGAATCTGCTGGGGAGGGTCAATCAGGCGGAGCAGGCGATCCAGCAATATGAGACCAAAGTATCTAAGGTAAGAAGGTTATTAACCCGTTCGATCAAAGATCGGACTTATGCTTTCTTGCGTGTATCAGCCGAGTGTATTAGTATCGATCAGACCTATACGAAGTCCTTTCTATGGGGGGACTTAGGCATTGTGCCGCACCCGATGGTGCAGGAGTTATCGAGCGAAGAAGGCAGACAGGGAGTGACTTGGGAATGGCTGCAAAGGCTGGATTCGGATTATATTTTCTTCGCATTCGATAAGTGGCATGAACAAGAAGCGGGTTCTGAAAGACGGCAAATTACTCATCCGTTGTGGCATACCATTCCTGCTGTTCGCAATCGTCATGCCTTCGAAGTCGATTTTATGACCTGGATGAACCACGGGTACCTAGCCAACAACAAAAAAGTAGACGATGTGCTGAGCATGCTGGCGGATTAATTGAGCTTGTGTAAAAAAACTTTTCGTACTAATAGCTGAATTACATATGCGATTGTATGTAAAGCCGCAGGCAGAGCGTGCCTGCGGTCTTTTTCACAATTTCGGCTAAGCCGTAGCAGGGATTTTGTTGCAAAAGAGGGTATATATGCTTTAACGTTTTTTCACTTAGCAAGATGACCTTGGAATCGCTGTGCTCTCATATTGATATTGTGCAGCAGGATGTGCTCCTGTTTGAAGGCACTGCCGGTTATCGTGCGCCAATGCTAACTTAGGAGTTGAAAGGACATCATGCGGTTAGATGAAGAGCTTATACTATGGAATCAGGCATCCATTAAGCTGCTGGATATTCGTCATATATCCATGAAGCCGGAGGAGGGTCTAAGCTCCTATCGGCTGCCAGCCAGCGGTTTCTTATATGCGGTACGTGGCAGTGCTAATTTACAATGGGATGGCATGAAGCATCAGGTAAATCGGTTTCATATTTTGCATGGAGGCAAGGGCTGCAGTTTAGAAATTTGTCCGATTGAAGAAGCATTTGATTACTATATTATTTTTTACAAAGCTGCTTTTTTGCTGCCCGTTCGTCAGGAAATCGTATCCATAATGGAACGGAGTAATCCTTTTCACATTCAATATGGCTTTGTGCCAGACCATCCTGCTTCCTTGCTGCACAAGGTACAGCTTATGCATCAGGAATGGATGGAGCAAGGGACCTTGAAGCGATTTCATGCGAAAACGCTGTTTTATCAATTTGTATATGAGCTGCTGCGGCAACTACACAGCCAGGACATTCCCACGATGCAAGCCGATCTGGTAGCACAAGCGCGACATTATATGCAAGAGCATTATGCTGAACTCATTACCATGGATCTATTGGCAGAGCAGCTGGATAGCAGCCCGAGGCATTTATCGAGGCTATTCAAAAGCCAGACCGGCAGCAGTCCCATCGATTATGTGATTCAGATTCGCATGGACAAAGCTAAGGAGCTGCTGCTGACAACGGCTGCTACTTTGAAGGAAATTGCTGAGAGTACCGGCTATCCTGACAGCTACTATTTCGCCAAAATGTTTAAAAGATATACCGGAGTTGCACCCATTCGATATCGGATGGAACACACAAAAGTGGATACGTGTCCTAATGTGACATCGTCAGAGGCACGATATGGCATTGTTAAGGAGAAGTCCCTGCTCTATATTGATCATGATAATCATTATCAAATTAGAAGGAAGGGGAGCTTACCTATGTACTACAGCAACAAATCATCCTTGGCCGTCATCCTAATGCTCTGCCTGACCCTATTGCTCAGTGCTTGTTCTACCAGCACACCAGGGAATGCTTTACAGAAACCGTCCGATCCGGTATCCGTTAATGACAGCAACGCAGCAACGCAGAAGCAGACGAAGATCGTGTCCACCGTTAAAGGAGATGTTGAGGTGCCTCTTAAGCCGCAGCGGGTCGTAGTCCTGTATTTGCTGGGCGATGTGCTTGCTCTTGGTGTAAGGCCAGTTGGTGTCTCTGCAGTTGAACAGGGTGCGGCATTCGAAAAGGAACTGGCTAATACCCAAACTTTAGGTACATGGTTTGAACCGAGTCTTGAGGCGGTGCTTGCTCTTGATCCTGATGTCATTATTGTTCCTTCTGAAGAAACCTATGACATGCTGCATCAAATTGCACCCACGGTGTATATTCCCTACGAGAAAATGTCTGTAGATGATCGACTCAAGAAGCTTGGGGAGGTGTTAAGCAAGGAAGGCGAAGCTCAGGCGCTGCTGGCCAGCTTCCGCGTGAAGGTGGAGCAGAGTAAGCAAAAGCTGCAGAATGCCGGAATTCTGGATAAGACTGTAAGCATTATGGAAGGCGGCAAAGGTAAGATGGGGGTTATTACAAGCAAAAATTTTGGTCGCGGCTCACAAGTAATCTACGAATACCTGGGAATGAAAGGACCGAAGATTATTCAGCAGGAAATCGAGAAGTCCAATGATAAAGCAAGTGGCAAGAACGTCTCCTTCGAGGTGCTGGCAGATTATGCCGGAGATTATGTGTTCCGCTCAGCATATCAAGGAATGGTGGACTTGTCGGATAATCCTATATGGAACAGTATTCCGGCTGTGAAGGAAGGACGTCTTTTCGAGATTAACTTTGGTCTATCTTATTATAATGACATCTATTCGCTGGATAAGCAGCTTGACTTTATTGTGGGAAGCCTGCTGGCAAACGTAAAATAATAACGCATGAAAAGCAGTAACGCATAGTAACCTTTGTCCTGCCAAGTTGTCATCGCTTCCGTGCTCATTTGTAATTGAGAATAATTATCACTTATAATGATTGTGCAAGCAGCGGGATCGAAATGGCGGAGGTTGAATGGACACGATGATCGTTAATGACCATATATTGCTTTGGAATTATGCATCTATCAAGGTGTTGGATGTACGACATACGATGTTGAGAGCGGGGGAGTCTTTGCGCTCTTACAGGCTGCCGGCCAGTATGTTTCTGCTCGCGGCGCGTGGTGGCGCACAAGTGCTGCTGGACGAGTTGGAATTGGAGATAAAGCGATATCAGGTTGTGCATAGCGGCAAAGGAACACACCTGGATATTATACCAAGAGAAGAAGAATTTGAATATTATATGATTTTTTATAAAGCATCGATGCCGCTTCCAAGTCGTCAAGAGATGTTGAGCCTATTGGAGAGGAGCAATCCGTTCCATTTGCAGTATTGTTTCTCGCCGAACCAACCCGTTTCACTATTGGATAAAATTAAACTAATGGATCAGGAATGGCGACACTCAGGATCGCTGGAGCGGCTCCAGGTTAAATCGTTATTTTATCAATTTGTTTACAGTACCATGCAGCAGCTTTATGAGCAAGGCGTGGATATGAAAGAGCCGGATCTGGCTGCTCAAGCGATCTTGTACCTCAAGGATCACTATACGGAATCGATTAATTTGGAACTGCTTGCAGAAAGTCTGAACTACAGTGTTCCACATTTTTCGGCTTTGTTCAAAAGGCGTACCGGGTACAGTCCGATCGATTATCTGATTCGAATACGTATCGATAAAGCGGCACATTTGCTGGTGGAAACGGATGCGACCTTGCGTGAAATTGCTGCAAGCGTGGGGTATAAGGATCCGTATTATTTGAGTCGTCTTTTCAAAAAAAATATGGGCATTTCGCCTGATCGATTTAGAATCAGAGAACGGGCCCGGCTTCAAGCAGAAGATAGTCCCTCTAACTTCATCCGATCCTCCATTGTTGTTCAGAGGTCTCCGCGTTATATTGTTGATGATAATCATTATCAATATAACAACGAGGGAGATTTACCTATGTACAGACCATTCAAATCAACCACGGCGGCCACCCTATTGCTATGCATAGCCTTGCTGCTCAGTGCTTGTTCTGGCGGTGCATCGAGCACAAACCAAGCAAGCGGGGGGAACCCGTCGGTATCAACACCGCAAAGTCTGGCCCAAACCAATTCCAGCCACCCTGACAACAATCTGCAAACCAAATTGGTATCGACAATTAATGGTGATATACAAATCCCTTTAAATCCTAAACGCATAGTAGTAGATCAATATTTAGGCAGCTTCATTGCACTGGGCGTCACTCCTATTGGAACGCCTGGACTGCATCGGAAAAATCCGTATTTAGCCAAAGCGCTCGCGGAAGTACAGGATATCGGTGATGTGAGCGGTATTTCTTTGGAAAAGGTGATCGATTTGCAGCCTGATCTGATCATAACCGGGTTTGCGGAAGATGAGGGCAGGTATGAGAAGTTCACCAAAATCGCTCCTACTGTATCTGTTCCTTATGGCAAATTGAAGAACGCGCATGAGGAATTGACCTTTTTTGGCAAGCTGCTGGGTAAAGAAAAAGAAGCAGAAACGTGGCTTGCCGATTACGATCGTCGTATTGCGGCTGCAAGAGAACGCGTAGAAAAAGTGGTGCCGTCCAACGCGACATTTTCTATCTTGGAGTTGATGAGCAAATCGACCTATGTGTATGGCGACAACTTTGGGCGGGGTGGTCAGGCTGTCTACCAGGCTCTTGGTTTTAAGCCGCCTGCCCCTGTCACGGAAGAAATTCTAAAAAAACAGTGGGTTCAGTTATCCAATGAAGCATTGTCGCAATATGCTGGCGACTATATCATTCTGACGTCCAACGACCGTACCTTGGAGGATATAAAGGCCGATCCGATCTGGTCCACGCTTGATGCCGTCAAAAACAATCACGTATACGTATGGAAAGAGGAACGCTCCTGGTATTATGATCCGATTGCCGTTCTGTCGCAAACGGAGGAAATCGCTGCTTGGCTGACAGGACAGCACTAAAGGAGATTCCAGCTCTTATAGCTGCGTTACAAATCAAATGCATGGTTTGTAAAGCCGCAGGCAGAGCGTGCCTGCGGTCTTTTTCACCATTCCGGCTAAGCCGTAACAGGAATTTTGTTATAGAGGAGGGTATGTATGCTTCAACGTTTTTTTGCTTATTATCGTCCTTATAAAAGCTTGTTTATTCTAGATTTCACCTGCGCCATATTGGCCGCTTTGCTGGAATTGGCGTTTCCCATCGCTGTTAACCGGATGGTGGACGATTTGCTGCCAAGCGGTAACTGGAAGTGGATTTTGTATGCTTGCCTTGGATTGCTTGGGATTTATCTGGTCAGCGCCGCATTACATTATGTGGTCACTTACTGGGGACACAAGCTGGGAATTAGCATCGAATCCGATATGCGTAAGAAGCTGTTTGACCGGGTACAGAAGCTATCGTTCCGTTTCTTTGATAACAATAAGACGGGGCATCTTGTCTCCCGGATGACGAATGATTTGATGGACATTGGGGAAATTGCCCACCACGGACCGGAGGATTTATTTATCGCGGTGATGACGCTCACTGGAGCGTTTGGCATTATGCTCAGCATTAACTGGCAGCTAGCCGTGTTAACCTTTATCATCGTCCCGATTATGATTTATTTGTCTTTATTTTTTAGCCGCAAAATGTCAGCTGCCTTCAAACGCATGTTCGCGGATATTGCTGATTATAACGCGCGAGTAGAGAACAATGTTAGTGGAATTCGCGTCGTTCAGGCGTTCGCCAATGAAAAGCATGAAATGTCACGGTTTGCCGAGAACAACAACCGTTTTCGCATGACCAAGCTGATCACCTATAGAATTATGGCGTGGAACTCGTCGATCAGCTTTATTTTAATGAAAGGCGTATCCTTGTTTGTGCTTGTTTGCGGGACATGGTTTGTCATTAAAAACCGGATGACCTATGGGGAATTTATCGCTTTTGTCATGCTGTCGAATGTATTTCTTGGCCCTATTAAGCAAATCAATTCCGTGATCGAGACGTATCCCAAGGGGATTGCCGGATTTAAAAGATATTTGGAGCTGCTGGAGACCGAGCCGGATGTGGATGATGCGCCGGATGCGCAGGCAGTTACTCAGGTAAAAGGAGATATCCGCTACAGCGGGGTAACCTTTGGCTATGAGCATAAAGAGAAGGTGCTGAGTGGAGTAAGTCTTTCCATTCTCGCTGGGGAAACCGTTGCGCTCGTCGGTCCGTCAGGCGCAGGCAAGACCACGTTGTGCTCGCTGCTGCCACGCTTCTACGATGTCGACGAAGGCTCAATTACCATAGATGGCATCGATCTTCGCAAAATGACCTTGGAATCGCTGCGCTCCCATATTGGCATTGTGCAGCAGGATGTGTTCCTGTTTGATGGTACAATCCGTGAGAACATCGCCTATGGCAAGCTGAACGCATCCGAATCCGAAATTTGGCAGGCTGCACGCCGGGCGCAGCTGGAGGAAATGATTCTGTCGCAAAAGGACGGACTGGATGCAGTGATTGGTGAACGAGGTGTGAAGCTGTCCGGCGGACAGAAGCAGCGGCTTTCCATTGCACGGATGTTCCTGAAAAATCCACCTATTCTTATTTTGGATGAAGCGACATCCGCTTTAGATACCGAAACCGAAGCTGCCATTCAATTAGCACTTGCTGAGCTTTCACAGGGACGCACAACACTGGTGATTGCACATCGATTGGCTACGATTAAAAACGCGGATCGCATTATCGTTGTTGCCGAACAGGGAATAGCTGAACAGGGCAGGCATGAGGAACTGATTGCTGCTCAGGGCATATACAGTCGCTTGCATCGGGCTCAGTTTGGAGCGTGAATCCATTTCAATACGAAAACAAATCTGGAGGCAAATGATGAACGTACAATTGGAACTTTATGACGTCACGATTATTGGCGGAGGGCCTGCTGGTCTATATACGACTTTTTATAGTGGTATGCGTGAATTGAAGACGAAGCTGATTGAAGCACAGGATCAATTGGGCGGACGGCTGCTCACCTATCCCGAGAAGATCATCTGGGATGTCGGGGGCCTCACACCGATTCGCTGCGAGAAATTGATCGCCCAATTGATTGAGCAAGCCGAAACCTTTGAGCCGACAATTGTACTCGGCCAGCAAATTACAAGCTTTGAACGACAGCCGGACGGTACCATTATCCTGACTGCGGCAAGTGGAGAACGGCATCATACAAGAACGGTTATCTTGACAATCGGTTATGGCATTCGCAAGATGGCGAAGCTGGAGATCGAAGGAGCAGACCGATACGAAGTGACCAACCTGTATTATACGGTCCAAGAGCTGGAGGTCTTCCGTGGGAAACGAGTGCTGATTTCCGGGGGTGGCGATTCGGCAGTGGACTGGGCTAATGAGCTGGAATCGATTGCGAAAAGTGTAACTGTCGTGCACCGACGTGACAGCTTTGGGGGCCATGAACGAAACGTGTCCAGGATGAAGCAATCCTCTGTGGACGTGCGTACGCCATATGCCATGCATGCACTCCACAGCAATAGCGGAGACAGTATCGATCAGGTGACGATTGCACATGAAGAAACAGGCGAGTGCGAACGGCTGGAGGTGGATGCTGTCATCGTGAATCATGGGATGAGAAGTGATTTTGGACCGATTCGTGATTGGGATCTCAACATGGGAGAATGGAATGCAACCGTAGGCGAGAAAATGGCGACCAACATCCCGGGCATCTTCGGTGCTGGCGACTTCGTGACCTATAACAGCAAGGTCAGACTGATCGCAGGAACGTTTACAGACGGCGTGCTGGCGCTCAATAGTGCCAAGCTGTACATGGATCCAGAAGCTCCTAAGGTGGCATACGTATCCTCCCACAATGAGCGGTTTAAAGAGAAGAATCGTGTACTTGGCTTGGCGGCCGAGGAAGCATAATTATACCAAAGGTATTGAGGCTTGTCCGGGGTGAGACGGACAAGCTTCTCTTTTTGACTAATAGCAAGTCATAGAGATTGATTATGAATTTGAAGAAAAAAGTAAAATTTTTTGATTTTATATATGATCAAATTAAAAAGTATTGTATGATAATGAGAATCAATGTCATGGATTGAATACATATCCTTCCATGGATTGAGGTCTAATATCTTGAAAGGATAGCTAAGGTGGAACAGATGAGTAAATCAATGGAACATCATATTTCGAAGCAAAAACAATTATCACCCTCTGCGGATAGGTTCCGAAGCCGACCGTGGACGGCAACCTTCATATTGACAGGTGGGTTGATCGCATTAGTGTTGGGTATAGGCTTATCCGTCTCCCTCGGTGCGGCCGATATCCATTTACTCGTTGTGTGGGAGGCAATTTATAACTTTAATCCTGAACTCACTCAACATCAGATTATTAAGGAGCTGCGTCTTCCGCGAGTGCTCGGCGGCGCGATGGTCGGGGCTTGCTTTGCTGTGGCGGGGGCTATCATGCAAGGGATGACCCGTAATCCGCTGGCGGACTCGGGCCTGCTCGGGCTGAATGCCGGTGCTGGATTAATGATGGCGCTTTGCTTTGCTTTTTACCCGGGCTTACCCTTTATGTATCTGATTATGTATTCGTTTTTAGGTGCAGGTATGGGTGCAGGGTTAGTATACGGCATTGGCTCGTTGGCTAAAGGTGGACTGACACCTGTACGATTGGTCTTGGCAGGTGCCGCGCTTAGCGCGCTGCTTAGTGCGATCAGTGAAGGGATTGCGCTTTACTACAAAATCGGACAAGACCTGGCATTTTGGTATGCAGGCGGTGTGGCAGGGACGAAGTGGATCCAACTGAAAATTATGTTTCCTTGGGTCGCTGTTGCCATTCTTGGGGCGATTGTCTTGTCTCGCTCGATCACGATGCTGAGTCTGGGAGAAGATATCGCTCGTGGACTTGGGCAACGAACGCAATGGGTCAAGCTGGCCGGTGCTGTCATTGTACTCATTCTTGCCGGAGCGGCGGTAGCGGTTGTTGGTGCTGTTGGTTTTGTTGGGCTCATTATTCCCCATCTGACCCGAAAGCTGGTTGGTGTGGATTACCGTTGGATTATTCCCTGCTCGGCAGTGCTGGGAAGCCTGCTTGTCGTGTTCGCTGATCTGGGAGCAAGAATGATCAATCCACCCTATGAGACACCGATTGGGGCTTTCATCGCGCTCATCGGGGTACCTTTTTTCCTGTATCTGGCACGTAAGGAAAGGAGGGAACTATAGATGGATATCGTATCGGTTTCAACTGTCGAACAAAGGAAGAGAAAGCGCGGTATTCTGGTATTGTCCATACTCAGCATGCTGATTGTCATTGCCTTTTTGGTTAGCATGAATATGGGATTTATCCGGCTTTCCCCGATGGATGTGATTCGTACGTTGTTTGGTTGGGGTACGAATAAGCAAAATCTGATTCTGTTCGATTTCCGTTTACCACGGATCGTGATTTCCGTGCTGATTGGTGCAGGATTGGCCGTATCAGGCTGCGTAATGCAGGGAATATCGCGTAACGCTCTGGCAGACCCAGGAATTCTTGGTATTAATGCCGGGGCTGGATTAATGGTGATGCTGTTTATCTCGTTCTATCCGACGACAGCCGCCGCACCTGTCTTTCTGCTGCCGGTACTTGCCCTGGTGGGAGCGGGTCTGACAGCTGCGCTTATCTATTCACTTGCGTACAAGCGCCATAAGGGCTTGTCGCCAACGCGTCTGCTGCTGACGGGAATTGCCGTTGCGGCGGGTATTAGTGCGGCGATGATCGTGCTGATGCTGCGGCTGAGCCCTGATAAATATCAATTTGTGGCGACTTGGATGGCGGGCAGCATATGGGGAACAAATTGGAAGTTCGTGCTATCGCTGCTGCCATGGATTGTTGTTCTGCTGCCTTATGTTTTCTATAAAGCTTCGGTCATGAACGTGCTCAATTTGGGAGAACAAATGGCAGTCGGACTGGGGGCATCGGTATCAAGAGAGCAGTTGAAGCTATTGTCGGCTGCGGTTGGACTCGCCGCCTCGTGCGTCGCTGTAAGCGGAGGCATCGGATTCGTAGGACTTATCGGACCGCATCTGGCGCGGCGTCTGGTTGGACCCAAGCATCAATTGTTGCTTCCGACGTCGGCGCTAGTGGGATCGCTGTTGGTTATAACGGCAGATACGCTTGGCCGCCAGATTCTACAGCCGTCTGAAATCCCGACAGGGATTGTTGTGGCAATCATTGGCGCACCTTATTTTCTTTATTTGCTGGCTCGTTCAAGGACATAATGCCAGATTTACAAAAAGGGTATGAAGCAGCCTCTATCGATATTAACAATCATTATCTTAATAAGAGTACGATAGGAGAAATATGATGAAATCGTCATCCCAAATTGCTAAGTCGTTTGTTATCTGCATGCTGCTTTGCATGCTGTTGTCCGCTTGCGGCGCAAATTCAAGTGTGGAGACAGCATCGAGTTCTGTACAGGCTGCAACTGGTAGCGGACAGGCATCGTCGTCGACAGCATCAGAAACGCGTGTGTTCCGAGATTATCAAGGACATGAAGTAACGATTCCAACGCATCCGAAACGGATCATCGTCAACCAATTTATGGGGCATTTGCTGGCGTTAGGAGTAAAGCCGGTCGGTGCAACTTCGAATCAGCTGAGCCAATTTGAGAAGTCGTCTTTCCTGAAACCACTTGGATTAACCCCGGGTATTGAAGACCTGGGTACGACGCTTTCGCTGGAGAAAGCACTCAGTATGGAACCAGATCTGATTATTTTGCAGGAAAACGCTAATGAGGAGACCCAGAATTACGCGGCTTTCTCCAAAATCGCCCCTACCGTAATATTGAAATACGGCTCCAAAACGATGCTGGACCAGTTGAAAGAAGTAGCCGATGTCGCCGGTCAGCCGCAGAAAGCGGAGCAGTGGATTGCGCAGTATGAGAATAAAGTAATGCAGTATCGCGAACAGTTAGCTGGAGTTATCGGTTCTAATGTTACATTTACGGTAATGGAAGCATGGCCGAAGTCAGAAATTATGATTTTCGGAAACCTTTTCGGTCGTGGCACCTATAGCCTGTATAATTCGTTGCAGCTGAAAGCACCGCCCAAGGTTCAGGAGGCGATCATGGACAAAGAGCCGTCATATGTAAAAGTCTCACTTGAAGCGCTGCCGGAATATATGGGAGACTATGTTTTCCTATCCGTCTACGATTGGCAGAACGGTGATAATTCCAAACTGGAGAACGAACTCAAAAATGCACCG
Organism: Paenibacillus sp. FSL H8-0034; assembly: GCF_038000305.1. Classification (NCBI taxonomy): domain Bacteria; kingdom Bacillati; phylum Bacillota; class Bacilli; order Caryophanales; family Paenibacillaceae; genus Paenibacillus; species Paenibacillus sp. FSL H8-0034. The sequence continues at coordinate 4,066,792 of NZ_JBBOBS010000001.1, forward strand.
GTTTGGCGCAGCCTGTCCGTTGTGAAGGAGAATCGTGTCATCCCAGTCAGTGTTGATGATTTCCTTCCTGGAGATCCGCTCTCTATTGAAAAACAAATGGAAAAGCAAGTGCAGCTGCTCTTGGAGCATTATAAGAAATAGGAACGGAAAACGAATTTATAAATAACGTAAATCAACCTAAGGACGACTTCGGTTTATGGCATATTGGGAAGTTTGGGATGGTGATTGTGATGCACGATCAGGAGTCAAAGGTGCCTGCCGTGGATTCCATGTTATACAAGCTTGAAGAGATTCGTCTGTTGAATACGGAAGCTTATGGCCGATTGGGCAGAAGCATTATCACCTTACACACATTGCTGCTGGTAAGCGGAGGCAGAGGCGTGTGTACAATTGACGGAGACAGTATAAGTATGAGTCGTGGCACTTGCCTTGTACTGTCACCGGGAGTCCTGTTGGAGGCCGGTACAGAAGAGATCAGGGAGATTCAAATCTATCTGATTACCTTCCATGTCTATGATGCCTCTGAGCCAACTCGTCTTCAACACGGGGAGCTTCCTTGCCGTCAGGTCGTGAGTGTTCCTTCCTGCTCCAGACTGGAGGAAATTGCGCGCAATATGATACGGCATCGGCAGCGGGAGAACGCATGGGACAGGCTCAAAGCGAACATATGGTTCCAGGAGCTGCTTCTCGATATTGTTCAGCAAGGTTTTCTTGGCAGCCAGCCGGAGGCTCAAGAGGCAATATCCCGTACGATGGCATATATGGAACGCAACTACCGGGAGGGGATAACCCGCGAAACGCTGGCGCAAATTGCCGGGATGAATGCCGAGTATTATTCACGGTTGTTCAAGAAGCGGAACGGGCAGAGCCCTGTGGATTATTTGACGGAGATTCGTATGAAGCATGCCAAGCGGATGCTCGTGCTTTCCAACACTTCCATCAGAGAAGTTGCACAGAGCGTCGGTTTTAACGATGAATTCTATTTTAGCCGCAAATTCAAGCAAAACGCAGGCTCCGCCCCCACTGTATATGTAAAAAATTACAGTCGCACGAAAAAAGTGGCCTCGCTGTTCATTCCATATTCCGGGCATCTTCTGGCGCTGGGTGTTGAGCCCTATATTTCACCCCGAATCAAGTCCAATCCGATTACCGCCCATTTACCTGCAGCTACACATGTGGATGATGTTAATCCCGACCTGGACACTTTGGCGGATGCGCAGCCAAGCTTAATCCTGACCAGCGAATACGTGGATCCGCTTAAAGCGGAACGATTAAACAGCATTGCTCCTACGATTACGATTCCATTTTTTCAGATGGACTGGAGGGGACACTTCAAAGCGGTTTCCAGAGTGATCGGTAAGGAAAAGCAGGCAAATGAATGGCTGAGCAATTACGAGACAAAAGCCGAGCGGGCCCGCAGTCAGCTCAAAAAGCATATGGGGTCCTCTAACAAAGTACTAATACTCGTCATTCGCGGTGGCAAATATTACGTATATGGAAGCCGTAATGCCGGGGCGGTTATTTATGGAGACTTGCAGTTGGCTCCTCCGGAGGGAGTTAGCGGTATTTATCACTTTATGGAAATGACTGTTGAGGCTATAACGAACACGTATGAGCCTGATTATTTAATTATACAAAACAGGGATTGCGCGGATGCACGGAAGGCAGCCGAGCCGCTGAAAACCGGGCCTTGGAACAAGATGAAGGCTGTGCAAAAACAGCAGGTGTACTGGATTCAGGATGACCCCTCCTCATGGAATTGCTACACTTCGTTATCCCATGCATGCATTCTCGATGAGGTTGTGGAATGGTTCGTGTCACAATAATCTATGTGATCCGTCATAATTGTTCATGGCTCTTCCCTGAGTAATCGTTATAATTGTGAATGATAATCAATGTCAATTAGATGAAAAGGGGAGATTTCAGCATGTTCGATACACAAGCACATCAAGGGAAGCGCCATTGGCTGCTGATTACAGCTCTGGTTTTAACGATGGTATGGATCGTCACGGGCTGCGGAACTACGGGTACAGGACCGAGTACGACGGAAGCAGGAGTAAAGCCGGCTGAGAATAAGGGTACAGCAGCTTCGAATCAGAAGGATAGCCCCAAGGAGCGTACAGTTAAGCATAAGCTGGGTGATGTTAAGATCCCGGCCGAGCCCCAAAAAATAGCTGCGCTGGTATATGCCCATGCGGATCATCTGCTCGCACTTGGCATCAAGCCTCACGCGCTGGTCACTCAGACAGGAACGGAGTTTCTGCCTTATCTGAAAGATCAGCTGCAGGGTGTTAAGCCGCTCGGTCTGGCACATGAACTGAATCTGGAGGCTGTATTGGCAGCCGAGCCTGATCTTATTATTGCCAACACAGGCTTTCATGAGAAAACGTATGATTCGCTCAACAAGATCGCTCCAACGGTACTGCAGGAAAATTATCTGGATGCCATGGAGTGGTTTCGTGACACAGCCAAAATTGTAGGTAAGGAAAAAGAAGCCGATGTCGTGGTCAAGCAGCTTCTTGATAAAGCGGCACAAGCCAAAGAAAAGCTTTCCAAGATGGCAGGCAATCAAACGGTAGCTTTTGTAAGGGTTAGCGGTAAAGAATTGTCTGTTGTTGGAATTGAGGAACAAAATCGCGGGAAAATGACCTACTTCGGCAGTCTGTTGTATGAGAACGTTGGACTTAAGGAGCCGGACTATAAAGCAATGGGGATTGAGTTTAAAAAGTCGATTGCGACCATTTCAATGGAAAAACTGCCCGATTTGAAGGCTGATCATATCTTCATGCTCGTTCGTGATGGAGCCGACAATGAAAAAGTATGGTCGGAGCTGCAGCAAAATCCGATTTGGAAAACCCTTCCGGCTGTAAAAAATAATCATTTGTATGTAGTCAAGGATTCAGCCAAATGGTTCGCAGGGTACGGACCCATCGCTTTTAGTCAAATAATAGACGAAGCTGTTACTGCTTTGAGTAAATAAGAAACAATAGACAAATACTTGCAGCCGTCGAGAGGTAATTCTAACAGTTCCAACTGTGGAATTACCTCTTTTTATTAGATGTTCATATGGAGTTGTGAGGGACTTGATATTTATACCCAAAAAATTTAGTTATTTAAAGCGATAAATGAAAAGGAATCAAAAAATAAATGTCGAATAATGATGGAAATGCACGAATAACATAATTTCCTGATCGTACAAGGAGGTGTCAGTGAACAATCAAGTCTGATATAGTCTGTCAAAATTAAACAATGAATGGATGGTAGAATTTGAAACTTCACATGAGTCATCAACTTGCTAAAAAGACTTTTTTAATTATTTTAGGTTTTTTACTTTTCACTTCCTCCCTCGGTATGTTTAACCTCCCTGTTTCTGAAGCGGCGCCCGATGGTCCTAAAATCAGTACTGTTAAATCAGGCGGCTTTCAAGGGATAACGGTAGACTCGAGTGGCAATCTTTATTATGTAAAGTCAACAGATGCTACAAAAATTTATAAGCTCACGACTGCAGGCGTGGAAAGTGCCTTTGCTTCTTTGGCTTCGACGACTTATCAGCTTGTTATCGACGCTAACGACAATATTTATGCGGCAGCTGCTTCAGGGCTAAAAAAAGTAGATCCTTCAGGAGTGGTCACAACAGTTGCAGGCCCTACCAATATGAGTTCGAATATGGCACTAGCAATCGACAGCTACGGCAATTTGTTCTATAGCAACGGCTCATTAAACAGTCTCTATAAGGTGAACCCTCAAGGAAATGTTACGACTGTAGCGACTGGCTTTACCCAGATTATGGGGATGGCCGTGAATTCCGATGGCACTATCTACGTATCTGAATATACGACGCACGAAATAAAGAAAATTGACACAAACGGAAATGTTACCGTCGTAGCAGGAACTTCTGGTACTAGCGGGTACTCGGGCAATGGAGGGCAAGCAAGCAGCGCCAAGCTGAAAGGTCCTCACAATCTGATTATCTCCGACGGTCAGCTTTACATCACGGAATTTGATAATTTTGTTTTGCGGAAGATCGATCTTGCTAGTGGAATTATCAGTACTGTAGCGGGAACAGGCGTAACCGGCAATTCAGGTGACGGTGGTGCAGCTAATGCTGCCAAGCTCGGCAATGTTTGGTCAATCAGCGAAGATGCTTTCGGCGTTTTATATATCGCGACCACTGATGGTCTAAGAAGCGTGTTTGTTCCGGGTACACTTGATGGAACCGTTCAGGACGGGAATAACAACCCGGTCAGCGGGGCAACGGTCACCATGGTGGGCGGTTTCACGTCAACATCAGCCACAACCGATGCGTCAGGAAACTTTACTTTTAACAATGCTTTTCCGGGTTCAAAGAAACTGACTGTCACAGCCTCCGGCTTCGCTGATGGAACAGCGACAGCAAGCGTTATGTCAGGTATGAGCCACAGCACCGGAACGATTAAGATTGGAGCCCATGTAACCGGTGTAGCACTGGATCAATCTGCACTATCCTTGTCGGCAGGTGGAAGCACAGCTGCATTGAGTGCAGTAGTAGCGCCAAGCAACGCCGGAAACAAGAGCGTGACTTGGTCAAGCAGCAATTCCAACGTAGCGGCAGTAGACAACAACGGTTTGGTTACACCAGTAGCTGCAGGTACAGCAACAATTACAGCAACAACGGATGAAGGGGGATTTATTGCTTCCAGCACAGTCACGGTGAGCAGGACACTTAGCGCTCCGACTGGATTAACATCAACTGCCGATGACGGGCAGGTGACATTAAATTGGTCCGCAGTACCTGTGTCTGGAGTAGTGACTTATAACGTATATAAAGCTACCGTATCCGGTGCGTACGGCTCCGTAGCTGATGCAACAGTAAGCGGCGTTACATATAGCTACACAGCAACAGGGTTGACGAACGGTACAACCTATTACTTCGTAGTTAAAGCAAAATACGATGAAGGGATCAGCGGAAATTCCAATGAAACCAGTGCTACTCCGGTTACCATTAATACCCCGGTTTCCAGCAATGCTGCCTTGAGCAGTTTGACCTTATCGAGTGGTACTCTGGTACCTGTATTCGATAAAGCACAGACAGCCTATACAGCAACAGTAGCGTATGGCATTAGCAGCGCTACCGTAACAGCTTCCGTGTATGAACCAGGATCCAGCGTAAAGGTGAATGGCGTTGCCACGACAAGTGGAGTAGCCTCTGCGGAGCTTCCATTGAGTTTAGGAGCCAATACAATTACTGTAGAAGTAACTGCACAAGACGACATTACCCAAAAAACCTACACAATTCTGGTCACACGACTTTCCGGAAATCAATCGAGCAGTAGCGGTGGTACGTCAACATCATCCTCTAACGGTACACAGGTTGTTATAGACGGTGTCGTACAAGAGCAGTTAGCCACAGGGAAGAAGGATAATATAGGTGGTCAAACTGCAACCATTATTACCATTGATAATGACAAGGTGATTGCCAAACTTGAGAAAGATGGGAACAAGGTATTCACAATTCCTGTTGCAGGTAACTCGGATGTAGTGGTAAGTGAATTAAATGGCAAGCTAGTGAAAGCAATGGAAGGTAAAGACGTTGTTATCGAAATTAAAACAGATCTTGGAAGCTATACACTTCCTGCCACGCTAATTAATATCAACAGTATTTCAGCCCAACTGGGTAGTAATGTAAAACTGGAGGATATTAAGATTAGCATCAAAATAGGTTTATCCTTGCCAACGACAACTGCAGCCATACAAAAATCAGCTGCGGATGGAGCGATGTTGCTTGTAGGGTCACCTATGGATTTCGAGGTCACAGCGATTTTGGATGGTAAAACGGTAGTGGTTAACCAATTCCAAAGCTATGTTGAGCGCAATATTGCACTCCCAACTGGAAGTGACGCTTCACAGGTAACTACAGCTGTTGTATTGAATACTGATGGTTCTCTGACCCATGTGCCTACAAAGCTGGTAACGACTGATGGTAAAACGAATGCAATCATTAACAGCTTAACAAATAGCAGTTATGCACTTGTTCTAAGTCCAAAAACATTTGCTGATGTAGAGAATCACTGGAGTAAACAAGATGTGAATGATATGGCTTCCAGACAAATCGTTCAGGGGGTAACCAACGAAGCCTTCCAACCGGACAAAGCGGTTACTCGCGCAGAGTTTGTTGCTATTATGGTGAGAGCTCTTGGTTTGAAGCCTGGTTTGGGAACTGATGCACCGAAGGATATTCAAGTATCCGATTGGTATGCTGGTGTCGTTCAAACCGGTGTGTCATACAAATTAATCAGTGGATACGAGGATGGAACCTTCCGCCCTAACCTAACGATTACGAGAACCGAAGCATCGACTATCGTGGCTCGTGCATTGACGATTGCCAAGCTGAACCAAGGAATGAATGATGTCGAAGTAACGAAGCAATTAGAATTGTTTGCAGATGGTTTTAAAGTTCCGGCTTGGGCAAAAAATGATCTTGCAATTGCTGTGAAAAACAGCATTCTTCAAGGCGATAACGGAAAAATTATGCCAGATGACAACGTTACTCGCGCTCAAACAGCTGCTATGCTGAGAAGATTGCTGCAGCAAGCTAACTTGATCAATTAATAATTTCAGCTGCATGTACTTATACATGTACAAAGAAACGTGCTGTCTTGCCGACTGCTAAAGCTACTGCGATGCTTGTTCATATTACGAGGTCAACCAGAGATTACTGGTTGGCCTTTTTTACGTGTAGTTTTATGATGGTGGTAGTCGGGAGCATGAGCAGGCATATTAGGCTACAACACATATATTAAATATATGGATTTAGATTAAAAATATATTATATCTATAATTACCTATAGATTACAATAATAACAATGTTAAGCTAAAAACAGGGAAGGATTCTTCACATGAGCGATACGAAAAAGATCCTAAGAGGTTTACAATCGTTGACAGGACCTTTTCTGCATTTTGCTGCAAATTGGTTACCGGAAAGCAAAAAAGCGCGAAGGTGCTTCGTATGAAAGTGTGACAGATAAGCTGCTTCAGGATCAGCTGAACTATTATCGAGAACGAGCTCCAGAGTATGATGACTGGTGGTACCGTCGTGGCACATTTAATCATGGGGACGAAGCCAGCCGAATCTGGTTCGATGAGGTCAGCATGGTTAAGGATGCTTTTAAAGCTGAGCATTTTCAGGGTGACTTCCTTGAACTTGCGGCGGGAACCGGTACTTGGAGTTGTTTGTTCTTAAAAGAAGCCCGGACACTGACAGTTGTAGACGGCTCCGTAGAAATGCTTTCGCATAATCCGGTAGTTGTTGAACCCAATGTGAGGACGATCAGTGCTGACCTTTTCAGTTGGTCTCCTGATCAGTTGTATGATTCAGTTGTTTTTACTTTTTGGATATCGCATTTACCAAGAGAGAGACTGGTTGGCTTCTTCTCCATGGTATCACGCTGTTTGAAGACCGGAGGGGAAATGTTCTTTGTTGATGATCGAGCAGTAGCAGTAACCCGTGAGTCTCATGTGGTGGGAGCATCTGGGCGAGCGATGGTTCGGAAGTTTAATAATGGTGATCATGCCACTATAGTAAAGAATTTCTTTGGCGACAAGGAGATTGAGCAAATTGCGGCTGATGTGGGAATTGAACTGTATGTGCATTGTACCCCAACATACTTCCAGTATGGGATAGGGTCGGCTGCCTGAATCAGTACAACTGGAAGCCTGGGCATTCGAAAACTGAAGTTGAGAATGGGTATCATATTTCCACTTACAGTGGTATCGTATATGGTTAAGGTGCAGCATTTGCTGTATTCTTGCTGTGGCCAGCATACAGCTTATCGTTGTATAGTTGAATATTAGGAGAACAAGGAGATCACAATGATGACGAAGAAGAGAATGGACTGGGATGCAGGAACATGGATCAATTTACCTCTGTCTTCCCGGAAAGAAGGAGATTTCCTGAAGGTTGTGCCTGAACAGGGAAAAGACTTCTGGAAAAAGACTTTATATGGTTTTGAATATGAGGATGGGGCTGCTTTATTGGCGGATTGGGATAACACCGCGGTGGAGGTATCGTTTCAACTCGGATCATTTACGGAGCTATATGATCAGGCAGGCATTCTGTTGTATCATGGCCCGGAGCAATGGATCAAAACAGGGATTGAAATCAACGACGGCATTCCCCAGCTTTCCGTAGTCGTAACCGATGGCTATTCAGACTGGTCGCTTGCGGCTGTGCCGGAGTGGGTTGGGGAGGAGGTCACACTACGCGCCTCTATAATGAAGGATGCTGTGATTATCCGGGCACGGACGGAGCATCACGGCTGGCGTACGATTCGTGTAGCACGTTTTCCGTACGATACCGGAAATCAGGCTGGTCCCTATACCTGTTCGCCAACCCGTGCTGGCTTTGAGGTCACCTTCACTCACTGGTGCTTTACGGAGCCGGATCAAGACCTTCATGTTGATCCCCCTGTAGAATAAACTTGTGTACGTCAAGAGAGCGCCTAACCGTTGTAAGGCAGAACGAGAACGCGTGTTGGGCGCATCGGTTTTTACAGTAGGCGTGGTCCATTGGCCACGCCTGGTGGCCATGGAGGCGGCCAGGAAAAAACCTTAAGATTAAGAGTAATTGTCGTACCGATAATACAATTCTGTTCGATGTGATGAACCACAGCTAGCAATGCTCATCCTGTAAGCGATTACACAGCGCTTCATCAATAATAACATAATAGAGCATATTATTAAATATTAAATTAGTATATCGAGCTTAAATGAACATTTATGAAATTTAATAGAAGGTAGGTAATTCTTTCGTTTTATCATTAATTGTGCACTAATCATAAAAGGAGTACAGGAAATTTTGAAAATAGTATTGACAGAAATGTTTACCAGTGATAATTTAAAAGTACGAATATGAGCATAAATGAACATTTAATTGCATGCTAATGTTTGTTTGAAAGGGGCATGACCATGTTACCTGCTGAAAGAAAATTGAGAATTGTAGAATTTGTAAGACAGCATCGTGCTGCTTCAGTTGCAGCATTAGCCTTGGAATTTGATGTTCATGAAGCGACCATTCGCAGGGATTTGGCTGAGGTAGAGCAGGAAGGACTGCTTAAGAGAACTCACGGCGGGGTTATTGTGGAGCAATTGACACATAATGAGCCTTCCTTTAATGAGAGGTCCAATGTGCAGCTTGAGCAAAAGATGCGAATTGGCAAGATGGCTGCCAGCATGGTGGAGGACGGAGATCATATCATCATTGATTCAGGTACAACTACACTTCACATTGCTAAGAACCTGATTTACCGCTCCAACATTACAGTTGTAACCAATGATATGAATATCGCAGCAGAGCTGCGTGATTCCCCGGGTATCAAGATTGCGGTAACGGGTGGCGATCTGTATCCCTCAAGCTTTATGCTCAACGGGATGTTTACGGATCAAGCACTTCGGTCGCTGCATGTATCCAAAGCTTTTATCGGTACACCGGCCATTCATCCCAAGCATGGATTAATGCATCCGGAAGCCCAGCTTGTTCTCGCCAAGCAAGGAATGATTAACGCGGCACAGGAAGTAATTGTAGTTGCCGACGACACCAAAATCGGTAAGCTTTCCCTGCATACGGTTACGCCAAATTCAACTATTCATTCTTTAATTACAGGCAAGGATATTACGGAATATGACAGAAAGCAATTTCTGGATTCCGGAATGAATGTCATTCTTGTTTAACTTCCAATGATTCTTTCGAGATTGCTCGTACCATCTCGAAATTTCATAAATAGATATAAAATAAACGGAGGTGTGTTAGTTAGTGGTCAGCAGAATAACCGGTACCGTACCTTCAAGAACTCTACGCTTAACTAAGCCGAGTGAGATTCAAGAGTTGGTAGTTGAAAGGGAAATTCGCAAGAATGAAGTTGCTGTGGAGCCAACTATCGCGAGTATATGTCACGCTGATCTGCGTTACTTTAGTGGACAGAGAAAGCCGGAGATATTGGCCAGAAAATTACCAATGGCCTTACTGCATGAAGGGATTGGCACGGTTGTTGAAAGCAAGTCAACCAAACTCTCCAAAGGTCAGCGAGTGCTCATTGTTCCTAACTTACCGGGCTATTTGCTTCGCGGGATTGAGCCTGAGGAATGTTGTCCAGCATGCAGGAATGAGATTGAAGATAACTATTGTTATCACTCTGAATTTCTGGGGAGCGGTACGGATGGGATAGCGCAAAGCCGATTGGTGCTCCCTGAGGAGTGCGCGATTCCGATTCCCGATTCGATACCTGACGAAATCGCTGTTTTGGCGGAATTATGCAGCGTTTCCAATAGAGCCTTAAGAAGCGTCAGTCACCTGTTGGATCGGGGGCGCATCGCAGTATTCGGTGATGGACCAGTCGGATATTTAACAGCAGCCATGCTGCATCATGTGTATTCAATCGATAGGGATCGTTTAGTCGTATTCGGAGCCATACAAGAAAAGGTGGACCAATTTACTTTTGCAACAACAGAGATGGTGCAGAACTACGATTTCTTATCTGGTGAGAAAGTTGATATCGTGGTGGAATGTACAGGCGGGCGATTTAGCGAAAGTGCTATCAATCAGGGGATCGATATTCTAAAGCCTGGGGGTCATCTCATAGCGATGGGGGTTAGTGAAGATCTCGTACCGATCAATACAAGAGATGTGCTGGAGAAAGGAATTACGCTTCACGGCAGTAGCCGAAGTTCGGTTAGTGATTTCAAACAAGTACTGAAGATTATGGAAAACACAGATTGTCAGGAAACGTTAAGAAAATTGCTTCCGGAGAAGTATACAGTGGTGAGCACGGCAGAAGACCTTGCTGGCGCTATGGAATCTGCCATGTCTCACAGGGACTGGAAAAAAACAATCCTCGACTTTCACTGGTGACACAGTGAAAGTCGTATAAAGAATTGTATCATATAACTGAATAATTGTTAATAATGGTGATTGAAATCCTTTTTCATTTTGTAAACGCAATCACATCTTTGTAGCGGCACATAGAGGATTAAAATCCGATTACCCGGAAAATACACTGCTTGCCTTTCAAAAAGTACTTGAGTCTGAAGTGGATATGCAGATTCGGGGTCAGATAAAAAATAGGGAGTTGACTGACTCGGTTATTGATGTGGAGGCAATTACGGATTGAAGGATGGGACTGGAATTGATCGATATGTGGCATAACGTATTTTCGGTAACTCATTTTGAAATGTATCTACGCATCTTGATGAGTGCTTTTGTAGGTTTTATTATTGGATTGGATCGTGAAACCAAAAATAAACCGGCTGGTATTAAAACATTTATGTATGTTTGTGTATCCAGCGCATTATTAACAATTATTTCGATATACAGTGTGGAGCAGTATAGTTCGGAAACGAACCGGACCATGATGGATCCCATGCGTTTGGCGGCTCAAATTGTAGCTGGCCTTGGATTTCTGGGAGCTGGTGTTATTCTAAAGGACGGCTTTCAAGTGAAGGGGTTAACTTCGGCAGCTATGATCTTATTTGTAGGCGGTGTTGGTATTGGGATCGGCGCCGGGTTTTATGGACTCATTGTGTTTACCGTACTCATCTCCATGGTTGTGGCTCGAATGGGCAATTATATCGAAACCAACCGACTTGCGAGATCGAAATTGGTTCAGTCGGAGAACAGCATCACACGTTCGGATGCTTCCGACTGCTGATTGAGAGAGGCTAATCCAACAATAACAAAAACATCCCTGACCATGGCTGGCGTCATAGCGCTGCAGTTGGTTCGGGGTGTTTTTTCGCTTTCTGATTTCGTTAAACAAATGATGCTTCTAAAGAATGTGCGAATTCCTGTGGCTTTTGTGCATAGCCTAAATGACCACCAGCAATCAAATGAATGGGTAAACCAAGCTTTTCAGATAAGTCCTTGACAACATCTTGTGGGAATGAGCCAACGGAATCTGTTCCATTGAATAAGATGATTTTATCTTTTTGCTCTGCCAGCTTATTTAAATCGATTTTACGACTTGTGTATTGGCGAATTTCATACTTAAACCAATACAACATTCCTTTAATAACAGGATTATCAGTATTTTCGAGCGTGACTGCTGGTTTGGCCATCATCGTGGCATCAATTGGAGCAATATGCAAAGTTTCGCCAAATAATTTCATAGCTGCTGCCATGCCTTCTGTTTGGGCAGTTTCAATAATTTTATTATTATTTGTTGCCCAATCTATTGAATTAGCCAAAAACGTGTTGATGGGTGGTTCATGGAAAGCAATTTTTTTAACAATATCAGGATGATCCTGCAGGGTTTCCATAGCGACAATGGCACCAGAGCTACTGCCAAAAATAAAGACAGGTTCATGACTCAAGTGTTTGACTAAAGCAGCTACATCATTAGCATCAGTTTCAAGACGGTAGGTGCTGTGTGGATTCGCAGCCTCTTCTGGCAATGATTCTGTTAATTCACTGTGCGAATAGCCGCGACGGTCATAAGTTACGACTGTATATTGGTCTCGTAAAAATTTTGCGATGCCAGCAAAAATATCACCGGTCCCATTAGCTCCTGGAATCAAGATGACAACAGGTCCTTGACCAACTGTTTCGTAATATAAATTAGCGCCATTGACGTTTAAATAGCTCATAGTAAATCGCTCCTTACAAATGTATTTTGGCTATTAATAGGTGAAAAAACGTTGCTAGATTGACTCCATTTCAATTTCTATTATTTACCGTATGAATGACTTCTATTCCATAATCGTTATAGATGCTGAACTTAGTGAATTGAAGTGGTAGGCGTTTCCAGTCGTTTCTTCTACGGGCAAACGGATTTCAACAATTACACCTCTCCCTGCAGCATCATTGTTGGCGAATTTCATAGAAAATTGATTACCATACGCCAGCCTGTACCGGCGGTAAACATTACAGCATATAGCTTAAATACGATAACAGAAAGACAAACATAAGAGGTCGGTATTGTGAATGGTTTCAAAGCAGGTTTTTATTTATGATAATTGAAAACGATTACACAATCCGCTGGAGGCTTCGATATGCATGATGAAACCAAGGAAATACCAGACTGGGCAAATCTACAAGTACTGGAGAGAGGCTTACTGCCCTCTCATGCTCATTTGATCCCTTACGATAGCTGGGAGCATGCTTTAGAGCAATCCTCTGAGGCGTCCGCCTATTATCAGGGATTGAATGGAGATTGGCCGTTTATGTATGCAGAATCTCCGATCGAGGCACCGCTGGATTTTATGGACCCAGACTATTGTACGGCTGATTGGCCTGTGATACCCGTGCCCTCCAATTGGCAGCTGCATGGGTACGGACGACCGCATTATAGCAGTTGTCCCTATCCATTTCCCATTGACCCGCCTCATGTGCCAAGTCGTAATCCGGTAGGCTGCTATCGTCGAGCCTTTAAGGTAGCCGACACATGGTCCGATAGACGAGTTCATCTGGTTTTCGAAGGTGTGGATTCAGCATTTCATGTATGGATCAATGGACAGCTTGCAGGTTACAGTCAAGGCAGTCACTATCACGCTGAATTCGACATTACTTCCTATGTGCAGCCTGGGGAAAACAGCTTGTCTGTCCGCGTCTATCAATGGTCGGATGGAAGCTATCTGGAAAGCCAGGATAAGTGGCGGCTGAGCGGAATTTTCCGTGATGTGTATTTACTCTCGTATCCTAATATATCGGTTCGCGATGTATGTGTTCAGACTCGAGTGGCGACAGGGAATAGCTGTGCAGAATTGGATATTCGCGTGGATACTGCTAATCGGTCAGGTAGAAGCGACCTTAAGCCTTCTAAGCTGAGACTGACATTGCTGGACGGACAGGAAAAGCAGGTTTTTGACCATTATCATATGGAGTTAATCGACCCACAACCGGGCAGGGAGCAGGTCATTCAGGTTGTGGAGCCTATTGAAAGTCCACTTCTGTGGTCGGCTGAGACACCGAACTTGTATGTACTTTTGTTAACCTTATATGATACAGAGCAAACGATATCTGAAGTATTGAGGGTCTCGGTAGGGTTCCGCGATATCCGGATTGAAGCAGGGCAGATGCTGATCAATGGCAGTCCGATCACGATTAAGGGTGTTAACCGTAATGAGTTTGACCCCGATCTGGGATATGTGACTACACTGGAATCGATGAAGCGGGACATTACTATTATGAAGCAGCATCATATCAATGCAGTTCGTCTGTCTCATTATCCCAATGATACAAAATGGTTGGAGCTGTGCGATAGCTATGGGCTGTATGTTATCGATGAAGCTGATCTGGAGACGCATGGTTTTCATTTTATAGGCAATGAAGGTTTTTTATCCTCACATCCGGATTGGGAAGCAGCCTACGTGCAGCGAGCCGAACGAATGGTGGAGCGGGATAAAAATTTTCCGTCAATCATCATGTGGTCGCTTGGCAATGAATCCGGTTATGGTCCGAATCATGATAAGATGGCACAATGGATTCGAGCGATGGATACCACCCGACCTATTCATTATGAACGGGCATATGATGCCCCGGTTGTCGATATCGTCAGCAGCATGTATCCGTCTGTGGCAATGGTTATTGAAGAGGGACAGAAAGACGATCCACGTCCTTATTTGATGTGCGAGTTCGGTCATGCGATGGGGAATTCGACTGGCAATTTGCAGGAGTACTGGGACGCTATTGATAAGTATCCCCGGCTGCTGGGAGGATTGATTTGGGAGTGGGCCGATCAAGGCATTCGTCAGGTTGATGAGCAAGGCCGAGCTTGGTACGCTTACGGTGGTGACTTTGAGGATGAGCCGAACAGCGGTCATTTTTGCCTGGATGGGTTGCTATTCCCGGACAGGAGCTTGAAGGCAGCTATATTGGAATATAAAAAGGTGATCGAGCCTGTTAGGATTGAAATGGTAGAGGAAAGCGACAAGGATAACAACACAATTGATTTGGGAACAACTTCAGGAGCTTCTCAGCATCGAGTAATAAAGATCAAGAATAAATACGACTTTTTGACCTTGTCTCATCTTGATGGTGAATGGCAGCTGCTCCGTGATGGTAGGGTCGTGATGTCAGGTGAACTGCCGTTACTGCAAACACCTGCGGGTGCAGAAGAGAACATAACCGTAATTTTACCCGTAGATGCCATGTTACTGGGAGGCGAATATTGGCTGCATGTTCGTTTCAAGCTAAAGAACGATACACTATGGGCACAGAAGGGGCATGAAGTGGCCTGGAGTGATCTCATTTTAGGGTACATCAAGCAACCCAGTAAGAACGTGGAACCCTTACCGCTGCTCAAGCTGGAAGAAACGTTGGACTCCATAAGGATAGGAGACTGCGGTTTCTTAATCACGTTTAGCAAGGTTCAGGAAATCATCTCCTCATGGCGCTTTAAGGGATTGCAGCTGCTCTCCGCTGGACCTGTTATTCATCTATGGAGAGCACCTGTTGACAACGATGTTCATTTGGCCAAGGAATGGATCAAGGCTGGATATAATCGTTTGGTGATTCAGCAGCGTCATCTTATGATCGAACCTCCCGGTGAACAGGGTGCACGACTTATTGTACAAAGTGTAATCGGTGCAAGAGGTGAACCCATTGCCTTCCGATCACAGACAGTGTATACGTTTACAAGCAGTGGTGAGCTTATACTGGAGGTTAATCTCGAGCCAAGAGAAGGACTGCCGCCGCTGCCGCGATTTGGAATTGAGCTGCGAATGCCAGTGGAATTTAACCAATTGAACTGGTTTGGCAGGGGCCCGCATGAATGTTATGCCGATCGCAAGGAAAGTGGAAAATTGGGTATATACAATGGCTCTGTGCAGGAGCAGTTCGTACCCTACATTAAACCTCAGGAAAATGGAAATAAATCCGACGTGCGATATGCCAAGGTAACGAATCATGAAGGAATCGGTCTGTTGTTCAGCGGACTGCCATTATTCGAATTCAGTGTTCATCATTATGAGACCAAGGATATGACCTTAACGAAAAATGTTCATTTATTGACACGTGTTGAGGAAACGATTATCAAGATCGATGCTGCGCAGAGCGGATTAGGCAATCATAGCTGTGGCTACGCTCCCACACTGGAACCTTATTTGATTGAAGCAAAACCTATGAAATTTACAGTGCGTATACAGCCCGTGCAACGAGACTTATAGACTTAAAAATCGAATGGAGGTTTCACGATGACAATTCGTGTGATTGCTTGCAAAACGGAATATATGACAAACCCGCTGGGCCTTGACGAGCGTAAGCCAAGACTATTTTGGCAGCTGGAGACGGAGGAGCGCGAGACGACACAAAAGGCTTACCAGATACTGGTTGCCAGTACACGTGAAAAGCTGATTCATCATGAAGGTGATTTATGGGATAGCGGTAAAGTTGAGTCTCGGCAATCGGTTCATGTTGTGTACGAGGGCAAGCCGGTGAAATCGGAAGGCGAATATTTCTGGAAGGTACGCGTCTGGGATCATCATGGACGTACCTCGGAATGGAGCGAAATCGCGTTTTGGACAATGGGCATTTTATCACGTGGAGAATGGAAGGCAACCTGGATTGGACGGAAAGCGGAAGAGGATATCGATATGCAGCCATCTCCTTATTTTCGCAAGGAGTTTACAGTCAAAGGACCGGTGAGACGTGCCGTAGCTTACGCAACAGCGCTTGGACTGTTTGAATTAAGGGTTAATGGAGAAGCTGTCGGTGATCGTTTTGCACCGGGCTGGACGGATTATGATACACGTGTTCAGGTATCAGCCTTTGATTTGACCGACAAGCTTCAGGAGGGTGCAAATGCTTTCGGTGCGATTCTTGGTGACGGCTGGTACTCGGGATATGTCGGATTTTTGGGGAGAAGTGTGTATGGGGAAAGACCGTTTTTCCTTATGCAGGTCAATATTGATTATGCGGATGGATCCAGAGAAAGTGTTATCACGGATGCAAGCTGGAAAACAGCGAGGGGACCGATTCAATATTCGGATATGATTAAAGGTGAAACCTATGACGCCCGTCTGGAGCTTACTGGCTGGGATCGTCCAGCCTACAACGATTCTGCATGGGAGGAGCTGGATATCCGCCCCGGCTATAACGGATTGCTGGTTGCCGCCGTCGAGCCGCCGATTCGCATTACACAAGTTGTAAGGCCTGTTGATGTTAGAAAGACGGAACAGGGCAGCTATATTTATGATATGGGACAAAATATGGTCGGTTGGACCGAACTCAGAGTCAAGGGAGAGCGCGGTACGAAAATTACGCTCAGTCATACGGAGATGCTTAACCCTGACGGGTCGATGTATCTGGACAATCTACGTGAGGCCGTGCAGCAAAACCACTATATTTGTAAAGGAGAAGGGGAGGAGCGTTATGAGCCCCATTTTACATTCCAAGGCTTTCGCTATGTGGAGCTGATTGGATATCCGGGAGAGCCGGGGCCGGATGCTGTAATTGGGAAAGTTGTGCATTCCGATACACCACTCACGGGTAAGCTTACAACCTCTGATAAAATGGTCAATAAGCTGTACGCTAATATTATGTGGGGTCAGCGAGGCAATTTTCTTTCTGTGCCTACGGATTGCCCACAGCGAGATGAACGTCTGGGTTGGACAGGGGATGCGCAAATATTTGCCCGTACAGCCTCTTATAATATGGACGTATCGCGCTTTTTTACCAAATATATGTGGGATGTGATTGACAGTCAGCAGCCCTCGGGAGCATTTGCCGATGTGGCACCGGATGCCGGTTGGATTCGTTATAAAAACTGGAGTACTCGCTTAAACTGGTTTGCTCCCGACAATGCGGGCTGGGGGGATGCGGGGGTTGTTATTCCCTGGACACTTTATTTGATGTATGGAGATACAGAAATCCTGCGGACCCATTATGCGGCTATGGTCCGCTGGGTCGAGTATTTGCAGGCGAATACGAATGAGCTCGTTCGGCCCAATTATGCCAACTACGGAGATTGGCTGTCCATTGATGCGGATACACCGAATGAAGTGCTGGCAACAGCTTACTTTGCCTACAGCACAAAGCTGCTTGCGCAAATTGCCGGGGTTCTCGGTCACGCAGCCGATGAGCTGCATTACCACTCCTTGTTTGAGCAGATTGCCGCGGCATTCCGCAATGCCTTTATCGACAGCGAAGGACAAATTCACGGAAATACGCAAACCGTTTACGTATTAGCCCTTCAATTTGGACTGTTGACAGAGCCGCTGCGGCAGCAAGCAATCCAGCATCTTGTGAACGATATCGAGCGCCGTGGCAACCGATTATCGACTGGATTTCTCGGTGTAGGCTATTTACTGCCGGCGCTCACTGACAATGGCAGACTGGATATTGCCTATAAGCTGTTGAGTCAAGAAGCATTCCCATCCTGGATGTATTCTATCAAGCATGGAGCGACAACGATCTGGGAGCGTTGGGACGGCTGGACCGAAGAAAACGGCTTTCAGACGCCAGGCATGAACTCGTTCAATCACTATTCGCTTGGATCGATAGGAGAATGGATGTACCGTTATATGGCTGGTATCGATACAGATGCTGAGCAACCCGGGTTTCAGCATGTTGTTATCCGCCCGCAGCCAGGAGGAAGCTTGACTTGGGTTCAAGCAGATTATGATTCGTTATACGGTACGATTTCTGTGGAATGGAGCGTATCCGACCGTGGGACATTCCGTTTGCAGGTCAAGGTGCCAGCCAATGCAGCTGCCACCGTATATGTACCGGGCAGCGGAGTACAGGTCGATGGAGTTGAGATTCAGGCTGACAGCATAGGTACGTCTGTTGTAAATGGCTGCTACCCTCTGGGTGAAGCAGATGGTGTCTCCCGATTCCGAATCGGCTCAGGTATTTATGTATTTGAGAGTGCAGGGTTTCCTGCATAAAACAGTTTACAGAAATCAAGCGGCGTTATATCGTTAGTATAGCGGTACGGACATAGTGAGTAGTGCTTAAGGCTACGCCTATCCGTAAAAAAGCAGACAGGATCGAAGCAGCAGAGCGGCAGCGCTTATGCTGGCTTCCTTTACTGTCTGTAGTTGTTTATGAGCAGAATAAGGACTGTTCAGCGCCACCAATTTCATGTACCTATATCCCCATTTGGGAGGAGACACCATGCGCATACATCTAACAAAAGGAATCTTGGGAGCAGCTCGTTCCTTATTTACGAGTATTCGGGTGACGCTGCACTTAAGCTACTTTGTTGTCATATTGCTCGGAATTACTTTGGTCGGAACCGTTTCCTTCTACGTCTCCTATCAATCGATGCTGGAGCGTGTGGAGTCGGCAAGCTTTCAGATTGTCAGGCAAATCGAGAAAAATATGGATAACGATTTTCAGAACAAACGAAATCTGCTGCTCGCTCCCTACTACAATCAGGAATATATAGATGGAATCAACGCTTACGCGACGATGGACGAGCAGGCCCAATTTCTGTTTCGACAAAAAATCGGCGACTTGTTTTTAAAAAGCTTCAATATTACCCCGATACGCGATTTTAAGCGCTTTCAAATTTATTACAGCAGCGGCGAGCTTCTTAATGCATCAGATGCGTACAAAGCGATCGCTGCCAGGGATGTACAAAATGCCGATTGGTTTCGCCAAACGGTAGCCAAGGACGGACGTGTTCATTTTAACGGTCCGCTCACCAGCATGCCTGCAGAAACAGGGGAAGCCGCTTATTCTTCCTCGCTGCTGATTCGAGACTTCTCGAATCCGGTCAATTTTATTATCGTGCGTGCGGAATACAATGATGCATTATTTCGCAGTATAGGTCAGAACGATAACCTGTCCGCCAGCAGCCGCATCGTTATTTTGAATGAGCATAATCAGCAGGTTTACAGTTCCTCTGAGCGTCCGGATACGGCATCAGAGCCAGGTATGCTGTCTCTTATTAACAGTGAAAGCGGCAAGTTCTGGTATGGAACCGGTCAAGAGGAAAGGCTGGTTGCTTACACACGTTCCGATTATTCCAATTGGAAAGTGGTGCTGGTCACGCCGAAAAAAGAAATATTCGGACCCTTGGATCAAATCAAAACGACGACTCTGGTTACCGCATTGATTGCGTTTGTCGTAACCTTATGTATTTCTTTATTGTTTGGAAGAAGCATTACCAATCCGATTCTGGACTTATACAAATCCGTGAACCGGGTCAAAAGAGGCGATTTTTCAGTTCGTGTTCATGTGACAAGAAGTGATGAAATCGGGCGGATTGCGACGAATTTCAATGATATGCAGGATGAGCTGCAGACGTTGATTGAATCCAAATACATTTACCAGATCAAGCTGCAGCAGGTGGAGCTGGCGATGCTGTACTCCCAGATCAATCCACATTTTCTGTACAATACGCTGGATAGTATCAAGGCGATGGCTGATTATTACAAGGTTGAGGATATTGGGGACATGGCTCAATCGCTTGCCGATATGTTTCGGTATAACACCAAAAGCAAGGATGAGGTTGTGACACTCCGTGATGAGCTGGAGCAGATTGAGGCTTATATGAACATTCAGCGGACGCGGTTCGAGGATAAGCTAGCCTACGAGCTGGACATTGAAGAGGAGCTGTATACGTTTGCTATTCTCAAAATGACGCTGCAGCCACTGGTGGAAAACGCCGTCTTTTATGGAGTGGAGCAAAAGCTTGGCAAAAGCACGATCCGAATCACTGCCCGCAAAGCGGATAACCATATGCTGCTGACGATTAGCGACGATGGCGTAGGGATGAGTGGGGAGCGTTTACAAGAAATCCACGCCAGATTGGGCGAACCCTTCTATATGGAGCATCTTCCAGTCGCCGCATTCGAGGGTGGTATTGGTCTCAGAAATGTGTATGCTCGTTATGCGATCAGGCTGGGCGACCAATTTGAGTTCCAAATCGATAGTCAAGCTGGACATGGAACCTCGGTGACACTCAAGCTGTCAGCGGAAAATTCACTTACCAAACCACAGTAAGAATATTCAACATTAATGGTCGAAATCATGGATATGGCTTTGGAAAGCGTTTGCATATAATCAAGTTGTAAGCGATTCCTTGAGGAGGTCTAAATAAATGAACAAGAAGAAAACGGTGGTTTCGTTGTTGGCGTTCTGTATGACGGCAGCGGCTTTGGCCGGTTGTGGATCAAGTAATACAGCAGCCCCAGCGGTCGACACTAAGAAAGCGGATACAGGAGCGGCACCTGCGGCGACAGAGCCAGCGAAGAAAAAAGATCCCGTTACTCTGACATTCGTCATCGCGAACACGGTCGATGCTGCGCCTTTTAACAAAATTTTTGAAGCCTACCAGAAGCAAACCGGCAACAAAGTCGAGCTGCAAGCGCTGCCAGGCGGCGAATTCGATAACATGATGAAAACCCGATTTTCCACAGGTGATTTTCCCGATCTGTTCCTGATGCAGCCGGGTACGAAGCAGAATGTTAAATTGAGAGCGGAAGAAACACTGCAGGAGTGGTCAGGCAGTGCTGATATATGGGATCGGATTATTCCTTCGATGAAAGAGTTTCAAACGACTCCTGACAAAAAGATTTACGGAGTTCCCTTTGGAGCCACGGGAATGATGGGCATTTACTACAATAAAGATGTGTTCAAAAAAGTAGGGGTTGAAGCGCCCAAAAACTACGCCGATTTGATCGAGATAGCGAAGAAAATCAAAGGCGCGGGAATTACTCCTTTCTATGAGGGTGTGAAGGACGGCTGGCCGCCGCAAATTTTTTACTTTACCGGTTGGGTGTCCAACGTCGACCCTGTTATTGGCGATGCAGGTGTCCAAAAGCTGGAGAAAAACGAACTGAATCTTGCAGATATACCTGAGCTGAAAGACTTGTTCGCCAAGCAAAAGGAACTGAAGGATTTGGGTCTGTATCAGGACAACGTACTGGCTGGGACCTATGATGAGCTGCAAAATGGAATGGGTGACGGCAAGGTAGGGATGGCTTTTATGCTGGATGGCATCATCCCGCAGCTGGAAAAGAAATTCGGCAAGCCCTTCGTCACGGATAAAATCGGGTTCTTCCCATTCCCATCGGCTAAGGATGCAGGTACTGCGTTAATCACGCCTCCCAATCAGCTGATGATTCCGACCAAAGCCAAAAATGCCAAGGAAGCAGCTGAGCTGATTAAATTCATGATTTCACCCGATATGGTTAACCTGTATTACCAGGCAGCACCTGGCATTCCTATTTTCAAAGGCGCCAAAAGCGAGCTGTATCCGGTTCAGCAAACGGTTAACGATCTGATTGCTGCCGGCAAATCGAAGGTGAATGTTCAGAATCGTCTGACGCCTACCTTCGCTGATTTCCAAAAAACACTTCAAACCTTCTTTATTAATGGCAGTGTCGATGCGGCTATCAAGGAATTTGATGCCAATTATAAGAAGGATGGTAAAGCCAAGCGCCTTCCTGGATTTGAGTAAGAGGGGAAAAAGGTCGGTTGCTTCAGAGAAGGGGTATGTCTCCGGTCGCTGTTGAAATCGTGAATTTGGATCATATCAAGTGGTGTATTCACGATTTCAAAGGCGAACGCTACGCTCCTCCATCACACCCCTTCTCTTCCGCTCTCCCTTTTTTGAAGCAGGTGATATAAAGATTAGTTCAAAACTCTTATTTCAAAACTCTCAAGCAAATGCTGACGAAGCAAATTTTCTTCAAAAATTTTGAGGAGGTGAAGACATGGGGAAAAATAAGTATCCACTCTATTTTTCATTTCCTGCGCTCGCTGTTTTCCTGTTATTTTTTATTACACCAACTATAATTGGGTTTTATTACAGCTTTACCGATTGGAACATCAACGCACCGAACATCAAATTTATCGGCTTGGATAATTATAAAGAGCTGATGAAGGAGCCAAGATTAGCAACGGCTTTCTCCAATACGTTGATTTTTGCGGCGGTAGTCACGGTGATGCAGAACGTTATCGGTTTAGGTCTGGCTTTGATTTTGAATGAGGCTCTGAAGCTGCGCAATTTGCTGAGGATGATATTTTTCCTGCCATACGTGATCGCGCCTCTTGTTATCGGCTATATTTTTCGTGCCATTTATCATCCTGAGCATGGTATTGTGAACGTGGTATTGAAGAGTACGGGGCTTGGGTTCCTCTCGCACGATTGGCTGAATGATCCAAGCTACGCTTTGTTTTCCATTATCGTGACCGATCTTTGGCGTGTTGCTGGATTTTCGATGGTTGTTTACTTGGCAGGGCTGCAGTTTATTCCGAAAGATCTGATTGAAAGCTCGTCCATTGACGGTGCTAATTATTGGAGACGTTTCCGCAATATCGTATTTCCGCTGCTGGCTCCTGCCTTTACGGTGAATGTACTGCTATCGATGATTGGCTCGATGAAGGTATTCGAAATGGTCATGGTGCTGACCGAGGGTGGACCCGGCTATACGACGGAAGTGTTCTTCACTTATATACGAGGGATGTTCAGTACTGGTGAGTTTGGTTATGCCACGGCAATCAACATTATGCTGTTCCTACTGGTCAGTGCTGTGGGAATACCTGTGCTCGCTGTGATGAAGAAAAGGGAGGTGGAGATGTGATCACAGAACAAGCTGTACAGAGGCAAATGGTCAAAAGCTATAAGCCTAAGCGGCGTTTGGGACTGATTGTGCTTGAATTGGTGGCGATTGCTTTGGCGCTGCTCATTCTGATCCCTTTTCTGATGATTCTGGTCAATTCGTTCAAGGGTATACGTGAATCCGCCTTGTTCGCACTATCGCTTCCTACGGTTTGGCAGTTCGATAATTATAAGGAAGTGTTCAGTCAAGGCCATATCATGCGCGGATTTTCCAACAGCTTGTTGATTTCTGGTCTTACCGTGGTGTGTGTCAATATATTTGCCTCCATGGCCGCGTTTATTATTCAGCGGAGGGACTCCAAGTTTCTGCGCGGTTCTTTTTATATGTTCATTATGGGCTTAATTGTGCCAGTGTCGATCATACCGACCATCAAGCTGATGGGAGATCTGCATATTAAAGGAACTTATTTTAGTTTGATTATGTATTACACGGCTGTATTGCTGCCCTTCTCGGTATTTCTCTTGGTCGGATTTATGAAATCGATTCCGCGGGAGCTTGATGAAGCGGCGCTGCTGGAGGGCTGTGGTTATTTCCGACTGTATGCCCAAATCATTCTGCCGCTGCTGATGACCGTGCTGGTCACGGTTACGATTGTGGTGATGGTCTCGGTATGGAACGATTTTTTTGGACCCTTTTACTTAATGACGGATAGTACGAAGTGGACCTTGGTGCTTTCGATCTTTAATTTTGTTACGATGTTCAGTACGAATTGGGGTGTTGTGTTCGCCTTTATGGTTATTGTTGTAGCTCCCATATTGGTCATATACCTGCTGCTGCAAAGATATATTATCGACGGATTAACGGCGGGGTCAATGAAAGGGTAATCGGATTCGAATTACTTTTACTCAGAAAGGAGGTCCAGCCATGTGGAAAGTCGTGATTGTCGACGATGAGCGTTGGATCCGTAGAGGGCTGATCCAATCGATTCCATGGGAACAATTTGGACTCGAGCTTGTGGGAGAGGCGGGAGATGGTCAGGAGGCGTATACGATCGCGCTTGAACAGAAGCCGGACCTGCTGTTCTTGGATATGCGGATGCCAGGCTTGGATGGTAAAGAGCTGATTGCCATGCTGAATCGCGATATGCCGGAGCTCCTGACCGTTGTGGTCAGCGGATATTCGGACTTTGAATATACGAAGGAGGCCATTCGCCATAAGGCTTTCGATTATTTATTGAAGCCGGTCAAGAAGGAAGAGCTCGCTGCACTGCTGGAAAAAGCAACTGCTGAATTAGCCAAACGTGAGAACGAGAAGCGACAATCTTCTCTGGATCATAGGGAGGATTGGCTGCAGCGAATATTGTTTCAAGCGGATGCCGAAGGTGGAAGACCTGATGATCAGGAGCACTCACAGCTTCCTAAAGAGTGGACAACAGGTGAGTCCTTCGTGCTTGTAGGGCAGCCGGATATATACCGGGAGTGCTCGGAGCAAGCGAAGCTTTTGCAGCCTCTTCGGGAGCAGTTGAATCGAACCCGGCCGTTCCTGTTTGGAGGACGCTGGAACTATGTGGTAACGACGGCTCCTGATGGTTCCAGGGAATTGGTGATGATCATCACAGGAGCGCGCTTACAGCAAGAGGAGATCGTGAAGCTCAATCTGTCACTTCAGACGGTGTTGAAGCAGGCGGATCATCATGGCTACAGCTTTGGTATTAGTGAAAAAAGAACAAATCTTCAGCACCTGAGGGAAGCCTATTTGGAAGCCAGACTTACATTAAAGAACAAATGCTTGAGCGCGGCTGGAACCATTCTCTTTACAGGGCAGGAATCCGTGTCTTCGACGGACGTGTACCCCCAAGAAAAAGAAAACGCTTTTTTACTATCGCTCCATATGGGCAATAAAGAAGCAGCCGGACAGGAGTTCGAACAGCTGTTTACTGCATTTAGTAAACATACGATGACCGTGGATCATATGCAGCGGAGTGCTATTTTACTGATCCACTCTATTGAAAAACAGCTGCGGGCCACAGATACAAGACTTCAGGAGGTATGTGGCAAAAATCCGCTGATGTACACGGAAATCATTCAGCACCGCAATGATGCAGCTTCGGTCAAGTCGATTTTTGACAATGAAATCCTTCCTCATGTGCTGACTTATTATTCACGCTCGGGTGAGAAGCAGGGGGAGAGGGTGGTTCGAGAGGTGCAAAAATTAATTGAGGCCCATTATGACCAGCCGCTTTCACTGCATCAGATAGCCACTAGTCACTACATGAATACCGATTACTTAAGCCGTTTGTTCAAAAAAACGACCGGTCACAATTTTGTTGATTATTTGATGGATATCCGGATTAACAAATCCAAGGAGCTTATGAAGCTATCGAAATATAAAAATTACGAGATCGCACAAATGGTTGGCTACGAGGATTATCGCTATTTCAGTCAAATTTTCAAGAAAAAAACCGGGATGACGATTGGTGACTACCGAATATTAGCCGAAATTACTTAAAAGTCCGGTGAAGAAACGAGCGCAGCGAGACTTATTCATCGGACTTTTAAAGATAGGGAGAGAACAACTGTGGACACTGTTAAAAACGATAATTTGAACAGGGATGATCATAAACGATGGATCCCGGATACACTTATGCTGGAGGAGCGTGCGCGAGCTGCCATTAATGCGATGGTAGGCATGGCCGATAGCGATCATAATTACATTCCCTTTTTCGGGGCGGATTTGATGAATAAACCGTCAAAAATGTCGCATGGAGATTGGGACTACGGTTCCTCACATGGCAGAATGATTGACGGACTGATCCTTGCCCGCCATATGTCGGGTGAAACCTTCGGTGCAGAGGTGGAGGCACGTTATCGGGCCAATCTGCTATCTTTCTTCAAGGAAGACGGGATGAGCTATCGCCAGATCAATCCGACCCGGAATTGGGAGCCGAACGCCAATCTGATCGATCAACGCGCAGTTATTTTATCGTTGACGACCTGGTTTATGGAAACCGGCGATGTGGCGGTTAAGGAAGCGGCGGATCGACACGTAGCTGCATTAAAGCGGATCGCGATCAAGGAGCGTGATGTCTGGTACTACCCCGCTTCAGAGTATAAAGAAACCGGCTGGCCTTCTGCCAACGGTATCCAGCTGCGGCTGGCGCCGGATCCTGCTGCCTTTTGCGGACGTTTGGTGATGCCGCTCTTAAAATATCACGAGCTGACAGGCAATCAGGATGCATTTGATTTGTGTCAATTTTTTACAGCTCTAATTATCGAGCGGAGCGGTGTCTTCAATCAGGATGGCAGCTTTAATGATTCACTCGCCTATCGCAGCGGTCATTTTCACACACGTATCGGTACTTTGGATGCGATAGCGCGGTTTGGCGCTTTTACCGGGGATGCGGCAATGATCAGCTGGGTGAAAAAGTGCTACGATTGGGCGCTGACCAAATCCACAGCCTTCGGCTGGACGCCTGGAGATTTGCATGAGCAAGCCTACGAGCACGAAACCTGCTCATTGGTCGATTTGATCGCTACCGGAATTACGCTGGCGAAGAGCGGTTATGTGGAGTACTGGGGTGTGGTCGAGAGGTTCCTGCGCAACCATTTGGCGGAATCGCAGTTATTGGATCTCGATTGGGTAGAGGATTCGGATGATCAATCCAACGATATTCATGCTCATACCACTTATTTCCAAGTAGGTAAACGTACCAGAGGAGCGTTCGCCGGATATTCGGCACCGAATGATTTTGTCTGTGATGTGAATGAAGGCCGGGGACATACAAGTGATTTGCAAATATGCTGCCTCGGCTCGGGTACACGGGGGCTATTCATGGGCTGGAGCAACAGCGTGACGGAGAAGAACGGGACGGTCAGCATCAATTTCCTGTTGAATCGGGGCTCCAAATGGCTCGATGTCAGCAGTTACCTGCCACATGAGGGTAAAGTCGTCATTGATGTTCATATGGATATCCCACGATTATTGATTCGGATTCCGGAATGGGCCGGTTTTACGAAAATTCGCTTTACCCGCAGCATTGATGGTGTTGAAACGGAAGGCAAAGGCAATGAGGAGAGCAGATGGGTGAACAAGCATTTCCTGGTTCTCGGACCCGCTGCGGCTGGAGAGACCATCACAGTGACGTTCCCGCTCAGCTATCGCCGTACGCTCGAAAATGCAGTCGGACAAACGTTCGAGACGCAGTGGCGCGGCGATGATGTCGTCGGTATTACACCGCAAGGAACGAAGAAGCCGCTATACAGCGGGCGTAAAGTATATAATGAAGCGCCCATGCGCGAGGGTGAGTACCGTCGGCTGGACAAGGAATTTGTATGGTAACCCTTAACGTAAAAAAATTAATCTGTTCTGGAGGCATATCGATATGAAAACCGTAGTAGCTGTATATACCGGTCAAGGGCTGGCCGATCCGCTGAAGGCGGTATTTAAAGAGCTTCTGCCAGATGTTCGGCTAGTTAATATCATCGACGACAGTCTGATTGGTGATGTCGTGAAGGCAGGCCATGTGCCACCAGGCGTAGCGCGGAGATTAGTGCAATATTTTCATCACGGGGAAGAGATGGGAGCTGATGTTATTCTGAATACGTGCTCCTCCGTAGGTGAAGTCGCCGATGATGCTCGACGTTTGATTGGTGTGCCCATTGTGAAGATTGATGAGTCGATGGCGGCCAAAGCAGCTCTCAGTTACGAGCGTATTGGGGTATTGGCCACACTGCCGTCGACCTTGGAGCCAACAATGCGGTTGATTCGCAAGCAAGCAGACCTGGCAGGTAAACAGGTTGCATTGGTTAATGGACTTGCCGATGGTGCATTCGATGCGCTGGTAGGTGGCCACCCCGAAGAGCATGACAGGATTTTGCTGGAAACGGCCAAGCGGATCGCGGCTGAAGCGGACGTTCTTGTGCTGGCACAGGGCTCAATGGCGAGAATGGAGAGGACGCTTGCCGAAGTGACCGGTAAGCCCGTTTTGTCTTCACCGCGGATGGGTGTTGAAGCAGTAAAAGCTGTACTGGCAGCAGCTGAGGCAGCCGAACCGACTGCATAGAGATATGAGTATTGGAGGAGAACCATTGAATCAGGAACGAGTGAAAGCGACATATTTGGTAGAAACCCCTTATTCCTTGGAGCGTGCAGCTGCAACTATCGCGGGAGAGCAATCCACTGGCACCTTTACAGCGGTACCAGGAGAGACAGATGAGTTGAAGGAGCGATATGGGGCAACGGTTGAGCGGATCGAAGCTTTGGAGGAGGTGGATACGCCTTCCTTGCCTGGTGCGAAAATCCCTGTTCCGCATGACGGACGATTTCGCCGCGGCATCATTACCGTATCGTTTCCGCTCCACAATTTTGGCCCCTCCATACCGAACCTGATGTCAGCTGTAGCTGGAAATTTATATGAGCTTCAAGAGCTGTCGGGTCTTCGCCTGATGGATCTTGAGCTGCCGGAGGCATTCACTTCACGTTATCCAGGTCCTAAATTCGGTATTGCAGGAACACGAAGGCTGACAGGTGTCTATGACCGACCTATTCTTGGGACGATTGTAAAACCAAGTATAGGTTTAACTACCGAACAATTGTCCAGCTTGGTCGGCAAGCTGGCAGAAGCGGGAATGGATTTTATCAAGGATGATGAATTAAATGCCAATCCCCCTTTCGCTCCGATAGAGCATAAGGTAAAGGCAGTCATGGAAGCGGTTGAGCGTGCAGCGGATGTCACGGGAAAGAAGCTGATGTATGCCTTCAATATTACGGGTGATTATGATGAGCTGCGTCGCAATCATGATCTGGTCGTGAAGGCAGGAGGGAACTGCGTGATGGTCAGTATACTTAGTGTAGGGCTCTCTGGTCTTGCTGCCCTGAACAGCTATAGCGAGGTTCCCATTCATGGTCACCGTAACCAGTGGGGGATGCTGACGCGCTGCCCATTCTTGGGCATTGAATTCACGGCTTACCAAAAGCTGTGTCGGCTTGCCGGTGCGGATCACCTGCATGTTAATGGTTTAAACAGTAAGTTTTATGAAAGCAACGAATCGGTTACTCGTTCCATACATGCTTGTACAACCCCAATTCTTGGCGGGTACACAACGATGCCAGTAGTCTCCTCCATGCAATGGGCGGGAACGGCACCTGTAACCTACAGTGCTGTAGGTTCAGTTGATGTGATGCATCTGGCTGGTGGTGGTATGCTGGCCCACCCTGACGGACCAGCAGCCGGATTTGAAAGTATGAAGCTGGGCTGGGAGGCGGCTATACAGGGAATTCCACTTGAATTGTATGCCCGGCAGCATCCGGCCCTGCAGCATGCAATCGATAAGTACGGGAAAGGTTGACCGGAGATGCAGACGAATTCTAATGAAAAACCAACAACGGATGAGGAACAGGTCCAATTAGAAAGTCTCCAATTGAACTCTGCTAATAACTTGACTTCATATCTTGAACAGCGGAAGGGGCAGTCTCATAAACAAAATCTCTTGTCGAGGCCTGATCAGGAATGCTCGAAGTTCAAACGTCTGCTCTGCTACTATGGAGATGATTTTACAGGATCAACAGATGTTCTAGAATCCTTGTTTCAGACGGGTCTCAGCACGGTATTGTTCCTGGAACCCCCTACAGAGGCGATGCTGAGTGAACAGTTTCGGAACGTACAATGCTTTGGAGTAGCGGGTGTAGGGAGATCGCTATCGCCTGAAGCGATGGACACCGAGCTGCGACCGCTGCTGGAGACGCTTAAAACCGCAGGAGCTGCTGTCACTCATTATAAAATCTGTTCTACTTTCGATTCCTCACCTGATACCGGAAGCATCGGTAAGGCAGCAGAAATAGGTAAGGCTGTGTTCAGAAGCCGTTATATACCTCTACTCGTGGGTGTTCCTTATTTGCGAAGGTACACGATATTTGGCAATCATTTTGCGGCAGCCGGAGATACCGTACACAGACTGGACCGTCATCCGACGATGTCACAGCATCCTGTGACACCGATGGCAGAGGCTGATCTAAGGAAGCATTTGCAAAAGCAGACCCTGCTTAAAACCTCGCTGTTTGATCTAATAGCCTTGGACGGAATTTATGAAAAGGTGGAACAAAGGCTGCATAACCTGGTTCACGATGAACAGCCGGATCTTGTTCTCTTTGATGTGCTGGATGAGTCAAGGCTGGAGACAGCAGGCCGATTAATCTGGGCTGAAGCAGCCAAAGCAGATGGCGGATTATTCGTAATCGGTTCCTCAGGTGTCGAATACGCACTTGGCGCCTGCTGGCAGGCAGAGGGGCTCATTGCTGCATCGATTGGAAAACATGAAGCGGCTGGAAACGTGGAACAGCTGCTGGTCGTATCAGGCAGCTGTTCACCTGTAACTGAGAAACAGATCCGTTTAGCCATGGAAGCGGGCTTTGTCGGCATACAGGTTCCGGTTCATGATCTGATCCAGCCAGATCGGACAGCAGCAGCACTTGCAAAGCTGGAACATGAAGCCCATAAGGCGATAACAGATGGGAAAAGCGTAATCTTGTATACCGCTGCAGGTCCGACTGATGACAGTATCGCTATGATCCGTGAAGCGCTTAGGAAGCAGAGTTTAAAAGCTGAGGACAGTGGCCGTATATTAGGAAGTGCACTTGGTGTACTAACCCGCAGGTTGGCTGCCGAGCTTGGACTTTCCCGAATCCTGATTGCAGGTGGTGATACCTCCGGTTATATTACTCGTGAGCTTGGTATCTATGCATTAGAATGCAGGGCAGTGCTAGATCCGGGAGCTCCACTATGCATAGCTTATTCCCATCATCCGCAGATTGATGGATTGGAGCTGGTGCTTAAAGGAGGCCAGGTCGGCAGTGAGCATTTCTTCGAGAAGGTCAAGCAAGGAAGCAGTTAAGAAGTGCGCAGCAACATAAGCGAATCTCAGAGAGCTCCCGAGTATCGGGGGCTTTTTCATGCTTAAAAGTCCCATTAACATGCCTCAGTCCACTACTGGGGCATGTTTCAGTTTCCTTGGATTTGCTCGGATTTAAGCAATTGTGGTATCACCTTAAAATTTTTGTATATATTCACCCGACCCTCTGATTTACAATAAAAGTAAGCCAAATATTTGTACAGTAGGGGGAAGAATAACATGTTCATGTCACATAAAAATTATGTGCTCACGGGTACGGTATTAAGCATGGCGTTGGCGGTCGCAGGCTGTGCGGATGGTAAAAGCGAAACGACAGGAGCAGCTGCCAAGGTAGTCAATGGAAAATATGATCCTGCAATTACAATTTCAACAGCGCGTGTGCTGGATCCGAATGTGAAGTTTAAACCGGGCGAAACGATTGAGGATAATGTGCACACCCGCTGGATGGCGGATAAAATGGGGATTCAAGTCAAACATACATTTGTCGTGAACAATGATAAGGATTTCAATACCAAGCTGCGTCTGCTGCTGGCCGGAAGCGATCCCCTGCCTGATGTTTTTCAAGTGAGCGATCCGACGCTGATCAGCGAATTAATCCAGTCCGGCAAGGTGATGGCTGTAGATGAGGCAATTGCCAAATATGCTCCGCAAAATATCAAGGATTTGTATGCCAAATATCCAGATGGATTTAATATGTTTAAAAGCAGTGGCAAGACGTACGGAATCCCGATGTACGAGAGCCTGACTGGCGGCACTATATTTTGGGTACGGCAGGATTGGTTGAAAAAATTAAATCTGCCTGATCCCAAAACAATCGATGATATGGACAAAGTGTTTGACGCCTTTACGAATCAGGACCCGGATGGAAACGGCAAGAAGGATACATTCGGTCTCGCGCTTTCCATGCTGGATCGGGTCAATGGAACGAGAGCAACAGTCGATTGGGTATTCGGCGCTTATGGTAACAACATGCCCTTTCAATGGACCAAGGATAAGGACGGTAATTTGATGTATGGCTCTATTCAGCCATCTGTTAAGCAAGCGCTTTCAAAAATTCGCGACTGGATGGCCAAGGGCTATATCGATCCGGAAGCGGGCATTAAAGACAAGAACAAAGCAACCGAAAGCTTCGTCAACGGCTCTGCCGGCTTGGTTGCCGGTGAGTACCATATGTATCCGAATCCGCTGCT
Organism: Paenibacillus sp. FSL H8-0034; assembly: GCF_038000305.1. Taxonomy (NCBI): domain Bacteria; kingdom Bacillati; phylum Bacillota; class Bacilli; order Caryophanales; family Paenibacillaceae; genus Paenibacillus; species Paenibacillus sp. FSL H8-0034. The sequence continues at coordinate 4,099,370 of NZ_JBBOBS010000001.1, forward strand.
GGATACGACAAAAAACAATCCGCAGGCGGAATTCAAGCCGCTTTATCTTCCTGCAGGTCCAACGGGCAATATAGGAAGAGTCGAGACGCCGATGGTGAAGCGCGGAATTCTGTTCAATAAGGACTTCAAGCATATCGATGCGTGGTTTGCTTATTATCAGAAGATGTTCGAATACCAGTTTTTCGTCAAGGATTCGGAGTTCTATCTTGGCAATCACGAAGGCTATGATTATGTGATGAAGGATGGCAAGCCGGTTTACCAGCAGTTCGAGCAGGCAGGTATTCCTAAGGACAAATGGCCGCTGCCCGACGGCAAAACACCGATTGAAGCCAAAGCCTATGCTTCGCTAATCGGCGGAACGAATTTAAATCGGCCCTATTCATACGATGAGGGTATCCTCAAATTTGCCAACGACCCGAAGGCGACACCTGCCAATCCTATCGAGGACAGCATCAAGGACCGCGTGCCTGTGCATCAATTAGCAGGGAAAATCAGGGTAGAGCAGAACAAATTCGATCTGGCGAATGAATTTAAAGGTGCACCAACCAAAACGATGCGGACCAAGCTGGAGCTTCTTGAAAAAATGGAAAAGGAAACCTTTACCCAAATTATATATGGTAAGCTGCCGGTTGAAGCCTTCGATAAATTTGTATCGGACTGGAAAGCAAGCGGAGGCGATGAGATTACCAAAGAAGTCAACGAGTGGTACAAATCGCTAAAAAAATAGGAGGGCAGGCATATGAGCGAGCTGATCCGTCCGATCACGGATACACAGACTGCTGCTGCCAGAAAAAACTCCAAATTCATCTCCTATTTTAAAAGAACCTGGAGCTTTCATCTGCTGCTGCTGCCTGCACTAATCGTGGTCATTATATATCAATATATCCCGATGCTCGGTATCGTCATAGCTTTTAAAGAATACAAGCCTTGGCTGGGCATCATAAATTCCGAATGGGTGGGGCTGGATCATTTTAAATATTTATTCACCTATCCCGACAGCGTACAGGTCATTATCAATACGATCATAATTTCGACGCTGAAGATCAGTACCAATATCTTGATTCCCTTTATATTTGCTCTCCTGCTGAATGAGGTCCGAAAGACGTATTTCAAGCGGGCGGTGCAAACCCTTGTGTATCTGCCGCATTTTTTATCATGGGTTATTCTTGGCGGGATATTGATTGATGTGCTGTCGGTAAAGGATGGGATTGTGAACCATGTGGTGCAGCTGCTTGGGTTTCAGCCGATTTTTTTTCTGGGAGACGGGGATTGGTTCCGGGTTACGGTTATCGTCAGCGATGTATGGAAGGATTTTGGGTTCTCGGCGATCGTGTATTTGGCCGCATTAAGCGGAATCAATCCTGCCTTGTACGAGGCTGCTGAGGTGGATGGAGCCAACCGCTGGGAGCAAACGATTCATATTACCGTACCTTCCGTGCTGCCGATTGTCGCCGTTGTCACGACATTGGCGCTCGGCAAAATTCTCGACGGCGGTTTTGATCAAATATTTAATCTCTATAATCCGCTGGTATATAACAAAGGCGATATTATTGATACCTTCGTTTATCGGGTCGGGCTTGTCGGTGGACAATTCAGCTTTGCCTCAGCTGTCGGTTTGTTCAAATCGCTGATTGGCTTTATACTTGTTGTCGTTTCATACCGGTTGGCCTACAAATTTGCCAACTATCGAATATTCTGAAGCGGGTGAGCTGCCATGTATCGATCGATGCCGTATAAAGTGTTTTCTTATTGCAACTACGCCTGCTTGTTCATCCTGAGTGCGCTTTGCGTTCTGCCGTTGATTCATGTATTGGCGATTTCGTTAAGCTCCAGCGCTGCTGCGACCGGTAATATTGTTACCTTTTGGCCGGTTCATTTTACATTCGAAGCGTATACGGAGACGCTTGGCAACAGCAACTTCCTCCATGCGTTATGGATAGGCATCAAGCGGGTCGTACTGGGCACGTCGCTGTCCATGCTGCTGGTTGTGCTGGCGGCCTATCCGCTGTCCAAGGAAGAAACGCGGTTTCAAGGGCGCACGTTCTATGCCTGGCTGTTCGTATTTACGATGCTGTTCCATGCGGGCTTGATTCCGACTTATCTGGTAGTCAAGGGAACTGGCCTGATGAATACGATCTGGGCGCTGGTGCTGCCCGGAGCCGTGAGCATCTGGAATCTGATCCTGATGCTGAACTTCTTCCGTGCGATTCCCAAGGAGCTGGAGGAGGCAGCATTGATGGACGGCGCCAGCCATTTGCGGATTCTGTTCACGATTTATTTGCCGATCTCGATGCCGGCGGTGGCGACGCTCTCTTTATTTGCGATGGTGACCCATTGGAATGCCTGGTTTGACGGGATGATTTATTTGTCAAATGCCAGTGATTATCCGATCTCAACCTTTTTGCGATCGATTATTGTATCCGAGAATTTCTCGGTACTCGGTCTTACCGAGGATGAGATCAAAAACATATCGCCACGGACCGTGAAGGCGTCCCAGGTGTTTATCGGCGCTCTGCCTATTTTACTGGTATATCCGTTTCTACAGCGCTACTTTGTTAAGGGAGTTATTCTCGGGTCCGTCAAGGAATAATACAATAGCGTGCATGGATGCCTGGCCTGACACCCCATTCCGTTTCTAAATCCCTGAGTGTCTGTATCTTGACCTGCTGTGAAAAAAGGGTTGTGCATTGCGGGGACAGCTCTGTACAATATGGGTATCATTGGATAACAGGTGATGGGGTGCTTCATGTCGTGGTGAAAAACTTGAGTATTTTCAGCAAAATCATGATCATTGTGTGCTTGCTGCTGATTCCGCTGCTGCTGTTGTTCGCTTATTCGAATCAGGTGAGCACGAATGTCGTGAAATCGGAAATTGAGAAATCGAATGTGAACCGTCTCTCCTTTTTTTTGAATCAAATGGATACGAACGCGGATCAGCTGGCCAAGGTAGCTTTTACATTGGGCAGAGAACCGGAGGCGGTCAAATTCCAGTCGATTCATTTGTCCTACGAGTTGTTCGATTCGATTCAGATTCGCCAAACGCTGCTGGAAAAAATCAATCTGCAAAGCGCCTCCTACAGCTGGACGAATAAGCTGTCGATCTACTCACCGGCTTTGAAGCAGCTGGTTTCGACGAATGCCCTGGAAAATTATGATTTAAGCTATTTTCAGAAAAATATGTCACCCGACTGGGTTTATCGTCCCCATACGGGGGGCAGCGAGCAGCCAAATTATTTTTACCGATATTCGACCGATCCGTCGCTGTTGTTTGGCGATCTCAGTCAGGTAAATGTCATCATTGAGGTGGCTTTTGCAGCCCGGAATATCGAGCTGATGCTGGACCAATTCAAAGCAGGCAGCGTCGGGGAGCCGTTTTTCTTTCATGAGGGCTATGATCCGATCATGAATTCCACGGCAAATCGGCAAACTGTCTCGGAGCTGGCCGCACTACTCAAAGGTGATAAGCTGCAGCGGTCGGGCAGCAGGACTGTGGAGATGAATGGAATCAAATATATGCTGAGTTATGCCAAATCCAGCTCTCTGGATTGGTACCTGGTTGACGTGGTGCCGCTGGAGAGCGTGCTGGCACCGATTACGACGAGCCGCAATTTGTTCTACATCACGATCTCGATGCTGCTGCTGACGAGTATTATGGCTTCCTACCTGTTATTTAAAAATGTCCAGGTTCCGATAACCCGCTTGATTGGAAGCGTAAACAATCTGAAGCGGGGAAACTTCTCAACACGGATAACGCTGAAGGCAAGCCGCGAATTCATGATTTTATTCAATCATTTCAACAGCATGGCTGAGCAAATTCAGGATTTGGTGGAAAAGGTGCTGCGGGAGAAAATCAGGGTGCGGGACGCGACGCTGAAGCAGCTGCAATCACAGATTAATCCGCATTTTTTGTATAACAGCCTGGCTTTTATCCAGAGCATGGCCCAGTTGGAAAACAAGCAGGCAATCATTGCCATGACACAGCATTTGAGTAAATATTACCGTTATGCAACCCATATTGAGCATCAGGAGGTTACACTGGAGAATGAATTGAATCTAATTGTCAATTATTTGGAAATTCACAAGCTGCAAACCCGCAGATTGGAGTATGTGCTGGATGTTCCGGAGGAGATGAAGGCGAGTATTATTCCGCGGCTGCTTGTCCAGCCAATTGTAGAGAATGCCATCGTTCACGGTATTGAATGCAAGTCGGGAATCGGAACGATCCGAATTTCCGGTTATGCTACCGAAACAGAGCACACTCTGATCATCGAAGATAGCGGAATCGGCAGCGGTCCGGAAGAGATTGCACAGATCAATGAAAGGTTTGAAAGAGGGCTGGATGAAGAGCTTGGACATGGCATGTGGAACGTGCATCAGCGGCTGAGGCATCAATTCGGGGGAGGCTCAGGCCTGCACGTTTCGGCTTCAAAGCTGGGTGGCTGGAAGGTTGCACTTACGATGAAAGTACGGATAAGCTGATTCGTTTCCTTGTTTAGAACATACTCGCAGCGGAGGGTTGCAAATGCAGTTGCTGATTGTTGACGATCATCCGGCCCAGGTCGATAGTATGGCTCAGACGATTCCCTGGTGTGATTACGGAGTCAAAGCGGTCTATAAGGCTTATTCGGCTAAGGAAGCGTTGGAAACGATCCGAGCCCAATCCATTGATATCCTGATTACGGATATTCGTATGCCCGATATGAACGGTCTGGAGCTTATCCAAAGCGTAAGGTCAATATCTGAGAAAATCCGCTGTGTACTGATGTCCGGATACAGTGACTTTGAATATGCCAAGCAGGCTATTCAATTTAAGACGGCAGGTTATTTGATGAAGCCGGTTGATACCGGGGAATTGACAGCTCTCATCGAGCAAATCTGCGGCGAGCTGCGGGAGGAGTGGAATGTGAAGGAGGTATACCACAATGCGATGTATACGTTGCGTGAAAACATTCCTTTTCTGCGTTCCCAATTATTAATGGACCTGCTGCAGGGCAGGGAAATCGCGCGTCCCGTGTTATGCAAGAAGATGAGAGCGCTGGAGCTGCCTTTTGATTGCGAGGATTATGTGTGCATGATGGTCATCCGGATGGATGAGGAAAGCGCTGTAGAGGATGAAGTCAAGCTGTCCCTTTTGGAATATGCGATTACGAATATGGCCGAGGAGGTGTTTCGTGAAACCTTCCATCTCTGGCACTGCAAGGACATCAACGGACATCTGGTGTTTCTGGTCAGCCTCAATCATGAGCAGCTGCAAAAACCGCTTCATGAGCAGACGAATGAGCAGTACCGGCTGCAGCTGGCAGCGGATATCGGGGAGCTGCAGAAGAAAACGAGAACCTATCTGAAGCGTAAAATATCGGTCCTGCTGGTCAATCGCTGGGTACGTCTGTCCGAGCAGGTTGTACCTCTATATCATTGCGCCATTGCCGGAATCCGTAAGCATATCGGCAGTGAGCAGCAGTTTTTTGCTGTTGTTACTGATGATGCCGAGACGATCCGAATAGGCTCGCTGCATTCCCTGTATGAACCGCCAATGCTGCTGCACCTATTGGAAATAGGTCGCTGGGATATGGCGGAGGACCGGCTGGAGCTGGTTTTTAAGGAGTTGGATGCGAAGTGGAGGGAATCGCCGGAGTATTTGAGCGAGGCCTTCTTCTTCATCGCCGGCACTTTTATGCACATCTCACATAAGAACGGGCGGCAGCTGCAAAACATGATAGGTCATTACGGGAAGAAGCTGCAGCAGAACCGTTCCTTTCGTCCCTTTCATTCGCTTGCGCAGTTACGCGAGTGGGTATTCGATGTGTTCGCGCTGCTTCAAAATGACCTGCAAAAGCAGCAGAAGGACCCCAAATTGACCGTTGTTGAACGGATTCAGGCCTATATTGAGCAGCATATGGATGGTGACGCCTCGCTGCAGGCGATTGCCGATCATGTCGCCTTGCATCCGGCGTATTTGTCCAAGATGTACAAGGTCGAGACCGGTATCGGGATTAGCGATTACGTGATGAAGGTCAAGATGGAGAAGGCCGTCGAGCTGCTGCGCAACAAGCATGAGAAAATTTACAACATCGCGAGCCAATTGGGCTATCAGACACCGCATTATTTTATCCGGGTGTTCAAGAAATATTATGGAGTCACACCTCAGGAGTTCAAGCTTAGCCAATAGGAAGGCCGCACAAATAAAGTGGTATCATCTTAAATCTTTTGTATAGGTATCTCATTGCAAACGCTTTAAACTGAACAAGTAAGCTTAGCCAATTTTAAGGAGGAAGCCCTATGAAATTAGTATCCACCTACCCGTTCGACTCTGGACAGGTTGCCGAAATGAACAGTAAGGGGATCGAAGTCACACTGTTTAAAGGAGAACAGGAGCTTATCGATTCCGATGCCTATACGGACGCGGATATCATCATTGCCAATCACCGAACGCTGCAGCAGGACTTTCTGGAGAAATGCGACAGGGTGAAGTGGGTGCAGGTAGCCCATATCGGTATCGAGCGTCTGCCGATGGATTATTTAAAGGAACGTGGTGTTATCGTAATCAATGCCCGTGGTTCGATGGGACTGCCGATTGCCGAGGATATTATGACCAAGATGCTGATGCTGGCTAGAAACAGCGTCAAAGGCGTCAAAAACCAGCTCGAGCATACCTGGGGACGTATTGGCCCCTTTATAAATCTGTCCGGAAAAACGGCCGGTATTATCGGAGCCGGGGATGTCGGAACGGAAACGGCGATTCGCGCCCGCGCTTTCGGTATGAAGGTAATCGGCGTCAATACGACCGGCAATCCACTGCCTGAATTCGACCGGATGTACAAGCAAGAGCAGCTGAATGAGGTGATTGTGCAAAGCGACTTTATTATACTGACGCTGCCGCTAACAGACGCATCGCTTAATCTGTTGGATGAGGAGCAGTTCAGGCTGATGAAGCCGAGTGCATTTATTATTAATATATCGCGTGGGGCGCTGATCAACGAAGAAATTTTATTCGATTATTTGAAAAACAACAAGATTGCCGGAGCCGGACTGGATGTGTTCGGTGAAGAATTCAAGCTCGGCAAGCTGCCGGCCGAAAGTCCGTTCTGGGAGCTGGACAACGTCATCATCACTCCGCACTGCGCAGGCGGCGGGGATCAATTCCACGCCCGATTCAGCCAGGGATTCATGCATAATCTCGACTTGTTCCTTACTGGCAGGACAGACGAGATGATCAATATCCGTCAATTCGGAAAAGGCTACTAAGGAGGCTATGCCCATGGCATCATGGTGGTCCGGCAATCAGCTGCGGCTTATCCAGAATAATCTTCGTGAAACCGATGCGAACCTTGATGTGGATCTGCTGATCAGCGACCTGAAGAAGCTATCTACCAATGTGCTGATGATGAATGCAGGCGGTATTGTCGCCTTTTACCCGACCCGGCTTGAATATCATTACAGAGCCGCCAATCAGCAGAAGGATTTGCTCAAGGAAGCGATTGACAAGGCGCATGCGGCGGACATGAGGTTCATTGCCCGGTTTGATTTCAGCAAAGCGCACGAAAGCCTGTTCAATAAACGGCCGGAGTGGTTTTACCGTACCAAGGCAGGCAAGGAAGTCAATTACCATGGCATCGTCCATACGTGCATCAACGGTTACTACCAGCGTGAATACTCGCTGCAGTTGATCAACGAGGTTATTTCCCAATACGAAGTGGACGGTATCTTCTTCAATATGTTCGGCTATCAGACCCGCGATTATAGCGGTTATGATTACGGCATCTGCTTCTGCGACAGCTGCAGAACCCGCTTCCGCGAGTGGAGCGGTCTGGAGCTTCCCGAAACGCAAAGCCTGGATGATCCCGTGTTCCGCAGGTACAAAGTGTTCCAGGATGTGACAACGAAGGAAATGCTGGAGCGGATTCATGAGTTGGTAACAAGCACGGGCAAAGATATTGCGATATCGACCTATAACGAGCATAAGGTCGATATTGTCCGCAAGGAATCAAATACGGATAACAGGCGTCCGCACCCGTTATGGCTGTATTCAGCATCGGAAAATGTAAAATCGCTGGAGGATTCGTGGGAGGATAAGCTGATCAGCAACTGCTGTATCAATGCGATTGATCTGGTACATAGATTTACAGCGGTTTCCAAGCATGAGATGAGCATCCGCTTAAGGGAAAGCCTCGCCAGCGGCTCGGGCCTGGACTTTTGCATTATCGGGGTGTTTGAGGATTACCCGGACCGTGAGAATCTGCCGATCGTTGCCGAAATTTTCAAATACCATAAGGACCATGAAGCTTATTATGGCAGCTTTCTGTCCGCTGCGGATGTTGCGCTGATCAAGCCAGGCGGACCCGCACCCAAAAGTATGAAGGAATACTCGGGCCTGTTCAAGATGCTCAAGGAGCAGCATATCGTGTTTGATGTGATTCATCAAAATAATTTGCTGAATCAACGAGACAGCCTGCAGGGCTACAAGGCTGTGATCATCCCCGACATTGCCGAATTTTCCGAGGAGGGACTGCAACTGCTGGAGACGCTTTATCAGGAAGGAGTACAGCTCATCAGTACGGGATGCTCCTTTACCGAGGGAGCGGCCAATGTATCTTTTATGCAGCGTGTATTCGATCTAAAGCCCGGGCAGGCACAAGTGTACGAACGGGACGCCGCCTATTTGAAAACTGCCGATAAAGGACTGTTTAAAAGCTTTCAGGAGCGGGACTGGATCTTTATGAAAGGGACATTTCAGGAGCTTGAATTCGGGCCGCATACGCTGCCGCAGCTGCCTTTTGTCACCCCCTCAACCTTCGGCCCGCCGGAGCGTGCATCGGGACATCTGATTTCTGACAAAAGCTTTGGAGCCTCGATCCGTACGGATAATCCGGTCAGCGGAGGCAAGAACAGCTTGCGCAGAGCTGTTTACCTGCCATGGCAGGCCGGGGAGCTGTACTACAGGTATGGTTTTGCCGATCATAAGCACATTGTGCTCGATATATTGGATGATATGCTGGACCAGCGCTGGAGGCTGACGACCAACGCTCCGTCCAACGTGGAGGTGTTCTTCAATAAGCTTGATGATCAAACCTATATCCTGCATGTGCTAAATCTGTCCGGCTTTAATGGGATGACGTATTCCGAGCCGCTTCCAGTCTATAGGCTGGAGATCACGCTGCATGATCTAGGGCATTGCAGCCAGCTGACAAGCTTAACGGAGCAGGTTGAAGCCACCTATGCCATGTCCAACGGAAAGATAGTGATTCAACTGCCGGAGCTGCAGGAGTTTGCCGCCATCGTTGTGAAGATTGAAGAAACGCCAAAGGAGATCGTGGTATGAAAATCAATTTGGATCAATCCGATACGCTGCTTCAGCTCGATAAGACCCAATTGTTCGAGGCAACAGCCCATTATTCCAGCTGGATAGCAGATGGGTATGCCCAGGCCAAGGCGCTTGAAGTCAAGGCGCTGTCCGGCAAGATAGATGAAATCGTGATGTGCAGTGTCGGCGGCGGGCCTGTAGCCAGTCTCGTTCAGTTGAAGTCGCTGCTGTTCGATGAAATCAAGGTTCCGATTATTCTTTCACAAGCGTATTCAATGCCTGCTTATGTCGATGCCGATTCGATTGTCTTCATCGTCAACTATTCCGGCGGTTCGGAGGAGATTGTCAGCGCCTACCGACATGCGATCACAACCGGGGCGACGATTATTGTACTGACTGCAGGCGGGAAGGCGAGGGAGCTTGCCGAGCAGAATGGACATTTGCTGTTCCAGCTGCCCGCGGGCAGGCAGCCGCGAATGATCTCGACCAGCCATGTTCTTGTTCCGATGCTCGTTATTCTGCATCGGCTGGGTCTGATCTCCGATCCCAATCAGGGGATTGCCGAAACGATCCGATTGATCGAGCAATTGACGCCGGCCTATTCGCCGCTGGCCGTACTGGCCGACAATGAAGCCAAGCAAATTGCCACTGAAATGGATGGACTGATTCCTGTGGTATATGGCACGCTGCCGTTTACGGATGCTTCTGCGGTGCGCTTCAAGAACCAATTGGCGGAGGTCAGTAAGGTGATGGCTTTCAGCAACGCAATGTCGGGGCTTCATCACGACGAAGCTAACGGCTGGGATGCCGACAGCGCGATGCTGCGTCAGTTCCATTTTACCCTGATCCATGATCGGGAGGACACAGAACCTATGGGAAGAAGGCTGCGGGCGACCCGGGAGGTGCTGGCTTCCCGGGCGGGTGCTGTGCGCGTCATCACTTCCGTGGGTGAGAGCCGGTTGGCGCGGATGTGCTCGCTGGTTTATCTGATCGATCATGTCACGCTGTATCTCGCATTTATACGTGGGATTCACCCGTCGCAGGGTGAGGCATTAAACGAGTTTAGAGCCAGGTTCAACAGCTAAAGCGGTCGTTCCTGTACAGCAGCGTCAGTCCCGGACTTTTTCTCGTCCAAGACTGGCGCTGCTTCTTTTATTTCATCCGATAAGTTGATAATAGATGTGGAGGTATAAAACTATATTGCATGAAATGGTGCATAGATCGGGGCTTTCGTTTGCAGGCGGGTACTGAGACCCAGCCCCACAATAAAAGCGAAAAAATAAAGCGCTTGACTTTTAGTTGAGATCATACAGGTACTTGACAGCCGTGTGCTATACTAAAAAAAGTATATCTGACATTGACAAAACAGCTTAATAACCATACATAGGGGGCATCTAATGTTTCAGCATAGTAATCAAAAATATGAAGAAGTGAACTTTGGCACACAAGATTTAAGGTACGGCGAGCTACTAAGCTGCACATTTAAACGCTGCTTCTTTTCTAATGGATCACTAGAGGAGATTACATCCACTAACTGCCGTTTCATCGAGTGTGATTTTCGTGGAGCATTGTTAAATGGCTCTATACATAAAGAATCCGCGTTTGAGAATTGCAATTTTAACGGAGCTAATCTATTTGTCGCTAAATTTGAAATATGTAAAATGACAGGTTCGGATTTTTCGGGCTCTAATATGGATGGGATCACTATTTTTCAAGGCGATTGGTCATATACCAATTTGAGAAATACCCGATTAGTTAAACAGGACTTGCGCGGGGTTAAATTTCATGAAGCAGATTTGTCAGCAGCAAATTTAGAAAAAGCCGACTTAAGAGATTGTGATCTGACTATGGCCATACTGGCAAAAGCCAAGTTACAAGGTACTGATGTAAGAGGGGCTAAAATGGAAGGCGTGGATTTTAAAACATTCACCATTACAGGTATGAGAATGGATAGAGAGCAATCTGTATTGTTTTCGCTTTCTCATGGTGCCAAGGTAGGTTAATAAAAATCGTATGCCAACAATGAATAGTTAGCTGTCCGGCTGCAAGCCCGGCAATACTGCAAGAACTCACCACGTGTTTGACTGTCAGAAGTCCTTTCGCTGCTCCTACGGCGGAAGGGCTTTTTATATTTACCTACTGGAACCGAATGGTGCGGGGAAGGCAAAGTCATGTCACACAATGACATCGCCAATTGTCTTATTAGTGTCACTATAAGGGGGGATACTATGCAAAGGCATGTAAACGATCGACCAATTGATAACATCGAAGATTTGTATAAAACCTACAAGGCTCATTTATTTTCTATTGCTTACCGTATGCTTGGTTCTAGATCCGATGCAGAGGATATGGTTCAAGATTTGTTTATAAGCATTCATGGATATCTAAATGATAATATTATTAATATCAAATCGTACTTAAGCAAAATGATGATCAATCGATGTCTGAACGAATTAAAATCTGTGCGAAAAAAAAGAATAAGCTACGTAGGTAATTGGCTTCCAGAACCAACCGTGCAATTCATCGAACCTAGTCCCTTAGAGAGTGTTGAGCGTCATGATACGATTTCTTATGCCTTTCTTATTCTTATGGAAAAACTTACGCCTATGGAAAGAGCTGTGTTTATTTTAAGAGAAGTCTTTGCATATGAACATAGTGAAATTGGCGAAATATTTAACAAAACAGAAGTCAATTGCCGTAAAATATTCAGTCGTGTCAAGAAAAAAGTAGAGTCATCCTCCGAAAAAAATGAATGGTTATTAACCCATCCCTTTGAAGAAAAGGAATTGGTGAATCGCTTCATCTCTGCCCTGACAAATGGAAACATTCAATCACTTGTGGCCTTGTTAACCGAGGATGTAATATTGATTGCCGACGGTGGAGGAAAGGTGTCCGCCGCTATTAATCCAATATACAGCAAAGGACGTGTGCTTGACTTATTGAGTGCACTTTCGTTAAATCGATTTCCTGAATCCAAGGCCCGGCTAGTCGAGGTCAATGATCAACAAGGGATATTGTTAACGAAAGATGGCCTCCCAACCGGGGTTATTTGTTTTGAATGGGACGCTGAATCCATGACGATCAAGCGTATTTACATTATAGTGAATCCAGATAAATTACAACACTTAAACGGAATCCAACATACATTTCTTTGAGCCAGGTAGTTTTTTTGATGTTTGATGGGTAGGCGGTATGTATCCATAAAATAGAACTCTGTTGGGTGTCACACATTGAAGTCGTCAATTGTCTTATTAGTGTCCAAAAAATACACAGGAGGTACTGTTATGACACAACGTGTAAATTATATGCAGCAATCACCAGAACTTTTTAAAAAATTAATGGAATTCAGCAACGCCGAGAAAGACAGCGTAATTGAAGAGAAGATCCTCGATCTTGTTCACATCAGGGCCTCGCAAATCAATGGGTGCGGTTTCTGCCTGGATATGCATATCAAGCAGGCCAAGATCCACGGCGAGAGCGAGCTTCGCCTTTACCACATCTCAATTTGGCGGGAATCGACGCTGTTTATTCCACGCGAGCGGGCTGCACTGGCATGGACGGAGATCCTGACCAAACTACCTGAGCATGGTGTGCCCGACGACGTTTATGATCGCGTTCGTGAGCAGTTGTCTGACAAAGAAATCTCGGACCTGACCTTCTCGATTATGGCGATCAATGCTTGGAACCGTATAAACGTCGGCTTCAAAACTGTGCCGGGCTCGGCTGATGCAGCTTTTGGATTGTCTAAAGCAGGTCTGAGCTGACTAATTACCCAAGCAATTTTGAGAAAATGAAAAAAGGAGATCCGGTAGTTACGGGTCTCCTTTCATTTGTTTCAGTGACTCTGGAGGGATAAAAGCGTAAAATCTGGAGAGGGAGAGAGTACCTTGAAATACAATGAAGGAGTGCGTAAAATATGCTCTAATGAGAAACCTTTTTAAATAGAATGGTAGGTAGATTAATTTGGAACATAATCTGATCAGGACAGTTATTTGAAGTTTAAAATAAATCGTAGGAGGCCGTGAAATGACCACTGATTTCTACCTTGTCAGACATGCTAAAAAAGAAAAGGGGATTGGAGATGTCGCTATATCATCCAAAGGCATATTGGAAGCTCAAGCGACTGCACACCATTTTCGTGAAATACCGATTAATAAAATTGTGAGCAGTCCCCTTAAAAGGGCTAAGCAGACAGCCATGTTCATCGCAAAAGAAACAAAGACAACCATTTCAGAGGATATTCGTTTGCGAGAGCGTGCCAACTGGGGAGATATACCTGGGCAAACATTTGAGGAGTTTGTTGAGATGTGGGAACGATGCGTACAGGATAGAGACTTTTCACCGCCAACAGGCGATTCTGCAAGGAAAGCAGGTGAGCGTTTATCTTCGTGCTTATTGGAATTGTCAGTTGAACATTCACAGGATAGCATCATCGTTGTTACACACGGTGGTTTGATAACAGATTTCTTAATAAATGTAATCACCGAGGAGGAATTGCGAAAGAGACACCCTAATTTTCTTGCAGAACAAAGCTATTTGGTCTCCGAGTGTTCCATAACAAAAGTAAGTTGTCAGAATGGGATTTTTAAATTAGATGACTTTGCAACTGTCGACCATTTGCTGTAGGTGGTCCATTGTTAACGAAACTACAACCTTTGCAAACGAACATATATTCGTCAAAATTTAAATGGGTATATTTTACATATGCGGAAGGGGAGATTAAATGAGCACTTATCATGTCGATACTGTGGAAAAAGAAGAGATCAAGTTGGTTGGTTTTTCAATAACTGAAAGCCTAAACAATGTTTTGGAAATGAAGATTGTTAGGACCTTACGCGAGGACTTGACGAATCGAATGATTGAAATAAAAAACAGAAAAGGTCCAGGAGTTTATTTAATTCAAATTTATCCTCATGACGGTCATTGGACTCCCCATGTGCCATTTCAACATGTGGTCGCCTTCGAAGTGACCTCTTATGGCGAGATTCCTACCGGTATGATAACTCATACTGTGTCTCCTGGGCAGTATATCAAAATTATACATAAAGGTGCAGAATCACAGATTGGTACTACTTATGATTTTATTAACAAAACGTATGGTGTTAGACCCATTGATATTGAATATTGGAATGATATTCATACATTAGAAAGTCAAGATGGTGAAATTGATATTTATATACCAGCAAAATAAGTGTGCCAAAACTTAAACCAATGTGGAGCGCATTTCAATATGCCGCTAAACCTGACCCGAGGATCTGGTTTAGCGGAAGCGGTACATGCGACAAGCTGATGTTACGGAATAAAGCTTCCTCAGCAATACGCCTTATGGCTTATGAAAGGTGATAAGTCGTACATGCGCTTTAGCGCGCCGCCTTCACCTCATGCCAGCGCAGCGCCAGCAGGTCAAGATCCTTCAGTGTATCCAAGGTTTCCTGCCGAATACGTTCGTCGATAGGCGCATTCGGATTGCGGACATAGGCAGACTCGATCACGCCACCTGTCCGGAGTATTTCCTTATGGATGGCCATCGCAAAACCAGGGAGCGTACCGATTCGCATGAACGGCAAATACTGATAAAAGGTTTGGCGTGCGGTGTCCAGATCACCGGATCTGAAAGCCTGATAAATCCGCACGCATACTTCCGGAAATTCGCAAGCAGGCATCGTACCTACAGCGCCACGACCCAGCTCCTCATAAAAATAAAGTCCATTCATTCCGCCGAATACCGTCAGCCGGCCTTCGGACTGCTCCAGCACCTCGGTAACCTTCAAAGTTGTCGGCGGAGCCTCAACCTTTACGTAAGCGATGTTCTCGAATTCCTTGGACAAACGGGCGAGCAGGGCAGCAGGCATATTCACACCACTTGCGAGCGGTGCGTCCTGGATCATGATCGGGATCGTCACGGCTTTGGCAATGGCGGCAAAATAATCGTACAGCCGCTTGCCGTCCGGCTTGGCCATGTAAGGGGGGAGTACCATGAGCGCATCAGCCCCCTGTTTCTCCGCACGTTTGCTTAGTTGAACGGCAACCTCCAGACCCGTATGACCGCTGCCGAAGACGAGCGGAACTTGGCCTTTGACTTCATCGACGACAATTTCAGCGATTCTCGCCTTTTCTTCATCGAGCAGCGTATACATTTCGCTGGCCATGCCGAACAGTGCAATACCGTCGACTTTGGCATGAAGCTGAAAGCGTACAAGCTCACGCAGACTGTTCTCGTCCACCTCCCCTTGTTCAGTAAAGGGTGTTGCCAGAATTGGATAAATGCCTTCTAATTTCACTTGTTGACTCATAGTCATAACCTCCATAGGTTTCATTTTGTATGGCTTCATAAGTAAGATGAATTAAACATTCCGTCATGCGCTCATATGCTTTCTCAGCTGTTCCTCGTCAATATCCACGCCAAGCCCTGGGCCTTCCGGCAGCAGGTAGCGTCCCTGCTCACATACGAGCGGTCGGACAAGCAGCGAGTTGGCTGCTGTCATCACCGTAGGTTGATACTCCACAATGAGCAGATTGGAGATCGCGGCACTGAGATGCAAAGTCGCAGCAATACAGATGCCCTGGCCGACACTCAGATGGGGAGCAATAGGAATATTGAACGCTTCGGCCAAGTTGGCGATTTTTCGCGCTTCACTAATGCCTGTGCGCCCGATGTCGGGCTGATAGATGTCAGCTGCCCGCTTAAGTAAGCGATCCTTGAATTGATAACGTGTGCGTTTGGCCTCCCCGATGGCAATAGCTATGTCCAAAGCTCTTGTAATTTCGGCCGTTCCTTCGATATCCTCTGGAGCGGTCGGCGCCTCCAAAAATTCAATGTTTAATCGCTCCAGCGTCCGGCCTAACCGGATCGCTTCGGGAACAGAATATTGCCAGTGTGCATCAACCATCAGACGAAATCGGGGTCCGAGCGCTTCACGCATGTAAGCGGCAATTTCGGCATCCTCATGTACCCCGAACCCAAGATGCAGCTTGATTGCCGTAAACCCCTTCGCCTTCCATTCGAGTGCCAGTTCAATACGTTCTTCCCGCGTTTGCTTCGGAATGCCGGACACATATGCTGGTATTTCCCGGCGGTAAGCGCCGCCCAGCAGCTGATACACGGGCAGCTGTACGGATTTGCCGAGAATATCCCACAGCGCCACATCGACGGCGGTCAAGGCGTCGACCATGAACCCGGTGAAGTAGCCCCTCTCCCGCATGGAATCGTAGAGCCTGCTCCAGATCACATCGATGTCCCGCGGGTCCTGCCCGATCAGGAAATGCTTAAACAGCCGTTCGATAATTTCTCCGGCAATCTCCGGCCCAACGGGGGCTAGTGCTTCTCCCCAGCCATATATGCCGCTATCTGTTGTAATCTTGACCAGCAGCGTTTCCAGATTGCGTGAGTAAATGGAGCGGTATTCAGGACGGATGTAGTAATCGCTTTCATCGGATTGTCCAATGGAGGTTCCCAAATACACCGGACCATTCCTGATTTTTAAAGGGAATACGTCTACACTCGTGATTTTCATGAAACACCTACTTAATTTGAATTTTAATATCATAATATGCAAATAGATTGTATAATACGAAATTATATATTTCAATAGTCAATTTATTGATGTTGTGAATCAAAGATTATACAATGAATTCAAATGAAAGGGTGGTTGTATTGAAGCAGGAGCAAACCGCAGCAGCGTTAACACAAAGCGTTACAAGGGCTTTGGCGATTTTATCGTGTTTTTCCGATGAACAGCCAGAGCTGCGCGTAATCGATTTTGCCAAAAAGCTGAATCTGACGCAAAGTAACGTTTCCAGACTGCTGACAACGATGGTATCGCTCGGGTATACGGAGAAGGATGAGCTTACAGGCTTTTACCGCTTGGGAACATCAATTATTTCGCTTGGCGGGATCGCTTTGAATCATTATGAAATCCGCAAGCAGGCGCTGCCCGAGCTTCATGACTTGGAGACACGGCTTGGGCTGGGGGCTAACCTGGCGATATTGAACGGGCCTCATATGTTTTATCTGGCTCATGTGGACAGCCACAAGTCACCTCGCATGTACACGCTGATCGGACGGAAAAACCCGCTGCATTGTACAGGCATTGGCAAGGTTCTGCTCGCTTTTCTGGATAGGGAAGAGGCGGAATCACTACTGAAGGAGGAAGGGATGACTGCCTATACCGCTAAAACGATCACGGAATTTTCAGCGCTGGAGTCGCAGTTGGAATCTACCCGAAAGAAAGGATTTGCGATAGAGAATGAAGAGCTGGCGCTGGGCAGAGCGTGCATCGCCGCACCGGTCAGAGGCCGCAGCGGTAAGGTAATAGGCGGAATCAGCTTATCCGGGCCGTTATCCGAAATCAATCTCACCAAACGTGAGGCTGAGCTGTCGGCCATTCTGATCGAGGCCACGGACAAAATTTCCATGAAGATGGGATATATTACAGCTAATTATTAAACAGGTATTTGAGTTGGACTGGAGCTGCTTCACTCCTAACGATGTATACGACATAGGAACTGCGAATCTGCGCAGTTCCTTTTTATTCGCTGTTAAAGTGTTGAATGCGCTTTCGTGTTTTGAGTGCTGATGTTTTGCCAACCATCCCACTATAGAGGCGAATGATTCATGAAAGCAATTGTCGTAAGCACGATGTCAATGGTTATGTCCGTCGCAATTACAGCCGCCATTTGCGCATTTCCTGTGCTGGCGTCCTCTGGACATGCAGCCTATGCCGCAGCACCAAATCCGTCGTCCTATGCATCGTCTGGTTATACACTTACATTTAGCGATGATTTCAACGGTACCAGTCTGGACACGAGCAAATGGAATTATCGTACGGATTCCCGGTTTGATATGAATTGGGACCCGATACAGCTGGCAAGCAATGTGTCGGTCAGCGGTGGTGATCTCGTTGAGCCGCCAGCGACTATACGACAGCGGACTCGGTCATGTTCGTCCCGCATTGATAAGCCAAAACAATCCAACGCTCATAATCAAGGGCTATTATCCGTAAAGATATTACGCGAGAGTAGTCTTTTTGCTCGGATGCCTTCCAGTCCACCTGACAATAAATATTGAAACAACTTCAATAAATATTGGACTTTTTGCGATTTTGTTTACGGTATACTGGAGCCATTCCAGACAGGAGCATGATTAAGGGAGACAGCTCCCGCATACCAATGAGGCGATTATATGCGATTACAAGGGAAAACAGCGGTAATTACTGGTGGGGCCAAAGGAATTGGAAAAGGGGTTGCCATGCGGTTCGCCGAAGAGGGGGCCGAGGTACTGATCGTGGATCTCGATAAAACGAACGGCTTGGAAACTGTTCGGGAAATTGGGCGAAATGGCGGCAGCTCGAGCTTTACGGAGCTTGATGTATGCAATGAGGTCCAAATCGCCAGCTGGCTGAAGTCAATAAGCAGGCTCGATATCCTCGTCAATAACGTAGGCTGGACGGGGAAAAGAACGCCAGTCGATCAGATGGAGCTGGACGAATGGCAGCGTGTGATGGATATTAATCTGACGTCGCTGTTCCTGATGTGCAAGCATGCAATGCCGCTGTTGAAGCAGTCGAGCCCGGCGAGTATTGTGAACCTGTCATCCGTCAACGCCTATACGATGGTTCCGGGGTTGGCAGCTTACAGTGCGTCCAAAGGTGCGGTTCTGGCCATCACCAAGCAGCTTGCCGTTGAGCTGGCTCCGGTGGGAATCCGCGTTAACAGTGTATCTCCGAGCATCACATTCAAGGAGGGCGTGGAGAAGCCACTTGCCTCAACCTCGGAAATATCACTCGACTGCTACCCGCTGGGCAGGTTCAGCACGACGCGGGACGTAGCCAACGCGGTATTATTCCTGGCCTCAAGTGAAGCGGCCTTTATTACAGGGCAGGATTTGCTGATCGATGGCGGCATGACAGCCCAATCTGTATCAGCTGTTCTCAGGGAGGACTTGCGCGCAGGCTGGAAATCAGGAACGTACAAGCTATTACCGAATTCGGACACTTATGGAGGCAGCTAATGAAAATTACGAAGGTTGAAGTCTTTGTCGTCAAAATCCCGTCGATCCCTACCGCATCGCCGAATACGAAGCGCTATATCACGGATGATTATTTCATTAATGAAGGAAGACGCTCCTGCATTTACTCGGATAAACTGGAGACGATCTTTGTCAAGGTATGTACCGACGAAGGCATTGAAGGCTGGGGCGAGCTGCTGGCTCCAACCAACCCTGAGGTTGCAGCGGCTGTTATTAAAGGTCATCTGGCACCGCTTGTAATCGGTGAAAACCCGATGGAAACGCAATTTCTGTGGGATAAAATGCTCGATACGCTCCGTGAGCGCGGCTACACCGGTGGCTATCTGGTTGACGCGATGGCCGGGCTTGATGTTGCCTTCTGGGATATTAAGGGCAAGGCGTTTAATCTGCCTGTTTATATGCTGCTGGGCGGACAATACCGTGACCAGCTGCGCTGCTACTGCTCCAGTGTACCGGGCAGGACGCTGGAGGAACGTCTGGAGAGTGTGGACCGAATCGTCGAGCAGGGCTATGATGCGATCAAGATTCATACGTTCGGTAAAGGAAAAACAGCTGATCTGGATATGCTGAGCGCGATCCGTAAGCGATACACTGCTGACAAGCTCGATCTGATGCTGGATGGTCACGGCAAATATACCCATTCGGAGGCATTTTCTCTGGGGCGGGCACTTGGTGATCTGGACCTGCTGTTTTTTGAGACGCCGCTCACCTTTGAGGATATACAGGGTCACCGCAAGCTGGCTGATGCAATCGATACGGCTGTCGCTGTCGGCGAGCCGCTGCGCACGATCTATACGTTCCGCGATTGGATAACCGCAGGGGCGCTTGAGGTTGCACAGCCGGATCTTGGCCGCAACGGGATCACGGAAATGATGCGTATCGCGCATTTGGCGGAGGCGCACCATCTGGCCTTCGCACCGCATTTGAGCGTGCATCAGGCTGTTGGTGTTGCCGCAACGGTCCATATTTCGGCGGCGATCTCGAATTTTCTTATTTTCGAATATCAGCCGAACGCACTCAAAGCTTCCGAGCAGTATTCCACGACATCCTTCACAATGAACAAAGGAACCATCCAGGTTCCGACGGACCCTGGCCTCGGCGTTACGATTGATGAGCAGGAGCTGCGCAAATTTGTTACGGACTATGCGGTCATCCAGGCAGCTCAATAAATTGAAAAATTATTCCATTTCGAAGTGGGAATTATTCACCGCAATTCTAGAAATATTGGAGTAATTGGTCAAAATATTGGAGGTTGCCGAAGCCATTACCGTTTATGATAAGAACATCAAGAAAATATAGATGCATAGGTGATAACGATGAACTCAACTGCTGCGGCATCCGCAAGCAACAAGACCCGTGTCCAGACTAAATGGCACAGCAGCTGGAAACGTATCATGCGATTCAAAATTTTATATTTGCTGCTGCTGCCGGAGCTGATCTATTTTGTCATCTTCAAGTATGTTCCGATGTTTGGCATTATAATCGCCTTCAAAAACTACAATATCGGGCTTGGCTTTTGGGACAGCCCCTGGGTAGGCCTGAACAACTTTCGAAATTTTATTAATGGCGTTTACTTTTGGGATATTATGAACAATACAATCGCAATTTCGATTTACAAATTGCTGTTTGGATTTGTTGCACCGATTGTATTGGCGCTGCTGATTAATGAGGTGACGGTAGGATGGTTCAAGAAGTCGGTTCAAACCGTGACGTACCTGCCACATTTTATTTCATGGGTTATCGCGTATGGACTGATGGTGGCGCTATTGTCTCCGGGGGACGGCTTTGTGAATCTGATCATGAAGCAGTACGGATTGCAGCCGATCTCCTTTCTTACCGAATCTTCATGGATTCGCTCGCTGATCATTGGCTCCGATATTTGGAAGGAAGTCGGCTGGGGCGCGATTTTGTATTTGGCGGCATTAGCCGGTATTGATCCTAGTCTGTATGAAGCGGCTCGTATCGATGGAGCTTCAAAGTGGAGACAGCTGTGGCATGTGACGCTGCCGGGTATCCGCAACGTGATCATTATTTTGTTAATTATCCGGCTGAGCAGCATTCTCGATGCGGGCTTTGATCAAATTTTTATGATGTCGAACACGTTTAATGCTGACAAATCTGACATTATTGACACATGGGTGTACAGACAGGGCATCGAACAAATGCAGATTAGTCTGGCGACAGCGGTTGGGGTATTTAAATCGGTGATTGCTTTCATTCTGGTCGTTGGAGCCAATAAGCTGGCCAAAAAATTTGACGGACAAATATGGTGAAAAATAGGTTTATGAAGCCAGCGTTCTTTGGAACGCTTGAAGAAATAACTTACGAAGAAAGCGTTCTAAAGAACGCTTGGAGATTATGCTTACGGAGAACGCTTTAGGAGGCTCGCCAATGACTAAATTGACTTTATCTGAAAAAGTGGGCCACACTGCCATTTACTCGATTTTGACCGTGATTGCGCTTCTGACGCTGTTTCCCTTTCTATATGTGGTAGTGATCTCGATTACACCTGAGTCCGAGGTCATCCGCCGGGGACTCGTACTTATTCCCGAGAGCGTGACGTTTAACGCGTATAAAACGGTTTTTGGCAGCGGCTCGGGCATTTTGCCCGCCTATCAGATTACGCTGTTTCGTACCATAGTCGGTACGGCGCTGAACCTGTTGTTTACACTGCTCGGCGCTTATGTGCTTTCAAAAAAAGCGCTGCCTGGCCGAAGCGGCTTGCTGCTGTTCGTTATTTTCACGATGCTGTTCAGCGGAGGCTTGATTCCTACTTACATCGTCGTCCGTTCTCTGGAGCTGACGAATACGGTATGGGCGTTAATTGTTCCTGGTCTGATCAGCGTGTTCAACCTGGTTGTCGTCAAAGGGTTTTTCGAGCAGCTTCCCGTTGAACTCGAGGAATCGGCCAAGGTGGATGGGGCCGGGGAACTGAGAGTGTTGTTCACGATCATCCTGCCGTTGTCGCTGCCATCGATTGCGACGATAGGACTGTTTTATGCGGTCGGCCATTGGAACAGCTACTTTGACGCCGTAATCTATTTAAATAAAGCGAGTCTGATGCCTTTACAGGTGATTCTGCGGAATATTCTCCTCAGCTCGCAAAATCAAAATATGGAGCAGGTCAACGATGCAACCGTCAGCTCACTGGCGATTCAAATGGCGTCTGTGATCGTATCGACGGTGCCGATCCTGTGTGTATATCCGTTTATTCAAAATCATTTTGCCAAGGGTGTGATGATTGGGGCGGTTAAAGGGTGAGAGTTTGATTGGCGATGGCTCTTGAGAGGGGGATCGCTACGTGGCCGAAGTGTTCCTGCGATTGCTGTTGTTCCCGGATTTCTTCTATTATATAAGAGCGTTATCGGTTGAAATCCGGGAACAAAGGCACCGCTCCGCTATCTCCGGAACACCACGGCCACTCCGCTCGGTGCACGTGCGCCATGCCCTGAAACATACTCTAACCCATTAAGTAGGGTTAGAGGAGAAGAGCAAGGGCGAAGGGCAAAAGCGAAGGGCAAAAGCGAAGGGCAAAAGCAAAAACAAAAGCGGAGAACGAAGAGCGAAGGAATTAAAATATGGTATCATCCGGCTTGCCGGTTTAATAAAAAACAGGAATAATAAGGATGAACATAAAGGAGAGGTCAAAATGAAAAAGAAAAACAAAATCGGCACAACCGTTTCGTTAATGCTCGCCTCTGCGATGATGCTGACGGCATGTGGAGGCAACACTCCGGCTGCCACGGGTACCAGTACACCTGCACCGTCTGGGGACAAGGGCGGGGCTACTAATTTTGATAAGAAAATGACGATTACGATGTATAATGCAGGCGGATTTTCACCAAACAACCAGCCGCCAACCAATCGTGAGGATGATCCGCTTCGCCTAATGCTGGAGAAAGCCGTCAATATCGATCTGCAGATGACCGTGCCTCCGGCCGACCAGATCAAACCGAAGCTGAACACGATGGTGGCGTCGGGCGACATTCCCGATTTGATTTTTATGACAGACCGTTTGACAGCTGTTCAATACTATGATCAAGGGATCGTCGCCGACCTGGATGATATCATCAAAGGCTATCCTGAGCTTTATAACCGTTTTGACAAGGATTCATGGAACTCCATGCTCTATAAAGGTAAAACGATCGGAACGCCCGGTTACGAATTGGTTAACGGCATTAATGGATGGTGGATTCGCAACGATTGGTTAAAAAAGCTGAACCTGCAGGTTCCAACAACACCCGATGAGCTGCTGACGGTAATGAAAGCCTTTACAGAACAAGATCCGGACGGCAATGGCAAGAACGATACGTACGGATTTGCATCGGGTATTCTCAAGGACGGGAATTTCAACAATCCGGGAAATAGCGGATACGGATGGGATGCCATCATGATGATGTTCGGCGTGGTGCCCAATATGGTTGACAGCATCGACGGTAAAATTACATTCGACAACACTGATCCCCGAATGAAGGAAGCTTTGACGTTTATGAATAAAGTGGTGACCTCCAATGTGGTAGATCCGGATTGGGTAACGACGAACGACGGTACCGCTCTGGAAAAGAAAATGCAGACCGGCAAGTACGGTATCGTGTACAGAGACTGGAGAGCGATGGAGCTTTCTGGCCAGCAAAAGATGAAGGACGTATCTGGGGAAGTTCCCGACTGGATTACGATTGCTCCGCCAAAGGGACCTCATGGTGATCAATGGGCCGGGTTTGCCCAGTTCCAGAGTAATTCATGGACCATTTCCAAAAAAGCGGCTAAGGACCCGGAGAAGCTCAAGCGCATCATGTCCCTGCTGCAGTACTGGTATACAGATAAAGAGGCTCAACCGTACTTCTCATATGGACAAAAAGGCATCATGTGGGATATGGTGGACGGCAAACCGGTACGCCTGAAGGACAATATGGCCAATAAGGATATGGTGCAAAAATGGCAGTGGCAAAGCAACTACTTCCTGCCCCGCCGAGGCAACGATGCTGTTTACTTCAATTTCACCTATGATAAAACGGACAGCTTCCATCAGACGAATCTGAAATATATTAAACCGAATAAAATAAATCCGTTCGTCCTGATCGATGCCAACGACACACAATATAATGACCGCATTAAATATGTAAACGAAACGCTGCTTAAATTTATTCTCGGCAAAGAACCGCTCGCGAATTGGGATACTTACGTCAGTACGCTGGATGCCAAATTCAACTATAAAAAATACAAGGAAGATGTGTTGAAGCAGTTAAGCGACGCTGGTATCAAGCCGTAATTTGCTTACGCGCTCGATGTGTAGCTGATAGAGGTGCAGAAGGCTTTAATTAAAGCGGGCAACCGCGGGGGAGCTTGCCGCTCCTCCGCGGTTTTGCGTCTATGCAAGAAAAGCTGGCGAAAGCTTCTACGCTAATTTAATATAATAGAAGAGTGCATACATGTTCAGCATGGCTGAACGAACCAAGAACAGGAGGGAACCTCATCATGAGCTTTCGTTTCAGCAGTATGCCGTTTAAAATGTTTCTCCTGTGTTTCCTGTTCATGTTCGGGACGGTAACCTTTGTCAGCCAGCTTTCCTACAGCTTTATTCAAAATGAAATGAGAGCCAACAACGATTTTTTCATCAGTCAGATTTTGTCCAAGGTGGATCAGTACGTAACGCTCAGCTTTTCATCCCTGCAGACGATTTTATCTGCTATCGATTCATCGTACACGCCGGGAATGCAGAGCCTGGAAATGATGAAGCCGCAGCTGCAGCAGCTGTATGAGTTGAATTTCAATCTGGTAACGAATGTTTATGTTATTAAAGATGATACAAGCATTATTGGGGGCAGTCCGTTGTCAGCCGCTTTTGACAGTCCGAACTTGGAGCGAAGCGTTTTTTTACAAAAAACGGCCAACGACCGGTACGGCATTATGGTCAGCCAGCCCTATGTCTCCAAGCAATCGGGATTGACGGTTACCTTTACACGTTATCTACATGGTTCCCAGCCGATGGCGGCGGCTGCACTCGATATGGATCTAAAGGCCATGGAAAAGACGCTGCTGCAAATTAACCGCGACGATTTGGTCAGCATCGTCATTATGGATGAGCATGGTACGATGATCGCGGGAAATCTGGGTGATGCCGGGCAAATGAACGCAGAGGACAATACGTTTCAACTGGGAGGTCTGTCCTCCAAAGAACTGCTAAGCCGCAGTGGCAATGTGATGCAATTTCGGTCAAGTCAGAATCAGAACTGGACGGTGCGTAAATATCCGGCGTCACACTTCAACTGGACAATTTTATCGTTATATAACGATTCGTTAAACAAACGCTCCCTTAAGCATATCGAGCCCTATTATTTCGGTCTGCTTGCCATCGGACTTGTGCTCAGTGCGATAGCGGCAGGCATACTGGCGCGGTTTATCCGCAAGCCGCTTGGCAATCTGATGACCAAAATGAAGCTGGTCAAACAGGGCTTTCTGGATATCCCGCTCGTGATTAACCGTAAGGATGAGTTCGGTGAGCTTTCACGGACGTTCGACCAGATGATCAAGCAAATCAATGAACTGGTAGAGAATCTGCGCAGCAACAAGGAACTGAAGCGGGAACTGGAAATTCAAGTGCTGCAATCGCAGATCAATCCGCATTTTCTGTACAATACGCTCGGTTCCATCGGTAATGTTGTCAGACTGGGTGAGGTACAGCATGTCGATCCGATTATTAAATCGTTAATTAAAATATTGGAGTACGGCATCGGTGACGTGGCTGAGAAAGTAACGCTGCGTGATGAGCTGTTGAATGTCCGGGACTATATTTTCATTCAAAATATTCGTTACAACTGCGAATTTACAGTGATCGAGGACATAGCCGAGGAGCTGTACGATTTCCCTGTATTTCGCATGCTGCTGCAGCCAATTGTCGAGAACAGCATGTTTCACGGCTACAGTGGGGGCAGGGTGCCTGGACAAATCAGAATAAGAGCTGCTTATGCTGAAGGACATGTCGAGGTCGAGGTACAGGACTACGGCATCGGGATGAACGAGCGCCAGCGCGAGCTGCTGCTTATACCGGGCCATCAGGTGAAGCCGGATAAACGCAAACGAATCGGACTGATCAATATTCATCAACGCATTCAACTGAATTATGGAGAAGCTTATGGTCTGGATATCAGAAGCGAGCTAGGCGGGGGAACCTGCGTGAAAGCCACTTTTCCCTGGAACGGAGAGGAGAATCTGCCATGAACAAATACCGCTGCCTGATTGTTGATGACGAGGATTTGATCATTCGCAGTCTGGAGCAGTTTTTCGAAGGTCACAAGGAGCAGTATGAGCTGATCGGCAAAGCCTATTCAGGTCAGGAAGCCATCGATCTGGCTATGGAGTTGAAGCCTGACATCGTATTGACGGACATTGTGATGCCCGGTATAAATGGGATAGAGTTGATTGATGTTCTTAAGGAGCGGCTGCCACGAACCATTTTTATCATTTTGACCGCTTATTCCGATTTTGAATATGCCAAGCAGGCGATCCGGATGAATGTGAAGGACTACATCGTTAAGGTACCGCTATCCGAGACGGATATTTTTCAGGCATTGGATCGTGCGGGACAGACGATACACGAGTTGCAGACAAAGGAAGCGGAGCTGCGCAAGCTCAACACTTCCCGTCTGGAAAATCTGTACCGGATGCGCAGGCAGATTGTATCCGAGCTGCTGCAGGGAGATATTCATCCGAATCATTTTCCGCGTTATTGTGAAGAGCTCAAAGTAAATCCGATATTGAACGATTACTGCTGCTTTGTTATCCAGTTTGATGACGAGGCTCTCTTCAAGAAACAATACGGTCAAGCGGATCAAATGATCATTCGATACGGGATGCTCAATGTGGCGGAGGAAACGCTGCTCGCCAAAGCCCAAGGCTTCGTAAGCGAGGTTCGGGATCTTCAGATTATCGGTTTTATTTCATGGACAACGATGGATAATGCGACCGACGTCTATAAGCGTTGCAGGGAATTCGGAAGTGAGCTGATTGAAAATATTCAGAGATATATGAAACAGGTGGTTCATGTCAGCTTCAGCTCGAGGCGTAATGGCTGGGCGACGGCGGCTAATTCTTTCTTGCAGGCACAGGAGCTCCTTCGGGATATGTACTATTCCTTAGGCACAGGGCAGGTATATGCCAAGCTACCCTCACAGTCTGTACAGACTGCTGATGAGGACACGATCCGGATGTGGTTTCAGGAAATCAGCCGCAAGCTCGCCCCGGAAACCAAGGTTGATGATTTGAAAGGGAAGCTCAGCCGCATTGCCCATTATGCCCGTGAGTACCATATACCCGAGCCCCGTATGAGTGTGCTGCTCCGGAAGTTCATGGACGATGTCAGACAAAAGATCGTCGTCTGGAAGCTGGTTGTCGACCCTGCTCCTTATGTGCTGGAAGAAGGGATGAAGTTCGAGCAGCAGTGGAGCCGGGTGCTGGCTTACATTAATGACTGCCTGTCCCAGAGGCATGCGCCGGTTCGCTCGGAGATTTCCAAAGCTAAGCAGTATATCGAGGACAATATCGCAGAGAGATTGACACTGGATGAGGTAGCGGATTACGTTAATCTGGTTCCCTCCTACTTCAGCACCTTATTCAAAAAGCTGGAGAACGAGAATTTTGTCGATTATGTTAATCGCCGCAAGATTGAGAAAGCGTTGGCACTCTTGAAGGAAAGGGATTATTCCAATCTGCAGCTGAGCAAGCTGGTCGGCATTCATAATGAAAGGTATTTCTGCACGCTGTTCAAGCAATTGTACGGACTGCCTCCGCAAAAGTTCAGAAAGACGTACTTGTAGAAACAGATTGATCACTTTCATGGATTGTGGAGGCCGCATGCAAATCTGTGAAGAGTTAAGTTGAATGTTGTCTGGAAGCTGAAAAGAGCCGTCTCCATACGAGAAGGCTCTTTATTTTTATGTCTATGGTTGTTGGAATGGTCACAATTATTTCTGTAAATGCTATAGCTTAGCGCACTTGAGTTATGCGAGGAGGTGAAGACATATGTATAAGCGTGAAAATGTTGTCCCCCATTATTTCGACGGCTCCTACCTTACCGAGTTTGCGGACGAAATCGCAGAAGGTGTGCAGGCCGGTCTCCAAGATAAAACGGTGAATCAGGAAGAATGGCGCAGTTTCATCGGCGCGAATCCTTTCGGGGATCATCGTAATGATTGAAGCGCAGGGTTGCTTGTTTATTTCGAAAAACTTGATAAATAGATTACACATCATGAATACAGAAGGGAAGTTACCGCCGAATGGCTACTGTACTTTATATCACGGCACATCCTCATGATCATCAAACCTCGTTTAGTATGGCAGTAGGAAAACAATTCATTGAAGCTTATCATGATGCTCATCCCCAGGATGAAGTCATTACGCTGGATTTGTACAAGCAGGATATTCCGCATATTGATGCTGATGTTTTTAGCGGATGGGGGAAACTGAGATCGGGTTCTTCGTTTGATCAGCTTTTGGCGCCGGAGAAATCCAAAACCGAAAGACTCAATGAGATTGTGGAACAATACGTGGCAGCAGATAAATATGTTTACGTTTCTCCCATGTGGAATTTTTCGTTTCCACCGATTCTAAAAGCCTACATTGACGCGATCTGCATTGCCGGTAAAACGTTCAAATATACGGAAAGCGGACCCGTCGGTTTACTTACGGATAAAAAGGCTATTCATATTCAAGCCAGCGGCGGAGTTTACTCCGAGGGACCTGCTGCCAGCTTTGAAAGTGGTCATAGCTACCTGAAAAAAATTATGCAATTCCAAGGTATTTCTTCCTTTGAAGGCATCTTTGTTGAAGGCATGGCGGCTACGCCGGACCAAGCGGAATCCATTAAAGATAAAGCCATCGCAAAAGCGAAAGAGGCGGCAAAGAGTTTCTAATTGTGGAGCAGGTAGTCACCAATGACTGATCTTTTATAAGAACAAATAATAGTGCTGCACTGCGACTGGAGCTTACAAGCTCCAGTTTTTTGCGTCCGGATTTGCGTTTGAAGTTGAAAACAGCTTGCGACGCTTAAATACGGATAGCATTGATTTTTAATTGTTGCAAATGTTTGATGAAAATACCCCTATGGAAGAAACACTTCGTGCACTTGATGACCTTCAGGCTCCGGCGGTAAGCAATTGGGCAGCCTGGTACGAGAGCGTAAGCGGAAGGAAAAAGCCCTGCAACTGCTGGAGCATCATCTTACGTATAGTCTTTGGTCATATTTTTCCTTCAGACGCTTAATATCTGCTCTGGGAGGAGAACCAAACATACGAGAGTATTCGCGGCTGAATTGGGATGCACTTTCATAGCCTACCCGGAAAGCGACATCAGCCGCATCCGCTGACTCAGATAATAACAGGCGCCGAGCTTCCTGCAATCGCAGCTGTTTTTGAAACTGAATAGGGCTCATTGCAGTTACTTCCTTGAAGTGTCTGTGAAACGAAGAAATACTCATGCTGGCTAGTTCTGCAAGCTCTTCAATTCTTAAAGGCTTATCGCAGTCATTGACAATCTGTTCAATAGCATCGCTGATTCGATAGGTGCTGCTTCCTTCCATAGCGATTTGTGCCAGCGCAACTCCGTACTGCCCTTGCAGGAGCCTGTATAAAATTTCCCTTGTGTAGACAGGAGCAAGGAAAGGAATGTCCTGGGGATTATCCAGCAGACGAGCTAACCTGAGTATCGCATCCAGTATAGGTAACTCAATCTGCCCGACAAACATAGCTCGCTTAGCATTTTCTTTCGGGGTGATTTGAATTTCAGATTCATTTAAAACCTCTAAAATTTGCCTCTCTGTAAATTCAAGTTTGAAACTCATGTACGGTGCATCGGATGAAGCCTTGATGACCCGGCCAATTACGGGCAATTTCATGGACGAAATAAGGTAGTCGGCAGGACCATACTCATAACGCTCCTGTGCGAGCAATAACTCTTTCGAACCCTGAGCTATGAAGCATAAGCAAGGCTTGTAAACTCTATAGACGGGCTCGGTCACATTAGAGCGGTGAATAGTAAATAAAGATGGGATAGCGGTCTTGTAAACTCCGTCCTGTTCCGAATGACGCATAATCAGTTTGGCGATTTCATTCTGCCGTTGTAGTATTTCTTCAGACATAGGCGCCTCCTTAGTATTTTATTCATTTTCAATTATAGGGCATATGCGCATGTAACGTAAGCGGAAGTGAGAGAATTAGGCAATCATTTGCGACAAATGAGATACCAGAATATTTTCTTTGTATTGCATAATAAGGTTACGTACCGCTTACAGATTTCTCTCTAGCAATGTCCCCAGTTGTTCTGCCAAAACATGGTGGGGGACAGGTTTTTCATTTGTAAACCACCATTCTACTACACCTACGAAAGCAGATGCAGCAAACCTAACGAGAAGATCTTCATTTAACCCCTCGTTCTTTCCGTTGGTTACATTGGCCTCGTTGCCCAATTCTTCGATAAGTAAGTCAAGAAACCGACCACGAAAATAAGGAGCGCCTTTACTCGCTAACATCATCGAAAAGAATGAATAATTACGTTCAAAATATTCGGTCCAGATCAGAGTCGATTCGGTAAAACTCAATTCAGATGCTTCTCTGCACGTTTCCCTTAAAACGTCTATATGTTCTTCAACGAGTTTATCCAGCAGATCAAATTTATCCAAATAATGAAGATAGATGGTGCCGCGGCTCACATTCGCCCTGTCGGAAAGATCCTGTATCGTAATGTCATCAAAATTCTTTTCTAACATCAGATCAATAACAGCTTTTTTTAACGCTACCTGCGTTTTGAGTATTCGTCGATCCACTTTAGCCAATTGGCGGTCACCAAGCTTTCATAAATAATTAACAATTAGCAAGCAGTTGTTCATTACTATACAAATCACGTCCATTTAACAATTGCAGATGTTCTGTATCTGTTTATAATTATAGACGTAAGTTCATTAATGTATCAAGAACTATTATAGACTCGATGTTTAATATGACCGAAAAATGAATGAGAAGGGGGTATCTCACCGAATAATTGGTTTGCGATAATGTCTGATCTTGGGGAGGAAAGAACAGTGGAACGCTTATGGACGAAACCATTTATTCTAATGACTATAGGAAATCTATTCCTATTTAACGCATTTTATATGCTGTACCCGACATTGCCGCTGTTTATTAAACAGATGGGAGGCAACGAATCGCAGGTTGGTCTGGCTATGGGCGCGTTTATGTTATCCGCCGTTATTTTCCGGCCACTCGTCGGCGGGCTGCTAGATCGGTTCGGCAGGCGTCCGTTTATCGTTTGGGGATTGCTACTTTTCACCTTGGCGATGTATATGTATAACTGGGTGGGGGGAATTGTCGTTCTGATGGGGCTCAGAATATTGCACGGGATGAGTTGGGCCGTATCCACAACCGCCACGATCACGGCGATTACGGATATGATCCCATCCACCCGCCGAGGCGAAGGAATGGGTTGGTTTAGCACATCCATGACTCTGGCCATGGCAATCGGCCCGCTGTTCGGCATCTGGGTTACACAGAACCTATCGTATAGCGCTTTGTTTATGTTTGCTGTCGTACTCTCTGCTGCAGCGCTGCTCCTGACGTTTGGTGCCAAAATGCCTTTCCGGCCGCAAACTGGCGTAAGAAGAATCGAATTGTTCGAAAAATCGGTCTTGCCCGTTGCTGCATCGGTCTTTTTTCTGTTCATCGCTTACGGCGGCATTACCACCTTTGTTCCGTTGTTTGCTGATTCGATCCAGGTCAATTCCGGAGCGTTCTTTCTGGCTTTCGCTGCATCACTTGCGCTCAGCCGTCCTATTTCGGGAAAACTTTCTGATCGGTATGGAGAGATGTTTGTCATTGTACCGGCACTTGTGATTACGATTTGTGCTTTGATTGTCTTGAGCCTCTCGACCGGTTTGATTGGCGTGCTAGCATCGGCGGTTATATATGGCATCGGATTTGGTTCCGCGCAGCCGGCTCTTCAAGCGGCGACGATACGTCTGGCCCGTTCGGACCGTAAAGGGGTTGCCAACGCCTCAATAGCGACCGCTAATGATCTTGGCATCGGGCTGGGAGCGATCCTCCTGGGCTGGGTCTCACAGTATACAAGCTACCCAATATTGTTTGCGGTCAGTGCCGTGTCCGTTGCGTTTTCCTTAATATTTTTCATTTTTTTTGTGAAACGTTTATTGAAAAACAAACAGTCTCTGAATGCAGATTCTCTTCCATTGAACAATCAAGTTGACACTGAAACCTATTAATTCATATGATATTTTTACAAAATAGATCAACCAGCAAGTTCTGGTTGATCTTCTATTATGAACGGGCAGGATAACGCCATGACAATGCTGCTTCGATACTGGGGCAATGAGCAAGGTTCGGAATAAATGCTTGCCTTTTAGAGATATTGGAGTTATTATAGGTTCGTAAAGTCTTCAATGGAGGTGCTGAATGAAATATTCTCAGGCGACCGATTATGCGCTTCATGCGATGCTCTATATGGTAACGGCGGCGCACGATAAGCCTGTTGGCGTGCAATTGCTCGCTGAGAAGCTGGGCGTTTCGCAAACCTATCTGTCGAAGATGATGACCAAGCTTGTTAAGGCAGGATTGATTCAGTCCGCGCCCGGCGCAAATGGTGGATACCGCCTCAGACGGAAGCAGGAAGATATTTCTTTTCTCGATATCATCCATGCGATCGAAGGGACCGCTTCTTTATTCGAATGCAGCCTGAGTCACGGAAGCGAATGTCTGATCCAGCAGGTTGTTATTGACGCCGAACGTCAGATGGAGCAGTTTCTGGAGAACAAGAAAATAGCCGATTTGGCCAAATTAATGATGACGGAGTAAAGATCCGTTATTTTTTGAAGCATTAAGGATATCATTAGTCTGTTATATCGTTAATGTGTAACGAAAACATTGAAAAGCGGAAGATTGATTTAAGACGATGGGGGGCATAACAATGACTGAAGATCTTACATTCAATTCAAACATGGCGGCTGCATACGAGAAAAATACTCGAATCTCGATTCCCACATATGACTCGTTACTCGCGATGATTCAATCTTATTATCGAGTACAATTGGGCGAAAATACGGCATCCTTGCTCCTGATCGGCGCGGGCGGTGGCAATGAACTTTCTGCTTGGGGACCATCTAACCCAGGATGGACATTTACTGGAGTCGATCCTTCGGAAGAGATGCTTAAGATTGCTAGGCATAAAGTAGTTGAACTAGGCTTAGAAAGCCGCGTCAGTCTCATCCAAGGGACGACTGATGACCTTCCTAAGACATATTTAAAGTTCGACGCGGCAAGCTGTATTTTGGTTCTTCACTTCATTGACGATGTTCAAGAAAAGTTGAAGCTGCTTGGATCCATTAAGGCTAAACTAAAGTCGGGAGCCCCTTTCGTGCTCGTAAGCGCGTATGGAAACCATGACGGTTCTGAACTTCAAGCGAGATTAAATGTTTGGAAAAGCTTCTGGATCGATGCCGGCCGCGAATCATCCGAAGTTGATGAGATGGTGAGAAGCGCACTTGCGAGGCTTTCATTACTTCCTGAAAAACAAATCGAAGAATTATTGGCAGAATCCGGCTTTATAAAAATAACTCGTTTTTACTCTACTGGACTTTTTGCGGGATGGATTTGCCAGGCGGAATGATTTAATGGTAATATTTTATCCGATTGGGTGGTTGGTTTCATAATCATTTGCTGTTTTTTTCAAAATAAATTAGATAATTTTTTTTATTTACAATTAAAATATGCTCCGGGTATTGACATGAGTAACTGTTACTATTATTCTAACAGTTAGTGAGCGAACAGAATCGCTTTCAAATAGAGATTTTTCTGGAGAGGAAAGTGGAATCGATAATGAAGCAATACAATACGCGGGCCATTATGGCGTCGCTGCTTATCTGTGGCTTCGTCGGCATGTTCAGCGAGACGGCACTCAACATCGCGATCAGTAATTTAATGGACGTGTTCCAAATTTCTGCCGCGACCGCTCAGTGGTTAACGACGGGGTTCCTGCTGACGTTAGGTATTCTGATGCCGATGACGGGGCTGCTGCTGCAATGGTTTACAACAAGGCAATTGTTCATCGCCTCACTCGCGAGTTCAATCATAGGCACGTTGATCGCCGCGATAGCGTTCAATTTTGAAATGTTAATGGTAGCTCGTGTTCTGCAAGCGATTGGCATGGGCTTGTTAATTCCGCTCATGTTCAATACGATCCTTATCGTCTATCCGCCGGAGAAGCGTGGGGCTGCGATGGGCTTCGTCGGTCTCGTCATTATGTTCGCTCCAGCGACCGGCCCCACTGTGGCGGGTATCCTGATCGAATATTTAACATGGCACTACATCTTCTGGCTCTCACTGCCGTTTTTGGTTATAGGTCTGTTGGTGGGGTTAAAGTATTTGGAAAATGTTACAGAACTTACGAAGCCCCGCATTGATCTATTATCCATCGTATTGTCCACGATCGGGTTTGGTGGCGTCGTGTTCGGCTTCAGTAAAGCAGGTGAAGGTGAGCAAGGCTGGACCAGCGCGATTGTGGTCGCATCGATTGTCATCGGGCTAGTCGCGCTCGCGTTGTTCGCACTGCGGCAAATATTCATGCGCGAGCCGATGATGAACCTGCGTGTTTTCAAGTACCCGATGTTCGTCGTGGGCCTACTTATGGTATTGTCATGTATGATGATCATTTTGTCCAGCATGATTATTTTGCCGATGTATCTGCAGAATGGCATGAGACTGTCCGCGTTCGCTGCTGGGCTTATGCTGCTGCCAGGCAGCGCGCTCAACGGCATCCTGTCGCCGCAAATGGGGCGCTTGTTTGATAAATATGGGCCAAAGTGGCTCGTCATTCCCGGCCTTTTTATCGTCGCGGCAATGTTATGGTTTTTCTCCGGCATTACCTTGGCTTCTTCGATCACTATGATCGTTGCTTTGCACATCGGCCTAATGGTTGGTATCTCCATGGTTTGGATGCCAGCGCAGACAAACGGCCTGAACCAGCTGCCTCCGGAGCTGTATCCTCACGGTACAGCGGTCATGAACACGCTGCAGCAGGTCGCAGGAGCGATCGGCACAGCGGTAGCAATAAGCATCCTTACAAAAGGTATGGAAAAGTACTTGCACAACTCCCCTGCGCCGAATGAGCTGACCGAGATGGCGAAAGCGATGACTTTTGGCTCACAGAACGTGTTCTTTTTCGCGATGATCGTGACGATTATCGGTCTGGCTATAGCGTTCTTTATCCGCCGCGTCGTCGTTAATCGCGCAGCGATGAGTCCTATGCATTGATTTTTCTAAAAAGGAGCCCATGGGCTCCTTTTTTTGCGTTGTTGAAAGATATGGATCTATTGGTGGAAAAGCAGCTATGGCGGCAGGTGCCACACGCGGCGGCGCTGGCAGAGGAATAGCTATCGAATTAGGTGCGGCTGGGGCCACTGTTTATGTGACCGGACGCACGACGAGCGCAATGCTCCGAGTACAATCGTCCTGAAACTATTGAAGAAACCACTGAACTTAAGATTCACTATTAGAGTTCAGTATGATACAGTGCTTCGGCCAACAGCACGATTACTAATGCTTGTCCGTAGGCAGTCGGCGCGAAGACGATCTTTTTATAGTCTTCCTTATGCTCACAGACTGGAGTTCCCCCTGAGACGTTTAATACCGTACCGTCTTCGGAGATGTTCCCCAACACCGCGGCAATCGCTTTACGGCATGCTGCTAGGTAGCTGGAATCCAATAAGCCAAGGCGGATTCCCTTTAGGATGCCCGCCGTAATCGCAGCCGAGCCTGATACCTCTGTGTAGCTGTCCTTATCGTCTAGCAGAGTGTGCCAAAGTCCATTCGCATGCTGCAACTCAACCAATTTATCTACTTGGGCCTTATACGTACCGAAAATAAGGTCACGGGACTCCTCCGTTATGGAATCCTGCATAATTTCCAAAAACTCAGGGGCGGCCAATGTAAACCAACTATTTCCCCGGCACCAATGCGCAGCGCTGAAATTATTTTGATGATTGAAATCGTAGCCATGGAAGAACAAAGAATTTCCAGGATTAAAGATATGTTTAATATGAGTTGCAAATTGGTAGGTCGCCTCGTTCATCCAACCGGTATTATTATATTTTTTGCCCATTTTGGCAGTGAACAACACAACCATAAACAGAGTGTCGATCCATATTTCCTGATCGTGCAGGTTTAACTCGAACTTCGAAGTATTGCCGGAGGTTACATGTTGAATCCCGTTTTCCTTCGTCCGCGGACATTCATTTTCAACCCATTGCATCCACTCCAAAGAAAGCTCCTCCACGCTGGGCAGGTCCATCAGGGTAAGTAAAGGCGCTGTTGTATTAACATTTTTGAGGGGCAGACCACGCTCGATCTGTTCGCCCGCCCACTTCACGAAGAAGTCCTGATATCCATCAAAACCTTCTTGATTCGTAAGCTTATTTAAGCCGTACAAACCGATGCCCTGCGGCCAATCCCATTCGTCCATACCAAAGTCGCGGGGAAAGTAACCCAAGGCTTTACCTTCGGCAGCCAAGTCCTTTAAATGGCTTTCGTTGTCGGGTCTTTTTAAATGCAACAGCTGATTGATGACTTTTTTTAATTCGTGTTGGATGGTATTCTGCACGGCAGTTTCTCCTTTTTGTTTGTGTTTGTTTAATAGTGAATTCCAATTATAGAAAAGCGCTTAACCAAATAAAAAACAATATAAAGACAGAACTTACTGCCATTGTACCTTCTTTTCTCTTTCTGAGCAACGAAAAAAAGAATAAGATAATCGGTAAAGCGTCCTACCCTGCAACTTCATCGCTCCTGATTCGTCCATATTATGATTCGTGGAATGCAAAAGAGGAGCGGTGCCATGCAATATGCTGTCTGATCATCGGCTTTGCGTCAAAATACACAGGAAAAATCGCATCGCTGGGAGTTTTGCCAAATAGTTGGCAATGACGCGGACGATGATAATCTAGTATACTAAGTCTCGTAGCAAGCGACACAACAGACGGCGGCGCGAATGAGCGCCTAGCAAACAGACGATTCGTTCTGAAGGAATGATATTGTATGTTTTGGATAAACCGACTGGTGTATCGCTATTTTGCGTGTGCTGGCGGTTTTTTACGACAGCAACGGGTTCTACACAACCACAAACACTTTTCGAAGACGACCACCCAGTTCACTTGACCGCACAACCGCCCCACAGGGGACCCAACAACCTAGGAGGTCATACAACATATGAAAAAAACTTTGTCAACGATTCTCTCTTTGGCCATAGCGTTCTCGATGTTCTCTTCTTCTGCATTAGCAGCGACAACGACAGCAAAGGTGAAATCATCCAAAGATTTTACGGACCTTAAGGACCTGGACAGTGTAACGAAAGAGAAATATGATGAATTGATCGCCTCTGGCGTATTTGATGGTATTGAAGAAGGCACATTTGGTTTGAAAGAAAACATGAACCGCGCCCAGTTCGCGAAGGTGGCTGCGCTGATCTTCGGCTTGCCGATCGATATGACATTGACGACTTCAAGCTTCTCCGATGTGAGCGGCAATGACCCGGCCAATGGCTACGCAATGCCTTATATCGAAGCGATCGTCAAGGCGGGTATTACCGACGGTGTCGCTGAAGGCAAATACGATCCGGCCGGCCAAGTAACGAAAGAACAGCTGGCAGCCTTCCTGCTTCGCGGCCTTGGCCTTGAGGACAATGTGCAAAATATAACGGCGATACAGGATGCTTCCGTCTCCGATTGGGCGAAAGGCTACGTGGCGCTCGCGCTGGACCGTGGATTGATGAGCAACAGCACCAACGGTACGTTCGGCGGTACGACAGCAGCAAGCCGTGAGCTGCTCGCGATGGCTTCCTATGAATCGAAATATCAGATTAAATCGGTATTTAGCGGTAAATACGCGATTGCTTCGATGAAAGCGAGCGATGCGAACGTCCTGTCCATTCGGCTTAATGGCGTAGTCGCTGACACTTCTGTCGTTACTTTTGCGCTGACGAAGAACGGATTGCCGGTAGCCGATGGCTACACGACATCCTGGAGCGCGGACAAGTCTACAGCAATGCTAACCTTTGATACTAAATTTGATGATGCTTCCTGGACCGCGACACTCGGCGGATTGAGCAGTATCGACGAAGCTGGCCAAACGGCGAAGGCGACAACAGAAAAAGAGAAAATGGCGAAGATCGAGCTGGTGACCTCTTCCGATACCTTGCCTAATAATCCATCGGCGAAGCTGCGAATTGACTTCAAGGCAACAAACCAATACGGTAAGCAATCGTCGGTATCAGCTAGCGAATTTGACCTGCACGCCAGTCTTGGTTCAGTAGCGCCAATCGGCGGTGAGCAAGCGTTCTATCTGACTCTGCCGTCTACGCTGAACCGCGATGATCGCTTGTCACTGACCGTCATTCACCAGGACAGCGGCACACAAGCGAACAAAGTGTTCACCATTGGCGATGCGCGTATCGTGTCCAAGGTTGAGCTGGGCGACCTTCTTGGGACGTCTGGTAGTGTAGTAAGCTCCATCGAATCGAACAGCTATGCTTATCTTGACCTGAAAGTCTACGATCAATACGGTCTGCGCGTGGATGCGTTGGACGAGCTGAACAAAGGCGTCACTGTTACCTTTTCCGACTCCGATCTGGATAAAGGCGACGAGGGAGAATCCGGAGCTTTCGTCGACAACGCTGTAGGTGATGATGCGGCTGACCTGAAGCTGCGTGCGATTAGCGACAAAGTGAAGGACGTAGTCGTGACCGTATTCGCGAACGGCTCAGGCGAATCCGTTACGAAAACCGTCCCCATCACAGCGACGAACGTACCGAGCGCTGTTCAATTCGGGACATACTCGTACACACTGGCAAAAGGTGACGTGCCAAGTGGCGATGAAAGTCTTGATGCGAAGTTATACTTGCCACTGATCGTGAAGGACGACCAAGGCAACACGTTATCGGCGCAGGACATATATGACAATCGCGATAAATTCACGATATTTTCCAGTGGTGGCGTAACACTTGCCGATCAGCCGATCTCGAACTCCGGCAGTTATAAGGGCAAGATCGCTATCGCCGGCGTCAATACGAAAGGCAGCTCGATCATTACGGTACAGTTAAAGGACAACCCGCAGGTACAAACGCAATTGAAGGTGAATGTGAATGACGAGCGCAAAGCTGATACGCTTATGTTCTCCCAAGCACCAGCAAAATATATGACTGCCGGCACTGACAATGAAATGAAAATAAAGTTATACGACCAATACGGCAGTGAGCTAAAATACGATGCGAACGGTCAATACCTTGTGCGTTACTCGCTGACGGCGAGTGGTGGAGATGAAGCCAGCCTGGCTGCAACCAGCTTGTCTAGTGCGCAGCGTGTGGACGAAAACGACGCGACATCCGCGCGTAAGTATGTGCTGCAGCCTACGAAGATCGGACAAGCGGTTACGCGGGACTTCCATTTGGCAGCTGACAGCTCAGACACATCGAATGACTCCATCTACGACAAATCGTTCAAATTTTACACGACAGCAGATGCGAAAGCAGCCAGCTACACGTACAAAGCGACGCTGTACAAGCAGGACAGCACAGGTACGGTGACAATTAACGGCAATTCTTATGTTGAAGTGAACAACTTGTCCACAACGATGGAAGTGCTCGATCCTTCGAATGTAAACACGAACCTGACGTACGAAGCGTATCTGGATAAATCGGTAGACAATACGATGCTGGCCGCGGACGATTTCATGTCGGTCGGAACCGGAGCGCAAGGGGCAAGCGCTATGTACGATACGTACAAGCCATTCACCAAAGAAGTGAAAATTCGTGCGACCAAAGACAAAGGTGACGAAGTCAAAGTCTCATCCAATATCGTGTCCCTGACATCGAGTGATCCGCAAGTAGCAGACGTTGCAAGCAAATCGCAGGATAAAGCCAGCACCCACTACATTGCAGGTGGCAAGGAAGGTCAAGCAGCCGTGACCGTTATGTTCTATGACGGCAAGAAGAATATGCAAACTTCATCATTGAAGGTAAGTACGAAGAAAGAAGCACCAGCCGTAAGCAGCTTGACGCTGAAGAAAACAGGTAAAGCCGTGTCCATGGCCGATCTGCAAGCCGGCTTGTATCTGTGGGACGCGAAGCTTGGTGAGAAACTGACCGCAGTTGATCAATACGGCGACGAAATCGTCGGTGAGAACGCACCGGGAACAATGAATGAAGAGGGCCAAGTGAACGACAACATGCTTGTACGCTCAAAAGAGGTTGGATACAACGGCAACGAATTGCTTAAACTTAGCTTCTACGTATCCGATATCAGCGGTACGAACCCTGATGCTGTGAGCGTGGATGAAAGCACTGGCTTTATCAAGTATACAGGCGCGGCTGACGATGTGACGAGCTTTAAAGTGAACGTCATCGCACCGAGTGGCCAACAAGCATCGTTTGATGTTGATGTGAAGTAAGCAGTTAACAATTCATTAATAAACATGCTAGGCGTTCAAGGGAAACCTCTGGTTGGCAAATGCCGATCAGAGGTTTTTGCTTTACCAAATATAATTTCGAATTCCTCCATGTTATTTAGGTTACAATCCATACTTTCAGGACGGACAGTGCATATCATTACATAGAAAGCCAAAAGGAGGGATAATCGATGAGTTGTGTCGGTATTGGAAACAGATTTACTTCGACTGCGGAAATTTTGGTTCTTTACATTTTGTTGGTGATCGTGTTGTCGGTTGGTTTCTTTATTTAATAGAAAAATGAGAATAAAGAAAGAACAAGAGCCTAATTCACATTTCTGGGCAACTGTTCTTTCTTTTCATTTATTTAGTTCCAATAATGAGAATAAATCCGATGTAGTCTCGAAATTTGTCCATGATATCGTTGTACTTACTTGTTGCTTCCCAAATTTGAATGTCAAGAAATGAACTAACATCAATTTGTTGATAGGGGTCTGGATGCTCAAAAAGATCCTCACTTACTTCAGGAAACAAAAATGGACCTTCTATCTGTGATCGATTAAATCCTATTGCTTTTACTAATGCTGACCAATCATGAATGTTCCATAGCTTCTCGATGTGATAAAAGCTAGTAATTTCTTCGTTGATTTCCACAGGCATTGGATTTCGTAGCATCATTTCTCTGTCAAAAAGTTTGCCTCCAGTACGCAAAACCCTATAATATTCCGATAATGCTTTATCAATATCCGTAAATATGGATACAGATTCAACAAGAATGACATCAAATGATTCGTTAGGAAAAGGGAGTGACTTTGCGTCTCCTTCCATAAATTGAATGGCGAGATTCTCTTTTTCAGCCCGTATTTTTGCTTTTGCGATCATATCTGGGCGAATATCTATACCTGTTACATCATGACCCTGAGCAGCTACATAACAAGATGTTCTGCCTGTGCCACAACCAACTTCAAGGACCCGAGAGTTAGTCGGTAAAGGATATGTCTCAAATTGCTTTAAAGTTGCTGCAAACCCTCCAGGATGA
This sequence comes from Paenibacillus sp. FSL H8-0034, assembly GCF_038000305.1. NCBI lineage: Bacteria > Bacillati > Bacillota > Bacilli > Caryophanales > Paenibacillaceae > Paenibacillus > Paenibacillus sp. FSL H8-0034. Next base: position 4,141,225 of record NZ_JBBOBS010000001.1, read on the forward strand.
GCATTGCCAACACCTAATTTAGCCAGCATATCAAAATATTCCATAAGTATGAGTTCCTTTCATTGCAGGTTTTATCTCATCATATGAAAGAAAACTAATTTTGCACCTTTGATTCAATGGACATACCTTAATTTAATGAAAATTTCCCGATAAATGGATTAATGGGTCCCGGTTGCTCTGTCCGTTTTCTTTGTCATAAGCCCAAGCTGGATACTGGAAAAAACAACTGCCATCCCCACCAGAATCGCTGTACATCCAATAAGCAATGTCACTCCTCCGTAAAAATAAAGCAGACTTCCCAGCATTGGCGATGTTGCCATGCCCAAATACCGTACCAAATTGTAGACTCCATTGGCAGTAGCACGCTCCTTCACGAACTCTGCCGATAATAGCGTAGGCAGCGCCGACATCGTTAGTCCACAGAAGAAACCTATGAGGCCAAGCGTAATCAGAAGTGTAACCAAGGACATCTTGGCGGCAATAATGAACAGAACTAGGCTGATACTAACAAATGAAAAAGTCAGGATCAGACTTTTGGCCGAACCGATCTTTACCTGCAATCTCCCACTGATTTTACTGCCAATAAGGCTACAAACCATAAGCAGCATAGAAGCAAGGCCAATCTGTGTGGCAGTTAAATAGAATCCGTCTTTGAGAACGACGGGCAGGAATACGATCAACGTATAAAACACATCATACAAAACAAACCCTGTAAATAGCACAGCTGAGCCGGTTTTATTTTTGAAGATTCGTACAAATGACCCCAGATCGAGACGGTTACTCTGTACGCTGACAGGCTTAGTCTCAGGCAAAACAAAAATGACGACCAGCAACATAATAAATGCCGTGACAGCCAGAAAACCAAATGCGCCTGAATAACCGGCAACACTACCAACCACACCACCGATTAATGGACCAACAGCAGGTGCAATTCCCAATATCATCTGATATGTCGCCATGGATTCGGCGCGTTCCTTTCCTTCAAATAAATCACCAATCATGGTTGCTGCTACTAGCGGAACGGCAGCCGCTCCAATGCCTTGCAGCAATCGGAATATTAACAGCATTTCAATAGAAAAGGAGAAACTGCATCCGATTGTAGCCAAAAGATAAATAATCATTCCGGGCAGGAGGATTTTTTTGCGACCATTTCGGTCAATTAAGGGTCCGTAAACAATCTGAAACACGGCAAGTGCAACTGTGAAAAGGGTGACACTGAGATTTGCCATATACAAGGACGTATTCAGTTCTTTTTGAATCTCTGGAATGAGTGGAACATACAGGTTTTGTGCAAAAGATACGATGGCTGCACAGAATCCTAATGCATACAAAATTTTTTGATGCTTCATAAAAAATCACACTCCGTCATTTTATTATTGACTATATGTCAGTCAGTGTATAAAATGAAGTATAATTTACTGACTACCTCTCAGTCAATAAATATATTATAATATTAGAAATGGAGTGAAAAATGGAGGAAAACACATGCCACGTATCTCAAAGGATCCCGAAGTACGAAGAAATGAAATTTTAGATGTTGCGATGGAACTATTCAAAATCAAGGGGTTTGAGCATACGTCTGTTAGCGATATTGTAAAAAAAATGGGCGTTGCCCAAGGAACTTTTTATTATTACTTTAATTCAAAAGAAGAAGTCGTCAACGCAGCCTGCGAGCGCACTTTATTGTCGCGGTTTGCTGATGTGAAGAGTACAACAGAAAATGCTGGACTGACCGCGTTCGAAAAACTGAGTAAGATCATTTTGGAAGCTGCACCCACGCCTCAGGAACAAACCGTATTAGACTATCTACACGATGCGAGTAACATTACCTTGCATCAGAAATGGAAAGTAGCAGAAATTAAGGCACTGATTCCTTACGTGGCGGAAATTGTTAGGCAGGGTGTAAAGGCGGGGGAGTTCTCTATTAAGCAGCCTGAAGAAGCCGCTGAATTTCTGCTAGTAGGGGCGGCCTTCTGGTTAGATGACGGTATCTTCAAATGGTCTGATGAAGAAGTGGCAACAAAAAGAAATGCTCTACGTTGGATCTTCGACCAGCTTTTAGGAGGAGTAAACGGCTAATATCAATTAACGAAAAGAAAGAGGGATATCCATGCAAGATGTGAACAAAAGGAAGGACTTTAACGAGATCATTACCGGACGCCGAGCGATTGCTAATTACGACCCCGGCATACAAATCAGCAGAGAAGAGATGAGGGAAATTCTTACGGAAGCTACGCTCGCCCCGTCATCTTTCAACATGCAACCGTGGCGTTTTCTTGTCATCGAAAGTTCAGAAGCCAAAGCAACTTTATTGCAGCTCGCTCCTTTTAATGCTTCACAGATAAACACATCTTCGGCTGTTATCGCTGTATTCGGGGACCTTCAGATCGTGACCCATGCAGAAGAAATCTACGGCAAAGCAGTAGAACTCGGCTACATGCCACAGGAGGTGAAAGACAAGAAGTTGGCAATGTCAGTGCCCTATTTTCAGAATCTTTCTGTCGAAGCGAAGAAGGAATCTGTTTTAATCGACAGTGGTCTCGTTTCCATGCAACTGATGCTGTCTGCCCGTGCACATGGATACGAGACAAACCCCATGGCCGGATTTAATAAAGGCGCGATTGCCGACGCTTTCGGTCTGGAAGCTGATCGTTTTATACCTGTTATGTTGATCTCAATAGGCAAAGCAGCCAACACTGCACAAGGATCAGTTAGACTGCCGATCGATAAAGTTGCACAGTGGCATTAAGGCTGCATTGCCTCTTATTCTTTCGTAAACGTCTGTTTAAATTCGCTTGGCTTCATGCCCACCGTTCTTTCAAAAATCCTGCTGAAATATTTGGAGTCCTCATAGCCAACCAGACGGCTAATTTCATAGACCTTCAGGTCCGTAGTCAGCAGCAGCCGTTTGGCATGCTCCATCCGGGTATACGTCAGATAGTGGAGAAAGGTTACTCCTGTCTTTTTTCGAAAAAGCTGGCTTAAATAATGGGCATGAATGAAAAAGCTTTCTGCTATACTCGTCAAGGTCAACTGTTCATCATAATGAAGATCGATGTAGGCTTTGATTTCGTCCACGATACTGCGCCGATGGAGAACCTGCTGCTGCTGCTGGGGCACAGCAGTATCCAGTGCAGTTGGTTCCCCAAGGGAGCCGCGTGCTACTCTGTAGGATTCATTCAGATCATGCATGCTTCTTACGATGCTCCCCATCCCTAGAGTAATGGGGGATCCGCAATGTTTAGACAGCTTCTGGTGGAATTGCAGTGACCATTCTTTTACCTCTTCGTCTGTCCCTCGCCTGGCAAAGTTGAACATAAGGCCGAGTTCCCCCTCCTCGAAGCGGAAGGGATATACAATGGCAGGCATCGGTATCGTCTCGGCCATAATCTTACAAGCCGCATCCATATCGAGCTCGCTCCATAGCTCGCGGTTTTCCTTCAATAGCGCTATGCTGTGGCAGTTGGAATAAGGAAATAATACATCCAATTCGGCCAGGTTCGCGACAATTTCCTCGGCATGCTTGCCAGCGTGAACCCAATCGCGAAGCATGTTTTCCCTTTGCAGCTTTAAATAGGCCTCTGAATGCCTGCGGAGCAGACTAAGTTCTGATTCTTCTTCGCGAAGGGACATAATGTCTTGGGCAACCTCGATCAGGCATGCTTCAAGACCTGTTTCCTCAATAGGCTTCAATACATAATGGCGGACTCCAAGCTGCATTGCCTGCTTGGCATATTTGAATTCCGAGTATCCGCTGAGAATGATGAAATGGGTAAGGGTATGGATCGCCTTCCATTGTCGTATCAGCTCCAACCCGTCCATTTGCGGCATCTGGATGTCGGTTACAATTAGCTCCGGCTCCCATAGCCGGGCGGCTTTCAAGGCTTCCGAACCGTTACGTGCGCGGGCACAGATTTCGAAGCCATATTTGTTCCAGTCAATCATGACGGACAAACCTTCCAGAATTTTGGTCTCATCGTCGACCAGCATGACTTTAAACATGATCTTCTCCTTTCGGAATCGTATTCGGCATAGGTTTCCGGTTAGGGTTCGACATCAGAACCGGCTTGTGTATCGGGCTGGATTGTGGGCTCCTTGGGTCTGGTATCGGAAAACGGATCGACACGGTCGTGCCCACGCCAGGTGAAGAGTCAAGTGTCATACCATATTCATGGCCATAATGCAGCTGCAGCCGTTCCTGAATATTCCGCAAGCCAAGGGAATGCTCCGTAGATTCACCTGTCCAGTCTGTATTGCCAAGCTGCCTTCGTACGTACTTTAGCTGATCTTCGTCCATCCCTTCTCCGTTATCGGTAATTCGAATCACACCGTATTTTTCAGTTAACTCTCCTTCAATGCGTATTTCATATTCCCGGTCTGGATTGTTAAACCCATGAACAATACAATTCTCTATAATGGGTTGAAAGGTAAGCTTGATGATGGGAGCTTGCATGTCCTGCTCAGAAAGCAGAATAGTCAGCCGAAACCGATCATCGAAGCGTATATTTTGTAAATTTAAATATACCTGGATATATTCGATTTCATCCAATATCCGATTCGCTTGCTCACGCTGGGTTAGGGCAAGCTGGAACATTCTTCCCAATGTCTTGATCATATCTGCAACATCAGGTGCTTTGGAGAGATAAGCCTGCATGCGAATGGATTCCAGCGTATTGTAGAGCCAGTGGGGGTTAATCTGATTTTGCAGAGCGAGGAATTTCGCCTGGTTCTGCTTGATTTGTGCCAGATACACATCCTCAATCAAATGCTTGATCTTCCGGATCATCAGATTATAGGTTCGCGTCAGCGTTTCGATCTCGATATTCAGGCCCTCCTCGGGAATGGGCTGATAACGACCGTCCTCTACCTGCCTCATATTACGAATGAGCCGGTTGATGGGAGTGCTGATTTGATAGCTCAGCAGCATCGAAATAAACGCTATAGCACACACGGTTATAGCGGCAATCATCAGGGCAAGATTGCGGTAGGAGCCGATTTGCTTCTCAAGCTCTACAGTTGGAACGGCTACCGTGACGCTCAGTTTGCCGACATCGTCGGAGCCCAGCATCCATTGTCCCCCCTGGAGGATCGGAGCCACGCTCTGGGGTATGAAGGAAGCTGGCTCCACTTCCGAATCATAGATCAACTGGTGCTGCTGGGATACTTCGATGATGATTCGTTTGCTGAAGGGCAAGGAGGCATTTTTTAGATTATCGTTATGGATAACGAGTTTGTTCGTTGTTAATTGGAAAAGCAGAATACCTGCCTGGCGCCCTTCGATATCCTGAATGAGCCTGCCCGCTGAGAATACGGTCTCTGTATTTCCCGAAGGTAAATATACTAGGGAATGGGCGGGCAAAATAACGAGCTGGCCATTGGAATCACGGATTTTTTTCATCCATTCATCCCAGAAGGGCTGGTTATGGGCCATATCCGGGAAAAGCCCAATATTATTAATGATCCCCGATTCTGTGATGACCGATACCCCCTGTAGATTCGGCAGCTGGGTCATGAGGGTAGAGAGCTGTCTGTTTAGGAGAAAATTATACTTAATACGATCAGCTGAGGAATACATCGTTTCCTTGCCCAAATAATCAATCAGCTCATAATCGCTGTATATGGTCAAAGAGGAATTGTTCACTTGCGCGATATAAGTGTCCAAGGAGGTAGCCAACTGTACAGCGAGCATTTGTATGAACTGCGTGGAGGTGTTAACGATCTGTTCCTTGGCTTTACTATAAAAGACATTCGTAATAATCAAGGCTGGTACAGTACACATCAGCAAATAGCTTATGAACAGTTTCGTGAAAAAGCGGTAGCGTCGGTTATTGGCTTGCTTCTTTAAAAGATGCGGCATGCGGAAATCCTCCATTAGCAAAGTTGCGAGCGCTTCCAAATATTAATTTCATGCTTCATTTGAATGATTCCTTGATTATAGTGGAGCCTATAAATTCCTGCAAGGCATTGTTCGTTTAAAGCACCAATATGTGAAGAATGTCCACCCAAAATGTTAAAGATGTCTCATCGCTGTGAAATCATCGCTGAATGTATAATGAAAATGCAATCACAAACACATAGCAGAAAGCAGGGATTACATGTTAAAGGTCGCCCAACCGCAAAAAGTTGCGCGCATAATGACTAGCACGGCAGCCAAGAAAGGAATGCTCCATAATTTCAGAAAGTACTGGGCCCTTTATGTGATGGCTTTGCCGGGATTCATTTTTTTTATCGTATTCAAATATGTCCCGCTAGCCGGTTCTGTAATCGCTTTCCAGGATTATATGATCTTCAAGGGAATAGCCGCCAGCCCCTTTGTAGGGCTGAAGCATTTTCAGGCATTCTTTGAATATCCGGATTTTCGGAGAGTATTTGTGAATACGATTATTATCGGAACCTACAGCCTCATATTTGTGTTTCCGTTCCCGATCGTGCTGGCGCTTTTGTTTAATGAGCTGAGGAATATGGTGTACAAACGGACGCTGCAAACGATTTATTACTTGCCCCACTTTTTCTCGTGGATCATTATTGCCGGGATCACCTTCGATGTGCTCTCCAACACAGGTATTGTCAATTCCATTCGTGCCTGGTTGGGGCTGGAATCGATCCTTTTCCTGCAGGAGGAGAAATATTTTCGAGGTATATTGATATTTACCAGTATTTGGAGAGATGCCGGGTGGGGAACTATTGTACTGCTTGCTGCTATTGCAGGCATTAACCCTGAGGTATATGAATCGGCTGTAATAGACGGAGCTGGAAGAATTAGGCAAATATTCAGCGTAACACTTCCATTGATCCTGCCAACCATATTAGTGCTGTTCCTGCTGCAGATCGGCAATTTCCTTGATTTAAGCTTCGATCAAATTTATAGCTTATTAACACCGATGACATTCTCTGTCGGGGATGTTATTGATACCTATGTGTATCGTGTTGGTATTATCGAAGCACAGTACAGCTCTACAACGGCAATTGGTATGTTTCAATCGGTTATTGGTCTCGTGTTGGTTGTAACCTTTAATAAATTGGCGAAGACACTGCAGAAGGACGGAGGGTTATTCTAATGGCAGCTATCAAGGAATCCAAAGGAGAAGCCGTGTTCCGTTACTCCAATATCGCGTTACTGGGGTTATTCGGTTTTATGATGCTGGTGCCGCTGCTTAAGGTGTTGGCTACATCGTTCAGCTCGACCTATGCTGTAGATACAGGACATGTATTCATATGGCCTGTAGAGTTCACTTCCGCCTCATGGGCACGGGTTATTGAGCGAGGAGCCTTGTGGCGATCCTTTGCTTTGAATGTAGTGGTTATGGTAATAGGAACAGTGATGTGCTTGCTAATGACGGCACTCATGGCTTATCCCATGTCCAAGTCGGAATTCAAGCCGGCCCGTTTTCTCGCGATTATGGTCGTTTTTACAATGGTGTTTCGTTATCCGATTATTCCTTTTTTTCTGACGGTCAGAGGACTTGGGCTTTATGATAATTTTTGGGTGCTTATTATTCCGTATTTAATATCAGCTTATAATTTAATCATAATGCGTACCTTTTTCCGTGAGCTGCCCAAGGAACTGGAGGAAGCCGCACAGATGGAAGGCTGCGGTTATTTTCAGGTGCTATTCCGCTTAATACTTCCGCTTTCCAAGGCAGTGCTTGCCACGCTTGGCATCTTCTATGCTGTCGTGCTCTGGAACCAGTTTATGAATCCATTGCTATTCATTGACAACCAGAACCTGTATCCGCTGCAGCTGCGCGTAAGGGAATATATGATCAATGCGGACTCTGAGTTTGAAGCCAGCTTACAGGGTAACGCTCCTTATAACAATGCTACGCTTAAAGCCGCTACCATCATATTTGCTACAGTCCCGATCATTGCCATCTATCCTTTCCTGCAAAAATATTTCGTCAAGGGAGCTACCTTAGGCTCTGTCAAATAAAGCCGGCTTGGCGCTTTCCACGGTGGATTTCAAACACAACATACATTTAGGGAGGAAGTTATTCGATGAAAGCAACAGATAGAAAAATGGGGAAAATGCCACAAGTGCTTTTGAGTTCTGGAATTGCTGTAACGTTGCTAGCAGGATGTGTAGGTGCAAATCCAAGTACCCCCGCAGCACCGGGAGCAGAAGCGGCAGCGAAGCCCAAGGAAATGGCTTATCTTGAGGTTTGGAGAAATATGGAAAATAGCAACGCGATAGAAAAGGATGGTGCCTACTCCAAGTTTATTCAGAAGGAAACAGGAATCGGGATCTTTGCGCCACCTGTTCCATGGAATGGCGGAAGCGCCTATGTACAGAAGCTGAATACACGAATTGCCAGCGGCGAATTGCCGGACATGTTTTTGCCATGGCAAGGGAATGAAGCCTCGCTTATGAAGCAAGGAGCGCTTGCTGACTTAACCGACATGCTGCCGAAATATGCACCCAATGTTTGGAAGCGCATTCCCAAGGAGGTCTGGGATGTCGTCCGTTCAGCGGATACTTCCGGTAAAGGACGGATTTATTATGTTCCTTATGCGCAGACCTACACCCATTATGGCTCCTTCATACGCCAGGACTGGCTGGATCGGGTAGGCATGAAGGTGCCTACGACAAAGGATGAATATGTAGCCGTGCTGAGGGCATTCCGTGATAAGGATGCGAATGGGAACGGCGACCCCAACGACGAAATACCGGTCTCCGGACGGGAGCAGGGACGTTGGATGGATCATTTGTTCGCCATGTATGGTGTGGCGATGCTGGAGGGAATCCCGAATTGGGATATTTATGACGGTAAGCTGACTTATTCGGCAGTTACTCCGAACATGAAAGCGGCGCTAGAATTTGTCAGGGACTTGTATAAAGAGAAGCTTCTGGATCAGAATACCTTTTTGAACAAAAATGACGATTGGCTTGCCAAAATATATAACGATAAAGTAGGTAGCTGGTTTCACATTAATTACACGGCAAGCGCTCGCCTGGAGAACATCATCAAGGTTAATAAAGATGTAAAGCTGGTCGCATTAGGCGTGCCTAAGGTAGAAGGCTATGAAGGATACATTACAAAGCTGCAAATCAGCCGTCCCCAATATGTGATTGCCAATAAGAATGAACAAACCACGATTAATGCCCTGAAGCTGCTGGACTGGACATCTGATCCGGCCAATGCGGAGAAGGTTCTGCTTGGTGTAGAAGGCATGCACTATACGATGAAGGACGGAAAGCCAACGCTGCTTCCGGTTGATCCGGCTAAGCAGGATCTTAAAATCCTGACAAGCTTTATCAATGGTATGGATGAAATGAAGAAGCAGGGCGAAGTTGAGCTTGCTGCTGCTGACACACCCGAGAAGAAAAATATTCTCGAGCAACGCGATAAGCTGGTTTTGGATATGCAGCGTTATGGCAAAGCCATTGCTGGAGACGGAATGCCAGCCTCGATATATGATGGCTTCTCCGATTTGAAGAACCATACGATGTACCAGGAATATATGAGCAAGATTATTATCGGAGAATGGCCAATCAGCAAATTTGACGAGTTTGTCGACAAATGGAACAAGAGCGGCGGTACGGAGGTAACGAAGCGTGCCCGCGATTGGTATAAATCGTTAAATCCTTAAGCTCGGTTGGGTGTTGAAGGACAATCCGTGACAGCAGTCAACCGTACAAGAGAGGTGTTATCATGGGCAATGACTTGGCTTTGGGTAAAATGGTTACTTCTGGTGATGCAGGCGTTCAACTATGGGATCTGGGTAAGCATGAGTTTTTTAATAAGCTTGTGCTTACAGAATATCCAGAGCACGCCCTCCACTTAACCGTGCAAATTTCCGATGATCAGGTAAGCTGGGTGGACATCTATAAAGCTGCATCAGCCGACTTGGTCAAGGGGGGGAGAACCATAGCGATTACTGTGGATAATCTTTCCACCCGTTATATTCGTGTCCTTACAGAGCCTGCTATTGATGAAGCGGAAGCTTGTCCGATTTGTCAAATACAAGTATATAATCTAGAATCTGTAAAGGCGCATATGATTGAGCATTTGGGACTGTATGGAGGCAAACCTCAGGCTGTAAAGGCATCCAAGGAAAGCTTTCATCTGTATTTATTTATTGGGCAGTCCAATATGTCGAGCAGGGCAAGCATCGAAAGTGCTGACATGGTTGCGATCAACAGAGCCTATGTATTCAACGGTAGGCATGAATGGGAAAAAGCGGAGAATGGCCTGGTTGACAATCTGCCCCAAATTACGATGATTCAGGGCTTGAACAGGTATGCCTCTGTTGAGGTAAGCACCAAAATTAACGGATATAGTATGGCAAGCACCTTTGCCCAGGTGATTACGGATCATGTTCCCGGCATCGAGGTTGGGATTATCTCGAACGCAAGAGGCGGAACCGGGCTGGCTGAATGGCAAAAGGGAGCGGGAACAGGTCTATACGAGGAGGCCGTTAGAAGAACCCGCGAAGCGATGAAAAGCGGCACTATAAAAGGTATATTATGGCATCAGGGAGAGCGGGACCAGAATGAACCTGAGTCTTATCTGAGCAACTTATATCGGCTTATTACCGACTTGAGAAATGATTTTCAGGCGCCTCAGCTGCCTTGCATTATTGGTCAACTTCTACATACCAAAAACGCCATATTTAATCAAACGTTGACAACCGTAACGGAGTTTATTCCTTATTCCAATTGGGTTTCGAATGAAGGGACGGCTTCGATCGGGGATGGTACCCATATGGACAATGCCAGCCAAAAGCTGCTCGGGCAGCGTTACGCCGAGCGAATTTTGGAGCATTACAGCAATGAGCTGGCTGCAAACGGAAAGGGTAATGCCAGCTTATAGGTATGGCTGGGCAATTCATGGATATTGGAGGAGAACTGCAGGATGAATAAGCATATCGATATAGCGGCACCTCTGGCTCAGGATTATAAAGTCATCTTTCATAATCCTGATCCTGAGCAGTACGTCGAGGGCTGCGGCCTGGTACGACTGGAGCATGGAGACCTAGTGGCGGCAGTGCCTGTTGTCCCGCGTCAAGTGTGGAGTCAGGAACGGCGGGTCACACAGAGCAGGACGCACATCCTGAAAAGTGGGGATGGCGGCTCTACCTGGAGCAAGCTCGCCGAGCTGCCCTATTATTCGGGGATTCCCTGGGTACATGATGGAGCTGTCTACTTGTTTGCCAATAAAGGCGGTGAGGCGTACCGCAATGACAACCTGCTGTTACTGCGCAGTGAGGATGACGGTGTTAACTGGTCAGATCCTGTTACCTTGTTCGTCGGGCATTTCTGGAACTGTCACACGGGTATGGTTATCCGTGAGAACCGTCTTTATTGGGCGGTTGACGATCTTGGTCTAACAGACGTGGCTTACAATAATCCGCATGATATTCCGCTTGGTGCCGGACGTGCTCCGCGCGTCGTGTCAGGAGATCTTACGCGCGATCCTATGGACCCTGCGTCGTGGCGGATGTCCAATCCTGTTCCCTTTCCCGGCAATACGGAAGCCTTGGTCAATGTCCGCTTTGAGGAGCCCTACGATCATTATTTGGAGCCTAATGTGATTGATGTAAACGGACAAATACGCATGCTGGTAACAGTCAAGCTAAGGAAGCAATCCACGGCGAATGTGTGTGCGGTTCTGGATGTCAGCGATGAGGGCAACAAGCTTTCAGCTGCGTTCACCCAGTACGCTTTCATGCCTGGAGGGCAGCTCAAATTTTGTGTAATTTGGGATGCTGCTTCCAGAATGTTTTGGGCTACGGCTAATATGGCTGTTGACAGCCAGCGGATGCTGGATTTGCAGGATACGACTGGCAAGGAAGATCCTATTTATGCCTATACACCGGGTGGAGATGATAGACGTTTTCTGATGCTGTATTATGGCCTGGATGGCCTGAATTGGTTCCAGGCTGGCTGCATCGCACAGGCGAGCAACATGGCGGAGTCCTTCATGTATGCGAAGCCAGTCATTGATGGCGATGACCTTGCGATCATATCGCGCACGAGTGTCGATGCACCGAATCGGCATGATGCCAATTATGCCACATTCCACCGTGTGCGGGATTTTCGCCGGTTAGCACTGAATCTGTATATGCACACCGGGGAGTAAATAGCTGGTTGTTTGTTTATGAGAAGCTCTTAATTATTGTATGTGTTCAAAAAACACGGGAAAACCTTCTCAGCCGCAATACAAACGTACGGATAGTTGATCCTAAGGGGGATAATATGAGAAAGCATATGCTACAAATTCCGGAAAGCAATAAGCATTTGGTTGCTTCAGAGGAAGGTGTATACATTTCATTCCCTGGAGTGGCCAAAGCCAAGGATGGAGGTCTGGTTTGCTCATACATCCGTTCGGATACCCATAAAAAAAGAACAACGGATATTATGGTCGCACGCTCTGAAGACGGAGGCCTGACCTGGAAAGATCATAAGGCTATAGCCCATGCTGATGTGTATAACCAGGGTTGTGTTTACGTGGTACCACGAATCAATGCGATCTCGGATGGCAGGATCGTGCTGATCTGTGATAAGGGTAAAAGAACCCCTAACGGTCAATTTTATAAATTATCCACGTGGGTGCTTCATAAAGAAATGGTCAACGAATTGTTCTGGAGCCATGATGGCGGCAGAACCTGGGAGGGGCCGTACCCGATTGATGATGTTGGGGGAGAGCCTGAGTATATCCATGAGCTTTCCAATGGCAGCCTCATGTTCACCCGTACAGAAGTGGCCTATACGGACGAACACTTTCCATTCAACCAAGCCGTATACAATGATCTCGATAATAAAGAGAAATACGGAACTATTACCGGCATGAAGGTCTATTATCAAGCGGTAGCTGTATTCTCGGATGATCGAGGTGCAACCTGGACCCGTACCTCGTTACTGGCCGATAATTCGTTGTACTCGGATGCAGAGGCAGGCTTCGCCGAGATAGCGCCAGGCAGCTTGCTGGCAGTCACCCGTTGCTGCGATTGTATAGGCCGATATGGGCAACCAAGCCGATTGCTGCGCAGCGAGGATTATGGTGTTACCTGGGATCATGGGGTACTGGCTCCTTTTTATGGACATCGTCCCACACTGGGCATACTGGAATCGGGCAAAGCGCTTGTAGTATTCCGAAATCGGCCGGGTACGAATGCCACATACGCATTTGTATTTGATCCGAATGAAAAGTTTGCGTACCAGCCGAACTCCTACATCTGGGACGAAGCTGATTGTATGCTGGAGCAAGACGTCATGACGATTCGTACCCAGGAAGGCCGTGAGCATGCGGTACAGTTTATTTTATATCCTGCACAACATGGTACCTCGAGAGTGGAGGTTGAAACGGAGCTTAGGCTTGAGGCTGCTGATGTAAATGGCTGCAGCATAAGTGCAGGCTGCCGTATTCGGTTTATGCCGAGTCGTATTTGTCTGGCTGACCGCCCCGAGGAAGGCTTTGATTGCATCACGGAGGAATGGCATCACTACCGGATCATCAGAGAAGGAGAAGAGCTGACGATCTACGTTGACGGAGAATTGAAGCTGCAGGCAAATACTCACGGAGTTTCTACACGTGCCGTCAGCTTTGGGAACGCTCACTTTGAACCGCACATCTCGGGTAACGAGTCGGTAAGCCATTGGCGTTCGTTCCAATTAAAGGTAGATAATCCCGATGACTACTCGGTAGAGTGGCAGTGGGATGCAATGCACGGTTATCCGGATCAGTTCAGGCGCGACCGGTTCGTTAAGCTGGACCCTTCCTACAGCACCTTTGGAGGAGACAATGGCTATGCGCAATGGACGCAGACGGAGGATCAGTCGATTGTGATCTTGGATTATACAAGGCCGTCTCCAACCGATACCTATCCACTAGTCCGGTCTTATGTCATCAGGGAAGAGCAGCTTCTTCCTTGAGCTTATTCATAGATAACAAGCATAGTTAACAAGGGGAGGTCGATCCATTCATGACAAAGGATACAAGCAGTGCAGCACCGTTAACCACAGACTATTCAATCGTTATCCATAATCCTGATCGGGAGCGATATGTTGAGGGGAGCGGTTTGGTGCGAATGGACAACGGTGACCTGGTGGCTGTGGTTCCTATTGTGCCTCGCCGGGATTGGAGCATCGAGCGGCGGGTGACTCAGAGCTTGACGCATATTCTTCGGAGCAATGACGGAGGCATAACCTGGCAGCCGGTTTCCCAACTGCCTTATTACTCGGCATGCCCGTGGGTCTATCAGGCAAAGCTTTATTTATTCGTCAATAAAGGCGGGACTGAATACCGTAATGATGATCTACTGTTATTATGTAGTGATGACAGCGGTACTACATGGTCTGAGCCTACTACCTTGTTCAAGGGTCATTTTTGGAATTGTCACACAGGTATGGTCATCCGTGAACAACGCATTTATTGGGCAGTCGATGACCTCGTCTTTGGCACCAAACGTGGACCCAAGGTTGTTTCCGGCGATCTTTCGGGCGATCCGATGGAGCCAACAGCCTGGCGGATGTCGAATACGGTTCCTTTTCCTGGAATGACCGAGACTATGCTTAGCCCGCAATTCGCCGGGCTGCCCAGCCAATATCTGGAGCCTAACGTAATCGATGTGAATGGAAGGCTGCGTGTGCTGGCTACCGTCAAGCCGGCACGCCAAACTACAGCCAGCTTGTGTGCGGTATTGGACTTGAACGACGATGGGGAAAAGCTTGATCTGAAGTTCGTACAGTACTCGCCAATGCCCGGCGGTCAGCTTAAGTTTTGTGTGATCTGGGATGAGGTTTCCCGGATGTTCTGGGCTACGGCTAATCTGGTCGTTGATAGCCAGGAGGTTTACGATTGGTGGGAAACAGACAATACACGTAACCAACAGATAGGAGCTCACAAGAGAAGGGGTGGCGATGATCGGCGATTTCTTATGCTTTTCTATGGCCTGGACGGCCTAAACTGGTTTCAGGCTGGTTGCGTGGCGCAAGCGGGCAAGCTTGGGCAGTCATTCATGTATGCAAAGCCCGTCGTTGATGGGGATGATCTGGCAATCATTTCCCGGTCGAGCGTCAATGCGCCGGATCATCATGATGCCGATCATGCTACTTTCCATCGCGTCCGGAATTTTCGCCGGTTGGCGTTGAAGCTGTATCCAGATACTGAGGAATAATCATCTTGGATACCTATTTTATCAGACATTACCGATAAGGGAGAGAGAACATGCTATCAGTACCGATAACAAACGAGTGGATTCATGGTGCGGTTTCCTTGGAAACTATCGGGCAAAGCATTCGTCCGTGGAGGCTGCCCCACAACAAGCTTCAATTGTTCAGAGAAGGTTTGGTTGATAAATCGGGAGAGTCGGCTGGAGTGCGCATAGCCTTTACAGGGAATTTCGGAGAGAAGGCTGGGACAGGTACAAAAACAGGAGCAACTGCATCTACAATCGACTCTGTCGAACTGGAGGTGGTTCCTGCTGAAATGGACCGGCAATTCGATCTGGTTGTTGACGACAGGCTGGTACAAACCTTCACGCTGCAGGCAGGAGCCGAGCGTTGTGTGTTCCATCCGCCCGCTGGTGAGCGGTTCGAGATTTATTTACCGCAAAAGTCAGCCGTTATATTGAGAGCGCTATACGTTGACGAAGCATCAGGTATTGCCCCACACCGCAATGATCGTCTCAGGTGGATCACTTATGGTAGCTCCATCACTCAGTGTGGAGCTGCTGCAAGCCCTTCCCTAACCTGGCCGGCTATAGTGGCTCGAAGCAAGGGTTGGGATCTTACCTGCCTCGGCTATGGGGGACAATGCCATATGGAGCCGATGGTAGGGAGAATGATCAGGGAGCTGCCCGCCGATATCATTTCCTTATGTCTCGGGATCAATGTGATGAGCAATACGCTCAATATTAAAACCTTCCGCTCTGCTATCATCGGCTTAATTGAGCTGATTCGCGAGAAACACGTTGCTACTCCTATTGTTGTATGCTCTCCGATATATTGCTCTTATCGGGAGACAACAGAGAATGTTGTTGGTATGACCCTTATGTTAATGCGTGAGGAAATCCGGGAAGCGGTGTCTATTTTGAAGGCTTACGGAGATAGTAATCTGATGTATGTAGACGGACTGGAGCTGTTTGGTGAAGAATTCGCCAGCTACTTGCCGGATCAATTGCATCCGAATGCCGAAGGGTACCAGCTGATGGGAGAACGGATGGTCACTATACTGACGGGTCTTGGGCTTTAGGTGTCTGTCAGCAGAGCAGAGAAGGCGCATTAGGCTCCGATTGAAGTACGGCCGATTTGATAAATGGGATGGAGGCTATAAGGATGTGGAAACGGTTGCGTACGGGAATCATCTATATGTTGATGCTTAGCTTAGTGTTCGAACTAGGGCTTGTGTACTCAACACAGTCGGTTGCAGCGGCAGATCAATACGATGATTTGCGGGAGAAATGGAAGTCATTCTTGACGGGAGGCAGCTATTCCACATCCGATCCCGATGTGGCTGCCAAGATTACCGATATTACTAACACAGCACAGGGCTATTGGAGCATCATGGAAATGTCTCCTACAAGAACATATTTATGGAGCGATCTGGATGACAGTGCTACGACGGATGCCAGGACAATATCCAGTAATATGTCTCTGTCCTATTCGCGGCTTTACGCTATGGCGCTTGCTTATTCAAGCAATGGCTCAAGCTTGTATCACGACACATCCCTTTTGGCCGATACGATCAGCGGGCTGGACTGGATGAGAGCCAATAAATATATTCCCGGTGGTACCAAGCCCGGCAACTGGTTCGATTGGGAAATCGGATCGCCTCGCTCATTGAATAACACTACTGTGCTGCTCTACGACAACCTCACTTTAACACAAATCTCTACCTATATGGACGCAGTTGAATCTTACAGTCCAACGGTAAATATGACAGGAGCAAACCGGGTTGATAAATCAAGAATCGTTGCTGTGCGTGGCATCCTCGTGAAGAGCAGCACCAAAATCGCCAATGCCAGAGATGGCCTAACGAATGTATTCGCTTATGTAACGACTAGCGATGGATTTTATCCCGATGGGTCGTTTATACAGCATCTCAAGGTTCCTTACACTGGAGGTTATGGGGCAGGCTTACTCAGCGATGTGGCCGATATTGTATATTTACTTAACGGCTCCACCTGGCAAGTAACGAACTCAGGCCTGCAAAATACGTACAAATGGGTGTACGATTCGTTTGAACCGCTGATGTATAAAGGCGCCATTATGGATATGTCACGTGGCAGAGGCATAGCGCGACGTTTCGGTAATGACCATGCCAGTGCAACCAGTGTTTTGGATGCTGTCATCCAGATGTCGCAGCTTGCGCCTTCAACGGATGCCGCTAATTTTAAAAGCATGGTGAAGTATTGGATTGGGTCCGATACGTTTTATTCCTACTATCCCAATGCCGCTTCCATCTATCATCTGGTATTGGCCAAAAGCATCATGAGCGATGCCGCTGTCGTGCTTAGAGGCGAGCCAGTTGGTTATCGCAACTTTGCAGCGATGGATCGCACCGTACAAAGGCGTCCCGATTATGGCTTTGCGCTGAGTATGTCCTCCAGCCGGGTCTACAATTACGAAACGGTCAACAATGAAAACCTGAAAGGTTGGTATACGGCTGATGGAATGACCTATTTGTACAATGAGGATTTGGGCCATTACAGTGACGAGTATTGGGGGCTTGTCAATAAATACAGGCTGCCAGGCACCACTGTGGATACCCAAACGAGAGCGGACAAATCCGGTCAAACTTACTTGAGCAGCAAAAATTGGGTTGGCGGTTCCGTTATTGCTGGTACCCATGGGACAGCAGGCATGGAGCTTGATACTTATGGAAACACGCTGACAGCCAGGAAATCATGGTTTATGTTTGCCGATAAAATCGTGGCTTTGGGTGCAGGAATCAACTCCACGGATGGACGCACGATTGAAACGATTGTTGAGAACCGCAAAATCAAGGATGACAGTACGAATGTCCTAACGGTTAACGGTACGGCCAAATCTTCAACCTTGGGCTGGTCTGAAACGATGGGCAGCGTGAACCGGATCCATCTATCAGGCAATGTACCTGGCTCGGATATCGGTTACTATTTCCCGGGCGGATCGGTGGTTAAAGGGCTTCGTCAAGCAAGAACGGGAGCCTGGACCAGTGTAAACACTTATGTCAAAACCATGGATTCGACGGTGGTGACGAAAAATTTCTTGACGTTATGGTTTGACCACGGGATCAGTCCTTCTGGCGGCTCTTATTCGTATGTAATCCTCCCCAATAAGACATCCGCACAGGTAGATACCTATGCAAGTAATCCCGACATAACCATCCTGGAAAACTCATCGACTGCGCAAGCGGTAATAGATAGCTCAGCTCATGTGACAGGCATCAATTTCTGGGACAGTGTGAGCAAAACGGTGTATGCAGGCGGTGTGCCATTCCTTACAAGCAACGGCAAGGCTTCCGTGATGACGTTGGAGGGTAGCGGTGGTGATCTGGAGGTTGCGGTGTCGGATCCCACACAAGCCAATACAGGAACCGTCCAGTTAGAGATTAACAAGGCGGCAGCTTCCGTCATATCAGCCGACCCGGCTGTGACGGTTACACAATTGCAGCCTACGATTAAATTGAGTGTTAACGTTTCTGGAGCCATGGGCAAGACCTTCAAGGTCAAGCTCGATACCGCACTTGTCAACGAGAACTTCAATGCCATGACTATCGGTTCTGCCCCAACAGGCTGGACGCTTGACCAAACGGGTGGTGTGGTGGATATTGTGAATGACCCAAGCTCCACTGACAAAAGCATGCGGATCAGAGATACCAGCAATACTTTGGTGGCAGGTGCGACCCGATCGTTTACGGCATCTGCCACGCCGGTTACAGCAGAGTTTAAAATGAAGGTGGGTACAACGCAGAACTTTTATTATACAAAGCTGACGTCCGGTTCCACCGTAGCTGTCCGACTCAGAACTTATGCCGGCAAGCTTCAAGTTAGCAATGGCGGGAGCTACGCGGATGTAGAAACAATAACACCAGGCAACTGGTACACGATTAAACTCGTAGCGGATCCTGCAACAGATAAAGCCGATGTTTATTTTGACGGGGTTTTAAAGCAATCAAATGTGAATTTCACTAACGCTGTGTCGGCTATAGATACGATCGAATTTGTGACCCATAGTACATCGAGTAGTATGGCTATGCAGGTCGATAATGTGCTTGTGACCAATTAGCGGCCAATTACATGAAAAAATAAGGTGAAGGATTGTGTGCGAATGCAGAATGTTCATATGGCAATGCCAATGGCTCAAAATTACAATATTATATTTCAAGTACCAACAAGTGATCAACCAGAAACTTATTTTCTGGTTATTGATCCTACGCTTGCTATCCTTCCCAATGGAAAATACTTGGCAACGGTCCCAGTGTATCGCGGACAAAAACAACCCTTCAAAAAAAGAGCCCTATAAACTATATATGCTTCTCAGCGAGGATAAAGGGTTATCATGGACCATAATTAGCGATAATCTGCCTTATACGGACAGTATTCCCTTTGCTTATGGAGAAAAGCTTTATTTGTTTTTTATGGTCGTTCCCTCTGGAGAATTAGATGAGCGTAATGAGCGAATGGATTACAAAAAAGGACTGCGTTATACAGGCATCAACGTTATTGTCAGTGAAGACGAAGGAAGAACTTGGTCGGAGCCTATTGAGGTTATTGAAGGAATAAAGAAATATTCTACTTGCCAGATACCCATGGTTATTAAGGACGGCTACTTATACTGGGCGATTAGTGAGGGACCTTTTGAAAGAATGGCAGTAGCTTCTTGTAAATTGAATCGGGGAATTCTTAATCCAGCAGCCTGGAACATTTCAGAAGGCGAGGAGATGAACATTCCCAAAGAACTGAATCCCGGTTTTTTTCCGGGACCCTCCATGCATTGCCTTGAAGGCAACGTCGTTCAAGTGGAAGGTCGCTTGCGTGTATTGGCTCGAGCTGTCATTGATCGGCAAGGCACTGCCAATATAGCAGCTGCCTTTGATATTTCAGTGGAGGATGGTCGCACATCGCTATCATTCACACAATTTGTTGCTTTGCCAGGGGGTCAATGCAAGTTTCATATCATATACGATGAAGTCTCAAAGTTGTTTTGGATGGCCTCGAATGTTCCATCGAACTCACAAAATTGGATTGATATTTCAGCAGAGACAGCAAGTACTTCTTACCTGGGTGGCCCGGGTAATGATAGAAGATTTTTGATGCTCTGGTATGCATGCGATGCTCTCAACTGGTTCCCGGCTGGTTGTATCGCAAGGGCGGAGAGATTGACACAGTCATTCATGTATCCAACGATTATTATCGATGGAGAAGACCTGGCTGTTATCTCACGAACATCCAGAGATGCTATCGACCAACATGATGCGGATTTGGCAACCTTTCATCGTATTCACGATTTTCGAAGATTGGCTATGGATATTTGGCCAAACATTTAAATAATAAACTAAAAATTAACTAATACCCTTAGAAAGGGGAGGTATCCTTGAATAAAATGAAAATCACGCCAGAGGCAGGAGATTTCGGGCAACCGCGTGTGATAATCCCTGCCCCATCCAACCTACGGTATGCTCATCTGAGCTGGTCCAAAATCGTTACAGCTCATGACGGTACTCTTGTGTTAGCATATTTATCAGGAACAACACATAGGACCAACGGTTGCCCTACTGTTGCTGTTTCCAAGGACGGTGGGAAAAGCTTTGGCGAACCTCAGGTCCTAATCGATCTCCATCAAGGTATGGAATTCGAACATTCCGGGAACCTCGCGTTAGGTGTGGCCGTGGATGGTTCTATTGTGCTTTTGGCCATGGCACTACGGAGTAAACAAAGCAGCAGTACCATTATGGGATGGCGTTCAGAGGATTCGGGAGCTACATGGATCCGTGTGAATACTGGCAATTTACAGAAAACTACCGGGAGTGTGTATGGCCATGTGTTTATAGTTCCTGGCAAAGGACTTGCTGTAACGGGTCATTTTCGCGAAGGCTCCTTATTAAGTGACAGAGGCTTATGGATCGCGTTTTCACTGGACAATGGATTGTCTTGGGGTGACCCGCAGATGATTACGGAGCAATATTTGGCGGAGCCGGCATTTTGCTGGGTGAACAACAAACTGATTGGTTTGGCCAAAGGCATGAAAGGTAATGGATTAGGTTACACACAGTTTGAATCGGATGATTATGGTGAAAATTGGAGGTTTACGAATCCGGTTTTGAGTATTGAGCAGGATCCGACGTCACCTTCACTGATTCCAGACCCGGACAATCCGGAAAGGGTATATGCTTTTCAAACCGAACGTAAAATTGCAGGCTCTGAGAGCGCACCAGGCCATATTACTCTTTTTCAGACCCGTGTAATCGATCTTAAATGGGAAAAGGTAGGGGTCATCGCTTATTTTCCACAACTATTAAACCAATCAACAGTTAAAAGGGATTTTGGTTATCCTTGGATGACCAAGTGTGAGGATGGCACATGGCTTCTCGTATTTTATGATGGAGAATTTGCCGGCCCGAATTCGTTATGGGGTTTAACTTTGGATTTGAATGACACTAAGTAACATAGATAGCAGGAGATGAATCGAGAAGCACCTGCCGATTTAAGGGTAAACCTTTTTCGGTACGGTGTTTTTTTCTATGAATAAGCAGGCAGGCAACAGAGCGGGTGTAGAAAAAATGGCTTTACCGAACAATGTATATTTCGAAAACTTGCAAAAGACCAAATTAGCTGCTTGAGAACGAGCCTGCCGATACCAAGCCATTAAAGGCAATACTGCTGGGAACGATCAATGACATGCTGCCTCGTCAGCACGAAGGTGGCTTGTGGTTCCAGATCATAGATCATGAGGAAGGCGCAGGCAATTACCTGGAGTCGAGTGGAACGCTGATGCTGGCTTATGCCATCTTAAAAGGGGTGCGGCTTGGATATCTACCCAAGGAATATGAGATTAAGCTGTTGAGATAATTTGAATGGATGAAATCCAATTTGTTGTCATTACCATTGACAATAAATTGGTTTTTTTATCATCTCGTGGAGCGACTATCATTTCGCTCGATTTACTGGCTGCGGTGATCGCTTAGTCATCTCTGTGGAATGACCGAATCTTGGCAAAAATCAACTTTCAATTAGCTTCGCCATACTTCCGCCATGTTCAGAAGCTTTCTAATCTGACATCATATGGTTAACCAAAACAGAGAGTGGTGTTATTCCCACCCTTACAGGAGGAATTGGCATGTTTCATAAAACGGTGACACTGCAGCCTTTTGTTGATATTTCGGTGCATGCCGAGGGATTTGAGCTGGTCTCAGCCCAGTTCGGCGGCGATAACTGCGTATATGTCCTGCTGATTAGCCAGATCCCGGAACGGGAACGTGGAATGTTCGTTCCATCGGCTCTGAAGCAAACGTATACCTACAAGGTACTGATCGTAGAAGATCAATATATCGATGAAGTATTGATTGGGGGTCAGCATTTTAATTACCATTATGTCCAACCGCTTCGTAGACATCTGCTGTTGGTCGGAGCGCGCTGCTCTTATTATGGTGCAGGCAAATATGATCTGAATGCCAAAGTGTGTGATTATAAAGGACGTACCGTTCGTGAGTTCCTGCTTGGAGACGGGATTCAGAGTGTTCAAGTGACGGAGAAAGGTACCATATGGACCAGTTATTTCGACGAAGGCGTTTTTGGAAATAACGGTTGGGATCAACCCGTCGGCGCGCACGGCCTTCTAGCCTGGGATGAGCATGGCAACAAAATATACGAAGATAAAGTGTCGAATATTGCCGATTGTTATGCCTTGAATGTTGTCCATGAGGAGGAGGTCTGGTTTTACTATTATACGGACTTCTTGCTGGGCTGCATCTCAGGAGGACCCAGTCAGGCCAAGGTCAGTTTTATGAATCCTGAGATTTCCGGGTCGGCCGGGTTCTGTACCGATGGTTGTCACTTCTTGTTCGACGGTGGTTACGGAAAAAGTGGAGACTACATTATCAAGAAAAATGAAAAAGCGGCGAGCTTGAGCAAAGGGCACCAGGTACATTTTCTGAATGAAAAAGCCGAACCACTTGCACCGATAACGCAAGATTTTCGAGAAGATCGCGTGCTGTTCAGTAAAAATAATTGGTTGTACCAGATATCGATTAAAGACTTGGTCTGATGATGCTTGGACAATCCGATTGCGCTTGATGAGGGATCATAGTGAAGAGGTCTTTGTTGGGTTCTTCTACAAACAGCCTGCAAACAAGAACCGGCAACTGCGAGGGTATAAGTCAAGGCACTGATGTATGGATATGAAAAATGGAGTCGTTTAGTACTGCCCCCGCTCCAATCTATCTACATATTCCTTGGCTTCTTTGAGGCCGAGACCACTAGCTTTTTTGAACTCTTTAATTGCCTGAATCCTTTTTCCTGAATCAAGCAGCAAGCGCAATCTCTCATCAAGATTTGAAGAGGGAGGCAAATTATGATTTGGCTTGGAGGATCCGTATACGTTCGGCCCGATGTTAGGCCCTTGCAGATCCGATTTTATTTCGTTAAGCTGTCTCTGCAAGCTGAACACTTTCAGCAGAAGCAAGATAGACAAGGCTAAAGCGCTGAGGGCAATAATTTCCACAGTCTCCATTTGAAATCTCCCATTCCCATATGATAGTTCATTATAGCACAATAACTCTCATGGGCAGTAGAGTCTATGGACGCTCATCGGCCTATGAGGCACCCTGCACTGCCCAACTGCATTGCGGCTAGGACTTCGTTCCTTAAGGCAGTGAGGGTTTGTAGATGAGTCGTTCTCCGTGATTTTCGGGCAAGTCCCAGCCGATCGATACGTGAGGGAAGTACGGAATCGCATAAGTTTGATCAATGCGCGCCCATTCCTTGAGCACGTCCTCCATAATGGCGTCGTAGTCGCGATCGATGTCGACGAAATGAACATACTGGTAATGCGACATGCTGTCGAAGCCGAGCTCGCTAACGATTTCCACGCATGTGGCCGTCCGGTCCCCGTCTACGCCGCTGGTGTCGAACATCCGCTCGTTCCACATCGTGACCTGCAGATGAAGGCCCGGCAAGCCTTTCGCGACCGCGCGGGCGCGAAACCAATCAAGCGCATCGCGAACGCCGGCCGCTCCGCCCAAGCCTTTCAACAAATTGGCAACGTCGTAGAACATGAACACCGGTTTATTGTCGATCGTGTAGTAGGAGGGATGCTTGAAATATTTGTCGATCAGCCGGAGGGCAAGCCGTTCGAACTCCTGGCGGTCGACCGCGCCGTTCCAGATGACGGTGCTTTCTTCGTGCGAAATGCGTTTGTCCCATACGTTTTTGGCGTCGTGGTTAGCCCACATGAGATAGAATTTAACCTGATCGTTGTTCCGCGCTTTCAAGTAGCCGTCGTTTAGACATTGCTCCAGAAACGGGCGGCTGTCGTACCAATACCAATCGTAGATGAATACGTTGACTCCATGGTCGGCCGCCGCATTAATCTGCATCTCCATCACATAAGAGTCCGCTTCGTTGACATATCCCCATACGGGCTTACGCGGCCACGTATGCTCCGGATATTTCCTCGTCGCCTGCTTGACGGACTGCCATTCCCCGATTCCTTCAGGCCAAATAGTTTTGTGCGCGGCTCGTCGCCGGTGTAAGCAGGCCATATGTAAGCGGATACATCGAATTTGTTCATCGTAAACACTCCTTAGGCTCGAAGCCCCACTTGGTGGGGATATTTTATAATCCGCCTTTATTGTATAATGGCATTGCATATCTACAATACAGGTTAAATAGACATGATGCCGGCAAACAAGACATGGAGGAGGTGAATACGATGGCAGCGCAAAGATCGTTCAAGCATTATTCCGAGGCCGAGGTGCTGCCGCAGGAGGAGTTTGTTACGGTGATGGACGTGCACGAGCATCATTGGCTGCTCGAGCATTCGCACGACTTCCCGGAAATGATCGTCCTCCTCGGGGGGAAAGGGGCGCAGTTCATCAACGGCGTCTCCGTCCCCGTTCAGGAGGGCGACATCTATCTCATTCCGCTTGGCACGACGCACGTATTCCGCCCGACGGGGGTCGATGTGGAAACCGGCTCCTTGTCGGTCAGAGACGTTATCATTCGCGCCACGTGGTTGGAGCATATGCAGAAGGCGGTTCCCGACGACGAGGTTCGAGATATGATCGACTGGCTGCTGAACAAGCGGGAGGCGGGAAGCGACCGGCCGGCGTGGATCAGAATCGAGGATACGCAGGGCAGGCTGCGCTCGCAAACCGAGGCGTTGAAGGAGCTGCTGCAAGCCAAAAGTCCGGTTTACCGGACGAAGTTGGCCGCGGGCATGCTGGAGCTGCTCGCCACCTTAAGTGTCGCGACCCGGCAAGGGAGGGAGCAGCAGGCAGTATGGCCCCAGGCTGACGACCTGAATTTGGTGAAGGGGCGAATCGACGCAGCGCTGCTCGCGATTCCGCTCGGCGAGATTACGCTTGCCGACGTTGCGACGAAGCTGCATATGAGTGCCCGCCATTTGTCGCGTATTTTTCCGTTCCATTACGGCATGTCGTTCAAGAGATACGTCCAGGAGCTCCGCTTCAAGGAAAGCCGGAAGCTGCTGCTGGAATCGAAGTTGACGGTGAAAGAAATTATGCAGCAGGTCGGCAGTAAAGATGCGGATCATTACTACAGCGAGTTTAAGCGGAGGACGGGATTGACGCCGGGTCAATTCCGCCGCTGAGTGCTTGGAGCGCACCGCCCAAGGACGGGGGAAATAACGTCCCGGACTATCGCTGTTTCATATTTGCTGCCGGCCGCGGCGAACTGCTCCCTTAATTATCAAATATCGTCTCTCGCTAGTTTGATCTTATTCTGCTTATTGCTCCTCCGGAAGTTAGTGATTCAAAGTGCCGAATCCCCCTCAGACTGTTCCTGGCAGCAGGGGCATTGCTACAGGCAGCTGGCTTGGGCATAGACCTATGAGAAAAAATCCAAAAGAAAGAAGTGTTAAACTATGAATGTAGAAATGGTTATGCAGGAGCTTGAAGCTCTCGGCAAGGAGCGAACTAAGAAAATTTACGGATCCAATGGCGCGCACGAACCACTTTTTGGCGTGGCTACAGGCGATATGAAGCCTATCGCCAAGAAAATTAAAAAAAATCAACTTTTGGCTGAGCAGCTATACACCACAGGGAACTACGACGCAATGTACTTTGCCGGCATAATTGCAGACCCACAAGCAATGACTGAAATGGATTTTGAGCGTTGGATGGATAGGGCTTATTTTTATATGCTGTCCGATTATGTGGTTGCAGTAACCTTGTCAGAAACAGATATTGCACAAGAAGTTGCCGATAAATGGATCGCAAGCGGCGAAGAACTGAGAATGTCAGCGGGCTGGAGTTGTTACTGCTGGCTCATGGGTAATCGCCCGGACGGTGAATTTTCCGAAAGCAAAATTGCCTCTATGCTTGAAATTGTGGAAAATACGATCCACGATTCTCCTGAACGAACTAAATATGCTATGAATAATTTTATTTACACAGTCGGGGTATCCTATTTGCCGCTCCATAATAAGGCGGTCGAGACCGCAAAGGCAGTAGGCCCAGTAGAAGTTAAACGGGACAAGACAAAAAGCAGTTTCCTACTCGCTTCCGAAAATATTCAAAAGGCAGTAGATAAAGGGCAACTTGGTTTCAAACGCAAACATGTCAGGTGTTAAACTATAATGGGTTCCTTCCTGTACGGATATGACTTACTAGCCGGAGACAACCCGTTTTTGGGGTTTGCTTTCCTTTTTTGGATTCATTTTTGCTTATAGTTTCCATGTACTATTTTTAAATCTTAAACCTGGTTTTCAGGGTTTCTTATCGATATAACCTACCAAAATTTGAGACCAGCGCCTTTTGCCACCTTTTATAAGAATGTCTATAATACTAGTATCCTGTGGGTAATTGGTTAGCTCATGTTGCGAGTGTTACTCTATAAACCTCCGATCGATCGGTGACTCTGGTTTTCATGAATTTATTTATCCATGGCCGGACCGTGGTCAAGGGAGACGTCCCATTCATACGAGGCCGGCTTTAAAAGGAGGCGACCGTAGTGAATACGATCTGGTCCATTCGAACCGGAATTCGGGATTTCCTTGAGGTCATCTATCGAACTTGCCAAGCATGGATTGAGAAATATCCGTTTATTAAAACGGCATATACAGTTTTTTCCTGGTTGTCGCTAATCATGTTTGCTTTAAGCTTGGTTTTCGTTAAAGAATCGCGTACCATGCTGGTTCAATATTTATGGTCGTTTTATGTGCTGCTGCAATTTTGGTTTCTGTGCAGAAGCAAAACGATGCCGTGGAAGCCGATCGTTCTGTTCGTTCTGGCAGGTGTTTTTCTTGTCGTACCGTTCACGACGCTTACGGTGAATGCTCTCCACGTGCTTTTCAGCGGAAAAACATCCGACCTTTGGTCTATTGCCGTGATTACGCCGATTTTCGAAGAATTGTGGAAGCTCCTTCCGTTAGGTGTATTTCTGTTGTTTTCACGACGAGCTTCCGCTTTGAGTTTAAGCGATTACACGCTTATTGGTGCGGCAACCGGCGTGGGCTTCCAACTGATGGAGGAGCTTTCCCGAAGATGGCTAAGTTCCGGCATTCTTGCGAAAAAGTTCGGCTACAGCTTTACAATGCTGGGCGGCGAAACTATCCATTGGGACGTTTTCTCGCTGTTCCCGGGGCGCTTCGAAGAAAGTCTGTTTCCGACGCTAATGACGGTTGGTCATCCCGTACATACCGCCATGATAGCGCTTGCGTGCGGGATAGCCTATCGGCTGCGAACAAGATTGACGAAATGGGTTTTTCTGTTCCCGGTAATCATTTTGCTTTGGTCGATCCTGGATCACGCGGCCTATAACGGCCAACACAAGCTGCCAGGTTGGGTGTTCCGGCTTCATGATTGGACCGGCAGCGGTTATACAACTCAGCCGACCTTCCTGTTAATGCTGGCCACATCGCTTATTGCCGATTACTGGTCGCTGAACCAAATACGAAGCCGCCTTCCGGCGCTGCCGAACGAGCCGCTTCTTAATCCGATTAACGAATTGTGGAATATGACCCGCTCTTTTTGTCTGGACCGGGGAAAATTTATATATTGGCTCAGCTTTTACCGGGAACGCAGGGAGCTTGGATTTCATTTGCTCTACGGGAACGAGGAAGCTGCCGACCGTAAAGATGCTGTCCAGGCTCGGGTAAAAGCTCTTTGCCAGACGCTGACCGTACTTGCGTTGATTCTGCTTGTGGCCAGTCTGTTCGCAGGCATCGGGGCTCATACGGGTGGAGGGGAAACAGCATGTTTCGCCTGCATGTTCGATTCGCTGCAGGATTGGTGGGATCGGCTGGAATGGTATGAACAGGGTGCGCTCTTGCTCGGTGCCCTTGCCTTGTCACTGCTGTTCGTCGGATTCTGGCCGGCTTTAGGCATTGGGATGTCAGTGGTGGGAATTGCCGGAAGCGGGCATGAGATTTCTGGATATATCCGCGATCCGAAGAAGCTGCTGACTCCCGAAAATATGCTTTCTGTGGCTATAGGTATTGCACTAAGCCGAATCCCATTCGGCAAAGCGCTACAATGGGTGGGAAAGAAAGGACGCCGTTATGTGCGCAAGCTTCTGGATAAGCTCGGTTCCCGGAAGCCGGATGTCGACGTCCCGGTTAAACCGACGCCTCCGAAGAATGACGGCAATAGCCCGGATAAGCATCCGGATGACGATACGCCGAATAAAGTCGAAGAGGGGACGGGGGAGCTTAAAACCGAAGAGGTTATTGCCCCTCAAAGTGGTAAAGCCATTAAGGTGTATACAGACGGAAATACGATAATACCAGTTGATAAAATTGAGAAATATTTGAGAGGCAAGGTCAACGTTAATATTCAAGAATTGACAAAAGAACTTCGAGATTTAAAGCAATTAAGACAGACCCAAAGAAAGGTATTTGATGCAGACCCTCAAAACGCCGAACGAATTAAAAGACTTGAAAAAATGAAGCATAATTTTGACCGTTCGGATGATATGAGACAAAAACTTGAGTCGATAGGACTTAGTGATACAATAGAGAATAATCAGTCCATTGCACAACATTTATTAGAAGTAGGTAAACAGGTAAACCGTGAAAATACACTGGATTTCCCAAGTATACTCGAAGGTCCCGATGGGAAACTCAAGGTATTAACAACATGGAAAATGGTTGATGGACAACCGTATTTATCAACTATAAAGTTAATCCCAACAACAATTTAGTTATGGAGGGGTATGATGGAAAACAAGGAGCAAATAGCAAAAGCAGCGGCATTGGACAGAATAGTTAATTACGAGACGTATATTTCCAGTATGAATAATGCCCAATTAATTGCGATTGTTATCAGTTTAGAGAATTATGGAGAAGCTGCTTCTGCTTTAACAGAACTATCTATAAGGGATAAGGAAAAAGCAACACCTTTCTGCTCTAAGATACTGGAAGAAAATTTGGGGGATGAGTTTCTCCAAGCGGTTGCATTTAATTTGCTTTATGAAGGTGACCAGGAAAAGGCTATGGAGATCATTAACAAAAATGTATCAAGTGCTCCTGCGGCATTATTAGGGGCAATAATGGACAATTTATCTACGGATAGTTTACAACCCTTGGGACAGACACTTTCATCAGGGCTTCTAAATTCAATTGTAGACAGATATTTAGAATTGAGTAATGCTGACAAGAAGCGTATTCTTGAGAATTATGAGTGGTTTCAGGAATCTTATGAAGACAAACTTTTGTAATTAGCATACTGTTTTCTGAAGCGTATCCTGTTAGGTTCTTATGAACGTCATCAATTCAATTGAAAGAGGTACATATGCAGATTAATCATCCAGCGAGGATACCTAACGATTCCACCAAAACTGCTGATGCGGACTCACCGAAAACGTTTGAGATGCAGTCACGTAGTAGTCTTCAATTATCTGCTGATGCAATGGCACAACGACCGATGAACGTGAGCTCGATGAATTCAAGTCAATTGTTACAGCTTCAGCGTACAATTGGCAATCGTGCTGTTGGTGAGCTTTTCAAGCAAAATGCCAGCAGGTCTGCTGAGAAATCGGAGACACCGAACGAGACTCTGATACAACTGCCAGTAAATCAATCAGCTTCAACTCCTCCTATACAACGAAAAGTGTACATCAAAAATAGAGTCTTCAGTGGTTTCAGAAACAAAACGAAAACCAGTCACGGTAGTATGGGTGAGGGTGAGCGAAATGTTAGCAACATGCTGAATGATTTTCCATCCCGATATTTTAATAGTAAAGATGAGATGAAGCAGTATGCAGAAAAATCAACTGAAAAGGTGGGTTATGTTAAAAAGAAGGGTACTTGGATTCGTCTCCCTAATAAGCTGCTTGTGCTTGGTGAAGAGCATGCGGCAGTTAATCTTTCAGATATCACAGCAGCAGTAGGTACCGATAAATATATGCATGAAGGCTTTACTGAATTTCCAGCGGAGGCAGCAAGCAACCCTGAATTAACGAATGATATGCGAGCACGGGACGAAGTCATCAATCAAAAGTTTAAAGGGGCCGAAGGAGAAAGAAGTCATAGGGCCGAGAGCTTTTATCCCAAAATATTAAGGGCATTAAGTGGAGTTAGTGTGGATGAAAAGAACTATCAGCTTCAAGGATCGACCGTGGAATTAGCTTATTTGGTAATGGGTATTCATTTTGCTTCAAGTGCAAACCCAGAATCCGAACTTTTTCAAACTTATATGCTTCACAAGGAGATGTGGGATCAAACCGCTGCAGCTATTTCATCGCAGGAAAGCTCAGATGTCGCAGTCACGACAGAGATGAGGAAAGAAGGCAGCAGTGCCTTGTTCAAAACCTTTTATCGAGATCTGACAGCCTATGCTGAAGAGAAGATACAACAGGAGCAGGAGTCTGCGCCTGAGAAAGACAAAGCCTCCTTCAGCCAAAATTGGCATCTTGCGAGTAATGATTACAGTAAGGACGGGGAATCACCGATGATGAAGGCTGAGAAGGCAAGAGATTTCTCGATGTTCCAGCATATTAAAAAGGCCAAAAATGAGGGGTACCTGTTATACGGTCTCGGCGAGCTTCATAGGCAGCGTTTAAAGGAATTGCTAGACAAGGAAGGCATCGCTAATAAAAATATTGATACGTTTATTAGTGAGCAGGAAACAAATCATCCTCAAAGATAAAATCAAGCTCACATCACGGTTGGACATGAAAATGAAAAGCAAGCAACCCTACGTTGGGGCCTGTGGCATATGGCTGACCATACCCGCTATCATCAGGCTCAAATTAATCAGCTTAGAAAATGGTATACCGAATATTGTCTGTCATATTAAAGGGCCAAATGTTCAAAAGTGAAATTGTTCTTTATTACGTTGAAGCTCAGCTGCCGGGATTGTGTCGGCAGCTATTTGTTATAGTTCCCATCGGTTAACGATAAGCTAGCTAATGGGTAGCTACGGCCACAGAATAGTGAACCATTCTGCAAATAATGGAATATATTGGATAAATATGTACAATTATGTAACGAAGGCTGCGATTCGCATGTCACCGTCCAGCGCAAATAAAGTCATATCAGTGTAAATTAGCACAATGCTTGGCGGCCCCTTATTTCGTATCCTAAAGAGGAAAAACATCTAGCATATAAGGGGAGGTCTTTACATGAAAAAAGGTTTAACAGCTTTGGTAGCGATTACAACATCTGTAGCACTTCTAAGCGCATGCGCCGACAGCGTACCAAAGGAAGCTGCCCAAAAGAAGGAAGCAAGCAGCGACGATCAAGTAACGGCTGCGGGCGTATTCCCGATCACGAAAGAAAAAACGACGCTCAAGGTCATGGTCAAAGGCTCCAGCATTGTCGAAAACTTTGCAACTAACGAGTTCACCAAGTGGCTGGAGGAGAAAACGAACATTCATATCGATTGGGAAATCGCTCCGGAAAAAACATTTGCAGAGAAGCTTAACGTTTCACTCGCAAGCGGCGATTATCCGGACGTGCTGCTTAATATGAGTGTATCGCCGATTCAGCAATCGATTTACGGTAAGGATGGCGTGTTTATTTCGCTGAACCCGTTTATTGATAAATATGGCGTGGAAATGAAAAAGATGTTCGGGCAGGTTTCGTATGTAAAAGATTTGATTACGATGCCTGATGGCAATATTTATTCGGTACCTCAGGTTAATGACTGCTACCACTGCTCACTTGGCCAAAAGATGTGGATTTATCAACCATGGCTGGACAAGCTCGGATTAAAAATGCCAGAAACGACTGAAGAGTTTTATCAAGTGCTCAAAGCTTTTAAGGAAAAAGATCCGAACGGGAACGGCAAGGCAGATGAGATCCCACTTGTCGGCGCTACCAACGGCCCATCCTCGACGTTGGATCTTTTCTTAACCAGTGCTTTTATTGAGAAGGATTTCAACTTGAAATATGTAAAGGACGGAAAGGTTCAAGTCGCCTACAACCAACCGGAGTGGAAGGAAGCATTGAAGTATATGAGCAAGCTGTATGCAGAAGGCTTGATTTCCCCGCAAACGTTTACACAGGATAGAAACCAACTGAAACAAATGGGCTTGAATCCGGAAATTCCGATCACCGGAGTTATTGCTTCGCAAAACCAAACGGTGTTTGTCGATGTCGATAATCCGAGATTCAAAGACTACATTTCCGTACCGCCACTCAAAGGACCGACAGGTATACGTTCAACTGCATATAATCCTTATGCCGTTTCTACAGGTCAATTCGTCATCACCAATAAGGCCAAAAATCCTGCAGCCGCATTCCGTATGGCCGACCTGCTGCTTTCCGAAGAAGCAACACTGCGCAGCACACAGGGCCGTCCTGATCAGGAGTGGGTGCGTCCGGCGCAAGGAGAGCTTGGAGTTAACGGGAAGCAAGCGGTATGGAAACCGATTGCCACGTTTGGCAAGCTGCAAAACATACACTGGGCGCAGTCGGGGCCATCGCTGCGAACAAACGAGTTGCGCTTAAGCGTAGCAGCAGATCCGAAAAACTCACTTGAACTTATTTTGTATAATGAAACTAAAAAATACGAGCCGTTTGAAATCGACCCGAGCAAAATTGTGCCGCCAGTGTTCTTTACCAACGAACAAGCGGAGGAGCTTGCTAACCTTGAGAAGACGCTCACAGATTACAGAACCGAGTTTTTTGCGAAAACGGTTACAGGCTCGCTGGACGTCGAGAAGGATTGGAACAATTATTTGGCCACCTTGGACAAAATGAACATCAAACGCTACCTGGAAATTTATCAACAAGCCTATACACAGTATAAATCGAAAAAGTAATTGAGATTATTGCCACGAACCTTCATACGTACTATGGGGGTCGTTTGCAAC
This sequence comes from Paenibacillus sp. FSL H8-0034, assembly GCF_038000305.1. Classification (NCBI taxonomy): domain Bacteria; kingdom Bacillati; phylum Bacillota; class Bacilli; order Caryophanales; family Paenibacillaceae; genus Paenibacillus; species Paenibacillus sp. FSL H8-0034. The sequence goes on from NZ_JBBOBS010000001.1 coordinate 4,174,645, forward strand.
GTGAGAGTGAGGTACAAGATGAAAGAGAATAGCATAAAGAAGCTTTCTGCCAAAAGAACGAATGTCGTATTTATTATAGCGGACGATCATCGTGGTGAAGCCATTCAAGCGTTCGGCAATGAAACGGTGCAGACGCCAGTATTGGATTCCCTCGTCGCCAGCGGCACATCTTGCCGTAACATGCATATATTCGGTGGCTTAACCGGAGCCCTTTGCGCGCCGAGCAGAGCGTGTGTGAATACGGGCATACCAATATTCCGGGCGATGATCGGCAAAGACATGACGAACCGAGAGCATTCGAGCGTTATTCGTTCGGATGTTCGGCTCATGCCGCAAACGATGCGCGAAGCCGGATATCAAACTCACGCGGTCGGCAAGTGGCATAACGACAAGGCTAGCTTCACCCGAAGTTTTGAAGGAGGGGATAAGCTATATTTTCACGGAATGAGCGAGCATACCCAGGTTCCCGTGTACGATTATGATCCGACCGGGGCTTATCCGAAGGAACAGGAATATATTGAAACTACTTTCTCGACGGAGTTGTTCACGGACGCCGCCGTCAACTTTATTGAGGATTACCGCGAGGATCGGCCGTTTTTCCTGTATGTGGCTTATACCGCGCCGCATGATCCCCGAACCGCACCGGAGCCTTATGCAAGTATGTACGACAAAGCCAATATTCCGCTGCCTTCGAACTTTGTGCGGGAGCATCCGTTCGATACCGGCGATATGATGTGTCGGGACGAGAAGCTCGCACAATGGCCGAGGGAAGAGGTTGAGATTCGTGAGCATATTGCCGATTACTATGCGATGATAAGTCATTTGGACGCGCAAATCGGTAGAGTCGTCGAAGCGCTGAAGGCTAAGGGCATCTATGACGACACGCTCATCGTGTATACCGCGGACCATGGCTTGGCGGTCGGGCAGCATGGACTGATGGGCAAACAGAACGTTTACGAGCATAGCGTGCGCATTCCGCTTATATTCCGGGGGCCAGGCGTGCCGGAGGGCAAGCAGGAGCTTGCGCTGGCAAGCAATATCGATATTTTTCCTACAGTTGCCGGGCTGTGCGACGTCACCCTGCCAGAGGAAACGGAAGGCATAAGTCTGTGTCCAATCTTTGCAGAAGAAAGCGATGGCATTCGTGGTATCGTGTGCTCGGTATATCGAGATGTCCAGCGGATGGTAACGGACGGCCGATGGAAGCTGATCCGTTATTATCGCTCGTCAGTAACGAATACAGGAACGGAACGAATCCAGTTGTTCGATCTGCAAAACGACCCTTGGGAAACACAGGATTTGTCGACAGATCCGTCAAATGCCGTACACATCGAACGGCTTGCCTCCGGCTTGGCTTCATGGATGCAAGCATGCAGCGATATTTTGCAGGATAAGCCGGTGATTCCTGTTACATCGTAGATTGAAGTAAATAATAGCACTCAAATAGCGATAGAAAGGTGAATTGAAGAATGCAAACCATTGAAATCAATGAAGAGTGGTTTCGGGGTGCTGTTTCAATAGAAAAGAATGCTATCGGACTTCGGCCATGGCGATTGCCACATGATCAGCTCAGCTTATTTGCATCTCAATTAGCAGAGAAGGCAGGGGAAACGGCGGGCGTTAGAGTTGCTTTTATGAGCGATTCCACCTCGGTGGAGCTGCATGTCGCTATGACGGATATAGATATATGGTTTGACATCGTTATTGAAGATGAATTAGTCGATACCAAGACTCTTATTGCAGGAGAAGAAATTTGTTTATTTACAAACTTACCAGACAGCATGAAGAGGGTTGAAATTTATTTTTCCCCAAAGGCTATCGTCATTGTGAAGGCACTAAAAGTCGATGATGGGGCATCGGTCAATCCCTTGCCAAACAATCAACCGCGGTGGGTTGCATACGGCAGCTCCATTACACAATGCAGCGCAGCTGAAAGTCCGGCTCTAACTTGGCCAGCAATCGTAGCACGCAACAAAGGTTGGGACCTGACCTGTATGGGATTTGGTGGACAATGTCATTTGGAACCTATGGTTGCTCGCGTCATCCGTGACCTTCCCGCTGACGTCATTACCATGTGCCTCGGCATTAATGTGATGGGTGGCAATAGTTTAAATATCCGGACGTTTCGTTCTGCAATAATTGGCATGGTATCGATCATTCGGGAGAAGCATCGCTGCACACCCCTATTTATATGTTCTCCTATTTATTGTCCTCACAGGGAAACAGACGAAAATTTAGTAGGGATGACCTTGGTTACAATGAGGAAAGAAATCCAGGAAGCGGTGAATATTCTAACTTCGTACGGGGATTCAAATCTTACTTATGTAGACGGTTTGGATATTTTTGGAGAAGCGTTTGTTGACAAACTACCAGACCAACTGCATCCCAATGCTGAAGGATATAAAATTATGGCTAATCATATACTGGGTAAAATGAATATTTAACTAGAGCCTGTCTGCTTTAACCTTGAAAATAATTGGTATATAATGGTTAAATATTAGAATAATAGTAACAAAAAAAGGGTGAGTACGTTTCATCCTTTTTTTGTTGTACTAAAAAGTACTTATATCCTCAGGCTATAACTAGATATAGTTTAATCCAGTTACGTTATATCTGGAAATCTATGATATGTTTTCTATAACAAATTGTAGAGGAGTTTTTATAGATGGTGAAGAGTAGTGCTTTAGGATACCCGCGTATTGGTGCGGATCGGGAATGGAAGAAAGCGCTTGAAGCTTTCTGGTCAGGCAAGCTTGAGGAAGCAGAGTTTCACCGCCAGCTGCAGGACATCCGATTGAATCATTTGCGTAAACAGCAAGAGAAAGGCATCGATTTGATCCCGGTTAATGATTTCAGCTATTACGACCATGTATTGGATACAGCTGCCATGTTCGGTATTATTCCGAAGCGTTTTTCTTATGAAGGTGGCGCGGTGCCTTTGTCTGTCTACTACGGGATGGCTCGTGGGACGAAGGATGCTACAGCAAGCGAAATGACCAAGTGGTTTAACACCAACTATCACTATATTGTACCTGAATTGGCTGATGCATCTCCGGTGCTTACCGAAAATAAACCTCTTGCAGCTTATCGGGAAGCTAAGGAAAAGCTTGGGATTGAAGGCAAACCGGTTATCGTGGGACCATTGACCTTCCTGAAATTATCAAAAGGATACAGCCAATCGGAGTTTGATTCCTGGTTGGATCGGTTGTTACCACTCTATGTGCAGGTTCTTCAGGAGTTGGCTGCAGAAGGAGTTCAATGGGTACAAATCGATGAGCCTGTTCTCGTGACGAAGCTAAGTGGTCCTGATATCCAGCGATTGAAGACTATCTATGAGACGTTTGCTGCATCCGTGCCTAATCTGAACATCATACTGCAAACCTATTTTGAATCTGTCGACCAATACAGTGAAATCGTCGCGTTGCCAGTCAAAGGAATTGGACTTGATTTCGTACATGGTCTATCCGGTAATCTATCTTCGATTAAAACGCTCGGGTTTCCGGATGACAAGGTTTTAGGTGCAGGCGTCATCGACGGTCGCGGTATTTGGAAAGCGTCACTTCGGGGCAAACTGGGACTACTGGAACAACTCACTGAACTCGTTACAGCCGATCGCCTCATCGTGCAGTCGTCATGCAGCTTGCTTCATGTTCCGGTAACAACAGAACGTGAGACTAAGCTCTCATCTGAACTGAAGAATGCTCTCGCATTTGCGGATGAAAAGCTTAACGAATTGGTCCTTTTAACAAAAGCTGTCGCTGTAGGCAGCGACGGAGTGAAAGATGAACTGGATCACAGTGACCGTGTTATTCAGGCACTTCAGCAGTCAGAAGAGCGCAACCGCAGCGATATCCAGCAAGCCGTAGCTGCTGTTAATTCTCAAAAGCCGGAGCGCAACCTGCCTTTTGCCGAGCGTTATGCCGCTCAACAGGCCAAATGGCAGCTACCCCTTTTTCCAACAACGACAATCGGCAGCTTTCCACAATCTGCTGAAGTGAGAAAAGCACGCCAATTGTGGCGCAAGGGTGAATGGAGCCAAGAGCAGTATGCTGGCTTTATCCGGGAACAAATCGATATCTGGATCAAGCTTCAAGAGGAAATTGGTCTGGATGTACTGGTGCACGGGGAGTTTGAACGAACGGATATGGTCGAGTTTTTCGGCGAAAAGCTTGCAGGCTTTGCATTTACACAAAACGGATGGGTCCAATCCTACGGTTCCCGTTGCGTTAAACCTCCGGTTATATTCGGGGATGTAGCGTTCACCGGTGAAATGACTGTGGAAGAAACCAAATATGCCCAGTCGCAAACCGCGCATCCAGTTAAAGGAATGCTGACCGGTCCTATTACGATCATGAATTGGTCATTTGTCCGTGAAGACATACCGCGTGAGCAAATTGCCTACCAATTGGCGTATGCGCTGAGACAAGAAGTGGAAGCACTTGAGCAGGCGGGCATTGGTATGATTCAGGTCGATGAGCCAGCAGTTCGCGAAGGGCTGCCGCTTAAGGAAGCTGAGCAAGCCAATTATCTGGAGTGGGCAGTCAAATCTTTCCGTATAGCCACCTGCACCGTACAGGAAACAACACAAATCCATACGCATATGTGCTATTGCGAGTTCCATGACATGATTGATTCGATAGAAGCGATGGATGCCGATGTTATTTCCATTGAAACATCCCGCAGCCACGGCGAACTGATTCACAGTTTCGAGCTGAACACTTACAAGCTTGGAATCGGCTTAGGTGTATACGATATCCACAGCCCACGTATTCCGAGTGTGGAGGAAATGACCAGCATGATCGAACGCGCTTTGCGGGTATTGGATCCTAAGCTGTTCTGGATTAATCCGGACTGCGGACTTAAAACCCGTGGACTTCAAGAGACGGTTGATTCCTTGCGAAACATGGTTGATGCGACGAAGATTGCCCGTACAAAACATTCCGCACTCGTGTAATTTTAGTATATAGATAGAATACAAGGTTATAGTGGTTACACAAACACGTACGCAGCAGGCTTTGACCGTGTGCGTACGTGCTATTAAGAACATGTCTACTAAGGAGAACAGGACTGTGGAACATTTACGCAAACAAGATCCCAAAATTGTTGAGGCTATGAATTTGGAGATTGGTCGTCAACGAGATAAAATTGAATTGATCGCTTCCGAGAACTTCGTGAGTGAGGCTGTCATACAGGCAATGGGTACCGTGCTGACGAACAAGTATGCGGAAGGCTATCCGGGTAAACGCTACTATGGTGGTTGTGAATACGTGGATATCGTTGAGGATATTGCGCGTGAGCGTGCTAAACAATTGTTTGGTGCTGATCATGCGAACGTACAGCCACATTCCGGTGCGCAAGCTAATATGGCGGTTTATTTGGCAGCCCTGAAGCCTGGCGACACGGTGCTGGGCATGAACCTTGCACATGGCGGCCACTTAACTCACGGTAGTCCTGTGAATGCTTCCGGTATTTTATATAACTTTGTTGCTTATGGTGTAAGAGAAGACGATGCGCGTATCGATTATAACGAGGTCCGCAAATTGGCATTCAAGGACAAGCCCCGCATGATCGTAGCCGGTGCCAGCGCCTATTCACGCATCATCGATTTTGAAGCGTTGGCTTCAATTGCCAATGATGTGGGCGCCTTATTGTTTGTTGATATGGCTCACATTGCAGGTCTTGTAGCAGCAGGCTTGCATCCGAGTCCGGTTCCACACGCGCATTTTGTCACAACGACTACCCATAAAACGCTTCGCGGACCTCGAGGCGGTATGATCCTGTGCCGTAAGCCATGGGCAGCAGCGATTGATAAAGCGGTATTTCCGGGTACCCAAGGTGGACCATTGATGCACATTATTGCGGCCAAAGCAGTTGCTTTTGGCGAAGCGCTTCAGCCAGAATTTAAAACCTACGCGCACAACGTTGTCAATAACGCTAAAACCTTATCCGAAGCCTTATTGGCTGAAGGTATTGATCTTGTATCCGGCGGTACCGACAACCATTTGATGCTGATCGACCTTCGCAGCCTTGGCATCACTGGTAAAGCTGCTGAGCATTTGTTGGATGAAGTAGGCGTAACGGTAAACAAAAATGCGATTCCATTTGACCCTGCTAAGCCCATGGTGACAAGTGGTGTTCGTATCGGCACACCTGCTGCTACCGCTCGTGGCATGAACCAAGAAGCTATGAAAGTAATTGCAAAAATCATCGCATTAACATTAAAAAACCAGTCCGACGAAGCTGTTCATGAAGAAGTACGCGGCATGGTGAAGGATTTAACTGCACAATTCCCGCTTTATCCGGGTTTAAGCTACTCATAGTTGTTTCTTGATTCATAGGGGCTGGCGCATATGCGCTGGCTCTTTTTCTTTGTGGAAACTACGCATATATCACAATTGACAATTACAATATATTGATATATATTTGTATAAATCGTTAATTAACAACTATATATTGTTATGACAGGTGCTTTTTTGTTTAAAGTGAACGAAAAGGCTTAAAAGGGAAGTCCGGTGAAAAACCGGTGCGGTCCCGCCACTGTAAGAGAGAAGTATCGATCTGGTTGGCCACTGATTTTGTATCATACAAAGTCGGGAAGGCGGATCGAATACGTTGATCCTCGAGCCAGGAGACCTGCCTGTTCATTGACACGATTCCTGCGGAGAACAGGTAAGGTGATCGCTTCGTCCGTGACGAGGTAGGCGAAAATTCGTCTGCTCGCTTTGGTGCATTCGGCCCTTATGGCTTCCGGATGTGCTTTTTTTATTGTTAACTTTAGAGCAATGAACGGAATGGGAGGACTAAATATGTTGATCGCCTACGACACCAAGACGGGAAATGTACGCCGTTTTGTTAAAAAATTGAATATGCCAGCGATTCAAATTGAGGATAAGATGGAGGACTTAAATGAGTCTTTCGTGTTAGTTACCTATACCACCGGATTCGGTCAGGTTCCTGAAAAAGTATCTTCTTTTCTGAAAAAAAACCATTCGCATTTAATGGGTGTATCTGCTAGCGGTAACCGAAACTGGGGTGAAGGCTTTGCACGCAGCGCCGATCATATCTCAGCGTTATACGGGGTACCTGTACTGGGGAAATTCGAGCTTTCAGGAACGAGTAAGGATGTAGAGAGGTTTATTCAGGAGGTGAGTTTGATTGCAGCACATTGAGTTGAACAATTTGCTTATGCAGCGAGACGCGGACGGTTTTTTTCAGCTGCATAAAGACAGGGAAGCCGTAGCGGCTTTCATGGAAGAAGTATACCAGAAGACCATCCAGTTCGCTGATACTTCGACCAAAGTTCGGTACATGATTGATAACGATTATTATGAAAATGTGTATGAACGCTACACTCACGATGAAGTCGATGAGATTTACCAAATCAGTCATAGCTTTCGTTTCGAGTTCCCGTCTTATATGGCGGCCTCCAAATTTTATACGGATTATGCGGTGAAAAGCAACGACCATTCCATTTACTTGGAGCATTATCCGGACAGAGTTGCAATTGTAGCTTTGTATCTGGCGGGCGGTGAGATGCAAATAGCAAGGGATTTGGCCACGTCCATGATGGAGCAGCGAATGCAGCCGGCGACTCCGACATTTCTGAATGCAGGGAAAAGCAGGCGCGGTGAAATGGTATCCTGCTTTCTGCTGGAAACCGATGATTCGCTCAACTCGATTAACTATGTACTCGGTACCTGCATGCAGCTTTCGAAAATTGGAGGTGGTGTAGCGGTCAATTTGTCCAAGCTTCGCGGTCGTGGTGAGCCGATTAAAGGTGTTGAGGGCGCGGCCAAAGGAATTATGCCGGTACTCAAGCTGATGGAGGATGCATTCTCCTACGCAGACCAGATGGGTCAACGCAGAGGTTCAGGAGCAGCCTATTATCATATTTTTGGATGGGATGTCATGGAGCTTTTAGATAGCAAGAAGATTAACGCGGATGAGAAAATGCGGCTCAAGACATTATCGATTGGTTTGATTGTGCCTGACAAGTTTTATCAGCTTGCTGAGGATAACAAGCCGTTGCATCTGTTTGCTCCTTATTCTGTTTTTCAAGCGTACGGAAAATACCTGGATGATATGGATCTTGATGATATGTACGACCAACTGCTGGCCGATAACCGGGTGCGTAAAAAGACAGTGATGAGCGCACGGGACATGTTAATCAAAATTGCGATGATCCAGCTCGAATCGGGTTATCCTTATATCATGAACAAAAGCAACGCCAACCGTTCCCATCCTCTGAAAAAGCTGGGTACGATCAACATGTCAAACTTGTGTACGGAAATCTTCCAATTGCAAGAAACTTCGGAAATCACCGATTATGGTTGCCCGGATCTGATCCGTCGGGATATAAGCTGCAACCTCGCCTCCCTGAACATTGCCAATGTCATGGAATGGAAAAAAGTGAGGGAATCTGTCCACGACGGGATGACCGCCCTAACAGCCGTAAGCGATATGACGAACATCGCCAATGCGCCGGGTGTTGCAAAAGCAAACCGGGAGCTGCATTCGGTCGGATTGGGAGCTATGAACCTTCACGGCTATCTTGCCAAAAATAAAATCGCGTATGAAAGCGATGAGGCTCAAGATTTTGTCCGCACTTTTTTTATGATGATGAATTATTATTCCTTGGAAAAAAGCATGGAAATTGCAAAAACGCGTGGCGTCACATTTACAGGCTTCCAGCATTCGGACTATGCGAATGGTACGTACTTCGACCGTTACTTGACAACGGACTACCGACCGGTTACCAGCAAAGTGAAGCTATTGTTCAGCGGGATTCCAGTTCCGTCTCCGGAAGACTGGGAGAATTTGAAGGCTGCTGTGCAGAAGCATGGATTATATCACGCTTACCGCCTGGCAATTGCCCCGACGCAGAGCATTTCATATATTCAGAACGCTACATCAAGCGTGATGCCGATTGTGGAGCCGATTGAAACCCGCACCTATGCCAACTCAACCACCTATTACCCGATGCCGTACATGAGCCGGGATAATTTCTTTTACTATAAATCTGCCTATCAGATGGATCAATTTAAGGTGTTGGATCTAATTGCTGAAATTCAAATACATGTCGATCAAGGAATCTCAACCGTGCTCCATGTTAACAGTGACATCACGACAAGGCAGCTTGCTCGCTACTACATTTATGCAGCTAAAAAAGGATTAAAATCGCTCTATTATACCCGGACGAACAGATTGTCCATCGAAGAATGCATCAGTTGCTCCGTTTAGGGGAAGGGGAAAGATGAAAATGAGTGTTTGGAAAGCTGTAAATTGGAACCGTCCGGATGATGATTTTACCGACACTTTCTGGAAGCAAAATATGATGCAGTTTTGGACGGATGAAGAGATTCCTTTGTCGGATGATCAAATGTCTTGGCTGACGCTGAGCCATGACGAGCGGGAGCTGTATATGAAAGTACTTGGGGGGCTGACCCTGCTGGATACGGTTCAGGGTGGCGTTGGCATGCCCAAAATACTTGAATGGGTTGACGGGCTGCAGCGTAAAGCCGTGCTCGGTTTTATGGGGATGATGGAGCAAATTCATGCCAAATCTTATAGCAGTATTTTCACAACACTGGCTTCAACTGAAGAGATCGACAACATTTTCAGCTGGATAGAAAGCAATCGTTGCTTGCAAATCAAAGCAGAGACGATCTCCCAATATTATAATGGCATTAAGACGCGTGAGGATTTGTATTTGGCGATGGCGGCCTCTGTATTGCTGGAGAGTTATCTGTTTTATAGTGGATTTTTTTATCCGCTTTACTTGGCAGGGCAAGGTAAAATGACGAGTAGTGGTGAAGTCATTAATCTGATACTGCGTGATGAAAGCATTCACGGGTTGTATATTGGCATGCTCGCTCAAGAAATATATGCGCAATTGGATGAAAACGAGCAGCAATCGGCATTCGATAAGCTTCAGAGTCTTATTCGCAATTTGCATAGCAATGAAGAGCTGTACACAGAGGAACTTTACCAATCTGTAGGATTAACTGACGAAGTGAAAGCATTTATCCGCTATAATGCCAACAAAGCATTCATGAATCTGGGGCTCGAACCTATATTTCCAGAGGAGGATATTAATCCAATAGTCCTGAATGGAATCAGCACACGTACAAAGCAGCACGATTTCTTTTCCAAAAAAGGAAACGGATATGTTCGTACCCTTCATGTGGAGGCATTGACGGATCGTGATTTCCTATTTGATTTTTGAAACGAATCCGTTATAGCCTAAGGATATGACCAGATATAGTTTAATTCAGTTACCTTATACCTACCGATTTGTGATATCTTTCTTGTAACAAAGCTGTTCTAGCTTAATCTATGGACTGCGTATTTAACTGGTATAGATGGAATATTAGATATGTGTGACTGGCGTAAACGTGGTGAACCACGAGGGAGCACATATTCATATCGCCGTACGCCTGGGCAAAGTATTTGATCTTAGGATCGAATGCTTTTTTACTTTAAGGGGGAATGCTCGAATGGGTTATTTTAAAGATTCGCGGAAAATGATTTGCAGACCATGGTGTACCTCAAGCCAGATTGGAAGGAAGCCTTACAATGCCTATCTGAAATGACGAGCAAGGATGAGCTCGCAGTCGTATCTGGAACCCTGTATGTAATTTCCGATGTAAGATTCTGGATTCTATACGAAACAGACTCCTATAAAGGCTTGTAATCTGGCATAGATTAAAAGGTTATCAAGCAACAGAAGCGGAGGGTAGGATATGAAGCTTGAACCAACTATCATCATTGATTTTAATCAGAAAAGAATGAAATTTGAGAAGCCTCTGCAGATTTGGCAAACCCACAAATTGGAGGAGATCAGTGGGATTTTTGAAAAGGTTCAGGAGGCTATCGATGGGCAGTTCTATGTGGCCGGTTATGTCTCATATGAGTGCGCACCCGCTTTCGAGAGACATTTCAGCGTGTGTGAACCTGATGCAGAGTTTCCTTTAGTGTGGTTTGGTGTCTATGAGAAGCCAGTAGAAGAGGACGACATAGCGCCGAAGGGGATGTACTCCGTTTCAGACTGGAGTGCAGGTACGAACCGCGTGGAGTATACAAACCATATTAAAAGCATTCATGCGGCGATTGCTCGTGGAGAGACGTACCAAGTCAACTATTCCACGCGTTTGAAGGCTAAGTTTACTGGAGATGATTTTGCCTATTACGAAGATTTGCGAGATGTCCAAACTAATTATTCTGCATATTTAAATGTGGGGCGCTATCGGATCTTATCGGTTTCACCAGAGCTTTTCTTCCACTGGAATGGAGAGCACATTCGTACCAAGCCAATGAAAGGTACTCTTCCCATAACGGGCAGCAAACAAACTTTGTTCGAATCGGAGAAGAACCGCACAGAGAATGTGATGATTGTGGATCTCCTTCGGAATGATTTAGGTCGGATTGCCAAGACAGGCACTATTAAGGTTCCACATCTGTTTGAAATCGAGGAATATCCTACGTTGTACCAAATGACCTCGACCATAGAAGCCAATACACAACCTGGGGTCACCCTGTTCGATGTATTCCAGGCCATGTTCCCATGTGGGTCGATAACCGGGGCACCCAAAATTTCTACCATGAAGATGATCTCATCCTTGGAAAAGGAGCCGCGTCATATTTATTGCGGTTCCATTGGGCTCGCTGTACCGGGCGAGGGTATCACGTTTAACGTGGCCATCCGCACAGTTCTTGTAGATTCGTATACGCAGCTGGCTGTGTATGGAGTAGGGGGAGGAATTACCTGGGATTCAACCGCTGAGGACGAGTATGATGAGATGAGAACGAAATCGAGAGTATTGACATATCGGCATGAGCGGATTGGAAGTCAAACATAAGCATAAATTATGGCTGTCCTTAACAAAAAGTAAGTTGGTGGTAATAATGAATTATGAGTTTCTTGGGGCTTTGCCCAATCAAAATATAATCTTAACGAAGAAAAGTTTAATTGAAGAAGCTAATTGTGTACTGATTTTCGCCTTCTATCAAGGTAAATTGGTTCTTGTTAAGCATCATTGTCGCGGTTGGGAACTACCTGGAGGGAATAGGGAGGAAGGCGAATCAGTTACACAAACGGTTATCAGAGAGATGTATGAAGAGACTGGTGGTGAACTCGATTCGATTGAAAGGATTGGACAATATTTAATTTTTGAACAAGCTCGTCTAGTATTTGTGAAAAATATTTATATTTCAAAGGTGAGTGTCCTTAGGGAGCTGCCGAACGGATTTGAAACCAATGGGGTCATGCTGCTGGATACGATTCCAAAGCAATCGGAATTTGTGAATGACCCCACATTTAGTCCATTAATGAAAGACAATGTATTCCTGATTGTATCCGACTGGATTAAGGATCATCATTTTACTCAAAAGTGAAGCGTTTTGTTACACAGATTCAGCCAACGCTCACGCGTCGCAGGATCTGTGTATTCGAGATGACAAATGAGGGTTTCCAAGTCTTCAAAAGTGAAATTTTGAATGAAAGAGGCTATAATTCGTTCGTCTTCCACATGGGACAAAAAATGAATCAAATCGTAACGCATTTTAGTCCTCCTCGTCGTCATTCGACTTGTTATTAACTCATGGAAAAAAAAGGAATAAATACAATTAATAAATAAAAAAGGTGTCCTTCCCGGAATGAGCATAGGGGGAAGACACCTCATTTTGTTAAATGATGGATCGTCTAACACCTCCCTATTTCCCGTAGGTTTAACAGCGCTGTTGAAACAGGCAGGTCTCCTGGCTATAGGTCTCATCGTCACCAGCAGCCTTCCCGATTGAAAATCAACCAGTGGCGTTTTGCAGTAACTCAACCATGACAGTGGCGGGACCGCGTCGGTTTTACACCGAACTTCCCTTTTAAGCTCACCTGTATACGCTCGCAGCAGGTAAGCACCTATTTCCAATATTCAATTATGAATGTCTAATACCCATCATATCCCAACTCTTGGTGGCACAGAACGATTCCGTTATTATTACATGATTATAAAATAAAGTGATTTAGTTCTAATTGTGATCATTATGTCCATAACAGGAAAATACATAAATAAGATTGCTAGCTTGCCTAAGGCGGAAGAAAGCTCTGTCGTAGGTCTGCTGCTGCTGTTCCCCAACTGGCTTGCCCTGAGAATGGGAGTGGAAAACTATTTGGATGCGAATCGCCGTGCGATCGCCACGCACAGTACAACACCGATATTTACGATAAAGATAGGCCAACCAACTGACTCGTGCAGAACGAGAGCTGAAAGCAGCAGACCGAAGAAAGGCTGGAGGAGTTGTAACTGCCCGACCGCTGCAATACCTCCCTGAGCAAGACCTCGATACCAGAACACAAAGCCGATGAGCATGCTGAACAGGGAGACATAAGCAAGGCTCCAGAGTGCGGAGCCACTGATACCTGTCCACGAAATCGGCATGTAATAAAACGAGAGCAGTGACATAACGGGAAGCGACAGAACGAGCGCCCAAGAGATCACCTGCCAACCCCCTAACCTCCGTGAGAGTCGCGCCCCTTCCGCATAACCGTAACCGCACACAATGATAGAAGCCAGCATTAACACATCACCTACCGGCGAAGATGTAGCCCCTTGTGCGAGGGCAAATCCTGCTACAAGGGAGCTGCCTAAAGCTGACAAGATCCAAAAGGTAGGCCGCGGGCGTTCACCGCCACGCAGTACGCCGAAGATCGCCGTCGAAAGCGGCAGTAGCCCAATGTAGATAATTGCATGCGCAGATGTGACATACTGAAGCGCCAAGGCTGTCAAAAGTGGGAAACCTACTACCACGCAGAGTGCTACTAACAATAGCGGAACGATGTCGCTTCGGACAGGCCGCTGCTGCCGGAATATGAGGAGAAGCACTCCTGCTAACAGCCCTGCAATGGCGGCACGGCATACCGTGAGGAATAACGGATCAAAATCCATCACAGCCAACCGCGTTGCGGGCAGCGAGCCGCTGAAGATGAGTACGCCCAGGAGGCCATTAATCCAGCCGCTTGTCGTTTGGTTCATTACAATCACCTCAAAAAATTTTAATACAAAAATGCACTCGACGCTTCGCGATATCAAGGTTCGAAAATATTTATAAAATACACTTCTGTACGATTAGTAGTATTATAGTAGATACAAAATACGATGTATACTAAACAATAATCCTTCTGTAAGGGTACAGATAGTAGGCCGACCTATTCAAAGCGGAGGGCGTTTTTATCAGGAACTTGAAAATCAATATCTCATTTATTCACATCTGAAAAGTGGTTATTTTGTTGTAGCCAAAGAAGCGCTTCTTCCCTTGCTGCGCCTTAGCAGCATTCGGACCGATGAGCAAGATATTGAAGAAGGGGTTCGCATCATTGCCGAAGAACTGGAGCGTGCCCAGTATACAACCCAAAATAATAAATATGTAAGCAGCTAGAGGAGGAACTTATGTATGAATTCTCATACCTCTGACCGTATTAAAATCCCGGCAGGATTTTGGGCAGGATTAAATCAGATAGGAATTGCCGCCCACGATGTAGCTCGCAAAGCACGACTGCCGCTCACCATTATTACGGAACAAGTAGTCACCACCGCGCAATATTTTGCGATCTGGCAGGCTTATTCCGATCTCATTGGTGACACTGCCCAAGGAATTATCCAGCTTGCGACCGTCTTTGAAACAGCGAAGTACCCACCGACCGTCTTGGCGACTTACCACGCTCGTGACTACCGCGATGCGCTAAACCGAATGGCTCGGTACAAACAACTGTGTCCCCCAGAAGGCTTACGTATTACCGAGGAGGGCGAGCACTGTACGATCGAACTGGAATGGCTGCATACGGAGCAACCCGGTCCACCGATGCTGGTTGGTATTACGCTGGCATGTCTTCTGGAGCTTGGGCGACGGGGCACAGGTCAACCTTTGACGGCACAGTTTGTCGAATTTTCGCACTCAATGGGCGATATACAAGTCCTTGAAGCATACTTCGGCTGCCCTATCCGGATCGGTGCAACATGTAACCGATTGACACTGCATCGAAGTGATCTGGACCGCCCGTTTGTCTCCTACAACGAAGAGTTGCTGGAGATACTGACTCCCGTTCTGGACCGATCGGTGGATGAACAGCAGCGCAGCCGATCAATTACCGAGACGGTCAAATGGATCATGAAACGCAGCCTCACAGGAGGGCGCCCCGACATACAGGCTGTCGCGAAGGAGTTGGGTATGAGCGATCGTACCTTGCAGCGCCGACTTACCGATGAAAACACAAGCTTCAAGCAGCTGTTGGCACAAGCTAGACATGAGCAAGCACGAGAGTACTTGGCTGATCTCTTACTTGATATTAAAGAAGTAGCTTTCTTGATTGGATATGAAGACCAGAACTCGTTCTACCGCGCCTTCCGCCTTTGGGAAGGTAATACGCCTTCAAATTGGCGCACTGAACATTTAGGTGCAAACTCGACATCAGAAAATGGCCAGGAATGACGACACTTTACTGAGTTTTATCATTTGGCGTGTTCAACAAGAACTTTGGCGTAATATGCTAGTTACGGATCCATCCAGACAAGGTAATATAATCACTACCCGGAGCACAAGACAAATGATAAGGAGAACGGTAGGATGGATATGGGATTAAACAATAAAACAGCTTTAGTTACAGGATCAACGAAAGGTATCGGTAAAGCAATTGCCATTGAACTTGCCAAAGAAGGTGTGAATGTACTCATTAATGGACGAAATGATGAAGAGGTAGAACGAGTTGTACATGAAATTAAGTCGGAGTTCCCGGCTACATCACCTCAAAATGCTACAGCAGATATTGTGGATATTGGGCAAAGAGAAGCTTTATTTGAAAAATACCCCAATATTGATATTTTAGTAAACAACATGGGTATTTATGAAATTATGCAATATGAGGACGTTGATGATGAAGTATGGATCAAATACTTTCGTACTAATGTTCTTGCTGCAAATGGCTTGTCTAAATTTTATTTGCCTAAAATGTTGAAAAATGATTATGGCCGCATTATTTTTATTGCAAGTGAAGAAGCCATTATGCCTTCCGGACTAATGCCTCAGTATGGTATGACAAAATCAATGCTATTAGCATTGTCAAAAAGCTTATCTAAATTAACAATAGGAACAGAAGTTACAGTCAATACGATCATGCCAGGACCCACACTCTCTGAAAATGTGCAGCAAATTATAGAGAGTATGTACCCTAATGAAGAGATGACTTTTTCAGAAAAAGAGAAAAAATTTATGACTACAAACCTCCCTCAATCTGAAATACAGCGATTTATCAAGCCTATTGAAATAGGTAGACTAACTACATTTGTATGTAGTCCTTATGCATCCGCATTCAAAGGTTCTCCAATTCGTATGGATGGGGGAATGGTACCGACTATTTATTAAAAGCAAATCACCTTCTCAAAGAACCTTGAATTTAAACTCAAGGTTCTTATATGTGTATCTGTACTAAGGTATTGAGAGGATTAGGCAATCAATTAAGACAAATGAGATAACGGTCGTTTATTCATTTATTGCATAATAAGGTTATATCCTTTAACACTAACAAGAGTTATGGAATGGCTATTAAACAAGGCTTGAGAGGGGAGTTGTAATGAACATTCATCCGCTTGGAAGAACGGGTTTACAAGTGACAAATCTTTGTTTGGGAACGATGACGTTTGGCAATCAGGCGGACCCAAAGACCTGTTTCGAAATTCTCGACAAAACCTTTGCTCATGGAGTGAATTTTATCGACACAGCCGATGTGTATCCAATTGGGCGGACATCGTATGCAATCGCGGGTGCAACGGAATCGATTATCGGAGAATGGCTGCAGGGCAAACGAGATAAAGTGGTCCTCGCAACAAAATGTTTTGGCGCGATGGGACCTGAGGCAAATGATAAGGGGTTGAGTCGGAAACACATCTTGACCGCCGTAGAGGACAGTCTTCGCCGCCTAAAAACGGACTATCTTGACCTCTATCAAACGCACCAATTTGACCCAATCACACCCATGGATGAAACTTTGCGCGCGTTTGATGATCTCGTTGGTCAAGGCAAGGTTCGTTATATTGGTGTATCGAATTGGCGAGCTTGGCAAGTGGCAAAGGCAAACGGAATTGCGGATAGAAAAAATTACACTCGTATTGTGAGTGTTCAGCCGCGCTATAATCTTTTGTTTCGGATGATTGAGGATGATTTGGTTCCGATGGCACTTGACGAGGGGGTTGGAATTATCAGTTACAACCCCCTCGCGGGTGGCATGTTAACTGGCCGCTACGGGAAAAACGAGAGTATCCAGGAGGGGACTCGTTTTGGGCTCGGGAACAATGCAGGTTTATTGTATCGGGAGCGTTATTGGCAAGAGGCGTCATTTGACGCTGTTGAACGTTACCAATCTTGGTGCCGAGAGCACGACTATGATCCGGTCACGACGGCCGTCCGTTGGGTCACACAACAACGAGGAATTACTTCCGCGATCATTGGTGCAAGTCGCCCAGAGCAATTGGACGCGAGCCTGCGCGCTGCCGACATGAAGGAATTAACGGAACAAGATCTGGCATGGCTTGATGCGTTATGGTTCTCATTGCCTCGTCGTCAAGAGTTTAGTTAATAACAGGGACATATAGGTAATGCTCTTATTTGAACGAAACTAAATCTATGGAAAAGTGAGGAACTATCAAATGCAATATGTAAAACTTGGAAATACCGGCTTGGATGTATCCAGACTTTGTCTTGGTTGTATGAGCTTTGGCGTAGCAGAGCGCTGGCATCATCCATGGGTACTTGATGAAGAGCACAGTCGTCCGATTATTAAAAAAGCCCTGGAGCTTGGTATCAATTTTTTTGATACGGCAAATGTGTATGCTGACGGAACAAGTGAGGAGATTACTGGGCGGGTTTTAAAGGAATATGCTAATCGTGATGAAATTGTTCTCGCAACAAAAGTTCATGGCCGTATGCATGAAGGTCCAAACGGTGCCGGACTTTCCCGCAAGGCAATCATGAGTGAAATTGATAAAAGTCTGAAGCGACTGGGAACAGATTATGTGGATCTGTACCAAATTCACCGTTGGGATTACAATACTCCTATTGAAGAAACGATGGAAGCCTTGCATGATGTGGTGAAGGCTGGTAAGGCAAGATACATAGGCGCCTCTGCCATGTACGCATGGCAATTTCTGAAGGCGTTACATGTAGCTGAAAAAAACGGGTGGACCCGGTTTGTATCCATGCAGAATCATTTGAACCTCATATATCGTGAAGAGGAGAGGGAGATGCTGCCGCTTTGCAAGGTAGAAAAAATCGCTGTGATTCCGTATAGCCCGCTTGCAAAAGGAAGATTGACGCGTGATTGGGAGGAAACGACCCATCGCTCCGAAACCGATCAAATTCAGAAATCCCAATACGATGCGACTGCAAATACCGATCGATTGGTCGTAGAACGGGTTGCGGCAATAGCAGAAAATCGCGGCGTTCCCCGCGCGCAAATTGCGCTTGCCTGGTTGCTGCAGAAAGAACCGGTAACAGCTCCTATCATCGGTGCTACGAAAATGTCTCATCTCGAAGATGGGGTAGCTGCTCTTTCGATTACGTTAACATCTGATGAAATTGCGTCGTTAGAGGAGCCGTATGTGCCTCATTCGATAATTGGCTTTCAGTAATTGTGATGATGCGATGCAATGGACCGTGTAGCAACAAGAAGATGCTTGCATAGTAAGCAATAAGCAGGATAGCTTAATACGAGCTGAAGCTGTTGTCATCCTAACAAGATTGTTGAATCGAAAGTAGAGCGTCCTTCCGGAGATCATCCCTGCCTTAGAATACAGCAAGCCCGCATTCAATTGATGGCGGGCTTTGTTGTGTTCATGCTGCTGTTTAACTTTAGCGGTCATAACCGCTTCTTCATAAATGACAAGTTCTTGCCGTTCTACTGTTTCCATCAGCCCGTATCACAGCGCGTGACTTTCAGTCCGGGACTTCTAGTCGAACTTTTGCAGCGCTTCAAACAATCGTTTCAAATGATTTAACAGCCCATTTTTTTCCTCGATTGTCCAATCCGCCAACGCTTCTCGCATGATACGCTGACGAGTGAGACTTATTATGGAATTGATTTCTTCCCCATGCTTCGTCAGTTCGGACATACGTATGCGAGAATCTGAACTGGATGGATAAGTTCGAACCAGCCCGGCGGCCTCCAACTTATCGATTTGCCGACTGATACTCGAGTAGTTTTTCCCGAGTATGACAGCCAAATCCCCAACACTAGTCTGTTGGAGATGGGCGATACCACCGAAAACACGGAAGGCTGCGGCTTCCAAATTAACGCCAGCAGTCGCAATCATTTTCTTATCGCGGTCCGTCCGATTAATAATGGAAAATAAATCAACCAGCGCTTTAAAAATATCATTTTCCATTTATTTAATTTTGACCACTGCACGAGGCATCAATGGCGCATTCCAGGCTTCTTCGATATCTTCCAGCGAAAACTCTGTCGTTGCCATATTTATTTTTCCTTCGGCGACTAGTTCAAAAACATCCTTAACAGAGGATATCATTTCGAGTTTGGAAACACTCTCACCGCCGCTACCTACCAGTTCAATTTTTGACGATCGGAGAATCGATGAGGGCAACTCGATGTTTTCTTGTCCCGCTGACGTTCCAATGCTTACAAAGCGGGTGGCACGATCTGTACTGTTCTTTGCAATAGCAGACATGATGGCGATTGCGCTTTCGCCCCAAAGGTAATCCAATACAATATCAACGCCTTCAGCTATAACCGGCTGCAGGGCGTTTTCAAAGCTTTGTCCGCCATTTTCGACTGTCATATCAAAAGCAATTTCCTGATCGGCTTCAAGCGCTTGCAGCTTAGATTCGTTGCGTCCCGTTACAATGACCTTTTTGGCTCCCATGCTCTTAGCAATCTGAACAGCTAAGCTGCCGGATGAACCGGTAGCGCCATTAATCAAGACCGTTTGTCCCGATTTGAAGTGGGCTCGAAATTTCAAAGCAGCCCACGATGACATAGCCGGATTGGCGATAGCTGCTGCCGTGACGTCATCAATGCCATCTGGTAAACGGATAATCACCTTTTCACTGACCATTGTTTGCTCGGCCAAACTGCCGTAAGGTGCAGTAGGCAGCGCAAAATATATGCGTGAACCGTCTTCAAGTGTCCCTACACCGTCAACACCGGCTACAAGAGGAAAGGTTGATTCGGATGAGTAATGTAAGCCCATGGATCGGAACTTGCTGAGTCGACTCAAGCCCGCTGCCATCACGTTCACCAAGACCTGTCCCTCTGCTGCGACTGGCGAAGCAAATTCGCCAATAACGGGGAATGTCCCCTTTTCCTTCACAATTGCTGCCTTCATAGGTTTTAACCCTTCTTCCAATTAATTTTATGTGCAATATGCACATAAATCATCGTAACATAATTATGTGCAATATGCACGTAAAATTCAAATTTCCTTTCCGAACCACTTCTTGGCGGATACCCCGATATTAAATGATCGACACTTCTGACCCTTTTTTTTCCGGCCTTGGAGCCTTCACGGTTCACGATGGCATCATTATCGTTTGCGGTTACGGTTATGCGGAAGGGTATCAGTGGTTCCGCACTATGGAGCCTTGCTTATGACTCCCTGTTCAGCATGCTTATCGGCTTTGTTTTCTGGTATCGCGGACTCGCCCAGAGCGGCATAGTGGCGATAAACGGCGGAGCAACAGGCCCGATTTAGCTTAGAGAATAGCGTGACAGTAAGCGCGGCTGATTTGGTTCCTGGCGATCTTGTATTTTGGAGTTACGAGCCCAATATTGCCACAAATCATAACGATTGAGCAGAAAACCCTACATTGGCGAATACTTTCTGGGTAGATTTCGGTTGTCTATACATCTTAACATTATAAAACGGTTTAAATTTGGAGAAATGGTTCAGATTTGGTTTGTATTGTCACTATACGCTATTCAACCGATTAAGGAGCCGATATAATGAATTTAAAACAGGTAGAAATAATCGGATGGAGGTATACAGGGATGAAGAAGCAGCGGCCAGATAACTATTTTTCTAATATGTTTATTAAAATGACGCTGGTAACAACGTTACTGGTGATGGTGCTCTCGCTGTTTTTTTACATCTATTTTAAAAGCTACAACAGTAAACTGATCAATCGGTCAAATGAAGAGATTATGCATCAGGTTATCTATAATGCCGAGCAGGTTCATACTTATGTCAGGAACTATGCGGTTTCTTTATCCAATAATCTGGATGCGGTCAATCTCATGAACGGACAGAATCTGTCCATTTACGAGCAGCTCAGCAGTATGAGAGCACTTGATCTTATGCTGAAATCGAATCCGTATATAGGTTCGTTTTATGTGTACAACGGTCAGGAGGATATGTATTATATAATAGGCTCCAATCCGCTGATACGAAGGGGGAGTGATTTTGATCCTTGGGCGGCAACTATCCTGAAGAAGGGCAGCACATTACCGAAGCTTGCTCCTATCCCGAGAAGGATGCCTCTTAGCGAAACGAACCCGGAGCAAACCATGAACGTGTTATCGTATGTGCAGCCCGAGTATTATTTGGATGGTGGGCTGAAGAGCGCACTCATTTTCAATGTAAACATAGATATACTTCTCAATCAATTGACCTTAGGAAGCTTCGATACGCTGGATAACAAAAGCTTCTGGTTCGTCAGCCGAGATGGTGGAGTGATGGCGCATACCGATCCCGAGCAATTTTTGACAAATGCCGCAGAAATCCCTTATGTGCGGGATATTATCCATTCTTCCGAAAAATCGGGTTATTTTGTAACGGAAATAGATGGCGTCCAATCTGTGGTAACCTACGCAGGCAGCGATTCACTCCAATGGCAGCTTGTTGGTGTTACAGCCTACAGCACGATTGCGAATATTGCCGCCAAGGTAAACTACATTACGCTGGGTATCGCGCTTACCATGCTGGTAGTTGGCTCATATGCCGCTTTTCTGCTGGCTATAAACTTGTACACCCCGGTGCAAAAGCTGCAGCGTTTTCGAAGCAGCCATATATTCACCTTAAAGCAGAAATCATTGTCGGATTTGCTTCTGACCGGATTCCCCCCGAATAAGAAAGAAGGCGAATGGCTGCACGAATATGGAATTACGTTGGACCCCGGCAGGCCTGTAGCTGTTGCGGTGATGAAAATCGATCACTATAGCGAATTTTGCGAGCGGTACAAGCAGTCCGATAGGGCGCTGCTCCGATATGCTCTCACCAACATCGCCAGCGAAATTATGTCAGAGTTCCATACCTGTGAAGCGGTTGATTTGGATGAAGACGTTGTTGTATTGATCTTGAATACGGAGGAGGAAGGCAAATTATCAGAGAATGGAAGGCTGGAACTATCCCGATCCCTGCATCAGGTGCTCGAAAGCTTTGAACGCTATTGTTCACTGACGGTATCTGTCTTCGTGAGCGAGGCGGCGATGAATCTCAGAGATTTACCCTACATATATAAGGATGCGCTGGATTTATCCAACGATCGGCTGAAATACGGACATCGATGCATGCTCTTTAGAGAGGATCAGTTCGCAGATTCGCCGCAATCGTTTCCAATCGACCATCCGTTTGTCGAGCAGCTGCTGGGTGCGATTAAGGAAGGGAAATTGGAGAAAATGGAGGAGACGTACGCCCGGCTCACGGAGCTTGTCTCCAAATGCGACTATAACAACATCATGCTTGTAATATCCTACATATCCTCGGCCGTCTTTAATCAACTGCACGTAATGGAAAGCAACAGTACGATATCGTTTGAGAGCGGTTTCTCCGAGTTTGACAGGAAGATCAAAAGTGCGGAGACGCTGGTGGAAATTCATGAGCATTTTCATAGCTTGTTCCACGTTATTACAGAGCGGCTTGGCAGGAATAAAAACGACCGCACCGGTCTCATTGTCGCGCAGGCCTATCGATATATCGAAGAGAACTATGCCGATTACGCGCTTTCTCCGCATGGCATCGCCGCTCTGTTCAATATGACACCTGCGTATTTGAACAAGCTATGCCGGGATCAAGGCGCTCGTTCCTTGTCGGATTATTTGACAGCGGTCCGGATTGAGAATTCAAAACAGCTGCTTGGCGAAACCAACCTGACCATTGATCAAGTTATTGACCGGATCGGTTGGGAGAACAAGAAATACTTTTATACCATTTTCAAAAAACATGTGGGTGCCACCCCTACCGACTACCGCTTGAAGCTGAGCCTCACCCGGTTGAATCAATCGTAAAAACAATTGAGAGGGAAACCTTCACCTTATGAATCGCGCAGCTGCCGATTGATAAGGTTTTTTAATTGGAATTGGGGTTGTTTGAACCATTTGAGGATGATTAGACTACGATTTTAAACCATTTCACTCATTTTAACCCTTACCGACATCGGCTGCTTACAGTACGATAGGAGCACATCAGCCCCATACCTCTGAAGGAAAAGAAGGTGCAGCTCAGTGCAAGATTGGCAATCCGTAACTGTAAGACGTTCGTCCGCTAGCCGCTGGTCGGTCCGGCTCGGGAGCAGATGGAAAACGTTCCGCAAAAACCGTTTTCTACTGCTGTTAACCATGCCGATGGTTTTATTCATTTTTGTCTTCAAGTACATACCTATGTTCGGGGTTATCGTAGCTTTCAAGCGATATCAGTTCAACAAAGGACTGCTTGGCAGCGATTGGGTAGGGTTCAGCAATTTCCGATTTTTGCTCGATTCCCCCGATTTATGGCGAATCGTACGAAATACGCTGGGGTACAATTCCATCTTTATTGGTATGAATCTGCTCGGCGCGCTTGTCATCGCTCTGCTGTTATATGAAATAACAAGCCGTTCGATGCTGAAGGTGTATCAGACTGTACTGCTCTTCCCGCATTTTCTATCCTGGGTTGTCGTGGCCTACATGGCTTACGCGTTTCTGAATCCACGTTCGGGTATGCTCAATCAAGCGAGGGAATGGTTCGGTTACGCGCCGCTCGACTATTACAATTTGAGCGATCCTTGGCTCTATATTTTTCCACTCGCCCAGTGGTGGAAGGAGGTAGGGATGGGGGCAATCATTTATTACGCAGCGCTTATGGGAGTCGATCCTGCCTATTTCGAAGCGGCCAAAATCGACGGCGCCAATAAGTTGCAAATGCTTTGGCACATCTCACTGCCGTTTCTGTATCCGGTGATGACGATATTGACGATATTGGCGATAGGCAACATTTTAGATGCGGATTTCGGCCTCTTTTACCAGCTCCCGATGAATTCCACTACGCTGTATGAAACGACGGATGTTATCGATACGTACATATTCCGTGCACTCACGGTGAATGGAGATATCGGCATCTCAGGAGCGGCGGGACTGATCAAATCGACCGTCGGCTTTGTGCTCGTCATCGGTACGAACTGGTTCGTCAAACGACGCAATGCGGACAATGCGCTGTTTTAATTTGAAAATATAGAGGAGGGAAACGGGCTTGACTGCCAGCCGAACGGAGCTATGGTTCAAAAGATGCATTCATCTCTTTATGATTTGTCTGAGTATTGTATTTGTTATACCGCTTGTCGCGATCATAGCCGTCTCGTTATCTAACGATCAAGACATCGCCGCTCACGGGTACCGGCTTCTACCGATTCAAATTGATCTGGAAGCGTACCGTTATATTTTATCTTCACCCATGACGCTTTTTAACGCTTATAAGGTGACGACGATCATGTCGGTACTGGGTACCTTTCTGTCGCTTCTTATGATCTCCTCCTGCGCGTACCCGTTATCACGCAAAGATTTTGCATACCGAAGCGTGATCACTTTTTATTTGTTTTTTACTATGCTATTTAACGGTGGCCTCGTCCCGTTTTACATCCTGATGACGAATTACCTGCATTTACAGGATACGTATGCGGCGCTCATTATTCCGGTGCTCGTCAATGTGTTTTATGTCTTTCTGATGCGAACGTTCTTTCAGCAGCTGCCGGATGCGCTTGTAGAATCGGCGACGATCGATGGCGCTGGCGAGCTTCGCATTTATCTGGAGATCATTGTGCCGCTGTCGAAGCCGGTTCTGGCAACCGTCGGTCTGATGCAGCTGCTCACTTACTGGAATTCCTGGTATCCGGCATTGCTGTTCGTCTCCAGCCAGGAGATGTATCCGCTTCAATACTTGCTGCAGGTGATGCTGAAAAATATAAGTGAAATCACAAAAAATATGCAGGAAAACGGGCTTGTCGATTGGTCGGCTGCGGCCTCCTTACCTACAGAAAATATGCGGTTGGCGATGTGCATGCTGGCTATAGGGCCTATGCTGCTTATATTCCCTTTTTTCCAAAAATATTTTGCCAAGGGCCTGACAGTAGGTTCAGTCAAAGGGTAGGGCTGCAATAAATATCCATCTTGGCTTCAAAATAATGACATGCGGAGGGTAATTACTAATGAATACGATCAAAAGGATAACGGGGATTACGGCAGGGACTATTTTACTTGCGGGCTCAGTTTTGAGCGGTTGCCAGTCAGGAGGAACCAAGCCTTCCAGTCATGCTGTCCAGCCGGAGGGTAAGCCGGAAAAACTCGTCTGGTATGTTCGCAGCAGCGAACCGAAAAATTCGCAAGCGGTACTGAACAAGGCCAATGAGCGAATCCAGGAAAAAATCAACGCGACACTGGAAATGAAATTTATCAATCCCGGAGACTACGACAGCAAAATGCAGCTGGTAATGTCGTCGGGCGAAGCGTACGATTTGGCTTTTACGTCTGCATGGGCGAACAGTTATGTCAACAATGTGAATCGCGGAGCCTATATCCCGTTGGATGCGATGATTGAAAATTATCCGGGTTTGAAAGCAATGATGCGTAAGGAAATTTGGGATGCCGTCAAAATCAACGGAAAAATGTACGGCATGCCGAACAATCAGATCATGGCCAGCCAAGATGGCATTTGGTTTAAAAAGGATATCGCGGAGAAGCACGGCATTAACTTGAAGACCATTAAAAGTATGGAGGATTTGACCCAAGCGCTGCAAACCGTCAAGGACAAGGAGCCTGGAATCATTCCGGTCCGTGAAGGAACTACCAGCTTTTCTTTTAAAAGGTCGGGAACGATCATCGAGGATTTGTTTGTCGTTAATGCTGCGACTTGGAAGGTTGAGGACGGTGTGAAGCTTCAGGCGGATACGTTCAAAACGTTTCGCGGGTGGTATCAGAAAGGATTTTTCCCGCAGGATGTAGCAACGCTCAAGGATGAGCTGTCTCTGATTAAAGCTGGCAAAATATTCAGTCGCTACGGTCGGCAGAAGCCGGGTGCGGATGCCGAACTGAAGGCGGCATATGGCTTTGAGGTCGTCAACATTCCAACAGGGCAGCCGATCATACAGCGCAGCGGTGCCCTATCGACGCTAACGGCGATCAGCTCCACATCCAAGCATCCCGAGCTGGCGATGAAGCTGCTCGATCTGATCAATACCGATAAGGAATTAATCAATCTATTGTCGTTCGGTATCGAAGGGCAGGATTACACCAAACTGACAGACAACCGGATTGAGCCGAAGCCAGGAGGGTATTCGCTGCCGGCCTGGATGATCGGCAACGTATTCAACTCCTACTTGCTGCCGGGTCAGCCGGACGATGTATGGGAGCAGACAAAGAAGCTGAATGAAACGGCGTTGGTTGATCCGCTGATTTCATTTAGTTTTGACCGAAAAAACGTAGAAAACGAAATGGCCCGGCTTGTAGCCATCCATAAGGAGTTCAAGCCGATTCTGGACAACGGGCTTGACGATATTGATAAAATCATTAAGCAGCGGGAAGATAAGCTGAAAGCGGCAGGGTACGATAAAGTGGCACAGGAGCTCAAAGCACAGATTGACACATGGAGAAAGACGCAGCAATAAGAGGCGGTGATAAGGAGGGGCGTAACGGAGCGCCCCTCTTGTCATAATACAATGAAAAGGATGATGGGTTATGTGTACATGCATTCATGGGAGGATGCTGAAATTCATTGGCGTGCTTGTCGTCTATATGCTTGCTTTGCCGATGATCATGCTGATGGAACCTGAAAATGTAAACGCTTCACCGAATACGTATTACGTGGCGGTAACGGGAGACGACTTGACGGGAGATGGCAGTTTATTGAGCCCGTGGAGAACGATTCAGAAAGCGGCAAGCATGATGCAGTCTGGAGACATCGCTTTGATTCGGGAAGGAACCTACAGGGAGACCGTAACCCCGCCAAGATCAGGAGTAGAGTCAGCTCCCATTACATTTAAGAGTTATCCGAACGAAAATGTCACTATTAGCGGGGCGGATCCTTTGTCCGGATGGTCATTGGATTCATCAGGAGCGCTCCCGCTGCTGCAAGCGCCAATGGAATGGTCGCTTGGCTCCGGCAACCAGATTTTTATTAACGGTGGGATGGCGGAAATTGCAAGATGGCCGAACAATACAGGGACGCTGTTGGAACCTTCCAGGGCGACGGCGGAAGCGGGGAGCAACACAACCCTAACAGATGGCAGTCTCCCTGCCAATATCGATTGGACCGGAGCGGACATCTGGTTTGCCGGAGGCGCGAGCTGGGTTGGTGATGACAGCGTTGTGACGCAGTACGACCCCGCCTCTCATAAACTGACCTTCACTTCGGTCCGGTCAGCTAACTCGAACTATGACCCGAGAAGTGGGACACCGTATGTTTTATCGGGAATTAAAGCTGCACTGGATGCGGAGAACGAGTGGTGGCTGGATGAACAGAACCGGCGTCTGTTCATTAAGCCGCCTGCGGGGTATGATGCCTCAAATGTAAAGGTTGAGGCGAAAAAGCGAATTTATGGTTTCGACTTGTCTGACCGATCCTATATTCGGCTGGAGGGGCTTCGACTGTTCGCGACAAGCATTAAGACGAACGATCAATCGAATCATCTTGTTATCGACAGGCTCCATGCACAGTATGTGTCTCACAACAGCCGGAACAACAAAGGGAATCCGCTGGAGGAGAATAACGGTTTGACAATGAGGGGCCAGTACAATGAACTTATAAACAGCGAGCTCACCTTCAGCTCGGCCAGCCTTTTGAATGTGAAGGGACAATACAACCAAATCGTTAATAATTATATTCATGACGGCAATTATGCTGGTACATGGAACGGGGTTGTATTCGCCAGCGGAGCCGGACATTATATCGGTTATAACACAGTAACCCGATCGGGCAGAGATGTAATCAAATTGGATGATCCCGCTCGTATGATCGTAGAATACAATGACGTGTCTTACGGCGGTTTAATTACAAAGGACAGCGGGTTGTTCTATACGGCAGCTGATGATGCCCGAAATACCGAAATCCGGTACAATACGTTCCACGATATGTATACACACCTGGGAATGGGAATTTATACGGACAATCAAAGCAGCCATTTTATCATACACCATAACGTCATATGGAATGTACCAAATTCCGATCCCATTCGCCTTAACTCCCCTAGTAATTACAACTTGGTCTATAATAACACAGCTGCGGTCAATACCCTGGGGATGGGCACTTATGCGATCGTGTTCAAAGGAGATATGTATGGGGATCGTATCTTCAACAATATTGTGACCGGAGGCGAGGTGCAATTTGCTGAAGCGTCAGGCTATGTGACCGGCAGCAATCTCATGCTGGGTATCGATCCACAATTTATGAACCCGGATCAATTCGACTTTCGGTTAATGGCGAATTCGTCTGGCATTGATGCAGGAGTAGTTGTCCCCGGTATTACAGACGGGTATGCCGGAGCCGCACCTGATATAGGGGCATACGAATACGGGAAGCCATTATTCAAAACGGGACATGATTTTGCAGCTCCGCCCGTCATTGGAACCGTTGCGTCTATGGTTCCCCCTACCGCTGACCGTGTGACGAATGGCAGCTTCGAGACGAGGACGTTGGAGCCATGGGTGGTAACGAAAGGCCGGGCTCAGCATATTTACGCAGCGGGAGCGGCCTGGTCATCGCAAACTGCGATAACACGCACTCAGAACGGCAGTGCCCAGCTCAGCGGGAGCGTCTCGGAGCTTGAGCAAACAGTGACTGGTTTGACCCCAAACACGCGCTACACGGTATCCCTATGGACCAAAGCTTCGTCCTCTGATTCGGCATCCGTTTTCGGCGTACGGAACTTTGGGGGAGATACGGTGACGAGGATGACGTACGGAACAGAGTGGACGCAGTATAAGTTGGAATTTATTACGGGAACGTCGAACACGTCCGCTGTTGTGTATGTTGCTAAAGAGCCGCTTCCGGGGGCAGGCGACAGTCTGATTGAGCTTGATACCCAGACGCTTCCGACAACAAGCTCTGCATGGCTTGCTTATGACGTGACATCATTCATTCGGGATGAAAGCAATCGGGATGCTGCAGCCAGTCTTACCGTGAGAGGTGCCAACAGCCGGACGACGTTCGCAACGAAACGGACCGGTACGAACCAGCCGAGGCTTGAGGTGATGACAGAGGATTCCGCGACTCCAATGATTATCTATGCGACCAAAAGTGCTGGAGTACGAACCAAGACGGGGACAGATGATGCGAATACAAACTACGGCAATACGACCTCGTTTAATGCAGCGTATTGGAATACCGGTTACCAGGAAGAAATTTATTTGCAATTCCCATTAGGTAATCTGACAGATAAACAAATCACAAGCGTGAAGCTGCTGCTGCGTGCGAGCGGTGCTGCTGCGGATGGAGCTAGTACCACGGTATATGGATTAGCCGAGGACGGATGGAGCGAATCGGCGCTGACCTGGAATAATAAACCTCAGGCGAGTCTGCAGTCCGTATATTACGACGATATTGGTCTTATTGTGCCCTTGGAAGAGCTTCCGGCAGCCGATCTATTGCGCAAAACGATTGTCGATGCACGGTATATATACGTTAAAGCGGAGAGAGAGGGTTTGTTTCCGCAAACGATACTGGACGATTTTAAACAAGCCATCGATGCCGCGCAGTCTATCGTCATGCAAGCATCGTCTACGGATGAACAGCTTAACACGGCGCGCAGTCTGCTTCAATCCAAACAAAAGGCGCTCGATGCCAGAAAACGTCTTTTGGAGGTTATCCAGCTGGAACGCCGAATGATGGATACAACTTCGGAAGGCAGCCTGCCAGGGCAATATCCAGCTTATGCAAGGAGCGATCTTCAACAAGCGGGATCTAGGGCTTACACGCACTTCGGCGATGAAGGGGTGACCTATGAGCAGCTTTTAGTTGAAGAAGCCACGTTGCTGGCCGCGACCCGATTGTACGAGGAAAGGGTTATTTCTACAGAGCTTCCGCTTGTGCCGAAAGTTAACTTTCAGTCGATGCTGGACGATACAGCCGGGTGGTCGGATACGTTCAATGCAGCCGGTGGGTGGAACATTTTCGCCAAGGATATGACGCGATATACCCGTTCCAAATTCGGGGATACGCTGTTTGCCTGGAATATGAGCTACGACTTTGCAAACAATGGGCTGGAGTGGCCGGGTATGCTTATCCGCTCACAGACACCCAATAAGCCGCTCAACCAGGATACGAATTATTTGATTATATTTAAACCGACGGTGTGGGAACTGCAAAAATGGATCGACGGCAAGCAGCAGACGTTTCTTACATTCCCTAACAATCAATTCAACGGCAGCGACTCACGGATTTATGCCGGGGCGGTCAATGTAGAGGGCGGTGTGCGGATCTTGTGTTATGTGAACGGTCTGAAAGTACTGGATATTGTGGACAGGGACAATCCGATTACACAAAGCGGTTATTTTGGATTTGTTTCATCGGGTCAATCGGGCGACATTAAAGCAAAGGCGGGAGAGATGATGCCGGAAGCGGCGCTGCATGGTCCAACCAGATTGAATCTATTGGATGAGCATACCTTCAAGTTACATGCCTACGATGGGAGCTCAACGGTTGGAGGCTCCGTCTATCAATCGGTATACGGAGGAACGCTAAGGCTCAGCTTCGATCCTCAGCTTTTTGATCTGATGGGTGCCGCGACACTGCCGGATCATGCTGCTGCTTCGATATCAGGCGGAGATGGCTTGTACACCATTGATTTTACTACAGTGAATCCCCTTATACAAAATGGAGAGGCACTGCTCAAAATAACGCTTCGAGCCAAAAAAGTGTCGGTCCAAACGGCCATCACCGTTCAAGAGGCTCGGTTCTACAAAACCCCTGACGGGCAGACAGGCGTAAAAGCCTTTCCGTTATCCAAGCGGGTAGAGACAGTACCGTGACTGCACGTAGCGACGTGATGAGTTTCTAGTAGGAATTCAGCATCATTGTTATATTTTAAAAGTCAGGTTCTTGTCATCAATCGATGTCAAGAACCTGATTCCATTCCCGATCAGTCAACCTGACCCTACGACACTTTCAATTGCCCTGACTCTCGGCGCCGCCAACTCATGAATACCAGGAACAATGCAATTACAGAGAGGATAGCCCCAAGTAGTTGAAATCCCCCATCACTGAATTTATCTCCCATTACGATGCTTAGCAATAATGAAGAGAGAATGGTTCCCAGGTATCTCGATGTCATGAATACTCCGGATGCTACACCGATTATTTCTTTTGGAGAACTTTGGAACAAGGCTGCTTGCATACCTACATTGTTCAACCCGTTGCTAATACCGAATGCAGCCAAAGCCAGACACACGCTGATAACCGGTGAAGTTGGATTCAATGTCACGAGCCACACCGATCCAAATGTCATCAGGATTGCAGACAGCAGCAATGCCGGCCGAGGTCCTGATTTATCTATCCATCGTCCTGCTATTGGAGAAACAACGAGCGAGCACAAACCCAAACTTAGCATGAGAATGCCTGTATGGAATTCACTTACATGACGTACCATTTGCAAATAGGATGGAAGCCCGAAAAAGAGCGAGTAATAAAGTACGTTAACGAGTATGAATTCGATATTGACCGAAGTCATTGCAGGATATTTGGCAAATGTGCGTAAAGGAATAAAGGGTGACGTCACTTTTAACTCATGTCGTACAAAAGCGCCCAATGCAACGAGGCCTATCAGCCCGACAATAACATGCTCAAATGAGACATGCCCAGATGATTTTGCTGACAGTAATCCAACGAGTAGGGCAACCAGACCTACTGTGAAGAACAGGATCCCTGATGCATCAATCAATTCAAACCATTTACGAATAGACATGCGCAGTGCAACGGATGCTGGAGGCTCGTCCTTAGGGATATTCCTCCAAGCCAATAGAAAGCTCGTCACCACGAACGGAATATTGACCAAAAAGATAGCAGGCCAATCCCACCAGTGAATCAAGACCCCGCCAATAAAAGGACCAATTGCTGCCGCTCCTGACAGGAATATGGACATAACTGACAGCGCAGACGCTTGTTTCTCCGTAATATGAATTCGCACAATGGCCATTCCTACTGAAACCATCATGCTTGTTCCGATCGCTTGCACAATGCGGAACACAATAAGCCACCCAAAGCTTGGTGACAGTGGGGCTAATAATGAGGCAACGAAGGAAACAATAAGCCCGGCAAGAAATATCCTCTTTCGACCGAATATATCACTGGCCTTTCCCATAACAGGTTGAGCGATGCTGCTTGCAATGTAGAAAGAAAAAATAATCCAGGAAACACCTGGAAAGTCAAGCTGGTACACATTTTGCAGCCTTGAGATAGCAACAGAAATCATCGAAGAATTTAATGGGTTCAATAGCACCCCCAGTCCAACGGATATTAACAACCACCTACTATGAACAATCATTATTGGTCCTCCCCAAAGCGTAATAATATCATCGTACTTGAAGTCTCTTATTTATTCCAACGCATTTTATGTTATGATTTCATTGACTTAAGGGAATGAATGAAAAGCACTTTCTAAAGTGTTGACAAGACACCAAAAGGTGTCCTATAATTGCAAAGACACTAAATGGTGGCGAATTAGGAGTTCTAATTTGTGGGCGCTACGTTCGTAGAGCCGTATACTCTAAAAAGGTTGTGAATTAACGGTTGTCCCTTGGTAATAATATTTAGGAGAAGGTGTTGTGAGCGATAACAACCCGTTGCGGGATGTGTATGACGCGATTGCAGATCCAACTAGGCGCCAGTTGATTCGTCTGTTAGCAGAGGCAGAGGAGATACCGCTTCATGAATTAACAGTTCAGTTTCAAATGGGCCGTACTGCTGTATCCAAGCATTTGACAATTCTTAAAGAGGCCGGGCTGGTGCTTGACCGAAAAGTCGGCAGAGAAACGCGATTTAGGCTAAACGCCTCTCCACTCAGAGAAATTCAAGATTGGGTGGCTTTCTACAGCAAATTCTGGAGTGCGAATATGCTGCGCTTGAACCAACTATTAGAGGAGGATGAAGAATGAGTTTAACATTATCCTTGGATTTTCAGTTCACGTCATCGATTGAAAAGGTTTGGTCCGCCTTAACCGATTCAAGCAAGCTTGCCAAGTGGACCATGGAGAATGATTTTAAGCCTGTCGTAGGACACCGTTTTCAGTTTCGCACGCAGCCGACCGAATGGTGGAATGGAATTATTGACGGTGAGGTGCTTATCGTGGACGCACCAGACCGATTGTCTTATACTTGGGAAAGTGGAGAGAAGCACACGGTGACCTGGACGCTGCAGGATTTAGGGGATGGAAAGGTTAACCTTCATCTCGAACAAACCGGGATCTCAAATGATCAAGCACTCGCAGGCGCTAAGTATGGCTGGAGTAATTGGTTCCGCGAGTTTGAAAAGGTGCTGGAACAATAACCGTCTTTCGGTATTAAACGATAGTTAAATAGCCGAACCTCATAAAACAGATCATTTCATGGTAGTATCTAATGCCCATCAAGTGATCTGTTTTTACACGTATGTCAGCTGTTCTGATTTCAATTTACTTGAGAACGGAAAAACCGCTCTGTCTAAAACGCTCTCTTGCGGTGCTTCATCCGCTAAGGATCTTAATAAGAGTAAAGGAGGACATCTGTTGACCCAAGAATATATTGAAATCCGCGGCGCTCGGGAAAATAACCTTAAAGATGTATCTCTGTGCATTCCCAAGCGTAAAATCACCATATTTACCGGTGTATCCGGTTCCGGCAAATCGTCGATCGTTTTCGATACCATCGCCGCCGAATCCCAGCGTCTGCTGAATGAAAACTTCAGCATGTTCGTCCGCAACTTTCTGCCGCGCATTCCGCAACCGGATGCAGACGCAATCGAAAATCTTAGCATGGCGGTTATCGTCGACCAAAAACGCTTGGGAGGCGGCGCCCACTCGACCATGGGCACGATTACAGATATTGCACCTATACTTCGGCTGTTATATTCACGTGTAGGTCAGCCTTACGCCGGTAATGCCAATGCCTTTTCCTTTAATGATCAGCAAGGCATGTGCCCGGAATGCAGCGGCGTCGGCCGCAAGCTTGGAGTTGACTCGAAGAGAGCGTTGGACATATCCAAATCGCTCAACGAAGGTGCCATCCTGCTTCCAGAGTATGGCGTTGACAGCTGGGATTGGAACATTATTACCCAGTCAGGTTTGTTTGATAATGACAAAAAGCTTGTCGATTATACCGAGTTAGAAATGGAACAGCTTTTGTATGGCAAACCGTATAAAGTTGAAATGCAGGTTGGAGGGAAACCTGTAAAATTTACCTCCGAGGGTATCATTGAGAAGTTCAGCGGCAAGTACATCAAGCGAGATCTCAAAACGAGGCCGGAGCGCACTCAGAAAATGGTAGAGCCGTTTATAACCGAAGGGCCATGCTACCTTTGCCGCGGCGCTCGTCTTAGCCAAGCGGCACTTAGCTGTAAAATCAACGGTAACAATATTGCCGAGCTGTCTTCCATGGAGGTAGGTCGGCTGATTGAGGTCATCAAGGAAATAAAAGATCCGATAGCAGCACCTATGGTTAAAGCGTTAACGGAAAGGTTGCAGCACCTGGTTGATATTGGGTTGGAATATCTCAGCCTCGACCGCGAAACCGACACTTTATCCGGTGGAGAATCACAGCGTGTCAAAATGGTCAAACACTTGAGCGGCAGTCTCGTGGATGTGGTATACATTTTTGATGAGCCGAGCGTTGGCTTGCATCCCCGAGATGTGCACCGGCTTAATGAATTGCTGCAGAAACTGCGCGACAAAGGCAATACTGTCATTGTCGTCGAACACGACCCCGATGTGATTCAAGTAGCCGATCATATAATCGATGTCGGTCCTTTTGCAGGCAGCCGCGGCGGCACCATTGTTTACGAAGGCAGCTATTCGGGACTGCTGCAGACCGATACCCTGACAGGCAAGCATATGAAACAATCGATGCCGCTTAAGGATCATTATCGTCCGGCAACGGGTAAGCTATCTGTCGTAGGCGCCAATCTGCACAACTTGAACAATGTTAGCGTCGATATACCAACGGGTGTATTAACCGTAGTGACAGGCGTTGCTGGCTCAGGCAAAAGCACATTGATCAACGAGGTGTTTTTGCAAAAGCATCCTGATGCGATAGTGATCGATCAGGCAGCTGTGGGCGTTTCGACCCGTTCGAATCCAGCCACGTACACGGGCATCATGGATGATGTGCGCAAAGCCTTTGCATCAGCCAACAAGGTGAAACCCGGCTTGTTCAGCTTTAATTCCACGGGTGCCTGTGAAAACTGCCAAGGTCTTGGTGTTGTTTATACCGAGTTGGCATTTATGGAAACCGTCAAAATAACCTGCGAAATATGCGGCGGCAAACGTTTCAAAGAGGAGGTACTCGCATACAAACTGGGCGATAAATCGATCGCCGATGTGCTGGAGATGACCGTACAACAAGCCCTCTCTTTTTTTGATATCAAAGAAGTTGTGCGCAAGCTGCAGGCGATGAGTGATGTGGGACTGGATTATTTGACACTCGGCCAGCCGCTCAGCACACTATCAGGCGGTGAGTGCCAACGTATCAAGCTGGCCAGCGAGCTGCATAAAAAGGGGAGTATTTACGTTATGGACGAGCCGACGACCGGGCTGCATATGTCGGATATCGCCCATCTGCTTGCTATCATGAATCGTCTTGTAGATGCGGGAAATACTGTCATTGTGATCGAACATAACCTGGATGTGATCAGAAACGCCGATTGGATCATAGATATGGGTCCCGAAGGCGGCAGCAATGGCGGTAAAGTCATATTCGAGGGCACGCCAAAACAGCTTTTAAGCGCAGAACATTCACTAACAAGCAAGTATTTGAGCAGGTGATTGATATTCGGAGTGTCCTTCGTCCACCAACAAGCTATAGCGCAATAACAACAGGCCGCTGGCTTACTCAAGGTCACTGAAAAAGTCTAAATAAACAGGGTACTTTACCTCCGGTTCGAGGAAGTGTATCCTGTTTTCCTGTTTAATGAAGTCTTTAATTTCAGGTGACGTCCTAGCAGCGATGAATATATTGCATAAATAAAACGAAATGATTACATTTTTCTTGATGAGCTTATGCCAAAGAATAAATAATGATTCCATGCTGTTTAGGGAATGTCTTTGTTGAGCAGTTTTTGGACTACCATTATTTACCGATCTGCGTATGTGTGGAGAAGCCCTACCAAATATCTCGGACGGACGAATAGTTGAGGGCGGCTATGAAGCAGGTATAGGTATAACTGTGACAGCTTAATTGATTATGGATTAACTTGTCCTGATATACATTGATCTTATATAGTCATGGTTCGCTCATTGCGGATTTATGGCTTTTTTTATTTGGATTTATATAAGATTCACTAAGTAGCGGACGCACAGCTTCTTTGATTCCATTCATGGGGGACTGCGGCACGTATAGGAGAAGGACAGAGTTCTGCCTATGGTTATTCCACCGAAAAACCTTGCCACAGCACGGTTCTGTAATATCCTGAACAAATGAATATAGACTGATATCCGTTTGGAGAACTAGAATGAACACAGCAAGTCAAGAAGCTTAAACATAGTAGATGGAGCAGGTGGTGTATTGTGAAAGGGCATGTATCTTATTCAACGATGATCGAGGGAACGGACGACTTGACGGGTGTCGAGATGGTTCAACTTACTGACAGTAT
The DNA here is from genome assembly GCF_038000305.1 of Paenibacillus sp. FSL H8-0034. Classification (NCBI taxonomy): domain Bacteria; kingdom Bacillati; phylum Bacillota; class Bacilli; order Caryophanales; family Paenibacillaceae; genus Paenibacillus; species Paenibacillus sp. FSL H8-0034. The sequence continues at coordinate 4,211,713 of NZ_JBBOBS010000001.1, forward strand.
TGGGGATACGTACCATCCCTATTTTACCAAAACATTAATTGACGCGGAGAATCAGTATATCCTGTTGGCCTCTAACCGAAGCGGAGCCATGCAATTGTACACAATGCGGTTCGCGGATGGACAAATGGTACAGCTCACGGATGAAACGGATATTTATCCGTTCAGCTCGGTGCTGGATGCACAGCATCATATCGTGTATTACTTTGCGGGCCGCGTCCTCAAGAGTGTCCGTCTCGATACGCTGGAAGCCGAGGCTCTGATGGAAATTCCCCCAGGCTTCAAACCCAGCGATTTATCCATCGATAACGCCGGTCAATATCTTGCTTTTTCTTATGTGGAAGTAATTGAGGTTTGTACGCAAACCAGCAAAATTTATTCGGAAATGAGGGAAAAGTATTTTCGCAGGCCGACAAGTATCGTCATCCGGTACGATCTGACTAAGAAGTCGTCGCTTGTGTTATGGGGAGATCAGCAATGGATCTCGCATGTCAATATCAGTCCAACCGATCCGAATGTCGTGTTATTTTGCCATGAAGGGCCGTGGCTCCAAGTTCACAGAATGTGGACCGCGCGAGTAGACCACGACAAAGTATATCCCCTCATCGATCAAAAGGTGAATTTGGAGCGGATCGGCCACGAATTTTTCACTGCAAGCGGCAGAGTCGGCGCCCAATATTCGTACAGAGATCAGGTAGGCGAGGAATTCTACAAACATGGCGATATCTTCGTGAACACGGACGGCTCGGATGAGCGCAGATATTATTATCCTTATACCCGTCCATCCCACGTTCAAATGAATTATGCGGAAAACTTAGGGATCGGCGACCGGGCGCCTATTCGCAAGGATATGAAGGATCACGGCAATTTTTTAGCACTGCTTAAATATGAAGGTGAGTCCGTTGAGGTCGGCTTGCTCTGCGCTCACGGTACGTCCTGGAAGAGTCAAATGTCGCACCCGCATCCGATTTTCACAAGGGATGATAAGTATGTGATCTTCTCATCTGAACGAAATGGCCGCACCAATGTATATAAAGCCCGTGTGGATTGGGATAAGACCATTAAAAGTGACAAGTCATGAACATTTCCTTGGACCGTATCAGAGAACTAACTATATATTTCAGGTTAAGGAGTGAATCATCTTGGCTGTCTACAATCATCCGGCCGATACAAATGTAAAACCAATCAAAGCAGCAAGGGTGATAAGTACAAAGGGCAAGCTGCGGAAGATTAAGATGGACCGCTGGTTGTATCTGATGCTGCTGCCTGGCATTATCTATTTCCTATTATTTAAGTACGGACCGATGTGGGGGATTGTAATCGCCTTTCAGGACTACTCTCCATTTCAAGGCATGACCGGCAGCAGCTGGGTAGGCATGAAACATTTTATTCGTTTGTTCAGTGATCCTACTTTCTTCGTTCTGCTGAGGAATACCTTGCTGCTTTCGCTAATGAATATAGCGTTCGTCTTCCCGATGCCCATTGTAGTGGCGCTTCTACTGAATGAGCTTCGCACAGAGAAGTTCAAAAAGGTGATCCAGACCTTGATCTATATTCCGCATTTCATGTCTTGGGTCATTATTATCGGAATGTTTTTTGTTATCTTCGAGATGCAGGATGGTGTGTTTCAGAAGATGATAGCTTCGGTGGGATTACAAAAGTTCACCTTTATGATGAATCCCGAGCTGTTCCGGCCGACCTATATCATTCAGGCCATCTGGAGGGATACCGGATGGGGAACCATTATTTACTTGGCGGCACTCGCCGGTGTAGACCCGCAGCTGTACGAGGCTTCCCGGATTGACGGAGCAGGCCGGATGCGTCAGCTGTGGCATATAACGCTGCCGTGCATACGCAGTACGATCGTTATTCTGCTCATATTAAAGATTGGCGATATTTTGGAGTTGGGCTTCGACCATGTGTTTCTGCTGCTCAATCCGCTGAACCGGGATGTTGCCGAAATTTTCGACACCTATGTGTATACGATAGGGATCGTGCAAGGATCATTTAGCTATTCCACAGCGGTTGGCCTGTTCAAATCCTTCATTGGCCTAGTGCTTGTTCTGATTGCAAACGAGCTGTCCAAGAAATTTGGAGAAGAAGGAATTATCTAGAAGAAAGGAGCAGCCGGTCATGAAATCTCATTCCTTTGGCAGCCGATTGTTCGACTACTGTAACTATGTTTTGCTGTCGCTGTTCGCTTTGACAACTACAGTGCCGTTTATTCATATTGTCGCTACATCGTTTGCTTCCGAGCATGATGTATTAAGTAAGGACTTCGTATTGTTTCCTACTGAATTTTCACTCAGCGCCTATCGCATCATATTTGGTAATGACCGGATCGTGCAAAGCCTGCTGGTAACAGTATTCATCACGGTGGTCGGTACATTGATCAATATTATTTTTACCTCCATTATGGCTTACCCGCTGTCACGCCGGGATTTAATCGGCCGTAAAGCGCTTATGATCATGATCCTGTTCACACTACTGTTTGGGGGAGGCATGATCCCGGCTTTCTTGCTCATCAAGGCGCTTGGTCTGCTGAACTCGTTCTGGGCTTTATTGCTTCCAGGTGCGATCAGCGTGTTTAACTTGATTATTCTTAAAAATTTCTTTCAGCAGTTGCCCGATGGGCTGGAGGAATCCGCCAAAATTGACGGAGCCAATGATCTGGTTATTTTGTTCCGGCTGGTACTGCCGCTTTCCTTGCCGGCAATCGCCACCTTCAGCTTATTTTATGCCGTAGGTCACTGGAACACCTTTATGGCAGCGGTGCTGTATATCAACGATTCGGAAAAATGGCCCATTCAAGTTCTGCTTCGTTCCATCGTTATGCTCTCGCAGGGCTGGCTCGATAATCCTGAGGCAGCAGCAGATCAAGCGGTCCCTCCGGAAACGGTAAAGATGGCTGTTATTACGGTGGCTACTCTACCGATTCTATGTGTATATCCATTTCTGCAAAAGCACTTTGCTAAAGGGGTGATGCTCGGCTCAGTGAAAGGCTAATCATCATGCAGTATAATTGAAATCATACAAATCAGGAGGTCAAACAATAAATGAATACTTTTACTTTCAAGCACATTACAGCAGCAGCTATTGCGGCAGCATTAACAGGTACTCTGCTGGCTGGTTGCGGGACAGGTGCCGACAATGTAGGTTCTAAACCGGCAGCGGGCGGGAAGGCGGCAGCAGTGAGTACGCCTACCACGATCAAGATTATGGCTCAGGTTACAGGAGATCCGCCAAAGGACGATAATCCGATCAAGCTGGAGATGGAGAAGCTGACGAATACAAAGCTTGACTTTACTTGGGTGCCAGCAACAGCCTACAATGACAAGTTTAATGCGACACTGGCCTCAGGCGAGCTGCCTCAGGTCATGTTGACCAACACAGGACGGGCGCCGAATGTTATTAATGCCGTTAGAGCCGGAGCCTTCTGGGAAATTGGCCCATACCTCAAGCAATTTCCAAATCTCAGCAAGTTAAATCCTAATGTATTGAACGGTGTCAGCTATGATGGTAAGATATACCTGCTCCCCAGGTTCCGTGATTCTGCTAGGCACATCATCGCGTACCGTAAGGACTGGATGAAGAACCTAGGTTTGCAGGAGCCAAAGACACTGGACGATCTTTACAATATGGCGAAAGCGTTTACGGATCAGGACCCGGATAAAAATGGTAAGAACGATACCGTAGGTTATACAGAATACAGTGCGCTGGATGCTTTAACTCGCGATATTTCCATTTATTATGGCGGACCTATGTCCAACGGAATCATGAACGATCAGGTGGTTCCGAATTTCTTAACCCCTGAATATTTGGAAGGACTCAAGTTTTACCGTAAGCTCTATGCTGACAAAGCCATGAATCAGGATTTTGCCCTTCTGAACGGCCCGCAGCAGACGGAAATGATGGTCAAAGGGAAAGCGGGAATTATTATTGCGGTTGACAGTACGGTGAAGCTCATTCAGAAGGATGGCGCTAAGCTCGATCCGAAGCTGGAGATTGGTTATCTTCAAGGGCTGCCTGGATCCAAAGGCTTGAGAGCTTCCTCCACTGGCGGTGCCTTGGGCGGATATTTCTTCTCCAAGAGCACGATCAAGACCGAAGCAGAACTGCTCAAGATTCTTGACTTCTTCGACAAACTGTCGACTCCTGAAGGTATGACCCTTGCCTATCGTGGTATAAAAGATACGGACTACAAGATGGAAGGCCAGAAAGTAGTACAGAATGAGACTTTGTCTGACGTATCTAAAGCTGGCATTAACGCTTTCAGCCAGCTCGCCGTTGCTCATGCGAATGTAGGATTGCCGCTGAAGCAGGAGCCGCTTGATGAATTGGTTGGTAATCTGGTAGCAGCGAACGAGAAAATTGCTGTATATGATGTTGCCAGCTCGCTGATCTCTGCTACGAAGTCCGAGAAAGGACCGGAGCTCGACAAAATCAAAAATGATGCTCAAGTGAAGTTCATTATGGGACAGATTGATGAAGCAGGCTATAATAAGGCAATTGAAAATTGGCGTAAAGCGGGCGGCGATAAGATCATTGCTGAATTCACTGCGGAATACAAGAAAGCAGCTAAATAATTTTTAGAGTTGCAGCATCCAAGGGGGACTATCTATGAATTTCCGTAAAATGACCTATCTGAATAAACTTCTTGTGTACGGATTCCTCCTTGGTGTTGTACCACTGGCCATTCTTGGATTTTTATCCTACTTCAGAGCTTCAACTACGATCCAACAGTATGTAGAAGTCGGTAATTTACAAATCTTGAAGCACAGTCAGTTAGCTATTGAACAAAATATGAAGACCGTCGAGACATCGCTTGCGGCGTATCTCAGCACTTCATCAGGCACGGATTTGTACAATATACCGCTCGATTATAATAAATATGAACCGTTCAACAGGCTTGAAACAAGCATGCGCCAGCTGCAGGTCTATGAGCTTGGCGTATTTGATGTAACGATGTATAACATGCAATATCAATGGAGAGTAAACAATACGGGGATTGTGACGTTTCAGAATAAAGCTGAAGAGCTGAGGCCATATGCGGAATTTCTAAATTCATCTCTGAATTCCACCTGGACTAGAAATGAGCATGGCATCCGGTTCCTAAAGAAAAGTCAGTTGTATGTTCCTAATCCATCTATACTCATTGTTGTGGACATCCCCTTTTCCCATCTGAACATGCTGCTGCTGCGCACGAACCCGCTGGGAAGCACGGCCATTCTTGATGGCAGCATGAACCTGCTCATTGGACAGGATCAGGGTACCGTACAAAAGCTGCTTGTCGATCAGGCAATAAAGAAACAACTGACGAACCATACGGAGACAGAGGGCCAACTCCTCATCAAGCACAATGATGAGACGTATGGGATTACTTTTCTACGCTCGAGCTATACAGGATGGTACTATTTGGCCGCAGCATCTATTGATGAAATAACACAAGAATCAAAGTCCATTGGTCGTTTTACCTGGTGGACATGTTCCGCCATCTTGCTGCTTATTCTGTTCGCTGCGTGGTTCGGCTCCAACAATATGTACCGTCCTATACGCTCATTGCATAATGTCTTGCTCGGACAGGGTGAAAAGCTTCGAGGTCCGGATAACAGCAAGGAGGATCATATCCAGCAGATCGGACAAGGCGTGTATCGTCTCTTGGACCGAGAGAAGATAATGTCAAGCCAAATTGAAGGCTATACGGCTCAACTGGAAGCATTTTTCGTACAGAAACTCATATTGGGAGATGTACATAAACGTGAAATCAACGAGAAGCTCTCTATGTTCGGCTATGCAGTGGAGTGGAAGCAAATAACGGTCATGGCTGTCGAGATAGATACACTGGAAGGGACACGCTATAGCCGCAACGATCAGGATTTACTGCTCTTTGCCATCAGCAATATGGTGAGTGAGCTCATTCCGCTCCCCTACAGGCTCATACCCATCGTAACCAGCAACTGCCAACTGAACGTATTGGGTACAAATATAGAAGATTATAAGATGTGGAGTGGCGAGCTCCAGCTGTGGGCAGAAGCTGTACAGAAAGCGGCGGCGACTTACTTGGACGTTACCGTAAGCATTGCCTTTAGTCTGCCTGTGGAGCAATGGACAGATATTCCAAGAGCTTATCATGAGACGGAGGAAGCGCTGAATTATCGGGTTAGATTGGGCAATGAGGCGATTATTTACAGCGAGGATGTGGTATCGGGTCCCGTTGAAACGATGCATTATCCTTTGAAGCTGGAACAAGAGCTGCTGATCTCGATCAAAAGTGGATATCGTATCCAAGCCGAGGAGAAGCTGCGGGAATTCATGCAGGAGCTGGTCCAGCCTCCGTTCCACTTTCAGGAATATCAGCTTTCCTTATTCCGGATTTTGACGGAAATCAGCGGCTTGCTCCAAGCTGAGGGAATCCCGCTGGGACAGCTTGTCAATGGGGAGGCCCCGCTAATCGAGCAAATGTCGGGACTTCGGACTGTGGAAGAAATGGAGGAGTGGTTCCTGCATAAGCTGATTATTCCGGTGATTACCAGTTTGGAGGAAAGACGAAGCTCACAATTTCAGAAAATATCTAAGGCTGTTATTCAAATGATTCATGAAGACTTCGATATCGATCTGACGTTGGAGATGTGCGCTTCCAAAATTCATTATCACCCGCATTACGTCAGTAAAATATTTCGGCAGGAAACGGGTGTTAACTTCAGCGAATATCTCTTGAAGCATCGCCTGGAAATGGCTAAAGGCTGGTTAACCGATACCAATATGACGGTCACTGAAATCGCTGAGAAGCTGAAGTACACGAGCCCGACCAATTTTATACGTTACTTCCGTAAGATTGAAGGAATTACACCGGGTCAGTTCCGTGAGAGAAATGCTGGAACGGTCTCACCCCAACAGAATGAGTAGGCTTACAGCGCTGCCTTGGTGAAGGCAGCGCTGTTTTGTTGCAGCAGTCTGTAATTTTCCATAACGAATAGATTCAAGTTAACAATAGAATAGGGTAGAAAAGCACAATCTTTACTCCTGCCGTGGAAACCACTGTTTCTGAATAAATGAATATAGACGGATATCAATTTACGAAGCTACAATGATCGTGGATATATCCAAAAGAAGGAGGAGTTATTTGATGAATCTTTCGTTAAAAAAACGTTTGTGTAAGTTTCTAGTTTTTTGCATGATGTTGGTTTATGTTCCTCTAGGGATGGCAGCTCCGGCTGCAGCCTATGGAAATGGAGTACTGCTGAACACCGGATTCGAGAGTGCTAATGGTACGAGTACTTTGATTTTTGATGGGTGGAGACTGGACTCTACCGGATCAAAAGCTGCGAACGGTACTCCAGCAGGTTCAAGCTATGCTCGCTCGGGGAATAATGCTTTAAAGGTTACGGCGGGCTCCGGCAGTCAAAAAACGCCTGCTCAGCAATATATTTCTGTTATTCCCGGACAGACCTATCAAATATCCTATTATATGAACGTAACCCTTAATACGAATACTGCATCCTCTACGGGAATGACTGCCAGATTCTACGACAAGGCCAACCCGGATAACTTTAGCAATACCGGTGCTGTACAGGTCGGCGCGGATGTAAATGTTGGTGGCGTAACAGGTACAACTACATCCGGCTACACCCTGTTTCAGAAAAGCTTCACGGTTCCTGCCAATGCAAACTATATGCGGGTTTATGTGTTTTCTATAAGCTCAGTTAGCGGCAGCATGATTGCTTACATTGATGATATCAGTTTAGTTCAAACTGCAGGCACGGCTCCTGTAGCTGTCACGGGTGTTAGTCTTAACAAGACAGCTACAACCTTAGAGAAGGCAGCAACAGAAACCCTCACGGCAGCAGTTGCTCCTGCCGGGGCGCCACAGGCAGTCAAGTGGACCAGCAGCAATGCCAATGTAGCTACAGTTGATATAAACAATGGCTTGGTAACAGCAGTTAATACAGGTACCGCGACCATCACAGCGACTTCTACGACTGTCACCCCGTCTAGTGTTACGAACGCAGTGTACACGGCGTCCAGCACCGTTACTGTAATGGCTGGGATGCCTGCTCCCGTTTATGGTCTAACCTTAACCCCGTCTTTTCAATCTGCCAGTGTCTACATAGCTGGTGGGAGGGATGATTTAATCCGCCATCTGTACTATAGGAAGACTGGGGATTCTGTATGGAAAGAGGCGTTAGAGCCGATTTATATTCCGGGTAAGGAAATTTTTTCGGGAAGTATAGTAAGGCTTGAAGAAGACACAGCCTATGAAGTGAAATCGGATGTATTCTATGGAGGTACATTGGTGAAATCAGAGACAGGAAGCTTCCGGACATGGACTTCCAATCCTGCCATTGCACAGACCATTTCCTTGTCCAGCTTATATACGAGTGGCGGTTTGACCATAGACGGTATAACAGGAACCGATACCGGCTGGATTAAGATTGTCAATGACACGGGACTGACTATCGATGCCGGGGAACTAACCAATCATGCTGTAACGGTTACAAATTCGGTTTATACGATACTGGATGGCTTTATAGTTAAAGGTGGAAAGAAGAACGGCATATTTATGAACAATACCGTTCACGACGTTAGAATTAGTAATGCTGATATTTCCGGTTGGGGACGGATTGCTGTCGATACCGTAACTACCCCTGAACAGATTGCTTTTATTAATAAGAGTGATGTTGGATATGGAACTCCTATAGATGCCGAAGGGAACATGCTGGAGGGCGATGCAGGCTTCAGAATCGAAGATTCGAAGAATATAGTCGTAGAAAGAAGTTACGTGCATGAACCGAGAGGATACGCAAATCCATGGACGGGCATCAATTCAGACGGGCAACCCTTCAGCAATTCCCATCCGCAGGGACCCGAGGCGATGTATCTCCGAAGTGCAGGCGGGATGGTAGTTCGGTATAACGACTTTAGCGGGACGGATGAATACCACCGGTTCAATGATGTTATCAGCGGGTATTTTAATAACCAGGAAAGCGGTGGTTTTTATAAAGATGCGGACGTTTACGGCAATTTCTTCGGGTACTCCAATGATGATAGTATTGAATTGGACGGAGGGCAGTCCAATATCAGGGTTTTTGACAACCGATTCGAAATGAGCTACGCGGGCATGAGTTTCGCGCCGAACATGGTAGGACCAAGCTATGCTTTCAAGAATGTGCTTTACAATATGAATGACTATAGACGTACGGGAACCGGCGCAGTAGTCAAATTAGGCGGCAACAACAGCACGGTGTATAAGGGACAAACGTGGTTTTTCAATAATACCATCTATGCGGTTCCCAAAGCTATTGTAGGCAGCAGCACGCCCAAGAACTGGTATGGTGGCACCAGAAATAACCTGATTGTTGTAATGAGAAATCTGATCAATGGTTCCTCCTATTTCTATAATATTGAAGATAATAGCCCGTCAGTAAATCCCGCTACGAATTTCGATTATGATGCTCTCGGTCGCAGCGCTGCTGCAGATGGTGCTGGACAAATTGTTGCAAACCCTGGTGCCGAAGCACATGGGCTGTTCAAAATAGGGAAGATGACCAATCCCGATGCAGGTGTATTTACACTGACAGCTTCCGGTATTGATGCTGCAAAGGAAGTCAATGTAATGGATAAGGGAACGGTAGTGAATAACTTTGCCGATACTTTCACGGGCAGCACTCCGGATATCGGTGCCTTTGAACAAGGGGAGAGCAGCCTGTTTCCGAAGCGGCCTATCCCGTTCCAGGCAGACAAATATCTGGTCAGCATACCTGAAGCAATTGACACAGCAACTTTCACAATCTCTACAGGTGCTTTAACGGGAACAGGAAATTACACGATTAGACACAACGCAGAAGAGGATTGGTACACAGTTTCACCTTCTTCTGGAACGTTTGGAAGCCACGATAGCATAACTTTTACTATCCAGGTTGACAGGACGAAGGCATCCTTTAATAGAGCTGCAGAGTATTCCACTTTATTTGTAAGGTTGTCTAATGGGTATACTGTACCTATAACTGTGAAAGCAGAAAATTCTGTGACGATTCTTCAAGTAGGAGAGAACATAGAGTTGGAATCTTCAAAGGCTTTCCCGAATACAGCAAATCTCAATGCTGACTGGAAATCAAGCAGTGCAGCTGTAACCATTCCTATGGAGACTACAACAACCTATAAGAATGTACCTTCAGTATCCATAACTGGTGTATATGCAGGTAGCTCTACCATAACAGCAAACAGTGCTGTAAATGGAGTAAACCAAGCGGAGTACAGAGTCCGTGTACCCTCGAGACTGGGGGATTTGCAGGTAAACGGACAAACGATAGAAGGGTTTGATTCTAATACCTACAGCTATCATGTAGTCTTGCCGGTAGGTGCGGCTGTTCCGACGGTTACAGCTGCAGCCATGGATGCGAGCACTGCATCACCCTCGACTGTTACGTATGCTTTACCATCTAGTATACCGGGTACTGCTAGAGTCACGACAACCTCTGCGGATGGAACAACTAGCAATTCCTATACCATTCAATTTACTCAAGTGATACCGGATTAACGACTATCTTAGGGTTGGGAGAGACTCCAGTACTAATAAGGATGAGCATAATGCTCATCCTTATTAGTATGCAAGCCCTGCATGGGCGTTTCTTTACGGTGAAATTCTGGGAATGGGGCTGGCAAGCACCTACCATTAGCCAAGAGCAAGAGGGGGGTCTTAACCTAAAAATAGTCATTCACTTAATGAAGCATATAACAAAACTGATATCGCGGCCTAGACTAAGGAGAGCATGGCCTTCCACTTGAAGTAAACATTCCAAGCTTCGCCTGATTCCAGGTGAGCCTTGCAAGTATATAGGCCTTCCTCGACAGATTCAACCCTGTCAGCCAGATGGAGCCTGTATGCAGCGTTCAATAGTACCTGATGGGTGAAGCCGATATGTGCGTCACCGTGAAGAACAGATTCAGTCACCCGAAGCTGCTCGGCAGCGTTCCAAGTCGTTTCGGGAAGGGGAGAATCAAGCCCCAGGTTCTCCGGATTGACGACATGAAGGGAAGCGTGCCCGTTCTCCACCATATAGGTGCGAGTCGGTCGATCGATGAACAGGTCCTCCGAGCCCTCGGTACCTTGGACGATAAGAGACTTGCGGTATTTCAATTGAGTCGTGAGCCGAGATAACCGATCAAATACAGTGTTGTGGTAAACGCCAAATACCAGGTAAGGGGAGCAGCTGTAATCGATTAATTTCTCAGCGGTATTCAATACAGTCCTCATTCCGAGCTGTTCCCTGATCGGGCGCAATTCTTTTAGTGGAGGGCACCATTCTTCTGCAGGGACATACAATACTCCGGTTTCTTTAGCAGCTGCAACTATTTCCGCGCGTGTTCGTTCATTTATGGTTATTCCTGCCTTCAGAAGAATGTCATGCAGTGTCACTCCCCACTTGGGGGGGAGTGAGGCGGTACCATGAAGCGTCACCGGTAACCCGGCTGCAGCGAGTAGAAACGAAACGGCAAATGTGGCAAAAAATGATTTATTACGTCCATCATAGGGTCCGGTGCAATCGATGCCTTCCTGGATCGGTTCGCGGTAAGCGGCTTCACGGCATACTTTCACAAAGGCTTCCAGTTCCTCCACGCTTTCCATCTTAATGCGCTCCGCCATGAAGAAGGCGCCAATCTGGGCTGGAGTTGCCCGAAGGTTGATGATTTGTTCTGCGGCTTCTAGAGATTCCTCATATGTCAAATCGCGGGCTCCGCGTTTGCCACGTCCAACTTCCTTCAAATATGTGATCATTTAGGCTTCGCCCTGCTTTCTTTGCCCACTTGGAGCAATTGATAGACTTTCACGATGGACGTAGCGACGTCGACCAATCTCTTGCGTTCATTCATCGCTTGTTTACGAAGGATGTCATAAGCCTCCGATTCAGTGATGGATTTAATCTCACACAAAATACTCTTAGCCATATCGATCCATTTACGTTCCTCGATACGGCTGAGCAGCTGCTCCCGCTCATTGTACCATTGCTGGCGTTCAACGAATTGCTTGGAACTGAAGTGAAGTGCCCAATGGAGCTCATACCCTTTCATAAAAGGGGTAAGCATTCCATCCAGCATCACGTCATCCTCGCAAGCTTCCAAGGACTGGGAGGCAGAACGTTCATCACACCACCAGATTAAAGGCAGACCCTTAAGCTGCATAAGAAAGGTGCTCCAAGGTTTAACCTCATCCATTGACAACTGTAATACGGCCGCATCCGCATCGATAATGAGCTGCTTAGCCTGTTCTTGGTCGCAGGTACAGGTAACGATATAACCATTGGAGCGTAGAATGCGTTCGGGGGAAAGCGAATCTGATACGGGGAAGAACGTTCCTTCTTGGGCCAATTTTTGGTTATGAATAACCAACACTGAACGCATGAATGATTCCCCATTTCATTGATTTCGATAGCCAAAACTTTATTTGTTATATATCCTCACATAAATATATAACACAGATTTAATTATATTGTCTATTGCTTAGTTTTCGAAAAAATGTGTTATGTATATTGACATCGAAATAAGTCCGTAGTATATTCGAATTAACAATTTAATATTCGGGGTACAATGAGGTACCCCTTTAAGCGGCAATGGAGCCTGCTATCGTCTTTCACGGATTATTTATCGTGGAACGAAGCGGGCTTTTGTGTTTTTTTAATGGAATTTCGAGAGGAGAAGATGATGGTATGGAAGGAACTAACAAGAAGAAGCTGGTGCTGGTCGGGAACGGAATGGCGGGTGTAAGGGCGATTGAGCATCTGCTTAAGCTAGCTCCGGATGCTTATGAAATCACGATTTTTGGAGCAGAGCCGCACCCTAATTATAACCGGATTATGCTGTCCTCGGTTCTTGCAGGTGGTGCTGATCTCCAGGAAATCGTTATTAATGATTGGGATTGGTACAAGGATAATAACATACAATTATTTGCCGGTCATCGAGTGACACACATTGATTCGATTCATAAACGTGTCGTCTCCGATCAAGGCATAACGGTCTCCTATGACGTGTTGATCCTGGCAATGGGTTCGAATCCTTTCATGCTTCCTCTGCCGGGGGCGGACAAGGAGGGAGTTATTGCCTTTCGAGACATCAAGGACTGCGAAATCATGATGGATTCCTCTCGTAAATATAAAAAAGCAGTCGTCATTGGCGGCGGTCTGTTGGGTCTTGAAGCGGCACGAGGCTTGCTGCATCTTGGAATGGATGTATCCGTTGTCCACATTCACCCCTATCTCATGGAAAGGCAGCTGGATAAAACAGCGGCGAAGATGCTGCAGGCGGAGCTGGAGCAGCAAGGGATGAAATTTCTGCTGTCGAAAAACTCCGATTCGATTGTTGGGAGGAAAAGGGTTACAGCGCTCAGGTTCACGGACGGTAGCAAGATTGATGCTGACCTTGTCGTAATGGCGGTAGGTATCCGTCCGAATGTGGAGCTGGCTAAGGCTTCCGGCATTGAAATCAACCGTGGAATCGTCGTTAATGATTGGCTGGAAACGAGTATCCCGGATATCTATGCTATCGGAGAATGCGCAGAACACCGTGGAATCGCGTATGGTCTCGTGGCACCGCTCTATGAGCAGGGTGCAGTGCTTGCCAAGAAATTGGGAGGAGTCGAGACTATAGGTTATGCGGGCTCTGTGACCTCCACGAAACTGAAGGTTTCAGGCGTGGATGTATTCTCCGCAGGAAGATACGAGGAACCGGCAGGCTCGCGGTCCTTACGTTACCAGGATGAGCTAGACGGCGTCTACAAGAAAATCGTACTCCAGAACGATAAGCTGATTGGGGCTGTACTGTTCGGAGATACCCAGGATGGAGCAAAGCTCTTCTCCATGATCAAGAATGGAGAAATTGTAGCGGGACGCGAAAAGGAGCTGCTGCTTGGCGGTTCCATTGGTGGAGGTGTGGCCTCATCATCGGATAGCAGACTTAAAGATATGACAGAGGACGAGATCATCTGCGGGTGTAACGGTGTATCCAAAGGCACAATAGCAGATGCGGTCATTGCCAAAGGCTGCAGGAGCGTTGGTGAAATCAAATCGTGCACGAAGGCATCTGCCTCCTGCGGGGGGTGTAAGCCATTAGTTGAAGGCTTGCTGAGAATGTACGCTGGTGATGAGGCTGGCGAACAGGTGAAGGAAGGGATTTGCGGCTGTACCTCACTGACAAGAGATGAGATTGTTGCTGAGATTAAACGAATGGAAATGATGACGATCAAGGAAGTCATGCATGTGCTCGATTGGCGGAATCCCGAAGGATGCGCGAAGTGCCGCCCGTCACTTAACTATTACCTGGGCATGCTGTGGCCCGAAGCGTATGCAGATGAGAAAGAGTCGCGATTTACGAATGAAAGATACCATGCAAATATTCAAAAGGACGGTACTTATTCGGTTGTTCCAAGAATATACGGGGGAGTCACATCTCCGTCAGAGTTAAAGAAAATCGCCGAGGTCGCAGAGAAATACGATGTTCCAATGGTAAAGTTCACAGGTGGACAGAGGCTGGATCTGCTGGGTGTGAAGAAAGAGGATCTTCCAAGAATGTGGGAAGAGCTGGATATGCCCTCAGGGCATGCATACGGTAAGACACTTCGCACCGTTAAGACGTGCGTCGGGTCCACGTTCTGCAGGTTCGGCACGCAGGATTCCATCGCCATGGGGATCAGGCTGGAGAAGGAGCTTGAACGGCTGAATACACCTGCGAAGGTTAAGCTTGCGGTTTCCGGATGTCCGAGGAACTGTGCGGAGGCCACAATCAAGGATTTTGGAGTTGTTGCCATCGATGGTGGCTGGGAGCTGCATGTTGGCGGTAACGGAGGGGTTCATGTCCGAGCGACGGAGCTGTTGTGCGTGGTCAAGACGGAGGATGAAGTTAGTGAATGGGCTGGTGCCTTCTTGCAATATTATCGGGAGAATGCGCAGTGGAACGAGCGTACCTCCAATTGGATCGAGCGGGTCGGACTGGAAACGGTCAAACGCGCGCTTGAGAAGCCAGAGGATCGAGCGCTGCTCAGCGAACGGATTAAGAAGGCACTCAGCATGACCACCGATCCTTGGAAGCAGATCGTAAACGAAGATTCCCTACGCAAAAACTTTGAACCACTCAAGCAGGTACAACCCCTAATAGACTAACACCAAGCAGACTAGGAAAGGTGGAGAAATCGTATGTCTAAATATTTAATTGGCCAGTTGTCTGACATTGATCCAAAAGGCTCGCGCACGATAGTGGTACACAATCTGGAAATTGCATTGTTCCGCCTATCAGATGGTGAAATATTCGCAGTCGAAAACAAGTGTCCGCATAAAGGAGGGGCTTTATCTGAAGGGATGGTATGCGGAGGAAAGGTCCACTGTCCTTTGCACGACTGGAAGATTGATTTGCAAACAGGGAATGTACACGAACCTGATGATGGCTGCGTGAACACTTACGAAGTTGAGGTTGATCGAACCAATGGCTCCATATATGTAACTATTTAGATGAGGGAGGATGACAGATATGGATTATATCAAACCTGGGCAAGTCGTTAACCAAATGGTGGAGGTAGGGAAGACTAAAGCCGAGATGAGCGTCATGAACATGTTCATCCGCGGTGTATTGGCGGGGGCGATTCTGGCGTGTGCCACGACGTTGGCATTCACGGCAACGCTGCAGACCAATCTTGGCATAGTGGGCGCACTCGTATTTCCAGTAGGATTCGTCATCATTGTATTATTGGGCCTGGAGCTTGTCACAGGGAGTTTTGCTTTTATTCCCTTATCCGTAATCAAGAAGCAGACAACGGTCGGCAAGATGTTGAAAAATTATACGTGGGTTATTGCAGGCCACTTGGTCGGATGTGCGATCTATGCTGCCTTATACGGGCTTACGGTGTCTAAGATGGGAACCGACATGGCGAGTCCCCTTGCTCAATTGCTGATCAAAACAGCTGAAACGAAAACGATCGCCTACAAGGATATGGGAATGAACGGTATGATGCTTGTGTTCATCAAGGCCATTTTATGTAATTGGATGGTAACGCTTGGAGCGGTTATGGCGCAGACATCAAGCTCTACGGTAGGTAAGATTGTGGCAATGTGGCTGCCTATTCTCATTTTCTTCGGGCAGGGCTTCGAGCATGCAGTTGTTAATATGTTCGTCATCCCCGCTGGCATGATGCTGGGGGCGAAGGTCAGCATGGGAGATTGGTGGATATGGAATCAATTTCCTGTACTGATTGGGAATTTTATAGGCGGTGCTTTGTTTACGGGACTTCTCTTATACTTGTCGCAGAAGGGCTACAAGACGTCATTAGGTAACACGATAGAGATGAATCAACCCCGACGGGATACAGCCGTTGCCGAGAAAATCGTATGAAGACGGGTACTGTGTATATTGTTGGTGCCGGCCCTGGGGATCCCGAGTTAATTACTGTGAAAGCTTTGCGTCTTATTAAGGAAGCAGATGTTATCCTCTATGATCGCCTTGTTAGCGAGCAATTGCTTGCTGTAGCCAAGCCGGAGAGTCAACTCGTTTACTGTGGCAAATCACCAGGGGCACATACGATGTCCCAAGAGCAAATTCATCGCAAGCTTGTTGAATATGCTATGCAGGGAAAGAATGTCGTTCGCCTGAAAGGAGGGGACCCCTTCATCTTTGGACGGGGAGGGGAGGAAGCGCTGGCCTTGGCAGAGCGCGGCATACCTTATGAAGTGGTACCGGGTATCACATCGGCATTGGGGGCGGCATCGGCAGCCGAAATTCCCTTAACCCATCGGGGGATGAGTTCTTCTGTAGCCTTCGTAACCGGCAGTCGCTGCTCAAGTCCGGAAACGCGAATTCGTTGGGATTTGCTCGCGCATAGTGTCGATACGTTGGTTATTTATATGGGTATCGCCCAATTGGAACAAATTCGTACAGAATTGTTGATGCACGGTAAAGATGCGGATACGCCCACAGCAATAGTCGAGAACGGATCGACGGAACTGCAGAGAACGGTTACGGGGACACTTGGGCTTATTCATAAACAAGCAGTGGCAATGAAGATCAAGAACCCTGCACTTATCATTATCGGAGCGTCCGTTAAGGTTCGAGAACAATTAAATCTGCTTGTGATGGACGCAATCCACCAAGCCGGATAGCACCCGTTTCGCAGACGATAAGAGCGGAGGCAATAAAATCAAAAGCCGATGAAACACGTATTATGTAAAAAAACTGACAATATAAATCCATCAGATAAACGTTTAAACATAGTTTGATAACATCGCCCGAAAAAGGCGGTGTTTTTTATTTGAATATAGCCACTTTCATCGATCGCATGGAAATGTTTATATAATGTCTGGCATGAATATCAAGAAATCACAGTTTCGTGCTTGGAATCACCACAGGTCCTGACAATATAAAATGGGATGGCACTCATGATTCAGAGTCGGTGAATGGGATTCACGATATGGGTGCGTTCATCCAACCGGTCCTTGTATTGGACGCAGCACGGACTGCCAAACAAGGACAAAACGGGCATGACAGCGGAATATGAGGAAATTGGTGCCATGTGGTTCTAGACGATTACCACTTACTTCCTATAGAATAATAGCTATAATAGTGTAAAGGAGTTATTTGAATGCAAGATGGATCAAGACCCCTTACTAGACGCAGAACCCCAGGAGGCTCCCATACACAGCAGGGGAACCAAGGTATCCCATCATCTCAAGCCTCGTTAGGTGTTTTTAGTATAAATTCTGCTACAGGCATTAATCAATTGCAGCGCTCTATAGGAAATCGGGCTGTCGGCAGAATGCTGGCAAATCAGATGATCCAACGCAATACATCCAGTTCGACGATTACACCTATCGCAGATCCAAAGCTCCCGGCAATTTTGCCTAATTCAAAGGCAGTTGCTATGAAGTCATTAATGGGTGCACATATGCGTGATTATGAAAAGCATACCGATCCTTCAACTTACAACGAGAAATTTAATGTATCCGAAGATAAGCCGATAGGTTCTAAAATTTCCTTTCGCGGCGAATTTGAAGTTTATGAAGTAACCGATGAAACAGGTTTATGGAAATTGGCGAAATTCGAGGGTAAGCACGGTTTTGTACGTATTAACAAGGTTGGTCCTATTCGAGGACTTTCAGGTGCGAGGGACAAGCTGGCGGAGACAAGGGCACAGCAGGCACTGAATCCGCCTCAGAATGTTCCTGCACCCGAGGACGATCGTAATGCCATTGATGATGGTCTGGAAAATATTGGACAAACTACAGAGCTGTTAGGGACAGGTCAAGGCGGTGTAAAAGAATCTTATGATATGCGTGCCGATGCTTTAGATGGTGTAGAAGGGCAGGAGGCTGCAAAGGAGAGCTTAGAGCTGGAAAGTGCCAAGGTCGGCATGGCGACTGCTCCTGGAGAGACGCTGCTCGCCGGGATTAACGGAATCGTAGCGATGAAGAAAATAATTGACACGGCCAGGGATAGCGACATGTCGAAGACTGAGAAAGGCTTCGACATTACGGAAGCTGTAATGGATACAGGCAAATCCTTGCAAAAGGGCGTAGAGAGTACCTCAGGCTTTGCAGATAATATCGGCAAGCTTTCTGGAAGCACTGTCAAGGGCGCTGAAGCGGTTAGCGACTGGTCGGGTTCTGTTGGTGAAGCGATATCTGCCATCAAGAGCTCGTTTAGTCTAGTCAGAAATATTTATGATATCTTCAGCAAAACGTTTAGCAGTGAGGGCATTAGCGCGGATGAGGTGGTTACCGCCAGTCTGGATGTCCTTAGCAATGGCCTTCAAGCTGCCCAGTCAGCAGTCAAGACCGTCAAGGCGATCCTCGATATCATCAAAGTTGGGGCAGCAGGACTTGCACAGGCGATTCCGGGCTTGGGAATTGCGATCAGTGGCATCATGATCACAATCAAGGTA
Organism: Paenibacillus sp. FSL H8-0034; assembly: GCF_038000305.1. Lineage (NCBI taxonomy): Bacteria > Bacillati > Bacillota > Bacilli > Caryophanales > Paenibacillaceae > Paenibacillus > Paenibacillus sp. FSL H8-0034. The sequence continues at coordinate 4,230,623 of NZ_JBBOBS010000001.1, forward strand.
TACAAGATGATTAAATCATCAATTGCAACTTATCGAATGACCAAAGCCAAGCGAGAATTTAAGGACAAATATAGCAGTAAAGAATATGTTGGAGCTCAGCAATATACGTTATTTGGCAGGAATCTTTGGAAGTCCTTTAATCCTGGAACAGATTCTGGCAAGCTGCAGACACGTAAGCAGGAATTAATAGCAAAGGGAACGGCCGCCACCGAACCTGAGAAGATAGAGTTACAAGATATTCAGGAATACGAGGTTGCCAAAGAAATTAAATATATCAACCAAAAGCGGTTGGCAAGAGCAGGTTTGCAAATAGGGCTGGAAATGACCAATATTGCTGGGGATATTGCTACTTTGAGTGGGGTCGGATCCCAGGTTGGAGTGCCCCTCAAAGCAGTGGCTGCTGGCGCTGGCATTACCATGAGCTTAGGGCGCAAAGCCAAGCAGATAGGTAGGGACCGTGCTGCCAAGCCTGGGGCATGGAAGCTTACCAAAATGGTGTTTAATGAAGGAAAGTCCTCCACACTCAAGCATCAAAAAAGAGTCGAACAAACTAATCTCATTCTGGAGATGATTACTAATCTTCCTGAGTATAAGCCAAGCGATGCTGACATCAAAAAGCAATATAAACGCGTAGAGAATTTTATTTCAGGATGCGGTGTGAATCCTCTTGAATTGTACAGGCTTAATGGAAATATAGACAAACAGCGCGCGTTGCTGATCAAAAGCATGAAGAGCCGTGAGTAAATCGTACATAAGTTGTGAATATATTAATTATATGCTTAGAAGCAGGGGGACATAAAGTGAATGCGAATAAACAGGCAAGAGATTTGGCTGAGCTTGGCTTTTTGCAGCAATATTTCAAGGAAGCTGGACTGGGGTCCGATATCATCGAACCTTCGGAGACAATATCCATTGGAACCCTGCTAGTTCCTTTAACCAAGGACAGCCAGCAGCGAGATCGCTATTTAATCTTCAACTTCGTACCTTCCTTGGCTCATGAGGGTATCGAACATATTCGGCTCCTGCAAATGTACACGCAAATTCCAGTTAGCTGGGAAAATAAGAGCCTTGAAAAGCTAGAGAAGCTGCTGCTGGCGATCAACAGCCATTTGGCAATTGGCCATTACAGTATTCGCGGGAACCAAGAACTTTATTACCGATATGTGTGGTGTACGCCGAGCAGCCATTTGGTGCCTAAAGAACAAATATTGGAAATTACCGATTTGTTCATTATGATGCTGGATACATTCGGCGGAATGATCGATAGTGTCATATCCGGACAAGCAGAGCTATCCGCTGTGCTAGCTTTTCTCGAACAATAAGCATAATAGTCAAAAGATATCTGTTCAACCATGACATTACCATCTGCTTCAAAAATGGAAATGCAACCGGTTTTGTCAAGGCATTATACTGAAAAAAGAGCATGCTAAAGAATCTTCCTGACGAGTATGGGAAGGTTTTTCATTTGGATAAGAACTATGGTATCTAAGTCTTCACCTCCGGACAAGATTACCGTCGCCTTCTGGTGCGCTTGCCACGAAGGACAGCGGTGCTCTGCAGAGTACCTTCTCGACCCAGGAGCTGATCTGGATTTCGGCTTGGGATGGATTGACCCTACGCTATTCGTCAGTTTAATGTGGCGATGTATTCGTGATTAGAATTCCATATTGTACCAATTCGGTTGGTGTGCTACAATTTTCTGGTGTTATTTTGCTGAAATATTAAAAAGAGGTAATAGGGAAGGTATGTCGATGTCTAATTTTAATCCTCAATTAACACAATACAGCTCGGAAGAGATTACGGAAGGATCCTATGACAGACCCGCCGGCGTTAGTATATTTGCTGTGTTGTTCACGTTGGGCGGCGCGGTGAGTTTTATCGTGAACTTATTTATCCCGGGACTGATGGCGGGAGTCGAGGTGTTCTCCCCTTTCTTAAAAGCACTTCTTGTTGCTACGTTATATTTTCTCAGCGTGATCAGTATTGCAGCGGGAATCGGCACTTGGAAAGGCAAAAAGTGGGGATGGTGGCTCGCTCTGTTTTATTTTGCCTACACTATCCTTGGGGGATTGAACCAGCTGATTTCTTATCCAGGTCTTGCTGAAGCCTACGGTACAGTGAAGGGAATGGGAGCTTCCTATTATGCAAAAGTGATTGTCAAAATCGTGCTCAACGGACTTGTCCTTGCTTACTATTTCAGGGAAAGCGTAGTCAGTTATTTTCATGTGGAATCTGTGGCGAAGCTGAAAGCTCTTGGCATCGTATTTGGCATCGGCATAGCTATTTTCGCTGTCTGCACGCTAATGCAGTTGGTTGCAGTCCGGTGACCAAGGAACGTATTGCATTGAATCTAAGCTCAGTTTTTGATTCATTGCAATCATAAGTAAAATAGATACTCAGGTGGGATAGAGAATGAAATTGTATAGCGCAACGTTTTCGACTAGATTAGGGATAGTTTGTCTAACGATCCCGCTCCTTCTATCAGGATGTCAATCTCCTCTCTCAGACTCAACAAGTGTAAGTTCCGACATTAAAGTGCAAGCAAACGATCAAAGGGTTACAACAGCAGTACCAACATTGGAGGTTAAACCTCCGCCAGAGGAAGATATACCCATTCTCCCCCCTGATAAGATTGTTGACAACCAGTTAAGCCCAGAGGTCGGGAAGCCGAAGGAAGAAGCGAATGTTCCTGATGTATCAAAACCACAAAATGTCTCCACTCTGAAACCAATTTATACGGTTGATAAGGGCGGGATAGCGATCACAATTGATGATGGACCTACACGGTATACTAAGGAGCTATTAAAAGTTCTCCGTGAAAATGATGCCAAGGTAACCTTTTTCTTTCTAGGACAAAACGCGGCTTCTTACCCCCAATCAGTGACCGAGGCCGTATATGACGGTAATGAAATAGGCTATCATTCTAATTCTCACCCCAAAATGACGAACATGACGTACACTGAACAAAAAAGTGAATACGAACTTGGGTTAAAAAAGCTTCAGAAATTGGTTGCCAAGCCTATTAGACTTTTTCGCCCGCCGTATGGGGCGTATAATAATGATACAAAGCTCGTTACAGAAGAGTATACAATGAAAATGATACTCTGGAATGAGGATCCTCAGGATTGGTCCACAACTAATTCTGCTGAAGTGGTCAAGCATGTGTTGGCCCAGGTACAATCCGGGGGAATTATTGTGATGCACGATCATCCCTCAACGATTGCTGCTTTGCCTGACATCATCAAGGGAATTAAGTCCAAGGGGATGAAGCTGGTAACGATTCCTTCAGACTAGTACAGGATAGAAACGATAAAAAAGCGATTACTCGAATGGACATCGTCACAGCCGACTAACATGCAAAAGGAATTTGAAGAAAAGGAAGGGATTTCCTTGCGAGTTGCGAATTACAATAGTAATCCCAACCCAAAGGAGTGTTTTTTCATGTCTCAATCGAATCTTTTACCGCGATGCCATCCTGAAGCAGTCGGTATTTCATCATCTGCGGTGACCGCCTTTTTGGGGGCGGCGGATAGCGGCGATCACGGCCTGCACAGCTTTATGCTGATGCGCCACGGCAAGGTTGCGGCAGAAGCCTGGTGGTCGCCTTACGGTCCCGACCTGCAGCATATGATGTATTCCTTAAGCAAAAGCTTCACCTCGACGGCTGTAGGGCTGTCCGTATCTGAAGGGCTGCTTTCGGCCGATGATTATGTTGTTTCTTTTTTTCCAGAGAAAAACCGGATTGACGATGCCAACCTGAGCAAAATGCGTGTAAGGCACCTGCTTTCCATGTCGACTGGACATGAGAAGGATACGACCGGCTCACTGCGCGAACAGAAGGACGGGGATTGGGTGCAGGCGTTTCTGGAGCTGCCAGTCGAGCGAGAGCCGGGCACTCATTTCCTCTACAACAGCGGCGCCAGCTACATGCTATCTGCCATTGTGCAGAAGCTTACAGGCCAAACGGTGCACGAGTACTTGCAGCCGCGTCTGTTCGAGCCCCTCGGCATATCCGGCACGACTTGGGAAACCTGCCCACGCGGCATGAGCGCAGGCGGCTGGGGATTGACCCTAAAAACCGAGGATATTATCCGGTTCGGCCAGTTGTATTTGCAAAAAGGACTGTGGAACGGCCAGCAGATATTGCCCGAAGCCTGGATCGACGAAGCGACATGTTTCCAGGTGTCCAACGCGGGTACCAGCCAAAATATCGATTGGCAGCAAGGCTACGGATATCAATTTTGGCGGTGTCGGCATGACGCATACAGGGGCGATGGGGCATTCGGCCAGTTTTGCGTAGTGCTGCCCGAGCAAAATGCCGTAGTCGCCATGACCTCGGGTACGAGAAACATGCAGAATGTCCTCAATCTCGTCTGGGAGCATCTGCTGCCGTCGATGGTGGACGGTCCACTGCCTGCGGATGAGCAGGCACAGGCAGCCTTGGCTGATAAAGCCAGTGCTATTGCGTATTCTCCACTAAGCTCCGATATCCGGTCGCCTTTGGCGGAGCAAGTATCGGGCAGCCGCTTTGGATTTCCTGTGAATGAGCGGGATATTCAGGCTGCGGCATTTGATTTTAACGCGGATGAATGCGTTATCACGCTGTGGAACGAACAGGGTCAAACCCGGGTTCGTTGTGGGCTCGGCCATTGGGTGAAAATGGACACGAATCCGACCCGTCAACCGTCCCGAATGGTGGCCAGCGGAAAGTGGCAAAGCGATGATACGTTCGTGATGAACTGGAGATATGTGGAAACCCCGTACTCCGATACGTTGACCTGTAAGTTTGAGAGCGGCAAGCTAACGGTGCTGATCGACCCGTACGTCAAATTTGGCATGACGACAGAGCCTATCGTTTTGGAAAGCAATAAAATGGACAGACAATTGGAAATCTGATTAATAGTGCCTTTTTAGACAATTTTTCAACCTCTTTAGGGGGCTTGGAGGTTGTCTTTTTTTCTGTATAGAAGCAAGCGGTACGGAAAAAGCTCCCCTGAAATGTCAAAATGATTATTACATTCCCTACAGATAAATTGTTAAAGCACTTTTTGTGAAATCGATTCCTCGTCGAGTTGAAAAAGATACATATAACAATGAGAGTTAAATGATTCCCCCTTTTTCCATTGTAAACACGAGCTTAAGTTTCTCAACTTGTGCAAGGGGTACTGTAATATCTTGAGCCTCTTGCTCATCTTTCACTTGAAAAGCAGCCAAGAGCTTATTGTCTCCAAAAACTTGAAGGATACCGACTTCACCATCTTGATTCTTACTAATGATCCCCTTGGATCTGAGACAATGCTTTACTTAGTCCTGTTAAAAATAGGAATATTACTTATTGACATACGGAAAAAAATCGCCTATTCTATTATTGACTGAATGAATCAATCAAAAATAAAGGAGCGAATCCTATGAAGCATAGACAAAAAGAAGGCAAGACCATCGTGATCGGTGGCAGCATCACAGGTTTAATGACGGCAAGGGTCCTCTCGTCATATTACGAAGAGGTAATCCTTATCGACAAGGACGAATTTCCGGATCATCCCGCAGATCGGAATGGCGCTCCGCATGGCTTTCATCCCCATAGGTTCACACAACGTGGTAAAATGATTACGGAGCAGCTTTTTCCTGGCTATGAGGAAGAACTGGTGGCCCTTGGTTCACCAAGTTCACTAAATAAAACCGTTCATATGATGAATCAATATGGAACGGTAGCCGGACCTTACCAACGGAACGATATCAAGTTCAGCCGTGCTGTACTGGAGTGGGTCATTCGTGGACGTGTCAAGCAGATTCCGAATATACGGCTGCTAGTGGAGCATGATGTTATTGGGCTTCATACAACTCCGGATCAAAGGGCTGTTACAGGCGTCCAAGTCCGTGGGCGGGAAACAGGCATGAAAAGCGAGTTCTTGGCTGATCTTGTTGTGGATGCCAGTGGCCGCGCCTCCAAACTGACGCAATGGTTGAAGGAGTTTGGATACGACGTACCTCGCCCTGATCGGATGAAGGCAGCTATCGGATACAGTACACGACGGTATAACGTACCTGAACATTTGAAGCACCTGACCGAGAAATGGGATGTGATCAACATCATGGGCCAACCGGTTAAGGGAACGTTTACGGGTGTATTTTCCTTTATAGAGAATCAAGTGGCTGAGATGCTGCTGTATCGTCCTGGCGGACACTATCCACCAACGAATGCGGAAGATTTTGAACAGGAGGTCGCTCGGCTTCCTACCCCCATGATTGCAGAAATCCTGTGTGAGCTCGAACCGATCGGCGCGCCGAAGGGTTTTCGCGTACCCGAACTATACCGTCACCACTATGAGCAAATGGAAAGATGGCCGGACGGATTGCTAGTGTTGGGCGACGCATTCTGTATCTATGACCCGATTTTTGGTCAAGGAATGACGGTTGCTGCCATAGAAGTGGATTTGCTGAACACCTTGTTGCAGGAGCGACAGAACAACCCTGAGCCACATTTTGAGCAAAAGGTGCTCCGCAGGATTCAAGAAGAGGCCATTACTCCTGCCTGGTGGTTAAATTGTGCGGCGGATTTGCAGTGGGATGGCGTCGAATATGAGGCTGGCACAGAACCGCTCAAGGGAATTGCTTTTGGGAGCAGGTATATGAATTTGATCCTGAAAGAGGGGAGTGCGAATCTTAATTTCAAACTATTCGGTTTGTACTGGGGCGTTAACTCGTTAGCATTACCGTTGCATGAGCTGTTTAATCCACAGATGGTCAAGTCGGTGCTTGAGGCATCGGAGGAAGGACAGCAACTACTTGCAGACCTGCTGAAGGAATACGAGCTGCCGTTAGAAGAAGCATTGACTAAATTGATTCCAAGTTAGGAGTGAAAAATATAGTGTCTCCGTTAAATGAAGAACAACAGCATCAGATTCGAGATGAACGCAGGGAGCAAATTATGGGCGCTGCGCTTAAAGTTTTTGCAAGGCGGGGGATTATTGGGACGAAAATGAGCATGATTGCCGCTGAGGCCGGGATTAGTCATGGGCTGCTTTATCATTACTTTGCGTCGAAAGAAGAGCTTTTCACAACACTGGTTGAAAGAGCAATGATTGCCTCGGATGAGGCTATACATAGTGTTTATGAGTTGCCGGGCACACCGATCGATAAAATCAGAGCGTTAACGCTAGACATGTTAGATGAAGGTGGGACGGATTACTTTCTGCTGATCCATCAGGCGAGAACATCAGATGGAGTGCCTGAGAAGGTGGTGGAGTTGATGAAGCGTTACTCCATGGACAAATACGTCAAGCAACTACAGGATTTATTCCGGGAAGGCCAGGAGGTCGGTGAACTTGTGGATGGCGATTTGGACGAAATGATTTCGTCTTACCTATCGGTTCTCTCCGGTCTGATGGTGCTTAATGTGCAGAAAATTGGGGGCTACCAGCGTCCGAGAGTTGACGTACTGCTGAGGATGATTGCTCCTTTATAGGGAAGAGTGGCATAGCCATTAAGGGCTGTTTACAAGTAGATAAATATACTTGTAAACAGCCTTTTGTGCTAACGGGTATAAACCGTATACTTACGCAATCAACACGAACAAGTGCTGATTGCGCAATAACAATTACTCTAGTAGAAGCTTACTCAGCTTGGAGAGCGTATCATCATTTGATGGTAGATTGATCGTGACTGTAAGGTGGGAAGAATCCGTTACAAGAAACGAAATCTGATCAAATACAAGCAGACCGGCTGTTGGGTGATGATTGATTTTCTTACCTTCGGGACCATTCAGAACATCGTGCTTCGGCCACCAGGCTCTAAATTCAGGGCTTGCTCGATTCAGTTCCTCGATGAGCTCCATCCACCAAGGATCACCGGCGAATTTTCCGTAGCTGGCTCGAAATTGAGCCAATCGGTGCTGGGCATGAGTTTCCCAGTTTTCCTGAAGCAATAACCGTACATACGGCGAAATGAACGTCCGCCAGACCGTATTTCGTTCGCGTGTCGACATACTCTCATAGTTCCCGTAAATTATGCTTGCAGCCCTGTTCCATGCAACAATATTCAGTCGCTGATCGGTAACATAGGCCGGACTCGTCCCTTGTAGGTCGAGGAAGCTTTGAAGTGTCTGACTAATGATATTTTCGACTGGTGTCAGATCAGCAGGCAGTTGCTGTAGGGCCAGCATAAATAAATGTTTCCGTTCATTGGAATCGAGCTGGAGAGCCCGTGCAATGCTGTCTAGCACTTGGGTGGATACATGAATATCTCGAGCTTGCTCCAGCCAGGTGTACCAGTCCACACTGACGCCCGAGAGTTGCGCTACTTCCCCGCGTCTAAGTCCCGGCGTGCGGCGACGGCCTCCATTAGGCAGACCCGCTTGCTCGGGTGAAATCCGGGCGCGGCGCGTCTTCAAAAACTGCGCCAGCTCATCAAGCCTCGTATGGTTGGATTGTTCCATTAACTCGCTCTGCCCCCTTATATGACTCCTATCGTCGGAGAATTACTCCTATGATAAATCCTCATCTTATTCTAGGATAAAATTTATTATACACTTTCCTTAAGACGAAATGGCGAATACTTAAATATTGCAATGGAAGGGGAATTACTATGGAAAAAACATTACAATTACAGTCCAACAGTACCGGCAGGCTGGCCAAAGCGCTGTTGCTTCTCGGACTTTCGCTCGGTTACTTTATGGTACTCCTGGATATGACGGTGGTGAGCGTCGCGCTGCCGGCGATTCGTGACGAGTTGGGCGGAGGGATATCCGGCCTTCAATGGGTGGTCAACGCCTATACGATCGTATTTGCCGGTTTACTTCTATCAATGGGCGTGTTTGCTGACAAGCTTGGGGCCAAACGCGTTTATGCGGGCGGTTTGGCGATATTTCTTGCAGCTTCGGCCATATCGGCAGCCGTTTCAACGCTCGGTGCGCTTATCGGCTTACGTGCAATACTCGGCATAGGTGGTGCAGCTCTAATGCCAGCCTCACTTGCCCTGCTTGCCCATGCTTATCCTGGATCGGCTGAACGTGCCCGGGCGCTTGGTATTTGGGCGGCGGTTACCGGTGTAGCAATGGCGGCAGGACCTGTTGTCGGAGGGTTATTGGTGGACTCGTTCGGTTGGCGCAGCATCTTCCTTCTTAACGTGCCGCTTGCGGGGATTAGTTTGATTATGACTTTCCTGTTCGTCAGGGAAACGGAACGTAAGCCGTGGCAAAGCTTTGACTTGGGGGGGCAAATCACGGCCATTGCAGCCATTGCTGCAGTTTCGTTTGGACTGATGGAGGGGGAAACGTACGGATGGGATTCCCCCATTATTTTGGCGGCATTTAGTCTGGCTCTGTTGGGAGCCATCCTGTTTTTGATTGTTGAAGCGAAAGGCAAGACACCGTTGCTTCCCTTAAGGCTATTTAGGAATGCGACGGTATCGGCCGGAATGGCTGCCGGGATGGCGATTAATATCGGCCTGTCGGGGATTCTATTTGTACTGCCCTTGTTTTTCCAACAAATACGCGGATTATCGGCTCACATAGCCGGACTCGCGCTCCTTCCAATGATGATTCCATTGGCCTTCAATCCAATTCTGACCGGTCGAATTGTGGCCAGAATCGGAGCGCGGATACCGATGACTGTCGGCTTTAGTCTTGGAGCAGTGGGCACACTGCTGCAAGTGTGGACAGAAGTGAACACGACCTATGCTATTACGCTGATTGGGTTGCTGCTGATCGGTTTCGGAGCATCCTTTACGATTCCCTCGTTGATGGCGGCCGTAATCTCTTCCGTCCCGAAGGAACAGACCGGTGCGATTTCTGGCGCTCTCAATTCAAGCCGCCAGCTAGGCGCGACGCTGGGGGTCGCCATCCTCGGCTCGATTCTGAGTGGCAGCAAATCGTTTATGGCCGGCATGCATATATCGCTTATCGTAACAGCTGTTATTTTGTTCGGTGGCGGTTTGCTATCGTTCGCATTTATCGGAAGAAAACAATAACGGTACTAAAACTCAGCTTACATCTTGTCAAATTACAACTCATACTTCCACAACATCGCTAAATGATTAATATTACCAATAAGCTCAAACGTCGAAAGGACAGCCGAATTAGTTTCGGCTGTCCTTTTCTAATCATTAGCATGACCTAAACTTCTTTCAACGACTTATCAGTGTCGGTTTTAAGCACCATAATCAAAATAATGATGGTCGTAGTCATAATACGATGGTTGTATTTATTCGAATTTGATCCTCGACTCGCTGTATTGATCGTATGGTGGAAAGCCCTTGGGCTGATGAACTTAAATAATATATGGTACAATAAATTGATTTCCCTAAACTTGACTACGGTGGTGAACCCATGCAGAACAAATATTCTTTTTCGAGCAAGAGTGTTTTTTACCGATTGTTTATTTCAAACGTCATTATGTTAATGCTTCCCATTATTGTGGGAGGGTTCATGTATGGGAAAATGGAGGCTGTTATTTATGATAATGCCTATCAAGCGAATCTGGTTGTCATCAATCAATTTCGCCAAAGCATCGATAATCGGGTGAAAGAGGTGCAGCAGTTTGCAACGCAAATATCGATCAATCCCAAAATATTAAGTATTTTAGATGAGGCCAGGCTCGACAATCCTCAAAATGATTTTTTATCCTTTCTGCTTACGGCCGAACTTCGCAAATATATGCAGGTCAGTGCGATTGTAGATAATTATTTTATTCGTATCGATCAAACAGATAGTATAGCTTCAAGCCAGATCAAGACGGATACTCAAACCTTTTTTGAGACCGAATTATCCTACAAGTATATGAGTATTGCTCGTTGGAAAGAAGAATTTGTGAATGGCTATCATTATCAAACGTTTTTTCCTGCGATAGAAATGAACAATGATAGAAAAATTCTGACCTTTGTTCAATCCCTGCCTGCAGGAGAACGCAGCAATCCCAAGGGCAGCTTGTTCATTTTGGTAGACCAGTCCAAATTATTGGATAGTACAGAAATGTTTGAAAAAATGAGCAGCACTCAGGTCTATGTCCTCGATGGACAGGACCGTCTGCTGATGACCTCCGAGAAGCAGCCTAATTTGGATAAAAGCTTGATCGCCAAGCTGGCTGCATCGTCCTCTGGTTCCTTTGAGCATAAAACCGCTAATGAAAGCTTTATGGTTTCCTATGAAGTATCCAAGCAAACAGGATGGAAATATGTCGCATTTATGCCCAAACAAGCATTTATTATGCCAATCCAGAAAATCAAGAATGGAGCTATTGCAGCAACAGCAGTATGTATGGTTATAGGTCTTATCATCGCTCATTTTATGGCCAACCGTAATTACAGTCCGCTTCAAAACCTGATAAACATCGTAAGGACGAGGAAAAATGCGGCAGGTACGGTGAGCAAATGGAACGAATGGGACACGATAAAACAATCCCTGGAAGAAACCTTCGCAGAGGAGAAATTTTTACGAAATCAACTGCAAAAGCAGGCTCCGGTCATCCAATCCAACTTCGTCAACCGACTTATTCGCGGACATGTGGATAGGGATTCTTTCAGCGAATCCTCTCTGGAGTTCGTTGGAATTCAGTTCAAGTGGACTCACTACGCTGTTTTGTTAATTGACGTTGATGACTGCAACGATTTTATCAAGGATGATTCTGAGCGTCAATGGGCTCATGTAAGGTTTATCATCAGCAATATTTTGCAGGAAATGCTGACGGATAAACAGATGCAGAGCTTTTCAGTCGATTTTGAAAGAGATCAGATCGGGGTGCTCGTTAATCATGATCAGGAGCCGCGGCTATGGAAAGAGAACATCACGGATGCGCTCGCTGCTTTAACAGAAATACTGGATAAACGCTTCTCCATATTTATTACCGTTGCTGTTAGCGATATAGGTTCAGAGGCAGCATTGATTGGCTCTTGTTATACGCAAGCCCAAAGAGCGCTCGATTACAAATCGATCAAAGGTCACCGCTCGATTCTTTTTTTCGGTGATTTGATAGATGCGCAAAAGACTTATTTTTATCCGGTTGAAATGGAAGGTCAGGTAATCAATTTTGTGAAAAACGCTGACTATGTTCAAGTGAAGAAGCTGCTGGAGCAAATTTATGCAATGAATTTTAATTCTGGCGCAATAGCCCCCGAGTTTGGCAAGTGGTTAATGTATAACATCGTTAGCACACTCCTTAAATGCTTGCAGGTACTGAATTTGCAATATCGGGATGTATTTCCCGAGGAAGAGGAGCCAGATACCCGGCTTGCCCTCTGTGTGACTATACGAGAGATGTTTGAAGAGATTATGAATATGTATGCGGCGTTCTGCCAATATCTTAAGAATGAACGAAGTGATCATAACAACGAGCTGAAAAATTCGATGTTAGCCTATATTCAGGATCATGTGTATGATGGAATGCTCGGGTTGGTAAGTATAGCGGATCATTTCAGATTTTCTCCTCAGTATGTTTCCAAATTTTTTAAAACCCATACCGGACAAACCCTTTCGGACTATATAGCGAAAATACGGGTGGATGAAGCCAAGAAGCTTCTCAAGGAAACGGATCTGACCATTATGGAGATTTCGCAAAAGCTCGGTTATTCTACGGACATTGGTCTTCTGAGAATTTTCAAAAAGCATGAGGGCATTACGCCCGGAAGATACAGGGTTGTGTCCAAAGAGTAACCGATAAACAAGAATACTAGAGTTTACTTGGCAAAGCTTCGTACGTGAGAGCTTTGCTTTTTTGCGTCCAGTGAAGCTTATAAGCTTAAGCATTGCAAAACCGAATAGGCGTTAATTGGATGGTCTGATTAAATATTGTTGGTTACAAATGTGGTAAGCAGTCAATACTTCGAGCATTGTACGGTAGTCAATGTTGGAATAGCCACTATATAATCAGGGTAATTCGTAAGAAAGGGTGACATCATGCAGACTCATACCAAAAATGGAGCCATAACGTCTCCGGTTCAAGGTGGTTTTATTAAAGTAAAATCGAGTTATTGGAAAAGAGTAAAGAAGGATGTAATACAAAACAAATATGTGTATTTGATGGTACTACCGGTAGTTCTCTATTTTGCATTGTTTCACTATGCTCCTATGTATGGCGCGCAAATTGCTTTTAAAAATTATGTGCCAGCCAAAGGCATATTTGGCAGCGAATGGGCTGGCTTGGACAATTTTCAGCAATTTTTCAACAGTATCTACTTTTGGCGAGTTTTGAAAAATACGGTTCTTATTAGCTTGTATGAGCTGGTTCTGGGATTTCCGGCACCAATCGTACTTGCTTTAATGCTCAATGAGGTACGATTGGCATTTTTCAAAAGAGCTGTTCAGACCGTGGTATATATTCCGCATTTTATATCGGTTGTAATTGTAGCGGGAATGGCAATCGACTTCTTTTCCTTGGATGGTCTTGTAAATCAACTGCTGCAGCCATTGGGTATTGGTCCCCTTAAGTTTTTTATGGGACCGGATTGGTTTCGAACTATATTTGTGGGTTCAGGAATTTGGCAAGGTGTGGGCTGGGGATCCATCATTTATTTGGCAGCCATTACCTCTATTGATCCAACACTGTATGAGGCAGCCAAGGTGGATGGTGCAGGAAGGATCAAGCAGATCTTTCATATCACGATTCCTGGTATTGCACCAACCATTATTATATTATTTATTTTGAATCTTGGACACTTTATGAGTGTGGGTGCTGATAAAATTATTTTGTTATATAATCCAATGATGTATGATACAGCAGATACGATATCTACCTTCGTCTACCGAAAGGGCTTGCTTGAAGCCAATTACAGCTTCAGTGCTGCCGTCGGATTGTTTAACTCGGTAATCAATTTTATGCTTCTGCTGTTTGCGAACAAACTCAGCCGTTCACTCACGGAAACGAAATTATGGTAGGGAGGTAATCGAGCATGTACAATAAAAAAACGTTATCCGATATTTTGCTAGATACGATCAATTATATATTGCTTGCCGCCGTATGCTTGATAACGCTATACCCATTTTATTATGTATTGATGGCCTCATTCAGCGATCCCACTCTACTTGCCCAGCAGCGCGGCCTCATGTTCTGGCCTGCTGGTTATGGATGGGAAGCATACAAGCTTGTGTTTCAAAATCCCATGGTTCCAATCGGATATTCGAATACTTTGTTTTATGTCGGGGTCGGAACGCTTTTGAATATTGTTTTCACCTCGCTTGGAGCCTATGCTTTATCCAGAAAAAATGTGATGTTCAGCAATCCCATTATGATGATCATTGTATTTACGATGTTTTTTGGTGGCGGACTGATTCCCTCCTACCTGCTCGTTAATGCCTTAGGTTTGTATGATACACGTTGGGCTTTGATATTGCCAAGCCTGATCAGTGTGATGAATTTGATTATTATGAGAACCTCCTTTCAGGCTATTCCTGAAAGCCTGGAAGAGTCGGCAAGAGTAGACGGAGCCAATGATTTTACGATTTTATTCAAAATTATTATTCCGCTTTCCATGCCGGTTATTGCCGTGATGATCTTATTTTATGGAGTGGGGCATTGGAACTCTTTCTTTCAGGCGATGATCTACCTGAGAAGCCGGGATTTATACCCGCTGCAGCTGGTTCTGCGAGAAATATTAATTATTAACAGCAGCGACAGCATGACAACAGGAGTTGGCGCAGCCGATAAAGAATACGTTTCTGAAACGATTAAATATGCGATGATCATTGTTTCGACAGTACCTATCCTGGTGTTGTATCCGTTCCTTCAGAAATACTTTGTAAAAGGAGTCATGATCGGTGCCATCAAGGGATGATGAAGCTGAAGGCAGCAAAGCCTGCATTTGATGGTCATAAAGACGTTATTTTGAAGGTTTAAATGACAATTGTACTCTTTATCAAAGGGTCATCGATCCCTAAGATGGGGATAGCAACACTATTTGAACGACGAAGGGGATGTACACAATGAGAAAAAGAAATTCTAAAAAAATTGCAATCGGTTTCACTGCTTTACTATCAACGGTTGCATTAGCTAGTGCTTGTAGCAATGCTGGAGGTACTAATGGAACAGCAAATTCTTCTACGGAAAAGCAGGCCGAGAGCAAGCTTACCAAGCTAACGTACTTTACGGAGTTATCAGCTAACTCTGCAGCAGTTATGAAAAGCTATAATGAAACGTTGGTTTTTCAAGAAATGGAAAAACGTACAGGTGTGAAAGTCGATTTTCAGCATCCGCCTCAAGGACAAGGGCAAGCGACTCAAGCCTTGAATCTGATGGTTGCCTCGAATAATCTTGCTGATGTGATTACTTATAATTGGTTGACTTACAATGGTGGACCTGAAAAAGCGATTAACGACGGTGTCATTATTGATCTTAAGGATCTGATTGATAAGTATGCTCCCAACCTAAGCAAAATTTTAAAGGAAAATCCTGATCTTAAAAAGCAAATATCAACGGACACCGGGAAAATATACTCCTTTCCGGAAATATATGTAACCAAAGAGCAATTAACCTATTACGGCTTGGGTATTCGTCAGGATTGGCTTGAAAAATTAGGCTTGCAGACCCCGACGACAATTGACGAGTGGTATACGGTTCTGAAAGCATTTAAAGAGAAGGACCCGAATGGCAACGGAAAAGCGGATGAGCTTCCTATTAATTTTAATTTGAATCAGTTGAGATCAGGCGTTGCAGACGATGCAATCGTTGGTGCCTGGGGGATTGGCTTCGATTTCTACCAGGAAGACGGAAAAGTGAAATACGGAATGCTTGATCCTAAATTCAAGGATTTTGTAGCAACGCTTCAAAAGTGGTACAAGGAAGGCTTGCTGGACCCGGAATACGCGACAACAGATTCGAAGCTGTTTGATGCCAAAATGACAGGAGATCGTATCGGTTCAGGCGTGTTCCTTGCAGGCGGAGGAATAGGCAAGTTCAATCAATTGATGCAGCCGAAGAACCCTAATTACAAATTAGCCGGTACCCCGTATCCAACTGTGAAAAAGGGAGACGTACCTGAGCTTGGTCAAAAAATCAACGCGTTCACCGGACTTGGTGATGCGATTTCCAAAACTAATAAAAATCCGATTGAAACGGTCAAATGGCTGGATTATAAATATGGACCGGAAGGTCATATGTTATTCAACTTCGGAATTGAAGGTGTTTCCTACAAGCTGGAAAACGGTTATCCGAAATATACCGACGATATTATGAAAAATCCACAGGGCTTGCCTGTTGCCCAAACCTTGGCCAAGGTTTATGGCTATGGAGCAAAACTGGTGGATATTCGCTACAACGAGCAGTACAGCTGGATTACTCCTTTGCAAAAGGATGCCGTAAAAATGTGGAGTGCGCCTACGAACAAAAAGAAAATGCCGCCCGTTACTCCATCTCCTGAAGAAAGCACCAAGTACTCATCGGTTATGAATGATATCAGAACGTATACCGATGAAATGCTGAATAAATTTATTATGGGTGCCGAGCCTATGGATAATTACGACAACTTTGTGAAAAAGCTGAAATCACTCAATATTGATGAGGCTATCAAAATTCAACAGGCAGCTTTGGATCGGTATAATAAAAGGTAACAGACGATCACATTAGTGAGCTATACAAATAACCGTCGGACGATTCCGACGGTTATTTGTTTTAAACAGCATAGCTGTTTCATTGCAGTTGTTTCAAGGACGAGCCGCACATGCAGTAAATACGGATAGGAAAACACTAACGTAGGCTTAAAGGAACCCGGGCAAACTAAGCTGTTCGGTTTTTGTCATCTGCAAAAGAACACTGGGTGCAAGGCGTTAATTGTATGGTTAAGTGAAATATTGTAGGTAAGCTGAACCCGCATTTAGATGGTCGTAAAGACGTTATTTTGAGGGCTGAAACGACGATTGTACTATATAGCGATTGTGATTAATTTTATAAGATGGGGTATGTAAACTACTTATTTGAAAAGGGGATGTAAAAATGAAAAAAACAGATTCCAGAAAAATGACGGTCACTTTCACAGTATTTTTGATAACGGTTTCATTAATTAATGCTTGCAGTAGTCCTGGAGGGAATGCGAGCACAGCTCAGCCTGCAGCAGAAAAGGAAGCAGAGAAAAAACCAGCGAAGCTGACTTACTTTATGGAAATGAGCGATGCTACTGCTGCTGTTGTGAAAAATCAAAGTGAAACCTTAGCATATCAGGAAATGGAAAAAATAACTGGGATCAAGATGGAATTTCAGCATCCTCCTAAAGGACAGGGCCAATCCGTACAAGCTTTAAATCTTATGATTGCATCTAATAATCTCACAGATATTATTCATACCAATTGGCTTAGCTTTAACGGCGGGCCGGAGAAAGCGATTAATGATGGCGTCATCATCGATCTAAAGGATCTCATTGAGAAACATGCTCCGAACCTAAGTAAGATACTAAAGGAAAATCCGGATGTTCGAAAGCAAATATCCACAGATACCGGAAAAATTTATGCATTTCCTGATTTGACCTTAAAAAAAGAGCAATTAACTTACTGGGGTCTAGGTATACGTCAAGATTGGCTTGAGAAATTAGGCTTGCAAGCGCCTACAACGATAGATGAATGGTACACGGTCATGAAGGCTTTTAAGGAAAATGACCCTAATGGAAATGGAAAACGGGATGAAATTCCGATGAATATTAACTTGAATCAGATTCGTACAGGTAATGCTGAAGATACCCTGGTAGGAGCTTGGGGCATTGGGTTTGATTTCTATCAGGAAGATGGTAAAGTCAAGTACGGAATGCTGGATCCTAAATTCAAGGAGTTTATAGCAACTCTTCAAAAATGGTATAAGGAGGGCCTACTGGATCAGGAATACGCGACTACAGATACGAAGCTGTTCGATGCCAAAATGACAGGCGACAGAATTGGTTCCAGTGTATTCCTTGCCGGAGGAGGAATAGGTAAATATAATCAATTGATGGAGACAAAAAATCCCAATTTTAAATTGGCTGGCACTGCTTATCCTACCCTGAAAAAAGGTGATGTGCCTGAGCTCGGTCACAAAATTAATTATTTTACCGGAGTGGGTGACGCTGTTTCCAAGTCGAATAAAAATCCGATCGAAACCGTCAAATGGCTTGATTATAAGTATGGACCTGAAGGTCATATGCTCTTCAACTTTGGTATAGAAGGCAAAACCTACAAGATGGAAAATGGATATCCAAAATATACGGATGAGGTAATGAAGAATCCACAAGGACTGCCGGTATCTCAGGCATTAGCGAAAATTTACGGTTTCACAGCGAAGGTTATAGATATTCGCTATAACGAGCAATACAGCTGGATAACTCCTTTGCAAAAGAATGCAGTAAAGTTGTGGAGTGAGCCGTTGAACAAGAAGAAAATGCCCCCGGTCACACCATCTCCGGAGGAAAGCACCAAGTATGCCTCCGTTATGAATGATGTAAAGACTTATACTGATGAAATGCTGAATAAATTTATTATGGGTGCAGAACCTATCGAAAATTACGACAATTTTGTCAATAAGTTGAAATCGCTTCATATTGATGAGGCTATAAAGATTCAGCAAACCGCTTTGGACCGCTACAACAAGCGTCCTTAATTGGGTAACGGTAGGACCGTCCGAGTAGTACTTAGGATAACGTTCAATCCGAAGATATGCACACTTTTAAAGAGGATAAGTTGAGCGTGGATCGTCTGTATTCCTTATACTTTAGATGTAGACCACCATATAGATAAGGAAGTGTTAACTATGTCAAAAATTTCTGAACTGGATTCCAAGAAGTACCATGAGCAAGGTTATCTGATTTACAATAAGCCTGTATTTTCCGAAGATAAGCTAAATCGTCTTCAAGCTATTTTTGAGGAGCAGCTGTTGGAGAAGGGGGACAAGTTGTCAGATGAATTGGATCGGCCGCATATCCGTGATCCCCGACTGCTCGAATTTTTGTTGAGTGATGAGGTGCTTGACCTGGTGGAACCGTTAATTGGTCCGAATATCGGATTATGGTCCAGCCATTTTATTTGTAAGGAGCCTTATAAAGGCAGAGCTACACCTTGGCATGAGGATTCTGCTTATTGGAAAGGCAGGGCGGACTCCTTTGATAATATTGTCACGTTATGGCTGGCAATCGACCGCAGTACAAAAGTAAATGGCTGCATGAGAGTCATTCCCGGAACTCACACCAACGGCTTCTCGGAGTACATTCCGGTGGATCGCACAACGAATACGTTTGCAACTCAGGTTAAAGAAGTGGATGAATCTCAAGCCGTATACTTTGAGCTAGAGCGTGGAGAATGCTCCTTGCATGATTCGAGAATTATCCACGGAGCAGAACCAAATACGAGCGCCTACCGCAGATGCGGTTACACGATGAGATATTTTGCTACAGATATAAAGGTATTAAATGAAAGAGAAGTATGGCTTGCCCGAGGCAAGGATTTGGCGGGCAACACCTACCAGAAACGCTAGGCTTGCTGCTCAGCAAAGAAAGATTCACATCGGCCATTCTGTAGGTTATGCTGAAGAAGAGAAGACAACCTGTCCTGCATACCGGAATAGGGGCGTCGCAAGGTTAAAGGAGTTGGATAAGGTATGACCTACACGAATGAGCCGACCCGATTAATGATGGATGACTTGGCTGGTAATTCCGCATCCTTTCATATGGTATTAAGCGTTTTGACGAAAGCAGTTCCGATTCACTGGCATGATTTTAATGAGCTCAGCATCATTCTCGCGGGTGAAGGCATACACCGAATTAATGGCGTGGAGCACAAGCTGGAACGTGGACATTTGATGCTTCAGACGCCGGCCGACTTTCACGAGATCATACCGAAGCCAGGAACTGTGCTGGAAAAATATAATGTGCTGTTTTCCAATGAGTTTTTGAGTACGGAGTTGTTTCAGCTTTTGTTCCAGGATGTTTATAATCATACGGCTTTTTTGCAGGAACCGGATTTAAGTGTAATAGAGGCTGATTTTCATCGGTTATGGAGAGAGTATCATTCGGATCAAGAGGGAAGAATGATCGGCATACGGAGCACATTGAATCGTATTTTACTTGATCTGCACCGCAAATGCCCGAGTATTCGTACGAATGAAGCTTCTGGATCCAATCCGTTTATTCAAAATGTACTGATCTATATTCATCATCATTTCAGAGAACAACTCACTTTAGAGGCCGTCGCCACCAAGGCTAAGCTTTCCTCCAACTATTTCAGCGAATGCTTTCACAGAGAAACAGGGATTTCCTTTCAGCAATATGTGCTGGATGTAAGACTGCAATTTGGTAGATCCTTATTGGTGTCTACGGATTTACCGATAACCGAGGTATGTCTGGCGTCCGGGTTTAATACCTTAAATTATTTTGAAAGAGCCTTTAAGAAAAAGTATGAATATACGCCAAGCAGCTTTCGGCGATTTTCAAGGAACAATACCAGATGACATTGATTCAATACTAGAATGAATCAAGATTAAAATGAGATGAAGCATTATTCAAATTGGGTTAAAATAAGTATATAGGTTATTAATGTAAGTAAGCGCATTCAAATCATGGAATATGCGGGAAACATTAAACTACAGAGGGAGTGTTTATCATGAAGGAAAACCTGCAAAAGTATGTGGACGAAAGAGGCCAAGGGGGATTGGATGTAGGCAAATCGGTAGAACTATTTCGTCGTTATGCCTATATGGAACAAAGCTGTGTGAGAGCTCTTGCCGGCTGGTTTTTAAAAATACCTGATTGGGAGATGAAGATTGAGCTTGGTTATCATCTGTATGCCCACGCCGAACGCGTGAATGAGCTAGGTACTAGATTGGAGGAGTTGCGGGGAGGCCGCCATCGCGATGCCAATATTGAACCGGGACTTGCTCGTATAGGTGAAGAACTGATCCATGCTCCGGACGAACAATGCTTTCTTGCTGGATTGTCTTGGATGCTTCATAATCTTGCGGATATATATCGGGAACATACACTCGTTGCAGATTCCAGTGCGAATGCTTTGGAAATCCGAATCCTGCTCAGATTATTGTCCGATGTTGAGAGGGAAGCCGAATCCGTAAAGAAACTTCAATTGAAATTACAAGATTCTGAAGGAGCGGCTCAGTGGTCGGCATATTTGGATGAACTTTTGCAAGAAATAGGGGGTATCGGAGGTTTAAGCTCCAGAAATGCAAGACAAATAGTCCGGCCCGAGAAAGCTATTTTTGAATGGCCGACACCAATGATATTCGACAGTCGTATCAGGGAAGCTGATCTGGGCAGCTACGAATCCAAGCTTTCACTTCCGCTGAAAGAGCGTTCAATCGGGGAGTTTCAAGTGTACTTCAACGAGTTTTATGCTGCTGCTTTACTAGCGACAATCATATATGATTCATGGAAGCTGGATGCTCCACGGCAATATTTTATGGACATTGCCCATCATTTCTGGGATGAAGTTCGCCACGCTGAGTTTGGTGCAATCCGTCTTCGCGAGCTTGGAACGGAGCCTTCAATTGTAAATATGGTGCTGTTCGAGCAGTCGCAAGGGATACCTTTACTGCATCGTCTTTGCTATCTGACTCTTGGGTTGGAGGTTTATTTTATGCCTCGCAAAAGCGTGCGGGTACGTTTCTATGAGCAGCAAGGCGACCCTCGTTCCCAGCTATTCGCGGATGTGGACTGGTCTGATGAATCCAATCATGTCCGTTATGGGAAACGGTGGGTGGACTATATGCTTAAGGACGACGCTCGCAGCATAGAAGACCTGCAAGAAGAGATCACTAAGTATTTGGAGGCTTACGCAAACAATTCTTCTGCTGGAAAAGTTCCTTGGTAATCAATCTTCCCGCTGAACAAAGAAAGCCTGGCTTCCCTGATGGGAAACCGGGCTTTGCTGCTGGTTGCTGTCAAGTGACTACCCGTTTACAGTCATCAGCTTGAACTGTCTGTAGGGAATTTCATGCTGCAGTGGTTCTTGCCGGATGAAACGTTGAATCTCCTCCAGCATCCCTGATGTATAACCAAGATAGTCGGTATCTCCCGCACAATGCGGTTGTATAATAGCATGGGTTGTGGCACGCAATGGGCTGTTCTGCGGTAATGGCTCCATTTCGAACACATCAAGTACCGCCTTGAATCTACCTGAAGCCAGCTCCTGTGCAAGGGCTTGTTCATCGATAAGCGCTCCTCTGGCGGTATTGATCAATAGAGCACCGTCCTGAATGAGAGCAAGCGAGGCGGAGTTCAGCATGTGAAAGGTTTGCTCCGTTTTCGAAGCATGCAGCGAGATGATGTCTCCCCAGGACAATGCTTCCTCCAGAGAAGGTTCGAGCTCGACCCCTTTTTCCAATGGAATTGTTTCCCGGGTAAGGTAAGGATCATAGATTTTCACAGTGACCTCAAAAGGCTTGAGAAAATCCAGCAGGAATCGGCCTACTGTACCGAGTCCGATCAAAGCTACCTTTTTTCCAATAAGGCTGCCTATAGGCCCTTTGTTCCAAAGCCCATTTTTCATGTCTCGATCATATTGGGGAATTTGTCGCAGCGAGCTGAGGATATAGGCTAGTGTTCCTTCTGCAACATACCGGGCCATAATCCGATTAGCGCTGCATACCTTAATGCCTTTGTCGTATACATGATCGGTAATAAATGGGGCCACCGAACCGGCAACGTGAGCGATCAATTGAAGCTGATCCGCTTGATGAAGTACCTTTTCACTGAATTGTGAGATTCCAGTCCAGCTGTGGGTCAAGCACACATCGATTCCAATGAGGTGCTCAGCCAGCTCATCCTCGGTTAATGTTCGTCCGGTTTCATTGAATCGCACGCTGCCGATTTGGCTGAGCTGCTTGAGAACCCCAGCCGGGAAAAATTGTTCCCGAAGTGTTCCTTCTTGAAGAGTAATTAAGATATTCATCATGGGGCCGCCTTTTTATTATTATTTATCGATTTCAGTCTAGTCTAACGGATAAGAACATATAAAGCTTGCGTATTTATGTTTATCAATTACGTTTTTTTATGATAGGATACCTGTAAACAATTTGACCCGAACGGAGGGGCACATATGCCTGAAGAACATCAGAAAACACAAGCTGCTCCTTTAATTTTGTATGAACATGCTGAATTTTTAAAGGAACCGTTTCCTTTTACACTGACTTACAGGAACGAGCAAAATTTGCCATCTAAAACCCACGCACATGATTTTTTTCAATTATGTTATGTCATTAGAGGTTCATGCCTGCATTGTATTCAGGACACGGAGGTTGTACTGTGTAAAGGCGATATCTTTTCGATTCCGCCTCATATGTACCATAGTTTGAAGACGTACCTTGATCAGGACATCGTGATTGCGCAGATTGATTTTATGCCCAGTCTCATCAATGAAAACGTTAAAAATGTGGAGCAGATGAAGCATTTGGTTGACTTTGCCTATCTTCAGCCCTGGTTAACCTCACCGGATCAGGTGCTTTCCAAGCTCAATCTTCCCATAGAAGCCCAGCTTGCCGTTGAAGGGGTGATCGAATCAATTCGACAAGAGCTTGCAGAGCAGCAGCCGTTAAATCAATTGGCTGTAAGAGCGGATTTGCTTAAGCTGCTGGTTTTGGCAGGTAGGGAGTTTGCCCGTTATTATGATGGCAGAGCCGATCACCAGATGTTTGAGCAAAGAAAACAAGCCATGTATGACTCTATCCATTTCATTGAGGAGCATTATGCCAACGATATTACGTTGAAGGAAGCGGCGAATACAGCCTTTATGTCTCCAAGCCACTTTAGTAATGTATTTAAATCGATGACGGGTAAAACATTTGTTCAATTTCTGAATGAGCAGCGTATCATCAAAGCGCAGGAACTGTTAAGAAACACGGATAAAAAAATAACGGAAATTTATTCAATAACCGGCTTTAATCATGCTGGTCATTTTATTCATATTTTCAAGCGTACAACAGGGGTTTCTCCCTCTGATTATCGCAAGTATGCAAAAAAATAAACGAACGCCCCGTATATGGAAATTCGGGGCATTTGTTTTCTTATAACGGGAACAGCAATTTTTAACATTCCGCCCCGGATAATTCGTTTGTAAACATTCTTTTGTATTCATGCGGACCGACCCGTACCGAGGATGCCGGCGCATAATGGAATTGCAGCGCTCTGCGCCGATCCGTTGAGAAATTATACGGTGTTCCGTGGTACAGCATGCCGTGAAAAAACAAAACACCACCCGGTTTCAGCGGAACAATAACGTCCCTTTCCACAGGTACCTGAATGTCACAGAGCTGCCAGTCGCGAATCGCATAATGAGGTGTAGCACCTTCCTGATGAGACCTTGGAATGACATGCATGCAGCCATTGTTGACGGTTGCCTCGTCCAAAGCAATCCACACTCCGATAACAGCCTTTGTATACGTTAAATTTCCGTAAGCCATATCCTGATGCCAGGGCTTCTCCCCGCCGCCGTGAGGAGGCTTCAAAAGAGCCATATCCTGAATGAGCACAGGCTCTTCGCCGAAAATCTGCCGAATCACGTTAATAATATCCGGATGGTAAGCAACTGCTTTAAGCCGCTCCTCTTCATTCACAAATTCAGAAACCTTACGAATGGCAAGCTCCCGTTCTTCTAGGGTATGAAGCTCCTTCTCCGGTTTTGAAAATTGCAGCTTGGCACCTTTGCGGTCAACAAAAGCAAGATCCATAATTCCATCAATGGCAGTTTTCACAACAGCCTGGTCGAGCAGAGGATCAATGGAAAGAAATCCATCTCTTTTATATTCCTGAATATGCTTATCCAGAAGCTCGTCTTTTCCCTTTAGACTTACATGCACCTTATCGTATCGATATAATTCGTTGTTAATTTGTTCAGGGGTTAATTCTACCTTACTCATTTTTCATTCCTCCTATAGAATTTATAGTAATTTCTTAATTCAAAGATATCATAAAGAGAGGCTTGAGCAGAATGGAGGCAGTGTCATATTTTTTGTACTCAAATGCTATTAGTTTTGGTATGCTATAGCTATCGCATCAAATTGCTAATAAGGAGTAATAGCTGCATGTCTGAATATAGCCCATTGCTGAACAGGTTTAACGAGGTGTATTTTACAGTGAGCGGGTCTTTTGGCAAATATCGCTGTGAGCCGACCTGGTCATGGCAGCCACCTTCTTTTCATGATTATGATGTGTGGTATGCCGTATCAGGACAAGGCCATATGCACATTAATGAAGTGGGGTACGACATTCAGCCTGGCTCCTGCTTTGTTATTCGACCTGGCGACCGAGTTACGGCAGTACAGAACCCGAATCATATGCTTACTGTACTATTTTGCCATTTCATTGTGAAGGATATCACCAAAGAGACTGTAGAAACCTTAATCCTGCCGGATAAGCGCTGTGTGAACTTTCGTGAAATGTCAGCAGTTGAGCCGCTGCTTCAGCAGTTAATTGAATTGGCGCATCGTCAGGCAGAGGATGACCCCTTTGAAATTAACCTTCTGCTCAAGCTGATTCTTACCCGTTGGAATCGGGAGTCCGAACGGCAGAGCATGCCGCATCAGAGCTATTATCATAAGCAGATTATATTGAAAATCCAAGATTCCATCCGGCTCTCTCTTACTGAAACGGTGAATTATGAATCACTGGCCAAATCGGTCGGCTTCACAGCTCGTTATGTGAGCAAGCTGATGAAGGAGTACACTGGAATTACATTAAAAGAAACGGTTACCAAGCTGCGAATGGAGCGCGCGGTTCATCTGCTTACCGAAACGACGATGTCTGTGACCGAGATCTCGAGTGCGCTTGGCTACACGGACATTTATACCTTTAGTAAGCTTTTCAAACGACATTTCGGTTATGCACCATCCAGACTCCGTTCGCTGCATCCTGCAGATACGGGTAACGACGAGTGAAAGGAGCTGCCTCATTGAACGAAATTTATATGCATGCCGCACGATTGCCTCTAATCCGAGATGTAGGGTCTACGTTAACAGGAAATGGCTGGATTCATCCGGATCGGGTGGCGGATTATCATGTTCTCATCTTTGTGATTGAGGGCGAGATGCAAGTGTTTGAAGCGGGTAAGGAATACAGAATAAGAGAAGGAGAGGTTCTCTTTCTGAAAAGCGGAATTCATCATTGGGGAGAGAACGGGACCCGTCCTGGCACTACTACACTCTGGATTCATTTCTATGATAATCTGGGTGACCCCGGGCAGGCTGAAGAGACGGAGCCTATGAACCATCAGCCCATGCTGATGCCCGCCTCTACCTTGTATTCACCTGAGCAGTATGATTTCAGCTTTGCACTTCCCAAGATGATAAAGGTGAAGAACGCTCCCTATATGAATAGAAAGCTGAAGGAGCTATACGATTTGTACAACGCTCCCCGACATTTTCACCATCTCTATTTAAGTATGGGGTCTTTGGACATTTTTCTGGATCTTGTCCGGCAATCCCAAGAGAATCAAATGCTTAGTAAATCGGATACGGTTGTACGCAGGCTGGTCAAATATTTGGATGAGCATAGTCATATGGAGTTGGATACCGATCGCATACATAACGATTTTCAATTAAACTACCAATACCTGAGCACGCTGTTCAAAACCAAAATGGGTACAAGCATGTTCAAATACCATGAAAGACTAAGAATTCACCATGCAGCGGAATTGCTGAAGAATACTTCCATGAATATTTCGGAGGTTAGCGACAAAATGGGTTATGCCAGCCCCTATTACTTCAGCCGGGTATTCAAAAAGGTGATGGGGGAATCACCCTCCGAGTATATTAAAAATATATACCGGATGTAATAATTGAAGCGAGGCAAAGCCAAATAGCCGCCTGCATAACAGGCGGTATTTATGTGCGCCTCACAGTCGCACAATCTAAGTGGTTCAAATCCACCTGGTAACTTTACCCTTTAAAGTGCCGTAGCCAAAGTAGAAGTCCTACCCCAGTAGGTGAGGATTGGCAGGGTGTCTCTCGTGAGAGGGAATCCGAAGGGCCTGCAGGCAAAGTCCAGCCCGGAATGCGGTGAACCAGAGGTGGCGGCGATGTCGGGTGACCCGCCGTAAAAACGGGGAAACCTAGAGTAGCGGTAAAGGTAGTGAAACCCCAATGAAACCGAAACGGCGATACTACTCCTTGATCGACAAAGTATACCAAACGGACAATCTGTACGAAGCATGGCTGTCGGTAAAGAAGAACCAAGGAAGCGGCGGAATCGATGGCGTGAGCATCGAGAGGTTCGAGAAGAACGTGGGTGCAAACCTGAGAGAATTACAAAGGTTACTCCAGCAGGGACGTTACAAGCCCGACCCTGTTTTGCGACACTACATTGAAAAGGATAATGGGAAATTAAGACCGCTAGGCATACCCACGATCCGGGATCGTGTATGCCAGCAAGCCGTACGCCAAGTCATTGAGCCGATCTTTGAGCAAGACTTCTACGATTACAGCTTTGGCTTTCGTCCCGGATATTCCGCGCACCAAGCGATACACACGATCAGGCGAGCCAAGCGCGGCGGATACGACTATGTGGTAGACCTTGACATCATGTCCTTTTTCGATGAAATCCCGCATGACCTGCTGATGGAAAAGGTGCATGAACGAATAACCGACGGGAAAGTGCTGACGCTCATTCGCGGATGGCTTACGGCAGGAGTCATGGAAGATGATCAGTTCCATGAAACGGAAGTCGGTTCTCCACAGGGCGGCGTCATCAGTCCGCTGCTTGCAAATCTGTACTTGAATCATTTTGACTGGGGAATGAAGGAAAAGGGCTTTGCGGTGGTTAGATATGCGGATGATGCCGTCATCCTTTGCAAAACGAAGGAGCAGGCAGAAGAAGCGTACATAGCGGCAAAGACGATACTGGAAGAAGAATTGCGGCTTCGAATGCATCCGGAGAAAACGAAAGTGGTGCATTTTGACGAAGGATTCCGTTTTCTAGGGTTTACTTCTGGAAGAGTTATCTCATCTTACCGGACGCCAAAGTGAAGAAGTACAAAGACAAAGTCCGTAAGATGACCCGCAGGCAGCAAGGAAACAACCTCCACGAAATGATCAAGAAGCTAAATGAAGTGTCGCGAGGGTTTGGGAATTACTTTGGGATTGGGAATGTGAAGAGCAAGTTTCAGCGACTAGACGAGTGGATGCGGATGAGAGTAAGAGCGTTCATGCGCAAGAAGAAGTCTACGGTTTCTAACCGGATCATTCCAAACAAAACGTTGGAAGAAGCCGGAATGGTATTTCTAACGAACCTGCTCATCACATGTTTCTAATTCAGGACTGAAATATGCAGCCCGGTGACGGGTGAAGAGGACTCACTCCTGAAGATGGGGAACTGACGAAGGAAAGCCGTGTGCGGGAAATCCGCATGCACGGTTTGACGGGGAGTCCGGGGGAGTAATCCCCCGTCTTACCCTACTATAATAACAAGGACTACTCGAAGTCTGGAATCGTGACTTCTATACCGCCATTCATAGCGGATTCATGAGCGCATATACCCGCTGCCGACCAATTGGCAGCAGTTATCGCATCAATAGCAGGCTTGCGCTCTTCGACAATGCTGCTGACAAATTCATGCACGAGATGAGGATGCGAGCCATGGTGGCCGTTACCCTGTAGAACGGATTGATGAGGATTGTCCGGGTCCAGTTCATCCTGGTGAGTAATATAGTAGGCAAGCTCAGGTGGAAGCAAATCCGCTCTGGCTGGGGGCGTGACTCTTTCAACTGAAACATCTCTTCCGCGATCCGGTTTCTTAGGACCCATCCTGAACAGAACCTGAGCCTCATCTTCCATATGCCATTCCATCGCAGCCTTATCGCCATAAATATTGAAGCTTTCCATATATCCTCTGGCTGTTTCGAATAATGACCGAGTTACCTCTGCACTCAAATCTCCCGTACTTAATTGAAATATGGCTGTTTCAATTGGAAAGGGGTTACCATATTGTGTTTTCAATTCCTCATGCATAACCCCGGAACCAAAGCAATGAACCTTTGTCGCACGAGCATTGGCGATAGCTAATAGGGGGGCTACTGCATGTGTCGCATAGTGCATAGGAGGTAATCCCATCCAATAGGAAGGCCAGTTATCCATGTTCTGGTAATGGGCTCCTCTTAAGAACTGGATACGTCCGAACTCTCCCTTTTCAAACATTTCCTTAGCAAATAAGTACTGATACGTATAAATGGTGGTTTCCATCATCATGTAATTTTTTTTGCTTTGTTTTTGTGCAGCGATGATCGCATGAATGTCTTCAATTGTTGTCGCCATAGGTACGGTACAAGCGCAATGCTTGCCTGAGTTCAGGACAGCTATCGATTGCTGGGCATGCTGGGGAATAGGGGAAACCAGATGAACGGCATCGTATTCGTCCGACTGGAGAATTTCCTCCAGATCGGTATGTCTCCTTGTAAAACCAAATTTATCGCCATACTGATTCAGCAGCTCCGCGTTGGTATCGCAAATACCTACATATTCGACATCAGGATGTGCATGATAAATGGGTGCGAATGCACCTCCGAATCTCAATCCAACAACAGCGATCCGAAGTTTTTTGTTTTTTTTGTTATCCATAATGGGTGACTTCCTTCCTCTGTAGGTTACTCAATTCACTTACTAGTATTACAAATAAAAAGGTTCATGTGAATGAATGAAAACATAGAATAGCTGTACTTTATTCTGGTAGGCAAAAAGATAAGGAAGGAACGGTCTCCCTATCTTTTTGCATCACTTTTTATTGTTCCTTCAGCAGCTTCTCAATTTCCGGAGCGAGCTCATCAGCAGCTTTACCTGCATCTAATTGATTCAATCCGACCAAATCCATCTTTTTCATGGAGGCATTTACAATTTCAGACCAATTAGTGGTAAAGGGAACCTCCTTGGAGAATTCAACGGATTGGAACCAAACCTGTTTTTCTTGCTCCGAAAGCGTTGAGAACATATCCTTCTTCCTCGATTCTGCAACGGATTTCTTGATTGGAATCCCAAAAGCATTTCGATTCACCATAATATTTTCTGATTCATCGCCGATAAAGAATTGAATCGCTTTCCAAGCGTCTGCCTCATGCTTGGAGCCTTTGAATACAACATAGGAATCCACATAGTTCGGGGTTATGGCTTTCTTGGAAGCATTTGGTCTTGCTACAGGGGCTACACCCCATTTGAAATTTGTGATTTTGCCAAATGCCGGCATCATCCACGGACCTTCAACCACCATCCCTAATCGCCCTGTCATGAATAAATCATTCGGAGGAAGCGTTTTGGTATCTGCAGGCGTAGGTGAAAGGCCATCTTTAATTAATCCCTGCAGGAACGTATAAGCCTCTTTGGTCTCCTGTGTATTTACGATTTGCTTTGTCCTTTTGTCATCGATAATGCCTCCGCCATTGGACCACAGATACTGCATAGACCTTTCGGGAGCGAGGTTGACGTAAGTGCCAAAAGTTTTATTTCCGCCGGTCCCTGTTGTTATTTTCTGGGCTGCTGCGCGGAATTCTTCCCAGGTCCAGGCTTTATTCCAATCTGCAGGCGGGTAAGCAACCCCTGCTTTATCAAAAAGATCCTTGTTATAATACATGCCCAAGGTATAAATCCCTACAGGGACACCGAACATCTTATCGTCTTTGATATATTGTGAAAAAGCTGATTCGTAATAATCGCCTAAATTTAGTGTGCTTTTGGCGTATGGATACAAGTCGACAAGTTGATTTTTGGAGGAAAACATCGGCATGTAGGCTACACCCATTCTGCCTATATCGGGTGGTGTTCCTGCAGCAAGTTCT
The DNA here is from genome assembly GCF_038000305.1 of Paenibacillus sp. FSL H8-0034. NCBI lineage: Bacteria > Bacillati > Bacillota > Bacilli > Caryophanales > Paenibacillaceae > Paenibacillus > Paenibacillus sp. FSL H8-0034. The sequence continues at coordinate 4,261,317 of NZ_JBBOBS010000001.1, forward strand.
GCAGTCATCTTTTTGGTATATCCATCCCATCCGCCAGGCACTTGCTCAAGCTTAACTTGAAGCAATGGGTCTTTTTTGTTGAAAGCATCTACGACCTCTTGCCAAACGGCCAGTTCCTCCGGACTTCCTGTAATGAGCGACATTCTTAAGGTTACCGGAGCTTTGGAGTCGGTTTTACCAGCTGCAGGCTGACTTCCAGAGCTGCAGCCTGCTAATACAATGAACAATACCAGACCCAAAATAAAGAACGATGTGACCCTTTTTTTCATTTTCTTCATCCCCTAATCATATTATTTATCCTTTTAATCCGCTCAAGGTAATGCCTTCGATAAAATACCTTTGGGCGAACAGATAAATCAGTAATACAGGTAATAGTGTGATGCAAGAGGCAGCCATCAATAAGGTCCAATCCGTGGAGTAAAGCCCCTGAAAAGAAGCTATCAGTAACGGAAGAGTGAACTTTTCACTTGTGTTTAGATAAATGAGTGGGCCAAGGAAATTGTTCCAATGATACATGTACGTAAAGATGCCTAATGCAGCCAAAGCCGGTCTGCTATTGGGGAGTACGATTGACCAATAAATTTGCCATGGATTTAGTCCGTCAATCCTGCCGGCATCCTCCAGCTCACTAGGAATGGAATGCATAAACTGGCGGAGTAAAAATACACCAAAGGCATTGGTTAGGATAGGGGGGATAATTAACGGCCAATGCGTGTCTAACCAACTGATTTGTTTAAACCACAAAAACATAGGTATCATCGTAACTTGTCCGGGAATCATCATCGTGGCTAGTAACACGAGAAAAATTAGTTTTTTTCCACGAAACTCCATTTTGGCAAAGGCATATCCAGCCATCGAGCAGCTAAAAAGCGTTCCGATCGTAACCAATATCGATATTTTGAAACTGTTCAGATAGGCTGTCCCCATAGGGAACATCGTCCAGGCTCGAAAGTAGTTATCCAACTGAACAGGATTCGGGATCCATTGCGGAGGATAGGCAAACACAGCAGCCTGCTCCTTAAGTGAGGTAGCGATCATCCAGAAAAAAGGGACAACCATAATAATGGAGCCTGCAAGAAGGATGATAAATAAGATAGTGTTCTTCCAAGTGGATGTTGAACCGGCTGTTTTATACATCGTAATTCACCCACTTGGAAAATTTAAATTGAAACAGGGTTATGACAAATATGATGAAAAACAGGACAAACGAAATAGCGGAAGCTTCACCCATCTTATAAAATTGGAAGGCAGTATTATAGATGTGCAGGACAATTACGTTAGTCGCATCCGCGGGACCACCCTTTGTCATCATATAAGGTTCGTTGAAAACCTGTAAGGCATGGATGAGCAGCATAGTAAGGACAAAGAAGGTCGTAGGTGAAATCATCGGCAGTGTTATTTTCAAGAACTGCTGCCACGCTCCGGCACCGTCGATTTTGGCTGCTTCATACAAATGACGGGGTACTCCTTGAAGTCCTGCCAGGAAAAGCACCATATTATATCCAACACTCTGCCACACCGTCATGATAACAATAGACGGCATAGCCCAGGTCAAGCTGGATAACCATCCCGGAGCAGGTAGCCCCATTGACTGTAAAGCTATGTTGATCGGCCCGAAATCCGGGTTGTACAGCCAGGTCCAAACAAGTGCTACAGCAATTGACGATGTAATGACGGGTACAAAATAAGCTGCGCGAAATACCATTCTGCCCTTGATATTCTGATTAAGCATAAGCGCTAAAATCAATGCTAACACCAGTGTTGCGGGAATATAGAGAGCAGAAAATAATAAAGTATTGCTTAGGATTTTCCAAAAAAGTGGATCGGAGAGCTGTTTCTCATAATTACGCAAACCAACCCACACTGGTGTTGAGGTAATATCCCATTTCATAAAGCTGATAGCAAATGCGAATAGGACAGGACCGATAGCGAACAATAATAACCCTAATAACTGCGGTGTTATAAAGAGATAAGCCCACAGATGATCCTTCGTATTTCGACTTAGCATACTTGTTGACACGCTTTTTCCTCCATTCTGTTTGATTGTAAGCCTTTTCACAATGTTTGCAATTTTATTATCGTCTAGGAAGGTGGCCTGCGTGAATGCACACAACATGAGAATAGATGTAATATGTTCAGATTCTATGTAAATCCATTTCACTGTAAATAACGATTGCAGATAAAAATAAACTGTAATACAATTTTAGAAACAAAGTTGAATTATATGAATATAAATTTCTATTGAGTAAACAAAGTTGCCGTAAATACAGATGTCAGCATTGTAAGACTATGCTCAGGGGGGATTTGATTGCTGAAACGAATGACTATATTCTCCAAAATTATCATTTTAATCGTTGTTCTGCTGCTGCCGGTCCTGCTGTTATATGGACGCTCAAATTATGTAAGCGTTAATGTGGTAGAACAGACCTTAAAGAATGCCAATAGAGAGCAGCTTTCGTTTTTTGTCAACCAGGTCGATGCGGCAATACAAAGGTTATCCGCCTCTGCCAACTTTTTGAATAAGGAGTTGGATATCAGTCCTTATAGGGCAGAAGTGCAGCAGACTGATCTTACTGACGCAGAGAAAAATGCTTTTAATGAGAAGCTTAAACAAAAGCTGGAAACACAAAAGCTGTTTGCCAGCTGGGATAATGAATTATCGATTTATTTTCCGGGTCGCAAGGAGGTCTTGAGCACGAATCCATCAATTAAATATGAGGAGCCTTATAGTAAAAATCCATTAACGCCGGATTGGCAGGTTGAGGAGGTTACAGTCAACGGATATAAGGAATACGCTTTCGCGTATAACGAGGTTTATCCCTACATGGCCTCGGGTAATGTGGTGGATGCCCAGCATATGATTAAGGTCCGATTTTACGAACGAAATATTCGCATCGCCCTGAATCAATTCAAAACAGATAGCATCCGCGATCCCTTTTTATTTCATCCGGATTACGGGGTCATTGGCAGTAGTAATATGAACACGGCGATCACCGAAAAGCTTGCAGAGCGTTTTCGGCACATGAAGCTTGAAACCTCAGGAATTGTGGAGCAGCGTGTAGAGGGCAAAACCTATCTGGTCACTTACATCCAGTCCAAGCAGCTTGGCTGGTATGTAGTCGATTATGTGGCACTGCAGCAAATTCTTTCTCCTATATTGGAGAGCAGGAATTATTTTTATTCATGTGTTGCCGCACTTATTTTACTTAGTATATTGGCTGTTTATTTATTATATCGGCATGTACAGGTTCCGATCCGTGAGCTTGTTCAAGGTGTCAGGCGTATTGAAAAGGGACAGTATTCCAATCGAATGCCCCTGACAACCTCAAGCGAATTTGTTTTTCTGTTCAATAGCTTTAACCGGATGGCTGCGCAAATTGAAAATTTGATTGAGTCCGTGCTGACGGAGCAAATTCGCTCCAAGGAGGCGGTTTTGAAGGAGCTCCAGGCCCAAATCAATCCGCACTTTCTGTTTAATTGTCTGGCGTTTATTATGAGTATGGCCAAGACCCGCCAGTATGAAGCGATCCTTTCCATGGCTTATAGTCTTAGCAAATATTACAGGTATACGACCCGCTCGGAAAAATCCTTTTGCAAGCTGGGTGATGAAATTACGTTTATTCGGCATTATCTGGACATTCAGCAAATGCGAATGGACCGGATTCGCTACCAAATCGATATCCAGGATTCGATGCAGGATCTTATAATCCCGCGATTGCTGCTGCAGCCTTTGGTTGAGAATGCATTAATTCACGGGATAGAGCCGGAAATGGATGCTGGTTTCATACATATTACAGCAGAACGAACGGGTAACGTTTGTCAGATTAGGATAGAGGATGATGGGGCAGGGATGAGCGAGGAGGAACAGCAAGTACTTCTCAAACGAATCAACGGACCCCTTCTGGAGGATATGGGATGCGGTGTATGGAATGTGAATCAGCGGTTAAAGCTTCAATTCGGCAAGGGGGCGAATTTGCAATACGAACCCTCACAGTATGGCGGCACATGTGCAGTAATCTGCTTAAGTAGCAGTGAGCGGGAAGAAGAACAGAAAAGGGGTGAAGCTTATGTTTAATCTGCTTATTGTGGATGATGAGAGACATCTGGTGGATAGCATGGCCGACACTATTGAATGGCAGAAATTCGGCATCGAGCAAGTATTCAAGGCCTACTCCGCTGCAGAGGCGTTGGAAACGATCAACATGAATCCCGTCAATATCGTAGTTACGGATATCAGAATGCCAGGTATGGACGGGATTGAGCTGATTGGCAGACTGTCTGCACAGTGGGCTCATATTCAAATTATTATTTTGTCCGGACACGCGGATTTCCAGTATGCGCAAACCGCTGTTAAACACAATGTAGTGGAGTATTTATTAAAGCCCGTCAATGACGCTGATATTACAGAAGCTGTTGCAAAGGTATCGGTCAAGCTGTCGGTCCAAAGGGATAGCTACCTATCCGAGCAAAAACAACAGCAGCTGTTGAATCAGAACTTGCCTCTGATGAGCTCCAATTTGTTGTACGATTTACTCAATGGCAAGCGTGTGCATACATCACTTCTTGACGATTTAAAGGGAACTTACGGTATCCCTTTTGGCAAGGGAGATGAAGTTTCAATGCTGCTCATCCGCAAGGAAGGCAAATTTGTTCAATTTGATTACAACGACCAACTGCTGATGGATTTTTCTGTACTGAATATGCTTCAGGAGCTGTTTAGCGATTGCTTTTATGTTTGGCACAGCCGGGAGGTACATGACTATTTGGCTGTGATTATAAAGCCGAAGGCAAATCCTTCCGATTATTCCATCGTGAAGGAAGAAGAGGTGTGCATACAAGCATCCCGAAAAGCGGAGCAGCTTCAGCGTGCTGTACAGTTTTATTTACAAGGGAGTATATCCATCATGATCAGTCAATTATTTGCTTTTCCTGCGGGTCTCCAGGAAGAGTATAGACGATGCGTATCCAGATTTCGTAATCATATCGGTGAGGATGAGGGAATACTGATCAGCTGGGCAGAGTCGGGATCTGAAACTAAGGAGATTCGGTCACTCCAACGACTGTATGAACCGCTAACCATTGCTCAGCTGATGGATCTTGGCAAATGGCAGGAAGCCAACGAGAAGCTGGAGGCCATTGTACAAGAGCTTCAGACGAAGTGGTCTGACTCGCATGAGCATTTGCTGGAGGTATTCCATTTGCTCACCCACAGCTTTCTCCAATTTCTCCATAGCAATGGTTTGCATTGGTCTCAATTAAACCAGGAATCATCTGAACCTATCGATGCGGCAGCACCAATTCGTTCGGCACGGCAGCTTCAGCAATGGGCTGAGCATATTCTGGAAAGGCTGGAGCGGTTAACGGAGGCATACTCGCAGGACGGAAGATCGCAGCTTGTCAAGCAAGTCAATCAATACATAGAAACCCATTTGTCGAATGACGTTTCACTCCAAATCATTGCTGATCATGTCAGATTTAACCCGGCTTATCTATCCAAAATTTACAAGCAGGAAACCGGTGAAGGTATCAGTGAGTTCACCCATCGGCTGCGCATGGATAAAGCGCTGCATTTATTAAAGCAGCCGCTATTTAAAATTTACGAAATAACGGAATTACTCGGTTATCAAAATCCGCAATATTTCAGCAAGCTGTTCAAAAGAGAATATGGCTGCACCCCCCAGGAGTTTAGAGATAAACATTATTCGAGAGAAGTGCATTAGAAAATACCATGATTGCAAAGAGAATGCCATACCGATCTCCTCATCCATACCCTATACTTAGTTTGTAAGCATAACAACAAATGAACAAGCTTAAAGGGGGAATAAATGTGGATTTAGAGGCAGCCGTGCAGCCCAAAAAAATAAGCTTTGTCGTCGGTTTTACAAAAGAGCTTATCAAGCATAAGTACGTTTATATGATGCTAGTGCCGGTTATTATTTATTACATTGTTATTCATTATTTTCCGATTTATGGATTGGTGATCGCTTTTAAGGATTTTACACCAATCAAGGGAATAATGAATAGTAAATGGGTTGGATTGAAGCATTTTGAGGCCTTTTTCAACAGTTACTATTTTGTCAGGCTGCTGAAGAATACGCTGCTTATCAGCTTTTACGATTTAATTTTCGGATTTCCGGCGCCGATTATTTTGGCTCTGGTACTGAATGAAGTCAAGAAACAAATGTTTAAGCGTTTTGTGCAAACGGTTTCCTATCTGCCACATTTTATTTCACTTATTGTCGTCGTGGGTATGATCCTTGACTTCTCTGCTCTCAATGGGGTTATCAACCAGCTGATTGTTTTGTTTGGAGGTCAACCGATTTCTTTTATGCAAAATCAGGATTGGTTCAGAACAGTCTACGTAGGGTCTAATATTTGGCAAGGCATCGGTTGGGGATCTATTATTTATTTGGCAGCTCTATCAGCGATTTCACCGGAGCTGTACGAGGCAGCAAGAGTGGACGGTGCTAATCGTTGGTCACAGATGCTGCATATCACGATCCCGGGAATTATGCCGACTATCATTATCATGCTTATCCTCAGGGTTGGAAACATGATGGATGTGGGGTACGAAAAGATCATTTTATTGTACAATCCGGCTGTTTATGAAACGGCCGATGTCATCTCTTCCTTTATTTATCGCAAAGGTCTGTTGGAGATGGATTACAGCTATAGTACAGCTGTTGGTCTGTTTAATTCGCTCATCAATTTCGCATTGCTGTTAACAGTCAACCGATTGGCGAGAAAAACAGGTACTTCCTTATGGTAAAAACTACTGCTATACCAACTGCCTTAATATCAAGTTGCTCGTAAGGGGGCGTACCATGCACACAAGATCGTTATACGGAAGACTGGTGGACCCGGTCATTTATATCGCTTTGATCGGATTGGCTCTCATTACTGTGTACCCATTTATTTATGTGCTTATTGCTTCCGTCAGTGAGCCTGTCTATGTAATGAAGCATCAAGGTTTGCTATTCTGGCCGGTGGGCTTCACTTTGAAGGCATACGGTTATGTGTTTGATAATCCGATGATTCTTACCGGCTATAGAAACACCCTATTTTATGTTCTGGTTGGAACATCCGTCAATATGCTCATGACCTCGCTTGGGGCGTATTCACTTTCCAGAAGGTATATCAAAGCTGGTAGCTTCATTATGCTGATGATTGTATTTACGATGTTCTTTAGTGGTGGCTTAATTCCTTCTTATTTGAATGTGAAAAGTTTGGGGCTGCAAGACAGCATATGGGCGCTCATTATACCATCCGCAATCAATACGTTCAATTTAATTGTGATGAGAACCGCCTTCAGGGGAGTTCCCGATAGTATGGAGGAGTCGGCCAAAATTGATGGAGCTAACGATTTTGTCATATTGTTTCGGATATTTATTCCACTCATTCTTCCTTTGTTTACGGTAATTATTTTGTTCTATCTGGTTCAACATTGGAATTCATGGTTTCCTGCGATGATTTATTTGCGAACGAGGGAGTTGTATCCCGTCCAACTCATATTGCGCGAAATTTTGATAGCCAGCAGTACGGATACGATGACAAGCGGTTCTGCAACCGCCATGGATTCGGAGCAGATCGGGGAGACTATCAAATATGCAACCATTATGGTTGTGTGCTTGCCAATTATTTGTGTGTACCCGTTTTTGCAAAAGTATTTCACGAAAGGCATCATGGTTGGAGCGGTTAAGGAATGAGTCAAAAAGCAGACCGCTGCGGAGAAGGGGTCTGCCTCCGGTCTCTGTTGAAATCGTGAAATTTGATTAGATTAAGTGGTATCTTCACGATTTCAAAGGCAAACGCTTCCCTCCTACAGCACACCCCTTCTCCTCCGCTACTCTTTTTGAATATGTTTAATTTAAGATGAGATTACGAAGTAAGTTTGCTTCACAAACTCTAAGGAGGTCATAACATGTTAAAACCAGGTAAACAAGCAGCAGCTGTAAGTACCCTATTGGCGGTGTCCCTCGTCTCAGCCGCATGCTCAACGGGCGGGTCGTCCAATCAAGCGGATGCAAATAAACCGAAGGCAGCAGAGTCTCCTGCGGCAGTAGCTTCGGCAAAGCCCAAGCTTCCGTTATTTGAAAAGCCGGTGGAGTTGACTTACTTTGTAATGCTTGATCCTAAGATTTCGGCTACAAAGAAAAACTATTCGGAGATTGAAGCATTCAGTTTGTTGGAGAAGGAAACCAACGTCAAGATCAAGTTTCTTCATCCTCCGCTGGGCAGCGAAAAAGAACAATTCAACTTAATGGTAAGCTCCAATGATCTGGCTGATTTGCTGGCTGTGCAAGCCACCTACTATAATGGCGGAGCGCAGAAGGCGTTAAATGACGGCGTCATTATTCGTCTGAATGAATTAATAGACAAGCATGCCCCTAATTTCAAAAAATATCTGAATGACCATCCTGATTTTATCAAGGATATGGTGTTGGATGATGGTACGATCTATGCTTTTCCTACATTTAAAGTAGAGAAAATCAACAGATTCACGAACGGTTTCCAGATTCGTAAGGATTGGCTCGATAAATATGGTCTACAAGTCCCAAATACAATGGATGAATGGTATAAGGTACTCAAGACCTTTAAAGAAAAGGACCCGCAGTCCACTCCGTTTTCAGCGACCGCCGCTTCCGTAACATGGCGTGAATTTATGTCGGCTTGGGCAATCAAATATGATTTTTACCAAGTGAACGGGAAAGTAAAATTCGGTCAATTGCAGCCCGAGTATAAAGAATATTTGACAACTATGAAGAAATGGTACGATGAGGGTCTGCTCGACCCGGAATTCGCCACCAATGATACAAAAAAGCTCGATTCCAAGATTACAGGTAACATCGCGGGTTCATTCAATGCTCAGCTAAATGGGGGGATGGGCCGTCTGCTTGATTTAATGAAAGACGAGCCAGGCTTTAAGCTGGTCGGAGCACCGAATCCACAGGCAAAAGACGGCAAGTTCTATAACTTAAATAGCAATACCTTATCCGCTCCGCAAGGCAATGAGGTGGTGATGATTAGCGGAAGCAGTAAAAAAGCGGCAGAGGCTGTGCAGTGGATGGATGTCGCTTACTCCGAATGGGGCCATAACTTAATGAACTTTGGGATCGAAGGAAAATCCTATAATATGGTGAATGGAGCCCCCAAACTATCCGATGCTGTAATGAAGGATCCAAAATTGTCAGTCGTTAATGCTCTTGGACAGTATTCACTGGGTAATGCAACAGGCAGATTCTGGGTGGAAGACTCACGATTAGCCGAGCAAGTGGCGACTTATCCAGAACAGCTCGAAGCCAATAAAGTATGGGCGAGCGCAGATTCCAGCTTAAACCTGCCTAATTCGTTGACACCGACTGTGGAGGAAAGCCAAAAGCTCGCCTCGATTATGGCTGATATCAACACATACAACAGCGAGATGTTTCTTAAATTTGTTTATGGTAAAGAACCACTTTCCAATTTTGACGCTTATCAACAAAGATTGAAGCAAATGAATATTGAGGAAGCGATCAAAATTCAGCAGGCCGCCCTGGATAGATACAATAAAAGAAAATAGCATAAGCAGGAGACCTCATGCCAAATTCTTGGTGTGAGGTCTTACTCCAGGCCAAAGAGTAAAAAGTCATTGCAGAATTCAGAAAACAAGTGTAATATGATGAAACCAAGTTGAATAAACAAGGTAAACAGCTATCGTTACACAGTAATCTATATCGGAGGCGAATTATGGTAACGAACAAGAAGCCCACATTTATACAAATTGGAACCGGAGGGTTCGGTGGTTACTGGTGCAGCAAGGTACTCCCTTATATTGTAAAGGAGCGAGGGTTGGCCGAGCTGGTTGCTGCCGTCGATGTGAATCCAAATGCCCATGCCAACATTATTTCCTCCTTGGCACTGGATCCGGCATTATGTTATACCGATATTCGCACAGCATTGCAGGAGCATCCATGTGATTTTGTCGTAATTGCTTTACCAGCTCATCTGCATGAATATGCGGTTGAACTTGCCTTGGAATTCAATTGTCATATTTTGATGGAAAAGCCTATTTCCGATTCCATGGAAGCGAGCTGCAGAGTTTACCGCAAGGTCAAGCAGTCAGGAAAAAAAATGGCGATTACAATCAGCCACCGTTTTGATCAGGATAAACAAACCTTGCAGCAATTAATTCATTCCAATTTGTATGGAAAACCGCATTATATCATTGGAAGATTTACAAGTAACAATCGCTCTGCAGTTAATAATCTCAAGGAATATGCCCATCATCATTACCTGATTTCATCTGCTGTCCATCAATTTGATATTATTCGCTCTTTGTCCGGGTCCAATGCCAAGACTGTATATACACAATCCTGGAATCCGGAATGGGCTCCTTTTACGGAACATAGCACTGCGCTGGTTTCCTTGGAAATGGAGAATGGCATTCGGGCGTTCTTTGAAGGCTCGAAGTCCAATGCTACCAAGCTTAATGGTTGGGAGAATGATTATTTTCGCGTCGAGTGTGAGCTGGCTACCTTGGAGCTGGATCATAGAGAGATCAATGTACGAAGTCATCTTGGGTTCCCTCATCCGGCGCTCTCTCAAATCCCGTTAATACAGCAAGAGTCATGGACGCATCCATGGTTAATGGAATTATTTATTGATTGGTTGGGTGGCGGGGAGATGCCTCCGAATAGTCTGGATGACAATCTACAATGCACAGCTCTGCAATATGCGGCAATCGAAAGCGGTTTGACCGGAAAAATCGTAGATGTGCAGCAGTTTTTAGCCTCACACTTGAAAGACGGAAGAAAGGAGATGCCAGAATGACCTATCAAAGGGACTTTAAGCGCAAGCTGAACGTTGCCATAGTCGGTGTGGGCTCGCACTGCTACCGGAATATACTGCCGGCGATGAATTATTTGCCTGTTACCATCAAGGCCTTATGTGATCGTGATGAAGCTTTGGTGAAAGCTACGGCTTTGCAGTATGGGAATTGCTCCTATTATACGGATGCGAAGGACATGTATCATAAGGAGCAGCTGGATGCTGTGTTTCTGGCAGTATCCCCTCAAGCTCACCCGAAGCTGGCTATAGAAGCCTTTGAGGCGGGTGTAAACGTATGGATGGAGAAACCTGTTGCCATGCGGGCTGCAGAGGTTGAGCAGATGATTGCACACAGAGGCGAGAATATCGCAGTTGTGGGGTTAAAAAAAGCTTTTATGCCTGCAGCAGAAAAAGCTTTGGAGGTTGTACATGCTCCGGAATATGGTGGTTTGAACTCGATTCTTGCCGTGTATGCTATGACACTTCCGGAGAATGGCAAGGAAATTTTGGAGAGCGGGAAATTCCATAATTGGCTGGGCAACGGCTGCCACCCGCTTGCGTTCATGATGGCTGTCGGTGGTAAGGTAGAGGCCGTTACGACCCATAAGCAGAAGAGTGGGAACGGCTCGCTCCTGCTTGATTTTACGAATGGAGTTGCTGGTAACTTCCACCTTGCCAGGGGGCCGCAGCCAATTGAATCCTATAGTCTTTTTGCAGATAAATGGCATATGCATATTGACAATAGTATGAAGGTAACCCTGCAAAGCGGCCATCCCGATTTCAAGTATGGGGTAACAACGGACTATATCCCACCAGGCTTTGAGTCGGGAGCCAGAGTGTGGGAGCCACAGAATTGTTTGGCTACATTGGAGAACAAATCCATTTTTACCCAAGGGTTTTATCATGAGCTGATCTATTTCTGTGAATGTGTGCTCAACAAACAAGTCCCTAAGAAGGGGACGCTGGAATTCGCATTAGAGATCATGAAGGTTTATGAGGCAGCGCTGCTGTCGGATGGTAAAACAATCTATGTATAGGAAGGAGGCTGGATGAATGGCGGTACAAACCAGATTAACGATGCTGAACACCATGGCAGGCCCTGATTTCATACAGGCGATGGACCAGTTTGCCCTCTGGGGACTGGAGGTTATCGATTTAAAGGATCACATCTACGGAAAGTCGATATCCGACCTGAATGCAGATGAAGCCGAGGCTGCTGCGGTTGTGCTGAAGGAAAGGAATTTGCAAGTGTATTCTTTTTCCTCGGAGCTGTTCTATGATGATATCGAGAAAGGTGAGGAGCATTTCCGAACCCATCATTTCAACAGGATTACCCGACTCCTGCAAGCAGCCGATACATTGAAACCAACGATGATTCGCTTGCTTGCGGCCCAATACAAGCATAGAAATACGTACTCGTTTAGCATGGATTACATTCATGAGTTCGCACCATGGCTAATTCCGCTTTATCAGGAGGCAGTCGACCGAATCCATGAGGCTGGATACCATGTAACGATTGAGAACGAATGTCATGATTGCATATGGGCCACTCCTAGTGAAATCATAAGTTTTTTTCATGAATTGAATAGGCCGAATAAGGTCCACTTTACTTACGATGTGCAAAATTTGTGGCAAATGGGAACGTATCCAAGCTTGACGGTATATGAAGCATTAAAACCGATTATTGGATTTGTGCATTTGAAAGGTGGTCAGCAGGGTGAGGAGGGTAGTTCATTAGTATGGAAATCCTCGCTGGAGGATGCCTCCTGGCCAGTAGAAGAGCTGGTCACTCAAGTCGTACGTGATCAAATCAGTCCTGTTATTTGCCTGAATCCAAGTCATGGAAAATTAAAGGAGGGCTATGTTTACGACAATCTCACAAAAAGGGATCTGTGCTATGTACAAGCACTTCTTGGTGCTCAGCAATAGTTATGTATTATCCAAAAAACTACAAACCGATTGGAGTGTTTAGTAATGGCTACAATAGTTGATTTAAGAGAACAGAATTCAGGACGTGTATTGGATATGGATTGGGGTAAAATTCAATGGTTATGCGGTCAGGAGATTGACCCGGAATCGGAAATGACCTTTGGCATGGTATACATTAATGCCGGAACATCAAATCCAAGACATATTCATCCGAATTGTGAAGAGGTAATCTTTGTATTATCAGGTGAATGCGATCACACGCTGGGAGATGAAACGTTCCATCTGGAGCCGGGTATGATGCTGCGTATTCCGCGTAATGTACCTCATAATGCGACAACCACAAGCTGGGAAGCATGCCGGATGATTATTGCCTACTCTGCACCAGATCGTCAAACGATTGGCGAGTAAATGGAATAAGGAGCTGAAATGTATGCCAAAGAAAGCTGTGTTGATTGGTGCTCTCGATACAAAAGGTTATGAATTTCAATTCATAAAAGAAACCCTGCAAAAATGTGGAGTGGAAACCTTCATTGTGGATACTGGCGTATTAGGTGATCCGATGTTGCAACCTGACATTTCAGCCGATCAGGTTGCCCAGGCAGGAGGAGCGACTATAGAGCAGCTGCGCATACAGAACGACCGCGGAACAGCTGTTACTGTAATGGGGAACGGTGCTGCTGCAATCATTAAGGAGCTGGAGAGCACTGGAATCGTAGGAGGTGTGTACGGCATGGGAGGAACGGCTGGAACGACGGTTGCCGCATATGCCATGCAAGCCCTGCCGATAGGAGTTCCAAAACTATTGGTATCTACGGTTGCTTCAGGAAATACTCGGCCTTATGTCGGAGTTAAAGATATTACGATGATGTATTCCGTTGTTGATATCGCGGGCATCAATAAATTATCTCGACGTATATTGAGCAATGCAGCTTATGCCTTAGCTGGTATGATTCTTCAGCAGGAGCAGGAAGCTGATCTTGGAAACGGGGACGATAAAATTACCCTGGGCATTACAATGTTTGGCGTGACTACACCGTGTGCGACCCGGGTCAGGGAATTGTTAGAGCAGAAAGGGTACGATATACTCGTATTTCATGCAACAGGTACCGGCGGGTTGGCAATGGAGGAGCTGATTAAAGCCGGTTATATAACGGGAGTTGCCGATATTACAACAACGGAGCTTGCCGATGAGCTGGTAGGCGGCATATTCAGTGCCGGAGCGAACCGTTTAGAGGCTGCCGGAACAGCGGGAATTCCTCAGGTCGTTTCAGTTGGAGCGCTGGATATGGTCAATTTCGGACCGCGTGAAAGTGTTCCGTCGCAATTTAAAGACCGTGTCTTTTACCAGCATAACCCGACTACCACCTTAATGCGAACGACCGTTGCTGAGAATCGGGAGTTGGGCCGTATATTAGCGTCTAAGCTTAACAAGAGCACAGCTCCAACCCTGGTCATTTTACCTAAGGCTGGCGTTTCCTTACTGGACATGGATACAAAGCCGTTCGACGGAAAAGAAGAACGACAAGCTTTATTTGACGGAATTAAACAGCATCTTAGAGCTGATATCACGTTTATAGAGCTGGAGCCGGATATCAACGACCCTTCCGTGGCCGAGGCGATAGCAGAGCATTTAATACGTATGTTGGAAGACATATCAAACCAAACAAAGGGAGAATTGAAGCATGGCGATATCCAGACAGGAAATTCTTAAACGGCTGCGTTCGCAAGTAGAGCAAGGCCGGTTCATTGTAGGAGCAGGAGCAGGCACGGGATTGTCGGCTAAATGTGCTGAAGCAGGAGGTGTAGATCTGATCATCATCTATAATTCAGGGCGTTATCGAATGGCGGGCAGGGGCTCGTTAGCTGGGTTGATGCCCTATGGCGATGCTAATCAAATTGTAGTGGATATGGGTGGCGAGGTACTGCCTATTGTGCACGATACACCTGTGCTTGCTGGGGTATGCGGTACCGATCCATTCCGATTGATGGATGTTTATTTGAAACAGCTCCAAGAGATGGGATTTTCCGGTGTGCAGAATTTCCCGACAGTTGGTCTAATCGATGGCACATTTAGACAGAATCTTGAAGAAACGGGAATGGGTTATGCTTTGGAAGTAGACATGATTCGCAAGGCCCATGAGCTTGATTTATTAACGACGCCTTATGTATTTAATGAAGAGGATGCCATAGCAATGGCCAAAGCTGGTGCAGATGTATTGGTTGCACATGTCGGTCTGACTACAAAAGGCAGTATAGGCGCCAAAACAGCATTGACTCTCGACGAATCAGCTGATCTTGTACAACGCATTTACGATGCAGGGAAAAGCATCAATCCAGACATTATTGTTATTTGTCATGGGGGGCCGATTTCGGAGCCTGAGGATTTGGAATATGTACTGGGCAAGACCGAAGGCATTGCCGGGTTCTTTGGAGCCTCCAGTATCGAGAGACTGCCAACCGAAATCGCAATTACCGAGCAGGTAAGAAAGTTTAAAAATATGGGTGCAGAGTAACGGCCTGGGTCAGACTGCTTTCATTATCATTTAAAAAGCTTCATTCCCTCTTGTTGAATTACTAGCGGGAATGAAGCTTTTTGCATGCAGGGTAGTATTCATGGATCAGCATTGGCCTTGGGTATGAACTATCTAGAATGGAGATTCTAAAACGCCTGTATACTAAGGATTTTGATAACAAATCGTGGTTTTCGCAATTTTGTTGATTATCGCCATTTTTGAAAAAATGCACGAAAAACAAGAATATCGGTATTAAAATTGAAATTTAATATTGCTGTTCGTTCCTTCTGAAATGTATAGTGAAAGCATGAAAACGCTAACACATAAATAAAGGATGGAGAGACTGAGATGCAATATTCAACAACGGATTCCAAGAGAATAGGGAAAGCACGTGCACCATCACAACTAAGCCAAGTGATCAAAAGGTACATGACGCACAAATATTTCTTCATTATGCTTATACCGGTGCTTATTTACTACATTATTTTCCATTATGCCCCGATTTACGGAGTAGTAATTGCGTTTCAGGATTTCAAAATACTAAAGGGAATTTCAGGTAGCAAGTGGGTGGGATTGGATAACTTCAAGGAATTGTTTGCTGGAATGTATTTTTTGCCAGTGCTGAAAAACACATTAATTATTAATTTTTACAAGCTTTTATTTGGTTTTCCCGCACCAATTCTGCTGGCTCTCATGATCAATGAGGTCAAGCAGGCAGCCTTCAAGAAGGTGGTTCAAACTGTCAGCTATTTGCCTTACTTTTTGTCTTGGGTTATTCTGTCAGGGATTATTATTGAGTTCCTGTCTCCAAGCCGAGGTCCGATCAACATCATTTTGACAATGCTTGACTTCAAGTCCGTATTCTTTATTGCCAGCGTGGATTGGTTCCGCTCGATATTGGTCGGCTCAGAAATATGGAAAACGGTAGGCTTCAATGCCATTATTTATTTGGCTGCAATGGCAGGGATAAATCCGGAGATGTATGAGGCGGCTGAAGTAGACGGTATTAATCGCATTCAGAAAATTTGGTTCATCACCTTGCCTTCCATAATACCCGTTATCGTGATTTTACTGATTCTTACCTCAGGGCAAATTATTAGCGACGATTTTGATCAGGTTTACAATTTGCTTAATGCCAAGGTAACCAGTGTTGGAGACGTTATTGGAACTTATACCTATAATGAGGGAATCTCCAAGATGAATTATAGTTATGCCGCAGCTGTGGGCTTGTTCAAAAATGTCGTAGCCTTGGCCGTAGTATTAGTTACCAATACGCTGGCTAAGCGTTTCAGCGACGAGACCATTTTTTAGACTATTAGTAAAGAAAGGAGCTTCAGCATGCTGCGCAAATCATATCGCTTGTCGGACACGTTGTTCATGATTTTTGTCTATATGGCATTGAGTTTATTATCTGTCGTTACCATTTTGCCTTTTATGCAAGTTATTACTCTTTCCATGAGTCCTGCCCAGGTTGTGAACAGCTACGGTTTTCACTTCATACCCACCCAATTTGATTTCTCGGGCTACCAGCAAGTGATGAAAAATCAGCTGATATGGACCGCCTATGGCAATACCATTATCCGGACCGTGTTGGCCACAGCGATAACAGTGGTCTTGACCTTTCTTGGTGCTTATCCGCTTTCGAAAAAGTCGCTGCCTCATCGGACCTTTTGGACCGGGTTCGTTGTTCTGACCATGTTTTTCTCCGGGGGGCTGATCCCCGCTTACATTTTAATAAAGAGTATAGGCTTAATGAATAGCATGTGGGCACTGATTTTACCAGGAGCGGTTAGTACCTTTTTGCTGCTGATCGTTCGAAATTTTGTACATGAGATTCCAGAGGCGTTGGAGGAATCAGCAAAAATGGATGGAGCCAATGATATCTACATTCTCCGAAAAATTATTCTTCCACTTTCCATGCCGGTTCTGGCAACGGTATCGTTATATACGGCTGTTCACCATTGGAACGCCTGGTTTGATAGCATGCTGTATATCCAGACAGAAAGTAAGCAGGTGCTTCAGCTTATATTGCGTAAAATTATTTTGGACGGAGAGCTCAGCGCCTCTGGAACGGAGACCTCGCCGGTGGCGGTCAATACGCAAACCATGAAGATGGCTACATTGGTCGTTTCCATAATTCCTATTTTGTGTGTGTATCCGTTTCTACAAAAATATTTTGTTAAAGGCACCTTGATTGGCTCTATTAAAGGTTGAGCAGTTTCGATTTGGTTATTTCCTGCCATGTGCAGGCTTAACATTGGTTTGAAATTATACACAGGAGGGTTTATATGAATAAGAAGATGATCAAGGGAGTTTCGACAGTACTTGCAAGCGCTATTCTGGCTGGACTTGTTGCCGGGTGTGCGAAGGAGGAGGCCGCACCAGTGGATACTGCCAAGACACCTGATAGCGCTGCATCCAAAGAGCCGGTTACCTTGGATTGGCTGGCTTATAACTCATTTTCAGAGCCAACTACGGACAACAAAATTGTAAAGATGGTGTCGGAGAAATTTAATGTCAACTTTAAATTCTGGTATCTGGACAGCCAAAAGTGGAATGACTCTCTGAATATAAAGCTGGCAGCGGGTGAAATGCCTGATGTTATGTTGGTTAAGCCTGGTGTAAGCCAAATTCCATCTTATGTGGCAAATGGCGTATTGGCCCCTATATCTGATGATCAGATCCGTAAGTTGGCTCCGAACTACGCCAAAACCATTGATAAATATGACCTTTGGAATGTCGTTAAATCTGATGGTAAAATCTATGCGCTGCCGAACCTTAACCTTAACGGAGAATATCCAACTGTTGTCGTATGGCGCAAGGATTGGTTGGATAAGCTGGGCATTACTAAAACACCGGAGACTCTTGCAGAATTTGAAGATGCGTTAACGAAAATACGTAATAACGATCCGGACGGTAATGGCAAGAAAGATACGTATGGTTTATCTGATTTTGCGATACCTGCTGTACTGGGAGCGTTCGGACATCCCGGTATTGCAGATGTAAAGGCTGCTGCTGTTCAGAACAGGGAAGATATACAGTATATCCAAAAGGACGGTAAAATTACATTTGCTGCTATTCAGCCAGAGATGAAGGAAGCGTTGACGCTATTAGCCAAGTGGTATAAAGCGGAGTTAATCGATCCTGAGTTTATCACCTCCGAGAACACAGGCGGCTATGGGTTTGATTCTCATGCATTTTTCAACAATCGGATTGGTTTAACGGGTAAAGGTATGTTCTATCACTGGAGAAATGTAATCGATACTACCAACCCGGATGATAAGGGTGGAGGTCAATTCGTTAATTTGAAGAAGGCTCAGCCCAACGCAGATGTAGTATTTGGCAAGGCTCCTGTGGGACCTACTGGCAAGTCCGGTACGCCTCAATGGGGAGTCAACTCCACACCGATTGGTATTACTACGAAAGCGGCCAAGGATCCGCGTAAAGTTGAAACGATACTTAAGATGATTGAATCCAGTGCATCGGACATGGAATATTACAAAACGACATTCCGTGGCTGGAAAGGCGAGGATTGGAAAGAAGAGAACGGCAAATTCATTAATTTGATTGCTTCTACCCCTCCTGCCGAGTTTCAGAAAAAGGGAGTAGCTGCATTTCATATGATTCAGGTTCCCGAATTCGATAAAAAAATGGATGCCTTCTTGTACGACTTTGGTGATAAAGTGAAACCTAAAGGTTATGTTCCTATGATCGTACCTACAGTAGAATCTCATACCAAAAATGCGACTAACCTGACTAAATTAACGATTCAAACTTACTTGAAAATCATTTTAGGCGAAGCAAGTCCTGATAGCTTTGACGACTATGTAAAAACCTTTAGAGCTAATGGCGGTGATGCCATCGAGAAAGATGTTAATGAAGCTTATAAAAAGATGACGGGTAAATAAAAGTCCATGCAGGCAAGAGCAGTCAGCTTATGTTGACTGCTTTTTATTACTCTTTGTAACTGTTTCGTTGTATAGTATAATTTAATGAATACGCTTTAAGCAGGGGGTAGCTATGGTTATATCGAATCAAGGGATACAAACCCGACATTTCTCTAGATTGTATTGGTCTAACGTCATTATTGTCATTATGATAACGATCATCCCTGTCGTGATATATTACCAGTATTTCTCTAAGGCTTACAATGAAGAATTAGAGAAATTCAATGAGCAGACCGTTATACAGATACGCCAATCTATCGACCAGCAATTTATTAAGGAAAGTATTAATACATTGAGTCGTAGTGTAGCAGATGGCGCTCAGGATTCTATACTGCTCTATCCGATGACAAACAGTATACGTAACGACTCATCCTCAGTACTTAATATTATATCTCAAATAGACAGTATACAAAGAAACCTAAGCTTTGTGAAATCAATTGATTTGTATTATAAATTAGATAATGTGCTGTTTTATGATAACAAATTTTGTTTCTTAACTGACAGTTCCTGTGATATTGGTTCAAGAAAACAATGGCTTGAGCAGTTCCAAACTACGGAAACTCAGATTGATTGGCTCCCGCCAAGGCCAATTCAAGGTAGCGATTCGGAAAAAGTGATCACACATGTCCGAAGTATTCCTTACTTTGCGTCAAAAGAAAACAAAAAAGCAATTATTGCAATCAATATTTATGAGAGTGCTCTTAGAAAGTCATTGCAATCCTTAAAGCATTCATCGGACGGTATCCTGATGATACTGGATGAACAAGGAAATGTAATTGCTCACAATCAGGAGAACAATCCGATGGATGACTTGAGAAATGACAAGAGCCTATGGCTGAACAGGGTGCTGGCCTCGAACACGAATATCATGTTCAACGAAACAATTGCCGGTAATTCCATGATGGTGTCTTCTGCTCACTCCGAATATAACAGCTGGCGTTACGTCTCGATGGCAAATAAGGATTTGTTTTATCAAAAAGCCAATGAGTTGAGAAACTGGCTTATCTCCTTATGTTTTGTTTTTTTACTGGTCAGTATTTTGACCACCTTGTATCTTAATAAACGCGCTCACCGCCCGATCCGCAGCGTATTGAGCGATATGCATCACAAGATAGAAATCAATAAGCCGATAATCCGTCATAATTTGATTATGAGCTTGCTTCATGACGACATACAGCCAAACCGCGGTCAGATGGGGGATATTCTCAATATTCAACCGGAGTGGGATCATTTTTTCTGTTTTATTATTCAAATATCCAAGAAAGAGGACTTCGAGAGTGAGCAGGCGCTTTCCTACCATCTTATAGATTTATTGCAGCTGAAGGAAGAAGAGGAATATCGCATCTGGGCAATTAAAGATTACGGAAGACGGATATTGGGTATTGTATGCTTCAGTGAATTATATAAACATGAGGCTATGAGTGTAATTGAAGATAAGATTCAATCGGTTTATGGAGTTGAATATATGCTTTCCTATGGTGATGCTCACCCCAAAGGCCAGCGACCGGTATCGACCTCTTACCGTGAAGCCGTGGAAGCGCAGAGTTACATGTTTTTACAGCCAGATGACAATACGATTTCTTATGCTGACCTGCATATAGAATCGCGTAAACGGAGCGGAAGCTCTATTGTCATTCTCGATGAGATTGAGAACTGTATTCGGGCGTGTGATGGCCGAAAGGCTGAACAGCTGCTGGTGTCGGTGACAATGGAAATGAAGGAGGGTAATTATTCGATTGAATATTGTGAAAACCTGCTCTCTGATATTGTGACAACTATAAGGAGAGTAGTGAAATCTATGGGCTTTAGCTCTACTCAGCTGTTTGGTTGTGATATTCGCGAGAAATTTAAGGATATTCGCCAAATTGATGAATTTTTCAGCTGGGCTTGCGGGCTCATCCAGATGGCTGTCTCCACGATTGAAGAGAGAAAGCAGAGTATTGATCAGCATTTGGAGTTTAAAGTAAAGAGCTACATAGAAGAGCGTTTGTATGATGATCTGAGTCTGGAGTTGGTTGCCGATCATATGAATGTTAGCGCCAATTATTTGGGCAAGCTGTTTAAGATCAGCACTGGCATTAAATTCACAGAGTATTTAACAGAACGCCGGCTCTCGGAGGCAGTGAAGCTGCTGAAGGCCAGACAGCTTTCTGTGAACGAGATTGCGGGAAAGCTCGGGTACAGCTCGACAAACCATTTCATACGTATTTTTAAAGAGAAGTATGGAGAAACCCCCAAGCAATATCAAAAATGGCTTTAAGAGGTTGTTCAAAAAAGTTCCTGTGGATAATCGAATCCCAAAAGCCTGTGGTTCAAGTACCACAGGCTTTTGGGATTCGATTGTTGGGTAAAAAACCGCAAATCAGGTAGCCTGGAAGCTATCCGGATCTAACAATTCCCATTGGGTTGGCGGTGAACCAAAATCCGGAATATCAAGAAGCTCTCCACCACGAATGGCGGATTCGTGAGCGATAAATCCGGGAGCCAGATAACGGGCTGCATTCCAGACATGGTTGGGAGGCAGTTTATGGGTATGAATTGCTTTCACAAAATCATCAACCAAAAATTGATGTGATCCAAAATGTCCATTAGGCATTTTTTCGAAGGATAGAGGCAATCGGGCTTTATTATGAACTTTGGCGAGCGAAGAGTTAAAGTCATGCTTCAGCGCCTCGTGCAAGCCGGATTCCATATGATCGAGGTTAACATAAGCATCGCTACATTTCAGATCGGCTGTTAAATCGGTTATACCACTACTCCGGTCCAGGGTAGTCCAGGACGATCCACCTGCATGCTCCTCGTAACTGCCTTGCGTGCCAAACATACTCATATACACACTGTTGGAGCCGCTCCAGCCTACACGACGAAATTCATTGATTCGCATCGATCCGCCATCCGATGTACGGACAAGTGCAGATTCGTTGCTGAAGCGGTTATCCCATAGATTGGCGCCTGTTCGGAAAATGCCATCTTCATTGTCATCCTCGTAGCCCAAGCAGGATATCTTGGTTGCCCTTGCACCTGTAACTGAAAGAATCATGCCGACTGAATGTGTAGGATAATACATGGGAGGAATACCCGCTACCTTCTTCCACTCCTTGTCCCCGGAACGTTTAAAGGCATCATAAAAACCATGTGACATATCATGCAAATATTGCGCTTCACCATAAACAAACTTCCCGAATTCACCGGCATTAAATTTGTTGCGGCATAGAATGGCGCTTGGATAGTAGTAGCTTGTCTCCCCGGTCATATAAATCAACCCGGAAGAGCTGACCTCATTCACAATGTCTGCAACCTCATCCAAGGTCCCGGCCATAGGTACTGCTGAATATACATGTTTACCTGCTCGCAGTGCCTTCAGGGTTTGGGGGCCGTGAAGGTGACGTTGGGTGAACACAGCTACCGCATCTACATCGCTTTTTAGCAAATCGTCCATGTTGGAAAAGGTGCGTTGCAGGCCGAAGACCTTGCCATATCGCTCAAGCCTATCAGGCTGATGTTCAGCGAGAAGCACCTCTTCCACATAGGGATGTGCCTGAAATAAAGGAATAAAGCATTTTGAAAAGCTGCCAGCACCAATAATTCCGATTTTTAAACCCATCCTTCATTCCTCCTGTAGTTACGTATTGCTTATCACATAGCTACATTATAAATGAATAAGCGCAGGTCGTATTCGGTCCATATCTTTCATTAGGTGTCCAATATTACGATTTTATGGGTTTAACTGCGTGCAGCCAAAATTGAAATTTAAAAACCTCTTTTGATATGGCCTTTTTCAATCGAAAATAGGTGATATAGGCGATTTGTGGTTCACCCCGATGATTTAAATATGTTTCTACTTCGATGTTAATATCCCAGTTGAGAGGATTCTGCTTCATGGAAACATACCCGCTATGACCTGTCCATTGAACCATGCCGTCAGACAGGCGTGGCTTCACACGACTTACAAATACCTCTGTCACTTCCCCAGGAGATTTAAATTCAAAGGTATCCTGTAAAACAAGCTCAATCGAATCAGGGTGTTTCATCAAAGTCCATTGTCGTTCAAATTTTGTTAATTCCGAATCTTCATAAGCTTTAGTAATATCCAGCAGGTAGGTGAACCCAGACTTTTGTTGTGTGAAATCTAACACATCGGTTGCATATTGCTTGCCATCACACTGCTGGTTACCATTAATAATCGGTACGGAATGTCCACGAGAAGCATTGTTTAAGAAGGAATACCGTTCAGGTCCAAAATATTGTTTGGTGTATAGGCCAGCGCCCAAATCACTTAATAAGCTTTCTCCGTTTAGATGCACAATAAAATGACCCAGATCGTTATGATTATGAGGCTCACCGTTATGTCCTCCCTTGGCAGAGAAGGCAGCAGGTAACCCGGCGAGCTCTACTTGCTGGGTCACCCATCCCAGCTGAGGCAAGTAATGTCCAGTTGGTTCTGAGGTTGGACTGAAAGCGGAGGGATGGCTCCATAACAAATTTCGCATGGCGTGTGGCCAACGATAACAATGGTCAGAATGGAATTCCGGTAGTTGGAAGGTCATAGCATACTTCAATCCGAATCTCTCCGACAGTCGGGTAAGCAAGCCTGGATTCAGGTCGAAAGCATCTAGAGAGTCCGAATAATTCACGTATTGATTGCCAGATAAGCGTACATGATTAGGAAAAGCCGCGATGGCATTTAACTTAGCAATATCAAATAAATTCAAATTTCCGTTAGTGAGGGCTGAGAGCATATCAGCAAAATACGTATAATATCCAAATCCATAGTGCCAATACATGACACCTTCCGAGCAGCCCCCGTCCTCGCCGTAGCCTTCCAGGAAGCTCTCCATCGCTCGAATAACCCTATCGACTATACCGGATAATCGATGGTTATCCTGTACCAATAGCAGGGCAGCCATTCCGGCAGCTCCTGCGCAGACAGCCGACCAGTTGTTAGTCGATGTTTCCCAGTGAAAAGGTACAGCCAGGTCAAAGCAGGGATGCAGCACTCTTTGCTCTACTTCGCTGCGTAATCTGAGTATCACAAGTGGATTTAATTGGGGTTCCAGCAAGTGCATGGTCTCAGCAAGTGCATTTGCAGTTTCTGCCGCGAATAGATCCACCCTTTGGTCCATCGGAACATGCGCTGCGAAGCTCATATGGGCCGGCAGGCACCAGGAATACTCATTGCAAATAGCCCATATGGTATCTTCTATGGCGGATAGGTAACGCCCTTGTTGCTCGTAGATTTCAGAGATAACCAAGCTTAACAAGCGGCCTCGCCTCTCAAAGTAATCAGCTTCATATTCCTTGCGCGTGCCTGTAGCCTCATATTGCTTAAAGCGGGTAAAGGTGATCTCCTGAATAGGTTCAACGAGGAATCTTTCAGCGTCCAGCTGTATGGTCGTTAGCCACTCTGTTAAATGAGAAGCCTGAAGTCGAGCCTGAAGCCCATGTGAATCGAAAGGAACACCATAAGGCGAGCCAAGCGTTAAATCGGGCTTCTCCATCAAAGCGTGATGAATTTCACGAAACGTATATAACATAGCTTTTCCCTCCAGAACCTTGTTGAGTGTAATTGTACCTGATTAGCAGCCATCCTCTGATCGGTGAGGCAGCAGCTGGTGATTATAGACTAAAGGACGTATGACAAGTGTGGAGCAAAATTCGCTCAAGCTGTATCCGGTTTTCTTTTTAAACATTTTGCCAAATGAATGGACGTCGCTGTAGCCGACCCGATTGGCGATCTCGCCAACAGACAGACCTGAATGGATAGCTAACTCCTTAGCCTTCTGAATGCGCACGATCAGCTGGTATTGCACGGGTGAAATGTGGAAGGTTTTGGTGAATGCGGAAATTAGATAATTTTTACTCATCCCGGAAATTTGCTCCAATTGAGTGAAATCGAGATTGTGCTGGTAGTGCTCCACAATATGGTTTTTGATCAAAATCATCCGATTCAGCTTCTTCATATGCTGATTGTTCTGGGAATTGGAGGTCAGGCTCGCCTCAATCTCCGAAAGAATAAGCATAAAAAGCGCCTGGCATCGAAGCCGGGCCTCCATCGTAGGCTTCTTGTAGTGAATAACAAGCTCGGATAGATAATTATTGACAGCAGAACCCAAATAATTACCGCATGCATGATTTCCGTTTAATGACCGATCCAAGGGGAAGGCGGCACCACCGAAATGAAACACAAGCGAAATACAAACATAAGATTGGCCTGGAAGCATCCGAATCGAATGCAGCTCTGCAGGGCGATGGATAATCATGTCTCCTTCTTGTGTAAGATGAACTGCCCCTTCTATTTCATACTCTGCACATCCCTTCACGACATACTGTAAGGCATATTCGTTTAATCGCCGATCCAGTATACCCCAATTCGCCGGAGCATGAAAGAGATGTGCAAGTGTAATATAAGGCGGGAATTGAAAATCTCTATATATGTTTTCCATGATCCTAGCTGCCTCCTAACGGATTGACCACTGTTATAGTATTATTTATCTGGTGTATCCTCAAATAAGGTTGTGCAAAATTGACTTAAGCTCATGCCGGTCTTTCTTTTGAATATCTTACCAAATGCATGAATGTTGACATAACCGACCTCAGCCGCAATCTCGCCAAAAGAAAGACCGGATTGGAGGGCAAGCTCTTTTGCTTTTTCTATTCGGATCCAGATCAGGTACTGTATCGGTGACATGCCAAAGGTTTTATGAAATTGAGAAATGATATGGTTTCGGCTCCAGCCGGTTAACCGTTCCAATTCATGATGGTGAAAGCCCTCTTTTAAGCGACTTAAAATATAATTTCGTATTTGAATTAATTTGGCTTTATTGGCATCTGCTTTTTTACCAGGTTCGCTTGCTTCTCTATCTTGGTGTGCTGCTGCCAGCTGCAGCAGGATTTGCATGAGCAGATTTTGACACAACAGCTGATGGTACATTCCAGGCTGGCGATAATACAGAACAAGCTCGGAGCATTGCTTTTCAATCAATGTACTCGTGAAGTTACCCATGAGATGCCCGTTGCCCTCTGCATCGTGTTCAATGAGGCGATGCATGGGAAAGATTACTGCCCCGAAATGAAAAACGATAGACAGGCAAACATAAGGCTCACCTGACTTGGTTTGTACAGCGTGAATTTCATTAGGTCGATGTAAGAGCAGATCCCCGCGCTTTGTTGCATATAGTCTATCCCCGATTGTGTAATCCGCAGATCCTTCGACCACATACTGAATCTGAAATTGTTTCAATATCCGCGGTTTCAAGCCCCAGCCTTCCGGAGCATGAAACATATGAGCAAGCGTAATGTAAGGTGGGAAATAATAATCCTGCAGCTCGGATAACGTCTCTGTAGGCTCCATGAAATATAGCTTGTCTTTCATAGTAAACGCCCCTCTCCAAATATATACTAGGCTTAATCGGGGTAGTTGTAAAGCCCTGATCTTCAGATCTCCTTACTGTCGGCTGGGTCAGTTTTTGTGTGCAGGCTTTCAACCATATAATGTGATATTGGTAACTACATTGTTACTTTGAGCCAAATACTTTTACCTTGAAAATAGATAAAATAGAATCAGAAGCATAAGTCACTTACCAAGCAGATGCATTTAGAACGAAAGGAAAGAGGAGGAGAATATCTTGTCGTCAGCCGATAACAAAAGAAATTACAGCCTCACAGGTCCGGAAAACAAGCTGGCTCAGGAGAAGGGACTGGTAGCGGCCGAGTGGTATACCTGTTCAATTCCGCGGCCGAGACTTAAACAGCTGATGAAACGGAAGAATGGGCCAGCGATACGCGATACGATCATTTGGTTTGGAGCTCTTGCCGTGGCTGGATATTGGGCTTATATGGCTTGGGGGACCTGGTGGGCGATTCTTGCCTTCGCGGTTTACGGAATTCTTTACGCAACTCCAGCAGATTCACGCTGGCATGAATGCGGACATGGGACCGCTTTTAAAACTCCATGGATGAATGAGGTCGTTTACCAAATCGCTTCCTTTATGGTATTGAGATCGGCTACCCCTTGGCGCTGGAGTCACTCGAGACATCATAGTGATACTTACATTGTCGGACGTGATCCCGAAATCTTAACGGAAAGGCCTCCGCTCTGGAAAATTATAATCATGGAGATCTTTCACCTTTATGGAGGGCCGATTGAACTCAAGCGCTTCATCCTTCATTGCTTCGGCAAAGTGGATAAAGAAGAGAATGAATATATACCTGTATCCGAGCATGGAAAGACATTTCTGGAAGCACGGATCTACTTGCTTATTATCTTGACCGTTCTTGCTTGCTCCATCTACTTGCATACGATACTCCCGCTTATGTTTATCGTCTTGCCGACCTTTTACGGAACGATTGTTGTCCTGCTGTTTGGCATGACGCAGCATCTTGGTCTTTATGAGGATGTATTGGATCATCGCTTAAACACACGAACAATCTATATGAATCCTGTGTTAAGGTTTCTTTACTGGAATATGAACTATCATATCGAGCATCACATGTTCCCAATGGTTCCTTACCATGCCTTACCAGCGTTGCATGATGAAATGAAGAGCGATTGTCCGCAGCCTTGCAGCAGCTTCGGTGCAGCCTTGAAGGAAGTCATTACAGCCCTTGTGAAGCAGAGGAAGGACCCTGCTTATGTGATAGTTCGTCCTCTGCCGAGCACGGCACGTCCGTATAGGTACGGCTCTCAGGAAGAATCCCTTTTCGCTAATGAGATCAACATCAATCAAACCTTACTGGGAGGGCTTACTCATGGATCTTAAAGACTGGGTTGAAGCATGTGCTGCTGATGAAATTGAGCAAGAGGATGTCATTCGGTTCGATCATGGGGACCGTACATTTGCCATCTACCGTACGGAAGATGACAAGTACTATGCGACGGACGGATATTGTACCCATGAGAAATTTCATTTGGCGGATGGTCTGGTCATGGGTACTGCAATTGAATGTCCCAAGCACAACGGTCGATTCGATCTGACTACGGGGGAAGCCAAGCGGGCGCCAGTCTGTATCAGCTTAAAAACCTATGCTGTACAAATCATAAATGGGAACGTCTACATTCATATAGATGGAGGAGGAGCACCGTGATTGAATCAGGAATGGTGATTGTCGGAGCTGGCGAGGCTGCTGCAAGTGCGGCCTTGGAGCTTCGAGCGCAAGGTTGGGAAGGCCCGATAACGATGATTGGCGAGGAACGGTGGCAGCCTTATGAAAGACCGCCGCTTTCCAAACGCATTCTGGCAGCCTCTGATGAGACGGGGCCTGTGTTTATAGCAGGAGATTCATTTCTAACAAATAATCAAATTGATTTTTTGTCTGGATGTTCAGTTGTGTTTATTGATCGCGTCAGCCGAACGGTGGTTCTTGCTGACGATACAACAATCCGCTACGAGCGTCTCTTGTTGGCAACAGGGGCTCGTCCGCGCCAACTACTTGTAGGGGGAGCAATAGTCCCGAACCTGCTATATCTGCGCACCTATGCGGATGCACAGAAGCTCCGAACCTACTTATGCCCAGGGAAAAGGATGGTCATTATTGGAGGAGGCTTCATCGGACTTGAGGCTGCTGCTAGCGCTGTAGAGCGCGGCTGCTCGGTTACTCTTATCGAAGCTGGACCTCGGATTCTGATGCGCGGTGTTTCCGAAGCCATAGCCCGAATTATAGAAGAGCGTCATTTGCAGGCCGGTGTCAAATTGAACGTGGGAACGGCTTTATCCAGTATAAGCAGCATTGAGGAAGAGCATATAGTTGTACTTGCAGACGGAACCACGATTCATTGCGACGGTATCCTTGCAGGAATAGGAGCAATCCCAAATACCTTGCTGGCTTCGGCAAGCGGTCTTGACGTTGAGAACGGTGTGGCCGTTAACGACAGATTAGCCACTAACGACCCTTTTATTTTTGCAGCCGGGGACTGCTGCTCGTTTCAGCATCCACTCTTTGGCAATAAGCGGATCAGGCTGGAGGCATGGCGCAACGCGCAGGATCAAGGACAGCACGCGGCACGCAGCATGCTGGGCGCTGCAGAGTCCTTTACTACGGTTCCCTGGTTCTGGTCAGATCAATATGAGCTGACACTGCAGGTAACCGGACTTCCTGACCATGGCAATCATGTGGTTGAGCGCGATATGGGGGATTCAGGCAAGCTATTTTTCCATCTCCATGATGATGGTCAACTGGTAGCGGTTAGTGGCATTGGATCATCTCCAACCCTTGCCAGGGAAATCAGATTGGGAGAACTGCTTATACACAAGCAGGCTCGGCCTGATCCAAATGCTTTATGTGATCCTAATGTGAAATTAAAATCGCTTCTCAAATAACGGAGGGTGTTTCTGCAGATGAAATTCACTAAATTTCCCGGTTCCGAACAGCTTGTATCTCGAATTGGATTTGGGACTATGGGACTTGGGGGCTCGTTCGGTACCTTCGACGAATCCTACCTGATCAAATCTGTGCTGCACAGTCTGGAAAGAGGTGTCACGCTAATTGACACCGCAAGAGCTTATGGGGCTTCTGAAAAACTCGTAGGGCTTACGCTAAAGCAATGGCGGGGGGAGAAACCATTTATTACTTCAAAAGTGCAGTCGCTGGGTCCGGGCTCCATTGGTTGGGGAAACCACATCCCTGTGGAGACGGCTTACCCGGAGGGCTCGCTGCGCCGTTCGACTGAACTATCACTTGAGCAGCTTGGGGTCGAGACGATTGACCTGATGCAGCTTCACCAGTACTGGCCGCAATGGGATAAAAAGGATTACTGGATGGAAGGGGTCCTCCGCCTCAAGGAAGACAGCGATCCCGAACTGGTGGAGGGCTTGTTCGATGGTGACCATGCAGGCAAGTATGAAATTTCACAGCTGTTATATTTACGTCCTGAGCTTATCGATTTCACGCAGTGTGATCGACAGCACGAGGCTTGCTCTGGCGGCAGGCTTGCTCTGGGAGAGAATGCTTTGGAAGCAACCGCCGCATATGGAGAGCATATTATGCATACCTGCTTGCAAGCGCTATCTATGTACTATGGCTCAGGCATGTAAGGAGGATAGGAGGGAGGCTCGAATTGACACGCTAATCATGCAGCAGCTTACTTATACCTCTATCGAGAAGATTTGGAAGCAGCTGCTGCAGTTCCATAAGCATTGGAGGACTCTCGGACCAGGTGCAGACCAGCTGCCAGTTTCGGACGGTTCACAATGGAAGTCCTACGAGATCGTTCAAATAAATGATGACAGTCTTGAATGAACAAGATGAAGGGTGGAGCCTCATGTGATGGATTGGCAAAATCAAACTCGCATCGCGGAATCAATTTATAAAGGCTGGAGTGCCGTGACGATGGAATCCGCTTATATTCAATTGGTCATCATTCCTGAATTAGGCGGTAAAATTGTATCCTTGCAATATAAAAACAGCCGAAAAGAGTGGCTCGCTCAAACCGTTTCAAGGGAATTGAAGAAGTTAGGTTACGGCTCTGTATTCACAGCAGCGGATATGAGCGGTTGGGATGAATGCTTTCCAACTATCGTGGCCTGCGATTATCCGATTGCAGGTGCTTTTTCAAACCTTAGGCTTCCTGATCATGGGGAATTGTGGGCTATACCATGGACTGTCGATATTCAGGATCAAGCATTGGAATGCAGGGTGAATGGAACTATGCTGCCTTACGAGTTCACTCGCAGAATGTTATTTGTTGATGACTATACCGTTCGTTTCGATTATAAGGTAACCAACAGAAGTGAGGAAACATTAACGGTATTTTGGACGGCTCATCCACAATTCGTTGCAACAGAGCATTCGCGAATCTGTTTACCTTCCGAAATTCAAGAGGTATTATGTGTCGATGGCGGACGCATGCTGGAAGCGGGAATGAGATATCCTTGGCCATCTGGCAAGGGAAATCACTCTCGACAATTGAATAGAGTGGGATCGGCAGCTGCAAAAGATTCACGGAAGTTCTACGTGGAGGGTTCGGTGCCATGTGGATGGGCCGGGATTCATGAAGCTAACAGCGGTGAATATTTGACAATGAGCTGGTCCCCAGATGAGGTTCCTTACTTAGGTATTTGGATAGATGAGGGTCAATATAACGAATATAGCGTATGTGCTTTGGAGCCCAGCAGCGGTTATTACGACAGCTTGACGGAAGCTCAGCAACAAGAAAAGGTTATGGTAATCAGTCCAAAAGCTGTGAGTAGCTGGAGTCTTAATATCCGATTGGGTTGTGGAACTCTTCATGAAATGGAAAACAATTAACCTGCAGGGAGATTTCCCCCTGCAGGTTCTGTTTGTTCATTCTACAATATTTATATAATTAAAATTGATACCGATATACAGCATAGGAATATGGTTGGTTCAAACTGAAGCTGTAGCGGTTAGCCGCATCCGGGTGAAGCTGCAGGGTCTCTATAGGCTTAGCGCCATCTCCTGACCATGCACCACCCTCGCATCTGATCAAGCATTCAAGTTGAAGCTTGCTGCCAGAAGCTTTCCAGAGGTCGAATGAATGGTTAGGGGATTCACAATTTTCGCGATAAATGATTAATAAGCCAGTTCCACTTGAGGCGCTCATTGATTGGAAGCCAGCCCAGCCAAAGCCAGAGGGCTCGCTGCCTATCGGAAGAACGGTACCGCCCAGTAGCTCGGCTTGAAGTGCGCGATAGGACGAAAGCATGATGCTGAGCAGCCTGCGATTCTTATCACTTAGCCCGCTTAACTCCATCCAGGCAAGAGGATTTGCCACCATCGTTACACCGAAGGAATAGGCAAAACCGCATTTGCCTGGTGACAACGGATCGTTGTCATACAGCTGCTGATTGCGCTCGACATTGAGGAATTCCATCTGCAGCCTGCGAGTGGGTACATACTTACTGAGCATCCATAGATTACGCAGGGTATAGTGCGGGTAATAATTAGTCCAATCCGTATAGCGATTTTCCAGGAACAGGCATCCATATTGATTACGGCCGTAATAGCCAGTCCTGATTTGAGCAGTTGTGTCCAGATTAAAGCACACGGCTGCGCCACTTTCGCTTATAGTTTGCTCCATCATGTTGTTCAAATTGACTTCACCGGCTTTGGACGTAATATTAATCCCATCCAGCTTGAAATAACTGATTCCATAGCTTTTGTGTAGCCGAAGCAAAGTAGCTGCATCCCGCTGCCAATTACTGAAATTGTTGGAGGAATCGGGTGAAAACCACAACCCTAGTTTGATTCCATGCTGTGCTGCGAAATTAACAATCGGTTCAAGCCCTCTTGGGAAGCGTTCCTGGTTCACCTGCCAGAAGTTATCCTGATAGTCATAGTACCCACTCCAGACTCCCCCTGAGATGACGGAATTTGAGGTCGCCCCTTGCTGCCAGCCATCATCGACCTGAAATATACCGATTCCCATCTGAGCCGCTGCTTCCAGCTCTGCGAGCAGGAATTCCTCGTTCACCCGTCCATCCTTCGAGCGATCTCCCCATGTGTTGCTCATCACAAAGCTGTCCAGTTTGGGCTTAAAACGGCGGATTGAGCTTTGGTACTCGTGTAGTGCCTGAAGCGCAATTATGTCTTTGCCTGAGGCAACACCTACTACAGAGCCGTAAGCCGGTACATACCGATCCGGACTCAGATCGGCTTCAGTCAGCCCGCCTCCTGTCATAAATACACGTTTTCCGATAAAACGATAATCATATCCCGGGTAATGCAGCTGGCCAAATGAGGTCGGAGACTCCTTGAGGAAGAAAAGCTTGCCCTCAGTAAACGGATTGCTTACAAATAGAAGACTGGCGGATACATCACTTTTTTCATTGACATAAAATAAACCGCTTTCCTCACTCACTAGGTTGTTATGATGGTCTGTCACATCGCGAAGGATGGCAGAGGACCAGCGTCCATGACGTTCCCTGAATGGCAGCGCGTCCACATAATCGACAGGAAGGTGGGATATGGCCTTGTTGTTGTCATCTAGCTGCAGATCAATTCCTGCTGCAGTTCCATTAGCCGCTGCGGAATGATCAGAATCGCCTGCCTCTGTGAGCTTCACTGAAACTTCGTGACGCAGGTAGGGACGCTCTGGATATAAACGGGTAACCAGCAGCACGCTGAAACAAGCATATTCCAGCTTCAAAGTGACCTTTAAATGCTCTTCGGCGACTGTGTAATCATTTTCGATGGCTGCTTCCACGTTGGAAATCAGGAGTCTCGTATCCGTTAGAAAAGGAAATCGGAACATGGGCATAGGCTGCGAGTTCTCTATCCATTGCTCGTTCGTGCTTTTGTCCAGAAGAGATTGTGAAACCGGGACACCATTGGACAAATCCCACGTTCGCTCAATTCGCGAATTGCCTACAGTGAAGAGTGGGCCTTCATAGCGGTAGAAGCAGTCTTGAAATTGGGACATACAGATAACCTCCATGTTAGTATTATAGTATTTGGTTGTGGTAAGCTATTACTAGCGTATATTTGTTTGGTAAAGTTATCAATCGAAAATAATTGTTGGAGTGGTAATATATTGTGGTTAAGTCCTTGGGGTTTCGATATGTTAAAGAAGATGATCGACATCTGATGCGTATTATCTCGATTGGTATGGAAAGCTCCCATGATGAAGGTTATTCATGGGAGGGAAGCAAACGGGAGGGAGGCGGATTTATTTTTCAGTTCACATTATCCGGAGAAGGACGGCTTCGTGTAGGTACTCAGGTGCTCAGCATACCTGCCGGGCAGGCCTTCCTTGTAAAGGTGCCAAGCGATCATTGCTATTATTACGAATCAGCAGCGGCTATTCCGTGGGAATTCATATGGCTGCGCTTCGACGGACCAGGCGTGGAGGAATTGTGCTTCAGCATCATGAACAGAACCGGGCCGGTACTGTCATTGCAGCGCAGTGCAGGTCCTATAATGCTGTTAGAGAGGCTTTACGAAGATTTGCTTCAAGAGCGGTTGGCTGAGGACAAATATTTAATCTCGCTGAGAATGTACGAATGGATGATGTCACTGCTTCGTGTCTCCGTTCAAGGCGTGGATGAGAATGGCCATATCCCCGATACCTTCCGTAAAGCGGTGGGTTATATGGATCAACATTACGCGGAATCGATTCAACTCAGTGAAGTAGCGGCCTTCGCAGGATTGTCCAAGCATCACCTGTGCCGAATGTTTCCCAAATATTATGGCTTTACCCCTATCCATTATCTGCGTCGCAAGCGGATTCAGGAATCACTTAAACTGTTAAGAGACACAGGGCTGCCTGCCCAGGAGATTGCTTTAAGAACCGGGTTCGATAATCTCGGTTATTTCGGTAAGGTTTTTCGCGCCTTAATGGGGATGACACCGACCGAATTCAGAGGGAAGCGGAATGATTTAAATGTGGATTCAATCAAGCTGTTAGGTTAAAGGATGTTACATCGGCAAAGAGATCGTAAACGTAGTACCCTCACCTAAAGCTGACTCCACCTGAATGGATCCTTTCATACTTCCATTAAATAATGCCCTTCCAGAGTTTTAAATTCACACTAATCTTCGATTTATATTGTACATGCCGATTTGCCCTTTCAGCAAACTATGAAATGACAATATCGTGATTTAGGCCCGGAGCAGCTTCATGGTTAAGATAGTACAATAAACGGTTGATTACAGTCATTGAGCAAATCCTATCTTTTCTCCATAATCAGAAGTAAGAAATGAACAAAATCATAATTACTAAGGAGGACAAAACAATGTTAAAGACAAAAATCGACAAGGAGCATTATGAACGGGAAGGTTATGTTATTTTGGAAAATCTGTTTACAGAAGAGGAAATGCTGGATTTAACACGACATATCGATATACTGGATGAGGAACATGCTGCTCAGGTACGTGAGTTAGGTCAGCAGGGTATCAGTATTCCGAATCAGATCAATTTCACCTCGCATTTGTCCCAGAAAAATCCGTATATCGAAAAATTTATCGGTCAAGAACGAATGGTCGAGGTTGCAACTACCTTGATCGGTCCGGATATCAGATTGTATCATGATCAATCCGTCTATAAGACACCGGAGGCAGATCGCGACTTCCCTTGGCATCAGGATAACGGTTATGCACCGATTGAGCCTGAGCATTATTTGACTTGCTGGCTGGCATTGGAGGATGCCACATTGGAAAATGGCTGCATTTGGATTCACCCGCGCTCGCATTTGCAAGGGCTTGTTGAGCATAAACAAACAGGTATCGGCTGGCAATGTTATTTTGGCGGGGAGCCAGGGCTGGCTGTTCCTGTGAAAAGAGGCTCTATGATCGCATTTCATTCTCTGTTATTTCACCGCAGCACGCCAAACAGAAGTCAATCCACACGTAAATCGTACATTATGCAGTATTCTGTTGACGGCGCAATCGATCCACGAACTGGCATAGAGTACACAAAAGGCCCGACAGTCGCATTGGACGGCAAACGGGTTTACCAGGCGAAGGTTTAATCATTTATAAATCATCCAAAAGGCTTTGCATCGGAAGCTAAGATGGGTTACGATGTTTCCGGAAAGGATCTATTCCGGAGAGGTTGGGTGGAGTCATGAGCAGCAGCCAAGGCTATACTTCGAGCACCGTGCAAACGGATATGCAGCTATCATTATTTGTCGCTGAGCAAGCTTCCTATGTGAAATTAAATATCGAGGACAAGGTTTACCCGCATTGGATCGTCAGTTATGTGCTGGAGGGTACTGTGGAAACGGTTACAGAAGGAGTTTCCAGTCAGCTCGGTGCTGGGTGTGTGATGATCCATCCGCCTCACGTTCCTTTCAGCGAACGGTCTCATACAAGTGGTGTCCACCTGTGGGTTGCTTTTCAGGCTGAATACACTTCGGGTTTGGACTTGTTCCGGCTGTATCCGGTTCCTCTCGTCTTTCGTCTCCAGTCATCCGAGTTATACTGTGAAACGTTTCAAAAGCTGTTGGTCGTCTGGGGGAATGGCAGCTTACCTTTCCGGGACCTGCTTGTTACCGCATATGTGTATGAGCTGCTCAGCGAGCTTCTGAAGCAGTGGGACCTGGCCAACCGACCGTTGAGAGAAAAAGAAGCGCGAACGGAGCAGGATCGGTTTACTGTAGTTATTCGTTATATGATGGAAAAGTACGCACAGAAGTTGTCCCGTGAGCAACTGGCTGTACTGGTGCACCTGCATCCGGTTTATTTTGACCGGATTTTTCTGGAGACTTATCAAGTAACCCCGATGCAGATGCTGAGGGACATCCGGCTTCGCCAGTCAAAAAAGCTGCTGGAATGCACAACCGGAACGATGCAGTCGATCGCAATGGCATGCGGTTTTGGGGATGCGCCTTATTTTAATCGGATCTTCCGTAAGATGTGTGGACAGACACCGGGGGAGTACCGCGAGCAGATGCGGCTGGCACGTGAGCATTACATGAACAAAAGAGTGTGAGGATGATGCAAATGGGTAAGCGTGTGACCGGACATGTGTTATTTTGTGTTAACAATTTTGGTAAACACACGGATACGAAAGCTTGGATCCTCCAATACAGGGATTTCGGCTGGAACGTGGAAGTCGGCGGCTGTATGGGACTCTGTAGGGAATGCCGCTCGGGTCCAATGTGTATGGAAAATGAATCTTGGGAGCCAAAGAAGCTGGGAGAGTTTGTATCGCAGTCAGCGGAAGCGATGCCAAAATCAGGTTATAACACTTCATAATAAGAAGTCGGGAGTAGGACCGGGATGCTCGTAAACCGCCGACTGCTCATGCGCAATATTTTATACACTTAACATCATCGTGTTACTTGATACAAAACCCAAAATCGGTCGGGACTCAGATTGACGAGCTCGGCCCTTTTTTACATTCCAGTCCTTTTCATCTTGCTCATGTATCAGCCTAACGCGCTTGTCAAAGGGTTATGCCCTTATGATGCTCCCTGAAAGCCCCGGGGGACATGCCGGAGAATTTCTTGAAGGCCACGCCCATGTATTCTGGATGCTTATAACCGAGATGTTCCGCTATGACAGGCAGTGTCCAGTCGGTTTCTGATAAAAGCCGCATCAGGAGCTTCATCCTTACCTGGATGATTTCCTCATGGGGAGTCCGATCAAGCGCATTCATAAACCTGTGGTCGAGCGATCGGCGGGAGAGTGGAATATGACGCAGTACATCCTCGACCTTCAAATCCTCATACGCATGCTCACGGATGAACTGGATAGCACTCGATACGTAAGGGTCCTCAACGGCAATAACATCGGTCGACATTCGGGTTATCACCTGTACAGGCTCTATGAAATAGGTCTGAGGGGCGATTGTTTCTCCGGACATCATCCTATCCAACAAGGAAGCTGCCAAATAACCGCTTTTTACCGTATCCGGCTGTATGCTGGATAAAGGAGGGGATGAAAGGTTACAGAGCAAATCGTCATTATCTACGCCAATGATGGCAACCTGCTCGGGTACGGTAACGCCAGCGAGTCGGCATGCTTCCAGAAGCGACTGGGCTGTGATATCATAACAAGCCATAATGCCAATGGGCTTGGGCAGCTGTTGGAGCCACTCCGCCATCAACAGCCGTTCATCCATCACTGTGGATTTGGACTGATGCTGAAAGGTATGGACGGTGTATCCTTTTTTTTGCTGCAAATAATGCTCGAAATGCTTGCCACGCTCAACAGACCAGCGAAATCCGGGGTCTCCGCAATAAGCGTAATGCTTCAAGCCCCGACTTGATAGATGCTCGGCAGCCCAGATCGCAATGGTCTCATTATGGGTCTCAACACATGGCAAATATTCGAGCAGTCGGGAAGCGCTCAAATCAACAGTAGGCACATTTAACATTCGAATGTATTCCGCAATCTCCTTATTTTCAATACGGGCTAATATACCGTCACCTTTCCAATTATTCAACCAGGATAGATCTGTTCCAAGTCGGCTGTGTTCTCCTAAATATATGGACCAAGGTCGATGTGTACGGATATAAGATTTGATGCCGGCAAGCAGCCCGCGTGCGTATTCATTTGAAGTTTCGATGAGCAGAGCGACATGCTTTTGCGGCTTCTCAATTGCTGCCTCCCTACGTATGTGTACAGATGTGAAATTACTCATACTACAACCTCCAGTCATAACCTACTTTCTTTATATATAAGCCTTTAATTTCAATAAGTCAAATGTAAAAAATCTAAGGAAGTGTACAAAAAAACTCATCGACCGGCTGATCGGAATTAGACTAATATAAGGTTAGTAATTGAAGGTTGGGAGGATATCCATGGATAAAAAAGTAAGAATCGCCATAGCAGGTCTAGGCTTTGGTGCTGAATTTATTCCTATCTATCAGCAGCATCCAGATGCACAGCTGGTGGCCGTGTGCCAGAGATCGGAGGAGAAGCTGAAGCAGGTTGCTGATCATTTTGGCATATCGAAGCGATACAATAATTATGAAGCTATGCTGAAGGATCCCGATATCGATGCCATACATATCAATACACCTATTCCCGATCATGCTGAGCAGAGCATAGCCGCCCTTCGTGCCGGCAAGCATGTGGCTTGTACAGTTCCAATGGCAACCTCCATCGAGGACTGCCATCGAATCGTGGAAGCCCAGCAGCAGTCGGGGAAGTATTATATGATGATGGAAACAGCGGTTTATACAAGAGAGTTTTTTTATGCCAAAGAACTGCTCGATACAGGTAAGCTTGGAAGGATACAATTTCTGCGGGGAGCCCATCAACAGGATATGACCGGGTGGCCGGGATATTGGGAGGGACTGCCTCCCATGTATTATGCGACCCATGCCGTAAGCCCGCTGCTGGCGCTTGCCAATCGTGATGCGGACACGGTCAGCTGCCTGGGATCGGGAAGGATTGATGAGCAGCTAGCGGCTAAATACGGCTCGCCGTTTGCTGTTGAATCCGCCTTGTTTCAGCTGCGTGATTCGGAGCTGGCAATGGAAGTAACACGTTCGCTATTCAATACCTCCAGAGAGTATATCGAAAGCTTTGATGTATATGGAGAACGAATGAGCTTCGAATGGCAGCAGTTGGAACACGAGATACCGGTTGTCTTTAACGGAGAGGTGGGCCAAAGGGTGAAGATACCTGATTATGGGAGTCGGTTGCCAGAGGAGATTCGCAGTTTCACTACCAAAGGTATTTATGACGACACCGGGAATCAGCATCTTTCCTTCACCCAGGGCAGTGGACACGGAGGCTCCCATCCGCATTTGGCGCATGAGTTTGTACGGAGTATCCTTGAGAACCGGGCACCCTTTCCCGATGTGTTCACTTCGGCGAATTGGACCAGTGCCGGTCTATGCGCTCATGAATCGGCTATGAAACAGGGAGTTCAGGTAAAGCTTCCGAATTTTAGAAAGTCAGGTATCTAATATGAGAAACAGGAGTGGTAAGCACATTGTCAACCGCTATTAAACCATTTTTGTATGTGGAGAATCACCCTGATAGCTTGCTGATCTACCGGAAGGGTCAATCGGAGCCAATTCTCGTTCAAAATGCGCTAAGTCATTCAAGGCCCTATATTCATCCTATAGTGGCTCCGGATGGCGCAGGTGTACTCACGGAGAATGAGCCTACTCATCATCCATGGCAGCATGGGCTTTATGTGGGACTCAATGCTGTGAACGGTATCGGATTTTGGAGCGAAGGTCTTGGAGGCAGCAAGGAGCTGGACGGAACCTTTCATCCTCGTCCTCTGGAGTCCGCGCAGGTCACGGAAAATCGGGCATCATGGAACGTTCGTGCCGAGTGGCGGGACCCACGAGGAGAGCCGATGCTGCAAGAACAGCAGAATTGGTCCTTAACAGATTTGGGTGATCGGTACGAGCTGGATCTGAGCTGGCAGCTCATAGCAGATATAGATCTCACCTTCGGGCAGCATGCCTATGGAGGCTTGTTTATTCGTATGCCTTACCGTCAAGAGAGGGGTGGGGAGGTGTGCAACAGCGAGGGGAATCGCAATTTGGAAGCAGAGGCAAAGCGGGCTCGCTGGGTCGCCGTGAGCATGCCAATAGAAGGACGGGATAATTCAGCTGGTGTTGCCATCCTGGACCATAGCTCCAATCCCGAGCATCCGGTTCCGTGGCGGGTGGATAGAGAGCTGGGGATTAGTCCGAGCTGCTGCATCGCAGGTGAATGGAAGCTGTCCAAGGGAGAGAGCACCTCATTTAAGCATCGCATTGTCGTGTTTGGTGGTGAAGCTCAACCAGCGTTAATTGAAGAATCATGGAATTTATTCTGCGGGAGGGTATAATAAAATGAGCAACATCCTATTGGTACACCCGGATTTTGAGCAGGTGTGGCCTTATACAGCAGACCGTTTGCATCAGCTGCTGCAACGGCTTGGAGAGGTCCAGTTAATACGGCTCCCACAAGAATCGACAGCACTGCTCTCGGAAGTGATCCCACATCCTGAAGACGTTACACGACTGGTTTCACTAGCCGTTCCTGTCACGACAGGGTGTATGGACAAATTCACTAACCTGCAGGAAACCTTCATTAGTACTAGACCTTATGCGAGCGATAGACCGCAGGAGGTCATTGATTTGCTCAAGGAAAGAGGCGTCCGTGTCTATAATCAACCATCCGAGGGTTACTGGGGACAGTCTGTTTCGGAGTTTGGCTTGGCGTTGACGTTATGTGCATTAAGGCGGATTCCGCAGACCCATCACGAAATGATTACAAGCCAGCAGCCTTGGTGTCATCCGCTCGAACAGTTTGGCGACGACCCACGATTCGTCAACGGCACAGTGGCAGGCAAACGGGTCCGGATCGTCGGAGCGGGCAATATCGCGAGTCGCTATGCCAGCTTTGTCAGTATGCTGGGCGCCGATGTCGCGGCCTGGGATCCTTTCGCTCCAGAGCCTGCCTTTCACCGTGCAGGAAGCAGGAAAGAATGGTACTTGGAGAGACTTGTACAGGATGCGGACATTTTTGTTCCCATGGTTCCATTAACCGAAAGCACGAAAGGATTGATTACCGCAGAGCATATCGGCATGCTGCCCAAGGGCTGTATCGTAGTATTGGCGACGCGTGCAGAAATTTGCGATATGCAGGAGCTAAGAAGAAGAGTTCTTGCTGACGAAATAAGTCTTGCCGCCGACGTGTTTGATGTAGAGCCGTTATCTTTGGATGACCCTTTGCTCGGCAGGCACAATGTCGTTCATACGCCTCATAATGCGGGGAGAACGAAGGAAGCCAACTATAAGTGGGCAGAGATGCTGGCAGAACAGTTTAAGTAAAAAGTATCCCAATCTGAGCAAGAGTACGTTCGAATGGTGCTTCGTTAGAAAAAAGCTTGGACTATCGATTAAGATAGCTCAAGCTTTTTTTGTCTTCTTGGAAAAGCATTAATATCACCATTAAACATGGTTGCTATTGGCAAAATACTCACGAGTATCTTTGCGCGATTGAGGGGTTAATACGCGATCAAGCTCTTCATTCAACCAAGTGAGTGACTTGTTGCGCAGGACATTGCGCATACTCTCTTCAGCTTCGAGCATAGCTAAGTTAATCACACAGGGAGAAGCTAGAGTGCATGCTGCATAGTCCTCATCACGGCATAGATAGCTATTATTTTTGATATTTTTACATTGAAAAATGGGGGTAGCACCTTCTACAGCTTCAACGACATCCCAAAAAGAAATATCCGAAGGAGACTTGGCTAATTTATAGCCTCCTTTGACACCAGGGACAGAGCTAACGATACCTGCTTTTGTTAATTTACTAAAAATTTTTGAAAGGTAGGTCTCGGGAACACCTTGAAAAGCGGAAAGCTCTTTAATGCCAATGGTAGAATCGGGAGGAGTATCAATTAAATATATCAAGCAATGCAGTCCATATTCTACGCCAATACTATACTGCATCCAAACACCTGCTCTCTAGATATAAAAGTTGTTATAAATCATCTTAGGTGGATTTAAAGTCCTTGTCAAATATGGGTATGGGCATTTTCAGCTAATGAACTCATAAGTTTTTTGGTTGACAGCCATAAATTAAAGAGTTATATTGTGGTCAAGATAAATCGTCGATTAGTATTGTCGACGTTATGCTTATAGAGACAAGATCAAATTTATTATTCAAGGAGGAGATTGCTAGGAAGGTCAGATTAAACCATATCCATGCAAGCCCAAGTGCTTTGCAGGCAATGATGAAGCTGAAAGGTTTTATTAAGACAAGTGGGTTAGATGCAGTATAACAGGGATACTCTGTTGGAAAAGCTTGAAATTTGCGATCAAATTACTGGCAGAATAACAAAAAATTAAGGAGTGTAATGACATATGGAAATGAGACTGGATTATATCAAGGTGGAACCCGAAGCTTTACAAACACTTTTAAAATTGGAAGGGTATGTGAAGAAGAGTGGTATTGACCACAAACTGTTGGAGCTGATTAAAATTCGTGCCTCGCAAATTAATGGCTGTGCCTATTGCCTTGATATGCATACGAAAGATGCGCGTACAATGGGGGAGACGGAGCAGCGCTTGTATATGCTTAATGCATGGCGGGAAGCTCCGTTCTATACGGAAGCGGAGCGGGCCGCAATAGCATTAACGGAAGCTGTGACCCGAATTTCGGATGCTGGTGTGCCACAGGAATTGTATGAGCAGGTCCGCAAACATTTTGACGAGGGCCAATTTGTCAAATTAATTATGGCGATTAACGCGATCAATAGTTGGAATCGAATAGCGATTTCAACGGGTATGGTACCTGGAGAATATCAGCCGGCTGCACGTAAATAACAGATTTTGAAGGCTAAGTCCCCGTATATCGCCTATGTACGGGGATTGACTTTTGTCAAAGACCTGCAATAGCTCTGGTCCCTATTGCTCTATAGACCAATGTTCACCTTTGTAAGATGAGACGAAGTAAGGATTAACTATCTCCCATTAAGGGATATAATCACTAAACCCATTGAGCCTCTGGTTTTGACGAAATTCACTGGGGGATACCTGAAAATATTTTTTGAAGATGCTGGCAAAATAGGTTGAATCCTCGAAGCCTACGGCTTGGGCGATCTCGATCATTTTCATATCCGTATTTCGAAGCAGCACCTGCGCTCTTTCCAGCTTCAGTTTATTGACGTAGCTGGTAAAGGTTTCGCCTTTTTCTTTTTTAAACCATGTACTGAAATAGCTAGGATTCAAGTGGACATGCTCGGCAACCTGAGAGATGGAGCAATTTTCCAAATAATGCTCTTGTATAAAGTGCAAAGCCCTTTGAAATATCGTTTTGTTGCTGTTGGCGCTGTCCCTCCATTCATTCAATCGATCAAGGAATTCCGTACAATGCCCGTGCAGCCAGCTCTGCACCTGTCCTACAGCCTGAAGCTGCTGTACCTGCTCAAGTATTGAGTTCACAGAGTAGGTATGTGATGAAGCAGGGAACAATATTTCTGCAGTTTCTTGCAGCGCCATCACATGATGGATTGCAATTATTTTAATCTCGGATAAAGGATGATTCTGTAAGGATAAGCAGCATTCGCTCAAATAGTCCGCCAGGGAATCGGCTTCGCCGGACACAATCAGGGACATCATTTTCTTTCTGTAGCTTTCTGCTTGTTGAATGGGAGCAGAGTAGGGCTGGTTCAAAAGTCGGGAAGCATGACCAATTAAAGGGCCATACACCGCATAAGCTGATAGCAGGGCTGGAATATCAGTGCAGTTTCCTAAAGGGAAAACATGAAGTTGGACACTCAAATATGCATGTACCGTGTTGATCATGGTGGTCTTCCAAACGGATAGGTCTGTGTCGTGAGAAGTGGACAATACGAATTGATCAATGGTTAATACCATGAGTTCCCAGGGAAGGGATGTTTTCTCGATCAGCTCCTGCACAATGTTCAGAATTCCATATTGGATGAGATACACATCCTCTTCACGGTAGTTTCTGTCGGCAGGGAAATAATCTTCGACAGAAATAAGCCATAAATGACGGTTGTTGAAAGTCTTGAGCATTTGTGAGGCCGACTGCTCGTTTAATTGTAATCGGAGCAGGACGGATCTTAAAGTATTTTCCTTGGCAGTTATTAGGGCATGCCGGTTTTTTCTTTTTTCCTCCAGCCTGTCATAGGCCGATAGCAGGATGCGGGAGATGTCTTCATCCGAGCAAGGCTTCAGCAGGAAATCCAGTGCTCCATAACGCAGCGCAGATCGTGCATATGAGAAATCCTGAAAGCCGGTTATGATAACAAACATCGTATCTATTCGATTTGAAAACATCCATTCGGCCAATTCGATTCCATTCCTGACAGGCATATGAATGTCCATTAAGACAAGATCTGGCTGAAGCGCTTTAATTTTCTCCATACCCTCCTCACCATTTTCGGCTTCTCCTATCACTTCCCACCCAATGGATTCCTGTTCAATAAACATACGTAACCCCTCACGAAAATTCGGCTGGTCTTCAACGATCAGTAGGGTTCCTTTCATTCCTGTACCTCCTT
Source organism: Paenibacillus sp. FSL H8-0034 (assembly GCF_038000305.1). Classification (NCBI taxonomy): domain Bacteria; kingdom Bacillati; phylum Bacillota; class Bacilli; order Caryophanales; family Paenibacillaceae; genus Paenibacillus; species Paenibacillus sp. FSL H8-0034. The sequence continues at coordinate 4,305,902 of NZ_JBBOBS010000001.1, forward strand.
TTTTATCGGTAAAAGGTAGCTGGCTGTCGTTCCTGCACCTTCCACGCTTAACAATTGCAGACCAAAGGGCGATCCGTATACCAATTCGATTCTGCGTTTAACATTCTGAATACCCAGGTGCTCACGATGATTGTCGCGGTCAGGCTGCTGCAGCTTATGAAGCAATGGTGAGGGGATCCCTTTGCCATTATCGGTAATATCAATACACAGTACATTTTCCTGCTCATAAGCATGAATCGTCAGACGCTTCTTGTCTACATTCGTTCTGAGCGTGAATGCATGTACAAATATATTTTCGATCGTTGGCTGCAGAATCAGCCGCTGAATTTCATTAGGCAATACAAGAGGGTCAATGTCCATCAACAGCTCCAGATCGGGATGAAACAGCTCCATCTGAATATTGATGTAATTATGGATTTGCTCCAGCTCTTCCTTCAGTGTAGTTGCCTGCTCGATGGGCTTTAAGGAATAACGGAGAATTGTCGACAGCGATTTGATAATTGCGGCAGTGTCACGAACATTTTGTACATACAGCTTCCAGTAAATTTCATTGAAAATGTTGTAAAGAAAATGAGGGTTCAGCTGAGCCTGAAGCGCTCTCAATTCAGCTTCCTTTTCGCGCAATTGCTTTACATAAACCTCGTTTATCAGTGTATTGATGTGGTCAATCATATCATTAAAGGATTCTCCGAGAAAAGCAAGCTCGTCTCGGGTTCTTACGACAATACGAGTCTTTAACTGGCCTGTACGGATTTTCCTCATGCTGATCACCAATTCATTTAACGGATGCAGCAGCCGGGCGCTCACAATGGACAGCAGCAAGCCGGTTAAGACAATACTGATCAGGCCTGAGAAAGCAATCATTTTGAAAATGTCAGCGTTTTTCTTTTCTATTTCCTTCAGTGACAGCCCGCTGATCAGTTTGAAATGCACTGAAGCCGATTCCTTGCGCACAAACAGGTATTTCCCTTGCCCGGTCATGGTGATGGCGGAGATATCATCGGTGAACTGGAGGGGAATTGCGGACGGATCAGGAGTATTTTGTTCGGTGAATAGCAGCCGATTTTTGCGATCCAGCAGGTAAACCTGACCAGTGGCCCCTTCAAGCTCCCGGGTCACCTCGTAAAAGAACGATTCATCCAAAACCAGAATCAGTGTGCCATAGGTCTCCTGCCAGGTGCTTTTCATTTGTCGGGCGGCCACGATCATGCTGCGGACCCCTTCAGGATCAGCGGAGCTTGCCAATTTCAATCTGAGCCAGACCAGCGCACCATTAGAGCCCTCAAGCTGCTGCTCGATATGTTGGCGTGCGGAAGGTTCAAGCATCGCAATAGCTCCATTGTTGGCGTTGTAATAATTGTCTCCGTTGAGATTGTAAATAAACATAGCCCGCAGATAGGGTGCGTCGAGTCTAGCCTGGGATACCAGATCATACATCTGCTGCAGCTCCGAGTAGGGAGGAACCTCTCTGGCAGCCGTGGAGCTGGTGAGGATCGCTGTGACCGAAGGCTGGAACACGATGGACTGGGTAATCCGCTCGACCTCCTGAATTTTCAGACTCAGTCTCTCCATGGTCTGTTCATTGGTTTTGAAGAACTGGCTTTTGATTTCATTTTGAAACAGCGCCTGGTTGGAATAGTAGATCATGGCTCCTGTAAGCAGGGAGGTGACAATAATGATCAGGGAGAAGCTGACAATCAGCTTCACAACGAGACTGCGGGTCAATGAAAAGGTAGTGGGCACGATAGAACCTCCTTGAATAAAAGCGACGGCTGCCAGTGATTATAAATAACCTTTGTCCGGGGAAATGCTGCATCAACCTAAAAAAAGTAAAGATTCATCCAATTTAAATTAAAGAAAGCGGTTTGTAAAGCGGGTACAATCTAGAAGTCAGGTGAATAAAGACTATTTTATAATCAACGGAAGGAAAGGAGTCAACAGAGAATGAACGCAGTCAAACGAATGCCCCGAATCAAGAAAAACATGCCGCTGTACATCATGTTCATTCCGGTAATTGCATATTACCTGATCTTCAGGTATTTGCCTATGGGGGGATTAATAATCGCATTTAAGGATTACAACTTTTTTGACGGCATCCTGCATAGCCCGTGGGTGGGACTGCAAAATTTCAGGATGCTGTTTAGCAATGATAAAACCCTGCACATTATCTGGAATACGTTTTGGCTCAGTTTTTTGAATCTGGGTGTTGGGTTCCCGGTTCCGATCATTTTGGCTTTGATGCTCAATGACCTGAAGCAGATGTGGTACAAGAAAGCGATCCAGACGATTGTCTATTTACCGCATTTTTTTTCATGGGTCATCGTGGGGGGGATGATTGTGACGATTTTTTCCTTGGAGTCCAGTGCCCTCAATCGCTGGGTTGCCGAGCAATTTGGAGCACCTTATCCCTTTTTGTACCAGCCTGTATCCTGGGTGACGATATTCGTTGGTTCAGGTGTATGGAAGGAAATGGGCTTCAGCACGATCATTTATTTGGCTGCACTGTCTTCCATCGACCCTGCTCTCTATGAGGCCGCAGGCATGGACGGAGCCAGCAAGTGGAAACAAACGTGGCATGTGACTTTACCGGGAATCAGCGGCACGATTATTTTACTGCTGATCCTCTCGATGGGGAGAATCCTGGAGGTAGGCTTTGATCAGGTTTACAATTTGCGCAATGCGATGGTCTCACAGATTTCCGAAGTGATAAGTACTTATATTTTTTCATTAGGTATTCAAGGTGGGCAGTTCAGTCTCACAGCGGCATTGGGATTTTTTGAATCGGTTGTTGCTTTCGTCTTTATTCTCAGTGCCAATCTCTTGGCCAAAAAATTCGACAGACAATTATTTTGAGGTGAATCATAACGATGAGTGAATCTTCAGGTGACAAAATATTACGTATGTTCAATATCCTGCTGTTGTTTGTAATCGCGATGACTTGTCTGGCTCCGGTTCTGAATGTGCTGTCCATCTCGCTCAGCGGCAAGCTGGCAGTCGAGTCCGGGAAGGTTCTGCTGTGGCCGATTGATTGGAATCTGCAGAGCTACTCATTGTTGTTTAATGGGACACGTATTGCCCGGGCCCTTTGGAATGGGATTGAGATGACGGTGGGCGGTGTGGTGTTTTCAATGGTTTTTACGATCTGTGCTGCCTATCCGCTGTCCAAAAGCTATTTCTTTGGCAGAAGAACCTATACGCTTCTGATTATCTTTACGATGGTGTTCAGTGGAGGTTTGATTCCCACCTATCTGACGCTTAAATCCCTTGGCCTGATTAACACGTATGCAGCAATCTGGCTGCCAGGCTTGATCAGTACCTATAACATGCTGATCATGCGCAGCTATTTCGAAAGCATTTCCATGGAAATCGAGGACGCGGCGCGCATTGACGGCTGCAACGAGTGGAGGCTGCTGCAGAAAATTATTCTTCCGTTGTCCATGCCGGTTATCGCCACACTTATCCTGTTTTACGGGGTCCATTATTGGAATTCTTTTATGAGTGTGCTCATTTATATCAGCTCGACGGACAAGTACACGATTACCGTATTGGTGCAGCAAATGATTCAAAGCCAATCGCTGTTGACGGAAACGGTGCAAAATGATATGCAAACAGGAGATATTGTTCCTCAGGGCATCCTATCGGCCGGAATCATTGTGCTGATCCTCCCGATGGTGGCGGTTTATCCGTTTCTGCAAAAATATTTTGTGAAAGGCGTCATGCTGGGGTCGGTAAAAGGTTGATTCGAAAAGCTGATAATGACTTGAAGGAGGTGGTGCAATCGCACCGAAGGGTCAAGGATTTTAATTAAACAGAGAAGAGGCAGCCGAACCATGAACCATTTTGATAAAAAAACAGCTTTGATGTTCAGTGTTATTCTGGCATCCATTGCTCTTGTATCCGCCTGCTCCCCAAGTGATGCTCCTGCTGGCAGCAGTGCGACCAATACCCCAACAGGTACTTCGGTCAAACGAGGTGCTCTCAGCACTACCGTGTATGATCGCGGGTTAATAGCAGCTTCCGAAGGAACGATAGAAAATAATCGCTGGACCAAATGGATTAATGAAAAAGGTCCTGCTGACGTCTCCTTCGTCGCAGTGCCGAGAACGGAATCAAAGCAAAAGCTGAATACCTTGTTTGCTTCAGGAAGCGCACCGGATCTCATATTTGAATATGAGCCGACGATCAAGGACCCCCTGTATGAGCAAAAGCAATTAATGCCGCTGGATGACATGATCAGCAAATACAGCACCGAATACAAAAAGCTGCTGGAGCAGACGCCAGCCCTGAAAAAAAGCGGGATGAAGGCCGACGGGAAAATCTATGAGTTCGGTAAATTAAATGAAGCGATGCCGCAGTATATTATGGTAATCCGTCAGGATTGGTTGAAAAAGCTAAATCTTCAGACACCAAAAACGACCGAGGAGCTTTATCAGGTGGCGAAGGCATTTGCCGAGAATGATCCGGATGGCAACGGAAAGAAGGATACCTACGGCATGAACATAGGCGTCAATCTGTATGAAATATTCGGAGCCGGATACGACAAAATTTTGACCTCGTATACCCTTAATAATGGTCAGCTGTCCAGAGAATGGAGCAATTTCAAAGGGTATGTCGAGTTTGCCAAACGATTATTCGACGAAGGCATAATAGACAAGGATTTCATTACCGACAAGAATGGGGCGAAGGCCAGACAGGATTTCCTGAATGGGAAAACCGGCATTTATTTGGTGCAGGCCAACAGCTACCAGCTATGGACACGCCTATGGATTACCGATTACGCTACACTCAAGACAAACTCACCAGGAGCGGATATTACGGTGATTCCTTACCCGAAATCTCCAAATGGCCAATTCATTCCGGGAACGGCAAACCCGGTACAAATGACGGCTGTCGTCAATAGAGAGGCCAAGGATCCGAAAGCCGTGATGGAATACATCGATTTCCTATCCAAGCCTGAGGCAGGAACTACATTAATCAGCGGACTGGAAGGCGTTCACTGGAATAAAGGTGCGAACGGCTGCCCTAACGCGATTAATCTGGACAAGAACAAGACGGAAATTGGATATTTAAGTCTCGATTTTGACATGGTTTATTCCGTAGCTCAAGGCGGGAAATGCTCTTATGTAGCCAGTAATTTCAATGTGGATAAGCCAGAAGAGAAGTTTGCCAAGGATATGTTCAAGACGAATATGAATCAGTATTACGAGCTGATTTTTGAACAGAAAGGGCAGTATCCGGCCATCACTCATGCTGAGCATTTCCCGACGGTTCCGAAGGAGCTGCTGGTTGATTCGCAAAATGCTGTGACAGAAATTTTGAATATATTGACCAAGTCGATCATAAGCGGACCTTCCTATACACCTGACAAGGCAGTGACGGATGCACAGGCTGCCTGGGATAAGTTCAGCGGTAAAAAGATTGATGAATTTTACAAAAAATGGTACACGGATAATAAGGATAACGCCTTCTTGCCTCAGGATATTTTCAATATTGTAAAGGAGCAAAGAAAGGTGCAGGAGGAGATTTTCAAGCAATAGTATTTGGTTAATCAGCTGGCATCGCCTCCAGCCTTTAAGGAGGTGGATCTGGGCAAGGTTACATTCGGAACGTCCGGTGTGAAGCAGTTCAAATTCATCCTGACGGGTACGACCAGCACAGAAGCAGCAGGAAAATACTGGATGGGTATGGATGCGATAAGTCTTACACCGCTCCCATAGTATAGATATAGTGCTGAGATGTAATTGAATAGATTAAAAGAACAAGCTAATTCAGGACAGCGTTGCTGCCCGTGAGTTAGCTTGTTTTGCATTAGATGTTCCTGGAGGTCGCCAGGTTAAGCAAAAAAACTATACTTTCGTATAATTACTGGATGGAAACCGTCGTGGTAAATTGAATGGCATGAAAGCCCATTTTCTGAGGAGTTAAGAAAACGACATCTCTCGTCTTATTCAGATGGTTGGGGTAGGTATGCTGGCAGCACAACGGCTCTAGCCGAGGAAGTAAGCGATATTAAATTGGAGGAATGATAATGATGAATTTACATGGAAAAGTAGCTTTTATATCGGGAGGAGCCCGAGGAATTGGGGCTGCGGCTGCGCTGCGGCTGGCTCAACAGGGTGCTAAGATTGCAGTGAATTATATTCAGCAGGTAGATGCTGCTCAGGAGCTCGTGGATCGGATTCGTAATGCCGGCGGGGAGGCTGAGCTGGCAAGGGCGGATGTGCGTGACCCCGAACAGGTGGAGAAGGCTGTGTCACACATCCAGACGACATTAGGAAGCATCGATATCCTGGTGAGCAACGCACACATGTCCTTCGTGATGAAGCCGCTGATGGAGATGCAATGGGGGGAATTTACCCAAAAGCTAAATGATGAGATGAAGGCAGCATTTACGTTAACGCAAGCAGTTTTACCAGGTATGATTGCTCAAAAATATGGAAGAATCATCTACATATCCAGCAATGCAGCAGATGTGGCATTACCTTATATGGCGGCACATGGTTCCGCCAAAGCGACGCTCAATGCGTTTGCAAAATATGTAGCGCTGGAAAATGCCCCATATGGTGTAACGGCGAATGTGGTCTCACCTGGACTGGTCCAGACAGATGCGTCGAGTTATACGCCGGAAGCGATCAAGCAACAAATTGCTGCCATGACACCTCTACAACGGGTGGCTGTGCCGGATGATGTGTCAGGTGCGATTACTTTTCTGGCCAGTGAGGAGAGTAGGTTCTTAACAGGTACTTGTACACATGTAAACGGCGGAATAAATATGGGGTAAGTTGGCATCGAAAAGAAAGTACCCTGTTGTAGGGATCGGGGGCAAGCTATGCATTACCGATGAAGGCGAAGCTGTGCAGTAATCTCCGCTGGTAGAAAATGAAAACGCCCTTGCCCTTGTGTGGCAAAGGCGTTTTTTGATCTTTACAGATAAATCTTCATTTCTTTGTAGGAAAGCCGTGTCTCTTCGCGTTCCAAACTATGCTTAATGCAACAAGCAGTAGAATCAACAGGAATCCTGGAAAGGACTGTGCTCCGATAAACTCCAGCAAAGCGCCACCCGCAAGGCCTCCACCAGCGATTGCCAGATTCCATACAGTAGTATTGATGGGCATTATGATATCAACACCTTCTTCTCCGCTTGCCGCAGCTTGCGCGGTTTGCAACAGCGTGGCTGCACCGCCGAAGGTAAGTCCCCAAAGAGCCACGGCCACATAAACTACGAGTGCCGATGAGCTGCCTATCCACAGTGCAACGGACACAAGCGAAAAGCCGATTAAACTGAGCAGTACCAACAGACGCAGCTTACGGTCTATTAAAAGGCCAACAATCCAGATGGAGACAAGGGCATCTAATCCAAAAACTAGCAAGACAAGATCGACACGTTCTGAGAGTCCGGAAGGCTCCAGAAACGGTGCAATGTACGTATATAAAATATTGTGTGCTAACATCCAGGTAAACACCACCATGAGAATCGGACGTATCCCCGGCAAAACAAATACCTGACCGACGGTCAATTTGTGATCTACAGGTTGTCCAGGATAATCGGGCACCTTCCACAGCACCCATACTATTAATATAAGAGTCAAAAAAGACATCAGTCCAAATATGGCTCGCCAACCGATCAGGTCACCGAGCAAGGTACCAATCGGCACTCCAAATGTAAGAGCAATTGGCGTACCTACCATCGCGACTGCCAGGGCACGCCCTTTTAAGGCATCTGGTACCATACGCCGCGCGTATCCGGCGATCATCCCCCATGCTGCGCCAGCAGCCACACCGGCAAAAAATCGAGCTGCAAGTGTCACAGCATAACTGGTCGACAAGGCAGTAATGGTGTTAAATATCAAGAATACTGCAATAATAGCGAGCAGCAGCGGACGCCGCCTAACCCCGCTTGTAGCCATGGCGAAAGGAATTGCCGCTACAAGCGAGCCAATCGCATATAGGGTTACGAGCTGCCCGGCCATCGCTTTTGTAATATCCAGTCCTTTCCCGATTAATGGCAGCAAGCCGGCTGGAATGGTTTCAGTAAGAATACAGATAAATCCTGTCATAGCTAGTGCGAACAATGCAAGCCAGGGGAGGCGAGCAGGGATATTAGCCGATTGGACCACATCTGTGGTTGATGATAATTGAGACAAATTAGTTTCCCCCTTAAGACAAATTTAATTATGGATCGGTCATTCCACATATTAAGTTTAATCACACTCTCTTGTCAAGGACTTCTGGATCGATTAGTATAAAATTAATAAAGGAGGTCATCATATGACGAGAACGGGACGTCCCCGCACATTTAATCGTGATGACGCGGTTGCTACCGCGATGCTTCTGTTTTGGGAACACGGATTTGAATCCACTTCACTTGCCCAGTTGCGTGCTGTAATGGGGGGGATATCCGCGGCAAGTTTCTACGCGGCGTTCGAATCCAAAGAAGTGCTGTTCCGCGAAGCAGTAGATCAGTATATGTCTACTTATGGACAGGTATCGGATAGTTTCAGAGATAAAAGCATGACATCAAGAGCAGCCATTGAGCAAGGATTACGGCGATCGGCACGAATGCAAACAGAAAGCTCCCACCCTCTGGGCTGTCTGTTGGTTTTATCCACTGTAAACTGTTCACCAGAGCAAAAGCACATCCAAGAGATACTAGCTAAGGAACGAGAAAAGGTTCATGGTTGGATGAAAGATTGTATAGAACGGGGAGTCGCAAATGGCGAGTTGCCTGTTTCTACAGATATCTTCATGTTGGTTACCTTATTTGAAACATTTCTTCGAGGAATCTCGCAACAAGCCCGGGACGGCGTTCCATATGAGGCCATTGATGCTGCCATAACTCAACTGATGAGCGTATGGGATGCATTGTCTGGGAAGCAAGGTAGGCAGCAGGGTGAACGCATTTAAACCCGGAGATGAAGTTTATTGATAAGGAATTCAATTTCAAAGATGCAGGGTTAGCGCTTCAATATCTTGAAAGCGGAAGTGCCAAAGGAAAGGTAGTCATTAAAATAAAGTCTGAATGGGCGATAATTAACAACTGACTTGATGCCAGGGAGCAGGTGCAGTACGATGAAATTTTTGGATAAATTAGCTGAAATATTTGCTAACGATTCCTACGATATTGAAGGGGTCTATCGTTTAATCATCCAGCCGAAAAGCATATTACGTGAATTTAGGACCGTCAAGCATGGATTTCTTTTTATCGTTCGTGGAGGAGCTAGACTACGTGTGAATGGAACGGTTTACGAATTACATCCAGGATCAGTATTTCATGCGGCTCCAGGCATGCAGTTGGACTCGCAAGTTATAGGCAAATCAGAATTAGAGTACTATTCACTTTTTTATAAATTGGATACATTAGCCGATGTCAATTGTATTCATGAATGCGACTCTCATTTCAAGCTGGAACCGGGAGCAAATCCGAGAGTGATAGAACTACTGATTATGCTGCATCAGAATGCCCACATGCATGGAGGGATTGGGAAGCTTCGTGTTAAGGAATTATTCTTAAGCATCATGTATCAAGTTCTGGTCGGTTGCAGACATCGGGAGAATGAGAGATCTCCAAGTAAAAACGTGATAGAGGAAGCCATTGCATACATTAACGGACATTATATGAATCCGCTCACACTTGACGAGTTAGCTGAGTTGCATGCGATGAATCCCAAACGCTTCTCATACTTCTTTCATAAATATACGGGGTTCCGTCCAATCGATTACGTTATCAATTATCGTATGGAAAGAGCGAGTGAATTACTACATGCAGGCAATTTCACCATCCGCGATATCGCTGTCAGTGTCGGCTATGCCAATTCGTTATATTTCAGTAGAGTATTTAAAAAGAAATTCGGTATGTCTCCCTCAGCATACACCAATAAATTAGATAATCATATTGATTGAATTTCAACAGCAAGCTTGAATTAGATAATTATACATAAGGCATTTGTGATTTGTGTATTTGCATTTGCTTCAGTCCTTGTTACATTATAAGTGATAATGATAATCATTATTGGTTAATATGGAAGCAGGAAAGGTTGGTAGAATTGACTGCAAATAGACAATTATGTATTGGATTGTCCTTGAATGCTACCTGGATGAAAGGAGAAGGCTGGCGGCACCCGGATAGCGGAGTAGAAAAAATGGGTTCAATTGACTATTACATTGATTGGGCAAAGATTGCGGAAAAGTCCAAGCTCGATTTTCTTTTCAGGGCGGATTATCTTTATGTTAGCCCGCAAATGCTGGGCGATTCCGCTAATTTCGGCAGCCCTGACCCTACTATGATGTTTGCGGCGATTGCTCGTGAAACCGAGCGGATCGGACTGGTTACGACTGTTTCTACAACTTTTAATCCGCCGTATGTTGTTGCCAGGCAGCTGCAAACCTTGCATTGGCTGAGCAATGGGCGCGCCGGCTGGAATATTGTCACTTCAATTGAAGGCGCTGAAAATTTCGGTAATTCTCCTATGCCTTCACCGCAAGAAAGATATACGAAAGCCATGGAATTTACAGATGTTGTACGCAAGCTCTGGGAAAGTTTCCCGAATGAAGCCATTATTATTGATCGCGAGTCAGGCATATTTTCTGATAAGGATAAAGTGGCTGCCGTTCATCATTCCGGTGACTATTTCAGTGTAAAGGGACCGCTTACTTTATCTTCCCATAAATCGGGAACTCTTCCTTTGTTTCAAGCCGGCGCTTCAGAGGTTGGACGAAATTTTGCTTCTTCAATAGCGGATGCTATTTTTGCGGCAATGCCGGATATTGAATCGGGCGTGGAATTGCGAAATGATCTGAGACGAAGAGCCGCAGAACATGGGCGTGATCCGAACACCATTAAAGTTTTGCCGGGTTTATATTTTTTCTTGGCCGACACTCGCGAGGAAGCCCAGGAATTGCATAACGTCGCGCATGCACATTTAAGTATTGAGCGCAGACATGCATCTCTCCGATCGGTGCTGGGTCTTGATTTAAGCGAATTCCCTTCAAATCAGCGCGTAACTGCCGATATGCTTCCCGATCCGAACCAGCCTGTCCGCAGCCGAACACATGCCGAGCTGTTGCGCCGGTATATTACGAAGCATCAGCCTACAGTGGAAGAGGTGCTGGCACGACCAGAGGTTGTCGGTTCTGCTCATTGGGTATCTGTTGGAACGGTCGAGGATGTGCTAAACGATATTATTGAGCGGTTTGAGGCTAGAGCTATTGACGGCTTTATAGCCCTTCCAGGCGGTTCAGAAAAATCCATGGAAATATTTTTTGAAAAGCTGGTGCCGCAGTTGGTTCAAAAAGGCTTGTTCAGAAGCGAATATATGGGGGAGACCTTACGTGAGCATTTAGGAATTAGGTCTTTCTCAGATTGAGTTATTAATTTTGTTGGTTTTAATTTGCGCAGGGAAACATTGGAAACCATTAAGGTATACGGTATACGTATGCCTTTTTTGCGTCTCCATTTTTTATGTCAGAAAAGAGGATGACCCGCTTATTTCCCGAAGCTGGTGATTCCACTGCAAAAGAAACCGGTTTTGTATACATTTTTGTACTTTTTTTGAATATAAACGCGGGGGGAGGGTTGCTATAATCAACTTAACAAATTGAAAGCGCACACAAAGGGGAGCAGGGTATGCAGCATTTTTCCAAAGTGCTTCATTCCGGCAGCTTGACGGCGCCGTCCAAACCCAAAGCGGAGTGGAGAGCCCGTCTGCTGAAGTGGTGGGGGTTTCGATCCTTGTATCTGATTATGCTGCCGGGCATTATATGGTATTTTCTGTTTCGTTATGTACCGATTTATGGTTTTCTGATCGCTTTTAAAGATTTTAATATTATGGAAGGCATTTTCTGTCGTGGGTAATTATTTACGGCATTGTAACCGCCTTCCTATCTCCTACATTCGGGCTGTTCAACCGCTGGCTGGCCGAAATGGGCGGGGAATCAATCGCTTTTTTGCAATCCCAGGATTGGTTTTACCGGGTAGATCAGGTACACTCCAGTAATACGGGTGGAGTGCACCTAGCGGCCGCTTTGTTAAATTAATCGGTTTTGGGAGGATTCCATTTTTTGGTAATCCGAAGGCGCGATGCCCTCCAGTTTCTTGAAACACCGGCTGAAGTAAAACGCGTCGTTAAACCCAACCAGTTCCGAGATCTCACTAATATTTTGATAGCCTTCCTTCATTAGTTCCTTGGACTTGTTAATACGAACATTGATCAAATACTCAATAGGCGAGCTTCCAGTAACCTCCTTGAAGATGACCTGTAAATAGGAATGGCTGAGCTGAATGTAATCGGATAAATCCTTAAGCTTTAATTTATCGGCATAATTTTCCAATATGTACGTAGTTACCTTCTCTACCTTCCTTATTTTGTCGTAATTTAGCGTTTGTTTAGACGAGTTCCATAAGAATAGAAGATGCAGCATTTCCATGAAATATGCTCTTTCTCGGAACACTTTACTGAACGTATTGGGTGAAACCCATTCCTTGGCCAGGCATTGAAACAAGTAGATGACTCTTGATAGAAGATAGGAATCATCGAGTGATGTAAATGATTGTAAGGGCAGGGGAATATCTTTTTTGATCCATTCTTCATCATCACCATCATTATGCGCCAGGCAGGAATATTTAAAATCAACTCCATAACACTTCATAGGGTTTTCCTTAAAGGTATGTCCCCATCTTACATCGCCAGGTTTGAAATAAATCAAATCTCCTCTGGAAACTTTTCGCTCTTCATTGCAGCCAATGACAGCTTCACCATCATACACCAGGATAAAAGAATGTGTGCGCCATACCTGTCTCTGATTTTCCCACGTAGGCGTTACGATTCTGTGTACGACTTGAATAAAATGCGGGATCATATTTTTCAAATCACCTATGTCATCATTCATACAAATCACCTTTATTCATAATTATTAACCGCCTGCAATAGCTGCCGGTCTGCAGATTCAACTTGCTGCCACAATATAATATTACAAATTAAAGTGAATAGTAAATGGTATGAACTTATTGGTCTGTGATAGGTTATTAATATGATTTTAACATATCATGAGCATAAAGGAAGGGTCTATATAAATCAACTGAAGCCAAGTGCAGCAGTGTTTTATGAGGTGCAAGTGCCGTGAAATCAAGAGAAATCAATCGAGGTATGAGCCAAATCGTTTTATCTTGGCAGCATGACCGGGCTATCTTATGGCTTTCATGCAGAGGTTAGAATATGCGTGCCTCTGGGCACGCCTGAATAGCAAAAAGCAGCAGTTGGGGAAACTGCTGCTCGCTTGCCGTTATAACGCACTATCTCAATAAAGATTTTTCCTGCTTTTTATTTGCGAGGTAAGTAAACCCCTTCTTTTTTGTTATAGCGGTCTGTGGCTTCCTGGATAACTTGATCCCCGCCTTTTTTCTTCCATTCATCAATAACCTTCGGCCAGTCGGAGATCGGTTCTTTACCATAAATCATTTTTACAATATGATCCAGAATAAGTGGTGGGAAGTTTCCGCTAAGATCCGGATTTTTTGCCTGTGCATCCAACTGCGGGTCAAATTGAATGCCATCCCGTCCTTCCTTGACCAGCTCATTTTTCATGAAATCCATAACTGCCTTACCCTTAGGGTTTAATTCAAGCGATTTCGTAAAGGTATCATCTTTTACGAACCAGAGAGTTTTTTGCCGGAATTCTTCGATGTTAATTTCGTCCGGAGTCTCGGCGATTTTGTAGCTGATATTTCCGTTATCTACTTTAAAGGTATCACCTTCGATACCATATGTGAAAAACTTCTCGGCCTCCGGGGTCAGCATCCAATCAAAAAATTGGATAATAGCTGCAGCCTTGTCAGGAGATACCTTGTTATTGATCAAATAGGTTCTGGCGATGGAATCACTAAGAGGGGAACCTCCCTTCCCGTCGGGACCTGTAGGTGCAAGGGTTTGGATAAGGTCCGAGCCCGGGATCGCGGCTTGCAGTTTTTTCACGATATTGAGTGAATCTTTTGCTCCAAGCAAATACATGCCGCTTTTCGGATTGTAGACGTTTTGAGCTAAGTTATTGCCGTTATTGCTTGGAAATTCTTTGCTAATTAAGCCTTCGTCCAGCATGGTTTTGTATACCTGTATGGCCTGCATCATAGCGTCGGTTTTAAAGAACTTGGGTAAGACTTGTCCATTCACGAACTCGAATTGTCCAGGCAATACGTCATATGCAGCAAAAAATACGTCTGATCCATTACCGAATTTATCTGTTGCCAAGAAAGGTTCGCTCGCTCCATTTTTCTTGAAAGCTCTCAACATGTTCATGTATTCATCCACGGTTTTTGGAGTTTGTAACCCGGCTTTTTCCAAGAGATCTTTGCGTATATAAGTCGAGGTCCCGTTAGGAATCGAACGAAACTCCGGGATGGCCACGATTTTCCCTTGATACTTGACACGATCCCACGCTTCTTTTGGAATTACTTTCAGCAGATTTTGACCATACTTATTGAGCAGATCGTCCAGCGGCATGAACACACCGGACTGCACGCCGCCCGCCAGATTTTTTCCGAAAATGGAATTGGCCATGACTACATCAGGAATATCGCCAGAACTGAATTTCAAAATCATTTTCTGCTCGTAGTCCTTCTGCAAAATCAGCTCAATGTTCGGATTCGTATTCGTCAATTCCTTAAGCTTTTTAACGAATTTGTCTTCGTTAATGTTGGACATGGTCTCCAGGTAAGTACCGCGACCCGTCATCGTCATCGTGAAAGTAACAGGTCCTTTAGTTGCGACAGCACTTGGCGCATTCCCGCCTTGGCCGGCACAAGCAACCAAACTTCCGAAAGCCAGAGTCGATGCTATTGCGGTAAAAGTCATTTTTTTCGTGAACATGTTCGAACCCCTTTCTTTTTATCCGAAAAATGAATGGCGTAGCTGTAAAGCGCTTGCAGAATCAATATAACGTCTATGAGTGCTTACGTACATTGTTTTTCTTTATGGCTCATGTCAAATTTTTAGGTGCTAGGATTTGATCGATCCGATCATAATGCCTTTGACAAAATATTTTTGCAGAAACGGATAGATAAGAATGATGGGAACGGAAGATACCATCACAACCGCCATCTTGATGCCGTCGGGTGTAATATCATTCATATCGACCAGCAGGCTTGCGTCCGTCATGATGTTCGAATTCGCAATAATTTCCTGTACTTTTACCTGTAAAGGATACAACTCGCGTTTGCTGATATAGAACACGGCAGCCATATAAGAATTCCAATGTCCCACGGCATAGAATAAGCCCATAGTAGCCATAACGGGCTTGGACAAAGGCAATACAATATTCCACAAAATACGCAGCTCACCGCAGCCGTCAATCCTTGCGCTGTCAATTAATTCGGAAGGGATTTGTTGAAAAAAAGATTTCGTCACAAAAAAATTAAACGCACTGATAGCTCCGGGAATGATCAGCACCCATACCGTATTGAGCAGTCCAAGCTGCTTCAACCACAAATAGTTCGGGATAAGCGGCGCATGAAAAATCATCGTAAACAGCACCAGCATCAGGACCAATTTGGCACCCTTATATTCCGTTCGGGACAATGGGTATGCCAATGAGGACGTAGCACTTAAATTAATCAGCGTACCGAATACTGTAATAAAAACGGTAATTCCGAAAGCGCGCCAGATGGTCACATTTTGCATGACATAGTCATAGCTGGCTAGTGTAAAGTCAACTGGCCAAAACAGCACCTTCCCTTGTTCGATAGCTGTGCCACCGCTGAACGATAGCGCCGCCACATTAAGCAGCGGTAAAAAAGACAGTAGGGACAACAAAGCCAATAGAACAACGTTAAAGCCATAAAAAAGACGCCGGGACCTGCTTGCTTTTCTCATAGTGAACCCCTTCTTCCCAAACTTAGTACAGACCTTCGCCAGTCGCTTTTTTGCTCAGTGCATTCCCAGTCACAAGAAGCGCCAGTCCTACAATCGATTTAAACAAACCAATAGCGGTTGTATAGCCGTATTGCTGCTGCAGCAAGCCAACCCGGTAAATATAAGTATCCAACGTATCTCCGCTGGACTGATTGAGCGAATTCAAAAACACAAATACCCGCTCAAAGCCGAAATCGAGAAAATGCCCGATTTGCAGCAAAAACATAATCGTAATTGTTGGCAGCAGCGAGGGAAGTGTGATGGAGATCGTTTGCCGCCAACGGCTGGCTCCATCGATCTCAGCAGCCTCATACTGCTCTGGGTTAATACCGGTAATAGCGGCCAAATAAATGATCGTCCCCCAACCGGTATCCCGCCAAACCCCGGACCCGACTATAATCGACTTGATGTAGCTCTCCTCACCGAGAAAATAAACACGATCAAGACCTATCCAACTTCGCAGATGATTGACAATTCCATGCTCCTGGCTGAGCAGCCCAATCGCAATTCCACTAATGATGACCCATGACAAAAAATGCGGCATATAAATGACCGTTTGTACCAATCTTTTGTAAATCATCCCTCGAAGCTCATTCAACAGCATCGCCATAAGTATCGGAGCGGGAAAAGCGAAAATCAGATCATAGGCTGCAATCAGCAGCGTATTTTCCAAGATCCGTACAAATTCCATGTAAGCAAACATTTTATCGAAATTTTTAAAACCAATCCAAGCACTTCCGGAAAATCCCTTGAAAATATTGTAGTCCTGAAATGCAATGGCCGAGCCTGCCAATGGCACATATTTGAACACTACAAAATACAAAATTCCCGGTATGGACAGTAGATAAAGCATCTTGTGCTTCCACAGGTAAAGCCCTATCATTTGAAGCGGTGACGCATTTTTGTGAACAGCCATATGTCCTCCCAAATATAAATTAATGTTTTTTCCTGTTCTCTCACTCATTCTTACGATTTCAACTTTGACAACCTATGAGGTTCCGGGATTAAATGTAGCACATAGGCCCATTTCCTATAAAAGCTTAGGCAGGAACAGAGCATTTATAGGAATGGCTCCTAATTCGACATTTGCTTCAAATCTTCAAGCTGTTTTTTTTGAAATTCATGCGCTTTGATGTTTTCCTTCTCAGGGGAGCAAATCTTTCGCAATTCAATTTCCAACTCTAACGCTTTACTTGGAAATTGTGTATACACGTTCTCCAGCTCATGAGGGTCGTTTGATAACTGAAATAACTGATGTTCGGCATCCATATTGTAGATCAGCTTCCAATCCCCTTTACGGATCATAAAGGCGCCGGACCGTACGGCGTGACCATGATACTCAGAGAAAACAATCCTCTCCGAATCGTTATTGGGGATATGTGTAAGCGGTGTGCCTCGTCTGCCGTCAGGTATTGGCACGCCTGTCGATTGAAATATTGTTGCTTGAACATCTAGCAGATCAACAGGTGTTTCCACCCGAAATCCCGTGCCAAAATCTGGGCCTGCTGCGATGCAGGGGACTCGGATTGAATCCTCGAACATGCTGCTTTTCCACCATAGACCGTATTTACCGAGCATCTCTCCATGATCGGCGGTGTAGATCAGGTTCGTATTTTCTTGCAGATCCGATTGCTCCATCGCTTCCATAATGCGGCCTAATTGCCGGTCTACAAAGCTGACACAACCGAAGTAACCTTGGCGTAGTCCCAGTATCTGTTCATCCGTGAATTGATTCGTCTCAAAATAATATCTTAAGTCAGCGGCATAGGGATGCTGTGCCGACTCACATGCGGCTCCGTATTCCGGTAGGCTGACACCTTCTTGATACATGTCCCAGAATTCGCGAGTGGTCCACAATGGAAAATGCGGCTTTGGCAGATTAATAACGAGTACCCACGGTTGTTCCAAACCCGGCGCTTTTTCTTTCAACCATGCCATTGCAATCTCCATTCTTTTCAAATCACGATCAAATGCGTTATCCTTTATTCCAAATTCGGCTGCCAGCTTGGAAACTCCTTTGCGAACAGCACCTGGTCGCCGTGGAAGCCCTCCACTTTCAAAAGCTTCATTGACAGTTTCATATTGTTCGCTAAATTCTTCGTAGATTTGGGCGGATCCCCCGACCACCACAGTATGTACCCCTTGATCGGCAAGCACTTTCCCAAATGACGGAATGCTTCGATCTAAGTTTACTTTACAGTTGCTATAGGCCTGCACCTCATGTATCCTTTTTCCTGTCACAAAAGCCGCCCTGGATGGGGTACATAAAGGAGATAAACAATAGGCGTTTGAAAAAACGGTCCCGCTTTGTGCCAGCTTCTCCATATTCGGTGTTTGTACAATAGAATGTCCATAGACAGAGCAATATTTTGGATTATGCTCGTCGGACATCAATAATATGACATTTGCCACTTTATCACCTGCATTCTATAGATTGAATAGCCTTTCGGAATTGGCTGCAAAATTTCTTTTGCTCTACGTTAAAATTTACAGTTGTCGAAATCAACGAGGGCGCCCTGTTCAATGAGCTTGTGCCGAAGCAGGCCGAAATCCATATCTGACATGCTGCAGCCGTTCTGTACGCTGATGGCCGCAGCCGTACCCGCACCCTGTCCCATCGCCATGCAGGTGGCCATGACGCGCACGGAGCCGAAACTTGGTCCATCCGCGCTAAGGCATCTCCCGGCTGTGACGAGATTGATGCTGCCCTGCGGCACAAGGCATCTGAGGGGAACATTGTACTCCTGTTTGGGGATGAAAAATTCCTTCTGATGGATGCTGTTTGTCTCATGGATATCAATAACGTGCGCGCCCTTGGCAATTGTGTCGGGGAAGGCCTTGGGATTCAGAATGTCGTCAGCCTTGAGCTCATAGATGCCGACGATGTGATAGGTTTCACGCACACCAGTCTGGATGCCCGACTTCGCAAGCCAGCAGTTTTTGAATTCAGGGAAATTCTCGCGCATGACATCGATAATCAGGTGAAGCTTTTCGCGCAGGCTGCATTCGGTACGCGTGAACCACTCGGGGTCACTCGCGTCGGTGGGCTCGCGCAGCAGGTTGATGCTAACCATGCCGTCGTGGAAAAACTTGTTGATCCAAGGGCCACCGAAGATGGGTATCTTGCCCTGATCATTGAGCTCGGCAAGTCTGCCACGAATCACATCGGAGATAGGCAGGATGCCGTTAACGGCGTCGCCGAAAATAGGAGCGAGTGCGTCAGTATCCACCCCGCCGAGTTGGAACCAGAGGGAGGCGGGCTGCAGCACATCGCCTTTAACTGTCTCAAAGCCCGCCGCACGAACAATGTCGGCGTCGCCGGTGCAGTCCACAAAAACCTTGCCCGAATAGGCCACACGGCCTGCTTTGTTCTGCACAATGACATGAGTGACACGTCCGTCGGTAACGATGCAATCGGAAAACCAGGTGTGGTAAAGCAGCGTAACGCCGCTTTCAAGCAGCAGGCGCTGTGCAGCGAGCTTTAAGAGCTCGTCATTAACAGGGTAGTTACCGCTGTCAAGCGCGACATTCGCACCGCCCAGCGCAGCTGCCTTCTGCATAAGCTCGAAGGGGATGCCGCCGATGTGCTGTTTGCTATTGATGCGAAATTCGCTGATAGGGGTGACGAGGGCACTTGTCGCCATGCCGCCGACGAAGCCGTAGCGCTCGATAAGGAGCGTTCTTGCCCCATTGCGTGCTGCTGCCACTGCGGCGATGAGGCCGGAAGGCCCGCCGCCGCAGACGATGACATCATAGCTGCCGATAACGGGAATTTCCCTGCTGTTTTCTTGTACAACCATTGTACGTTCCTCCCAATAATCAAAATAGCCTCTCGTTCGCAGCATGGGCCATCGACCAGATAACGGCCGATGACCCATGCTCGAAATAATGGACGTCCGAACCGCATATGGCCACTGCCATTACTTTAATGAACGTTTGGTCGGGTGCTGGTTGCGGGACAGGCACGTCTTCCATCCGAATTTGCCTGATTCCCGTCTTGATTTGGATGTAACCCCATACTAACCGGAGATAGATGGCAGCACCATGAAGTCTTTTTGGACGGCATGGTTTTTTTTTAGGTGTCAAAAAAGTTGTCACGTTGATCCTTAGGCAGCTTCATGGTAACGATCGTCCCCTCATTCAATCGGCTCTCAATCTCGAGACCATATGCTTCTCCAAACACCAATTGAATACGCCTGTGTACATTCATAACCCCGATACCGCCGTACTCATAAGCATTCGAGCTGGAATCGTAAGCAAGTCGATTCGAATACAGCTTGTTACGTAATTCGTTCAATCGTTCCTGCGTCATCCCTTGCCCGTTATCCTCTACCATGACATAAAAGTTATCGTTGTCCATTCGCGCATTGATCCGGATTTTGTGCTGCGGCGTGATATGTTTTCGAAAAGCATGCTCAAATACGTTCTCGATTAGTGGCTGTAGCGTGAAACGGACCATTTTTTCAAGCAATAATCCAGGAGGGATTACGACATCAATCTCGAATTCCCGTTCCAACCGATGCTTCAAAATGATCAGGTAATAACGGATATGGTTCAACTCATTAGCAACCGTAATTTCTTTGAGGTTGGTCTGAGAAGCATAGCGGAGCATGAACGCCATAGCGTCGACAATTTCACGAATTTCTTGAGTGTCGCGTATGATCGCATAACAGTTGATTGTTTCCAGTGTGTTGTACAAAAAGTGTGGATTAATCTGCAGCTGCAGTGCCTGAAATTCAGCTCGCTGCCTTTCTAACTGCTGGGTGCGCAGCGCAAGCTTGGCAGTTTGCTGGTCCAGTTCGGCTGCATACACCTTCTCAATCATTTCGGAAAGACGGTGGACCATCAGATTGTAGCTGTGAATTAGCAGCCCGATCTCATCCATGCGCTCGCCGACGGGAATTTCCCTCCATACGCCTCTTTCCGTTTGCCGCATACCTTCCTTAAGCACTTGAATCGGCTTGTTGATCGATTGTGCAAAACGATAAGCAAGCCATAGACCGGAAGCAAGCGCAAACAAACCCACGGAAATAACCACCCACCTGATGGCGGTTACAGGCTTACGCAGTTCCTCGACCGGCAGCGATATAACCAGCTTCCAACCGGAATAAGGCGAGTTTTTCCAAACAAATAATCGTTCCTCTCCAAACTCCCCCATAATCTGTGTGCCTTCGGTTTTCGCAAGTATGGGGTCAGCTATCGATGTATTCAGACGGGTCCCCAGTTTACTTGAATCGGGGTGATAGATGAGCTTTCCTTCTCCATCGACAATAAATAAATTTCCATTTTCCCCGATATCGAGCTTGACCCAAATTGTGGAAAGCTCATTAATATTCAGATCAATCGCCAGCAAACCGTTATAATCAAAAGTGGAATAACCACGAAACGGACGGACGAGCGTAACAACCGAATGGCTCAACTCGGGCTTAAGCGATGACCGTAAAATCGTCAAACGAGTCGTATCCACAATTTTCGACATCAGATTGTCGTAGTAAATGGCTGGTTGTTCAATCGGATATTCACTTGTAATATAGTTGTTTTCAAGCACATAACGTCCATGCCGACCGAGTACATAAATGGAATTAATGTGAGGATAATGCAGGAATGTGGTTCGTATTGCATTTTGTTTTATTTTATCCGCGTAATAAATATAATCGTAGCTGTTCTCTGGATTGATATCCAGAAAACGCTTCACTTCATCCTGCGAGATCAAGACATTGCTTGCCCGTTCATACGATTGCAAATAAAGCTCGGTTTGATGCGCGGTGCTCGTAATAATTTGGCTGAGTTGTTTCTCCTGTTGGCTTTCCAAAATGCGTACAGCTCCAAAATAGGAGATAAATCCAACTAATGCTAAGGACAATATAATGACAATCACAAAATATAGAAACAAACGACTGGACAGCGACAATCGATTCGCCTGACGCATTTCAATCAATCCCCAATTTGGAGCGGTACTCGGTAGGCGAGAGTGCGTACATCTTCTTAAACGACTTGGCAAAATGCGAATAATCCACGTAACCAACCTCCAAAGCAATATCCAACATCCGGTAATGGGGGATTTCAAGCAGCTTTCTCGCTTGTTCAAGCCGCTTCTTTATCCGATAGTGGACAAAGGTTTCATTGGTCATCTGCTTGAACAGCTGGCTGAAATAGGACGGATTCAAACCCAGATGATCTGCTACCTCCTCAAGCGATACCTCCTGATTGAGATGCGTATCGATATACTCCTTGGCGGCTTCGATAGGATCAATCGTTTTGCCTTTGCGTTTTTTCAGAAGCTGTTCAAATATCCCATGAACTATCGCCTCAAATTTCTCAAATGCTGGTTCTGCGTTTCCCGCTTCTTCTTCGTTCATTTGGATAGGCTCCGCAGAGAAAGGATAAATATCTTTTTCATTCAAAAATTGGATCACCCGCTGCATGCTTTCACCTAATAAAGTAACGGTCTGCTGCACATTCATATGAAGCCCGCCAACGTAACGCCGCCATTCTCCAAGAACCGTATCCAAATCCTGCTTTTGTAAATTCCATATGCCCTCTCCAATTCGCACCAGAAAAGCTTCACAATCACGAATCGAGAGTATGCTCTGATCCTTTGAACGCAATCCGTTCGTTTGAGCTATCAGCTTATCCAGTACTTTTTCCAACTCAACTTGATTGACAGGTTTTAATAAATATTCCTTAACGCCGTAGGAGACACTTTTTTGAGCATATTGAAACTCACCAAACCCGGAGATGACGACCGTCTGGATTGGCAGTTGGCTTTCTTGAATGCAGCGACACAGTTCTAAACCGTCCATATCGGACATTCGGATATCCGTCAGCACAAAATCGGGCGGCTGCTCGTCAATCATCCGCAGCGCCTCCTCAGCACTTGAAGCCAAACGAATTGTAGCTACAGGACGGCAGGTTGCTTCGACAAGTTTTTGCAGCCCTCGGCGAATGATAGGCTCATCGTCAACTATAATCATGTGGAAGTATGTCATGAATGGTTGCTCCTTTTATGTATCTCTATTGATGCTTGCTGAGTGGACGGAGGACCTAACGTGACCTCACCCTAAAAAAATGACAAGAAGCATAGAGGTTTGCCATTTTAATAAACAAGGCCACCAATTATAGTGAGATAATAAGCTTTTATTATGCATTAGTAAAGAGCAACAACTATTCAATTTTATTGAGGAGGTAGTTGTGGATATAGCGACTCCAATTTGCAGATTTATCATACTGCCACAATATAATATTACAAATTAAGGAGAATAGTACATGGTATGAACTGGTTCTGCTGTGATAGCTTATAAGTATGATTTTAATGCATGCTTTATAGTAAAAAGAAAGGGGGGGTACCAATCAGCTCAGGTCAAAATTGATGTATTGTGCAAGGGGGTAAAAAAAGGAGATGGAACAGCTCATGTGTTTCAGCAACGAAGTAGCTGTGGTTACCGGTGGCTATTCAGGAATCGGCGCAGCAGCCGTGAAAAAACTAGCAGCCAATGGAGCTATTTGTGCGATGATCGGCCGAAGTGCGGATCGAGCACAAGAATTTATGAACAGCTTGCCCGAGTTTAAAGGACAGCTTTACTTCTATCAGGCAGATGTATCCGATGTCGAACAGATTGAACATGCAGTAGAAGCGATCATTCAACAACATGGCAGTATCCATATGCTTGTGAACTCGGCTGGAACGAATATTCGTAAAGCGGCCTTGGAGTATACGCTTGCTGAATGGAAATATATCATAGACACGAACTTAACGGGTACATTCTTCGTTTCTCAGATCGTGGCGAGAGAGATGAAAAAAAATAAGGGTGGACGGATTGTTAATATCGGCTCTATGTTATCCCATTATGGCGTGCACAATGTAGCTATATACGGTGCTGCCAAAGGAGGTGTCTCACAAATAACAAGAGTTCTTTCTGTGGAGTGGGCGGAATTGGGTATTCGGGTTAATCAGGTAAGCCCAGGATATATAAAGACACCATTTGTGGACTTGTCGACTCCAGCTAACCTTGGCTACAGGGATCGAATCATCAATCGCACACCGTTACAGAGACTGGGTACACCGGAAGACGTTGCTAATATGATCGTTTTCCTGCTTTCCAATGAAACGGATTTTGTTACCGGACAAATTATTGCTGTTGATGGAGGCATATTAGGAGGTGATCCTACTTTAAATCCTTTTCAGAAAGCCTAATTAACCAATAGCTTTTGATTAAGACATTAATATTAAACAGGAGGTTTATTACGGGATGAAACAAGCTGTATTAACAGGAATCGAAGAAATGCATGTTGCAGATGCGAAACGCCCTGCACCTGTAGCTGATCAAGTATTAGTGGAAATAGAGGTATGCGGGATCTGTGGATCAGACCTTCATATTTATAA
This sequence comes from Paenibacillus sp. FSL H8-0034, assembly GCF_038000305.1. Classification (NCBI taxonomy): domain Bacteria; kingdom Bacillati; phylum Bacillota; class Bacilli; order Caryophanales; family Paenibacillaceae; genus Paenibacillus; species Paenibacillus sp. FSL H8-0034. The sequence goes on from NZ_JBBOBS010000001.1 coordinate 4,330,184, forward strand.
AGGGGGGCATCCCACAATCAAGCCGCCCACAATCATGGGTCATGAATTCGCCGGCAGAGTGGTTGAAATAGGACCTAATGTGAAAGCGTTTCAAATAGGAGATTACGTCGCCGGAATCCCCGGAGTAGGGTGCAGGAAATGTGAACATTGTCTTCAAGACAAATTTAATCTTTGTCGGGAATTGAAAGTGATAGGGGGCTATTTCCCAGGGGCGTTGGCCAACTTTACACTAGTTCCAGAATATAATTTGATAGCGCTTCCAGAACGATTTACGGCAACTGAAGGAGCAATGATTGAAAGTGTAGCTGTCGCTGTACACGCTGTTGGTAGAATGGAGAGTGTTACCGGAAAAACGGTGGCTGTCTTGGGAGCAGGTCCGATAGGGCTCTTAATTATTCAAGTCCTGAAAGCGTTTGGCGCCAAATTAGTTGCCACTTCTGATCCTATTGAAGGCAGACGGGAAATTGCTAGAAGGCTGGGAGCGGATATTGTTATCGATCCCGTTAAGGAGAACATTGTAGATCGTTTGAAGGATGAAGCCGGCGATATTGGACTGGATGCCGCGATTGATTGTGCCGGGTTGGAGCTAACCCTAAACCAAGCACTGAACATTACGAAACATGGCGGAGAAATAGTCATCACTGCATTATTCGCGAAAGATCCTGTGTTCCCTATGCGCCTGCTCCAAAGAGCAGAAAGGAAATTATTAGGGACTCAAATGTATGTCAGAGAAGACTTTGAAGTGGCCATCCAATTGGTGCAAGAGGGTAAAGTCAAATTTGATGATATGATCACCCACAGATTTGATTTGGATCATACACCGGAAGCCTACCAGCTTGCAGTAAGCCGTTCACCTGAGGTTGGGAAAATTGTTATTGATATTAATAAATAAGTTAACAACTATAAAGTAACTAATAGCGAGGTTGAATTGGATGAAAAATAAATCCGTTTGCTCGATATTTGCCGTACTGGCAATATTAACTGGCTCGTTAAGCGCATGCTCTCCAGTTCCAACCCAGGAAGCAGCTGATAAACCCACAGCAACTACGGGGGAAGAACCGAAACCAACTCTCAAATGGCTGGTCAGTTCCAGCTTCTATGATCTTGAGGCAGATGCGGGTGCCAAAATTACCCGGGAAGTCAGCGGCTATAACATCGAATTTCAGGTCATCTCCGGCGTTGAGCAGCTCATGCTTATTATTTCATCCGGTGAGCCTTATGACTATGTATATTTGAGTCCCGCCAATTACAATCTGATGATGAATAATAATGCTCTCATGGACATCACGGAACCGCTTGACAAGTACGGGGGTAATATCAAGAAAGCGATAACAACACTCTGGCCAGCAACTACCGTGAATGGAAAAATTTATGCTATCCCTTCTACGATAGCTCAACCTGGGTCACTGTTGAACTCGATCGTTGCCAGAGGTGACCTATTAGATACTGCAGGGATTAAGGTCCCGACTACAATTGATGGTTTTTATGAGACCTTGGTTGCGATTAAGAAAGCTTACCCGAAGATGATTCCTCTAACTACGGATGCTAAGTCGGGCTATGGCGGCTATTTTGTACCCAATCTTGCTGGCGCATTTGGTATCACGGGAACATGGCAGGATGTTAAAGGCACGATTACACCCATCATCAAGCATCCCAACCTGAAAGCGTACCTTGAGTATATGGCTAAGCTTTACAAAGAAGGCTTGTTGGATGTTGAAATGCCTGCGTTGAGCAGCAAAGATAAGGTTGCCAAATGGACTTCCGGTAAATCCGTGATGATGGTAAACGGCTGGAACGGTATTGAAACGGCTATTGGTGCGCTTCGTGAGCTTGAACCTAATATGAAAACAGCCGTTCTCCCTATAATGATTGGTAAAGATGGCACCCAGGTAGCTGAGAAGAGAAGCGGCGTTGGTGCTTTTGGCGCTATACCTGTCACCTCCAAGCATCCGGTCGACTCTATTAAAGCTCTCAATTCTATCATCGAAATGAACAATTTCACACGTATCGCTTTGGGTGATGAGGGTACACACTTTTCAATGAATAGTGATGGCAGCTATAAGCTTATTCAACCCGCTTTCAATAATGAGCGTGTAAACTCTAACGTATTTGTTTCCGGCTTCTACCGTGAAGATGTTTACCCGAAAATGTGGGAAGCACGTTTGTCCAAAAACGCTGATTTGGAAACGACCTTCAATGCCTTTAAAGCTTCTATTGCCAAAATCGGTGTTGATAATCCGGTGAGCCTGGCACCAGCAGTGACGGTAGTTGACAACATGCAAGCACTCGATACCTATGTGATGGACGCATTAAACGGTATCGTAGCTGGTGTAACTCCGGTGGACCAGCTCGATAAGGTTATTGCGTATTGGGACTCCAACGGCGGTACGAAAATTGAGAAATTTTATAATGAATGGCGTGGCAAAAAGTAATTGTTCATGGATGTATGATGAAATGGAGGAAGCTTTAACATGGCAAGCAAGGATAGAAACAAGCCGAACATCGTATTCGTTCTAACGGATGATCAGGGTTATTGGGCGATGGGATGTGCAGGGAATAGTGAAATCAGAACGCCGAATATGGATGCCCTTGCGAGTAAAGGGGTGCGCTTCGATAGCTTCTTTTGCACATCTCCTGTATGCTCCCCTTCGCGTGCTTCGCTAATGACTGGAAAAATGCCATCCACCCACGGAGTTCAGGATTGGATTAAAGTCGGTAATATGGCTTATGAAGGTGCAGTGTATGAATATATCAAAGAACATAAGGCTTATACAGACTATTTATCGGAAAATGGCTATGTATGTGCGATAACAGGCAAATGGAACTTGGGTGATAGCCTAAAACCACAGAAGGGCTTTACACACTGGTTTGTGCACAGAGCGTCAGGTTCGCCATACCACAACATTCCTATGGTAAAAGACGGTGAGATTGTTGTCAGAGAAGGATATTTGACGGATGTCATAACGGATGATGCTCTGGATTTCTTGGATGAGCAAAGCGATAAGGATACCCCCTTTTATTTAAGCGTGCATTATACGGCTCCGCATAGCCCTTATGTTGACCAGCATCCTGAGGAGCTCGTGGCCTCTTATGATGATTGCAAGTTCGAAAGCTGCCCTCAGGAGCCTGCGCACGAGTGGGGCGAGGAATACCCTATAACATTACAATACAGTGATTCCCTCGCATCATCAGAAAGAGCGCGCCCCATAGATGTGAGAGAGCATCTAAAGGGTTATTTCGCAGCTGTAACGGCAGTAGATATGAGCCTTGGCAAGATAATGGATAAACTTGAGGAGCTTAATCTTACCGAAAATACACTGGTTATCTTATCCGGCGACAACGGCTTTAATTGTGGCCATCATGGCATATGGGGGAAGGGTAATTCTACAAACCCGCATAATCTGTATGATACATCCGTAAAGGTTCCCGCGATATTCAGCCAACCGGGCAGAATACAGCAAGGAGTCGTCAGCAGCGCGCTTGTGAGCGGATATGATTTCATGCCTACTATACTGGAGTACGCCGGGATTGATTTCACCCCTGAGGAAAAAATGCCTGGGCGGAGCTTCGTTCCTATTCTGCATGGAGAATCTTATGATTACGAGGAACCCATTGTTGTATATGATGAGCTGGGCGCAGCGCGGATGATACGTACGAAAGAATGGAAATACATTCATCGCTATCCATTAGGTCCTTGCGAACTCTATGATTTAGTCAATGATCCGGGGGAAAGATACAATTTGGTTAAAGCACCAAACGCACAGCTCGGTACACTCAATCAAGAAGATTTGATTGCCAGTCTTAAATATGAGATGGAGCTGTGGTTCAACAAATACTCAGACCCTGATAAAGACGGTCGCGTTTCAGGTGTGACAGGCAGGGGACAGATTAACTATGTTGGCCTACAGGCAAAAGGCAGACCTTCATTTAGTCCTCAGGAAAAAATGAAAACCATTTTGCCACATGAAAGGTAGTATGACCATTGATTGCACATGTGAAGGGTACGAAGGTGAAACGTAATAAAACAGTTGGGTACTTGACTAAGAATTACGAGTGGTATTTATTTCTTATACCGGGTCTTGTGTTTTTGTTTCTGTTCGACATTATGCCCATGGCAAATATAACGATTGCCTTCAAAAACATTAAGGGTGTTGTGAATCTAAGCACCAGCCCTTGGGTTGGGCTTGACCATTTCTATCGTATGTTTGCGGATGAGGCATTCTTTAGAGTAGTAAGGAACACTTTAATTATAAGCCTGTACAAAATGATTTTCATACTGCCCTTGCCCTTGATGCTAGCGATATTACTCAATGAAGTGAGAATAATGGCCGTTAAAAAAGTTGTGCAGACTTTCATTTATATTCCCCATTTTTTCACATGGGTTGTGGTGTACAGCGTGTTCTACATCGTTTTTGGATCCGGAGGTGCTGTAAACACCATTATCACATCTTTGGGTGGAGATCCTGTCCTGTTTTTTTTGAAGGGGAGTTGGTTTCGGTTTTTGCTTGTCATTTCTGATGCCTGGCATTCAGTAGGGTGGGGGACCATCATGTACCTTGCGGCGATAAGTGCCATTAATAGCGAGGTCTACGAGGCAGCCATTGTGGATGGCGCCAATAAGTTCAAACAGATGTTGCATATCACGCTGCCATGCCTGTTACCCACATTTGTATTAATGGTCTCGATAAATTTGGGGCACATCATGACGTCTGGTTTTGGACAGGTATTGGTATTCTACAATTCCACCGTTTATAGTGTAGGTGATATAATTAGCACCTATGTGTATCGTACAGGTCTTGGCCAAGCGAATTTTAGCTACGCAACTGCCGTTGGCTTGTTTAATTCAGTGATTGGATTCATTCTTGTCATACTGTCGAACTGGCTTGCTAAAGTGACGACTGGTAAATCTGTTTGGTAAGGAGAAGCGAACTTGAAACTTTCAAGAGGTGAAAAGTTTTTTCAGGTAGTCAACTACATGCTGGTTATTGGTTGCGCCCTTGTTTGCCTGCTGCCTATCATGAATATATTTGCGAGGTCATTAAGTGGTATAAGCGCTGTAGCTGGCGGTAAGGTTTGGATATGGCCTGTTGATTTCCACATTGGGGGCTGGAAATATATTATTTATCGGACGAATTTCCTGACCTCACTAAAGAATTCATTTTTCATAACGATTGTGGGTACGTTTATTGCGGTTGTGACTACAATCCTGACAGCCTATACCTTATCCAAACCACATGTTAAAGGCAGGACATTTTTTGCTTACCTTTATGTGACCTTCATGATATTTAATGCGGGTATCGTACCGAATTATTTCTTGCTCAAAAGCTATGGACTACTGAATAGCATATGGGTCCTAATATTACCCGCCGTAGTGAATCCTTTTTATATGTTCGTATTGAAAACCTCATTTGAAAATATACCGGCATCTCTCGAAGAGGCGGCAAAGATCGATGGAGCGTCCAACACGCGTACCCTTATTTCCGTAGTGATTCCTGTTTCGCAGGCGGCGATTGCGACCATCATTGTTTTCTATTCAGTAAACTACTGGAATAGGTATGCGGATGCATTAATGTATATAACAAAGGACAATTTAAAACCCGTGACTTTGTTTCTGTATGAGATGATCAAGAAGTCAGGAACAGCGGAAGGTTTGGGTGAGGTAGAGCTTGCAGCAACCGTATCGCCTGATATTATGACTGCATCCGCCGTTGTTCTGACGGTCTTGCCTATCTTGTTTGTATATCCATTTATGCAAAAATATTTTGTGAAGGGTGTCATGGTGGGATCTGTAAAAGGTTAATATTATAAGTTATTTAGTTTATCACAGTAGAGGTTCAGTACAATCTAGCTGGGAGATGACTTGATTGGTTAATATGGAACGGATTCAAGGCAACTCTGACTATAATAATCCTATTTTTAACACCCCCAACAGCGTTACTAAGCCCAAATTTATTGCTCATCGAGGATACACGCCGCTTGCTCCAGAAAATTCAATTCCGGCATTTGAAGCTGCTGGTAAATTAGGGTATTGGGCAATCGAAACAGATGTATATAAAACCGTAGATGATGTTCTTGTATGCTGTCATGATTCCACGATTGATCGGACATTCAATGGTACAGGTAGTATTTCAAGTATGACTTATGAGCAATTAATGCAATGTACCATGGACACAGGCAATCAGATTGCCGATTACACAGCCGAGCAATTAAAAATACCCACCTTCAAACAATACTTGAAGATATGCAGATATTATGGTTGTGTTCCGTTCATTGAGATCAAAACTGATATTGCTGAGCATTTGGTTCCTGTTCTAAGAGAATACGGGTTGGAGCCCCATTCGGTTATTTCAAGCAGCTCCTTCAGCCATATAGCCAAGGTTAGGGATTACTCCCATCAAATATTCGTACATCATATTTTTAGCAGCATGGAAAAGTTGGAAGAAGTCGCTGGTCTAGGCAATGCAGGTTTAGCATTGAACTACACAGATATGGCATTGGTGTCTGAAGCCGATATCAAATTGCTGCATGCAAGGGGATTAAAGGTTTGTTTTCGGGCAGGAGATACAGAAGAACAGGCACAGGCTATGATTGATATAGGTGCAGATTATTTACCCACAAACACCATGTATCGTTTAACCGTAGAATAATAGTTCGCAATTACAACCAAGTAGGATGATATCGAGAGCAGTTTCATTGAATAAATGTATGGCCCAACGGAACTACCAAGCAACTACCAAGAAGCACAACAGCCAAGCGCAAGACAAGAATAAGGCAACCCTATAATCAGGGCTGCCTTATTCTTGTCTACTATTCACTTTTATTCGATTAACGGACGCGGATCTCGACTACCTCAGCCATTAATGTCCCATTGGTTTGTTCCACCACGAGTCTTAACTGATCGGTGTCCACCGCTTGCTCCAGGATGTGCGTTCTTTTGCGCTGCCTGTTGTCTTTCACTTCCAACAGAACGTTCCACTCCCCAGCTTCAAATACTTCCAGACGATAATCCTTGACCAACTCTGGTATGATATCAAACGGAGTGCGATGATGATGCAAATTAATCAGATCCTCATTTACATCGTCATTAAATGTAATATGGATTTCATTAAATTTCACGCTTTGGTTCCAATTCAATGCGACCCATTGCTCCGCTTCAATAGGCTCTGAAAGCCACATATGTGGCCCACCGTAAGGGCGTTGGTAGCCATCAATGATTTTATCAGGAGCAAAGGCCTCGGATTCATTCATTAACCGGAAGCAAAACGGTTTGCGAACTACACGTTTCATATTCCATTTGACAACGAGTTGATCTTGGTTGAGCGACTCCATGCCACGAGCTACATTCAGGCTCTTCTCATTAACGAATGAAAGGATACCGCTCATCGGCGTATGGGACAAATGCAGCGTTACATGCGGATTTTCCTTAATTACCACAAAGGCATTCTGAGCTTGATCCGGGCTCCATGGGAGGTTGAATTCAACCCACTGCTGAATTCCCTTTGTTATGGTTTGGACATCCTGCACCTGAAGCTTGTGGGGAATGTAATTCTCAGCCAGTCCTGTATTCCATACTTCGACCTCAACTGTGGTATCAGCAGAAGAATCCAGTAAAATTTGGATCTTGTCGATCCGCGGGTCAACAGGCAGCAAGAAGGCTACATCGGAACTAAGCTCAAATGGCTCATCCGCCTGCTCTACAGCAATATGTTTCACATAGCTTGATGCGGTAATTGTCCCTTGAAGTGCCAAATCTGTAGAATCTTCGTTCCGAATGCCAATGACAGAAGCATCCTCCCATAGAAGGGTCTGCTGTAATTCCTTCAAATGTTTTTCATAAACTTCGCGAGGGGTTGCCTCATGAGTAACACATAGGGCAGCCGCTGTTCCCGCTGCCTGGCCCATGGTGGCGCAGGTACCCATGACTCGTGAAGATCCGAAGGCGATGTGGGTAGCGCTAATATTCCTTCCTGCAAATAAAAGGTTACTCACATTCACTGAATACAGGGAGCGATACGGAATCTGGTAAATGCCATCAGCATGGATATGTCTGGATGTATATCCAGAGGCATACATGCCTTCAGGTGCATGAAGATCGATAGACCAACCGCCATAGGTGACACTATCGGCAAATTGCGTTTGCTGCTCAATATCGTTCTGGTTCAGCACATAATCGCCGATAAATCTACGGTATTCCCGTTTTCCCGGTGTGCTTCCTACCCATTCCAGTGTCATATTGTCAGCATCAAACTTACCTGAGTTTTTGATGTAATCCCATATCCCATAAATGACAGACCATAATTCATCACGTACCCGCTCATTATCATGCAGGGTATCGATATCCTCTTCTCCGCCCCACTCAATCCACCAATAATGGCAGCCGGAATCTCCGCTTTTCAACACTCTTTTCAAAGGGATAGGGGTTTGGGTAATATCCTTGGTAAACTTGGGAGCGACAAATTTGACGGGGATACCGGCATCCTTTGTATAAAACAGCAGTGTACTCCCCAAAGTAATGTTATCCCCAACCTCGGGAGCCCATGATTCATTATATTGGTGCTGTGCTTCACGTCCAACTTGATATTTGGCTCCAGCCAAGAAACCTATGAGCCCATCACCTGTACAATCAAGAAAGACAGGGCTTTCAAAGCGAATTTTACGTTCAGAACCCATCATCCAGCCTGTAACCGTTTTAATAGATCGGTTCGTTTCTTCACCCTCTGCTTCAATCTCATGCACATCCGTGTTCAAAAACAAAGTAATGTTCGGCTCATCACGAACCTTTTCCAATACGATAAGGTCCCAATAATACGGGTTGCCCTCGGGGTTTGTATATTGATTTTCCACAAACATTTCACCTAAAATTCCGGTCTCCCTGGCGAAGCGGTTGACGCCATGACCCGTTGCTCCAACAACCCATACCCGCATCTCGCTGCTTGAATTGCCCCCCAAAACCGGGCGATTTTGAATAAGAGACACTTTTTTGCCTAATCGTGCTGCTGCGACAGCAGCACATACTCCCGAAAGCCCACCGCCTACAACTGTAATATCTGACTGTACATGTTCAAATTTCATTGATATCGACTCCTTATTGTAAGTTAAAGTTGAATCTGTGTTTTGGCCGCACTCCCCTCAAAGATTTGGAACCCCATCCAGCTGCTGCTTTCTAAATGGGTGTTGTCTTGTTACAAAATATCATATCGAATACTATTCATACATGGATTAATCAGGTTCATATGAATTATTTCATGGTCATCCTTGAGGTTTGCTAGCATTCAAAAGAAACTGAGAAATTAAGTTATTTCTGGGCTTTTATTCATTTAAATTCTGTAAGCAAGCCTCGATTATTTATACTATAATTGGAGAAGATCTAACCGGATGCAGACAGCACCCGCATGAAATGTCGATCGTTTACAATCATTTCCTATTCTTATGCTCTGCCTGGAAATCTGTGATTTGTTCTATATATCTAATTGAATTATGAATATTAATTTATACGGAGAAGCTATAAAATAGACTCTAATAAATGGACAAACCGATAGAGTCGTTACAACTTAATTTGTGCACATACTACTTAGGAGGGATTTTTCTGGCTAGATTATGGCCGGCTTCACTTAAAAACAAACTATTTGTCGCGTTTATCTTATGTATTTTCATTCCATTGTCTGTCGGCTTCTTCTATATATTTAGTGAGATTGAGGCAACGCTGCAGGACAAGATCATAGAGAAGAGTACTTTGAATCTGAAAATGACCCGTAAAAGCTTTGACGATGTGCTCAGTATATTGACCAAAGCGTTTTATATCGTAGAGAAAGATCCGACCATCGCTGCCCAATTGCAGGACCCATCCCAATATTCCGATTTTAAACGAACCAGGGTTATAGAAGACAAGTTGGTTTCTTTGGACGACTCGCTTTTTTTATATCATTCCCCTCAAGTTTATTTCACTGTGGCCGACTTTAAGGGCAATATGTATGTATCTTACATGCCCAAGCTGGCTTTGAATTACGATAATTTTCTGCGGGATTACAGGCTGACTAACAAACCCAGCTTTATTCCCCACCAGTGGATAACCGCTGACAATAATTACGTCTCTATGGACAGGACGAATAGCCCCAACCTGTTAACGCTGCTCGGTGTGTTGTTGGACAACAACAACCGTCCGATCGGCTATGCACGGCTAAGCTTGGATTATCATTACTGGTTTCACTCGACAATTCAGAATGCGGATTCTCAGATCTATAGCATCATAGAGCGAACAGGTAAAACGGTCGTAAGCTCCTCTTCCGATTTCAAGCTGTCTCCATCGGTTATCGAGTCTTTACAAGGAGTGGTGGATCCTGAAGGCTTTTTCATTGATCGGGCATCATCAACCATAGTGCTTTATAATTACATTCCCTCCTTAGATTGGTATTTGATCAACTACATGTCACTTGATTTGCTTTTAAACGAAATATATAAAATGAAACAAAGGTATTTTGTTATTTTCTGTGTGTTTACAGTTTTATTTACGTTGATAACATTTTTGATAGCTTCTTCCATTACAAGGCCGCTCCATCAGTTAAATAAAAAGATGGTCAAGGTTGTCAACCATCGTCTTGAGATTCCATTGACGGAGACACAACGACGCGGCGAAATTCAAGAATTAACACGCACCTTTAACCAGATGATCCGAGACATGAAAGGTATGCTGCAGCAGATCAAAATGGAACAGCTTCAAAAGGAGGCCGTACGTTTCCAAATGCTGCTGTCGCAAATGAATCCCCACTTTCTGTTCAATACGTTGAATACGATCAAATTTATCGCCCTGCGAAAAAAGGATGAGGAAATTTCCGATATTTGCATATCACTCGGAAAGCTGCTCGAAACCAGTCTTAATTCGGAAATTGAACTGATTCATTTAAAAAAGGAGATCGAGCTACTGCAGGATTACGTCCATATCCAGCAATTTCGCTATAAATTTGTTTGCGATATCCGTTATGAATACAGTGCTGAATATGATTATGCGTTGGTGCCCAAGTTGAGCTTGCAGCCTTTAATTGAAAATGCGATTTATCATGGTTTCTATAATATGAAAGAAGCAGCGCAAATTATCATTCGCGTTCATGCCGATGCCATGAAGCTGACCATTGAGGTTGAAGATAACGGACGTGGCTTGCATGCAGCTCCTGCACCGACGAATAATTTGAAAAAGGGAATAGGACTTTCGAATTTACGAGAGCGCTTACAGATTTTGTTCAAGCAAGAGGCAGAGCTTTTATTAATTCCAATGGACAAAGGAACAAGAATAATGATGAAGTTCCCGCTGTTGGTGTCCAATCCATTTGAAAAGGAAGTGTAAATCGATGTGGACGGTATTGCTGGTAGAGGATGAATTGTTCATGAGGGAGTCCATTCGCGAAATTATTGCTTGGGAGCAATTTCATTTTACACTGATCGGAGAAGCCGGGGATGGGAAGGAAGCGTTGGAAATCATTGAAGCGAGCAATCCCGATCTAGTCATTACGGATATAGTTATGCCTGAGATGGATGGGCTGGAATTGTTAAAAACAGCGAGACAGCGTGGCTACGACTGTAAGTTTATTATGCTGACCTGTTTAAATGAATTCCACTATGCAAGAGAGGCGTTGGAATTTGGTGCCTCCAATTATATTTTAAAGCTTTCCATGAGTGTAAATTCGTTGCAGGAATCGCTGCTGAAAGTGCGGAAGGAATTGGAAAAGAATTCCCAATACAATGATTACGAGATTTCGAGGTACTACCTTGCGTGTTGGGAAAATATGTTTACCTCCAAACAATCCATGGAGACAGAAATTTCTTTAGTTCCTCCGGTGAGAGAACTATACCGGCAGCATTTAGTTATGGTTTGTATACTTCATGGCCAAAGGAACTACACTGAAGCAGATTTTCTCTCTCTGAAGCTGTTGGAGCACCCACAGCGGTGTGTGACTCACTTGTACACCCAGCATGGGTTAACTACAGCATTTTGCTGGTCATCTGAACCGATTTTGATCCAAAATAATGCCGCAGAGGTCGCTGAGAAAGGATTGCTTAAGCTAGTCTCGGCGAATTCTCGTGGCGATCGGATTCTTGAGCTTTGGTTGGAGCTTCTGGAGCAGATCAATGAGTATTGGTATGATACTAAAGCTCCATGCCGAACATTTTCAACTGAATTGTATTGGGAGGAAGAGTCATTATTCTTTCAGCAGTTTGAGCAGATAAAGCTGGAAGCGTGTAAAACAATGATTGATGCACTATGGAGGAAGATGAGTAAGCAGAAGCTCGTCATGATGGAAGCCAAAGAAATGATCGTACAAATTGATAACATCTTAAGTCGTCAGGCCAGGCACCATCTAGGAAATTCAGACGATTTGTATTTGGCAACCGATTCGGAGATGCTCAAGCAGAGGTTGGTCTCGAGGCTGGAGCGTTATACGAGCCTGAGGATCACTTCTATAGACAGGCAGACTGACCATAGTGAAATCAACAAACTCAAGGAGTACATGTTGAAACACTATGACGTCCCGATTACAGTCAAATCTATGGCCAAATATGTGTCCTTAGACGAAACCTATTTAAGTAATTTATTCAAACAAAAAACCGGAGAAACACTGATCAAGTATCTTCATCGGATACGTGTGGAAAAATCGCAATATTATTTGGAGCATACGGATATACCCATATATGAATTAGCTGAGAGAGTCGGATTTATAAATGCAAACTATTATAACCGGATATTCAAACGGATGATGGGATTGACACCTTCGGAATATCGCACAAATCACAGGTCTCTACAATGACCGTATTCGCACAGAATGTGTTTTGTACTATCGATCCCTTGGATATGATTCTTCATAACAACCATGCCACTTGATATCATAAGGATGTAATCGAATCCAATAAATAGGGGGATCGTATCCATGAAATTACGAAAGTTTAACAAATTCGTGTGCTTGATAGCGGCGATGTCAACAATGGCCGCATGTTCCGGGAACACCGGAACTACGACCAAATCCGGAGCCGCTGCTCCTAAGCCTGTGCAGCTAAAATTCTGGGGGGGCGTACCGCCTGAGTCCGGACCGCAGACGGTCATCGACAACTGGAACAAGGAAAATCCGAACATTCAGGTGGAATACGTGCGGTACGTCAATGATGACCCCGGTAATTTAAAGCTTGATACTGCTTTGATGACTGGGCAAGGTGTCGATTTGTATGTCAGTTATTATGTTCCACGCCTCGAAAAGCGAGTGAAGGCGGGCAATGCACAAAACCTGAGCGAAATGAAAGATTATGATATTGACGGCAAGATCGGTGCAGATGCTAAAGATTGGAAGATAGACAATAAATATTATGCCATTCCGACCAAGAAAAACAATTACTTCATGTGGTTGAATAAAGACGCTTTTGATCAAGCAGGTATTGCCATTCCAGATCAGTGGACCTGGGAAGACGTACAAGCTCACGCCAAGAAATTAAAGCAAGGAGACCGTTGGGGATTTCTGCAAACCCTGCTTGAATTTGACTATCCGATGGATGGCTCCATCGAAGCATCAGGGGGCAACGTGAAGGCAGACGGCAGCTCAAATCTGGGAGATCCATTTGCCAAACGGTATTTGGAAATTATGTACAATATGATGCATACGGATCTAAGCACTCCGACAATGGGGGAACAGATATCCAAAAAGATGCCTGTTGAAGCCGAGTTTTTAAAAGGAAACAGTGGAATATTCTATGGAGGCGATTGGATTTTTCGTTTCGCCAACAATCTGAAGGATTATCCGCGAAAATTTAAAGTCGCTTTTGCAAGCTTTCCCAAAGTAGCTCCTGATCAGCAAAGCTTTAAAGTTATGGGGGGCGTTGGCGATGCGATCTCCATCAATTCGTCTTCGACGCACAAGGAAGAGGCTTGGAAGTTCTTGAAATGGTATGCGGATGGGGGCATGCTGCCAATGGCTGCAGGCGGTCGGGTACCGGCATCCAGCGCGGTAGACCAGAATGCTGTCCTCAAGCTGTTAACATCCGGCGCAGAGGATACCTATGATCTCGACTCTTTGAAAAAAGTATTGTTTGACACGAAAAAGGATACGTTTCAATTGAAATTGGAGCAGCAGGTCATAGATGCGCGCAAAGAAGAATACCAAAAATATTTAACTAAAGCGCAGACACTTGATGCTTCAATAGAAAGAATGATTAAACGGCATATGGATTTCCTGCAGCAGAACAAAAAATAACGAAGTAGAGGAATAAGGGGAAGCGATTGGAAGAAGTGTACGCTTATCGTTTTGTGGGTTTGACCCCGAAATGAGTCAGCACATCCATCGCTTTCCCGGACTCCCCGATGGGAGGGTACATCATGAGTCGCAGTTGGATGAAAAGGCAGCAGATGATGGGTTACATGTTCATCGCTCCGAATATGATCGGCATTATTGCTTTCTTTTTTGTACCTGCCTTGTTTTCATTGGTACTTTCTTTCACCGATTGGAACTTTGCAGGCCGCAGCGTCAACTTTATTGGAATGAAAAATTATGAGCGGTTGTTTGGGGATGAAGTATTTTATATATCTCTAAAAAATACATTGCTGTTTTTGAGCGCCGTCCCCGTATCCATTGCCTTGGCCTTTATTGTTGCCCTGGCATTAAATCGAAATGTCTATCTGAAAAATATATTGCGTGCGATGTATTTTTTACCCTATATCACAAGCGGTGTTGCGGTTGGATTTGTGTGGATGCTATTGTTTGACCCCAGCCAGGGTCCCATTAATCAATTGCTGCGTTCAATTGGGATCGCCAATCCACCAGGTTGGTTCTCAACCACGGATACGCCGATGTTCGCCTTTGACTTGATTTGGATTTGGTTTCTGCTCGGCTACAATATGATCATTTTCCTGACAGCTTTGCAGGAAATTCCGAATGAATTGCTGGAGGCTGCCAGGATGGATGGCGCTGCGCCATACCAACTGGTGCTCAAAGTGATTATGCCACTGGTCAGTCCGACGACGTTTTTTCTGCTAGTGACGGGGTTTATTACTACGATAAAAACATTTGGAATCATTGAAGCTATTACACATGGAGGACCGGGAACAAGCAGCCATATTTTATCCTTATTCATTTACAAAACCGCATTCCGTTATTACGAGATGGGTTATGCTTCCGCCATATCATGGGTGCTGTTCCTGATTATGATCCTGATTACTGTGCTTCAGTGGCTCGGGCAAAAAAGGTGGGTTCATTATTAAAAGCAGCCGATTGCAAATAAACAAAATAACCGTTACTTTGGTCATGCTGGCGCTCGGTCTAACAATGATATTCCCCTTTATGTGGATGATCAGCACCTCGTTTAAAATGCCGAATGAAGTTTTTGTATATCCCGTTCAGCTGTTTCCGACAATTCCTGTAATGGAGCACCACATTGCCGTCTGGACCGGTAAGAACAGTTTCCTGCCCTATTACTTGAATTCGTTAAAAGTATCTATCATGAGTATGGTTGGAGCTACCTTACTGTCTGCTTTTGCCGCATATGGATTTGCAAGGATCGAATTCAAAGGCAGAGACACCTTGTTTTTCCTGTATTTGACCGCGATGATGATTCCGCCACAAATCTTGTTTGTGCCTAAATTTATCATGTTCGACTGGGTGGGCATCTATAATACACATTGGTCACTTATCTTGCCGGGTTGGTTCAGCATATTTGGAGTTTTCATGATGCGGCAGTTTCTATTAGGCATTCCCAAGGATCTGACGGAAGCGGCGATGATCGATGGAGCGGGCCATTTGAAAATATTTATCCGGCTTATGCTGCCGTTGATCAAGCCTGCTCTGGCTACCTTTGCGATTATCGATTTTTCATGGAATTGGAATGACTACGAGAACGCGCTTATTTTTCTGTTAGACAAGAGTCTGTACACGATACCTCTTGGATTGCAAAATTTCATTGATGAAAATTATGTGGATTACAATTTGATGATGGCAGCCGCCAGCGCGGCGATGATTCCTATGATCATCCTGTTTTTTATCGGCCAAAAATATATTATTCAAAGCGTGACGAGCAGTGCAGTAAAAGGTTAATGACAATAATTGGGGATGTCCCCTTCGTGGAGGTGCAGGAAATTTGCGATCAGAAACAGTTCAGTCAGATATTACAGTAATAGGTGGGGGATTAGCGGGTGTATGCGCCGCAATAGCTGCAGCAAGGCTTGGCAGCAAGGTAGCGTTGGTGCAAAATCGGCCTATGTTGGGCGGTAACTCAAGTAGTGAGGTTCGTGTATGGGTATGCGGCGCGACAGGACACGGCATCAATAGATACAGCCGGGAAACAGGGATTATGGGGGAGATGTTTCTCGAGAACCAGTATACAAATCCCGAAGGCAATCCTTATTATTGGGACATTGTGGTGTTGGAAAAGGTTCGCAACGAACCGAATATTCAATTGTTTCTAAACACCGATGTCCATGAGGTTGAAATGGATACAGCTGGTGAGATGCCGCATATTCAATCCGTTACAGGCTGGATGATGGGCTCTGAGCGCAAAATCCGCTTTGAAAGCCCGGTATTTCTCGATTGCAGTGGCGACGGGTTGATTGGGTTTCTTGCAGGGGCGCAATTCCAGCTTGGCCGCGAAGCCAAGCATGAATACAACGAGGAATGGGGACAGGAGCAGGCGGACGATATACAGCTGGGCAGTACCCTGCTCTTTTATACCAAGGATGTGGGCTTCCCGGTCAAGTATGTACCGCCAGGCTTCGCCAAGGATATTACTAAGACGTCGATTCCCATGCAGCGTGTTATTCAAAGCGGGGATTCAGGCTGCTTTTATTGGTGGATCGAATATGGCGGCGAGATGGATATTTGCCATGATAACGAAATTATCCGTGATGAGCTGTCGTCGGTCATTTACGGGATTTGGGATTACATTAAAAATTCGGGAAACTATCAGGCTGATAACTTGACGCTTGAATGGGTCGGTAATTTACCGGGCAAACGGGAGTACCGCAGATTTATTGGTGATTATGTATATAACCAGAACGATATTAAGGATCAAACCATATTTGAGGATTGTGTCACCTTCGGAGGCTGGTCGATCGACATTCATGATCCGAAAGGCATGTACGGTGAAGTTGGCTCGAAGCATTTTCAGCCTGACGGCATTTACCATATCCCGTTCCGCTCACTTTATTCGGTCAATGTACCGAATATGCTGTTCGCGGGACGCAATATCAGCGCGACACATGTCGCTTTTGGTGCCACACGCGTGCAAGGTACATGCGCCACAATAGGCGAAGCAGCGGGCACGGCTGCAGCGCTTTGTGTACGTAAGGGCGTAACACCACGCGAGCTGCACCGCGCGCATCTGCAGGAGCTGCAGATGACACTGCTGCGCCAGGATGCATCGGTGATCGGGCTGTCGCTGCCAATCGAAGGGAATGTAGCGACCCTGGCCCAGATATCGGCCTCTAGCACAATGGATAAGATCGCCATCGAGGCAGCGGACGCGGAATCCCCGCTTGCCACTGATATCGGATTTACATTCCCGGTAGACCCGTCGATCTCTACGATAGAGCTGCTGATGGATGTTCACTCCTCTACTGTAGTTAAGGTAGAAGTATGGGATACGGGGCGCGGTGAGAATTACATCCCGGGTACCTTACAGATTCAGGATGAGGTTAAACTGGAGCCTGGGAAGCAGCAGTGGGTACAGTTCCAGCTGCCGTGGCATCCGGATCGGGCGCAAAATGCGTTTGTCATTATCAAGGAAAATCCTAATGCTTCGGTATATTTGTCTAAGCAGCCTGTGAGCGGTGTCCTATCTTATGTACGTGAGAAAGGATTAAATGTTGAACGAGGCATTGAAGGGCTCGATCCGAATCAGCCCGTTGTGATGTGGAATATGAAAAGTGTCCAGCGTAAAGTGGTTTGCTTTCGTGCAACGACCGCAGCGTATTCACCGGAAAAAACAATTGACGGCTATCTGCGTCCTTATAGTGGCCCGCACACATGGGTTTCACAGCCGACACGATCCGACAATACGGAATGGCTGGATTTTGTTTGGGATTCCCCTATTACCGTTCAAGAGGTGCAGTTAATCTTCAATGATGATGTCAATGAAGATTTAATCAACCTGCACCATCACAAAACACCGTATGAGATTATTCCGCAATTGGTCAAGGATTTCAGCATCCAGATTAGTAACGGCGATGGCTGGTCGGAGATCTGCAGGGTAACAGGAAATCGCCACCGGATGGTCAAATGTAGTGTGGAGCCCTGCGTTACGCAAAGACTACGGGTCGTCATCGAGAGTACCAATGGTGGAGATCGGGCCGAAGTGGCCGAAGTCAGAATTTATGAGAGCAACGGTTAAGTGAAAACAATTTTTATTTTAGACAGGTTGGTATATATGGAAAATTACGATGATATCGTTTCCTGCCGAGTCCCGAAAAGGGGAGGTCTCCAACGATGATTACGGTTGTCGGAAGTATTAATATGGATATTGTTGCTTTTGTAAATAGTTATCCTCAACACGGAGATACGGTATTTGGTGATAAGCTGGAGTTTTCTCCCGGCGGGAAGGGAGCCAATCAAGCAACGGCTTGTGCAAAGCTGGGCAAAGCGGTTACGTTAATTGGTTGTGTTGGGGAAGATCCATTCGGTGATCGCCTAATCTCAACCTTACAAAGGAACAAGGTGAATGTGGATGATGTGAAACGGTCCAAGTCCACACGAACCGGAACCGTACTCGTGACCGTTGATGAATCTGCAGCAAATACGATGCTAGTGGTACAGGGTGCCAATGAACAGTTGAACATTGGTGACATAGAGAGCTGCAGAGAAATATTCAAGAAAAGCAAAGCGCTTCTAGTCCAATTGGAAATACCGGGAGAGACCGTTATTCAGGCAATGATACTTGCGCGTGAATATGGGGTCCCTATCATTCTGGATCCTGCGCCAGCACAAGGAATAACAGCAGAAGCTCTGAAATATGCCGATATTATAATCCCTAACCGTCAGGAAACCAAATACTTAACCGGTATCGATGTTAAAGATGTTCAGTCTGCTGTTGAAGCTGCCGTTTATTTGGAAAGCATCGGTGTGGAAAAATCTATTATCAAAATGGCTGAGATGGGCTCGGTTGTCTATGTTAAAGGGCAATGGGAGCACATCGAACCGATCCGCGTTATACCTGTAGATACGGTAGCTGCGGGGGATTCGTATGCAGGAGCATTGGCTTGCGCGCTTGCCGATGGGGAGAGCCTGGTAGCTGCCGCAAAGTTTGCGAGCATGGTAAGTGCACTGAAAGTGACAAGATTTGGGGCGCAGGAAGGTATCCCCACATTGGCGGAAGTACAAGATTTCTGCGCTTCGATATCAAAAGATTAGTTGGAGGCCTCTAAGAATGAGCGAAACGATGATGAACGCAGCAGTAATGGATAAACCTTTGCAGATTGCTATTAAGAAAGTGAAGAAGCCTGTCCCTGGTCCTCATGAGGCACTGGTTAAGGTTTATTGTATCGGTGTTTGCGGTTCGGATATCCACTATTATGAGCATGGCAGGATCGGTAGATACGTGGTAGATAGCCCGATTATTTTGGGTCATGAGCTTGCAGGAGTAGTTATTCAGATTGGCGATCAGGTAACGAATATCTCCATAGGTGACCGCGTAGCGGTTGAACCGGGAGTTACCTGCGGGCGTTGCAGCTTTTGCAAGTCAGGGCGATATAACCTGTGTCCAGAGGTTGTGTTTATGGCAACTCCTCCCGTGGATGGTGCTTGGGCTGAATATGTTGCGATTCGCAGCGATTTTTTATTCAAGCTTCCTGAAGAAATGAGCTATGAGCAAGGAGCCCTCTTAGAACCACTTTCCGTCGGCTTCCATGCGATGAAAAGAGGCAAGGTGGGCCCCTCAGATCGGGTTTTAATACTAGGATTGGGTCCGATCGGTTTATTGGCCATTCAAGCAGCAAGGCTGTTTGGTGTCACAGAGATTATTGCTTCAGATGTTGTACCATTCAGACGGGAGTTTGCTCTAAAGCTTGGAGCGACGGGAGTGATTAACCCACTGGAGAGCGATGTATCCGAGCAGCTGTCGTCCCTCACGGGTGGTGAAGGCGTTGATGTTATCATTGAATCATCCGGAAATAACCAAGCGATCTCGGATACGATTCGACTGGTCAATCGCGGTGGGCGGATTGTCTTTATAGGCTTGCCTACGGCTGCGCAAATTCCTATGGATATGAATATGCTAATCGATTCGGAATTGGATGCATATGGTGTATTCCGGTATGCCAATACTTATCCTGCAGCCATACAAGCGTTGAAAAAAAGCGATATCGATTTATGCCAGACCATCACACATAAGTTTGCTCTGGATGAAATTCAGGAGGCTATCGAGCTGGTAAGAACACATAAGGATACAAGTGTAAAGGTTATGATCTATCCTGCATTACAAAATGGACTATCCGCGGATTGACCCATGTGCAGAAAAGAATAAAGCTTCATTTTGGGTGTGGTATGATCTGCGGATTTCCAGCCAGTCCCTGTCAGGTACGGTTGTGAGGAACAGACTGCCGAAGCATGTAATTAGTTAACAGTCATAAGTATTCAACATAAAATGAGAAGCCACGATTGTGCGGCTTCTCATTTTATGTTGATATCGGAATATTGATCTTATTCAGCTGCATACGTGATCCATATAATCGAGATAAGTATCAAGTTCTTGGTCCGTAAGCACTTCTACAGAACACCTGCGCCAGCAAGGGATCTTGGAAAGGTATTAACTTGTAAATGGACGTATTGCAAGTATCGTAAAAAAACACAAGGTTATTCAAAATTTTAACATGTAAACGTATTCACAACCAACGTAAGATAAGTTCATTCCTATGATTTATTAACATAAATTACGACAAAACCACGATTATTCAAATTTATATTTGCTTTTTGTCTTGTTTTAATATCGTTCACTTACTATGCAGGTCCAGCTTCTGCGGCTGTCAAAACAGTTCCTGCCGGAGATGTAGCAACCTTCCGAACCTATTTGGCAAACGCACAGCCGGGTGACATTATTGAATTATCAGGCACTTTTAACGTGTCCGACGGTGCCATTAATACCTCGAATAGCGGAAGTTCAGGCAGCTACATTACCATCCGGGGGACCGGCAGCGGGGCAAACTTGAATTATACCGCTTCAGCCGGAAATGCGGCATTCGGGATCAAGCATAACTACTACAAGCTGGAAAACCTGACAATCAATTCGAACTCGAATTCAAACAAAGGGTTATTAATTGAAGCTTCCCACGGTTATGTGACGAACGTAACTGTGGAAAATACGTTGGGCGAAGGTTTCAAAATCCGCAAGAACAGCCAATACTGGTTACTTCAAAATTGCATCTCACGCTATACGGGAAAAGGGGGGAAATACGGAGAGGGCTTCTATGTGGGGGATGCTGATCAGAACTGGACAACAGCTCCAAATGCCGATGCAAGCGGGTACATCACCTTCTTGAACTGCACGGCCTTTGACCAAAACGACGGATTCGATTTTAAAGAAGGGACTCATCATATTAAAGTGATCGGAAGCACGGTTGATTTCAACAATACGGTTCCGGAGTCTACTGTAGGCGACAATGGTTTGTTTATACGAGCCAATAACGTGCAGGTCATTCAGTCGATAGTAAAAAATAACGGATCTTCCTCGGGGAAAGCTTTCCGTGGCAATAAAATTACGTCGTCGGATAGCCCCTCAACTTTTACAGAAATGACATGGAGTGGGGAGGGGAGGGGGGAACAGCATATAATAACGCTCCCAATCTAGCTCTGAATCAACCGGCCTCCGCATCGAGCCAGTGGAGTACGACCTACGTTCCGGCCAAAGCGGTGGACGGGTCAAGCTTCAGTCGTCTAGTGACGGCACAACCTTTAGCGACATTAGTAGCGGAACGACGATTGGGGCGATTAAGACCATTACCTTTGTTCCCGTAACCTCACGATATGTCCGTTTATATGTGGTTTCGGCTTCTGATGAGCCTAATATCAATGAATTTGAGGTTTATGCCAATTAGTTCGAATATGGGATACCTGAAAATACTTTTTGAAGATGCTGGAGAAATAATGAAATAGTTGGGATTCAAGTGGACTTGCTAGAAGAAGCTTTATACTAAGATCCGCATTTGTAACAGTTGCCCCTGGTCAAAACACCACGTATGATACAGCATCTTAACGATGTCTGGGGGGCTGAAAAAAATGAAACGATTGGTTGCCAAAAGCAAAAGAACTGGGTTTAGTAAGCCATTATTTAACCCCAGAGTCGTTACTCTATCAGCACGTTCAGCAGTATATAATATCGACAAGTCATCAGGAGATGTTGTCATTGTGTGCATTAGTGGCTTTCGAGGTGGAAATAGCAATGGAATGACCAGCCTAAGGGATACTTTAAGAGAAAAACTCACGGCAAAATACGGGATTAATCCGAACAATATTTTTCACATTAAATGGAACCAAGAAAATGACAGCAACCCTAGAAATATTCCTTTAATAAGTGACATAAACAAAGAAATGCTCAAACGTACTAAAAACCCAAGGTATGTCGCACTTATCGGACATTCATTTGGTGGGTGGGCCGCAAGTAGACTCTCCAGAGTGACTCTAAAAATCCCTGATTTTGTTGGTCTTGTTGATCCAGTTTACGGGTCTGCCAATACATTAAAAAAACCAGAAGATGTGCCCCGAGGAAAAAAGATTATAGAGTGGTTTCAAAATAACGGCATTACTGGATTAGCGAATTGTCCACCGTATTTAAGAGTGCCGTGTACATCCGATCGAGAAGGTTTTTCGTGTGGTTTTCAAGGTGTGCCAGGTGCAGTGCAAAGACCTGTTAAATACCTGCGAACTTGGAATGGAGCTAGAATCCCTTGCAGTAAAACCAATAATTCTCCACTTCTTGCCTATCATACGAGCATTGACGATGATCAAAGAGTTCATCATGAAATATTTAATCAAATAGATCGCGACTTAAGCAAGATTATTAAACAGAATTCAGTTCATAAAAGGTTAGTAACGGCAAAAATAAAGGTAAAGAGACGCTCTGATTTACGGTATGTGAAAGGGGATATATAAGCCGTTGCCGTTGAAAACCGAAATTTTTCTGGAAAGCACGCCACCTTTTTTAAATAAACAATTGGTTGTATGCCTATCCCATGTTATATTATTAATAATGATTCTCATTGTCATACAATTATTTGTAGGATAGGTTAGTTTTGTTTGAAAAATCTCCCGGAATTGTCGGGTGATATTCATCTGGGATCCACTGCGGTCCGTGAAATGGTAAAAAGAGAAGCTCTGACAACTTGCCATCACAGGCTGTCAGAGCTTTTTGATAGCTTTCGGCGACGAACATTGACTGAACAAGCACCCAACGTAACAACCATCTGTACCAGAGTAAATGAAGGAGGGCGGTTCTCATGTTGGAATCCCTTTTGTTTTCTAATGAATCTACAGGGAAAGAATGGCTCCTCCAAGTCCGTTTCAGCTTGACCCATGCGGTTAATAGAACCGATCATGCCCCTGGGTATGATTTGCTATTCAGCGAATGCCCGTCACATATGCTCATTACTGCGGCGAACCGGCATGGACATCTTGTCATCAACGGACTCGTATATGCTTTGTCGCCAGAGAAGGTCTATGTTATTCCTCCCGGACCAAGAGTGGAAACCGATTATTTAGCAGGCGGAGAGCAATCCTTATACCTGTTTCAGTTCGATATTACGATGCCAAACCCTACGAAGGCCCAACCGGATAATTCACGCCTGGAGCTCATGTCCGTCACGGTTCCTTCATCCGAGCGGCTGCTGGCGCTTTGCGGGAAAATCATCGATCACTGGTACACCAACGATCCCTATGACCGATTCGCCAGTCAGGGTGGTTTTCAAGATATGCTTCATTTGCTGTTGAAAAAGCCCGAACAACACGAAAATGCTATGGATCGGGTTCGCCAATATATGGAGCAGCATTATCCGGAGGCTGTTACGGTCGAAGATTTGGCGAGATTAGCGGGTATGAGCCGGTATTATTTCATGAGATCCTTTAAAGATCGCTTCGGTCAAAGCGCTATGGAGTATCTCACCCATATTCGGATCAACCGCGCAAAACAGTACTTGGAGGAAGGGGACACGCTGCGCGTAATTGCGGAAAAGGTCGGCTACAAGGAATCACAGTATTTCAGCAGCCAATTCAATAAGCACGTAGGCGTATCCCCGAGTATCTATATGGCTAATCGCAGCAACAAGATTGCTGCCTACAGCTGGCCCAACATCGGGCATTTACTGACGCTGCAGACCATTCCTTACGCCGCACCGATCGATCAGTCCTGGACAGATGAATACCGAAAAAAATATGGTTTCGACGTGAAAGTTCCTTTAAGTCACGACTATGATTTTAACCGTGAAGCGCTATGGCGTGCACGCCCGGATAAGATCGTCGCTTTGGAAGAGATGATTACGGACGATGAGAAAGTGAAGCTGCGCGAGATTGCTCCCGTCTTGTTCCTGCCTTGGCATCAAGAAACCTGGAGGGTTCATCTGCAGATGACTGCGCAATTTTTGGACCGGGAGAAGGAAGGGAACAAATGGCTGTCCCGATATGATGAGAAGGCAGCAGCAGTTCGAAAATCCGTTCCAACCATATTTAAGCAAGGTGCACTGCTTATTGTCAATTTCAGTACAAAAGGAATCAAAGTGTGGGGAAGAAGAGCCGGAACGGTCCTCTATGACGACTTGGAAATCGCCTATGCGAAAGGCGTGGAGCAGATCCGGTTTACCGAAATCGTATCAGTCGACCAGTTGGAGACTTTCAAGGCCGACTTGCTGCTCGTACATGTGATGAAGGATCCTGTGTCGGCAGAGCTATGGAAAAAAACGCAGTCGCTGGTTGCTTGGCAAAACCTCAAAGCCGTCCGAGACGGTCATGTTTACCAGACTTCAAGCCCGGCGTGGGTAGCCGAGCCGATCATGGAGTATACCGCATACCGGCATAATCATTTGCTCGATGAGCTGCAGCAGGTATTTAGTGCTCTATAAATCGAAAAATTTAGCATTTTATCGTATTCCTATCCATGCGCTGCCTGATATATAATCTCTCTATCGATAATGATAATTACTATCAATTAAGAGAGGAAACAATAAATGATACAAAGAGACTTACAAATCGCAGCATCACTTGCCGTCAAAGGACGAAGCAAACATAGAACATTTACCATGCTGTTGGCGATAATGCTGATTGTCGTACTGGTCAGCGCATGCGGAAATAAAGGTGCTTCCGAAGAAATGATCGGGACGGCTGAGCAGCAGCCCATTAAGATCAAACATGGCTTTGGCGAAACGGAAGTGCCCGTACATCCGAAGCGGATTGCGGTGTTCGGTCTCGAAGACATCATGCTATCGATGGATGTTCCGATGGTGTATGCCTATGATTTCAAGGGATATTATTTGGATGACCAAA
Source organism: Paenibacillus sp. FSL H8-0034 (assembly GCF_038000305.1). Lineage (NCBI taxonomy): Bacteria > Bacillati > Bacillota > Bacilli > Caryophanales > Paenibacillaceae > Paenibacillus > Paenibacillus sp. FSL H8-0034. The sequence goes on from NZ_JBBOBS010000001.1 coordinate 4,355,662, forward strand.
TACGGAAATTGAAAATTCCGGTATCGGAGAGCGCTGATTTCAAGCCTAATCTGGAAGCCATTCTGGAGACGGCTCCTGATTTGATTATCGTTCAGCAGTATTCCATCGATCAAAAAGTATACGACGACTTAAGCAAAATCGCCCCAACGCTAGCTTTTGCTCCGAGTGAGTGGAAGTCCTCCATCATCGAAATTGGCAAAGTTTTGGGGATTAAGGATAAAGCCCAAGCCGTAATTCAAAGTCACGAGAACATGCTGAAGCAAGCTAAAGAAAAAATCATGCAGACGGTGGGACCGGATAAAACCGTCGCCTACATCCGCCCTTCAGATAAAGATTTGCAGCTGTTTTTTCCGAGCTTCAATCTGGTTTATACCGATCTTGGTTTGAAGCCAGACGCAAGCGTCGCAACATTACAAAAGAATACGAAGGATGATTGGGGAATCAATTTGTCTCTGGAAGAGCTGCCTTCGATCACCGCGGACTATATATTCGCCATCTATGGAGGATCGATTGATACGGAAGAAGGATTTCAAAAAAAGGTGCAAGAATCCAATCAGATCGAAAAACTGCAGCTCTGGCAGTCCATTCCTGCCGTGAAAAACAATCAGTTCTTTAAAGTCTCCTCAAGGCACTGGATGTCTTCCGGCCCGATTGCGGAAAGCAGAGAGGTTGACGATGTGGTGCATGCAATTACCGGCAAACACTAGTGATTCCCACAACATACATGCTTATCCTGGGTCGCTTGTGCTGAAGCGGCCTTTTCTGTTGAATTTCATTCTGATAGTACACGATCAAGAACGGCGAACGCATCCTATTGAACAGTTGTACCAATCGATGTACGAACAATTATCAAATGTTGAAAAGAGGTCAAGATCATGTTTAGCCTAAAGAACAGCTTTATGCAAGCTTTTGTACTTATAACGATTATCGTCATTCTCTCCGCGTGCAGCAGGACATCGCAGCCTGAGACCGATGCAATGCATGCCGCAAAATCCGAAACCGGTGCGATAGCAGGAGTGAGCCCAACTAAAGTATATAAGGATGTGTTCGGCCGGGAAGTTACAATTCCAACACATGCCCAGCGGGTCGTGACGACGCAATATTTGCCCGAAATGCTGGCCTTGGGCGTCAAGCCGGTCGGTGCGGTATCGCATTTGCTTACCGGATTTGCTAAACAAAATCGCTCCGACCGTCATGGTGCAGTGGGAAGGTCAGGATGCATTCCAGCATTTCAAAGCAGTTGCCGACGTCCTGAGTCAAAATGAGAAAGCGGAAGCATGGATTCGTGCGTTCGATCAAAAGGTCAAGGATGTACGGACGAAGCTGGCCTCTCACGTGAAGGAAGGAGAAACGTTCGGTGTCGTGGTCATCGGGGGATACGAGAAAGGTCAGCTTCGGATTTACGGCGGCGGTAATGTCGGATATACCTTATTCGATGCTTTGAAATTCCCTATGACGGAGAAAGTCAAACAGGAAATGGAGAAAGGTGGCCATGAACTCGGGGTCAACATCTCGATGGAGCAGCTGCCTGAATATGCTTCGGCAGATCGATTGTTTGTGGTCAAGTTTAAAAATGATCCCGACTTTGTAAAAGAGATTGACGACAGCAAGCTATGGAACAACCTTCCCGCGGTAAAAAACAACAAAGTTTACACCGTTGACGATAAACTTTGGTTCTCTTACGACGTGATATCCATCAGCGCCCAGCTTGACGATGCCATCAAGCTCCTTAGCAAATAAAGCAAATAGGGTTAATACAGGTATCACATGGATGATGTGAAAGTTGCTTATAATCCGTAAGCCAGCCGTGTGCTGAAACGGAATTTAAGAGGTTGTCCCGTTAGCGGACAGCCTTTTTGTGTTTCTCTATGCTAGATTACACTAACCCATTCTGCCACATATGCTGCAACTTCAAGAAGAGTGGCTAGAAGTAAGCTGGAGAGACAAATTGACAATAGTTATGATAATGATTATCATTATCTGATGTAAATACTGCTGATATGTGGAAGCCCTCGAATTCGAGCTGGTCAATATTTCTCTTTATCACAATCTATTATCATATGTGGAGGTTACACCATGAATAAAAAACGCATATACCCATTGTTAGGACTGCTGTTAGGTGCTGCAATAGTAGGAGTCGGATGCTCAAGCACAACTGATAATAGCAAAGAAGGCAGCCATTCACCGTCTGCCTCTTCGGGATCGTCTGCAACAGCGAAGCCCGCTGCTGAACGTGTGATGAAGGATGCACTGGGTCACGAAGTGAGCATACCGGCAAAACCCGAGAGAATTATCGCCTCCTATCTTGAGGATCATCTAGTTGCTCTTGGAGTCAAACCGGCTGCCCAATGGTCGATCAACGGAAAGTCGGTGCAGAACTACCTTCAGAAGGAGCTGAAAGGGATTCCCACCATACCAAGCGACCTGCCATTCGAATCGGTCATGAGCTTCGCTCCGGATTTAATCCTCGTGGACAGTGCGGAGCAGGTAGCCGGGGACAAATATGCCCAATATGCTAAAATCGCACCGACATTCACCGTAGGGAGCGGCGTCAACAATGACTGGCGGCAGGAGTTCATGACTGTAGCCGAAGTATTGAATAAAAGTGAGGAAGCTAAGCAGATTTTGGTAAGCTACGATACAAAGGTGAAAGAAGCCAAGGAGAAATTGAAGCAGGAGATCGGGACCAAATCCGTGGCTGTTCTCTGGGTAACTAGCAAAAGTGTATATGTGCCTAACGAGAAGCTGTCCTGCGGTGACGTGCTGTACCGGGACCTTGGTCTTACCGTACCGGAAGAAATTAAGGAAATATCCAAGACAGCTACAGCCAACTGGAATCCTATTGCCATGGAGAAACTGGCTCAAATGAACATTGACTATATGTTTATTGTGAACAGCAAGGGAGTTTCGAATGCGGAGATCCTGAAGGACCCGGTTTGGGCCGGCATTCCGGCTGTCAAAAACGGGCAGGTATTCCAATATGACGATACTGCAAGCTGGCTGTATACAGGGATCATTGCAAATAGCCAGATGGTAGACAATGTTCTGGAACGTATCCTGAAGAAGACATAACACGATTATGAAACCTCTCTGTTGATGGTTCCCGATTATTTATGTATGGGGCTCAGTCAGTAGAATGCTGTGAAGTTTGCCAAAATCATTGCTCAGATCACCACATAGTTGTCCGATGACATCAGATTGATGAGAGGGTCTGCGTGGACAATGAACGCTCTTATACATGTTGTAACTAGTATAAGGGCGTTAGTTTGTCTATTGGGTTGTTTTCGTCCCCCGTTCTATACCAAGGACACCCCCTTCATAATCACACCCCGTTTAATCGCATCGATCAAAGTAACCATTTGTCAGCTTTGGCCATGTCGCTCCGGATTATATGACTTCCTGATTAAACGTATTGACGACATTGACAAGTCCGATGCCCATAAATTCTCCGGTTTCCGTCAAGGCTGTAATCGAATGGGGAAACTTGTATTTATCCGAGTCTCCTTAAACTTATCTTGTAGATCTCACACGATCTATTTATAATTACGATGTGGTTTGTTCTTTCCAAACCAACATACATAAACCCATCCATCCCATAGGTACATCTATCCCGCATTATGAATTTGACTTCAACAAGGAGGAATATCTTCAATGAATAAAGGACGGCATATTCGAATGGAGTCCTTGCTTATTGTTCGTTTTGTATTCCCGTTATTCATCATCCTCACTTTGTCACTGATTGTTGGGTTTTTAATATACCAACAAACTTCTTCAGTGCTGGAAGATGAGGTTAAGGCGTCCAACCGCCTATTGCTGGAACAGGGCATGAATGTGCTCGATAAAAGATGGGAAGACATCGATACGCAAATCAGGCGAATTACCAATGATTTGAAGGTGACCAGGCTGCAGCAGATCGATGATCCTTTTGGCGTCAATCTGTATCGAACTATCGAAGCAAGAGGACGGCTTCTTGAATATTATATTTCCAATGAATTGATTATGAATTATTTTATTGTATTTAAAAACAGCCAGCTCGTACTGAACAACGATTATACATCCAGATTAGACGATTTTTCCTCTGTACTTCAGTATCCGAACCAATCGGAAAATTTTTTGCAATCGTTAGTCGAGAATTATCATAATCGGGATGTTATCCCGGCAGGAAACGTCTCGCTTCATGGTACCCAGTATGAGTTGCTGACCTACCTTCGTTCTTTTGGTTTCCCCAACTACTCCAATGGGACTATCATCATGCTTATTAAAAACAACGAAATTACCAAGCTATTTAAAAGATTCGACACAGACGGCAGTTGGGTGTATATAGCAGATGAAAAGGGCGAAATCATTACGAGTGTCAAAGGGCCAAATGCCAGTCTGCCGCAGGAACGGCTTGTTTTGCCTTATAGCAGCGGGGTAATGAGCAGCAGTATCAATGGGGATGATATGATGGTCACGTATGTGACCTCTGCCTATAACGGCTGGACTTATGTAGCAGCCCAACCCTCCAAGGTGGTATTGGAAAAAATTACCTATATTAAAAATACGACGATTACCATCTTCCTTTTGTTTTTATTCAGTGGCAGCCTTATAGGCATCTATATGACTTATAGGAGCAGCATGCCTATTCGCAAGATCATACATACTCTGACTAACTACAGGATCATGCCTGACGATCCAAAGAGCGGTGCTTTCGGGATGATCAGCCAAAGCATATCCATGCTGATGACGAGCAACCAGGAGCTGCAATCAAAAATGGAGCGACAGCTGCCATTTCTGCGAGCGGCGTTCTTCGAGAGGGTGCTTAGAGGACAATTTCAATCGGATGCAGATATGGAAGCCGTTCGTACGCATGTTCGAGTGGATTGGGTGGGGGCAGCTTATCTGGTTGCAATCCTGACCTTCCCTGACAGGACGACGACAGCTGTTAATGCCGATCAAATCGAATATCTGAATCAGAAAAAACTGATTGCCAGTGAGATCGTAGTAGTGATGATCCCAGATGTTATTTTGCATGATGTGGATGTAGACAAAATTGCTTTGATCATGCAATTTACTGAGGACGAGCCTGCGAGCATATACGGGAAAGCTGCAGGGTACCTGGAGTCGGTACAGCTTCAAATCCAGGAGCAAGGCGGTATTTCGTCCATTATCTCGATAGGTAATTATTATCCACAAAGAATGGATATCACAAGATCTTTTTTTGAGGCCCAGCAAGCCCTTATCCGCAGCAAGGATAACCGCATCATCTGGTTCAAAGAAATTCTACCGAATCCAAGCAGCTATTATTATCCGGAAAATATGGAAACCCGACTGATAAACCTCGTGCGTACGGGGAATGAGGAAACGTTAACAAAGCTGCTTAGCGAGCTGCACTGGCATAATTTTGTGGACAGGAGTTTGCCTGTTCTTGTGCTTAAAGTCTTTTTGTTCGATTTTGCCGCAAGTGTATACAAGACTTCAGGTGAAATCGGCGAAGTGACAGGTGTGGAGACAGCAGCAGTAGCAGCAGCAAGTATCTTGGATAAAGTGGAAAGTATTGAGGCTCACTATATCCAGCTCAAAAATAAACTAGAAGAAATGAGCAGATCAGTTCGCCATAAGCAAAATGATCGGCAGCAGCAATGGTTTCAAGATGTTATAGCGTTTGTTGATCATCAGTATTCCGATCTGCAAATGTCTCTTGCCTTGTTGGCAGAACGCTTTAATGTGACCGAAACTTATTTGTCCAGATTGTTTAAAGAAAAAACCGGGATCAATTTCTTCGACTACCTCGAAAGCCTGCGGATCGAACAGTCCAAACAGTTGCTGATTACGACAGGGCTTACGGTTGGGGAAATCGCACTCCGTGTAGGCTATAGCTCCTCCAATACGTTCGGACGTGCCTTCAAACGGACTGTGGGTATAAGCGCACTGGCTTTTAGAAATGGAAACAGTGGGGAAATGCAAGAATAGCAGGGTCTGCAGTAATTGCACATAAGCCAAAAGCAAGTATTGCAGAGTCTGCAAATCCTTCATGTTTACACTAGTTTCCAGGCTCTGTATATTATAGATGTCCCGGGATGGATGAAAATGTTATCGCTTTCATTTTGGATTTTTTGGATTAATATTAAACGGAGGGCTTAAGATGAGCGAACCTAATATTTTATGGATTTGCACAGATCAGCAGCGTTTTGACACCTTGGGCTGTTACGGAAATTCATTTGTTAAGACGCCAAACATTGATCGCCTCGCGCAAAACGGCGTATTATTCGAAAATGCCTTCTGCCAGGCAACGGTGTGCACGCCTAGCCGAGCGAGTTTTTTGACCGGTCGTTATCCACGCACGACCCGTTGTCGGCAAAATGGACAAAACATTCCGGAGGACGAAATGCTTGTCACACGGCTGCTTGCAGACGCAGGTTATGTAGGTGGTCTGTCAGGCAAGCTCCACTTGTCCGCTTGTAATCCAAGCGTCATGCATGGAACAGAGCGCAGAATAGCAGATGGCTACTCGCAATTTCACTGGTCCCATCATCCGGACAATCACTGGCCAACCAATGAATATATCCAATGGCTGCGCGCCAAAGGTAAAACCTACCAACCAGTGCAGACAGAAGGAAGCCGTTATGTCGAGATCGGTCCCGATGCAGAAGACCATCAAACGACCTGGTGCGCGGAAAAGGCGGTTCAGTTTATCGAAGCGAATCAATCCTACGAGCAGCCTTGGTTTTTTTCTGTCAATATGTTTGACCCGCATCACCCGTTTAATCCTCCTCGGGCCTATCTTGAGCGATATATGCAAAAGCTGGATGAAATTCCGCTGCCTAATTATAAAGAAGGTGAGCTGCAGGAAAAGACTTATTTCCAACAGTTTGACCACAACGGGGCTTATGGGAATGAAAGATTGCTGCCCTTCTCCCAGATGAATGAGCAGGACCACCGGATGCTAAAGGCTGCCTATTGGGCGATGATCGATTTGATCGATGAGCAGGTTGGTCGAATGCTGGAGGCGTTGGAACGCACTGGACAGCTGGAGAATACGATAGTCATCTTTATGTCGGACCATGGTGAGCTGCTGGGCGATCATGGTATCTACTTGAAGGGGCCATTTTTCTATGAGCCGTCGATTCATGTACCATTGATCATATCTTGGCCAGGCCATTTTCAATCGGGAGTACGCAGTCCTGAGCTTGTTGAGCTTGTCGATTTGGCTCCTACTCTTTTGGAAGCGGCAGGCTTACGCATTCATCCCGGTATGCAGGGGAAGTCATTTATGCAGCTGCTTACCGTAGAAGCGATAGATTCCAAAGCATCGCATCGCAGTGATATTTACTGTGAGCATTATAACGCTAGTGCGAAGCAGAATGGTATCGGAGGCTTTGCTACTATGGTGCGAACCGACCGGTATAAGCTGGTATCTTATCACCGCCGTCATGAAGAGGAGCTGTATGACCTCCAGGAGGATCCGAATGAAAGACGTAATTTATGGATGGATGAGAACTATTCAGAAGTAAAGCTGGATATGATGAAACGATTGTGTGATCGAATGGCTGAAACTGTTGATCCGCTACCGGAACGATTGGCTGTATGGTAGCAATGGCGCAAGAATTCAGGTCGGTAATAACAATAAACGGATGACATCTGCTCAGGAGGTGGTCACTACGAATAAAAATCGAATTTCACGCCAGCTTCTGAAGGGATGGCAGCTATACTTATTGCTGATACTTCCACTCCTTTATTTGGCTTTGTTTCGCTATGCACCGATGTATGGGGCTCAAATTGCTTTTAAGAACTATTCGATAACGAAGGGTATTATGGAAAGTCCGTGGGTAGGCATTGCTAATTTTTCTCGTTTTTTTCACTCGTATGATTTTTGGCGAATTTTAACCAACACGCTGCTGCTAAGCTTGTATCATTTGCTGGCGACCTTTCCTTTTCCAATTTTACTAGCGTTGGGCCTCAATTATATTCATCATGCCAGGTTTCGTAAAACCTTACAACTCGTCACGTATGCACCGCATTTTATTTCGGTTGTTGTCATGGTGGGACTCATTCTACAGTTTCTTTCTCCACGTATCGGGCCGCTCGCTTCGTTAAGCGAGTGGTTAGGCTTCACAATGCCCAATGTAATGGGTGACCCGGACTGGTTCAAATCGGTCTATGTATGGTCGGATGTTTGGCAGCATACGGGCTTTTCCTGCATTATCTTCCTTGTCGCTTTGGCTGGCATCGACCCGGCTCTGCATGAGGCTGCGCTGATGGATGGGGCGTCCAAGGTAAGAAGGATGTGGCACATCGATCTCCCGGGCATTATGCCGATTGCGATTATTATGCTGATCCTGAATGTGGGCCATATATTTGATCTGGGGTTTGAAAAGGTTTTGCTTATGCAAAATCCGCTGAATACAAGAACCTCGGAAATTATCGACACCTATGTATTTAATGTCGGGCTGAAGTCGGCGGTACCTAATTTTTCCTATGCTTCGGCCATCGGGTTATTTAAAAATGTGATCGCGTTTATTCTGGTTATGTCCGTTAACCAGCTATCCAAAAAATTTGGCCAGTCTAGCCTTTGGTAACAGGAGGAATGGAACATGGAATCGTCGTTTTTAAGAGAATCAAGGGGTGATCGTTGGTTTAATATCATTAACTATACGTTTATGGCCTTGCTCCTGATTATCGTGTTATACCCTGTAATATTTGTGGTAAGCTCTTCATTCAGTAATAAAGATGCCGTCTCTGCAGGGCAGGTGCTGCTGTGGCCGGTTGGATTTAGTCTTGAAGGCTATCAAGCCGTATTTCGCGATCCAGCAGTGCTGAGATCCATAGCGGTTTCAATCGGCTATACGGTTGCCGGTACGTTAATTAACGTGACTCTGACGATTATGGCAGCATATCCGTTATCACGTCGGGATTTATGGGGGCGTAACTGGCTGATGGGTTTGTTTGCTTTCACGATGTTTTTCAGCGGAGGGCTTATTCCAACGTACTTACTCGTCAAAAATCTGGATTTGCTCAATACACCTTGGGCGCTTCTGCTGCCAACTGCTCTGAGCATTTGGAATATGGTGATTACCCGGACTTACTTTATGACGACCATTCCCGATGAGCTTCTGGAAGCGGGGCAAATCGATGGTTGTAACGATCTCATTTTCCTATGGAAGGTCGTGCTTCCGCTTTCCGGTCCGATTACCGCAGTGATTGCTTTATATTATGGGGTAGAGCATTGGAATCAATACTTCAATGCGTTGCTTTACTTAAAGGAGCCGAAGCTTTATCCGCTCCAACTGGTGCTTCGGGAAATTCTTATCCGGAGCCAGATGAGCTCTGAAATGATGGGGGATTCGGCCCAAATGGCAGAACAGGCCGGTCTTGCAAATCTGCTTAAATATTCATTAATTGTAGTAGCTACTGCGCCATTAATGCTGGTTTACCCTTATGTGCAGAGGTTTTTCGTTAGAGGTGTAATGATTGGGGCTTTAAAAGGATAATGAACTTAACAAGGAGGGTCAATATGAATAAATGGACAACAATAACAATGGCAACATTGTTGCTGGCAGCAGGCTGCAGCGATGGTAAAGAGCAAGGAGCTGCGAAGACGGACCTGCCTGCAGTAGCCGAGGGACCAAGCTCAGAGGCAGGCACTTTTCCTCTGGTCAAGGACAAAATAACGCTTAAGGTACTTGCTGTAAAAAATCCGAGTGTGCAGGACTATAATACCAATGAATTTACTAAGTGGTATGAGGAGAAAACAAACGTCAAGATCGAATGGCAATTTGCCACTCCCCAGGATCGGCAGGAGAAGCTGAATCTGGTGCTGGCCACCAATGATTTGCCGGATATGATCATTGGCTTCGGCGTTTCTCCCGCCCAACAAATGGTTTACGGGCAGCAAGGCTTGTTCATCGCACTGAACAATTTGATCGATAAGTACGGTGTGGAAACGAAAAAAACTCTGGAAAAATACCCGGAAATCAAGCAAGCGACGACTGCTCCCAACGGCAATATATATTCACTCAGCAGTATCGACCGTAACCCACATACGATGCTTCAACAAAAAATGTGGATTAATACCGAGTGGTTAAAGAAGCTGAATCTGGACATGCCAACAACGACGGATGAGTTCGAAAAGGTGCTAAAAGCATTTAAGGAAAAAGATCCAAACGGTAATGGAAAAGCGGACGAAATTCCAATGATTGGGGGGATTCAGGAGAAGCTGACAGGATTGGACAGCTTCTTAATGAACTCGTTTATTTTGAATGATTTGAATGCAGACCAGCTAATCTTCGATGATAAAGGCAGCATAGAAGTTAATTTCAATAAGCCGGGCTTTAAGAAAGGTTTGCAATATTTAAATAAGCTATACGCCCAAGGATTGATAGCCCCGGAATCTTTTACGCAAAATAACGATCAAATGAAATCGCTCGTAGAAAATGGTGATGCGAGGGTCGGTGTCATATCTTCCTTCATCCCGCAGGTATTCTCTAATATTACCGGCAAGCGGTGGCTCGATTATAAAACCGTTCCCCCGCTTAAGGGCCCGGACGGCTTACAGCAGACCCCGTATCGTTATTATTCTGTCAATGGGGGTAATTTGTTAATTACGAATGCGTCAAAAAATCCGGAGGTTGCGTTTCGTTGGGCAGATGCGCTGTATAACTATGATATCAGTATGAGCGGAAATATCGGAACGGAGGGTATTGGCTGGCGGAAGCCAACAACGGATGAGCTCGGTCTGAATGGCAAACCGGCCAATTGGGTGCGGCTGCTGGCTTCCGGTACGCTGCAGAATAACAACTGGGCGCAAACGACATCTTACCATTTCTCGCGGGAAATGTTTGAAGGGCTTGCTGCTGGGCCGAATGAGGTGCCCCGTGTTTTGTACGAGGAGACACACAAGAACTACGAGCCTTACAAAACGAAGCAGGAGCAAAGTGTACCTCCGGTGTTCTTCGATGACGCACAATCCTCAGAGCTCAGTGATTTGCAAAAAACGATCAAGGATTACGTGAAGGAAATGACCACCCGCTTCATCATTGGAGATGCATCCATTGATAAGGAGTGGGATAAGTATATACAGACGTTGGATAGCATGAATTTGAAACGCTATCTTCAAATTTATAACGAGGGCTACAAAGCGCAGTATAAAAAGTAATGCATGAAGCTCGTAAAATCCGAAGAAAACCGCAAACGGCTCTTTCGCAAATAATGCGAACAGAGTCGTTTTTTTTAAGAGATAAAAATCTATATATTTTCAGCGAAGCTGAACGATGCTTATCTCGCAAGAAAAGCTTTATAAGATTAATTATTTAACTATGTAATAGGAATTTTCCTAATAATGGATGATTAAATAGGATTACTTCGCATGTATATAGGATTGGTACGGGTGTGAAGCTGAGGAAAATCCACAGATGTTTACAGGCAAATAAGATTATTTTAAGTTGTCCAGCTGTGTACTAAGATGATAGAGGATACGAACTGGCCAGTGTCCGTACACAAGTTTGGAGGAATGCCCATTGAGCAAGGGAACTGCTGCTTCCGTTCAGGTGAGGAAGGAGGCTTGCCTGAAAGTAAAGAAGCTATACGCTGCAATTAGCAAAGACAGATGGATGTATATGATGCTGGTACCGGGGCTGTTTTACTTCCTTATATTTAAGTACCTGCCTATCGGGGGATTAGCCATCGCTTTTCAGAATTACCAGCCTTTTCTGGGATTTGCCGAAAGCAAGTGGGTCGGCTTTCATCATTTTAACCGTTTTTTTAATGAATCCGATTTTTGGCTGTTATTGAAAAATACGACAGTCATCGGAGTCAGCAATATTGTATTCTTTTTTCCGCTTCCTATTATATTGGCCCTGATGTTAAACGAGGTAAAGTTTGTTGTTTTCAAAAGGTTCGTCCAGACCGTGACCTATCTGCCCCATTTCATGTCATGGGTAGTGGTAGTCAGTATCAGCTATATTTTGTTTACTACAGAGGGTGGTGTCGTTAACGATGTCATTGCTTCAATTTGGGGACAGAAGCTGAATATATTGGCCAGCCCGGATTGGTTTCTTCCGCTCTACATAGGACAGGTAATCTGGAAGGAATGCGGCTGGGGAACGATTATTTTTTTGGCTGCGCTGACGAGTATAGACCCCGAGCAATATGAAGCAGCCCGTATTGATGGTGCGAAACGGCTGCAGCAGCTCTGGTATATTACGCTTCCGATGCTGCGCAGTACGATTGTGATCCTGCTGATCCTGAGGCTGGGCTCGTTTTTTGAAACCGGGTTTGAGCACATCTATAACATGCAAAATGCGCTCAATCGGAACGTGTCCGAAGTATTCGACACTTATGTTTATATGGTCGGCATCACTCAGGGAAGCCTGAGCTACAGTACAGCCGTTGGGATGTTCACATCCATAGTCGGTCTGGTTCTGGTGTATATATCCAACCGGATATCCAAAAAACTCGGCGAAGAAGGTATATTTTAATATGATCCACGAGAAATCGATAGGAAGCCGGATGTTTGATATCATTAATTACTTGCTGTTATTCGGATGTGCCGTAGCAACGATTGTACCCTTTATCCATATCGTTGCCGGCTCCTTGACGACTGCCGAGGGATTGCTGCAGAACAGCTTTGTACTGATCCCTACGGATTTTACGCTGGATGCGTACCGTTATATTTTTACATCCGACAGTATTGCCAATAGTCTGCTCATTACGATTTACATTACCGTACTGGGAACGTTATTTAATTTGCTGTTTACGGTTCTGACTGCCTATCCGTTGGCACGAAATCCGATTATAGGCAAGCAGCTGATTCTTTTTCTGATCGTGCTTACGATTGTTTTTAGACCGGGGATGATTCCCAATTTCATCGTAGTAAAATCGGTAGGGCTGCTGGATAGTATCTGGTCGCTTATTATACCGAGCCTGATCAGCCCATTTTACTTGATCATTACCAAAAATTTCTTCCAGCAGCTCCCCAAGGAGCTGGAGGAATCGGCCAAGATCGACGGCTATAATGATCTGCAAATTTTATTTCGTATCTTTTTACCGTTATCCAAGCCAATGCTGGCAACCTTCTCGCTGTTTTATGCGGTAGCGAATTGGAATACTTTTATGCCAGCTTTGCTGTATATTAATGATGCCACGAAGTGGCCCATCCAGATTATTTTGCGCCAGATTGTGCTGTTGGCTGCCGGTGGGGCGGGTGCTGCGGATGCTGCTGGAGAGTTTGCTGTGCCACCGTCGGTCAAGATGGCTGTTATTGTGATTGCGACGCTGCCAATTATGCTGGTATACATGATGCTGCAAAAATATTTTGTCAGTGGTTTAATGGTTGGCTCTGTGAAAGGCTAATACAAATTCGAGAGGGGCTTTAAGCATGAAAAAGATAACAAAAAGAAAAAGGCTTACCCGGCATCTGGCCATCGTAGGTACACTGAGTCTATCCGTAGGTATCTTGGCGGCTTGCAGCAGCGCGGGAGCTCCGGCGAAACAAGCTGACAGTGCGCCAGATCCGGTAGTCGAGAAAAAGAAGGAGCCGCTGAAAATTACAATGCTGAACGTATTTTATGAGGCGGAGGCACCGAAGAAGGATAATCCGATTCTGCAGAAGGTACAGGAGTACACGAATACCGAGCTTAATATTACATGGGTGCCGAGCTCCGCTTACAATGATAAGGTCGCCACAATGATGGTAGCCAATGACCTGCCGAAGGTGCTCATGGTAACCAATGATAAGGATCCGCTGCTGCGCAACAGCATTCGTTCGGGAATGTTCTGGGAGCTTGGTCCTTACCTGAAGGCTTACCCAAACCTGAGCAGTAAATTATTGCCTGCACAGCTCAGCAATTCTTCAGTCGATGGCAAAACCTTCGGACTGTATCGCAGCAGGGATTTGGCGAGAAGAGCACTTATTTTCCGTCAGGACTGGCTGGAAAATCTGGGGCTGAAGCAGCCGCAAACGCTGGATGAAATCTATGAGGTGCTGAAGGCATTCACCTTTAATGACCCCGATAAGAACGGCAAGGATGATACGATCGGTCTGGTGGATTACAAGGGCCTCGACAAAGCTACAAGTGTTGCAGGCTGGTTTGGCGCTCCCAATACGTGGAGTAAAGAGGGCGATCCAGATTTTACCACTGCTGCTTACATGAATATGCTGAATTTTTATAAAAGGCTGTATACGGAGAAAATCTTGAATCAGGATTTTGGAATTATGGAGGAAAGCCAGAAGCACGATACCTTCATGAAAGGCAAAGCCGGCGCGAAGCTTCATATATTGGGAGACCTTCAGGATATCGGCAAGTTTGACCCGATGTTCAAGCTGTTTCCAACTGCCAAAATCGATGCGATTTCCCTGCTTAGTGGTACTGATGGCAATCGAAGCATCGCCGAGAATGGTTATACCGGTATTTTTCTAATTCCCAAAACAACGGTGAAAACCGAGGATGAGTTGAAGCAGATCCTCACGTATTTTGATAAATTGCTGGATAAAGAGATGCAGAATCTGCTCGTTCATGGGGTAGAGGGTGTGGAATATAAAACTGTGGATGGCAAGGCCCAGAGGCTGAAGCCGGAGGACCCGACGAACCGCCGTGTCGGCTGGGAGCTGGGCTTGTACCGCGGAGATGCGATTCCGAAGGCTGAGATGAGGGCCGAGGAGATTAAGGCGAATAAAATGCTGTTGGATAACGAAAAGGTAGCGATCGTCAATCCATATGCCCCGCTGGATTCTGCGATTTTCCTGGAGAAGGGAGCCAAGCTTGCGAAGATGATCGATGATGCCAAAATCAAATACATCATGGGTGTTATTGATGAAGCAGGCTGGAAGGCAGTTATCGAGCAATGGCGCAAGGATGGCGGCGACAAAATGATTGCGGAATACAAGGCAGAATATGCCAAGCTGAAAAAGTAGGGAGAGAAGACGATGCTGATGAGGGAACCCGAACATTTTGTTCAAGAGCAAGGACGTGAAGTCGCAATTGTGGGTGATTATGATGTAGTCGTATGCGGCGGAGGGCCGGCAGGAATCGCTGCCGCTCTGTCTGCAGCCGGGCAAGGCATGCGGGTCATGCTGCTGGATGCCGGAGGCTGCCTCGGTGGCATCTGGACGTCCGGCTGCTTATCGGTCATTCTTGATGTTGAAGGCAAGGGCGGTATTCTTGCCATGATCAAATCGCGGTTGGCCGCGTTAACCGCAGTGCTGCCCAGAGGGAACAATGCCAATTTTGTTTATGATGTCGAAGCCTTGAAGGCTCTGCTGGAGGAGCTGTGCACGGAAGCGGGCATTGAGATTTTGCTTCATACGCGGGTAGCAGCCGTTCTTAAGGAAGGCGGCCGCATTCAAGCCGTCATTACCGAAAGCAGCCAAGGGAGAATGGGCATCTCGGGCAAAGCATTCATCGATTGCACAGGTAATGGGGATTTGGCTGCACAGGCAGGCTGTGCCTTTAAGGTCGGGCATCCCGAAACAGGCTTGATCCAGCCTGCAAGCATGCTTGCGCTCGTATCGGGTGTCCCTGATGCCTTCAGGCAAATGCAAACCTATGAGAAGAAAAGAGAGTTCAATGACTTCCTGAGTACAATCGGAATTGTGCCAAGCAATAAAGCTCCGACGATTATCGAGCTCCCATGGTCCGGGCTTTGCATCCTGTCGGTCAATCACCAGTTTCATGTGCATAGCGACAATATTTTGGATATTACTCAGGCTACGATTTCCGCCAGAAAGGAAATTAATGCGATTGTGCGGACTCTCAGGGAGAAGGCTGGCTGGGACGAGCTGCGGCTTGTTACGACGCCAGACCATATTGGTTTGAGGGAGGGACGGCGTATTGAGGGCGCTTATAATCTGAATCTGGCGGACATTATGTCCGGACAAACCTTCGAGGACGGAGTTTGCCTCGTTAAGTTCAAGGTAGACATCCATGCAATGGAGCCTGGCCAATCCCACGGTTATGGAAACGGGGGTATTGTAACCCAGCCCTATCAGATTCCATACCGCAGCTTGGTCGCGGATGGCGTGGACAATCTCGGCCTCGCCGGGCGCTGCATAAGCGGGGACTTCTACGCCCATGCCTCATATCGGGTTACGTCCAACGCGGTAGCTACCGGAGAGGCGATCGGCTTCGCCGCATCCAGGATGATTGCAAGTGGCAGTTCGTTCAGAGCTGTCCCGGGTGCTGAGATTTCGCTGGAAATGAGCAGGCGGGGCTACCAGCTGTAAGGAATATCCTTGGAGGCGGCAGTACATGGTATAATACACGTATAAAAGGCAGGGGAGCAGGGGCTCCAACTGGAGCGCTGGAGGTCATAACTTGAGTCGTAATCGCACAAAAATTCTGGGGAAGCTGCGCTTATTTATTTTTATACTTGTAACCTTACCTGTGCTTGTCGTTAGCATTGCTTCGTATTACCGATCCTCCGATGAGATCGAAAAGAGAGTGGTCGAAGCGAATGTTAACGTGATGCAGCAAAAACAGATACGGATGGAGCAAACCTTAAGGCTGATTGATAATATGGTTGTTCCCTTTATCAAATCCTCGACTTACGGTACGGCTATGGAGCAGGAGCTGGCGTCCTTCGATTTTCAGGTGTACGACCAATTGTTCGAGGGCATCCACAATTTGCAGCGATACCAGCTGCCGGTTGCGAACGTATATGTGATCAATCTGGACAAAAAGTGGGCTGTTGATAACCGTGGATCCTTCCCGCTGGACGATATCAGCAGCGATGAGCAAATTGCCCAATATATCAAAACCCCACGTTCCTATTACTGGACCTATGAGGAGAAAACCCGTAAAATTCCGCCGCGTGAGAACGGCTATGAGGCGATTGACGGCATTAGCCTGGTTGCCAAGGTGCCGATCAATTCACCGAATCCCAAAGGGCTGCTCATCGTGCAGGTCCCCCGTGATTCCCTCATCGAGATGATAGTATCAAATGTAGGGACGGACAAGTCCGCCATCCTCGATGACAAGCGCAGGCCACTGCCTACAGAGGGGCTTGTCATTCTGGATGATCAATACCGGACGATCTACAGCACAGACAGCTCGATGATTGGCAAGGATGTATCGTTCCTTGGCTACGTAAGCACGATCAGCCAATCTCCTGATCCCGGCGGCTACTTTGAGACGAGGATTGATGGAGACGCGATGGGCATCAGCTATGGAAGGTCTAGCTACAACGGCTGGCATTACATTACTATAGTGCCCATCGATGATATCCGTAAGGATTCGCGGTCTATTGGGTTATATACAATTGTGGTCAGCGTCATTATATTGTTGGTGGCATGGGTTACGGCGCTTAAGCTGACCGGGAGAATTTACAATCCGATCCAAAAGCTTTTTGATGCGATAAGAAGCAGGGACGGAGCCGAGCTGAACGCAGAGGACCGGGATGAATTACAGGGCATTTATGAGCGGTTTGATACAATGTCCAGAAATAATCTGCAAATGTCCAACGAGCTAAAGGATCAATTGCGATATATCCGCGAATATTACGTGCTGCGCCTGCTGAAGGGACAGCTGTCCAAGAAGAAAATCGAAGATCATCTTGGACTCTTTCCCCACAGCCAGTCGTGGAAATGGATGAGTGTGCTCAATATTGATGTAGATAGCTTTGCCGAGAACGTATACAAGAAAACAGACACCGATTTGATTACTTTTGCCATCTATAATGTCGTGAATGAGATCGTTCCCTCTGATAATCGATTGTGCCTCGTCATTC
Source organism: Paenibacillus sp. FSL H8-0034 (assembly GCF_038000305.1). NCBI lineage: Bacteria > Bacillati > Bacillota > Bacilli > Caryophanales > Paenibacillaceae > Paenibacillus > Paenibacillus sp. FSL H8-0034. The sequence continues at coordinate 4,373,362 of NZ_JBBOBS010000001.1, forward strand.
TGGATGAAGCGGTGCTGGTTGTTGTAGGCGGTGGTCAGGATTCGCAGGCTTTGTTCAAAGCCTTCAAGTTCTCGATTGGCAGCCAAATCCAGGAAGCATTAAAGGATGTTCTGAAAATTAGCGTCAATATCGGGATCAGTGATACCTACCAAGGGCTGGCTCATGCCCAGAAGGCTTTTCAGGAAAGCGTGGAGGCCTTGAAATACCGGATTCGTTATGAGGACGAGGCGGTCATTTGCATAGAAGAGGTTGGCGCGGAGCATTCATCCAGCATGGCGCTGCCGATCCAATTGGAGAATGAGCTGATTTATGCCGTGAAATTCGAGGGTACGGGAACGGTAAAAGAATGCTTGCACCAGCTTGTAGCGGAAATCCGCAGTGCCGAGTTAACCTACAATGAATATCAATTCTGCGTATGCAAGCTGGTTGTCAACCTGATGAATTTGGTACCGGAGCCCGGTGTTTATTTTGCGGAAGTTTTCAAAGGAAACACCCCTCTTTTGGAGCAAATGATTCAGCTAAAGGCAAGCGACGAGCTGGAAAGATGGCTAATGGAGCAGATCATACAGCCGTTAACCGCGTATTTTGACGCAGGCAGAGGGACACCAAAGAAAAGAGTATCCATGAAGCTTATCCATATGATCGAAACCGAATACGACAGCGACCTGACCTTGGAGCTATGCGCCTCCAGACTGAGCTATTCACCCAATTATTTGCGCCGTTTGTTCCTTGAGGAAACCGGTATCAATTTCGGCGAGTATCTCGTTCGCTACAGGATGGATAAAGCCAAGCAGCTTTTGGTGGAAACCGATATGCGGATAGCAGACATCGCGGAGAAGCTGAGATACAGCAACTCGCAAAATTTCACCCGCCAGTTCCGCAAGCAGGAAGGGATTTCCCCCGGCGAATACCGCGAAGCCAACAAATGAGAGCACGCAGGGCAGGGAAAAGAACTCATATCAGAGTAGGACGAGGAGGAAGTGACGCAATGAATAGTAAGCTTAAACAATTGTGGAGTGGATTACTCATAGCCTCGATGCTGTTTGGTATGTTCAATATCGCAATCAACGCCAGGGTATATGCCGATGGTGATGGAGGGGAGATTTATAGCGAAAATTTCAATTCCTTTGCAACGGGTACCTATCCAGGATCGATGGATGGACTGGTACCCAAAACCGGGTATACGGCTACCGTGGAGGAGTTGCCTGATGCGGGGGATAGGAGCCTGAAAATTGCCAGAAGCCTTGCGAATACAAGCGATTCCTTCTATGTAAATAAAACATTCCCTAATCAGACGGGGAAGAAAGTGATTGATCTTAAAGTAAGCGCTTCCAGAACGGATATGATTCAATACATCCCTGTTTTGAGAGGACCTTCCGGGGCAATTGCCCAGCTTGCTTTTTATAGCGACGGAAAAATCCGCGTCTATGCAGGAGGCTCATGGACCTCCTCGGCAGCTAATCTACAGAGCTATGCTGCAAATACCTGGTATGAAATCAAGCTTGTTATGGATATGGATACACAGAAGCTGGATATTTACATCAATCAGGTTCTCAAAGCACAGCAGTTGAGCTTCCAGACGTCGCAGACGTCGCTTACACAAATCCAGCTGGGTATGTATAAAGGCAGTGCACTGGGTGCTTTATACATCGACAATATTCATCTTTACGATAAGCCGGCGGTGACCGGAGTTCCTGTTGGCGACCTGTTCAGTGAAAATTTCGACACGTATACGGATGGAACCTATCCGCCGACATTGGATACAGCAGCACCAGTGACGGGATACGCAGCGGCTGTGAAAGAAATTCCCGACGCAACGGACAAAAGCCTGAGGCTCGCAAGAACTGCTGCCAATCCAGAAGTATCCTTTTATGTCAAAAAAACATTGCCCGGTAATCTGTCAAGGGCGGCTATAACCTTCAAAGCGATGGCCTCGCAAACCGATGTGATCGGGTACATTCCCGTGCTGCGGGGACCTGACAATGCTATTATGCAACTGGCCTTCTATAGCGATGGAAACATCAGGGTCTATCAGAACGGCTCATGGACAGCGACCGGGAATAGCTTGCTCGCCTATACGCCTGATACGTGGTACGACATTAAAGTGATCGTCGATGCCGTTGAACAGAAGCTTGATATCCATATCAATGGCAGGCTGGTAAAGCAGCAGGTGAGCTTTCAAACTGCCCAGTCTTCCATCTCGCAGCTTCAATTTGGCATCTACAAGGGCAGCAGTCTCGCCAGATTCGCAATTAATGATTTAAATATATATGCTTACAAACCTGTGGTCAGCGCAGCGATTGAGCAGCAAGCACTGCATGTAGCGGTAGGAAGCAGTGAAACGATGCAGGTAAGCCTCAATCCTGCGGATGCGTTGTTTAACCGGATTCAATGGAGCAGCAACGACACACAGACAATTCGTGTTGATCAGAACGGAGGGGTGCAGGCTTTACAGGCGGGAACCGCTGTTGTAACGGCAACGGTAACGGACTCGGTCTACGCTTCCGTGTATAGCGCACAGGCTACCGTAAGTGCCTACATCCAGCCAGCGACCGGTATTCAACTGGATACGTCTGCTTTCATATTACCTGCAGGCTCGGACAGGAAGCTAAGCTCGGAAGTATTTCCCACAAATGCGACCAATAAGCAGGTTATATGGGCATCCGATAATACAAACGTTGCAGTTGTGGACCAGAGCGGTAAGGTGACTGCTCTTTCTGCAGGTACGACGATAATCCGGGCTACGACGGTTAGCGAAAATATTAGCGCAGCCAGCATTCTGGAGGTGGTCGACCGACAGGTTCAGGCAAGCTATTACATCTCCCCGGATGGGAGTGACAGCAATCCGGGTACCGAGCTTTTACCGTTCAAGACCTTGGAGAAAGCCCGCGATACGGTCAGGTCTCTCAATAGCTGGATGACAGGTGATATTAACCTGTATCTGCGGACAGGAACCCATGAGCGGCTAACTACATTTCTGCTGGATGAGAGGGATTCCGGCAGCCAGGGCTATCGTATTGTGTACAAGGCTTATCCCGATGAACAGCCCGTTCTTAGCGGAGGTAAGGTGATCACGGGCTGGGAGCTCTCCGACGTCGCGAACAATGTGTACCGTGCTCCGTCCTTAGGCATTACGACCCGGCAGTTGTATGTAGATGGTGTGAGAGCCGTGAGGGCAAGAAGCGAATCGGGTCTGGCCAATTCGGTCAAGACAGAAAGCGGTTTTACGACCACCGATACGTTTCTTGGGGGCTGGGGACGCATCAGCGATTTGGAAATGGTGTTCCAGCAGGAATGGACTCAGCCGAGGGTAGGGGTTGACTCCATCCATCTGGCAGGCGGATTGGCTCAAATCCAGATGAAGGAGCCAGGCTGGTATGCAGCTACTCATAAAGGCGGCACTTCGATCAGCAAAGGGCCAGTCTATTATGAGAATGCTTACGAGCTGCTGGATCGTGAAGGGGAATGGTATTTAGACCAGGCTGCCGGTTACTTCTATTACAAGCCGAGGCCATTGGAGAATATGTCCTCTGCCCAGATTGTGGCACCTGTTCTGGAAGAGCTGGTCAAGCTAGAGGGGAGTTCGCTTGCGGCACCGGTTCATGACCTTCATTGGGAGGGTATTGGTTTTGCTTATACGACTTGGATGTGGCCCAGCAGTGCAAACGGACTATCCGATGCACAGAACAATCATCTGAGATATCCGGGCTCGGATGATATTCTGCCCACAGCGGCTGTAACCGTACAACGGGCTCATCATATTGTATTTGAGCGGAATAAATTTGCCAAGCTGGGTATTACGGGCCTGAAGCTGATCGGTGGTGTCCAGGACAGCCTGGTTAGGGGAAATGCATTCTATGATATATCCGGTAGTGCGGTTAATGTGGGCGAACCGACCAATAACAATACGGCGATCTACAATCCTCAGGATGCAAGGCTGCTGATGCGCAATGTCGATGTGACCAACAATTACATCCATGATATCGGAGTCGACTATGCTTCGGCTGCAGCTATATCTGCCGGATTTCCAGTGGATATGGAGATTAGCCATAACCAGATTTTCAACATCCCCTACAGCGCTATTCACGTTGGCTACGGGTGGTACAATTACAATACTTCAGTCCTGAAACAGGTCAGGATTCAAAACAATTATATCCATGACCTGATGGGAGCGGGGATTTTTGATGGGGGTGGTATATATACGCTTGGACATACCACAGGAACTATGGAGGAGCCGAATATCGTCTCCGGCAACTATATTCAGAACCAGATGGATAAGTATGCCGTTCTTTACGCGGATAACGCGTCCGATTATTGGAGCTTTGCGAATAATGTGATTGATCTCAAGGAGACGCCTGTCTGGCAGGGTGTGTATGCAAGCTGGGCAATGGGCAAGGAGGCCAACCTGTTGTTTGATCATAATTATACAACGACGGGAAAATATGCAGACCCTATGGGCGTTCAATTTCCGGTCACCCATACACACGTAGTACCAGATGCCAACTGGCCGTCAGCGGCAACAGCCCTTATCGAAGCTTCAGGCTTGCAAGAGGCGTACAGGAATTTGGCTGATGGCAGTCTGGAGCGGGCATCCCTTCCTAAGGTAGTGGAATTGGGCAGCAATGAGACCTACAGCTTGAATGTGCTGGCGACAAGAAGCAAAGGGCTGCCAGCGGATCTTGGCAGTGCCGTGATTTACTACCAAAGCAGCAATGAGAATATAGCCGCTGTTAGCCGGCAGGGTATCATTACAGCGGGCCAAACCGGCAAAGCGCTCATAACGACCCATATTCGAATGGGGGATGTCATACGCAGCCTGAAAACCGAGGTCTATGTCAATGATGTCCTCCATATGATCAAATTCAAAAATGTAACAGGCAACGGGAGGAATATCATTCTGGGCGAGCCTTTGGAATTGGGAACCTACGGGACTACGCTGCTTGGGCATGAAGTAGAACTGGAGGCAGCTGTCTACGTCAGCAGTGATCCTGCTGTTGCCACAGTGAATCCGAATGGCATAGTTACGGGTTTAACAGAGGGCACGGTTACGTTGTCAGTATATGGGCAATACAACGGAGCAGCCGTACAGCAAACGTTGACGCTTGAGGTAATTCAATACAGCAGTGCAGAAGGGCTGGAACTCACGGCTTATCCAATCAATAGCGAGCTGCTGGATACAGACTATTGGAAGGTGTACGGTTCGGGCAGCACGCTGGATTTTGGCGATAACAGCGTAACGGTGGGTACTCCCAATGGACAGGCAACCTACGAAGGTACTGCCTTCGGGAATGAGCTGCTGAGCTTTAATATGAATATTATGGCCAATGGTGGCTGGGAGGTCATACAGTTCAGAAATCAGCAAAAGGGGAGTTCCTTGCAGGATACGTATGCGCTGGTCATCAAACCGGACGTGATTGAGCTTCAGCGATTCAATAACGGGCAGCGGACTGTTATTTTTGGAAACGTCAACGGATTTACCAGCACAGGAGGAGACGCCTATTCCAACGATGTGCTTCCATTCAATCAAATCAACTATGTACAGGTAGGGGCACTGACAGAGGAGAATGGGGTTCGAATCGTACTCAACATTAATGGCGAGAACATCTTTTATTTTCTCGATAAGGAAGCGGATCGTATTACCGAGCCTGGATACCTTTCGATTTACGCCAAATATGGTCAAATAGCATTAAGCAGCGTAGTATCGGCAGCGAAGCTCTCGACGTTTGAACCTGCAGAAACGCACGGGAATGGCTTGAATCATTAGATAGCGGAAAATCAAAAAAGAACCTGGGTAGTTTTATCAGGTTCTTTTGTATTGCATATAAACAGACACGATGATATAATCAGATTGCGACTTTAATATGTTAAATGGACATAATTATTGTATCTTACACTATAAGTGTAACATGCCAGTAAACTCTTGTCAAAGGTTTTTTCTCAATTTAATTGGTTAGGAGAGATATTGAATGAGTTCATTGGTTCTCGGATTTCAGGAAATGGACAAAACGCAGCTTATGCTCGTTGGCGGAAAAGGGTTAAATTTAGGGGAATTATCAAAAATTGAAGGAATACAAGTACCAGAAGGATTTTGTGTTACAACAGTGGGGTATCAAAAAGTCATCGAACAAAACGAAGCATATCATGCTTTGCTCAATCGACTAACCATGTTAAAAGTAAAAGATCGAGATCAAATTGGTGAGATCAGCAGGAAGCTTCGACAAATCATTATGGAGGTAGCAATTCCTTCCGATGTTGTAAAAGCCGTTACTCATTATCACTCCCAGCTTGGTGATGGGCATGCTTATGCCGTGCGTTCCAGCGCGACTGCTGAAGATTTACCCCATGCCTCTTTTGCCGGTCAACAAGACACCTATTTAAATATTATCGGCATCGATGCCATTTTGCAGCATATCAGCAAATGCTGGGCTTCCCTATTTACGGACCGCGCGGTTATCTACCGTATGCAAAATGGATTTGACCACAGTCAGGTTTATGTATCCGTTATCGTTCAAAGGATGGTTTTCCCACAGGCTTCCGGGATTTTATTTACCGCTGATCCCATTACTGGAAGCCGAAAGCTGCTATCCATCGACGCCAGTTTTGGACTTGGAGAAGCACTGGTCTCTGGCTTGGTATCTGCCGATTGTTATAAAGTACAGGAAGGGGAAATCGTCGGCAAGATGATAGGAACTAAAAAATTGGCTATCTATGGACGAAAAGCAGGCGGAACAGAGACACGGCAGCTCGATCCTGACCAGCAAAAGACTCAAACCCTTACTGAAAAGCAAATTTTACAATTGGCACGCATAGGCAGACAGATCGAAGCTTATTTTGGCCAGCCACAAGATATCGAATGGTGTTTGGCTGATGATACATTTTATATGGTCCAGAGTCGGCCAATCACGACTTTATACCCGATCCCTGAAGCGAATGATCAAGAAAATCACGTCTATGTATCTGTCGGACATCAACAAATGATGACTGATCCCATGAAACCACTGGGCTTGTCTTTTTTCCTGTTAACGACTCCTGCACCCATGCGTAAAGCTGGTGGAAGGTTGTTTGTTGATGTTACACAAATGCTGGCTGCATCTGTCAGCAGAGAAGCTTTATTAAATACCATGGGACAACACGATCCGCTTATGAAAGACGCACTCATGACCATAATAGAGCGAGGAGATTTTATAAAATCGTCAACAGATGGAGACAAAGTACCGAGTCCCATTAAAAGCAATAAAGAGATATCGTCTACGGATTTTCAAGCACAAATCGAAAACGATCCAACAATCGTTTCTAATTTGATTAATAATAGTCAAACATCGATAGAAGCGTTAAAACAACACATCCAAACGAAATCAGGATCAGATTTATTTGATTTTATTGTAGAGGATATCCAGCAATTAAAGAAGATTTTATTTGACCCACAAAGTTCGCGTGTATTTATGACTGCTATGGATGCTTCATCATGGATCAATGAATACATGAACAAATGGTTAGGTGAAAAAAACGTGGCAGATACGCTTTCCCAATCTGTCCCTAACAATATTACTTCGGAAATGGGTCTGGCGCTATTGGATGTCGCAGATGTGATTCGTCCTTATCCCGAAGTCATTGATTATTTGCAGCATGTAAAAGAGGATAACTTTTTGGATGAGCTCGTTAAGTTTGATGGCGGGCAGGAAACCCGGAACGCTATCTATGCTTATCTCAATAAATACGGAATGCGATGTGCCGGAGAAATCGATATGACTACAACTCGTTGGAGTGAAAAACCACTTACCATTGTCCCGATGATTCTTGGTAACATCAAAAACTTTGAGCCTAATGCTGGCAAACGAAAATTTGAGCAAGGGCGGCAGGAAGCTTTGGAAAAAGAACAAGAGTTACTAGATCGATTGAAGCAATTGCCGGATGGGGAGCAAAAAGCCAAAGAAACAAAACGAGTGATCAGCCTGATCCGGAATTTTATCGGTTATCGCGAATATCCAAAGTATGGAATGGTTAATCGCTACTTCGTATATAAGCAGGCTTTATTGAAAGAAGCCGCACAACTCGTCCAAGCGGGTGTTATTCATGAAAAAGAAGATATATATTATCTCACCTTTGAAGAACTTCGCGATGTCATACGCACCCATAAACTGGATTACCCGATCATCAGCAAACGAAAAGACGAGTACAAATTATATGAAAAACTAACTCCCCCCCGTGTTATTACATCAGATGGTGAAAGCCTTACGGGTAAGTACGGACGAGAAAATCTCCCAGCCGGCGCTATAGCAGGTCTGCCTGTTTCTTCCGGAGTGATTGAGGGACGAGCGCGTGTCATCTTACGCATGGAAGATGCTGATCTGGAAGATGGAGATATATTAGTCACTTCCTTTACTGACCCTGGCTGGACACCATTGTTTGTCTCCATTAAAGGGCTGGTCACCGAAGTTGGTGGACTGATGACCCATGGAGCAGTTATAGCACGTGAATATGGCTTGCCGGCAGTTGTCGGAGTCGAGAATGCTACCAGACTGATCAAAGATGGGCAACGAATTCGCGTGCATGGGACAGAAGGGTATCTCGAAATATTGTAATGGCTGAATACATTAAGTAAGTGCCTCTGTCATAATGAACGGTATTAAATGTAACCTGTCATATAGGATTAGACTGGGACTCCTTATCCACCAAGGAATCCCAGTCATGCTATCGACAAGATTTTAATAACTAACTTATTAAATTTCTTCTATAAAAAGTTGTTTTCTAGGACCAAATAGGTTGTTTCTTAGCAAAATACACACTGCACACAATATCAACGATAGTAATCCCCCTACTACGATGTATTGTGTACCGATTGCTGATATAAATAATCCACCTACAGCTGTACCCATTGTTGTTCCTACATTAGCGGATGATAAAAATAATCCATTAGCGAAATCAGGAGCTTTGGGAGCTGCGGACGTGATCCAATATTGAGCAATATTACCCCCAATACCAGCTAATATTCCCCAAACCAAAGTAATGATGGCCATAGGTACGGTGAAATATTAGTAATCGTTTCAAGATACTCAGCAAGGTATCTATAAACCCCAAATATGGCTGAATTTATAAAAATAACAGCGGCAATGGAAAGCCAGGTAATTAGATTTTTTAATACGCTTAATTGTGATCCGTAAGATCGTCTTTCCTTAACAGGCATAGATGGTACAAACAGTAATGTTGCAATGAATGTTATAGCATTCATGATAGCAAAAAATAACATGGCATACTGCCTCAGTGGAGAGGAGCAATATTGTACGAAAGGTGTAGTGAACACATATAACAGCCTTGACTACGATGGTAATCCAACATACGGAGGATATAGCCAGAAAATCGTTGTAACGGAAGGGTTCGTTGTCCGTATCCCAGACGGTCTGGATATGGATGTGGCAAGCCCACTATTGTGTGCAGGCATTACCACATTCTCTCCTTTAAAACACTGGAACACGGGCCCGGGCAAGAAGATTGCCATTGTGGGAATGGGAGGTCTTGGCCACGTAGCGATCCAATTTGCTCATGCTATGGGTGCGGAAGTAACAGTATTGAGTCGCTCTAATAACAAAAAAGAGGAAGCATTGAAATTTGGCGCAGATCATTACTTTGCGACAAGTGATCCTGCTGCATGTACCGAATTAGCAGGTCGTTTTGATCTGATCTTAAACACCGTGTCTGCAAATCTGGATGTGGATGCTTATTTATCACTGCTTCGTATTGATGGGACACTTGTAAATGTTGGTGCACCTGCTGAACCAGATAAATATCATGTATTTTCATTAATAATGGGTCGTCGCAGCATTGCAGGATCACTCGTTGGTGGAATTCGTGAAACCCAGGAAATGCTCGATTTCGCAGCTGAATACGGCATTACCCCTATGATTGAGGTGATCAGTGCAGACCAAGTTGAAGAATCGTATCAGCGTGTCCTCACAAGTGATGTGCGGTATCGATTCGTTATTGACATCTCTACTATGTAACTCGTAAAGATGTTTTCTACCATCTTGAACTGTATAAGAGAAAGAAAAAGCCAACGTAATGAACCAATTTGGTCAAAACGTTGGCTTTTTGCTATGAAGTTTTGGTAACCTTTGTTGAAGAGAGTATAGATCACTAACCTGAAAGTGGCTTTACATGGTAGCCATGTATTTAGTAGGATCAATGTGTTGGTTATTGTATTATGGAGAATAGAACGAGTCTCAATAGGTATTTAAAATATAGAAACATAGGGGGATTACATGGCCTGGAGCAAATTGAAGCAGAATCTGGAGAGTTTTCTCTGTCCAGCGTTATATGGAAGGGTCGAATACCGGGCAACCGGCTATCGTTACTTACCTGATAAAGCAGGGCTTTGTTATATTGCGGTAGATAAAAAGAACGTACTCAATATGGGTGATAAAACTACCTTAATCAGATGGTATCAGACGGAGTTGGAAGTTAAAAATGATTCAGATATCCAAATTCCTATCAACAATGAAGAAATTGAAACTGTCAGAAAAGATACCAAGGGGACAGTTCCGGAGGATCGTCTAAAAATAATTGCAAAAAGTAGAAAAATATCCGAATATGCAAAGGAGCTTGTGGCGGCACAGTCAGCATTAAGTAAATCAAATTTTATCGTTGTAGCTAATAAGTTTTTATCCATTTCTATTGAGGAAAGTATAGAGAGCAATGATATCTTATTGAATATTCTGGCTTTGGTGGACAGAAGAGTGGGAAAAAAACGAATAATCAACATAAGCGAGAAGATGAAGTTAAAACATCCCATTGTACAGTATTTTTATGAACTACGGCTAAGTACGTTATGAAATAATTAGTCATGTTTCCTAATTTTTGGTGGAATCACGACCTGTACAGTTGTTCCTACTCCCGGTTGGGATTGTATAGTGACACCATATTCCTTACCGTAGTATAGCTTTAAACGATCATCTACATTGTTGATACCGACACCGCCCAGTTTTGGCAGGGAAGATGGCTGATCGGGGGCTAAGTCTTGCAAATGCGAATCTGGGTCGAAGCCAACACCGTCATCCTTCACAACGAACATGATATCTCCACCATCTGTGTTTCCGCACGTAATTTCCAGCAGGCCTGGACCTTCCTTTTCCCGAATGCCGTGATAAATCGCATTTTCTACGAGAGGCTGCAAAATGATTTTCGGTATTACCTCTGCGGACAATAACGGGTCAAAATCAATATGATAATGAAGCTTGTCTCCATAACGTTCCTTTTGGATATATAAATATTGGGCTACATGGTTCATTTCATTTTCAACCGTCGTTAACTCACTTCCGCCACTCAAAGACAATTGAAAAAATTTGGCCAGCGCTTTGGTCATAGAAATGACGCGTTCACTCTCGTTAAATTCCGCCATCCAAACAATTGCATCCAATGTATTATACAAAAAATGAGGATTGATTTGGCTGTGCAGTACACTCAATTCATAGGTGTGCAGTGCTTTTTCCTTCGTTTCTATTTCCTGCATCAACCGCCGAATCTCTGACACCATCGTATTGAAATGCTGCGCAAGCCCTTGCACCTCTGTCACTCCGGTTTCGGAAACACTGACTTCCAATGTGCCTGTTTTCACCTTTTGCATCGCTTGTTCCAATTGATGGATCGGACGCGTTATACTTTTGGCGATGAAGGGAGATACCACAATAATAAGTATCAGCAGCCCTAAACCAACAACAGCAAACGATCGGAGCAATTGATAGCGGATTTGCTGCAGGCCATCCAACGAGCTGACACCGACAAGCGACCAATCAGAGTTTTTCAGCTCTGTTTTGTACACGAGTAAATTTTGCGAATTATCGAAGCCTTTCTTCGACGAGCTGATTTCCCTTAATTGCCCTTGCTTAGCGGGATCGGTAAAATATGCAGGATCTTTATGGTAAACAATCTCGCCCTTTCTGTTAATAATAAAAGCAAAGCCTTTACTTCCAAGCTCCAAATCGTTCAAGTAATCCTCAATGCCTTTATATTCGATGTCCAGCAGGACAACACCGAGATTGCGGTTGTCGGCATCTTTAATTTCCTGGCTCATGGAGATGACCCAATTATCTTTGTCCATCGAAAATTTCTGCATCCGGGCAGAGGTCAGCACCGGGTTGGTACTATTGATCGCTGCGACATACCAAGGCTCATCCATCATTTCGGAAGAACGCCTCATGTTCAGTTCCTTCTCATTGGATAGCACGTAACCATCTTTGCCGATGACCACAACGGATTTAATATAGGGATCGGACAGCAGCACATTTTTGATAAATTGCAGCTCGTCTTTCTCGCCGGCCTTCGTTGGAGAGGAGAGGGTCTGGATCGTCTGGGGATTATGGGCGAGCATGGTGGACAGTACCTTCAGCCTATCAATATACATTTCAACTAAAGTCCCGCTTTTGGATATCGCCATGTTGGAGGATTGGATCGAATCCTCCAGCACCACTCGGGAAATTCCGACATATAGGGCAGCTCCGATGACTCCGATCATCACAAAGCTGATCAGCATATAGATCCATGAAATCCTGGATTGGAGTGAGCGTGGAAATCGTTTCACGAGTGTTTGGTCCTTTCTCGGTATTGCAAAGGGGAGAGCCCGAATTTTTTCTTGAAAGCGGCGCTGAAATAATTGGGGTTGTCGAAGCCTACGGCCGATGAGATTTCATATACTTTCAAGTCGGACATCAGGAGCTGAAGCTTTGAACGCTCCAAACGGGTAGCCAACAAATAGTCCTGGAACGACACATTGAACAACTTTTTGAACAAGACACTCATATACCCTGGACTAAACCCTTTATGGCCTGCAAGAATGGCCAGTGAAAAATCCGGATTGGCTATGTTTTCCTCGATGATTTGTGCTATGGATGCCTTATTGCCAGATTCGTCCGTTATTTGCAGCGCAGTTTTATATTCGCTAAAAAGATGCTGTAGCTCTGATTGCTGCAGCTCACCCTGGAGTTTTTCCACTAATTTCTTCAGTACTTCATACACGTCATTTTTGGAAACCGGTTTTAAGACATAGTCATCGATACCGATCTTCAAGGCAGTAACTGCATAATCATAATAATCATAACCGGTAATGACGGCAATCTTGACATTTGGCTTTAGTTCCTTGGCTTTTTTGGCAAAATCCAATCCGTTCATCCTCGGTATATTAATATCCAGCAGCACGATGTCAGGACGGTGGGTGAGAAAGAGCTTGAGTCCTTCCTCACCATTGGCTGCTTCCATGATCTTCGTAATGTTAAACTCTTCGAACGGCACAAGCCTTTTGATTCCATTCCGGACCAGCTCCTCGTCCTCCACAATCAGCAATGTGTACATCGATTTAGCCCCTTAACATTTATTTGACCGCTGACTGCAAATATCCGTAGCCTTCCCGCTGCATATCGTTTAGTGGAACAAAACGGATAGAGGCGCTGTTGATGCAAAATCTTTTGCCTGTCGAATCCGCAGGCCCGTCATCGAAAACATGGCCAAGATGAATATCACCTACACGGCTCCTGACCTCCGTGCGGACCATATTGTAGCTGGTATCCTTCTTGAACGTGACTACAGCCGGATCAATCGGTTTCGTAAAGCTGGGCCACCCGCAGCCCGCATCATATTTATCTCGGCTGGAGAAAAGCGGTTCGCCCGTGGTGACATCGACGTAGATGCCTGGTTTGAACGTATCCCAATAATCGTTGGAATAAGCTGTCTCAGTTTCTTCGAGCACGGCCACTTTGTATTGGATATCTGTTAATTTCGTTTTCAGTTCATTGTCACTTGGCCGGGAATACAGGGCAGGGTCAACCTTAATCGGTTCGTCCAAAATGGTGAGATCGACATGGCAATACCCATCCGGATTTTTTTCCAAATAATCCTGGTGATATTCCTCAGCCAAGTAGTAGTTCGTTAAGGGAAGTACTTCGGTGACGATCTTTTTCTTGTATTTTTGCTGTTGTTTAGCTATTATTGCGTTAATCACGGAGGCATCGCTGTCATTTACATAATAAATGCCTGTCCGGTAATTGATGCCTACATCGTTCCCTTGTTGGTTCACACTTGTTGGGTTGATTACTTTAAAGAAATCGGTCAACAGATCGGACAACTGAATACGTTCCGGGTCGTATTTCACCTCTACGGTTTCGGCGAATTTCCGGTCTCCGCGAACCACATCTTCATAAGTTGGGTTTTCCCCCATCCCGTTAGCATATCCTGAGGTTACATCCTGTACCCCATAAATACGTGAAATGTACGCTTCGATTCCCCAAAAGCAGCCCCCCGCCAAATAGATCGTTTGCAGATTGCTGTGTGAGTAATCGACCTTATCATTTGGGTTTGGAGATCTCGTAGTTGTCGGCGCCGCTGCCGCCGCAGTCGTCATGGAAGAATTCAAAGCTGCTAACTCTGTCTTTTCACCGCCGCAGGCTGTAACAAACAGGAATAGCAGTAAGGAACCTGCATACCAAAGTCGTTTCAAGTCATTCACGCCCCTTTCCTTATTTAATAACAATCAAGAAATCTCTTTAAATGTATTGGTTATGACATCATTGGGATTATGGCCCGGCACAGATTTAACCAGGACACCATCAGAGCCAATGTAAATCGAGGTTGGATATCCTCTTATTCCGAACTTTTGGGCAAACTTGCCGTCTTCATCCAACAGTACTTTGATGTTAGTGCCTGTTTGCTCAGCCTGAAGCCCCTTAAACCATTGTGCAAAATCTTCTGGTGATTGTTCCCCTTTAAAATTGGGGCTGACGATCGTGATCACCTTAAAATCATTGCTCTGGCCAGCTAATGTGTTTAACTCATTCATCCCGGCCAAACAAATCGGGCACCAGGAAGCCCAATACTTTACATACACCTTTTCCCCGGCAAGGCTGGCCAAGGTAACCTCGTTCCCATCCAGATCTTTGAGGTCGAACATGGGAGCAGCAGCTCCTTTATTCAACGTAGTCGAAGCCGCCTGTGCTTTCGGGGCTGCGTTCTGGTCCCCGCAAGCTGCGAGAACCAGCAGCAGGGAGAGCAAGGCAATGATGGCCAACGGCCATTTTCCTCTAATCATGATGAAACCTCCTTATATACTTAGCGCTGTGCTATTAAAGCGTAGGCGTAAATATGTTCAAATTGTTCGTCATCAGCAATACCCCCATCACCACAAGCAGGATGCCGGAAATTACTTTTAATGTAGGCATATGCTTATTGAACGCCCTCAACCGTCCTATCAACAGATCCGAAAAGAGCGAAAGCAGCAGAAATGGAATAGCAAGGCCGATTGCGTAAATGAGCATAAAGCCACCACCCTGTGCCGACGAACCTTCGCTTGCAGAAAGACTAAGCACCGCGGCGAGTATCGGACCAATGCATGGCGTCCAACCAAAGCTGAACGTGAAGCCGAGCAAAAATGAGGCTGCAAAGCCCTTTTTTCCCTTCCATTCGATCGTCAATTTTTTCTCGCGCTGCATAAAAAGCAGCTTGATGACACCCGTTTGAAAGATCCCGAATAAAACAACAACAACGCCACAGATGACAATAAACCAGGAGTTGTTTATGATACTTCCCAATGCCCCGGCGCCGAATCCAAGCAGCACAAAGACAAAGGATAGGCCGAGAATAAAAAACAGCGTGTTGCCAATCAGGAACGGATGAATCCGCAGCTTTCCCAATTGGACTGTTTTCATCTCACTCCCAGGAGCAACGCCGCCAAGATGGGCGACATATACAGGCAATAACGGGAAAATGCACGGGGAGAAGAAGGAGAGTAGACCTGCAATAAACACGCTTCCAATGAAGACCTGATCCATCAACATAGCAACAACCTCCTTGCTTACTTCTATTTTACGATTTTTCCAGCAAAAATGGTATGTGCTTTGATGATCAGTTTCTATGAAATGATGATGCCTCAGAGTTGGGGGTTCAGAGTAAACAAAAAAGGCGGCCAACAATTCCGTTGGTCGCCTTATAACGTTATGAAGAGCTACTCTTGACTCCAGTATTTTTCGATAATGGCATTGCGACCGGAGGATTCTCTGGATTCTTTATAGTGCGTCGGGTTTTTCCGATGATAATTTTGATGATAATCTTCGGCCGGATAAAAGACAGAGGCCTCTTCAATCCTTGTAACGATAGGTTTATCAAACCGTCCGCTCTTCTCAAGCTCTTCTTTAGACTTGAGTGCTAACAAGTGTTGTTCTTCATTATGATATAAGATTGCCGCGCGATATTGGCTTTTACGATCGTTGCCTTGCCCTGTGGCGTCTGTAGGATCGATTTGTGGCCAAAACAGCTCAAGCAGCTTTTCATATGGGAAAATAGCCGGATCAAAAGTGATTTGAACCACTTCCAGATGTCCGGTTTCTCCCGTCAGTACTTGCTCATAAGTAGGATTCTCCACAGTGCCGCCCATATATCCGGACAAAATGCCGAGAATTCCCGGTTGTTCTTCAAATGGACTTACCATACACCAGAAGCAGCCGCCCGCAAACGTTGCTTTTTGTATCATACAATGTTCCCCATTCCATGATGAATAATTGGTTTTGCTATTATAAACAATCATTATAATCACTTTTTTTCATCAAGTCCATAGAAGCCTATTACCCGCAACGAAACTTCGTTTATTCGTACCGCAACCCATTTGACAAGTCGTCCAAGCGGTGCCAATCCACAACAAAGATGTTTTGTGCCGGCTCCTACACGGGTAGAGACTTTTGTAAGCCCACTCACTTGGAAACAAAGCCCCTGAAGATCATTTCCTTCGACAAGTACCAATTCGCCCGCTTCATATGTATGAAGTTGAATAGGGAGAGAGTCTGTCTCAGTGAATATTTCATTGAGATTAAATGCTGTGATGAAGCGCTGTATCCGATTATTATCTAAAGTGACTTTCATGGGGGACTTCTTTTATTGGACAAGTGAAAAGATGGTATATGCATTGGACGCTCTTACAGATAATGGGCATGATATCATCTTTGCTTCAGCCAAACCCATACGTGATCTGCTGCCCGTATTGCCGCCACACAAAAGCTGCCGGTGAATACGTACTTACACGGCTCCGAATCTATTATTGATATAAGTCCGAAAGGCGTTAATAAATGGACGGGGTTGCAATCCATGGGTATACAATCACTTGAAAGAAGAGCATGTTATTAATAAATTACAGCCTGACTTGCTGAGTATGGTATAATTGATAACAATTATCATTATCAATACATACAGAGGTGTTTATTATGGAAACAACCGCAGATATTGCTCCCATTTTACGTTTATCCCGATTGTTCGAGCATATAACGGAGGAAGAGCTTACTTACGTCGCTAACTTATGTGCGCTGCGCCATTATCACAAGCATGACCATCTTTTTTATCAGGATGAGCTCATGACACATGTTTATTTTGTAGTTGTAGGGCGTATCAAAAATTATCGGATTAAAGAAGATGGCAAGGAACAGACGATTTTGCTCGCTGACAAGGGAGAAATGTTCCCCCATGTAGGTTTCTTTCGTACAGGTGCATATCCAGACAATGCAGTCGCGCTTCAGGATACGACCTGCTTGGCGATTACGATCTCCTCGTTTGAGCAGTTGCTCGTTGCACAGCCATCGATAAGTTTCAAAATGCTGCAGGTATTGGCAGACAAAATCATTGATCTGCAGGATCGCCTTGAAGCTAAAACGTTCCATTCCGTCGAAAGCCAACTGATCTCGTTGCTCCTCCGATTAAGTGAGGCACACAGCAGGGAGGATGACAACGAATGGCAGCGGTTTTACACACCCTTCTCCAATCAAGAGTTGGCCGGGATGCTGGGCTCCACACGGGAGACGATCAACCGCAGCATAAACAAACTACGTAAGCAGCAGGTCGTT
The DNA here is from genome assembly GCF_038000305.1 of Paenibacillus sp. FSL H8-0034. Taxonomy (NCBI): domain Bacteria; kingdom Bacillati; phylum Bacillota; class Bacilli; order Caryophanales; family Paenibacillaceae; genus Paenibacillus; species Paenibacillus sp. FSL H8-0034. The sequence goes on from NZ_JBBOBS010000001.1 coordinate 4,391,223, forward strand.
GACCTTGATGACAACGGTCTGCTGTTGATTAAAGCGGATAAGCTTAGAGGCATGCAGCTTACTGTAGACAATGATGTGATCAAGCATGAGAAGCAGCACTCGTTGAAGCTCAAGGCCAACGAGTGCTGCATCAGGGGAAGGCAGGAGCTATAATCGGGGAATAGTGGCTTTTCCCCGGCTACAGAAGAGGCTGAGGTTTCTATTTGCCGGAAGCTGTTTTAATCTCAGGCTATGTGGTAGCCGGGTCAGCCTGGATGCGGACGACTAAAGCCTCCATATCCTCCAACGCCTCCACGCTGTGCAGCTCAAGTGCATCGATATGCAACAGTTGGCCGGAATTCAAGCTTATCTTCGTGCCTTGGAAGTCGATGATGGCACTTCCTTTTTGGATCGAGATGATCACGTCAGCATCTGTGTTATGCTCCGGTACGACTGTTCCCGCCAGCAGCTGCAGCTGCAGTACGCGTACATTGCGAAACTCCGTAACTTTACCGATATGTTTGCTTTTACCTTCATTTTCCGTAGCCTGTAAATGGCTTTTCAATTCAAAAACTTTCATGATTAACTACTCCTCGTTGTTCCAGCGGGAACTATATTTTTTGATAGGTTGAATAATGAGTTGGTCGTTTAAAATAATAACGATCACACTGACCAGCGTCCAAGCAAATACCTTAGGGGTATTGATGTTCACGCGAGCAAGCGCAAGCGATGAGCCAATTCCTTGGTTGGCACCAAGCAGCTCGGCCATAATGGTAATGCGGACGGACGAGCCAGCAGCCAGTGAAATGGCAGTGGAAATCGGTATGGTCAGCCCGGGTATAATAATATGCCTGAGTGTGTTCATGGCAGAGCTCTTATAAATCTTGGCCATCTCCAGCAAATGCTGGTCGATGCTTCTCCAGCCGTCTGCAGTATTTAAGTATACGCCTGGGAACACGAGCAGGGCGACGACGAATATAGGAACGGCAGAGCCGGTTCCGAACCAGACCATCGCCAGCACAACAAGGATGATCGCAGGTATGCCGAGTAGCAGCGATATAATAGGTCGCATTGCATCGTATAAAGCAGGAAAGATTCCTGCCAAAATTCCCGCTGTGATCGCGGAAGGAATCCCTATTAGCAGCCCGGTCATCATTCTTGAGCCGGATATGGCCATTTGCTTGATCAGCTCACCGCTTTTGGTCATATCAATAAAGACCAGGACCGTATCAAGCGGTGGAGCGATCAGTATATGGGGCAGCGTCATCGACAGCCATTGCCATACGGCAAGCAGGCAAAGAATCGAACAGCCTTGGACAAGCAGCCGACGTTTACTTAGCGTAGTAGAACGCTTCATTCGGCAGCTTGCCTCCAATAATTTCCGGAGATAGAGCAGCCATCTCCGAATAATAGAATTCAAGCTCACTTCGGATATCACTAGCTGCACCGAACTGCAAATTCAGCGCAGGAACCAGCTTCTGGATGAAATCGACTGACAGTCCTGACTGGTGCGGCTCCAGCATCAAAGCGGCTTCCTTCGGGTTGGCATTTATATACTGTACGGATTCTTTGAATGCCTGCTGCAGCTTCTGGACAAGCTCCGGGTACTGCTTGGCCAGTGTGCCTGATACAACGACCCCTGCGCCGGGTACGCGGGCGGGCTTGCCTGTTGCTTTTCCCCATTCCTCTTGGAAATTCATAATTTTAGCAACTCCCTTACTTTGCTGAACGGCAATGGAAGCGGTTTGCTCAGGCAGCACAGAGTATTGGGTTCGGCCAGCGGCCGTCAGCATCGCCAGCTCCTGCGTGCTGGATACGTACTCGATTTTCAAATCCTTCTCGGGATCGATTTTGTTTTTCATTAACAAGTAGCGGAACATCAGATCGGGAGCATCGCCCTTCAGAGGGACATGCACGGTTTTGCCACGCAGGCCCTCCCAGCTGAACGTTTCACCTTCTGGACCGAGCAGGTGAGTTGTGCCCCAGATCAGTACGTTGATCAGTTTGAGGTCAACGCCTTTGTTATACAGATTGACACCCACATTGGTAGGTAAAGCCGAGATATCGGCTTGTCCGCTCGTGATGCGGGCACGCATTTCATCCGGTGATTTCCACTCCACCAGCTCAACCTCCTCCGCATAGTCACTGAGCAGCTTCTTCTCAACAATATAATAAAAAGGAGCGGATACCGTAATGCCAAGTGGTGCCTGTAAAGTCAGTTTTTTGATTTTGCTGGCAGGCTTGGGCACGGTGGCTTCCGATGTCTTCGCTGGTACGGTCGGCTGAGCCGATTGGGAAGCTGGCGCAGCACCATCGGAATTAGGCTTGCCGCCAGAGCAACCGGCCAATAGGCCTCCTATAATAACAATCTGTAAGATCATACTGAATGTGCGAGTTCGTATAAACATATTATCCTCCTGTCATGTGGTCATACATCATCATCTGGTACGTTAAGATCAGGGCATCATTACGTTGCCTTCTGGGAACTTCGAGTTTTATTTGCTTGGCAAAATTACCGGTTACGGGCGAGAACAAGATGACGCGATCTGCCAGACGCGCTGCTTCTTCTGGATCATGCGTGACATAAATAACGCCAAGGTCGCGCTCCTCGATCAAGGCTGCCATATCGTCTTGAAGCTCACGTTTCAGTGAAATATCCAGCGCTGAGAATGGCTCATCCATGAGAATCATGGCCGGGTCAGCTGCGAGCGCCCGGGCTATCGACACGCGCTGCTTCATACCTCCGGATAGCTGCTTCGGATAGTAATCACCCACTGTGTACAGACCAACCTTTTGCAAGCTGAGACCTACAATCCGATCCTCATCCTCCTTGGAAGCAGTGCCATTCATGACGAACCGGATATTGTCAGAAGCCGTTTTCCACGGAATAAGCCTTGGCTCCTGAAAAATGTAGCCAACTCGGTCCGTATGTACGGTAACATTTCCGCTGGTCGAGTGGATCAAGCCTGCTGCGAGCTTGAGAATCGTTGTCTTTCCGCAGCCAGATGGCCCGAGGATTGCTATTACTTCTCCTTTTCGAAGCGTTAGTGAGAAGCTGTCCAGTACAGTCCGCTCCCTAAACGATTTCGAAACACCTTCAAAAGTCATTAAGGTTTGCATAGGCAAGCTTTTATTTACCTCCTCTCTTACTTAATTGATAACAATTATCATTATCACTTATCACTTTTGTTAGTTTAACAGAAAGGAGAAGGATTCACATGTGACGGTAATCACATACCGTATGGGGTCCGATATGACGTTCGGAATGGAAGATTAGGGATTGTATTTGTTGAAATTAAAAAATGAGTATGATAAGATACCCTTTAATTGATGAATGGAGTTGAAAAGTAGAATGTAGTCATTTTCTTGCTGAGAATATAAATAAATAAAACAACAAAAGCGAGCGGTTTATTTCGCATGTTTTATTCTTTATATGCAAGAAAGTTACTATATTCTTTTAACTCAACCATATATCCGTATCTATTTCCGCAGGGGATAGATTCGCTGTATTTATTTGAGCCACAAGAAGGTAACTTTCTTGTGGCTTTTTATTTTTTAATACAGGAGGATAATTTTATGTCATTAATAAATGTAACAAACCTGACGTTTGCGTACGATGGTAGTTACGACAACATATTTGAGAACGTCAGTTTTCAAATCGATACCGATTGGAAATTAGGATTTACGGGCAGAAACGGTAGAGGTAAGACTACATTTCTCAATTTGCTGCTAGGTAAATATGAATATAGCGGAAAGATCTCCGCTAATGTCAGTTTTGAATATTTCCCTTTCCACGTTGAAAGCAAGGGGGATGATACAATTCGTATAATTAGCAATATTTTCCCAGACTATCTTCACTGGAAATTAATGCGTGAACTTTCATTGTTAAAGGTTTCTGAGGATGTTTTATATCGTCCTTTTGATTCATTGTCCAATGGAGAACAAACGAAAGTATTACTGGCTGCATTATTTATTAAGGAAAATAGTTTTCTGTTAATTGATGAACCAACCAATCATCTTGACATGAATGCAAGAAAACTTGTCAGTGATTATCTCAATACCAAAAGTGGATATATTTTGGTGTCTCACGACAGATCCTTTCTTGATAACTGTGTGGACCATATACTTTCGATTAATAAGACTAACATCGAAATTCAAAAAGGTAATTTTTCTTGTTGGTGGGAAAATAAAAAAAGACAAGATAACTTTGAGCTTGCAGAGAACGAAAAACTAAAAAGAGATATTAAACGTTTATCGGATTCTGTTAAACGAACGAGCAACTGGTCACACGAAGTGGAAAAAACAAAAAATGGAACAAGAAATTCCGGTTCCAAAGTAGATAAAGGATATATTGGCCACAAGGCTGCTAAAATGATGAAACGCTCAAAATCTATTGAGCAAAGACATCAATCTGCTATTGACGAAAAGTCTAAACTCCTTAAAAACATTGAAAACTCCTCCAACTTAGAGATTTCACAACTTGTCTTTCATAAAAACCAACTTGCTGAGCTTGATCATGTTTCGATTGCTTACGGTGAGAAGGTGATTTGTGCAGATATAAGCTTTTCTATTGAGCAGGGTGAGCGAATAGCTCTTTCCGGTAAAAACGGCTCCGGCAAATCGAGTATCATCAAACTTATCTGCAGCGAGGATATTAACTATACAGGCACCTTCAGCAAGGATAGCATGCTGGAAATATCCTACGTATCGCAGGATACCTCCCATCTTAAAGGCAACTTATCGGACTATGCTGCAAACAACGGGATTGATGAAAGTCTGTTTAAATCGATTTTAAGAAAGCTTGATTTTTCAAGAGTTCAATTTGAAAAAGATATTTCAGCTTTTAGCGGAGGGCAAAAGAAGAAAGTGCTGATTGCAAAAAGCCTTAGTGAGAAAGTTCATTTGCATATTTGGGATGAACCGCTTAATTTTATTGATATTATTTCTCGCATGCAAATTGAAGAGTTACTGCTTGAATATTCACCTACGATTCTGTTTGTTGAGCACGACAAGGAATTTTGTGAAAAAGTTGCTACAAAGATCATTGAACTCTAACGATATTTCGTTATTGGCATGAGTGATTTCTCTACCAGCGTATGAGGCCCCACGTATTGTGGCAAGAATGTTAAGAGCGATTTGTGGGGTGAGCTGAATTGGGGATTTTTAACACATTATTAAAAACCATGCTTAAACGCAGGCCAGACATCGCTAGTCCTGCTGTTAGTACAGAAAAAAAGCAACAGCTGCTTTTAAAAGAGAATCTAAACGAGGTTCTCGATATGCTGACAACAAGAATCGGCAGCAGCACGGACCTCGTTATTAGACGATTTATCATTAAGACAGATACGGGTCCGGTTCAAACCGCGGTGATCTACATGGAGGGGCTCGCCAATGCCAAGGATATTCTGGAATCGCTTCTGACAGACAGTAAAGAAACGAATGCATTCTGTCAAGACTCGGCAGCAAACCCTCTGCAGGTCATGAAAGATTCTATCCTGAAAACCGGTGATCTCAAGGATGTATTTAATTTTGATACTTTGTTACATGCCATTTTATCCGGAGATACCGCTATTTTAGTTGATGGCTGCCCTCAGGGAATTGTGGCTAATACGGGAGAGTGGAAGGACAGGGGGGTATCGGAGCCTACCTCTCAATCTGTCGTCAGAGGGCCACGGGAAGGTTTCTCCGAAACGCTGAGAACAAGTACCGCTCTGATACGAAGGAAAATCAAAGACCCGAATCTTTGGATGGAAACGAAACAAATTGGACGGGTGACGAAGACGAATGTTGCGGTTATGTATATTCATGGAATCGCCAATGAGCAGGTGGTGAATGAGGTTCGGCAGCGTCTGGGTCGTATCAACATCGACGCGATTCTGGAGAGCGGGTATATTGAGGAAATGATTCAAGACACCGGCTATACGCCTTTTCCGACCATATACAATACGGAGCGTCCTGATGTCGTTGCAGCAGGTCTGCTTGAAGGTCGTGTAGCTATTGTGGTGGATGGAACCCCTTTTGTGCTGCTGGCGCCAGGTTTGTTTACCCATTTTATCCAGACGGCAGAGGATTATTACCAGAAAGCCGATATCAGCTCTCTGCTGCGGGTGCTTCGGTATTTATGCTTTATGATTGCTTTGCTTGCGCCTTCGGCCTACATCGCCGCAACCACCTTTCATCAGGAAATGATTCCGACCTCCTTGTTGATCAGTATCGCATCCCAGCGTGAGGGTATTCCTTTTCCTGCATTTGTCGAGGCCATCCTGATGGAGGTTACTTTCGAGATTCTCAGAGAAGCGGGAGTTAGAATGCCCCGAACGATTGGGCAGGCGGTATCGATCGTGGGTGCACTTGTTATAGGACAGGCTGCTGTAGAAGCGGGGCTGGTTGGTCCCGTTATGGTTATTGTGGTGTCCATTACAGCAATCTCGAACTTTGTCATTCCATCTTATAATATGGGGATCTCGATCCGAATGATCAGGTTTGTTCTGATGATCCTGGCTGCATCGTTTGGTTTATATGGAATGCTTGTCGGCATTGTTGCTATCGTCCTGCATTTGAGTAGTCTGAGATCATTTGGCATTCCTTATTTAGCTCCATTCGCGCCATTTATTAAGGAAGATCAAAAGGACAATCTGATCCGATTGCCGCAATGGGCGCTCCTCGCGCGTCCGCGAACGACCAGATCCAATAACATCATAAGGCAAGAAGAAACGTCCGATCCCCCAAAATGATTCTGATTAATGGAGTGTCTTGCATATCCCATTCAAAGGCGGCTGATCCTGCTTATGCGAACAAGAAGCTTCCACTGCATAGGGCTAGTTATTATCCTGCTAGTATTGACGGGCTGCTGGAACCGGAGAGAGCTCAATGAAATTTCGATTGCCACGGCAATAGGCATCGATAAAAACGGTGATCAGTTCATTGTTTCCGTCCAGCTGCTTAATCCGGATGAAATTGCCGCCAAAAAAGGCGGTGGTCAATCATTGCCCGTTATCACCCAACAAATCGCTAGCGGTGGCACGATTTTTGAATCGATTCGGCAGCTTTCCACAATCACTCCACGCAAAATCTACAGCTCGCATTTGCGAATACTCGTTATCGGCGAGGAGCTTGCCAGATCCGGTATTGCCGAGGTGCTGGACGTTTTGTCCCGAGATCCAGAGCTGAGAACGGACTTTTATATAATCGTGGCCCGGGACGCCAAGGCGAGCGAAGTTCTGGAAATATTAACGCCGCTTGAGAAGATTCCATCGAACAAGCTCTTTTCCTCGCTAAAGGATTCAGAGCAAAATTGGGGAGTCACGGCTAAGATGGATTTACACCAGCTTATCTATGATCTGGTTGATAAAGGCAGGGAACCGGCTATGGCGAGCATTCGAATTGTCGGGAATAAAAACAAAGGCCAATCAAAAGAGAATTTGAACGCGGTAAAACCTCCAACTAATCTTCAATACGAGGGAGCTGCAGTTTTTCATGGGGATAAGCTTGTTGGCTGGTTAAGCTCAAATGAGAGCAAAGGCTTTAATTATACACAGGGCAATATAAAAAGCACAGTGGTTAGGGTTACGTGTCCGGACGGCGGAAATTTAGGTGTTGAGGTCATTCGTACGCATCATAAAATCAAAGGGAAAATAGAAAATGGCCGGCCTGTTATCGATGCGGAAGTCGGAATTGAGGGAAATATCGGTGAAGTCGCCTGCAGGTTCGATATGACCAACAACTCCATCCTTGAACTGGAAAAGCAGGTAAGCAAGGAAGTCAAAGATGATGTTGAGCATGCCATTAAAAAAGCAAAATCGTACAAGGCGGATATATTTGGATTTGGCGGGGCCATCCATCGTGCGAACTATAAAGTATGGCACCAATTCGAGGATCGTTGGGACGAGGAGTTCGTTGATCTTGAGATTAGGGTCAAGGTCGATACCAAAATTCGCCGTACTGGCTCGGTTCTAGAATCATTCCTGAAAAAACTGGAGGAATAGAATCATGGTTTGGATGATCATGGTGATCATAGCGGCCATCCTGATGGTGAAACGGAGTTTTCCCATGCTGTACCGCAGCAAGCTTTGGAAGGAGCTCATTGTTTTTTCTGTCCTGATTCTATTGGGTACAGTTGCAGGAGTTGCCCAAAGTTTGCAGCTTCCCATTCCCAATCCATTGGATTTGATTACCCTGATTTATCAGCCGATGAGTCGGATGATTTTAGCTTTATTAAAGTAGGAAATGGAAAGGAGAGGGAGCATGCTCGATAATGGGAAAATTAATACCCGCCAGTTAACCATTTTAGTTGTGCTCTTTTGTCTCGGCAGCACGATATTGATTGTGCCTTCATCGCTAACTTCCATTGCCAAACAGGATGGCTGGATTGCAGCCATTGTCGGAATTATGATAGGAATGCTCATGATTATCATATATGTCAAGTTGGCGAACCGTTATCCGGAGCAGTCTTTGGTGCAATTCAGCGAATGGATCGTCGGTAAATGGGCAGGCAAGCTGATAGGCCTGCTTTATTTTGGCTACTTCTTTATTCTTGCAGCACTTGTATTGCGAAATGTAGGTGATTTCATTACGACAATTGTTATGCCCGAGACCCCGATACAAGCCGTACATCTGCTCTTTCTGGTTATTATCATAATGGGGGTAACTTTGGGGATTGAAGTATGCGCACGTACGGCAGAAATATTTTTCCCGTGGATTTTGTTTCTGATCGTTAGTCTTGTCATATTTCTTTTGCCGCAGATGAAGTGGGAGCGAATCCAGCCGGTATGGGAAGTTGGCTCCAATGCGATTGTTCACGGCAGTCTGTCTGTTCTTGGTATCCCTTATATGGAGCTTGTTGTATTTCTTATGATTTACCCCGCCGTCAGTCAACAAAAGATGGCAGGCAAGGCATTTATGAAAGGAGCTATGTTTGCAGGGATCATTATTGTTCTGATCACGGTTTTATGCATCCTGGTTCTGGGCTGGGATTTTACATCCAGACATGCTTACCCCAGCTATACGTTAGCCAAAAAAATACATTTCGGCGAATTTTTGCAGCGGATCGAGGTACTGATGGCCGTCATCTGGATGCTGACCATATTTTTTAAACTTGCACTTTGCTTTTATGTCTCCGTGCTCAGTCTCGCCCAGGTGCTGCGATTAAGCACGTATCGGCCGTTGATCATGCCGCTTGCCTTGAATCTGATTGTATTATCGCTTGTAGTGTATCCGAACCTGATTTATTTCAAAACCTTTGTTTCAGAGATATGGGTTTTCTATGCGCTGACCTTCGGATTTGTACTACCCGCCTTGCTCTTGATGATATCGTCTTTCCAGAAACGGAAGGGTGAACTATAATAGGTTACATTAAAACCCTTGATATTCAAGGTTTTTTTATTTGCACTGTTTTGCTTCAGATTATCCTTACAATATAATTGGTCTAGCAAAAAACAGGAACATAGGAGATTTGAAGATTCATAGAATAGATCAACCCATGATCGAAGCGGCACGTCCAAGAGAAATGGAGGCAAATTTGTTGCCATAACCCGCGGTAATGCTATAATTGGGCTGAATTAGTAAGGAGGCACAAGCAATGACAAGTGTTCTTGTAGTAGAAGATGATGCGCATATGTTGGAAATGATTTTAATTGTTTTAAACTGCGAAGGATATCGTGTTCGGGGAGCAGTCAACGGCAAAGAGGCACTTGTAGAAATGGAACACTCGCCTGCGGATCTGGTCGTGCTCGATGTCATGATGCCAATCATGGATGGGTGGGATTTGTGCCGTGAACTGCGGCTTTTGAACCCCGAACTGCCGATTATCATGGTTACGGCCAAGCATGAGACGAGTCAGAAGGTGAAGGGATTCGGCTTAGGCGCCGATGATTACCTGGTCAAGCCTTTTGACCCGCAGGAGCTGGTGGTCCGAATTAAAGCGGTGCTGCGCCGGTACCGGATTGCGGCCGATAAGATGGTTAAATTGGGCAGCTTCAAGCTGGATCGGCTTCGGGGGACCGTTTGGGACGGCAACGTGAATTGGAATTTGCCGCTTAAGGAATTCGAGCTGTTATATCAGCTTGCAAGCTATCCCGGCCAAATCTTTATGCGAGACCAGTTAATCGAAGCGATATGGGGATTCGACCATGAAGGGGACGAGAGGACGGTCGATGTTCATATTAAGCGGCTGCGGGAGCGGTTTGCCGCCTATACCCATCTTTTTCGCATTGTAACGGTTCGCGGTCTCGGATACCGGTTAGAGACGGAAAGCTATGATTAAGAGCTTATATTTAAAAATTGTATTGCTCTTTTTCGTTGCAGTGGCGATAGGTCTCGGAAGCGCGATTCCGATAACCGTTTATTTGTTTAAAGATCAAATCACGCAGTCCATCCAGCACGATTATGCTGTGCGAAACTGGTTGATATCGGATGTTTTTTCCCGATTGGCTCCAACCGAACGCGACCTCTTTCTGAAACAGTTGTCCGAAAAGCAGAATGTATCCCTATGGGTATACGATAAGAACGGGCTGCGCTACGCTTATGGCTTGACAAGCAGACCCAACCTTACAGGCGAGGATATCCGCCGCATTCAAAACGGTGCCGAAGTCGTAAGAAGCATATCTGTTCTGCCTCTACCGTCGAGCCTGCACATGGGTTTCCCTTTACAGACAGCAGACGAGCAGTTGGCATTTGTGATCCATCCGGAAGGTTCTAATATTTTTCAACTGTTTATGATTTTGGGTGTTTTGATTTTGATTACGATTGTGATCGCCAACACCAAGTTCATCCTCTTTACAAGCGTAGTGGTAAAGCCCTTAAAAGCATTGACGGCCGCAACCAAAAAAATTGCCAAAGGTGACTACAGCATCGATCTTCAAACGAAGAGCAAAGATGAATTGGGCATCTTGTCGAAGCAATTTCAACAAATGGCCCACGAGATGAGCCAAGTCGAAAAGATGCGCCAAGAGTTCGTTTCCAACGTTTCCCACGAACTTCAAACACCGCTGGCGTCCATTTCGGGTTTTGTCTCCATCTTGCAAACAAAAAGTCTCGGTGAAGCTGAGCAACGACGCTGTCTGAACATAATCCGGCATGAAAGCATGCGGCTGTCCCGTCTCAGCGAGAACATGCTCCGACTGGCCACGATTGATTCGAACCATCATCCCTTCCATCCGTCACTCGTTCGGCTTGACAGGCAGCTGCGCAGTATTGTCGTAGCTGCAGAGCCGCAATGGGCGGCCAAACACTTAAATATTCACCTCGAGCTTCCCAAAATGGCGATTCAAGCGGACGAAGACCTACTGAGCCAGGTATGGCTAAATATTTTCAGCAACAGCATCAAATTTACGCCGGAGGACGGCGACATCTCAATCGAACTCCAGTCTGGAAATGGCGAAGTCGGAATCGTCATTCGGGATACGGGAATAGGCATAGCTGAAGAAGACCGCAAGCGCATATTCGAACGATTCTTTAAGGGTGATAAATCACACAACCGCGAAGCGGGGGGAAGCGGGCTTGGACTCGCGATCGTAAAGCGTGTTGTCGAATTGCATGGCGGCCGGGTCGAGATAGACAGCGCTGCAGGAAAAGGAACGGAGGTAACCGTTTTTCTGCCAGCGATGTAACTCGATTCATACAATCGAAAACCCGAGCGAGCAAAAAGGTGAACGATCAGTTCATCTTTTTTACATTTTATCCCATTTGGTTCATATTACGTTCACATTGGATGCGTAGTATCGGTTGTGAAAGGAGACTTCAATCCACGAGAACTTACTGGAATCGCCGGAACATCTATTTTATTTTAAGTAAAGGAGTTATCTTCTATGATAAACGAATCATGTATCGTACAAACTTCACTTGGCTTACTTCAAGGGATTCGAAGAAATGATGTCATTCAATTTCGTGGTGTTCCATATGCCGATGCACCCGAGGGGAAGTTTCGCTTTTCGCGGGCACGTCCTGTTTCTGCTTGGTCCGAAATTCGAGATGCAAGTATTCATGGCCTTATTGCACCACAACCGCCTTCTCCATTACGTCAAGCCATCGGAGAATCTTCTGAACCGCCACAAGGGGAGGATTGTTTATCGCTCACCATCTCAACTCCAGCGATAGATCAGGAAAAACGACCTGTTGTCGTTTGGTTGCATGGTGGACATTATATGACCGGAGCCGGGTCGCTGGACTGGTACGATGGAGCGGAGCTTTCCAAGGACGGAAACATTGTTACCGTAGGCGTCAATTATCGGCTTGGTGCTTTTGGATTCTTGCATTATCCGGGGGTTAGCGATGGGAAAATGGGGATTTCCGATATCCTCACAGCTCTACAATGGGTTCAAGACCATATTGCGCATTTTGGCGGCGATCCTGATCAAGTCACAGTCATGGGGCAATCCGCGGGAGCCCATGCCATTATGTGTCTATTGGCCACGAGACAGGCGCAAGGACTTTTCCAAAGAGCTATTCTACAGAGTGTGCCCGCAAGTCTTGCTCCTTTATCAGAAGCAAAAGCATTTGAAAATGGACGCCGGCTGCTGGATATGTTGAATGTGAATCAGAGGGATCCACAAGAAATTACCACTCAATTGAATACCCTGTCACCTACCCAGATCATACAAGCATCGGGAAAATTGGCTCAGGAAATTGCACGCTTTGGTCAAATTACGCTCCCTTTTATGCCAGTTTTTGATTCTCTTTCTACGGCGGATCGTTTTATTGAGTTGGCTGCAAAAGGTGCTGGTGAAGCAGGTATTGATCTCATTATGGGTACCAATAGAGAGGAAGCAAACATTCTTTTGGGGAACATAAAAGCTCTCGATCCAGCTTTGGTTAACGAGCGTTTTGTTGCTTTGACCGGGAAAGAAGAAGCAATCGAGCGATACCGCTGGCGGCGACCCGGTAGTACAACTATCGATCTAGTATCCGACCTGATTACTGACTATACGTTCCTGTTCCCCTCTCTAAAGTTAACTGAAGCAGTTCATAAAGCCGGATCACGTACCTGGGTATATCAGTTTGATTGGGCACCACTCGGATCTTCTTTTAAAGCCTGCCATGGCTTAGAACTGCCGTTTATATTCGGAAATCTTGAAGCATACAAGGATGTACCGATATTTCAAGGGGCTAATCCAGAAGTTGTTGCTGGTTTAACAACTGCTATTCGAAGTGCATGGATTGGATTTATTCGAACTGGCAATCCTGGCGTTACCATCCCATGGCCATCTTATGAGCCGGATCAGAGACAAACTATGCGATATGCTTCTATTATTGGTGCTGTAGGTGACTTAGCTGAGATAAATCGCTTCCTTACACGTTAGAGATGTCTAACCTGTCACTCGACTACATGAATCGAGTGATAGGTAAATTTTCACCACACGATTTCATCATAATTATTTAAAAGAACTGTCTAAAGGGGAGGGAGAGCGATGACAAATAAAACAGGGGTGACCCGACTACTGGAAATCGCCGGAGAGAAGCGAGGACTGATGATTGTCTCAGGCCTGTTATCTTCGCTTAGCGCCGTTTGCATGCTGGTGCCTTACGTTTCTGTTTTTTTCATTTTGAAAGAGCTGTTGGAGCACGCAGCGTCCCCGGCATTGGCAGACGGAGCGGAAATGATCCGCTTTGGCGTCATCGCTTTAATCGGCCTGGCAGCAGGCTTGGCCACGATGTATGCAGGAGGAATGGTTTCTCATATCGCCGCTTTTCGTATTCTTTACGGTCTCAGGGTCAAGCTTGCCGGCCATATCGGCAAGCTTCCGCTTGGCTGGCTGAACAGTACGTCGACGGGAGCCGTCAAGAAAACGCTGGAACAAAACGTAGAGAAAGTAGAAACGTTCATTGCTCACCATTTGCCCGATCTCGTCCATGCTGCTGTGACTACGGTCCTGATGATCGCTGTGATGTTTACGTTGAATGTTTGGTTGGCGCTTGCGTGCTTCGTGCCGATTGTCCTCGCTTTTGCGGTTCAAGTCGCGCTGATCAGCGGATCGAAGACGAAAGAAAACCTCAAGCTTTGCCATGATTCACTGGAACAGATGAATGCTTCTGCCGTTCAGTATGTGCGGGGGATGCCGGCCGTCAAGGTGTTTGGGCAAACCGTGCAGTCGTTTCGCCAGTTTTATCAGGACATGATTCGTTATCGTGATTATGGTGTGAAATTAGCGGATCAGTTTCAACACGGATCTTTGATTTTTAAGGTGGCTCTCGGCTCGCTTGCCGCATTTGTTCTGCCTGTCGGCGTGTTTTTATTGAGTCGCGATCCGGGCAGTGTCGCCTTCGCCTCCGTTCTGCTGTTTTTCCTGGTCATGGCGCCGGGTGTATCCACCCCGATGTTCAAAATCATGTTCCTGGCCGAAACACTCAGAGATATTAATGAGGGCGTCCGGCGCATCGACCGTATATTGGCGGAAGGAAATGTGACGGAGCCTGAACATCCGAAGCAGCCGACTTCATTTGATGTTTCATTTGATCATGTCTTTTTTTCTTATGGAACAGAGCCTGCGGATACGGATGTACTTGTAGACATTTCCTTTACCGCCCGCCAAGGGGAAGTGACGGCGCTGGTCGGCCCTTCTGGAGCGGGCAAGTCGACTGTGGCCAATCTGGTGCCTCGTTTCTGGAATGTAAACACAGGAGCGATCCGCATCGGCAATGTGGATATCCACGATATCGCAACCCCTGATCTGATGAATACTGTCGCATTCGTGTTTCAGGAATCGTTTTTATTTTATGATACCGTGTACAACAATATTGCGATCGGCCGGCCGGATGCGAAGCCGGAAGAAGTGTACGCAGCGGCGAAGGCGGCGCAGTGCCATGCGTTCATCGAGCTACTTCCACTTGGGTATGACACCTTAATTGGAGAAGAAGGCGTCTATTTGTCCGGTGGGGAAGAACAACGGATCTCCGTAGCCAGAGCGATCCTGAAGAACGCTCCCATCCTCGTGCTCGATGAAGCAACGGCGTTTGCCGATCCGGAAAACGAGCATGAGCTGCAGCTGGCGCTAAAAGCGTTAATGAAAAACAAGACGGTCATTGTCATCGCACATCGTTTGTCCACCATTCAGGACGCAGATCAAATTCTTGTGATGGAAAGTGGGAAAATCGCCGAGCGGGGAAGGCATGAAGCCCTTCTCTCGGCTAACGGCTTGTACGGACGCATGTGGCGTTCCTATCGCCATGCGGCGGGGTGGTATATGGGTAAAAGGGAGGCGGACGATGAACATGAGCATGCTGCGCAACATCACAGCGGATAATCCGCGCTCTTTGATCAAACCTGTATTTTACACGACGGTTGCCAATCTGGCTGGTGTATTCCCTTTTGTGCTGTTGGTGGAAGCGGCGAGATTGATTTTTAACCCCTTTGTCTATCCCGGTATGCCCCTCGATACGACACGGCTCTGGTGGGTGTGCGGTGCTCTGGTGTTTTCGCTCGTTCTCTTGTTCGCAAGCGAAATTCCCGCCTATCGTGCCCAATACCGCGATGCATACAGCGCGGCGGCGGACGGACGATCGAAGCTGGCCGAGCATTTGCGCAAGTTGTCACTTGGGTACCTGAACAAGCGGGATCCCGGTGATCTGGCAAATATGATGGTGGGCGATTTTGCGATGCTGGAGCATGGCATCTCGCATTTGGTTCCGCAGATGATCGGGGCCGCCGTCATGCCGGTTCTGGCCTTAATTGGCCTATCTTTCCTCGACTGGGTTCTGGCGCTTTCCCTGTTCTCAGCGCTGCCGGTGGCCATCCTGCTGGTGCTGTTGACGTCGGGCATCCAGCGCAAACTCGGTTCGCAGCATATGCGAGCCAAGATTGACGCATCCAACCGGCTGCAAGAATATTTGAATGGTATTCGGGTGATAAAAGCTTATAACTTGACTGGAGAACGTTTTATCCGGCTTGAGAGGTCATTCAGGGAATTGATGCGGCAGAGCATCCGCCTCGAAGGAATGTTGGGACCGATTGTACTGAGCGCGGTGGCCTGTGTTCGTGCCGGTCTTACCTTGATGGTCATGGCTGGCGTTCAGCTGCTGTTCGGAGGAAGCCTGGATGTCCTCACATTCGTGGCGTTCCTGATCATTGGAACCCGAATATTTGATCCGCTAACGACAGCTCTCTCCGGTTATGCTGAGTTTCGTTATCTCGAGCAAGCGGGTGAACGCATCGTGCAGCTTTTGCGTGAACCGGTTATGCAAGGAGAGCGGCAGCCCCCAGCAGATCATGATGTCGAATTGAAACAGATTACGTTTGGCTATCTGGATCAGCCGGTCCTGAGAGACGTGAGCGTTAGCATACCGGCAGGTTCCTTCACCGCATTGGTTGGCCCTTCGGGCAGCGGCAAAAGTACCATTCTTCGGCTCATTGCCCGGTTTTACGACCCGGCAAAGGGGAGAGTGATGATGGGTGGAGAGGATATTCATGCCATGGACCCGGAAGCTTTGCTGTGCAGAGTATCTATGGTGTTTCAGGATGTGTACCTCTTTCAGGATACGATTGAAGGCAATATCCGGTTCGGACGAAGCGACGCAACGCGTGAGGAAATAGAGGCGGTGGCGCGTCAAGCTTGTTGTCACGATTTTATCCTGAGGCTGCCAAACGGTTACGACACGATGGTAGGCGAAGGCGGCAGCACACTGTCGGGCGGTGAAAAACAGCGAATTTCCATTGCCAGGGCGATGCTGAAAAACGCGCCGATGATTCTACTCGATGAAGCAACGGCTTCTCTAGATCCCGAGAACGAAGCGGAGATTCAGCAAGCGATCGATCGACTTGTTCGAGGTCGAACCCTGATCGTCGTCGCTCACCGGCTCAAAACCGTGCAGCATGCCGACCAGATTGTTGTACTGGATCATGGGCAGATCGTGGAGCAAGGCCGACATGACGAATTGCTTTCGTTGAATGGCCTGTATGCCCGGCTATGGAGACGGCAGCATGGTGCAGGCGAGTGGCAGATGACTCTGTGAATACTTTGGCGGCAACGACCATCGAGAATCTTTATATTCTTTTTTAAGGGGTGATTATTACTATGATTTGTTCAGAGACCAAAGAAATCATTGATTACTATATTGAGGCCTATAATTCATTTGATGTCCTGGGGATGATTAAACTCTTACATAAGGACATTCTGTTCAGAAATTTTTCGAATGGTGAAGTTAACATGGAGACCAATGGTATCCAAGAATTTAGAGAGCTTGCGGAAAAGTCGACTAAGATTTTCACTAGTCGTCGTCAGACAATAATAGATTGTAGTGCTATAGACGACAAAATAGAAGCGATGATTGATTATGAAGGGATGCTGGCCGTTGATTTGCCGAACGGATTAAAAGCAGGAGACAAGATGCAACTGAAAGGGAAGTCAGTATTTAGAATTGTAGAAGGGAAAATATCACTGATTGAAGATTACAGTTGATTAATAAAGTATGGTGTTACGTTATTTTTTGAAAAAAAACAGCTGCTTAAGCCGCAAAACCTATTTGACTGGAATTACCTGGAACAATGCCCCAGGACATGCAGCGACTGCGGCAAGTACAGTGAATGTGAATGGTACAGAAGCCTCTTTTGAATTAGATGTAACGTCAATGGCCAATTCAGCTCTTTCCGGTGATACAGTCATCACCATTGTGCTTGAAAATACGAGCAACCAAAACAAGTATATCCGTTTTTTCAGCAAGGAAGCTGTAGGCTACCCAACGCCATGTCTGATTATTCAGCCTTAGAAGGCTGTTTTAAGGGTTGAGTTGAAGAGATTAATAAAACAAGCTAATTCAGGACAGTGCTGCTGCCTGTGAGTTAGCTTGTTTTGCATTAGAATGGAATGCTTGATTTTTTTAATAGGAATGCAATTTCGTTTCACGAATGGGTGAATCTGCGAAATTGAGGGCAACATCTCCCAGTATATCGCGTCCTGCAATTTGTTTTACCATTTTCTCAACCTCATCTTTTACAATTTATTTTGTTGTATTTTCGTAGGCTTCATCTGAAACAGGTTCCAACCATTCGGGCGTACCTGCAGTGATTGCAAGGTGTTCAAACCAACTGTCTTTTGCGGCACCATGCCAATGTTTGACACCATCATGAATAACAATAACATCGCCAGCTTTTAGGAATTGAGCAGGTTTCCCTTCCTCCTGGTACCAACCTTCGCCACCCGTTACTAACAAAAGTTGAAATCCATCACGATGGATATGCCAGTTATTTCGGCAGCCCGGTTCAAAGGTCACATTCCCAACACCCACACTCACTTTAGGATCAGCAATCAAGGTTTTGAGATAACTTTGACCCACAAAAAATTGCGCATAGGCTTCATTTTTTTCTCCCACCGAGAAAATAATACCATCTTTTACTTCTTCATATTTGGCCATTTAATTTCCTCCACTATTTTTAACGTATAACGGCGAAATTCACTTCTCCACATGCTGTTAATCGTAGGAAAGAGACGTAGATAAGTCACGATAAGCATGAATTTGCTTCTGAAGGTCATTCACCTTTTGCTCGATAGCGGCGACAGCATCTTCACCGGCCACCCAGCGTACTGGAGGCTGCTTCTCACTGGCAATGGTCAGTAGAGCATTCGCAAGTTTGGATGGATCGCCACCTTGTTTACCGTTCATTGATTCCCAAGCGGTACGTGCGACCTGCTCCCGTAATAAACCAAACTTTTTGTTCTGACATATTGTTTTCCTCCAGAGCTACATTTATTTTGAAAATATTTTTTAAAGTAATCCTGTTAATTAAACATAGATATGGTAATTAATGAGCTAAAAAAATACACACAAGTGCGATATCGCTCATTTGTGTATAATATAAACTAACTACTGATGGTCTGCAATGATCAAACAAACTTGATTTGTGCCTTATTACACAAGGCGATGAAATTTGTGCGATACCTCTAAGAAAAGTAGGGTGATTACTCAAGTGTCAATCGTGGATAGAAGAATACTGAAGTCACAAGAGGCAATTAAAAATGCTTTTATTAAACTATTGTCAGAAAAAAAATTCGATGAAATCACAATGCAACATATTTCTGACAGTGCGAATGTCGGTCGGAGAACCATTTATCATCATTATTTGGACAAATATGATTTGCTGGATAAACTAATTGAAGAACATATCAATGAACTTAGGAAATTGTGCAAATTAGCATCAGATATGGATTTTGTAAAAAGCAATTTACTTTGGTTCGAATACTTTGAAAGTCACTATTCATTCTTTTCGGCAATGTTATCAAGTAAAGGAGCGCCTTTTTTTCGGAGTCGTTTTCTGAATTTTGTCATTGAGGAACTAGAAAATGAGGTGAATATAACGGAAGGAAATCATACAGGTTTAAGTAAAGAAGTCATTCTAAAATTTTTTGGAACGGCTATAGTAGGGATTGTGGAGTCGTATTTTAAACAAGAATTACTGGATTCACCTCAAAGCATAGCAGAACAAGTAGGAATTCTTTTAGACAGGAATCTATAGGAGTTAAGATAACGGAGAACTTGAATTCAATAAATAAACAAAACCTGATGGCAGGGGGGAGCTTGCGGCAAAGCTTGCAGGCACCTCGCGGCTATGCTGGGCATGAAGCGAGGAAGCGACAGGGCTCTGATAGCCCGAGCAGCAGCGCATTCTGGGGCGGTTGCGCTATCTGCGCCCGCGTTTCGCCTCACTCCCCGGACCCGATAAGCCCCTGGCTTGCCTGTTCGCGGTACTCCTTCGGCAATATGCCACTGTAGCGCATGAACAGGCGGGACAGGGCATCTGTGTTGCAGCCTACCAATTCGGCCACCTCCTTAATCCGCATATCCGGATTTTCCTGAATCATCTGACGCGCCTTGCCGTAGCGATATTCGCTGATATAATCCTTGAAGTTGCAGCCGGTGGCGCTTTTGAACAGCGTCGAGACGTAGTTGCGCGACAGGTTCAAGTAATCCGCCAGATCAAACAGCGTTATTTCGCGCATGTAATGCTCGTGCACGTAAGCGAGCATCTTATCGGCGAGACCGCTGTTCGACTTTTCCTGCTCAGAGGCGAACCGGAAGGCAAGCACGTCGAAGAGATGCTGTGCCTGCTGCTTCAACTCCTCATAGGTGCGGCAGGAGCGGAACGAGAGCTCGACCGCGGGAAGCTGCTCATGCGTCAGCTCCAGTCCGGCCGCACCCGAGCCGTCGAGCAATCGGTTCAGCGTTCCTTCGAACATGAGGGCTACCGAGGAGACACCGGCATTCCGTTCGACGCGGTTCGTCTCGATAATTTCATTGACGGCCGACTGCCAGGCGCCGGTTTTACCGTGGATGACGGAATTAATCAGGTTTTGCTCGACCTGTAGTGGAAAATATACGGTGCTCTTCATCGGTGTCCGAGCTTCCTCCCAATGGACCACCTTGATGTTAGACCCGGTATATTCCCGGGCTTCCACCATTTTCATGCCCTTGCGGTAAGCGGTGGGCAAATTTTTTAGTTCTTCGCACGGGGGAGGGATGAAGGCACTGATGTCCAGGCCGTATTCCGGCTCGACGCCGATGATCGTATTTTTCAGCCCCTCGGTCATGCTCTCCGTCCAATCCACTTGCAGCAGCAAAACCTGGGTTTCAAAGCTCATCTCCACCACACGGAAAAAGGTGCAGGCCGCAAAATGCTGCTGCAAGGCCTCGGCCAGCCGCTGTCTCGCCTCGCTGGTGACACCGTGATGGAACCCTCCGGTAAAAGGGGCGGTAGGCGTGTACCGCAGCAGGACGAGCGCCAGAGGTCCTTCCGCCGGAAGCTCAGGAAACGGCGCCAGCGCCTCCCCAGCCTGTTCGGGGGGGATAACGCCGGTCAGCAAATCGTGAAGGACACTGCTTTCCTGGGCGGCTTTGTGCTGCGCCAGCGCTTGGGCCATTTCCTCGACATCCGTATGCAGATTGACGATCGTGTCGCGGATATGCGCCATTTCGTCTCCGGCGGTAAATTGGCCGGTTGTCATCAGCACCCCGCGAATCGGCTGATACATCCTTGCGGTAATCAGTCCCATGATGCCGAGACTGGCGGCCAGCGCGGCCAGACCTACAGCGAACATCCAGAGCAGCGCAGGAGTGAAAATACGCTGAGGCTCGGCCAAATAAACGTAGCGGAAGCCCGGAACCGAGGACGAGGCATGGCGAATGTCCAATCCCGCGTAGTTAGTGCCGTTTTGCAGCCGCGTCGTCAGCTGCTCTACATTCAGCTTTCCTGCGGCGGCGGCCAGACGGTTATTGTAATAAACGGCCAATGTGCCTTCTGAAAGCGCATTCATATGAAACAACTGCTGTGTTGTGTAAGAGTTGAATATGTACAGCGGCTGCGGAAGCCCTACCCATTGGCAGAAGGCGAGCACATACAGGTGTTCTCCCGCGTCGTCCTGGACATTCAAAATTTGGAGCGTGTCGCTTTTATTTTCATTGAATTGCTCGATAGCGCGGGTCAGGAGCTCTTCAGGAATATGGAAGCTGGCGCGGAAGAAGTCCAGATTTCCGGTGCTATTGTTCATGATGACATAATCATCGTCGTAACGAGTAACGGCTGTTCCCTGCTTCAGCGTGGGGGCGGTGCCTGAGAGAAGACTGACAAACCGGGCAAACCGCAGCCGTTCGTAGCCGTTTAGGCTGCCTATCAAATACGCTCTCGTGTAGTCCGACAAATTCATCATGACCCCGGTCTCCTGAAGCGAGCGCAGGCGCAAATCGGTATATTCGCTTGCCTGTCGGGCCGTCTGTTCCAAATTCATGGAGAACTGCTTCCTCGACGGAATCCAGTACAGACTGACGAAAATCGCCTCCAGCAACAACGTAAAGACCAGCGCAACACTGGCAAAAGCAAAAAACATTTTCCGGTAATAGCGCATACCGGACCCCCTTTCATCGCCTTCGGCAAGAAGCCTTCCGCTTCGGTTTTGCCTGCTGACAGGTAAGCGTTTACACGAGAAGTTTAACGCTTATATCTCTATGCTTCTAAATACTACATCTAAACATCAAAAAAATGAACTCCTATCACCCTAAAATGTTCCAATTTATAAAATTGTAACAAATTCGGCCGAAGATCGGAAGTTTTTCGGCCGATCCAACAAAGAGAGGGTTTTCAGTCCGCAACCCAAGTGCTACAGTTCAAGTGTGAAGTTCACCGGTGAACGACATAACAAGCGAGAAGAAGCGTGACTTCCGGGATAGGCATGCAGAAGCGTGGCACGATAAGATAATAGGAAAATGTCCCTGTTGCGTCCATTTGAAGCCCACTTCCACTGCAATTGCCCTACCGATACATCAGCACGCGCTTCAGACTCGAAAGGAGGAACAATGTTGAAGCTTGCCGCCAAATCCCGTTCGCTTCCGCAAGCAGGTCCGCAGAACCGTGCGGCGGAATGGCTGGTGTGTCTGCACAGAGACAGGCTGCTGTATCTGATGCTGGCTCCGTTTGTGATCTATTATATTATATTTTATTACCTGCCCTTCGGCGGCTTGCGTATGGCCTTTATGGACTATAAGCCGTTTCTCGGGTATGCGAGGAGCCCGTGGGTCGGGTTCGAGAAATTCCAGGAGTTTTTTACCGGCCCTTATTTCTGGCGAATTATCCGCAACACGCTGACGATCAGCCTGATGAACCTGGCCTTTGGGTTTCCGATACCGATCGTGCTGGCGATTTTATTCAACGAGGTTCGCAGCAAAATGTTCCGGACGGCAGTGCAAACGATCTCGTACATGCCACACTTTATTTCCACGGTCGTCATTGCCGGACTGGTGGTCAACTTTTTGTCGCCTTCGATCGGGATTGTGAACATCTTACTGCAAAAGCTCGGTTTTGAAAGCGCATACTTCTTGACAAAACCGGAATTTTTTAAACCGATTTACGTGCTTCAAGGTATTTGGGCCAATGCCGGATTTGCTTCCATTATTTATTTTTCCTCTCTGATGTCCATCGATTCATCGCTTTACGAAGCTGCGACTATCGACGGGGCCGGGCGCTGGAAGCAAATCAAGCATGTGACGCTGCCCGGGCTGCTGCCAACGATCGGCATTATGCTGCTCCTGCAGATCGGCCATTTCATGCAGATCGGCTATGAGATGATTATTTTGCTGTACCAGCCGATTACTTATGAAACCGCCGACGTGATCGGCACCTTCGTCTACCGGGTAGGCATTCAAAATTCGGATTATTCGATGTCGACAGCCGTCGGATTGTTTAATGGTTTCGTTTCGCTGGTTCTCGTTCTGAGCGCCAACAGGCTGTCCAAAAAAATAAGCGACGTATCCATAATGTAACGCTTCGCTACCGGGAGGAACAAAAAGGTGAGTCGAACAACCGGCGAAAAAATATTCGGCGCGTTCAATGTGCTGTTTATGCTGCTGCTTGTGTTTGTGACCCTGTATCCGCTATATTACGTCATCATCTCCGCGTTCTCCGAGCCGATGGCGGTGGCGACCGGAGCAGTGACGCTGCTGCCCGTCGGCTTCGAGCTGGCCTCGTTCAATAAGGTGATCGGGATGGAGAACATCTGGACCGCCTACGGCAACACGATTTTTTACGCTGTATTCGGCACGCTGGTCAGCATGGTGCTGACTATTCTTGGCGCTTATCCGTTGTCCAAGCGGCGGATGAAGGGTAGGAAGGTTATTACGTTTTTTGTGCTGGCGACGATGTGGTTCAGCGCAGGCATGATCCCCGTTTATCAAAATTTTCAAAACTTGCATTTGCTGGACTCGCGTCTCGGCATCCTGCTCTGTTTTGCCGTTGACACATTCAATGTCATTTTATTGCGTACGTTTTTTGAAAATGTGCCGGATTCCATGGAGGAATCCGCGAAGATGGACGGCGCAAGCGACTGGGTCATTCTGACCCGCATCTATTTGCCACTGTCTGTCTCGGCACTGGCGACCATTACGATGTATTACTTTGTCGCCCGCTGGAACGCCTACTTCTGGTCGATGCTGCTGCTGAAGGACCAGAGTCTGGTTCCGCTGCAGGTGCTGCTCAAGAAGCTCATCGTCGAGGTATCCTACAACGTGAACGAGGCGATCGATTTCAGCGCCAACGTTATGACCGAGCAGACCATCGTCTATGCGACGATCGTCATTGCGGTGCTTCCAATGCTCGTGCTGTATCCATTCATTCAGCGATTTTTTGTCAAAGGCATTATGGTAGGCGCGATTAAGGGCTGATAGCTGTTACATTCAAAACATTTTGGGAGGTCTGGTTACAGATGAGAAAAAAATATGCGGCGCTGACGCTGCTCATGGCCATGGTTCCTGCGCTGCTCGCCGGCTGTCAAAGCGACGGAGAGCAGGGGGCGGCTACGTCGACACAGGAATCAAACGCGGGTTCGGGCTACAATGGCAAGGATCAACTCAAAATTACCGACAAGCCCATCACGGTGACGCTGTTCTACGCCTTCGGCGGGAACGGTGCGCCCAAGGGCGACATGCCCGCCTGGGCGGAAACGGCCAAAATCACGAATGTGGCGATGAAGAACGTCGCCAACGAGTCGATTACCGAAGAGAAGCAGGCGTTTAATACTATGCTCTCCTCCGGAGACTTGCCGGATCTGATCCATGGGCAGCGTGATACGATCAACCCGATCATCAGCCAAGGGGCGTTGATCCCGCTTGACGATTTGATCGCAAAGCATGCGCCCAACATCCAGAAATTTTTGGCCGATTACCCGGAGGCGCGCCGCGCGGGCGCGGGACCGGACGGCAAGCTGTATACAGTCACCGGCACGCTGGGCGGAGAGCCGGGCAAATCGCTGCCTTCGATGGGCTTCTTTATCCGGCAGGATTGGCTCAATAAGCTCGGATTGAAAGCGCCTACGACGCTGGACGAATACAAGAAAGCGCTGTACGCGTTCCGCCAGCAGGACCCGAACGGCAACGGGAAGCAGGACGAGGTACCTTATTTCTACCGGGATAAAGGCATCAGGCCGCTGCTCCAGCTATGGGGTGCGAACCACGAATGGTACGTTGGCAAGGACGACAAGGTGCATCACGGCAAGGCCGAGCCGGAATACAGGGCGGCGCTGAAGGAGCTGTCTCAATGGTATAAGGACGGCATTATCGATCCTGAAATTTTCACCCGCGGCTCTCAGGCGCGCCAATTTTTGCTCGGTAACAATTTGGGCGGTGCGACGATTGACTGGTTTGGCTCCACCGCGGCGGTGAACGATGCGGTGAAGGCTCAGGTGCCAGCGATCAATTTTGTGGCGATGGCACCGCCGGCGGATGTCACGGGCAAGGTGAAATTCAATCATACCCGCGAGCCGATCCATTCGTACGCGTGGGGCATTTCCGCGCAGGCGAAGGACCCTGTCACCGTTATCCGGTATATGGACTTTTTCTTTAGCCCGACAGGAGAACGGCTGATGAACTTCGGTCTGGAGGGCACGCATTACGAGCTGGTGAACAACGAGCCCGTTCCGAAGCCTGTGGCCTTGTCCCACTCCGGCGGATTTCCGAACTTTCTGCGGAGCATCGGGGCAGGCTACGAAATCGGCCGCCGTGGCTCGCTGGCGGGCGAACTGAATTCAATGAACGACATTGGCAAGAACGGGTTTACGATGTACGAAAAAAGCGACTGGCTGGCGAAGCCGTTCCCTGTGCTCACCTTTACCGCCGAGGAGAAAAAGACGATCGACAACGCGATGGTCAACCTGACGCCGTTCCTCGACGAATATGAGCAGAAAGGGCTGATGGGCGCTCAGGACGTCGATGCTACTTGGGATAAGCATCTGGAGGAAATGAACAAGATGAACCTGCAAAAGGTGCTCGACGCGTATAACAGTGCTTATGCGCGCTATAAGGCGGAAAGCAAATAATTCAGGGATCGCCGATCGGAGGAGGAGATTATGCAATTAGCAATTTGCCTCGTCGGCTGCGGCCACATCGCGGAGTCCGTCCACGGCCCCGCTTACCGCAGGCTGGCCCAGGCCTATCCGGGCCTGAGGCTCGCTGCCTGCTGCGACAAGGAGGAGGGCAAGGCGACCGGCTTTGCCGCCAAGTTCGGCTTCAGCAGGCATTATACCGACCTGACGGCCATGCTGGAGGCGGAGAGACCGGATGTCGTCTGTCTCCTCGTACCCGGCCATCTGACCGCCCGGCTGGCCGTTGCCATTCTGGAGCAGGGGTACCCGCTGCTGGTGGAGAAGCCGCCCGGTCTGAACCGCGAGGAGACGGAGGCGATTGTCCACGTGGCGGAGCGCAGCGGGGCCGCGAACCGGGTGGCGTTCAATCGCAGGTATATGCCAGTGATGACGGAGCTGAAGCGGCTGCTGGAGCAGGCGCATCGGCCGGAGGACATCCGCTCGATCCGGTACGACATGTACCGCCATAACCGGCGGGACGAGGATTTTGCCGAAACGGCCATTCACGGCATCGATGCTGTGCGGTTTATCGCCGACTCGGACTATGAGCATGTTGCGTTTGCTTATCAGGAGCTGCCCGAGCTCGGACCCGGCGCAGCGAATGTGTTTTTGCACGCCCGCATGGTTTCGGGCGCGTCGGCTCGGCTCAGCTTTTGTCCGGCGGAGGGCCTTATTATGGAGCGGGCGTCGGTCAGCCTGCTGAATACGACCTATTTTGCCGAGCTGCCGGTCTGGCACTCCGTCGACTGGCCGGGCCGGATCAGGCGGTTTACAGGCGGCAGGGAGGAGCAGGAAATTCGCGGCGACGCGCTTGGCCCAGCCGATGACATGTCGGTGAGCAACGGCTTCTATCAGGAGAACGAATCGTTCCTGCTGGCGCTGGCGGCCGGAAGAAAGCCCGAAGGGGAGGTGGTGTCCGCGCTGCAATCCGTGGAGGTTGCAGACTGCATTCGCAAGCGGCACAGTGAATACCGGAGGCAGGGGTAGAGCCCGGCCTCCAGCCCGCGCTGCGGTCGTGAACGAAAATAAACAATTTTAAAGGAGGATTTGCTGATGAACAAGCGTGTTAGACGTATGCTGGCGGCGCTGCTTTGCTGCTGCCTGCTCGTTCAATGCGGTATTTTCACTTTCCTGCCGACACCGTCAGCGCACGCCGACGAAGGAAGCTACGCATTGAATACGACGATCGAGCTGGAAAATACGGCGTTTGCGTCCAATTTTACAGTAAAGGAAAATGTTTACGCTTCCGGCGGCAAATATATTTCGGATACGGTATCGAGCGGCAACTTGACCGATCCCGACGGCAAGACACCGCCGGAGATTTCGCTGCCCTTTACGATCAGCACCGCAGGCGTCTATTACGTATGGCTTCGGGCCAACGCCACGGGCAGCGGCTCGGATACATTCTATATCGGCTTCAACAATGAGACGTTAAACAGCAGCCCGTACGGCACCGGCTTCCCGATTCGCGAGGACGGCAGCTTTATCTGGGTTCGGGTCAAAACGGCTGCCCTCAGCGCGGGTACGAATACGCTGAAGCTGTATCACCGCGAGAAGGGGCTCAAAATGGACGCGATTTATGTGACCTCCAACGTGCTGTACGACCCCGGCGCTACCGCGCCGCCACCAACTTACGCGCTGGATACAAAAATCGAGCTGGAGGATACGCCGTTTCAAGAAAACTTCACGGTGAAAGAGAGTGTATACGCTTCCGGCGGCAAATATATTTCGGACACGGTATCGAGCGGCAATTTGACTGATCCCGACGGCAAGACACCGGAGATTGTGCTGCCTTTTACGATCAGCACCGCAGGCGTCTATTATGTATGGCTTCGGGCCAACGCCGCGGGCAGCGGCTCGGACACGTTCTATATCGGCTTCAACAACGAAACGTTAAACAGCAGCCCGTACGGCACCGGCTTCCCGATTCGCGAGGACGGCAGCTTTATCTGGGTTCGGGTCAAAACGGCTGCACTCAGCGTAGGCACGAATGCGCTGAAGCTGTACCACCGCGAGAAGGGGCTCAAAATGGACGCAATTTATGTGACCTCCAACGTGCTGTATGACCCTGGCGCCACCGCGCCGCGGCCAACGTACGCGCTGGATACGAAAATCGAGCTGGAGGATACGCCGTTTCAAGGAAACTTCACGGTGAAAGAGAGTGTATATGCTTCCGGCGGCAAATATATTTCGGACACGCTGTCGAGCGGCAATTTGACCGATCCCGATAGTAAAATGCCGGAAATCGTGCTGCCGTTCGAGGTGGGCACAGCGGACACGTACTACGTTTGGCTCAGGGGTAATGCGGAGAGGGCCTCCGCCGATTCTTTCTATATCGGCTTCAATGACGAGGCGCTGAACAGCGCTCTCTACGGCACCAGCTTCCCGGTCCGCGAGGACGGCGGTTTCATCTGGGTACGAGTCAAAACGGCGGCGCTCGGCGCAGGCACGAATGCGATGAAGCTGTACCACCGCGAGGGCGCTCTGAAGATGGACGCGCTCTACGTCACCGCAGATGTGCTTTATAACCCCGGCGGCGACGAGTACGTCGAGCCGGTTTACCCGATGCCAACGCAATTTTCCCCGCCCGCGGCGCATCCGCGGATTTATTTCAGAAGCGCGGACATTCCGGGCATACTCGCGAACAGCATCAAGCCGCAAAATGCGAATGCGCTGGTCAAGCACCAGACGAATTTGCTTTCAACCGTGGACGGCAGCTTGCCTGCGACCTCGGCAAGCACCAACTTTAGCGCCGCGACGCTCAGCGTCATCGAGAGCCGCGCGTTCGAATACGCGATGCGCGGCGATGCGCAGGTGGGGCTGAGTGCGATCTCCGCGATGCGCAATTTTATGACGACGGTCAAGTTCACATCAGGCGATTATAACGGACAGGGGCAGACCGTATTTGTCGCCGCGGAGGTGTACGACTGGTGCTATCCGCTGCTGACGAGCGAAGATCAGACGCTGTTCGCCAATTTCGTGATGTCTGCGGCGTCGCTCATGGAGATCGGCTGGCCGCCGATCAATCAGGGGGCCGTCGTTGGTCATGGGGTGGAGGGCCAACTCATGCGCGATCTCGCCGCTGCGGGCATCGCGATGTACGATGAGCGACCCGATATTTTTCAGCATACGGTTGGACGCTTTTTTGCGGAATACATTGAGCCGAAATTATTTATGTATCCAGCACACATGCACAATCAGGGCGAGCATTATATGCAGTACCGCTTTCAGTGGGAAATATTGGCGACCTGGCTTTACGACCGGGCCGGGCATCCCAAGGTTTTTGGCCCCGATCAGCAATATGCGCTGTACTGGCCGCTCTACGCCAGGCGTCCCGATGGCCAATTGCTGCGCGATGGAGACGGCAGCCGTAACAACAACGCGGTCGGCGTGTACGATGCTTCATTCTATCGCTCGATGCTGCTGACCGGCAATTACTTCGGCGATCCGTATTTGAAGGAGGAAGGGATGCGCGAGCTGCCATATTTAAAGCTGCCGTCTCCGACAAGCAATCAGTCGCTTAATCCGGTTGAATTTCTTGTTTTTAACGATCCGGATTTGGGCGGACGCCCGGTCAGCGAGCTGCCGCTGACGATGTATTATCCGTCGCCGAAGGGCGGCATGATTGCCCGCACCGGCTGGCAGGACGGAGTGGAATCGCCCGCGGTCGTCGCGGAAATGGAGGTGAACGAATGGTGGTTTGCCAACCATCAGCATCTGGATGCGGGGTCCTTCCAAATTTATTATAAAGGCGCGCTCGCTACCGATTCCGGCTACTATCAGGCTGCGCTGAAGACGGTGTCCAGCCAGACCAACAACGGCAGCACAGGATACGGAAGCCCGCACGATCTGGATTACAATAAGCGTTCGATTGCGCACAACACCATGCTCGTCTATGATCCGAACGAAACGTTCGTTCGTTCGGGCAACCGTGCCAATGACGGCGGGCAGCGCATTCCCAACGGCGGCAAGGAGCCGAAGACGCTGGAGGAGCTGCAAAACCCGGCGAATGGCTACCGGACGGCCGAGATTAGGGGGCATGAATACGGCGAGGATCCGATGAAGCCGAACTATTCTTACCTGAAGGGTGATTTGACCCAGGCGTACTCGAATAAAATATCCGATTACGAACGAAGCTTCATGTTCCTGAATTTGCAGGACGACGCGCATCCGGCGGCGATGGTGGTGTTCGACCGCGTCGTGTCCGCGAACCCGGAGTTTAAGAAAACGTGGCTGCTGCACGGTCTGGAGGAGCCGGAAATTACCGGCAACCGGACGGTATTCAAAAACGAGCGGTACGATTACAACGGCAAGCTGACGGTCGATACGATGCTGCCTCAGGCGGGCGACGCACAAATTCAGAAGATCGGCGGCCCGGGCCAGGAGTTTATGGTGGACGGCGTCAACTACGACGCGCTGACGATTGCCGGCGGCAACAACGAAGGAGGTGGCTGGCGAATGGAGCTTTCCCCGCAAACGGCCAAAGCTGAGGATTATTTCCTGAACGTGCTCCAGGTGGGCGACGCCAGCCCGGACACGACGCCGCTGCCGGTATCCCTGATTGAGACGGCGAACGTCGCAGGGGCCGTCGTCGCGGACCGTGTCATCGTCTTCGGCAAAGCGAAGGGCCGAACCTCCGGCGACGTGGCTTTCTCCTTCAGCGGCAGCGGCTCATACGAAATGACTGTGGCTGATCTGGCCGCAGGCACCTGGACGATCCAGCGGAACGGGATTAACAGTGGCGAAGCGATCGTGACGGAAGCCGGAGGCGTTGCCGTGTACCGTGGGGAGGCGGGCGCTTACACGCTGACCTACAAAAATGCCAACGCCGTCCGTCCGATTATCCCGGTTGAGCCGCCTGTGAACAACGAGATGTACATCCGTGTAAACAATCGGTTCGTCTATTCGGAGACCGGGGCAAAGCTTCAGAACGGGGAGCTGCTGCTTCCTGCTCAGCCTGTTCTGAGCAATCTTGGCGTGGATTGGGCCTGGGACGACCAGGCCGATACGATGACTGCGGAAAAAGACGGGCACACGCTGAGCATTGCTAACGGCGCTTCGACGGCGTACTGGGACAATGCGCCCGTCGCGATGACCGTCGCTGCGTCGGTGTATGGCCAGACACTGCTCGTTCCGGCGACGGTGCTGTCGGATACGTATTTTGCAGCGATCTCCAGGGATACGTTCGCGAACGTTATTTACGTGCAGCCGGGGACGCCTCCGGCGCCCGCAAAGGACTATATTCCGATTACAGTAAGCACAAGCAGCGGCTATTTCGAGGATACAACGCCGGATAAAAGCCACGACGGCAATGTGGAGACGTTATGGTCGGTGGAAGGCACAAATCATTGGGTCATTTACGACCTAGGGGCGGTCCAGACCGTAGCCGACATGGAGATTGTGTTCAATAAGGGCAACGAGCGAAAAGCGTATTTTGGTATCGATGTATCCGAGGATGGCGACAATTGGACGCCTGTCATTCAAAATGGCGAGGGCAGCGGCCTGGCCGCCTTCGTCTACGAAACGTTCAGCTTCCCAACGAATACGCAGGCCCGCTATATTCGCTATAACGCGAAGGGCAATTCCAACAGCAGCTGGAACGCAATTATTGAAATCAAATTCGCAAGGCCTGCACAGGTTGGGCAGTAAAGCGAACGTAGTGCCCCTTAAGGGGCACATCAGCGGTAGCCAGGCGGATGCCCTTTTCTCGAATCCGCTTTCATCGAAGGGCACCACCGACAGTCCGGCAGCAAATACCGTGGCAAAAAGGGGGCTGTCCTCAAGGATATACCCGCCCGGTAAGAGCATCTCGTAAAGCATGCAAATGAACCTTCAAAACCACGTTGTTTAGTGGGATTGAAGGTTCATTTTGTTTCACCCATGGAATCTTTTTTGATGATGTGCAAGATGAAACCGAGCTTAAAAACATCGCTTCTTTTGATGATTTACGTTTCTGTATCGACGATTATATCTTGCTCTACAACAGTTTCCCGCCTATGCTACGGGACATTTTTTGCATCCATCAGTTGATATTGATTATCAATATCAACTAAGGTAAGATTAAAGCATGTGATTTATCGAGGTGATTACTCGTTAGGAGTAAATGGGAGCGGTGTACAATGAAAATCGACATTAACAAGCTCGCTGAGCATTTTGCGCATACATCTTTTCGGGTAGAACAAGTTAGCCAGTACGGCCATGATCCGGGAAGGTGCTGTGATGGCTATACCGAATCTTTTCCTGGTTTTGTATTTCCATTAAGAGGGAAGGCGGAATTTGTTTTCAACGGAACGCCTTATGTGCTAACTCCGGGAACTGTGGTTCATGGCGGAGCAAAAATGAAATTGGATAGAAAGGTCATCGGCAATACCAGATGGGAGTACCTGCTTGTACACTATCGCATCTGCGCTCCCGAGCTGACAAGCTTTTCTCTGCTCAAAACGCATTTCCAGCTTTCACCGGGCCAAAGCCCCCGTCTGATGGAACTGCTTAAGCTTTTGTGGCGGTTGTCCCGCCAGCCGGGAGGAGTCACAGCATTTCAGACAGAGACGATATTCCGTTGTGTACTGGAGGAGCTATTCGTCTGTGTCCGAAACCAAAGCAATGACGGTGAGCAGGCGTTATTTGAGCAAATATCGAATTATATACACGAGCATTATATGGACGCGCTGACTGTACGTGCTTTAGCGGAACAGAACGATATCAATGAAAACAGGTTGTTTTATGTATTTAAGAAGTACACGGGTATGGGACCGGGTAATTACTTGATGGCCTATCGCCTTAACCAAGCCAAGGATTCCTTATTGGCTACCGACGCGCCGATAGGCGAGGTGGCCAAAAGTATCGGTTATGCCGACGCCTTATATTTCAGTCGTCTGTTTAAAAAACAATTTGGTGTCTCTCCCGGCGAGTTCAGGAGTAATTTCAGGAATAATCCATATGGATTTCAGGATGGCTCCATTCACATCTAAAATCTGTTTTGCTAAACTGGCCATAGTCAGGATAGACAAGGCAAAACAAAATGATCAGCGGAGGAGTTAGCATGAAAAGATTTATGGGACTGATTGTCTCCATTGCACTTTTGGTAGCTATGTTAGCTGGATGTGCCGGAACGCCCAAGGCTAGCAGCTCTGAATCACCGAATCCTGCATCGTCTGTAACGGAGGCCGACAAATCCGGAAAAAACGAGCAGGAAATGAAAAAATGGCCGAGAACTTATGTGGATACACTTGGCCGCAAGGTCGTGTTAGAGAAGAAACCTGAAAAGGTTGCCCTCCTATTTTTCCGTAATTTTGAGCATCTGTTTTTACTTGGTGAATCCCCTGTAGCCGCAACGGATATCAATGTGCTCGGCGAGTGGGAATCTTTGGCTCCATATAAGAACAATGCAATTGCGGATCTTGGTTCAATAACCAGTCCCAATATAGAGAAATTACTGGGGGTTGATCCGGATTTGATTATCGTGGTCTCAAGCCGCTATGAGAGCTATGGTGACAAGTTGGAGCAAATAGCCCCTGTCATTACCGTCGACAGCAACGAAAACAACTGGCAAGGCGCACTGCGAGAATACGGAATAATTTTTGGAAAAGAACAGAAGGCGGAGGATGAAATTGCGCGGATTGAAGCTTTCGTTGCAAAATCAAGAGAGCAACTAAAGGCATATAACGACAAATCTTTTGGAGTTACGATGCTGGGAGATAAACAATATTGGGCCTATACCACACAATTTGTATTCAACAAGGATAGCGGACTTGGTTTAAATCCTCCAAGCCATTATGTTGATATGTCTAAAAAAGGAGAACAAATTTCTCAAGAGGGACTGGCCGTAATGAACCCCGATTACATGTTTGTCGCTGATCTGGGAGGATCTTCCCAGAAATTATATAGCTATTTGAAAAACTTGGAGAGCGAGCCTGTATGGAATTCTCTTGATGCTGTCAAGAACAAGCATATGTATCCTTTAGACAGCTCAATTGCGGCCGGAGGACCGTTGGGAATCGAACTGGGGGTCAAAACCATTGTTAAAAATGTTTTATCTCAATAGGGTTATAAAACCAGGGTTTGTTGCAGAGGAGAGATGCAGATGATAAAGCACGAGGAATTATACGACGTTACGATCATTGGCGGAGGGCCTGCAGGTCTTTTTGCAGCTTTCTACAGCGGTTTACGTGAAATGAAAACCAAGTTGATCGAGTATCAGCCGGAATTGGGTGGAAAAGTCCATGTTTATCCGGAAAAAATGATTTGGGACGTTGGCGGCCTTACACCCATTCTTGGCGAAAAATTAATTGAACAGATGGTTGAACAGGGTTTAACTTTTAATCCGACCGTGGTATTGAATCAGAAAGTGGAGTCGATTGAACGCGATGATTCCGGTTTATTTTTACTGCGGGCTCCATCAGGAGAACAGCATTATACAAAAACGGTCATCGTAGCGATCGGAGGAGGCATTTTAGAGCCTCAAAAAATTAACCTGGAAGGCGCAGAGAAATTCGAGGTGGCAAATTTAAATTATACCGTAAAATCACTCATGCGGTTCAAGGATAAAACAGTAATCATTTCTGGCGGAGGAAATTCAGCGGTGGATTGGGCAAACGAGCTCGAATCTATCGCCCATCAAGTATATTTGACTTATCGAAAAGAAACTTTGTCAGGACACGAAGCCCAAGTGAAACAACTGCTGAATAGTTCTGTAAAATGTTTCTTTCACACCTCCATAACGAAGCTGATTGCCCATCCCAATCACAAGAAGATTGAAAAAGTCGAGCTGACCAACCATCTAACGGGCGAGGTAGATGAACTGACGATTGACGAAGTCATTATCAATCATGGTTATGAACGAGACCGATCCTTATTGGAAAATAGCAAAGTAAAGCTTGAATTGATCGATGGGCACTACATTGATGGTCATGGAGCCAGCGGCACTACCGTTCCAGGCATTTATGCAGCGGGAGATATTCTGAAATATGATCAGAAATTGCACTTGATTGCAGGTGCATTTCAAGATGCAGCGAATGCGGTGAACCAGGCTAAGCTATATTTGCAGCCTGAAGCGCATCAAAGCGGAACCGTATCTTCACATAATGATATTTTTAACAGTCGGAATCGTGAGTTAATTAATCAGATGATGGTCAAGAACCAGCTTTGACGGTCATCCAAAGTCCGGGGCGACAGCTTGCTTTCTCCCCTGGTCTTGAGTGCGAAGCAACAGATAAAGGCATCATGCCTTTATCTGTTTTTTTTAGGCGCATTACGATTTTACGGGAAGGAGAAGATCCGAAAATTTTTTGTGCTTTTAGGGGTTTGCCATTTCCTCGGGATATAGAATAAGTGGATGATCAAAGCTGGAGGGTAATGGCTCACTAATATATAGTTGAAGAAGGAAATTAAATTTAAACCTCGAATAGCTAATGTAATCGGATAGTTAAAAATTTGATGACAGAGAGGAGTTAGATACGATGATAAAAGGATTCGGAGGAATATTTTGGAGAACTAAGAATCTTGAAGTTATAAAAAAATGGTACAGTGACGTGTTGAAGATTGAAATAGAAAATTGGAATGGGACTGTGATAAAACCCCAATTAGGAAATGAGACTATCTTTTCTTTACCGAGAATGACAGTTATTTTCCAACCGAACAACAAGTGATGTTAAATTTCCAAGTCCATGATCTAAACGAGACTATTCAGCATCTTGAGCATATTGGTGTACCTCTTGCCAAGAAAACAGAGATTAGTGAATTTGGAAAGTTTATTTGGATTGAAGATCCTGATGGCCGACTGATCGAGCTTTGGGAGAAATAACGAGTTGTAATTCATTTGCTACTGATACGACGGCAAACGATAGTTGATAGCTCGTTATTACATTCCCGACATTAAAGGACATCATAATTATTACGCTGCTCATTTGTGACTTGCACAACTTGCCAGCGCCAACCGAGCTGACCGAGATATGCATTGATTTTCCAAGAGGGAGCCTGCTGGCTCCCTTTTTTAGTACTGTCAGGAAAGTTATTGCTCTATTGGTAGGGACATGAATCTCGGACGGTAGGCTTGCATGGACATTCATCTAAGCCCATGGCAAAGAGCCGTTTTTCGTTCTTTGGCAAGCTGTGCTTAAAAAAGCCGGTATTGATTATAGACGGTAACTCTAAAAATCGTTACGATAAAATTGTCGATTTTATCGGCTTAATGGAGGAACCTGGAATGAAGTTAATCAAATCGAATTACTATCATAAAATGATTCTATTTTCTATTTTTCTCATTACGTTCCCCATCGTCACTGTGGGCGGCTTTTCCTATATTCGTGCCTCACATACGATCCAGGAAAAAGTAAACATGGGTTCTCTGCAAATTTTGAAGCAGATGCAGCATAGGGTCGAACAAAGCTTGCGGACCGCCGACAATGCTTTGACACAATTCACTGCGTCTTCTTCCGTCGCGAAATTGCTTACCAATGATGTAAGAGAAGTACATCGCAGCAGCAGTATTCAAATGATTGAAGAGCTTCAGGAAGGGCTCAGGCGTATACAAACCTATGATCTGGGCATGAGCGATGTCCAGTTTATTCAGCTTCGTTACCAGTGGAAAATGACAAACAAAGGGTATGAACCCTTTTCTTCCAGTGAACCGGACTGGAGACAGCTTCTTGGGACAAAACGGGGCTCTTACTGGAATATTGGTGAGAACTCTATTGATCTGGTCAAAACCTTGCCTGTTACAGCACTTGAACCGCCTGCAGCAGTCATATTGAAGGTTCCTTATGAGGAAATCAGCAAATTTTTGTCCGTGGATGCGGAGCTGGGAAAGCCATTCATTATGGACTCTGCCTATCGGATCATCGCGGATGCCGACTCTTCTCGAATCGGCTTGTCAGTAGCTGCTCAGCCCTATATTCAGCAGCTTATGGCAGCAAAGAATGAGCAGGGCATCATTCCCATCGATATGGATGGAATCAGCTACAATTTCATATTCAGCAGGTCGGTCTATAATGGCTGGACCTACGCTTCCTATGTGTCAATTGAAGCGATGACACGGGAATCCCAAGCGATCAAATGGTTTACGCTGCTTGTATGCGTATTGGTTCTGGCCGCAGGTGTTGCAGCTTCGTTATTCGGCACTAGAAAAATGTATATCCCCATACTGCGGCTGTATCAGGAGCTGTTCACGACCTCCTCCGGTCATGCGAATCCGCTCAAGGGCAAGGACGAGCTTCAACTGATCGGTGAAAAGTTCCGCGCTTATGTCAATACCGAGAAGAAAATGAGCCATGAGCTGCAATATCAGCGCAATCAGCTCCAGGATTTCTTTATGCTGAAGCTGTTTTTAGGAGAAGCCGAGCAGCAGGAGATTGAAGATAAGCTTCTGGTCAATGGCGAGACATGGAACAGCTTGCGGGTATTGGTCGTGCAAATTGACACATTGGATGGAACCAAGTATGAGGAGAAGGATAAAGATTTACTCTTATTTGCTGTCAACAATATAGTCACCGAGCTTGTACAAGCGTCAGACCGGCTGCTGAAGCCGATACTGATGGATCAATCACAGGTCAATTTAATCAGAAGTACCCATCCCACACATGAAGAAGCTATTCGGTTTACAGATGGATTAGCCAATGAAATTCAGCAGACGTTGAAATATTATTTGCATATCAAGGTGAGCCTTGGCATCAGCCGCCCTTTCAATTATCTGAAAGGAACTCATCGTGCGTACAAAGAGGCTCTTGAAGCACTTAACTATCGAATAAAGCTCGGTAATGAGGCGATCTTGTACATTGCTGATGTTCAACCTAACGACCGTTCATTGCCTGAATACCCGGAGAAGCTGAAAAACGACTTAATTGATGCCATTAAATTGTCAGATAGAGAACAATCTTATAGGCTGTTGCAGCAGTTTTCGCATGAGGTGTTCAGTGTACAGCTGTCGCATAGGGAATACCAAATTATGATGATCGGTCTTCTTACGGATTTGCTCAGGGTATTGCAGGAATCGGGTGGGCTGCTGCAATCCTTGTATGAGGAAGAAAAATCGTTGTTTGACCGGCTGTTTGAGCTTCAGACCTCGAATGAGATTGTGGAATGGTTCTTCCATTCCATTATTGTGCCGTCCATCCGTCTTTTGGAGGAACAAAGAAGCAAGCAATATCTCCGAATATCCGAGGAAATGATCAGCATGGTGCACAGCGATTATGACAAAAACCTGACTATAGAAATGTGTGCGTTTCGGATCAATTACCATCCTGATTACATCAGGCATGTATTTCGCAAAGAAGTGGGCACGCCCTTCGGTGAATATCTGGCACAATACCGGCTGCAGATCGCCAAGAAATGGCTTACCGAAACGAACATGAAGATAGCGGAGATTGCCGAGAAGCTTCAATATAATAACTCGCAAAATTTCATTCGGTACTTTCGGAAAATGGAAGGAATGACTCCGGGACAATATCGGAACACAACAGACAACGGCGCGGCGGATCTCCACTAGATCCAGCCGTATTTTTTTCTCTAAGAAGCGTATAGCAGCGGAAGCGGCCACCAGCTACAACCGTTATGGATTATTGAATAGCCACCCTGGATTGCCTCCTGCCCAACTTCGCTTACCTTACGGAAACAGCCGTCCCGGATTGTAGACGGCACTGTGGTTTCTCTCTTACGATGAAACCGAACAACCGACGATAAGCGGAAATGGAGGATCATACATGAATGTCAAACAAGCGAAGATGCAGAGGAGCAATTGGAGCCAGCAGCTTCGCCAAATCAAAGTGGACCGTTGGCTGTATCTAATGCTGGTTCCAGGTATTGTATATTTTGTGGTTTTCAAATATTTTCCCATGTGGGGCATATTTTTGGCCTTCCAGGATTACCAGCCCTACCTCGGATTTTGGGGCAGCAAATGGGTAGGGCTGCGGCATTTCGAACGGTTTTTCAGTGATCCCTCATTTTGGATGCTGTTTCGCAATACCTTTTACATCGCGTGCTATAATCTGATTTTTTATTTTCCGCTGCCGATTCTTATCGCTCTTATGCTGAATGAGGTAAAGAATGAGCTGTTTAAACGGCTGGCTCAAACCTTCATTTATGTGCCCCATTTTTTCTCGTGGGTCGTTATTTCGGGACTTAGCTACATTTTGCTGACTACAGAGGGGGGCATCATCAATGAGCTGATCCAGTATGGAGGCGGAGAGAAAATTAATTTCCTGCTGAATAAAGACTGGTTCCGTACGCTCATTACATCACAGATCATATGGAAAGAAACTGGCTGGGGAACGATTATTTTCCTGGCAGCGCTCTCTGGTGTGGATCCATCCTTGTACGAAGCATCACGCATCGACGGAGCCAACCGCTGGCGGCAGCTGGTTCACATTACGCTTCCGGCGATTCGCAGTACGATCATCATTCTGCTGATTCTTCGCTTGGGCAATTTCCTTGAGCTGGGCTTTGAGCAAATTTATTTGATGCTCAATGCGATGAATCGTGAGGTAGGCGAAACATTCGATACTTACATTTATACAAACGGAATTCAACAGGGCTTGTTCAGTTATACGACAGCAGTGGGCTTGTTCAATTCCTCTATCGGCCTGATATTAATTGTTACGGCCAATGCCGTAGCCAAGCGCTTCGGCGAAGAAGGCGTCTACTAGAAGCATACCTGTAAGGAGGAGGGGCAGCATGGTTCAAGACCGAACGTTCGGCAGCAGGCTTTTTGTAGCCATGAATTATACCATCATCAGCTTATTCGCATTAGTAACGATTATCCCGTTCATTCATGTGACGGCGGCTTCCTTCACGACAGCGGAGGAGCTTCGCCAGCAATCTTTTGTTTTATTTCCTACTGTTTTTTCGCTTGATGCCTATACGTATATTTTGACTACCGATACCATTACGCGAAGCATGGGAGTTACCATATTCATTACGTTAGCCGGCACCCTGGTCAATATCGCCATGACTACGCTCATGGCTTATCCGTTAGCCCGTAGAACATTGATCGGACGCAACCGGATTATGCTGATGGTTTTGTTCACCATGCTGTTTCAGGGAGGAATGATACCAACCTTTCTGATGGTGAAACAGCTGGGACTGCTTAATTCCTATTGGGCCGTTATTCTTCCGGGTGCGATCAGCGCATTTAATCTCATTGTGATGAAAAATTTCTTCCAGCAGCTTCCCGACGGTCTGGAGGAGTCGGCGAAAATGGATGGCGCCAATGATTTGGTCATCCTGCTCAGAATCGTAATTCCACTGTCGATGCCAGCCATCGCGACATTCTCGTTATTTTATGCGGTAGGGCATTGGAATTCTTTCCTGACACCCGTGCTGTATTTGAATAATCCCGAGAAATGGCCGATACAGGTACTGCTGCGACAAATCGTTATTTTATCACAGGGCGGCTTTGGCGATGCGGCAGAAATGGGAGCTGATTTTGTCCCGCTTCCCGAGCAAACGTTAAAGTCGGCAGTGATCGTATTTTCCAACCTGCCGATATTGCTTGTGTATCCTTTTCTGCAAAAGCATTTTGCCAAGGGTGTACTTCTCGGCTCTGTAAAGGGCTGAGATCGAAATAAGATTGGTAATAACCGAAATATGATTTTAATAAGGAGAGATGGTTGTGATGTTGATGAACAAGAAATGGAGATCTTGTACCTCGAGCGCCTGCCTGTTGGCTGTATCGCTCGGTCTGCTTTCAGCTTGCGGTGAGGCTACGTCTGTACAAACAGGGGGAGATCCGAAGGCACAAGGCTCTCAGGGCCCGACAACGATATCTGTAATGATGCCCTATTTCTCAACCGAGCCTCCTAAAGCAGATAATCCTGTATTCAAAAAGCTGGAGGAACTGACTAATACCAAGCTTAATATTACTTGGGTGCCGAATGCGGCGTACAAAGATAAGCTGTCGGTCAGTCTCGCATCCAATGACTTGCCGCAAATTTCGGTAATAGTCAATCTGGAAGGCGGCATTTATGCGCCAAGTATTTTAAATGGAGTTCGCTCAGGAGCTTTTTGGGAAATCGGGCCGATGCTTAAGGATTATCCTAACCTGGGAAAGCTGAACAAGGATGTGCTTGAGAATGTTTCACATGATGGTAAAAATTATGCCCTGTTTCGTCCCAGGGTGCTTGCCCGCGGCGGCGTCGTTTTTCGCAAGGATTGGCTGGATGCGCTTGGCTTGCAGGAGCCGACAACAATTGACGAGCTGTATAATGTGATCAAGGCTTTTACGCTGAACGACCCGGATAAAAATGGGAAAAATGACACTTATGGTTTGGTTTCACGTAAAGGCATCGCCGATCTGGACATGCTTTCCGGATTCTTCGGTGCAGGCAATGGCTGGGAGCTGCGGGAGGGCAAGCTGGTTCCGAGCTTTATGACGAAGGAGTATTTAGATGCGTTAAAGTTCTATAACCGCTTGTATAAGGAAAAATTGATGAATGCCGACTTTGCAGTCTCGGAAGGGAACCAAAGCAAGGCGTTATTTGAAAACGGCAGGGCCGGGGTCATTATTTCAACCGCTATTGACGATGTGCTCGGCAACGATCGGGAAATTAAAAAGACGAATCCCAAGGGAGCCGCGGATATGGTTTCACGGATTCAGGGACCCAAAGGTGAAAGGATACTGGCCTCCGCAGGCTATAACGGAATCTTCATGTTTCCCAAAAGCTCTGTAAAGACGGAAGCCGAGATGAGAGCCATTCTTGCTTTCTTCGACCAGATGTTTAAGCCTGAAATCGCCAACCTCCTGAATTGGGGAATTG
Source organism: Paenibacillus sp. FSL H8-0034 (assembly GCF_038000305.1). Classification (NCBI taxonomy): domain Bacteria; kingdom Bacillati; phylum Bacillota; class Bacilli; order Caryophanales; family Paenibacillaceae; genus Paenibacillus; species Paenibacillus sp. FSL H8-0034. The sequence goes on from NZ_JBBOBS010000001.1 coordinate 4,432,771, forward strand.
AGGGCAAGCACTACCATCTGGAGAACGGCAAAGCCGTCAGTACGGAAGCGGAACAAAAGCTGAAGGTTGACGACCTGCTGCCGATTCCGCAGCTTAGCATCGTTATGGATACGGATGCCCCTCTCGAAGGTGAGAATACACCGCTTGAACAGAAGCTGAAAAAAATGTTTAAGGAAAACGTATCGATTGCAGTCCAAAATCCGGCTTCGTCGCTGCTCTCTCCAACACTCTCTGAAAAAAGCGGTGAATTGGATAAGATCCGCAACGACGCGAAGGTTAAATATATTCTTGGCGAGATTGATGATAACGGCTGGAACAATGAGATCGAGAAATGGAAGAAATCCGGAGGCGATAAAGGAATTGAGGAAATCAACGCGGAGTATGCGAAGCGGAAAAAATAGGGCGGCATAAACGTGATGTATCGAAATGGAGAGGGCACCTACAGTATTTGTTGTAGGAGACAGCATCTCTGTGCACTATGGTCTGTTTCTGAAACGAATGACCAGCTCCAGATTTGAATACCTGTTTAGTACGTAACATGATTTTATAAGGGAGGACGTTACTTTGAGAAAAAAAGAGATATCCTTATTCATGGTCGTATTGATGCTTGCATCCCTATTTATCGGCTTTCCGCAAATTGGCTACACAGCCACTCCTACTGGAAGCAATGTAAGTGCTACCCCGGCATATGCAGCGTATTCCGAAGCAAGCGCTGAAATCATACAGTATCCTGTATTGCCGGGAGCTCATTCAAGCACTTCCTATACGATGAAGGTGAATGGACAAAACGTGTTTGTAGAGAAATTCGGGGATATCAGCTATGCACGCTTTTCTTATTCAGGTACGGTTCAGGTCGATGTATATGCCAATGAGACTATTGAATCGTTTGGTATTAGTCCGCTCAATTATCAAATTGAGGGCAGCAAGGATGGAAGCAAGCTAACCTTCAGCATCTCGGAGCCAAGGACTTTAATCATAACGATTAACAATCTTGAGAAGCTGTTCCTCTTTGCTGACGGTCTGGAAGCAGATGTCCCTGTCCTCGGCGCTCCTGGCGTCGTCAATCTGGCAAGCTATCTGCCGGCCGGCCGCGATCCGGAAGCGGCGGTGACCGGGCTGTTCCAGCAGGCGATTGACGATACTTCCGCACTGGGGGGCGGTACCGGAGGGATCTTGTTTGTTCCTGACGGGAAGTACATGACGGCTCAGTTGAGCTTAAAAAGCAATGTGCATCTGTATTTACAAAGCGGAGCCTGGATACGGGCTGTGACTGCATTTAACAATACGAACTATCCGACGCAAAATAACGGTGATTCCTCCTTTATTTTCATAGGCAGCGCTCAACATGTGAAAATTACGGGAAGAGGCATTATTGATGGTAATGGGATGGCCGTCCGCACGCTTAATCCGGATGCGAATATCAAGCTGCTGAGAACAGCCGATGCTTCTGATGTGTTGATCCAGGATGTGTACTTCCGGGATTCCGCCAGATGGTCGATACACCTGCTGTACGCGAGTGATGTTACCATGAAAAATTTTAAGCTGATCAATGATCTCAGGGGAGGTCCGGATCCTGTCAACCCCGAATTGCTGCGCCCGACGGTAACCAATACCGATGGAGTGGACATTGACGCCTCGCAGAATGTAACGGTTGAAGGCGGCTTTATTTACACGGGTGACGACGCGATTTCGCCTAAAGTAAGCAATTATATGAATTTAAAAAGACCTGCTTTCGATATGCATATTAAAAATAATGTATTATGGTCGTTAAAAGTTGCGATGAGAGTGGGCGATGAAACGCTGGATGATATTTATAACGTTCATTTTGAAAATAATGAGGTCATTCGCGCAGACCGTTTTCTAACTATTTGGGCGGGGGATGCAGTCCGTCTTCATGATATTAATGTGATTAATAATCGCGCAGAGTTTATCGGCGGCAATTACAATGAACGGTATTTTCAATTTGTAATCCAGAAGAAGCGCGCGGCCATAAATCCAGGCTGGATTGATCGTGTTCTTGTCAAGGATTTCACCGGCTTGAACAAGACTGAGCAGCCTTCCAGCATCGAAGGTTTTGATGCCTGGCATCTCATTACGAACGTAACCTTCGACAATGTCAAGATCGCTGGAACAACGGCTGCAAACAAAGCGGATGTGCCGTTGCGGTTCGTCAACAGCTATTACAACAATGTGTCGTTTCTTCCATCCGGGACCGCTTATTCCGGCTCTCCGCTGACGCCGTACCCTTATCCTGATCCTTCGTTGGTCACTTCTGTGGAAGCGGAAGACATGGAGCTTGTTAATTATACTGTGGAAGACCAGCCCGTAGCATCCGGCGGGAAAGTAATCAAGGTGACCGGAACAGGCACGGCGGATAAGCTTTTTGATAAAAATACCGGCATCTATGATGTCATCGTCCATTATTTTGACGAGAACGATGGAAATGCTGCCTACAAGCTGCTGGTCAATGGATCGCAAGTAGATGCGTGGATAGCGAATCAGGACTTAGGCTCAGGCTCGGTTTCCGATATCTCGCGAACGACCAGACTGATTTCAGGGATACATCTGAAGCCATGGGATGAGGTCAGGATCGAGGGCGCCTCACAAGGGTCGGAAGCAGCCCGAATTGATAAAATCGAATTTATTTTCAAAGCCGAACCGGACTTGTCCGCCACTGGCGGAATAGCGGGTACGGTAACAGATGATCAGGGAAGCCCAGTGCAGGGAGCGTTGGTTCAGACAACCGTTACCGGGGACGTGTACAGGACATTTACAGATCACTCAGGTACTTATCATCTTCAGAATCTACCAGCGGGCACCCATATTATTAAGGCAGTTAAAAACGGATATAGCGAGAGGACGACATCAGGAGTCCATGTTACCGTCGGATTGACCACTTACAGCGTCAATTTTTCGCTGCCCGTTGTTTCAACGGTTCCTTATTTGGCAGCTGTTCAGGTATTCGGTTCCATTCCGGCTCTGGCTTCAGGCCAAAGCGGATACGATTTAAACAAGCTCATCGTCACCGCAACTGACCAATTCGGCAGCGCATATCCAGTTTCGGGCTTGCCTCAGTCATGGAATATCCAATCAGGAGATGTATATGCAGCTGTTTACGGAAGTGTATTGCAGCCTCTGGGTGCGGGAACGGGTACAGTCACATCCACGATAAACGGTGTGCAAAGCAATACGGTTAGTTTCGCTGTCTATCCATGGGAGGGAGGCTCTCCACGGATATTGCAGGTGGATCGAAGAGGACTAACAGCCGGTGCTTATTTATCGATTGCTGCTGCTGTGAACAGCTCACCGGCGCTTAAACCGGGGGATCGTATTAGTTTGGTACCAGGCAGTGGTCCGTACCGTGAGACTGTTTCCATTCATGCATCCGGTACTCCCGGGAACCCGATTATTTTCGAGGGCAACGGTGAATTGATCACCGGCTTTAACCCCTTCCAGTTTACTCAGGAGGCGAGCGGTCAATGGACGTATACCTTGCCAAGTCCTATTGAGAACACGACCACGGGCGGCAGCTCCAATACGTTCAGGCATCTGGTGGCCTACAATGGTCAACGTCTGATGCTCGACCAACCGTCGGGCCAAAATGCAGGTAAGTTTACAAGCGACTATGCTGCATTGTCTTCGGATGGGAAGAAGCTGATCTTGAATATGAGTAAGGCCTCACCAACGGTGGGGTGGGAAATTGCTTCACGGCAAAATGGTGTTAATGTGTCCAATCCGTATGCTTATCAAACTTATCGCAATCTGCGCGTTTCGGGAGCGCAGAATGATGGTTTTAATGTCCATGGAACCGGAGGCGGACTGGTATTCGAGAACATCGAAGCCTTCCATAATTTTGACGAAGGTTATTCCTCTCACGATAGTACACAATCTTCAATTGACGGCGGTATTTTCTGGGGGAACGATAACGGAATTTATAACCAAACCAATACGGCTCTTCATTTTACTGCGAGCAACGTACAGGTTCACAGCAATATTGGAGCGGGTTTGACGGCCCAAGCAGGAAATAATTTCTTGAACAATGTCCGTTCATGGGACAATGGGATCAGCAATTTGCGGCTGGGCGGGTCAGTTGCAACCGTTAATGTTGTGACCTACGAGAGTCGTTGGAATCAACGGCCGTGGGTAGGATTTCAGGAATTACAGAACTATAGCCTGGGGGTTCAACTGCAGCCATATACCTACTCAGTGCGTACACCCATTACCTATGCAGGCATGGCTCCAATCGTATTTCCTGCCAGCCAGCTGCCTCCTATGAAGGTGCCGTTCGATGACTGGCGATATATCTATTTCACAGCTGCCCAATTGGCTGATCCGGCAATAAGCGGTCCAATGGCTGATCCAGACAATGACGGACTCACCAACTATACGGAATATGAAACAGGTCAAGACCCCAACCATTAACGTAATAAACGTAAAAAGCACCTGATTCGCTCAGGTGCTTTTTACGTTTCGAGAAATACGGAGAAAAATCAGCATCATCCAGTGAAACTTACCATATAAACTTTCGTAATAGTCTATAATCAGAGGCTGCCTCGTTAAGCTATAGGCTAGATAACGGGCGAATTCGTTCTGAAATCGGGAAAATGGGGAAATGGTCTATTAAAGACAACGAAGATAAAGCTAACATGTTGGGGAGGGGCAATAGAAATTGGAATCACTCTGGCTGCAGTATGCATGGACATTATTAATTCTTATTGGATTGGAGGGCTTGCTATCGGCCGATAATGCGCTTGTTCTGGCGGTAATCGCGAAACATTTACCGGAGGACCAGAAGAAGAGAGCCATTAATTATGGAATCATTATGGCCTTTGCTTTCCGGTTTGCTGCTCTTTTTGCGATTTCTTTTATCGCCAATGTTTGGCAAGTGCAGGCGATTGGGGCAGCCTATCTTCTGTATCTCGGTTTAAAGCACATCATCCAAGCACGCATAAGCAAAGGAAAGGAAACTCTTCACGGTGAGGTGGAACAATCCGCTGGGAAAGGCTTCTGGCCAACTGTAGGAAAGATTGCATTTGCGGATCTTGCATTTGCGATTGATTCCATTCTTGCTGCAGTAGCTCTTGCGCTTGGTCTGCCCGATTCGCCACTTGGCGATTTCGGCGGAATGGACGGAGGACAATTTATTGTAGTCGTACTTGGTGGTATTGCGGGTTTAGTCTTGATAAAATACGCAGCTACATGGTTTGTGAAGTTGCTTGAGCAACGCCCCGCTCTGGAGACAACGGCTTATGCGATCGTAGCCTGGGTCGGGGTGAAGCTTACCGTAATTACCCTTGCCCATGGCGATATTGGTGTCTTAAATCAGCATTTTCCACATAGCACAGGTTGGACTCTTATCTTTTATGGGGTTTTGGTTGCTGTTGTCATTCTTGGCTGGTTTGCGCCGGCTAACAAACAATCTCAAGCAGATCATACCTGATTGAATATACACGCTCTTCGCAGCTTGGGGATCTAGAGTATACGACAGGAACTTGATGATCGATACTTTATTAGATGTAGATTAAGGCTGCATAGGGGAGGCTGCCGATAGGAGATCGGTGGCCTTTTCCGCATTAACTGGCAGTTATGCATGGAGAGTAAGTCCGGTCCGGCTTATAATTAACGTCCATATCAAAAATTGCGTACCAGGTCAAAAATAGTTCCTAGTAAACCGTAAAGCGTTAAGTTATTATTCAATTTATGAGGATAATTAATAGAAGAATTCCGCAAAAAGTGCTGACCGTATATGTAGCCGTATTTGTTAGTATTGTCATTCTTACCGCAGGCCTGTCTTACTGGAGCGTAGCTGTTCATGTTAAGGAGGATTTGGATACGACCCGTATTGACCTGCTTAAGCAGCTTGGGCAAAAGGTCGATTTGGTACTCCGGGGTATTGATAAAACAACGTTGAATTTGGTGCAAGAGACGGAAGTTATACGGTTTATGGAGGGCAGTCTCACGGAGGATCAGCAAAAGTACGAGGTATTTAACAATTTATCCAACACATTAAGAACGATACTGGATGCCAACAGCATCTTGAGCTCGATCTATCTGTACTCGTCCGAAAACAATCTCATCGCCTCCAGCAGCACATTGGAAAAACGCAGTCAATTTTTCGACCAGGAATGGGTCGATATGTTTCATAAGATCAACGATATATCCATATGGGCCGGTCCGCGCAAAGTAACCTATAACGCCAATACAAGCTTCAGCATTAACAAAAATATCGTCACCCTTATGCGTTCCTACCCGCTAACAGCCACGGGCTCAAGAAAAAAGGGAGCGGTTGCGGCTAATATAAATGAAGAAAAGCTTAATGAGCTTGTACGCGATACGAACTCCAGGCTGGGGCAAGTTTTTGTAATGGACAAAAGCGGCAATGTTATTTCTCATCAAGATAAAGAACAGCTGTACCTCAATGTTGGAAGAATATGGTTAGGCGACAACTTTGACCAAATTCAAATTCAGCAATTCGGTCAATGGGACATACAGATCGACGGCTCGAACGGTCGGATTTACTATTACACCTCGCCTTATACCGGGTGGATCTTTATGAATTTCATGCCCGATGAAAAAGAGGATAAGCAGCTGGGGGTTATCCGTAATATTTTGCTGTCTGTAGCTTTAGGAATGGTCGTTTTTGCAGTTATTGCAGCCTTAATGTTAAGCAACAGGTTTTATCGTCCCATGCAGCAAGCCTTGCGGAGCATCAGTATGCAATTGAAGGGAGATGCCGACTCCAGCCCGACGGAAATATACGGAAATCTCGATTATTTAGAGAAAAGATTCAGTCAGGTTCTAACAGATAACCGAACAATGAATCAGCAGCTGCGCGACAGCAAACCAGTCATGAAATGGAGTCTGTTGATGGACCTCCTAATGGGAAACCGGACAAGTTACTTTGTGGAAAAGCCGCTTTTTGACTTTCTGGATATTCGGTTATTCTCAAGTCATTTCATCGTGATGGTTGCTGAGTTCGACAAGCCAGTAGAGCTGGGAAGCGAAAGAGACGCACAGTTGTATACCTATGGGCTATGCAACATGGCGGAGGAGTATATGAATGGGGCAGGTAAGGGGGCTTCTATTCAGCTTGAATTGGGCAAGGCGGCATTCATTATGAGTTTTGAGGATGAGAATGCCACCGGAAATATCGTAACGGCATTGTCAATAGGAGAGTTGATACGCAGCTCCGTTGAATCGTACTTCAACAAATCGGTTTCTATCGGCTTGAGTAGGCATACAGATAACATGAGAGGACTCAAACAAGCTTATCTGGAATCGTTGGAAGCTTTAAAATATAAGCTGGTGCTTGGAATGAACATGGTTTTATCCATCGAGGATTTAAAGATTCCTTCAAGCGAAAGCACGATAAAAATTTTCGCTACACGTGAGGGAGTGGCTGAGGCTCTGCGTGAGGGGAATGCGAACAAGACGGAGCAGCTTTTTGACGAGTTATTAAATAAAGCCGTCCAGGAGAACATTCCCCCGGAAACGATGAAGCAGCTTTGTGTCCAAGTCTTGGTGGAATCGCTGAGTGAAGCGTTGGAGCTTAATGTAGATGTATCGGAAATAACGAAGAAACACGGGGATTTGTACCAAACCATAAATACATCCCAAGAGTTGGCTGAAATACGCGCTTACAGTAAAAATATTTTATTCGAGCTCAACCGGTTAATCCTGGAAAAACGAAGCAGCCGCAGTAAAAATGAGGCATTTCCTAAAATACTTGATTACATCCATGATAATTACAAACGCTCGGATTTATCGCTCAATCTGATTGCCGAAAAGTTTGATTTTAGCGTCTCTTACTTAAGCCGATTATTTAAGGAGCAGATGGAATGCAATTTCCTTGAATATTTGATCGGAATTCGGGTGAAAACGGCACAGGAGCTTTTGACAGGCACCAGCATGAAAATTAATGAAATTGCTGAAGAAGTCGGGTACACGAACAGCTACAGTTTTAATCGGATTTTCAAGAAGCATACGGGCATGACACCGAGCGAATATAAAGAGCATAACAGTTGAGCGACGTACAAGCAGCACATTGAATTATCCCTCTACTTCGGTAGGGGGATTTTTTCTATTTTGTTATGTCAAAAAGTGAGGGTCAAAAGATGCGGGCAGCCCATTGTCAAAAAGAGCGGTATATATCAAAAGGTGTTTCTATCCAAATGACCTCCGCAGCACTTACGATAAGAACAAAGGAGGTGAACAAACATGCATCATAACGAAACTAACACAAGGGTCAGACAATCTCCACTTACACCCAAGGCACATAAGGGCGTGTGGGCTGGAATCAGAAAACGGCTTATTCGGGACCGCAACTTATATTTCATGCTTCTGCCTGTGATCGGTTTCTATCTCTTGTTTAAATTAGCTCCGCTCGGAGGTGAAATAATTGCTTTCAAAAATTACAGGTTTGCCGATGGCATATGGGGAAGCGATTGGGTAGGTCTTAAGCATTTCAAAAGCTTGTTCGCGAGTAAGGAGTTTTATATTATCCTGAAAAATACACTGCTGCTGAATGTGTACAGTCTCGTATTTGGATTTCCGGCTCCGATCATTCTTGCGCTGCTATTAAATGAAGTCCGGGTAGAGTGGTTCAAACGGATTGTGCAAAATTTTCTGTATCTCCCGCACTTTATATCGTGGGTCGTTCTTGGGGGCATCCTCATTACGATAATGTCGCCAGCAAGGGGCGTGATCAACAGTATTTTGACTAAGGGTTTAGGGCTTGAACCGATCTATTTTCTCGGAGATACGTTTTGGTGGCCGATTACGTTTGTGCTGTCCGGTATATGGCGGGAGGCCGGCTGGGGGACGATTCTATATTTGGCCGCGATGGCTAATGTGGATCCGCAGCTGTATGAAGCCGTCAAGATCGACGGGGCGGGCAAGCTGCGTCAAATATGGCATATTACTTTGCCGGGAATACGCAGTACGGTAGCCATTCTGTTGATTTTGAAGGTTGGGCATATGATGGATATCGGCTTCGAGCAAATTTTTGTACTGCAGAATGATATGGTTTTGGGGATTTCCGATGTCATTAGTACTTATGTGTACCGGGTAGGGCTTTTATCAGCCCAATATAGCTATACAACAGCACTCGGGCTGTTCCAATCGCTTATTGCATTAATTCTCGTCATCACCGTGAACAAAATTGTGAAGTCACTAGGTGAAAAAGGTCTATGGTAGGGGGGAGGGCATGAATAAAACAACATTTGCTGGCAGAATGGGTTACGGTCTCATGTATGCAGTGCTTGCTGTATGCGGCTTTTGCACACTGTATCCGTTAATTCAAGTAGTTGCGGCTTCTTTCAGCAGCAGCAGAGCAATCAGCTCGGGGGAGGTTTACCTGTGGCCGATAGAATTCACTTTATTGAATTATAGTATATTATTGAAGGATGGAGCGATCTTCAGCGCTCTCAAAAATACGGTAATCGTGACGGTAGTCGGTACTTTATTCAATATTAGCGCGACCGTGCTTGCCGCATATCCACTTTCTAAGCCAAGACTTTTGGGCCGTAATTCGCTGCTTATGGTCATAACGTTTACGATGCTGTTCACCGGAGGCTTAATTCCTCATTTTATTCTGATTAAAACACTTGGCTTAATGAATACTTATTGGGCACTCTGGCTTCCAGCACTAATAAGCACCTACAATATGTTTGTTATGAAGACGTATTTCGAGGGGCTGCCTGTCGAGGTCGAAGAATCCGCTGCTATTGACGGAGCCGGGGATTGGACAGTATTGACGAAGATTATTTTACCGCTATCCAAGCCAATGCTGGCTGCCTTATCCTTATTTTACGCGGTTTATTGGTGGAACTCGTATTTTAATGTATTGATCTATATTTCAAGCACCAGTAAAGCAACGATGATGCTGAAGCTTTATCAAATGCTGCAAGGCATGAATGATAAGCTGCAAAATTTAGATATGGCAATTGTCAGTGTGAATGATATTCCGACACCGGAAGGGTTAAAGGCCGCCGCTATATTTATCGCGCTGCTTCCAATTTTGTGTTTTTACCCGTTTTTGCAAAAGCATTTTGTAAAAGGCGTTCTCATTGGTTCTGTCAAAGGATAAATTCAGCAATTGCTTGCGATTCATGTTTTCTTACAAAAAACTCTAGGGAGGAAAAATTCGATGAAAAACAAAGATTTTGGCCGCAGATCGTTACAACTAACCTTATCCGGATGTCTGGCTACCGCAGTATTGCTCGCAGGGTGTACGAAGAATGAGCCCCAACCAAGCTCTCAAGGTTCGTCGGATCCGTACGATAAATTGCCAAAGACGGTTTCCGTCAATGCCAGAGACAATGGGAATATTGCGAGCGAGGAAGGCAATATCGAGGAGAACCGCTGGACGAAATGGATCAATGAAAACTCCGGCATTCAAGTGAAGTGGATAGCTACACCGCCAACTTTAGCTCCTCTTATCCAGAAGCTGAACACCCTTGTTGCCGCTGGCGAAGGTCCGGATCTAATTGTTGAAGCCAACCGTCCGTTTCTTTCAACATTAGTTGACAATGGCGCTCTGCAGCCAATCGATGAGTATATAGACAAGTACAGTACAACGTATAAAAAGTATTTAAGCGAACACCCGGAATTAAAGGAATGGATAACATTTGATGACGGGAAGATGTATTTAGCCGGCGTTATGCGGACAGAAACAGCCGGTATTGTTCATGCCGGTTTCATCAGACAGGATTGGCTGGATAAACTGGGCTTAAAGATGCCGACTACCGCAGACGAGCTGCTTGAAGTAGCCAAGGCGTTTAAAGACATGGACCCGGATGGAAACGGTAAAGCAGATACTATCGGATTTTCCTTCAATATTCCTCTCGGATTAGGCAGTCCGATTCAAGGCATGTTCGATACGATGGCGGATAAATGGAATTTGGAAAACGGGAAGCCTACATACGGAGCTTTGTCAGATCGTTTTGCCGATTCTATTGCATTCAATAAAAGAATGTATGAGGAAGGCCTTATCGATAAGGAATATTTAACGGACAAAAATTTTGAGCGTCAAAAGCAGCTGTGGGTCACAGGAAAATCGGGGATATTCATGGGAACACCTGGCGATGTTTACAACTCCTATAAGGATTTGAAGAAAAATGCGCCAACTGCCCAGTTGTCCCCGATCGCGCCTGTATCCACTAAATATGGAAAAAACGGTTATAACCAAGGGGTAGGCTTAGCCGGTAATATGGTCGGTTTCAATAAACAGATGAAAAACCCTAAGGCAGCCGTACAGTTCCTCGATTTCATGATGGAAAAAGGCGGGTTTACCATAGCTAACGGACTGGAGAACGTGCATTACAAAATGTCCAATGGTGTACCGGCACCGATTGATCCGCAAAAGAACGCCAAAGAGCTTAACTACGCAGGCACGTATAATATGCTTTACGACAATAAGAGTACGTTTGAAGATATCTTAAAAAATCCGAATCCGGATCCAATATTCCGCGAAATCGATGAATTAAAGGTCAAAGCGGGCAAAGTTATATTATCTGTACCGTTCCACAGAGATTTCCCAGTGCTGCCGTCCAATCAAGAGTTTAACCAGACAATGACCGCATTTAACGCTCTGGTTGATCCGGCAATTGCTAAAGCTGTAATTTCCGGAGGGGCTTATACGCCACAAATGGTATCGGAGGATTTGAAAAAGGAATGGAAGCGTCTTGGAGGGGATAAAGCCGAACAATTGATGAACGATTATTATCAAAAGAAAAAGGCGACCCAAAAATAAAGCAAAAAGCTAACACAAACAAAGAGAGGTCGGGTAAACAGATATGAATAAATTACGAGGTATTATTCCACCTATTATTACACCTTTTACAAAAGATCGGAATATCGACACGGCTGCTTTGCAGGGCTTGGCCAACTATATGATCGGCTGCGGAGTAAACGGTATTTTTGCGATGGGGACGGCAGCCGAATCGCCAATGCTAACCCGGGAGCAGCGGTTGAAGGCGCTGCAGGCGCTAAAGTCGGAGTGTGCTGGGAGAACTCCGCTGTTAGTTGGCGTCATGGAAACCAGCACATCCAGAGTGCTGGAGCTGGTGCGCGAGGCAGAGGAGCTGCAGGCGGATGCGGTTGTTGCTGTGACTCCTTACTATTTCCGCGTTAAGCAGAAAGAGATTGTCAAGCATTTTGCTGCAATTCGCGAAGCGACCTCGTTGCCGCTCATTATCTATAACGTGCCGGTATATACCGGCAACCCGATTGAACCGGCGACGATCAACGAGATCGCCCGTTTTCCAGGCGTCGTTGCCTACAAGGACAGCTCCGGCAACATGCCCCATTTTCAACAAGCGATTCGTCTTACCCGCGACCTGCCGCATTTTTCAGTGCTGCAGGGGGTTCAGGTGTTAAGTGTGATCAGTTTGCAAATGGGTGCAGCCGGATTGATACCGGGAGTCGGCAATGTAATACCTGATCAGATGGTTTCGTTATTTCAAGCGGTTCAGCAGGGTGAAGTGAATAAAGCCTATGAAATACAAGATTTCATCGTCCAGTTGGAGGAGGCTTTCTCGATTGAAGGATATTCGCTTCCGGTTATGAAGGGGATGGCACAATATTTGGGCTTCGGCGAAGGGGTACCACACTTTCCGCTGCAGCCTCTCACGGCTGACGGAATGCATAAGCTTTCACAAATCTTATTGGGCGGTAATGTAAAAGGAGGGGTATAGCCTTATGAAAAAGGTATCCAATTCCAACAAGCATCTGGTAGCTCAAGAAAAGGATATGTACATCTCGTTTCCCGGGATAGCCAAGGCGAATGGAGGGCTTATAGCTTGCTATTTGCGTACAGATAGCCATCATCGAATGAAAACCGATATCATGATTACTAGATCTTTGGATGGCGGAAAATCATGGATCAACCACCAATCGATAGCGTATACGGATGTGTTTGAGCATGGCAGTGTGTACGTAGTGCCGAGAATTAATTCGCTTTCTGACGGAAGGTTGGTTGTTATTTGCGACCGCGGGCTGCGGAATCCACAAACTGAATTCCAATATTTATCGACCTGGGTCTACAACAAGCAGATGTGGAATGAATTATTCTGGAGCCATGATGATGGACTGACCTGGGACGGCCCGCACCGGATAGACGATGTCGGGGGAGAACCGGAATATATTCAGGAGCTATCGAACGGGAGCTTGATGTATACAAGAGCAGAGGTTGGTGAAATGGAGCCAAGACTGCGCTTTAATCCGGCAACCTATTTCGAATTTGGCAACCCGGCCAAATACGACTGGTTCCCTGGCGTTAAAGTTTATTACAAGCAGGCGGCGGTGTTTTCGGATGACGGAGGGCAATCCTGGGAACGGAAATCATATATGACGGACCATCCGCTATACTCGGATGCGGAAGCCGGCTTTGCCGAAATCAAACCCGGATATTTGCTTGCTGTAACTCGTTGCGCGGACCATGGCACCCGGTATGGGCAGCCGAGCCGGATGATCCGAAGCAGCGATTACGGCCAGACATGGGACCAAGGGGTGTTGGCACCGTTCCACGGTCACCGCCCTACACTTGGCATGCTGCAGTCCGGCAAAGCACTGGCTGTTTTTAGAAATGCATTGGGTACTAATGCCACCTATGCGTTTATGTTCGATCCAGAAGAACCGTTTACGTATCAGCCGAACTCCTTCATATGGAATGAAGCGGATTGTGTAATCGACAATGGGGTTATGACCCTAAGAACGGAGGAAGGTCCAAACCGTGCCGTGAGGTTTCAATTGTATCCGGCTCAAAATGATGTATCACGGGTAGAATTAGAGACGGTAATGAGACTGGAGGAGGCAGACGAGTACGGCTGCTGCATTAGTGCAGGCTGCTGGCTCCGCTTCGAAACGGACCGCGTGTCGTTAGCGGGGAGGACGGAGCAAGGCTTCATGCTCGATACCCGCGAATGGCATCAATACAAGATCATTCGTGAGCATCATGAGATCTTTATTTATGTAGACGGACAACTAATGCTGCACACAAATACGGTGGGCCTAGCTACGCGAATGGTCGGCTTCGGCAACCGGTACATTCAGAATGAAGCAAAGCGGAACAGGTCCGTCAGCCACTGGCGGTCGTTAGCAGTAAAGGTTATCAATCCGGATGACTATAGTATCGATTGGGAATGGCATGCAGCTGCCGGTTATCCCGATCAATTCCGAAGAGACCGGTTCGTGCTGCTCGATAAATCTGGGTTCTCAGCGGGAGATAACGGATATCCGCAATGGGTGCAGCAAGCAGATGGCTCCATCGTCATTATCGATTATACGAAGGGAGAGCCGGTACAGGACCAGCCTTTTGTCCGCTCTTATACAGTAACAGAAGCTGATCTATCTGGTGTAAAACAGACTTAACCGTCCCAATAGAGTAAGGCAACCCAGAAGCCTTTGGATTATGGGCAAAGCAAGGCTGAACGGTTAACGGAATTTGCAGACCGGGCGGGAATTGTTATAGGCGTCAATCAACAGCGCGGTGGGAGCCTTCCTACCGCGCGCTTTGACTCCTGCTTGATCGCGGCCAGATAAAAGGTTGCGTATTGTTTATATGATCCTGAAACATAAATCGCGAGTATTCAACCACGAAACAGCTGAAATTTACAAAATCCATGTGGGCGACACAACAATGATGGAGTCTACTTTTTTCCATCGATTTTGACAGAATGCCCGTTCTTAAAGTGAATGAAAAGAAACTGAATGATATTAAATGAACTTACTTTTGTATAATCTTGAGGAGATTCAAGGCCAGGTGGAGGAAGCCTTCGTCTGTGGGATGCACACCTCCAGCATCAAACAAAGAAGGTACATGCGGAACCAGACTTAGCCCATCGATGACGCGCACATTGGGAAAAAAGCTGCACACTCCTGCGATAGCTTGGTTAATTTCCAGAAAGGAGAATGTTCCTTTCTGCTCGTGCATATCCCGCCGCCATATTGGTGTCATAGTGAAGATTCGCGCCTCGGGATACAGGAACACCAGCATCCTCATATAATTTGCACAGTGCTCGCGAAACTCAGCAATGGTTCTGCATCTTGACCAATCATTGGTTCCATACGCGACTGTGATCAGTTCCGGGTGATAAGGTAAACTTACATCCAGTGAATCCGCATTAAAGAAATACCCCCCAACGCCTTGATTCAACAATTGCATATTTAGGAAATTGGACAGTAAGACAGGGTATGTGTTGGATGGATGCAATGAGTCCATGCCCTGAGTGATTGAATCCCCCAAACAAAGGAGCCGTTTTGGACGGGCTTCTACGGTTTCCACCACTGCCCCAGATGACAGCTGCAAATCGTGTAGCACAAGCTGTACCGTTTGCGGCAAATAGATTGTCACCGAGCGCATGCCACCATGCTCCGGCAATAGAAAGGTGCTGACATGCGTTCCTAAGCTTACCGGCAGGTGCTCGAAACTTGAGACCATAATCCCATCGACCAGCAAATCAAAATAAGCGAAGTCCCTGATCTTATCCAGGATCGTATAAGATAAACGCAGCCACTTGGCATCTGTTAGCAAGGCGAGACCTACACCAGCTGGGCAATAGCTGCGCAATCCATGGACTTCGCGCTTTCCATATTGTTTGAGTTGGCCTTCCGTGAACCGTAAAGGCTTCCATCCATCTTTTGTCTTTTCGACTGTCAGTTGGTTAAACAACCACTTCTCCATAACAACACTCCCCATCCCCCTAAATTTCAATGCGATTGAAGGAAGACTTTTGATTGGAAATTATATCATGCGAAATGTGAATATTCAATGTGGATAAAACTATCGAATGTTCCGCTCATGAAGTGGCGGGTTTCCATAGAATATTCAATAATTGAGAAAATCTCTTTGACAAATATATAAGAGTAGCTCAAAATGGTATTATATACAGTTCATTTAAGTATTATATATGGTATCGGAGGGAGAGCTATGAGTGCTCCGGGTTTGTTGTATGGATTAAAAATATTAGCGTTGGTTGAGCAAGAAGGAGAAATCGGCTTCAATCAATTAAAAACCGATTTGGGGCTAGGTGCTTCAAGCTTAACACGATTTCTGAATCTGTTAATCGAAGAAAGCTATATCTTGAAATCTCCGGACCAGAAGTATGTATTAGGTGATAGATGGCAGCCAAGTCCGAAGAAATTAAATTCAACGCAGGAACAGATAAGAAGCCTCGTTTATCCACTCTTGGAGACAATCGTGAGAGATACACATTTTACAGCCTTGTATATCGAATATGAACATGGAAAGATGATTTGCAGGGAAAAGGTCATCCAACCCTATGGCGTTAATATGCAAGCGGTGGGGAGCATACGTACAGACTATATGCTGCATCCATGGGGGTATCTGCTGCTTGCTGCATCCACTGTTAAACAAAGAGCATTTATGATGGAGCATAGCAAATTAGATCTAACAGGGCAATTAACCCTTCCGTCCCTATCGCAGCAAACCGGTTATTTACAGATGGCTGTCGACGAGCAATACGTAGATGATTATAACCGGGTTTATTCGGGCATTCGAAGACTGGCTTTTCCAATTAGAATAAATAACCGATTAATAGGCTCGATAGGACTGGGATCGATTTCAGGGAATGTGGACGAAGAGAAAGTAAGTCATTATATAGAAACCGTCAAACTGCATATTGAAAAATTATGCTTAGCGGTTGAAAGCGAAATCTGAGGCAGGTGTGATCTATACCAATCATAGCAGGAGGTGACCCTTTGACTCATCCCCCAAAAAAAGAGAAATATATGGTGTTTATGCGATTTTTGGTGCCTTATATTTTGTTTCTGCTGGTGCCTTTATTTATTACATTGATCACCTACCAACAAACGATTTCCGAATTGGAAGCCGAAATGACGAGTAAGAACGTGACGATATTAAATCACAGTAAGGAGATCATTGATCAGCGGTTGGCGGAGATCGATTCGATTGCGCAGCAATTGGTTTCCAATTCCACTGTCCAACAATTTCAGTATGTATCGCAGGCTTTTGAAGGCAACATGGTCAATCGAACATTGGATCTCAAAAAATCCTTATATGATTATACGGTGACCAATAATTTTATATTTGATTATTTTCTGGTGTATCCCAACAATGGTACAGTGATGAATTCCAAAAATATATATACCCTCCCGGCTTTTTATCGTGAATATTTGAATTATGACAGCATGGACATGGAACAGTGGAAACGCTCCTTCCTTGATGTGTTTCACCAAAGAGCCATCCTGCCGGCACAAGGGGTGAACATGAATGGGAAGCCTTACCGATTTATCACTTACCTGCATACATTGGGTTACTCCAGCCGTTTTCAAGGCACTTTATTCATCCTTATTGAGGATAAGGAAATTCAGAAGCTTCTGAAGGGATTTGATATTTCCGATGGCGGTTGGGCTTATATTGCCAATGAGCAAGGGGAAATTGTCAGTTATATTACTGATGATGCAGATAAGATCCCGGCTGATATACCGCTTCAAAACCTGCAGGGGATCCAGCAGCAGTCGATTGATGGCACGGATGTCGTAGTTACCTATACAACATCCAGTTATAACAAGTGGAAATATGTGGTTGTCCAGCCTTCTCACATCATGATGAAGCGGATCGACACACTTAAAAATACAATCCGGCTATTTATAATAACATCCTTGATTGTCGGTCTATTGTTAGCGCTCCTGTTTGCCTATCGGAATAGTGCGGCATTACGGTTATTGATCCGAACGCTTCGGGAGAGATTTGAAGGGGAGCAGCATCCGACAGGGAGCGTCTACGGTTTTATTCAGGCTACCGTGCTCTCTTTAATACAAAGCAACAAAGAGCTTCAGGAAGAAATGAAAGCACAAATACCTTTTCTGCGTGCTGCCTATTTGGAACGATTGTTTAAGGGGGAATTGCTAGGGCAGCAGGATTTGACCGTTATGCAGCAGCATATTGGTATGGAGATCCGCGGCAATAACTATGTGGTCGTCTTATTGTTGTACCGGGATTATGACCAGCTTTACATCGAAGGCATGCTTGAAGAATTGGATATGAAGCGGGTATGGATCAAGGATGTCTTGAACAAGGTGATTCAGGCGGGCGAATATATCCATGATATTACAGAAGACAAGATTGCATTGCTCATTTCATCCGCGGAGCCCTTCACTGCCGAATGCCAGACCGAAATTGAAGGGCGCATTGAACAGATCAAGCAAGCCTTAGCTGTCCACTCTCTTGTGAATCCCGTATTTGCCGTCGGCAGGATCTACCCAAGGCTGCTCGATGTGTGGCAGTCGTATGAGGAAGCGAATCAAGCTTTGAATGTAAGTATGCGGAGCATGACAGAAGACGTGATCTGGTTCGAGGATATATCGCGGAAGAGCAACCATTACCATTTCCCAAGTGAAGTTGAAACCAGGATGCTTTCTTATATAAAAGCAGGGAACCAGCAGGAAGTGGATAAGCTGATGGGCGAGCTCTATGAGGAGAATTTCGTTCAGCGGGATTTATCATTGAATATGCTGCGCGTTTTCTTGTATGAGCTTTGGGGAGGTTTCATCAAAGTGGCCGAGCAAGTATCCGCAGAGGATGACTCCATCGCACATGCCGTACAGTCCAAAGCCTTTGAATTACTAACCTACAAGGATATGAAACGATTTTATCAATATATTTTTGAGCTGTATCGTAAGGTAAGCGACGAAGCCAACCGGAAGAAGAAAAGCCATAATGAACGTTTGACGGCAGAGATTGTTACGCTCCTGCAGCAGACTTATACCGACCCCCACCTGTCCCTCTCGTCGATCTCCAGCCACTTTGCAATTTCAGAGGTGTACTTATCCCAATTCTTCAAGGAACAAACAGGAATCAATTTCTCCGATTATTTGGAAAGCCTTCGAATGACCCGTGCAATGGAACTGCTGGCAACTTCGAATCTGTCTGTCTATGAAATTGCCAATCAGGTCGGATATAATTTGGCAACGAGCTTTAGCCGGGCGTTTAAGCGAACGCATGGGATGAGCGCCTCCGCATATCGTTCAAGTGCCACTAAGGCTAGAGACTAGTTAATTTTCTTAGATACTGCAAGTGTTTTAATTATGGATAAGTACCATTCTTAAGAAAAGAAAAGAATATAAAAAGTGATTCTTGTGAAGCAGCCAGGAATTTTCTATGCTGAATTTGTCTCCGGCCGGGACGACTGAAATTAAGGGGTGATTAATCTGCAAGCCTCATTGATCAAAATTCGCAAGGTGTGGCAGCTTTATATACTCATATTGCTCCCTGTTCTATACTTAATCACGTTTAAGTATGTCCCCATGTATGGCGTACAGATTGCGTTCAAAAATTTTATTGCCACCAAGGGGATTTGGGGAAGTGAGTGGGTAGGCCTAAGCCAGTTCAGCCGCTTCTATAACTCTTACGACTTTTGGAGAATAATAAGGAACACCTCGATCCTTAGCGGATATACGCTTATCGCCGGATTTCCACTGCCCATCGTTCTCGCGCTCAGCCTTAACAATGTGTCCAGCAAATTTTTTAAAAAGTCGGTTCAGATGGTTACTTATGCACCGCATTTCATCTCTGTAGTTGTCATGGTAGGCATAATCTTTCAGTTTACTGACCCGCGTACCGGAATTATTAATCACCTTATTCAATTTTTCGGGTTCGAGCCTATTAATTTTATGGGCAATCCATCCTATTTCTATTCGGTGTTTGTCTGGTCGGGGATTTGGCAAAATGTTGGATTTTCTTGCATTATTTATTTGGCGGCGCTTTCAACGATTGATCCTGCCTTGCATGAAGCTGCCGTCATTGATGGCGCCAACAAATTGCAAAGAATGTGGCATGTGGATATTCCAGGTATTTTACCGATCGCGATTATTTTACTCATCATGAACACGGGTCATATTCTCGATGTTGGCTTTGAGAAGGTATTATTGATGCAAAATCCACTTAATAATCAAACCTCAGAAGTGATTGATACCTACGTGTACAAGATCGGCTTAGCTTCACCAGCGGCAAACTATTCTTACTCTTCGGCTATCGGATTGGTCAAAACCGTCATAAGCCTGATTTTGCTGCTTACGGTCAATAAGATCGCACAAAAAACCAATCAAGCGAGTCTATGGTAGAAGAAATGGTTGTATAGGCTGGTAAAGGAGAAGAGAGATTATCATGAAAACAACCGCAATCAAGGATGCGCGTACTGATCGTGTCTTTACCTTGATGAATTACCTGGTGCTTTCGATTTTTTTTATAACCGTATTATACCCGCTCGTTTATATCGTAAGCGCTTCATTCAGCAGCTCCGCTGCTGTAATTAGCGGCAGAGTATGGCTGTGGCCCGTAGAACCTACAACCGCCGGATATCATGCGGTGTTCAAGCATCGCTTGATTGGGTCGAGCTTTTGGAATTCCGTGTATTATACGGGTGTCGGGACCCTTGTGAATGTGATCATGACTGTTTTGGCTGCGTATCCGCTTGCGCGTAAGGATTTTTTTGGTAAAAACTGGTTTATGATGTTTTTCATATTTACCACTTTATTCTCGGGCGGATTAATTCCCACGTATCTGCTGGTGAAGGATTTGGACCTGCTTAATTCCAGATGGGCGCTTATTCTTCCCGGCGCTCTTGCCGTTTGGAATGTAATCATCACGAGAACGTACTTTCAATCGACGATTCCCGACGAGCTGTTAGAGGCTGCTCAAATGGACGGATGTTCCGATTTTAAATTTGTTTGGAGAATTGTTCTTCCGCTCTCCGGTCCGATCATTGCTGTCATTTCTCTGTTTTATGCGGTAGGCCATTGGAATACCTATTTCAATGCATTGATTTATTTGAAAAATCAGAACTTGTATCCGCTGCAGCTTATTTTAAGAGATATCCTGGTACAGAACGAAGTCGATCCGGCTATGATGGGGGATGTTGAAGAAGCTGCGGCAAAAGCGGATTTACGGGAATTGCTGAAATATTCGTTGATCGTCGTATCCACCTTGCCCATGCTGGCAGTTTATCCTTTTGTACAAAAGTATTTTGTAAAAGGTGTCATGATCGGTTCATTGAAGGGTTGATTCGAGTTATAGAAAGCGGGAGGCTGAAAAGAATGAAAAAAACGCTGTTAATTGGGGTCTCGCTGACCCTGCTGTCTGTTATAGCTTTAAATGGCTGCACAACGGATAAGGCAAACGACTCTTCGTCATCGGATACACAGGTTCCGCAGGCAGCCAATAATGTAAACCCTGCCGGGATGTTTCCGATTGTGAAGGATAAAGTGACAATGAAGGTGCTGGTGCAGGCCAATGCATTGGTAGAGGATTTTGCCACGAATACCTTTACCAAGCAGCTCGAAGAGAAAACAAACATTCACCTGGAATGGGAGGTCGTCCCTGCCAAATCGGCCCAGGAAAAGCTGAATCTCGTGTTGGCCAGCTCCGATTATCCGGATATTATTATGGGCTTCGCAGTCACACCTACTCAGCAGATGATCTTCGGTGAGCAAGGAGTCTTCCTTCCGTTAAATCAAATGATCGACAAGTATAGTGTTGACTTCAAAAAAGCGATGGAGAAATTCCCTCTTGTGAAAGAAACCATCACTGACGTTCGTGGTAACATCTATGCACTACCTGTCGTTAATGATTGTTTTCAATGCTCTATGAGTCAGAAAATGTATATTTACAAGCCTTGGCTGGATAAGCTTGGTCTCAAAATGCCAACGACCACGGATGAATTTTACCAAGTCCTTAAGGCCTTTAAGGAAAAAGACCCGAATGGGAACGGTAAAGCGGATGAAATCCCTTTGGCCGGTGCTCCTGCACCATCTGGATCTGACATCGGTTTATTCATTATGAATTCATTTACCCCTTACAATAAGAGCGGGCTCATTCTGAATAATGGCAAAATTGAAGCATCTTTTACTAAACCGGAGTGGAAGGAAGGTCTGCAATATTTGCAAAAGATGTATGCAGACAAGCTTATTTCGCCACAATCCTTCACTCAGGATACGAACCAGTTGAAGCAAATGGCAGAAAACCCGGACATTGCTGTGTTAGGCGCAGCAGCGGCCAATAACGTTTCGGTCATTTCGCAGATAAGCGGCAAAAGCGGAAGATGGTTAGACTATGTGACGGTACCGCCGCTGAAGGGACCCAAAGGGGTTCAGGTGGCTGCACTGAATCCATTTAACGCCACTGGCGGACAATTCATTATCACTAAAGCCAATAAGAACCCGGAGGCCGCATTTCGGTTGGCCGATTACTTATATAGTGAAGAAGCGACTTTTCCATCCGTGAATGGTGTGGAAGGGAAGCAGTGGAAGAAACCGGGCCCAACGGATATTGGGTTGGACGGAAAGCCGGCCAAATGGGTGGAATTGATTCCTTTTGGTCAAGTCCAGAATGATTTCTGGGCGCAAAGCGGAGTATTCCTCTTTGACGATAGCATCCGGTTAAGCAAAGCGGCTGATCCGAATACGCCCAATCTGGCCTATATTTTGTATAAAGAAACAAAAGAGAAATATGAGCCCTATAAGCAAAAAGTGGAAACTGTGGTTCCACCACTATATTTAACGACGGAACAAGCATCGGAAATGGCCGATCTTAATAAAACGATAACCGATTACAGAGATGAAATGTTTGTAAGGATAGTAACGGGAGATGTAGAACTGGAGAAGGGCTGGACGGATTACCTGAAACAATTGGACAGCATGAATATCAAACGTTATTTGCAAATCAACCAAGAAGCCTATGATGTGAAATACAAGAAAAAATAATAGCTTTGAGAATGGAGGGCGGTGGTTCCCATGAAGAAGAAGTACAATATTTTGTTTATTATTACAGACCAACAGCGCAAAGACACATTAGGCTGTTATGATAACGAGTTGATCCGCACACCTCATATCGATAAGCTGGCTGCCGAAGGCATTCAATTTAATAAAGCTTACTGTGAAAGCCCAATATGCATGCCTTCCCGGGCTACACTGCATACAGGAAAAAAAGCGATTCATCATGGCGTCACCCATCACAACGATTCGATGAGGCCTGATGAACAAACGATAGCTCACGTACTGGCAGAGAAGGGCTATGTCACGAAGTGTATCGGTAAAATGCACTTGACTTCCCAGCAGCACCGGGGCAGGGAGGAATCGATCGCAGACTGGCGGGATGGGGTTTATAAAGAATGGCAGGGACCCTATTATGGTTACCAAACAGCGGATTTGATACTAGGACATAGCAATTCGCTTGTGGGCCACTATGGCAATTGGTTAAGAGAACATTACCCGGAAGCACGCCATCGTTTTGTAGTGGAGAACATGGAGAAGCTGCCTGTTTCCAGCGGGCAAGGGGTTTATAACAACGATATTCCTGAATCGCTTCATTCTTCAAGCTTTGTCGGGGATCGTACCGTCAAATTTCTGCAGGATATGAAGGAAAGTGGGAAGCCGTTCTTCTGCTTTGCCAGCTTTCCGGATCCGCATTGGCCTATCATGCCTCCAAAAGCCTATTACGAAATGTATGATGATGTGGCCATGCCACCTCAAGCTCCCGATAATGGAGAAGCGGATAAACACAATTATCCACGCCAATTTGGGATGCTAAAGCGCGATAAGAAGAACGCCTATGACGGCGGCGGCCATTATGTCAATGATCAGACGGAGATTGAAGCGATTATGAGACCTTATTGGGGAGCCGTTTCATGGATTGACGTTCAGGTAGGAAAGATGCTGCAGACTCTGAAGGAGCTGGAAATGGAAGAGGATACGATCGTCATTTTTACAACGGATCATGGTGAATATATGGGCGCTCACGGGATGATGGCCAAAGGCGGATTCGTATGGGAAGAGCTAATTAACGTCCCGCTTATAATAAGATGTCCGGATTTGATTCCAGCGGGTCAGCGAACAGATGCTTTATTTTCTTTTATTGATGTGGTTCCGACCCTGCTGGATCTCTTGGAAGTGGCTCCGTCTACGTTGGCACCGGATGGGGTCTCCCAAAAATCGGTGCTGACAGGAGATAGGGAGATGCTGCGGGATCGCTTAACCGTGACCCATTTCGGTAAAGGCGATGCAAGTATGAATCCGGATATCCATAGCTTGATAACTCCCGAGTGGAAGCTGAATTATTATGCGGGAGATGACAACGGAGAGCTTTATAACTTAAAAGAGGACCCACAGGAAATGAACAATCTTTATCATGATCCGGGACTGGAAAGCCTCCAGAGAGAATTGATCCGAAAGCTGTTGGACGAACTTATTCTTGTGAAAGACAAGAGCTACGAGCATAGAATTAAGGATGCGGATCGTTATGGAAAGCACGCGATGCATTACGAGGAATGGAAATCTGAATTGGAAGGTGTGTAGAGAGAATGGGAGCTAAACCAAATATCGTATATATTCTGGCTGACGATATGGGATATGGAGACTTATCCTGCTTGAATGAACAATCGAAAATCCGGACGGAGCATTTGGATCAAATGGCTGCTTCGGGGATGGTGTTTACAGATGGCCACTCCAGCTCCGCTGTATGTACGCCATCCCGATACAGTATTCTTACAGGACGATACAATTGGCGATCCTCGCTAAAGAGAGGAGTGCTTGGCGGATACTCCCCGTCTTTAATCGAGAAAGACCGGCTGACGGTCGCTTCGCTGCTGCAAAAAGCGGGGTATCGCACAAGCTGCGTCGGCAAATGGCATCTTGGACTGGATTGGCAAACAAGAAGCGATGACCCGACAGATGTGGATTATACCCGGCAGATTGCAAACGGTCCGATAACCCATGGATTCGACTATTTCTATGGTATCAGCGCTTCGTTGGATATGCCGCCTTATGTCTACATTGAGAACGACCGGATTACCGCACCTCCGAGCCGAATTACCCGTGGGGATGATGAAATGGGATGGTGGAGGGAGGGCCCTACCAGTGAAGAATTTGAGCATGAGGAGGTGCTTCCACGCTGCACGCAAAAGGTGCTGGACACGATCGGGGAGGCAGGAAATAATCCGTTCTTCATCTACTTTCCGCTGCCCGCCCCCCACACGCCCATTCTTCCTTCACCGGAATTCGCCGGAAAATCCGGTACGAACGCCTATGGTGATTTTGTATTAATGTGCGACGATGTGGTAGGGCAAATCATCCGTAAGCTGGAGCAATGCGGGCTGAACGACAACACGATCGTTATCTTCACTAGCGATAATGGCTGCTCGCCCAGAGCAAACTACCCGGAGCTGGCCCAATTCGGACATAATCCGAGTCATGTGTTTCGGGGGCATAAGGCCGATATTTATGAAGGCGGGCATCGTGTACCGTTGTTGGTTAAATGGCCGGAACGAATCAAGTCGGGATCAACCATGGACCAAACAGTATGTCTGGTCGATTTGATAGCTACGGTTGCGGATATCCTGGGTGAGACTTTGCCGGATGATGCAGGCGAAGACAGTATAAGCAATTTGCCGTATTGGGAAGGGCGGCAATTACCCTCTACGATCAGAGAAGCGATCGTTCATCATTCGATCGACGGCTCCTTCTCCATTCGCAAAGGGGATTGGAAGCTGGAACTATGTCCGGGCTCAGGTGGATGGAGCGATCCCAAGCCGGGGCAAGAAGCGGCAGATTCCCCAACTGTACAACTATACGATCTCAGGCAGGACATTGGTGAAAGAGTAAATGTTTACGGGCTTCATCCGGAAGTGGTACAGGAACTGACTTCACTTCTCACCTGCTATGTTCTGAATGGTAGAAGCACTCCTG
Source organism: Paenibacillus sp. FSL H8-0034 (assembly GCF_038000305.1). Taxonomy (NCBI): domain Bacteria; kingdom Bacillati; phylum Bacillota; class Bacilli; order Caryophanales; family Paenibacillaceae; genus Paenibacillus; species Paenibacillus sp. FSL H8-0034. The sequence continues at coordinate 4,458,490 of NZ_JBBOBS010000001.1, forward strand.
GGACTGTGAGATCCAACACAGGCGGCGCCGAATGGGAGCAGCAGCTTGCTTGGCTCAAATGACTATCGTGTCCGGTTCATGCGAAAGCCTACATGCACTTATACAAAAACTCCTGACCATAAATACCAAGCTAATTGAACTGAACATTTAAATTTTTGCTTAACGTGAATTCGATTGTGACCTATGCGGCTGTCTATGGATATATATTCCAAGACAGCCGTATAATCGTCTGTCACGCTGAAAGGGTATTTAAAAGCTCTATGTGGCAGGGTCATTCCGGTTCCGTATGATGAAACACCTGACATACAAGGAAAGGCATTTACCAGTTTACCACTAACAATGTATAAATGAAAGCGCTTATAAATTAGTTTACATACAAAAAAACGTTTGTTATAATCATATTATCTTAATGATTAAAGTATATAACGGAGTATGGGGCAATGCAACGGAAACTGATTGTCGTCGATAGCCGCAACAGAGTTGACTTATTTCAAGGATCAGGATTGATTGTAAAACCTAATGAAGTCAAGGTCTTGCGAGTCTTTAAGAATTTCTCTCTCCTACAAGAAAGTCAACACGAAATAATTACAGCAGGGTTCAATTGTCGGATCGAGTAGGCAACCCTGCTGTATTTTTTTTGGATGAAAAAGGCGCCAAGTGGATCAAAATTCAATTACGAACATTTTATTGATTAAAGTAAACAATGGCAGGGGGCGAGCTTGTGTACAAAATGGAGCAAACCTACGATTTGGAACGATTAATCCAACAAAATCTGCATATTCACACTACGTATTCGCCTTGTGCCAAACCTGAAATGATTGCTCGCGATATTGTGAACAAGGCAGTGAAGGACGACATTCGGGTCATCGCGTTTACCGATCATTACAACAGTGAAGATTTTCCGATACTGGACACGAATCGCGAGTTAAAGAAGCAAGCGGAGGAATGCGGCACGGATCTCAAAGTTTTGTACGCCTCCGAGTTGTCAGCATACGGTGTCGGCAAATTTCTCGATGCGCCTGTCATTAATGAAGCTTTGGATTATCGCCTGTATGCCTACAATCATTATCACCTCGATTATTGGGAACACCCCGAAGACAAGTCACCGCGAGGGTATGTGCAGCATGCGCTGCAAGTACTGGAGTCGTTATTTGCTACAAGTCGGGCCGATTGCATTGCCCATCCTTTTATCGGCAGATTTATTCATTGTTTCGATGACAAGACGCTCGTTACGAAGGAGATCACAGATAACGAACTGGGCGATATATTGGAAAAGGGAAAACGAAGCCAGGTTGCCTGGGAATTGAATGTGCCGGCTTTATTCGCCGATCCGGAATTTTCCAAACGATACTGGCGTATAGGCAAAGAGGTTGAAGTTGTGTTCCATTTGGGTACTGACGCCCATTCCATGGCCGCCGTCTCGACGTCCCAGCACTTGGAGCGATTGAAACAGTTATTGAATTAGGTAGGTTCCTAAAGCGAATCGCAGCTCCAGATACGCTTCTCCGAGAGTGTATCATACTGCGTCGAGCGGTTTACTGTAAACGATTAAGCATTTAACTTAATGAATGAGAATATAAATTGGCTGAGTAAGGACTAATGGTTTGCCATACGGGCGGCGTTGCACATTGCAAGTTAAATTTCGAATATTAAGGGAGTGATAGGTTGTCGAACGTTCATGAATTGAAATCTAACAATCCATTCGCTGGTGTGTATTCATTGCTTCTTACACCATTTCTGCAAGACGGAAGTATAGATTGGAATTGCTACGATAAATATGTAGATTGGCAGCTCTCCATGCAGCCAAACGGCCTATTTGCCGTTTGCGGCAGCAGTGAGATGGGGATGCTGACCTTGGATGAACGATTGTCCCTTGCGGAAATTGCTGTGAAGAGAGCGGGCAATACACCGGTTGTCGCTACTGCCAATGTCAGCCCCGACACTGACAGCCACGCCGAAGAATTGCGCCGTATGGAGGAGACCGGTGTGTCAGGTGTGGTTTTCATTCCTCCAAAAGGAATGGGTGAAAATCAGGAACGGCTTGGTGCATATTTTGCTGATCTGGCTGATCGATCATCGGTACCCGTCGTTTTATATGAGTGTCCATTAAATAAGCCGCATCTTATCGATCCGCATGTGTACAGCAGCCTTGTGGTTAATCATGGAATTGTAGGGATAAAGGACACGACTTGTACGATCGAAGGTATTGAGGCGAAAATCAAGGGTGCTCCAGATAGTATCGTCTACCAGGCAAATACGCAGCACATGCTGGATGCCATTCATCTCGGTGCAGGTGGCATCATGGCCATTACAGCAACAGCTGCAGCTGATGTCGTGATACAGCTATGGCGCGAAGCATCGACCCATTCTGACGAGGCTGTCAAGACACATGAGAAGCTTGTAGCTTTAAATGACGCACTTGGCTTGGGCTATACAGCAACCGCGAAATATCTTGCGGCATTACGTGGAATACCAATGAGTCATGTAACGAGATCAAATAAAAGCCTGAGCGAAGAAGCGGCAGCAGCGATACGCGCATGGCACAGTTCAACCATATGAAAAACAACGATTAATCATTTAGGTGTTTTATCGTTCCATATCGAAATTAAAGAAGGGGGTGATTGCAGAATTAAAGGACGAATGGAACATCATCTTTCTGCTCCACTATTAGAAAAGTAGGAAAGGTTCGTGAAGGAGTATGACCATAAGGATGTATATCGTCAGGCATGCCCAGCCTGCGAATCAAGAGCCGGGCTATACAGGCGGACCTAATTACCCGCTGGGCAAGCTTGGATTGGAGCAAGCAGCTTGTGTAGGAGAACAATTCGCCAATTGGCTGCCACTGGATGTTATGTATTCCAGTACCCTGCAAAGAGCACTTCAAACAGCAGAAGCGATCCATAAAAGAAGGAGTGTACCTTGGTATGTGTATCCGGCTTTGTCTGAAACGGATCGCAGAGGCTGGCCACTGATGCGTGAATTGGTAGGTGCAGGGAGCTATGAGGTCCATGCTGAAGAAGCAGCTGCTAACAAAGCCGCCCAAAGCGAGCATTACCCGCTATTATCTAAATTAGGAGAGCTGTTCCCCGGTGTACAAACAGGTGGGGACTTCGATTGGCCGGACATTTGGCAGCCTGCTCTAGAAGCGGAAACGAGAGAGAAAACCTATGATCGCGCAAGACGTGTAATGGCGACTATCAGAAAAATTCATGAAGGCACAGATGTCACGATTGCTATTGTATGCCATGCGGCGTTTGGTTCCGTTATGCTTAACGACCTGCTGGGATGCGATCCATGCGACCATAACCGGTTCAGCTTCTCACATGCCGCCATTGCCAGGATTGATATAGAGGATGATGGTACGGTAAGTCTCCGACTATTGAATTATACTGGGCATCTTCGGCAGGATATGGTCACTGAAGGTGTGGAATTTCAATAGATAAATCAAGTCCTAACAAATAAATTTTTGGAGGAATTACAATGAGTAAGAGTTTCAATTTATTTGGTAAAGTTGCTACGTTTGGATTGACCGTTGCTATGATGACATCATGTTCAAGCTCTGGTGGTACTACGGCTTCACCTGCACCTTCCGGATCATCTTCAACTCCTGCGGGGCCTGCGCCAACAATCAATATTGGTTTCAAAGGCGTGTATGCAGATGGTGACCGAACAAACAACCCAGTATTAGCAGAATTGCAGAAAAAAACAAACACGGTCATTAAAGTTCAAGAAATGCCTGACGATAGTTATGTTCAAAAAATCACTTTGCAATTTAACAGTGGTACGGCACCTGATATCGTTCATGCTAGTACGGATACAACAACAATTGGTATGATTAACAACTTTGGCGCCAACGGTTTGTTAAAGAAAATGTCTGATCTATTACCTAAAATGCCTAATGTTCAAAAATTTTATGATAAAGAAATGCAAAGCAAATTTGTAAATGCAGATGGCAGCTTATACATATTACCTACCCCAAGAGACGTTGGTTATGGCGCAGTATTTATTAGACAAGACTGGTTGGATAACCTAGGTTTAAAAACTCCCAAGACATTTGATGAATATAAGGAAGTTTTAAAGCAGTTTGCAACAAAAGACCCAGACAAAAATGGTAAAGATGGCGATACTTACGGCGCTGTTTTTGATAAACAAAGTGGTTTGGAACCCGCATTAGCACCTTTCGGTGTTCCTTACGCAGATTGGATGAAAACGGCTGACAACAAATTAGTTTGGTCACAAATCACTCCTGAATACAAAAAAGCAATAGGTTTTGCAAGAGAATTAGTTGGGGCCAAAATAGTTGACCCTGAATTTGTAACCTATCAACCAAACAATGGTAAAACTCAACTTATAAGAAACAGCAAAGTCGGTGTATATCAGGGAGTTTCGTCGGGTGCTGCTGCAGACTTAGCTATAATCCAGGAAAAGGCACCTAATGCTAAAGTCGTTGTTCTTGAGGTTCCACCAGCTCCTGGAATTGCAAAAAGTGTATCTGCTTATGGAAACATTATTAAAAAAAATAAAGATGATTTGCCTGTTGGTTTCTCTAGCATATGGGCAGTGAATTCAAAAGTAAATGCCGATGTTTTAGACGGTATTGCAAGAATTTTCGACTTTACATCTGGCGACCAATTAATGACAGTTGGTGTTGAAGGCAGCGATTACACAAAATCAGGTAATGAATATAAACTATCTAAAGACTTAAAAGGTTTAAGACAAGATGGGGCTTGGGACGTTTACACCATCGGCAATATGGAAGGGCAAAGAGAGTTCTGGAAAGACCTGTGGCCAGCAGAAACAGCTACGAACATGGCTAACACAGGATTATCCACTCAACCAAGAGTCGTCTATTTCTCAACTCCTACAACGGATGCACAATTAACACAAATTACAGCTAAAGCAACTGAAATATTTACACAAATTATTTCAGGTAAAGTGGAATTAGAAGCAGGTTGGGCTGAATGGGAAAAACAATTTAAATTGTTAAAAGGCGATGTCATGTCTCAAGAAATAAACGAAAGATATGCTAAAAACGCTAAGTAAAGTAAGCGAATTATTGTAGAACTTACAAGTGCAAGGATAAAGAACATCTTGTCCTTGCACTTATTGACCAAAAGATAAACTCCGTTTAGTAAAGAGGAGATGCCAAAATGTTTGTTCATAATATCAAGAAACACTTTTCACTTTATATGCTTTTATTGCCTGGACTCGCATTTTATATCATTTTTAAGTATGTGCCTATTGTTGGTTATTTAATGGCGTTCCAAGATTTCAAAATTGGTAAAGGACTATTCGGGAGTCCGTGGGTTGGCTTCGATAACTTTCGCTTTATGTTTCAAGACAATAATTTTGTAAACGCTTTAAGTAATACGCTCATAATCAGTGTATATAAACTTATTTTTGGAACTATCGGCCCCATTATTTTGGCATTATTACTCAATGAAGTCATAGGTACTAAATTTAAAAAAGTAATCCAAACCATATCGTATTTGCCTCACTTTATATCATGGGTAATCATTGCCGGTATATTGACAGGGATTCTTTCTTCTAAAGGTATCATAAATTATGTTTTAGTTGAGATGCTTCATCAAGATAAAATTATATTTTTGGCAGACCCCATTTATTTTAGAAGCATTATGGTCATTACCGAAGTATGGAAAAACCTGGGCTGGGGTACCATTATTTATTTGGCTGCTATCTCCGGAATAGATTCTGAAATGTATGAAGCTGCAATTGTTGATGGGTGTTCCCGATTTAAACAAGCTCTATATATAACACTTCCATGTATGATACCAACGATTATTGTGCTGTTGATTTTGCATTTAGGAGGTATTCTTAACGCGGGGTTTGAGCAGATTTATTTGTTCTATACGCCACCTGTATATCCTGTTGCGGATATTTTGGATACATTGGCTTTACGTATTGGTATTCAGAATAATTTTAATTATGGAGTTGCAACGGCTATCACCATATTTAAATCAGTTGTAGGTTTACTCTTAATTATTGCTGTAAACAAAATAGTCAAATATGTGGATAAAGAACATGGCATATGGTAGGAGGCTAAGATGACAAGACGAACAACAGGTGAGAAAATATTCGGTTATGTTAATGGGTTCCTGCTAATCATTTTCTGTATAACCATTTTATATCCATTTATTAATATTATTGCTATCTCTTTTAGTTCTACGGCTGCTGCTAACACAGGATCAATAACTATTTTTCCTATAGGTTTTAATATATCAGCTTATAAATATCTGGCTAATTACAGTCAGCTTGTGACGGGCTTTAATGTAACTATGTTTGTGACGATCATAGGTACAGCATTAAATTTAATTTTTACAGTAGTTACAGCGTATCCGTTATCAAGAAAATATTTACCTTACAGAAAACCAGTTAAATTTTTCTTATTGCTTACCATGCTTTTTCCACCAGGTATTGTCCAGCTGTATATTCTTTATATCAATTTAAACTTAATCGATTCGATATGGGTTTTAATTATACCCGGACTTATTAATACATTTAACGTCATTGTTATGATTAGCTTCTTTGAAACGATTCCACAAGAAATTATTGATGCTTCCAGGATTGATGGTTTATCAGAGATACAAATGATTTTCAGAATTATATTCCCGCTATCCATGGCAGCTATAAGCACAATTGGTTTATTCTATGCTGTAGATCACTGGAATGCCTGGTTTAGTGGCTCTATATTCATAAACACCAAGGACAAATGGCCTTTACAGCTAGTCTTGAAAAATATTTTAAGTACAACGATAGCCGCCGACACTAATGTGGATACGGGTACAGTTCCTCCAGCCTATCAAATTCAAATGGCCATGGTATTTATTACAACATTACCTATTTTGCTTGTATATCCATTTATCCAAAAATACTTTGTAAAAGGCGTTATGATTGGTGGTATAAAAGGTTAATTCAGGAGGTACTTATGATAGAAGTAAGAAACTTAACGAAGCATTACGGAAAACATGTAGCGGTAGATCATGTAAGTTTTACAATAGCCGATGGAGAAATTGTAGGCTTTCTTGGACCCAATGGAGCAGGTAAATCGACTACAATGAATATGATGACCGGATACATGGCTTCAACAGAAGGAGAGGTTATCCTATCGGGACATCATATTTTGGATGAGCCGGAAAAAGCAAAATCTAAAATAGGCTATTTGCCTGAGCAACCACCGCTCTATGTTGACATGAAGGTAGATGAATATTTAAACTTTGTGGCTGATATAAAAAAAGTCAAGTCAAGTCAAAAAAAGGCAATGATTGAAGAAATAAAAGAAACGGTACGGATAATGGATGTGTCTAATAGATTAATAAAAAATTTATCTAAGGGCTATAAGCAAAGAGTTGGTTTAGCACAAGCAATGATAGGTAATCCTGAAATCATTATTTTAGATGAGCCTACAGTAGGGTTAGACCCTAAACAAATTATTGAAATGCGCGACGTTATTAAAACATTAGGTACTAAACATACCGTCATATTAAGCTCACACATCCTTTCAGAAGTTAGTGCAGTTTGTGACAGAGTGATCATTATCAATAAAGGCAAAATTGTTGCTAGCGACACTCCTGACAAATTGTCAAATAACCTGATACAAGGTTCTAAATTGTTGTCTCGTATTAAAGGGACAGAAGCAGAAATTAAACATGCGATTGCTAGTTTTCCATTGATCAAGCATGTACAAATAGTGGGCAGTAAAGAATGCGATACACTGGATGTTATTTTTGAGGGCGACAATCACACAGATATAAGAGAATTTATTTTTCATGCTATGTCAAAAAGTAATTTACCGGTATTAACACAACAACCGCTTAATCTTTCCCTGGAGGAAATTTTCTTAGAAGCAACAGGAGAAAGGATGCAATATGACAAGCATAATTAAAAAAGAATTAAGAACCTATTTTACTACCATGTCAGGATATATTTTCTTGACATTTTTATTATTACTTTCAGCGGTATATTTTGTAATTGGAAATATAGGTGCACAATCAGCAGATTTTTCAGGAGTATTAACAAGTATTGCGGTTTATTACTTATTTTTAATTCCCATATTGACCATGAGGTTATTTGCGGAAGAGGCTAAATTAAAAACAGACCAATTATTATACACATCGCCTGTTTCCATAACGGATATCACTGTAGGCAAATTTATAGCTGCTTCAATTGTATTAGGTATCGGCACGGTACTTACATTCATCTTTCCTATCATATTAATACTGTTTTCAGATATTAACCTGATGCTCATTGTCGTTAGTTATTTGGGATTTATCTTGTTCGGTTTAAGCTTAATTAGTGTTGGCCTGTTTGTATCGTCGTTAACAGAAAACCAAATCATAGCTGCGGTTATCACATTTGCAACGGTATTTTTGTTCTTTATCATGGACGGTTTAGCAAAAGCACTGCCAGCTGATAATATGAGCTCCATATTTTTTATTACAGCAATAATAGGTATATTTGGATTCATCGTATACGACAGTACGAAAAATAAAGCTGTGGCCGTTTGTGTAACCCTTTTATTCTTAGCCGTAGAAGCAGTTTTATATTTCATAAAGCCAACCTTATTTGAGGGTACAATTGCTTATGTTTTACAATGGTTTTCCGTGTTTCACAGATTTACTAATTTTCAGCGAGGCGTTTTACATGTATCTGACATTATGTATAACCTTACCTTTTTTATTGCGTTCACCTATTTAACTATAAATGGAATTGAAAAGAGAAGGTGGAGGTAATATTGACGAATTTAATTCATGCCTTGAATAATAAAAAATTTAGATATGGAGCATTTTCAACATTAACAGCAATAGTCGTTTTAGCGGTGTTGATCATTGTAAACTTCATCTTTTCCAGTTTAAATTTAAGTTATGATGTCAGTAAAAACAAAGCATACTCCATATCCCAATATTCAATAGATATGATTAAAAAAGTACAAGACCCCATACATATTTATGTTTTTACAAAACCTGGGAGTGAAAATCCTGATTTTAAAGATATTATCCTCGATTATACAAAATATAACAGTAACATTCAGGTTGCTGTAAAAGATCCCAATTTATATCCGCAGCTTGTGGAAAAATTTAAATCGGACCCGTCGCAAGCGGTTTCAAGCAACAGTGTTGTGGTGGAAAATGGAAAAACAAATAAGTTCAAATTAATAGATGCCGGGCAAATGATTACAATCGGATTTGACCAGCAAACCTATAAAGAATATGTACAGTCTATCGATGTTGAGCCTCAAATTACGAATGCTATTGAACATGTGACAAGTGAAAAAACACATATCATATATAGTATAACAGGCAATGGTGAGCTATCTTTGCCAGAAAAACTCACTGATGCCATTAAACTTGCCAATTATGAAATGAAGGATATAAATCTATTAACAGAAGAGGTTCCCAAAGTGGCAAACTTAATTTTTGTAACAACACCTGCCAAAGACTGGACATCAAATATGGTAAATAAAGTAAAAACGTATTTACAAAATGGAGGACGAGCGGTTTTTGCACTTAATTTTACTACTTCTGCTTTTCCTAATTTAATGTCAGTTGTAGGTGCCTATGGAGTGTCTGTAGACAATAAAGTGATCATAGAACCTAATACCAATCATTCTTTACCCAATCAACCTACGGTATTGCTGCCTAATCTGGAAGCCAATGAAATCACCCAAAATTTAGCAGACAAACAATACAAAGTATTGCTGCCGGTAGCAACTGGCCTTAAACAAAATAGTATGAAGAGAAATTCATTAAAAGTAACTCCGTTATTAACCAGTTCCTCTAAGTCATATGCCAAAAATAGTTCAGCTCAAAGTGTTGAAAAAGCGAATGACGATATGTCAGGGCCATTTAATTTGGCAGTCATGATTACGGATTATACGGATACGAAATCTTATTTGGAAACAAAATTAGTCGTTATTGGTACAGATACGCTAATATCACCTGAATCCAACTCCGTATCCGGAGGAACGAACTATAATTTCCTGGTAAATTCAATAAATTGGACTCAAGGCAAAGAAAGCGGAAGCTACATCCCTCCTAAAGCTCCTAATGCTGCTGCACAATTACAATTAAGCGGCGCACAAGCGGTTATCATCACATTAGTGACCGTAATTGTTATTCCATTGATAATCTTAGTTACGGGTATTGTGGTTTGGGCTAAAAGGAGAAATAGCTAAATGAAAAAGAAAATCATATTCTTTATCGCGGTAGTCACAGTTTTGGTTATCCTGCTGATTACTCAATTTGCCATTCAAACTAACAATCAAAAAGAAGGAACTCAAGCAGCGGCAGCGGAAACTACCGGATCAACACCAACATTTTCGATTGGTGGCAGTGAAAGCGATGTACAAGAAATCAAAATCTTTAACACAGCTGGTGTGATTAAATTAGTATCTACAAAGGCGATTTCGGGTAGCGAGAGTATGGATTGGGCTTTGGAAACCAAGCCGGACTTTCCGGTAGACCAGAATTTGTTAAACGATATTGCTGTAAGTGCTTTAACCAAATTCAATTTGCTTGACGAACATGCAACGAATTTAAAGCCATTCGGGTTAGACCCTGCACATGCTGAAATGACTGTTACTCTTAATGATGGTAGAACTCATACAATAAAAATAGGTAACCCAACTCCGGATCAGACAAATTATTATGTTGTTATTAACAATGAAAAGGGAATTTATCTAATGAATAGCGGTAATGCAAAAAAATTATTAGTAAGTTTAAACGAGTTGCTTGACAAAAAAATGCCTGAAATTAATTTAAAAAACTTAAAATCGATTGAGATCCTTAAATCAGGAAAGCCTTTTTTAGATCTAAAAGCAAAACAAAATAAAGAGTCTACACCTGCATCCTTACCCGGAGCACATCTATTACCAACTAATCATTTAGTTATGAAGTATCCTGTACCTGACAGGGAGGTTTACTTGGAGGATTTTGCTAAAAGGACTTTTGGATTGCCTGGGGGTACTACCAATATAACTAATAATACGATAAAAGTATTAACCCTAGTTGATGAGAAGCCGTTAGACTTGGGACATTACGGACTTTCGGTGCCAGCACTAGAGCTGACAATTCAAGATGATAAAAATGAATATCATCTCATGTTAGGTGATGCAAGCGGAGATATCATTTATGCTAAATTTGCTGACAAGAACTATATATTTTCGATAAACCGAGAAAGCATCCATTCCTTACTTACATTTGAGCCCATTTCATTTATAGATCGCTTTTTAGCTTTAATCAATATTGTTGATTGTGATCAAATTTCAATAGAAGCTTCATCTTCGAAATTCAATGTAACAATTAATCATAAAAAATTACCAATAGCAAGAGATCAATCCACTCCAGGTGAAGAACAAAGCGGAATATTTAACGGTAAAGTGGTTGAGGTTGATCAATTAAGAAAGTTTTATGAAATGATAATAGGACTAAGTTTTGATGCGGTTATAGAATCTGTAGAAAAGCCTGGAAATCCTTTAACTACGATAACATATACAACTAAAAAAGGAGAAAAGACCGTAACTTTCTATGCATATAATGATAACTTCTATTTAGTAAAAGTAGGTGATGGAGCTGCTCAATATTTAATAAATAAACAAGCCGTTGATGAAGTCATAATGGCCTGTAAGGATATTTTGTCAGATAGATTTTGAGTTCACTTTTAAGTTCTTTATCACATAGTAAGGGGATGGCGCTCGATGAAGGCACTGATTATTTCTGATATCCACGCCAATATTTATGCATTAGAAAACATATGGAAACAAGAAAAAGACAGTGATGTCATTTATTGTGCAGGAGATTTGGTTGATTACGGACCTTTTCCCAAGGAAGTCCTACAATGGATTATGGAGCATAAGGCTTTGTGCGTGAAAGGAAACCATGATGAGCGTGTAGCCGCCTTATATCGCAACAAAGATCAATTGTGGAATGTTTCGCTTGAAGAGCGAACCTGGGCGCATGACAATGCTCAAAAGCTTGGTGAGGCGGATATTGAATTTTTGGAAAATCTGCCTCTTTCACTTGCGTTCACTATGGATTCTATTGGATATACCATGCAGCATCTGTACAACAATTACGAGACGATTCCCAGTCTCCATCATTATGATAGCTTCTGGGAACAGCAGACCAAGGAACCGATTACTAGCATGGAACATAAACGAATGATATTCGGCCACACGCATCGGAGAGCCATTCATTATCTAAGCAACCATGAACTATGGATGAATCCGGGAAGCATCTCGTATCGCAGACCTGACGATCCATCTAAAGAGGCACATTATATGACGATTACAGATGGACGTATCGATATGAAGAGCTTACAATACGATCGCTCACCCCTGCTGCAGGCAGCCTTGTCCACAACACTCAAGCAAAGAGGAGAACTAGATGTAGCTCTAGTCTTTTTCGGGGAAAACTAGAGGGGAGTAGAGAAGATTTTCATGAAGAAGGTTAGCGGCAAGAGTCGTTCGCACCAAACTCTAGCGGCTGATCGCGCTTGTTCGTGAGGTGACACAAATGGCACGGTTGACTAATGCGTTATTTCAAAAATAAGCAATCGAAAAGAAATCACATCAACCGTGCCATGGTATAATCAAAGGATATTCTTGGAAATTCTGATAGAGAAGGGAATCAGCAATATGGCAAATATCGAGCACTTCCAAACCGTAAATGTTCCAGCTTCAACGGTATATGAAGCATTAACCACTGCAAAAGGACTTTCAGAAATATGGACAAATGAACTAATAGTCAATGATCAGATCGGTTGTATAAATGAGTTCCGATTCGGCGGCAAGGGCTTAACCAAGATGCGAGTTGATGAGCTTGTTACCGATAAAAGGATTTTGTGGCAGTGTGTTGATTCAGATCCAGAATGGATAGGTACGACAATTTCTTTTGATATGGAAGGGAAAAACGGGAAAACTTCAATCATTTTTCGTCAAATGAATTGGGCGGAAGTTACCGCATTTTATCGCGTATGTAATTATAACTGGGCTATTTTTTTGTACAGTCTTAAACAGTATTGCGAAGAAGGCGAGGGTCTTCCATATCATAAACGGAAATTTTAGAACCATTGATAACACGGATCGGTGAAACAAACCTGAGCGACTTGAAAGTTACCGTTATGAGCAATGTAAGCAGCAGCAAATTTGCCAATTCCAAGTCGCTGTTCAGCGACAATTTCGAAAACGGAGATGCGGCGGGGTGGACATCCGTTACAGGCGGCTGCCCGGCTCGATTTGCAGATCCGCGATATTTACCGAATTTCGAATTTCACAGTGTTTCACCCTTACGTACAGCAGTTGCTTGAACGTTCGGATGATGGGGATTTTAGTCCTACAATGCCTCATTTTATCCCATGTTTGATGCCGGATCTCGACGGTGGCCTGGTGACCAGGTGTCTGATGATTATCCCATTCCCGACGGATAGTAGGTAGGGCAGAGGTCAGTACTGCATTCGTTAGTGTCTGTAGCCTTTTTAGTTTCAATGATTGACTAGATTGTAGCGCTATCGTAAAATTAATTTTGTAGTGTTAATTTTAGGTAATGCACTTACTTAAAAGTAAGGGGATGATTTATCAATGATTCATCAGCGTGAATGTCCAGTTGAGACACTCATTCATGTTTTAAGTGGCAAATGGAAGCCAATGATTTTATGGCATTTGATTGAATCCAAAAAGAGATTCAACGATCTGGAAAAGCTTATACCTGATGTTTCACAAAAAATGCTTTCACAACATCTCCGAGATTTGGAACGAGAAGGCATAGTCGATAGAACGGTCTACCCTACTATCCCTCCAAAAGTAGAATATTCTCTTAGTGAATACGGCAGAACATTGATTCCTGTAGCAGAAGTCATGTGTGCTTGGGGAGAAAATCATAATAAGCGGAAATATGAAGAGTCGGCGTCATAAAGCTGGTTCGATGAACTTGTACACTAATTCAATCAATTCAAAACAAAAGCTGCCACGGGATTCCGGGCAGCTTTTGTTTACCTGCAGTCGCACTTCTGATATGAATTAATTATCAGGCTTGAGCTAATAAAACTCCTTATAGTGTAGAATTGTCGCCAATCTGCCTTTAGAATTTTCCTGTCCTCCCGACCTCCTCGTATAATTATGGTGTCCCTTTCTGTCATGCTTACTTTTAAGTAAGTACCCTACTTTAAAGTGGGTTCTTAACATATTTTTGAAGCGATGCTAAGCTGGAGTTAACCAAATATTGGGGTCTATTTTAGAGGAGGAAAGCACAATGAAAATTATTGTTTTTGGAGCGACGGGGAATACAGGGAAAAGAGTATTGGGACAAGGGATAAAATTGGGGCATGAAATGACCGCATTTGTGCGAAATTCTGAGAAGCTTTATGACCAATTAGATGAGGATTCCGCAAAGCATGTGAAAGTGATCGTGGACGATATTACGGACCCGGTGAGCGTTGGTGAGGCGCTCGCGCATCATGACGTCGCTATTATTGCAGCAGGCCATGCGGGCCAGGGAGAAGAGTTTGTTCGTATCGTCGATAACATTATAAGCCAATGTGAACTCCAACCTAGTTTCTCTGGGCGGGTATGGATAATGGGAGGAGCCGGCCTGCTGGATATTCCATATACGGATCTCATCGGCAACAATTTACCTGGCTTCCCACCTGAGTATAGAAATCACAATCGGAATTTCGAAAGGCTGCAACAGACTCAACTCGATTGGTCCATTATGTGTCCGGGAACAATGATTGATTCGAGAGTGCAATCTGATGCAGTTCGTCTACATGTAACAACGGAAACCTTGCCCATTCCGATTCCGGAGACGATCCAGGAATATTCCGAGGCAGATATAGCCGGTTACTTGTTCAGCCGATTTCAAGAGCTGAATGTTGCTTATGACGATGTCGCAGCATGTATGTTGGACCATCTTGAGCTCGGAGGAGCGTTTAAGAGAAAAAGGGTCGGTCTAGCCTATCAAAGCAATATTATGGTGCGCTGAGGAGAAGGGGGTAATGGGTTTGTTTGGATTACTGCTCGTTTTGCATATATTGGCTTCGATCGCCATAATTGGCCCCGTTTTCGGGATGCCCATCATTCGAAGATCCGCTAGAACCGTCGACCAACTGCACTTTGCTTTTGGTATAACGACCAAACTTGCCATAATCCCTAAAATTGGCGGATCCGTACTTATTTTAACCGGGATTTGGCTTATGTTCATAACCAAGATGGGGTTATCCCAAATGTGGCTGAATGTATCCATCCTTTTATCGCTGCTCATGGTCGTCATGATCGACGGATGGATCGAGCCTCGTATGAAAAAGATCATTAAGATCATATCTGAAAGTCAAGACCAGGGTAATGAAATACCCGCCGAGTTCGGACTGCTGATAAAGAAGATCGTACCAATCGAGACGGCTGCACAGCTGCTGATAATTGCCATATTGGTGCTTATGGTCGTTAAGCCATTTTAAAGAAGCCGATGGGAGCGTTCTAGCCACATTTTGACCGCTAACGTATCGTAAACATCGGTAAAAGGACTTTCGAATATGGAAAAGAAGATCTGTAGAATTAATTATTGAGGAAATTGCAATAGAAGCGGATGTTCGTGCAAATAACCATAAAGCGACACTCCATAAACTGCAACATACTTGTGCAACGGTTCTGTATAACGATAGAGAGTTTTAACTAACAAACCTATACTAAAAAACCTCTTGAAGATATAAGCAATAAATTTTTCAGGAGGTTTTTTTATTTTGTATGAATAAGAAGATCAGATGTCAAGTGACAAGAACATGATTCCATTCGTACCACAAGTAAAGGCAAGTTTTTTCAATCCTTAGCAATTATAGCAGGTCACCTCAAAAAGAATTTCCCCTAAAGCCGTGAAATATAAGGTGTAGCCACCCCTTATCATTCTAGGTTCATGTTCCGATGCAATGCCGGCTGCCACAATTTTTTTATAAAACTGATCGACCTCGGACATGGTTTCGACATAAAAACCTATATGAAAATCCTTGGGGTAAGGAACAGCTTTGTCTTGGTCGGACTGTAATTTACTTAGCACCAGGCTAAACCCATGACCGTCGGTCATCACGGCAATAAAATCGCCTTTTTGATCTAAAAGTTGGAAGTTGAAAACATTTCGAAAAAATATAATTGCCTCTGACAGATCGTAAACACACAAATTCAAATGGTTAAGTTTCATTTGTTCATCTCCTCTTTGTTATTCTGATATCATGCCTTTTGATGTGCTTTAACCCCATTCCATTCGGGCTCGTCGCTAACGATGAAAGATTGCGCTCCTTTAGATGATGAATGTCGCTGATATGATCAACATCCATGTGACTAATCCAAACACACCTAAACTGCTGAAACGGTTTATTTCCTGCTTCCAATTGTTCTCGAATGGATGGGCCAGAGGACAAATGAGGATAGCAATTCACCGCGTATTCTAATGATGTTAGATTAATCTAATGATGTTAGAATACAAAAATGTGGTATACTTGTCAAGTGAAAGAGGTGCGCGCAATGGCAAGACGACGAACCACCCGACTACCGAATTCGTTAACCGAAGAACAGCTTATGATTCATACCCCGCTTGATCAGGCTCGAATCCTGGAAGCCGCCTTACTTTTATTGAACGAGATTGGCCTCAAAGAATTAAGCATGAGGAAAATAGCAGAAAAATTACAAGTAAAAACGGCATCCCTATACTACCATGTCAAAGACAAGGAAGAATTGATGCAGTTGCTTACGGACAGGATAAGCAGCCGAATGGTTTGGCCAGAAACGACGCTATCTTGGCAAGAACAGATCTATCAATGGGCGGAGCAGTTTAGAAAGGTTCTTATCTCCCATCGAGATGCGGTAGAGTTGTTTAATCTAACGATTGCAAAGGGCTATGAGAGGTTAACCCAAATCGAAAAGCTATATCAGCTGCTCGTCTCGGCGGGATTTTCAGACCCTTACGTTCCTTGGATCGCCTCCATGCTAAAAAATTACGTGCAAGGCTTTGTAGCCGAAGAGGCTCAACTAAATGCCAGGTCAAGAAACCATCACTCATCCTACCAGGATATGAGCGAGCAGTATGACCTCTTTTATCGCCAACTGCCGAAAGAACGATTTCCAAATATGATTCGCCTGGCCTCCTATACCACAAATACAAATTGGGAGAATGAATTTCATTTTGGATTGAGTGTATTAATAGACGGGTTTTCGACCAGACTTACGCAAGAAAAATGGGGAAACTTAGACAGCCGGGAAGGGTAACCCCATAAGGGATGGCCCAAAAACTTGCCGTTACAGATAGCGTGGTGTGGGTGATGCGGAGATCTTTAGTGGGCTTGTGAAAAAGTATGGGGTATAAGCTTCTAGGACCTTTGGTTTTAGGAGATTTTGTTGTATTTAGCCAAGGTGAAATCACGACCATTGTTTTCCATATTATGATATGATACACGATGAATATCTAAATATCATAGCAGGTGAAGACCCCCTGATTATTATGTGAGCGCAAAACAAAAGAAGATCTTGAGAATAATGGAATTTAAAATGAAAGGAAAACAATCTCTATAAGACAGGCGGGCTATTCATGGCATGAACTAATGTCTGCACTTGCCGAATGGCTTGATATGGTTTAGAAGAAAGGATGATAGAAATGCCAAATGACAACCAAGCCCGCTCTTCTGCGGGTTCTGTTAGAGAAACTGGTCGTTATCTCATCGACCTGACAGGTCCGAGCAGTCACACTCTTGCCATTCAGCCTGGTGTGGGCAGTCTATCCATTGGAGCATCGCATTTAGGGAAAAAGGCAGACCTTCACGTCGCGCCCGATGCGCACATTGATTGGACCGTATTCGATGCCTTTGCCACACCGGCGGGCTCGCCCTGGCCGCGATTTCTTCATTATTCAGGCAGTGACGCAGGCTTCTTTGACTGGGCACAACAGCGTCCCATTGAAGAGATGACGTGGAATCCAATCTTGTCTGCAGACATGGTAGTGGACGCCAGCCAGTCCAATTTGCATGGCTTGCATATCGACTTGGATCAGTCCGGAGGGTGTCTAAGCCTGAAGCTTCCGAAGCGAAATTACCGCCTGAGTGTGTCCGGCAATCTATCACGCTTCTCGGCAACTGGCGATATGCCATCTTCTCTGACACTAGCGCCGCGCACCAGCAGGCGCAAGAAGGATATTCCTTTCTTGCTGCCCGCCCTGGGTGAATTGCACCAGGTGACGAGCTTGACGCTACAGAACGCGCCGCTGGGACAGCCCATCTCGCTGGAGTGTCTGAACCGTTTCCCAAACCTTAACTCACTGAGTCTGTGGGGGAACTTCTGCGACTTGAACTTGTTGGCTCGCCATGCCCAGTTAACGAATTTGGAGCTGCGCTTCATGCCTGATCTTGGGGACTTGCCACCCTTGAACGCGTGGCCGTTGCTTGACAGATTTATCGCCTACAATGTGGAAGAGATCTCAGGCAAGCGCCTAAAGCAGCAAATGAAAACACGCGCTAAAACCCACCCGTGGGCCGGTCATGCTTCAGTGAGCCAATTGCGTAAGCCTGAGTGGTGGCTGACCGAGTTTGGCCGACCGTTTTCGTCCTGGCCTAAACGTCTGGCCAAGCTAGCTAACGAAGCTTACAACGTTGCACAGGCAAACTTGTCTCAGGCCTGCAGCTTTGCCGATGCCGAGGCAGTCATTACCGCTTTCACCATGCGCTTCAATAACCTTAAAGGTATCGAAACTACCGAACGAGAAGACCTTGCTGAAGCGGTATGGCAACTCAGCCAGTCTAACCACCTAATTGGCCAGCCTATAACAGGGGAGATGGCTCAACGCTGGTTCGATGCAGCTCGCGATTATTGAATGAAATGAGAAAATAAACGGGGAATGGGAAGCATATCAGAATACGCAAAATATAGAAAAGAAGGATACATTTCAACAATCCTTTTGCGCTGAACCGGGTTCAGATCGAGCAGGACTTTTTATTAAAATTGGGTTTTCAATAAAAGGGAGCAGGCCTTGGCGACCACTTCGTTTCTCCAGAATCCCCTACCCCTCCGCCACGTCTACCTGTGAAGTCAACCTGATTTCCGCCGATTAATTTGACAGCCTTCAGGCATATTGCGAAATTTGATTAGCCATCATGATACGCCATATCCACCTGAGGCTGGCGGTCACAGCTAGATTTCTGAAACGAAAGCCTCAGTACAGATTA
The DNA here is from genome assembly GCF_038000305.1 of Paenibacillus sp. FSL H8-0034. Classification (NCBI taxonomy): domain Bacteria; kingdom Bacillati; phylum Bacillota; class Bacilli; order Caryophanales; family Paenibacillaceae; genus Paenibacillus; species Paenibacillus sp. FSL H8-0034. The sequence goes on from NZ_JBBOBS010000001.1 coordinate 4,477,699, forward strand.
TACCAATTGTGGTAAACTACTGTTCAGATTTGCATTTTGTTGCTTCAATCTACAGAGGAGTGCAGGTCCGTTTCAGTTCAACCTGAGCTATCCCTATTGATCGTTCTGGTAACAGGAGGAGTATTTATGTACATTGTATCTCGGCCAAAACCGCTGTCTGATGGCCAAAACCAAGCACTTGCGAAGGAATATGTCGCTGGTTATCCACCGGGCTACCTCCGGTTTTTGCGGCAATTCGGCGAAGGGACTTACAGAGGGTGGTTGAATGTCCAGCTGCCGGATAGGGAGGTGCTTAAACCTTTTGCGGAGTACGCGTTATGGGAGCATGACGAAGACAGCCCCATTACTGAGCAACAGATCGGCGAGTGTATCGTAATAGGCACAACGGTGGACGGTGATTTTCTGGCAGTGCATCCCCAGACTGCCGGGCTGCTTTGGCTGCCTCGGCATGCGGAGCACATAAAGGCCATTTCGCTGCAGGCACGGGAGTCCCAGGAAGACGAAGGGATGTACGCCTTGGTGCTGGATGAAATATATCGTCAGATATATGGAATCAGTCAAGAGGAGTCCGTCTATTATGAACCGTGGACGGGCACTCGGAGCCATCTCTTTTTGCGTTTACCACAAGGGCAGGACCAGCTTTCGCTGCCTGATCTTGCTGGAATGTGTCAAGCGGATTTTCCACCGGATTTGTCCATTGAGACCCGTTATGCTTGCTTCCTGTTCTACCGGCAACTAGGTGGCTATGTACGATTGAATTATGCCTACCAGCAAGAGGTGGTCGTCTTCTATGAACAGGATGCACAACAGGCGTTTGCCGTTATGGAGCAGTGGCTCTTGTCGAAAGGATGCGAAACAATTTCAGAAAATAACAGATGATCTGGTTGCTCTTTAAGTAAAGCAGGTGAATTTTTCGGCGATAGACCGTTAGGCTGAACCGTAGGTTCTACAGATTAAGGGGATTTACAACTGCGCAAAAAGTGGGAAAATAGGGGTTTGATCAATAACCCCGTTTGCGCTGGACCGGGTTATTCCAATATGTGGTGTAGTATTTGCGAGGTGAAAAAGTGGGGTTAGAGGAGGATTCGTCGTGGTGAACAAAGACGATAGTGTAATTAAACAAATAACAGAGTTAGATAAAATGGAAGTCATAATATCATTACAATCGACAATCAGTAAACTCGAGAATGCCTTGTCCCAGATGACTCAAAATGGAACAAATACTACCCTAGTAAAGAAACGACTCCAAGCAGTTAATATCGGCTTAGCCACGCTAGAACACGTTTGGAATCAAAAACCTCATCATTACACCCAGGAAGACTTAGCAGAAGCTCGCTATGTTATTACTGGTTTATTTCCATCAATTGAAAACAGTTATGTTAAGTCAAAGGCTGGTAGTCCCCAAAGAACACTTTTAAAAAGAAGAATTAAAGCGTTGGAACTAGCTATTCAAGCGATTGATGACCTTTCCGCTAAATAACTCATAACAAAAATTAACTGACTTGTCGAAAATGGTGTTCAAGGACACAAAAGCCAAAAGTTCCTTACATTACTTTGGCAAAAAAAGCCTGATAACCAGGCTTTTTTCTTTTATGTAGGAACAAGAACCTCTCCCACTCCCGATATTGACAAGAATTTGATCTCATACCTAGCGGTTAGTAGGGCGGGGGAGTACTCTTACCATGGGATCGAAAATCTGTGGCGCGTACTTTTCCAATTCAACGTACCCGTCAATACGAGTGCGGCCAAATAGAGAAACAAGGAACAGACGATTGAAGTGATTACGCACCATAGCTGCGGCATACCATGGCTGGAAACATAGATATAGGTCCAGTGTCCGCATATCAGCATCAGCATCATGCAGATCCCAACCTTGACATAAGGGCGAATACTCCAATAAAATCCAATCGAGCTTGAGATGGAAAAGAAGTTCAGCAGTGTTTGCATCACAATGCCGATACCGATGCCGTACGCAACGCCAATAATACCAAATTGGCTGCCGAACACGAAGATCGAGACACCCTTGAATACTGTAGCTATTACGTAATTCCACAGCGTAACTTTCGCGTGGCCGAGGCCGAGCAGAATCGCATGAAGCGGGGCGTCGAAATAATGCAGGAAAAACATCGGCGCCAGTATTTTCAGAAGCAACCCTGCTTCAGGGGCATTATAGACAAGTGTCGTTATTGGAGTTGCCCACTCGTACAAGATAACGGTTGCCGGTGCGCCGACCAGGAGTCCCAAGATCATAGCCTGATTCATCCTCTCATGTATGAGCAGACTGTTCTTGTTCGCCGCTGCCTCGCCAATCGCAGGAATGAGAGCGGTGGACAAAGATTGCGTGATAAAGCTTGGCATGAAAAGCAGCGGAAACGCATAGCCGGCAAGCTGTCCGAATTGCTTCGTGGCTAACGCCGTGCCAATACCGGCCAGCGCTAAGCTGGTTGTAATAAGAAGCGGCTGGAAGGTGCTGTATAACGAATGAATGACACCGTGCCCAGTTGTCGGTAGTCCGATCTGCAGCAGCTCGCCGAGTGTGCTTCTTCCCTGTTTCAGGTGGTTTTCCCAAGTCTCGCCTGGCATCTTAGGTTCACCGTATAGCTTGTAGCTTGTCACCAGGAACAGGAGGCTGATCGCTTCGCTGACAACAGAGGCAGCCATTGCTCCGGCTGCCGCATAAGCGACGCCGTAAGGGAGCAATAGGTGGACCAGCGCAAGTACACAGGCGATTTGCACCGTATGCTCCAACACATCGGAAGCGGCTATGGTCTTCATCTGCTGCATGCCGCGGAAATATCCCTTTAATACGGCGGAGACAGCTACGATCGGCGCGATCGGTGTAATCGCCAGCATCGCGTAATAAGCGCGTTGGTCACTCAGTAGAATGGATGCGATCCACTCAGATCCAAGTAACGATACGGTCGTGAGCGCTACACTCAAGACGCTCGTGACAGCTAGCGAGACATGCAGGATGCGCCTTACTTTCATCCGTTCGCCGCGAGCGTGGGCCTCTGCGACCAACTTTGAAATTGCTACCGGCAATCCAAGCTCCGTAATCGTGATGACGAGCGGGACGAGCGGATGCGCCATCATCAAGATGCCGATTCCCTCTGCGCCTAGGACGCGAGCGATATACATGCCGCTGATAAAACCGAGAATACGGTTAATGAAAGCAGCGCCAGACAAGACAAGCGTACCTCTCATGAACGATTGCCCGTGTTGTGACATGACTTGTGTCCTCCTGTTTATCGAATACTTAAATGTATTCAAAAATTGGAAAAGCATGCGAACAAGCCGGTGTTGATGTCATTTTTGGACGGTCAACCTTGACGACAACGCAGACGACCTCCGTATTCTCGGTGTAATCTCGGAAGACTCTGAAAAAAAGAATGACAGTTTCAGCTGCGTCGAAGAGCTGCTGCAGCGACTGAGGATTTAGTAATAATACATATGAATTATTTTCCTAAAACTTTATCAACCGAAGAAACAAATGAATTCTATAAATCAATTATATCGGAATTCAAGGAATGTGATTTTGGCTTATATGCCGTCGAAAGGTATTACAAATGCAATCGTGGGTATGAGTACAAGATTGCCGATGTTCGTCAAACCTAAGAAAACCGTCAGGACAAACTTCCCTGACGGTTTTTCTTAGCTATGCTTTAGACTTACGCTATTGTGCATTGTTGCTGTGGAATTTTCAAGAACTGAAGTATTCTATTACCTTAAACCCATTAGGGAGTCGTTACCCATTGTTCGCCGCCAGTTGCGTTTTTCTCGGATGTATGGTCAATGGAAGCTTCCTGAATTTGCTCAAATGCCCAGCTGCCGCTTGACACGTCGCTCCATTTGGATGCTGCTCCGGATAGCGGACCGCGTCCCAGAAGCTTGTTCATCATCGTCACCGCTTCGGCACGGGTTAATGTTTGCTCTGGACGGAAGGTGCCGTCAGTGTATCCGTCGATATAACCGGCTGCTTTCGCCTGCGCTACCACCGATTGGGCCCAATGGCCGTTTACGTCCTTGAAGCTGTCGCCGCTGCTAGCGCTATTACTCGAAATGCGGGAGAGGATCGCTGCCATTTCCGCACGGGTGATCATTTGCTCCGGTTTGAAGCTGCTGCCGTTGTAGCCTTCCATCAAGCCCATTTTGGTCGCTTGATCGATAGCTTCTTTCGCCCAATGCGACGAAGCGACATCGGTATAGGCGATGCTCGAATTGGTTGCTGTTTTATCCGATACGCGGGCAAGCAGCGCTGCCATTTCCGCGCGAGTGATGTTTTTCTCTGGCCCAAACGTGCCGTCAGGATAGCCGTTGATGTAGGCTTTGTGCGTTATTTTGTTCAAGCCTTCGGTTTTGACAACGGTAAATGTACTGAACTTCGTAACGGTAAATTGAATGCCGAGCTTGCCGCTGGCATCATAGTTCACGATTTCACCTCTGACAAATTCCTTCGTTCCATCGCTATGCTCGATAAACACACCCAAATTGTGCAGCTGTTGTTCAGTGAGGGAAGAGGTGTCGCCTAACGGAATTATCAAGGTGACCGGTCGGTTTTGCAGGTTGGTTTCAATTGTCATCGGTCTGCCAACAATGCTGATGTTGTCATTGCCTACGGCAAGACGAACTTCCTGTTCTTTCTTGACACGATCTTCGACGGCCTTGCGATCGTTTTCAGTCTTAATTGGCACGAAGCGGAAGTAGATGTCGTCCGTAAATCCTTCAAGCGAGCTTTTCGGAATGTCAACGCGGCCGTTCACTGTAGAAATTTCAACGCCTACGTTACCTTTCACCAGGCTCTCGGTGGAAGTTTTCGGAATCGTTACATTGACTTCGGACACTTCGTCTTTCGGATCGGGAATGACGATTCTAGCTGAGTCAGATCCCGCCGATTTAAGCTCTTCCACCGTCTTGTTGGCTTGGTCAAGCGTAAACGTAACCGCGTCTGTCCTGCGGCCATTTGTATCGGTTGTACGGTTGATTGTCGCCGTCGAAACCACGGAACCGCTCGCAGCCACGCCGTTTTCTACATTTATGGTAATCGTTTCGCTTGGTGAATAAGACGAACTGGAGCTGGACGAATGGCGAGGCTTCTGAAGATCGATCGTTGCCGTATATGGTGTCGTCATTTCATTGCCTACGAGGTCCTTCAGATTCATATAAACGGTCTTGGTTCCATTGTCATAAGAAAGCGTCCATGCTTTCGTAGTGGCATATGGTTCCCAATCGCTCCAAGTGACACCATCGTTGGAGAAACGCATTTGTGAAAGACCCGAGCTTATCGGTTCGCTGTACGCCAGAAGCCCCCACGTGGCAGAAAGCGAATTGTCCGCGGACGCTAGCTGTCTGCTTAAACTTGCCAAATACCCGGTGTCATTACCGTCAATCGTCAAGGTTACATCTGTTGTATTCGTCGTTGCCGCTCCACTATTAATGGTGAGCGCCGTCGCTGTCGGAGCGGTCTTATCGAAGATCAGATTGCTGTCGTCTGTCGTGCTGCTTGTCGATGCTTCCGGCGGATTGCTGCCCACGCTAATCGAGAATCGCACGCGTCCATCAAAGTCCGAATCCGTGAATGTATAAGATGCGCTGTAAACATTATTGCTGTCACTCGTAACCGCCACGTCGTGGCCTGCAATGGATGCGGTTAACGCCGAGCTTGTCGGCTTGCTGAGCGAAAATGTCAGGGTGGCGGTGTCGCCGACTTTGGCGTATCCCCTTGCCGTGTTGCTGCTTGTGATGCTGACCGGCGTTATGCTGATTGGCTGCTGCAGTAAAATACTCGCATTCACTGGCTGCGTCATTTCGTTACCGGCTTTGTCCTTCAGCTTCATATAAACGGTCTTCGTGCCGTCGCCGTCTGTCAGCGTCCAAGCTTTCGTCGCCGAATAAGGCTCCCAGTCGCTCCAGTTGACATTGTCGTTAGAGAACCGCATTTTCTCAACACCCGAACCTGCTTCCGGTTGCGGTCCTGCACCAGCTAACAAAGCTTTAATACTCCAAATCGACTGATCGATGGAAGCCAGTAGAATCGGCTCTGCCGCTGTACCTGCGAACGGAAGTAATTTTTGCGATCTTGTATAAACAGTTGGGGTATATAAGTCCGAACTGGCAATGTCTAGCGTTACCGCTGTTGTATTGGTTGAAGGCGCTCCATTATTGATCGTAATTGAGCCTGTCGGATTCGTTTTGTCGTAGAATACAGCACTGCTGTCCGTCGTACTAAACGTCCGCAATGGCTGTCCTTCATTTTGCACATAGATTTCAATAGCGATAATTCCTTCTGCATGTTCCGATCCCGTGAACCTATACTGGGCTTTATAAACATTATTGCCGACACTGGTTACAACTGCATCTTTATATTCAAGCTGTACCGTGGGCATCGCGCTTGGCGCCTTACTGAGCGTAAACGTCAAAGTGGCGGTGTCGTCGACTTTGGCATACGTCGGATTAGCAGGTACTTGGTCGCCCGTTGTGATGGTAACCGGGGAGACCACCATCCTGGACAGATGGATCGGGTAAGCTTGGCTTGGAAAATTATTAAAACCAGGACCATTGGAGACACTGGCAACCACGTATATATCATAATTTCCATCATCAAGTGGAGTACCCGGGCCTATAATACCACCATTGATAGTCGAAATGCTAGAACTGCTTGACCAATTGTGTGTTCCCGTTCCTCCCCCGGCACCGCTGCCTGCCAATGCATTAATTAACGGCGGATTCGTACCATCAAATGGTGACCCTGCAGGCACCATATACACATTGTGATATTGAATGGTAGCCACTGGAGATATAGTATTCCAACTCACCTGCATATCAAAGCCGTTGGTAGTCGAATTATAAACCGCTGACGCACCAGAAATATTTACAGAAACACCAGGTTCTGCATGGGTTGGTCTGCTCCAGAAAGAAACGGCACACAATAAAGTCAATAAGAGCAGCAGTACATTTTTCCTCATCTGAATAATCGTCATATGTCCTCCTTAATTGAATCTCAAGATGTCAATCTTTCATACTTCATTACTATGAATTTATAAATGTTTTCTGTACTTGTTTCCTCCCTCTCCAGTATACGGGATTATTATAGCACGCTAGCAAACGAAATGGGATAAATATTTAGGTCTATATACCCATTATAATATATTAAAAATATATAAAATCTTTATAAATTCGGTCTAAAGTTTGGTTTTTCGGCTATTATTCGACATTCCGACAGACAAAAGTTACTTCTATGCTCTGCGGACGCTCCGTTTTCCGGTATGATCGGAAAATGCGCTTCATAATGACGAAAAATCATTTCCATCGAGCATTCTCCAGATCGGTAGGTTTCCAGAGCATACCGGAGATTGCGGCGTTCGCGGAAAACAAAAAAAGATCAGGGCAGCACCCTGATCCGATGGCTTCATTAATTTATAAGATTGCTTCCGGTAGCAGGTTAATCACGGGCTTCCCGTTCTTTTAACACTTCAACTAGCTGCTCCGGGTAATTCGTTATTACGCTGTTGACCCCCACCTCTCAAAATTGAAGTTGGAACCCAACACGACGTATATGGTGTATCGGATGATGAAGGATGCTATGGAGAATACGTAAAAAAGATGTCTGTGATCTCGTTGGTCGGCTTCTAATTATTGCGCGGTCAGGATCTGTGGACCTTCAGCCGTGATGGCGATCGTATGCTCGTATTGGGCGGCGAGCTTGCGATCCAGCGTCCGCGCGGTCCAGCCGTCTGCATCGATTGTCATATTGTAGGTGCCCTCGGTGATCATGGGCTCGATCGTGAACACCATGCCTTCCTTGATGCGGAGACCTTTGCCGGGCTTGCCGACATGCATATAGTTCGGCGCCTCGTGCAGGTCCCGGCCGATGCCATGCGCGAGAAGGTCGCGCACGACACCGAAGCCGTTCGATTCGGCATGCCGCTGGATCGTGCTCGTCACGTCGCCGAGCCGATTGCCGGGCTGCGCCTGCGCGATGCCGAGGTCAAGGCATTCCTTCGTGATGCGCATCAGCTTCTCGGCCGTCGGTGAGATCTTCCCGACCGCATAGCTCCAAGCCGAATCGCCGAGCCAGCCGTCGAGCTCCGCGACCGTGTCAATCGTCACGATATCTCCTTCCTCAAGAGGTTTATCGCTAGGGAAGCCATGTGCAATCACGTCGTTGATGGAGGCACAGGTCGCATATTGATAGCCATTGTAACCCTTTGTGTAAGGCTTGGCGCCGTGCTTCAAGATAATGTCCTCGAAGATGCGCTCAATCTCGTTCGTCGTGATGCCCGGTTGGATGAGCGGGGCGAGTGTGCGATGGCATTCGGCCACCACTTGGCATGCCTTGCGGATGGCCTCGATTTCATGCTTGCTTTTTAAGATGACCATGTTCTTATCAGTACTCCTTCGTAATGGCTTGTATCGCGAGCTCGGCGATTCGATCGACGTCCAGCTCGGAAGTGCCCGCATAGTAGTGTAGCCCGCAGCAGCCGACCAGCACGGCAAGCAAATGGTCGACGCTGTCGTCTTCGCGTTGAGCGATCGATTGGAGCGGAACGTACAGCCGTTCCATGAATCGTCTCTTGGCGGCGTGCCGATCCTTCTCAGGCAAGCCTGCATAATGCTCCGCCGCCATCTTGTAGACGAGATATGCACGGGCGTCCGACTGCCACAACCCGAGCAGCGCCTTGCAATACGTCAACAGCTGCCTGTCATCCGGGCTGCTGCCAAGGATGTTCGTCCATTCTGCCAGGGCTTGCTCGCATCGCTCGAAGCCGCTGCCCAGTACATCTTCTATCAATAAATGCCGATTGGGGTAATAATGGTACACCGTGCCGTAACCAAGCTCGGCCTCGCGGGCGACGTCGCGAATATCAAAGCTGCCGCCCGTGTGGAAGTAGGCGCGCGCGGCAGCGTCCAGTATCTGTTCTCTGCGCTGCATGCGGATGATTTCATTTTGTTCTTTGGTACGGGGGCACATGGGCGCGTGAACCTCCTTATATAGACCTGCAAATTTGTCGATGTTAAGATTGTAACGCATGGGGCGGGAATATGCAAATTTTTCTGTTGGTGAAAGAAAATAAAGTTTTTTAGTGAACTGAGCACTGACAGACCTCCAGACAGGTAGTGGTGGAAGCGGTGATGTTCTGGGAGTGGCGATACGTGGTGATTTAGAATCACCGCGGGTTTTGTTTTATCGCAAGAGAAAGGAGATACCTGGTAAAGTGGAGGCGGCGGGGCATGCGGCGGTAGCAGCATTAAGCGAAAGGGTAGGATAATTTAATGCTTATATGGAATATAATGGTGAGATATAACTTGGAGGCCTCACATGCTTTTTCACTTTAGTGAGGACAGATGGTTATAAATTCATTTTTTTGATAAATAGGCTCAAACGAAACACATTACAATTGTTGAAAAGTATGAACAGAACATTGGAAATGCACTAGAGAAAATATTTAAATATAGATTATAAAGGGGGCCTCTCTGTATGTCTCAGAGGGCTAGAGTTGCCACTTCTTAAGTGCCTGAGGTAAAGTTGGAATCCAACAATGTATTAGTAAGGTGCATCGAACACTGCAGTTAGCATTGAACTAACCAGGAACAATAGCTTAACACCAGAGGGGCTGAAGCATAGCAGCGATTTGCTCCGCTATAGGTCAGTTTTCTCAAATAACAATACGTTGACAAATGAGTAATAAAAACGAAGGAGGTAACAGCCTGATAAACTTAGTCGATCTTATATTCAATTTGTTAGTCCGTATTATACAAACAAAGACATCATGCACGATTTGAGTCATATTGGCTAAGTTTTATCGCTCTGCTAACATGGAACGGTATTGTAGGAGCTTGCCTCGCGGCAGCTCTTTTTTTGTTCATTCAAGTAACGGGAATAAGCTTCAATTAATGAAGGTCTGTCAGTTAATTATCAGTTATTATTTATTGATATAAATTCCAATTTTATGAAATAATGTGTGTGCGGAGGGGATATGAATGGCTTTTAATGATACTTTAGGTTTGGTGCTCATGCAATAATATTTAATACCGAAGGTTAGTTGGAATATTTCGCTGTTCCATTCCAAATGATGGAGAAATAAAACTAAGTTCTGAACATTCTGAATATAAATGGATGCATTTATCGGAATTAAGTGAGGTTCAACGAATAAGGGCATTAGACGCAATGGAATATCAAGGTCAAGTAGCAAGTCGTGCATTTTAACTACCCAAATTTATCATCGAACGGGAACGATAGTCGAACTACGCTATCATGTTAAACTATGGAGTAAATATAAAGTTTGAACGCTTAAACGTCCAACAATAGCTTCATTGGGAGGTGTAAAATGATATATTTAGAAACATCGAGATTGCAATTGCGTGACTGGGAAGCAACAGACTTAGAGTCTTGTAGTAGACTAAATGCAGATGAACAGGTTATGAAGTATTTTCCTAAAACTTTATCAATCGAAGAAACAAATGCATTCTATAAATCAATTATTTCTGAATTTGAGTAATGTGGTTTTGGATTATATGCTGTCGAGGCAAGGGAATGCAACTGAGGGGGCGGCAGCCTGTTTACAATATGGATTTAGCAAATTGGGTTTTCATGATGTGTATAGTTTTACAGCCGATGTTAATAAGCCTTCGAAAAAAGTAATGATGAAAATCGGTATGAGTTTTATTAAAATGTTCAGTCATCCCAAAGTTGAGAAAGATAGCCCTTTAAATAAACATGTTCTTTTTCATATAAAGCAAAAATAATTCAGCTAACGGAAAACGATAGATCAAAAAACTACCAAGACTCGGCTGCCGGTATCGATCGGCAGTCAAGTTGCGCCAGTGCGATTCGGTAACTTCGTTACGTTAGTAGAGCATTTTCGATGGCGCCTAATAGCGTAGCCACGTTTAAATGCTGCTTGATCCAGTGGGAAAAGACTTCGATCTGCCAGCGAGCTGTGTACATCTGTGCGATTTGCTCCGCTGTCACTTGCATCAAATCGGTCACCACCGGAATTTCACGACCTTCGAAATCCCGAAAGATCACGACAGATCACGACGCTATGGCGCCTTTTCGAACGACATTGAGAGGTTCCGAGTTTTGTGAGCCACGAAAAGCTCTTTGTGATGGAATTTACGTCCAAAGAGCTTTTTCACGATTATACGGCTAGATGTTATTTCGAAGACGTAATTCCGCCATCATAGCCTCAGCTTGCTGTGGATCTTCATTCAGCAGCTTCCTATATGTCAGCATCCAATTCAGCGTTACAAGCATATGATCGTATTCGTCCTTCCTGCGCTCGATCTCATTGATCTTCTGAAGAATCCATTCTATTACTTCTTGGTTCGTGCGTGCGTTCGTATCGTGATCCTGCAAAATCGTCTTCAGCTCAGCTAACGAGCAGCCGATGCCTTGAAATTTCTTAATCAGCTTTAACCGTTCAATTGCTTCGTCTGAGTAGTTGCGGTAATTATTCTTCTCTCGCTGAATATGCCTGCTGTCAAGCAAGCCTTCCTTCTCATAAAAACGAATGGTGTGGGGTGTTAAACCCATCAAGTCTCCTAATTCTTGAATTTTCATCTGCAATCATGCCTCCAAACGCTTGCCTTAGAGTTTACTTCATAGTTTAGACTAGAGTCATATCTTCGTCAAATGCTTAAGGAGGCGTAAAACTATTATGCGTATATTCGTTACAGGTGCAGCAGGTTATATGGGTACAGCTGTTGTCCGCGAACTCATCGGTGCGGGCCATCAGGTGGTTGGTCTGACCCGTTCAGAGAGTGGTGCTCAAGTATTAGAAAGCTTAGGGGCTGAGGTGGCTCGCGGTGTTTTAGAGGATCTGGATTTACTGGGCAGCAGTGCAGCCAATTCAGACGGTGTTATTCATCTGGCATTTAACCACGATTTCTCTAATTTCGCCGCATCACTAGCAACTGATCTTCGCGCCATTGAAGCCATGGGAGAGGGGCTAGCTGGCTCCAGTAAACCACTTGTTATCACAGCTCATGCTAATGGCAAAGCATCGGAGGATGCAGCATTTGCATTTATAGAACAAGGTGTGAGAGCATCGATCGTCTCGCTTGCACCTTCCGTTCATGGAGAAGGAGATAAAGGCTTCATGCCACAATTAATCCGGATCGCCCAGGAAATAGGCTCTTCGGCTTACATTGGAAACGGCACTAACCGTTGGCCAGCGATTCATCGCTTGGATGCGGCAGTTTTGTTCCGCCTCGCTGTAGAATCTGCGCCTGCAGGTTCACGTCTGGATGGCGTGGACGAGGAAGGCATTCCGTTCATCGATATTGCTGGCGTCATAGGTCGTCACGTGGATGTGCCGGTAGTCAGCATCTCGCATGAAGAGGCACAAGCAATCTTCGGTTTTCTAGGCATGGTCATGTCGCTTGACTTAGCAAGATCAAGTAAAGGAACGAAGGATCTGCTCGGCTGGAAGCCTATCCAACATGGGCTTCTTGCAGATCTGGAGCAAGGACATTATTTCACTAAATAGTGTTAGATAAATGAAGAAGGTAGAAAAAATAACCATCGCATCTTCGCGATTTGTAAGGAAATTGGAAGGAAATGGTGATGAGATAAAGTTCTTGACATGCCCTTTGCAGTCGCCTGTGAGGGGAATGAAGTTATTGGTACTTCAATGGGGATTATTTGTTAAGACTTGGTTGGGGATTGCAATTCCTTTATCTTGATAGAGAATGTTGTCGTTTTACCTTAAGCTATATACACGTTGGTATTCGTGCTGCTCCATTCGGGTTCATTGTCATACCGGGAAAAACCGGTGAAATGTTATCGGCACATTCGTCCAAAATGGACATACGAATCGTTGCCACTCCCCAAATTGGAGCCTCACTCACTTCAACTTTCGTCAATGCCTGCCGCTGAACCGCTTGATCGCTTCCTCGGTCACCGGCGCGAAGAGGTTAATCAGATTGCCGTCGGGATCGCGAAACAGCACCGCACGGTTCCCCCACGGCATCGTGGTTGGTTCCTTTACCCACTCGTTGACAAACGGCTTCAAGCGCTCGTATTCGGCATCGACATCGTGAACGCGAAACTCGATGATGACAGTGTGATTGTCGGCCGCCACTGCGGAACCAGCACCGAACAGTTGCACCGTCTGGGAGTGGCCGATCGCCAGGGTGCACGATGGCACAACGAGTTCGGCAAAGACCGGCGCGGGGCGTTCCGCCGAAACACCCATGACTTTCTCATAAAACTCAACGAGACGATCCACATCGTCGGTAATGATGCGTACAGAAGCAAAATTCACGAGATACCCTCCTTCCTATAATATAAGGATACAAGACCGTAACCTATCACTTTGGGCCAGAATACTTCGCATTTATCTCCCACTCCTTTATGTTTACTTACTGTGATTATAAAGAAACGCTACTGACAACAGTATGTCAGTAGTGTTTTAACATTTTTTGAGATTACTCCGAAATGTAACCCTAGTTGGGGCTTGACCTTCGGAGCGTGAGATTGGAGTTAGGACTGACAAAATACGTGAGAATCTAAAAAAAGAAGCAGATACCGAAAACTATTGGAAAGAAAATCCTGTGCTATATATAAATAAGAGTGATCGCGGCTGGGGACTTGCATAAAAGCAATAAAAAAGGATCAACCAGAAAAAACTGGTTGACCTCATAATACGAAGTCTGCTCTTGCTATCCATTACCAGGGGACTTCACCTTTACGATCCGTGAAGGTTCCTGTTGGTCCTTCTTTACCGATAGTGGCCATTCTAACGATAGCATCCGTGCCTTCCTGAACGGATTGATGCCCATGGCCGGAGAGGTCGGTTTTCGTAGGTCCCGGGTCTACAGCGTTGATCCGAATTTCTGGCAACCCAGTTGCATATTGCACTGTGAGCATGGTTACAGCTGACTTTGATGAAGTATAAGAAAGTGCGTTCACTTTCGATTCTAAAGTGTCCGGGTTCGTAACCATGCCGAAAGATCCTAGCCCACTGCTGACATTGACGATAACGGGAGACTCCGAATGTCGAAGCAAGGGAAGGAAAGCGTGCGTAACGCGAACAATACCAAAGACGTTGGTCTCGTAAGTCTGGCGAATATCATCAACTGTGATATCTTCGGGCTTTTTGTATGCACCAGTGATCCCTGCATTATTGATAAGAACGTCGAGATGTCCCTCTTTTTGCATAATTTCTGCTGCAGCGGCATTGACGGAATTAGTATCCGTTACATCGAGTAGGACAAACCGGGCGTCAAGTTCCCTGGCTGCCTTCATGCCACGTTCTGCGTCTCGGGCGCCGATATAAACGGTATGACCTAATTGAATGAGGCGTCGTGCTGCTTCGAAACCAAGCCCTTTGTTGCCTCCGGTTATTAAAGTAAGGGTCATATAAACAGCTCCTTTTCTTTTCACTCTAATGTAAGAGTATGCTTACATACTACCAGAAAGAATGTAAGTTGTCTATTACATTCAAGTAGGGTATAGTGTACAATCAAAATGAAGGAAGTGATAACATGTCAATCAATGAACGGAGCTACCATCATGGCGACCTGAGAGAGACACTGATTCGGACCTCATTGGAGTTAATCTCAGAAGTTGGACTTATTGGTTTTTCTGTTGCTAGGGTAGCCAAACGTGCCGGGGTATCCTCAGCCGCCCCCTATCGTCATTTTCCAGACCGGGAGAGTCTGCTTGAGGCCACTGGGATCGCGTATATAACCGCTCTTACAACGAAAATGCGTGCCGCGCTGGATACGTCTGGAAATAATCCGGTTGACGCTCTTGCATCGACGGCGGGCACCTATGTGCTGTATGCGATTGATCAATTTGTTGGTGTTGAATTATTTGTAGCAATGAAAGGGACTCAATTCACAGAATTTCATGAACAAAAACGCGAGATGATTGATTTTCTGCTTTCGTTAGTTCAAGCAGCAGTGCCACATGCGACTTGGAGTCAAATCGTCGAATTGATGGAAGCACATCTTGCTGTTAGTCAAGGCTTTACCGACATGTATTTCCAAGGTATGTTCACACACATGAAACTCACAAATGAAGAAATTGCAGAACGGGCGACAACTGCTGCTCGACATCTGATAAAAGGGTGGGGACTATGATGAAGCTGCGGCTCCTTTTCTCGCCTGACTTCAAAGGCATTCGACATTGGGAAGATCTCGCTGCGTTCTAACGCCGACTTGCTGTTTGCTCTACTTTTGCAATCGTTGAATGCGGATGCTGTTAGAGGGACATCATATACAAATAGAAGAAATCCAGAAAAGATTACCGATGCAGAAGATAGGAATAGCGGTGGGTTCCAGCTACAACTATGCGATGGTTGCCTGTTCGGAAATCAGAAGGGAAGGGATTACTTCACGTTCGATAATGGAAACTTATTAGAAATATATAGGCAGTAATTATCGTTTTTACACGTTTTACATACCAAGGTTTCGGGTAAAAATAACAATATCGATAAATCGTATAAGAAATAGATGGTAGTGTGCTATAGAAAGGATGGCCAAATGTCTTATGAAGTGATCTTTAAGCGCAACACAGATGTTATCCTAATCCTCCATCATTTGATCAATAGGACTTCTACTATGGAAGCGATAAAGGTACAGCAAGACACAGGGCTCACATTTGATACAGCAGATATATTTGAGACACACGGAAAATTAAGGTATTTTATGAGTAGAAAGAAATTCCATAAAACTTAATTACCATAAGAAAAAGCCCATATCCTTCGGGAGCGACTGCTGAAAAAGTTAATTGGACGAAGAAGAGGTATAGCTACTCAAGAAAATTGAGGAGGCTGTGCCATTTTTCTACGAATATGTATGGGGAGACAAGAATATTATCTCATTAAGAGTCGCGTAAATCGCGGCTTCTTTGTTTTATGTGATAAAGTTCTTGTCACGTGGCAATGACAAGAATTTTATCCCATTCCCGAAAATGGTTACATAACATTGATGGCATTAGTATTTGTTACAAAACAATAATTTGAATCACTTAAATAGAGCGAGACATAAATCTCAGGCTTTCGTTTACGTCGACATTTCGGTAATATATTTATAAACAGAATACGACAAACAGGGTCAGCGTTAAGCAAGTTTGGAGGAAGCCATCACCGACAACGCGAATATCTGTGGCCCATCTACTTATGGGTGATCAACGGTGCGTGATGGCACGCAAGGTTGACGCAGCTGACAAAGGAGAACGAAACGATGAAAAAGTACATACTCTTCGATCATGATGGGGTTCTGGTTGATACTGAATTCTGGTATTACAAAGCAGGAGAACGCGCTCTGGCTGACATTGGATTTACCTTGGATAAAGATCAATACCTCCGTGACATGACCCAGTCATTGGGCACTTGGTCCCAAGCTAGGGCGGCAGGTATTGATGAACAAACCATCAGCAAGCAGCGTGAGGTTCGCAACGTCTTTTATCAGGAATATCTAAGAACAGAAGCCATAGAGATTGAAGGCGTAGTTGAAACTTTAGCCGAACTGTCAAAATACGTCCTCATGGCCATCGTGACGACTGCAAAACGTGCGGATTTTCAACTTATTCATGAAAAGCGCCAGATTAGACAATTCATGGAATTCGTCCTTGTTCGCGAAGACTACGAGCGCACCAAGCCGCACCCGGAACCCTACTTGACCGGCTTAAAGCGCTTCGGAGCTACCCAAGAAGAAACCCTGGTTGTAGAGGATTCAAACAGAGGGTTGAACTCAGCCGTGGCGGCTGGTATCGACTGTGCTATTGTCCATAACGACTTCACACAAACACATGACTTCTCACAGGCCAGCTATCGAATTAAGACTCTGATTGAACTAAAGGACATTATCCTCAATGTAACCTGAGAGAGCATTCGCCAGCGTGTTCAAACTTCAGAACGTTATGTGAAATCACAGTAATACAGACAATGACAATGTAAGTAACTCGAGGAGGATTATATGAAGACCATTATCTACATGGTAAGGCATGCAGAATCGCCATATACAGAAGGAAATGAAAGAACAAGAGGACTTACCGCTAAGGGTAAGGCAGATGTTGAAAGGGTTACTGAAATACTTAAAGTTGAAGGAATAGAATTAATTATATCCAGCCCTTATAATCGAGCAATCCTGAGTATTGAGGGATTGGCACAATACTTAGGATTAGAAATCAAAACATTTGAAGATCTCAGAGAACTACATTTTGCAGGAGAAGATTATATTATTGAGAATGTTGAGTTAATGTCTAAACTTAGAGAGAAATTCAATGATCCTGAATATTGTTTGCCGGGAGGAGAGTCTAACTCTGAATGTCAGAAAAGATCGATAGAAGTAATAAAAACGATATTAAAAGTACACGCTGGAAAAAGAATTGCTATGGGGACACATGGACTTGTTATGACTTTGATGATGAACTATTTTGATTCAAATTATGATTTGGATTTTTTTAATCAATTAAAGAAACCAGATATCTATAAAATGCATTTTGAAGACTTAGAATTGAAAGAAGTCACTCGAATGATGAATAGTATTGGCTGAAACAAAATGATATGCCGGATTTCGCTTAGCGTACGATTTTCGCGTTTTGTTGGCGGTACCCCCATTTGCAAAACGATGCAGATAAAGGCGATGAGAGACGGTAAAACAGATTAAATAGGTTGTTTCACAATACTAAACCTTTGCTTTTAACGGCTTGCAACCATTCCGGAAATTCATGAAGTAAATGATCATATAAGTTCTCATCGGATATGGCGGAAATATCGTCCAAGTGAAAGAAATTAGCATTATCCACGAATCTCCCCTCCATCTCGTCTAGCTTCCGAAGCAATTCAAAGTCTGAATTGCCAATTCCAACAAATTGCCAAAAAATCGGTAGCGTAGAGGACTCGACAATAACCTTTTTAGTAGGCTTGACAACGCCACCATCATTAATAAATACAATGAAAGCTGGCTGTGTGCTCGGCTCTTCTTTTGTATATTTACGAATGACATCCTCCATAACCAACGGCTCATTATTCCGACCAAATTTATGAAGAGTCTCATTATTGAGTATTTGCTTCGCTACATAGTTTTCAATTCCATTTTCTTTAACAGAAGGAAGTCTGCTAAATTCGTTATCATAGATCCACACATCTAAGGTTTGGTTATCATCAAATTTACTGGCAACAGCTAATATGCGTTCTACAACTTCCTGAACAGTGCCATTAAGATACAGATTTCGCATCGACCCTGAAATATCTAAAACGAGTCCGACTCTGGCAACAACGCCATTCAGCTTTTTCTTTTCAAATGCAGCTTGTACGATTTTTTTGCGTGGGGACAGATCAGAAGCAGCAGCTACTTGAGTATCTTCCTCGACTTCAAGACCGTAGTTTTTACAAAGCGCTGCTAATCCGCCAAAGAAACCACTACCAATGGCATTGAATCTCCATTCATTTTTATATAAATAAAGTTCGGCTACAACGATGGCCGTCTCTCTTGTAAGATCGGAGCCAAATTCGTATCGAAGTAATTCCTGGTTATGGATACGATCAACGATACGAATGTACATGTTCGACACTTGCCCAAATTGGTGTCCCAACTTCTCGCCATCATACACAGTCAAGGTAAATGCTATTTTTTTGATTTCATGCTGCAGTTTTGGAAAAGATATCGTTAATTTTTCATTATCGGTTTGATTGATAGTAGAGTGGGAGACCGCGGAAGCGGGACTAAATGGATTTCCATAAAAAATAAAGTTCTCTTCCTTTTCACAACGGTCTTGATCAGACAGCAAGAAAGCAGCACAATCTAATCCCATTTCCTTATTTGTAGAACTCCAACCCAAGTATACATCGATATCAGTTAAGTTTCTATCTTTGGTAACATCGACTTTCTGACCTTTCAGTACATTCATATTACACAACCTTTCAGCAGAATATGAGAGCTACTCACAAGCAATTCCGTCATTGTCTCTGTCAAGCTTGCTGCTATAATCTGGACCACTGCGGTGCAGAGGAGATTTGTCTGCTCTTTTTACTTCCGTGCAGTTGTTGTAATGAACACTGCTAGCAAAATGAATAACTTTTTCATTATCAATAATCGTCACTTACTCCCGATATTTGGGGTATTTTGGCATTATGTATTCATCTAACTATACCAAATATAGGTTTGAAGGACCATAGTCAGTTGAAGAATGTTTACCTGATTGTACATATCTGTGGATACTATCGGTGAAGGTTATTGTCCTTTTTTCTGGCTTTGGCTCTCTGTGTTTCCTTGATGCCTCTCGTTGAAGTATTACCCATCCCACGGTGATTTCGGCGTAATGAACGCAAAAAGAGTTTATTTCGAGGAAAACGGACCTTTACAACGAAAGCAATGACATGAGAGCGAAAGTGAGTTCAAAGCGGCCAAGGTTCGTGTCAGCGAGGAGGAGCCTTCCCAGAAGCTGGATCTTTTTACCGAGGAGAAGTTGGTAAGTGCATGGGATTACTGCTTTGACAAAGAGAATGGCTAATATCCTCCGCTTGAACGTGGACTGCACGGGTGGTATTACCGAGGGGGAGTGGCAGGAAACAGTCGCAAAATTGAAAAATATACATATGCGCATTCGTGAGAAGCTTTCAACAAGGAGTGATCAGGTTCTTATCATCCGACAAAACGATTGTCGAAAGTCAACATCATTGTTACATTGAAAGTCGCTTAAATTGCGGCTTTTTTTAGTTATGTAATAAAACACAGCATGTACAACATAAAGCAAACACTAGCCCTCAATAGCGCGGTCCTCTTAGGCCGCGTCTTTTGCATTTATTTTCTCCATAACGAACGACAAAATAAATTATACCCGGGTAATATTGATTTTTTATTTTTACCCGGGTATAATTGGTGGAGCAATCAGAAAGGAGGTCAGCATGAATAATACTCTAACGCACTTTTACTACACGGCATTTTTGGGTGTGGGAGTCATCGCGAGTGGATCGTTACAGCACGTTGTTACTACAGTGAAGGGTGCTTTGGATGACAGAGACCTTACACAGCTGCTTATATTTGACGATTCCACAGGGAAGCCAATAGATGTTGATTTTCGTGGGAAGACAGATGATGTGCTCAAACGATTAGAAGAACAGTTTGGTGACCTACCCGGTACGGAAGTGAATCACCAGCCTATACGGCGGGTCGGTCGACCCAAGCTGGGGGTTGTATCCGGTGAGGTTACATTATTGCCACGACAGTGGGAATGGCTCAAGAGTCAACCTGGAGGGGCGTCGGTAACATTACGAAAACTCATTGATGAGGCTCGCCGTGCTGGAGAAAAACAGAGCAATATCCGAGAGTCACAAGAAGCTACATATAACTTCATGACAGCTATGGCCGGGAACTTCCATCAATACGAAGAAGCTCTGCGGGCACTGTATGCTGGTGATTTGGATCGTTTTTACCACTTCATCGATGACTGGGCACCTGATATCAGAAACCATGTCAAAAAATTAGCCGCTAATGCATTCCCTGAAGGAAACTTATAAATGAGAGCATGTGGAGGCGTAAATAATTAAAAAAGGAACTACGAAAGCAGCTGCTATGACAGAGTTTGAAACTATTCGTTACATCGAACCTTCGCAACGCGCTGGCTTGAGGTTTATGCAACGAGGCATTGAAGGCAGCATCGTCATGTTGAACCTGCTGCGTTTTCGTGATGTTGCCGATTACACAGCCAATCCTGAACTAACACCGGAGGCCCCAATCAGCGGTGCCGAAGCTTTCAACCGCTACATTGAGCACACCCTCCCATTTCTCCGTGAAAGCGGAGGTGAAGTGCTGTTTCTTGGCGAAGGCGGAGAGTTTCTTATCGGACCCGAAGACGAAAGATGGGATCTTGTTATGCTGATCCGCCAGAGCAGCGCGCAGTCGTTTCTTGCTTTTTCAAGTCATCAAGACTACCTGGCCGGTATCGGGCATCGGACTGCAGCGATCGAAGATTCACGCCTTTTGCCTATGAAAGAATTTCCGCTATCGAATTAATTGGAGGAGAAGATGATCATGAACATTCTGAAAGTAAACGGCATCGATTTGGCCTATGACAGTTTCGGTAACGAAAATGACGAGACTATTATCCTAATCGCCGGGCTTGGAACCCAGATGATCCGATGGACGGTTTCGTTTTGTCGGATATTAGCAGCGCGGGGCTTTCGCGTGATTCGCTTTGACAATCGCGACGTAGGTTGTTCGACGCACTTTAGTCATTATCAGAAGCTGGATTTTGACGCACTGGCGACTGCTCTCATGTCGGGACAGCGACCAGACATCCCTTACACTCTCGATGACATGTCCAACGACGCTATCGGACTGCTCGACGCCCTTTCAATTGACCGGGCACATTTCGTTGGCAGGTCGATGGGCGGAATGATCGCCCAGATTGCAGCCAGTGAGTACCCTGAACGGGTTTTATCACTCACTTCCATTATGTCCAGTTCCGGTAATCCCGCCCTTCCGCAATCTTCCCCGGAAGTCATGGCGATGATGACTACACCGGCGCCGAACCCATTTGAGGATGAAGCAGGATTTTTGGCGCACAGCCTCGCTTTTGCCAAACGCATCGCTGGCACCGGCTATCCGTTTGAAGAGGACGCTTATCGGGCGCTCATTCTGGAGGAAGTCCAGCGAGCCTACGATCCAGGCAGTGTCGGACGACAAATTGCTGCGATCGCTGTCTCCGGTGATCGGCGTCCGCGGCTGGCGACCATAAAAGTACCAGCACTTGTCATTCATGGGGTGGAAGATCCCCTGTTCGTCCCAGCGTGTGGCGAGGACACGGCTTCTGCCATCCCCGGCGCCGAGCTAATGGTGGTTGACGGCATGGGACACGATCTGCCGCATCAACTGTACAAAATAACCGCTGATGGCATAGAGCGAACGGCTCGTCGCAATTGACACGCACTTCCTGAATAGCAACCAGCCGGAGTCCCGCGGTGTCCAATGGGAATGAGTAGGCTAGGGGCACAGCGCTAATCAATTTACACCCATAGCGCATACGACCCGGGTGGGAGCGGCGTCCGGTTTCATGATAACATCGTGAGCCGGCGCTTTTTCTGTTGGGATTTTCCAAAAAGACGATGGTCAGATTCAGAAACGAATTATTCAAGTAACTTTATTGCATCAGGGCCGTAAAATCAACCGTCCGACGGGGCGTACTTACCCACGTCCGGCTCGAATGCCGCTCCACTCGCCAGGTCCAGCTCCACGTGGGTGGTTCCGCGATCATCGGTCAGCACGATCATTCGCGACCCGACGACGGGAACGCGGTCGTCGCTGGTGCGCATATGTGCTGGTACGACACGTGGAGCACCGTCAACGATATAATTTACCTCAACCGTGAACATCGGCAAATTAAAGAGCCAACTGTTAGTAAAATTCACGGCGGTCAACGTCCCGGTGTATGACGAACCCTCCGCGCGGAGTCGCTCGATGTCCGCCTGACGCCGCCGGGCGTGGGCGATAGAGCCGGGCAACCGCAGGAGCGCGATGGCGGCCCAGAGGGCGAAGCTAGCTCCGACGACGGCGCCGAGCTCAAGCGGGATCGTCGGCGATGTCGCTATGGCCTCGAGGTCAAAGGGGCGCGATGGGTTGCTTGTCAGCGTCCAGAGCAGGAGGACTCCCGCGACTGCTGCGAGCCCTCCTGCTACCGATAGCGTCTTGAACAGGCCTGCCACCCTGGTCTGTCCGAACTGCTCAATCGATCGCGAGTACACTACACCGGTCGTACCGATCGCAACGAACAGCAGCAAAACGGCGACGCCCACTGTGACCGGATGACCGAGGAACATGCTGATCGCCGGTGTCGGCGCCATGCCGAGTAGTGCGCCGAACGGCACGGAGCCTGTCAGCGCCCACAATGCAGCGGCTGTAAGCAGCCACGGCATCAGCGGAGCCGCGCGTCCGACGCTACGTCCCGGCGTGAGCATAGTCATCCGTCCGTTCTTATCCGTGGTGGAGAACAGCGGCAGCGTCTCGATATGTTCTTGCTGCCCGTGCTTCTGCTGACCCTCCGTAGCATCCCTCATTGGCATCGCCCTCCCGAGGAAGATACTCGCACCCTGAGCAGCGGAGGGGGATTCCCCGCGACACGGCCGGGACGATCAACTATAAAATGGAGGAGGTTCTTCCCTTTTTCTTCCTCATTATTATCTTTATACTCAGCCATACACAACTTCACTCCCAATATTTAGTTGAACGGAACCAGCAGATCACCGCGCAGCAGCAGTTCCTTCGCATTTTTCGCCGATAGTATCGTTATACTAACCATATCACAAATAGAGGCAATTTCTCTGAAGAAAAACTTGCAGAAGTTTGTATTTATACAACATATGGATTTGGTTTGAATGACAGACTCAATCTTTAAAATAGGGCGTAATCCCTCTTGAATATAGGTTCTCCACTAACTTGAAAAATTCTTCTGACGATAAATCCTTTTGACGCTGGAGCCAAAGACGAAATAAAGAAAGGGAAGTTGTCAGGTAAAACTCAATTAAGTATGGCGTTAAGGAATGGTTTTGCGGAACGTTTACTTCTAATTGATCCAAAGTAATTTCTTTTTTTAAGCGTTTTAAAAAACGGGCACTTCCATAATCACCCAAAAGGGCATTAAGAACCAGGAGATGTTCTCTATTGTCCAGACAATAGAGCGTATCTTGAACCGTATGCATCGATAGCTCTTTATTCGCCAATTCTTTTTTTAATTCATTCAATAAGTCATTTTCAACAGAGTCTAACAATTCGTAAATGTCAGTAAAGTACTGATAAAAGGTGCTGCGGTTATATCCTGACTTATTCGCAATTTCCTGAACCGAAATTTTCTCAATCGGCTTTTGGCTATATAACTCACAAAAAACTTCTACAAGCTTTTGTCTTGTTTTCTCCGTTATTTGGGGTTGCTTTTTCATGTTTTCCTCCTGCTAGCGAATAAGAATATCATCCGACAAATAATAAAAAACTGATGGTTGATCAAGGAATAATGAAGATTTATAATCACATCATACAACATGTTGTCTGATAATTAAAAGGAAATGTTAATAAGTAGGGGTGGTTTTCATGTCAGCAAAACAAGATAGAATTTTAATTTTTGGTGCAGGTGTCATCGGGAGCATGTATGCAATTAAGTTCATTGAAGCAGGGTTTGACGTTACCCTGTTTGCACGTTCTAATAGATTTAAATCATTAAGAGAAAATGGCCTGCAATATAAAGAAAAAGGTAAAGTTAGATCGATACAAGTGAATGTCATTGATACACTCGAAAATGACGATGTATACGATTTTATTTTCGTTACCGTTCGTTATGATCGGTCCGAATCAGCGTTGTTAGCGCTAAAAGATAATCAAAGTAAAAATATAGTTGCGATGACTAATAATCCAATTGGATTTTCTTCGTGGCTGGATATCGTAGGGGATAGACTTTTACCAGCTTTTCCCGGCTTCGGCGGACAGATTAAAAATGGAGTATTGCATGCTCGATTTCTACCAAAGATTATAGCGGCAACTGTGTTTGGAGAAATGAATGGTGTAGTAACAGAACGCATAGAACACCTCGCAAAATTATTTAAAACAGCAAAGCTTCCCTACGTAATTAAAAAGGATATGCAAGCGTATCTAATCACACATTCCGTATCAGACATTGCTATGTTAAGCTTTTTGCATTCTGAGAATAAGATAATTGACAAAAAAACAGCCAGAAAGACGGCACGCAAAATAACAGTCACTTTAAAAGCATATCTGAGGGCAATACAAAAAGCTGGCGTTTCAATTGATCCACCAATACTTAAAATGGTGCTTAAATTGCCAAACTTATTTTTGGATCTTTTCTTTATGACATGGCTACGAACTAAAATGGTTAGGGATATGATGTTGCCGGATTATGCGAATAATGCTAACAATGAGATTGTGCAGCTGAATAATGATTTAATGAAATTTTTAAGTCAAAATGATATCAAGTCGTAAATACATGTTCAGTAATTTTTGGTACTTGTTTTCGCCTCATTTATGATATATCAGATTTTCCGAATTATCGGAGATATTGCATCGGGGAAACAGTAAAGTCACAACATATTTGACACTTTGATGTTCTCGGATGCGCCCTGGGGTTTGCCGATCGAAACCGGGAAACGGGTGACGATCTGCATAATGTAGAACGAGATTGAGAAGTCAAATCGAATCTTCGATGCTCTGCAGCAAGACGGACATATCAATATGCCGTTACAGGAGGAATCCTTCTGCCCTGGATTCCCTCACGAAGAAAGAGTTGCCCGCCATCTGGTCGTGTTACTCTTTTTTTATATACAAACGAATTCTTCAATAGGTATTATAGTATTGAAGAGTCTTGAAGAGTATTGAAGAATTCGTTCCATGAAGGGTGGACACCGCAATGAAAGTAACCGCACCAGAACTCCAGTTATTTGACGAGTTGAAGCCAGGGTTAACCTCGTTCTGTTATAGGATGCTTGGGTCTATCGATGACGCAGACGATGCCGTGCAGGAAACCTTCATCCGCGTCTGGCAAAGCTGGAGCTCCTTCCGACAGGAATCCTCGTTTAAAACGTGGGTCTATCGGATCGCTTCAAATATATGCCTGGACAAGCTAAGACAATCGAAGCGCCGCATTCGCCCCGTAGACTTCTCCGGCCCAGCGGAATCCATTGTCGAACCTCGCGAGACGCTGCCTGACTCATCTTGGATTTGGCCAGCCCCTGAATTTTCGAATAATCCGGAAGATATTTTCATTCGTAAAGATACGCTGCATATCTGTTTTATTACACTTTTACAGCTCTTGCCTCCCCGTCAACGTGCGGTGATGATTCTGAAGGATGTATTCGAGTGGCCTTCTAAGCAGATCGCAGAGACGTTAGGCATGTCGTCGGCAGCGGTAAACAGCGCTCTGCAGAGAGCCAGAGATACGTTGGAGCGGGAACAACTCCGTTCCGATGAATTCAATAGGAGCGAAGAGGCACCTGATCAGGAATTGCTGTCACGTTATGTGGAAGCCTTCGAGCAATTCGATATCAATGCCCTGGTTGCCTTGTTCCATGAAGAAGGTCGGATGTCTATGCCTCCTTTCCCTATGTGGGTGCGCGGCAAGGACGATTTGTTCAAGTTCTTCACGCTTACGCGTTGGCATTGCGAGGGATCCCGGTTTGTGCCGGTTACGGCGAATGGCGGTTTTCCTGCGTTAGCGCAGTATATGTGGAGCAGGGAAGAGAACGGTTTGGTCCCTTGGGGGATTCACCTCTTAGAAGTGAAAGACAACAAAGTATACCACGTCCAAAATTTCATCAATAGAAAATTATTTGCCCGTTTCGGACTTCCGGATCGATTGGACCGATGAATTTCGTCGATTGGCTTCGTCTATAGAAGTGAAAACTAAAAACAAGAGAGGTGGTTATTACAATGGAAACGAATCAATCGACGAAAGTTACCGTGCAAGCAGTCGTTCAAGCACCAGTAGAGAAGGTATGGAGGTACTGGTCCGAGCCGGAACACATCACGAAGTGGAATCAAGCTTCGGAGTCGTGGCACGCACCTAAGGCGGAGAATGATCTGCGGGTTGGAGGCAAATTCCTTACTCGAATGGAAGCAAAAGACGGAAGCATGGGGTTTGACTTCTTTGGAACATACGACGTCGTGAAGCTGCATGAGCAGATTTCATACACAATGGAAGACGGGAGAACGGTTGAGATCTCCTTCCTGAAACAAGGAAACGAAACCAAGGTGATTGAAATATTTGACGCGGAAAGCACGCATTCCCTAGAAATGCAACAGGCGGGATGGCAGGCGATTTTGGATAATTTCAAGAAATATACGGAGGAATCCCGATGATCGAGACGAATATGAAAACGAGGACACCGCCAGTAAAAGAAATCTCTAGTGCGAGGCTATGGACAGCGCGTGCCATGAGAGGGATTGTCATTCTGTTCATGTTGTTCGATGGGATCGGGAAATTCACCAAGCCTGTACCAGTGGTAGAAGGCACGGTCACGCTCGGATTCGCGGAGCACCACCTTGTAACGTTGGGCGTATTAGTATTGCTCTGCACGGTCCTGTATGCCATTCCGCGAACTTGGTTCCTGGGGGCGCTACTGCTCACGGGTTACTTAGGAGGCGCGGTGGCTACACATCTCAGGCTGGATAATCCGTTGTGGTCTCATCTGCTGTTTCCCGTCTATGTCGCCATACTGGCTTGGGGGGCGCTGTGGCTGGTCGATCGAAGATTGCGCAATCTTCTCTGGGAACGCGAATAATATCTATACTGCCGCCGAGGAAAAAAACGGCGGCTTTTTGTTGCGTCGCTACGGGATTAGCTCCATTAAGTTAACGGATACAATAGTGGAGGAGATTGCTTCGGGTATCTCCTCTTTTGGCTATTTAAAGTAGCGGGAGGATAGTTACAGTATTCAAGTCCTGGCGTGAGGTATTGCGAATTATTTCTAAAGTATAGACAACTAATCATCGCGAAGAAGACGTCGGGGAAGGTGCCCGGCGTCTTTCTTTTTGAACCCTGGTACGAGCGTGCTCTCCGTTAGCCTTAACCTTGTGCCGCATCCATGTTCATGTAGTTAATGGCCCACAGATGGCCGTCCAAGTCCACGAAGCCCCAATGATACATGAACCCATGATCTTCAGGTTCAGCGTGTAATTTCCCGCCCAAGGAGACTGCGGTATTCACGATTTCATCGACCTTTTCCCGGCTCTCGAAGGCCAATGCGATCGTCATCTGCGCATACTTGCTCGTATCGACGGATTCCTTCTCCGTGAGCGTATTAAAGAATGCTTGATTGATCAGCATGACCTGCAGGTTGTCGCCGATCACGATGGCTACCGAATTCTCGTTATCGGGGAATTGCGGGTTAAGCTCGAATCCGAGTCCGGTGAAGAACGCTTTCGATTGTTCTACGTTTTTTACAGGCAGGTTGAAGCTCGTGAATGCGGACGTTAATGCCATTTTCAAAACACCTCTTCGTCAAATTAGTATGTGTTCATTTATGCCTTCGTTTATATAGACGACAGCCGATCCGGGAATTCATCGGTCTCATGGATTCGGAAGCGTAAATTTTGAAAAATAACTTGGTATTGAGTTCGGATACCCGCCATTCCCGTAAGGTTGCTTATTCTTATTGTGCAGGGATAAAGATTGAACCTCTCTAAAAAGGAATTCGTCTGAATATATGACAAATATATGACAATTAAAGGGTAGGTATCGAATGACGGAATGAGGAACAGGTTAAATGTCTTTTTCATGCTTACATTTCTCTTGTTCTCTTCACTAAACGTACGTTTTGCTTATCTACAGTTTGACGACTGAGGAAGTTATCGAGGCTATGGACATCAAAGGCAGAACGCATCTGCCATTCCGACAACGACGGATCAAATCGGGACTGTCAAAAGAAGAGATCGCCTATCTTAGCGAGCACCGCGACGAGTATCCGGACATGGAGTTCGTGGAGGAGCGCATCCACCAGTACAGACCCGACCGGGTCGCAGTTCAATTGGTCGGCTATATGAACAAGATGAAGGGAGCCAAGGAGAATCTGGACTTTTACAAAGAAATCAACGCGGATCAATCGGATCCCACGCTTAAGTATTTGGATTCCGAGGAGGTCGGCTACGACGGCATCGAGTTGATGTATCAGAAGGAGATGCGGGGGCTTATCGGTTATAAATCCTATCAAATCGACAGCATGAGCCGGATCGTCGGCGACATGAAGCTGACCAAGCCGGTCAAGGGGCAGAATCTGTATCTAACGATTAATCATAAGGTGCAGCACACCGCGCAGCAAGCCATTCTAGATCAGATCGCGAGGGTGAACAAGAGGCCATTTTGTTAGTTTAATTTATTTATATACTTTTTTATTATTTTGGGGCTTTTTAGAAGCGTGATCTAGAGGCTCGTTTTTTTTGTACTGAAACAGGAAACTCTTTAATGAAAAAACAAACAGGTGCCTAACAGCGACATGGCCGCAGATATCATGCAGATATCATAAGGAAAAAGCTAAAAAAGGTAATCGTTAAGAAAAGGGCTGTATCCATAAACTGTGGAATATGCAGTCCCACCATGTTTTCTGCCAGCTACGTTAATTCGAATCCAACGACTAAGGCAACAACCGCACCCATGACCATCTGTATTAACATCCCAATAAGACTCTGGGTTCGAGATTTGGTCGTCATCTTGTTAATGACCTAATTAGATGAATGTTGTGGTTACAGAATACAACGATAATTGGAAACAAAAGTTTAGTGGGGAATCTCAAAAAATAAAGGATATTTTTGGTGATGAGTTAATCGACATTCATCATATAGGTAGCACTTCAGTTCCAGGGTTAAAATCCAAACCAATCATTGATATCATGCCAGTAGTAAAAGATATTAAAAAAATAGATTCGTTTAATGAACGAATGGAAGAACTTGGTTACCAATGTATGGGAGAGCTCGGGATGAAAGGAAGAAGATATTTTCGAAAAGGCGGAGAAAATCGCACACATCAAGTGCATGTGTTTCAAGGGGATAACAAGGAAGATATTACTCGCCATTTGGCGGTAAGGGATTACCTCCGAACGCATCCCGATGAAGCAAATCGTTATGGAGATTTAAAAGAAAGCCTCGCCAAACAGTTCCCAAGGGACATTGAAACTTATATGGACGGTAAAGATGAGTTTGTTAAAGAGCTAGAAAGAAAAGCGCTAAATTGGTACAAAATGGGCAAGGAACGTTATTATTAGATGAGCCGTATGGGATTCGGCTCATTCTTGTTTTTAACGAATTTTTAGGGAAGACAGACCAGACCATTGAGGGTTAATCGGACAATGTTCTTGTCATCCGACACACACAATCATCTGACGGATGACAAGTCATTAAGCGTAAATCGTGGCTTTCCTGATTTATATACATATGTACAAAATACGAGTTTTGTGAATATGTATGAAGCGAAATTGTAGGTTGATAAGAATTTGATCCGTCTTTCTGTTAACTCAATTAACTCAATCTCTAACCCCCGAGAACAATATTTTCCACCCATCGTGATTTTCCTTTTTTATTCCTTTTTTATTCAAGTAGACTTTATTAAGCTAATGTTCTTGTCATCCAACATCGGACGGCCTTTCACATGTGTGACAACAACTTTATACCACTTAACCCAAAGAAGCCGCAATTTAAGCGGCACTCAATGAGATAAAGTTCTTATTAAGAAATCCTGAGCTCTTTTCGTTTATAAAATTAAAACGTATTATATACATTTTCACATTCATTCGCGGTCGGTTCATAAAAACAGTGCTTTTTGTATCGTCCTGCGAGCGGCTGATTATACCAAGTTGGCGGACATGGTCCGGGATTTTCAAACGTTCCTGGACGGAAATACCATAGGGAAAATTTTCCTGGCCAATTCCGTTCCCCATCCACAGCCCGTTGCGCCAGACGGCGTTCCCTCTCTCTTGCGTTTTGATAGTACAAACCATGTTGCAACGCTTCGAACGCATGCGGCTGGTTGATCATTTGGGGAATTGTCCGGATTCCTTTAAAATCGGAGCAATCCGCTCTTATTCGGTTGATGCCAACATTTCCAACAAGGACCATGCCCATTTCGCCTTCGGTCTCAGCTTCAGCTCGAAGTAACCTTGCCAACATATCAATATCCTGTTTCCTGGCTTTTACGACTGCCATTGGCTCACCTCTTTAGATTTCTAGACTCATCATATTATAGGTGTGGTGAAGCGAATGTATTACTCCGGAAAAATAGAGAGCGATAATAATTAGCCGTTCCATCACACTCTTCTGCCCGTTAGGTGAGAAAACGGCAGCCTCATCTTGCTCCTTCATTGCTCCAACGCAAACCGATTCCGAACATGTTTTGGTACCACACAATGTCAACAACGGAATACCTTATTTCATCTTTGCCACTCCTCTATACCTATATATATCATTGAAGTATACCGAGCGCCTTTGTCAAGCCGAGTGATCAAGGGCTTCTCCGCAATGTTTCCCGAGCAACTTTGGGTATCCCCATGTCCGTTCCAGGGTTCAATACACACATAAGGCGGCATTTTCCTTTGTCCAAATCCCCACAACCGAAAAGCCATCCCAGCCTATCTCCACCGCCTTGGTAAGGTGGTCGGAGCAAAGCCGCAAATGGTTGGACCGGAGGTTTTTACAGACGAATGCCCCCTTGGCAAACAGGTCATAATCAAGAGGCAGCCGGTTACTATCCGCCAACATACAAGCATCGGGAGTTTCCATTACTAATTTATTATGCGATCTGTACGCGTAAATGGTTTCATTCTGCTCGAAAAGTAGATAATAATGATGAATGGGTTCCTGAAGTAAAAAACCAGGATGAGCACCCAATGAAAAATACATCTCTTTATCACCTGTATTATGTACCGTATAATGAATGTTTAACTTTCTCCCATCCAAGGAGTAACATAGCCGCAATGAAAATTCGAAAGGATAAAGCTCCATCGTGAATGGCGAACTTACAAGAAGAAATGTGACCTCGTTGGTCGATTGTTGTTCAATTTCGAAGACTTTTGTTTTGGCAAAGCCATATATATTCCGTTCCCATATCCTCAATTAGCTTAAAACTGTGCAGCTCGGCTCCCCGCTCGTGTATTTCCACATACAGGAATTTGCGCTACAATATTCAGCCCGGCGGACTGTGCCTGGCCATATAATGTAATTATCTGCTTCTGCTCATCAGTAGCCAAATATACGATATTACGCTTTGTCATACTGTGATTATCCAGCACCCTCAATACCTCAGTATTACTGACAGGCGCCAAAGTAAGTCGCTCGACTTCATTAGAGAACCTGTCCAGGTTGTTACCCAGTTGTTCCATAAGCTGCTCTGTCGCATTGCGGGTGTTAGTTTCAATATTGGCGGCAAACTTGTTGTACACCAATATACCGCAAATGAAGAACGGAACTGAGATCAACACCATGAACAAAATGATAAACTTGCCCTTTAGCGTTAAAACATGAGGCTTTGTGTATGCGTTCTCAATAAGGCTTTCCCCCTCTACTACTCCACTATGATTCCCTTCCACATGATCATAACATCAACCAGCCCAACCGTAAATTGATGGATTCCAACGCAGAACAAGCACGCATTGGCCGAAGCGGTGCGTGCTTGTTCTGCGTTTCGGGTACACCCGGCATCATCCCGGTTTAATTCGATTCAAACGTATACCGCCCACCAGACGCATCCAAGTCCCTTGTTAGACTCGTATGTCATACTCAAGCCCCCGCTAAGGTGATGCGGAGCTGAACTTAGATTGAACGAAGGAATTTATAAATTTTATATTGTCCATTCTCTGAGGAATACCTTAAAACATTATTATCCTTCGGGATACCTTCAAAATAAGCACCTATACAGCCTGTTGTACATCTATGACCAGATAGCAAAATGTTAGTAGCTCCTGTGCTATACGCATTCTTAAGTTGATGCATAAATTCGAAAATTCTCTTTATGAAGCTATGAATATCTTCAACGCCTCTATATACACTGGAATCAGGTGCTAATCCAGCCATCTTGACTTCGCCTCTTTTCAGAGTATCAGCCTCGCCTAAATCAAACACATCAAGTCTATTATCAATTATCGCCTTCATACCTGTTGCTATCTCAGCTGTTTGTATAGCTCTTTCCTGAGGGGAAGAATAAACTAAATCAAATTTAATATTTTTAAGACTTTCCGCTAAAGATTTTGCTTGTTCTATTCCATATTCGTTTAATTGCAAACCCTGTCTTCCCTGAAGCCTTCCTTCTTTGTTCAGATCTGTTTGTCCATGTCTTACAACGTATATCACACAATTTCCTCCTTACAGGTTTAGCAATATTGATAAAATTATACCACAAAATGGGAACACTTAGTCCGAAATTGCATGTATCCAGACCAATACTGATTGCGAGGAGCTTGCCGTACAATCACCGCGAGTTTTCGGTGCTGGCGACAGGGATCACATTCTTGATAGTTAAAAATGACAAGAATGATTTGTGCTATAGTACTTGTACATTCCAGGTCATTGCGCTAACGCAGATCTGGTAGCAACCGCAATGCTTAGTTATCATAAGTTTACATAATTATAATTATGTCACCTTATTGGTGGTGTATGAACCAATCGGGACTCGCCAAAAAGTCAATTTTTTGTCCAACAAATCGCACTAGCAGCTCATTAACAATTCCATTTTCAAAAAAAGAAAATCATGACCTCGATTTTACGCGTACATAACAAAAAGAGAAACCCATGTCCTTAATAAGGACCGGGTTTCTCGATAAGCTGAGTGCAGCTTATTACACGGATTTTTTCCAATCGGCAGCGAATTTCTCCATGCCTTGATCTGTTAGTGGATGCTTGGTCAATTGTTCGATGACTGAGAAAGGAACGGTTGCAATGTGCGCGCCAGCCATAGCCACACGTGTTACGTGATCCGGGTTACGGACAGATGCCGCGATGATTTGTGCATCCAGCTTATGAGTACGGAACAATTCAGCGATTTTCGTTACAAGCAAAACGCCGTCTTCCGAAATATCATCCAAGCGGCCCAGGAACGGGGAGACATAAGTTGCTCCAGCGCGAGCGGCTAAAAGCGCTTGGTTCACAGTGAAGATCAGGGTTACGTTCGTTTTTACACCTTTTTTCGTCAGGTAACGGCATGCTTCCAAACCTGCCAATGTCATCGGAAGCTTAATGGTGATGTTTTTGTCGTTGTTGTTGATTTTGATTAGTTCATTTGCTTGAGCGATCATGTCTTCAGCTGTTTCCGCCTCAGGTGTTACTTCCGCCGAAACGGATTCTACCTCAGGTACTTCGCGCAAAATTTCAGCGATACGATCTTCGAATTTTACACCTTCTTTGGCAACTAGGGATGGGTTAGTCGTAACACCGGACAAGATGCCTACTTTGTAAGCCTTTCTGATATCTACCAGGTTTGCTGTGTCGATAAAAAATTTCATTGTTATTACCTCCGGTTATATGGTTATATTTTAGATGACTTGCACAATCCGGCATAATCTCCAAAAACATTCCAACTATGCACGGACTGCTTTTCTATTCCTACTATATTACTATAACAACTCTTTCGTCAAACGAACCACGTTATCCACAGAGAATCCAAAGAATTGCAAGACCTCAGCTCCTGGCCCTGAAGCACCGAAGGTATCAATGGATAATACATTGCCGCTTGGTCCCGTGTAACGCTCCCAGCCTAGTGAAATACCGGCTTCTATAGCTAAACGCTTTGTGACAGCAGCAGGTAGTACCGACTCCTTATAAGCTTCGGATTGGCGGTTGAACAGCTCACGGCTCGGCATGGCCACTACGCGTACAGAGATATGATCCTTCTCAAGCTCAGCTTTGGCGTTCACGGCCAAGGAAACTTCGGAACCGGTAGCGATCAGGATGACATCCGGCTGAGTGTTGGTTTCCGTCAGAACGTACGCTCCTTTGGTTACCTCTTCCACATTGCCTTTGGTTGCATCGTAGATAGGCAGGTTCTGTCTGCTCAGCACTAGAGCGACCGGACCTTCATTTTGCTGCAAAGCATAAGCCCATGCACTTGCCGTTTCGTTGGCATCCGTAGGGCGAATGACCGTAAGTCCCGGAATGGTACGCAGCGCTGCCAAATGCTCAACGGGCTCATGCGTAGGTCCATCTTCGCCGACAGCCACTGAATCATGCGTGAATACGTAAATAACAGGCAGCTTCTGCAGTGCAGCCAGTCGAATCGACGGACGCAGGTAATCGCTGAATACGAAGAACGTGCTTACGAATGGTTTAACACCTCCGTGCAGCGCCATACCGTTGCCAGCCGCGCCCATTGCATGCTCGCGGACGCCGAAGTAGATGTTGCGTCCAGCATAGGATTCAACGGCAAATACTTGCTCTCCGCTAATATCCGTCATCGTTGAATGGGACAAGTCCGCGCTGCCGCCAAAAATCGAAGGAACTGATTTAACGAAATGATTGATCGCTTGACCGCTTGCCACACGAGTTGAAATTGTCTTGGAAGAATCGAAGGTCAGGATGTCAGCGGCATCGATCACGACTGAACCATCGATGACTTGTTCAAGCTCCGTACCCAGCGCTGGATGCTGATTTTTATATGAGGAGACCAATTGGTTCCACGCTGCTTCTTTGGCCTCCCCATTTTGTTTAAGCTGTGCAAAATGGTCTTTGACTTCTGCCGGAACCGTGAATTCTTCCTCATACTTCCAGCCATATGCTTCCTTGGTTGCCTTTGCTTCTTCTTTGCCAAGCGGATTGCCATGCGCCTTATTCGTTCCCGCAACTTTACTTCCGTATCCAATAATGGTCCGGATTTCGATAATCGTCGGTTGGGAATCATTTAACTTGGCGGTTTCGATCGCTTTGGCAATTTGCTCGATATCGTTGCCGTCTTCAACTCTTAAATACTGCCAGTGTGCGGATTCTGCTCTTTTTTGAATGTTTTCTCCGAAGGAAAGGTTGAGGTCCCCATCCAAGGAAATGTCGTTGGAATCGTACAATACAACCAATTTGTTCAGTTTCATATGTCCTGCCATGGACATGGCCTCGTAAGAGATCCCTTCCATCAAGCAGCCATCTCCGACTAGCGCATACGTATAATGATCGACGACCGGGAACCCGCTTTGGTTGAATTTCGAAGCCAGATGCGCTTCAGCCATCGCCATACCTACAGCCATAGCAATACCTTGTCCCAGAGGACCGGTTGTAGCATCTACGCCATCTGTGTGGCCAAATTCAGGATGTCCAGGTGTTTTGCTGTTCAGCTTGCGGAACTGCTTCACATCTTCTATGGAAAGATTATAACCAGACAAATGCAAAAGGCTGTACAGCAAAGCAGAGCCGTGCCCTGCAGATAATACGAAACGATCGCGGTTAAACCATTTTGCATGGGCCGGATTGTGATTGAGATGTTTGCCCCAAAGCGCATACGCCATAGGCGCCGCCCCCATTGGCAGTCCTGGATGTCCGGAATTAGCCGCGTTTGTGGCATCTATCGATAACGTACGGATCGTATCGATAGCTAGTTGATCAATTGTTTGTGTGATAGGCATATTGTTCTCCTTTTATGGATTCGATTTCTGTTTCCGACTTGTCATCGAACCACCAGTGATAGCCGTCCTGCTCCAACAGCTCATCGGACTCGGCAGGACCGTAGGTGCCAGCTGCATAAAGACGAAGCGGCACCAGGTTCTCTTTGTATGCATCTAAGATAGGTTGAACCCATTGCCATGACAATTCGACCTCGTCCCAATGGGCGAAGAACGTAGAATCTCCGTGCAAAGCATCGCGAATCAAATTCTCGTAAGCCTCGGGCACATGATCCCGATTCTCATGAAAGTCGATATGCATGGGCTTGAACTTCCCTTTATTCAAAGGATCTCTTGTATTTAATTGAAGCGAAATGCCTTCGTGGGGACTGATTTCAATTACGAGCAGATTAGGCGTTTTGTTATCATCATTGGCCCCAGGCTGCTTTAACGGTTCTTTGAACTCGATCACGAGTCGTGTTGATTTGTCCTTCATTCTTTTACCTGTGCGAATGTAAAATGGAACGCCGCGCCAAAAATAATCGTCGATTTGCAGCTTAGCCGCGATGAATGTATCATTACTTGAGGTTGAGGCAATATTGGGTTCGGATGTATAACCGACGACGGATTTTCCTTGGATTGTTCCTGCTCCGTACTGTCCGCGGACAACTTGAGAGCTTACATCCTCTTTTTGCAGCTTTTCCAGAGATTCCATCACGAGCTTCTTTTTGTAACGGATATTCTCAGAAGTACTGTTGTTTGGGAGATGGATCGTCAGCATCATGAGCAATTGCAGCATATGGTTTTGGAACATGTCTCTTACAGCACCAACATGATCGTAATAGCCAGCTCGTTCTTCAACACCGACGATTTCGTTTGCCGTTATTTGAACGTTAGCAATGTAACGGTTGTTCCATAGTGCCTGAAGAACAGGATTGCTCTGCTGCAGAACCTCAAGCTTCTGTACCATGGGCTTGCCAAGATAATGATCAACTCGAAAGATCTCATCTTCTTTAAAAACCTTGCTCAGATTATGATTCAAATCCCGAGCGGATTGCAAATCATGGCCAAAAGGCTTTTCGATCACCAAACGCTTCCAGCCATTCGCAGAACCAAGTCCGCTTTCATGGATGTTGGCTGTAATCGGTTCAAAAAATTCAGGTCCTACGGATAAATAAAACATCCGATTTGGTTCCATGCGTTGCTCTTCTTCCTGCTGTTCAATCAGCTTCAGCAGCTTCTGATAATCTTCCTTGCGGCCAACATCGAGAACGCTATAGCGGAATGCCCGCAGGAACTTTTTCATAACATCGGGATCATTCGCTTCGCGCCTGGAAAACATATGGAGTGATTGCTCGACATTTGCTTGAAAGGCTTGATCGGATAGTTCTCGTCTACCCAAACCGATCACGGAGAAGGACTGAGGTAGTTTCTGATCGACGAACAAGTTATACAAGGCAGGATAAATTTTTCTTTTGGCTAAATCCCCAGTCGCTCCAAATAAGACGAACGTGGTAGCTTCCATTTCTCTCTCTCCTTCCAGCAGGGCCTTCTTCGATAGCTCTGGATTCTATTTCCTAAATCCACTATAATACGAATATCACCTATACAGGTAATTAATATATTTTACAGGAGCTATAGACCACGTCTATGATCAATTACGAACTATACAAGGTTTTCTATTGGGCTGCGAAGACAGGTAGCTTGTCCAAGGCGGCCAAATCATTGTTCATCACACAGCCAAGCGTCAGCCATGCTATCAAGCAGCTCGAGGACAGCTTTGGCATCACCTTGTTTTACCGAAATTCCAAAGGCGTTGCCTTAACGCAAGAGGGCGTCACCCTGTATTCCTATATCGAGAAGTCTCAGATCCTAATCGCGCTGGCAGAGGAAAAGATGGCGGCGCTTAAAAATCTGGACAGCGGTGAGCTGCGGATCGGCGGCAGTGATTCATTGTTCAAGCACTATTTGCTTCCTTATCTGGAAACCTATCATCAGAAGCATCCCGGTATCAAATTGCATCTGAATCATGGAACGACACCGGAAACCATCGCTTTTTTGAAAGAGGGAAAAATCGATTTGGGTGTCGTTCGTATGCCCATTGTCGATTCCCAGCTTGAAGTGATGAAGGGCATTCAGCTGCAGGATTGCTTTGTAGCGGGAGCTCATTATGCCGAGCTTAAGGATAGAGTACTCTCACTCGAGCTGCTGCTGCAGTACCCCATCATCCTGTTCTCGCGTAATAGTCGGGTACGGATGGCCATCACAGAACTATTTGAAAGCTACGGTTATGAGATCAAACCTGAAATTGAGGTCGGAAGCGTGGATCTTCTCATCGAGTTCGCACGGAAAGGACTTGGCATCTCTTATATAACCAAAGAATTCATTTCCAGGGAACTGGAAGACGGCTCTCTCTTTGAAATTCAATTGGATATCAAGATGCCACCTTCCCAGGTGGGATTCATGATTATGCGCAACATGCCACTATCCAACGCAGCAAGCAAGTTTATTGAGCTCGTGAAATAGCAGCAAAGGGAATCCTACAAGTAATCAACAAAAAGCATCCGCAAATCGGTTGAAACCGGCTGGGATGCTTTTCTTGTTATCGCGCTTAGAACATAAGAACAAGGCTCTTGAACAAGTCCTTCGGATTCGAATCGTTAGAAACGACCACCGCAGCAGTGCCTAAATCTCTTAACAGCAGGAAAACATTTATGTAATGTGGAATATCTTTACTATTGATTATACATAATTCGATACGTTTCGAGTTGGGTTGGAGGGCAGCTGAATGAGTTTTAAAAAATGGATAAGGATCGTTTTTCCTGAAATCCAATTGATTGACTTTATGAAAGAACACAAAGCAGCCGCTCGTATGAGAAGCTCTGCAAATT
This sequence comes from Paenibacillus sp. FSL H8-0034, assembly GCF_038000305.1. Lineage (NCBI taxonomy): Bacteria > Bacillati > Bacillota > Bacilli > Caryophanales > Paenibacillaceae > Paenibacillus > Paenibacillus sp. FSL H8-0034. The sequence goes on from NZ_JBBOBS010000001.1 coordinate 4,516,598, forward strand.
TATCCAGTACAAACCGTGGGCAAGACGATAGTCCTCCCTCCACTGTAACTCATACGTCAACCTCGCTTCCCGGAACTGCTCCACTCGCTCCCAATTCTGCTTCTCCGGTCCGTGAGGTATTGGCCGATGTAAAGCGTGGAGTGAAGCAGCTTGGAATTGATCAGTCTCCCCTAGAGTTGGATGACAAATTTGCCGACATCATCAGAGAGCTTAATGAGAGAATATGGGCGCAGCACAGCTATATCGAGCAGCTTACAGCTGCTTTCAAGAAAGCTTTTTTTGCCAATGAAAAAGGGAAGGTCAAAAATGTTATCCTCATCTCCGGCCCTGCTGGAACAGGCAAAAAGACATCTCTCGGCTTGCTCATCCAGTTACTCAATAAAAAAAATTTAATTCCCTATAAGCGTTACTATGAATTCGATTTAAGCCGCTATAGCGAGGTAGATGTCAAAAGCAACTTTATTGTCGACTGCTCAGCTACCTTCCAGGATGGCTTGGGAACGGTTTGCTTTACCGGAATGAAGCACGCGCATTCTGAGGTTCTGAACTACATCTCCCAGTTGATCAGCACAGGCAGCTTCCGAACACCTGAAGGCACGCAAGTAAATGCTGGTGATTATTTTATCATTTTTGAAATGGATCAATGGGTCAAGGAAAAGCATGTATATAATGCACTGCCAGCCGTTATAGCCTCACAAATTCCGCCAGTTATTCTCAAGAGTATACGATCCTACGCCATATCTGCACCATTAAATGTGGAGACGGTTGAGCGGCTCGTCCAGCAGAAATTCACTAAGGCTGCTTCGACACTAGCCTATCAAACTCAGCTGAATATTTCCTATGAAGAGAATGTGTTTCATCGGCTTGCGGAAATCTTTGTGGAAAGTAAGCGTTATGGACAGGCTATCGATGAGTGGAGTCAAAAGGAATTTGTGGATCGTATTCTAGATCTGCGCTCCAAGGGTGAGCTCCAGGCCAAAGAGCAAGTAACCATACGTTGTGTTGATCAGGAGATCGTAGTGGTTACGTCTACTCAAAGCTTTGTCCTTAAACGTATGTCGATTATTAAGGAAGAAACACTTGAGGATATTATGCTGGAGCTGGATAGGCTAACAGGCTTGAATCAGGTCAAAGCTTTTATCCACGAGCTGCTGGAGACGGTTAACGCACAGAAAAAACGCGAGCAAGCGGGACAAAAAAACACGGCGATGTCGCTTCATATGGTTTTCTCCGGTAATCCGGGCACGGGTAAAACAATTGTAGCCAGACTTGTTTCGCGTATTTTGAAAGCATTGGGATTATTAGGTCAAGGGCAGCTCATTGAGGTAACAAGGCAGGACCTGGTTGGCGAATATGTCGGATCAACCGCACCCAAAACCTCTGCACAAATTGAAGCGGCCCTGGGCGGCGTCTTGTTTATCGATGAGGCTTACACATTAACACGGAGCCGCAATGATATCTTTGGCCTTGAAGCGATCGACACTCTCGTCAAAGGCATGGAGGACAATCGCGAGAACATGGTTGTCGTGCTTGCAGGCTATACGAACGAGATGGAAACCTTTCTGAAATCAAACCCCGGGCTGCGTTCACGCTTTCCTTTTATCGTAGAATTTCCAGACTACACACCCGATGATATGTTGGAAATTATGGAACGGACCGCTTTAAGCCGCGATTATCAGATTGATCCCAGCGCCGGCCCTCGTATGCTTGAGCTATTCAAGACCAAGCAAATTCCCGGCAGAAACGACAGCGGCAACGGACGTTTGGTGAGAAACCTGCTGGAGGAAGCGATCCGCAAGCAATCGGTACGACTAAGCAAACAAGAGCCTGCTACAGCTGTGGATTGGAAACTCCTTGTTCTTGAGGATTTTGGCTTGGGTCAAAAAGAAGCCTTTAATATTGAAACAGCACTGGTTGGCATTATCGGACTGGACAATGTGAAGACGTTCATCCGAACCTTGGAGAAGCAAATCATCGTTAACCATCGTCGACAGGAAGCTGGGATTATCGTCGACACCAACCAAAGTCTGAATATGGTCTTTTCTGGAAATCCGGGAACCGGCAAAACGACCATCGCCCGCCTGATTGCACAGATGATGAAGTCGATGGGAATATTGAAGATGGGACATCTCGTTGAGGTCGACCGCTCCCATTTGGTCGCTGAATATATGGGTCAGACCGCAACCAAGACCAAGGAGCTGGTAGAGTCAGCTTTGGGCGGTGTTCTATTCATTGATGAGGCGTATGCCCTCGCTGAGGAAGGTATCCAGGGTGGCGGATTTGGCAAGGAAGCCGTAGATACCTTAGTCAGATTGATCGAGCTGCACAAGGACAATTTGATCGTCATTTTGGCGGGCTATACGTCAGAAATGAGGGGTTTCCTGAAAATAAATCCCGGCTTGTCCTCCCGCTTTCCATTGATGATCGAGTTTCCTGACTATACCGCCAAGCAGTTGGAACAGATCACTTTGAAAATGGCAGAGTCTCGCGGCTTCACCATAGAAACGGATATTCGCGAGGGGCTTATGGCTTATTATGACAAAAAACAGATTCCAGGCAAAAACGACAGCGGCAACGGCCGATTAGCTCGGAATACGCTGGAGGAAGCGATCCGCAACCAATCGATTCGTATCGCTGATCAACCAGACCTGCCTGTGCACCAGCTTAACCTTCTCAATAAAGCGGATTTCAATATTATCCCCGCTTCCGACAAACGTGAGAATCATAATGCGCTGCACGAGCTAGAGGAAGTGATTGGATTAATTGAGGTTAAGGATTTTGTAAAAGGAATCTCTGCGCAAATCGAAATGGGTAATCGCCGCAAAGCAATGGGCTTGCCTGTGGAAGGAACGCAAACGCTGCATATGATTTTCAAGGGCAATCCAGGAACAGGTAAAACCAAAATCGCGCGTATTATCGCCAAACGGCTCAAGGAGCTGGGCGCGGTTAAATCTGATTCCGTTGTTGAAACGGATCGTTCAGGCCTTGTAGCCGGATATTTGGGACAAACTGCACTAAAAACAAAGGATGTTATCGACCAGGCTTTAGGCGGAGTATTGTTCATTGATGAGGCCTATGCCTTGGCTAGCGGCCAGGATGACTTTGGTAAAGAAGCCATTGATACACTTGTTAAAGCGATGGATGATTACAGAGACCGACTGGTCGTTATTCTGGCTGGCTATGAGCAGGATATGGACGACTTCATTGCCAGTAATGCAGGCTTGAAATCGCGCTTTCCAAACATCATCTCGTTTCCCGATTATTCTCCTGAGGAATTGCTGCAGATCAGCCGTTTAATCTTCAAATCCAAAGGCTATCAAGCTGCCGCGGGTGCAGATACGGCATTATTAGGTCTCTTCCTGCAATATATTGGCGATCCCACAGCCGGAAATGGGCGATTGGTTAGAAATATATGTGAAAAGGCTATTCGTAATCACGCTGTTAGGCTAAGCGGTAATCCTATGGCAACGGTCGAAGAATTATCTACTATTATTTATGAAGATATTGGAAGGTTATAAATGAAAAATTCAAATGCGAGCTCAGCTGCAGGCTTAGGGTGCTTAGTGGTGCCTTTAATTATTGTTTTAAGTCCGATATTATTTTTCATTTATATGATTGATACTTACAAGAAAGAGATTTTTTTTGGACCCTTGTACATTATTTATGCTTCGATTAAAGTGTTGGTACTGGAGGTACCAGCCTCTAATTTTCCTTATGGCGTCCTATTGTTCTTAGGAGTCATACTTTACGGTTCTATGATGATTCCAAAGATCCGGAGCCTTTATGATGAACTGCCTGTCCTGATTCCTTTTCTACAAATGTGCTTTCTTATGCTTATTGCTTCGATCATCGGTTTTTATATCCTAAACGCTTGGGCAGATAACCAAACGTACGCAAAAGCAGAAGCTGTCTTATTAACCGTTACCACATTTGTGCTGATGCGTCTGTTCATGTCTTATTGGTACTACAGCTTTCCAATCAGCTCCATGATTACACGTGAGGAAGAGCAGGATATTCAGGCTATCCAGGTAAATGGCGGCTCTGTTAGTCAATCACCGCTTCCCCATGGATCCATGCATAAGAACCTTGTCCTGTTTGCTCTGATATTTGTTTTTTTCCTTACGATGTTTTTTCTTAGTAAAATCCCTCCAACTTTAGACACAAATAAGTTGATGAAGGAGCAAATAAGCAGAGAAGCAGCGGCTGGCGCTATATTGTTCCATGGAGAAGAAAAAAATGGTATTCAAGCTAAAAACTTTGAAGTTCCAGGTCTCACCAGGAGCGTCTCTACAAGAATGTTAATATGGGACTATAACTTAGAGGACAACGATAAAGTGCAAATTTTGGTGGATGGAAAGCCTATACATGATTCAATAGTGTTGACCAATACGCCTGTAGCTTTCACTGTTCCTGTTCCAAGCGTAATTACTATTAAAGGCATTCAAGACCAGGGAGGTGGGCTCACATACGCAGTCAAATTTCCGCAAACCAAATACACTTTCTTCAACATCGTCGCTGTGAATGGTGTGAATACGTACACCTTGATGCCTACACCTTAGGTAGCAACATAAAAGCCTCTTCTCTTTTGAAGATGTTGGGGGACAGCAGATGAAAAATTCCAATCAAAATTCTAATGCAGGCTTCGGCCTCTTCTTGGTGCCTATCTTAATCTTTATTCTTTTAAGTCTATCTTTGATAATCAAGTATATTCTTAATAATTACCCGGAAAAGGTTATTTTGGGACCCCTATATTTTATTTTTGTATCAATTAAGGTGTTTGTATTGGAGGTTCCACTCGCGAATTTTACATTTAACATACTCTTTTTGATAGGAATACTATTTTACGCTTCTATGGTCATTCCGAAGATCCGGACCATTTATGATGGGCTACCTGTCCTGATCCCTTTTTTTCAAATGTGTTTTTTAATGCTTATAGCTTCTGTCTTCGGACTCGAATTCCTGAACTCGTGGGCAGATAATCAGATGCTCTCAAAAGCAGGAGCTGTTTTATCTGCGATTATTACGTATGTATTGATACGTCTCTTAATGTCCTACTGGTACTATAAATTCCCAATCAGCTCCATGATCACTCGTGAAGACAAGCTAAATAATCAGACAGTTTCTGCAGTTGCCAGCTCTGCCAATACATTAATGCTGCCCAATGGAAGGATGCATAAGAACCTTGTCCTGTTTGCTCTGATCTTTCTTTTTTTTCTTTTTATTGCTTCTTGTACAAATATCCCCACACCATTAGACAGTAATAAACTTATGAAAGAGCAATTCAGCCGAGAACCAGCAGCTGGCACTAAATTATTCAATGGAGAAGAGCACAATGGTATTCAAGCTAGAGATTTCAATATTTCTGGCTTAACACGAGGCGTCTCAACAAGAATGTTAATATGGGACTTTAACTCAGAGGATCACGATATGGTGCAAATTCTGGTGGACGGAAAAATTATTCAAGATTCATTTGTACTAACCAACACGCCTGTAGCTTTCACTGTTCCGGTTCCTGGTGTAATTACCATCAAGGGCATTCAAGATCAAGGAGGCGGACTCACGTACGCAGTCAAGTTTCCGCAAACTCGATTCACTTGTTTTAACATCGTCGCTGTGAATGGTTTGAATACATATATCTTATTGCCTAAACCATAAATCCCCAAACTAGCACATAGAGTTAAATTTGATTAGGAGGATATTGCAATGGACCCTAGAAGAAACGTTAGAAATAAAGAGGCCCCTCAACCCGTTCAACAGAAAGCGGGTATCTCTTCACAAGCTCCACTAGTTCAACTTGAGGAAGAGTTATATAGTGAGGAAACCCAGATTCCGAGTAGCCCTATTCCAAATCCTGCCCCTTCTGAACCCCCAAAAAAACCTAATAGATGGCTGAATTCAATCCTGATTCTGCTTGGAGTAGGTTTGCTTTTTCTTACTATCAATTATGCTTTTAATGAGAGTACCCCAACCTTAGGAAGTAACGTGATTAATAAAGAGCAAATCAGCAGCCAGGTCGCGGCTGGTACGGTATTGTTCAATAAAGAAGAAAATCCGGGGCTTCAAGCTAAGGACTTCAAAGTCAATGAATTGAATCAGGGTGGGTCTGCCAAAATGGTCATATGGGACTTTAACGTACAGGATTACGATGAAGTGCAGATTTTTGTCGATGGCAAACCTATTCATAATTCTGTTGTATTGACTCATACACCTGCTGAATTCAGTGTCCCGGTACCTAGTGTAGTTACCATTAAAGGTATAAGTGACAGAGGGGGTGGAATCACATATGCAGTTAAGTTTCCGACCAATGATTTAACTTACTTTAACGTCGCCAATGTGAATGAGATCAATACGTATACCTTGGTACCAGGTCCTTAAATTTGAAAAAGCTGTTCGAATTCGATTTGTAAATGAATCTGTAGTTGAAATAATTAAAGTCCTTCGGTGATTTAATGAGCTGGAGGGCTTTTGCCTATTTCCCTGTCGCATCCATTTGATCTCCCTCTTCATCTTCTTACATCCCCCCACCCCATCAAGGCATACAAATTTGATTTGCTGCATAAGGATTGTTACGTAAGCCTAATATTTTCCAAATTCTCTGCTTTATGCGGTCCCGAAGTAAGAATGGGAGGAGCTTATATGAGCTATGATAAATGAGCCTTTGTCTGGCAAGCAACGTCGCCTTGCGGTAATCGATACTACATTTCCATGGAAACAAAGTGGTTTTCGATATTGGGAAAATATGGAATTTTATAATCAAAAGCCTGACACGCTTTTTTTTGCTACAAACATATATACCGATGAATTTCCGGCACAAGTTTATCCATTCGAATCATTTGCAGCACTCGCACAAAAAGAGGGAATTACGGATATCTATTGTGTGTTTCTAAATTTGGTTTTGAGTTTGCAAGGGCGGTGTTATCTCCCCGATGGTACCTATATGCCTGGATCTAATCCTGGTTTGAACATCATGCCACTCCTACAAGAGCATGGTATGAACCTCCACACGACGCTATACCCGGGAGGTGGCTTGGGTCCATCCACTTCTGATGAATTTCTCCGTATAGCTTCCGATCATTGCTCAACCATATTTACGAACATTGCTGAAGTATTAAATGTCATTCCCAAAAGCATTTATTCTCCGGTAGTGATCAATACAGACTTTTACACTTACACTCCTAAATCCACAGTTAAACCCATACAAATAACTTTTTCTGCTCATCGTGCCGAGCGTAAAGGGTTTCCCTTATTGGCACAAGTATTTAATCAGCTTAATGACCATTATCATCTAAACATCATAGGCGATTGGCAATATGATCTCCATTTATTAACAAATGCAAATTATACTTTTTGGGGCCTTCTAAATCCCGAAACCATAAAGATGATTTATGAGCAGTCTCATGTATTCATTTACAGTGGTACTTCTGATCAGTTTGCTCTTGATGGGTTTCCTACAACAGCAGCAGTTGATGCGATGGCAACTGGTTGTATCTTGGTTTCCACCAATCCTCGTAATGACCACTTTGTACTCGAAAAAAATGCGGACTATCTAGAGGTGGAAGCGGACATAAAATCAATAACAGATACTTTGCTCTGGGTTAAGGAAAACCTTCAGCAAGCTTTGGGAATCGGCATTAATGGTGCAACCAAAGTCAAAAATCGATTTGATTCCAAGGTTATTGTGCAATCGAAATTATCACATATGTTCAAAACATGTCATTCTTGAGAACAAGTTCCATTAACTTCTTACCAATCTTCTTTCCCCTGAAATCTTCTATAGCAAATAATTCCTCTACTCAGCTTATGACTCCATTTGCATAAAAAGTTGGTTGAGTCACTCCTCCTATCATTACAGTCAAGTATAAACATTTTTCAATATTTTGGAAATGAAAAAGAGGGGTTGATTTAAAAACCAACCTCCTCAGTATGTTGAATCCATTCCGACAATTGACGGCTGTGATATAACCAACGCGTATCGCGATATATCCATCGGTTCGTGGGCAGCTCAGCGAAAAGCTCGATTGGTGATTGTGCATCAAATACGACGAAGCGAGCTGGCAAACCGGGCTTTATCCCATATCGTTTCAACCCGATTAACGATGCTGGGATCGTCGACAGCATACGAAGGAGCGTATGCGCATCATCAGCGCTTCCCATTTGAACGGCGTAGCCGGTTAGCTGCCCAATCTGCAGTAAGTCACCGCTTCCATAGGGATGAAACGGATCCTGCACATTATCCGATGCGGTCGCAACAGGAATGCCTGCGGCCAGCAGCTCCTTAACTCGCGTTACACCGCGACGTACTAAACCTTTATCCCCCCTGCCCTGCAGGTATAAATTGGTGGCAGGCAGCGTAATAACCTTCAACTGAGCCGAAGCCATATTATCGATAATCGCTGCTGCACGACTCTCCTCTATGGCGCTTAATGAGCACAAATGACCGACCACCACTTTGCCCTGATAATCATTACGTATGGTAGCAGCCGCAATCGCTGATACGGTCTGTACCTGAGGATCATCCGTCTCATCTGCATGCAGATCGACGTCTTTGTTATATTTCCTCGCAACAGCAAAAAGCTGCTCTAGATATGCCTCCGGTTCATCAGCAATGTGCGGCGCACCTCCAACTGCATCCATCCCCGCTTGCATGGCTTCGTCGACGGCTTCCCACATGGCGGGTGTGTGCCCCCGGCTTGGAACGAACAGAACATACTGGATATCGACGATTCCGCTCAACAGCTCCCTCGCCTCCAGAGCCGCATGAACTAGGCGCAAAGCGGCTTCCCGACCATGCTCGAAAGGGAAATGCACATGCGAGCGAATGGCTGTCGCACCACCCGCAGTTGCGCGCAAAGCGGCTTTATGGATTCGGGCTACAAGCGCCTCACGCGTAAATTGTGGAACCGCAGCACTATAGTTACGAATCGCTTCACCGAGTGTGCCTGAGTCATTTCTGACGATTCCTGATGTAAACGCCTTGTCAAGATGCGCGTGCGCCTCAACAAGTCCGGGCAGCAGCATTTTCCCGCCAAGATCTATGGTCCTTGTAGCTGAGGTGCCGCCCGCCAACCGTATATCTTCTAGAGAGATCCTGCCATGATCCCGAATTATCCCTTGCTCCTGCTGTGGAGTCACTGACTGCCAGAACCCATTGGCAGCCGTTAATTCATATAGCTGCGCTGGAGATCCTTCAGCCAAAGGCAATCGTGCATTAATTAGATGCAAGCTGCCCAGACTCATGCTCTGACACCCAGTACAGACCGTGTACGTCCGGGATGATGGTCAGGCAGATTTGGTCCCTTACCGAATAGCTTGTCACGCAGCACGCCATCGCTGTAATGCTCCTGTACAAGCCCCCTCCGCCTCAGCTCGGGAACAACAAGCTCGACGAAATCGCGAATACTGCCGGGGCGTGTAATATACGAAATATTGAAGCCGTCAGCACCGGTTTGCTCTATATAACGCTCCATCGCATCGACAATCTGTTCAGGAGAGCCAATTGTCAGCGAAGTTGTTCCGAAAGCATAAATATTCGCCAATTCATCTACCGTCCAATGCTTGTCGGGATGATCGTTCAAATACTCGATGATCGAACGGTTGTTACTATTTTTGGCAAACTGCAGAAGCCTCTCAGGTCCATAATCGGCAAAATCGATACCCGACCAGCCACCAAGCAGTGCAAGCAGCCCCTCGGTGCTGGAATACTTCAAATAATCCTGATACTTTCGCTGCGCTTCTTCTTCTGTATGCCCGACAATGACAGTCAATTTCGGGAAAAACAGCAGGTCCTCCGGTCGGCGTCCTGCCGCTTGTGCCTTGCTGCGAATATCGTCGATGATGGTCTTCGTCGCTTCGGGTGTAGGTGTATTCAGAAACACACCTTCGGCATGTGATGCTGCAAAAGCCCTCCCCCGCGTCGATGCTCCTGCCTGATAGATGACCGGTGTACGCTGCGGTGAAGGCTCGCACAGATGAATGCCAGGAACCTTGAACCTGGCTCCTTCGTGTCCGATATCATGTACCTTCGATGGGTCGGTATAGATGCGAGCCTCACGGTCCTGAACTACCGCATCCGCCTCCCAACTCGCTTCCCACAGCTTATAGCAGACGTCAAGGTATTCCTCGCCAATCTCATAACGTTCTTCCGCAGTGAGCTGATCCTCTAAGCCATAATTACGGGCAGCGCTTTTCAGAAAGGAGGTAACCACATTCCAGCCGATACGCCCCTTGGTCAAATGATCGAGTGTGGACATTTTGCGAGCTAATGCATAAGGATGCTCATAGGTCGTAGAGCAGGTAACGGCAAAGCCAAGATGCTTCGTCACAGCCGCCATCGCCGGAATTACATACGTCGGATCATTGATTGGCGCCTGAATCGCCTGTTCCAGGCAAGTATCCCGGCTTTTCTTGTACACATCATATTGTCCCAGCACATCAGGGAAAAAGACCGCATCAAAGCCTCCGCTTTCCAATAGCTGAGCAAGCTCCGTCCAATAACTAAGGTCCTTATAGCGATGCCCTTCGTCGTCGGGATGAGCCCACAGACCTGGTGTATCCGTTGGGCAGCTTTTCTCTATTGCATTTAAATAGATTCGTTTTTTAGCCATAACGTACACATCCTTTCAGTTGTTCTTGAAATCAGCTGCAGATGAGTTAGATTTAAGCAATCGTTACACCAGGAGCCAGCTTCAGATCCCATTCATGAACTTCAGCGCTTCTGATGCCTTCTACAATAAAAGGGTCCTTGTTTACCAGTTCGTGTACCTCATTGATAGATTCAGCTCGATATACCGCTACGCCGCCCCAGCCGTCCAGCAATCGACCGTGTGCGATCACCGTTCCTGCTTCTCTTAAAGCAATCATGTAGGCCATATGTGCTGGTGCCATGGTTGGAGCCATTTCCGGTTTAAGCAATTTGGCAAATACGATAAAATAACGCATGTCTTCCCGTATCCTCCTCAATTCATTTCAGCCGTTCCTGCATCCGCTGCATCAATCAATTTTCACCTGTGACGCAGGATGATCCAATGGTGTATGCGGACCGTGATTGAATAGCTTATCGCGTAAGGTGCCCGGTTTATAGGAGGTTTGTATACGTCCCCTACGCTGCAGCTCAGGAACGACCTCATCAATAAATTCACCGATACTTTTTCCGCGAACCGCATAGGCCAAGTTAAATCCATCGACACCGGTGCTTTCAACGAATGCTTCCATGTAATCGGCAATCTGCTGAGGTGATCCGACGGTTACATTACCCGCTCCGCCAAACGCATACAGCTCCGCCAGCTCTTCTGTTGTCCACCGTTTGCCTTCATCTACACGCCGCAAATAATCCGCTATGTATTGGCTCCCATTGCTTTTCTTCCTGATATAAGCAAGCAGCTCATCCGGGGTATAGGCAGATAAATCAATGCCAGACCATGAGGACAGTAGGGCAAGTGTGCCTTCTGTACTGACATAACGTACATATTCAGCAAACTTCGCTTTCGCTTCCGCTTCAGTAGGCGCCACAACAGGTACAAACCGCGGGAAGAAACGAAGCTGCTGCGGGTCACGTCCTGCTGCTTCTGCTTGATTTCGAATATCTTGCACGAGAAAGCGTGTTTCCTCCACCGTCATCGCGTTCAGGAAAATGCATTCCGCATGCTGCGCCGCAAACTGACGACCACGGGTCGAAGAACCCGCTTGGAACAGTACAGGCGTTCGCTGCGGCGAAGGCTCGCACAAATGAATGCCTGGTACCTTAAAGAAAGTACCTTCATGGCGAATCTCGTGTATTTTGGCTGGATCGGTGTATACCCGATTTATCCTATCGAGCACAACCGCATCCGCCTCCCAGCTGCATTGCCACAGCTTGTAGCATACGTTCAGGAATTCGTCTCCACGATCGTAACGCGTATCGTGCTCCATCTGCTCAGTTAAGCTGAAATTCAATGCTGCACTATTTAAATTCGAAGTCACGATGTTCCAGCCAATACGACCGTTCGTTAGATGGTCCAGCGTGGACATTTTACGTGCGAGTGCATAAGGATGATCGTAGGTTATCGAAGAGGTAACGGCAAAACCCAAATGCTCGGTCACCGCAGCCATCGCCGGAATCAGATAGGAAGGATCGTTGATGGGCAAGCTCATTCCTTCGCTGACTGCCGTATCTCTGCTGTTCTTATAAGTACTGAATGTCCCCAGTGCATCTGCGAAAAATATGGCATCAAACCTGCCCCTCTCCAGCAACTGTGCAAGCTCCGTCCAATAGAACAGCTCCTTGTAATCGGAGGCTCTGCTGTCGGGATGCGTCCACAATCCGATATTATCCACCGTTGGACAATTTTTTTCGATAAAATTGAGAGCGATCCGTTTACTCATGCTGATATCCTACTTTCCTTGAGGAATAACAATCTTCATTGGTATAAAAACGATTGGAACTAACGCAGCTCTTTCCACGCGGTCATCCCGCCAGCCACGTTCACCAATCCCGTGTAATCGTTGGACAGCAGCCATTCGCATGCTTTCAGGCTTCTACGGCCGCCTCTGCATACGAAGAATAACTCGCCAGCCGGTTGAATTTCCGTATGTCTATGCTCCAGATCGCCAAGACGGATGTGTATGGCACCTGGTATTGTACCTTCAGCAACCTCATGGTCCTCACGGACATCGATAATCGTCAGCTTCTCGCCGTTTTCTATGCGTTCCTGCAGGTGAGCGGCAGTAATCTCACGAATACCTCCAAGCCCCGTATGAGGAGCCCATCTGACGTCCCAATGATAAAATTCATATTCTCTAACACCATGTACGACAAATGGATCCTTCTCGATCAGCGCTTGTACTTCGTCTGAGGAATTACCTCGATAAATAACGAGACCACCCCCAGCCGGGACATTTAACAAACGTCCGTTGCCACTTACCTTGCCCTCCAGACGCAGCTGACTTAAATACTCAATATGCGCTTCCAGATAAACCGGTGCCAATTCCTGATTAGCCGGCTTCATCCATACAGCATAATACGCCATCCTATCTCCCCCAAACCTAATATTCAAAACAAGCCCATGCTCAGCTTATTTCTTTGTACTTACAGCTTCAGCAAGTTGCCGACCTGGATGATCATCTCGCAGGTAAGGTCCTTCACCGAATATTTTCTCCCGATATGTCCCATCCCCGTACTCCCTCTGCACAAGTCCTCTGCGCTGAAGCTCGGGTACGACCAAATCGACAAATGCATTAATCGTTCCCGGTTGGATAATGTGACCGATATTAAACCCATCAACACCTGTCTGTGCAATAAAATCCTCAATCGTATCGGCGATTTGCTCCGGGCTCCCGATAGTTAATGAACTCGTACCAAAGGCGAAGAAATTGGCCAGCTCCTCTGCGGACCACTTCTTGTCAGGATCGGAACGTTTCCACGTCTCAATAATACCGCGATTGTCGCGCTTCTCGACAAATTCAAGCAGCTTGTCATCGCCAAGCTTGGAGAAATCGATTCCTGACCATGCCCCTAACAGAGCAAATATGCCCTCAGTGCTGGAATATTGAAGAAAGCTCTCATAACGACTTTGCGCTTCAGTTTCGGTACGTCCTACAATTGGCGTGAGCTTTGGAAAAAACAATACCTTAGCAGGATCGCGTCCCTGCTTCTCGGCCCGTTCACGTATATCCTGCACAATGAAGCGGGTAGCCTCGATCGTCGGCGTATTCAGAAAAATGCATTCCGCATGCTTGGCGGCAAATTCTCTGCCTCTTGCCGAATTACCAGCCTGAAACAACATCGGAGTCCGTTGGGGTGACGGCTCGCTGAGATGAATGCCCGGAACCTGAAAAAACGTTCCTTGGTGATGAATATCGTGCACTTTGGAAGGCTCGGTATAGATACGTCGCTCCTTGTCCTGCACGACCGCGTCTTCCTCCCAGCTCGCTTCCCACAGCTTGTAGACGACATCCATATATTCATCCCCGCGATCATAGCGCTCTATCAGACCCAGCTGCTCTTCCAAACCGTAGTTTTTGGCAGCACTGTCCAGATTCGAGGTAACAATATTCCAGCCAACCCTGCCTTTAGTCAAATGATCCAGCGTGGACAGCTTGCGTGCCAATGCATAGGGATGCTCATACGTTGTGGAGAAGGTAGCCGCAAAGCCAAGATGCTTGGTTGCTGCGGCCATCGCCGGGATCAAATAACTGGGGTCATTTAACGGAACCTGAATCGCTTGACGGATCGCAGTATCCATATTGCCCTGATATACATCATACACACCGAGCATATCAGCAAAAAAGATAGCATCGAACTTGCCTCGTTCCAAGGTTTGGGCCAGCTCAACCCAGTACTTCAGACTGGTATATTCATAGCTCCGGTCCTCCGGGTGAGCCCATAAGCCCGGTGATGCGGTAGGACCGGAAATCGTGACAGCGTTCAAATAGATTCTTTTATTCATAGTAGGAAATCCGCCTTTTTTTATTTTTTCGGCAAGAAACTCGTATTGAATGCTTGTTGAACATCTTCATTTTTCTTCAGTTGACCGATATCCTGCAATTGTTTGCTCAGTTCCTGCCACCGTTCCAGCGACATATAGCCTACACCTTTGGTCGCCGCATCTCCACCATAGATGAAGTCTTTTTGCAGCTTTCCTTCATTCACGAGGTAATCAACGGAATTTTCCTTATTGGCTTCGTTTAACACTTTAGCAACCTCTTCAATATTATCCTTGTAGTAATCCCAGCCTTTGACTGATGCTTGTACATAAGCTTTAACGACGTCCGGATGCTCTTTCAAATATTTCTCGGAAGTAATGATAATGCTGTAATAGGGGCTGTACCCGGAATCAGCAACGAGCAGGGCATCAACATCAATATTTTGTTGCTTCAGGCTATAGGGAGTATTGGTCGTATAGCCTTGTGTGAGCGCCTTTGGATCGTTAACAAAATTCGTGTATTGGCCAGTAAACTGTACCTCTTTAACACTGTCCAGCTTGTAGGATTTCTTTAAATAAGTCCAATATGCGGCGGTTAAAGCAGCATACACCGTACGACCGTTCAGATCAGAAAAGCTTTTAATATTGTCGCCCTTGTGGAAGAAAATCGCTGATGGGCTTTTCTGTAAAAAGGCGGCTACACCCACGATAGGAATACCCTGCTCCCTCGCAATAAGGATAGAATCCGCACTGGCAAGTCCGAACTCTGCCTGCCCGGCAGCTACGATCTGTACAGCCGATACCTGCGCACCACCTGGTTTAATAGTCACATCCAGGTTGCTATCCTTATAAAAGCCTTTGGCAGAAGCAGCATACAGACCGGCATGTGTGGACTGGGCGAACCAGTCGAGAACCTGGGTAACCTTCGTTTTTTCTTTTAAAATGGAGTCCGAAGCCGGAGCTGCGCTGCCTGTCGGTGGTGCTGTTGCGGCTGTTGGTGCCTTGGTTGGCTCTGACGGAGCCGTAGGGGCGGCAGCGGGTTTGGGCGTGCTGCCGCAAGCGGCCAATATTTGGAATGATAATAAGGAGACAATGAGCAAGCTTACATTTTTTTTCAACATGGTTATCCCTCCATAGGTGTAAGTGGTTAGTTTTCTGTCTTCATTTCTGATTCATGCCAAGAGCTTAATAACCTTTTTGCAAGTGCATTGACGAAAAGAAAAAACGAGATGCCAAGCAGAGAAGCGGTGAGGCCGCAAGCAAATAGATAAGGTGTCTGCAGCCGCATGGCTGCAAAAGTAATCGAAAAGCCAAGCCCGCCATTGCTGCCACCGATACCGGCAATGTACTCACCTACAATAGCTCCGATAACGGATAATGTGCATGATATTTTCATCCCACCAACGATATATGGCAAGGCAGCAGGAATACGGAGCTTCCACATCCTCTGCCAGCCATTGGCATTATAGAGGTAGAACAGGTTTTTTAAATTTTGCTCAGTGGAGTGAAGCCCGATCAGCGTATTGGACAGCATCGGAAAAAATCCAATAAGGAACGCAATAGTGACAATCGCATTGAACCCCGGACCCAACCAGATGACAATAATCGGTACAATGGCAACAATAGGGATCGTTTGCAATACGATTGCATAAGGATACACGCTGCGTTCGATGATTCTTGAGCTGGCTAACAGAATAGCACCAGCAACTCCAATGACCAGACTGAGGACAAACCCAAGCACCGATTCTAAAGCGGTAGTTAATGCCGCATGCCACAAGTCAGTCCCATTATCCAATACAGCTGCAAACACATCTGTCGGTTTAGGCAATAAATAAACCGGTGTACCCAGCAGCTGCAGAATGAATTGCCAGCCGGCAATGAATAGGATAAAGGCTAGTAAAGGCGGTAACAATCCGGATCGCAATCGTCCTGACAAATGACACTCCCCCCTCTCTGTAAGTTAATGACGAAGAACTGCGTTGACCCGGGAAGCTAATTCATTGAATTGAGGGCTGGTACGAAAATCCTCCTGTCGTGAAGCCGAGGTGTGTACATCAATTTGACCGACGATTCGGCCTGGTCGGGGTGTCATCACGGCAATTCGCGTTGAAAGATACACAGCTTCGAATACGTTATGTGTTACGAACAATACCGTCATTCGCGGATTGGCTGACCAGATACCGAGTAATTCCTGCTGCAGCGTCTGTCGGGTAAGTTCGTCCAACGCGCCAAACGGTTCATCCATTAATAGCAGGTCCGGTTGAGCAACGAGCGAACGTGCGATAGACACTCTCATCTTCATACCGCCAGACAGCTCCCGAGGTAATGATTTGGAATAGTCCTTCAACCCGACCAACTCCAGCACTCGCAGCGATTCCTCGGTTCGCTGTTTGCGTGATATCCCCTTAAGCTCAAGCGGCAGTGCAACATTATCTAGTACATTGCACCAAGGCATAAGCGTTGCATCCTGAAACACGTAAGCAAGGCGTCCGCTCTTTCGCGCTGAATCCGCTGTGCCACCCATCACCTCCAGATTGCCTCCGCTCGGTTCGCTCAAGCCCGCAATCATCCGCAAAATCGTTGATTTGCCGCAGCCGGACGGACCGACAAAGGAAATAAACTCACCCTCTCGCACCAATAAATTCGCGTCTTGTACGGCAATGGTATGATTTGCATATTTCTTCTCCACTCGTTCCAGTTGGACAAGGGGTTGAGCCAAACTATGCTCAGAAACAGGCTGTGGTTTCTCGAGTTCCAAGGTTGAATCGTTCCTTAAATGATCCTCGATGGTTACATTCACCCCCCTGTTATTACGCATGCTGTTTCCCCCTCTTTTAAATAACTTAACTTAACTTATTGTTATAGTCGGATTTAATGCAATCCATTCCATTGCTAATTGAAGCCGTAGTGTTACGCGCGTTGGCTGGCTTCAATCGCTTGCTGTAAATCATAAAGAATATCCTCGATTCCTTCTGTACCAACCGATAGTCGAACCAGTCCCGGTGTAACGCCAGTCGATAGCTGTTCGGCTTCTTGCAGCTGCTGATGCGTCGTACTTGCAGGATGTATAATTAACGATTTAGAGTCCCCGACATTCGCCAGATGTGAGAATAAGGTCACAGCATTTATCAGCTTTTTGCCTGCTTCAATTCCGCCCTTGATTTCGAACGTAAGGATAGCCCCTTGACCGTTAGGCAAATATTTGGCCACAAGTCCATGAGAAGGATGACTCTCTAGTCCTGGATAATTAACCCACTCAACAGCTTCATGCTGTTCCAAATAACGGGCAACCTTCAGCGCGTTCTCGCTGTGACGTTCCAGCCGAAGATGCAGTGTCTCCAAACCCTGCAGCAGCAAAAATGAGTTGAATGGTGAGATCGAGGCTCCTAAATCACGAAGCAGCTGCACACGGGCTTTAATAATATATGCGAGCGGGCCCAGTGCATCTGTGTAGACAAGACCGTGGTAGCTTGGATCCGGCTGTGTCAAGCCAGGAAACTTATCATTAGCTGTCCAATCGAACTTGCCGCTATCCACAATAATTCCACCTATAGAGGTTCCATGACCACCGATGAATTTTGTCGCGGAATGAACTACAATATCGGCTCCGAATTCGATGGGACGAAGCAAGTAAGGACTAGGAAATGTATTGTCGACAATTAGCGGGATACCATGCTCATGTGCAATTTGAGCTACGGCTTCAATGTCGAGAATATCACCTTTGGGATTACCGACTGTTTCGGCAAATATTGCTTTCGTCTTCTCGTTAATAGCCTTTTTAAAATTTTTCGGGTCAGACGGATCAACGAAACGTACGGTGATACCAAGCTTAGGCAATGTCTGGGAAAACAAATTGTAGGTGCCGCCGTATAAGCTTGTTGCCGACACTACCTCATCCCCGGCTCCGGCAATGTTTAGAATGGAGAACGAAATAGCTGCCTGACCGGATGCAGTTGCCAATGCCCCGACGCCACCTTCCAGTGCCGCAATTCGTTTCTCAAATACATCGGTTGTCGGGTTCATCAGGCGTGTATAAATATTGCCAAACTCCTTGAGACCGAACAGATTGGCTGCGTGCTCCGTATCACGGAATGTATAGGATGTCGTCTGATAGATCGGAACCGCTCGTGAATTCGTTACCGGATCTACTTCCTGCCCCGCATGGATAGCCAAGGTGCCCAATTGTAATTTTCTTTCCTCTGTCATATTCGTTCATCCTCCTCATAATGGTTAACATGTAATGACATTCATTTCTTAACCTAGCCCAAGAGCTTGTGGCGAAACACACCTGTAGCATACTCCTTTTGAACACGTCCCCTGTGTTGTAACACCGGAACGACCTTGCTTACGAATTGTTCGAACGTTTCCGATCGGGTCGCATAAGCGATGTTATAGCCATCTACTCCCGTGTGATCCATAAACTGTTCCAGCTGATCGGCAATTTGCTCAGGCGTACCCACACGTAATGACCCGACACCGCCAAAGGCAAAATATTTGGACAGCTGTTCAATCCCCCATTCCTCGTCCCCGCCATTTCGCTTGAAAAACTCAAACAAATAATTGGTTCCACTACGCTGCTCGCCCTTACGAATAAAAGCCAACAGGTCGTCGGAGCTGACCGTGGAGAAATCTACGCCAGTCCACACCGATAAAAGGGATAACGCACCTTCCGGACTGGAATATGCCAACAAGTTATGCAGCTCTTGCTGAGCCTCTTCCTCCGTATCTCCGATCACCGGGTTGATTTTCGGGAAAAAGAGTACCTCCTCGGGATTACGTCCGTATCGCTCAGCCCTCTGACGGATATCCTGGACAAGAAATTTCGTTTCATTCTCTGTCATTGCATTCAGGAAAATGCACTCGGCATGTTTGGCAGCGAACTCTCGCCCTCGATCGGAGGAGCCTGCCTGGAACAGCACCGGTGTACGCTGTGGAGAAGGCTCGCATAAATGGATGCCCGGTACTTTAAAATATTTGCCTTCGTGGCCGATTTCATGTACTTTAGCGGGATCGGCGTAAATGCGGTTGATTCGATCACGCACAACAGCGCCGTCCTCCCAGCTTTGCTCCCATAGCTTATGGCATACTTCCAGGTATTCGTCTCCCCGATTGTACCGCTCATCATGGTCCAGCTGCTCCAAACCGTAATTACGAGCTGTGCTATCCAGATTGGACATCACCATATTCCAGCCCAATCGACCGTCAGTGAGATGGTCAAGCGTCGACATCTTACGTGCCAAAGCATACGGATGCTCGTATGATAACGAAGCCGTCAGCACGAACCCCAGATGTTCAGTGGCAGCTGCCATAGCCGGGATCGCATAGGATGGATCATTTATAGGAAAATACATCCCTTCCCGTACCGCTGTATCTCTGCTGCCTTGATAGACATCGTACACCCCAAGTATATCTGCAAAAAACAAAGCGTCGAACTTTCCTCTTTCCAGAGTTTGAGCGAGCTCAATCCAATAATCCAAATCCTTGTAACGTTCTACCCGATTACCGGGGTACAGCCATAATCCAGCATTATCCTGCACGGGATTTGCCATTTCTACCGCATTTAATCGCATACGCTTTGCCATTCTAATCACCACCATGTCCGCTGATTATGATCAGCTTTCATCGATCTCCTCTCTAATTATTTTTTATTCCAAGTATTTCGATGCGATTTAATTAATATCAATATAAGGGATGCATAAAATTCTGTCAATTAAAATTATACAAACGTATGTATAAGTTATTTTATGGAAAATAACTGCACTTGTTTACCGGGATGATCAGCTGGTAATTGACTGCCAGCAGCGAACAGCTTATGGCGCAGAGTACCTGTCTGGTAATCGGTTTGAACACGACCGCGATTTTGCAAAATCGGAACAACTTGCTCGGCAAATTCAACAATACCTGATGGTCTGACCATGTAAGAGATGTTAAAGCCGTCCACATCCGTTTCATCGATAAAACGTTCCATGTAATCGGCAATTTGTTCCGGTGTCCCTGCCGTTACACCTCCCAAGCCTCCGAAAGCAAACAGCTTGGCGAGTTCCGATAATGTCCATTTTTTGTCCTTGTCATACCGGTACAAGGAATCCGCTGTATGCTGGGTTCCGGTCCCTCTTTTTTCCAAAAACTGCAGCAGCTCCTCTTCCTTATAGGCAGACAAATCGATACCGGTCCATGAAGAAAGCAGAGCCAGTGTGCCCTCGGTGCTAACATGGGATAAATAATCGGCAAGCCTCTCCTTAGCCTCCTCTTCGGTTGTACCAATGACGGGAAGCAGCCTAGGATAGAACTTGATACTTTTCGGATCGCGTCCCAACTGCTCGGCACGCCTGCGAATATCAGTAGTCAGGAACTTCGTTTCCTCGGAGGTAATGGCATTCAGAAAAATACATTCTGCATGCTTGGCAGCAAATTCCCTGCCTCGTTCCGACGAGCCAGCCTGAAACAATACCGGAGTCCGCTGTGCAGAAGGCTCACATAGATGAATGCCCGGAACACGGAAAAATTTACCCTCATGCTGAATATCGTGCACCTTCGATGGATCGGTATAAATGCGAGCTTGGCGGTCACGAATTACAGCGTCGTCCTCCCAACTGCGTTCCCATAGCTTGTAGCAGACCTCAAGAAACTCGTCTCCCCGGTCATACCTAACATCATGGTCCAGTTGGTCCGTCAGGCCAAAGTTTAAAGCAGCGCTTTTCAAATTCGAAGTAACCACGTTCCAGGCGATACGACCATCTGTCAGATGATCAAGCGTCGTCATCTTACGAGCGAGTGAATAAGGATGATCGTAAGTAATGGAACATGTTACGGTAAAACCCAAATGACTTGTAACAGAAGCCATCGCCGGAATGAAATAGGTTGGATCGTTTTTCGGTACACTCATTGCCTCACGCACAGCTACGTCCCTGCTGTTCTGATAGGTGGTCAGGACGCCGAGTGCATCCGGAAAAAACACCGTATCGAATTTGGCACGTTCGAGTAATTGAGCCAGCTCAACCCAATACGATAAATCCTTATATCGTTCCGTATGATCATCCGGATGTGTCCACAAATAAGTTGCCCCAGTAGGGGAACTATGCTCGATTAAATTCAATCCAATTCGTTTGCCCATATAGTGCCTGCCCTTCTTATTAATTAATATCATACTATTCCGCTATGATTAATAATTAACAGAATACAACCATCTTCAATAGCTGTCAACAAGAATTATACATACGTTTGTATAAATTAAACAAACGTATGTTATATTGTAAACATACAGCATCAAATCATTTATTTCATATCGGTATTCACGCCCAGACCTCTCAACACATAACAGGTAAGCTCAGCCAGTAAATCCTCATAAGATAGCTCATCCTCCGTTGCAACAGTGGCAATGTTCCTACGGCTTGAATGTGCAAATATCGAACCCATAACAAAAAGCAGAGTCGTATCCAATGAATGAAAGCTAAACAGCCCTTGATCATGGCCTCTTTTCAGGATATCACGAATTTTCTCGTACATTGGCAAAATATGCTTCTGGACAATCAGGAAACGGGCTGTAATCAAATGCGTCTCATGCCGTAATATACTGATGATCTCCGGGTCCCTTAGTCGGAAAGCAAGCACTTCTCTCAAAATGCTGCGCAGCTCTACCTCTGGATCGTCCTTCTCGGCATCCACCATCTTGTCAACGCGGTCCATAGGCATAAAGGTCTCGAACAAAGCTTCGAAGATTTGATCCTTTCCACCAAAATAATAGGAAATCATGCCGAGATTGGTACCCGCCTCCTTACAGATTTGTCTCACACTGGTTCCATCGAAACCTTGCTTGGCAAACAACTCCTTGGCCGTCAATAATATTCTTAATTTTGCATCTTGCTGGTTCATTGGCAGACTGGCTCCTAACATCGAGACCTTTATACGGTTCGGTTCATATTTTGGATATCCATCCAGTATACATGATGCTTCTCATGTTTGGCGAGTTTTTGAGTAGTTAGTCTATAAAAAAAGGCCTAAGTCATGTGAATTTGACTTAGGCCCTGCTTACATTTAATCTAACAAATCCGTGACCGCACCCAGTGAAGCCGAAGAAACGAGCCGCGCATATTTCACAAGAACTCCGGAGGAGACTTTAAGTGGCGGTTGAATCCACGCTTGTCGACGCTGCTCCAGCTCCTCTGGACTGATCTCGAACGTCATCTCCTGTGTCTCACTATCAATTGTCACGATATCTCCTTCTTTCAGGAGAGCAATAGGTCCGCCTACCTGTGCTTCTGGTGTAATATGGCCAACCACAAAACCATGAGAGCCTCCCGAGAACCTGCCATCCGTTAACAACGCCACTTCCCCGCCGAGGCCCTTGCCTACGATCAACGCTGTGACAGAAAGCATCTCAGGCATCCCCGGTCCACCCTTGGGTCCCGCGTATCGAATGACGAGTACATCCCCTTTGCGTATTTCATCGTTCACGATAGCCTCTGTAGCCTCTTCCTCACCATTGTAGACACGTGCAGGCCCGGAAAAGCGCAGCTTTTTAAGGCCTGACATTTTGGCTACTGCACCATCCGGTGCCAGGTTGCCACGGAGCACGACCAACGGACCATTCGGCTTCAATGGATTATCGAAAGGACGAATAATCGTCTGATCGACATTCAAATGTGCGGCTTCAGCCAAATTTTCGGCCAAGGTTTTGCCTGTAACGGTTATACAATCCCCATGGAGAAGACCTTGCTCCAGCAGCAGCTTCATGACTCCGGCAACACCGCCAATATCGTTCAGATCCTGCATGACAAACGTTCCACTCGGCTTCAGGTCGGCAAGATGTGGCACCCGTAACCGGATTCGTTCAAAATCGTCCAACGTTAAATCGACCTGTACCGAGTGGGCAATCGCCAATAGATGCAGAATCGCATTGGTAGAGCCGCCCAGCGCCATTACAACCGTTATCGCATTTTCGAATGCTGGCTTGGTCATAATATCTCGCGGGGTAATTCCCTTTTCCAGCAGCTCGATCACGGTTTTCCCGGCCTTCGCACACTCCAGCGCTTTATCTGGAGAAATTGCCGGTGTGGAGGATGACCCGGGCAAGCTCATCCCTAAAGCTTCTGCGGCGGCAGCCATCGTATTCGCTGTATACATGCCTCCACAAGCTCCGGGACCTGGACAAGCGTTGCACTCCACGGCATGCAGCTGTTCATCATTGATCTTGCCCTCGTGATATTGACCAACCGCTTCAAATGCGCTGACAATATCAATGTCTTTGCCATCCAGCTTCCCAGGCTGAATCGTTCCTCCGTATACATACACGGCGGGTACATTGATGCGGCCAATAGCCATTAGGCAGGCAGGGGTGTTTTTATCGCATCCTCCCACCGCAATAAGCCCGTCAAAACGCTCGGCGTTCGTAACAATTTCAATAGAATCGGCGATGACCTCACGACTGGGCAGTGAGAACAGCATACCCTCATGTCCCATCGAAATACCGTCCGATACCGTAATCGTATTAAAAATCAAAGGCGCTCCGCCATGCGCCTGCACTCCCTTTTTGGCTTGAACAGCTAATTGATCGATGTGCATGTTACAGGGAGTTACCTCGCTCCACGTACTGGCTACGCCGATCATTGGCTTCTTGAAATCCTCATCCGTAAAGCCAACAGCACGCAGCATGGCGCGGTTTGGTGCCCGATTAACTCCCTCACTGATCACCTTACTGCGAATTCTCAAATCTTTTTTGTCAGACATCACCTTTCACCCTTTCCAAATTAAATGATTGCGTACAATTCCTGCATAGGTCTTATCAAATTTTGCTTCATCATCGCGGAGGCCGCTGCCGAATCGCGTTTTTCCAACGCTTCGATTATAGCCGCATGCTCCTTGGCGGAAGCCATAGTTGCCGTGATGGGCTGCTTCAGGAACACATACTTGAACCTTCTAATATGAATCTGGAGCGATGCGCTAAAGGAAGAAATGTAGACATTGTCCGAAAGCTCCACAATCAGATTATGAAACTGTTCATCCAACTCCATCGCCTGATACGGCTGACCCTGCTCGATCGCCTGAGCAAATTGTTGATTCAATTGTTTAAGTTGCTCAATATGCTGAGGTAATATGAGTGCCGATGTAAATTCAGCGGCTAGAGCATGAAGCGCTGCCAGCGTCGGATACATTTTCAATATATCGTCCTTTTCGATGGTCGTTACTTTCGTTTCCTTGCCGGGATGCATTTCAACAAGCCCCTGTACTTCCAGCAGCTGAAAGGCTTCCCGGATCGGCGTTCTGCTGACGGCTAGAGATTCTGCCAGCTCAGCATCAAGCAGCTTTTCTCCAGGGAGAAGTGTCCCTTCGATAATCCATCTTTGAATTTGGGATAACGCGCGTTCTTTGGCTGACATGCGAATAGGTGAAGAAAAATTTTGCGGTACCGGCATAGACATCATCCTTCGTCTTTTGTTATATGCAATATATCGCATACATATATTAATTGCAACTTTTATTTAGAATTGCCCATAAGAAAAGCTTCTGATCGAAGCAAAAAAGCTCCAGTTCCTTAGTACGAGCCAAAGGTCTGGAGATTTCACATTATTAATTATTAGTATCGTTAAGTAATTTTTCTTCTATAAAATTGAGCATGAGACGATTATGCCCTGCTACTACGCTATGTCCGGTGAACGGATACGTATGGAGCTGCTTGTCACTGCGTATTCGGTTGTATACAGGGAATATCGTTTCCGGCAAACAAACGGTGTCCTTGAGTCCAACCGAGATCATAATCGGGATCTTGATCTGGTGCGCCATATTTAACATATCAAAATAGCTGAGTGTTTCCAGCACCTGATTTAATTTATCGGGGAATTGGGCGATGAACGCGGCCGCTTCTGTGAGGGAGCCTGTTGAATGCAGCAAGCCATGATCCATATGGCACATGTTCGGAATATTGGCAATTGCCGCTGCGGGCTTATCACTTAAAGCCGCTGTAATGAGCACCAACCCGCCTCCTTGGCTTCCTCCGACGATGGCAATTTTGGTGGAATCAATTTCCGGCTGTTCACTTACCCAATCTACCGCTTTCAGACTATCAATCGTAATTGCTTTGTAATAGCTCGTGTCCTTGTCCAAAATACCTTGTGTGATCCAGCCCTTGGTCATCCCGAACGATTGGGACAGCTGATTGCCTGTTTCTCCCCCTTGCCCACGAACATCAACGGCAAATACGGCGATTCCCATCAGCAGCCATTGACTGTAAGCCTCCGGAAAGCCGCTTCCGCCGGAGTAGCCCTGATAGATAACGACACAAGGAAGCTTTGCCTGATGATCCTGCCGCACGAACTTAGGTATCAGGTACCAGCCATGAATCGGTGTATCATCAAAGCCTTCATATGTAACCCGATACGTGTCAATATAAGGCTGCGGGCTTGGCCGCTGTTCACGCTGTCCATTTAATGGTTTTGTTTTAAATGTGTCTAAGGTTGTTTGCCAAAAGCTTTGCAGGTCATCTCGTCCAGTTAGTGGCGGATTCAGCTGCAGCAGCTCATCCACACGCTTTTGAATTGCACTTGGATATTCATAATGGCTAGGGTCGTTATGATTCATTAGCTTGCCTCTTTTCTTCAAATGGTCATTACAAAGAAAACCAATATGGCTATGTACTACTATAGCTGATTTTCAATCCGGTGGGGAGTCCTAAAATAACCGAAAAAAGGAAAAACCGCCCTCGAAAAAGGACGGTCTCTCCATTGCCTGATGAACTATCTAATAACGAACCAATAAAACAAAATGGCCAACGCAAAACGATAGTAAGCAAACCAGGTCAATTGCAGTCTTTTGATCAAATTTAAAAAGGTTACGATTGCACCCAATGCCACAATAAACGCGGTTACTAGCCCGATTGCAAACATTCCAAAGTCATCCATCGACAAAAACTCTCTGCTTTTATATAAATCAAGACCTGTAGCGGCGAACATCATCGGAACAGAAACGAGAAAAGTGAATTCAGCTGCCGCCTTTTTGCTAGTTCCAAGCAGCATTCCTCCAGAAATCGTAGAGCCTGAGCGGGAGAATCCCGGCCACAGAGCCAAGCATTGAAAAAAACCTATCCCTAATGCTTGCTTGTAGGTAATCTGATCAACCGTATCTGCGGTAATGGCACGCTTTACTTTTTCAGCAACGATTAACAGAAGTCCTCCGACAATGAGACTAATGAGCACAGTTGAGGGTCCAAACAAATATTTTTTGATCGTACTGTGCAGCGCCAAGCCAATAACGACGGCCGGGAGCATAGCCAAGCCAATGTGGATGAGGTTCAATCGGGACTGTGACCCCCGTCGTCCAAAGCCCACACGCAGGATGTCTATTAATTTGCGCCAATACAAGACTACGACTGCCAGCACAGCTCCTAATTGTACGACAATCTCAAAGGTTTTTGCTTTTTCTCCGACGAAATTCAGGAGATCTGCTGTTAAAATCATGTGCCCTGTAGAAGATACAGGTAAAAATTCAGTAAGCCCTTCAACAATTCCAAGAATAATAGCAATCCAGGTACTTTCCAGTTTAGTTCAGCTCCTTTTCTTTATGTACAACCTTTTATAGTTTAAAGGTTACCGGCGGCCAGATCAAATTCTGACTATGATGGCTGTAAGCCTCTTGACCATAGAGCTAATCCATATCGTGTTTTCCAATTTAAAATGATGTTTCTCCATGGCGCAAACATACGTTCTGTCACCCGTATATCCCCCATCTTTCATTCACAAGCCTGCAATCTTGATTTACAGTAGCTAACATGATATCTTACCTTAAACTATACGACAGCAAGGCATCAACTGATAGCTCTAACACTCACACATGGAACTATAGGTTCCTAATATAACATCTCATATCAAAATAGACTGGACACCGGAGGGAAATACTATGGACTATAAAGTACTTGTCGCTGATGATGAACAAGCGATTGCAAATGCTATTGCCTATGCTTTGAAACGGGAAGGTTTTACAGTTCAGACGGCCTCCGATGGTGAAGAAGCGCTCCGTTCAGCAGAAGTGTTCCAACCGCACGTGCTGGTTCTTGATGTGATGATGCCGAAGCTGAGCGGCTTTGATGTATGCAGGAAGCTGCAGCACCGCAATCAACTCGGTATCCTGCTGCTGACGGTCAAAAACGATATCGTCGACAAGGTGCTAGGCCTGGAGCTGGGCGCGGACGATTATATGACAAAACCGTTCGATCTGCGAGAATTGACAGCCCGAGTCAAGGCCTTATGCAGACGTCTGGAGAAAAATACAGATCAACAAGCACAGACATCAATTGAAATTGGCAGGCTCACCGTCCATGTCGAGCAGCGAACTGTATTACTTGAGAATCAACCTTTGAATTTGACGCCAAAAGAATTTGATTTGCTCACGATGCTGCTTTCCCATATGAAAAGAGTATATACCCGTGAAGAACTGCTGGAGCAGGTATGGGGAATGGAATATGCGGGCGGAACACGGACAGTGGATATTCATATTCAGCGCCTGAGAGCCAAGCTGGGCGATGAACATGGCCAATTACTGCAAACCGTTTACGGTATCGGCTATAAGGCAGCTGGAGATGTTGTATGAAATTAAGCTTGAAATGGAAATTTACCGGATTTATAGCCTTGCTTCTTCTATTTACTGTTGGAATGCTCAGTATTCTGATATTAAAAGGGATTTCGGATTACCAGCGTGATCAAACTGAAAGCACCTTGGAGGGTCAGGCGCAGACGGCCCAACTCCGTATCACACAGCAATATGTCACTGGTACGAGGCTTGACCCGGCGGTGTTCATGCAGCACTTGGGCCAGAAGCTTGCTGTTGAGCTGGGAGTCAATACAGGGATGCGTGTCATTCTATATGATCAATTTGGGTCGGAGGTCGGCAATTCCTTGCCTATTGCGGGTAGGTCTGATGTGGGTGATGCTCTTAACTATGCACTACACAACCATATTGCATATTTCACCAAAGGTGATGTTATGGAATATTTGGCCCCTCTTCAAGGACCTGACGGGCAGCTTGGTGTCATTCAGTTCCAAGCATCACTCACTGACCAGCATGCATTTTACCGGAATATTCACTCATTGTTTCTGATCGCGGGAGTCGCCGTTCTTTCTTTTGCCATTCCTTTCGGATTGATCTACATGAATCGCCAAGCCAATGCCATTCGACAGCTGCAAGCTGCAACGGATCGCATCCGTCGTGGTGATTTTGCTGATGCTCCCGTTCTTGATCGTCATGACGAGCTGGGTTCTTTAAGCCACGGTATTGCAGATATGAGCCAGGCGATTCAATCCAACATGCAAGCACAAAAACAATTTATGAATAACATCAGCCATGAGTTCAAAACTCCGCTGACCTCCATACAGGCTTACGCGGATTTGCTCCATATGTACGAAGACGATCTTGACTTGATTCGGGAAGCCAGAGTAGCGATATCCAAAGAATCTGCACGCCTGTACGAGCTGGTTGAGAAAGCACTCCAGCTGTCAGCACTTGAAAAGTATGAATTTGATTATCAACCTGAGCGGATTGAAGTCAAACCAATTCTAGAGGACATCTTCACCCGGATGAAGGCGAAGGCTGACAAATTTGGCATTACCCTCATATTGGAGTTAGTGCCCGCCGACATATGGGCAGACCGGCAAAGTGTCGAACATATTTTCGTTAATCTACTCGACAATGCGATTAAATATAACACGACGAACGGGTCCGTCACTATTGCCAATCGAATCGTTGAAGAACGGATCGAGGTGTCATTCCAAGACAGCGGCGTAGGTATACCTGAAAAGCAGCAAGTGCGAGTATTTGATCCTTTTTATACCGTTAATAAAACGAGGGCGCGGCAGTCTGGCGGATCGGGTCTTGGTTTGGCACTCGTCCAGCAGCTTGTAGACAAGCAAGGTGGCCGTATTCGTTTGGAAAGCACAGAAGGAATAGGTTCTCTTTTCACCGTTTCCTTTGATCGATACAACGCACAAAAACATTTACAAGTTTGAAACAATTTGAAATCTTCCGGATAACATCATGTCTTATACTAAGTCTCGAAGACAAGAAAAAAGGAGGTAATTATACTGAGGTTGGGAATCCACGCACTCTCTATCACTAAAGCAGTAGCCGTATTGATCCTGATTGCAGCCCTAACTGCCTGCAAAAATGACCGGGGGCCAACAATTACAGTCAAAGAACCCTTGTTAAGCGAAAAATCGAGTCATTTTGCATTGGATCGGCTGGATCGCCTCGACGACGTCTACTGTGCGGATTGGGTAGCGGAGCAGCAAGTAATCTGCGTGCCGAACATCTTATCATCTGAAAGTACAATGATGATAAGGAACCTACAAACCGGGGAAGTCTCGCAGACGAACATCGCTGCAGGTACTTCGCTTCAAGTGTCCCCCGATCAGAAGCACGCTTTCGTGATCAGCCACAATTACGGGGTAGAGATGGCTGCTTTAGGGAGTCATGATACATTTCCGATATCCTTGAAAATCGGAGATTCATCCACCTCATGGATAAGCACTGGGTCTCAGGGTTCTTGGGCAGATGAGAAAACCTACATCCTTCCTGTTATTAACCGTGGGTTTGCAACTGTTGATATTGATGGCAAAGTTGTCTACTCATCACTTGACAGTAAGCAGGCTTCTATCCTTAAGCTCGTCAAGAAAGGCGACCTTGTCTACAGCTTGAATGTATCCAGTCAATTGCAAATGTTCACAAAGGATAATTCGTCGGCACCGCGGCTAATTCGAGATCATGTTGTCAGTTTCAGTCTATCGCCGGACGGGAGCAAGCTCGCTTTTGCTGTTCAGATTGCCCCCAATCAAGAGTCACTGTATGTCGTGAACGCAGCAAACGGTGCCGAGGAAACCTTCATAGCCAAAGGACGCCTGCTGCGACAGATCTCTTGGTCACCTGATGGCAGCAAGCTTGCGTTCACCGTACTTAGCCTGGATCAAGGAATGACCGGACTCTATGTGATGCATGCGCAATCCGGACGTATGACCCCCCTTTCGGATCACACGAATTTGGAGAGACCGATCGTATGGAGTCCATCAGGTGGCCAGCTTATGGTGAGTGAAGGCATCCCGGGTGACAGACAAACCAATGTATTCACAACGATTTATCGACTTAAATCATGATTAGAAAACCTGCTGAAAACCTATTTTGATATTATATAAATTAACGGAGTGGAATATCATATGAAACGTATTGGTTATACAATCACCTTAACCTTGCTCATTATTGGACTTATTTCCGGCTGTGAGAGCGCCGATAAGGAATTGACCATAAAGCAGCCACAAAGTCCAGAAGCATCACAGCCGACGACGACATCTCCCCCCTCTTCTTCCGCATTGGATCCAGCAAAGGGCCAAGAAACACTGAAGCAGCTGCAGGTCATCGCTTCTCAAGCCAAGAACGCCCGAGAGCTTACATCGTTCATTGATGCCAATATAAGTAAAGTCGATACACATACAGCAGATAGCCTGTTTGCAATACTTGAGCAATTTTACGATCAGCATTTGCCAGCACTCAATGAAAATTTTGCCAAAATACTGACTCAGTCCCATACAGTGGAAAAGCTGAACGAGCTTGAATATCCGTTTGATGTTAACAAAATTAAAAATGACGATACTTTAAAGCAATGGCTCTTGAATCAGACAGAGGGCAAGCTCTCATTGGATCAGAAGGAAGGCGATTATTACTGGAGGGTCGATTATACGGCATTGAATCAGGCATATGCACCAAAGCTGTCAGATGAAATAAAGAGCTATCTATCCATTCAGGCAGCAGAATCCAAACAGAATTTTTTTCGGGATGGCAGTATCAAAGTAACGAGGGATGAGCTCGGTGACAGGCTGCTGAACGCGGAAGGTTATCTTGTGAAATACCCGTCCGGACAGAAAAAGACAGTGGTTCAAGCCTTATACCTTGATTATTTGAAAGCATACATTTATGGTTACCGTTACGATGCCATTGACGAAAACACAATGAAGCTGCTTCCGACTGTGAAGCAAAGCTACGCGCAATTGGTAAACAAGCAGCCTGACAGTAAGACGGCACAAATTGTGAAGGAGTATCTGGTCATCATTAATGAGAATAAAGACGTGATCTACGATCCTGGTATTAAGGGCGAGAGCATCATTGGCAGTCCAAAAACGAACATTGCGAGGTTTTGGAATGACCTGGACAGCCGCGTGCATGGATTGATTAAATAATGTTTTCTCACAGCAAAAGTTGAGTACACAGCACAAAGTCCCGACAAGGATTAATCGGGACTTTGTGCCTTTTTATTATTTTACAATCAGTGGATTAGAGCCGTTCAGCCCACTCTTCCTTATTGCTCCAATCCTTGGCCTTCCACCGCAGCACATCCGGGTTGGCCATATGGATAATTTCTTTGAAAAATTCAAGCCGCTCCAAGTCGGTCATCGGCACAAAGCTCTTGGCAACTTTTAAGTTGTTCTCCAACTGCTCCATCGATTCCATCCCGATTATAGCTGTCGAGATAGGCAGCGACCATGTGTAGCGCAATGCTTTTTCGTACCACTGAGCAAGTCTTCCGAGACCGATAACTTTCATCCCGATAATGGCCATGCCTTTTTTGTTCGCTTTTGGCAAAAACTCCTCAGCAAAGCTGTAGATGAAATGATCCGCGGCAGACAAAGCAACCAATGCGCTATCAAACGGGAAGCGTTCAATCGCTTCGAGCTGTACATTCGGATTCGTATGTCCGCTTATGCTAATATGCTTGATAATTCCTTGATCCTTCGCCTCAATTAAAGCCTGCAAGGCACCGTCCTTGGCAAAACACTGCTCAAGCTGCTCCATCGTTCTTACATCATGCAGACGCCATTCCTCCACATGATCCGTTTGCAGCCGTTTCAAACTGGCTTCGATCGAGCGCAAGGAACCGTCGCGTGTTCTGTCGATCGTCTTCGTTGCAATCCACACCTTGGATCTGCGGCTGCCCAAAGCTAACCCAAGTCGCTCCTCGGATTGTCCTTTAGAATAAATCGGAGCGGTATCAAAGTAGGTAATGCCTTCATCGATGGCTCTGTTTACAATCTGGATCGCTTCCTCTTCGGTACAATTGTGCTCATCGACGATACGTTGGGCCCCAAAGCTAAGAATGGGAAATTGTTGTCCGGTTTGTCCAAATTTACGATTTTCCATAAATGCAATCCTCCTTCATGTTTTGCCAAGCAAATCGAGCTTCGTAGTCATCTACTTGAATAGGGTTAATAAACGCGTACAAGCTTTCTCATTTCTGTATCAGTATAAACCATCTGAACGTTTCTCAAAAGCCGAGAATGGTCAAGTATATGCCATTACCGTTATTTGAATGGAGCTAAACCGGCACCCTGGGCAAAAAAACGCCCGATGTTTTGCTCAACTGTTGGATCGGCTATGAGCGGAGGTGCGTGATGCGGCTTAATCCGGGCATCAATAATCATATTGTCACAAGCCCAATGCTTGTTCTCATAATAGCTGTTCACACCATAAATGTCCTTGGCAGGATTGCTGCGTGTGAATGTCGCCCATAGAAAATTGTTGATGGTCGCGCTCATAAACGGACTATCGTCACACAAAATAATCATGGGGCATGACGGAATAGCTCCCTTTGCCTGAATAGCCTCACACAATTGTTGGATGTACAGCTGCTCATTAGCATAGTCGATAAATGCAGACCCTTGAAGCGCCACGACACCCGGCATTACCAGGTGAGCCTGTCCTCCCCCATTTAATTGCTGTAGAGCTTCGGGGACCTCTGAACATAATTGCCTTTTTACATCTCCATATGCTGCGATAACGACCTTACTGCCGCTATTTAACCCGGTGCCTGAATAATCAAGGGTATCGATAGTTGTATTGGTGTAAAAATGAATGTCTCGATGCAAGTCAATTCGTTCCAGGATATACGTTAAAAAATTCACTTCATGATGCGTGTCCACAGGCTGCTGCTCTTCAGCTGTAATGAATAAATACTTGGCCAGGCTCAGCTGTCCGGTTCCCAAAATACGATTGGCGATAGTCAATATCTCGGTAGGCTGCTTCACCGATTGATATGGCGTATACCTCTCACTGCCTATTGCAAAAAGCAAGGGATGAACGCCCGCGGCATCAACAGCATGAACCTCCTTCACACCAGGGATTTCCTGCTTGATTGCATCACCAGTTAACTGATGGATCAGTTCTCCAAATGCCGTATCCTCCTGCGGTGGACGACCTACGACAGTGAACGGCCATATCGCATCGGTCTTGGCATACGCTTTATGTACTTTCATTAGCGGGAATGGATGAGTCAGACTGTAATACCCCAAATGATCGCCAAAAGGACCCTCTGGCTTCGTTTCACCTGGATGAATTTCTCCGGTTATGACAAAATCAGCATCCAGACTAATACAATGTCCTTCGACATAGCTGTAGCGAAACCGGCGCCCTCCAAGCAATCCGGCGAAGGTCATCTCACTTAACCCTTCCGGCAAGGGCATGACAGCCGACAAGGTATGTGCCGGAGGTCCACCAATAAAGATGCTTACTTTTAAAGGGACTCCTTGTTTGTTCGCCTTGTCCTGATGGATGCCAATACCGCGATGAATCTGATAATGCAAACCAACTTCCTTGTTCATCTCATAGTCATTGCCGCTCAGCTGCACACGGTACATACCCAGATTGGAATTCATAATACCTGGCTTGTCCGGGTCCTCCGTATACACTTGAGGCAAGGTGATAAAAGCACCGCCATCCATCGGCCAGTGTTGTATGAGCGGCAGGTCAGATATGTTGATTTCTTGAAAGCCAGCTGGTAAGCTTTCGGATTTTTTCATAGGAAGAGCTTTCCAGGCTGCCAGCCCGGTATTAAAGTGGGCAAGTGGGTTTTTTAATGCTTTTATAGGATCATTACGTAGAGTCATTACGTTCTGTACAGCTTCCCACGTATCCCGGAAAATAAACTTGCTGCGCTCTATGGTACCAAAAAGGTTGGATACCGCCCGGAATTTCGAGCCCTTCACATTTTCAAACAACAATGCAGGGCCACCCGCCTCATATACTTTCATATGAATCGCAGCCATTTCCAGATAAGGATCGACTTCCTCCTGAATACGGATCAAATGTCCGTTCTTTTCTAAATCGATGATGCAATCTTCCAAATTGCTATAACTCATGAAACGGCTCCAATCTCTGATTATTGTGAGGGAACCTCAAGCTGTTTGAGATTCATGCTGTTTAAAATATACAGCTAGCCTATACGGATTTCAACTGCCTGTTCCGTTTATTACAAGCGCTTCTCCTACCATACCATAGATGTTCATAGATTCCTGTATACGAATTAAAAGAACAAAACAAAAAAAGATTACATAATATATATTATGTAATCTTTTTTTGTTTTTCTCTTATTGTTTAGCAAGCTTTATAACAATATTTCCTAATTCCACTGGAACAGTGACCTGGAAGCTCATCTATCAAAAGCCAGCTTTCAAAATATAGGAATACGATACTTGTTTCCATTGAGAGAATAAAGAAAAGCTTCTGAGTCAAATAAATCAATTTTCACAAGCGGCTTTTCTATATTGGATACAGTTAACGTGTTCTTCTTAAGCGCATTAAGTAAAAAAGGTATTTGCTTTTGGTCGGTTCCCATCAAATTAACATTCACCAAGGCATCGTCAAATGTAATATCTGCTTTCATCATTTAATCCTTCCTCTCGTTATAACATAAAATTAGCATGGACTTAAAGTCCATGCTTCTGGTGTTCCAGTCAGCCTATTTCATGAATACCAACTATTTCAAATTTTTAGTAATGTTTGGTTATAAAGCTGTGCGTAACTTCTAATGCTTCCTCCAGATACGGGGTTGTGTGATGAAAGGGGTGCTCTCCTCCAAAAAAATGATCCGCATCGGGTATGCTGACAAAGGTTTGATTTGGAGCTGCTTCCTTCAATAGCTGCTGCCCCTTAAGCAAAGCTTCCCGATCCTTGCCTCCTTGGATAATAAGCACTGGAGCTGCAAGAGATGCAAGAAGACGAGCTGTGTCGAATCTCTGCTTGTTCTGCTCCACATCATCATTAATAAAGGGGTTCTGGTTTCCGGCAGCTGCCTTTGGAGGAGGCCCGCCGTTCCAGGCGATAACTGAGCCAATATAGGAATGCTCGGCGGCAAAGATAATGTTGCTTCCGCCTGCTCTACTGTGCCCCAGCAGGGTGATACGTTCTGTTTCGGCTTGCTCAGCCAAAGGCAGCTTGTGCTCTCTTAGATGAGCCAATACAGCATCCAAATCAGATAATTCTCTGGACACTGTACTCAATTTTTGAACGGAAGCCTCATCGGCTCCACTGTTCAGGGCACCTACACGTGAAAAGTCAAAATGTACGACGTAGAATCCGCGTTCTGCAAACCATGCTGCAACATAAGGCCAGAATCCCCAATCTTTATATCCTTTAAATCCGTGGCTGATTACCAAAACCGGTTTTTTGATCTGTTCCTCAACAAGCGTAACCTCTCCTCGAATAAACAATTCATTTTCCAGATCAATCCGAAAATCCTTCTTCACAACAACGGCATTTCCCATACTGTTCACTCCTTTTTTTAAAAAAATTGAAATAAAAATAATAAAAGGGATATCTATGTCTCCGTTTTAACGGTGTCCAAACATGTTATGAAATACCATGATTTTCTAAAATATGAAGATAATTAATTATTCCGATATGATTAATAAGAATATAACAATCCATTGATGAACTGTCAATTTAAAAATTCCATTGACATTTTTAAATCCGATTGATACCATGAAATTATTAATCACATGTGATTACTTTGATTTAGTACACTAGTCGACCGTATTTTCGGAGACTTCCTTATACAGGAGGTCTCTTTTTTATAAATTACATGGAATGAGAAAGGGCTGGGATCAAGTATGACTACATCTGTATTCGTAGAAAGTATTTTACCTGAAGTTGACGCTACCCGTAAGGCTGATTACCCGGTTTATCCATTGTTTTTAAATCGCTGGTCCTCGCGTTCCTATGAGACTCGTAGTGTGCCGGACGATGTGCTGTATACAATTCTGGAGGCTGCCCGTTGGGCTCCATCGTCGAGTAATTTGCAGCCATGGCGTTTTATTGTCGCCAGGACACCAGAGCAGCGGAAACGATTTGAGGAGTTTATCAGACCGAACAACAGACTTTGGACTGACTTTGCCCCAGTGCTTCTATTGTTGGCCTCCGATAAGCTTCGAGCTGATGGAGAACCGAATCGTTCGCATGCCTTTGATACTGGAGCAGCTTGGGCATCTATTGCTTTGCAGGCACGAATACTGGGTCTTACGACGCGTGCGGTGGGTGGCTATGATAAAGACAAGGCCCGTATTGTTTTGGATGTGCCGGATGAAATCGAACTGCATGCGGTAATTGCACTCGGCTATCCTGGAACGAAGGAAACACTTCATGAGAGCTTTCAGGATAAAGAACAACCGAATGGCCGTAGGCCCTTGAGTGAAAGTATTATAGATGGAAAGTTCAATCCATAATCAGATGCAGAAAGTCTGTTCATCATTATTCGATTAGGTCGTTCCTGCATACGAACAAGAACAGAACAACAAAAAAAGATTACATAATAATTATTATGTAATCTTTTTTTGTTTGCGTTTATTGGTCAACGAACCTTATAAGCAGATTTGTGAAATATCCATATTTATCCGGATTCTTGCATAGAGCGCAAGCTATAACGACGATACAGGTAAGAACAACCGATTGAAGCAAGCACAATGATCGTCAATCCCCAATAAATATTACCGTAAGCGATGGATAGCGGTAATTGTTTTTGCCATACTAAAGCACTGGCCGTTATAGCCACCCCGAATGCCCCGCTGAAGAACTGAAGCAGTTGGAACAGCCCAAGACCCGAACCCAACTGTGATTTCGGCAATATTCGCGACATTTCATTGGAAATGGCACTTGACAGGAAAGTAAAACCAACACTGAGCAGCATATAAATAAACATGACAGCGATATATGAGGTGCTGGCAAATAAAGCGAACAGTACAACAGAAACGAGTACTAACAGAGGTACATACCGTATAATAGCACCATTGCCGTAGCTATCGATAATTCGACCCACTCGACGGGATAAAATCATAGCGAGCAAGGAACCAGGGAAAATGATAAGTCCGGAGACGCTGGCACTAAGCTCGAACCGGTGTACCAGAATTTGCGGCATCAAAAACAGTGTTGCAAAGCTGCACAGATACGTCACGACTCCGACTGCACTTAATGTCAGGTAAGCACGATTACGGAACAATATCGGCTGCACAAAGGGATCTGCTGCCCGATTGATCCGGATTATAAACAGAGCAAGCGCGGCTAATCCTGCTGCCAGTGCTATCCAGGATTGGTTCGTTAGAAATAATAGCAGTCCTGTAGTCCCTATCGCCACGAAAAACGCGCCTAATGCGTCAAAGGAGCCTTTAGCTGGCTGCTCTTTCGGAAGAAGAATCCAGTAAAATGGAATCAAAACGAGCACAACTGCAGTAACTACAAATAAATAGTGCCAGCCTAGGTACTCCACGATTCCCCCGCCAACTACGGGACCGAGACCCAGACCCAGTGCGGCAGCAGACATCACGGTTGCCATCGCTTTGCCGCGCCGCTCCAAAGGGATATAACGCGTTACCAGAACAAGCGAGAGAGCTGGAATAGAGCCCGCTCCAGATGCCTGCACAATGCGAACGATCAGTAGCGGTATAAAGCTGCTGCTAAAAAATCCACCGACCGCGGCGACTCCAAGCAAGACAAGTCCGATAATAAATAAACGGCGAATCGGAATGAAATCAGACAGTCGGCTGAACGTAATCGTTGAAATCGCAAATATGATCGAGTAGCCGGTTACGATCCATGAGGTTGAAGCCGTCGAGATCCCGAATGCGCGCGATACATCCGGCAGCGCCAAATTAAACATCATCGTGTTCATGATGACAAGAACAATCGAAAATCCAAGCAGTAATGTCACCTTGCCTTCCTTCAGGAAGGGCTTAGCAGCTTCTGTGGCTGATGACGGAATAGATGTTGTTGACATCGGGAACCCTCTTTCCTATTTGATAGTTCTATTACAATCGAACAATTGAAATATAGCATGAGATATGATAAAATGCAATCATCAGTTTTTGTAGAATAAAGGAGGATCTCACATGAAAATTTTATTTCATCCAGACCGAGCCGATATCCATCTGTCTTCCGTCCTTTATGCCCTTAGTGATCCCATCCGTCTTTATCTTGTCGATACGATATATAAATCCGGCGAACGGACCTGCGGGGATATTGATGTTCCCGTCGTGAAGTCAACGGTTTCCCATCACGCCCGTACACTGCGTGAAGCCGGAATTGTTCATGTCCGTATGCAAGGAACACAGCGCTTCCTTTCGATTCGCACCGAAGATCTCGAAGCTCGTTTTCCAGGGCTGCTTGCTGCCATACTTCAGGCCCATCAAACCTCGGGAGAATTAATTCCGTTCACTACAACCTGAGAGATCCTACATTTTATTCCACTTTATTGGAATCAATTAACACAACAAATAGCAGCCTATCTGGGCTGCTATTGCTATTTGCGTATCATGGAGGACAGTTCTTAATAAAATATTATATAGTCCGTGATATTGTTTACATAATATTTGTTATGTAATCTTTTTCGTGAAAGAAATTTTCTGAACAGTCTGAATTCGGCTTTTTATAATTTCATCCTGTAGATGGCTTTATTTTCTAATCCACGGATCGATTGCGTCCAATTCTCGGCTTCCGGTGTTGTATCCAGTGCATCCTCAACCATCTGAAGCTTGGCATCTATGGTGTCAATATGATGAAGAGCAATCGCTTCTGGAATTTGAGGCTGCACAGGACTGCCCCACTCGCCGGAATTATGATGTGACAAGACCATATGCTGAAGCGCCAGAACACGATCTGAATTTAAATCTATGTTGGAAAGAATAGCTGCTTCTGTAATCCAGTTTGAAGCCATTGAAATATGACCTAACAGCTTGCCATGGACGCTGTATTCGGATACGATCCCGAGTTGAGCGGTCATTTCCTCCGGCTTGGCAATATCATGAAGGATTATGCCAGCGGTAAGCAGATCCGGGTTCAAAAATGGCCGCTGCTTGCAAATAAATTCACCCAGCTCGAGCATGCGAACCATATGGTAGGCCAAGCCCGCAAAATAGGCATGGTGATGGGTTTTGGCAGCAGGGTAATGCATCAGCCTCTCTTCAACCTTTTTCACACAAAATGAAACTATAGTATGCATTTCTTTGTCTTGAATACTGTCCATGGCCTGCTTGATCGTATAAATCAGATCGACGGGACGGATCGGTGCCGAACGGATAAAATCAGTCAGGAATACACCGTCATCATCGGTAGCTTTACGTATTTTAATGATTTTGATCTGCAGCTTTTCTCTATAGGTTTGCACCAATCCCTGTACACGAACCAGCCCCATAGGAAAAAAAGTCTCCTTATCGGTCGTACTGGCATCCCAGTATTTGGCCGGAAGCTGTCCGGTCGCATCACACAGAACAATATCCAGATAGTCCTTTGCGGGTGTGGAATTGGTTTGTTTGATTTCCAGCTCCTTGATGAGATAAAACCCAACGAATTCATCTTGGGAATTTAAGGTTTTGATTAAAGACATTGTTATTCCTCCTCAGGACTTTTCTACGAAAAGTCAACTTCTCGATAATCAGCTCGATGCTTAGATGGATGTCTGAAGCTGGATCCACAACGTTTTGTTGCGGAATTCCTCCTCTTGCCCAAGCTCCTTACCAAACCAATCCGGTGCTTCGAACCTTTGCGCTGCATGAAGATCCGGAAACTCGACCTCTACAACCACAAGCGCTATTTGCTTGTATTCGTCTATTTCATATAAAGTACCTTGATGATCCACCGAAGTACGCACTTTTTCCAAAGGAACCAACCCTGAACGAGACAATAACTGCTGATAAATAGCCTCTGAAATGGTATATTCGATTTCTTCTCTAACCATGCCATGTCCTGACTTAAATGTATGCGTATAGTGGCAGGTTCCGTCAACATCTATCAGCTGGCGGACCCTGATTTCCTCATCCTTGGAAAAAGCCAGGTAGGTTTGATAAATCGTTTGCTTTGAAATCAACGTAACATTCGCCTGATCCAGCTCAGCCTGCGGGAACGCTGGTAATAAAAATTTTTTTTCGATTTCGATACCCATTAGCGACCCCCCTCTTCTAATTTATGCACGAATTACATTATAAATTTAAAAGCTGTGGTTGTCGATACTGATTGACTGGCATGATTCTTAATCGCTGACAATCGAACGGCATAGTGTAACACCTGTAACCCAATTAGGCATCTACACATAGTCTGTTATCAAGCATAACATGAACAACTGGAGGTTTATTGTATGTATGTGGTTAATCCTTATTGGAGTAGATCCACGTTTAAGCCAGTCTGGTCCGTATCTACCTCGCAAGCACTAAATTTAATAAGAGCAGCCGTCCAAGGTGAACGAAATGATGAGTTATTTTATGATGAACTTATCAAAATGGCCCCAAACTCAGAGCAATCATCGATAATTGCTTCAATACGTGATGATGAACGCGGTCATAATCGTATGTTCCGAGGTATGTATAAAGAGATAACCGGTCATGAAATAACAGGCATCAGCAATGAAAAATATGAGCGGGTAGAATCCTATATCGAAGGATTACAGAGGGCTCTTCGAGGCGAATTGTCTGCGGTCGAGAACTATCGAAAAATATGGTTTGGTCTGCCAGCTGGTATTTATCGAGACACCGTATTTGGGATCATCTTAGATGAATTGAAGCATGCAAGTCTATACAATTATTTGTTTACTTTGAATCATACGAACCGTTCGCGTTAATAATAAAGCATAGATAAGGTTCACTCACTCGCAAGTTCAATCGCATTAAGGGTTAATAAAGACCCCTGAAGCTATATTCAGGGGTCTGCATCTTCAGCCTATTGTACTTATACCGTGCGCTTGGTAGAAAGCGGCCTCAGGTTAGCTTCAATCGATTGGCGTTGATTCTCCAGAAACGGCGGTAACGCTAGAGATTCACCCAAGGTTTCAAAAGGCTCATCTGTATCAAATCCGGGACCGTCTGTTGCCAGCTCGAATAAAATACCGTTGGGTTCACGGAAGTACAAGGAACGGAAATAATATCTTTCCACGAATCCGGAATTACGTAATCCCGCTTTATTCAGCACCTCAATCCAGCTAAGCAATTCTTCCTTGTCCTCCACGCGAAAAGCCACATGATGCACACCACCCTTGCCAAGCGCAGCGACTGACAGATCACTGCGCGGCTCAACCTGCACTTCTGCACCTGATCCCCCTGCCCCTACCTGCATAACGATTATATCCTCTTGCCCTTTAACCAAGGCAGGGATTCGAATCTTCTCTGTAAAGCCGATCAGCTTGAGCGCGGCTAGTGTAGAATCGGGCTTGCGAACGGTAAGCTTTACAGGTCCAAGTCCAATTATACTGAATTCGGCAGGCACAGGACTTTGATCCCATGGAGTACCGCCCTTCACACCGGAATTTGTCTCATCGGAAACAAGCGAGAGCTGCTGACCTTCCGGATCCTCGAAGAAAATAACGTTACGGCCTGCAAATTCTGTAATGGCTGTATGCTTGACACCATGCTCTGTAAACCGATCCAGCCAATATTTCAGCGCCGCGTCACTCGGCACCCGCAAGGAAGTACCCGAAATGCTGCTTGCTCCCGCACGAGTCGGACCGATGCCGGGAAAGTCAAAGAATGTTAGCTCGGTTCCTGGATTGCCCCGTTCGTCCCCATAAAACAGATGATAAGCAGATGTATCGTCCTGATTGACGGTTTTTTTAATCAATCGCATGCCGAGAACCTCGGTATAGAACTTGTAATTGCCGGGTGCATCCCCAGTCATAGCCGATAAATGATGAATTCCTTTAACATTCATGTTGATCCATCCTTTATTATGATTTTAGTTTTTTCAACAAATCCAGCAGCTGTTTCTGTTCCGAAGGATTCAGATTGTTAAATTGAGCCGCCTGAAATTCCTCCTGCATAGGAACTACATCATCGAATAAGGCTTTACCCTCTGTTGTTAGCGACACATATTTGGTTTTCCAATCCTGTTCACGCGTAATCCACCCAAGCTCTTCAACCTTTTGAATGATCTGGGCGATGTTGCCTTTAGTTACAACGAGCTTATCGGCCAAGTCCTGCTGACTGATACGTCCCGCCGCGCCTACTTGGGCCAACACATCAAACTGCGCTGCGGTTATGTCCCATTTTTTCAAATGCTGATTCGTTTCACGAATGCTTTGGTTATAGAAGCGGGATAGCCGAA
Organism: Paenibacillus sp. FSL H8-0034; assembly: GCF_038000305.1. NCBI lineage: Bacteria > Bacillati > Bacillota > Bacilli > Caryophanales > Paenibacillaceae > Paenibacillus > Paenibacillus sp. FSL H8-0034. Next base: position 4,559,368 of record NZ_JBBOBS010000001.1, read on the forward strand.
ACCACAGCAATATTCCTAACCGCTTTTCCTGTTTGCTTAATGCTTGCATTTCGTTGTCTGCCACAATAGCATCATCCCTCTTGTATAACGGTAATCTATTATTGGTTTAGCACTAAACTCATTATCAGTATATATCTAAACTAACAAAAAAGCAATCCTGTACCCTTCTACGTGTGGATCCATCCTTAATCCTCATGCAGCCAAGCACCTATAGCTCCCGCATACTCACCATTTTCAATAAACAAAGGTGATGCCCCTCTAAGCTTCGTATAACGCTGCACCACATCTTTAAGCAGATTATTCCCAATAAACGAGGAACCGATAAAAATAACGGTGGTCGCCCCCGACTGCCCGGCAGCAAGTACGCTAACCGTAGCAACCGTTTCTCCTACTAAACCGACTACAGACGCTAACAGCTCTTCTCTGGAAAAAGGAGGGTGGGAAGCCCCTTGCAAAATACGTCCAAAATTGCTTGCTGTCAGGTCCCCGGGGATTGGCGGCTCAACTCCCTCATAAATATGACTGACCTTTAGATCGATTCGGTCACGTGATCCTTTGGCTGCCTTTTGTATAATTTCTTCGTAATTTGTTAACCCTGTTAACAATTGAGATAAGCCTATCAAGGTCCCGCCTCCAACTCCTGTACCGCCAAGCCGCCGGTGTTGGCCGCTGTCTATCAAGTGGATCGAAGTGCCCGTGCCGACATTGGTAACCACATACTGGCTCTCCGTTACACCGAGCTTTTCCAAAAAGTATTCCACCCCTCTACAGGTAGCATCAAATTCAACCAGCTCCGCAGCTGTAAGGTGGATGAGAGACTGCAGCGCAGAAGCCTTTCCACCGGTCATACAAATTCGGGCATTGTCCCTCCCGTTAATCCAATCTGCTACATGAGCCAGCTCGGAAACCGGAAATTTGTTTAAAATGAGCGAATTGTGTTCCATATAGGCGATTTTGATCAGTGTTCCTCCGGCATCAATTCCAATATTCATAGTTCGTTCCTCCCAATGTTAGCGACCTAACAGCCATTTAGTTAATGCTATTAATATTATGTATCATTAATTCATCTTTCTATTTCCTTGATCAAAAGATATAATCATCATTTTACCAGATTTGCTGTACCTCATGTAAGATTACATCCGATTTGGGCCTACAAAAAAGCAGCCTCTCGACTATCACTTATTTTCACTTGATAGCTCGTTCCTGACATACTGTTGTCAACAAGGATGGTTTATGATTGCTTTAATTACGGCTTCACCATTCAACTTGATAACAGAAAGGATCGGATTCAAATGAAACAAGTGCAGAACAAAATGGGGGTTATCATTACAGGACTTATGCTCGCTATCCTGATGGCCTCGATGGATAACACGATTGTGGCGACGGCGATGGGAACGATTGTTGGTGAGATTGGCGGTCTCGATAAATTTGTCTGGGCCACTTCGGCCTATATGGTGGCGGAGATGGCGGGCATGCCGATATTTGGCAAACTGTCTGATATGTATGGACGCAAACGTTTTTTTGTATTCGGTATCGTCATATTTATGATCGGATCTGCTTTATGCGGATTGGCGGAATCGATCGTTCAGCTTAGTGCTTACAGAGCGATACAAGGTATTGGTGCGGGCGCGATGGTATCGATAGCATTCACGATTATGTTCGATGTCGTTCCACCTGAGAATAGAGGAAAAATGACAGGCATGTTCGGTGCTTTGTTCGGCATGTCGAGTGTTGCCGCTCCGCTGCTCGGTGGTTATATAACCGACTATTTGAATTGGGTTTGGATATTTTATATCAATTTACCGCTCGGTTTGATTGCGTTCGTTTTGATTGTATTTTTCTACAAAGAATCGACAGAGCATTCCAAGCAGAAAATCGATTTCCTTGGCGGCTTCCTGTTGGTTGGAGCGATCATCTGCCTCATGTTTGGTGTTGAGCTCGGCGGCAAAGCGTATGCATGGGGATCACCGCAAATTTTGGGCTTGTTTGCAGGCTTCGCGATTCTTGCTATTTTGCTTGTCTTTGTGGAAAAAAAGGCGGCTGAGCCCATCATTTCATTCCGCATGTTCCGTAATCGGCTCTATGCGACAAGCAATCTGGTTGCGATGCTCGGCGGAGCGACGTTCATAACCGCATCCATGTTCATACCGATCTACATTCAAGGCGTACTGGGCGGCACCGCGACGAACGCCGGACTTATACTGCTTCCAATGATGGTGGGTTCAGTCGTAACTGCAACTGTGGGTGGATTCCTAATGTCTAAGCTGCCCTATCGGACCATCCTGATTCCTACACTTATCATCCTGATCGCGGGAATGGCACTTCTAACCACACTGTCAACGGAATCTTCGCGTTTACTAATCACAGTGTATATGATCCTCGTAGGTCTGGGCATCGGAGCTTCCTTCTCGGTACTCAGCAGCGCTGCCATTCATTCGTTCCCTGCTGCACAGCGAGGAGCGGCTACTTCTACACAGAACTTCAACCGGTCGCTCGGCATGACACTCGGTATTACAATATTCGGCATTATTCAGAGCCATTCGCTAACAGATAAGCTGACGCAGGCATTTGGTAGTAGTGGAACGAATATACCGAAGAATATCAACTTTAGCGACCCCTATGTTCTGATGAATCCTACAATCCGCCAATCGATGGACGGAAACACACTAAATACGATTACGGAGGGGCTGTCGTCTTCCATTGTCGGCACCTTCGCATGGAGCCTCATCCCGGCAGTATTGGCGCTAAGCGCTGCCTTCATTATGAGTCGAGAGAAATTGGCTCAAGCGACAGATTCGGATGGTTACTCCGCTTCACATTAGCATTTGTAAATTAGATCTGGACTTACAGTTGTCGGGAATTATGGTATATGATTAATGTAATATTGCCCGAAATTGGAGGTCTAGCAATGAAACTCGAACGGCTAATGGCCATCACGATTCTTTTATTAAACCGCAGACGCGTGCAAGCGCAAGAGCTGGCTGATCGGCTTGAAGTATCTTTGCGGACGATTTACCGCGATTTGGAGTCATTGAGCCTGGCTGGAATCCCGATTGTATCGTATACAGGAACAGAAGGTGGCTATGAAATTATGGACAGCTTTCGTATGGACCGACAGATGTTATCTTTCGATGACCTACTTGCCCTCTTTACAGCGCTGCGCGGTCTTCAGTCGTCCCAAGCATTGAATCATACCCATGTAGACCGGCTGCTCGATAAAGTAGGGGCACTGGTCTCACAAGCAGAACAAGGACGTTTAGCTGAACGCGATCAGGTTCTAATCGATTTTACCCCATGGAGAAACAGCGAGACCGAACGAAGCAAATATGAGTCTCTGCAAAAATCCGTAAATGACAAAAAGTTAATCCGTTTCACCTATACAGACGGCCAAGGGGAAGAATCAGAACGTTGTGTCGAGCCGATGGGACTTGTGCTCAAAAAGTATTCCTGGTATTTGCACGCTTACTGTTTGAACCGCATGGATTACCGGATTTTCAAGCTTTCGCGTCTTCGGGATATGCAGGTACGGGATGAATCCTTCAATCGCCGGGCTATGACACTTACTAAATTGAATGAACGATGGGGAACGCCCCAACATCCTCAGACGGTCGATCTTGTCCTTCGATTCACAGGTGAGGCTAAAGTGTCCGCTGCAGATCGGTTTGATGAAAATGAGATCGAAAGGCTGCCGGATGGTTCACTTCTTGTGCGGACCACATTTCCTGATGGGAAATGGATCATTGGCTTTTTGCTTCATTATAAAACCGATTTGATTATTCTGGAGCCTGCCCATATTGCTGCTGAGGTCAGAAAAATGGCTTTGGACATATCCGCTTTGTATCTCGATTCCGGACACGCTGTTCTCAATAAGGATGAATAATGATCTGAATGTTGAATGAAATGAATAATTATTCCAGTACAGTGGGAAATTAAATGTACCTTGCGAAAAAAAGGATGTTTCCTTATGCATGCTTTCGATCTAGATACATTGATTCATGGTATGGTTCGAGCCGATGACCTTGAAATCAGAAAGCTCAACTTAAGTGACGAATCCGTGCAACTCGTTTATTTTTCAACGATGTGTGATAAAAAATATATACATACCACGATCATTAAAACCTTTCTAGATGGAGGTAGCTTATCTGAGTTTGAAATAGCCTTAAAAATGCTGTCGGGATTTGAAATCATTCAAAGCGAAGATCACATGCTGGAGAAACTCATTGGCGGCTGTACATTGCTGTTTTTCCCACAGATGACCTGTGCGATTGAGGCCAAAAAAGCTCCGACGTCTCAGCCTCAAGAAACATCCATCGAAAACATTCTTCAGGGGCCCCAATTTGCTTTCGCAGAAGATGTCACGACGAATATACAAATCATACGCTCACGATACCCCTCGCAGGATTTGCATGTTGAAATTATGAAGATTGGCACACAAAGTCAAACTGAATTAGCCATCCTCTATGATAAGACAAGAGTGGATGAAGACGTTCTTTTGCAGCTTGAGAATAAGCTTATGCAAATCGATGCGGAAGTCATCCAAGCTGCCAATCAGCTCCAAATGCTGCTCACGAAAAGACATCACTTTTTTCCTACTTTAATGGTCACAGAAAGGCCCGATAGAACCGTATTAAATTTAAGCGAAGGAAAAATCGCTTTATTCCTCAATGGAACTCCATTCTCGGTCATCCTGCCAGCCGTGTTTTTTGATTTCATGACCTCAATGGATGATGTCTACGAGCTGCCCTGGATCGTGAGGCCGCTTCAGATATTGAGATATATAGGCATGTTTATTACGACTACACTACCTGCTTTATACGTAGCAACGGTTTCTTATAATCCTGAATTTTTCAGGTCACAATTAGCTATTGAAATTGCAGGTAGCCGTGCGTCGGTACCTTACCCCTCTTTTTACGAAGTTTTTCTTATGCTTTTCTTAATTGAAGCGTTAACCGAAGCAAGTATTCGTCTTCCGAAGTTTATTGGATCTACAGCGACGACCGTAGGTGGCCTCATATTAGGACAAGCGGCTCAACAGGCAGGGCTAGTCAGCAGTATTATGATTATTATCGCTTCGGCGGTAGCCATCTCCAATTTTGTGATTCCCATGAATACATTGAGTTTTTCGCTGAGGGTCATCAAATTTCCACTTGTTCTTCTAGCCATATTTTTCGGGCTGGTAGGTGTGCTGGCAGGGTTATTTTTCTTCCTTGTTTACGCGGCGAGCTTGAGGAGCTTTGGTCGGCCATATTTGAAGCTTTTTATCGGAGAGGACAAAAAAACCAGGTGAAATCGTTATCTCGTTACTATTTTTATGCTCTGGTATTAACCATGTTGATCAACTCCATTCTGTACGTTCCAAGAATTCTCATTAACGAGCGGTATGAAGGTGCGATCATGTCGCTCATTCTTGGAACCTTGATTGGCAGCATACTTTTATACCTATTTACCGGCTCTCTCTTAAAGTTTCCTGGGATGGGTCTACCCGAAATTATTAAGCTTTATCTACACAAAGGCGTCTATATTCCTTTATTGCTTTTATTTGGTGCAATAAGCTTCACCACAGGCGGGCTTGTATTAATCAATTTCACCTTCATCATATCCAGATATCTGAATCCGGACACACCATCGTATATTTTGCTTTTGCTTTTTGTATCCGTTGTTTGTTTTGGCGCTATGCAATCCTCAAAAACCGTGTTATATAGTGCAGAAATAGTGCTGATTCTCAGTGTGCCCTTACTTTTGTTCTTGATCATCAAAGCGCTAACCAATAAACATATGAACTATGATACAGTAAAAGTCATACTTGACTACACCTGGATGCTTCCGAGCTGGAAGAGCTTAACGGTCTCTACTTACGCATTCGGAGGTTATATGAGCTTGTCGATATTTAATCGTATATTTTCTAACTCCAGCGCCATTCAATACAGATGGTTGGTTCCTATTTTCGGTTTCTTTATGCTGTTATCTACATTTATAATTCCAATAGGAACTTTAGGCACAGATGGTGTCGATGACTATATTTTCACTTGGGTTTCTACAGCAGAGGCGATTCAGATGAAATATGCATTTATTGATCACGTTGTTTATATTTTTTTACTCATTTTTTTAACGATTACCTTTTTATATACGATGGTGACCTGGCATATCGCTTCTGAAGCTGTTAGCAGCTGTTTTCCTCGAAGCAAACCGAATACCTCTTCCGTATCCACTGTATTTCCGAATGCGATATGTTGTGGCTTGATCGGTATTGCTACAATTATAACCGGAAGCCTTTTAGGTGAAAATGATTTGATGCGAGTGTCATCTTTTTGGATGATGATACGTTTTCCCATTGACGTCTTCATTGTCCTGACCGTTTATTTCTTGAGTAGGCGGAGGCCAAGCTTATGAAGACGATGCTGTTGTTCCTGCTAATCGTTCCTTTGTTATCCAGCTGCGGTTTCAAGGATATGGACAAACGTTTTATTGTTATGGCCATCGGCATAGATAAGTCAACTGATAAAGACCAGCCCCTGCATGTTTCTTTAAAACTCGCCATTCCTACTTCGCAAATCAAACCGGGTCAGACCAATACGTTCCAAATCGTAAGCGATGATGCCAAAACAATCTCGGAGGCCGTTCAGCATCTCAAATCTAAAGTGGATAAAGAACTCGATTTTTCACAATCCAAAATCATCATATTCGGAAGGGATTTGGCTGAAGAACGTCTGAATCGAGAAACGATAGACTGGTTTTTGCGAAGACGTGAAATCGAAGGGACGACACTCATGGCGTTGGGCGATCCATCGGCAGAGCAGATACTGAAAGTAAAACCCAAATCAGAGAGGCTGCCCGCAGATAGTTTGTTTTTGAGTTTTGATGAAGAAGGTACGGAATCACCATTTATCGTTACCGAACGTTTGTTCGATTTCCATAGAAGGTTAAGTGAAAAAGGATTAGATCCTTATTTACCTGTCATCAGGCCACTCAGCGAATCTTATTTAATCGATCAAGTAGCCGTCTTTGATAAAGAGAAATTGAAAAAAATTTTAAACCCGGATGAAACTCGTGTTTTCAACGAATTATCCAAAAAAATTAGTAAGTTCTATATAGAGACCCGAACAGATACGGTTCAATTTGCTTTGAGTGTGACCAAATTCGGATATACATACACCATAGATGAACCAAAAGACGCTGCCCCCCTGCTTACGATGAATATTAAAATCAAAGGACAAGCCGCAGAATCCAGCCAATCGCTTAATTATTCGGAATGGAGCCTATATGAACACGAAGCCGAAAAGGAGGCTGCTAAACGTTACGAAAATGTACTAAAGAAATTGCAGTCTATTGGGGTCGATCCTATCGGTTTTGGCTTAAAGTACCGCGCAACTCGCCATGACCGTGATCATGAATGGGAAAAATGGTCATCGGTTTATCCTCAGCTTATGTTTCATGTCAACGTGAACATTAACTTTTTAGGATCCGGAGGGATTAAATAAAATACCTCTATCTACTGTTTCACTTCCCTCCAATATGTGTAATAAATAACATGTCAAATTAAGGAGGTTTTTATCGGTGGTAACTACTAACATTTCATTCCAGGAAAATTCGGTACCGGTATTTTTATTCGGGGCGGATTCACACATAATTCCTTCTTTACTATCTGCGCTGCAGAGGAATCGATTAACGATATCTAACCTTAAGGAGTCTTTAGTGCGTATCGACCTGTTCCGCTCCCAAGCACTGCTGTATTCCGCACAAGGTGATAAGTATTCGATACCTATTTTCCCTTAAAGCAACAATGAGAACCTATCAGGTCTCGTACTTATCCATAGATGTATAGGAAAGGAAAGGAATGGAGCATCCGCTTCGTTCTTTTTTTTGCTGCTGTGAGAGCTTATTTAGCCGGCCTCGTTTAAGCCTTGTCAGGCAACCCATTTTCACAGCTCGAACCATGTTATATAATGGTAGGTATAACGCTAGCCCCACCGGACTCAAGATCCGGCGAATTAACTGAACGAATAGGAGTAATCGAATGGACATTGTGCAAATACCTACATATTTAATTGATGAAGATACGGATCAGCCCCGCTATCAATTTGACGAGGATTCCTTGCAGGAGCTGATGAACAGCATCGCAGAGCTTGGCCTTTTATCTCCAATCAAGGTAAGAACGACTAAGGATGGCCGATATAAAATTATTTATGGCAACCGCCGTTATAAAGCATGCAGTACCTTGGGTAAGCCCACCATCCCCTGCATTGTTTCAGATGTAACCGATGAGCTGGAAATTTATCTGGAGCAGATCGCCGAGAATTTGACGCGGGAAGGCTTTTCACCCATTGAAGAGGCGGATGCCTTTAATAAGCTGCTCAAGGACCCAAAGTTCAGCAGTTCAACCAAATATCTTTCCAGTAAGCTGGGTAAGCCAGAAAGCTATATCAAGAACAAGTGTGACCTGCTTAAATTCAGCAATGCTGTCAAAAAGCTGATCGTAAGCGGAACGGAAATCAGGAAGGACAAGCTCACCGAGCTGCAGGTGCTGCCTCTCAAGGATTTGCCGATTGAATACCGGGACTCGTTGGCACTGATGGTCGCCAGGGATGAACTGTCAGTAAGTGATGTCAAGAAAATCGCCAAGCTGTTCAAGGATAAAGATATCTCCGACAATACGAAAGCAAAGCTGCTGTATAAATCCGGCTATGAGCTTATAGAAACATGGTCCGTATTTGAACAAAATAGAGCGGAAAGATCGAAGCAAGCTGAGGCCAAAGCCGCGACGAAGGCCGATAAATCGGATAAGCGGACTCCCGAACAGCCTCCAACCGAGGCCAACTCAGCCGCGGCGGCAAGCTTGACGCAACCCGCAAAAGAACTCAATTCCGATCCCGAGCATCAACCGGGTAATGAATCCGAGCATCAATCTGCTTCACGATTAGTAAACGAACCCGTAAAGGAAGCAGCGTCGAATACAGTGACAGAGGTTCTTATCGATAGTACACTGCAGCGATTACTTGCCACTCTTCCCTCCTACAGCCCGTTGTCTGATGAGGTGCTCCGTTCCTATGAGGAGATCTATGACAACGATAAAGAAAGCTTTCATGCCAGTGTGAAGCTGCTTGTCGACAATCTGGAAAAACATCTGGAGCAATGGAAAAAAGTACAGAAGTTCACGCAGGATCAGGACCAAATAGCCGCAGCTGAAGCGGTTAATTATTAAAAAACAGGCTGATTCTCCACCATGCTTCCGGGGAATCAGCCTCTTTGTGCTGCACACATGCACAGCGGTTTCCAGAGCCTCCTATTTGCTTGCATAATCTGATTATGCGGCCATCCTAACGCAATGTAAGGTGTGCGAAGGCAGCTTGGCATAGCGCTTGGAGACAGATGTTTGTCTGGACTTAAGATGATTACGAGCAATTCCAATTGCCACAGCAGGTTCAAGCTGATCCCGCTGGGCAAGTTCTACGAGCACCGCAATATCCCCCATTTGATAAGCCGCTACCAGCATCTGCAGCAATGCCTTGGAGCTCTCTTCTTCAGGTAAAATCAGCACATCCTGCTCCAGATCCGATCTGACGGCTTTCAATGATTGACGAGCTCGGTGAAGCGCTGCTTTGATCGCGCCTTCTGTCGTTTGCAGCAGCTGTGCCGCCTCTAGGATCGAATAACCAAGTACATCCCGCAATAAAAAAACCGTTCGTTGCAAAGCAGACATATGCTTGATGAGCGCCAGAAAAACAGTCTCCATTTCCATCGCAACACCATGATCCGGCATAATCGTCTGCCGCTGCTCCTGTTGGAGGATTAAGGACAGGCTGCTGTTTCTTCGCATTCGATCGATCCACGTGTTCTTTGCTATCCTCAGCATGTAAGCCTCTGGATTCGCATGTCCCGTCTCTTGAAGTACGCGTGTTGCTTTCAGCCACGTATCCTGAGCCAAATCCTCTGCATCCCAATTGGACTGCGTAATCGACAAACAGTACCTTTTAACGGTCATTTGCAGTTCTGCCCAATTCGTACCGTTAGCCGCTTCTATTGTTGCTTCCTTGCTTTCTATGGTACCAGCTAAGATCATACAGCTCTCTCCTTTGCCTGGTTAATGACAATACATAGCTTCAATATGATAACGAATGAACCCTGAATAAGGATACGCAGCTTCTAAAAAAATGAACACCGTATCCTTTTCCTTATTAAATTCGTTTGCTGATGGAAAGCAGATAACCAAACTAATATCTATAATGGAGGTAAACAAATGAACAACAATTATGTGCCTTATGTGGTGGAGCAAACCGGTCGCGGCGAACGTTCTTACGATATTTATTCAAGGCTGCTCAAGGACCGAATCGTATTTCTTGGCGCCGCGATTGATGACCAGATGGCCAATAGTATTACAGCTCAATTGCTATTTCTGGCTGCGGAGGATCCTGAGAAAGAAATTAGTCTCTATATTAACAGCCCTGGCGGTTCTACCTCAGCAGGATTTGCCATCTATGATACCATGCAGTTCGTGAAGCCTCCGGTACACACCATATGCACAGGCTTTGCAGCTTCCTTCGCAGCCATTCTGCTGCTCGCAGGAGCCAAAGGCAAACGGTTTGCACTCCCGAACAGCGAGATCATGATTCATCAACCACATGGTGGAACGCAAGGTCAAGCCAGTGATATTGCTATCAGTGCCAAGCGGATTATCGGTATTCGAGAACGATTAAACCGGATCACTTCCGAAAAAACCGGTCAGCCGCTTGAAAAGGTGGAAAAAGATATGGATCGCGATTACTTTATGTCCTCGGAAGAGGCACAGGAATATGGTATTATTGATCAAGTGGTGACCTCATTGTAACACAAATAACTCGAATTTTCGTTTCCAAACACATCAAGCCCGCCGCCCAGAATCGAGAATTCAGGCGGCGGGCATATTTTGTAATTCAAAGAAAGTCCTTATGCTTACAAATACATGCTCTTGGCGCCCCCACTATTGTTTTATAGAGGAAATAAAGCTACCGTATCCCGCTGCTGCAAGCCTTCAATCATTTGCTGCCATTGTGACGGCTTATCGGGCAGAACTGCATAATAGCGTGTTAGAAACTGCACAATCAACGAGGCAGATACCTCCGTGCAGCTATCGTCGATTGGCAAGAAGCACAAATCCAGCACTTCAACCGCTTCGCCATTGTTCTCCCAGGAAGGATGTACATAGTCCAATTCTAGGCGTTGGTAGCCCAAATGGGAAAGAACCTCGCGGCGCACATACGGATCCATCGGCTTAATACCGCCAAATTCATGACCCTCAATACGGTAAGGATCATAAATTTCAGCAAACATGCCAAGCATCGAACGACCGGATAACGCAGCCTGCTGCTGCAGATCTGCCATCCGTTTAGCTGCCATGAACCGTCCGATACCAAGACCTGCCTGACCAATAATCGTGAAATCCGTCATCGCAACCTGCAGATCATCATAGTAACGGTATTCAGTCGCACCAACTACTGCCCCCTCATGAACAGCTACAAATACACGAATACCCGGATCTTCGAGCGGTTCCTTCCATAGCGAATATTCATAAACTTCCTCAGGCGGAAATACCTTTTTCATCAGCTCATGCATTAATAAAAAATTCGGGTCCTCGATACTTGTAATTCGTACAAAATCCATCCTCAACACTCCCTGCTATTGATGTCATTCATTTCCCACATTCATGTCTATCACTTACGTTTAAAAGGATTCCTCCACTCCATCAGCAGCCCGTAGTTGCAGGATTCCTCATCCTCCAAATAGTTCGCAACGATATCCACCGGAGTACGACCGCAGCGCATCAAAAAACTGATAACCGGGTCCTTGCATCGTCCATCCAATATCGCTTGCACATATTGCTGCACCGTCAGCTCATTGGCAAACTTATGATAACCCGGCATACGACCCCCACCAAGCAGTCGGTCTAAACCCAGCTGTACCGTAACCTCATACATCGATTGCATCATCCATTTGCCCAAACCAAGCTTGCGGCTATTGGGATGAATACAAATATCGACAACATACAGTGTGCCGCCACCCGGAACATGCGTTCTTATATACCCGTTATCTGTAACTTCTGCCCAACTGTGACCCGTCTGCTCCGTCTGCGTATCGATTCGAAGACTCGTCATCGACCCGACAATCTCCCCTTCTACCTCCATACACAAGGCACCCTCGGGAAATCTGCTCACATGTTCGTTCAACTGCTCCTTGTTCCACCAGAGCTCTGACGGAAAAGGCGGAGGAAAGCTCTCCTGTTGAATATGAATCAACGCATCAAAATCTTCATGTGAATAGTTTCGGATCAGCGCTCGTAGCGGCTTCTCACCATGATAAACAAATAACTCTTTGAAATAACGATCCTTGTGATGATCCGTTAATTCAGCTGTTTCCTTACCCTCGCTCAATTCAAATGGCCTCCTTGCCTACGGTCTACGACCAATCCGTATACAGGTCGGTTCTGCGATCCCGCCATGTCGTCACCGAACCCCGTTCTCTCACTTCTGCAAGCAGCTGCAAATCCAGATCAGCGGTGATCACCATATCATCATTTAGCTCGCCTTGAGCCATAATACCCCCAGGAGGAAATGGAACATCATTAGGCGTCAATACCGCAGCCTGACCAAAATTGCTGCGCATAAAGTCAACCGTAGGAAGCGCACCTACAGTTCCTGTGGTGACAACATAAATCTGATTTTCGATCGTACGTGCGTGACATGTATACCGTACCCGATGATAGCCATGGCGGTCATACGTGCAAGACGGACAAAATAATACATCAGCGCCGCGAGCTCGGGCCATCCGAACAATCTCCGGAAATTCCACATCATAGCATACCAGAATAGCAATACGTCCTTTATCCGTATCAAATACCTGAAGCAAATCACCTGCACCCATATTCCATTCCTTGATTTCCGCAGGTGTAATGTGCAGCTTGTTCTGTGTGGCTATACGTCCATCCGGATAAAATAAATAGGCCGTGTTAAACAGCTTTCCCTGCTCGGAGGTAACATGTGTTCCCCCTATCAAATGCATGCCCGTTTTCATAGCCAGCCCCTTGAACAAGTCCACATAAGCCTCCGTATAACCAGGCAGTGCTTCAATCGGCAGCGGTTGTCCGTTCTCGTCGCCAATGGACATTAATTGGGTCGTAAACAGCTCGGGAAACAACACAAATTCCGACTCGTACTCCTCAGCTATGTGGACATAATGTTCTACTTGTTTGGCAAACTCTTCAAAACTATGAATAGTGTGCAGATGATATTGTACTGCGGATACCCTCATTTTCATTGTTTCTATTACCTCAATTTCTATGATTGACATATGAATAAGATTCTAATAATTACGCTGCTAATTGTAGTATTTTACCCCATTCGTGAGCATTGTTCAATTGATTTTGTATTTAGTCATCGCAGTAATCTATGGTCTATGGGTTTTCAAAACAAATATAATATGATAAGATACAATTCATCAAATCATCCTATGTTTGGAGGTTTAAAATTTGCTGCAAAAAACGACTCGACTTACCCTTGTTGATCAAGTCATTATTCAAATTGAAGCCATGATTGAATCCGGAGTCTGGCCGCTTGGGACCAAAATTCCGCCGGAACCGGATCTGGTTCTTGATCTGAATGTCAGCCGCAATACATTACGTGAAGGTATAAAAGCATTGTGTCATGCCGGGGTGCTAGTGACGAAGCAGGGTGATGGTACCTATGTATCTTCAAGCAGCACGCTTGGCGCGGCTATTCAACGTCGTGTCCAAAAATCCGGCTTATTGGATACGTTGGAGGTTCGAAATGCTCTGGAGCAAGAAGCTGCCAAGCTATCAGCTGAAAGGCGTACTGATGAGGATTTAGCGAAAATCCGCTTCTATCAACAGGAATGCCAGACATTGTACAACCAACACGATTTGGAACGATATGTGGACGCGGATATGAAGCTGCATCAGACCATTGTTGAATCAACCGGTAATCGTATGCTGATTGACCTGTATGAGCATATTACGGAAGCAATTCAGGATTCTATTACCGTTATTTTAAAGAAGCAAGTCTCGGATAACCTGCCGCTGGATAAACACGATCAGCTGGTAGAAGCCATATTCGCGCAAGATCCCGATGCGGCGGCCAAGCAGGTACAGCAGTTTATTAAAGAAGTTAGACACTTCATCGAGCAGGAGGACCTATAAATGAAAGCTCAACCACATACACTCCATGCTCAAGCAGCTTCAGCCTCTACCGGATGGCTGCTTTTACTTGGAATTATATTGATTGCGGCCAATTTACGCGCCCCGATCACTTCGGTAGGACCGTTGATCGGGACAATTCGACATGATTTGGGCTTATCGAATACATTAGCAGGCATGATCACGACACTTCCGTTAATTGCTTTTGCCTTATTATCACCGCTGGCACCGAGGTTGGCTCGCCGGTTTGGCATGTCCCCTGTCTTGTTGGGATCATTAATTTTACTGGTTATTGGTATTGTTGTCCGTTCAGCATCAAATATCGGTTTACTGCTGCTCGGAACGGTACTATTGGGCCTTGCCATATCCATTTGCAATGTACTGATGCCAAGTCTGATTAAAGAAAAATACCCTTTACAAATTGGAGTCATGATCGGCGTTTATGCCGTTGCGATGAATCTTAGCGGTGCAATTGCATCGGGAATCAGTGTTCCGATAGCTACTCATACAGGATTAGGCTGGAAGGGGGCATTGGGTCTGTGGGGCGTGTTAGCTGTTATAGCCATTCTTATCTGGATACCCCAGCTAGGGCGTCAGCAGCATAAAGCACTTGTTACGAAGTCGAGTGAAAAACGCACGAATGTATGGAAGTCATCACTTGCTTGGCAGGTGACGATCTATATGGGACTGCAGTCGATGCTTTTTTATGTCGTCATTTCATGGCTGCCCGACATTTTGAAAAGCCAAGGGTTGAGCTCAGATTCCGCAGGCTGGGTGCTTTCCTTGATGCAGATCGCATTACTTCCGCTTACCTTTATCGTGCCCATCCTGGCTGGACGCATGAAAAATCAAATCGCGCTTACCGTTGCGACAGCATTATGTTTCTTCATCGGTATTGGAGGACTGCTTTCAGGGAATCATCTGGTTCTGCTGTGGTCGATCTTGATCGGGATCGGAGCGGGTTGTTCCTTCAGCTTGGCGATGACCTTTTTCGGACTGCGAACAGCCAATGCGCATGACGCAGCCGAGTTATCCGGTATGGCTCAATCCGTCGGTTATTTGTTAGCCGCGCTCGGCCCTACTTTATTCGGTTATCTGCATGATGTGACCAACGGATGGTATGTGCCTCTTATCCTGCTGCTGGTCATCACCTTCTTGCTGCTTATTTTCGGAATTGCCGCCAGTCGCAATCGAGTGATCGGTGCTCCCAAAGCATGATCGTGCTCAACCGCCAGTCCCTCTCAGCACAGATTTGGGCAGCTTAGGCACAACGCGATTCATCGCTTCCTGCTTTTGTTTGTCTCCCACATGTGTATAAATTTGTGTGGTTTGTATACTGGCATGCCCGAGCAGCTCTTGCAGAGTTCGTATATCTGTTCCTGCGATCACCTGCATAGTAGCAAAGGTATGCCTGAGCTTGTGGCTGGAGAACGACTTTCCTTGCAGCTCACTAAATTCGGTCTTCAATTGGGCAAAATTCGCTTCGGCAATTTTTTGGATCATACGGGTGGAAATGCGGCGGCCAAATTGGGATACGAAGAACGCCTGCTCGATTGTTTTTCTCGGATCAATTCGTTCGTTCAAGGCCATGATCAAAATTTGAACCAAGGATTCCGGCAGCGGAACGGATCTCCATTTGCGCCCTTTTCCATATACCTGCAGCATGTGCGAGGAACGGTTAAAATCTGCTATATTCAATCGATGCAGTTCACTTACCCGTAAACCTGCATAACTCATCAGCAAAAACATTGCGACATTCCGAATCTGGTATTTCCCTTCGATCGATTCCAAAAAAGCGGACAGCAGATGCTCATCCAAATATGAAGGCAGCGAGTTTCTCTCGACCTTTGATTTTTTTAAATGCAGCGCCGGATTGTTGTCCGCATATTTATGCTCAATTAAGGCATTGAAAAAAGTTCGAATCGAAGATAGATAACGATTACGTGTCGAATCCCCAGCTCCTCCTTGACGCATCTGCGTGAGAAACCGCATCACATCCAAAGCTTCCAGCTTACTTAGTGATTTAGGAGCAACTGCAGCCAAAAATAATCGGACGTCTCCCAAATAAGCTTTTTGCGTTTGAGCGGTAAAGCCTTGGTCCTTCATCCAAATATCAAACAGCTCCAGGAGCTCTTCATCAGGGTACATACGGTCCATACCAATTATCTCCGTTCGTTTAAAGTGTAATTACGCTAAATATCAATTTAGCGTAATTTTTTTGGTGAAAAAAACACTGCAAAATCCACGTTTTGCAGCTGGTAAAGCTCACATTTTGTATACGAATGTCGAGTATATGAATGCTATATGTTTTATTTCCACCAAATAGCAGCTGGATACTGAGAAGTATTTACGTTAACCACTTCACCGATTCTTGGTGTGGCTATCGCTACTCCTCGTTCTTTGGCTGCCTGGATCACACGTTCAATCGGGTCCGTCCAATCATGGAAGGCCAGCTTGAAGGCTCCCCAATGGATCGGAATCATCACTTTACCTTGCACATCGAGCTGCGCCTGAACGGTTTGCTCTGGCAGCATATGTATGGCTGGCCATCTCTCATCATACTGACCACATTCCAACATTGTCAAGTGAAAAGGTCCATAGGTGTCCCCTATCTTTTTGAAATGGGGTCCGTAACCACTGTCGCCACTAAAAAACAGCTTATGCTCCGAACTGGCAATCACCCACGAACACCATAAGGTCGAATTATTGTCCAATAAGTATCTTCCAGAAAAATGAATCGCAGGGGTACAGACGAGCTTTAAGCCCGCGGCCTCCGTCTCTTCCCACCAGTTGAATTCATGGATTTTACTCCGATCCACGCCCCATCTTGCCAAATGTCTTCCTACTCCACGAGGCGTATAAAAGCTGCCAACCTTATGCTTAAGCTTTTGGATGGAGCCGTAATCCAGATGGTCATAATGATCATGTGACAGCAGGACAGCATCAATCGGTGGAAGCTGGTCAATATCAATTGGAAGCTGCTTGCTGTACCTCTGATTACCAAACCAGGGAAATGGCGTAGGTGCTTTACCGAACATAGGGTCCAGCAGCAATGTCTTGCCATCGATTTCAATGAGAAAAGCCGAATGGCCAAACCAGACAACTCGTGTCCCCGATTCCTGACTTCGTCCAAGATCAGCAGGAAATATCGAGATAGGCTGGCTTGGCTTACTTTTCGGATTTCCTCTGATAAAATCCTTCAGGATGGACAGGGTTGTTCCCGGTATCGTGTTAGATCCAATATCCACCTCATTGACAACCTTATCCCCAGACCACTTCGCTCCGAAAGCAGGATAATAACGCAAAAACAAGATCAAAGATAAGATAATCACTCCAAGTATAATAGCTGCAATCAGCATCCTCTATCTCCTATTCGTCAAATTCTTCGCAATCAAGATTATGTTAGCATAGTCCGTTTTAAAGTACAATTTTGCTCGCTGGGTACGATTGTCGACAAAAATACGAATCCGTTTGGAAACCAACCAAACCTACGGTGCAAAATGGACAGTCATGTAGGTTGATACCCTTCCCTGATAGTTGCGTAATACATAGCATAATAAATTCGAAACCGAGCTTGTAGGCTCCGAATGCCTGCTTCAGGAATTGCAAAATAATCATTAGTTAGATAAATCATTAATACTATTAATTTTATGGAGGAAGGATTCTTGTGACTAAATATCTCATTATCAATGCAGATGACTTTGGACTTTCCCAAAGTATCAATCAAGGTATTATCGAAGCCTATCATGCGGGTACAGTATCCAGTACAACCTTAATGTGCAACATGCCTGGGTTCCAAGATACCGTTACCCTTGCGAAGAAAACACCCTCATTGGGAGTTGGTTTACATTTTAATCTGACCTATGGTAAACCGCTTGCTAATCAACAAAAGGTTTCTTCTCTAGTTAATCCTATTGGAAGCTCAATTTAAACGATTCATTGCCAGTGGTTTATATCCTACCCATCTGGACTCCCATCATCATATCCATATCGATTCGGAGCTCGTGTATCGTGCATTGAAAGACCTTTCAATTCGTCTGCAAATTCCGATGTGTCTCCATCCATTGATCATAGAAGACAGACAAATCTTTCGCAGCTCCGGATTACTTGATTCTCGATACTTACGATACAGATGACGGTGTTGACCGTTTAATCGGCTATCTGGATCATCTTCCTGATGGTATCACTGAGCTGATGTGTCGCCCTGGTTATGTGGACGATGATGTCAGAGCGTATTCAGTAATGGACGGGTGGGAGAGCTAAGGAGCTGCATGTATTTACGAATCAACGAATTGTCGAGAAGCTGTCAGAGCTGGATATTCAATTGGTAAACTTCGGTTTCATCCCAGAACCAGAAAAGCCCGAGTGTTCAGAGCCGTTTGAGCAAACTTTAGCTGAAGTTATACCTCAACCCATACGTAACCGTAAAACAAAAAAGAAGATGGTAAACCGAAGAAAGAAACGTGGCATTCGCGTTCTGAAAAAAGTTAAAGTAATGAAGCTCAAGAAGAAAATCATCCTAAAAAAAAGAAACGATACACGAAGCTAAGCAGCAAAAAAGTCAGCTGATGATATAGATTCCTTCTAATGTGCACCAGTCGTAAAACAAGTCTTAGAGCTAATCGCAAACTGTAGTTACCCCCAAAAGGAAGAAGATTAGATAATTTCCTTGTTGGGGGTATTGTAAATTCCTGACTTGATGGCTGTGAGGCGGAACCCCTACCGGAAATTTTCTATATACTCATACAGAAAAGCGTCTAATCTGCGGGCATCTCTACCGAGCAAGCGCTTTACAGTATCCGTAGGCTTTTCCGGTATCACCGTAGACATGGTTTGAATTTCCACAACGTGATTCGCTAGCCAAGGAGGCATATGTCCGTGTTCGATCAGATTGCTGAGTAGTACTTGTGGGTCCAAGTTGATGTAGCTTATCGGCCGGTTAAGCAGGGTAGATAGTTGACTGGCGATCTGGGAATAGCTAAAAATCTCCGAACCCGTAAGCGTATATATTTGGCCTGATATTTCGCGATTGGTTAGAACTTCTGCAGCTACATCTGCGATATCGCGACAGTCAATGAAGTTACAAGGAGAATCACCCATGGAACCGAAGAA
The DNA here is from genome assembly GCF_038000305.1 of Paenibacillus sp. FSL H8-0034. Lineage (NCBI taxonomy): Bacteria > Bacillati > Bacillota > Bacilli > Caryophanales > Paenibacillaceae > Paenibacillus > Paenibacillus sp. FSL H8-0034. The sequence goes on from NZ_JBBOBS010000001.1 coordinate 4,578,659, forward strand.
AACATTTTGGGTTGTGATCGTTGGTGCAAAGTGCAGTAAGTTTTGCATGAACGCATAGGGGCGCAGCACAGTGTGGGTTAGGCCCGATTCACATAAGGTTTTCTCGATTTCGTGATGCCAGCCCGCCACTGCCACTGGAGAGGTCTTCTCAAAGGCAGGACTGGATATTTTGACGATGTGTTCGATTCCAGATTCGGAAGCAATCTGGACGATCGAAGTCTCCAATTCGATTTGTCTTGGACTGTTTGACATGGCAAGGAAGAGCTGGCTAGCTCCTGCAAACGCCTGGCGCAGCGATTCGGGGTCGGAAGCATCGGCCGATGCGACCTCGATTGTCGATCGGCCTTTATCCCCGATCAGATCACGCAACTTCTCAGGCTCTCTGCTCAGCGCTCTGGCGGGCACATCAAGATCTATCAAACGTTTCAAAAGTGCACTACCTATCGTACCTGTTGCTCCAATAATAACTATCATTTTTTATCTTCTCCTTTGGATGAAAAATTTGTTGTGACGGCAAGACGCCACCGCCATGTTACTATCGTGCTGGCAATCACTCCAGATAACGGGAAATCAATCCAGACACGATCGACCCAGGTCAAGTTATCCATCGGAATAATAATTCCCAGTAAATTAGATGTCGTCCAAGCGGCGAATAGGCCAAATGCTGCTCCCATCAACGCAAACATCCCAACCACAACCAAGTGAGGCGTGCAGATGATCCACCGTTTATGGCCTCCCCGGCTGCGTAACCAGAGGCCAAGCATCAAGGCTATGAAGGCCGACGCTCCGCCGATTGTGGTCAAGGCCCCTATTTGGAGCCCCTTGTCGGCAGTGACCAATCCCCCGATGCCCGCCATAATGGCAGGAGATGCATAAGCCATTACAACCTCACGCCACAGAACAAAAGTCTTTGCGCCAGAATCAGCTGTCTTGATGTCGTAAAGACCTTCTGTCTTACTCGGGTATTCTGTCTTGTTCATTCAGTTACATCCATCCTTTCTTCTTTTACATTGTTCAGCAATTGCTGTTAGCTCGATATAATTAGGAGGCTAACTATATAAGAGTGAAAATGGGCTAGCTTAACTAGCCCGTTCTACTCCTTACTGATGTTTTCTTTTGACACGCTTGGTTCGTCTGTAAGCGCTGAAATGCCTTGTGTAACTCGGCCAAGCAGGTCCAGAAATACACTGCGTTCCGCTATACTGAGCAAGCTCACCATAGCTTCCAGCCGTGCAAAATGCTCGCTAGCCATTTCGCGGAGTTTCTTCGCTCCTTGCTCTGTCAATTTGACTGCTTTCTGACGGCCATCGACTGAACTTGATCGCCGGGAAACGAGGCCATCTCGCTCCAGTGTATCGATAAGACCGGTCACTGTAGCACGTGTAACACCTAGATGCTCTGCCAATTGCGAGGGCAACACTTCTCCTTCGTTATCTTCAAGATCAGCTAGTAAACGATACCGCCCTGTTGATAAACCGAATCTGGCGAAATGAATCTCCGAAGCATGTCCAAGCTTGGCTCCCGCTGCCATCAACCTAGACGCGACGAGCACAGCCTGTGCGTCTATGTCTAGATTATAGCGATCAATCTGACGCTTGGATTGTACAAGCGAGGGAATAGCGTTAATGTCATTTGTTACTTTAATATCGTTGTTCATACACATAGTATGGCACCTAATTACTTTTGTGTCAACACATGTTTGTAGCACAGCTTTAAACTTGTATACCTTTTGATTCATTTAATAGTAATTCATATATCGAATTAATAACGCGACATTTATATATTTTTAATATTGAAAGGCACTTGTTATAATGTGATTTATGTTGAAGGGAGGAATTAACAATGAATTATCGGAAGCTTGGCAAAAGCGGCTTATGGGTAAGCGAGATCGCATTGGGAAACTGGATAACTCATGGCGCACAAGTAGATGATACCACGGCGCAAGCTTGCGTACACGCTGCTCTGGACTGCGGGATTACAACATTTGATACGGCTGATGTATATTCGGAAACGAGAGCGGAATCAGTATTAGGTGTGTCTTTGAAGGGGATACGTCGTGAAGGGATAGAGCTGTGCACGAAGGTGTTTCATCCAACAGGCAGCGGATATAACGATAAAGGCTTATCTCGTAAACATATTGTCGAAGCTTGTCACGCTTCGCTTCAACGATTACAAACGGATTATATCGATGTTTATTATGCACACCGGTTTGATGCGACCACACCGCTTGAAGAAACATTTTTGGCCTTATCCGATTTGGTGCGGCAGGGAAAGGTTCTGTATGTCGGGGTCGGTGAATGGACTGCAGAACAGATCAAGCTTGGAGCGGCTTTGGCTAAGGAACTCAAGGTCCCCTTCATTGCAAGTCAACCTCAATATTCCATGCTATGGCGTGTTATTGAAGCTGAAGTGATGCCCGCATGTGAGCGTGAAGGCATCGGTCAGGTGGTCTGGTCTCCTCTGGCACAAGGTATTCTTTCCGGTAAATATGCACCGGACAAGCCATTACCGGAGGGCTCCCGCGCTTCTACCACAGCGGGTTCACCCTTTTTCGAACGTTTGGCTGGACAGTGGCTGCGTAAAGAAGTCCTGCAGGCTGTTGAGCGAATCAGACCGATTGCCGAGAAATGCGGGTTAACGCTGCCACAGCTTTCGATTGCCTGGGTGCTACAAAACCAGCAAGTATCCTCAGCCATTATTGGTGCCTCCAAGCCCGAGCAGGTCAAGGAGAATGTAAAAGCTGCTGGTGTCTCTCTTGATCCTGAGGTCATGGGGCAAATTAATCACATTTTAAATAACGTTGTTGAGCTTGACCCCAGCAAAACCGGATAAGATCATACGGTACTCACAAGTTTACTTGTGTGACTATCAGCCATTTCTTCCAACACTTGCAGAAAATGAGTTAGAATGGTTTCACGGTTAGCGGTTTTCCAGGCTGCATAGAGAGGGACCGGCAGTGTATCTTCGTCAAATGATCGGAATACGACACCACTCCGTTGGAAGACACAAACCGATGAGGGTACAATTGAAATGCCGATACCGGCAGCGACCAGATTCACAATGGTATACATTTGAACAGCTTCCTGCACGATATTAGGCTGAAATCCATGCTGCTCGCAGACGTCCAGGATGAGATCATGATAAGAAGCCCCCATCTGATGCGGAGACATAATAAATGGTTCATTCGCTAAGGATTGTAGGGAAAGAGTTGGATGTATCGCTAATGGATGCATTTCGGGCAATACGGCAACGAGTGATTCGTTAGTGCAGAGTCGAGAGGTAATACTTGGGGACGGGTCTGCCCAACGAAGGAAACCTACATGAATTTTTCCATCATGTAATGCTTTCAGTTGTTGGGCAGATGTCATTTCGTTTAGAGTAAGCTGCACATCAGGATAACGTTCACGGAATTTTTTGACAACGTTGACCATCATACCGCCAGCTGCCGAATCTACAAATGCTATAGACAACTGTCCCACTTTCCCCTGACTTGCAAGCTGTGTCATTTTAATAGATCGCTCCAATTGAGCAACAATGTTTCTGGATTCCTCCAAAAATATCGCCCCTGCTGACGTAAGTTGAACCTGTCTCTTGGTTCGCTCAAAAAGCTTCACTCCGAGATCTTCTTCAAGACCTTGAATTTGTTGGCTCAAGGGTGGTTGGGTTATGTTCAGCTTTTGCGCAGCACGGTTGAAATGCAGTTCTTCCGCCACTGCTATAAAATAACGCAGTTTTTTCAAATCCATAGATACGATTTCCCTTCTTGCTTAATAGGAGGACATGTCCCCTACTTTCATCGTACCTTATGAGGTTACTCTCAGCAAATTTTTATTAACTAATCGATTAGATACCCCTTGAAATCAAAAAAAGAGTCTACACAGTATGTCGTGTAAGACTCCTTGGATGAGTGCGATATGGATGGATAACAAACCATTAGCGGTAGTTGGTTAAACCGAATTCACCATGCGTAAGCTTCAGGCGCAGGCTTGCCGGGGCCGGGAAAAATTTGATTGAGCTCCACCATCGTGTCCTCAGTCAATACGATGTCCACAGCTCTAAGGGCATTTTCAAGCTGCTCCTGAGTTCTTGGACCAATGATCGGCGCAGTTAATGCTGGATTCGCCAAGATCCATGCCAAGCCCACATTCGATTCGCTTTCTCCCAGCTCCGCACAAAGTGCTGCATAACGCTCCAATTGCGTCCGTTTAGCCTCTATCGCATTGCTTTCGTGGGATGATCTGGAGCCCTTCTGCGGGTTAAGTGCATTTCCGCCAAGCAGGCCTCCTGCAAGCGGGCTCCATGCCACAACCCCGATACCGTGATGCTGAGCCGAAGGTAGTACCTCAAGCTCCGGTTCTCTACATAATAAGCTGTATTTATGCTGCTCAGAAACCAGACCGAGAATGTGCCGTGCCTTAGCTTCGGCTTGCGCCAATGCTAGATGCCAACCTGCAAAGTTACTGGAGCCGATATAATCGACGGTTCCTTGTTGAACCAACGATTGAAACACTTCCCACAGCTCATCCCATGTAGCATTGCGTTCTATATGATGCATTTGATACAGTTCAATATGATCGGTCTGCAGCCTTTTTAAAGAGCCTGCCAGATGCCGACGGATTTTATAGGCAGACAATCCGCTCTCTGTATTGGGTCCATCGTTCGGGTCTTCCATATTGCCGTATACTTTGGTGGCCAGAACAACGCGTTCACGCCTATTGCCACCCTGGGCGAACCATCGGCCGATAATTTCTTCCGTGAATCCGCGTTTCTCGCCGCCGTATCCATTCGCTGTATCAAAAAAGTTGACTCCCGCGTCCAATGCAGCATCCATAATACGAAACGCTTCTTTCTCTTCCGTATTCTGACCGAAATTCATAGTACCCAAGCAAAGTCTACTTACTTTTAAACCCGTCCGTCCCAAATTTACATATTTCACTTTTTTGCCGCCTCAAATTCGTATTTTACAATAATTTAGACAATAACTAGTAATTAGATATGTATCTTGATTTATTACCCTTATCATCCAGCTTCTAAACACCTTAATCGATAAATAGGAGAAAGGCGAATGATAAGCATTCTCCTTCTCCTCTTCTAATGCTTTTCTCTTGTAACTCTAGCAAAGACCTTATTGGGGAAGCCGGCTTCAACTCCAATAACGATGGTTACATAATATTTATTATGTAACCTTTATACGAGATTTCTACTCAGGTTCCAGCTGTGCGTACCTCGCCAGTTTTTAGGTCACATACAACGCACTTGGTAATGGAATAGGTGCTGCCATTGGGGGCAGAGTCCGGGGAAATTATTATTGAATAAGCTCTCTGCCCACATAAATTCCGCTTGCAGCTGCCTGAGATAATGAATGTGTTATTCCGGAGCAATCACCTATCACATATAAATCACGAACCTCCGTCTCAAAACGGGTATCCGTCTCTATTCTCGGCGAATAGAACTTCCCATCTAACGCATACAGAAGTGTATCCTCATCAATTGGTTTTTCTAATAGCCTTTCCAAGGACTCAAGGAATAAAACCACAGCTTGAATATAAAGCTCCGGAACCTCCTGCTTCAAGCTGCCATAGTCTACAGATAATGTCGGCTTGACTGTATTGTGAGACATCGTAGAAGCCAAGGTTGCCCTATCACTCTTCAAATCTCCCAAGCGCTGCACCAATATACGATCCCTATTGTGATTAATAGCCCCAATAATCGAATGAGCATATTGGTTGGCTTCCTGCAGGGTTGAAAAGTACCGTGGAACAAACAAAGTAAAATTCAGATTAGAGGAGCCCTTATCTTGTTCCCGGTAATTCTGCCCGTCTGCCATGACAAGTCCGTCCTGAAATTTACGAATGATTCTTCCCTTTGGATTCATACAATACGTGGTGGCATGAAAGCCATCCCCCCGATATTGCAGCTTGGTTTCAAATGACCCCTGGAGTATAGGATCGAGCTGATCGGCGGGCATCTCTACACGAATGCCAAGATCCACTCTCGTATGGTTCTGTGGGATACCTAAGGAGACACATTGATCAGACAACCAGTCGTTGCCACTGCGACCCGTGGCGATAATGACTTTTTTTGAATAAATGGGTGATTCCCCTGTTATTTCCAGCTCAAAGCCGTCTTTGCCTTTACGAATCAACGCTACTTCCGTATCAAATTTAATATCTATTCGGCTGTTCAGCGCTACGAACATTTGCTGAAGCACGGATTCCGACAGACGCGTTCCCAAATGACGGACTTTCGTGGATAGAACCTCAAAACCAGCTTTTTTGGCCTTTTGAACAAGGGAGGGATTTTCAGTGCTATACATCCCCACCTGGTCTCCACCAAATCGGCACAGCACATGATCTACCTCCTCCATGAGCTTCAAAGCATAGTCATATCCTACCTTGGACTCCAGCTCGCCACCAAAATCGTTCGTATAGTTATATTTCCCTTCGGATTTACCTAATCCGCCAAAGCCGATGTATTTTGCACAGGAAACACAATGACAGCTTTCTTCTCCGCGTTCCAAAGGACAATCTCGTTCCTCCAGCCGCTTGCCTTTATCAATCATCAAAATACGCAAGTTCCCCTGCATCAAGGTATGGGCAGCAAAAATTCCGCTTACCCCTGCCCCAATAATTGTAATATCGTACATCGTCTTTCTCCTTTTGATATCAAGGTCAACCACGAGTCAAGCTTGCACTCGAATTAGCCGCGATTGTTGATATTTTCAGGGTACATGTCATGAGCGAACAAGCGATCTTTGGCCATTTTGGCATATTCGGTTCCTGGACGGCCATAGTTGGCGAACGGATCGATGCTAATGCCACCTCGAGGTGTAAACTTTGCCCATACCTGAATATATTTGGGGTTCATTAATCGGATCAGATCTTTCATGATAATATTCACGCAGTCTTCATGAAAGTCACCATGGTTTCTGAAGCTGAACAAATACAGCTTGAGTGATTTGCTTTCGACCATATCAACATCAGGCATATATTGGATGTAGATAGTGGCAAAGTCAGGCTGGCCTGTCATCGGACAAAGGCTTGTAAATTCGGGACAGTTGAATTTCACGAAGTAATCATTTTCCTGGTGTTTGTTCACAAAGGTTTCGAGGATGCCGGGGTTGTAGCTATTCGGGTATTCAACATTTTGATTACCTAACAAGCTTACACCTTTCAGTTCGCTTTCTTTTCTTCCAAATTCCGGTTGTATGCCATCTTGTTGTGTACTCATAGTTAGAATTCCTCCATTAATTGTAGATTACCAAATAAACAATCTGCTTATGATAGATTAACTCTCGACTCGATACAAATCAATACCTGTGGTATAGTAATGAATGAAAACGGATGTCCATTCGTTATTCTCCATGTTCAAATGCTTGTCTGACAGAGACAAGAGAGGTTCGAAAACTCCCTCTATAAAAAACTAAAGAATTGATATCCAATGCTGATATTAGTTATGATCTTTGTTTGTATAGTTATTTTTGAATCTCTCTTTTTATCTCCATTTTGTAGAAAAGAGAGGAATACGACTAATGAAAAAAGAAAAAGCCATAGTAGTCTTTAGCGGCGGACAAGACAGTACGACCTGCTTATTTTGGGCTAAAGCCCGATACAGCGAGGTAGAAGCGGTTACGTTCAATTACGGGCAGCGCCACAAGCTGGAATTGGAATGTGCGGCTCGTATAGCTCAGGATTTGGGTATCAAGCATCATATTCTGGATATGTCATTATTGAATCAGCTGGCTCCAAGTGCTCTGACACGGGACGATATTGATATCAAAGAAGAAGACGGGAAGCTCCCCAATACGTTTGTAGACGGCAGAAACCATTTGTTCCTCTCCTTTGCGGCGGTTTTAGCTAAGCAGGTGGGCGCGCGGCATATCATTACCGGTGTCTGTGAGACGGATTTCAGCGGTTATCCCGATTGCCGAGACATATTTATTAAATCGCTCAATGTCACCTTGAATTTGTCTATGGATTACCCTTTTGTTATTGAAACACCATTAATGTGGTTAAATAAAGCAGAAACGTGGGCGTTATCAGACGAACTGGGTGCTTTTGATTATGTCCGCAGCCAAACACTTACTTGTTACAATGGAATTATCGCGGAGGGCTGCGGAGAATGTCCAGCATGCCGCCTTCGCCAACGTGGACTTGATGATTACCTGTCATTAAGAAATGATCGGGTATTGTGATGATACAACAAATATATCCCTCAGTCCCCCATCCCTTCCAATTTGAACTTAATAAAGACTTCCACTTTGCAGCGGCCCATTATATCCCTGCGGAAGCTGCTGGACAATGCGCACAAATGCATGGGCACACTTATTTTGCCAATATTACGATTGCTGGTAATGAACTGGACGAAACAGGCTTCCTTGTCAATTTTTCATTGATTAAGAAGCTCATACACGACCGTTTCGATCATACGCTGCTCAACAACGACAGTCAATTTGATCAGCATGATGCCTCCCGATTTCCAACAAGTGAAATCATAGCGAGAACCATATGTAATCTTGTACAGGAATATTTGGACACAACCGCGAACCGCCCAACCTGCATTCAAGTGTTTTTAAGGGAGACACCTACAAGCTATGTCATATTCCGTCCGAAGGCGGGCGTATCCTATGAATGCTAAAGGCATACCCGTTCTTGAAATATTTGGTCCTACCATACAAGGTGAGGGAATGGTCATTGGGCAAAAGACGATGTTTGTTCGTACAGCGGGCTGCGACTATTCTTGTTCATGGTGTGATTCTTCCTTTACTTGGGATGGCTCTGCTAAACAGGACATTCGATGGATGTCAGCCCGTGAGATTGAACAAGAGCTGGATCAATTAGGCACAGCTACCTGTAGTCACGTTACCATCTCTGGCGGTAATCCTGCCTTGATCAAACAGCTGGGCGAATTAACCGAGGTTCTTCATGCGCGGGGAATCGAGATTGCTCTCGAGACACAAGGAAGTCGTTGGCAGGATTGGTTTATGGATATTGACGAATTAACGCTGTCACCTAAGCCTCCAAGCTCCACAATGATCACGGACTGGACTCAATTGGATCCTATTGTAGATAAATTAACCATAGGACAAAAAAACTTCAGTTTGAAGGTCGTTATCTTCGACGATGTTGATTTGGACTATGCAAGGACTGTCCATCGCCGTTACCCGCATGTTGATTTATATTTACAAGTAGGAAATCACGATGTCAGCGAGATCAATCGGGATGTGCTGCAGCAGCAACTAATGGAACGATATGTTTGGCTGATACAAACCGTGATGGCTTCAACTGATTTTAAAAAAGTGAGGGTTTTACCACAGCTGCATGCCTGGATTTGGGGAAATAAGCGCGGGGTTTAAGGGTTTTAGTCAAATAATAAAGGAGCTGCCTGAGCAGCTCCTTTATTATTTGACGAACAGGTATCGAACGAAATCGAAATCATTTTCCCAATGAATTAATGATTTTACCGATAGTATCCACATCAAAATTGTTGTCTGCCATTTGATACAATTCGTAGGTGAAGCCTTCATGCTCCCATAGCACGATGCCATTGGCAAAATAGACTGTTTTTCCGCCGATGATTTCGGTTTTAACCTCATCTTGGGTGCTGATACCGTTCTTGGTATTCTTTGATATCAACAAGGAAATAAACTCTCCCGTTTTTTCATATTGCAGCTCAACCATCTGGGTGCCTTGGACTACACTGTTTTTGAATTCATAATGATCTGACAACCATTTGGGAGCTGGAAAGTTGATTCCCGTAGCTGTACGGACTTCTTCCAATGTCATGTGCTTGGGCGCTTCTCTCTGGATTGGTCTTGATTCATTCGCTTGTGCTTTGTCGGCTGTACGGTTTAATTCCGATTTAGGCAGCTCTTTGTCATATTGTGTGATTTCCATATTTCCAACTTGAAAACGTGCCAATATCGATTGAAGCATTTCCTGCGCATAGGATGTCGTCGAAAATACACCACACAAACAAATCATAGCACCCGCAATGACAACGATAGATTTCCACTTGCTCTGCTTCATGTAAATACCATCCTTTGTTATATCATTGTGTTGAATTATTCCTGTTTCCAGCTTATATTTTAAACGATTGAAAATGCGGTCTTTATAGGGGTTATCCTCTATTTGTGTATCAGCAAGCAGGTTGGTCAAATTGCTAAATTCCTCAATATCCTGTTTTTTAGTCATAGGTGAAACCTCCTATATGTAATACTTTATGAAGTTTTTTTAAGCTTCTATAGAGCACAACGCCAATATTGGAATCACTTACACCTAATAAGTCTGCAATTTCCGAGTTTTTTAGACCTGCCGCATACTTCATGGCAATAATATGACGTTCCTTGTCACTCAGCTTGGCAAGTGCCGTAAATAATGCTCGATTATTGTCATCCCGAATGACGATCTCTTCTGGAGACGACTTGGATACAACCATATCCAAAATCGAATCGAGTGAAAAAAAAGCTCTTTTTTTCTGTGAGCGGAAGTAATCCGTCACGGCGTTTCTCGCAATTGCAAACAACCATACCTCAAATTTGGATTTTTCCGATGAGAAGCTGTCGTATTTTGAAATGACAACCTCAAACACATGACTGCATATGTCCTCTGCCGCATAGTGGTTGTTAATTCGATAGCAAATATATTTATAGACTCGTCTATAATACAGATCATAGATTTGAGCGAATTGTTCGGTAGGCATGAGGCCTGCCTGGATATGACTTTTTGGGTTTTGGTAGACTGCTGTGTTCGCTGGGGCCATCTCCAACTGCGCTTCCTCCCTTCGTTATTTTATAGAAATAAAGTGTTAAACAAATTGCGCAATTTGTTTGTTAAGTGTTACACAGGTTAATACGTAAAAAGGAGTAAAGCATTAACAAGTTTATGTACTTTATTTTCGAAGCTATATCCCATGTAACATATATTAAAAGGTAATCCATATCTACTGTATATTATTGGATATATCGTGGAGTAAAGTTGAAAATGCACCCCTCGAATCTCATCGGCTTCCCAAAAGGGTAGGTGCCATGTTATTCGTAAGGGTGCATTTCGGTTGGGATGGTTAGTTTTATGCTTATATGCAGCGCATTTAAAGCGCCTTTTATTCATAAGATCAGACAATCGAATTGCATTTGAGGAAGGTACTTTCGTTCATTGGCTCAGCAAAGCCACTTCAATGATATGGGGCTGCTTCACGGATATGTACCACTGAATGCCATTGGTCAGGTCAACCAAGCTAACAAAATAACCATGTCCAGCTCCGGTGTCGATACCGATCTTGCCGTTCCCCAACCAGACCCGCTCAGGACTGAGGCCAAACCGGAAGGTCGAGGTATGACCAAATACGACAATCCTGCCAGCCTCAGGCGAGCTTGCATGGAACAGCTCCCTGATTTCCGTTAAATCCTCAGCGGTCTGATCAATCATCGGAACTCCAGGACGTAGTCCCGCATGTACAAAAAGAAAGGGTTCATATTCCGCCCAAAGCGGCAAATTGCTCAAAAACTCACCATATCCCCCAATCCCGTCCGAACCATCGTGAGCAGACAAAGAAGCAGAACGAAGCCATTTGCGTTCATTGTTGCCTTGAATCGCAAGTGCTCCGGCTTGGGTCAGCTTACGGACGAGACTTAACGTACCTAGCGAGTCGGGGCCTTTATTTACATAATCCCCCAACAAAAATAAACGGTCTTTACAAGCATCATAGCCAGCATGCTCCAGCAATCTTTCCAGCAAATGTCCGTAACCATGAATATCCGAGACTGCCAGCACCCTAATCATCAGCATCGCTGGGGCTATCGGCGTAAATCATCGTTCGTTCAGGAGGGAGAAACACGTTCAATACGCTCCCCGGCTCGATCCTCCCTTCATTAAATACATGCAAAGCTTGGTTATCAGCCGTTTCCGTGATCAGCCTCCAACGGGCACCCTCATAAATCGACTGACGAACCGTAACCTCAATATGGTTAGTTTCTTCATAATCCGTACGATTGCGAATGACCAGAGATTCGGCCTGCAGCATAATGACGGCTGCTTTCCCGTCTGATCCAGGTGTCATCAATTGACCGTTGATCGGCTTATCCTGCAGCATGACCGACCCTGCTTGCTCCTTCGTAAAACGGACCTGCAGCCTGTTATGGTAACCCATCAGGCGGGCTACCCACGGGGTTGCGGGACGTTCAAACAGTTCCTGAGGCGCAGCCAATTGATCGATTCGACCTTCACGAAGCACAAGAATGCGATCCGCCAAGGTGAAGGCTTCCATCATATCATGTGTCACATACAGAGTCGCAATTGATAGATTACCCAGTAAATTAGCCAATTCATTGCGCATATCGGTTCGAAGCTTAACATCAAGATTAGACAAAGGCTCGTCCATCAGCAATACCTTTGGCTCTGTTGCCAGCGCTCTGGCGATGCCAACACGCTGCTGCTGTCCCCCAGACAACTGAGCAGGCAGCCGTTCCAGAAGCCCTTCGAGCTGAAGAAGTGCTTGCAATTGGGTAAGCCGTTCCTTGCGGGCCCCGAGATCTACCTTCCTGCGTTTCATGCCGTATTCAATATTTTCCCTCACCGACATGTGCGGCCATAATGCATAGTCCTGAAAAACCATATTAAGAGGTCGTTTCTCTGGCGGTACGTACTGGGCTCCATTTTCTACCATTCTTCCATCCATTTCTACCTCACCGCTGTCGGCACGCAGCAATCCAGCCACAATTTGAAGCAGCGTGGACTTGCCGCAGCCCGATGGTCCGAGAATACACACCCGCTCTCCTTGCTTCAGCTGAAAGGAAATGGGATGAAGTACTTGCTGTGCTCCAAAAGCTTTTGCAACGCCCCTCAACTGCAAGACAAAACTCAAAATGACAACCTCCCTATATAATTCCGATTTTATTTCAACTACCCATTACCGACGGTCGCCGTCCATTCGGCGAAATATCCAGTTGCCAGCTGCCTGCAGTACCATAATCAGCAGCACAACCATCCCTCCACTAACGACTGTTGCAGCCGTTGCATAGCCATAGCGGCCGAATTCAAAGGCCCGATCAATGACTAGGGGCATTAGCACATAATTGGGCGGCTGCAGCATAGACGCGAGCGCCAGATCGAAAATACTTGTTCCAAAAGCTGTCAGAGTCGCGATCAGCAGCGATTGGCGAACGAGCGGCATTACGATCTGTGTCATGCGGTCGAACACCCCCGCTCCCTGAATAGACGCAGCTTTGAGCATGGAACCGGACACGGATGCGAACGCTCCCAGCTGCATCCTTACTGCATAAGGAATCGAGCCGGCAACAGCTGATAGTACCAATAATGAAGGTGAGCCGTACAAATGCAAGCCTATGGGCTCCAGCCACTTTTGATTCCAGATGAAAATATACCCAATACCAAGGACGACACCCGGTACAGCCAGCGATACAATGGAAAACAGCTGTATGGCCGACTTAAACCGGGATTCTGTGAATGCGAGCACATAAGCAACTACAAAACCGATGATCATGCTGAGCACCGCCGCAATCGCCGCTATGAGGAGAGAATGCAGCAAGCCTTCTTTGTAGCCTAGTAATCGATGGTCCCCTCCATTTTGTCCAAATAGTGAAAAGTAGTGCTCCAATGTCAAATTCCCAATGGACAATCCTTCACCAGCATGCCTCATGAAAGAGAATAAGGTACTGGTCCCGATCGGAATCCCCAGACAAATGAGCAGAAAAACGCCTACTATCGTATTGAGCACCCAGGCATGACGGGGCTTGCGCTTTATGGTCTTGATTGCCCGGGCATTCAAGAAGTCAAACCGCGAGCGCCGCATCGCCAGCATCAGCAGGGCCATGGCCACGGTCAGAATCAACACCAGGTAAAAGGCTAGTACTCCTGCCATATCAAAACGCACAGGTGATTGATAGATTGCCGAATATATCGAATACGTCAGCGTCGGAAATTTGTATACCGTAGATAAAGCTGCAGGCAGCCCGAAATCGCCGACGGTGTCCATAAATACAAGCGTCCAGCCTGCTATGAAGGATGGCGCCAGCAGCGGCAACTGTACCGTCCTCCACACGGTGAACGGTCCTGCCCCACACAGCTGCGCTGCCTGTCCGAATTGTTTGACGTTCCATTCCATCGCTGCCACAATAGCCAAATAGGCCAATGGAAATTTGCTAAGCGCCATTACCACAACCAGACCTGATGGCTGGAAAACGGCGGTTGGCAGCCACTCCCACCCCAGCCATTGATTCATCAGGCCGTCCCGGCTGGCAAACAGTACCCAGCCTTGAGCCAGCATAAAGGAAGGAACAATCAACAACGCCCAGGCCGTTACATCCAGCAATCGAGCGACTGCAAAGTCCCACTGCGCCCGTATCATCGCAAGAACGCCACCAAGAACAGTACCAAGCGTCGCCACTCCAAAAGCCAGCGATACAGAGTTCCATAACGATTGGCGCCATAACGGACGTACGAAGATATCGCCCAGCAGATTCAAGCCCTGGAACTCCACTCGACCAAAGAAAAGCCCAGGGATCACGACATTCGCCAAGACGGCAACCAGCGGTAAAAAGATCAGAATGAACAGAAGAAGGGTAACGCCTCCTCCCCAGCGAGCCTCCGATGAAATCATTTCCATTTCCCCTTATTTAACATTCTGATCCGCAAACCAAGTTTTTATCGGTGCTTCCTGTTGAGCTGCCCATTCCGCTGGTGGCAGCAGAAAGCTGCCGTCCTGTCTGCGTTCCTTACGCATCTGTACACCCTGAGCCAATGGAGTGAACAAGCTTTCTGTTGAAGGCAGTGACGTTAACATCGCTTGCGTTTCCGGCTTCATCATATATTCGACGAAGGCTTGGGCCGCAGCCGGATTTTTTGTTTTTTTACTTATGGCGATAACGCGGAGACTTCCGGGTGCACCTTCATCCGGCCAGATCACTTCTACAGGTTCACCCGCCAGCTTTAATTCATATGCATTGTGCTCCTGCAGCGCAGCCACATGAATCTCACCACTCACCAAAGCTTTCCCGACCGGTCCATTTTTAGGATAAACCCGCATGCCAGCTTCAAACCGCTGCTTGTATTTCTTTTTCGTTTCCTCCACTCCCCACTTCTGGAAGAAGGCAGAAACTAAGGGGTAAGCAGGTGCCGCCACCGCAGGATCGGCATGTCCTACTGGACCTGAATAGGCAAAAAATTGCTCCCAGGTTTTGGGGGCTTTATCTGCTGGTACCAGCTTCGTATTGTAGGCAATGACCGCCGCCGCATGAATGCCTACCGGATAATAGGCGTAATCCTTCGGCACGAGTGAAGTGCCATACTCGCTTAGCTTTGAGAGATTGGCAGGCTTCCAGCCCTTCATCAGAAAGTCACGGTCAGCCAGGCTGCGAACCGATCCATGCCCATCCATCATCAGTACGTCCCATTGCGGATTGCCTTGCTCCGCCTCAATTTTCGCCAAAGCTTCTCCACCGCCATAATGAACGGCTTCCATTTTGAATCCTGTTTCACTCGTAAATTTAGGTGCTACCAGGTCGACAAAGTCATTGCCGTACAAGTAAATCGTTTTGCCAGTGTCCTCAGCCGGCTTAGGCTCACTCTGAGTGGAGACTTCCGCTCCTTTGCTTGCCAAAGACGACGAACCATCCGTTCCACAGCCTGTTAGCAGCATTCCGACAGCTATACTCATACCCAGAGCCATTCGCATCCATTTCCTGTTCATATGAACCTCCCTCGTTTCAGGTATCCGTCCCGGACCCTGTTACTTAAGTGTAAGCGACCATATTCATCAGAGAGTTAGCTGCGTGTTAACACAAAATTAAATAATATTAATGATATTTTTGATAAAATAGATAATATGAATGATAGTTGATATAAGAAAAGAGGTTAATCAATGAATTTGCAGCAATTGAAAGTATTCGTGCTCGCTGTTGATTTGCAAAAACTGTATCTAGTAGCTGAGAAGCTGCAAATTACACAGCCTACTGTTACTTTTCATTTAAATAAACTGCAGGAGGATCTGGGAGTATCTTTGTTCAAAACAAAATCTTACCATGTTATCAAGCTGACGGAAGCAGGTAAAGATCTATATCATTATGCTTTACAAGTAAATGCTCTCTCTGTGGAAATACATAGTCTGATGGATGAACATAAAGGCATGAAGGCCGGGCGGTTATCCATCGGCAGCACACATACGCCTGCTACTTATATGATTCCTCCGCTGCTGCGTGAATGGCGACACACTTATCCCGATCTCAGCTTGTATCTTGATGTAAGGCCGGCACCTTACATTCTGGAGCAGCTGAAAAACTTTGAAATCGATATTGGTATCATTTCACACACACATATGGAGGATCCCGATCTGATCAGCGAGCCTTTAGTCAAGGACGATCTGGTCATTATCCTCGCTGCTGATCACCCTCTTGCACTTGTAAAGGAAATTACACCGGATCAACTTACTGGTTATCCCTTCGTATCTCACGAGGAAGGATCGATTAGCAGGAAGCTGGTGGATGATTGGGTGCAGCAGCAAGACATCGTATTGGATATTGTCATGGAGGTGTCCAGCTCAGAGGCATTAAAAGCGGCAGTACGTCATGGAATCGGTTATGGAATGGTTTCAGAAACATCCGTTAAAGCAGAAGAACAGGAGGGTAGTCTAGTCGTAAAACCGATCCCCTACTGGATGCCCAAACGATATATTTACGCTGTGAAGCATAAGAAAAAGCTGATTGGTCCTGCTCAACATCTATTCTGGAGAAAACTGGAGCATGCATTCCGCTCACAGGTGCCCACTTATTAAATCTCATATCCTGAACAAAATAGAACCCTCCATGACGATAGAGGGTTCTAGCTTTTTGGGGGCTAATTTGTGCTTAATTTCACTCACAATTACAGAAGCTTTAGGACTCTATTATGTTCTACATCCGGGATGGATTTCCTTTAAAAGCACATACCCTATACTGACTCGGTGTTATACCCCAATATTTATGGAAAATACGAAGAAAATGCCGATCTGTTATTCCAATAGTTGAAGCGATCTCAGCAATATGCATATTTGTATATATCAACATTTTCTCGGATTCCGCTAGCCTGCACTGGGTAATAAATTCAACGAAGGACACCCCTGTCTCTTTTCTAAAGAGGCGACTAAGGTAAGATGGATTCATTGCTACCAGTTCAGAGCAGTGAACAAGCGATGGATTATCCAGCAGATGCTCTCGTATATAATTACAAATGTACACAACGGCATGCTTACCTTTTGCGTGATCTCCAGAATGCCATACATGCAATTCCGATGAAGGCCGTTCTCGAAGTTCTTCAAACATAGTATTTGCGCTCCTAATTCATAGTCAAGGATACAAGCAACAACCCCTGACCGTATTTTCACTGGGGGTCAGAGGCTTTTACCTAATAATATGAAATTGAATGCTGTCATTTCACCTTTAGTACGACTTGAACAGAAGCATCTGGAGGAAGCGTGAATTGCAACGTATCCATAATTTCCTGATCATATAATCTTTGCGAGCTCTTATCCATATCCATATCCATATCCATAATGTACTCTACAATTTCGGGCAAGTGGACTTCAACGGTTTCATAATATAAATTTGCGGCGTTTTCCATACTGACGATATACCTGTGCTGATTGGCCTTGAATCCAATAATCCTCCCTTTGGAGACATACAACCCACAGCGCTGCTTAATAAGGCTTAAGCCTTCAGCCCAAGGGTATACCGTTCCCATGAAGCTGATCCTGTCCTTCAGGATAACAAAAGTATTGGACGACAACTGCGGTCTACGAACCATTAAGTCCGAGTCGAATACGACTAGATAACCTGTGGAATTCAGATAGGCATCCAGATGGCTCTCATGTATGGCAGAATGGATGCAAACCCCTTCATTGATAAGCTTTGAAAAGCGATATCCGTACTGTTTATTGTCCGAGGTATATTGCTTAGTCCCGATGTCATTCCATACAAGTGTAAGGCCTGCTGGTTGTTCGAAATGCTTCAGCATATCAAAAGCGAGCGTCCATTTCTGGGTCAACCATTTCCACTGCATGGGGTTAATATCATTGCCCCAGATGACAGCGATACCGTCTACGGCTCTCTCGAATTGACCTGTATCCCCATTTCCATACATGGTCCACATGTAAGCGAATGTCTCTCTCAGCATGACATGTGGCAAATCGGATACGGCATTCCAAAATTCAGGCTGGTTGATGGTTGAAACCGCCCAATAATAGGTTAAACGAGGCTCGTACGTTTTATGAGAAAGAAAAGTATAGACGGAGTTCTCCTCCCATACGTAATCACCCTCCCGATGCTTGCGTATTTTGTTCGCTTCCCCAGCTCGGACAAGCACCCCCTCCAATCCTTTTTCATACAATAGACGATAATCGATACCAAAAGCGGTTATTGATTCCTCTGCATTTCTGCTCCAGGCATCTATTCCTATCAAGGTTTTACCTAAGGGCTTCAGCTGCGCAGAGATCTTGCCAAAATGTTCCCCCCATCGATATACATAAAATTGAACCCATTCGGCAAAGTAATGCTCATTAATATAATCAACCCGTCCATCATAATCATCGCATTCAGGGATTATCAATTCACTATATTGCTTAAACTGCTCGACCATATCTCTGCTGAAATCAGAAACTTCCAGCGTTTCGCGAGGACCTCTTAAACCCATCATCCCATCGCCAGCAGCGTATCCTTCAAAACCGTAAAGCTCCATCACCCTTACAAGATCAGCAATAAACCGGTCTTCATAATAGGAGCCGTCGGAGCAGCGCTTCAATGGGTTAATGCAATTCCCCCACATTCTTAGGTTCCCTCGCTTGGTCTGATAAATTTCAGGATCAATCACATCTACACAAGCGCTCTGCCAAACATCGCTGCTCGTAAACGACAATATCCCTATAATCGGGCGGATTCCAGCAAGCCGTACCTGTTGAATAAGTCTGAACAAATCGTTTTTCGTCCATGGGAAAGCAGTGGGTGTCCCTCGTTGACCGGCGTTCATCATGTTAATCGCTGTATCATCGATTGCCTCGTGTTCATGTAGAAAATCAACAAAAAAATTCAGAAAAATTAATGAATCCGGTTTAAACCCAAGCTTTTCCACATAGGCATAGACCCCGCAATCTTGAACAGTCGGATTGAACGGACGAAGATCAACGGAAATCAGGGTCGGATAAGATAATGTATGCACATGATTCATCCCTTCATTTAAGAAGGAATGAAAGCAGCTTAATCGCGGCCTTCATTCCCCTCTCCTATCATTCGTGCTGTAATTAGGATTGCTTCGAACGCTGCACAACGACTTGAGTGGATGCATCCGGAGCTACTGATATTTTCGTCGATTGGCCTTCCGTCGATTCCGGTATCGCAAACCATTCTCTTGGTGGAAGAACCTTGATATCCCCAGACCCAATCTCAAAAGGAACCTTTAACTCGATATGTTCATAGAATAAGTTTTCTGGATTTTCCAGGCTTAGTACTAACGCCCCATCTTTGTTTTCAAAGCCCAGCACCCTGCCTCTTGAGGTTCTTAACCCGCAAGTACGCTTCATCAGTTCCACACCTTCTTGCCAACTATACCGAAAGCCGCCATATTCAATATAATCTTCATGGACGATAAACATCCGGTCAGCTAAGTCAGGGAACTGCTCGATAAGTGTTCGGTCGAAAGTTACCATCTGCTGGTCGGTGTAAGATTGCAGCCAATTCTCCATACCTTTCGTTCCGAGTTGATCGGCGTGAACAATAGATTGAATGCACAACCCAAGATCAAGCAGCTTAGCAAAGCGGTAACCGAAGATTTTGTTCTGAGAAGTAAGCTGATTAATGCCAAGCTCATTCCATAAAAGCGTTAAACCTGCAGGTGCTTTAAAGCTGGATATCTGCTCAAAGGCCATACTCCAGCGTTGGACAAGCCATCTCCACTGCTCCTCTGTAAGATCATTACCCCAGATTACGCAAATACCGTCAACAGCTTTGGAAAAAACGCCCTCGCGCCAATTCATAGTCCACAAATACCCGTATGTTTCTCTCTCTAATACATGCGGGAGATCCAGCACGGAATTCCAGAATTCGGGTAAATTGATAGTGGCTTCCGCCCAATAATAACGAATTCCTGGCTCATAGGCTTTATGGGTCAGGAATGTATAAACAGAGTTCTCTTCCCGAACATATTCACCTTCACGATGCTTGCGCCATTTATTAGTTTCTCTTGCCTGCACAAATACAGCTTTCAAGCCCTGCTGATGCAAAACGCGATAATCAATGCCAAAAGCTGTTATCAGCTCTTCCGGGTTTCTGCTCCAGGCATCGATTGCCATCATCGACTTGCCCTGCGTATGTAGCATGCTAGTGATTTTCCCGACATGCTGTCCCCAACGTTGAACGTAAAATTGTACCCATTCAGCGAAATAATGTTCAACAATATACGCCGCCCGAAGGTCATAATTTGTAAATTCAGGAAGCTTAAGGCCGTGAAAGCTGGCAAATTGATCGGTCATATCCTCACTAAAGTCAGTATCCAGAAGTGTTTCGCGTGGCCCTCTAAGACCCAGCATGCCATCACCGGCCACATACCCGTCAAATTGGTAGTCACAAAGTACCTTTAATAAATCCCTGGCAAAAAAATCCTCGTAATAGGTTCCATCCTTAAAACGTTTTAAGGGATTGATCGCACTCCCCCACACGAGCTGATCTCCGCGTTTGGTTTGTAAAATCTCTTTAAACTCCCAATCAATGTGGACATCCTTCCAAACATCACTGCTAGTACTGGACAAAATACCAAGAAAAGGGCTAATCCCTGCCTCCTTCATGCAGCGAATTAATTCCGCCAGATTTTGTTTGGTCCAGCTATAATCGGACGGTGTTCCTCTTTGACCCACCGTCATTCTGCCCAACTGCATATCGTCAATAAGCTCATGGCGATGAACGAAATCGACAAAGAAATTCAGAAATACAATGACGTCAGGCTTAAATCCCAGCATATGGATATAATCCCCAACACCATAATCGGGTTGAGTCGGATTGAATGGACGTAAATCCACACATATGATCGTCTCATAAGGTAAGGTTTTCATTAGATACAGTTTCTCTCCTCTATATGTCTGATATTATCCTTTGATGCCTGAGGTTGCTATACCGGCAATAATGTACTTTTGCGCCAAGATATACAGCGCCAGGATAGGCAGCTCGGCAATTACCGTACCAGCCATTAGCAAGTGCCACTGTGTGCCAAATTCCCCCTGGAACGTTCTCAGACCTACCTGAAGAGTTTGCAAATCAACCTTGTTGATTACAATCAGAGGCCATAAAAATGAGTTCCATTCGTTTAAAAAGGTGAATATTCCCAATGTGACAAATGCTGGTTTAGCGAGTGGAAGCACGATTGACCAGAAGGTTCTGACCCGGCTGCAGCCGTCAATAATCGCGGCCTCTTCCAGCTCCTTCGGTATCGTCATGAAAAACTGGCGCATCATAAAGACCCCAAAAGCAGAGAAAAACAACGGAATGGTCAATGCATAATAAGTGTCGATCCATCCAAAATATTTCATCATAATAAAAGTTGGAATAATGGTAACCTGACCCGGAACCATCATCGTCGCCAAATAACAGAAGAATAAGGTGTCGCGGCCCTTAAATTCCAAACGTGCGAAGGCGTACGCAGCTAATGCGCAAACCATCAATGTCACAACCGTTACCAGCACGGAGACAAAGACCGTATTCACCATAAACCTGGCCATCGGAATGATGCGGAATACTTCAATGTAATTCTCAAAGTGCAGTTGTGCCGGGATCCAGCGAATCGGAAATTCATTAACCTGCTCCAAGGTCTTAAAGGAGCTTGAAACCATCCAGACAAACGGCAGCACCATCACCCAAAGACCAGCAATCAAAAGGAGGTAGGATAGGCCTTTGATCCATCGCGAACTAGCAGATGCGCCAAATTGCATCACAAAGCCCCCCTTTTTTTGCCGATTCTAGCTTGTATAAGCGTAAACAATAAAATGATAAAAAATAGAACCCATGCGGATGCAGCAGCATACCCCATCTTAAAGAAAACAAACGCGTTCTGGTAAATGTAGAAGACAATCGTATTCGTCGATATTCCGGGTCCACCTTCCGTCATAACCAGCGCTTGCCCGAAAACCTGAAAGGAACCGATAATCGAGATGACCGTAATGAAAAAAGTAGTGGGACTTAGCATCGGCAGCGTAATATTCCAAAACAATTGCCACTTATTGGCGCCGTCAATTTCTCCGGCCTCGTACAGATCCTTGGGAATGTCCTGAAGACCTGCAAGAAAAATAACCATATTATAGCCAACATTTTTCCAGATCGCGACGATGATAATGGATGGCATCGCCCAAACCGTGCTAGTAATCCATTTGGGTGGATTGCTGATGCCGACCATACGCAAAAGATCATTAACAATGCCAAAGTCCGGATTAAAAATCCACTTCCAGACCAGTGATGCGGCTACAATCGATGATACTACCGGCAAAAAGTAGCCTGCTCTTAAAAAAGCAACAGCTTTCAGCTTCTGGTTTAGTAGAAGAGCGACTATAAGCGCCAGAATAATGCTTAGCGGTACAGATCCAAGCACAAAATACAGGGTGTTCCACAGCACCTTCAGAAAAATAGGATCGCTTCCGAACAAATTCTGGTAATTTTGCAGTCCGATAAACTTCGGAGTTGTTAATAAATTCCAATCATAAAAAGATAGCACCAATGCAGCGATAATTGGAATGCCCGTAAAGACTACAAACCCGATCAAACTCGGAAGTAAAAATAATACAGCAACGGGCAAGTCCTTATTTGACTTTTTCAGCACAACCACCTATTTCTCCTCATCGGTTTATTTCATTAAAGGTGCAGCTTCATCCATTATTTTCTTGGTGGCTTCGTCCAAGCTCATGGAGTTAACAAAATACAAATCCAAATATTTTTTGGCAATGGCTTCAATCTGTGTCCAATTTTTATGGAATGGCAGCAGCCTTCCGAATTCCTGGTATCCCTTGACAGCTACAGTCCGGTCTATCGGGAATTTATCGGCCGGTAAAAAATTCTTCTCGTCCTTTAATATCGATTCTCTTACAGGTGCAGAGAAACCGTCCTTGGCCAGTAGCTGCTGTCCTTCAGCTCCATTTACATATTTGATAAATTCCCAGGCTGCTTCCTTATTCTTACTTCCCTTTGGAATAGCCAATCCGGTTGCTCCGATTCTGCCAAAGCGGTTTTCTGGACCTTTAGGCAGGTACGCGATTCCCCACTTTAAATCTTTAGTTTCTGTAAATCTCGGAATATTTCCCATAGAATCCTGAACCATCGCCAATTTCCCGGCTGCGAATAAATCAAGCGGCTTTTGGCTTGTCGTCACACTTGGCTCCGGGGCGATTTTTTCCTTATACATCAAGTCATACATAAACTGAAGCCCTTGCTTCGTCTTGGGAGAATCAAATAAAAGTGCCGTTTTATCTTTATTGAAGTAATCCCCGCCCGATTGCCATATATAGTTAATGTGCTGTGCGGATGATTTAGCATCAAAGGCGATGGCCCATGTCCGTTCGTTTGCATTCGTTGAATTGTTCGTCAGCTTTTTACCAGCTTCAATCAATGTTTCCCATGTCCAGCTTTCATCCGGGTATTTCACACCGGCTTTATCAAATAAGGTCTTGTTATAGTATGTATACCATCCGCCTGCATTTCGGGGAAGTGCATACTGCTTGCCGTCATATTTCATGCCCTCCATGAGATCGGGCAGGTTTTCACCCAGCTTCTCCTTGTCCCAATCCCGCTTGATCCAATCCGTCATATCGAATAAAACATCTCTTGAAGCAAAGGAATACACATCATTGTGCACAAAATTAATAACGTCTGGCGCTGTACCTGAAGCCATCGTCGTTTGTACCTTTTGCAAATATTGATCAAATGCGGGAACATGGATAGCTTCTACGGTAACCCCTGTATTTTTCTTATTAAAAGTATCTGCTAATTGTTCGTGGAGCGCTTTCGTAGCAGCGTCGCCCCAAAAGGTGTATTGAATGGTAACTGGCTTCTTCTGTGCATCAGTCGCTGTTTTATTTTCTGTACCGCTATTGGATGACGGAGTCGGGCTACTGCAAGCAATAAGAGAAGATATAAGTACCGCGGAGCTAAGAATACCTGTATAACGTTGAACGAATCTCAAAATAATAACCTCCCATAATTTCTCGAATGCAACCGGTTGTATATATTTGTATACTTCGACTTTTTTTGAATAATTTTTTAATTATTGTTTAGATTTATTCTCATGCTCTTGAAGGTTGATTTCACCCTCAAGCATCCCTTCTTTAACAGCACGCAATCGTCCAAAAGTCGCACCATCATAATGCCCCAATGAGATGCCGTCGATCCCTGTTTTAGCAAGCATTTTTAAGCTCTCGCGGATGATGTCCTCATTGGCATTCATTCGGACGCCAACAGCGGCAATAAGATCCTTATCATATCCGATAGCTCTGCGTATTTTCAATATCTTTGTGCGTTTTAATTCCAGCCTCTTTAAATCGCCGGATTGCTCCGAGTAATCGGATTCTCTTACCGAATCAACGTAATTGCGGATGCCGGCAAAATTCATACCTCCTAATTCGGGGTAACGAATATAAGTATTATAGCGAAATTCGACCTTTGTATTCGCTTTCTTTATAGATTCATAAATATCTTTAAATAACTCAGTGATGGATCTCGTTCTGAATTCTAACCATTGATAAAAGGATGGATGCTCGAGCAAAAGCCCTGTCGCTAATAAGTTGCCTTGTTCGAGAAGCCTTAAGGTCATCATATCCGACAACTCACGTTCAGTAACAATATCATGGAGCTTTTTCATGTCATGCTGGATTTTATCCCAATCATATCCCATTTGTTTGGCTTTTACGCCACAGCTTTCGCAAAAGCAGCCTCCATGAAGAGTACCCAACACATTCGCTATTTCGTTGTCATGCTCGTTCCGAAGCGCTCTTCCTTCATAAAACATAACCAGGCAGCTTTGAATGAAATCAATATCATTATTTTTCACGGTATCGTAGAAGAGCGCTTTGATATACTCTCTTACATATTCATGATTCGGGCAAAGGATACGTTGGTCAATGATCTTGTCGCCGCCTACAGGCATCCCGTATACATTTTTCTGTAAGATTTCGGGATATTTGCGTTCGGCAATATCCGCATCATATATAGTATGGGAAATTTCAACTCCGACCTTCAACCCCTTTTGACGTGCATACCCGATTAATTCCTTTAACCAATCCTTATCCTTTAAAAATGTCTCCTTACTATAAAGCGGTTTCAATGGAGTTTTGACAAAATTGGCTTCGTCCATTTGATAATAAACCCGACTATCCTCGGGTATGTAAAATTTTCGCTTAGGATTGTGTGGATAGTATAATTGGTCAAGCGGACGTTTTTCCTTGTGCATTAGCCCTACCAAGTATACACTGTTTACATCACATAAATGTATTAAGTTGTCTACACAGCTTTCTACTCCTTCGTCTGCAATATCCCACGGGTAAAGGCTTGCCGCAATCTCTTTGATGTACAAAAAATCTCCCCCAAAATTCAAAATGCAACCGGTTGTATTTTGATTATACATGCTTCCTTATATTCTGACAAGACTGAATTTCTTAGTCTGCGCTCTCTTAAAATTCTCCACTCTTGACACTGACCCTCATTTAAACGCAATATATATACTTGGGGAACTACTATTGGGGAGGGATGAACATCCATGAAAAAAAAACCATTTACAATCGCAGATATTGCCCGCTTGGCGGATGTTGACAAATCCACGGTCTCCCGAGCATTGAATGGATCAGATAAGGTCAAACCGGAGACTAAACGTAAAATTCAAGAAATTGTTGAACAATATAATTTCAGGCCCAGTGTAGCGGCTAAAACTTTGGCTAAAGGAACGATTAAGAATATTGCCTTGATTGTACCCGAAAGAAATGTAAGCCGAGCTTTAATCAGTCCTGTTTTTCCACAAGTGTTTTATGGTATAGGGAAAGTCGCCGCCCACTATGAGTACAACGTGACCATCGTGACTTCGGCCAAACTCGACGATAACGAATATCTGAAGATCATAAACAACCATCAGGCCGATGGATTCATTATAATAGGTGTTGAAATCAACGACAGCTTCCCTCATCTTTTTGAAAAGGAAAATATTCCTTATATTATTATTGGTAAATTCCCCGACTCGCGGATCGAAAATTCTGTTTCCACCGATAATCGCACAGGAGGTTACCTCGCCGCTAAATATTTATTGGATCAGGGCCATCGTGATATTATGATTATGGGAGGAAATGAAAACTGGTACCATAACACACGCAGATTGGAAGGCATCCGAAAAGCGTATGAAGAGTTTGACCTTACGTTTCACGATTCCAATATTATAATGAATCAAACAAACCTGCAGAAGGGTTACGATACATTTACAGCAATTATCAAACAGGGAAGGCCTGTTCCCGATGCCATTTTTTGCTTAAGTGACACCGCTGCTTTAGCCGTTAATTCAGCGGCATTCGATCTCGGCATTTCAATTCCCAAAAACCTCTCCATTATCGGTTTCGGCAATCATTTCTTCTCTGATTTTATCAGGCCGCGTCTGACGACCGTTGAGGAAGAACTGGATCGCATTGGTGAAATCGCTATGGAAAATCTATATCAGATTATTCATCGCGATCAGAAGAAAATAGCTAATGTCGAGTTGACTCCCAGACTCATAGTCCGTGACAGCACATCCAGTAAAATATATTAAACGTCCGTCCGGTTAGGGAATCGCAGTCCTATAAAACACAAAAAAATCTGCCTGAGCCCGTGCTCAAGCAGATTTCCTCATACCGTGCAGCAAAAATGTACATATTGCTGGCGGTCACATCGATATACGGCAAAGCCCTGATGACCACATCAAATAACCCGTTCCTTCCCCATAAATAATGGATCCTCTTGACTTTATTCCCATATTTACAATGGACGAATTGCTTGAAAATAAACGGCTTCACCTGTAAAACTCGATAGCCCGCCTGATTCATCGGTTTGAATGGAAAAGAACTCTTGGAAATCCTGCGGGACTTGCAGCATTTTTGCCTCTAACGAAGCTATTTCCTCGTCAGGAAGCCCGGATCGTTCGCACCAGTCTTGAAACTGGAAAGGTTTGGGGAAACAAACAAGCATCTCAATGCGGAAACCTGTGGTTTCCAGGAGATTGATCCATTCTGACTTTTTCCACACCCGAACATGGCTGGGGTCTCTTTGCTTTTCTATCTCATTGTAAAATTGATCGTATTTATCTAGTTGGGGAGCTACATTGTCAATTAGCAGCAGCTTGCCACCCGGCTTGACGACTCGGAGCGCTTCTTCAGCGAAAGCAGGGATATTGGGAAAATGATGCGCCGCAATCCTGCACGTAACGAGCTCGAAGGAAGCGTCAAGAAAAGGAAGCTGCTCGGCATCTCCCTTAACAAATTCGACGTTAGAATGACCGTTTCCACGGATAAATTCGGCGGCATTCGTTAACATTTCTTCGGTCAAGTCATAGGCTGTCACACGATGAACCAATGGAGCAAGAGCGTTGGCTACATGCCCACCACCCGTCGCAATGTCAAGCACATCCATATTCGTATCGGCTTTGGATAATGAGACGAGCAGTGACAAATCTTCGCCTTTGGCATGACGAATACTTGTGACATATTTACTGGCGTTTTTAGCAAATTGCTTCTGCACTTGATCTTTAATCGAATCTTCCATCGTAGTTTCCTCCTAATTTACAGATCAGAGCTACTGAATTGCATGTGTTTCATTTAGTGAAACATTATATCGTAATATGAAACTAAATTAAATTTACCATACATTGTTGGAGCTGTAAATAGGAGGAGACCGTGCACTCGTCGCCCCCCCTCCCTTCTCCACAATTGGATGCGGGGATGGTTATTAGGTTTGTGGAGAAGCTAAGCAAATCTCTTCTTATCCTGAAATATGATATCATGAGATCATACTGCTCAGACGGGGGGACGATGGGTGCAAGTTCAATTGCATACGCTTTTTCGGCCCAAACAAGCAAGCGGCAGAGTGGTAACCAACCGATATATGGAAATCTCGCCTTCCCTGCTGCTATCTCCTTATGTGTCCTGCTATTGGTTGTCCGAACCGCTAAGACAAGATCAGGATTGTAATCTTTTATTCAATATGCAGCATGAAGCAGCCGTCGACAGGGTTCTACCGGATGGCTGCAATGATATTATATTTGAGCACGATCTTCAGCGTAATCAATTTAGAAGTCGGTATTCGGGATTTTTTGAGGGGTCCTTTACAATTACCTATGATCAGCAGCATCCCGTTCGAAAGTTCGGCGTACGATTTTTTCCAGGTGGGGCCCATGCATTGTTAGGCATTCCACTGCACGAATTTGCTAATTCTCTAGTGGATATAGACTTGGTTTGGCCCGGGATGCATAATGAAATCGGATCCAGGGTGTTCGAAGAACCATCTCCCTATAAAAGTGTTCAGATCATGGAACAATACCTGCTCTCTTGCATGCGGACCCATAAATCGATGAACGATAGCCTTATCCATAATTTGCTTCATCACATATTTGTAACCGATGGAAAAACGAGTGTACAGGAATTAGCTTACAAAGAAGTGATTAGTACACGGCAAATGAACCGCATCTTTTATCAATGGATCGGAACCAGCCCAAAGAGATTTTGTGATATAGTACGGTTTCAAGCAATTATTGACGTCATACAGAGCCCGCGAAAGATAGACGGAGCTTCGCTTGCCTTAAACCACGGGTATTTCGATCAAGCGCATATGATACGAGATTTCAAACGATTTTACGGTGAATCACCACTTGTTGCAGCCAGAGAGTTTGGAAACATGTCCGATTTTTACAATCCTTAATACTTAAAGTCGATTAATATAAGAAAGTGAGCTGTGAAGTAAACGAAAAAGGAGGCATTATTTTGAAACCACGTATTACGGTGCTTACACTGGGTGTAGATGATCTGGAAAGATCGTTAAAGTTTTATCGCGATGGTCTTGGGCTACCGACAAAAGGGATTATCGGCACAGAGTTTGAGCATGGGGCTGTTGCTTTTTTTGACTTGGAATCAGGGCTAAAGCTTGCAATTTGGAATCGCAAGGATCTCGCACATGACGCTAATATTACTCAGACGGGATCAAGCGCTACTGAATTTACTATCGGACACAATGTGAGCAGTAAAGAAGAAGTGGATACGGTGATGGAGGAAATCAAAAAGGCTGGTGCTACAATAACAGTCCCTGCACATGACACATTTTGGGGAGGATACTCCGGCTACTTTCAAGACCCGGATGGTCATTTGTGGGAAGTCGTCTGGAATCCAGAGTGGGAAGTTACCGGTTAATCACTAATCATTCTAAAAAAGAACTCTCCACATTCGGAGGGTTCTTTGTCGATTTAACAGAATTCGGCACGGAACACGATGTTATATGCTGCCGCTGTCTTCTTGAGAGACTTCCATGCTCTTGTAAAATACTTTAAATTCCTTCCATGATGTTTTGTGGTACGCTTCTAAGACCCCATAGGTTACAATGTCTTCTTTATCGACTTCTTTATATGGAAGCAATATTTCGACGTCCGAATGGAAAGGAAAATAGGTTAATTCGATGGTATCCTTCGTTCTCCATCTGACTTGTGATTTATTAGTAGGATCGATTGAATAATTAAGGCCCTGTGCAAACCATTCGTATTGATCTGTTGGTGTTCCCGGTTGTTGCATACACAAAAATAAGGATAGTTCATCACAAATAAGCAGCGCTCTTAAATGCTTGTGTAATGGCAACGAGAGCTCGTCATCCATATTTAAAAGCTTCTTGAGTGTCTTTTGTCTTACATATTCCATGTTTAAATATTCCTGAACGTCCTTTTGTTTGATTCTTTCAAATAAAGTCGTATATAAGAGACTGCATAACAAAGCCGAATATTGGCTTACTTCTTGAATTTCATCAATTCCCTTTTTGTAAAATACAAACCTTGGTTTAAGCGGAAAATCACGAAACGAATAAGGTTTATGTTCGGCATCATTCCAAAATGGTGCAGAATCTAAATCAATCCAGCCTCTATCGTGTTGATAAGCCGCATAAATAAACTCATCTTGTTGTGCTTTATCAATAAAAAAATCGTTTTTGAATTCGGATGCGAGCTTCCCGGAAACATGCGCATGATCATGTTGGGTAATCATGACAAAAGCATTTTGTTTTTCATAGACGATCATTGTAGAAAACCATCCTTTCGTTTATAAATAACTACAATTTTTCGAAATAAGATCTACCAGTTCTTCGGGAGCTTGGCTCTGTATGACCACCTTATCGAATTCACTTTCTTTCAAATCGAGCATGACTACTTGAGTAGAATCGTGAAAGGATAAAAAATATTTGTGTCCCTCATGCAGGAAATTACCCGCTTTATAGCCGTATGGAACAGAAATACCGGCTCTTTTTACAGCTCCCCACGGAAAATCAAAATTTCCGATTTGTACGTTTTGAATTGAAGCGTATGGAATCTTAATCTCTTTTCTTAAACTGGCAAGCGCCGTCCAGCCTGTAATTTTCAATACGACCTCGTGATTCTCTAAAATAACTTGAACACTCATCTTTTACCCTCTCCTCTTTACCATGTTGAGATTTGTGATTGTCAAAGGTTACTTTTGTGGAACAAACATGCCGGCAAAAACTCTGGTGGTGCGTTCGGGCGTCTTTTCATGCTGATAAACTTTCTCCATACAACTATTAATAGTCAGTACCAACTCCTGAAATTCTTCATCTGTCAGATGCAACGGTGTTTGCCAATAAGCAAAGCCTTCTTGCTTGTACTGACCAGGCGGTGTTTCCAGCAAATAAGAGGTCACTTGCTGAAGCAGATTCGTATGATAGACAGAAAAATGATGCATATGATCTTCCTGTGACGTCATTTCAACTTCGCTTTCTGGAATCTCAAGGGTTTCTTTCTTAACAGAAAATATACGCTCCTCCGTGCCTGAAACTTTTTGGGTATCGACGACCTCAACATGATGCTCCTCAAGCAAAAGTCTCATATGTCGATATAAAGTGGCTTGAGGGATATCACCCAGTGCCTCAGCAAGCTGTGCAATCGTCAAAGGTTTGCCGAGCAGTAATTTCTGCACAATCCGCATACGAATCGGGTGAAGAAGCAAATTCATTTTATTCATTTTGACTTCCTCCAACAAATCATTATCATTTTATATAATGATAATAATATAATTCTCTCAATAACACAAATTTTACGTGAGCGTAGGAACAAACACCTCTTTTATCATGACAATACCCGTATGTAAAATTGACACAGGCTGCCTTTTGTACAATTGGCGGCAGCCTGCGTCTTAATATTGTCCCTAAGTCACCTTATTTTACGAGCTTCTACCATTCCAGGATAACTCCCAGACTCGGCTCGCTCTTGTCAACAATCAACTGCCATGCTTCGTCAGCACGATTCACGGGAAAGCGATGTGTCACGAGGGAACCCGTCTGCAGCCATTGGTCACGAACCCCATCGCGCGTTGCGTCCATACGTTCCTTAGTCCATCCGGCAGGTGCATGCAGTGTTATTTCTTTGTCGCGGAGCTTCTGGATATCAATCTTTCCTGATGATCCGTAAAAACCGGCCGACACAAAATGAGCGTTACGTCTAAAGTGCGGCAAACATTCCTCGACGGCATTCAAATCACCTACTGTATCTACCAGTACAGCGATTCGGTCAGCACCAATAAAGTCGCTTACAGCTTCCATGAGTGAATGGGTTCTCGTATTAACGCCAGCTGCCTTTTCCGGCAAATACCGCAAACGATCATCATGACGCCCCAGGACCAATACCTGAGCTCCGCGATTCAGCAGCGTTTGCGCTGTCCAATGACCTACGAGGCCATCCCCGATAACAATGGCACAGTCGCCATCTCTTACAGGTGCCCGCATACCGCAGTTATACCCAACCTGGGTCAGAACAAGACCGCAGTAATCGATGGAGCTCGCCCCTTCAGGCAGCTTCCACACCTGATCCGCAGCAGTCACTGCTGGGCTAATATGGCCACCGTATGGGTTAAACATGCCCGACACTCTACTAATGGTAGCAAATACGCGGTCACCGACCTGCAACCCCGACACCTCGGAGCCTACTTGTCGGATTACACCTACCTTCTGATATCCGGCCACAATCGGGAAAGGCCAGGCTGCATTCGAATGGTAAGGCGTATCCCCGGCAATGCGTTCCCCACGCAGATAGGACGATTCGGTCCCATTACTGATCCAGGAAAGCTCCACGTCGATGACAACCTCATCATGACGCGGTTCCGGAATTTCCACCTCCTGAACAGACACCTTCAATCGATCCGTAAAAACAACTGCTTTTCCTATCATTGGTCTACTCCTCTCTGGTTGCATTCCCAAGTCCATCGGAGACAAAGTCAGTACCCGGATAAAAATGCACTTTAATCGCGGTTTGTGATTTCAACAATTCAACTGCTTCCTGATACTGTGTGAATGGAACATGATGCGTTTGAATGCACTCCATGTTCAGGCCTTTACTGGCCACAGCATCGATCAACAATTCCCGATCACGCTCATTGAAACGACGGTATTGATAAGATTCCAGCTTCATGCCTTTGAACCACAAATGGTCCTCGTACTGCACCGTACCTTTCAAAACACCGAAAACAACAACATGGCGATCGACGATACGAAGCAGATTTTGCACGGACGGAGCCGCGCCCACGCAGTCGTATCCAAGATCAAAACGACGGCTGCCAAGCTCGTCGGGGTGCACAGCTTCACCGATTCCCACTACGTTCACATAACGGATGCGCTGTTCGTTCAGATCGATACCAATGACTTCAGAGGCACCCCAGATTCGCGCCATTTGCAGCGCAAGAATACCGGCTGGCCCGAGACCAGAGACTACTATCGATTTACCGCGCAAATCGCCGAGCTGCAAGAGCCCGATCATAACGCATTTCAGCAGTTCGAACGATACAGCCTGTTTGAACGAGATCGAATCCGGCAGCTTGATCAGCTCATGTTCACGGTAACATAAATATTCGGCATAAGCACCATTTCCCGCTATATGCTCAAGCGACGCAACGCGGTCACCCACTTGATAGCCAACCACACCGCTGCCTACCGCCTTTACAATACCTGCCGCTTCATGTCCCGGCCATCCCGGTGGAAGAGGATATTCGAGTCCTTTAGAAGCATCGAACATATGCTTTCCACCCATCATGCTCAAGTCCCAGCGTGGACACGTAGCTACGATTTCAATTTCCACCAAGATTTCATGATCCTTGACTTGAGGCACATCCGCATGAATGATTGCATACTCGCCGGGGCCGACAATTTGCAGCATTTTCATTTTCGTTCTCATTGGTAGCATCTCCCTCTCTTATCGCTTGGATATGATACCAGCTTATAGGGAAACGCTGTCATTGTCTTTGCATAATGTATTTGACTTCCTGACTATTGTCACGAATTATTCCGTTATCTGATCGGTCTTCCCTATTAGGGTTTGCACAAAATCGACTTTTCCACCTGTCAAGGTGATTCATTGACACTTTTTATATGGTAAAATTTAAGGAGATTACATTATGAGCCATGAGGAAATCAACTGGGCTCATGTTCAAGGAGAGCTGCCATGTATTTGCGTAAAATCGATACGGTAGATTTATCAGGGGTTCTGAGCAAGGAAAATGGCGGGGGCATTCATCCCTATCATGAAATCCTCTTCATCTCAGATGGTGTGGTCGCGCTTCAATGGATGGGCCAAACCTACCTGTCAGCTGCACCGGCTCTCTTCCTGCTGCCACCGAATACTCCACATATATTAGTCAAGCAATCGGAAGTCTGCCGTTTTGGATACATCGAACTTGACATGCAGGGCTCCACAGAATTTCCGAGTCCTGTACATGCAAGCTTATGGAATGGGGTGCAGTCCAATAAAGACCCGCAGCTCTCTGCATTCGTCCCGATTTATCAGACTGCCTACAGGATGTGGGATAGCTGCGATCCTCAGAGCCCTTATCAATCTATTGCCGAAAACCTCATGCTATTGGACATTCGTCGGCTGCTTCTACTCATTACATGTTTTCTAGAGGCACACGCGCTTCGGGCGATATCCCAGTCTTCAGAGGCCTTCCGGGATATCGAAGATGCCAACCAACGGATTCAGAAGATCATGCGCTACATGGAATCCAACTATCAAAATCCGATGACAGTCAGTTTATTAGCTTCCCAAGCCTACCTAGACGTTTCCTACTTTATTCGTTTATTTCACAAAATCGCCGGCAGAACACCGCTTCAATACCTTCATGATCTGCGCTTGAATGCAGCCGCCTGTTTTTTATCTACAACACAAATGCCCGTACAGGCAATTAGCGATGCCGTTGGCTTTCAAAGCATCCACTACTTCAGTCGGCTATTTAAGCAAAGATACGAAGTAAATCCCTCCTTGTGGAGAAAACAAAATCGAGTAGACCAGGTGACTTTCACCCCCAGTCTCTCATAGAACCGAATGTGAAGATATTC
The DNA here is from genome assembly GCF_038000305.1 of Paenibacillus sp. FSL H8-0034. Lineage (NCBI taxonomy): Bacteria > Bacillati > Bacillota > Bacilli > Caryophanales > Paenibacillaceae > Paenibacillus > Paenibacillus sp. FSL H8-0034. The sequence goes on from NZ_JBBOBS010000001.1 coordinate 4,613,262, forward strand.
CTTCATCTGGATCGCAGGCGATAGCCCTATTTGCCAGTGCGCCAAGCTTTTATCGTCTGACCGCTGATCTGGTAAGTGGTTAGGCGTTTTGTCCATATCTGTTGCAAATTCGTTTCCATGGGGAGTCCGCAGATTGGGCCGATTTACGCTCCATAGTCGTTTCCTCAAAGGCTCGTTCCGTATTTTCCGCGATTATGCTTGTTCCCATAATAAGATAAAGTAAGATCCCGGGGGGCATGCCCCCGGGATCTTACTTTACAACTCGTAGCCCTGATTGCTCATATATTCGGAAACAGCGCTTCCGCTCACTTCGTCAAGTCTGCAACCCAGTTTCGCTGCCGTTGCTGCAGCAAAACCGATTGCCTCACCCATTGGTACCGAATTTCCAGTCACGCGGTAAGAAGCATGAGCCCAAAAATCACCGCTTACATTGCGACCAGCCAAACCAAGATTGTCGATGTCCATCGCGACGAGGCTGCGATAAGGAATTTGATACGGCTTGGAAACGACATTCTCGTTGCTATAGCCGATCTTATCATGAGATTGCAAGGCATGAATATCGACCTGGAAGCGTACGAGGCAAATCCCGTCCTCAAACTTTCGGCCTTGCCGCAAATCTTCGGCACTTAATTTGTAGAGGCCCGTTATCCGGCGCCCTTCCCGAATGCCAATATGGGAGGAGGTTGAGACCAGCCGCACTTCTTCCCAATCTGGGACTTCCCTTAATAATTTCACCGCATCGTAAATTTCCTTGCGGCCATTCACGGTTGCGTTTGTGATGTCCTCTGTGGAGTCGCATTTCACCCCATATTCATGATTCATCATGATGAAGCAGAGGTCCGGATGCGGAAGGCGGAATATGCAGGGAGACTGGTAGCTGGGTTCGATGCCTGCTGTGCGCAGAAATTCGCGAAACTCCTGATGTTTACTTGGCACGCTAGTATTTTCCTGACTCTTGGGCACACCACTGATGATTGCCAGCATAGAGGCCGGTTGGGTCTTGCCTGTTACCGGATGGCCGGTTTCATAAGAGCATCCGGCACTAGCGGCTAAATCTCCGCTACCCGTTGCATCTATATAGACCTTAGCGCGTAGCGCTCGCCTTCCGCTATGTCCTTCGGTGACAACCGCATCAATATGGCGGTTTGTCGTTACCGTTTCCACTACGCGGGTGTGCAATTGGATATCCACCCCTTCATTCATGCACATTTGCTCAAGCAGCAGCTTCATGGTTTCCGCATCATAAGTGAACTCGGATTTATAGCCAGTCGGCAGGTAAGCTTGCTCCTGCTCCAAACGATCTAATAATTCGCGAAAAATCCCTTCTTTACCGCCTCCGTCAAGTACAATGGATAAGTTGCCGGAAGTCCATATGCCTCCCAGGCAGCCCGATAGTTCAATCAAAAGTGTTCGGGCTCCATTCCGGGCAGCAGATATCGCTGCTGCGATACCCGCTGGTCCACCGCCGCATACAATTGTATCGTAATAAGCAGCTATTTCCAGCTTCCTTTCCTTCTCTATAACCGATTCATTTGTTGGATGATTCATATTATCTATCCTCTCTGATTAACCTTTAATGCCGGAGCTGGCTATTCCTTCGACGATCCATTTTTGACAAATCGTATATACGGTCAGCATAGGAATAAGCGCACAAAAAGCAGCAGTGGCTATTAAGCTATAATTCGTTCCGAACTCATCGGTGTAATTCGTAATTCCCAACGGAATTGTGTATAGATCCTTATCCTGCAGAAATATAAGCGGACTCTCAAATTCATTCCAGTGCCAAATAAAATTCAAAATAATTACGGTGACAAAAGCAGGCTTAACAAGCGGTGTAAAAACGCGCAGCCATATATAGAAGTGGCCTGCTCCATCGAGTTTCGCCGCCTCCAGATAATCGTTAGGAATCGTTCGATAAAACTGCCTCATCATAAAGGTGCTCACCACATTCGTAATGCCCGGCAAAATGATCGCCCAGTGTGTATTCACCATATTCAACCAATCGAACAAAATATATCTCGGTATTAAGAGAACTTGATTGGGAATCATTAATGTGGCTAAGTAGGCTAGAAATAAAAATTCTTTGCCCCTGAATTGAATTTTGGCAAAGCCATACCCCGCCAGCGAGCTGCTGATTAAGGTTCCTGCCACAGTGATCAAGGTAAGCTTTAAAGAATTTAAATAGTAGATGTGGAACGGATATTTACCAAACCACACCTCCCGATAATTATCCCATGTAGGCCGAGAAGGAATCCATTCCATGGGGTACTTAAACACATCGATCGGAAGCTTAAAAGACGTGGACAGCATCCATAGAAAGGGAAGAATCATTGCTAAGCTAAATAGAATCATGATGGCGGTATATATCCCTTTTAAGCCTACCTGTCCTGCCTGTGCCCACGCTTTGTTCATAAGTATCTCCACCCTAGTAATCATTTTCCCATTTTTTTTGTTGTTTCCATTGAAGCAGGGTTATGCACAGCAAGATCAAGAATAAAACCCATGCCATAGCAGCCGCATAACCGAATTTGTAGAAATGAAATGCTGAAATGTAGATATAATAAGATAACATGGAAGTACTATTGGCAGGACCGCCTTGTGTAAGCATATAGATGGTTCCGAATACCTGAAAGGTTGTAATCATTAAGGTAATCACGATAAAGAACGTAGTTGGCCGAAGCATAGGTATCGTAACATGCAGCAGTTGAGTCCATGGGCTGGCTCCATCTACATCTGAAGCCTCGTACAGATCTTGTGGTATGCCCTGCAGCCCTGCCAAGTAAAGCACCATCGTATACCCGATAAGACCCCATGCGCCGATAATGATAATGGCTGGCAGCGCCCAGGTTGTACTGGAAATCCATCCTGGGGGATCGCTGATGCCGACCCCTTTCAGGAAGGAATTGATGATGCCGTCCGACGGACGATACAGCAAGCCCCATACAACAGATACAGCCACAACGCTTGAAACGTAGGGCATGAAAATCATTAGGCGAATCAGCTTTTTGAGATACACTCTACGATTAAGGATAAGTGCTGTCGGCAAGGCGATCAACATAATCAATGGAACAGTGACCGCCACGTAAATCAGGTTATTTGTCAGAGATTTGATAAACCACTGATCCTGCCACATGGCCTTGTAGTTATCGAGACCAACCCATTTCAAAGCACTGAATCCCGCCAGGAAATTCCATTCAGTGAAACTAAGCATAACGGAGAACAAGATAGGGAGTAGGGTCAACCCGATAAGACCGAGCATATTGGGCAATACAAACAAATACCCGGTCAATTCTTCTTTGTGCTTGCGCAACCATGTTTGCATGCGTTTCCTCCTTGTGCAAACCGGACTAACTGAATAAAGTGCAGCCACATGTTTTATTTATTCGCTGCCTTGATGAATTCATCCGCTCTCTTTTTTAAGTTGGCAATCGTATTGTCCATGCTTTGGTTATTCAGAAGGAATTTCTCCGTTTCTTCCTTCAGCAGCTTAGCCAGTTCAGGCCGTGCCTTATTGCTATCATTCGGGAAGGTAAACCTGTAATCGCCGGTATAATAGGCCTTCACCGATGGTAAATCGAACAGCTGCTTGTTTTCTCCAGCTGTAGCTTCGATGACCTTATTCACATCAAATTTGGTCCAAGCCGGGACGCGGCCAAAAGGAACCATCGGCTCATAGCCATCTGTGGAATACCACTTAATAAACTCCCATGCTGCTTGTTTTTGCTGCGAGTTGGAGCTGATGGACAAGAAGTCCTGCATACCGTACCCATTAAACCCAGGCTGTCCCTTAGTCATATGTGGTGTTGGAAGGACGGCCGTTACGAAATCGTGAGGATACTTTTGGAGATCTTTTACACTTCGAATCAGGAAGGCTCCCCAGATCATCGCCACTTTGCCTTTTAAGAACTCCTGGTCAGGCGCAGGCTTGGATGTTAGTACATCGCCATAGGGGTAAGTGGATTTATCAACCTTCTCCATTCGCTCTTGAAGTGAGAAGATGTCCTTCCATAATGGGTTGTCAAAGGCTGAAGTGCCATCGGGCTTATATTGATAATCGGCGCCCAGCTGACTTAAAGCCATGGTGTTTTCAAAGCTGGCTTTTGCATAATCGAACAAAAATCCGTAGCGTTTATTCTCCCCTTCTCCTTTAGTTAGCTTCTTAGCTAAAGTAGCGACATCTTCCCAGGTCCAGTCTGCAGAAGGCAGCTTTTCCCCAATTTCATCCAGAGCATTTTTGTTGATCAGTATCCCGTCAATTGCCTTCTGGGCCGGCACATAGTAAGTTTTTCCATTAATGATTTCGGTATTACCCTTGCCAAAATTGCCTGCAAGATCGAAATTATCCTTTTTGATGTAATCGTCCAACGGCTCTACAACACCGGCCTGAATTCGCTTATTTCGGAGGCTGGGTTCGTAGCCAATAAATATATCCACATCCTTGCCCGAGTATAAGGCAGTATCCAGCTTGGTATTTCCTGCGTCATCATTAACGAATCGGACATACTCTACCTGAATATCCGGATGAGCTTTATTCCAGTTTTCGACTACCTGCTTCGGCCCGTTTTCCTCTGGTGTTCCACCCCATATTTTCAGCTTGATCGGAGCCTTGTTTCCAGCAGAAGGAGCTTTTGCGCTTTGTCCATCGCTGTTACTGCTGGTGCAGCCTGACACGGCCAACATTGCGGATAAAAGCATGGCCGCAGCAGATACAGCTCTTTTTTTAGTGATCATTTATATCAACCTCCCTATTTAACTACTTCTTTAGTATAATAGCAGCGGTTTTGGCGTTAAATGAATAATACCCACAACAATCTGCAACATTCTTTGAATTTAAAAGCGTGCATTTAGTGGAACTTCTCTTTTCTGTAATATTTATTGGCCATACTGGATTATTTTTTTAAAAATTGATTTCGGTAATCGAGCGGATTCCTTCCTTCGTACCTTTTGAATTGCTTGGAAAAATAATTCGCATCCGCAAAACCGATCCTCTCGGCAATTTCGTAGGTCCGCAAATCGGAATTCCGCAACAGCTCTTTGGCTTGCTCCAATCGATATTTGGTCAAGTAGTCGACCAGATTTTCCCCAGTCTCCTTCTTATATAGATGGCTCAAATAAGCTTCTGATAGGCCAATAGAGCTGGCAATATCAGCAATAGCTATTTTTTGTTGATAATGCCGATTCATATAGGCTCTTGCTGCCCATATTTCTGAGCGCATTCTTGTGTTCGCATGAACCTTGTAGAAATCGATATAAAAACCGATCCAATCCAGAAACCACTGTATCAATTCTGCCAAGGTTTCGATCTTTCTGACCGCTTCATTCGGGTAATAGCCATTGAATTCAGGAAGCTCTATGGAGGAGAGCTCAAGCCTTTTCAAATGTCTGTAAAAAGGCAGCAGCAAGTCATCGAAAAATGCCCTTGCCCTTCTGACTTCAACAGTCGGATTCAAAAAACGATGGAGCACATCATGAATGATCAGCTGCAATTGTTCTTTATTTTCCAGCAGCAGCTCATCCTCAATGTGCCTTACTTCTTCTTCCGTTAAATAAATCGGCTGGTCCCGAACCGTAGCAAGCACATCGCTTCCGATAATGGTCGATTTTGGATAATAGAAGGTATACTCCAAGGTTCGAATAGCCGTCCGATAATTTTCCGGGATTATCGAAGGGTCTCCTAGTTTTCCGGAAATTCCTATCGATACAGAAAGCTTCAGGTATTGGTGCACGACGACCTGTATTCGCTCAGCTACGGCTTGCGCATGATGCTCCCAGACTTCAGGGTTCCCACAATTGGCAAGCAGGATGACGATTCCCTGCTCGTTGATCACAACATCGCCGCTTAGCTCCATACGCAAAATCTCCAAAGCAATATTGGATACGGAAAAGCCCGTTAATTCTTTGTTTTTTAAGGTTCCCGCTTGCTGCTTTTTCTCCAAATCATCGATGCGAATAGCTATCAAGCCTATGCTATCGTGGAGGGGAATGGTCCAATCCTTCACCGAAGCGGCCCACTGTTCCTGAGACTGCGGCTTTCCTTCTAGCATTTCGATGATCGCCTTGTGCTTCATCACTTGTGAACTGATATGAATTTTTTGGATTTTTTGCGCTTCCGACCGTTCTTCTTCCTTCAGCTTTTTCTTTATATCCCTAACTCTGATTAATAGGTTTTGCAGCTCCTGAGGCTGCATGGAGAGCTTCAGAATATAATCAACAGCCCCGAGCTTCAAGGCTTGCTGTACATATTCAAAATCGTTATGACAGCTTAAGATGATCACTTGAATGTGAGGATATTGCTCCTTCAATTGCTTCATCAGCTCAATGCCATTCATGACCGGCATTTGGATATCCGTCAGCACGACATCCGGTTGGTGGCTATGGACCATGTCCAGTGCCTGTGAACCATTAGCCGCCTCACCTATCAGCTCGCACCCCAGCTCCGTCCATGGTATCATCGATTTAATGCCTACCCGAACAATCATCTCGTCTTCCACAATAAGTACCTTAAGCATGCTCTTCGTCTGCTCCCTTCAATGGCAATAGAATAGATACCGCTGTCCCAACGCCAATTTGGCTTGAAATACTCAGACCGTATTCCTTGCCGTAATGTAATTGAATGCGGTCATGAACATTTTTTAAGCCTATGCCAGAAAATTGAAATTCCGCAGGCCCCTCCGAATGTTCAAGCAGCAATTCTGTAGATTGAGACTTCATCCCTGCTCCGTTATCCTCGATCACCAATTGAAAGGAGGTGCCTTCAATATTTCCCTTCAGCCTTATTTCCCCTTGAACAGAACCGTCCTCAAAGCCATGTCGAATGGAATTTTCCACAATCGGCTGGAGAGTTAGCTTGGGAACACATTTTTCCATAAGAAAATCCGGCATCTCCAGGTGGAGCGTATAGTTGTTATTGAATCTCATGTTTTGCAAATCCAAATAAAGCTCCAAATGCTCGACCTCTTCCCGAATGGTTACCAGATCTCCGTGCTGTTGAAATGATTTCTCCAATAATCTTCCCAGCTTGGATACCATCTCCGCTACATGGGGGGCTTCGCTCATATAGGCTGTCCATTTAATCGTATTTAAGGTATTGAACAAGAAATGCGGATTGATTTGCGCCTGAAGCGCTTGAAATCTGGCAATTTCCTTTTTCCTTCGCTCCACCTTATTTCTTTCAATGCTATCACGAAGCCGCAATACCATTTGGTTAAAATGCTTGGTCAGCAGTTTAATTTCATAAGCCCCTGATAACAGAACACGAACCTCCAAATTGCCGCTATCGAGTACTTGAATCGAATGAGCTAGTTTACTGAGTGGCTTTGTGATCATCATAGAAAAAAAGAACATCAGGATAATGAATAGGGCAGCAAATAGACCGGAAATTAGGAACAAGCTGTTCTGAGCTTGTGATAATCGGTCCTTCAATAAACTCTGATCATAGAGCATAATGAGTTTCCAATCAAAATTAGGCAGTTTATACCCCATCGCATAGCTTGGCTGCCCAATAAGCTGGATTGCCGTTTCCTGGCGATCCATAGAGGCTTTTAAAAGCTCAGTTGGAAGCTGTTGTCCAATCCAATTTTCATCATTTGAAATATAGATCGTACCGCTATTGGAGGATAAATAGAAGGGATTTCCAAAATCCTGTTTGATTTCCTGCGTACTCAAAAAAGCGGAAGTACGCATGTGAATCAAGAGCACAAGCTGCAAGGAATCTGCGTAACCAAACTTCAACACGCGCGCCATAGAGAAATAGGACTTGTCCTTTTCTGCAAAGTCAGTATTCCGCTTCGTAGCAAACCAATTTACATGACCATTCATTTGGACCGTTTTCTTATACCAGTCCATGTCCTGTATTTCTGGGATAGATCTGGAATCGGTAAGCGAGGCCGTACTATAAATGGCACCACGGGTATCGATTAGCGTAATTTCACCTTCTCCGGGCAATATATAATTTTTGACATCCGTCAGCTTTCGAATCATTTCCTGGGTCAGTTGGTTTCGGTTAAAGGCAGTCAGTTCCCGATCTTCGTATTGCTTGATCATTTCGTTGATTCTATTGTCCTGACCAATTAAATTCGAGGCGGACAACACCGCGTCCACCATCTTTTCGATACTGCTGCTCTTCGTTTCCAAAGTTTGAATATGGGTTTGATATATTTCCTCTCTTACCGCCTTTTGGGTAGACAAGTTGTATAAGATCAACAGGATCGCAATGGGCACCAGAACAAAAACGAACAAAAGCTGAAGGATGCGGGAACGAATGGTTTGAAATGATCGTTGAAACTTCTGCAAATCCAAGATGATGATTACCTCCATTTTTGAGCATGTCATATTCACCTACCGTTATTCCACAAATCACAAGGAAATCCTTTTTCGACAGCAAATTTCTAGCCTTCATATGCAATGAAACTATACTCTCAACTGATCCATTCATTTAATTTTAAATTGCTGTCCCTCCTTGTTCATCCCAACTTGGATTTGTATTTTATTTAGCATTCGTGCATGCACATGATTACTTTTCAATGGTATAATCGGTTTAATCAAAAATTCAAGTGGTTTAGTTGGAGGTTTGTTAAACTTGCATATCGGAATCGATTTGGACAACACCATTCTAGATGCAACTACAGCTTTTTTACATTACTATAATATCGCGTCTGGGTTATCGTTAACGCATGTGGATGTGAATGATTTTTATTTATACCGTTTATATGGGTGGGATAAGGAGGAACGTGATGCCGTTTACAATAAATATGGTCATGATATTCATTGGAATTCATCGCCCCTGCCCATGGCCGTAGAAATATTACAAAAACTATATACTCAGCATCAAATATCCATTATTACCGCACGACCCTTGCTTTACCGTGAGGTTACCATTAGCTGGCTTCAGCATCATAAAATTAATTATCACAATATTACACTGATCGAAAATAAACTCCAAGCATGTATTCAAGCTAAGGTGGATGTATTGATTGATGACGGTCCTCACTATGCTGAGGAGTTTGCCCTTGTCAATAAGCCCGTTATTTTATATGAACAGCCCTATAATATATCGGTTTCTAATCCCTTAGTATTGCGTGCTGCCAATTGGAATGAGGTAGACAAGCATATTGACTACTTGGCATCTAATCTAAACTTGAGTTAATAAAATATGGGGGATTTTGAACAGATGGAAGAACAACATCAAGACTTTTCAAAATCAGGCACGAGTGATCGCATTAATTGGAATTCGACCGATATGATTCATAGTGACCTGCTGGCCACCAGGAAGCTTGTATATAACCCTTGCAGGCTTGATTGCTCTCAACCACTCGAAGAAAAACAAAATGCGGATTATGGTGCGTATGTATTTAACTTGAATGCTCTTTCCATTAGATTTCGTGTCGCAAAAATCACGCCTACAAAGATCGGGCAATTTGTGACCCTATGGGAGAAAATCGGGAATGGACCGACCCAGCCCTATGACATATCAGAACGAGTCGATTTCTTTGTTATTAGTACACGCCATGATAACAACTGGGGTCAGTTTATATTTCCGACATCTGTTTTATGTGCTCACGATATCGTATCCAGTCAAGGTAAAGGTGGTAAAAGAGGAATACGGGTTTACCCATCTTGGGACCATCCTACAAGCCGTCAGGCTCTAAAAACTCAAGCGTGGCAGCTGGAATATTTTCTGGAAATACCTGTGAATAGACCCTTAGACCATGTGCGTGCACAAATGCTTTACGGTCTATACAAGGAAACTTTATAGTGAGCGGACAAAATGCCCTCAACCATGAAAGGTAAAGGGCATTTTGTCCGCTCTATGATGGTAAACTGTCCACTAAGTTAGGTTAAAAGAAGCCTCCGCCCTCCCGGACGATCCGTTGTGCCTGTTCATAAGCTTGCTCCTCTATAACCACCGTAAGCAAAATATCCATATTGCCAACCCCGTTATGATCATAATACCCATCCTCTGAGCGTGGAGCACTTAATCCGCTGGCATCAACATCTGCCGCTGCCAAGATGCCTTCGTCAATCCCTGGACTCTCATTATTCAGCGTTAGAAAGCTTAACCCGGGGAAGCCTCCCGTTAATGGATTAAATGTTTCACTCACGCCGTCACCCTGGAATTGACCAATCCTAGCAACCTGAACATCAATGGTTCCAAGTGCCTTTAGCTTGGGAAGCAGTCGATTTGCATCATCAGGTGAATGAAAGTAAGCCATGATGCTTTTTTCTGCCAAGGGTATCCCCCCCTTTCTTCATTATATAAAGCTGCTTCTACCGCTTGTTCGTTCGTATATTGACATCCAAATGCAGCCTTCTCCTCTGAATAGTTTGCTATAAATCCAGTAAAATATGTGTTGATTTATAGGATATTACACGGTTGGCATCGTGCCTCCATCAATAACGTATTCGCTCCCTGTAATCGATGATGCACGGTCGGATACCAGAAATGCAACAGGTCGGCAACTTCTCCGGAAGTCCCGGGCGGCCAAGCGGAATGCCACCGAGTGAGCCCATTAACTGTTTCAGCGCACTTTCTCTGCTCCCAGCTGCGGTTGCAATTCGATCAATCATCGCATCTGCGACCTCAGTTTGAATAAAACCTGGCGATATTGTGTTTATACGTATTCCTCGTGGAGAGAACTCGTTGGACAAACCTTTGCTGTAGTTGGCAAGAGCAGCCTTCGCCGCCGCATAAGCCAATGTCGTTTCATATAGAGGCAGGCTGGTACTGGGAGATTGGTCTGAAATGGAGAAAAGACCACTATGTATCACCAGCGGCCAAACGATTTATCGAATATGTTGAGCTTTCATCATCCAACCCTAACCCTGATGAACCACAAGCAAGAGGCAATTGAATCCCTCTACTCAGATGATCTTAATATAATACCTACATGTTCTCAGGGTATGGCATGTTAACGCAAAATAGACTGCTATTATGAGCAGCCTTTGTACTTAACCTGGATCATCTTGCTCGTTATTTCCTTGCGGTTATCATGAAGCGATTCGAATTCGTCCTTATTCCTTGGGCGGTTTTATTATCTGCTATAAATTTACGAAGGATGTCGAAATCATCATTACATAGCCCAAAATCGGGAATAATCGGAGTATATTTCAAAAGAAACACCAAATCTTCATACGATTCGTAATATTCCGCTGCATCGTATTCATAGAACTGAATTTCAGTAAAGCCAGCCCTTGCTAATTCTGATAAGTATTTGTCTTTTAAAATCCCATCGTCAGCTCCAAATTGCTGTCCCCTGCCAAAAGCTTGTTTGATGTTAAATTTATCGTTATTACTTACTTGTTGGGTGAGAAACAAACCCTCTTGTACTAATACTTTGGCTACCTCTTCTGAGCAGAAATGCGAATGCTGGCAAGTTACCATATTAAAAAAGCTTGAAGGAAACTCCAGATTTGCTGCATCCATCTGCAAAAAGCGTACATTGGATTTCCTGGACTTGTGCAAATTAGCAGCAGCCGTTTGCATCATACCATTCGAATTGTCGATTCCTACTAGCAGCAGAGCAGAATCAGAGATGGAGAGCAAGTTTTCACCTCCACCAGTCCCAATATCCAGCAGTAAATCAGACTTCTTACATCTGTGGGTAACTTCATTGTAAAAATCCCACTGCTTTCCCTCAGATACCACCTTCAGCTGACTAAAATCCCAACCGTTTAATTGTCCAACCTTATCGTAAAAATTCTTATATTCTAATGGGTTCATACGTTGTTTCGAACGCTACGGAATGACATCCAATTCACCTCATATAGAAAGATATTCCAATTATAACGATGAACTTATCGACTTTCAAGGGTAGCAAATAACTTAAGCAGGGTTGTCCCCCTCCCTACAGCAAAAAACGCCTTCAATGAACATGAAGGCGGATGGTCCGAGAATTTAGTAAAGAAATGCGCCGGTAATGATTACCAACAATATAAACAGTACAAGAATCGCACCTGTAGAAGTGCCAAAGCCATAGCCGGCACAACTTTCACCAACTCCGAGTGCACCCATGTCAATCCCTCCTTCCGACTTCCATTCTGTATGTTATGTTAGTCAAACGTCATGTGACTGGACGCTTTAAAAATATTCAGTGAGAAATACCCACCTTACCCGGTCAGGGGCTGTGTTTTCTTGCGCCTTTCTTTTAATAAAAAGGTCAACGGAATGGCAGCAATACAAATGATGGTCGCCGTCATAAAAACATCCTGCACCCCTAAGGTCATCCCCTGCTCTCTCACGAGCTGGACACCTGCCGACGCTCCAGCACTAAGCTCTTTCTGGTGAGTCAACGATCTGGCCGCGAGCAAAGAACTGAAAACTCCAATGGACAATGCTCCTGTAGCTTGGCGCACCCAGTTCGTCACGGACGAAGCGTGTCCTGAATTCTCCTTGGGAATAGCAGACATCCCTGCATTCATGACTGGCATAAATGCCAAGGCAATCCCCACATAACGAATTGTCATCCAACAGGCCACATACATATGAGTCGCCTGGAGCGTGATATGACTCAACTCCCAAGTTGATACGATCAACAGTACAATACCACTTAGAATCAACCAAAAAGGACCTATCTTGGTATACAGCTTTCCGACAATTGGGGAAAAAAAAGCCATAACCATGGAACCAGGCAGCAGCACCAAAGCCGTGTTCAAAGCTGTCGATTGCTGAATATCCTGCAAAAACACCGGAATTAAAAAGGTTCCCGAATACAACGAAGCCGTAATAATGCAATTAATAATCAAGCTGTACGTGAAGCGGTTGGTTTGGAACACGCGCAGGTTGAGCAACGGTTCTTTCAGGGAAAGCTCGCGGCGAATGAAATAGACCAAAGTCGCTGCCCCAATGATCAGAAACGAACATGTTTTCCAGGAGGTCCAACCCCAGCCATTTCCTTCGCTAAATGCAAGAATAATAAAAGAACTGCTGACAAGGACGGTAATAAAACCAGGTAAATCGAATGTATTAGACTTGCTTGCTCGTTGAAAAGGAAGGCACTTGAAAGCAACGGTAATCGCAACAAGTCCTATCGGTAAATTTAGTAAAAATAAAGATCTCCAGCCAAAGTATTCAGTTAGCCAGCCCCCCAGAGTCGGTCCAAAAGCCGGTGCCAGCATGGAGGATAAGCTCCATAAGCTCATCGCAAATGCCTGTCGGTCTTTTTCAATAAATTGGTAGATCATCGTCATCGTTGTAGGAATAATCAAGCCGCTGAACACACCTTGCAGAATTCGGAACAACACCAATGATTCAATATTCCATGCGATCGTACATAAGCCTGAGAATAAGGTAAAGCCGGATAAGGCAAATATATATAAACGCTTATAGCTCCACCGGTCACCAAAATAGCCGACAACCGGAGCGACGACCCCTGTAGCCAGCAAAAATCCGGTAATCATCCATTGAACCATGCCCAGCTCAGCGTGAAAATCTTTCATAAATATCGGAAATGCAACATTGATCGTTGTCGAACTGAGCATGGACATGAAATTTCCGAAAAAAATAGCCAAAATTATGAACCAAAACGATGCATTGCCAGCTGCCTTCTTAGCCACAATATCCTCCACCTTCTCACCCACATGTTTACTTGATGCAGATATTGGTTAACCCTATATTCTCCAACAGAGCGTGTAAATAATCGGGTTTATTTGTAAGTAGTTGTATGATACAATTATATGATGTATTTGTATTATACAACTACATATCCAAATGTCAATGCCATGCAAAGGAATGATGTACAGGTGCAAGAAAAGGATCTGCAATTGATCGATTATGAATTGGTCGTACTAATCCGACGTTCTTCTTTGGACAAAGAGCTGGGAGGACTTGATCGATCCACCTACACGCTGCTCACACAGCTGTCCATGAGTGGGCCCGTTGGAGTTAAGGCGTTAGCTGACGAATTTCGTTTGGACATATCGACGATAAGCAGGCAAACGACTCATTTGGAAGCCAAAGGATATGTGCAGCGAATGCCCGATCCGACGGACGGAAGGTCCAGTTATTTTCAAGTCACGGAATTAGGTATGCGTAAAGTAAAGGAGGCCAAAAAAACCAGACTGGCCCGACATGCACAGCTATTCAAGGACTGGTCTGATGACGAACGTCAAAAGTTCGGTGAGCTGCTGGCAAGATTAAATCGGACGTTTGTTGAGTGAGTACATTAAAGGAGCAACAATTTATGATAGCAGTTGTTCAGAAGCTGCGAGGACACTATTTGTTTCGGGCACGGAACGTACTTTTCTGAAGATAAGTACAAGAGGAACTCTTGAACGAGAATATCAAATGACACAATTTTTACATACCCATAACGTTGCGCCCAAGGCCGTAGTCTATGAATCAGATTTAGATCATGATTATTTGCTTACAGAGGCGGTAAGCGGCGAAGATGGAACGGCCTTACTACACATTGAAAATCCTGGAAAATTGGCAAGTGTATTCGGTGTATATCTAAAAATGCTGCATTACTTCCTACCCGAGGGTTGTCCTTACCCTAATAGGAGTAACGAATTGTTAAAAGCTAAGGATGCTAAGGGGATAGACCTTAGTATAGCTAACGAGTATAGCTATTCACCTATCGACAATGTGATCATTCATGGAGATTACTGCTTACCTAATATCATTATGGATAACTTTTCATTCAAAAGTTTTATTGATTTAGGAGACGGCGGGCTTGGCGATAGGCACAATGATATTTATTTGGGCTTATGGACACTAAACTATAACTTGAAGACAGATACATATAGAGATTTGTTTTTGGATGCTTATGGACGCAGTGATGTTGACGTATACGGACTGAATTACTTTACAAAATTGATGAAGTTGACCTCATAGGTTTGTCCAATCTCGTGTAAACGCAGTTAAAGACTTCTTCCCGATGGAAGAAGCCTTTAACCGGATTCTCATTATTTTCCATACGTCATTTTGTATCGTGTAGCTTTCTAACTTAACTGTATAGCGTTTTCCAGCTTAATGGCCGTAAAGCTCGGAACCCCATTCTTCACAGCTACCCATATGATATGATGAAATTCGTCCAGCCCAGTTTTATGCTTGTTGGCGCCAGTTCTCCCCATTTGGATATGTTGATTGCCAGCTTTCTTCTCAACCTCCAGCTTATGAAAATGACCGGCAAGCATTGTATACGGTCTTGAATTCAAGGCTTGGACCATTCGCTCGAATACGGTACCGTCCGTATTCCAGATCGGTCGATGTGTCATGACAAAGGTCCAATCTACATCTTGATGCTCATTAAGTACTTTTTCGATAAATGCAAACTGTTCCTCCCCAATGCAAGGCTTCGGTTGAGGTGCGCTTGGCTCTTGTGCCTGCTGCTTGGAAATGTTAGACAGCAGTGCCTGAATCACCTCTTCAGCTTTTTCCGGTTCACGCTTGCTAAGGATTTCTGTCTCCCTAAATGCAAGCTCAAGTTCAGGGGAAAGTGAATGCTGCGGTTCTTCCGTATTTAAAGCCAAAAATAAAACATTCCCATAACGAAAGGCATAATAATCCAATCCCTTCCGTTCCTGCCAAACCTGCTTCATAACCACACTACTATAATCATGATTGCCAGCAATCGGCAAGAACGGCAATCCTGTACTTTTAATGTGGGCTTCAAGCTCGTCCCATTCCCGATGAGCGCCCTCTGCGTGCTGCCAATATCCTTCAATCAAATCGCCAACTGCAACGATAAAATCCGGGTTCATATTCTTGACCAACCCTAATGCCTCTTCAAACACTCCTTCAATTGCAAAACCGGTACGATCCCCCATGATAACAAACTGGAAATTATTGGATGATATCTGCGGTAATTCTCCTACCCACGGTCGCTTGTCTGTTTGAAAAAGCTGATCATCATAAAACATTTTCATATTTAAAATCTCCTTTTCGGGTCATTTTTGGGCGTCTAGTAATAGCTGTACCTGCTTCGCTGCCGACTTCACTGCATCCTCTGGTGTAATAGAAACATCCATCAGAGCCTTTTTGATTTCATCCTGAATTTTTATCGATATTTCCTTGTATCCTCTCATTGTTGGCCTTGAACGTGCAAAATCAAGCTGATCATAGGCAACGCGATATTGTGGTGTTTTAGTCCATAGCTGCTTAATTCGCTCACTTTCCTTTGCTTCCTTTGTCACGGGGATATACCCAGTAACTTCGCTCAATTGAGCCACATTTTCCTTTTGCGCAAGCCATTTAATAAAATCCACGGCAGCCTTCTTTTCCTGCGTTGATGACTTTGCTAGAACCGTCAGATTGGAGCCAGTTGTGCTCGCTGCATACTGCTGCCCTGCCGGTAGAAAACCTACACCAAGATCGAATTTATCCTTTGCACCCTCAAGCATAGTAGGCAATGTAGCCGATGTTGTAAAAATGATTGCGGCTTTCTGTGAGATGAAGTCGTTAATCGCCGATAAATGCGCATTTGATTCCTGACCGGACGGTATCTTCATGGAACCGTTCTTGATCATGTCTTGATATAATCTGACTGTAGCGTAGCCCGCTTCGTTATTGAAAGCGACTTGCTTTTCATCTGGCGAGAACATTTCACCTTTTTGCTGAAATACACCATCCTCGAAAAAGATCACGTCAATTGGCATCTCAAAACCGACAACCGATTTGTTTTTATCAGTCGTTTTTAAAGCAAACGATTTCAGCTCCTCCCAATTTTTTGGACCTGCATCTGGAAGCCCTGCGTCACGCAGCATATTCTTGTTGTAGTACATGACAAAAGTACTTCGATAAAAAGGTATTCCGAGCAATTGATCCTTGATTAAGGCATTATTCAACATACCTGGATGAAAAGCAGCAATCTCTTCTTTTGAAAAATACGTTTTTAAATCGTCCAATGCACGGGATAAACCGAATTCCGACGTTTGCGTCGTAGCAAGCATCGCTATGGCCGGCTGATTACCCGCAAGAATGGCGGCTTGCAGCTTGGTGGCAAGTGCACTGCCATCGCCCAAGTTCACTCCAGTTACCTTAACGGCGGCTTGTTCGGAATTATATTTGCTGATCATCTCCTCTGTTGCTTTGCTTAGCTGAGCGGCTTGTGCATACCAATATTCAATTTTGGTCACAGAAGCAGCTGTATTTTCGGATTTGGCACCTCCCGAGCCTGCTTTATCCCCTGCTGGGTTATCTGTCTTGTTGTTTCCTGCACACCCGGCAATCGATAGTACTGTCACCAAGATAGTTAAATTTAATAAAAGCTTCTTCATAAAGTTCTCTCCTCGTATAGTTCAATTATCTATTTGATGCCGCTGTATGTAAAAGCGGACTTGATGTGTTTGCTGGCAAACAAATAAATCATAAAAATCGGCGCCACTAGAATAACGTTGCCAGCCATTAGTAATTGCCAATGCGTACCCTCGGTATTGGTCAATTTGATCATTCCAACCGTCAACGTATGAAGCTGCTCGCTGCTCGTCATGATTAGCACCCAAAATAAATCGTTCCAGTGTGTGATAAAAAGCAGCAAAGTGACGGTAACTATGATTTGCTTGATCATGGGAAGCAGCATATTCAACACAAGCCTTCCTTCTGACAGCTGCTCCAACTTTGCCGCATCGATAATGTCGTCCGGTAATTGCTTAAAGGATTCAGTCAGTAGGAAAATGGCAAATGGCGAAACCATATAGGGGATCGTCAATGCTGCATATGTGTTAATCCAGCCTAACTCACTGAGCAGCAGGTAGATCGGAATGATTACAACCTGCATCGGAAGCATCATACCCGCAAGTATCATAGCGTACACGATTTTAGATCCCTTAAATCGTCTTCTTGCGAACGCATAAGCAGCTGGTATTGCGACAATCAATTGGAGAGCGGTGGTTAGTATGGCAACGAGAAAGCTGTTAAACACATAACGGGGAAAAGGTCCCGTCTTCCATACATCCAAATAGTTCTCAAACTTCAATTGCTTCGGAAAAAACGATGGTGGAAAAACCAGCGTCTCCGGCAGCGTCTTAAAGGAGGTAACAATCATCCAATAAAACGGAAACAAATAGATCAGTCCGACCGCCAGCAACAAGAGTAACCCTGCCGCTTCTGGGAGGTTTACACCAAATACGCGTTTGCTCATTTTTTGAACCGCCTTTAGATTAATGATAATGAACACGGGAGCGTAGTATCAGGAAGTTCGCAATCGTCACAATGGACACAATCACAAACAGGATCACCGCTCCAGTCGAAGCCTCACCAAATTTATAAAATTCGAATCCCGTTTGATAAATCCAATAAACAAGCACATTTGAGGAGTTGGCAGGTCCTCCGCTTGTCAAAACTTTGACGGAATCAAACACTTGTAAAGAGCTGATGATATTCACAGTCAGCATAAAAAAGAGCGTTGGCGATAACAGCGGAATAATAATTCGGGTAACTATTCGGACTGGATTTGCATTATCCAAACGTGCGGCTTCCAGCACAGGTATCGGAATAGCGTGCATGCCCGCAATAATGAGCAAAATATTAAATCCGAGACTTTTCCATATGGCCACCAGAATCAATGACATCAACGAAGTGGCCGGACTATCGATCCATAGTAACGTGGGCAAGTGAAGCGATTGGAGTATCATGTTCAGTAACCCATAATCCCTATCCATCATCCACATCCATAATAAAGATATAGAAACTAATGGGATGATATGGGGCGTGAACACCGCAGTCTGAACAAATTGATGCAGCTTTCCCGGACGATTCAACAGAACAGCCAATACAAGCGATAAAGTACAGGAAATAGAAACCATAAAAAAAGAATAAAAGAACGAATTTCGTAAAACCTGCAAAAAATCTTGTGATTGTGCCAAACTCAAGTAGTTCTGTACGTCAACAAACTTCCACGTATTGCTTAGCAGATCAACTTTGTAAAGACTTAGATAAAATAAATAAATAACAGGATAAACCGTAAACACAAGACAACCGATCAACGCAGGCAGGATGTATAAAAAGGGTCTATAATCGAGTCGATGGCTCCGAGTCATATGTATTCTCTCCTTTGGTGTAAGGGTTATAAGTCGAGTCGATTAAATGTCGGTGAGCAGCATATCTTGAAGCTGTACCCTATTCGAAGCTGTTAAACCGACCGCTTCTTCCAAATAACGGTCTATGTCCCCGTAACGCATATGGATTTCATCGAACGCAGCCTGAAGATACTCTCGTTTCGCTTGCATCACAGCCCACAGAACATCCCAATCCGCTTCTTGCGCAAGCTTCGGTTTAATGAATGCAAGAGTTTGTAGATCGGCTTCTTCTCTGAACGTATTGGTGAGTAGATAGTCCTCCATAATGGTTTGCTCCGGGACACCTAAAGCCAATAAAACTATTGCCGATCCGAAGCCTGTGCGATCCTTTCCGGCGGCGCAATGCTGAACCATTGGCAGGTTGCCGGGCGTTAATAGAAGTTCGAACAAAATGGTAAATGACTTCGTAAAATCGGAAACATACCGCTGATTGGCTAAAGTCAGCATTTCGCCCGTTGGGCCCAGCAAATGAAGCTTGTCCATGGCGATCATGTCCATATAGTTCATACGTGATCGATGCCTTGGAGAATTCACTTCAATAGGAATTCCAATTTGCTGGGCATCCCCGATTGATGGATTGGGTTTCAATTCCGCCTCGTATTCAGCTCGGTAATCGCAAATCATCTTCAATCCGCATTGCTGCAGGTATAGTCGATCGGCCTCGGTCAAACCAATCAGTTCTTCTGATCGATAGAGCATTCCCCATTTAATATAACGTCCATCCACTGTTTCATATCCGCCCATATCCCGAAAGTTTATGGAGCCTTGAAGCGGTAGTCTCCTTTCAGCTGTAATTCGTGCTCTACCGTGTTCAGACTTCAGTTTAAAATAAGTTCGTCGTCCCGGATTCGGGTCGTCGAATGATAATGATGAGACACCTATAGCAGTTTCATCCAATTCTTCATTCACATCAATTGGCGACACTCCGGTAAAAACCTTCACTTTTCCCAATGCCATTTCCTTGTCCCATTGAATGTGCATTCGGTTTCCAATACGATTTACTTCTACGTTTGATATTTGAATCTCCATTACTTTTGTTGAACCCCTCTCTTGTGTATCCATTAATGTATACATATAAGTGTACAATCCATTTGTTAAATGAATATCATCGTTTAATGAAGAATTTATTAATGAAATTGCCGCTCCGAGCAATAGGCTAAGATTCGTTTTTTATTGCAACATCGAGTCAAACCGTGTAGAATTCTAGTGAGATAAAGCTGAAGGGAACATTTTGACAATGCCCAAATTATCCTTAGAATCTATTGCCTATACCAATATTCGCCAAAAGATTATCTCCTGCGAGTACTTGCCTGGAACGGTATTATCCGAAAACGAGCTTGCCATTGAATTTAATATGAGTCGCACTCCAATACGGTCCGCGCTCTCTCGTTTGGAATCAGAGGGATTTATCATTTCCTTCAACAAACGGGGCATCTTGGTGAAGGATATCTCGCATAAAGAACTCGTACACATCTATGAATCGATTCTGGCTCTGCAATTGTACGTACTGGATCAAGCCGTATTACGTCAATACACGTTCGATGAAAAGAAGTTGAAATCATATCTGGACATACAAATAGAAGCCAGCCAAAAAAATGATTATAAGGTATACATTGAAAATTCTGTTTTGTTCAGACGAACTGTCATTTCTGCAGCAAACAACGATACGATGCTGAATATGATCGATTCCTACAAAGACAAGGTCATAATGAAATCATTGCTTCATTGGAAACAAACACCCCATCTGCAGCACTACTCTGCAAATCGAATCAATCAATCGGTATACGAATCAATACTTAAAGGGAATTTCGGAGAAGCGAAACAATCGCTGATCGAAGCGTTTGAAAAGATCCTATATCGGACCGCGATGGATGTTCCGGGGTTTGATAGCTAAAGCAAGTGCACCCCTTAGCATACACATTGGATTAAACTCAAAGTTTATCCGATGCGTGCTAGGGGGTGCATTTTTTGCGAGTGGTAATCTCGGTAAAGCAGCCTACATTGATTTGTAAATCGAATATTTCATAAGCACTACTTCTATGCCCCTCAAGTAAGATCTCCTCTTTTGTCGCCTCTTTAATTCTCTTAACCAACTTTGTGTTTGTAAGCATATATCGATCAATTGAAATTAAAAATTCGCCGTATTACTTGTATATACTTAAATATTACTTTAATATACTTATATTATAGAGTAAAGTTACTTACAAGAGGTGAGATTGATGTATCAAGAAGAACGGTTACTGAAAATACTCGATTATATTAATATACATCACGCGATGAGTGTTATGGATATCTGCTCTCTTTTAGATGTATCTAGAGATACAGCCCGAAGAGATATTGTTAAATTAGTACAAGAAGGAGTTGTTATCCGTACACATGGAGGTGTCGCTCTGCCTCAATTGCAGAAGGAAATAGCCACATATCAGGAACGTTTAATTGACGAAACAGACAGTAAAAGAACCATTGGGAAGTTAGCAGCTAAACTGGTTCAAGATCGGGAAACAGTCATTTTAGACGTATCAACTACGGTACAGTCTGTAGCAGAGCAAATTACAGCTAAACATATTACGGCTATCACACATTCCATTGATATTGTAGGGATTCTGGCAGGTCGGGAAGATCTGCAAGTTTATGTGCTCGGCGGCTATTTACATGCCAAAAATCGGTTATTATTCGGCCCCTCCGTCATCGATAAGCTAAGAGAATTAAGAGCTGATAAGGCATTTATCGGAGCTACAGCTATACGAGCCGATGGGCTTTACTTTCCTTACGAAGATGATGTTTCTGTTAAAAAAGAGATGGCCCGCAGATCGGATCAGGTAATTGTTGTCGCAGATTTCACGAAGTTTACAAGTAAGTCGGTTTATCGTTTAGATTTTGACTTTGTAGACATTTTGATTACCGATCAAGAGGTACCTATTGAAATAAGAGAAGTACTTCATAATAAAAATATAACGATTATTCAATGTGCGGAGAAAGACAAATTCGAGGAGGATTACAGAGATGAGTCTTAAAATTTTACACAATGTAAACGTGATTCAAGAAGATAACTCTCGTTTATCTGCCGTACTTTGGATACGTGACGGAATTATTGAAAAGCTAGAAAGTGGTCTGTCTTCTCTTCCTAAGGGCGAATATGAACTTATGGATGGTCAAGGACATTTATTAATACCAGGTATGATCGATGTTCATATTCACGGTGCCAACGGGTTTGATATGATGGACGGAAGTGAGACGAGTATTCAAGAGGTGTCTCGGGCATGTGCACAAACAGGCTGCACCTCGTTCCTGGTCACTTCCGTCAGCTCGACTATTGAACAATTATTAACTATGATTCGTAGTGTGAAACGTGTCATAGGACATGAAGTCGGGGCCAAAATTGCAGGGCTTCATCTAGAGGGTCCTTACCTGAATCCGAAGCGTAAAGGTATGCAAAACGAACGATTTTTACGACATCCGAATCTTGCAGAAATGAAAGAAATTTTTAACGAAGCAGATGGACTAATTAAGATGGTTACAATAGCCCCCGAATTGCCTGGCGGGATGGAACTCATCTCCTTTCTGAAGGAAATGGGCGTAGTTATCGCCGTCGCGCATTCGGATGCCACATACGAGGAGGCCAAGCAAGCCTTTGAAGCAGGAGCGAGTCATGTTACGCATTGTTTCAACGGCATGCGTCCGATTCATCATCGGGATCCCGGTCTGGTAGTAGCCGCTTTTGAAGAAGAACATGTAAGTCTCCAAGCGATTGTAGATGGCATTCATTTGCATCCTGCGATCGTTCGAATGATGCATCGTCTGAAAGGGCCGGATGGCATGGTACTTATCACTGATGCTTTGCAAGCCATGGGACTAGGTGATGGTAACTATATGTTCGGTGGCCATCATGTTACGGTTTCCAAAGGCGTAGCACGCCTGGAGGATGGAACTTTAGCCTCCAGTACGGTTACGATGAATGAGGCACTGCGTCTAACCGTAGAAACCGGCATTCCTTTAAAAGACGCGGTTACAATGGCATCAAGATCACCTGCACGAATACTTGGCCTTGATACTATAGGTAGTATCTCCATGGGGTTTGATGCTGATCTTATTTTGTTAGATGAACAATTCCAAGTTCAATGGACAATGATTAAGGGTTATATCGTCTAATGTTGGGGTAGAATACTGAGCTGGAATATCTTCCTCCATAATGCCCACATCCCTGAATACGAGGACTGCCGAATCATACCGACAGCCTCGTCCTAGTTGTTTGGAGCTATCCTTTCCCGTTAAAGCCACGATGTCATAACAAAGCTTTCTACGCTTTGCCCTGTAAGTAACAACTTTCCTTAAGATCTTGTTTGTTGTTCATTTGAAGCGATGGATCAGTCAAAAATCGTCTTAACCAATTGGGCCGCTGCTGTATCCCCTTAGAGAATGCCGGCAGTCTGAACACTACCTCCGCCGCTTTGTTCCACATCAACAAATCCCAACTTCTCCCCAGTATAAAAGCAGGATTAGGTTCAAGAGCAAGCACTGTTCGCTTCAAACCGAGTTTGTGTTTGCCAGTTTTTAGCCTCTTATCCTTTTTGTGGGCTTTCTCCCTAAATAAAAAAAAACCACGCTGGGCGCAGTTTCTCATTTACCAAATCCACTTTTGTTGTCGTTTCCTTTTCCTTTTCCTTTACCATTATAGAGAGAGACTTCTTCTACAATAGAATCTTCCGGTAATCCAAACTCCTTCAATACTTCTTCTAAGACATGATATGCTGGTCTCTCGGTTACTGGATTCTTCATTTCAACCCTAAATTTGTCAGGATAATAACCCTTTACTGCCGCATATTCATAAGTGTTCCACCATTGATTCCTTATATAGTCTACCGCTTCAGCTTGTGACATCGTGGAAATTGACTCAGCATCCTTGCTTATGTTGATCTCTACCAAAGTATTTGTGATGCCATACAGGAAGTCACTCTTAGTTCTACGTTTATACACATTCACAACTGTAGTTGTAACATCTAATAGGATGCCGCCATTTACTTTATCTGCGGTAACATCGCCTAAACTGACTATTTTATTGTCGATTGCCTTTACCTCTTGCATGATCTAAGTTCCTTCTCCCCATACTACAATTTTTCTATGGCAACAGTATTTAAATCGCAGCATCTAAAATAGGTTTGGCGCATGTCAGCTGTGGCTCTGTCCAAAGATTCATGGTTAATTATATACGTTAAAAGCAGTATCTTCAAATTTAATTAAGGAAGATCTCGAAATGGCTTATTATGCTTTTAATAATTAAAAGCTTCTAACAGTTTTTCCATCGTTTCATAATCGGGAAGCTGCATCACCCTATCAATCGAGGCACTTAGACCCTCCACAGCAAACACTGATATATCCGTTGAATTACCAACGACACCCGTACGAAATCCATACCTCTCCCATGCCAGCTTTTGCACTTCGGTATCCTTTAGAAAAGATATCAGTACCCTCGCCTTCTCATTCAAAGGCACAATGGTATGAACGGACCACAAAGTTGGAGCGGGATACAGCATTCTTGGCATGGCGCTTTGCTGGAGCTGCTTCCAAACCTCGGGATTTTGCTTGGCAAAATAAAGGACATCACTTTCGTAGCCGACAATAATTTTATGGCTGCCTGCTCCTGTTTTCAGATATTCCTCGAACAGCTCGGTAGTCGAAGATTTTTTGAATCCCGATTTGGCAAAAATAGTTTGAATTGCATTCTGTACTCCAGGAATCGAAGCTTGTGTGATTACATGACCATCACTCAAGGCATCGGCGGCAATCGCGGCATAGGAGTTGCCAGAGTTGGATTTTTTCGGATCGGAAGTATCAACCACAATAGGACCATAAAGCTCTGTTAATCCGATATCCGACCATTTTTTATCGTCCATAACGAGCTGCAGCAGCTGTTTGTTATCCAGAGTCAGGGAATGATCGGGTTGCTGCTGGACGATCCCCAGCTGCTGAAGTGGACGCACCACCCGCTCCCAGCTATAGTAGACAAGTGGTGTACGAAATATCTCTTCGGTGCCATTTATTTTAGTAAGACTTTTGAGCTTCTCCACGACGGTTTGGCTGGCTGGAAAAACAAAATCATAATCTTTCAATTTCTGCGCATCCGTCATTTCCAATGATCCCGACTTGAAAGTATCCAGGGTGATTCCATATTTGGTTTTCGCCAGCTTTTGAAAATCAGGATCTCCAAACAAAGCCTCCTTCTCGCTGCCGATCAGTCCCTTGAGGACTATAGAAGTGCTCATGGGTGGGTTTACATTACCGTAGTTAGGGTCGGGTTTCCATACCGTTTTGACCAGAACGCTAATGATGATAACCAGTAAAACGAGACTGATACCGATAACCTGTGCTTTTCTCATTGTACATCCTCCCATTCCAGCATTTGGCTGACTACATCCATTTTGATTGCCAGATCGGACAGGTCATTGATCAGCAGCTTGTTGTATTGTGCGATAAAATTAACCTTGACGCCCTCTAGCACCTCTTCGATCTTACGCAATACCGCATTACTGGAAGCATTGAGGTAGCTTTTGGAGGAAAGCGAAACATAGCGGTTCACCATTTCCAAGGTATTATCCAGGTAGAAGGTCAGCAGCTGCTTCGATGCAGGTAGATCGGCTGATTTCTTCTGAATGAGCAGCATGATTTGCATACTGGCTCCAACAATTTCATTCACATCATTTTGAATTCGTGGATTGGAAATATGATAGGAAGCACTTCGCAGCAGCTCCAGCTTTACCTTGGCAGCTCGAAGCAGTAATTTGGTTTCCTTGGCTGCCGGGTCCGCGGCTGTGAGCGTCAAATGCAGGCCCACGTACAGAATCGCATCCAGCACCAGCGATAAAGGTATACTGAGATCTAATACGAACATGAAAAACACAAAAGCCCCGGAGCACAACGTAAGTGATAATAACAGCGTAAATTGCGGCAGAGCCATTAAGCGTGAGATCAATTGTATCCCCTCACTTTCTTAAACGCCCCTGTCAGATCACCGCCGCTTGGGAAAACGTCGGCATGTGTCAAATTAGAGATAGCCCGCAGCTGCTTTTCATCGGCATCCCCAAACGTAATCGAGAATACAGGAATGTCCTTTCCAAGCGTTGTGTATGCATGCTGAAAATCGTTAATTCGACCACTAGACATCCCGTCCGTCATAAGCACGACAGAAACAACATATTTGTCCGTATCCACCTTGCCCAGCAAATTCAGCGCTGCGATGGACGGGTCATAAATATTCGTTCCCCCGCTTGCACCAAGCTTCTGTATTTTATCCAATAAAGCCGGGAATTGTCCGGGACCTACAGCACTCCATTTATCTATAAGGTCCGAATTAAAAGGCATGACTACGATGGTATCCTCAGCAGAGGATTGCAGGAGCACCTGCTTTGCTTTTTCTTGATTCAGCAGTAGCCCCATCGCTTCCTTCACTCCCCGTTCGCCACCATTCGTAGACATGCTGCCGGAATAGTCGATGCAAAAGACGGTATATGAAGGCTTTTTAAACAGGGTTTGATACCTATTTAATGCTTCGCGAATCACCTCGGGCTCCGGGAATGGGATCGGAGATAAAGTCTTGCTCATATCGATACCCCAATCCGGGTTAAACACTGCTTTGTCTACCCCAGCAACAACACCACCGAAGCCTGTTCTTCTGCCTAATGACAGAATTTCCTTTTGGGTTCCGGCTGACAACAGATAGCCCTGCAGTGACTTAAACCGTTCCTCCGCCTCTGTCTTTCCGTTGTTAATATAACCCAGTGAATAGTCCGCTACCGTCAGCCCATTAGTTGGATAGATCAGATATAAGGGTTCTTTATTAGCGGCAATCAGACTTTTATTCGCCTCGATCAACACGGCTTCGTAATTGACCATTGCATCAAAATCCGCTTTGAGAAACAGGTCCTTCAGCCATTCTGAGCTGCCGCTCGAACGGTTCACCCCATTTAGCAAGCTTTTCATTTTTACCGCTAGCTCTGGTTTTTGCAGATCCTGGATAGTCAGGGTAGATGGATTGTCTAGCATCGCATACAGAAATCCGATATAGGCGGATGCCCCTGAATTAGACTGCGAAGCCGATGTCATCGCAAATTGCAGCTTCTTCTGCTGCACCGCCTCTGCCAGCTGCTGCACGGTTACATCACGACCGACAAACCCCAGCTTCTCCGCTACGCTTTTACGGATGCCCCATACGACTGGCGAGGTCATTATCGACTTTTGTTCTTTCACCCGCTGGTTCGTATCTCCCATGGAAATCCATTGGGAATTCGCCAGCCATACCGCATCATAATCGGCATAGTGGCCGGAAAGCTCAGACATGCTGTCCACCGATCCTTTAAATACAAACTCAACATCGAAACCTTGTGTGTCCGTAAATTTGTCAATCAGCGGTATCAGTGCCTTGTTCTCCGAGCTAGAAAGGATACGGAGCTTGGGCTTGCTGGGAGATTGCAAGACTTGACAGCCTGCAGCAACTAGTGAAGTCACAATAATCAGCATCAGCGATAATAAAACAAACCTTTGATTTTTACACATTTGGCGCGCCCTCCCTGTATGATAAGCATGACATTTTATCCGAATACCTTCATAATAAATTAACATGATTATGGGAAATAACGATTATTGTTAACGCATTGTTAGATATTCGGAGAAAATAAATACTTGTTGGAAAACGCAGCCACAAGTGTATGAAAATCAGGGTCCCCTCAGCCTTTTTTATGTTTCCTCTTTTTCAAAATGTATGTTTTAATGTAAGAATGACGGCTGCTTTTGTCGAACAGGATCTGACCAGAATTGAAGGAGGAACGGAGCATGACTTCCGTTTGGGAACAACTAGAGAAGCAAGTGCCGATATGGCTTGAAGAAAGCCGCAAACAAGCCTGCTCAGGGAACGTAGCTGCCTATATACCAGAGTTGGCTAATGCTCCACGGGAAGCGCTTGGCTTCACGATTATTGACGATCAAACACGTATTATCACCGCCGGGGACTACGATATGCGGTTCACCCTGCAGAGCATATCCAAAGTTTTTACACTGCTGCTGGCGTTAATGGATCAAGGGGAAGCTGGCGTATTCTCCAAAGTAGGCATGGAGCCTACCGGTGACAATTTCAATTCGATGCTGAAGTTGGAGCTCGTCGATCCAGGCATTCCTTTTAATCCTTTAATTAACGCAGGAGCTATTACTGTGTCCTCACTTATAGCCGGATCAACTCCAGCCGAGAAGACGAACCGCATTCTTTCCTTTTTCCACGAATTGACTGGAGATCCGACACTAACCTTTAATGAAGCCGTGTATCGTTCAGAAACGAATACGGCACATCGCAATCGTTCCCTAGCCTACTTCCTTAAAGCCAACCGTGTTCTTGGAGATGAGGTCGATGTTGAAGAGGTATTGGAGGTTTACTTCAAGCATTGCTCGATAGAAGTTTCCTGCTCGCACCTGGCCAGAATGGCACTCGTATTAGCCTTCGACGGCACTGATCCGATGACGGGACGGAAGCTGGTTCCCCGTCGTTACGTGCAAATTGCCAAAACGTTCATGCTGACTTGCGGGATGTACAACGAGTCCGGTGCTTTTGCAATCCGTTCAGGATTACCGGCGAAAAGTGGGGTGTCCGGTGGCATTCTTGCGTTAGTGCCAGGCCAATACGGTATTGGTGTGGTAGGCCCTGCCTTGAACACCAAAGGCAACAGCACCGCTGGAGTCCATCTGCTGGAAACTCTCTCTACCGCTTTTGATTGGAGCATCTTTTAACGATTGACCCCGAATCCGAATATGAGCGTACAAAACAAAAACGGCTAACCTCCCATAAGAGGCAAACCGTTTTTTATTTTGCAGGAAACTGCAGGACTATGGAGAGCCGTAAACGTCGTAACGTCTGATGTGAGCGTTCCGCCCGACTGGTTTATTACCATTTCTGAATGTGCTACTCAAGTCCAATTATTGGACGGTACTCAAATGGATCTTTTTCACATAGTTTTGTAATGGCTTGATATACGTGTTTTGGGAAAAGGAGTTGGAGTGATGGTGCTGTATAAAAAAGTGAATATCGAGGGGTTGACTCTGTTTTTTCGTGAGGCCGGGGCTCCAAGCCATCCGACCATTATCCTGCTTCATGGATTTCCCAGCTCCTCCCATATGTTCAGGGATTTGATTCCTCTGCTGGCAGATCGATTTCATGTCATCGCTCCTGATTACCCCGGATATGGAAACAGCAGTATGCCTCAAGCAAAAGAATATCCATATACCTTCGAGCAGCTCTCCATGGTGATCGAAAAACTCATCGCCAAGCTCCATATTTCCCGCTATATATTGTATGTCCATGATTATGGGGGACCGATCGGATTTAGGCTGGCCATACGCAATCCGCACCGCATTCTTGGTTTTGTTATTCAAAATGCCGTGGCCCATGAGGAAGGGCTGGGGAAACCGTTCGATCTCTTTAAAGCTCTGTGGGCGAACCGCAACCCGGCAACCGAAGCGGCATTTTCCGAGCTTGTAACGTTTGATTTTACAAAGAAGCAGTATATGACAGGAGCATGCCAATCTTATCTGATTAGCCCTGATGGGTATTCGATGGACCAGTTTTTTCTGGACCGTCCTGGAAATAGCCAAATTCAGCTCGAGCTAGGCTACGATTATAGACACAACGTGGAGCAATACCCTTTATGGCAGCAATATTTGCGGACCTATCAGCCTCCGACACTTGTAACGTGGGGTAAAAACGATTTTATCTTTACGTTGGAGGGGGCCTTCGCCTTTAGCAAAGAATTGAAAAATATCGAAACCTATCTACTATGTGGTGGGCATTTTGTGCTAGAGGAACAAAGCCGGCCTGTTTCCGAGCTTATCAAGCGCTTTTTTGGTCGCCTATATGCTTGGCCGTGAACAGTGAATGATTCGGCCATCGGTTGATTGACCAGCTCTTCCGCGGCAAAATCTATCGTGTATGCAAAGGAATTGGGGGGTTACACAATGTATTCACAAAAAGATCATAAGAAAGGGTTTGAAAAGCAAGTCGGCTTCGCTTATCATTAAAAAGAGACCGGACGGTTCGGTTTTATTTTGTGCCAAGGAGGATGGTCTTTATGCATGTACAAATTGTCTTATTCGATGGATTCGATTTATTGGATGCTCTGGCTCCCTACGAAGTGTTTACAGCAGCCGAGATGTTGTCGGGAGGTGCGATAACTGTTCAACTCGTATCTGCAGAAGGCATCAGAAACGTATCAAGCGGTACAAATGGGCTGCAAATCGCAACAAGTGGTATGATAGATTCAGGTAAATCCAGCATCATTCTCGTGCCCGGGGCTTCTGGAAGCATGGTCGGCGATGGACCTGACTCCGTTGTCTCGTTACTTCAGAGAGCTTCAGAAACCCAATTGACTACTCTTGTAAGAGAAGCTTTTGGCAAACCCGGAATCACGATTGCAACCGTCTGTGGGGGTTCACTCTTACTTGCGATGAGCGGGATGCTGGAAGGCCGACATGCTGTTACCCATCATCAGGGAATGGATGCTCTTAGTGCGACTGGAGCTATTCCTGTGAAAGCTCGGGTAGTGGATGACGGCGACTTGGTTACAGGCGGAGGCGTAACTTCTGGGCTGGACACAGCCCTGTACCTGATTGAGCGTGAATTGGGGCCGAGAATGGCTCATGCGGTGGAGCAACTGTTTGAATATGAAAGGCGAGGAACGGTATGGCAAGCTCGCGGACTCGCTCCTATAGCGGAAGTGTCGCCTTCCAGCCCCGAGTCGGACCTATCCCCGCAAATATCCCGTCTTGAAGAAGCGACTGACGGGGACGAGCCTAACTTCGAGGGTGTATGGTCTGTAGTTATTGCAACACCAATCGGCAAAATGCAGGCAACCCTCATCATTAGCAAAGTTAATGGACAGGTACGCGGCATTGCTGAACAGGCCGGTGAAGTCGTAGACTTCATGGAGCCCGTTATACAAGACAACCAGCTTTCTTGGCTGCTGCGGGTAACGAAGCCCATGCGATTGAATTTAAGGTTCCAAGTTCACGTTCACGGCAACCAAATGATGGGAACGGCAAAAGCCGGTATGCTGCCTGCTTCGAAGGTGACAGGTGAACGACTGGAGAACGAACGCAGAGCCAAACAACCTTACGCAGGTTTGAATGTCAATAACCAACGTTGAATTTGATTCCTTGCATAGCGGACATGTTTATTATCGAGCGTAAGCCTGCTTGACATAATTGCCCCTTCAATAGACGAAAAAATAAAGGAGGCCGCCGACTCCGTATCCATATCAGCACTGAACTCCCCGGTAACGGTACCCTGCTCAAGCAGCCCCTGGATAAATGCCAGCATTTGTCGGTAAGCATCCATGGCTTGATCACGCAGTACCGGAAAGGAATGATCACTCTCAACAGCTGTATTCAGAAAAGGACAGCCTCCTTGAAGGGGTGGATTATGCACCGTATCGCTGTACACATCGCACATCGCCAGTATGGCATCGGTCGAAGTGTGGCAATTCTGTATCGCCCGGGAAAAATGTTCCCAGAGAACTTCTCCAGCATATTTGAATGCTTCCATAGCAATATCTTCTTTGCTGGAAAAGTTGCGGTATATGCCGCCTTTGGTCAATTGGGTCGCATCCATAATATCCTGCATGGTCGTTGCCGCATATCCTTTCTGGTTGAACAGCTCCGCCGATTTCATAATAATATGCAGCTTTGTTTTATCACCTTTACGCATAGCCAATATCCTTTCGAGAATCGATAGATTCCGTATGACTTGTTTTCTGTAAATCATAGCACAATTAGGCACGATAAGGCCAAATAATGAGGGGAATAGGGAGAATAATGTTAAAACCAAGGAGCTATTATTTTATCATGCTCGCCATTATCATTTGTTTTATTGTCTACGTGATTTATATGAATTTTATATATGATCCACAAGCTGCTAGTTTCCTGGATCACAAACTGACCATGAAATTCAATACCCCCGTTTGGTTAAATGTGATGTATGTCCATGTCCTGTGTGCTTGCCTGGCCATGGTATCGGGAGCCCTTAATTTCTCCCAGACGATTTTAATGAAACACCGCAAGCTTCATAAAATGAATGGTTATGTGTATCTAGCCGCTGTTATTATTGTAGACGTCACATCCGGTTATATGGCTCCCTATGCCACTGGAGGAAAAGCTGTCAGCATAGCGTTCAATTTGTTGAATATTGTTTGGCCAATCATGACCGTTATTGCGATTATGAAAATTAGAAAAAAACAAGTCAAGGCTCATCGCAAGTGGATGACGCGCAGCTATGCTTTTTGTTTTACGAATCTGTTCATACATACGATCACTTATGTACTTCATGACGGTATAGGGATTGGGTTTGTAATCAGCTATACAATGGGTGTGTATGGCTCGCTGCTGCTGCTTCCGATCATTGCTGAAATCATAAATATAAAGTTCCATAGCTCAACTCCTACAGAACCAAAATTGAATTAACCGTACAGACGATCATTGCCAAACTGATTTACACAAAAAAAGAACATATGTTCGATGTTTCATTATGAGATAACATAATCAACTTAGCCGTACTTATCTATATAATTGGCAGTTAGGGTCCAATTGGGCCCATAAGTACAGAGATTTCAACGGATAATTACCATAAAATTACTAATATTTAATACATAACAACGATCCTTATGACGTTTTACTAAAATAACCGCGAACGCAGAACATATGTTCTGTGTTCGCGGTTATTTTGCTCTATTGTACCTCTTCGATTTGTGTCTATCATTCTATAAGTCAGTCTTTTGTACGTCTTCATAACGCTTCAACGCTACTCGAAGATGCAGCGTTATTTCGTCAAGTGGAACCATCAACCTTTGTTGAAATTCCGAAAACCCGTCAGAGTCAATTGCTAAACCAGACCCTTTAACCAAGCAGCAAGGGCTGAACCCACCTCATCCGGTTCGTCCTCCATAGGATAGTGGCGTCCCCGCACCGTGACTTCGTTCTGTGCAGGCCAGGTACGGCAGAAATCCAAGTGCGATTGCGGCATCGTGCCTGGATCACTATTAATGAATAATTTAGGAACAGGGCTTTGTGCCAGCCATTCTCCGTAAGTAGTGACAATTTCAGTCACATTCTCCGGCTCCCCATCAAATGGAAGTTGTCGTGCCCAGGATAAGGTAGGACGACGCGCTTCGCCAGGCTCCACAAATGGGCGTCGGTATTGCTCAAGCTCTACCTCCGTCAACTTACGCAAAATATTGATCGGAAGATTGACCTCGATGAAGGAGTTTTGTTCCAACACCATCTGTTCGCCCGCAGGGGACCGCAGCGCCTGAAAAATCTTGCGACCGGTCTCCGGTATCTCGCTCCAGCTGCGGGGTTTGATAATGGCCTCCATATATACTATGCCTTTTACAGCACCATGATGGCGGTACGCCCAATCAAAGCCCAGGGCCGAACCCCAATCGTGCACCACAAAGATAACATTCTCCGTAACACCGAGCTGCTCCAGAAGCGTATCGAGATAACGACGATTCTCGACAAATGTGTAGGAGTCGGGGCCGCTATCAGGAATTTTATCGGAGTCCCCCATACCGATTAGATCGGGCGCAATGCAGCGGCCATATTCCTGCGCATAAGGAATAATGTTGCGCCATAGATAGGAGGACGCTGGATTGCCATGCAGGAAAATGATCGGATCGCCGTTTCCTACCTCCACGTACGCCATCTCCAGACCCAAAACCTGTTGACGCTTTTTTTCGTATGAAAATAATTCGTTAATCATACAACATCTCACCCTTCATCATTTCGTCTTTCACTCCACTGTAAATCGCCTGAAAAATATTTCCTGTTGATAGCAAGTGCATACTTACATTATATTTTATAAAAAAGCTAGGGGGTTAATGCCCTAGCGAATAATCGTACGCTTTCCTCGATAAATGCCTCCAACGATTCTTCTGAGATCGCCTCTTTTGCATCCAGGTTACTAACGAAAGCACCATAATTCATCCACATGAATGATAGCGCCTGCAATTCAGGTTTCGACGTGAGGACCTTACCTTGTTCCGATAAGTCGGTTAAATATTTTGTTAAAAGTTTTTTCAGAAGCTTAGGATTACGTGAAGCCTCCTGAAGAGCCTCTTCAGGGAGATTGCTGCTTCCTTTTAGAGCAATAAAAATTATTTTTTTATTCCGATTCATGATCTTATGATAGGTACGACTGATCATAAGAAGGTCCGAATACAGCTCCCCTGTTAGGCTTTCATTAAAAAGTATCGTCATCTCCTCAGCATAATGATAACGATGAAATGCGGATTCAAGCAAATTCACTTTCGTTCTGAAGTGGCGAAATAACGTGACTTCGTTCACCCCTGCAGCAGCTGCTA
Source organism: Paenibacillus sp. FSL H8-0034 (assembly GCF_038000305.1). Classification (NCBI taxonomy): domain Bacteria; kingdom Bacillati; phylum Bacillota; class Bacilli; order Caryophanales; family Paenibacillaceae; genus Paenibacillus; species Paenibacillus sp. FSL H8-0034. Next base: position 4,647,662 of record NZ_JBBOBS010000001.1, read on the forward strand.
TTTCCTTGGTTGTCGTACCGTCATATCCCTTTTCTGCCATGAGATCGATTGTTGCTAACAGAATCTTATCACTTGTACTTTGATTGCCGCTCATCTGCTTACTCCTTTAATGCATGTGCTTACTTACATGATTAATGTATTCGATTTTTGGTACTATGTCAAGCTTCTGCTGCAGCATTTAATGAATCGCGAAGACGCTTGATGTCGCTGACCGGGGGCAGACCGAACATCCGAGCATATTCCCTGCTGAACTGGGACGGACTCTCATAACCGACACGGAACCCGGCATCCGCAGCTTCCGATGTCTCTGACAGCAGCAGTCGACGGGCTTCCTGCAGTCTGATTTGCTTTTGGTATTGCAAAGGACTCATGGCCGACACTTCTTTGAAATGGTGATGGAGTGATGAAGGACTCATATTTGCGGTCATCGCTAAATAATCAATCCGCAAAGGTTTGTTGAAATCACGATTAATTAGCTCTATTACTTTTGCGATGCGCTGGGCGTGACTGCCGGCAACAGCGAACTGTAGAACGGAACTCCCCTGTTCATCCTGCAGAACCCGGTACAGAATTTCACGAATGATCAATGGCGCAAGAACAGGAATGTCCTGTGGTTCATCGAGAAGGCGAACCAGTCTTAATACGGCGTCGAGCAGTGATGTACTTGTTCTGCTTACCAGCAGGCCGCGCGCCGCCTCTCCCTTTTGCCCCCTGGTCACTTCGGATTCCTTGATGATATCAAGAATCTGATCGGCGCTGAAATTCAGCTGCAGGCTGAGGTAAGGTGATTGTGGCGTTGCCTGGATGATCTGCCCAGTAATGGGCAATTGTACGGATGCTACGAGGTAGGTGGCCGGATCATATTGGAAACTTTTCTCTGCGAGCATAACCAACTTCGTTCCTTGGGCTACGATACATAGGGCTGGCTCATAAATCGTATACTGCGGTTCCGATTTTCCCGTTGCTCGGATGAATTTTAATGAAGCGATTGCTGTAGAGTGAGTTCCATTCTTTCCGGTGTACCGTTCAATGATCGATGCCAATTCTTCCTGCTGCTTAATAAGCTTCTCATTATCCAAAGTGAATTCATAAGACACACCCTCTTCCTCCCAATGAACAAGTTAGCTTAACATTATTATATTTTGGACGATTAGGCAATAAACTCCTACGAATCGGCTACCGTATGAAGTGCCTGATATTTCATAATGAATGACATGCCCCACTCAATAAGCCGAGAGGCCAATGAGTCAGCATCATACTTCCAACAAAACCGAGACAAAGGAGAAATCAAAATGGATACAACAAGTCCAGCAGCGCAGCACAAATATGTCGGTATTTGGGTTACACAGAACGGATTCATTCGGCACGAACTCCTTCCTAACGGACGGTACGACGAAGCTCGCGGGAATAAGAAAAGCGTTTATCAAGGACGCTACACCTTGACAGGAGAGCATATCGATTATGTTGACGATACCGGTTTTACTGCTGATGGGGATTTTCGGGAAGACATTCTTTACCACGCAGGTATGATTCTATATCGCGAACAATAATTAGAGGAGAGATAAGCATGTCGAATATAATAGGAAAAGTTGTCGTCATTACCGGAGCAAGCAGTGGAATAGGTGAAGCCACAGCACAGCTGTTGGCGGACAGAGGTGCTCATGTCGTTATGGGTGCAAGACGTACGGAGCGTCTGGAGGCACTTGCCTCGAAGCTTCAGTCAGAAGGCTGTTCCATTGCTTATCAGTCCCTGGATGTGACCCGGCTTGAGCAGATGGAGAGCATAATCAGTTACGCACAAAGCCGGTTTGGGAGACTTGATGTAGTTGTCAACAATGCCGGCGTCATGCCGCTTTCCAGTCTGGCCGCTTTGAAGATTGAAGAATGGAATCGAATGATTGATGTCAATATCCGTGGTGTGCTTCATGGTATCGCCGCTGGACTACCAGTGATGCAAAAGCAAGGATTCGGCCAATTCATCAATATAGCCTCAGTCGGGGCTTATGAAGTTTCGCCTACGGCAGCCGTCTATTGCGCGACCAAATTTGCTGTCCGTGCCATCACGGATGGCTTGAGGCAAGAAGTTGGCGGGGATATCCGGGTCACACTTGTGTCGCCTGGTGTTACGGAGTCGGAGCTTGCCGACAGCATCACGGATGAACAAGCAAGTCAGCTGATGAAAGTATATCGCCGCAACTCCATACCCGCCTCTGCCATCGCCCGTACTATAATGTTTGCGATTGAACAGCCAGATGATGTGGATGTCAATGAGCTGGTTGTACGACCGACTGTCAGGCTTGCTTAGTTCTACTCTAATCTCAACTTTTTACAAAAAGACAGAACCGTGGATTCCTTATTACAAGATGTCCCCGGTTCATCATCAAGATGTTTTTCATTTATTGTATAGCAGCAAGAACGGCATCCAAGCCGCAAACATGCACACCAATGCTGCTCATTTCCCGGATACCTTGCTCATAAACTTGCGACATGGAGTCCGCAACCATGACTACCCGGAAATCCCGTTCGCTTGCTTCGTACATCGAAGTTCTTGGGCAGTTGGGAAAGTTACAGCCTGTAAATACGATTGTATCGATTCCACGAGCTCGTAAGAACGGTTCCAAATCAGTTTTATAAAAAGCACCCCAACGTGACTTATACATCACCCACTCTTGTTCTCCAATGGACTGAAAGGCACCTAGCAGCAGCTTGTCCGCATCAAGGGAAGTATAATGTGGCGAACGGATTTCGGACACCAATTCTGCACCATCCGTGTTTGGAGCGGCGATCCTGGCACCTTTTTCGATAGCCTCTTTACGGCATATATCGACGTTGGAGCCGTCTTCCTTATACAAACGAATGACATGCACAATCGGCAAACCTTGAGCTCGATAGGCTTGCAGCACACTCTTCATGTTCGGCAGCACAGCAGCAGTCCCCTTGATTTCGGCCGGAGCTTCGGGCAAGGTAAAGTCATTTTGTGTGTCAATAGTGATCAGTACGGACGTGTTCCAATTGGGACTCGTATAACTCATAACCATTCACCCCTTTAAAGTATTCCTTTAATAGTATCATTTTGTAAAATGTGGTCAACTAAAAATGATCAAGATCCCTGATGGCGCATAAATAAGACAAGATTCCATATGGAGGAGCACTTGACTATTTGAAAGCGATACAAGCTAATAAAATGTATGGAAGTGCCATATATCAGGGATGACCTTTTACTATTTTGCCAGATATGCCAAATGTAATGTAATGTCTATTGGAGCTGTACGGCCAAATCCAGCAAGCGAACTGCCGATCTTCGCTGTGCAGTCTTCCATGAAGATCATGCAGACCTGTTAACGCGGCCTCTCTACCCTGCTTACTGGCAATATCGAACATAAACTGCATGCGCTCGTTTTCATTATTGATTGCATAAAACTGCTCCTCCGGAAAAGGAGATTGCTCGTCGAATTTAACAACATCAGACCATGCGATGATCGTTCCAGCCTCTTCAAGTAAATAGACCATCAGATCATTGTACGCCTTTACCATACAGTCTCTCAATGTCTTCAGCCCATCCAGTAGGACCGTTATTTCCTCAGCTGTATAGCTTGAAGCATGAATGGCCAGCAAGGTTAATACATGAATATAAAATATTTGGGTATACACTGCTGAAGAAATGACTACAGAAAACCGACCTTTCCATGGCTCTAATAAAGAGCAGCGAACGATTTCACTCGGGATTTGAGTTAAAAAGGAGCTTATTTCTGACGTTAGCGCTTTTCTCTGCAATAAATCATTAAACCTGCTGTAAAAATTGACTTGATCCAGCTTGGTAAAATCTATACTTCCCAGCAGCTCAATGCGGCCAAGAAGCTCAGGGGCTAGTCGGCTCACTCCCTCCTGAAGCGATAGAGCATCTATGTCTACTAAAGTCAGCTGCTCAAAAACATCACAAAAATAATGAAGATCCAAATCATCACAATTGCCTGCTCCCAGAACGATCGCACGATTCCGTTCATTGCCATCAGTCAGTGAACGGCTAATTAACAAATTGATTTCATGCCGATGACTCTCCCATTCCAGCCAACGATCCTGTATTCGTTCATGATTCAAATCCCGGTAAAAAATCGACATAAGTCCCCCTTGCTTGGTGCATCCAGGTGAATCTTTATTCATTGTTTACATTTAGGATTAATAAACTATCCATCGTAGTTTATTTGTATTCCCACTGTATTAAACATGTATACAAATGTCAATAAACAAATCTATAATTCAATATTTATTCATATTTTGGATGTATGCAGCAAAAAAAAGCGGGAGCGTATGTCCCCACTTTGTTCCGGTTTCCACTCTAGTTTAGATACACTGAAAAAAGATAATCATCGAAATCACGATAAGAACCGTACCCGAGGTACAAACGGATCTTAAAGAAACCATCGGTACCTCAATCGATTGCTCAGGATTAATAAGTTGAGATAACCGATAATTGATCGCCGTATCCGAAAAACTTACCCCTTGGCAAGGGTTAACGAATCTTTGGGTTTGGACAAGCTTTAATAATGCTGTGCCGATGGTGTAGGTGGAGTTTGTTTGTGTGATGGCATAACGGTCTGCCAGAAGCTCAATCCAAATATCGTAGTAGTGACCCAACCCTTTCAAGATGGACATATAAGGCATGCTTGTGATTATCAGGGTAGCCAGCCATTTTTTCAAAGGATGTCGCTGTGTACAGTGATAACGCTCATGAAGCAAGACAGCGTGTACCTCCTCCACAGAAAGCATTTCCAATAAACCAGTGGAGATCACAATCCGGGGATGAATCATGCCTATCGCTAAAGCTACCGGCTGCTGTTCACGAATAACATCTATGTGAGTATGCCATTTTTTATATTTTCGAGTCCATTGTGTTGTTAAACGGGGATGCATTCGGACTTTGACATAAGTGTACCAGTTATAGGAAGCATACAGATGTCTGCCCATATAGGTAAGCATCCGTAAGCAGGTTAGGCCTATTAATAAAATAAAAACCGTTTCAAAGAAAGAATGTCCGACTACTAAATCGAACAGCATACTTGGGATAACTAACCACATATCCGGCTGCAATTCAACATCACTGATATGATGGGATAAGGCTATGCCCATTTGCAGCAAAATCCAGGCAGCAACAACATATATACAACAAATGGCCATGCTGGGTTTCAACAAGCTGCTCATTTAACGATTCCTTTTCTTTAACTCTTGGAGCTTAGTCTCCAGTGTTTGAATAAGATGCGGATCAGCCTCATCAATGACATCCACAATATGGGTTACCATCAAATCACCAAAATCTTCAATCAAGCCGCGAGTTACGTTTTTCGTCTGTTCGGCCAAAAACTGTTCCTTGGTTGACGCTGCTTTGAAATGAGTAAGCTTCGTACGACCTTTTCCTTCCGTATGCCTATGCAGCAGCCCCTTGTCATATAACCGATTCATGACAGTCATGATCGTATTAATCGAATATGGACTCTCTTCATTCAGCTTATGGTGCATTTGTTTAATGCTCAGCTCTTCAGATACCCAAAAAACCTCCATAATTCGGGCTTCCAAGGTACCCAGAAACCGATGCAAGCCTTCCTCCTGAAACATATATTTATTTATCTTCATCTACCGGCACGCTTTCTGGATTCATAGGATTCACCCACAATGAAATTAGCCATGAACTCATCACCTTCATTTCATAATTGATCTTAGCTTACAGTATAACAGAAAATCACCTCCCCCAACTCCGTGAATTCCTAACAAACACACCTGCTCCGGATCGCTTACTGCCCGTTCGTTTGATTTGTTGATTGGTTTTTTTTCGTAAGGCTCAGCTCCCTGTATTGCTTCGGTGTAATTCCTTCCAGCTTGCGAAAATAACGTATAAAATTTTGCGGATTGTTGTACTTCATCTTCTCCGAAATTTCCGTGATCGACATACTCGTTTCGATCAAAAATTTCTTGGCTATTTGCAGCCGATGTCTCGACAAATAATCACTGAAAACAAACCCGGTCTCTTTGCGAAATACACGGCTAATATATTCCGGATGATAGTTCAGACGGGCTGCACAGCTCTCGAGTGACAAGGGCGAATCGTATTCCTGATCAATGATGGCAAGCATCTGATCGGAAATTCTCGTATACAGGGTTTCTCTGCTCTTTTCGATATAATCCATCAGTGGACGAATCATCGTAAGCCGCATCCACCCTACGATTTCCTTGGTCGATTTTAACGCAAGAATTTCATTTACAATCTCTTTTTCCTGAGGGATGATATGATACAGGGTGCCCCCCATTTCCTGAACAAGCCGTGTCATATCGACAAGCAGCCGCAGCAGCACCAACTGAAATTCCTGTTGGCTTATGGCTTTGCGGGTAATGATCGCCATGAATTCATCCATCAGCTGATAGCTTCCCGCTTCGTCCAATTGCTTAATGCGGTCCGTCAGCTCATTGACGACCTGCTGCGGATACGTCACAGCTGGCTCTGCCACTTCACGCTGCATGTCCTCGAGGAACAGAATCGATTGCTGTCCCAGTCGCACGCTGTAAGACAGTGCTTCCTTCGCTTCTTTTAAGGCATTCGGTGCCTCATTAAACTCCATAAACAAACAGCTGATGCCCATACTGACATTGAGATGCAAATACTGTTCCACTGAATTTTGAATCGCCGCCGCCCATTCATATAGCTCCGCCTTTGAAGCCTCTGGATGCTCGGCATGACTGCCTAATAAGGTCACCTGGAGATCGTTGATCACAACCGGGTTCAGCCTGAATGACCGGGGAATTATTTCTCCAGCCATATTAAGAATTGCAAACAGGAGCAGATCTCGATCCCGATCCGTGTAGTTAGTTCCTTCGAGTGTATCCATGCGCACGCAGATGACCCGCATTTGCTTCCAGCATTCCAACTCATTCGTTTCCATACGGTCAGCTATTTCTTTGGCGTTAACTGCACCCTGCAGCAATTTATGTACAAAAAAATCGCCGAGCTGATGCCTCATATGGGATTCCTTCCCCATCAGCACATGCATGTTTTTTTCAATCCAATAAAATTCATCGTTTCTCTTGGAGCGCGGCATATCCGGCGATTTCAATACAAGATCGTACAGCTTGCGAACCGGACCGTACAGTCTGCGAGTCCCCTCCAACGAAACAATAAAGATCAGGATGCACACAATCAAACAAATGAAGATAGTCACCCATCCGATTGCTTTTGATTCCTTCGTGATCTCGTTAATATTTGTTTTCACCACATAAATCCAGCCGTTGTAATTCGATTGCCTATACGTAATTCCATAAGTATGATTAGCGGTTTCAAATTGATCCGCTTCCCTGTTGGCCTGTTTAATGGTCTGCACGTACGTCTCATCGGACAGCTCCTTGCCGACCATATCCGGCTTGCTGGCTGCAAGAATGCGGTAATGCTCATCCAGGACGTACATGTCGCCAGAATCGCCACCGCTCACTTTGGGAACCATTTTATTCAGCTCCTGGCTGGGCAATACGGCAACCAGAAGACCGAGCGGGCTAAAGGAATTAATCGGGATCGTTTTGACAATCGCCGTATTCCATACCCGCGGGTTTGACTTTTCAAAAAATGGCGATTCAAACACAGTCCAAAAAAACAGCTTGCCTTTGTTGGCGTATCCCGTAAAGGTAGGGCTAAGCTCACTGGCCTGCAGTGATTCTTTGCCAGCGCTGCTTAAGATCCAATTTTTATTGAAATTCACAAGGTAAACGTCCGATAGTCCAAATTCATAGAGCTGTAGCCGATACAACGTCTGCATCAATTTCTCATAGGTCAGATAGTCTTCACTGTCGAGCTCCTGCTCCATAGCATCGATCACAAGTGGCGAGTTGGTAATTTGGGCTTGGGCATTATCCACCATTTTCAGCTTTTGTTCAAAACGAAGCTGTGTTTGTTCCACCATCTCCATGTCGCTTCTATGTGCCTTATCCAATAATAGCTGTGATGATTTGGCATAAGAGAAATAACCCAGCGTTATGACGGGAATCAATCCTATCAGAATGCAGAACAAAAACAATCGCTTGAAATAGTTAAAACGGCGGTTTTTCATCATGTACCTCCAACTCGCAGCAACCTTATCGACTATTCAGTAAGCTCCGCAAGCATATCATCGGGAATAACTGCCAAATAAACATTCGGAATCCCTCCAGCATCCGAATTATATACCACCATTTTGCCATCAGGGCTGAAGGAGGGGTGGGGATGTGTCCACTGTGGATGGCAGGATGAGCTGTTGGGGTAACATAGAACCTTGTGCTTCTTCGTAGCTGTATGAATCAGGTGTATGCCATGATCAGGCCAGTTCGTATCCGAGACCATCCATTCCCCATCCATACTGCAGGACCCGTGCCAGTAATGCTCCCCGTTAACAAACAGCTCAGGCTCTTCATAATTCTCCGCCATGATAGCAATTCCCTGCTGCTCCTTTTCCAGATTGGACATAATCCGCTTGGTCCCGCCAAGCCACATCCAATGTCCATTCCCATAGGGAAGCTCCAAAGGACGCAGGTTGCTGCCATCCTGATCAATCAGCCAAATATTTCTGTTGAATGCGTCGGGTCCGTCCTGAAAAGCAATAACCTTGCCCTCCGTAGGCTCGCATTGGGTATGTGTAATATCCGCATTCTCAAAAATTACGTCAGCCTCCTTACCGTCTGTAGTGAATCTGGCAATCCCGCGTCGACCATTTTTCAGAGTAGCCTCTACATAATAATTTTTGTCGTCATAAGTCATACTGGCACACTCTGCGTCCCACGTCAGTGCATCCAAATAGCTGATGCTATCTTCCTCATAGGTGTCCATCGACACTCGGCGAAGCTCGCCATTTGTGACGTAGTACAACCATTTCCCGTCATAGGAGACCATAGCCCCTCGCACATTCGGACGATCTGTCAGTTGTACCAGCCCCATGCCGTCTGTTTGAACCTTGAAAACATCGATCTGCGAATCCCGCTGTGCGGACCTGTAGCTTTTGAATACCAATGACCGGGAATCCGGAGTAAACGCATTAATATGAAAATACAGCTTGCTGTTAATGGTCGGGAACGCAGTCAGCTTGGTAATCTTCACGCCGGTTCTGCTATCCTCAAAAAATTGCCTTTCAGATGGATATGCCTGGCCTCTTGCCATTATGGAAACACTCCTTTGTTAATGGGTTTGTTGCTGTGCAGACTTCTTGGCTCTTATTGCCATTCTTGTGCAATGCAGCTCCGCTTCAAGCGTAACGGGCATTTCCGCTTTACCAAGCAGCGTTAGGATGAACATGTCCCAATAGCTTTCCTCAGGCCCGGATGTGTCGATGGGTCCCATGTCGGTATCGCCCACGATTAGCCGGGTTCTGGCTCCGCCATCCACAGCTTCGATAAAACCTTTTGTGCCGAATATCCGCAAGTGCTCATTGCCCCAGCTTCCAAAGCCCTTGGCATTCAAATAGTTGGCGACAATGCTGGCGACACCTCCATTCGTGAGCCTCATCATCATACTAGCCGCCATATGAAGCCCGCCGTGCTCGCTCGGATTGCCAAGCTTCGTTTCCATAGCGTGAATCTCTTCGATTCTTACGCAAGCCACATGCTCAACAAATCGTATCGCGTGAATGCCGTTCTGGCCGATGAGTCCCCCGTCTATCGCCTCATCCTGGGGACGAGCGTCGTGATACGGGTATGACTTCTGGGCGAATACCTGTACCACCTCGCCAATCACACCGGACTGAACCAGATTGCGTATGGACAGGTATGGCTGTTGAAAGCCCGTTCCTGCCATTTCACGGAATAAGCAGCCTGTTTCGCTCACAACCTGCAGCAGCTGATCCAGCTCTGCTTCTTGCATGGCACACGGCTTTTCCGCATACACATGCCTGCCTTGCCGCATGCACATGATCGCTTCATTAACCTGATTGGCTCTGCGTGGTGAGCATAAGGAAACGACCTGCACCCTTTCATCCTTTAGCAATTCCTCCAGCGAATCATAATGCCTTATATCCGTATCGGATTGCTGCTCAGGGGTAAGCAGACTCCTATCCATAGCAGCTGTGGCCACGATAGCCGCATGGGGATGGTTAATCAGCTCGCCATGTATTTGATGTCCCCCGTTATTGCCGAATAAGCCTATGCCAATTTTCATAATTCCTCCTGAACGAGCTCAATCCTTCCACTTCGGTCGGATCTTCCCATCGCCTCAATGATTTTAAGCCCCTCCACCACATCATGGATGTAAGCCTCTTCATTCATTGTACGATCACATACGGACTGGTACAACTCCTTCCATTGATACCGGCCTGCATCTCCAGTAACCTCGACCTCTTCGGTAACTCTTAGTCTGGTTATCGGGTCCCGCGCCACTAGAAGCAGCTTGTTGACGTCCCCTTCATTCGTTGGCATCACATCGCAATAAAAGGTTCCGTGCTCGAAATTCAGAATCATCGGGCTTTTATACCTCTGACTGTCATCTACGCAAAAACTCCCGAATATATTGGCTATCGCGCCGTTGCGGAAAAGCAGGCTCACCTGCGAGTTATCAACTGTAGGCCGCTCTGTGATCAGGCGCGAGCTCATTGTCGATACTTTGTGAACGGGCCCGAATATTCGAGCCATGTCGTTGATGATATAAATGCCGAGCCTGAATATAGGCGCGACCGGACACTTGTTGGGGTCGTCATACCAGCCTCCATCTGCTTGTTCGCGATAATTAACCCAAATGTCCCATCGGCCACCGATCGGCTTGCCCAGCTCATATTTCGTTCTCCACGCTGTGATGTAATTCAACGTATCATACCATGCTGGACCCGGAGAATTCATATGGATGACGCGCTTCATCGCATTAGCCTTATGGAGGATATCGAGTGCCTTTTGCGGATTCAGCTCAAAGGGCTTCGTTGTCATGACATCTTTTCCAGAATTAATGATCTGATCGATCAGCTCTGCTCTTCCTGCCGGAGGCGTGTACAGACCAACCACCTGAACCTCTGGGTCGGCAAGGAGACTCGCAATGGAATAATAGGGCTTCGCCCCATATTTCATTGCGCATTCATCGACCTTGGAGGGCTCGAGATCGCAAACCGCGTACACTCGGAAATAGGGGTTGCCCGCCCCCTCCAGCAATTCCTCAATCACTGTACTGCCGAATCTTAACCCCACAATTGCTATATTCTGCTTCTCCATAGAGATGTTTCACCTGCCACTTTGTAATTCTGCTCGCAAATGCTCAGGAATTTTGACCAGATACATCTGGGCAGTTCCGGTTATGTCGGAATTATATACCACATAATTACCGTCAGGACTAAATGAAGGATGCGGGTGAGACCATTGCGGATGAGAGGAAGAGCTTTGTGAATAGCATAATGTTGCATACTTTTTGTTATCGACATGAATTAATTGAATGCCATGATCCGGCCAGCTCGTGTCCGATACCATCCATTTGCCGTCGCGGCTGCTGGCCGCATGCCAGAAATGCTCGCCGGTGACAATGATTTCCGGATTATCGTCATGCTCGCCCATCACCGCGATGCCGTTAAACTGTTTCTCCAGATTGGTCAAGATTCTTTGTGTAGAGCCGAGCCACATCCAATGCCCATTGCCATAAGGCAGGTCCAGAGGCCTTACATGGGTTCCATCCTCGTTGATCAGCCATATATTGCGATGCTGGGCATCCGGTCCATGCTGAAAGGCAACAACCTTCGCTTCCGAGGGCTCACATTGGGTATGGGTAATCGAATCCGATTCATAAATAATAGCGGCTTCTTTACCGTCTGTCGTATATCTGAGTATCGCTCTTCTGCCATTTGTCAGTGTGGCATCTGTAAAATATACACGCCCATCACTGCTCATGCTGGCATTAATGGTTGAACCAGCTGTGTTACTGCTAAGCCCGGTAGACGGCTGTATGCCGTCTATATATCCAATCCGTTCCTCACGATAATCCGTCATCGATACTCGGCGAAGCTCCCCATGGCACATATAATACAGCCAATGGCCATCGGGCGACACAACCGGGCTGCCAGCCTCTGCGGCGTCGGTAAGCTGTGTTAGTCCCTTTCCATCGATATTGACCTTGAAAATATCGACCTTCGAATCCCTCGTTGCCTCGGAGAATACCTGAAATACAAGCGTTTGTGAATCCGGTGTGAACGCATTGACGTGAAAATACAATTTAATATTGATGCACGGGAAAGTTGTCAGCTGCACAATCTCCGCCCCTGTTACAGCATCTTTGAAAAACCTTCTTTCCGACGAATAGACACGGCCTCTATTCAAAACTGAACACTCCTATCGCTCTTTTTCTAGTTTGTACGCTATTTGCTTTTACTTTTGGCAAAGCTCTCGGCGAATTCGGTCAATACTTTATCTCCGCCCGCCTTTTTCCAGTCATCCTGAACCTTTTTCCATTCGTTTTCATCGATTTTGTTCATAATAAACTTGACAGCGCCATCGGAAGCTATTTTTCTTAATTCATTGCTTTTTTGGCTCCAGGTTGGGGATTCGAAGTATAGGGGCAGCGCCGGATTAACTACAGCAATCTTCACGTTATCCTTGATGAGCTGTTTCCCTTTTGTTGTCAATGGATTCTCGCCTGTTGCAACGAGCTCCTTCGAGCCGTCGTCAATACGAAGCTCACCGAGACCAAGCGTATCCTTATCGAAGGCCTCATCTCCGCCGATTTTCTCGACTTGACCGTTCGTCAGCTTGTATTGCTTGCCTTCAAGTCCCCAGGTCAGCATGTTAACCGCATCCTGCTCCTGCAGTCTGTCAAAAAACGCCAGAATTCGTTTCAATTCCTCTTCTGTCTTGATCGACGATTTCGGGAACAGGAACACTCCGGTATAGCCCGGTTGAGCCCAGACCCGCTGACCCTTGGTACCGGCTATCGTATCGAGAATCGCTATCTTCGCATTCGGATTCAGCTTGGCAACCTCCATCTGCTGTTTACCGACATCATCAAACAGACCCAGATTAATGCCAGCCTTGCCTTGATTGAACATCGTGTTCATTTGTTGTTCTTCTGTCACGACGAAGTCCTGGTTCAACAGCTTTTCATCATACAGCTTTCTGATGTACTTCAGAGCTTCGAGGTATTCATTTGTCATGAAATCCGGCGTAAATTGTCCATTTTCTTCCTTCCATCCGTTCGGTGCTCCAAACCATGAAGCGATATGCGGGATCAAGTAACCCTGACCATCTTTAAAAGCAAGAACTCCATAAGTGTCATCCTTGCCATTCTTGTCCGGATCATTTTTGGCAAACGCTTTCATGACGTTGTACATATCCTCAGGCGTTTTGGGTTCTTTCAAATTCAGATTATCCAACCAATCCTTGCGGTATGTGACGCCAAATCGGGCAAGAGGTCTGGAGCGGTATAAGCTGTACGTTTTCCCTTGTATTTTGGTACTCTCGAACTGCAGCTTACTCAGGGCGCTCAAGTTTTTGTAATCCTTCAAATACGGACCGATTTCCCAGAACAATCCAGATTTAATCGCATTGACCAAGGGCGGGGCCGAAGAATTCAACGCCAGCATCACCTTGGGCAAATCATTGGAGGCAATCGAGACACTGACCTTATCGTCATAGGCAGAACGTGGCACCCATGTCATTTCGATTTGTGTGTCCGTGATCTCCTGCAGCTTCTTCCAAATGTCATTCTGGTTGCTTGGAGGCTGAGGGGTATAATAAGTAGCCATAATACTCAGTTTGAGCGGCGGCTGCTTCACATCAGGCGTCTTGGGTGTTGTTGTCGTGCTGGCGGCGGCTGTCGCTTCTCCCTGCTGCTGCCCCTTATCTCCACTGCAGCCGACAGTCAGCACCGACAAGGTGACCAATGTACATATAGCTGTATGATAAGCTTGTTTTTTCATCGCAGTTCTCCCTCTCCATATTATCCTTTAATTGATCCTAACAGCACGCCCTTGGCAAAATGTTTTTGCAGGAATGGATAAACCATAATAATCGGCAGCGTAGCAACTACGATAACAGCCATTTTGACCGTTTGCGGCGGCACAACATAGGAGGCTTCTGCCGCAAAGCTCGCATCTCCAATGCCTCCTGAAGACATAATGACAATTTGCCGCAGCAAAATTTGAATCGGCCATTTATGCGAATCGTTGATGTAGAGCAAGGCACTGAAAAACGTGTTCCAATGCGATACCGAATAAAACAGGGAAAAGGTGGCCATCGCTGGCAGTGAGAGCGGAATAACAATTTTCCAGAGAAGTAAGGGATCGTTGCAGCCGTCCATTTTTGCCGATTCCTCAAATTCCACAGGCAATTGTTTGAAAAAATTGATCAAAATGATCATGTAAAATGAATTGATCGCCCCGGGAAGCCATAAGGCTCCGTACGTATTCAACAGTCCTAACGATTTAACGACCAGGAAGCTTGGAATAATCCCTCCGCTGAACAGAAGCGTGAACACAACCAGCAGCATAATCGTTCGCTTACCCTTAACATTACGGGACAACGGATAGGCCATCAACAAGGTCATCGCCATATTGATCAAGGTCCCGACAATGGTAATAAAAATCGTGATCAGCAGGCTGCGCAGCAGCGTATTTTCGGAAAAAATAAACCGGTACGCCTCCAGTGAAAATTCCTTGGGAAATAATATGAATTTACTAGCCAGCACCTCCTTCGCCGAAGCAAGTGAGCCCGCTACAATATGAAGAAACGGAAATAAGGTTAATAAAGCTATCACAGCAAGAACCGTAATGTTGCCAATATCAAAAATCGTGCCTCCTACAGAACGTTTGTGCAAACTCGGGCACCCCTTTCCCCAATGAATCCTTTACCTCTAATAGACACCTTCCTCCCCTAATTTTCGGGAAATATGGTTAGCCGCGACGACCAGAATCAAACCAACGACCGATTTGAACAAGCCTACGGTAGTGGAATAGCTGAATTGCCCCTGCGTAATCCCGTTCGTATAGACGTAAGTATCAAAAACCTCACCAACCTCCCTATTCAGCGCGTTGATCATGAGCAGCATTTGCTCAAATCCGGTATCGAGAAAATTACCCAGACGAAGAATGAGGAGAATGACGATGGTGCTTTTGATCGCCGGCATCGTAATGTACCAAAGCTGGTGCCAGCGGCTCGCCCCATCAATTTTGGATGCTTCATATAAGGTCGGGTCCACACCTGCAAGCGCTGCCAAAAAAATGATCGTGCCATATCCTGTTTCTTTCCATATAACCTGCAGTGTTACCATCGGCCGAAACCACTCGGGTCCTGTAAGAAAATTGAGCTTATCGGCGCCCATTGCTGCCACGCCCTCATTAACGATCCCTCCTTCGGTCGTAAACATCACATAAGTGATCCCTACAACAACAACAATCGAGAAAAAGTGGGGAATATAAATGAAGGTCTGGACGGTTCTTTTGAACCATTGAATCCGCAGTTCATTCAGCATCAGGGCAACAATGATCGGTAACGGGAAAAATAACACGATGTTGTATACCGCCAGTATCGCTGTATTTCGAAACAGCTGCCAAAAGATCGGCTCCGAAAAAAAACGTTCGAAATGCTCCATGCCTACCCATCTGCTGCCCCAAAAGCCAAGTGCCGGCTGATAATCCTTGAAGGCAATCAACATATCCCACATCGGCAAATACTTAAATAACAGATAATAGATCAGTCCCGGCAGCATCATACCATACAGCCATATATCCTTACGGACTGCTTTTTTGAAGCTTATGGTCGCATCTTTAACCGGTATCGCCTCTAAGCTGCGTTTGATAGCTTTCACCTCCTCTCCATCGTTGTTTACTTAAGCATCATAGAGCGCTCCACGTTGTTCAGTCTATAATCTTCAGCCGACCATGTGTGGGTAATGGTCCATACAACTCGAATAACCCCTATAATCATTTCATGAGCTTATGCTCATTAGCTGATATTAAGGGGTTATTTTGGCAGGAATAATGCGTATTCTCTTGTTGATTCTATGTATGGCTGTGCTCACCTTCAACCTGCTTATTAGGATGAACGTTAAAAAAGGTTGCTTTTCCATTACTGGCAGCAGCCTTCTCCTCATATTATCGGTAATGAAACTCTTCATCTTTAACCTTAAGCTTGACATTTCCCCATCAGAAAAGCCAACTGGCTTCTGTTCTTAATGTTCAGCTTCCTGAAAATATTCGACAAATGTTTCTTCACCGTCACCTCGCTGAGATATAGCTTACAGGCAATCTCCATATTGGTAAGACCTTGAATGATAAGCTCCACAACCTCCATTTCGCGCGGTGTCAAGGAGGAGAGCTCCTCCTGTGCATCTCTGCGTTCGTCTAACATGTCTAAACCTGTGAGCATTTTGTTCAGATAGCTCTGCAGTTTATTGCCTCTTGTATCGATAACATAATAGGGTGTCGGCGTGATGCCATCATAATCGTAATGCACCGCATGCTTGGCGACCTGGCAGCCGAGACCGAGATGGATCTCGCCAAAGAACGGATTGGCCGGAGGCGCCGCGACAAGGAATCCGGCAGAAATGATATGCGTAATGAAGGTTAAACCGGCAGCTGCACGCAATGATTGGTCTGCAAAATCGGGAATATCGATCGTCTTCACGAAATACCCCGCATTCGTTTCTCTCGGTACCTTCAATTCCTTCAGTCTCTGCTCCGGCAAGCCTGTAAAATAAGCTGAAGATAACGGCTGAGTAAGCAGATAGTCCAACGTGTGTACATTGATCGGTATAATTACCGAGAGCCCCGACAAACCTCCTTGCCTATCCCGGAGCAGCTTGACGATGCTGGAGTCCAGCTCATACAGCTCACGAAGATGAATATGCTTCAAGGTATATAAATTTTCTTCCATAGAAATGACGTATTCATAACGTTCTAAGGTTTCTGGATTCGTATAAGCAATCCTCGCTTCTTTGGCCGATGACCGCCTATTCTCGATATAACGCTCAGCCTCAGACCAGTTGACACTGTTGAGCGTTTCCCACCGATGTGTGCCCGAATTCTGATAAAAAAAGGCAAGAATCGCTGGATCACCAATATAATAAAACCACTCGGCTGTTTCCCAGGCAACCGATTTCTTATGTACCGATTCCTTGATCAGATCATAATAATAAAGGTTGCAGCGCTTTCGAATTCCACCGTATTGTTCAGGTGCGCGTACCTGCAGCTCGTGAGTGATCGCATCTCGCATAAGGTCGTGAAGCAGCCAGCCCCGATCCACACGACGGACGAAGGATAGTCCAACCAGCTTAAGGAATTGCTCCGTCGAGATCGGCCTGCCCATGGCACATGTGAGAAGCTCCTGGTTGAAATGCCGTAATACCGCCGCCGTTTCCACCAGCTCCCTAAGCTGCGGATCCGGAAGCTCCTTCAACCAGGTATGCACTACCTGAGCGAACACGCCATTATCTTCCTCGATCACCATTGGCTGCATCGTATGGAATTGCGTCGTGGATACGAGCAGGGAAAGAGTCAACGGATGACCCTTGGTCTTGTTCCATATTTGTTGGATATCGTCTTCGACGTTGAACCCGGAGCGATACAAATACTCCTTTACCGCATAATAATCCAGATCCCCAATCGGCATGTGGCAGATCAATTGCCGCCATGCCGGAGAGGACAACCATGCGCCTTGAATCGGATAACGTCCAGATATAATGACGAGCACCTTGGAATGGAGCTGCACCAGAAACTCTTCGCGGAACCAATACTCGAACTCTCCGAGCTCCTCGAACGTATCCAGCGCAAGGATGACACCACCGGACTCTGCCTCCTTCTGAATGGCTTCCTGGCACAATACTAACAATCGGTTTAGTTTATCTATCTGCTCCTCCTTAGATATATGGCAGCGAAGCAGTCTCAGCAGATGGAGGCAGAAGTCCTGTGGGTTGTGTGGAAAATCCATGCTATCGAGCAGCAGAAACCGCGTCTGCACTTCATGGGCAATACGGCGAAATTCGTCGAGGAGGTAGCTCTTGCCTACGCCACCTGTGCCATAAATATTGAGAATACTTCCTCTATGCTTCATCTCTAAAAGCTGTTCATGGAAGAATTGGACTTCCTTCTGCCGACCTACCAAATAATGCTGTTCAATCTGATCGATTTCGTTAACGAATCGTTCCCCAACGTCTCGCGTATTGCCCTGTTCCTTTGACATGCCTCCGAACCGCACCCTTCTCCTTCTAAATACCGCTGCTGCGGTGCTTATCTACGCCATATACATGCCGCCGTTCACATTCGTACATGTACCTGTCAAGAACCGGCTCTCCTCACTGGCTAGAAAAGCGATTGCCCCTGAAACATCGTCCGGCACCGCAACTCGCTGCAGCGGCGTCATAGCTGCAATCTGCTGCTTAATGGCTTCCGGTGTATAACGTGAAGCGTCCGTCTGGACAAGCCCCGGAGAAACAACATTGGCTGTAACCCCATGAGGGGCGCTTTCCACTGCGACATATTTTGCAAATCCATTAAGTGCTGCCTTGGCCGACCCATGTGCCGTGAAATACGGCGATGCGACTTCTGCCGCACTGCTGGATATGTAGATAATTCTTCCATATTTACGTGCAATCATAGCTGGCAAAACCGCCTGTGTCAGCGTAAATGTGGCCTTCATCTCATCGTTCAGCTTCTGGGCAAATTCCTCCCATTGCATCTCGATCAGCGGCTTCATCACGAAAGACATATTCGCATTGCTTACCAGGATATCGATGTCACCGAGTGTTGTCTGAATATGGGCGATGGCGTTGCTCACCTGTTCGGGATCACGCACGTCCGCCCTTGCCAGCTCTGCTTTACCGCCAGAATTCCGTATACGCTCCACAATCGTTTGGGCAGCCTCCTCCTGCTGAATATAATTTACCGCAACACTTGCTCCCTGCTTGGCCAGCATTAGCGCTGTGGCCGCTCCGATCCCTCGGGCGCCGCCCGAAATGAAAGCTACTTTTCCTTGTAAATTCATCGGCTTGTTCTCCTTTTATTAAATAAGCTGCAGATCTTCTGTCACATTGGTTTTATAATCATTAGAAGAATTAATACGAAACCCAGAAAAGAAGCGGTGTTGTAAAGTCGATTGGCTTTTGTAAGGAGTATGGCTGCATCCGTTGAAACGTCCATAGCAGTTGACCTTTCTTTCTCACCATCCAGTACCTGCTTTAATTGATTCACTACTGGAGTAAGCAGACCTACCGCAACCACCTGAATGAGTACATACAAAACGAGAGAAATCCATATCCATAAATCCGAGAATTTCCAGCCTGATAAGGCCACGAGCACCACACCCGATACAACAGCAATTGAACCGCCTATTTTCGGGAACAAGTTGAGCAGCTGAAATAATGCCAGCGACTGACGAAGCTGCTCCTCCTGCTGTCTTCTCCTGAATAATATATGACCGAAAAACGTCGGCCCAATGCCGATAATCGCAGACACCACGTGAATGACAATAAGCCATTGCATTTCTATCCACTCCCAAGCTCCATCTTTCGTTCAGCAGACGCGTCATCCTAGAACCTCTTTAATTTATCATCCGAACAATGGCAGCGGTAGTATACTATAGTAGTAGAAAGGTAGTAGTTATATGGAATAAAATGGTAATTAATTACACTCTCGTTAATTTGAACGCAAAAAAGCCGAGAATGCACTCAAGCTCATTCTCAGCTGCTATAAACAAAGCATCGTTGATTAATTGATTGCTGTGGTTCTACGAGACATAGGGTTCGTTTTACTATTCTGCTATACCTTCAAGCTCGGCTATTAAGCAAACCCCTTTAGCTTTGCCAGCACAACCCAGCGCCGTTCGAAGCGCCGTTTATACCTGGGAAGCCCACGGTATAGTTCAACCGTTGCCCGGTAAGCCTCGCGTGCATCCACTTTGCGGTCAAGTTGGGTGTACAGCTGTCCAAGCCGATAATAAGCTTCGCATGAGGAGGAATTGACGCTCTGAAACTGCTGCAAATAGGTGATGGCTTTATGGGGGTCCTGTTCGGCCCAGGCTTCAGCCAAACGCAGATAGGGCTCACCATACTTAACGCGTGGATTTAATTCCAATGCATGTTGTAAGCTTTGCTCGCCTTGCTGCAAATGCCCAAGCTTTAGTTCACAAATGCCCAGATCAGCCCGTACCTCTGCCGAATCCGACATCACCTCGGTAATCTGGAGCAATAATTCATACGCCTGTGTATATTTCCGCTGCTCGATCCATATTCGTGCCATATCGAGCTTGGCGGAGGTTTGATGGGGGCTTAGCCGCAGCTCCTGGCGAAGTCTGGAAAGCTTTCTTGCCCGCTTTAACGGCTTGACAATACTTGGCGACAATCCGATAAAACGTCGTTCCAATACATAAAATATAATTAGCAATACAATAATGGCTACAATCGGACTTCCGGTCAGCCATGTCAGTGCAACGAACAAAACAATTTTGCTCAACATAACTCAACCTCCTTGCTCAACATAACATTATATCTCATCTGAAGCTTCCTTGCCTTTCTTCCAGTTGATTCCAATATAGCACAAATGTTTATTTCTTTACAGCCTGCTTGCCCTGCATACCTATCTTAAACCGGATAATAGCCACTGACCCTGTTATTTACAAGCCTTGCAACCAGCCCTAATATGAATAGCCTCAGGATGGCCCTCATACACTTGAAACAAATGAACTATGAGGAGCTGACTGCCTATGCCGGATCGGGAAGAGCAATTCGAGCATCAATTTTGGCTGCAAATTCTGGGAGACCATTCCCGGTTTATTCATAACACGTTATACCCTGTGGAAATCAAGGATATCGCAGCTTCGGAACAATTTATTCACCATTTTGATCTGCTGCTAGAGCGATCCCGCGGGTCGCTGGATTCTGCGCAGCTTTCGGAGCTGAATCATGCCGCTCATCAAGCCGCAGTCAGCTTGCGTGCCTTTAAATTAAGCTTGCTGGAAAGATCCCTGCTAGGCGCCGTCAAAATCGGTATAACGCCTTCCTTCCTGAATCATATGGTAAATGAGTTAGAGGCATATATTCGTATTCTCGACGAACTGCTGGCAGGCAAACCCGTTCCGCATTACCCACCCCTGCACCATGATCTGTTGTGGCTGTCTGATGCCGCTTTTCATTCTTCAGCCATCGCAACCGAGCTGGACTTCGTGGAGAGACCATTGATCGCCAAAAGCAAAATGTTCGAGCAGCATTTTAATGAATTTTATTTAAAAGCTATTGAACTGGCCGGTTATTTGCGAACGATGCGACAACAGTATCCGTCGTTTGTCCGGTTTCATCGGGACATCAACCTGGAATTGACCTTGTTTATGGCTTTCCTAAAAGAATTGGAGCTGCTTGATCTAAAAGGAGAGCTGCTTGGCAGCTTGAATCCGCTGCTTCCTGATCATATGTACCGGGAGGAATGCTATTATTTGAACAAGCTCGCACAATCCGGAGAAATTTCTGTACCAGACTGTAATCCAACCACACCTCGAGTGGAACGGTGAGAATTATACAAAAAGGTCGCCATAGGGATTATATGCTCCTCCTTGAATGATTAACCTCCGTTTGCCGACAGGTAATTTTCAACATGTCATAAAACCCCCATATCGGGCTAGATACTCTTGCTTTACTTTATAATCCGGCATGATACTTCCAACACGTCTCCAAAAAGATCTGTCATGGTTCATATGGATCAGATGGCACAGTTCATGAATGATCACATAATCGATAACTTCAATCGGTGCCATGGCCAGACGATAATTAAAGGTCAGCTTTTTATCCGAGCTGCAGCTGCCCCACTTGGTTTTGGACTCTACGATCTCGATGGTTTTGGGTTTTACCCTCAGCTGGTTTTGATAACTGACAATTCGCTCTCGCACAATCCTCTCACAGCTCGAGAAATAAAATTTCTTGAGATTTTTCTTGAGTATGTCTTCAGTCAAATCACCAGTCTCTATTAATTCATGAAGAAAATATTCTTTGCCCAAATGCAGAAACTTCCCCGCATCTTGATATTTTCTTTCTTTAGGTGTTTGTCGTGCATCAGCAATGTTGGACTTTTTCTCTAGTATCCATTTGGCATGATGTTCAACAGTACTAAGGATAACCTCCTTGCTTGTATCATTGGGAGCTTTAACTGTTATGAAACCTAAAGAATCTATCCGAATCGAGATCTTTTTTGTATGTCCATACTGCACATTAAAGTCAATACTATTATTTTCAAATTCTATTTTCATCAGAAACATTCTTTCTATAAGGTTATAGTTGGAACCATCCATCACAATTCTAACGGTATGTCAGTATTGCACAACACCATAAGACAGTTTAGTCAAAATGTCAATATATCGTCACGTAAGGAGCATTGAGAATAACAAAAAAACAGTCCTACCCTCGTCCAAGGGGGAACTGCCTGCGAACAACTAGCTGGTATCTGGGGCTAACGCCAGCTCATCATTCATTAAATCCAAAATGTAGTTTGGCCAGCTCTTTGAATCTAACGCTGTCAATCTGTTCTTTTGTACAATTTCCATCAATCCATTGAGTAAAAGAAGTATCAGTTAACGTTACATTTCCATCACTTATAAGCTGGGTAATCAGTGAGATTTTGTTAAAACGCGAGTCTTTATGCTCTAGGATAATTCCTTGTACTTCATTTAATTCAGACACATCCTCTACAATTCGTTTCGTATCAAAAGCATAGCCTATTTTCCATTCGGTATCCTTATATTTTAGTTTATATTCAAATATATAGTCCCCATATTCACTTTCCACTGCTTTGACCCGAAATTCTCCATTCATAGAGGAAATCAGTTCTCCATTTAGCGGCAGAGGTTGCAGTGGCAGGTTTCCGCCAAATCCAGTATCAACGAGGTAAGTCTGACCTTCATGCTGTAACAGAATGGCTACATGAGTTCTTCCAAGATTGGACCAGTCATTCGTTGTCTGATTGTATACTTCTGCACGAACCAATACGCCATGAAACCCATTCTCTACTAAGAAATAATAAAGCAGAGGATTTAATTGATAACATAATCCCCCTTCATTTTTTATGAGAATTTTGTTAATCAGATTTTCTCTGGTAATAGCTTTTGTTGTATTTGAAATGATATTTAAATTTTCGAAAGGAATGGCTGTTGCTGTTTTTTCAAGAATGTAGTCCAATATGTCAAATGTCAGTTTTGTATGGTCCGGAATGCCAAGTCTTTGACGAAATAATTCATTCAACTCAGTCATTGTGAATAGTCCCTCCAGCCTCGTTCATTAATCTGATACCTAACTAACTTATTCGTGCCTGTGAACTCTGATTCCTTCGTACGGGCTCTTTTCGTCTTGAAGTGATCGACTATTCAAACTTGACTAGATGAAATTAAAACCATTACAATGAAGTTCCAAGTTCCATTACGAGGAAGGAGTTTGCCTACGATGTCATCCGTAAGATTGCTTGTTTTAGGAACCATTTTGCGTCAGGGAATCACTCATGGTTATGGTGTTTACAGAGAAATTACTTCATGGCGGGCCGAAACATGGACAAGTGTAAAACCAGGCTCTATTTACCACGCTTTAGAAAAACTTGAGGCACAGGAAATGATACAAGCCGAAGCTTCGGGGGATAGTGTTAAGCTGGGACCAGCCCGTACGGAATATACATTAACGGAGCAAGGTAAGACTGAGTTTATATCATTACTGGAAGCAGCACTCAAGAGCAACGATTTTCAGTTATTGGCTGCTGGGATCGCGTTTATGGAAATGCTTCCTCGTCAACATGTGATTGCGCTCTTGGAGGAACGTCTTGACTCACTCAAAGAAATAGATACGTTCTTGAAGACATTACCCACGGAGTCCATTCCGTCCGATCCTTCCAAGCACCCTGAGCTAGTGGGCATGTGGATTGGATACTTTGAATATGCAATGGCAGCCACTCAAAAGCTCCGGCATTCTCTCAAAGCAGGAAATTATCTTTTTAAAAATGAATCTGAACTGGAGGGAAATCAACATGCTTAAAGCAAAACTACATGATGGACATAGGATCGACGTGGAGGTTCACGGAAAGGGTCCAAGCTTATTGCTTCCGGTAAATCCCCAGCCAGTTGAAGGAGCAAAAGCCAAGGAAATGCGAAAGTGGGGAGTCGATCCGGCTCTGGGCCGGTCACTTATAGACGGTCTTAGTGATCAATATCGTGTAATTGCTTTTGACTATGAAGGTCATGTCCTCAAGACACCTAAACCCAATACATTAACACCGACCAATATCACACGCGATCTTCTCGCCATAGCGGACTCAGTCGAAGCTGATCGATTCGCCTATTATGGTTACTCATGGCTTGCTCTTAGTGGGCTGCAGCTAGCCCTTCGAACGGATCGACTGACTGCGCTCATTATGGGCGGTTTCCCTCCTATTGACGGTCCCTATCAAGAGATGTTAAGAGTTACTATGGCGACTCATGAAATGTCTATTTCAGCTCAAGAGCCCTCTAATCACCCCCAACAAACTTCGGATGAATATGATTGGTCGAATGTTGAGGTAACGATGAGTGAAGCTCAGACCAAGCAGTTCGTCACCCTCTACCAGGAATTGCAAAATTTTAACGATAGAGCAGCTCAAGCACAACTAATATGTCCTCGCTGTTGCTTTGCAGGAGCTGCTGACAAAATCGATTATGGCAAACGTTGGGGCGACGTACAGGTGGACATCGTTGGACCACTCATTAACAAGCGCAGCGAAATGGAAGCTCTCGGCTGGGATGTTCATATTGTTGACGGGCTTGATCACACCCAAGCTATGCAAGCGGCCAACGTCCTGCCCATCGTACGTCCTTGGTTAGATTCCAAGCTAATCCTTAATCAATAAATGGAGCAGCAATGCGCACAATCCTTGCCTCCTGGAAAACAGGCAAAAAAACGCCGTCGAAGTGAGCTACTCACTCCGTCAGCGTTTATCATCTGCTCAATCATTCTTTAATAGGAATCACCATGTTCCAAGTGTTCCGACCACCGAAATTCCCGTCTCCGTCTGCCGTAGCTGCAAACAAATGAGTCGCTTTCCCATTCTGGAACAACAGGAACGGCCTTTCGAAATTGCCCATACGCCTTGTTGTTCCGTCATCCCAGGTTACTTGCCGTGAATAAGCTTTAGGATTTTCAGCGATTTGCCAATTCATACCGTCCCGGGAATGGGCATGAATACCTCCGTGCTTTTCTCCGCCCACACTTCCGTTCATATCTTTGGCTATCATCTCATAACCGTCTTCGGTTTTCCATACGAAGGGATCTTCAAGGTGAATATCTGAAGGCGGGAAAATCGGTTCCTCGCTCATAGCACGGTAAGGACCTGTGTAATGATCCGCCCACGCTGCCCCAAGAGCCATATCGCTAAAGGTATGTCCCTTATAAGCTCTGGATTTGTAAATGAGCAGTACAGAGCCATCTTCGTGTACACAAGGAGCCGGATTGGATGTCAGATAGCTGTCGAATTTATCAGGCCGGACATCTAGAATTGGCTTGTCCAGTCTCTCCCAAGGTCCTTCTACACTGTCCGCTGTGGCCAAGCCGATCCGTTTGTTGGCTCTGGCCACGATACAACGAGCATCATCCAAGTCGTATTTTTCGCCTGGTGCAACATCGGGGAACGGATAAGTTGTACCCATGTAATACAGGAGATATTTACTTCCATGTTTAACGATATGCGGATTATGAGTACTGCGGCCGTCCCAATATTGTGCGCCTCTGGCTGGCAGTACGACCTCTTGAAAGCTGTAAGGACCTTCAGGCGTATCGGAATCGGCTCGCACCACTTCCGAATGTGCCAACCAGCCCGGATGCATAGGAAGATGCTTGGGCCAACGGGAGGCGAACATATGGAAGCGTCCGTCTTCACTCTGGACTACCGAGCCGCACCAAATCCAATATCCTGTCATTTCAAATCCACCGTCTCTCGGTGCTGGCAGCAACCGTTCATATAAGTTTGTGGTCATTACTATTTTCACTCCATTCCAGCCCGACAGGGCCATGCTCTCCTTCCATTATAGATTCTCTTCAAATGCTTTACTATTCAGAAAATCATTCAAATTAAGTACAAAATCAAACTATAGTATGTTGCGAGGGTCCCATTCAGCCGTTATACTTATGTTACATAAACGAATGGAAAGGTTGCGTCCCCATGTCATGTCTGGAGCTGTCAATTCCTCCTCTTCCCGTCCTGGTCACGGTGAGCAAAGTCAAGTTTCCCAAGTCATATCAACATTATGAACGCATATTCTCACTGTACGATATCATTTTCGTCCGATACGGCACCTTATATATGAATGAAGACGGGATTCCTTACGAAATTAAGGAAAATCAGATGCTTGTTCTGGAACCAGGCAAGCTGCACTATGGCCATCTCGCCTGCAGGGAGGACACGTTGATTTATTACCTGCATTTTCAACATCATTCTGCTCACCGACTCGTGCACCCCGAAGAGATCCGTTGGCATTCCGTTCTACCCATCACCACATACCGCGACCTTGAACCGCAGGAACAGTTCATGTATATCCCTAAATTCAAGGAACTGAACACAAGTCAGATTTGGTCGCTTCTGGACGAGATGATAGAACTTCGCAACCTCTCCGTCCTTGAACAGATGCTCCCTCTTCAAGCTCTATTTGGACAATTGCTCACGATGCTTCAGAAAATGTCGAAAACTTCACATAATCACCACAGTCAACAAATATGCGACGACATTATCATCTATCTGAATGACCATATAGACAAACCTTTCCGCCTTGAGGAGATGTCACAAAAATTAAATTTTTCCATCGATTACTTGTCCAAATGTTTGAAGAAGCATACCGACTTAACGCCTCTCCAATACTTGAACAGAATTCGGATGTTGAAGGCCAGAGATCTGCTGGAGCACTCTGAATTGTCCTTGCGGGAAATAAGCTCTATTGTAGGCATCCCCGATATGAACTATTTTTTTCGTCTGTTCCGCAAACATTTTGGGATACCCCCGGCGAAATACCGCGCTTCTTTTTATGCCGTTATTTCTGAGCGCTCCATAACTTAACCGGCATTAACCTTTCAATTAATTGATTTACAAATAGCCCTCAATCTAATGATAGAGGGTTATAGTCATGTGCTTATTGCGCAATTTTCTTCTCGATCGTTTCAAATCCCTTCGTGTCATTCCACATCTGTTCAAATTGCTCTGTGAAGGATTTGGCAACCTCATCGTTACGCATAACCATTAATACTTCATCATTCATCGTACTGGCTGCTTTGGAGTAGTTAAATGATCCCGTAGTTGCCACCTTCTTATCGACAACTGACATTTTAAGATGCATGAGCCCGCTGTGCTTGTTAACCTTCATCGGGACACCGGCGCTGCCCAGTATTTTCATAGCTTCGCCCTGTACTTTGCCATCGGATTGAACCTTGTCTGTGATGATCCGAACTGCTACGCTTCGATCTTTAGCCCCTTTGATCGCTGCCACTATATCTGGATGAGTCAAGCTATATATGGCTATGTCCAATGTCTGGCTGGCAGCATTAATGATATCGATCAACGCTTTATCCGGATGCTGATCAGCACGAGTGAAGTAATATTCGCCCACCGACTGCCCTGTTGTTACTGCGGCCGTTTGAGTTACCCCTTGAGCAGGTTTACTTAGATCTGACTTTACAGAAGCCTTTACTGTGGAGTAGCCTGCTATCACGATAATACACACTAATGTAATACGTCCGATAACTTTTTTCATCATTCACCTCTATGAAGTTTATAGCAATATTATCACATGGCAGGTAATAGCATGCAAACAAAAAATACCCTCGATCCCGAATCAACTATATCAGGTACTTTATCATTTATTCATTCGGGACTGGGACAAATTCTTATTCCTAAGGAGGAGCAACCTAATGAAAGTGCATTTTCTGGGTACCGCCGCGTATGAAGGGATTCCGTCACTTTTTTTCCAATGCTCCACCTGTCATCAAGCTCGTGAACGAGGGGGGTATAACATTCGGACACGAACATCAGTTATGATCGATGAAGTGCTGAAGGTTGATTTTCCGCCTGATACATTGTATCACTCGCTAAAATATGGAATGGATATGAACAACGTGCAGGATCTGCTGATCACACACTCCCACTCCGATCACTTGTATGCTGAGGATATGGCGATTCGCGCTGAGGGCTACGCACAGTTTGGGAATAAACCTATACATGTCTATGGTCACGAACTCCCCTTTCAACGCTGTCAGCTTGCATTAAACGGTCTGTCCCACAACTACAAATTCCACGGGGTTAATCCCTTCGAATCGATCAAGACGCAGACCGCGACCATCGTTCCTCTGCTTGCGGATCATGATCCTCGTGAAACTTGCCTGCTCTATTACATTGATAAGGAGGGTACAACGATACTGTACGGCAATGACAGTGGTTGGTTCCCTGAACAAACCTGGAATTGGCTGAAGGATAAACAGCTTGATCTCGTTATCTTGGAATGTACAACAGGCTACAGCTCGAACAGGAGCAATCATATGAACGTCGAAGCTGTATTTGAAACGAAAACATGGATGGAAGACAACAACGTCCTGAAACCGGGAGCCTAGGTCGTGGTGACCCACTTTTCTCATAATGCCGGCTTATTGCATGAGGACTTGACGGAAATTTTTACACCGGCTGGCATACAAGTAGCGTATGATGGGCTAGTCATCCAATTGAAACATCGATAAATCCTTTATCATTTGAGCGGACTATCCCATAACTGTACACTCATATTCCAAAATGAAGGGCTGCTTATTCGGTTATACCGATAGCAGCCCTTCTGGGATTGTATGGCTATTTAGCTAATGAGATCCGTCAAGCCTACACGACCCGAGTATGATTCTTAATGGCATTAATTATGCGTTCCCAATCGTCCGGGTGAATTTCGTGACCCGTCCCTTCGAGGGAAAGCAGCGATGCATGGGGAAGTTCATTGGCTAGAGCCAGACCATGCTCCAATGGAAGCACTGTATCGGCTGTACCATGGATAACCAGTGCAGGTGCTTCGATGCTTTGTAGCTTCCCCTCAAAAGAAGCATCGTCTTGAAGCAGTGCATGATTGAACATGCTGAGCAGGTTCCTTGCTCGTTTTATTTCTTTTCTGACCTGCTTGTAAGCTCTCTTTTCTTCAAATTTATGTTTGGGACCACACAGCAAGCTTGAACCTGCAACCAAATAATCGGCAACCCTATCTTCATCTGACCAGTCCAAACTGGCTCCATTAGCATGATACGCAAGTATCCGCTCATCCATTGGAGGTAGCTCCCGCTTATTGTCAGATTCGAAAATACTCGATGCGATCAATGTCAAGGTGTGCACCTTGTGAGGATAGCGTATTGCCATAACCTGAGCAATCATACCGCCTAATGACATCCCGACAAGGTGTGCTTGTTCAATGTGGTATGCATCAAGCAACCCAACAGCATCTTCGGCCATGTCAGCGACCGTATAATTTGAACTTCCAGGAGCATACACCGTGGAACGTCCAACATCCCGGTTATCATATCGAATCACGTACCGTCCTGTCTCCGCCAATTGTTGGCAAAATTCATCATCCCAATACACCATCGAACACATGGCACCCATGATCAGTAAAACCGCTGGATTGTGAGAATCCCCAAAGCTTTCCGCACATATATCAATTCCGTTTACTCTAATTAGTTGTTCGCTCATATTGATTCCTCTTTTCATTCGATTGTGTTTACATGAAAAAATGTACACTTAAATAAGCCTCAGCACATTACCAAAAAATGGATGAGTCTAGATAAACTGTACTTCAAATTAACGTAAACGAATGAATTTGATAATCACGATAAGCACTCCCCGGATTCATATTAGAAAAAGGGTTTGTAACCCGCATCCATTATACCATATTTCTGCTGGTTATGGTTTGCTGACTAGCACCAACAACCCTCTGTAGGATATCATTTAGATTCCAAGCAAGTCATCCTATCAATTCATTTGTAACCTTTACCCAATTCAAACGTGTATAGGTTGAGGGGGGAAGGCATGAAGCGACACACGCTCGACAGCATGTATCAATCGTATGTAAAGGACGTCTATCGGTATTTAATCTCCCTCTGCCGAGATCATCATGCCGCGGAAGATTTGGTGCAGGAAACCTTTTACCGAGCTTATTTGTATCTGGACAACTGTAAGGATGATAAAATTAAGCCGTGGTTATTCAGGGTCGCTTACAACGTTTTCGTGGATTATTATCGAAAAGAACAACGAAGTATACCCACAGGGACAGAGTTTTTCATGCAGCTATCAGAACCTCAAACTCCTGATGAGCTGCTATTGAAGAAGGAGCTATGGGGGCACATTGGAGATGCCATATCCACACTGCCGGTCAATCAAAAGCAAGCTATACTGCTGCACGACTTTCATGAGCTATCGTACCGCGAAGCTGCAGAAATTATGGAAATCCGCTTATCTCATTTCAAAATACTTTTGTACCGCGCAAGACAAGTCGTCAGACAACACAATGAAAGGCAGGGTTCATGATGAGTGATGATTTCAAGCGTCAATTACAAGACTATGCGGACGGTAAATTAACGGGCAGGGACAAGGAGCAATTCGAGCTTGAGCTTGAAAAGATGGAAGCCTACCAAGCTTTTCTTGGTGAGCTTATGGGGAATGATGAAGATCGTCATCCGCTGATAGAAGGTAGTGCCTATAAGGCTTCCACACCAATCAAAGAAGCTTCCCTGCTGCGCAGAAGTAAGTGGCGGGCAAGAATTCAAACTGCCTTGACTGCTATTGGAATCTTGATCACGTTTACCCTCATCAGTGCGATATTGACTGGACTTTTTTATGGATTGGGCAAGCGATCAAGTCTATACCAGGATGTTGTGTCATCTGCGATTGCCCTCACCCGTCCTAACCTCACCGTAAGTGGAGGAAGCAATTCAAACGCCTATTTCACTATGGATTACAAAGGTAATATGAAAAAGAAAATTGGCGATTCAGAGGTTTCTGTCGGAGATTTTCAACTAAAGTTTGTGTTGGGCTGGCCTATGGGAGAGCAAACCACATGGCATTCTGAAAGAAATAACTCCAACACCAGTCTGTTTCTACTTTCCGGGTCAGATGCGGCTAGCAGTAATCAGGACTGGGCAACACTTGAGAAGCTGCCTGAGGGTACGGTTACCGAAGCTTTTGTGTCATTGGATAAGAGGTATACAACCGATGAGCTTCTACAGAAATTTAATGGTAAAAATATGACACCTGTTTGGTTTGCCGCCTACACTGGCCAAGAGAGAAAGCTCGGTGTCGCAGAATTGGTGATGAATCCGGTTGGCTTTCCCGCATATCCGCTTTGGCATGCTGAAGATATGCAGGTGACAAGCCGTTCTGAAGAAAAGCGAGGCTGGTTCGGCAAGACTGTCATGGAAAGCTCTATCTCACCAGGCATCCAAACTTATGGAGACGGATCGGTACGCGACAAAAATTTCCTGGATACTCTGCATTTACTGCAAAAATATCCTACGATTACCAATCGCCTTGCTCCATGGCTTCCACTCGAGCCAACCATCACTTATTTGGAGGCTAACGGAGTGAAGCTTTACGGAGTGGTTGTGACCGGACCTACCAAAGAACTGTTAAAGCTTAAAGAGGAGCAGTGGGTGTCCAGCATCCGTGTGGGCGAAGTCCGCTGGTGGAATTGGAATAATCGGTGACAATGATTTACTATTTTTTCTTGATATCCATCATCTTTACGATCCAAGCTGCCGCTTCTGCGCGGGTAGATAGATCGGTTGGGGCGAACGGACCGGTGGTTTTGCCACCCACGATAATAATGCCCGTCTTCTCTACAGTAGACACGGCGCCTCTGGCCCATTCAGGAATGTCGCTATCATCCGAATAGCTTGTTGTTGTAACGGCTGATAGTGGAATTCCCAAAGCCTTGAATACCATAGCAGCCATCTCGGCATGCGTAATATTGGCCTCTGGTCGGAATGTACCATCCGGATAGCCGCTAACGATACCAAGCTGTACAGCCTGAGAAGTAGATGTCTGCGCCCATATGCCGATCTTATCACTGTCAATAAATCCCAAATCATATGGCTGCAGCTCTGGCTTTAGTCCGTTCATCAGCATGACTACGAATTCAGCACGGGTGATGCTGTCATTCGGCCGAAACGTAAAATCCGGATAGCCGTTTGTTATATGGAGTTCATAAGCCCGCGCAATCTCCTCACTCGCCCAGTGTCCCTCGATGTCGGTGAATGCATCCGAGCCCGGCGCCGTCATCGTTCCCTGCAGTACGGTAATCTGACTCGCAGCTGTAAAACCTCCGTCAACCGTCTTCGCGGTAATGCTTGCCCTTCCAGGTGCAATCCCCGTCACCTGGCCTGAGTCGTTTACCTGGGCGATGCCAGGATTGCTGCTGCTCCAGAGCAGCCCTTGATTGGATGCGCTGCCTGGCAGCACGCTTCCCTTGAGCTTCCCGTTGTGCCCCACCTTGACGGACAACTCGGCAGGCTGGATACTAATGCTTTGCACCTCGATGGTTCCTGCAGGATTGGTTACAGTAACCTCGCATGTGGCGGATAGTCCTCCGTCCTCTGTCCGGGCAGTTATCGTTGCCGTACCGGACGAGACAGCTGTTACATTGCCTTCGTTGTCCACGGAAGCTACTCCATTCTTGCTGCTGCTCCATATGACATTCTTATTAGGTGCATTGTTCGGGGACAGCGCAGCCGATAAGCTTTCACTTGCGCCCGTCTGCAGCGTTGCTTGAGTCTTATTCAAGGTTATCCCATTGACTTTGACCCGCAAAGCGTACAGGTTCAATTTCGCCTTTTTCATTCCACTTGCATACACAGTACCGTCCTCTCCAATAGTCGGAGCGAGAGCCATGTCAGGGGTACTGATGCCATACCTCCACTGTGTGCTGCCGTCGGAAGGATTCAAGGCATGAACCATGCCACTAGCCGTTAGCAAATGAATGGATCCATTCGGACCGATGACGGTCGGCGTTATCGCATTGTTGAAAACAGTTTTCCATTTAAGTGTCAAATTTGGCTGTAGTGCATACACGGTTTGATCCGAGGCCCCGGTATAGATCGTACCATCCGAGCCAATCACAGGAGAAAATGGATTCCCTCCAAAAGTGTACTCCGATTGTTTCGTTCCGCTCGGGCTGATCGCATACAGCTTGCTGTCAGCAGCACCGAGATAGATGGTGCCGTCCGCCCCCAGTGCAGGAACGGTATTGACTAGTCCCTCAGCTTGGTACGTCCATTTGATACTGCCATTGGGCTTAACCGCGAATAAAACGTTGCTCTCATTGCCCAAAAAGATTGTGCCGTCCTTGCCTATGGCCATGTAAGCGGTGGACTTGAACCCAACCTTGGATGACCATAGCTTGGTTCCGTCGCTTGAATGAAGCGCATACAGCGTTCCATCCTTGGCAGCCACGTATATGGTGCCATCTGATCCAAACACGGGCTTGGCATCCACGAGACCTATGGAAGCCGACCATTTTAGCGTTCCGTCAGGGTTCATTGCAATAAATTTACCTTCATTATATTTTACACTGCCAACTCCCATGTAAAGGGTGCCATCCGGGCCTACTGTGGGAGAACCCAGAAGTTGATCTGAGGTCAAGTTATTCCATTTACTCTTACCTTCGCGTGTGACGGCGGATACCATACCGACAAAGCCCGTAAATACAAACTGGTTATATCCCAGATAGACTGTACCGTCCGCTGCCACTACCGGTGAACCTTTAGGATCAATAAGGTCCGCAGCTGGATAGTCCCACATTAAGCTGACATTTCCCAGATTTGTATTTGGAAGGATGAGCAGATCAGGTTGAATCCGGGGGAAATTGTCAATAACGGGGGTTGTCAGGTTGGTAATCGGTATAGCGTGAACCTGAGATTCTAATGTGCCGAATAAGCAAGATAATACGGTTATACCGAATACCATTCCCCTTTGAATATACCATCCATGCTTCCACATTATGGATCTCACCCTCTCCTCAGACATTTCTACAGTAGCATATTTGATTGTGCAAGTATATTCTACAAAAGTAGCAAAAAAGCAGTATATACATATGCAGGAAGTCTCCTATTATGCAGGTTTATTCGGGATTATCATCATGGGCAGTACTATCAAGAAAAAAGAAGAATTAACCACTGTGAAATGGTCATTCTTCTTTTTTGAAATAAAATGGGTCTGGTCACTTTCCGTCCAGCTTTGCTCTTGCTTCCGTATACTCTTGAATGACTTTATCTCCGCCAGTCTTTCTCCATTGATCGATGGCTTGCTTCCACCCTTCATCATCAATAACACCAGTGATGTATTTAATTCTGGCCGTATTAATAATTTTGGTCAACTCCGTACCATTGGTGGATACAGTCGCCGATAAGAGTGGAACGGATACATCCACAACAATGTTCTTCAGGTTGTCTTCCTGTTCTTTCAATATTTTCTCAGTCATTGGCGATGATTTACCTTGAATAGAGGATCTGTCCACGACCTGATTGGTCAAAAACATTTGCCAGACCGTGTTGACTTCCTTGGAAACCAGCGCTGTGTTTCCTACCACTGTAGGAACCCCGTTTTGATTCGTATAATGGGTTCCTTCGATCCCCCATTTAATTAATGCCTGTCCTTCGGGTGTATCCAATTTATCAAAAGCGGTTAAAATGGCTTTCAGTTCGGCTTCTGTTTTTACACTAGTCTTTGGAAATGCGAGCACCCCATTAAATCCTGGCTGTGCCGGACTCCTCACAGTACCATCCGTGGATTTGATCAAATAAGCCGTATCGATCAAATCCATTTTGGCATCGGCAATGCTCTTGCCAGCCAAAGCGGGGTTCCGCTGCTGAACCAGCTTGACCAGATTATCCTGCCTGTCCGCTGCATCGGAGAAGTTGTTAATGTACATCCCTCCGCGCTCTTTATCAATTAACTCAAATACTTGTTCCGAACCTTTCACGATGGCGAAATCCTGATTCAATAGCTTCTCGTCATACAGCTTTTTAACCCACTTCAATGCATTCATGTAAGGCTCAGACATAAAGGTCGGCACTACTTTTCCATCCTTAAGTTCCCAGTTGTTGCCTCCTCCAAACATACAAACGATGACATCAAAAGCGTATCCGGCTATGTTCCCGCTGCCGTCAACTCCCATCAGCAGACCTGCGGTATCATCCTTGCCGTTTCCGTCGGGATCTTTGGTCGCGAATGCTTTAATTACATTGTATAGTTCATCGATATTCGTTGGTTTCTGTAAGCCAAGCTTGTCTAGCCAATCTTTACGAAAGATAATGGCATTGCGAGCCATAGGCCGTCCTCGAGGTAGTCCATAATTTTTACCGTCGGTAAGTGCATTAGCGATCAGCTTAGGATCGTAATTTTTGGCAAATGTCGGCATCGACTTCAAATAGCTTGTAACATCCCAGAACATCCCTGAGCGGACTGCGTTAACGAAGGTAGGCGACTTCATATCCAGTATGGTTATAGCCTGCGGCAGTTCATTGGATGCAATGGATATATTCACCCTATCGTTATAATTAGCAGAAGGGACAAAATTCAAATCCAGCTTGACATTGGCGAATTCCTCGACCTTTTTAATTAAGGGGCTGTCCGCAGCTGGAGCTTCTGTATTATACAAAGGCAGCATCATGCTGAACTTGGTTGGTGCTTGTTTGGCGGTCCCCTCAGGAGTGGTTGTGCTTGGAGTTGTGGCAATTGGAGTCGTGTTTGTGTTGCCTGTACTGCAGCCCGCCAGCAAGGACAATATAACTGAAGAAACTATGGCTGATGATGTCAACCGATTATTAACGTTCATGGATTCTTCCCCCGTTTAAGTTCATGTAATAAAGCTTATACGCGATGCCTTGTTCATAGCTATCCTTTAACCGAACCGAGCAGCATCCCCTGCGAAAAATATTTTTGCAAAAACGGATAAGCACACAGGATCGGAAAGGTTGCTATCGTAATCACACACATCTGAATCGTTTTGGGCTGGATGAGCGATGCACTCTCCACCATATCCCCGATCTGGGAGGATGAACTCATCACTTGCCTTAATACTAATTGAACTGGCCACATTTTTGGGTCATTCAAATAAATGACGGCATTAAACCATGTGTTCCAATACGTTACGCCAAACATGACCGTAAAAGTCGCCAGCAAGGGTTTGGAGGAAGGCAAAATAATTTTAAACAAGATCATCAAATCATTATAACCGTCCAATTTGGCAGATTCTTCAAGCTCCGCTGGCAGCTCCTGAAAGTAACTCTTGAATATAACAAGGCTGAACACACTAATAGCTCCCGGCAAAATTAACGACATATAGGTATTTAATAAATGCAGCTTTTGCACGATGATATAGGTAGGAACGAGACCGCCATTAAACATGATAGTGAAAATAACCATAAGCATCAGCAATTTTCTTCCAGTCAATCCTTTGTGGGCCAGCGGATAAGCCATTAAAACGGCCATGATCACACTAAAAAAGGTTCCTACAATGGTTATAAAAGTCGACACAATTAAGCTTCTGATCACCACATTTGTAGAAAAAACATATGCATACCCTTCCAGCGACAATCGACTTGGAAAAAGCACAAAATCACTTTTTGCCAAAATTTCCGGTGGTGTAAACGATGCCACAACGATATGAATAAAAGGCAAAACCGTTAATAAAGAGACAAGTCCAAGGACAACAATATTCAGTATATCAAATGCATGACTCCCATATCTGCTTTGACTGCGCAATACTTTCACGCCCCTAACTTAATAAATACCTTCCTCTCCAAACCATTTGGCAATGGTATTGGATATGACAATCAACAGCAGCGCCGCAACGGATTTGAAGAGTCCAACCGCTGCCGTATAGCTGAACTGGCCACCCACTATCCCCATCTGGTATACATAGGTATCGAATACTTCTCCCAGCTCCCGGTTCATCGTATTGATCATAAGCAGCAACTGCTCGAACCCCGTATCCAAGAAGGTTCCAAGCCTTAATATTAATAAAATCACGATAGTGCTGCGTATGGATGGGAGCGTAATATGCCATAGCTTTCGCCATCTCCCTGCCCCATCCACTTCGGCCGCTTTATAGAGCTCAGGATTGACGCTGGCGATTGCCGCCAGGAAGATGATGGTTCCCCATCCCGTTTCCTTCCAGATGAATTGAAGTACAATCATCGGACGGAATCCTGTCAAGGTCATCAAAGGATTGATTTTATCAAACCCCATGGATACCAGCAGCTCGTTTGCAAGCCCTCCTTCTGTGGTGAAAATGGTATAGGTCAGTGACGATACCACAACCCAGGAAACAAAATGGGGAATGTATACCAACGTTTGAACGACACGCCTGTAGCTTATCCACCTCAGCTCGTTAAGCATTAAAGCTAAGATGATAGGCAAAGGAAAAAAGAAAATGATGTTTAATAAACCCAGCGTAATGGTATTTTTAAATAGCATCCAGAAAGCCGGATCAGTAAAAAAACGTTGAAAATGCTGAAAACCAACCCATTCACTTTTGAAAAACCCTAAAAAAGGCTGATAATTTTGAAAAGCCATGACCAATCCAAACATGGGTGCATACTTAAATGTAAGAAAATACAAAATGCCAGGCACCAGCATGAGATACAGCCATCTTTCTTTAAATAATTTTTTGCGGAAAACACTCTTTTTTCTCGCTGCATGGTTCCTAGAAGCTACTGCTACGGCATTCCCATTAACATGATTCATGATCGACCCCTCCGAAGTTTATTGCTGCGTCCGCATCTACAACATATCATGTCGTTTTTGTAACAGGCTATAATCAATTATGACACAGCCCACAGCCCAGCCGGAATCATGGGAAAACCATACGCGGAATAGCAGCTATAATCATTTATAAACAGATAATCATGACACCCCATGACATCGAAAAAAGGAGCCATGGATTCGGCCCCCTCCCTCATCTAACCCCATCCATTTTCCGTTTTCGAATCTCCCTGTATTGCCCGGGCGTTATGCCTTCGAGCTTCCTGAAGCTGCGGATAAAGTTTTGCGAATTGTTGTATCTTAATCTATTGGCAATATCCAATACCTTCATATCGGTGTCCATTAACCACTTCTTAGCCATATTGATTCTGTACTGGGTCAAATATTCACCGAAGTTCTCTCCAATCTCTTTGAGAAAAACACGGCGGATATAGCTTGGATGATAATTTAACCGAACAGCACATTCCTCAATGGTCAAATCTGTATCAAACTCCTCCTCGATCATCCTCAGGACAACTCCAGATATCTTTTTATATTGATTTTCACTTTTATCCTGCAGCATGTGCATGATAGGCTCGATAACGACACTGCTGAGCCATTGCTCAATATCATGTGCTGTTTTTAGTTCAAACAACTGGTCAAATAACGATTTTTGTCCCTGAAATAAAATACTGTACGATTCCCCCGAATCCTGTACGATTCGCACAAGGTCCGTAAGCAATCGCGCCACAGGAATCTGATATTCCAGATAACTCATCTTTAATTTAAATACCTCTTCCATGAACTGATGAAGCGATTCTTTCACTTTGTCATAATCGATCGATTTTACGGCATCAATCAATTCATACTGAATCCGAACGGGAAGTAAAAGCTGCATATTAGGTCCAGGTTGAACATCTTCATTGAACAGAATCACATTGTAGCCTAACCTGATCTGGTATTTCAAGGCCTCTACACCTTCGTTAAATGCTCGATGGGTATGCTCGAATTCATGAAAAGTTCGACTGATACCAATGCTAATCTGCAGCTCCAAGTATTCTTTTACCGTTTTTTGAATATGCTCTGCAAGCGTGTAGATATCATTTTTGAATTGCTCATAGGTCTCCTGCTCGCCGCCGATTATGGTGACCTGAAAATCATTGACTATAATCGGATGGATGACACACTCCTTGACTAATAGCTCACTGATAATATTATTGATGGCAAACATCGTCAGCTCTCGGTCGATACTGCTCCATTTCGTTTTTTCTGTCGTATCGATTTGCAAAACAAGAATAATCATCCAACGTGGAGGTACAGGATATCCATACAGCTTTAATTTATCTTCCGTTTCCTGCTGATCCGCATCCCCTTGAATCAGCTTTAAGGTGAAAAATACTTTTAACTGCTGCAATTGGGTTTGGATCTGATTGGCCATTTTCGACTGATTGGTTACTAGTAATTGTATCTGTTCTCCGATGAATTTAAATTCATTGCTCACCTTCATGGTCGGCCCTGAACCCATGATAGCTTGATAAAGATTGAAAATCGGGTTATACATTTTGCGCGAACCAATGAATGAAACAATCGAAATGACCACCAAAATCCCCATACAAATAAAAAGCAAATACCAACCCACAGCCTTGGAATCCTTGGTAATGTCTTCAATGGACATAATGGAAACATAATACCATCCATTGTAGCTTGACTTTCGGTAGATAACGCTTACATTATCATCATCCAATTTCGTATTGAAGTTTCCCGTTTGCTGATTTTCACTCATAATCTTTTTGATATATCCGGCTTGAACCAAATTGGCATGGTTATGGTTATTGGCCAGAACATGGAAATGATCATCCAGAATCATAACCTCCCCGATTCCGTCACTCCGGGAAATCAATTTACTCAGAAACTCAAGCGGCACCTTCGCGATAGCAATACCGATAGGAGACATTGAATTAATGGGAATTTTTTTGATCAGATTAACGGCTTGTTCATTAAAAAACTTATCGGAATATACCAAATCACCATCAGGACCAAAATCCAGCTCACTAACCCACATCGATGGCTGAGGCAGCCCGATAGTAGCTTCGTATTTGGCTTTATTGTCACTCTCGCTCAGTCTGTAAAATCCGTAATTGTTATAAATCCATTGTTTGGAAATATTCATAAGCGAGACATCCTGTACACCTAAATCAAAGGCTTGAAGCTTTCCAAGTTGAATATTTAGACCCATTAATTTTTCAAAGTCCTTAGGTTTCATCTCTAGCGTCATGGCTTCATTGACATCAGGAGAGTCAACGAAATACATCAGTGAACGGTCCACACTCTTCAACACTTGCTCAACACCTATTTGGGTTTGGAGCAGAACCTGCATATTACTCGCGTTCACTTTTTCCTGAATGGTATGAGAGGACCTGTAGTACGAGAAAATACCCATTAAAATTACCGGAAATGTACCCAGCAAAAGACAAAACACAATCATGGTCAACAAGTATTTAGAGGAACGTATTTTCATAGTTACTCCCTTCATCTGTGTCATATTTCCCTCTGTTAACTGCAAGTACGAACAAGACATAGGAAGGGTTGAATCCATTTGTCTTGTCTATTATAGTTACACACTCAACAAAATTTCACAATTATTATTTATCATTCTTCATGAAAAATCCTCTCTTTTCAATAAATGATTATCTGTACAAAAATGATCATTGACTCCTTGCACAGATCGCTTATCTCTATGTGTGTTATCTCGAACCGCTGTGACAAATTTGATTATAGCCTGTTACCAAAACTGCGTGGTATCGTAACCCTGTGCAAGAGCAACTGCAGCTGCGCATAAAATTTTGAATCGAAAAATTATTTAAAAGGAGAACGACTCATGAGCTCTGAAACCATTTTTAAGTTTGAACCGCAGGATTATGGAATGGTATTAAATAACGTGGCGGGGGTAGCCGTCAATTCACAAGGAAATTTGTATGCTCTGGTGCGTGGAGAGGTACCTGTGCTGATCTTCAACAGCGACGGGCATTATGTTGGCGGTTGGGGAAAAGGCTTGATTGGCGGTCCTCATGGCATCTTTATTGATTCCGATGATTTTGTTTACTGTGTCGACAGCAAGCAGAACATCGTTATGAAGTTTTCCCCCGACGGGCAGCTCCTGTTGACGCTTGGAACGGCTGGCGAATCCTCCGATTCAGGCTGCATAGGCGGAGATTTCAAAACCGTTACACAAGGAGCAGGTCCCTTCAATAAGCCAACGAATGCAGCAACCTCTCCATCCGGCGACATCTTCGTCAGTGATGGATATGGCAATGCCCGAGTACATCGGTTTTCCGCAGATGGTACGCTTATCAAATCATGGGGAGAGCCTGGCTACGAACCCGGTCAGCTCCACCTTCCCCACGGTATCGCGGTTGATCAGAACAACCTTGTCTATGTGGCTGATCGCGAGAACGATCGAATCCAAATATTTGACACAGACGGGAACCTCAAAGCGATATGGGATAATCTGTAC
The DNA here is from genome assembly GCF_038000305.1 of Paenibacillus sp. FSL H8-0034. NCBI lineage: Bacteria > Bacillati > Bacillota > Bacilli > Caryophanales > Paenibacillaceae > Paenibacillus > Paenibacillus sp. FSL H8-0034. The sequence goes on from NZ_JBBOBS010000001.1 coordinate 4,688,870, forward strand.
CGCCCTACCGATATTTGTATCAAGGATGGATCTGTCTATGTTTCCGAGGTTGGTCACAGGATGTATATCGACAATGTCCTGTTCAAGCCAAGCAGCAATCCGCCATGGTCACAAATTCGTGTCTTTGATATGGCTGGTGTAGAAAAAACAAGAATTGGCGGTCCTGAAGGCTGGAAAGCGGGTAATTTCTTTGCAGCTCACTCGATTTGTGTAGATCTGGAAGGCAGTATTTATGTAGGCGAGGTGATCTGGCCAGCCCACGAAATCAGTACGCCTGAGGATTTGCATCCCGCTTTGCAAAAATTTCGCAGGCTGTAAGCTTGGATAAGGAGCGGTACAAACCATGAAACCAGTGCTTTCCACATTTCAAGAGGCAGTGCAGACCATACCTGACGGAGCCACGATCATGGTTGGGGGATTCGGGCTGGTCGGAATTCCGGAAAATTTAATTATGGCTTTGGCAGATTCAGGTGTTACCAATCTAACCGTGATCTCCAACAATTGTGGAGTCGATGATTGGGGACTAGGCTTGCTGCTGAGAAATAAGCAGATCACCAAAATAATCGGCTCCTATGTTGGTGAAAACAAAGAATTTGAACGTCAGCTCCTGTCAGGCGTGCTGGAAGTCCAGCTTATCCCCCAAGGGACACTGGCCGAACGCATTCGTGCAGGCGGGGCTGGGATAGCCGCATTTTATACCCCTACCGGAGTAGGTACACCACTTGCCGAAGGTCGCGAGATTCGGCAATTCGAGGGTCGCAGCTACCTGCTTGAGCATGCACTGAAGGCGGATTTCAGTCTAATTCGTGGCTGGAGGGGAGATCGTCTCGGCAATCTGGTCTACAATAAAACAGCCAAAAACTTTAATCCGATGATGGCGACTGCGGGAAAAGTAACGATTGCCGAAGTGGAAGAGCTCGTTGAAGTCGGACAATTGGATGCAAACCATATCCACACACCAGGTATTTATGTGCAGATGCTAACCGTAGGCTCACAGCAAAAACGTATTGAACGTCTTACAACAAGAGGTGTCATGGGTTGAACAACAATATCGAACAGCTCGTTAAAGCTGCGGTACGCGAGAAAATTGCCAAACGGGCCGCCAAGGAAATCGTCGATGGCTTTTATGTCAATTTAGGGATCGGCATCCCTACCCTTGTCGCCGACTACATTCCAGCAGGGATACATGTCATGCTGCAATCGGAAAACGGACTACTCGGGATCGGCATGTATCCTGCGGACAACGAGGTTGATCCCGATCTGATTAATGCGGGCAAGGAAACAGTCACTGCCGTTCCAGGAGCAGCATTTTTTGATAGCAGTGAGTCGTTTGCCATGATACGCGGTGGACATATAGATCTCGCCATTCTTGGAGGGATGGAGGTATCTGAGCAAGGGGATCTTGCCAACTGGATGATTCCTGGTGTGATGGTGAAAGGTATGGGCGGGGCCATGGATCTGGTACAGGGGGCCAAGAGAATCGTGATCCTCATGGACCATCTTACCAAGAAAGGTCAGCCCAAGATCTTAAATCAGTGCACGCTGCCGTTAACAGGAAAAGAGGTCGTCCATCGAATCATTACAGAGCGTGCCGTCTTGGATATAACGGCTGAGGGCCTGAAATTGCGGGAGGTTGCAAAAGGCTTCACAATCGAGCAAATCATCGCTTCGGTTGAGCCCAGCCTGCAGGTTGATCTGGACGTAATTATAGATGCTTATTAAGGCGGGGTGCAGGTACAATGACAGCAGATGAAGCACAATCCGGGATACAGCATGTCAAACCGGATATCGAACAGGTATACATTCTGGATGGAGCAAGAACGGCATTCGGAGCATTCGGGCAATCGTTCAGGCAAGTGAGTGCCCGGGAGCTCGGTCTGATTAGCGCGAAGGAGGCTTTGCTGCGTGCTACGGTGGATGCAGCAGAAATCGATCATGTCATTTATGGAAATGTGATCCAATCGGGTACTGATGTGGCTTATACGGCAAGACACATTGCGTTACAGGCAGGTGTTCCGATAGAGTCGCCGGCCCTCATTGTCAACAGAGTCTGCGGCTCGGGTATGCAGGCTATTATTTCCTCCGTGCAGAGCATTCAGTTAAAGGAAGCTGGAATGGTGTTGGCAGGCGGTACGGAAAATATGTCACAAGCTCCACATGCCGATTTTACCAGCCGCTTCGGGGGAATGAAATTAGGCCACATCCAGTTGGAGGACATGCTGCTTCATACACTCACGGATCACTATATCGGCTGTGGCATGGGCATAACTGCGGAGAATATTGCAGCTGCATACGCTATTTCACGTGAAGCTCAGGACGCTTACGCCCTGCTCAGTCATGAGCGTGCTGCAAAGGCCGCAAGTACGGGAATGCTGGGAAAGGAAATCGTTGGAGTTGAGGTACAAACACGTTCGGGCAGCCAGTGGATCCAGCAGGACGAGTTGATTCGTAGTGATTCGTCCATGGCACAGCTAGGGAAGCTAAGAGCGGCTTTCCAAAAGGATGGGTCCGTTACTGCCGGCAATGCAAGCGGTATGAATGATGGTGCCGTATCGATGGTACTGGCAGGAGAACATCGATTAGCTGGACGCCAGCCGCTGGCACGTATTGTTTCCTGGGGTATTGCAGGAGTCGCACCCAAGTTAATGGGACTTGGTCCTGTTCCAGCAGCCCGTATGGCATTAACACGCGCCGGCCTCGTGATGGCGGATATCGATCTTGTAGAAATCAATGAAGCGTTCGCTGTGCAATACTTGGCCGTAGAGCAGGAGCTTGGCCTTAATCGTGAACGTACGAATGTTAATGGCGGTGCCATTGCCATCGGGCATCCACTCGGCGCCAGCGGAGCACGTATCGTACTAACCTTAGCCTATGAGCTCAGAAGACAGGGCAAACGGTTCGGCTTGGCGGCAATATGCGTTGGCGGTGGTCAAGGTATGGCTGTGGTTATTGAAAATTTCAATTGGAAATACACCCCCTCGAACTTATCGGAATAACCAAATGGTTTTTCCCATGTCTATTCCAAGGGGGCATGTATCAGGTTATCATGTAAAAACAAGAAAATAACTACTGGCTGACTTCAAATACGACGACATCATAATCTGTAACTTCGGGGATGGTCACTGTTTTGAAAAGTCCATCCTCGGTAATAGGTAATTCGATTCCGTCTGAAAGCAAGAAAGCCCGTTTCATAGGAACAGCTTCAGAAATACCTACCTTAACATCACGCACTGGTGTTATTGAAGTAAAGAATCGGCGTCCTCCTAAAGTATTGACCATATGAACCATCCGATACTGCTCCTTTTCCCGGAGAGAAACAACTAATGCATCTGGTGCAACCACCTTAAGCTGTTCCCGCCCATGAGATGTCCAACGTACAGCATTGGCAATTAGCGTACCCAAATCAGGAAACCCGACTTTACTATAGGATTTATCCACTTGATTGGGGAAATACACGACCCTGCCTTTGTTATTGTGCTCAGAAGCAATGAGCATCGGGTATTCAGGGTCATCCTCCAGAGTATAAGAGAAGCCTTCAGGAAACACCCGGAACGGTGCAGACAATCTCAAAGGGCTTTGATAATCAGCATCTACGGTACGTACCGGACAATATTCACCATAAAGAGGTACGACATCGGTGCCAACAATACCTTCAAGAATCTCATGCTCCCCCACTATCCTAAGGTATGCCTGCTTGAGTACATGGTCGACTTCTCCGGTAACTCTGCCGCTTGCTCCTAAGCTAGAAGCTTGAAACAAGTCGCCAAGCAAAAAGTCGTCCCTCTTATTTCCCGTTTCATCGTAAAGTGAGGTTTCGTGGGTGGCCACCAGACCTCCGCCGTTGTTCACAAATTTTCTGATTGACTCGGCCTCTTCCTCCGATATGCAGCAAAGTGACGGCAGCAATAACGTCTGATATCGGTTTATTTTAGCTGTCTGTAAGGTTCTCGTTGAAATAATATCAAATGGAACGTGTGCATCCAATAAAGCTTGCTCCATTCCCCTGATACTTTGGACGTATTTTTCCATTCCATGATCTTGTCCGTAGTGGATCAAGGTCTCCTGTGAAAATACGATAGCGATGGTTGCGCTTGAGCGGTCATGATCATAAAACGCCTTATGTTCCCTCAGAAAACCATACAGCTCTTTAATAGCCTGGAAACCGCGGGTATCGTTATGGGTCGCAGGTGGACCTCCTGATAGATTCACCTGCAGCGTGCCCCCGTTCGCGGCAATTTGCGCTAAGTAAATTTTTTGCTCGACAGGCGGTACCGCCGTTCTCCGCCAAGGCCATGCCAAGAAGTAGGAAACGACGACCCAAACCGGATTATCGCTGATCGAAGTCATGTAACGGGTTTCCTCGTCAGGCCAGGTTAAAGAATGCCAATCTTCATGATCGGTCGTTTCATTAATTTTGACACGAGATTGGGCTTCGATAATGACCGTATCCTGATATCGGGCAATCTCCTCCATATCCAGAGACGAATTGACCGTCCAGCCTGCATCTCCAAAACATACAGCATTGCCAAGTACAGGGATCTCCGGATTGATTTTCTTCACCATATCATAAATCCGTTTGGCCGATTCGGTCGTCTTCTCCATTCTCCATTTCAAAAATGGTTTCCATAGTGGATCAGACCAATCTTTGATAGCTGGTATCGTTTGACCGGAGGTCTTCAAGAAATCAGCTTGACATTTGTCGCAATAGCATATACCCGAGCCATATGCCTGAAAACCGTAGCTGGCACCGCACCAGTATAATCCGTCCACATCATACCGACTTAAAACCTCCTGGACAAACAATTCGCCTAATTCATGATGATATCCACCCAATGGGCAGCAGGCATACAAGGTTTCAGCAACTGTATATGGATTGCCTTCATGGTCACGAGCGCACCACTCTGGATATACAATTCCGGCTTCTATTGGCATGACGCCAAATTCAATCGAAGGAAGAGCCTTGATCCCGTATTCATGCAGCGCTTCAATAATTTCCCCTGTAATATCCCGATCCTGCAGAAAGGGACTTCTTCTTTGCAAGCTGACCTGTGACGGATAGGTCGTTACATAACCCCCTGAGAAAAACGTTAAAAAATTAACATCAAGCTCGTGAAGATCCTTGGCAAGCCTCTTTGCGTCAAAATCGATGCAATCCACATCACGAATCGTCATATGAATTCCCCGATTACGTTCCTGCAGCCAATCCCATTTACCCATTATAGTCACTTTCCTCTCCTGAATCAGATATGTAACCTTGAATTAACCTTTAATCCCTGTCAAGGCAATGCCTTGGACGAAATATTTCTGGCCAGCCAAAAAGACGATAAATATAGGCAGCAGCGAGCTGACAGAAGCTGCCATGATCAGCGCATAACTCGTTCTATTCTCTTCCTGAAAGGACAATAATCCCAAAGGAATCGTAAAGAGCTCTGCTTTCGATAAAAAGATAAGCGGATTTTCATAATCGTTCCAGGACCAGACAAACGAAAAAATAATGAAAGCAACAACAGCAGGTTTTACCAGGGGAAGCGCGATATGAATAAAGGTTTTAAAATGATTGCATCCGTCTATACGAGCGGACTCAAAAAGCTCATTCGGTAAGCTCATAAAAAATTGTCTCATCAAAAATGTCCCAAAAGCTGAAACCATCCCCGGCAAAATCAAAGCCCAGTGGGTATTGTAGATATCCAGGAACTTATAAAAGATGAAGCGTGGGACCAGCATCATTTGATCTGGAAACATTAATGTAGATAAATAAAACATGAACAGTACGTGCCTGCCTTTAAACTGGATTTTGGCAAAAGCATATCCGGCCATCAAGCTGGTGCAAATGACACCCACAACGGAAATCGACGTCACTTTGATGGAATTCAGATAAAACAGGTAGAACGGCACCTTTCCCAGCCAAACGTCCCTATAGTTATCCAGAGTAAACGAAGGGGGAACCCATTGTATTGGAAAATTAAATACATCTGCTTCCAGCTTGAATGATGTGGAAAGCATCCAGAGAAAGGGCAGTACCATAATAATGGACAAGGCGAGCATGATGAAGGTCAGTATGGACTTATTGATCATGTTCTGCAAGGTTCTCGTCATCTCACACCTCATCTTATTGTTATTGGGTATGCACCCATTTTTTTTGCTGTCTCCACTGCCATAAGGTGAGTACAAGAATGATGACAAAGAGTACCCAGGCTATACTGTTCGCATACCCCATCCGATTGTAGTTGAACGCCACATTGTAAATATAGTAAACGAGCACGGAGGTTGACGTACCAGGCCCGCCTTGGGTCATAATGTTAACTTGTGCAAATATTTGAAAGGAACCGATGACAGAAGTAATCATTACAAAAAACAAAGTAGGCGACATTAAAGGAATCGTAATGATTTTAAATTTTTGAAATAGGTTGGCTCCATCGACCTCAGCAGCTTCGTAATAATCCTTTGGAATCCCCTGTAGGCCAGCTAGCATAATGACCATGTTGTAACCAATCGACTGCCATATGCTCATAATGATGAGGGAAGGCATTGCCCAGGTTGAAGAGCTGATCCAGCCCGGGGGGTTGCTGATGCCGATCGATTTCAGGAACATATTAATGGGTCCAAAGCTGGGCGAGTATAAGATCGCCCAAATGACCGAGATCGCCACCATGGAAGAAATGTGCGGCGAATAGAGCAGCAATCGGATTAAGCCTTTGCCATATACACTCTGATTAACAATGACCGCAACCAATAGCGATAAACCTATGGAGATGGGAACGCTGACGAAAGCGAAATAAAACGTATTAATCAAGGAGCTTATAAACCATTGATCATGCAGAAGCTCAGCAAAGTTGTCCAGACCGACAAATCGGATGCCCTTCAAGCCGGAAATCAGGTTCCAGTCACAAAAGCTGAGTACCAGGGAAAATATAATCGGAATGAACCGGAATAACAGATAGCCTACCAAGCTTACAGACAGAAACAGCCAGCCATCCAAATTTTCTCTAAGTCTTAGCTTATTGGACCGGGCCTTTGTGACAACAATCATGTCGGTGTTGGGTTTCATCCTACAAGCATCTCCTGCAAAAGTTATTTTTTGGCCTTAGCGATCAGCTCATCTGATCTTTTTTTCATATCCTTGACGGCATCATCAACACTTTTTTCTCCCAAAAACACTCTTGTTACCTCTTCCTTAACGACTGCGCCAATTTCTTTTTTGGCTAAGGTAATCGTTGTCTGATCGGAAACTAGAACCGTACTCGGATCATTAAACACCTTATAAACCTGATCACCGTTAAAGGTAGGCACATTATACAGGGTGTCAAACACACCTTTTTTGACATTTTCATCATGAATAGGAGCAGGAGGCTGCATGCCTTTGGGCGCAGAGGTCACATCCGGACGGTCAATCGTAAAAAACTTAACCCATTCGAAAGCTGCCTTTTTTTGCTTGCTGCTCTTGGGAATACTCAAATCGCTGTAAGAAATGGTTGAAGTCGTCTTGGAATCTTTATCATATCTGGGCATATTGACGACGCCAATATCAAAGTCGTGTTTGTTTTCCGGGAACTTGGAATAAAAGGTGATGAAGGAAGCCCCCATATACATGCCCGCTTGCCCCTTAAAGAACACATTTGCACGGTTCGTCGCGGAATCGAGTTTCTTAGCCGGAAATTCAGCCAGTGGCATAATCGACTTATCCGTAAATTGCATGTTGTGAAATAATTGCAGACTTTCCTTGAAATACGGGTTATCGTAGTTGCTTTCCTTATCATTCTTATACATCGCGTTCAGCCCAAGCTTCAACTGTGCAATCGTCGCCCAATCTTCAATCACGTAGGGAAGGAATCCGTATTGCTTGTTAGGCCCTTCGCCCTTCGTCAGCTTCTTGGCCGTTTCCCTGAAATCCTCCCAGGTCCAATCGTCCTTCGGATATGGAACCCTGGCCTCGTCAAACAGCTTTTTATTGTAGAAAATACCATTTACTTTATTCCCGTACGGGACTCCGTAAATGTTGCCATTGATGGTTTCCAGCTTGGCAACCTCTTCACCGAAGGTTTTGGCAAAGTCAATTTTGTTTTCTTCAAAATAAGAATTAAGCGGTTCGTACAAGTCGTTATCCACACGTGTCCTTAAATCGTCAGGAGACCACTGCGCAATAACATCGATCTGTTCCCCGGAAGCAAGAAGTGTATTCACTTTTAACGGAACGTCGGGAGAATCGGGAATTTTCACATATACGGCTTCAATATCAGGATGGGTCTCATTAAACACTTTGACGGCACTCTCCATTCCCTCTACCGGAGTCCAGTGATAGACTACAATCTTCGTCTTCCCCCCATTCGCCTGCGCTGGATTGTTCGCGCTGTTTGGATCGGGTGCTGACGAGCACGCAGAGACAAAAACCAGACTGATTGAAACTAGTAATGCAGCTTTTCTTTTACGCATATCATTTCCCCTTCGTTGAGCATTAATTTGTGAACACTAACAATATAAAACAATCAGGTGCAATTAAAAATGGAATAGATTGAGGTGACGTTGTCTTCTTCTACTCACTTTCCATAAGCTTAATTGAGGCTATCTGTTGTATGCAGTTAACCTTGTTGGCTGTTTGTCTTTTTTTCCGATATGTTGTTTTTTAATCGTTTTTCATATCGTCACTATCGTTGTCGGATGCTGAGAAGCTGCTCCTGTATTGTATGGGTGTTACGCCAACCACTTTTTTAAATATTTTACTGAAATAAAAGTTATCATGATAACCGACTCGTTTTCCTATTTCGTGAATTTTGTAATTGGAGGTTGTTATCCATGTTTTGGCATGCTCAATTCGAATATGAATCAGATGATCGATAAAATTTTCGTTAGTTTCCTTTTTGAAAAGATGACTCAAATAATTACCGGAAATATGGAGGTGCTCAGCAACCATCTGCAGCGATATGTTTTGGTCATAATGATCATGAATGAATTGTTTAGCTTGGGAAATCAATTTATGGTTATCACCCAAAAGATCCGATATTTTATTGAGCGTGGCAATTAACATCGATAACCAGTCTATGTAATCCTGCAAAACCTGAAATTTTTCTATCTGATTGAAAGGATCATCCTCCCATAAGTCATACAGGGATAAGTCCTTGCTTTTGGAAAATGAAATCAGCATAAAAAGAATCGAAGCGCAAAGTCCCTTGAGACTATCCGGGGAAACTCCTATCAACCCTTGTTGTATAAGCTTTAGCTCATGAATAATAATATCGGTTGATCCCAACGCGCAGGCCTGCTCCAGCTTCATAAAGGTTTCTCCTAGCACGTTGTCGCTCTTGTCCAGTTCGTTCAAATCGTCATTAAAAAAAATAATACTTTCTCGGGGCAAGGCGAATCCGTTTTGCAGCGCTTTTACGGCTTGTCCGAAGCCCTTTTTAATCTCTACATATGATGGCTGCTCTTCGCTGACTCCGATAGTGACCGAAATGTCGAGATACTTTTTTAATGCTGACTGGATTCGTTCGCACAACCTTTTGATTCTAATAGGCAGTTGGACTGAGTCAGGCAGATCACCGTCTGCATAGATGACAACGACTTCCATAGGTTTCGTCGAAAATACATAGCCTGCATGAAAATCGTTAACTATTTCCTGGACAACATTGGTGATGGCATACGTAATGATATATAGATCGTTTTGTTCCTTATACTTTTTGAATACCTCATAGTGGTCGACCTTAACGAGCAGGCAATAAATATGAGCTTGTGGCAGTTCAATTTTCATCAGCTTGAATTGACGGTGAACTTCCTCATTATCTTCAAAATACCCGAATAGCAGCCTGTTAAATAAAGCTTCTCTCATCGACGGCAAATAGCTGTCAATTTCGTTTTCGCTTTTGTTTAGACTGATTTGCTGACTTTTCTCTTGAAGGATCTTTTCCTTGATTTTAATCAAAATCTGCAGCAGATGATCCGGTTCCATTTTTAACTTTAGAATATAATCTTCCGCTCCAAGCTTCATGGCTTCCTTCACGTATTCGAAATCGCCATAGGAGCTTAATACAACAAATTTAGTAGTCATGCCCAGCTCTTTGATTGCTTTAATGAATTCAATTCCATTCAACAAGGGCATTTTAATATCCGTAATCGCAATGTCTGGAAGCAGTTCCTTAGCTAGTTCCAAAGCTTGTTCACCATTTTCCGCTTCCGCCACCACTTCAAACTCATGCTGTCTCCATGGAATTATCGATTTAATACCTACTCGCGCCAAGATCTCGTCATCGATAATCATTACCTTAATCATGTTCTCATAAATCCTCCTTAGCTGTATATTGAACCGGTAACAGCAGTTCTATTTCAGTAAATTCCTGCAGACGACTTCGGATTGTAATCCCATAGGCTTCCCCGTACGTCATTCTCATTCTGTCATTCACATTTTGAATGCCGATTCCATTCAAGCCCTGCCTCGTTTGCTCTGTATTGTGCAGGATTTCCTCGATTCTCTGCTCATCCATTCCCATTCCGTTATCTCTGACCATCATTTGGATATCGTTTCCGACCAGACGAGCTGTAATCTGAATCGTACCGAAGCCAGGCTTAGGTTCAATTCCATGAAAAATTGCATTTTCAACAAGCGGCTGGAGCATGAATTTGATACAAAAACATTGAAGCAGCTGTGGCTCAATTTCAAATACTACGTCAAATTTGTCTTTGTATCTCATTTTTTGAATGCTGAGATAATCCTTTATATTTTGAATTTCATCTTCGATACAAATAAAAGGTTCCACGCTGTTCGTACTATTTTCTAGCAACCTTCCTAAGGTGTCAATCGTATCCTTGATGTTGTCTGCTTTTTGAATGATCGCCATCCAACGGATCGAATTCAAAGTGTTAAATAAAAAATGAGGATTAATTTGTGCCTGAAGCGCTTTATACTCTGCATTTTTCTTCATTTCCTGCTCTTCCAGCACTTTCATAAACAAGATGTGTATGCGGTCGATCATATAATTAAAGCTGTTACTGAGCACGCCAATCTCGTCATCACTCTGGATTTTCGCTTTCGCTACTAATTGCCCTTCTTTTATGCTTCTCATCGTAACGATTAAATCTTTGATCGGCTTTACAAACTTGTAGGCTAATAAGTACCAAATTAATCCCGACACAAGCAAACAAATCAAAAAAACCGTAATCGTTACTTTGAAAATTAATTTATTGTCTTTGATTAGCTCATTGTATGGTAGCGTTTCCATAACCCACCAGCCATAACGACTAATATAATAATAAGCTGTCAGCTGCTTGTCTGCAGTATCGCTATCCAATAAATAGCCTTGCTGCTTTTGTTGACCTTTGATCTGACTGAGGCTTCGCTTCCCTCTATCCAAATCAAAGTCCTCGGATGTATAAACAACCTCATCATGATTATCGATCACTAAAATTTTACCACCCTTTTGGATCGATGAATTTCTAAGCATCTCTTGAAACATCGAATTATCAAAGCTGATATAAATCATCCCGACATTATCGACCATATTCATATCTTTGATCGTTCTTGCCATTGAAATCAGTTGTTTTTTTCCTGCTACCTTACTGGGATCGTTATAATTATCATCTTTACCGACCCAGTATATTTTCCCGTTTAATTGCTCTGCCTCTTCGTACCAAACGTTCGTTTTCATTTCGTTTAAATTTTTTCGGTAAAAGTTCCCGGTTTCCTCACCATACAGCAGGTTGACTCCATTTTCACCCAACACTTGAATCGAGGAAATGTATGAAAAATTACGTGAATGAATGGAATACAAAGAAAAAGCTTCACTCGCCTTAACCATGGCATAATAAGATTCTGGCGTGTTCTCCACAAAATCTTTGGCTAATATTTTTCTGATATCGTTATTAATGTACATATAGCTGGAAATTTGCTCAACCTGCTTCATTTCATTTTCGATTCCATTTTTAATAAAGCCCAGAGATTCAGTCACCGATTCACTTACTTTAGTTTTTAAAATATCAATTGAAATTAAATAAGAGCTGATACCTATAGCTGCTGTTGGAAACACCGTCGCCAAAATTAAATAAAAAAACATTTTCCGCTGAATACTTTTGTTGATAAAGGCTACTACTTTCAATATAAAACCACCTGCTCTCGTTTATTTGCCAAGCCCTAGACAAACACATTATACAGCTTCCTGAATGCCTTCGCTGCTACTTTTGGTTTAGATTTAGTATCGATCAAGGTGACGACTTCCAGGTTATTGGCGAAAATTTCGCTTTGGGACTGTTCGAAATGGCGGCGACATTCTCCTCCGGCAGTTCCTCGAACACATCAAGTTTTATTGAGTAGACACGAATTAAAATGTATAATAGATTAGAGTAACTCTAATTAAATGGAGGAGATTCATACATGTCATATACGGTCAATGATGTTTCCAAAAAAACGGGGATATCTGCTCATACGCTCCGCTTCTACGAAAAACAGGGTGTACTGCCTTATGCAGAACGAAATGATAATGGGGTTCGGTTGTATGATGAGTCCAGTATTGATTGGATTGAAACGATCATATCGCTGCGTTCGACTGGAATGCCTTTAGCTGATATAAAACAATACGTGGATTTGCATAAAGAAGGGGATCAGACTCTACTAGAGCGTAAAAGAATGATGGTCGATCATAAAGTAAGAATCGAGGAACAAATGCTGCAATTAATGAAAACATTAGGCAAAATCAACTATAAGATGGCTTTATACGACGTACAATTACAACAATTGGAAAGAGACTCCTGCGCATTGTGACGCTTCAGCACCCTAACCAACGCATGGGGGAGCATGTACAGATTACAGGGTAATGGTAAATTCGCGATTATATACTTCTTCCTCTGTGTGAACTCGTTCCTTATAGTAAATCTCTTTCTCAGTCATCAACATAACCGTCGAGCTCCGGGTTCCGTAACCTTCGCTTTTAATAAAAATAGGCGAAAGCGTCCGCTCCCATTCCAACGAGACTCCTGTCTGAGGAAGCATTTCATTGGGGGCCGGGTCAGCGGTTTGGAGTAACATCAACAGCTGCTCTGTTAAATCACCTTTATTTTCACTTATTATTGTGGACAAGCCTTCTTTGCCATGCTCGACTTTGGGCCACGCGGTATTTAATAAATGATTACTGACCCCATAAACACCCGGTTTCAGTTGTTGAATCTTATCCTCAATATTCGAATAGTAGTAAAGCTTGTTGGCATCGCCAACCAACAAATTATATCCAGGATATGCATTACGTTTGTTAGCGGCTTCCTGCAAGTAAGATTCAGGCCGCTCATTGTTGATTAAAAAATCCGCCACCAATTCTCCTCGTGAACGTTTGCCGTCCGTTGATTCCTTTGGGTTTCGATAATTCGTTAAAGCTGCAAAACGACCCGCTTTGGTCACTCCCATCCAGGTGCCCATTTTGTTCAAGTCCCTACCTGCCAGCACGTCAGGATGATCCTGCCAATAATGAACGGCAGCTGTCGGTCTGTTGTAAAATTCATCACGATTAGCAGCAACGATAAGCTTATAAGTTTCGTGTGCCTGATAAGCAAACAAAATTAAACACATGGAAATCCCCACTTTCCGAGTGGCAAGAACCAGTCTAACACAGCAGGTTAGCGTTTGGACTGGTTCTTTGCACTATCCTCATTTTTTATTCCAGGTATCCTTCAACGGTACAATACGATTAAATACGAGCCGCTTGCCTGTAGTGAGCTTCTTATCCACGCAAAAATAGCCATGTCGGAAAAAATGAAACTTTTGTTCGGTATGGGCATGTTCAACGAATGGCTCCAGCAATCCATCCTTTACGATAACGCGTGAAGCAGGATTTATCGCTTCTGTCCAATTTCCGCTGCCCTCTTTCGGAACGTCCTGTACAAGCAGCAGCTTCTCATATAGATGAACATCAGCCTTTACGGCATGCGCTGCCGACACCCAATGAATCGTGCCCTTCACCTTACGCCCGTTAAATCCGCTACCGCTCTTTGTGATGGGATCATAGGTGCAGTGAAGCTCAATAATTTCTCCTGAATCCGCGTCCTTGATCACTTGCTCGCACCTGATGAAATACGCTCCCTTCAGCCTGACCTCCGCATTCAGACTCAACCGATGAAAGCCCTTGGGTGGCTGCTCCATAAAATCGTCCCGTTCGATATAGATCGTTTTGGAAAAAGGCACCTCTCTTTTTCCCAGTGTCTCATTCTCGGTATTGTTTTCAACCATTAACAGCTCCATCTCATTGTTCGGGTAGTTGGTGATAACGACCTTTAAAGGCTGTAAAACGGCCATGACGCTAATCGTTTTCGGTTTGAGATCCTGCCTGAGGCAGTGGTCCAGCAGCGAAATGTCTACCGTGCTCTGAGTTCGGATACTGCCAATTTCCTCGATGAAGCTGCGTATGCTTTCCGGAGTGAAGCCCCTTCTTCTTAAGCCGCGGAGCGTAGGCAATCTGGGATCATCCCAACCATCTACGTAATTGCCTTCAACCAGCTGCCTCAAAAACCGTTTACTTGTTACGACACCCGTTAGACTCAACCGACCGAATTCTCTTTGCCGCGGAGGCTCGGGAACTTCAAGCTCCCTGAGAACCCAGTCGTACAAGGGGCGATGGTCTTTGAATTCAATGGAGCATAAGGAATACGTGATACCCTCAATCGCGTCTTGTATAGGATGGGCAAAATCATACATTGGATAGATGCACCAGTCATTTCCTGTTCGGTAATGCTCAGCATGGAGTATACGGTAAATAACAGGATCACGCAGGTTGATATTGGGCGATGCCATATCGATTTTGGCGCGAACAATCTTGGAGGAAGCCGGATAGTCCCCTTGCTTCATTTTCGCAAGAAGCTCCAGATTCTCTTCAATTGAACGGTCTCTATACGGACTGTTTCTGCCCGGCTCCGTCAAGGTTCCGCGAAACTCTGACACTTCCTCTGGCGTCAAATCACAGATATAAGCCTTCCCTTGCCTGATCAAGGTAACTGCAGCGTTATATATTTCATCTGAATAATCCGAGCCATAATAGATATGATCGCCCGGATCGTAACCAAGCCATTGGATATCCTCTATAATCGCGTTCACATACTCGATGTTCTCCTTAAGAGGGTTCGTGTCGTCGAACCGCAAATGAAAGGTTCCGTTAAATCTATCGGCAATCGTATAATTCGTGTGTATGGCGTAGGCGCTTCCGATATGAAGATAGCCGTTAGGCTCGGGAGGAAATCGTGTACACATCTCCCTTCCGAATGTACCCTCCTCAAGCTCCTCAGTAATCAGTCTAAACAAAAAGTTTTCAGTTTGATGCTCGTTCCCGTTAGCCAATATGGACTCCTCCTAATGAACGTGATAAGTGGACAATCAACAAAAAAACTTCACCTCCAAGACAAGTTTTATGTCTCGGGGACGAAATTTTCGCGGTACCACCCCAGCTTCATTAATATGTCGCCATATTAACCTCATCAAGTACGGCATTGCAGACCATGCTTATACTTTAGCTCTATAACGGGAGCTCCCGTCACGCCATCCCCATTGAAGGTTCCGACGCACTGCTCAGAGGCTTGTTTCGGGGACAAGCTCTTGACTCCTTTTCAACTGCCGGAGCTCTCTGTGCAAGAACATTTTCCCTTACTCATCTCATCATCGCTTTTGAATATTCCTTTTATGATATCAAATCATTACCTTTTGTGTAAACCATTATACGTAATGAGTCAACAATGCGCAATTTGTTATCTGAATTCCCTAAAGCTAGCCGATCTGTCGGAATGCCATCATAAACGATATCAGTGCCGCCAAGGAAGCGACGGTCCGTACGTGGTTCCAAGCCGTCCAATTAGCGTTGTAACGAATCCATAGATCGGCGCCTTGGGCACTGCCAGGGTCTACTGCGGCCAGTGCGTCGTTCAGCGGAACGTTGAACACGATGGTTACCAGAAAGGAGCCAATGAGATAGAATATGCTGCCGACAAGCAGATACATCATACCGGCTTCGCCCCATTTGAAGCAGGAGGTGATCGCCAGGACTCCACACGCTAAGGCCGTCCCTCCAAATACGAAGCCAAATAGTGGGTTGAGTATAACGATATTGATGGATTGCATAGCGGCAATACCTTGCGCCGGTGGGAGTCGGACGAGGGCAGTCATTACAAATACTGAAAAAGCAAAAAATATTCCTGCTATCAATCCAGAGCCTACAGTCGAGAACAAGGTCAGGCTATTGATGATCCGGTCGCTCATCTCGAACCTCCCCACACCCCTGTAGCGGCTTGCATTTCGAGCGTAGTCGGCAAAACCCAGGGGTGCCCTTCCCAAGGCCCGCTGGACGCCGTCGTATGTGGGTTCTCCCCATTGAAGACCGGGTCGCCAGAACGGGAACCAATCCTTGCAGGCAAACCAAGCTTCAGCCTCTCATCCACACGACGATCGGTCTTGCCTGTTCCACCAACAATTAAAGTTGGTTGCTTATCCTTGGTAATTGCCCTCTTACCTGTTTCGTTGTTCATCCATCATCTCTCCTTTAGTTAATTTCAAAATATATTTAAATGCCTTATACATAATATTGTTTGCGCAAGCAAATATTATTTAAATAAAGAATGTTGGTTCATTCTATATTTTCAATGCGATCACTCACTTTATACAGATAAAGTGATAATTCATCGCTTTCCTTTTCCCCCAATAAGGCAGCATAACGACCACGAAGGTTATTCCAGCATTCGTTGATTGGCTCCTCTGATGCCTTCCCTTTATCCGTAGCATAAATAAGTGACAAACGCCCATCAACACGGTTCGTAATTAGCCCTTTAATGATAAGTTTTTCAATAAGACGGGTCACCGTTGAAGGTTGAAGATGGAGTATTTCCCCTAACTCTTTTTGTGAAATCCCTTCCTTTTCAAAAACGGCCATCAATAAAAAAGCTGACGTTGGTGACAACCCACTTGCGGCAAACTCATCCTCTGCCATTTTGGTAATCACTCTACCCAGTCTATTCGCGGTAAAATACAGACATTCTTTTAAATAGGTCCCCAGCACGGTTACAACCTCATTTCCGATAAATTGCTTGCGCATACAAATATAATATATTTCCAAAATAATGTAAAGTCCCTATTTCCTGCTTCCTCTAGCCATGTCAATCATCAAGGATCCTGAGAAAGCATTGAAATTGGATAAACACCAAATTGGGCTA
Source organism: Paenibacillus sp. FSL H8-0034 (assembly GCF_038000305.1). Lineage (NCBI taxonomy): Bacteria > Bacillati > Bacillota > Bacilli > Caryophanales > Paenibacillaceae > Paenibacillus > Paenibacillus sp. FSL H8-0034. The sequence continues at coordinate 4,706,027 of NZ_JBBOBS010000001.1, forward strand.
TTGACCATATCCTATAAAAACTTTAACTAAGGGGTAGATGACGGTAATGAAGCTTACTTTGGAAATAGCTAAAGTATTGTTAGAAGCAGCTGAAAGAAAAGCAAAAGAAATGGGATTGGCTGATGACATCGCTATTGTTGATGATGGCGCTAATCTTATTGCGTTTCATCGTATGGACACGGCCAGGATTGCAGGAATCGATATTGCTCAGAACAAGGCTTGGACAAGTGTAGCTATGAAAATGCCAACGTCGAATTTGGCGCAAGCCGCTCTTCCAGGAAGCCCGTCGTTTGGGATCAATACGACCAATCATGGGAAAATCGTTATTCTTGGCGGGGGGATTCCTCTTATGAAGGATGGACTGATTATCGGTGGAATCGGTGTAAGCGGCGGCACCAGTGCTCAAGATATCGAAGTGGCGAATGCCGCAATACATGTTTTTGAAGCTTTAAAAAGCAAACGGGATTCCGCGGCCATCTCCTATCGTATAGGATCAAATCAGCCTATGTAGTTGGGAAATGAGTTTTGAGCATAAGCCGGCGCTTTCTTCTGATCAGAATCTGATGGGATAGACGCCGGTTATGGTTGTTTCTGTGAACGCCTTACATAAAATGCTGCCTTAAATGTTACAATTCTGGCTCATTCGTGATGCTATCTTCGTCAAAACCTCTCTACTCGTCTCGATTGCAGCTTACTAAATTTGAGAAACTACAAAAAAATGAGTAAACTATAAGTATTAAAGGAGGCGTATCACAATGACAGGTTTAACCAACAACATGGAAATAGGAATCAGTACATTTTTGGAGGCTACGCCGAATCCGGTTACTGGGGAGGTCATCAGCCATGCTGCGCGGATACGCGATGCAGTTGAGGAAATCGTTCTCGCCGATCAGGTCGGTCTGGATGTCTATGGGATTGGGGAGCATCATCGAGCCGATTATGCGGGCACCTCACCTGCTGTTGTATTGGCAGCTGCGGCAGCCATGACCAAGCGGATAAGGCTCACAAGTGCGGTTACCGTGCTATCCTCAGATGATCCGGTTCGCGTCTATCAAGCCTTCTCTACCCTTGACGGCATTTCTAATGGACGAGCTGAAATTATGGCTGGCCGGGGTTCATTCATCGAGTCCTTTCCGCTTTTCGGATACAGTCTGGACGATTATAATGAATTGTTCGAAGAAAAGCTGGAACTGCTGCTTGCAATCAGATCCTCGGAGAAGGTTACCTGGCGCGGCGGCCATCGTCCCGCCATCGATAACCTTGGTGTATATCCCCGGTCTGTTCAAAACCCACTGCCTGTATGGATCGCAAGCGGCGGCAATGCAGAATCTGCTGTTAGGGCAGGCATGCTCGGTCTTCCTATCGCATTCGCGATTATCGGCGGAATGCCTGAGAGCTTTGCTCCGTTAGTCGATCTCTATAAGAAGGCAGCCGCGCGCGCCGGTCATGATCCTGAAAAGCTGCCGATTGCGACACATTCACACGGTTTTGTTGGAGAAACAACCGAGCAGGCAGCCGATTTGTTCTTCCCTTCCACACAAGCCCAAATGAACGTCATCGGGCGCGAGCGTGGTTGGGGTCAGCATTATAACCGAGCTGCTTATGACCAGGCACGCAGCCTTCGTGGTGCCCTCTATGTCGGTGATCCCGAATATGTCGCGGAGAAAATTATTTTGCTGCGCAAAAATTTGGGGGTTACTCGTTTCTTCCTGCATGTGAATGTCGGCACGATGCCGCACCGTGAAGTGATGCGTGCCATCGAGCTGCTCGGAACCAAGGTTGCACCCATTGTTCGTAAGGAACTTAACCGAAACGCGGCAAAGGAATAAGCCATCTTAAATAGGGTACTGAAGCTATCCAACCAGCTGCGCATAAGCAGCTGGTTGTTCATTTAGCTTTAGGGTAATGGCACAATACTAACAGGCTCGATCAAAAGTAATATCTCTCTGACATCATCCGCATCAAACTTACCATCCATATTGCTGTCATACATGGATGAAATTTTCGTAAGTGCTTGAGCAGCACCCATACGCTCTGCTGCAGATCGCTGAATGGTGATAGTGTATGTGCTTTTGCTTGTTCCGTCCTGTGCGATTACCTCAATGCTAATGATATTGCTTCCTACCTGTAGATCGATCGGGCTGCTCGCTTGTCCGACTGATAAAGTGATTCCGTTAACTTTTATAGAAGCAGTACTGTCTTCTGATGAAGCCCTTACCGCTACCGCCTGAACCGCATTACTCACTGAAGCTGTATATACATAGACAGTTTTGTTGAAAGGTTCGACCATAGAAATGCCGTCCAGTGTAAGTCCACTAAGATTAGAATTGCTCCGTAACAAGATTTCTAGTGAAGTTGCGCTTGAAGCACTGCCTATAAAATTGGAATCTCCCGTATATTCGGCTTTAATGGAATGATTGCCAACGCTTAACGAAGAAATCGAAATAGATGCTTGTCCCCCTGATAAGGAAGCAGTGCCAAGTATCGTAATGCCATCCTTGAAAGTAACCATCCCCGTAGGTTCATCTCCATGCACAGATGTCACTAGCGCATTCATTGTAACTGACTCACCATAAGCTGACGAATTGCTGCTGAAAGTCAAGCTTGTGGACGACATCAGCTTATTCACGACTTGGGTGAGTTCTGTCGATGTACTGTCTGCGTGTAAGCTATCCCCCTCATATACGGCTGTAATCGGAGCATGCGTGCCAGCAGATAGTGATGAGGTAGAGAAGGTTGCTGCTCCACCTGTCAGTGCTGCCGTCCCGAGTGGTGTACTTCCTTCTTTAAAGGTAACCGTACCTGTAGTTGGATATCCTCCCAATGATGTAACTGTGGCTATAAAATCAACTGAATTCCCATACGAAGAAGGATTCGCATTGGAGCTCAAGGTGGTCGAAGTAGCAATAGGATTTACAGTATGCTGGAACCCCCCAGACGTACTTCCAATATGAATGCCCTCTCCGCTATAAGCAGCTGTAATCGTGTGAGTGCCTATTGCCAATGTAGATGTCGTGAAGCTGGCAGCAGCACTATGATTTTCAAGAAAACCCCATTCAACCGTAGCTTGGCTATTTCCTTGTCCCCAAAAGGTTATCGTCTGGGCTGATGCATCCACAGTGATCTGCCACAGATAACGAGTGCCTGTTCGTTCCCATTGCTTCACAACCGTGCCGGAACTATCATAGGCAACAATGCCCAGGGAGTCACGATTATCATTGTAGCTAAATGCCCAGTAGGTATAATCGCCCCACTTCACAACGGGACAGTCTACCGAAGTAAAGCTATCGGGTCCTGAATTACAACTTACTTTCATTTCGGAAGGAGCTGCTGTCTGAGAACTCATCGTAGCAACCACAGGTACGGTGCTGGACAAAGTCGCAGTTCCCATTGTTGAGCTGCCGTCTTTAAAAGTTACTGCACCGCTCGGCTGAGTCCCTTGGATAGCAGAATCGGTTACATACGTTGTAAAGGTTACGGAGTTCCCATAAGTTGAATCAGCCACACTGCCGGATATCGTCGACGTGGTTACATTCTGAGCAAAAATCGTATCGGGATGCATACCTGCTATACATACAAAAAATAAAACAAAGCCTATGAATCTTATTCGTTCTATAAAGTTAAAAAATCGGTCCACGTCATAATCCCCCTGAATAAAGATAGTTTCCTCTATTTATTATACAGCATCTTTCACACCATAAATGAAAATATTTATTGACTTTAGGTATACCTGCTTATCCGTTCTCATTGTAATTTCATAGGGCTTGAAGTTTAATTTGGTGTAAAACATCAAAGCTCTTGTATTCGTATTATGACAAACCAAATGTAGTGCCTTCACATGTAATTCGTCCTTTGCAGTGAACATCATAGAACCGATTAAATATTCAGCGGCACCCTTTCCACGAAAATATCGTATTTCTTCTCGTATCCCTTTATAATAGAATGGTTAGCATCTTTTATTTTTGAGCAAGGAGCTTTGCGATGAGTTCTTTTCCTGTATTAAATGATGAGCAATGGTTGAAGCTGCTTGAGCAAGTAGCTCAATCTTTTAATGAAGTGACACTTAGCCGAGGATTTAATTATTTTAAACAGCAGCGTGTAGCCTCTCTGGTGATTACGGAGAATCGTGTGGTACAAGCAAGGGTAACAGGCTCGGAAGACTACAGTGTTAAGCTGTATTTAGACAAGTTCTTGTCCAATACATGTACCTGTCCGGTTCGAACCACCTGCAAGCATCTGGCTGCTGTTATCATGGAGCTGGCTGACCGACTGGGTTATCCGGCTTCCCAAATTGTAAATGCCAATTATCACCTTAAGCGGGCCACTTCGATTATTTCACCAGAGTCGCAGCTCAAGCAGCTGCCAGACATGGATATTAATAGCTGGCATAAGTTTCTGGATCAATATACAGCTCATGTTAAACCATCCTACGATCAGGGAACCTTTACGAACGTGCTGCGGTATGAGCTGCAAAATATCCGCAAGGTAGCTGTTCCTTTTTCGGAAATGGACTTGATCTTTTTTGAGTTGCATCAAGAGTTATTTATCCTGAGGAAAATCAAAGAGCAAACTGCGCAAGGAACTGTAAGTTACTATACTTCGTCTGCATTGTATCGAATGTACGATGAAATCCATGCTTGGTTACACCAAAAGTCAGCACAATTCGACTTCACCCTCGCTGGAGAGCGCCTTAAACAAACTTTAAGTTATGTCAGACAGCAGTTGGCCAAAGAAACTGATCAGAAGTATCTTGATTATGGCCTGTATACGGCGCTGTGGAAATATTGGATAGCCCCCTATCCTGATGCGAAACAATGGGTATTGCAGGAAATAAACGACATAACGCAGCAAACAACCGATTCGATCTCTTCTTCTCTCTCAGCGGCCAAGGCATTCCTGTACCTGCATCAATCAAGAACTAGTGACGCATGGGCGGCTTTAGAAGCGAGTGGTACTTTAAATAAAGCACCGACACGTCTTTTTCTGCCTTTCCTGAATCATATCGCTGCTGCTCGCGATTGGGACAATCTGATTGATTGGTTATTAAGGACGGCCTCATACTTTTATGGCCAAAGAACCAAGGAGCTCGATGCCTATTTGGGTTACTGGAAGGAAGCTGTCGCACATGTTCCTGATGCCGGGAAGCATCTGTGGACCGTGCTGGAAGAAATGCTGCCCCATTCTGCCCAGATTATTGATGAAATGCTGTATGAGCAGCGACAATGGAAGCCTTGGCTGGAAATGCAAATCTTTAAAGGACAAGACCCCCTCTACCATCGGGTCAGCGTCTTGCAGCCAATCGAGAAGGAAGCTCCAGCTCTCCTGCTGCCTTATTATCATCAAGCCATCGAGCATTATGTCTCCCTTAAAAATCGGCATGATTATAAATTAGCGGTCAAGCTGCTGAAGAGACTGGATAAAGTATACAAAAAAATGAAGCAGGCCGAGCGCTGGGACCGCTTTTTCTCTGGATTTATGGAACGACACAGCCGACTTCGAGCGCTGCAAGAGGAACTGAAGAAAGGAAAACTGCTGGAATGAGTACACAATTGTATGAGATGACGCTGCAGGTGATTTTAACGGATAGTGGAGATGCCTTACTCTGGGGACTTCAGAATGGATATGAGGTTGCGGGCGATAAATTCCGTAAAATTATGTTTGCCTGGCACGAACCATCTGTCTACGGAACCACCCTGGAGCTGCGGCAGGCCGGTGAGCTGACCGTAACGGTTCTGCCTGCAGAAATGGTGCTGCCCTTCTTTGCCGATCCGAATTTCATGGACATTATTCGCTGGCAGGGTGGGAATGAAGCTACCGAAGAGCTGCTTGCAGCCGCACCGCGATTATATAGAGAAGCCAAGGAAGGCCGTTATATACCAAGCTACAGCTCATTTCGGAGTGGAAAGCTGCAGTGGACCTGGGAGACAGGATCTGAGCATCTGGAAGAGCTGGATTGGGATACGCTGGCAAGCCTGGATTTGTCAGGCGAAGATATGTCGGGTTTGCGCTCAGCTTTTTCTGCTGCTGTCACAACCGAGCACTATGCAGATGAAGCAGCCGTGTCCGATCTTCGACGGGATTATCCCGCGTTGTTTAGAGGAACTCAAGTTGGAACTGCCTCGACTTCTGCATTTACAGAGGATGAATGGCTTGCAGCACTCGGCTGGAAGCCGGATATGGCTCCCTTCCGTCCCGCTTTACAGCTGCTGGAACCGGATGACGAGCAGTTCGATTGGCGGCTTCGTTTGGTGCTTCAGGATAAGAGCGAAGGCTCGGCAATTATACCGATTCGCTTGGCTGCAGACGGTCAGGCTTCGGGCACATGGGCCAGTGATTGGAGCCCGTATATTCAAGAACGTTCTGGCGGATGGGCAGCCCGACTGAGCGAGGCTCTTCCAAATGTGAATATCGGTGGTGAGCTCTTTGCTGAGCCGCTAACCGATGAAATCGCATGGCGGTTTCTGACCGTAGACAGCCGACAATTACTAAATGACGGCTGGAATGTGATGCTGCCGGGCTGGTGGGAGGCTGCCTCTAAACGGAAGCCGCGCCTACGCGCTCGGGTTACGTCCGAAGCCGGCGGCAAAGGCAAGTCCTTATTCGGACTCAATGCTCTTGTTGATTTCGACTGGCGCGTTGCCATCGGCGATACCGACCTGGATGCAGCCGAATTCGCTGAGCTGCTTGGCCGCAAAGAAAGGCTGATCCGCTTCCGCGGAGAATGGGTTTACCTGGATCCTGCTCTGCTGGAGCAAATTCGTAGGCTCATGGACAGCGTAAATCCGGAGGAAGGCTTATCCTTGCAGGATGTCCTTCAGCTGCATCTGTTAAACGAAGCGGAACCAGCAAAGCCATCAGAGCTTGGTCTGACAACTGAAGCAGATGCGGAAGAAGAAGAAAAGCGGATTCAGTTGGAGGTTGAATTAAACTCGCATCTCTTGGCTCTGCTTCGTCAGTTAGGACAGCCATCGAGCTTAAAAGAGCTGGCGATACCTGATGGACTGCGCGCAGAGCTTCGCGGCTACCAGCGTGAAGGCTTTACATGGCTCAGTTTTCTGAGAAAATTCGGGCTGGGTGCCTGTTTGGCCGATGACATGGGACTTGGTAAAACCGTCCAATTCATTACTTATTTACTTCATCACCAAACAGAATCTGAGTCCCCCTCCCTGCTCATCTGCCCAACCTCTGTTCTTGGCAATTGGCAAAAGGAGCTGGCGCGTTTTGCGCCCGAATTAAAGGTATGGCTTCATTACGGGAAGGGACGATTAAACGGAGAGGCGCTGACTAACGTTTTGAAAGATACAGACGTTGTCATCACCTCTTATACAACTGCACTGTTGGATCAAGAAACCCTGCGTGAGACCGTCTGGAGCTCCCTCTGTCTGGACGAAGCCCAGAACATCAAAAATGCGCAAAATAAACAATCGGCAGCCGTTCGCTCGCTTCAGGCACAACATCGCATTGCGCTGACAGGGACGCCGATTGAGAATCGATTATCAGAGCTGTGGTCTATCTATGATTTCCTTAACCCTGGTTATCTGGGCAACCAGCGAGGATTTCAGCATCGCTTTGCCAATCCTATTGAGAAGCATCACGACGAGGGGGCAACTGCACAGCTGCAGAAGCTTATCAAGCCCTTCATGCTGCGCCGTAAGAAGAAAGATCCTGCCATACAGCTGGATTTGCCGGACAAGCTGGAGATGAAGGTGTATATCAACCTGACCGCCGAGCAAGGAGCCCTCTACGAGCGCGTAGTCAAGGATCTTATGGAACGTATGAAGAATCTGGAGGGCATTGAGCGAAAAGGAGCCATCCTCGCCGTCTTGACCCAGCTTAAGCAGCTATGCGACCACCCCATGCTGCTGCTAAAGGAAGCTGCGCCATCGGGAGAAGCTCTTCTACTCGATGAATACCGTGAAGCGTACATCACGCGGTCAGCGAAGCTGGAAAGGATTGCAGCGATGGTTAGCGAGCTCAGGGATGAGGGTGATTCCTGCTTGATCTTCACCCAATACGTAGGCATGGGCCGTATGCTGGCCGACGTACTGCAGGCTCAGCAGAACGAGCCCGTGCTGTACTTGAACGGCAGCACACCCAAAGCAGAACGCGATAAAATGATTGACGCGTTCCAGGCTGCAGACGGAACAGGTCCGGGTATCTTTGTTCTGTCATTGAAGGCGGGCGGTGTCGGCCTCAACCTGACGGCAGCTAACCACGTGTTCCATTACGATCGCTGGTGGAACCCCGCTGTTGAAAACCAAGCTACGGATCGAGCCTATCGGATGGGACAGAAGCGAAACGTACAGGTGCATAAGTTCATTTCACTGGGCACGCTGGAGGAGAAGATCGACGAGATGCTGGAAAGCAAGATGAGCTTAAGCGAGAACGTAATCTCCACCTCCGAAAGCTGGATTACTGAGTTGTCTAATGAGGAACTTCATGATTTGTTCGCGCTTCGACAAGCTTGGTGATGCTTATCGATTTGTAAATGTTGTCGAAGCTAAAGGTTGTCCCATAAACCCACAGTATCGACGAGCAGTTTTCAGGATGCCCTCTTTCCTGTCTTGATGTTGCGCAAATAAAAGGAATTCGATATCAATACCTTTCTTCTTGATTGTGCGTTTCCATATGCCCGCGACTTGACCGTCAATGATGATGGTCGATTTGAATACACCATTATTGCCAGGTACAATATGTTGAGCATCTTCGGCTATAAGCACCGCACTGCGGTCCTTATAGCCGAGCAGATGCTCGTCAAATCCCGGTAGCAGATAAACCGTTGATGCAGAATCGGTAGTTGTTGTTTGAATATGTTCGCCTTCGCCTTCCCAATATTCCTGATTGTTTACCTTCTCCGACACCAGGCGAGACTGCACAGCTTCGACTCCCTGGCGAGCAGCGGAAAGCGTAATTCCAGCCCACCAGGCAAAATCATACACGGTTGCAGGCCCATGACTCGTAAAATATCTTTCTGCAAGCGCGGCAAGCGCTTCGCTCATCGATAATTCCTTGGATTTGGGCACCCACTCATCCAGCCAGACGAAGGTTTGCTGCTTGCCTTCCCTCGGCCCCATACAAATATGACCAGACTGTGCAATATACCATAGGAGGTGATACCCCCGCTGATTGATCGTACTGATCCCTGCTTCCTCCAGCAGCTGCATGAGAAGGGGCCGGGATATCTGCTTATTGCCCTGTAAGGCGTCATACATAATCTGTTTACTGCGTTCAATGATGTCCTGATTAAGCTCCAGTTGTTCCAGCCTTCGCTTATCCTGTGCCAATGTACGGGCAGCCGAAAGCTTCAACAACCATCTCACATCGTCTGGCGATACAAAATGGATCGTTCCGCGCATTGGCCAAGTCTGGATGATCTTGCGGTCTGAGATAGCTTGTTCGATATCCGCCGCGGTTGATGCTTGCATCCGCAAACCTATTGCCCACAGGGCTTGATGGTAATCCTGTGCCTGCATAGCAACGAGCTGCTTGACGACTTGTTCAGGCCTATCGAGCCTTCCCGCATTGATACGTAGATTGAGCAACCGACGATAAGGAATACTTTGCTCTTTCATGGACTGCCTCCCAACATCGAGTCTTTACCAATTTCACATCCATTGTATGTGGACGGGCCATCGAATGTATAGTGGAAATTTATCAAAGCTTATTTATATATTCAGTAGCTCATTAAAGGGAGCCATAGTAATCGAGCGCTGGGATCAAAAAAAGCCTTTCCCTGGCAATATGGAAAAGGCTGTAAAGGTCATTCTTTCATGTCATGTTGTTGAGGGGGACGGGTTCTCCCTTTTTCCTTTAAATGCCAAATAAATACTCGTTCCCACAGCACCGATCGTCCCGCAAATGATGTCTCCCATCGTATCGGTCAAGCTGCCTCTCTGAGATTGAAGCCCAAACAGGTAATCTGTAGTAAATTCGTACATTTCCCAGAAGCCCGCCATCGCCACAGAGAAGAAAAAGCCAAACCAGATCGCAGTGGAAGACACGTAACGTTGATTACTCTCAGCAGCAGTAAGCTTCCAGTAAATTAACATGCCGATAAAGTGGAGAATTACTCCTGACAGCAAATGCTCGATTTTATCCAGATTCGGGATGATACCATAGAATCCGAATTCGTTGGCTAGCAGCATCGTAAGGAAAATGAAAAATAAGATCGAAAACCTCAGTGCGGGAAACAGCTCCGTTTTTGTAAATATAACAACACCGCGAATAATCGTCAGAACAGAAATGATGAGTATGCCTTGAAAAGCTTTCAGAGGGATACCTTGGATCAGAAAGTATATCAGGCACCCCGTGGATATGAAGTATAGCCCCAGTTCAAAGTAATCGTTGAAGCGCTGCTTTTTCTTATTGCTCATGGAACCCCTCCTTTCCCAACTATCCTATCTATTTATACACATTCTACGATCCAGGTAAACATCATCCAGCTAAGGGGTAGCATTGTACCGTTTCATAAGTCACGAGTACAAACCTTTAATATTATATTTTATTTGCCTGATATCTTAGGATACATCCTGCTCCTGCTCCGCTCTTCTGAACCTCTTGAACTGAACAGCTATCATCAGGAAATGTGCGAAGAATACTCCGGCAATAACATAAAACACCAGAGAAATGCCAAAGCTGCTTGCCACAAGTCCTCCGAATATCGCTCCTGACAAGTTTCCCAATGATCCAGCACTAGCATTATAGGCAAACACGCTGCCTTGAACAGGGGTTGGGGTTAATTTGCGCAGCAGGGAACTGATAGATGGAATCACACCACCGATACATAATCCGGTAATAAACCGTATGCCCATGAGCACCCATGCATTGGTGACTAACCCTTGAGGAATATGCAGGACGGCAATCAGAATGAGTGATACGAGCAGGATGATAGTATGACCATGTCGATCTCCCATTCTTCCGAGCAGCGGTGCCGTGATCATCGTGCCTAAGGCCGTAGATGCAAATATGAGACCAGCCATAATTTCAATGTGATCCACGATATTCATGCTTTTTACATACAACGAAATCATTGGACTAATGCTCGCAAAGCTTATAGAGATCAGGAATGTAGAAATAAATAGCGTGATAATAAGTGGAGATTGCACAAAAATATCATGCCATGCTTTCTTATCTGGAACTTCCTGTTGACGAATTCTCGATTTAAACGGGTTATTCAGTCTTAACAAGCTTTTGAACTTGAATTTAGGGTATGTATTCGTCTCCTTCACTCCAAATACCGTCAGCAGCGCAGCCAGGAATATAAAGAAGCCAGTAATAAAGAAGGAATCGCGTATCCCCAACCACTCAGCCAGCACGCCACCAATCAGCGGCCCTAACAATTGACCGGTGACTTGTCCGGTTTGCAGTGTGCCTAAAGCGTTACCCACCTGTTGCTTGGGAGCTTCTATGGCCAATAAGGCTACAGAGGAGGTTGGATAACCGCCCATCGTCCCAAAAGCGGCGCGGAGCAGAAGCAGCTGTAAGGGAGTATCGACAAGACCCATAGCCGCGATAATAACAGCCGAGCCTATACTGGTTATGACCATAACCAGCTTTTGCCCATATGTATCTGAAAACCTTCCCCACAAGGGAGATATAAGTGCGATCATCAGGTGATTGATCCCGAAAATCATAGCTGCCCATAGAGCGGCCTGTTTCACATCATGTACTCCAAGATCTTGCACATAAAGAGGCAAAAAAGGGATAATCATACCAATGCCAACCGCAGTTAAAAAGTTCCCGGTCCATAAGATGTATAAATTGCGTTTCCAGACTTCCATATGGAATGACCTTCTTTTCAGGTTAAATAGGTACCTATTTAATGTATGTGTAATGTTTCACCCCGTCAAGCTTAAAAGTGGCTATGAACAGGAGTCTAGGCCATTCATTTTCTCCATTTCAGTGAAATAGGTCATATATTCGTATTAACATAGAAATAGAGAAGTTTAGTATCATGACTGCATGACTGCATGATACTAAACTTCTCTATGAAAACTATTGCCATATCGATCAAAATAAGGAGTCTATCACAGATAAGGCATACGATTCTTACCCTTCCGACGATCGGATATGGATCAATACATTAACCGCGAACACGATGACACTAAGTACAACCAGAATTGCGCCAATCGGAATCAGGAACTCATATGATTCAGCTCCGCTAAGCAACAGAAACAATCCCAGCATCATCGGTGGCAGTCCAATATTGTGCATCCAGAAATGTACGATGGACAAACGGCTGAATCCCACCCTTGGAAACAAATGGTAGATAATACCAGACACCGCAAACGACAGCCAGCCCAGCAGATTGATATGTGCGTGCACACTCGCGAATACATGCTGGTTAGCCATCGACATATACATACCCAGAAGAATGCCGATGACAAAATAAACAACAGATACCTTGATGAATTTGATTCCCATACCTATCTTCCCCCTGTTTGATTGGGCCATAGCCGCATGAAATAAGATCTTTTGCCTAAATGATGACGATGATGAAACGGTGTTCCACTGCCGATCAATCGATTATTGATCGTTCGATCATCCGAATGCACCCTATCGCCTTGTCTCCTTTCTACGGCTGTCAACACCCTACAGCCTATTCATGAAACTAATATATCAGGGAGCGTTGGAGTTGGATATTATACGTTCGTATGGTATTGGTCTCATATATGTAAAAAGCCCACACCACTTAAAGGTGTGAGCCGGAATAGATAAGTCCTCAGGGTTTACTGGTAAAAAGCTTAATTAATTGGTTGCGGTTTTTCACTGCCAGTTTGACGAATATCGCACTGATATGCTTTTTCACGGTAATCTCGCTAACATAGAGAGTTTTGGCAATTTCTCCATTGGTATGACCGTCTATTGCGAGCAGAACGACCTCGCGTTCCCGCTTCGTCAGCCGTTCAAGCAGACCGACCGGCAAGCTTGGTGTAAAGCTGGAATACCCTCCCTGTTTAAGCAGAAAGCGAAGGAATGCCTCCAGCTTCTCTCCTCTCGTGTCGAGCACGAATGTCGGCGTTAACGTTCTGCCATCATAATGCCGATGAACGACGCCGTGTGCAATTTGAAAGCCCATACTCAAGTGCGCACCCTGAAAAAATTCCAATGGCGGCGGAGAAGCGATAAAAAGTCCTCCCGAGCACAAATAGGAAAAAATCAAATACATCGCTTCGATGATCAGATTGACATTTTTCCAGTCCTTGTAGTCGATAGTTCGGATGAACCATCCTGATTGACCAGGTGGATCAACTGCCAGCAGCTTCAATTCCTCCGTTGATAGAGAAGATAGATACGGAGCAGAAAACGGGTCTGTTTTCAAATAGGGCAGGGTCTCCGAATGGATCGGGATCATAGAGGCCAGTCCGACAGCTTCACCGCTTCCCGAGCGAAGCAGCATGACGCCCTGCCGATCCAGCCGGACCAAAGTATGCAGATCAATACCCTTGATCGTCAGCTTCATATCTTCCTTGGCTACAAATTCATGATATGTCTGTTCCGTCTCGGGATCTGCCCCCGAGAAAGATAGAGGTGTCGCTGCTTCCAATCTACTTCGTAGGTAGGCTTCCCCTTCCCCGATATTGGCCATCGTCAACGATTCCCAAGCATACTGACCTCTGGAAGAGGACTGAATCAAAGCCCGCACCATGATATTGCCCGTTGTATAGTAGAACAGCTCCCCTACCTCCCACTCTGTGCTGCGGGAGCCTGAGATCTGCCTGATCAAATCAGCATAATAGTATGCAGCTCTGCCCATCAGTCGGTGAAAGTATTCCGGTGTGCGCTCCTCCAGCTGCTTGCGTGCTGCTATCCGCATCAGATCGTGCAGCATCCAGCCACGCCCCGTTTTACGTACAAAGGACAAGGAAATCAGCGCATCGAACAATGGATCATCGACCTCTTCCTCCATAATGAAGGTCAGCACTTCCCGGTTAACATGCAGCAGTATGGCTGCCGCTTCAACTATGCGACGAAGTTTCACATCTGGAACCTCACGAAGCCAAGCCTTGACCAGAAGGTCAAACCAACCTGTATCGTCGGTTGGGGGAGCTGCCCATTCGTCTTGCAGGGGCACCGCGGCCGCGAGGGACAGGGCAAGGGGATGCCCTCCGGTTTTCCTTTGAATTCGCGTAATTCTATGATCTTCTATAATACCGGAGCATCGAAGGTATGACTCGCTTTCGCTGTCAGTTAAGTTCCCTAGCGGCATATAGTGAATCCGTTCTCTCAGAGCAGGGGACAAGACCCATTGGTCACTGAGTTTATAGCGGCCGGCAAGAATGAGCAGTACATTGTCAGGCAGCCGCTTGAATAACCGTTCACGCAGCAAGCCGTCCAGCTCTCCCATTTCCTCATAGGTATCAAAGGCCAGCACCAACCGGGTCCTCTGAGTCAGCAGCTTCAGCAGGGTCAAACAGGATTCCAGCGGCTGCTGCTGTAAGCCATGTTCATCGTCCTGCTTCAGCAGTATTAGCTGATCCAGCAGCTGACGAAACAACTGCTCGCCTTTATGATTGAAATCGCGGCTGTCCAGGTGCAGCATCGGGATGCCTGCAAGCCGTGCTTTCCGGCGAAATGAATCGAGCAGAAAGCTTTTGCCCACACCCGCTGTTCCGTAAATATTCCAGATGGATTGACCAGAATTGCTTTGTCCCGTCAAATAGGCATTAAACCGCTCATGCTGCCCCCTTCGACCGACCAGAAACTGTTCCTCTCGCATCTCGAATCCGCTCATTGCACCAGGTTCATCACTATCGTCCACAGAACCCTGCCGCTCAATCGCAGCGTCAATTTCTTTTTCACTCACTATGTTCACCTTCCTCTAATTCTTGACCGCTGCAATCAAGAGGAAAATGGGACGGCGGGTTTCGTCTCGCATTTCGGGATATTTGGCAAGTGTTTCTTGTGTTGGTTGTGGCTCAGAGAGCCTTGTAATGGTGAAACCGGAATCTATTAATGTATTCATATACGTGGCGATCGTGCGATGATATTTGACAACATCGGTATCCAAAAACCTTGCCTGCCGCAGACCTTCATTCTGGTAATGATCGATGGGCCAATGCAAGCGTTCGCCTTCAGGACCATAAAACCAATCTTGTGCAGCAAGTGCGGTAAATACCGGATGTTCAACAGAAAGTACGAATGTGCCCCCGGATACGAGACAATGATATACTTTACGGCAAACGCTATCAAATGACTCCACATAATGAAGTGCCAGTGAGCTTAGCACAACATCAAATTCCTCTGCAGCAAAGTCGATATCTTCAATTGCCAGCCGACGGTATTCGATCGCGGAATCGTTAGTATTATCTATCGCGCGTGCTAACATTTTCTCGGATAGATCTATACCTATCACTGACCTGGCTGACTGCTCGCGCGCATATCGGCAATGCCATCCATAGCCGCAGCCAAGATCAAGAACTCTTTTATCGCGTAGTTCGGGAAGCATTGCACGGAGTGCGGGCCACTCCCCCGCGGCCTGTAATCCACCAATGGAACGAGGCATTTGACTGTATTTATCAAAAAAATCGTGGTCATCATATTGGTTCTGTTTCATAATCGTTCAACACTCCTGACTAAATATTCCTTATGTACTGCCTATCCTTTACTTTACCATTACGATATAGGAAGTATCCATTGAAAATTTTATTTTAAACAAACATTGCTCCCATTTTGGAGTAGATTACTCGGGTAGGGTTACATTATTGGGGTAAATTTGTTACACTGAGACTTACTTTTGAAAAAGGAGTCTTGTATTCATGAAAAAAGGAATTATTTATAGCGTGTTGGCTTATCTTTCATGGGGCTTTTTGCCGCTATATTGGCGTCTCTTCCAATCCATGCCAGCTTGGGAGATTCTTGCTCATCGAATTGTTTGGTCATTAGTTTTTGTAGCTATTCTGGTCAGTGCAGCAAAACGATGGAAGCAGCTTAAATCGGCTGTGCCCAATCTAAAAAGTAAAGCAGCCGTCTTGCTTTGCTCCATATTTATAAGCTGCAACTGGTTTTTATTCATATGGGCAGTCAACAATGGACATGTGATCGAGACGAGCTTAGGCTATTATATGAATCCGTTGATAAGCGTTGTGTTCGCCGTCATTTTCTTAAAAGAACGACTTTCAGCCGGTCAATGGGTGGCAATCCTGCTGGCGGGCTTTGGTGTGTTGATAATGGCCATTCAATACGGAACGATTCCTTGGGTGGCGATTTCCTTGGCTGTCTCGTTTGCGCTGTATGGACTAGCCAAAAAGAAGGCGGGCCTGGATGTTTTGCTGGGTCTCACCTGGGAAACCATCGTTGTTTTCCCTATTGCATTCATTTATTTATTGTACATTCAATCAGCCGGTTCAGCCACAGTCTCTTCTTTATCCAGCTATTCGATTGTGCTTCTTCTATTATCGGGAGCGGCAACCGCCTTACCGTTATTCTGGTTTGCTCAGGCAGCCAAGCTGCTTCCACTTTCGATGGTCGGCTTCATCCAATATATGGCTCCGACAACAAGCCTGCTGTTAGCTATTTTTGTTTTTCATGAGCCGTTTACTGAACCTCAATTAATAGCCTTTTCGTTTATCTGGCTTTCCTTGCTCATCTATTCCTTGGTCACGTTCAGGAAATCGAGAGCCACTAAAATTATAAATCAAGCGGCGTAGCGATTTGGTTCTTTTTTTTGTTGTGCCTGCTACACTAAAGTTACTCCCAAGTCTCGTCAACTAATAAATGCCTGTATTTCAAAAAAACCTTCCTGAAGCCGGGAAGGTTTTTAAGTGTGCTGATTTACTTGTAGATGCAGCCTATTCGATTATTCCTCACAAGCGCTCGGCAATCCTTTGCGCGGTCTGTTCTCCGTTCAGGATACAATCGGGAATACCTACACCGTAATAGGAGCATCCAGCCAAAATGATATTAGGATAGCTCTCCGCTAGTTTGGCTTCCAACGATTTTACAATATGCGGGTGCTTCAAATGATAGTTGGGCATGGTTTCATGCCATTTGGTAATATCAGATGAAATCGGCGTGCCTGTAAGACCAAGACTGTCTTCGATATCCTTTCGCGCTACCTGGATTAATTGTTCCTGTGTCATATGTAGAAGCTGATCATAATCACGACAGGTGCTTTTATAAAAAAGCCTTACCAGCAAACGGTTCTGCTCTGAGGTATGCTCCCATTTACGGCTGGTCCACGTACAGGCATTGCATACCAGATCACTGCCTTCTGCGACGATGAAGCCTGTCCCGTCCTTGGGCAGCTCGCTGTCCGGAATGTCAAATCCCAGATAGACACTGATGAGAGAGCTGTTGGTCAATTGCTCGAAATCCTCATCCAAACTCTCATCATGGAGAAGGAGCTGTGCCACCGGATGCAGTGTGCTCAGTACGATGAAATCCGCTTCCAGCTTAATCTGATTGGACAAAGAAACGATGTACCTGTCCTGCTGCTTCTCGATTTGTTCAGCCTGCACGCCTTTATATAGCTCAACATCCGTTAGCCGTTCTTCCATCCTATCAATTAACGAAGACACACCCTGCTTGAACGACAAAAATTTCTTGCCACCTGTCCCCTGAAAACGCTGCTTGTTCTCCGATAAGCCTTGAATGATGCTGCCATATTCATTTTTATAATCCAGTAAATAAGGAAGCGTCGATGCAATGGTCAAATCCTGCAGCCTACCTGAATATACGCCGGACAATACTGGAGAAATTTGCTTCTCAACTAGCTCCTTACCGAGAAAATACTCCAGGAATTCCCCAATTGAATGCTGCTTCGTAAAGGTTTCATTCGGTGTGTAGAAGTCTTTTAAGGCTTCTACCTTCCCCTTCGCTGAAACCAGATCCGTCTTGGCCAATGATTCCAGACTGAGCGGGATACCAAAAACCGCATCCTTCGGAATGGCTTTCAATTCGCCATCTGTATGAATAAAAGAGACTCCTGTTGCGTTATATACAACGTCCTCCTGTAAGCCCAGATCTTCCAGAAATGGAGCTACATTCGTTTTACGGGCAACAATCGAATCCGCTCCCGTCTCCATTATAAACTCACCCTCATGAGCGGTTCTGATTTTACCGCCCAAGGTATCATTGGCTTCTACCAGCACAATTTTTGCCGCCCGCTTTTGGGATTTTATCGTCTTTTGAAGATAATAGGCAGTGGATAACCCGGTAATGCCACCACCAACAACGACTATTGTTTTCATAGTGATTCCACCTAACCTAATAGATAAATAATATGTAGTAACATTGGATGTCACTATACGTATTATACGTCTACTTGCCTGTTTTAACCATTCATAGCCGACCCAATCTAAGAGTGAATGAGAAAAATTCATACATCCGACAATTTTGAATGCCATCTATCCGTCTGTCTGTGGCATTAATGTTCTTTCCCACGAAGGCTTCGAATCCAGATCGAATTCTTCATCATCGCATATCTATTTAAATACTTCCCACCGAGCCCGAAGCCGATCAGAGCGGCTGGAATGCCAATGCTATAAAGCAAGGTCAGGTGCTTGAGGAAGTCTGGAGCAGGACCGTCACGCAGCGCAAGCCCAGATAACCGATCCGGCATGATCCATAAATTAGGCAGCTGAATGCAATAGCCGTAACTCGCCAATAAAGGAGCAAACAAGATAATGAGCAGCGGATGCTTATTAACGGCTGGCATAATTTGTACAGCTAACACGTAAAAAACAGCAAGCGGAATCATGAGCACTACATTTTCGGCGATATATTTTCCTGCGATGAGAAGATCCGTCCCCGACATAGGATTCAACCATTGCCGCAAAGCAAATCCGATACCTGCACTTAACATGGCTAGTAACCAATAGGTTAACATCGACGTTAAATAAGCAAATATCCGGCTGCCCAGCAATACATAACGGGAATGTGGAAAAGCCAGCCACCAATGGGCAAATCCTTTGCTGAAATCTGCATTTTTATTCAACATATACACAACAATTCCCATGTAGCTGAACATGTTCAAGCTCGACTGAAAGAAGATCAAGTCCGTCAGGCTGCCGCTGTTCTGATAACCAAAGAAGGCTATGAGGGCCAACAGTGCATACACGACCCAGCGTGTGCGCCTCGGAGCATGGCGACTGATCCAGTCATACCGTCGTTTCTCCATGGCAGCCAAAGCCCAGAAAGCACCCGAACGTCGATTGGTTACCTGCAATGGCACCATTATCTGTGGAGCCTGCAATTCGGGGGATGATACAACCGGATAGCCATGAAAACGAAGCTTCGCAAGCTGCTTCATGCCTATCGTGCTTGAAAGCCAAACAGCCGCGCAAGCGAATATGTATCCCGCAGCCACCAGCAGCCATACCGTTTGTACCTTCGGCATCGTGAATTGAAAATCAATAGCGGAGCTGCCAGCCAGGAGTGAAAAGATAAGCAGTGGCATCGATATATAGATGAAGACAATTACGGTTCCGATGCGAGCCCACCACATCTGAAACACGGACATGAGCAAACCCAAACTGCTCAGGATGGGGAGTATAGCGAGAGCTATCCCACCTGTTGTACCTGCCGTTTGCCATAAGATGCTTGCGTCTGCATAGGGCACGCTTCCCCATAAGACGAATAACGCATAATGGAGGGTACAGAGCAGAAGCATAAATAGAATGAGATAAAGTCCCAACCAGACCAAGCTAAGAGCCTTGCCAAGAACAAGCATGCGTCTTGAATAAGGCAGAAGCAGCCACCACTGCTGGCTTCTTCCGGCTCGGCCTCCGTTCAGTGCCTCCCATACCATAATGATCAGCATCGTCTCCACGAACACGATGAAGCCCATTGCATACAAGCTGCCGACGTTCACGTTACTACGTGACCACGCCATACTGGCTGCAAGCAGCAGCAGGAAGATCAGGCCGATGCGTATGTAATTGCTTTGCGATGTTCCAGGCAGGTAAGTGCTGTACCTACTAAGCTCAAGCTTTGCAAGTGTCCATACACTTTTCATGAGAACACTTCCCTATAACGGGATTCCACGGAGGTTCCTTGTTCCCTTAAGCTATCGACCTCATTATCCGCCACAACACGGCCATTCCCGATCAGAATAATCCGATCGAATAACTGCTCCATCTCGCGAATATCATGAGTTGCAATGAGAAAGGTCCGTTCTCCGTCTGCCAAATCAGCCACGACCGATGAAGCGATCTGCTCCCGTGAAATCATATCCACACCGGTGAACGGTTCATCCAGCAGGACAAGAGGCGAGGTGCGAGCCAGACAGCTAATAAGCTGCAGTCGAGCCTCCTCCCCGCGGGATTGGGCGGATATGCGCGTTCCCAAGTTGATTCGTAATGACTGAACCAGCTGCTGCTCCCTTTCGAAATCCCAATCCGGATAGATCTGATCGGCAAAAGCAAGCCATTCCCCAGCCGTCAACCATCCGGGTAATTTCCCCCGGTCCGGCAGCACTGCGATGGAACGCAAGGTTCCTATGCCTGCTGGCTGACCAAAGATTCGAACTGATCCGCTTGTAGGTTCCGTTAATCCGGAGCAAATACTGAGCAGGGTTGATTTGCCTGCACCGTTTGGGCCCAGCAATCCGGCAATCCGTCCCTTTTCTAAAGAAAACGTAACCTCATTTAAAATCTCCTTTTTTCTTACTTTCATCGTTACCTGCCTGCACTCCAAGGCTATTGAGGTGCCAGTATCATTCGTCATAGGATTACTCCTCCTTCTCTTGTGCCAGTTCAAGCAGTTGGTCAACGGTCAGATCAAGCGATTCTGCGATCTCCCGCAGATGCTTCATGGCTTCCTTGACGATCGTCCTTTTACTTTCCTTAATGGCCTCGTTGTCGGTGGTCACATAGGTTCCCTGTCCACGAAACGTAACGATGAGTCTGGCTCTTTCGAGCTCCTGATACGTCTTCATTACTGTCGTCGGGTTGACACGGATAGTCGCTGCGAGTTCCCGTACTGATGGCATCCGAGTACCAGGAGCCAGTACACCACGCACAATCAAAGCGCGAAGCTGCTCTACGAATTGTTCATACAGCGGACGGGAGGGGTCAATATGAAACTGTTCCGACTTCCATACAAAATCCATCTACGTTCACCTCTGCTGCCAGGTTACATCTATCGTTGCTTGTTATCGTATGTAGTGTATCATAACAGACCACACACTTCAATATGCGAATGCCACGCTGCCTAAGTGGAATATCAATCGAGCAACGTCCAAAACTGTACATAACGGGTCAATATTAAAAAAACGAGCACCTAGAATTTGCTTCTAAGGCTCGTTTTGCAATAAGGGAGACAAAGTCAAAAATAATTAACCTTCTCTTCCCCATTTACTATTTGGGTCCATAACGAAAGGCCGTGTCAGCCCTCCGGTAGCTGTCCACCACTCATCTACCGCTTGTCTCAAACGACTACGGGCCGATTCCGCCTCCGGCTGTCCTGCCACATTGACAAGCTCATCAGGATCAAGCCGCAGGTTATACATTTCCTCCACATCATCCTCAAAATAGTACACATATTTCCACTCAGGGGATTGAACGCCTCTGAGCGGATGATAACCCCAATATGCTTTGTAATGCTCGAAAAATACGAGCTCATCTACCGGAGGCTCCGGTTGCTCTAAACTCGGAAACAATGAGCCTCCCTCACATTCAGCTGGCACCTCAATCCCGGCTGCAGCAAGTAACGTACCCGTCACAGCAGCACTCGAGACGAGATCCGGTATGACTTTGCGGCTTGGGGTTATACCCGGCACATAAAGAATAACCGGTACATTATACAATTCCTTATAAGGCAGCACTCCCTTCAAGCGAAGCCTATGCGCCCCTTGCATATCCCCATGATCACTAGTAAATAGGATGGTTGTGTTCTCGATCAGACCTTTGGCCTCGAGCTTTTCCATTAATCGGCCGAGATTCCAATCCATCAGCGTCAGCATGGCCCTATAACGTTGGGCATCCCGACGAACAAGTTCCTCTGTTAGCTCCGATTCGCTATCCAAGGCACGCTGCCGCTGAAAGGAAGGCTTGCTAGACAAATCATCATGCAGATAGCTATTTGGAATCGGCATGTCCTCTAACGGGAATTGTCTGGCAAAGTGCTCTACAAGCTCGAACGGACTGTCAACTGGCGTGTTTGGATGAGGCATGTACCAGCAAAGCTTCATAAAGAAGGGCTTATTTCCTTCACAAGCTTCCAAATAATTCAATGCTTTGGAAGTCGTAACCGCATCCTTGTTGCTATGGAACCTTGGATCAGGGTTAGCACCACCAAGCTCCATTCCATCTGTACGATAGTCAGTAATTTGAAATTCATGAGCGGCAGCAGACAGACCTAAATGCCATTTCCCAAAATAAACCGTTTCGTAGCCAGCCTTATTAAATTCCTTGGCAATGCCCCATTCCTCTGGATCAAGGACATGACCGATGTTATAGACACCTACCTGATGAGGATATTTTCCAGTCATCCAAGTCGCACGAGACGGTGAGCATTGTGCGGATGTACTAATCACACCAGTGAATCGCACACCTCGTTCAACCAGCTTGTCGAGGTTAGGTGTATGGTAGCTTGAATCAACACAGCTCATGGCATCTACTTTTTGCTGGTCCGTAGCGATCATGATTACATTTCTGATTGGTTTTCCCATGTCTTCACCTTCCTCTATAATGGTCCCAACCGATTCCTATCCCATTCGGCAGCAACCCGATTCTTTCTGTTTGTTAGTGTCCTCGTTGATGAGTCTCATGCGGCACAACGTCGCAGGTTTCCTGATAAAAGGTTAACAGTCGGTCCTTCAATCCGGACACAATCTCCGCTAAGGCTGGATCATTAATTCTGTTCTTAGTCTCTCCCGGATCGGAGCGCAAATCGTACAGTTCATCCGACTCATAGAAACGCCTCACATATTTGTACTCCTTGGTC
Source organism: Paenibacillus sp. FSL H8-0034 (assembly GCF_038000305.1). NCBI lineage: Bacteria > Bacillati > Bacillota > Bacilli > Caryophanales > Paenibacillaceae > Paenibacillus > Paenibacillus sp. FSL H8-0034. The sequence continues at coordinate 4,728,914 of NZ_JBBOBS010000001.1, forward strand.
CGGCACATAACGGCTTTCGTATGCTCAGCACCTTCATTCTGCTGCAGACTAACGCGGGGCCAATATAATCCCTCGGGTCTTATTGAGGAAATACTGCCCTTCTCCATGCAGTGCTCCTCTCCATGAAGCCGACCTCCCTCGCAAAATACGGCGTCACGGTGTTCCTCCTGCTCTCCGGCAATCAACGGCAGCAGGGATTTACCAAAATGTGTATGCTTTGGCGTTACCCCGAGCAACGCTTCCACCGTAGCGGGGAAATCGATCAGCTCGATGAGTGCATCACTAACTCCTGACTGCACATCCACATGCTTTGGCGGCTTGACAATGAAGGGTACCTTTGACAGGACATCCTCAAAAGTATTCTGAGTCTTCTCCACCAATCCGTAATCGCCCGTAAAATCACCATGATCCGAGAAGAAAAAAACGGCCGTATCCTCATACATCCCCGCTTCGCGCAGCGCATCCATCACCATGCCGAATTGGTGATCGACCCGGGCACACATACCGTAATAGGTAGCTCGCAGCTCGTTCCACCGATTTTCCGTCCATCCCTGGAGCTTCTGGCGCTCATAAATCCCTTTCAGCAAACTCGGTTTTCCTTCCCAATCATCCGGTGCTTGGATGCGTGCGGGCAGCTTTTCCCGGTCAATCATGCTGAACCATGGCTCCTCTACACCGTAAGGGGGGTGCGGATACAGCAGAGGTAAGTAGATGCACAACGGACGGTCCTCCGGGGCATTACGGATTAAATCGATGGCCCCAAGCACATTCGCCCAATCCCCATCGTAATAGGAAGACTCCTCCTCTCCTTTCTCCAGCTTCCCAGCATAAAAAGAGTAGTAATTATCTCCTTCCGGGTCCCCCCGCCACACATCATGGGCGTGCAAATTCGATTCACGGCGCGGAGCTTTCTCCGGCTTATATTTCACATCGCAATAGGCCTCATAGCCGTTCTCTGACGGTACAAGATCGTTCTTGCCTCCCCACCAGACGAAATATCCTTCGTCCTTCAACGTTTTCAGTAGTACAGGCTCGTCTGTATTCATCATATGAAACATCGTGCGGTGTCCACGAACGTGCGGGTACCAACCGGACATAAAGGAACATCGACTTGGCGTGCATACAGTGTTCTGACAAAATGCGTTGCGGAAGGAAACACCATCGGTCGCCGCCATCCTGTCCAAATTTGGCGTAACCGCTGCCGCATTACCCAAATGACCCATAACGTCACTGCGCCATTGATCAGGATTGAAAATGATAATATGTGGTCGTGTATTTTTGGACATGATCCGTGTCTCCTTGGACATCAATTTACTCTAATTAACAGTAATTCTTTACCTAAGATCAATCTTTTCAACAAGCTGATTTAAGCGCTCTTCCGTTTGCCGACCCTTCATTTGACTGACTTCTTTGGTTACTCTTCTGGCGACTGGCATTTTGAATTTAGCTCCTTCTTGTGAATTAAACCTTTTATTAAAATCGGCAGCTAATTCATGATAGAAATGAGTATCCATCAGATCTGCCCTCCAAGTTAACAGAGCATGTGTAAGCTGATTGCGTATTTCTGAATACTTGGGATCATGATACAGATTATTTCTTTCTAACGAATCTTGTTTACGATCAAATAATCTACCGTCAGCATCATCAAAATAATAAGTAAGTTTCCAATTCTCCGTTGCTATTGCCGCCGATTTGAACAATGTCGCTACTGCACATCGGCGAGGTGACGGCTTTCCTTCTTTTAAAGCGGAGAATAAATCAAAGCCTTGCATGGAATCCGATTGAATACCGGCAGCACCCAAAATAGTCGTGGGAATATCATTCCAAATGGCAAAATCCCGCTTCTCATTCGAAGGCAATGTTCCCGGCATACTCATGATGAAAGGCACTCTCCATGAAGCATCATAATAATTGTGCTTATCATTAAAACCATGATCAAATAGCTGCAGTCCATGATCCGAAGAAAAAATGATCAGTGTATGCTCACGTAAACCGGATTCATCCAGAAATTGAACCAATCTGCCAATCTGGTCATCACAATAAGCGGCCAAACCGTAATACAACCTTCTTAGCTCATCAATCTTGTCCTTAATGCCATCATGATAGACGGCTCCATGAGCTTCATATAAATCCCATAATGTAACTTCGGCAGGTAACGACTGTGTAGGGTCGTATTCCGTGAACCCAAGCAATTTTTTCATTTGTTCCGGAAAATCTTTGATTTCACCCTCGGTATAGTTAATTTCAGGCAATGCTGCATGTTCATACAATGTTGCCCATTTACCTGGCGGATCCACAGGTTCATGTGGGCTCACCATCGAGCAAAAGGCGAAAAAGGGCTTATCTTGCTCAGCCGTGCATTTCGTTATTTCTTCAATGGTTTTATCCACGAGAAAAGCTTCCATAAACAAATGCTCCGGTATCGGATTGGGATGGTCGCTGACTCGGCTGTATCCATGTTCCTTAATGTGCGCTGAGTAACAATCGGGAAAATCCATCATTTTCTCGCTGACGATATGCTTGACATCGAATGAATCGGGTATCGCCCCAAAATGGGTTTTACCGACCATAATATTGGTATACCCGGATTCTTTCAATAAATCAGGAAGTGTCGGGAATTGAGTATGTCTATTTAGCCCATTCTCCACACAACCATGAACAGGCGTATGGAGCCCGGTAATCAAGCTGCATCTCGCTGGCATACATACCGGGGAAGAAGTGTGTCCCTGTTCAAATAACACACCTTCTTTAGCCAACTTGTCCAGATTCGGCGAAATCGCAAATGAACTGCCCATGCAAGCCAACGTATCACATCGCTGAGAATCTGTTGTAATTAATAATATATGGGGTCTCTTCATCATTATCACCTACTTCATTGTGTCATATCTCCATGAGATCTAATTACTCCATACTTAATTCAAAAGGCCCAGTACATCCTCCAGCATTTCATCCGTCATGGCTCCACGGCTGAAAGCGACCAATCCACGAAGCGGCATATACTTGAGGAAAGCAGCCATCATCTCTGACGCCCCTGCATGATCGGAAGCAGCGTTAGCAAATGGCGAATTCTTTAACAAATCTTGCACGATTGCTGCGGCCTTCGGATCTTCCATTAAGTCTCCTATCGTTGAGTTGCGTGTGTACGTTTTTTTGAGGCTAACGGTAGATTGGACACGAATGGTCTCACGCTGGGTAATTTCCGTAGAGGACTTGCCGATCAGAATTTCAAATTCACCTGTTTCCACGTGCCAATCCTGTAAATCCACGTTGTAATAGGCAAAAGAACGTTGTTCCAGCACGAAGGTTACCGCCTTAGTCTCCCCAGGCTGAAGCTCTACTTTAACGAAACCTTTCAATTCTTTGAGCGGTCTTACAACCGTACTGACCACGTCGCGAACATACAGCTGCACGATTTCTTTTCCGTGCCGATCTCCAGTATTGGTGATGTTTAAGCTAACGTGAATTGTGCCTGTATCTAAGCTTTCCTTGTTACTCAATGTAAGATCGGAGTAACTGAATCGGGTATAGCTAAGACCGTGACCAAAAGGAAATAAGGGTGCCCGGTCAGCTGCGTCATAGTAACGATACCCGACAAAAATACCTTCATTATAGATTACGTGATCCCCAACGCCTGGAAAGTACAGGTAGGACGGATTATGCTCGAGCTTCTGCGGAAAGGTTTCCGCCAGTTTACCGCAAGGATTCGCATCGCCAAAAAGTAGATCAGCGATAGCGCCGCCAAGCGCCTGTCCTCCGAGATAAGCCTCGAGCACAGCCTTCACACCTCCAATCCAAGACATTTCAATAGGGGCGCCATTGCTCAGCACGACCACCACTTGGCTTTGAACCGCTGCTACCGCTTCGATCAATCGAATTTGATTAGCTGGAATGCGGAGATGCTTACGGTCATAGCCTTCCGATTCGCAGCGTTCAGGCAGACCAGCCACGATAACAGCAACATCTGCTTGAACGGCCGCTTGCACAGCTTCTGCGAGCAGGTTTTCGTCCATCTCATCACTGTTCAGATCATAACCCTGCGCAAAAGCGATGGTAGCGGTGCTTCCAGCGGTCTTACACATCTCTTCGTGAATATCCTCGAGTCTGGTCGGTTTGATGTGCGAGCTGCCACCTCCCTGATATCGTGGCGTTGTGGCGAGTGCTCCGATTAGCGCAATGTTTCCTGATTTGGCAAGAGGCAGGAAATCATCCTCATTTTTCAGAAGCACCATGCTTTCCCTTGCAACCTCGCGTGCCAGCTGGTGATGGGCGTCTGGATCGTAAGTGGCACCTTCTTTATGCTGGTCAACAGCTTTGAATATAACGGTCAACAGCCGCTCTACTGCACGGTCCAGCACCTCTTCCGTCAGCTTGCCGCTTCGGACAGCTTCGACGATTTTAAGATCGCTAGTACCGTTATTCGATGGCATCTCCAGCTCCAAGCCTGCCGCCAGTCCATCTACACGATCGTTGACGGCCCCCCAATCGGATACGACGAATCCCTCATGTCCCCATTCATCTTTCAAGATGTCTGTTAGCAGTTTACCGTTCTCTGAACAAAATTCGCCGTTCACCTGATTATAGGCACTCATGACGGTCCAAGGCTGGCCTTGCTTGACCGCACCCTCGAAGCTGGCCAAATAAATCTCGCGTAGCGTCCGCTCATCGACAACGGCATTGATAGACATGCGTCGGTGCTCCTGATTGTTGACTGCAAAGTGCTTCAATGAGGTACCTATCCCTTGGCTTTGCACGCCCATAATATGATGCGCCGCCATTTCAGAGGACAAGTACGGATCTTCAGAGAAATATTCGAAGTTTCTGCCGCAGAGCGGAGACCGCTTGATGTTCACGCCTGGTCCAAGCAGAACCGCCACTTCCTCAGCTTGACATTCTTCACCCAATGCGATGCCAACCTTGCGAATGAGCTCACGGTCCCAAGAGCTGGCCATCCCTGCGGCAGATGGAAAGCAGGTTGCCGGTACACTGTCGAACAGCCCGAGATGGTCCGATGAAGCCCGCTGCTTGCGCAAGCCGTGAGGCCCGTCGGTTACCATAATAGACGGAATGCCAAGACGTTCAATCCCTTTCGTATGCCAAAAGTCAAGCCCGGAGCATAGACTCGCTTTTTCCTCCAATGTCATTTGAGCTATCCATTCGGCTGGATTTCGCTGCATATTCATCCTATCCCTTCATTCTTGAACTCAGCTGCTTTTGAACTATCATGGCTGCCGGATGAATCTTTTCCGGGAACTCGCCTGGATGTCTGCGGATTAATTCCTCCACATGATGTCCTCTACCCGTTTCCTCCAAGCGCTTAATATATCCCTTCAAGTAGCCTCTGGCATGGTAAGGTCCGCCCTCTTTCATCACGGTCCACAAAGGGTCCTTGTCGTCGCCAGATCGTCTCATCATGTCGTCATGCCACTCATTTAAATAGTAAACGGCCTCCATACATACAGCTTTGTTGGAAGCTGCAACATTATGCTGCTCTTTAGGGTCCTCGGAAAGGTTATACAGCATTTCCTTATCAAACAGATGAAACCCGTCATGGTAGGAGCGAATATAGATCCAGTCACGAAAACGGACACTTCTCTGGGCGACATGCGCACATTGCGATACGACAACATAATCACGTCCGCAGCTCGCACCTTCTTTTAGAACAGAAGCATAGCTCACCCCATCCCAATCCGGCATGCCCGGACCGCCTAACATTTCTGCCATAGTGGGGAGTAAATCCAGATGTAAATGAAGATCCTCGTTAACGATTCCCTGCTTCATACCCGGCCAGCGAATGATCATAGGGAGACGGCATGTTCCTTGATCGGCAGTGGCGTGCTCACCGTAGATACCAAGCTGCCCCATATTTTCCCCATGATCGGCGGATATCATAATGATCAGGTCATCCATAACACCCTGCTGCTCCAATGATGCAAACAATCGTCCAAGATGGTCATCCATATAACGGATTCCGCAATCATATCCATCGATCATCGTTCTTAAACCATCCATGTCCTGAATATCTCCAGGGTGTCGAGGGAAGCTAGGGTGTGTTTGGTTATCGTACGTTTTATTGATGAAATCAATATTTAACTCATTTACCGTATGCGAACCGACCATTTGTTTATGCCTTTCTAATACGTCCTCGGTTAACCATTCTGGCAGCGGGTCATGCTCAAATGGATTGCCATATTCCATGGGAGCACGGTAAGGCGTATGCGGATCCCAGTAATTGATATATAAAAACCAATCATCCTTCTGTGCATTTCGATCAATCCAGTCCTGTGCAACAGGCGTAACATGTTCTGCTGATTCATTGCCATATTTGCCCGTATTGAGGATCTCGTTGAATCCCGCATAAAACCCAAAGGTGGAATGACGCTGGGCAAACGGGCTAATGAGAACTGTATTCAGGTTGCCCATCAAATTCAGGTAAGAAGGAAAGGAACCACCACGCGTAAGCCTGCCCATCAAATCGCGCTTTATCCCTTCCAGCTTCATATCACCCGCCGTCCCGCCGTGGCCGACCAAACCGTTGCGAATACCGAATTGCCCACTCATTAACGCGGTTCGAGATGGAGCGCAAGGTGCATCTGAGGTGTAATAATTCGTAAAACGAACACCTTCTGCTGCAATTTTATCAATGTTGGGGGACGTATTACGATGATATCCATAGCAGCCTAAGTGGTCAGGGCTGGTTGAGTCCAAGTCCAAAAATAAAATTCTCATTGTTCATCCTCCATAATTTAAAATGACTTCTTATCGATTCAATCCCAGACGCATATATTGCTCATCCGGGGCTTTTTCCAGTTCCATGGCCAGAATGAGCAGCTCCGTATATCGATCGATCAGTGCCTCGTCCTCGATAGGTTCTAATTGATGGTAATCCGATTCGATATCATATAGCAGCGAATGCTGTACGTGCTGCGCCATCTTAAAGGGTACACCAGCATGGCTGATAGGAATCCGTAATAACGGGTAATTGGTGTAGGACAAATATCGTCCGACTTCAATTTGATCCGAATTGTGGGTGCCCAGATAAGCACCAAAAGTAGTAGGCATTGCGGTATACGCGTAGCACGGGTAATTATCTTCATGAATGGGTGCACGTAAGTAGGTATATTTCCCATCGGTAACATTCACAGTCATTCCAAACGTGCCGTAAAGCGCGTAATCGCGAATACTATTCTCTGTTCCTTTTACAAGGCCGAGTAAAGAATGACCTCTAACCGTCTGTGGAATATCGATTCCAAAATAATCAAGCAGGGTTGGCATCAAATCTATGTTTTGCGTAATAGCCGAAATCCTTTTTTTATCAGGTACGACTCCCGGCAGATGGATCATTAAAGGCAGATGAGCGATTTCATTATAGACGTGCATGATATTTTTCCCTGTCCATTCGTGTTCGCCTAATAGAAATCCATGGTCAGTCGTCAAGATAAGAAGCGTATCGTCCCATAATTGTTTGCTATCCATCACATCTAACAATTTCCCAAGCCAATGATCGATCATCGTCAGATTAGCCGCATAGCGTTTTTGCAGATGCTCGATCGCTTCAGGTGGTTCTCCAACCCTGGCATACTTTGGCCAGTCAAACCTTGGTCCCGCATAATCATCTTCGTATAAATCCAAATAATGCTGCGGACAATCGAACGGCTCATGCGGATCAAATGCTTCCACCATGAGAAAAAATGAATCTGCAGCCTCATTATCCTCCAGCCACTGACATGCTGCCTTCATCGTCCTGGGACCAGGATAATCCTCTTCGCTGATGAAGGTCGTACGGTTTTTCTCATATTGAGGTTCGGCTCTTCCATAAAAAGACTCCGGAAAGTTAGCCGGCTTATTGACTCGGGAAATCCACGGGTCGCTTTCCTGACCGCGGTGTAAATCCCAGCTATTAAAGGCCTGACAATAGTTTTCTCCACCTGTTTTAAAGTAATGGTAGTGATCTGTGACAATATGCGAGAATACATTTTTACTTTTCAATACTTGCGGGAGTGTAACATCAAACGGTTCTATCCCACCCCATCCACGCTCGAGGAACCCAAGGCGCCCCGTTATCATATCCCTTCTGGCTGGCATGCAAGGTAATGACCCGGACCAATGATTGTTAAATATCGTACTCTTCTCAGCTAATCTCGATATATTCGGTGTTTTGACCCATGAAGAAGGGGTGTAGCTCTCCAGCATATGCCGGTTTAGCGTATCCATCAGAACAACAATAGCTTTCATCTTGGCAATACCTCTTTCTCTAGAATTCACTATCCTTTCACAGAACCTACGAACATCCCTTGATTAAAATACTTTTGCAGGAACGGATAACATATCAGCAGCGGTAACGCAATGAGAAGTACAGCAGCCATTCGAACGGGCGGGCCATATTCGTAGTTCCCAATATTCAACTCCATAGATGAGTCCGACTCCAGCAGCAGTTGACGTAAAAATACTTGAACGGGCCATTTGTTTGAATCGTTCAAATATAAAATAGCCTGGAAGTAAGCATTCCAATGCGCCACACCGTACATCAATGTAATCGTTATTATGGACGGGAGTGATAGCGGAATTACGATACTGAACAATAGCCTCCATTCGCTGCAGCCATCGATTCTAGCTGATTCTTCCAGTTCAGTCGGAATGTTGGAGAAAAAGCTTCTCATGATAATCAATATAAACGGAGCGATCGCACCACTAAGAAACAATGACCAGTAGCTATTGATCAACGAAAGCTCCTTCAGTACCAGATACGTAGGTATCATTCCCCCGTTAAAAATCATCGAGAACAGCACCATGAAATTCAACGTGACTCTCCCTTTAAGCCAGCTTTTTGACAAACCATAAGCCATTAAGCATGTGATAAGTACATTGATCACCGTGCCAATGACCGTGATGTAGATCGTATTCGCATAGGATGCTATAAAGCCTTTGCTATTTACCAAATAGAGATAGGAATTTAACGTCCAGTCCTTCGGAAAGATATAAAACCCCCTCGATAAATATTCAGACTTCGTGGAGAAGGAGCTGAACATTACATATAAAAAGGGTAAGGCCACGGTCAGTAATGAAAGGGTCAGAAGTCCATATATGAAAAAGTTAAAAAGAATATCATTTCTTCTGGCTAAGAGCTTATTCATGGTTAGTAAACGCCCTCCTCGCCAAATTTTGTGGCCAATTTGTTGGCTGCCATTACAAACAGCAATCCCACAGCTGACTTAAATAAGCCTATAGCTGTTGTAAAGCTGTATTCTCCTTGGAGAACACCTTGACGATACACATACGTATCAAAAACATCCGAAACTGCAAGGTTCAACGAATTTTGCATGAGATAAATATGTTCAAAGCCGGTTTCCATCACTTGTCCGAGCCTGAGAATAAACATAAGCACCACAATCGTTCGCAAAGCGGGCAAGGTGATATGCCACATTTGTCTCCATCTTCCTGCCCCATCCATGACTGCTGCTTCATACAAGGTAGGGTCTACGGAAGCAAGTGCTGCCAGAAATATGATCGCTCCCCAGCCCATCTCCTTCCAAACCGTTTGAAATACATATAAGCCTCTAAAATAATCAGGATGGGTCAACAGCTCCAGCCGAGCATATCCATTTTCAGCGAGCAGCTTATTAATCCCTCCATCCTGGGAGGCGAACAGCACGATCGTTATGCCGACAACGACTACCCAGGATACAAAATGTGGAATATACACTATCGTCTGCACGGTCCTGGCAAACCATTTTACCCGAGCTTCATTTAATAAGATGGCAACAATAATCGGTGCAGGGAAATACAAAAATAAATTGAGAGCGCTTAATATAAGGGTGTTGCTGAATAACCGCCAAAAGTCAGGCTCCATAAATAAGGTTTGGAAATGCTTGAAACCTACCCACGGGCTTGCCCAAACGCCATCAAAAGGATCAAAGTCCTTAAATGCCAGCAGGATACCGCCCATCGGCGCATAACGAAATATTAGGAAATATAACAAGCCAGGCAAGATCATCACATACAAAGGGATCCCCTGTTTAAAAGCTTTCTGCACGTCCATCACTCCCTATAGATAGGGTTGGGGAGAAGCCATCCCTATCTCATTCAAATTTGTATCAAGCCTTATTTCAATAGTTGATATTGCGCATTGATTTCTTTAATAATTTCGTCTCCGCCATCTCGTTTCCAGGCTGCAACCGCATCATCAATAGCAGTCAGCGGGACTTGACCGACAATAACCTTTGTCATTGTTTCCATCCACTTCTGTTGGAGCCCACTGCCTTTCTTGGTCACTGTTTCACTGAAGAACCCTTCAGCAGGATTTTTCCAACGATACTTTTCATTGATTTCAAATACCGATCTAACTTTTTGAGCGAACTCTTGATCATCCCATTTGCGGATCTGAATATCGGGATCAAATCTTCGGAAAAACCAGGTAGACAGCAATTGTGGGCGATCTTTATCGAAGGCATCAAGCTTTTGGTATTTACCGTCATTTCCTTTTGTATAATGCATACCCTCGATGCCATTCTTGATTAAATCGTAACCTGGATCAGACATCATATAATCTAGCAGCTCCATAATACGCTGCTTTTTGGCTGCATCAATTTTGGCATTAATGACTATTTTATTCGTCATTTGAAGTGTTGGCGTTGCCTGTTTTCCTGTGGGACCCTTCGGAGGGAGCAGCTGTACCAGTTCCGCGCTGGGAGTTATCTTTCTCAAGTTAGGTAAGGTTCCGTTGAAAAACTCGTTGGGTACAATCATCGCAATCCCTGTTTTACCCGCCTCCAATTTTCCAATGCTTTCCTTTTGTTTATTAGCAGGAAAATCCTTATCCAGAGCACCCTCGGCGTATGCCTTTTTCATGAAGGCTGCAAATTCTTTTAACTCATTCGTCTGAACCTGCATCGGAACCAATTGACCGTTCACTTCGCTCCATTCATTACCTAAGCCAAAGGCTCCCATAATCGGTTCAATATGGACGAACTTGTTATTGACGATGCCGAATGAGAACCCTGGCGTATCGGCCTGACCATTGCCATCCGGGTCTTGCGTTGCAAATGCTTTAGCAACCTCATAAAATTCATCCGTTGTAGTTGGCATCTTGAGTCCCAACTTATCCAACCAATCCTTGCGAATGGCCAATGTATCCCGTGTATCGGTGACATAATAAGGAAAGCCATAATATTTGCCTTTGGGACTCATTTTAGCCATACCGTCCGCAGGAATAAATTTGGCCAAGTTTGCATATTTGTCCACTTCCGGTTTGACGTCCATGAAGATACCTTTATCTCTCCACTTGTTGAATTCTGCCTCTTGTATATAGAAAACGTCTGGGAATTCATTGGATGCAGCCATCACATTAAGCTTCTGAGCATACGTATCGGATGGAACCCATTGGACCTTAAAATTAATGTTCAATTTTTTATTAAGCTCTTTAATCACGGGATGATCTTCAGGCCATCCGCCTCCAGCATAACTAACCGTCATCATATTAATGGTTAATTGTTCCTTGCTTGAATTTGTCGTCTCCTTAGGTATAGTACTTCCTTGTGAACAGCCAACCACACTAATCGTAAACACGCTAGACAGCAATACTGGTAACCACTTTTTCATGTATGATCCCCCTTTACTAGTTTCATATATAACCATACAGCCAGTCGTTTTTTTTGTCCTTACACAATCTTTTTATTTATAGTCTTATCTTTTTACGAGGTGCGATAGGGAATACGAATGCTGATCACACTGCCGCGCCCTGAGAAGGAATGCACGGAAACACCATATCCTTGTCCATATTTAAGTGATAACCGTGCATGTACATTCGCCAAACCGATGGTGCCGCCCATCAATGTTTCTTCATTGGACGAACGGTTGTTAAATTGCTCCTCCAAGCTCGTCACTTTATCATCGGAGATCCCAGGACCATTATCAGCAATCTCGATGATCAAATCCTGATGATCCTTGTAAGCGGTCACAATGATAGCTGCTTCGCCGCCCTTTGGCTCAACAGCATATTTAACCGCATTTTCTACTATGGGTTGAATACTAAGCTTGATAATGGGACAGCCCAAGAATCTTTCATTCACGCGTACACTGCTCTCGAACTTTTTTGGATAACGGATATGAATGATTTCCAAATATTTGGTTAACGAGCTCAATTCTTCCTCCAGTGTCACTTCATCATAAGACCATTTAGAAGCGTAACGATACACATCAGCCAAATTGTGGGTAATCTTCTCGATAATCGGGACGTCCTCCAGAAAGGCAATGCTTTTAATAATATCCAGCGTATTATACAGTAAATGCGGGTTAATCTGGTTTTGAAGCGCACGGATCGTGGCTTCACTTTGTTTCAATTGAAGCTCCACTTCCTGGATCTTGTAATATGAGACCGTATCCATCAAAATAGTAAGCTGCTCAACCATCTTATTAAAACTGCTGATTAATATTTCAAATTCATTAATGCTGGATACCTTTTGCGCCCGTACAGTCAGGTTTCCCATGGCTACCGATTCCATCAGCGACTTGATATGCTTGATCGGATTAATAAATTGGCGAAGTAATAAGGGAATCGACACCATGATGATGATCGATATCAGCGCGAACGTGATAAGCGTAGATTGCACCGCTGATTGCAAGCTGTGAGCCATCTCTGCATAAGGGACAAAAGAAACGATCTTCCAGCCAGAGGAACCTGAGCTGCCATAAGAAATTAGATAAGGAGTTCCATTCCAGTCGTACATATTGATTTCCTTTTCATTCAAAATCAGATCATTCAGAGGTGTGTCCCTTCGCTGCTTGCCTATCCAGTCTTTATTCGGATGGTATACAATGGTATCCTGTTCAGAGAGGATAAAGAAATACCCCGTCTTCCCCATCTTCGATTTGGTAAATGTCGCTTCGATTTCAGCCAAGGAAAACTGGACAATCAGATTTCCTATCATTTCCAGGTTTTGTGTGCTGTAAATAGGAATGAGCATATTAATGACAAGAGGCCCTGCACCCTCCAATCGCTGCGTGGGCAGAACGCTTACATCAGAAGCTGGCACAGATGAATACCAGGGTTCGTTTTTGTAGGTACGATTCTGATTCGTATTGTTAAATAAGGCTAATACCCGTTTATCATTCGATACGAGATACATGTTTACAATTTCCGGAAAATTAAAGGAAACATACGTCTTCATCTCCATTTCGATTTCACTAATATCCTCCGGTTTAGGAACATACTCTTTCATTAACCACGTTTGGGTCAAAGAAGTATTAATTAACGTATTGGTTGAGTTTTTCATTTGCTTAAAATAAAACTCCATATGATGGTTCAGCCGATCTGTCGCTTCTGTGGTTATGGTCACAAAGTCCTCTTTAACCGCTTTGCTATAGTAGAAATGGGAAAATAACGTGATCAAGCCAATCGAAACCAAGCTTAGTGCCAGGAATAGAATAATCATTCTATGTTTGATGGACCTGACTTGAAGACGGGGTAATTTCATAGCCCGAGACTCCTTCTATATTCATTTGGAGATTGATTCATGATGCTTTTGAAGAGACGGTTGAAGTAAGGTAAAGAGGAAAATCCGACCATATCTGCGACCTCATATACTTTAAGGTCCAAATCCAACAGCAACTGTTTAGCCTTATCAATTCGATATAAATTCAAGTAATTGATAAATGAATCTCCGTTATTCTTTTTAAAAAGAACACAAAATCTGGAAATACTCAAATCGCTATATTCGGCAATTTGGGAAAGTGTGATTTCCTTGTGGTAATGCTGCTGCACATATTCATTCACTTTTTTCATCATTATATGGTTTTTATGATCATCACGATGTTGATGACGGGACCATTCTTCCAACAGCTTCAAAAAGTGGCTTTGTATCGACTCGATATCTTTTTCGTTCTCTAAATCCGTCTTGTGATAGTTGGGTATAATACTGACTAGCTGATCATTTAATTTGTTCAAAAATATACGAAAAAGACCGGATTTAACGCCTGGATTCGCTGTTTTCATTTTCATGATGAAATGAATCAACTGAACCGCTTCCTTGGCAAGCTCTTGATGATCCATGACCTCCATCTTTTCTATAAAATTTTGAATTTTATGGAGAGGCTCATGATGATGATGGGATTGCTGTAATCTTTCTACCGAGCGTGTCAATGCTCTTTTCAAATCAGCCGCTGGCACTGGCTTTAACAAATATTCTGTAGCCCCATACCGCATCGCTTGCTGAGCATAATTGAAATTTTCATAACCACTTATTACGATAGGAACAATGGAAATATTATATTCATCGCACTTTTGGAGAAGCGAGAGTCCATCCAATTGGGGCATCATAATATCTGTAATCACAACATTAGGCCAATACTCATTAATCAAATTCCATGCTTCCACACCGTCACTCGCCTGTGCTACCACCTTAAAGCCAAGCTCAAAACGTTCAACCATTTCCACAATCGCGTTCCGAATCCATACCTCGTCTTCCGCCACCAATACATGAAACATACGATCACCCCATTCCAATTAATTCAAAGCTTCTCATTTCTTAATATGGTGAAAGTCCGGGAATACCGAGCACCCCACGGACGCACATAGACTGGCGCCATACGCCGCCTCCTCCGGATGGGCCGCTATTAGCAGCGGTAGGTTAAAGGTCGTGGACAGCCTTTGGCGTAATGTAGCATTATTTCGAATTCCATTGCCGGACCCGATAAGAGACTTGATCTGCAGCATGCGCTCGTCCGGGAACGAAGTATAAAACTGGTAAAGCTCCGCAATGATCCCATCGATTACACCGATGATGAGATGACCAGGTGTGAAGTTCAGTGAGTCCATACCTTCAATGGACCCTCTCTTATTAGGATCGGATCTGGAGCCATAAAACTGGGTCTGGACGCGAAGCTCACTATCCAGGACAGCCTGCTCAGCTAGTTGACTCATCCTTGCATACAGACTGCCTGGGTCCTCCAAACCGCCAAGCTGTACACAGACCTCACGAAAAAAGCTTTCCAGCAGCGCATAGGATTTTCCGCCACTTAGGGAAGCTCCAACAAGCAGGTATCCCCCGCCTGGGAATGGACGGATATCAAGAGATTCTATCGCAAGAAAGCGTTTGCTAAACATGGAAATTTGTGAACCGGTTCCAACATTCAACAGCACCGAGTCCGTGATCGAACTGACGGATCCGAGAAAGCTGGCTTGATTATCTCCAAGTGAAACTGTCACGGGTATCCCTGCTTGTGAATGTCCGACGACGGTGCCTGAAGGAACTACTTCCGGCAGCATCCTCCACTCGATTCCTGCCGCTTCCAACGTATGGGCCTCGAAATCCATTAATTCGAGGTTAAATAGACCTAAGCTTGCAGCGTTGGTCGGATCCATAAGCGGCTTGCGTCCTCCAGTTAACTTCATGGCTACATAGTCTGCGATGGTGCATATGCAGGCAGCATTTTCCGGTATAAGTCCGTTCTGCAAATTATAATGATGGGTCACCAGTCCAAAGCCCGTCGCCAGAGGCATGGATGTAATCCGCGATAAGCGGTACACATAAGTTTCACCGTCACCGGTGTCGTTGATCGGTAAATTCCCACGTTGATCCTGCCACGTATACAGCGGTGATACGTGATTACCCGCGTCATCCACGTAGAGGATGCCATGCATTTGTCCGGTTAAGCCTATGCCAGCTGCATGAATACCGCCGCTTGTCAATTGATCCAAAACCTCGAAGACGATCTTGAGGATCACGACTGGATCCTGAATGAATTCCCAAGGATGAATCGATTGTATAGAAGCCTTGTTGCTTTTCGTTACGGAATTAAGTATCGTGCCACTCTCTGTATCCATGATAATACCGCATATCGAAGTGGTGCCAATATCCAGGCCGATAAAGTTCATATTCTTAAGCCTCCAGCTTCCGTAGGTTGTCAGGCACTTGTCAGTGCAGAACGGCGCTGTAGCAGCCGCCGAATGTTCCTTCTTAAGATCATTGTGAGCGTGCGTTTGTATACAAGTCTAAGGGTAGAACTATGCTGCTATGTGGAAATAACCTGTTGGAGCGCTTGTATATAGGCATAGCCGAGCTTGGACAACGCAACATTGCGATGAGAGATCCAACCGACATTAATGACTTCCTCACAATCCAAAGGTACAGGAATAATATCATTCCCATTCAAATCTTTGCTCAGAACTCCTGTCGAGATGGTATACCCGTTTAACCCAATCAGTAAATTGAAAAGCGTCGCCCGATCATTCACTCGTATGCTTTTATTATGGCTGAGTGTGCTGAGAATTTCTTCGGAGAAATGAAAGGAATTGTACTCGCCCTGATCAAAGGATAGATACGGATATTGCTGCAGCTGTTCTATGGTTACGATAGATTGATGGGCCAGTGGATTTTTGCTGCTGATGAAAATATGCGGTTTAGCGGTAAATAAGCTGTTGAATTGCAAATTAGCTTCTTTCAGCAGCTTATTGATGACTTTTCCATTAAATTCATTCAGATATAAAATGCCAATTTCGCTGCGTAAGCTTTTGACGTCCTCGATGATCTCGTAGGTTTTGGTTTCACGCAATGCAAATTCATATTCGTCTTGACCATGCTCCTGACATAGATTTACAAATGCATTGACCGCGAAAGCGTAATGCTGGGTAGATACGGAAAAGTGCTGCGGGGAAGGTTTGGCATTGAGATAACGGCCTTCCAATAATTCAGCCTGCTCAACAACCTGTCGCGCATAGCTTAAAAATTCGACGCCTTCCTTCGAAAGTGAAATCCCTTTATTGGATCTTTCAAAAATGGCAATCTGCATTTCTTTTTCGAGATCTTTAATCGCATTTGAAAGACTCGGTTGAGAAATAAATAATCTCTTGGCAGCTTCATTAATGGAGCCTTGATTCGCCACCTCAATCACATACTTTAATTGTTGCAGTGTCAATGAAATGCCCCCTTTACTTCATATCTTATTACATGTACGAATGTAAAGGAAGCCTGTTGTGTTAAGCTGCATGAGTAGAGGTGCCGGATAACTTGATTTTCATATGTTTTTATAATACATTGCTTAATATAAAGGTTTTGGGAGGAAAATAATGAGATTTAAAGCAATCCAGATTTCTTTGACTTTACTAGCGATGATCAGCATGGCTGCGTGTAGCAAGAGCGCCCCGGAGCATGCTGCATCCCATGCATTAGCCCACAATGGAGATCTGCAGGAAATGACCATTTCGATCAACACTCTGCCCAAATTTCTTAATAACCAGCCTGAGCAAACTCAAAAAATTTATCAGATCGCCGCTCTAAGCATCGATAAGCTCAAATGGATTCCTTGTTATTGTGGATGTGGAGATGAGGCTGGTCATAAAAGCAATATGAATTGTTTTATAAAGGAAGTAAAAACCGATGGAAGTGTTGTGTGGGACGATCACGGTACACGGTGTGGAGTTTGTATGGAGATCGCGTTAACTACAGCTCAATTAAGTAAAGATGGAAAATCGGTAAAGGAAATCCGTGATTATATTGATACGCGATACAACAAAGGATATGCCAAGCCTACGGATACACCTATGCCTGCATAAAAAGAAACTCTCCAACATAGGAGAGTCTTTTTTTTCATTTATATCCATATTTTGATTCTGTTAGACATTAAGACATTCCAGTCGCGCTTACAGTGTCCAATTATTTACGTAAGCTGGCTGCCACATCGAGAATCATGTCTTCCTGCCCGCCAACCGCTTTGCAACGGCCCAATTCCATCAGAATATCGCGTGGATCAACGCCGAACCGTTTGCCAGCTCTTTCTGCATGGAGCAGAAAGCTGGAATACACACCGGCATAGCCCATAGCCAAGCTTCCCTTATTGATCTCTGGCACGCGATGCATGATCGGTGCGACTACATCCTCGGCAAGATCCATCATTTTGTACAAATCGATACCCAGGCGCATATCCATACGCTGAAGGACGGCTATCAGAGCTTCTGTCTGCGTATTGCCAGCCCCTGCTCCGAGACAGCGGGTACTACTGTCGATACGGGTCGCACCTTCTTCAATCGCGACAAGTGTATTAGCTACAGCAAGTGAAAGATTATTGTGTGCATGAAAACCGATTTCACAAGACAAAGCACCCCGCAGCGCTTTAACTCTTTCTCTGACGTCTTGAGGCAGCATCGCACCTGCGGAATCGGTCACATATACAGCCTGAGCCCCATAGCTTTCCATCAGCTTGGCCTGCTCAACAAGAACTTCGACAGGTGCAGAGTGAGCCATCATGAGAAAGCCAATCGCTTCCATACCCAGCTCGCGAGCAACATGAAGATGCTGCGCCGAAACATCTGCCTCTGTTACATGTGTTGCGACTCGCACCAGCTTAGCTCCTATCGAGTGAGCCTGCTTCAATTCCTGTACAGTCCCGATACCGGGAATGAGCAGTACGGCAACCTGCGCTTGCTTGCACTCTTCTACCGCTGCCTCGATAAGCTTCATTTCATCAACGAGCGAACGTCCATACTGAAGTGTTGAACCGCCCAAGCCATCCCCATGGCTCACTTCTATATAATGCATGCCCGCATCATCCAAAGCACGGGTAACTGCTCGAACCTGTTCGACGGTGAATTGATGAGCAACCGCATGGCTACCGTCTCTTAGACACACTTCGGTTACTTGAATCGATTCTGTGCTGTTACGCTTCAATCCGTTTCCCTCCTTCCTCTAACAGAGCACCGGACATACGATGACGGGCAAACTCTTCACCGATGCGGACAGCAGTAGCTGTCATGATGTCCAGATTACCGGCATACGATTCGAAATAATCACCGGCTCCCTCAACCTCGAGGAAAATCGTTACTTTATCTTCATCAAACAGCAGCTCCTGCTTGAGACGATAGCCTGGAACGTATTCCTTGACTCTGGCCACCATGTCATGAACCGATTGGCTGATAGCAGCCTGGTCCATGTTTTTCACTTGGCAGTAAACGGTATTTCTCATCATAATCGGTGGATTCGCCGGATTTAAGATAATAATTGCTTTACCCCGATCGGCGCCTCCGACTTCCTCAATTCCACGGCGAGTTGTGTTCGTAAACTCGTCGATATTGGCCCGAGTGCCGGGACCCGCGCTTTTACTGGAAATGGTAGCGACAATTTCCGCATAATAGACGTCGGCCACGCTGTTAATAGCATGAACAATCGGAATCGTCGCTTGTCCACCGCAGGTAATGAGGTTGACATTAGGAGCATGAAGATGGTCCTGGAAATTGACTACCGGGCTTAAGAACGGACCGCGTGCTGCCGGGGTCAGATCAATCGCCGTTATTCCCAATTGCTGCAGTACCTTGGCGTGACGTACGTGAGCCTTAGCCGATGTTGCGTCAAATACAAGGTCAGCCAGATCCGGATGATCCACAATGGCCTGTATCCCGTTATCATAGGTGGTATAGCCGAGGGACCGTGCTCTTTGCAAGCCTTCGGAGGCCGGATCAATACCGATCAACGCGGTCAGCTCCAGAACATCGCTTCGTTCCAGCTTATACATCAAGTCGGTTCCAATGTTGCCTGATCCGAGTATGGCTACTTTTACTTTATTCATAGGCTTCTCCTTTCTGATCGTAATTAAAAAGTAGGACCGATACGGTTAATCCCAAAATCGTACTGCTTCAAAATTTCCGACTTCGTCCATTTTCCATCCGATACCATCAGCACCTCGTCATAAATTCGGCGGCCAACCTCTTGTACCGTTTCTTTTCCTTCAATAATCGTTCCCGCATTCATATCCATGTTATCGGCCATCGTTTCAAACATGCGGCTGTTCGTCGCAATTTTGATGACCGGAGCTATTGGTGAACCCGTAGGCGTTCCCCGACCGCTGGTGAATAAAATAACCTGAGCACCACCGGCAACCATACCGGTAAGCTGTTCGATGTCCTGTCCTGGCGTATCCATCCAAACAAGGCCCTTCTTGGTTGGATGCTCAGCGTAATTAATAAGCTCTTGTAGAGGGCGAGTACCCGCTTTGGCGGCGGCTCCAAGCGACTTCTCTTCCAACGAGCTAAGCCCCCCCTCGATGTTGCCTGGAGTAGGATTACCCGTACGGATATCAACGCCCATCAGGGTCGCTTTGCTCTCCATCGCTTCGATAACCTCATACACCCGTTTAGCAACTCTGTCGTCAACGGCACGACTCGCCAGCAGATGCTCGGCTCCGATAATTTCAGAGGTTTCCGCC
The DNA here is from genome assembly GCF_038000305.1 of Paenibacillus sp. FSL H8-0034. Classification (NCBI taxonomy): domain Bacteria; kingdom Bacillati; phylum Bacillota; class Bacilli; order Caryophanales; family Paenibacillaceae; genus Paenibacillus; species Paenibacillus sp. FSL H8-0034. The sequence continues at coordinate 4,749,101 of NZ_JBBOBS010000001.1, forward strand.
AAAATCGCGGTGCCGCCTCCGTCAACAATCATATCGCTGACGACGCCGACAGCCGGATTGGCCGATAAGCCGGAGCATGCATCCGATCCGCCGCATTCCGTAGCAACGATCAGCTCGCTGATATCGCACTCGACCCGGCGCTGCATCGATGCTTCCTGGACCATTCTGGCAGCAATCTGTGCCCCTCTGGCAATGGTCATCAGGGTCCCGCCATTTTCCTGAATCGATACAAGCTCGACCGGTTTCCCTGTTTGCTTGGCGATCTCATTGGCTACGCTCCGACCCTGATGCGTTTCACAGCCGAGTCCAAGTACAACAACCCCATACACGTTCGGATTGCTTCCAATGCCTACGTAGGTGCGGAAGGTTTGCTCGTAATCCACACCTACCTGGGCACAGCCGTGCTGGTGAATAAACGATACCGTGCCTTGCACCAAATCTGTGATGCGGTTAGCTGTTTGTGTGGCGCATACAATCGTTGGTAAGATCAGGACATGATTACGAACGCCTACGCTTCCATCCTTGCGACGATAACCCCAAAATTTTGAATTAAGCTCCATGTTGATCCCCCCTGCCTCTTTTGCCGTCCAGATTGTGGACATGTACATGCTCGCCTTCCTGAATAGTCCGGTTCGCCATGCCAATGACTTCACCGTACTTAACAATATCTTCCTCTATGGAAATCGGTCGAACGGCGAACTTATGCCCGAAAGCAATGGAGTCACGCATCGTAACCGTAAAATCGATATCCTCGACGCGCAGCTCAACCGCAGCTCCAGCAGGGATGTCTCCCAAAGCCATAGCCACATTATCCTTCTTTTTCATCATGACAGCGCGATGCATATTTTCCGAAATGTCCAAGCTTCTCATCCTCCTGTTACTATTCAGCTCGAAGTGCAGTGGGTCTATTTAGCCCAATACATCTCACCAGCAGTCTCGGTAATCATGACCTCTTTTAAAAATTTCACCGCTTTGTGAAAGCCTTCCTGCGTGGACATAAGCCCATCTTCATGCTCGATACTGATTGCACCACTATAACCAACAGTGCGTAATGCGCTGAACATTTCCTTCCATAACTCCTGTCCATGACCATATCCAACCGTACGAAACGCCCACGAACGATTAACGACATCCTTGTAAGACTTCGTATCCAGCACGCCGTTGAGTTCATTATTACGTTTGAAAATCTCGGTATCTTTGGCATGAAAATGATAAATACGATGACCGAAGCTGTAAATGCAAGCAATCGGGTCCATCCCTTGCCAAAACAAATGGCTAGGATCGTAATTGATTCCAACGTTCTCACCGGCAGCTTCACACAATCGTATAGCGGTCTCTGTATTGTAGACAACAAAGCCCGGATGAGGCTCCACTGCGATCTTGATTCCGTTATCCCCCGCATATTGGCCCATCTTTTCCCAATATGGAATCACTTTTTGCTCCCATTGCCATGTTAAAGTATCGAGGAAATCCGTTGGCCAAGGACATGTGACCCACACAGAACGCAGCGAGTGTTCCGATTCACCCGGACATCCGGAAAAATTAACGACCGTGTCTACACCAAGCTCCTTGGCAAGTAAAATTGTATTGATAAAATCTTCATGGTGCTGATCTGCAATTTGTTTATCGGGATGCAGCGGATTGCCATGGCAGCTTAATGCACTGATCGTAATTTGATTGTCCTCAAGCACTTTTTTTATTTTATTGATTTCCTCCGGATTTCCCAGCACTTCCTTCGGTTTCAAATGCTGGTTGCCTACGTATCCGCCAGTAGCTATTTCTATCGTTTGAACACCCTGCCGTGCTACGTGTGCCACAGCGTCTTCAAATGAATGAGTTCGGAACAACTTTAGAAACACGCCAAGTTTCATCGCAGTTTTACCTACTTTCTTATTGATAAAATTCGTTCATCATTATTTTTCTACCCTCTTGTGTCGATTGAATGGCTGCGCATGTAAGCGCAAAGCTGGTAATATTTCGATTCAGACACTAATTGAGGAAAATCCCGTTAATGTCAAACTGCATTTCGGTTACATCACCAACAATCTCAACATGATCCAATGCGCGAATTTCCGGCAGCAGCGCTTCGGAAACATACATGAATTCAATATCAAGCGTATTGGGAATACGGATGACCCGTGCATGCTCTGGCACAACACCCCAGCTGCAGCGCAATGCGGTTCTCATCGCTTCCAAATCATTGTCCAAAATAATAGGAATCATCGCCCGATGAAGAAAAGTGCTCGTAATGACGTTTTCATTCATTTTATGAAAGTCTATTTTGTCAAACAACCGTTTGGTCGTGATATCGGCCAGACCAATACCTAACGCGTTCCCTTGGCATTCGTCACTCAGATCCCCGGCGATGATATACTTGATCTTGGGAAACTCAGGTTCTTCCTCGCCGAGAATTCGCATTTTGCCAATAATATTCGTGTCCATGCCGGTTCCACTATAATTTTTGCCGATTCTATCGACATGCAGCACATCCAGCTCCTGAATCGGAAGCTTGGGCATCAAGGATGCCGACAATTTGAGCAACTCCCGCTCCCGCTCTTCAATATGCTCGATCGGGATCGCCTCGATTACCGCCGTTTGTTCATGCGCATTTTCCACAATGGCGACACCGCACAAAATATTCGCTTTATTAAAAACGACTCGCGACACTTCAGGCATATAATCGCGTATGCCCTGAATGCCGTAATTGTGCAAGGCAAGCGCCTGCTTATGCTTGCCAAGTCCGATGGCAGCCATCTTCATAATGCCGCTTTCGATGCCGATTGGAGATTTGAAGTCGGTATGCACCTTCACTCTGCCGATAAGGATCACACCATCGCCTTCAGAAGCATGACGATCGATATAAACCGGAACGCCCCGTTCTGTTTCACCGATCTGCACCACCTCCATCGAAGAGAGGATCGGAGCCCCGCAATAAGCTTCAGTTACACCGAGGCTTTCCAGCACTTTGACTTGGCCCTCAGCTGTTGCCCCACCATGGCTGCCCATAGCGGGAATAATAAAAGGCTTGGCTCCAAGCAGCTGTAAATTCACTACAAAGGACTTGATAATTAAAGCAATATTGGCAATCCCCCGGCTTCCTGCCGTGATGGCAATCCGCATGCCAGGCGTTATTTTCAATTCCAATCCCACAAGACTGATTTGATGTCTGACTTCTTCCTCGATGTCCTTAACAGCGGGTCCTGTGAAATGCTGCTTGATACGGACCATCCGTGGCAATTTCATTTGAATTACGCCTCCGATCAGAATCCTGCCAATTTGACGGCCAGCTTCATCGCCTGCTCTGTCGCTCCTGGGTCGGCAATGCCTTGACCTGCAATATCAAAAGCGGTTCCGTGTGCAGGGGTTGTAATAATAACAGGCAAACCACCGCTGACCGTAACTCCTTTATTGAAGCCCATCAGTTTCATCCCGGTTTGTGCTTGGTCGTGATACATGCTGACTAAGCAATCAAAAGGATTCGTTTTTAAACGCAGGAAAATCGTGTCTGCCGGATACGGTCCATCCACTTGAATACCTTGTTCCTGTGCTTCCTTGATTGCCGGCTGGATTTCTTCAATTTCTTCCATGCCCAACAAGCCATTGTCACCTGCATGCGGATTCAATGCGGCTACTGCAATTCTTGGGTTCTCAAAGCCAGCATTCAATAAAGTTTGTTGGGCAAAACGAATGATTCTGCCTACGCGTTCTTTCTTAACAAGGCTGCTGACTTCTTTCAACGGCACATGTGAGGTTACCCGAGTGAACCATAAATCGCCTAATACATTAATTTCGCTAAATCCTTCTTTGCAATCCAGCAAGGAAGCGAAGAAATGAAGCTCATCCTGAAAATGAAAGCCCCCGCTATGCAGCGCTGCCTTATTAATAGGTGCGAATACGAATCCATCCAGCTTTTTCTGTTGAGCAAGCTTTAAGGCATACGTCAACGTTTCGCCAGTCGCTTTGCCGGAAGCAACAGATAATTGGCCCTGTGTATAAGCATCCGTTGACAAGTTATGCAAATCGATGAAATACAGCTCATCTTTGTTATCGATTTGTTCAATGTTTTGAATATTACGATAGGACAATGTTTGACCCGCATCCGTTTGTCCTTGGTTAAGTACACGTTCGTCACCAATCAATACCCATGTTGCCAAATTGCGAACATCTGCGATTTGCAGAACCTTGACTACCAATTCAGGACCGATGCCTGCTGCATCTCCCAATGTAACGCCAATGACCGGTTTTCTTATCATCATTCCCTGCTCCTTTTTATGTGGGTTTCGTTATTGTACGCGCACTATGGTCCCGGTCTCTGCCGATTCTAATGCGGCAAGTATAACCTTCAACGATTTCAAGCCTTCTTCGCCGGAAATCGACGGTTTCGTATTCGTAGCGATATGATGGATGAAGGTACGGACGATACCACTCTCGGTTTGCTTATCATTCGTAGCGACTTTTCCCATCTGGTGAAGTACTCTTTCGCCATTATTAAAATCAATGATGACGTTGTAGGTAGCATCCTCAATCAGTCGCAAAATACCGTTCTCGCAATACAGTACTGTACTGTTATCTTCCTTGGCCTTATAAGTCCAGCTGGCAGCCAGCGTCCCGATGATGCCATTCTCGCTTTTGAGCACACATACAGCGTTATCGTCAACATCCGTATCTTGCTTTTGCAGCGTGCCGACAAATGCTCCTACTTCGACGATCTCCTCTCCCAGAAGGAAACGGATGAGATCCGTCTTATGAACGCCCAGATCACCCATGGCTCCGATAAAGGCGAGCTTTTTTTGGAAAAACCAGCCTCCGGGTCCTTCTATGCTCCACGTTTCAGGACCACCATGTCCAAACGAGGTACGGAACGTCAGAACACGTCCAAGAACGCCGCTATCCAATATTTCTTTGGCTTTAACATGAGGCAGCATGAGACGCTGGTTATGCCCGATCATCAGGAGCTTGCCGGTTGTCTCCGAGGCTGCAATCATCGCGCTCGCTTCCGCAATGGAGATAGCCATTGGCTTCTCGCATAGAACATGCTTGCCCGCTTCCATAGCAGCTATGCTTACCGGAGCATGCAGCGCGTTAGGCAGGCATACGCTGACAGCATCCAAGCCTTCGTGCTGAAGCAGTTCGCGATAATCCGTATAAGCTTCGGCTCCATATAGAGCAGCCATTTCTTCTGCACGTTCCTGATTCGTGTCGGCAACCGCCACGATTTCAACATTGGGCTGGTAGGCATACTCAGGTAAATGCCTTCTTCTTGCAATGGCTCCACAGCCAATAACGCCTATTCGTATGTTTGTCATATGGTGACGCCTCCCTATACCTATCCTTATTGTTATTCTTTAGCCTTTTACAGCTCCCGCCGTAATGCCTTGAATAATATATCTCTGCATAACCAAAAAGAAAATAATGATCGGAACAATAGCCAACGTGAGCGCCGCCAACGCCAAATGCCATTGGTTCGTATATTCACCGAAATATACATACGTTGCGAGCGGAATCGTTTGATTAGCCTTAGCGCTTAGCATGATGAACGGCAGGAGAAAGTCATTCCAGATCCATAATGTATGCAAAATCGCAATCGTCGTTGTGATCGGAGCGAGCAGCGGAAGTAAAATACGGAAAAATACGCCGACCGTGCTGCTGCCGTCAATGGTCGCAGCTTCCTCCAATTCAATGGGGATACCTTTGACAAAGCCGTGATAAAGAAACAAAGCGAGTGGTGTGCCAAATCCCAAATACATCAAGATCATGCCGTATAGTGAATTAATCAGATGAAAATCCTTAGCTACCTTCACAAGCGGAATCATCATCGATTGAAAAGGAATGACCAATGAGGACAAGATGACCAAAAAAATCACATGACTGACAATACCGGGACTTCTCACCAATTGGTATGCGGCGGCAGAGCTAATGAGCAATATACCCATGACGCTTGCTACAGTAATGATTAAGGAGTTCGCAAATACACCCGGAAAATGAATTTGATGCCATACGGTAACGAAATTGGAAAATTGAAAAGATTCGGGCAGCGACGCTGTTGAGGCCATCACTTCGTTGTACTTTTTAAAGCCGTTAACAAATGTCAAATACAGTGGAAAAAAGAACAGTACGGCCAGGATGATCATGAACAGCTCTATCACGAACTTGCCGAGAGTATATTGTTCTTTCATTACATTTCCACCTCCTTGCGCTTCATAACAAACACTTGAACTACGGTAACAGATGCCAAGATGACAAAGAACACAACGGCTTTAGCCGAAGCATACGTGTATTCATTTTTAGTGAAGGCGTCCAGATAAATATGCAGAGCGAGCGATTCCGTCGTTCCGTAAGGTCCGCCTTTCGTCAATGCGAAGTTCAGATCGAACACCTTGAACCCGTGTGAAATCGCTAGAAAGAGACATACTGTAATGGCTGGCATAATCAGTGGAATAATAATCTTCTGAAGCCGATGCCAGCGATTAGCACCATCAATTTGAGCGGCCTCCAACAGATCGGCAGGAATTCCTTGCAGCGCAGCAAGATAGATGACCATCAAATAACCAGCATAATGCCACACACTCACCAGGATCAGTGACCAGAAAGCGTACTCCGGTATACTGAGCCAGTTTTTTTGAAAAATCTCGATTCCCGTTAAGCTCGCAATTTGCGGAAAGCCTTGTGTAATAATAAACTGCCAGATGAAACCGATCACAAGCGACCCCATCACGTGCGGCAGAAAAAATACGGTTCTTAATGCATTTTTTGTTTTAAGTGCCATATTAAGTACAAAAGCAAGAGCAAATCCGACCAAGTTCACCAATATCGTACTGACGAAAACATACTTCATCGTAAAGATAAATGATTTCATATGCTCTGTATCTTCCAGCAGTCGTTTGTAATTGCTCCATCCGGCCCACTTGATTTCACTGCTGATCCCGTTCCAATCCTGGAAGGAAAAAATAATGGCTCTAATAAAAGGCAGCAAAATGAACAAAGCGAAAAAAAGAACAGCCGGGGAGACAAAGGCGATATATATCAATAATTTTCTGGTTCTCATTCGCGACATGAAGAATACTCCTCTTCTCCCGTTTAAACGATCAGCCCATGCCGTTTTGCCTCAATATGACGGGTATGGATGCATGGGCTGACCCCTTGATTTTATTTATTTTTTCACCGCAGTGGTCCACATTTTCTGAATTTCTTCCAGCGTCTTCTCTTTGGTTAACTGACCTCCGACGTAAGCTTGCAGCGCTTTCGTGAATTGCACATCCATGCCTGCAGGCCACAACGAGTATGCCCAAGGAATCGTTTGATTTTTCTCAACATACGTGTTCATATCAGCTGCGAGCGGCCCCAATTCCTTGGTCGCCTTCATATCTTTAAATGCCGGGATCAGATGCATGGAATCGACCAAATATTTTTGACCATTTTTATGCAGCCAAATCAGAAACTTCTTGGATTCCTCAACTTGTTTGGAATTTTTGTTGATGACATAGTAAGTAGGAATCCCTACTGGAAGCTTGGTATCACTTGGGTTGTCAGTTAATGGAATCGCGAACATACCGATATTGAGATTCGGGTTCACTTTTGTGATCAAATCGATCGTCCACACCCCTTGCTGCATCATAGCCGTTTTACCGGATGAAAAATCAGCAACCTGGTTATCATAGCTAACACCTACGGATTCAACACCTTTTCCATATTTGACAGTCATGTCCAATACATCAAAAAAGTTATCCATCAGCGGAACGTCTTGTACTTTTGCTGTGCCTCCATTAATCTTGCCAATTAAATCCGTCGAATCCTTAGCATAAGCGAATGGCAGGTTAAACAGGTTGCGCCCCAATACAAATCCTTCTTTGTACGCTTCGGCATAAGAGGGAATTCCAGCTGCCTTTAGCTTTTCATTCATCTGCTTGAGTTCTGTCAAAGTGGTTGGCACCTTGTCAATACCAGCCTTGGCAAACAAGTCTTTATTGTAAACAAATCCATAACCTTCCATCGCTGTTGGGAAACCGTATTTTTTCCCATTGATGGTCATCCCGGGCAATGCAGAATCCATCACTTGGTTCATCCACGGCTCGCCTGACAAATCAAGCAGTCTTTCACTCCAGTCCTTTACACCACTGAAGCTTTTGGTGAAAAATACGTCCGGCTCATCCCCGGAAGCAAATCTCGTTTTCAGCATCGTATCCAAATCCCGTACGACCTGGGCATCGATCGTTACGTTGGGATTATCCTTCGTGTAATCGGCTGCCATTTGTTTGATTTGATCGGTAACTTCCACTTTACCCTGAATCAGCTTGAGCGTAATCTTCGGACCTGTGCTTTGCTGGGACGACGCGCTTGTTTTGGGGGCTTCCTCCCCCCCGGCACATCCTGCCAGGATGGTAACCATCAAAGCGGCAGCGGTCACTGTGGACATCCATTTTCTCATCTAAGACTCCTCCTAAGTGTTCTTCAATTCATTGTTGAACTATCCTTATTGTAAAGAATTATGACTTCGTCGGGCATGGAATATACGCGCTGAAAAAGGTAATTATTTAATCTCATTTTCTTTACGATACGGAAACGGCGACACGCCGACCTGTTTTTTAAACACTTTACTAAAATAATTCTCATCATCGTATCCGAGTTGATTGGCGATATCGGCTATCGAAAGTGTAGTTCCTTCCAGCAGCGCTTTGGCCCGTTCCATTTTTAAATCAGTTAAATAGCTTACAACCGTTGTATGGTAAGTATCTTTGAACTTCTTGGATATATATTGTGGGCTAAAATGAAATTGCTCCGCTAAAAATGTTAATGAAATATCCTCATAAAAATGCGTGTCCAAATAATCCTTAATGTCCGCCATACTTCTCCCCGATGAGGTAAGCGGATTCAAACCTTCTATTAAAGTGTGGACTTGATCTACGAGTACCTTCTCCCATTCATCCAAATCGTTAATCCACAGTGGCATATACGGGACCTGCACATCATCCGTCTGATTTTGGACCAATTGCTTACAGCGGCCAAGCAGTAAATTCGCTTCCATCGTGCAAACCTGAAGTTCCTTAAGCAGCAATGCTCCTCTTTGCCTTAAAGCGTCTGTGTACTTGTTCAGGAGATCTGTAGCAAACGCTTTGTTGCCCGTTTCTATCACTTTTTTCAGCAAAAATAACTCGTTCATCAAAGATGGCAGCTCATGCGGCGCTTTAGCAGCTGGATGAGCCCCCTCTGACAGCACATCCCCATTTAAGAGCGTATTCCTTGCGTCTCCTATGACTTTATGAATGTGAGTTAAATCGGCAAAACCTCTGTTCGAGCCAACCATTACATCGAGTTGAATCGTTTGTTTCCATGCCCGCATCAACCGATCCACATAAAACTTGTAATCATCCTCGTTCGATCCCCAAGTATCTCCACCCATAAGCAGCAGCCATTGATAATCATCCAGTCTACAGAGGTAATGGGCAAAGTGGCTGCCCAGCGCATATTGGGCAATGTTGCCGACCGCATACGTGAACAAATCGTCATCCATCATAAAGCGCTGATCCAGGATACGTTTTCGGTTTTTGGGGAGGATGAGTGCGATTTTGATCGATTGCTCGGGCAGACCCGTTTTCTCAAATATTTTGCGTACGGATGGCGATAAAGGGATCTCCCCGCGGAAGTAGGAGGCCAGCTTTTTTTCGTCCAGCAGGGCATCCGCTTTCCGTACCATATATCCCCTTTCCATTTCGGTTTGCTTCGAATCTGAATGTTCCTTCCAAACCTGAATGGCCTTTTGCAGAGCATCTTCTACATCTTTTCTGCGGAACGGCTTTAAGATATAGTCGACTCCCTTGGCCTTGATCGTTGCGCGGGTATATTCAAAATCGTCGTAGCCGCTGATCACAATAACATGTGTATCGTAGCCTTCCTCCTTTATTTTTTGGAGCAGCTCAATCCCGTTCATCTGAGGCATTCTCATATCACAGAACATGACAGCTGGCTTATATGCTTTCAAGCACTCCAGCGCTTCTATCCCGTTCTCAGCCATATACCTGCCAGTAACACCAAATTTCTCCCAATCGACTGACAGGTCAATTGCCTCTCTAACGTGCTCTTCATCATCGACAATTAATACATTCATACTATAGGTCCTCCTGGATCGGAATGATCAGACTAATTTCCGTTTTGTCATAAGGTGTGCTGGTAATATGCCACTTAAATTGATCTCCATATTTGAGCCGTAATCGCTGCAGCACATTGATTAATCCGATGCCGCCTTCCTCGCGCTTGTATACGCTGGGTTCATTAAAGCGCAGCTGAACCTGTTCGATTTCGTTATAATCCATCCCTTTTCCATTGTCTGTAATGTGAATGGTCAACCAGCCAGCTTCCAGCGCCATATCCAAATGAATCGTGCCCATGCCTGTCCCGCTTTCAATGCCATGGATAATGCTGTTCTCCACGAGCGGCTGCAATATCATTTTGGGAACCCTCACTCTTAACGCGTCCGGCTCACTGTGTATGCTGTATGACAGCTTGTGCTTGAACCTGTTTTCCTGAAGAGAAAGGTAATCCTCAATATGCTCAATTTCCTGCTGCAAGTAAACGGTTTCCGTATTGAAATCCATGCTGTACCTCAGGATTGACCCGAGCTGAAATATTTTATCGTTAATTTCCTCGACCCCATGACGGAGTGCTACGGTACCAATCGATTGCAGTGTATTATATAAAAAATGCGGATTGATTTGCGCCTGCAGCATTTTTAGCTGGGCCGTTGAGATTTCAATGCGCTGTTCATACTCCCGAATAATCATTTCCTTCAAATTACGAACCATCGTTTGAAAACGAAGCTCGAGAATGCCGATTTCGTCCTCTCGGGTCTTGAATTCTTCGACATCGAACTGTCCGATCTCCACTCGGGTCATATTGCGAATCAGCCTTTTAATTGGCGTAATTGTCGAGTAGGATATGATGAATGTAAATAATAGAATGAATGCAAGCGCTATGAACTGGATCGCAATGGATTGGTCCAACGTTTTTTGGGCCGCCTGGTTAATGAAATCCGAAGGAATAAATTTGATCATGGTAAGTGGCATCTCATAAAACGTATCGTTAACGATGATGAATACTCCTTTTTTTCCGTTATATTCACCGTATTGATAGCCCGGCTGCTCATCCTGTATATTCAAACCAAGCTCTGATTGCTGCATAGCAGATGCATCCGCTGCTCCTCTTGACGTATACATAAGCTCTCCACTGCCATCCATAAATATAAATAGCGACTCTTGTCCTGGATCGAATAGCTGTCTGCTTAAACGTCCAATTTCGTCTAACGAAATATACATGGACAGCAGTCCCAGCACATTAGGCTTCGGATAATCAATGAGCTTTTTATTAATGGTTAAATAGCGATTGCCATTGAGCTGCTGCATCTCATAATCTGGAATGGTAGTCCAAGATTCTTTATGATCGGATGGAAGCTGCAGTTGTTGGGGAATACTCAGGACTGAATAGTTAAACTTTGCATATTTTTGTCCACTCATCCCACTATGAAAATTGACTACTTTAATTTCAGGCCGACTGTACATTAAATAAGCCACTTGACGGTCGATATACATATCCTGCTGAAAATTCGTTTTCTCCAGCCAGAGATCCTCCATCAGGTTTTGATCGTAGTACCACGATACCGATAATTGATTTAATTCCTCTAAATATTTTTTGACGTTTTCCATGCCAATACTCATCGTTTTCCGATTCAGCTCGATCATGTTCGCCTGAAGTGTAGCTGAGGTTGACCTGTACGAGATTAGGTTGGAGCATAGAAAAGGTATGGTTGTAGCCAGAAGAGACCAAACTAATAATTTGACAAATAAGCTGCGTTTATACATTCAGATCACCTGCCTCTTCAAGTAATTAAAGATTCTAAAGCATCTGATCATTATAACAAATCCTCATGACAGAAATAATGTAAAATTACAGATGAAATAAGGATTATTTTAATGTAATCAATGCAATAATAAAACAAGTCCTTTTTTGGCAAATACCGGATCGTATATTATTGTCCCCAACTTCAGGTTTCTCTGCATGAAAATAAAAAAAGGATGATCATCACCAATGTGAGATCAACCTTTTCATATTTAATATGACTATTTATATCGATTTAATTTGATTTCGCAATTCATTATCCGACAATCTTAATTGTTCAATCTCCTGCTTCATATATACATTAAAAAGCTCCTTACTGACCGTACGTCCATCCAATAAAATTTCCAAGCCTTCCAATTGCAGATAATATTTGGAGCCTGCCGGATATAGCACACGTCCCATGGCGGAGGACATTCCGATATAATTTTGCAATCGTTTTGCTTGCTCCGGATTCGTTGTGTGCAGATCAAACAGTCTGACATATAAATCAGGTTGGAAATTGGCCATAATTCCACTATAACCTGATGCACCCTGCTCTAAGGAACTTAATAGTGTTGCCGATTCTGCATTAAAGATTTGCAGCTGTGTGCCTCTCACAGCCTCCAGCTTGGCTTCCATATGCGCAGGAACACCTTCCGTATCCTTCAGGAAATAGAATCGGTTCGTATCCGCGCACCATTTCAGCAATTCGGGTGTTAAGGAGCGTTTGTATGGAACCGGGCATTCGTAAAGTCCAAATTTGATATGCGGCACGTTAGTCAGGATGGTCTCGACATTTTGTTTAAAAACCTCTTCAGATTCGTAGGCAGTAGCCAAACGATTCACATTTAATACAAAGGCATCCACACCTATAGCCGATATTTGTTTGATTTCCTCGATTTGGTCCTCTATCGAATAAGAAATATGGCCTGATGCGACAACCGGTACTCTGCTGCCTGCTTGCTCTTTAACAAACTTTGCTACCTGCACACGCTCGGCTAAAGAAAGATGATACATTTCACTTGATAGGCACACGGCAAACAATCCATGCACGCCTTTCGCTATATACCATTCGATCAACCGCTCCAACCCATCGTAATCTATTTGTTTGGTTGCCTTGAATGGAGTAACCATTGTCGGCCATACACCTTTAGTAATATTCATGGTTAGTTCCTCTCTTATTAAGGTAATTTTACACCACGGGCACTAACATAGAGCTGATACCATTCTTCCCGTGTCATCAGGTCTGCTTGACGTTCGGCATCACGGCAGGCAACAATCCTCTGAAGGTTGGTCGTACCGATCACAGGCTGGATTCGAGATGGATGCCTCATCAGCCAGCCAAGTACAATCGCCTCCTGCGACGTTTCCTTCTGCTGTGCCAGCTTTGCCACTAACGCTGCTGTTTGACGAACAGCTTCCGACGCTCCGTCAATGGGCTGTCCTGAAAATATACCCTTGGCCAGCGGACTCCAAGCCTGTAGTTGAATGTGCTCTGTATGGCAATGCTCCAACAAACCATCAGCAAAATTGACGCTGGTTCCAGCTTCCTGATTGATATGAACCCCCTGATCAAGGAAATGCAGATGCGCAAGGCTTATTTCGAGCTGATTGACGATGAACGGTTGCGATGAAGCCTGCTGCAGGAAACGGATTTGTCCTGCGCTCATGTTGGATACACCGAATCGTTTAACCTTGCCTGACGTATACAAGGTTTCGATCACTTCGGCAACTTCGTCTGGCTCCATCAATGGATCTGGACGATGAAGCAGCAATATATCCAAAGTCTCGATTCCGAGACGCTTCAGGATTCCCTCGACGGAATTCAGGATATAGTCTTTTGAAAAATCATAACGTCCCGGAACATCACCGTCCGCGAAGCGAATGCCGCATTTGGACTGAATAATCATGTTATCCCGTAAGGAAGGACGAGCCTTCAGCATTTGCCCGAATACGAGCTCAGCCTTGCCACTCCGATAAATATCTGCATGATCGAACATGCTAATGCCTGCTTCTAAAGCGGCCTCGGTTACTTGTTCAGCTTGATGTACATGTTCTTTGGTGATAGGCCCATTAGTCCAGTCCCCGCCCAATCCCATACATCCAAATACGAGTCTGCTCGTGTTCAATCCCCAATGTGCTAACGGTTGCGGCTTCATAAATTCCTCCTGCTGCTGATATATAATCGATACGAAACTCCAGCATCGAATTATGAGTTGGCTGTCACTTTATTTACGATATTGCTTTCATACACTTCTAATAATTGCTTAATAATAACAGGATCAGTAAGCGGTGGTGTTGGCAATTTAGGCAAGCCAGGAATTCCTTCGTGCTCCATGATCACTTTAATACCTGGAATCACGCCAACATCCGGACGATCCAGCATTTCATATACGTTGTTTGCCTGTATTTGCAGCTTTTGTGCTTTTTCCAGATTACCTGCCTTGTATTCATCCCACATGACGCGCATATGTCCGCAGGTCACACTTTGCAGCGCACCTATCGCTCCATCGGCACCTAACAGCGCTCCTGCTTGAACCATTGTATCGACACCGGTGAGCAGATTCAACTCCGGCATATATTTTCTGATGCGCTCCAAGTAGTAGAAGTTGCTGTCCGTATATTTAATACCGGCAAAATTCCTGACCTGTGACATCGTTTCCACAAGCTTTACCGCAGTTGCACGTTTTCCTGTATCATTATCAATAATTTCCTGATTCCAGTAAATGTAAAAAGGGAGATCAGAAGCTTCAGCCAGGTTTTTAAAATACAACACGTTTTCTTGCAGCGTAGCTGAATTGGATAAAGGTACCGAAGACACAGCAAATGCTCCTGCTTCTGTTGCATGACGGGTTAAATCCAGTGCTTCTTCTTCATTGGAATAGCCAACATGGACAATAACCGGTATCCTTCCGTTATTGATACCAAGCACGATCTCTGTCCACTCTTTTCTCTCAGCTACCGACATCAGCCTGCCTTCGCCTGTGTAACCCAGCATGTATAGGCCATCTGCGCGTTCCTCTACATACTTTTCCAACAGCTTTTCAGCTGAATTCTTTACCAAATTGCCATACTTGTCGAAGGGTGTCACCAGTGCGGGAATAATCCCTGTTATTGTTGCTGCCATTATTTTTTTCCTCCCGTTTCTATCATTATTGTATGGTTTACTAGCCTTTAATAGCTCCACTCGTCAATCCTGCTATAAAGAAACGATTCAAGAACAAATATACAACCAGCATAGGGATTATCGACATGGTCGTTCCAGCCAGCATCAAATTCCACGAGCTTACTGTTTCTCCTCGACTCTTAAGAGCAACGACACCGACCACAAGTGGTGAATTATTCGGGTTGCCAATTGTGAATACCATAGGCAGCAAATAATCGTTCCATGCATTCATGAAGGATAATAGGCCAATCGTTGCAATTAAAGGCTTGATCAGAGGAAATATCATATTCCAAAATATTCTAAAAAAACTGCATCCGTCCATCTTGGCTGCTTCATCAATTTCCGGAGAAATCGTATCAATATATTTGCGGGCAATATACAGCTGAGTAATGTTAAAGCCCAATATATTGATAATGATAACTCCCCACAGCGATGTGTTGAGATGGAATAATTTGGCCACGATCAGCTGCGGATACAGATACAGCGTACCTGCAGAAATAAACATCGTAGATACGAGTATGACAAAAATCAGATTTTTACCGGGAAATTTCCCTCTGGAAAACACATATCCACCCATGGTCGAAGTGACAATAGTGCCCACTACAATGAAAAATGTCATATAAATACTATTCCACGTATACAAATCGAAATGTCCCAGCTTCCAAGCATCCACATAGTTTTTAACGCTGAAGCTGGTTGGAAGCAAACTACCTGAGGACATCACCTCCAGGTTGGTCTTGAAGGATGAGAGCATCGTATACAAGATAGGAAATAACGTCAGAACAAAGAGTATACTTAGCCCCGTGTACAGTATCGTGGAAGAGATGGCCTTATGGGTATTCATGTGAAGCAAATGCACCTCCTCGGTTCCTAATAAACGGTTTAATCATTTTTGGTCAGCTTATAATACAATCCGGTTATCACAGCCAGCACCAGACCCGTAATGACTGAAAGCGAAGACGCATAACCGAACTGGTTCATCGAATCGGATACTCCGTAGGAGAAGAAGTATTTGAATACATAGGTCATGACTACTTCCGTCTGTCCCCCAGGCTGTCCATTCGTGAGTACGAGTACCAAGTCGGCCATCTTCATGCTTCCAATGATCGCCAGCATCAATAAGACTTTCATGATAGGCGCCAGCATCGGCAGTGTAATATAGATGAATTTTTGCCAACGGGTTACCCCATCGATTTCAGCACATTCATACAATTCGTTAGGTATCGTCTGCATACCCATTAGAAAAAACACCATATTAATTCCGAAATTGTGCCAAACACTGGCAATGACAATGATGGTGTTAGCAAGTGCCTTCGTCCCAAACCATTCAATCGAGGTGTCCATAAGTCCGGTTTTGATAAACACCTGGTTCACGATACCCTGGTAAGGCTCGAACATGAGGAAGAAAATCAGACCGATGACCGCTGTACTAATAATCGTCGGCATAAAGAAAGCGGTACGGAACATCGAATTGATTCGCGTCCCCTTATTGAGCAGCACCGCCAGGAATAAGGCCAACGGAAATTCGATCGCTAGCTTGGCAAAAACGATAATGAATGTATTCAGCAGTGCTTCCCAATATTTGGGATCTCGTGTAAAAGCTCTTATAAAATTATCAATTCCGATGAATTTGGCCGTCGTTATGCCATCATAATCATAGAATGCCCATTTCATCAGCCACAGCATGGGATAAATCGTAAAGAACGCAAATCCGATCAGCATTGGCAGCAGCATCAGATAGGCTTGAAATGAATCTTTACCGAGCACTCTGCCCACGATGGAATGCTCATACCTTTGGCGGTATTTCAATGTTGCGGTCTTCATAAGCTGCTCCTTTCCTGCCAAACATCTGTCATCGTTTCAATGTGGTGTCCCAAGCTCCGTCCTTAAATGGACCGAGATCAAAACCATCCTTGATCGCCCGTGTCAAAGCGTCGTTGTATCGTTTATCAAGACCTTCCAGTTCTTTGCCGATATCGGTTACAGAGCCTGATAAAATCTTGCCAATAATATTCTGATACGTGTCACCCTCCAGCTTAATCGCTCCATCCGGTGGTGTTTTGGTGAAATAGGAGGTGCTTAAATCAGAAAATTCCTTCCATCCCTTCTTATCAGGCGTTTTGGCTCCTTCGATTGCTTTGGCATTTGCCATAAAATCTACGCCTTCTTCGTGCATATCTCTTTGGAACTTCTTGCTGTGTACATATTCATAAACGATAAAGCTCTTTTCCGGATTTTTTTTGGCAGCTGCTCCAAACACTAGGTAATCGCCGATTTGGGCATATTCTTTATAGCGCTTTGCTGTGTCCAACACCGGTACATGCGCTACGCCCCAATCATCCTTTGGCTTTAAGGCGTCAGTTAAGTTAGTAACTTCCCAGCTCGCGCCCATCATCATACCAATACGTCCCTCAGCAAACTGCGCTCGTAAATTATCAATCGCCATCCCCTCAGCTCCGGGAAAAATGCTTTTGTCCTGCTTCATCTGGACAATCTTTTCCAGAATCGGTTTGAAATCGATAAATCGGTATTGACCCTTCTGGAAGTCGTATCCCATATGTCCAACAGAGGGAGCGAACATCACGGCATTTGACCACTTGCCGCCCATCGCGCCTACATCCTTGAGATGTGTACCAAAGCCATATTCCTTACCTTCACCTGCAGCTGTAATTTTCTTCGCAGCCGAAACAACCTCATCCCAGGTTTGCGGAACTTCCTTGATCCCCGCTTTTTCAAATAACCGCTTGTTATACAGCATTTTGGTCGTAATCACTACGAATGGAACCGAATAGGTTTTCCCTTTGTAAGTGTTATATTCAGGAATAATCATATCTTTATAGTCCTTTAGAAATTCAGGAGCTTTGGCAAAATCCTCAAGCGGAAGCATCCAGCCTGCATTGATGAACGGGTCCTTAACCGTACCCACGAACTTATACAGCTCAGGTCCCTGATCTGCAGCCAACGCAACCTTCAACGCATCCGCATAATCATTACCCATCGCGCGAAACTCCAGGTTGATACCCTGCTCTTTGCCAATCGTAGCGTTAAATTCATCCATCTTACGTTTCATAAATTCGCTCTTATCATTGTGCCATAAGCGAATCGTCACTACCTTGTTATCTGGCGTGCCAGTAACACCCGCTGCTCCTGTAGTTTTCTCTGGAGTGGAGCTGCAGCCTGCCAGCAACGTCGTACCCATAGCTGTCATTAATACCATGCCTGTCCATTTGCTCATGTTCAAGCCCATTCTAACACCGCCCTATTCTATTTATGGATAATCCAGCCTTGTGTAAGCGCTTAGACAATGAGCTGTGATTACACTATTGATCATAATGGAATGATGCTCTAAAGTCAGTGCATTAACTTATGATAAAGACTCTAATATCTTAAAGGGTACTCTAATTATTTATGCTCATTGCGGTATTGCTGAGGTTGTAATCCCGTATATTTCTTAAATGCCGTACTAAAGTAATTGTGGTTATCGTAGCCGAGCCCTTCAGCGATTTCCCATATTTTCATTTTGGTTGTTTTTAATAAACGTCCTGCTTCCTCCATCCTGACCTGGTTCAAATATTCATTGATGGTCTCTCCCGTTTCTCTTTTGAAAACCGAGCAAATATAAGTAACCGACATGAAAACCTCGTCAGCGATTTCCGATAAACTCAAGTTTTGCGTATACTGCCTTTTGATAATAGCTTTGATTTTATTCACAAGATCCAGATGCTTCTGGTTATACTTCTGTGTGTAATAATTGGCTGCCTCTACGAAAATCGAGGTCATGAGCAGCTTCATTTCCTGGATATGCTCCGCCTTTAATATGTTAAACAGAACCAGATTACGATTAGGAAGAATCCGCTCCAAATCCTCACCCATTTCATATACTTTTCGGTAGGTTCCACTGATTAATTCCATGCAAAAGCCTCTAATGGACTCCACATCGGAATTCAGAAAACCATTAAAAATCGTATCCAACAGCTGTAACCCGCCATTCGTATCACCGAGCATAATAAAACCGATTAATCGGTTCTCGGCCTCGAACAAGTTCGTATAATCCATGGAATCGAGTTCACGTTTCGCATGCCTATTCGTAATATCTTCAATTCGGATGATGGATCGCAAGCCCGTATAAAATTTATGCTGAACAGCATGGACCGCATTTTTGTAAGAAGCGTACACGCGGTCAATGCTTCCCACCTGATTGCCGGTTCCAATAGAGACTGATATTTTCAAATATTTAAATAAGGACTGGATCATTTCCTCACAAATTTGGATATGCTTATCGTCGTGCTGCGACTTTTCATTGAAGATTAGCACAAACTCGTTCTCATTCAAGCAATGAACGATACCAGCGTCATAATTTCGGAAGATCTCGTCTGTAATATTTTGAATGGAAAAGCTCATTAGCTGCTTCTCTGCTTCTTTCTTGTTTTCAATCTGCTTCAAATAATTGTCCATTTGCATAACGGCCACCATCAAGCAGGTATCAGCTTGCAGCGGTAATTGAAAGTAATCCAGCTTATCTCGGATCTCCTGTCCATTAAAGGTAACGCCTAACAGCAAATCTCTTAAAAACTTTTCCTTCATCAGTCTGGAATTTCCATTCAGCTGCTGCTTGAGTTGTTCAATTTTGTGGTGCATATTACGTTCCATATCGATATTGCTAACAACCTTCGTGATCACCTCTCGAATATCATTGATCTTGATCGGCTTGAGAATATAACCTTCAGCGTTAATTTCCAATGCGGTTTTGGCATAATTAAAATCCTGGATGCCGCTTATAATAATAATTTTGGTTCTGCTGCCTGCCTCCTTCAAATTCATAGCGACTTCCAAGCCATCCATAAAAGGCATCTTGATATCCGTAAACAAAATATCAGGAGCTAATTCACTGCACAGATCAAAGGCTTGCTGTCCATGCTCGGCTTCTCCAACAATCGTGATTCCGTATTCCTCCCAAGGGATAACCTCCCTCAAGGTTTCTCGTACAATAAAATCATCATCAGCTAATACCATCCTCAACATGGTAACCCTCCATTGTCCATAAAATTGGAATTTCGACTACCGACGTTAAACCGCCGTCCTCATTGATATAAAAACGCACACCATATTTCATCCCAAATAGTCGTTTAATCCGCTCGTTTACATTTCTCGTACCGAATGATTTGGACGTATGGCTTTCAAAGTCCAG
Organism: Paenibacillus sp. FSL H8-0034; assembly: GCF_038000305.1. NCBI lineage: Bacteria > Bacillati > Bacillota > Bacilli > Caryophanales > Paenibacillaceae > Paenibacillus > Paenibacillus sp. FSL H8-0034. Next base: position 4,769,320 of record NZ_JBBOBS010000001.1, read on the forward strand.
CATTTCATGCATCTCTTCCACATTAGCGCCTGCACCATTATCGGAAATACTGATTTGGAGCTTCTCCCCCTGCTTGACGACGCTTAAACGGATCCAGCCCTCACCCTCCACCTTTTGAATACCATGTATAATTGAATTCTCAACCAGTGGTTGTAAAATTAATTTAACTGTCAGACATTGCAAAATATCGTTGGGAAAGTCCAAAGTATAGTTCAGCTTGCCGCCAAAACGCATTTTTTGAATTTCCAGATAGCTCTCCACATGCTTCTTCTCATCATTAAGCGTGATAATGCTTTTCCCTTTGCTAAGACCATACCTGAAGAAGTTGGATAACGAACTAACCATATCACTAATATTAGGAACATTGTATCTCATTGCATATAAATTAATAGAGTCCAAGGCATTATACAGAAAGTGCGGATTAATCTGCGCCTGTAAGGCCTTCAGTTCCGCGTCCTTGGCTTGCAGTTCCGCTTCCTTCTTGCTCACCTCGCTCACATATAATCTTTCGACCAAATCTTTGATTTTCTCCATCATCTGCTTGTATTGTTCAAATAAAATACCGAACTCATCCTTCTTGCGATATCTTAATTTTATATCAAAATTACCATGCTCAATGGTAGACATCGACTTCACCAAGGCTAGTATGGGCTTGGATATGTTGCCCGAGAGGACCAAGGCCGTAAGTAAAGCAAATAGCATACAGATCACAATGACGAAAACCATGATTTGGTTCAAGTTTTTTTGTTCAATATTAACTTCATTCAACGGGGTTAAGGAAAGAATTGTCCACTTCAGGGGTACGATATAATTAGTTGAGATGAGCATCGGTTTACCATCTATGTGATCCATATGAGATTGTTCAGCTTGGTCATGCATGTCTTTTACCAGCTTTCGGATCACTTCCGAATCCTTAACCGAGTGGGCGCCGTCAGGGGATAGATCACTGCTAAGAAGCACATCTCCATCAGCATTAAGCAATGAAATTGAGCTTCCGGGTGTAATTTTATAATTTTTCAGCAGGTCAACGAAAAAGTTGGCGTCGATATCGGTAGTCAGCAGCGCTGCATACGGTGCCATATCAGCAGCTCTTAGGGCGACTAATTTCTTGGCTATCTTCATCGTTTGAATCTTTTTACCGAACATGGTGATGTGATCGATCCCAACAATCGTCAACTGATTCGGAAGCTGCGAATACCATTTTTGATTCTCTACAGCGCTAATGTCAAAAACTTTATCTGTAATGTTTACGTTTTTGTATTGAGGTCGGTTTACTACAAATAATTTGGGATAAAGCGCTGTCTTCGTCAAAGCCGAAAAATCTGATAAATAATAACTATCCAATATTCGGTCCAGCTTCACGATCTCATCAATAATACCATCTGCATTGTCCGGCTGAGGTGAGCTTATAATGTGCTGCAGCTCAGGATTAAGCGCCATCAATACGGAAAAATCGTTGATCGAATCCAGCTTTTGCAGCAGAATGGATTCCACAGAGCTTAAGTTTTTGACAATCGATAGGTTGATCTTATCTGTGATGATTTCAGAAGATCGGGTATAAAAAATAATCGAAATGATCGTTGTCGGCAAAAGAATAGAGATCAGGAAATAAATGATCAATTTATTTTTTATGCTTAAATGTATTCGCCTCATGGCATCGACTCCCCATTAAACTTTTCTAACCAATCCTTACTGTGATACGATAATAACCTACCGATTTTTCCATATTCACATACTGCTTTTGGGACGGTGCAGGATACGCTGTCCAACTAATGCTCATATTTTATCCCGAAGACAGTCTGCATGGCAAATTATTTATCCAGGCTCAATAAGAGCTGGGCTGATACTGGGCACACTGAAAATTCGATATTATATACAGGATACCTCACTATAAGGGGATTTAAGGAGCTGTTGACTATGAGCAACAACCAGAGGATGAATCGTAAAGGTGTTAATTATGACGTAGGGACGTTCACTCGAGGTCAACAATCATCGTCTCGCGATGTATTCGATCCGGCTATTGTGCAGCGCGAAATGGAAATTATCAAGCATGATTTGCATTGCAATGCGGTCCGAATATCGGGACAGGATATCGCAAGACTGACTTGTGCTGCTGAGTTCGCCATCCAGCAAGGGCTAGAGGTATGGTGGTCTCCTGTTTTCGTTGATGCCGATCAACAAGAAACTTTGTCTTATTTGGCTGATTGCGCTAAAGCCGCGGAAGTCTTACGGCGACAATCACCACACATTATTTTTGTTACAGGCTGCGAGCTTACCTTCTTCATGAAGGGTCTTGTTGATGGGGATACTGCTTTTGAGCGGATCCAAACTTTTATGAAACCGTGGCGGTTGCTAAAGAGTACCGTTCTGAAGGGCTCCTTCCATAAGCGTCTAAATAGTTTTCTAGAAAAAGCTGTGGCTGTAGTCAAAGAACATTTTCAAGGGCAGCTTACCTATGCATCTGGAACCTGGGAAAATGTCAATTGGGATGTATTCGATTTTGTTGGCATTGATTATTATCGTGAGAAGCTTAACAAACATACATACCGCGAGAAGCTAAGAGCTTACTTACAATACGGAAAACCCGTGGTTGTCTTAGAGTTTGGCTGCTGCACATACCAAGGTGCTGAAGACAAAGGCGGATACGGTTGGGCCATCGTTGATCGAAATCAAATACCCAACCAGCTTAATGGCGCGTACATTCGGGATGAAAACGAGCAGGTCAATTATCTTGGAGAACTGCTGGATATATTTACAGAAGAACGAGTAGACGGTGCTTTTTGGTTCACCTTTGTCATGCCGCTGTATCCGTTTAACGATAAGCCTTTGTACGATCTGGATACGGCTAGTTACAGCTTGGTAAAAACCTATACCGATCAATATGGAGCAACTTATACAGACATGCCTTGGGAAATAAAAAAATCATTTACAGCGCTTGCTGAATATTACGCAAAGTCTTGACCTGTATGCAAGCTTCCTTATATGAATGAGAAAAAAGCCGTAGAAAATGCACGGCTTTTTTCTCATTATTAAACTTTCCATGGAACGATTCTCAAAGCGCTGCACCTGTCTGAAACAAACCATTTGGCTTCCCTCTTCTAATTCTGCTCTGCCTGATAACGGCCTTTTTCTTGACGAACAATAGCAATAAAATGACGAGCTTGTTCATCTGTTAACTGTTTACCGTTTAAAGTCAGTTGAAATCTATTCAGGATCTCTTCGTCGGACAATTCCAGACTCCTTACAAATTTCTGGATATTATTGTCCGAATTGCCTGGATCAACTGCTCTATATTTCCCTCGACCGATAGTATTCGCAGACTTAATGAGCTTGCTGATCTGGTTTATTAGCATGTTTTCCTCCCTTCGGAGCTGTGCTCTTTCGATTTGTCTACTCTACAAGCAAAGGAATGACGGTAGCACCACACATTTCATTTCATACAGTGTTGACATGTTGGCAGCTTCCGATTTATGGTATTTTAATGCATTGGTAAATGCTAAGGTATCACAACCAACGTCGCTGACTTCGCGGGAAGTGTTAACGATAGGCCTTCCGAACTGCCTTGCACAGTACCTGCCGGAGCTAAACGCTTCTGCGCTTCGAAGCGGTAAATTTGTGCCGAAGCATTCAGCGATACATCGGCTTGCACATTCGCAACACGTGGAGCCGTGTCCTTGTTGAACAGAAGTACGTATTTCTTACCTTGACTGGATACGATCGTGTACGTTCCGACTGCATCCAGGTTCGAGCTGACAGTACTGACGACTTCGCCTTCGATTCGGCTGCCTTGCCCGTCATAATTCAAGAACAGCTTGAAGGCGTCCTCGAGTGGCGTATTACCCTGCAACCCTCCCCAACGCATGGCGTAATCGACGCCTTCACGGGCGAACAACGCGAGCGCTTCGGCTTGTGCCAGGCCGCTGCCAATACCACTGCCATCGCCGAAGTTGTACTCGGAAATCGACAGCTTCATACCCGGTGCATTACGTGCAATAATATCTTGCATCCGCGGAATCAGCTTCACCGGCTCCTGAATCCAGGAGGACGCGTCCACGAAGTTCGGATCATACAACGATTTGAGAGAGTTAAAGCGGCGTTTGGTCATGGCCGACGTCTCATCGCTGGAGAATGCGATGTTATTCTCTGCTGGATAATAGTGAATATCGAGCGTATCGATCAAACGCTTGCCGGTCTGTTGGCGGTACTCTTCTACCTTGCCAAGCAGCCATTCCATGTATGGCTTGCCTTCGTGTGCCTGCATATCGGCTCCAGGAGAGCAGCCGTCCTTCGCGGAGTAGAAATACTCGCACCAGCCCCACGGCACCGGACCAAAGATGTTAGCCTCTGGATCGGCCACCTTTATCGCTTCACCGTAGGCTTTCGTATAATTCCATATTTCATCGTAGGTCGTCATTGCCGGATGTACATCCCAGTGAGAATGTGGCCACAGCATAGGCTCGTTGTCGAGCGCATAATTATGCACATAAGGGCCAAACCGGTCTTGAATATGTTTAATCCAATTGGCAATGAAATCCGGTCCGACTTTCTTCGATGTGTCCTCCGGCTTGTTGCCGGTCACGTAGCTGCCATCCTTGAGCTTGCCATTACCAGCATCCGGGCGGCACCACGCTTCATGCCAGTCGCACTCGTTGCTCTGCTGTGCACCGTATTTGGCAATTGAATAGCTCCAACTGATTTTGCGATCCTTCGGTGTCCAACCGATCGTCGGAACCTGCAGCAGCACCTCGGTACCAGCGGTCTTCGAATCCTGAATGAAACGGTCGGATAAGGAGCCGTTAGGCAGCTTGGACGCATCCGAATTGTCGTAGGGAACGTTCAGGAAGTACCAATCACCACCCCGATTTGTCGTATCGATTTCCCAATTATAACGAGTCATCGCATTGCCACCCCAACGCTTGATCGGGAATTTCATCGTGGAATGTCCTTCCGTTGGAGAATCCTCAAAGTTGACACCAAAAATGCCAGGGCTAAGCGTTCTGCGCTCCTTCGTTGAATCGATAGCCACTTTGACCGTAGGCAGCTCAGGAGCAGGCAGGTTGACGATCGATGTTGTTTTCAACAATTCAATATCGTCGATGTAGACGGTGCCTTGGTTCTGTTCACCCCACGCCGCAACGACAATACCGTCAAGATTGAGGGTACTTACCCCCAAGTCGGCAAATTTCAGCTTTACTTCCGTCCACTGATTCGCAGGTACGCCGTTCGGCAATACATTCGTCAGATCAAATTCACCGACGAAGTTGTGGTCATCCATCAGGTTGACACGCACCTTCTGCCCACCTGTCGATCCACCATGCAGCTTTAACCTCAATCCATAATAGTTGGTCAAATCGATTTTTGTATTACGATGCAGCCATATGCCTTCATAGCCTTTAGCAACAAAAGAAATGGATTTCGATCCGGAGGCTGTCGGCTGCGTGTTGCCAAAGTTCTGCGTGCCCCAGCTCCAGTCGCTGTAACCGGCTGCCATTCCGTCCGTGTAGACGGCCTCTGGCGTATTCGACACGACCTGAATGTACATCGATGCACTTGCTGAGCCGAAGCTCGCTGTAATTTTTGCAAGGCCGCTGCCAACAGCAGTGAGCGATCCTTTGTTCACTGTGATTATACTCGGATCACTCGAGGTCCAAGTTGTCTTGTCGCTGACGTCTGTGCTCGTGCTATTCGAGTAACGCGCTTCAAACGTCAGCTTGGAGCTGTCTCCTGGCGCCAATACCATGCCATATTGCGACAGAACACCCTCTACCATTGTCGGAGGTGCTACGTACTTCTCCAGCAGCCGAATGTCGTCGAGATAAACTTTGCTTTGCACGCCGTCAGTCAAACCACGGAACAGCAGCCCGTCGAACAGGTTATCCTTTATTTTCAACTCGGGTAAATTAATTTGCACCTTGGCCCATCCGTTAGCTGGAATACGTCCACTTTCGATCAGACTGCTAATATTAATTTGCCCTGCCGCTTGACCGCCCGAATTGAACACAAGCTCCAGCTGCTGTCCACCCGCTTCGCCGCCGTTTATCCAGAATTCGAGCCGATCATAATCTTTCACGTTAACAGACCCGTTATCCTTGAAGAAATACAGACCACCTCGTTGGCTCGGGTCGAAAACAACAGCCTTTTTACCTGTATGCACCCTGGACTCTTCGTTCAAGCTGTGCGGCGCCCAGCTGTAATCCTGAAATGCCGAATTGAGCGCATCTTCGTAAATCTTGATGCCCTTCTGCCCGTCATCCTCCGGCGTCTGAGCAGCATCCGTAACGGTAACGCTCACATTAGCGCTATAGGAACCATATACCGCAGTAATGACGGAGGAGCCAGGCTGAAGTGCCGTCACTTTTCCATTCGCTACGGAGGAGATGCCTTCATTAGAGGAGCTCCATAACAATCCTTGTGCAAGTGGAATCTTCGTTCCGTTGGAATAAGAAGCTGTTATGGCGAGCATACCCGAATCGCTAGGCTTCAGCTCCATATGTGATGGCGATGCTTCAATTCCCGTCATCACGACCACATCGTCGGATACGGTAATTGTCGACGTGGCAGAGAACCCGCCATATTGCGCCGTCACGAGCGCTGCCCCTCCCCTCTGACCCACAACTTTGCCTGCAGCGTTGACGGTAACAACGGCAGGGTCGTTAGTGCTCCATGTAATACCTTGGGGAACCGGAGCCGTCTTTCCGTCGGAATAGGTCGCGGTAATACTCAAAGCACCTTCCTGCCCTTTTTTAAGATTTAGTGAAACAGATGACATCGAGATGCTTGTGAGCTTCTGCTCTTGGACAACCCCGCCACCATTCAAGACGAGATCATCGAAATAAACCTCCGGCTGTTGACCAGATACGGTACCGCGGATGAGAATCCCGTCAAAGAGGCCGTTTGGCATGTTCAGCTTGCTAAGATCAATGCTGGTTTTCTGCCACGTACCGGACTTGAACACAGCTGGATCCAGCTGTTGGGTGGCGACAGGCTGCCCACCCGCTTGCATGACGACTTCGATTTTCTGTGCGTTTCCTTTACCGCCATTAGACCATAGCTCAAGAACCGGATAATCGGAAACCTGAAGGATGCGATCGTTATACAAGTATAGACCATCGTCGTTGTTCGGTATCATCCGAATCGATTTGGTTCCAGCATGGCGAGTTGTCGATTCCGATAAAGAATGCTTTGCCCAGCTGTAGTCGTTGAAAGAATTGCGCAGCTGGTCGTCGTACACGATAAGCTTTGCAGGAGCAGTCGCTGCCTCGGCTGCCGGCATGCCCCCAATTCCTGCTGCTGTGCCCGACCAGGCAACCAGCAGTGCCATCGATAGCGACAGCTTCATAGGTGTTCGGTATAAACGTTGAGTCAATGAAATGTCCTCCTTGATCAATTGGATGATAAAATCAATATTGGGCAGCAATCGAACCCCGCTAAATGAGACGGAAGACTTGATCGCATAGAGCAGGCAGCCATGATGCCATCATCATTCCCTGCCCTCTCATTTGCTCACTCACGCCCCTTTACCTCTATTGTTTTGACTATCAGACTATAGCATAAGGAAATACGGTGCCGTAATTATACGATCGTATACGGTTTATGAATTGTAAACATTCCTTTACAGGAATATTCCCGATAAAGTATATTAAAAGCATGAATTCTACTTTTAGTGCTCTTGCTGAGCCAAATCGATTACACATAGTTGAACTTTTACGTAAGGGTCCCCTATCCGTTGGGGAAGTTGCCGATCAACTCGGCCTTAATCAACCGCAAACATCCAAACATCTCCGTGTGCTTTGTGATGCCGGACTTGTTGGAGTAAATGCGGTCGCTAATCGGCGAATCTACAAGCTGCGTTCTGAACCATTTAAGGAGTTGGATACGTGGATGGAGTCCTACCGTCATATCTGGGAGGAAAAATTCGATCGATTGGATGATTACTTGCAGGAGCTGCAAAGAAAGGGAGTGAATCATGACGACAAGCAGTAGTCCTGGGAACAGTATAAGTGTTAAGTAATAGGAGAATGTAATGTTGAAAGAAGATCAAGTTTCGAGCAGTAGCTTACATCCATAGCAGATCATGAGCTCATCATAACTCGCGTGTTGAATGCATTCCTGTGTACATAACGCCAAGGAGGAACCGATAATCGATGAGAAGAATTAACATATTTTACTGGGTTTTCACTGTATTGATGTTAGCGTTAATGGGTGTCGGTGGTATTCCGGATCTCTTGTCTGCTCCTGATGCAGTTGAACTATTTGCTCATTTGGGATATCCTGCTTATCTTCTGCCCTTCCTGGGTGTTGCCAAATTATTAGGGGTGGTAGCGATCCTTGTTCCTGGCTTTCCGAGGGTTAAGGAATGGGCTTATGCCGGTTTTGTAATCGATCTGACAGGTGCCATGTACTCAACAATAGCTGTCGGTGACCCTCCAGGCGGATTGGTGTTTTTCCTGATCGGTTACCTGGTCATTATTGGCTCCTATGTCCTATATCACAAAAGACTAAGGGCAGCTTCACGGAATCATGCCAAATAACGTTAACATATTGGTATTCCTTCTTTCCATACAAACACAAATCAGGAGGCATTAACATGTCCGAACAACAAGCAACAAACCCTGAATACGATTTGGTCATTACCCGTACCTTCAACGCACCGCGTGAGCTTGTATTCAAGGTATGGACCGATGCAGATCACCTGAAGCATTGGTGGGGACCCACTGGGTTTACGATCCATGTAGCTCAGGCGGATATCCGTCCAGGCGGCATATTTCATTACTGTATGAAGGCCGCTGATGGCCACGAAATGTGGGGTAAGTTTGTGTATCACGAAATCGTTTCCCCTGAAAGGATTGTGTTCGTCAATTCATTTTCTGATGAGGAAGGTAATATTGTCCGAGCGCCCTTTAGCCAAACCCAAACCTTTCCACTGGAAATTTATAATGTGTTCACGTTCACTGAGGAAGAAGGTACAACGACAATAACCTTGCGGGGAGGCCCAATTAACGCTACTGAGGAAGAAATCCAATTTTTCCATTCCATGCATGAATCTATGCAGCAAGGCTTTGCCGGAACCTTCGGCCAACTCGATGATTACCTTGCGACTCTATAAAGATATTTATTTAAACCTATTGCAAAACCATCCCCTCTTTTGAACACTTCTTATAACCATTAGACGCAAGGGTCATGGTATAAGTATAAAAGTTCAAAGAGGGGATATTGTTGTCACAGCTATCCAGAGCAAGATCCAAATACAAGCATTTTCTGAAAACTTATTTCCGATTTAACCACCTGCACCCGCTCCGCTGTCCGTTTCCAGCCCCTCTTCGGCTCTCTTAGACAGTACCTCTTTCTTTAAAAACCAGCAGAGAATAAAAGCGGCAATTGCAAATACAAGTGAGATCACGAACATATTTTGGAACGCATAACTGAATACCTGCTTAATATCGTGCAGCAAAGCTGCTGGCAAATCTGCGGGAAAGTTGCCCGTCTCAATATTAGCTGCCGCACCAGCAGGAAGCCGGCTGTCAAGTGCGGCGATTCCTTCTTTAATATGTTTGGACAGCAGGCTGCCAAAAATACTGAGACCGATGGTTGCGCCAAGCGATTGGAACAGCTGAACCGTGGATAATGCAATACCGCTGTCTTTGGAATCCACGGACTCCTGAACAATCAGGTTGTCTCCACCGAACAGTGCGCCGAGTCCGACGCCAAGTATAAAAAATGCACCGACGATGTAAAGCCAGGTTGTCGCGACGCCGATCTGCGTCAGCATCAGGAAACCAGCGATTGGCAGCAAAAATGAACCGATAAACAGGCTGCGGTACGCTACCCGCGTGATCAGAAACCCGTTCACAATGCTTGCCGGGATCGCGCCTGCCATAAATGCCAGCATCAAATAACCGGCTTCCGTTGGCGTCAGCCCCATTACATGCTGTGCAAAAAATGGAAATGTCGCCATGCCGCCCATAATTCCGAGCATCAGGATAAATACCAGCATGGATAACACGACGACATTACGGTTGCGGAATAGATGCAGCGGGATGATCGGCTCCTTGGCTTTGGCTTCGATCCATACCAACAGTGCGAACAGCAGCGCCGACAAGCTCAGCAGTCCAATAATGATCGGCGACGACCAGGCGTAGCCCTGATTATCGATCAGCACTGGTGTCAGAAGCAGTGAAAGCAGCGCCAATATGAGCGTGCACGCACCCGCCCAGTCGATATACCGCTTCTCGTCGCCAATCGATTCTTGCATGCCCTTGGCTACAAAAAGCGCTGCGAGCAGTCCGATTGGAATATTGATCAGAAATACCCAGTGCCAATCAATATTACCAACGATGTAACCACCCACAGTCGGTCCCAATAGCTGCGGAATAATCATCATTGGCCCGAACAGACTTTGGATCTTAGCCCGTTGTTCAAGTGGATAGGCCTCGCCGATAATGACCAGCGCGAGCGGCATCAAGCCGCCGGCCCCGATTCCTTGTATGCCTCGGCCGATCAGCAGTATCGTCATCGACGATGCCATGCCGCTGACAATCGAGCCTGCAATAAACAGACCGATACATATCAGATAAATGCGCCTACGACCGTACAAATCGGCCAGCTTGCCAAGGATCGGCATAAACATCGTCAGTGTCAGCATGTAGACACCTGCGACCCAGCCATACAGGGACAAGCCATGCAGTTCGCGGATGATCGTCGGCATCGCCGTGGAGACAATCGTCTCATCGAGCTCAGCAAAAATCAGCCCGATCAATAGTCCGATCAGGATTAAGGTTTTGTTGTTCGTTTTCGTTGTTTCGATAGGAATCACCTCATAAAATTTGAGCACCTGCCGTATGGCCGAGGCTTTATGCAAGAAGCATATCGTACTTGTTTAAACCGAATATAAACGGCACGCAGTTTCTAGCCTTTAACTACTTTCACATAACAGCGAATGGTTAGCAACGGTAACTTTGGTTATAGCGAATATTTCCACTGTCCACAGTCTTGCCAGCAAAGTCACTAAACATGCAAAAAGACCGCCATTTGGGCGGTCCGTGATTCGTCTCATTGTCGTGTATGCTATTCGGTCATAGGCTAGCTCTACAGTGCAGAGGAGTGGAGCTTGGGTACCGCAGCCAGCAAGCTGCGCGTGTACGGATGCTCCGCCTCGAGATGGAATCCGCTGCTTGCACGAGTTTCCACGATTTCCCCTTTGTACATGACGGCAATTCGGTGACTCACCTGCATGACCCTGGCCAGATCATGAGAAATGAATAAATATCCATACCCAAATTGCTGCTGCAAATCGAGCAGCAAGCGGACGATTTGTGCTCCTGTGGAAACATCAAGCGCAGAAATAATCTCGTCGCAGATCAGAATTTGCGGGTCAATCATTAACGCTCTGGCAATATTGACACGCTGACATTGCCCACGACTTAATTCCGTCGGGTAGCGGCTGAGGTAATCACTATTCAAGCCGACACGTTCAATCGCCTGTCTCGCTTTATGCCTACGATCCTGCAAGGTGCCGATGGCGAAGTGGTAGAGCGGCTCCGTCAAAATCCGTTCGATCGTCAGCCTTGGATTCAAGGCATCAATGGGGTCCTGAAATATAAGCTGGATGTTACGCCTAAGCTCTCTTGACTCCTCGAACGATATTTGTGTTATATCCTTATCGTTCCATGTCAGACTGCCTTCTGTTATCGGTTCAAGCATGGCCATGCAGCGAGCCAGTGTGCTTTTACCGCTTCCGCTTTCTCCAACCAGCCCGACTGTTTCCCCGGCACGCAGCTCAAGCGTAACTTTGTTAACCGCTTCGGTCACCGACGGAGGCCCGAACCAGCGGCGCTGTATATATTGTTTGTGTATATGCTTTGCAGCCAGCATTTGCATCCGCCACCTTCTGTATACGCCAGCCTCGCCAGCTTAATTAAATAGCCCCAACGACCTCAGTCTGCAGCATATGCTGATCGTAGGTCAGTACCTTTGCTGGAAGCGAGCGTCCCAATACGGGCACCATCTCCAGCAAATGACGCGTATAGGGATGGGTCGGATGATCTAACAGGCGGGAAGCCTCCCCGTACTCGACGACCTGGCCTTGGCGCATCACAACGATGCGATCCGCCAGTTCAGAGACAACACCCAAATCATGAGAGATGAACAGCATACCCATACCAAATTCCTGCTGTATGCCCTTTAGCAATCGTAAAATGCCTGCCTGTACAGTTACGTCGAGGGCAGTCGTCGGTTCATCAGCGATTAGGAGCTTGGGTCCATTGAGCAGCGCCATAGCGATCATCACCCGCTGCAGCATACCGCCACTTAGCTCGAAGGAGTAGCTTTTCATCTGCTTGACGGGATCAGGCAGGCCTACACGGTCAAGCAGATCAAGACAGCGGGAGATCTGGGTCCTTCGGTCGCCAGTTTTTAAGCATTCCAGCATTTGGGCACCAAGAGGAATCATAGGATGGAATGCACTCATCGGGTCCTGAAACACGATCGCAATCTCGGTCCCGCGTACTCGCTTCATTTCCTTCTTGGATATTTGCAGCAGATCCCGTTCCTGCAAACGAATACAGCCGGATTGAATACCAAGCGGTGCTTCCAGCAAACCCATAATCGATAATGCCAGTGTGCTCTTGCCGCAGCCGCTCTCACCGACTACCGCTACCGTTTCTCCATGGTCAATATGAAAGCTCACATCTTGTAACAGACATATGCCGTCTCCGCGCTTCGTAATGCCTGTATGAAGCCTGCTGATCTCAAATAGAGGTTGTCGTGTTGAGCTCACCGATTTCCCGCCTTTCCAGTTTCGATGTATCGGCATGCTTCCATCTTTGTTCGAGCTTGCTGCCGATGCTATTGACCATTAATATCGAGCAGGCCAGTGCCAATGTCGGAAATACGATTGTCCACCAGGCCTGTATAATATAAGGATGTCCATCCGCAATCATCGATCCCCATGTCGGTGTCGGCGGACTGATACCAATCCCGAGAAAGCTTAACGTAGAGATCACACCAATCGCCGTACGGAAGCAGATGGTGGATAGCAGCACGACGGTTGGCAGCAGATGAGGCAAAATATGGAGACGAACTATGCCCCACTTGCTGCTGCCGAGCATAAAGCCTGCCCGAATAAATCCCCTTCCCCGCAGCGCTTTCGTTTCGTCATGAATAAGCCAAAAAAATTGACCCCAGATGGAAAAGGCCATCGATAGAACCATTCCCAGCGGCCCGTTGCCAAATATCGTAATAATGAGCAGCGGCAGCATACGAACCGGAAATACGATTGAAATTTGCCCGACAAACAGTATAAGCGGTGTCAGCAAAGGCACCACGTTATATCCGGCCAGCATGCCGAGCAGCGTACCTGCCGTCATAGCCAGCAGTACCGCGAGCAGCGCCAGACCAAGTGTCAGATAGGTCGCATATATAAGCCGGCTGCTCACATCCCTGCCAAGGTGATCGGTACCGAGCCAAAAATCGGCCGAGGGCGGGTCCAGCTTTGGACCCTCGAACGGTGTGGTCGGATCATGTGCGAACCATTGCATATAGATGAGAGACAATACGATAAATACGACAGCTGCGGATAGCAGTATCATCCAGTAGCGGTTTGAAGTGTTCACTATTCTTTTCGCTCCCACACCTGATTTTGTTTAACCCTGGGGTCAATGAGCGGATGAAGCATATCCAGCAAAAATCGCGAGACTATAAACAAAAGCGTTGTAAAAACCAAGCATGCCTGTATAAGTGGGAGATCGTGACTGGCGATAGCTCCCACCGTCAAATTGCCGATGCCCGGATAAGAAAAAATCGTTTCTACAACGATCGTGCTGCTAAGCAGAACCCCCACCTGTATCGATACAAAGGAAAAGATGAGTGACAGAGCTGGACGCAGCAAATAGTGAACACTAAAGCGGAAGGTGCTTACGTTTTTAGCTCTCGCGGTTACAACAAATTTTTCTTTGGCTACCTCCTGCAGCTTGGAGCGGAACAACAGACCAATCTTGATGGCTTCTGCACCCGCAAGCAGCAGCACCGGCAGCACCAGCGATTGTATTCCCTGACTTCCCGAGGGAGGAAACCACTTTAGATGTACACTGAACAGCTCAATAGCCAGGATGCAGGGAACAAAACCCGGTATCGAGTGCAGCATCAGCAGTGCTTTATTCAATTGACTGTCCAGCTTAGTCGGTAAATAGAGGCCGAGAAAGCCGACACCGATCCCACCGACAATACCAATAGGCAGCACGAGAACGATTAGCTTCATCGTTGCCCATAAGTAAGGAAGAGCAATATCCAGCACGGGTTCACCGAGCTTATAGGAATTGCCGAATTGAAGCGTTATCGTCTTCAGGATATACAAGCCGAACCTTACCAGCGCCGGAGCATCCAGACCCAGCGTTTTGCGCAGCAAATCCTTCTCTGCCTCCGTGGCGTCATGGGGAAGCAGAGAATGAATGGGATCGCCCATCGCGCTGGACACAAAGAATAAAATACTGGATACCGTAAGCAAGATGGAAAGGCCGACAACAAGACGTTGTACGGCCGCTTTCATTCCCTGATGCATCCTATTTCACCTTGATTTGATGAATATCGATTCTGCCTGTTCCATCCGGCTTCCAGTCGATATTGCCAGACAATCCGTAAATATTAGGAGGGAACATCAGCCAGTTGACAGGGGAACCTTGTTTCGACTTATCGAGAATTTGCTTGGATAAGGCCAATCGTTTTTTCTCATCCGGTTCAGCGGCATAATCCTTGATCCATTGCTCGACCTGCGAATCCAGCTGGTAGCCGAATGTTTTGTAAAGTGATTTTTGGCTAAACGCCGCTACCAGAATCCGATACAGCTCCCGGTCAGGGTTATCGTAGCCCGAGAATAGCAGAATCGATCCGGCATTGCTTTGCTCGTAGCGTTTGGGATCCAGCATCGGTCCGATTTCTATCAAATTAATTTTCGTTTCAATTCCGATCTTTTTCAGCTGCGCCTGAAGCACCTGTGCGGTATCGATATCCCGCTGCGTGACATCCAGATTAACGGATATCGGCGTAGCAACACCAGACTCAGCCAGCAAAGACTTGGCTTTTTCCGGATTGTAGTCACTTAAAGGATACGCTTCTACGAAGCCGGAGCCTGCTTTAGTAACTGGAGCTACAGCGGGTGAAGCAAATTCGCCGTACATATTTTTGGCCAATGTTCCTTTGTCGATTCCATAATAAAGAGCTTCACGGACCTTGGCATTATCAAACGGAGCTTTAAAGAAATAGCTTTGCCAGGTTACACGGAATCCGGGCTCGGATACAATCTGATAGCCGGACTGCCCTTGAACACGTTTGATCGATGTAGATGAAAGATCAGAAGCGATATCTGCATTACCGCTCAGCAGCTCTGCCATACGTGTAGCTTCGTCCGTTACATTTTTGATAACGACGGACTTGAACGGCGGGCGTTTTCCCCAGTAATTCGGAGCTTCCTTCAGCGTAGCGACTTCCCCACGCTTCCAATCGCTTAATACATAGGGGCCTGTTCCTACCAGCTGTGTTTTGTATTCGTCACCGTTCGCAAGCTGTTTAGCCGATAAAATTGGCAGGTCAACCATAAAATTAATCAATGCATAGTTAGGCGAGGAAGTTATAATATCGACCGTGTACTCGTCAACAATGTTCGTTCCGGTCACACCATCGAGCAGTGTTTTAAATGTGCTCTTGGGAACCTCTGGGGACATCAGTTTATCGATAGTCGCCTTGACCGATTGAGCATTCAGGGTATCGCCATTATGGAACGTAATTCCCTTTTTAACCTTGATTCTCCAGTTGTTATCTTTGAACTCATAGCTTTCCGCAAGCGACGGAGCCAGTTTGCCATCCTGACCTCTGACCAGCAGCGTATCGAAAATCAAAGTCCGTGGAAGCGTAATATCTTTTTGATAAGGGTCAATGGTTGTAAAATCTCTGGTTTCATTCGTTTGCACAATAACGAGCTGATCCTTGGTCTTGTCTGTACTTACCGCCCCTTTATCACTTTGCTGAGGTACGGCTGTTGTAGCTGGTTGGGCCGCAGGCTGTTGCGTGCAAGCGGTCAATACCACGAGCAGCAAGGCCATGCAAGCCGTGGTCCAACGGTTTCTTTTATGTGAAAACACCATGATTGCTGATTCCCCCGATTATGTATGATTGGATTATGCCGGTCACAAGGACCGGCGACTGTTACTAGCGCTGGGCAATAACGAGATAACGTGGATGCTTGGGAATCTCGCCCCACAGCGCCGCTTCCATCAGTGGCTGGATGGCAACCTCGTTCAGACCTTTAGAGCGAAAAAACGAAGCAAGCTGTTCGCTCGGTTGACCGCCATAAAACGGAAGCCGGCTGCGAATCTGTGCGTATTCCTCCTTCACATCCTGATTCTCCCACTGCCCTTCCACCAAAGCGATACGTCCCTGTGGTTTAAGTAAACGTGTCCATTCCTCCACAGCGTCGGCAGGATGGGGCAGCGTCCAGATCAAGTGACGCGCAACGATCAGGTCATATGCACCTTCGGGCAGACCGGTATGCTCAGCATCTCCCGACAGGAAGGTGATTGGCAAACCAGCTTGATCCGCTTTTGCACGAGCGAGCTGCAGCATTTCCTCGGCAAAATCAAGACCTGTAACGTCATGTCCCATATTAGCGAGCAGTAAGGAAAGAAACCCTGTACCGCAGCCCAGATCGAGCACCTTTAACGGCTCGCTGCCAGCTAATTGGCTTAACACGGCTACCCATGCCTGATGCTGCTCCTCATTTAACAAACCGTGGCTCGCCCCCTGGTCGAATTCAGCGGCACGGCCGTTCCAATGCTTTTTCACCAGATTTTTTACTTCAATTTCGTTCAACTCGGATGCATGCATAAGTATCTCTCCTTCAAGATAATGATTATTATTCTCAATGTACAAGCAAAAAAATGGCTGCCGACCACGTCGACAGGCTATTCGTACCTCAGGATCGAACCATCCTTATAGATTTCCTGGAACAGCTCGTGTTCCCCCATAAATCGGGAAAGGACATTGCTTTCGTTCGCCAAAATCGTCAAATGGAAGCCTGATCGCATCATTTCCCGCATGATATGTATAATTTCCGGGCTTTCACTGTATGTACCCATTACCGTGCCTGAACTCTCAGGCTCCAGCTGACCTACCAGCATTTTACGGATATCGCTGATCAGCAGCAGCTGTGATACTCTATGGCGGTGAACCTCATCATGACGAAGCGGATGCGTCACGACTTGGATACCTTCCATCGAAAAATCGCCATACGCTAGTATTCGTACCTTCACTCCCTTGTCGGACAGCTTTTTCAAATCATCCTGCAGCAGAGCAGCGAGTGTCGCACCGCAGCGGATATATAGCTCGTACCGTGTGGAAGCGATCATCTCCTTGGCCTTGTGCAATATATGATCGTATCCCTTGATATACACGATCGTATCGTTGCTTGTTTGCCGATTGATCTCCTTCAATTCTTCGCGCACCTTCTGAAGATTGTGATTGAATTGGGATTCAAGACGATCCAGATAAGATTCCGGCTCAACCGCCATGTACAAAGCGGGTTCCGTCTGCTGCCACACAACTGCGCCTTTATCTGCAAGGTTGCCCAGGACCCGGTATACTTCAGCCCGCGATATGCCCGTGCTTTTGCTGATTTGATAACCGGTCGCCGAGGTTTCCTGCATCAATGCCACATACACCCGTGCTTCATTTTTGCTAAAACCAAAATGGCACAATAATTCGGTAACGGAATCCATCACAACACCTCACAGGTAGTATTATATCTAACTACTATGAGAATGAGAATCTTTATCATAGTCTATTTTTACCTATTTTTGCTTGTTTATCTGGATATTTCTGCTAGTAGCTTCATATCTCTCAGTTTATTGCTTATTTTCTGGCGATTGCGCATTTAATTAGCAGCCCTCCCTGTTTGATTGCCCCCTTCATGGAAGTAGGCACGGTATTCGGAAGGTGTATAGCCGATGAGTTTTTTAAAGGTTTGGCTGAAATATCTTTGATTGCTGTAGCCGACCGACAATGAGATGGACTGGATGGACATACGGCTATCCATTAACAGCTCTTTGGCTTTATCTATGCGGATTGTCGATATGTATTCGAGAAAATTGGTACCCGTCACTTCCTTAAACAAAATGCTTAAATAACAGGGATTAATATGCATAATTTTGGCGACAATCTCCAGCGTGATACGGTTATGATAATTGTGTTGAATGTAGTTAATGGCACTGCTGATATGTTCTCTTTTGAATTTATCCGGTTTATTTACCAACAGCTTCATTACAAATTCGAACAGCTCTATCATAGAGGTTCGTATGTGATCGAGTGAAGTGCACAGATACACATGCTCGATCCATTCCAGGCTGTCTTCGATGACAACAACTGTATGCGGCTCCGTTTCGATCTGTTGCTTCAATACCTCTTCGGCAATCCGTACCAGTGAAACCAATAAGGTTTGAAAGCCTTTAAACGATGGAGGATTTCTATGAATGTCTTGGAAAATCGTTTCCAGCATACACTTCAACGATTCTAAACTGTGATTTTTAATTTCATATTTAATCATTTCTTCCAGCTCGGGCGTTAGCTTGAATGTATGGAAGCTGCTCAAGATATCATCATATCGAATCAGGCGCTGATGGGTAAATATACGATGCTTCATTGCGTTATGCGATTCAAGAATAGCTAGACGAACGTCTGTCTGGGCTGTGCTTGCACCGATGGAAACGTCTATCCCGAAGCCATTATGTAGACTAACACAAATCCGCTTGGCATAATCATCAATCGTGCTGTCCCGTAAATCAGGATCTATGCTGGCAGGAAATGAGAACAGGAAATAATATTCATAAGTATTGCGTTTAAAGCAAAACACGTCTTGTCCATCTTGATCATAAAATAATCCGTATAGCCTATGCGTCAAGGAGTCGTTCTCATCATCGGAGGCAGAGCCCGGAAATATGTAGTTTTGATCATCATATAAAAGCACGCATAAACTGATCAAATGGCTTTCCCCCAGAACATGGGAACGTAAAAATCGTTCATAAGGGAACTGCATTTTTTTCATATCAATCAACGCATTGATTTCCATTTCCAATTGACTTTTGGCAACGACATGATGATTGAATTTTTCTTCGCGTATAAGACCGACTGTGGATTGTAGGACTTGATAAAATTCATCATCAGCGATCGGCTTCACAATATATTCCGTGACTCCAATTTGAATCGCTTTTTTGGCGTATTCGAACTCGTTATGTCCGCTGACTATAATAATTTGGGTCTGGGGCAGCTGATCTCTAATAACCTGGGCCATCATCGAACCGTCCACCTCTCCTATGCGAATGTCACACAGTAAAATATCAGGCTTTAAACGCAAAACGATCTCCTGACCTTGCTCTGCGTTCGATGCTTCCCCGATGATTTCCAGTCCCAAATTATATTTAATCAGCTTCTTTTTGATACCCTCCCGAAACCATTTTTCGTCATCTACAATGACAACACTGTACATGGTATTGCCTCATCTCCTCTCATCTGAGTCCGTAGGGCTTCCGTACGAGTCATATCCTGAACAAGATTAAGCTGCATAAGAGGACGAAATAAACGCGGTAAGCGAACATTCGGGGACATGTTGGAGGTGATTGAGGGGTGGAGCTTATCTGGACCGGCAGGTACTTTGCAGTTGCTTGTATACTACCTGCCAGCCCAATAAGCTTACTAAATGTTGATTCCAGCTTCAATAAGACAATTTCAAGTTCTCGTCAGAAAATATTACAATCTACTGTACCACCTGTATAAAGCGCTGTGATCCTCCGTACCCAACCCCAATTGATCCAGTTTCTTGAACATATCAAGAATATGATGGGTAAAGCTCAGGTTGGCACCGATCTCCTTCTCGACAGCTATCGCATTGTTGAGGTCTTTTTCGTGCAATTGGACTCTGAAGCCCGGTTTAAAGCTTTCTTTGCTTATATTTTCAATTTTGGTCTCCAGAACTCGGCTTCCTGCCAGTCCGCCACGAATCGCTTCATAGGCGATGGCCGGATCGATTCCTGCTTTTTTGCCAAAAGCAAGTGCTTCAGAAACCCCCGCTATGTTGATAGCTACCATAATCTGATTGATCAGCTTGACCGTGTTGCCAGCACCGATATCGCCGACCCGGGTAACCGTTGTACCCATCTTTTCCAACACTGGCTTTACTTGATCGAACATGATCTGGGGTCCTCCAACCATAATCGCCAGCTTGCCCTCAATCGCTCCAAGTTGGCCGCCGCTAACCGGCGCATCCAGCATCGAAACGCCCACCGCATCCAATTTCGCAGCCATTTGCTTCACCGCTATCGGATTTATCGAGCTCATATCCACCACAATTTTCCCGCTGCTGATACCAGCTATAACTCCGTTATCCCCAAAAATGACTTGCTCGACCTGCGGTGAATCGGGCAGCATGGTGATGATCATATCGGATGCTTCTGCTACCTCGCGAGGACTGCTTTTAGAGGTAGCACCCAGCGCTTTCAGTTCATCTACGGCCTGAGAGCTGCGATTATACACGTAGAGGGGATAGCCCGCTTTCAACAAATTTGTGGCCATCGGCTTTCCCATAATCCCTAGCCCAATAAATCCAATGTTCACTTGAGTTACCTCGCACATTCATTTTTTGTAGAACTATTTATCCCAAATGTAAAGTAATAAGCTGTTTGCTTGGGTCGTCTAACGAAGATACGGTCAACCTCGGCTCCTCATCGTTCGTATTTTCCAGCAGGGTAACTTGAATCTGCCTTTTGACGCCTGGTATTAAGCTGAAATAATTATCGCTGAACAGCCATTTCTTATTCCCTTCAATTTCAATCATCTTGGAGACAGATGAAGCTTCAATCTCGAGAGTCCAGCTCTCTGGATCCACCTTGATAATTGTAGCCATGATAGGCTTTGCTGCAATCTCAAATTCCGAATAAGGGCAGAAATACAAGGTATCCTCGGATACAATTTCACCGTCAACAACAAGCTGCGCCTGCAATATTTCCTTGGTTCTATCTACGATGTTATCGTAATAGGCTTCGATATCCAGCATACGGCCTGTGAAGTCCGAGGCTATAGAAACCGGCTGGGTAAATTGTTTAATTACCGTTCCATCGGTATCCAGATGCAGTACCCTTAATTCCCCTTCGATGGTGTCATTCGTCAGGTTCGATGCGACTACCTTGATATCGTCAATATCACGATAGATGCCAACGACTACATCCGCATAAAGCCTTTTCATTGTGTAGTAGCTCATCAACGGATAACCCTTGTAATCGACGCAGCCGAAACCAAACAGCGGACCGCCTTTATTCAGGGACCAGTATAAAATACCGCTGCAAGAGCTGCTCCGCAAACGCAGCACGGAAAAGGCATTATAATCCGCACGCGCATGTTCAATTTCCAAAGAGTGCAAGTAGTCCTTCAAAGTATTGACACTAAAATAATTACTGTGGGGGAACCTGTTCATCAACGTGAGACCTGTAACCTCATTCCACTTTTTGTGCCAGCCTATATAGTTGTATTCCTCTACATCAAGCCCCATGGATTCCTTAAGAGTTTCCGGTCTGGAATAGCTTTCCAGGTTCCAGCAGGACTCCGTTACAAACTGCGGATCCTTGAAGGCATTGTAGAAATTCCCCCAGCAGTGCATATCACCTTCAATGGGTGATTGAGCCCATTTCCCGCCATGCGGTGAATTATTCACATAAGGTATCTCGGGACAATAGGCAGCAGCCACTTCAGGCAGCAATTCTTTAATGAGCTTTTCCCCATAAAATTGATCCATATGCACCTTCCAGTTCCACTCATCCCAGCCCTCCTGCTGCTCATTGCCTCCACACAGGATTGTCAGACTTGCACGGTCCCGAATCTGTTTAAGAATTTCAATGGACTCTTGAGTAAATTCCTCAACGAATTCAGAGTCGTAATCGGGGTAAACATTGCTATGGAGAAAGAAATCCTGCCAGATCATAATGCCTGATTCATCGCAGGTGTCATAAAATTGCTGCTGCTCCATCGCCCCTCCGCCCCAGATTCGAATCATGTTTGTATATCCATTTTTGATGATTTTGAACAGTCTGTCATACACATCCCATGTATCATGAACCTTTATATAATCGACCGGAATCAGATTGGAGCCTCTCGCATGTACCTTTCTGCCGTTCACTTTGATAAAAAATGTTTTTCTGCCATTATCACGCTTTTGGATCAATTCCACCTGCTTCAAGCCCACACGCTTCTCGATCGAATGAAGCAAGGTATCCCCCTCATAAATATGAAGGGTCAGATTGTATAAATGAGGATTGCCATAGCCATGAGGCCACCACAGCTTAGGCTGAGAGATGCTCAGTGGCAATTGAATGCTGCTTTCCTTCGTTGCCATAGCTTGAACCGCTGCCGGATTGCTCACGTCCGTTTCCCAAATAATCGCTTCCACTCTCAGTTCAACGTCTTCGTGCCTGCCTCTGTTGATATCTATAGCAACCGAAACGTTTGCTTGCTCAGCAGACAAGCTTTGAATCGCAAAGTGGCTGCCTTCCATATAAGCCCCGGGGTAAACCAAAATCTGAACAGGCTTATAGATCCCGATTCCAAGCACGCCCGTACCCAGATTCAACAAGCTGGAGCCCGCGTAAAAATTCCGTTGATACCGCCGAATCAGTGATTTGCCCAATAAACCGCTGGCTTCACCCTCGCGTCCCATTCTTTTGGCTTCCTCCACTTTGGGCTCGATCATGCGATAATGATTTTTAACGTGCACAATCAGGACATTATCGCCAGCTTGCAAGTATTCGTTGTTAATTTCAAACTCATAAGCCCTGTATGCATTAGCCGTGGCTCCAATAAAATTCCCATTTAACCATATATCCGCATAGGTATCGATACCGGCGAATTGGAGTACGGTCCTGGAAGAGGCAGTACTGGCTTTATCCACAGAAAATTCGTTATGGTAAATCCAGTCCGTTTGTGCTACCCACGCCGCTTCATGGGCTGCTGCTGAGCTTTCAAACGGGTTGGTCAGTTTACCTACTTTCATCAGGTCATAATGTACGGCCCCGGGTACACTGGCTTCTATCCATTCCAGGTCCGTCAGGTCTGGACATTTATCCTGACTGCTCTCATTTTTCGGATATGAGGCTACTTTCCATTCACCACTAAGCTCTACTGATTGCTGCTTGGTCATTGCGTATGATCTCCCTTCGATTACGAATCTGATTAATGCGAATTGCCGCCTTTTGTATAAACATCCTTTGGAACGAGCATATTGAGCAGCGGCTCCCCTGCACGATAACGCTTTATGTTTTCGCAGATGATGTCGAGAGATCGTGCTACGAGGTCCGGCATCTCTGGAGTGCAGTGTGGCGTGATGACCATGTTCGGCGCATCCCATATCGGACTGTCAGCTGGCAACGGCTCCTGTGCAAACGTATCAAAGCCAGCTCCCCCGATTGTTCCTGCCTTAAGGGCAGCTACCAGCGCCTGTTCATCAACGACCGGACCACGAGCCATGTTGATCAGATAGGCGGTCGATTTCATCATTTGAAGCTCACGTTCCGCAATCATATGATAGGTTTCATCGGACAAACGCACCGATAAAGCGATAACATCACTTTCGCGCAGCAGCTCGTCTATCGTTTCTCCACGATCCGCGCAGTACAGCTGATCGACTCCGGGAGGAGCATCCGTCACGCTGCGCCGGTAACCCAATACACGCATCCCGAATGCTTTGGCACGTAATGCCAGCTCGGTGCCGGTATATCCCATCCCGATAATCCCCATTGTTTTCCCATACAAACCGCGTCGATCCTCGTAGCCGGGAATACCCCGCCAGCGATGCTCCTTCTGTGCATCATGCAAGCCATGAGAATTGTAAATCAAGGACAAAGTCAGGAAAAAGATATGCTCTGCCAGCACCGGACCGGAACGCCCAGCCGAGCCGGTTACGAACAAACCACGTTCGAATACCTCTGGACGAGCGGAATGATTCAACCCCGAATGATCACAATGCACCCAACGCAGACGTGGTCCTTGCAGTATCTGGTCATCCAGATCGCTCTGTAAAATGGCCACATCCGCTTCCTTCAATACTTCGGCAATACCTTCCTTATCCTTTCTATCAAGCTGGATAAATTTGGTGTCGGGTCCAAACGCATCACGCAGCTTTTCCAAATGCCATCCAGTATAAGGTACTGTCGCAAGTACGGTTTCTATCTTTCTTGTGTTCTCCAATTATCTCACTCCTCTGTATGAGTCAAGCCAGCTTTAACTTTATTAACCTTTGACCGATCCCAGCATCACGCCTTTAGCAAAATGTCTTTGCAGGAACGGATATACGATAAGAATAGGTACCATCGAAAGCACGATGGATGCCATGCGGATCGTTTCCTGAGGCGGAGCCGCATCATTGCCGGACGTTTGCCCGATTCCTGAAGCGTCCGCATCAACAACCAGCTGTTTAATTAATAGCTGCAGCGTCCATTTTTTGGTATCCGAGATGTAAATCAGTGCATTAAAGTACGTATTCCAATGATTGACTGCAAAAAACAGCGTAAACGCCGCAACTGCCGGCATCGACAGCGGGATGATGATTCGTACAAATACCCCGAGATCCGAACAGCCATCAATTCTCGCCGAATCCTCCAATTCCGGATGGATCGAATCCATGAAGCTCTTGACGACGATCAAACTCCAGGCATTGGTCAGACTGGGCCATATCAAAGACCAGTAGGAATTCAGCAATCCTAAATTTCTCACCAGCAAATACGAAGGAATAATCCCGGCGCTAAAAAAAAGCGTGAAAATGACAACTCCGAGAAATACCTTTCGTCCCGGCACTCCCTTTTTCGTGAGTCCATAGGCCATTGTAAAGGTGAACAGAAGGTTGAACAGCGTACCCACCACCGTAACAAATATGGTGCTGTTCAGCGAATCTATAAAGCTGCGGGTCGATAAAATAAACTCGTAAGAGGATAGCGACCACTTCTCAGGAAAAATATAAAATTTTAGCGGTACATAAGTCTGTGGATCTGTAAATGAAATACTCAACACATAAAAGAATGGAAATAAGCTGATCAAGGAAATCAGTCCCAAAGCGCTGTAATTCAGAACATCACCAAACGTCGTTTTTCTATTGTGGACGAAGCTCATAGGCAGCCTCCTTTCTGCTTCATGGATACATGATTTTAATAAATACCTTCGTGTCCGAGCTTTTTAACCGTGTAATTAGCACTCCATACGAAGATAAAGCCAACAACTCCTTTAAAAAGACCAACAGCTGTACCGATACTTACATTTCCTTGAAGAATCCCAAGCGTGTAGGAATACGTATCAAATACCTCCGCGACATTATGGACGAGCGGATTCATCATCAACAGCACCTGCTCGAATCCAACGTCTGCAATATGACCCAGCCTCAATATCAGGAGAATGACGATAGTCGGTCGTATCGCAGGAAGCGTAATGTGCCAAATTTGTTTAAAGCGTCCGGCTCCATCAATGACAGCAGCCTCGTACTGTTGGGTATCTACAGCGGCAATAGCTGCCAGAAAAATGATCGTTCCCCAGCCCGCTTCCTTCCAGATGTTTTGCAGGGTCAAGATGCCCCAGAAGTATTGCGGCTCGGATAAAAATGAAATGCTGTTCATCCCTAAATTGACCATCAGCTTGTTGAGAAACCCGACGTCTACAGACAGAACGAAAAATGTCATGCTGACAATGACGATCCAGGACAAGAAATGCGGCAAATAGACGATCGTTTGATTCAGCTTCTTGAACCATTCATGCCTGACTTCATTCAGCATGATAGCCAGGACAATCGGTAACGGGAAGAAAAAAATAAGACTGATCAAATTAATAGCCAGTGTGTTGCGAAGCAGGACAAAAAACTTCGGGTCACCCAGCAATTCACTGAAATGGGCAAAACCAACCCATTCACTTCCCGAAATACCGGAAAACGGACTATAATCCTGAAAGGCTATGAGCAGCATCCACATAGGGAACAGCTTGAAGACGAGAAAAAATATAAAACCGGGCAAAATCAACAAGTATATAAAGCGGTTAGCGATAATCTTGCTTAGAAGTCTGTCTTTTTCGGACCTGCTTGAAAAAGGGACTGCGGCTGCGGATTGGTCGGCTATTTTGTTTGTGTTCAAGATTTCCTTCTCCTTCCCCTGCATGATCGTGCTGGCAGATTCCTGCTGAATGAGAACGAGAAGGCAGCGTTCTGCTCTCCCGTTCTGCACCAGCATTTATCTTGTTGTGCATCACCTTTTACTTTCCATAAACATCCTTATAGCTTTGGGCGAATTCCAGATAAGCCTTTTTAATTTCCGGATTATTGTTCAGCTTGTCTACATAAGCCTTGTAGTCTTCCATCGAAATCTGTCCGACAACCGCCTTGATAGCCATGGAGGCCCATTCCTGCTGGTATTTAGGCCAATTGGCAACCCATGTGGTCGAGGTAGCGACAGCGAACGGGTCAACCATCCCTTTATCAAAGTAACCCCAGGATTCAAATAGTTTTTCCTGAGCCAGATTATACTCCTCAGGTGCAGCAGTACTATCCATTTTCATGTACTTGTTATAGAAAAGGGGCAATACTTGCCAAGGCGCGCTCGATCCAAGCTCTTTATCACGCAGAGGCGTAATAACCTTATAGCCGTTCACTACATTGTAGTGAGTTCCCTCAACACCATAGGTGGTTAAATTATAGTAGTCCAGCGTCGTTGTCTTCTCAAAATAATCCAGTATTTGCTTAACCTTGGCTTCTGGTACGGTTTTGGCAATAAACATTTGATCGACAACACCGGTTCCGACACCGACCGCATATCCGCCTGGGCCTTTCAACGGGGCTACCGATTGTGCCTCTGCGTCAGGCTTGATCTTTTTCAACGTTTGCGTGAAAGGGTAGCTCCACCGCATACTCTCATTGATCAAAGAAGCTGCCTTACCGGATTGATAGAGCTCGGTAGCTTGGGTGGGCTTCATAACCGAAAATTCTTTGGACAAGATTCCGTCGGCAAACAAAGTCTTCATCCAGGCAACGAATTCCGTGAATTGTGGAGTCAGCTTACTGTAGATAAGTCCGCCTTCCGGGTTGTAGGTCGGTTTATCGGT
This sequence comes from Paenibacillus sp. FSL H8-0034, assembly GCF_038000305.1. NCBI lineage: Bacteria > Bacillati > Bacillota > Bacilli > Caryophanales > Paenibacillaceae > Paenibacillus > Paenibacillus sp. FSL H8-0034. The sequence continues at coordinate 4,796,473 of NZ_JBBOBS010000001.1, forward strand.
ACCAAAAGCGTTGCTTAGACCCCCGCTTGAATTTAAAAATACATCCTGTTTGGAAACCATCCCGATCATTCCCGGATTAGCTGCAATAATTTTTTTCAAGGCCGAGGAATATTCATCCAAAGTTTGCGGCATCGGAATCCCCAGTTGATCCAGCAAATCCTTACGAATATTCGGTGATCCCTGAACCGTCGAAACACTTTGCGGAATCCCATAAATTTTCCCAAGCGTCTTGCCGGTCACCCACGCATTAGGAGCAACATTGTTTTTCAGATTTGGATACTTGCTGAAATCCCCGAGAAAGGGAGTCAGGTCCCAAAAGGCGCCATTTTTTACAGCGTTAATGAACGGTGGACTGTTCACATTATTAGAAGGATTGGCAATCAATACTTCAGGAAGATTATTGGAGGCCAGGATCAAATTCAGCTTGGTCGCATAATCCCCGTCAGGAATCCATTCCACGTTCAGCTTGGTGTTTGTTCTCTTCTGATATTCTACCCAGTAGGAATTGTTCATATCGGGAACCTGATCAAACAACCGTACGGTCATCTGGATCTCCAAGGGCTTATCGGACGTTGCGGGAGTGCTTGCTGCCGGAGCATTTGCAGGAGAATTGCCGCTGCTGCATCCAGCGAGAAAAACGATCACCAGCCCCAGATTTATCGATAGCTTAAATTTCGATATTTCCGATAAATTTCGGGAGCGCTTACGAGTTTGCTTCATGTGTACATCCCCTTCATTCCATTATTGAAATTCCATCTAAAGCTTACAAGCGAGAAGCTTATTGCACAGGCTGGTCAGCCTCCATCATCCAGCCTTTTCCCCCTTTCCTTGATGTGGATGGACTTCCCACCTCCAAGTTATGATACGTTGGGTTGGGCATCAATAGTCAATTATTAAGACTCTTGTCGATATCGTAAAAACAGCCTGTTTATTAGCGATAACCTGCTCTCAGCTTAATATTTGTCTAGGTGTGGCGCCTTGTGCATCCCTTTATGCATGTCGCACTTTGTTATGTAGTGTGCCGATGCCTTCTATGATACATTCGATGCTGTCGCCAGCCCTGACCGATCCCATGCCATCAGGTGTACCGGTTAGGAGTACATCGCCGGGGCTAAGTGTCATGAATCTGGATGCGAAACAAATCATTTGCTCAATCGAGGTAACCATTTGGGATATGGAGCTGTCTTGTCTCAAGATACCGTTGGTGCGGGATTGAACTCTTATTTCGAGCAGATTTAAATCCGTCTCAATCAATGGTCCCAGCGGGCAAAACGTATCAAACGCCTTGCCTACCGTCCAGTGGCCATCCGGATGAAAATAAGATAATGTGGATACATCATTGGCAACGGTATAGCCATAAATATGCTCCTTGACCTCAGACTCCTTGAGATTACGTCCGGATTTCCCAATGACTACAGCTAATTCAGCCTCAAACATAATCTCACTTAATCCTATAGGAATGATGATATCTTCTCCGGGACCAACAACACAGGTTTTGGGTTTGAAAAATAAAATAGGCAGTTCCGGGGCTGTGGGAGGCGTCTGATCATTGGGAACATAATTTTTACCGATCCCGATAATTTCATTGGGAATAAGTGGGGCGACCATCTTAACTTCATTGGATGCATACGAGCGTCCGGACTTCTGGAAATTTCCAAATATGCTCCCGGTTATTTCCCAAACCATATGACCCTCCAGCACACCATAAGTGGCTCTGCCTTCAGACGGTTCCATAAATCTTACGATTTTCATATACAAGTACCTCCGATTATTGGATGTTGATGCTTTTCATTGATTAGTCTCTCGATGACGTCAGCGGTACAATGCCCGATGCTCGCTTGGAGATGTCCCTACCCGTTGTTTAAAAACCCGATTAAAGGTACGTGGGGAATAACCGACAGCACTGGCAATTTGGCTGATGCTTTGATCCGTTTCTACCAGTAATTTTTGAGCCTCATTGATCTTGCATTCCGTTATAAAATGTAAAAATGAAATGCCGACCTCCTGTTTGAACAAGCTGCTCAAGTAAGGAGAGGCGATGTTAAACAAATCCGCGCATTCGGTAAGGGAAATATTGTGAGAGATGTTATCCAGCAGGTAGGCTCGGACTTTACTGATCGTCTGCTTGCCGGTTGTATTGTAGTTTTCATCCGCAATTTTACCGTAAAGCGGAAACAGCGTATCCATAAACCAGCTGAATATTTCTTCTCCTGTCTCCTGCTGTTGAAATGTATTGAACAATTCGTATTCCAGCATTCCGGATACACCCCCCCCTTTATTTTCCAGGGAAGTGACTATGGAAGCCAGCAGCAGGTAATAGCTTTGGGAAACCATATACAAGGATTCTGAATGACCAAGGGCATTCATAAATTCCTGCATCGCCTCACGGGCATGCTGAAGGTTGCCGTCGGCAAAGGATTCAACAATTCGCTTTTCGATAGAAAATGGATATTTAAATGTTTTGGAGTTATGCGGATTTTCCAAATCATCGATGTACAGAATGGCTTCGACTTCTTTGAACAGACGGCTTTGCAGTGCCCGGTTCGCTTCGTGGTAGGACAAACGAATATCAGCAATATGCGGATACAATCGGCCGATTCCGATGGAGCTCTGAAGCTTTAAATATTGCAGCATGGCGGAACGAACGGATTCTGCAAACTGCCTGGATAAGTCAATAGCGGATTCGGTTGACAGGTTCCGATCAAAATGAAGGATGACCGTTCCTTGGCCTTGCTGATCGTGCAGTACAAATCCTTGAAGCTTCCGATGATCGGATAAAAGCTCTTTCATCACATTCACGATTGCAAAAGTAAGCACCGACTTGTCCTGAGGTTGAAATCTCCCCTCCTTGAATGCATTCTCCACTTTGACGAGCAGAACTACATAAATACGATCCAAAGGAATTCCATACTTGATGCATTCGTCATTCAGAGTGCTGCTGTCAATGTAATTGGTACCGAGCCACTGCTGCAGAAGCCTTTCTTTTAATGGAGATATGGAGCTTGACCACAATTGCCCCATCGTTTTGCTTTCGTTATCCAGATAGTCCACCAGCTTCTGAATCGGCGTATAGGCACGTTTGAGCGTAAATACGGTGAGAAGAGTGCCAACTGCAATAAAGGTGAGAACGGCCAATAGAGCAACCCAACGTATCCAGCTAAGCTCCTCCAAAATGATTTGGTTAGGGATAGCTGATACATAAACATTGCCTGAAGCAGACTTCAAATAAGAATAATTCAACTTGGTTCCATCCGAGCTTCGGTCAAAAAGATTATTGCTCTTGCTTTTATCCATAAAGATGGTATTCATGACAGATTCGCTAATGACAGCTTGATCCCCGGATGTTTTCTGAGATTGAAACAGCAGCTGTTGCTTGGGATCGATCACAAAAATCGATTGGCTTCTCGTTAATGTCAGCAAGTTTGCATAATATTTGGTTATCTGGGCAATATCTACTTCGGTTACTAACAGTCCCTGAGACTCACCCGAGGAAAGTGTCGGCAGCTTTAACACATAGGTAATATATCCGCCGCTTGTTCCACCAGGCACATAAATCCATTGTCCATTCAGATTTCTTGCTTCGAGCAGCTCGATATCATTTTTATATTTAAAATCCTCAAACCGTTGAAAACCTAATTCGTTGGATAACACCATTTTTATACTTTGATTGTAGTAGAATAGATCTCCTATAAAACTGTTATTCGATTTATGAAGCGTAATTTTTCGTAACAGCTCTCTTTGAGAGACATAATTGGTCTGGTAGTCTGGAAAGGAGAAGGAGTTAACGACTTCGGGATCAAGCGCCAGCTGTAAAGCATTATCCTCGATATTACGCATCAATTTTTCCGTGTACTGCTCGATCATATTTAATGACATTTGATTGTTTTCCTGAATACGGGAAATTCCCACATTCATTGAATACTGGTAATAGGCTACTCCCGACAAAATAATAGGCAAACAAGCCGACAGACACCCAAACCAGATAAGACGGTACAAATAATGATTTTTCATTCCAACAGAACCTCCTGACACTTACACATTTCCTGTACACTCCAACGTTCAATAAAAGGACCGCTCTGATTAAAAAACCTTTGCCGCTGCAGCGACAAAGGCTCTTAGGATAAATCCCCCCTCCTTTTTATTCCACTTTACCCCTACAGCATGCTCAGAATCCCTTGTTCTTTAGGATACATGAAGATTTTAGCGATGGAAACGTAGTACTTTATATATATTTTATGTATGATTTGTTTATAAAATTAAAAAGCACCTACCCTAAGTAAGTGCTTTAAAAGAATTAATTATTGCTAAGCTCTTGGAAAGCTCGTGGTTGATTGGCTAAAATAAACTCTTTGATCATAATTGCACATTCCCGGATTGAGTTATCATACGTATCGACTTCAAGATCATATCTATGATGCTGGTGTACGATATCAAATTGGGCTTTGGCGAGACCAATCGGTCTATCTCCTCGTTCTTGTTCCCTTCGTTCCAGTTCATCAAGCGGACAGTGAACACCGATAAAATAGGCTTGTGTGTTATGTAATAATTGGACACATTCCTCCAACCAGCTTGGCTCAATCAGTACATGATCAACTATCATATTCTTGCCTACCCTTGAAAAAGCCATTATATAATGATGAAAAAGCGATATGACTGGATTTTCTATCATTTCTTCTCTTTCAATTGTTTTTATTTCTTCTCTGGATATGTGATCGCCAAACATACTCATCAACATGTCATTGACACCAGCAATCGCATTATCGACAGATAAGTAAATAAAATCTTCGTCAAGCAGCTGAATAAGCTCTTTAGAAATACTTGTTTTCCCTGCACTTGAAGTGCCGTTCAGAAAAATGACGGTTCCGATCTTTGTCAAAGTAACCTCCTATCTCTTACTCATTCACATCAGTAAATAAGCTCGCAATCATTAAGCACAGTCATGTATATAATATTCTTCCTATTGTGCACGCAGGTAAGGAGGTTCCGTGCCACTTCCCCCTTTCCCTCCCATCGTCCCACGGCTGACTTCATAGAGCATTTGCTGTTCTCCGGCTACTCCTTCTTTGCTCCAACGCTCAATGAAATGAACCAGGTATTGTTCCTTTACGTCAGTTTCCTCGACCGCCGTTTCTCTTTCAACATCATAACCGTCGACCTGTAATTTCTGCATTCCGACTTGTTTGGGGAACCTGTCGATGGTGGTCCCGCTGCCGGAAGTCGCAAAATTGACTGCATCCACGGCGGTAAAAGGTGGCTTCGGCGGTGAAGACACGTGTAAAGCACCTACAAAAATCCCAAAAAGAACAAGAGGTGCAGCTATTAGCAATACGCGCGTTCCCCGCTTGACAAGTGGCAAAAAACGGAGGATCAACCTGTCAAAACCGTAAAAAAGAATCGCCGCTGTGCCGCCCATGATGCTAAATAAAGAAGATTGAAATATAATACCAAATAAGAACCCAAGGACAGCGTGGATAAGACCGGATATTAACCATTCGCCCGGACCCATTACCTTCACTTTTCTAATTGCTACTTCCGTAATTGATGAAACCAGAATGCCGTAAAGAAATATACTCGGTACCGCATACAAAGCAATGACAGAGGCCCACGATGCATAGCTGCCAGCCGCATACCAAGCTGCCCCTCCCACAGCCATGAATGGGAACGACACCAAGAGTACGATCGTCCATGAAGCGAAATAAGCGGCCAGACATTTTCTCCTAAGCATCTTATCTCCTCCTTCGAGTCATAGTCTATGGTTCTTTGTTATGGAATATTTTACTATTATACCTTATGAGAACCAATTTTCGCCAACCTCTTAGCGTTATCGTGGGAACAACAGAAAAGAAAAAACGGCTGTTTCGCAAACGATGCGAACTGAGCCGTCTTTTTGTGTTTACAGAAACAAAAGTAAATTATGAATGGATTTCGAAATCGTTTTCGCGTATGAAAATGTATCAATCTATTGTGTACGACTTCCGTAATATCCCGACCCATTCACCATGTTGTTTTCCCATATTTGAGAAATACCTTTTTCGCTTTGGCTACCACATAACCACTGCCACCCCGCTTTTTCACATCCTCAACCATCATCGTCAGCAGCAATTGATTAAGAGTGGCATCGAACTCAATAAACCAGCCATTCTCCAACCCGTCCTCGCCCTTCTTTTGCTTCAATTCCGCTGTGCCTGTCTTACCTGCGATGTTCATGCCTGCTATGTAGGCGCCATGAGCAAAACCCTTAGGGTTCCGGACGGCCTCCACAAGATCCTGACGCACAATCTCGGCAACCTCCGGTCTGATAACATCCCGCTTCCATATGGTGTCAGCCGGGTTGGAAGCTGATTTCACCAATAATGGTGCAACCACATTGCCTTGGTTAATAATAGGCGTATAGGATAACGCTACATGTAGCGGACTCATCTGGACTTCTCCTTGTCCGTAAGCCGAATCGGCAAGCTGAATGTCGTTCTTGATCCCCTGATTGGCCAGACTGGATCGCGGAAATGGGTACGGCAGCGGCAGCGGCTCTCCAAAACCGAATTTGTAGGCGCCATTGTAGAATGTATCTTTTCCCATCGCAAGCGCTTCCTGAGCAAAAAATATATTATCCGAGAAAACCAGCGCATCACGTAAATTTTCATTGTGCACATCCCGATCACGTGTTACATAATAGTTGCCCCAAGATGCATCCTTTGTCCAGTATAAGCCTTGAATATTTCTGACGCGATCTGGAGAGGACACACCTGCGTTCAAGCCTACGGCCGCTGTAACGGTTTTAAAAATCGAGCCCGGTGAATACAGCTTTGTAAAACGGTTAAGGAGCGGAATATTAGGATCCCCATTCCACTTGTTCCATTGCTCAGCCGAAAGTCCCGATACAAACAGATTAGGATCATACGCAGGGCTGCTGACCAATGCCAATATTTCACCGCTCTGCGGCTGTAAAGCAGAGGCAGAACCCGCATCTCCTTGATACTGCTCGTAGATCGCCCTTTGCAGTCCGCTATCGATTGTGGTTTGGACATTCTCTCCCGCTACCGTCTCCTTGGATGCCAACGTTTCACGGGTAGCCCCATTCTCATCAATGATCACGATTCGCACTCCGTCCTGGCCCTTTAAGCTTTTCTCGAACAACTGCTCCAGCCCTGCCTTGCCCAACTGGTCATCAGGACCGTAGCCTTGATCCTTCAGCTTGGCCAGTTCCTCTGCGTTAATCCCTTGAACGTAGCCAGTCAAATGGGCGGCGGCTTCGGCAATTGGGTAGGTGCGGATCTTCTTTTGCTGAAAGGAGACGCCCTCTATGCCTTGAAAAGCCATGACTCCCTTACCGTCGGTAGAACCGATTGGAACAAAATTACCGGGTTTTACCCAGGAAGCCTTTAGCTTTTTGTTAACCTCATCCGCTGATAATCCCAAATATTGAGCAACCGATTGAACCGTCTTTTCAGCATCCGGGCCTAAACGATCCGCGGCTAATCCAAGAATGATCAAGCTGCCATTAATCGCCAGCCCTTCCCCATTCCTGTCGTATATTTCACCCCTCATCGCCTTAGTGGTACGTACAGTTACCTTATCATTGTCCTTCATAGCGGGGAAAATAAGCGAAGGATTCCAGTCTACCTTCCAATACATGGTTGAGTTTTCCTTGATTAACTTTGCTTGATAATTAAATTCAATGGGACCTGCAATCGTCATAAGCGAAGCATGGTAAGTATAAGTAGCTGTATCCTCTGGTGCAGGAGTTGGCTTGGTAGGAGCTGGAAGTGTTGTCCTTTCGATATGCAGCTGACTCATCCCGATTCCTTCATAAATGGAGGAGTAACGCTTAACGAACTGCTCTTGCGATAGTCTGGTTTGGGAATCTGACGACAGCATCGCATACATATCTTCATATTGTCCCTTTTGCCACGCGGCCATATAAGAATCGAAGACCTGCTCGGGCGTCATCGCTTTAGGTTTGGATGCTTCGTTCCGACAGCCGGTAATGAGCAGCAGCAGAAATCCCACGATCAACCATTTGGATGTTTTCAAGGATAATCCCCCTTTGCATATAAGTTATCTATTATCCGTAAATGCGGCTTACCATACTAAATATAATGAAGTATGGCAATCAGTTACATAGACAAACGATCACAACTTGCTGACATTTTCATTTCACAAAAGGAAAATAGACGATCCCGTGAAGGCAACCGTCTATTTTGGAGTGATCTATGGGTTAGCATGGGAGCAGTTGGCGGCTTCTCCCACAACATAGCATATGTAAATCTATCAATGAAGGAACGACAAGTTCCTCCCCTACAAGCGCACATTTTGTATAAGTACAATCCATCAGCCTCTGACCATCATAACATACAGAAGGTCACACGGAAGGAGGCTGGAAATATGGGATATTTAGGCGGAGCTGGCGTAGGTTGTGGGAGCTGTGCAGGTTTGGGTCTGGGAACTAGCACAGGTGTAATTCTTGTTTTATTCATTCTGCTTGTTATTATTTCGAGAACATTCATCTAACATAAACCGTTAATATCGTGATATAGTCAAAAAGACAGTAACCCGAAGGGAATTGGATTCCTTAATCGGTTACTGTCTTTGTTCAGAGCGACGCCTGCATACAAGCTTAATTCGCAATAAACTCCTGAACCCACTCGCCATTATAATAAGCTACGCCAATTTTCGTATAATTAGGGCTCAAAATATTTTGTCGATGCCCTGCGCTGTTCATCCAGGCAGTCATCACATCCTGTGGAGTCTTCTGACCCATGGCAATATTTTCACCTGCATACGTATATCGAATACCATACGATTTCATCATGTTAAAGGGGGAGCCATAGGTAGGAGAGGTATGATCAAAATAATGATTGTTATACATATCCTTCGCTTTATCCAAGGCCATAGCCGATAATGCACTATCGCTTGCCAATGTCTTCAAGCCTGCTTTGGTGCGTTCCTGATTAACCAAATTAACCACTTGACTCGCAAAGGTGGAGGTGGTTGTCGGGGTGCCTGTTCCCTGCGGAGCTGGAGCACTTGAGCTTGTTCCGGGTATATTCAATACCATGCCAGGCCAAATATTATTGGCATTGGTAACCTGTGGATTGGCTTGAACAAGGGAGCTTAAGCTAATTCCATACTTCTGGGCTATCGTCCACATCGTATCGTTGCCTGTTACCGAATACGGAGCAGCCGAAACCGCCGTGGCGCCAACAATTGTACCCAAGGCAAGTAAACCGGTTAATACGGACTTCTTCAAAAACATTGCAAACATCCTCTCTTTTTTAAGGCCTACGAGGTTAGCTGACGGGTTCGGGTCAAAGAGCAATCGCCCGGCCATAAATACGGCTTCACCCCAAAGATTGGGTTCCCCATGCCTCTTGTGGAAGCTTCGGCCTGATATGAATCTCTCACAATACCCGTATGCACAGCTTGATGCTGGATATGGTTTAAGAGAGTTCCATTTTAACACGGGATTTACCGACGAGCACTGCACAAAGTTTTCCATTCCTATTTGCATTTCACAAAGCCTTCATGCTTTGTTCACCTTTCCGTTATTGAAATAGCTCAATGTAGTCATGCCTTTGTGAAAAATGATAGATACAATAAAAGGCAGGTGAGGTGATAATAGATGACAAGCAAATACAGAGTATTGGTCGCCGATGACGAAGAACGTATACGCACAATCGTACGCATGTATCTGGAGAAAGACGGAGCTTGTGTTGAGGAATCCGACAATGGCAACGATGCTTTGCATAAAGCGGTGGATAACGATTATGACATCATTGTGCTGGATTGGATGATGCCGGGTCTGAGTGGACTGGAAATTTGTCAGATGGTCAAGCAAGTAAAAACTACTCCCCTGCTTATGCTTACAGCCAAGGATAATGAAGACGATACGATCCATGCCTTCAAAGCAGGGGTCGATGATTATGTGACCAAACCTTTTAGTCCAAGGGAATTCACATGCCGAATTCAAGCTATCCTTAAACGGACACAACCCGGCAAATTCTGGTCTGCCACCCAATCACCCGCAAACAGATTTATGCTGCCCCATCTTATAATCGAGCATGATGCCCGCAGAGTACTTGCAGATGGACGCGAGATTTCCTTAACTCTCAGGGAGTATGAGCTGCTGCGATATTTAGTAATGAACGAAGGAATCACCTGCACAAGAGACAAGCTTTTTCGTGATGTGTGGGGCTATGAAGACCATGGAGATCATCGCACTGTAGATTCCCATGTTAAACGCGTTCGTGAAAAATTACAGTCTGTGTCCCCTGCTGCTGCCGCCATGATTGGGACTGTCTGGGGTATCGGTTACCGATTGAAGGCTTCGAATATTTAAAACAGCTTCTGCATAGTGAACAATTGGGGTGAATTGTCTCGCTCTGCTAATTGCTATTATGGAAACCGTTTATGTGGTAAAAGGACGGGAAGTGTACAGGAAGATGGCTCAATTCTGGGGTAAGCTCTTTCTGATCAATTTTGCCATCGGGATTGTCATAGGTTCGTAGGTGATATGTTTGGAGCTCCGTTGGCCATTGAGGCCTTGCTTTCTTTATGGAGTCTACCTTCATTGGACTATGGATCTTTGGTTGGGATCGCCTCTCGGCCAAGCTTTGTTGACAGTAAATTGTCAGCCGGGATCGGGGGCAGGCTTTTTTGCTGTGCCGTCATCTGCATAATTGATTATTATGTTATTGTACTGCGTAACAACAAATGGAGGGCAAGGATGACATTAAGGTTAATGCCATCCGCCCAGGGTGGATGGAAACAGGTGATTAACAGTCTGAGATCAGAGGATCACAAACAGCCTCACACAATACATGATGGGAGTCCGAAGACTACAGAACAACCTCTCTGCCGGTTTCCGCAGATTTATAGATGGCTGATAAAATTTTAATCATATCAACGCCATGCTCCGGCAGATTGATCGGCTCTGCTCGCTGCTGGACGACCTCGATAAAATGCCTAAGATGCTCTGCGTGGCCTGGAGGCGCATCTTTTTTCAGGACAGGGGTGATGTTCGTCAATTGGCCTGCTGCTTCGGAATATAGCTGCAGCACGCCATTCCGCAAATTGCTGCCCGCTTTGGTGCCGCGAAGCTCGACGAAGTTCGCATCCTCAAGAATATTGGAGGCCCAGCTGAACTCAATTTGCAGTGTAGCTCCGTTCTCAAAACGTATAAATCCAATAGCAAGATCCTCGACGTCAAAGGTTCCGCCTTCTTTCTTTTCACCGAAACGGCTGTGGACAGAGTTGGAAATTTCATTATTAGCGAATTTGGTATAGGTCGCACCAGCAACCGCCACCGGCTTCGGGTTGCCCATCAGCCATACAGCCAAATCGATGAAATGGACACCTAAGTCAATTAACGAGCCGCCACCAGAAAGCTCCTTCGTTGTGAACCAGCCGCCTTTTCCGGGAATGCCTCTACGACGAACCCAACCGCAGCGACCTGTATAAATCTCACCCATATGCCCTTCGTCAATATAACGCTTTAAATAGCTGGAGGCTGGTGTGAAGCGGTTGTTTCTCATCGTCATCAGCACCTTGCCGCTGGCTTTGGCTGCATCGGCCATTTTCTGGGCTTCCTCAGGATTGATGGCATCCGGCTTCTCGCAGAATACATGCTTGCCGGCCTTCAAGGCTGCAATTGCGATTTCGGAATGAAAGTAATTCGAAGTACAAATATCGATCACATCGATATCATCACGCCCTAGCAGCTCACGGTAGTCAGCGTATGCGGAAGGGATGCCAAATTCTGCTGCAACGGACTCAGCACGTTCTTGATTGATATCACAAACAGCGACGATCTCCACCTCAGGATGTGCTTGCAATGGCTGTACATGTGATACCCGAAAAATGTTGCCGACGCCAACAATACCTAATCTTAACTGATTTGCCATGATGCTTCCTCCTCTAATTCCCTATGTAGGTTTATAGCTTAGTGATCATTTGGGTCAAATTGACATAAGCCTAACATTGTTCAGTATACAGGAATTCAGTTTTGAAGTCCTTTACCTATTATCCAATTTTATTCACTTATCTTATCGTCAGCATTCTATGTATATGAAGGCTTTACATAGGGTTTCCTTTGAAATACAATCAATGTTATCGGTTACAACCAATTGATGTATCTTACTTATACTAAGGCGGATCCAGGTGACTTATGATGCGAATTGTTACTGCAGGGTATTCCCGGCACACACGGAGTTATTATTCTAACCAGGCGCATGGCTTGAAGTATTTTCTAGTGCGGCTGCAAACAGAGGGCTTCTGCCAAGCTTTGGTGAATGGCACCTTATACACAATTCGCCCAGGCGATCTCCTGCTATGCAAACCTGGGGACAGCTATGAGCTGATGGTTCAGCTTGGCAGCAATGAGCCGCCGAGCGGGGACTACTTTCTAAGCGTGGAGCTCAATGAATGGATGCTGGAATGGTGGGAGGACTACAAACAAGAAGTCAAGCTGAATGTAGGTGTAGACGAAATGCTGATTTCCATTTGGCGGCATCTGGTCTATGAAAAGCGGAGAGTGAAGGACTCCAATCCCGACATCATGGATTATTTATGCCGAAGCATTCTGTTGCATATGAATCGTCTGATTTCAGGTGGCGTCAGCTCTAATCCCTATGAACGCTCGGTGTCCAACCAAATCAAAATGTTCATAGAGAAAAATGCTACGGAGCCCATTACGCTCAGGGACGTCTCAACGGCTGTTGGCCTTAGCGTGTCCCGGGCTTCGCAGCTTTTCAAGGAGGCGTTTAATCAATCGGTGATGGATTATGCCATCGAGGTTCGTTTGTCAATTGCCAAAGAGCGCATTTTGATCGGTGGCTCAACCTTGCAGGAGGTTTCCTTTCTTTGCGGGTTTGCCAACTATACCCATTTTAATCGTTCATTTCGTTTGCGCTACGGGATGTCACCCAGCGAATACAGACGGCAGGTTCGTCCTCAATGATGGCAAGCCAATTGCAAGGGCAACCTGGGTGCTTTTTACCAGTTCCAGTTGCCCTTACTTAGTCCGATTTGTTCTAGACATGCAAGTAATAAAGACTTATGAACTGCAGTAAGTGATTGTTCAGTACAGGCTGAATCCGCTATGTATTCAAGCTCCTTTGCCTTTTTTAAAGTTGATTCGGACAGATTGTTCGAAATCACTGCCTGATTAAAGCACGGAGGTGATATAAAGACTCGGCTGGATCGTTCCAGAATAAGCCGTGTATGATCGGGAGGGATAACTTCAATCTTGACGACCATTGAGATCGCAATTGCAGCGACGAGAATACCGGCTCCAACAAGATATCGCTTGATATACGTTTTCATTCAATGGTAATCCCCCAAATCAGTCTTTGTCGCTTCATAATCCCAAGCATAGAACCAGCTATCCGGGTAACTTGGACAAACAGTCGTTTTTTGCATATATTACACCTTTCTTTGCCGAATTTCTTGCACCTTACTACTTTACAAGATACAGCTAAAAAGTTGTATGACTACAAAGAGCTATTTTCAATAAGAATGACAACATATGCTTAAAAGTATATGGGTAAGAACGTAAATAACCACTCAGCGTATATGAGCGGCGAATTACATTTACAAATGTTCATCTATGGTCACTATATCAACCTGTCTCTATAATAGTACTCAAAATTCTATATAAAATGGTTGAGACTCCGCGTTTAAACAATATTCAATCCGTTGCCTAAAGTTCTGCCATGTCACCATACTCAACCCCTCTTCTATTGGAAAATATTTAGTTTCCAAGCTTTCATTCGTTATCGTTAGCTGTCCTCCAATTGGTCTTGCTAAAAATAATGTATTGACTATTGATCTCTCTACATTTTGAAATACTCCACAAAATTTTATGATCTCAACATCAACTCCTGATTCTTCCTTAGTTTCTCGAATAGCAGCGTTGTGTAACGACTCGCCTTCTTCAACTTGTCCTCCGGGCATTTCCCAACCTCTTTTTGGTCCCTTGATAAGCAATATTTCATTATTATCATTAATCACGATTGTCGCAGCAGATACAATGTGTTTGGGAGGATTCATATATGGAACAGTCCTTTCAAATGTTATTCTTTATAGCCGCGCAGCTTGGGCAGCATCTGCTGCAAATCCAGCATATACCCGTAGCGGGGCACGGAAATAATATATTTTCCATATTTAGCCAGCTTCTTGCGTAATCGATACACTAAGGTGTTGACTTCCTCGCGACCTACATCAGGAACATCATCGATTCCATTCGCAGCTCTTTCAGGCCATATGTTCATCCGGATTTCATCATAGCTGACAGCGGTGTTAGCCATTTGATACAGCAGACCAAACAGCTCGGTATCCTTACTGGATAAGTAAATTTGCACACCGTCAATGATGATCTCCCTCCGTTCCATATTAACAAGCAGGCCATGATGTTCTTCCTTGTCTTCCTCGGTAGGGAGCGGAAATTCCTGTGTATCCCCGACACGCTTTTCGTTCTTATTATGAAAAGTAAGCTCCGCAACTCCTCTTGCCAGACTAATGATATCGCCATCATGAAGCAAAAAAGGCTTGTTATTACCAATGACCGTATGATTAACCCGGGTTCCATGCTTGCTCATCAGATCGATAATAAAGAAACGATCATTTTCAACAACAATGACAGCATGCCTTCTGGATATATAAGAGCTGGCAAAATGGATGTCCGGGACCACCTGTTCCCACACACGCCCGATAACCGTCTCCTGCTTGACCAGATAACACGGATTATCCTGCTTGGCAGTTTCGCCCTGATTGATAGTCATATACACATCTTGATCGAACATTTTGCTTAACTCCTTTACAATCCCTTTCTTAATTACTTTCGACAAAGCCTGCAAGCCATCCTGCTGGAGGATTAATCCTTGTTCCCGTAGTACCTATTGGAATGAATATAATGGAATGAGGAACGATATGAAATAGACAATCGATAGCAATTTGCTGACAATTTCGTCAAACTGTACAGTTTGGAAGCGGAGTGTGATTTCCAATCACTTGCAACATTTCAGGCTGCCTGCACGTTAATAATTATGGAGAACGACCCAACAAGGAGCTTCATGGTTCCTATCCTACTCAAACACTCAACAGGAGGTATTACTCATCATGAAACAATTTAAAGTATTAGGTTCAGTCATTGCTGGCGTTCTTATAGCTACCAACGTTGTATCCGCAGCTCCAAATGAGCCTGCACCGGTGAAACCAATGCCGATTTCTGCTTCCATTCCACAGGATTCCTACGGGGGTCTGAAATTTAATCTCGTTATCAATGGAAAAGGATTTGCGCCAGAAGAAGCTTCACTATATGTCGGACCCAACAATCAAATTATGGTACCCATCCGCGCTGCTGCCGAAGCTCTTGGCTACAAGCTGACCTGGACGCAGGACACGCAGTCACTGGAGCTCGTCAAAGACAATCAGTGGATGTCCCTTCAAATTGGACAAGACAAATACAGCTTCGCCAAAATGTACATTCCGCTTGAGGTTGTGCCTGAGCTAACGAACGAGAAAACCTATGTACCGTTGTCCTACTTCGAGAAAGTGATGAAGCTTCAAGTGGTGGCCAGCCCAACGGGTACGATTACGATCAGTTCCAGCAATCAGGGTAGCGAAGAAGCCGCTTCAGCTACAACCAAGCAAGGAACCATCACGAGCATCACTTATAGTGAAAAAGGTGGAGAAATCGGCCTCAATGGTTACGCTCACGGTGTTCGACTGAACATTTCCGATGAGACGGAAATCGTATCCGCAGACAACCAGAAGCTAAAGCTTGCTGACCTGCAGCTTGGCATGTCCATTACTGCTGAGCACAGCCTGGTGATGGCTATGAGCATGCCGCCAATGACTAATGCCAAGAAAATTATCGTAACAGATACACATCCCGCTCAACAAACCTTAGGCACCACGGGAGCGATTGAAGAAATAACCGCTTCCGATGGCGGCACAACGCGTCTTGTGATCAAAGGTGATAAGCTTAGCGACAGCTCCTTCGAGACGATCGTACTGAACGTTTCAAGCTCCACGCCGATTATTGGTACGAAAGATAATCAACCCATTGCCTTAGATCAGTTGAAACAGGGCGATAAAGTGTATGCATTCTATGGCCCTACCTTGACAAAAAGTTTACCGCCAATCGGTCAAGCTGTCAAAATCGTTGTAGAAAACTAAGCTGGTTAAGTCACTCGTATCTTGCTAAATAAAGCTGGCCCATAGCCGCTGCATCGTCATTTCACATACAAAGGCTTCTGAAGCCTTGATGTGCGAAATACATGGATCAGCGTAACTCGGGCCAGCTTTTTCACTATTCAGGTATTCAATATATAAGATCTCGCTCCTACCTTTGCGATAATGAGCTTTCTACGATCGCTGGTGATAATCCGCCAAAGATAGGAAAAGTCAAGCTGATCGAACCGATCCGCCAAGGATGCGGATTGAAAGCTCCCAGGCTTTCTGGATTTGTTCAGGCCCTCAACGATTTCATCACTAGTCTTGATTCCGATTCCGTGTCCGTAATAGAGATCCTGCCCCAGCAGGATGACGTTTTCCCCTCTCCACCAAGGAGTCGCTGGATCAAAATCAGGGTTTTGAAAATAAAGAATATCTCCCGCCACAGCTTCCATTGGATTCATCCTGTCATTCAGGCGTAAATTACTGTTGAAGTGCCAATCGTATAACATAAGATCTGAGAACAGCATATCAAATTGTTGGGGACCGATGGACTCCAATACCGCTTTATACAAGATGATAGTTACTGCCGTTGCACACTCAAATGCATACAAGCGTCCATTGTTAAAAATATCCCTTATCCCATCCTGAGAGCTAACTCCATTTTTCAGTTGAAACCCTCCGTTTTCGATACGATCCCAATATACAGGATTACATCGGGAATGTTCAAAGTCGGAAAATTGGACACCGCTCTCATTGAGCAGGCGTGCGGATTCTACGATATGGGAACGTACCCCCAGTTCAAACAAAAGGCCGGCGACGGAATCGTATCGATATTGGAAGGAACTGCTTTTCATTGCCTGGTACATGCTTCGTTCCAACGCGGAAAGCTTACTATCATCGAAGTCAGTCTCGCTGTTACCCGCGATTATGATCATGGGCTTTTCCTCCTATCACATCATTAGTTAGGCGTTTGTTCTATTTTATGGGAGTTCGCTTAATACGTGCTTAATGAAGCCCAAGTTAGTGGCACAACGGTCGGAACCGTTTAATATTCGCATGACAAAGAAGGCAAGCTCCTATGTAAAGGAACTTGCCTTAATCAAGACGATCATTAGGAATCGAGGCTGGTAACAGTATAATTGTCACCCTGTCGCCTGATTCTTTTGACTACCTCGGGAAGTGCAACTCCAAGCATAACTAATGCAACACCAATCCACTGAAGCACACTTACATGTTCATGCAGGACGACGGCAGATAAAAGGACCGCAACAGGAAGCTCGGAAGCACCAAGAATGCCCGTCATACCTTCTCCGATATGAGGAACTCCAACTGCAAACAATACGGGTGGCAGAAAAGCACCGAATAGCCCGAGCATAAATCCGAATAGAAGCAGTTTCCCCAATAGAAGTCCGTTGATCAGAAAATAAGGAGGGAACAAGATAAACACAAGCAGCATGCCACCTGTGATCATCCAACCGCTGCGGTATGCCGGATGTACGGAAGGTATCGCTTTACCGCTAAGCAAAATGAACAATGAGTAGCTCACCGCAGATAGCAGCCCCAAAGCGACACCGATCCAGTTAAATCTGGACATCCCCTGCTCTACGATGCCAGCAGCCAGCAACGTGCCGCCAAACAAGATAACTAGCGTGAGAAGCACAATCCCATTTGGACGTTTCCGATGGCTTATAGCGTGAATCAGAACACCAATCCAGGTAAACTGGAATAGTAAAATGATAGCCAAAGAATTTGGGATGTACCTTAAGGATTCGTAATACAGCAGTCCCGTTATAGCCGTAGGAGCTCCGGCAGCCATAAGGAACAATCGCTGCTTCCAAGTCAGCTTGTGATTAGCAATAGAGGCTTTTCCTGATCTCGATCCCAGCCTGCTTTTTTCCCGCCACTTCGTGAGCAGCATAAATCCCCAGGCCAGAATACAACCGACCAGCAGTTGGCTGCCTACCACTTCGCCAAGCTCGTAGCCTTCTCCGTAAGCAGTAACAACAATTGTTGAAAGAATGCCGTAACAGATGGCACCCATTAAAACAGATAACAAATATTTCATTTCTATGATGTCCTCCCTTGCTTCACGCAATCCACGAGAAAGCAAAAAACTTCCTAACTGTGAATATAGAATCATCGAAGATGTCCTATATTCGTAGTTAGGAAGTTAAGGCTTCCTGTAGAGACCCTCACCCTAATGTCGTGAGGTTATACGAATGAATAATGAGTGATGAGTTAAACAATACATTGAATATTACATGCTGCGTTAGCTATTGTCAATAGGAGAACGCATGGAACTAAGGTTAATCCTATGCTGCAGACTTACCACTTGCTTATATACTCTGCTTTAAAGTTCTTGAGCTGTTCGATTAATAATGTAGGGTTATCGTCAATAACTATTAAATTTTTATACGCTTCCTTTACAAATCCTTGTTCAATCATATGATCAAAAAGCGATAAAATCGGCGTGTAATAATTATTAATATTCAGCAGGGCACATGGTTTGTTATGATACCCCAGCTGAGCCCATGTAAAAACTTCAAACCATTCTTCCAAAGTGCCTGTTCCGCCCGGAAGTGCGATAAAACCATCCGCATACTGTGCCATTAGAGCCTTTCTTTCATGCATAGTATCGACGATATGCAGTTCTGTAAGATGCTCATGTGCAATCTCAACATTAGCCAGCTTTTTGGGTATGACCCCTATCACCTTGCCGCCAGATTCCATAACCGCATCAGCTACAGCACCCATACAGCCAACTGCTGCGCCTCCGTATACAAGATCCAGCCCATTCGCAGCCAAAGCTTGACCCAATTTTCTTGCTTCCTTCATATAAATAGGATCAATGCCTGTACTTGATCCACAATACACAGCTAATGTTTTCATAACTCGTCTCCGCTTCTCTCTAAAATTATTTATAATATCCTATCCTACTATATGGAAATTAAACTCTTATACTAAAATCCATGCCAAATTGAATTAACCCCAATTTCTGGGCTACTCGCTGGGAACTCAAGTTGTCCCATGAAGTGCTATAAATAGGGAGTAGTCCTAGTTTAAAAATTTCATCACTCCATTTATGTACAACTTTCTGTCCAATTCCCTTTCCCCTATAGGATTCTATCGTCGTCAAACCCGCTTCTGCTGCTTGGCTTGATTTACGTGCACTACAACAAACAGAAACAGCTTCTTCATTGATGATATATGCTGCTATAGGCATTCGTTCTTCCAGCTCACCTAGTAGTTCACTAAAGTGCTGGTGTAGCAAATTCTTATTGGACTCATCAATAAGAGTAATTTCACTCTCAGAAATGAACATGCTGTCCTGGTTAAATGTATAAGCGGGTCCTATCCATATGTCCTTAACTGGCTTGTATTTCTCAATTATCCTACATAGATTCAAGACATGAATAGACTCCAATGTGTGTTGTTGAATCTCTTCAACAATGGATTGTGGCAGATCATTATGAAAATATGTACAAATGGATTCCCTCGTTTTACCAATAAAAACTGCTGTTACGCTGGTCTGATTACGTTCATTGATACCGATGATTTTGTTTTTCTCATTGAGTACGTACAAAGTCGCCGCTTGTATGTTCATTAATTCATTGTCATTGAGTAAGATTCATTTCACGCCTTTCCGACTATTCACCGCCATCTTCCGAATCGTATTTGCGGTGTTTGGCCTTGTTGTTAGTTAGTCTTGTCAACCGTTGAGGACGTTTCCTGCCACGCCCAATCGGTCGGTCGCCTAACTCTTCCACTTCATCCGATGAATTCTCTTCCTCCTCCTGACCCCGAGCTTCTTTTTCCTCTTCCTCATCATCCGAGCCGAAATAAGCTTCATCGTCAGAATTGGCCCCAACTTCATTCCAGGGTGCAACTACATCCTGCATACGATCCAGGATTTTTTTGAAATCACTCGTACTCAGATCAAGCCGGAGATAGGCACTCATCTCCTCCTTTGAGATCGTTTCGTCCGCTTTCAGCTTCTCCCACATATCGGATGGGATGGAAAAAGCGATATTGCTCGTGATTTGATCAACAAGCTCTTTATTATCTTCGATGCTTGGCAGCGTCTGTGCTTCATCGTCATCAACCGCTTCTTTATATTCCTTGCGATGCTTCTCAACTCCGCCATGGATCGACGCAGCACTTTCCTTATGGGTCCAGTCCGGATTGTCGACAATCGATTTCATCGTTGTCCGCAGACTCTCACCTCTCTTACCATCGCTGGCCATCGATTTAAGGAAGTTTTTGGCCATTTTGGGCCGATTCTTATAGTGCTTACGATAGGTCTCGGGTTTTGCTGTATGAGCAGATAAATGCAGCTTATCCTGCACAAACAGATATGAAGGCATATCGACAAAATGATCGATGCCGGGAATATTCTTTGCAGCCGCATTGCCATCGATTTCCTGGAAGCCCATATTGCTGCTGAACGCAGAGAAGTTATGCTCGAGCATATTACCCTGTGCCGATTTCCCTGGAAACCTCTTGCCCTTTTCCTCCATTCTTGCTTCATACATCGGGTGGAATTTATCATAGATTTCCTGCTGCTCCGGACTGAATTCTTTCTCAAAATCGTAATCGGGATCTTCCTGCTCCGCTTCCTCATTTTCATCAATCGTATGATGGATAAAATCCATGTATTCATCATCAACAAGGTGCTCTTCATCTTCGGACGATGCTTCTTTTTCCTCTTCCTCCTTATTTGTCTGTGTCTCTGTATTGACCTGTGCATGACGGGAAATGACACCACGCAGCCGTTCCTGATCTCCCGCCTCCAATTCGTAGTTACCATCATGAACATGATTGAGCACGATTTGAAGTTCATCTTCCGCTATATGATCCCAGTCGATAGGTACCTGTTGTCCGTTAGTTTTGTCAATCATTCGTTGTACGGTCATTCCATCTGCCGGCATATCCATAACAGTTGTTGAACCTGTTCTCTCTACTGACTCGCGGGACTGTATCATACGGCCTAACGCACGGTTGCCTATGGTCTGCTGCAAATGATCTAATGTTGATGGTACCTGTGATCGCCGTGTTGACGTCGACTGCTGCGAATTAACGCTTGTTCTTCTGGTTTTGTGAAAATCGAACATCTTGTTCACCCCCTAATGGGATATATTTCCTAAAAAATCATACATCAATTCATTATTTATGTATACATGCCATTGCTCTTATTTATTGCGCTCACGCATCAAACAAAGACAAATAAACGCAGCAAAGGCAAGTCCTCCAGTTGCCGATAAAGAGGTGGAAAACGCTCTTACATAATCCGACAACTTCGCTTCTATAAGCGAATGCTTCAACGAAAAGGAGAACAACATCCCAATCAGCGCTACCCCTAACGAATTTGCCAAATACATACTTGTTGTGAACAAGCCTGACCCAGCTCCCGCATCCTGCGCAGGTACCACACTAAGAACGATGTTGACAAGCGGCGTTGTGACCATGCCGAGTCCGAGGCCATATATCCATAATAGGAGTATATTCTGGACATGTAAGAAATGTATCGCATCCATATAGAGGGAGCCCATGAGTAATAAGCTGCAGCCCCCCATCGCCAGCGTGCCTAATTTCATTACAATTATCCCCCATCTTCTAACGATTCGAGTCGATACCAAGGAAGACAGGCAATAACCTATCCCGAGCGGTAAAAAGACGAAGCTTGTGGATTGAACATTATAATGCAAGCCGAATTGCAAATAGTAACTCAAAATAAAGAAGAATGAGAACATACTGAGATAGATCACAACAGCTGCTGTCATGCCGACACTAAAAGAACGATGTCTGAAAATAGACAGGTCGACCAGCGGTGAAGCGTCCTGCTTCGCTTTTCGAATTTCTACCCAAACGAATGCAGACAGAATAGCAATAGACAATCCCAGACAGACCCATGTCCAATACGGCCACCCTTGCTGCTGCCCCTCCGACAGTGGATAAACCAGCAGGACCAAACCGATCACGAGTAAAATAGTTCCGATCCCATCAATGCTTTGCGCCTGACGAGCTCGTGATTCGGGCAGGAACGGCATTAACAGCAGGACAAGAATACCGAAAGGCACATTGAAAAAGAATACCGTCCGCCAACCGAGATCAAGCAGATTCCAATTAACAATAGTTCCGCCAAGAATGAAACCAAAAGCGAATCCAATGCCAATCAAAGCACCGTAAATACCAAAAGCGAGCGCCTTTTCCTTTGGCAAAAAGTTGACCTGCAGCATGGACAACACCTGAGGTTGGATTAGCGCTGCGGTCAGTCCTTGAACAATACGGAGAGCTATGAGCAGTGATGGATCTGAAGTTAATCCGCAGAGCGCAGCCATGACCGTAAACCCGCATACTCCAATTATCAGCATCCGCTTTCTGCCGTATAGATCCCCGAGCTTTCCGCTAACAATCAGCGCTACGGCCAAACCAAGCGAAAAGCCGGTAACGATAAGCTGCGCTTCGGAGAAGCTGGCGTTCAGGTTGTTTTGCATAGAGGGTAGTGCGACCTGAATCATGTAAGTGTTCAACGAAATAAGTAATGTGGGAAGCAGAATAACCGCAAGCGCATACCAACGGCGTGGATCAACCGGCTGCTCCTCCTGTCTATCAGTTATTAACGTAGTGGATGAACGTTCAGACATTGTTTTTCCTCCCCACTTGTTTATATCGGGATATAAGCGATAGCCAATCCGCCAGTGACAGGATTTGTATACATTTCACAATCTATTTCATATACCTGCTTGACCAGCTCTTTGGTTAAAACTTCATAAGGCTGTCCGCTGGCCACTACTTTTCCATTTTTGACAACATAAATGATATCGCAGTATGTCGCGGCAAGCGACAGATCGTGTAAAGCAGTCAAAGTACCCACTTTTAAAGATTTAACAATCGATAAGATCTGCAGCTGATATTTGATATCCAAATGGTTCGTCGGTTCATCAAGGATTAAAAATTCGGGCTGCTGCGCAATCGCTCTCGCCAAAATAACCCTTTGTTTTTCGCCACCGGAAAGGGTTAAGTAGCTTCTATCCGAATAAGAAAGTAAATCAACTTTTTGAAGTGCCGCTTCCACCACCTCATAATCTTCTTTGTTGTCTGATTCCATCGCATGTTTATGCGGTGTCCTTCCCATCATAACCATTTGGTGTACCGTGAAATCAAAGCTCATGTCATTAAATTGCCCAACTACACCCATCTTTTGGGAAATTGATTTCGGGCTGGACTTTAACACATCTTTTCCATCTAACCATATCCACCCTTGGTTCGGCTTAATGACTTTGTAAATACTTTTTAACAGGGTAGATTTTCCGCATCCATTTGGACCAATAATACCGACAAATTGACGATTATCAACCTGAAGTGAAATGTCTTTTACAATATCGATACCTGAAAGCGCAACATGGATATGATCAACTTGTAATTTCAACCTATTTCCCTCCAAATCCATAGTTTTTTTTCATTAACATGTACATAAACATAGGAGCACCAAGCAGAGCTGTCACAATACCGATCGGCAGTTCACCCTTGGGTATGATGGTCCTTGCCAATACATCCGTCCAAATCAGAAAAATGGCACTCGTTAAGATGACTATCGGGATAAGGCGTTTGTGGTCAGAACCGACAATACTTCTGACGAGATGAGGAACAATTAAACCAACGAATCCGATAATGCCGCACGTTGCCACAATGATACCCGTTAGCAGGGAAGCTATAACCATATACAATCTTCTGTATACATTAAGGTTAATGCCTAAGGTGACTGCAGCTTCATCACCCATCAGCATCGTATTCATGACTCGGGATTGAAATATAAAAAAGAGAACGGCTGCAACCATCACGATGACAATTAAGGGGAGTTTATCCCACTTGGCAGAGGCGAGACTTCCCATGGTCCAAAAGGTCACGGAACGAATCCCTTCTGCGTCTTTCGCAAAATAAACGATAAAATTTGAACATGCACTGCACAAGGCATTAATGACCATCCCGACAAGTACGAGTTTAACGGAAGACATTTTGCCACCCATGCTGGCGAGGATTAGGACGAGACCGGCAGCCCCAATTGCGCCGACAAAAGCCCACATCGCTATCCCCATCTCGCCCATGATACCAGCGGCGCCAAAACCAACCATAATAGAAAAGGTTGCTCCTAGCGAGGCACCCGATGAAATTCCCAAAATATACGGATCAGCCAATGGGTTTTGTACTGAGGCCTGCATAACCGTTCCGCACAAAGCAAGACCGGAACCGACAATCATGGCCATCAGTACCCGCGGTAGACGGATTTGCCAAATAATATCTACAAAGGTCCCCGATGTAAGTCCATAGAGGTCCCCGATTTGTATACCGGTTAATTGATAGATCAATATCCGATACGATTCCGTAAAAGGTATGGACACTTGTCCGATCGATACGGCAAAAATGACTGAACATCCAACGGCTGCAATCAACAACATGATGATCACTGTAAACAAAGCTCGACTTTTTAATACAGAATCATAATGTAGTGAGGTTCCTTGTGGCACGTTCGTTTCAATAGCGGTTGACATGTTTATTTGCCTCCAAATATTTCAGGATGAATGAACGCTGCTACCTTGTCATAAAGATCTGCAAGCTCCAGACTGCCACGAATAGCATTGGTATAATCAACCACCATCACATTTCCCGTTTTTATGGCATTAACATTTTTTAATCTATCATTCGAAAGCAGTTTGTTTTTGGTAACGTCGCGATCAGGCTCCTGAAACTCCGTGATCATAATTTTTTCCGGATTAGCGGCAATGATAGCCTCCAGTGACATCTGTATATATCCGTCCTTTGACAATTTCATATACTCCCCTCCTGCTCCTTCTATCATTTCATCAATAATGCACCAGGAAGGTGGATAGTAATCGTAGTTTTCACGTCCGGCACTTGCAATTAGCAATACTTTGGGAGTTTGTTCAGCTGTTTTGGCCATTTTTTTGACCTGATCCATTCTAGCGTTCTGTTCTTTTAAATAGGCATTCGTCTTGTCTTCAATTTGAAAAGCGGCACCAAAATTTTTAATGTCCGTAAAATACTGTTCAATGCTTCGTCCAATTGTAAAGTTGGCGGCTGAAAGCACTGGAATGCCTCGATCATTCCAAAATGCAATATCTCCCAGTCTATCTTCTTTAAAAGCGGACGAGACCGAATAAATAAGATCAGGTTTCAATGCTATAACGGCCTCCTTAGACGGCCATAATTGTGAAAGAAACGGCATCTGAGCGATCGGATCCGCATATTTGGAAAAGGATTGATCCAGATAACCAACACCTATCACCTTATCCTTCAGTCCAAATTCAATCATAAGCTCTGCCATGGCGGACCCAAGCACTACCACCCTTTCGGGTTTCTTGGTAATCGTTTGTTTCATCGCTTTTCCTTCGTCCGTATAAATCTGGATCGACACGGGATATGCCTTATTCTCTCCATACCCTGTTTGCAGGGTTTCAACCTTTCCATTGTCAAAGCTTTCGGTCCCGCTCGGAGGAACAGTAACTGTCTGCGCGCAAGCCGAACACAATACCATCACCATTATGAGCAACATAACCCCACTTCTTTTCATATAAATACTCCTCATCTTGTAGTTGTCTTGCCCCACCGATTGATTAACTTGGTCGAACAGTCTATGATAATGATTATCATTTACATCGTTGTTTTTCTCTACCTGTTAAAGGAGGTTCTCTCCTTGTTAAGGGAGCATACAAAAAAACCTCAAGTCTGTTGAAATATCGCTCGTCACCGAACCATATGTTCTACAATCTTGAAGTTCTCTGTTAGTTCAAGTTATTCGGCAGCCTGTTACGCACCACTTTCTGTTGATCCATATGCTTTAAGTATTCACTGGGATTGCAGCCATAATGCTTGCGAAAGGTCGTCGTGAAATTACTGACATTGCTATAACCGACTGAAACAGCCGTTTCCCCCACATTCAACCCTTCTACTTCCATATACCAGAGCGCTTTCTCCATCCGTTTCTGACGTACAAGCTCGAAGATCGTCACGCCAAACAATTCACGAAATCCCTTTTTCAGCTTGAATTCATTCAATCCTGCCCGCTTGGCTAGCTCGCGAATCGACAATGGTTGTTCGTAATGGATTTGCACCAGCTCGTGGACCCGCTTCAGCTTTGTTATATCATCATGCCTAAGTGTCATGCTTCCGCCCACAGAACCGTAGCCATCGGACTCGCCAAACAATGCGATAAATTCAAGCGCTTTGCTTTCCATATATAAGCGTTTCATCGTTCCGTGATACGTGCAATGAATCATTTCCGATACACATTTTTGGATTGCCGGAGTGTCCGGATAACGGTCAATGTTTCCACGATGATGCTTGAGCCAGGTTTCCATTTGCCCTTTCTCCGTAACGTCCCCGGCATATTGCAGCAGCTCATCCGGGCTAAGCCTGATTTCCAGCAGCTGATTGCGGATTCCTGCCTTTTTCTCTTCATATACCTGAACATCATCGAGAAAAAGCACATTGCCTGTTTGTTTATCCGTATGGCTGTCCTTGCCATCCCACTCGCAATAAATTTCGCCGCTTAGGCAATAGCTTAATTCAAACAAGGGACAAGCCTCCTGGATATGAAGCTTCATATCTTGCTCGAAAGTAATATCCGTATACAAGATCTCCATGCCTGGACGAATCCGTGTCCGCGTAATGCTACCCTGTCCAATATGTGAAGGTAGGGTAAGCCGCTGCTCAGATGCATTGTGCTGAACGTTTCCCTCTACCAATCTCGTAAATTCATCAAACAGATCATGGATTTCCATATTCAGTATATGTAAAGTCATCGAATACCTCTCCTTCCTCCCCCTTTGTATACGATGCATTGTACGCTATCCTATGCTTCACTACAACATGTTCACAGCGGATCACTCACTGGAACTATACGCAAAATTATGAACAAAAAGATTTGTTTTCCATGGGAAATATTTCGTCAAGGGGGTTTAGATTAAAATTTTCTCATTAATTTCTAATAAAGAGGATCTATACCATGCGGGGCAAGACTTTCAGGGGTATCTAGTAAATAGTGGAAGTTTTATTTGTGGTATGGTGGTTTTGGGTAAATCACCCGTCCAAAACTTACCTTAGGAGGAAACATGAACAGCATGAATAAACGCTACGGTAAAACTATTGTCGGTATTGGTCTCAGTCTTTCGATCTTTTTTTCAGGTAGTCTTGTCATCACACCACAATCGGCATATGCAGCTACAGCTTCCAGCACTTCCACGGCCAACAAGATATTTGCCACAGGCAAAAAATACTTAGGAGTCCCTTATAAATTCGGAGCATCCTCGGGCATCACCTCGGCATTCGACTGCTCTTCATTTACACAATATGTATATAAGAAAAATGGAATTAGTTTACCTCGTTCTTCTGTGCAGCAATCCAAAGTAGGAAAATATGTTTCAAAAAGCCAGCTCAAGCCAGGTGATTTAATATTCTCGGACACAAACAGAGACGGTAAAATCAACCATGTCAGCATCTATATGGGCAATAATAAATTACTTCATACTTATAAAGTCGGCGTAGGGGTCACGATTTCCAATTTTTCTGGCAGTACATGGGACAAGACTTACGTAACAGCACGCCGTGTTCTATAATAACATATACAGTTATTTAATGATGTTAACCAGCTCTTGTAGCATAAACCGTTAGGCTTCGCGTATTGAAAATTCCGGATACAATCGTATTCGTCAATGCAAGCTCGAACGTCTCGGTATACCTCATTAGGTGAGCTGTACGAGTGATACATAACAATACAATTGAATCCATCACGATCATAAAAAGGGACATTTGTGCGCTTAATAGCTGCTACAGATGTCCCTGTCTTGTATTCTTTCATTAAATCACTGACCTAAGCCTGAAGCTGTAATAAAATCTGTGGGTCCTTAATTTTGGTATCCTGGGCCAGCAGGACGATTTTGGACAAAATTTCCGCGGTTTTGGGATCTTCATCCATGAATGGCAAAAATAGCTTGCCTCTATGCTGTGAATGAACCGGAATGATCGCCAATGCGCCTGCTGCCTGTTTATGCACAATGCCACTACCAAGGTGAACACTGTATTCGCCCAGCTTACCAGTAATACGTGCATGATTTCCTTCCAGCTCCACATTATCTATCTTCAATAAACGCAGCGACTCACGCACGATAGCTGTACGCATATGTATCGTGGTCAGACTTGCTTCCGGATCAACGCCACCCACATGGGCTACACTTACAACCAAATCCACGTCACGCATAACTTCCGAGAAAATAATAGGCGGTACCTGGCCGAGGTTCAAGCTCTCGTACGTTTTTCTGTCGAAGAAACGAACCGTCTCCAAAGTCGGACATTCCACATCCGATGGTGAGAACCAATCCGCCAATGCGTAGATACTCGCAACCACATTTTCCTTGTAATATACTTTTTGCAAGCCTTCCTCATAACTGACTGTCCACATCCGGCTTTTGAGCAGAGCCACGGTTTTTCGCGGCTGCACCTGATGCCCTGCGTACCTGCGGGAAAGCGTTCCGCTAGCGAGCTCATCGGCATTAGGCACATACAATTCTCTGAAAATCTGCTTAAACGGCTGCTTCAGCTGGCGGTCGAACAAATCCTTCTGGTACAGGCTCCACAAACCACTTTCGGCAACATGCAGCGGATGTGCGATCAGCAGCTGGTCCTCAATACCAATCGTATACCGTTCGCCGTTAACCCCTAACAATTCATGATTGGAGAAATAACCCAGATGTTCACCCGCCTTTAACACCAATACACTCACCAATGGAGCAATCACCGGATTTCGCATTAACAAACTGATTTCGTTTAAGGTAAAGACACTGCCTGCCTCCATCGAACGCTCCAGCTCTGCCCTCGCTCTCTTGTACTGATCCGTAAGCTCGGATTTTGTTTCCTTAAGAGCCGTTATATATTCATGATTCTTATAGCTGGCCGGTACCGATTTAAGCTCCTTGCCTTTACGTGTTAAGCGAATCTCGGATTTACCGTTATCTTGAATGACCAGCTGTGCAGTCAGATCGTCAAGCTCCTTGGGTTCCAAATAATGCAGCAGACCATCAAGCTTTCTGCCTTCCATGTCCCATGTCATTCGAATCACATCCGCATAGCCGCCATTTCTCGCCAGATTATCCAAAGCAATGTTGGCCGTCTTCGCTTCGCTGACTCTTCGCTGCGCTCCGAAAGTTTTGCTTTCCTTCAAAAATTGATGAATAAATTCATAACGCTCCCGAATATCGCGGTCACGATTCTTACCGAGAGGAATCAGACTGTAGGTTAGCAGATGGTCTTTATTTCGCTTATCCTTGATGGAGTTCTTCATCTCCTCAAGTTTCAGACTGCCCAGCACGGCATCGGCAAACAGCTGGGAGCGCCTGTGATTCGATCCGGCAGATATATATTTGGCGCATTGGTACAGAATCTGGAACTTCTGTGCTCCCAGCTCTTCATAAGCCTCCTGAAACCATCGAATATCGAAGGCTCCATCATTGAAATCCTGCGGTGAAATAGGCGAATAATGCGCCACAATCGTTTCCTTTTCTGCGGAAAAGGATTCATTAATATGGGCGTGAAAATACCATGCTGCGCTCCGAAGACCGCTCCATCCCAAATAATCGGACACGATCTCGACCCACTGCGGCGCATACATCGCTGCTTCCAGCAGCCTTTGTTCGGAAATCTTCCTGTTCTCCAGCAGCTGCTTCAGCAGAACCTTGTCTTCTCCAGCTTGCGGATGGCATACTTTGAGCAGGTTGCTGAACGTTTCTTTTTTCGTGACATCGCGACCATAACCATATATATATCCACGTACGAAGCTTTCCTTATCAAGACCGGATAGAATACGGATAAAATAGTCCATGCCTTCCATATGTCGGATACTATTGGCAAGCCGTGTAACCTCTGTCGACAGATCGCCCCGGTTCAACTCAATCTCCAGAATACGCTCCAGCACTTGCTCCCTAAATACAGTCAAGGATGGATGCTTCTCAACAATTTTAAAGTTAGGATGGGTAATTCTGTTGATATGATTGTCGCTTCTCGGTCTAATCAGCAGCTCCCTGAATACGATGTTATCATCAATAACCGACAGCTCGTATGCGCGAGCAAAATCCTCAATGGATAAGTGGTTATACTCGTACTCATGGATATGATACAACATATAGTGTAGGCGAAAAAATGCAATAAACGATGCATCATCATATACATACGCGTGCTGCCAGCGGCGCCATATAGCGGTATATAGATCGAGCAGCTTCACTTCCTTCTCTTCCTTCAAGCGTTCCTCTGGAAAAGCACCTACGATCAGATTCACTACTTGATCGGCGACCTTAAACTTCTCTGATTCGGGGCAATCCTCCAGATAGGCTCCTACAAGCTGCTTGACCTGATCCGCGTAGGGAATACGCTTATAGAAATCGATCATTTCCTTGACAATTTCCATGGGATACAAGTGTTCCAGGAACTCGGTTCGCCAACCTTCAGGAGCTTCATAATAATTGGCCTCCCAGCTTCTTAATCCACCAGAATAATAGCGGTATAGCTCATCTGCTCTGCGATAAAATTCAAGCTGGATCAGCTCTGCGGTGCCAAATCCACTGGCTTGCCAATAATCCTTCCATACTTGGGCAAGTGGATAACGTTCGATAGAAGGAGTCAGATCATCCTCTTCATACCTCCACTTCAAGGTGCTCAAATTTGTACCCAGGAGAACTGCTTGCTTGGCATTCGAATAATCCTCGAACTCATATTCATAATGACGATGATCATGAATCAGGTCACTCAATCCTTGAAGAAATGGTTCCATCTGCTGCAAGGACAATGTAAACAGGTTTTTTACAGCAGCCAGTTGAGAGAGTGGTACCTGTTTCACCGTAGTCAACGATTCCGTACTGATGGCAGGATCAAACAGGCCATAACCATTAGCTTCGGTGTACGCATCCGCTTGCTCCAGCTTATTCAACAGAAGCCTCTCTTTGTCCGTAGGTGCTTTGATGCGAGAAGTTTTTTCTTTCAGACGCGTGTACAGCCCCACATGAGCCGCCTCTGCTTTCAATTCTGTCAGCATCTCCAATGCGGCCAGACGCTGGAGCTCATCACGACTATTCAGCAGGAGGTCTACCGCACTTTCCAGCTTCTCGGCAGGCTGCTTCAGCAGAATTTGAATCGCGCTCTGCCTGAGTGTTCCTGTCTTCAGCTTCAATATTCCTGACATTTGTTCGATTTCATTATCATTCAAATCGAACTTGGCCGCTTGTCTAAGCGCAATTTCGCGATTGCTCATGCTTTTATCAGCCAGACTTGCAAGAATAAATTCGCGCTGCACAGGATTCATAGGATCATTCGTGAAGTCTTTAAGCAGATCCCCTCTAAGGTCGGGACTTGTGGTATCCTTAAGTGCGATTAGCTCTGCAATCCATTCCGCATCCATATCGTAAGCGGTTAAATACATCATCTTTTTGACTATGGAATCGACAGTATGCGTAACGGTCATCCAATCGAATACCCTTGAGGTCACATGGATTACTTTCTGCGGCATTGCCTTGGTCATCGCTGCCAACTGCTCGAACTGCTGCCTTCTTACCGTCTTATTTTCTAACAGAGTATTACGCTGCACCTGAATTTTTCGAATATTTTCTCCATTTTGGAGCTGCCAGGTATATCCATAGCTATAGGAATAGTTAGATATTATCCAGTATTGCAGCTCTGGGTCCTGTACTTCAAGCCATTCATGAGCAATATCGAACTTCACTTCTGTATTCTGACTCTGCGCCAATACATATTGAGCGACAACCTTCCGATATGTTTCCTTATCCTGCATCAGATAACGGATTTTATCATCAAGGTCCTTTTCCTCATGTACGGCTGTCGCCCACAGACTCATATAAATTTGGATTACATTACTACTCTGCAGCCACTCATCCCGCTGCAACTTGTCACCCAGACACAGTACCGCGTATTCCAAACATTGCTTAGCGACACGGCTGTCTGCAGCTTCAAGCCCTAATCCCGTCCATACATCCAGTGCGCGGACTACTGAACTGTAGCGGATTAGATTATGCTCGGAGATCACTTTCAGCATATATACCATAGCACCCACGGTGCCTTCATCCATTTTCTCAACAATACTTTGTCTCAGACCTTCTTGAAGCCGCGCAGCGACCAGCAGCTCCCCGATCATCCGGTAAGCTTCCTCGCTATGACTTAAAAACACACCGGATATCATAGGCGCAGACAGCAGCGCTGTATTATTATCGCCGTAGATAATCTCCTTTAAGGCTTGAAGAACCGCTTCATTATGGTGATCGATTTCATAAGCCACGGTATCTCCGATTGCCCAAAGCGGAACCCAGAACTCGTGCTCCGACAAATAGTTCGGTTTGGTCAAATAATCGATGACTGAAAATTCGCAGCTTTGTAAATGAAGCAAGGATATAAATTTGAGCAGAATCCGGTCCTTATGTACACTGAGCTCGGCTGAGCGAAAGGGTCTTCTGCTGTATCCGCTGCTGTATGGAAATTCAACCGCATGCCTGACTATATATCGGAAAATATTCGCCTGATATTCATCAAACAGTTGCTGTATGATCACTTCGAGCGGTTCGTATAGAAGGCTGTCTTGCCCATTCGAAATTGTATGTAAAAGTGCGTAAATTTGTTTGTTGGACTCATCGTCGTTATAACCGGTTTTGGCATTCTTAACGAGTATACCGGCTAATTGACGCTGAATATCGGTCAAGTCCAGCTCCTGCACCCGTTCCTCCAGCCTTGTAAAATAAAGCTGCTGTTCTTCTCTATCCATTCAATCGCCCCCTACCATAATCTTCCTGCCAACATCGTAAACCGGATCAATGCGATATCGTCTCTTTCCTGCACAACCAAGGGTTCATCCAATAGCTCGATTTCTACGCCGTTAATAAAAACCTTATACAAGCCATCCTCATAAGCGGAAATAGCCGTCTTCACGGCTTCCTCCAAATTCGCCTTCTGTTCGTTATATAAAGTTCCAAAGCCGACTTTCCCCGTACGGCTCTGTACGTCGATTTCACCCTGAGTCAAATACGGAACCAACGTCACCCCGGCTTCGCGGTCATTAAACTGCCTGACATTGGTGGTGACCACATCGACAAGCAAGGCTCGTAAGCTCTCGGGTACCCCACTTAGCTGCCACTCTTTTTTGTCCAATACTGTATTTTTTTTGCCCAGGCTTTTTACCGTTATGAACACGATCAACACAAAGCGCCTCCAATACATGACATTATTCTTAATACCCTTACCCAAAGCCTTCCAGTTAGAAACAGTAGCAATGAGCTTTATTCTATACATCCAACTATCACGATTAGCCTATTAAATGCTTTTTAAAAATATTCAAAGTGCGTTTAGCATCTGATTATCTATAATTGCAAAAACAATCTTATCAAATAAAGTATGGTATTCCTCTTCAATCAGCACCTGCTTAAATAGTTGCGCAACATCATTGGGATCATTTTTGAGACTACGTTCCAGTCTCCGCCCCCACGATCACAACCGATACGATATGGAAGTGCAATTGAGTAATTGTCTAGCGGGAATCCGAGGGCACGTGATAGACTAGAGGTTAGAAGGGTATGTACCCTCCCTTCTCCATGACAGCGCTTTCAGATAAAGATGAATAGATAGTGGTGATCAAAACTGTTCATGGGATTGAGTGGACAATCCGACGGATAAAGGAGAAAACGTACATGAGGATGAGTAATTATGATGTAAGCCAAATGACATTGGATGGTGAATGCAAATGAAACCAGGCAATCAGGAGAATTATTTGAGCGAGCTGCGCCCTATCTTGGAGGCGGTCGCCGACCGGATGATTCCGGAAGATACATGGCCATCGGCAACCGATGCGGGAGTCCTGACCTACCTGGAACGTCGCGTCAGCGAGGATGTCCCTACCTGGATCGATTTGATTGAACCCGGACTTCGTGCACTGAATGCAGAAGCAATCCATCTCTATCGTCGACCGTTTTCTGAACTGTCAGCAAACGAGCAAGACGCACTGCTGCTTGACCTTGAGCGTGATCAGGTTCAGGACTGGCCGGTTTCACCTAAACACTTCTTCGCCACCCTTTTGAGCCTGGTTATCGAAGGTTACTATGGAAGTCCTGAGGCCGGTGGGAATAGCGAGGGTAAGTCGTGGGACATGATTGGATTTCGTCCGGGACCCGTCTCCGAAACCCATGAACCGATCCTGGAAACCGATCCATCCCAAGTGACCTTCGATCAGCTTCAAGACCAGTATGATGTTATCATCGTGGGAGCCGGGGCAGGTGGCTCGGTAGCGGCGGCGGTATTGGCCGAATCGGGGCTTCGTGTTCTCATCATCGAACGTGGAAGCTGGCTTCGATATAGTCAGATAGGAAGAGATCATCTGCGCAATCATCGTTTTAGCAAATACGGCCATAACACAGGACCAGGGCACGAAGGCAATCCTCGCTCAATTATTGTGGCCAACGGAGAAGAGCGGATTACAGCACCCTTCGAAGGCGACTATCATAATAACGCAATGACGCTGGGTGGCGGCACACGGGTCTACGGGGCACAAGCATGGCGATTTCATCCGGATGACTTTCGTATGGCGACTCGCTATGGGATTCCAGACGGGAGTTCGCTCAGCGATTGGCCGATTAACTATGATGAACTCGAACCTTATTACGAGCGGGCAGAGTGGGAAGTTGGTGTCTCTGGGGACGGTGATGCCCACGCTGGTCGCGGGAGGCAGCGACTTCCTTTTCCAATGCCAGCACTCCCGAGGACACTGGAAGCAGAACGCTTGGCTCAGGGAGCAGCAAAATTGGGATGGAATGTGGGGCCTGTTCCACTCCTCATCAACTCCGTCGAACGTGACGGTCGGCCGGCCTGTGGGCGGTGCGGCCAGTGTGTCGGATTCGCCTGTCCGACCAATAGCAAGAATGGCGGCCACAATACGATGTTATTGAGGGCCATCGCTTCCGGCAACTGCGACCTGATATGCGATACCATGGTGGAGCGAATCGACACGGAAGCAGGAAGGCACGCCACTGGGGTTCGCCTTGTGCAGTCGGTGGCGGGCTCGATCCAACATCGGCAAGTGCGAGCAGCGCACGTGATGGTTGCAGCCGGAGCTATCGAAAGTGCGCGGCTTCTCCTCAATTCGGCGAACGATGCAGAGCCACATGGGGTAGGCAATCGGAACGGGCAAGTAGGAAGAAACCTTCAAGGTCATGTCTATACGGGTGCCTACGCCCTATTTGATGATCCGGTTCAAGACGGCCTTGGACCTGGAGTGAGTATTGCCACCTGTCGCTTTGCCCATGGTAACGGGGGCGGGATTGTCGGGGGCGGAATGCTTGCCAACGAGTTCACCCGGCTGCCGCTCATTCACTGGAACCGGGCACTTGCGCCGGATGCGGTGCGATGGGGAAGCGCAGGCAAGGAAACGATGCGGGAAAGTTACCTGCGCACCAGTCATGTTCAGGGACCGATCCAGGATATCCCGACCGCAGAATCAAGAGTCCGGCTCTCGCCAACGGTCAAAGATCGCTTCGGAATGCCCGTGGCCCAGCTCTCAGGAAGTGTCCATCCCGAATCTCTTCGAGCCGCTGCCATGCTAGCAGAGCAAGCGGAAACTTGGCTCTGGGCTGCCGGAGCACGTCGGGTGTGGCGAACTCGATCCGGTGGAGGGCTAAGTGCTGGGCAGCATCAGGCGGGAACACTGCGGATGGGTGACGACCCTTTGACATCAGTCACCGACCCATCTGGACGCGTACATGGATACGATAATCTCTGGGTGAGCGACGGCTCCGTACACGTGACCAATGGCGGCGTTAACCCGGTGTTGACGATTCTTGCCCTGGCTTTTCGCACTGCAGAAAACCTGGTGAAACAAGCGTAGCGAGATGCTTTGAGTTATCCTTATACAAACATGCCTGTGGCTGCTGATATGCTATAAATCAGCGCAGTCACAGGCAATGATTCATGAGAGTGGCCTCCTGTTACTTTAACAAAAAAAGAGAAGCTGTCTCACGGCAAGCTCCTCCTTCGTGACAAAATATAGTTTCATTCAATTTCTTGTATTTTCTTTATAATTTCACTAACACAATATTCTATGTCCTTATTTGAGCAATCAACAGTTATATCACTATACTTAACGTATAGAGGAACTCTTTCCTCGTAAACGTCTTTAAGACTATTTCCTTTCTTTATTACAATGCCTCTGGTAGTTATGTTGATTAGTCTTCTTTTAATTTCTTCATATGGGACATGTAAATAAACAATTTGTCCATCCTGTTTTAGGACATTCATAGCTTTTTCTGAATATATAACACTTCCACCAGTAGATATAATGCAATTTTTCAGCTTCAATTCAGACACAATTTGTTCTTCGACTTCCATAAATTTTTCGATACCCTCATTATCAATTATATCTTGTAACAACCTACCTTCATGTTGTTGTATGACAATATCTGTATCCACGTAATCCATTCCTAAAGCTTTTGCAAGCAGCACACCTAAAGTGCTTTTACCAGCTCCCGACATACCTATAAGAACTATATTCATATTCTTCCTCACTTTTGCTGGTTGGTATTGGTTTGGAATAACGTTATTTAATTGCATATAGCGATAACCACTGAGGAAGAGCAGCCAAGGGGTTCATTTTCCAGTTGCATAAATGATCCAGCTCTTGTTTTGAGAGTGAATCTCCTTCAGCGGTTGATTCATCAACCCAATATGAACCATCTTCTGCATACATTTCTTCGATATGCTTAATACACAATCCTGTTGAAGTGACAGCGTTGGTTATATCCTGTAAACGCCAGGTGTATCTGGGTACCTCTTCTATTATGAAAGGTCCTACCGCATCATATGGCTTTACAATAGTTAATGTTTCGGTGTCATCTCCGAAGGGACGCGTATAAGAATGAACCTCATACATGATATAAGCACCACCGCTAATAAGAATTCTATGGATATTCGTATACATGGAGTTTAAATCGTTAATCCATACATGGACTCCATTAGATGTATATACAAAATCAAATTGACCGCTTTTAATTTTGCTGAGTTTCATTGTATCATCGCAGATAAATTCAATATCCCAACCGTATTTTTGTGCTATGGATGAGCTATGTTCCAACTGTCTTTCCGATATGTCGCATGATGTTACTGTTGCACCCATCAAATGAAAAGCAAAAACAGCATGGTTGTCACCACTAGAAGGGACACATATTCTCTTTCCTTGCAAATTTGGCAATGCTTCCTTGATCATTGAATATGTAGTGTGATGAAATGCTGACTCAGGCTTGTTAATTATTTTCAAAATCGCTTCATCTGTTCTATATCTTTGATACCATGTTTCAGACCATGTATTCCAAATTGTTTTTACCTTACTGTTGTCCACCTTAGTTCAGCCGCAGCGCAGATATTTATACATATGGATTAGTGGCAAGCCTGCTCAAGCGCTTTTAGCACGGCTAGCAGCCTCTGCTTCGTATCAGAATCGGTAATAACACCTTCTTTATTTAATTTCAAAGTGATGTGCGGTATCATCATCGTGCCCCCTTCAATAATCTCAGCGTTGATCATATTGAGAGTAAGCAGGAGCGAAGCATGTGCCTTATCGCCACCCATAGGTGTTGGTGAAGCACTGATAACTGCTGTAGGTTTATTCATAAACTCGCCTGAAGATACGAGCCAGTCCAGAGCATTTTTTAACACGCCTGGAACACCGTTACCATACTCAGGTGTACATATAAGCACACCATCCGCTTCCTTCAGCTGTAACCTCAGCTCTTGTACTGAAAAGGGCCCATCGTCGAGATCAAGATCAGGGTTAAAGTGCGGAAGATCGCCCAGCCCACCATAAATGGTAAATTGAATGTCCCTCGAGGATAATGCAATAATGGCCTTCATTAAAGCTGTATTGGAAGACTTTTCGCGTAGACTTCCCGATATTGCCAATATACGTAAAGTATTGCCCATCCAACTGCCTCCCTTACTAATGTTATTCAGGCTGAACAGCTCTTTTATATTTCTATGTATTTTTGGACTCTTGACTCAAGTATTTATACTAATTATACAGAACAAAAAAGGTACCGTCTCCCCATTTTTCGTGAGTGACTGTACCTTTCTTGCATCTATGGAACTTTTTCAGTGGCCGACTTCAAAGCCAGATAGCCTTCCTCTTACAGTCACTTTTGGATGTCATTCAGATAGCGCTCCAGGTTATCGTAAGTTTCACTGATTCCCTGGATCATACCCATATCAAGGACGGTTTTGACGGCTTCGGCCGATGCGTATTCAGCGCGGCTAATGATTGTAGTTTTGCCTTCCTGCTCGATAAAGCTCATCGTGATTAGCGTCTCCGGCATATCCGCTACCGTGTTGCCTTCCGCATCCGAGAAGGAATCGACGTAGACGATCCTCTCCGGCGCGATGATTTCTTTATATACGGCTTTGCCCCAAGATTCTTGACCATAATATTCCTGACTCTCATCTGTACATTTCATACAGTAGTGCCAGACGCCTCCGGGTCTGAAATCAATGTTGCACACCGGAAGCGACCAGCCTTTTGGGCCCCACCAATGCTTTAAATGCTCAGCCTCTGAAAACGCCTGAAACACAAGCTTGCGCGGCGCGTCAAAGGTGCGCTCCAGTACCAGCTCCCGGCCTTCGATCTTCGTTGTCATTTTGTTGGTTGCATGTTCATTTGACAAGTTATTTTCCTCCTTAAATTTGATACATTAAATATACTTGAAACAGAATATTCCAGTAAAGGAATATTCTGTTTTTTTCAAAGATTCATAGGTATGATTTTACATATTAAAGCAATAACGGCCTCTTCCCCTCCAGAAAAAAAAAGGTACTGTCTCCCCACTTTTTGTGAGTGACTGTACCTTTCTCGACTTCACTTTACTATGCGCAATTCATGTTTCGTAGTGCATATAATTGGTCAAAGCCTTGTTTTTTCAATAGACGCGCAGCTTTTTTACTTTTGTAGGGACTCTCAGACACGATAAGGATAGACTCATTGGGTGAGAGCTCTTGTTTCCACACAAAAGGCAAACGGCCAATGGATATATTGATCGAGCTCGGTATATGGCAATTCCGGTAATCAGCGGCATCCCGAACATCTAAAATTTTCATTGTCATGACTTCCGATGGACTGGATAATACCTTGTAATCGACGAAAGCCAATCCTTTTACAGGACGAACAATTCGAATAATCCATAAAGCGCTAATGATGAGAAGCAGTATAACAACAGTCATCGAAGATCCTCCCTGATTACTAATTACACATATGAATGGCAGCAATTAACGTGGACTTCCATTCTTCTCAACCGTTTTTTCATATGCTCGGTATAATTGTATTCCATATTCATCGCACATGCAATTAGTCAATATCAAATAAACAGATTCACTTGTGTGTGGCTGGCATCTCCCAACAGGTTATAGAAAAAAAGCCGTCGGCACCCGAATTTTTCGAGTAGAGACCGCGGCTTTTGATTATTTATTTTACCATTGTTTTCCTTTTGGTTCTATCGCAGCTTACGGCCTGGTTTTACCAAATGATGGGCGAGGGCCTTTACTCGGATCTTCACCTTCAATTTGACAATAGGCTTCAAGTGTAATTCCTCCTGGTGCCTGGAGATAAAAGGTATAGGATCCATGAACGATTGCAGGAGTCTCTACTTTGAATCCATCAATTTTCAGACGTTGATTCAACTCATCTACCTTTTGCTCATTATCTTGAGGGAACCCTACATGAAAAGTTTCCGGGTAATTCACTTCCTTACTGTGCATTAAGTTGAGCAAAAAACCATCATCGTCCAACATAGCAGCAAATGATTTTCCCATACTTGTGTAACATTGTAAGCCAAAATAAGTTTCCAGGAAATTCTTAACCTCAATAACATCAGTTACAGTTAAATTTAAGTGATTAATTTTCATATTTACCCCTCGCTTTCTCCTTCAAATTCGCACTTATCAAAATGAAAAGTGTATACACAACGTTTGATATAAACGTCTATACGGATGGATCATTAGGAAATCGAATATCTCTTAAAACAAGTATCTTGTTTATCAAGATATTATTATATTAAAACATATTGATTTCATTGTCAAGTTATCCTAGTCCCTCTTTACAAGAGACAAATGTTCGATACAATTAGCATATGGGATAAATACCCAAATTTGTTTCAGGAGTGATTGAATGTCTAAAAAGGTTCTTTTCATCACAGGAGATGCCGTGGAATCATTAGAAATTTATTACCCTTACTATCGCGTGCTGGAAGAAGGCTATGAAGCTGTCATTGCCTCGCCAACGAAAAAAGTGCTGCGCACCGTCGTTCACGATTTTGAGGGCTGGGACACGTATACGGAGAAGCCGGGATATCAATTGGAATCGCACATAGCCTTTGATCAAGTAGATCCGACTGAATATGACGGGCTTATTATCCCAGGCGGCCGCGCTCCTGAATACATCCGACTGAATGAAAATATTCCACGGATCGTCACTCACTTTTTTGAAGCTAATAAACCGGTTGGTGCAATATGCCATGCCGTTCTGGTGCTTAATGCTCTGAAAAGCAATCAATATTTTGAAGGCAAGACCATGACTGCCTATACAGCTTGCCGTCCGGATGTGGAAAACCTGGGTGCGATCTACTCCGCTGAGACTTTGCAGGTGGACGGCAATATTGTTTCAGGACATGCCTGGCCGGATCTGCCCGGATTTATGAGAGAATTTCTTAGATTATTGAAATAATAAGTTTTTTAGATAGCGTGAAATCCGCACATCAAACCAGACCTCCGGCCCCAAGGCTGAAAGTCTGGTTTGATATGTAAAATTGCCGTACAGCTCGCTCCTTGGATGAATTTTATGATCACATTTCTACGTAAGCAGCAAAGCTATATATGGGAGTCAACGCTTTCGTCTCATCGATATAAATAAACGCGTCATAACGCTTCGAAATGATTGTAGGAACATAATTTCCCCTTTCCCGCTCCGGGTGATACACGACGCCAATGGCTCGGTGTCCGATCAATGTCTCATCCAAAACGTTTTCTGATTTATCGAACAATAGCAGCTTATCCTCCGCTCCGTCTCGGTGCAGCAATTCTTCCCAGCTATTCACAATAGCAGGTGGCACATTCATCTCCTCTGGCTGCGCCCCCCAAGTCATGCCTGCTATAACCGTACCCTGATAGGTACCAAAGCCGATAGCGTATACGTCACTACCATGCTTCTCCCTCAGCAGCTGGCCCACGTTGATCATTCCGTCATCAGCCATGTCTGTCGCACGCGCATCCCCGATATGTGTATTATGCTCCCACACAAGAGTACGGGCAGCTTCTCCGTGAAACTCCATCAGCTTCTCCAGCGCTTCGACCATGTGACGGTCCCTGATATTCCAGGACTCGGCATCATGGCGAATCATGGTTCGGTAATAGGCCTCTGCCCCCTTAACAGCCAATGCGTTCAGCTCTGCACTGAGCGCGTTCTCCTGATCCTGCGGATGGACATCCTTCCATTTATCCTGCAGCTGACGCAGCAAAGCGATCACCTCATCCTCGCAGCCTTCCCCAAATAGAGATGCTGATGCGCCATACGACTGCTCGTCCCGACCAAACGGCTCAAAGCACTCAAAAGCCCGCTTGGCAAGCTCCAGATCTGCACTGTCCTTCGTATCGAGATACTTAACAATCTCACTCATGGATTCCCACAGACTGTACACATCAATCCCGTAAAAGCCGACCTTTGCATGGTCCGGTTTGTCCTCGTTATATTGACGCAGCCATTCGACAAGCTCAAGGATTTCCCGGTTAGCCCACATCCAGGCGGGCCAACGATTGAAGTCCTTTAATGCTTCCCTCGCCTCCACTCCGGCATCCGAATACCCCTTAACGTATCGGTTCAACGTATAGCATGAAGGCCAATCCCCTTCAACCGCAATAAATCGAAATCCTTTTTCTGTAATTAAACGTTTGGATAGCTCAGCACGAACCGTATAAAACTCCGAGGTTCCATGTGACGCTTCACCAAGAAGCACATATTTGGCATCACCCACTCGATCGATGAGCATTTTCAGGCTTTCTTCTTTAACGAAAGGCTGTGCATGCTTGCGAATCGATTGCATCATCAATTGATCCTTCACCCATCGTCACTCCTTACGTGCTTGGTCGATTCCGTTCTTCCAAAGTTTGCACGTATTCATGACAAAACATTCACTGCTTAAATGAAACACAAATACACCCTGCTCCCTTCAATAGAAAGGAAACAGGGCTTCTGATGCTTGGTATAATAACCTACAGACCCAGCATACGACGCTCCTCCTCAGTGAATATCCTGGAGCGAGTCAGAAAACGGCGGCCTTCCGGCCCCTCAAGCGAGAACATCCCGCCTCTTCCCGGCACCACGTCGATAATGAGCTGAGTATACTGCCAATACTCGTATTGGGCTTTACTCATATAAAAGGGCGCATCGCCGATGTCACCCAGCCACACATCGCTGTCGCCAATGATGAAATCTCCCTGTGCGTAGCACATTGGAGAGCTGCCATCGCAGCAGCCTCCGGATTGATGGAACATGACTGGCCCATGTTTGGCCTTGATCGTCTCGAGCAGCTCTAATGCCGCATCGGTAGCAATGACCTTGCTCACTCCCGTCGTCATGTTGTGGCTCTCTTAGAAGAAACCAAGCGCGTCGGGACTGTAGCTGACAAGCAAATTTTTCGTTTGCTGGTAGTGCGAAAGCATCATTTTGTGATTTTCGCGGCCAATGCCTGAGCTCTTGTAACCGCCGAAGGCTGCATGGGCAGGATAAGCATGGTAGCAGTTAGTCCATACACGACCAGCTTGAATGCCGCGGCCCATCCGGTAAGCTGTATTCATGTCCCGCGTCCACACGCCGGAGCCGAGTCCATAGAGCGTGTCATTGGCGATAGCAAGCGCCTCCTCCTGGTCCTTGAACGTCGTAACGGAGAGCACGGGTCCAAAGATCTCCTCCTGAAAAATTCTCATCTTGTTATGTCCTTTGAGAATCGTCGGCTGAATATAGTAGCCTTCAGAAATATCTCCTTCAACTGTTGCCCGATTGCCTCCGATCAGACATTCCGCACCTTCCTCTGCACCGATATGGATATAGCTCATAATTTTCTCAACCTGCTCGGTGGAGGCTTGAGCCCCAAGCATCGTGTCTGTATCCAATGGATTGCCTTGCTTAATGGCAGCAACACGCTTCAAGGCTCTTTCCATAAATTGCTCATATATCGATTCCTGTATTAAAGCGCGTGACGGGCTGGTGCACACTTCCCCTTGGTTCAGAGCAAACATAGCGAAGCCTTCGAGCGCTTTATTAAAGAAGGCGTCATCCTGTGCGAGTACATCCTTGAAAAAAATATTCGGCGACTTGCCCCCCAGCTCCAAGGTGACCGGAATCAGGTTCTGAGAAGCATACTGCATGATCAAGCGGCCTGTCGTCGTCTCACCGGTAAAAGCAATTTTTGAAATTCGACTGCTCGAGGCAAGTGGTTTACCTGCTTCAAGTCCGAAGCCGTTCACAATATTAAGCACACCAGGCGGCAGCAGGTCTTGAATAAGCTCAGTCAACACCAGAATAGATGCCGGCGTTTGCTCA
The DNA here is from genome assembly GCF_038000305.1 of Paenibacillus sp. FSL H8-0034. Lineage (NCBI taxonomy): Bacteria > Bacillati > Bacillota > Bacilli > Caryophanales > Paenibacillaceae > Paenibacillus > Paenibacillus sp. FSL H8-0034. Next base: position 4,840,328 of record NZ_JBBOBS010000001.1, read on the forward strand.
GCGGGCTTCATGACGACTACATTGCCGGCTGCAAGAGCCGGAGCAAGCTTCCAGGTCGCCATCAGCAGCGGGAAATTCCAAGGAATAATTTGACCAACGACGCCTAACGGTTCAATAAAATGGTAGGCTACCGTATGGTCATCCAGCTGGCTGAGCGTACCCTCCTGAGCGCGAATGCTGCCTGCAAAATAACGAAAATGATCGATAGCAAGCGGAAGATCGGCCGCGAGCGTTTCTCTAACCGGCTTGCCATTATCCCAGGTTTCGGCTACCGCCAGCATTTCCAGATTCGCTTCGATACGGTCGGCAATCTTGTTCAAGATGACGGCACGCTCCGCAACGGATGTGCGGCCCCATGCATCCTTCGCCGCATGCGCCGCGTCCAAAGCCAATTCGATATCCTCCGATGTCGAGCGGGGAACCTCGCAAAATACACGGTTATTGACAGGTGACGGATTGTCAAAGTATTGGCCTTTAACAGGTGTAACCCACTGACCTCCAATAAAATTCTCATACCGTTTTTTAAATGTAACCTTGGAACCGTGGTGACCTGGTTGTGCATAAATCATATCGCTCAGCCTCCCTATAATGAATTACAATTTATATACATGCAATAATCGTGCCAATTGCTTTGGTGCTGTCAAAACAACCATTTTGTAAGCGTTATATTGAAGCTGTTCCTTTCTGGTACAAAGGCGTTGTTCCATTTTGGAACATTCTTTCTTACAGCTAACATGAATGAAACCAACTATGGTATGATCGATGGAGGATACCAATTTCGTTGGGGGTGTTCATTGTGTTTTCAGTGGAAAATAACTTTTTATCAGAATCAGCGGCATCTTCATGGAAGCGTTGTCATGAGTTGGGTTTAAAGCCAAGCGACCCTGTTGACGATGAAATCTTAACCCAAAGTCGTATTCATGCTTTATTAAGAAATAACGAGCAAACGATCCATTACGCGGAGCAGGTATTCGATCAGATGCACGCCAGCATCAAGCAATCCGGTCAGATCGCGCTCCTAATCGATGCAGAAGGAACGATCATTCATACGGTGGGAGATGTTGATTTCTCGCGTCGGGCGTTAACGGTTCAATTACAAGTGGGAGCCAACTGGGCTGAAGAAAGAAAAGGAACGAATGCGATCGGGGTAGCCCTTACAGAGAGAAAACCTGTTCGAGTGCATGCTGAAGAGCATTATTTCAACTCCAATCACTTCTTGACCTGCGCTTCGGCTCCGATCTTCAATTCCATCGGTGAGCTGATCGGTGTCATCAATATTAGCGGCAAGCAGGAGCATTACCATGCGTATACATATACCCTTGCCTGTCTGGCCGCCGCTTCCTTACAGAACAAAATGCTGCTGGAGGAAGCGAAGAAGGAGCATCTCATTACTTTAAACGAACTTGAGCATACAGCTCAGCATCATCCTTTGCCGCTGCTCACACTCAGTCGGGATAACCGAATACTGCGAGCCAATCATGCGGCCATCCGAATTATTGGTCATGATGCGGTTGGCAAGGAATTTACAAAAATGGAAGGCTTCTCCGTTGAAACGATTCATAATGAACATCAAAAGCTGTGGCAATCCGTCTCTATTCGCAAGCAGACGGCAGATGAACAGCATTTGTATACGTTTAAAGAAATTATCGGAACATGCCCAACCATCCTGCAGAAGAAGGAGCTGGCCTATAAAGCAGCTGCAACCGACTATCCCGTCTTATTGCTGGGTGAAAGCGGGGTGGGCAAGGAATTGTTCGCACAATCGATTCATACAGCCAGCTTGCGTTATGCAGCGCCATTCATTGCCCTGAATTGCGGTGCGATACCGGACAGTCTCATTGAGAGCGAATTGTTCGGATACGTCCGCGGTGCCTTCACAGGCGCAAACAAGGACGGCAATCCAGGGAAATTCGAGGCTGCCCATAAGGGCACTATTTTCCTGGATGAGATTGGCGACATGCCGCTTCGGGCACAGGCTGCCTTATTAAGAGTGCTGCAGGAAGGTGTCATTACCCCGGTAGGCAGCGCGAAAAGTAAAGCAATTGATGTGAGAATCGTTTCAGCAACGAACAAGGATTTAGCCGCTGAAGTAAAGGCAGGCCGATTCCGTGCCGATCTGTATTACCGTTTGAAAGGAATACACATTGCGCTGCCAGCATTGCGGGAACGAAGTGATGTGATACTGTTAGCTGTTCATTTACTCCAAAAACATGCTGCCCCATGTCCTGTGCTAACAGAAGCAGCGCAGCATAGATTGCTTGCCTACAGCTGGCCGGGCAATATCAGAGAGCTTAACGGCATTCTCATGCAAGCCATTTTTCTGGCTGAAGGACGGGCTATCGATGCTGAGCATCTGATGCTTGATCAAACCGATGGGTTCGTCCAGGCAGAATCGGGTGATGACCCCTTACACACTTTGAAAGATGCGGAGATCACAGCGATCAAGAAGGCGCTCAAAGCCACGGAATGGAATCTGAGCAAGGCCGCCAGTCATTTGAAAATTGGCCGAACGACTTTATATCGTAAAATTGAAGAGTACAACATTTCCTTATTTTAACAACCATCAGCTTTCATCGAGATGTAGGTCGCACCCTTACGTGCGCCTGCATCTTTTTTCATGAGATTAACTGCTCATAGGCTGCAATTCTAATTTTACAGGTTGTACATATACCTAAAAATAAGATGGGATGGATTACGTGGAGGGTTTACATGAATGAGATGATGCTTGGGGGTTTTCTTGCTGCAGTTTCCACCGGAATAGGCGCGCTGCCTGTCCTTCTATTCAAGCGGCTCTCCCATCGCCATATGGACATTTTGCTGGCTTTGACAGCGGGCATTATGGTTGCGGCTTCCGTCTATGGTTTAATGCCAACTGCATTAAAGCTTTCCAATCTGTTCGTATTATGCTGTGGCGTTCTGTTAGGCGTTGCTTCCCTTAGCGTACTGGAGGAATACCTGCCACATGCAGATATCGAACATGCCCAATCAGGGGTGCAGCTGGATTCCAAGTCCTTCCTTCTTGTTGTCGCTATGTCACTGCACAATCTGCCTGAGGGGTTATCCATAGGAGTCAGCTATGCCAGTCAGGTTGAGGGCAAAGCTGATTCCTTATGGACTTTCCTTTGCCGCCGGTGCAATGCTATTCATCGTATATAAAGAATTAATCCCGGAGACACACGGACATGGGCATGAAAAAGCGGCCACATTCTCGTTTATTGTGGGTCTGTTGATGATGGTATGCATTCTCGTTTGGTTCGGTTAAACCACATCGGTTGTGAATGCGAATCGTCCGGTCACTTCGAACAGACTCCCCTTAAGTAACGTGCTTCGAGCTGTTCACAAGGCATTGGCCGATCAATTACATAGCCTTGTACAAGGTCGCATTTCATAGTCTGCAAGCATTCCATTTGCTCTAGGGTCTCAACTCCCTCAGCGATAACCCGCAGCTTCATACCATGAGACATATCGATAATGGCTTTTGTAATAACCAGGCTTTTCGAATCGCTGATCAGCTCCTGAACAAAGCTCTTGTCAATCTTCAGAATATCTATCGGGAACAGCTTCATATACCCGAGCGCCGAATAACCTTTTCCAAAATCATCTATCGCGATCTGGAAACCAAACGACTTGATCTCGCGCAAAATATGCAGCACCGATTCCATATCGTGCATGCTGCTGCTTTCCGTTATTTCGATTACGATTTGCTGTGGGTCGCAGCACGTCCCGATCACAATATCACGGATGCTTGTTGCCAAGTCTGGCGCAAGAAACTGCCTGGCTGATAAATTAACAGCAATCGCTGGTACAGTCAACGATGCGGTAAGCCAACGATTGAGCTGGGCGCAAACCTCCTTCAATACCCATTTATCGATCTCCATAATGACACCTGTCTCCTCCGCTATAGGAATAAATTCTGCGGGTGGAACAGAACCCAGCGTGGGATGATTCCACCGTAACAATGCTTCCATTCCTTCGAGGACACCGGTTAGTGCGTTGACCTGCGGTTGATAATGGAGGGTCAACTGATTCCTGACGATTGCCCACCTTAGCTCATTCTCCAGATCCAGCTTACGCAGAAAGGTGCTAAGGATGCTTTCATTAAAGAACTGGTATCCACCCTTTTGGAGTTTAGCTTGGTACATAGCTAAATCGGCATGCTTGAGCAGGGTGTCAAAATCGCCCCCATGTGTCGGGTACATGCAGATGCCTATACTAGCGTTAATATAAAGCTCATTATCGTCAACCCAGAAAGGTTTATTGATACTGGAAATAAGATGCATGGCGATTTGTCTCGCTTCTTCTTGCTCCTGCAAATCCTGCAAAACGATAATAAACTCATCACCTCCCAACCGGGACACGATATCGTTCATTCTTACGACTGAGCTCAGACGATCAGCGACCTGCTGGAGCAGCTTATCCCCAATATTGTGTCCCAAAGAGTCATTGACCATCTTGAACCGATCGAGATCGATAAAAAATATCGCCAGCTTCTGGTTTGTTTGCACTGTCTTTGTAATAGCTGCATGAACTAATTCGCTGAGCAGAGTTCGGTTAGGCAGCCCTGTTAACTTATCAAAATGAGCCAAATATTTCAGGTGCTCCTCGGACTGCTTACGTTCCGTAATATCCGTGAACATTCCGATATAATTCGTGATTGCTCCCGTTTCATTACGCAGGGTCGTTATGGAGAGCCATTCGGGGTATATTTCACCGTTCTTTCTTTTGTTCCAAATTTCACCTTCCCAAAGACCGGTCGTGTGAATGGTTTCCCACATTTTGATGTAAAAAAATTGATTCTGCAATCCAGAGTGAAGCAGTCGCGGTGTATGGCCGGCAGCTTCCTCTTCTGTGTATCCAGTCATTGTGGTAAAGGCTTGATTGACGGATAAAATTTTGAGTTGTTTGTCCGTAATCATAATCCCCTCGCTGGAATTGCTGAACACTTGCGCATGCAGACGAAGCTTGGAAATCGTATGCTTGCGATGGGTAATATCCGAAAACATCCCGACGTAATGGAGCAAAATCCCGTTCTCGTCTTTTACAGAATGAATGGAGAGCCACTCGGGATAAATTTCTCCGTTTTTTCTGCGGTTCCAAATCTCCCCCTGCCACTTTCCGTCCCTATGTATGGAAGCCCACATGTTGACATAAAATACCGAATCCTGACGACCGGATTTCAATAGACTCGGTCTTTGCCCGATGACTTCTGACACACTATAACCGGTAATGGATACGAAAGCAGGATTAACGATCATGATCCTTGAATGGCGATCCGTGATGATAATCGCTTCCTGCGAATCTTGAAATATACGGGCATAAGGCATTACAAGATTGTTATCTACCAGTTTATCCCAAAGGGCATCTGTATGTCGTTCATCTATATTCATTAAGTAGACCCCTCTCTGCAGCAGCGCCCATGCGTTACAACGATATACCAGCCATCTGAAGACGTGCTTTTAATGGTTCAGACACGTTTGTATATGTAATAATGGCATTAGAATCTGTGGCGATTTTCTGTACGGCCAGCATGAGACCAAGCCCTGAGCTGTCCATTTCCGTTACGTTCCCAAGCTGGAAAGTGATACTGTGAAATCGTTGTTGCAGGAGTGGAAACAATTTTTGCCTGATGGAGGTAGCTTCATTAACGCTGATAAATCCGGTTAAAATGAGGATTATTTGATGGTCACTTTCCTGTATTTCAAAGCACATAAGCAAGCCTCCCAATAAATTCAAACGTAATGGTTAGGACTGAGGTTGTATGTCGAGTGTAATTTGGAGTAGGTCTACCTAACCATACCGCTTATGGGATTATTTATCTGTGATATGGATCACTTGAATCTGTGAAAGAAATTTCAGAGAGCACTGGCAAATCAAATAAAATCCCCATACATCATAAGATGCTACAGGGATTTGGGGTACAGCTTATATTCGATTATGAGCCAATATGATGGTGTTACTTGATATCAACGACAAAGGGTACAGTAATGACCTTATTGTTATGTTGAAACTGTGCCCATAGCTTATAAATGCCGCTATTCGGAAAAGAGGTTGCGAACTGGGCTTGGGGGCCAGTTGACTTTTCGTCAATCGGGTGAACATGAATATATTGCTCCGCATCAGCCGATAAAATAACAACGTGGCCTACAGCCCCCAAATAAGGCTGCAGATTATTAACATCCTTCTTCGTCAGGGCATCCCGAATATGGAACGTAAGGGTTACTTCTTCCTTGGGTTTGGTGCTGCTTAATGCGAGCTCTATTTCTTTACCGTCCGTCTCTTTGACAAGCTTGGCGTCGGCTGCGATAGCTGCATGATCCCCACTCTTACCTTCTACCTGAATCCGTTCGCTTAGCGTTGTGCTGGACCCATTGGTTGGTATAAAATCAGCGAATAATTTGTAGTCACCGCCTGCTGGAAAAGAAGTGCTGATCGTAAACTTGCCGCTTCCTTTGTACTCAGGATGAATGTGACTAAAGAACGACAAATCATGATTGACGACAATAAGATGAAGTAATTTCTCATGATTCAGATTAAACTCGTTTACAGGCTTCCCGTCTTTCCCATTAATTTGTATGGTCAGCTCGGTTTGCTCATTTGCTTTCACAGTGGTTGGAGCAAACGTAAACAATGCTTTAACGTTATCAGATACCATGGATTGGCTCATGTTATGCCCGCCTTGACTGCTTGCATGCTGCTGTGCATCCCCTTGCTTATTGCCAGTCTCATGACCCGACAAGTGTGTATTATTGTTGGCGTTACCACAGGCAGACAACAAACCGAGGGCAAGTACACTTAAAAAAAGGATCATTTTTTTGTTCATCTTTTTAAACGCTCCATTCTTTCCAAGAAGTACTAGTGACGCACTTTTACACGCTGCAGCCTAAGTGCATTGAGAACTACGGAAACCGAACTTAAGGCCATCGCCGCGCCTGCCACCCATGGTGCCAATAAACCAAGCGCTGCAATAGGTATTCCGAGTGTGTTGTAGCCAAGCGCCCAAAATAAATTTTGTTTGATGTTGCTCATCGTTTTGCGACTCATATAGATGGCATCAGGAATGCTCGATAGATCGCCGCGCATGAGCGTCACATCCGCCGCCTCCATAGCTACATCGGTACCTGTACCGATAGCCATACCGATGTTCGCTGTTGCGAGCGCCGGCGCATCATTAATTCCATCTCCAACCATGGCGACGATCCTGCCCTGCTCTTGCAGCTTTTTCACTTCTTGCGCTTTTCCTTCAGGAAGCACTTCTGCCAGCACATGATCGATCCCGACTTGAGCAGCGATAGCCTTCGCAGTCCGCTCGTTGTCTCCTGTAATCATGATGACCTCAATACCCATTTCCTTCAGTCGGCTGACCGCGGCTTTCGAGGTTTCCTTGATCGTATCCGCAACTGCAACCATACCTGCATATTGGCGATCAATAGCGACAAGCATCGTTGTTTTACCGGCTTCTTCCAAGCTGGCCATCGTATCGTAAGCATGCCTGGCATCCACCTCGTATTGTTCCATCAAGCGGCGAGTGCCAATTAACAGCTCTCTGCCTTCTGCGACTGCTTTGATCCCAAAGCCAGGAACCGCTTCAAAGGATTCCGTCCCCTGCAGCTCAATATTGCGTTCCCGGATACCTGCCACAATCGCCTCAGCAAGCGGATGCTCGGAATTGACCTCCGCTGCGCCTACGAGTCTGAGAAATTCCAATTCGTCACCATCAGTCATAACATCCGTAAGCTCAGGCTTCCCTTTGGTGACGGTACCCGTTTTATCAAGAATAATCGCATCAATCTTATGGGTTTGCTCCAGATGCTCGCCCCCTTTGAACAAGATCCCAAGCTCTGCCGCGCGCCCGGACCCCGCCATAATCGAGGTTGGAGTAGCCAGACCAAGTGCACAAGGACATGCGATGACGAGAATTGCAATCGCTTTTTCCAAGGCACCGGCAAAATCGCCAGGCGTCACGAAGAAGTACCAGACCAGGAAGGCGACAATCGCAATACCAACGACTACCGGGACAAATATCCCGGAAATCACATCGGCAACCCTTTGAATCGGTGCTTTGGAGCCTTGTGCTTCTTCTACAACTTTAATAATCTGTGCGAGCGCTGTGTCTTTGCCGACTTTCGTGGCTTTAATTCGCAGCATGCCGTTTTTGTTGAGGGTGGCTCCAATCACAGCGTCACCGATTTTCTTTTCAATAGGAAGGCTTTCACCCGTCAGCATGGATTCATCCACCGATGAGAGACCTTCCAGCACCACGCCATCAACGGGCACTTTATCACCGGGACGGACATGCACAATATCGCCTGCAATGACTTCATCCACCGGTATCGTAATTTCTTGACCGTCCCGCACGACCAACGCGGTCTTCGCTTGCAGTCCCATCAAAGACTTGATCGCTTCCGAGGTCCGGCCTTTGGCGAGGGATTCGAACAATTTACCCATAATGACCAGCGTAATCAATATGGAGCTCGTTTCATAATACAAGGAGGGGCCGTGATGTACATTCCCGCCCCCGATGAACCAGTTGATCGTAAGATATAGGCTATAGAAATAAGCAGCCGAAGTACCGAGTGAGACCAAGACGTCCATATTGGCACTGCCATTGCGCAATGCTTTATAAGCACCCACATAAAACTGTTTGCCGACATAAAATTGAACAGGTGTGGCCAAGATAAGCTGAAACCAGGGATTCATAAGAATTTCGGGCATGTAGATCCAGGATGTGAACGAAAAATGGGCCACCATGCTCCATAAAAGGGGTAATGAAAGCAGCGCCGAAATGAGCAGCTTCCGTTGTTGATGTCGGACTTCTTTCTTGCGGTGATCGCCCCTATTTACATTTTCCTGCTCCGTAATCGCTTTGTAACCCAGCTGCTTGACCTTATTTTGCATCTCGGTGATGCTGATTTCACCTGGTGAGTACTGTACACGTGCAGTTTCCATAGCAAAATTGACAGAGGCATCCGTCACGCCTGGCAGCTTGCCAAGTCCTTTTTCAATTCGGTTCGCGCAAGCCGCACAGGTCATGCCTTCCAGCTTAAAATGAGCAACCTCTTTGAGTGTGTCATAGCCTAGCTTCTTGATCGTTTCTTCCATGTTACTGACACCAATTCGTGCCGGATCATAGGTTACACTTGCTTTTTCCAGCGCGAAGTTGACATTGGCAGAGGTTACACCCTCAAGTTTATTTAAACCCTTCTCAATACGATTCGCACATGCTGCACAGGTCATACCCGTGATGGGTAAAGTCGTTTGTTTATTGGTCTCAGTCACACCAGATACCATAATCGTACACTCCCTTGCTTCTAACGATGGATTACAGGACGTCGTAGCCTTGCTCCTCGATAGCTTCTTTTATACGTTCAATAGTGAGTTGGTTATCATAAGTCACATCAACCGTGTTGTTCTTCAGATCAACTTTTCCCGAGGCACCAATTTCCTTCAAAGCCCCTTCAACGGAATTTACACAATGCTGGCAGCTCATTCCTTTTACTTGCAATGTAGTGTTGTTCATATTTCCTCATCCCTTCATCTTATCCATTTTGTATGATTATAAATTTTTACCTGATCTGCCCTTGAACCTTAGTAATCTTTGTCAACGATCGTCTTAACCACAGTATACCCCCTCACCCTATATTTAGTCAACAACATTTTACTATACCCCTGTATCCTATATTGTTATCAATAGAAAAAGCAGCATACTCTGCTGCTTGATTGTATATGCATGTTTATTTCATCAACTTATTCACCGTAGTCATGAGCTCGTTTATAACTTCCGTATCGCCTTCCTTGATGCGTTCGACGACACAGCTTTTCATATGATGCTCCAATAATAGCTTGCCTACTCCATTCAAGGCTGACTGAACGGAGGCGATTTGATTCAGAACATCGTCACAATACGTATCCTTTTCTATCAAGCCTTTAATTCCGCGGATCTGTCCCTCAATTCGATTCAATCGGTTGGTCAGGCTGCTTTTCACTTTATCGGAATGATGGCTTTTCCGTCCTGTTTCTTCATGCGAGCAGCATTCCTGCTCCTGATCCATGGATGTATCCAGCAGATCGATTTCCACGCTCATTTGACTCGCCTCCCTTATCCTTTCGTACAATTATACTATACTCCCACACCCTATACAATCCTCCATGCATCTGAAACCATTTTTCTTAAACCTGCTCACTTCCAAGGAATCCCGCAGCTTGAATCGGGCCTTTTGTAATTACTTCAGACATGATCGCTGTCATCTGTTCAGCCGAATAATGAAAATCATGCTCCACCCACCATACAATCGTGCCAATATACAGAGACGACAGGCAATTTTCCAGAAAATCGTTGGGGACTCTATTCGAATCCGGTGTCTGTGCTGAAATCCGGTTTAACACTTGATGAAAAATATGATGAATGATCTGTTTCATTTTATCGTGAAAGCGCGGTACTTCATGTTTGCCGAGCATGGCCTTTGAAAATACGGAATGCTCCAGCACATGCTCAAACACCGTACGGATAATAGCCTGCGACTTGGACAATTGATCGGTTTCATTGGCTATAACAGCGGTAAGCTTGATTGTAAGCTCATCCAGCACTTCGTCCGTGACGATTTCGAGAAGATCCTTTTTATCTGTGTAGTGAAGGTAAAAGGTATTACGGTTTGTCATGGAACGCTGGGCAATATCCTGAATGGTTATGGCTTCGTAGCCTTTTTCCACTATGAGCTCAAGGAATGCGCGGCGGATCAGCTCTCTCGTTTTGACAACACGCAGATCGATTTTCTTAGGCATAAGCGGCTCCCCTACTGCAACAATTTTGTGAAGTTATAGACATTAATTAGCATAGTGATGTATAAACATCAAATCGATCATAACTCCATATTGTATCCCTATGGGATGTATCTATAATTTAATTATAATCACGTTGTTGATTAATTAACAAACCGTTTGTGTAATAATTCCTGCTCAATGATCAAATAGTAATCTGGTGATAGCTGCCGGAAAAGAAGCCTAGGAGGTCGTAAACATGAATAAAGTAGCCAATCCACTTATTCCCCAACCCAAAACATACGGTCCGCTTGGCAACCTGCCTTTAGTTGACAAGGAAAAACCTGTACAATCCATGATTAAGCTGGCTGAGGAGTTCGGGCCTATTTTCAAAATGGATATGCCGGGTCGGCCGATTATCATGATTTCAAGTGAAACACTAGTCGCTGATGCTTGTGATGAATCACGTTTTGATAAAAATGTACACACCGCGTTGATGAACGTCAGGGCCTTTACGGGCGATGGATTATTTACTGCGCGTACAGATGAGACCAACTGGCAAAAGGCGCACCATATGCTGCTGCCAAGCTTTTCGCAGCGGGCAATGCAGGGATACCATCATATGATGGTTGATATTGCGATGCAGATGGTCCAGAAATGGGCTCGCCTGAACCCCGACGAAAGCGTAGAAGTCCCCGAGGATATGACACGGCTGACACTGGATACGATTGGTCTGTGCGGCTTCAACTATCGGTTTAACAGCTTTTACAGGGAAGAACCGCACCCGTTTATAACGAGCATGGTCCGCGCGCTGCACGAAGCTATGAACCAGCTCCAGCGGCTCGGGTTGCAGGATAAGCTGATGGTGCTGACGAAACGGCAGTTCAAGCATGACATACAGTCGATGTATACGCTGGTCGACAAGCTGATCGCTGAACGTAGAGAACAAGGAAGCCAAGGTGTGGATGATCTGCTGGCACACATGCTGGAAGGAGTCGACCCTGAAACTGGCGAAGGTCTTGATGACGAGAACATCCGCTTCCAGATTATAACTTTCCTCATTGCCGGACATGAGACAACAAGTGGACTGTTATCGTTCGCGATCTATTATTTGCTTAAAAATCCGGATAAACTGCAAAAAGCTTACGAGGAAGTAGACCGTGTGTTAACAGGACCTGTGCCTACGTACGGGCAGGTTCGTGAACTGAAATACGTCCGCATGGTGCTGAGCGAAGCGCTGCGACTATGGCCGACGGCACCCGCCTTCTCGCTATATGCCAAAGAAGATACACTGCTGGCCGACACCTACCCGTTGGCGAAGGGCGAAGCCGTGACTGTGCTCATTCCGCAGCTTCATCGCGATAAGCAAGCCTGGGGTGAAGACGTTGAGGCATTCCGGCCCGAGCGCTTCGAGGACCCGAGTAAAATACCGCATGATGCCTACAAGCCATTCGGCAACGGTCAACGTGCCTGCATCGGACAACAGTTTGCGCTGCAGGAGGCGACACTTGTGCTCGGGATGGTGCTGCAGCATTTCGAGCTGATTGATCATACCAATTATCAGCTGGATGTGAAGGAAACATTGACTCTGAAGCCCGATGGACTAACGATCCGCGTTCGTCCGAGAGCGAATGCGGCTACAGGTACCGTGGTGCTCACTTCTCCTGCTGCTGCACCGAATACAGCGACTCAGTCCAGGGAATCTGAGAAAAATGAGGCTGCTGCAGGTGTTCCAACTCATAACACACCCCTGCTCATCCTGTACGGCTCGAATTTGGGTACAGCCGAAGGCATAGCCAGAGAACTCGCTGATGCAGCCAAGCTGCAGGGCTTTCGCTGCGATGTTGCCACACTGAACGACAGGGTCGGGAAGCTTCCCAAGGAAGGCGCTGTATTTATCGTAACGGCTTCCTACAATGGAAAGCCGCCAAGCAGTGCCCGCGAATTTGTCCACTGGCTTGAAGGTGTTGAGGCTGGTGAGCTGAGCGGTGTGAAATATGCTGTGTTCGGCTGTGGCGATCGCAACTGGGCGAGCACCTACCAGCATATCCCGCGTCTGATTGACGAGCAGCTTGCTGCCAAAGGCGCTATCCGTCTTGCTGAGCGCGGCGAAGGTGACGCTAATGGAGATTTCGAGAAGCAGCTCGACGATTGGCGGGCCCAGCTGTGGCCTGATGTGATGGATAAGCTCGGGCTGAAGCTGAACATCAAGGCTGACAGTGAGCGCAGCACGCTGACCGTCCAGTTCGTCAGCGGCTTCGTCGGGACCCCGCTAGCCGAATCCTATGAAGCGGTGCATACTAAAGTATCGGATAACCGCGAGCTTCAGGGTGCAGACAGCGGACGAAGCACGCGACATCTGGAAATTGCGCTGCCGGAGGGCGTCGCCTATCAGGAGGGCGACCATCTGGGGGTGCTGCCGTGCAACCGTCCAGAGCTCGTTGAGCGGGCACTGCGCCGCTATCGGTTGGACAGCAACGACCATCTGATCCTCAAAGCGACCGGACGCAGCGCTGCGCATCTGCCGCTTGACCGTCCCGTCAGTCTGCACGACCTGCTGTCACATAATGTGGAGCTGCAGGAAGCAGCGACACGCGCCCAGCTGCGCGAGCTGGCAGCATACACCGTCTGTCCGCCGCATAAGAAGGAGCTGGAGGCGCTGCTTACTGAAGAGGCGTACCGGGAACAGGTACTGAACAAACGGATCACGATGCTTGATCTGTTAGATAAATATGAAGCCTGTGAGCTGCCCTTTGAACGATTTATCGAGCTGCTGCCGCCGCTGAAGCCTCGCTATTACTCAATCTCAAGCTCGCCGCGGATTCAACCGAAGCAAGCCAGCATTACGGTTGGTGTTGTGCGCGCACCTGCCTGGAGCGGTCAAGGCGAATATCGTGGAGTCGCCTCGAATTATTTGGCGGGGCTCCACGTAGACGACGATGTGGTCATGTTCGTGCGAACCCCGGAATCCGGCTTCCAGCTGCCTGAGGATACAGAAACACCAATTATTATGGTTGGCCCTGGAACAGGTGTCGCTCCGTTCCGCGGCTTCCTTCAGGCACGAAGCGCTTTACAGCGTGAAGGAAAAAAACTGGGCGCAGCGCATTTATTTTTTGGCTGTCGGGGCGATGAAGACTATCTGTATCGTGAAGAGCTTGAGCAATTTCAAAAGGAAGGCATCGTCACGCTGCATTGTGCATTTTCACGGAAAGTGGATACGCAGAAAACGTACGTCCAGCATTTGATGAGTCAAAGCTCCAAGCTGCTGATCGACATCTTTGACAATGGAGGCATACTCTACGTTTGCGGTGACGGCAGCAAGATGGCGCCGGATGTGGAAGCCACACTGATACAGGCTTACGGCGAAGTTCATAACGTCGATGAACAGCAGTCCAAGCAGTGGTTAGACCGCTTGCAGAACGAAGGACGTTATGCCAAGGACGTATGGTCTGGTATATAAGCGATGAAATCGATGTATCTCAACATATTAGTGTAATTAATTATTAATATCATTAAATAAAAGGACGTAAAAAAGGGCTGAATCCACAATATTGTTTTGTGAATTTCAGCCCTTTTCCTCGCTCTTTTTTCTATATATTTATTTATCGCTTCCCAGTCAATTTATTCCTCTGCTGTTCCGAATCTTTTGGCAGATCTGGCACGAGCACGCTCGATCTCGACCTCACGATTGCGTGATTCGGCATTGGTTACCAGATTATCCAACAGATTACGGGCAACTACGGCCACCTCTGAAATGGCACGATTGAACGCTTCCTCATTCGCCTTCGAAGGCTCGGTGAAGCCGGATATCTTTCTAACAAACTGGAGCGCCGCTGCATGAATCTCCTCTTCAGTAGCTGGCGGGTCGAAGTTAAATAATGTTTTGATATTTCGGCACATGGCTATCTCCTTTGCTAACCGTTATTACGTTAATTTTACTATACCTTCTCCCCTTCATGCCAGCCAATCATTTTCAAAATCTATTTAATCCGAACAAAATGACTAATACATATCCCAGTACCGAGAGCAATACCGATCCTATAAGACCCGCGGCAAACGATTTCATACCCAAACGGCGAAACGTGCTGATGTCCACATTAAGCCCAAGCCCGGCCATGGCCATAGCAATGAGTACATAAGCCACTACAATGAATTGATTCGTAACAGCTGTTGGCATAATACCAAGTGTATTCACACCGCTCATCATCAGAAAGCCTACTATGAACCAGGGGATCGGAATCGACTTCCAGCTCGTTTTGTTTACATCAACATTTTTTTTGCTTTCCTCACGATTGGCCCAAATACCAATTACAATTGCAATAGGCACCAGAAGAGCAACACGTGACAATTTGACGATAACAGCCAAATCCACAGCCTGCTGACCACCCGGTGCTGCTGCCGCGATCACATGCGCGACCTCGTGCAGGGTTGCACCTGTAAATATTCCATAGCCGCTTGCAGTCAGACCCAGCAGTGGATAAAGGATCGTGTATACGAGAGTAAAAATAGTTCCCAATATAGCGACCGTGGCTGCGCCAATCGCCGTTTCATCATCATTAGCCTTGACTTGCGGCGCAATGGCGACAACGGCGGCTGCTCCACATATAGCAGTACCACATGCCGTTAAGATACCTAAACGCTGTTCTACTTTAAACAATCTGGCAATGCCGTATACGGCCAAAATCGCAAACATGATATTGATGACAGCAATAGCGATAACCTTAGGACCTGCATGCACGATATCGATCAGATTCAATTTCATCCCCAGTAAAATAATACCGAATCGCAGCAGCTTTTTACTTGAAAATGTAATGCCTGCTATGGCTTGCTGAGGCACACGAACCGCTGCTCTCCATCCGATTCCCAGCAAGATGGCTATGACAAGCTGCCCCATAATACTGAGAAACGGCAGCACGGCCAAATATTTGGCTGAAACAGCAAGCAACAGCGTCAAACCAACACCGGGGATAACCCCCCACATTTTATTCTGCTTATTTGGCAAGGCATAGGTTTGTACCATTATCCTCACTCCTATTCTTATATTGAAAGCCATACAGTTGTCTGTAGCTCCACTATAAGGCTGTTTCAATCATAAGTTAAATACCAATATATTATTGTAATCATGAGAAAAACTAATGATGGAGTTGTTGTATTTCCTGAGCACAGGTACAATGTTGTTGTGAGGTGGAATGGAAATGATCGTTGAAACTCTTCGAGTTTTTGTTACTGTAACGGAACAAAGAAACTTTTCAAGAGCTGCAGAACTGCTCAATTTGTCGCAGCCCGGTGTGTCTCTACACATTCGCAATCTGGAAAATGAATATGGCGCCAAGCTGATGCATCGTTCACCAAAGCTTGTCAAACTAACCGAGGCTGGGGAAATTTTGTATAAACGAGCGAAGCAAATTCTTGCTCTGGCGGAAGAAGCGAAGCAGGAAATTCAATTACTGAATGAAAAAGTGACAGGCTCCCTGCAAATTGGCGCCAGCTTCACAATCGGGGAATATATTTTGCCGCGGGTGCTTGCCGAGTTTGCCGTACAATTTCCAGAGGTCGAAATGTCGGTTACGATTGCCAATACAGAGGAGATCACCCAGGCGTTGAAGGCTAACCAGCTAGATTTAGGTATTGTTGAAGGTAATGTGGTATCCAGTGGGCTGCTCATAACCCCCTATATGAAAGACGAAATGATTTTGATCGCGGCTGCTGAGCATCCTTTGGCGTCCAAAAAAAACGTGAAGCCGGAGCTGCTGCAGGATCTCACCTGGGTGCTTAGAGAAAACGGATCCGGAACGCGGTCCTTCAGCGAACAGTTTATTCAAGCTGCGGGATTGGCAATGAAACGATCCTATGTATTTAACAGCAGCCAAGGGGTCAAAGAAGCGGTCTCTGCCGGTCTGGGTATTGCCATACTCTCACGCTGGATTGTAAAGAAGGAACTGGAGTCGGGCGAATTGTGCCAAATTCCGGTTGCCCCCAAGCTATTGGAACGGAATTTTTGGATCATTCGTAACCATGATCATTCATCATCCATGGCTGTGAATATGTTCTTGCAGAAGCTGCTTCTCAGTAAGAGCTAATCCATTTCCGAAATAATAACAAACATTTTTTCTTTCGAACTAAAAATATGTTTGATTTCTGTATGGTTTATGATACTATTTTCGCAGGAGCTGCAATAGGTTTAGGGTACAAGCGTCATATTACAAGATGATCTGGAGTGAGTAGAGAATGGATATTCGATTAGTAAGAAACGATGAACTGCAGCAAGCCGTCCAATTGGCAGACGATGTATTTCGTAAACCAGGACAAAGCTCGATGGGCACAAGCTTTCCGTTTCTGTTTGCACCGGGATTAAGTCATTCCTATGGAGCTTTTGTTGACGGACGACTCGTTTCCTTCATGGGACTTGTCCCGTTTGTGATTCATGTTGGCGATGCGAGGCTTAACGTATTTTCGATGGGGGCTGTGTGCACGCATCCTGATTATCGCGGACAAGGCATTGCGGGCCAAATGCTGGATCGCTGCAAGCAGCATGCTGAAGAAGCCGGCGCCTCCCTACTGTTCATTTCAGGCGACCGTTCGCTCTATACACGCGTACACTGCTACCCATTTGGTCTTACAGAGCACTTCACACTGGATGCGGAAGGAGCCGTTCGGCTTAAAGCCGCAGCGTCAGCTTTACAAGCTGGAGACAGCCCACTTCAGCTGCGACCGTTCCAGGCTGCGGATGCGTTCGCTCTGCATGCGGCAGCTACCACACGTAAAGTCGCGTATGAGCAGAGTGTTACCGATCTCGGCAGGATGATCGATGCGGAAGCCTACGCCAGCTGTATAAAATTGGAGCATCAAACCTTAGTTGCCGCTCATGGAACCGGCAGCGTCGATTCATTTGCTGTGATTGCTGCCCCAGGTCGTTCTGCGGATAGCAAACCTCCAACTGTCATTGAATTTGCCGGTCCGGCCGCTCATGTTGGTTCCCTGTTGGCTGAAGCGGTTGAGCGGTTGAATCTCGATCAGCTGAAAATTCCGGTAAGCTGGCACGAACAACAATTGTTAGGACTGCTGCTGGAAGCTGCTGTACCTTACGAAACGAAAGCGAATAACGGAACTGTATATGTCGTGAATCCGCAGCGGGTTCTTGAGCAAGCTTTCCCGGTTGCAGACAAGAATCACAAGCAGGTGATTGCGATTACCTCCCTGGAGGAAGGCAGCTACACGGTGAAGGCCGGAGATACAAGCATTGAAGTCAATCCAGCTGAGCTGGTTTCGCTGCTGTTCGATCCATTATCGCCTCACAAGCCACTTTTGCCAGACTGGTCTACCATACCGCTTCCTCATACTAGCGGGCTTAATTACATTTGAACGTTGGCAAAAGGGGTTTTTCACAACTTCCTGCTATGATATCTTTACCGTTTTACATAATCTTATATGCATAGCTAAGAGTAGGCCGATACGTTCACGGCCTACTCTTTTCATTGTACCGATAGGTTCGGACCAGCATTTCGAAACGGGTATCCATGACAACGCAGCAATTGTAATCGCTCTCAAACTAATTGCCCCAAGGAATCAGATGTAGTTTGCGCTAGCTTCCGGTATTGAGTAGGTGTAATCCCTGTGTACGCTTTAAATATCGAGCAAAAATATTTGTATTCCCGATACCCGACATTTTCGGCGATCTCAAAAACCCGTTCCTCCGTACTGACCAAGCTTGCTTTGGCATGATCTATTCGGACTTCGTTCAAGTATTCGGCAAAGCCTTTGCCAAAGTTTTGCTTGAAGATGATACTAAAATAATTGGGCGTAATTTTGAGCCATGCCGCTACCTCGGAAGCCTTCAAATCCGTGGTATGCCGTGATTCGATAAATTTTTTGACCCGTTCGGTAATCCAGTGATGCTTTCCTTCAAGAGATGAATGAATAATTGAGGACAGCGTCCGAAGCTCGCGACGGAGTAAGGTTTCCATAGCACGAGTGGAGTTATGCACCTGCAGGTCGATTTCATAAGTATTAAAAAAATCGGTATGCTGAGATAAATCGATCCCATTGCTGTGCAGCTTACGCTGGAGAATAATACTCAATTCCTTAATGGCCTGTAAAATTTCCTTCAGTAGATAACCTTTGTCGCGAAACTCCTGCATCATCCCTCTGATAATGTCATCCAATTCCTCGAAGCTTCCGTAAAAAAGCACGTGTACCAGCTGCTTCTCCAGCTCGAATGGGGCAATGGGAAGAAGACATTTCCTCAATGTCTGTTCCTGTTCGTAGAACTGTACCGTGTTAACATCCGAAAGAACACTTAGCTGCAAAACAGATACAGCTTGCATATAGCTGGGATATACCTGATCCAATAAGGAGTATACAGGCGAGATGCCGTAATGCAGACGTGGGAATTCCGACATCAAGCCTTGTGCATCACTCAAAGCTGCCGCTAAATCCCTGCTATCGACCTCACGTGACCCTATACATAATGATAGCAGCAGGTTGGGATGATGAAAGAAAGATATGACCTCCTGATCAATGCCCTTTAAAGCAGTAGCAACAGCCTTCTTCCACTCGCTCCGTACGGAATGCCGAAGCTCCTCCGAAGAATGATCAACCCAGCCTGCGTAATCCTCAAGCTGACTTGCAATAAACCTGAAGGAGTGAACATCCGTAGATGTAAATGTCGGAAATTCCGTTTCCTTTTGTACGATGCCTTCCCCTTGAATGAGCTGAGTCAGCCACTTTAATCGTCGTTCATGCTCGTACTTATGACCCAGCTCCGCTTCCTTGGCGATCTCCACACTAATTCTTTTGACCATCGCCAAAAGCTCATCAATGTTTACCGGCTTAAGCAAATAATCCTCGATTCCAAGCCGAAGAGCTCTTCGAGCATACTCAAAATCATCATAGCCGCTAATAATGATAATACGGATATGCGGCATCCATTCTTTCAATTTCTTAGCCAATTCAAGTCCGTCCATCCCATCCATATGAATGTCCGTCAGCACCAAATCAACCGACTCCCGGGATACGAATTGAAGGGCCTCCCAACCATCATAAGCTTCTCCGACCACTTCAACACCAATGGTTTCCCATGGTATTGTATGTCTCAGTCCTTGGCAAATAATAGGCTCGTCATCTACAATTAGCATTCTGATCGTCATGCCTCCGCCTCCTGTTCATTCATCCATAGAGGTACTCTTACGGAAAAATCGCGATAACGACTCAATCAACTGGCTAGTTTCAGTCGCTCAGTAAAATGTTCCTGATAATCATATAGTTCGATATATCCTCGAGGGCTTTGATTTTTTCGGTTAGATTCAGCCCGATCGTGTTCAAACCGCAATTTAAACGCTTACAATTTGATCGATTTATCGTAAGCATTTCCTGTAATCTTTTAAAATACACCTTAAAAACATTATATAGGGACGCTGACTCCCGGGGTATACCAGTCGATTAATATAACATCCAAATTTTTAATACGTTTATGAATAGCTTCGTATTCCAATCTATGTCCACATAAAGAAATAACCGGTAGCAAGAACAGCCGGTTAATTCCAAGGGAATGTCCGTCCACAATCCTGTTGTAGGCTGTCCCTCCATTATTGAATTGTCAACCTTCAACATCATCCCTTATATACGCGATGTCATCCGTTGATCAAGCTGTTCAAGAACAAATGGCCATGCCTGTTCGTGTCCGTCTCTGGAAGCCTCATCCTGAAAACCCGCATGCGTAAGCCGCAATAACGTACCTGTCCCTTGGGGTGTAAACTCTACGGTCACAACCGTTTCTGCCCCTAGCGTTCCCCCTGCTCCGGTAACCCACGTCAATTCCACTAGACGATCATGCTCAAGCCTCAGGAACCGACCGTAATGCGGATGGCGCCTTGCCTCTTTTTCCGTCTCAACTTTGTGGCTGGTTTCAAAAAAGAAAACGGTATTGACCTCACCCTTCATAATTACCGATCCTGGAGCTGCAAACCATTGATCAAACTGCTCTGTCCATGCACGATACAATACATCAGCCGATGCAATCATAAGACGTTCCGTAGTCAAACGAAATGGCCTGGACGAAAGATCAGGGAAGGTAATTGAATTATTCATTTGATTTTCCCCCTATTATTTTGAATTTACGTTTATTCAGCCACACATAGTATGAATTCATTTTACAAAATCATGTATGAGCATGAGCTGGTTTCGCAGTCACAATTTCACTTTCATACCATTTATCCCACTCTTTCTGATCGTCAGGTTGAACATAAGGGAATATTCGCGGCGAGCACTGTTGAAACCCTGCTCCGCCAAGCACAAATTTTAATTCCGGGTATTGTTCTCGACATTCCTCGATCCAACTCTCCAATGTTTTAATTAGTTCAGGATCGGTAACTGAAACGGCCACCACCGATATCTGCTTCATTTCAATCAATTGATACAAATCGTTTAAGGGTGTATTAGGGCCTAAATAAATGACATCCATTCCTCTTTTACGCAAAAATAAGCTGAATAGCATCAGTCCCATGTGGTGATGCTCTCCCTCAGGACACAAAGCTATCACTTTCGGGAGGTCAGGATAAATCGGAAGAATTCTAAAAAACTGGGTAAATCTTTGCATAATCAATTGGGAAGAAAAATGCTCCTGAGCAGTAGTTACGTCCCCTCTCTCCCACTCTTCACCCAATCGATATAGTACAGGTACCAATATGTGATGGAACACTTCGTCATAGTGATATAAAGCAAATGCCAAATCTATCGTTTCGTGTGACTGGAACGTATTGAGATCAACCAAATGTTCGTACAGCTTATCCATGAGATCTTCGTAAGGTTTACGGACTTGCGTCACTGCAAATTTTTCAATGGGTTCTTCAATAGGTTGTTCCTCCATGTGCCTTTGCTTCAGCAACCACACCGCTTCGCTGACCTTCACGTTGTTTTCTTCCATTTGAATTTTTATCCATTTAAGTGTGTTAACATCGGTATCGCTATATAAACGATGTCCTCCGGCACCACGAATAGGCATTACAATCTGGTATCTGGTTTCCCAAGCTCGAATGGTCACTGCAGGAATACCGAGCATTTCAGATGCTTTTTTGATGCTATACATTTCTTAGCCACCTCAATTTAATTATACATAAATTATACAAAATGAACAGTGCGAGAGTATTTATGGGTTACATTCATAAATTTTCTACATATATCTTGCACATTATGTATAGATTATGTATAGTTCATAACATAAATCTATATACTCTATACATATTCTATACAAATAAACCACATCCAAAAGGGAGCAGCTCATGATTAATGCAAGATATGATAGATATACAAGTAACCAAGTACTTGATGAAAAAGCTGTCCTTTCAGCCATTGAACAGTCCTTGGCCATGATCCAATTTGATATTGACGGTAAAGTATTGTGGGCAAATGATAACTTTGCGAAGGCGATGGACTATCAAGCAGCCGAAATGCCTGGGTTGATGCACCGTCAGTTTTGCACGCCTGAATTTGTCAACAGCCCGGAATATCAAAAACTGTGGAATGATCTGAAAAACGGACGCCCCTTTCAGGAAAAAATATTACGGGTTACAAAGAAACAACGATTATTATGGCTTGAAGCAACTTATAGCCCTGTATATGATACTGAAGGTCAAGTGATAGCCGTAATTAAAGTGGCGACGGACATCACTGGACGTGAAAACACGACTTTCCAAGTAACACATGATTTACAACAAATGGCCCATGACCTGTTGAAGCGCGCAGAGGAAGGTATTTCTAGCAGCCATCAAATTGCATCTGCCATTGAGCTGGTCGTTAAGGAGGCTCATGACAATATGCAAGTGCTCCAGCTATTGGAGAGCAAAGCCGGCTCTGTTCGCGGGATCATAAGGACCATTCGTGATATCGCTTCGCAAACAAATCTGCTAGCCTTGAACGCGGCTATCGAAGCCGCACACGCTGGAGAACATGGGCGCGGCTTTAATGTGGTGGCAAACGAGGTGCGCAAATTAGCTAAACAAGCAGAGGAAGCAACTGAGGAAGTGAATACCAATCTGGAAGGTATTGCCGTTCAGGTTGCAGAAATCGCCAAAGGTACGAAACGTTCCCACACCTTAATTACAGACAGTCAACGCCTTACGCAGCAGGCCGTTGATGAATTTACCGGTATCGGCCAAGCTGCACGACAACTGGATAAACAGGCACACACCTTAAGTGATCAGCTGTAGTCATTTCCATTCCAGTCAAGACGCCACAGCTGCGAGATTGAATGAATAGCTGATGCCACATAGTCGGCTTCTAATCCATGCTCAAGGACGATATTAAGCTGCGACGGGTATAAGGACTCGGCTTGTGCATCGAGCTTGATCTTAATATGTCCTGACGGACTTACTTGTGCGAGCATAATATGCTGCCAGGGGACAGTAACCAAATGATTGTTATCCAAATCTGCGGCCTGTACTCCTTGAAGTGTAATTGGCGAGATGTGGTTATAGTAGGCTATCGCTCTTGGTGTGGATGAAGGTAAAGTATGTTCGTTGTTACCCTTTGCAGCTTTCTTGGGTCGACGACGCAGTTCCCAGACAATGATACATAAGGACGGAACTAAAAAAGCGAATACAGCTAGCCATGAGCTTGAGGTCCAGAGGTAAGCGCCTAAACCAAGTGCTGCTGACAGTAAGGCAAGCAACCACGTATACAGGTTTTCGAGCCGCTTGGATATAGGCTTCTTAACCGGAGCTATGGGTGCTTTAGATGTATCCACTTTAATATCCGGTTCCGTAGACTGTTCGAGACTATCGGCTCTTACTCTATAAAGGTGATGCTCACCACCCAATAGATATGAATTCGTGATGTGATCAAGGTAATCAAACGATGATTCATCAGGCTGCCACCACCCCCCAAGGAATTCCTCGATATTAGCCAGGTAAGGGATCGGATCGCCAAAAAAGCTAAAGTACTGGGAAAGCCCCAGATGAACGACTGGCGACGGATGTACTTGAACATGACTGTATAACGTGTCCAGCCATTCCGACATATAGGGACTAAGCGCAGGGTACCGAGCAAGAGTAACTGGCAAACTCTGACGCATTTGCATGGATGCTTCTACCCATGGGATATGCAAATCCAGTGCCTCCGAGAATGTGGACCATTCAGGCAACTCCTCCAGCTCCTCGTCTTCCAAGTGAGGTTGAACCAAACTCCAGCTGGCTAAGAGCTGCTCACGATAACGCCCATATTGCTCTTGACTGACGAGACAAAACCACAAGGGAGCCACAAAATTATTAGTTTCAAAAGCGACGTGTTCATATTCCACGACTACGGTGTCTATATTGGTCACACTTAAAAATGTGCGATTCCCCATATTCAAATCCCCCTCAGAAAAACAAAATATATCCCGCTGCTTTCCATCTATCATTCTTTAAAGCTCTTATTGCTTTTTAAACCATGTCGTAACGGTTTTTATGCAGAATCTCCAAAATTAAGCTATAATGAGAACTTAATTTTCCATTTTAACACAATCGAATCGAAAATAGCTCTAAGGAGGCTCTTCTATGACTCTCTTCTACTATATCGCCACAGATAAGGAGCTTCCGACAGGCTCATTTGGTAAAAAGAAAACCATAATGAAGCTTAAAGACGCTCTGAAACTGTACCCGCCCAATGAAAATTCGCTGACATCTATATTTGATCTCTCTGACCTCTATGAACAAAATACGGAGGTATACGAGACGGAGGAGGATGCCGCGGGTCTATATGTCAGTGGCCCGCTTATTCATCAGGATACCTCAAAGCATTTTCGGAATCCGTTCGTTTATCAAGTGGATCACGATGGAGGCTCGTTTCAAATTAGCGGCCGAATTAAGGAAATCTCACCTCAAGCTTTTCTCCTGGGTAAAAAA
The DNA here is from genome assembly GCF_038000305.1 of Paenibacillus sp. FSL H8-0034. Classification (NCBI taxonomy): domain Bacteria; kingdom Bacillati; phylum Bacillota; class Bacilli; order Caryophanales; family Paenibacillaceae; genus Paenibacillus; species Paenibacillus sp. FSL H8-0034. Next base: position 4,864,960 of record NZ_JBBOBS010000001.1, read on the forward strand.
TGTTTGACAGAGCTTTTCACCTATCTGGATCACAATCTAGTATCTGGTGAACACGCAGAACTCTATGCATGTTGGGCACATGGAAGGGAGCGATTCGAGGAGCCGCGTAATCGCAAGCTGGATCTTGTGTTGGACTTGAACACATTTGAGCTGGGAGAAGAATTCGAATGGCAGGATAGACAATATATCGTGGTGAACAAATAATGCAACTGCGAGGCATCCATCCACAACAATAGGGTTCAGAATGAGGTGTACCCTCTGATACGACAGTCCGTTCATAACCAGTTGGTCATAGGCATCGTCACAGCTGGTACACCCATGTCATCGTGAGGGCGTTCCTCTCTGGTTTCGGAGACATTCGATCCTCTATTCCAGCTAAACAAGATTTAATTCGACCTTGATATTCCCTCTGGTTGCTTTGGAGTAAGGACATACTTGATGTGCAGCTTCGATTAATTCCTTCGCTACAGCGGCTTCAATTCCGCGAATAGCTATGTCCAACTTCACTTCAAGCCCGAATCCACCATCGGATTCCTTACCAATAGTGACGTGGGCCGTCACCTCCGTCGCTTCCACCTTGATACGTTTGGTTCTGCAAACCAAATTCAAAGCACTTTCAAAACATGCCGCATATCCCGCTGCGAATAGCTGTTCAGGATTGGTTGCTGCTCCACCACCGCCGCCTAATTCTTTGGGCATTCTCACATCAAGATTCAGAATGTTATCACTGGATACAACCTTGCCATCTCTACCACCTGCTGCTTTTACGGTAGCTGTATATAATTTTTCCAAGCTGGCAGCTCCCTACTGTAGGTTTTTTAATTGTATATGGTTAGCCATTGATTATCGTTTCCATATCGATGTCATTTCATTCTGTACCCTCGTGGCTATGGACTTATCGAATACTATGTTCAAAAGTCCGATTGAGGAAGTTATTCATCAGCAAGGGAAGTGAAATCAGGATGGGAGGATCGTCCAGGCGGGGAACGTGAAGGGTAACCTCCTGATAGGGAACGGCAGCGTAGGGATGGACCACAATTGGCTCTCTGGATCGAGTACGCAAAGTAGTTTGAGGAAGCAAAATATCCGTCGCTTTCATTCCCCAGGAGATCGATGTTGCCATCAAATAATAGGTACCGGGTTGCACACCCGTAAAACAGAAATCCCCCACTGAAAATAGCAGCGTTCCGTGTATAGGTAGTCCCTCAGGAATAGGTTTGGCAAATAAACCTATCAGGATAACGCCCTCAAAAGGTTTCGTCGATTGAATGTTCCCTTTGATGGTTCCATATGGATTAATTGTTGAGTGCACAGTGCGCAAGTCTTTAAGATTATGCAAGGAACGGAAATGGTTGCCCGCTTCCAGCGTCGAGTTCCGAAAATCTGTAGGCGTCATGCCTACTCTCTCGGTAAACCGGGTCGTAAAGGTTCCCAGACTTTGTTGTCCAATCTCTAAGCCAATATCTCGAACACTCAAATTCGTCCGCAGCAATAAATCTTTAGCTTTTTGCAAACGAAGTGAGGATACATAATATAACGGTGATAAACCAATTCGTTCTTTAAAAATTCGTGTAAAATGATACGGACTATAGGCAAGATGAGATGCCAATTGAGATAGAGAGAGCGGTTCGTCAATATGCTGATGTATGTAGGCTATCACCTCGTCTATTTCTGAATACCGTTCCGTCATCCATCCGCACCTTCCCTCCGTCTATATCTCTTGATCAACATCGTGTTGATCGACAAGAACATTTGTTCTCGTTTTATTCTACCACATATTCATTTATATGGAAATATAATTTCAAAAAAAGAAGCCCACCATTACAGCGGGCTCCAGTTGTTTATGATTCAAGACGTGATTGTCCCACAATGTCATAAATAAATTTTTCCAATGTGGTCACATCCGTAATATTGTTGTTGCAGGTGTCACTATTCACACACAGATAGTTGCCGATTGCCCTATAATAATCAGGCGAAGCGTTGGCTGGCTTCCACTTCGAAATGGCCGAAAATAATGCAACCTCTTCATGCCGATTGCATAAAAAACAGTTGCTTTTCTTATTCATCGGGGTATATTTGCCTTCGACCCCGACGAGCTTACCGTTCAGATGGTAAACCATAAACAATTTATTCGTCGCGATGTCGGTCCATCCAAGATAAGTGACATAGCGGTTATCGATAACAGCTAAGTCTGGTACCTTCAGTTTTTTGTTTTTGGGAAACAGCTTCTTCATCTGCGTTTCCGTCACTTGCTCAAATGGCTCCAAATAAGGCTCCATGGAATGTAAATAATGCTGGAATTGTTCTGTTGTTTTTAAAGTTGAAATCTGCTCCAAGATTTGCTTCTGAAGCTCCACTGCATCCGGGAACGCTTCTATAATTTTCGTAGCTGCGCTGTATCTTACCGCTTCTACTACTTTCGGATCGGAAACGGTATTGCAGGCACGCTGCAGCAGATCTGTCTGCTTTTTGATCATGTTATATTGATGGTTTCTAATAAATGGTTTTATCATTGCTTTTCAGCTCCTTATTTTATATGAAATAAAAATAAGCTGCATAGCCCATTATTAGAAACGATATAAGCCTTCTCGGGCGACAATGTTAACAATAACTGTCCGTCACCCATGCAAAGTATCGCCCCAATATTAGGCTTTGCATGAGCTGCTACTTAAGCTGGCAAAATTATTCGCCATCTCTACCACCCTTCCTTATTACCAACTCATTATAAAATAAACCGTACCTTTGCTGCAACCCCTCGACTACAGTTGTTGTTTCCCATATTGAGTTATTCCTCCCTTACAGCTTATAATAAGTGAGAACAAAGTTTATAAGAAAAGGTGTCAATGATGAGCATATTAAACGTAGAAAAATTAAGTCATGGTTTTGGAGATCGCGCGATCTTCAAGGATGTATCCTTCCGTCTGCTTAAAGGCGAACACATTGGACTTATTGGTGCTAACGGTGAAGGCAAGTCCACCTTCATGAACATTATTACAGGAAAGCTTCAGCCGGATGAGGGCAAGGTCGAATGGTCCAAGCGGATGCGAGTAGGTTACCTTGATCAGCATGCAGTGCTCAGCAAGGGACTTACGATGCGTGATGTTCTTAAGGGAGCTTTTCAATTCCTGTTCGATATGGAACAAGAAATGAATGAAATGTACGCCCGGATGGGCGATGTATCGCCGGAGGAGCTTGAACAGCTGCTTGAGGATGTAGGTACGATTCAGGATACATTGACTAATCAAGATTTTTACATGATTGATGCCAAGATCGAAGAAACCGCACGCGGACTGGGACTTACCGATATTGGACTGGATAAGGACGTCAATGACCTGAGCGGCGGACAGCGTACGAAGGTTTTACTCGCCAAGCTGCTGCTTGAAAAGCCTGACATCCTGCTCCTGGACGAGCCGACAAACTATCTGGATGAGCAGCATATCATTTGGTTACAGCGTTACCTTCAGGAGTATGAGAATGCATTCATTTTAATTTCACATGACATTCCGTTCCTGAACAGCGTCATTAACCTGATCTATCATATGGAAAATCAAGAGTTAAACCGTTATGTGGGCGATTACGACTATTTCCAGCAGGTCCACGAAATGAAAAAACAGCAGCTTGAATCCGCACATAAGCGTCAGCAGCAGGAAATTGCTGAATTGAAGGACTTCGTCGCTCGTAACAAAGCTAGTGTCGCAACGCGAAACATGGCGATGTCCAGACAAAAGAAGCTCGATAAGATGGAAATCATCGAAATCGCCAAGGAAAAACCGAAGCCGCAATTTAACTTCAAGGACGCTAGAACGTCTGGCAAGCTGATTTTTGAAGCAACGGATCTTATCATCGGTTATGACAGTCCCTTGTCCAGACCACTCAACCTTCGTATGGAGCGCGGTCAAAAAATTGCACTGGTAGGTGCGAACGGTATCGGTAAAACGACACTGCTGCGGAGTATTCTGGGTGAGATTCAAGCTCTGTCGGGAACGGTAAGGCTGGGTGAAAATCTGAATATCGGCTACTTCGAGCAGGAGATGAAGGATGCCAACTATAATACTTGTATCGAAGAGGTATGGAAGGAATTCCCCTCCTATTCCCAATTCGAAGTGCGCGCAGCGCTGGCCAAGTGCGGCCTTACAACCAAACATATCGAGAGCAAAATTGTCGTGCTCAGCGGTGGTGAAAAGGCGAAGGTTCGCCTCTGCAAGCTGATCAATCGCGAAACCAATCTGCTCGTGCTCGATGAGCCGACGAACCATTTGGATGTTGATGCCAAGGATGAGCTGAAGCGTGCTCTGAAGACCTACAAAGGCAGCATACTGCTGATTTCTCACGAACCGGAATTTTATCGTGATGTCGTCACGGAAACATGGAATTGTGAATCGTGGACAACCAAGGTGTTTTAATCTGTTCCCATCTTAGGGGAGCTTTCGTTCAAATCGTTGTGTGCTGTCGAGCAGCTTGGCTTAGCCATCAGTCTTGATAACAATACGTTTAATATTTCCAAATAAAACTGCCTACGGGCAGTTTTTCTGTTGTTATGGATATTACAAGATAGAGTCTTTGCATGCAGCTCAATCTTTTCGAAGGCAGGCTGCATGTAGGTAAAATTTCATGAGGCATGAGCTTTAGTCGCCACCGCAGCATAGCCATATTTATGAAAAAACCAAATGGCTGCTGTAAGCCAGGTGCCGCTGGCCATGTATCCACCCAGTACATCGCTGGGATAATGCACACCTAAATAAATGCGGCTTATACCGATCATTAGAATCATCAGCAAGCTGAATAGGATCAACATACTGCGATTAAATGCACCCGAAATATGTCTCCATAAAAGAAAAGCAACGACACCATACAGTGTAAACGCCGCCATCGAATGTCCACTTGGGAAGCTGTAACCAACTGCATCAATAATACGATGAATCGTCGGCCGCGCCCGATGAAAAATGATTTTCAAAACCTCATTTAACAAGGTTGAGCCAATAATGACACCGATGAAAAAGTATAGCTCCCTTCGATGCCCCAACACAAAATACAAAATAACAGCAACAAGTGGAACCAAAATGGCTATGACCAATCCTGAACCAATCGTAGTGAAACCCTTCATGATAAGTGTGAAACCTGGTGTTTCCAGTGCTTGAACCCATTGGATAATAGTTTGGTCAAAAGCATCCAATCGACGATCATGGATCAATAAAGCAATCAGACCAAAGCATACTGCAAAACAAATACTTAAAATAAAAGCACGCGCAAGCTGCTGCTTCATATTCATTTCTACCAAGGTGTACCCCTCCTGCTAATCTTAAGCAAGACATGATGTGAAAACAAGTAAGGCTGCATTCAAGGAGACAGCCCCTTCAAACTAATGAATGAAGAGGCTTCCCCTGATTGCTTTTATGTTGGTTTATTAGCGGCAATGGGATAGTACAGCCATGCATCACCTGTCCAGCTTGTATGTATATGATACCAATCACCTTTTTTTTCAAATGCTCGCACGATTTGGGGTGACAGTGCACCCAGACTTCTTGCTGCTAAGGTTGTCGGCAATTCGGACAAGGCCGTAGTCACAGAGAGTTGAATCGTTTGGTCGACTGCTCTAAGCTTGTTATCATCCGTGCCTGCCACTTTTCCATAATGGTTATCAAGTGGAGAATTCGTTGTGTTGGCGGGAATCCACAAATCTCCATACCAGGTCTTAATTTTGTACATAAAATTCCCTACATCAAGCACCTCCACAGATTGCGGATTAATCGAATACCCGGTACTCGTATCGGTATAGGCATCATTGTACAGCAAGGTTCGATTCGTCACCGTCACGGTTGCTTGTTTGTTGGGTTGGTGGATATTATTGGACCATTCGCTATAACGAACAATCGGTCGAACAGCGTGAACCCATTTTTCTCCGAGCCAGGTTTGTGCCAGATACCACGTCCATCCGGCGTTCTCTTCATCAATCTTTTCCTTCAATACGGTTAGCGTTTGCGGTTCCAGATAAGAAACAGGTTCACGGTTAAACGGCTGCCAATCATCATAAATGGGAGTCGTTTGTCTCAACTCAATAGTGAATGTTTTCGGGGTATAGGCCATATAATGCCACTCACCTGCCGCCATCCCCCCCGTAATTCTGTCCACAATAGCGTCCGCAATCGCTTGATAACCAGCATCATTGGGATGCAGGATATCGAACATGAGCAGGTGCTGCGGCATGGCTTTTCTGCCAAAAATTAAATTCGGGATGTCTAGAACATCGACACGATCACTATATCCTTTAAAGCTATTATAAATCTCCCATAATTGATCGGAGTACAACTGAGCGTTTTCTATCGGCGATACCAGTATAGCATCGGCAGGATTTTTAGATAACAACGTATTTGGTGTCCGAAGCAAAATGTTTCCTTTGGTTTCGGCTAATATGCGATCAATTGCAATCTTGAGATCGGCTTTAATTTGCATGGGATTGGTCGCACCGGTTGTCGAACTCCGGCGTATGTCATTAATCCCATAAGAAATGATATATAAATCGGCGTTGTCTATGATCACCTTACTTAGCGAATTATCATTGGCCGCTTTGTCATTCACGAAGTTATGCAGTGTATTACCGTTGGTGCCGCGATTAAGAATCGTTGTCCCCTGAAGCGCGCCTCCTGTAACCGCATATTGCTCGGCAATACGCTTATACATGGCGGGAGCAGTTTCCGTGGTGCTGTCGCCAACAAAATCAATGACTTTGCCAGATTTGGAGCTGCCATAAAATTGTTTAATGCTGGTGTTCGTATCATTGGATGCAAACGATGTTAAAGGCATCATAATGGCAGAGAATATGATGCAGAATTGGGTCAGTATGAGGTATTTCTTGTTCAAACCAATCATTTCCTTTCCTAATCAAAAAATCATTGCCCTATACATATTAACCAAAAAGTTCGTGCAAGAAAAGCAATGCAGGCGCTTTATGTAAAAAAACCGCGCTTAGCGCGGAATTTGTAACCATTTTGTGAAAATTGCCACTAATGAGCAGCTTCTAGTGAAGAGCAGGCTCTTTTTTACCTTTTCTCGTCCTTACCTCTTCGTCTTCAGGCTGCTCTTTTTTCACATCATTGGAAGTCCGTAAAGGAATTTCTTTCAAGAAGAGGACAAGAAGGAAAGCCAAAACCAATAGGGCTGTACCAAACAAAAATACGACGGTCAACGAATCACTAAGCACGGATCGCAGCATAGCGATCATCTGTGTAAACAGAGGCTGAACATCTGCAGGCAATGTATTATGCAGCTCTTTGAGTTTCGGTTGATCCAGCAGCATTTGTGGATTCAAGAAACCGGATAGCTGTGAAGCTACAGCAGGGTCCAGCTTGGTTAAATCGACCCCTTGTCCCGAAGTCATCGCGGCCTTTAATTTATTTTTTAATGTGGTATTCATAACCGTACCCATCACTGCAATACCAATGGTTCCACCCAAATTCCGGAACAATGTCGCTGTCGCTGTCGCCACACCAAGATCTGAGGGCGAGACGGCATTTTGTACAGTTAAGGTAAACACCGGCATCGCTATACCTAATCCTATTCCGAATATAAGCATACTGAAAACCGCCATCGTAATACTGTTCATGAAAGCCATCATAACCATACCTGCAACCAGAAAAGGCATACCTATGATCGCATACCGTTTATATTTGCCTGATTTGGATATCCATCGTCCAGATAACGTGCTAAGCACGATCATACTTATGGACATGGGCATATTGACAAAACCGGAATTTGTCGGCGAAACCCCTTTGACTCCTTGTACGAAAAAGGGTAAGTAAATCATTGCACCCATCATGCCTGCATTCATAAGGAATCCAATGCTATTGGAAATCGTCACGATGGAGTTTTTGAACAGTCCGAGCGGCATAACCGGACTTTTTGCTTTTCGTTCAATCAGGAGCAAAATGACTAAACAAACTACAGCCGCTGAAAGAAGACCGAGGATTTGTGGCGAGCTCCAGGCATATTTGGACCCTGCCCACGAAAATCCGAGCAGCAATGCGACTATGGCCAAAGATAAAAATATCGAGCCCATGTAATCGATCGATTCTGTTTCAACTCGGGCCGTTTTGGGAAACATGAACCAAATCATGACAAAAGCCACCAAACCGAGCGGGAGGAAAATCCAGAATACCCACTTCCAAGCCATATGATCGATCATAAAACCGCCGAGCGTAGGACCCAGCACACTCGAAAACCCAAATATGGCCATCATAACACCTGTCCATTTGGCTCGTTCTCGTGGAGCAAACAGATCACCTACAGCCGTTACGGTAGCGGACATTAATATACCGCCGCCAATACCCTGAATCCCCCTGTAAGTAATCAAATGAAAAATCGTCGATGCTGTACCGGAAAGAAATGCGCCGATAATAAAAAATACGATACCCGTTAGCAAGAACGGTTTACGTCCGTAAATGTCGGACAGCTTGCCCACAAGCACAGTAGCTATTGTAGAGGTGAGCATGTAGATCGTAATAACCCAGGTATAATACTCTATCCCCCCCAGAATCGCAATAATCCGCGGCATCGCAGTACCAACAATAGTCTGATTAATAGCTGCAAAAAACATCGCTGCCATTAAGGCTATCATAATTGTCACTTTCTTACTTGACGTTAGTTCCTCCATCAGCTTCACCTCACAACTTTTTCAAGTATCATTCCCCCTCGGAAGTTAAATTAAACGATATAAAAATGAAAAAAGGAGCCTCTCAGCCCCTTATCAAAATGTATTAAAAATATTATCGCACGTTTCAGAGGTCGGCTGGTAAAAGCAATGCTTTTTGAACCTGGCTACCAAAGGCTGATTGTACCATTCATCAGGACAATCGCCCTCAGGCCTGAAATACCATAAACTGAACTTGGCTGGCCACAGTCTTTCTCCGTCTACAGATCTTTTCGCTAACCTCACATCTCTTTCTCTTGCTTTTTGATAAAAATAACCATGCTGTGTAGCTTCAAATGCATGCGGCTGATATATCATTTGCGGAATCGTCCGAAGACCCTTAAAGTCGGAGCAGTTAGCTCGAATTCGGTTAATTCCTACATTTCCAACCATCAGCATGCCTTGTTCTCCTTCTCCCTCCGCTTCAGCCCTAAGCAGCCTTGCCAATAAGTTAATGTCCTGATCTCGGGCTTTTACAACTGCCATAACATCACCCCACTATTTATGTATCGTGAAGGTGGTGAGTTTAGACCTGTGGGACAATTTCTGTATTTTTTATTTTTTCGAGTATAGAACTGCCCGGGCTACTTACTGCTTGTTCGTATTCCATGATCCTGTATACACAGCGTTTTCCCCCTGATAATAAATGCTCCACACGTTCGACACGTAAATGAGGTCCCAGCAAAGTTTGGAATAAATTCAACTCATTCTTGCATAATCCTGTGCAGGCAGCGGCAGCTTCACAAATGGGACAATGCTTCTCAATTAAAAAGAGAATACCCTCGCCTTGATCCATAACCTCAGCCATATAGCCTTCCTTTGTTCGAATATCAGCCAGTTTCTCCAGCTTCTCCCTTAACCCTGATTCGTTAACAAGCTGTTGTTGATATTGCAGCTGTGTATGGTTATTGCGGACAGCCAGCAGCTTGTCCAACCCATCTTCTCCGAAGGCCTCTCTCATGGATTGGATCAGACTGATTGACAGCTCCGAGTATCCGCTTGGAAAAAACCGATTAGCCTCGGGTGTAAGTCGCCACAGCTTTGCTGGCCGGCCCATGGGACGGGCTTCTTCTTCGTTAGTAACGAGACCTTCTTCTTGCAGGGCATTTAAATGCTGACGAATAGCCATCCCGGACAGCGAAAATTCCGAGGCAAGTGCCATGACGTCCATCGCTCCCTGCTGCTTGAGAAGATCAATGATCCCTTTCCGAGTTCGAGTTGAAGTATCCTTATTCGTTTCGTTCCGCCTCATTGGGGCACCACCTTCTTATGAACTGGCTCTGTGCTATTTCCTACATTTTAAATAAAAATGTTGACAAAGTCAAAACCAAACTGTAGCTTATACTTTATAAATAAATATGTTTACTAAGTATCCGGATACCGTGTTTACATAGAAAAATTTACTTGGAGGTCACATCTCATGTCTAATCATCAAAGCATTTTCAGCCCACGTTACTTTGCTCTATCGATTGGAATTATTTTGTCAGTGATGGCGGTAGGATTCGAAGGCTTGGCTGTCACTACAATTGCCCCATCCATCGCAGGTGATTTGAACGGCATTCATCTGTTTGGTTGGATATTTAGTACGTATCTGCTGGCCCAGATTATTGGCACCTTGGTTGTCGGTCGTATTATAGATAGAAAAGGTCCGGCAGCCCCTTTTACATACGCACTTATATTGTTTATCGTGGGGCTGATTGTGGCCGCGACTGCAAGCGATATGGTTATCATGATATTGGCGCGCGCGATGCAGGGTCTCGGCGCGGGAGCTATGATGACCTGCGTATACACGGCTATTTCATTAAGCTACCCCGATGAATTGCGTGCCAAAATACTCGGAGCGTTCGGTACTGCCTATGTTCTTCCTTCCATGCTGGGTCCTTATGTCGCCGGTGTTATTGCAGAGCAGTGGTCTTGGCGGTTTGTGTTCTGGGGCATATTGCCGATCCTGATTGTATCTGCACTGCTTAGCCTTCCGGCTTTTAGAAAATTAAAGGCACAGGCTTCTCAAGAGGGGAATGGTGCTGCCGCTACATGGATGGCTATCTTTTTAACTTTGGGAACAGGAATTTTCTTATTTGGTCTTGGCAAGCTGCCGAATATAACGGGGATTATCTCAAGCATCGTTGGTTTAGCAATCATGGCATATCCACTTCGCAAGCTGCTGCCGCAGGGGACTCTCGTATTCAGAAAGGGTATGCCCGCTATTATGGCAACACGGGGGCTGTTCTTCGCAGCCTATGTCAGCACACAGAATTTCCTGGTATTAGCTCTTATCGATGTGAAAGGCATTAGTCCAGCTCAAGCGGGATTGATTGTGGCCAGCGCCGCACTGAGCTGGTGCATCTTTGCTTATCTTCAAGGACGATGGGATTCTGCTGACCAGGGTCGTGGGCGTAATCGAAGAATTATGCTCGGTGTGCTGCTGCTTACAGCAGGTATTGCTATCGTGTTCTGGATTCCAACAGTAACGGTTACTTTTGCGGTAATCGGGCAAATCATCGCGGGAATTGGAATGGGATTATCACATCCGACTAGCGGGGCGGTGGCATTTGCTCATACAGGTGAGGAAGGCGCTGGCGAAACTTCGGCGAATCTGCAATTTGCCGATTCTTTTACACCGGGAGTGGTCATCGGTATCGGTGGTGCTATCCTTGTAGTCAGTCAGGCTGCAGGCATGACGATGCAATCCGGTTTAGTTGTAACGATGGGTTTTAATATCGTGTTAATCGTCATGAGCTTGTTCGCGAGTACTCGGATTAAGTCTGAAAGGCGAACAATTTCGAAAAACGGTTAGCTGTACAAATGGCGATGCCAAATAAAGCCCCAATTCCACTTTTATTAGTGGTTTTGGAGCTGCTTTTTATTGCTGAACAACCAATTTGATTATACTACTGTGTATAATAGCCTCCGATTCAGGTGCAAGCGGCGCAGGTAAACCGAAATAATAAATATAATCAACGGCCTCATATCCGCCCTCGGATAATTGAGCAGCTGTGGGTACGTACCCGATCATTCCATTGGTGTAGCCTACGGGAAGCACCGTATCCCCGAAGGAGGCTTTGATGAAGCGGCTGTACGCTCCGACCAGCTCTGCATTGCTTGTTAGCAGTACTAGCCCTTCAGCCAATTGTAAATAATCAAGCTCCAGTTCTACATAACGTTGCTGATAACGCTGATCCATTAACAGCAGTTGACTCCACTTTTCCACGATTTCTGCATCTGGCATTAACTGTTTGATGGGATTAGCATCCGCTGTAGAACGATCCGAATCCTCATGTCCCCCATCAACAGACGGATTAGAAAAAGCTTGTTGATGAACTGCCGCCGACTCTGCTGCAGACACCCCTGCCCAATTCAGCAGATCACCCAGAGCAGGTGGATCTTGTAAGGGGAGCTGCACCTTGATCGACCTCGAAGCCAATATCCCTGCTTCCAGTCTCTTCATCGGCTGCTGCACAATAGCGAGCACCTCGTCGGCTATCACTCTCCCTATCCTGCATACTTCCTCGTCACCACCGCGATAAAATTCACCGTCCCGGACAAGCGCAGGGCGAACATCAGCGCAGCAGCCTTGCAAGTACGCCGATATGGCTCCGTTGCCAAGCTTTTCTTCAATCAGCCCCATCGCAACCCCTGGAAATTCGGATGAAATCACATTTTCTCCAGTTGTCGTTGGATGACATGCATAATGTACCAGAATCCCCTTGGTCCTTCCCCCCGAAGCGGACAGTCGAATAACGATCACATCCGGATCAACAGGTCCCTCAAGGTTAGGAGCCATACGGACCGTTCCATCTACCATTTTACGGCGATGAACGGATAAGTCGCACCGTCCTATCCCCCGTTCCACCGTCACAGTCTCCAATTCCAGCACAGCTTGATCCACACCACCCAGAATACAATCCTCCAGATAGCTGATATATTCGATATCCGGCTTGCCGAGGGAAGGGGTATACATCACACTGGTTTGTGGTCCCGAATGATTATGTGTAGCGTGGAACATGATTTGTGATTCCAGTAATCCAAAGCGTTCCCAAAGCTTGCCCCTGAGTCCTTCCATTCGTTCTGAGCCCCACCAAAGCAGATCGGCCGATACGATCAGAGCCTTGCCCATCTGCCCCTGCTGGAAGTACAATATTCTGGCGTTCAAAGGCCTGATGACGGATTCATAATTACCTTGCCTATGTGCAAATCCAGCAAGAGCCAGCGGTTTCTGCGGGGTAATATCCACCTTGGCGCAGCCAAGCATCAGCTCTTTGTTATGCGTCTCTTGTCCCGTTCCCTCTTTTCGGTTAGACAATGATGTCCCCTCCCCATACAGCATGCAATTATTGCTCAGCAAGCAGTTCAATCGTTAGCAATACATTCCGTAAAATATGATAAGGGTCCTTGACCGGAAGGGCTACCATCTTCTGAACCGGCTGACCGCTCCGATCACGAATTTGGATCCACTCGCCAATCCCGGCATCTGGATGGGGGAAGGTTCGGAATACATAATCGTGCAGCTGTTCATATTTGGCGTAAAAATGCGGCTCTCCAGTTTGCTTGTAAGCAAGAAGCAGCGCATACAATGCCTCCGAATGCGGCCACCATATTTTCATATCCCAGGTGTCACCTACTAATTGCTCGTATCTGCCGCCGGTCCTGCGTCCACGCACTTCGCCGCCTTCTCGGTCGACGTAACGCAGCAGCCCTCCATGCTCCGGGTCCCAGCCCAATTCAAAAGCTTGTTCAATAACGGCAGCTGCTTGATCCACACGCTGTTGATTGCCAATTTTTAACGCTTCATTCATAACAAACCACATCGATTCCAAGGAATGCCCTGGTGTCACGTGCCGGGTGAGCAGTGTATCTGTATCCCCCTCATCCATTGGGAGCATCTCTCTAATGATTCCACTGCCTGAATAGAACCGATCCATGATCGTGTTCATATAAGATTCAGCCTCAGCCCGAACCGCTTGTGCTTCTGGGTGAGAGAACGAATCAAGTGCATCGGCAAGCTCCTGCGCGACATTCAACATGATCATCGGGACAGAGTGCGCCTCATACCCAACAGGCACCGGATAGGGTTCGCTTCTCACATCCCCTTGCGCAAGCCGCTCTATAATACGGCGATACAATCGTAATGCATCCTGCAGCACCCCGGCATCTTTGGAGCCGTGAGCGAATTTGGCAAAGCCAAGCACGACAAAACAATCTGCATAAAAGCTGATGTCATATCCCAAACCGGGAATAGCTTCCTTCATCCCGCCAACTTCCGTCAATACATAAGCACAGTTTCCATTATCAAGAAATACGTGACTCCTTAGAAAATCAACAGTTTTACGAGCATTACGCATGCAAAATTCAGCGTCACCAGTGAGCAGCTTGTTATCGATCATCGATGCCGTCTGGGCAAGGATCCAAATAAAGCGACCCTGAGACCATGTGTACTTATCGGTGCTCACCAATTGTGTTCCTTCATTATTAAAGCATGTGTAGACACCGCCTCGCTCCAGGTCGATCGCCTTCAACCAAAAGGGCAATAGAACCTGTTCGGCATGCTCTTGATAAAACGATAATAAATGTTTCATGATTCACCCCCTGAATAGGTTTGGCCTTTATTTCCCACCGGTCATACTTATGCTTTGAATGATGTGTCGACGCAGGAAAATGAATACGATTAAAATCGGAATAACCGAAATGAGTGAGCCCGCTGACATCACTGTCATGTCAATCGAGAAGGACGATTGGAACATAGCCAGACCCAATTCCATTGTAAAGAGCGACTTGTCGCCAACGACGAGCAGCGGCCATACGAACGCATTCCAAGCTTCGATAAAAGCAAAAATTCCTAAAGCACTCATCGGTGCGACCAGTAAAGGCATCACAATTTGAAAAAAAGTGCGCCATTCATTCGCTCCGTCCACCTTTGCAGATTCCAGAATTTCATCGGGAATTTGCTGAATGACATTTTGTCGCATAAAGAAGATACCGAAGCTCATTACCAGATAGGGCAATACCAACCCGCTAAATTTATTAAGCATATCCAATTTCTGGATTTGCATATAGAGAGGAATCATGTAAATTTCAAAAGGAATGATTGCAGTGGCCAAAAATATCGAAAAGATAAAGGTCAAACCAAAATACTTGAACTTCGCAAATATAAATCCGGCTATAACGGATGTGAACACAATTGCAACCGCTGAAAACACGGCCATTCGCAAGCTGTTATAGAAGTACAGATGGAAGGGAGCCATTTCAAATACCGCGGCAAAATTATCGAAATTAAACTGGTGCGGTATGAAAGACGGTGGCCATATGGTCAATTCAGGAGGTGTTTTGAACGCTGTAGATATCATCCAAAGGAAAGGAATAACCATAATAAGCGCTCCCAGAGTGAGAAATAGCATCATCAAGGCAGTCATGATCTGATTTCTGCGTTTCATCGTTTTGCCCCCTTCCGTGAGGTCGTATTATCCTTGGCGAGCCATAGCTGCGCCAATGTCAGGACAAGCACAATCAGGAACAGCACAACTGCTTCAGCTGAAGCATAACCCATTTTATAGTAGCGGAATGCATTTTCGATCATGTCATAGACCAGTACACGAACGACATAACCAGGTGAACCTTGGATGTCAGAAGCCAGGATGTAAATTTGGCTGAAGACGTTATAACCGTGGATTAAAGTAATAATCGATACAAATACCGTAATCGGCTTCAGGAGCGGAAGTGTGATATAACGGAACCCCTTTACCCCGGTCGCCCCGTCAAGGGCAGCCGCTTCGTAATATTCCTTGGAAATTCCGGTCATCCCGACAAGGAAAATGATCATGTTATACCCTATCGTTTTCCACACTGTCATCATAATGACAGAGACAACAGCCAGAACGGGATCAAACAGCCACGCCTGCGGGGGCACACCGAAGAAGGACAGAAAGTAATTGAACAAGCCGTGTTGGGAATCCAGCATCCATTTCCAGGTAACCGCCACCGGAACCATCGGCGTGATCACAGGCAGGAAGTAAAGCGCTTCATACCATGCTTTGAAGCGAACCCCTTTATGAAGCATACTCGCAATAATCAGTGAGCCCGGAACCGCGAATATGAGGATGCCGAAAGCAATGATCGTCGTATTTTTAAGAGCCATCAGAAACGGTTCGCTTTGGAATAAAGTTACAAAATTATCCAGTCCAACGAATGGCTTATTCGTGGATATAAGGTCCCATTCAAATAAACTGATGTACATGGTTTTCACAATCGGGATAAATCGTAGATAGGCATACAAGGCGATGATCGGCGCCAGCCCAATGATACAAAACCAGTGGCTGGAATTGAGTCGAAATTTCTTTTTCACGTGTGGTTGCATTCCTGCCATCCCCTTTCCCTTTCCTTTCCGGTGAAACCTCAAGCAGGCTTACAATAATGAAGCGCTCTCCTCGTCCAGATAAATACGGCAGGATGCAGCCTTACGCAGCGCTGTTGCGGGGTAGCGTATATCAACCGGTCCATACAATGTTTCCTGAACAGCCTTGCTTTTGCGTTCACCAGGAACTGTGCAAAAGATCGAGGATGCAGATAGAATGGTTGGTATGGTCAGCGTAATTGCTTCAACCGGGACATTGTCCAGAGCGTCAAAGCAGCCATCGTTGACCTGCTGCACTCTGCTCGTTTCGTCCAGCATCACGGATTTGACTCTTAACGGATCATTGAAATCAGCAACATGTGGATCGTTAAATGCGATATGCCCGTTTTCTCCGATTCCGATGCAGGCGATATCTATTGAATGGGAGGCCAGCAATTCAGAATATCTTGTGCATTCGTCTTTTGGATCATTTAAACCATTAATGACATTAAATTGTTTGGGCTTGCGGGAATTGAACAGCTTTTCCTTTAGAAACAAAGAGAAGCTTTGCGGTGCATCGGCAGGTAAACCCACATATTCATCCAGATGAAAGCAGACTACCCGCTCCCACGGGATGCTTTCGTCCTCCTGAAGTGCGTCAAGGAACTCATTTTGCGATGGCGCAGAGGCGAACACGACAGCAATACTTGATTTTTGTTCCAGCAGCTCTTTCATTTTTGCTGCAACATCCGTTGCTACAGCTTTACCCATATCTAAACGTGATGTATAACGCAGTACAGTTAGTTGATTCATGGTCGTTGCTTCCATTCCTACACTTCCTATTCTATTTATTATGCAGCTGTCTGACCGACGCTCTTTCAATGAGCTTTTGCTCGAATGTAATATGTTGAAACCCGGAAGTACGCCTCTGCAGGATGCGATCGAATAAGGTCCATGCCAACGCTTTACCTGCCTCATAGGTAGGTATCGATACGGTCGTCAGAGGGAAGGTGTTCACTTCAATATCATCGAAGCCGATGATCGAGAGATCCTCCGGCACTTTCATACCAGCTTCCATGACCGCTTTGATCACTCCAATGGCAATCACATCATCAAAGCATATAACTGCCGTAGGTCGATCCGGCATAGCCGCAATCTGTTTGCCGACCGCCATGCCATCTGCTATACCGTTGGCGTTTTGAAACACGTACCTTTCATCCGCTTCGATACCATGGCTTTTTAAGGTATCGATAAACGCAGAATAACGTAATTTGGCGGCTTTTGAGGTTTTGGGGCCACGCACAAAACAAATTCGGGTATGTCCCATCGAAAGCAGATGCTCCGTTACCTGTCGCCCTCCATCATAATCATCAAAATCATACGTATCGCAGGACAACCCCTGGATTTTGCCAAGCAGTACAAAAGGTACGTTTTGTTCTTTGAGTTCAAAAAAATGATCGAAGGTAACTTCCTCCAGCAGCGGTGCAATAATCAAACCGTCCACTCTTTTGCGGACCATCGCTTGAATATGTTTGATTTCCGCTTGATGCTCCTCACCACTGCTGCACAAAAACACCGTGTAACCATGCTCGCCTGCAATCTCTTGAACGCCCTTGGTTATATGATTGTAGAAGGGGTTCGTTATATCTTTAATAATCAATCCAATGGACCCTGTCGATTTGGACGATAACCCTCTGGCAATTTCATTAGGAACGTAGCCAAGTTCTTCTGCTGCGGCCAATACCCTTCGGCGTGTTTTTTCGGAGAACCCGCTCTTGTTGTTCAAGGCTCCGGAAATCGTGCTTTTGGCTAACCCTGTAGCCTTCGCTATATCGGCGATCGTTACGTTCATAGTTGTGCCTCCAAAGACGAAAGCACTTTGCGTAAACCCTGAAGTGTTAGCATCGTCCCGTCCGCGGGCGTACCGCCGTCAGGAATGTAATGAGTTTCAATGGTGTACAGACCCTTATAACCGTCTTTTTCCAACGCGATAATTTGTTCTGCAAACGGAACCCGTCCGTCTCCTATCGGTACACAGCGAGGCGTACCATCCTGCTCCACTAGAGCGTCCTTCAAATGAACGTGTCCTGACACATCTTTAATATACTCATAACCTTCAGGATAAGCGGACTTTCCTCCATACGCCTCATTGCCCGGGTCCCAAAGCACTTGAAGTGCACGGGAATTCACTCCACGAACAAGGCGGCCTACTTCCCCGGCATATCCGCCGTTGCATGAAGGCTCATTCTCCAGAAGCAAGGTCACGTTCTCCTGCTCCGCTAGCGCAGCCGCTCTCTTCAGATGAAGGATAATGTCTGCTTCATAACGCAAGGGGTCCTGTTCGCGCCAAAATGAAAAAATGCGAATTCTTGTTGTGCCCAGTTGTTTGGCAATACGGATTGCTTGCAGCAGCTTTCGGTGATGCTCCTCAATGTCCTCTTCCTGCTGACCAAACGTGTCACCCGTTGAAACCTGGCGCTCCGGGTCCAGCGAGCATTTGAATACAGGGGAGGCTATCGCGGAAACAAACAGCCCCCGTCGTTCTACTTCTTGTCGTATATTTACCAATGCCTCGTCCGGTACATTCATAATATTACGCCCGTCCACTGATCTGATTTCCACATGCTTCAGTTGATTATCTACAATCCAATCGAGCGCTTCCTCCAAATGAGGAGACACCTCATCAGTTAATACACCCACACGATTCCATATCATACGGTTTTGAACCTCCATTTCTTCACAGGAACTAAACCGATTGTACGACCTTTCGGATTGCCTTTGCAATATCTTCCATGTCTTGTTCATTGCCTAACAAAACATTTTGCGCCAGCCACATCGCTTCCTTCTCACACGCCCGTTCAGCAATCGGGCAAGAATCTTGACGTGCCGTTCCTGTCAATTTGTAAATGGCCTCGGAAATCGCCCGGTTCTGGTTTAACGCGACATAACCTTCATGAACGGGAATGCCCTCCGCATTGAGTTTTTGGCAAAATTCACGTTTACTGAGCTTCTCGGCCAGCTCCTGATGCATTTTAAAAATATACAGGTGATAGGCGTGCCGCGTTATTTGCGGATCTGCATCCAGCGTACGAATACCATCAATATCTCGCAGCATTTCGTTCAACAGGCGCGCATTCTTTTCGCGAGTGACCATTTGCTGCTCCATTCTGCTAAGCTGACCGATAAGAATAGCCGCTTGAAATTCTGTCATGCGGAGATTCCAGCCTACGACCTCGTGCTGATACCATTCACCTTTACGAATACGTCCTGCGTTGATCAAAGACCAGGCCTTATCAGCCAATTCCTCGTTATTGGTTAGAATCATTCCGCCTTCACCGGAATTAATGTTCTTGGAGGACTGGAAGCTGAATGTGCCCAAATCGCCAATCGTCCCTACACCTGCACCCTTATAGCGGGCACCCGCCGCTTGCGCCGCATCCTCAAGGATTCGCAAACCGTGTTTATCGGCGATGGCTTTAAGCTTCGTCATATTAGCCACAGCCCCACCGATGTGAACCGGAATAATCGCTTTCGTCCTCGGAGTGATCAAGGCTTCCACTTTGTCAGGATCGATAAGCAAGGTGTTCGCCTCCACATCGGCGAATACCGGAATCGCACCGAACATCAGCGGTGCTGCAGCTGTAGCGTAAAATGTGTATGGAGGCACGATAACCTCATCCCCCGGCTCGACACCAGCAGCCTGAAGCGCTACCGTAATGGCTACGGTTCCATTCACAACCGTCACTGCATGCTTGGCATCATGAAGCTCGGCAAACAGCTTTTCGGCTTCGGGCAGCTTGTTGCGATTAGCCCCTCCCCATTGGCCGGAATGCAGGACCTCAAGCAGCAGCCTTTCCTCCAGATTGTCAAAAATCGGCCATTCCGGGAAAGCTTTCGTTCTGACAGGTGTTCCTCCGTTTATTGCTAATTGGGTCATTTTCGTTCGCTCCTTAAGAAATTCTCATGGGTACAAGAAGACTTCAGTAACAAATGCTATAGCTTGATTTCTTTACCGAGCCTCGCCGACTCGTAAATCGCAAGTATCAAATCAACCGGTTTTCTTGCTTCTTCTCCATTTACATGCGGCTCACGGTTATCGCGGATGGCCTGTATCATATCGTCAACGTAAAAGTAATGACCGGCTGTGGAAATTTGCGATGGATTACTGCTCGACGACAGACCCAATGTATCTTCATACTGCGGAGCTGGTTCATCAGTCCCCTTGAAAATCCATTGCTTGATACCCTCATCTCCAAACTCGATGGTGCCTTGATCTCCGTGCAGCTCAAATCTTGTTTCCTGGCCCGGATATACCGAGGTTGTGCCCTGGATGATGCCGAACGCACCACTTTTATATTTCAATGCTACAACAGCTGTGTCTTCTACCTCAATTTCCCTTGACAGCGCTGCCGAATACGCAAACACAGACTCCACATCACCCATCAGGTACTGGATGAGGTCCACACCGTGAACACCTTGGTTCATCAATGCCCCGCCCCCGTCAAGCTTCCAGGTTCCACGCCAACCGCCGCTCTTGTAATATTCGGGACTGCGGTAATATTTCAAATACGCATTGCCAAGCACCGGTCTGCCTATCTTGCCTTCCCGTATCGCCTTATGAGCATGCAGCATAGCCGGCATTAAGCGTCTTTGAAACACACAACCCAGCTTCACATCATGTTCACGACAAGCGTTAATCATGGCAGTCATACCATCAGCATGAATATCCAGCGGTTTCTCGCAAAGTACGTGTTTGCCTGCCTGCGCTGCAGCAATAGTCACCTCACTGTGTGCTCCGCTTGGCGTACATACACAGACAACATCAATGTCCGCAAGCTTCAGCAGCTCCTCATAATCGGTGAACAATTGAGGGGCCGAGCCCGCCTCTTCTGCCAATGCTTGAGCTCTATCCAGACTATTATCAGCAATGGCCACTAATTGTGCATCGGGATGTCGACGGATCGATTCGGCATGATGCCTTGCTATACTTCCTGCACCCACAATGGCGAATCTGATTGTATTGGGCATATTTTCACCTCATGTTGCAGCCTACCCGGTTTGATTAACCGGGTAAGTATGCTGTTTAGTTAATTTAATTTGCTTATTCAGCCAGATGACCAGCTTTTTTCAAAATGTCGTTCGTTTCTTTGGCTGCTTCATTCAGGAAAGCTTTCATCTTATCAGGATTATCCACGAATGACGGATCGGTGAAGCCCTTGGTCGCGATACGGTCTGCAAATTTGGTCAAAATTTCATCAAACTCGGCAATGGCCGGGTACATCTGTAATTCCTGTTTTGTAAAAAACGCTTTGTATTGCGGGTATTCCTTGTACAAATCATTCAGATCCAAATCGTCACGCGGTGGCAGCCAGCCACTCATTGCAACCATTTGCTTATGATTCTCAGGCTTAGTAACGAAGCGAATAAAATCCCATGCAGCGTCTGCTTTGGCTTTATCCGTACTGGAAACATAATAATTGATTAAGCTGATAACATTCGCTTTCAAAGGAGCCGCATCATAGTTCAAATCAGGTGCTTTTTTCTTGGTATCTGCGATCACATTGGATTCACGAATATAAAATGCTGCCGCTTTCGTCTGGAAGGCTTCCGTATCGTGCTTTACCTTCGGATCGTCTGTTTTAAACTTATGCACCATATCTACGTACAGCT
Organism: Paenibacillus sp. FSL H8-0034; assembly: GCF_038000305.1. Lineage (NCBI taxonomy): Bacteria > Bacillati > Bacillota > Bacilli > Caryophanales > Paenibacillaceae > Paenibacillus > Paenibacillus sp. FSL H8-0034. The sequence continues at coordinate 4,886,640 of NZ_JBBOBS010000001.1, forward strand.
TCAAGGTCTGATAGCCAGCTTCCGTGTTATAATCAGCCTTGAATTTGCCAGGCGATACTTCTTTAACGATACTGCCTCCGCGCTGTGCTAATATATTCCAGAACTTCTCCCCGGTACCGCTGCCCCCACCACTAAGACGAAGACTCATGCCCGCACGTTCGAGGTTCCCGGAAGCGTCACGTTTTGCCAGCTTTTGAGCATAATCCAGCAAGTTATCTACGGTTGGCGGTTCTGTAAGACCCGCTTCCTTCAACATATCTTTATTATAATAAATGGCACCGGAGCCCATGAAGGAAGGTACGCCATATGACTTGTCACCGACTACTGTCGTATCCACGATTAATTTTTGATGAATTCCCGAGTTATTTTGTTTCACCAGATCATCCGGAATGGTTTGCAGCATTTTGCCTTCAATGTAACGAAGCGCCAGGTTTGGATTCAATGGAAGAATATCTGCAGCACTTTTGGATGGCAGAGCCGCTGCTACTTTCTTTTCGTAATCGCGAAGCGGGAATGAAGAGATTTCGATCGAAACGTTGGGTTTTGTTTTTTTGTAGTCATCAGCCATTTTTTTGAAAAATGGGTCCAGTTCCGGCCATCCTGTCCAGATCGACAAGCTTACTGCCTTTCCGTCGGAGGCGCTTGTGCCAGGCTGAGCAGCTCCTCCAGTTGAAGTATTACTTGAGCTTGAACACGCGGACAGCATAGCTGTTAAAACCAACATACCTGCGAGACCACCAGAAACTAATTTTTTAGATGCCATCTACGACCACTCCTCTAAGTTATTGGTGTAACAACTTCACGGCACTTCCAGATACGATGAAACTAAGGAACCGAACACGGTGTACGCTGCTCATCTCAGCTCTGGATCACATCTCCTTTTCCTGAGTACATGATATATTGAGACGGTCAAATAATTTGAACCGGTTCAAATTTTGTTTAAAAAATAATGTTTCTTAAGTTGAATCTTTTATGTTAGTTATAATAACATTAAATATCGAAAAAATGCAATATATAATTTTATTTTAATATATAGATAACATATACATAACATATTGAGGTATATATATCGAGATGTTGTTGTGTTTGTTGTATGCATGGTTAATCATAATGACTTTCCAAAAAGTAAAATCAATCAGTAAGCGTTTACAAAATGAATTAAATAAAAAAGATCAACTCTATACAAAAAAATCTAATTGAAACAGCTTTTAAATTTGAACCGTTTCAATTAGAAATTATAGCTGTTATGTTGTTGTTCGTCAATAAGATGTTTTTACAAATTTATTATGACTTCGCAGCTGAATATACCGTTTCTCCGCGTTTGATAACTGTCAGCAAGCTGAGCTTGTCCTCGGCTTCATTCCAGGTAAATGTTAGGATATCCGCGAGTCCATTTGTTTGTACATCACCAAGGAGCGGTTCCCCTATTAGGCGTGCGGGGATCAACGTAGCTAACTTGAAAGCTGTCTGTAAATCAGATTGCGTAAACCGTTTAAAATTTTGCACGCATTCCGCGAGTGAGACCGCCGCTCCTGCTAGAACAAGTGGATTAGCCACAGTCTGCAAGCGTCCCGAAGGAAGTAATTCGACTTCTCCCCCTACATGCGTCTTATAAATTCCCGGCTGCATATAAGCTAGATGGACAGCATCACTGACAAGCACGATATGATTATTTTTGGCTCGCGCCATGACTTTGACCACAGACGGGTGCAAATGATGTCCATCGGAAATAATACTCGGTATCAAACGATCTTCAGCCAATTGAGACCAAATATAGTTTGGATGCCTCGGCAGGTGCGAATGAGCTGCATTTCCGAGATGAGTCGACATCCTTGCTCCTGCATCAACAGCTGCCGTAATTTCTTCATGGCTTGCCGCACAATGTCCGATACAGACCAAAATGCCTGCTTGGACAAGCTTGTTAATCATGGGAACAGCCCCACTGCGTTCCGGTGCCAAAGTAACCATACGAATGCGCCCGCCGGCAGCTTCCTGCCAAGCGCAGAATTCTTCCCAATCAGGATCCTTGACATGTTCAAGAGGATGAGCGCCTCGCGGTCCATCTTGCTCAGATAAATAAGGCCCTTCCAGATGGATGCCCAATATACAGCTGTCAATGAAAGGATCACGCTCACAAGCCAATCGAATCGCTGTCATGCTGCTATGAATTTGTTCAAATCTGGCCGTAATCACCGTGGGACAAAAAGCTGTCGTTCCGGATTTCAACACCTCTCTTGTCATGAGACCAATCGCTTCCACACGCTGCTCCAAATCGGCTTCAGCCATATTTAGATCATAGCCAGCAAAACCATTAATTTGTAAATCGATCAGCCCCGGTGCAATCCATAGTTCCTCCTTGGTGCCGTCCATCTCTTGTTTCTCAGCAGGAATAATACGATGAATGCGTTCGCCACTTGTCTGAACATAAACGTATTCGCCGGTCGTAACCAGCCTTCCATAAATTTCGCGGCCATTCGTTTCGATTGTAAACACTCCTTCATCCAGCCAATTTTAACTTCATCATACACAACATTGAGGTGCTGTGCCTATTCAAAAAAGATTATCGCCTTTAATCTTTAAGGTGTCAATTATCCATAATTCTAAATGTTGTCCATTTTGCTACAGTGGCCTTCTGGAATCATGATCCCGGATGATATGTCCCGGACTGAGCTCAATCTCAACAAAACCAGCCATATCATGTGGTTGGAATTCAATGCGCTTATTGCTGCCAATAACAACCATATTCCTGATGTCAGTCCCCTTCTCTGCGGGTAGTGAAAATACTTTTGAATACGCATACGTCTCTTTGAGCGTGGTGTGTATGGCATCGATCAGCTTATCATTTTTGGATTTTCCCATTAAATTCATGATGAGTGCTCCCTGGCTGGTAAGCTTTTGCTTAGTTAATTCGAAAAAATCTGTCGTTGTGAAATGAAACGGAGTTCCCTTTTTGGTAAACGCATCCAAAATTATATAATCCAACGTGTGGTTGTCTTCATGCTCAAGAAGCTGACGCCCATCTCCCACTGCAACATTATTGGGGAGGTATCCAAAAAACGATCTGCTTAACTCCACGACCTTCTCGTCAATTTCCGCTACTGAAAATCTCTTATTTGAAAAGTGACCCGCGATCGTCCCGATTCCATGTCCGATGACGAACACATTATTGAACAAAGGTTCATTAATATTCATTAAATGTATGATGGCCCTCGGGTATTCGAGCACGATACGTTGTGGATCATTTAAATCGATTGCACCTTGTACAGCATGATCTGAAAACTGTAAAAAACGAAATTTTCCTATCTCTCCGTATAACTGAGTAGACTCGTATACGGAAATTTCATGATTCATACTATGTTCCTTGGCTAATAAATGCAAGTTATCAATCTCCTTTAATGCATAGGTAGCAGTATCTCAAATAAGAGCATATGTACAGAAAATATTAAACCATATTAACACAGAATGCTTCCAAAAAAAATGCAGTGCAGATATTGATCTGCACCACATTTTGGTTTTGTAACTTTTAAAATTGACCTTCAGTGAAAACCTGGAAAGTAATACCAAACTTATCCACTACGCTTCCATATGCAGGGCTAAAATGGGTTTCTTGCAGCTCCATTATCACTTGGCCATCTTGCTTTAAGGCTTCATAAATCTTGCTTGATGTATTCTTGTCTTTGTTTACGATACAGATCGTAACTTGATTTCCTTGATGATGAGGTTGTCCAGGGAATGTATCCGACAACATAAGGTCGGTTTCGCCAACCTTTAACATGGCGTGTCCAACACGTTCTTTGAGCTCTGCCGGTATAGGAAAATCAGGATTATCCGGCATTTCCCCAAAAGATTGCATAAAAAGCAGCTTGGCATCCAATGCTTGCTCATAAAATTGAATAGCTTCCTTCGTATTACCATTCAATACTAGATAAGGGACTAATCGTGTTGTCATAAATAAACAGCTCCTTGGTCGTGAAATTTTTATGATGTTCAATAGAACGGTTACTGCTAACGGTTTTAGTCGTCGATCGCTTGAGAACTGGATGCCCAATAATCGAGAAAACCACCGGGTGGAGCAGGTGAATCCATCAGCCGCTGTGGTCCCCAAAAAAGATGCGGTTGTTTGCCTTCATCTCCGCTGTAGGTTCTATTCATGATGGATAAGCAAGTTCTATCCTAATATAACATGCATCTTATTACTGGGTTTCTTATCGATTGCGAAATTTTTTCGAGTGCTGGTATTTTTACTCCATACCAGCCAGAACAGCACAAAGAACCGGAAGTAAATAGGTTCCTTCCGGGTTAAAGCTCTTTGAACTTCAAACTTTCTTCCTTAAAAGTTTGGCAGGTTATCCAAATTGTTCGATTGCACGCCATCTGGCTCACTTCGTAAAATATCACGGCCATAGCGGTGGAACACGTCCACATGGGCAAGCGCTCCTGCCTTCGCCTCATTAACAGCAGTTACATAATCCAGTTCACGCCCTGCTGACGTCTGGATCGCGATAATATCGCCATCAGCATTTTTACGCACAGCTACGATGGACTCTTTACCATCAGTTGATTGGTTAGCTAATTGCTCCTGCGTCGCCTGCAATTCACCTTGCTGCCTGTACTCCTGATAAATTTGTTCATAATTGGGCTTGTTAGATTCTTCATTCATTCTGATCACCTCATCGGTTAGGATACGCCAAAGGTCAACCTTTTATTATAAATAAACCCTTATCCAATTAAATCTGGAAAAGGGTTTACGGATGTTCATCGTATTTTATTGGTGCCACCAGCCTTTATGATTCAATATGATTCTCGATTTTCAGCGACATTACCCTACAATTTGCAATGCCTTTTCCAAAGCACCTGTGGCGCCAAAGCCATCATGATAATCGATCTTCTTTCCTTTCTTTTCTGCAAGCTCCCGAACAGCCCACATGGAAGTGTGCTTGATCGCACCTTTCAAAATAATAATAACATCTGCTTTATTAATAATACGTAGAAAGTAGCTTTCTACTGAACCGCCGCCCGTTTTACCATTGTGATGCTCCACTATGACCCCGCGCTTCTCACCTATTTTTTTGAACGTATCCGTTTGGCTTCCTCCGATGATGGCAACTATTTTCATATCCGTTTCCCCATTTCATATAGTCATTCATATGTTCGCTGTCTAGCTATTATACTTATTTTAACTCAATATCATTAAATGTCAATCGGTATAGTAGGAATTAATAAAATGTTTAACCGCAACTGCCCGTTTACAACTTTTTATAAAATAATTCAAATAACCTGCTTCGAATAAATTCAACGTGGGTAATTATACTCAACTGGGGAAGATGCTCCAGAAAGTTATAGTTACATAACAAAAAAATAGATGGAGTGATGATGATGAAGTCTTTGAAAACGAAATTATCCATGTTAGTAGTTGCTGCCGCTTTAATGCTTCCGACAGTAGTTGGTGCCGCAGAGGCGACAACCGATCCGTTGTTGAACACGCCGAATGTGAGCAACACCCCTACAGCGGCGACTTCTCAGTCGATTGGTGAAACGAATATCAGAGGCATTTATGTACCTGGGATTTTCGTTTTTAACGCAGATACCCGAATTGCTTATGTTTTAAATGGTGTAGGACTTGTTGTGGTCGACAAATCGACTGCTCTGCCAATAGGCTCTTATTACATAAACTAACAGGCATCGATGTGGCAGTTGATACACTGTGTAAGCAACGCCTTTTATCCATACAACAATATACTCTGAAAAGATGACTCCTAAATCACTTTAGGGGTCATCTTTTCTATAAAACCTTTTGACGGTATCTATGAAACTTCAACGGTCGAAATATGCTATAATCCTAATATTAACCAGCAGATGGAGGTTGGATCATGAAAAAGATAATTCTCGGAATAACGATCGGCATGATGATAGGTTCCGTCACCACTGCCGTTGCTGCCACTCAAGGCGAGGTCACTGCTGTATTTGCCAATTTCATATTTAAAATCAATGGACAGGAAAAGAAGATGGACACGACTCCATTGGTTTATGATGGCACATCCTATTTGCCAGTGCGTGCCATAGCGGACTTGTTAGGTTATAACGTCAAATATACGACCGAGAGCAGGACGATTGCTCTGGACCAGCCGGCAGTCAAAAGCGAGCCCGTTGATACAGCCAAATGGGTGGCTTTGCGAGAATTAACGTTAGTTCCTGGTATTAAGGTAACCATCTCACCCGGTACCCCTCAAATTAATCTTGAGTATGGTAAACAAAATTTCATTTTTAACCTGCCAAATAGCACGGAAGATGAGAAAATTGCCATTAGCAATCCAGGCAATATCCAAATGCTTGTCAAAGATGGAACCACTTATTTGAATCGTAGTGACTTGGAAAGATTGGGATTACCACATTAAATGTTGATTTGAATGCGCCCAATCTATTGGGTGTTTTTTTGTTATTTTGACAACCTGTTAACCAATACCGAACTCTATCATGAAGAAACCTTGAAGGCATAAGCCCATCAAGGTTCCAAATCCATATTATGATTTCAATTTCACCAGTTGCAGCGCACATTTCATCGATTCCTTACGCAGCAGAATGCTTTTAGTAGGAGAATCCTCAACGAAAAATGAGTCGCATTTCATCAGGTTGTACAATGCAGCTTTTGCAGCTTCACAAGCCATGGCTTCACACTGCAGCATATACAGACAGATGCTGTAACAAACGTCTTCGTGCTTCTTCAATACCAATAAGCGTTCCTTGATTTCCACCACCAAAATCATTCCCGACGTATTTTTTTCATCTGCTTATGACTTATCCACCATTATAAAGGGTAAAGGATGATCCCGTTAGTACTATCTTTTTCTAGTACCCCCTTAAATCGCCGGGTGGCATTCCACTAACTCGTTATTTAAATCTAGGAATAAGTTAATTTTTTCTTAGCTGCTGCTTGCTTCCGAGCCATTTTTTGATTGAATAATAGCCGATACCTGCAGATACCAGCGCAGCCGCATAGTAAATCGCTATATTTTCCACATATCGTCCATGCTCCGTGCCGTCCGAACCATAATAATGATTACCCAGCGTACCTTCCAGCACAGCACCGCCAAATAGAAATGCGCATACCACTACCCCTGTAACCAGGTAGGGACGATGCTTGTTATTCAACAATACCTTCCCATTGTTTTCATTTCTGGCTGTAACGGCCATACGGAGCATGCCCCAGACACTACCGAGCGTAACCAGCAGCGGTACCAAGTAGGACATCATGCCATAATAGGTTAGACGAAGCGACTCTATATATTCCATTGAGCCTCCTCTTTGTAAATCGCTGTTCAAATTAATCAACTGACTGATATTGAGCAGCTTGATAGGAAATGAAATATTTTCAAAAAAACGATTGGCAGCCTGACTAAAAACCCAGGAGTCCGTTAATTTCATCACACCGAATGCAAAAAAATGCAAGGAAATCGCCTCTTTGATCAGACCGAACAATAGATATGGAAGCAATAGAAAAATGACGCTAAAGGCAGCCTGTGAGAAGAAACTGCCGCCAATGAAACCGAGCCACAAGGAAAAGCTGAACACCCCGCAAAGTATCAATAATTGGTGTAGATAATAGACCCAGAATACACCATCTGTCAAATAGTTATTCAGGATTGTCGTATGTATAACAATCAGCTGAAGCAGCAAGCCAAAGGTAGAAGCACCGATGATATGAACAATACCGAGCATCCATTTGGATACAAATATATGCTCCCGCTTCACAGGCATCGCATACATATATTCCAGACTTTGATTCGAACGACTGAAACCAACAAGGAAAGCCGGTAAACCTATGCATATCAGCAGCTGCAGCACCGAAACCGTATCCAGATCCGCGCTAAAATAATATTGGAATTTATAATTATTTAGGAGTGAACCTTCAAGATTTGCTACGACATTGTTGGCGTGACTGTACATTTGAAAGCCACTAAATGCAGCTACCAGCCATAAAGCCCAGAGTATGTATTTGGACTGCTTATAGTGCTGAAACCATAATCCTTTATGAAACATATCCATTCCCTCCCAGCCTGCTAATAAAAAGATCCTCGATCGTCACAGGAAGCTCCTCCAGCAGCAGTGGCTGATTATCCTGTAATAAACGTATCGTGTGGGCTGCATTGCTCTTAATCAGCAGGGTCGTCACACGTCCAACCTGCGACAGCACTTCCAAATGCTCCTTTTCGAATAAAGAGTGGGTCGATGCATCCGCGAATGCAACCTGCACTTTTTTGAAGGACTGCTTCACATCTTCTATGCTGATCACGGAGTCGATTCTGGTGTCTTTCATCATCATGACAACATCGGCTATTTTCTCAAGCTCCTGCAAATGGTGTGAGGAAATGATCAAGGCCAGCTGGCGTTCCGATACTTCCTCAACAAGCAGCTGCATCACCTGTTTTTTTACGATAACATCCAACCCGTTCGTCGGTTCATCCAGAATAATCAGCTTGGACTGGGTAGCAAGGGCCAATATGATAACCAACAATGCTTTCATTCCCTTGGAAAACGAACGTAGTGTCCGGTTTGTTGGCAGTTGGAAGCGGTCCAGCCATGTATAAAAAGCTTCCTGGTCAAATTGCTCGTACATGCTCACATGCAACCGAACGAGTTCCTTGACGCTGTAGCTATTCATCACATTCATCGAATCAGGCACATAATACATCGATTGTTTAATAAGTGGATAGGTGCTCAAATTTACACCCTCAAATAATACCTCACCCTGGTCAGGGTCCAAAATACCTGCCATGATCCGCAGCAGTGTCGTTTTACCGACTCCGTTCCGACCAATTAGTCCTGTAATAGATCCACTTGAGAGTTCAAAGTTAATATCTTCAAGGATCGTTTTGCCATCTATGGCTTTACTCAGATTCTGGACGGTTAACAAGTCCCTCGCCTCCCAATTCATTCATATAGCTGTCTATCCACTGCACCAGCATATCCCGGCTTACTCCAATGTAAGAGGACTCCACGACAAGCAGCTGTAACGATTGCCGAATTTCGTTAATCTTCTGTTCGTTCCCCTGTACGGGTAATACTTCTGTGACAAATGTACCCTTACCCCTTCGAGTCTCAATAATTTGCTGTCGTTCAAGCTCCTGATAAGCTTTACTTACCGTGTTCGGATTGACGATGAGCATAGAGGCAAGCTCTCGAACGGATAACAGCTTGTCATGGGGTCTGAGCACTTTTTTGAGGATTAGCTCTTTAATTTGTTGAACAATTTGCTCCCATATAGGGGTCGTGCTTCGCTCATCTATATGTATGTGCAAGGCTCTCTTCCTTTCTCTGCTGCAGCACACTCCAAAGAACTATGTGTACTACTACATGTAATACACTACATACAATAAACGCTTACCCCGCTTTTGTCAACACCTTGCAGATAGTTACGTATGTGAAAAAAGAGGCATAAGACCTTATTCAGGGTCTCTGCCTCTTCCAACTTCCAACTTATTATTTGGGTGTATACGAAAAACCGGGATAGCGGACAACAGGCCATTTTTCCTTGCGCAGCTTATCCAATAGCTCGGAGCCTACATTCAGATTATCACGGACCAGGTCTCTCGGGGTTAGTGCCATCCATTGATTGAGTGATACATCGACAAAGCGGTCACTCTTGAACATTTCCAGAAACCATAACGTTTGGCTGCCTGTATTCTGAATATAATGACCAAAAGCAAACGGTACATAACCGACATCTCCTGCCCGGTAATCAAAGGTGCGCGCTACACCATTGCCTGCAAATACCGTCATTCGTCCCTGTCCGGTCAAATAATATTGCCATTCGTCATTGTTTGGATGCCAATGAAGCTCCCGCATAGCCCCCGGCTCGAGCTCAACAAGTGCGGCAGCAATTGTTCGAGAAATCGGAAAATTCGAGGAATCGACGATTCTTACGCTCCCGCCAGGAGTTTTAATCGGCGTTTGGGCCAGCAGCTCATGCTTGAAGCTCTGCGGGATGGTGCCATAAGGAGATTGAATGGCCTGGCTTGTAAGCGGACCTGGCACCTGATCCTGATAAATATAAACCTGATCAGAAGGAATGTCGGCAAAGGCACTTTCCGGTACACCAAAATTAGCTGAAAGCACCTCCTTGGGAGTATGTGCGAACCAATCGGAAATCGACAACGTATTCAAATCGGAAAAACTGCCATCATCAAAAACAAGCAAAAATTCACAGCCTTCTTCCAGTCCTTGAATCGAATGCGGAAGGCCAGCTGGAAAATACCAAAGGTCGCCAGGACCGACATCAGCAATAAAATTCCGTCCTTCCTGATCAACCGAGGTAATTCGCGCCCTTCCTATTAGCATATACGACCATTCCGCCTGCTGATGCCAATGCAATTCACGTACACCACCTGGTGTAAGCCGCATATTGACACCTGCGAGAGTTTTCGCTATTGGTAAATCCCTGACTGTAATTTCACGCGACCACCCCCCCTGATTTAATTGCATATGGGTGTCGGAGAATGAGAATTTCAGGTTCGGCAGCAGCCCGGAATCCGTGACAGGTGGAACGAGCATATCCGGATTTTCCATGTCCCGCATCACATCACGTGGGCCAGGATCAGTAGCACCCGCTCCGTCGCTTCTTATGGGCTGTGGTATGCTTGAATTCGCAGCTTGTTTCACAGGTAAATTATCCATGCATCAGACTCCTCTACACAAAAATGCTGAACCATCCAGCTCTGATAACAGAACAGTTTATGATTCAGCCTAATTGTTTATGTCAGGATAATAACGTCAGACTATCTGGATTCTGCTGGATACCACGGATTCAAATGAATTAACACTTCATCCACATCATGGTGGTTATCGATAATGGCACCTTTAATTTTGCGGGAAATATCATGACCCTCTTGAATGCTTAATTCACCCGGAATGCTTACCCTGACATCCACAAGTATGTAATGACCGTGTTCTCTGGCGCGCAAGCGGTCGATTCGTTTCACCTGTGAGATGGTCTGGATCAAAGCCGCATATTCATTCAATTTTTCGATACTTACAGTCTTATCCATCAGAATACCAACCGTTTCCAGCGACATTTCAATGGCCAGCTTTAATACTAATATTGAGACAATGATACCCGCCGCGGGATCTCCATACGATAAATAAGGGATATGATAGGCTTCTCCAATATATGCGAGACCGATTCCGACAACAGCGGCAAGCGATGCATATACATCAGCAAGGTGATCATATGCGGTTGCAATCAAACCTTTGCTATTCGTCTGTTTGCCAATTCGGATGGTGTACACGTACAGGGCCTGTTTCCATATCAAGGAAAGCACTGCGGCAATTAAGGCGATGATGCTCGCTTGTGATGGCTCCTCAAAAAAAGCGGATACCGCCTCAAAACCTATATACACAGCAGCTAGTCCCATAATGACCGCTACAATGCCAGAAGCCAGTACCTCTGCCTTTCCATGTCCATAAGGATGATCCTCATCGGCAGGCTGCTTGGATATACGCATGGAGCTCAACGCAGCTATAGTTGCAATAACATCACCCGCGTTATGAACCCCATCGGCCAGTAACACCGGGCTGTTAAATAATAGACCTACCACCAGCTTCATTACAGTGAGCAGCACGTTGCTAATCAAGCTGATCCATACAGCAATCATCGAAGCATCCTTCTTACCCAGCACCATCATTTATTCCCCCCACCAGAACTTTTTCCCTAAGGAAACAAAAAACCTTGACCGATTCCGGTCAAGGTTTAAGGACATTTTCGTATTGTTGTTATTCGGATATTCACAGAAATCACCACTATAAGTTCAGACATCCTCGCATTATAGCATATATGAATTGAAATTGTAAATATATGATGAATCGAGAGAGGGGCTGATGAAAGTGTTTCGATCTATTTCGCGGAATTCTGCGCGATTTCACTGCCTTTTAATTTCCTCATCTTGGCAACACAGAGTAAAAGCAACGGAATAATCAATCCGTGAAACAGGCTGTAGATGGGATAAGCTCCCATTGAAAACCAAAAAAATTCACCTGTGTCCTTATAAACGATCATCGATAAAGCAATCACGATCAACGCGAATGGCAGGATGGTCACACGGTAGCTTTTCATTTTGAAAAATTGCGCGATTGCCAGATTGGTAACATAAAAACAAAAGGATAATTTCACAAATATAGTCATAATCCAGATGCCTCCTACCATAATCTCAACTCGCGACAAAAATTTGCCAATGACAATTTCTTTGGCTACGTCAAAGACGGCAAACGTGCTTCTTGCTGTAATGTCCGCACCCAAAACCGCTATGGTTATCAACACGATAATAGCACCGAATGCAATATTCATCATCATAAACAGGCTGAAATACTTCCTCACCTTGTCCTGCCTATTAACAAATGGTATTAGAACCAAAAATATAACTAATTCGCTCATAGGGAATCCGAGCAGCGGATACATCGCTTTTATGGGTGGCATCCAGCCATCAGGTAATATGGGTAATAATCTGGCCAAATCGATATTCCCAATCAACAGTATACTCGCCAAAAAATAAATCAACAGTACCCATGGGAAAAATATTTCACTTGTTCTTGATAAAACCTCAAGTCCCAAATAGGCACCATATACCACAGCGACCATAAATATAATATGAACAAATTGCATCGGTGTTTCTACGAGCACATGTGTGGTAATAAATCCGCCTACATTTCTAAGCACCAGTGCGCTAAGGAACATAAAATAAATCAGATACAGCAGACCGACCACTTTCCCGAGCCATTTCCCCAAAATGTGCTCCGTATATTGGATTATACTTTCATGAGGAAACATCCGGGCAAGTTGTGTCCAAATTAGAATTAACAATAACACTACAGGAACCGATATCAGAACAGTAATCCATGCATCCTGTTTGGCAATAGTCGCGAGTAAGGAAGGCACCAATAAAACCGCACTTCCTAACGTATACATAAAAACAATGATACCAAATTGCAAAAGCGATATTTTTCCATTTTCGATCATGAGTTACCTTCTTTCATCCATTGATCAATAGGGCCAACAAGTGGATTGAGGATGTTCCCAAGCACTTCGGCCGGGGTGGGAATTGGAAGATGGAGTCCCACCCCCATGTAAAATAGCATGGCAATGATCATAAACGAAGAAAAAACAATCATCTCCTTCTTGCTTTTGCGTTTCAGCAGTACACGACCCTCCAGGAAAATAATAGCTGCCCCAACTATGAGTACTCCCCAAACGGTAAGCATACCTATCTCTCCTCCTGATAACTTCCTGCCACCTATTTGTAATACGATTTATTGCGTATTCCTTCTCTTTTAATATTCGTATGGATCTCGATCTCTACAGGAATTTCAGCGAAGATATCTTCCCAATTGTTCTTGTTTTGTTTCCAATAGCCCGGATCCGCTTTGTACGTGTAATCAGCAAAACCGAATATATCCGTTTTCCATTTTTGCGCTTTATGGATTGCAGCAAGAATCTCCAGCTTCGTTTGATCATTCGTTTTCTTGGTTATTTCAGTAAAGGCTTCCTTGCTGGAAACATCCATGTTTTCACAAAAATTTTCTCCGATATTGGCTTCTTGCTCTACACGAATCTTAATCGACGGTTTTCCTTCTGTAACCTTCGCCTTCACATTTGTTTGGGAGTGCATGATTTCAACAGTGACCTTGCCGGCTTGTTCACATGGAACATTGATAACCGTATTATTAATCTTGTCCTGAATCCATGTATTCCCTCTTGATTCCTGAGGTTCGAAGTAATGAATCAGTTTTTCATCTTTAAAAACCGCCATGCCTCTTAGCTTTAAATACGTATCAATTTTGATTTTACCTACGCTTTCTTTACTATTGCCTTTGCTTTTATCCCCAATGATTTCAATGCTCCCAGCTACTATTTCTTTTTTTCCGGTCCCCATCATCTCGATAACATCACGAATATTCACCTTATAGGAGATTCCCAGGCTTTTTTCCACATTCCTTACATTTTGGTTGATTTTGATACCGGGAATTTTCGCGATAGGCGTGTTGATGCTTAGCACTTCTTCCGCTTTGGCATTTTTGGCTACCAGCAGAAAAAAATCCGTACGAAGCTCAGGACTGCGATCTATATATTCAAATAAGGGTCTGACTCCTTTACGGGCCAATTCTTCTCCGATGATAAGCACCTGATTGTGTGCAAAATATAATTTTCTTGAGTTTTTATTAATAATTTTCCGTGTCGCTTCCAATATTGTCTTACCGGTTTCTTTATAAATAACCGTAGAGCTGGCACCGCTCCCGCTGCTCTTATTCCCTCCGCTAGTCATTTCACTTGAATTTACGATTTGTACGGTAACGGCAATATCATCTCCCTCGGCTTTATCCAAACCAATAGCGATCACAATGGAAAGCTCATCCAAATACTTGATATCCCAGCATCCCCCTAGAAGCATGGTAAACAACAGCAGCAGGAGCATTATGATGATTCGCAATCTGTTCTTATTCATCATCTCTAGAACGATCTCCAGGCGGTTTTTGCGGCTTTTGATCAGGAGCCTCACGCACTATATTTTTACTTGCAAAATGAGGACGAGTATTCATGGCCCAAATGGGAAATCGAAACAAAGCATCCTTTTGCTCTGTGGCTATGAACGGTGAAAAAGGCTTTAAATAAGGAACCCCAAATGAACGCAAGCTGCTAAGATGCAATACAAAAATGAGTAAGCCTACTGCAATTCCGTACATCCCCAGCGTACCGGCTAAAACTAAAAAAACAAAGCGCAGCAATCTCAGCGCAATGCCGAAGTTAAAGGAAGGAATAACAAAATTAGTGATGGCTGTAAATGATACGACGATCACCATAGCTGGAGAGATAACACCCGCTTCTACAGCAGACTGACCAATGACCAGAGCGCCAACAATAGAAATCGTATTACCTACGGTGCTTGGCATCCTGACTCCGGCTTCTCGCAGCACTTCAAATACAACTTCCATTAAAAAAGCTTCCAAAATGGGTGGAAAGGGTACACCTTCACGTTGAGCGGCCAAATTCAGCACCAGGGAAGTAGGCAGCGTTTCCTGATGATAGGAGGCTATCGCCACATAAAGGGAAGGGAATAGTAAAGCAATAAATAAGGAGCAAAAGCGAAGTATCCGCAATAACGTACCAAAATCATAACGCTGATAGTAGTCCTCTGCCGCTTGCAGAAAGCTGGTAAGCACTACAGGAACAAGCAGTACAAAAGGTGTTCCATCAACGAGGATAGCAATCCTCCCTTCAAGTAAACCGGCAGCGATCACATCCGGCCTTTCACTGTTAAAAACCGTCGGAAACGGCGTCCATACCCCATCCTGGATCAAGTCTTCGATATATCCCGATTCCAGTATCCCATCAACAAGTATCCCATCCAGACGGTTTCTCACCTCTTGAACGATACTTTCATTGGCAATTCCTTGTATATACATGATGCCAACTGTGGTAAGAGTCACTTCACCGATCGTTTTTTCTTCCAGCCATAATTTCGGGCTTTTTATTTTTCTGCGTATTAATGAAGTGTTGGTACGAAAGGATTCTGTGAAGCCCTCTTTCGGTCCGCGGATGACCGTTTGAGTGGAAGGCTCCGTTATACTCCGGTTTTCGCCTCCTCTGGTTCCAGCAGCTAACGCTATATCACAGCCATCCAGCATAAGAACAGAATCTCCAGATAACACAGCAAGATAAAGCTGCCTCCAATCCGAAATTTCTTTTATATCCCAAAAAGTGACTAACTGTTCCTTGACGGTTTGGGCTATCGTTTCCGGGTTATTCAGATTGGGGATCAACGTCTTATCCTGAGCATGCATTGAGCTTTTTACAACAAAATCAGAAACAGTTATCGGGTCACATAAACCATCGGTACATACAACAGCAGCCTGAATACCCCCGGCAATCTGAAATTCCCTGAAGATGACATCTGAGCTATTGCCTAATACAGCTTTTATGGTATTCATATTATTGTGCAGTTTGGGATGCAGATTTTCTTTCTGGAATGGCTGGAAGTCTTGATTTTCCTGGATTTCGGCGCGGGATGATTTCTTGTATTTTAAAAAGTTAGTAAACATGCCTGATCCCCATTTCATAAGAAGCTTAGTTTATTATTCCAATAGCTCCAACATTTATCCCGCAGCCATAACAAAAAGACCCAACATCAAGTTGATGTGGGCCTTACGATTCGATATGCGGCCAAGCTCGATATGTGTAGTGTTATTGTGCTTGCGCCACTTGAATTTGTTTACTCCGCAGCTGTCCGCAAGCGGCATCAATATCCGTACCATGCTCATGGCGGATACCACAGTTAATGCCCCTCTTCTTCAAGGTATCATAGAAAGCCAGCACCGACTCCTGGTCGCTTCTTTGATATTGACTGTGCTCATCCACAGGGTTGTAGGGGATCAGGTTCACATAATGTCTTCTGTTACCAAGCAGATCGGCCAATTCCTCGGCTTCCTGCCTGTGATCATTGACATCTTTGAGCAAAATATATTCAAATGTAATTTTCCGATTCGCTTTTTCCAAATAATAATCAACGGACTGCATTAATTTTTCAATCGGAATGGCTTTGTTGATTTTCATAATACGGGTTCGAAGCTCATTATTTGGTGCATGCAAGGAAATTGCCAGGTTGACCGGCAGCTTCGTGTCGGCAAATTCGACTATTTTATTGGCAAGCCCACTCGTCGATACCGTAATATGTCTGGCCGCAATCGTAAGTCCTTTTCGATCCGTGGCGATTTTCAGGAAATTCATCATATTCTCAAAATTATCAAAGGGCTCGCCAATCCCCATGACCACAAGATGACTCACCACTTTACCTGGCTCTTCCATGTCCAGATGATGCTGTACGTTCATAATTTGCTCGATGATTTCCCCGCTGGTTAAATCCCTTTTTTTGGCTAACAAGCCGCTCGCACAAAAGCTGCAGCCGATGTTACAGCCAACCTGCGTGGTGACACAAACCGATAAGCCATATTTGTGCCGCATCATAACGGTTTCTATCAGATTGCCATCCTTCAGCTTGAACAAAAACTTTCTCGTTCCGTCCGCTGATTCCTGCTTAATGTGCTGCTGCAAAGTATGGATTACAAAATGATCCGCCAATACTTGAACACAATCAGGATTGACATCCATCATCTCAAAAAAGTCTGTTACCCGTTTTTTATATAGCCAATCCCAGACTTGTGCCGCTCGAAATTTTTTATGACCGTGCTCCAGAAGCCACGCAGTCAGTTGATCAAATGTTAATCCGAAAATGGATTCCTTATTCATTCATTACCCTCTTTTCAAAAACTTCAAATTCCCTTCTATTTTACTTAAGCTGGCTCCAAGTAGCAATCTGTTTATTTCAATACCCGATACATGGCTGCTCACGCCTGAGTCTGCTGCGCTGCGCTGGTGCTTTGGGAAATGCGTATCGCCATGAGCGCGGCAAATAAGCAGACGAAACCAGCGGCAACAAAAGGAACTGTATAGCTGCCCAGCAGCTCTCTCATCACACCGGCTCCATAAGCAGCCACCGAAGCGCCGATTTGATGCGCCACCACGATCCAGCCAAAGATCATCCCCGCTTTTTCCTTGCCAAATTCCATGGATGCCAGTTTAACGGTAGGCGGTACGGTTGCAATCCAATCCAGACCATAAAAAACAGTGAAAATCATCAGTACCGCAGGACTGGCATTCAAAGCAAACGGTAAGAATAGTAACGAAAGTCCACGAAGCCCATAATACGTAAACAGCAGCTTGCGATTATCGTAGCGATCTGACAGCCAACCGGACAATGTCGTACCGACCAGGTCAAACAAACCCATCAAGGCGAGCAAGCCCGCTGCCATAACTTCGGGTATCCCATAATCACCGCACGCCGGGATGAGATGGGTACCAATCAAGCCGTTGGTCGAAAAACCACAGAAAAAGAAGGTTCCCGCCAGCAGCCAGAAGGTTTTGTTCTTTAAAGCAGAACGCAGTGCCAATAGAGGTGTCAGAAACAAATTCCCCTGGAACGGAACGGGCTTGACAAGTTCCTCTGTCCCATAGGGTGCGGCCCCCACCTCATATGGAGAATTTCGCATCCATACAGCAACGATGACCAATAGGACTAGAAGTGCCGCGACCGCTGTATAAATCGCATATCTCCAGCCCACCACAACCGTAATTTGCGCCAGCATCGGCAGGAATAGCAGCTGCCCTGTAGCAGCGCTTGCCGTAAGCAATCCAACCACGAGTCCTTTGCGTTTCACGAACCATTGATTCGTAACGGTTACACCCAGCACGTTCGCCATCATGCCTGTGGCAAGTCCTCCGACCAAGCCCCATAACAGCTCAAATTGCCATAGAGCAGTCATATAAGGCGTAATCAGGAGACTGCCTGCCAATACGGCCAGTGATGCGACCATCACTCTTCGAATGCCGAACTTTTGCAAAAATGCTGCCGAGAATGGCCCCACTAATCCGTATAAAAAGATACCCATCGAGATGACGCTGGATATGCCTCCGCGGCTCCATCCGAACTCTTTTTCAAATGGCAGCATGAGGATGCTTGGCATGGAACGAATTCCTGCAGATACTAGCAGCGTTACGAAGGTGATCAGGACAACCACCCATCCGTAATACATTTTTGAAGACTTAAGCCCTGTTGTCATCTTGTTGGACACTCCCGACATTTTCAATTTTTGTTGTACATACAACATTGATACAAAAAAATATTTATTTTTCCAATAACTCGCTGCTTGCTACGATATCCTTGGATAATAGATCCGCGGCTTCTTTGCCGAGAATAGCATCATATCTATTGTGCAGGTTTCGCGACGATTGACGAATCGAGTCCTCCAGCTCTTTCCCTTTAGTCGTTGGATAGATCAATACCGTTTTACCCTGCACCTTGCGTTCCACTAATTGCTTACCTTCTAATTTATCGATAAAACGTGTAAGCGTGGAGGGCGTGATATGCAGCTTTTCGGATAATTCCTTTTGAGATATTCCCGGGTCTCCAATAACAAGACGAATCAAATAACCGTACATGGGACTCAAACCGGTCGGAGCAAATTCCTCTTCAGCCATTTTTGTAATTGCCCGGCTCAAACGGTTGGCAGTAAAAAACAAGCAATCGAACAAAAATTGATCTTTCATGAGTAACAGCTCCTTTTCTTATTTTGTATGTACAACAAATATAAAGCAGGGTACAATTATTGTCAATCTATTTTTATTGACCTTTGCTTCGAACCTGAAGTACTGATAAAATTGCCACTTGACTCTCCTCTTAGGGAAGACATTAAGCTATGTAAAGAAAGGAGGAATGAGCAATATTGTACACGGTAAAAGAAGTATCTGAACTGTCCAAGGTTACGATCAAAACGCTTCATCATTATCACAAGATCGGTCTCCTCTTGCCCTGCACGATAAGTGAGGCGGGATACCGGCTGTATGGAATCAAAGAGCTGGAACGTTTGCAAGAAATTCTATTTTACAAAGAATTGGAGTTTTCCTTAGATCAAATCAAGGAAATGATGGAACATCATGCAGACCGGTTATCCATTCTATCGCAGCAGGAGGAATTGCTCCTTAGCCGCAAAGACAGGCTGGATACCATTGTTCAAACATTACGTAAATCCATTGGATGTATAAAGGAAGGGGAAAACATGGACAACAAGGAAATGTTCAAAGGTTTTGAAAGCGAGGAAGAATGGAACAAAGCGCTGGTTGAGCAAAATCAATATTTGAAGGAAACGTATGGGATGGATTCTCTTGAGGTTGTCCCAGAGAAGGTTCAGGAAATCAATGAGCAAGCAGTTGAAGCCATGACATTCATAAATAAAATGGCAAGTTCGTTAAGAGCAGGCATAAAGCATAACGATGAGGAAATAGGTAATTTGATTGGATACCATCTAGAGTTTATGAATAAGCATGGCCATCCAACATCAGCCAAAGATTTTGCAGCGCAGACTCAATTTTTTCTCAATGATGACTTTCATCTTAAGATGCTGGAAGATCAGCAAACCGGGCTGGCTTATTATCTTTCTGCTGCGGCAGAGTCATTTGTGGCAACCAATCAATAAAGCATGCCCAGCGTTAAATAGCGGAATAATTCCCCAGACAGAGGCTGGGTCCTTGTCGAAACCCATTCCTTGGTTCCATGGCGAGGTCTTGGGTATGGGTATAGGGTTCCAGCCCCACACCCATATCCCCTCTCCTTCTTTTGGTTTGGTCTTCTACTTGCACTTTAATTAGTCACCGCTTGCTTGGAATCAACCGAAACGAGATTGAGGCGCGCATCCGTTGGCAGAAAAGCAGCAAGCAAGCCGATCAACGGTAAATACGCACACAGCTGAATAACAAAGGAAATGCTGGTCGCATCCGCAACGGTACCCAACACAGCAGAACCGATACCGCCTAGACCAAACGCCAATCCAAAAAACAATCCGGATACCGTCCCCACCTTACCTGGCAGCAGCTCCTGCGCGTATACGACAATAACGGAAAATCCCGATAATAAGATAAAACCGATTATCACACAAAGCACTGCGGACCAGAACAAGCTCACATAAGGAAGCAATAAGGAGAATGGCGCTGTCCCGAGAATCGAAAACCAGATCATATTACGTCTTCCAAACCGGTCAGCCATCGGTCCACCGAGAAACGTGCCTACCGCACCCGCCGCCAGCAAAGCAAAAATAAATACTTGTGCATACTCCGTAGAAATTTTATAATGATCGATCAAATAAAAGGCGTAAAAGCCTGTCATGCTGGCCACATAAACGAATTTGGAAAAAAGCAGCAGAATTAATATGCACATCGCATAAGCAATCATCGATTTTGGCAGGTTGCTTCTAACGACTTTGACTGCCTTTTTGATTGTTGACTGCCTGGTCATATAACCACGATACCATTTGGCGACAAAGATTTGAACCAATATCGCGGCCAATGCTGCTATCGTAAACCAGATGATTCCGAATTGACCGAGAGGTACAAATATCAGTGCTGTAAATACGGGTGCTAGCGCCTGACCAATGTTCCCGCCCGTCTGAAAAATCGATTGTGCCAAGCCTCTACGCGGACCTGCAGCCAAATAGGCGACACGGGATGCCTCAGGATGGAGTACGGATGAGCCGAGCCCAATCAGTATTACCGATATTATAACCTGTGCAAATGAGCCTGCAAAAGCCAAAACGATCATCCCAAGAAGGGAAAACACTACCCCGGCTGGAAGCAAAAAGGGCTTGGGCTTGGCATCGGTATAAAGACCGATCAGCGGTTGAAACATTGATGCGGTTACGTTCAAGGTAAAGGCAATCCAGCCAATCTGGGAAAAGCTCAGCTTCAGGGATTCATGTAAAATCGGAAAAATAGCGGGAATAACGGATTGAATCGAATCATTTAATAAATGGACCAGACTGATCGCGAACAAAACGGAGAAAACCGTCGTAGTTTGCGGATTGCTTGCTGCAGGTGTTTTTATCATCATCATCATCATACCTTTCATCTTATCATCTGACGTTTAAAAGCAAGGAAAGGCCATTACTCCATTCCCAAATACCTTTGAAGCTCTGCAATGGTACCATCCAAATTTTGTGAGGTCCAATGCACGGCAGCCTGTACATCCTTTTCCTGAATCGATTGATACAGCCGTTCGTGGAACAACGTATGCGGATCATGTCCGACTTGATATTTCGCCAGCTTCTGAATGGCGTCCAGCAAAACGGTTGAGAACGTACGATACAAATCGATAACGACACTATTCTTGCTTGCGACAGCTACCGATAAATGGAAATCGATATCAGCAAGCAAATACGCGTCGGTATCCCCTCTGTCCAATGCGGCTGAACGAATGTCCAAATGAATTCTCATTTTTTCAAGATCGTCTTCGTCGCGGCGGCTGGCGGCCAATCTGGATATTTCCAGCTCCAGCATTTTTCTAACCTCATACACCTCCAATATTTCAGCTCGCCGTAACCGATGAACAAGTGGCTCCTGAATAACAGAACTGGACGTCAAATACGTTCCAAACCCCTGCTTCTTCTCCAGCAAGCCTGCATGAACGAGCACTCTTACGGCTTCACGAATCGTGGAACGCCCTACTCCGAATTGCTCCATGAGCTCGGGCTCCGTAGGAATTTTATCGCCCTGACGAATTTCACCGCTGGATATTTTCTTCTGCAGTTGAATGACAACGTCGTCAACCAGCTTGGGACGATTCAGTGATTGAAACGTCACCTTAGGATTCATCTGATCATCTCCTTTTGTGCATATTACCATAAGTGTCTAAATTTTATCAAGAAAAAAATAATTTGTCATGTATTTTCACAAGTCAGGTTACAGCTCCGCCAAGGAAGCCAGAAATTCCTCCACACGATGTAACCCGCCTTCTTCAAGCAGCTTAAGCAGTTGACTCCCAATAATCGCAATATCGCTCTTGCCGATCAAATAATCCACATCGCTGCGCTGCTGGATGCCGAAGCCGACCCCGATCGGAGTTAAAGCATGTTCACGGCAATAGCCCAAAAATTGGGTTGTTGCTTCGTCAAATACGGTTTGCGTGCCTGTAAGTCCTTTGCGGGCCACACAATACAGCATGCCTCCGGTTTGATTGGCAATATAGGCGAACCGTTCCTCCGTCGTATAAGGCGTAACCAGTAATATAGGCTCCACACCATAACTCCGGCATGCCCTCAAGAAGATTTCACTTTCTTCGGGATAAGCATCCGGGACGATTAAACCGCTGACCCCAATAGCTGCACACTTTTCCACAAAGCGCTCCACATCATATTGATAGAGCACATTATAGTAGGTCATGAAAATAAACGGAATATTAAAGTCCCGGACAACACGCTCGGCAAAAGCCAAGCATTGTTCAACCGTCGTGCCCCGCTCCAGAGCACCTTGATTCGCTCGAAGAAAAATCGGCCCGTCCGCTATTGGCTCAGAAAACGGAATCTGAAGCTCGATCAAATCAACACCATACTGATGCAGCAAACTGATCATCTTATAGTTGGTCTCGAAATCGGGATAGCCCAAAATTTGATGAGCCATAATACGGATTTTTTTATCCGTCTGTCGAGACAAGTATTCAGCTAGTGGCGTTGGCATATTGCTCATTCTTGCGTGCGATAAATGCTGTCCATTCGTCATCCTGCAATCCCTCCGCTATATTAAATATATCTTTGTCGCCTCTACCGGACATATTGATAATAACGATTTCCTGATCTGTAGTTTGCTCGATTTCCCGAAAAGCACCGGCGAATGCGTGGGTTGATTCGAGTGCAGGAACCAAGCCTTCCTTCGTCATAATCAGCTTCAGTGCATCAATCACCTCGACATCGGTAGCTGCTTCGAATCGCACGCGGCCTTGTTCTGCCAGATCTGCAAGAATAGGCGAGACTCCTGTATAGTCAAGTCCTGCTGCGATACTGTAGGTATCCCGCATTTGACCATCCTTATTTTGCAGAAATAAGGTTTTATAGCCCTGTGCAATCCCGGTGGTCCCTTGCCCATATGCAATACGCGAAGCATGTAAGCCCGAAGCCATTCCTTTACCTCCAGCCTCGATACCAATAAGCTCGACTTCACGATGCGGCATAAATGCCTGAAACACACCCAAGGCATTCGAGCCTCCACCTACGCAAGCATAAACGCGGTTAGGAAGTCTGTTAGCAGCCTGAATGATCTGCTCCTTCGCTTCCTTCCCGATGATCGACTGGAAATAAGCGACTATACTTGGGAATGGATGTGCACCGGAAGCCGTTCCCAGCAAGTAATGGGTATGCTCAAACGAAGAAACCCAATCGCGGAGAGCCTCGTTAATCGCATCCTTCAGTGTTCGGGAGCCATAATCAACAGGCACGACCTCAGCCCCATAATGCTTCATCCAAAATACATTGGCATACTGCCGTTCCATATCCTCGCGTCCCATATAAATGGTTGCATTCAGTCCAAGCTTGGCGGCCACAATCGCAGTAGCCACGCCATGCTGCCCTGCGCCAGTTTCGGCTATGACACGTGTTTTGTTCATACGTTTGGCTAACAAGCCTTGTCCGAGTGCATTGTTAATTTTATGAGCACCCGAGTGATTCAGATCTTCCCGTTTAATATAGATACGTGCCTTGCCAAAATATTGGGTCAGCCCTTCCGCATACGTTAGAGGGGTTGGTCTTCCCGAGAAATCAGCCAGCATGCTGAGATAGGATTGCCAAAATGCCGAATCCTGCTTGATTTGTTCAAAATGCTCATTCAACTCAGCAAATGCCGGAACCAATATTTCCGGAATAAAAGAGCCGCCAAACGCTCCGTAGTATCCTTGCTGCTCCATCTCACTCATCCTTTCGTAGTAGCCTTCTGATCCTCCAGAGCTAGCACAGCTTGTGCAGTATCCAGATCCGTGACCAGAATATCGATCCATTTGCCGCGGAGTGCAGCGGTTATCGCTTCAGCTTTTTCCAAACCGCCTGCAAGAGCGATCACATTAGGGATACCTCGCAGCTCGGAGGCCGTAATGCCGATCATCCGCTTGCTGGCTGCAAAGTCGAGCAGCTCGCCCTGCTTGCCCAGAAAGGAGGCGCATATATTAGCAACCGCTCCACGTCCTTGTACATCCAGAAAATCCGCTTCGCTAAAGTATCCAGACTCCACGATTGTTGCCTGCTCGGAAACCTGGCCAATCCCGACCACAGCAAGCTGGCTTCGCCCAGCTAACTGCAGCACCTCGGCAATTTGCGGCTCCTGATGGAGATAAGCACAGGCTTCCTCGGATCCGACTACGGCTGGTGCATGCAGCAGCCAATGCTTGGAACGAAGCTTTCCAGCGAGCATGCTGGTGTTGGCATTGGCATGCCATGTCGCGCCTTCAGAGCCCCACCCGCCAATAAGCGAGACGAATTGCAGATTTTTCCTGGAAAAGTATTCGATTTCATTGCACAACGAGCTGATCGTATGACCTGCCATCACGCCCACAAGATCGTCATCCTTGAGAACCGATTCAAGCAGTGCAGCGCAGGTACGTCCCAGCTGAAGATTTCTTGTGGCTGCATCCGCATCCTGAATATGAACAACCAAGGCATCATGGATTCCGAACGTTTCTATCAGCCTTTTCTCAATCTCTTGTTCAATGGAATAAGGATTCCTGATATGAATTTGCACGATGCCTTCTGCTTTCGCTGCAGTGAGCATCCGACTGACATGGGGTCGCGAAATTCCCAGACGTTGAGCAATTTCCTGCTGATTGAGCCCTTCTTCATAATACAGCTGGCTTATTTTGACGAGCAGACGGTTGCGTTCAAGATGAATATCTGACATCGTATCCTCCTACCGTTATGTACATATGTACTTTGAATGTACGTTTGTTCTATTTTTATTATAATTCACATATTTATCTTTTGGCAAGGAGTACTTGCGGCAGCTGTCCCAAAAGCAAAAAAGCAGCCATGTGGCTGCTTCAAATCGTACTTATATTAAGTTAATTATGCTTCCAAGAGGTAGGCTGCCCGGATCTTGGACAGTTCGGAAACACATCGCCCTGCTTCAGCTCTATGCGTTCTCCATCCTTGTCTTTGTAATGCCCAGATTCTGTAACCTTTTCTCCAGATCGATGCTGATGATCAGCGTGCCTCCATGAGGTAGGCTGCTGTGTTTGGGGACATGCCGGAAATCTTTCACCCTTTTGGAGCTCCTTGGTTTCGCCAACAGCACATACATACTTACCTGTTTCACCCACTACTTCATTCGTTTGATGCAAATCGTATGTCGTATTCATTCTGATCATCCTTTCATCGTTGTTGATAGTTTAGTTTGATGTCTACTCCTGTACCTGTTTACTATTTACCCATTACATTGGATACCCAATCTTTATCACCACATTCCTCTTGTTTATCAGGCTCGAGTCACTATCCTGTTGTTGTCCTATTGTGCTTGGTTCTGCGGCTATCCATCGTATCCCGTTGCTGAAAAAGCGGAATTAAGAGCAGCGCCCCGATGACCAGCAAACCTCCACTTACACAATAAATACCAAACAAAGTCAATAAATTTTTCATATAACCGGATAAGGACATGCCAAGTACCATCAAACCCATAAATATTGGGGTAATCGTACCTCCAACCCGTCCGACAAATGCCGCTTCCGTATTTCTCATAATCAGTGTTTGAATACCTACATGAATACATGGATAAAATAAACCACTGAGTATCTGCAAAATAAAAGTCAGTACAATATTCGTAGACCCACCTGTCCCTATCGTAC
The DNA here is from genome assembly GCF_038000305.1 of Paenibacillus sp. FSL H8-0034. NCBI lineage: Bacteria > Bacillati > Bacillota > Bacilli > Caryophanales > Paenibacillaceae > Paenibacillus > Paenibacillus sp. FSL H8-0034. Next base: position 4,912,880 of record NZ_JBBOBS010000001.1, read on the forward strand.
AAATACTGCTAATAAGCAGCCCCACAGCCAGCATGGTATGAGGCTTCACCTTTTTGGCTGCTCCCATAATCAGGCCTCCACCGATGAGCATAGCAGCACCATTAGCCATGAGCAGCCATTGCAGAAACGATTTATCCAATCCCAAATTCTCAATCGAAATGAACAGCATTAACGGTTGGATTAATCCGGTTGCGAGCCCAGCTGCAGCAAAGGTTGAGCATAATGTTCTTAACGCCCGGTTGGATACAACGTAACGTAGACCAGCTATCAGCTCTGCTTTAAAGCTCTGGCTGACTGTCGCATTCGCCGTCTTCATATCACGGGGAAGCCATGATAACACGAGCGCTGAACCGATAAACATAGCTCCTGTAATGGAAAGCGATACCCCTATTCCATACTGTTGATAAACAAAGGTGCCGATGATCGGTCCAATGACCATAAAAACCGCCATCAGCGACTGAAACATCGCCATAACTCCCTGCATCTGATCGGCATGTATATGCTGCTTGAACAGCTTCATTGCCGAAGGCTGAGAAAATTGCGACAAAATAGCGGATACCAATGTACCTGCCAATAAGGAATACCAGGACCCATACATAAGCGCAAGCAGCACGATAAAAACGGATATAGCTGATAGCAGGTCACACCCTACCATCGTCCGCTTAGGCTGCCAACGGTCGGCAAAGGTTCCCCCAATAATTGCAAAAATAAAAATAGGTGCGAATTCCGCGACAGATATGAGTGACACAGCATACGGATCATTGTTCGTCAAATCTGTCACGTACAGCAAAATCGCAAAATTTCTTATCCAAACCCCGAGCTGCAATAGCACACGGGACATAATAATGGTTCGGACGTAACGGTTGTTCCACACAAAAAGGCCTCCTTGAAACGACAAATATAAACAAATAAATAAATAAATAAAATAGATGAATAAATTATTGTTTGTTTATTTATAGATATATTATATTATAATCTATTTATTTTCAATATTTATTTGTTGATGATTATTTAGTCAAACTGTCGATCTGTATGTATGAAGTGAATATAACAACAAAAAATCCGCCATTTAGGCGGATTCAGGACAGTTGGAACTATAGTTTTTCAGATGCATATCTTACCCTTGAACAATGGCAACAATCAGTAATAACCAGCCTACAATGAACGCCAGCCCACCGATGGGGGTGATCGCTCCCAGCTTTTTAATACCTGTCATACTTAGTACATAAAGACTGCCACTAAACAAAATAATACCTGCGAACAAGAACCAGCCTGCCGTGTATACGAGCTGACTTTTCACAATACCATTGGAGATAATTCCCAAGCCAAGCAATGCAAGACCATGGGCAATTTGGTATTGAACACCCGTTTGATACACTGCGGACATTTCCGCTGAAATTTTCTTCTTGAGCGCATGGGCCCCAAAAGCGCCCAAAATTACTGAAATAAGCATGTTAAGGCTGCCAAGCAGCAAAAGCGTTTGCATGATGTTCCTCCTGAATAGGTTGTAATTTAACTTACTTGAATAGGCCGCTACGTTCACTGATCAGTCTTTCCATTCCGAAGCTAATATTCCCATGATATAAGTATCATAATAACGACCGTCGCTATAGGCGTGATTTCTCAGCTGACCTTCAATGACAAAACCCGTCTTTTGATATAAGCCTATCGCTTGTTCATTAATTCCTCTTGTCGTTAAATAGATTTTATTCAGCCGAAGCTGCTTGAAGCCTATATCGATCATCTTCCTCATTGCTGCCCCCGCGTAACCCTTTCCGCGACTCTCCGGTGCAATCAAGATACCGATACTTGCCCTGCCGTGCTCATATTCAATATTTTGCAAAAAAATCCATCCAACCGTATGTAGTTCTTCATTTTCAATTGCCAGAACCAGATCACCATTTTTGCGTTTTTTTTCGACGTGCTGTACCGTCTCTTCGTAGGTTCTGGGAACTCGGCCTATCATGGAAATAGAATCCGCGTCATTGAACCAGCGGTGCAGCTCCTTCGTATCTTCTGATTCAAAGGCTCGAAGATTGACGTAACTCATACTCACCTGCATTCCCCCAATTGATGATATCACAATCCCTTCCTGTTCTAAGGACTCAATTTGAATTGTAACATAATTACTTTGACGTTGTAACAGGTCAGTCGCACCCAATGTCCGTTCAATAAGCCCCGAAAATATAAAAAAAAGCTATCCCCAAGATCTTATCGACCCTGCGGGATAGCCTCATTGTAAGTTATTGATTTGCTTGAGTGGCAGGACTAACAGTAGCCAGCTCTGTCACAACCTTGTATTTCACAGGCAGATATGTGACTGTTTTGGCTTCCGTAATCACACTCGCATTCATTGAGTCAGGCTGCGGATCATTCAGCGTATAGGAGATGACTGCCTGTCCGCTCTGATCAAATCGAATGTTGTTGATGTCGATACTGTAGCCTGCGCTTGGTTTTTCACCCCGAGATAACGTGACCTTGTTCACATCGTCGCTTACTTTCTCAACAATTACTGTAACAGCTTCTACAGGAGCTGGAGCTGGAGCTGGTGCTGGTGCCGGTGCTTGCGCATGTTCATTCATTACCCGGATAGCATTATATACCCAAATTGCAGCGCCACCACGCGTAAGTTGACTCTTTGGATTAAACTTGCCATCCTTGTCCAGCTCAGCAATTTTGTAATGAAGCATACGCTGCAATGCGCCCTGGTATTCGGGAGTAATTTGATTCTCATCATTGATCGCAGCAGGTACAATGTTCACCTTTGGAAAATTGCCTTTCTTTTCTAAGGCGCGAACCAGCAAATCACCAAATTGCTCACGTGTCACGGTTGCATTGGGATTCACATCCTTAGGAATCTCCAAGCCATTATAATAAGCAATAACAAAAGCATCCGCATACCAAGCGTTATCGGCGATTTGGGTATACGTCCCTGATGCCACCGGAAGCGTCTTAAAACGAATCATATCGATGTTCAAATCCAGCGCTTTGACAATCATTTGCACGCTTTGTGCATAACTGATCTGTGCTTTAGGTGCAAAATGCTCGTTGTCGATCCCACTCACAACCCCACGATCTTTTAAAGCATTTACAGCTACTGCTTGTCCATCTTCCAAATCTGAAAAAGCAAAGGCCGTACTCATGGTCAAGCTGCTGCTTATTAATAATGACGCCAATCCTAAAGCTGCTATTTTTTTCATAGTAATTCTCTCCTCGTGGTATGTTTTTTGTATATACTTCGATAACAATCTTATTAACGTGAAGTGGATAATAAATGTTTCAGATAATCTTCTGGCATGTATATCATAAATTGTGGTAAGCAATTGGAATTTTGGTATACAACCTAACCGGGAGACCCAAAACGCTTTTTTGCTATTGAGGCTTTAACCCTGAGCGTTGTATGAAAGCAACCTGATCCGGCAGGTCGTCCGGGAGCAGTAGGGACTCCCCCGAAAACCTAGCGAAAGTGGGGTTCCCGCTATGAGGGGCACGGCGAAAAGAGAAGCAAAAGCGAATCATATACGCCGTGATGTACAACGGACACAAAAAAGGACAGGCGCAGCACCTGCCCTTCCTTATACAATTGAGAATGATTGCGTGATGAATTCACGGTTCGATCAAAGGTTACAGATCGACTCTCAAGCTGCCCAGCATCTTGGCGATTTCCGGGTCGTGGTACGATAAGAAAAGACTTTCCCCCGTATCCAGGGTGGAAATCTGTTCGATATCTTCCGTGCTCAGTGCAAAATCGAAAATATCGAAATTCTCGACGAGCCGCTCTTTGCGCACCGATTTTGGAATGACAACGACTTCGCGCTGAACAAGCCAGCGCAGCACGACCTGGGCGACGGATTTGTTGTGTTTTTCTGCAATTAAGGTCAGCACTTCGTTGCCGAACATGTTGTTACGTCCTTCGGCGAACGGTCCCCACGACTGGATTTGCACCCCCTGCTCTTTCATGAAAGCAGCGTTGTCGATCTGCTGGTGGAACGGGTGCGTTTCAACCTGATTGACGGCGGGCACGATTTCGTTATGCACAATGAGGTCCATCAGACGGTCGGGCAGGAAGTTGCTGACGCCGATCGCCTTGATCTTGCCTTCGCGGTACAGGTCTTCCATCGCGCGCCATGCGCCGTAGTAATCGCCGAACGGCTGGTGTATGAGGTACAGATCGAGATAGTCGAGCTGCAGCTTCTGCAAGGACTTGGCAAAAGCCAGTTTGGCACTCTCGTAGCCGGCATCCTGAATCCAGAGCTTGGTCGTGATAAACAGTTCTTCGCGCGGTACGCCGCTGCGCTTGATTGCGCGTCCAACCGCTTCCTCGTTCAGGTAACCGGCGGCGGTATCGATCAGGCGGTAGCCGGCCTTCAGCGCTTCATATACCGTGTTCTCGCATTCTTCAGCATCGGGAACTTGGTAGACACCGAAGCCGATGATCGGCATTTTCACTCCGTTGTTCAAGGTTACGTTTTGCATATTAATTCCTCCCCATCAAATGTAAATCTGCAAACGGCAGCGTTTCCCGGGAATCGGGCACCGCAGCGGGGATTCCGCTTCTGGCCGATTTGCGTTACAATAATCCTAGCGCCTTCGTGTAACACGAAGTCAAGCCGTTTTCAATATTTTTTTCCCAGGGAGGATTGCATATGTATACGGTCCAAGATGCCGCTCTGATAACAGGACTTACCGAGCACGCCGTACGCTTTTACACGGATAAGGGCCTGGTGCCGAGCGTACAACGCAATAAAAACAACATTCGGCTGTTCGACGAAGAATCGATCAATTGGCTGTATGGCGTCAAATGCCTCAAGCAGACTGGGCTGCCGATTGAAAATATCAAAACATACGTCGATCTCTGCCTCGAAGGTGATTCGACCGTTCCGCAGCGCTTCGCACTTATGATGGAGTATAGGGAAGCGGCGCTGATTCAGCTCGAAGAAGCCAAGCGCCGCGTTGCCCATTTGGAAGAAAAAGCCCTCCAATATCAGGCTATTCTGGAGCGCCGCATCCCGGACACGACCAATCCCGCCAAATGGGAAACAAATCGGGAGGATGCAGGCAGTTGTCCGGCATCCCGGTTAAAGAATCGCAGCCTTCCTGAAACCGGAGCTTCGGTCCAATGCCCAGCAGCTGCTTTACAGGAGTAGATCATCATTGCAACTTAAGTTTATCGATTGCTAGTATCGTTCGCTTTTTTTCCATCACATGGGTTATTAATGCCAAGCGGAGCCAACTGAAGGAGACTTATCGTACAAAAACCCGAACAACGCAGCCTTTTAGGCGGTACAATTGTTCGGGTCTTCTGTTTGGCCTAAGTTTTTGGTCAAATTATAACGAGAGGGGCACAGGAACTCCCCACTCATTGTTTCAATTCGTGGCTTTCTTGTGATGCTTACGGTACAAATCCGGTGTTTTTCCTGTGAACTTTTTGAAGGAAACATAGAAGTAGCTCGAATTGATGAAGCCCACCCTCTCACCGATTCTGACTGCTGGCAAGTCGGTTTCTGTCAGCAGCTCCTGTACCTTTTGAAACCGAAGCCTTGCCGTATATTCCGAGAATGATTGGCTGGTCGCCGCTTTAAAAACCCTCCGAACATAATTGGTAGACAACCCGGTAATGTCAACAAGGGTCTCCACCGACAAGTTAGGCTCCATATAATGCTGATTGATATGGTGCACCATCGTATCTACGATTTGCTGATGCTTACCCGTTAATTTGATCTGTCCCCGCTGCTCAACCTCAGTTTCCAGAGTTGTCGTAACCATCATCCTTTCAAAGCTCCAACCATAACCCCTTTTACAAAATATTTCTGTACAAAAGGATACACACACAGAATGGGTAAGGTTGCGACCACTATGGTTGCATACTTGATAGATTCGCTGATCTGAACCGCTGTGTCAATGCTTCCGCCTCCGAGCATGCTGTCCGTGGAATTCGAGATCAGGATTTCTCTGAGAATCAGCTGCAGCGGGAACAGATTGCGGTCCTTCAAAAACAAGGACGCATAAAACCATCCATTCCATTTTTCCACCGCATAATACAGCGACATCACAGCAAGAACAGGCAGCGATAGCGGGACAATAATACGGGTTAAAATCACAAAATGATTGGCGCCGTCGATCTTGGCGGATTCCTCCAGACTATCAGGCACACTCATAAATGCGGTTCGCATAATGATCAGATTAAACGTATTCACGGCAAAGGGCAGAATCAGCGCCCAGAGTGAATTCATCAGCCCGATATTTTTGACGATCAAATAAAAAGGAATCAGGCCTCCGTTAAAAAACATCGTCAGCACGATGACAAAGATAAAGATTTTGTTCCAAAATACCTGCTTGCGCGACAGTACATAAGCAGTCATCGCTGTGATGCTCATACTGACTGCCAAAGCGGCAATGACCACAAAGATCGTATTGCCATAACCGATAAGAATGTTCGGATTTCCGAACACCTTGTAATAGGCATCCAGATGAAAGCCGAATGATTTGTACAGAAAGCCGGTGTGCTTCATCAGCTCCGTCCCATCACTAACCGAAGCAAGGATGACATAGATGATCGGATAGGCCGTAATGAGCATCAGACCCAGCATCACGATAATAATGAAGCCGTCGGTTAACGAATCCGATAGTGACTTTTGGTTACCCATGTTTGGACACTCCTTACCACAAGCTGTTTTCACTCGTTTTGCGGCTAATATAATTAGCTGTGACCAGCAAAACCAGATTGATTAACGAATTGAACAAGCCAACCGCTGCGCTGAAGCTCCAGTTGAACTCAATCAGACCTTTCCGATATACATAAGAGGCAATGACATCTGCCGTGTCGTAGATCGAAGGATTGTAAAGCAGAATGATTTTTTCAAAGCCAACATTCAGCAGGTTCCCCATTCGCAGAATGAGCAGGATGGTAATGGTTGGCAGGATGCCCGGAATTGTAATATTGAGCATCTGCCGCCAACGTCCGGCTCCATCGATGCGGGCTGCTTCATACTGCTCCTGATCAATACCGCTTAGAGCTGCCAAATATATAATCGACTCCCAACCAAAATGCTGCCAAATCTCGGATAGTATATAAATCGGGCGAAAGTAATTCGGATTTTGCAGCATCGTCTTGCCATCGCCGCCCAAATAGCTGAACATCGTATTAATCAGACCTCCGCTATTCGTGAAGTCCTTGATGATACCGCAAACTACGATAAGTGAAATAAAATAAGGCATATACGTAACCGACTGAACGATTCGTTTGAAGCCTTTGCTTCTCAGTTCATTGATGAACAGAGCGAGAAGAATAGGAGCGGGAAAACCGAATATAAGGGAATACAAGCTGATGAGCACTGTATTTTTGAAAATACGCCAGAAATAAAAGCCGCTAAAAAAATCCTGGAAATTCGCAAGTCCCACCCATTCGCTGTTCATAATTCCATTCGATGGTGTGTACTCCTTAAATGCTATTATAGCACCATACATAGGACCGTAATGGAAAATAATGTAATATAATAATGCAGGCAGCATCATGATATAAAGCAGCCTATTGCGTATCAGATCATTAAGGAGGAACTTCCTCCAATTCGTTTTTTTGACGACATTTTGCATGATGCTCTCCTTCCATAGCAAGACTTGATGAAGAAGACAGAGGAGATGAATAGCAGCTCCTCTCCCCTGCCCTCCGTAAATTTTCTATCTTTTGTTATAGCGTTCCAATGCAGCCTGTTCAATCTGAATGGCGCGATCAATTTTGAGTGCTTTTAATTTGTCAAGGAACTTATCGTAGGAATCCAGCGTATCTGTCCCCAACACAATCTTGATCGTGGTTTCGTCGACCAGCGTATTCACTTCGGTCATAATCTTCGCCAGCTCCGAGCTTTCTTCCGGTGTCGGGGAAATCGGAGGCAGCATGTATTTATCCACATCGGTTTTGAACCAGGTCGTAACAGCCTCCTGCTGCTGTGGAAGCGCCGCGAATTGCTCGTAATAACGTCTGTCCTGAACGGTCGGGCCGCCTGTTGATCTTGTATAGAGACCGAGGTTCAAGCTGTAATCCTTCTGAATCATATCCGAATAGGTAGGATAGTTATTTTTCATATCATAGCTGACGCCCGGAATTCCGAAGTTATAGAATAACATGCCTTCTTCGCTAAAGCCGTAGTCAAGCAATTGAACCGCCAGCTCCTGATTTTTGCTTTTTGGTGAGATCGCATACGTTCCGCCGCTTGGTGCCGTGTAATCCTTTTGGCCGAACATCGGAATATCGCCTTTTTTCAGTACCGGATACGGGGCGCCGACTACATTATATTTGGGATCCTTGTCCTTCATCGCCGTCAGCCATTTGCCGATACCTCCGCCTGCCAGGGCATAGGTAGCTCCGGATTTACCCGACGTCATATTGGCATCACGAATTTTCCCGTCAATGGTTGCGATGTCCTTATCGAGCAAGCCATCAACGTACCATTTGCGCATGGTAGACAAAAATTCCTTGTAGCCCGGCTGCGCAGGTCCGAATATGACTTTGCCATCCTTCAAGGAAAAGCCGCGTGTTACACCGTAAGCTCCAATAAAAGCACCCGTGCCCAGGTCATCAAATACGCGCGGAACACCGCTTATAAAGGTCAGTGGAGCCGCTGCTCCCTTCTTCTCCTTGAAAGCTTTCAGCACGATATACCATTCGTCAATCGTTGTAGGTACCTGTAAGCCAAGATCATCCAGCCAATCCTTGCGGATAATCGGTCCACCATATGTTTTCAGCCAATCATCACCACGTACGAAGGGAAAACCGTAATAGGTACCGTTATCCGTTTTAATTTGTTTGTCCACATCTGGGTGCGCTTTCAAATACTTTTTCAGGTTAGGCGCAAATTTGTCTATCAGATCGTTAAGCTTTAAGATGTTGCCATCTTTAATCGCTTTCTCGGGTCCGCCGGGGTAATCGTTCAAGAAATTCCATTCGATGATGTCTGCGTATTCACCGGATGCAAACATCACATTAAGCTGCTCCTTGGCCTGATTGACGGCGGGTGAAATATACTTTTCCTTAATTCCCGTCCGTTTCGCTAATTCCTGAAAGACCGGCCAGTTGTTCACATCCGGAATGGCCGCCAATTGTCCGGCTCCAGCAACGTACCAGTGCGTAATGACCTTATCCGTTTTGATCGGATACGTACCAGTGGTTGTAGCTGTCGTTGTTGCAGGCGTTTTCGTATCTGCCGGTGTACTGCCCGGTGCCGGGGTCGCTTCTTTGGAACAAGCAGCAAGCAGCAAGCTGCCTCCCATAAGCCCTGTTGTGAGTACAGCAAAAGACCTCTTCAATTTGTTGTTCATGTATACAATGACCTCCTTGTTTACTGGTAGCCCTGTTAAGACTTACCATCCGATTATGCCTCGATACAGCAGGTCATGGAATCCTCAATATATCCAAAATCATGCTCAAAATGTTTTATATTGACCAGGCGTTATGCCTTCAAACTTTTTAAACAGGCGCATAAAGGTATTAAGATCATTAAACCCGCTCAGATTGGCAACCTCCTGTAAAGGAATATTCCCTTCTCTTAAAAGGGTTTTCGCCTTCTCAATTCGAATTTTATTAATATAGTCCAATAACCCCTCACCGGAATGGTCTTTAAACAGCTTGGATACATAAGTCGGCTTCATTTGAAATGAGTCTCCGATCATCGATATATTCAAGTTGGCATCCGCATAATTTTCCTTCACAAATTTGATAATTTTTTGCAGAAACTCACCCAGACCATCGTCCTTCAGCTTTAACTTATTAGCCTCCAGCTTCGCGGCTGTAAGACGGCAAACCTCCTCCAACATGACCAGTAATTGCTGGTGCATATCGGCTATAGTTTGGGAATGAGTCAGCTCTTCAATCGCCTGCGGATTGTTGTGAAAAAAAGTCTCTTGTATATCCATATCCCCGATTTCATTCATCGTTTTAATAAACGTGCTCACGAGATTAAAAAATAAACATTTGGCAAGCTCCACATTCATAACCGATTGATGGAAATTGCGTTCAATGATTTCATTTAATGATGCCCTTGCTTTATTCACATCGCCGGCTTTAACATAATTAATGAGCTGCTGCTCCATTTGCAGAGGGTAATAGTAACCCGCCTTCAATTGTGACGGGTCGCCCTTTCGAATCTTTTCATACCTAATAATTTCGTGCTTGCCGCGTATCAGCTTATATTCCATGGCATCGAGTGCTTCGTTATAGGCTTCCGGAATTTCCAGCTTCGAGGTGTGAAAGCCGCTAATGGAAATGGTAACCTCAATCTCAAAATGCTTCATCAGAAAGCTTTGTGCCGCTCGGGCTATATGTTCCAGTCGATCAGCCGTATCTTTCGAATCCTGATGGCGAATATTGATTAAACAAGCCATCATATCGTCCACCTCAGCCATGTATCCCGTATGCTGTTGATTGACCAGTTCCTCGACTACATTGGTCACAATAAATTGCAGCAGCTTATGCTTATCGGCAACCTGCAGAAAGTGAGCCTTCTTGAAAAACAGCTCGCTGTCCTCCAAATAAAACAGCATCACGCAAAAATTTTCGGAGTCAAAATCAAGCTCAAACGAAGGCTCAGCCTCTTCCAGGGAAAGCTGGGCATCCATGCGTCCCTTCAGCAATCTGGAAATCCAGTGTGACCGCAGCTGATTTTGCTGCTGCTTCAAACGGACATTCGTTTGCTCCTTCTCGTTTACTGTATCCACAAAGGCGTTTTGAATAAAATGGAACTCGTTGCCGGATTTCTGCTCAGCTCCAAAGTACAGCGTCATCGATTGCATGATCGAATCCAACGGCTTATAGTTCCTGCGCAAGAAAAATACCGTGAGGATGCAACCGCCAAGCACACTGAAAACGATACTGTAAGCGGCTACATTTCGTACATAAGCAGAAGCTGTCCACACCAGATTACCGGGAACAACCATCAAGTAGGATAATTTTGAATTATAAGACTTAATATAAAAAAATTGCGATTTGATTCCGTGATAGTTGCCATATACATTGCCTGAGGTTTCAAGAATTTGGCTGACTGGTGATAAATCGATCTCCTTTGTCGTATTCGAGACCAGGACCTGTTTATTTTCATTGAGTATAAATAAATCCCCGCCGTTAAATTGACCCACGCTGGAAATGGTATGTAACAGCTTGTTCGTATCGATCATCACCACAATAGAGCCTACCGATTTGTCGTTGCTATCCGCAGGAAAAGGACTTATAAAGCTTACATAGCTCTGCTTACGGCCTGCTTCATTGATACGACTTGTATACATCGTTTGCCGCTGCTTTAAATTGCTGATCTTATTAGTCCACGCCCCAAAGCTCAACTCACTGCCGCTGTACAGATCCGAATAAAGCAAGCTCGAAGGCTTGTAGACCATTGGAGTTATGACAATATCACCCGTTGACCAGTAAATGTAATATTCATCAATATTGGAAAAGGTTGAGCGGTATCTGCCCAAGTCCTGTGTAATCCCGTACAGCTCATAGCGAAAATCGTCACGCGCAAACTTGTTGGAATAAAATAAATCATGCACCTTTACATTGGAATACATTTCATTAGTCAAGCGATTGACCTGCGCAATTTCATTATCTATAGCATCCTGCATCTGCTTCAGCAGTGTATCATTAGCTCTTTGAATCTGTTCATCAATGGTATTTTGTGCCTCCCAATACAGCGCAGCGCTGAATAATACGGGTACGAATAACACGACGATATACGAAATCAACCAGGTTATAATGACACTTCTCCGGTTTGACAGCATTCTTTTTAGATTCAAGCAGCTTTCCCCCTCTATGAATGATCATAGCTATATTTAACATAACCGATTTGAGGTGCTGGGAAAAGTTTGATTTTTAACACTTTGATCAAATGTTCCTTGCAACAACAAAAAAGGTGGCGATCTAAGTGATCACCACCCCTGCTTGTATTCGTCATCTGCCTTACCCTTCTATTAAGGGTTTGGTTATTTGCAATCCCGGCTGTTTTCTTCTGTCCCAATTGACAAGCACAATTCCCACACAGATGAGTGCACCACCGACTCCCACATACCACTGAACCTGTTCGCCGAGCAGCAGCCAGCTGGATAAAAGACCAAAAAGGGGTACGAGAAACAGAAAAGTGCTTGTTTTGGCAGGATCACCACCCCGCAGCAGGTAGTACCATAACGAGAACTGAACGATGGAGCCCATAATCGCAAGCCATAGCACAATGGATATCGATGTAAAGGTCATATGAAAATAAGGCTGCTCCGTGAATGCACTTAAAATAAACAAAGCGACTCCACCCGCTATCATCTGATAAGCAGCCATAACATTGATATCGAATGCAGGCCCCCATCGTTTTACCAGCAATGTGGACACAGCAAAGAACAAGGCTCCCGCGAAGCTAATAAACGATCCTGGTTGAATATCCATATGCAGTCCAAAAGTGAACACGACACCTATAAAACCAATAGCAACGCCTATCCACTGATGACCACGATATACAGCGCCGGTAAACAAGGTCCCGAGTATAATGACAAGCAGTGGATTCGTACATGTAATAATTGAGGATTCGCCCGAGGTGATCCATCGCATACTGAAATAGGCACATCCCATCACACCCGCGGACTGGAACAGACCAATTATAGCCACCTGCAGCCACTGCTTGCCTCCACGCGGTCGTGGTTTCCTGCTGACGATAAGTGCAAGCAGCACCCCTGCCAATACGAACCGAATGCCCATAAGGAAAAAAGGCGGTGCATAAGCCATGCCAAGCTTGCCAACCGGAAAGGCAATCCCCATTATAAAAGTTGTCAATACCACAAGCCCGATATATTTGATTTTGCTCATAGTACAAGCCTCCAATTGCTTTGCTGAGTTGTTGGGTTATCCTCTCTTTCAAAAGCATGTTTGCGGTTATAAGGTTTGTCCGCAATCGATGGTGATGATTTGCCCAGTCATGGATTCCTGCTCCAATGCCGCACAAATCAGCCTGGCAATATCCTCTGGGGTGGAGATGTGCTGGAGCAGCAGGTTTTTGCTTAACCGATTCATCTTCTCTTCCCGTCCTGCCCACCATCTGGTTGCGACAGCTCCGGGTGCGACACAATTTACTCGAATTTCCGGAGCCAATGCGTGAGCCAATGATTTGGTAAGTCCATGCACAGCAGCTTTGGATACAGCATAGGGGAGTGATGAGCCTGAACCGCTTAGTCCGGCGATGCTTCCAACATTGACGATTGCTCCTTGTTGATTGTGCTTCATCCATGGAGCGGCAGCACGTGCACAATTAAACATGCCTTTAACATTAACCGCGTACAGCTCATCCCATACCTCATCTGTTGCTGCTTCCAGATCGTCAAGCGCGATGTGTTGAGTAGTACTCGCATTATTGACAAGCAAATCAACAGTTCCGAACTGTTGGACAACGGCTGCGACCATTGCGCGCACTTCCCGGTCATTGGACACATCAGATTGAACAGACATGGCACGACCACCCGTGCTTAGAATCGTTTGCACGGTTTCGTCAGCGTCTGTCCTGGACCTCGAATAGTTCACTGCTACCCAGGCTCCCCGTTCTGCCAATGCTATACTCGTTGCCCTGCCAATTCCTGTTCCTCCGCCAGTGACTAAAGCGACTTTATTATGCACATTCATATTCGGATCCTCCCTAATGTCTTAATCGGTTTAGAATGATTGTAACGGAGGATTGATTTTATGTATAATGATTGTTAGAGATACTGGGTATCACAATTTATGATATCAAGAATCCGATTGAAAATAGCTCAATCGGATTGGGGAGGTTTGTAGCTATGGAGAGCTCAGATTTACGCGTGTTTCAAATGGTCGCCCGGGAGGGCTCGATTACCAAAGCGGCACAAAGGCTCGGTTATGTTCAATCCAATGTGACCGCAAGGATTCAGCAGCTGGAGTCGGAGCTGGCAACCATCTTGTTTTTTCGTCATAATCGGGGGATGACACTTTCTTCGAGCGGCAAGACCTTACTCACCTATACAGACAAAATTGTCGGTCTGCTGGATGAAGTCACATTGGCACTCACCTCGTCTAGTGAACCGAGTGGCCCGCTCGTCATTGGCTCCACGCAGACCGCTGCCGCCGTCAGACTGCCAAAGCTGTTAGCCTCTTATTACAAGCAGTATCCTGGTGTACTGCTGTCACTAACGACCGGGCATTCGCAATATTTGATGGATAAGGTACTCCATTATGAGCTGGATGGTGCCTTCATAGGCTGCAAATGTAATCATCCTGACCTGCAATCGGTGCCGGCATTTGATGAAGAGCTGGTTATCGTTTCTACTCCTGCAGTCATCCAGCTCGATGAAGCTGTAACCAAACCCATTCTCGTGTACAGCACCGGATGCTCTTATCGGGAAGTGCTGAATCAGTGGCTTCAGTCCATTGGCATAACGCAGCCGATCATTATGGAGTTTGGTACACTGGAAGCGATTATTGGTGGTGTATCGGCAGGGCTTGGTGTCTCTCTGCTGCCCAAATCCGTCATAAACAAGCACGAAACGGAAGGCACTGTCCGTACACATGCTATTCCCGATTCGTACCGTCATATGCAAACCGAGTTCATTACACGAAAGGACTCATTTGTGAGCAGCGCTTTGAATGCCTTTATGTGCACATTGCCCCATGCTCAGCATGCAGCTGAAGCGAATGAATAAAAGGGGAAACTGCATGTTCTCAATCGGATTTCATTGCTTTTGCCAGCGCGTCGAGCTTTAGAATCGTATTCCAATTGCGTGTTGTCGCAGAATCTTCAAATTTTGGAATATGACTCGCAAGCTTGGAATCCAATAGGCTTTGACGGAACCATAAATAAAGATCTCGGCCTTGAATCTGGAATTCATCTTTTTCACTTTGGATTCGGGATAAGTAGGTAATTTGGTCCTCGGTAGGTGCCCGGAGCAGAAAAGAGACATGAATACTTTCCCCTGCCAGCAAGGTATCCAGGGAGAATGGGCAATGTTCAATCATCTGTTCCAGCTCCTGAGCCGTCCTCAATATTACTGTCAGCGCAATACCATAATCCCTGTGAACTGCTTGCTCGATTTGTTCACGCAAGACTGCTTCACTTAATTGAGATTCGAACAAAACATTCCCGCTATTAATATAGGTTTTCACACGTTCCAGACCCAATGCTTCAAACGAATTTTTCAATTCTGCCATCTTTATCTTGTTCTTGCCCCCTACATTAATGCCGCGCAATAATGCGATATATATAGTCATTGTTGTCCTCATTTCTTTAAATCATTCTGCCCAAAAGGTACATTCAGTGAGCATTGTGCATTCTTATCAAAGAAATAAGCCGCTCCTGTTCCCTCCAGAAATGCTGAGCGTCCTCAATCCCGATTTGCTGAAATTGTATGCGATCACCAGGTTTTCTTTGAGCCAGATATGGAATATCTACGCCGATAACGACACCGATCTGGGTGTAGCCTCCTGTCACCTGGCAATCTGACATCAATATAATCGGTTGGCCATCGCCTGGCACCTGTATGGAACCGATTGTAACTGTATCCGAAATCATATCTGCACCCGACTTGTGCTTCAACTGAGGGCCCTTAAGCCGATATCCCATACGATCCGATTCATTCAGGATGGTGTAGGAATCAGCAACAAAAGTATCCAATGACGTCTCGATGAAACGATCTGATTGCGGACCGGGGATAAATCGGATAGGACGTTCTGTCACATAATCAGGTCTATAAGCTGGAGGCAAGCTTCTACCTGCAACCAAAGCCCGATCTACACGCGGCTCCTCTTCACCTATATCCAGCCTATCCCCCTCCTTTAGACTTCTTCCCTCCAATCCGCCATAGCCGCCGCGAATGAATGTTGAACGGCTCCCCATAATCAGAGGCACATCGATTCCGCCTTTGATTGCCACGTAGGAGCGGCAGCCATGCTTCGTATGACCAAATTGGAGAATATCCCCTTCGGATACAAGGATCGTTTTCCACATTCCAATCGCGGTACCATTAAGTCTTGGGGCAAGGTCTCCTCCCGTTACTGCAACCACGCTGTCGACTAGAAATTTCAAATGAGGACCGATCATCGTAACTTCCAAAGCCGCCTCATTCTCCCCATTGCCCACCAGCAGATTGGCTAATCGCAGAGAGAACCTATCCATCGCCCCACACGTATTCACACCATACATCCGATAATCCGTTCTGCCCAAGTCCTGTACGGTAGTAAGCAATCCCGACTTCAAGATTTCTATTCCTGCCATTGTTCAGTCCACTCTTTTCGTGTAAGTTCATTCCAGTTCTCAGCGTCGGAAGCTGTAATGGCTTCAAACTTGATATAATCCCCTGCCCTGAATAAACTGGGTGGATTTGAGTAAGGATCAAACGTATTTAGTGGTGTCCTTCCAATAATATGCCAGCCTCCTGGTGAAGAGACGGGATAAATACTCGTTTGCCGATTAGCTATAGCAATGGAGCCCTTCTCCACCTTTACACGCGGATTTGTGCGCCGCGGCAGTGATAACCGGCTATCCATATCCCCGCAATAAGGGAAACTCGCGATGAAACCAAGCATGTAAATCAAATAGGTTTCATCGGAATGGATACGAACGACTTCGTCAGGACTCAGCCCTACTGTATCAGCTACGTAATCCAGATCCTGCCCGTATTCACCACCATACACAACGGGAATGTGCAGCACTCTACCCTTGGGACTCACCGAAACAAGCTTAGTCGTATCCATTTGCTGCAGTGCATTCACCAAATGCTGATAACGTATAAGTATGGGATCATAACTGATCGAAATACTGCAAAAAGAAGCTACAGCCTGTTGGATTCCTTTAATCCTGGCTGCCTGAATGGCTTGTACATATTGATGAATATAAAGATTCAACTCCATCGATACTTCCTGACCAAATTGTAGAAGAAGAACCTGGTCACCCAGAGGCAAATAGGCCGGCCCTTCCATTGAAAGCCGCATAGGATGCCATCCCTCCGTAGGTTTTATTGAACGTACAAGCGAACAAGTACCCCAGGATTAGCGTCCCAGGGTACTTGTTCCAGTTATAAAAGCCTGATTATCAAAACCTATGTTGCATGCTTATGTTGTGAAAATTTTATGATATCCTTGAGGCTGGGATCTGGAGTCCTCTTCCAGACTGTCATCCCCCGTTAACCAGTTGCGTATCATCGTTAAGAGATGGGCACTATTTACCGGTTTCGTAATATAGTCAGAGGCTCCTGCTTCCAGACACTGCTCCCGATCTCCCTTCATGGCTTTGGCTGTGAGGGCAATAATAGGCAAATCCTTGAACTCAGGCTTTTCACGTATAGCACGTGTAGTTTCATAGCCATCCATTACCGGCATCATAATATCCATCAATACGATCTGAATATCGGGATTTTGCTGCAAAATAGTAATCGCATCATTACCGTTCTCAGCCGCATACACCTTCATGCTATGACGCTCCAATATCGTGGTCAGGGCAAAAATATTACGGATGTCGTCATCAACAACAAGCACTTTTTTGGATTCGATCATCGCATCAGACTGTAAATGCTTTACAAGCGTTTCCCGCGGCCCTTCTGGAAGATTCTCCGCCTTGCGATGCAGAAACAGGCTTGTCTCGTCCAGTATTTGAATCGATGATTTGACTTCCTTCACAACAGCTGTTTTCATCAAATCTTCCAGATCGTTTTCTTCTTCCACTGTGTGTTTTCTGCTTGGATTGATAACAATAGGAAGATATTTGTTTTTGGAGCTTTTTTGCATTTCGCGAACCAGCTGAATGAACTTCATATCCGTCAAGTCATTGTCTACCAGCACACAATCAAAGCTTTTCGTTTTAAATTGATTAAGTGCTTTACGGGACGTGTCCACTGCCGTGATCTTGATGTCCTTATTATCAATCATGCTTACAAATTCTTTACGCCTTTGCTCATCACGTACCACGACTAACAGCTGACGAACCGTTTTATCGGCAAAGCTGTTCAGCTTATCGAGAGCATTGTCCAGATCTTCCTTCGTTACCGGTTTGCAAATGTAATCAAAGACGCCCTTCTGCATCAGTTGAATAACATCCTCCTCAACCGAAATGACACAGACCGGAATGTCACGGACACTCATATCATTCTTGAGATGCTCAATGACCAGCCAGCCATCCGTATCCTTCAGATGCAAATCAAGCGTGATAGCGACCGGCTTATACTGGTTGACTAGCTCCAGCACATTTGAGCCCTTGTTGGTAATGATCGCTTTAATCCCTTTTTTGTGAAGCACATCCAGCAAAATTTCGTTGAATTTTTGATCATCTTCAATAATTACGAATACACGGTCTCCAGGTTGAATGTCGTCCCGATCATCGATGATCAATTCCTCTATATTATTCTGATAGCTGCGATTCCGCTTCAATGGAGTGACATCTATGACTTCCGGGATATACTTCTGCTTCACATCGGAATCCGGCACATCGACATCCAAAGGCAGATACAGGTTAAAGGTACTTCCTTTGCCTGCTATACTGAACAGAGTCAGCTCACCACCGAGCATGGTCGCAATTTCCCGTGAAATGGCTAATCCCAGACCTGTCCCCCCATATTCCCGATTCGTGCTGCCGTCCGCTTGCTGGAAGGCTTCAAAAATAATTTGCTGCTTTTCCTTCGGAATTCCAATACCTGTATCGCTAACCGAGAAGCACAATACCATTTTGGCACGATTCAGCAGATCATGATCAGGACTCCAGTCATTCAAAGCTCTGCGGATCAGCAGCATGACCTGACCTTGCTCCGTGAATTTGAACGCATTGGACAACAGATTTTTCAGAATCTGCTGAAGCCTTTTGGAATCGGTCAATATGGTTTTAGGTACATTGGGCTCGATCTTGATCAAATAATCAAGTCTCTTGTTATCGATCATATGGCGGAAGGTACGATCCAATCCGTCGGTAATCTCTTTAATTGAGGTTTCGTTGAATTCAGGTGTAACCGTTCCCGACTCGATCTTGGATAAATCCAGGATATCGTTAATCAGATTGAGCAGATCGAATCCAGAGTCCTGAATCGTTTTGGCAAATTTCACCTGGATATCGGTCAGGTTCTCATCCGGATTATCCACCAGCTGTTCGGCGAGCAGCAGCAGTGAATTAAGCGGCGTTCTCAGCTCATGCGACATATTGGCCAAAAACTCCGATTTGTATTTGGAAGTCAGCACCAGCTGCTCGGCTTTTTCCTCCAGGAAACGCTTCGCTACCTCAACCTCATTGTTTTTGCTTTCCACCTCTGCCTTTTGAATAACGAGCAGCTTGGCTTTATCCTCCAGCTCTTCGTTAGTCGTTTGCAGCTCATTTTGCTGCTTCTGAAGCTCTTCGGTCAGAGATTGCGACTGCATCAACAGCTCCTCTGTCCGTTGGTTCGCCTGCATCGTGTTGATCACGATTCCGATGGATTCCGTCAATTGATCCAGGAAAGCCAGATCGATTTCGCTGAAGGCACGGAAGGATGCCAACTCCAGGACAGCCAGTACCTGCTCCTCGAAAATAATCGGGAGCAGCACAATATTAAGCGGTGTCGCTTCTCCCAAGCCTGAGGAAATCATCACATAATCAGAAGGTACGTTGGTTAGCAAAATCCGTTGATTCTCGATCAGACACTGCCCGACAAGACCCTCGCCTGCACGGAATTCATTCGATAGATGCTTGCGCTGATGATAGGCGTAGCTCGCAAACAGCTTCAATACAGGGACACCGCTTACAGGCTCGTTAATATAAAAGACACCATGCTGCATGGATACCAACGGAGCCAGCTCACTCAAGATCATCCGGCACACGGCAAACAGGTCACGCTGACCCTGCAGCAATCGGGAAAACTTCGCCAGGTTGGTTTTCAGCCAATCCTGTTCCGTATTGATTCGGGTCGTTTCCTTCAGATTGCGAATCATTTCATTCATGTTATCCTTCAGCGTTGCTAATTCACCGGCTGTAGCGACATCAATGGTTCTGGACAAATCACCCTTCGTAACCGCCGTCGCCACGTTAGTGATCGCTCGAACCTGTGTGGTCAGCGTGCTCGCCATATAGTTAACGTTGTCCGTTAAATCACGCCAGGTGCCCGCGGCACCCGGAACGTTCGCTTGCCCGCCCAGCTTACCTTCCGCGCC
Source organism: Paenibacillus sp. FSL H8-0034 (assembly GCF_038000305.1). Lineage (NCBI taxonomy): Bacteria > Bacillati > Bacillota > Bacilli > Caryophanales > Paenibacillaceae > Paenibacillus > Paenibacillus sp. FSL H8-0034. Next base: position 4,933,014 of record NZ_JBBOBS010000001.1, read on the forward strand.
TACCTCACGAGCAACGGTCGTAACCTGGTCTGCGAAGGTAGCGAGCGTATCGATCATATTATTGATCGTATCCGTCAATTCTGCGATTTCACCCTTGGCTTCCACTGTCAGCTTCTGCTTCATATTACCATTGGCAACGGCGGTTACAACCTTCGCAATTCCCCGCACCTGATCAGTTAAGTTCGTCGCCATAATATTAACGTTATCCGTCAAGTCCTTCCAGATTCCACCTACGCCACGCACCTGGGATTGACCGCCAAGCTTGCCGTCCGTACCTACCTCACGGGCCACACGCGTAACCTCGGAGGCAAATGAATTCAGCTGATCCACCATCGTATTGATTGTGTTTTTCAGTTCAAGCAGTTCACCTTTAACATCTACGGTAATTTTTTTGGAAAGATCGCCATTGGCAACTGCTGTCGTCACTCCGGCAATATTGCGCATCTGAATGGTCAGGTTGCTCGCCATGTAGTTAACGGTGTCCGTTAAGTCCTTCCAGGTGCCGCCTACGCCTTTAACCTGCGCCTGACTGCCCAGCTTCCCTTCCGTACCTACTTCACGGGCTACACGCGTAACCTCGGAGGCGAACGTTGAGAGCTGATCCACCATCGTATTGATTGTGTTTTTCAGCTCCAGGATTTCGCCTTGAACGTCTGCCGTAATTTTCTTCGACAGATCGCCGTTCGCTACGGCTGTGGTGACGACTGCGATATTACGCACCTGATTCGTCAAATTGGACGCCATGTAGTTAACGCTTTCTGTCAGATCGCGCCATGTACCGGCAACACCTGTAACCTGAGCTTGTCCACCCAACATCCCAAGCGTCCCCACCTCACGGGCTACACGCGTAACCTCGGAGGCAAATGTCGACAGCTGCTCCACCATCGTATTGATCGTGTTTTTCAATTCCAAAATTTCACCGCGCGCATTAACCGTAATTTGCTTGGATAGATCACCCTTCGCTACTGCCGTTGTGACTTCCGCTATGTTCCGCACCTGGTCAGTCAATGTGCCCGCCATGAAGTTAACGTTGTCGGTTAAATCCTTCCAGGTGCCCGATACATCCTTAACGTCGGCTTGTCCGCCAAGCTTCCCTTCCGTCGACACCTCACGCGCTACGCGGGTAACCTCGGAGGCAAACGTCGACAGCTGCTCCACCATCGTATTGATTGTGTTTTTCAGCTCCAAAATCTCACCGCGCGCATTAACGGTAATTTGCTTCGACAGATCGCCTTTTGCAACCGCTGTCGTAACTTCCGCTATGTTCCGTACCTGATCGGTCAATGTCCCCGCCATGAAGTTAACGTTGTCGGTTAAATCCTTCCAGGTGCCCGATACGTCCTTAACATCTGCTTGTCCACCGAGCTTCCCTTCCGTTGACACCTCACGTGCCACCCGAGTTACCTCAGAAGCAAAGTTACTAAGCTGATCGACCATCGTATTAATCGTGCTTTTCAGCTCCAGGATTTCACCCTTGGCATCTACGGTTATCGTTTTTGACAAATCGCCCTTCGCAACCGCTGTGGTTACCTCCGCAATGTTCCGCACCTGATTCGTTAAATTGCTGGCCATGTAGTTAACGCTTTCCGTTAAATCTCTCCATGTGCCGTCAACTCCGCTTACCTCTGCCTGTCCGCCCAGTATCCCTTCCGTTCCTACCTCACGAGCCATCCGGGTAACCTCGGAAGCAAATGTAGACAATTGGTCTACCATCGTATTGATTGTATTTTTCAGCTCCAGGATTTCACCCTGTACATCTGCTGTTATTTTTTTGGATAGATCTCCATTCGCAACTGCCGTCGTAACAACTGCGATATTACGCACCTGATTCGTCAAGTTGGAGGCCATATAGTTAACGCTTTCCGTTAAATCTCTCCACGTGCCGGATACACCCTTAACATCTGCTTGTCCGCCCAGCTTCCCTTCCGTACCTACCTCACGGGCAACCCGTGTAACCTCGGAAGAAAAAGTCGACAGCTGATCCACCATCGTGTTGATCGTATTTTTGAGCTCCATGATCTCGCCTTTGGCATTAACGGTAATTTGCTTGGACAAGTCTCCATTCGCAACCGCCGTAGTCACTGCAGCTATATTACGCACCTGATCCGTTAAATTGCTGGCCATATTGTTAACGCCGTCGGTAAGATCCTTCCAGGTGCCCGATACACCTTTAACATCGGCCTGACCACCCAGCTTGCCGTCTGTACCTACCTCGCGCGCTACCCGCGTGACTTCCGAGGCAAAGGTGCTGAGCTGGTTCACCATCATATTAATGTTGGTAGCCGTTCTTTGAAATTCCCCAGTCAATGCGCGTCCTTCAAATTCGAGCTCTACCTTTTGCGACAAGTCTCCCTGAGCGACCGCATTAATAACACGTACCATCTCACTGGTCGGTTGAATCAGGTCAATCACGAGACCATTGAGCGACTCGACTACGGTGTCCCATGAACCGCCTGTATTTTTGTGTGAGAATCTTCGGGAGAGTTGACCTTCCTTACCTACAACCTTAGCCACGGTCTGAACCTCGGTCACAAGGTTTTCCTGCATATCCATGATCTCGTTGAATGTATCAGCGATCTTGCCTGCAACGCCCGTATGATCATAAGGCAAGCGATAAGAAAAGTTACCTTTTTTCAGTGCCATTAACGCATTAAGAAGCTCTCCAGTTTCCAATACATCTTTGACCGATTCTCCATTCCATTCCTGCTCCGGCATTGTCAAGGTCCTTTCTATGCATAAATTTATTATCAGGTAAATGAGTTCCTTTTTCAGCTCGATCCAATGTGTAAGTTCCAGGCACAATAGTAGAGGGAATAAAGACACTAATATCCTATATTCTACACATTTTTACCCATAGTTACAAACTTCATTGGGCCCTAAATGTGTGAAATGACACAATAAAAAAGAAGCCCATTTTGGGCCTCTTTTAGAGCAGTACGCTGAGTAAATAACTATCTTGGATCGATAGACCTATCGCAGGAATTGATCGCTTTATTCGTAAGCATCAAATAGCCCCCACCTGTAAATTAAATGAGGACTACTATAATCTAATATGACTTTGTAAATACGCGGCAATGTAGAGGCAGCGACGATGACCACGGTAACAACGTCTCCAGCACCTCTGGATCTCTAGGGTCTGATAACTGCGGCAGTTGATCGAACAAATACTTTAGGTACTGGTCGGCATGGCATGCTCGATCAATCGCAAATGTTCGAGCATGCCTACCTCCCGTTCCAGCTGATCTCTGCAGACTACGCTCTTCAGCTCTGAGGTATCGACCGGCTTCAGTAAATAATCAACTCCCCGGTATGTCATCACAGTCCGGGCATATTGAAAATCATCATAGCCATTCAAAATGATCACCTTGCCCGTGAACAACTCCTGCTCATATAACTGCTGGATGAATTCCAATCTGGATATTTTTTATACGTATATCCGTCAAAATGAATGTTGTTCAGGCAAATTCATTCGATATAAGGGTTTTGGCTATGGCTCTTTTTTCTGGATAACATAAAAGAATGCTTGCGCCTGACGTTACGTCAGGTGCTACACTGACGTTACAAAGGAGCTGAGAAGGATAAATAAGACGTATTATGCCATTACTGTTGTCACCACAACATGATATCTCTAACTCTTGAAGTAGTCGATGTTGAAATCTTAAGACAACAAGAGCAAATGAAAGAAAACATTAATTTATAGTGGGAGTGTTTATGATGTCAATTAATAGGGACATGCTGCAAGATTCATTGGAACCCGCCCTTCGGGTTCGTCCCCGCGTACGATGGGGTGTTCTCACCTATTTCCTCTACAGTGCAGTCTTCTACGCAATCTTCGTGCTCAACGGTATCGACTACACGCGAGTGGGTGAGAGTGAGCGGACCCTTCTTCTCTGGTATATAGCACCGCTGTCCGGCGGTGCCGTGCTGACCATCACAATGGTTACGATCTACGGATGGTGGCGCCCTAGCCTGGTTGAAAGGCGACGTCTTTCTCGTCGGACAATGACTCTCCCAATCATCATGATGGTCATCGCCATCGTGAACATGCTGACGGGCGATTTCACTCGTGTCACGCCGCTCATGTGGCTGTATCTCATCTTCGGCAGTATCATGGTCGGCTTCAATGAAGAGATGATCAACCGCGGTCAGTTGATAGTTCCTCTGCGCAGCCGATTTGGCGAAATCGGGGTCTGGCTGCTCTCAACAGCGATGTTCGCAGTCTTCCACCTGCCGAACATGTTCTGGGGCATCGGGGCAGTTGCCCTGTTCCAGGTAATGATCGCTTTTGGCCTCGGTTCGATCTTCTACCTCGCTCGGCGATCTACCGGATCACTCGTGGCCTCTATGTTCCTGCACGGGCTCTGGGACTTGAGCGTCTTCTCAGCGAATGGCGCGTCGGCGTTACCCATCGCTGGTTTACTAGCTCCGTTGTTGGTGATTGCTGCTGTGATCGCGGTCCCGATCATCCTCCGCCGTGAAAAGCGACGTGATAGCGCCCAAAGCGTGTGACGACCAGTCGGCTGATTCATCCGTGCGGTCGACGAGCGCCCTTCTCTTCTAGCAGCCAACACGCAGGCTAGCAGTCCTGAAATAGGTGCACTCTGTCAGCAGGCTGGCCAATATGGTTAATTGGTGGACAGCAGAGGATTACAAGAACTTCGAAGCAAGAGCCAAGGCTGTTGTGAATCAGATATTAAGTCATACTTAAATCCCTCCATGTGAATGTTTTACAGGCAACTTCATTCGATATAAGGATTTTGGCTATGGCTCTTTTTTCTGATAACATAAAAAGAATGCTTGCACCTGACGTTAGAAAGGAGCTGAGTAGGATAAGTAAGAAGTATTATAGCATTGGTTCATTCGCCAAACTGACTTCGACGACTGTACGTACGCTGCATTTTTATGATCAGAAAGGGCTGCTGAAGCCAAGCGGCTACAATGAGCAGGGACACCGGACCTATACGGATGAGGATTTGTTCCGACTCCATCAAATATTGACCTTAAAGTATTTAGATTATTCCTTGGATGAAATTGGTAAATATTTGGAGCAGGATAGTAAGGATTTTAAGACTTCTCTGGAGAAGCAATATGAGCTCTTGCTGCAGAAGCAGCAGCATATCCAGCGCGTTGTGGGTTCAGTTGAACGGGTAAAAGCGATGATTAAGGATAACGACACGATGGATCCTGCGCTCATTATGCTGCTGATTTATTCCATTCAGCACGAGGAGGAACAGAAGCAGTGGTTCTCCGATCGTGTGCCGGATGCAGTCGTACAATCGGTATTTATGAGTGAATTAAGTTTGGAAGAACGGATCCGTGTAGAACGAGAGTTTGCGTTAGAGATTAACGATCTACTCGTCATGTCCAAGCAAGGAATGCAGCCGGAGCATCCCCTTGTTCAGGAGCATGCGCTTACGCTGTTTATGATGATCGAGCGGATGCTGGGACAGGAGTTGTGGAATAGCGAAACGGGAAAAGTGCTGGAGGAGATGGACCCGCAACTCTTTCCGAACCTGGAACAAGACTTTAAGAACTACTTGATTGAAGCGTTTGGTCATATGTTGATTCGTCAATGGGGAGAGAAAGAAAAAGAATAGGTTAGCACAGGCTCCTACGCCCCCCTAAAGTCGGTAATACAACCAGAAGCCGTTATGTTCCCAGTACAGGATTTTGAGTTTGTTGCGCTCACGATTGCAGAAAACGAACAAGCAAGAGGAGAACGGATTCAGCCCGAGCCCTTCCTGAACGAGAGCGGCGAGGCCGTCGATCGATTTACGCAAATCCGTGCTGCCGCAAGCCAGATAGATTTGCCAGGATGTTCATTCGTATAGCATACCGGATCGGCATCCAGCGCCGATCCGAATGCGAAGGCAGTTGGACGTCCCCGGCTTCGCTTCGGGAGTCACCTGAACAGGAATGAAGGACGCCCGTTTGACTGCGGCGGACGCTGAGGATGATGCATCCAGCTTCTTCATCCAAGAGTAAAGCTGACGACGACTGACCTGATTCGCTTTACATCAGTTGGTTGCCTTTTCGCCACTGGTACGAAAAGCCGCGATGCGCGCTTCCCATTTCATTCGAATCTCTTCTCTGGCCATAGATAATCCTCCTCTGATTGGCTTCTGGGAAGGATTATCTCATAGCTTATTCGTGTTTCGAAGGTGGTGAAAGTTTGACGCTTATCTTTATTCCGATTTGGCACTCGTATAATCGTGGATAAGATCCATCTTCTGCTGCCATGCCTTGGCGCTCAGGTCAACCAGATACACCTCCGGATTAAGCTTCCGCAAATATTCCGGCCAAAACTGAGTCAACTGCTGACGGTGGTATTCGCGAATTTGCTCCAGTTCAGGAAGCTCATATACCTGTTTGCCAGCTTGAAAAATCGGCTTGAGCAATTGAACCGCGTCATAATTGTCAACATATTTGAATAAGTAAGGATGCAGCTTGTCGTACAGCTTCAGTCTCTTGCCCTGTAATACCTCCGTCTCCCCAATAAGAGTCACACAATCGGCTTCTGCTTTACCGGTTTGCTTGCTTATAAGCCGATAGGCTTCCTTGATGCCAGGAGTCGATACCTTCTCGGGATTTCCCGATATTTTGATCACAGGGATGAAAGCTCCCGCTTTTTCACGCGCAACGAGCTTGTACACACCTCCCAGAGAAGGTTGATCAGCAGCCGTAATCAGCTGTGTACCTACCCCCCAGCTATCGATCCGGGCTCCCTGAGCCTTCAGATTGAATATGATGTTCTCATCAAGATCGTTCGAAGCCACAATCTTTACGTAAGGCAAGCCCGCTTCATCGAACATCGTTCTTGCCGTCTTCGAGAGGTACGCCAAATCACCGCTGTCCAGCCGAATCGCAGACATCCTTTTTCCTTGCTGCTCCATCCATTTGGCAACCTTGATCGCATTGGGAACCCCATATCTCAACGTATCGTACGTATCCACAAGCAGTGTCACCTGATTCGGCAGCGCAGCGGCATAATGGCGAAAAGCCTCTTCCTCCGTATCATGGTCCTGTACCCACGCATGAGCATGCGTACCTTTGGAAGGAATTCCGAACAGCATCCCTGCCCGCATATTCGAAGTCGCATCAAAGCCGGCAATGTAAGCAGCCCGTGCCCCCCATATGGCAGCATCCGCCTCCTGAGCTCTGCGAGTCCCGAACTCCATTAACGTATCCTCGGGAGCGACCTGACGAATCCGCGATGCCTTGGTCGCAATCAAGGTTTGGAAGTTCATGAAGTTCAACAGCGCCGTCTCGACAAGCTGCGCTTCAAATATTTTCCCTTCCACACGGATCAGCGGCTCGTTAGCGAACACAATCGTTCCTTCAGGAACTGCGCTAATATTGCCTGTAAAGCGGAAGCCGCGCAGCTTTTCGAGGAAAGCCGGATCATATTCTTCCTCCTGCTCTTGTAAATAACGGATCGTTTCCTCGTCAAATTGCAAATGGTTTATATAGTTAATAATTCGCTCGAGTCCGGCAAATACCGCATAACCATTACCAAAAGGCAGCTTACGGAAAAAAGCTTCGAATACCGCTTGATGGGAATCCGTCCCATTCTTCCAATGCGCATACATCATATTAATCTGATATTTATCCGTGTGCAGCGTCAAGTTATCATATGACATTTACAACCTCTCCTTCCACCACTCATCGTACACAGTGACAGCGGCATTCCGCTTGTGCTCGGTCCTTTGATAGCGTCGTTCAATAATATCCTTGGCAGCATCGGACAGCACCCCGCCTTCCAGATACGTATCGATTTCCTCATAGGTTACACCAAGGGCCACTTCATCAGGCAGTCCCGGCTTCAAATCCTCAAGGTCCGCCGTCGGCTTCTTCAAATAGAGCTGCTCCGGACATCCCAATTGCTTGAGCAGTTCCTTGCCCTGACGCTTATTTAAGCCAAATATAGGGGCTGCATCGCAGGCACCATCACCATGTTTGGTAAAAAAACCACTGACGGCCTCTGCCGCATGATCGGTTCCCAGAACCAGCATCCGGTAGTGGGCAGCCAAATCATACTGCACCTTCATCCGTTCTCTGGCTTTAATATTTCCCTTCAGAAAATCGCTCAGCTTCTCACCTGTCGCTTGCTCAAACTGGGCTGCTGATGCATCAACGGCCGGCTGAATATTTACGGTAATGTTTTTCGAAGGCTGAATGAAGGATAAGGCCATCTGCGCGTCCGCCTCGTCTTGCTGCACGCCGTATGGCAATCTGACTGTAATGAATCGATACCCTTCTCCGGCAATACCTGTGGGATCGGTTATCTCTTGATTCAGCTCATCTACAGCAATTTGCGCCAGCTTGCCCGTAAGTGTCGAATCCTGCCCTCCTGAAATACCGAGAACGTAACCTTCCGCCTTGGTGGACAGTAAATAGCTTTTCAAAAAATCGACCCTGCGACGAATTTCCTGGTCAGCATCAATCCTGGGAAGAACATGCAGCACATCTTGAATATGTTGTTGTACAGTTGGTTTGGTCAATATCTTCATCCCCCTATATTATAAAATAGTTGCTCCAAGCGTATGTTGAAAATGTCCCAGCGCCCACTCATGCCCTGCCGGATTAAAGCTCGCAACCGCGTCGCGGTGCACGACAATGTCAAAGCCTCGATTGTAAGCATCCACAGCCGTATGCAGCACACAAATATCCGTGCAGACCCCTATCAGGTGAAGCTCTTTAATGTCCCTTGCCCGCAGCTGAAGCTCCAGGTCCGTTCCGGCAAATGCGCTGTACCGGGTTTTGTCCATCCAATAGATCTTGTAACGATGGGCTTGATATACTTCATCCAGTTTACCATATAATGCCCTTCCTTCCGTACCCCTAATATTATGAGGTGGGAACAGTCGGTGCTCCGGGTGATAGACGTCAAGCTCATCATGCAGATCGACTGCCATAACGACAAAATCATTGTGGTTGACAAAAGTATCTGTAAACTCGGCAATCCGCTGTTCAATCTCAATTCCCGGCTCACCGCAGGGCAGCTTCCCAACAACAAAATCAACCGTGTAATCAATGACAATAAGTGCTTTCATCGTAACCATCCTTCCACGAGCATAGTCTCAATAATATCATTATGACATTATCGGATTGTAAAAAGAAATCCGCAGCAGCTAAGAGGCTATATGCGGGTTATAAGTAAACCAAGAAACAAGGTATCAATTATTTCTTTTTGATACTTTCATTATGACATATTAAAAATATTTGTCAACCAGATTATTCTTTAACCTCCGCCCATTAAACGAAGCAGTGCCTCCGGGAGCTGAAATTGCTGGTTGCTGACACGAATCTGATTCAGTTCCCCTTCAGAGGCTTGATCCTGATCCTCTTTGATTTCGGTAATTTCCTTATGCAGCCGCTCCATTTGCAAATCCAGTGCAGTTGCAGAATCGGCTGCCGTCTTCAATTCCTGAAGCAGTCGAGTCGGCACGGCCTGGTTGTATTTATAAAAAATCTTATGCTCCAGACTCGCCCAGAAATCCATCGCAATCGTCCGAATTTGCACCTCGACACATACCTGCTCCTGCCGATCAGACATGTACACAGGGATTTCAATCAGCAGATGCAAGCTCCGATACCCATTGGGCTTGGGATTGCGAATATAATCCTTCACCTCAAGCAGTGTAAGATCACTCTGACTTTGCAGCATATCGCTGATTCGATATATATCGTTAATGAATGAGCAGGTTATCCGCATACCTGCAATATCCCGAATATTGTCTTTGATACTGGGCAATGAAATGCCAAAGCCCTTTTTGTACATTTTTCTCATAATGCTTTCAGGAGATTTCAATCTGGATTTCGTATGCTCAATGGGATTATAGTCATGCAAAAATTGAAATTCCTCTTTTAAAATTTCCAGCTTCGTATCGAACGCATCCAACGCAAATTTGTAGGCCATCATAAATCGCGTGATCTCATTTTTTAATAATTTGAACTGTTCCATCTGATTCGTTGACAAAGTTAATCTTCCTTCCTTAAGCCTAGTAGGAGAGCTATTTCAGCCTAACCATAATAAGTTCTTAAGAAAGCTTACACAACTCCGGGTGACAAAGCAACATTTGCTATTTAAATTCAATCGGTCCCACATTCATTTTAAAAGTCCCGTCCGGATAGAGCAACGGCGAATTCTCCGCACCGCTCTTGGAGTACGTTTCAACATGGCTAATCCTCATCTCATCCTGATCACTGAAATCAATTTGCGCAATGGCGACCCAGTAGGCAAATCTGTTGTTTTGCAATAGAGGAGCAGTCACTGTTTGTCCGGCATGATTATCCACCACAGCACGAGCCTTCATCGATTTAAAGCTGCCAATTCCATTGGACAGAGCGCTGTAAGCTGCAAAAAGCACATACCTCAGGTCCGACGTGTTGTGAATGGTGACGGTTTCCACCCCTCCTGTTCGTGAATCCTTATCAAGCTCGATATACGGTGACTTGGAGGAGCTGCCCAACCGACGGTAATATATTTTATTCGCTTCGCCCTTCTTCGTTACATAAAAGCAGTACAAGTCCAGATCCTTTTTCGGATTATCCCACTTCAGCTGGGCTGTAATCTTGGAGGTCTTTGCGATCGAGACGGACTCTTGTTTCTTCAGCTCTATTTTTCCGAGTAAAAAAGGTTTGGCAGCTGGGGCTGCGGAAGGCTTCGGAGTAACAACTGTCTCCGGGACAGGTTTTGCGGGAATAACAGGAGTCTCAACAGTAGGCTTTGGTGGAACTATAGGTGCTTCACCAACAGGATTGATTGTCGGGTCTGCCTGCTGAGGCTCATTGTCTGCTTCCTCAATCACCTTGATTCCATAATTGCTGCATAACGCCGATAAGCCGCCATTAAACCCACTCCCGATAGCATTAAACTTCCATTTACCCTTATGCAGATAAAGTTCTCCTACAACTATCGCTGTTTCCAGCTTGAGCTCACTGCCAAATTCGAACCTGAACAGCTCCTTATGATTTAACGGGTCCTGAAACCGAATGTAGATTCGCGAAACCTGGCTAAAATGCTGGCTAAGCTTTTCACCTTCATAGATCGTCAGCGTAATGGCAATCTTCTGAATATCTTGGGGTAACCGGTTAAAGGCTATCGAAATTTGCTCCTTATCCCCTTGACTTGATTGTGTATGGGTAATGGCTCCATCCTTACTGCTCGGATTCCCATAAAAAATAAGGTTGTCATCCTGCTCACAAACTCCGGCCGCAGATAGCAAAAACGCCGCTCCATCTATGTCCATAGCCGGATTGGAATGCTCCCACCCCAAACCAATCATCACACTGGATAAATGATTATCCTGATTGATATCCACCTTTTGTCCCTTTTGAATATGCATGGAAACCTCCTCCTACATTTGCTTTTGTATAACGATCAAACATGTGCTGTCCGGCAGACTCACAGGCTCGCGCTGCTCATTGAATATCCGGATTCTTGGACTTAGCGCCTCCGTGTAACCGTCCTGAAGCAGGTGCCTGCTGACTACGATCCCGGCCTGCGGGCCGAGCACCGTATGAATGAAGCTTTCGTAAGCTGAGGGTGTAAAATATCCAAATTGCTCCTGTACCTCATGTACATAAGCCTCTTCACCCCACGTATAGGTATACAAAAACTCCATCGCATCGTTAATCGGCATTTGTACCTCATCAGTACCCAGTCGCACGAATTGAATCTCTCTTCCGGCAAAATCCTTGGCATACCTCTCCAGCCATTGCATGCCTTCCCCATCCATAAACGTGATGATCCGCTGCTGTTCAGCCGGCTCGCTCATAATGCCATCACGGATAATGATTCTCCCGCCGATAGGGATTACATCGAAGGCACTGCGCAGCGCGGCCGCAACTGTAGCATGATTATAGGTTTTACCCTCATATTCCACATACGAAAACAACTCATGCAAAATCGAAGAAAAAATGACAGTGTCAATGGAACCGGGCTTCACATATTCCTTCAAATTGAGAGCGTCACCCTGCAGCACCATCCACTGGCGGTTTTCCAGCTGCCGCTTCCGCTCAAGTGCCTCAATCACATTTTGCGAAATATCGATGCCTATTACCTGTTTATCGGGAAACGTTTCCTCGATCAGATCCAGCATGACTCCGCCGCCAGGGCCAATATCGACAACCCGATTGCCCACAATAAAATCGAGAATAACCTTTTTGTAATCGGCCGTTTGATTCATCATCGATAAATATTCCTCTTCATTATGAAATCGGTCATAGGCATCACGGCGCAGCTCAAACAGGTCGAACAGCATGAGTACCGCTTTTTCATACAAAGGTGATTTTTCGGCCTCTATACAAAACTGGATCAGCTTATCCGCCGCCGCGGAGAACTCCATATGAAAATAGACTGTATCCGATTGCGGTCCAGCCTGCTTTAACTGTGGAGATAAATGACCGCTATTCGTAAAGCGTGCCAAAGCAATGTCTTCAAAGGAGCATTCGCGCAAATATTTTTCTATGATTCGTTTCTTGTAAACATTGATTTTCTTTTGACCGCGATAATCATAATACATGTCATTCATCATACGCTCGAAGCTGATATGGTCTGCCTGCTGCGTTGAATCCGAGCCAAGAATGATGAGAAACAGCTTGGCAAATTCCTCAAAAGAAAACTCATGAAGAGCCGCTTCTACGAACCACAGCGTCTTGCTGTCCAGCGCTTGAAAAGCCTCAATAACCGCTGGCTGCACTGACAGCTTGGCAAATTCCTGTTCAAAATTCTCGCCTCTGGAAATCGAGCTGGCCCGCAGCCGCTTCAGCCTGTTGTGGAGCGAAAACCCACTATCTTCCTCCTTATCTACGATAAGCTCAATGACCTCAGCAATCTGCTGCGCTATCTCTACCCACAGCTCTCTCGAAACTGCCTCAAGAATGCACTGATTTAACACTAACAATAGTTCCTTTAGCTCACTAGCCGCGAGCAGTCCACTCTGAATAAGCTCCATTAATGGGCGCTGAACCGCGAATGGAACCTCCCCGCGTAAATACTGGCCAATTAACCCGTGAGTCTGGATCAGCGTGCAGATAACGTGCCTCCTCGCCTCGCTATGCAACGGACTCGAATGCCACTCGTAAATTTCACTGGAACCGATATTATGAGCCATCAAATGTACGCCCTGCTTCTGCCACAGTACTCGCTGTCGTACCGTCCCGCCCTTGGCTACCTCAGACCAGATGAGCACCTCTTCTACAACTTCTTGAATCCAAAAGGACATCTGCAATCGGTCGAGTGCTTCCAGCGACTTCTCCACATAATCCAGAACCGGATTCGCATTAACCAAATCCTGAAGCGATTGGACCCGCTCGAGATTGACCATTCGTTCTTCCGCCGATACGATATATTGCAGCCATGGATGCTCATTTAAGGACATGCTCTCATCCAGTTTGTAGGCTTGGATCGTTTTAAGTGAACGCAACATGAGCTTCTCTTCCTCTCTCTATCTATCATTCTATTTCTCTTTCAATCTTTCTAACTCTAACTATGAATATAATTCTACAACTGAGCTAACCCCAGCGGAATGGCTGAGGTTTTCTTGAAAGCGGATCGATCGTAATAACACCTCAGAACTCGAATAACCTCGCCATATTTAATGATATCTTCACCAGCCGGAATTTCCGTAAGCGCTACCGACCTTATCCTGCGGCTTCATCATGACAGTGTGATAAGCGGTCTTGGATTCCCTCCATTTATTTAAAAAATATGTTAACGATTACATGCTCACTATATCACTCTTCATTTCCGCGCATCAACCATGGATTTCAAATGAGGAAGATCCTACACGCAGCAAAAAGGAGCCCTGCTCACAAGGCTCCTTCGTTTCCCAACCAATAACAGTCAGCGGATTGCGATTTAATTTCTGCTAAATCCAACAATCGCAGCCAGAAAACGCAAAATGTAAATAAACAAATTAATAAAGTTCAAGTAGATGTTCAAGGCGGCCATCGGCACGGCCTCTGGGCTTACTCCACCCTTATACTGAGATACATCGTACAATACCCAGCCGCTGAAAATAACAATTCCCAGCACGGACCATACCAAATTCATAGTCGAGCCCATCGGTATAAACAGCGAGAACAGACTCATTACGATTAAACCAATCGTAGCGGCAAACAAAAATCCACCCAAAAAGCTGAAATCCTTTTGCGAGCGATAAGCATACAAGGCAAGCCCTCCGAATATACCCGCTGTTGCCAGGAATGCGGCAGATACCAGATTGGCCCCAAGGATGCCACCATAAATCGCAATGATCGGATACAGCGTAACCCCTGTAACTGCAGTAAAAATATACAGAAACGGATAACCGATCATTTTTCCGCGGAAACGCATGATGAACACGGATACGAGCATGACCAGCTCAATCACAACGAACAACCCGACAAGTGAAGGTGGAATCAGCATAGCACCTGCAAGTGTCCCAACAAATGAGACCAGCAGGGATACCGCAAAAATCTGCATGATGTGTCCAAAGCTGCCTGTATGGGATTCCGTTAACGTCCTATCCATCATTGTATTCACTCCTCTTCGTATGTATGAACGTTTTGAAACTGTTTCTGGACTATACAGCTATGAAGTCAATTTCCAGAAAACGGGCTACTTCATTTTGCCAAATGTTTTCCACATACTCCACGTGGGCCGGATGGGTATTGTAGGCATCATAGGCAGCTTGATCCTCAAACTCCATTGAAAATCCATAATCGTAATCGTTTTTGCTGCTCACCTGACGTAACACTTGAAAATCGTATACCCCTGGAATGACTTCAAGAATTGCTTTGCTTTTTGATAAAAACTGATCCGCCTGTTCCGACCCAGCCTCAACCTTTAAATTAAAAATAACCTTATGCTGAATACGTGCCACTGACATGGTATTTCCTCCATTCTCTCTATTCATATCCATTCCTTCTAATATCATACCAGAAATGCTGCGTATCGTTCTACAATTAACGCTGTGCAAACCACGATTTTTCTAAAATAACTGAATATTTAGATCCGTTTTGGATCATTCCGATTTTTTTGTGATACAATATGTATCATATAATATAAGAAAGTAGGATCTCATTATGAATAATCGGATGAAGGGTTTACTTGGTCTCATAGGATTAGGACTTGCCATCAGCTTCTGGATGGTGTGGGGTCTTCAACCGAATCAGTATTTTACAACGACTTCCTTTCTCCTGCTGGTCAAGCCAACCTCCTCTACCAATCAGCTTCCGAACGATGGCTCCAGCTATACTTTTCATCTTAAGCACCTTAATTATGCGCAGCAGTAAGCGCCAAAAGGCATGTTACTTTTGTAATCATAAATTCCAGGATTGTTCGAGTGGTTCAAATCATGGTATGATAGCTAGCACAATAATATCATGTCCGACAAGGATTAAGGAGCTGCCCATCATGAGTGTTCACGAAGCCATTACTTCCCATACCCAAAAAATGCACGCGCACCTGGAGGTTTTCCAAGTGCTGGATCTTAAGCGTGAACAAGCCATTGATCAAGCAATCGCCCAATACGCAGCAGGTGAAGCTTTCACTGTAGACGAGATCAACCGATACGCTGCCGCTATTAATGAGCATGCCAAGCACGGCATCTCACCAACACGGACTTACATTACCAAAGACATGCTTATCGAATATGTGCAGCGAAGCAGACGTTAGTAGTCTGCCTGCTGTTGTAACCCAAAACCCTTTAATACCATTTCGTAATAATCCGCAGCATGCGGAACAAATTGGTCACTTGTAAAGCTGCGGCTGACAACTCGCAGAACTCCCGATGCATCAGGTTCAACACCAACAGCTTCTATGGTATCCTGACTGGCCATTCCGTGGGCAAGCCGCAGCACATCATGAATCAATACCCGGTATAATCCCGTCACTTCATCCCCCTGAAGTTTATACGTAGTCAATGCCTGATTCGATCGAAACCCATACACATGACAAAACTCCCTATCTATTAATCCGGGCTTAATACATTTATCACTACGATATATACCACACGATATCAGTTGTTCGAACGGTACACCCAAACCGAGCTCCTCCTCAAGCTCCCGATTTCCGTCTTCCACACGTTCACCTGTCTGTAGATGACCGGCACAAGAAATATCCAGCATCCCTGGATACGTATCTTTGTCAGGATGTCGTCTTTGGAATAGCAATGCTGAACCGTCCTCTGAATCCGTTAATATCCAGCATTGAAATGTCTGATGCCATAGCCCCTCCCTATGTACTGCTTGTCGAGACGCGGTTCCGAGCCAATTCATCTTATTATCATAAATATCAAACCGTTCCTCGTCCATACCCCACCTCTTTTTCCTGATTGCCCTTAAACTCAAAGATTTCAACGAATAGTATAAAAAGTGATTCATATGAGCAAGAATAGGTTAATTATACAGCAAAATGATCTGCAAAAACGATAATGCTGCGCTACATCACAATTACCTTGTACTTATATAGGAGGCTAACTTAGAATGCGTTCACTTAACGAGCAATTCGCCAATGCTACTGAGGGCATGTTTTATACTTTTGAGGAAAAGGGTACATCCAAATTTATTGAGGTCAATAACGCATTCACCAAGCTTCTTGGTATTCCAAAATCCCGAATATTGAGTATGGAGCTTAACGATATTTTTGCGCCGGAATCTTTAAAAAAAATGCCGCAAAAACAACTACGCCTGAATCAAAAAGGTTATTTGTACGCGGAAGAAACCCTCTGCGGTGATAATGGAGATAAGCTGACTGTCGAAATTCACAGCAGTAAGATTCGTTGGGAGCAAAAGGACCTTTTCTTCCATGTCGTCAAAGAGATTTCCGAGAAAAAATGGCTTACCAGCCAAATTCGCAACAAGCCTGTCGTTGCCTCCGGCCTATTGACCGAGGATCTGGACATCACTGAAATAACTAATCATTATGAACCATTGCCTTTTATCGAGCCCGCTCAAGGATTTAGCGGCATCTCCTTGCTCACCTTTATTGAGCAAACAGATTGCTTGAAGGTCAAACGATGCATTTCCAAGGTACTCGAGTATCGTCAGGAAAAGCAGGTTACTTTTCAAACAGGAAGCTCCTATTCTGCAGATAGCATCAAACTGCGTGCGTTCTTTAAGCCTATTTTCAATGGCAACAATGAGCTTATTAAAATTGCTTTTGTACTATGTAGAGCTGATGGCGTAGAACAAGTAAGTGAAATGCCTATCTCGCCCTTGCTTTTGGCATGTTTGTAGAATTTTCAAAATTAACTTGCAATTTGAACTGATAGATGGTATAGTTTATCATTGTATCAATGAATGCACCCCCATCTAGCTTTTCCTCGGTTCACTTATTGTTTCTCTACTCATAAAAATCATTCAAATTCCAACAACCCTAAGAATTTGTAACTGTGTTAACTGATTCACACTGGCGCGGTCTTGGAGCCGCAAGGATGAAAGAGAGGTAGGGCTTTCATTGTTTTAGAACACCTTGTTTTTATGTTTGACCGTAGTAGGCTGCATGACCTATTGATACACTCCAGAAGAGCTCTTTTATTGATTATGGCAAACCTTTGGCTGCAAGTAAGCTGCGTTTGAGCTCTTCTGTTTTATTTCCCCTGTTTTTTTACATAATTATTGACATAATAGGACTAATATATCTGAAAATTCACCTAAACATTTCATGGCTTGTCACCTATTGACGATTTATGTTTAAAGGGATACAGTTACATAAGGTAATTTTTTACACTACATATATAAGAGGTGGATGAAATGAATCAAGAAATTCCTTTAAACAAACCTGCGAATGGTTATCAGGATTCGTATGGACCCCAGGCACCGGTAGTGCCCGTCAAAGAATGGATTATTGCACTAATTATTTCAGCTATACCTATTGTCAACATTGTGATGTGGTTTGTATGGGCATTTGGCGGTAACGCGAATCCTAACAAACAAAGCTTCTTCAAAGCTTATCTTCTGCTCGTCGCTATTGTTTTCGTTATCTACGCAGTGATAGCTGTTCTCATTCTAATTACTGTTGGTACTGCAGGCTTCAATTCAGGCGTTTTTAACGATATTTAAATCAATGAACATATTGGCTCTCCAATAATGCTTCACCATAAGAAAAAAGGCACTGTCTTCTCATTGTTCCTGAGTGACAGTGCCTTTCTCATAGCATAAGAACTTTTCAGCGGTCTTGGTTTGGCTTAGGCTTCCTTAAGTGCAACCTAAGGAGTATTATTCTCCAGCAAGCTGCTCATTGCATCAATAGCCTCCTGCTCGTCCCTTCCTTTGGTTTGAATCGTAATTCGAGTACCAGTACGCATAGGAATCAGCAGCATTCCCAGAATGCTTTTTGCATCTAGATTTATGTTTTCCCGTTCAAACTTGATCGTGATATCCGAACGGTACGTGCTCGCTTTCTGGGCTACCATTTGTAAATATTGAGGCTGCATGTCGTGACTAATTTCGATATCATGAACTCTCATAAAGACTCCTCCGTTCAAAGGTCTGCGTTGTTTGGCTTATTTGCTTCAATCATTAATGACTCCATATTACAACACAATTCCCGTTATGAGAAGTACATGCAATCGTTTTCATTGAATTTCATTAAATGCCTATAAGAACGATGACTCCAAACACAAAAACACCAAACCATTGCGGGCTTGGTGTCAGTTTTCAATATTCCTGCTCAGGACGAATAGATGGACTCTCACCAATCTGATCCTGATTATCGGACTCAACATAGTGCTTGAGCATTGCCAATTTATTTTCCCAATGCCGTTCATAGAAGGCCAGCCAGCTCTTTAATTCAAGTAAAGGCTCCGATACAAGCTGATACCTTGTCTCACGTCCAACCTTTCTTTCCCGGACAAGCCCTGCTTCTGCCAAAATTCGCAGATGCTTTGACACCGCTGTTCGGCTAATTGGAAAATGTCCACTTATAACTGTCACAGACATCTCCTGGTCGACAAGCAATTGCAGCAAACTGCGCCGGGTAGGATCTGCTATCGCTTGAAACACATCATGCTTCGGTGAAACGATCGCATGATCAGGCTTCGACATAGGTAGCCAATGATTTGGCAAGCCCAACCCAGCCTTGGGCCATATTGTCTCGAATCATCGTGTGAGTTAATCCGAACTCTGTAACTTTCTCAGCATCCCAGCCGGAATGCGTCAGTGTAAATTCGGTTTTGTCGTCCAGCTCCACCAATTCAAACCTGATAGTCCAATCTTTCCCCCATTGAAAAGCCAGACTATGAGGTGGTTCAACCTCAGTCACTTTACAAGGTGACATTCCGAATGGTCCCGCATTCACCAGAAATTCGTGTCCGGCAACTGGCTGGAAATCATTAGGCATAAACCATGCAGCAATACCTTCTGAGGTTGCTACAGCACTCCATACTTTTTGAATAGGCGCATTAAATACCATTTTCTGAACGATATCCGGTAAGGATTGAAGCTTGTCTTCCATTTCAATAACCTCCATGTCAATGTTTAAAAGAATACGAAACTATTTGGTTTCGTATTATTATATGACACCTTAAGGTTTCATGTCAACTGCTTGGCTTACGATGATTAACCGATTAATTTTAACCCTACGGCTGAACACAAAATCATCGCAATGAACAGAAGCCGCCGCCATTCCTTCGGTTCTCCGTACATAAACATCCCTACTAACGCCGCACCTATCGTACCAATTCCAGTCCAAACCCCGTAAGCAGTTCCCATAGGAATAGTTTTCATAGCATAGGATAAGAGTACAAAACCAATACCAAAGGTAATAATAAGATATAAGGCCGCATCCCACTTTTTCATGGCCAAACGTTTCAGATTGATAACTCCAAGCACTTCAAGACATCCAGCGGCAACAAGTGCTAACCAAGGCATTACTGGCTCCCCCTCTCTACTTCAGTTCCGGTTTCTTCCGTGGTGACGATCTTCAAGCCAATAACTCCGGCTAACAGTACTGCAATGAGCATAATCTTGGCTACGTTAAATGGCTCACCAAATATAAGCATCTCAACCACTACCGTACCACTGGTGCCAATACCGGCAAACACCGCATATACCGTACCGACAGGTAAACGTCTTGCAGCCAAAATAATGACCAGAAAACTTATCATGATAGCTGCCGCGGTAGCTGTCCATTCCAAAGCCGTTTCTGAATGCTTAAGGCCCGTTACCCATACGATTTCCAATATGCCTGAAAGCACCACATAAATCCAATAACGGTTCATATTTCAACCTCTCCTTCTCTCGCCATCTTCCTACCTAACGTTAATTAGTTAATAATATCACACATCTCATGTTAATTGTCAATGCTTCAGCACAAGCTTTTCGCAGCTTTATACAATTCCAAAATTAATGCTTGGGGCGTCCAACCCAAAAAAGCCCGCAGCTTATGCGGACTGGACTTGTGGCACTATGGACTTAAGCTTATGCTTCTTTTTGCAGCTTGCTCTTCGCTGCTTCGACTAATTGATCGTAAATATCATCATCTTCCAGTAATTCCTCTACCGCTTCAATATCTTCCTCGCCACCAGGCTCGTTCAGGAAGTTCAAGCTGTAGCTCCACTCTTTACCTTTTTTACTAAAAAGCATGATTTCATAGGGCTGCTTGTGATTCTCGACTGAAAAAGCAACCTTGCCTACATGTCCATCTTCTTTGCTATAAACCATACTTGCTTCCAATATTTCAACCAAGAGTATCATCCTTCTTTGTTTGTGATTCCTTTAATCGTAACACATTACTGTAGGAAGAGCTATGTTAGTGTACTCGCGATAGTGGAGAGCCGCGCGGCTAATCCGGCCATTGTATCGACAGAGGCAACCATTTGATTCGTAGCATCCGCTTGTTCATTAATTCGCTGCGCACTATTTTCGGATGAGCTTGTGATTTTATCCATATTGAGGACGATCTGTTCCGTTAAATCGGCGATTTTCTCGGCATTTTCCTTAGACTGGGCAGACAGCTTGCGAATCTCCTCGGCAATCACGCCAAAACCTCGACCATGCTCACCGCTTCTAGCTGCTTCAATCGCTGCATTTAAACCGAGAATATGCGTCTGTGTTGCAACATTGCGTATGAACTCCAGCATGACTCCGATATCTTTGGAAATAACCTGAACCTCTTTGATCTGTTGGGCAAGCTGTCTTTCATTCGTATCGATCTCCCCGGCAGAAGCTGCGATGTGCATGATGCTGCCTGATAAGCCTTGTGCGTTCTCATGCAGCAGCTTGGACACCTCTTGCAAATCGTTCCCGATCTGCTTAGCCAGCTCATTGTTCGTACTGCGAATCCGGCTGGATAAGCCCTTCATGACGCGCCAAGCCAGAACGATGTCTTCCTTCATCAGCTTGCGGAACGAATCCTCACTAAGCATGACAAGCTCGCTTGCTTGATCCACGATCGCAGTACCACTGCGCGGCATGCCTTCGAGTAAAGACATTTCGCCGAAAAAGTCACCTTGTCGAAGCCTTGCTACCGGGATACTGCTGCCATTTTGCTCAAGAAAAATGTTGACTGATCCCTTTAGCACTACGTACATGTCCTCACCAGCATCACCGGAACGGAAAATAACTTCACCTGATTGCTTTGTAATAACCTGGCCCGCCTCTTTTAACAGCTGCTCATTCATTTCCATAGTTATCTACCTCTACCTCAATGGTTTGTCTTTGTAGGTACCACTCCTTCTTACATATTCTATGAATATTCGACCAATTCCTTTATTGCCGTTTTGTAAATGTTTTGTTTATCTTCTAGCCCTGATCATGCTCTAAGCGTTTCATAAAATCCTCTACAGCACTATAGCCCTGCTGACGCAAATACCAGTTGTTCGCTGCAGCTTCAATGAGTCCGGCCACATCACGCCCCGGCTGCAGTTGGATTTCGATATGGGGAATGCGTACGTCCATATACTCGGTAAATTTCTGTTCAAGCTCCAACTCATTATTAAGCCGATGATCCTCCCATTTGGTCAGCTCGATATCCAGCACGATCCGGGTTTCATCCTGAAAGGCTCTACGTCCATACAGACGGGAAACATTCACAAGACCCACACTGCGCAGCGCCAGAAATTCCTTGGTTTTGCCATTATGAGTGCCTACGATCGTCTCGGAGCTGATCTTGCGCAATACGACGATATCATCTGCTACTAGCCGATGCCCACGATGGATAAGAGTATGGGCCGTCTCGCTTTTACCTACTCCTGACTTGCCGCGGAGCAGGATGCCGATTCCAGATACATTGACACAAACGCCATGAATCGCGATCTCGGCTGCCAAGGCCTTGGCCAAATACGTATCCATCAGATCCACAAATTTATAGGTCGGCTCAGGGGTACGAAGTAACGGTATGCCCTCTTCCTCGCAGTATTTCTTTAAATATTTCAACCCTTCCTGATTACGTGTGACCACGAAGCACGGTGGATGATATTTAACTACATTTCCAATTCTTAAGTTCCGCTCTTCTTCACTTAGCGTGTGCAAATAATTGATTTCTTTCCTACCTAACACCTGAACGTGTGCATGAGAGAAAAAATCAAAATAGCCAACAAACTCGAGACCCGGTCGATGAGTCTTGGGCTTGGAAATCATACGCTGCAGCTGACCATGGCCGGCTAGTACTTCCATAGAAAAACGGTTTAACAAATCCTGTACAGTGACGGTTTTCATTGTAGCTACACTCCCCTTAACGAATTATTCGATACTTGATTCTATCTATATGAGTCTTACTTGGCATAAGGTCATTTGGTTTCAACAATCTTTTTCATTGCTTCAATATCAGCGTCCTGAAGAGCCTTGTCATTGTAGCGCGCTTGTTCGTATACGCCTACAATCGGACCGGTTGAGATAGAGGATTGCCTCTTTCCCCAGCGCTGAATATCGTGACTGATTTCCTCCGGAGTCAAATGTTTCTGAAGCTTGTAGCCTTCCTTGGTATGCTTGATAAGCCATTCACGGTACAAATATCGGGCACGCTCGCGATTATCCATGGCTGCCCATTTCCCTTTGGGATGAAACTGTCCTTGGAGCCACTTTTTGATATTTCCGGTTAAGCTGTTATTCAAGCTTTTCCAATCCATCAAACTTTCGACGTCATCCTCATATCCGGTATCTTGCTGTTGCATTCCCCTTTGACCCAATCGGAGCATCAGCCATTGAACAAGTCGCTTGATCAACGGAGGAAGTTTTTTGGCTGCTACATATAGCAGAACGAGCACCCCAACAATAAGCGCTGCCCCCACCATGATCATCAGAGCCTTTTCGAGCCATTGCAGCCAGGCAGCAGGAGGATGTGTTTCTCCAAGATTCATAGAAGGCGGCGGTGCCACCTCATTATTGACGGGAGGAGGCTCGTTGGATGGACTAAATAATTGCTGAAGCCAGGCAATTATTTGATCTCTTAGCCAAGCAAAAGCGGCTTGCAGCTTTCGTATAAACACAATAAGGACGACGATGACTAAGACCAGCATAATCAGAACACGATTTTGCAGCAGGATCCCAGCAGCAAGTACAGGCTCCTTGCTGCCGGATAGCGTTTCCTGCTTCATCATGGTCTGATTGGTCATTAGAAAGGTGATCGCCAATGCCAATAACCCAAAGCCTGTCACAATGGACAAATAGGGCTCAAATGATGGTACAAACTGGAGCACTACGGATGATATAAAATAGATGACCAGACCAACAGCATATAAAGTAACAGGAAACATCATACTCCACGGAATGGTAACCATGCGCGCGCCGCGGTACATACATACAGCTGCGATGGGAAGCGTAATAAAAAAAGCATAGGTAGATCCAGACACGCTGTAAGCTGCTATGGCTCCGAGACAGATAACCATCGCCAGCATCGTAAACATTTTGCCGATATTAAGAAGCTGGTTCACTGCGAACCCGACAGCATAACAAACGGGTAATGTAATCAGCCACAGCCATAGGCTGACATTCTCAGGAAACAAGTACACACCTGTCACCAGCAGCAAAGGAATAACCATGAGCAGCTCTGTACTGCCTCTAAGAGCGGCCAGTCCGATGCCAGTCCATCTCGTATGGGTATTCATCAGACGACACCTGCCTCTTCCTTAGGTGCTGATTCCTTATTGAGCATCAGCAGCTCTACAGCATTCCCGCTGCGGCGAAGCTGTTCAATGGGCTGAATCATTTTCTCGCTCATATAAGCTGAAATGACAACAATGTCCAAATTGGCAGCTCCTTGCTCCGCAACCTCCTGAAGTAAATCATCAAACGGGATTCGTCGTCCTGCAACGAGCTTGGCCATTGTTTCTAATAAAAAGGTCATCTGCGCAGGCCCGTTTCTTGCTTCAATATATACGGGATCTCTTGGTAAATCAATCAGATGCGCATTGGTACCGAAGCCTGTTTCCATTCCCTGATCAATAGCCTGGGCAGCAATGGCCGCAGCGTAGGAGATGCCCTGCTCGAACAGCTCCTCATCGTTGACCTGACTCCACATCTTGGCATGATCCTCGACATTCAGCAATATCATCAAGCGATGGTCGGCGGTATAGTCCAGCTGATGCACCTGCAGGCTCCCACTGCGGGCTGTAGCCTTCCAGTTCACACCTTTTAAGGGATCACCGTAGCGATACTCCCGTGCACCCGAAATCATAAAAGGGTCCTCTACAATCCAGCGGCGAACACTGATATCACCCTGCCAGCTGTGTGAAGGCAGACCGAGCACATCCAGATCAGCCAGCTTCGGATAGACGAGCAGCTCCACATTCAGCGCAAGCTTAATCGTATTCCGATACACACCCAGCAAGTCACCGCATGTCATAGATGCTGTATTCAGGCGATAGCAGCCCCGCTTCTTGCACACAATCCGATGTCGTCTCGTAATCTGCGTGAAGGGCATCAAGCTGAACAGGCTTTTGTGATTCTGAAACATCGTACCGTCACTAATATCCAAATTACTCTGGTTTTGAAATTTCAGACCCGCATGAATCAACGATTCAAGTCTGAGCCAGGGTACTGGCACCCAATTCCGATTGGCAATTCGCTCCACCAGTTCAACCTCTTCACCCTCAAAGCAGGCCTGGGTACCAAAAAAACGCTCGTATTTGAGCCCCTTCTGACCCCAGTAGCGGAATACAAGTCCCTGCGCGACAACGATGATAAGAGCCGTTAATATAAACCAATGGATTCCCATACAACCACATCCTATCCGGAAATCAGGCTATCTTCAGTAGGCACGGGTACATCCCGCAATATAGCGGCAACAATGGCTTCACTCGCCTCGGTGCGGGAACGGAGCGACCCCTTCACGATCAGACGATGAGCAAGCACAGGCTCTGCCATCGCTTTAATATCATCAGGTGTAACGAAATCCCGACCTTTCAGTATCGCCTGCACCTGCGCAGCTTTAAGTAAAGCTTGGCTCCCGCGCGGACTGACTCCGGTTGAAACTTCACTATGAGTCCGGGTCTTCTCCACAATAGCTATCAGATAGGCCAGTATATCATCACTCACCTTCACTTGGGAATAGCTGTCCTGCGCGGCGACAATTTCTTCTGCATCGGCCACACCAAGGATGGCATCGAGCGGATTGGCTTCTTTAAAGCGTTTCAGGATTTGGATGCCTTCTGCAGCATTAGGGTATCCCATCTTGATCTTGAACAGGAAGCGGTCAAGCTGGGCCTCCGGAAGCGGAAAGGTTCCCTGATTTTCGACCGGATTTTGTGTTGCGATAACAAAAAAAGGTCGCGTAAGCGTTCTTGTTTCACCATCTATGCTCACTTGTCTTTCCTCCATGCACTCCAGCAGAGAGGATTGGGTTCGTGGTGTCGCGCGATTAATTTCATCAGCCAGCAGCACATGAGTGAACAGAGGCCCTGGCCGGAATTCGAATTCAGACAGCTTTTGATTGAAAAAATGGATACCGCTTAAATCCGACGGCAGTAAATCGGGAGTAAATTGTATTCTTTTAAAGCTGGCTCGAACCGACTTTGCCATCGCTTTGGCCAGCAGCGTTTTGCCTGTTCCCGGCACATCCTCCAACAGCACATGCCCCGATGCTATGATGGCAATGAGCAGCTTATCAATGACATCCTCTTTTCCGACAACCACCCGATTGACATTGTCTCTGATGCTCTGGGCCAAGCTTCTAATTTGCGTAAGCTGCATACAAATAACCTCCATCGATAATTAAGCATGAATGAATCCTTTGTAATCGTTTGCAGTTTAAATGTACCATAAGCGCCGCCAGTGTGCACCTTCCTCGTTTATTGCCACATGCTTTCCAGGATGAAGGTCCGTTCAGTTGAAGCGCTTGTAGAAGGATGGGGAGGGTGATTGGTGGTTTGATGAAAAACAAAAACGCTAATAGCAGTGAGCTACAACGAAGCAATCATTGAATCATAAACTGTTGCTCGCTTGAACTACACTGCTGCCCGCCGCCTTTTGGAAATCAACCTTTCCGAGACACCCACAACTACCAGAAGAATTGTAACAAGTAAACCCAGAACAAGCTCATCACCAACCGCTGTCACAATAATTCCGGCAGCAATCGGTAAATGCAGGTACGTATATGCAAGGCGCGCCAACCGCCCCGGATCGTTGGAATGTGTAATCTTGTGGTGGCCCGAGTGTGCGCTTGAATCAAAATAAATCCACCACATCGCTACACTGCCAACAAAGGTAACCATGAATGAAAACAATGAACGTAACCTTCCCATTCTCATGGCCGGCTCCGCCTCTCATAAGACTCAACGATTTCACCATGATGGTAACTCCCTACTTATAACGAATAGAAATCCACTACCTATCTATGCCATAATAAAAGAATTATGGGTAACAATCAATTACATGTTTGTTGACTGATCCCGCTTTGCAATATCTCCACCCTGAACTATACTTAAACGTATCTGTACTTAAATTTGAGGTGCCTACTAATGAATATTTTGAAAGTAAAAGACCGTCAGGAGCTGGATAAAAAGATACCTGCGATGCCTTGGTACGTAGAGAAATTTATCAATTTCAAGCTGCCCGACCTCTCCCCTTCCTCACTGCTGGAGTACGTGCGGGATTATGAAACCTTTTTCTCGTGGATGCTTGCGGAAGGTCTGGCCGAAGCCGATTCGATGAAACAGTTACCGATTGAAGCACTGGAGAAGCTGCATATGGAAAGCATCGATAACTTCCGGATGTTTTTGATGACCCGTACCGAGCATACGAACAGCCGCGTTACGATTTCGCGCAAGCTGTCCTCGCTTCGTTCGTTATTTCATTATTTAAGTCAAATCGCCGAGGACGAAGAGTTTTATCCTCTGCTAAAGAGAAATGTGATGGCCAAAGTCGAGATCAAGCGGACCCATAAACCGAAGGATACGGCAGCCAAGCTTGAAGGCAAGCTGCTGCAGGAGCAGGAAATACATGAATTCATAGCATTTGTTGAGCATGGGTATGGTGAAGAGGTTGCTGGGAATAAGCAGGCCCTGTACTCCTACAACATCAACAAGGTTCGTGATGCCTGCATTATCAGACTGGTGCTGAACTCGGGTCTTCGTGTCTCGGAGGTTGTTAATCTGAACGCCGACGATATCGATCTTAAGAAAAAGCTTGCTTATGTATACCGCAAGGGCTCTAACGATGACACTTTCAAAACACCAGTATATTTTCGTCAGGATGCAACTGAGAATCTAATGGCCTACATGGACATGCGGCAGACGCAGTATAAAGCTCCACGTAAAGAAAAAGCCCTCTTTCTTGCCATTGCAAACGGCAAAAAAGAAGGGGAACGGATGACCAAGCGAGCCATTCAGGAAATGGTCATTAAATATGCCAAACGGTTCGGCAAGCCTTATTTGTCAGTTCATAAGCTGCGGCATTCATTTGCTACCGATTATTACCTACGAAACGATTTATACAAAACTCAGGAGCAGTTGGGACACGCTTCGCCGGAAACTACGCAGATTTACGCCCATTTGACTGACAAGACGATGGCGCAAGCGATTGATAATGAAAAAGAATAAGACCATGCATGGGATGCTTATCTTTTCACCCATTCATTTCCATTAAGTCCTACAAAATGGTACCAGACACCACCCTGCCCTGCATCCCACTTCTCGAAGGCGTGTACGGGTTGTGGGCTGTAGAAACCTTTGGCGTGTGCTGTTTTCTCTTCTATAGGGTGGTCAAAGGTTTGATCCTCCAAGGTCAATTGCAGTTCTTCGTCTGTAGGCACGATCCCGGTAGGACGCTCTAATAAAGCTTGCTCTGGATTCACCCATTTGTCTCCCTCAGGTGTTTTAACATGCTTCCACTGATTCCCTGAAGCTTCGAAGGCTTCGTATTCCCCAGGCTGAAGCCAATAAATCATACTATTATCTAAAGTAGGCTTTTCAAAATAACGGGTTTGGACGGGCAATCGGACAGTTTCCTGAATCGGCTTATAAGAAATGACTGCTTGATTGCGGGGAGCTACCCAACGATCACCTTGCGGCATCTGGAATTTATACCACAGCTCTCCACTGGGACCCAGGAAGCCATGAGTATCCCATGTCCCCACTATTGGCAAGGTTTGCGGCGGTAAGGGCACAGCGTCTTCTTCGATACGATAAGGATATGGATATGCCGTTTCCATTGCTTCCAGCTTCAGATCGAACGAAATCGGTGTTACATGAATATCCTCAACCAATGTTGGCTTCAGCAGCCATTTATCCCCGAGCCATGTATGTATCCGGTACCAGCTGCCACCACCGCCCAAAAAAGACATGGCACTAGAGCCACGTAATTGCGAATATGTAATAGAAGCATCGGATTGCAGCCTTTGTGGAGCTAGCTTTAAACCGTTTGTCAGCGTATTAGGCTGATCATACAAAGGAGTGTCAAAAATCGTCGTAATCCATCGCTCCTCCTCATGCAATAATCCGTTCATTACCCGATCATCTGCACGTATCCACATGTTGCCCAGCCACGTGGTCTCAATCAAATACCAAGTAATATCAACAGGCTCATCCGGCCTCCAATCTCGATCTACGTCAACAACCTTCACCGATTGCAGCGGGCCCAGGCTGGCCAAAGCTTCCTTGGGATTGTTGTAGTCCTTGTACAGCTCCGTGTCCGCCACAATCGTAATGTACTGGGGCTTTACGTTGATCACTGCCCCAACAGGTCTTGGAAAATTAGAAAATGCCAGCAAACATATTCCTGTAGTTACAACAAATCTGATAAAAAGAGACCCTCGGGTAGAAAAATTCATTATTCACACTCCTCGTCAGCTTTATTACATAAACGGAAATTATATACAATAAGTTGCGAGAAGTTCCAATAATTTACTTAAATTTCATAAAACATAATGTTGCTATTTCTTAAATATCGGGATGACCCAATCCCTTTCGTTGATATTCAGAGGGAGAAAGACCCTTTTGCTTTTTGAACACTTGTGTAAAATATTTATAATCCCGAAAGCCGACATTCCAGCTAATTTCATACAGAGCCGCAGTGGACTTGGCTTGCAGCTGCCTCGACGCTTCCTCGATCCGAATTCGATTCAGAAATGCCGTATACGAAACGCCCATTTCCTGTTTGAATTTATGGCTAAAATAGTTGGGAGACTGTTGAATATATGCTGCCACTTCTTTTACAGAAATATCTTCATGAAAATGATCGTGCATATAGCTGATTGCCTTGGCTACGCCTTTCATATTCGGGAATCGTTGAACATATTGTACTTGCTCATAAGCAATCCGATACAGCTGGAGCACATAGCTGCGAAAACCTTCAATCGATTCGATCTGCTCCAATGAATGATCACGATTCCACTCTGCATGGTTAGACTGGATAGAAACACCTGGCATTCTTTTCAGTTCCTGCTCGGCAATCCAAGCATATTGTCTGCATATCCCACGTACTTCCCCCAGCAGCCGGTTCCGTTCTAGCAAGAACACGTCGAATTCCCTGTTGATGCAGCTTTGTAAAGAGGCGAAGGAAGGCTCATGGAATCCTCTTGAGAGTTCATCCTCTGGCGGTGTATAGGTTCTGCTCCGTACTTCTTTCCGGTCAGGAACCTCGTAATAATAATACATGGCCCGTGGTCCACCGTATAGCCTCAATTGAATAGCTTCCAGCGCCTGCTCATATAATCTGGGGAGATGCGCTATTTCTTCTTCGTTGCTGATGCCAATCGTCATGCTGATATGGCAATGCTCCAGCAGCATCGCTTGAACCTGCTTCCACCATTTCTCCAGCTCAAAAGCACGGTTGTACGAGTTCATAATCAGCATATAGTCCCTGGGAGAAAGCCTATGTATTATCCCTGGTATTTTGTGAGCTTCTGTGTCCAACAATTGTTGAATGCGTTCTTGATGATGAGTAAGAACATCTCCAAGCACCGCGTCCCCTTGCAAGTAACAAATCCGAAGCGGAATCCCAGGCTTCCATTTGATACCGAGAGTAAGCAGATCTAATATATTCGGTGTCTCTGTGAATGTGTTGCTTACAATATCCCGAACAAGGCGTTCACTCCAATATTCATGGTACCAGGTGACCTGACTTTTTTCTTTTTCAATCGTTTCGATGGCCTTCTTGACCAGATTGAGCAGTCGTTTTATATTGACAGGTTTCAACTCATAATCGATGACTCCATATTGAAGGGCTTCCTTGACATATTCAAATTCGGAATAACCACTCAAAATAATAAACTTGCAGGAAGACGATAAGTCTCTCACAGATTTGATTAATGCCAGACCGTCCATCCTCGGCATCCTAATATCCGTGATAATGATTTCAGGATTGTACTGCTCGAAGAGCTGCAGCGCGGTGACCCCATTATCCGCAATGTACACCTCATCCAACCCTAATGATTTCCAATTCATACCTTCCTGTAAACCCGTTCGAATTTGAATTTCATCATCGACAATGAGCATTTTCATAACGCTTGTATCACCTCAATTATATGCCTATACGTCATCGTGTCTTAAAACTGCCGGAAGTACAAGTACGACCTTCGTCCCTATGCCAAGCTCACTGCTAAAAAGAATCCCGAATTCAGGTCCATACTTCAACTGTAGACGACTGTGTATATTTTTAAGCGCATAACCTGAATGTGATTCCTCACCGTCAAGCAGCCTGCGGATACGGTTCTCATCTGCCCCGATTCCATTATCCTCTACACAAATTCGGGTAAAAGCCGCCTCCTGTACAATCGAAATACGGATGAAGCCTTGTTCAATCCTATCAGCAAAGCCATGCTTGATTGAATTTTCAACCAATGGCTGTAAAATAAAATGCGGGCACTCGTACTGAAGCATGTGCTCCTCAACTTGTACCTCGAACTCATAAATGTGATTGAACCGGAAATTGAGAATGATCATATAATTGCGCACATGCTCTACCTCTTGCTCAATCGTGGTGATTTGATGCTCCTGGGTTAACGAATATCTGAACATGTTGGAGAGCACCTCCAGCTGATCGGCAACTGAATCCACCTGATGCCTGATAGCCACCCAACGAATGGATTCAAGCGTGTTATACAAAAAATGAGGATTAATTTGCATGCTCAGCATTTGCAGCCGGGCTTCCTTTTCCTTCAATTGACTGTGATACACTTTATCAATCAGATCTTTAAGCTCCAAGCCCATGGCTCTAAAATGAAACACCAGCTGTCCGATTTCATCCTTTTGCTGCACATCGAGCTTAATTTCCAGATTGCCGCGCTTAACCTTATCCATTTCGCGCTTCAGCAGCTTGATGGGTCGAATAATTCGGTTGTTTTGGATAACGGAGAAAATAATCCCAAACAGCAAACAGATCGACAGTGCGACAACAATCAATATCCTGAGAAACTTCTGCGGTTCATTAATTTGTGAGTCTGGAACCACTTTGATCACATGCCATCCTGGATTTGGCAGCTTATAATAAAATACAGAAACTTTTTCCCCATTGATCGTAGAGCGAAAATTCCCCTCAATGCCAGACATAACCTGCTGAACATAGGGCAGCTGTCCGATATGGTTTCCGATCTCACCTTTGTTCTTGGAAGACACGATTTGCCCATTGCCGTCGATAATAACCATTCCGTCATTTTGCCACGCATCATTCTCTGTGTAAGCCTGCTCCAGCGCTTGTTCGGGGATGGTTAATATTTCAACAGAAATAACAACAAATGAATTAAGATCATTAACGGCTCTAAATAAAGAGACGACATATTCATTTTCACTCGGATTTTGATAGGAACGCAGCTTATAGGTGCCGGTCCATACCGGAACTCCTTTTTGCTGGATCGCTTGCTGGAGCAGCTCCTGGTTAACCTCATTCTCATAGTAACCGAACCGATAAATCGGCTTCGTATTGTTTATAAGGAGAAAAGAGTGCAGGTAAGGCTGCACTCTGATTTCCTGCTGCAAAAAATAATTGAGTCCATTCGTACGCACTACGAATTCATACGGATAAGATTGCTCGTTCAAGTTCGATAGCTGCTGGACATCTTCATTGCCCAACAACTTATCAGATAAATATTCTATATTGGAGACGATTTGATTCAAGCGAAACTCGGTTTGCTTAAAGGATTGAAAGACGGCCTCTCTCGACTTGGAACCGATAATATCGGACGAAATCGCGAGGATTAAGAAGGACGCTGCCATTAAGGGAAGAATAACAAGCACAAACAAATATACAAAAAATTTGGTTTGGATAGACATGGTTTATATTCTCCAATTGGTATCACCCTTTTACTGCACCGCTCGTTAATCCTCTTACAAAATACTTTTGTGAACATAAAAATATGATAACTAGCGGAACCATGACAATACATATGGCCGCGGAAAGCGGTCCCCAATCTGTGCCCATCTGCGTTTGAAAAGCAATAATGCCAAGTGGTATGGTTCGAAATACCGATGCTGACATGGAAACGGTTGTCCAGAGCAGCTCTCCCCATAACCCAAAATTCAAAATGGCCACCGTCAATAGCGTTGGAATCATGATGGGTACGATCACTTTTACAAAAACCAGCATATCGTTTGCCCCGTCGACCTTGGCTGCTTCCAGCAGCTCGTTCGGAATGGACTGGAAGAAATTACGCAATATAAACGTTGCCGTGGGCACTCCCCATCCAATAAACGGAAAAATAAGCGTATAAGCTTCATTTAACAGCCTAAGCTCACTCATCATGATATAGAACGGCATAATGATCGATTCGGATGGAAACATCGTTGGAATGAGAATGAACAGCATCAGGAGCTCCGCCTTGGGAATGCGTAATCTCGCCAAAGCATATCCTGCCAATGAAGCAAATAACACGATGCCGATAATAGAAATCGATACAACATAGGTACTGTTTAATAAATAGCGTCCGATCCCGCCGTCAATGAGTGCCTTCGAATAATTAAACCATTCGATACGTTCCGGCAGTGCCCATATATTCTGAAGAAACTGCTGTGTGGATTTAAAAGATGTCATCAATACAAAGAGCAGCGGGAATAACGTGAGCAGCGTCAATAGCAGAACGGTAACTCTGGGTATCCAGACGATGGCTGTGGTTTCTCTATTAATATTCATACGTCTCTCCCCCTAGTAACCGTCTCGCTATAAGTACAGTCAACAGCAATATTCCTGTAAACAAGGCTCCCATCGATGCTGCGTAACCGAATTCATTGTAATTGAATGCGGTATCGACCATATACAAGGATACTGTCTTCGACATTGTCCCCGGACCGCCGTTCGTTAATATTCTCACCGAGTCGTAAGTTCGGAAGGCTGTGATCAAGGACAGCACTACGCACAATTGGATAATCGGCTTAAGTAATGGCAGCACAATGAGTATGAATTGACGCATGTACCCGATACCATCCATCCTGCTGGCTTCAAATATGGACTTCGGTATAAGCTGCATGGCCGTGAAACAGAGCATCATCGTAATGCCCATATTCTTATACACGTCTACAAGTACAATACTTGGCAGGACGGTTTCCGGTTCACCCAACCATACCCGCGTCAAATGCTCCAAGCCAATCGCTTCCAGTGCTTGATTCAATACCCCTTCGGGACTATAAATAAAAGTAAACAAAATCGCAATAATCGTTGTCGGAACCATCGAGGGAGTGAACAGAGCAAATCGGTAGAACGCTCCTTCTTTATTCCCCAACGGGTAGATCAGGGCTGCCAGCATAATGCCGATAACGACTGAAAACAAGGTAATAAAAATGCCCAGGAAAGTTGTATTATAAAAGCTAATAAGTGCAGTACGGTCAGCAAAAATATGAATGTAATTATCGAATCCAATCCAGTTTCTCGTTAGAAACCCATCCCACTCCTGGAAAGACAAAATCAAGTTCCATATGAAAGGAATATAGGAAACAAACAGGATCAGGAACAAGACAGGAGCCAAAAACAGAAATCCAAGGACTGTACTGCCGAGTAAATTGCCTTTACGGTTGTTCATCCATGTTTCTCTCCATTATCTAAACTTAGCTTTGTTGTCACTTCTTTTTAAGTGCTTCCTGACGTAAGGCTTCCAGATCGCTAATAATTTCTTTGAAATCAGAGCCCTTCAGGAAAAGTTTAGGCAAAAGCTGGTTCCTGAAATATTCATCGATCTTGCTGTCCACATAGGTGAATCCCGGCGGGTTGGTAATCGCATGCTTATACAAAGCACCAATCTGAGTAACTATCGGATTCGTATACTTAACATTCACGTTGGAAACCAGGAAGCCCGCATCCGCATGAATTTGCATATATTCCTGGCTGGTCAGTTTTTTGATAATTTCGACTGCTGCTTCTTTGTTGGCTGCGTTCGCCGGAATCATAAATCCGTCCGCACTGCCTGTGTAAGCCAGCTTGTTGCCCATGGTCGGAACCGGTAAAGCAACGACTTTAAATTTCGAATTCGTTGTTACTGTTGCCGCAAGTGAGGAGGCTTCGCCAATCATAGCTACTTTACCTTGGTAGAAAGCGGATTGCTCCTCGTCACGCTTAATCGTCAAAGCGCCCTTACCCGGATACCAGTAATCGTTATCATTTAATTTTTTCAGGTTTTCAAGCATCTTGGTAAACATAGGGTCTGCGATTGGAATTTGCAGCTTTGATAATTCATCCAGCTTGTTCTGTGCTTCCCCAATGCTTTGTAATCCTTCCCGCGGTAATATGATGGCTTGATCGTTAGCTGCACCGAACGGATATACGCCGGTCTTTTCCTTGATTTGCTTCAAGGCATCCAGGAATTGCTCCCAATTCCAGTTGTCGGGAATTTTAACTCCAGCTTTATCCAGAAGATCCTGGTTGGCGTAGATGAGTGGGAATACACCACTGATCGGAACACCATAAGTTTGCGAACCATACTTGCCAGTGTCCAGCATGGAGGTAAATTGCTTTCTCCATTCGCCTCCGTTCGCATCCAAATACGGTGTTAAATCGGTTACCATCTTGGAGTCAATCATCGTCTTCAAATTGTTGGGCCAATATGCATAAATATCTGCCGGCTGTCCGGAAGCGATACCTGTCTTCACGACTTTTTCCAGGTTACCCCAATCCACCGGAATCGTTTGAATATCGTATTTGCCTTTGAAATCTGCTTTCAGCTTTTCAAGCATGGGGACAAAAGACGGAAATTCTTTAATGTCACCGTAAAGCACTACTTTTCTGGGAGCTCCACTCGTGGAGCCTTCGGGCGGCTTGGCCGCATCCGGTTTCTTTGCGGTGTCCGATGTACCCGTAGCGGAATTACCTGAATCTTTCGCACATCCAACTAATGCGGTCATGGACATGAGAAACACTGAAAAGACTAACAACCCTTTTTTCAAATCGAATACCCCCAGCTTATTGATATCGCCATTACCGATTCTTTATTATTGTAAGGGTTTTCTTTTTGAAGCAGTAGGTGACAA
Source organism: Paenibacillus sp. FSL H8-0034 (assembly GCF_038000305.1). Lineage (NCBI taxonomy): Bacteria > Bacillati > Bacillota > Bacilli > Caryophanales > Paenibacillaceae > Paenibacillus > Paenibacillus sp. FSL H8-0034. The sequence goes on from NZ_JBBOBS010000001.1 coordinate 4,968,827, forward strand.
AACTTCGATAAGTTCGATAATTCTACGAATGGAGATTGGCATGAAAAGAGCCCTTAGCAATTACACCAGGGGCTTCTCCATAATAACCGATAACGACTCCAATCATTTATTCAGACGGATATTTCATTCCCCATCCACCGCGAAGCGCATCCATTGTTCTCATAATGCCTAACGATTCATCCAGCGGCATCATGTCGCTTTCAATTTTTCCTTCTCGAAGACAACGCATCGCTTCGGCTGCTTCATACATGTAACCTATCGGTGCAGCGCAATCCTCAAAGCGCTCCACCTGTTTTCCGTACACGGACAATTCCGCTGTTTTGGCATTCCAGAATGACGGCACTCGAATTTCGCCTTCCGTTCCGGAAATAATGGTTTCGTGCTTTGTTTTTATACGAAGTGCCGCCATCAGATTGGCCGTTTGTCTTCCCTCATAGCCAAATAAAGCTGAAAATTCTTCATCCACGCCTGTTGTTCCGATATGAGCCAGACTTTGAATGGTAGAAGGCTGCGTGCCATAAATCATCGAGATAAAAGATACACAATAAATGCCGACATCCAATAAAGTCCCTCCGGCGAGCGTCGGGTTAAACAGTCTGCTTTCCGGTATCCATTCAGCGCGATTACCGAATCTTACGTCAACCATACGTACATCCCCTATTGCTCCACTCGCCAGCCATTCCCTCACTTTATGTATCGTAGGTAAAAACCGCGTCCACATAGCCTCCATAAGGAATACCTGCTTCTCGCGGGCAACTTGGATCAGCTCCTCCAATTCGGCTGCATTCACTGTGAACGACTTCTCGCAAATTACGGCTTTACCACCCAATAGGCAAGCTAACACGTTCTCTCTGTGCTCCGAGTGCGGAGTTGCCACATAGATGATGTCCACATTCGGATCCTGAATAAGTGCTTCATAGCTGCCATAAGCATTCGGGATGTTGTGCTTCAACGCGAATTCAGCTGCTCGTTCCTCGGATCGTGAACCCACAGCGACAATCTGCGCTTCCGGAAGATGCGCCAAATCTTTGGCAAATGCATTTGCGATACGGCCTGGACCAAGAATCCCCCATTTGATCTTTTGATTCATGGATAAACACCTCGTTTTATAAAATTAGTCATGCTTCAACCTATTCTGTAAGCGGTCCTGATAGTAAATAATTTGAGTAGTTAGCTTAAAGATTAAATTAATTATAGTCCATATTAATTTTAAGCACAATATATCAATTTAATAAGCGTTCAAATAAATACGATGAATGGACAAACCTAAATAAAGGATAACCACAAGGCTATCCTCCAAACGTACAAACTATCACTTTCCTATCATTTCAACTAATGCCTGCTTGTTGATCTTGCCACTCAGATTTACAGGGAATTGAGCAATCTCTATGAATTTGCTGGGAAGAATGCCTGGGAAAATGTACTGCATTAAATGTTCTCTGAGCTGTGTGGTGGTGACAGGCTCCGTTGTCGTATAGTAGGCGAATAATTTTCTGTTACTGCCACTATTACCTATACCCAGCACACAGGCATCATGAATAGAGGAATGCGTCATCAGGTGCTTGCGAATAGTTTCGGGGTGCACCAGAATACCGTTGATTTTAAGCTGATCATCGATTCTGCCGCCATAGTCGACTCTTCCATCCTCCAGCCATCTTCCCATGTCTCCTGTTCGGTACAGAAGTTGACCGGATTCATACGGATTCACGATGAACCTCTCTTGCGTCAGCTCCTCGCGGTTCAGGTATCCTGCAGCCAATCCGTCTCCTGTTATGCAAATTTCTCCCCATACGCCAACCGGGCAAAGCTGCAGCCCCCGATTCAACACATAGATCCTCGTATTGGCAATCGGCCTGCCCAAAGTCACTCTATCTTCCTCAACATCCGAGGCCAGAGCGTCCACTGTTGCCTCTGTCGGCCCGTAATGATTGTATAGCTTATAACCCCTTTGAATGATGCGGTCCTTAAGCTCCCGTTCCAAAATATCTCCACCTGTAATGACGACTCGAACGCTTTCCAGTTGATCATCGTCTGCAATCAGTGGCAGCAAGGTAGGCACGAGCGGTAAGATATGCACCTGATGCTTATCAATAAAATTGCGAAAAGCTCCTTTATGGAGCAGCAATTCGCTTCTTATAAGAATCACGGTTCCACCGTTAAGTAAAGGTCCAAATATGGATTCCACCGAAGCGTCAAACGTCAGGTTGGCGGATTGAAGCGTTCGAGTATTCTCCGCGATGTGGTATTTCACACCCAACCAGCAGCAGAAGTTAACAACTCCCTGATGCCCTACCATGACTCCTTTGGGGGTGCCTGTCGTTCCTGAGGTGTAGATGACATAAGCCAGATCAGAAGCACGGCCTTCCGCTAAAAGGTTGGTTCCATTACTATTTTCAATTTCATAAGATTTCGGATCGTAAGGATTAAGCAGCTCGACACCGATAGAATTGGACAAGGATTGCGTCACAGCGATGCAGGCTCCACTATCTGCCAATATCGTTCGGGTAAGTAATTCTGGTGACCGAACGTCAATAGGCAAATACGCTGCACCCGATTTCAATATCGCCAGCAGCCCAATGATCATCTCCAACGTACGATCTGCTGTAATGGCCACAATGCTGCCCCGTCCAGCCCCCCTACTTCGCAGCTTAATTGCCAATTGTGTCGATTTCCGATCCAGCTCCGCATAGCTGATGCTTTCTTTGTTGCATACCACCGCAATCTGTTCAGGATAAGCAGCCGCCTGCATCCCAAAACGACTGTGAATCGTTTGATCCTTCTCATAATCAGTTAGAGTTTGATTAAAAGCATAGAGCAGCTGTAAACGCTCTTCGGGCACAACCATTTCTATATCCTTAATGGGTGTCTCTTCATCACGAAGCAGGGCTTCATAAACCTTCATCAAATGCCCCTTAAAACGATCGGCTGATATTTCGTTATGCAAATGCGAGTTCTGCTGCCTATCGATGTCCATGATGATCTCAAGCGCACTCTTCCAGGGATCCTCCAATTCTGAAACCGAGAAAGCTTCGGTGTTCCGTGCGAAAGTAACAGATAAACCATTGACTGCTTCATAGGGAGCTAGAGCTTCACGCAGCTTCTCTTTCCATTCCTTGAACGTATCCTCTATACAGACCGGTACGTCTATACTAATGATAGTCTCTCCTGCAAACCCTGTGTTTTTACAGGTCCATACAGGCATGTCATGTGTGGTGTGGATGAACAGCTGAAGCTGATCGGGATCATGATATTTCATCAGCACAATACCCCAAGCCATATGTAAATAAGAGAATATCATCGCAATCCCCCTCCTTGTTGATAGACAGAGGTAAGCTTTCCCTTAAATTGAATCACTGCATCCGCTAAGACTTGATCTCCCTCGGCATGCTTAACGAGCCGCTCCTCCAGCCGATCCCAGACCTTGTCTACGGGAAGCAGCAAACCTTTTAATGCGAGATTGACTGTAGCTCGCCAGCCATCCATATAGCTTGACACTGCCTGACGGACAGCAACCATCTCATCGTTAGGGCCGGGTGGAAGTGGGGTCACATCAAATATGCGGATCAAACCACTTAACCGATGCTGCATATGCCGGGTTCCTTTGAGAATTTCGCACTTGCGGATCGGTGGCAAATCCGAAGCGATCAGTTGGTTGGCGAAGGAACCGAGGTGAAAAGTATCCGTCTGCAGCATCCGGCCCGTATACATCAGTACCTGCTCCTCCGAAATCTCACTGCACCTCGGCTCAAGAGCTTGATAAGGCAGTTTCATCACTTCATGCGCCTGTCGCAAAGCTTTGCCAGCCATCGCACCCTGGAAGGCGGGATGATCATCGTAAATTCGGTACTCACCATTGGGCAATATTTGCTGTACCCATATATAATGTCCGGCATGCTCTTGACCGTAAAAAACCTTGGCATGAGGCAAATAAAATAAATCACAGGGAAGCAGTACCTGAAGGCCGCTCCGCAGCACGTCATCGATCCAGCCGCTATTGTACTGCCGTCGAATCCCATACAGCTCAAACAGCTGCCGCTCCGTCGCCAATACACGCGTCAAGTCAAAATCCACATCTACTTCCGACCATTCAGGCACAAAAGCCCATCGATCAATCATCGCTGCATAAGCATGCACCTGGGGATATAAAGCCAGCAGCTTATCGATATAGCAATCCACCCATTGCTGCTTCATGGCTCCAAAGAATCCACGTCTAGTTTGGCGCAGATCCGATCAACCATATTCCGCACAGTGGCAAAATTTTCGAATAATAGCTCTTCATCATCAAAAACAATCTCAAATCTCGTTTCAAATTCAATGACAAGGTTCATGGAATTAAATGAATCCATCCCGAGACTGGCCAGATCCTTATCCAAAGTCAGAGCTTCATCCGTTTGCAATACCTCCTGCACCTTGCTGCAGACGAAATCCATAACCGAGTCCTTGTTTACAATCGTTTGGCTCATTCTATGATCCCTCTCTTTTCTTATATCAATTATATGCTCAATATTATTTTACATTTGTATCCAGTTAGTATAATCAAGCTCAATACCACCAAACAGTTTAAGCATGCTGAGATCTGTTCGATACCGATTTAATGTCCACCTTTGCATCGTATTGCGATTCATTCCCTCCCACTTGCGCAGATACGTAGTATACAATAGCAGATGGCGCAGCAGCATCCAATCCGGTACGCTTTGCAGCAGTACCTTGCTTACGGTTTGATGGTGAGAATAGCCCTCCAATACATGATGCATAAAATGTCTGGCAAACGACGCTTTATCTGCTGTAGAGCGATCACCATCGATAGCGTAATACATGGCGACAGCGATATCACTGGCATAATGATGATAGACCATACCATCAAAGTCAAAAACGATCATCCTGCCCTCATGAACATGAAAGTTGCGATGATGCAGATCATTATGGATCAATCCAAACTGGTCCGGGTGCTCAGGAAGCTGCTTAAGCCTTAACAGGCAGGGGTTCAAGGCTTTGCCAAGCAACGGATCAGCAGCAACCTTCAACAACGCAGCATGATATAATTCATCCTCATCCCATCGATGCCGTTTCCACTCCGGTCTAGACGGTTTATACTTTGAGGTAACCTGATGCAGCTTGCCTAGCAGTTGACCCCACTGCTGGAACAGCTCCGGTCCCCATACCTCCGGATTAGCAGGCTGCCCTTCGGCCCATTCCAATGCGTATGCCCAGTAGCCATCCTTTGAAGGATCACCGATTGACTCTACATAGCTGCCGTTTAACGAGACAATCGCCCTTGCTACGGGTACGCCATGGTCCACCGCAAAGTGGACAAAATCGATTTCCCCCAAAATGTCAGCTTCTGTCCGATGCTGCCGATCTATGATTTTGAGTACATACTGTTTTCCTCGATTAGTCCAGGCGTATACGCTGCTCTCAAAGCTTTCCAATGGTATAAATAGGGTATTCGCCTCAGCGAACCTGCTGCCGGCATCAAGCAACACTTTCTCGTCGATTTGATTGTTGGCGGTCAACATATCAGTTCGCGTTCTCCAGATGGTCGAGCAGCTGTTCCAGAAAATCCTTCTCGTAGGCTTTAAGCTCTTCAATCCCATGAATCGCTCTGGCGATATTGCGAGGGTCCTGCACAATGCGCTGCTTGACACAAAGCTGGTGAACGATCATCGTTTTTCTTAATACCTGCTCCGCCATCGCGATAAACCTGTCATCGGTCATATAATAGTTGGCAAATAAATATTTCATTCGCTCAATCATCAGTTTTTTATGATTCACTAACGTTTGTAAAGCTTTCATGTGGATGATCGGTTTGCCACTATCGCGCTCCAACTCCAAAAATTGAATCAGTAAGTCATAGGCGCTTAAGCCGAACCAGAAATCGATTCGCTTGGGATTCCTTTCCGTTACCGGCTTGGATAACAGGTGCTCTTCCAAGGATCTTATAATTAATTTGATGTCAAATTCGAATATGGGTGTGTTCAAAGCCTGATACGGAAACTGGATAATTTCCAGTGTTTGGCTGGCTCGCTGGGTTACCGGACCCGCATGGGCAAGCGCTTCTTGAAAGAGCTCAAAGCTGAGCGTCCGGTTTGTGGTAAAGACAGGTGGATCGCCAAAAAATCCGGCAATTCGGAACAGTCTTTGCTCCCAATCATACCCATGTACCAATACATGATGGACAAGATGGTATTTAAGATAAGCATGCATGCCAGGAATATAAAATTCATCCAGCGCGATCGCCAAATACTGCTGCTTGTTCAAACAATCCACGAACAATTCGATACTGTCAGTGAACCATGACCGCAGCTGATCGGTGTGTAATTTGGAGACATAAGTGTACGGCAGGCTGTGAAAATGAGAGGAAGTAGCCAGGTGAATGAAATTGCCCTTATCAAAATGCGGAACACCGAATATATGAATATAATTGGTAACTATCCACGGCAGCGATTTGTCCTTGCGTGTCAGAATGATGGCTTGAGAAAATGCGTGAAACGAATGCACATCGATAATAGGAACCCCCAGTGGGAGGTTAACCACACGGTTATCTGTTATCATCGCGATCTCCTTTCATTGGACAGCTCTGTCCATAAAGTCCTCCAGCCATTTTTCATGTGTCTGAAGCAGCGACATATATCGTTCCTGGAGCGGCTGCAGCTTATGCGGCTGTATGGACAATCCGATTTTGTACAGCTGGTATAAACTTTTTTTCCATTCATTGCGGTTGATATGAAGCTGCATCTGCATCCCTTCCGAATCTCCGACTCGGTCCCTATGCTTCCCGATAAATTGTTCGAAGTAATCCAATTGATGCAGGATGCCACCGATTCGCAGGCAGTAATACATGTTTTTGCAGGTGTTCGTAAACTCCGCAGGCTTCATGTCAATCAACCGTGACCAATCAGCCACATAGGCTCTATAGGCCTCCAGCCCTTGATAACGCCCTTCAGGCAAATGATGTCTGTGATTAAAGCGTTTGATGCTCGCGAGTGCCCTGTGATACCGTTCATCGGCATTCGAGGCGTTTTTTTGAAAAGGATCGACCTCAAACCAGGCATATCCCCATACTCCAGCAAGCAGCTGTGACAGCGATAACGGACCCGTGTAGGATAACGTTTGTCCGGAACCATCCAGAAAGGAGGTATCCGCGACCTGTGCGACTTGATTGATTTCATCGATTCCAAATAAAAGTAAAATATGATTACGCTCTACACCATCACGAAAAACAGCATGATAATCCAAATAAGGACTGCGCATAAAAATCAGGATTACCCGATTTTCCTGTAAGATCTCGTGAAAGATGTCCAGCACCGAACCCCCGACCTCGAACGTAAACTGGGCACACAGCCCATAGCAAGCGGCAAACTGTTGGAGGATCGTCTCCTGAGATGCAAGCCACATCGTGCTCAAATTTCCATTGTATGCGAGATTCATGCCGTCGCTTTGAAAATAAATGTCTGCCTCCGCTACCTCCATGTCCAATTCGGGACGTTCTCTGATCAACAAGTGACGCAATCCCGAAAACAAGCAGTGATGTCCGGACTGAATTGTAAAATCATTCACAATGCACATTGACATGCTGGCCTAACGACTCCTTTCCACCCTTTATGCTCACTTGCTGACATTGCCGATAGTTAGATGCCTGGACTGGAAGGGAAGGACAATATGCTTGCTGATCCGCTCCAGCTCCTGCGTGCTAATCAAGCCGGATAGTATAAAATAATTCACGCCAATCGTATGAAATCGGCTAATGGTGTGCCGTACCTCCTCGTAAGATCCGACAATGGAAAAGCCATTCGATGTATTCAGCTGTGACAACCCAGACCATAACGTCGACGAAGGACTCCCTTCTGCTTGTGCATGTTTGGATTGTGCATGTTTGGATTGCGAATAATAATTATGATATTTGGAAATGCCGACCGAGTCACTATTGTTGCGAAACAGACGGTTCATCCTTTTTTCAAACGGGCTGGCGCTCTCCAGAAATTGATAGGCAGCCTCCCACGCTTCTTCCGTCGTTTCCCGCGCAATAATATCGATCATGATTCCACAATGCGGATTTGGATCCAGATTCAGATTCGTACGCAGCTCAGATACCAATTTACGAAAGCTTGTAAAATGCTGCTTAATCTCATCCAGCTCATGTCCGAATACCAGATAACCATCAGCAAATTCAGCTGCAATAGCCATCGCTTCCTGCGAGCTGCCAGCCATGAACAGCCTGCCAGTCGGTACGTCCCGTTTAGGAAATAGCTCCGCATTTTGCACATCGAAGCAGTCTCCATGATAATGAGTAATCCCGCCCTGCTGCAAACGGAGGTAAAGATCGATGAATTCTTTGGTTCGCTTATAACGTGAGGCGTGGTCACCAGCCCGCGTCATCTTTCCAAGCTCGACCTGCGAGCTGCCTGTTACAACATTCAAATCAATGCGTCCAGCTGAAATCGAGCTTAATGTGTTAAAAGCTTTGGCAGTCGTCGTTGGCAGGCAATAGCTCGTGTTCTGCGCAACGAGAATACGGATTTGCTCTGTTTCCTGCGTTAACACCGTAGCCATAATCCAGGGGTCCATATAAGAGTTGGCGTTAATCAGTAGCACCGATCGAAACCCGCCTGCTTCCGCAAGCTGTGTCTGCTGTAGAATCGTCTCCAAATTACCTTCCGGCAGCATCCAGCAAAATTCCATATGCGTCACCCGCCGATTCCTTTGATTTATTGATATTTGCCGACCAGTTCCTGGATGCGGCGAAGCGTGGATACATTCTCAGTTAACAAATCATCATCATCAATTTCGATGCCATAGACGATTTCCAGCTCGACCACCAATTCAACGACAAGGATCGAGTTCAGATTGTATTCGATCAAATCATCATCAGGTCCAATCGATTCCAGCACTTCACGCTCCTGTTTAAGCACCCGCTCCAATATATCCAGAAGCTCCGTATCGTGAGTTGTCCTTGGTATGGTTATGGTTAACACCTCTCTTATAGATGTAGTTCAAAAAGTCCCCTTTGATCACGAAGTTTCACTGAAAGCCTACTCGGCATCGAATCTTGCATTCAGGCTCGAAGTCCGGTGCTCATTTAGGTTTGCCTAAACTCTGCTCCTCCTTCTTTACCTTCTTGCAACATTCTCGGTGCTGAAAAGCGACTCTTTGAACTTGCACTTATAGAAACTGGTCATAAATAATGCCGCCCATCGATGATCTTTTTGCCTTGATACAGGTTTTGCTTATCTTTAAAATCCCTCCATGCCGTAATAATAGTAAGTACCTCGCAGCGATTCACAACCTCCTCTACAGAGTCCGCATACCTAATGGGTAATCCGTAGGCATTGTGGAAATTTTCCATGGCCATTGGATCATAAGCTACAATCCGACTATAGCCGCGGTCCAGCAGCAGTCCAATAATATCCCTGGATACCGCACCTCGGACATCATCGCTTTCCGGTTTGAACGACAATCCAAGGATGCCAATCGTACCCTCAGGCTGGACGGACGCAGCAATTTGCTCGACAATATGCCTTTTAATATCCTCATTGACCTGCAGCACCGCTTTCAGCATCACAGCCTCATGTCCGTAATGGCCTGCATGTGCATATAAGGATAACGTATCCTTGGGCAAACAATAACCGCCAAAACCGCAGCCAGGAAAAACGTAGTCTGTCATTTTTGCGGGATGTCCCTGCCATCTCTTGTCCTCATGGAGCAGGTGAAACACCTGTGTGATATCTATATGGCCAATCCGGGCTGCGATCATCGACAATTCGTTAGCAAAGCTGATCAGGGTAGCCAGCAGTGCATTGGAGGCATATTTGACAAACTCGGCGGTATGCGCGGATACATAATGGATGGGAACTCCAAAATTCGCATAAAGCTCACGTACCCGCTGTGCTCCTATAGGATCAACCTCTCCAATGATAATACGATCAGGTTGCACAAAATCATTCCATGCCGAGCCCTCACGCAGAAATTCCGGGTTATGAGCCAAGCCTATATTTTCCCCGATCCGATAGCCCCGATTTTCCAAAAGCAATTGGACAACATCCGTTGTCGTGGACGCTGGAACAGTCGATTTGATCACGATAACAGGGTAAGGCTTGGGCTGCGATAGCTGCTCCAAGGCATCCAGATATGCACTGACTGCACGCTGCAGATCACCCAAATCGGTTTCACCGCTCAATGAACTTGGCGTTCCTACACATATAAAAAGGGTATCGGCTTGAGCTACAGCCTCTGCCAGCGTATCGCATACGATAAATCGGTCTCCGACGTAGCGCTCCAGCTGCTCCTGAAGGTGTGGCTCATGAAAAGCAATCCGCTTGCCCTTGTACAGCTCCCGCTTACGCTCATCCGCATCATAAGCAAATACTTGCTGACCTGAACAATGAGCCAGCCCCAACCCCGTCGTAAGTCCAACAAATCCCAAGCCCATAACCGCAATCATGAATGAACCCCTTCTCTTTCTCGGGCGAGAAAGGACAAATACCGTCTTACTCCCTGCTCGACATCGATTCCGGGCTGAAAGCCGAGCAGTTGTCTCGCCTTGGTTATATCGGGACATCTGCGTGATGGATTGCCGGTTAAATAATCCTTTTCCAGCGATGGCTGATAGCGGATTGCACCTGAGTAGCCCCACAGCTCTAAAGCCTGTTCGCGAAAAATACTGGCCAGCTGCAGCACCGTCATCTCCGGTCGATCCATCCCGATATTGAAGCAGTCGAATTGTTCATAGGTCAATACCTTAATGTAACCGGCAATCGCATCAGCAATATAACAAAAGGTACGGGTAGGCGTCCCATCTGAATGGATCACCAAATCCTCATGTGACAGCACTGCCTGGGCGAAATCCGCAGGTACTCTTTTATCCCCAACCGCCATACCCGGTCCGAAGTTATTGAACGGTCTGACGATCCGTATTGGCATCTGGTACGTCTGATGATACACATAACACAGCGTTTCCCCCATACGCTTCGACTCATCGTAGCAGGCACGTGGACCGAGTGAGCTCACGTTGCCCAGATAGGTTTCCGCGGTTGGAATGCTTTCCTGCACAGGATCACCATACACCTCACTGCTGGAGAAAAACAGCAAACCCTCCAGCGGACGATGATGGTAAAATTCCAGCAGATTGTTCAGTCCGAGCACATTGGCATGAATCGTTTCAATCGGGAACTGGCGATAATAGGTAGGAGATGCAATTGACGCCAAATGAATGACATAGTCCGCCCGATGTGCTGCAGGTATCGAGTCCAGCTTATCGACAGCAATATCAAAGCTGTATACCTCGATATCGGCTTCATTGCGGGAAAGCTCCTCCAGCCATGATGATCTGCCCGAACGGAATGTATCCAGCAGGATAAGTGATCGATATTGGATTCCCTGCTGTTTTAAGTAGACGAAGTAATGCGTTAAATAAAAGCCGATAAATCCGCCGCAGCCGGTGATCACAATCGTTTTCCCTGCAAATCGGCCCGCTTTCTCTGTTTGGCCACATATATAAGCCAGATCCTCAAGCATAATATCGTTTCCGGTCATCAAAGGCACCGCTCCTTTTCAGCATTCTGATTTCCAGCTATACGACTGGTATTCCAAGGCACATTACCGGAAGCCCACAAGCTTTCCAAATGCTGTTTATCTCTCATCGTGTCCATGCACTCCCAGAAGCCGGTATGCCGATAAGCCATCAATTGCCCATCTTCAGCCAAGCGAGTCAACACATCGCTCTCCAGCACCTCTTCATCGCTGCTCAAATAATCAAGCACACCCGGCTCAAATACAAAAAAACCGCCATTAATCCAGCTCTCTGTATCCAGCTTTTCCTTAAAGCGCACGACCTGATCTCCCTGCAGATCGACGGTACCAAATCGCGCTCGCGGCCGTACCAGTGTCAAGGTTGCCAATCTGCCATGCGAACGGTGGAAATCCATCAGACGCGTCATATCCACATCACTCACGCCATCACCGTACGTCACCATAAAGGTCTCCTTGTTCAACTGATCCCTTAACCGATACAAGCGTCCACCTGTCATGCTATGAAGTCCAGTATCCACGAGGTGAACAATCCAATCCCTTTCCGGCCGCTTGCTCACCTCAACAGCAGAGCTGGACATATGGATCGAAAAATCATTTTGCAAATACACGTAATTCAAAAAATACTGCTTGATCACCTCAGCCTTGTAGCCAAGTGCGACGATAAATTCCTTGAATCCGTAAGCTGCATACCCCTGCATGATGTGGCATAAAATCGGCAAGCCCCCGATCTCTACCATCGGCTTGGGCTTAAGCACGGTTTCTTCCCCCAGTCGGGTACCCAGGCCACCTGCGAATAATACGATTTTGGTCATTATGGGTCCACCCCGCTTCTTCTATCAGATAATCGCTAATTAACCGCTTGCACTGGTATAACTACGAATGGCCACGTTCCAGAGCTTACGGGAAATGAACAAAAACACAATCGGAGCCGCGATAAACCAAACCATATAGGAGATATCCAGCTTATCCATGGCATACAAGGGTGAAAAGTTGGTGATGATAAACACCGGAAACAGGAACATTCCCGCCTGCTGGATCGAACGTCCATAGATGTTCATGGGTACATGATTCATATCCCAAATGGCCGTCGACATCTGATTAATCGCATTGGTATTGACCGTCCAGAACGAAATCAGTGAGGGAATCAGGAAAATCGCATATTTGAGCACCACACCCACGAATATAAAAGCGATAAACCCGAAAACCTTAACAGGCGTTACCGGAATCCCCATTCGGCTCCAGCCGATCACGATCATCGCTATGCCGGCCACCACATTTGTAAATGAGTACCCGAAATCGATTCTTCGCAGCGTAGCAATGAATTGCAGCGAGACCGGCTTGGTGATCAGCATATCCAGCGTACCGTCGCGAATATGGTTGCTCAGCATCATAAAATTGGAATAAAAGAATAAGCAGTAAAACCCGGTCATCATCGTAAATGAGCCTACATACATCAGCAGTGCATCAGGGGTGTACCCATTAATGACGACGCCTACCCGGAACGCAACCAGCACATAAATCAGCTTGATACACAGGTAAGCAATCTCGATCGTATTGGCGAACAGGAAATTGATCCGATATTCCATCTGTGCAATAAAGCAATTTTTTACGAAAATCAGGTAGATGTACCCGTATTTTTTCAACGTTTTCATGAGTCAGGTCTACCCTCCTACGGCAACATACTTTTTCATTCCAGTGTTCCACAGAATACTCGATAACAGTGCAAATATAGCAATCCACATGATCTGCATAACCAACCCTTGACCGATCTGCTCCATGGAAAGCTTGCCGCTCAGCAGTTGAATCGGAAAATACACCACATAATTGAATGGCAGCATCAGCAATATCTTTTGCATGCCCGGACTGTACACATCAAGCGGAAATAGTCCTCCGCTCGCAATCGTAGCCAGCAACCCGAAGGTTTTGAACGCACCGTTGGATTCGATAAACCAGAACGCAATCGCACTCAGACTGTAATAAATAAAAAAATTCAGCAGCAGCGAAAACGGTACCACGCAGAAGAACAGCAGTACCTGCTGACTGTGGACCGGGAACCCGAGCCACAAATTCAATACCCATACCACCACCATCGAAATCGACAAGATCGCCAGCATCTCAATCGATTTCTCGCCCAGAAAGCAGCAGATCCGATAAGCAAAATAGCCAATGGGCTTAATCAAATATTTGTTCAATCCGCCATCCTTGATATCCCGCGCAATTTCGAACTGAAAGCCAGTCCCGATCAGCTTGGTCATCAATATCGCAAGAATAGAGTAAGCAATCAACTGATTGTAGGAATAACCGAACACCATCGATTGATTAGAGCTTGCGAACACCGCTTTCCAAAAGAAAAATTGAATGATAATCGGGAATATGCAGCTGAACAGGCTCAGGAAAAAGTTTGTGCGGTATTCCAGAACCTTTTGAACACCGAGCGAAAAGCTCTTAAGATATTTGCTCGGCATGAGCATGCTGTTCACCGCCTCTTTGATACAGCATCGCAATACCGTCTTCAATCGGAATGTCCTCAATAGTAAAATCGACAACAGGCAGATGATCGAGCACCCAGCGTGACAATCGCTTAATATCGTGCTTTTCGAACTCGATTGTGACGAGCAGGTCCTTGACCTCCTTCACATTGCCGATCTGCTGCAGCGTCTGAGCATCAACGGGATGGGACAGTACCAGCTTCATAATTTTTTTGTGCCCGAGAATATTGTTCACTTCGTTCAGGCTGCCATCAAAAATCACTTTACCGTGGTTAATAATAATTGTTCGTTTGCACAAATCCTCAATATCATTCATGTAATGGCTGGTCAGCAAAATGGTTGTTTTCCGGTCTTGATTGTAATATTTGAAAAACTCCCTGATCTTGCGCTGCGACAAAATATCGAGACCAATGGTCGGTTCATCGAGAAACAGCACCTTTGGTTTATGAATCAGAGCGGCTATCAGCTCCATCTTCATGCGTTCACCGAGCGATAACCTGCGTACCTGTACCTTCAACAAATGCTGAACATCGAGCAGCTCCGAAAGCTCACCCAAGGTGTCGTTGTACTGCTTATCATCCACTTCATAAATGCATTTGTTCAAGTACAGTGATTCGTTGGCCGGCAAATCCCACCACAGCTGGTTTTTCTGACCCATAACAATCGAGAACTGCCGTTTAAAATCATTTTTGCGCTCCCAAGGCGTATACCCAAGTACAGTTGCATTGCCACCTCCCGGATACAAAATACCAGAAAGCATTTTCAGCGTAGTTGTCTTGCCTGCTCCATTAGGTCCAAGAAACCCGACAACCTCGCCTTCCTCGATTCCGAACGAAATATTGGAAACGGCGTCCTTGATCAGCTTTTCTCTTCGAAACAGGTTGCTGAACGAGCTTTTCAAGCCCAATTCCTTATTGTAATAGCTGAATGATTTGGACAGCCCGTTCACTTCAATAATCATCATCAGGTCTCCTTTAGCTTGGTGAGTACTCCCCATAGGAAGCGGTTTTTAATTAATATCATTAATTATTATCAACATAAATTAAATATGCTTTAACGAGGAGACTCCGTGTAAATACAGTACATTGCACTTGGAGCAGGCTGGTGTCAGCCCTCCGCTATTGATCGTTTCACGTATTTTGTCGTAGGCCTCCGAATTCCATATTTCCGTCAAGCTTTGTTCATGCAAATTGCCTACGGAAAACTCGGAGAAAAACTTGCAGGCGGAGATGTTGCCGTTCGGTGTTACATCAATTCTCGTAGCCAGTGCCAGACAGTCTGTTGCACAGCGGCTTGTCATCTCGTCCCCAGTGACGAAGGCTTTGATTTCATCGAATTCCAGTCCTGGCTGATAACGCAGCCGTGTTTCCCATATACGTTCATTCATTTTGTTCAGCTGCTCCATCAAGGGGTCCAGATGCTTGGTGTCGATTTTATATTTGAAGGCGTGCCAGCTGTTGCGCTGATGCTCATCCAGAGGACGAAGCCAGTCAAAGTGATCGCTGAAATAATCGTCCATTTTCACTGAGGTTTCATTCGAGATATACCACGGGAAAGTTAGCAGCACGAGGTCAATCCCTTTGGCTTCAAAGCTTTCCATCAGATCATACAAGTAATAAATATTAGCGTTATTAATGACGCTATGCACGGAAATTCGCCCTTTGAATAAACCCTTTTCCCGCATCTCCAGCAGCAAATCTATCGTTTCCATCGTTTTCTTGAACGAGCCCTTGCCACGGATCAAATCATGGTCAGCTTCAAAGCCCTCCAATGCTATGAGCAGCTCCAAATTCTCGGATATCTCATTGATCGAATCGATAAATTTCTCGGTCAGCAGTCCGTTGGTACAAATCGTTGTTTCTCGTGCATCTTCTTTAAGCAGATCTAGGATTTCGGCAAAGCGATGATGGAACATGGGTTCACCGCCCCACAAATACAGTCTCGATTGTAATGCCTTCGTATCATCGAGCAGCTGCTTGATGATTTTGATATCGATATCCAGGTTCTGCTCTGCGGTATCCATATGGTGATGATAGCCTGATTCGTTCCATTGATAGCAATGCTTGCAGCGTAAATTGCAACGATTGGTCAGCTTGATCGCCACAAACTCGGGCAGCACTGTTTTGTATTTGGGATTATGAGCCTTCTCACGGATTGGAACTGCGATATTACGGATCGTGCGTTTGAGAATTTCAAAAGATTTTTGATCCATCTTCGTTCTCGTTTTTGGCTGCATCGTCCATCCCTCCAGATAATGAATTAATGGCTCGGTTTTTCGTTGTAATACAAACAGCAGCCGGGGCATATGGAGA
This sequence comes from Paenibacillus sp. FSL H8-0034, assembly GCF_038000305.1. NCBI lineage: Bacteria > Bacillati > Bacillota > Bacilli > Caryophanales > Paenibacillaceae > Paenibacillus > Paenibacillus sp. FSL H8-0034. Next base: position 4,985,154 of record NZ_JBBOBS010000001.1, read on the forward strand.
AAAGCTGCTTTTTCAAATATTCGCGGTATTCCTTATATTTCGGACCATTCCAAATGTCCAATAAACCTTGTTCATTAACGTTGCCGAGCGTCAGATCATAAAAATTATGGCAGGAGGTTACGCCGCCTCTGGCATTGATTTCCGTGCTGATCCAGGGAAACACGCAGCGTTTTTTCATATTGGTGACCTGCTCCCATTTGGCATTAAAATAATGGCGAATATTGTCTTCGCTTATGACCTTTGGATAAGCATTAAAATAACGCCCGCTGTCCTTGCAAAACTTCTCGATCAGCTTGAGCTGTCTGGCCAAATCCTTGGCATCAATGCTGCTGAAGTGCGCAGGGCTGCTAATAAAGCCTCTGGCAATAGGCGCTGAAGGGACATCGAACTGCTCTTTAAGCACCGTGGCGTAATGCTCGTATCGCTCCTGCGTGACGTACTGCTGAAGCTCTACACTGATACAGTCAATCATGGACATATCGAGGCTTTCGAAATAAAAACGTTCCAAATGCTGATGATTAATCGGTGTTACCGCTGTGCTGATCCCGATTTTTGGATAGATCGAGCCTTTGCTTTCACGCACCTCGTACAGCTTGCGGATACCCTTCATCGCTTTCTGGAATACGCCCTCTCCCCGCTGTGCATCATTAATTTCCTCCGGACCATCCAGTGAGACCCATATCCGTTCAGGTGCATGCTCAACCAGCATTTCCGCGTGACGCTCCAGCAGGGTGCCATTCGTCGGAAAATGCACGCTGCTGTGATGGTACTTAATCGATTCCAAAACTTCGTCGATCCATGGGTAAATTAACGGCTCACCGCCGTACAGCTCATAATAGGGCCTTGCCGGGCTGCAATCCTCAATAATTTTTTTGACTACGGCCAGATCCAGCTTCTTCAATTCCGGTTTTTCTTTATAAGCGCCATTATCTCCCCACTCAAAGCACATTTTGCATCTCAGGTTGCAGGATTCGAGCAGTTGGAGGAATACCCATTTGGGAATACCGCGATCCAGACCCGGCTGCTGCTGTATCGTTTCGGTTTTAATCAGCATGAACGATCCTCCCTTGTTCTTGTAAGTGGTGAGCTTGAATAAGCACCTCCGTATAGCTAGGTGTAATCGATCTTTGTTGAATTAGATTATGGTGAAGCTCATGCAAAATCTCCTCGGAGAAGCCGCTTTGCTTCCAGTCCTCGTACGAGATACCGAAGCCTTTAAGCGCCCATAGCTCGGCATTACGCTTTTCATGAGAACCAAACGGTTCCAGCATAATAACGGGAGTTGCCGAAGCTAGAGAATCCATCAGGGTCCCTGCCCCTGGCTTACTAATGATCGCTTTAGCTTGGCGGATAACGTCATAGAGACCATGATGCGATTCCAGATTCGCATACTTGGGCTCTTCCATCGGCTTAATCTCGGCGAATAACGGAAGATCGTGCTCTCCTTTGTGGCCCTTGCGCCAAGCTGACCACGAAGGAGCATTCATGAAATAACGGTCACCCGACCTCGGATCCAGCGTCTCCTCCCGCTCATAAGCAACAATATCGAGCTTGAAACCAAGCTCCTGAAGCTCGGGAATCTTACCTTGATACGTTCCCATTCCCCAGCCGCCTCCGTGAATCACATACCGGTGATGACGGTCACTTAATGGGATGACAGCGTCTTCTCCCACAGGAATGAAGCAGGCGATGATGCCGCTCGATGCCTGGTAGAGCCATACGTCGTTGTAGGGCTCATTATACAGAGGGTTAAACTTCCTCAAGCCTTTCCACGATGGAGATAAATCGGAATCCACATAGAGCAAATCGACCTGCAAAAGTTGCTTACTCTCGTCCTTACTTCCCTCCTTCAGCTTGGCCCGGTACAGGTCCAGTATGTAGACCCAATGTCCGGATAATGCAATAAAATCACGCCTCCCCTCCTTAGCCCATGCTTCCAGCAGTTGATCAACCTGCTCAAAATCGATACTGTCGCGAATATCCTTCGGAATCTTGGTTGCCACCAACGCTAATGCGAAGTTATCATGGTAGGCCTTTTTGCTGTCCAGTATTTTATCCTGCTTATCCTGCTGTACAAAGCTTTCAAACACCAATACCTCCGTTGCGATCTGCTTCTGCCTTAATTGATAGCTGACAATTAATCCCGGGTTATAAAAGCCGAGACCAAAACCGGAGCAAAGAATGGTTACGAGCGTTTGCTTCAATTCCTCATCCCCTAACTGGATACTGTGATGGCTAACGTTGACAGCAGTGAACGCAGCTTACTGACTAGTTGCTCTCCTTTTGTCAAATCACTAGCCACTATCGATACATACATGCGCGCCTTATAACGTCCAGCTTGTTGTTGATTCGCCTTAAAAGTATTCGCACTTAACGGAATGATGCCATGACGGCGTCCGTCCTTGTACAATAGCCCCTCGTACTCCATTGCATGCAGCACATCTCCAAAAGAAATCGGGTTCGAACCCACCATCGATACATAGGTCAAATAACCTTCAAGCGAATGCGCTCCCAGATAGTTGTCAAGCTGATGCTTGATAAGACTCATCGATTTTCTCGCATTGATTTCAACTAGCGGAACTATGCTGCCATCCTGAAGAACCATCGAATCGACGCAGACATGTCCAAAGTAGCCGCTCTTGTACAGTTGGACGGCAACGTCCTGCATCAGCTCCCAATAACCGTCCCGCTCCAACTGCCGCAACAACGGAGGAGCTGCTGTTATCGAGCCTTGATAGGTGAAATCGGCATTCAGCACCTGCTGTACCGAAATCAAATGAAATCCACCATCCGGCAGGATTTTAAATTGGCACGAGAAGTCCACTTCCTTATTCAGTAGAGGCTCCACAATAAACAGGGTTTCCTTATCGGTCTTTTCCTGCTTGGAAATGTAGGCACTCACCCGGTTCAGCATGTTTTCTGTAGAAATCAGCAAATTCCCTTTACCCGACACGCCAAAGGTGTCTTTAATCAGGAACGCACCCGAATCCAGCAGTTTTTTGCCAATACGATCCAGCTCAACATGGCTCCTTACAAATTGACTTACGTTCTGAATACCGAGCTTGTCTTTCAGCTCTGTTGAATAAGCTTTTGAATTCACATGCTTCACAATTTCAAGCGAGGGTGCATGAACCGTCCAGCCCTGCTGTTCAGCCAGTACATCCATGCCATTCAAAATCGCAAAGGGCTCCAATTCAGCATTCTTCGGCAGCTGTTGATTGAGTAGAAGAGTTGGCAATGTCGCCGTCAAGCGTTCGAATATATTTATTTCACTGGATGCTGCAGGACCGGATATGACCAGATCCACTTTATTGCAGGTAAAATGGAAGCCGATTTCATGCAAATAATGACGGTGCGCTTCATCCATCGCATAGCGGGTCAACAGCACATCCTGATCCCGGCAAAATACAAACAAGAGCTCATCCATGGCGTTCACCAGGTTACGTGTCTGTAGATCAGGGATGGACGGTAGTCTGGTTAATCTTTCATCCCGCCAGCAGGTCTCGGCATCGAAGGTTCCACAATGAATACGGGGTACGCGTTCTGCTCCTGTCATGCGCTTTGGGATTCAATAAAATAGCAGAACGTGTCAATCGAATTCAAATGGACCATATCAAATTCATCAAAATCAATTTCAATATTGAATTCATCCTCTACCCGCAGTATGAAATTAATTAGCTGCAATGAATCCAATCCTCCATCATTCAGCACATCCGAGCTTCCCTGCAAATTTTGAAGCAGCTCCGGCTCATTTTTGATTTCACTGATAATCCCGATAATTTTTTCCTGAAGCATGAACTTCACTCCTTATTTGTTTGATTTATGAATCATGGCCGAATCGCTGGTTTTGACAATAACGGCCAGAATGTCTGTTTGGGCATACTTCCGATTATAGTTCGTCATATGCAGCTGTCTGGCGTCCGTAACAGATGTCAGCTTAAGTTGGGAGGGCAAAGCTTTACTAATATGCTTGATCAAAGCGGCTTTCGTGAACCGCCATATGACTCCATCTATCGATGAATTCACCATATAACCTTCGGTCATCGACTTGCCGGATTTGGCTTCTTCCAATATAACCGGATCAACGACCCAGATCTCACCATGATCCCGCAGCAGTCGGGCACACTCGGCAAAAGCCTTTTTATGATGGCGAATATGGTGAAAGCAGCGGGCAAATATAATCACATCAAAGCTTTTATCGTCCATGGGAACCTCATAAATCCCACTAAGTAGGTAAGAATCATACCTACCCTTGCGGACTCCATATTCCAGATAATGCGGGTTAATGTCCAAATTGACGATTTGCTTTGATTGCTGCTTGCCTACATGCTTGTTAAGCAGTCCGGTCCCGCAGCCAACTTGCAGCACCCTTCCTTTAAGCGGTGGTAAGAAACCATACACAGAGGTAGGTTTGGGAAAGTTCAACACAAACATCGACCATTCGTACAAGCGTGGATGCTTTTCGATTAATCGGACAAGCTTGCTGACATAGAACGGGTTTTTAAGCTTGTTTTTCGTAAAATCACGTTTATTCCACACATAATAGATGGGGTACAATACAATGAAATAGATCCAATATACGGCTTCCAACAGCCTGATGAATATCGGATGATCGGGTGTATGTATATGATGCTTAATACTATGATCGATCCCCCTATAATTCAATTCACTCTGCATGTTCACACCCCCATAAAATTGATATTAATGGTAAATGATGGTTATTAAATCGTGGTTCAAGCTTAACAGAGGCAGCAGATAACCATCAATTGGACTTTTTTGTAAAAAAGCTTTTCATGCATTAGTACATTTTTGAAAAACTTGGACTTTTCTTGATATGTCTATAGTCAAGGCAGCCAATAGCCCATCCTTCAGAGAAATTCCATTCGTTAAGCGTCAGGTGGGAAATAGAAAAAAGACCTAATCTTCGCTTGAACGAAAATTAGATCTGTGAATAACATTAGCTTAGGATGAAGCCTGTTTGAATTTTAAAAAAATTCGGTTACGATGACAAGACCCATGAGATTCTTATTTCGCCTTTTGGGCAGGACTTGATAACGCCGCACATTCCCGAAATGCAAAATGTTGGCAGCCCACGCACTTGTTGTAATCGAGCCTTTTCAGAGCATAATTGATTGCTTCCCCGGTATGCTCGAAGAAATGGTCATGCCCAATTTCCACATCAAGGCCCATCTTTTTCATGAAAGCTCTTGGTTGATGTTGAATACCAGAAATGAGCACAATCCCGCCTGCATGGGTAACATGCTTCACAATATGGGCCAGGTTCGCCGCTCCTGTCGAGTCCATGAAGGGTACCCTTGCCATACGAAGCAGCAGCATTCGGTGATGTTCTTGGAGGGAATCCATAATCGAATGCTCAAACGTGCTCGCTACACCAAAAAATAAAGGACCATCAATCGAATATATACTCAGCTGTGGGCAATCATGACCTTCACTCACCATATAGGATTTTACTTTTTCATGCTTCAGAGACGGATCTGGAAGCACCTTGGCTACTCCCAGCATATCGCTCATCCGTTTGACAAACAACAGCACTGCCATAATCAATCCAATTTCAACTGCCGTTGTTAAATCTGTAAATACCGTAAGCAGGAACGTGATGACGAGCACAACAGAATCACTGGTTTTGGTTTTCAGTATTTCTGCAAAATGCTTACGTTCACTCATATTCCAGGCCACAACCATCAGGATCGGTGCCATGCTGGCTAGAGGGATGGCCGAGGCCAACGGAGCAAATAAGATCAGGATCAATAATACAACAATACCATGCACAACACCGGACAAAGGTGATGCGGCACCATTTTTAATATTCGTTGCTGTGCGCGCAATCGCGCCTGTTGCCGGTATCCCCCCAAATAAAGGAGTCACCATATTCGCGATTCCTTGACCGATCAGCTCTTTGTTGCTGTTGTGTCGGCTGCCTGTCATTCCATCTGCGACAACAGCGGACAACAAGGATTCAATCCCGCCAAGCATCGCAATGACAAAAGCGGACGGGAGCAGCCCGATGATTTTATCGATGGATAGCTGAGGTAGCTGCAGGCTAGGCAGGGTGCTCGGAATGTTCCCATAGGTTGATCCGATTGTTGCCACTTCACCTCTGAATAACAAGGCCGCTACGATTGCCGAAACAATTAACCCTACTAATGAACCCGGAATTTTGGTACTCAGTTTGGGCATAACAAGAATAACCCCTAAGCTAATAAGGGCTGTTAGCATAGTCCACACATTCGCCGTAGATACATGCAGCACAATTTCCTTCATATTCGAAACAAAATCCTCATGACGCTCCAAGTTTGTCAGCCCCAGAAAATTACTAATCTGACCGGAAAAGATAATAACGGCGATACCCGAGGTAAATCCGATCGTGACGGGTCGCGGAATGTACTTGATCAACACCCCAAGCTTCAATATCCCCATCAAAACCAGTATGATGCCTCCCATCATACCGGCTATCAGTAAATCTTCGTACCCATACTGCATCACAATAGCAAATAAAATCGGAATAAACGCACCTGTGGGACCACCAATCTGGAATTTGGAACCACCAAGCAGTGAAATGAGGATACCAGCTACAATTGTCGTGTAAATGCCAAACTGCGGCTTTACCCCGGAGGCAATAGCAAAAGCCATCCCAAGAGGGATGGCAACAACGGCGACTATTAATCCTGATATGAGGTCTCGACGCAGCATTTGATAATTATAGCCTTCAAATCTCCCATACCCCTTCATAACAACCCTTCTTCTCATATATTTGATTATTTGAATATATAGCAATAATAAGACTAATAAACAAAAAAATCAATACCTCATTCTGAAGAACCTTACACCTGTGTAAAGAGCCTATTGTTCTGAAGCACGCATGCTTTCCAGAAGAGAGATGGTGCCCACCAGATGGTTATCAAATATTTGTTTGGTAACCTGCAGCAAGTCTTTCACCAGGGGATCACGTAGGCTGTATACCACCGTTGTCCCCTCTTTACTGCCATAGACAACATTTTTATTTCTTAGTACCGAAAGCTGCTGCGAAACCGCTGAGCCTTCACTGCCAATAATGGCTTGTATCTCATTGACATTTTTATCACCCTCGCAAAGAACTTCAAGGATGCGAATTCTCATGGGATGGGCCAACGCTTTGTAAAAATCAGCTTTAAATTGCTGGAGCTCAAGATTCATAATGATTTCTCCTCATAGATTCAAATATATAAATATTATCATATCATAAAACGATTTCTGTACAACTTTCCTCCACTCTAATCGACATTTTTTTTATGCAGGAACAATAGCTTGCTTTTTTTATGCAAAATCCTTATATTCAAATAACAAGATATTTAGTATTAACTAGATAACATATTGAGCAGGTATACTTAAATACAAATGAGGAATTAATCATATGACCACTAGACAGATTGTTATTGATCAAGGCCTTGATTTTTTACAAAGGGCTGGCTCCGAACAGGTATGCAAGGTATGTATCATGAATGGGGGCTCATGCTGCAGCGGCTGTGTTCATCTGGCTGATGGAAGGGGCTGTACCCTTAGAAATACAAGCTGTACGGCATGGTTATGCGGATTTCTTGGATTCTTGCTTTATGAAACGGGGCTTTATCAGGAATGGACTGAATTCTGGAGACAGGTCCCTGGTCGTAATTATCGTATGGATAACACACCCGATATTTTCCCTGTAACCAAAACCTTGCCCAAACGAAACCTTCAATTTCTGAGTCACGAGCTTGCGGAGGATTTAAAAGCCTTGTCCCTGCTGCATCCGCAAAAACGCTATATTCTTGACTTGAGGGAACAAATCGATAATTGCCTGGACGAGTTATTTTATTGGAAAAGTCCGGAGAAACAGATCACTATTAAAAATAAATTACAATTGTTATCAAAGGATTTTTCCCGGTTTAATCAGGCTTTGGCCAGCTACCGCAAAGACACCGAGTCCAGTGCGAATTCATGAGAAAAAGCCCGCTGCGCATCCGTTTATCGCAGTGGGCCTCCTTGTAGGAATATGCTTTAACTATACCATTTTCCGTTTTCTCTTAGCAAATAGCCAGACTGCAAGCAGCAAGATCAATGCCCCAATGGCTGCTGGAAAGTAGGGAAACCCTGGCGATCCGGCCGTTTGGGCTGTATCCGATTCACTGTTATGTCCAGCATGGTTGTGTGTTGATGACTGACTGTCATTCCCCTTAGCCGCCTGGTTGGCAGACTGCTGCTCGAACGTGACCAACTGCAGCTGCTCAGTGCCATCCTCTTTGGTCAACCAGGAGGAAATGATGTTTGTGCCTTTCCAAACGGTCGGATCTACCGAGGCCTGAATAATTTTGGGATGAGCTCCCAATACAAAGGACTTGCCGTTTATCTGCAGGATGGATGCTTTGACCGTTTTACCATCTTTATCCTTCATATCCTTTGTTGTCACGTCTTCTACTTTCCCAGATGGTCCTGGAGTAAAACCTGCCATTTCGTACAACGTATGACCGTTAACCTTTTGCTCCAGGTACGGCTTCATTAGCACGACCAAAGCTTCCCGAGTCAGTTCTTCGTCATTTCGACCTAACCTGGCTTGTCCCTGAAAAAAAGCCTGGTCCACCTCTTTATAAGTCGCGTTTCCTTGCACTGATGTTACGATCCCTTTATCCAAAGCCGCTTGTACGATCTCATCTGCGGGCGTATTTGCCGGTTTTATTTGCAGGAAGGCTCCAGCCCACAAGGCAAGCTCCTTACGCGTCAGCTTATCATTTGGTTTGAATAGCGAAGCTCCATGCTCATAGGGAATAACACCTAATCCGCTCAAAACAACAATCTGCTCCTTGACAGCAGAGTACTGAATGTCCTCGTAAATGGTTTGATCATTAACCACATGTGCAGAAGCAGCTGACGGAAGCAGGATCATCAACATGGTGATCAGCAGCAGCAGCATACGGTACATTTAAGCTCCCTCCTTGAACTTGACGAATACGAAATCCCGATAGCTCTATCACTAAAGCCATCCTCGGCTGTGAACGGCAAGCTGAGTGTTTTTAACAAGGATTTGGTTTATGAAATTCGTTTGACATTCAGCAGCTCGTCCTGCGATAGTTCCAGGGCACGATTACAAAGTGACAGCTTCATCTCGGTGAAGGTTGCTGTATCCTGCTCCGTCATTGTGCCTTCACGCCCTTTTTTCAAATAATCGTAAAAGGCAAGCGGTAAAAAGCCATCACGAAGCGACACTTCGACTGATTTGCCATCAGTGCTGGAAATCACGTACGCATAACCTTGAGCACGGTGCGGGTCATATTGGGCCTGCGGGTAATTGACATCAACGGTATAGGCGCCACGTGTTACTGCACGTGTCACAAATTCGAAGGCATCGCGAAATCCAGGTCCACCATGTCCCGAGAGGATTGAAATTTCTTTACGCTGCGGCGCATCCTCGCCATACAATTCCTTGAAAGCTGCCTGTAAGCTTCTAAATCCAACGGCAACCGCCATGAGCGCTATGTTACCGTGGTATTTTCTTACTTCCGGGAAACCAATTTCCAATAATTCCTTGCCGTCTTTTATGTAGATTGTAGACATAAATGAGCCTCCTGAATAATGATTATTTATATGCTGCAAACCGATAGTACCCCAAATGATAATGAATATCAATGTCATTTATAGGGTCGACAGGCTCCATTACCCGATAATAACGCTGTTTATCAGCATTTGTCGGCTATCATTTAATTTTCTGATTCATAACTAAATAATTCTTATAGAACGAATTTGGAGCAATAAAAAACGCTCTTCTCTAAAGAGCGCTCTGTGTCGCATGAAAATATCGTTCCACATCCTTGCAAAAAGCGATTTCTGCTGGGGTCAGCTTGGCCTGCTTACGCACTACAAAACCATTTGTCCTCTTTAGATTCAAGGAAGCTACTGTTCTGACCTCAAGCTCACCGTTTTTCTTATCACCCGCAACTGCCGTAGAGGGAAGAAAAGCTAAACCCAACTGAGATTTCACAGCTCTCTTGATCATTTCAAAATTACTCATTTGTAGAAAGCGCACCTTAACCTGATGCTTCTCCATTTGCTCGGCAATGTATTGCTGCAAGTAAGGACTTTGCGGTAGCAGTATCGTTTGATTTTGCAAATCCCTACAATAAATAACCTTTCTATGGGTCCACGGATGACCTGCTGGAAGAATAAGCAAAAAATCATCTTCAAAAAGCACCGAGATGTCGTATTGACTATGTATATATTCATCCTTTGCATAGATCGGCATGAACGCTATATTCGTTCTTCCTTCTCGGAGACAACGTACCAAATCATCATAACAATGTGTATACACTTCCAATAATTGCTTCGGGAAAGCAACATGAAAATGCTTCAAAATGTCCGTAAAGAAATACCCGGCAATATAATTGCTTACATAAACAGACAGGATCGATTCCTGTTGGGAAACATTTTTGATCTTGATCGATGCTTCATCAACCAGCTCGGTCATGAGCTTCGCATAATTCAGCAAAATCTCGCCCTGCTTGGTCAACTGTACAGTCTTGCCTGATCGGTGAAACAATGTTGTTTTGAACATTTCCTCCAACTGCTGGATATGGTTGCTGATCGTTGGCTGGGAGCAATACAGACGTTTGGCTGTTTCCGTAAAAGAACTGCAATCAGCGAGAACAATGAAAGTTTCGATTTTTTCTAATAATTTCAGATTCATACACCTCAATGTGGTAGAAAAACTGCAAAACTACTTCTTATTGATAAAGATTATCATTATCACATAATAGAGTCAATAGATATCCAGATCATTATCCGATATACCCCAAAAAAGAAAAGTTCATTCGAAGCTTATACAGAATAAGGAGGTGCTTACTTGATGGATAATGCCAAACAAAAGCTGCATAGCCGTCTGGAACAATGGAAAACAGCCGCCACTCAACTCATATCCGGCTCCGAAGACAAACAAGAAGCCACCATTCTCGATCTTGATCCTGTTCTGTTGGACAAGTGTCATGATGAGGCAGCGCAGCAGCAAACAACGGTAAGTGCCGTTATTAATCATATTTTGCAGCAGCATTGGGCGCAGGCACAATCTGTTCCCCAGCAGATCATATCCGTTCAGCAGCTCGAGCGTAATCCCCTGCTCTATCTGGATCAATTAACAAGCCGGGAATTTAATCGTTATGGAGGTGAGGCGTATGCCGAGGAGTGAAGAAATAGATTACCGGCAGGCTGTTTTTTTGGATCAGACCGCATTGACTTCCCTCATGGATGAACAGCAAACCCACTATAGTCGGGCAAGAGCGCTTTTTCTTGACCTTGATGACTTGGAACGTCCTCTCATTACAACCAATTATGTGATATTTGATACCCATCAGTGGCTGCGAAATCGCTGCAGCTTTGATCACGCACAATTTTTTATTGATATTGTCGATCAGTCTGTCGCCAAAGGTGTCCTCAAAATAATACCCGGTAGCCCTGAGCTTGAGCAAGAATCCAAGCAGCTCATTGGAAGCTGTCCCGAGCTTCGCCTGTCCTTAAGTGAGGCATTAACGGCTGTCGTTATGCTCTCCTATCAGGTCAAACGGATTTTCACCTTTAATCCAAACCATGCTTTTCTCCCAAAGCTGGATGCCGATATCAAAGTGATGCCGAGCGGAGTGTAGGTGGTGTTAAGCCGCAAATTGACTATTAAATAAACCGGAGTTCCGCTAATCGGAGCTGCGGTTTTTTCCTATTTCTTCTATTATATGTGTACTCTGGTGAAAAACGAATAATCAAGGAACGGATGCGGAAATATAAATTTAGTTAAAAGCAGTACCTCGAAGGAGGCTTGGAATGAAGAAATGTATAGGCTGCCTGACCCTTCTATTATGTTTCCATATGTCAACCGTTTCAGCAAGTGAAATCAAAAGTCCTTCCATTCAGATTCAGGAATCTGATCAAGAGCAAATTCAACCCTTATCAAGAGGCAGAGGAGGCAGCTACCGTTCACCCTCTGGATCATTTTCAGGAGGTAACAGAGCCACACCAGGAAATGGGTATACGACTGGACCAAGGTCCCCTTCCTCCAATGTAACACGCAATCCAAGAAATCAACCCGGTCAACAAGTGAATCCAACAAATCGATGGGGTGGTTTCTTAGGCGGTCTTGCAACTGGAGCCATCATTGGACATTTGTTGAATCCTTTTGGTTTTGGTGGGGGAGGGGGCGGTTTTTCGCTCATCGGGCTTCTTTTTTGGGGCGTTATTATCTACTTCGGCTATAGATGGTTTAAAAAGTTCAGGGAGAAAAACAGATGAAAATTATTTTTAATGAGCAGGATCTCATCGATTCTACCTGTGTATTTGGCGCCAGTACCTACAAGGAGGTTATTGAGGATATTCAAGCCGAATTACATCACGAGGAAGGAAAAGGAATTACAGCAACACTGCATGCGCCCACAAATCAAAAGACCTATCAGCTTTCGGAGCAGGATATTATTGAAGCCGCGGCGATTTACTTGGAAGCGTATCATCATTTTGACCCTAATCAACTATGGATTCAGTTATTTTATGAGGAAGGCACTGGGTTCTCAGCAGAGATCGAAAACCATTAAAAAAGAATGCTGGCGAAAACATTCGGCAGCATCCTTAAATATTGCTATTATTATTTGAAACCTACGTAATACAAGTTTATCAGGATTTAATCATATCGTGATCAACATAACGCTCACCGTTGATTTCACTAATGACATTAATCGCTACCTTCGCGCCATCACCAGCAGTAATGATGGTATGCACACTCACACCTGCTGCTGTTCCCGCTGCCCAGATACCTTCAACTGAAGTTTTGCCTTCTGGTGTAGTTGCATATATCGTTTTGATGCGAGGTTCAGTTGCCGGTTTGGTTTCGATCCCGATTTGCTGTGCAAGGTCGGTAAGTACACCCGTTGCCAGAATGAGATGCTTGCCCTCATAATGCGCACCTTCGGTCTCGACTTGAAAGCCGTCTGCAGCTTTGGCGATCTTAATGGCTTTACCAGTAATAAATTCGGCTCCGAACTTGGCAGCCTGTTTTTTCCCTAATTCAATCAGGTCCGGTCCAGCTATTTCCAAAACACCATAATGATTTTCAACCCAGGCACGTTTGGTAATGCTTTGATCATTGTCAATAACCAATGTTTTCTTCCCTGCTTTAGCCGCGAATAACGCCGCACTCGACCCGGCTGGACCCGCTCCAATTACAATAATATCATACATACTGAACTTCTCCCTTCAATTGTTATTCCTATTATTTCCACTGATGCAGCTATAGCTTGTCGGTAATTTCTATGCTACACAAAGCTTCATTTAAAGTCAAAATTACCGCAATCCATGACCAAGAAAATAATAGGAACAGCAGGTGGTTCAAAATTGACTTGATCTTTATTTTTTATAATATCAGAATTTAAAAGTTTTCAGCGGAGCTGAATATTCTGATATTGCAAGAAAAGCTACATATAAAACACGGATGTATCTCACCGAATAGGCTTCGTTCAGGAGCTTTTCTTATACACGCTGTCATAGGCTTTTTGGTAAATTTTCATATATTGCGGCAGATTCAGCCCATCAAGTCCCTTTACATAGGCATCCCAGTCATTGTTCAGATTTTTACGGCCAATAATAAACTCGACCATCGACGTTTTGACATAGGCATTGATCGTTGTCCTCAGCTGATTCGCCGCATCGGCATCCTGAGGATCCATGAAGATACTAATCGGATACATCTCTTTCGGTTGGTATTTCTCATACTTTTGCGTTGCCAAATACAGCCGGTATTCATAGCCGCCATTTCCGAGTGGATCCTGAGGCACGGCAAACGATTCCCGATAATCACGCGTCCGCAGCGACGAACCCATCTGGCTCCAGTGCTCATTTTGCTGTTGAATCGAATCAAATTCCGGTGCCGTTATATATTTGGCTGGACGTCCACGAACATCCTTCTCCTCCGGCTTGGCTTTGGACCACCATTTTCCTTCCGGTCCAAATATCGATAACAAAGCAGCTTCCTCCGTATACATATAATCGGCGAGCTTCATGGCTGCTATCGCTTTTTCCTTCGACGCTTTGTTGGTAATGGCAAACGTCCCGTTGCCAACCCCTGCAAAATACCCGCTCAGCTGCACGCCATCCGGCCCTTTGAGCGGCGGAACCGCATCATAATCCTTATGCCGTGTTTTACCTGGTGCCGTATCGACAACCATCCCGATGTGCCCCGCCGTAAACGAGCCGAGAATCGCCGTATCGGGATTATTACCAAGCTGCTTCAAGCCATCCTGATTTTGGGTAAATGAGGCTTGATCGATCAGACCCTCCTTGTATAAACGGTTCATATATTCCAAACCCTTTTTCCATTCTGGCTTATTGGGTGCAAAATCCACCTTGCCATCCTTCATCGTAAAATAATCCGCAGAATTGTTATAAATAAATGCCGACATCAGAAATCCGTCAATATTGCCATGCCATGTTGCTGGGTCCCCTGCGCCGCTAAGCGGAATTTCATCTGCTTTGCCATTGCCGTTAGGGTCCTTCTCTTTAAAGGCCTTCAATACTTGGTAATATTCCTCAGTCGTCGTTGGCATGCTTAAACCGAGCTTTTCCAGCCACTTGGTATTGATCCACATCTTTTGTGCATACCAGCAATGATAACATTCGTTAATTTGCGGAATCGAGTATATTTTACCGTCCGGCGCCGTAATCCCCTTTTGTAAATACGGGATGTCCTTGAACGCTTTTTTTACGTTGGGCGCATATTGATCGATCAGGTCGTTCAGTGGAATAAACACACCCTGCTGTCCATACTTCAACTGCTCAGCCTGTGTCAAATTCCCATCCAAAAACAGCTCCGGATAATCCCCGCTTGCCAGCAGCAGCTGTTTTTTGTCATTTAGACCTGCATTGGGAACAACCTCCCATTTGAACTTGATATTCAATTTGTTCTCGACATATTTACTGAATGTATTCGTCTCCAGATTTTCCACATCTGCCCGCTGTCCACTAAACACAGACAAAGTTATCGGGGCATTGCCATCCTTGGGCACCGCTTCCTTATCCCCCTCTGGATTGCCGCTGCAAGCCGTTACCAGCAGGATCAAGCTTAAAGCCCACGCACAGCCTGCCATGATTGTTTTATTCATAACAACGCTCCCTCATTTCAATTTATCCCTTAAGGGACCCGATCATAATACCTTTAACAAAATGCTTTTGAATAAAAGGATACAAAATCAGCACAGGCAAGCTGGAGATGACGATCAAGGAAAACTTTAGCAAATCCTTTAGGCCTTCTCTAACAGCCATTTGATTGGCATCGATCATCATCGAAGAAGCGTCAATGTTATTAAGAATCAAAATATTGCGCAATATGATTTGCAGCGGAAACAGATTGGAGGATTTGAGGAAAATGAGCGCGTCAAAATAAGCATTCCAATGGCCCACTGCATACATCAGCACCAATACAGCGATAATCGGCTTCGATAAGGGAAGCACGACCCTCAACAAAAATTGCAGATCACTGCACCCGTCAAGCTCTGCAGCCTCATACAATTCTTCCGGTATCGTCGTTTGAAAAAAAGTTCTGGCAATAATCACCTGCCACACCGCCATGGCCTGCGGCAGCAGCATCGCCCATGGCGTATTGAGAATCCCTACACTTTTCACCGTCATATAGTAGGGAATCAGCCCGCCGTTAAACAGCATCGTAATGACCAGCAGCACCATGATCACATTCCGGCCCTTAAAATCCTTTCTTGCTAATGGATACGCCAGCATTACCGTTAAAATAATGTTAATACAGACGCCAGCAATCGTATACAAGGCGGAATTGCGGTAGCCGATCATAATTTGCGGATTTTTGAAAGCAGCCTCGTAGCCCGCAAGACTAAAATCAACCGGAAACAGCCACACTCTTCCCGAAACTACCGCCTGCGGCGAACTGAAGGAGGAGCTTACAATGTATACAAGCGGGTACAGTACACTTATAAGAACAGCCCCCAGAAATACATAAATACAAGCCAGAAAAAGCTTATCCACATGGGATTCACGAATTGCATTCGATTTGGACATAGTCTCAGGCCTCCTCTACCATAGGCTGGTTTCGGAACTTTTTCGGGCGATGAAGTTCACCAACAGCAGCAGAATCAGGTTAATTACGGAATTGAACAAGCCAATTGCTGCAGAGAAGCTAAAGTTGGCGCCGATCAAGCCGATTTTGTAAACATAAGTAGATATCACTTCGGACGTACCGGTATTCAGCGGATTTTGCAGCAGAAATACTTTTTCAAATCCGACATTCATTAATTGACCGACGTTTAAAATTAGTAAAATGACCGCCGCGGGCATGATTCCGGGAATATCGATGTTGAATATTTTTTGCAGGCGTGATGCACCGTCCACCTTAGCCGCCTCATACAATTGCGGATTGATGCCTGCCAGTGCAGCCATGTAAATGATTGCCCCATAGCCGGTATGCTGCCAAACATCTGACCACACATAAATGTGCCTGAACAGCTCCGGCAGCCCGAGAATATTCACGGACTCCATATCAAACGCTTTCAATACACTGCCAGCAAAACCGACCCGTGGAGATAAAAAGATAATAATCATGGAAACCATAACCACTGTAGAAATAAAATAAGGCGCATAGGTGACCATTTGAACCGTTTTTTTGAACAGCCCCTGCCGCAGCTCATTCAATGCCAGAGCCAATATAATCGGAGCCGGAAACCCCACTAGCAAAGCATAGAGATTTAATAACAATGTATTTTGGATCAGAACCGGAAAATTCGGTGATTGAAAAAACTGCTCGAAGTGCTTCAACCCCACCCACGGGCTCCCCAGCATTCCCTTAACTACGTTATAATCCTTGAATGCAATTTGGGCGCCAAACATCGGGATGTACTTGAAGATGATCAGGTACAGCAGCGGTAATATGACGATTAGATATAGTTGCCAGTGTCTTTTAATGGAAAGCTCCCCCTCCCAAACCCTCCCCTAAGGGAGGGCCCAAAGGGCTTGGCCCTCTGGACTCCCTTGGTGGTATGCGATACTGTGTGCGGATTAGCCCGCTCCGTCCCTTACGGGACGCGCTTTACTTTTGGTGTAATGTTTGGTGGTGAGGCTGTGTGCGGATGGCCCGCTCCGTCCCTTTCGGGACACGCTTTACTTTTGGTATGATGCTGGTGGCGAGATTGTGTGTTTTCGGGGACGCATCGTCCCTTTGGGACTCGCTGTTTTGTTGTTGGTTCTACAGCGTTGGTAGGACATTTTACTTTTGGTGTGTTGCTGGTGGTGAGACTGTGTGTTTTCGGGGACGCATCGTCCCTTTGGGACTCGCTGTTTTGTTGTTGGTTCTACAGCGTTGGTAGGACATTTTACTTTTGGTGTGTTGCCGGTGGTGAGACTGTGCGTTTTCGGGGACGCATCGTCCCTTTGGGACTCGCTGTATTGTTGTTAGTTCTACAGCGTTGGTAGGACATTTTACTTTTGGTGTGTTACCGGTGGTGAGACTGTGCGTTTTCGGGGACGCATCGTCCCTTTGGGACTCGCTGTATTGTTGTTGGTTCTACAGCGTTGGTAGGACATTTTACTTTTGGTGTGTTGCCGGTGGTGAGACTGTGCGTTTTCGGGGACGCATCGTCCCTTTGAGACTCGCTGTATTGTTGTTGGTTCTACAGCGTTGGTAGGACATTTTACTTTTGGTGTGATGCTGGCGGTGAGACTGTGTGTTTTCGGGGACGCATCGTCCCTTTGGGACTCGCTGGTCGGGTTGGCCTCCTTTACTTGATTTTTAATTTTACAAAAGTTGGAATTGTAATGCTTATTCTCAATTTAGAGGTCTCTTGATCATAGATCAACAATCCATTTTCCTGTTGGCAAACTGTTTTCTTATGCGTGGACAACGGTGGTTGCAAGCGATTTTCGCAGACCATACTTAATTCGTATCATTTGAAAAAAATCATTTATAAGCACTTTTTACCTTGCGATAATCCCCGGGGGATACACCTGAATGTTTTTTAAACACTCTGCGAAATGAGATCGAGTTGGCATACCCTACCTTTTCGGAAATATCCTGAATAGGCCAGTCGGTCTCACACAGCCATTGCTGTGCTTGTCGCATACGGATTTGGGTCAGAAAATCGATAAATTTTTCCCCAAACTCTTCTTTAAATACATAGCTGATATATTTGCCATTCATACGAAACTGCTGTCCCAGATGGTCAAGCGACAGCTCCGGGTTCATAAAGTTCTGCTCAATATATTGTTTAAGCTCCCTAAGTAAATCATGAAGCTGAGCACGGTTATGAAATGCGTCCACACGCTGAAACCAACTATTCAGAACCTCGGTAAACTGCTCTTGGATTTCCTCCAACGTTTCGAACTGAACCATTGCCTGTTCTAGCCTCTCCAGCTCTCCTTCCTCCATCCAGCTGCCGGTCTTTGGCATTTTGCTCAGTTCCTTTTTTAAAGAGCAGATCAAATCATTCAACACGATCAATATAAATTCTCTGGAAAGCATATCTTTTTTCATTTCGCAAAAAATCGTTTCCAGGCACTGCTGCCATTTTTCTTGATATATACCAAAGCTTTCAATCATTTTAAGCAAAAGCTGAACATATTTGAGTCGATCCTCCTGGGAGTGAAGCTCCAAATCCTTTTGTAGAATAATTCGATTATGACCAAGCACGGCCTTATATTGCAGCGATCTCAGCGCTGCTTTGTAGGAATGCGCAATATCGGCGGGCTGCTCTGCTATCGTACCCAAAGCCATCGTGACCGTGTATTTGAGGTTAGCTTTTAACCAGGTCTGAACTTGCTCACAGGCAGTAAAAATCAGATCGTTCGTCGCTTCCCCCTCATTTGGTCTGCTTACAATAGCACTGAGCTGGTGATCTGACGTCCATTCAATCCAAACCGGTATCCTGTGGCTATCCATCACTTCCTTGAAAGCGCTTGCCATTACGAATTTAATCAAATATTGATCATGTTCGTTATAAGACTGAATAAAATCAGTGCTCCGATCAATCTCTGCGACAATGACGAGCTGTTGCTCAAACGTATCGCTCATCTGCAGTCTGCGCATTTGAGTGCTCCATTCAGGCAGCTGAATTTTCGGTGTACCTCTCAGCAATTCGTGGAAAAACAATTTCATACGCACCCGCAGCTCATCCTCATACTGCTGGGCTATACCGTTCGCTTGCTCCATCAGACTTCCCAAAGCGGTGCCAATCACCTTAAATTCATCTATTTTATCTCCACCTATAATCGGTTTCAGCGGATGCGAATAGGCATGAATACGGGAGAGCAGCTCGTCGATCGGCTTATAGTTTTTACGTGTGACATATAAAATCGAAATCATACCAAGTGTAAAAGCTATAATTCCCAGCACGATCCAAAATCCCGAAACGGTTGAGGCCACACTGATCAGCGTCCCCGCCATCAAGCCGCTGCGTATAACCCAGCCTGTGTATGTAGAGGCTTCGGCCGAGATCATCTGGTTGTCCTCTATTTGTGTATCCAGACTGTGACCGTCATCGAATAGCAGCTCCCCGTTGCGGTCGAACAAACTTACGAACCGAAATGAGTTATGATACAGCTCCAACACTTTCTTCTGCAGCTGAACCGTACTCACATTGACGACAAGCACCCCTTTTTCTACATTAGATGGGGAATGGCGAACCAGACTGACAACAGATTTGGTATCCATCCTTACAAACTCACGAAATTTACGCAAATTTGACCATTGATTCGGATAAGCATCCCGCTTCATTTGATCAACAAAAGCAGCGTCCGTGAAGCTTTCTCGGCCATTCAGAATATTGCCGTTATACACAAACTGGTCATGGTAACGCACCAGATAGATCGAATCAATCAACGGATTCATCTGCTTCAAATTTTTGATCTTATCGGCAATTTTGTAGTTCAACAGCACGTCGCCAGAATCCGTTTCTTCAAAAAATTGCTTGAACAACTCATTGTTCAACAGTTCATTAATAACCAAATAATCAATGGATTGCAGAGTGGCATCAATATAATACAACACCTGTCGGGTAAATACCTGGTTAGCCATAGACAGGTCCTTCTTGTTTTGCTCTGCCAGTGTCTGGAAAAATACGAAAAATAAAAAGCAGACTACAATCATAAACATCGGAATATACGACCATAACATCCGCTGGTACCATACTTTTTTCACTCGTAACCCCACCTTTGGGTACATTTGGTAATTCAATTATAAGACGAATGAATCGAACATTTAATGGTCAATAAGAACCTATTGTTGCACAATACAAATAACTTGCAATTCCTCACGGTTTGCATTTACACTAATGTCACTTATAAGCGGCAAGAAAAGGAGTTCCATAATCATGAACTGGCGATCACCCTACGTGCTATTAATTTTGGCGACCTGTCTGTGGGGCGGGAATTTTGTTGTTGGAAAAGTGCTTGTGGCGGATATCCCACCCATTCTATTGGCCACATTGCGCTGGTGTATTGCGTTAATCGTAATAACACCCATATATGCCAAAGAAGCCTGGAAGCATCGTTCCCTATTTTTAGAAAAATGGAAAATGCTCACGTTCCTATCATTAACAGGGGTTGCAGGCTTTAATACGCTTGTATACATTGCTGTGCAGTATACGAGCTCAATCAACGCAGCGGTTATGAATGCGGCTACACCTATTTTGATTATTATGGTTTCGTGGGTGATGCTGAAGGAGCCAATCAGCTTGAAAACCATACCGGGCATAGGTGTATCCATGTTGGGTGTGCTGTGGATGATCACTCGCGGCAGCTGGGATGTGCTGGTCAGTCTTTCCTTTAATAAAGGTGATCTATGGATGCTTGCGGCGATTTTATGCTGGGCGTTATACTCCGTCGGAATGCGGCGATCTGCCAAACAGGTTCCGGCCCAAGCGTTATTTGTATATACGATTATCATTTCTGTCGCACTGCTGATTCCGCTTTCTGTTGTTGAGGTTTTACTCGTTAAGCCTGTACTCCATATTTCACTTGGTATCGGCTCAGGTATTGTCTATATTGGGGTATTCGCTTCCTTAGTTGCATTCTCGGCCTGGAATCAATCAATTGCGCTCATCGGACCAGCCCGCTGTGCCGGATTCCTCAATCTCATTCCCTTATTCAGTACCATCTTTGCTACAGCCTTTACCGGGGAAAGTATTCACATCTACCATTTTGTAGGAGCTGCACTGATCCTCACAGGCATTTATGCTGCCAATGGCAGGCTGCGGCTCAAGCAGTCCGCTCCGTGATAGGAAGGATATTTGGCCGCGCAGCGATACTTATTCACTGGACTTCTAGACTTTTATCAGATTCATAATTATACTAAATTTAAACCAAATGGTGCATTTATCCACGTCAAGGGGTTGAACGAAATGATGAAAGCTAGTGCTTGGGAAAGCTTGATTTATGCGGAGTCAGAGCAGGAGCAGGCTGATTATCAGCAAATGGTGCATAACGGAGGTTATTCCGCTTTTCATCAATTATTGGAGGGGATCAAGCACAAGCTGAAGTTTATGCAGGATGCGGAGATTGAGCAGGTCATAGGCTGGCTTGATAAAGGGCAGCGTTTATTTCCCGAGCCCGGCGTTTTCAGTCCTTCCTGGCTTCACATCTGGGATGAGTTGAGACAGATCGTATCCATTAAATCCGATATTATGGCCAGAATTCCACTAACCGAACGAGCAGGTGAATGGCAAATTCTGATCGATAATCCGCTCTCTATTCAGGAAATTGTTTGCCATCCCGCCTTAAGCTTTGATGAGGCTGCCTATTTGTACAGCTATTTCCGGCCAGGACTAGAGAAAAATGAGTACATCCGGCTGCAAAAAATTATTTCCCTGATCACTGATGTTGGCGATTGAAAGCGCTAACTATATGATATAATTTGCTTAATCTGTTGATTCTTGGAGTGAACTGGAACTAAAATGTCGAAGCTCGTACTGTTTTATCGAGTTGTGCGCTTACCCGGGAAATAATCAATAATTGCACAGAAATAACCCCCGATTTCCTGAAATGGATTCGGGGGTTGTGTGTATTTCATAGCTTAGCCAAGCTCTTGTTCAGCCTGCGATTTCTTCCAGGTCCAAGTCAAAGCCGCAGCTACAAAGCCAAGTATGCCTGCAAAATAAAATCCACTATTCAGACCACCAAATTCATTAAGCCATCCAGCCATAAAGGGTCCGGCAAACATTCCGGTTGCGTAAACAGCTTGATAAAATCCCATCGCTGTTGCCCGCTTCTCCGGCTGGATATGCTGAATAACGAGCCCCAGCAATAAAGGGAAATGAAGACCTTGAAAAAATCCGTTAAATATTTGTGTAATGAGCAGCATGGAAAAATTGTTAACCAAAGGCATCACCACGGTGCATATAGCACTGCATACAAATGCAACTGCTACTACCTGCCAAGACCCAAATCTGGGTGCGAGTACTCTCCCGGATAAGAAGGAGGTCATCGCGTGTGGGATCATAAAAGCAAATACGAGCAAGGTTAAATCAAACTTATTGGCTCCAAGCGCAATGGCAAGCGAAGGTGTAAAGCCAAACATCGTAATAAATAGCACACTGTGTGCCAATATTGACAGCATAGAAACCTTTAATAGAAGAGGCTCCTTCATCACCTGAAGCAAGCCGCTCAGTCGGATCGGCTGCAGCGCAATACTTTGCTTCGGTTCACGAATGGCTGCGCTCACCAGCAAGCCGACTATACCGATAAAGCTGCCTGCCCAGAAGGTAGCACTCCATCCCCATTCCTCAACCAAATAACCGCTGATACTCATCCCAAGCAGCTGCCCGGCTGCCGTCAACAAGCTGATTAGCCCCATAGCTCTCGTCATATGCTCTTGCCTGAAATAACTTGCATATAGTACGGTAAATGCCGCCCAGGTGGAAGCACCGATCCCGGACATGATCCTCCCGGCAAGTGCCCAGCCCATATGCTCACCCCAAGCAAAACAAAGGCAGCTTAGCGAGGTCGCCAGCATCCCGAGCATCATAAAAGGCTTTCGCGCCTTTAACCGGTCAGAAGCAATCCCGAGCGGCAAGCGGAGCACAATTTGCACAAGACCATAGCTTCCCAATACCAATCCGGCAAAACTGTAGGATGCGCCCAAGTGCTCTAAATAAGGTGACAGAATCGGGACGTACGTGTACAGTGATGCCCAGAAGGATACCGTAACCACTATAAAAATAATATGCTGCGCCCTGGAAGGCGTCGTGCTGTTCAAGGTGCTCATGTTGGTTCTCCTAATGGCAATTACAAACTCAATTCCAAAATTTCATGAACTGCATCCGCGTCCAGGCTTTTGAACGAACCAACCGAACCAAAACGAACGGTTTCTTTGGACATCCGGTCAAGCTCTTTTCCGTTAATATTCAAGTCGCCAAGAGTTGCAGGTGCCCCAATTCTTGTGAAGTAATCGCGTGTCGCTTGAATACCTGCGAGTGCAATTTCCTCATCGGTCTTGCCTGCCGGATCAACCTGCCACACACGTACGGCAAATTGAACGAAACGATCAAGACGTGCGTTAAATACATATTTCATCCAGTTAGGGAATACGATTGACAAGCCCTCTGCATGCGCAATATCATAAATAGCACTGATTTCATGCTCGATCATGTGTGTCGACCAATCGTTTTGCATACCAACACTGATCATACCACCGTTCAGTGCATAGGTTCCGCAGAGCATCAGGTTCGCACGTGCTTCATAGTTGTCAGGCTGTTTCAGTGCAATTTCCCCATTCTCGATAACAGTTTGCAGAATGGACTCACACAAACGCTCCTGAAGTGGCGTGTTGGTTGTTGGAGAAAAGTATTGCTCGAAAACATGAGACATCGTGTCGACAATCCCATTGACCGTTTGGTTGGCAGGCACTGAATACGTCAAGGTCGGGTCCAGGATGCTGAATTTCGGATAAGCATGAATACTTCCGAAAGATTTTTTAAGATTTTCTTCCCAGTTGGTAATAACGGAATTACCATTCATTTCCGAGCCTGTCGCTGAAAGAGTTAAAATGGTTCCGAGTGGCAAAGCTGATGTGATCTGTGCTTTGTGCATCAGAAAATCCCATACATCCCCTTCATAAGGAACACCCACAGCAACTGCTTTGGCTGCATCAAGTACACTTCCGCCGCCTACGGCTAATATAAAGTCAAGTGAATGCTCGCGGCACAGCTCAATTCCTTTGCGAACTGTTGATACACGAGGATTTGGCTCTACCCCGGATAGTTCATGCACGACGGCTCCGATTTGCTGCAACTGCTGCTGAACCTGATCATATAGCCCATTGGCTTTGATGCTACCGCCGCCATATACCAATAGTACTCTTTTTCCATATTCGGCCAACTGCTCGCCAAGCTTGTTTACAGTACCAGCTCCAAATATAATACGAGTTGGATTCTGAAATTGAAAGGAATTCATTAGTACGCCTCCGCTTCTATGTATGCATCCTGTGCATCCGTATATTCTTTATTGGTTCCAAATCATTATATCCTTAAGATCTTCATTTTAAAATAACTGACCGCAGCTTTATCAACTTACCTGGGGGTAACTATAGCAATTGGCATTTCTATCTATCCTGTCCAAGAGACACCTTACAACACCCTATACACCACCGAATTGAAACCATAATGAGTCCCAGATCGCTCTTACCTGGCTGCCCAAGGGAGTCACAAAGGCATTCCATAGCAGGACCAGCGTGAGCGTGATACACACATTTTCCACCAGAAAGCCGCTGAACTTGCCAGTACTCATCATTGGAATTCTGAGCTTCCACTTGAATGGAGGAAGCGGCTGTATACCATGCTTCGTTAACATATCACAGAGCAAATGCAGCGTGTAAGAAACGGCACCTGCTATCCACAATGGAATGGCCAACTGAACAGAGGCTGCATAGAGCAAACCACCCCAGATTAAAATTCCATAAATCGAATGCGTCAAGCCGCGGTGCGGAAGCACAGAGCAAACCATAAGCAGCGCTCCAACTGAAGCCAGCCACGGACCACCATCAGCGCCCAGATACAGCAGCAGACCACCAAGAGCAGCCATCAGCAATTGACGAAACAAGCGATGGTTGGCCAAACAAATCGCGATTAACAAGATCCCGATCCCATAGCTGTATGGAAGAAAAAAGGATTGCAGGTAAGCATATACGGTCCACCCTACCCCGATAGCTGCGAGCAGCCACTTCAATTTCAAGATCAAGGAATTGGGAACCGTCTTTTGCAACAATAGGCTGTTGGGTTCATCAATATCAGGAAGCAGTGAGCTGATCAATGCAACGGCAAAGCCCGGCAGTGTAACCCCCTGTCCAATTAGCTGCATAACGGACATGGTGACTCCTGTGCTTACAATCAGATGGGTACGTCCCGTCATAACATTCGTACGCTTCCTTTCAATAACATGATGTGCATATTGCATATAGCTCTCGTTATTATAACATGTTTCCGCCTTTTATGCGAACGTATGTTCATATAATTCCAAGCAACTATAGTTGAGCCAATAAATGAAAATGATGTTAATCATTCTCAGGCTGTTTTAAACTGTTGTAGAAGGTTTATATATTTCTTAGAAGAACATAACAATATAAAAGAGGAGCTAATCCTATGAAAACGTCATCTAAAGCAAACAACAGCGAATTATTAGAGCAACTGGAAGCAGTCGATTTTGCCTTAGTCGACATGATTTTATATTTGGACTCACATCCCCAGGATGCCAACGCATTAACCCAGCATGATGAGTTGTGTGAACAACGCAAAGAAATACGCAACCAATTGGCAATTGCGAATGGTGCTGTTTATAAATATGAATCCACCCGTAAATTGGAATGGCCGTGGGGTCAATCTCCGTGGACATGGTAATTATCGTCTAACCCATAGAAACACGATCACAAATTAACATAGCTAAATAGCAGCATCCCTTTATGTCATTAACTTCTACCCTATTTGCATTGTATAAGTATACCCTGAGCTCATTGGCTACGTCGCCATTGCTCAGGGTATTCATGCTGTTATTCACCATAGCACCATAACCATAAATAAACGGCCCTGGAAGCAGATATCTGCATCAAGGGCCGCTGAGGAGGGTCTATGTTATTGTTTAAAGGTAGCAATCAACCGTTTGGCGACTCCAGTTGGAGTAGTGATGTCCTCATAGATGTGCAGAGTCAACGGATAATCGAGCTGCTCGGACTTGATATCGGTAAAGGTGATCGTCTGTGTTCCGTTGATCAATTTACCTGTACCCTGCAGCTGCTGAGTCGTACTTCCCAAGACTCGATCCCTGCCGTCTACAAGCTCGAATTCCATTTGAGCGAATGTATTATCGACAATAACCTCTGCAGCCTTTTGGATATCAAGACTCAGTTTAAGCTTATACGTATAAGCATTGGAGCTGAACACGGATGACAAGTTCCACTCTTCAATATTTACTGTGTACGGGTAGAATGATAGCTTCTTACTCACTGCGGTAGGATCATCCTCACCTGCTTGATTGACTGCCACCTTGTAATCGGCGATAGGCAGCTTTAATTTCAATGAATTGGAGCTGTCCAGAATACTCAATTTAAAGGTTCCTTGTGCCGATGGCGGCAGCATGTACGAATAACTGTATACATAAGCTGAATCCGGAATCAACTGCGTGAGAGACGTCGTTTGACGTGTTCCCGGAAAGATAGTTCCCGAGCTATCTGTTAAAGTCGTATCAAATGTTGGCAAGGCCAGCGTGTCATTGCTTTTGTTCAAAAATTTAAATTTGGCAATGACGGTCTGATAACCATTGTCAGCGTTGGTATGTCCATTCAGCTCCACCATGGAAACTTCCAGATTATTATCAATGATATGGCTGCCAGTAGAGAAAATGAACGGCTGTCCCAACTCATACTGTGGAATGGAGTTCAGATTGGAAGCAGCAGCAAGCCCTTCTTGCAAACTAACTATCGCTATTGGTACCGAACTTGTAATCGACGAAGTGCTATTCGATTGAGAAGCCGACGACGAGTTAGATGAAGAATTACTGTTTGTTGTCGTGTTCGTGGCGGCCTCGGTTGTTGTTGAATTTGATGTCGACGAGTTAGTCGTCGAGGCTCCGGTTGAACCTGATGTGTTCGTATTGGTTGAATTCGATGCAGATGAGTTGTTGGATGCGGAAGCAGTTCCCGTTCCTGAAACCTTGCCGGTATCAGATACCAGGAATTGAAGCTTATCTGCTGCTATCCCTTCCGGCAATACAACTGCGAATCGGTAAATACCGGATTCTCCAGGCGCAATATATGCCTCTGGCGAGACAACGGTCTCTGCACTCACAGATAGCGCTGCATCACTGGAGATTAAAGTCCCTAATAATGAAGGTGTCTGCAAGGTGCTCTTGCTATCGTTGTGAATAACAGCCGTAACTAATGCACCTTTTTTAGTGGAGATCAACTGCTCCTCCGCTTTTTGCAGTTCCAATGTAACACCTGTCCGACCTTGAATAAGATATGGAGTGCGGTCACCCATTTTCACTAATTGAAATATGGAAGACAACGCTAGCTTGCCAAATGATTTAATACCGGTATTATCCAGCGAAAGCTCCAATGACATTTTATCGGTAACCGGTACAGAATCCGTTGTGGCAGTTAACAATACATGCTTGGTTTGACCTGCATTAATGCTGCTGCCGTCGATAGCATTCGATGCTAGTACCATGGTTCTGCCTTGACCATCACGAAGCAAATATTTTAATCCTGAGGGCAGTGTAATGGTCTCTGAGCCTGTCGGAGTTACAGCTGCGTCTATCAGTACAGTCCATTTCCCGTCCTGAGGTACGGTAATCGCCTTGATCGCCTCGATGGATACATACGAGCTTGTGGTCAACGAGGTGTCTACCTCAGCCAGATTCAGCAGCAGTTGCTGAGCCTGCTCACCTATCGAATCTGCATTCGCTACAGAAAGGGAGCCTACATCCTGTGTGCTGGAACCGCTGCGCTGAAATACGGTAACCTTTAAATCACTTGTTTGGAGTGACCCGGGAATCGTTGCTACATAATAGTAGCCTACCGCAGTATGCGGTGAAACCAGGGCATCAGCCGCTTGACTCATTTGTGCATAATAGCTGCCACCTGCGGTTGAGGTCACTTTAATGCCATACTGATTAAAATCAACTACTGTGTCGCCATCATTGTTAAGCTTGACATTGAATCGCATCATCTGTGAATCAGCACCTTTGGAAATCGAAACCTCCTCAAGCGTAAAATAAACCGAATTGTTAATAAACACGCCTTCTTTACCGGCATAAGTAATCACAGTAGACCATGAGTAGAATATCAAACAAAGTATCGATACGATAAGAACCGCAATGCGTCCCTTATGTAACAGCTTCCCATCAGGTAATTGAACAACCATGTTGTAATTCCTCCTTAGAGTTTGCGTAGCAAACTTATCTTCGTAAGCATCAACTGAGTTTGCGTAGCAAACTTTCTTCTTTGAATATATTAATCGGTACGTAAAGCGTCAATCGGCCGAAGCTTGGAAGCTTTGTTCGCTGGATACAAGCCGAAAATAACACCGACCAGAACCGAGAACAAAAATGCATACAAGCTGATATCAAAAGAAACAACCGTCAGCTGCTTAGGATTAAAATAAGGCAATAGCTTAGCTAGAGCAACACCTAAGGCAAGTCCGATTATTCCACCCAATCCACTGATTACGACAGCCTCAAACAGAAATTGCAGCAAAATGTTGCGACGCTTGGCACCAATTGATTTACGGATACCTATTTCTCTCGTACGCTCACTCACCGTAACCAGCATAATGTTCATAATCCCTATGCCCCCAACCAAGAGGGAGATACAAGCAACACTGACCAGCTGGCTTGTTAACGTGTTCGAGGCTTCTGTACTTGCTGATAATAGCTGGTCTTGATTCGTAAACCGAAAACCGTTGGCATTTTTAAACTTATAAGTCAGAAATGAAGTCAAGGTCGCCTGTGCTTTGGTAATATCGTCCTTCGTAGTCGCTTCAACATATGTCGTCCGAATAGCACCAAGGTTCAGCTGACGTTGCGCTGTAGTCAGTGGAACGATCGCAGAGGTGTCTGCAGAAGCCCCGCCAATCGTGGAGCCCTTCGCATTCAGCACACCTACGACTGTAAATTGAAAGCCGTTGATATTAATCTGTTTATCCAACGGATCGACATTTCCAAATAGCTCCTTGGCAACTGTAGTGCCGAGAACAGCTACATTCGTTCGCAGATCCAGATCCGATTCCGTGATAAAACGTCCTTCTTTAAGTGAAGCCTTCAAAATGGTCATGTACCTTTCATTGGAACCCATGACCGTATAAGAGTCTTGCGTTGTGTTGTATTTGATATTGATATTGGAAGTAACGGTTGGGGCCATCGCGCTGATTTCGGGAAATTGTTCAAAGGTCATGATTTCCTGATAATCCAGCTGTGTGGCGCGACCTGTATTCAATAAATTCACGACCAGCAGGTTCGTACCCATATTTTCGTACTGCTTGGCAATCTGAGCAGATGTTCCTTGCCCGATCGCTACCAGTGTCACCACAGAGCTGACACCTATAATAACACCCAGCATCGTAAGCAATGTTCGCATCCAGCTGGCACTCACGGTTTTGAGCGCCATCCGCAGCAATTCCGTAATTCTCATAGTGTTGCCTCCAGCGCCTTCACTTGTCGCAACTCAGGCTCGTTCTCCATATCACTGACAATTAATCCATCTCTTATGGTGACAATGCGCTTGGCATTTTCGGCAATATGCAGGTCATGGGTAATCAATACAATCGTGTTACCCATTTCATTTAAATGCAGCATCAGTTCCAGTACCTCTTGCCCGGTCTTGGAATCCAGAGCTCCGGTCGGCTCATCCGCCAGCAGCAAGGAAGGACCAATGGCCAAGGCACGGGCAACGGCTACCCGCTGCTGCTGCCCACCCGATAATTCGCTTGGACGGTGATGGGAGCGCTGTGCCATACCGAGCAGTTCCAGTGTTTGCATCCCTTTTTCCCTACGTTCTTTTTTGGAGATACCGGCGTAAATCATCGGCAGCTCCACATTTTCAATAGCTGTCAGCCGCGGCAGCAGGTTAAATTGCTGAAAGATAAATCCGATTTTACGGTTCCGCAAACCTGCCAATTCATCGTCCTTCATCTTTTCAGTGGCAATTCCATCGAGATTGTACGATCCGGAGGTAGGCACATCCAGCAAACCGATCATATTCATTAAGGTCGATTTACCTGAGCCGCTGGGACCAACAATTGCCACAAATTCGCCAATACCGACGGAAAGTGAAATATCTTTTAAAATGTGAAGCTCTTCAATTCCACGAAAATAGGTTTTTCTAATTTGCGTGAGTTCGATCATTTTCATTGGTTATCACCGTCCCTTCGAACTATAATCATCGGCCGCCTCCGCCAGCTGGGAATCCTCCCCCTGGGAAACCGCCACCAGCACCGCCGCCGGCAGCTCCTCCGGTGTTTCCGTTTCTTATGCCCTGCTGATACTGATTTCTCAGAGCGTCGGTTTCTGTTTGAGAAAGCTTCCGTTGTGGAGCCGCTGTCTGATTAACAAGCACATCTCCAGCAGCCAAACCATCCGTAATTTCAATGAGCGTGGAGCTGTTTGCACCGATTTTCACCTCATGCTCGGCCTCAATCGTTCCATCTGTCTTTTTCAAAGAAACTGTCTTTTTACCGTTGCGTGTTTTCACGTTCTCTATAGGTACAACAAGCACATCTTTCTTGTCTTCTACGAGAATATCAGCCGTCGCGGTCATCGTGTACTTAAGCTCTGAAGCATTGTTCAATGTCACAACAGCTGTATAAAAGGTTACGCCATTCGTAACCGTACCTACAGTGGATACCTGTGTTACCTCGCCAGTGAAGACTTTGCCTGCGATGGCATCCACCTTAACCTCTGCCTTCTGGCCTACCTTGATTTTGGGAAGATCCAGCTCATCCACCTTGACTGGAAGCTGCAGTGTATTCAGATTGGCTACTGCACCCAGCTGTACATTGCTGGCGATCGTGGTTCCAACCGGATAGGATGCCAGCACGTTTTTCTTCTGATCGACAAAATCGGTGGAGAATACACCGTCAAAAGGGGCATAAACCTTCAGCTTTTCCAGCTGATCCTCCAAATCCTTAATGCTTTTCAGGGATTGTGTAATTTGATTTTGTTTATTGGTAATATCCCTTTGCAAGGTATCACTCACAATCGTACTAATCAAATCCCCTTTATTAACCATTTGGTTTTCTTTGATTACCATTTGATCGATGTTACCCGAAACGCCAGCCATCACGTTCACCGAGGTTTTATATTGCAGCGCGGCCTGTACTTTGGATTCCAGCTTCAACCCGTCGACAGTAATGGCACCTTTTACATTTTGTCCGGCATCCATGGTCCCATCATTGTCCACGCGAATGTTCACATCAATTAGATGATTCCCTTTGGCATCCGACTTCACGGATTGGGATACGGACGTTACAACGCCTGACTTGGTCAGCATATAGCCATCTATGGTCAACTGGATCAAATCACCCGCTTTAATTTGCGCAGCTTCCTCCTGAAGAAATGGGAGAGCCGCTGTTAACGTATCGATACTGGCAATCGTGGCAATCTTGGTCGTTTTGGATACGCCGGCTCCCTCGCTGATCGTTGTCGCCAAAATTAATTTGCCGCTTGCGGGTGCATAGGTTTTCAAAGCTCCTGCCTGCGTCTGTAAGTCCTGCATGTCCGACTCATATCCACTTAATGTAAGTCTTGCTGAATCCAGCTTTTCATCCAGACTCGAATCGGATACCTCCAGCAGCAAATCGCCTTTTTTCACGGTTTGATTTCTGGTCAGGTTGAGGGTTTTGATCATGCCTTCCTTGGGAGGAACAATTGTCTGCTGGTCCTGCGGCTCCAGCTGAGCCGTACCGGAAATCGCTGTCCGCACATTTCCTTTTTTCACCGTGTAGGTTGTTTGCTGCACAGCAACCTGCTTCGTTCCAAGCAGCGTATCCTTTTTTAAATAGGCGTATGTACCGCCACCGCATACCAATAATGCCGCCAATGTGATAATAATCACTTTTTTCTTGTTCATGAAGCTGCCTCCCTAACTGCTAATGATAATAATCAACATTAATTTCATTCCATTTGGAACCAAGTGAAGCTTTATCCCCATAATAATGAAGCTTGCTGTGCTCATCGATCGATAATACTTCACAATAGGCGGCTTGCTGAGCTATCAGTGACAATCCTTTTTCCGAACCGAGCTTCGCTATAGCCTGTGCCCAGATTCCACATTCAACCGGGTCCATTCCGGTAACCGTACACTGGTTCCAGCATATGGCTTCCGGGTCCTGCGTCGAATAGGTGGCGATGGCTCCTTCGGAGAGGGAAACTGTTGCAATCAGCCCCTTTGTTTGTCCGGGTTTATTAATCCCGATTACCCAAGGATCAAAGGTGTCAACAGGTCGACCCCATACCTTGTAGGACTCACCAACACGAAGCAGACCCTGCTTGAGCTTCATCCGGTGCTGAAACATATCGGCTAATCGCAGTAAAATCCAGTTCTGAACAATGCCTTGCAGTTCCAGAGTCGTTTCTTCCGGAAGGCGTACCGATTTGGAATCCGAATCGAGAGAAAGCTGAAGATGTGAATTCGATGACGAACTCACCAACGGGTTGTACGTATTATGGGTCGCTTTCCGGTACGTTTCAGTGAGAGCCAAAATCTCCATCATTTGATCCGAAACCTTGCAGCGTTCCCCAGACAGCGTATTTAAATGGTTTAATTCACTATGAGGATAGTCTCGGCAAAATCGCAATTCAGTGTCCCTGAACCATTCCACCGCTAGTCTTTCAATAACTGCGATTTCCTGTGATTCGGCCCAAATCATAATGTCTACATTCGTATTCAAAGCATGAAAATGAAACCGATGAAACATTTCGGAAAAGCGATTTGATGTGCTGGCAATCATAAACCTTCACCTTCTTCCCTCTGCTGAGTCTTGCTGATATGTTCATTATGAAGGGCATACCTGAAATGAACTTGATTATTGACTGAAAAATTGCTGAAGAGATTTAGGCTATTAACTAACCAAGCATTCAGCAAACATTCAGCTGGCATTCAGAAAACTCCAATAACCCGACCAATTAAGGTCAGGGTCGTCTGTTCCTTTCGTTAAATACGGATATCGCTTGATGTGTTGTCGCTGCTCGCTGAATTTGATGCTGAAGAGCTTTGCGAAACAGAATATATGTTCATATTTCCCCGGTTTTTTAAGAAAATCTTTCCCTTGTCACTCAGTTTACTCTTCTTAAAGCCTAGTAACCTGAATGCTACCTGAAATCTACCTGAAAAATTGCTGAAGATTACATTTTCAACGTATTTTCAGTTATCTTTCAGTGGCATTTCAGTTGAGAAACAGATACTATTACGATAACACTTGCTTGAGGGGGATTAACACATGCAGCCACTTAAAGGTATCAAAATATTGCTTGTCGATGATGAGCCGAATATCCTGCAGTTTCTGGAATTAGGGTTACAAAATGAAGGCTTTGAAGTAAGGTGCGCCCAGGATGGGATCGCGGCCATTAATATAATTAAGCAGTTTCAACCGCACGTTGCTATACTTGATGTCATGATGCCGGGTATGGACGGCTTTGAAGTGTGCCGGATGCTCAAAAAGACCGAAAATGTAGCCGTTATTATGCTGACAGCC
This sequence comes from Paenibacillus sp. FSL H8-0034, assembly GCF_038000305.1. Classification (NCBI taxonomy): domain Bacteria; kingdom Bacillati; phylum Bacillota; class Bacilli; order Caryophanales; family Paenibacillaceae; genus Paenibacillus; species Paenibacillus sp. FSL H8-0034. Next base: position 5,018,891 of record NZ_JBBOBS010000001.1, read on the forward strand.
AAAGATGAAGTCGATGATCGGGTCAAGGGTCTTACACTTGGAGCCGACGATTATATGGTCAAGCCTTTCAGCTTCGATGAGCTGTTAGCTCGCATTCACGCGAGAATCCGTAATCAATTCCCCAACTTATTTGGTGAGGTGGTCATCGGTCCATTCCGAATTGATGATCGCCGCAAAGAGATCAGCCTGGAGAACCGGGTATTGGAGCTGTCGCCTACAGAGTATGAGCTGTTAAAATTTTTGGTACTGAATCATGGTCTGGTCCTAAGTAAATCAATGATTTTGGAAAAGGTGTGGAGTTACGATTTCGGAGGCGAGGAAAACATTGTTGAGGTGTATATTCGTTCCTTGAGAGATAAGCTTAACGACAAGGATCGCCAATTGATTCGGACTTTACGGGGATCGGGGTATCGGGTGGATCTTTCATGATTGCAAAGCCTGGATTTAAATGGAAGCATTTTTTTGCCCCAAACTCGTTAAAAATCCAGCTATTGTCCCGCTCCTTGATCATATTGGCCGCTCTGCTCGTTCTGATCGGGGTGCTGCAGTACGTATTTATGAAAGACATTATTTATAAAAATAAAGCGACCAGCGTTCAAAGCCAAATTCTGTCGCTACCCCGCGACGCCTGGCAGCAAACCGGCAGGACGAATGAGGGTGGAAACGCGCGCGCACCTTTTTTCTTTATGCCGGAAACGTCTCTCGCCTATATTGATGCTGCTGGCAATTACACGGCAATGGCCAGCCGTTCAGGAATAGAAAATGGTCCCCGACTGGATACTCAGGAATATCTTGATGCGTTGAAATTCAGGAAAAAGCCTGAACTGAACTACCGGGTTATGTTGGATGAGAACGGAGTCGAGTACCTGGTTGTGCTGCAGCCCGTGTTCACCGGTCCGGGTCAAATGAATGGATTAGTGCAGGTCAGTACGATGACAGGCCCGCTCAAAGAGCTGCTCATTCGCCAAATGCTCACTTTCTTGCTGCTATCAGTGGCGGCCATGGTGTTTGGTTTGCTTGGATATTTACCCTTGCTTCGTAAAACACTCGTGCCATTGTCCAATATGGGCAACACCGTAGAGCAAATCAATGCAGGGAATTTGGATCATCGCTTCCCGATTCATCAAGGACAGCTCGAGGTGGATCAGCTGGCCGAATCGTTCAACGGGATGCTGGAGCGGTTGGAGGCTTCCTTTCAGGCAGAAAAAGAAACCCAGGAGCAAATGCATCGTTTTATTGCAGATGCTTCGCATGAGCTACGTACACCACTGACTTCTATTCATGGTTTTCTGGAGGTGCTCATACGCGGTGCCGCCAACAATCCCGAACAGCTGCATAAAGCTCTCAAAAGCATGCACAGCGAGTCCGCGCGGCTGAATAAATTAGTGAATGACCTGCTGCTCTTGGCTAAGCTCGACCGTACTCCGCAAATTTTACTAAAAGAAGGCTCGTTGGATCTGGTTGTTCGTGAAATGGAGCCTCAGCTTCATATATTGGCAGGAACGCGCAAACTTAGCTTGCGGATTGAACCTCAAATGATCTGTAAATTCGTCACAGACAATATGAAGCAGGTCATTCTCAATTTGTTTCAAAATGCCGTACAACACACAGATTCCGAAACGGGACATATCGAGGTTTCCTTGACCCGCAAGGATCAGGGGGTGCTGCTCTCCGTTAACGACAACGGTCCTGGGATTAGTGAAGCCCACCTGCCTTATGTATTTGATCGTTTTTATCGCAGTGATTCCTCACGTGCACGCCAATACGGAGGTGCGGGCCTGGGTCTATCGATTACCCAATCGATCGTCGAATCCCATCATGGAACGATTCATGTAACCTCGAAGGTCGGCCAAGGGTGTTCGTTTCAGGTATGGATTCCCGCTTAATGCAGTTCAATACATTCATAATTTTCCCGCCGTATGAATATCCCGGTATTCCTGCGGCGTCATGTTATAATGCTTTTTAAATACATGAATAAATGAATGCGCCCGCTGGTAGCCCAGCTTTTCGGCAATTTCATAGATTTTCTCTTGGTTGTTTTTCAACAAATATGCCGCCTTCTCCATACGAAGCTGAAACACATAATCCGTAATATTTTGGTTCGTCTCCAGCTTATATATTTTTGACAAATAAACAGGATGCAGATAAATATGATCGGCAATGGTTTGCAAGGAAACGTCCTCACTTAAATGCTGATCAACAAACTGCTGCACACGCTGAACGATCAATGAGCGTGAATCCTGAACCTCCTTATCCATATCCGCCTTCAGTTGGTCAAGTACACGCAGACTCCAATCACGCAGCATGCCTACCGAACGAAATGGCAATCCCTCCGTCAGCTTATAATAATCCGGACCCATAAGCTCGGCAAGCTGCTTCCCATTTTTGTGAGTAATATAAGAAAAGGCAGCAGACACGGTAAAATACACTTCCAGCACATACTCTTGTGACTGTGACCATTGGTTATTTAATTCTTCGAATACGGCCAGCAGTTTTTCTCTCGCGTCCTTCCAGCGTCCGGCTTCGAGTAACTGCGTTAATGTTGGCAGCTCATACAGCCGCTGCAGGGTTCGATACGGCTCGTCATGGATCTGAGTATCCGCAGCTGTCATAAACAGATTGTGTTCGCTGCCAATCCTTTTGCGAAATAACGACAAGGCTTGATTATACAGGGTCGTCACATCTTCAGGAAATTGACCCCAGTTGCTCACAAGCACGGAAATTTTCCCCTTCAAATACGTTGATACGGCTTTTTGCAGCTCGCTGGATGTACGCTCCAAGTGCTGCTGCACCTCGGTTTGGATACTGCTGGTTTTACATTTCAACATAAACACCAAATAATCATGACTATCTTTACAATGCCATAAATCATAATGCGGCGAAAATAATTCCTCAGCAATATTGCTTACCGCATATTCAAACAAGGAAAGACTATGAGCGTCATAATGCAAAAACTGCTCTTCCATCCGCACCATAATCATAGCAAAAGGACTGTCCTGAAAATCCGGAATACTTAACTCGCGCATTCTCGGCTTCCAAATATCAGCCCCATATCTTCTACCCTGCAGCAGCTCATTCAACAGATTCCCTTTCAGCAAAGGCAAGTTTTCCTTCAAAGTATGCTGAATACGCTGCTGAGAAACAATATCTTCCCATTCGGCTTGAATCTGTTGAAGCACACGCTGAACCGTTTCACGAACCTGTTCCTCGGATACAGGCTTCAATAAATAATCAGCGGTTCCATGATGAATCGCTTCCTGGGCATAGCTAAAATCGGCATAACCGGATAACAAAATACATTTTGTTCGTTTCCATTTTTCCCGCACTATGGCGATTAATTCGAGGCCCGTCATACCCGGCATTTGAATGTCTGTGATCAGGATATCAATCGTCGTTGTTTGAAGCAGGACCAAAGCCTCTTGAACGGAATACGCTCTGTGAACCGTTTCAACTCCGAGCGATTCCCAATCCATCGTTCCCGCCAAACGTTCCACCACATGCATTTCATCATCCACGATTAAGATCTGGTACATCCGGTGATTCCCTCCATGTCACAATTACTTTGAAGCCTTCTTTCTCCGCAGCCATCAGTCTAAGACCCGCCTCTCTGCCGAACTGATACCGGAGCCGATGGTGGATGTTCCATACACCGCAGCCTATTTCATCGGACATGGGCGCATCTAACGTTTTTTGAAGCTCACTCAGCCGTTCTGCAGAAACCCCTTGACCATTATCTTCGACAATAATTCGATGTTCCCCACCATCCGACTCGCCATAGATTCGGATCACACCTTTGCCCACTTTTCGCTCCAGGCCGTGGATAATTGCATTCTCCACTAGCGGCTGCAGCAATAACCGGGGAATTTTCAGCTGCAGCATGGATTCCGGGATTTGCATATTGAAACACAAGCGGTTCATCCGTAAATTCTGGATCGTCAGATAGTTAGTAACGAGCTGCAGCTCTTCGCTGACAGTAACAAGCTGTCTTTCCACCCTTGTGGTATAGCGATAATAATCACCCAGATTATTAGCCATTTCTACTACCGATTGTTTATCCTCCAGCATAGCCATGTTACTAATAAAATAAAGACAATTGTATAAAAAATGAGGATTGATCTGTGCCTGCAGCTGTTTTAAGGTAGCCTCACGAGAACGCAGCTGCTCTGCATGAACAGTCTCTATCAGCTCCTGCATCTGTTCAGTCATCTCGTTGAAACGGCGAATCAGAAAGTCGAACTCATTATGAGTCTGATATTGAATCCGTCCTGAATAATCGCCGCGCTTGATTTGCTGAACGCTTTGCAGCAGCTTGCCGATAGGGATTTGAACATGCCTGTACAACAAATAAGCAGCAGCAATTCCTGCGATCAAGAGCAGCCCCATCGAGACATAGAAAAAGTTCTTACTGGCATTAATAGGCTGTAATGTTTGCTCCAATGGCACATAATCGACCAAATACCAACCTAATGTATTGGATTTCACATAATTAACCAAAAATTTGTCATTCTCCAAATCCAGCAAACGATTACCGGAATCTGATTGGAGCGATTTCATATCCAAATCCTTGATAACCGCTTGAGTCAGCTTGGGATCGACACTGTGATTATGAATAGCAGCGAGTCCGGGCGCATACAGAAAAGGATCTCCTTTGCCACCTGCTTTGAAGTGGTCCAGCATCAAGCGTATGTTTTCCGCATATAAACGCACTTCATACACTACTTGAGCCTGCTGTAAAGTGGTGGCGGACGCAGGCTGTGCAATTTGCCGGACCCATGTATCGCTGCCTGTCTTGCCATTTCCTCTATCATAGGACCAGTTCACCTGGATCGGCTGCTTCATATAAGCTTCATTATAGGTCACAAAAATGTTGGAAGACAAAGCCTGCCGATCCTCAGATAAATAAATACTTAATTCATTCGTCCAATCGCTTGATACACTCTGCAGACCCAGCTTTTCGATTACACGTGATTGCAAACGAAGCCGATCCATGATATCGCTGTCCTTCTTGTCCACATATTGACGGATGAAAGGGTCCTGAGCAACAATGACAGGAAACATCGCTAATTGGTCAACAGCTCCATCTACCTGTGAAATAAAAAACTGCTGACGACTCAGCAGATTTCCCTGTATCTCATCTCGAAGTACCTGAACGCTAACCTGATGCGAATACATGTATACACAAGCTATCGGAATCAGCAGGAGAAAGATGATGAGTACCATTTTACGATACGTATTCCGTTTGGCTGCAGTCATATGATCTCCTTTATCCTGCTGATTATTAACCATACAAAGTATTGTTACCAAGAGCTTGCTTGGAGCATACAGAACAGCAGAAAGGTTCCTCGATTTTCCAAGCATGACTACCCCTTTACCGCTCCAGCAGCCAAACCGCTAACAATATACCGCTCCAGCAGCCAAACCGCTAACAATATACCGCTGCGCCAACAAAGCGATAATCAAAACAGGCAATGTAATGATGCAGGCTGCAGCCATAAGGGCACCCCAGTTAATATCCGAATAGGATAAAAAGTTAAATACGGCAATCGGCAGTGTCTTTGTTTTATCTCCAGCCAGTATAATCGAAAACATAAAGTTGTTCCATGAGAAAATGAACGATAGCAATGAGGACGTTATGATTCCCGCTCCAGAGATCGGTAAAATAATTCTCAGGAACACCTGAGACCGTGTACAACCGTCAATCATCCCCGCTTCTTCAATTTCCAGTGGCAGCCCCTCAAAGAACGAAATCATAATCCAAATAATAAAAGGCAGCCCGACGAGCATATGGCTTAGGATCAACGCCATGTACGTATCAACCAAATGCAGACTCGAGAACAGAATAAACCATGGGATCAGGAATGTAATGCCCGGAATAATTCTTGCCACCAGAATTACCAGTCCCAAACCCTGAAGACGGTATCTGGCAATAGCATAGGCTGCCGGTAAACCAAGCAGCAACGAACCAAGCGTGGACCCTACTGCAACAATAAAGCTGTTCACGATAAAACGCATAAATTCGTACTGCTCGAACACGTTCACATAATTTTTAAAGGTCGGTTTGAAAAACAAAAACTGTCCAGACGACAAGATCTGTGCCTGCGTCTTAAAGGAAGCCAGAAGCATCCAGATAAACGGGAATGAAAACACAGCCATCACGATAATTGTAAGCAAGGTGTATACCCAATTATTAGCGCCTTTCTTTTTCATCATGCATCTACGCCTCCAGCCTTTTACGAATCCAGATCATCATGAGTGTAAGGCCCATAACCAAAGCGAAAAACATCACAAGCAGTGAAGAAGCCATCCCCAGCTTAAAATACTGGAAGCCAAGCACATAGCCATATACATTCAATGTTTCTGATGCCAGATTAGGACCGCCTTGTGTGGTCGCATAAATAATATCGAAAGTTTTAAGCACATCAATCAGGCGCAGCATGACAGCTACGATGATTGTCGGCCGCAGCAAGGGAAGCGTGATGTAAAGGAACTTTTGCCATAGCGTAGCACCGTCGACATCAGCCGCTTCATAAGGGTCGCTTGGCAGTGTGGACAACCCGGCCATCACGATCAACGCGATCATGGGTGTCCATTCCCATACATCTACGATGACTAGCGAAGGAATAACCTGAGAGGGCGAAGCCAGCCACAGCCATGGATCAAGCCCAAGTGATTTAAGCAGCGTATTGGCAATCCCGATCGTAGGCTCGTATATCAACATCCATACCAACCCCATTGCAACAGGTGTCGCAACCATCGGCAGCAGGAACAGCGTTTTCACAATATTTTTACCACGAAAATCCCGATACAATAGCAAGGCTATCGCTATAGCCAGTATCGTTTCAAGGATGAGCGCAGCAAAGGTGAAGTAGAAGGTATTGCCAACAGATTGCCAAAACCGGCTCTCTGAGAGCAAAGCACTATAATTGCTGAGACCAACCCATTTAGGCGGAGTCGTTGCGGACATACTCCACTCATAGAAGCTGATCCTAAGTGTATAGACAATTGGAAACACCATCATAATCAATACAAATAAAACTGCGGGCATCGTATAAATCCATTTAATATTACGATCAAACCAGCTCTCACTCATCTGTGTGGCTTCCTTTCCTGACTGGAATACGGAAAGGGCCAGCATAGCCACCGGCCCCTTCCTTCATGTAATTAATTATTTATTTACCTTTTTCTTTATCGATAATAACCTGCAGCTCTTGATTCGCTTTATCCGCGGCTGCCTTTATGTCACCACCTGTCATACCTTGAAGCACAATACTTCCTACCACGTCACGTGCTTCGCCTACACCGATCACAACCGGACGATCATGATCGACTCCTCCTTTGGACGAATCCTTAATAACTTGAACCATTTCGGCCGGGAAGCCGGATACTCCATCAGGTTTATCCCACACTGACGCACGAGGACCTGGATTACCCAGCTTTTGCGTTTTCAATACGACATCCTTGCCGGTTGCCCATTTCACAAACTCCCAGGAGGCATCTTTATTGGCTGTTTTTGAATTCATTGCAAGGCCCCATGAGGTGATGTTATAAGGCTTCGAGCCTGCTTGACCACCCGGAAAGAGTGCGTAACCCACTTTATCTGCAATGACGGACTTCTCGGGATCCGTTGTATTTTTGTAGAGTGAATTGGCATCTGTGATAAAAGCAACCTTACCTTGTGCGAAAATACCGAGTGCCTGCGGCCAGGACATATTAAGAACACCTGGAGGCGCATAATCTTTTAACAAGGTACTGTAGGTTGTGAAAGCTTTAATGGCTTCGGGTGTATTCAGCGTTGCCTTGTCATCTTTAGTAAAATCGCCACCTTCGGAATATAAGAAGGACGAGACCTGGGTAACCAGCGGAGAGCGCTGACCACGGGCTACGAATCCATACATTTCCGACTTTGGATCATGCAGCTTTTTCACGGCCGCTGTCAGCTCGTCCAAGGTTTTGGGTACGGCAATGTTCGCTTTTTGCAATAGATCTTTGCGATAATAAAGGATTTCCTGCTCAGTGATGATGGGAATACCCGCCAGCTTGCCGTCTACCGTCGTTGATCCTATGGACGATTTCGTAAAGTCTTCAAAGTCGTAGCTGGCATCTTTTTTTACGTATTCATCCAGTGCTTGTACCCATCCATTTTTGTAAAAAAGCTTGCCTTCCTGTAAAGGACGATACATGAACACATCAGGCGTAGCCGAACCGGAAGTAAATTGCACAGTCAGCTTCTGTGTAAGCTGATCTTCGAAAAAGCTTTGGACCTCCACTTTCATCCCTGTTTGAGCTTCAAACTCCGGTAGCAGCGGTTTGATCGCCTCGCCCCATGGATGGTTAGCGGTAACGACCGTAAGCTTCTTGCCCTCGAATGGCTTGGCAGCTGCGGTTTTCCCTGAATCTGCTGCTGGAGCTGGTGCAGGGGTACCATTCCCACAACCGGCTATTATACTCATTGCCATGACAGCAGCCACACTAGCTGGAAGCCATTTTTTCATTTGTTGATTCATCTATTGAACCTCCCTGATATATGTTCGATCGTATGTCCGATCTATACATATAGCGTAACTGATTTAAGACGTCCTCGAAATAACGCAGATTCAACATCGATAACGGGAACACAATCGATTTACACTTCTTGGGCATAAAAAATATCCCCTTGCTGTTCACTCTTTCCTTCATGATCACATGAGGTTTTTTTGGAGTGTCCACTACAAGGGGATCTTATTGTCTATAATTTTCTGAGTGCAAACGAATTATACCTTTCTAAGCACAAAAGACGATGCAAGAGCCACCAGGCTGGCTATAAAACCGTACATGAATAAGGCATGAAACCCGCTGTATACGTCCAAGCCTTTTGTCAAAAAGGCGCCCATTACCGTCACACCGACTGCCGTTCCAATATTACGTGAAAACAACTGCATGGATGTAGAAACTCCTTTTTGATTGGCATCCACCAGCTGCTGGGACCCAATGGTAGCAACTGTGAATATCAAGCCAAAGGCGAGTCCCTGAACGACCATCACCGAGAATATGTACCAGAATCCAGTACCCTGCTTTAATAGAAGCAGCATCACACCCGAACAGATCAGCAGGACGTTGCCAATAATAATCAGCTTCCCGTAGCCCCATTTCACTGTCCATTTACCGCTTGGAACCGCGACGACCATCCACCCAAACGATACCCCAAGCAAGGCCAAGCCGCTAACAAATAAACTATGACCTTCCTCCTGAAGAAATAACGGGACATAGCTGGAAACCCCGAATAATGCAGCACATGCAAGAAACGAATTGATATTCATTCCTGAAATCGAGCGATTAGCCAACAAGCTTAAGGGAACAATGGGTGAAGGATGCTGCCGTTCATACCAATAAAATGCTGCAAGAATGATGACACCAGCAACAGCATAGGCCCATATATAATTTTCAACAACGGTTGTTAGCAGCAGCATACTGACTCCCGCAGCAAACAGGATTGCACCCAGGCTATCCACCTTGGATTTCTTCGGAATGTACACTTCCTTGTACGCTCTAAGCAATAGCAATGAAATCAGACATAAAGGAATATTGATGTAAAAAATCCAGCGCCATGTCGTATATTGAACGAATAATGCCCCAAGCATAGGTGCCAAAATAGCAGATAACGCCCACATGGCTGTGAAAAACGCTTGAATCTTGCCTCTCTTTTCAGGTGGATACAAGTCTCCAGATATAATCGAAGGAAACGGCATCATCACACCCGCGCCGATCCCCTGTACCGCACGATACAGGATTAACTGTAACATTGTATTGGCGAAACCGCACAATAAAGAACCCAATAAGAAAATGATAATACCTACTGCAAATATCGTTTTGCGTCCGTACAAATCGGATATTCGTCCTGCTACTGGAGCGACGACCGTAGATACGACCATGTACGAGGCAAAACTCCATGCATACAGCTCAAACCCGCCCAGCTCCTTGGCAATGATCGGCATTGTTGTGTTAATAATGGTCGTATCCATAGAAGCAACCAGCATAGCAATAACTACGCTGGCCATAACAGGCAGTTTACTTTTGGTAGTGATGCTTGCGGTTGATGCGTGTGTAGCCAATAGTTGATCCTCCCTGCAATTCCTCTTCCAACTTCATCGTATTCAGATTTCAATTCCACTTAAACCCGCATATTTGGAAATCGCTTTAAGCAAATCATTCACAATAGGCAATATAAATTGAGCATTTCCCAATTGAAATATACCGCTGCGATTATGCACATAAGCCTGACTCACATGAAAACGATAATGCGGTATGCCCTGAGACATGGTTATGATTTCACTACCCGACGAACGCCGATTATGAAAAGTGATCTTCTTGCTCTCGGAAGTATCGAACGGAACGATACTTGTAATGTGCGCAAGCTTGAAATAATAGTTAACATGAGGCTTCTGGTAGACCAGCTCTTCGGTGGAAACAGTTATACCAAAATCACTTTTTTTGTGCGAAATTTTCAAATCACCCTGCAAGGACTTAATCTGGATAAAATCGTTATTCATGATAAGTACCTCCTCAATGCCCACAACCGTAGGATGGGATAATTGGTTATGACAAGTATAAATTGTGTTTGCCAAAGAGCATACCACAATCCTTGCTTGTACGCTACAGAACTGCACCATCCTTTTACTCTCGTCTTCACCTTATGTTTATGATAGAATAACGGGATTGACTCGAAAACCAAGCGTCCACGCAGGAGGATTACTTATTTATGCTTATCATCGGAATTGCAGGCGGTACCGGATCTGGAAAAACCACCGTAGCCCGCTCCATCATCGACAAGCTCGGCAGTGAACAAATTACTTTCATTTCCCAGGACAATTATTATTGCGACCATAGCGAGTTACCATTGGCTGAGCGCGAATTGATCAATTATGATCACCCTTTTGCTTTTGATAACGAGCTGCTGCTGCATCAATTAAAGTTATTAAAGCTTAACCAAGCTGTCCATTCCCCAACCTATGATTTTGCCAAGCATGCACGCTCTGAACAAACGATTGAGCTGCTTCCGAATCCGATCGTGATCCTGGAGGGACTGCACGTCTTATCGGACGAGCTGTTGCGTGGTATTCTCGATATCAAGGTGTTCGTAGATACAGATCCTGATGTGCGTATTCTCCGTCGTGTCCTGCGTGATATTCAAGAACGCGGCCGCAGCATTCAATCCGTATACAATCAATATTTGTCTACCGTAAAACCGATGCATGAAGCCTTTATCGAGCCCTCCAAAAAATATGCCGACATCATCATACCCGAAGGTGGGCACAACGAAGTCGGCATCAGCCTACTTACAATTCTGACGGAGAAATACTTGCAACCGCCGCTTGCACCACTTGGTCCCAATGAAGGATAAATCGCGAATCATTTTTGAGCTTCACATTGCACATTTTCAACTGATTTTCGGTGAGCTCCAGCAGTTGCCATGAATCCGGATCAGCTACGCCCTGTATGTTCAAAAAATCATGGTAATCAAGCTTGGCAGCTTCTTCATCATCCCAATATTTGGTTCCATAATAAGGCAGCCTATAGCCGTTAACCAGCATACAGGTATACAGCTTTGATGTAATTGCATGCTTCATCACATAAGGCAACCTGATCTCCTCCATTTTCCAAAAAACAAAAGGCATTTTTCTCTTTGGGAGAGAATGCCTTTTGCCTTTACGAACTTATAGATACGGGCTTTCGTGCTTGGCCTTCAGCATACTCCAGCGTCGTTCCACTTCCCTCTCGAACTCTTTATAGGAATCCTCATACTCAGGTTTAGTCATATGCTTCGTTTTGCCCATGGTAGTGAGCCACTCTGACAAAGGAACCTTTTTACTCTTATCCTCCGGATTGTAGGTTATCGTTGTGACCCCATGCTCAACCTCATACAGCGGGAAGAAGCAGGAATCTACTGCCGCGCCAACAATATTGGATCCATTCTCGTCTTCAGATAGCCAATTCAATGGACAGGCAATCAAAATCTTGCCGTATACCAGCCCTTCATTCTGGGCATACCATTGAGCCTTGGCACCTTTACGAACCAAATCCTGCGGGAACGCCTCTGAGCCTGTAAATACATAAGGAATGTGGGTTGCTGCCATAATTTGCGCGGTATCCTTGTGATGGAACACCTTACCACCCTGCTTGGAGCCTACATTGGAGGTCGATGTCCGATGGCCCATGGGTGTGGAATAGGACAGCTGTGCACCTGTATTCATATAACCTTCATTATCGTACTCCAAAATAATCATTTTGTGATTTCGCAGCGCTGCACCGATTGCTGGCCCCATCCCGATATCCATACCACCGTCCCCGGTGATCATCACGAATGTGAAATCGGCAGGCAGATTATATGCATCCAGCTCACCGCGGCGTTTGCGCTCCCAGAACATTTCAACAACACCCGACATGGTAGCCGCACCATTTTGGAACAGGTTGTGAATATAGGTCGCCTTATGTGACGAGTACGGATACCCTGTTGTGACTACCATCGCACAGCCTGTGTGGAACAACGCTACGATATCACCCTCGATCCCCTTGAAGAACAATTCAAGACCTGAGAAAATACCGCAGCCCGGACAGGCGCCATGACCCGGAGCAATCCGTTTTGGCTTCTTCGTTAGAGCACGCAAAGGCGGGATGCGAACATTCAGCTTCTTCGTCTCTTCATCCTGCTTGACCGTGATCAATCCGGTATTTAATTCCTCATATTTCATCGGGTTCAGGACACGTTTCATGGTTCGATTCGGATCTCCTACCGAATGACCGTAATAATCGAACGGCACTTCAACCTTGCCTTTTTCCACCGCTTCTATCGCGAACTGGAATAAGGCATGACCATCCTCATTGTAAAAATCCTTGCCGCCCAAACCATAGATACGGCTTATGACCATCGTGTCATGATTGCCAAGCGTGAACAGCGCAGCCTTGATTTCGTTGACCATATTGCCGCCATGACCGCCATAGGAATCAGCACGGTCGCCTACGGTAACAGCCTTCACATTTTTCAAGGCTTCAGCGATCGCCTTTTGCGGGAAGGGACGAATCAAATTGGGGGCAATGGAACCTGCTTTAATGCCCTGAGCACGAAGCTGATCCACAACGTCCTTAATAATTTCCGAAGCTGAATTCATTAGAAACACAGCAACCTCTGCATCCTCCATACAATACAAATCAAGAATCGGATAGTCGCGTCCTGTCAGCTCTGCATATTCGGTACGAATACGGTCAAAGACGTGCTCCGCCCTGTACATCGCCATGGACTGCTGGTAGCAGTTATTAATATAGTCGGGTTCATTCATGTAAGGTCCGACTGTGATCGGATTGTTACGGTCAAGCGTATCGGCAAAACCAACTGGCGGCTGTGCCCCGATAAAAGCCTGTACATCCTCGCGTTTGGTGAACGTTTGTACCCGGCGTTTTTGATGTGAAGTGAAGTAGCCATCGGACGCAACAATAACAGGCAAGCGGACTTCAGCATCCTCAGCCAGCTTAAGCGCCATAATATTCATATCATACACAGCCTGCGGGTCACGGCACATCAGGATTGGCCAGCCTGTATTCAACGCATAATATAAATCGGAGTGGTCTCCGTGAATGTTCAAAGGTCCGGATACGGAGCGACAGACAAGGTTCATTACCATCGGAAAACGGGTTCCCGATTGCACCGGCATTTGCTCCAGCATATACAAGTATCCATTCGCGCTTGTCGCATTAAATACACGACCGCCAGCGGTGGACGCTCCATAGCAAATTCCTGCTGAACCGTGCTCGCCATCTGCCGGGATCAGCTTGATGTCGTGCTGTCCATTAGCCTTCATCATATCAAGAAATTGAGCAACCTCTGTGGAAGGCGAGATCGGGAAATATCCCATAATGTGATAATTGATTTGGTGTGCGGCATAAGCCGCCATTTCATTACCGGATTCATATACGATCCGCTGCTCCACTGTACCCTGAGGAATCTCTTTATTAATCTCAATTGCCACTTTGTTCTCCACCCTTCAATTTACATGTAATGGATTATAATATGCGATTTACACGAATCAGGTTGCAGCCAAATCGAACCGGTGAGGTACACGATGCTCATCCGCATAGCCGTCAGCTTCCCTTGCACTGGAAAGCGCCTCCGTTGGACAGGCCTGTACACATTTCAAGCAGCCCTTGCAGTATTGGTAATCGATTCCCTGGAGGAACATTTGCGGCCTGCCCTTTTTATCTGCTTGCTCATCCCACACAAAGCAAAAATCCGGACAGACCGTATCACAGGCTGCACAATGAATACACTTATCATCTTCAAAATGCGGCATCATGCCTGCCCGCGATATACTGAGATCCTTCAATACACTATTTCCCGGATTCGTAATGACACCGCCCATAGGCTGTGTACCAAAACCAAGAACAGGGGTATCCTGCCGGATATATGAGGGCATCTGTTCACCTTCCGCCAGCTCAAAAGTTTGAAAGACAACCTCGTTGTAACCCCTTTCAAATGTATTTAATGCTGGCTGTACAGCTAACGGATACTTCTTCTCCAACGATTTGCGGATAACATTTTTCATCGTATCGGGATTAAGAAATGGACACAACCGGAATAGCGCACCTAACATCGCCATATTAACCCGATTTTTCTCTTCCAGCGAAATGCCAATCGCATCAATGACGGCTATCGTTCCGCCCTTCATATTCATCTTGGCCTTCAGCTCTTCCGGAGTTTTCGTCGAATTGACCAGCACCAGCGTATCTTCATAAATGCCACTGATCACATTGATCGTTTTCGACAAAGATTCATGAAATACGCCTACGACATGCGGACGTTCCACGGGTGATGTATCCCGAATATTCGTATTGATATCGCAAAACCGGATATGCGCCTTGACTGCAGAGCCCTTCTTCTCCGAACCGTAGGAGGAAAAACTGACGCCGTTCAAGCCGGCACCTACCACGCCAGCCTCTGCCAGCATTTTGCCAGCCAGGTTGGCTCCGAGTCCTCCAATTGATTCCAATCTGATTTCAAAAAAACCCAGTTCATTTGTTCTTGGTAGCGTAACCATTGCAAGACCCCTTTCGAGAATAAACTGAAAATTAGATTAGTTTTCTAAATACTATTTATATTCTGAATAGATCGACAAATTCCTCTATTGCAAAAATATTTTTATAAGAAAATCTTTATCGAGGTCTTTCAAAGATGAGCGACCGCGGTTCAGAGGTAGGTTTTCTTGAAACATAAGAATCCTTAAGCTCCGCTAAAAACTTATACATTCTTATGTTATAAAAAAGGGCTATTCTCCAAAGTCATAGACTTGGGAATAGCCTGTCCAGCCTTACAAAACCCTAAAAAAACCGTTGCCGTTCGTCGGCACAATCGGCTCCCGATCATGCTGCAAGCCAGCTCCATTACCACGCAATGCTGCATCAATCAGCCACTGTGTGAAGCTTGCCACCTGCATCGTCTGCATTTCTTCCATTGAGTAGAATCCGGCCCCATCCACTTCAACACCATCAGGAATAGGCTCTCCACTTATATAATCCATCTCAAAAGCCACATACAAATTATGTACCGAAGCTCGCGGCTGGTCGCGCAGGGCAATAATTCCCTTAACACTGGTATGAACTCCACTCTCTTCAAGCACTTCACGAATTACCGTTTCCTCAATAGGCTCCAGTTGTTCAATATAGCCGCCAGGATTAGTCCAATTCCCTTTGCCGGGCTCTTGCGCCCTGCGTACAAGCAGTACTTTATCATCCTTTATAACAAGGGCTCCAACCCCAATACTGTAAGATCCCCAATGAACTGCGCTGCAGCTCGTACATGCACGACGTTCTACGCCATCTATGGTCCGTATTTCCATAGGCTGGCCGCATTCCGTACAAAAATTGATCGCCATTCGTTTCTTCCACCTCTCCAAATGCATCCTGTATGTATGCGCCAATTATGGCAGCTATTCGTTATCATAGCTTGTTTGCGGCTATCTTTCCAGACCCATTTTGCTTGTGAGCTGCTGTGAATGTCAATCGAACCAGTTAAGCCGCTCAGCGCTTTATTTTTTCTTGAGCGCAAGCATCTGATACACCTCTCTCGTGTCTCCTTTAAGTTGAATCTGTGCACTGCGCATTTGCGAAGAACCATCACCATCGAGGAATACTCCATCCACGACCTGAGTGCGACCTACCCATTCTATCGCCGCTGTGCGAAATTGTTCTACCGTACAAGGAGTCTCCGAAACTAGCAGCCATAGATTCTGGGATTTGTCATAAACCGCACCTGATCGAAGTCGGGCCTCCGCAAACGCCGGCATATCCTCAGCCAACGCCTGCTGAACCCATTGCTCATCGTGCTGCAAGGACATGCTGACACCACCTTGCGCCCAATAGTGTCCTTTATCTGTTACATGAAGCTGCTCTGCATCAATCGCGACTTGTACGCTAAAGCTGCCTGTAATTTCATCCCATACCAAGGTACCTTTCGGAACATCAATATTATACCACCCCGATCCATAATCCCACTGTTGACCGACTAACGGTTGGTCATTGACAACGGCAATACTAAGCAAATCTCCATTCCAAAAAAAACCGCCATTAATCCCGAATTCATCGGTTAACGTTACATTGGACTGAATATGTTTCAACACAATATTATTAGGCCGGGTGCGCAGCGCATGTAACTTAACCCCGTTCTGGGTCGTTGTTTTCTGATAGGTATAGGTCTCGGATCGCAGATCCGCTCCAGAGGGCTCAAGCGCTGTGAATACGACGGCAAGCAAATTCCCCAACAAAAAAGCCATCAGCAGCAGCGGCAGCCGGACTCGGATAAATCGAACAATACCGACAGCCTCCTCTTTACGATTCCATTCCAGCATGGAACGAGCACCTCTTCTCGTTAAATAAGTGAACAACCTCTGAATCTAGCAAAAAGAGCCTGCTAGTTTTTATGTCTATTGTAACTTTATGAAGCATAATATGAAATATGCTTGTCCACTCGTTTAGTAAGCAAATACGTAAAAACGCCTTGCGCATCATTCGTACGCAAGACGTTTATCTGGGTCTTTCATTCGCCGTATCACAACGGCGCTATCAGGCACTACATCATGAAGGACTGATGCTGAGAGGGAGTATTCCCATTGTTGGGAAATGGAGCGCCGTACGGCTGCCGTCCTTGCAGTCTGCTTTGTACAAATTGGCTCTGTTCTTGCTGTGCTTGTTGATGCTGCATGAATTTCTTATCAACTTCCTGGCGAAGTACCGGCGATGATGCATTATACATATTGTGCTGCTTCATGTAACCATACACTTTAGCCTGTGATTCCAGGGTGCTGTTCAATAAGGAAGTAAGTGTTTGTCGGATAACGCTGCAATTGGATTCCGTCACAGCCGTCGTATATTCTCGGCTTGTCCGTTTCAGCTCGCAGAGAATGGTGAGCAGCATTTCTCTTTCCGGTAAAGCACCTGTACTCTGATTCATATTTAAGGTCACCTCTTTCTAGTTATAGTTTTGTGTAGGAGCCATGGGTACATGCTGATGAAGAGTTTGCATCAGGGTGTTATAATGGTGACTATGCACATTGATAATGTCCATACACAGTGAATGAGTAGCATTTTGCTGTGTGCTTGCTGCGAGAACGGCACATTGCTTAATAATCAAATCCTCATTAGACATCGAATCCGTAACGTAATCCAGCTCTTTGGTAGATATCGGTTCCATCATCATATATTCTCCTTTTTAACGATAGTTATTACCGACAATATCATCCCCTAACCCAATGATATTATTCGGGCTGCTACTTTAAAATTTAAGCAGGTGATACACAAATTGGGATTTTTTCGAACAAGGATTAGGCGAAAATTCATTTTCGTAGTATGATAGACACTAATAAAAGTAGAGCAGATGCAACAAGACTTTGGAAAACCAGACTTTAGTCCAGTTCAATACAGTACTCTAGTCCGTGTGCAAAGTGGCTTGAAGACATTATGCTTACAGATAGCTTTAATGAACCGAAAAGGGGAATTTTAAATGAACGCAAACGAGACAACTGCGCTTCAAAAAATGTTGTTCTTCTATAAATTTATCCGAACCCCCAAAGCAATTGGAAGCGTTACTCCAAGCTCCCGACATCTGGCCAACAAAATGGTATCGGCTGTGCAATGGAATGAAATCACGAGCGTAGCCGAGCTTGGCGCAGGAACAGGCGTCATTACGCAAGCTATCCATCGTTCGTTAAAGCAAGAAACCAAGGTTATGCTGTTTGAACGTGACTCCCATCTTCGGAAACAGCTGGAACAGCAGCACCCAGGCTTTACTACCCATTCCGATGCCAAAAGCATTCACAGCGTTGTAAGGCAGCAAGGCCTTGAGCATGTTGACTGTATTATCAGCGGGCTCCCTTTTGCAAACTTCCCGCAGCAGGTACGTAACGATCTGATGGAGCAGATCGTCAAATCATTAAAACCGGACGGTCTCTTTATCGCCTTCCAATATACGCTCCAAATGAAGAAACAGTTAAGCAAGCATTTTGAAATTGAAGCCATACAATTCGTCATGCTCAATGTTCCACCAGCCTTTGTCTATGTATGCCGTAAAAAGCAGTCAAGTGTGACTGACCATCGCTAGCCTTAGCATCTATCGGCTTCCCCAATATTTTAAAGCCTGTTTCACGACTAATGATCACATTCCCTGAGTACAATCCTCCTTTTGCATCGTTTTATTGAATCGGTTACTATGGAATACAAAGCCTTGTGGCTAGTAACTGATTTGAAAGAAATGAGGTGTCACGGTTTGGAAGAGATTGTTATAGTCGGAGCAGGCCCTTGTGGATTGTCTGCAGCCTTGGAGCTGCAAAAGCTGGGCTATGCCCCTTTGATCATCGAGAAATACAGTATCGCACACTCTATTTACTTATACCCGACCTACATGCACTTTTTCAGTACTCCGGATTTATTAGAAATAGGCGGCATTCCATTTACAACCCCCAACGAAAAGCCATCGCGCCTTGAAGCGCTTCATTATTATCGAAATGCTGCTTTACGCAGCAAGGTCCGAATTCAGTCGTACCATACTGTCCAATCGATTACAAAGACAGATAACGGCTCATTTGAGCTGCAGCTGAGTGATCGGTTTAATAACATTTCGATGATCAAGGCCCGTTATGTCATTGTCGCTACGGGATATTTTGATCATCCCAACATGCTGGGCATTCCTGGGGAGGAATCCGCCAAAGTCTCCCATTATTTTCATGAGGCCCACCCTTATAGCGGCACAAAGGTTGCAGTAATTGGTGGAAGTAACTCCGCTATCGATGCAGCCATGGATTTAATGCGTGCAGGTGCAGAGGTCACGATTGTTTATCGGGGCGAAGGCTTCTCATCAAGCATTAAGCCTTGGGTTCTTCCCGTATTTGAAAGCATGATCAAGAAAGGGAGAATCACAATGCTGTTCGGATCGCAGATCATTCAGATCCATGACCAATCCATCCTGGTTCGGACTGGAGACAACGAGCAGCTCCTGGCTAATGATTTTGTACTTGCATTAACCGGGTTTCGCCCTGATCGAGGACTTCTCGCATCCGCTGGTGTACAGATGGATGAGACGTCCACAGCTCCCATACATAATCCAGAAACCATGGAAACCCCGATTCCAGGCTTGTTCATTGCAGGTGTCGCCGCTTCAGGTAGCGATGCCAACGAAGTGTTCATTGAATCAGGAAGACTGCATGGTGGTATGATTGCTCGCCGTATTGCCGAAAGCAGCTTGTAGCATAATCTTGTCCGTTATTTTCGCATAATTTTACATAATTGGTATTAGAGTAAATTTATTAAGAGGTTGCTCCTGGGAGCAACCCAAAAAGAGCAGTTTTCTGAGATTTACAGAAAGCTGCTCTTTTTGTCATTTATTATTTGAATTTCAAATCAAGCACAATCCGTATTTGTGCTTGTTCTCTCTCCTACTCCACTCAGATTGGTGAATAATAGGCGGAGCTGTCGTGGTGTTCTGTAGAAGCGAACAACAACGTTCGGAAGAACATTACGGCCGCGCAGCAGCACTTATTCACCAATCTCCTCCTTAAAAGATAAGATTCTTTTCACGCTGCGTCAGCCTTCTCCCGGCAATGTCAACGACTAGCTTGCCTTCGGCCAGACCCCATATGCGCGAGCCAAATTTTTCGGCCATCTCGACCTGATGCAAACTGCAAAAAATGGTCACCTTATCCTTGGTGCAAATGTCTTTCAAATCCTCCATAACCCGCAAAGCGGCTTCCGGGTCTAATCCGGATATAGGTTCATCTGCATAGATAACTCGCGCTCCCCGAATCAAAGCTTTAGCAATCGCTACACGCTGCTTCTCCCCACCGCTCAGCTTTTCCACAGGATCATGTGCTTTTTCGAGTAAACCGACCTTATCCAAGTAGTCCATCGCCGTCATATGATCATCGCCGGATGTGGTCCCCGAAAGGATGCGCCACCATGCTTTGTGAAAGAACAAGCCACTAAGTACATTTTTCAAAGCAGATTTACGCGGATTCAAATCAGGCTTTTCCTCCAGAAAGGCCCAATCCTTACGAAGCTTGAATTTCTCCAGCCCGTTCACTCCCGAAATATCTTTCCCTTGGTATATGTATTGACCTTCATCCCAATTCAGCTTTAAGGATAAACAGCGAAACAGTGTGGTTTTGCCGCTTCCGCTGCCTCCAACTAAAGCAATCAGCTCACCCTCGTCCGCTTGAAAGCTTAGCTTGTCTAATATTTGGTGATTTGGTGGAAATGATTTAGATAAATTACGTACAATAATCATCCGATTTCTTCTCCCTTTCCTTGTGACCCGGCAATAATCTTTATTATATAACATCTTGCGTCAACAAAAAAACTTTAATTACTAAAAGGTGTTCCTATTCCTTGTTTTCATACATAAAAACTGCATTTCAGCACAAAATAAGGCAAATCGGGATTAAGAAAGGATGAGTTATTATGAGCGGCTCAGGCTATAGAATCGGATTATCCCTGCTGGCAGCTGCAGCTCTGCTGGGAACGGGTGCATGTGGAGCTAATACCGCACAGATGGAGCAGCAAGGCCAATCAGGTCAATCCATAGCGCAAAATCTGAGTGTTCAAAAAGAGTCCTCCTCCACACCCCACCTGCTGGCCGGAAAAGAGAACAAAGAACGCGTGAATACGCCGCTGACATTGGCCGATTTGCATCATAAATATCGCAGTACCTTTTTGTTCAACGGGCCCAAAAGCTTGCGTCAGGCTGCACTTACCTTTGATGATGTTCCGGATACCACGTTTACCGCTCAAATATTGGATGTTCTCAAAAAATATGGAGTGAAAGCGACATTTTTTGTTGTTGGCAACCGTGCCGAAGCGCACCCCGAGATGATCAGACGTATACAGAATGAAGGACACATCATTGGCAGTCACAGCTACACGCACCCAAATTTATCCAAAACGAGCGATGCTGAGTTTCATAATGAAATACATCGTACAGAAGATGTCCTTGCTGCCATTACTGGTGCCAAGCCAAAGCTTTTTCGTCCGCCGTATGGCAATGTCACCGAATCGCAAATATTATGGCTAGCCAGTCAACAGTACCATATTATTAACTGGAATGTAGATTCACTGGATTGGAAGGGACTCAGCGCCGATCAGGTGGCAGATAATGTATTGGGTCATGTTGTACCGGGAGCAGTGATTCTGCAGCACGGAGCCGGCGGTGAAGGCGAGAATTTGGCAGGGACCGTACAAGCGCTTCCAAGGATCATCGAAAAGCTCCAGGAAGCCCATATCGAGCTGGTCACGATTCCACAATTGTTTCAAATTAATGACAGTATCAAGGTGGATAGTCCCATGCACGAGTAAACGCATCTCCCTGTAACTTGAAAGAGAGAAGCCGGTTTGTGGCCTCTCTCCCCTTCTGCAGCTTATTTTATTTGTCTTCCAATGGGTAAAATATGACATCCACGGGAAACGCAGAACCGGCTGCGGGTGTGAATTCAATATCAAGCGACGGCTCCGTGCCGTCTGTGCGTGCCAATATGGTATAACCTTGGTAATCCATCATAATGCCGGATGGCGGTGCTTGAACGATACTTCCATTGATTTCAAATGGACCTCTAAATACGCCTCCTCGAGGCAGAAGCAGCAGCGCCATTTTCGGTGGATGATCCATATGAATTTTATAAACAACACCATAGTTGCCCAAATTCAGCGAATGCTCCTTCACGTAGGCATCCACCCCTGTCACGAATTGATCGGACGTACCGTCTCCAATTGCAAGTGAGGATGGTTTCTTTAATCCGGTAAGATCGACGTTCCAGGACACATCCGAGCCATCGAACGTTCCCCGCACATTCCCTGTGTAATCCAGCTGCTTGTACATACCGACAGATTCAATGCCGGCACCTGCATCCATGGCGACGAAGGAAAAATAGACTTCCCCACTTGTTTCAACATCATACATCACGTTCATCCCTTGGTCGGGATAAAATTCCGGCATTTTTTTGTAATACATCGTTTGATAAGGTGCTACCGTAATCGATTCTGGCGAGCTGTCGCTTTGCAAAAATTCGATCGAGGCCTCGTTTCCAATCAGATTCGCATATATCGAGGGGTGCACCTCGCCATGACGCGTAGTCTTGATCGTTACTGGCTTATCGGGACTTGGATTACGAACAATGATCGCGAACTGCACCTTTTCCTTCATACCGTTCACATGATCCGCGTACAGTCTAGCTTTTCCATTCACCTTTTCCTGGTATAAAAATCCTTTTTCGGTAAAGGTTTCCGGGCTGTCACTTACGATCAAAGGCCGGTCCTTTTCAAGCGTTGCGATGTTGGGAAGCTGTGGAATTCCTCGTAGGTAAGCACGAAGCGTCGCTTCCTCTTCCTTCACATACGTTCCCACTGGCTCATGGTACACCTTGTATTCAAATTCATCCAGATAAGGATCGTCCACAATTTCTACGTTGTAGGAGAATGGCTCACTAACGGTACCTTTGCTATCCGTAACGGAGAGCGAAACCTTGAATAATCCCGGTTGAAAAATCGCTTCCGCTTTCCCTGTCCACTCGACGTTTTTAATAGTATCCCCATCCGGGTCATAGCTCGTATTCGAATAAATAATCGGCTCACCCAAACGATACGATTTCTTATTTACGGAAAATCTGGCTACCGGCTTCGTATTCGGCATCGTATCATTGAACAAGCTGCCAGATTCTGCCCGTTTAATATACAACAGCTCCACTCGCTGAAGTTGTTCATTAACTGTCGCTTTGAATCCGATAAAACGATTTAACCAGCTCAATTCCACGTACAATCTGTCATTCAACATGAATGCAGACTGCTCAAAATCTTCCGTCTTCCCATTAACACGCAGCTGCTTGGCAGCAAGCTGAAGCTGAATAAATGCTGCTGGCGTTGTCACCTGAACACTTCCAGAAGAAGCGTCCCACTCCACAGGAATTCCTAGCAATGATGGAAGAATAGCAGCAGGCATATAAGTGCGATTGTTGATCTGTACAACAGGCGCGTCCAAAGCAAGCTTGGTACCATTGAGGAATGCTTCACTCTTGCCATAATACAGCAGCAGCGATCTACTTTCAGGCACCGGCGCGTCGGCTGCAGAAGCATTGGGTATCATAGAATTCGGTAACAAACAGCTGATGAATAGGATCAATGTGCCCATCGCGGCGAACCACTTTTTATATAGAGATGATATCACTTGACGAACTCCTTTATGATGAAATACTACTGCTTATCGGGCAGTGGATAAACAATGAAATCTACGGGCAGCTGGTTGCTTTCCGAGGCCATTAGCTCGATCTCGATTTTCTTTTCAGAAACTGTTGTGCGATGAAGC
Source organism: Paenibacillus sp. FSL H8-0034 (assembly GCF_038000305.1). Classification (NCBI taxonomy): domain Bacteria; kingdom Bacillati; phylum Bacillota; class Bacilli; order Caryophanales; family Paenibacillaceae; genus Paenibacillus; species Paenibacillus sp. FSL H8-0034. Next base: position 5,042,748 of record NZ_JBBOBS010000001.1, read on the forward strand.
AGCAAGGCTTCATTAGAGGTTAATCCACCGGCAGGTATCGAAATGACATTGCCGTTGACCCGAACCGAGCCTTCAAAAAAACCACCACGTGGATATAAAGCGACTGCGGTTTTACCGTTAAATTCAAGGCCAATCCGATAACGGACTCCGGCATTGCTTCCATAGGTCACTGCCTGCACAGAGTCGGATCCCATTTCCTGAGTGACTCCATTGAGCAGCGGTTCAATTGAACCGTCACCAATACTGAATGAAACCGGCTCCTTTACAGATCTTGTATCTAACTGAAAGCTAACCTCGGAAACCGGGGATACGGTATGCCGCAAATCTTGGGATTGCACGATTCGATAAGCTCCAAGCTGATATGGCTGTTCACCAGGCGAAATCATCACATAAGATACCTCGACAGCTCCATCTGTTTGAATATCATAAAGCCCCTGAAAGCCCTGTCCAGAGCTTAACTCCTGACTAACCTTATACAAAACCGCGGCACCGGGATTTACTGTCATCCTGCCCGACTCCGAAGGATTCGTGAGAAAGCTCTCAATTGTTTTACTTCCGAGAATTGGTGTGTAAACGGAAGCCTGCGACTCGGCAAGCGCTGTTGTGCTGACGGTAACAGAGCGTGTTTCACTTTGATTACGTATCATAATGGCAAGCTGTGCAGCGCTGCTCATCCCATTGATATATTGGGTGTACAGACGGGCGCGTCCATTCATATTTTCCTTGAATAAAAAACCTTTCTCGACAATGGGCTTTGAACTGCTCCCAAGAAGCAAACGTCGTTCCTCCGATGGTCTTGGCAGCACGGACATGATTGGATTCTCCAAAGACTGTCTTGCGGTAATGGATGCCACGGATTCCTTGGATAACAAACTACCTATCGGTTTAAAATAAAACGGATACGCCTGCTCACTAATGTAAGGAACGTCGAGAACCGTTATTGTCTGCGAGAACGGCTCGCTTTCATTACCTTTACCATCCTTAACCTGAAGCGTTATCGTATAAGTGCCCGGCTTAAAAAAGACTTCCTGTTTCCCAATCCAGTTATACCCAGGCAGCCCTTCCGAATCCGGGTCATAGCTTAAATCCGTGTAGGTCACAGGCTCTCCTAATCGATAGGAAGCTTTCCCTAATGCGAATTTGGCAATCGGTTTCGAATTTGGCTGGGTATCGTCATTGTGAAGCGTTGATTCCTTATAAGCGGAAGCGGGCTCCCCAAGACTACTCAACTCTACACTTTCGGTTGCGGAATCATAGTGATACGTCATATTCGTATAAGGGGCAAGCCAGGTCAGCTTTACAAGCAGCCGCCCATTGCGGATCTCGGCGACAGAATCGAACGGAATCGGTTTGCCATTAATCTGTATCTGATTTAGTGACGGATTGAATTGTATAAATGCCTTTGAAGTCAGCATTTGTGCAGTCTGCGTGTCCTGATCCCAAAAAAGCTGAATTTTAAGTGCGTCTGCAACCCATTTGGCGGGTAAATAAAATTGTCCGTTAATAATTGCGGGCGGTTCATCCAGTTGAATCTTTTGAGTATTTACGATAGCTTCGGAATTTCCAGCAAACAGCTGAAGTTGGATCGAGGAAACGGAAACAGCAGAAACCGAGGGAACATTCATCATTCCAACTGCAAGGACAGTACTCATTAACAATGTTGCTTTTGCGGCAGCAACCATTCGAAACATGTGCGGTAACTCCTTTTATGTGAATATTTATTTTCGAACCATGATCTCCTATGCATAGTACCATGTTCGAATCGTAACCGTCCAGTTGAAACGGCAAAAAACGCTGTGTTAAAATCGTGAACAACACTGCTGTAACCGTTTTCTCACTAATCTTGCTTGAACTATTTTTCCTTGAATTATGATTAAAAACTGAGGCCAATTTCCCGATTTTTTCCTCGAAAATAAATGACTTTTATTTGCAGAAGCCCTTGCTTAACATTACACGTTATGTTATATTTAAATCAAGCAATATCAAGCTTTTCTTACAAATCCGGCACTCTAACTGTCGCTATGAATTTATATGTTTAGGCACAATCCAGCATCATAAATCAGCTTGTGAGGAGCGATGAACAATGACTTACGGACAACAAAATAATGGACAAGAACAGACGATTTCGGTAGAGCTTACTTTAAATGAGGCACTTGCCTTGACAGGTGTTCGCTTTCGTGAAAACCATCAGTTTGAAATCGAAGGTATGCACAAAATTAAAAAGTCTTTAGAAAATCGATTAATCACGGAACCGAATCGTAAAGAAGTCCAATAAAACGTCTACTCTATCACATTCAAGGCCTCCTGAGCTCAGCATATTGAGCCTTGGAGGTCTTTTTGGTTATAATGAATGAAGTGAATGACAAAGGAGCTACGACGGATGAAAATAACGATTAATACGACGATTGATTCTCATAAAGAACCGCTCATTCAAGTCGCCCGATTTATTGGAGAGCATCCCGAGCTTGGACACGAAGAATGGCTGGCTTCAGCCCGACTGATCGATGAACTTAAGAATTACGGCTTTGATATACAGAATCCTGTACTTGATTTGCCTACAGCATTCATTGCTACGTATCATTCCGGTATTCCCGGCCCTACTGTCGCTTTCCTGTGCGAGTATGATGCACTGCCAGAGCTTGGACATGCATGCGGACATCATCTGATCTCCACGATGGGACTCGCAGCCGCAATCGGTCTTAAATCGGTTCTTGATACAGTCGGTGGAACCATTCGTGTATATGGAACGCCTGCGGAGGAAACTAAGGGTGCCAAGGTGCCCATGTCTGCGGCCGGTTTGTTTGATGACGTTGATTTTGCGTTGATGGCCCACCCTTTTTATACGTATGAAAAATCAGGACATTCCCTTGCGATGGACGCGCTGCAATTTGAATATGTAGGCAAACCGGCACATGCTGCAGCCAGTCCGCATGAGGGAATTAATGCACTGGATGCCGTGCTGCTGCTGTTCCAATCGATCAATGCTTTAAGACAGCAAATGCAAAGTCATGCCCGTGTTCATGGCATCATCAGCGATGGCGGGAAAGCTCCTAATATCATACCGGAGACAGCAGCTGCGCAATTTTATATCCGAAGCGACAATCGCCCTTATACCGATGTTTTGGTACAAAAAATCAAACGCTGTGCAGAAGGTGCGGCCTTGCAAACCGGATGTACGTTAAAGATAACCAATTATGAGTACTCCTATGATGAAATGATTTCAAACGAGGTTTTGTCCGAATTGTTTACAGCTAATTTAGTGGATTTGGGAATCAATGAGGCGGATATTCGCAGCGGCAAGGATCATGGCTCCATTGATTTAGGGAATGTATCCCGGCACTGTCCCGCTATTCATCCCTTCATCCAGGTAACCCATGGCGGAGAGCTTCTACATACGGAGGAATTCCGTGATCAAGCAATGACGCCTCAAGCGTTCGAAGGCATGCTGCTTGGCGCTAAGGCGCTAGCCAATACAGCCTATGATGTTATGATCGATTCAGAAGTGCTACAGCGTGTACGGAACGAATTTCGCGAACATGTGCAAGCAGTCAATTCCTGATTCCAGCCTTCATTTTCTTGGAATTGTTGAACATACTCTCCGACCACGCAATTAAACAGGCCAAGCGCCAAGTTTCTGTTCATACTTGACGACTCCCTCACGCCGGCGTATACTTCCCTTCATAACGTATCGACGATGATGAAGGGTAAGTAGCCGTTGGAGGCGGGTTTCAGAGAGATGGTGTTTGGTGCGAACCATCCCCGGCCGACGTGTGAATGGACTTCGGAGTTGCTTGGCCGAACGTATTTGTTTGTAGGCAAAGCCGGGATTCCCTCTCCGTTACCATGAGGGCTGTATCGATAGTGTTCTTGATGAGCCTGTCCGTACTTGAGAGTGCATCTTCATACCGGAGATGAATAAAGGTGGTACCACGATAACTTCGTCCTTTGCGATGAGGTTTTTTTGCGTTTCATAAAAGGGGGTGATGGCCATGGAGGATGGCTGGTGTTGGCGTATCTCGGATTGGAAGGATGCATCTATAAGTTTGCTCGCAGCCCCATTCATGCTTGCGGAGCCAGCTTTGCTCCGCAAAGCTCAGTTGATGCTTACGAAGCTTGCTTTGCTCCGCAAAGCTCAGTTGATGCTTACGAAGTCAGCTTTGCTCCGCAAAGCTCTTAGGAGGAATTTCAATGCAAGAGAGAATTTTAACTGGAGATCGTATTATCGGCAAGCTGCACCTTGGTCATTACGTCGGGAGTTTGAAAAATCGAGTCGAATTGCAAAAAAACTATGAATGCTTTGTCCTGCTGGCCGATGTTCAGGCACTGACCACGCACTTCGATCATCCTGCTATTGTGCGCGATAATCTGCGTCATGTGGCCATGGACTATTTGGCAGCTGGCATAGATCCCAACCGTTCTACCTTATTTATTCAATCAATGATTCCAGAAATTGCTGAGCTGACTGTATATTTTTCGATGTTCGTCACGGTCAACTCTCTGCGTCATAATCCGACGATTAAGACAGAGGCTGCTGAGCGGGGCTATAAGCAGTTGAATTATGGCTTTCTCGGTTATCCTGTCAGCCAGGCTGCGGACATAGCCATCTGCCGCGCAACGCTCATCCCTGTTGGCGAGGATCAAGTTCCCCATATCGAACAAACAAGAAAAATCATACGCCGTTTCCATGACCTCTATCGACCGGTATTTCCCGAGCCTCAAGCCTTGATCGGCGAAATTCCACGCTTAACCGGCCTTGATGGAGGTCGTAAAATGGGTAAAAGCTCTGGCAATGCCATCTCCCTGGATTCGAGCCCACAGCAGGTCAAAGAGCTCATACAGAAAGCTGTTACCGATCCAGAGCGGATTCACAAGAATGACCCGGGCCATCCTGATAGATGCCCGATCTATAGCTACCATCAAGCCTTTAATGCTCCACAGGCAGATGATATCTACAAGAATTGCACCCAAGGGTCCATCGGCTGCTTCGAATGCAAGACAAAGCTTACAGCCAAGATTAATGAGCTGTTGGAACCGATGAACGAGCGACGCGAAGCCATTAGCAAATATCCTAAGCAAATCGATGAAATTTTGATCAGCGGTACCGAGCGTGCAAGAGCCTTGGCTCGTGAAACGATGCAGGAAGTACGCGAAGCTATGGGAATCGCCTATTTTTCGCACAGCCCCGCTGAAAACTAATCATGTAACATTAAAAAGCGGTCATCATTTGTGTAGATGGCCGCTTCCATTCTAATCATCCATAATGTGACGTCCACAATCCCGCATGAATGAAGTTAGCTGTACATAAAAATCGGCTTGGGCAGATGTATAAAATCATACAACTGCTTCGTTAAGCCTCCCTTGCCGAAGCGAAGGATACTGCTCTGGTCTTTCCCATGCTTTTGTTGAATATCCTTAAGGAAATTAATTGTTTGACTGCGTCTTGATGTAATCTCACGATAACCCGTGCTATAAAGCCATTGATCAATCGTGTTATAAATACCACGATTAAGCCCAAAGGTTTGAAAGCAATAATTGACAAACTGAATGTCTGGCAAATGAAGGGCGTCTGCCTCGCTTACTTCCAATTCCGAATGGTCTTGGACTATCACATCATTCATAGTCATTCACCTCCTAATCTAATAAATAGAGACTTCGCCCTGCAATAAATGCAGCTTGAAGCCTCCCGATGTCAGGTAGACAAGACTGGTAATTCGTTATAGGTTGTCGTTCCATAAATAGATCTGATAAGACCGTCTACTTAAGATACAGTTAGTTCATTAACCGATTCAATGGCATTCGCATCTGTTCTTTCTTTACGCCATACCGTTTCGGTAATGAACGATTGCACCACACCCTGTAATCTCTCTTCAATTTCCTGAACAAAAGTAAAGCTGTTGTCCTCGGCTCGAATAACCTGGGAATCTAATATAAATGCACCGTTCAAAATGTGATGCGCACCCAATGCAGATAACACGGGCTTGAACGCATGATCAATGGCAAGCAGATGCGCTATCGTACCGCCAATAGCTAACGGAAGTACCACTTTCCCATCCAAGCCTTTTTGCGGTATGAGGTCCAGAAAGCTTTTTAATACTCCTGTATAAGATGCTTTATATATCGGAGAAGCAACAACGACTGCATCGGCTTCGGCAACTATCCGATTGGCATTCGTGATCGCAGGACTGTCAAAGCGGGTATAAAATAAATCCTCAGGCGGCAGGTCCCGTACATTCACCCATTGAACCTCCAGCCCTTTCTCAAGAATTGCTTTGCTTACAAACTGAAGAACTCCATCTAAACGCGAAGTGGCAGAAGGACTACCGGAAATAATTGCAATACGTGCCATTGAGATCACTCCTTTTATATAAATCGTTATCCATAATTCCGATCAGCTATTTTTGCGAATCTGCTGTCTGTTCACTCCGCTATGCTCGCGATCACGAGTACCGGTTTCAGCTTCAAAGCGTTTGCGCTCGGTTCTTTCTATCTGTACTATTCTACCATCGTGAATCACGATTTGCACAGTCCCATATTCCAACCCATTCACCGAATTAAGTATCCTTTGTGTCCATATGTCATCAACTTCCAACGGTTTTGCCATATCATAACCTCCACTCATATTAATAACATGTGCATAGTCGGAATTGAAGCGCAACTATTAAATAGTCCAATCATGCCAATCACTTTTTTGTTTTTCTATTGAAGTTAACCAGTTTTGTGTTGTCGATAGAAGCTGAGTATAGGACTGGTGCGATGAATACGTATGATCTGCTTGAAAAATCACTTCTTTATCGCATTGTCCTTGAGATCTCATCCAGAACAGCTTTTGATACAGGAAGCAATAATCAACCGGTATGACCTCATCATTCGTACCATGAACCAGCAATACATCCCCATTAAATTTCCTGGATTGTTCAAACGGCTGATGTTTCGATAATGATTCAAAAAATTGCGGCTCAAACGAATAACCCAAATAATCCGCATTACCGAATTGCACCGCATCCTCATACACTTTTTTACCTGTAATTTTAATAATATCATTAAAAGGATAGGCTACTGCGGACCATAGTACAAGTGACTTGATTCTCTTGTCTCTCGCTGCGGTTAATACCGAAATTGCACCGCCCAAGCTATGTCCAAGCATAATGACACGTGTCGGATCAACACACCCGATTTGCATTACATAGTCTATGACATGTCGGGTTTGTGCAATCATAGCGTCGACATCACTTGAACCATAATTACCTGTGCTTTCACCGCATCCTGCATAATCGAAGCGAAGTACCATAAATCCTTGTTTGCTAAATTCTCTCGCGGCCTTTAGAAATAATCGATCCACACCAATTCGGTTGCCTACGAAACCGTGTGCGATAATGATAATCGGATTCTTATCTCCAGTAGATGGGGGATAGTGCAGCGTAGCCGCTAATTCCACCTGGTCACTGCTTATTGTAATATGATGCTCCATGGCTGCTCTTCCTTTCTGTGTTAAGCCCCCTGATGTTTGGTAAACGAAGCTTGTGCAAGCTTCCTACTAGTATTCCACGTACTGCTCATTTACCAAACGTCCAAGCCCGATTTATTTTAGATATGAACCGGCATCGGATCCGTTTTGAGTGCATTTTCTACTGTCAGATGCTCTTGCTCATGAAATAAATAAACACGATGTATCAACACAAGCACAGAATCGGATGGCTTTAGCGTTTCCAGCTCCAGGGAGCGATAAGCAAACAGGATTTGTCCGTTAACCTCTACTTCAACTTGCCAATTCGTTCCGCGGAAATAAATATTGTTGACGATTCCGGTTTCTGCTGCGGATGGAATTGAAATTTCACCTAAAAAGCCAATTTCCACAAATTCCGGCCGAATTGTAGCTTTTGTCTCGCTGACTGCCACGTTGTTGAAGCCTTTAAAGCGATGAATATCACTCACCTGATTCGATTCACCGATGAAGCCAGCGACAAATGGCGTTTGTGGATGCTGATAAATCTCTATCGGAGACCCCTTCTGCTCCAACCTGCCTTGGTTAATAATCATAATCTGATCGGCAACCTCAACAGCTTCTTCCTGGTCATGTGTGACAAAAATCGTCGTTATACCCAACCGATTAATCATACTTTTCAGCCATGTCCGCAATTCCTTACGAACCTTGGCATCAATGGCGGCAAACGGCTCATCCAGCAGCAGCAACTGCGGCTCTGGTGCAATCGCTCTGGCAAAAGCTACCCGTTGACGCTGACCTCCGGATAATTGATGAGGAAGGCGTTTTTCAAGACCCTTCAGGCCTGTAAGCTCTACCAGCTCCGTAACGCGCTCCTTGATCTGCTGCTTGCTGCGTTTTTGTACCGTTAAACCAAAAGCGATATTATCATATACACTCATATGCCGGAACAGTGCATAGTTTTGAAATACAAGACCGATTCCGCGCTGCTGCGGAGGAATATCGTTGACTTTTTTGCCATGAAAGAGGATTTCTCCCGAGTCCGGATCTTCGAGTCCAGCCAACATTCGAAGAACAGTAGTTTTGCCACCGCCACTGGGTCCCAGCAAACCAATCAGCTTGCCTTTTTCGATTTCAAAACTGACATCTTTGGTGGCCTGAAAGCTGCCAAAGCTTTTCATCAAGTGTTTGGCTACAATATGCATGCTCCCCTACTCCCCTTCTATCTGCTGTTTCCCATTAAATTTCCATTCGATGATGCTTTTAACCGCAAGGGTCACCACCGCCAATAACAGCAGCAAAGAGGCCATCGCAAAAGCTCCTGCGGAATTGTATTCGTTGTAGAGAATCTGGATATGCAGCGGCATCGTATTCGTAGATCCCCGGATATGACCGGACACGACCGAAACCGCACCAAATTCGCCCATCGCCCTCGCATTACACAAAATAATTCCGTACAGCAGTCCCCATTTAATGTTGGGCAGGGTTACCTTCCAAAAAATGCGCCAGCCCTTGGCTCCAAGTGTTACCGCCGCTTCTTCCTCTTGTACTCCCTGAGCCTGCATGATCGGAAGCAGCTCGCGGGCGATAAAAGGAAAAGTTACAAACACGGTAGCAAGAACTATACCCGGTAGAGCAAAAAGAATTTTAATGTCATGATCATCCAGCCACGGACCAAACCAGCCTTTCGCGCCAAATAATAATACAAAGATAAGTCCCGAAATAACTGGAGATACGGCAAAAGGCAGATCAATCAAAGTAATAAGCAGGTTTTTACCTTTAAAATTAAATTTGGTAATTGCCCATGCCGCGGACAAGCCAAACAGCAAATTTAAAGGCACTGCAACTGCTGCAGTCATTAAAGTCAAACGAATTGCTGAAGCCGCATCCGGGTCCGTAAGTGCCTTGAAATATACCTCAGCACCTTTACGAAACGCTTCAACGAATACTGAAATTAACGGCAGTACGAGTAAAAGTCCCAAAAACAGCAATGCGATACTAATTAAAACCCATTTTACGACCGCCGGTTCAGTAATATGTCTGGGTCTGTCCAGAGTAACCGAACCTGCTTTTGCGGTTGCCACATATCCGGCCATGGTGTTTCCTCCTGCTTCTAAGTTACATTAAAGCGGTTAGCCCGCCATTGGATGAAGTTAATGACCAGCAACAAAAAGAACGATATCACCAGCATAACGAGGGCAATGGCTGTAGCACCTGCATAATCATATTGCTCGAGCTTGGTCATGATCAGAAGTGGAGCAATCTCTGTCTTCATCGGCATGTTGCCCGAGATAAATACGACAGAGCCATATTCACCGACAGCACGCGCAAAGGCCAATGTAAATCCGGTAAGTGCGGCTGGCAGAAGCTCCGGAAAAATTACCTTGCTAAAAGTTTTCCAGCGATGGGCACCTAGACTGACCGCAGCTTCCTCGGTTTCCTTTTGTAATTCCTCAATTACTGGCTGCAGGGTTCGAACCACAAACGGGATACCGATAAATGTCAAAGCGATCATAATACCTATCGGTGTATAAGCCACCTTGAATCCGAGCGGTTCCAGAATACTGCCGATCCAGCCGTTTTTCGAATATATCGTCGTCAGGGCTATCCCCGCTACTGCTGTTGGCAGTGCAAACGGTAGGTCCACCAGTGCATCGACAAAGCGTTTACCAGGAAACGAGTATCTGACCAGCACCCAAGCAACGATAAATCCAAAAATCGTATTGATAACTGCAGCCCCGAATGCAGTCCCAAAGCTGATTTTGTAGGAAGCAACCACTCTGGCATCACTAATGGTTTGCCAAAACTGCATCCAGGACAGACCCGAGGTTTTGATGAAAATCGCTGACAAAGGGAATAAAACAATCAGACTTAAATAGAGCACGGTGAATCCCATTGATAACCCGAATCCGGGCAATACACTTCGTTCTTTCCATTTACTTGCCATGGATTCCTCTCCTCTGACTTAAGAGTTTCCCTTGGGAAACTCCACATCGTAAGCATCCCACATATACGGAACCTCTGCAGATTACCGCACATGTGGAATGAATCTCGTTTATGACTTATGGTTTGTAGATTTGGTCAAATGTACCTTTATCTGCGAAGTGTGTTGCCTGGGTCTTGGTCCAGCCGCCAAATGGCTCATCATCGATGGTGAACAGCTTTACCTTCGTAAACTGGTTTTCATATTTCTTCGCTACGGACTCCAAACGAGGACGGTAGTAGTTTTTAGCTGCAATATTTTGGCCTTCTTCAGTGTACAGGTATTCCAGATACGCTTGCGACACTTCACGAGTACCTCTTTTGTCGACAACTTTATCTACAACCGCTACGGGTGGCTCTGCCAATACACTAAGCGATGGTGTAATAATTTCGTATTTGTCTTTACCAAATTCATTGATGGAAAGGTACGCTTCATTCTCCCATGCCAGCAATACATCACCAATGCCGCGTTGTACAAATGTATTTGTGGCATCACGAGCACCTGAGTCCAAGACCGGCACATTTTTGAAAAGAGCTTGAACAAAGTCCTTCGTTTTGGCTTCATCTTTATTAAACTTTTGGTACGCATAGCCCCAGGCTGCTATATAGTTCCAGCGTGCGCCTCCGGACGTTTTGGGGTTAGGAGTAATGACTTCAACACCTGGCTTGATGAGATCATCCCAATCCTTGATCCCTTTCGGATTTCCCTTTTTCACGAGGAAAACAATGGTTGAGGTATAGGGTGTGCTGTTTTGCTGCAGCTTTTTTTGCCAATCCTTTTGAATCAAGCCCGCTCCTTGAATTTCATCAATATCATAAGCAAGCGCCAATGTGACAACATCGGCAGCCAAGCCATCGATAACGGAACGTCCTTGCTTGCCTGAGCCACCGTGTGAAGCTTTTACCGTTACTTTTTGGCCAGTTTTCTTTTCCCAGTAATCGGAAAATGCTTTATTATATTCTGCGTAAAGTTCACGAGTCGGATCATAGGAGACGTTTAAAATTTCAACGGGTGGTTTGGGTGTTGGCGCCGGTGTCACTGCAGCCGATTTGTTGTCACCTGCTGGTGCTGGAGCTGCCGGTGTGGTTGGAGCTGCTGCTCCGCATGCTGTCAATCCCAATAAAGATAGCGAAATGGCGCTAATTAACGTAAGCTTACCCCAATGTTTGTTCATAATTAATCTCTCCCCTGAGTATCAATATATCTTATAAATTAACTAGACAGGATAGTAAAACCAGCCGCTATGTAAAATGTCTATTATGATATGCGCCGGTTTGCTTCGAAATTATTACTATATAGCTCCGGTTGTCCGGTAGACGACATATAATTCCGATGTGTTTACTCTGTTTTATATTCAGTATATTAGCATCGTCAGAGATTGGTGTCAATGCGTTTTTGGAAATTTTTTTAAGATAGTAGCACCTCTTGTGCACAAATAAAAACCGCTTCTCTGCTATATATGCACGGCAAGAGAAACGGTTTCTTATGGATAATCGTTGTTTATTCAATATGATGGCTCAGGATGTCTCAACTCTCAGTAGTTGCTATATTTTCCAATGCAGCTAAATCAGCTGCCAGCTTTGTTTTGGAAAAATGCTCGCCAATGAATACAGCTACGCTTGGAACCTCTTCCTTCGGAGTAATTTTGACAAAATCCATCTCCCGATATGCATATTGAAACAAAAACAGGCTTGATGTATCGGAGAAGCGTAAAATGCCTTTGGCCCGATAAATCTCAGCCGGCAGCTTGCTTACCAGGCTTTCGAATTGTTCACTATCGATGGATTGTTGAAAATAATGCGTGTATACCATAACGTGATCGTGAGAATGATGATGCGCATGCTCCTCATGTTCATGAGCCTGCCCGTCGCTATGTGTATGTGCAGTATGACTGCAGCTCTCATCGTGATGATTGTGGTCATGGGAGGGATCACTGCACGAAGTATGATGGTCATGCTCGATAGATGCTGCTGAAGTCGCGGCTGCCATCTTCTCGTCAGTTCCATCCAAACGATCAAACATCCCCAAATCAACTTGACAGCGGATCGTTGCCGTCATGGGAGCTGTCGGATTCCATTCACGAATAGCCTGCTCCAGCGTGAGGAGATCGGCCGAGCTGATTAAATCCGTTTTATTCAAAATAAGCTCGGAAGCGCAGCGAATCTGATCCTGCATTAGCTTGTAGGTTTTGCCATGCCCTTTGCTGTGCCGCTCAAGAAGCTGCGCTGCGTCTACTATCGTAATGAGCGATTTCAGCTCCATCTCTGTCAATAGCGAGGCATCCGTAACTCCATCCAGGATTTCAATAGGATTAGCCGCGCCAGTACATTCAACGAAAATCACATCGGGGGTATGATCCCTGATCAACTCTCTCAGCTCCATACCGAGATCTCCACGTATCGTGCAGCAGATGCATCCGCTCAGCATTTCTGTCATGGGCACCTCGTCATCCACAAGCATACCGTCCAAATTCACATCCCCCAGCTCATTCATCAACACAGCCGGTTTCTTCCCGCTCAGCCTGTAGTAATCTAATGCTTGTGTTAATAAGGTTGTTTTCCCGCTACCCAAAAAACCGGATAGTATATGTACAGGTACTGTTTTTATCATGATCAGTCTCCTTAGAGTTTTCGTAGAAAACTTACTTCGTAAGCATCCGCTTTATTTTCGTAGAAAATTGGCTTCGTAAGCATTTGCAGCTGTTATCGCAGACAATATGATAGAATTGTAGCTTCATTTGTTGCAAAAGTCAATTATTTGTAATTATTACTATTATGTTTAGCTTAAATTTTATCTTCACTCTTTTTTCTATTTACATTCGAGTTAAGCTGTGATAATTTAATTTCTACGGATATAGAAATAACAATCAAAAAAAGGGTGCGATCATTATGATGGAAGAACATGCAGACCTACGGCAAGCAGTTAAAGTATACAAAGCGCTTGGAGAGCCAACCCGACTCAAAATCGCTATGATGCTTACTGATGAAAAGAATCTGTGCTGCTCTGATATTGGAAGCAAGCTGGAATCTGTCGCTGGCTCCACGCTGTCTCATCACCTGAAGCAATTAACGGAATGCGGCTTATTGGACCTTCGCAAGGATGGAACTTATATCTTCTATAGTGTGAATCGCGAAATGGCACACAAGTATGCCCCGTATTTGCTTAAGTAATTTTTTTGCTTGTTATTTCTATATATCTAGAAATATAAAAATATTAGAATCGTGAGAGGAGCCATTTGGGTCATGTCGAATACATGGAAAATTTACATGCTGGCTATTGTCAGCTTTTTGGTTGGAACGTCGGAGTTTATTATTGCAGGCATTCTCGATAAAGTGGCAGCAGACAGTGGAGTATCAGTAGCTGCTGCAGGCCAGCTTATCACCGTATTTTCTTTGGCGTATGCGTTTGGCACACCTTTTCTGATGGCCGTCACTGCCCGCGTCGAACGACGTAAGCTGCTGCTATATTCACTGGTGGTATTCGTTATTGGCAATGGAATCGCCGTCGCCATACCCGGATTTGATTTTCTGGTTGGATCACGTATTATTTTGGCGCTGAGTACAGGAGTGTTCGTCGTTACTGCATTGACTGTGGCAGCCAAATTGGCACCGCCTGAGAAGCAGGGCAGCGCAATAGCCACGCTCGTTATGGGTTTTAGCACCTCGCTGATCATTGGTGTTCCGTTAGGTAGAGTTGTCGCATCGGTCTATAATTGGAAAATGATCTTTGGGGGAATTGGTGTACTCGGTTTGTTAGCCATACTCATTATTGCTTATGTAATTCCACGAACTGATGGCGAGGCGCCGGTGCCTCTGCGTAAACAACTGGCACTGCTTAAAGAGCCACGAATTGCCGTCGCGTTGTCCATTACGTTCTTCTGGATTTCCGGCTACGCCATTGCCTATACGTATATTTCTCCATTTCTGCTTACCGTAACAGGAATGAGCGAGCAAGGTGTAAGCGCAGGATTGTTCGCATTTGGGATCGCAAGCCTGATCGGTTCCAAATTTGGAGGCTTCAGTACGGATAAATGGGGCGTTCCTCGTACCTTGATCAGTGGGATGACTCTTCATGCCGTGGCACTTATCCTATTGTCATTAGCCGCTCATTCCCCTGCTATTGTCTTCCCTCTACTTATGCTATGGTCGTTCGCAGCATGGTCCTCCGGTCCTACGCAGCAGTACCATTTGATCAGTCTTGCTCCGGAAGCATCAGGTATTATGCTAAGCTTGAACAGCTCGGTGCTGCAGCTCGCAATGGCAGCAGGTGCGGGAATTGGGGGCGTCATCGTGGAAAAAGCATCACTTTCGTCGATTAGCTGGATCGGAGCCGCGGGTGTTGCTGTAGCTGCCGGTACCGCTGTTGCCTCCCTTGGGCTTTCCCGTTCACACTCAAGACGAAAAGCTCTGCAGCAAAGTCTGCTTAAAGCAGAAGCTCAAAAGCTCGCTTAAACACTTTGCCCCTTACAACCAGTATGCGTTAGTATAGAAGCAGGCATATCCATTCAGCTTGTCGAATAAGCTTGGTACGAACATCACAACCCGGCACAGTCCAGGCAAGCAGAAGGAATGGAATAGCTTCTTAATATAGTCAACCAAAGGGGCAATTATGATGCACAAATGGGAAGGTCGCTCCATCCAAATTGATCCGGTTTTCCCTTACTATACAGGCCGTTCCGAACAAAGTATTGTTGATGAGCTGGAGTTGGCCGGATATCGCTCGGTCCATTATTTTGTAACGGATGAAAATAAGGTGAACGGCAGGCTGGTTGAGCTGCTTCGGTCACGAGGTATGATGGTTTGGGCTACGCTGCTTGGTAATGGAACCTATATTACGGATCATTTGCCGAAGGATTGGCCCGATTGGCAGATGACACTGCTGAAGCCGGTGAATGATGGTTATTTCCGCCTCTCTCCCCACAGCTACCGTTATGTGGAGTGGAAAAAGCAGACGATGGCTGCTTTGGTAAAAGCCCATGAGTTTGATGGATTGGAGATAGCGGAGCCTTATTTCCCAGAGTGGAACGGGATTGCGAGCGGGGTGTATGGCGATGTCGGACCTTATGCCAGAGCTGCGTTCAAGCAGCAGTATGGCAGTGAAATTCCCGATTTCAAACAAAAGAGCTCACCCTTGTATTACAAAAGAAACACCTCTAACTACAGAGACTGGATCGAATTTCGCGTAGCGACTGTCAATCGTTTTTTGCATGAATTAATTAACGGTCGAGGGGGCGTTCGCGAGGCTCGGCCCGATATTCAAATCGCGACCTGGTCGCTTGGTGTCAATGCCGGGGCTGACTCTGTGGATAAGGTCAGGGAATTTCATGGACTTGATGCTGCTTCGATGATCTCTTATGTCAAGCCTGATATCCACGTCATTCAAACCCATTGGCCCGATTGGATGCGCTGGCGGCTGCCTGCTGATTACATTAAGCATTATGAGCCATTTGCTGCACGGATTCGGGCGATCCATCCTGATTTGCCCCTCAGTGTGCAAACGGATATCGGTTCCCTTCGTCCTATGCGGCGCAGTCGAGCCTGGCTGGAGAGCTTCTCGACACACAGTCAGTCACTCGGCTACCGAACCTGGACTGCATACGAATATCATCTTGGAGCCTATATGTACGATGAAAAACCAAAACTAATGGCAATTAAGCGTCAAGGCCGGGATAAGCTGCTGCTGCAATTCCAAAAAAGAATTGATCCTGCTTCAGCTGCAATAAGCGATAACTATAAGATCATTCAGGACTCTAGCATAAGAGCGGATGTGCAAATCGGGGTTATGAAGGTTGATGGCTGCAACGTGCTGCTTCAGAGCGGGCAATTCCCCAACGAACCGTTCATACTTTCCGTAGCAAAGCTTAAGGATACACCGAAGCTGTGGTTATTTCCGAGTAATCGAGCTAATGAAATCGCTAGTCCTTGCCAAGTCGAGGTTGAATCTTATTCATAAAAAGACGCTTCGTTGCAGTTACTTAACTGCAAACGGAGCGTCTTTTCGGTTTTTTTTAAAATGTGAATGATACGGAATATGAACAGCCGTTATCGGGTTCTGCTTTTCCACTGATAATATAAAAAACAGCCGATACAAAAGCCGCAGATTGCAATGGAAGCCGCGATCCCAACCATTGCAGCA
This sequence comes from Paenibacillus sp. FSL H8-0034, assembly GCF_038000305.1. Taxonomy (NCBI): domain Bacteria; kingdom Bacillati; phylum Bacillota; class Bacilli; order Caryophanales; family Paenibacillaceae; genus Paenibacillus; species Paenibacillus sp. FSL H8-0034. The sequence goes on from NZ_JBBOBS010000001.1 coordinate 5,059,307, forward strand.
AATAAATAACCCGCGATAGAAGACCAACTGAAGCAAAAGCAAATGACAGCAATCGATAACAACACAACCGCAATCGAGTTATTAAAACGAAGCAGCTCTTGCGATTCAGTCTGTGCTCCCTGTATTTTGTTGGTCAAGAAGGGCTTGGCAATCTTAATAAAAAGGTTTGCACGCAGACCCAATACCATCGGTATCACTTGAAGGGCCCATAAAATAATAATCAAAATTGGCTGCTGCAGCAGGATCGCCAGCAGCACGAACAGTACTATACCCACCTGGTTGGAACGCACATATGGAATCGGTATTTCCTTCATAATTAACCGTTCACCTCCGATTTATCGTAATGGTTGGTTCTAATGCAAGCTGTCCTGTATTGGTGTCTGATAGATACAATCTGGCTTCCGTCTGATTGCCGTTCTCATCGATTCTGCGAATTGGAGCTGTATGCCCTCGCTCGATTAAAGAGCGGGCATCCGCTTCGGATAGCGAGGTGCCTAAGCTGTCCTTCCAGAGTACAAAGCCGCAGCCGGCTTTGTATGCCGTGCATCCATAGCCGCGCTTGCCGGCGATGATCCGCCCCGCGCAGCCGCTGCGCGGGCAGGCCGCTATGCTGCCGCGGGCCACGGCGGCCTGCGCAGCGCTTGGCAGAGCGGGCTCGCTTGCGGCTGTCCGCAGCGTCGCTGCGGACGGGCTGCGCTGCGTGCCCGTCGCTACGCTGCCGCTCGCCTCCGCACCGCCTTCGCTGCTGCGCGTGCGTGTCGTTCGCTTCGCACCTCCAGCCGCACCTGCGCTGCCGTTCGCCTCCGCACCGCCTTCGCTGCTGTGCGTGCGCGTCGTTCGCTTCGCACCTGCAGTCGCGCCTGCGCTTCCGCTCGCCTCCGCACCGCCATCGCCGCTGCGCGTGCGCGTCGTCCGCTTCGCGCCTGCAGCCGCTCCTGCGCCTCCACTCGCCTCCGCACCGCCATCGCCGCTGCGCGTGCGCGTCGTCCGCTTCGCGCCTGCAGCCGCTCCTGCGCCTCCACTCGCCTCCGCACCGCCTTCGCTGCTGCGCGTGCGCGTCGTCCGCTTCGCGCCTCCAGCCGCGCCTGCGCTGCCGTTCGCCTCCGCACCGCCTTCACTGCTGCGCGTGCGTGTCGTCCTCTTCGCGCTTCCAGCCGCACCTGCGCTGCCGCTCGCCTCCGCACCGCCGTCACTGCTGCGCGTGCGTGTCGTCCGCTTCGCGCCTCCAGCTGCACCTGCGCTCGCTGGACCAGCCGCGCTTTCGAAAGCTTGCTTGGCTGCTTTCGACTGCACCCGAACCTTCTCGATGATCAGGTTTGTGAACTTCTTCACGTTCGCCATAAAAGCTTCGTCAGACGCGACACCGCGGGCAATTTCGTTGAGCCTGCGTTCCCAATGACCCGTCATCTCCGGTGAAGTCAGCAGATCCACACCTGCGGAACGAATTAGCTCGACCGCTGTGCGTCCCTTTTGCGTGATAATGATCCGTTTGCCCTGCATCACGATGTAGTCCACCTGCTTCAACCGCTCAATAACGGAAGCACGCGTAGCAGGGGTTCCGAGACCTGAATCCTTCATCGCATCCCGAAGCTCCTCATCCTCGATCTGCTTCCCTGCGCCTTCCATTGCCTTCAGCAGTGTTCCTTCTGTATACGCCTTAGGGGGCTGGGTTTCTTTTTCCTTAGCTGCAATTTTTGCGCATTTTACAGCTTCAGCTGCCTGCAAGCTGAACGGGGTTGTGATCTCCTCCTCCGGGACCTCATCCTCGTCCGTCTTGTCTGCCTTGCCGCGAGACATCGGCTTGCCCTTCTTTTGATCCGCATAAATGACCTTCCAGCCCAAGGAAAGCAGCTGCTTGATCGTACTCTTAAACATTTCCCGCTCTACCTCGGTTAACACCGTGTGGATTTTGTACTCCGCGGGAGGATAAAACTGTGCCAAAAATCTCCGTACAATCAAATCATAAACCTGCTGTTCGTCATTCGATAACCCGCCAGCCTTTTTATGCGTTGGCAAAATCGCGTGGTGATCCTCCACCTTGGCCGGGTTGCAGATGCTTTTGTTGTTTTTATGCACGAGACGCTTGTCTGCCTGTTCGGCAAGCTCTCCATAAGAGGTCCCCTTCAGTTGGTCCAGCGCCTTGTACATCTCGGGAATGTTGGCCTCGGTCACATAGTTGGAGTTCGTCCGCGGATAGCTGATCACCTTATGCTTCTCATACAGCGCCTGCGCCGTATCCAGCGTCTTTTTGGCGGAAAAACCAAGCTTCGCATTCGCTTCCCGCTGCAAGAGCGTCAAATCATACAGCTTAAACGGATACTCCTTCGTATCCTTGACCTCATAGCTGGTGATCGTCCCCATTTTCCCTTTTACCTTTTCAACAATCGCATTGGCTTTAGCCGGATCGGTAATCCGTTCGCCCTGCCATAACGCCTTATACTCGGTTTCTTGTTGCTTGAACAGAGCCTCAACATCATAGAACTTGTTCGAGCTGAACGCTTCGATCTCCTTTTGACGGTCATACAGGATAGCCAAAACCGGGGTCTGTACCCGCCCGACGGACAACAGCACCTGATGCTTGGTTGTAAAAGCCCTTGAGCCGTTCATTCCGATCAGCCAATCCGCTTCACTGCGAACCCGCGCTGCTTTGGTCAAATTCTCGTATTCAACACCCTCACGCAATTCGGCAAACCCTTTACGAATCGTCTCTGGAGTCAGGTCGGATATCCACAGCCGCTTTACCGGCTGCTTTAGCTTCAAGTGCCGTTGAATCAGCGAAAAAATATGCTGGCCCTCACGCCCCGCGTCACATGCGTTAACAAGCTTTTCGCTTCGTTTGGCGAGTTCTCCGATCTGCTTTAATTGATCCTTCGTCCTCGCATTCGGAATCAGCTTGAAATGATCCGGAATAATCGGAAGATCATTAAAATTCCATTTTTTATACTTGTCATCATAAGCATCAGGTTCAGCAAGTCCTATCAAGTGCCCAATCGCCCATGTAATGATATACTGCTCACCTTCGATATAGGTCCTGAAGTTTTTGGCCTTCGGATCAATGGCTGCTGCAATATTGCGTCCCATATCGGGCTTTTCAGCTATAATTAACGTTTTCAAATCTTCCCTCACTCCCAACGAACACAAACCCATTCTCCGCCCATCGTACCCGAAAAACAAACCTGTTGTAAACCTTCAACCCACCTGGTTCGGTGTTTATCTAGCTTTATCTATGAGTTTACCATGCCTAATTCTCTCGTAGCAATGCTGCTTTATGCTCATGTGTCGTATTGCTGGCTGTTTACTTGTTCCAATTTGCAGCAGCATCTATATAGTTAATACCTATAAAATATATATTAATTATATATTTGAACAATAGACTTTTAAACGATAAGATCTTTACATCATTACTAGGAGGGATCATGTTGGACATCCATATGGCTCATAATCGCGCGGAATTATCAGGAAAGCTGACCAACGTTTTAGATGCCAGATCGTTAACAAACTCTCATAAAAGGCTTGCAGACATACTCACTACTGGCATGACAGTACTTGACGTTGGTTGTGGGACCGGAGCAATTACCCGCGGGATAGCAGAAGCAGTAGGACCAACCGGGCGTGTTGTAGGTATGGATAGCAATCCAAACCTGATCGATAAAGCCCGTCAAGCTCACGGGAATGCACCGGGGATAGCTTTTGAAACAGGGGACATTTATAATATACCTTATGAAGGAGTGTTTGACATCGTCACCTCCGCTCGTGTTCTCGTATGGTTATCTGAACCGTTACAAGCATTAAGCAGGATGAAATCGGCCGCAAAAATCGGTGGACGTGTTGTGATCGCAGATTATAATCATGAGAAAATATGCTGGGAACCACAGCCCCCCTCCAGTATGCTTTCTTTCTACTCTGCATATTTGAAATGGCGTTCCGATGCAGGTATGGATAATGCGATTGCCGATCAGCTTCCTCACCTATTTCATTCAGCTGGCCTTGACAACATCACGGTAACTCCCCATCACGAAGTCACGAATCGAACAAACCCGGATTTCCTCGCTAGAATCGGAATATGGGCGGATACCGCTTCAAGCAGAGGCGTGCAAATGGAAAAAGACGGTTACATCACTAAACATCAATATGTGACAACGGAAAATGAATATCGGGAATGGATGCTTCAAGACGCCAGGTCCTTATCGATGTATATGCTAGCCGTTGAGGGTGTAAGACTTTCGTAATGCCCTCTGCTCTATGATCACTCATCTTACATCTAGTGAAATTAGGTGCTTTATCCATGAAAAAACAATGGGTGCTTGCTGTTGTTCTGTGTCTCGCGCTGCTAACCGTTATTCAACAGCTGACAACCACAAATAAGCAGCTTCCCAAAAAAGGCTACACAGCCCCAGCCTTCACGCTCACAGCTTTAAACGGTCAAACCTATTCCTTGGATTCGCTGCATGGCAAGCCTGTGCTGATCAACTTTTGGGCCTCCTGGTGCGAGCCTTGTCAGGCGGAGGCGCCTGAGTTTTCCAGACTTTATGAGCTGTATAAGGATCAGATCGAGATTCTGGCTGTTAATGTCACATCCAAGGACCGTGTCGATGACGCACAAGCCTTTGTCAATAAATACCACATACCTTTCCCTGTTTTACTGGACGCCAAAGCAGCGGTTGCCGAAACCTACAACATTGCTGCAATCCCCACTACTTATTTTGTAGACAGGAACGGCATCATCGTTGACAGACTTGTCGGAACCACTGACCCTAAGCAGCTAGAGCTCAAATTCAAGCAATTGCTTCGTTAACCTTATGTTCCTATGATGCTGCACGCTGTAAAGCCATGATCATTGTGAATTTAGATACCGTGCAGCCTCCATACGATAGGCGCTCATAGCAGGCATAATCCCTGCGAGTATCCCTATACACCCAACGATTCCAACGATACTCAGCAGCTCCCAATTGTACATCGGTATAACGGTAATCGATATTTGCGAGCCTATATACCTGGACAAAGCCACCGTTAACAAATAACCACCAGCAATACCTCCGACGCACCCAAGCGCGACAATCAGCACGCATTCCAGCAAAACGATGGCCAGCACCGATCTCCGACTTGCGCCAATGGCCCTTAATATCGATACGGTGCGTCTTCTTTCTATGGTCGATCCATACAAAGCCAGTACAATCGTCAGACCTGACATCCCAAGTACGACATAGCTGATATATTTCAATACCTGTTCTCCGCTGCCCATCATATCGAAGATTTTGGCAATAATCTGCCCGGGAAAAACCGCCTGTGCTCTGGCTCCCTGATTGATTTCCTGATACATTTTCATCAAATCCATATAGCTTTTGGGTTTGATCAGTGCAGCCGTGACACCCTGAGGTGCTTCCAGCTGATTGGTGGTCCAGGATAGTGCCGCTTGTCCTTTGCCCGGTGCTGTTGTGAGGGCAGCAGCTTTGGCCGCCTCGCCCGGACCGTGACTTGCCTCTGTATCCTCATCATGGCCATGCTGTCCGTGACTGACCCAGTAGCTATCCATCGTTACATAGATGCCTTTGTCGGATGGAGCTGATACTCCGTTTAATATACCAACGACCTTATAAGGGTTTTCCTTGTGCTCATCCTGTTCATTGGACATCGCGACACCATGCCCGGAAACAAATGTATCGCCAATAGTCAGACCCGTTTCTGCGGCAACTTTGGAGCCAATTACAGCTTCAAAGGCTTTGTCGAAAATTCTGCCAGCTGCCAGATGAAAATAAGGCGGATCTGCCGGTTTGCCTCTTAAAGTGAAAAATTCAGCACTAGTACCCACGATTCGAAAGCCTTTATAATTATCCCCCAGCGCAAAAGGAACCGCCTGATTCACTCTTGGATCTGCTTCAAGCGAGCGATAATAATCCAGACTGATGTTGGCCAATGGATTATCCATCAGAAAAATCGTGTTGAATACAAGCTGATTGGCGCTGCCTTTGGAACCGACGATCATCCCGTATGGTTCACTGGCTTTGACAATTCCCTGCTTGATGCCGTCCGAGAGCATCATGATGCTTAAAGCCATCGATACGCCGATTATAATAACTATAGCTGTTATCAACGTCTGTACACGGCGGTTAATCAAATTACGCCAAGCCATTTGTAGTAAGGACATATCTTATCCAGCCCTCTCTGCAGCCGTTTGGGAAAGCTCGCGTATATTTATGATTCGATCCATGGTACCTGCTAGTTCAAGATCATGACTGCATAGCAGCAGCGCAGCACCATGACTTCGACAAGCGTCATTCAGCAGAGCTGCTACTTGTTCCGCATTCGCATAGTCAAGACTGGCCGTCGGCTCATCAGCCAGCACTAGCGCCGGATTATTAACCAATGCCCTGGCAATGGAAACACGCTGCTGCTCACCGTTGCTTAATTGTCCCGATTTATGATGAAGCCGATGAGACAATCCGACCTGAGCGAGCATATCGGCGGCACGTTCCTTATGCAGCTTAGGCGGGATGACTTGACCGAATCGCATTGCTGCCAGCACGTTCTCCATTGCTGTAAACCCGGGCAGCAGATTAAAGCTTTGAAAGACATAACCGATATGCTTGGCCCGAAATCGATCCAGCTCTGATTCGCTTAAGCTGTCCAGCTGCTTGTCAAGCAGACGAATGGTACCGCTAGTTGGACGCAGAATACCGGCTATCATATGGAGCAGCGTGCTTTTGCCAGAACCGCTTGGACCGACCAATGCGACTTTTTCCTGTGGCGACATCTGAAAGTACGGAATATGCAGGACAGGAACGTGCTGCCTACCCGGAATGATATAGCTTTTGTCCACATGTTCAAGCAGCAGCATTATTTGAGCACCTCTACCTTATCAGCAATAATTCGAATCAGACTTACAAAACCTGTCGCTTCATCCGTTTGAGAGCCAATACTCAAAGTCCCTGTTACCTTGACCTGATGCTCTGTTGGAATAACCTCTTTTCCCTTCGGCATGGACACGACGACGATATCAATCGGCCAATCAGCGTCCGTTGAGCAGAAAGGACAAATCGACATGGCCACACGCGTCAGCACAAAAAAATTGACCTTAGCGGTTAAAGGAGGAGCCATAAATCCCGTCATTTCCACTTTTTTATTGGCAAGCTGTGTAAGCTTATCTGAGAACTTTACACCCCGAACGGTCATATCTGAATATAAATCCTTGAAGGTTAGTGTGGCTGCTTTGGTTGCATCCTTTATGATATTGGCAGCGGTCTTTTCTGCTGCAGGAGTCTTCTCGGATGACATCGGCTGGGATGGAACTGAAGCAGGCTGAGTTGCAGGCTCTGAAGGAGCAGGTTGATTGACGGGTTCGGCTGCTGGCTCAACTGCTGCTGGCGTAGACACAGCCGCTGCTTGTGCCGTCCTTGGCACGTCCTTTCCCGACTCCCCAGATACAGCAGGCAGCTGCTCAGATGCCGTCTTGGGTTCAGGTGAAACTGACTTATTGACATCCGCCACTGATACAGCGGGCTTATTTTCCTGCTTGGTTGTGACCTCTGATGGCTTCAAATCCGGTTGATTGGATTCTGATTTATTTGTATCTAGTTTATTTGCTTCTTCTAAATGGTTCGTCTGTGTATCTGCTTTCGGTTGGTTCACTTCTGCTCTTGCTGCTTGCGCAGCATCGGTTTCCGCTGTATTCGAACTCTTATTCATATCGCCTTGGTTAGAACCCGTCTGATTGGTTTTCCCTGCTCCTACGGCTGTCTGCTGAAAAGACAAATCAACCGCCCCCCCATCACGTAGGGGAGCCGGTTGATTGCATCCGGAAATAAGTAGGGTCATACCCACTAGACAAGCACCCAAGGTGATCATGCATTTACTGTCCAGTAACATGCAAATCCCCTCCGGATCATGCTAAGTTTGTATTGAATTATTTGCTTGCAAGTACTTCCAGAATAGAACTGGTCGATACATAAGTCGTGCCATTATTAAATTTAAAGTCAACCGATACTTCTTTACCCGCCTTAGTCGCTTTACCGCTAGCCAGGTTAAGAATTACGCTGCTTCCATTGACCGTTACTGTAATTTCTCTGGTAGAGGCTTCGTATTTAACCGTACCGCCAATTACATTAACAAAAGTAGAAAGCTGAACCCAGTTCTTACCGTCGGATTTAGCGTCTGTCAGATTAACACCTAATGCATTAGCCAGTCCGAAGAAAACCTC